>NZ_JBMHMF010000001.1:0-4800000 GCF_049179075.1 Solwaraspora sp. WMMB335
CAGGAGCCCACCGGGACGCAGCACCTGCGCGGCCTTGGTGGCACCCGCGACCGGGTGCACCCAGTGCCAGGCCTGCCCCGCGACGACCGCGTCGAAGACTCGGCCGGCGGGATCCCAGTCCTCGAACGTCGCCACCTCGACCTCGACCCCACTGCGGCGTGCGAACTCGGCCATCCGTACGTCCGGATCGACACCCAGCACCGTGCAGTTGGCCGACTGGAACTGCCGGGCTTCGATGCCGGTGCCGCAGCCAACGTCAAGGACGTCCGGTCCGGGGCTGGCGGCGACGATCCGGTCCACCAGGGCGTCGGGATAGCGGGGTCGGGCCCGGTCGTAGCGTTCGGCCTCCGCACCGAACGACTCGGCCACCTGCCTGGCCTGGTGAAGCTCGGGCCGAGACGGACGTGATTGCTCCTGCGGTACCGTGGGCACGCGCCCACCGTAGTGGGCATATGCCCACTCGTCAACGGCGAGCACAAGGAGAGTGCGCGGAATGCCGACCGGGATACAGATCCGGGACGCGCGCAAGCAGCTGCTAGACGCCGCCGAGCGCATCCTGCTGCGGGCCGGGCCGAGCGCGCTGACCAGCCGCGCGGTCACCACCGAGGCGGGCTGCGCCAAGGGCGTGCTGCACAAGCACTTCGCCGATTTCGACGCCTTCCTTGCCGAACTCGTGCGTGACCGCATCGCCCGGATCGAGGACCAGGCCACCGCCCTGCGCAAGTCCGCCGGGACCGGCAGCGTGGCTGACAATCTCACCGACACGCTGACGGACTTGTTCGACCCGGTCGCCGTGGCGATCATCAGCCTGGTCATCTTCCGGGACGAACTGCGCGCCCGGCTACGCCAAGCCAGACCAGCCCATCGCGTCCCGGTCCTGACGGAGGCCAGCGCCATGATCGCCTCCTACCTCACCGCCGAGTGCGAAATGGGCCGCATCGCGGCCGACGCCGACATCGACTCGCTCGCGCTCTCGCTGATCGGGGCAGGGCACCTACTGTTCACCGCCCGGAACGGCACCCCGCCGGACGCTGGAGCTGTCGACAAGGTCGTCACCACCATCGTCGCCGATGTCGTACAACGGCGACTGCTCTGAACGGCCCAGCAGCAAGCCGCTGGATGCAACGTGTTGAGGAACGTCGCACAAGCGCTCGCTGCTGAGCAGTCCTCACCGGATGCGGCGTCCGCCACGCCGTAAACGGCCTTTGCTCCCGTCCGGTGGGCAACCATCATCAACCACCTGCCGCCCACCGTTGACCATCGGTGGCGGACGCAGCCAGGTGCCTTTGCCTCGATCCGCCACCGGGTCGACGTACTCGTGGTCTACCGTGGTGGGATCAGCTGCAGGAAGCAGAACCCGTCCGAGTAGTTGGTACCGGCGTACGTGCCGATCACGCGGATGCAGTGGTTGCGCTGCCACACGTCCAGCTCGCCGTTGCTGAGCACGAAGCGGTGCTTGGCCCAGCCGCGTGCCTGGTCGCGGACGATGCCCGTGTCCTCGGCCTGGATCCCGTCATACCGCCAGCCGGGCGCGACGATCTCACTGCCCGAGTCGTACATGCTGACCTCGGTGACGGTCTGGCCGACCGCGCAGTAGTAGATCATCGTCCAGAAGGTGTAGAGCGGGTCGCCACCGGCCGTCTGCCGGGAGTCCCAGCCTCTGGCGTACCAGCATCCATCGACCTGGCCGGAGACCCTGTCCGGCTTGTTGCCGGCCTCGGCGTTCCTCCGCGCCACGGCGTCCGCCGGCTCGATCTCCACCGAGACGACGGACCTGGCGGGCAGCATCCTGCGGTCGAACGCGGCCCGGTCCGCCGTCGACAACCCGTGGTACGCCGTACTCGGGTCTGCGGCGTTCAGAACCCGCGCCACCACGTCGCTCGCCGCACTGTCTACGCCAGAGCCGAGCGCCGGTTGCGCGACGCCGAGCACCATCACGACAGCCGCGAGTACGGCGACAGCCGGTCTTCGGCCGGCTGCCAGAGTCTTCCTGGGCTTCATCACTTCTCCTTCGGGGCAGTGGGGGAGCGGCACGACTACGTTCACCATCTCCGGATCGATCGCCTGGGATCGATTGCCACGCTACGGGTCGATGGCCCGGTCCACAAAGGGCGAAACTGGCCCGACAGCCGCTACCCGGCATGCCAACATCTGCTGCCTGTACGCCATCTACTGCCGGAGGCGAGTTGGCCAGGTAGCCTGCCAGCATCCGCCACCGTGCCCCTACTGACTCTGGACGAGCCTCCAAATGAAAGTGAACGAAAACCGGCCGGTAACCTCGTAGGAGCCCAGCTCAACAAGTCTGCTCCCCGCGTACGCGGGGATGGTCCCTGTCCGAACTGATCAAGGCGGCGGTGGAGTCCCTGCTCCCCGCGTACGCGGGGATGGTCCCAGTGCGGCGGCGAGTGAGCCGACCGCGTGGTGCTGCTCCCCGCGTACGCGGGGATGGTCCCAACGCGATCGCCACCGTCGACCCGAAACCGGTCTGCTCCCCGCGTACGCGGGGATGGTCCCCTCGCCGTGGCCGGCTGGCTCGTCGACGGCGACTGCTCCCCGCGTACGCGGGGATGGTCCCCAGGGCTTCTGACGCCTGCTGGATGGGCTTTGCTGCTCCCCGCGTACGCGGGGATGGTCCCCGGAAATCGCGCTGCTTCGCCTGGTAGCCGACCTGCTCCCCGCGTACGCGGGGATGGTCCCATCGGTGGCGCCATCTGTCTTGGCGTCGACTCCTGCTCCCCGCGTACGCGGGGATGGTCCCTCTTGCTGGCGAGGTCACGGCTCCGGGTAGCCCTGCTCCCCGCGTACGCGGGGATGGTCCCCAGGGTCAGCAGCCGCGCAGCACCGGCCGCAGCTGCTCCCCGCGTACGCGGGGATGGTCCCGGTGAGCCCGCGGGCCGGGCGGGGCGCCACCCCTGCTCCCCGCGTACGCGGGGATGGTCCCGGCGTTGCGGTCCGGGCGGTACGGCAGCGGGTCTGCTCCCCGCGTACGCGGGGATGGTCCCGTCGTCTGGGGTCGGCGCGAAGACGCGCGGGACTGCTCCCCGCGTACGCGGGGATGGTCCCGTCTTGCGTCTGGGGCAGCAGCTGGGCCTGGTCTGCTCCCCGCGTACGCGGGGATGGTCCCCGGCCGGCGGCTCTACCCGGCACGGCCGCACCCTGCTCCCCGCGTACGCGGGGATGGTCCTGGACCACTACAAAGTCGATGAGATCCGAAACCCTGCTCCCCGCGTACGCGGGGATGGTCCCCCGCGACGATCTCCGAGCCTGCCGCGACCAGGCTGCTCCCCGCGTACGCGGGGATGGTCCCCTCCTCGCCGTGCGCTCGGGCTGCTTGCTGCGCTGCTCCCCGCGTACGCGGGGATGGTCCCGGGTCAGCCCAGCAGCGGCCAGCGCGCCGCACCTGCTCCCCGCGTACGCGGGGATGGTCCCGGGTGCTGGTAACACCCGAGCCGGCCTAAGGACTGCTCCCCGCGTACGCGGGGATGGTCCCTGCGCGCATCACGCCCAATTGCTGACAGGTATCTGCTCCCCGCGTACGCGGGGATGGTCCGTACGGCAGCCAGTCGATTCGCGCCCGGCACGTCTGCTCCCCGCGTACGCGGGGATGGTCCCTCGTTACGGATGCTGACCACCCGGTGGCCTTCCTGCTCCCCGCGTACGCGGGGATGGTCCCCGGGGCACCAGTCTCCCCGGGCCGCCCGCCAACTGCTCCCCGCGTACGCGGGGATGGTCCCGGCCGGCAACCAACCGGGGCTACGGGCCACGACTGCTCCCCGCGTACGCGGGGATGGTCCCATGCGCAACGCCCGCGCGAAGCTGATCGTGTTCTGCTCCCCGCGTACGCGGGGATGGTCCCTTGCGCGGGGTGTGTGCGCGGTGTCATGCGCACTGCTCCCCGCGTACGCGGGGATGGTCCTTACGCGGGCAATGCCCGCCGACACGCCATCGGCTGCTCCCCGCGTACGCGGGGATGGTCCTCCCACGCTGCCGCGGGACCTGGAGGCTAATCCCTGCTCCCCGCGTACGCGGGGATGGTCCCGCCAGGTCGTTCACCGAGTCGGCGCCGTCGCGCTGCTCCCCGCGTACGCGGGGATGGTCCCGCAGCACCGACATCACAGACGAAGCCGAAACCCTGCTCCCCGCGTACGCGGGGATGGTCCCGCGGTGAAGTTGCGGCCGTAGAAGATGGTCAGCTGCTCCCCGCGTACGCGGGGATGGTCCCTGCCATGGATCACCTCGGGCGGTAGGTGTGGACTGCTCCCCGCGTACGCGGGGATGGTCCCAATCTCAGTGTCCGGTGCCGACCGGCACCGCGCTGCTCCCCGCGTACGCGGGGATGGTCCTCGTGGCAGGTCACGATCTACGACCGGGAAGCCCTGCTCCCCGCGTACGCGGGGATGGTCCCCAGCCCCAGGAGCCGAGGTGTGCCGCATCGGCCTGCTCCCCGCGTACGCGGGGATGGTCCGGCGGATGCGGCCTCGCCCCAGAGGTTCTGCAGCTGCTCCCCGCGTACTCGGGGATGGTCCCAGTGAAACGGCAGTCCCCGCCGTGTCACACAACTGCTCCCCGCGTACGCGGGGATGGTCCCGGTGCCGGAGGTCGCCGGGTTCCTGGGCGTGGCTGCTCCCCGCGTACGTGGGGATGGTCCCTAGGGCATGGTGTCCTACCTGTACTACCGCTCCTGCTCCCCGCGTACGCGGGGATGGTCCTCCGCTTACGCTCATGTCGATAATTGCCCGGCCCTGCTCCCCGCGTCCGCGGGGATGGTCCCTGCCAAGTCGGGATGCCGTACTCGTGCACGGTCTGCTCCCCGCGTACGCGGGGATGGTGTCCGCGCATCGAACGCGACCAGCCAGGTGCACTGCCGCTCCCCGCGTACGCGGGAGATGGGTCCTTACCGAGGAGACGGTCTTGGCCGTCGGCAGGCTTACGTTGGCCGCGACCGAGCTGGAGTACCTTCTCGCGGGGATCGGTGCCGGTCAGGCCTACGGCGATTGTGCCGCGATCCGCACTGCTCCGGCGAGCCGTCCCGAGCGGTACGAGGTGTTGCTCGGCTCGCCTCGCTGGACCGCCGTGACGAGTTCATCGGACTGGTCGAGGCTGCCGGGAACTGCCTGCGATGCCGGGACCGGTTGCAGGCGCTGCCTGACGATCTGGACCGCACGCCGTCCGCCCTGCCCTGTCTCGGTAGCAGCCGCGACCACGCCTTGTCGGCGGCATGTGTGGATGCGCTCAGAGGTGCAAACCTGACGTCGACAGTGACGGATCAACGACAGCAGTCTGCTTCGACTGTCGCGCCATCAATCGATGAAGGTGTATGATCTGCTCTTGCGGCCTACTTCATGGGAGCGATTGTGCCGATTGGGCAGGGCGTGCCGGATCCGATTGCGCTAAGGAAAGTTTGGCCGAAGGGATCGCAACTTCTCTCTCGCTGTCGACCACTCACTTATGCGCTTTTCGCGGCGGCCCTGGCCGCAGCACAATTTGCTGCAGCGGAGTTTATTCATGTACGAGACGTAGGAATCGATGACGGAACCTTTGTCGTCGTAAGAGAGAACGGACAGGTGTATCGCATAGCTGGCGGGGCTCCGCTGCACGTCTCCAGTTGGGATGCGTTTGGTGGGCCGCAGCCGACGATGCCAATTTCGGTGGCGCAGCTGAACGCGCTTCCCTATTATCCGGCGGATGGCACGTTCATTGTTGGTGGTCAGACTGATCAGATTTTTCGGGTTGCTGGTGGGGCTCCGTTGTATGTGTCTAGTTGGGTGCCGTTTGGTGGGCCGCAGCCGACTGTCGTTGTTGACCAGGATGCGATTGATAATGCTGGAAGTGGTGGTGCTGGCAGTCCGTGGAGCCATCTTAGCCTCAATCCGTGGACCTGCCTGGTTGGGTGATGTCCGAATCACAGTATGGATGCAGTGAGAGTGCCCTCTGAGCTGGGATGATCGGGTTTGTCTAGAACACGATCGATTTCCAGTCAGGAAGGCACTCTCGGTGCAAGGATCTCATGCTTGGCGTGGCGACAGCGCGGTCTTCGACGAGGAGAATCTCGTGTCGCACGCCGGACTCGTACCGCTGATGGCGTTGGCCGAACAAGCCGGGCTGTCTCGGCTGCTCGATGAGCATGTGCGGTTCACCAGTGAGCGGGTCAAGTCCGGGGCGGCCAACCCGACGCCGAAGCTACTGTCGATCATCGCCGGGATGGCTGCCGGGGCTGACAGCATCGACGACCTGGACGTGATCCGCGCTGGCGGGATGAAGAAACTCTTCCGCGCGGTGTATGCCTGCGCCACGTTGGGGATCCTGTTGCGGGAGTTCACGTTCGGCCATGTTCGCCAACTCGGCGCGGTGCTGCGCACGTCGTTGATCGCGTTGGCCGGGCGGACCACGGTCCTGGCCGGAATCACCGAACGCGCATTCATAGACATCGACTCGCTGCTGCGGCCGGTCTACAGCAAAGCCAAGCAGGGCGCCTCATTCGGCCACACGAAGATCTCAGGCAAGAACGTGCTGCGGCGCGGGCTGTCCCCGTTGGCGGTCACGATCTCCACACCGCAAGCGGCACCGGTGCTGGCCGGGGTCCGCCTGCGCGCGGGTAGGGCCGGGTCGGCACGAGGCGCGACGACCATGGTCGTCGAAGCGATCAACACCGCGATCGAGGCGGGAGCCGACCCGGCCACCATCGTGGTCCGCGGCGACTCGGCGTTCTGCTCGGGCAAGACCATCGCCGCGATCGTCAAAGCCGGAGCCACGTTCTCATTCACTATCGCCCGCAATCCCGCCGTCGACGCCGCGGTCGCGAGCATCCCCGACGATGCGTACACTCCGGTGCAGTACCCCGGCGCTGTCACCGACCCCGACACCGGCGAACTGATCTCCCACGCCCACGTGGCCGAGATCGAGTACACCGCCTTCGCCGGCACCCCATACGAAATCACCGCCTGGCTGGTCGTACGGCGGGTCCTTGACGCCAACACCCAGGACCCGCTGTTCCCGGTCTGGCGTCACCACCCGTTCTTCACCAACAACGTCGAGCCCGTCGCCCAAGCCGACATCACCCACCGCGCCCACGCCATCTGCGAACAGGTCTGGGCTGACCTCATCGACGGACCCTGGGCCCACCAGCCCTCCGGCTCATTCGCCGCCAACGCCGCCTGGAGCGTGCTCGCCGCGATCACCCACAACCTGCTCCGCGCCGCGGGCACGCTCACCGCCACCACCCGCCACGCCGTCGCCCGCGGCGCCACCCTCCGCCGCGAACTGGTCAACGTTCCCGCCCGCCTGGCCCGCCCACAACGCCGCCCCGTGCTGCACCTACCCGCCCACTGGCCCAAAGCCCAAGCCTGGCAACACCTCTGGATGGCCGTCTTCACAACCTGAACACCCATCCCGGCACCACGAGCACCTGACCAGCACCGCGAAACCCCCACGCCGCCACGATCGCAACAACCGAGGGAAGCTGGCAGTCAGGCCAGCAGATCCGACACGCCCCCATCCACCACCCGCCAGACATAATCGTCAAGTGTCGATGACTGCCGTCAAGTCCTATCGAGTCCACGGATTGAGGCTTAGCTATCGTCCGGCGGATGGCACGTTCATCGTCGGTGGCCAGACCGGTCAGGTTTACCGGACTGCGGGTGGGGCTCCGCTGTACGTCTTCAGCTGGGTACTAGATGACGGATCGCAGCCGACTGTCGTTGTCGATCAGGATGCGATTGATAATGCTGGAAGTGGTGGTGCTGGCAGCCCATGGAGTCACCTGAACTATTATCCGGCAGACGGCACGTGGTTGACGGGATCACAAACAGGTCACACCTTCCGGGTCGGCGACGGATACGCTTATCGCCTTGCAATGCCGCCGGGGGAGAGATCTGTCGTGATCGACCAGGCCGCAATCGACAACGCCGGTACCGGTGGTACAAATGGTTCATGGAATCATTTGCGCGGTGTCCGTTAACTACCCGGCCATGTCAGGGTGCAACACAAGCTGCTGTGGCGCTGCTCTCCGCGTACGCGGTGATCGTTCCGGCGGCGGACGGGGAGACCTTACTGGCTCTGCTCGGCAGTCGGCCCGCCGGCCGAGTCCGGTCATCGACCGCCGTCTGATTTTGTCACGGTCAAGCCGTTGTCGTTGTCGTAGTGCAGGTTGAATCCGGCGACCTGGGCGTTGCCGTCGTCGTCGAAGTCGAGAACGAGCTCGCCGGCAAGCCAGTGCGACTCGTCCCACGCCGGAAAGTGGTTCCGGGCTTCGAGTTCCGCGATCACGGCGTCGAGGCCGCCGGTCATCACCTTCGGCAACGCGATGGTGCAGCGGGCGATCGATCGGGCGAGCCGATGGTCCGGCGCCATCTCGGTGGGCACTTCGCGGTCCGGATCGTCCGGCACCCAACTCGGGATGCGCAGCCGGCCGTCCCGGCGTACCAGAAGGATCACTTCCAGGCTCTCGGCGGAGTCGGCGCGGACGTGACCCCGGCCGCGGGCGTCGTTGCCATGTGCGTCGGCGTCGCCGATGTGCGCGCTCAGCCAGCCGAGCAGGGCAGTGGCGCTCCCGGCGACACCACCGAGCCGGTACCGGTCGGCGCGGTCGCGGTGCTCCTGCTGCTTTTTGCCGCTCGCCTGATCAGCCTCCCGCATCGCCGGATGCCAGTCGGCTGGCCCCACCACCGGGTCGTCGTAGGCGGTCTGCACCAACCTCGGGATGTCCGCCGGCAGTTCGACCGGTGCGCCGCCGTCGAGGTGCGGCCACAGCACCCCGGCCGACCGCAGCAACGCGGCATCGCCGTAGACGATCCGGGACCCCAGCACCGGCTCGGGCGGGGTGGCCGACCAGTCCGCGCCGGTGACCAGGCAGCGGGCGGTGGCGAGGTGCGCCGGACGGCTGCGGTGGTGCCGGTGCAGCCGACCCATTCGTTGCAGCAGCAGGTCGACCGGGGCAAGGTCGGTGACCAGCAGGTCGAAGTCGACGTCCAGGGACACCTCCGCGACCTGGCTGGCGACCACGACGTAACGCTGCGGCCGGTCCGCGGCCCGGTTCGGTGGACCGAACTTCTCGACCAGCCACCGGTCGTTGGCCGCCCGGTCGGGTGCCAGGAAGCGGGAGTGCGCCACGAAGACCGGGATCGCACCGCCGAAGCGGCGCCGCAGTACGGTCGCGGTTTCCTGCACCCGCCGCACCGTGTTGCGGATCACCAAGGCGCAACCGGCCGGCCCGATCCCGGTCGCGAGCAGATCGGCCAGGCTGTCGAGGTCGTCGTCGAGTCGGCTCACCCGCACCGACACCGCGCGACCGGACGACGCGGTCGTCGTCACCACCGGGTCGCGTCCCGGCCCGGACGCGCTGATCACCGGGTAGCCGATGTCACCGGTCAGGGAAGCGTACGGGTCCGGTGCGGATGCCCGCCGCTGCCGCCGTCCCGGCGTCCTGCCGGGACGTCCGAGACGGCCGTCGTCGTAGGCGGCCATCATCTCCCGACGTCGACGCGCCGGCAGCGTCGCCGACAGCACGATCACCGGTACGCGGTACGCGGCCAGCCACTCCAGCGCCCGGTCCAGGAACTGGCTCATGTGCACGTCGTAGGCGTGTGCCTCGTCGATGACGACGACCTTGCCGGCGAGTCCGAGATGACGCAGCACCACGTACCGCGCCTTGAGCGACATGAACAGCAGCTGGTCGATGGTGCCGATCACGAAGTCCGACAGCAGGATCTTCTTCCGGGACGCCAACCAGCGGTGTACGGCGAGGTCGGCGCCTGCCTCGTCCGTGCCGATCGCGCTGGGGCGGCCCTTCATCCGCAGAGTGCCGTACTCGTCGTTGAAGCCTGACTTGCCGTGCGCGAGCGCGACCCCGTACGCCCCGCGCCCGGTGTCGCGGTCCGGCAGCCGCTCCAACCAGGACAGCCCACGCGACAGCATCGCGTCGCTGGTGGCCCTGGTCGGCAGGGCGACGAAGCAGCCCGACGCGCCGAACCTGGCGGCGAGGATCTCCACGGCGGCGAGCGCCGCCTCGGTCTTGCCGTCGCCCATCGGTGCCTCGACGATCATCAGACCCGGCGCGATCATCCGCCGGGCCTGCTCGATCACCGCCCGCTGCACCGGGTACGCCGACGCCCCGGCCGGCAGCCCGAACCGGGTGCCGATGATCTCGTCGGGGGACAGGTGCGGGTCCGCCGCCCGCCACGGTGACGGCAGGTCGAGGTCTTCCCACGCCTGCCGCACCCGGTCGGCGTCACAGGCGTACGAGGTGGGAAACAGCTCCTGGTTACTGGCGATCCAGTCGGCGACCACGACGACGCCGGTCAACAGCGCCTGCACCGGTTGTGGCAGCGCCGCGTCCCGCCACGCCGCCAGCCGGTCCCGGACGCCGCAACGGTCGGTCATCCAGTCCAGCAGCTCCTGCTGCACGTCGACCCACGCGTCGTCGCCGAGCAGGTAGCCCAGGCCGCGTGCCTCGGCCAGCTCCTTGTCCGAGGGCGGTACGCCGTGATGACCGCCGACCACGATCGCGAACGTGCCGGCCGTTTCCGGTTTCCAGTCGTACGCGTCGATCAGCCAGTCTTCAAGCAGGATCTGCCCGGCCAGCGCGTGCGGGGCGAACCGGCGGTCCGCCTTCACCCGGTCGTCGAAGGAAAGCCCCTGCTGGCGCATCCGATCGGCGAGATGGCAAACCTGGAAGGCGAACGCCGGAGTCGCCTTGCCGATGTCGTGCAGCCCCGCCAACCAGGTGACGAGAAGCAGCCCGTCCTCGTCGCCGCCGGGCAGCGCCGCGCTGATCCGTCGCCGTACGGCGTCGTTGAGCCAGTCGCGCCACAGCCGTTCGGCCACTGCCGCCGCGTCGGCGAGATGACGCCACAGGGGCAGCCAGCCGAGGCCGTTCTCGCTCGTCTTGCCCCATGCCGACGCCGCCGGTCCACTCAGCTCGACAGTCCCATGTGCAGCCACGGCCGTCCATCCAATGTGACTACAGGTGACCTATCCATCGCAAGATCGAGCGGAATGCGCCGCCGATCGGATGAGTCACTGTCGGACAAGTGACTGATTCTTCGAGAGTTCGATGCGTCGTCCAGTTCTCATTGTCTCGTGATTCTGCGGTGGAAGGGCAGCGTTGGGCGAGCTCAACGCATTGTCAAAGGTAGACGCGACGAATCTTCACGACGTACTGATCAAGTTCTGAATGTCGGTGGACGGCAGTATGGTCCCGGCTTGTGTCAGCGTGCAGTGCCCGCCAGGTGATGGGGGACCCTCGTGTCATTTGATCTTATTGATCGACCGTGGCTGTTGGTGCAGCGGCTCGACGGCCAGGTCGAGGACGTATCGCTGGCCGACGTGTTCCGACGAGCCCACCAGCTCAAACGTGTCGCGGGCGATTTGCCCACACAGGAGTTCGCCATCCTGCGGCTGCTGCTGGCGGTGCTGCACTGCGCGGTCGACGGCCCGACCACCGGCCAGTGGGCCGACCTGTGGCGAGCCGGGGAGCTGCCAGTCGACGACGTCATCGGGTACCTCGACGACTACCGGGACCGGTTCGACCTGCTCCACCCGCAGACCCCCTTCTACCAGGTCGCCGACCTGCGCACCGGCAAGGACGAGGTGTTCGGGTTGGAGCGGCTGATCGCCGACGTACCGACCGGATCGCCGCTGTTCACCGCGCGGAGCGGACCGGCACTGCGCCGGATCAGCCACGCCGAGGCCGCCCGATGGCTGGTGCACGCCCAGGCGTACGACCCGGCCGGGATCAAGTCCGGGGCGGTCGGCGACAGCCGGGTCAGAGGCGGAAAGGTGTACCCGCAAGGGACCGGATACGTCGGGTCCCTCGGTGGCGTCTTCGTCGAGGGCGAGACACTGCGCGAGACGCTGCTGCTCAACCTCGTGCCCCACGGCGACGACGTGCCCTACCTGCGTGGTGCCGACACCGACGCCCCGATCTGGGAGCTGGACCAACCCGGGCCCGCCGCCCAGGACGACCTCACGCCGCACGGCGTGCTGCGCCTGTACACCTGGCAGTCGCGGCGCATCCGGCTGTGCGGTGACAGCGACGGCGTCACCGGCGTCGTCCTGGCCTACGGCGACCCGCTCAGCCCGCGCGACCTGCACCAACGCGAGCCGCTGACCGCCTGGCGCCGCAGCCCCACCCAGGAGAAGGCACTCAAGACGACCCCGGTCTACCTGCCCCGCACCCACACCACCGACCGGGCACTGTGGCGCGGCCTCGACGCGATGCTGCCCGGCACCGCCGGCCGGGGGAGTGCCGGCGAACCGCCAGCCAACCTTGACCCCGCCGTCATGGAATGGATCGGCGCCGCCGCCAACCGGCGACTCCTCGACCGCCGTCTCGTCCGGCTGCGTGCCATCGGCGCGGTCTACGGCACCCAACAGTCCGTCGTCGACGAAATCGTCGACGACGCGGTGACGATGCCGGTACGTGCCATCACCGACGCCGAGACCGCCGCCGAGGTGCAGCGCGCCGCCGACGACGCCGACAAGGCGGTACGCGCGCTCGTCACGCTCGCCCGTGACCTGCTGCGGGCGGCCGGAGTCCGCGACGACAAGCGGACCGACGGCTCCCGGGCCGAAACGACCGCCGCCGCGTACAACGCTCTTGACCAGCAGTTCCGCGACTGGCTCCGCAGCCTCGGCGACGCTGGCGACCTCGCCGCCGCCCGAGCCGCCTGGCACCGGCAGGTCGCCGCGACACTACGGCGAATCGCCGACCGGATGGTCGCCGACGCCGGACCGGCCGCCTGGGCCGGCCGGGACGTCGACGGGCACCTGCTCACCAGCTTCAAAGCCGACGCCTGGTTCCGCGTGCAGCTGGCAAAGGCCCTGCCTCTGGCGAAGCTCGCCGCGCACGCGGAGGCCGGCCCACCTGATGTGAAGCAGAAGGAAGTGGTCCCGACATGAGCCAGACCAGCACACCGACCCGGCCATCGGCCCGTGCCCGCACACCGTTCGGCGACCACGTCGCCGAAACCGTCGCCAAGCTGCAGGCCGGCTACCTCCGGGAGGCACCCGCCACCGTCGCCATCCTCGCCCGGCTGCGCGCCGCCGCCGGCACGCCCACCGGCTCCCGCCTCGACGTGCTCGGCGCCACCGCCGTGCCGCCGGAGTTCCTGCCCCGGGCGATCGGCGACGATCCCGAGCCGATCGAGCACGCCAAACACGCAGCCCTCACCCTCTACGCCGTGCACCAGCAGTCCTACCGGGAGCGTGGCCTGCACCGCGACGGGTTCGGCTTCGGTCAGGCCGTCGCGCTGCTGGCCAAGGAGAGCAGCAGCCCCGAAGCGGTACGCCGGCGGTTCGTCGCCGTCGGCACCGCCGCCACCTTCACCGAGGCGCTGCACCACTGCCGTGGCCTGATCCGGCTGCTGCGCGACAAGCGGATCGCCCTCGACTACGGGCTGTTCGCCGACGACCTGCGCACCTTCCAGCACACCGGCGGTCCGGACCGGGTCCGCTCCTGGTGGGGCCGCGAATACCACCGCCTCCAATCCGACACCGTGACCAGCGACACCGCGAAGGACGAGCAATGACCCGCACCATTATCGACATCCACCTCCTGCACACCGTTCCGCCGAGCAACCTCAACCGCGACGACACCGGCTCGCCCAAGACCGCCACCTACGGCGGAAAGCGCCGTGCCCGGGTCTCCAGCCAGGCGTGGAAGCGGGCGACCCGCACCGAGTTCGACAAGCTGCTCGACCGTGCCGACCTGGGGGAGCGGACCAAGCGGCTCGGCGAATCGCTCGGTGAGCAGATCGCCGACCAGGCTCCTGACCTTGCCGACCAGCGACTCGAACTGGCCAACCAGGCGTTGACCGCGTTGGGCCTCGCCAAGCCCGCCAAGGCCAAGGCGACCGGCAAGACCAAGACCGACGACACGGTGGCCGCCGCCGAATCCGACTACCTCGTCTTTCTCAGCCACCGTCAACTCGACGCGATCGCCGCCCACACCGTCGAGGCGTACCGGGAAGGCAAGCAGGCCGACGGCAAGATGCTGAAGAGGCTGGCCAACCAGCACCACTCGATCGACATCGCCCTGTTCGGCCGGATGCTCGCAGACCTGTCCGACACCAATGTCGACGCCGCCGTCCAGGTCGCGCATGCCATCAGCGTGCACGCCGTCACCAACGAATTCGACTACTACACCGCCGTGGACGACCGTAAGGACGACGCGGGGGAGCAGGGTGCCGGGATGATCGGCACGATCGAGTTCAACTCGTCCACCCTCTACCGCTACGCCACTGTCGACGTCGACCGGCTCAACGACAACCTTGGCGACCCGGACGCCACCCGCCGTGCCGTCGACGCCTTCCTCACCGCGTTCGTCAAGAGCATGCCGACCGGCAAGCAGAACACCTTCGCCAACCGCACCCTGCCCGACGTCGTCGTCGTCCGGCTACGCGACACCCAGCCGATCAACTTCGTCGGCGCGTACGAGGAAGCGGTCGCCTACGACGGCGCCACCGGCCGGATCCGGGACGCCGCCGCCCGGCTCGCCGAATACGCCACCGCCGTCGAAGCCACCTACGGCGAGCAGCCGGTGCGCGCCTGGGTCAGCCGGGTGGGCGAGCACACCACCGCGCTCGACACGCTCGGCGAGGTCGTGCCCTTCGCCGAACTGGTGGCCTCCGTCGCCGACGAGGTGGCCGTGCGGCTCGGGAAGGAATGATGGACAGCCTGCTGCTCCGGCTGGCCGGGCCGCTACAGGCATGGGGCGCCAGCAGCCGGTTCGTCTACCGCGGCACCGAGATCGCCCCCACCAAGAGCGGCGTCATCGGCATGCTCGCCGCCGCGAAAGGCATCCGGCGCACCGAGCCACTGACCGAACTACTCGGGCTCAGCTTCGCCGTACGCCTCGACCAGCCCGGCACGGTCATCCGTGACTTCCAGACCGCCCGCCGCCTCGACGGCACATCCCTGCCGTTGTCCTACCGGCACTACCTCAGCGACGCCGTCTTCGTCGCCGCCGTCGGCGGCGAAGCCGACCTGCTGACCGGCCTGCACGAGGCCCTGCGCCGCCCACAGTTCCCGCTCTACCTCGGCCGGCGGTCCTGCCCACCGGTGCTCCCGGTCAGCCTCGGCGTGCACCCCGGCACCCCGGTCGACGTGCTGAGCCGCCATGAGTGGCAGGCATCGGCCTGGCACCGACGGTCCAAGCGGACAGCCACCGTGCAACTGGAGGTGCTGCGCGACGCGGACCAGACCGATCAGGTCAGCGAAACGATCCGCGACGAACCGGTCAGCTTCGACCCCAGCCACCGCCAACACGGCTGGCGCCTGGTCGTCCGCGAACACGTCGAGCTGCCGCACCCCGATCCACAGGTGCCCCGCGTTCCCCGCCACGATCCCATGTCCGTAGTCGGAGGCTGACGATGTACCTGACCCGCTTCCGCTTCAACCGGGCCCGCCGGGACAGCCGACGCCTCCTCGGCTCCCCGCAGGTCATGCACGCGGCGGTCATGTCCAGCTTCCCGCGCGACACCGACCACACCCGCGACGGCCGGCGCACGCTGTGGCGACTCGACCAGGTCGACGGGCAGCCGATCCTGTACGTCGTCAGTCCGGGCCGACCCGACCTCACCCACCTCGTCGAGCAGGCCGGCTGGCCGACCAGCGACGAGCGGTGGCTCACCCGACCGTACGACGACTTCCTCGACCGGCTCGCGCCCGGCCAGCGGTGGGCCTTCCGGCTCACCGCCAACCCCGTCCACGACGGGCGCCCCAAGGACCCGACCGCCGACACCCGGCGGTTCGGGCACGTCACCGTCGAGCAGCAGACGCAATGGCTGCTCAAGCGGGCCGAGCGCAACGGCTTCAGCATCATCACCGGCGCCAGCGGGCAGCCCAACCTGATGCTGCACAACCAGAGCACCCAGAGCTTCGGCCGGCGCGGGGCAGACCGGCCGGTGACCTTGCGGACCGCCACCTATGACGGCGTACTCGACGTCGTCGACGCCGACGCGTTGCGGCGCACGTTGACCGCCGGGCTGGGCCATGCCAAGGCGTACGGCTGCGGGCTGATGACCCTCGCGCCGGCCAACGACGCCAGATGAAGATCCCCGGCGTCCCGCCGCCCGAGCTCCCCGACCTGGTCCGCGCCCAGGACCGGATCAGCTTCCTGTACCGCGACCGGTGCATCATCCACCGGGACAGCAACGCCATCACCGCGACCGACGCGAAGGGGACCGTACACATCCCGGCCGCCAGCCTCGGCGTGTTGCTGCTGGGACCGGGCACCTCGGTCAGTCACCAGGCGATGATGCTGCTCGCCGACAACGGTGCCACCGTGGTCTGGGTCGGGGAGCAGGGAGTCCGCTACTACGCGCACGGTCGGTCGCTGGCCCGGTCCAGCCGGCTGCTTGTCGCGCAGGCGGCTGCCGTCACGCACCGGGACCGGCGGCTCGCCGTCGCCCGCGCCATGTACGACATGCGCTTCCCGAACGAGGACACCGGCAAGCTCACCATGCAACAGTTGCGGGGTAGGGAAGGGGCGCGGGTCCGGCGGACGTACCGGGAGCATGCCCGGCGGACGAAGGTGACCTGGACGCACCGCGACTACGACCCGGACAACTTCACCGGCTCCGATCCGATCAACCAGGCGCTGTCCGCCGCGCACGTCTGCCTGTACGGCGTCGTCCACGCCGTGATCGTCGCCCTCGGCGCGGCACCGGGCCTCGGCTTCATCCACACCGGGCACGAGCGCTCCTTCGTGTACGACATCGCCGATCTGTACAAGGCGGAGATCAGCATCCCGGTCGCGTTCGACGTCGTCGCCGCCAACTCGGCCGACATCCCCGCGGACACCAGGCGGGCGGTACGCGACAAGATCTTCGAGCTCGATCTGCTCGACCGCTGTGCGGCTGACATCCGGCGGTTGCTGCTGCCCGGCTCGGACGCCGACGCCGACAGCCACGACTTCGGCGACGATGTGGTCAACCTCTGGGACGAATCCGGTGTGGAGATGCCGAGCGGAATCAACTACGCCGACGAGTACGAGGTCGATTTCTAGTGGTCGTCATCGTCCTCACCGCCTGCCCGGCCGGACTGCGTGGCCACCTCACCCAGTGGCTGCTGGAGATTTCCGCCGGCGTGTACGTCGGCCACGTCACGGCCCGGGTGCGCGACCGGCTCTGGGGACGTGTGGTCGAACTCGCCGGTCCGGGGCGGGCACTCATGGTCTACCAGATGCGCGGCGAGCAACGGCTCTCCTTCAAGGTGCACGATCACCACTGGGAGCCGGTGGACTGCGACGGCATTACACTGATGCGTCGTCCGGCCGACCCCGTCGCACTTTCGACCGCACCACCGTCCGGCTGGAGCAAAGCCTCGAAGCGGCGCCGATTCGCTCGACGCGCCTCCACCCAATCCGGACAAGCTGCCCGACAGGAGCCAACTCAAAGTGAATGAAAACCGGGCTCAGAGCTTGTAAACCTGCAGGTCAACAAGTCTGCTCCCCGCGCACGCGGGGATGGTCCCCATTTGCCGCATGTCCGCGACCGCGCGGGCTTCTGCTCCCCGCGCACGCGGGGATGGTCCCGATCATCCAATCCGGTCTTTTTCAAACACCATCTGCTCCCCGCGCACGCGGGGATGGTCCTCGCCCACAAGAATGTGGGCGGACGGGGTCGAACTGCTCCCCGCGCACGCGGGGATGGTCCCCGGCCCCGATCGAGCGCTTCAACGCTTGGTGGCTGCTCCCCGCGCACGCGGGGATGGTCCCGCCACCAGATCATTAGCGGTGTTGTAGATTTCCTGCTCCCCGCGCACGCGGGGATGGTCCCGGCGAGAGTAGCACGGGCGGAGATCAGTGGGACTGCTCCCCGCGCACGCGGGGATGGTCCCAGAGGCAAGCCCGATGGTTCCCGACTCGCCATCTGCTCCCCGCGCACGCGGGGATGGTCCCGGCCAACCGGCCGGCAAGAAGAATGACAAGGACTGCTCCCCGCGCACGCGGGGATGGTCCATGCGCCGGGACAGATCAAAGTGAACATGACGTCTGCTCCCCGCGCACGCGGGGATGGTCCTGAGTTTTTTCACTCCCACCAACGACCCCACCACTGCTCCCCGCGCACGCGGGGATGGTCCCAACATCGAAGAAGCAAGGAAGTTGACCGAGCTCTGCTCCCCGCGCACGCGGGGATGGTCCCGCGGCGGCCGTCCGCCAGTGGGACATGCCGGCCTGCTCCCCGCGCACGCGGGGATGGTCCCGCAGTATTGGGACATCTCGGACTACACGGTGACTGCTCCCCGCGCACGCGGGGATGGTCCCGCACCCACTATTCCCCACTCTTGGGAAGAGAACTGCTCCCCGCGCACGCGGGGATGGTCCCCGTCTGCCGGGCGGTCCCGATGTGGCTTTCGACTGCTCCCCGCGCACGCGGGGATGGTCCCCGGCCGCCCGCGGACGTCGGTGCCTGGTGGTGCTGCTCCCCGCGCACGCGGGGATGGTCCGCACATGTGGGGGGCCGAATACCGACCATTGGCCCTGCTCCCCGCGCACGCGGGGATGGTCCTTGTACGGATTTCGCGCGGGCGGGGCGAACAACCTGCTCCCCGCGCACGCGGGGATGGTCCCAATGGGACGGAACCATTCCATCGGCCGGAAACCTGCTCCCCGCGCACGCGGGGATGGTCCCCGATTCAACATCGCAGGCACACGGACTCACTCACTGCTCCCCGCGCACGCGGGGATGGTCCCTCCGAGAAACAGATGGAACTGCTGGCAGAATCCTGCTCCCCGCGCACGCGGGGATGGTCCCCGTTGCGGAGCAACGGTTTCACCGTTAGGTGACTGCTCCCCGCGCACGCGGGGATGGTCCTGGTTCCGTCCCATTGTTGAAAAAAGGTTCCCCCTGCTCCCCGCGCACGCGGGGATGGTCCTTAAGCTCATGGTCAGACGGTAGATCGGAGGCACTGCTCCCCGCGCACGCGGGGATGGTCCGGTTCGTGCAAGACGGACCGATTGACGACACTGACTGCTCCCCGCGCACGCGGGGATGGTCCGATTCTCTCAACCGGATTCCTGCGCATTGACGGCTGCTCCCCGCGCACGCGGGGATGGTCCCCGAGACCGGGAAGGACAGCGGTGATCCTCGGACTGCTCCCCGCGCACGCGGGGATGGTCCCGAAAAGCTGCAGGTCAGGCTGGACTATTGGAACTGCTCCCCGCGCACGCGGGGATGGTCCCCGCAACTTCTTCATCAACTCGGCAGAGCCGGGCTGCTCCCCGCGCACGCGGGGATGGTCCCAACCCGGGTGTCTTCCTCGCCGCCTTGCTCGACTGCTCCCCGCGCACGCGGGGATGGTCCCGCCGACCCGAACGCCTCGAAGAGTCCCCGCATCTGCTCCCCGCGCACGCGGGGATGGTCCCTCCAACGCCCCGGCGTGCAACGTCCCCCGGGTCTGCTCCCCGCGCACGCGGGGATGGTCCCAAGTACGTGGCGACGGGCAGCTTCTTCAGCTCCTGCTCCCCGCGCACGCGGGGATGGTCCCTTGATAGTAACAGTCACGATGTGGTAGGGCCCCTGCTCCCCGCGCACGCGGGGATGGTCCCACCCACCGGTCGACGTCACGGTGGTCGACGCTCTGCTCCCCGCGCACGCGGGGATGGTCCCAGCTTCGCCGCGTCGGCGAGATTGCCCGACGCCTGCTCCCCGCGCACGCGGGGATGGTCCCGCCGCGCCGAGGTAGTCGTCAGCCGCACCCACCTGCTCCCCGCGCACGCGGGGATGGTCCCACGATCTTGTCGTTGTCGGCGAGCGCCGTCGACTGCTCCCCGCGCACGCGGGGATGGTCCCCGGCCCTCGCTGCCCGTGCCGTGGACGGCGGGCTGCTCCCCGCGCACGCGGGGATGGTCCCTCGTCGGGCGGCCCGCTCGACCTGCGGGTGCACTGCTCCCCGCGCACGCGGGGATGGTCCCGGGCAGCTGCGGGAGACCCGGGCGTGGACGGACTGCTCCCCGCGCACGCGGGGATGGTCCCTCGTGGCCAGCAGGTACGCCGCGCACGACGAACTGCTCCCCGCGCACGCGGGGATGGTCCCGCGTCCGCCGATCCGCGCACCCCGACCAGTCCCTGCTCCCCGCGCACGCGGGGATGGTCGGATACGGCCACCGCGACACCGGCACCACCGTCCCTGCTCCCCGCGCACGCGGGGATGGTCCCGTGTTCCCCGCCGACGTCGTCCGCACCTTCGGCCTGCTCCCCGCGCACGCGGGGATGGTCCCGCGCCTGAGCCGCACATCAGGCCGTCGGCCGCTGCTCCCCGCGCACGCGGGGATGGTCCCGAGCAGCTGCTGGTGGAGACCTAGCCGATCGTCTGCTCCCCGCGCACGCGGGGATGGTCCCCAGCAGTCGACAGCCGGCCCGCAGACGCGGGCCTGCTCCCCGCGCACGCGGGGATGGTCCGTGGGCGGGCCGGGCAACGCTGGCCTTCGCGGCCTGCTCCCTGCGCACGCGGGGATGGTCCCTGGGCTGAGACCGGGAAGGCGTCCGGTGAGGCCTGCTCCCCGCGCACGCGGGGATGGTCCCGGGCTCTGCACCCGCTCCGCTCGCCGAATCAGCTGCTCCCCGCGCACGCGGGGATGGTCCCCACCCGGTACCTGTCGTCGGCCACGGTCAGACCTGCTCCCCGCGCACGCGGGGATGGTCCCATCGCGGCCCCGACCGTGGCCGAGCTCAACGCCTGCTCCCCGCGCACGCGGGGATGGTCCCGCGCCGAGCGCAAGGCCGAGGCGGCCGGCAGCCTGCTCCCCGCGCACGCGGGGATGGTCCCCGCACTCGGGCCTCGGCGGTCGGCGCGTTCGCCTGCTCCCCGCGCACGCGGGGATGGTCCCGTGCCCGACGTGCTCGCCGAGAAGAACAGGGCCTGCTCCCCGCGCACGCGGGGATGGTCCCGCCACCGGTTCGACTCGTCGGTACCGGCGGCGCTGCTCCCCGCGCACGCGGGGATGGTCCCGCGTCCAGTTCCAGATCGCATGTCGCGCTGGACTGCTCCCCGCGCACGCGGGGATGGTCCCCGACGTGCGCGGGTTCAACGCCTCGTCCCGGTCTGCTCCCCGCGCACGCGGGGATGGTCCCGAGTCCCGCGACTACTCGCCGGAGAACGGGTCCTGCTCCCCGCGCACGCGGGGATGGTCCCCGGGCGCTGGCGGTGCCCAACCGGTCGAGATCCTGCTCCCCGCGCACGCGGGGATGGTCCCGTCGAGTGGCCACACCGCCCGCCACGGCGTGCCTGCTCCCCGCGCACGCGGGGATGGTCCCGCCCGGGGTGGCGACTCCGACGCGGCCTCCGTCTGCTCCCCGCGCACGCGGGGATGGTCCCGCCGTCCGGCGGATGCCCGCCGCCCCGATCTGCTGCTCCCCGCGCACGCGGGGATGGTCCCTCGACGGTGGGCTTCTCTGTCTCCCACTTGGCCTGCTCCCCGCGCACGCGGGGATGGTCCCGCGGACCCCGAGTCGATCTGGCTCGACTGGCCCTGCTCCCCGCGCACGCGGGGATGGTCCCTCGGTCTTACCGGCCCCGGACGTCCCGACGACCCTGCTCCCCGCGCACGCGGGGATGGTCCCGAGATTGCCCGCCGCCTCGAAGCCGCTGCACCCTGCTCCCCGCGCACGCGGGGATGGTCCCGCATACCAGTTCTTGATTCAGGTCGACGACGGCTGCTCCCCGCGCACGCGGGGATGGTCCCACCCCGCCGCGTACGCGCACCGGCGGGTCGACCTGCTCCCCGCGCACGCGGGGATGGTCCCGCGGCCAGATCGGCCAGCTCAGCGGTCATCGCCTGCTCCCCGCGCACGCGGGGATGGTCCCAGCTCAGTCACCGGCGTGAAGCGGCTCATCGGCTGCTCCCCGCGCACGCGGGGATGGTCCCCTCCCGTGATGGGGGACGAACGGCTGAGGGCTCTGCTCCCCGCGCACGCGGGGATGGTCCATCCGCCGTGAGCTCGTCGACGTCGTCGTCGGACTGCTCCCCGCGCACGCGGGGATGGTCCCATGACCAGCTTCGTGCTCAAGGGCGCGGAGTGCTGCTCCCCGCGCACGCGGGGATGGTCCCATCTCTTCGACGTACGCGATGGTGTGCCGGTACTGCTCCCCGCGCACGCGGGGATGGTCCCAGCGCCGCCCGGTGGATCGGACCGGCAGAGTTCTGCTCCCCGCGCACGCGGGGATGGTCCCCGGAGTTCACCGTGTAGTCCGAGATGTCCCAACTGCTCCCCGCGCACGCGGGGATGGTCCCCGGCTCGGATAAGCCCGGCCGTTGGAGTGGCCCTGCTCCCCGCGCACGCGGGGATGGTCCTTTCGGTAATTTCATGGTGACCGCCTCGACAATCTGCTCCCCGCGCACGCGGGGATGGTCCCAAGATCCGCACCACCCTCGGACTCCTGCCCGACTGCTCCCCGCGCACGCGGGGATGGTCCCACGGCAGTAACTACAGCCCGCTGCAGTGGATTCTGCTCCCCGCGCACGCGGGGATGGTCCCTGGCTACCGAGGAGGTGGGGGCGGCTGCAGGGCTGCTCCCCGCGCACGCGGGGATGGTCCCTCGGCACCCCGTACGCGATCTGGCAGGGAGACCCTGCTCCCCGCGCACGCGGGGATGGTCCCCGGCTGCCAGCAGACTCTTCATCCGGGCTGACTGCTCCCCGCGCACGCGGGGATGGTCCCCCAGCGCGGTCCACGCCGGGTCCCACGGGGTGCTGCTCCCCGCGCACGCGGGGATGGTCCCTCGACACCACGGTCACCGTCAGTAGAGGCCGTCTGCTCCCCGCGCACGCGGGGATGGTCCCGCGGAGCTCACTACCGTCAAGAATTGTTATCGCTGCTCCCCGCGCACGCGGGGATGGTCCCCCCAGCCAGCCAGGACCCAACCGGCAGCCGCGCTGCTCCCCGCGCACGCGGGGATGGTCCCGACAACCGCGGCGAGGCGTGGCCCACCGAGCACTGCTCCCCGCGCACGCGGGGATGGTCCCGCCGCGTACGTCGGCCTCGGCTACGTGTCCGACTGCTCCCCGCGCACGCGGGGATGGTCCGTGAAACGTGGGGTAGACAAGTTGTGAAACCTCCTGCTCCCCGCGCACGCGGGGATGGTCCCTGTCCAATAACGGCGCGGGTCCGGGCGGACGACTGCTCCCCGCGCACGCGGGGATGGTCCCGATTTCCGATGGTCACGGACGGTGAATTCGGACTGCTCCCCGCGCACGCGGGGATGGTCCCACGGCGACCGTCCACCAGTGGGACATGCCGGCCTGCTCCCCGCGCACGCGGGGATGGTCCCGGTCGAAGCTGGCGCGCTGGAGGCCGAACAGGCTGCTCCCCGCGCACGCGGGGATGGTCCCGGTCCGGACGGGGCCACCGAGCGTGACGCTCTCTGCTCCCCGCGCACGCGGGGATGGTCCCCGGTGATGCCTCCGTGCCGGAGCCGACCAGCACTGCTCCCCGCGCACGCGGGGATGGTCCCTCCCGGCGATCGAGGTAGCCACCAGCTACCTGCTGCTCCCCGCGCACGCGGGGATGGTCCCGAATTTGGGACGTTGACCGGTCGCACGTTGAGCTGCTCCCCGCGCACGCGGGGATGGTCCCTGATTCGGCGATGGCCCGCTGCTTCGACCACACTGCTCCCCGCGCACGCGGGGATGGTCCCTCCTGGAAGTCCCCCAGGATGAGGTAGCCGTCCTGCTCCCCGCGCACGCGGGGATGGTCCCTCGGTACCCAGCTCGTACGGGGTGCTATCCGTCTGCTCCCCGCGCACGCGGGGATGGTCCGGTGCTGGTGAAGCTGGTCAACGACCACGGGCCCTGCTCCCCACGCACGCGGGGATGGTCCCTGCTCATCACGGAGCAGTACCCCGGCACGTGTCTGCTCCCCGCGCACGCGGGGATGGTCCCCCGACTACCGGCCGGGCGTCCTGGGCATCCTGCTGCTCCCCGCGCACGCGGGGATGGTCCTACCGGCCATTGGCCTATCACAATGTGGACGTCCTGCTCCCCGCGCACGCGGGGATGGTCCCACCGTCTTGGTCGGGTGGGCGGGGCCAGCCGCCTGCTCCCCGCGCACGCGGGGATGGTCCCTCGAGTTCACCGCTGGCCGGGCTGGTGCTGCCCTGCTCCCCGCGCACGCGGGGATGGTCCCTCCTTGCGCCTTGCGGCCTCGCGCAGCGGTCGCTGCTCCCCGCGCACGCGGGGATGGTCCCTACGCCACCACCTCGCCGACCAGGCCGACCGGCTGCTCCCCGCGCACGCGGGGATGGTCCCTACGCCACCACCTCGCCGACCAGGCCGACCGGCTGCTCCCCGCGCACGCGGGGATGGTCCCTGGGCGGCCTACATCGTCGCCCTGACCGACATCTGCTCCCCGCGCACGCGGGGATGGTCCCGACCGGTCAGCCTGCGACCGCGACAAACCGGCCTGCTCCCCGCGCACGCGGGGATGGTCCCACCTCGCAGGGCTACATGCAGGTCACGAGCGACTGCTCCCCGCGCACGCGGGGATGGTCCCGGCAGCAGCGCGAGCGCGAGGCCGACCAGCGTCTGCTCCCCGCGCACGCGGGGATGGTCCCGCCGCGTTCACGATCCAGCTGCTGAGGTACTGCTGCTCCCCGCGCACGCGGGGATGGTCCCATCAGGCCGTGCAAGGCGTGCGCCTCGGCGATCTGCTCCCCGCGCACGCGGGGATGGTCCCGGATCGAGGGCCGCCCCGACCTCATCTCTGCGCTGCTCCCCGCGCACGCGGGGATGGTCCCACCGCGATCCGGCAGCGCTGCCACTCTCTGTCCTGCTCCCCGCGCACGCGGGGATGGTCCCCTCTCGGCGAACCGCTGGACGATCTCGGGGCCCTGCTCCCCGCGCACGCGGGGATGGTCCCACGTCGTCGACGAGCAGGACCCGGCCGCCCAGACTGCTCCCCGCGCACGCGGGGATGGTCCCCACTCTGTCAGCTCGTCCTCAAGGGCCTGGTGCTGCTCCCCGCGCACGCGGGGATGGTCCCGGCTACGGCAGATCGAGGTGAAGCGGTACGACCTGCTCCCCGCGCACGCGGGGATGGTCCATCCCGCCACCGTGCCCTGATGGGTGGCGAAAACTGCTCCCCGCGCACGCGGGGATGGTCCTGTGAACCCGCTTCGCGTAGCCGCGATCTGGTCCTGCTCCCCGCGCACGCAGGGATGGTCCCATCCTGCAGTCGCCCCGTCGGCCATGCTTTTCCTGCTCCCCGCGCACGCGGGGATGGTCCCGTCACCAACAACAGCCGTCTCGCGGCGCCGTCCTGCTCCCCGCGCACGCGGGGATGGTCCTTTCGGGTGCGGCAATGGCTGCCTGGGGCTGGACTGCTCCCCGCGCACGCGGGGATGGTCCCGCGGCGTTCGAGGTCTGCGTGATCTGCCAGCGCTGCTCCCCGCGCACGCGGGGATGGTCCCCATGACCCGACGCACTCGTCCCGCGCCGCTGCTCCCCGCGCACGCGGGGATGGTCCCCCGGAGCGCGTCAAGCCGGCCGCCTGAGCCGGCTGCTCCCCGCGCACGCGGGGATGGTCCGCACATGGACGAGTTCCGCGCCGTGAGCCGCGCCTGCTCCCCGCGCACGCGGGGATGGTCTCACATCCGCGCTGATGTCATGCCACTCGCCGCCCTGCTCCCCGCGCACGCGGGGATGGTCCGTGGCGGAGTGCATGGAAGCCATACCCCTTGGGCTGCTCCCCGCGCACGCGGGGATGGTCCCTGGCGCGCCACCGCCTGCATCTGCCCGGCCATCTGCTCCCCGCGCACGCGGGGATGGTCCCGCGCGCGGCCATCGCGGTGGTCTTGCCGGAGCCTGCTCCCCGCGCACGCGGGGATGGTCCCTGGTACCGGCCCGGCAGACCCGCCGACACCAGCTGCTCCCCGCGCACGCGGGATGGTCCCATCTGGCAAGGATCAGTCCGCAGCGGGAAGACCTGCTCCCCGCGCACGCGGGGATGGTCCCCGCGTCGTGTGCGCCGACGGCAAGGTGCGCACCTGCTCCCCGCGCACGCGGGGATGGTCCCTGCCGGCCGCACGCCCGGTCAACGGCGCGGCTCTGCTCCCCGCGCACGCGGGGATGGTCCCGCGCCAGCCAAGGAGATTTCGGCGTCGAAACGCTGCTCCCCGCGCACGCGGGGATGGTCCCCGCTGCGCGCCGGTCGGACCGGTCATGAACGGCTGCTCCCCGCGCACGCGGGGATGGTCCCGCCGCCCTGACCGCCAACCCGATCGGCCTGGTCTGCTCCCCGCGCACGCGGGGATGGTCCCGGGTGGGCCGAGTACTGGGGCGCGCTCGTGCCCTGCTCCCCGCGCACGCGGGGATGGTCCTGATCCTGAACCACCTGCACTGGCGGGACATCGCTGCTCCCCGCGCACGCGGGGATGGTCCCGGCTCACGAAACGAAGCGTGCGGCCCTGATCGCTGCTCCCCGCGCACGCGGGGATGGTCCCGCGAACGTCTTCCCGCTGCCGGGTTGGCCACCCTGCTCCCCGCGCACGCGGGGATGGTCCCGAACAACTACCTCTGATCAGGGAGATGTCATGCTGCTCCCCGCGCACGCGGGGATGGTCCCCAATGGGCACGACGAGGTAGTCGGCGCACTGCCTGCTCCCCGCGCACGCGGGGATGGTCCCGCGACGGCGACGAACAGGGCGGCCAGGCCGAGCTGCTCCCCGCGCACGCGGGGATGGTCCGCTGCCGGATGGTCCCCACCTCGCGATGTTCCGCGCGGTCACGCCGTCCTGCTCTCCGCGTACGCGGGGATGGTCCCAGGTCGTGCTCCCACCACAGACAGACGGTGCGCTGCTCCCCGCGTACGCGGGGATGGTCCTACACGGCGCAGGCCGCATGGAGTCTCCGGGAGTGCTCTCTGCGTATGCAGGGACAATTTTGACTGGCTGGTCAGCTGCCGAGGTGCACGGCGGTCTCGTCGATCAGTGCGTCGATCAGATCGTGGAGAAGTGCGAACACCTCTGTCTTCGATCCGGCCGGGGCGATCGCGTCCCCGTACACCATCAACACCAGGTTGTCGTGGCGGATGAGATGGGTGACATCGACGTGGCTGGCCGCGAAGTCGCCCACGGTGAAGTTGTCCGGGTCCAGGACCTCGACGGTCTCCAGCGACATCCCGGTCTGTCCCCACCAACCGCTGATCTCGGCGGCGGTGGCGTCGGGCAGGGTCTCCTTGCGCAGGTCGACGTAGTTGTAGACGTTCTGGGCGTACGCCTCCACCGCGCCCGCCACATCGTGGTAGACCCGGACCTGCACTGCGCCGGACGGCTGAAACTCCCCGAGTTTGGTGGCGAGACGTCCGTTGGGTGCGAGGGCGACGAAGGCGCAGTGATTCCACCAGTATGTGCGTTCCGCGCGGTAGTCCGAGTTGGGCTCATGCGCGGGCGCGAGGATCAACCCGAACGGTGCGAGCACGTCCTCGAACGGCAGTCTGTCGCAGAGATCTTCGGGAATTTGCTCGTATCGTGGCCGCGGGTCGAGTTGTGGGGTCGGGTCGCCGACCCCGCACCCGCCGGTGACCGTTGCCAGTGTGACTGCCGCGATCATGGCGTGGAGTCTGGCTGTGCGCAGGCGCATGGGTGGTCCTCCAAGGCCCGGTCGACGAGGCATTAGGGGAGGTAGAAGTCATCGCCGTCGACTCCGGAAACGAGGTTCGGCCGGATCGGGATGAGCCGGCCGTCGTTGCTGCCGCCGCTGCGAAGCGTGCGCACCCGCTCGAGTGCGTGCTGAACCTCTTTTCGCAGCGCCTCGTGCTGGACGCTGTCGTTGTGTACGACTTGTCCGATCGCGTCTGACATCGACGTGAGTAGATCGGTGGCGGTGGCACCATACAGGTCCAGCGCGGCCCAACCGCCGTCGGGGATGGCGGTCGAGGCGATGCCGGCGCCACCCGCGACGGCCCCCGCGCCGGCCGCCCACAGGCTGCCGCCGCTGACGATCGCGCCGAACACGGTGGCGGTGCCGCCGGCGATGACCAGGATGCTCCGAGTGGACTCCTGTCTCGCCAGCTCGGCCCGGCTTTGGCACAGTTGGAGCTGTTCGCGCACCGCCTCCCAGGTGTAGTGCACGACGTTCATAAGGCTGCGCTGGGTGGATTCGGCGATCGCCTGGGCGGCGGCGACTCCGCCAGCCAGGGCGGTGAGTAGTTGTTTCTGATTGCGCAGGGTGTGCTCGAACGGATGGTAGAAGCTGGTCGCGAAGTTGTCGGCGGCGTCGCCTTCCCAGCTTCCGAGGCTGTGACCCAACTTGCCGAAGTCTGCGCTGACCTCATCGGCCAGCGTGTCGTGCACGGCCAGGACCGGCTCGACGCACCCAATTTCGTACAACGAGCCGATCGGCCAGGTGAAGGGTCTGACCCGGGTGGCGACGGCGTCGATCTCGGTGGCCGCCCAGGCGTTCGCCTCACCGGCCAGGGCGCGGAGGCGGCTTTCGACCTCCTCCCTCTCGCTGTCGTGCCACGGGATGCGGAAATAGCCCGCCGGCACCTGGTAGATCTTCCGGAACGGGAACGTGGTGCCGAATTGGATCTCGATGTTGAAGGTGCCAGGGCCGATCGGCGCGCTGTGCCACCAGCGGGCTTTCTCGTCTTCCAGGTAGGCCATGGCGGTATCGATGTAGCGCAGTTCGGCGAAACAACTTCGGACTTCCAGGAGCTTCCGATGGAATTTGCCGACGTCGTACGTGATCGAGGGCTCGGCCATGGTGTCTCCTGGTGGGCACGGTGCCTGTCGGCGTCCGGGCTGGATGATCCTCAATAGCCGCCGGGGCGGCCGTTGTCGCGTGTTCTGCTGTGCGGCGATTCGTGGAGCGCGGGTGGTTCCGGGACGTAGGGTGGCAGTGTCCGGTAGTCGTCCGCGTTGTCGGTCAACATCCGGGAGAATTCGTCGGCCGCGTGTTGATCGGTGGCGGCGTAGGCGTCGGCGATCTGCACGAGCGCCGCACCGACCTCCACCATCCGCAGGCAGGTCTGGCGAAGGACGTCGTGTGCCTCGCCCCGCAGCTCCAGCAGCCGCAGGTGTGCCGACTCCATGCCGAGGCCCGGTCGATCGAACTGGGCTTCCATGGCGGCGACAATCTTGTGTATTTCGCCGGTGAGCCGGGCATAGACGGCGGCGATCTCCGGGAGCTCGTTTCGGCCGGCGCGGTACAGGTAGTAGAGGTGGGCTCCGAGACGTCTGCCGGAACCGACACTGCCCAGGCTGTTGCCTCCGGTGTACTCCGGTTGCCATCCTGGCTGGCTCGGGTTGGGCATTCGAGATCTCCGTACGATCTTGAATGTTGCGGTGGTGAGGATGCCCTACCCATCCTGTTGTAGCAGAGCTGTGCAATAAGTGAACGCGAGCTTCTTTGTCGCTTTCTTGACCTTCAAATATATTGATCTTAGTAACCGTTGTACCGACGGTGTCATCGTAATGTAGATCGAGACCGAACGTGTTACCAGCTGACGTACACCTCGCGGTTCGCACCGCTGACGGCGGTGATCTGTACGAACACTCCTTCGGCGGTGACCGACTGCCACTGGCTGGGCGAGGACCTGGTATCCCCAGAATCCACGGTCGGCGCCCAACGCCGCCCCGTGTCGCAAAACTCCACCTGACTGTTCTCCGCCGTGACGCCGAAGCTCTCGTCCGCGATGAACGCGGGTGACCTGCCGATGCCGGTCGCTCCCGGCGGGGAGACGACGTAGAGCGGGTCGTACTGCGAGAAGTCCACGGTCGGGTCCCACAGGTCGACGGCGTCCTGCATGTATTTGTGGTGCTGTTCGAAGGTCGGCGTCGGCCAGCCGTACTCGTCGTGGTCGTCCGGCATCTGCAGCCAACTCGTCGTGAAATCCAGGTCCACGGTGACCTGGCCGTAGGACGCGGCGTCGAACCAGGCCGGCAGGGCGGTGGCGAAGTCGTCCTCGACGTCGTCGCGATCCGTCCCGGTGCCCGCTGCCCCGGTGAAGTCGACGAACAGGAAAACCCCGTGCAGCGTGCCGCCCGGCTCCAGCCATCGGTCGTAGTCCGTGAGCCACCAGGTGCTGTGACGGTGTACGTGTTGCACGATTTTCGATCGACGAAGGCCAATGCCTATGGTGATCGTGACGCGCCGACCTCGGTCACGCGACGGCACGCGATCCGAACTGGATGAATCTGGCGCGCAGCCCGGCCGGCGCGAGTCGGCCGACGAACCGCATCGGCACCGACGCGGCGTCCGGCGACTCGACCGCGCCGCGTTGCGCCAGGCGCGACGCGGCCAGCGTGAGCTGGCGCATGGTCAGTGTCGTACCGAGGCAGACCCGGGGACCGGCGCCGAACGGAAGGTACGCCGTCCCCGGTGCCGGCCGCCCGGCCAGCCACCGGTCGGGCTCGAACTCGTCCGGCCGCGACCACCACCGTGGATCCCGGTGGACCAGGTACGCGCAGATCAGTACCTCGTCACCGGCCGCTAGCGACCATGGTCCCAGCCCGGTGGCGGTCCGGGCGGTACGGGTCATCAGCCACGCTGGCGGATACAGCCGCAGCACCTCGTTGACCACCGCCTCGGCCAGCGGCAGCCGGGCCACCGGTGGCGGGTCTCCGGTGCCGGCCGGCCCGCCCGCCTCGTCGCGCAGATCGGCGACGAGACGCGGGCGGCCGGCGAGCTCCCGGACCAGCGAGGTGAGGGCGGCGGCGGGCACCCCGTGCCCGCCGAGCAGGACGGCCTGCAACACCGCCACGACGGCCCGGTCCGGCATGGCTGCTCCGGCCGGCCCCGCCGCGAGCAGGACGTCGAGCAGATCCACGGCTGACGCACCGGCGTCACCGGTCCGCCGACGCGCCACGATGGACCTCATCGCGTCGCCGAACCTGCGGTGGGCGTGCCGGAACCGCCGGTTGCGGCGCAGCGGCAGCCAGGCCGGCAGCGCGTACGTGGCCGTCTCGAACGGTGCGGTGGCGGCGATTCCCTCGGCCAGCAGCTGCGGAATGTTCCCGGCGTCGGCCCCGAAGCAGTAGTCGGCGATGGTCCGAGCGGTGTAGCCGCGCATCAGGGTGAGCACGTCGACGTCACGGCCGGCGGCGGCGTCGAGGGCGGCGTCGAGGATCTCGACGGTACGGGCGTCCGAGCCGGCGGACGCCTGCCGGTTGAGCCCGGCCCACGCGGCCCGCCGCACCGGCATCCAGGACTGCGACCTCTCGGCGGCCCGGTCGAGGTCGGGCCGCACGTCGAAGGGTGCCAGCTCGGGCAGGAAGCCGCCGTCGGGGCGGGTGAGTACGTCGTGTGCCAACTGCGTGTCGATGACGAACACGGTGCGTTCGTCGAAGGCGAACACATCGCCGTACTCGTCATGGTTGCGCCGGATGAAGCCGATCCGGTCGGCTTCGTACGCGGTGGTGTTGCCGGTCAGCCAGTGCCCGCGCGGACCCGGCGGCCGGTTGTCGTGCTCACGGCCTGCCATCCTGCCGCCCGAGCGGCCTGCCATCGTGCCTCCCGACGCGAGCGCAGGATCCCGTCAACGGGATCCTGCGTGTCTGCCTGGCCCGGGTCCGTGGAGATCAGGACTCGTGGTGGTACCACCACCACTCGTACCGGCCGGTTACTCGCTTCCTGCTCACCAGGCGGGCCGCAAGATGCCGCAGCGTACGCATGACCACCTCCTTGATCGGCTGAGGTGAATACCTCTCACGATCGTGACACTTTGGCAACGTGTACACAACGCCGCGAAAGAAAAACAGCTTGTTACAGCAGTGAGGTCGCCGGCCAGTCGACCGGCAGGGCGAGCGGGCCACGCACGATGGTGCCGGTGCGCCACCGGACCCCGTCCGGGTCGGCCAGCCGCAGGCCCGGCGCCGCCGCGACCAGCGCGCCGACCACCTCCTGGATCTCCATCGTGGCCAGCCAGGCGCCGAGGCAGCGGTGCGGGCCGTAGCCGAAGGTGACGTGCCGGGCGGCCGGTCGCCGCTCCGGATCGAAGGTGTCGGCGTGTGGGAACACCGTGTCGTCGAGGTTGGCGGAGATGGTCGAGGCGAACACCGCCTCCCCGGCGCGGATCGTCACCCCACCCAGCTCGACGTCCTCGCTCGCCACCCGGGGCAGCCCGCTGCCGCCGTTGAGTGGCACGAACCGCAGCAACTCGTCGACCACGGCCGGCACCCGGCCCGGCTCGCGGCACAGCAACTCCCACAGGTGCCGGTGGCGCAGCAGCAGGTAGACCGAGCTGGCCAGCTGGCTGGCGGTGGTCTCGAACCCGGCGGCGAGCAGGGTCACCCCGAACGACACCAGCTCCTGCTCGGTCATCCGCTCGCCGTCGTCGGTGGCCCGCACCAGCACGCCGAGCAGGTCGTCGGTGGCCGACCCACGGTGGCGCGCGATCAGCTCCCGCAGGTAGTCCTCCAGCGCGGCGGCGATCGACCGGAACTCGTCGGCCGGCATCGGGCCGGGCATCAGCAGCGCGTACGTCCAGGCCCGGAACCGGTCCCGGTCGGCCAGCGGTACGCCGAGCACGTGGCACAGCACGGTCAACGGCACCGGCAGCGCGACCGTCGCGTACAGGTCGCCCGATGCCGGGCCGGCCAGCAGCGCGTCGATCCGTTCGGCGGCGACCTGCCGTACGTACGGGCGCAGTCGCTCGATGCGCCACTGGGCGAACGCGGTGGCGGCGACGCGCCGCAGCCGGCCGTGCTCGGGCCGGTCCAGATCCAGGATGGTGGTGGCGACCGGCGGTGCCTCGGTCTGCCGGGGCACCTGCGGGCCGCAGGCGGCGGCCCGGCTGAACCGTGGGTCGGCCAGCACCGTCGTCACGTCGGCGTAGCGGGTGGCGAGCCAGGCGTCGCCGCCGTACGGCAGGCGGACCCGCGACACCGGGCACTCGGTGCGCAGTCGGGCCAACCGTGGATCGAGCGCCAGCTCGTCGTAGTCACGGAACGGGTACAGCGGCGGCTCGTGCGGTGGCTGCGGCCGTGGCTGCGGCTGCGGCTGCGGCTCGTACGGTGGCTCGTGCGGCGCGGGCGTGGTCATGGTCCACCCGGCCTCACACCGCCACGTGCGGCACCGGCCAGTGCCGCATCCGGTACGGCAGGATCAGCACCGCGTCGCCGGCGGCGCAGGCCAGCCCGGCTTCGACGGCGACGGCGGCCGCGTCGGCGTCGCCGGGCGCGGGCACCCCCGACGGCTCCTCGGCCAGGCGCAGGAACGCGTCGGCGCCGTCGGTGATCACCATCCGGCTGGCGTCGACACCGGAGCGGACGTCCTTGACCACCACCATGCCCGGCCCGCGTCGGTAGTAGAAGCTGCCGTACCGGTAGGCCAGGCCCCATTCGCCGGCATAGGCACGGCTGGGCTGATCGACACCGGCCGACGGTGCCACCAGATGCACGTGGGTTTCCAGCGGGAACGACGGCCGCCCGGACAGCGTCCAGCGCAGCCGCACCGCGTGGCTGGTCACCTCGCGCAGCAGCCGCAGCTGGGCCAGGTCCTGTTCGGGGGAACCGCCGAACTCCAGCGGCTCCGGCAGGGTCACCGTGCGCAGCGACCAGGCAGCCAGCTCGGTGCGGTCGGTGAGCAGTGTCGCCGTGGTCATCTCAGGCCACCTTGACCGGTTCGACGGTGGTCGCCAGGGTGATCCAGCGACCGTTCTCCTCGAAGACGAGCCCCGCCTCGTCGAGTTCGGCCAGCCACGCCGCCAACCGGTCGGCGTCGACCGGCAGCCCGGCGGCGGCGAGCCGCCCGGCCAGGGCGGCGACGGTGCGGCCGTGCTCCAGCTCCGCGTAGGCGCGGCACAGCCGGGGGTCGGCGATGCGGTGCTCGCGCTGCGGCCAGCCGACCCGCCGGTCGGCGATCACGATCTCGTCGCCGTCGAGGCCGGTGAGCAACTGCAGGGCACTGGCCGGGTAACCGTCGGTCCAGCGTTTGAGCAGGTCGTTCAATGGTTCGGCGTCGTGGTCGGACAGGCCGGCCGGCTCGGTGTCGAACAGGTACACCAGGTCGGCCAGCTCCTGCTCGGGCAGGTCGTAGACGTGCTGGTAGAGCCGGGCGGCGCGGCGGGTCGGGAAGCCGAGCACCGGGTTTTCGAAGTACGGGCTGAACCGCTCCAGCAGGATCCGCGACGACCCGGCCGCCGGCTGCAGGTGCATCAGCCGGGGGAGCTGGCGCAGCACCGACGCGTAGTCGGCGGGGCGTTCGCCGGGGAACCCGTACAGCCAGTTCCACGACACGGTGAGCCCGGCGGACTCGCAGTCGCGCAGGGTCCGTACGTTGTGAACACCGGAGACGCCCTTGTCCATCAGCTTGAGCACCGGGCTGACCAGTGATTCGATGCCGGGCTGCACGTGCGCCACGCCGGCGGCGCGCAGCGCGTCGATCTCGGTCGGCCGCAGGTTGGACTTGACCTCGTAGTGCAGCCGCAGGTCCCAGTCGAGCGCGGCGACCCGGGGCAGGAAGTCGGCGTAGTAGTGGTTGTCGATGATGTTGTCGACCATGATCACGTCGAGGGTCTGGTGCCGGCCGACCAGCTCGGTCAGCTCGGCGATCATGCGCTCGGCGGGCTTGGCCCGGAACGTCATCGCGGTGCCGTTGAGCCCGCAGAAGGTGCAGTGGTGTTTCTCGCCCCACCAGCAGCCCCGGGCGCCCTCCAGGACCAGCTTGGGTTCGATGTACTCGCCGACCGGCGAGGCGGCGAGGTGGTCGAACCAGTCGTCGAAGTCCGGGGTGGGGATGCGGGCCGGCGCCAGCAGCGCACCCTGCGGGTTGTGCTGCGCGGTGCCGTCAGCGCGTCGCCAGGACAACCCCGGTACGCCGGCCAGCTCAACGTCGCCGCGGACGGTGGGGTCGCCTGCGGCGGCGAGCTTGTCGATGGCGTCGACGGCGTCGAGCAGCATCGGGAACGCGGTCTCGCCCTCGCCGCGCACCACGTAGTCGACGAACGGGAAGTTGCGGTGCAGGGCGATCCCCATCGCGCCGTCGCAGTTGCCGCCGCCGAACGCGATCCGTACGGCGGGGTCGAGTTGACGTATTCGCCGGGCGACCGCCAGGCTCGGCACGTTCTGCATGAACGTGGTGGTGAAGCCGACCAGCCGGGGCCCGGTGGCGAGGATCTCGGCGGCGGCCAGCTCGACGAAGTCGGCGGCGTACTGGCGCATCGCGGTCGGGCCGGCGATGCCGGTGCCGAACTCGGCCGCGTAGCGGCGCAGCGTGTCGACGCCGAACTCGGGATCGTCGTGCAGCACCCCGGCGAAGACCCAGTCGCCGAGGCCGTCGAACAGGCCCACCTCGGCGACCTCGGTGTAGTCGGCCGGGCTCAGCTCGCCGCCGCTGCGCTCCATACAGAACTCGGCCCAGCGCAGGCTGCCGTGATAGGCGGCCGGTGCGGGGCGTCCGGCGGCGACGGTCACCGCCTTGAGCAGTCCGATGGGCAGCGACGGTGACTCGATGGCCTGCCAGGGCATGGCGACCAGACACACGGACATCGGCCGGGCCTCCGGATGGTGAGCGGGGTCGTACGAGGACTGCGGGGACGCCGCGGTGTGCCGGCGTCGCGGGAGATGTGCCGGATGGGGCGGCGCGCCCCATCCGGCCGATCACGTCTCGCCGGCCGCGATCACTTCTCGGCCTTGCGGGTCGGGACCAGGTACTTGCAGGTGCCGTGGGCCGGCGTCTTGATGGTGACCTTCTTGATGGTCAAGATGTTCACCTCCCTCCGTCCATGTCGACTCCACCGGCGCGCAGGCGGGCCCGGTGCCGGCGGAGGAACCAGTGCCGCACCCGGTCGGGCTCGCGGCCGGTCAGCTCGGCGAGGGACACCGAGATCTTGTCGAGATAGGTCAGCCGCATGCCGATCTCGTGCCACTGCGGCCCGTACTCGCGCCACAGCTCCCGTCCCTCGCCCCTGGCGGATTCGCGGGTCAGGTAGTTGAGACCGATCGCGACGTGTTGGATCTCGTCGCGGCGGACGTGGTGGTAGAGCAGGCCGAGCGGATCTCCGGCGAAGACCTCGCGCAGCAGGATGAACTCGTCGGCGGCGAAGCCTTCCAGCATGGTGTGCACGAGTGCCCGGCCCATGTACGGCAGCCGGGTCAGCGCGGTGTCGAGCGGCTCCATCAGCTCGGGTGCCTCCGGCTCCGGCTCGCCACCGACCAACTTGGCGTACTGGTAGAACGCGTCGGCGTGGCGCGCCTCGTCGGCGGTGGCCAGGGCCAGGCTGAACCGCAGCGGCGCGTCCTCGGTCTGCGCGGCCAGCGTCGCGGCGGCGACCAGCCCGGCCTGCTCGGCGTAGTAGCCGCGCGAGGACATCCGCCAGGCCAGCTCGGCCCGTTCCCAGCCAGGGTTCGCCGGGCCGCCGCCGATGATGTCCGTGGCGCGCCACGGCGTCTTGTCGCGGGTCACGCCGAAGACCCGGTACGCCAACTCGTCGCGATCAAGATCGTCGGCATCGATGAGAGCCATGCGCAACTCCCCAATGGCTTGCCGCCCGCATCGATCGCGGGATTCCTCTACACAAGGGCTTCGGGAACGCGGAGGATCGAACGCGGAGGATCGCTGGTGCGGGGATTCGTGTGCGCCGGCACGGTCCGCGCCGCCATCACGGCGCATAATGCGACGATCGTAAATGACTTCGCGGCGATCAGGCAAGCGTTTCGCCGGCAGCCGATAGGGAGTGCGACCGGTCCGACGGCGACGGCACGCATTTACCCTGATCGTGATCGCTTCCGGTGGTGACCACGACTGTGGGAAGGTGACTCGATCCCGCCGAACCGAGGAGTGATGCCGTGCGCGGCCGTCTCGCCACGTCGATCGCGGTGGATCGGGCGCTGCGTCCGGCCGTCGCGGCCCAGGCCGCCAGCGTCGTCGGCACCCACGTGGCCGCGCTGGCCCTGCCGACGGTGGCGGTGGTCGTGCTGCACGCCTCGCCGGTGGCGGCGGCCACCCTGTTCGCCCTGGAATACGGTGCCCAGGCACTCGCCGCACCGGCGCTCGGGGTGGTCGTCGACCGGGTCGCCGACCGCCGCCGGCTGCTCGTGGCCGCCAGCGCCGGCACCGCCGCCGTGGTGCTGGCCGTCCCGGTCGCGGCGCTGGCCGGAGCGCTGTCACTGCCGCTGCTGTACGCCGTGGCCGGCCTGTCCGGCGTCCTCGGTGGACTGGTCACCATCGGCCTGCAGGCCACCGTGCCGCAACTGGTCGCACCGGACCGGCTGGTGCCGGCGAACGCCGCGCTCGCCGGTGCCCAGTCGGCCGGTCAGATCGCCGGCCCGGCGCTGGCCGGCTGGCTGGTGCAGACGCTCGGCGGGGCGGTGGCGATGTCCGCGAACGCCGCGGCGCAGGTGGTCGCCGCGTTCGGCTTCGCCGGGCTGCGGCTCCGCCCCGGCGCGGCGGCGCCGCCGCGACCGGAGCGTCCGCTGCGGGCGTTGCGCGACGGGGTGGCCGCGCTGCGGGGACGCCCCGTGCTGGTGCGCATCGCGGTCACCGCGGCCGCGCTGAACCTCGGCGGGTCGGCGATCGGCGGCCTGTACGTGTTGTACGCCTACCGGATCCTCGGATTGTCGCCATGGGTGCTCGGGTTGACGTTCGCGGTGAACAGCGTCGCCGCCGTGGTCGGCGTGGCCACCGCCCGCCGGGTGATCGCCCGGCTCGGTCACCCCCGGGTGGTGCCGGTGTTCGCCCCGGTCGCCGGGGCCGCGCTGATGCTCATCCCACTGGCCGCCGTCACACCGTCGGTGGTGACCCTGATCTGCTACGAGGCGGTCTTCGGCTACTGCGCCACGGTCTGGCTGATCGCCTCGATCTCGTTGCAGCAGTCCCTGGTGCCCGGGCAACTGCTGGGCCGGGTACTGGCGTTGAGCCGGTCGCTCGCGGTGCTCGCGGTGCCGGTCGGATCGCTGCTCGCCGGTGCCGCCGCGCAACTGTGGGGGGTGCTGCCCACGCTGGTCTGTTTCGCCGCGGTGGCGTTCCTCGGCACCGTCACCGCCGTTTCCCGGCGGGTCGCCGCTCCGCCGTCCTGACCGTATTCTGACCGTACCCCGACCATTTTCGATATTGCGATCAACGCCGACCGGATACTTATACTGGCGACGTTCGGTCGGCGATCATGAATATCGTCGACGAATAGCCGACAGTCGGTGCAGAGACGGGGAAAACCCAGGCCATGGACCTGTCGAACGCGTACCGCGAGATGGTTCGGATCAGGATCTTCGAGGAACGGGTCCTGGAGTGCGCCGCCGCCGGCCAGGTGCCCGGTTCGGTGCACCCGTACACCGGGCAGGAAGCCGTCGCGGTCGGGGCGCTGGCCGCCCGGCGGCCCGACGAGTGGGTGGTGAGTTTCTACCGGTGCCACGGGCACGCGCTGGCCGCCGGCGTGCCCGCCGCCGGCCTGGCCCGGGAGATCCTCGGCCGCGTCGGCGGGGTCTGCGGCGGCAAGGCCGGCTCGATGCACATCGCCGACCACTCCCACCACCTGCTCGGCGCCAGCTCCATCGTGGCCGCGCAACTGCCCATCGCGGCCGGGGCGGCGATGGCGGAGAAGGCCACCGGTGGCGGCCGGGCGGTCATCGCGTTCTGTGGTGACGGCGCGTTCGGCGCCGGTGCCGCCTACGAGACACTCACCGTCGCCGCCGTGCACGACCTGCCGCTGCTGCTGGTCTGCGAGGAGAACAGCTGGCAGGACCACACGGCGAGTGACCTGGTGCGCCACCGCACACCCGGCCAGATCGCCCGGGGGTTGGGGCTGGACAGCGACGAGGTCGACGGCAACGACGTGGCGGCCGTGCACCGGGCGGCGACCGAGGCGCTGGCCCGCTGCCGCGCCAGCCGCCCGCAGGTCCTCGTCGCCCACACCTACCTGCGGCACTTCCACGCCCAGCTCGGCCCGCAGCCACCGGGGGAGTACCGTCCGGCCGCCGAGCGGGAACGCTGGCTGGCCCGGGACCCGCTGGCCCGCGTCGAGGCCGCCGTCGGCCGGGAGCGGGCCGCGGCCATCCGGGAGCAGGTCGTCCACGAGCTGGTCGGGGTCTTCGCCGACGCGCTGCACGCCGACCAGCCCGATCCGGCCAGCGCCGCCACCGCGGTCACCGCCGCCGCCTGGCCGTCCGGCGCCACCTGGCCGGAAGCCGTCACGGTGCCGGAGCCGGTCGCGTGACCCGCCGGCACCCGTCCGTCGGCGCGGTCCGGGGCGCGTTGGCCGACCAGCCCATGATGAGCATGTTCTGCACCTACCAGCAGCCCGACCTGATCGAGCTGTTCGGCGCCGAGCGGATGGTCCGGTTGCCGATCGCCGAGAACACCATGCTCGGCATGGCGGTCGGGATGGCGCTGCTCGGCCGGCGGGTGCTGGTCAGCATCGCCCGCGCCGCCTTCCTGTTCAGCGCCTTCGACCAGCTGATCAACGAAGCCACCAAGTGGCGCTACATGTCCGACGGACAGTTCACCGTACCGGTGGTCGTGCGCGGGTTGACCCAGGGCGGCGAGCAGCTCGGCGCCCAACACGAACACGCCGCCCACGGTCTGCTCAGCCAGATCCCGGGGCTGGTCGTGGCGGTGCCCGGCTCGCCGAACGCCACCGCCGGGCTGCTGCGCACCGCGCTGGTGCACCCGGACCCGGTGGTGGTGCTGGAGTCGCCCCGGCTGTACGCGCCCGACTGGGCGTCACTGCCCGAGCCGGAGCCGACCGACGCCGCGCTGCCGTTCGGCGTCGCCGGCCGTGCCCGTCCCGGCCGCGACCTCACCCTCGTCGGCATCGGCAACACCGTCGCCACCTGCCTGCGGGCCGCCGCCGTCCTCGACCGGGACGGGCTGCACGCCCAGGTGGTCGACCTGCGCACCGCCGCGCCGCTGGACCTCGACGGCGTCGCCGCCATGGTCCGGCACGCCGGTGGCCAGGTCATCCTGGTCGACGAGGCCCCGGCCGGGGCCAGCATCATGTCCGCGCTCGGCCTGCACCTGGTCCGTGCCGGCGCGGTCGCGCCGCAGCGGCTCGACGTGATCGCCGGTGCCCCGGTGCCGGCGCCGGTGAGCCCGCCGCTGAGCGCCGCCCTGCTGCCGGACGAGGAACACGTCGTGTCCGCCGCCCGCCGAGGAGCCGCCCGATGATCGACCGGTCCAGCTACCACGCCTGGCACGGCATCACCCCGATGGGCGAGTTCCTCGCCGAGTCCGACCCGGACATGTTCCTCGTCGGCGGCGACGGCAGCTACGCCGTCGACCAGGCCGGCCGGCGCTACCTCGACGCCCGCTCGTCGATGTGGAACGTCACCCTCGGCTACTCGTGCGAGCCGGTGAAGGCCGCGATGCGCCGCCAGCTCGACGAACTGCCGTCCGGGACGGTCATGCGCTACGAGCATCCGCCCCGGGTCACCGTGCGGTACGCCGCCGCCCTCGCCGCGACGCTGCCGCCCACCCTGCGGCACATCCGGTTCGGCAACACCGGCAGCCAGATGACCGAGGCGGCCGGCATGCTGTCCCGCTTCCACCGGCGGATGACCGGCGAGACCGGCCGTGACCGGATCATCGCGGTGCACGGCAGCTACCACGGCACCGGGCCGCTGGCCACCGCGCTCACCGGTGAGCAGATCCTGCACGAATGGTCGGCACCGCTCGACGAGCGCGTGGTCCACGTCGTCGGGGGCGACGCAGCTGTCGACGCCGTCGCCGAGGTCGTCGACCGGCTCGGCGCGTCGCAGGTGACCGCCGTCATCGTCGAACCGGTGATGGGCAACTACCTGCACGCGGCAAGCGTCCAGCAGCTGGACGGGCTGATCGGCTACTGCCGGGCCCGGGGCATCCACGTCATCGCCGACGAGGTCACCACCGGTGCCGGCCGGGTGGCGGCGATGACGGTCAGCGAGCGGCTGACCGACCCACCCGACATGATCGTACTCGGCAAGGGGCTCAGCGCCGGCTACTTCCCGCTCGCCGCGCTCGCGGTCGCCGACCCGATCTTCGACGCGCTCGCCGAGCCACCGGTGCGGCTCGGTTTCCCCAACGGCAGCACCACCGACGGGCATCCGCTCGGCGCCGCCGCCGGCCTCGCCGTGCTGGACGTCCTCACCGCCGACGGCTTCCTCGACGGTGTCCGCGACCGTGGCCGGCAACTGCGGGACATCCTGCTGGACACACTCGCCGACGTCCCGCACGCCGGCGACGTACGCGGTGAGGGCATGCTGCTCGGCCTGGAGCTGCGCTACCGCGACGACGGAGCCCCGTGGACGGTGCGTGACGTCTACCGGCTGCGGCTGGCCTGCCGGGACAACGGGCTGCTCACCAGCTACTCCGACGGGGTGATGCCGCTGCTGCCACCGCTGACCGTCAGCGTCGACGAGTGCGCCGAACTCGCCGCCGTCCTCGGCAAGACGATCACCGCGTACGCGGCGGAGCATCTCGGCGAGCGCTAGCCCGGCGAGGTGCCGCCGGCCGCGGCCGTGCCGGGCACAGTCGCCGTCACGCCGGGCGCAGCTCCACCCGGATCAGCCGGCCGTTGCGACGCCCGGCGGTGGTGTCGAGGTCGTAGTCGACAGTGGTGTCCAGCGTCGAGCGGTGCACCAGCCCGTCGCGCAGCAGCGCCAGCATCCCCTCGTGGGAGGGCAGCCGGCTGTCGGTACGCAACGTGGTCCCGCACGCGTGGTTCGGCGCTCCGCTGACCTTGGCGATCAGCTCGCCGTCGATGTGGTCGTCGGGTGGTCCGTACCCGCCGCCGAGGTCGTGCACCCGCAGGAAGGTGACCTTCCCGGTGGCCCGCAGTATCGCCATGACTGTTCTCCTCTCACCCGATGGTGCAGTCGCCGGCCGCCGAACGGTTCAGTCGGGGACGACCGCGACGATCTCGCGTACGGTGGGTCCGACGCGCCGGTAGCCGAGCCGGACCCGGCCGCCGGTGATCAGGGCCTCGCGCAGCCCGGCGAGCATGCCCCAGGCGGCCGGCAGCGCCGGGTCGGCACGCAGCGCCAGGCCGAACGTCTCGCCTGCCCGGCCGGCCAGCTGCACGATCACCTCGGTGTCGATGTGGTCGTCGGGTGGGCCGTACCCGCCGCCGAGGTCGTGCACCCGCAGCATGCTGATCGCCGACGGCGCGGTGAGCGTGGTGGTCTCGAACTCGATGTCGTCGACCAGCAGCCGGCCGGTGGGCCGCTCGGAGAAGACCAGCCGCAGCCGTGTCAGCCTGGTGATGTCCAGTCCCGGATTGGTCGCGGTGAACGCGTCGACCGGCAACCGGACCGTCTGGAACACGCTGTAGGCCGGTGGGCCCGCCAGCGGGTAGCGCACCCGGTCGACCACCGACAGCGACACCGCCGCCCGTTCGGTGCCGTCGTCGAGTTCCACGACGACGTCGAGGTCCTCGCCGACCGGGTTGTGTGTCTCGTCCGGCAGACCGTCCTCGGTCTCGTCGTAGTGCTGGGCCAGCCGCATCGACAGCGTGTCCGACGGCTCGACGCCGACGGCGCCCAGATTGGTCTCGTAGCTGGTGGTGTCGTTGCGCCAGGCGACATCCAGCCCCTGCGTGTCGTGCACGCTGCGCGGCAGCTGTGTGCGGTGGTCGACGTCCAACCACCGGTCGGTGCCCGCGCCGGTGGTGCGGGCGGCCAGGCCGCGCCGGTTGACGGTCTTGTCGACCGGGTCCTCGGCCGGCAGGTCGAGTTGGGCGTCGGCGTCGCCGAAGTCGTCGATCACGGTGACTGACGGCGACTGGTGCTGGCGGTGCACCACCGTCGAGCCGACCACCCGGGGCAGCGCCGGGCCGGCGAGGTAGCCACGGTAGTCCTCCCGTCCGGTCAGCACGTCGAGCAGGAACGCGGTCACCAACGCCTGCCCGATCCTTCGCTGTCGGTCGGCGGGCAGCGGCGGCAGCGCCGGATCCGGATCCGGCTCCAGACTGTTCGGGCTGGCCAGCCAGATCGGATTCCAGCCTTCGTGCCGGGCACCGTCGATGAAGGCGAGGCTGCGGGGCCGCCAGGCCCGGTCGTAGAGCCGGAACCCGCCGAAGCGGGCCGCCGGCCCGGTGACGTAGCGCGGATCCTCCAGCAGATAGTCCAGGCTGCCGTGCAGCTGCAGGTAGGCGGTGCGGGTGGCGGCGACGTCCGGCCGGTAGTTGGTCGGGGCGAGGCTGACCAGTCCGAGGATGCCGTACCGGGGCCGGCGGGTGTGGTTGACGGCCTGGGCGAGCACGACGCCCTCGCCGCCCATGGAGTGCCCGACCAGCCCGACCCGGCCCCGGTCGAGGTATCCGGCCAGGTCGTCGTCGGCGGTCAGCCGGTCCAGCATCGCCATGACCACCTCGCCGCGGGACCACTGCTGGGTCGGCATCACCGTCTCGCGGTTGACCGTGGACAGGTCGATCGAGCAGGCAACCATGCCCCACCGCGCCAGGTGGCCGGCCAACCACGCGTACCCGTTGAGGCTCTCGACGTCCTCCAGCGGATCGCCCCAGTAGCCGTGCGCGATGACCACGAGCGGGCGGCGGCCCAGCCCGCCGGGCACCCGTCCGTCACTGTCGGCGGGCAGCCACACCCGGGCGCGCAGCGGTGCCACGAACCCTCCGTCGGTGCCCTGCGGGGTGTCGTGGGTGGGCACGGTGAAGCTGCCGTAGTCGACGTCGCGGACGGCGGCACCGGCGAAATCGCCAACCTCCCCGGGATCCCGTACCGGGGAGACGGCGGCGCTGGTGGCGCTGTCCGGGCCGAGGTGCGCGACGGCCTGGACCGGGCCGCTGGTCACCCCGGTGACGCCGACCGGGGTCAGCGGGCCGGTGGCCAGCCGGCGTCCCCGTTCGACGCCGCCCTGGCGGATCGCGACGGTCGCGCCGGGGGTGGTGCCGCTGACCCAGACGACGCCGTCGCCGGTGGCCACCGGGGCGAGCACGCGCGGCGAGTGGACACTCATGACACCCGCCCGACCGTGGTCCGCACTTCGCCACCGGGCCCGAGGTCGATGGTCACCTCATCGCCGGCCGCACCGCGGTCGACCACCGCGCGCAGGACGGTGCCACCGCTACCGACGATTCGCCGCGCCGGCCGGCCGCCGACGTGGATCAGCGCAGGGACCGCGCCGGTGCGCAGATCCGTTCCTTCGATCCGTACGTCGAACTGTCCGTCCGGGCGCGTCACCAGAACGCAGGAGTGGACCGTCGGTCGTGGCCGGGCCGGCCGACGGGCAGCCCGGGCCGCCAACCACTGTCCGCGTGACGTCGACACGGGCGCCTCCTCGTTGAGACGATGTCTGCTTCGTCACTCACGGTACTTGTATCGGTAGCCCGCGGCGATGGAATCAATGGACCGACCCGCCGGGATGATCCGGTGCCACGGCATCACCGTCCGTGCCAAACGTCACGGGTGGGAGCCGGGAAACCGGCTCCCACCCGTGACGTTGGTCCTATCGCCGGTTCCGGCTCAGTGGTGCCGCAGCGGCGTGGTGACCGCGGCGTAGGCGTCCACGACGCCGTAGCCGTAGAAGCCGTTGAAGCTCTGCCCACCGTCGCAGTAGGCGTCCCACTCCGGCGAGCGGCCCTCGTTGGCGTACGACACCAGGCGCGGGTCGGGGCAGGCCGTCTCCGCGGCGGTCCGGTAGAGGTGCTTCTCCACCTTGGTCGGGTCGAGGGTCAATCCGCCGCGACGCCAGTCCCAGTTGCCGTACTTGCTGACGATGAGCGAGGCCACGCCGGACACGTGCGGTGACGCCATCGAGGTGCCCTGCAGGTACGTGTAGTAGCCGCACACCCCGGCCGACGTGCACTCCTTGAACACGTACGACTCGGCACCGGGCACGATGTCGCCCTCGTCGTCGACCGCGCCCTCCTCCTGCAGCACGTGCAGCGGGTACGACGACAGGATGGTGTTGTCGTAGGTCCGGTGCGTCGGGGTGCCGTACCCGTCGCGGAACCAACCACCCGGCGCGGACACCGAGATCTGCTCCAGGCCGTAGTTGGAGTAGTCCGCCTTGGCCTTGGACGGGCCGAGCGCGGACACCCCGATCACGTGCGCACCTTCGACCGGCAGGTCCCAGCAGGTGGCGTTGTCGATGGGCCGCAGGCGGGGGGTGCCGCCGTAGTTGGGGCTGGACGAGTCCGGCCGTGGGGCGCCGAGGTCCTCGTGGTTGTTGCCCAGCGAGCCGATCAGGGTGACGCCGCGCTTGTGCGCGTAGTGCAGCGCCCGGTTGACCGCGACGATGGTGGCCCGCTGTGACGCCTGCTCCTCGGCCGAGTCGGCCACGTTGTTCAGACAGTTGTACAGCCACGGGTCGATGTAGAACGACATGTTGACCACGTCGATGCCGGCGTCGCCGGCGTAGACCAGGGCGTTGACCACCGAGTCGAGAAAGAAGTAGCCGGAGTCCTGACCACCCTTGAGCGCCACCAGGGTGACACCCGGCGCCACCCCGGACAGACCGAAGCCGTTCGCGGCGGCGCCGATGGTGCCGGCCACGTGGGTGCCGTGGCCGCTGTCGTCGCGGTCGACCGGATCGAGGCAGGACTCCACCTCGCACGGGCCGTCGATGTCGACGATGTCAGGGGCGAAGTTGCGCGACAGTGAGTAGCTGAAGTTGGCCTTGAGGTCCGGGTGCTGCCCGTCGATGCCGGTGTCCAGTACGCCGACGGTGACCCGGCGGTCGCCCGGCTCGACCCGGCGGGACTTGTCCGCCCGCAGCATCGGCAGGCCCCACAGCTTCTCGTCCAGCGGGTCCATCCGGGTGCCGTGGCCGTCCGGCTTGCCGTGCTTGCCGGCCGACTTGCCGCCAGCGATCAGGTGTTCCTGCTCGACCGCGTCGAAGCGCTGGCGCGGCGCGTACCCGATGGCCCGCTTCTCGGCGGCGCCGAGCAGTGCCGGCGCCGCCGCGACCTTGGCGGCGAAGTCGGCCTGGTCACTGACCACCTGGAACATCCCGACACCGGCGGTGGCGTCCACCACGGTGCCGCCGGCCGCCTCGATCGCCTCGATCGCGGCCGCCGTGCTCGTGGTCTCCTCGGCAATGACGGTGTACGACGTGGACTCCGCCGACGTGTCGGGGGCGGCAACGGCCGGTCCGGCCGGTATGGCGCCCAGCAGGGCCAGGGCGGTCGCGGTCGCGACAGCCCCGGCGGTGAAGCGTCTGCTCACCACATCATCCCTTTCGTAGAGTGTGCCGGTTTCACACCGGAGCGACACCGCTGCCCGTCGCGGCGTCCGGCGTAATGTACCGCCGACTCATGACAGCGTCAGTTCCGCGGTGATTACCAACGTGGTCGTGCCCGCCTTTGCAGGACTTGGCCACGATCTGGGGGCTTGCTTCTGCGTCATACCTGGTTGTCCGGCTGTGACGGTGATGCGCCAACCGTCTCCATGCTCCCGGCCAGGTCGTGGGTCGTTCCGGCGATCGGAAACTGCTGGTCCGATCCGGACTCCCCGGTCCGCCGAAAGCGTGTGTCGGCGGTGTGTACGATATGGAATCCTCGTGGACGCGTCTGGTGGGGTATCGCGCCCGACTGAATTGTCGGTCCGCAGTCAGCTGTCAATGCTCAATCGTGAAAGTTCCATGATGGACTCGGTAGGGTGGTCGGACCGTGATGATGCGCCGACGGTGGCTCGTCGTGATGACCGGGCTGGTGACGACACTCTCAGTTGTGCTGTTCGTACTGCTGTGGGACCAGGCCGACCGGGTCGCCGCCGCGCTGACCGCGCTGACCGGCATCGCTGTGGCAGCGACCCCGCTGCTGATGTCGGCCATGGCCGCCGGGTCGGCCGGACGCGTCGACGGCGAAATTCATACGGTTGTCGACAAGCTGGCGGACAGCGTATTCCAGCAACTGGGTGGCGAACCCGCCGAGGACCAATTTCCGTTGCGGCTGCGCAAATCGGATCAGCCAGATCTCTCGTGCCGTGACAGTGACGTCTATCGTACCGACGATCAGCGTGTTCGCTGGGGGCGTGGATTCACCACCGACTCCCTCACCGAGCTACTCGACGAGTTCGAGTTGCTGCCGAAGCGGCGGCTCGTCCTGCTCGGCGAGGCCGGCGCAGGCAAGACCGCGCTGGCGGTGACGCTGGCCCGGCAGCTACTGGAACGCTGCCGGCGACGAACGAGCGACGGCCCGGGGTCCGACCACGGCGGGAGCGGCCGCCCGCTACCGGTCCCGGTGCTCGTCCCGCTCGCCGCCTGCGACCCGGGAGACGTGACCGGGCCACTCGGCAACGGATCCCCGCAGCCGCTGAAGACCTGGCTGGCCCAGCAGCTGATCAACAGGTACGGGCTGGCCCTGGGCCCGGGTCGGCGGCGGGCGTGGCGCAACGCGTTGCACCTGGTCGAGTCCGGGCTGGTGCTTCCGGTCCTCGACGAACTCGAAGCGTGGGACAGGGCCGCACCGCAGCTGATCCACGCGCTCGGCCGCAGCAATCTCGCCGCCATCGTCACCAGCCGCCCCGGCGAGTATCAGGCCGCGGTCACCGGGACCACGGACACGGGCCGGTACCGCAGCCCGATGACCGGCGCGGCCGTCGTCGAGCTGCTACCGGTCGAGCCGGAGCAGATCCGGGAATACCTGCACCGGTCCACACCGCCTCAGCACGCGGCCAAGTGGGACGCCGTGTTCGGGCACCTCCGCCGTCAGCCGGACGGGCCGCTCGCGAACGCCTTCGGGGTGCCCCTGATCCTCTGGCTGGCCTGCGTGGAGTACGCCAAGCGCGACAGGGATCCGGCGGAGTTGCTCGACGCGGACAGGTTCGACGAGCGGGACGCGATCGAGGTCCACCTGCTACACGAACTCGTCTGGGGTGACGACGTCGACCGCCGCGACGCCGACCGGGTGCGGCGGGCCCGCCGGTGGCTGCGCGAGGTGGCCGGCCTGACACGCCAGCTCGGAACCAAGGAGATCGCGTGGTGGGAACTCGCACGGGCGGTTCCGCCGAAGGCCACCGGACTCGTCATCGGCGCCGTCGGCGGTGGGATCACGCTCCTCGCCGTGATGTGCGCCGGAGCGTTGGCCCGGATGACCGAGGCCGCGTCGACGGTCGGTCCGACCGCGACCGTCGCGATCGGCGTCGCGGTCGCCGTGGACATCGCCGTCCTCGGTGGTGTGCTCGGCATCGTCGTCGGCCTGCTCGGTGGGGTGGCCGGCTGGCACGCCGCGCGGCGACCGCCACGGCCCGCGACGCTCGACTGGCGTTCCGGGTGGCGACCGGGGCCGGTGATCCAGCGGGCCGGCGTCGGTGCCGGCGTCGGTGCCAGTGCCGTCGGGTTGGCGCTCGGCCTCGGGGCGGGGGTGTTCGGCAGCGAGGCCATGTGGGAGCTCGCGCTCGCCGGTGTGCCGATCGCGCTGCCCGCCACCAGCCTGATGCTGGTGATCCGACCTGGCTCGGCGACCGACACCAGTCGTGGGGACCGCCCGTCGCACGTCCTGCGGAGCGAGGCCGTGTCGGCGGGCGCGGGCATGGTGTTCGCCGCGGTGGTCGCCGGCATGCTCGCGGCGTTCCTGCTCGACCTGGTCGTCGCGCCGACGGATCGGCCACCGGTCTTCGTCGCCGCGGCGGCCTTCGGCTGCGGAGCGGCGATGATCCATGGCAGCCGGACCGCCTGGGTGCATTTCCTCGTCTCGCGGGCCTGGTTCGCGCTGAGCGGCCGACTACCCTGGCGCCTGACCCGGTTCCTCGACGAAGCGTACCGGGACGAGCTCCGGCTGCTCAGCCGCGTCGGCGGGGTGTACCTGTTCCGGCATGCCCTGCTGCGGCAGCAGCTCAGCGAGGGGTCGCAGCGGCGACCGGCGGTGTCCGCCGACGCCGGACGACCCGGCCCCTCGGCCGCGGCGCCACCGGTGACGCCGGGACCGCGTCCGAGCCGGCGGTGGTGGGACCTGGCCGCCGTCTGCGCTGCGTGTCTGGCGCTGGCGGTGGTGGTCGGCCTGGTCGGTCGGCCGTCCCGGACCATTCGTACGGCGGTGTGCGATCCCGTCGTGGCCGGGCCGCCCGCTGTGCCGGCGCCGGCGCATCCGGTCCTGCTGCGACGTACCGGATGTGTCCTGAGCGCCTCGACCGACGTGTTCCGCAATCATCTCGACAAGATCGATGTCGACTCCGGTGGGCCAGGCCGTGGCGGCAGCCGCCATCTCGTGGGAGCCGCCCGAGCGGGCGGGGCCGCCGACGTGATCGTCGAGTACCACCGGATCCGCAACGCTCACGACGCCCCGTCGTACGTCGTACTGCCCGACGACGCGCAGGGCGACCACCAGACGTGCCGCTCGGCGCTGCGCCAGGCGAGTCGGCGCGTCAGGACCATCGCGCACGGCACGCTGCGCGCCGGCGACAGCGTCTGCCTGTTCACCGACGAGCGACGGGTGGCGTTGATCCGGGTCGTCGAACCCCCGGTTCCGCCCAGACCACGCCTCGTCGCCGATGTCACCGTCTGGGCGGAGCGGCTCGCCGTCGACTCCAGCCGACCGGACCAGTGACCCGGCACGGCGACCGTGGCCGGATATTGCGGCGGCTTGGCACGACGACCACTGGCGCGCGCCGACGATCCAGCCGAGGATCGCTGCCATGTCCAAGGTTCTCGCCGTACCGCCGGCTCCGCCCGAGCACGCCGTTGCCCACTTCGCCGCCCAGCTGGGCTACCAGACGGACGCCAGCGACGTGCACGCCGACCTGGTGGCCGGGGTATCCGGTCTGGTGCTGGTCGACTCCCGGGGGCCCGCCGCCTGGCAGCAGGGCCGGCTGCCGCAGGCGGTGCACCTGCCGACCGCGCAGATCGCGGACCGGGCCGCCACGGTCGTCGCGGCGGACTCCGTCGTGGTCACCTACTGTTGGGGGCCCGGCTGCAACGGTGCCACCCGGGCGGCCCTGGAGTTCGCCCGGCTCGGCTACCGGGTCAAGGAGATGCTCGGTGGCTACGAGTACTGGGTGCGGGAAGGGTTCCCGGTGCTCACCGACACCGGCCCGCGGCGGCTACCGATCGACCAGCTGACCGCCCCGGCCGGTGCCGGCTGCGCCTGCTGACCGATCGCCGGCACCGACCCGCAACGCGAGCCGATCCAGGTAGGTCAGCTGCAGCCCGACGAGCGCGGCGAGGAACAGCAGCATGACGGGCCACGGCAACACCGCCCCGAGGGCCAGCTCGTCGGCCGGCACCCGGGCACTGGTCGCGACCAGCACCGCGTCGAGCGGCGCCGGCCTGGCCGTCGGGCCCTGGGTCACCAGCCACGGCCAGAGCACCTGTCCGGCGCTGAACAGCCAGCTGAGCAGACCGGCCAGCGCCGCCATCGGCAGCGCGGGCAGCGCCATCGTGCGGCCGAACCCGCCGCCGGCGCGCCAGCCTGGCTCCAGCCCCCGGAAGAGCATCGTGAAGGCGACCAGGGCGGGGATGCTCACCCAGCCCGGCGGGATGAGCCCGGTCAGCGTGTTGAGCTGGTCGACGTCGCGTGTGCGGATGAACGCCTCGATGGCCAGCGGGCCGGTCCCGACGAACAGCCACGGCGCGAACGGCACCAGCAGGATCTCACTGAACCTGCCCAGCGGGCGCAGGCCGCCGATGGCGAAGCCACCCACGACGGCGAGGCCGACCGCCACGACGGCGGACAGCAGCGTCGGAGCCCAGGTCGCCACCAGGGTGTCGACCAGGTCGGCGGGCGGTAGCGGCGCCACCTCGTTGGTGAAGCGGAAGCTGCGGCGTAGCCACGGCCAGGCCGCCCAGCCGCCGACCGCCACGAGAACCAGCAGCGCCACCAGGAGCGTGACGCGGGCCGGGCGGCTGCCCGCCGCAGCTTGCTCGTCGACCACCTCGAACCGGGCCCGGGTGAGCAGCAACAGCCCCACCGCGACCAGCCCGAGCAGCATCAGCGGCACCAGCAGCAGGACCGCGCCGGCCGAACCACTGCCCAGGTCGAACCGGTTGAAGGCGACGACGATGACGTGGATCAGCGGCGGTCGCTGGGCCAGATTGCTGCTGCCACCCACGACCAGCGGCGCGGTGAACACCTGCAGCGCCACCGCGACGACCCCGACCAGCAGCAGTCCGGCGACCGTCAGCATCGCGGGCAGTGCCTCGGCCGCACGACGGGTGCGCAGCGCACTGAGATAGGCGGTGGTGGCGATCGCGAGAACCAGCCCGCCGCTGGTGACCGCGGTCAGCCAGATCAGGGTGGCGACGGGATGCTCCTGGACCGACACGCCGCCGATCCGGTCCATCCGCCAACCGACGATCACCGCGACCGGGGCGTAGCCGGCCACCGGCAGGGTGAGCAGAATCCGTGCGATCAGCCGGGTGCGGCGACCGGACGATCTGGCCAGCAGAGCCAGCGCCGGGGCGAGCACGATCGCCAGAAACAGCGGAATCGCCGCGAGGAGCAGACCCAGCCCGACGGCACCGGCGAATCCGTCCTCGAGAATCCGTGAATAGTTGGCGCCGCCGACGCCCTCCGGCGAGCCGAGCAGATCGTCGCGGGTGGTCGACCGCCGGATCGCCAGCAGCGTGGGGATCAGGTACGACCAGCCGAGGGCGAGCACGGCTGGCAGCAGCAGCACCAGCCCGATGCCGAGCCGGGCACCCGGATCGAGTCCGCGGGCGGCGACGGGCAGGGGGTGTGGCGGTTGACTGACTGGCTCGTTCATCGATGCCGACGATACGCAGCCAGGTCAACACGGCCGGGCGTCGCCGGCCGCGGACGGGCTGGCCGCAGCCGGGCTGGCCGCAGCCGGGCTGGCCGCCCGCGTGAGCGGGCGGCCAGCGACGGTCCGGGCGCTCCCACCCGGTGTCCGGGCGGTGCTACTGGGTGAGCTCGACGACGTCCTCGGCGGTGAGTCGGCCACGCGACGCGGTCGCGGCCGTGGTGCGGGCCGCCGCCGGTGCGGCGTCCGGTGGGTTCGGCGGCCGCTGCCAGTGCCAGTCGGTGACCGCCTGGTAGGCGGCGGCGACGGACAACAACCGGTCCTCGGCGTACGGCTGCCCACCGAGGATGGTGCCGATCGGCACCCCGGCGGCGGTGAACCCGATCGGGAAGGCGATCTCCGGCAGGCCGACGATGTCGAACGGCACCGGGCTGGTCTGCACCACCACGTCGCACTCGCTGAAGATCTGGTCCAGGATGCGTTCCAGCAGCAGCAGCTTGGCCCGCTGGCCGGTGACCCAGCCGTTGGCGCCCAGCAACGCCCCGGACAGCCAGCTCGTCACCGAGACCCCGAAGCCGCGCAGATCGCTACGCAGGTACGGCATGAACGGCTCACTGCGTTCGGGCAGCCGTACGTTGTTGAACGATCCGCCGGTGAGCAGGCTCCACTCGTCGGGGAACGGGACCTCGACCAGGGTGCACTCCGCAATGTCCGCCATCGCGGCGAGGAACGCCTGCCGCGCGGCGGCCGTCTCCGAGCTGCCGTCGGCGAAGCCGGGCAGCACGCCGATCCGGGTCTTCCACCGCATCCGCAGGCTGCCGCCGTCGTAGCGCGGCGTGGCCGCGTTGATCAGGTTCGGCACCGGCGGCAGGCCCTGGCTGCGCGGATCGGCCGGATCGGGGCCGGCCATCGCCATCAGCATGATGGCGGCGTCCTTGGCGTCGCGGGCCAGCGGTCCGGGATGGTCCCGGGTGTAGGTGAGCGGGATGATCCCGGCCAACGACACCCGACCCATGGTCGGCTTGACGCCGGTCAGGTTCTGCGCGTTCGACGGCGACGTGATCGACCCGCCGGTCTGGGTGCCGGTGCCGGAGGTGGCCATCCGGCCGGCGACCGCCGTCGCGGTGCCGGTGGACGAACCACCCGGGTTGGTCGACGGGTTCGTCGGCGTCCACGCGTTGACCGTCGTGACCTCCCCGTTGGGTCGGGTCGCGCGGGTGGTGGCCAGCGGGCCCATCTGGGTCTTGCCGAGCACGATGGCGCCCTGGGCGATCAGCTTGGCTACCGAGGTCGCGTCGTACGGCGGCACGAAGTCCTGGAACAGGTACGAGTTGGCGGTGGTCGGCACACCGTCGGTGTAGTAGTTGTCCTTGATCGCCAGTGGGATGCCGTGCAGCGGCCCCCGGTACGGCCGGTTGGCCAGCTGCCGGGCGGCCTTGGTCGCCTGCTCGGCGAGCACGATGTTGAACGCCTGGTACGTCGGCTCGTAGGCGGCGATCCGGTCCAGGTACGCCTGGAGCAGCTCGACCGGGGCGATCTTGTTGTGCCGGATCATCCACGCCGCTTCGGAGATGGTCCACTCGGTCGGGTCGCCCATCGCCGACTCGCGGGGCTTGTTGTATGCCGCGCCCCGATCCAGCTCCGGGTTGTACTTGGCGGCGGGTGCACTGATCGGGCTGGGCGCGGCCGTGGCGGCACCGGCCAGCCCCGGAAGTACCACTGCGCCGGCGGTGGCGGTCGCGGCCAGAGCGGCGGTACGGGCCAGGAAGGCCCGTCGATCGAGGACACGGTCGAGTGGCTGCTGCTCCTCGGTGGGCGTCGGCGTCATGGCGTCCTTCCTCATCGGGGCTTACGCCATTCGGTGCTGATGGAGGGGTAGAGGATCGGCGCGTGCTGCTGCGACAGGGCCATCGCGGTGGCCGGGTCGCCCGCGTCCGGGGTGGGCATCTGGTAGGCGGCGAGGGTGGGCACCGTGCTGCGCATGAACGAGCGCAGCGAGGCGAGGACGGAGTCGCGCCCGGGGGAGCCGGTGACCGGGTCGGCGGTGGTGCCGGCCGGAAGCTGGTCGAGGTCGATGCCGAGCGAGGCGAGCTGAGCGGTGATCAATGTGTTCAGCTCGTCGTCGGTCGGAGGGGTGGGGGCCATGTAACCTCCTGTGGCGGAAGCGATGGCGACAATCTCCGGTCGGCTCGTGTCGGTGATGTGTCGACATCATCACGTGATCATGAATCCGCCCAGGTCACAGCCACATTGGCCGAAGCTGGTAGCGATTTTCTCTGTTGTGACTTCGGGGTATATGAATGGACTGATTCGGAATACGGATCAGATGTCACTATGTAGTCTGATATTTCTTAGATGTCTGTCTGAATGCCAGGCGAGGTAGTGACATCGGCGTAGCCGCAATTCGTTACCGAAACGTATGCCCTCCGCTCCGCTGGCTGGACTCGGAAAACGGCTCGTCGGCTGCTTGTGATCCACGGTGATCGGCCTTGACGGAGCCGCAAATCAATCGACCGACAACGATTTCATCTGATCTTGTCATTGGATTGCTGGCGGATGCCGTCGGGTATCCTGCATCCCATGGCTTCGGGCTCCTCTCCCCGAGGGAGGTTTTCCCGCTTAGCGGACATGAAGGTTACGTTGTTGGCGATCGCTGCCGGCGCAGCCTACCTGCTGCAGGCGACGCCGGGGTGGCCGGACTGGTCGAAGTGGGTGGCGTTGGCGGCCGGAGCGCTACTCACCATCGGAACGTCTGTCGCCAGCAAGCGGGACATGAGTCAGTACGCGAAGCGGCTGGAAGACGCGGAGGATCTTGCCAAGCAGGCGCGATCGAGTGCGATCGAAAGCATTCGTAGTGTGCTTGAGCCTGGTCTGGACGCGCTCATGAGGATCGCATCTGAAAAGCGCTCCGCACGCCGTCGGGAAATGGCGGAGCGTATGAAGCAGCTAATCGTGGGGTTGGCCTGCGACATCAAACCCAACGCACGTGCCTCCTATTTCAGATGTGACGAGGAGGGAGCGGCGCGGGTCCTGCGGTGGGAAGAGATCTGGAAGTCAGGAAGAAACCGAAACCATCAACCGAGGGCCGAATTCGTGGAGGGAGACAAGGGCCCTGGCGACGAGATGTTCCGAATGCTGGATTCCGGTCGTCCCTTCCTGGTGACGGACGTGTCCGGGTTGGCAAAGCACTTGCGTAGGGATCCTCGGGATTACGAGACGTACATCGCAGCGCCGGTCATCCTGGGGTCGAGAAAGTTTGGCTTTCTCGGTGTGGATGCCCCGGGTGTGGGCGAGTTGACCATCGACGACATGTACATGGTACAGAATCTGGCCAACGTCCTGGCAATAGGTCTGTCGCTCGCCGAGTCGGTCACCAACGAAGATCCTGATGGTTGAGTCAAGACGCGTTGCGTATCGCTGGGATAGAGGCGGCGGGTGGTCAGGGTCGGCTTTGGTCTCGACGCCACACCAGAATCCTGTCCAAGAGTTCACGTCGTCGCTGACGCAGCTCGGCCGCGCGGATAGCTTCACGGCGACTCATCTCTTGGCGGAACCACTCCTCTGCTTCATTTTCCGCCTCCTGGTGAATGCGTTCCCGAAACCCGTTTGGATCTCTGAGAAATTCATCGGCCAGAGAATCTTCGCCTGGCGGAGCAAATTGACTGCCCATTTTTCACCGAAACCCGATCACAACAACCGCTGTGGATGCGGTTTTGAAATTCGCTGGGAAAGCCGGCTGTCGACCATTGTGTCACGACTGCATCAATTCGTGATCAACCGCGCCTTGCGTGGTCGAGAAGAATCGCACCCGAGACGGGTCTGTGACTCGATGGCGACGCTGGCATCTCTCATTTGTAACATGATCCGGTCGATGATCCAGCGAACTGTCGGACATTCGACTTCACCCTACCTGACGAGGTGTCGGCGTGCTAAAATGTGAAACTTTCTTCCGTCAATTATCTGTCTGATTTGTTGCGCCGGCCGAGCTCATCACGCTTCACCTGTCACGCGTCACCCACCGACCCATGCCGACGATCTTAACCGGGTCTACACCCACTATGGTGCAGGCGGGCGACTCCAGCCTGCTGGCTGCCTCTCTAGCCCGCTGGTGGCGGCGTCGCGGGGTCGGCCCGGCAGCCCGCCGGGTCCTGCGGCCGGGCCCGGCCGCAGTAGAAGACCTCACGTGGCTCCTCGTCGACCTGCGGCACGCTGGCCACGTACATCAGCGACAGGCGTTTGTCCACCGGCTCGCCGGTATCCACGGAGAACCGGGTCGGCCCGGTCACCCCCGGGTACGGCGCGCCCGCGTTCTGCCGCAGCACCTCGGTGAACACCGCCACCGGACTGACCGCCCGTGGCTCCCACGGCCGTGAGGCGATGTTCAGCCGGGCCGCCAGCTGCTCCAGCGCCCCGATCAGCATCATCGACGCGTCGTAGGCCAGCGCCACCCGCTCACCCACCGGCGGGTTGACGCCATCGACGCAGCGCGGCTCGCCGAGCAGGTCGCCGCGACGGATCAGGTCGAGGAAGCGGCGGCGGGACTCGTCGGCCAGGGCGTCGGCGACCAGCCGGCTGCACATCGCCAGCGCCGCCTTGGACACGTAGGTCACCGGCAGGTTGCCCGGCGCGTTGGTCCGCATCTGGTGGTTGGCCAGGTAGCGGTTGACCGAGTCGTCGGCGACCAGATGCTGCGGCGGATTGTTCTGACAGCCACGCAGCGCCTCCAGGAACTCGTCGAACTCCGAGTAACGGCCGGCGAAGAACAGCAGGCCGGCGTACCCGCACTCGTGGCTGAGCGAGTCACCCACCCGGAACGCCCGAGCGGTGGCCCGTTCGCCGAGCCGGTCGGTCAGCCCGGACACCAGGGTGTTGACGTAGAGATCGTCGGCCAGTGGACTGTCGTCTCCGGTGGTGTAGTAGACGTGTGCCTCGTCGACGCCGAGCACGTCGGTGGCGTACGACGAGACCAGCTTGGCCTGGTCGGCGTTTGGCGCGACCATCTGCAGGTACAGCCGTGAGTTGCGGTGCAGTCCGTCGGCCGACAGCGTCGGGGCGATCGCCGGCAACCCGATCTCGTTGAGCCGGCGTAGCGCCTGGGCGGTGGTGGTCCGGCTCTCCACCAGCCCGACCACCCCGACCACGGTCGGATCCCGGCGGGCGAGGTCGGCCAGCAGGTCGACGGTCGCCTCGGCGTACTGCATCTGTTTGCCGCCGTTGGCCACCACGATCCGGAGCAGGGCCTGCCCGTCGGTGCTGGCCGCGGCCTCCATCCGGGCGTACTGGGCGACGGCCATGCCCTCCAGCTCCTCACGTTCGGAGACGTAGGACACCTCCCGCGGGCCGGTGCGTTGGCCGGTCATGATGCCCAGGTAGACCAGGGTCATCAGGGGACGCCGTCGCTGGCTGCTGCGCCACTTCTGCATCACCTCCTCGTTCTGCCGGAAGATCCGCTCCTGCACCGTCCGCAGTTGCTCCTGCCCCGGGTTGAACACGTACGCCAGGCTGTCGCTGTAGCCGATGCACTCGCCGTCGACCAGGCGTAACGCGATCTCACCCTGCGTCGGCCGGGGCAGGCACCCCGGCCCCCACCGGGTGCCGGCCCAGAGTCCGGCACCGGCCAGCAGCGCCAGCACCACGGCGGCGGCGACGGTACGTCGGGCCCACCAGGGCGGAGCCGGTGGCACCAGATCGGGGATCACCGCGTGGCCGTACCGTTCGTCGCGGTCCGGTGCGGCTTCCAGCACGAGGAACCAAGCGTCGCCACGGCGCAGCCGGCGCTGCTCCGGCAACGCGTCACGCCACTCGTCGAGGCCGATGCCGGCCTCCGCCAGGTGCAGCGGCGGCCCGGTGGCATCGGTGGGGGAATAGCCCGGCCCGGCACCGGCGACGATGAGCAGCGGATCCCACCGCCCGGTCTCGTTGCGTACGTCGTTGACCAACCGCAGCAGCGCGTGCCCCGCGTTGCCCGGTGCGACGTTGTCCAGCAGCAACACCGGGTACGCGGTGCGGCGCCATCCGGTCGGCGACCAGAACCTGCGGGCGAAGCCGACCCGCAGATCCTCCAGGAACGCGTGGACGAGCAGCTTGCGCACCTGCTCCGGCTGCTCACCGGTACGCCAGTCGGTGGTCAGCCGTTCGGCGAATCCGATGAACGTCCCGCTCTGCCGTGGCGCGAGGTACTGCTGGCGCATGAACCAGCGGTAACGACCGCCGATCAGCGGCAGCCGGCCGGACAGCGCCGCCCGGAACACGACGTCGGGCATGGCCCGCAGCACCAGCCACAGCAGCAACCGGAACGCGGCGGCGAACAGCGTCTCCGCCTGGGACGCCTCACGGGCGCTGTCGGTGGACGGCCGCCGGCGCCGCTGCCGCAGCATCTGGGTGATCCGGGCCCGGCGCTCGGTCACCTCGACGTCGGTCAACCGCTGGTCCATCAGCTAGCGTGCCAGCGGATAGTGCCGGAAGGTGAACGGCTCGGCGCCGAAGGCGTCCAGCGCCAGTTGATGGTGCATCGCGTCGAGCAGCGCCCGGATCCCCAGGTTGTCGGGAAATTCCGTGGCGTCGAGCTCGACGTGCGGGACACGCCGCCGGCTCGGCCGGCGCAACCGGCGTAGCAGGCCGTTGCGGATGTCGCTGCCGGCCGGGCCTGTCGTTACCACGATCGGCAGCTCGTGTTCGCCCCGACGGGGACGGCGCAGCAGCCTGCCGACGACGGCGAGCAGCTCGGCCATCCCGCGCGTGGCGAACCGGTCCCGAGCCCGATCAGCCCTGGATTCGCCGGTCACGGCAGCACCTCGCTCTCCGTCGGTGTCCGGTCGGTGCGCGTCCGGTCGGTGCGCGTCCGTGGCCGAGTACTCGTCCAGTGTCAAGCATCTTTGCCATAGTGGAGACGGTCGGCAAGATCGAGTTGGCCAAGATCGATCAGGATTTGTCCGGCACTTCTGATGATCAGGATGCCACTGGACATCAACCGGAAATCTCCATCGGTACTATCACTGGCATGTCACACCCACCGCAGCTTGCGGAGTACGCGTCCACGCAGGAAATCGACCGCCCCGTGGTGGACGGACCGGGCACCGGGAAGACCTCGGGCCGTCGTAAGCGCGCGATCCGGATCGCGCTGGTCGTACTGGTCGTGTTTGCCCTGCTCGCCGGCGGTGGTCTCCTGGCCGGCGGGCTTTACCTGCGGTCCATCGAGTCGGGCATCGAACGCGTACAGGCCTTCGAGGACGTCCCCGAGGAGTCGCGCCCGGAAAAGGTCACCGGCGCGACCAACATCCTGATCCTGGGAAGCGACTCCCGTGACCCGGAAAGCTCCTCGGGATCCCGCAGCGACACGATCATTCTCGCGCACATCGCGGCCGATCGGCAGAGTGCCCAGTTGGTTTCGATCCCGCGGGACACCTGGGTATTCGTGCCGTCGAACCAGAACGGTCAGGGTGGCCAGGACGCGAAGATCAACGCCGCGTACGCCTGGGGCGGTATCCCGCTGATGGTGCAGACCGTCGAGGAGTTCACCGGCGTACGGGTCGACAACGTCGCACTGGTGGACTTCGCCGGCTTCACGGCGATCATCGACGCGCTCGGCGGGGTGGAGATCGACGTCGACCAGGCTTTCACCTCGCACAGCCCGCTGCGGGCCGACGGTGGGCGGTCGTTCGAGGTCGGCCGGCAGCCGATGGACGGCGCCACCGCCCTCGACTACGCCCGGGAGCGGCACGCCTTCGCCGACGGCGACTTCGCCCGGATCCGTCACCAGCAGCAGGTGATCAAGGCGATCATGGAGAAAGCGGCCTCCGGCGGGGTGCTCTCCAGCCCGGGTACGCTCAACTCGTTCATCCGGGCGACCGCCGACGCGGTGGCCGTCGACGAGACACTGTCGCTGCTCGACTTCGGGATGGAGCTGCGCCATCTGCGCGGCGAGGACCTCACCTTCGTGACCAGCCCCAGCAACGGCACCGGCCTGGTGGGCGACCAGAGTGTGGTGTTCGCCGACACCGAGGCCGCCGCGACGTTCTACGACGCGGTGCGCCGCGACGCGGTAGCCGAGATTCTGGCGGCGGTCGGGTGACTGGTCACGTGACTGGTTACACTGCCGCCGCGGCGGCGGGTCGGCGCGGACCGCGCCTCCCGACGCAGACAGGGTAGATGGACGGACGACCATGCGATCGCCGCAATCGAACAACGGCCAGGGGGAGGTCTTGGACATGTCGTCGCTGTCGGCGGCGGGTCGGGAAACGACCGTGGAGCTGCCGACCGTCGGTCCCCGCGCGAGTCAACCGTCGGCTGCGTCGACGCGATCGACAGCGGCGGACCCGCAGACACCCTTGGTACCTCGTCCCCGGCCGTCGGCGGCCGACGGGCAGCTTGCCGCGCAGTTGCCGGAACGCCGTCCTGACCTGACCGTCACCGCCGGTGGCGCCGCCGGTGCGGGCACCACCGGGGACGACGAGAGCTCGGCAATGCGCGCGGGCGCGACCGCGGTGCTGCCGTACGCCGGATCGCGTGCCTCGAAGCGCACCCGGCCCCTGCGGGCCTGGATGATCGCCGCACCGGCGGACGTGGCGGCGCTGCTCTGTCCGCTGCTGGCGACGAACCAGTACTGGCGGGGCACGCTGTTCTTCGTCGCGTTGACCGTGGTGGTGTTCGCCCTGGGCGGCCTCTACAGCGCCCGGCGCCATGTCAGCATCCTCGACGAACTGCCGGGGTTGTGCGGACGGCTACTCGCCTCGGCCGGCATCGTCGCGATCATCGCCGGTCTGCGCCACGACTCCGTCGAGTACGTCGCCGGGATGATGCGCGGGGTGGCGGTCTCCGCAGTGTTGCTGATCCTCGGCCGTGCCGTCACCCGGGGCATGGTCGTCTTCGCCCGGCGCCGCCGCTGGGTGGAACACAATGCCTTGGTGCTCGGCAGCGGTCCGGTGGCCGTGGAACTCGCGCGGTTGATGCGCCGCTACCCGAGCTACGGCCTGCGCTTCGCCGGCTGCGTCGACTCCACCGCCCGGCTGCGGGCCGGTACGTCGTTGCCGCTCGTCGGGACCTTCGGCGACCTTACCAAGATCATCGAGATGGTCGAGTGTGACGTGCTCATCATCGCCGAGCCGGACTGCCCCGAGCCGGAGCTGATGGAGCTGCTGCGCCGACCCGAGTGCACCGCGATGGATCTGTGGGCGGTCGCCCGGCTGTGGGGGTCCGGCTCGCAGGGACGCCAGCCGGATCACATCGGAGCGATTCCGCTGGTCCACGTGCGCCACGTCAGCCTGTCCGGGCCGCGCTGGGCCCTCAAGCGGGCCTCGGACGTGGCCTTCGCCTCGATCGCGCTGCTGCTGCTCAGCCCGATCCTCGCGCTGTGCGCGCTGGCCACCTACGTCGACGGTGGACGAGGCATCTTCTTCCGGCAGGAACGGATCGGGCAGTACGGCAGGCGATTCGACGTCATCAAGTTCCGGTCCATGCGACCCGACAACGACCAGGAGTCGAAGACCAACTGGTCGATCGCCAACGACAAGCGGGTCAGCCCGATCGGGCGGTTCATGCGGCGCACGTCGTTGGACGAACTCCCGCAGCTGTGGAACATCCTGCGCGGCGACATGACGGTCGTGGGTCCGCGGCCGGAGCGGCCGTACTTCGTGGAGAAATTTTCCGCGGAGCACCCCGACTACGCCATGCGGCACCGTGTGCCGGTCGGTCTCACCGGCCTGGCCCAGGTCAGTGGCTTGCGTGGGGACACCCCGATCTCCGATCGGGCCCGGTTCGACAACTACTACATCGAACACTGGTCGCCCTGGCTGGACATCAAGGTGCTGCTGCGCACCGTGGCCGAGGTCTTCCGGGCGGGCGGGCGCTGACCCGGTGGCCAGCCCCGGTCGGCGAGACGGGCGGGCGCGCTCAGGCCGCGTCGCGGACCCAGGCTTCGGCGTGCGGTCCGGCGCCGACGGTGCGCAGCAGGTGGATGGACTCCATCGGATCGTCCACGGTCACGAAGTAGGAGTTGCCACGGCGCAGGTGTCGACGTACGGTCAGGCCCAGTGCCGCCCCGGCATCGGCGAGCGCCGCCAGCGCCCCCGGGTCGGGCACCCGCACCCGCAGCTGGCTGCGGCGCCGCGAGCCGTTGGCCACCAGCAGTGCCGCCCGCCACATCGTCCGCGCGGTCGGGATCCGTTGGGCGTCGCGGGTACGCGATCCGACCTGGACGGTGGCCGCCTGCCAGAGCCGGTCGAGCCAAAAGATCACCTCGTCGGCGTGGCCGCTGGGTACGAGTACGTCGAACCGGTCGCGGTCGTCGCGGCCGCGTGCGGGCTCCGTGGTGGCCAGACGTACCCCGGGGAACTCCGTGTCGACGACCCCCGCGATCCGTCGGGCGAGTGCCGGGTAGCTGGTGCTGGCCAGACTGACCAGGCCGGTGCGGTGCTGCCAGGGCACGGGTCGCTGCAGGTGGGTGACGGTGGCGGTCTCCACTCGTGGCAGCCGGTCGGCCGGGACAGCCGCCGCCACCGCGTCGAGTAGCCGCCGGTGCGGAATGGCCCCCCAGCGCGGAGCGGACGCGAACGATACAGCCACCATCGGGTCGGACCCTCCCCTCTACCTCAGATCGGATCCGGCCCGGCGGGACTGCAACCGGACCCACACCCGGTCGCGGGTGAACGGTGGATCGGTCAGCCGGACACCGGTGGCGTCCCGCACCGCGTTCGCCATCGCCGCGGCCACCGGATTGAACGGGCTCTCACTCATCGACTTGGCGCCGCTGGGGCCCAGCGGGTCGCTGGTACGGGCGAAGTGCACCTCGGTCAGCGGCACATCGGCGAATGTCGGCAGGTGGTAGCTGCGAAAGTCACGGGTTGCGACTTCGCCCCGCCCGTCGATGTCGACCCGTTCGGCCAGCGCCGCGCCCAGCGCCTGAGCCACCCCGCCCTCGATCTGGCCACGGCACTGCATCGGATTGAGCACGGTGCCCGCATCGGCGCTGTGCACGCTGCGTAGAATCCGGATCTCACCGCTGTCGGCGTCGACCGCCACCTGGAACCACTGCGCGTTGAACGCCACCGAACGCTGTGCTCCGTCGGCATGACCCGCCGCGGCCAGCACATCGCCCGCGTCGGACGCCGCCCGGGCCAATTCCACCAGACCGATGCGCTGCCCGGCGCACCACACCGCGTCGCCGTCCAGCCGGTCGTCCTCGCCGCCGGCACCGGCCACTGGCCCAGACCCGGCCACTGGCCCAGACCCGGCCACCGGCCCAGACCCGGCCACCGGCCCGCCGGCCCGCTCCGAGCTGGCCGCCCGCCCCGACCTGGCCAGCCGGCCGGCCGCCGCGAGCAGCAGCTCCCGCAGCGCCAGCGCGGCCCGCTGGGCGGCGGTGCCGGCGACGACGGTTCCGGTGGAGGCGAAAGCGCCGGTGTCGTGCCCGACCAGGGCGGTGTCCGACTGCCGGATCCGCACCCGGTCCACCGTGGTGGACAGCGCGTCAGCCACCAGCTGCCGGTGCACGGTGGTCGATCCGTTGCCGAACTCGGCCATCCCGATGTCCAGGTGATACTCGCCGTCGGGCGACAGCGCGATCCGCGCCCGGCCGTGGTGGCCGCCCGGCGGTCCGGTGGCGATCATCGCGATCGCCATGCCCTCGCCGACCAGCCAGCCGTCCCTGGTACCGGCGGCGGTGCCGGTCCCGGCGCCGGCCGGTGCGCTCCCGGGCCGCGGCGCGCTGCGCGCCTGCTGGATCAGGTCCAGGCACTGGTCCAGGCCGTAGCTGTGCACCCGCACCGTGTCGTCGTGCCCGACCGGCGTGACCAGCGGATCCATCGGCCCGATGACGTTGCGGGCACGGAAGGCCACCGGATCGTGGCCGAGCCGGCGGGCCAGCTCGTCGACCGCGGACTCGACCGCGAACGACACCTGACCCAGGCCGTACCCGCGAAACGCGCCGGCCGGGACCGTATTGGTGTAGACCGACCAGCCGTCCACCTGCTTGTTCGGGCAGCGGTAGACCGCGATCGACTCGCTGCAGCCGTGCGCCAGCACCGCCGGGCCGTGGTTGCCGTACGCTCCGGTGTCGGCCAGCACGCGCAACCGCAGCGCGGTCAGCGTGCCGTCGCGTCGGCCGGCCGCCGTCACGGCGATCCGGAACGGATGTCGGGTGGTGGCGGCGACGAACTGCTCCGTACGGGTGAACTCCAACTTGACCGGCCGCCCGGTGCGCAGCGCCGCAAGCACCACCACGTCCTCGACGAGCATCTCCTGCTTGCCGCCGAAGCCGCCACCGACTCGCCCGGCCACCACCCGGACCCGGTCGGTCGGCAGATCGAACAGCCGGGCCAGCGCCCGCCGGGTCAGGTACGGCGTCTGGGTGCTGGAGCGCACCGTCACACCTCCGTCCGGCTCCGGCCAGGCCACCGCACCGTGGGTCTCCAGATGGGCGTGCTGCACCCGCTGGGTACGGAAGGTCTCCTCGTACACCACGTCCGCCTCGGCCAGCGCCCGGTCCACGTCGCCGACCTCGCCGTGCACCTCACCGGCGACGTTGTCCAGCGGGCGGGCGATGCCGGTGGCGAGCGGGTCCTTGTCGTGCAGCACCGGAGCGCCCGGTGCCATCGCCGCCTCCGGGTCGAACACCGCCGGCAGCGGCGCGTAGTCGACCGTGACCAACGCCGCGGCGGCCTCGGCCACCGCCTCGGTCTCCGCGACCACCGCGGCGACCCGCTGTCCGACGAAGCGGACCACGTCGTCGAACAGCCGGGTGTCGGCCGGGTCCTCGTGCGCGTGCTCGTGCTGCGCCGTGGAGTAGAGCCGGTCGGGACAGTCCCGGTGGGTGAGCACGGCGAGCACGCCCGGCACCGCCAGCGCGGCGGCGACGTCGATGTCGGTGACCCGCGCGTGCGGCACCGTGGCCCGGACCAGTTTGAGATGCGTCAGGCCGGGCACCGCGACGTCGAAGGTGAACCGTGCGGTCCCGGTGACGATCTGGCGGGCGGCCGGTGCCGGCACGTTGCGCCCCACCGCGCCGGTGGGCGGCTGCTCGCCGGTGGGCGGCCCGTCGCCGTCGACATGGCTGCCGTCGACGTGGCTGCCGTCGACGTGGCAGCCGTCGGTGTCGCCACCGACCGCCGAGCAGGTGCCCCGGACCGCGTCACCGATCGCCCGGTAGCCGGTGCACCGGCACAGATTGCCCTTCAACGCCCGGGGCAGGTCGGCCCGTTGGGCGTCGTCCAGCGCGGCGACCGTCATCAGCAGACCGGCGGTACAGAAACCACACTGGAATCCCTGCGCGTCGAGAAACCGCCGCTGCACCGGGTGCAGCCGCTCGCCGTCGGCCAGCCCTTCCACCGTGGTCACCCGGCGGCCCCGGGCACGCACCGCCGGATAGAGGCAACTGTGCACGGGCTCGCCGTCCACGTGCACGGTGCACGCGCCGCAGTCGCCGGAGTCGCACCCCTTCTTGACTCCGTACCAGCCCTGTTCACGCAGGAACGTGCGCAGGCACTGGCCGGCGGCCGGCTCCCCGGTGGCGGCCCGGCCGTTGACCACGAACCTCATCGGGCACCCCCATCGGCCAGTGCGGCGCGGACCTCGGCGGCCATCCGTAGTGTCCGGTGCCGTCGCCAGGCGGGCAGGCCGTGCACGTCGTCGACCCAGCCGGCGGTGGCGCAGGCCGCGTCCACCCGCTCCAGCAACTCGGATTCGCCCGGCACGGCCGGCGCGGCCAGCACCACGGGACGCCGGGTGGCCGCGGTCACCGACAGTGTCCACCCTCCGGCGCCTCGATGGCGCCGGCCGATCACCAGCGCGGCGGAGCGCCCGTGCGGGAACAACGACGCGCGGCGCAGCGCGAACAGGTCGTCGGCCACCCGTGCCGGCACCCGCACGCCGCGCAGGTACTCGCCAGGGGCGAGGGCGGTCAGTTCGGCGTCGCGGACGAACTCGACCGCCGGCATCCGGCGCCGCCCGCCGGTCAGATCGACGAGCAGACAGTCGGCGTCGGTCGCCACCGCCAGCGAGATCATCGGTCCGGCCGGCAGCGCGGCGCAGATGTTGCCGCCGACGGTGGCCACGTTCCAGATCTTGTGGGACGCGAGGAACGCGTCGCAGCAGCGGGCCACCAACCCGGTGACCCCGGCCCATCGTGCCGGAGGGGTGAACCGGGCCAGCTCGGCGATCGTACAGGTGGCGGCGATCTCCAGCCCGTCGGTGGCCAGCCGCAGCGGCGTCCAGCCCAGCATGGTGAGGTCCCGCAACCGGCGCACCTGCGGCTGTGGCTGCGAATAGAGGAAGCTGCCACCAGCGAGCCAACGGTCCCCGGCACGCCAGGCGTCGGCGTCGGCGGCGATCACGTCCTCGACGGTGTGCAAGTCCACGTCACGCATCGTCGCGCCGGGCCGGCGAGATGGACAATGTTGGCGGACCACAACTCCCGGCCCACGGATCACGCCACGGATTGGACGAAGCTACAAGCCGTACGCCGTGGACTTGACCGAGCGGTCAGCCAATCCGCATCGTGGGCTGGTGCTCGCCGGACTGCTGCTCGCCGCCGGTGCCGGCCGCCGGTACGGCCGCCCCAAGGCGTTGCTCGACCACGGCGGCAAGCCGCTGGTGGATCGGACGGTCGAGGTGCTGTGGGCGGCGGGGTGCCGACCGGTGCTGGTGGTCGTCGGCGCGCAGGCCGACCAGGTGCGTGCCGTCGCCGGCCGGGCCGGCGCACAGGTCGTCGACAATCCGGACTGGCCCAGTGGGATGGCTTCGTCACTGCGCTGCGGGTTGGCCGCGCTGGCCGGCACCGCCGCCGACGCGGTGGCCGTGCTGCTGGTGGACATGCCCGGAGTCGGGGCGGGGGCGGTACGACGGGTCGCCGCCGGGGCCGATCGACGTACGCTGGCGGCGGCCAGCTACGCGGGGCGCCAGGGCCATCCGGTGGTGCTCGGCCGGGACCACTGGCCGGGGGCGGCCGCCGCCGCGACCGGCGACACGGGCGCCCGGACCTACCTGCGAACCCACCGGCGATCACTGCGGCTCGTGCCGTGTGCAGACATCGCCGACCCGACCGACCTGGACCGCCCGGTGGACCGGACCGGCGTCGACCGGCTGGAGGTGGACCCGTGAACGGCCCGCTGCTCGACGAGTTGCTGCGCTGGTGGTACGCCGACGACGCGGTGGCGTTGGCGACGGTGACCGCGACCGCCGGCAGCGCACCGCGGCCACCGGGCGCGGCGATGCTGGTCGCCCCGGACGGTACGGTGACCGGCAGTGTGTCGGCTGGTTGCGTCGAAGCGGCGGTGTACGAGCTGTGCCAGCGGGTGCTCGACTGCGGGCAACCACGTACCGCCCGCTTCAGCGACGCCGGCGAACCGTTCGAGCCCGGCCTCAGCTGTGGTGGGACCGTCGAGGTGTACGTCGAGCGGATCGACCGGTTCAGCATGCCCCAGCTGGATCGGATCGGCGCGGCGGTCCGCCGGGGCAGCCCGGTCGCGGTGCTGACCGCGGTGGCCGGATCCCACTGTCTCGGCCGGTCGGTGCTGTTCGAGCCCGGCCGGCAGGGCTCGCCCGATGCCAGCGAAAGCGGCCTGTGCGGCTCGTTCGGCGACGCGACCAGTGACGCCGTCGCGGCGCGTAGCGCCGGCCAACTGCTCGCCGCCGGCCGAACCGGGCTGGTCCGGCCGGCACCGGGGCTGACCCTGCTGGTCCGTAGCTTCGTGCCACCGCCGCGTATGATCCTGTGCGGCGCGACCGACTTCACCGCCGCGCTGGCCCGCCAGGGCCGGTTCCTCGGCTACCGGGTGAGCGTGTGTGACGCGCGGGCGACGTTCACCACCGCGGCGCGGTTCCCCGACGCGGACGAGGTGATTGTCGACTGGCCGCACCGGTACCTGGCCGCCGAGGCCGCCGCCGGTCGCCTCGACGCGCGCGGCGTGCTCTGCGTACTCACCCACGACCCGAAGTTCGACGTCCCGTTGCTGCGGGTGGCCCTGGACCTGCCGCTGGCCTACATCGGTGCGATGGGCTCGCGGCGCAGCACCAGCGACCGGTTCGCCCAGTTGCGGGCGGCCGGGGTGTCCGACGCGGCGCTCGCCCGGGTCAGCGCCCCGATCGGACTCGACCTGGGTGCCCGGACACCGGAGGAGACCGCGGTCAGCGTCGCCGCCGAGATCGTCGCGGCCCGCGCCGGCCGGCCCGGCGGTCGGCTGACCACCGCTACCGGTCCGATCCACGGCGAGCCGAGCGCCGGTCCAACGAGCGCCGGTCCAACGAGCGCCGCCGCGACCACCGGCTCAGTCTCCGGCGGCCAGCCGCAGCGCCAGGAAGAAGTCCACCCGGTCCTCGAAACGGCCGACGTCCCGGCCGGTCAGCTGCTCGATCCGGCTGATCCGGTACCGCAGCGTGTTGACATGCACGTGTAGCTGCTCGGCGCACCGGCTCCACGATCCGCCGCAGTCGAGGAACGCGGCCAGGGTGCGCAGCAGATCGGCGTGGTGGGCGCGGTCGTACGCCTCGATCGGCCCGAGCAACCGGGACCGGAAGCCCCGCCGGATGCCGACCGGCACCCCGGCCAGCAGCAGCGAGTGCGACGCCAACTCCCCGGCGGCCACCACGGTGACCGGGCCGCTTGCGGTGCTGCTGGCGGACCGGTGCGCGTGCAGCGCCTCCTCGACCGCCCCGCCCAGCGCCGCCGCCCCCGCCGCCGGGGTGCTCACGCCCAGGGTGAGCCGCCCGCCGCGCAGGCCGGGCGCCATCCGGTCGGCGGCGGTGACCAGCGCCGCGCCGACCGACGCCGCGTCGTGCGGTGGCACGGCGAGCACCGCCAGCGCGCCCGAGGGCAGGTCGGGATCGAGGGCGGCGACCGCCCGGTCGGTGTCGAGCCGGCTGAGGACCTCGTCGACCACGGCGACGGTCAGCGTGGCCGGTGCCCGCATCCCGTCCAGGGTGGCGGTCACCGCTACGAAGGTCGCCTCCGGGTCGAGCCGGGCCGCCAGCAGCGCGGCCCGCAGCCCGGCCAGGTCGCCGGGCATCCGCAGCGCGGCCCGCAACTGACCCGCCAGCCGGGCCTCGACCCGGGCCACCTCGTCGAGGTGGGCCCGTTCCAACGCGACGACGCTGGTCAGCTCGTCGACCGTGCCCGGCAGCGCGTCCAGGGTGCCCCGGCAGGCGACCAGCCAGGCCGCGAGCCGGTTCTCGGCCCGCCCGGGCACCCCGAACATCGAGTACGACGTCCCCTCGACGGGCACCGTGACCGGCAGTCGAGGGGCGGTCAGGAACGCGTTGGCCAGGGTCTGTGCGACCGAGGCGGGCAGCTCGGCGGTGCCGGCGACGACCCGTCCGCTGGTGGTCAGCGTCCAGCAGTCGCTGCCGATCGCGCCGGCCACGGTGGGCAGCAGGTCGGTCAGCCGGGCCCCGGCGGCCATCGCCGCGACCAGGCCGCGCTGGCGGCCGAGCACCGCCGCGAGGGAACTGGCGCGTTGCGCCCACACGGTGGGATGCACGTCGTCGATGATGTCGCGAAACGACACGTCGGCGGGCACCTCGAACAGCGGCAGACGGTGCCGGCGGCAGGCCGCCACGAGGTCACCGGGCACGCAGCCGTGCAGCGCCTCACCGGCGCCCAACGCGGTCACCCCGGCAGCGGCCAGCGCCGACACGAACACCTCCGAATCGGCCGGCCCGCGGTGCCACATCAACCCGGTGAGGACCAGATCGGCGGCGGCGACGTACCGACCGGGGTTGGGCAGGTCGATCACGTTCACCCGGCCGACCGTGCGGTCGTGGCCCTCGTCGCCGGTGAGCGGCACGAGCTTGAGGTGAGTCTTGCCGAGCACGTCAGCCAGCAGCACGGTCGCCTCCGGTCTGCGGTCGTTGGATGAACCTCCAAAACCGTACGGTGATGATGTTTCGTCTTTGGTCCCCGCGCCGCTACCGGCCAGCTCACCCCGGCTGCTTGACTGCTTGCTGCGCGAGAGGGGGATCCGGCGAGTGGATCGCGGACTGGACGTGTTCAACACGCTGCCCGGCGACGCGGCGCGGCCACAATTGCTCAGCTGCTGCGCCGCACCCGGCTGGGCGCGGGCGGTGCTGGCCGGGCGGCCGTACCCGGACCGGGCCGCGCTGGCCGACGCCGCGCTGGCCCAGGTGCGGGCGTTGCCGTGGGCCGAGGTGGTGACCGCCGTCGCCGGGCATCCGCGGATCGGGCAGCCGCCGGCCGGTGACGGCCGGGAAGCCGGCTGGTCCCGTCGGGAGCAAGCGGCCGCCACCGCCACCGCCACCGCCACCGGCGACTCGGCGCAGCCCGCGCAGCAGTCCGCCCGGGCCGCGCTCGGGACGCTCAACGAAGCGTACGAGCAGCGGTTCGGGTTCCGGTTCCTGGTGTTCGCCAACGGCCGGAATGCCGCCGAACTGGCCGCGGTCGCGCAGCAGCGGCTCGGCAACGACGACGACACCGAGCGGGCCGTGGTCCGTACCGAACTGGGCCGTATCGCCGCACTGCGGATCGGGCGACTCGTCGACGATCTGGCCGGCCCGGACGAGGCGGGCTGGGCGCCGCTGTCCACCCACGTGCTGGACACCGCCAGCGGCACCCCGGCAGCCGGCGTCCCGGTCCGGCTGGCCCGCGCCGACCTGGGCGGCCAGTGGCGCACGATCGCCCTCGGGCGCACCGACGACGACGGGCGGCTGCGCGACTGGGCACCGGCCGCGCAGTGGGGCACCGGCACGTACCGGCTGGTGTTCGACGTGTCCGGCCGGCTCGGCCCGGACGCGTTCTACACCGAGATCCCGGTGGTCTTCACCGTCCGCGACGCCGGTCGCCACCATCACGTGCCACTGCTGCTGAGCCCGTACGGGTACACCACCTACCGAGGGAGCTGACGAATGGGGATCGTGCTAGGGCCGAACCGGTACGGCAAGGCGGAAACCCGTGTCGTACGGGTCTACCGCGACGGTGCCCGGCACAGCCTGCAGGACCTCAACGTCAGCGTGGCGCTCTCCGGTGCTCTCGACGCCACCCACCTGACCGGCGACAACAGCCAGGTGCTGCCGACCGACTCGCAGAAGAACACGGTGTACGCCTTCGCCCGCAGCCACGGTATCGGCTCCGCCGAGGAGTTCGGCCTGCTGCTGGCCCGGCACTTCGTCGACAGCCAGCCCAGCATCACCCGGGCCCGGGTCGGTATCGAGCAGTACGACTGGCAGCGGCTCGGCCCGCACTCGTTCCAACGCGACGGCTCCGCGACCCGCACCGCCACCGTCCGCTACGACGGCGAGCGGGCCGAGGTGATCGCCGGGGTGACCGGGCTGGTGCTGCTCAACGCCACCGACTCGGAGTTCCGTGGCTACGTCCACGACCCGTACACCACGCTGCCCGAGACCGGCGACCGGATCCTCGCCACCGCCGTCGACGCCACCTGGCGCTACGCCGACGCCGACGCCGAGCCGGCAGTCGGCACCGGCGCGGCCGACGGCGGGTGGGACGGCGCCTACGCGGCGGTGCGGGCCGCGCTGGTCGCCGCGTTCACCGGGACGTACAGCCGGTCGCTGCAGCAGACCTTGTACGCCATGGGACAGCGGGTGCTGACCGAGCGTCCGGACGTGGTCGAGGTCCGGCTCGCCCTGCCCAACAAGCATCACCTGCTCGTCGACCTGAGCCCGTTCGGGCTGGACAACCCGAACACCGTCTTCGTCGCCGCCGACCGGCCGTACGGGCTGATCGAAGGCACTGTCACCCGCGACGACGCGCCACCGCCGCTGGGCGAGTGGTGATGCTGGTCATCACCGGCGCGGCGATCGCCACCGTCGACGCCGCCGGCACCGAGCACCGCGACGGACACCTCGTGGTCGGCGACGACGGGCGCATCGCCGCGGTCGGTACCGGCGCCGTCCCCGCCGGGCTGCTCGACGAGCTCACCGCCGGGCGCCGCACCGAGATCCGCCGCGTCGACGGATCCGGCTGCCTGGTCACCCCGGGCCTGGTCAACACCCACCACCACCTCTACCAGTGGGCCACCCGGGGCCTCGCCCAGCAGGACAACCTGTTCGGCTGGCTGACCACCCTCTACCCCGTCTGGTCGGGCCTGGACGAGGACACCGTGCACGCGGCGGCCGCCGCCAACCTCGGCTGGCTGGCCCTGTCCGGCTGCACCACCAGCACCGACCACCACTACGTCTTCCCGCGCGACGGTGGCGACGTGTTCGCCGCCGAGATCGCCGCCGCGACCCGGATCGGGCTACGCTTCCACCCCTGCCGCGGCTCGATGGACCTCGGCCGTTCGGCCGGCGGACTGCCCCCGGACTCCACCGTGGAGGACACCGACGCCGCTCTGGCCGCCACCGAGGCCGCGATCGACCGCTGGCACGACCCGGCGCCGGAGTCCATGCTGCGGGTCGCGGTCGCGCCCTGCTCGCCGTTCTCGGTCACCCCGCGGCTGATGCGTGAGGCCGCCGAACTCGCCCGCCGTCGTGACGTACGGCTGCACACCCACCTCGCCGAGACCGTCGAGGAGCAGGAGTACTGCCAGGCCAGCCACGGCTGCACCCCGGTGCAGTACGCCGAAGGACTCGGCTGGCTCGGCGACGACGTGTGGCTGGCGCACGGCGTACACCTCGACGACGCCGCGGTCGCCCGGCTCGGTGCCACCGGCACCGGCGTCGCGCACTGCCCGAGCTCCAACGCCCGCCTCGGCGCCGGCACCGCCCGGGTCACCGACCTGCTCGCCGCCGGTGTCCCGGTCGGCCTCGGCGTCGACGGCGCGGCCAGCCAGGAGGCCGGCCATCTCGGCGCCGAGCTGCGCCAGTCGCTGTACGCCGCCCGGCTGCGTGCCGGGCCGGGCGCGCTGACCGCCCGCGACGCGCTCGCCCTGGGCACCATCGGTGGGGCCCGTTGCCTGGGCCGTGCCGGCGACCTCGGCTCGCTGGAGCCCGGCAAGCTCGCCGACGTGGCGTTGTGGCGCGTCGACGGGCTCGGCCATGCCGGCATCGACGATCCGGTCGCCGCCCTGGTGCTCGGCCCGCCTGCCCCGGTCGAGCTGCTGCTCGTCGGTGGTCGCCCGGTGGTCGAGCGGGGCGAGCTGCGTACCGCCGACGCCGCCGAGCTGGCCCGGCGGGCCGCCCGCGCCCACCACACCCTGCTGGAGCGCACCGCTGGCAGCGCCGCCCGTCCCGTGACCCAGGAGTGAGCATGCCCCGCCCGCACACCGAGCCGAAGCCCGCTGCGGCGACCGGTTCCCGCACCGCCGGTACGGCGGATCCCGACCCCGTCGGCGGAGTCCTCAGCACGGCGGCGCTCGCCTTCCTCACCGACCTGCATCGCAGATTCGCCGGGCGCCGTCGTGACCTGCTCGCCGCCCGGCAGCGCCGGCGGGCCGAGACGGCCCGCACCGGCCGGCTCGACTTCCGCCCCGACACCGCCGACGTGCGCTGCGCCGACTGGCGGGTCCCCGCGCCGCCGGCAGACCTCACCGACCGGCGGGTCGAGATCACCGGACCCACCGAGCGCAAGATGGCCATCAACGCGCTCAACTGCGGTGCCAGGGTGTGGCTCGCCGACCTGGAGGACGCCAACACCCCGCACTGGGCGAACGTGCTCGGCGGCCAGCGCAACCTCGCCGATGCCGTGCGTCGCACCATCGAGCTGCGTACCGAGGCCAAGACCTACCGGCTCGGCCCCGGACCGTACCCGACGATCGTGGTCCGCCCCCGCGGCTGGCACCTCGACGAGCGGCACCTGACCATCGACGGCGCGCCGGCCGTCGGCGCACTGGTCGACGCCGGGCTGTACCTGTTCCACAACGCCGCCGAACAACTCGCCCGGGGCAGCGGACCCTACCTCTACCTGCCCAAGCTGGAAAGCCACGAGGAAGCGGCGTTGTGGCACGATGTGTTCGGCCACATCGAGCAGACGATCGGCCTGCCCTGCGGCAGCATCCGGGCCACCGTCCTGATCGAGACGATCACCGCGGCGTTCGAGATGGACGAGATCCTGTGGGCGCTCGGCCCGTACGCCGCCGGGCTCAACGCCGGCCGGTGGGACTACCTGTTCAGCATCATCAAGAACTTCCGCGACGCCGGTGGCCGGTTCGTGCTGCCGGACCGGTCCGCGGTCACCATGACCGCGCCGTTCATGCGCGCCTACACCGAACTGCTGGTCGCCACCTGCCACCGGCGGGGCGCGATGGCGATCGGCGGCATGTCGGCGTTCATTCCCAACCGGCGCGACGCCGAGGCCACCGCCCGCGCGATCGACCAGGTCCGGGCGGACAAGCAGCGTGAGGCCGCAGACGGGTTCGACGGCTCCTGGGTCGCCCACCCCGACTTGGTGGCGGTCTGCCGGGAAGTCTTCGACGAGATCCTCGGCCAGCGGCCCAACCAGCTGGACCGGGTGCGTCCCGAGGTCGCCGTCACCGCCGATCAGCTGCTCGACGTCGCGGTCCCGTCCGGCACGGTCTCCTCCGGCACGGCCATTTCCGGGGGCGTCACCGAGGCCGGCCTGCGTGGCAACGTTGCGGTGGCGTTGCGCTATCTGGAGGCGTGGTTGCGCGGCAACGGCGCGGTGGCGATCAACAACCTGATGGAGGACGCGGCCACCGCGGAGATCTGCCGGTCGCAGATCTGGCAGTGGATCCACAACGGCGTACGGTTGCCCGACGGCACCCCGATCACCGCCGAGCTGGTCCGCCGGATCGGCGCCGACGAACTGGCCACCATCCGTGCGTCCCTGCCCGAGCTGGCCTGGTCGACCAGCCGGTTCGCGGACGCCCACACGCTGTTCGACGAGGTCGCCCTCGACGACGACTTCGTCGACTTCCTCACCCTGCCGGCGTACCGGCTGATCGACTGATGACCCGCCTCGACCCGGGTGTGTACGCCGCCCTCGACGATCGGCTCGCCGCGGTCGACGCCGCGCTGGCCGCCCGTTACCCGGGCGAGCGACCGCGACGCCAGCCGGTGCACACCGTCTACGTACCGGCTGACAAGGTCACTGTCGATCTCGTCCCGGCCTGGGGCGCGGGCGCGCTGGCCGCGCTCGACGCGCACCCGCCGACGCCCTACCCGGCAGAGCTTGACCAGCGGGTACGCGCCAAACTCGCCCGCGAACCCGTCGAGGACCTGCGCATCGACGTCGAGGACGGGTACGGCGTGCGCGACGACGCGACCGAAGACGCCGACCTGCGTGCCGCCGCGCACGCGCTGACCACCGCCCGTGCCGCCGGATGCGCCGCGCCCTGGGTGGGCCTGCGGATCAAATGCCTGGAAGCGGCCACCAGGCGGCGGGCGGTCCGCAGCCTGGACCTGTTCCTCGACGCCTGCGGCGGACCGCCGGCCGGCTTCGTCGTCACCCTGCCGAAGGTCAGCCACCCGGCGCAGGTGGCCGCGATGGCCGACCTGTGCGCCCGCCTGGAGCAGGCGTACGGGCTCGCCGAACGGATGCTGCGGTTCGAGATCCAGGTGGAGACGCCGGCCGCGGTGCTCGGCGCGGACGGCACCGCGACCGTCGCCCGCCTGATCGGCGAGTCAGCAGGTCGCTGCACCGGCCTGCACTTCGGCACCTACGACTACGGAACCTCGTGTGGTGTCGCCGCCGACCACCTGAGCATGGACCATCCGTCGTCCGAACACGCCAAGGCGGTGATGCAGGTGGCGGCGGCCGGCACCGGCGTACGGCTGAGTGACGGCTCCACCAACATCCTGCCCGTCGGCGACACCGCCGCCGTGCACGCGGCCTGGCAGCGGCACGGCGAGCTGGTACGGCGCAGCCTCGCCCGAGGCTTCTACCAGGGTTGGGACCTGCACCCGGCGCAGCTGGTGACCCGGTTCGCCGCCACCTACGCCTTCTACCGTGGTGGGCGGGCGGCGACCGTGGCCCGGCTCGGTGCCTACCTGGGCCGCCGGGCCGGCGGTATTCTCGACGAACCGGCCACCGCCCGTTCGCTCGCCCGGTTCCTGCTACGCGGACTGGACTGCGGTGCCCTCGATCCCGCCGAAGCCGGCTTCGACCGCGCCGACCTGGTCACGCTGGCCGACCCCGCGCCGCCCAGGCCCGACCGGCTGGCCGCCGACCCCGCGCCGCCGGCCGGCACAACCGCCGACGAGGAGCCCGAACATGCCTGTTGACCTGGTGCTGCGGTCGCGGCGGGCGGTGCTGCCCGACGGCGAGCGGCCGGCGGCGGTCGTGGTCGCCGACGGGCGGATCATCGCCGTCGCCGGCTACCACGAGTCGGTACCGGCCACCGTCGACAACGATCTCGGTGACGTCGCCCTGCTGCCCGGACTCGTCGACACCCACGTGCACGTCAACGAACCCGGGCGTACCGAGTGGGAGGGGTTCGCCACAGCGACCGTGGCCGCCGCCGCCGGCGGGGTCACCACCATCGTCGACATGCCGCTGAACAGCCTGCCGCCGACCGTCGACACCGCCGCGCTGCGCGTCAAACGGGACGCCGCCGCCGGCCGGTGTTACGTCGACGTCGGTTTCTGGGGCGGCGCCATCCCCGGCAACCAGGACCTCCTGGCCGGCCTGCACGCCGCCGGCGTGTTCGGGTTCAAGGCGTTCCTCGCCGACTCTGGCGTACCGGAGTTCCCACCGCTGGACGCCGACGGACTCGCCGCGGCGCTGGCCGCCGTTCCCGCGCTGTTCGTCGTGCACGCCGAGCAGCCCGACCAGCTCTGCACCGCGCCGTCGTCGACCCGCTACCGCGACTTCCTGGCCAGCCGGCCGCCGGCGGCCGAGATCGACGCCGTCGCCGCCGCGATCGCCGCCGCTCGGCGTGCCGGGGCTCGGCTGCACGTCCTGCACCTGTCCGCCGCCGGCGCGTTGCCGTTGCTGTCCGCGGCCCGTGCCCAAGGGTTGCCGGTCAGCGCGGAAACCTGCCCGCACTACCTGACGCTGGACGCCGGAGACGTGCCCGACGGCGCCACCGAGTTCAAGTGCTGCCCCCCGATCCGGGACCGCGACAACCAGGACGCGTTGTGGGCAGGATTGGCTGACGGCACCATCTCCTGCATTGTCTCCGACCACTCGCCGTGCCCGCCGGCGTTGAAGACTCCCGAGACCGGCGATTTCGCCACCGCCTGGGGTGGGATCGCCTCGGTGCAACTCGGGCTGCCGGCGGTCTGGACCGAGGCGAGCCGGCGCGGGCACAGCCTCGTCGACGTGGTGCGCTGGATGGCCCAGGCCCCGGCCGACCTGGTCGGACTCTCCGGCAAGGGTCGGCTGGTCGTCGGCGCCGACGCCGACCTGACCGCCTTCGACACGGCCGCCACCTACACCGTCGATCCGGACCGGCTGCGCACCCGGCACCGGATCACCCCGTACGCCGGACGGCGCCTGACCGGCATCGTCCGGGCAACCTGGCTGCGTGGCGCGCCGGTCACCCTGGCCGCACCCCGTGGCCGCCTGCTGGCGAGAGGGGACAGATGACCACAGCCAGGCCGATCCTCCCACCGACCGACCTGCCGGAGGGCTCCGATCCGACGAGGCTGCCCGACCTGGCCTCCCGTGCCCTCGGCGGGGGAGTGGTGGCCACCAACGACGAGTTCTTCGCCGCCGCCGACAACCTGGTCGATCCGCGGCCGCCGACGTTCCGGGCCGGCACCTTCGGCACCAAGGGCCAGGTCTACGACGGCTGGGAGACCCGGCGGCGCCGCCAGCCCGGCTCCGACCAGGCGATAGTCCGGCTCGGCGTTCCCGGGGTGGTGCGGGCGGTGCTGATCGACACGGCGCACTTCACCGGTAACTACCCGCCGTACGCGCAGGTGGACGGCTGCGCGCTGGCGGGCCACCCCGGGCCGGGCGAGCTCACCGCGGCGGCGTGGACACCGCTGGTGCCGCGTACCGCCCTGGCCGGGGACAGCCAGGTCGTCGTCCCGGTCGCCGTCGCGGCCCGACAGACCCACGTGCGGTTGACGATCTTTCCCGATGGGGGCGTCGCCCGGCTGCGGATCCACGGCGAACCGGTGCCCGACCCACGACTGCTCACCGAGGTGCTGGACCTGGCCGCCGTCGAACACGGCGGCCGGGTCGAGGCCTGCAGTGACCGGTTCTACGGCTCCCCGCAGCAGTTGCTGCTGCCCGGCCCGGCCCGGACGATGGGCGAAGGCTGGGAGACCGCGCGTCGACGCGACGACGGCAACGACTGGGTGCAGATCCGGCTCTGCGCCGCCGGTCTGATCGAGTTCGTCGAGCTCGACACCAGCCACTTCAAGGGCAACGCGCCGGCCGCCGCCCGGGTACGCGGCGTCGACGCCACGGTCGCCGGCCGGTCCGACCTGACCGATCCGCCTGACCTGACCGATCCGCCTGACCTGACCGATCCGGCGTGCTGGAGCGATCTGCTGCCGAGCACCCCGCTGCAGCCGGACACCCGGCACCGGTTCCGGCTCGACCATCCGCGGGCCGCGACCCACGTGCGACTGGACATCCTTCCCGACGGCGGAATGGCCCGATTGCGCCTGTTCGGCCGGCTCACTCCGGCCGGGGCGGCCGAGTTGGACACCCGGTTCCGCGCTGCCGCCGGGCAACCACAACCCTGACCTGGGCACATGCGGCAGGGCCGGACCCCGGTGTCGGGTCCGGCCCTCGCGTTGTCCTGTCGCGGGTCAGCTGTTCCAGTGGGTGGCGACGAGTTCGGCGGCCTGGGTTTCCCATTGGGCGTAGTGGTCGGGGTAGGCGGAGACCTGGACGGTCTGGGCGGCGTCGGTCAGTGCCATGTCCTGCCAGCCGTCGACTTGTTTGAGGGCGTCCAGGAACGCGGTGGTGGAGTGTTCGGGGTCGGTGATCTGTTCCACGGTGCCCCAGCCGGAGGAGGGGCGTTGTTGGAACAGGCCCTGGGAGTCGTGGTCGTTGCGGTCGCCGAGGTGGCCGAGGTTTTCCAGTTTGGATTCCTGTAGGGCGGTGGCGGTGGCGATGACGGCGGCGCGTTGGTTCATGCCGGCTTTCTTGGTGGTGGTGATGATGGTTTTGGCGTTGGTGGTCTGTTCGTCGTCGAGGTCGATGTGGGATTGGGTGCCTTGGGTGCCGTGGGGGGTGAGGGTGGTGGTGTCGGTGTTGTCGTTGGTGGTGGCGAGGGCGGTGGTGTGGGTGGTGAGGGGGGTGTGGTCGGCGGCGAGGGCGGGGGCGGTGATGGCGCCGCCGGCGAGGGTGAGTCCGGCGATGCCGAGGGCGGTCTTGCGCAGGGTGGTGGTGATGGTGGTGGTGGTGTTCATGGGGGGTCCACCTTCCGTGTCGGGGGGTGCCCTGCCGGGGCGGGGCGGGTGACAGGTCAGATGGTGGTGCGGCTGCCGGGGTGCCGGTGCGGGTGCGGGTGCGGGTGCGGGGCCCGGGAGGCGGTGGCGCGCGGTCGGTGTCGCGGCGGCGACCATGTGTAACGCCCCGGTGGGCGGGGTCATTCCGGGCCGGGTGGCCCCGGCGATCTCGGGCTTGTCGTGGAACGAATCCGGCGAATCCTCGCGACCAGTCCAAGATCGTCGGGGGTGGGGGGCGAAGCTCGTTGGGGGACGATGGGCCGGCCGGGCTACAGATCGTCACAGATGTTGTCGGCCCCGCCGACGGTGAACGTCAACGTCCGATACCCGGTCTTGCTGACCCTCACCGTGTAGATACCGTTCGGGATGTACATTCCGGCCGGCATGTTCGACTTTCCCGCGTGCATGCCCAGCAAGATCGGACCCCATACCTGCCAGGTGACGTTGGCGGAATATGATCCGCCGGGCCGGATGTGCAGTACCGAGGTGCCGCTGATGTCCACCTCGACCGACGACCCGGTCGACTTGTTGGTGACCCGGTAGATGAGCGCACCGGTGTACATCTCACGTTTGACCGAGCCGTCCGGATACCTCTCCAACACCATCTTCATCACCCGGTCCAGCACGGGCTCGCCATGGATCGGAAAGTCACAGGTGATGCCCGCTTCCTGATCGAATGGCGCCGACGGAGCCGGCACCCATTCGTTGTCAGTGCGGAGCTCGGGACGATTGTCGACGGTCGCCGAGGCGGGAACGGCGGCGACGAGCACGGCGGTGGCGGTGGCGACCGCAAGTGAAATCATTTTACGCATGGGCGAAGTCTCACCGACAGTGCTGACCACCGCCTCACCACGATCTCTGCCGAGTCGGGCGGGCGCGGCGACGGGCCGCACAGTGGGCACCGCCAGCCGTCAGAGGTGTGGCGCCCTCGGGCGTATCACGGTCGGCCGCTGCCCGTTGCGCGGCGCGACACGCTGCGTCCGACGGCGCTCGTCGACAATGTCGGAATCAAGATCGGAATCGGAGCCGGAGTCACGGTCGGCAGTGGATTCCTTGACCAGATAGTGCGGCCGGCGTTTGGTCTCGTAGTAGATGCGGCCGATGTATTCGCCGATCACCCCGAGAATCATCATCTGGATGCCGCCGAGGCCGATCACGCTCACGATGATGGTGGTGTAGCCGGGGGCGTCGATGCCACGGATCAAAGCCGCCGCCACCACCCAGGCCGCGTACGCCACCGCGATGAAGGTCAGCCCCATCCCGGCGTAGATCGCCGAGCGCAGCGGCCGATTGTTGAACGACAGCAGTCCGTCGAATGCGTAGTTGAGCAGGGAACGCATGCTCCACCGGCTGCCGCCGCCGGTCCGCGCCTCGTTCGGGTACGCGAACACCACGGTGTGGAAGCCGATCCACGAGTAGAGCCCTTTGGAGAACCGGTTGTACTCCGGCATGGCGCGTAGCGCGTCCACCGCCCGTCGGGACAACAACCGGAAGTCGCCCGCCCCGTCGAGCAACTGTACGTCGACCCATCGGTTCATCACGCGATAGAACGCCCGGGACGCGAGGGTACGGACGAACCGGTCACCACGGCGGTCTCGGCACGCGATCACCTGGTCGTAGCCCTGCCGGTACAACGTGATCATCTCCGGCAGCAGCCTGGGTGGATGCTGCAGGTCGGCGTCCATCACGACGACCGCGTCCCCGCTCGCCACGTCCAGGCCGGCCAGCATGGCGGCTTCCTTGCCGAAGTTGCGGCTCAGCGCCAGGTAGCGGACCCGCTGGTCGCTGTCGGCGAGCTCTCGCAACCCGGCGAGCGTGCCGTCGGCGCTGCCGTCGTCGACGTACACGAACTCGACGTCGACATCCGGCAGCGGGGCCAGCGCCTCGGCCACCGCGGCGTGCAGCCGGGTCAACGACTGCTCCTCGTCGAAGCAGGGCACCACGACGGACAGCCGCAGCCCGGCCGAACCGGCGGTGGTGGTGGGTTCAGCCGAGCCGGTAGACGAGGACACCGTCGATCTCCTCACGGGTGATGCCCAGTCCGTCGATCGGTCGTTGGGCGACGCCGTCCCACGGGGTGCCCGCGAGGCGTTCGGGTATCACCAGCACGCTACGTACGCCCAGGTCCCGAAGGTAGGCGACGCTGGCCGGATCGGGGAAGAAGGCGGTGGCGGCCCGGGTCTGCTCCTGGCTGGCCGGGACGAACCCGGCCAGGCCGTTGGCCACCCTCGGGAAGCCGCCTTCGGTGGTCCACAACATGACGTTGAGCTCGAAGGCACCGGCGTCGCTGGGCAGGACCAGCACGGGCTCGTCGATGGCCTGCCACGCCGCCGGCGGGGTCGGCACCGTGGGGTGCGCGGTCCGGTTGACCCCCTCGATCACCACCAGGGCCAGCGGGACCAGCAGCAGCGCCGCCATGGCGCGCCGCGGCGTGCGCGCCATGGCGGTGGTCGACTCGCGCAGGGCGTCGGCCGCCGCGGTGACGGCGCCGGCCGCCAGGATCGCCAGCAACAGACTGGTCCAGATCATCATCCTGCCCGGCGTGCGCAACGCGTCCCAGCCGGGCAGGTGCTTGGACAGGGTGATGTAGCCGGGTTCGCCGTCGCCACCGAGGTTGGAACCGAGCGCGAGCAGCGCGGTGACGATGACGCCAACGGCCAGCAGCACCCGGTGGCGCAACCGGTACGTCGACAGGATCAACCCGGCCAGTGCAAGGACGATCACCGTCATACCGGGCAGCAGGGCCATCTCGGGCGGCCAGGTGAGTTGCTCGCGGGCGGCGGCGTGCCGTTCGCCCCACAGCCACGACTCACCCGGGGCGGTGATCAGTCCGAGCGGCGGCGGCGAGAACAGCTCGGTCCAGGCCAGGGATCGTTCCGCCTGCGGATTCAGCTCGACGACCGTGAAGTACGCCTGGGCGAGACCGATCGTGACCAGTCCGAAGACGGCCCCGCCGGCGATGTCGGCCGCGAGCAGTCGCCCACCGAACGCGGGTCGCTGTCGCCTGCGCAGCCAGGACCACCCGTAGCCGGCCGCGGCCACCAGCCCGGCACCGAGTAGGAAGTAGACCAATGGCAGCCCGATGCCGAAACCGAGGCTGACCTGCCAGGCCGCCACCAGCCAGCCGGCGAACGCCCAACCGGGCCGGCGTCGCTCGGGGCGGTAGCCGTGCCGCAGCGACCAGCCGTGTCCGCGGGCCAGCATGGCCAGGCACAGCGCGATGCCGCCGGTGGACAGGATGTTCATGTGTCCGGAGTGGGCCAGCCGCCAGGGGGCGAAGGCCCAGGCCACCGCGGCCACCGCCGCGCCGACGCGGCCCGCGCCGAGTTGGCGGACCAGGGCGTACGCGCCGATGAACGCCAGGGCGCACAGCAGCACGTACAGGAGGTTGTAGCGGACCAGGGCGGCCTCGAACCCGGAACCGATCATCCCGGCCGGCGCGTAGCCGAGCAGGGTGTCGCTGTACGCGAAGGTGTACCACTCGGGGTAGAAGGTGTTGGAGTGCCAAAGGCCGTTCGGATCGGTCAACAGGGCATGACCACCCCAGGCGACCTGCCAGGCCTGCAGCGTGGGGTCGGCGATGTCGCCCGGGATGGTGCTGGCCGGATGCCGCAGCGTGGGCCAGGTGAGCACCACCGCGAGCAGCAGTCCGCCCAGGATCGCCAGCGTCCACTCATGGCGCGGCAACCGCTGGAGCATCGATCCGACTGCAGGACGGGGATTCCGATCGATGTCCACGAGGTCGGATGATTTCAAATGCTGGCTGAACTGTCGAACCGTCACCTCTCAGTGCGCTCCAGCGAGCACACGGTCGGTAGTCCCGCCTTGCGGTGGGACGGTCCCGGTATGCCAGTTGCCGCCGCAGCTCGGCGAATCCCGTGTCGGTGATGTGCCGGGCCAGCCGCCGGTTGTGCAGCCCGTCGCGGCGCAGAGGACGCTGGCCGGTGCGCCGGTCCTGGCCGACCCTGCGACACAGGGTCCGGCAGAGTGCCCGCAGCCGGGACCCCGCGCCGACAAGGTGTCGCGGGTTCGGTACCAGTTCGCCGGTGGACAGCACGGCGAGGTGCGTGATGCCGACGTCCACACCGATCACCGAATCGGGCCGAGCCACAGCGCGTTGAGCGCGGTTGACCTCGACGCAGAACGGCGCCACGTGAGGATCACCGGTCCGAACCCGGAGGGACGGGTGGCGGGTGTGCGGGCGGGTGGTCCGGGTCGGTCAGGTCAGCTCGATGTAGTCGAGCTCGGCGTATCCGGTGCCGCCGGAGAAGTAGGGCGCGCCCTTGGCCAGGCGGATCACGTTGTGGCCGGCCCGCAGGCCGACCGTGGTGCTGACCGTCGCCCCGAACTGCCCCCAGGCGGCGGTTGGCGGGTAGCTCACGGTCGACCACCCTCCGCCGTTGTACGCCAGACCGTGGGTGGCGGTGGCGCCGGTGGCGTTGGCGTACCCGATGCGCATGGTGTAGTCGCGGGCGGTGGGCACGTTGACGATGAAATCGACGTAGCTGTCGGTGCGCATGTCGCCGCTGTTGTCGATCTGCCCGACGTACGCGCCGGCGGAGGCGCTTGCGCTGCCGTGGATGTTGGCCCGGAAGACGGCCGCGTTCTCCGCCTCGTACCGCTGCTGGTAGCCGGGTACGCCGCTGGTCGGCTGGATCCTGATGTGGTAGCCGCTGGTGGCGCTCATGTTCGGCACCGTGACGGTCAGTTCGCCGTTGCTGACGCTCGCGGTGGTGTCGCTGATGAGCGTCGGCGCCACGACCGCGCTGTGCCGGCCGGACGCCGGAGTCGACTCCAGCCGTACCCGCACCGAGCCGCCCAGCGCGGACAGGCCGGTGACCCGGACGTAGTTGGTGCCGGACTCGCCGCCGAAGACGACGTCGACGATGCGGCGGGTGGGGTCGTGCGAGGCGAACCCGTCCAGCCCGGTCTGCGCCCGGGGCGTGGTGACGACCATGTTGCCGGACATGTCGCCGTACCACTTGTACAGCCACCAGCTGCCGGTCGGCTGGTTGTTGACGGTGAGACCGTTGACGGTGCCGTACTCGTACCAGAACGCACGGTGGGCGTTGTCGACCCCGCCGCGTTCGAACTTGGCGATGTAGCTGGCCACCGGTCCCGGCTGGTCGACCTCGGTGGGGGTGGCGTACTCGTTGATGGAGATGCGGCGCGGGCTGATTCCCAGCGAGGCCTCCACCGCGCGGTAGTTCGCGACGTGGCTGGCGATGTTCGCCGAGCTCTGCAGTTCGTGCCAGCAGATGATGTCCGGCAGGGTGCCGGTGTTGCGGGCGTGGGTGAGGAACGCACGCATCCACGACTCGTTGTAGGTCGCGGTGCTCGGCCCGACGATCGGGGTGAGCGTGTCCCGCGCCCGGACCCGCTGGTAGGTGCGCACCCAGGCGTCGTTGAAGGCGCCCGCGGCCGAGGTGTCCCAGGTGTAGTCGGGTTCGTTCCACAGCTCCCAGCCGGTGACGTTGCTGACGTCGGTGCGCCCGAGCCGGGCGGTGACCTGCGCGTCCACCTTGGCCAGCCAGTCGTTCCAGCTGACCCACCGGTACGGGAAGTCCGGGTAGATGTCCGGCATCCGGATGTACTCGGCGGCACCGACCCGGATCGCCTGGTGCGCCACCAACATCGAGTCGCCACCTGGCGGCTGCCCGTTGGGTCGCTGCCCGACCCCGGGCGCCGGCTGGGTGAGGGTGTGCAGTTTCAACGGCAGCAGCATGGCGTCGGCGGGTCGGTCGTTCTCGGCCAGCGCGTAGAGACCACCGGCGGCGACCTGGGTCACCGGCCGGAACGGGCGGGCCGCGTCGACCGCCAGGGTGGAGTTGGCTGCGCTGGCGGTGCCGGGGGCCAGACCGACGGCCAGGGCGGTCGCGCTGGTCACGGCGACGGCCAGCGCCGCCGCGACCGGACGCCGGCCGGACCGGTTGTGGACGGATCGCACGGGGTGCCTCCTCGATCGGGGTGCGGAGTGGGAGATCCGGGCTGAGCGGTCAGCGCGGGCCGGGCAGCACCCGGCTGAACGGGGCGATCGTGACGGCGTCGATCACCGGGGCGTACCGGGAGCGCAGCAGCAGGCCGGGGAACGTGTCCGAGGCGTAGCCGGTGCCGTCGAAGTTGGGCAGTTCCTCGGCGGAGAACTCGATGGTGTTGTCTCCTTCGCGCAGGTCGGCGAGGACGGTGAGCTCCCAGAAGTTGTTGTCGTGGAAGGTGTGCGGGAACAGCACCCGCTGCGCCTGGCCGCCGTTGACCCGGATGTCGGCGTGCCGGGCCAGCGGGTCGGGGTTGTAGTGGGTGGCCGGCGACTGCTCCGGGTTGGCGTAGCGCACCCGCATGGCGTACGTCCCGGCCCGCGAGACGGGCACGGTGACGGTGAGGGTGTTGCCGTTGCCGGGCACACCACCGACCCCGGTGACCGCCGCGCCGCCGTCGGCCAGCGACCGCGCCGACACGGTGGCGGTGCCGGCCAGCCGGGCGTCCTCCGCCTGGTGGGTGGTGGCCGGCAGGTGGCCGGTGCCGGGCCGTACGGTGAGCCGGTCGATGAGCGAGGTGCGCGCCGCGCCGGTCACGGTGACCTTGTTGATCCCACCGGACAGCGAGACCGCGGCGGCCGACCGGCCGCGCCGGGCGTGCATGACGGCGGTGCCGTTGACCCGCACCGCGACCCGGCCGGCCGGGTCGACGATCCCGACGTCGAGGATCGACTCGGCGTCGGCGCCGGAGTACACCCAGAAGGTGACCGACTCGCCCCGGTCGACGGCGACGACCCCGGCATCAGACGCCGGGCCGGCGAAGTCGGCGAGCTCCGCCTCGTACACGGCGGTCGCCGCGGCCGGGTCGGGCAGGCTCAACGTGATCCGGTCGATGATCGCGTCGCCGGCGGTGGTCCGGCTGCCGTCGAGGCTGCGGGCGGCCAAGGAGATGACGTGCCGGCCGGCGCTGAGCCGCACGGTGGTGTCGGCGTGGTCCCAGACCACCCACTTGTAGCCCAGCGGCAGATACAGCTCCTGCTCGGCGCCGCCGTCGACCCGCACGAAGACGTTGGTCGGCCCCTGTTCGCGGACCAGGTGATAGGTGTTGAGCGAGTTGGCGAACACGCTCAGGTCGTAGCGGCCGGCGGTGGGCACCTCGACGGTGAAGTCGAGCACGCCGTCGCTGCCGGTGCGCAGCCCGCCGACGTCGTATCCGCCGGAGGTGTAGAACTTCGACACGTCGGCCGGGGAGCCCTCGGGACCGTTGCGGCTGTGGCCGCCGCCGGTGTAGACGGCGTCTTCCGCCTCGTACGACCGCTCCCACAGCTGGGGCGGACCGACGGTACGGCGGGCGTCGCGCCCGCCGCCGGGGGCCAGGACGATCTCGTACGCCGAGGACTCGGCCAGCGGCGGCAGGTCGCCGTCGCCGAAGTCGACGACCACCGTGCCGTCGCGCACCGCGAGGTCGCGTTCGGCGACGATGCGCGGCGGCGCGGAATCGCCGATCTGCCCGGTCCAGACGATCTCCCGGATCCAGGCGTGCACGGTAGTGCGACCGAACACGCGACCGGGAACGTTCTCGAACCGTACGTGGGCGGCGCCACCGGCGCCACCGATGATCGCCCTGGCCTGCCGGCGGTCACTGTCCAGGCTGGCCACGCCCTGCAGGCTGTAGTTGCGGCCGGGGTACGGCGGGGTGACCGCGACGGTGTCGCCGGTCATCGCACCGTAGGCGTTGAACAGCCACCACTGGCCGTTCGCCCGGTTGGCCTGCACCGCCGAGTCGGACAGGTTGCCGTCGATGTTCCAGTACGCGATGTCGGCGTCGACCTTGGACTCCTCGATCGCCGAGATCCACTGGATCATCTGCCCCGGCACCGAAGTGTGGTAGTTGAACGCGTACTCGTTGATGTTGATCGGTAGTCGTCGGCCGGCGTGCCGCGTGCCGGCGAAGATCTCGGCCTCCCACGCCCGGTAGCGCGCCACGCTGTCGCGGACCGCCTGCGGGTGGCTCAGCTCGTGCCAGGTGACGACGTCCGGCACGGTCCCGGCGGCCAGGGTGTGCGTGAGGAAGTCCTTGACCTGCGTGAACAGGATGCTGGTGTTGGGGCCGGCGATGCGCGCGTCGGGCATTGCCCCTTTGATCAGCGCGTGGATGTCGTCCCAGGCCCGGAAGTAGTCCGTCGGGTCGTCGAGCCAGCTGGTCCCGTCGTAGCTCCACTCGCCGGTGCCGAACATGTTGCCTTCCGGCTCGTTGAACGGCACGAACACGATGTTGTCCCGGTACTGCGGCGCCAGCTGCGACACCTGGTCGACATGGGTGGCGATCTTCTGCTTGTACAGGTCGAGCTTCTCCTGCGGCGTGTCGCCGGGCCACTGGTACGGGAACCCACGGTGGATGTCGGTGAGGTAGATGTAGACGTCCCCGTCGGTGCTGTCGGCCAGCGGCTGGACGACTTCGAGGGCGTCGGCACCGGGGTGCTGGGGTCCGTCCTGGGCCTTGGTCGACACCGAGCGCAGTCGCATGCCCTCGATCAGGTTGTTCGTCGGCACGCCGGGGCCGTACAGGCCGTACAGGGTGCCGGCCGCGCCGCCGTGGAACGCGCCGGTGCCGCGGGCCAGGTCGATGACGACCTCGCCGTCGCGGATCACCGTGACGGTGGCGGTCACCGGCTGGCCGGCAGCGGTGCCGGTCACCGTGAACGACCCGCGCTCGGCGTACCGGTCGGGGTCGACGGCCGGCCAGGTGACGGGCACCTGCCGGTCGTAGCCGTCGGTGAAGGTGGCCGGCACGGTCGCCGGCAGCGCCGGCGCGGTGCCGACGGTGGTGCGCACGTCCATCGCGGTCTGCGTCAATCCGGTCGGGGACGGCGGTGTGCCGCCGTAGTCGAGGGCGACCTGCGCGGCGGTGAGCGCGGCGGGGTAGACCCGGAAGTAGTCGACCGCTCCGTCGAACAGCGGGTCCGGATAGAAGGACCGGCCGAGGTAGCCGGCGGTGGTCGTACCGGCGTCGATGAGCTGTGCGGCCGTCACGCTGGTCGGTGCCGACGTCAGGGCCGCGCCGTCGAGGTAGCTGGTGATCCGCCCGGCGGCGGAGTCGAGGGTCACGGTGAGCGTGCGCCACTGCCCGGCCGGTAGCGCCGCCGACCCGGTGACCTGCGCCTCGCCGCCGGCGCCGGTCGCGGTGATCGCGGTACGCAGCCGAGCGTCGGCGTTGTACGGGGTGCTGAACAGGTAGCGGCTGGTGTCCTTGCCGAGCGCGTAGATCCACTGCCAGGGGGCGGTGGTGCCGTCCCACCGGATCCGGGTGGCCACGGTCAGATCGGTGCGCCCGGCCAGCACCGGCAGGGGGAGCCGGACGTAGGCGCCGGCCGACGTCGGCGACCCGCCGGGCAGGTCGATGGCGTGCCCGCCGTCGGCACCCTCGACCAGGGCCGCGCTCGCCCCACCCACGAGCGTGCCGTGCAGGTCGTTGCCGGAGCTGTCGGTGATCGTCGCGGTGGCCAGATCGTCGTCGTCGAACTCGTAGCTGACGACCGGCGCGGGTAACTCGGCCGCTCCCGGCGCGGTCGCCGCTGAGGTCGCCGCCGCCCTCGCGGGCACGGCACCGCCGGTGCCGCCCGTTGCGGCACCGGCTGTCGCGGCACCGGCTGTCGCGGCACCGGCCACGAGTACGCCGGCGAGGATGGCCGACGGCAGTCGGGTCCGGATTCCGCTCGGTCCAGCCACTGCTGCCATCGCCATCCCCTCGGAAGCTTGTGATCGCTAACAAATTGTTGGTGCGAGTCGGTGGGTCGAGAGTTGAGGAAAATTTTTTCCGCACTTGGGAACCACAGCTGGTTCATCCGCAAGTACCACGATGCGCAGATGGCATCGTCATTTCGGGTAGGTTACGGATCGTCTAGGCGTACGTCAATGTCCGATGGTCCCGGTCATTGAGGCAAAGGGTTTCCGAGCGCTAGCGTATCGAGCTATGACGGACGGACAGGGCGGCGCACGGGCGGACGGGCGGACGGCGCGGCGGTCCCGCCGTAGTGGCATCGTGGACGTGGCCCGGCTGGCCGGGGTGTCGATCGGCACCGCGTCCAAGGCGCTCAACGGGCGCGGCCAGTTGCGTCCCGAAACGCGGGCCAGGGTGCAGGCCGCCGCCGACGAACTCGGGTTCATCCCGAGCGCGGTGGCGACCAGCCTGCTGCGCGGCCGCACGTACACCGTCGGGCTGATCATGACCGACCACCACGGACGGTTCAGCCTGCCCATCCTGCACGGCGCCGAGGACGCGCTCGGCTGGGACGAGACGTTGGCCTTCGTCTGCGACACCCGGGACGACCCGATCCGTGAGCAGCACTACGTGCGCAGCCTGTTGCGCCGTCGGGTGGACGGGATCATCGTCGCCGGCCGCCGGACCGAACCCCGCCCGCCGCTGGTGGGCAACCCGCCGGTGCCGGTGGTGTACGCGTTCGCCCGCTCGACCGAGCCGGTCGACTGCAGCGTGGTGGTCGACGAGGCGGCCGGTGCGGTCGCCGCCGTCGAGCATCTGCTGCGTACCGGCCGGCGGCGGATCGCCCACGTCACCGGCCCACCCGGCCACGCGTCCACCCGGGCCCGGGTCGACGGCACCCGCGAGGCGCTGGCCGCCGCCGGTGTCGAGCTGGTCGGTGATCCCTGGTACGGCGGGTGGAGCGAGGTGTGGGGGCGGTTCGCCGCCGCCGCGCTGACCCGGACCCACTCCGACGTCGACGCGGTGTTCTGCGGCAGCGACGCGATCGGCCGTGGTGTCGCCGACGGGCTACGCGAGTGCGGTCGCCGGGTGCCCGACGACGTCGCACTCGTCGGGGTGGACAACTGGCAGCCCACGGTGGAGGGCTGCCGTCCGCCGCTGACCAGCGTCGACCTGAATCTGCGCGAGGTGGGCCGGAGCGCCGGTGCCCTGCTGCTGCAGGCGATCGGGCAGGGGGCGGTGCCCGGCGTCCACCAGGTGCCCTGCCGGCTGGTCGTGCGGGCCTCGTCCGCACCGGCCACGATCGATGGGTGAGGTGCCTCTTGACATCGCGGCCCGACTGGCGTCACAGTCGTGAAACATTTTCGAACCGGTTCGACGAGTGGGGGTGATCATGGCAACGATCGGTGACGTCGCCCGTGCCGCCGGCGTCAGCCGCAGCACGGCGTCCTACGCGCTGTCCGGCAAACGGTCGATCTCACCAAAGGTCCGCCAGCGGGTCGCCGAAGCGGCCCGGGCGCTGGACTACACGCCGAACGCCGGTGCCCGGGCGCTGGCCACCGCACAGACCATGGTGCTCGGACTGCTGGCCCAGTTCCACACCGACGAGTTCGCTCCCGCGATGCTGCAGTACATCCTCGGCGTCTCGGACACCGCGCGTGCCCTCGGTTACGACATCCTGCTGGTCACCGAGGCCGACGGTGCCCGGGCACTGCGCCGGATCACCGACTCCCGGATGGTCGACGGCGTGGTCCTGCTCAACATCGCCGAACAGGACGAGCGGTTGCCGGTGCTGCGCGCGGCGGCGCAGCCGGGCGCCTCGGTGGGGCTGCCCGGCGACTGTTCCGGCCTCGACGTGTTCGACCTGGACTTCGAGGAGGCCGGTCGGGTGATGGTGGAGCACCTGCACCGGCTGGGCCACCGGGAGTTGCTGCTGGTCTCCCAGCCCCGGCACGTGGTCGAGCGCGGTGGCGCGTACGTGTGGCGACTGCGTGACGCGGCCCTGCAGCGTGCCCACGAGCTGGGCGTGACACTGCACGCCGTGTACGGGCAGTCCCGTCAGCCGGCCGTGGGGCAGTTGCTGAACTCGCTGCTCGACAGCCATCCGGCCGTGACCGGTCTGCTGGTCGACAACGAGGCGGTGGCCGCCGCGCTGCCGTCGGTCGCGCACGCCCGGGGGCTGCGGGTGCCCAGCGACCTGTCGGTGATCGGGCGCTACTCCGACGAATTCGCCAAGACGTTCTCACTGCCGTACTCGTTCATCGAGAGCGCACCGGACCGACTGGGCGCGATGGCCGTACGCCACCTGGTCCGCCGGGTGGAGTCGCCGGCCGCCCGGTCCGAGCCGTACGTCGTCCGGTTCATCTCCCCCGAGCTGATCCCGTTGGGCAGCACCGCACCACCGCGCTGACGGGCTCCGGGCCGTCGGCGCCGTCGGCACCGTCCACAGCACCACTGTTGTGAACGCTAACATAGACAGGAGGCATAGGGATGAAGTCCGCGACAACCCGCCGACGGGTCGCCGTCGTGCTCGCCGCCGCGCTCGGCGCGGCCGGGCTGGCCGCCTGCTCCACCGAGTCGGGCACCGACCCCGGCACGTACACCTGGTGGGATCCGTACCCCCAGCACGAAGTCGGATCCGCGTGGGCGCAACGGGTCGACACCTGCGGCGAACAGGCCGGGGTCACCATCGACCGCACCGCCTACGACACCACCGCCCTGACCAACCAGGCACTGCTCGCCGGGCAGGAGGGCAACGCGCCGGATGTCATCCTGCTCGACAACCCCGCCGTGTCGACGCTCGCCGAGGCCGGGATGCTCACCACGATGAGCGAGTTCGGCCTGGACACGGCACGCTTCGACCGCAATCTCATCGCCGCCGGTGAACTCGACGGCGAGACGTACGGCATCCCGATCGGCGCCAACACCCTCGCCCTGTACTACAACCAGGACATCCTCGACGCGGCCGGGGTGGACCCCGCGTCGATCACCGACTGGGCGTCGCTGAACACCGCGCTGGCGCAGGTCAAGGACGCCGGCAAGCGGCCGATCACCTTCTCCGCCATCGGCACCGAGGAGGGATCGTTCCAGTTCCTGCCCTGGTTCTGGGGATCCGGCGCCGAACTGACCGAACTGGACTCGCCGCAGGCCGTCGAGGCGCTGCGACTGTGGACCGACTGGGTGACCGACGGCACCGCCCCGAACTCGGTCATCACCAACTCGCAGAACACCACCTGGGAGGAGTTCCTCACCGGCGAGTTCGGCTTCGCCGAGAACGGCACCTGGCAGATCAACAGCGCAGCGCAGGCGGGGTTCCCCACCGGCATCGTCCAGATCCCGGCCCGTGACGGCGGGGTGGCTCCGACCCCGACCGGCGGTGAGTTCATCACCGTACCGGTGCAGTCCGACACCGGTCGCTACGACACCACCAAGCAGGTCCTCGAATGCATGACCACCCCGGAAGGCCTGGTGCAGACCGGTACGACGTTCGCGTACTACATCCCCTCGACCGCCCAGGGACAGGAGGCGATCCTCGTCGAGGAACCGAGCCTGCGGCCGTGGGTCGACGCGGTCCGCTCCGCCAAGGGCCGCACCAGCGACAACCTCGGCACCGACTACCCGAAGATCTCCGAGGCGATGTGGACCGCGGTGCAGAAGGCGCTCAGCGGCGCCGCGTCCCCGGCCGAGGCGCTCGCCGAGGCCCAGGCGCAGGCCGAGTCCACCACCGGCGGCTGAGACAGGAACCGGTATGAGCAGTCCTACCCGTACCGCCGGGCACGCCGCCGTCCGCCGGCGGCGCGCCCGGCACTCACCATGGGTGGCGTTCGCGTTCCTCGCCCCGCTCATCGTCTACCTGCTCGCGTTCTACGCCTACCCGTTGGTGCGCAACATCGAGCTGAGCCTGCACGACTACACCCCCCGGGCCTTCGTGCAGGGCGATCCCGAGTTCGTCGGGCTGGACAACTTCGCCGCGGTACTCACCGACGGCAGGTTCCTGCAGGCCCTGCGCAACACCGCGGTGTTCACCCTGGGGTCGATCGCCGTGCAGTACACGCTCGGCCTGGCACTGGCGGTGTTCTTCCACCGGCGTTTCCGGCTCGCCGCCCCGCTGCGGGCGATGTTCCTCGTCCCGTGGCTGCTGCCGCTGATCGTCTCGGCCTCGACCTGGTCGTGGATGCTCAACAGCGACAACGGCATCGTCAACTCGGTGCTGCGGTCCTTCGGCATCGGGCAGATCAACTGGCTGACCTCGCCGGGCACCGCGCTGCTGGCCGTCACCATCGCCAACATCTGGCTCGGCATCCCGTTCAACCTGGTCATCCTGCACGCCGGTCTGCAGAACATCCCGACCGAGCTGTACGAGGCGGCGGCGCTGGACGGGGCTGGCCCGTGGCAGCAGTTCCGACGGGTGACCCTGCCGCTGCTGCGCCCGGTGTCGGCGATCACCCTGCTGCTGGGACTGATCTACACCCTCAAGGTCGTCGACATCATCTGGATCATGACCCGGGGCGGGCCGGCCGACGCCTCGACCACCCTGGCCGTCTGGTCCTACCGGGAGGCGTTCGGCACCGGCCAACCCGACTTCTCGCCGGCCGCCGCGGTCGGCAACCTGCTCATCCTCATCGCCCTGGTCGCCGGGCTCGGGTACGTCCGGCTGCAACGTCGGGAGGCCCGGCCATGACGAGAAATCGGCACCGGTGGTGGCACACGGTGGTCGGCGTCGTGCTGACCGCACTGATGCTCTTTCCGGTCTACTGGATGTTCAACGTCTCGCTCACCCGTACGCAGAACATGCGGGCCAACCCGCCCCACTGGTTCCCCCGCGAGCCCACCGCCGACGGCTACGTCGCCGCCCTCGGCGAACAACTGCCCGCGCTCGGCACCAGCCTGTTCATCGGGCTCGGCTGCGTGGTCCTCACCCTGGCGATCGGGCTTCCCGCCGGCTACTCGCTGGCCCGGCTGCGCCCGCGCGGCGCCGGCACGCTGAGCTTCCTGCTGCTGGTCGCGCAGATGATCCCGGCGGTGGTGATGGCCATGGGCTTTTACGCGATCTACATCCGGCTCGGTGTCCTGAACACCGTCTGGGGTCTCATCGTCGCCGACTCCACCATCGCCGTCCCGTTCGCCGTGCTGCTGTTCCGCGCGTTCATGGCCGGGATCCCCGGTGAGTTGACGGCGGCGGCCCAGATCGACGGCGCGGGTGCCTGGCGGACCTTCCGGTCGGTCGTCCTGCCGCTGAGCCGCAACTCGATCATCACCGTGTCGCTGTTCGCGTTCCTGTGGGCGTGGTCCGACTTCGTCTTCGCGTCGACGCTGAACCGCAGCAGCGACACGGTCCCGATCACCCTCGGGATCTTCCGCTACATCGGCAACAACACCACCCAATGGAACTCGATCATGGCGACTGCGGTGATCGCCTCCGTACCGGCGGCGTTTCTCCTGGTCATCGCGCAGCGCTATGTCGCGGCCGGGGTGACCGCCGGCGCGGTGAAGGACTGATCGCCGTACCCGACCCGCTACCCGTGACCGACCGACCCGCGAGCGAGGCGAGATGACCGACGGCACCACCCAGGCCGACCTGCCGGGCGCGGCCGGACGTCGCGGGCCGTCCGCCGACCCCGCGCCGGTGCGGCCATCCCACGGGGTTCTCCGGCCGCTCGGGCTGGCACAGGTGCGCATCGACGGCGGCTTCTGGGGTGCCCGGCAGCAGGTCAACGCGGTGGCGACGCTCGCGCACTGCGAATCGTGGATGGAGCGGGTCGGCTGGCTGTCGAACTTCGACCGGGTCACCGACGGCACGACCGGTCCGGACCGGCCCGGCTGGCCGTTCTCCGACTCCGAGGTCTACAAGCTTCTCGAAGCCCTGTGCTGGGAAACCGCCCGCAGCGCCAGCCCGGCCGCCGAGGCCGCGATCGGGCGGCTGACCGCCCGCATCGCCCGCGCCCAGGATCCGGACGGGTACCTGAACACCTGCTACGGCCACGGCGACCAGCCGCCACGCTACAGCGACCTGGAAGGCGGCCATGAGCTCTACAACACCGGTCATCTGCTGCAGGCGGCCACCGCCCGGCTGCGCACCCGGGGCGCCGACGAACTGGTCGAGATCGGCCGGCGGGCGGCCGAGCACGTCTGCCGGACCTTCGGTGCCCACGGCCGGGCGGCTATCTGCGGGCACCCGGAGATCGAGCTGGGGCTGGTGGAGTTCGGCCGGGCGCTCGGCGAGGACCGGTACGTCGACCAGGCCCGGCTGTTCCTCGACCGACGCGGGCACGGCACCCTGCGGGACATCCCGCTGGGGCGCGGCTACTTCCAGGACGACGTGCCGATCCGGCAGGCCGAGGTGTGGCGTGGCCACGCGGTGCGGGCCCTCTACCTGAGCGCCGCCGCGGTCGACGTGGCGGTGGACCGGGGCGACGACGGGTTGCTGGCCGCCGTACGCCGCCAGTGGCGGCGCACGGTCGCCCGGCGGACCTTCATCACCGGCGGCATGGGCTCCCGGCACCAGGACGAGGGCTTCGGTGACGACTGGGAGTTGCCGCCGGACCGGGCGTACTGCGAGACCTGCGCCGGCGTCGCGTCGATCATGGTGTCGTGGCGGCTGTTCCTCGCCACCGGCGACACCCGCCACACCGACCTGATCGAGCGCACCCTCTACAACGTCGTCGCCACCTCACCCAGCGGCGACGGCACCGCGTTCTTCTACGCCAACCCGCTGCACCAGCGCCTACCCGGCCCACCGGCCGACGGGACGCAGGTCAGCCCGCGGGCCGAGGCCGGCACCCGGGCGGCCTGGTTCGACGTGTCGTGCTGCCCCACCAACCTGGCCCGGACCCTGGCCAGCCTGGCCGGCTACGTCGCCACCAGCGACGACGACGGCCTCCAGATCCACCAGTACCTGCCGGGCACCGTGCGGGTCACCCTGCCCGGGGACCAACGGGTCGCCGTACGGGTGGTGACCGACTATCCGGCCGACGGCACCGTCGAGGTGCACGTCACCGCGACCCCGGAGCGGCCGTGGACCCTGTCGCTGCGGGTGCCGGCATGGGCCGGCGGGGCCTGGTTGGTCGTCGACGGCCAGGTCCGCCCGGCCGAGCCGGGCCAGGTCGGCGTCCGGCGCCGGTGGCGTACCGGCGACGTGGTCCGTCTCGCGCTGCCGGTCGGGCCCCGGCTGACCTGGCCGGATCCCCGCATCGACGCGGTACGCGGCTGTGTGGCCGTCGAACGCGGCCCGGAGGTGCTCTGCGTCGAGTCGCGCGACCTGGCCGCCCCGCAGCTCCTGTCGACGATGGAGGTGGATCCGGCGGTGCTTCCGGTGCAGGCCGGTGACGCGGTACACGTACGCGCCCGGTTCGCGCCGGTGCCCTCCGGCGACGACTGGCCGTACACCTCGGCCGCGGGTGAGCCGGCCGACCGGGGTGACTGGGCCGACGTGCCGTTGCGCCCGTACCACTCGTGGGCCCGCCGGGGCCCGTCCGGCATGCGGATCTGGCTGCCGGCGGTGCGGCGCGGCTAGGAGCGACGGAGGGGCCGCCGGGTGAGCGGCGGCGGGGCCGGCCGCCGACGGCACGATCCGGCCCGGCGGCCCGGCGTCGCCGGCCGCGTGCGGTGACAATGGCTGGGTGCGGGAGCGGGGGTGGCGTCGCTGCGGGGCGGTGGACGTGCACTATCCCGCAGCCGGCGGAGCGCACGCCGCACTGGTCGTCGCCGCCGACTGCCGCTTCGGCACTCCGCTGGGCGAACACGTCGCCTGGCTGGCGAGCGTGGCGCCGTACCAGCCGGGACGGTTCTTCGCCCGCGAACTGCCGGCGCTGCGGGCGGTGCTCGCGGCCGCCGACCCGGCCGGCGACCGGCCGCTCGACCTGCTGGTCGTCGACGGCTACGTCGACCTGGACCCGCAGGGGCGTCCCGGTCTGGGCCGGCACGTGCACGCGGCACTGGGCGCACCGGTGATCGGGGTGACCAAGACCGCGTTCCGGTCCGCGACCCACGCCGCCGAGGTCCGCCGCGGTGGGTCGGACAGACCGCTGTACGTGACCGCCGCCGGCCTGCCCGTCGCCGAGGCGGCGGCGATCGTCGCCGGGATGGCCGGGACGTACCGGCTGCCGGACGCGTTGCGCCGGGTGGACCAATTGTCCCGATCAGGTCGTTGAGCGTCCCGAGCGGTTCGCTCCGGGCAGTTCGCTGAGCCGCAGAAAATTTCTCGACCGGTGTGTCAGTCTGGGCCGGTCCCGTTCGTCGTCATGCTGTGCGGCACCCGCCGTACCTGACAAAGACGGAGAGATACAGACATGAAGTATATGTTTCTTATCTACAGCGACCCGTCGGTCGACCCGACCGACGGTCCGGAACTGCAGGCCGAGATCGACGCGTACTGGGCCTACGACAAGGCTCTCGCCGACGCTGGCGCGCTCATCGGCGGCAACGCCCTGCAGGGCACCGACACCGCCACCACGGTGAGCGTGCGTGGTGGCGAGCGGGCGGTGACCGATGGGCCGTTCGTCGAGTCGCGCGAGATCCTCGGCGGCTACTACCTGGTCGACCTGCCCGACCTGGACACCGCGGTGAACTGGGCGGCTCGCTGCCCCGGCGCCCGACGGGGCAGCGTCGAGATCCGGCCGATCATGGAATTCGAGCAACCATGACCGACGGCGCGGCCGGTGCCGGCGTCGGCAGCGCCAACGTCGACCCTCCCGAGCTGAACAGCGTCGAGGCGGTGTTCCGCGAGGAACACGGTCGGCTGCTGGCCACCCTGGCCCGGCAGTTCGGCGACCTGGACCTCGCCGAAGAGGCCGCGCTGCAAGCAAGCCGACGCCGATCGCCAGCGGCCGCCCGGCCCGGACCTGACCCGCGCCGACCTGGCCGGTGAGGCGATCCGGCTGGCCCGGATCCTGCACCGGCTGCTGCCCCGCGAGGCGGGGGTGACCGGCCTGCTGGCCCTGCTGCTGCTCGTCGACGCCCGGCGGGTCACCCGCACCGATCCCCAGGGCGAACTGGTGCTGCTCGATGAGCAGGACCGTTCCCGGTGGGACCGGTCGATGATCGAGCGGGGCGCACGTTGCTGGTCGCCGCGCTGCGCGACGCTGGCGGCCGACCAGGCCTGTACACGCTGCAGGCCGCGATCGCCGCACTGCATGCCGAGGCGGCCGACGTGGCCAACCACCGACTGGCCGCAGATCGTCGCCCTCTACGGGCTGCTGCGGCGGGTGGCGCCGTCACCGGTGGTAGAGCTGAACCGGGCGGCGGCGGTCGCGATGCGCGACGGACCCCGGGCCGGGCTGGACCTGCTGGACGCACTCGACGCGAGCACCGGCCCGGGCGGCGGGACGCTGCGGTCGTACCATCTGCTGCCGGCCGCCCGCGCGGACCTGCTGCGCCGCCTCGGCCGGCGCGCGGAGGCGGCGGCCGAGTACCGCCGGGCGCTGGACCTCGTCGGCAACGAACCGGAACGGACGTACCTGCGCCGTCGCCTCGCACAGGTCGATCGCCCCGGTGACAGGGTGCGCAGCTGACCTGCGTTCGACCTGCGGTTCGACGGACCGGCCCTGCTGGTGTGTCCCGAGCCCGAACTCGACGGCGAGTGTGGTGCGGGTCAGCGAGAACGAGTAGGTCCCGCTGCCGACGCCCGGGCGGCCGACGCCACGCTGCTCGGCACCGGCGATGCCACCGAAGCGTCACTCCACTTTCAACAGCGCGTACGTCTGCGCCGGGGTGAATCCCTCGCTGATCAGGGTGGTGACCGGGTCAGCGACGTCGCCCCGGAACGTGCGGTCGCGGCCCAACGGGTCGAGCGTGTAGACGTGGACCTTGGCGCCTTCCCCCACCAGGCAGTCGTTGTCGTGGCAGGAAACCCAGTCGGGATAGAAGAACTCGGAGCCGAAGTAGACCCACAGCTTCGGTGGCCCGTCGTTGGCGTCGGTGGGCCAGCCGAGCACCGCCTCCTCGGTGGGGCTGGGCGACAGGTCCGGTGACGGGCTCGGTGCAGGCGTGGGCGCCTCGGTGACCGTCGGCGTCGGCGACGGGGTAGGTGAGCCGCTGGGTGCCAGCGACTCGGCCTCATCAGGATTGTCCTGACCACTGGCCGAGGGCAGCCCGACCAGCAGCGCGACGGGGACGGCCAGCACCAGGATCAGCAGAGACCACGGCAGCGGCACGGCCGTCCGACCGCGCCCGATCAGCAGCCGTTGGGCCGCATACCACCCCCACGCCACGGCAGGGCCGAGGACCCCGGAGATCGGGGCACTGATCGCCACTCCCGCGAATCCTCCGGCGGCGTAGCCGATGATCGTGCCCGCCGCGATCACCACCGGCACGATGACGGTGAACGCGTCCGGCAGCGACGGCATCCTGCCCGGTGCCTTCGAAGGGGTGCCCGACTCGCTGTCGTTACGCCACATGATCACTTCCTGTGCCCGGCCCGTCGCAGATCATTGTGACCGGGCGTCCGGCGCGACCGAGCCCCAGGGGTCGACCAGGGACACCAACGTGATGCGGCACCACCCCGCCCCGGTCGACGCCGCCCGCTGCCTCGCCCGGAAGACGGCCGGGACGTCTCGGATCCCGAGTGGATCCGTCTGGGTCTGAGCCGTGGCTGGACGCTGCTCACCCAGGATCAGCGGAGTCGGGCGAGGGCTGGCGTTCGACCCTCGGTGACGCCGGTTGACGTACAGGGTCAGGCCGACCACGACCGGGGTGTGCGCGGCGGCGACGATGCCGCCCACGGACAGGATGTCCACCGGGTCACGGACCAGCAGGAACAGCACGAGCGGCGCGAGGGTCGTCGCCACCGCGACGTACGCCAGGTAGAGGGCGGTCAGGTCGCGGGCCACGTCGATGCCGTCGGACCCCCGGCCCTCGGGGGCGAGCAGTTCCGCCCGGGGCAGCACGAAGTGCGGGCCAGCACCAGCGCACCCGAGCCGAGGATGACGCTGTACCGGCCGGCCTCCCGTGGCGGCAGTCACAGCGACGTCTCTCCTTCTCCAGGGCCTGCGGTTTCGTGGCAGCGCTACCCGGACCTGGCGGGACTGACACCTCCCGGCTGCCCGATGGTTGGCGGAAAGTGTCGCACCGGTCACGCACAATGAAGAGTCCATCGCCTACCGGGGAGCCGCCGATGCCGCGGGTGCGCGGACACTACCGCCGTAACGGATCCCGCGTCCGGGGTCACTACCGCAAACGGCCGGCCCGCCGTACGGCACGTCGCGACGCGGCGGCCGTCGGCCTCGTCGTCGGTGGGCTGCTGCTCGTGGTGCTGCTGGCCACCTGGGTGCGACGCAATCCCGGCTGGGCGGCGCTGATCGGCGGCCTCGCGGTCGCGGCGGCGGTCGCTGTGCTGGCACTGGTGCTGTGGGAGCGCCGCCGCCGTACGGAGTTGAACATCGCACTGGCCCGCCAGATCGAGACCACCGACCTGATGAGCGGACCGCAGTTCGAGCACTGGGTGGCCGCGCTGCTCGCCGGCTCCGGATTCACCGGCGTGCGGGTTCGTGGGGGCAGCGGCGACCGGGGTGTCGACATCCTGGCCACCACGTTCGACGGGCGTCGCGCGGTGGTGCAGTGCAAGCGGCGTAGCGTGACGAACAGGGTCGGCAGCGCGGCGATCCAGCAGTTCAACGGCACCTGCCGGCGGGTGCACCACGGCGAGCTCTGCATGATCGTCACCAATGGCTACTTCACCGATGGCGACGGCCGCCGCTTCGCCGCGGAGGAGGGGATCGTGCTGGTCGACCGGGACGCGCTGGCGCGCTGGGCGTACACCCGGGTGCCGCCACCGGCCGTCGCCGGCTGACCGCCGGCTGGACGTGACGGGATTCCTCGGCTCCAGGGCCGGATTCGCGTCCAGATGGAAAGCGGGGCGCCACCCTGATGGGCGGCACCGGCTACTCGTTCGTGGTCGGTGGGCAACAGGCCAAGATCGAGTATCAGCGCCGCGGCGACACCCGCTGGTACGGTGGCACCGACTTCGACACGGCTACCCCGATCGTCGTCCGGTACGTCGGGTGGACCCAGGTGCGTCTGTCGTAGCCGGCTCGGCGGGCGGTCTTGTCGGCGGCGGTCGGACCGTGCGAGGTGAGCCGCACCGGCACGCCGAGCGCCGCCTCGACCGCCGCCACCCAGGCGTTCGGGTCCGGACCGGGGTCGGCGCCGTAGCTGGGCCGGCTGGTCAGCAGCCGCCGGGTCAGCGCGGCCTGCCGGTCGAGGTCACCGGGCGGACCGGCCGGCAACCGGTCGGTCCAGTCGTACGCCTGGCACAGCCGCAGCCGGTGCCGCCCGAGAAGGTCCAGATGGGTCAGCGCGAGGGCGTCGACGCCACCGGCGACGTCCATGGCGTACCGGTGGGCGACGGCGTCGAAGTGGCCGAACCGGAATCGACCCTGCCACCGGTTGGTGCCGTTGTGCCGCTCCGCCGGGCGCAGCGCCGGGTCCTCGGTGACCAGCGGCCCGGGCCCGTGCCGGGGGGTGAGCACCCGCAGCACCCCGAGTCGGGTCACCGCCTCCGGTGACATTCCGGCCTCGGCCAGCAGCGCGTCCACGTTGGCGAACGTCGTGGTGCTCCACGTCGTGTACGGGTGAAAGCCGTGCCACTCGTCGAGCAGCACCCCTTGGGCGCCTTCGAAGACGACCGTGCCGGCCCGCAGCAGCCGGGCCGCCCACGAGCGGTCCACGATCGATACCCGGTCGGCGAAGGCGGTGTACGCGGCGACGGTGTCCGCGACCGGCGGGGCGTCCAGCGGCCCCAGTTCGGCGGCGAGCCGCTCGCGCAGCAGCGCCAGCCGGTGTCGCAGCAGCCCCGGGTCGAGGCAGTCGCCGACCGTGGGCGCCGAGTCGGGGTGGGCGAGAGCGTATGCCATGCTCTCGCCCACCCCCATCCCGCAGGAGCCGTGCCGGTCGGCGCCGCGGGCGATCTCCCGGGCCTGGTTGGCGGCCCGGTGGTACGGGGTGGCCAGCAGCGCCTCGCGATCGACGGTGAGCCGGTCGAGCGCGTCGGGTACGCCGAGCGCGGCCAGGTGCGTCGCCTCGCCGGCCAGGGCGAGGGGATCGACCACCATGAACCGGGACAGGTGGGTGCGTACCCCTGGGCGGAAGGTCCCGGCGCCGAACTGGGCGAAGGTGTGCGCCCGGCCGTCGGGCAGGACGACGGTGTGCGCCGCCTGCCCACCCCCGTTGAACCGGACCACCGCCCGCACCGGTCGGGTCGCGCACAGCCAGTCCACGACCGTGCCCTTGCCCGCGTCGCCGTAACCGAGGTCGACCACGGCGACGTGCCGGTCTGCCGCCGACTCGCCGAAGCCGCCGGCCACCCCGCTCACAGCCGGGTCACCTCGTCACGCCGGCCCGACCCGGCGGGTAGGGCGCCGCGTACCGCCGGGACCCGGCCGGCGTCGATGCGGGCCAGCGCCCGCGACACCGTGGCGGCGGCCCGGCCGGCACCGACGTCGTGCAGGTCGGCCAGAGCGGTGTCCAGGTCGCAGGCTTCCTCGCCGAGGGCGATCGTGGTAGCGATGGTCTCGCAGACCGCGTCCAGGTCGTCCAGCTCGACCGCCTGCTGGCCGAGCAGCTTGCGCCAGAAGTCGAGAATGCGTCGGTTACCGGCGTAATGGCTGCCGGCGGGCATCAGATAGTAGGTGTCCCACCGGCGGCGTACCTCGTCGAGGATGGCCGCCACGCCGACGTCCTCGCCCGGATCGGTGCCGATCACCTGACGTACCTCGCGGGACTTGACCTTCGGGTACGCCATCTCGTCGCCGATGATGAACAGGTAGCCGCGCCTGCCCCGTCGCTCGTAGCAGTCGATCGACGTGTGCCGGGCCATGAAGTACAGCGCCAGTTCGTACGACTCCATCATCTGCCCGCCGCCACCGCCTTCGAGCAGGATGTTGCCTAGGTGCTCGTCCATCCGGTTGTCCGACTCGAACTGGCCGATCTGCAGCGGCGCCCGGTCGCAGGTGGCGTCACCGATCGCGCCGAAGAGGATCTGCGGGTCGGTGGCGTATCCCTTGCGCAGCAGCAGACCGAGCAGCTGCGGCAGCTTGGCCTGCAGGGTTCGCGGCACCGTGCCCATCGATCCGGTGACGTCGAACAACACGGCGATGGCCAGCGATTCGGGGTGCTCGGCCGAGTCCCGGCTCTCCCGGCTCGTCACCCCGTGCGGGTCGAGGCTCGGGTGGACGGTGCGGGCGCCGCCGTCGCTGTAGGCGAACGCGCTGGCGCCGGTGGCCCGCCGGTAGGTGCGGGCTGCTTCGTAGACGTCGGTTGACCAGGCTCCACTGCCCATGTCAGGGCTCCTTACTACTTGTCGTGGTCTTCGGTGGGGATCGGGTCGGCCACGGCGAACGGCCGGAACCGGCGTGGTCCGTAGAGCCGTTCGAGCAGATCGTCGAACTCGGCCAGGAGCCGCCACGCGTCGTCGGGACGCCGGCGCAGCGCGGCGAGTCGGCAGCCGGCGGTGAACCGGCGTATCGCGTTCGGGGCCCGGTCACCGGTGAGCCAGGCCAGGCAACCGGCGGCCATCGCGATGTCCGTGCCGGGACCGGGCGTGCGGCGCTGGCGGATCTCGTCGGGGTACCAATCGCGGTACGACGCAACCAGCGCCGGCACCGCCTCGCCGCTGGTGCTGGCATAGCACCAGTCGATGAGCACCACGCCGTGCTCGTCGGGTTGGATGAGCACATGGTCAGGCAGCACCGCCCCGTGCACCACGCCGGCCCGGTGGGCGAACCCGAGCCCGACCAGCAGCCGCCGGAACATCCAGGCGGCGTCGCGTGGGTCGACACCCTGCGGGTACGCCCGGCGGACCTCGGCCAGGCTGCGTAGCCCGGTCGCGGTGCCGACGACGCTGATCTGGCGGACCGTGCCGGCACCGCCGGTGTCGCGGTGCCGGAAGCTGTCCACCAGCCGTGGCACGTACGGCAGGTAGCGCGGGTCGCCGCGGTCGACCAGCTGCCGCAGCGCGGTCACTTCCCGGGCCATCAGGTCGTTGTTGGCCGGGTCGCGCGGAATCTTCACCAACTCGCCGTCGACGAACCGGCCGGCTCCGGTCGACGGCGTGCCCCGGTGGCGGTAGAGGTCGGCCAGGTCGCCCGCGTAGCGAGGGCCGGCCTCGATGACGTACCGCCGACGACCGGTGTCCAGCGACACGTCGGACGCCGCGGTGCCCTGCTGCCACAGACCGGTCAGCCGGATGAAGGCGGCGGTGGCCCGCGCGCGGGCGGCCGTACCGCCGGCTGCGGTGTCGGGGTGCAGCAGCCTGGCCAGCTGGTGGTAGCGGCGGGCCGGGGCGCTGGTGCCGAACAGCTGGGTGCCGTCTCGTGCGGTCATCACCAGGTCGATGGCTTCGGCAGTGGTCACCGGATCGCCTCCTCGCGGGCCGGACGCAGCAGAGCCGGGTGCAGCAGGCGGGCGTCGCCGGCCCGGTAGATGCGGGCCCGGGGTCCGCCGCGCGGGCCACCGCGTTCGGTGGTCGTGCCGACGCTCTCCAGGAAACCCGGCACGGACAGCACCTTGCGGTGGAAGTTGCCGGCGTGCAGTTCGACGCCCCAGACGGTCTCGTACACGGCGCGCAGTTCGGTGACGGTGAACTCCTCACCGACGAACCGGGTGGCGAGCGGGGTGTATTCGAGCTTGGCGCGCGCCCGGTCGAGCCCGTCGTGCAGGATGCGGGCGTGGTCGAACGCCAGCCGGCGGCTGGTGCCGGGTCGCTGCCGGACCGAGCGGGCCGGGCCGGTGTCCTCGGGCAGCCCGAGACCGCTGACCGGCACCCAGGCCGCGTCGGCCGCGTCGGTGCCGGCGGCCGGGTCGGGTAGCTCGGGCGCGAAGGCGAGGTAGGCCACCGAGACGACCCGCATCCGGGGGTCCCGTTGCGGCGCGCCGTAGCTGGCGAGCTGCTCGAGGTGCACCCGGCGCAGCACCGGGCCGCCGTCGCGGGTGTCCAGCCCGGTCTCCTCGGCCAGTTCGCGGGCAGCGGCGTCGGGTAGGTCCTCCTGCGGCTGGACGAAACCGCCGGGTAGCGCCCAGGTCCCTTCCTGGGGTGGGGCCCCGCGTCGGACGAGGAGCACGTGCAGGTCATCGTCGCGGATGGTCAGTGCCACGACGTCGACCGTGACCGCGACCGGCGCAAAGGCCCGGGGATCGTAGCCGGCCAGGAACTCCGCGTCCGACATCGTGATCCTTCCCTGGAACCTTGACTACCGAGCGACTCTCGGGGTGGGTACTTCTCGGATCGAGAAAATCTCTAACTGAGAAGAACGTAGCAGATGGCGGCCCGGCTGTCACGCCCGACGCGGTGCCCGTCGTCCGCCCGCCCGCTCGTCGGTTGTCCGGGCGCGTGGTCGGGCTTGGCCGGTTTGGTCATGAATGACCGCGTCGTCCTTGACCTTACTTGAAATATTATTTAACGTCGCACATCGATGTGTTGGTTGCGTCCGTCGAGGGAGACGACTGTGCGTCGCTGGAGATTCGTGGTCGCGGGAGGTGCCGCGGCGCTCGTCGTCGCGGCGGTGGCGCTGCTCGCGCCGGCCGCCAGCGCGGCCACCGCCGCTTTCGTCAAGGTCAGCGACTGGGGCAGCGGCTACGAGGGCCGGTTCACCGTCACCAACGACACCGCCTCGACGATCACCGCCTGGCGGGTGGCCTTCGACCTGCCGTCCGGAACCGGCATCGGCTCGGCCTGGAACGCCCGGATGAGTGCCGCCGGTAACCGGTACACCTTCGACAACGCCAGCTGGAACGGCACCATCGCCGCAGGTGCGAGCACCACGTTCGGGTTCATCGTCACAGGTCGTGGCACCCCGGCGAACTGTGCGGTCAACGGCGGTCCCTGCGCCGGCGGGCCCGCTCCGACGAGCGCGCCGCCGACCGTCACCCCGCCGACGACGGCACCGCCGACCACGCCACCGCCGACCACGCCACCGCCCTCCGGCGGATCTCCCGTGCAGATCAACGGGCAGTTGCGGGTCTGCGGTACCGACCTGTGCAACCAGCACGGAAACCCGATCCAGCTGCGCGGGATGAGTAGCCACGGCCTGCAGTGGTACGCCCAGTGCGTCAACGACGCGTCACTGGACGCGCTCGCCACCGACTGGCGTGCCGACGTGTTGCGTATCTCGATGTACATCCAGGAGGACGGCTACGAAACCGACCCGCGCGGCTTCACCGACCGGGTGCACGACCTGATCGAAAAGGCATCCGCACGGGGCATGTACGCGATCGTCGACTGGCACATGCTCACCCCGGGTGACCCCAACTACAACGTGGACCGGGCCCGGACGTTCTTCGCTGAAATCGCCCGGCGGCACGCGGCCAAGCCCAATGTGCTCTATGAGATCGCCAACGAACCCAACGGTGTGAGCTGGGCCGCGATCAAGGGCTACGCCGAGCAGGTCATCCCGGTGATCCGGGCCGCCGATCCGGACGGGATCGTGCTGGTCGGCACGCGGGCCTGGTCGTCGCTGGGGGTGTCCGAAGGCGGGAACGAGTCCGAGGTGATCAGCAATCCGATCACCGCGCCGAACGTCATGTACACATTCCATTTCTATGCCGGTTCGCACCACGATTCCTATCGGGCGGCGCTGTCCCGGGCCGCTGATCGGCTGCCGATGTTCGTGACCGAGTTCGGTACGCAGACCTACACCGGCGACGGCGCGAACGACTTCACCAGTGCACAACAGTGGATCGATCTGCTCGCCAGCCGCAAGGTCAGTTGGATCAACTGGAACTTCTCCGACGACTTCCGCTCCGGTGCGGTGTTCCGCACCGGAGTCTGCGCCGGCGACAGCTATGCGGGCAGCGCGGTGCTGAAGGAGGCCGGTGTGTGGATCCGGGATCGGATTCGGACTGCGGACGACTTCCCGACGAGCTGATAACCAGGTGCGTTTCGGGCATGTGCCACATGTGGATCTATGGGGTCGGTGGACCGGTGGGTCGCTGATGTCGGGATTCATGGTCACCCAAAGTTAGATATTTGCAGTAGTGATTGGGTGGCCTAGTCTCCTGGTAACGACCTGACCGCGCTCCGTTGTGGAGTGGGACTGATCGGCACCTGTGTTGCCGTGAGGAGACCACGGGGATGACGTCCGAAGTTGTCCGGCCCGACCCTTTCCCGGCGTCCGCCGCGGCGCAGGCCGGGCATCCGCCGAGGACCGCGACGTACCGGACAGGGTGGCCGCCCGCCGCGGCGTCCGGTGGTGGACCCGGGCGGGTAGCGGCCCTGGCCGCCCTGGCCGCCGCCGAGACGGCCGCGCGACTGGGCCGGTCCATTCCGGTACGCAGCATTGCCGCGACGGTCGCCGTGGACCTGGTCACCGGGCAGGCGGACCTGCGCGAACTCGCCACCGACCGGGCCTGCGCCCGGCTGTCCGGTGACTGTCGACCCGTCGGCCGGTTGCGACAGCTCGACGACGCGCTGGTGGTACGAACCGGTTCGGCCGCCACCGGTGCGGCGCGGCCTGCCCCGGTACACCTCGACTGGGCCGCCACCGAGGCCGGGTTGACCGTGGCCGTCCAGTGCGGACCCGACGATCCGTGGCGGTCCTGCCTGCCCGCGGTCGCCGAACTCTATGCCGAGGTGCTGCGGGAGCTGGTTGGTGACCCGGGGCTGTCCAGCAGCCGGCCGGCGGGGATCGGCGCGGACTCACGCCAGCTCCTGCTCACCCGGTACGCCGGAACCCGCCGGGACGGCGGCCCGTTCCGGGCGATTCCGCACCTGGTCGAGGACATGGTCGATCGCTTCCCCACGCGCGTCGCGGTGACCTGTCCGGACCGCTCACTGAGCTACCGCCAGCTCGACCGCTACGCCAACGGGTTGGCCGCGCGCCTGGCCGCCGCCGGAGTGCGGGCCGGCGACCTGGTCCCGGTGCTGCTGGCCGACGGCCCGGAACTGCCCGTGACGTATCTCGCCCTGCTCAAACTCGGTGCCGCGTTCGTGCCGGTCGATCCGCGGTGGCCGGCCGCCCGCCGGCAGGCGGTCTGCGACCTGCTGGACACCGTACCGGTCCTCGCCGGCGCACCGGGACAGGCGGTCCCGGCCCACGCCGGGCGGGTGATCGTCGTACGGCTTGCCGGCGTCGTGCCGTCGGCCCGTCGCCCGGCGGTGCGGATCGCCCCGGATGACGCCATCTACGGCGTTTTCACCTCCGGCACCACCGGCCCGCCCCGCTGCGCGGTGAACCGGCACGCCGGGCTGGCCAACCGGTTCCAGTTCATGACCCGCTTCTTCCAGGCGACCGGCGACGAGGTCGTGCTGCAGAACAGCCGACACACCTTCGACTCGGCTGTCTGGCAACTGTTCTGGCCGCTGACCACCGGCGGCCGGACGGTGCTGCCGCCGGCGGGTGAGTTCCTGGACCTGACCGGCACGGTCGCCCTGATCGCGGCCGAGCGGGTGACGATGACCGACTTCGTACCGAGCGTGCTCAACGCACTGGTGCCGATGATCGAACGGGATCCGCTGCTCGCCGCCCGGCTCGCCACCCTGCGGCAGCTCATCGTCGGCGGCGAGGAAATCAACCCGGCGATGATCCGCCGGCTGCGCGACGTGCTGCCGGCGGTGGAGGTCACCAACGGGTACGGACCCACGGAGACCTCGATCGGGATGGTCTTTCACCGGGTGGCCGACGCCGACGGCGAGGTGATCCCGCTCGGCCGGCCGATCGACAACTGCTACGCGATCGTGGTCGACGACCGGATGCGCCCGCTGCCGCCGGGAGCCGTCGGGGAGATCGTCATCGGTGGGAGCTGTGTCGGCGCCGGCTACTTCGGCGCGCCACGGCGGACCGCCGTGGCGTTCGTGCCCAACCCGTTCCGGGAGATCCCCGGCCGGCGACTGTATCGCAGCGGCGACCTCGGTCGCTTCGACGAGCGGGGCACGCTGCACTTCGCCGGCCGGCGCGATTTCCAAGTCAAGATCAATGGTGTCCGGGTGGAGTTGGGCGAGGTGACCAGCGCCGCCCAGCGGGCACCCGGCGTCCGCCAGGCGGTGGCCATCCTCGCCGGGCCGCCGGGCAACGGCGAGCTCGCGCTGTTCGTCGTCGGTCCAAACGGCGGTGGGCAGCCGGATCTTGAGCACGGGCTGCGCGGGTGGCTCGCCGAGCAGCTGCCGCGTACCAGCCGGCCGCGGCACATCGTGGTCCTGCCTGCGCTTCCGTTGACCAGCCACGGCAAGGTCGACCGTCGCCGGCTCGCGCTGATCCTCCACGACCGGCTCGCCTCGGCCGCCCGGACCGCTCCCGCCGCCACGGCCGCCGACCTGCGTGACCTGGTGCTGGCGCAGTTCCGGACCGTGCTCGGCCAGCCCGACCTGCCGGCAGCGGCCGACTTCGTGTCGGCCGGGGGTGATTCCCTGCAGGCGCTTTCTGTCGTCGAGGCACTGGCCCGGGCGACCGGGCGGCCGGTCGACGTCGCCCGGCTGTTCGCCCACCCGAGCGCCGAGGCGCTCGCCGTCGACCTCGGTGCGGACCTCACCCGGGTGACCGAGTCCGTCGAGGAGCCGGAGACCGCCCTGGTCCGACGCGACGCCGCGGTGGTTCCACCGGTTCCCGCGCGGGCCGCCGGCACTGCGGCGCACGTCGATCCGACCCGGCCGGTGCGGGTCGTCCTGCTCACCGGAGCGACCGGGTTTCTCGGCAGCCAGCTGGCGTACGAGTTGCTCAGCGGCACCGGTCTGCAGGTCTGGTGCGGCGTCCGGGCGGCCAGCGACGCCGCCGCCACCCAACGCGTCCACCAGGCCCTGCGGGAGCGGGGCCGGTGGCGGCCGGAGTTCGCGGTGCGCTGCCGTGGGTTCGCGATGGACCTCGCCCGCCCGGGCCTCGGCCTCGACCCGGTCGCCCAGGGGCAGTTGGCCGGCGAGGTCGACCTGATCCTGCACAACGGGGCCATGGTCAATTTCCTGTTCGACTACCGGGCACACCGGCCGGCGAACGTCACCGGCACGGCCGCCCTGGTCGAGCTCGCGCTGCGGGACCGGCCGAAACCGGTGCACTACGTGTCGACCCTCGGCGTGCTGCAGACCGTGGCCGCCCGTAGCGGCGTGCCGGTCTCGGAGGAACATCCACTGACCCCGGACACCCTGCCGGTCAGCGGCTACAGCCGGTCCAAGTGGGTGGCCGAACGCTACCTCGCCACCGCTCGGCGGCTAGGCGCGGTGGTCACCGTCCTGCGTCTCGGTGAGCTGATGCCGGCCGCCGACAGCGGACACCCGCACCGCCGGGCACTGACCCACCTGTTGCTCACCGCGTTCCACCGGCTCGGCGTCCGTCCGGACGTGGTGGTCCGGTCGGACTACACCCCGGTCGACTACGCCGCCCGGCGGGTGGTCGCGAGCGTGTCCGACCCCGCCTGCTGGGGCCGTACCATGCACGTCTTCCACCCGCAGAGCGTCTGCCTGGCCGATGTGCTCTCCGCGGCCGGACAGCCGATCCCGCGTGTCGGCTGTGTCGAATTCCTGGCCCGGATCGACGCGGCCGCCGACGGTGATCGCGATTTGGCGCTGCTGCGGCGCATGCTGCCGATCGGCGGGAACGGGGTGTCCCGGTACGACGAACCGGGACTGGCCCGGCTGTTCAGCACGCTGCTGACCGACAACCCCCGGTTGTTCGGCAAGGAGACCTGCCGGCAGTTCGAAGCCCGTTGGGGCCTGGCCGACCGGCCGCTACGGGAGCCGGCCGCGGCGTACCGGACCTGGCTGGGCCGTCACCTGCGACCGGCGGTGACCCGGCCGGTGCCGGCCAACGTGGCATGACCACCACGACGTACGAGGTCAGGACGGCAACCGCGACAGGAAGGAACGACCCCGATGAGACACCGCCGGATGGGTCGGCTCGGCTGGCAGGTCAGCGAGATCGGGTACGGCATGTGGGGCATCGGCGGCGGGCCGGGCGGATTCACCGGCTGGGACTACGACACCGCGCCCGGCTGCCTCGACCTGGCCGTCGAACTCGGCTGCACCTTCTTCGACACCGCGTGGGTGTACGGGCGCGGGATCAGCGAGCAGATGCTCGGTGCGCTGCTGCGCCGCCACCCGGACCGCCGCCTGTACGTGGCGACCAAGATCCCGCCGAAGAACCGGGCCTGGCCACCGGCACCGACCGACACGCTGACCGATGTCTTCCCGGCCGACCACATCCGCGAGTACACCCGCCGCAGCCTGGACAATCTCGGAGTCGAGCGGATCGACCTGCTGCAGTTGCACGTGTGGGAGGACCGCTGGGCGAAGGAGACGCAGTGGCAGGAGACGATCGGCGGGCTCAAGCAGGAAGGTGTGGTGGACGCCGTAGGGATCAGCGTCAACAGGTGGGAGCCGACCAACTGCGTCGCCGCGCTGGACAGCGGTCTGATCGACGTCATCCAGGTCATCTACAACATCTTCGACCAGGCACCGGAGGACGAGCTGTTCCCGCGCGCCCAGCGCGACGACATCGCCATCATCGCCCGGGTCCCGTTCGACGAGGGTTCGCTGACCGGTACGGTCACGGCGGACAGTACCTGGCCGGCCGAGGACTGGCGCAGCACCTACTTCGGTCCGGAGAACCTGCCACCGACCGTGGCGCGTACCGAGGCGCTGGCGGCCGAGGTACCGGACGGGATGACCATGCCGGAGCTGGCGCTGCGGTTCATCCTTGACCATCCGGCGGTCAGCACCGTCATTCCCGGCATGCGCACGACCACGAACGTGCGGGCGAATCTTTCGGTCAGCGACGGTGTACCGCTGGACCCGGCGCTGCGGTCGCGGTTGCGTCGCCACCGGTGGGACCGCACCCCGACCTGGTGGTCCCAGTGACCGCCGTCCCGGCGGAGGATCGGTCGAGGCAGGTCACGGCGGGCCCGAGGCCGGCCACCGGAGAACGCGGCGGGCCGGTGATCGTGCTGTGGGCGCATCCCCGTGCGGTGTCCACCGCCTTTCTGCGGATGATGATCGCCCGCGGTGACGTGACGGTGGTACACGAACCGATGGTGACGCTCACCGATCTGGGACAGGTGACGGTGCCCGACGGCGCGGGCGCGACGACGACCGTCACCACGGCCGGCGAGTTGTACGAGAACCTGGCGACCCTGGCCCGGCGGCGTCCGGTGTTCGTCAAGGACACCGTCGAGTACCGGTACCGGCATCTGTTCGACCATCCCCGCGAGGCGGCCCGGCTGCGACACACCTTCATCGTCCGCCACCCGGCCCGCACGATCAGTTCACACTACGCGATGAATCCCAATGTGACCTGTCCGGAGATCGGCTACGAGCACCAGTGGGAGTTGTTCGACCTGGCTCGGCGAGTCACCGGCCAGGTGCCGACGGTGGTGTCGGCCGAGGAACTGGTCCGCGACCCACAGCGGGTCGTCGCCAGCTACTGCGCCGCGGTCGGGCTGCGTTACCTGCCGCAGGCGCTGCGCTGGTCCGCGCAGGATCGGACCGAGTGGGCCCGTACCCGCCGCTGGCACACCGACGTCATCGACAGCACCGGCTTCGCCGAGGTGCCGCGCAGCTATCCGGTCACCGTGGACAACGACCCGCTGCTGCGGTCGTACTTCGAATACCACTACCCGTTCTACCAGCGACTCGCCGAGCACTTCAGTTGATGGGAGGCACCGCCGCATGACCCTGGCCGCCGATTCCGCTCAGGCCGCGCCCACCAGCACGATGTCGCCGGGCGAACTGTTCGCCGCCGCGTACCTGGCCGACCCGCTGCATGCCGAGGTGCGCTTCGACTACACCATCACCGAGGCCTTCCAACCGACCGCGCAGCGGCCCAGGGTCACCGTACGCAACCTGCTGCGCAGCCAGCGGGTGACCGTCGAGACGGTACGCATCTGGTCGGAGTCGCGCGGCGAGCACCCGGACCGGGTGCACGAGTCCGGCCTGCGGCGCGAGGCCGCGTTCCGGTTCGGCACCACCCAGGCCCAGGTCGTACCGATCCGCGCCTGGGTCCAGGTGCCGGATGGACTCGCCGACGACCCGACGGCGCTGGCGGTCTTCATCGACCACCGGCTGCTGGTTCGCCTGGCCACCGCCGAAAACCAGGAACTGACCATCGGCGAGCACGGTCTGCTGCGGCACCGGCAGATCGCGCGGCTCGACTACCGTGGCGACTTCCTGACCGGTCTGCTCACCGCCTGCGACGAGATCGAACAGACCGGGGCCACCGCGCACGGGATGATCGTCAACCCGCGGGACTTCTACTTCCACCTGGCCGGTCGGGGTGTGCTCGCAGATCTGAACGCCAACGGGGTACGCATCAGCCGTACCCGGATGGTGCCGCCCGGCACTGCCCTGGTCGGCGATTTCGCGATGGGTGCCCGGCTGCTCGACGCCGGCCGTTCGTCGATCAGGGTGGCCGAGCCGCCACCGGGTACCTTCGCCACCGAGGGGCCGGCGGTCTGCGCCGAGGTTCATGAGGGACTGGCGGTCCACCTGCCGACCCACTTCTTCCTGGTCGTTCCGGCCGGTCAGGAGACGTGATGGGACGCATGCGCGAGACGGCGAGTTTCTACCGGCCGCTGGCGCCGCTGTTCGGCGCGATCTTCTGCTGCATGCTGGGAGTCGGTGCGTCGCTGGCGGTGTTGCCGTTCCTCGTCCGTGACGACCTCGGTGCCGACACGGTGACGGTGGGCGTGGTGATCGGTGCCATCGCCGTGGCCGCGGTGCTGACCCGCCCGGTGGCCGGCCGGCTGGCCGATCGGCACGGTTACCGCCGGGTGATGCTCGTCGGCGCGGTGACCAGCGCGTTGGCGGGCGCGGTGTACCTGCTCGGGGAGTCGTCGGTACCGCTGCTGATGACGGCCAGGATCCTGCACGGGGTGGGGGAGGGGGCGGTGTACACCGCGGGCGCGGCCTGGCTGGTGTCGCTGTGTCCGCCGCAGCGTCGCGGTCGGGTCGTCGGCCTGTACGGGATTCACATGTGGCTCGGCATCACCATCGGCGCGCTGCTGGGCACGGTGGCGTTGCGGGTCGGCGGCTATCCGACGGTCTGGCTGTTCTGTGTGGTGGGATCCCTGCTCGGGATGGCCCTGGTGGCGGTGCCACCGGCGCCGGCACGGGTCGCCGCGACCAGCCGGGCGGCGCTGTTTCCGACCAGCGCGTTGACGCCGGGCATAGCACTGGCGCTGGCCGGCCTCGGGTACGCGGCGCTGGCCGCCTTCGTCGGTCTGCACATGGCCGAGCGTGGGGTGGCCAACGGTATCGCCGCCTTCAACGCCTTCGGGTTCACCTACATCGGCGTCCGGCTGGTGCTCGGCAACGTGCCGGACCGGCTCGGTGCCCGCCGCGTGGCGATCTGGTCGGCCGGAGTCGAAGCGGTCGGGTTGCTGCTGGTGGCGATCGCGCCGAACCTGGCCGTCGCGATCGTCGGTGGACTGGTGACCGGGGCCGGACTGTCCCTGCTCTTCCCGTCGCTCGCCCTGCTGGTGATCAACCGGACCGAACCGGCGAACCAGGGCGCCGCGCTGGGCATGTTCACCTCGTTCTGGGACGTCGGACTGGTGGTGGGTGGTCCGCTCGCCGGGTTGGTGGCCGGGCTGGCCGGCTACCCGGCGGCCTTCGTCGTGACGCTCGGGTGCGCGCTCGCCGCCGGGCTGCTGGCCGCGGCCGGGATCCGGTCCACGCCCCGGGCCACCCCGCAGCCCGTCACCGGGTCGACCCCGGCGAGCGCCTGCGCCGACCCGGGCTGAGCCACGCCGTCGAGGACTGCGGCTCAGCCGTGGCGTCAAGGACGGGCTCAGCCGTGGCGTCAAGGACGTCGGTGCAGCCGGGCGGGTGCGACCGCGTCGGCGAGCACCGTCAGGTCGTCGTCGAGTCGCCCGCCGGTGAGCAGCGTCGAGAGGAGCCGCCCGAGCGCCGGTGCCGCCTGTACGCCGTACCCGCCGAGACCGGCCAGCCAGGCGAACCCGGGCAGCAACGGATCCGGACCGACGACCGGTGTGTCGTCCGCCGTCGTGGTCCGGTGTCCGGCCCAGGCGCGACGCACCCGCCGGATCGCCATGGTGGTCATCGCCTCGACAGCGGCGATGCCGCGGGCGACGTCGAGGTCGTCCGGCCGGGCGTCACCGGGCGGATCCTCGGTGGCGTCGACCGGGGAAATCAGGAGACCACCGGACTCCGGCTTGGCGTAGAACGTCTCCGGCACGTCGTTGATCAGCGGCCAGTCGGCGGCGTGTGCCGAGGGCGGGAGATCCACCACGCAGGCGGTGCGGCGCAGCGGCCGGCAGCCGGCGGGTGCCGCCCCAGCGGCGGCGGCCACCTCGTCCGCCCAGGCGCCGGCCGCGTTGACCACGACCGGCGTGTGATAGGAGCCGGCACAGGTGGCAACCTGCCAGCCGTGGCCGACACGGCGTACGACCTCGGCGCGGGAGCCGCGCAGTATCTGGCCGCCAGCGGCACGCACCACCCGCAGCAGGCCACTGTGCAGGGCATCGACGTCGATGTCCCACGCGTCCGGCTTGAGCATGGCCCGTTGGTAGGCGCCGGGACGGATCACCGGACAGCAGGCCGCGACCTCGTCCGGAGCGATCTCGCGCGCGGGCAGGTTCGCGGCTCGCGCGTCGGCCAGCGCCGCGTCGAATCGCGGCTCGGCACCGGCCGCGCACAACGTGAGGACGCCGCGCGGGGTCAACAGCGGGTGATCAGCGAAGCCAGCCGGTGGATCGACGAAGAACCGCCGGCTGGCCCGGGTCAGTGCCCGTACCACGTGGTTGCCGAAGTAGGGCGAGTAGAGCGCGGCGGAGCGCCCGGTCGAGTGCACGCCGGGTTGTCCGGCCATTTCCAGCAGCAGGACCCTGCCGTGTGCGGCCAGGTGGGCGCCGGCGACGGCGCCGGCGATACCGGCGCCGACGATGACGAAATCAGCGTGCATGAGCCAGCCTACCCGGCGGTGGATCAGCTCCGATTACAATGGACACATGGCTCAGTCTCCGACCGCGGTGCGGCCGTGGCCGGTCGCGGTCCTGGCGGGCGCGCTGCTCGCTGCCGGATGCCAGTCGGCGCCGGCCGACGATCCGGTGCAGCCGCAGCGGGCCAGCTGGCAGTCCGTTTCGATTCCGGGCCGGGCCGACGGCGCGGCCCGGCCGGCGGTCCGCGACCTCACCTGGTGCGCCGGGCACTGGTACGCGGTCGGTGCCGACATCAGCGCGGCCGGCGAGACCAGCCCGGCCGCCTGGCACAGCCGCGACGGCGTCGACTGGCAGCGGATCGCTACCGCGCCGCGGTCGCACTACGGGCGGCTGAACATCCTCGACGCCGCTGCCTGCCGTGACGGCCGACTGGCCGCCGTCGGCGCGATGGCCGGTGGGGCGCACGGCAACCCCCGGACCAGCAGTTGGTGGCAGCGACCGGACGGCACCCTGGCCGAGGTGGCGGCCGGATTCGAACTGTACGGCGGCCCGGCCGCGGTCAGCGTGGGGCGGATCGCGGCCGGGCCGGCGGGTTGGCTCATCGTCGGCAACCGGATCAGCGGCGCGGCAGTGTGGATCTCCACCGATGCCGCCGGATTCGAAATCATCGAGGCCGAGCCTGCCCTGGCCAGCGACGAGCAGGGCAGGACCTGGGCGTACGACGCGGTCGCCGACGCCGACGCCGACGGCTGGCTGGCGGCCGGCACCCTGACCCGACCTGGGCGCATCGACCGCGACCCCGTGCTGTGGCGATCGTCGGACGGGCGTACCTGGCGGCGGATTCCGCTCGCGGCCGGACCGGACAACGAGGAGACTCAGCGACTGGCGTTGGCCGGTTCGGTGCCGATCGCCGTCGGCGTACGCGGCGACGTCTTCGGCGCGTGGCGCGGCGACGACGTCGGCCGTGGCGGCCGCGACGACGCGGACCACTGGCCGGCGACCGGCACGTTCGGCAGCACCGTGGGCACCGGCGTACCGCTGGTGCGTTCGCTGGCCGCCAGCGGCGACCTGGTCGTCGCGGTGACCACGACCGGGGCCGAACACCAGCTGTGGTGTTCGACGGACATGACCCGATCGTGGCGGCGGCTCGCGGCACCCGCCAGCCTGCCGGCCGGTGCCGACCGGGCGGCCGTCGTCGCTGCCGGCGACGGACAGGTGCTGCTGCTCGCCGATGACGGGACCGGCGTCCGGGGCTGGCGTTGGGTCGCGGAATGACCTGACTTGGGTCATGTGGTGCGTACGATGATCGGTGCGGCGTTTCCGCTGAAGGAGCACCTTCGCACTGGATAGCGGCGCGTCGGCTTGACGGATACTTCACGGCAGGTCGCCGCGCCGAGATCGGAAGGTGATCGTGGCCCGGGTCGGGGTTCACCATGCCGTCGCCGTGCTCGGCTGCCGGCTTACCCGTTGCCTGCCGCCGCTGAGCCCGTTGTGTCCGGCTGGACGGCGGCTGACCGTCGGTGGATGAGCCGGCGTAATCACGCACGGTCACGAATGTGATGTCACCTCCTGCTCATTTCGGGCACTGCGTCGTGCTGCCTCCGTCCAGCCATCGTCATGTCCGCGGCGAGTGGAGCCAGACTGACGTCATCCCTGGCTTTTGAGGTGTGCCAGAGTCCAGTCGCGATGGAGATCCCGTGGTTACCCGGGCCGGCTCCAACTCCCTGGTCACCGTGAGTGACCCGACTGGGGTCATGTGGTGCGTACGACGATCGGTGCGGCTTTTCCGCTGGTGGCAGCGGTGCCGCCCGTTGAGCGCCCCGGCTGGAGGAGCGCCTTCGCACGGGATGGTGGCGTGTCGGCGTGGGCGGATACCTGGCATCCGCCGGCGTGGGTCCTGGTGGGCACGTCGTGGTCGGCGACCTTGCGGCTCTTCCGGTAGGCTTGATCATCCACATCGGATGCTCGCGTCTCTTCCGGGGCGTAGGGAAGTCGCCAAGATGGAACATCGTGCCGAGGTCAGGGTGTCGGTTAGTGCGCAGATTTCGACACGGTCGCGAGCAACACGGCAGGTCACAGCGCCGAGATCAGAAAATGATCTTCAACGTGACCCAACTCGGGGCGACGGGCAGGTGCTGCTGCTCGCCGATGACGGGACCGGCGTCCGGGGCTGGCGTTGGGTCGCGGGGTGACCGTCGGTTCAGCCGGCCTCCCGTACCCGGCCACGCAGGCAGGCGGTCTGGGTGGCCACGGCGTCCGGGTCCTCCGGCATCTCGATGCGCACCTCGGCCCGTACGCAGTCTTTTGCGCTGTGTAACAGATTGCCGAAGATCCCGGTGCCCGCGAAATCCGCGCGGAAGCTCGCCGTCGCGCCGTCCGTCGGCCGGTGCACGTCGACGTGCACCGGCGTGCCGAACGGGATCCGCTCCGCGGTGTAGGGCAGAAAACGTGGCCAACTGACACCGCAGCGCGGCGAGTAGCGCAGCTCTATCCGGCCGAGGGCCTGCCGCTGCAGGTTGACCTCGACGGCGTCGACGGTCTGTACGTCCGGATCCTCGGCGCACCCGCTGTCCTTCGGGTCGGCGCCGTCGGCGATGGCGCTCATCGGCGACGGGCCCGGGAACGCGTCCGGGAGGTCCGGTGACCGGGTGTCGGTCACGGCGTGTACCGTGCCGGCCAGCGCGGCCAGCCCGGTCGCCGCGGCGGTGGCGATCCAGGACAGGGTCCGTCCGCGTCGCCTACGGGTCGACCCGCTGCGCCGTGGCCGGGCGATATCGGCGTCCGACGCGACGACGTCGACGGCCGGGGCGCTGTCGTGGGCGGTGGTCCGCCCGCCGGTCGGGTGGGCCGGGGTCGTAACCAGCTCGTCGGTGCCGGCGACCGCCGCCGCCACCCGCTCCCAGCGGCTGCGCCACGCGTCGAGGTCCCCGTCGCAGCCGGAGACGAACGCGGCCACCGTCTCCCACGTCGGGAACCGCCGTCCGCCGGCGGCTTCCGACAGGGCGGTCTGTGACCGGCCGGTACGGCGGGCGAGTGCGGCGTACTTCGGCCGGCCGGCGGCCTCGCGGAGCGCCCGGAGCTCGGCTGCGAACGCCTGCACCGGACCCGCGTCACCGTTGATCTGCCGTTCTGGTCGCCCCAACGTGGACTCCTTCAGCACCTGATTGATTATCCATGTTGATTCTTGCCCTGGTTGCGGTGCCGGACAACTCCGGTCCTCGGTAGAACGGGCACAGATGCAGGACCGCGAGCACATTTCCTGCGCTGGCGAGAAAGGAATTGCCATGGAAGTCGCGAGAGCCTCATGGCCGACTTATGGTCCTTTGTCAAGCTCACGTGGTGCGGCACCGTGCCCAGGCTCCAATGCGAATCGTCCGGTCCGGGGACCTGAGGGGGTGGCATGAGAGTCGACGTTCTTGGTTGGGTTTCCATCCAATCGGACGAGGGCGTACGAATCGCTCTCGCCGGTGAGAAGACCCGGTTGCTGCTCGCTCTGTTGGCCTGCCGGGCGAACCAGAAAACCTGCGTCGACATGGTCGTGGACGCGCTATGGGGTGCCCGGCCGCCTAAATCGAGTACAGCAAATATCCAGACCTATATATGGCGGATCCGACGGGCGCTCGGCGCCGCCGAACCAGGTGCGGACAACCGGTTGTCCTACCAGTCCGGCGGATACGGTCTCTGCCTCGCCCCCGGGGAAAGCGACATCCAGGAGATCCAGGCCCTCACCTCGGCCCCGCACCCGCATGGCGGGCGGGCCGACCCGGATCTCGCCGCCGAGTCCCTGCGTCGGGCCTACGCCCTGTGGCGCGGTCGGCCCTTTTCCGCCGACGCGGCCGGCCGTTCGCACGTCGTCGCCGGCGAGCTGTACCGGTGCGAGGAGCTCTACCTGCAAGTCTGCGAGGCGTACGCGGTCAGCGCCCTGGCCGCCGGAGCGCCCGGCGCGGTGCTGCCGGTGATGCGCCGTCTGATCGCCGAGTTCCCGATCCGGGAGCGCCTCTACGCCATGGCGATCCGCAGCCTCACCGCGATCGGGGACGGCGGTGCCGCCCTCGGTCTGTACCACCAGGCCCGTACCGTGCTCGGCCAGGAACTCGGCGCCGAACCCGGTGGCGAACTGCGTGCGCTGCACCGCAGCCTGCTGCGCGGGGAGCCGCTGCCGTCCGGTGCCGACGCGGGCGCGGCGGCCGACACGGCCGCAGCCGTGTAGTCGACGCGTAGCCGCCGCCGAGCCGCTGCGTAGCCGGCATGCAGAGCGCACCGACACCCTGAGACACGCCGGGACACCCGGCGTGAATCCCGCGAGGAGGGAGAGGCGATGCAGACGACCGTGGACAACACCGCCCAGGACGTGGCGGTCGAGATCGACGACGAGGTGCTGGCGTCACTGCTCGGTGACGACGAGTCGGTCGGCCAGCTGATCGAGGAGCAGGCGGACACCTCGATGCTGCCGTCGGCGGCCTCGGTGATCGTGCTCAGCATCGTGGTGAAGTGCTAAGCCAGACCACTGACCAGCCGGGCGGCCGTCACTGACGGCCGCCCGGCCCGGCCGGCCGACAGCCGGCCGACGTCACCAGCAGGAGGGGACGTGACCATCTCGGCGGAGTTGATCGCCGTCCGGCAGGCCGCGGCAGGCCCGGCCGCCGCTCTCGCGCCGCCCGTCGCCGGACAGCACGGTTCGCGGCCGCGGTTGCGCCGGATTCCCGGCCCTCGCCTCGACGACCGGGTCCTTACCGCCGGCCCGACGTCGAACGCGGCGTCGCGCACCGCCGGCGCGCTGCTGCGCCGCGCCGGCGCCCTGCTGGCCGCCCTGCATCAGCGCCGGTGCCCGGTCCCGACGTCGGCCGCCGGCCTCGGCTATCCATGGTCGTCGGTGCAGATCCAGACCTGGCTGGGACTGTCGTCCGGGCAACGACGACTCGCCGCCCAGTTCGCCGCCGACCCGCAGTTGTGCCATCGCGCGCAGCGGTTGGCCGACGGGCTGGCCGAGGGCCGGCACTGGCTGCACGGTGACGCACGGGCGGACAACATCTGCGTGACGTCCGACGGCCTGCCGTTGCTGATCGACTGGGAGTTCACCGGCACCGGCCGGCCCGAACGTGACCTTGGCACCCTCACCGCCAGCCTGATCGCGATCGCGGTGACCTCGACCTGCGTCACCAACGGCGACCCGGCGGCGGCCCGGGCCGAGTTGCGAAGCGGCATCGCCTGGGCCCGCCGACTGGTCAGCGCCGTCACCGGTGGCTACCGCCAGGACCAGCCGATCGACCTCGACCCGGCGCTGCTCGCCGGCGCCGCCGGACTCGCCCTGATCACCACCGCATGGGCCCGCTGTGCGCAGTTGTCGCTCGACCGCCGGAACCAGGCGTTGGTCCTGATCGGCACCGGGCTGGTGGACCACCCCGAACGCTGGAGACTGTTCGATGACGACGGTTGTTGACCTGACCACGGCAGCCCTGTCCCGGCTGCATCACCGGGCCGACCTGGTGCTCGGCGGCGTCGACGAGCCACGACCGGACGCGATCGACCCGTTGGCCCGGCAGATGTTCCTGACCGCGCACTGCGGGGTCGACGACGAGGGATACGCCGATCGGGCCGACGTCGACGCACTGGTCGACCGCTGCCGCGCCGAGCTGGGCGACCTGGCCGAACCGATCACGGGGTGGCGGCCGTTGGAGCGCCTGACGAGTGATCCGGACGCAGCGGTACCGATGCTGGCACCCGACGGGGTACGCGTCCTGGTGCCGGCCAGCTCGGCCACACCGGGGGCAACCGTCGGTACCGGCTGGACGGTCGCCACGCCGCTGCTGGCGACGCCGACCGACGGTCGCTGGCTGTACTGGTTTTCCGGCCAGCAGCACCCCGTGTACCAGTCCCGGCTCTACCTTCACCTGCCGGCGTCGACCGCGGTCGACGACTGGCTGCGGTTGATCCGCGAACTGGCCCGGTCCGGCCTTACCTGTCAAACCAAGATCAGCACCAGGCTCGCCAGCCGGCCACGGCTGGACGGAGTCGTCGTCTACCTCGTGGATCACGCCGCCACCCGCCGCGCCGTCGAGGTGGTCACCGAGCTGATCCCGGTGACCCGGCGGGGCACCGAGACCGCCGGATTCGCGCTGCCGCTCGCGCCGGGCGTCGCCCTGGCCGCCCGACCGGTCGCCGAACACCTGCGCGGGCTGCTCAGCGGCGCTGCCGACTTCGACCTGAGCTGGGGGTTCTGGTGGGCCCGGCGGCTGGCGGAGATCGCCGGGCACACCGACCGGGCCAGCCGGCTCGATCACGAGATCGGCCTGCTGGCCGACGCCTGGGTGCGTACCGAGCGGTGGTGGCGTCATGGCCGTTGACCGCAGCGCCGCCACCGAGTTGCCCGCTGACCTGCCGGTCCGGCGGATTCTGGTGATCGGCACCGGCGCGATCGGCGTGGCGTTCCTGCCCGCACTGGTGAGCACCCTCGTCTGGCAGTACCAGGCGCAGGTCCGGGTGGTGCTGACCCGGGCCGCGACCGACCTGGTCTCCGCGCAGAGTCTGGCCGCGATCAGTCGTCACCCGGTCGAGGGACCGGACTGGCTGGCTGACCCGTCGCCCGGACCCGCCCACGTACGGCTCGCCGACTGGGCCGAGCTGGTTCTGGCCTGGCCGGCCACGCTCTCCTTCTGTGCCCGGTGCGCGTACGGCATGACCAGCGACCTGGCCAGCGCGACGCTGGTCGCGGCCGACGCGCCGGTACTGGTCGCTCCCTCACTGGCCCGGTCGGTGGCCGGCGGCCCCACGTACCGCCGGATCCGCGCCCTGCTGACCGAAGCCGGGGTCACCGTGGTGGGGCCGACCACCGGGCGCGCGGTGGCCGACGACGTGGCCGGCCCCGGTGCCTGTGTCAGCGTCGCCGAATTGCTGCGCGCCACCGCGACCGTCACGGCGACCGCCATGGGCCGACCGGTGGCCTCCGAATGACCATGTCCCGCCCACCCGCACGGAAGGACGCCGATGAACCAGCGATTCACCGTACGCCCGAGTGACCTGACCGCCCGCGACCTGCCGCAGGTCGACCGGCAGGTGCTCGACGAACTGGTCGGACCCGCCCGGATGGCCACCATGGCACAGGCGGGGATGGCGATGGGCAACCCCGACGCGATGCCGATCGACGCTCTCATCGGCGCCGTCGAGGCCGGCATCTGCCGATCCTGGATCATGTACGCGCAGGACCCGCTGGCGCCCGGTCAGGACCAGGCGGTGGCGTTCATCATGTACGCGCCGTTCAGCATCCCCGGCGTGTGGGCTGGCGAGGTCATCCGTACCGGGGCAGCGCCACACCTGCGCGGGGTCGGCTTCGCGGCGATGGCCTACGCCCTCGACCTGATCTTCGCCGACCCGGCCGCCCGCCGGGTGATCGGGTTCGTGTCGGTACGCAACGAGGCGTCGGTGGCGATGGTCGACCGACTCGGCTACCACCGGGAAGGGCTGGCGCGGCGACTGATGTCCGTGCCTGATCCACAGGCCCCCGGCGGTGTCGCCGACGAGGTGGACGCCTGGCTCTACCGGATGCACCGCGACGACTGGGCGGGCGCGGCCACCCTCGAAGCCCGCGACTGGCCGGGCGCCGGCCTGGTCGCCGCGTCCCGAGGGCACGGATGACCGACACCGGCGCGGTCGCCACGTCCGCAGCGGGGACCACCCGCCTGCGGGCCTTCGTACAGACGGTCTGGTGCGGCGGGAACCTGGCCGAGCTGCCGCGCTTCGTCCATCCGGATGTCGTGGTCCGGGCCGGAACCGACGGGCCGTGCATCCGCGGCCTGCCGGCGATGGCCGGCGCGATCCGGCAGGCCCGGGAGCCGTTCGACCACTACGAGATGAGCCTTGTCGAGGCAGTGGAGCAGGGGTCGGTGGTCGCCACCAGGTGGACGGTACGCGCCCGGCTGCGCGATCCCGGGCTGCTGGGCGAGCACCTGCGGGCGCTCGCCGGCGAACTGACCGATCTGTTGTGGCTCGGCTTCGGCGGGATGAGTTTCACCACCTTCCGGGACGGGCTGATCGTGCAGGAACAGACCGAGAGCAACCCCGCGACCGCCCGGGCGCAGCTCGGACTGCCCGGCTGACCCGCAGCCCGCCGCGCGTGCACAGGCAGGAGACGACTGATGAGTGGATCGACCTTCTTCGGGCCGTTCAGCGTGCTGGCCCGGTTGCCGGACCTGCGGGTGGAGATGGAGCTGCCGTTCCAGGGGTTCTCCGGGGCGGTGTACCACCGCATCGTGGAACGCGGCGGTGGGGACGAATCCTGGTATCTGCGGCAGGTGCCGGCGGCCGGGCGGATGCTCGACCTGTGCTGTGGCGCCGGTCGGCATCTGCGGGCCTTTGCCCAGGCGGGCTGGTCCGCGACCGGGGTGGAGCTGGCGGGTAGCGCCCTCGACCGGGCGTACCAGCTGCGGGCCGCGCTGCCCGCGGCCACCGCGGCCCGGATCCGCCTGCACCGCGCCGACGCCCGGCACGCCAGTCTCGGGGAGCTTGTCGACTGTGTTCTGATCGGCGGGCTTTCGTTCGGGTTGTTCGGTCGTTCCGACCGGCAGGCGCTGCTGCGCACCGCCCGCTCCCACCTGCGTCCCGGTGGGGTCCTGCTGCTGGACTTCTCACCACGTCAGGAACAGGTCGACGACCAGCAGGACGTCGTCGGTGTCCCGCTACGGGGTGCGGCCGGCACCGGCTTCGCGTGGATCGGCTGGCGGCGCAGCGACCAGGCGGGAGTGCAGCACACCAACATCTACGGCGAGTTGGTCCGGCCACCCGCGCCGACCCGGCGGTACCTGTCCACCGTCACGATGGAACTGATCGACGAGGTCGAGTTGACCACCGATCTGGACGGATCCGGCTTTCGGATCGCGGACCGGTCCGACCGGACCATCGCCGCGGGCGCCGAGACCATGGCCATGCCGGTGCACATGCTGGCGTGCGAGGCGCTGCGATGACCGGGCCGGCCGTCCACCGGCCTGCCGCCGGTCGGCCCGCCAGCGGACCGTCCGGCCCGGCACTCGCTGCCGAACTCCTCGCCCGCGCGGCGCGCGACCAGCAGGTCCGCGGCCGCCTCGACAAGAGCCCACCGGACTACCAGCGCTGGCGCGAGGTGGACGCCGACAACCTCGCCTGGCTCAAGCGCCACGTCGCCGACCACGGGTGGCCCGGGCCGGCCCGGGTGGGCGAGCTGGCGGCCAGCGCGGCCTGGCTGCTGGTGCAGCACGCCGACCACGACTGGCAGTTCCAGCGGGACTGCCTGCGGCTGCTGCGCGACGGCATGGCGCGCCAGGCGGTTCCGGTCTGGCAGGTGGTCTTCCTCGCCGACCGGGTCTTCGCCAGCGCGGGCGCTGCCCAGCCGTTCGGCACGCAACGCGAGACGGCGGCTCCCGGGCCGGCGGGTTCCGGGCCGGCGGGTTCCGGGCCGGCGGGTTCCGGGCCGCGACACGGCGCGCGGGCGGACCGGCAACCCTGGTGGGATCAGGCGACGCCGGCGCTCACGGCCCTGCGCGCGGCGCTGGCGGACCGGTCATGAGGCTGCGCAGCACAGTCGCCAAAGCCGATCCGGGCGGTGTCCACCGGGAGACGTCGGCGATGGACACGTACCGGCGTATCGAGCCGCATCTGCGTCGGATCGGCCTGACCCGGATCGCGGACATCACCGGCCTCGACCGGATCGGCATTCCCGTGTTCAACGCGATCTGCCCTCGGGCCAACGACACCGTTTCGGTGTACAGCGGCAAGGGGACCAGCCCCACCGACGCTCGGACCTCGGCGGTGATGGAGGCGGTGGAGCGCTTCTGCGCCGGTCTGCCGCTGCGACCCGAGGCGGTGGACAGCTACACCGACCTGCGTCGGCAGGGCCGCCCTGCGGTGCCGCCGGCGGAGTTTCTCATCGAACGTTCGCCCGGCTACCACGACGGGCAGGTGATCTCCTGGGTGTCCGGGTACGACCTGGTCGCCGACGCTGCGGTGCTGGTGCCCGCGCACGCCTTGGCCTACGGTGCCGCCGGGTTCCACGAGCCCGGCTGCTTCGCCTACACCACGACCAACGGCCTGGCCGCGGGCAACAGCCTGGAGGAGGCGATCTGCCACGCGCTGACCGAGGTGATCGAGCGTGACGCGTACACCCTGGCCGAGGTGGTGGACCGGCAGTTGCCGGTGGTGCTGCGACGCCGGCTCGGTGCCGAGGCCGGCCGGCGGATAGCGGCCAGGCTGCCCGGACGTCCGCCGCTCGACCCGGGCAGCCTGCCCGCCGCCGCGACCGATCTGGTCGAGCGGTTCACCGCAGCGGGCGTCGCCATCCACCTGACCGACATCACGTCCGACCTGGGCATCCCGACGTTCCGGGCGATCAGCGTGGAGGATCTCGGGTCGCGGACCTCGGCCGGGCACCATGGCGTCGGCACCCATCCGGACGCACAGGTCGCGCTGGTGCGGGCGCTGACCGAGTGCGCCCAGTCGCGTGCCGTGGACATTCAGGCCATGCGTGAAGACATCCACCAGCCGGGCGCCGACGTTCCGGACACCCTGCTGCACGTGCGCCGGGCCACCCCACGGGAACTGGCCGACCACCTTCCGCCACCGGGCGGCGAGCCACGCCGGTTCGACGAGATCCGTTCGTATCGGCACGACGACCTGATGGCGGACATCGGGTTGCTGCTCGAACGGCTGTGCCGGGCGGGCTGTCGCCAGGTCGTCGCGGTCGACGTGAGCGCGCCCGACCTGCCCGCGACCGTGGTGCGGGTGCTGGTCCCCGGCGCGGAGTCGTGGGGCATCGACCGGGGCCGGCTCGGCCGGCGGGCGGCGCGGGCCTGGCGTACCGCCCTCGCGGGGATCACCGGGCAGCCCGGCGACGTCGCCCCGACCGCGGCTGTCGTGCTGGTCGAGCCGGCCGTGGAGGCACTGCGGTGACCGGGCGGCAGGCACCCGGGCAGGCCGTCGTCTTCGCCGGTCCCAGTGTCGACCGGGCCACCCGGCGGATCCTGCCCGCGCAGTACCGCCCACCGGTGGTACGCGGGGACATCGACGAGCTGCTACGTCGGCCGGTGCGGCCCCGGATGATCGGGGTGATCGACGGGAAGTTCCTGCAAAGCATGGCGATCTCTCCGAAGGAGATACTGCGGGCGCTGGACGTCGGCGTCGCCGTCTACGGGTCGTCCAGTATGGGGGCACTGCGGGCGGTCGAGTGCGAACCGTGGGGGATGATCGGAGTCGGCCGAGTCTTCGCGGCCTACCGTACCGGCACGGTCGACGCCGACGACGAGGTGGCCATGGTCTACGACGATGACGACCGGCCGCTGTCCGAACCGCTGATCAACCTGCGGCTGGCGCTGGCCGACGGGATCGCCGCCGGCGAGGTCGAGCCGGACCACGCGCGGGCCTTCCTGGACGCCGGTCGGCGGCTGTACTTCCCGCACCGTAGCGTCCGGGCGATCCTGCGGATGCTGCGCGAGGATCTGGCCGACACCGACGTGGCCCGGCTGGCCGACTACCTGACCTGCCGAGGCGCCGACGCCAAGCGCGAGGACGCCCGGGAGTTGCTGTTTCGGATGCGTGCGGATCTGTCCGGCGGGCTACCGCGGCGGGCGGTGGTGACGCATGATCGGACAGGTGGCGGACCGGACCCAGCCCACCTTGTGGGCGATCAGTGACCTGCACATCGCGTACCCGCAGAACCGGCAGATCGTGGCCGACCTGGCGGCTCCGTCCCCTGACGACTGGCTGATCGTGGCCGGCGACGTGGCGGAGACCGTCGTCGACATCCTGTGGGCGCTCGGCACGCTGCGCGAGCGGTTCGCCGCGGTGATCTGGGTGCCGGGCAACCATGAACTGTGGACCACCGCGAACGACCCAATCCAGTTGCGCGGCGAGTCGCGCTACACCTACCTGGTCGAGCGGTGCCGGTCACTCGACGTGCGAACGCCGGAGGACCCCTACCTGGTGTGGTCCGGTGCCGGCGGCCCGGCGACCGTCGTACCGTTGTTCACCCTGTACGACTACAGCTTCCTGCCGCCGGGCACCGGCAACAAGACCGAAGGCATGGCGTACGCGCAGCAGACCGGGATCATCTGCACCGATGAGATGATGCTGCACCCGGACCCGTATCAGAGCCGGGAACAGTGGTGCTGGCAACGGTTGGCCTACACCGAGCAGCGGCTCGCCGCCACCGAGCCGCAGCTGCCGACCGTTCTGATCAACCACTATCCGCTGGTCCGCACCCCGATGGACGTGTTGCGCTATCCGGAGTTCGCGATGTGGTGCGGCACCACCCGGACGGCCGACTGGCACCTGAGACACCGGGCCGCGGTGATGGTCTACGGGCACCTGCACATTCCGCGTACGACGTACTACGACGGGGTGCGCTTCGAGGAGGTCTCGGTCGGCTACCCACGCGAGTGGCAGCGCCGCCCGGCACCGCCTGGCCAGCTGCGGCGCGTCCTGCCCGCACCGGCACGGCCCTGATCGGGGCCGGACCGGTGCCGGGCGGGATCCGACCGGCTCAACCGTTGCCGTCCTCGCCGACGGTGCCGGCACCGAACGCGTCCAGCAGTCGCGTCGCGGCCTGGGCCGCGGTGATCTCCCCGGTGAGTACCCGGGCTTCGACGTCGGCGCTCACCGCGGCTACCGCGGGGTGGGTCCGCAACCGGTCGAGCAGCGTGTCCTGCACCATCGACCAGACCCAGCGCAGCTGCTGGCGCTGCCGCCGGCGGTGCAGCTCGCCGTCGGTCCGGATTCGGTCCTGGTGGGCGGTGACCTGTTGCCAGACCTCGGACAGGCCGACGTCGTCGCGGCCGCTGGCGGTGAGTACCGGGGTGGTCCAGCCGCTGTCCGCCCCGCGCAGCATCCGTAGCGCTCCGGCCAGTTCCCGGGCGGCGGCCCGGGCCTCGGCGGCGTGCTCGCCGTCGGCCTTGTTGACCACGATGACGTCGGCGAGCTCCAGCACGCCCTTCTTGATGCCCTGCAGCTGGTCACCGGTGCGGGCCAGGCTGAGGAGCAGGAAGGTGTCCACCATGTCGGCGACGGTGGTCTCCGACTGGCCCACCCCGACGGTCTCCACCAGCACGACGTCGAACCCGGCGGCCTCCACCACCACCATCGCCTCCCGGGTGGCGCGGGCCACGCCACCGAGCGTCCCGGCGGTGGGGGAGGGACGTACGTAGGCTGCCGGATCGACGGCGAGTCGGGCCATGCGCGTCTTGTCGCCGAGGATGCTGCCGCCGCTACGCGCCGACGACGGGTCCACGGCGAGCACCGCCACCCGGTGCCCGGCGGCGGTGAGCCGCGAGCCGAGTGCGTCGATGAAGGTCGACTTGCCGACCCCGGGGACGCCGGTGATCCCTACCCGGCGAGCGGCCCCGGTGTGCGGCGACAACGCCACCAGCAGTCGCTGGGCCAGCTCACGGTGGTCGGCCCGGGTGGACTCGACCAGGGTGATCGCCCGCGCGATCCAGGCCGGTGCCCCGGCCCGCACTCCGGTGACGTACTCGTCGATGTCGGGCGCTCGGCGGCGTGCACCACCGGTGGCGGGCGCCTCGGCGGCGCGCCGGCCGGCGGTCATCCGGCCCCGGCCCTGGCCACGTCGTGACCAAGCCGGTGGGACAGCTCGGCCAGCAGGCCGCAGGCGGCGTCGGCGAGGACCGTCCCCGGCGGGAAGATCGCCGCCGCGCCGGCGGCCCGTAGCGCGTCGAAGTCCTGCGGCGGCACCACCCCGCCGACGACGATCATGATGTCGTCGCGGCCGAGGGCCGCCAGCTCGTCGCGCAGCGCCGGCACCAGGGTGAGGTGACCCGCGGCCAGGGAGTTGACCCCGACCAGGTGCACGTCGGCGTCGACCGCCTGGCGGGCGACCTCGCCCGGGGTCTGGAACAGCGGGCCGACGTCGACGTCGAATCCCAGATCGGCGAAGGCGGTGGCGACCACCTTCTGGCCCCGGTCGTGACCGTCCTGCCCGATCTTGGCGACCAGGATTCGCGGCCGGCGCCCTTCGGCCTCGGCGAAGGCGGTGGACGCCGCCCGGGCCCGGTCGATGGCGGCCACCGCGCCGGCCTCCTGTCGGTACACCCCGCTGATGGTACGGATCTGCGCCGCGTGCCGGCCGTACACCCGCTCGAGCGCGGCCGAGATCTCACCGACGGTGGCCTTCGCCCGGGCCGCGTCGACCGCCCGGGCGAGCAGGTTCCCGGACAGGTCGCCACCACCGGGCGACGTCTCGGTCGCGGCGCGGGTCAGCGCAGCCAGGGCGTCCGCCCAGGCCGCTTCGTCCCGGTCGGCGCGCAGCCGGCGCAGCTTCTCCACCTGGGCCGCGCGCACCGCCGTGTTGTCCACCTTGAGCACTTCGATCGGCTCGTCGGCGTCGGGCCGGAACCGGTTGACCCCGATCACCGGCTGGCGACCCGAGTCGATCCGGGCCTGGGTGCGGGCGGCGGCCTCCTCGATCCGCAGCTTCGGCAGACCTTCGTCGATCGCCCGGGCCATCCCGCCGGCGGCCTCGACCTCGCGCAGGTGTGTCCAGGCGCGCCGGGCCAGGTCGTGGGTGAGCCGCTCCAGGTAGTAGCTACCGCCCCACGGGTCGATCACCCGGTTGGTGCCGGACTCCTGGGCGAGGAACAACTGGGTGTTGCGGGCGATCCGGGCCGAGAAGTCGGTCGGCAGGGCGAGCGCCTCGTCCAGGGCGTTGGTGTGCAGCGACTGGGTGTGCCCCTGGGTGGCGGCCATCGCCTCCACGCAGGTGCGGACCACGTTGTTGAACACGTCCTGTGCGGTCAACGACCAGCCGGAGGTCTGGCTGTGCGTGCGCAGGCTCAGCGACTTCGGGTTGCGGGCCCCGGCGTCGCGGACCAGTCGGGCCCACAACAGCCGGGCCGCGCGCAGCTTCGCCACCTCCATGAAGAAGTTCATGCCGATCGCCCAGAAGAACGACAGCCGTGGCGCGAAGGCGTCGATGTCCAGCCCGGCGGCCTGCCCGGCCCGCAGGTACTCCACGCCGTCGGCGAGGGTGTAGGCCAGTTCCAGGTCGGCGGTGGCGCCGGCCTCCTGGATGTGGTAGCCGGAGATCGAGATCGAGTTGAACTTCGGCATCCTGGCGGAGGTGTACGCGAAGATGTCGGAGATGATCCGCATCGACGGCCCGGGCGGATAGATGTAGGTGTTGCGGACCATGAACTCCTTGAGGATGTCGTTCTGGATGGTCCCGGCCAACTGCTCGGGCGTCACCCGCTGCTCCTCGGCGGCCACGATGTAGAGCGCGAGCACAGGTAGCACCGCGCCGTTCATGGTCATCGACACGCTCATCCGGTCCAGCGGGATGCCGTCGAACAGCTGCCGCATGTCGAGGATGGAGTCGACGGCGACGCCGGCCATTCCGACGTCACCGGCGACCCGGGGATGGTCCGAGTCGTAGCCACGGTGGGTGGCCAGGTCGAACGCGATGGACAGGCCCTTCTGCCCGGCGGCCAGGTTGCGCCGGTAGAACGCGTTGGACTCCTGCGCGGTGGAGAACCCGGCGTACTGGCGGATCGTCCATGGCTGGGTGGTGTACATCGTCGGGTAAGGCCCGCGCAGGTACGGCGCGATGCCCGGCCAGGTGTCGAGGAAGTCCAGTCCCGCCGTGTCCGCCGCGGTGTACAGCGGTGCCACCGGGATGCCTTCCGGTGTCTCCCAGGCCAGCTCCCCGGCCGACCGGCCGGTCTCGGTCAGTAGCGCCGCCGCCCAGGTCGCCGCGTCATCGCCACGGTGCGCGCCGACGCTGTCACCGGTGGCATCGGTTGCCACCAGGCTCGCCTGTGCGAAGTCCGGGATCATCGGGGTGCCCCCAGGTCGTCGAGTACGGTGTCGAGCGCAGTCAGCGCGTCGCAACCGTTGTATATGTATCCATCGATATCCGGATAATCGGCCGGCCGGCCCGCCAGCCAGATCCGTCGGGCCCCGGCGCGGGTCAGCGCCGCGGCGAGTGGTCCCGCCACCGTGGCGTACGCCTGGTCGGTGCCACAGATGCAGGCCACCGTGGCCGGGTCGACGGCGAACGTCGCGGCGATCGCCGCCGGGTCGTCGTCGGGCGCGCCACCGCGGGTGGTGGTGATGCCGCCGGCGGCGAACAGGTTCGCGGCGAAACCGGCGCGGGCGCTGTGCGCGGCGAGCGGCCCCAGCGTGGCCAGGAACACCGCTGGACGGGCGCCGGTGGCCCGCATCTGGGCGTCGGCGCGGTCCCGGCGGGCCTCGAATCCGGCGGCGTAGTGGCGCCGGGGCAGCCCACCGCCGGGCGGCGGCGGGGCCGGCGTACGCGACGGTAGCTGCTCGTCCAGCAGCGGGAACTCGCTCACCCCGGTGACCGGATCGTGCCGGTTCGCCAGGTTGGCCGCGCGGCGTTGCCAGGTGGTCTCGATCCGGTGTGCGACGAGTCCGCTGTCCAGTGCGGCGCCCGCCCCGCCGGCCCGCTCGATCTCGGTGAACCAGTCCCAGGCCGCGGCGGCCAGGTCCGCGGTCAGCTGCTCGACGTACCAGGAACCGCCGGCCGGATCGAGCACCCGGCCCAGGTGCGCCTCGGCCAGCAGTACCGACTGGGTGTTGCGGGCGATCCGGCGGGCGAATCCGGCGGGCAGTCCGAGCCGGGCGTCGAACGGTGCGACGGTGATCGCGTCGGCGCCGCCCACACCGGCGGCGAAGCAGGCCACCGTGGTCCGCAGCATGTTGACCCACGGGTCGCGGGTGGTCATCATCGCCGCCGAGGTGACCGCGTGCTGGCGTTGCCGGCCGGCCTGCGGCACCCCGCACAGCTGCGCCACCCGGGCCCAGGCCTGCCGGGCCGCGCGAAACTTGGCGATGGTCAGGAACTGGTCCGCGGTCGCCGCGTAGCGGAACTCCAACTGACCGAAGGCGGCCGGCGGGTCCAGCCCGGCGTCGGTGAGCGCGCGCAGGTAGGCGACGCCGGTGGCCAGCGCGCAGCCGATCTCCTGCGCGTCGCTGCCGCCGGCGTCGTGGTAGACGGTGGCATCCACGGTGACCGTCCGCAGCCTCGGCGAGCCGGTGACCCGTCGGGCCAGGCGGCCGAGCACGGTCAGGTCGGCCGGTGCCGCCGTACGGGCCCGCCAGCCGAGCGGGTCGGCACCGAGGTTGCCGGCCAGCTCGGCCCGGTCGGTGCCCCGCTCGGCGGCCAGCGCCAGCAACGCCTGCACCGCGTCGTCGTACGCCCCACCGGGGTCGAGCACGATCGGTGCCAGATCGAGGAACACCCCGTCGAGCGCTTCCGGCAGGTCGCCCGGGGCCAACCCGCTCGTACCGAGGTCGAGCCAGACCGAGGTGGCCCCGCCCGCCAGGTCGGCGAGCACCGCCTCGCGGGTGGCCTTGGCGTCCGGCTCGACGTACCGCTGCCGGACGTCCCAGCCGGCGACGGTCTCGGCCGGTGTCGTCGCGCCGGCCCCGCCGCCGTCGCGCGCTGTTCGGGCGCCACGGATGAACGGTGCGGATCCCGGCACACCGAGCCGCGGCGGCGCCGCCGGGCGGGTGTGTAGCGGCGCGATCCGGATGCCGTCGTAGGTTTCGACGGCGAGCAGTTCGTCGGGTGTCTCGGCAGGCGGATTCCGGTCGGCGATGCCCGACTTGCGTAGCACGCCGAGGACGAGTTGTCGCCAGCCGTCCGCTGACGCCGGTTGGAAGCCGGCCGCCAGGGACAGCGTTTCGGGTGGCTCCGTCATAGCCGGATGGTACGGCCGGTCGCGGTGCCGACGGGAATCGGCCGGCACCTGTGACGTGGGTCCACCGACCGGGCGACGCCGGCCGCGGTAGCGCGGGCGGGCACGGGCGACGCGGGCCGCCACGGCGCCGGTCAGCGATCGGCGGGGCCGAGCCGGGAGATCTGGTAGCCGTCCGGGTAGGTCCGGGTGCGGATCCCGTCGGCGAAGATCGGGGTACGGCGTGGCCGGGCCGCCAGGCGCAGCAGGTGCGCCCGTAACCGGAGCCCGGTGTGCAGGCCCCAGCGGATCGCCAGCGGGGGTGTGGGGACCCCGCTCGCCGCCCGCAGCCGTTCGTCGTACATCGCCCCGACCAGGGCGTCGGCGAGCGGGCTGAGCAGCCGTGGGACCCGGCCCCGCAGCAGGGTCCGGGTGGCGCGTTCGATCGCCGCCGCGTCCGGGCTGAACCGGAGGTGGGTACGGTCGTACTCGTCGAACCAGGTGGCGAGGTCCTGATAGGAGCCGGGAATGTCCCGGATGCCCATGCGCAGACCCAGTTCCCGGTAGTAGTGGTAGGTGGCGGCTCGCTCGTGACAGCAGGGCCGGCGCCAGCCGTAGCGGTGCAGCCACCGCATCGGCACGACCACCAGACAACCGAGTACGTATCGATAGTCGTCCTCGGCGATGTCGTACTGCCGGTGGATCTGGTTGGTCCGGCGTACCGCCGCCCGGCCTTTCGGATGTTCGAAGCCGTGCAGCAGCATCTCGTACATCAGCAGTCCGGTGTCGTCGATCCGCTTGCGGGTGTGTCGCAGCAGCTCGCCGGTGCGGGTATGCAGGGCGGCGATACGCGGCAGTGAGAACGACCGGTTGAACGCCAGGTTCAGGCCGAGCTTGCTGTCCCACGGAAACTCGTAGCGCACCATCGTCTGGTATATGTCCAGATAGTCGCGTTGTGGATCGAGGGTGCGGATGCGTCGCAGGTTGGCGTAGCGGTCGGTCGCGCCGACCGGCCGGCGAATACGGGTCAACATGGTGGCGCCGCCTCGGCCGACGCCTCGTGTACGGCCTGCTCGACCAGCTCGCGCCGGGCGTACCAGTGGGCCACCCGGCTCAGCCACGCGACCTCGCCCGGATAGCCGCCGGGCGGATCGTGCGGTTCGGTGAAGTCCGGCTGCCTCGCCGGCGCACCGGCCCGGGCCTGCCGACTGCCGGCGGCGATCATCGTCGCCTCCACCAGCGCGGTCCGGCTGTCGCCGACCAGGCCGGCGGTGGCGGCCAGGCGGCCGGCCGCCGCGGCGACCCGCTCGTCGATGTACGGGCGTAGCGCAAGCCGACCGTCCCTGATCTCGGTGATCCGCCGGTGCAGCGCGTAGTCGATGTCGCGAAACGCGACGATGCGGTGGTGGGCGCGCTCGTCGAGTACCAGGTGCGGCGCCGCGACGGCGACCGCGTGCCACAGCGGGGCCAACCGCCGCCACGACCGCTGCCGTTGCACCCAGACCCGCCCGCGGTCCACCGCAGGTCCCCAGGTGGGTAGCGTGAAACCGGCGAGCATGGCGAGTGCGCTGGTGGTGACCAGCACGGCGGCGATCTCCTGTTCTCCGCCGGGGCGTCGCCCCAGCCAGTAGGCCAGCAGGTAGCCGGCCTTGACGGCACAGTACAGCAGCCCGGTGACCGCGCCCACGGCGGCGACCCGCAATCCGCGGCGCAGCCAGCGCCTCGGCGTGACGTGGGAGAAGTGCCAGCAGAGCCGGGCCACATCAGCGCAGTAGTAGACGAACACGCCCAGATACACCAGCAGATAGCTGGCGACCGTCGGATGCCGGGCGTCCTCGACCGCCAGCCGCACCGGCTGCGAGGATCCGAGGGTGGCTGTCCACAACGCGGTGAGCAGGCCGAACGCCAGGACCGAGGCGAACACCCGTCGTCGGGCCCGACCGGCCGCGACCCCTGGCGGCCTGGCGAGGAACAGCAGCAGGATCTGCGAGTTCGCGGCGATCCCCATGACTCCGGCGTGTGCCGCCAGCTTGGCCAGGTTGGCCAGGCCGGTCGCCCGATCGACCGCCTCCGCGACCGGTCCGACGGCGAAGGTGACCCCCGCGGCGAAGGCGAAGAACGCGTACACCATGGCCCGCAACACCCGGTTGTCCCGATCCCGGCGCAGGTCGATCAGCTTGTAGCCGAAGGCCAGCCAGCCGGCGGCCGCACACAGCGCGTACAGCGGCGTGTCCACGACGGTCAGCGCGGCGGTGGTTCGAGGCCCTGCCGGAGCCTGGCCTCCAGGGCCGCGTCGGCGACGCGGGTCGTCGGCTCAGGTCCGGTCGGACCGCCGAGTTCGTCACGACTGGCCGACTCCAGCAGGATGGTCGCCATCATCTCGGCCTCCTGCTCCTCACCTCGGCTGTAGACACCGGTGCGGTTGAGTACCCGGTGCACCAGCGTCGAACGCAGCGCGGGAAGCAGCAGCTCACTGGCGTGCCGGTCGTCGAGGGCGAGCGCGCGGTGCCCCAGCAGGACGTGGCTGAGTTCGTGGGCGATGATGTGGTCGCGGTGCACCCGGCTGGTGCGCTGTTCGTACGCGATGACGTGGCCGGTGTCGGTGAAGAAGGTCATCCCGAACGGGGCACCGGGCGGCATCGGCATGCCGACGAGAGCGATGTCCCGGCCGAGGACGTCGCTGGCCTGCCGGCACAGCGCGACCGCGTCGAACGGTTGGGGCAACCGCAGGCCGCGTGCCATCAGCTGATCCAGCCGGGCCAGGCAGGTCTGGCGCAACGGGGATGGCTTCATGTCGGTGTGCCCCTCGGCATTGTCCGTCCGTCGCCACTGCATGACGATCACGGCGTCGGCTGTTCGTCGATGCCGGCACCGACGCCGGTGCCGCTGGCTTGGGCCTGTAGCGCCTGTACCACCCGGTCGAGGATGTCGCCGACCGCGTCGAGTTGCTCCTCCGGCAGTGCACTGAGCCGGGTCGCCACCGCCCGCACCTTCAAGTTGCGCATGGCACGCAGGGCATGCAGGTCCCGTTCGATCTCGCCGGAGCGTCGCCGGTCGAAGAAGAACGCCGGATCGACGTCGAAGAAGTCGGCGAGCGCTTCCAGGTGCTCCTTCGTGGGGTTGGTACGCCGGCCGGTGCGCAACTGCCAGATGTAGACGTCCGAGATGGAGCCACCACGGTCACGGATGGCGTCGGCGACCTCACGTGAGGTGTAGGCGTCGCGTCCGGCTGGGCGTACTGTCCCGAAGAGCAGGTTGAGCTTGTCGGCCAGGGTCGATCCCGGTCCGGCAGGGGGAGTGGTGCCGCCCGTCACGGCCACCTCCGTCGATCTACAGCTGTCGGATGTGCAGCCGAAGTTAGCGCTCGTCCTGCGTCGGTTAATATCAGTTGACGGCAGTACGCGCCGTCAGTATACGATCACCACACGAGGTTGACCAAGCTGCCGACCGCTCGAACCGTCGGGCCGGCCGTGTTCCCGGCCCGACGCACCGTCAGCCTTCGTGCCACCGGTGGGGTGAGGGGCGCGGAACGGGGGCGCCCCTCACCCCACCGGCCTTCGTCGCCAGTGCCTTGTCGTCCAGGGTGCGCCGGGCGGGTGGCCGCGGGCGGGCCGGGCCACCCCGCACGCCATGACCGCAGCGCCGTCAACTGGCGGGCGTGGGTGGCTCGTCGGCGCTGCCGCTCGCTGCGTGCCCAGAGCTCTGGCGCGAGAGCTGTCCGTTGCAGGAACGCAGCGCTGATCGAGAAGGTCAGCAGAAGAAACCTCGGTGCCGAGCAGAAGCACGACCACTGCCGAGCCGAGTGGTCGATAGCCGCAGGGTGGCTCGGGCTCCGCCGCGGCGCTCACCAGGCTGTCCGCGACCCACGTCGCCGCACGCGGTCGGCGGACCGTTGGTGTCGCCACAGTAAATGGCTGACAGTCATGTCCCGAATCCACAAAGTCATATCCGCATCATGCACTGGCCGAGAGCTTTCTGCAAGTGCATCTGCAAGTGCATCTGCACGCAGTGCAGCGGACTCCCCGGTCGACGGGGCCTGGGTCACCGATCGGGGTCGAGCGCCTTGTCGCTAACCGGATCCCGGTTCTGCGCCGCCGGATCGAGCAGTTGCCGGGCGGCGGCGATCGCGGCCGGGGTGTCGGCACAGGCCCGTCCGGCGGCTTCGATCCTCGGCAGTAGGCCGACCGCGGTCAGCGCCTTGCGATGCGTCGTCTGGACACCCGACAGGTAGACCGCGATGCCTCGCCGTTCCAACCGGTCGACCGCGTCGCGCAGCACGAGCGCGCCGGAGGCGTCGATCGTCGAGATCCGGGACATCCGGAGGATCACCGCCCGCACATCGGCCACGTCGGACAGTTCGAGCAGAAAGCGGTGGGCGGCGGCGAAGAACAGCGGACCGTCCAGCCGGTACGCGACGATGTGCTGGGCGAGCAGGGCCTGCTCCTCGGCCCGATGGTCGCCGGTGTCCAGCGGCACCCGGTCCACCCGTACCGCTTGGGCGATCTTGCGAAGCGCCAACGCGCCGGCCGCGACCAGCCCGAGCAGCACCGCGGTGACCAGGTCGAGCAGGACGGTGGTCGCCGCGGTCAGCACCATCACCAGGCCGTCCGACCGTGACGCGCGGGCCAGCGCGGCGAGCGCACCCACCTCGACCATCCGGATCGCGGTGGCGATCAGCACCCCGGCGAGCGCGGCCAACGGGACGTGGCCGACCAGCGGCGCGGCCACCAGCATGATGACCGCGAGAATCACGGCGTGTGACAGCGCAGCCAGCCGGGACCCGGCTCCGCAGCGGACGTTGACCGCCGTCCGGGCGATCGCGGCGGTCGCGGGTACCCCACCGAACAACGGCGTGACCAGATTCGCGACGCCTTGGCCGAAGAGTTCGCGGTCCGGATCGTGCCGCTGCCCGACCGACATGCCGTCGGCGACGGTGGCCGACAACAGGCTCTCCAGGGCGGCCAGCGCCGCGACCGCGATCGCGGCGCTGGCCAGCGCGGGTACGGCGGCCAGGTCGAAGAACGCCAACGACGGCACCGGCAAGGTGGCCGGCAGCGTGCCGATCGTCGCCACCGGCAGGGCGAACCCGGCCGTCACCATGGTGGCCACGGTGACCGCGAGCAGCGAGAACGGGATGCCGGGGCGCCAGTGCGCGCCGGCCAGCATGGCCGCCGCCACGGTGCCCGTGATCAGTAACGCCGTCCACTGCGGCTGCCGGACGAACGCCGCTGTCGCCTGCCAGGCGAGACTGAGTACCCGGTCGCCCTCGGCGGTGACGCCGAGCGCGGCGGGCAGTTGCTGCAGCAGGATCACACCCGCGATGCCGGCGGTGAAACCCTCGATGACCGGAGCCGGCACATACCGGATCAGCTGACCCGCCCGGGCGAGCGCCAGCAGGACGAGGATCGCCCCGGCCAGCAGCCCGACGGTGAGCACCCCGCCCGAACCGAACTGGGCGACGATCGGTACCAGGACCACGGTCATCGCCCCGGTCGGACCGGAGACCTGCAGGTTCGATCCGCCGAACACGGCGGCCAACGAGCCGGCCACCACGGCGGTGACCAGCCCGGCCGACGCGCCCAGGCCGGAGGCGACACCGAAGCCGAGGGCCAGCGGCAACGCCACGATCGCCACGGTCAGTCCGGCGAGCAGATCCCGGCGTGGCTGGCTGCGTACCGACTGCCAGTCGGCTCGCCGTGGCAACAACCCACGGAGCGCGGCGAGGGCGGTCACCGGGTGCCCGAAGCGGGTTCGCGCAGCGCTGCCAGCAACTCGGTCTGGTCGACGATCATCTCGGTGAGGATCCGTCGGGCCGCCCGCATCAGATCCGCCACGTCCGGTCCGGCCAGCGTGTAGGTGACGGCGGAACCGTCCCGGCTGGACATCACGATCCCGGCCCGGCGCAGCACGGCCAACTGCTGGGACAGGTTCGACGCCTCGACGTCGATCTCGGCGAGCAACTCGCGGACCTGACGCGGCCCGTCACCGAGCAGTTCGAGCACCCGGATCCGGACCGGGTGACCCAGCATCCGGAAGAACTCGGCCTTCTTCTGGTACAGCGGAACTGGCATATGAACAATTGAAGATTGCTTCAACTTCTCATGCCGGGTCGGGGGTGCTCGCTGTGGCCCCGGTCACCGCGGTGGCATCCGGCGACGACGGCGACGGCGACGCGCGCGACGCCGACCACCCGACCGCCGGTGACGCCGAACGCACCTGTTGGGCGTCAGCGTAGGACCAGACCTCCGCCGACCTCGATCACCTGGCCGGTGACCGCGCCGGATTGCGGGCTGGCCAGGAAACGGACCGTGGACACCAGATCGTCCGGGTCGAGCCGGCGCCGCACCGCCTGCCGGGCCAGGATCGCCGCGTCCTGCGCCGCCTCGTCGACCGGCCGTCCGGCGGCGAGCTCCCGCTCGCCCTCGGTGCGGACCGCGCCGGGGGACAGGGCGTTGACTGTGGTGCCGTCCGGGCCGAGGGCGTGGGCCAGGGCACGGGTGAGGCCGATCAGGGCAGCCTTGCTCGACACGTACGACGGCCCGGACGGCCCGCCCATCCGTACCGTCGCCGAGGTGACGTTGATGATCCGGCCACCGCCGCGGCGCCGCATGCCGGCGGCGAGAGCCTGACTGAGCAGCATCGGCGCGGTCACGTTGACCGCGAAGGTGGCCTCCCACTCGGCCAGTGACAGCTCGTCGAGCCACACGTTGGATGCCCGGGCGGCGTTGTTGACCAGCACGTCCACCGGGCCGGCAGCCTCGGCGAGCGAGTGCACCTGCGCCGGCGCCGACAGGTCGGCCTCGACGACGCGGGCCTGCGCTCCGGCCGCCCGGCACTGCTCGGCGACCGCGGCGACCTCGTCGGCGGCGGCCAGATGGTGCAACACCAGCGCGACGTCGGGCCCGGCGAGTCCCACCGCGAGCGCCGCGCCGATCCCGCGTCGGGCGCCGGTGACCAGAATCGTACGGGTCATCGGGACACCTCCGGTCCAGGTGACGGCCGGTCCGGCGGACCGGGAGCCAGCACCGTCTTGATCGTGCCGCCGGTCCGCACCAGGGTCAACGCGGCGTCGACGCCGTCCAGCCCGAACCGGTCGGTCACCAGTGGCGTCAGTCGGGCGGCGTGCCTGCGTACGGTGTCCATCGCGGCGGGGAAGCTGTGCAGGATCGCCATCGACCCGACGATGGTCAGCTCGTCGGCGTAGATCCGGTACGGCGACACCGTGGCGGTGGCCAGCGGTGCCGCCACCCCGAAGACCAGCAGGTGACCGGCGCGGGCCACCCGGTCCAGGGCCTGTTCGAAGGCACGTGGGTCGCCGGTCGCCTCGATCACCCAGGGCGCGGTGCGCCCGGCCAGTTCCTCGGGGGCACGGACGTCGGCCGGGGTCAGCCGGGCGGCCAGCGCCCGCCGCGCCGGGTTGACGTCGACCACGGTGACCGGCCCGACCCCGCGTGCGTCCAGCAGGATCGCCAGGACCAGGCCCATCGTGCCGGCGCCGAACACGATCGCCGGCTGGTCTGGGCGGGGCGCCAGCCGGTCCAGCCCGCGTACCGCACACGCCACCGGCTCGGCCAGCGGCACCGCGGCGAGCGGGTAGTCGGGCTCCAGTCGGTGCAGGTTCGCGGCCGGCGCGGCCATGAACTCCGCCCACGCCCCGGGACGGGTCGCACCGAGCGCGCCCCAGCGCCGGCACATGTTGCCCTGCCCCCGCCGGCACGGGTCACAGCCGCCGCAGTGCAGCGACGGGTCGACGGCGACGAGGTCACCGACCGCGTGTCCGTCGACGGCACGGCCCACCGCGACGACCTCGCCCCACGCTTCGTGCCCCGGGACGAGCGGGAACCGGTCGGTGCCCAGCTCGCCGTCGACCAGGTGCAGGTCGGTGCCGCAGATCCCGCAGGACCGGACCGCGATCACCACCTCGTCCGGTGCCGGCACCGGATCCGGCCGGTCCCGCACCGCCAGCACCCCGGGGGCGCTCACCTCCACCGCGCGCATCGCATCCTCCGTCCTGCGGATCAGTCGAAGACGATCAGGCCGCGGGTGGCCACACCGGCCCGCAGCGCCTCGTACGCCTCGTCGACCTGGTCCGGACGCCACCGTCCGGACACCATCGCGGCCAGGTCCAACCGGCCGGCCAGGTAGAGATCCACCAGATCGGGGAAGTCGACCGGCGGGTTCGACGAGCCGTACTTGGCGGCCACGATCCGCCGTTCGCCGTTGAGCAGATGGCCCGGGTCGATGCTCAACGCCGCCCCGTCGGGATAACCGGCGATCAAAACGCACGTGCCGCGCCGGGCCAACGACGCCACCGCCATCGGGAAGGCAGCCGCCGCGCTGCTGGTGACGAAGGCGTGGTCGACGCCGCCGCCGGTGATGTCGAGGATCTGGGCGAGCGCGTCCGGCGCGGTCGCGTCCACGCAGTGCGTCGCGCCCATCGCCCGCAGCGCCGCAAACTTGGCCGGTACCACGTCGACCGCGACGATCGGGTAAGCGCCGGAGATCGCACCGGCGTGCAGCGCGGCCACCCCCACCCCGCCGCAGCCGATCACCGCCATCGACTCGCCCAGCCGGACCCGGGCGGTGGTGCGCACCGCGCCGACACCGGTGGCCACCGCGCAGCCGATCAGCGCGGCCAGATCGAGCGGGACCGCCGGGTCGACCGGTACGGCGGCCCGCGCGTCGACCACCGTGTACGGCGCGTTGGTCGCCGGCCCGTAGTGCCAGACCTCGGTGTCGCCGTGGCGGAACCGGCTGGTGCCGTCGGCCATCCGGCCCAGCGGCGGCTGGTCGCCGCAGAGTGCGGGCGCGCCCTGGCGGCAGATCCGGCAGCGGCCGCAGCCGGGAGCCCACGAGATGACGACGTGGTCGCCAGCAGCGAGTCCGGTCACGCCGGCCCCGACGGACTCGACCACGCCGGCGCCCTCGTCACCGAGCACGATCGGGGCGGGTACGGCGGCGTGCTCGCCGTCCATCGCGTACAGGCAGCTGTGGCAGACCCCGGACGCGGCCATCCGGACCCGGACCTCGCCGGCGGCCGGTGGCGCCACGTCGAGTTCGACGATCCGGTGCGGGCTGCCGGGGGAGAAGAACACCGGTGTGGGTACGCGCATCAGGGCCTCCACGACGCTCCTCGCCGGCCGGCCGGTCCGGCGAGCTGGATCTTGATCTCGGCGCCGGTGGCGGCCGCCCGCAGCGCGGCGGCCGCGTCACGGATCGGCCGCACCGAGGTGACCAGCCGCCGCACCGGGGCGCCGGCGGCGACCAGCCGTTCGGCGGCGGCGAAGTCCGCCGGCAGGTACATCGCCGATCCGGCGATGCGGACCTCGTCGTCCTGGATGGTCTCGATCGTCACGTCGAGCGGGCCGTGCCCGGCACCGACTACCACCACCGTCCCGCCACGGGTGGCCAGCCGGACCGCGACCCGCAGCGACGCCGTGCTGGCCACGCAGTCGACCACCAGGTCCGGCCGGCCGGACAGCCGCCCGGCGATCTCCGCCTCGGTCCGGGGATCGGCCGGGTCGAACGCGGCGACGGCACCCGTCGCGACGGCGAGGTCCCGTTTGGACCGCACCGGGTCGGTGAGCACCACGTCGTGCGCGCCGGCCGCCCGGACCGCGAGCAGCACGCACTGCCCGATGGTGCCGCCGCCCAGCACGGCGACCGTGGCCCCGGCCAGGTCGCCGGGCGGCCCGGCCGCCACGGCGACCGCGTGGATCGCGGTGGCCAGTGGCTCGATCATCGCCGCCGTGGCGAGCGACACCCCGGCCGGCACCGGGGCGAGCGCGACCGCCGGCACCGTGAAGTACCCGGCGAACGCCCCGGGGCGGTGCGAGCCGACTCCGATCAGGCCGGCGCACAGGTTCGGCCGCGAGCGGGCACAGTAGAAGCAGTTCCCGCAGGCGATCGCCGGTCGCAGGTAGACCGGATCACCGACGCCGAGCAGGGTCCCGGTGGCGCCCGTGGCCGAGCTACCGCCGGCGGCCGAGCTGCCCGCGCCGGCGGCCGGCAGCGCGGCGACCGTGCCGGCGGCCTCGTGACCGGGCGGGATCGGGTACGGCAGCCACGGATGTCCACGCCGCAGGGTGTGCAGGTCGGATCCGCAGATCCCGGCGTACCCGGTGGCGACCAGCACCTCGCCGGCCGCCGGCACCGGCACCGGCACCCGCCGCACCTCGACCTGCTCCGGTCCGGTGATCCAGACCTGCTCCATGCTGCGGTGTCCGGGATCAGCCATCGGTGGCACCTCCGTCGATCGGGCCGCCGGTCGGGTCCGCCGTGCCCAGCCGGTCGGTCGGTCGGCCGCGCCCGCCGACGTCGAGCAGGTGCACCCCGCCGCCCGGACCGCCGGGGTCGACGTCGTCGGCGGCGGTGGTGACCGCGAGCAGCGTCAGCTGCGCTCCGGCGAACGCGCACGAGGTGACGTTGCGTTCCGACAGCTCGACCCGGCCGGTGACGGTCCCGTCCGGGGCCAGCCGCAGCAGGCAGTTTCCGCCCCAGACCGCCAGCCACAGCGTGCCGTCGGCGGCCACGGCGAGGCCGTCGGGGATCCCCACCGACGGGTCGATCCGCAGGATCACCGTCGGGTCACCCGGACCGGCGGCGCGGTCGAACGCGGCGCGGCTGAGCGTGCCCGCGCCGCTGTCCACGACGAACACGGTGTCGCCGCACGGGCTCCAGCCGATGCCGTTGCCGTGGCTGATCCCGCCCCAGTGCCGGCGCAGCCGGCCGTCGCCGTCCATCGACCACAGCGCCCCACCGCCGGATCGGCCCGGACTGACCGTGCCGATCCACAGCCGCCCGTCCGGCCCGACCCGGGCGTCGTTGCACCGCACCCCGGGCGGGTCGGGCGCCAACTCGGCCAGCAGGCGCGGCGGGCCGGTCCCGGTGGCGGTGCGGGCCGCCCGCCATACCCGACGGCCGGCGGTCAACAGCAGTGCACCGTCACCGGTGGCGTTGACCGCGCTGAGCGGGCCGCCGCCGGCGAGCGCCGGCGCGACCCGGCGATGCGTCGCACCCACGGGCCAGGTCGCGGCGCCGGCCGCGCGGGTCGTCGTGGCCGGCCATGACGCGGTCGGGCCGCCCGGCCCGGCGAGCGCCTGCACCTCGTCGCGGTCGGCGTCGACCCACACCAGCCCGCTGCCGGGCAGCCACAACGGGCTCTCCGCCAGGGCGCACCGGGCGTCCACGGTCCGCACGAGCGGTGCCGGCAGCCGCTCGACCCGGTCCAGCCGGCTCAGCACCGGCGCGGCGCTCACGCCGGCTCCGGCGGCAGGCAGACGAGCACGCTCACCGTACCGGTGAACCGCAGCGCACCGGCGGCGGCCGGCACGACCAGGGTCTGCCCCCGGGTCACCGGCAGCGCGCCGTCGTCCCAGCCCAGTTCGCCGGTGCCGGCGACGACCACCAGCACCGCGAAGCTGGGCTGCGGCAGGGTCACGGTCCGCGCGCAGTCGACGCGCCAGGCACGGAAGTAGCCGTCGGCACCGGCGGGGAACAGCGACGTGACCCGCCCACTGGTGTCCTCCCGCAGCAGCCGTGGCCGCGGCGCCAGCTCGGCCAACCGGTTCCGGTAGCCGCCCAGGTCGAAGCAGGACAGGGCGAGGTCCCAGCCGAGGCCGAGGGTCGCCGGCCCGGCGGCCACCCCGAACGGTTCGTGCTCGGCCAGCACCGAGAACGACGTCGGTTCCTGCAACTCGGCGAGCAGCACGCCGGGCCCGATCGCGTGCGGCAGCCCGGCCGGTACGTACACCACGTCACCGGCGTGGACCGGTAGTTCGTTCATGGCGGCGAGCATGGCCGCCGCGTTCTGCCGGTCGATCCACCGGCGCAGGTCGGCCCGGTCCACGTCGTCGGCCATGCCCAGCCACACGGTGGCGCCCGGCTCGGCGTCGAGGATGATCCAGCCCTCGGTCTTGCCGAACAGGCTGTCCAGGTGGCTGCGGGCGAACGCGCGTGTCGGGTGGCAGTGCACGGGGAGCCGTTCGCCGGCGTCGAGCAGCTTGACCAGCAGGCCGCTCTGCCCGCCGTAGGCGGCGGCCAGCTGCGGGCCGAGCCAGCCGGCCGGGTCGGCGGCGACCAGGTCGGTCAACGTTCCCGCCGCGGTGCGCGACACCCCGGCGTCGACCGGATGTCCGGCTGGGATGAGCGCCGGGGGCAGCGCGGACAGCGAGCCGACCCAGTCCTCGGGCCCCACCGGTGCCGGCGGACCGGCCGGGTCGGGGCGGGCGTCGCCGGCCCGGAACCGGCTGATCCGCTCGCCGCCGGCGTAGTAGACCGGCACCCGGTTGTCGCCCAGCCGTAGCGGACGCGGCGGGCCCTGCGTGGTCATCGCGGCCTCGTCCATCACGGCACCTCGTCGATCGGGTACAACGGCCGGGGTGCCCGCTCGAAGCGCAGGTAGTCGAAGCGGGGTGTGCTGGCGCCGGGCAGGTCCAGCAGCACCGCGCCACGATGGCAGCCCTGATAACCGGCGCGGTACATGGTGGCCGAGCGGACCAGCACGGCGTCGGCGTCGGCCGGGTCGAGCCCGGCGTGCCGGTAGCCGGCCGGGTCGAAGGTGGGCACGGGGCGTTCGGTCACCAGCACCACCAGCCCACGGCCGGTGTCCACGCTCGCCCAGCCACCGATGGCGACCGGCTGACCGGTCATCGACGCGCCGGTCAGCAGCACCGGCCCGGCGCCGGTGCGCCGGACCGTGCCGGCCAGCCGCACCGGCCGGGACCATCGGTCGTCCAGGGTGGCGCCGACCTCGATGTCGACCCGGCCGCCGGTGCCGGCCGCCCGGCTGGCGGCGACGGCCGGCGCGTCGACGACGGTGGCGTACACCCGCAGGCCCCGGTCGTCGTGCAGCAGCGCGCCGATCACGGTGGCGTCGTCGGCCGTCGCCCCGGCGGTGGGCGAGTCGGCCGACTGGACCAGCAGCAGCGGTCCGGCGCCGGCGGCCGGCGTGATGCGGCGCACCGCCTCGTCGACCGGGACCGGGTGCACGGCGAAACCGGAGCGCCCGGCCCAGGCGGCGTCGGCGATCCGCTCGGCTGCCTCGCCGGCCGTGATCCGGGCCGTCGCCGGGTCGCCGTGGTGGGTGACGGTCACCGCGAAGCCGAGCTCCGGCACGTCCAGCCACGGCTGGACGGGAAACAGCGACACGTCCAGCACGTCGCCGCCGGTGGCCGCGTCGGCCAGCTCCCGCAGCCGCCGCATCGGCGGGTCGGCGACCGCCTGCGATTCGGCCGGCACCAGCATCGGCCGCTTGGCGAGCACGGTGCCGAGCCGTTCGCCGGCCAGCGCGCGCAACACCAGCGCGGCGCCGCGCCGGCCGGTGTCGCCCTGGTCGACGTGCGGGTACGTGTGGAAGCCGAGCACCGCGTCGGCGGCGGCGACGATCCGGGCGGTGACGTTGGCGTGCAGGTCGTGGGTGACCACCAGCGGCCGGTCCGGGCCGAGCACGGCGCGGGCCGCCTCGACGAGGGCCGCGTCGGCGGCCGGCTCGCCGTCGGCGACCAGGGCGCCGTGCAGGCACAGCAGCGCGGCGTCGGCCCGCGCGGCGGCGAGGCCGTCGACCAGCAGACCGCGCAGCACGGCGAAGGCGTCGCCGGTGAGGGTGCCGCCGGACATCGCCCAGGCGCGCAGCAGCGGCACCGGTTCGGCGCCGGCGCCGGCCAGCGCGGTGAGCGCACCGGCGATCTCGGTGTTGGTGCCCCGGGAGCACCGGTCGGCCTCGGCGCCGGTCCACAGTCCCTGCGCGGTGAAGTCGTCCAGCGTGGTCGCTCGCGGGGAGAAGGTGTTGGTTTCCTGGATGACGCTGGCCACCGCCACCCGGGCGGGGCGGGCCGGCGCGGCCATCAGTGCATCACCCATCCACCGTCGACGACGAGCAGCTGCCCGGTGACGAAGCCGGCGTCCGGGCCGAGCAGGAAGCTGGTCGCCGCGGCCACGTCGGCGGGTTCGCCCCGGCGGCGCAACGACTGCACGGCCGCCATCGCCGCCGCGAGTTCGGCCTCGTCGCCGTAGACCGCCTCGGCCGGGGTACGGATCGCGCCGGGGGCGAGCGCGTTGACCCGGACCCCGTCCGGTCCCGCCTCGCGGGCCAGCGCCCGGGTCAGCCCGATCAGCGCCGCCTTGGACGTCACGTAATGCAGGTTGCCGGTGCGGCCGAGCAGCGGGGTGACCGACGACATCACCACCACCGCGCCCCGCCCGCCGGCGGCCAGGTCCGGGTAGCCGGCCTGGACGCACAGGAACGTGCCGGTGACGTTGACCGCGAGCACCCGCGACCAGTCGGCGGCGGACAGCTCACGCCAGTTCCGTCGGGCCGCCACGTCGGCGGCGGCGTTGCAGACCAGCGCGTCCACCGCGCCGAGCCGGTCGCGGACCAGGCCGTACATCGCCGCCACCTGATCGGGTTCGGTCACGTCGGCGGGGACCGCTATCGCCCGGCCACCGGCGGTGGTGATTGCGGCGGTGATGTCGGCCGCGTCGGCGGCCTCCCGCGCGTCGGGTCGGTGGTGCACGGCGACGGCCGCGCCGTCGACGGCCAGCCGGGCGGCGATGCGCCGGCCGATGCCGCCGGCCGCGCCGGTGACCAGCGCGACCCGGCCGGTGAGCGGCCGGTCCGCTGCGGTCGGTGCGTCGCCGGCCGCCATCAGAACCTCGGGAACTTGGCGCGGAAGCCGGCCTGGGCTGGGTCGACGAACTCGCTGCCCTCGCCGACGGTGCGGTGGTGCTCGGCGTAGTGGCGCAGCTTGTCCCGGTCGATGTCGACGCCGAGTCCGGGGCCGGTCGGCACCGCGATCCGCCCGTCGGCCACGGTGAACGGCTCGGTGACGATGTCGTCGGCCTGCTCCAGCAGGTGGGTGTCGATGGCGTGGCTGACCATGGGCTCGGCGGCGGCCAGGTGCAGTACGGCGGCGGTGGAGATGCCGAGTTCCCGGTCGCTGTGCAGGCTCAGCCCGAGGTTGAACGTCTCGCACACCTTGGCCAGCTGCAGCACCGAGGAGGGGCCGCCCCAGAAGTGCACGTCGCCGAGGATGACGTCGACCGCCCCGGCGCGTACCGACAGCGGGATCTGTTCGAAGGTGACGCAGCACATGTTGGTGGCCAGCGGCACCGGGGTGCGCTGGCGGACCAGGGACATGCCCTCGATCCCCCAGGTCGGGTCCTCGCAGAACTCCAGCCCGTAGTCGGCGAGCTCGTTGAGCACCCGGACGCTGGTCGCCACCGACCACACCGCGTTCGGGTCGATCCGCAGGTAACGTAGCCGGTCGCCGAGGCGTTCGCGCATCATCCGGACGGACGCGATCTCCTGCTCCGGGGTGAGCACCCCGTTCTTGAACTTGATGTCGCGAAAGCCGTACCGGTCGAACAGTTCCTCGGCGTGCTCGGCGGCGTCCTCGGGCTGGTCGCCGCGGCCGATGTCGTCGATCGCGGCGTACCGGTAGAACACGTAGGCGGCGAACTCGACGGACTCGGTCTCGATGCCGCCCCACAGGTCGCCGCAGCGCTTGCCGAGCGCCTTGCCGACAATGTCCCAGCAGGCCATCTCGACGGCGGCGCCGGCCAGCTTGGCCGCGCCGACCAGGGCCAACTGCTCGCTGGTCATCCGGAACACGCCGAACCGGCGGGTGATGCGCCACACCTCCATCGGGTCGACCCCGAGGTACAGGTCGCGGTGCAGGTGCAGGGCCCGGACCACCTCGTCGCCGCCCCGGGTCTCACCGACACCGACGATCCCCTCGTCGGTGATCAGCTCGACGATGGTCCGGGTGGTCGACACCTCCACCCCGAACGACCAGCGCAGCGGGCGGCGCAGCGGCACGGTCACCGGGGTCGCGCGGATGTCCACGATCCTCATCGGGCGCTCTCCCCGGTCGCGGCCCGCAGCGCGCCGTCGGCCAGGACCGCCCGCACCGCGGCGAGGGTGGCGTCGACGTGGGCGGCCTCGTGGGCGGCGGACAGGAACCAGGTGCCGCGCGGCAGCACCCGTACGCCGTGGTGCAGCAGTGCGGCGGCGAACCGGGCGTACCCGGCGCGGTCGGCCCGCTGCGCCTCGCGGTAGTCGCGTGGGTCCGCCGCGCCGAAGCGGACCTGGAACACCGCCGGGTAGCCGACGACCTCGGCGGTGATCCCGGCGTCGGAGAACTCCTTGCGCAGCCCGTCCATCAGCCGTTCGCCGACCGGGTCGATGTGCCGGTACGGTCGCCCGCTGGCGATCTCGTCGAGCGTGGCGACGGTGGCGGCCATGGCCACCGACTGGGTGTTGTAGGTGCCGCCGTGCAGCACCCGCTGGTCGGCGATCAGCTGCATGTACCGGTGCCTGCCGACGACGGCGGCGACCGGGAACCCGTTGGCCAGCGCCTTGCCGAGGATGGTCAGGTCGGGAGTGACGCCGAGCCGTTGCTGCGCGCCACCCGGGCCGACCCGGAACCCGGTGATCACCTCGTCGAAGATCAGCACGGTGCCGGTGTCGTCGCAGATCGCCCGCACCGCCTCCAGGTAGCCGGGCCGGGGCAGGATGCCGGCGTTGTTGAACATCACCGGCTCCATGATCACCGCGGCGACGTCGCGGCCGGCCAGCCGCCGGCGCAGCAGGTCGGCGTCGTTCCAGGGCAGCACGGCCACCGCCGGGTCGGGCCGCTGCCCGGCGGAGCCGGGCACCGGGACGGGCTCCTCCGGCCGTCCGGCGACGGTCAGATCGGGGGACACGCTCCACAGCACGTTGTCGAACCAGCCGTGGTAGTGCCCCTCGAACTTGACCAGGGTAGACCGGCCGGTGGCGGCTCTGGCCACCCGCAACGCGGCCTGGACCGCCTCGCTGCCGGAGACCGAGAACCGGACGAGTTCCGCGCCCGGCACCAGGTCGACCAGCAGCCGGGCGGCGGCGTACTCGGTCTCGGTCTGCCCCGCGACCAGGATGCTGCGCTCCAACTGGGCGCGGGCGGCGGCTACCACGGCGGCCGGCCGGTGGCCGAGCAGCATCGGTCCCATGCCGAGGAAGTAGTCGATCAGCTGGTTGCCGTCGATGTCGGTCAGGATCGGGCCGTCGGCGCTCGCGAAGACCAGTGGGTGCGGGCTGACGCCCAGCCGGAAGGCACTGTTGACGCCGCCGGCGACGAGCGTGGCCGCTTCGTCGATCCGGCGACGGGACGCCTCGAACTGCATTGCTTCTGCTCCTGTCGCGGTAAGCACCGAAGGACGGGTCGGGGGCTGTCACGCGGGCGGGGTCAGGTCACCAGATCGTCCATCCGCCGTCGACGACCACGGACTGACCGGTGACGAACGAGGATCCGGGCGCGGCCAGGAACAGCACGGCGGTGCGCAGTTCGCGGTCGCTGCCGAGCCGGCCCATCGGGGTGCCGTCGGACAGCGCGGCGACCACCTCCGGGCGCAGCGCGTCGTCGTTGGCCGGGCTGGGGAACATGCCGGGGCACAGCGCGTTGACGGTCACCCCGCTGGCCGCCACCTGGGCGGCGAGGAACCGGGTCAGCCCGATCAGGCCGTGCTTGCTGGCGAAGTAGGAGGCGATGTCGAGCCCGACGCCGGGGTAGCGGCCCGGGTCGCCGGCGACCAGGCCGTAGATCGACGCCACGTTGATCACCCGGCCCCAGCCGCGCGCCATCATGGCGGGTACGAACCGCTGGCAGAGCCGGAACGGGGCCTCCACGTTGAGGTTCATGATCCAGCGCCAGTCGTCCGGGCGTACCTGCGGCCACGGGTCGCGGTGTGCCAGGCCGGCGTTGTTGACCAGGACGTCGACGTCACCGGCCGCGGCGACCAGGGCGTCCACGTCGGCGTCGGCGGTGACGTCGGCGCGCACCGGGATCACCTCGCCGCGACCGGCGAGGTCGACGGCGGTCCGCTGCAGCGGTTCGCCGCGCCGGCCGCAGATCACCACGGTGGCACCGGCGTCGACGAACGCCTCGGTCAGTTGCCGCCCGAGCCCGTCGCCGCCGCCGGTGACCAGCACCCGTCGTCCGGTCAGGTCGAAGTCGCCCAACGTCATGTCACACCGCTTCCCGGTGCCCGGCCGTACCGGCGGGCACCGACCCGGTGGCGTCGCCGTCCGGCTCGTCCACCGTTTCCAGACCGGCCATCAGGTGCAGCAGCCGGGTATGGGTGATCTGGTCGACCGGACCGTCGAAGACGACCTCGCCGAGGCGCAGCACGACCACCCGGTCGGCGACCGCGAAGACCGTCCGGATGTCGTGGCTGATCAGGATGACCCCGGCGCCGTTCTCCGCCGCCTGGCGGGTGATCCGCAGCACGTTACGGGTCTGGGTGACGCCGAGCGCGGCCGTCGGCTCGTCGAGGATGACCAGCTTGACGTGGTCCTTCATGGCCCGGGCGATGGCCACCGACTGGCGTTGGCCGCCGGAGAGCCGGCCGATCGAGCGGTTCATGTCGGTGAGCGTGATGCCGAGCGAGGCCAGCCGGCTCTTGGTCCGTTCGACGGCTTCCCCGTCGTCGCGGACCGGGAGGATGCCGAACAGTCGCCGGCGTGGCTCGTCGCCGAGGACCAGGTTGTGCGCGACGCCCAGGTTCGGGCAGACCGCCAGGTCCTGGTGGACGGTTTCGATGCCGGCCCGTCGCGCGTCGCTCGGGCCGTGGAAGGCGACCGGCCTGCCCTCCAACGCGATCCGCCCGGAGTCCGGCCGGTACACCCCGGAGACCAGCTTGATCAGCGTCGACTTGCCGGCGCCGTTGTCCCCGACGATGCAGACGACCTCACTGGCGCGGACCGAGAAGGTGCCGTTGCGCAGCGCGAACACCGACCCGAAGCGTCGGGACAGGCCGGCGCAGTCGAGGACGACGTCACCGGGCGCCCGGGTGCGGGTCAGGCCGCTGCCGTACTCCTGTTCGGTCGCCGATCCGCCCGCTGACCCGGCGGCCGACCGGACCGGCTGCCCCGGCCGGTCCGGTCGGCCTGGTGGCCCGCCGGGCGGTGCCGCGCCGGCGGACCGTTCGGTGTCGGTCGCTGGTGCCTCCTGACGCACCGCCCTGGCCCGTCGGTGTGCCGCGTACTGGTCGGCGCCGAGCGCGAGCAGCAGCACCAGTCCCTTGCTGATCTGCTGCCACCAGTCCTCCAGGCCGGCGAAGATCAGCCCGGAGCTGAGGATGCCGATGGTGGCCACCCCGGCGAACACCCCGATCGGGTGCCCGCTGCCGCCGGCGAAGCCGACGCCGCCGAGGATGACCGCGGTGAGCACGTCCAGTTCGAAGCTGAGCCCGATCTGCGGGGTGCCGCTGCCGAGCCGGGCGGTGGTCAGCACCGCCACCACCCCCATCAGCAGGCCGTTGAACACGTAGAGCTTGACCACCAGCCAGTCGACGTTGACCCCGGTCAGCCGGGCGGCCTGCTGGTTGCCGCCGATGGCGTACAACCGCAGACCGGTGCGGCTGTGCAGCAGGAACAGCCCGCCGGCGATGAACAGCACCCCGGCGATGATCACCGGCATCGGTACCTCGTTGATCCTGGCCCGGCCCAGGAAGATGAACCCGTCGGCGAAGCCGAACACCGACCGGCCCTCGCTGACCAGGTAGGCCATCCCCTTGTAGACGGCCATGGTGCCGAGAGTGACGATCAGCGGGGAGATCTTCATGTACTTGACCAGGATCCCGTTGACCAGACCGAGCAGCACGCCGGTGAGCAGGCCGGCCAGCACCGCGACCGCGACGTTGCCCTGGTCGCGGGCGAACTGTGCGGTGACCACCGAGATGAGCGCGTACTGCCCGCCGATGGACAGGTCGACGTTGCCGCTGACGAGCAGGTACATCGCGCCGATCGCCGCGATCGCGATCGCCGAGACGTTCATCAGGATGGTCAGGCCGTTGGAGACCGTGAAGAAGTTGTCGTAGGAGAAGCCGAAGTAGGCGACCAGCACGGCGCAGAGCACGCCGAGTCCGGTGCGCCTGCTCGGCTCGCCGGGGACCAGGTAGCGGCGGTTGGCCGCCGTGGACATGATCGACAACGCGACCCCTCAAGGTGTCGTGGCGCGGTGCCGGCCGGGTGCCGGCGTGCCCGCTCGGGCGGCTACTCAGGCGGCGTAGTTGATGAACTGGTCCCGCTCCTGGTAGCGGATCGAGCCCAACATCGTGAAGTACTTCTCGGCGGCGGTCCACGTCTCGGCCACCGCGGCCATGTCGGCCTGGTACGCGTCGATGGTTTCGGCGGAGTTGAGCTCGATCGCGTTGAACTGCATCACCTGCGGAACCGGCTTGCCCTCCAGCCAGTCGGCGGCGAACTGCCCCCAGGCGTAACCCATCAGCGGGTACGCGAAGGCGAAGCTGGCCTTGTACGCCCCGCCCTCGCGGATCGCGGCCAGCGCCTGCTCGTCACCGTCGATCCCGGACAGGTACATGTCCGGCCGGGCCTTGCCCGCCGCCTCCAGCGCGGCGAGCGCCCCCAGGCAGTACGTGTCCCCGCCGACCACCACGTCGACGTCCGGGTTGGCCTGCAGGATGGTGTTCATCGCGTTGAACCCGCCGTCCTGGGTCAGCGCCTCCGGCTGGACGTCGGCGACGATGTTGACCCCGGCGCCGGCGGTCGCCAGCCCGTCGAGCCCGCCCTGGTGGCGGGCCTTGAGCACCTCGATGGTGTCGGTGTTGAAGTAGACGACGTTGGCCTGGCCGCCGAGCTGCTCGGTGATGTACTTGGCCGCGGCCAGTCCCTGCACGTTGCCCACCTGATACTGGTCGGCCACCACCTGGCTGGTGCTGGGCGGGGTGACCAGGGAGAACACCGCGGCGCCGGCCTCGATGGCCCGTTTCATCACCGGGGCCTGCGCGTTGGCGTCCAGCGGTTGGATGCACAGCGCGCCGATACCGCGCTGCAGGAAGGTCTCGATCTGTTCGATGTTGCGCGCCGAGTCGTCGTTGGCGATCGCGGTGATGAACTCCAGGCCACGGGCGGTCGCCGCGGCCTCGATCGAGCGGGTGATCTGAAGGAAGAACTCGGCGTCGGAGGTGTTGGCCCAGGCGATCCGCTTCGGCAGATCCGGTACCTCGCCCGCCTCGCCGTCGAAGTCGAACGGTTGCAGATCCTGCTTCTCGGTGAGCCCGTCGCCGATCGGCTCGCCCTCGCCGCTGGTGCCGGTTCCGTCGTCGACCGAGCAGGCACCAAGCAGTGGTACGCCGAGGGCGAGCCCCACCGAGGCGGCGGCACCGAGCCGCAACATCCCCCGTCGGTTGAGCTGTCCCCGACCAAACGCAGTGTCGTCAGGCATTGCCACTCCTCTGGGTCGGAGAATCCGCTATGCGGACTCCGATTCTGCTATGCGGACGAAGGTAGGAGCTGGTCCGACGGCCTGTCAATCGTTTGTCGGGCCGGGACATCGGACCGGTACACGCCTGTAACCAGCCACGACGTCGCCGGGGTGGCGATTCAGCCGGCCGGCTGACCCGTGCTGAGCTGACCGGTCACCGACGCCTCCCACGTCGGGTCCTGCTCCAGCGGATAGAGCGGGCGTGGCCGGGTGCGGTAGGTGAGCTGGTCGAGCCCGGCGGGGCAGTAGCCGGGAGTACGGACGTACACCGTCTGTCCGGCATATTGCGCGAAAGCGGCCTTCCACGCGATAGCCCCTTTGGCTACGATCGCCCGCGCGGTCGGTGCCGCCACCTCCACCGCCCGGAGATGGTCGTCGTCGAACGGCACCACCCGGTTCTCGGTCAGCACGATCGAGCCGACCGGGTCCGCGACCACCGCCACCCGACCCATGTCGACCCGCTGGCCCCGCATGTACGAGCCGGTACGCAGGTAGCTGACCGGCCCGTACCGGCGGACCCGCCCGGCCGCCGGGTACGGCGGCCCGAGCAGCGGATCGCTGTGCCCGCCGACGGCCAGCGCCAGGTGCTCGCCGGTGCCGCGGTGGGCCCGGTCCACCGCGGCCGGGTCCCACAGCACCGCCACCGCGCCGCCCACCCGCTGCCCGGCCAGGGCGTGCAGCAGCGCGGTGCCGTCGCCCGGCGACCCGCCGCCGATGTTGTCGGCCACGTCCACCAGTACCGTCGGGGCCGGGCCCCGGGCCGCCGCCGCGACCGCCGCCGCCGGGGCGACCAGCGGCGCGGCGAAGTCCGCGCGCCGCCGCCAGACCAGCCCGGCCAGCTCACGGGCCGCCTCGGCCGCCCGGTCGTCGGCGGCCACGTAGACGGCGAAGCCGAGCCGGTCGCCGTCGGCGTAGGCGAAGCCGGGCAGCGCGCTGGCCGTCCAGACGCCCGGCCGGGCGCACAGTTCGTCGGTGGCGGCGAGGACGGTGCGCATCGGCTCGCCCGCGTCCTCCTGTGCCGGCGGGACGGTGAGCAGCGGAAGCTTGACCAGCTGTCGCTGCGGGCGGCGGCCGGCGCGGGCCATCCGCACCACCATCGCGAGGGCGTCGGCGCCCCGCTCGGCCATGTCGGTGTGCGGGTAACTGCGGTAGCCGACCAGCACGTCGGCCAGGCGGGGCAGGTCCGTCCCGACGTTGGCGTGGTAGTCCAGGCTGACGCCGATCGGCACGTCGCCGACGACGGCCCGCAGGGCCGCGACGACCTCGGCTTCCGGATCGGGATGTCCGTCCACCACCATCGCACCGTGCAGCGACAGGACCAGACCGTCCAGCGCAGGCGCGGCCCTGGCCTGCGCGTTCAGGATGGCCAGCATGGTCTCGAAGGCGCCGCGTTCGACGACCCCGGCCGGTAGCGCGGCACCGAAGTGCAGCCCGACCGGCGTGACCCGGTGCGCGCCGGCCGCCTCGATCGCCCCGCCCAGCTCGGTGCCGGTGCCGCGCAACGCCGCGACCAGCTCGCCGCCGGTGAAGAACTGGTACCGGCGGAAGTGCTCGAGGGTCGTCGGCTCGGGCACGAACGTGTTCGTCTCCTGCCAGATGCCGCCCAGTCCGATCCGCATGACGCTGGCCTTTCGCTCGTCGTCGTGTACGCTTCCCGAAAACTAGTTCCGCGAAGCGGACTAGGCAATGACCCCGGGGGCCGACTGCGGCGACCCGGCCGGCCAGCGGGAAGGAGGCGAGAGTGGCGCTCGTGCGGCCCGGCGCGCGCTTCGTAGGATCCGTGCCCGACACCCATCAACGGGATCCCCGCGACACGCACGCACGGGACCTTCACGAACGGAGCGCGGCACCGGTGACGAACGAACGGCGGTCCGACGAGGTCGGCGTACTGGTCAAGGCGCTGGACATTCTCGACCGGATGGCGACCGACGCCCCCTGCACCGTGGCGCACCTGTGCCAGCACACCGGGGTGACCAAACCCGCCGCGTACCGCATCCTCAAGACCCTCGACCAGCGTGGCTACGTGGTCCGCGACGACGTCCGCCGGGAGTACTCCCTCGGCCCCGCGCTGTACGGCCTCAGCCGGGCGGCCCGCAACTCCACCGACCTGGTCCGGCTGGCCCGGCCCAGCATGCAGGTCCTCAACGACGAGTTCGGCGAAACGGTCAACCTCGGTGTGATCAGCCACGGCCAGGTGGTCTACCTGGACACCATCGAGAGCGCCCAGCGGCTGCGCAGCACGGTGCAGCTCGCCCTGCGCGATCCGGTGCACTGCACCGCGCTCGGCAAGGCGATCCTGTCCGCGCTGCCGATCGTCGAGGCGCGCGAGCAACTCGCCGAGACCGACTGGAGCCGGCTCACCCCCAACACCGTGCGCTCGGTCGAGTCACTGCTGGCCGACCTGGCCCGCTACCGCCGTGACGGCTACGCCCTCGACGACGAGGAGAACGAACTCGGCTCGCGCTGCGTCGCCGCACCCATCCTCGACGGCACCGGCCGGCCGGTCGCCGCGATCAGCATCTCCGCGCCCACCCCGCGGATGACCGACGACACCGTCGCCGCGGTGGGGCGGCGCCTGGTCGAGGTCTGCGCGCACCTCGGCAACGTGCTGACCTGAACCCGCGCGACGAGGGGGGACCGTGGCGGAGAAGTTGTTGCTGCGCAACGCGTCGGTGCTCGACGGCACCGGATGCCCGGCCCGCCCGCTCGACGTGCTGGTCGCCGGTGACCGGATCACCGAGGTGACCCCGCCCGGGGTCCTCGACGCGGCCGGCGACCGGCTCGACATCGACCTGACCGGGCTGGTCCTGGCGCCCGGCTTCATCGACATCCACACCCACTCCGACGTCAGCCTGCTGTCCGCGCCGGCCGGCGAAAGCAAGATCCGGCAGGGTGTCACCACCGAGGTCGTCGGCAACTGCGGTTTCTCGGCGTTTCCGGTGCATCCGGACCGACGGGCCACGCTGACCGATCATCTGGCCCGCCTCGGTGACCCGCCGGTCGACGTGACCTGGGACGATCTCGACGGCTACGCCGCCGCGCTCGCGGCGGCCCGGCCCGGCCCGCACGTCGTGGCACTGGTCGGGCACGGCGCGCTGCGCATCGCCGCGATGGCCGACCCGTACGCCCCGGCCGGCCCCGACGACGTGCGCGCGATGCGCCGGCTGCTCGCCGGGGCCCTCGACGCCGGCGCGTACGGGCTGAGCACCGGGCTCACCCACACCCCGTCGTCGATCGGCGACGCCGCCGAGGTCGAGGCGCTGGTCGAGGTCTGCGCCCGGTACGGCGCGCTGTACGCCACCCACGCCCGGGCCGCCGCCGGGCGGGAACTCGCCGCCGTCGACGAGGCGATCGAGACGGTCCGCCGTACCGGTGGCCGGCTGCAGTTCTCCCACCTCGCGTTGAACGATCCCGCCTGGTGGGGTCGGGCCGACGACGCGCTGGCCCGCTTCGACGCGGCGAACGCCGCCGGCCTGGACGTCGCGTTCGACGTCTACCCGTACGACGCGTCGTCGTCGACCCTGCTGCAGTACCTGCCCGAGTGGGCGCAGCAGGGCGGCAGTCCGGTCATCCGGGCCCGGGCCGGCGACCCCGGCTGGCGCCGTCGCGCCCTGGCCGGCATCCGGGACGGCTTCTTCGGCGGCATCCCCTGGCACTGGGACCGGATCGTGATCACGTCGGCACCGGGACGGGACGACCTGCCCGGACGGTCGCTCGCCGACCTCGCCGCCGAGCAGGCCCGCCCGCCCGAGGAGGTGATGCTCGACCTGTGCGCCGAGATCGGCAGCGCGGTGCAGGTCGTGCTGCACTACCGCACCGAGGCGGACATGACCGCCTTCCTGGCCCACCCGCTGGCGGTGGTCGGTTCCGACGGCAACGCGCTGCCGCTGGCCGGCGCGGACCGCCCGCACCCGCGTGCGTTCGGCACCTTCCCCCGGGTCCTCGGCCGGTACGCCCGGGACCGGGGCACCCTGCCGCTGGCCGAGGCGGTCCGCAAGATGACCAGCGCGCCGGCCGACCGGCTCGACCTGACCGACCGTGGCCGGATCCGGCCCGGCCTGCTGGCCGACCTGGTGGCGTTCGACCCCGGCACGGTCACCGACCGGGCCACCTTCGCCGACCCCCGGCAGGCGCCGGCCGGCATCGCGCTGACCATGGTGGCCGGCCGGGTGGTGCTGCGCGACGGCGTCCCCGGCACCGACCGTCCCGGCACGGTGGTCCGCCATGGCCGGTGACCGGCCCGCCGGCCAGTTCGGCCCGGCCGACTCGCCGGGCGGGCGCGGCGCCGGCCGGTGGGACAAGGGGCTGCCACCCGGTCGTGAGGCGCTCGGGGCGGACCTGTTCGGCGGCGACTTCCCGCTGCCCGTGGCGGTGCTGTCCGCCGAGGCCGTCGACCACAACATCGCGACGATGGCACGCTACTGCGCCGAGCACGGCGCGCTGCTCGCCCCGCACGGCAAGACCAGCATGAGTCCGCAGCTGATCGGCCGCCAGCTGGCGGCCGGCGCCTGGGCGGTCACCGTGGCCACCGCCTGGCAGGCCGGGGTGCTCGCCGGGCACGGGGTGCGCCGGCTGCTGCTGGCCAACCAGGTCGTCGACCCCGGCTCGCTGCGCCTGCTGGACCGGCTCCTGCACACGGTCGACGACCTGGTGCTCTACTGCTACGCCGATTCCGACGCCGCGCTCGACGCGCTGGCCGGTGGCATCGGCCCGGCGGCGCGGCCCCGGCTGCGGGTCCTGGTCGAACTCGGCGTACCGGGCGGGCGTACCGGCCTGCGCGACGACGACGCCGCGCTGGCGCTGGCCCGGCGGGTCGTCGCCGGGGAGCTGCGCTACGGCGGCGTCGCCGCCTTCGAAGGTGTCATCGTCGGCACCGACCTGGCCGACACCCTCGGCCAGGTCGACCGGCTCGCTGACCGGCTCGGCGCGCTGGCGAGCGCGATCCACGCCGCCGGACTCACCGGTTCGTCCGATGGTCCGATCGGCGAGTCCGGCGGCGAGTCCGGCGACGACCCGGTGCCGGTCGGCGCCGGCCCGATCGTCACCGTCGGCGGCAGCGCCTACTTCGACCGGGTGACCGCCCGGCTGCCCGGCGCGCTGGCCGGCACCGGGCACCGGCTGGTGCTGCGCAGCGGCTGCTACCTGACCCACGACGCCGGTACGTACCACCAGCTGTCGCCGTTCGGTGCCCGGCCCCGCGCGGCGTACCGGCTGCGGGAGGCGCTGACCGTGTGGGCGCCGGTGCTGTCCCGGCCCGAACCCGGTCGTGCCCTGGCCGGGCTGGGCCGCCGGGACGCCTCCGCCGACGCCGGCCTGCCGGTGCCCCGACTGGTGCGCGACCGCGCCGGTCGGGTCCGTGCCGCCGACCCCCGGATACGGGTGCCGGCGGTCAACGACCAGCACGCGTTCCTGGACCTGCCGCCGGAGGCGCCGCTCGCCGTCGGCGACCTGGTCGGCTTCGGCATCTCCCATCCGTGTACGACCTTCGACAAGTGGCGGGCCATTCCGATCGTCGACACCGCGAACACCGTCGTCGACGTCGCCCGCACCTACTTCTGATCCCCTCGACCTGCTGATCCCCCCGACTCGCGACATCGGCGCGATTTCTCCACCCTCGACAATCGGAAAGGATCTGAACGTGACGACCAAACATCGGCTGGCGGTCATCGGCTGCGGCGACATGGAAGATGCCCACCAGCAGGTCTTCGACGAGCTCAGCGACCGGGTCGAGGTGGTCGGCACCGCCGATGTCGTACTCGACCGTGCCGAGCACGCCGCGAAGGTGCTCGGCGCCCGCCGCGCGGTCACCGACTACACCGAACTGCTCGACGACGTCGACGCCTGCCTGGTGGTCACCCCGCACGACCTGCACCATGAGATGGGGGTGCGCTGCCTGCGCGCCGGCAAGCACGTGCTGATGGAAAAGCCGATGGCGACCAGCGAGGCCGGCTGTCTGGATCTGATCCACACCGCCGCGCAGCAGGGCGTGACCCTGATGACCGCGTACCCGCTGCGGTTCCATCCGCTGGTGCCGATCGTCCACGAGCTGGTCACCTCGAAGGCGTACGGCGAGGTGTTCCAGCTGTCCATCTACACCGAGCAGCACACCGAGCATCCACCGGGGCACTGGATCCGCTCGGCGGCCCGGCTCGGCGGCGGGCAGTTCTTCAGCCACGGCTGCCACTACGTCGACCTGCTGCTGTGGATGCTCGGCCGGCCGGTACGCGGCACTCACCTCGGCACCCGGCTGGGTACCCCGTGGATGGAGATGGAGGGGACCAGCAACGCCACCATCGAGTTCGCCAGCGGCGCGCTCGGCTACCACTTCGGCACCTGGGGTGCGCGGGCCACCCGGCACGGGTACGCCATCCACGCGCACTGCGAGGGCGGCATGATCGAGGCCGACCTGACCGGCGGAGTGCTCTACCACCACAAGCCGTGGCCCGGGGAGGCACCGCGTGGCGGGCTGTCCGGCCGGCTGTCCCCGGATCCGGCCGACGCCGAGGTGCTGACCCGTGTCGCGGCCGACTCCAAGCACCTCGGCGGGGAGCTGCGGCACTTCGTCGACTGCCTGGACCAGGGCGGCACGCCGCTGACCGACGGCCCGGGCAGCCTGCAGGGGCTACGGGTGATCTGGCGGCTGTACGAGGCGGAACGGCGCGGCGTGCTCGCCGACCTGCGCGGCCTCGGCCTCGACGAGCAGTGGGACCGCGCCGGGCTGGCCGCACTGCCGTGACCACTGCGCCGTGACCACTGCTGTGCCGGGCGACCATCGGATCCCGGCCGTCCGACCGCGACGTCAGCCGGAGAGCTGGCCCGCGACGGCGCGGGCGGCGGCCGCGTCCGGGGCGGCCAGCGCGGCGGCGGCCAGCTGCTGGCACTCGGCCAGGGTGCGGTCGGCCAGCGCGGAGCGGACCGCCGGGATGGCCCGCGCGGACATGGACAGGCTGGTCACCCCGAGACCGGTCAGCACCACGGCGAGTGCCGGGTCGGCCGCCGCCTCGCCGCAGACGCCGACCGGTTTGCCGGCGGCCACCCCGGCCCGGGCACAGCCGCCGATCAGCTCCAGCAGCACCGGCTGCCACGGGTCGAGCAGGTCGGCCAGGTCGCCGCAGAGCCGGTCCGCGGCGAAGGCGTACTGGCTAAGGTCGTTGGTGCCGATGCTGAGGAAGTCGACCTGGCGCAGCAGTACCTCGGCCCGCAGCGCGGCGGCCGGCACCTCCACCATCGCGCCGGCGGTGGGTAAACCCAGCGCCCGGGCCTGCCCGGCGAACTCGGCCGCCTCGGCCGGGGTGGTCACCATCGGTGCCATCACCCACACGTCCGCGCCGGTGGCGCCGGCCGCCTGGGCGATCGCGGCGAGCTGGGTGGCCAGCACCTCCGGGCGGCGTCGCGCGGTGCGCAGGCCGCGCACCCCGAGCGCCGGATTGGGCTCGGCACCGGCGTGCAGGAACGGCAGTGGCTTGTCGGCACCGGCATCCAGCGTACGCAGCACCACCTTGCGTCCCCCGGCGGCGGCGAAGACCTCGGCGTACGTGGTCACCTGCTCGTCCAGACCGGGCGGCTCGGTGCGGTCCAGGTAGAGCAGTTCGGTGCGGAACAGCCCGACGCCTTCGGCGTCGTCGACCAGATCGGCGGCCGAGCCGATGTTGGCGAGCAACGCCACCGGGTGCCCGTCGGCGGTGCGTCCCGGACCGCTGGTCGCCGACAGGCGCTCCCGGCGGCGCCGCTCCCGTCGCCGGGTTTCGGCGACGGTGCCGGCGTCGACACCGATGGTGACGTCACCGCTGGCGCCGTCCAGGGTGACCAGGGTGCCGTCCGGCACGTCGAGGATGCCGGGGCAGCGCACCACCGCCGGCAGGCCCAGCGCCCGGGCCACGATGGTGGTGTGGCTGGTGGGCCCGCCATCGGCGGTGACCAGTGCGAGCACCCGGGCCGGATCCAGGCCGGCGGTGTCGGCGGGAGCGAGGTCGCGGGCGCCGAGGATGAAGGGCTCACCCGGATCCGGTATGCCGGGCATCGGTTCGCCCAGGCACACCGCGACCGCCCGGTCCCGCAGGTCGTCGAGGTCGGCGACCCGCTCGGCCAGGTAGCCGCCGGCGGCGGTGAACGCGGCCCGGTGCTCGGCGAGCGCGGCGTCGATGGCGTGCGGCGCACCCGTACCGGACTTGACCCGCTCGGTGACCGCCTCCCGCAGCACCGGGTCCTCGGCCATCATCACCTGGGCCCGCAGGATCTCCGCCGCCGTCGGGTCGGTGGCCGCCTCGGCCCGACGGGCAAGCTCGGCGGCGACCGAGGTCAACGCTCCCACCGCCCGTTGCGCCTCGGCCGCGGGATCGGCCACCGGCGTCGGCCTGGGCAGCTGCGGCGCGGCCGCGACCCGGTGCACCGGTCCGGCGGCCAGCCCGGCGCTGACCCCGAGGCCGGTCAGCAGCTCAGCCATGGCTGGCGGCAGTCGTCCCGGCGGCACCGTCGGACCCGGCCGGGGCGTCCGGTTCGGCGTCGAGGTCGCGGGCGAGCAGCGCGGCCAGGTCGTCGAGGGCGCTCTCGGCGCCGTCGCCCTCGGCCTCCAGGGTGACCTCGGTGCCTCGCTTGGCGCCGAGCGACAGCACCGAGAGCATGCTGCGGGCGGGCACCGCCGGCCGGCCGGCGGTGCGGATGGTGACCGGGACCGCCGCGGTGGCGGCGGCGGCGACGAACAACGCGGCCGGTCGGGCGTGCAGGCCGCTGGCGGAACCGACGGTGACGGTACGGGTGGGCATGGTTCGCCTCCTTGTCCCTGGTGGGGTCAGGGCTCGATGGTGACTTTGATGGCTTCGCCACGGGCGACCACGTCGAAGGCGTCGAGTGCCTGGTCGAGCGGCAGCCGGTGGGTGATCAGGTCGGCGACCGGCACCGCGCCGCTGGCGATCAGGGCGAGCGCCTCGGCGTTGTGCGTTGGGCTCGAGCCGTTCGCGCCGACGATGGTCAGCTCGCGGTAGTGCACCAGGTTGGAATCGCAGGCGATGATCGGCTTGTCCTTGGGAAGCCCGCCGAAGAAGCTGATCCGGCCCTGCCGGGCGGCCATCTGCAGGGCCTGTTCCTGGGCGACGCCGGCGGCGGTGGCGGTGATCACCACGTCCGCGCCGCGTCCGTCGGTCAGCTTCTTGATCTCGTCTATCACGTCGGTCTTGGCACCGCAGACGGTGGCGTCGGGGTGCACCAGCCCGGCGGCGAGGTCGAGACGTTCCTGATTGACGTCGACCAGGAACACCCGGGCGGCACCGCGCGAGCGGGCCAGTCGTACGTGCAGGCAGCCGATCGGTCCGGAGCCCATGATGACCACGTCGTCACCGGTGCCGACGCGGGCGAGGTTCTGACCGTTGAGCACGCAGGCGAGCGGCTCGGCGACCGAGGCCTCGGCGTAGCTGATCTGCTCCGGGATGCGGTTGAGCCCGTCGACGGCCAGCACCTTGGCCGGCACTACCATGTGTTCGGCGAACCCACCGTCGTAGTGGTAGCCCATCGACTCCTGGTTGGGGCAGACCGTCATCCGGCCCCGCCGGCACTCGCCGCAGGTCCCGCACGGGATCGCGGCGATCACCTGGACCCGGTCGCCGGGTTGCCAGCCGTCCACCCCGACGCCGACGGCTGCCACCTCGCCGGCGATCTCGTGGCCCATCACCCGGGGTGGGGCGATGTGGTGGTGTCCGAAGTTGCGGATCTTGACGTCGGTGCCGCAGGTGGAGCAGGCCCGGACGCGGATCAACACGTCGCCGGGACCGGGCTGCGGCTGCGGCGCCTCCTCGATCCGTACGTCGCCGGGGGAGTGGAACCGGACGACCTTCATGTGGAGCTCTCCTCTCGCACGGGCGCCAGCAGCCGGAGTACGTCGTCGATCTCGCCGGCCTCGCGTAGCGCGCGGGCCTGGTCGGGGTCGAGCAGGATCTGGGCGAGGGCGGCGAGCAGTTCGACGTGGCCGTCGCCGCGGGCGGCGATGGCCACGCAGACGGTCACCGGCATGCCGTCCCAGTCGACCCCGTCGGGGAAGCGCAGCACGGCGAGTGCGTCCCGGCGTACCGCCTCCTTGCTGGCCAGGGTGCCGTGCGGGATGGCGACACCCTCGCCGACGTAGGTGGAGACGGACTGCTCGCGTTGCAGCATCGCGGCGACGTACTCGTCGGTCACCGCACCGATCTCCACCAGTACCTCGCCGCAGCGACGGATCGCCGCGCTCCGGTCGCCGGCGGACTCGTCGAGCCGGACGGCCCGGCGCTCGAGCAGAGCGCCGGGCTCCAGCGGCTGGTCAGCCATTGAGCTGGCCGCCGGTCTGCACGGTCGAGACCAGCCGGGCGACCGCCGGGTCGCCGATGAAGATCTGCACCGGGACGATCACCTTGCCCGGGGCGCTGCTGCGCGCCCGGTCGGCGAGTCCCTGGTGACAGACGATCACGTCGGCGTCGGCGGGGATCGAGTTGACCGGGGTGTGCTCGACCGTGACCTGCTGCTTCTTCAGCTGTTTGCGCAACTGGCTGGCGAGCATGACGCTGCTGCCCATGCCGGCGTCGCAGGCGACGACGACCTTGCGAATGTCCTGGGCGTTGATGGTGGCCATGGATCATGCCTCCGTAGCGGCGGGACGGGTGGAGTGGACGGCGTGGGTGCCGGCCGGGGCGGTGGTGGCGGTCGCCTCCACGGTGGCGGCCTGCGGCCCGGTGCCCTCGTCGACCGGTTCCTCGCCTTCACCGCGGCCGAAGCCGAGCAGCACGGACGCGACGGCGAAGGTCACCGCGGCGGAGATGACCACCCCCAGCAGGACGGCGAACCAGCCACCGCGGGGGGTGACTGCCAGGTAGGCGAAGATGCTGCCGGGCGACGGGGTGGCGACCAGTCCGGCACCGGTGATCATGAAGGTCAGCACGCCGGAGGCACCGCCTACGATCATCGCGATGATCAGCCGCGGCTTCATCAGCACGTACGGGAAGTAGATCTCGTGGATGCCGCCGAGGAAGTGGATGATGATCGCCGCCGGGGTGCTGGCCCGCAGCAGGCGGGGGCCGAAGAGCAGGAACGCGGTCAGCAGGCCGAGGCCCGGGCCGGGGTTCGACTCGATCATGAACAGGATCGACTTGCCGTCGGTGGCCGCCTCGGCGACGCCGAGCGGGCCGAACACGCCGTGGTTGATGGCGTTGTTGAGGAACAGCACCTTGGCCGGTTCGACCAGGATCGACACGAACGGCAGCAGGCTGTGGGTGACCATCCAGTCCACCGCGGAGCCGGCCGCGTCGGTGACGGTGCGGACCACCGGGCCGATCACCCAGACACCGACCAGCGCCATACCGCCACCGATGATGCCGGCCGAGAAGTTGTTGATCAGCATCTCGAAGCCGGCCGGGACCTTCTCCTCGATCAGGTCGTCGAAGAGCTTGAGCAGGTACGCGGTGAGCGGACCGATGATCATCGCGCCGAGGAACATCGGTACGTCGGCCCCGACGATGATGCCGACGGTGGCGACCGCGCCGACCACCGCACCGCGCTGGCCGTGGACGAGACGACCGCCGGTGTAGCCGATCAGGACCGGCAACAGGCTGAAGATGATCGGGTCGACCAGCTGGGCCATGGTCTCGTTGGGTATCCAGCCGGTCGGGATGAACAGGGCGGTGATGAGACCCCAGGCGATGAAGGCGCCGATGTTGGGCATCACCATGCCGGCGAGGTATCCGCCGATCCGCTGGATGGAGGCCTTGACCCCGGTGCCTTGCACCGGTGGTGTGTAGTCGGTGGCCATGGTCTGCTGCTCCTTCTATGTGCGGGGGTAGGGGTAGATGATCGGCACTGGGCCATCGAGGTGACGGGTCTATTTCTGATTGACGAGTTGCTGCAGGTCGTCGGGACGGGGATGCAGGCGTACCGCTTGCCGGCGCAGGTCGCCGGGCCCTGGCATCCTGCTTCCGGGCAGACTGACCGCCGCCGCTCCCCAGGCGAGTCCCTCGGCCAGCGCAGCGGGCCCGTGGGCGCCGGCGGCCAGGAATCCGGCCAGCAACGCGTCGCCGGCGCCGACCGTGCTGCGCGGCTGTGGCACCGGGGAGTCGCCGGTGTGCACGCCAGCGGTGTCCACCAGGACGGCTCCGTCCGCCCCGAGGCTGGCCAGCACTGTGTCGGCTCCCCAGGCGAGGACCTGTTGGGCGGCGGCCACGACCTCGTCGAGAGTGCCCAGCCGGCGTCCGACGACCTCGCCCAGCTCCTCCCGGTTCGGCTTGACCAACGCGGCGCCGGCCTCGGCCGCGGCGCGCAGCGGCGGCCCACTGGTGTCCACGGCGAGCCGCAATCCGGCGTCGACCAGGCGGCGGCACAGCCGGGCGAAGGCGTCGACGGCGAGCCCCGGCGGCAGGCTGCCGCACAGCACCACCCAGTCGGCCGAACCGGCGGTGTCGAGCAGCCGGGCGGTGACGGCCTCGAATTCGACCACGCTCAGGCTCGGCCCCGGTTCGTTGACCTTGGTGACGGTCCCGTCCGGCTCGGCGAGGGTGATGTTGGACCGGGTACGGCCCGCGATCGGTACGGTGATCACGTCGACGCCCTCGTCGGCCAGCAGCCGGACCAGCTGACCGCCCTCGTCACCGCCGCAGGGCAGCACCGCGACCGACGGGACGCCGTTGGCGAGCAGCGCCCGGGACACGTTGACGCCCTTGCCGCCCGGGTCCAGGTGCGCGCTGGTGGCCCGGATGACCTCACCGCGTACCAGTTCGTCGACCTCCACGGCCCGGTCGAGGCTCGGGTTGAGGGTGAGGGTGAGGATCATGCCCGCACCACCCGGGGTCCGGCCGTCTCCACCTCGGCGACCAGGTCGGCGTTCAGCCCGATATCGGTGATCAACAGATCGATGTCGGCGAGTCGGCCGAACCGGGCAAAATAGTCATTGCCGATCTTGGTGTGGTCGGCGAGCACGATCGATCGGCGGGCGGCGCCGATCATCGCCCGCTTGACCGCCGCTTCGGCCGGGTCCGGAGTGGTCAGGCCCCGTTCCACCGAGCAGCCGTTGGTGCCGAGGAAGGCCACGTCGACGTAGATGTCGGCGAGCGGGCGCAGCGCCCAGTCGTCGACCGTGGCGATGGTCCGACCGCGGACCCGGCCGCCGAGCAGCAGGACGTTCAGATTGCTGCGCACGCCGAGAGTGGTCGCCAGGACCGGGGAGTTGACCACCACGGTGAGCTCCCGGTCGCTCGGCAGTATCCCGGCCAGCCGGGCGGTCGTGGTGCCGGCGTCGAGGATGATCGCGCCCTCCTCCGGCAGCTCCGCCAGGGCGGCCTTGGCGATGCGCTCCTTCTCGGTGATCAGCACCGCGTCGCGGGTGGCCAGGGCCGGTTCGAAGCCGATCCGCTCGACCGGGATGGCGCCGCCGTGCACCCGACGCAGCACGCCGGCGCGCTCCAGCGTGGTGAGGTCCCGCCGGATGGTTTCGGCGGTGACGTTCAGCGTCTCGGCCAGCGCTGTCACGTCGACCCGTCCGTCAGCGCGGGCGAGCCGGACGATCTCCTGCTGCCGTTCCTCGGCGTACATGTGGTTTCACCACCGTTTCGTTTTGCTTCAGGTTTGTTTACGCCCGAGTCTGTGGGGATGTCAAGAGCCTGGCTCGACGAGATTTTGATCTTGGACACCTGGTTGAGCAGCGCATCCCGCTGCCGACCCGATGACCGGTGGACCGCGGCGGCCCTGGACGTGCCGGTGACAACCGGGCATGGCTACCGGCGTGGTGGCGGCACCGGGCGGCGCTGCGGACCGGACGCCGGCAGGGCGATCGATCGACGGGCGGCCGAGGACGGTCAGCGCTGCGGGCTGACCAGTCCGGCGTCGTACGCGACGATGGTCGCCTGCACCCGGTCCCGCGCCCCCAGCTTGGCCAGCAACGCGTTCACGTGCGACTTGACCGTGCCGACACCGACGCCCAGCGAGGTGCCGATCTCGGCGTTGGACAGCCCGCTGGCGATCAGCCGCAGCACGTCTCGTTCCCGTGGCGTCAGGCCAGACAGCTCCGCCCGCCGTTGCGGTGCCGGCGCGGCACCGTCGGTGCCGGCCACGAACGCCTCGATGAGCCGCCCGGTCACCGCTGGGGCGAGCAGGGCCTCGCCAGCGGCGATCACCCGGATCGCGGTGAGCAGTTGGGCTGGCTCGGCGTCCTTGAGCAGGAAACCCGAGGCCCCGGCGCGCAACGCCGCGTAGACGTACGCATCAAGATCGAAGGTGGTCAGCACGAGTACCTTCGGTCCCGGCTGGGCGGTCAGCAACCGGGTGGCGGTCAACCCGTCCACACCGGGCATGCGGATGTCCATCACCACGACATCGGGCGACAACTGCCCGGCGGTGGCTACCGCCACAGCACCGTCGGGCGCGGTGCCGACCACGGTCAGGTCCGGCTCGGCGTCGATGATGGCGGCGAACCCGGCCGCGACCACCGGCTGGTCGTCCACGACCATCACCCGGATCGCGATGACGTCACCTCCCGGGCGACCGGTGACGGCGGCTGCGGCAGCCAGATCTGCACCGTGCCACCAGCCTGCGCGGTGAACTCGCCGCCGAGAGCGACGGTGCGGGCCCGCAGCACCGCCGCCGGTGTCCCCCGTACGGCCGACGGCACCCCGCGTACTTGCAGATAGACACCGGCGCCCGGCGGCGCGGCCAGCCGGACCCAGGCCGGGCCGGTGTCGCCGGCCGCCAGCGCGGTCTCCACCAGGCGGTACGCCGACACGTCCAGCGCCGCCGGCAGGCCGACCGGCTCGGTCGGCAGGTCCGTGGCGACGGGCCGGCCAGCCGCCCGGTACGCGGCGCAGAGTGCGGCCAGCGCCGCCACGGTGGGCACGGGCAGGTGCTCGGCGTCGGTCTCGCCACGCAGATCGACCAGCAGGTCCCGCATCGCGGCCAGGGCCTGCCGCGCCGTGGCGGCCACCAGCGCCAGGTGCTCGGCCGGGTCGCCGTCGTCGCGACGGTCGGCCACCAGGGCCACCTCGCCCGCCAGCGGCAGCACCGCCTCGCTCAGCCTGGTCGCGATCTGCCGGCGTGCCGCGTAGGCGATGCTCTCGGCCGCCACGGTGGCCGAGAGCACAGCGCTGCGCTCGCCCCGTAGCACCCGGCCACGACGGCGCCGCAGCACCGTTCCGACCACCCAGACGGCGGCGAGCAGCATCCCGGCGGGCACCGCGAACACGACCGCGACGAGCCCGATGGCCAACAGATGCGCAGCTCTCGGCGCTGGTGTGGCAGCCGGCGCGCCGACGGCCGGATCGGCGGCGAACCCGACGGCCGCCGAAACGCCGATCGCCAGCGCCGCGGCCGGCACCGCCAGCCAACTGGTCCGCGTCGACGTCCGGCTGGCCACCGTGTATACCGCGACGACCTCCGCCAGATGACCCAGCAGCATCACCGCCAGCAGTTCGGTCGGCAACAGCTCGGTGTGCAGCGCGACGGGCCAGAGCAGGCAGCCGGCGCCGGTCGCCGCGAGCGTCCACCATGGTGCCCGACGTCGCCACAACAGTGGCGACGCGTGCACCATCGCCAGTACCGCCAGCACGGCCGCCGCTGGTGGGTCGACCTCGGCCGCCCGACGGGTCTGCGTGTCCAGGACTGCCGCGGCCACCGGAATCGTCGTCGCGAGCAAAGCCACCGTCACGTCGGCCAGCTCTGCCCGGTACCCGGTGGTACGGCGGTCGGCACCCGGTCCGGCCGGCGCCGGTAACGTCAGACACACCTGCCACCCCCCGGCGGGGGTGGCACCGGCGTCGAGCTCGCCGCCACAGGACCGCGCCCGGGCCCGGATTCCGGCCAGCCCGCCGCCCGAACCGGTCACCGCGTCGTCCGACTCGCCGCGGCCCGGGTCGTTCACCACCGTGACCACGAGGTGGCCGCCCTGCACGGCGGTGCCGACCCGGGCCGCGGCACCGGGGGCGTAGCGGACCGCGTTGGTCAGTGCCTCACGTACACACGCGAACACCAGGTCGCCGGCGACGTCGGTGGCCGGTCCGGCGGCGGTCAACGTCACCGGCGTGCCGAGTCGACGGAACCCGTCCACGAGCTCGGTCAACCGACTGCCGAGCGCCGCCTCCACCGGATCGCCGTGCCGCAGCACCCCGACCAGCTGGCGCAGGGTGCCGGAGGTCTGACGAGCCGCGTCGGCGGCGAATCGCAACGCCTCGTCGACCAGTTCCGGTCGCTGGCACGCCAGCCGTCGCGCGGCGTTCACGGTGACCACGATCCCGGTGAGATGGTGGGCCGAGACGTCGTGCAGTTCGCAGGCGAGCCGATGCCGCTCCCGCGCCGCCGCCTGCTCGCGCGCGGCCCGGGCCGCCGCCAGGTGCCCGGCCGCCCGCCGCCGGCCGGTCCGCCACCGCTGACGGCCCCGGCCGAGCCCGACCGCCAGCAGGAACGTGAGCACGTCGACGAGTACCCCACCCAATGTCTCACCGGTCAACCCGTGACCGAGTACCGTGGTGCCGGCGCTGCCGATCGTGACGAACACCGTCACGGTCACCGCGCCGCCGAGCCGCCGGTGCGCACCGACCGAGTAGAGCGCGATCAGTTCCGCGAAGCTCAGCACCGTGAGCGCGCCGGTCGGTACGAGCGCCATCGCGCACCGCAGCGCGGTCACCGCCACCGCGGTCGACCGATACGGGTGCGGCCGGCGCCACAGCAGCGCGGCCGAGACCACCACGGTCGCCGTGCCGCTGACGGCGACCGCCACCGCCGGCGGCCGGTCGCCGGCGAGCAGCGTCATCCCGGGCCACGTCGCGAACTGGCCGAACGCCAGCAGCACGGGCAGCGGCCAGTCACGCCATTCGAACATCAGTCACGCCATCCGAACATGTCGAAGCAGACTCTAGAGCCCAGCGCCGTGTCCGGGCACATCAGCTGCCGGGGAGGAGCCGACCCCTATCCATGGTTATAGGTCGGGTTCGTGCCCCGGGCCGATGCCACCGCGGCTGGCCACCGGCACGCTCGATGCCATGACCCCGCCTTCTGACCCGGTGACCGCGCCACCCGCGTCCGCCCGGCCGCCGATCACCGACGCCGGTACGCCGTACCACCGGTTGGCCCGCACCAGCGCGCACCGTTGGTGGCGCCCACCGGTCGGCACCGTCACGGTGCTCGTCCTGCTCCTGCTGGCGCAGTTCTGCCTGACCGGGTTGTTCCTGGCCGGCGCGTTCGTCGCCGGACGGCCCACGGGCGACACCGGGGTTCCGGTGCTGCCCGAATCCGCCGATGTCGCCCTGGTGCTGCTGGCCATCGGGTCCGGCCTGCCGGCGGTGTTGGTGACCACCCGACTGGTGCAGCGCCGCCGGCCTGGCACGGTGTCGTCGGTCGCCGGCCGGCTGCGCTGGTCCTGGCTCGGCCGATGCCTGCTGCTGGCCGCACCGGCGGTCGCGATGCTCCTGGTCGGCGGCTACGGGCTGATCAGCCTCACCACCGCCGACGCCGATGCCGGCGGTGGACCCGCCGGCGGCCCGAGCTGGGTCGGTCTGGCCCCGTTCCTGGGCAGCGCCCTGCTGCTGACGGTCCTGGTGCCGATCCAGGCCGCGGCCGAGGAGTACCTGTTCCGCGGCTGGCTGGTGCAGGCTCTCGGGGCGTACCTGCGTAGTCCCTGGTTGATCGTGGCCGTCCAAGCGGTGCCGTTCGCCGCGACACACGGTTGGGGAACCACCTGGGGTTTCGTCGACCTGCTGGTGTTCGCGCTGGTGACCGGCTGGCTGACGATACGTACCGGTGGCCTGGAGGCCGCGATCGCGCTGCACGTGACCAACAACCTCGCCGGGATGCTGCTGGCGGCGGCCGTCGGCCAACTCGACCTGAACGACACGGCGGCCGACGCGCCCTGGCAGTTCCTCGCTGTCGACGTCGCGGTCCTCATCGGGTACGCGGCTCTGGTGTCCTGGCTGGCCGGGCGCGGACGGGTGCGGCGGGTTGCCGATACCGGTACCCGACCAGCCGACCTGCCGCCCTCGCCAGGGCACCGCGACCGGCACACCGCCGAGACGGTGCTTCCGGCAGCCGCCCGATGACCGCCGTGGCCGCTCAGCGGCGCACCGCGGGAGTGCTGGCGGCCGCGTACGGCCTCAGCGGCGCGGGCCGGCCGATCGGCACCGAGCACCTGCTCAGCGCGCTGACGCTGCGGGCGGGCGGCCCGGTCGCAGCGGCGCTGGACCGGGTGGATCTCACCCCGACGGTTGCGTTCGCCGTGCTCCGGGACCGCGCGGACGACTGGCACAGCGACGACGGAGGCCGGCATGTCGGGTCGGCCGGGCCGACGCCGCTGGCAGCGGGCGTGCCGGCCGGCCGGCACGGGCAGCGTCCTGGCACTGCGGCGGCCTGCCGGGCGTTCGCCGTCGCCGCGTCCGTCGCCGCCGACACCGGTAGCCGGGTCGTCAGCCCCGGTGACGTGCTGCACGGGCTGCTCGCCGATACCACCAACCGGGCGACCGAACTGCTCGCCTGGTGCGCCGTCGACCCGGCCCGGCTGGCCAATGCGTCGGGTGGTGCCGCACCGAGGGAACGTGTGGCCCGGGTCGGTGTGGAGCTGCACGCCACCCGCGACGCGCTGCTGGGCCGCCGCCGTTGTCCGGCCGAATCGCCGGCCGACCGGCTGTCCGGCTGGCTGCTGCACCGTATGCGGGTCAACCTCGCCCGGCAGCCGGTCTACTGGTTGCGCCGGGACGCGGTCGACCAGGCACGCCGGTCCGGGTTCCGCCACCCACGTAGCGAACATCTGCTGCTCGCCCTGCTGGCCACGCACGAGGTGGCCACCGCCTATCCGGAGCTGAGCGCCCGGTACGCACACCGTTACGACGGCGGACGGCGGCTGGCGGATGCCGGGTTGCGTTACCGCGACGTCCTGGCCGTGGCCCATGCCCACCGCGAACAGTTGGGCATGGACGCCGCGCCGGTCGCCGCGTTCCTGCCGGCCGCGGGCCGGGGCGAGCCCGCCGGAACCGGCGAGGTGCTGCGGGCGCTGCTCGCCACCGGCGGGAACCGGGCCGTGCGCCTGCTCGACCTGTTGGGACCGCACCGTGATACCGGGCAACCGGCCTGGTGAGCCGCGGCGGATGCCGCGACCTCCCGCCCGGATCGGTCTACCGGATCCGATCGCCGATGGTAGTTTTTGTCTGAATTGCTTATTTAGTAGAGATATGTCAAATAACAATGTCGTATGACTGTGCAGAGTTCACCGGGGAGAACTTGATGGAGCCGGGGTCCGATCCACCGGCGGTCGGCGGTCGCCCGGCGACTGATCCGGCGCGGCCGCCGGCCGCCGTGCGTCGTTCCGCCGTACGTCGCTACGACGCGGTGAAGCGAGTGCTCGACCTCACCGGTGCGGCGGTCGGACTGCTCGTCGCCGCACCGGTGCTGGCGTCGGTCGCCCTGCTGGTGTTGATCGCGTTGGGCCGGCCGGTGCTGTTTCGGCAGGTCCGGCCGGGTCGCGACGGCGAACTGTTTGAAATGATCAAGTTCCGTACGATGCTGCCGGTCGATCCGGGCCGGCACCTGGTCACCGACGCCGAGCGGATGACCCGGGTCGGGCGGTGGCTGCGGGCCACCAGCCTGGACGAGTTGCCGGAGCTGTTCAACGTGCTGCGCGGGCAGATGAGCCTGGTCGGCCCACGTCCGTACCTGGTCAAGTACCTCGATCTCTACACGCCCTGGCAGTCCCGTCGGCACGAGGTGCGGCCCGGTATCACCGGGTTGGCCCAGGTCCGTGGCCGCAACGACCTGTCCTGGGAGGACAAGCTTGCCTACGACGTCGCCTACGTCGACAACCGCAGCCTGCGACTCGACCTGCGGATCCTGACCGAAACGGTGCGCGCCGTGCTGCGCCGCGACGGCATCACGGTGCCCGGCACGGTCAGCGCCGCCGAGTTCACCGGCGCGCCGGTCACCATCCGGGCGGACCCCACAGCCGTAGGTAGCGATCGATCATAGTGTTGGTCTGTCGGGGGACTTCGAACTGGAAGAAGTGCCCGGAACCGACGACCTGTCCGGTGACCGCCTCGGGCACCAACTCCCGTAGCCGGCCGTAGTCGGCGTACGGTGCCGGACCGCCGATGTACAGCAACCGCCGGCCCCACCCGGTCAGCGCCGCGTCACCACCGGCCTCGACGAAGCCGGCCAGCCCGTCCAGCGTGGCCGCGGCGACCTCGTCACTGGGGCGCAGCATCTGTTCGATCGCCCAGTCCACCAACCGCGGATCGGATTCCGGGACGAAGAACGACCGGATGATGTCGATCCGTGCCTGTCGGGGGTCGTCCCCACGGATGGACTCGGCCAGGGCGGCTACCTGCTCCGCCGTGCCCGGCGGCACCGCGACGGAGGAGTCCAGCAGGATCAACGAGCCGATCCGGTCCGGCACCTGGGTGGCCGCGGCCAGCGACCACACCCCGCCCATGCTGTGCCCGATCAGCACGACGTCGGTCATGTCCAGCTCGATCATCAGGTCACGCAGGTCTGTGCCGAGTTCGGGCACCGTGAAGCCGCGCTCGCCGGCCGGGCTCCTGCCGTGCCCCCGCATGTCGACCGAGACGATCCGTCGACGCCAACTGGCCAGGTGCGCGGCAATCGGCTTCATGAACCGGTGGTTGCAGCACCAACCGTGTACGAGAAGTACGTCTTGACGGCCCCGTCCGGTCTGCCAGTAGCGCATCCCGGCGGCCATTCGCTCGTCACCCATCTGGATCGGCCTCCTTGGTCTCGGTGCTACGCCGCGCCCCGATACGGCCTGTAACCTATTGTGCCTCATCTGATTACAGTCGGCATCGCTGCGGCTACCGATCGTTGAGGGGGCCGGAACTGGTCACCCGGCGGCTCGGCGTCGGCAATCACCCGGCACGGGTGATCCCCACTCGTTCGAGGACGAGCGAAGCTGCGCCCGATGTCCGACGAAATCGACGAGTTCTTCGACTCCTTGGGAGCGCACGGTGACGGACGGTTGCCGCCGCAGGTTTGCGGGACGATCCGTTTCCGGCTCTCCGATCCGGCCGGAGACACTCGCAGTTGGTCGGTGACGTACCGCGACGGTCACGCCGAGGTCGAGTCCGGTGCCGGCGGCGAGACCGCCGACTGCACCATCGACGCGTCCGATGAAACCTTCCAGCGGTTGATCGACGGGCGGGAGAACGCCGTCGCACTGCTGCTGCGAAACGGCGTCTCGGTTCGCGGGGACCTACCGCTGTTCCTGGTCTTCCGCCGGCTGCTGCCGTTGCACGCCGACAGCGCCGGCCCGCCGTCGCCGGCCCGTCCGCTCGCCGAAGCGCGGCGCACCACGTCGGTGGTCGCCCGGCCGGTCAGTATCTTCTACGGCAACCTGTTCATGATCAGCGACCAACGCGGCGACATCGAGACCGTACCGTTCGTACCGCTCGGCCTGTTCTTCTACGACACCCGGTTCGTCTCGCACTGGCGGCTGAGCGTCAACGGCGAGCGTGTGCACACCCTTTCCGTCGACGACCTGCAGTATTTCGAGTCCCGCTTCTTCCAGGTGCCGGGCGAGCCGACGCACTACGTCGACGCGGACATCTCGGTGTTCCGGCACCGCTGGATCGGCGACGCGTTCACCGAGCAGGTGGCGTTGTTCAACCACCGGGAGGAGCCGGTGCGCCTGCGCCTGCGCCTCGACGTCGGCGCCGACTTCGCCCAGGTTCTCGAGGTGAAGGACGGCTACCACACCGATCGCGACATCATCACCACGGTCGAGGACACCGCGCTGCGGTTCCGCTACGAACGCGACACCTACTTCCGGGAAACGATCCTGTCCGCCACCGAACCGGCCCTGATCGACCCGGCCGGGCTGACCTTCGAGGTCGACCTGGCCGCCCACGAGACCTGGTGCACGGACCTGACCGTGAAGACGTTCGTCCGTGGCGCCGGTAACCGTGACCTGCGCGAGAGCCTGCGCAGCTACGCCGAACGGCCGAAGCCGCAGGTGCACCGGGAACTCGACGACTGGGTGGCCGCCGCACCGACGCTGACCTGCGACTACGAGCCGTTGCGCGAGGCGTACCGGCGCGGCGTCGTCGACCTCGCCGCGCTGCGCTACAAAGGGGTCAATTTCCGGGATCCGCTGCCGGCCGCCGGCATGCCCTGGTTCATGACGTACTTCGGCCGCGACGCCGCACTGAGTTGCCTGCAGGCGTTGCCGTTCGTACCGAGTACCGCCGTGCCCGCGCTGCGGATAATGGCGCTCACCCAGGGGACCCGCGAGGATCCGTTCCGCGCCGAACAGCCCGGCAAGATTTCGCAGGAGAGCCGCTACGGCGAGTCGGCGCTGTTCAACGAGGTTTCGCACGCCTTCGACTTCTCCGCCGCGGACACCACCGCGCTGTTCCTCGTGCTGCTCGACGAGTACGAGCGGTGGACCGGCGACACCGCTCTGGTGTGCGGCATGCAGTTCGAGGCCCGGGCCGCGCTCGACTGGATCGACCGGCACGCCGACCTGATGGGCACCGGTTACGTCTGGTACGGACCCCGGGCCACCCGCACCGGCGTGCTCAACCAGAGCTGGAAGTGCTCGCCGGGGGCGGTGTCGTTCGGCGACGGCACGCCGGCCACGTTCCCGCAGGCCACCTGCGAGATCCAGGGGTACGTCTACGACGCGAAGCTACGCGGTGCCCGGCTCGCGCGTACCTGTTGGGGTGATCCGGACCTGGCCGACCGGCTGCAACAGCAGGCCGCGGAACTGCGCGAGCGGTTCAACCGGGACTTCTGGATCGCCGATCGCGGGTACTACGCGCACGCGCTGCAAGGTGACGGCCGCCAGGTCGACGCCCTCACCTCCAACATCGGCCACCTGCTGTGGAGCGGTATCGTCGAGCCGGCGTACGCCCAGTCGGTGGTCGATCACCTGATGGGCCCGCAACTGTTCTCGGGCTGGGGGATCCGTACCCTGGCCAGCGGTGCGCACCGGTTCAATCCGGTCGGCTACCACACCGGCACCGTGTGGCCGTTCGACAATTCGTTCATCGCCTGGGGGCTGTGGCGGTACGGATACCGTGCCGAAGCGGCCCGGGTCGTGCGGGCGGTGCTGGAGGCATCGCGGTACTTCGGCGCGCGGCTGCCGGAGACCTTCGCCGGCTACGACCGGTCGCTGACGAAGTATCCGGTGCCGTACTCGGCGGCGGGCAGCCCGCACGCGACGTCGGCCGGTGCGCCGCTGCTGTTCCTGCGGGTGCTGCTCGGCCTGGAGCCCTACGACGGCGACCTGATCGTCGATCCCGCCGTGCCCGAGGATCTGGGCCACATCGAGGTGCACGACATCCCTGGCCCGTGGGGCAAGCTGGACGCCCTCGGCCGTGGCCGACGCGACCTGGCCCGGTCCCACCGGCGTGGCCGCCGTCCCGGCGACCCGTTGCGGGCCGCGTTGTGACCTGGCGCAACTGGTCCGGCGGACTCAGCTTCGAGCCGGGTTCGGTGGCCTATCCGGACTCCGAACCCGAGGTGTGCCGGGTGATCAGGCGGGCCGCCGCGAACGGGGCTACGGTGCGGCCGGTCGGGGCCGGGCACTCCTCGGCGCCGCTGGTGCGCACCGACGACGTCCTGCTGTCACTGGACCGGCTACCGGCCGGCGTGCTGGACACCCCACGCGACGGGCAGGTCTGGGTGGGTGCCGGTACCCGGCTGCACCGGCTCGGAGAGGATCTCGGTCGTCACCGGTTGGCCATGGTCAACCTGGGTGACGTCGACACACAGGCGATCGCCGGCGCGGTGAGCACCGGTACGCACGGCAGCGGTCGCGGCCTACCGAACCTGTCCGCGCTGGTCACCGGGGTCCGGATGGTCACCGCCGCCGGCCAGGTCCAGCAGGTCGAGGCGGAGCACGATCTCGATCTGCTGCGGGCCGTCCAGGTGTCGATGGGCCTGCTCGGCGTCTTCACCGCCGTCCGGGTCCGGGTGGTGCCGGTTTTCCAGGCCCGCCGCCGCGAGTGGGGGCTGCCGGTACAGCAGTGCCTGGACACCTTTGACGAGTTGCTGACGAGCAACCGCAACGTGGACTTCTACTGGTATCCGCGCCGCGACGACGCGCACCTGCGGACGGTCAACCCGGTCGACGACGATCCCGGGCCGTGGCAGTTGCCGGCGAGCGGCTGCACCGAGGAACAGGCCGGGTGGAGCAACGCCACGCTGAGCAAGCGACGGTCGCTGCGGTTCCACGAGATCGAGTACGCGGTACCGGCACCGGCCGGTCCGGCCTGTTTCCAGGAGGTGCGCCACCGGATCCGGTCGCGGCACCGTCAGCACACCGCCTGGCGGGTGCTCTACCGCTACGTCGCGGCCGACGCGGCGTATCTGAGTCCGGCGTACGGGCGCGACAGCGTCACCATCTCGCTGCACCAGAACGAGAACCTGCCGTACCGCGAGTTCTTCGCCGACGTGGAGCCGATCTTCCTGGCCTACGGTGGCCGCCCGCACTGGGCGAAGATCCATCGGCTCGCCGGTCGGCGCCTACTCGAGCGTTATCCGCAGGCGGACCGGTTCCTCGCGGCCCGGGATCGGCTCGACCCGCACGGCCTGTTCGTCAATGACTACCTGCACCACCTGCTGGGCCTGGGCGACGAGACGGCCGCGGCGGCCAGCCTATGATTGCCCGGTCGGGTTTCCGGGTAGGAACGGACGCGCCGGCGGCCCCGGCCTGACCGGTGCGGGTCCCGGTGCCAGGCACCCGCACGGGAAACGGATGGGACGTCGTGTCGCAGCAAACGCGCAACCAGCAGCCAACGGCCGGGCAGCAACCGCACGCGGCGCAGTCGCCGGTCGACGGTGCGTCGCCGGCCGGCGACCGACCCGGGCCGCCCCGCCGTGTGATGATCATCCTCGGGGTGATCGCGGCGCTGTTGGTCGCCGGTACGATCGTGGCGGTCGTGATCGACCGGTTGGGCTCCGGCTCCGCCGCCGGCCCGGGCTTCGACGGCGGCGACGGTGCGCCCGCCTGGACCGTTCAGGAGCCGCTGGGCGGCCGGACCGTCGCTCGGCTGGAGGTACTCGACGGCGCGACCGAGATCCGGGTGCTCGCCGCCGATCTCGGCGACCAGCTGTTGCGGGCGCGGACACCGCCGCAGGGCGCGGTGGCGCCGCAGGTGACCGTGCGGGACGACAGCGTGCAGGTCGGACTCGCCGAGACAGGCAACGGGGGCACCGGCGTGCTGGACATCGAACTGCACCGTGACGTGCGCTGGTCGGTCCGGATCCTCGGCGGCGCGACCGAGCAGCGGATCGATCTCACCGGTACCCGCATTTCCGAGGTGGAACTCGCCGGTGGGGTGAGCACATTGGATATCGTGCTGCCGGAGCCGGACGGCACCGTCGGAATCCGGATGTCCGGCGGAGCCGGCACCTGGCGCGTCGAAGCGCCGGCGCAGGTGCCGGTCCGGGTGCGGGCCGGTTCCGGCGCCGGCAGCATCAGTGTGGACGGCGAGCGCCGCGACGGGGTCGCCGCTGGCGAGACGGTGAGCACCCCCTCCTGGGAGGAGACGACCGACCGGTACGACATCGACGCCGCCGCCGGATTCTCCGACCTGACGGTGACCAGGGTGGATTGAGCCACCTTGGGCACGATGACGCCAGGCGTCGTACGGTACGCGAGTGGCGGTTGTCGTACGGCAATTGGTCGCCGTATGGCCAGGTGTCGCTACGCGGAGTGCTTGCCGCCTCCGGTAAGTGATTCGACTGGTTCCGTCGGGTGACTATCCTCGGGTTCGGGAAAGGCGGGTAGATGCCGATCGGCCCGACCGGCGAACAAGGCCACTTCGTAGGCGACGGCGTCCATGTCGGATCCGGCGTCGAATACCGCAGCGATGATGGCGCCACCGGGAGTAGCGGCGATGAACAGGAAAGCGGTGCCCATCTGGATGACGATCTGTCGTACCCGTCCGGTGCCGGCGTGTTGACCGGCCGCGACAGCGAGTGCGCGCAGTCCTGCTACCACTCCGGACAGTTGTTCCGCCTGCTCAAGCTCGACGCCTTTGGAATGCGCGAGCAGTAGACCGTCGGGAGACAGCGCAACGGCTTGTTGCGCTTCGGGCACCCGCTCCACCAAGTCGTCCAGCAGCCGGGAGACGTCACCAGTGGTGACCACGGGGTATGCCATGAACGGTCTCTCTTTCGGTCGGTGCACCTTGCCCGGGCAAACAGTACCCCCGACCGGACCCGTCAGCCGGTTACGGCACGAATCATCGGAATAGATTTCTTCTCTATGGTGGACGCCCGCGCTGCCGATCCGGCGAGTGGAACGACGAGCGGGGTGCCGCTGGCCGGATCCTCGATCACCATCACCCGCAGTCCGAAGACCTGCTCCACCAGCTCGGGGGTGAGCACCTGGGCCGGTGGGCCACCGGCCAGTACCTCGCCGTCCTTCATGGCGATCAGTTGCCGGGCGTAGCGGGCGGCCAGATTGAGGTCGTGCAGCACCATCACCACGGTCCGACCGTGCTCGCGGTGCAGCCGGTCGACCAACTCCAGTACGTCGATCTGGTGGGCCAGGTCGAGATACGTGGTCGGCTCGTCGAGCAGCAGGATGTCCGTGCCCTGGGCCAGGGCCATCGAGATCCAGGCCCGTTGCCGCTGACCGCCGGAGAGGGTGTCCACCGGGTGCGTGGCGAGCTCGGTCAGCCCGGTCCAGGCCAGCGCCTGGGTGACGACCTGTTCGTCGGCCCGCGACCACTGCCGCAGCCAGCTCTGGTGCGGCTGGCGGCCGCGCATGACGAGATCGGCGACGGTGAGCCCGTCCGGTGCGCTCGGTGATTGGGGCAGGATGCCGAGTCGGCGGGCGACTTCGCGGGTGGGCAACTGTTGGATCCGTTGCCCGTCGAGCAGTACCTCCCCGGCGGTCGGTCGGAGCAGTCGGCCGAGCGCGCGCAGCAGGGTCGACTTGCCGCAGCCGTTCGGTCCGACGATCGCGGTGACCGAGCCGTCGACGATGTCGAGATCGAGTCGCGGCACCACGACCTGTGCGCCGTAGCCGAGGCGCAGCGCCCTGGTGCGTAGCCGGGGCGCTGCGTCCCGGGCGCCGGCCGACGCCGTGGTAGGCGGGGCGGTTCGCGGGGGTCGCTCGACGATGTCGGGCATCGCACACTCCTGGCCGGGTCGGGGGACCTGCTCCGGCCAGCCGGAACACCGGCGGCCAGCCGTATCGCAAAGGGTAGCCTTGCCAAACGTCCGGCTCCACCCGCTGTCCGATCCGGTGCTCGCCGACCGCCCGACACGTGCTGCCGTGACAGCGGCTGGTCAGAAAATATCGGCGATGTGCCGAATGGTGGCAGCTGCGTAATTTAGCCTGGTTGCCGTGGTCTTGGTCCTGAAGGTGGGCTCTTAGCCGCGGCTGTCCCGCCTCAACCGTCCCACCGAGGCCCCGACAGACAGGAGCGGGCGTGGCCGATGCGTTGACTGGGTGCCGGGTGCTGATCACCGGCGGCACCGGTTCCTTCGGGCGGACGATGGCCCGCTATCTGCTCGACACGAGCATCGCCGAGGTGCGTGTCCTCAGCCGCGACGAGGCGAAGCAGGACACGATGCGCCGCGCGTTCGACGACGGCCGGTTGCGTTTCCAGCTGGGTGACGTACGGGACCCGGACACGGTCCGTCGAGCCTGCCGTGACATGGACTTCGTCTTCCACGCCGCCGCGCTCAAACAGGTGCCCTCCGGGGAGTTCTTTCCCCTGGAGGCGGTCCGGACCAACGTCCTCGGTAGTGCGGCCGTCATCGAGGCCGCCGAACGGACCGGGGTGCGCACCGTGGTGACACTCAGTACCGACAAGGCCGTCTACCCGGTGAGCGCGATGGGCATGTCCAAGGCGCTGATGGAAAAGCTCGTCCAGTCGTACGTGTACGACCGGCGGCCGAACGGCCCGGTCGTGTCGTGCGTGCGTTACGGGAACGTGCTCTACTCGCGCGGCTCGGTCCTTCCGCTGTTCGTCGAGCAGATCCGGCAGGGCCGGCCGCTCACCGTCACAGATCCGCGGATGACCCGCTTCCTGATGTCGCTGCCCGACGCGGTGGACCTCGTCGCCAGGGCCTTCACCCAGGCCCAACCGGGCGACATCTTCATCCGTAAGGCGCCTGCCTGTACGGTCGCCGATCTGGCCGAAGCGGTCTGTACGGTGTTCGAGGTGGCGCCGAAGACCGACGTCATCGGCGTTCGGCACGGCGAGAAGACCGCGGAGACCCTGGCGACCGCCCACGAGCTCGCCCGTGCCGACGATCTCGGCGAGGTCCTGCGGGTGCCGGCGGACACCCGAGGGCTGAACTACCACAGTGACCTGCCGGCCGGCGTCGGCCCGGGCGGTGATCGTGGCGGCGGCGACTTCACCTCCGACACCGCGACCCGGTTGACCGTCGCCCAGCTGGTCGAGTTGCTGGGCAACCTGCCGGAGATCAGGTCCGAGGTGGGCGCCGGGGAACTGGTGATGGTCGGATGAGCCACCGGCTCGTGCTGACCGGCGGCAACGGGTTCCTCGGCTGGCACCTGCGGGTGCTCTGCCGGGCACTCGGCTGGCCGGAGCCGGCGGTGATCGGTCGTGCCGAACTGGCCGATCCGCTGCGCGTCGCGGACAAGCTCACCGGCGCGGATCGACTGGTGCACCTCGCCGGGGTGAACCGGGGCACGCCCGATCAGGTCGCGGTCGGTAACGTCGCGCTGGCCAGGGCCGTCGCCGAAGGGCTGCGTCGCTGCCAACGACCACCACAGCAGGTGGCGTTCGCCAACTCGATCCAGGCGGGCAACGGTACGCCGTACGGTGACTCCAAGGCGGCGGCTGCGGCCCTGCTGGCCGAGGCCAGCCCACGCCCCGACGCTTTCATCGATCTGCTCCTGCCCAATCTGTTCGGCGAGCATGGACGGCCGGACTACAACTCGGTGGTCGCGACGTTCTGCCGCCGGTTGGCCGACGACGTCTCACCACAGATCCGCGACGATCGGCCGCTGGACCTGGTCCACGCGGGTGACGCCGCGGCCGCGCTCGCCGGAGCTCCGACCGGCGACACCTGGTCGACCGCGCTGTCCGCCCGGCGGATCTCGGTCGGTCAGCTCGCCGGACTGCTCGGTCGGTTCGCCACCGACTACCGTGGCGGGGAGATCCCGGCACTGGCGGACCGGTTCGAGACCCAGCTGTTCAACACCTACCGGTCGCACGTGTTTCCGCAGGCGTATCCGATGCCGCTGATCCGCCGTGGCGACCACCGGGGTGATCTGGTCGAGGTCGTGCGCGTGCACGGTGGCGGTGGCGGTGGCCAGGTCTTCTGCTCCACCACCCGGCCCGGTGCCAGCCGCGGCGAGCACTTCCATCTCGCCAAGATCGAGCGGTTCGCGGTGCTCGCCGGCAGCGGCGAGATCCGGCTGCGGCGGGTGGCCAGCCGCGAGACGGCACGTTTCCCGGTCAGCGGCGAGCGACCGGTCGTGGTCGACATGCCCACCATGTGGGCGCACCACATCGTCAACACCGGGAACGACGACCTGGTCACGTTGTTCTGGGCCGACCAGGTCTTCGATCCGGCCCGCCCGGACACCTATCCGGAGCTGGTGGAGCCGCCGCAGGTGCGGATCGGGTCCCCGGCGCCGACGGGTGCGCCGGTGGTGACCCGGTGACCCGGATCGCGGCGGAGGGTCTGCGGATCGGCGTCGTCTCGCAGTGGTACCCGCCGGAGCCGGCGTTCATCCCGGGCAGCCTGGCCACCGAGCTGACCGCTCGCGGGCACGAGGTCCGGGTGCTCACCGGCTACCCCAACTATCCGCAGGGCACGGTCTATCCCGGCTACCGGCAGTCCTGGCGGCACCGGCACACCGATGGGCGGTTGTCGGTGCGCCGGGTGCCGCTCTACCCCAGCCACGACGCGTCGGCGGCACGTCGGGCGGCGACGTTTGTATCCTTCGCCGCGAGCAGCGTCCTCGCCGCGCCACGGTATCTGGCCGACATCGACGTGCTCTATGTCTACCTGCCGCCGGGCACCGCGTACGCGGCGGCGGCCGTGCTGCGTCTGTTGCGTCGTGTCCCGGTGGTGCTGCACGTGCAGGACGTGTGGCCGGAGTCGGTGACGGCGTCGCCGCTGTGCCCTGGGGGGCTGACCGGCCGCGTGGCTGACGCCGCGCTGGCCCGGTTGATGCGTGCGGTCTACCGCTCCGCCGACCGGGTCGTCGTGATCGCGCCCGGCGCCCGCGACCTGGTAGCGGCCCGGGGCGCGGACCGACGACGGGTGCAGGTGGTGTTGAACTGGACCGACGAGAGGCTGTTCAGACCGGTGCCGGCGACCAGTCGGGCCCGCGATCAGGTCCGGGCGGGTGGGCGGAGCCGTTGCACCATCATGTACGCGGGAAATCTCGGTGTCTTCCAGGGCGTAGACGAGGCCGTTCGGGCCGCTGCCGCGATGGCGGGCAAGGTCGATCTGGTACTGGTCGGTTCCGGCGTCGCGGCACACTCGGCCCGGTCCCTGGCCGAGGAACTGGGCGCCGGCAACGTGCGGTTTCTGGGGCAGCGCCCGCCCGAGGAGATGGCCGAACTGGCCGCCGCCGCCGATTACCAGTTGGTGACCCTGCGGGACCTGCCGGTGTTGCGTGGGGTCATCCCGTCGAAGCTGCAGGCGGCGCTCGCCTGCGGGGTACCGGTGATCGCGGCGGCCGCCGGGGACACCGCGCGATTCGTGCGCCGTACCGGGGTGGGCTGGAGTTGCCCACCCGGGGACTGGCGCGCGATCGCCGACGCGTTCAGCGCCGCCGCGGCGGCCGGCGACACCGAACGGGCGCGGTTGGCCGTGCGTGCCCGGCGGACGTACGAGCTCGAGATGTCGCTGGCGGGCGGGGTGGACCGGATCGAGCAGTTGCTGCTGGAGGCGGCCCACCGGCGGGCGGTGGCCCGATGAGGAGCACCCGGGTGATGACCGTCGTCGGCACCCGGCCGGAGATCATCCGGCTGTCCGAAGTCGTCCGCCGGCTCGACGCCACCGTGGACCATGTGCTGGTGCACACCGGGCAGAACTGGGATCCCCAGCTGTCCGACGTGTTCTTCACCGAGCTGGCGTTGCGCGCACCGGACCGGTTCCTGCGGGTGGACACCCGCTCGCTTGGCCGGGTCTTCGCCGACGTCCTCGTCGGCGTCGAGGAGGCGATCCGCGCCCACCGGCCGGATGCTCTGCTGGTGCTCGGCGACACCAACAGTTGCATCGCCGCGCTGATCGCCCGCCGGATGCGGGTGCCGGTCTACCACATGGAGGCGGGCAACCGGTGCTTCGACCTGAACGTCCCGGAGGAGACCAACCGTCGGCTGGTCGACCACGTCAGCGACTTCAACCTGGTCTACACCGAGCACGCCCGGCGCAACCTGCTCGCCGAGGGTCTGCATCCGCGGCGCATCCTGCTGACCGGTTCGCCGATGCGGGAGGTGCTCGACCGGCACCGGGAGGCGATCGCCGCCGCCCGCGTGCTGACCCACCTGGGCCTGCATCCCGGCGAGTACTTCGTGGTCAGCGCGCACCGGGAGGAAAACGTCGACGATCCGGCCCGGCTGGCCCGACTGCTGGACTGCCTGCGGGCGGTCCACCAGCGCTGGCGCCTGCCGGTGCTGGTCTCCACACATCCGCGCACCCGTAAGCGGATCGACGCCGCCGGGTTGGCACCCGACGCACTGTCCGGTGTCGTCTTCCATGAACCGTTCGGCTTCTTCGACTACGTACACCTGCAGCGCCGGGCCCGGTGCACGCTGTCGGACAGCGGCACCGTCAGTGAGGAGGCGTCGATCGTCGGTTTTCCCGCGGTCACCCTGCGTGAGTCGATCGAGCGGCCGGAGGCATTGGAGGTGGGCGGGATCGTGATGACCGGTCTCGATCCGGTCGGGGTGGTCGAGGCGGTGAGCACCGTCACCGCGCAGGTGTCGGTGGCCGGCGTGCCCTGCCCGGCCGACTACCAGATACCGGACACCTCACGTCGGGTGGTCGACTTCATCCTGTCGACCGTGCGTCGCCACCACCAGTGGGCGGGGATCCGGGCGTGACCTTGGTGCTCGACACGGCCGGTGGCGCCGGCGGCGGTGCCGCCAGATGGCGGGCCGAACTCGACCGGCACCTGCGACGCGCCGGTGCCGGTCGCCGGTGCGGGGCGGTCGACCAGGTGACGGTGATCGGTCGGGGACGGCGAATCACCCCGGGCTGGCTGCTGCGTCGCGAGTCACTGGCCCGCCGGGCCCGCACCACGATCGCGGCCAACAACGTCTCATTCCTGGTCAGCGGCGGTCGGCGGGTGGTTCTGGCCCGCAACGCCCTGCACTTTCTCTACCCGGACGAGTCCCATCTGGCCACTCGTCTACCGCCGGCGTGGCGGGCCCAGATCCCGGTGGTGCGCCGATCGCTGGAGCGGGCCGACGTGATCGTCGTGCCCTGCAGCCCGATGGCCGAGCGGGTGGTCTTCCACCGGCCGGCGCTGGCTGCCCGGATCGTCGTCCGCCCACATCCGGTCACCGCGGTGCCGCGTCGCGGCTCGGCCGAGCGCGCGCTGCTGGTGCCGGTGGTGCCGGGTCCGTACAAGAACCTCACCACGGAACTGCGGTCGCTGGTGGCGGTGCTGGCCGGAATGGCCGATCCACCCCTGGTACGGGTCACCGCGAGCCGTACCCAGTTGCCGCCGGATCTGGCCGACCACCCGTTGCTGCGCGTGCTCGGGCCGTTGCCCTCCGAGGAGATGACGGACCATTGGGCCACCGCCACCGGGATCTTCTACCCGTGCGTGGTGGAGTCGTTCGGCTATCCGCTGGCGGAGGCACGCGCCGGCGGTGTCGCCGTGATCGCTCCGGACGGCGCGCAGGCCCGCGAGATCGCCGGCGGGGCGCTGCGGCCGTACCGTCCGGCGGATCCGCGCACGCTGCGGGAGGCGGTGATCCGGCTGAGTGAACCGGTGGTGCCGGATCCGGACCCATTTTCCCCGGCCGACTACTTCGACTGGCTACTGGACGGGGCGGCGGGATGACCGCCGTCGCGACGGAAAACGCGTCGGTGCCGGCCGGCGTCGGCCGGCACCGACGGGCACCGGCCGGCTGGCTGCGCCGGTTTCCGGTCACCATCGGACTGACCGTGCAGTACGTGCCGTTCGCGGTGGTGCCGGCGGTGCTGTCCGGCAACCCGCACCGGTGGTTCGTCATCCAGTTGACCGGACTGGCGGTGCTGGCCGCGTTCGGTGTGGAGGTGGCGCTGGCCCGGCTGCACCGGCCGGGACCACAGTGGGTGGCCCGACTCACCGGCCCGGTCGGCCGGGACCGTCGGCTCGCCCGGGGCGCCCGACTCGTCGCCGCGGTGGCTCTGGGCACCAACCTGCTCGGCACCCTGGTCGGGATGAACTCGTACCGGGTCGCGATCGACGCGGTGTCGCGGTCAACGGTCGAACCGCTGCTCACCCCGTTTCGGGCCTGGCCGTTGATCGCGGTGGTGCTGATCAGCTGTGCCTGGCGGGCGGGAGTGTTGCCGGTGCGGGCCGCGCTCGGCTGGCTCGCCGCCCTGGCCGCCAGCGTGCTGCTCAACGTCACGGTGGCGGGGATGTTCGCGCCCGCGTTCGAGTTCTTCACCGGCGCCGCCGCCTGCCTGCTGCTCCTCGGGCTGGTCCGGGTCCGCACGGTGCTGGCGGTGGTGCTGGCCGGTCTGCTCCTGTGGCCGATGGCGATCACGGTGCGCAACGAGGTCCGGATGGCCGCCGGAGCGGTCCAGTACCGCGACTACGACGCGTACGGCCGGTTGCGGCTGGACACGCTGATCGGATCGGCGGCCGGGCATCCGGTGCCGATCGACGTGGGACAGCCGGATTTGCTGACCATGGCCAGGTACGCGGTGCTGCCCCGGATGCTGGACCGCGACCGGCCGCAGGTGAGCACCGGCCGGCTGCTCGACACGTTCCGGGGTGGTTCGGGGCAGTCGTCGTACACGTTCCTGTCGGTGGGCAACCTGTGGCTGCTCACCGGGCCGGCCGGGATGATGCTGTTCTTCGCGGTCGTCGCCGCTTATCTCGGGCTGTTGCTGGCGACCCGGTCGGGGCCGTTCAAACTGGCCGCCGCCGTGCTGGTCATCGAGGACCTGGTGCTGGTCGGGATGATGTATCCGGACAGCATCGCCGGTCACCTGCAGGCGTTGGTCGCGCTCGGCGCCGCGTACCTGGTGGTGCGGTTGGCCGGCGGTGCCCGGCGGGCGGACCGCGGTTCACCCACGGACCGCGGTCGGCGGACCGCGTCGGTCGGTCCCGGCGATTCGACTACCGACGTACGCCCTATCTGATACAAATTGTCCGTATAGTAGATGTCGATGAGAGTGAGTGGTCCGTGCTGTCCCACGAGCCCAGCGTGCCTGCCGGCCCGTCGCTGTCCGGGCTGGTCCTGCTCGGCACCTCCGGGCACGCCCGCGAGATCCTCGCCATCGCGGAAGCCGCCGGCGATTACAAGATCATCGGCTGCACCGGTCCCCGGCGTGATGCCGATTTGGCCGTCCTACCGGTGCCATGGCTGGGTGACGACGGGTGGTGGCAGCAGCAGGCGTCGCCCGGGCCGCGGTACCTGATCGGCATCGGAGCCGGACCGGTCCGGGCCCGGGTCGACGCCCGGCTGCGCGCGGTACCGGCCCGGCTGGTCCATCCGGCCGCCGTCGTGTGCCGTGGCGCCGACCTCGGACCCGGCACCGTGCTGTGGCCGGGCGCGATCCTGATGAGCGACGTGCGCACCGGACGGCACGTGCACGTCGACGCCAACGCCTCGGTCGGGCACGACACCGTCCTCGACGACTACGCCACCCTGCTGCCGGCCAGCACGGTGGCCGGTGGTGCCCGCATCGGCTGCGCCGCCACCATCGGAGCCGGCGCCACCGTGATCGACGGGATCTCGGTCGGTGCCGGCGCGGTGGTCGGTGCCGGCGCGACCGTCATCCACGACGTACCGCCGCAGATCGTGGTCGCCGGTGTGCCGGCCCGCCCGCTGACCGGCACCCGTTGACCGAACTGTGAGGTCCCATGTCCGCCACCGCGCTGATCACCGGGATCACCGGCCAGGACGGCAGCTACCTGGCCGAGTTCCTGCTCGCCCGCGGCTACACGGTGCACGGGTTGAAGCGACGCTCGTCGAGCTTCAACACCGACCGGGTCGACCGCATCGACGTGCATCCCCGCGACCCGGACGCGCGCCTGTTCCTGCACTATGGTGACCTGACCGATACCGGTTCGCTGGTGCGGCTGCTGCGCCGGACCGAACCGGACGAGGTGTACAACCTCGCCGCGCAGAGCCACGTGCGGGTCTCGTTCGACACCCCCGGTCACACCGCCGAGGTCACCGGGCTCGGTGCCCAGCGCCTGCTGGAGGCGGTCCGGGTGGCGGGGGTGTCCAGTCGGATATACCAGGCGTCATCGTCGGAGATGTTCGGCGCCGCGCCGCCACCGCAACACGAGGGCACCCCGTTCCACCCGCGCAGTCCGTACGGCTGCGCCAAGGTCTTCGCCTACTGGACCGCGGTGAACTACCGCGAGGCGTGGGACATGTACGTCAGCAACGGGATCCTGTTCAACCACGAGAGCCCACGGCGCGGAGAGAACTTCGTCACCCGCAAGATCACCCGCGCGGTGGCCCGGATCGAGGCGGGCATCCAGGACGAACTGTTCCTGGGCAACCTGGATGCGGTCCGCGACTGGGGATACGCCCCCGAGTACGTGGCGGCCATGTGGCTGACCCTGCAGCCGGAGCGCCCTGACGACTACGTGGTGGCCACCGGCGAGGCGCACACCGTACGCGAGTTCGTCGCCGCCGCCTTCGACCACGTCGGCCTGGACTGGCAGCGGTACGTGCGGGTGGATCCCCGCTACTACCGTCCCGCCGAGGTCGACGTCCTCATCGGAGACGCCGGGAAGGCGCGTCGGCAACTCGGCTGGCAGCCCAAGACCCTCTTCACCGACCTGGTCCGGATCATGGTGGATGCCGACCGGCAACTGCTCGACGACGAGCGTTGTGGCCGCCTGGTACGGATCGACAGGTAGCCGGATTGCCCGCCCGCGCGTCGATCCGGGCCCTGGCCGCCGAGCGCGGACTCGAACTGAGCGCCCTGTTGACCGCGGTGATCGGGTTGGTCGCCAGCGCGATCGCCGCCCGGACCGTGGACGCCGGCGGGCGGGGAGCGCTCGCTGTCCTGGTCACCTGGGCGACGGTGCTCGCGTGGACCGCGACCGGTTCGGTCGACAAGGCGGTGATCGCCCGGGCCGATGTCCGGTCCCGACCGGTCGTGCCGCCCGCGGTCGGGCTGACCGTCCTGGGTCTGCTGGGTGTAGCGAGCGTTCCGCTGGCTCTGGGGGTAGGCGCCGTCGTCGTGGACGGGCCCTGGTTGGTCGTCATGTTCGCGGCTGTGACCTGTGGAAACGTGGCCGTCGACATGCGAGCGGCGGATCTGGTGGCACGTCGCCGCTGGTCCGGGCTCGTCCGGATGCGGCTGCTGCAGCCGTTGCTCTACCTCGGCGGCTGCCTGGCCGCCGCGGCGACCACCGCCATCTGGCCGGCGTATGGGATCTCGTTGTTCGTCGCGGCCGTCGGCGTCAGCGTCTGGCTACCACCGCTGCTGGTCGGCGGTTGGCGCCGGATCCGTCCGGTCTGGCCGACCCGGGGGCAGTCCCGGCGGTTGGTCGGCTTCGCCGGTGGCTACCATCTCGGCGCGGTGCTGCACCTGGTCAACCTGCGCATCGATCTGCTGCTGCTGCCGAGCGCTTTCGCACTGCCGCAGGTCGGCGTGTACGCGGTCGCCACCGCGGCCGGGAACATCGTCGGTGTGCTTGGCAGCGCGGGCCTGTTGCGTGGCCTGACCGGGCGGGCGCCAGGGAACCGGGTGATCGACGGCACAGGCCTGGGACTGTCCTCGTTGCTCGCCGCGGTCGTCGCGGGCAGCGCGCCGTGGAGCGTGCCGCTCGCGTTCGGGTCCGGCTTCGTCGCGGCGGTGCCGGCGGCCCAGTTGCTCTGCCTGGCCGGGGTGCTCGTCGCGGTGCGGCACGGGGTCAACGGGCGACTCGCCGGGCAACACCGCCCGTGGGCGACCGCCGCGGTGAACGGCTGCGCCTTGCTGGTCTTCCTCGCGGTGTTCCCGTTCTGCCGCACGGTGACCGAGGTGGCGTCGGCGACGGTCCTCGCGTCGGCCGTGTCCCTGGCCCTGGCCGGCTGGTTAGTCACCATGAAGCCGCATGCCGCGCAGGAGGTCATCAGGGAGGTGCAGCCGTGCGAATCCGCATCGACGCCTCAGCCATCGTGCCCGAGCGCTCCGCCGGGGTCGAGTCCTTCGCCTACGGGCTCGTCAGCGGGCTCGCCGCTGGCGCCGACGAGGTCGAGGTGATCGTCGTCGCCGGCACCGCCGAGCGGTGGCGCCAGCGGACCGGCCCCGCCCCGGTGCGGTGGCGGGAGGTCCAGCAACCGTTCACCGCGATCCGTCAGTCCGGCGGGTTGCGCCGCTGGGTGCCGGGCTGGGTCAGTTCCTCGGCACCGGCCCGGCGGGCGGTCGCCGCGCTGCGCCAGCGGGCCAATCCGGTGCCCACCGACGACGCGGTCACCATCTACCCGTTCCACCGGGTCCCGGTGCGTGCGGCGCGCAGCGTGCTGGTCCTGCACGACCTGCGGGTGTTCCAGGACGAGTTCCGCAGCGCGGCCGACCAGGCGCTGATCCGGCGCAACGTGGCCCGGGCCGCGGCGGTCGTGGTCTCCTGGCCGCATCCGTACCAGCAGGTCCGCGAGCTGTTCGGGCAGGCTCGCGGGCGTACCGCGTTGATCCCGTTGCCGGCGTTCCATCCCCGCCCCGCCGGGCTGCCCGCGCGCTCCGAGCCGGGCCTGCTGCTGTACCCGTCGGCCACGGCCCGGCACAAGAACCACCGGACGCTGCTGGCCGCGGTGGCGCAACTGCCCGAGGTCCGGCTGGTGTGCCCCGGCCCACTGGTGGATCCGCAGGCAACCCAGCTACGCCGACGGGCGGCCGAGCCCGACCTGGCCGGCCGGGTGAGCTTCACCGGGTTCGTCTCCGAGGGGGAGTTGACCGCGCTGTTCAGCCGGGCCGACGCCGTGGTGGTGCCGTCGCTGTGGGAGGCGGCCAGCGGCGCGATCTTCGAGGCGTTCAGTTGGGGCCTGCCGGTCGCCTGCGCGGATGTCGCGCCGCTTCGGGCGCAGGTCGAGTTCGCCGGCGGCGACGTCTGCTTCTTCGATCCGCACAGCCCTCGGTCGATCCGGGACGCGATTCGCCGGCTGCGGCGTGAGCGGCGGCGCTACGCCGAGGCGTCGGCGCTGGCCGGACACCGGCTGGCCGGACGCACCTGGGCGGACACCGCGGCCGACTACGCCGCGGTCTGTCGGTGGGTCGCGGACGGCTGCCGGGGACCGATCCCGGGATCGGGCCACGCGGCGCCGGCCGACCTCGCTGGTGGCGGCCGGTGAGCCCGCGGCGCGGCGTCCCGACCGACTACCGCTTCCCGCTGGCCGAGCCGGCGTTGAGCGACCTGGAGGAGAAGTACGTCCTGGACGCGGTGCGCAGCGGCTGGGTGTCGTCCCGGGGCGCCTACCTGGACCGGTTCGAGCACGAGTTCGCCGCCTGGTGCCGGACCCGGTACGCGGTGGCCACGGCCAACGGCACGGTGGCCCTGCATCTGGCCCTGGCCGCGGCCGGGATCGGGCCGGGTGACGAGGTCATCGTGCCTGCGCTGACCTACGTCGCCACCGCGAACGCCGTGGTGTACTGCGGTGCCCGCCCGGTGTTCGTCGATGTCTGCCCACGTACCTGGTGCCTGGACCCGGGGCAGGTGCGCGCTGCGGTGACCAACCGGACCAGGGCGGTACTCGCCGTCGACCTGTACGGCCAGCCGGCGGACTACCCGGCGTTGCGTCGACTCTGCCACGAACACGGCCTGTTGCTGGTGGCCGACGCCGCCGAGTCGCTCGGGGCCAGCGTGGCCGGCGCGCCGGTGGGTGCCCTGGCCGATCTGACCACGTTCTCGTTCTTCGGCAACAAGATCCTGACCTGTGGCGAGGGCGGCGCGGTGGTGACCACCGATCCGCTGCTCGTCGAGCGGATGCGGATGCTGCGCAACCAGGGCATGGATCCGCAGCGCCGCTACTACCACCCACTGATCGGGTTCAACTACCGGCTCACCAACGTCGCCGCGGCGATGCTCTGCGCGCAGTTGGAACGGGCCGAGGACCTGCTCGCCCGCCGTAGGCGGATCATCCGTGGGTACACCCGTGCCCTCGCCGGCGCTGCCGGACTGGCCGAGCGCCCGCCGCCCGACCCGGGGACACGCCGTGCGCCCTGGATGGCGTGCGCGCTGGTCGCGGGTGGTGGCCGGGCGGTACGGGACACGCTGTTGCGCCGGCTGGCGCACCTCGGGGTGGAGACCCGGCCGTTCTTCGTCCCATTGCCTGAATTGCCGCCCTACCGGGGATCGGCGGGCCGGTTTCCGGTCTCGACCGACCTGGCCGCGCGCGGATTCAACCTGCCTACCCTGCCACGGCTGACCGACGGCGACGTCACCGAGATCGCCGCCCGGGTCCGCGCGGTCGCCGCGGGGCTGCTCTAGCCGCACGGCCGGCGATCGGTGTGCGGCCCCCGACGAGGATGGCGGCTGCCTGCCGCTCGGCCACCCCCGGTGGCCTGCCCGGTGTGGTCAGCTGAGGCAGGATGGTGCCCAGGGGTGGTCGACGGCGACCGGTGCCTACCCGCCGCCTGCCGCCGGCCCCGGTCGGCCACCGCCCCTGCCCGAACCGACAAGTGCCCCGGAGAGACTCCCGTGACCGTCGACGTTCACTCGCAGACCTCGCCTCCCGACGCCTTCGCCGTGCCGACCGATCTGGAGACACCGAACCTACTGCTTGATCTGGACGTGCTGGAACGCAATCTGGACGAGATGGTCGGGCTCTGCCACCAGCACCAGGTGGCACTGCGCCCGCATGCCAAGACGCACCGCGTCGCGCAGATCGCGCAGCTGCAGATGCAACGCGGGGCGGACGGCATCTGCGTGGCCAAGCTCGGCGAGGCACATGCCCTGGTCGCGGCCGGGGTGCCGCGGCTGACGGTGGCGTACCCACTGGTCGGGGCGGACAAGGCGCAGCGTGCGGTGCGGCTGGCTCAGCGGTGCGAACTCACTGTCGGCACCGACAGCGTGGCCGGCGCCCGCAGTCTCGGTGAGGCGTTCGCCGGTTCGGGCCGGCTGCTGGACATGGTGCTGATCGTCGACAGCGGACTCGGCCGCTGTGGGGTCGACCCGGCGGACGCGGCCCGCATCGCGTGGGACATCGCCGAGCTGCCGGGGGTGCGGTTGACCGGGGTGATGACTCACGAAGGATCCGTGTACGGGGCCACCGACCGGGCCGATCTCGCCGCCCGGTCCCGGGCTGCCGCCCAGGCCATGGTCGCCGTCGCCGACGCGATCCGGGCCGCCGGGTTGACCCTGTCGACCGTGTCGATGGGCGCCTCGGCGTCGGCCCGCCATGTCGCGGCCGCCCCGGGCGTGACCGAGATCCGCCCGGGGATCTATGCCTTCAACGACCTGGGGCAGATCGCGTTGGGCAACGCCACTGCCGCGACGTGCGCGGTGCGGGTGCTGTCGACCGTGGTCAGCCACGCCCGGCCGGACCGGGCGTGTATCGACGCGGGCTCGAAGGCACTGAGCCAGGACGGCCTTGCGGCGGTGGCACACGTCTCACGGTTTCCCGGCCATGGCCAGCTGCTGGGGTTGCCCGGCTGGTACATCGACCGGCTGTCCGAGGAGCACGGCTGGCTGCGCTGGGCCGGGGCCGGCGAGCCGACCCGGCTGACGGTGGGGCAGCGGGTGCAGATCATCCCCAACCACGTCTGCACCGTCTTCTCCAGCCTCGGTGAGGTCACCGCGCTGCGCGGCGGTGCGGTCGAGGCGGTCTGGACGACGATCGGTCCGGGCGCGTCCCGCTGAGCCGGTGGCCGCGGCCGACCGTGACACCTGTCACCGCGCCGACTGGCCGACGGGAACTGCCCTGGTACGGCACGCTTTCGGGACGGTCGCGCGTCCGTCCGCCGGCTTCGTTCCGGCTGCTGAGGTGAGCCGCGACGGTGACGACGCGGTGATCCGGGTCGAGTTGCCCGGCGTGGGCGTCGACGAGCGGCACGGCCGGCGCTGGCGCGAGGTCCGTCACGGCTCGTTCCGCCGTTCGTTCGCACTGCCCGCGCAGGTGACCGCGGACGCGGTCACCGCCAGCTACGACGCGGGGGTGTGACCGGGTTCTCGACCCGTTCGGCACACCCGACCATCCGGCTACCTGTGTGCGTGGTGCCCCGGGCGCGGTGACGTGTGCGGGGCACCGCCACAGGAACGACCATCCAGACACCAACCCCTGCTAGTTGCAAAGACATTGCAACAAGGGATACTGGTCGAGACCTGCTGGGATCAGACCGAGAGGTGGACGATGGCCGTCTACACGCTTCCCGACATGCCGTACGACTACGGCGCGCTCGAACCCGCGATGTCCGGCGAAATCCTCGAGTTGCACCACGGCAAGCACCACGCCGCGTACGTCAAGGGCAGCAACGACACGCTCGACCAGCTCGCCGAAGTCCGCGACAAGGGTGACTACGCAGCCTTGGTCGGTCTGGAGAAGACGCTGGCGTTCAATCTCTCTGGCCACGTCCTGCACTCGATCTTCTGGCGCAACCTGTCACCGGACGGCGGTGACCGCCCCGACGGGGAACTCGCCGCGGCGATCGACGAGCACTTCGGCTCGTTCGACGCCTTCGCCGGCCAGCTCTCGGCGGCCACCAAGGGGGTGCAGGGCTCCGGCTGGGGGGTGCTGGCCTGGGAGCCGCTGGGGCAGCGGCTGCTCGTCGAGCAGGTGTACGACCATCACGGCAACGTGGGGCAGGCCACCACCCCGGTCCTTGTCTTCGACGCCTGGGAACACGCCTACTACCTGCAGTACCGCAACGTCCGCCCGGACTACGTCGACCGGCTCTGGGGCCTGGTCGACTGGTCGGACGTGGCCAGCCGATTCACGGCGGCGCGCTCCGTCGGCAACCCGATCCGACAACCGTGAGCGGTGAACCCGACAACCGGGTGGCCTTCGCCGAGTCGGCGTTCGTCGCGGCGCAACGTGCCGCCGGCTTCATCGGCGCCCGGCATCGAGGTGACCACGACGGGGCGGCGGCCCTGCTGGCCGAGTTTCCTGACGAAGCCACCCGGACCAGCGGGTTCTGCCTGCTCGCCGAGTTGGCCCTGGCGTTGGTGCGGGCACAGACCGGGCAGCGCATGGAGGATCTGGTGCAGGAGCTTTCCCTGCACCTGGCTGCCGCGGCCGCCGATCCACCACCCGCTCCACCGCCGAGCCGGCCACCGGCCGACTGAGCCGCGGCCGGGCGGGACCTGACGTACCGTCCGGCCGCGCGACAGGCGATCATTGGCCTGACTCAGCGTACGTCGGTCGACCGGTGGGGGTGGAGCGCGGTGCAGATGCGCCTGCACGTGGGTTGCGCGATGTGGACGCACAAGGCGTGGCAGGAACGCCTGCTCGGGCATCCGCGTACACCGCAGGACCGACTGCGCCACTACGCCAGTTGGTGCAACGCGGTCGAGGGCAACACGACGTTCTACGCGACACCGACGCGGGCGACGGTGGCCACCTGGGCGGACCAGGTCGATCCCGACTTCCGGTTCGTTCTGAAGCTGCCCAGGACCGTCACGCACGAGCACCGGCTGACCGGCGCCGACGGGCCGGTACACAGCTTCCTGACAGCGATCGAGCCGCTCGGGCCACGGGCCGACCCGCTCTGGATACAACTACCCGGATCGTTCGGCCCGCACGAGGTACCGGCGCTCGTGCGCTTCCTACGGCGGATGCCGGCGACGTACCGGTACGCCGTTGAGGTCCGCCATCCGGCGTTCTTCGTCGACGCCGCCGCTACCCGGACGTTGGAAGACGCGCTCGCCACCGTGGCCGCCGAGTGGATCCCCTTCGACACCACCGGGTTCTTCCGCAGCCCGCCGACCAGCGACGCGGAACGCGACGCCTGGACCAGCAAGCCCCGTACCCCGCTGCGGTCGCGCGCGTTGACCGACCGCCCCGTCGTGCGCTACCTCGGTCGCGACGACCCCGACCAGACGGCCGACGGATGGCGGCACTGGGTCGATGCCACCGTGACCTGGCTGCGTGAGGGCCGCTCGCCGACCATGTTCATCCACACCCCGGACAACCGCGAGGCGCCGGTGCTCGCGCGCCGTTTCCATGACGAGGTGCGCGCCCGGGTGCCCGAGCTCGAGGCATTGCCGCAGCCGACACCGGCCGGGCCGGCGACCCTGTTCTGACCACCGGTACACGCCGGCCGATGCCCCGGACCGCGTCTTGACAGGCGTCTGACCAGCGGCGATAGTTCCCGGCGTCGGGACGACACGCCGTTTCGCGCCGAGGAGGAGGCACCAGTGAGCCGAACCGAGAGCCTGCGGCATGCCCGGCAGGGCCGTCCCCGGCCGGCCGAGCAGGCGGCGACGATCGAACCCGCCCGCCGCGAGGGCGACCTGCTCTGGCTCTCCGGCCAGGTCGCCATGGCCGACGGCGGGTTGCTGGCCACCGGCCGGGTGGGTGCCGAGGTCGACCTCGGGCAGGCCCGTCGTTGTGCCCGGCAGTGCGCCATCAACCTGCTGTCCGTCGTCGAGCAGACGATCGGCCTGGACGCGGTCGGGTCGGTGCTCCGGTTGGCTGTCTATGTCGCCAGCGACCCGACCTTCACCGACCAGCATCTGGTCGCCCACGCGGCCACGGACGTGTTCTCCGAGGTGATCGGCGGCCCACCGCACGTGCGGACCGCACTCGGTGTGGCGACGCTGCCGTTGGGCAGCCCGGTGGAGGCCGACGCGGTCCTGGTACTGCGCGGCTAGCCGATCCTCGCCGCGGATCAGGCCGAAGCGCCGGATCCGTGTGCGGCGGCGGCCGACGTCTCGGCGGTGCTCGTCGCCGCCCCGGTGTGGCGTGCCGGTGTCGGCGGCCGGGCCCCGAGCTGACCGCCGGTTCCGACCAGCGGCGGTTCCGGCTGGCAGAGGGCGGCCAGGTCGTCGGTCAGATCGTCGGGTCGGCCGTACGGGTCGAGCAGGTGCACGTGGACCGGGTCCAGCGCCGGGACGGGAACCTGGGAGATCAGCGGATGCAGCGGGCGAGCGTCGCGTTCGGCGCGACCGAGCAGGTCCTCGTGCAGCTTCTCGCCGGGGCGCAGACCGGTGTAGACGATGGTGACAGGGTTGTCGTACTGCTCGGCGATGCTGCGGGCGACGTCCGCGATCCGCACCGGTCTGCCCATGTCGAGCACCAACGCCTCACCGTCGCGACCGATCGCCGCGGCCTGGATGACCAGCTGCACCGCCTCCTGGACGGTCATGAAGTACCGGGTCACCTCGGGATCGGTGACGGTTATCGGTTTGCCTGCGGCTGCCTGGGCGCAGAATGCGTGCAGGACCGACCCGCGGCTGCCGAGCACGTTGCCGAACCGTACGCTGAGGAAGGTGCCCGGATTGACGCCGGCGGCGAACGCGGTCAGTCGTTCGGTGATCCGTTTCGAGTAGCCGAGCACACTGGTCGGATCGGCGGCTTTGTCGGTCGAGATGTTGACGAAGCGTTCCACCGCGGCGGCGGCCTCCAGCAACGTCTGGGTGCCCCAGACGTTGCTCTTGACCGCTTCCCCGGGATGGCGCTCCAACAAGGTCAGGTGCTTGAGGGCGGCGGCGTGGAACACCACCTCCGGCCGGCGGGTCCGGATGATGGCGCGGATCGCTTCGCTGTCGCGCAGGTCGGCGAGGATCAGGTCGGGGCTGTCCAGCAACGCCCGGCCACGAAGCGACAGTTGTACGGCGTGCAGCGCCGACTCGTCGCGGTCGAGCATCATCAGTTCCCCCGGCTGGAAGCGCTGGATCTGCCGGCAGAGTTCAGAGCCGATCGAACCGCCGGCTCCGGTGATCAGGACACGCTTGCCGGTCAGGTACCCGGCGATGGAATCCAGATCGGTCTCGATCTGGTGCCGGCCGAGCAGGTCGCTGTGGTCCGGGTCGCGCAGGTCGGTGACGGCCGGCTCGTTCTCCAGCAGTTCGCTGACCGACGGCACCACCTTGAACCGGGCGCCGGCCTGGTGGGCGAGTTGACGGACCTCGCGGATGAGCGCGGCGTCGGCGTTCGCGACCGCCGACACGACGGTGCTGGCACCGGTCGCGGCCACGGCGGCGGGAATGTCCTGGCGAGCGCCGAGCACCGGGACGCCGTTGAGCCGTAGTTGTCGTTTCGCGGGGTCGTCGTCGAGCAGGCCGACCGGCAGATACCGCCCGTCGGGCTCGTCGAGCATCGCCCGCAGCAGCGACTGCCCGGCGGAGCCGGCGCCGAAGAGCAACACCGGTTGGGCGTCCCGTCCACGGCTGCGCAGGCGCCGCTCGCGGCGTAGCCGGCGTAGGTAGCGCACACCGAGCATCTGGGTCAGGGCGAGGCACCCACCGACCAGGGGCGCGCTGGCCGGCACCGGGCGTTGCGGTGCTGCGAGATCGAGCAGGAGCAGCACCGCCATGGTGGTCAGTACGCAGCGCGACACCGCCCATACCTCGTCGAAGCTGCCCAGCCGGTACCGGTCCCGGTAGAGGTAGCCGGTGTGGGCGAGTGCGGTGTGCAGCACGACCGCGGCGAGTATGGCCAGCAGCAGGCCGTTGAGGTGCATGCCGGTGAGGGCGAACTCGTAGCGGGTCCAGGCCGCGACGACCAGCCCTGTGCACCAGGCGGCCAGATCGGCCAGCCACAGTCCGGCGACCGTGCGTTCGCGTGGGCGACGTGCGGTGGTGTCGTCAGGTCGGGTCGATAGCTCCATCACAGCCCCGTTCGATCGGCGTACGGGCGGGCCGGCCGGCAGTGCCGGCGGCGGTCGTCCCTGTCTCGTCCACTGGCTCTCGTCCACTGACTACGGACGGAAAGCTCGATGTCATTATTTCACCAGAAACATCCCTCTAATTGGGCTAATTAGTACAAGATGGGTTCGACAGGACTTGGTGGGAGCTTTGGAGGCCGTACCGATGGAACTGCGTGACTACCTCGACGCGGTACGGAAGCGATGGCTGTGGGTGGTGGCCGCGGTTGTCGTTGCGGTGGGTACCGCAGCGCTGATCAACGCGCGGGCTACCCCGCAGTACGCCACCTCGGTGACCTTCTTCGTGTCGACCGCCACCGTGCAGGGGGTGACCGATGCCTACCAGGGCGGCCTGTTCTCCCAGCAGCGGGTGAAGTCCTACAGCGGCCTGCTGACCAGCGACCGTCTCGCCGAGACCGTGGTGGACCGGCACAGCCTGGGGCTGACCGCCGGGCAGGTGCGCGCCCGGATCAGCGCGCGGCCGGTGCCGGACACCGTGATGCTGCAGGCGACGGTGACCGACAGCTCGCCGAACCGTTCGGAGGCGATCGCCGGGGCGATCGCCCGTGAGTTCGTCACCCTGGTGCAGCGGCTGGAAACCTCGCCCGGCGCGAGCCGTCCGGCGGTCAAGGTCGAGGTGATCGCGGGTCCCCGGCTCAACCCCGACCCGGTCGCCCCGCGGCCGGTACGCAATCTGAGCCTGGCGACGCTGCTCGGGCTGGTGGCCGGCGCCGGTCTGGCGTTGTTGCGTGGCCTGCTCGACACGACGGTCCGCACCGCCGACCAGGCGCAGGCGGTGACGTCGGCGGCGGTGCTCGGCACGATCCCGCTGGACGCCGCCGCGCGCCGGGAACCACTGATCGTCGGCCGGCAGGCTCACTCGCCCCGGGCCGAGGCATTCCGCCAGCTCCGGACCAATCTGCAGTACGCCGACATCGACAAGCCGTTACGCAGCCTGGTGGTGACGAGCGCGATGCCGGGCGAGGGCAAGACCACCACCGCCACCAACCTGGCGCTGGCCTTCGCCGAGGCAGGCAGTCGCGTGCTGCTGGTGGAGGCCGACCTGCGTCGCCCGCAGGCCACGTCCTATCTCGACATGGAGGGCGCGGTCGGGCTCACCAACGTGCTGGCCGGCCAGGCGGAGCTCGACGACGTGCTCCAGCCCTGGGGCGACAGCGGGCTGACCCTGCTGCCCAGCGGCTTCATTCCGCCGAATCCCAGCGAGCTGCTGGGCTCGCAGCAGATGGCCGACCTGCTGAGTACGCTGCGCCAACGGTTCGACGTCGTGATCGTGGACACCGCGCCGCTGCTGCCGGTCACCGACGCGGCGCCGATCGCCGCCCAGTCCGACGGGGCGATCCTGGTGGGACGGTGCGCCAAGACCACCGAGGCCCACCTGCTCGCGGCCGTGACCGCGCTTCGGGCGGTCGACGCCCGCCTGCTCGGCTGTGTGCTGAACATGGCCCCGCAGCGCAGCGGCGTGTACAACAACTACTACCAGGATCGACGCCGACGCCACCGCGGCGGACCGGCCCGGCAGCCCACCGTACGCGCCGTCGCCGTCGCGGCGGCCGATCAGCCGGGCCCGGACCGGTCCGGGCCGAATTCACCGGGCGCCGACCAGCGCGAGCCGGTCGGCAGCGGCGCGATCAGGGCTTCGTGATGAGATCCAGCAACACGTCGAGTGTCCGGCTGATCTGGTCGGCACAGTCGCGGAAGTCGGCCAACGGTCGAAGCACCGGATCGGCCAGGTCGTCCTGGCCGGCCGAGACGGGTTGGATCCGGCTACGGGCCGCGGCCGCAGCCGTGATCAGGCCCCGGGCCCGGGCGGTGGGTGTGTCGGCGGTGACACCGACGGCCGCGCCGGTGCCCACGGGCGCCGCGACGACGGCCCCGGCGAGCCGGCCGAACTGCCGGACGGTGAAGGTCCGGGCCACCGCCTGCGGTGCCAGGTTGACGCAGTGCGCCCGATGCCGGCGGCTGGCGGTCAGCACCAGATCGGCCGAGCCGAGGTGGCCGGCGCCGACCAACCGGCTGCGAAAGCCGGCGACGTCCGCCTGGCGCTCCCGCAACACGCGCTCGGTGTGCGGGTGCATCGGTTGGTCGGCCAGCGCGTGGGTGCCGGCGCTGTGTACGGCGAACACCTCGGCTTGCGCGCCCAGCCGGCATGCGATGGCATGCCGGGCCAACCGTTCGGCCATGGGCGAGCGGCAGATGTTCGCCCGGCACACGAACAGGATGGTGAAACGGTCGTCATCCGGGACGGTGACGTCATCGTCGGTCAACGGTGCCAGCCATTCCGCGGCGCCCTCGTTGCCCTGCCCGGTCGCGATGATCCGGCGACTGCGCCTCAGGGGGACGCCGCAACCGGCCCTGAGCTCGGGTCTCGTGCAGCCTAGCGGCTGGTCGACGCTCTCGGCCGGAGCATCGCGATGACCGGCCGGATCCATCTGTCCGCGCCCGACGTGGGCGATCTGGAGGCGGAGTTCGTGGTGAGCGCGTTGCGCTCCGGGTGGGTCGCGCCGTCGGGGCCGGAGGTGGACGAGTTCGAGCGCGAACTCGCCGGCCGGGTCGGCGCGCAGTACGCGGTGGCGGTGAGTTCGGGCACCGCAGGTCTGCACCTGGCCCTGCTCGCGCTCGGCGTCGGCGCGGGACAGTCGGTGGTGGTGCCGACGTTGACGTTCGCGGCTACCGCCAACGCGGTCGCGTACACCGGAGCCGTACCGATTTTCGTCGACTGTGATCCGGCTACCGGAAACATCGACAGTGGGCTGCTCGGCGAAGCGCTCGATCGCCGCGACGCACCCTGGCCCCCGGTGACCGCGGTGATCCCGGTGGACATGTTCGGCCGCTGCGCCGACTACGACGCGATCCTGCCGCTGTGCGCGGCGCACCGGGTACCGGTCGTGGCTGACGCGGCGGAGGCGCTCGGTGCGGCACTGCACGGTCGTCCGGCGGGATCGTTCGGCCGTGCGAGTGTCCTCTCGTTCAACGGCAACAAGATCATGACCACCTCGGGCGGCGGGATGGTGACCACCGACGACCAGACGCTGGCCGCTCACTGCCGCTATCTGGCCGGCCAGGCCCGCCAGCCGGTGGCCCACTACGAGCACACCGACATCGGCTACAACTACCGGTTGAGCAATCTGCTGGCCGCGCTCGGTCGGGCGCAGCTACGTCGACTCGACTCGATGATCGCCCGACGCCGGGAACTGCGCCAGCGTTACGCCAAGACCTTCGCCGCGGTGCCGGGGGTGAACCTGCTGGGCGATCTCGGCGACGCCGCCGATCAGGGCGCCAACGCCTGGTTGACGGTGATCGTGGTGGACCCGCAGCGGGCCGGCTGGGATGTCGGTGCGCTCGCCCGGTACCTCGCCGGACGACACATCGAGACCCGACCAGTATGGAAGCCGATGCATCGCCAGCCGGTGCACGCCGGCGCGTACCGGCTGGTCACCGGCGCGGCCGACCAACTGTTCGGCACCGGGCTCGCCCTGCCCAGCGGGTCGTCATTGGGTGACGAGCAGATCGTCGAGGTGCTGGCGGCGATCGACAGGTTTCTCGACGGCGACCGGAGCGGGCGATGAGTTCCCGCGATCTGGTCATCGTCGGCTGCGGCGGGCACGGTCGCGAGGTGTTCGGCATCGTCACCGCGATCAACCGGTGCGTCGCCGGTCGACCCTGGCGGGTACTCGGCTTCGTCGACGACGATCCGAGCCCGGCCGACAAGGAGTCGCTGGACCGCCTCGGTGTGCCGCTGCTCGGCGCGGTGAGCTGGCTGACCACCACGACCGCACCACCGGCCTACGTGATCGGCATCGGCGTTCCCGCCTACCGTCGCGCGGTGGGTCGGCGTATCGACGCGGCCGTGGTGAACCCGGCCGGCGGAGCGCGGCCGGCTGCCGCGACCCTGGTCCATCCGAGTGCGACGGTCGGGTTGGCCAGCCGTCTCGGCCCCGGCACGGTGCTGTTCGCCGGAGCACGGGTGACCACGAACGTCAGGCTCGGTCGGCACGTGCATCTGAACCAGAACAGCGTCGTCGGGCATGACACCACGATGGACGACTACTGCTCGGTCAACCCGTTGGCGGCGGTCTCCGGCAGTTGCCGGCTGGCCGAGGCGGTGCTGGTCGGCACGACCGCGGCGATCCTGCAGGGTCTGCGGGTCGGCGCCGGTGCGACCGTCGGCGCCGGTGCCTGCGTGGTGCGCGACGTACCGGCGGGCGCGGTGGTCAAGGGCGTACCGGCGCGATGAGGCGGTCGAGAGGGCGCCGTCGGCACCTCGCGCCCGACGCGCCGGTGGACGCGGGGGCGAGCGTGCGCGTCGTGGTGATGCTCAAGACCACCGAAGGCGGGCGGTGGATCATGCCGCAGGTCGAGGAGCTGCGCCGGCGCGGCAACGACGTGACCGTCGTCCTGCCGCCCGGCGCCGGACGACTGCGTGAGCAGCTGGACCGCGCCGGGGTACCGATGGCCGACTCACCCTTTCGTTTCCGGTTCCGGCCATCGCCGTCGACGCCGCTGCAGTTGTGGCGGCTGCGGCGGTTGCTGCGCCGGCTGCGGCCGGACGTGGTCCAGTGCCACCACTACCATGCGGCGCTGGCGGTCCGCCTGTGCTCGCCAGGGCTCGGCGTGGCCCGGGTCTTCATGGTGCCGGGACCGCTGTTTCTGGAATCACGGTGGATCCGTGCCGTCGAGCGGCTGCTGGTCCGGCTCGACGACGTCGTGATCGCCGGCAGCGTTCACACCGCGGCGCTCTACCGTCGGCTCGGCATGCCCGAGCACCGGGTCAGCATGGTGCCGTACGGAGTGGACACCGCCGCGTTCGTTCCGGCCGACACCGCCGCCCGGGTCGTCGCCCGCCGTCAGTTCGGCCTGCCGGACGACGTGTTCGTGGTGATCATGGTTGCCTATGTGTACGCCCCCCGGTCGATCGTGCACCGCGGGCTCGGCATCAAGGGCCACGACGTCCTGCTGGCGGCCTGGCGTGCCTTCCGAAGCGAGCGTCCGCGGTCGCGGCTGGTTCTGGTCGGCGCGGGGTGGGACGCGGCGGGGGAGGAGCACCGGCAGGACCTGATCAGCCGGTTCGACGTGCTGGGTGATCCGAGCATCGACTGGTTCGCCGGCGTCGTCGATGTTCGTCGGTACTACGCGACGGCCGATCTGAGCGTCAGTCCGTCGCGATCGGAGAACCACGGGGCGGCGCTGGAGGCCGGGGCATCCGGTGTCGCCTCCATCGTGTCGACGGCCGGTGGCCTTGGCGAAACGGTCGATGCGGCGTGTGGCTGGGTGGTCCCGGCGGGGGACGTCGCGGCGCTGACCGCCGCGTTGCGGGCGGCCGAGGCCGAGTTCCGGTCAGGTGCGCTGACCCGGCGCGGCCGGCTCGCCCGCGAGCGTACCGAGAGACTGTTCGACAGTGGTGACTGCGCGCGGGCGATGGCCGACGTGGTGGAGGCTGCCGGTGGCGGGCATCGGTCGCCGACGCGGCGCCGGACGGTCGGGGCCGCGCGACGCTGACCCGCGTGGCGGTTGCCGTCGGGGCAGGCATCCCGGCGGTCCATGGGATCAGGTGGAAACCGACGAAATGCCCTAACAGCCTGTTACCGTCATAGCGGATAGCACATCTTGCTGGCGTTGCGGGGGGCACAGTGGAGAAACTGCCAGGACCAGCGGCGGGCACTGTCGCGGTCAGCACCGAGTCGCGGCTGCAGCGCACGCCCGACGGAGCGGTGTGGGCCAGGGTCGGGCCGGCGCACTCCTTCTGGACCCGATATCTGTCGGCGTTCGAGCGGGTACGGCTGCTCGCCCGGGTCACCGACGTCACGACGGCACCGGCCGACGGGTCGCGGGTGGACGGCCTCGGCGTCGAGGTCTGGCCACTGCCGTACTACGTCGGTCCGGGCGGCTACCTGCTGCGTCGACGGTCGCTGCGCCGGTCGTTGCAGGCGGCGGTCCGCGGTGTCGAGGCCGTCATCCTGCGGGTTCCGTCGCCGATCGCCGCGACGCTGGTCCCGATCCTGCGCCGGCAGCACCGCGGCTACGTGGTGGAGGTGGTCGGCGATCCGTACGACGTGTTCGCCCCGGGCGTGGTGGATCATCCGCTGCGGCCGCTGGTCCGCCGCTGGGCCGTCCGTCGGCTGCGGGATCAGTGCCGCCACGCCACCGGTGCCGCGTACGTCACCGAGACCCACCTGCAGGCCCGCTACCCACCCGGCCCGCACACGGTCAGCGCCTGGTACTCCAGTATCGATCTGCGGGCGGGAGCGTTCGTCGGCGAGCCGCGGCCGGCGCCACCGGCCGGCGCCCCGGTCACCCTGGTCTGTGTCGGCGCACTCGAACAGATGTACAAAGGCGTCGACGTGTTGCTGCTGGCGATGCGCCGGTTGATCGACGACGGTATCGCGCTGCGCCTGGTGCACGTCGGTGACGGCCGGTTCCGGCCGGGGCTGCAACGGCTCGCGGCCGCGCACGGTCTGGCCGGGCAGGTCACCTTCACCGGGAACCTGCCGGCGAGCGAGGTCCGGGCCCAGCTCGACGGCGCGGACCTGTTCGTGCTGCCGTCGCGCACCGAAGGGCTGTCGCGGGCTCTGGTCGAGGCGATGGCGCGCGCACTGCCGGCGATCGCGACGTCGGTCGGCGGGCTGCCCGAACTGCTCGATCCGGACTGCCTGGTCCGGGCGGGAGACCCGACCGCGCTGGCCACCGCCATCCGGGGCCTGCTGGACGACCCCGCGCGAATGGCCCGGGCCTCGGCGCGCAACCTGGCGCGCGCCAGCGACTACCGGGCCGAGGTGCTGGCGCCGCGGCGGGCCGCCTTCTACCGGACGATCCGGCTGGCGTGCCGCCCGTCGCCGGTCGAACCGGCCGTCGTGCCGCGCGAACATGTCGCCGCGAACTGAGCCCGGGACCCCTCGATGAGGAGTGGCATGTATCCAGGTACCCGTTCCCGGCTGTTGATCACCGGCGGTGCCGGGTTCATCGGAGCGAATCTGAGCCGCGCCGCACTGGCCGACCCGGCCATCGCCGACGTACGGATTCTCGACGACCTGTCGACGGGCACCCGGCGGGCGCTGGACGGCGTCGACGTCGAGTTCGTACACGGTTCGTTGCTCGATCCCGACGCGCTGCGGCGGGCGGTGCGCGATCGTGACGCCGTCGTACATCTCGGGGCACTGCCGAGCGTGCCCCGTTCGGTGCGGGATCCGGTCGCGTCGCACCACGCCAACGCGACCGGAACGCTGCTGCTGCTGCAGGCGGCCCGCCGGTACGACGTCGGGCAGGTGATCGTCGCCTCGTCGTCGTCGGTGTACGGCGCCAACCCGGTGCTACCGAAAAGCGAGCTGGACTGGACCCGGCCGCTGAGCCCGTACGCGGTGAGCAAGCTGGCCACCGAGGCGTACGCTCTGGCCTTCGCCAGTACCTACCAGCTCAGCACCCTCGCGTTCCGGTTCTTCAACGTCTACGGCCCCGGCCAGCGACACGACCATCCGTACGCCGCGGTCATCCCGAGGTTCGTACACTCCGCGCTGCGCGCCGAGCCGCTCGTCTGCTACGGCGACGGGCTGCAGTCGCGGGACTTCACCTACGTCGACACGGTCACCGCGGTGCTGCTCGACGCGGTACGCCGTCGGGTGACCCACGATCAGCCGGTCAACCTGGCACTGGGTAGCAGGCTGCGGCTGCGCGACGTCGTCGCGGAGTTGGAGCGCGTCGTCGGTCATCCGATCGTGGTACGGCACGAGCCGCCGCGCCCCGGGGACGTGCGGCACTCGCAGGCGTGCGACGCGTTACTGCGGGAGCTGTTTCCACAGGTCGAGCCGGTGCCGTTGGCGCAGGGACTGGCGGCCACCGTGGACTGGTTCCGCTGCGCCCACTCGGGAAGACTCACAGGAGTTCGACGCGGGCGGCGGCAGGTGCCCGTCGGCGGGTGTCCAACACCAACGGTGCCTCGCTGAGCAGCTGGTAGTCGATGGCGTCGTGATCGGTGAGAACGACGACCGCGTCCGCGGCCCGCACCTGGTCGACGGTCAGCCGTACCGGCAGCACGAAGCCGGGCATCTGCTCCGGCCGCAGGTGCGGATCGACCGCGCGGACTCGGGCACCGGCCAGATGCAGCAGTTCCGCGACGCGTACCGCCGGGGATTCCCGGCAGTCACCGGTGTTGCCCTTGTAGGCGAGGCCGACCAGCAGTACCACCGCGCCGTTGACCGTGCGACTGCGCCGGTTCAGCGCGCTGGTCAGCCGCTCCACCACGTAGCTCGGCATGTAGTTGTTCACGTCGTTGGCCAGCTCGACGAAGCGGAAGCTGCGGCCGAGGGTGCGTTTGACCTCCCACGACAGGTAGGACGGATCCACCGGCAGGCAGTGCCCGCCCACACCGGGGCCCGGGGTGAACCGCATGAATCCGAACGGTTTGGTGCTGGCCGCGTCGATGGCCGACCAGATGTCGATGCCGAGCATGTGGGCGTACATCGCCAGTTCGTTGACCAGCGCGATGTTCACGTGCCGGAACGTGTTCTCCAGCAACTTGGTGGTCTCGGCCTCGCGGGTGCCGGGCACCACGACCGTACGCTCCACCAGTCGGTCGTAGAACGCCTGGACCGCCCGCAGTGACTCGTCGTCGATGCCGCTGACTACCTTGGGAGTATTGACGAAGGTCCACCGGGGGTTGCCCGGGTCGATGCGTTCCGGGCTGTAGCCCAGGTGGAAGTCGAGCCCGGCCTGGAGTCCGCTGCCCTTTTCCAACAGCGGCCGTAACAGCTCGTCGGTGGTGCCGGGGTAGGTGGTCGACTCGAGGATCACCGTCGCGCCGACGCTCAGGTGGGCGGCCAGGCGCCGGGCGGCGTCCTCGATGTGCCGTAGATCCGGGGCTCCGTCGTGCAGCGGCGTGGGTACCGTGATGACGGCGGTCGAGAAGCCGGCGGCCAGCGCGTAGTCGGTGGTCGCGGTGTACCGGCCGCCGGCCAGCGCGGCGGCCAGCATGGTATCGGGGACGTCCTCGACGTACGAGACGCCGGCCAGCAGCATGCGGACCCGTTCGACGCTGGTGTCCAGGCCGACGACCTGGTGGCCGACCTGCACCGCGCGCATCGCGACGGGCAGTCCGACGTATCCCTGACCGATGACCACCACCGGCCCGCTTGCCGTGTCCATTGACATCCCCGAGAAGCTTAATACGGACATAACGCATCTAAGCATCTGGTGTCCGGCGGTGGAGCGAGTGCCCGAAAATCCGTTCGCGCATGTCGGCTTGCGGGTCTGACAATCGGTGGGTGTCAACTGCCATCGAGCCTGTCCTACTGCCACCGGGATACACCACCCGTGCGCCGGACACCACGGACGCGTCCGCCATCTTCGCGTTGGTTTCGACGCACACCACGGCGGTGATCGGGTTTGCCGATTACACCCTGGCGGAGGTCGTCGACGAACTCACCGCCCCGGATTTCGATCCGGGACACGACGGATGGCTGGTGCACGACCCGGGCGCAACCCTGGTCGGTTGGGGCTGGGCCTGCCGCAAGGGCACCAGCGGCACCATCGATATCGACGCGTACCACGCCGCCGGCGAGTCGGCGGTCGGTGACTGGCTCTGGCAGCGGGTCCAACGGCGGGCCGTCGAGATCGCCGCCGGACTCGGCCACCGGCGCGCCGTGCTGGACACCGGCTGCTACCGCGAGGACGGCGCGACAGCCGCTCGACTCGCCGGCGCCGGCTTCACCGTCGCAACCGTGTTCAACCGGATGTTCATCGCGCACGAACCGGGTACACCGCGACCGGTCCCGCCGACCCCCGACGGCATCGCGATCCGGTCCACCGGCCGGGATCCGCAGGTCCGTCGCGACGGCTGGACCGTCCACCAGGCGGCCTTCGCGGACCACTTCGGGTTCGCTGCCAAGTCCTTTCCCGACTGGGTCGATCACCTGCAGGCGCACAGCACCCATGACTGGGCGCTCGGCGAGGTGGCCTACGCCGGTGCCGTCGCCGTCGCGATGGTGCTGCGGTCACACGCCTTCGTCGCCGACGAGCGATCCGGATACGTGTGGCTGCTCGCGGTGCACCCGCACTGGCAAGGACGAGGCCTGGGCCGGCTGCTGCTGCGCCGGGCGTTCGCCGCGGACGTCGCCGACCAGCGGCGGGGCACCTTCCTGCACGTCGACACCGACCCACGGCGGCCGGCCCTGGGCCTCTACCTGACCGAGGGCATGCGGCCGGTACAGGTCATCGACGCCTGGCGTCGGGTCGTCACGGTGGCGGGCTGAGCGCGGCCACGGTACGGCGCAGCGCCTCGTCGAAGACATCGCCGTCCAGGGCGGTCAGCGACGCGGTCATGGTCACCAGGACGAGGGTGGTGCCGACCTGTGATACGGCGAGTGCCGTCGTGGCGCTCACCCGGCTGGCCCCACTGCCCAACGTGCTGATCAGGTCCACCCGCCAGGCGCGCTCGCCGGCCTCCGGCGCCGGCCGGGTGAGCGCCTGCACCCGCAACCCGGACGGGGTGTCGGTGAGTTCCCGGCAGGCCGAGGCCGCCCGCCGGGTAGCGGCGAAGAACAGCTCCACCGGCTCGCCGTAGGACACGATGTCGATCTGCAAGGTGAGACGGGACAGACCCACCCCGCCGGGGGACGTGACCGCGGCGTACCGCGCGACGCCGTGGCCGATCCGGTGCGGGCGCATGCTCCGCAGGTAAGCGTCGATGATCGACCGATGGCAGCTGGCCGGCCGCTGACCTGCCGGGGGCGGGGCGGGCAGCGGATCGGCCTGCCACCGGGGACCGAGCACCACCTCGACCGACCGGGCCGCCAGGTTCGCCGCAGCGGTGCCGACGGCGCTCGTAACCGGCCCGGGCCGGTCCTGCGGCGGTGTGGCGGATCGGGCGGGCGTCGGTGCCGGTCCGGCCGCTTGACCGTGGGTGGTGCCGGGCGCGACCGGCGGTATCCGAGCGGGCAACCCGGTGGCGGGAAACACCGCGGCGCCTGCGGCGAGCCCGGCCAGCGTGCCGGCCACCGCGCTGACCCGGTGCCAGTGCCTGCGGGCGTCGCGACCACCCGGGGTGAGTGGTGTCGGCAGGCCGGCCAGCGTCAGCGCCGCGCACACCGCGCTGACGCCGACCCACAGACGCGGATCGGCGGACGGCGCCACGTGCCAGGCCACAGCGGCCACCGTCAACGCACCGGCGCCGGCGACCGCTCCGGCGGCCGAGCCGGCCAACCAGGCACCCGCCACGGACGGCCGGGGCGGGTGCCGTCCGGGCCCGGGCAGCCGCAGCGCCAGCCCGGCCACCACGGCGGCGAGCAGAAGGAACCGGACCGCGTCGAACCACGACACGCCAATGGTGGTGCGTCCGCACGCGATCACCAGGACGAGTCCAGCCGCGCACGGCATGACCAGCCGCGGCCAGCCGCCGTCCATCGGTGGCCAGCCGGCGTGACTCGTGCCGAGCAGGTCGAGCTGGGTGCGTACCAGCGGGTCGAAACGCGCCGGCGCGACGGGCTGAGCCGCCACCACCGCCGGAACGACGACGGTCGCCGGGCGGCCCGGAACCCGCACGCTGGTCGCCCGTTGCCCACCGACCCGCAGTCGCGGTCGTCGCGGGCCGTCACACCGATGCTGCCGGCAGAGCTCGACGAAGCGCGCCTGGAGCAGCGGATGCGCCGGGCGGGTCGCGGCCAGCCGGGTCCGCTGCCAGAGCCCGACCAGCAGCGCCGTACCCAGCCCGGCGCCGAGCGTGCCGGCGGCGGCACTGAGCATCAGTAGCCCGACCGGCCTGGTCGCCCGGGTCAGGCAGGCCGCGTAGCCGGTGGATCCCGCCGGGCACAGCGCCAGCGCGTTGGCGTACGCGAGGCCAGTCGCCCGGTGCGTGGTCGCCACCAGCCATCCGGCCGCCGCCCCGAGCACGGCGAGCGCGACGGCGGCCAGCAGCAGCGACGAGACGGCGCGACGCGTCCGGCGTGCAGGCCGTAGGCCGGGTTGCCCGTCGAACGGCTGGGGGGCGGTCATGATCTCGCAACCTTTCGCCATTGCGCTAAGTACGAAGAAAGTCACCCTGTGTTGCATATGATGCGGTACGGCAGCCCGTGCGGTCCATACCCCGATCCGCGCGGCTGGATCCCGCCCCGGAGAGGCACGAGCGGATGGACGAACGCGTCGGCACCGCGGAACGCGATCAGGTCGTCGGACTGCTCGGCCAGGCCCTGAGCGAGGGCTACCTGGGCCTTGCCGAGTACGAACACCGGGTGAGCGTGGCGACCGCTGCGCGGACCACCGGCGAACTCGTCGCACAGCTTCGGGATTTGCCGCGACGGTTCGACTGGAAGCCTGGTACCGAGCTGGCCGGGAGGCTGCCGTCGGCCGGGCGTGCCGTCGCTACCCGTACGTCGATCGCGTTGCTGCTGGCGATCGGCGCCCTGCCGCTGTCCGCCTGCTACGGCATCGGTGGACTGCTCGGCCTGGCCGCGATCGGGCTCGGCCGTGCCGGCCTGCGTACCGGCGACCAGCGAACCAAGGCGTTCGTCGCCATCGGGGTGGGCCTGTCCAGCGTCGTGCTGTCGATCGTGGTCGGGGTGCTGCTGGTCGTCGTCGGCTGATCCGCGGCCCGGTCTCTCCCGGGAAGGTGCCACGTTCGCCTCGGCCGCCGTCGGCGTCGGCCGACGCACTGCCAAGGTCGACGGCATGCGTACGATGCGATCGGTGATTCCCACGGCCCTGGTCGTGGTGACGATGTTGTCCCTGTCCGCCTGTGCGGCGGCCACGGCCAAGTGTCGGAACAACGACTGCACCGTCGCGGTGAAGACCGACGGTACCGTGGGCATCGAGATTCTGGACTATCCGGTGGTCTTTCGGGATCTGCTCGCCGACACGGTGACGGTCGAGTACGCCGGCGTGTCGTACACCATCGCCGTCGGGCAGACGACGCTGGTCGGCCCGATGAGCGTGACCGTCACGGCGGCGACGCCGGGGCGGGCAGAGCTGCGTATCACCGCCGACCATCGCGGTGGTGACGCCGCGGGCGCGGCCAGCGCGACCGCGGGCGCCGGACCGGCTAGCGCTGGATCCACAGCCGAAGTTCGCGTGAGTCCAAGCAGGTGAGTACGGCTTCGTGCAGCATCATCCCGGCCGCGCGGGCCAGCGACAGGTCGAGGTGACTGCTGTGTCCGTCGGGCAGTCGTAGCTGGATGTCGCCGGTGCGTCGGTCGACGGTGCAGCCGAGCGGCAGTTCTGCCGGTCGACCCCCGGCGGTGCGGACGAAGACCCGCATCTCGACGACACCGGGTACGGTGTGCGGCCGACCGGCCGGTCGGCTCTGCGGGCGCCGGGCCTGTCCCTCGCCCGTGTCGGCCGGGTTCGTCTGCGGCGCCGACGGCACCGACCCGGTGCCTGGCGTCGGTGCCGGGACGGCCGGTTCCGGTGGCGGCAGGGCACCTGTGCGGGGCGCCAGCTCGGCCCGGCCGATCATGACGGTGTCGACCCCGGTGCCCTGCGCACCGGTGACGCGATAACGGATGGTGACGGCGGTAGGGGAGCGGACCAGCACCACTCCGGCCCGCCAGGCACCGGCCCGATGGACCCAGATCGCGGCGCCCGGTCGGTACGGCGGGCACGGATCGGTCGGGTCCCCCTCAGGCGCGCGTACGGTGCTGCTCATCGCTGCTCACCCGAGGTACGTATCGCATTGTGGTTGAACTGCCTCTGATCGCCGGGACGGATCTGTCGCTGCCTGGCTGACGATACTTCCCTGCCGACAGAGACGGCAGGGGTGAATCGCCGGTGTCAATTTATGGATATTGTGGACTTCGCGACATCGCGGTCCGTCGACGTCAGAAGTGGTCACTTCCGGCTTGTCGATCATTGTGGCGCAGGCCGAATTCCGGGCAGGACCGGATCGGCGACGACATCGCCGTCGCCGTCCGCGCTGGCCGGCACCGGCGGCACCGCCTGGCCCGGACGGCCCGGCGATCCCCGGCGTTACCTGCTGCTAAGCCAGTTCGATCGCTCAGCCTAGCGTCCTAGGACGTCTAGCGGACATGATCTGCGTCGCATCCACATGCAACACCCTGAAGACTTTGTCTTAAGTGGAAATTGATTGCGCCGGCAACCTCTTCGGCGGCCCGGACGGGAGTCGAACTCGACCGTTTTGCGGCGGTGCGTCGCGTTCGAGGAAGCAGCCGACTAGTGGCGTGCGGTGATGCCGTCGAGGAAGATCGCCGTGCAATCGGTAATGAGACGATTCAGTGAGTGCTTGGTGTTCGGCTTGAACCACCGTACGGTCAACCAGATAGCGTCCCGGGTGAGCCGGTAGAACGTCTTGGGGTCGATGTCGGTGCGTAGCGACCCGTCCTGGCGGCCGGCCTCGATCACCGTCAGCCAGGTGGTTTCGACATCCCGTCCGGCGCTGCGGAGATATCCGAACCGGGACAGGCCGCGTAGGTAGTTGGCGTCGTTCTGGTAGATCTCGGTGGCGTGGGGGTGGGCGGCTGCGCTTTCCAACGAGGCGCGGATCAGGCTGCGTAGCTGGACGCCTGGCCCGGCGGGGTCGGCCAGCACCTGCTGGTACCGGGTGCGCAGGTCCGCGAGATAGCCGGAGAGTATCTCGTCGACCATGGCCTCTTTGGACTCGAAGTGGTGATAGAGGCTACCCGACAGGATGCCTACGTCGTCGGCGATTTCGCGGACCGTGGTTCCGGCGACGCCCTTGCTGGCGAAGAGGGCACCGGCCCGGTGGAGTATGTGGTCGCGGCGGCTGCGGGAAGTCGCCATCGTCTCCCTCATCATGTGCTGGCATAGCGAACATTTGTTTGGCACCTCCCGCGATGACGAGCCACGATGGTGATCCTGACTGGATCCAGATAATGTCCATCGCGGCTCTGACCTATGTGATCTCTGACGGCACGGCCGTCGTCGAGGGGCGGGTGGGGTACGCACGCCAGTGTAGGGCCAGTCGATGCGGGCCCTGCGTGGTGTATTGGCCTCGCGTCCAGTGTGTTTTGTCGGGAGAGTATTTTGCTGTTCAGCGGCTCAGCCGACTACCGCTGACCTGGCGGCTACTGTTGATCGCGGCGCCCGGTCTGCCGGCCCCGAGCCGCCCGCGCACCGCCACGGCTGCGGATGGTGACTCCCGAGTAGTGCAGCCGACGGTGCACGTAGCTGTAGGAGACGCCGAGTTCGGCCGCGATCTGCCGGATCGGCTGCCCGGTCCGGTAGCGGTCGACGATCTCGGCCGTGCTCGGGCGCCGCGACGGCGGGACTGCCGGCATGACTCCTCCCTGCCTCGGCGGAGGTCCGACGGTTACCGGTCGTCTTCCATTCCTGACCGGTCCTGCATATGTCGCGCCCGGGCCGAACGGGGTTGACCGGCGAACTGTCGGATCAACGGCACTGCCCCGCAGATCCGTGGATCTGCGGGGCAGTGCCGTGCGCCGTGCGGTTGCCGACGACCGGCGGCGTGGCCAGCCAGGTGGCGGCTATCCGGACGGTGTGTCCTCGCGGTGTAACTGCGTGGCCCCGGCGGCCACCGACCACCCGGCCACCCAGGTTTCGGTGCTGCCGGCGTCGGCACGGTCAGCCAGGTGGTACCAGTCCATCCGGCAGCGCTCGGCGGTCACGTCGAGTAGGCCGTAGCCGTGCCCGTCGAGCTCGGTCCAGCGCACGTGCGGATTGGTCAGCCGGACCAGGCCGGCGCCGAGCGTGCTGAGCGCGTTCCCGGCCGGGAGTCCGAGAAAGTCGTCGACGTTGTCGCTGGTCACCGACGGAACCACGAATTCGACAGCGGCCGGTGGCCGTCCGGCGGTGGACCGGGTGGTGATTTCGTTCGCCCACGAGGTGTGGATGTCGCCGGTGAGAAAGACGACGTCGCGGGTACCGGTGGCGAGCAGGTGGTTGACCAACGTGTTGCGGTCGGCGTTGTAGCCGTCCCACTGGTCGACGTTGAGCACCAGGCCGTTCTGCGGCACGCCGAGCAGCCGGCCGAGCGGGCCGAGCAGCCAGGCCGGCAGCGAGCCGACGTCGAGCCGGGCCATCATCACCGGGTTGCCGACCAGCTTCCACTGCGCGTTCGAACTGGCCAGACCGTCGCGCAGCCAGCCCATCTGGTCGGCACCGGTAATGGTGCGGCTGCGGTCGTCGACGTCGCTGCCGGATGCCTGCTGGGACCGGTACGTGCGCAGATCCAGCAGGGACAGCTCGGCGAGCGTGCCGAAGCGCAGCCGCCGGTAGATGCGTCCCGCCGGGCCGGTGCGCACGGGCATCCACTCGAAGTAGGCCTGGCGCGCCGCGGCGAGGCGTCGTGACCAGTCGCCTTCCGTACCCGGGGTGTGGTTTTCGGCGCCGCCGGACCACTGGTCGTTGGCGACCTCGTGATCGTCCCAGGTGATGGCCCACGGCACGGCGGCGTGCAATGCCTGCAACTCGGGGTCGGTCTTGTAGCAGCCATGCCGGGCGCGGTAGTCCGCCAGGGTGAGTACCTCGTGGGCCGGGCGCACCGGTCGTACGACCCGCCCGCCCGCGTCGAACTCGCCGGTGCCGTACTCGTACAGGTAGTCACCCAGATGCACGATCAGGTCCAGGTCGTCACGCCGGGCCAGCTGCCGGTACGCGGCGAAGTGGCCTGCCTCCCAGTTGGAGCAGGAGACGACGCCGAAACGGAGCTGGTCGACCGGGGCGTCGGCACCGGGCGCGGTCCGGGCGTGTCCGATCGGCGACCAGGTGTCCTGGCAGCCGAAGCGGTACCAGTATCCGGTGGCTGCGGCGAGCCCGGTGATCTCCACCTTGACCGTGTGGTCGCGGGCCGCGCCGGTAGCCACCGCGCCAGCGTCGATCACCGTGGTGAACTCCGGATCGGAGGCGACCTGCCAGGTCACCGTCACGTCCGGTCCGGCACCGGATCCGGGCAGCGCGTCCTCGCTCGGGGTCACCCGGGTCCAGAGCAGGATTCCGTCGGGTGTCGGGTCGCCCGACGCCACGCCGTGTCGAAACGTCGCGCCGGGGGACTGGGCGGTGGCGGGGGTGATCGCCACCGCCCCGGCCAGCGCGGTGGTGCCGGCCGATGCGCCGGCGATCCGTAGAACGGTACGCCGATCGATGGGGGTCGTCATGGCCTTCTTGTCTAGCCGGTCGCCCGGCGGTGGCGCTGGCGCCATCGGAGGATTTCGCCGACTCTTCGCCTGCCGTTTCGACGGTCGCCGTGGATCGCGGACATGGTTCTTCCTCGTCCTCGGTGGTGGCGAATGCTCAAATGATCTTCTGGCAATACTCAATTGTGAGTAGGTCAGTGCTTAATCTTTGTCGCGATGATTGTCTAGTCCGTTGTCAGTAACCCGATAGGTGGGCTGCTCGGCGTGCGAAGGTGCCGGTCGCGCGACTAGTGTTCAGGAAGACGTCTACAGAGGAGCATGCTGCGTAATGCCGTTGGTGCAACGCTTAGTCCGGCGGTTCCGGCAGTACAATGCCCGCCCTCACGTGTTCCACGCTGGCCGGTGTCTTGCGGACGGCATCCGACCCGCCGATTCGGCGGTGCCAGCGGTTCGGGCCGCCGCGACGTACCTGCGGGGCGGAGAGCTCGGGTGATACGGATTCTGCTCGTCGAAGAGTTGGGCTTGGTGCGTGATGCGCTCCGCACCGTCTTGTCGAGTGAGGACGACATGGCGGTCGTGGTCGATGTGGCGGCGGTCGGCCACGTCGTACCGGAGGTCCAGCGGGTACGGCCCGACGTCGTGTTGGTCAACACGGACCGGGTCGGACCGGAGATCATCCGGATGGCCCGGGCGGTCACCACCTCGTTCCCGGCGACCGGCGTGCTCGTGATCAGCGCCAGCCGCAGCCCGGAGGCGCTGTCCGCGGCGCTACGGGCCGGTGTGCGCGGATTCGTCGGCACTGATATCGCTCCCGCGGATCTGGTGAAGCTGGTGCGCGCGATGGCGGCCGGTGAGTCGGTGGTGGACGACGCGGTCGCGGTCGCGGCCCTGCGTCCGTCGGAGAACCCGCTGACCGAGCGGGAACGGCAGGTGTTGCAGGCGGTCGCGGACGGCTGGCCGCTGCGGGAGATCGGCACCGGGCTGCACCTGTCGTACGGAACGGTGCGCAACTATCTTTCCCGGATCATGCGCAAGACCGGCAGCCGCAACCGGATCGAGGCGATCCGACGAGCGCAGCAGGAGGGCTGGATCTGACCGACGGGGTCGTCGACGGGCCGGCAGCGGTGAGCGGTCCGCGGTATCGAGCGGATCGTCCGCCAGTGTGTTGTGATCGTTACCACTAGCCGTCGCGGATGTTTCGCGGGCGTCAAGGGAGTAGGGATGATTCGGGTTCTGCTGGCGCTCGACGGGGCACTCGTGCGAGGTTCGATCGCTTTCGTGTTGTCAGCCGAACCGGACATCGAGGTGGTCGCCGAGATCCAGCAGGCCGACCAGATCGGGCCGGCCTGGCAGGCGACCCGGCCGGACGTGACCGTCGTCGACCTCGACCTGTACGAGTTGGACGATCCACCGCGGTACGAGTCGCAGGATTGCGCGCAGCCGGGCCCGGTGCTGATTCTCGCCGCCGCGCGCCAGGTGGCGCGACTGCGTCGGGCACTGGTCCGCGACACCTGCATGCTCGGCTTTCTCAGCAACGACGTGGCGCCGGTGAGAGTCGTGGATGCGGTCCGTCGACTGGCCCGTGGTGAGCCGGTCGCCGACGCGGACCTGGTGGTGGAGGCGCTGACCGCCAAGACGCCGTTCACCACCAGGGAACTCGAAGTCCTGGAGATAGCCGCGCAGGGCCACCCGGTGGCCGAGATCGCCGCCCAGCTGGCGCTGTCTCCCGGCACCGTGCGGAACCATCTGTCCCGGGTCACGGTCAAGACCGGTGCGCGCACGAGGATCGACGCGGTACGCATCGCCCGCGAGGCTGGCTGGATCAGCTGACCGGGTCGGGCCCGGCGGGTCGGGCCGACCAGTATCCGACCAGGTCGCGGTACGTGCCGGAGCTGACGAGTTGCTCCTCGTGCGGGCCGAGGGTCGCCGATCTGTCGTCGATGACCAGAACCCGCGGGGCCCGCAGCGCGGAGCTGATCCGGTGCGCGATCACGATCAAGGCTCCCGGCCTGGCCATGAAGGCGTGCTCGATCCGGGCCTCGGTGGCCGGATCGCAGTGGCTGGTCGCTTCATCGAGAACCGCCAGCGGCGCGGGGGACAGATAGGCCCGCGCGGCGGCCAGCACCTGGCGCTCGCCACCGGAAAGCAGGGCCGGGTCGACCGGTTCGGTCAGCCCGCCGAGCCGGTCGACCAACGGGCGCAGGCCAAGGCGATCAACTGCCTGCAGGAGATCGGTGTCGGACGCCTTCGGGCGCAGGTAACGCAGGTTGTCCGCCACGGTACCGGTGAACACGTACGCCTCCTGCGGAACGAGGACCCGTAGTTCGGCCAGCTCCGCCGCCGTCAGGTCGTGGATCGGCCGGCCAGCCAGTTCCACCGTGCCGTGGTCGGCTCGACGTAGCCCCGCCACCAGGGCGGCGAACGTCGATTTGCCCGCGCCGCTGGGGCCGACCACGGCGAGGTGGGCGCCAGCGGGCAGGCACAGGGTGAGCCGGTCGATGACCGGTCGGGTCGACCGCTGGTAGTGGTAGGTCACCTCGCGCAGGTCGACCGCCGCTGCGGGTACGCCGGTGCCGGCGCGACGCGCCGGCACCGGCGTCCGGTGCCGCTGGACGCCGCTGTCACGGTCACCCGCCGATCCGTCCACGACCGGCGCGCAGGACTCGCGCAGCAGTCGGTCCAGCGTCACGACGAAACGCAGCCCGCCGGCCGCGACGCCCTGCACCAGGGCGTGCAGCGCGGGCTGCAGGCCGGTGCACACGTAGACGAGGGCGCCGAGCACCGCCCCTGGGGTCAGGCCACGGTCGACCAGCCACGGCGCCGCGGACAACAGCAGTATCAGCGGTAGCCAGGCGCCAACCGCAAGGACGAGGCTGCGGGTGGCCGCCATCGCGGCCAGGGTACGTTCGGCCGCCGCCTGGGCGTCTATCGCGGCGCCGACCTGGGTAGCCGCCCACGTCTGGGCACCACAGGCCGTCACGTCCCGGTGCCCTCGGATCGTGTCGGTGGCCCGGCCGCCGAGCCGTTCGCCGGCGTGCACGTAGGTTCGCTGCCGGGCCGCCATCGCGGGCAGCGTCGCGGCGAACAGGATCAGCCCGACGACCAATGGTGCCGCGACCAGCGCCGCGACCAGCGGATCCAGCGACATCAGGCCGATCAGCGCCGCGGTCGCGGCCACCAGGAATCCGCGTACCACCATGATCAGTCCGGCGAAGGTGTCCCGAACGGTCTCCACCTGGTGGGTCAGCCGGGACACCGCGGCCGGGTCGCCGGCGGTGCCGGTGCCGACCGCTCGCCGCAGCGAGGCGGTCACCACCAGGTCGGTCAGCTGGTCACGGAACGGTTCGACGATCGTGGCCAGACAACGGTAGGTTCCGGCGGTGCCGGCCGCTCCGACCAAGACCGTGGCCGCCGTCGCGGCCAGCCAGGCCATCCCGAGCGCTGGCTGGCCCGCGAGGAAGCCGTCGTCGACCGCCCTGGCGGTCGCGTACCCGGTGACCAGCGCCGGCAGCGCCTCCAGTGCCGACCAGGCGGCGAGCCGCCCGAGGCTGCCGGGCTGTCGGGACAGGGCACGCAGAGTTACCGGCGCCACCCGGGAGCGGGTCATCGGTGGACCGGTGCCGGGGGCACCTGATCGTCGGCGTGCTCCGGCCCGGCCGACTCGGCGACCGGCGCGCGGAACACCGCACGGTATCCGGGCAGCCGCCACAACCGAGCGTGGGGTCCAACGGCCCGGACCCGGCCGGCGTCGAGCCAGACCACCACGTCGGCGGCGGCGGCACCGGTCACCCGGTGGGTGATCACCAACCGGGTACGGTGATCTCCTGCTGCGGCGACCGCCGTGGCGATCCGGTGCGCGGTGACGGTGTCCAGGTTCGACGTCGCGTCGTCGAGGATCAGGAGCCGTTGGGCCCGCATCGCGCGGGCCAGGCCGAGACGTTGCGTCTCGCCGCCCGACATCGGCGTGTCGGCGAGCGCGGCGTGGTATCCCCCCGGCAGTCCGGTGACGAACTGATCGATGGCGGCGGCGCGGGCCAGTCGCTCGAGCTCGGCTGGGCTGACGCCGTCGGCGCCCAGCCCGATCGCGTCGGCGAGCGTGGAACCGACCAGGGTGGGCCGGTCGAAGCCGTACCCGACCGCACGGCGCAGCGCGTCGGGGCGTAGCGCGTCCAGCGGGATCCCGTCCAGCCGCACCTGCCCGGCGTCGGGGTCCCGAAGCCGGCCGGCGATCTCGGCCAGCGTCGACTTGCCCGCGCCGGACACGCCCACCACGGCGGTGGTCGACCCACCTGGCACGCGAAGACTGACCCGGTCCAGGATCGACCGACCGTCCGAGGTGTACACGCTCACGTCGTCCAGGACCAGTTCGCCGGGCCCGGGGGGCAGTACCGCCCCGCCGTACCGCATCCGGGGCTCGGCCAGGATCTCCGCTGCCCGCCAGGCCCCGGTACGTGCGCGGATGATCCGGTTGAGCGTGGCGACCACGGCGCCGAGCCCGGTGCCGAGCGCGGCGTACTGCATCGCGGCGAAGAGTTGGCCGGGACTGAGCCGACCCGTCGTGACGGCGTGTCCGGCGACCGCCACGACGGCCAGTTGCAGAGCCGGCGCGACCAGCGCGGTGCGTCCGGCCGCGCGGGCCAGCACCAGCCAGGACCGCCGGCCGTAGGCGTGCAGGTCGGGTAGGGGCGCGAGTATCCTCGCCGCTTCGGCCGTCGTGGTGCCGGCCGCACCGATCGTCCGCGCGCCGGTGAGTGCCTCGATCAGCCGGCCGGCGATCTCACCGTGGGTGCGCTGGTAGCCGCGCATGGCGTCGGTGGCGTCGGCGACGAACGCGTGGATCAGCAGGCTCATCACGAGCAGGCCGGCGACGAAGGTGATCGCGAGCCAGGGATCGAGCATCGCGAGTGCGGCCACGCTGCCGACGCTCGGCAGGGCCGCGGTGAGGCCGAGAACGAGTGCCGTGCCGGCCTGCCCGGCGTCCGCGGCCTGGCCGACCAACCGGGTGACGAGATCGCCGGCGGGACGGCGGGCGGCCGCTGCCGGAGCGAGGCCGAGAATGTGACGGATCAGCAGATGGCGCAACCGGCCGGTGGCGCGGGCAGCACCGTAGCCGCTGGCCAGCTCACCGGCGATCCCGGTGAGCACGATTGTCCCGACCAGCGCGGCGGCGGCGATCAACCAACGGCCGTCGCTACCGGCCAGGGCGGCGTCCACCGCCTGGCCCAGCGTCGCCGGCAGCAGTAACTCGGCCGCGTTGCCGGCCAGCGCGGTGAGGCCCAGCAAAACGGTCCAGCCGCCCGCGTGGCGGGCCGAGCGCAGCAACGGCCGGTCGCGTCCGGCAGCCATCATCGCCTCCGCAGTGCCCAAGGGCCGTACGGCCCTTGGTGGGGCACCGTGGATGCCCCACCAAGGGCGTGACCGGACCTAGTTGCAGGTCGTCACGGACAGCGAGCTGTCGCCGCAGAGCAGCAGGCTCGCGGAGCTGCCACCGGTACGCTCGGCGGCAGGCAACTCCATACCCTGGAGATCCAGGAGCGCCATGTCTGTCACCTCCCTCCTGTCGTCGTGGTCGTCGTCACCCTCACGGTTGCGAGGGGGCTCGGGACGCGCCGGTCAACGGCGCGAGGAACGGCAGGGTCACCGGATTGTCCTGGCGGATCATCGCGGCGGCGAACAGCACGCCTGCGGTACCGGTGGCCAGGTCCATGGACAACCGCAGCAGCCGCTCGCCCGGAAACGCCAACCCGCCGCGGTACGGCAGGGCGTGCCAGGCCAGCCGCCGTAGCTGGGCCGATGCTTCGCGCAGGTCGTCCGCCGCATCCGGGTCGTCGGTGTGCTGGTGCGGTGACGTGGTCCGTCCGGATCGGGTCCCGCCGACCAGCTGCCGGGTAGCCAGGTAGGCGATGATTCCGGCCCGGCCGGCGAACAGCCCGGATTGCGCGTAGAACGGGGAGCGGGCGGCGCGGCGGATCGATCCGGCGGCCCCGACGAGTTCGTCGTCACCCGGTCGATGGCGCAGAAGCTGATCGAGCACCACGCCGACACCGGTGCTGCCCTCAGCGAGGTAGGGCATGGTGCGCCAGCCTTCGTTGACCTCCATCGCCCCGTTGTCACGTACGACGCATCGGCGCAGGTCCCAGCGCAGTGCCCGGTCCGCCCGGTCGAGTAGTTCGGGTTCGCCGGTCAGCTCGTAGGCCCGCAGGAACAGCAGAGCCGGCCCGCTGCGTCCCCGGCACAGGCCGGCCGGCGGATGTCCGCCGCCGCTGACCGGTGTCCCGGTCGGGGCGGCGTCGTCGGCGTCGTCGGCGTCGAGCCGGTCGGCGACGAGTCGCAGTGCCTGCCGTGCGGCGTCGTGCAGCCCGGTGTCCCCAGTGCGGTGCGCGAAGTCCAACAGGTTCAGGGCTATCCCGGCCAGGCCACCGAACAGGTCGGGGCCGAGGCGCTGCCAGGGCTCGTCGAGACAGAGGCCGAGCAGGTCGAGGGCGGCGTCGCGATGGCCGAGCCGGTCCAGCACGTACGCGATGCCGTGCAGGCCGTCGTAGAAGCCGTACCGGGAGCCGGAGGGGGGATTCGCGACGCGCCGCAGGAGCCACTGGGTGTGTTCGTGGGGTGGCTCGACACCAGCCGAGACGAGTGCCCACAGTACGCCTGCCGCGCCGTAGGCGACGTTGTGTCCGCTGGTGCGGAACTGGGCGATGTCGCCCGGGTAGAGGCGGTCGTCGCGGTGCACGGTGGCGCTGGCCAGGATGGCGTCGACGAACGCCCGCCGCACCAACGGCCACGTCGCCACGTCCGACAGCCCGGCCGGCTGGTCCGCGTCGTGGTGCCCGCGCCGGGTCGAGACGGACTGCGGGTGCCCGACGATCTCGGCGACAGCGCCGTCGCAGAACTCGGCGGGGACGGGGAAGGTGGCCGCGATCACCTCGGCCAGTTCGGTCGCCTTGTGCGGCACGAGCCGGACCAGCTGGGTGACTGGCAGGAACAGGGCGAGTTTCAAGCAGGCCAGGGCGTACCGGTCGACGGCCGGTCCGGTGCGGTCGCGGGGGGCGGCGAAACCCTGGTTGCGCAGCGCTGGACGGCCTGGTGCGCCGGTCGGCTGCGCGACCTCGAAGTCGATCAGTGCGATCGTGTCGTCGTCGCGGACCATGATGTTGAACAGGTGCAGGTCCCCGTAGACCACGCCCCGGTCGTGGATCGCGTCGATCGCTGCCGCGACCTGCTCGTACAGCCGCATCGCCCAGGCGGTGTACGCGACGTAGCGCGCCGCCGGCGCGTCGGCGTCGACCAACGGGTACCGCTGCACGATGACCTTGTTCAGCGGCTGCCCGTCGATGAACTCCAGGGCGAGGAACTGGTGCTCGCCGACGGCGAACTCGTCGAGCACCGCCGGAACCTGGGGGATGCCGTGCAGCTGCCGCAGAATCCGTGCCTCCTGCCGAAGCCGGGTGACCGCGTCGGTTCCGGCGCTGTCGAGGCCGGCGTGCGGCCGGGCTTCCTTGAGCACCACCGGCCGGTCGTCGCGGACATCCCGGCCGGCGTAGACGCCGCCGCCGTTGGAGAAGTGGATCACCCGGTCGATCTGGTACGGCAGGTCCGCGACCGTGGTCGCGTTGCGGGCCGCCAGGTGCGGGGCGAGGAAGGCCGGTATCGGCACCCAGTCCGGCGGCCGGAAGACCGGGTCGCGGCGATCGGGAACCAGGCTGCCGCTCGGGTCGGCGATGGCCGGGACCGTCTGGCCGTCGGCCGAGATGCAGAACCGGGCGGCGAAGCCGCCGTAGCGTACGTGCACCGGTCCCGCCCCGTAGCGCAGATCGCTGAGAATGTGCGGACCGGCTTCCTCTTCGAGTGCTTCGGCAAGCGCCTTGCAGGCGATCTCCAGCTCTGCTTCTTCATGTGGATAGATCGTGATGAACTTGCCGCTGGAGCCGCGTGATGCATATTTCGAATTGCGCATCATCAGCATGTGCGGGCCACGGAGGAATTTGAAGGGAAGCCCGTGATCGAGGCAGTATCGCCGTACGATCGCCAGTATCCGCTCCGCGTTGTCCAGCTTTGCCGACACGTGGATCTTCCAGCCCTGGTCGGGCAGTACGTCACCGGTGCGACCGACGATCACCCAGTCGTCCTTGAGTTCTCGGTGCCAGCCGGGCGGTGTCGCCGTCGCCGAGGTGAATTCCCTGACCGACGCGGACGCCGTGGCGAGCGAATCATAGAAGATCGGATCAGCCGCGCAGAACGCGTCATATCCCTCATTCATGTCTCGCCCACCTCCGGGAAAGTCGAGGATCTGCCGTTGCCGATTCGAATGTTTCCGAATAGCGCGACAACTCGATTCTCCGATGCTCCACGAGCATCGATCCAGTGTGTTTAGTAACTGGCGGTCATGAATGGCGCACGGTTCGATGTGACAAACGTCAGGCGGTGCACGGGCAGCCGCAGCCGCACCGGCCCGCGGGTCGGTGCGGCATCAGTACGGAAGAGAGGTGTGCGGCTCAGGCGGCGCGGTCGTGGCGTCGTCGGATCGACGCCGCGCCGCCGGTGATCACCCGCAGCGGCGGGGGTGTCGAGCCGGGGTTCTCCTCGTCGAGCTCGACCCGCCACCGCGACCCGGTACGCTGCCGGTCGCCGGTGGGTGTGTCCGGGTCGGTGCCACGTCGGCTCAGGGCGATCAGGAGCACGTATCCGAAGACCAGGAAGCCGTGGCTGAGCAGGCGGGAGTAGTCCACCCGGCCAGCGATGAGGTCGTTGACCGACAGCAGCGCCAACACGGTGACGAACGCGGTCAGCGTGGGCAGGATCCCGCTGGGGCGGGTACGACGCAGGGCGATCCAGACGAACCCGGCACCGATGGCGACGTTCCAGGCTGCGGATTCGTGCCACAGGTGGTTCGGCGCGGTGCCGCCGACCTGATCCGGCACGTGCAGGTGCCCTTCGGACACGCCGCCGATCTGGGTGGCGCCCAGCAGGAACTGCACGACGCCGAGTACGCCCAGCGTGCCGCGTAGCCAGAGGGTCGCCGCGGCGGCGGTGAACCGCCGGGGCGTCGGGAGGGCGTCGAGGACGGACTCGTCCAGCCGCGCCGCCGGCTCCGGGCCAGCGCTGGCGGCCAGCGCGTCCAGGCGTGCGGCGGCGGCGTGCCAGGCCCGGCAGTCCACGCATCCAGCCAGGTGCTGGTGGGCCACCGCGATCTCGTCAGCGGCGGCTTCTCCGTCGAGTTGGGCGGACAGCAGTTCGCGAAAGTCGGTGCACCCCACATGTCAATAGTCGGCCCGAGGGCCGGGACGGTTCCCACCGGCCCCAGCTCGCCGGGAACCGCGCCGGCGAGCTGGGGCGCAGCCGCATGGCCGGCCGGGGCTGTCGGTCCCGGGTCGCAGTCGCTACCCTTTCAGTCATGCCGCGTACCGGATCGGACGACGACGAAATCACCCGATGGGCGTTGGCCGCCCGCGACGGTGACCGGGCGGCCGCCACTGCCTTCATCCGGTCCACCCAGCAACACGTGCAGCGGTTCCTGGCCCATCTGGTCGACGCGACCGAAGCCGAGGACCTCACCCAGGAGACCTATCTGCGGGCGATGCGGGCGTTGCCCAGTTTCGCCGGCCGGTCCACCGCCCGCACCTGGCTGCTCGCCATCGCGCGTCGCGTCGCGGCGGACAGTATCCGGGCGCTGATGGTGCGGCCGCGGGTGGCCAATCTCGAAGACTGGCAGGCGGTGGCGGAGACGGCGACCGGTGGCGCCGGTTCACGTTTCGACGACGCGGTGGTGCTGCGGCACCTGCTGCACGGGCTGGCCACCGACCGCCGGGAGGCGTTCGTGACCACCCAGGTGCTGGGGCTGAGCTACGCCGAAGCCGCCGAGGTGTGCGACTGCCCGGTCGGCACCATCCGGTCGCGTGTCGCCCGAGCCCGTGAGGATCTGATCGCTGCCATGACCGAACGCGATCAAGGCCCGACCCGTCGGTTGCGGGCCATCAGCTGACCGGCAGCACCAGGGAAGACCGACCGGTCAGCGGATGATCCGGCCAGCTGGTCAATGACCGCGGGTGACCCAGTCCACCAGGTGCGGCGCCTCCGCGCCGATCGTGGTGCTGTCGCCATGCCCGGTGTGCACCACGGTTTCCGGTGGCAGCACCAGCAGGTGGTCGCGGATCGAGTCGATGATCACGCCGAAGTCACTGTACGAGCGTCCGGTCGCCCCCGGCCCGCCGGCGAACAGCGTGTCACCGGTGAAGACGGCGCCGAGGTCCGGGGCGTACAGGCTGCAGGCACCGGGGCTGTGACCCGGGGTGTGCAGCACCTGGAGCCGGGTGCCGGCGACGTCGATCTGTTGTCCGTGGGTCAGCGGGCCGTCGGGTGGCACACGTGGATGCACCAGGTCCCACAGCACCCGGTCCGCCGGGTGCAGCAGCACCGGTGCGCCGGTCGCCGCCGCGAGTGCCGGCGCCGTCCGTACATGATCGTCGTGAGCGTGGGTGGCGATCACCGCCCGGACGACGCGGTCGCCGATGACGGTGCGGATCGCGTCGACGTCGTGTGGCGCGTCGATCACCACGCACTCGCTGTCGTCGCCGATCACCCACACGTTGTTGTCGACGTCGAACGTCTGCCCGTCGAGGGAGAACGTCCCGGAGGTGACGGTGTGGTCGATCCGGGCACCCATCAGAACATCACCACCGAGCGCAGCACGTCACCGTGGTGCATCCGGGTGAACGCCTCCTCGACCTGGTCGAGCGCGATCTCCTCGGTGACGAACGCGTCGAGATCCAGCCGGCCCTGCAGGTACAACTCGACGAGCATCGGGAAGTCACGCGCCGGTAGGCAGTCGCCGTACCAGCTGGACTTGAGCGCGCCGCCGCGGCCGAACACGTCCAACAGCGGCACCTCGACGCGCATCTCGGGCGTCGGCACCCCGACCAGCACGACGGTGCCGGCCAGGTCGCGGGCGTAGAAGGCCTGCCGCCAGGTTTCGGGGCGGCCGACCGCGTCGATGACCACGTCGGCACCGAAACCGCCGGTGAGTTCCCGGATCGTCTCGACCACGTCGACGGTGCCGGCGTTCACGGTGTGGGTGGCGCCGAACCTCTTCGCCCAGTCGAGTTTGCGTCCGTCGGTGTCGACGGCGATGATCGTGGTGGCGCCGGCGAGGGCGGCGCCGGCGATCGCGCCGTCACCGACGCCGCCGCAGCCGATCACGGCGACGGAGTCGCCCCGGCCGACTCCGCCGGTGTTCATCGCCGCGCCGAGCCCGGCCATCACGCCACAGCCGAGCAGTCCGGCGGCGGCGGGCCGGGCGGCCGGGTCGACCTTGGTGCACTGACCGGCATGGACCAGCGTCTTCTCGACGAACGCGCCGATGCCCAGGGCCGGCGAGAGTTCGGTGCCGTCGGCGAGGGTCATCTTGCGCGCGGCGTTGTGGGTGGCGAAGCAGTACCACGGGCGGCCACGGTTGCAGGCCCGGCAGGTGCCGCAGACCGCCCGCCAGTTGAGCACCACGAAGTCGCCGGCGGCCAGGTCGCTGACCCCGTCACCGACCTGTTCGACGACGCCGGCCGCCTCGTGGCCGAGCAGGAACGGGTAGTCGTCGCTGATCCCGCCCTGCCGGTAGTGCAGGTCGGTGTGGCACACCCCGCAGGCCTGTACCCGCACCACCGCCTCGCCGGTCCCGGGATCCGGCACGACGATCGAGGTCACCTCGACGGGAGCACCGGCGGCGCGTGCGACGACTCCACGTACGTGCTGGCTCATCACGGCCTCCTGGATACCTCGTCCTGACCCCGCCGAAACGGTGTCGTTACAGTGGCTCGAACCTACCGCCCGGCCGCCCGCCACGAACCCGGTCCGGGCACGAAGCCGTCGTGCGGTCGCGGACAAGGGAGGAACGAGCCATGCGGACCGTCCGGATCGAGACCGCCGACCATCCAGGGGTACGACTGCTGGTCCTCGACGACCCCGATCGGCGCAACGCCATCGGTACGGTGATGAAGCGGGAACTCACGGCCGCGGTGGCCGCGCTGGCGGCCGACACGCAGGCGCGGGTGCTGGTCGTCACGGGCGCGGGCAGTGCCTTCTGCGCCGGCGCACACCTCGACGAGATCTTCGGCGGTCCGCCGCGCCCGGTCAGCCAGACCCGCCGGGATCTGGAGGACATCTACCGCAGTTTCCTGGCGGTGCGGGAGCTGGACCTGCTGACCGTCGCGGCGGTGCAGGGTCCGGCGGTCGGTGCCGGCCTGAACCTGGCGATGTGCTGCGATCTGCGTTACGCCGGTCCGGGTGCCCGCTTCGGCGCCACCTTCACCCGCATCGGCCTGCATCCCGGCGGTGGTTGCACCTACTTTCTGGTCGACGCGCTCGGGCCGCAGCGGGCCATGCAGATCCTGCTGGACGGGGCGATGCTGGACGCCGCCGAGGCCCACGCCCTGGGCCTGGTGCTCGACGTGGTGGCCGACCCACTGGCCGCGGCACTCGCCGCGGCCGGCCGCTACGCCGATCTCGATCCGCACCTGGTACGGCACGTCAAGCAGAGCGTGCGCATCGCCGGCTCCGCCGGGCTGGCGGCCTCGGTGCAGTACGAGGCGTGGGCGCAGGCCGCGTCGGCGAGTGACCCGGCGGTGCTGGCCACGTTGCTGTCCGGTCGCCGTCGCTGAGCGCCGTACCGGCCTGCGGGCGGCGTCAGCTCACCCCGATCGGACCCTCCTGCGGTCCGGACTCCTGCGCCGGCTGGACCGCCAGGGACGGGAAGTCGGCCAGGTCGCCGTCGGGTTCGGCGTCCCACTCGGGAAACACCAGATCGCTCTGCAGGTAGAGGCAGATCAGCTGGGCGAGGTGCCGCAGCCCGTCGAGGTGGGTGCGTTCGTGGCCGTGGGTGGCGTCCACGCCGAAGCCGAGCAGCGCGACCCGGGCATGTGCGCCGGCCTCCACCGCGGCGGCCACGTCCGAGCGGTAGTAGTCGAAGACGTCACGAACCACATCCAGGCCGTGGTCGGCGGCCAGCCCGGCGAGCTTGCGGGTCAGGTGGTAGTCGAACGGGCCGACCCCGTCGCCCATCGCGACGGTGGCGGCGGTCTCCCGGGACTGCTGCCCGGGCGCGACGACCGCGGCGTCCACCGAGACGATCTCGGCGACGTCGGGGTCGAGGCCGTGGCTGGCGCCGTGTCCGACCTCTTCGGTGCAGGTGATCAGCAGGTGCGCGGTGACCGGTGGCTGCAGACCGGCGTCGACCATCGCCTTGCACGCGGTGAGCACCGCCGCCACCCCGGCCTTGTCGTCCAGGTGACGCGACTTGACGTACCCGCTCGGGGTGACGATCGGGGTCGGCAGGATCGCCGCGAAGTCCCCGGCGTCGATGCCGAGCGCGCGCAGCCCGGCGATGTCGGCGACCGGCTCGTCGACCCGGACCTCGACCTGTTCCCAGCCGACGCCCTGGTGGTCGACGTCCTCGTTGTACCGGTGCCCGCTGGCCTTGAGCGGCAGTACCTGGCCGGTGATCACCCGGTCCAGCGTGTCGGTGAAGATCCGTACGTGGGCGCCTTCGGCGAACCGGGCGCTGTGCGTGCCGATCGGCTTCAGTTCCAGCCGCCCGTTCTCCTTGAGCCGCTTGACCATCCCGCCGATCGTGTCGGTGTGCACGACGATCGCCCGGTCGGCTCCGGTGGTGCGGGGACCGCACAGCACCGCACTGAGCGCGCCCCGCCGGGTGACCGTGAACGGCATACCGAGCGCGGACAACCGCTCCCCGACGTACTGCTGGACGTGGTCTGTACGGCCCGACGGACTCGGGATGTCCAGCAGTTCCAGCAGCACCTGCTGCAGGTAGTCCAGGTCGAGTTTCAGTGGGGCGGGAGCGTTCGGGTCGGCCAGCATGCGAAGACCGTACTACCGCCGGTCACGGCGTTGCGTTCGCCCCGCCGGGACCGGGCGGGGTCCACCGGCGCTGCTGCGCGCTGGTGCCCGGAAACAGCAGGTCGATGAAGCGTTCCGCGGTCGGCTGCGGTTCGTGGTTGGCCAGTCCGGGCCGTTCGTTGGCCTCGATGAAGACGTGCTCGGGCTGATCAGGAGCGGACACCAGCAGGTCGAGTCCGGTCACCGGGATGGCCAGCGCGCGACTGGCCGCCACGCACGCCTCGGCCAGTTCGGGGTGCAGCCGGTCGGTCACGTCGTGGATGGTCCCGCCGGTGTGCAGGTTGGCGGTGCGCCGGACGGTGAGCAGTTCCCCGGTCGGCAGCACGTCGTCCATCGCGTACCCGGATTCGGCGACGATCTCCCGGGTGACGTCGTCGATCGGGATCTTCGACTCGCCGCCGGTGGCGGCGGACCGCCGCCGGCTCTGCCGCCGGATCAGCTCGATCACGGTGTGTGCGCCGTCGCCGGTGACCGCGGCCGGCCGGCGGACCGCCGCGGCCACGACCTCGTGGTCGATGACGAGCACCCGCAGGTCCGCTCCGTGATGACGCTGCTCGATGAGCACCTCGGGACAGTGGTGGCGGGCCACGGCGACCGCGTCGCGCAGCGCGGCCGGGTCACTCACCCCGACGGTGATGCCGGTGCCCTGCTCGCCGCGGGCCGGCTTGACGACGACCTCGCCGACGTCGGCGAGGAACGCTTCGTCGGCGTCGTCGCCGGTGGCGGTACGTCCCTGCGGCACCCGTAGCCCGGCGTCGATGAGCACCCGGCGGGTGACCCGCTTGTCGTCGCAGCGGCTCATCGCCACCGCCGAGGTCAGCTCGGACAGGGACTCACGGGTGACGACGGTCCGTGCCCCGTTGGTCAGCCGCAGCTCGCCCCAGGAAGCGTCGATGACCTCGACCCGGATGCCCCGGCGCATCGCCTCGTCGGCCACGATCTGCGCGTACGGGTTCAGCTCGTCGTAGCCGTCGGGCATGCTGGCCAAAAAGAGTCGCTCGTTGATCGGGTTCTTGCGTTTGACGCACAGGGTGGGGGTGCGTTCGAAGCCGAGTCGTTCGTAGAGCCGGATCGCACCCTCGTTGTCGGCCAGCACGGACAGGTCGATGAATACCCGCCCACGGTCGGCGAACCGGCCGGCGAGTTCGAGGAGCAGAGCCTGACCGGTGCCGGGCGGGGCCTGCAGCGGATCCACCGTCAGGCACCACAGGCTCGACCCGTGTTCCGGGTCGTCGAAGACGGCGACGTGGTCGACGCCGGTGATGGTGCCGACGACCTGACCGGTGACCGACTCGGCGACCAGGTGCACGAACCGGTCGGTGGCGGCGTTGGCCACCAGGATGTCCACCGGGGCGGTGACCATCCCGTTGTGCGCGTAGATGCGGTTGACCGCGTCGGCGTCGGCTTCGTCACGTAACGGCCGGATCCGCAGCCCGGGCTCCGGCTCCTGGGGCGCTTCGACCTTCGTCAGGTCGAGCCGGAAGGTCAGCGACGGGTCGATGAACAACTCGTCGGGCAGCCGGGACACCAGCACGTGCGGGTCGGGCAGGTAGATGCAGATGTCCCGGGAGCCGGCCGCTTCCGAGCGCAGCACGTCGGCGACGTCGGACGGATGGGCGAAGGTCTGCCCGAACACCAGCCGGCCCCAGCCGCATTCCAGGACCACGTCGGCGTTGTCCGGCTCGCGCGGTTCGGGCTGCTCGGACGGTGGAACACCGCCGGGGACGACCGGGTCGCCGCCGGGCCCGATTCGCTCTCGCCGGGGCGGCGGCGCCGAGGTTGTGTCGGGACGGGGGACGCTCGGGTCGTCAGTCAATGCCATGACTCTGCAGCCACATCTCCAGCAGTCCGAGTTGCCACAATTTGTTGCCGCGCAGCGGGGTCAGTTCGGCGTTCGGGTCCCGCAGCAGGGCGGCGACGTATTCGTCGCGAAACAGGCCACGGCGGCGGGCCTGCGGGGCGTACAGCGCGTCGCGGACCCGGTCGAGCAACTTGCCTTCGAGGTGGGTCAGTCCGGGCACCGGGAAGTAGCCTTTCGGCCGGTCGATGACCTCCCACGGCAGCACCCGGCGGCCGATCTCCTTGAGTACGCCCTTGCCGCCCTGGGCGAGCTTGAGCTCGGGCGGACAGGTGGCGGCGAGTTCCACGAATTCATGGTCGAGGAAGGGGACCCGGGCCTCAAGACCGTGCGCCATGGTCATGTTGTCGACCCGCTTGACCGGGTCGTCGACCAGCATCACCGTGGTGTCGATGCGCAGTCCAACGTCGACCGCCTGCTCGGCACCGGAGCGCGCCAGGTGGGCGGCGACGAACTCGCGGGCCGGGTCCCCGTCGGCCAGGTGCGCGGGATCGAGCACCTCGGCCAGGCCTGCGGCGTCCCGGTCGAAGAAGGCGGCGGCGTACGTGTCCAGCGCCCGGTCGCGGCCGACCGCGGCCAACGGCGGATACCAGTGGTATCCGCCGAGGATCTCATCGGCGCCCTGACCGGACTGCACCACCTTGAGATGCTCGGCGACGACCTGACTGAGCAGGTAGAACGCCACGCAGTCGTGGCTGACCATCGGCTCGCTCATGGCGGCGACGGCGGCTTCCAACGGCGGCACCAGGTCCTGGGCGGCGACCCGGATCTGGTGATGGTCGGTGTCGAACCGTTGGGCGACCAGGTCGGAGTAGACGAACTCGTCGCCTTCCCGGCCGCCGACCGCGTCGAAGCCGATGGAGAAGGTGGCCAGGCCGCGCTGGCCCTGCTCGGCCAGCAGCGCCACGACGAGGCTGGAGTCGAGCCCGCCGGAGAGCAACACCCCCACCGGCACGTCGGCGACCATCCGCCGTTGGACCGCGGTGGTCAGCGATTCCAGCAGGGCGTCCTGCCAGTCGCGGTGCGACCACCGGGCCCGCTGGGGGTCACGGGCGAACGGCGGGTTCCAGTAGCGGTGCTCATCGACACGGCCGTCGGGCCGGTAGACCCGTACGGTCGCCGGCGGCAGCTTGCGCACGCCGGCCAGGATGGTCCGCGGCGGCGGAACGACGCTGTGGAAGCTCAGGTAGTGGGCGAGCGCCACCCGGTCGATGCCGGTGTCGACGTCGCCACCGGCGAGCAGTGCCGGCAGGGTGCTGGCGAAACGCACCAGACCGGGCTGCTCGCTCACGTACAGCGGCTTGATGCCGAGCCGGTCGCGGGCCAGCACCAGTCGTCCGGTGTCGCGTTCGGCGATGGCCACGGCGAACATTCCGGCGAGGTGGTCGACGAAGTCGACGCCCCACTCGGCGTAGGCCTTGACGACGACTTCGCTGTCGCCGGAGGAGAAGAACCGGTGGCCGCGGGCCTGCAACTGTTCGCGTAACTGACGGTAGTTGTAGATACAGCCGTTGAACACGCCGGTCAGGCCGGTGGTGGAGTCGACGATCGGCTGGTTGCTGGCCGCCGACAGGTCGATGATCTTCAGTCTCCGGTGGCCGAAGGCGATGCTGCCGTGTGACCAGGAGCCGCCGTCGTCGGGTCCCCGGTCACTCATCGTGGCAGCCATCCGCTCCACCGTGCCGACGTCGGCACGGGAACCGTCACGGCGCAGCTCTCCCGCAAGTCCGCACATGCGTACCCATCCTGCCAGACCGGGCCGGCTTCGCCCAGTTGAGCGCGGTCGTACCGCGGCGACGGGCTGGTGCCGGTGTGCCCGCAGTGCGGAATCCGACATCCGGCCGTGCGGTGGATCTCGTACGCTGGCGCGCGCCAGAACGCCAGAGTCCTGATCGACCGATCAGCCTGTTGCCCGGCCCGAGGACGGCCGGTGCTGCGCCGGACGTCGGAGACAAGGTAACGTTTGGGTTGGTTTGGAGGAACGGATGGTGGATAGTCGCCACTGTCCGACGTGGGGCTCCCGTCCGGTTCCCGGGTGGGCTTCGACCGGGAGGGCACGGCGTTGCTGTCCACGCTTGAGGGCTACCACCTACGGGCGTCGGTGCTCGGTCACCGTTGGCTCACCCGGCATCTGGAGCGTCGTGGCGGCGGTCTCGACCCGGTCGCGTCGTTCGGTGTGGTCGAGGGGGCCTTCGTCACTGTCTGCGAGCAACTCGCCCGTAGCGATTTCCGGCTCACGGAACTGCGGTGTTTCGCCGACGCCGCGGCGCGGCTGACCGTCGCCGGACGTGAGCCGGTGACCGTCGACGAAGTCACCCGGATCGTCCAGTACGAATTCGGCGAGCCGGTGACCGTGGCCGACGTCGAGACCAACAAGGCGGTACCGGTGCGTCGGGCGGTGGTCGGCACGGCGGTCCGGCGGTTGCGCTTCACCCTGCACGACGTCGACAACCTGTTGCGCCGCGCGGAGAGCCTGGCCGCCCAGTGGGGGTTCGCGGCGACCACCTACCACCCTGGACCGCTCACCGCCGGCTACCTGAAAGTGGTGGAGCCCCGCTGGTCCAGCCACCAGTCGCGGCGCCGGCACCAACTGGGCCAGGCGCTGTGACGGTGCCGGCCGCCGTCTTTCGTCCGGCGGCCGCCCTGCCGACGGCTCCGGCGGCAGGGTCCAGACCGGGAAAGGGCGCGGTCACTGGGCGATCCGGTGACCGTCCTCGGCGTACGTGGCGGGAAATCCGAACAGTCCGAGCAGCCCGGTGGCCCACAGCTGGCGGCGGGCGAAGGCACTGAGGTTTTCCAGGTCGAGCCGGCTGCCGCTGACCGTGGCGGCCTGGTGACAGGCGACCAGACTACCGATTCCGGTGGAGTCGATGAACGTGACCAGCTTGAGATCGAGCACGATCCGGGCCGGTGTGGAGCGGGCGAGGATCGCGGTGACCGCGTCACGGACCTCGCCGGCGGTGGCGAGATCGAGCTCACCGCGCAGGCCGAGCCGTACGGTGGATCCTTGGTAGCTCTTGGTGATGACGAAATCCACGTCGTACCTCCGGTTGGACGGCGACGGGCACTGGGGGAGGGCCTGAAGAGCATTTGCGCGGATCTATCTCCGCCCTAGGTGGGCAGTATGTGAGCCGTCACGTTACGGTATGCCCACCGGAAGTGCCACCCCCATTTCGGACTGTGCGGGAACGCCGTCACCGAACGGTGCGTAGTCAAGTCGGTACTACCGGCACCTCCCGGTCACCACGGTTCGGTCGGCTCCGTCACGGCGGCATCGGCAGTGCCGGCGCCGTCGACCTCGTCGACCTGATCCGTCGCCGGCTCGACACCGACGGCATCGTCCTCACCCGAGGTGACGTTGTCGTCCGGTCCGCCCACGGTGTCTCCACCGCCGCCCTCGTCGTCGGTTCCCCCGGCTGCCATGACGTCCTCCGTTCCTCATCGTCGCTCCCGCGTTGTCGTCGCTGCCGTCGTCCGGCACCCGGCCCGCCCGGTGGACGCCGACCGAGCACGGTGTCCACCAGGCCCTCATCCGGCACCGGGGTCGGATGTCAGCTCTGCGCCGGATGTCAGCTCTGCGCCGGCAGCGGCGTCGACGGACTCACGGTGGGAGCCGGAAGCGTCGGGCTAACCCCCGGGCTGGGCGAGGTGGGCAGGCCGAGCGAGGCAGCCAGCTGCTGCAACGAGGTGTACAGGTCGTTGAGCACCGGGTCGGCCTCCTGCGCGAGGTCGACCACCTGTTCGTCGGTACCCTGGGCGATTTCCGCGTTGTTGACCTCGATCACCTGCGCGTAGCCCATCAGTTGGCTCTCGACGAACGCCGTGTCGAACTCGCCGCCGTCGAGCCCGTTCAGCCGGTCGACGAGGTCCTGCTGCTCCTGGTCCGGCGCGTCCGGCAGGCTCACGTTCACCTCACCCGCGACCCTGGTGACCTCTTCATCCAGTTGGGTGTGGTTGGAGACCATTTCCCCGCCCAGATCCCGTACCCCCTGGTCGACGTCCTGTTTGCCCTGAGCCGACTGGCCGATCTCAACGGCCGCCAGATTCACCTGATGGATCGTGCGCAGGTACTGGGTGTCCTGCTCGGAGGGTGCCGCGGCGTGCGCGGTGGCCGGCAGCAACGCGATCGTGGTGAGACCGGCCAGCATGCCCAGCCGGGTGAGTGCGGACCTCTTCATGTCGTTCCCTTCGCTTGGCTCGTCGGGGCACCGAGGTACCCCTCGCCGGCCCACGCATGCCGGGCGGTCGGGATGACCGACCCACCGGTGGCGGGTGAACCATGCCGCCGCCGTCGGCGGCCGGGCATGGCCGGCGGCGAGCCGGGTAGTCGGTGTGGCCGCTTCCGTGGCGAACTCGCCGACCATGCCGGGTGCCGGCACCAGCAGAGGGAGGACACCATGGCGAACGTCCCGCAGCCCGCGCCGCCCGACCCACGCTGAGCCGGCGCCGGGCCTCGACCGGAGCCTGCGACGTGCAGACGTTCCTGCCGTACCCGGACTTCGGCGCCTGCGCCGCCGTGCTCGACGCCCGGCGGCTCGGCAAACAACGGGTCGAGGCGTTGCAGGTGCTCCGCGGCTTGACCGTCGCCGGCTACGGCTGGCGCCACCACCCGGCGGTACGGATGTGGCGTGGCTACGAAGAGGCGTTGGTCCGGTACGGTCTGGTGATCTGCCTACAGTGGACCCGGTCCGGCCGGGCCGACACCGTCGCCGCGTCGCTACGTCGGGACCTGGCCGCCGCCCGGGGCATCGACCAGGTCCGGGAGCAGGACCAGCTCGCCCTCGCTCGGGCGCTGCCGGACTGGCTCGGGCAGCCGGACCTGCACCTGAGCCACCGCAGCGCGTTGCTGCACAAACAGCCCGACTTCTACCGCCCGCTCTTCGGCGACCTGCCGGTCATGCCGTACGTGTGGCCGCGGCCCGCGCCGCACCCGCCACCGATCGGCCCGGCCTAGCCGGTTGGACGAATTTCTGATCAGATTGAACCGTTCGGCCCCTGCCCGCCGAACCACATGTTGGTGAATCAGGTTCGGCGGTGACAGCCGTCGTCGCACGGGAGGGCAAAGACTGATGGTCAGGGGTCTACGCGCGGGAGCCGTCCGGATCGGCGCGGTGCTGCTCGCCTCGGTGGTCACGGGAGCGCTGGCGGCGTCCCCGGCACTGGCCGACCTGGGTCTGGAGCCGACGGCGGCGCCACGGGGGGCCGGCATTCAAATCGTGTTGCGGGTGCCGGAGGAACGGCCGGGCGCGTACACCTCGCAGGTCCGCCTCGACCTGCCCGCCGATCTGCCGATCGCCGAGGTCTATCCGATGTCGGTGGACGACTGGGCACCCCGGACCACCAACTACACGCTCGACGAACCGCTGCGCGGACTGCACGGTGGGCTGATGACCGAGGTGACCGAGAGCATCGTGTGGCTTCGGGTCACCGACGCGCCGGCCCGCCCGGAGCCGGTCGAGCTGGTCGTGTCGATCGGCCCGCTGCCCGACGCCGACCAGGTCGAGTTCACGGTGACCCAGACGTACTCCGACGGCACGCAGGTCCGCTGGGGCGGCCCCGGGGGCCGCCCAGGCCCGGTACTGACGTTGCTGGCGGCGGACCCGGCCGCCGTCGCCGGGCATGGCGCACACGGCGGCGTCGCACCGCCGGCCGGTGGCCAGGTGAGCGCCCCGGTGCCGGTGGCCGCAGCCGACGGCGCCGGGACCGACCTCGGTCTGTTACTGGCTGGTCTCGCCGGCGGGGCGCTGGTCGGCGCGGCCGTCGTCTGGTGGCGCAGCCGGGCGCGACGCACGCCCCGCGCCTCGTCCCAGGAGCAGGCCACCGCCGACCCGGCCGCCTCGGCCGGCACCCCGGACGAGGCGGCCCTCGTCACCGCCGGCGCCGGCGGTGACGAGGGCCGGTGGCGGCTGACCGAGGACTGAGGTCTCAGTCCACGGTCACCGTCGTGACCACGGTGGCCTGATCGATGTCGGAGACGCGCAGGGTGAACCGCAGCTGCCACTCGCCAGGCACCGGGAACGCCACCGACCCGAGGGCATGGTTGGGCTCGATACCGGCCAACGGCACGCTGACCGGTTCGACGCCCTGTGCCGGCAGCGAGGTCGTCAGCGTCCACTCGACAACCTCCAGCGGCGCTCCTTCCGGCGTGTAGACGTAGGCGTGCACCGTGTTGTACTCGCCGAGTTGCACCGGGTAGATGTCGAACTGCAACGTGTAGAGCGAGCTGGTCAGCGTCTGCGCGAAGCTGTCCTGCCCGAGGGCCTGCGCCTGTACGACCGCGGTCCGCGCCGGAGTGGTCTGCACGAGCACGGCGCTGATCCCGAGGGCGACCGTGGCGACGGCGACTTCGACCCCGACCAGTGCCGACAGCCGCCGCGGCAGCGCCGGGTCGGGTCTGCTGATCAGCCGGCGGGCGAAGCCGGCGACGACCAGCAGACCGGCGACGAGGGCGACCTTCGTCAGGATCAGCCGCCCGTAGCGGGTGGTGACCAGCGCGGTGAGGCTGCCGGTCTCGAGCACCGCCTGAACGGTGCCGGCCAGCAGCAACCAGCACACCGCCACGACCGCCCAGCGCGACCAGACCGGGAGGATCCGGGCGAGGACCCGAGGATGGGCGCGGCGCAGCAACACCCCGCCGAGAGTGACCAGCCCGCCGATCCACACGGCCACTGCGGCGATGTGCACGGTGTCCGCGGCGATGCTGACCGGCGGCACCGGCGCCGCGACCGCGTGCCCGGTCATCGGCCAGGTCACCAGCGCGGCCAGCGTCAGCACGACCAGCGCGATGCCGCGGCGCACCCCACCGGTGCCGGTCACCGCTGGTGTGATCAGAACCGTGACGGCGGCCAGGAGCACCAGCCGGGCGAGCATGGCCAGCCCGTAGCCGCTGCCGACCACCACGGCCAGGTCGGTGGGGGACACGTCGAACAATCCGCTACCGGTGGTGTACGGAGCCTGCACCCACAGCGCACCCACCGTTGCCGCCGCGACCGTCGCCAGCCCGGCCCGCAGCAGCCGCAGCGCCGGGCGGCGGGGCAGTCGGGGTGGCCAGAGCCAGGCGAGCAGCAGCGCCGGGCCGACCGCGAGCACCACACCGACGTAGCCGAGGTACTTCGCGACGGCGACCGCGACGGTGACCGCAAGCTGCTGTCCGTCCGGGTCCACCTGTGGCGCGGTCGCCGACGGCGCTCCGACCGAGTAGGTGTAGCCGGCACCCACCGGGTGGCTGTCCGCGGAGATGACCCGGTAGCTGACCAGGTAGGTGCCGAGCGGTCGGTCGGCCGGGCGGATCGGGATGGTCACCGTGTTACCACTGACCTGCGGCTGCCCGTCGGTGATCCGTTTGCCGTTCGGAGCGAGGACGTGGGACCGGCCGCTGACCAGCCGTACCGGCTCGCTGAAGGTCAGGACCACCTGGTCGGGTGCGTTGCCCAGCACCGCGCCGGGGGCCGGATCGGCGGTGATCAGGACCGCGTGCGCGGCGGCCGGCTCGGCCGGCCCGACCAGCGCCGCGGACGTGCCGACGAGCAGGCCGGCGAGTACGGCGACGCCGTAGCGGGCCAGCCGATGCCGTCGCCGGTGTTCTGGTGCAGTGCCTCCCACCTCTGGTAGTTCGGCGCGGTGCGGCGAATGGTTCATCACGAGGGGGCCATCACCATCCGTCTTGTCGGTGCTGCGGTTGGTGACGCGGACCTGCGTTACCGGGGGAGGTCACCGCGGATCGCCGGAAGGTACGCGTCGACGGCAAGGATCGTCGTCGACAGCGGGCGATGGGGCAAGTCGCCGGTGGCCGGCGTGCGGGGTCAGGCCTGCGGGGCCAGCAGGGTGCCGTTGCCGTCGTGGACCACGATCGCCTCCATCGGGCAGGACTCCGCCGCGTCGATGACGGTCTCGTCGGCTCGGATGCTCCTGGTCGTCGGCCGCGCCAGACCGTCGACCAGGGTGAAGCGGTGCGGGGCGATCCCGGCGCACAGGCCCGACCCCACGCACTGCTGCTCGTCGACGCTCACCGACCAAATCTGTTCGCCGCTGCTGGTCATCCCCACACCACCGGCATCTCACGTAGTCCCCGGACGATCATCCCGCTTTTCCACCGCAGCTGTGACTCGGGCACGGCGAACTGCAGCCGGGGCAGGTGGTGCAGTATCGCGTCGAGGGCCACCTGCAGTTCCATCCGGGCGAGTTGCGCACCGAGACAGTGGTGCACACCGTGGCCGAAGCCGAGGTGCGGGTTGTCCTGGCGGGTGAGGTCGAGGTCGTCCGGGTTCGCGAAGACGTCCGGGTCGCGGTTGGCCGCCGACAGCGATCCGATCACCGGCTCACCGGCTCGGACCAGGACCTCACCGACGTGCGTGTCTTCGGTGGCGTAGCGGGCGAACGAGGAGCCGACGCCGAGCGGGATGAAGCGCATGAGTTCCTCGACCGCCGTCGGTACCAGCTGCGGTCGGGCCCGCAGGATGGCGAGCTGCTCCGGGTGGGTGAGCAGCACGTAGACGAGGTTGGGCAACTGGGTGACGGTGGTCTCGTGTCCGGCGGCCAGTAGACCTGCGGCGAGCTGGACCAGCTCGGTTTCACTGAGTCGGTCCTGGTCTTCGTCGCGGGCCCGGACCATCGCGCCGAGCAGGTCGTCGGTGGGCCGGGCCCGCCGCTGCGCGACGAGTCCGGCGATGTATCCGCGCAGGTTGTCGAGGTAGTTCTGGATCTGGTCGGGAGGAAGCGACGTGGTCGACACGATCGCCTCGGACCAGACGTGGAACCGGTCCCGGTCGACGAACGGTACGCCGAGGAGTTCGCAGATGACCCGTACCGGCAGCGGGGTGGCGAACTGGCTCACCAGATCCGCAGGTGGACCTTTGTCGATCATGTCGGTGAGCAACTCGTCGGCGAACTGCCGGGTGCGGGGGCGCAGATGTTCGACCCGTCGTGCGGTGAACGCCTTGGCGACCAGTCGCCGCAGCCGGGTGTGATCGGGCGGGTCCATCGACAGGATGCCGCCCTCGATCTGACGGGGGGTGATTCGTGGTTCGTCGCGGCCGACACCGGCGGCGCGGGAGAACCGCGGATCGCCGAGCACGAACCGTACGTCGGCGTGGCGGGTGGCCAGCCAGGCCGGCTCGCCGTAGGGCAGCGACACCCGGACCAGTGGTTCTTCGGCTTGCAGCCGCCGGTAGGTCGGATCGAGGTGGAGCCGGTCGGGCGCGGCGAATGGGTAGGCCCGTACCTGACCCGGACGGGGGTGTGTCACCTGTGTTTCACCTCCGGACGGAGCTCTCTTACCGAGAGATGTTCTTCGGACACGTAGAGCGATGCCCCGTTGTGGATTCTAGAGATGCCAGTCGATCAGATGCACCCCTCCGCCGGTCCGGATGAATCCCATCTTCCTAGGATGCTCTACAAGAAGTGACACCAGTCACCACACGCACACAACCCACCAGAAAAAAAGGAACACCAGCGCTCTACGCCTGGTCGGACCGGGACAGATCCTCGACGTTGGCGTGTGAGAAAAGCACCGGAGTGACCGGACGCGGTGGGGTGTCGCGGTCCGGTCGGGAACCGGGTGCCGTACTGCTCGTAGTGCTACCGGGTGGGGTGTGCTCGCCTGTCAGCACCAGCAGCTGGTATGCGCGCTCAGCGGGCAGCCGTCCGGTGACGATGGCGATTCGTAGCGGGACGGCGGGGGTGCCGGCGACGATGTCGATGGGCAGATCGAGCACCCGGGGATCGACCTGGTTCCGGGCGAGGTAGCCGGCGGCCGCGGGTGGCAGGTCTCGCCAGGGCCGGACGGTCTGCTCCGTGAAGCCCTCGCCGGCCCACTGCTCGGCCTCGGCGGTGACCCGTGCGGCGACGTGTCGGGGCACGACGTCGCGCCCGCCGAGGTCGTCGCTGAGCAGCGCACGGGCCAACGGGCTGAGGTCGGCGACCGGCGACCAGCGGGTCCGCGTCGCGCGACGGGCGGGGTCCGCGGGTGTGCTGGTGACTCGCTCGGGCCGGGCGGCTGGATCGGGGTGGGCCGGCATGGCCCCCATCCAAGCATGATCGACTGAAGTTTCGTGGCAAGGGGTCCCAGGTCGCAGGGGTTGTGTCGACGCGTCGGGTGCGGTTTGGCCGGTACTGGTCCCGGGTAGCCGCGACCGATGAACGTGCAACAGCCGGATCTACCGGCGGCCGGCACCGAACCGTCGGCGGGGGAGCGGTGGGAGTACGGCTATCTGTATTTCGTGCAGACGGTCGGTCCGGCCGAGGCCTCGCGGCCGCCGCCGGCCGGCCCCACGGTCACGGTGGTCGCCGACGGGGCCGGTCATCGCTGCGCGGTGCTGGCCGGTCGTCGGTTGGAGGTGCTCAACGGGTTGGGCGCGCAGGGCTGGATCGTCGGTGACGGATGGTGGAATCCGGAGCAGGCACGGTGGTTGGCGGACTTGGTGGGGTCGATGGAGGGGGTGGAGCGGATGGTCGGCTATTGGCAGTCGTTCATGCGTCGGCGCGTGGTGGCGGGCGACGGTGGCGCCGGTGAGTCGTCGGGCGGGCCATGACAGTCGCGTTATAGTGGCGCTCGCCAGGTGGCGGACCGGTTGTGCGGACCGCCGGGCTGCCCGCCGCGGTTGGACTGGACGGTCGGCGGGCAGTCGGACTGGACGGGGGAGAGGGAGTGCCGGTGTCGCGTCCGTCTGCGCAGACCGTGTCGGCGCAGAGCGATGCGGCCAACCGGGTGGCGACTGTCCCTAATTTGATTAGTTTCGTCCGGCTGCTTGGCGTTCCGCTTTTTTTGTACCTTTTTTTGGCACGTCGGGCTGACGCGGTCGCGGTCCTGATCCTGGCGATCGGTGGCACCACCGACTGGGTCGATGGTTTCGTGGCACGTCGCATACGCCAGGTGTCGCGGCTCGGGGAGTTGTTGGACCCGTTCGTCGACCGGCTGTACATCCTGGCGACGCTGGTGGCGTTCACCGTGCGTGAGGTGACTCCGTGGCAGTTCACGGTGGTGCTACTGGGCCGTGAGGTGTTGCTCGGCGGGTGTCTGCTGGTGCTGCGGCGGTTTGGCTACGGGCCACCGCAGGTGCACTATGTAGGCAAGACGGCCACTTTCATCTTGTTGGCCGCATTTCCGGTGTTGCTGTTGTCCGCCGTGCTCGGTTCCGATGCGCCGGCTACGGTGGCGGCGGCGGTCGGCTGGGGCTTGGCCTGGTGGGGCGTTGTCCTGTACTGGATCGCCGGGTTGCTGTACGTGTGGCAGACCGCCGCGTTGGTGCGGTTGTCCGGGGCGAGGACGGAGCGGGTATGAGCGAGGCGGACCGGACCGGGTCCGAGCCACGTCGTGTCGCCTACGCACCCGACCTGCTTACCGCCTTGTTCCGGGAGCCGCTGGATCCGGGATATGCCGACGCGGCGGCTCGGCGGGCCGCACGCGGCCCGCGTCGGGGCTGGCGGCTGGTGGTGCCGCGGGCGGCGACGGCGGTTTCGATGGCGGCGGTCGGCTTCCTGTTGGTGCTGGCCTACCAGAAGACGGTGGCCGACCAGCCGAGCCGGTCGCAGGCGCGCGCCGGGCTGGTGGCCCAGGTGACGCAGCGTCAGGCGGAGACCGACGACTTGCAGCGCCGGGTGGACGAGTTGCGTGACGAGGTGACGCGCCAGCGCGATGCCGCGTTGGACGGGCAGCAGGCGGCCGGGTTGCGTGATCTTGAGGCGGCGGCGGGTCTGGCTCGGGTCCGGGGTGATGGCGTCGTGGTACGGCTGACCGACGCACCGGAGCCGGTCGACCCGGTCACCGGTGAAGGTACGGCCGACGAGCTGGGCCGGGTGCTGGACAGGGACCTGCAGGACGTGGCGAACGCGTTGTGGGCCTCCGGCGCGGAGGCGGTGTCGATCAACGGTCAGCGGCTGACGGCGACGTCGACGATCCGGGCCGCCGGTAGCGCGATCCTGGTGGATTTTCGGCCGGTGGCGGGGCCGTACGAGGTGTCGGCGATCGGGCCGCCGCAGTTGGCTGGGGATTTCGAGGCCAGCCAGGCGGCTGCCCTGTTGCGGCTGGTGTCGGCCGAGCACGGCTTGTCCTTCGAGGTCCGTTCGGCCGATGATCTGTTGTTGCCGGCGGCGGCGGAGCCGCAGCTGCGGTACGCCCGGGCGTTGTCGGCGTCGCCGACTTCGGCTGGTCCGTCTGGGAGCGTTTCGGGAGGCACTCGATGATCGCCGTGCTGGCGCTGCTCGCCGGGATGCTGTTGGGGGTGTACTTCGATCCGGTGGTGCCGGCGGTGTTGCAGCCGTATCTGCCGATCGCGGTGGTCGCCGCGTTGGACGCGGTTTTCGGCGGGGTGCGGGCGAAGTTGGACGGGATCTTCGACGACAAGCAGTTTGTGATTTCCTTCATTTCGAATGTGCTGGTCGCGGGGCTGATCGTGTACCTGGGTGATCAGTTGGGGGTCGGCGGGCAGCTTTCCACGGGTGTGGTGGTGGTGCTCGGGGTGCGGATCTTCGGCAACGTCGCGGCGATCCGCCGGCATCTGTTCCGGGCGTAGGGCGGCAGATCATGGTGCTGCGCAGACAGACGGGTACCGGGTGGCCGGATGCGGTCGCCGGTTCGGGCGGGTCTGCCCGTTCGGCGGGCGACCCGGCGGGCGTCGCTGCCACTGCCGCTGATGGTGATGGTGGGCCGACGGCGCAGTCGCCGAGGCGACCGGGCCGTCGGGGGTCGCTGATTTCACCGGCCGGGCTGATCATCCTGGGGTTGCTGGTGGTGTTGGGGTTCACGCTGGTGGTGCAGGTCCGTAACAATGCGGCTGATCCGACGTTGACCGCGGCTCGTCAGGAGGATCTGGTGCGGATCCTGTCGGACCTGGAGGCGCGGGAGGAGCGGTTACGGCAGGACATCGCCGTGTTGGAGGAGAGTCAGCGGCAGTTGACCTCTGGGGCGCAGGGCCGGGAGGCGGCGTTGGCGGAGGCGTCGCGGCGGGCGGACGAGCTCGGGGTGCTGGGGGGCAGTCTGCCGGTGCAGGGACCCGGGCTGCGGGTGCGGTTCGTTTCGGGCAGGGAGCCGGTCCGGGCGGCGGCGTTGCTCGACGCCGTGCAGGAGTTGCGTGGTGCGGGCGCGGAGGCGATGCAGATCAGTGGTGGGGACGGGCGGGCGGTGCGGATCGTGGCGAGCAGCTATTTCCTGGACGTCGACGGGGTCGTCGAGGTCGATGGGCAGCGGTTGGCGGGTCCGTACGAGGTTCTGGCGATCGGGGATCCGTCGACGATGCGGACGGCGTTGAACATTCCGGGTGGGGTGGTGGCGTCGGTGTCGGGTGACGGCGGTACGGTGATCGTCGAGGAACGTGATGTGGTCGACGTGTCGGCGCTGAGCGATCCTCTGGTGTTGCGTCATGCGCGTCCGGTCTCCTGATCGGATGTCGGCGCCCGGGCCGGTCGTGGGTCCGGGTGGTTGTTGTCAGTGGTGTGGTGTCAAGGACCGAAGGACCGGCCGTGATTCCAGAGGATCTGCGGTATACCGCGGAGCATGAGTGGGTGGCGTGGGACGAGGCTGACGGCCCTGTCCGGGTGGGTATCACCCATTTCGCCCAGGACGCGTTGGGTGACATCGTGTTCGTGGATCTGCCGCAGGTCGGCGCCGAGGTGTCGGCGGGTGATCCGTGCGGTGAGATCGAGTCGACGAAGAGCGTGTCGGAGATCTACGCGCCGGTGAGCGGCACGGTGGTGGCCCGTAACGAGGTGTTGTCCGAGGCGCCGGAGACGGTCAATTCCGATCCGTACGGTGCTGGCTGGCTGTTGCAGGTCACGCCGGGAGATCCGCAGGCGGTGGCGGGGTTGCTCGACGCGGCGGCGTACCGGGAGCTCACCGAAAGCTGAGGCGGCGCCGGCCGCGAGGTATCGTGTGCCCGCGAGTCTCGTTGACCCTTGTTTTCGGCGCTGGCTAGGCTCGCCCAGTCGACCGAGAAGCCAACAACAGTTGAGCGTTGCGGAATATGCCGTCCTGGCACGGGGAGCCTGTGTCTGCCGACCGTTTGCGGTTGGTGGGCCGACCCGATACACCCGACGCCGACCGAACAGATCCGTGAGGTGGTCCATGACGCGCCCAGACGACGAGTTCCCCCCGCTCGACGTCACGTCGACGTTGAATCTCGGTTCGCTCGACGAAGTGCTGGAGGGGCCGGACGCCGATGTGGTGCCGAGCCGGATGTCTGGTTCGTTGCCGCCGGGGATGGCGTTGCTGGTCGTACGGCGGGGTCCTAATGCGGGGGCCCGGTTCTTGCTCGACCATGACGTGACGACGAGCGGCCGGCATCCGGACAGCGACATCTTTCTGGATGATGTGACGGTGTCGCGGCGGCATGCGGAGTTCCACCGTGACGGCGGTACCTTCACGGTGCGCGATGTGGGTAGCCTGAACGGCACCTATGTCAATCGTGAGCGGGTGGAGGCGGCGACCCTGAGCAACGGCGATGAGGTGCAGATCGGCAAGTTCCGGCTGGTCTTCATCGCTGGTCCGCGACCGGACGAGGAGGCCGGCCGCGGTTGACGTGCGGGGTGCGCGGGCGGAGGTGGCTTCGTGCGCGGTGAGTGGCTGACGCCGGCGGGTGAGCCGGGGGTGTCGTGGTGAGTGAGCAGGCGGCGGCCGCAGACGAGGTGGCCGCTTCCCCGTTGATGAGCATCGGCGAGGTGTTGGCCCAGCTGCGCCCGGAGTTTCCGGACACGACCATTTCGAAGTTGCGGTTCCTTGAGGCCGAAGGGCTGGTGGAGCCGCAGCGTACGCCGTCTGGTTACCGTAAGTACAGTTGGGACGATGTCGCCCGGCTGCGGTTCGTGTTGACCGCGCAGCGGGACCAGTATCTGCCGTTGCGGGTGATCCGTGAGCAGTTGGCGGATCGGGACGCGCAGGCGGCTGCGGGGCATGGCCGTGGGCGGCCGACGCTGGTGGCGGTGGGGCCGTCGGGTCAGGTGCCGGGGCGGGCTGGGGCCGAGGTGCCGCAGACCAGGTTGAGCCGGGCGGACCTGGTGTCGCGCAGCGGCTTGGACGCGGGCACGTTGACCGAGGTGGAGCGACTGGGTCTGGTAGTGCCGATCGCTCCGGGCTGGTACGACATGGACGGGCTGGTGGTGGCGTCGGCGGTGGCCGGGTTGCTGCGGCACGGGCTGGAGGTGCGTCACCTGCGGGCGGTGCGGGCGGCGGCGGATCGGGAGGTCGGTCTGTTCGCCCAGTTGGTGGCGCCGTTGGCGCGGCAGAACGATCCGGCGGCGCGGGATCGGGCGACGGAGACGGCGCGGGAGCTGATCGGGTTGTCGCAGCGGTTGCACGCGGCGCTGGTGCGGGCGGGGTTGCGTGGCACGCTCGGTCGGTGAGGTGCGCGGGACCGGACGGTTGCGCGGTGGCCCGTGTACCGTGCAGGGAGGGCCGGGAGCGGGATTGACGACGACGACACGGAGGCGGCGGTGCGTGAGCTGAGCGTGGTCGGGGTTCGGGTGGAGTTGCCCACCAACCAGCCGATCGTGCTGCTGCGGGAGGTCGACGGGGACCGGTACCTGCCGATCTGGATCGGTGCGGTGGAGGCGACGGCGATCGCGTACGAGCAGCAGGGGGTCAAGCCGGCGCGGCCGTTGACGCATGACCTGCTGCGGGACATTCTGGCGGCGTTGCGGGCGCCGTTGCGGGCGGTGGAGATCACCGAGTTGAAGGACAACGTGTTCTACGCGGATCTGCTCATCGGTGACAGTGTCCGGGTGTCGGCGCGGCCGAGTGATTCGATCGCGTTGGCGTTGCGGGTCGGTGCTCCGATTCGTTGTGCCGAGCAGGTGCTGTCGGAGGCGGGCATCGTCATCCCGGACGAGCAGGAGGACGAGGTCGAGAAGTTCCGGGAGTTCCTGGACCAGGTGCGGCCGGAGGATTTCGCCGGCTGAGACCGGTGTCGCGTCGGTGTGGTCGGTGGTGTACGCGTGGTGTGGTGGGCCGCGTGCGGCGTGTCGCGGTGCGGGTGTGCTGGTGCGACTCCCGACCGGGGTTAGGGTAGCCGTGTCGATGGGCTCATGTTCCGTCCCGGGGTGTGGGCCGCACTGACGGGGAGGTTGCCGTATGCCCGCACAGCGAGAGCCCGATCCGGGATCGTCCGACCATGTGTCCGGTGGCCAGGCGCTGGTCCCCGGTGGTGATGACGACCTGGTCGGCTACCGCGGGGTGAGTGCCTGTCACGCGGTGGGGATCAGTTACCGGCAGTTGGACTACTGGGCGCGTACGGCGCTGGTGGTGCCGAGTGTGCGTGACGCGGCGGGTTCGGGTTCGCAGCGGCTCTATTCGTTCCGGGACCTGGTGGTGTTGAAGGTGGTCAAGCGGCTGCTCGACGCCGGGGTGTCGTTGCAGAACATCCGTAAGGCGATCGAGACGCTGCGCTCGCGCGGGGTGGCGGATCTCGCGGGGATCACGTTGATCTCGGACGGGACGTCGGTGTACGAGTGCCGTTCGCCGGAGGAGGTCGTGGACCTGCTGCAGGGTGGCCAGGGGGTGTTCGGCATCGCGATCGGCGGCGCGTTCAAGGAGATCCAGGGTTCGTTGTCGCAGTTGCCGGCGGAGCCGGCGGTCACCGAGCCGGTGGCACCGGCGACGGTGGTCGACGGTGACGAGTTGGCGGCGCGGCGGGCGCGCCGACGCGCCGGCTGACACGCCCCCGGCAGGGGGCGCCGCGTCGCTGCGCCGCGGGCGTCAGCCGGTGGAACGCAACGCGATGAGCCGTAGTTCGAGGTCGTCGGCGACGACCTCGGCGAGGTGCTGCAGGGCGCGTAGCTGTTTCGTTCCCGGGCGGCGTGGCCGACGGTCGATGGCGTTGACGGTGCCGAGCCGGAATCCGTCCCAGGTGCGGATCGGTGCGGCGGCGAAGAACCGCAGCCTCAGGTCACCGCGGACCAGCGGGTGCGTGGTGGTGCGGGGATCGGTGGCGGCGTCGGTGACCACGTACACGTCGTCGGCCCGGATCACCGAGGCGCACAGGCCGGGATCCTTGCTGAGTTCGGTGACGCCGGGCAGGCCGTGGCAGGCGGCCAGCCACACCCGGTCGGCCTCGACGAGGCTGATCGTGGCGATCGGGGTGTCGAACAGCACCGCGGCGAGGTAGGCGATCCGCTGGTGTTCCTCGGCGTGCGGGCGGTCGACGATCCGGTAGCGGCGTACTGCGGCGACACGTGCGGGGTCGTCGCCGGTGTCGTCACGGACGCGGGAGGCACGGGCGTCGTCGAGGTAGGGGTAGTCGCCGGGCAGCAAGCGGTGGACTCCGGTGTCGGTGCGGGTTCGGGTCGGGCGCAAGCATACCGGTGCCGGTGATCTACATCACCGGCACGGGTGGCGGTCGTGGCCGGTAGCGTGGGACGTGCCGTGTACCCGTGTGGGAGAGATCGTCGGCTGATGGTGGCCGACGGCGCCGAAGGGGCAAACCCTCCCCGGAACCTCTCAGGCAGAAGGACCACCCGGGTAGGCGACTCTGGAGGCGTCGTCGCCGACAGAGGGGGAGGTTGCCTATTGACCTCTTCCCGTGGAGCCTCTGGTGACTGTTCCGTCTTCGTTCGCCGACCGTCACATCGGTACCGATCCGGTCGCCGCCCGCCGGATGCTGGACACGGTCGGCTACGCCAGCGTGGCCGACCTGATGGACGCGGCGATCCCGGAGGTGATCCGCTGGCGGGGTCGGCTGGATCTGCCGGAGCCGGTCGACGAGGCGCGGGTCGCCGCCGAGTTGCGGCGGCTGGCCGCGGACAACACGGTGCTGGTGTCGATGATCGGGTTGGGCTACCACGGCACCCACACGCCGGCGGTGATCCGGCGCAACGTGCTGGAGAACCCGTCCTGGTACACCGCCTACACCCCGTACCAGCCGGAGATCAGCCAGGGCCGGCTGGAGGCGCTGCTGACGTTCCAGACCATGGTGTGCGACCTGACCGGGCTGGCGACGGCGAACGCGTCGATGCTGGACGAGGCGAGCGCCGCGGCGGAGGCGATGACGTTGGCCCGGCGGGCGTCGACGGCCAGCGGCGACGTGTACGCGGTGGACGCGCAGACGTTGCCGCAGACCCTCGCGGTGCTGCGGACCCGCGCCGAGCCGCTGGGCATCGAGGTGCGGGTGTTCGACGTGGCCGACGGCCCGCCGGCGGGTTGTTTCGGCGTGCACCTGCAGGCGCCGGCGGTGTCGGGGCTGCTGCGTGACGACACGCCGGTGGTGGCGGCGGCGCACGCCGCCGGCGCGTTGGTGACGGTGGCGGCGGATCTGCTGGCGTTGACGGTGCTGCGTCCACCGGGCGCGATCGGCGCCGACATCGCGGTGGGCACCACGCAGCGGTTCGGGGTGCCGATGGGGTTCGGCGGGCCGCACGCCGGCTACCTGGCGGTGCGCGACGGGCTGGCGCGGATGTTGCCGGGCCGGCTGGTCGGGGTGTCGCGGGACGCCGCCGGGCGACCGGCCTACCGGTTGGCGTTGCAGACCCGGGAGCAGCACATCCGACGGGAGAAGGCGACCAGCAACATCTGCACCGCGCAGGTGCTGCTGGCGGTGCTGGCGGCGATGTACGCGGTGTACCACGGCCCGGACGGGTTGCGGGCGATCGCCCGGCGTACGCACGCCCACGCGGCGCGGCTGCACGCCGGGCTGCGTGCCGGCGGGGTGCGGGTGGCCGACGGGCCGCTGTTCGACACGGTGACCGCGGCGGTGCCGGCGGCGGCCGGGCAGGTGGTGGCCGCGGCGGCGGCGCGCGGGGTGAACCTGCGGCTGGTGGACGCGGACACGGTCGCGGTGACGTGTGACGAGACGACCACCGAGGAGCATCTGGCGGCGGTGTGGGCGGCGTTCGGGGTGGCGCCGTACGCCGGTGCGGCGCCCGAGCTGATTCCGTCGCGGTGGCTGCGCGACGACGAGTTTCTCACCCACGAGGTGTTCCACGCCCACCGCAGCGAAACGGCGATGATGCGTTACCTTCGCCGGCTCGCCGACGCCGACTACGCGCTGGACCGGGGCATGATCCCGCTGGGGTCGTGCACGATGAAGCTGAACGCGGCGGTGCAGATGGAGCCGGTCAGCTGGCCGGGGTTCGCCGACGTGCATCCGCTGGCGCCGGCCGGGCAGACCGCCGGCTACCGGCGGCTGATCGGCGAGTTGGAGCGTTGGCTGGCGGAGGTGACCGGCTACGACGCGGTCAGTGTGCAGCCCAACGCCGGGTCGCAGGGGGAGCTGGCCGGGCTGCTGGCGATCCGCGGCTACCACCGTGAGCGTGGTGAACACGGCCGGACGGTGTGTCTGATCCCGTCGTCGGCGCACGGCACCAACGCGGCGAGCGCGGTGATGGCCGGCATGCGGGTGGTGGTGGTCGGCTGCGACGCCGACGGCAACGTGGACCTGGCGCACGCGCAGCGGCTCATCGACGCCCACCGGGACACGTTGGCGGCGGTGATGGTGACGTACCCGTCGACGCACGGCGTGTACGAGGAGGGCGTCGCGCGGTTGTGTGCCCGGGTGCACGACGCCGGTGGGCAGGTGTACGTCGACGGGGCGAACCTGAACGCGCTGCTGGGCTTCGCCCGGCCGGGCCGCTTCGGCGCGGACGTGTCGCATCTGAATCTGCACAAGACGTTCTGCATCCCGCACGGCGGCGGGGGGCCGGGGGTGGGGCCGGTGGCGGTACGCGCGCATCTGGCGCCGTTCCTGCCGGCGGATCCGGCTGCCGGTGCGGACGCCACCGGCCCGGTGCTGGCGGCGGCGCGCTACGGGTCGGCGGGCATCCTGCCGATCCCGTGGGCGTACCTGCGGCTGATGGGCGCGGACGGGTTGGCACGGGCGACCGGCGCGGCGGTGCTGGCGGCGAACTACGTGGCGGCGCGGCTGCGGCCGTACTTCCCGGTGCTGTACAGCGGCAACAAGGGTCTGGTGGCGCACGAGTGTGTGCTGGACCTGCGGCCGATCACCAGGGCGACCGGGGTGAGCGTGGAGGACGTGGCGAAGCGGCTGATCGACTACGGATTCCACGCGCCGACGATGTCGTTTCCGGTGGCGGGCACGTTGATGGTGGAGCCGACCGAGAGTGAGGATCTGGCTGAGCTGGACCGGTTCTGCGCCGCGATGATCGCGATCCGCGGCGAGATCGACCAGGTGGCGCAGGGGCGGTGGGCGGTGGCGGACAGTCCGCTGCGGCAGGCGCCGCACACCGCGGTGATGGTCGGCGGCGACGATTGGCGGCTGCCGTACCCGCGGTCGTTGGCGGGTTGGCCGGCGGGGCAGCGGGGTGGCAAGTACTGGCCGCCGGTGCGGCGGGTCGACAGCGCGTACGGTGACCGGAACCTGGTGTGCGCCTGCCCGCCGCCGGAGGCGTTCGCCGGTTGACACGTCGTGGGCCCGCGTTGTGGACCCACGTGGGTGGTCGACCGCGGGCCACCGTGGTCACGGTGTCGGGCAGGGCGTCGGCTCGCCGGTGAGCCGACGCCGGTCAGGCCGCGAGGGCGTGCCGGGCGGGGCCGCGGTGCGGGGCGATGCTGCTGCCGTCGGGGAGCAGTTCACCGGTGTCCTCGAAGACGATCACGCCGTTGCAGAGCAGGCTCCAGCCCTGCTCCGGGAAGCAGGCGAGAACCCGCGCGGCTTCCCGGTCGGTGGCGTCGGCGGAGGGACAGGTGGGTTGATGCTGGCACATCGGGTTCTCCGGACTGTGGGGGTGCTGTGTCATGGTTCACATGACCAGTGATGAACGTTACCAAGCCGAACGACACCGTTCCGAGCAAGTAACGGCCTCTCCGCCGAGAAATCCTCCCTTCGGATGAGCCACATCCAACCGGACGGCGTGGAAGCGCTCCCACGATTCTACGGCCCCGCCGCCACCCGTACCGCCCCCTACCACGCCACCGCCCCGGCCGCCCACCGGCGGACGCCAACTACCCTGACGGCCATGACCATGCGCCCGATCCGCATCATCGGCGACGCCGTCCTCCGCACCCGGGCCGAACCGGTCACCGACTTCGGTCCGACCCTGCGCGAGCTGGTCACCGACCTGATGGACACCCTGCTCGGCGCCCCCGGCCGCGCCGGTGTCGCCGCCCCGCAGATCGGAGTGTCCGCCCGCGTGTTCGTCTACGACGCCGACGGCCACCGCGGCCACGTCGTCAACCCGGTCCTGCGCGTCGACGACACCGACACCGACACCGACGACGAGGGCTGCCTGTCCCTCCCCGGCCTGCGCTTTGCGACCCCACGCGCCCACCACGCCACCGTCGACGGTGTCGACCAGCACGGCCGACCGATCACCGTCACCGGCACCGGATTCCTCGCCCGCGCCCTGCAACACGAGACCGACCACCTCGACGGCCGCCTGTACGTCGACACCCTGCGCGGCGACACCCGCCGCCAGGCGCTCCGGGAAATCCGCGCGGCCCGCTGGACCCGGCGCTGACCGCGCCGCACCCGCACGCCTACAGCACCACCATCCGCGGATGCGGATGCCGCAGAAAATCGTGGTGCGAGATGTCCCAGCCGTACCCCCCCGCCCGGGCGAACACCACCACGTCACCGACCCGCAGCCGCCCCACCACCTGATCGCGGCACAGCACGTCCCGCGGCGTGCACAACTCACCCACCACATCCACCGCGGCCCGCACCACCTGCGGACGGGCGAACGGATACGGCCACCGCGACACCGGCACCACCGTGAACGGATGGCTGTAGCCCCACGCCGCCGGCAACCGGAAATGGTGCGTACCGCCACGCACCACCGCGAACCACCGCCCCTGCGTCCGCTTCACATCCACCACCTGCGCGGCGTACCAGCCGGCGTCCGCCACCAGCAACCGCCCCGGCTCGAACACCAGCCGCACCCCCGGCGGCACCACCACACCCGCCAACCCCGCCCGCAACCGTTCCAGATCGAAGCACCGCCCACCGACGTAGTCCACCCCGAACCCGCCACCCACGTTCACGTACGACAACTCCAGCCGCAACCGCCCCGCCGCCCGCACCGCCCACGCCACCGCCGCCGTCACGAACCGCGCATGCGCCGCCGCGTCCAGATTGTTCGACACCGCGTGCAGACCGAACCCCACCAGCCGCACCCCCGGCAACTCCCGCGCCACCGCCACCACCTCACCCAGCTGCGCCTCGTCCACCCCGAACTGCGTCGCCGCACCCGCCATCCGATGACTACCCGACACCCCGCCGCCCGGCCGGTTCACCCGCACCGCCGCCACCGCCCGCGCACCCGCCGCCCGCGCCACCACATCCAACCGCCGCACCTCCAACACGCTCTCCACATTGACCACCGCACCCGCCGCCACCGCCGCCGCCAACTGCCCATCGGTCTTCGCCGGCCCCCCGAACACCACCTGCCGGGCCCCGGCCGCCACCGCCGCCGCCAACTCCCCGGCCGAGGCCACCTCCACCCCGTCGGCCGCCTGCGCCAACCGCGCCACCACCGCCGGATGCCCGTTCGCCTTCATCGCGTACAGCAACACCGACCCGGCCGGCAACGCCGCCCGCACCCGCGCCACCACCTCGTCGAGCACCACCCGGTCGTACACGAACGCGCACACCGGCTCCGCGCCACCGGCCAACTCCCGCACCGCCGCGACCACCCGCGCCGGCACCGACCCACCGGCCCCCGCCGGCACACCGGCCGTCAGCACGACACCCCCGGCGGCGACCCCGCCACGAAACCCGCGTCCGACAACGGATTACGCACCGGCACGTACACGTCCCCGGCACCACCCAGCCGCATCCGCACCAACGCCTTGTGCGCCACCGACGGCGCCGTCAACAACGCATGATCCGCCGCCGCCCACCCGGCACACCCCGCCTCGCCACGCAACCCGTCGTACACCTCGTCCACCACCTCCCGCACCACCCGCCACGCCGCCGCCTCGTCCACCCCGTGCGAATCCACCAACCCCAACACCACCTCACCCAGATGCGCCTGCAACACCGTGTACCCCACCTTCGCCACCATCACCGCCACATCATCGGTACCCACCACCGAACCCGGCGCCAACTCCACCGCCACCCCCGCCGCCGCCAACCGCGGCCGCAGCAACCGCACCCCGGCGAAATCACGCACCACCAACCGCGCAGGCACCCCGCCACGAAACGTCGGCAGACAATTCTGCAGATGCGCCTCCAACGCCACCCCGAACCGCGTCGCCAACCGCAACACCGGCGGCAACACCACCCGCGCGTACGCCGCCACGAACCCCAACGCCGCCGCCGACCGACCCACCACCTGCCGCACCCGGGCGAACTCGTCCACCCGCGACCCCAACTCCCGACCCGCCACCAGACCCACCCCCGGCACCGCCACCTCACCCGGCAACAACCGCCCCGCCAACCCGTCCCGCACGATCACCGACACATCCCGACCCGACCCCACCGCCGCCGCCGCCCCCGCCACCTCCGGCAACAACACCAACCGGGCCGCCGCCACCTCGTCACCGGCCACCAGACCCGCCAACACCCGCGACAACACCGGACCGTTGCGGGTACTCGCCACCGAAATCGTCCGCCGCGTCGACGTCACCTGAATGTCCAACGACATCTTCAGGTACCGCCGCCGCCCGTCCGCACCCGCCGGCAGCAGCACCGTGCGCACCGCCGACGTCGGCACCACCGACAACGACCCCGGCAACAACCGCAGCAACCCCGACCGGACCAGATCCGCGTACCGCCGCCGCAGCACCCCCCACTGCCACACATGCACCGGCTGCACCAGCCAACCCGGCGGCGCCACCGGCACCTGCGGATACCACCGCGCCAACACCTGGCCCACGTCGTCACCGACATGCACGTCCCGGTGCACCGCCACGAACCCCACCGCCGTACGCGGCGACTCCACGTCATGCGCCAACACGTCCGCCACCGACCAGCCCAACCGGGTCCGGCCACACGGATGCAGATTGTGACCAGCCACCGAGGCCCGCTCCGCCCGCGCCACCCACCCGTCCGGCCCGTCCACCACCGGCCCCTCCACCGGCCGGGCCGCCGCCAACGCCATGTTCACCACCGCGTTCGCGACCTCCGCCGCCAACGCCCAACCCCGCCGGTCCAACACCGACACCGGCAACGCCGCCACCGGATCGACCACCGGCCGGGACACCACGAACCGGTCGAACCCGTGCCACCGGCCCACCCCCCGCCACCGCCACCGGGCCTGACCCACATCCTCGCGACACAACGCGTCCACCAACCTGCCCCCCACCGTGCGCGCCGCCCACGGCACCGCCGCCCGGAACCCCGCCACCAACTCCGGCGCCACCACCGCCAACTCCCGCGACGCCGCCTGCACCGCATCCGACACCCGCACCGACCCCAGCGCGCAACCACACGACCGGCCCCCCGACGCCGACGCCGCGACACCCACCCCGCTCACCCCACACCCGCCAACGGATTCGCTACCCACGCCCACCGCACCCGCAACGGATCCGCCGCCAACCGCATCACCAACGTCGCCTTCACCGGCCACCGCCCACCCAACAACACCGAACCCACCACCTCCCGCGCACCCGGCACCAACCCGGCCACCGCCGACCTCGCCACCTGCGCCACCGGCCGCCACAACCGCGACGGCTCCACCCCGAACTCCCGCGCCAGCACCGCCACCGGCTCACCCAACGCCGAACCCACCGCCGCCACCGCCGTCACCGCCACCTCCCACAGATCCGCACACCCCACATCCCCGGCCAGCACCGGCACCGACGACCCCGACGCCGCCAACCTACCCACATCGATGCGCACCCCACCCACGTCCCGATACCACCCACCCACCAGCCGCCCACCCCGCCACACCAGCAACACGTTCTGCCCATGCGCCTCCAACCCCACCCCACGGCCCAGCAACGCCACCACCGGCGCCAGCACCACCCGCGCCAACGCCGCCACGAACGCCACCGGATCCCCGCCGTAACCCGCCCGCACCAGCCCCGCCACCACCGACGGCCCACCCGGCACCCCCACCGGCGCGGCCAACGCCGCCACCGGCATCACCTGCACACCCACCGGCACCCCCGGCACCCGCCGCCGCACCACCGCCAACGACCGGCACGGCACCCCGTCCACCAGCACCGCACCCGCCGAAACCTCCCGCAACACCCGCAACCCCGCCACCCGACGGACCAACCCCGCCAACAGCTCCGTCACCACCGGACCGTTACGCACCGCCGCCGCCGACACCGTACGCACCGCGCTGGTCATCTGCACATCCACCGCCGTCTTCCACTGCCACCCCGGCCGACCGATCGGAGCCACCGTCCGCAACGACAACAACGGCCGCGCCGGCACCACCCGCCCCGAGGGCCGCAACCACCCGTACGCGTCCAACACGTGGTCACGCTGCCACGGATGCACCGGCAACACCGGCACCCCCGCACCCACCCACCGGTGCGCCGGCACCGCCACCAACTCCACCCCCACCACCGGCCCATGCTCCGGCGCGTACCGCAGCACCTCCACCGTCGACATCCCCACCCGGGTACGGCAGCCCGGATGCAGCGGATGCCCGTCCACCACCACCTGCTCCCACTGCACCGGCGAGCGCGACAGCCCACCCACCGCGCCCGCACCCGCCGCCGTCACCGCCCGCCCGCCCCGCGCCAACGCCAGATTCGCCACACTGTTGGCCACCTCGCCCGCCACCCGAGCACCGGCGTCCATCCCCACCACCGCCACCAGCTCCGCCGGATCCGCCACCACACGGTCCGACACCAGCAACCGCAACCGCGCCGCCGACCCGGCCGGACCCGACACCGCGAACGGCTCCGCGGCCGCCACCGGCCCCACCACCTCACGACCATCGACCAACACCACCACCAGCCGATCATCCACCACCCGACGGCCAGCCACCTGCGGCAACGGCTCCCTCGCCAGCGCGCCCCACACCCGCGCCAGCACCGCCGCCCGCGCCCCCGGCACCGCCGCCGCCACCGGGTCGACCAACTCCGGCCGCCACCGCCGCACCGCCGCCAGCACCGCCGACACGTCCGGACACACCGCCGACGACGACGCAGTCACCGCCCCCGCCGACGACGCACCCACACACCGGCCCACCCCACCGCCACGAACAGCAGCACCGACCAACCGAGCACCTTCACCACCATCCCGACACCCTCCCACAACCAACCCACCCGTAGGGTGCTCACGTGCGCCTGGCCACCTTCAACGTGCTGCACGGACGCTCGCCCCACGACGGACACGTCGACCCCCACCGGATCGCGGCCGCCATCGCCAGCCTCGACAGCGACATCCTCGCCCTGCAGGAAGTCGACCGCCGCCAGCCACGCAGCGCCCACCTCGACCTCACCGCCATCGCCGCCAGCGCGCTCGACGCCCCCCACCACCGCTACGCCGCCACCATCATCGGCACCCCCGGCGAGCCCTACCGCGTCGCGCGCCACGACCACGACGGCCACGACGAACCCTGCTACGGCATCGCCCTGCTCAGCCGGTACCCGACCCGGCACTGGCAGGTCACCCGCCTGCTCCCCGCCCCGCTGCGCGCACCGGTCCTCGTCACCGACCCCACCCCACGCCTCCTGCTGGCACGTGACGAACCCCGCGTACTGCTGACCGCCATCCTCGACACCCCGCACGGCCCCGTCACCGCCGCCGCCACCCACCTGTCCTTCGTACCCGGCTGGAACCTGCGTCAACTGCGCGCCACCGTACGCGCCCTCCGCGCCCTGCCCCCGCCACGCGTGCTGCTCGGCGACCTCAACATGCCCGCCCGCGTCGCCGCCGCCGTCACCGGCTGGCAGCCACTCGCCCGTCGCCCCACCTACCCGGCGTCACGCCCCCGCGTCCAACTCGACCACATCCTGGTCGATCCGGACGGCGCACCACCCGTCCTCACCGCCGTCGCCACGACCGACACCCCCGAACTGGACATCTCCGACCACCGCCCGCTCGTCGTCACCCTCGCCCGACCACCCAGGACCCGCTAGCCGCGCGCCGGCCACCACCTACCGCTGCGCCGTCACCCGCAGCAACGACCGGTTCGTCCGGTTGGCCCGCACCGCCGCACGCTGCTGATCCGCCGTCACCTCGATGTAGTTCTGACTGGCCGCCAGGCTGGCGTGTCCCAGCAGCCGCATGATCTCCGCCGCGCTCGCCCCGTCCTCGGCCAGGCGGGTCGCGAACGTGTGCCGCAACGCGTGCAACTGCGCCCCCGGCGGCACCCGATCGGTGATCCCGGCCCGCTGGAAACAAGCGCGCACCAGATGTTGCAGACCACCCCGCCGCAGTGGGGCGCCCCGACGGTCCACCAGCAGCGCGCCGTCGGGGCGCACCGAACGGGACCCGAACCGTCGCGCCCGGCTCGCCAGGTAGTCCCGCACGACGCCGTCCAACGCCGGCTCCACCGGCACCGTGCGCGGCCGGCCACCCTTGCCCACCACCTCGATACGCCGTTCGTCGGCGCGCCCGGCGAGTGAGGCCACCCGCAGGGCCAGGAGCTCGCTCAGCCGCAGCCCGGCGCACAGCGCCAGCGCCACCACCGTCAGGTCCCGCTCCGGCCACGGATCGCGCTGGCGCCCGTCGACACGAGCCGCCGCCGCCAGCAACACCTCCGGGGTCTCCTCGCCCCGCAGCGGCTTCGGCAGCGGCAGGGGAGCGCGGGGGCGTCCGACGGCCGGCATCGGGTTACCGGCCACCACGCCTTCGGCGACGAGGAACGTGAAGAACGCGTTCCAGGTCGACCAGGCCCGGTGCACCGAGGCGGGGGAGCGGGGTGCGGCGAACCGGGCGAACGCGGCGCGCAGCTGACGTGGACCCAGGCCGGACACCGGCAGCTCGGCCCAGCCGGCCGGGGTGGCGCCGTCGTCGACCAGCCGCAGTACGGCGACGAGGTCGCGTCGGTAGGCCTGCAGGGTGTGCGGCGACGGTTTGCGTGAAGTCCGGTCAGCCAGAAACTCTTCAACCAGATTCCCGGACAACTCATCCGAATCGTGCATAAGGTATATTATGCACGAAAGTTCGTACCGGCCCAAAGGGGCGAGGTGCCGGGACGGAGGGGGGCGGAGCTCCCCACCGGCGCCACGCGGCCGGGGAGCGCGGCCGATGACGTGGTGCTCGCGCCACCGGAGGATCGTTCGGGGCGGACCGGGGGTCTCGGCGCGAGGGCTCCCACTCCAGCACAAGAGCGGGCCCTCCGTCACTAGTTGACATAATGTACATTATCGAACCGCTGCCATCCGACGTCCGCCGCTGCCCACACGCCCCGCTGCGGCGGCCCGGGCCCGGGGATCACAGACCGCCGGCGACCCGCAGTACCGTACCGGTGGTGTAGGACGCTTCGGGGCTGAGCAGCCAGGTGATGGCGGCGGCGATCTCCGGCGGCTGGCCGGCCCGGCGCAACGGTACGGCCGGCGCGATGCGCACCGGGCGTCCCGGTTCACCGGACAGGGTGTGGATGTCGGTCCACACCGTACCCGGGGCGACGCTGTTGACCCGGATGCCGCGTGGACCGAGTTCCTTGGCCAGGCCGATGGTCAGGGTGTCGCTGGCCGCCTTGGCCGCGGCGTAGTGGACGTACTCGCCGGGGCTGCCGAGGGTGGCGGCGGCGGACGAGACGTTGACGATGGCGCCGCCGGCGGACATGCGGCGGGCGGCCTGCTGGGCGCACAGGATGTAGCCGATGAGGTTGACGTCGACGACACGGCGCAGATCGGCCAGGGTGAGGTCGACGAACGGTCCGATGGTGCTGGTGACGCCGGCGTTGTTGACCAGCCCGGTGAGCGGGCCGAGTGTCTCGGCGGCGGCGAACAGGCCGGTGACCCCGTCCGGATCGGTGGTGTCCAGCTGGACCGCGATCGCCCGGCGCCCGGCGGCGTGCACGTCGTCGCGTACGGCCGTCGCCGCGTCGGCGTCGCGGCGGTAGCCGATGACCAGGTCGTGGCCGGCGGCGGCGAGGCGACGTACGGTGGCCGCGCCGATACCGCGGCTGCCGCCGGTGACCACGGTGACTGGTGCCATCGGATGTGCCCCTCTCCCCTGGCGTCTGACCGGGTGGCCGTGGCGGTGACGTTACCGCCACGGCCACCCGGTGGTGGATGGGGCCATGCCGGGTTCGACGTTGTCGGCGGCGGCTGGTAGGAAGGCGGGAATCAAACAGGTGTACGGAGGTGCTGATGGCTGTCGCTGGCGGGTTGTCGGAGCAGGAGTTGGTGGTGATCCGGGAGGCGATGGCCGCCGGTCGCAAGCCGAAGGTGATGTTCACCGAGGCGGCTGGGCAGATCGCCGGCCAGGTGGGCCAGGTGGTGGGGTTGACGGATCCGGCGGTGTCGGACGAGTGGCTGGTGGTGCGGTTCGGCCGGGACGAGTTGCCCTTCTCCCCCACGGATTTGATGGTGGCGCCGCGGGGGGCAGCGGGTCGGCGGCCGGAGGCGAAGGTGGTGGAGCCCGAGCCGGTGGCGCCGCAGCCGGAGTTCAAGTTGGGTGAGCCGCCGGTGGCGGCACGTGCCCGGGACCAGGAAGAGGAACAGGAACAGGAGTCTGTGGTGGACAGCAGCGGGGCGGACCGGCCGGCGCGGCGTTCGACGAAGGCGGCGAAGGCGAAGGCGCCGGCGGGGTTGACGGTGACGTTGGCCTACGCCGACGGTGAGTGGACGGTGGCGGCGGCGCAGGGTTCGAAGGCGTTGGCGAAGCCGTACGTGGTGCGCCCGGCCGAGGCGTTGAAGATGGTGGCGCTGGTGGATGTGCCGGGGGTGCAGGAGGCGGTGGAGCAGATCCTGTCGGCGGAACGGGCGCAGGCGCAGCAGCAGGCGCAGCGGTTGCGGGCGGAGTTGGCGGAGGTCGAGGCGCGGTTGGCGGAGTTGCCTGACGCCGGCTGATGCGCGTTGGGGGTGGCCGGCGCGGCGCCGGCGCCGGTCAGCCGACGGCCAGCGACACGCCGAGGGTCAGCATGAGCGTGGCGATCGCCGTGTCCACGGCGCGCCAGGCGCCCGGGCGGGCGAGCAGGGGTGCCAGCCGGTGGGCGCCGAGGCCGAGGGCGGTGAACCAGGCGAGGCTGGCTGTCGCGGCGCCGGTGCCGAAGGCCCACCGGTTGGGGTCGTGGTGGGCGACGGTGCCGAGCAGTACCACGGTGTCGAGGTAGACGTGCGGGTTGAGGAAGGTGAAGGCCAGGCAGGTCAGCAGGGTGGCGCGCAGGGTGGCCGGTGGGCGGTCGAGTGGGCTGAGGGCGGCGGGTCGCAGGACCCGGCGGGCGGCCAGGATGGCGTAGCCGGTGAGGAACGCGGCGCCGCCCCAGCGCATCGTGGCCAGCACGGTGGGTGCGTTGGTCGCGATGGTCCCGAGGCCGGCGATGCCGGCGGCCATCAGCGCCGCGTCGGCGACGACGCAGATGGCCACGACCGGCAGGACGTGTTCGCGTCGTAGGCCTTGGCGCAGTACGAAGGCGTTCTGTGCGCCGATGGCGACGATCAGCGCGAGTGAGAAGCCGAATCCGGCGAGCAGGGACCGCACGTCTGTGCAGGGTAGGGCGTTGGGCCGGCGCACTCCAGCGCGTTGGCGCCGGCGCGGTGCGAGGTCAGTGGCTGGGTAGGTCGGTGACGCTGACGCGTTTGCGGAAGACCCAGTAGGTCCAGCCCTGGTAGGCCAGGACGACGGGGGTGAGCAGGGCGGCGATCCAGGTCATGATCGTCAGGGTGTAGCTGGTGGAGGCGGCGTTGGTGGTGGTGAGGGTGCCGGCGGGGTCGGTGGTGGACGGCAGCACGGTCGGGAACAGGGCGGCGAACAGGGCGGCGACGGCGAGTCCGATGGCGGTGGCGGTGCCGGCGAAGGCCCAGCCTTCGCGGCGGAGGTAGGTGGCGGCCAGGGCGGCCACGAGGGCGACGGCGGCGGTGGCGGCGAGGGTGACGGCGGCGGGGTTGGCGCGGATGGTGAGGGTCCAGGTGAGGAAGGCGCCGGCGAGCACGGTGGCGGCGACGCCGGTGTAGGCGGCGGTGCGGTTGGCGCGGTGGCGTAGCTCGCCGGTGGTCTTGAGGGCGAGGAAGACGGCGCCGTGGGTGAGGAACAGGGCGGTGGTGGTGGCGCCGCCGAGCAGGGCGTAGGGGTTGAGCAGGGTGAGCAGGGTGCCGGTGTATTCGTGGTCGGCGTCCAGGGGTACGCCGCGCACGATGTTGGCGAAGGCGACGCCCCAGAGCAGGGCGGGTAGGAGTGAGCCGATGAAGATGGTGTTGTCCCAGCGTTGCCGCCACTGGGGTTCGGTTCGTTTGTCGCGGTATTCGAAGGCGACGCCACGGACGATGAGGGCGACGAGGATGAGCAGCAGGGGCAGGTAGAAGCCGGAGAACAGGGTGGCGTACCACTCGGGGAAGGCGGCGAACATGGCGCCGCCGGCGGTGAGCAGCCAGACCTCGTTGCCGTCCCAGACGGGGCCGATGGTGGCGATGGCGGCGCGGCGTTCGGGTTCGGTGCGGCCGAGGACGCGGGCGAGGACGCCGACGCCGAAGTCGAAGCCTTCGAGGATGAAGTAGCCGGTGAACAGGATGGCGATGAGGCCGAACCAGACGGTGGTGATGTCCACGGGTGTCTCCGGTGGTCAGTAGGTGGCGGCGAGGGGCCGGTCGAGGTCGGTGTCGTCGCGGTCGTCTGGCGCGGGTGTGGGGTCGGTGTCGGGTAGGCCGTTGCGGGCGTAGCGGATGAGGAGTTTGACTTCGATGACGGCGAGGGTGGCGTAGATGAGGGTGAAGGTGGTGAAGGAGGTGAGGACCTCGGGGAGGGAGACGGTGCGGCTGACGCCGTCGCGGGTGAGCATTTCGCCGAAGACGATCCAGGGTTGGCGGCCCATCTCGGTGAAGATCCAGCCGAAGGAGTTGGCCAGCAGTGGCAGCAGGGGCAGGGTGAGGCCGGCGCGCAGCAGCCAGCGGCTGGTGGGGGTGTGGCCGCGGCGGGTGGCCCACAGGGCCCACAGGGCGATGGCGGCGGCGACGATCCCGAGGCCGATCATGAAGCGGAAGCTCCAGTAGGTGATCGGGATGATCGGGGTGTAGCTGCCGGCGCCGTACTGGGCGGCGTACTGGGCCTGCAGGTCGTTGATGCCTTCGACCTGGCCGTTGAGGTCGCCGGTGGACAGCCAGGACAGCAGGTGTGGGATCTTGAGGGCCCAGAGTTCGCGGCTGCCGTCGAGGGTGCCGACGGTGAGGATGGAGAAGGAGGCGGGGGTTTCGGTGGTGTAGAGGCCTTCGGCGGCGGCCATCTTCATGGGCTGGACCTGGGTCATGATCTTGCCTTGGATGTCGCCGGTGATGGTGACGGCGGCGGTGGCGGCGAGGGTGGTCCAGGCGCCGAGTTTGGCGGCGGTGCGGAAGGCGGGGGTGTCGGCTCCGTCGGGGTGGCGGATGAGGTGCCACAGGGCGACGGTGAGGATGAGGGCGCCGGCGACCATGAAGCAGCCGGCGAGGGTGTGCGGGAAGGTGATGAGGGTGACCTTGTTGGTGAGTACGGCGATGAAGTCGGTGAGTTCGGCGCGGCCGGTGTCGGGGTTGATGCGGTAGCCGACGGGGTTCTGCATCCAGGAGTTGGCGGCGAGGATGAACCAGGCGCTGAGGATGCTGCCGATCGAGGCGAGCCAGATGGTGGCCAGGTGCAGGGTTTTGGGGAGCCGGTCCCAGCCGAAGATCCACAGGCCGAGGAAGGTGGATTCGAGGAAGAAGGCGAGCAGGGCTTCGATGGCGAGGGGTACGCCGAAGATGTCGCCGACGAAGCGGGAGTAGTCGCTCCAGTTCATGCCGAACTGGAATTCCTGCACGATGCCGGTGACGATGCCCATGGCGAAGTTGATGAGGAAGAGTTTGCCGTAGAACTTGGTGAGTTTGAGGTAGCGGTCGTCGCCGGTGCGGTGCCAGGCGGTTTGCAGGATGGCGACGAGCAGGCTCAGCCCGATGGTGAGGGGGACGAACAGGAAGTGGTAGACGGTGGTGACACCGAACTGCCAGCGGGCTATGTCGAGCGCGTCCACGGCTCCCCCAGGTATGTACTACAAGGCGTAGTACATACTACCGCTTGTCGTTGACGCGTCCAGGGCCGGTGGTCCCCTCTCCCCCGGGACCTCGGGCCCGTGCCCGCCCGGGGGCGGTGTGGCCGGGGCGGGCTGTGCGATGATCAACGGTTGATGAACTCCGACTCCCCCGCGCCGCCGTCCTGGCGGGCGCCGCTGCTGTGGCGCGCGATGCTGGTCACGGCCCGCCTGGTCGTCGCGCCGGTCGCCCGGCTACGGGTCACCGGGGACGTTCCCGACGCCCTGCGCGCCGGCCCGCTGATCCTGGCCGCCAACCACATCAGCCCGTTCGACCCGATCGCCCTGGCCGCCGCCTGCCGGGTGCGGCGGATCGCGCCACGGATCCTGGCCACCGGTGGACTGTTCCGCGCCCCGGTGGTGGGTGCGGCGATGCGCCGTGCCGGGCACATCCGGGTGGACCGGCGTACCAGCACGGTCGCGCAGGCACTCGGCGCCGCCGCGACGGCGGTGGCCGCCGGGTCGGTGGTGCTGGTCTACCCGGAGGGGCGCATCGGACTGGACCCGGGCATGTGGCCGGAGCGGGGCAAGACCGGCACCGCGCGGCTGGCGCTGGCCACCGGCGCCGTGGTGGTGCCGGTGGCGCAGTGGGGCGCGCACGCGGTGCTGCCGTACGCCGCCCCGCGTGGGCTGGCCGGTGCGCTGGCGCGGGCGGTGGCGCGGCGGCCGGTGATCCGGGTGCGCTTCGGTACGCCGGTCGACCTGTCCGGCGTCGACCCGGGCCGTCCGGGCGCGGCGCAGCGGGCCACCGCGCGCATCGTCGACGCGATCACCGACACGTTGGCGCCGCTGCGGGCGGACGAACCGCACGGGCCCCGGCACGTGGATCCGACCCGGCCGGTGGACGTCAGCCGCCGGCACCGCCGCGGCCGGATCGACACGCTCGCCGACGCGGCCACCCCCGACGCGCTCGCCGACGACGACGCGGTACCCACCGATCCGGCCCCCGACGCCACGTGACGGCGCTCACCGCCTACCTGCGGCCTTTCGTCGGCGGTCGTCACCGCCGGGGGCGTTGCCGCAGGTAGGCCAGGACGGCCTCGCGGGTGGTGCGGACCCCGAACACGGCCCGGGCCTGGGCGATGCGTCGGTTCGCGGTACGCAGCGACAGGAACTCGGCCGCCGCGGCGGCGGCGATGGTCTCCCCGTTGGCGAGCCGTTCGAGCAGCGCCCGCTGCTCAGGCACCAGGTCGCCGGTGGCCGGTTGCGCCGGCTCGGTCTCGGCCTGGCGGTGCACCGGGCCCAGCCGGCCCAGGTCGTCGACGAGGGCGTGGGCGACGTCGCTCGCCGGGTCACAGATGGCGACGACGGCGGCGCCACGGGCGGCGGCGAGCACCGCCAGGCCGACGGTGTCGGCGTCGGCGACCCGGCCGTACAGGGCGAGCCGGGCGGCGGTGACGTCCCAGGCGGCGTCGGTGAGGGCGAATCCTTCCCGGGTGGTCCAGCCGGCGCGGGCCAGCCGGCGCAGCACGGCCGTCGCGTCGGCGCCCGTGTCCAGCACGTATCGCGGCGGATCGCTCATCGATCGGTCTCCAGGGCGGATTCCCCGGCGCTGTCCATCGCCAGGGCCGCTGCCTCGGTGCGGGTGCGGGCACCGAGTTTACGCATTCCGGCCCGTACGTGCGTCTCCACGGTCTCGGCGGAGATGCCGAGTTGCCCGGCGATGCGGCGGGTGGGTTCACCGGCGGCGACCAGCCGCAGGACGTCGCGTTCCCGGTTGGTGAGCAGGTCGTGGCCGCGGCGGCCGCGCTCGTCACGGCGTACCGCGTGGCGGCGCAGCGCCCGGCGGGCGCGGCCGAGCAGGACGACCAGTCCGGCGGCCTCGGCGAGGGACTCGGCGGCCAGCAACGCCGGCACGGCCTGCTGCGGGTCGTGTTCGTGCAGTCCGTGGGCGAGCAGGCAACGGACCTGTTCGCGCAGGGCGACGGCCTGCCAGGCGGCGGCGGCCTGGGCGAAGCGGCGCGGGTCGGCGGCGGACCAGGCGGCGAGGGTGTCGGCGGCCGCGGCGGGCAGCTGACGGCCGTTCGCCGCCGGTGGCGACACCGCCACCGGGGCCGGGGCCGGGGCCGACGTGGCGGCGTCGTAGGCGGCCCAGGCGGCGGTGATCCGGCGCAGCCCGTCGACCAGCGGCGGCGCGGTGGTGTCCGGGACGGCGGCGGCCCTGTCGGGTTGGCCGTCGAGCCAGGCGGCTTCGCGGGCGACCCAGTCCAGCCAGGTGACCGGCGCGCCGGGCGCGGGCGGGTCGCCGGCGAGGCGGGCGCGGGCCGGGGCGAGCAGACCGCTGTCGGCCTCGATCAGGCTGGCGGCGGCGGTGGCGTAGCCGTGGGCGGCGGCGGGCAGGGTGCGGTCGGTGAGGTCGGTGGCGGCGCGGAGCAGGTGGTCCCCGTCGGCGGCGGCCTGCCCCGCCGCCGGATCGCCGGCCACGGTGTCTGCGGGGGGCTGGCCGCCGCCGGCCAGCGCCAGGCACCACAGCCGGGCGGCGAGGAACCGGGTCTGCCAGCTGTAGGCGAGGTCTGCGGCGCAGGCGGTGGCCGCCGCGGCGGCGGTGTGGGCGGCTTCGGTCAGCCGCCCGTCGCCGGTGAGGGTCTGCACGAGCTGCCAGGCGCTCCACCGGGCGGTGAGCGGATCGTCGGCGGCGCCGGCCGCCGCCGCGGCGGCGGCCAGGGCGTACTCCCAGCCCGGGGCGCGGGCCGCGGCGGCGGTGGCGGCCAGGGCGGCGCGTAGTCCGAGGTGGGCGGGCTCGGTGCCGTGCCGGGCGGTGACGGCGGCGGCGCGGGTCGCCGCCGCGCCGGGGTCGATGGCCGAGTCGGCCAGCAGCAGCACCCGGTCGCGGGCGGCGACGACCTGCGGCGCGGCGTCGTCGGGTACGGCCGCTGCGGTGGCGCGGGCGGCGGCGGGGTCGCCGGCCTGCAGCAGCGCCTCGGCGCGCAGCGCAGTGGCGTCGGGGCTGAGCAGCGCCACGGTGCTCAGCACGGCCACGGCGCGGTGTGGGCGGCCGGCGGTCAGCGCGGCGCGGGCGGCGTCGAGCCGCACGTCGGTGCTGGCGTCGGGCTGGCCGCAGGCGAACAGCAGGGCCTGGGCGCGGGCGCCGCCGGTGGTGGCGGTGCGGGCGGCGGTGCGGGCACGCTGGCCGGCGGCGGCGGTGTCACCGGCGGCGGCGAGGTGGCGGGCCGCTTCGAGGTGGTCGGTGGTCAGGTCCGCGATCCGCCGGTGCAGGGTACGGCGGGTGGCGTCGTCGAGCAGGCCCGCGGCGACGTCGGCCTGGTACGGCGAGACCGGGGTGACCCGGTCGTCGGGGCCGGTGTGCACGATGCCGGCGGCGGCGAGTTCGGTCACGCCGGGGCCGAGCTGGCCGGCCGGGGCGCCGCGGCCGAGCAGGCCGAGCACGGCCAGGGCGGTGCGGGCCGGGCGGGTCAGGTCGGCCAGCGCGGCGGCGACGGCGTAGCCGACCTGACCGAGCTCGCCGCCGGGGGCGGCGCCGGCGGGGGTCACGGCGTCGTAGGTGGCGGCGTCGGCGGGGGTGGCGGGGGTGGCGCCCGGGTCGCCGCCCCGGGCGACGGGCGGCCGGGTGGCGTGGCGGGCCAGGGCGACGGCGGCGAGGGGGTTGCCGCCGGCACGGTGGGCGACGGCGGCCACGGCGGCCGGGTCGAGCGCGGGCGCGGTGCGGCGGACCAGTTCGCTGGCGGTCGCCTCGTCCAGCGGCGGGACCGCCAGCCAGCAGCCGTCCGCGCCGCGGAGCGCGGCCACGGCCGGCTCGGGCAGCGGGTGCGGGGTGCGCAGGGCCACCACGACGCGGCAGTGGCGGGCGACGGCGGGCAGCGCGGCGACCGTCGCCGGGTCGGCCCACTGCAGGTCGTCGAGGACGAGCAGACCGTGGCGGACCCGGGACCGGACCGCCTCGGCGAGCAGCGCCGTGTCGTGGGTGGGCAGCCGTACCCGCAGGGCGTGGCTGAGCGGAAAGCCCGGCAGGTGGGTGAGGGCGGCGAGACCGCCGCCGGGATGGACGGGGCCGGTGAACGCGGCGGCCACGCGGCGCAGCGCGGTGCTGCGCCCGCAGCCCGCAGGGCCGGTGAGGACCACGAGTCCGGGGCGGGCCAGGCGGGCCGTGGCGGTGGCGACGGGGTCGGCGGGGCCCGCTCCGGTGGTGTGCCGGTCGGTGCGGGCGGCGTGGCCGCCGCCGGCTGGGTGCCGCACTCGTCCTCCCCGCAACGGCTCGTGGCCCCCGGCGGGCGAGGGTGGCACGAACATGGGATCCTGCGCCGTGAGGATATTCGTAAGGTGGATGTCGGCGGTGGCCGCACCGCCCGTGCCGTGGTGTCGGGAGGACGACCAGCGATATGAGGGTGAACCACCGTCGGGTGTCTGCCATTGTCGCTGATCGTGCGGTGCGGTGACCAATCGATGAGCGCCGGTCCGTTGAGTAGTCGGGTGGCTTCGCTGTGCGACGACGTGGGTCCGCGGGTCGGCGCGGCGACCGGTGCCGAGGTGTACCGGGTGCGCCGCCGGCTCGACGAGCCGCTGCGGGTGGCGATCGCCGGCCGGCTCAAAGCAGGCAAATCCACGTTGGTCAACGCGTTGATCGGTCGGCGGGTGGCGCCGACGCAGGTCGGCGAGTGCACCCGGATCGTGACCCAGTTCCGCTACGGCACCGCCGACCGGGTGGACGTGGTACGCCGGGACGGTTCCCGGGCGAGCCTGCCGCTGGATCCGGCCGGAATGATCCCGCAGCGGCTGGGCGTGCCGCGGGCGCAGATCGCGTTCGTCGACGTCACGTTGACCAGCGACCACCTGCGGCAGTTGACGGTGATCGACACGCCGGGGCTGTCCTCGGCCAGTGCCGGGGTGAGTGAGTCGGCGCAGCGGTTCCTGTTCGCCGCCGACCCGGGGGGTGCCGGTGGGACGGCGGCCACGGGCGGTGGCGCGGACGGGTCCGATCGCGGCGACCCCGACACCACGGCGCCGTTCGACGCCGGCATCGACGACGACTCCGTCGGCGCGGTCAGCGGCGCCGAGGCGATCGTCTACGTGTTCACCCAGTCGGTGCGCGACGACGACGTACGGGCGCTGGAAGCGTTCCGGTCGGCGTCGGCCCGGCTGTCCAGCAACCCGATCAACTCGGTCGGCCTGTTCAACAAGGTCGACAAGCTGGTGGCCGGGGGCACCGACCCGTGGCCGGTGGCGGGGCCGTTGGCCACCGACCAGACCCGGGTGCTGCGCCGGGTCGTGTCCGACGTGGTGCCGGTGGTCGGGCTGCTGGCCGAGACGACCGAGGCGGGCCGGCTGACCGCCGCGGACTGCGAGGCGCTGCGCGCGCTCGCCGCGATGGCGCCCGCGCAGCGGACGGTGCTGATGGCCTCGGTGGACCTGTTCGTCGACCGGGACTGCCCGGTGCCGCGCCGGCAGCGGCAGCGGCTGCTGGCGCTGCTGGACCTGTACGGGGTGGGTTTCGCGGTGGCGCAGCTGCAGGCGGCGCCGCAGCTGGCCTCCGGTGACCTGGTGCGGGCATTGTACGCGGCGTCGGGGTTCCCCCGGCTGCGGCACACCCTCGACGAGACGTTCCAGTGGCGGACCGACGCGATCAAGGCCGGGTGGGCGCTGTCGAGCCTGGAGAAGGTGGCCAGCCGCACGGCGCACCCCGGTGACCGGGAGACGCTGCGCGACGCGATCGAACGGTTGCTGCACCAGCCGGAGTACCACCGGCTGCGGCTGCTGGAGGTGGCGGCGCAGGTCAGCACCGGAAGTGTGGAGTTGCCCGAGGCGATGGAGCAGGAGCTGACCCGGCTGGCGTTGTCGACGGATCCGCGCTGGGTGCTGGACCTGCCGCAGGCGCCGGTGGAGCAGTTGGCCGCGGCGGCGGTGGCGGCGGCGACCCGGTGGCGGGTGTTCGCGGTGGCCGGGGCCAGCCCGGCGCAGTCGCGGGTGGCGCTGGTCGCGCACCGCGGCTTCCATTTGCTGTCGCAGCAGGTACGGGCGGGAGGCGGCCGGTGAGCGCGGGGTCACCGGCGGCGCTGGGCACGTTGCTGTCCGGCGCGGTCGACACCTGCCTGGGGTACGTGCGCAAGCTGGATCCGGACGCGGCGGCGGAGATCGACGAGCAGCGGCGCAGGGAGGTGACCAAGCCGTCGGTGGTGCTCGTCGGCGAAACGAAGCGGGGCAAAAGTTCCCTGGTCAACGCGTTGATCGGGGTGACCGGGCTGTCGCCGGTCGACGCGGCGGTGGCCACGTCGGCGTACCTGGAGTTCGACTACGGTCCGCAGGCGGCGGCGCGGGCGTTCGTGCCCGGCCGCGACGAGCCGGTGCCGCTGGCCGTGGACCAGCTGCGGGACTGGGGCACCGTGCTGGGGCGGCTGCCCGACGGGGTACGGCCGCCGCGACGCGTCGAGGTGAGCTGTCCGGCGCCGCTGCTGCGGTACCTGACGCTGGTCGACACGCCGGGCACCGGCGGGCTCGACCCGGCGCACACCGAGATCGCGCTCGACGCGGTGACGCGGGCGGCGGCGTTGCTGTTCGTGGTCGACGCCTCCACCCCGTTCACCCGCCCGGAGCTGGATTTCCTGATCGAGGCGAGCAAGCGGGTCAACGTGGTGGTGTTCGCGTTGACGAAGATCGACGCCTACCCGGGTTGGCGGACGGTGCTCGCGGACAACCAGGCGCAGCTGCAGACGCACGCGCCCCGGTTCGCCCGGGCCGCCTGGTTCGCGGTGTCGGCGCGGCTGGCCGAGCTGGCGTTGACGCTGCCGCCGCAGGCGTCCGCCGAGCTGGTCGGCGAGTCGCGGGTGGCGCCGCTGCAGCACGCGCTGGTGGAGCTGGCCGGCAACGGGCATCTGCTGGCGCAGGCGAACGTGCTGCGTACGGTGCGCAGCGAGCTGGTACGGCTGGACCTGGTCGCCGGGGAGCGGATCGCCGCCTGCGACCCCGATCCGGCGCAGGTGCAGCAGGCCAAGGCGCAGCGGGCGGCGTTGGCGACCCGTAAACGGACCGAGTCGCGGCAGTGGTCGCTGGCGTTGAGCACCGAGACGCAGCGGGCCCGGGTGGAGGCCACCGGGCGGCTGCGTACGGCCGTCGCCGGGCTGCAGGAGCAGTTCCTGGCCCACATCGAGGCGGCCCGCGGTGACACGTTGCGGAACCTGCCGGGTGAGGTCGACCGGGCGTTGCACGCGCTGTCGGTGCGTTTCTCCCACGACCTGGAGTTCCGCTTCCGCAAGGTCGCCGAACGGACGTTGGCGCAGGTGTTCGCCCCGCAGGAGCTGCAGTTCGTGCTGCAGCGGATCAACGGCACGTTGCGCCACGCGCTGGCCACCCGGCCCCGCCGGGAAGGCGGTGGCGCCGACAACGTGATGATCGCGATGTCGGCCGGGGGGATGGCGTTCATGGCCGGGCGGGGCGTGGCGGCCGGGGCGTCGGCGCTGGGGGCGGGGGCGCTGGTCGGCGGTGGGCTGCTGATCCCGGTCGCCGGGCTGGGTCTGGGACTGGCCGCCGGGGCGTTCATCCTGTACCGGCGGCGGGTGGCCACCGACCGCCAGCAGGCCCGGGTGTGGCTGCGGGAGGTGCTCGGCGAGGCGCGGGCGGCGTTCACCGACGAGGTGATGCAGCGGTTCACCGACCTGCAGTACGCGTTGACGCTGGCCCTCGACGACGCGATCGAACGGCGGCTGGCGCAGCTCGACGAACACATCGCCGGGATCGACAAGGCCCTGGCGCAGGACAAGGCGGGCCGCACGCGCCGGCGCGAGGAGCTGCAGGGGCGGCGGGACACGATCCGGGCCCGGGTCAAACAGGTCGACGAGGTGCTGCACCGGGCACGGATCCTGGCGCCGGTGTCGACGGCGGAGGCGGTGACATCATGAACAGCGAGTTCAGCGACTGGCCCGACGACGAGTTCGGCGACGACGCGGACACCGCCGACCTGACGGGGCAACCGGAGAGCTACCCCGACCCGGTGGAGGGGTTCGGGCCCGCCGATCCGCTGCCCGGCGTCGACGGGTACGACCCGGTGGAGGAGGGTTTCGGCCCGGCCCCGGGTGACGACGACGGCTTCACCGGTGGGCTCGGCGGCGCCGAACCCACCGGTGACGGCACCGCCGGTGCGGGCGCACCGCTGGGTTACGGCGACGACCTGTACGCCGGCGACGAGCAGCCCGGCGACGACGACCTGTACGCCGGTGGCGGGTCCGCCGGCGACGACGCCCCGGTGCCGACCGACGGTGAGCCGCCGCTCGGGGAGGAAGGTTTCGGGTCGGCTCCCCCGGTCGCCGAGGAGGGGTTCGGTGCCGCCGAACCGCCGCCGGGTGTCGACCCGGACGCGCCGCCCGGCGGTGACGACTGGCCGGAGCCGTCGTTCCCGCCGCCGCTGGACGCGTCCGGTGTGCCGACCCCGGTGGACGGATGGCCGTGGGCGGACGCGGACCTGCTGGGCGACTGGTCGTCCGACGACGGCGTGGCGACCGATGCCGGCCCCGGCGTCGACGTGCCGACGTACGGCTCGGTCGAGGCGGGTGAGCTGGCCGACTACGCCGGCATCGGTGACCGTGGCGCGGACCTGTGGTCGGCGCTGCTGGGGTCCGACGACCCGGCGACGAGCACGCTGGCCCGGTTCTGGTCCGGCCGCTGAAGCCGGACGCTCAGCGGTGGTCGGGTCCGGCCGGTTCGCGGGGCACCGCGCAGGCGGCGGTGCCGCCCGGCAGCCGGTGCCGGTTGTCGGCGATCCACCGGTAGACCGGCCAGGCCAGGGCGGTCACCGGCGGCAGCGCGAGCACGGCGCCGACCGCCCGCCAGAACGGGTTGCTGGTGCGCAGCAGCGCGGCGATCGCCACCGGACCGGCGCCGGCCGAGCCGACCGCGCCGGCCGGCACCCACTGGACCGCGGCCAGGGCCTGCTCACGGGTGAGCCCGAGCACGCCCAGGTCACTCCACTGCCACGGCACCACCTCGGCGCGGTGCGGCACCCGCCGCTCGATGAACCGCACGCACATCGTGCAGAACGCGCAGTCGCCGTCGTAGACGAACGTGCCCCGGGGCCGCTGGCCGTCACCGCTCATCGGCACATTGTCCGGTGCCGGTGCCCGCCGGGCCCAGAGCAGCGGCCGTACCCGCTCCAGCGGCAGGAACGCCCCCATCGCGACCAGGTGCGGGGCGAACGAGATCGAGATGGTGGCGAACGACATCAGGTGGAACGAGTAGAAGAAGCCGATGACCGCGTACCGCAGCCGGCCCCGGGTCAGGAACACCAGCGGGCTGGCCGCCTCGAACACGACGATGCCGATCTGGGCCGCGATCAGCGCGTACGGCACGGCGGCGAGCAGGTCGGCGAACTCGGAGCCGCGGCGCAGGAAGGCGCGCGCGAGGACCGAGCCGGTCAGCCACCCCCAGCCGCCGAAGCGGATCTTCGCGTACGCCGACAGGAAGTAGGTGCACACCACCGCGATCTGGACGACCCGCAGCGCCCAGCCGGCGGCCTCGCTGCGACAGCGGTCGCCGTGACGGGCCGCGCCGACGGTGGGCAGCACGGCGAGCGCGACGAGGAAGGCGAACCGGTCGTGGTCGACCTTGCCGTAACTCATCGCGATGATCAGCCATTCGAGGTAGAGCGCGAACACCGCCCAGCCGAGCAGCCGGGGCAGCCGGCCCGTCGCGGCCAGCGGCGCCAGCAGCAGCAACGCCCACCAGACCAGGTCGACCAGCAGGCCGGCCGGCGGCGGCAGGTGCAGGAAACGGGCGACCGCGAGCGGCTGGTACAGCTCGGCCGGCACCTCGCCCCGGGCCCGTACCCACGACGAGTAGACCAGCAGGTCGAACACGATGAACAGGTAGGCGACGGTGCGCAGCGCCGCGACCCGGCCGAGCGGCACGGCCTCGAACAGCCAGCGGCTCACGACGGCGCCTGCCAGACGGCGCGGGTCTCCTCATGCCACCGGCCGGTGGCCGCGCTGGCGCGGATCTCGTGCAGCCGGACGATGACGGCCACCCGGACGATCGGCGGTGCCCCCGGGTTGAGCTCGGCGTAGCTGTCGGCGATCAGGGCGAGCTGGTCGGGGTCGGCGACGTAGGCGGCTTCCCGGCCTTCGATCTCGGCCCGCCGCACGCCCGCGTTGTGTTCGTCGAGCACCAGGATCGCGCCGGTGGCGTCGGTGCCCTCCACCCGGGTGTCCGGTGCCGGGTCGTCGGGGCCGTTGACGCCGGCGTACATGCTGAACGGGCCGAACGGGAAGTGGTCGTCGGTGCCCCACACGGTTCCGGCCAGCAGCAGCGCGAACACGACAGCGGTGGTCAGCACGCGGACCAGGCGACCAGGTGCCGTCAGGGCAGGTGTCGTCAGGGTCTGGTTCTGCACCCGGCGCACTCTAGCCGACCGGTGGTGACGCGGCGGGGCGGAGCACGGCGGTCGGCGCGCCTCACCGGAGCAGTTCGACGGTCATGATCAGCAGCACCACGATCGCGATGAGCACCATCACGGTCAGGGCCAGCAGCCACACCCGGCCGGGTTCGTCGTACCAGGCGCGCCGCTGCGGAGGCATCGGCGGGTACGGCACCGGCCCGGCCGGCGACGCGGGGGCCGGCAGCCGTGGCGGGGCCGGTGACACGGGCGGCACCGGCGTGGGGTACGGCGGGGCGGGCACCGCCGCCGGGCGGGGGGCGAGCGTCGGCGGGCGCGGCCCGGTGACCGGGCGTGCCGGTGGCGGCAGCGCGCGCGGCGTCCCGGACAGCCCGCCGGCCGGTGCCGGCGGTGCTGTGCCCAGGGACAGCACCCCTTCGGCGACCACGGTCTCCGGCTGCTCCAGGGTGGTGGGTGCCACCCCCAGCTCGGCGTGGATCAGGTTCGCCGCCAGCGGGATCCGGCTGGAGCCGCCGACCAGGAAGATGCCGACCAGGTCGCCGGGGGCCAGGCCGGCACCGGCGACGGTCTGCGCCAGGCAGGTCACGGTGCGGGCCAGGTGGCCGCGGATCAGCGACTCCAGCTCCTCGCGGGTGACGTGCGCGGCGATGTCCAGCGCCGGCAGGTGCACGTCGGCGCTGGTGGTGCGCGAGAGCATCTCCTTGGCGCCGCGGACGTCGTCGTAGAGCAGGGCGCGGGCCCGCCGCTGCCCGGTGTCGGCCGGGGTGACCAGACCGTTCCACAACGCGGTGCGGGTGTCGGAGTAGGTGTGGCCGAGGTGCTCGACGAGGGCCTGGTCGAAGTCGAGGCCGCCGAGTTCGGCCAGGCCCTGCTCGGCGAGCACGTCGAAGCCGGTCGCCGAGCGGCGCACCACGGTCGCGTCGAAGGTGCCGCCGCCCAGGTCGTAGATGGCCAGCGCCCGCCCGGGCGGCACCGCCGAGCCGAGCACCGAGGTGTAGTAGGAGGCGGCGGCGACCGGCTCGGCGACCAGCATCGGTCTGGGCAGGCCGGCGGCGTGCGCGGCCTGGATCAGCATCAGCCGCCGCCGCTCCCCCCAGCCGGCCGGGTGGGTCATCCGGACCTGGTCGATGCCGCCGAGCTGGCGGCGCGCCTCGGCGGCGACGTGACGCAGCACCGCGGCGACGACCTGCGGCACCGGCAGTTCGGCGTCGCCGAGCAGCACCACGCCGTCGTCGACGCGGCGTTTCGGGTTGGGTTCGAACGCCGACGGGTCGATGCGGGCGTGGCGGTGCGCGTCGTGGCCGACCAGCAGCCGCCCGTCGGACTGCCGGTACACCGCCGAGGGCAGCAGCGGGGAGCCGTCGAACAGCAGCGGCCGGGTCCGCCCGTCGCCGCCGCGCACCATCGCCACCGTGTTGGAGGTGCCGAAGTCGATGCCGAGTGCCCGCATGGGAGCACACCCTACTGCGGTGCCGGCGCGGCGTCGGCGCGGCGCAACCTGGTGTATGCCCGCAGGTCGCCGCCGGCGGGCATACTGCCACCCGTGTCGCAGCAGCACCGGTTCGCGTACCTGGACTCGCCGGCCCCGATCGCGTTCGCGCACCGGGGCGGCGCCGCCCGTGGCGACGAGAACACCGCCGAGGCGTTCGGCCGCGCCGTCGGGCTCGGCTACCGGTACGTGGAGACCGACGTGCACGGCACCGCCGACGGGGTGGCGGTGGTGTTCCACGATCCGACGCTGCAGCGGGTGACCGGCGAGCAGGGCAGCATCGCCCGGATGCGGTGGGCGGACCTGGCCACCGTCCGGGTCGGTGGGGCGGCGGCGGTGCCCCGCCTCGACGAGGTGCTCGGCGCGTGGCCGCAGGTGCGGTTCAACATCGACGTGAAGGCCGACGGCGGCATCCGCCCGACGGTGGCGGCCATCCAGCGGTGCGCCGCCGGTGACCGGGTGCTGCTGGCGTCGTTCTCCGACCGGCGGCTGCACCGGCTGCGGTCGTTGACACACGGGCGGGTCGCGACGTCGCTGGGCATGCGGGCGGTGACCCGGCTGCGGATCGGGTCGATCACCGGCGGGCGGCTGCGGTTGCCGCCGTCGGTGGTGGCCGCGCAGGTGCCGGTGCGGTTCAACCGGGTACGGGTGGTCGACGCCCGGTTCGTGGCGTACTGCCACCGGTTGGGGTTGCGGGTGCACGTCTGGACGATCGACGAACCTGCCGAGATGCACGAGTTACTGGACCTCGGGGTGGATGGCATCATGACCGATCACGTCGAGGTGTTGCGTGACGTGTATCTCAGCCGTGGCCTCTGGCCGCCCGACCGGCGGGTCGACGCGGACAGCGCCGCCCGTGACCGATAGCGAAGGAACCGATGGCCGACCCCACCCCGCCCGCCGCGCCCGACTCCCCCGCCGCCGCTTCCGCAGCCGCCGTCGTCGTCGGTAGCACCCGCCGGGAACGCACCGGCTGGTACTTCTACGACTGGGCGATGTCGGCGTTCTCCACCACCGTCATCACCGTGTTCCTCGGGCCGTTCCTGACCAGCGTCACCGAGCAGGCCGCCGGCTGCGCCATCGACGCCGACTCCTGCGCGGCGTACGTGTACCCGCTGGGCATCAAGGTGGCGGCCGGCTCGTACTTCCCGTACCTGGTGTCGCTGTCGGTGGCGTTGACGGTGCTGGTGCTGCCGGTGATGGGCGCGCTGGCCGACCGCAGCCTGCACAAGAAGCGGCTGCTGGCGGTGTCGGCGTTCGTCGGCGCCGGGGCGACGGTCGCGATGGTGTTCGTCACCGGCGAGCGCTACCTGCTCGGCGGGGCGCTGTTCATCCTGGCCAACGTGGCGTTCGGCGCCAGCGTGGTGGTGTACAACTCGTTCCTGCCGCAGCTGGGCGGCCCGGACGACCGCGACGGCATCTCCAGCCGGGGCTGGGCGCTGGGCTACCTGGGCGGCGGGCTGCTGCTGGCGGCGAACCTGGTGGTGGTGCAGTCGTTCAGCGTCGACGGCGACCCGCAGCGCACCCTGGACCTGGCCCGCTGGTCGATCGTGTCGGCCGGGGTGTGGTGGGCGGTGTTCACCCTGGTGCCGCTGGCGTGGCTGCGGGAGCATCCGGCGTTGGAGGCCCGGCCGGGCGCCAATGTGCTCACCGACGGGTTCAAGCAGCTCGGCGCGACGCTGCGCGGGCTCAAGGCGTACCCGTTGACGTTGTTCTTCCTGCTGGCGTTCCTGGTCTACAACGACGGCATCCAGACGGTGATCGCGCTGTCCAGCCAGTACGGCACCGAGGAGCTGCGGCTGGGCCAGTCGACGCTGATCGTGACGATCCTGCTGGTGCAGTTCCTGGCGTTCGGTGGGGCGCTGGCGCTGGGTGCGATCGCCCGGCGGGTCGGCGCGTGGAAGACGGTGCTGGGCAGCCTGGTGCTGTGGACCGGGGTGATCCTGGCCGCGTTCCGGCTGCCGGCCGAGGCGCCCGCCCAGTTCATGGCGCTCGGCGCGGCGATCGGGCTGGTGCTCGGCGGCAGCCAGGCGCTGAGCCGGTCGCTGTTCAGCCAGCTGATCCCGGCCGGGCGCGAGGGCGAGTACTACGGCTTCTACGAGATCAGCGACAAGGGCACCAGCTGGTTGGGGCCGCTGGCGTTCGGGCTGGTGTTCCAGCTGACGAACTCGTACCGGGTGGGTCTGGTCTCGTTGTTGATCTTCTTCGTGGTGGGCTTCGTGCTGCTGCTGGCGGTGCCGATGCGCCGGGCGATCGTCGCCGCCGGCAACACCCCGCCCCGGGTGCTGTGACCCGGGAGCGGGGCGGGGTGTCGCGGTGGCGTCACAGGATCGGCTGCGTCGCCTCGATCTGCGCGATGGCGGTGCGGGTGGCCGCCACGAAGTCCCAGAACAGCGTGTTGGTGGTGTTCTTGCGCTGGGAGCGGGTGTTGGTGCCGAACATCGCCGCGCGCAGCGGAGTGGTCAGCTCCAGCTGGGCACCCATGCCGAGCAGGGTCCGGTTGACGATGTTGTCGGTGGCGGTGCCGGCGATCGCCGGGATGCCGGTCGCGTCGAACGCGGTGATCCCGGCCGTGGTGTAGGCGGTGATCAGCGCGGCGCGAAACGCCGCGTTGCGTCCGCCGACGGCGACGGCCTGCGCGTTCGACGGCAGCCCGGCGGTGCCCGGGGTGCAGCCGTGCAGGGCCACGACGTTCAGCGCGCCGGCCGCCACCGACAGCGCCGGGACGTCGTCGCAGTGGCTGGCGGTGACGTGCAGTTCGGCGTTGCCGGACGAGCGGATGCCCTCGAACATCCAGTAGTCGTGCACCGGGCCGGCCGGCGGGGTCGCCGCCAGGCTCGCCGGGTGGTAGCCGGCGATCGCCAGGCACAGCTCCGAGGTGCCGCCCTCGATGCCGCCGCCGTGCGGGGCGATGATCGCGGTACGCGGGAACGCGAACGCGGTGGCGTCGGAGTTGTCGAGCAGCGGATGCCGGCGGTAGCGGCGGGCGTAGTCGACCCCTTCGGCCAGGTCCGGATCCGAGTACAGGTCGGTGTTCGAGTCGTAGATGTCGGCGGCGGCGGCCGGGGTCGCCGGCAACGTCACCAGGGGTCCGGCGACCGCCGCGGTGGCGAGCAGGCCGAGGACCGTCCGTCTGCTGGTGTTCACGAGGTGTCTCCTCCGGTGTGTGGATCGGTGCGATCGTGCGTCGCCCTGTGGTGTCGGGCGAGGCACACCGTGTCACGGCGGGCGTCGACGACGCGAACCAATTGCCGACCGGGATTCCGTCCGCGCAGACACGGAACGGCCGAAGAATGCAGGGGTACGGTGCCATTTGCGCCGAAGAATCGTCGGATCTGCGAGACCTGTGGTGTTCGTGACCCGACATCGACGGCAGGCCACCGGTCGACGACTGGCCCGCCCGCGCGGAGCGGGGTCAGACGGTGAGCCCGACCGCCAGGGCGAGGACACCCAGCAGCGGCGGCAGTGCCTGGACGAGCGCGGCGCGGGCCATCGCGGGCCGTGAGATCAGCAGCACCGCGCCGGCCGCCACCATGGCACCGGCGCCGGTGAACACCAGGGTCGCGCCGACGGCGCCCGCCCCGGCCGCGACCACGACGATGCCGACCACCACCGCGACCGCCAGGAACAGGTTGTAGAAGCCCTGATTGAACGCCAGGTCCCGGGTGGTGAGGGCGTCCTGCTCGCTGCGAACGCCGAACACCGCCCGGGTACGCGGCGCGGTCCACACCACCGATTCGAGGTAGAAGATGTAGCCATGGATCAGCGCCGCCACACCGGCGAGGACCAGACCTGCGACAACCACGGCGTCCCCGCTCCCACGAGCCTGTACCGACCGGAGGCAATCTATCGGATCGGCCACGTCGTAGGGTGGCGGCCATGGACCGCACGCCGGAACGGCAGTGGCTCGACGCGCTCAGCGACGTGCTGCTGCGCTCCCACCTGTTCCAGCCCGACGAACTGGGCGGCGCGTTCGCCGACGTGATGGCCACCCTCGACGTGCGGGCCACCATCTTCCTGGTCGACGAGGAGCAGCACACGCTGCGACCCGTACCGGTGCCGGGCCGCGCCGACCCGCAGCCGCAACCGGTCGAAGGGTCCGTCGCCGGGCGGGCCTTCACCCTGGTCGAGTCGATCCCGGCGTTGAACGCGCCGGCCTGGTGGATCCCGATGGTCGACGGCACCGACCGGCTCGGCGTCATCGAGTACGTGTTCGACGATCCGGCCGTCGCCGCCGGGACGCACACCCGTCGCCGCTGCGAAACCGTCGCCGGCCTGCTCGGGCACCTGATCACCGTCACCCGACCGAAAGGCGACCACCTGCTGCTGGTCGGCCGGTCCCGGCCGGCGACGGTGGCCGCCGAACTCGTGTCGCAGGTGCTGCCGCCGTTGACCGCCGCCACCGGCCGGATCACCGTCAGCGCCGTACTCGAACCCTGCTACGACGTCGGCGGCGACGGCTTCGACTACGCCATCGACGGCGACCACGCCTTCCTGGCGATCTTCGACGCGGTCGGGCACAGCCTGAAAGCCGGCCTGGCCTGCACGACGGTGATCGCCGCCGTCCGGTCGGCCCGCCGCCGCGGGCAGGATCTGGTCGCGCAGGGCCGCACCGCCGACACGTCCCTGACCGACCAGTTCACCGACGCCCGGTTCGTCACCGCGTTCCTCGCCGACCTGGACCTGGAGACCGGGCGGCTGCGCTACGTCAACGCTGGGCACCCCCGGCCGCTACTGCTGCGCGGCGGCAAAATGGTCCGTGAGCTGCGCGCCGGCCGCCGACTGCCGCTGGGCATCCCCGACACCGCCGAGCGCGTCGGCGAGGAGATCCTCGAACCCGGCGACCAGCTGCTGCTGTTCACCGACGGCGTGCCCGAGGCCGGGGTGCGCGCCAGCGACCCGTTCGGCCTGCCCCGCCTGGTCGACCTCGCCGAACGGCAGGCCGCCACCGGGCTGCCGGCCCCCGAGGCGGTCCGCCGGCTGGCCCGCGCCGTCGCCGACCACCGGGGCGGCCCACCCGACGACGACGCCACCCTGCTGCTGGCCGAATGGTCCCGCACCGCCGCCGTCCGCACCCTTCCCACCCCGCTGTAACCGATCCGACAGCGCGGCGGTCCGACTGGCTGGCGGTGCCGGTCTACTGTGGTTGCCACCTCGGACGGACGGAGTGGCGGGCATGGTGGACATCGACCCGATCGCGGCGGCGACCGGTGCCGCGTTGATCCAGGCGATCGCGACGGACGCCTGGGAGAAGGCCCGCGACGGGGCGGTCGCGCTGTGGCGGCGGGTACGCCCGCAGCAGGCCGACGCCGTCGCCGCCGAGCTGGCCGAGGTACGCGACGAGGTCCTGACCGCTCGCCGCGACGGTGACACCGACGCGGAGCAGGGCTTGGTCGACGACTGGCAGCGCAAACTGCAGCGGCTGATCCGCCAGGATCCGGCGTTCGCCGCCGAGCTGCGTAGCCTTCTCGACGACACCCTCACTCCCCTGCTGCCGCCGGCCGACCATCAGCAGGCCGGCAGCATCACCATGAAGGCCACCGCGCGCGGCAAGGGTCGTGTCTATCAGGCCGGCCGCGACCAGCACATCAACGAGAAGTGAGCCATCCGGACACCCATCTGCGCGGCGAGGCCAGCGGCCACGGGCAGGTGTTCCAGGCCGCCGGTGACCAGCACATCACCATCTATGAGCAGCGGCCGGCGTACCGGGTGGAGCGGTGGCAGCCGCCACGTCCGCCGGACCCGCGTACGTTGGTCGACCAGCCGAGCATGCTGCTCGCCGCCAACAACCAGGTGGTGCCGTTCACCGCCCTGCGGGACGTCGACCGCGCCGAGTTGGCCGCCTGGCGCGACGACCCGGCGCGTGGCGTGGCGGTGCGGCTGCTGCACGGGCCGGGTGGGCAGGGCAAGACCCGGCTCGCCGCCCAGTTCGGCGCGGACAGCATTGCCGCCGGCTGGGCGGTCACGGTCGCCCGCCATCGCAGCCAACTCGCCGCCGACGACCCGCCCGAGGCAACCGAGGTCACCGGGCGCGGCCTGCTGGTGATCGTCGACTACGCCGAACGCTGGCCCGCCGAAGACCTGCGGGACCTGCTCAAGGACCGGCTGCTGCGCCAGGGCGTGCCGACCCGGGTGCTGCTGCTTGCCCGCCCCGAGTCGACCCTGTGGCCGTACCAGCATGACCTGACGACCCTTGGGTACGCGGCCGACGTCTCCGCGCTGACCCCGGCCGCCGACAGCCCCGCGAACCGGCAGCGGATCTTCGCCGAGGCAGCTGACCGGTTCGCCTACGCGTACGGAATCGACGGCACCTCGATCCCGCCGCCGAATGATCTGGCCAGCGGGGAGGCGTACCGGCAGATCCTGGTGGTCCACATGGCGGCGCTGGTCGCGGTCGACGCCGCCGCGCGCCAGCTGACAGCGCCGACCGGCGATCGGGACCTGTCGGCCTACCTGCTACGCCGCGAGGTCGACCACTGGCACAAGCTGTACGAGCAGCGGGCCAGCTTCGTCACGACCCCGCAGGTGCTGAGCCGTACGGTCTGCACGGCGACGTTGACCCGGCCGCTCGACTACGACGGCGGTATCAACGCCTTGACGACGGCCGGAGTGTGCACGCCGGACGCCGCCGACCAGGTCCTGACCGACCATGCCGTCTGCTACCCGCCGGCCGAGCCGGACAAGGTGCTGGAGCCGCTGTATCCGGACCGGCTCGGCGAGGACTTCATCGCGCTACGGCTTCCCGGCCACGGGGTGGCCGGCTCCCCGACCGATCCATGGTCCAGTGGGGCGATCACCCGGCTGGTCACCGGCACCGACCCGGATGGCGCTGGTGAGCCACCCTGGTCGGCAGCGGCGTTGACGGTGCTGGTCGAGGCAGCGATCCGCTGGCCGCACGTCGCGTCCCGGGTTCTCTCCCCGCTGCTGCGTCAGCGCCCCGAGTTGGCGGTCGCCGCCGGCGGCACCGTCCTGGCCCGGGTCGCCGAAGTCGAGACGCTCGACCTCGCCGCGCTGGAAGCGATCGAGCCGCATCTGCCGCAACAACTGCATGTCGGCCTAGCCGTCGCTAAAGCAGCCATCACGATGCGACTTACGTCGCATCGGCTCGCTACCGCAGACGAGCTGACGCGGGCGCGGTTGCTCGTCACGCTCGGTAACCGGTTTTCGGAGGCAGGCCGGCGCGACGAGGCCCTGACCGCCACCGACGAAGCCGTCACGATCCGACGCCGGCTCGCCCAAGTGAACCCCGCCTCCTACGAACCCGACCTCGCCGCGTCGCTGAACAACCTCTCCGTGATGCTGTCGAGCCTGGGGCGGCGTGACGAAGCCCTGACCGCCACCGTCGAAGCCGCCGACATCTACCGCCGGCTCGCCACGGTCAACCCCGCCGCCTACGAACCCGACCTCGCCATGTCGCTGAACAACCTCGGCATGATGCTGTCGAGCCTGGGGCGGCGCGACGAAGCCCTGACCGCCACCACCGAAGCCGTCACGATCCGACGCCGGCTCGCCCAAGTGAACCCCGCCGCCTACGAACCCGACCTCGCCGCGTCGCTGAACAACCTCTCCGTCGATCTGTCGAACCTGGGGCGGCGCGACGAAGCCCTGACCGCCACCACCGAAGCAGCAGACATCTACCGCCGGCTCGCGCAGGTCAACCCCGCCGCCTACGAACCCGACCTCGCCATGTCGCTGAACAACCTCTCCGTGATGCTGTCGAACCTGGGGCGGCGCGACGAAGCCCTGACCGCCACCACCGAAGCCGTCACGATCCGCCGCCGGCTCGCCACGGTCAACCCCGCCGCCTACGAACCCGACCTCGCCATGTCGCTGAACAACCTCGGCATCCGACTGTCGAACCTCGGCCGGCGCGACGAAGCCCTGACCGCCACCACCGAAGCCGTCACGATCCGCCGCCGGCTCGCCACGGTCAACCCCGCCGCCTACGAACCCGACCTCGCCATGTCGCTGAACAACCTCTCCGTGATGCTGTCGAGCCTGGGGCGGCGTGACGAAGCCCTGACCGCCACCGTCGAAGCCGCCGACATCTACCGCCGGCTCGCCACGGTCAACCCCGCCGCCTACGAACCCGACCTCGCCGCGTCGCTGAACAACCTCGGCATCCGACTGTCGAACCTGGGCCGGCGCGACGAAGCCCTGACCGCCACCACCGAAGCCGTCACGATCCGCCGCCGGCTCGCCACGGTCAACCCCGCCGCCTACGAACCCGACCTCGCCGCGTCGCTGAACAACCTCGGCATCCGACTGTCGAACCTGGGCCGGCGCGACGAAGCCCTGACCGCCACCCTCGAAGCCGCCGACATCTACCGCCGGCTCGCCACGGTCAACCCCGCCGCCTACGAACCCGACCTCGCCATGTCGCTGAACAACCTCGGCATCCGACTGTCGAACCTCGGCCGGCGCGACGAAGCCCTGACCGCCACCACCGAAGCAGCAGACATCTACCGCCGGCTCGCGCAGGTCAACCCCGCCGCCTACGAACCCGACCTCGCCATGTCGCTGAACAACCTCTCCGTGATGCTGTCGAACCTCGGCCGGCGCGACGAAGCCCTGACCGCCACCCTCGAAGCAGCAGACATCTACCGCCGGCTCGCGCAGGTCAACCCCGCCGCCTACGAACCCGACCTCGCCATGTCGCTGAACAACCTCGGCATCCGACTGTCGAACCTGGGCCGGCGCGACGAAGCCCTGACCGCCACCCTCGAAGCCGCCGACATCTACCGCCGGCTCGCCACGGTCAACCCCGCCGCCTACGAACCCGACCTCGCCAAATCGCTCTGGACCGAAGCCTGGGTGCGGGCAGCCCACCAATACGAGCTGCCCGAGGCGCTGACCGCCGCGACCGAGTCAGTCGAGCGTTACGAGAAGCTGTTCCAGCAAATCCCGATGGCGTACGTACGTGATCTTGCCGGGGCGCTGGGAACCCTGGCGGACGTACTCGACGGGCTCGGTCACGGGGCCGAGGCAACAGCGGTCAGAGCTCGCCGGGACGCGCTGACAGACGGGCAATAGCTTCGGACTCGGCGATCTGGTCGGGCCAGCGGAGGAACCGGCGGTACAGGTCGGGCGGGCTGAGCTGCTCGGCGTCGCATTCCAGCAGGTCGTCGATCGCCTCGTACATCAGGGTGGCGAGGTAGACGCACATCCCGATCGGGTCGTTCGCCCAGTCGGCGGTGATCTCGATCTTCGCGGTGTCACATGGCCATTCCGTACCGCACTCGCCGCAATTCCAGTGGGGGCGGGACGCGATGTGCATCAGTGTGCCCCGTTCACTCGGGCGCGCTGTCCACGCGTCAACAGGCCGGCGACCCACACGTACTCGGTGGGGTGGTTCCATCGGGGGCCGCGATCCCACTGCGGCGACTGGTTCGATGGCCGATCGGTCGGTTTCGGTCGCGGCGCCGGCGCGTTGTGCAGGTACGGCGCGATGGTCGACGACAGGTACCTATCGGGGCATGGCCAGCGTATTCCGCAGCGGCAGTACCGGCCGAGCCGACGCCAGTTGCGGGCGTGTCGCGGCTCGAACCGCATCTGATCGTCGCGTGTGGACCTAAACCGCATTTGTCAACCCTTCTCGCAACACATTTTCCATGATCACTGAACTCTTCCTTCACATCATGCTTATTCGCCATCTGGCTCAGCGCAATCTCGCACCGGTAGGTTCGAGCCCAACATCCACCCACCATTACGCGACACGAGAGGACGGGGTTTCGTGGACGACGCCGGCAGTACTGTTCCGCGCAGGCAACTGGGTCGATATCTGAGAGAGCTTCGTGAAGACGCTCATGTCACGGTCGCCGCAGCGGCCAAGGCACTCGAATGGTCACCGCCGCGCATCTGGCGGTACGAGGGCGGCCAGGTGCCGATCCACCCCAACGACGCTGAGGCGATGTGCCGGCTCTACGGCGCACCCGCAGAAACGATCAAGACGATGCGCGAACTGGCCCGCGAGACCAAGTCACGCGGCTGGTACCACAGCTACGACCACGCGATCAAAGAATGGTTCAAGCTGTACGTCGGCCTCGAAGCCGCCGCTTCGACCATCCGTCAGTACGAACCGAACGTCATCCCCGGCCTGCTCCAATCCCTGGAGTACATGACCGAGATCATCACCACCGGAAACCCCGACCTCAAGCCGTCCGACCAACAGGCGAAGATCGAAGTACGTTCCAAGCGACAGAAGCTGCTTGCCCGCGTCGTCCCACAGGCACCCGACCTCGACGTGGTGATCGGCGAGGCGGCACTACGCCGCCCACTCAAAGACCGAGCCGCGATGGCGCGCCAACTGCGGCACCTCGCCGCCGTCGCCACCCAACGACACAACGTCACCGTCCGGGTCCTCACCTTCGCCGCCGGCCTCCCCAGCCGACCAGCAGTCGGGCCGTTTTCAATCCTGACCTTCCCCAAGGTCAGCGTCCGGCCACCCGAGCCGACCACCGTCTACTCCGACGGCCCGTGCGGTGCCGTTTACCTCGACAAACCCACCGAGATCGACACCTACGAGGGCATCTGGTCGTCGCTCAAGCAACACTGCCTGACCCCGCTAGAATCGACCGAATTCATCACCCGGATCGCCAAGGAGTACGACCATGAAGGCTGACGGCGTCTGGCGTAAGTCCACCCGGTCCGATGCTGACGGCAACTGTGTCGAGGTGGCCGGCCACCCGTACCGCGTCGCCGTGCGCGACAGCAAGGACCAGACCGGCCCGGTCCTCACCTTCGACACCGCCGCCTGGCAGCACTTCGTCGACACGGTGAAGACCCACCCCTGATCTGCCCCGATTCACTACCCCGTTCCACGCGCCACGGGAATCCTCGCCATACCGGGGATTCCCGTGGCGTCTTCGTGTCCCGGACGTTACGTCAGCAGGCCACCGTACTCGTCGCCAGATACGGCAACCACAGAGGATAGACGACAGAGAGTAGTGGCTCTTGACCGCTGCGTGATCGACGGGTGATGATCTATCGCGTTTGATCGTCATCCGTCGATAGGAATGGCCCAATGAGGACTGCTCTCCACCGGTTCGGGCGAATGCTCGCCGCTTGCGCCGTCATCGCCGCCACCGCCCTCGCGGGCGTCGTCGCAACAGGTAGTGCCGCCCAGGCAGATGGCTGCTACACCTGGGGACGCGCCCTGTCCCAGGGGGCGTCCGGCGAGGACGTCCGGCAGCTGCAGATCCGCGTCTCGGGCTACCCGGGCTACGGCGCGGTGCTCGCCCTCGACGGGTCGTACGGTCCAGCCACCCGGTCCGCGGTGATCCGCTTCCAGCAGGCCTATGGCCTGGCCGCCGACGGCGTCGCCGGCCCGCAGACCTTCGGCAAGATCTACGACCTCCAGGACAACGACTGCACTCCCGTCAACTTCAGCTACGCCGAGCTGAACAAGTGCAACAGCAACTGGTCCGGTGGCGCGGTGTCCGCCAGCACCGCCAAGTTCAACGCCCTCGTGTCGATGTGGAAGCTCCAGGCCATGCGGCGTGCGCTCGGCAACGTACCGATCCAGATCAGCAGCGGCTTCCGCAGTTATTCCTGCAACAGTGCGGTCGGCGGCGCCTCGAACAGCCGGCACCTGTACGGCGACGGCGTCGACCTGGTCGGATCGCCGTCGTTCTGTCGGCTCGCCCAGGAGGCCCGTTACCACGGCTTCAGTAACATCCTCGGCCCCGGCTACCCGGACCACAACGACCACACCCACGTGGGTGCCACCGCGAGCCGGTCCTGGTCCGCGCCGAACTGCGGCGTCTGAGGGTCGTCATCTCCTTTCCGACCGCGTACCACCGCAGCCTTGACCGCCGGTGACACGATCACCGGCGGTCAGGGCCGGCCGCCCGTCCGCCACGGGCAGAACACCACGGGCAGAGCACCGCTAACGCGGCCTTCGCCGACGCCCACAACCGCCCACCTGCCGCCGTGACCAGGAGACGGCCCCGGCGGGATTCGACGCAGCCGGAGACCCGATCGGGTGTCGCCGTTCTCTCCCTATCTCCGCTCAGGCCGATCGGCGGCGCACCCGATAGCGCAGGTGCAGGACCCGGTTGCCCACGACCGCCACGTCAGGGTCCGCCAGGAGGTGCTGCGCGTCGACCGACCCGAAGTAGCGCTTGCCGGACCCGAACACGACGGGTACGACGTCCATGCGCACCTCGTCGACCAGACCCGCGGCGAGCACCTGGCCACCGACGTCGCCGGCGGCGACCTCCACCAGGCGGTCGCCCGCGAGCTCCTGCGCCGTGGCCACCGCCGCCTCGACGCCGTCGACGAAGTGAAACGGCGCCTCTGGGTCCCAGCCCTCGGGCTCCGGTCGGTGCGTCACGACGACCACGTGCTCGACCCCGGCTGGCGGCGTGCCGTCCCAGCCGTCCGTCATGTCGAAGACGTGGCGGCCGACGATCGTCACCCCGATCTGGTCCCAGTACGGCCGAATGTAGTCGTAGGAGGTTTGCGACACCGTCAGCTCGCAGCTGTCGTCCAACGGGACGTCACCGCTGGACAGCCAGTCGAACAGCGGTCCGGGCTGGTCCTTCACGTCGGCGATGAAGCCGTCCACCGACACCGAGCCGTACATGACCACTGTGCCCACGGGGCTCTCCTCTGCTTCCGGATGCCCCAAGTTAGCGCGCCGTGAGCTGGTGTTCTTGTAGAAGTGCGCCTGGTCGAAGTAGGCCGCGCCGCTGGCGAGCTCGGCCCAGTCGACCGGTCCGGCCGGGTCGATCGCGAACACGGTGGCGGCGAAGCGGGAGGTGCGGGCCAGCCGCTTCGGCGTGACGCCGACGATCTCCTTGAACCGCCGCGCCAGCTGAGTGCCGCTGACACCGGCCGCCGTGCCCAGGTCGCCGATCGAGACCGCCCCACGGGTCGCCGTGATGACGCTGCTCGTGTGGCGGACCAGCCCCAGATCTGTTCTATCGTCACCGGCCGGTCACACAGCTCGGCGGCCGGCATCGGCAGGAACGGCGCCAGCCCCCACGGCTTGACGTGCACGCCGACGGACCGGGTCGGGACCGGGTAGCCGAAGTCGTACGCGCGGGTGGGCGTGGTGACCACGCAGCCGTCGGCGTACTCGGCCGTCTCGATGTCGGTGCCGGCGCGGATGCGCAACGGCGCCCCGAGGTTGACGATGGGCAACGCCGCGGGCGTGGGCGGCAGCGTCAACCGGGCGTACGGTGGCGCACCCGCCAGGTAGTAGAGGTCGTCGATCAGCCCGTCCAGCGGCGGTCGCGGCACTCTGGACGTGTACTTCATGCCCACAGCATCGCCGACGCCCCCTGATCACCACTCATCGTGTCCGAGTGATCGCCATGCGTAAATGACATCCTTCCCGAAGGAATCGACATCCACTAATATCCGATCGACTGGGTGTCGGGAGCGGCACTCATCCGGTCCGCCCACCGGATCGGGGCGACCAACCAAAGATGGGTGAGCACATGAGCGAATCGTACGGACATCGACCGGTGACCCGACGCGACGTGGTGCGAGGCGCGGCGGTTGGCGGGATCGCCGCCGCAGCGGCCGTGGGCGGCACCTTCATCCCGGAATCCCCGGCGGCGGCCACGCCGGCCGTGGAACCGATGCCCGCGCCCCCCGCGAAACCGGTGCCGGCGGCGTCGCCGGCACCAGAACTGCTCGGTCTCGGCAACTGGTTGGGCACGGTCATGAAGGTCGCGAACGTCGCCGCGAAGGTGCTGCCCGCGGTCCTCGACGGGCAGACGAGCAACGCGATTCCGCCGCCCTTCCAGGTCGGGGACCTCCAGTTCGAGTGGATCGGACTCGACGGCGGCACCATCGACCTGTACGCCAAGAACCCGACCGACTCGGACATCGGGTTGTCGTACTCGGTAACCCGCTCCGGACCGGACACCAACCTGGGCGTCTACCAGCCGATCCGAGCGCGTCACCAGTACAAGTGCCAGGCCGACATGAGCACCTTCGTCGACGGGCAGGTCTACGTGGCACCGACGCCGATGACCACCCTCGCCAACAGCGCGATCGGACGTGCCGTGTCGTTCGCCACCCGTGCGCTGTCCCTCGGGGCCGTCGCCACCGTGATGGGTGGCATCAGGGTGTCGGTCAACAAGGACCCGAACGGTGCCACCTACAGTGCCACCGTCGAAACGACCGGCTCGCCCAATCCGGTGAGCCTGGAGCTCTCGGCGAGCGACAAGGACGGAAACACGGTCCGCGCCAGATGGACGTCGGGCAACTCGACCCCCACTCCCAGCGCGAACATCACGGTCCCGCTCCCGACCGGGGTCAACCTCGACCCCGTGGTCGCGTCGCTGCAACTGCTGCTCGAATTCGAGGAGCTGGACTTCCAGCAGCTCAACGCCGAGCGGCTCGGTCGGCTGATCGCCATCTGACGTGACACGCCGTAGGCACCGCTGCGGCCGGGGTTGAGTCTCCACCGGCTGGAAGGTGCACGCTGGGGCCATGAACGACCGCACCGAGCTGATCACCATCGGTCAGCTCGCCCGCCGTACCGGCCTGTCGGTACGCACCATCCGGTTCTGGTCCGACCAGGACGTGATCACGCCGGCCGGCCGCACCTCCGCCGGCTACCGCCTCTACGACGTCGAGGCGGTCGCCCGGCTGGACCTGGTGCACACCCTGCGACAGCTGGGGCTGGACCTGGACACCGTACGGCGGGTGCTGCACCGGCAGACCAGCGTCGCCGACGTCGCCAAGGTGCACGCGGCGGCGCTGGACGCGGAGATCCACGCGCTGCAGCTGCGGCGCGCGGTGCTGCGGTCGATCGCCGAACGGGACAGCACGACAGAGGAGTTGAGACTCATGCACAAACTCGCCAACCTCACCGCCCAGCAGCGGCAGCGGCTGATCGACGACTTCGTCACCCAGACGTTCGACGGAGTCGATCCGCAGGCGCCGGGCGCACGGATCGCCACGATGATGCGGCAGCTGCCGGCCGAGTTGCCGGCCGAGCCCACCCGCGAGCAGATCGACGCCTGGGTGGAGCTGGCCGAGCTGCTCACCGACGAGCAGTTCCAGCAGCGGGTACGGCAGATGGCGGTGACCGGCGCGCGGCAGCCCACGGAGCAGCCGCCGTTCGACCCGGCCCGGGTCGCCGAGCAGGCCGGCGCGGCGCTGCGGGCCGGAATCGCACCGGAGTCCGCCGACGGGCGGCAGATCCTGGAACGCGTCATCGACGCCGACCTGCCCGGCCCGCAGCGGTTGCGGATCGCCGCGCAGACCGAGACGTTCACCGACCGCCGGGTGGAACGCTACTGGCAGCTGCTCGGCATCCTCAACGGCCGACCCGCCGCCGCCCCGCAGGTCCCGGCGATGGAATGGTTCATCGCCGCGCTGCGCGCCCACGCAGACTGAGCCGATGAGGCGGGAAGCCGAATCCGGGTAGCCTCGCCGGATGCCCGCCGACGTGCCGTCACCGCAGCACCGCCCGCCGCCGGTCCGCTACCGGTCGGACGAGGAGGACAGCGGCCGGTGGATCGGCTTCCCGCACCGGGCCGGTGACATCGTCATCAGCACCCGGTCCAAGAGCGGCACCACCTGGACGCAGATGATCTGCGCGCTACTGATCTTCCAGGAGCCCCGGCTGCCGGCACCGCTGGCGGACCTGTCCCCCTGGCTGGACTGGCTGGTCGTCCCGATCGACCAGATGTACGGTCGGCTCGCCGCCCAGCGGCACCGCCGGTTCGTCAAGACCCACACCCCGCTCGACGGGCTGCCACTGCACCGCGACGTCACCTACCTGGTGGTCGCCCGGCACCCGCTCGACATGGCGGTGTCGCTCTACCACCAGGGCGACAACCTCGACCGGCGCCGGATCCGCGAGCTCACCGACCGGGCGCGGGCCGGGGCCGCCGACCGGCCACAGCCGCAACCCGAACCCCGGCCACGGCCGCGACCGGACCTCGGGCACTGGCTGCGGCAGTGGATCGCCGGGGCCGCCGACCCGGCCGACGCCCTCGACTCGCTGCCCGGCGTCGTGCACCACCTCGCCGACGCCTGGACCCGCCAGGCGGCACAGCGGCCCACCGTCGTACTGCTGCACTATCAGGACCTGCTCGACGACCTGGCCGGGCAGATGCGCCGGCTGGCCGAGCGGCTGCGCATCGCCGTACCCGATGACCGCTGGCCCGACCTGGTCGAGGCCGCGACGTTCGCGACCATGCGCGAGCGGGCCGCGCGGCTCGCCCCGGACCCGGCCGGCATCATGATCGACCGCCGGGCGTTCTTTCGCTCCGGCCGCTCCGGTGGTGGACGGTCGCTGCTCACCGACGACGAGTACGCCCGCTACCTGCACCGGGTCGCGCAGCTGGCCGCTCGCCGGCTACCCGACCCGGCCGACGTCGACGACCTGCTCACCTGGCTGCACCGGCTCCGATGACGGGTCCACGTAGCTCGGTGGAAACCGGCCGCAGGTGGCCCGCCTCCAGGAAGGACGGAGGCAGAAACGTGGTGTTGACATCGATCCGACATCCCGGCAGGCTTTGCGAAACTGCCTGGGGGCAGGTGGTGAAACCGGTGGTCCCGAGGATGTTCCCGAGTAGCGTCGATCGATGTGTCCCTCAGTGATGGTGGGAAAGTGCGGCTCCTGAGTCGGCCTGGTCGTCTACTTTCGATGGATCGGAGATCTGATGCGCGTCGCCTTTCTCACCACGACTCAGCACGGTCACCTGAACCCCTACGTTCCGGTGGTCAACGCGCTGCAGTCCGCCGGCTGTGAGGTCACGCTGCTGCTGCTGTCCGCCGACGGCGGCTCGCTCGACGAGCAGCGCCACCAGGCGCTGGGCAAGGCGCAGGTCCACGAGATCGGGAAGGTCGAGATGGCGCCGTGGAGCGACGACCCGGCGAAGATCGGCCCGATGCTGCAGTCGTCGCCGGTGGCCGAGCAGACCGTCGACGCGCTGCGTGCGACGGCACCGGACTTCGTACTCGTCGACTCGCTGCCGGTCACGGCCTCGGCCATGGTCGGCGCCCGGGCGTCCGGCGTGCCGTACGGGATGACCTGGGCCAACCTGGGCGGGGTGTGCCCGGCCGAGCACCGGCGGGGTCGCTGGCTGTACGACGAGCAGGTCGGCGACTATCTGACCAGGCACGGGGTGCCGTGGTCGACCCGGACCCATTCGGCGCGTTCACCGATCCTCAACGTGATGCCGACGATTCCCGCGCTGGTCGGGGACGACGCGGTCACCGACGACGGGGTGCAGCTGATCGGGCTGCCGGGTGCGGCGGGCACCCGGGGCGACGAGGTCGCCTTCTCCGGTCTGGACCGGATCGACCCGGACCGCCCGCTGGTGTACGTCTCCTTCGGGACGATCTTCTACCGGCGGCCGGACCTGCTGCGCACGGTGATCACCGGGGCGGCGGCGACCGGCGCGCAGGTGATCGCGTCGGTGGGAGACCTCGCCGGGGAGCTGGCGCTGCCCGACGACGTGCTCACCGCCCCGTACCTGCCGCAACGTGAGGTGCTCGAACGCGCCGACGTGTTCGTCACCCACGGCGGGTACAACTCCGTCGCGGAGTCGATCCGGGCGGCGACCCCGATGCTGGTGGTCCCGCTGGCGGTGGATCAGCCCATCCAGGCGTACTTCGTGGGCAGCGCGGGCTTCGGCACGTCGCTGGATCCGGCCGGCGTCACCGGGCAGGCGGTCGCCGACGCGGTCACCGACCTGCTCGATCCCGCCCGCGACTACCGGGCCCGGCTGCGCGCCGCGCAGCCCCAGTGCGGCGACGCCGCCGCGCGCACGGCCGAGCTGGTCGTCGGCGCCGTCGAGACGCTACAGCGCGAGGGGGAGCAGTGACGATCGAACTGCAGCGGTCGGTGGGCGACCCGATCGTGATCGACGATCTCGAACGTCTCTCGTTCCGGGTGGACCGCCGCGCCTACACCGACGGCGACCTGGCCGCGCAGGAGATGACCAGGATCTTCGACCGCTGCTGGCTGTACGTCGGGCACGAGTCGGAGGTGCCCGCGCCGGATTCCTACGTGGCGCGCGACGTCGGCGGGCGCCCGGTGGTCATGGCGCGCGGGTCCGACGGGGTGATCCGGGTGTTCGCGAACAGCTGCACCCACCGCGGGGCGCTGGTCTGCTCGCAGCCGGCCGGGCAGGCCCGGTCGTTCCGGTGCCCGTACCACGACTGGACGTTCTCCAACCAGGGCGACCTGGTCGGGGTCCCGATCCCGGACGGGTACGGGCCGGGTTTCCGCAAGGCGGACTTCGGTCTGGCGCGCCACCGCAGCGACAGCTACCGCGGCTTCGTGTTCGTCACCTTCGACCCGCAGCAGCCGCGCACCCTCACCGAGTACCTGGCGGGTGCGACGGAGTACCTCGATCTGATCGACGACCAGTCCGAGGTCGGGATGGAGGTGATCCAGGGAGCGCAACTGCACGGCGCCCGGGCCAACTGGAAGCTGATGATGGAGAACAGCGTCGACATCTACCACTTCCGGGCCCTGCACAAGCGGTACGTCAGCTACATGGAGTCGCTGGGGTCGGTGCCGCCACGACGACGGGGCGGCTTCGGCCGTGCCCTCGGGCTGGGGCACGGCGCCAACGAGCTGCCGCCGGCGGCAGCCCGCCCGCTCGCCTACTGGACGCCGATGTTCGCCGCCGAGGTCCGGCCCCGGATCGAGGCGACGGCCGCGCGGTTCGTCGACCGGTTCGGTGCCGAACGCGCCGAGCGGATCACCGGCACCAACCGGGCGGTGCTGGTCTTCCCCAACCTGATGATCATCGACGCGATCGCGATCACGATCCGCAAGATCGACCCGGTCGGCGCCGACCAGATGGCCATCACCTCGGTCGCGCTGGCCCCCAAGGACGAGGATCCGGACATCCGGGAGCTGCGCAAGAGCCACTACCTGACGTTCCTCGGGCCCGCCGGCTTCGCCACCCCCGACGACATCGAGATCATCGAGTCGTGCCAGCGGGGCTATCTCAACCGTACGGTCCGCTACTCGGACCTGTCACGCGGCATGAACAAGGCGGTCCCGGAGACGACCGACGAGCTTCCCGCCCGCGAGTTCTGGCGGCAGTGGGACCGGCTGATGCAAGGGGCGTGACCACGATGACCATCGAGCTGACGGTCGACGAAGCGGCCCAGGTGCGGCTGTGGCACCGGGTGAACCAGTTCCTGTTCCGGGAGGCGCGGCTGCTCGACGAGTGGCGCCTGCGCGAGTGGTACGACGAGATGCTGACCGACGACATCCGCTACTCGGTGCCGGCCACCGACGTGCGCGGCGAGACGGCCGACGCGCTCGGGCTCATCGACGACGACGCCGCCCGGCTGCGCCAGCGCATCGAACAGATTCTCAACGGCGAGGTGTGGTGCGAGAACCCTCGGTCGCGGACGAACCGGATGGTCGGCAACGTGGAGATCCTGACCGACCGGGGAACGCACCTCGACGTGGCGGCGAACGTCGTCGTGCACCGGTTCGGGCACGGGCGCTCCGACGCCTACGTCGGCAAGTACCGGTTCGAACTCGTCGTCGAGGGCGCGTCGTTGCGGATCCGCAGGCGGGTGGTGGTGCTCGACCACGAGACGTTGTACGAGCACGGCAAGCTCAGCATCATCCTGTGACCGGACAGTGACGGCGACCGCCCCGGGCAGCGCCCCACCCGTCGCCGCCACCGGGCGGCCGGGTCTGCCCCGCGAGGTCTACGTCCTCAGTGTCGTCGGTGGCTGCGTCATGCTGGGCCTGGGACTGGTGCTCCCGGTGCTGCCGGTGTACGCGGCGACGTTCGGGGCCGGGCCCGCCCAGATCGGCGCGCTCGTCGCCCTGTTCGCGTTGCTGCGGCTGGTCACCAGTCCGTTCTGCGGCCGGCTCGCGGTCCGGTTCGGGGAACGGCGGGTCCTGGTCGCCGGGCTGCTGCTGTGCGCGGTCTCCTCGGCGCTGACGGCGTTCGCCGGATCGTACGGGCAGCTGCTCGTGTTCCGTGGCCTCGGCGGTGTCGGCTCGGTGCTGTTCTCGGTGTCCGCGCTGGCGACGCTGCTGGCGGTCGCGCCGGCCAACCAGCGGGGCCGGGCCAGCGCCGTGTTCGAGGCGGGCTTCCTGCTCGGCGGGATCTGCGGGCCGGCGCTGGGCGGGCTGCTGGCACTCATCGCGCTGTCCGCGCCGTTCCTGGCGTACGCCGTGCTGCTGCTGGCCGCCACGGCGGCGAGCCTGGCGGTGCTGCGGCCCGCTCGGGCCGCCGGCGCGGCGTCCGACCGTGACGTGGTCCGGCTGCCGGTGCTGCTGCGGGACCGCCGCTACCTGGTGGCCTGCTTCGCGGCGCTGGCACAGGGCTGGGTCCTGTTCGGGCTGCGCGGCGCACTGGTCCCCACGGTGGTCGTGGCGTGGGGACACGACGTGGCCTGGGTCGGCTGGGCGTTCACCATCTCCGCCGTCGTCCAGGCGCTGCTGATCCTGCCGGCCGGCCGGGTCGTCGACCGGGCCGGCCGACGATCCGCCATGATCACCGGCACCGGGCTGGCCGCGACGGCGATCACCGCCCTGGTGTTCGTGGACGGCTACGCCTGGCTCGTCGTCGGGCTCTGCGTCTACGCGGCGGGATCGGCGCTGCTCAACGCCGCGCCGGCCGCGCTGATCGGCGACGTCGTCGCCGGGCGGGCCGGCAGCGGTGTCGCCGTCTTCTCGATGTGCACCGATGTCGGCGCCGTCGTCGGACCGGTCGTCGTCGGGCTCGTCGCCGAGCGGGCCGATGTTCCGGCCGCCTTCGCCAGCGGCGCCGCGCTGCTGATCGCCGCCTTCGTGGCGGCGTGGACGTTGCCAACCGTTCGACCGACACCAAGGAGTTGATCGATGGACCAGCCGGCTGCCCGACGTGACCGGGGCGAGGCCATGTTCCAGCAGGTCTTCGGGCGCGAACCACGCCCCGGTTCCTACCCGGAGTTTCTGCAGATCACCGTGGACCACCTGTTCGGTGAGATCTGGACCCGTGGGCACCTGAGCGTCGAGGAGCGTGAGCTGGTCGCGCTGAGCGCGGTCACGTTGGCGCGCACCGACTGGGAACTGCGCGGCCACATCGGTGCCGCCCTGCACCTCGGGATGTCCCGGGAGAAGATCATCGAAGTCATCATCCAGCTCGCCTACTACGGCGGCTGGCCGGTCGCCAACAACGGGCTGCGTGTCGCCCAGGAGGTCTTCGCCGAGCTGGACGCCGCCGCCGGGAGGGACGACGCGGACGATGACCGGTGATCCGTCCGCACTCGACCCTGACGAGACGTCCGCACTTGACCCGGCGGAAAAGGTCGACCTGTGGCGTCAGCGGTTCTTCGAGGCCCAGGCCGCCGCGGAGGAGTTCATCCTGGGCGAGCACGGCGAGCAGGGGCTGGCCGCGTGGATCCAGGCGAACGCCCGCATCACCGCCGAGCTGCTGCGGGCGCAACGGCCCGCCGGGGTGTCCGCCACCGACCACTTCATGACCCGACTGCAGCGTCAACTGCTGCTGTACGACTCGGCGGTGACCATGCGGCCCCAGCCGTCGGGCACCGTTCTGCGCAACGCCGACTGCGGGATCCTCCGGTACCGCAAACGGGCCGAGCGCGACGGCGTCGTGCTGACCTTCTCGTCACCGTGCCCGTACTGCCAGCATCTGAACACCGCCATCGCCGCCCGCTACGTCGAACCGGAGGTCACGGTGTCGTGTGACCAGGCGGGTGACGGGTGCACCTGGCGTGCGGAGTCGGCTCACCCGCCCGCAGACGAGGACGCGGCCGGGTCACCGCACCGTGGCCGGACCGGCGACTGAACCACCGGCAGCGCCGTCCGCCCGTCGGCCGGCGACCGGCTGTTCGCGAGCGTCATGCCGAGTTGCCGGCCCACGGCCGCGCACAGGTCCGGCGCCGCGGTGCGGGTCAGGTCCTGATGCTCGTTCTGGGTGAAGCACGCCGACGCCACGTTCCTGTTGCGCAGCCGCAGGTACCACGGGAACAGCGAGCCCAGCGCGGGCTCGGTCAGCATCGTGCGCGCATGCACGATCGTCCCCACCAGCAGGTTGCCGAACGGGCGCTGCCCGGCGTTCATGAAGCTCTTCAACCGTTCCTGGAAGATCTTCAGCACGGCGGGGACGTTCCCCGCGTACACCGGCATGGCGAGCAGCATCGCGTGCGCGCCCTCGGCCAGGTCGACGACCTGTGCGAAGTCGTCGTCGAGTGTGCACCGGCCCACCTCGGGATCCAGACAGGTGTCCTCGCCCTCGCACATCGCGATGCGGTGGTCGATCAACCGGATCCGCTGGATCCGGGCGTCACCGACCTCCCGGACGACGCCGCTGATCGCCGCCTCCAACAGCGCGTCGGTCAGCGACGGGAGCCGCTTCTGCGTGCAGGACAACGCGACGATCTTCATCCGCAGGGCCTCCCCGGTCCGCTCAGCGCCTCCCAGGACCGGCCACCGGACGAAGCGTTCGCGGCCGCGCGCTGAGACAGTCCCAACCTAGTCGAGGTCCACACACCCGGTCGGCTACGGCCGGGCATCCAGGAACATCCGCAGCCGGGTCAGGGTCGGCTTGTCGTCGCCGGGCACGTGCCCGTTCACCGCGCGGCAGACCCAGCCCAGGCGCAACGCCACCCGGGTGGCGGCCACCAGGTCACCGGCGAACCGGTCGGCGTACGGTGCCAGGTAGGCGTCCCGGAACGGTGCCGTGTCGACCGAGTCCTGCACGTCGTCGAGCCCCCACGCCAGCCCGCCTTCGAGGGTGACCGACAGGGTGAGGAACGGGTGCGACACGCAGGCGTCGCCCCAGTCCATGATCAGGTGGCGGCCGTCGCGGACGAAGACCTGCGCGTCGTGCAGGTCGTCGTGCTGCAGCAGCTCCGGTAGCCCGTACCGGGCGAGCTCCGCGCACAGATCGGCCACCAACGGTGCCGCGTCGCGGAAGCGCCGCTGCGCGCCGACCTCGTCGACCATCCGTTCGTACGCCTGCGGCAGGGTGGCCAGCCGTCGGTCGGGCACGCCCAGGGCGAGCAGGTCGTCGACGTCGTCGGCCAGGTCGAGCTGGACCCCGGCGTAGAGCGCCAGGACGTCGAGCCAGCGGTCCAGGCTCTGCTCGCGCTGGCTCACCACCCGCAGCGTCTGCCCGGCGTCGGCCATCAGCATCCACCCGGCGGTGGTGTCGGCGGCCAGCAGCGGCGGCACCGCGTCCGGCCGGCGGGTGGCGATCCGCGCCACGACGCCGGCCTCGTGACGCAGCGACTCGGCGTTGGCCTTGAACCAGACGTCGCCGGCGTCGGTCGGTACGCGCAGCACCGTCGACCAGGGGTAGACGTGTGGCTGGACGACCGGACCGGTCCGTGTCGTCCCGAGCTCGCCGAGCCGGTCGTCGATCCAGTCCCGCACCCCGGCCAACCACCGCGGATCACGCCAGCGCCTGTCGTCCACAGCCCGCGATGCTAGCGAGCCGTCACGCCTGGCCGCACCGCATTTGCCGCAGGCACTGGCAGCGGAGGATCCCGCCGGCTCAGTCGTGTTCCGGGGCGCCGGTCAGCTGGTGATCGGCGGCGTACAGGACCTCGGTGACGAGGCGGCGCACGTGACCGCCGCGCGCCCGGTAGAGCACCCGCCGGCCGTCGCGGCGGGTGGCGACCAGGCCGGCGAGCAGGAGTTTCGCCAGGTGCTGCGACACGGCGGGACGGGCGGCGCCGACCGCCGCCGCCAGGGTGCCGACGTCGTGTTCGCCTTCGCGCAGCTGCCACAGCAGGCGCAGCCGGGTCGGGTCGGCGAGCATCTTCAACGCGGTCACCGCCGTGTCGACCTGCGCGCCGGTGGGTGGCTGCTGCCCAGCCGTGGCACCTGCAGCGTTGTCGCGTGCGTACATGAGCACGTATTCTGCCATCGCCATGGACCACGACCACCACCATCACGACCACCACCCGCACGGTCACCGGCATCCGGTGCGGCGGGCCTGGTGGCGGCGGGCGCTGCACCGGCTCACCCCGCACTCCCACGACACCGCCGGAAAGGTCGACGCCTGCCTCGAAGCGTCCCGCGACGGGCTGCGCGCCCTGTGGATCTCCCTGGCGATCCTCGCCGCGACCGCCGCCGCCCAGGCCGTCATCGTCGTCGTCTCCGGCTCCGTGGCGCTGCTCGGCGACACGCTGCACAACGTCGCCGACGCACTCACGGCCGTACCCCTGGCCATCGCGTTCCTGGTCGGCCGGCGCGCCGCCACCCGCGCCTACACCTACGGCTTCGGCCGCGCCGAGGACCTCGCCGGCATCGTCATCGTGGCGGTCATCGCCGGCTCGGCGCTCGCCGCGGGTTGGACGGCCGTCGACCGGTTGATCCACCCGGCGTCGGTGACCCACGTGCCGTGGGTGGCCGCCGCCGGGATCGTCGGGTTCGCCGGCAACGAGATCGTCGCCCGGTACCGGATCCGGGTCGGTCGGCGCATCGGCTCGGCCGCGCTGGTCGCCGACGGGCTGCACGCCCGTACCGACGGGTTCACCTCCCTGGCGGTGGTCGCCGCCGCCGGTGGCGCGGCGGTCGGCTGGCGGTGGGCCGACCCGCTGGTCGGCCTCGCCATCACCGTCGCGATTCTGTACGTGCTACGCGACGCCGCCCGCGAGGTGTACCGGCGGCTGATGGACGCCGTCGACCCGACCCTGGTCGACACCGCCGAGACGACCCTGCGTGCGGTGCCCGGGGTCCGCGACGTCACGGCGGTACGGCTGCGCTGGATCGGCCACCGGCTGCACGCCGAAGTCGACCTGGTCGTCGACGCCGAGCTGAGCCTGGTCGCCGCGCACACCGTCGCCGCCGACGCCGAGCACCAGCTCACCCACGCCGTACCCCGGCTGATGTCGGCGACCGTGCACACCGATCCGGTCGGGCAGGCCGGCGCGCACCACCACACGAGGTGAACGGACTCCGCATCGACGAGCACGGCGGGCCCTCCCGCCGATCGACCTGCACCCCGAGCACGCGGGCCTACGTTCTGTCGATCATGTGACGCAGCGCGCGGAGGTCGAACCGCGTCGCGTCCGATGGGTGCACCATGATCCGCAATTCCCGACAGATCGGTGTCTCACGGGACCGGGCCACGAACGAGAGCAGGATCAGCTGGGCGAGCGCCTGCGGGCCCAGCTGATCGATGCGCGCCAGGCCGGAGCCGACGACCGGCATCGCGACCGGTCGCCGCTGGCCGTGTTCGTATACCGCGTCCCAGAGCCGGGACAGGCACTGCCACAGGTCGCCGACCGACGACCGCGGCACCAGATCGTTGCCCATCCGGCTGTACGCGACCAGATAGAGCCGCTGGCCGGGGCTGCCGAGCACCGCGACCGTGCCCAGCGGATACCGGATGAGCTTGCCGAACCGCTTGGCGGAACGCTGCTCCACGGCGGTGTTCGGGATCGGGGCCAGCGCCCGGTCCAGATCCGCGTCGAGCCGGGCCTGGTCACCGCCGTACCGGCGGATCAGCAACTGGCCCTGCACGGAGCCGCCGGCGATGATCCGGTCGCCGGCGACCGACGTGTCGAAGGTGTCCGAGAACCCGACCACCAACTCGGCGTCCGTCTGCTCGAAGAGATCACCTACCACGATCCGGACGGTGAAGTCGGGGTAACTGGACCGCCAGGCCACCGCGCGTGGTGGCCACGCATGCCAGAGTCCGGCCGCCAGACAGAGCGGCAACGCGGCCAGCGGCACGAACCAGCCGGTCCGCAGACCACCGCCGACGAGCCAGGCGAGCACCGCGACCGTACCCGCGGCGGCTACCGCGGCGGTCCAGAACCGTGCCGCGCTGCGGCGCCACCGCTGCGGTAACGACGGCGGGTCGCGTGGTACCACCGGCGACGGCTCGGCGGACGGGACCGTCGGGACCGGCTCCTCCGCCACCGGCACCGTCGCCGGATGCGGGTAACCGGGCACGTGGATCCAGGCCGGCGTGTTCGTCTCCTTCTCGGTGACCAGCACCTGGCCGCAGGCGTCCGGGTCGAGGCCGTACCCCGGCCGCACCACCTGGTCGAACACGTCGCAGGAGAGGATGACCGCCAGATCGGCCCGGTGCGCGGCCTCCAGATGCCGGCGCAGCACCGACGAGTCGAGCAGCCGCGCGGAGTGCACCAGCGCGGCACCCGCCCACCCGCCGCCGTCGCGGTGCAGCAGGCCCATGTGCACCGCGACCCGCAGCCGCAGGCGGGCCGACACCGCCGCCGCCTTGCGGTGCCCACGTAGGACAGCGGCAAGATTGCCGATGAACGGATCCAGCAGCACGCTCGGCGGCACCTGCGCCGGCACCACCAACCGCAGCCCGTCCCCGAGGTCGGCGACGTCGACGGCACGCAGGTCGAGCGACTGCCGGCGGAGCGCCTCGGCGACCACCTCCCGCAGGTCGGCGCGCATCCGCAGGATCAGCTGGTCGTCGCGACCACCGGACTGCTCGACGTCGAACGCCACGATCGTGACGTGCAGCGGCCCGGTTCCCCACACGCCCACGCCCCGCCTCTCCACGACCTGTGTCCATCGAGAACTCTCATCCATCGAAGCACCCAAGTCGACGGATGCCAACGCGCGGGCCGTGATGCGGGTCGCCGGCCGGTCAGCCCAGCAGGTCGAACCGGCGGGCCCAGCCGGCCAGGTCGGCGACGGTGGCGTTGCCGCCGCAGATCACCAGGCCGAGCCGGACGTCCGGGCCGACCCGCTCGATCACCCGGCGGGCGGCCGGCAGCAGACACCCGGCTGCCGGCTCCGCCCACACCTTCGCGTGCTCGGCCAGGTCGATGCTGCCGCGCACCGCCTCGGCGTCCGACACCACCAGCACGTCGGTGACCAGCGCCCGCACGTGGTCGTAGGTCAGCTGCGACACCGTCGGCGCGCTCAACGTCGTCACGATCGACGACAGTTCCACCGGCACCGGGCCGCCGTGCCGGCGGGCCTGCGCCATCGCCTGCGCGCAGTCGGTCTCCACCCCCCAGATCCGCAACTCGGGCCGGCGGGCGCGCATCGCCGCCGCCACCCCGGAGATCAGCGCGCCACCGCCGATGCTGACCAGCACGTCGGTCGGTGCCATCCGGGCGTCGACCGACGTGTCGCCGGTGAAGACGTCGTCGGCGAACTCCAGCCCGACCGTGCCCTGCCCGGCCAGCACGACCGGATCGTCGAACGGATGCAGCAGCGTCAACCCGTCCGCCTGCAGCCGGTCCATCAGGTCGAACGCCTCCGCCATGGTGTCGACCACCCGTACCGTCGCCCCGGCCGCGGTGGCGATCTCCACCGCGCGCGCGGGCGCGGAGCGCGGCATCACCACCGTCGCCTTGACATCCACGGCACGCGACATCACCGCCACCGCGATGCCGTGGTTGCCGCCGCTGACCGCCACCACACCGGCCGCGCGCTGCGCCCCGTCGAGAGTCAACAGCTTCGCCGCCGCACCGCGCGCCTTGAACGACCCGGTACGCTGCAGCAGCTCCAGCTTCGCGGTCACCGGCACGCCGAGCAGCTCGGACAGGCCGGGGCTGGGCACCGTCGGGGTACGGACCACGTGCCCGGCGATCCGCCGGGCCGCCGACTCGATCTCCGTCAGCTCGATCATGGTGCGCCGCCCTTCGCCCCGTACGTGCCGGCCGGACCCTGCCACCGGACCCTGCCGAACGTACCCGCCCGCGCCACCGATCAGTAGACCCGCACCTGGTACGTCGCCAGCGCCTCGGTCACCGGCTGGTGGAAGGCCATGCACACGTCACGCACACTGCCCGAGTGCAGCCCCAGGGCCGTGTTCTGGGCGAACACCGCGCCGCCGCTGTCGCCCTGGGCGGTGCACAGATTGGTCTGGAACAGCCCGCTCACCGGCCCGGCCGTGTAGTTGACCGTCACGTTGACCGCGGTCACCGATCCGACGGTCAGCCCGGTGGTGTTGCCGCTCTTGCCCAACGCCTGTCCGACGTACGGGTCGGCGGCGGTGGTGATGTCACGCAGCCCACCGTTGTACATGTTGACCGCGCCCGGCCGGTCCGCGTTCGGGTTGTCCCACCGCACCAGACCGAAATCGTTGCCGGGCCAGCTGCTGGCCACCGTGGTGGCCGCGCCCGCGACCCCGTCGACGGTCCAGCTGAGCCGGCCGTCGGTGCAGTGCCCGGCGGTGAGGAACATCGGCCGGTCCGTGGCGTCGAGCACGTTGAACCCGAGCGAGCAGCGGCCGTTGGAGTAGATGGCGTCCCCGCCGGCGGCGCTCGTCTCCAGGGCCCCGGCGAGCCGCTGGACCCGGACCGCGTCGCCGAACCGGGCGACGACCGCTTCGACCAGTGCCAGCCGGGCACCGGTGACGGTCGGGTCGACGGCCACCACCACCTGGTTGGTCACCGGATCGGCGTACCAGCTGGTGCCGGCGACGGCGGCGGACCGGGACAACGCGGCGGTGACCCGCGCCAGATCGTCGGCACCCCGGCGTACGGTGCGGGCGGCTCCGCCGGCGGCCCGCACCGTCGCCGCGGCCCCGGCGTCGGTGACGGTGACCACCAGCGCGCCGCTACGGTGGTCCTGGTACATCCCGGCGGACCGGTCGCCGAGGCGGTCTACCAGGGCGATCGCCGCCGCACCGGTCAGCTCGGGAGCGGGACCGGGTGCCGCGAACGCCGGAGTGCCGATCAGTCCACCGGCGACCGTGGCGACGGCGGCGGCCACGGCGCCGAGCCGACGCGACGGCCGGGATATCAGTCTCACGCTGTCCTCCTGGGATCGTGTGCTGGCCGGGTCCGACCAGGACGACGATCATCATCACCACGGGTCAGCGCCGGGCACCATCCCCCTACCGACCGGCTACCGGCGCAGATCGGTACGACCGCACCGTCAGCCGGCCGGGGATCCACCGGCGACGGTCCCGGCGGTGCGATGATGGGGTCGGTGGTGACCCTGCGGCGGCACGCCGCCCTGAGCAGCTCTGGGACGGCACGATCGACGGCCTGTACGCGGTGCCGGCCGCGGACCCGGTCAGGCCAGACCGTCGACGCGGAACACCCGTACCTGGTGGTCCTCGGTGAGCACCGCGACGACGTCGCCGACCATACCGACCGCGGCGGCCCGACCACCGGCCGCGCTGAGGCCGGCCCGCGCGGTCCGCCCGCCGGTGGCCATGTCCCAGACGGCGATTTGCTGCACCGCCTGCTCGGTGGCCACGTCGTAGCCGTTGCTCAGGACGGCGGCGCGGCCCTGCCAGATCGCGGCGGCGCTGGTGAACGTCTCCGTGACCGCGACGACCTCACCGGCCGGGTCGAGCAGGGCGAACTCGTCGACGACGCCGAACAGGTCGTCGCCGACCAGCAGTTGCCCGCCGGGGGCGGCGAACCAGTCCTCGTCGTCGGACCACTCCACCGGGTGTTCCCACCGCTGCTCACCGGTCGCGGTGTCGAACGCGACCGTACGGTGCCGGTCGTTGGCGCTGTGTTCCACCGCCGCGCAGACCCGGTCCGGCCCGCACGGCTTGACCCGCTCGACGTCCTCGGCGGCGCTGAGCTTGTGCCGCCACACCTCGTCGAACGTGGCCAGGTCGATGGCGGCGAGCACGGTGGCGCCGGGTGCGGCGTCGGTGGAGAGCACCCCGATCGCCAGGCCGCCGACGGCGGTCCACCGGCTGTCGTCCAGCGGCAGCGTCCCGGAGGCGACCACCGTACGGTCAGCCGGGTCGAGGACGAACCCGCGCCCGCTGTCCTCGTTGAGCTCGACCAGGTGCTCGGCGGAGCCGTGCCGGCTGTCGTACAGGGCGTGGTGCGCCGGCGGCAGCAGGCCGGCGCCACCGGGCACCGTGTCCGGGCTGTCGGTGAATTCGCTGACCACCTGCACCCGGGCCTCGCCGGGAGTGAGCAGGTCGTCGTCGGGGGCGTCGCGGCGCCACTTGACCGTGCCGGTGGTCAGGTCGACCCGGGCGAGCCCGTTGTCGTAGATCCCGTCGATGATTTCGACGATCACGTCCCGGCCGTAGTAGACGACGTCGGCCCGGTCCTCCCACCGGCCCTTCCACAGCTGCTCGCCGTCGCTGGCGGCGAGCACCACCCGCATGTCGGCACCCGCGTCGGTGGCCGAGTCGAAGGCGTCGACGAGGATCAGCCCGTTGACGGCGGTCAACGCCACGGTGGCCGGCTCGACCGGGATCTCGGTGGTCCAGACCGGCTGCCCGCCGCCGGGCGCGAGGGCGCCGACGGTAGTGGCGCCGGCCTGCACCGCCGCGTAGACGGCCTGTTCGCCGGAGCCGTCGGTACCCGGTGCCACGATCAGGGCGGCGGTGTCGACGTCGTCGCCGAGTGGCAGGTCAGCGACCGGCCGCAGGTCGCCGGAGGTGTCGCCGCCTCCGCCGGTGAGCTGCCCGCCGGTGAGGCCGCGTACCCCGTCGCCGGCGGCGTCGGTCAGCTCGCGCCACGTGTCGGTGAGCCAACGGGTGCCGACGGTTCCGCCGATCGCCACCACGGCGACCAGCACGGCGACCGTGGCCAGAGCGGTGACCCGCCGCCGCGCCGGGCGAGGGCGTCGGGGTCTCCCGGCCGGTGTCAGTGGCACCTTCACCGGCTGGCCGGGATCGCGTGCCGGCGGCACAAACGCCGACGACGTCGGTGGCGGTGGTGAGGAGGGTGGCGGGACCGGCGGCGGGAACGGGGTCGCGGTCGAGCGGGTCGGCCCGCCCGCCGCCGGCTCGTGGTGCAGTGCCCCGTACGCCACCGGCAGCTCCGGTTGCTCCGGCACCGCCGGGGCGACCCCGAGCCGGGCGTGCAACCGGCTGGCCACCAGCGGCATCCGGCTGGCCCCGCCGACCAGCAGCAGCCCGGCCAACCGGGCCGGGTCGACGCCGGCGAGTTGCAGGACCCGGCGGGTCTCGTCGACGGCCCGGTCGACCAGCGGGCCGGCGACGCGGTCGAGTTCCTCCCGGGTCAGGTGCATCGGGTCGTCGCGGCCGGGCACCGTCACCGGCGCCACCGCCGTACGCGACAGCATCTCCTTGGCGGCGCGGACCTCGGTCCAGAAGGCGTGCCGGTCCCGGCGGTCGGCGGCGGTGACCGGTCGCGACAGCCGGGACCACAGCCGCGGATCCCGCATCGCGACCAGCTGCCCCAGGTGCGCCACCAGGGCGTTGTCGACGTCGAGGCCACCGAGATCGTCCAGGCCGCCGGTGGCCAGCACCCGCAGCCCGGCGGCCTCGTGGCGGACCACCGCGACGTCGAGGGTGCCGCCGCCGAAGTCGAACACCGCCAGCGAGCCGCCCGGCGGGATCTGCCGGCCCAGCACCCGCCGGCAGTACGCGGCGGCGGCGATCGGCTCGTCGAGTAGCCGCACCGGGCCGAGCCCGGCCTCGGCCGCGGCGGCGCGCAGCAGGTCACGGCGCGGGGTGCCCCAGTCGGCCGGGCAGGTCAGCACGGTCGCCCCGGACGGGTGCACGCCGGCCATGGCGGCTTCGGCGGTGACCCGGCGCAGCGCGGCGCCGAGCAGCCGGGCGACCGGCAGCTCGCGCTCACCGAGCAGTACCGAGCCGTCGTCGATGCGGCGTTTCGGGTGCGGCTCGAACCGGTGCGGCTCACCGGCGGCGAGCCGCTGCGCGTCCCGTCCGGTGTGGACACCGCCGGTGGCGTCGACGAAGACACCCGAGGCCAGCAGCGGTGTGCCGTCGAACAGCAGCGGTCGGGGCGGTTCGTCGCCGCGGCGGACCACGGCGACGGTGTGGGTGGTGCCCAGGTCGACGGCGAGCCGTACCGATGTGTTCACGTGTCGTGCGGTCCTTCCGCGATGGTGCCGGCGCGACGGGTCCTCGTCGGCGGGCATGCTATCGGCCGGCCGCCACACCCCTGCCGCCTGGCGGCGCCCCTATCGGCCGGCGGAAACGGCGGTCCCGGCACCGAGCTGGCGCAGCACCCGCTCACGCAGCGTCTCGTACTGCTCGCGGCAGCGCATCGGCGGACCGTCCGGGCGGGTGACCACCGCACCGGCGGTGATCTGCTCGTGCGGGCCGAACTGATCACGGGTCAGGTCGACCTCGACGACGCCGAGCCGGTTCCACCAGTGGTAGCCGGTCCGTCGGCTGTCGGCGTGCACCTCGCCGAGCAGCAGGTCACCGCCGAGCAGGTCGTGCACCACCAGGGCGGTGACCCCGCACTGGCCACGGGCGGGGTTGCCCGGATGCCAGTCGGACAGATCGGCCGGATCGCAGGTGTCGGCGGACCAGCCGGCGCGGATGACACGTTCGATGTGGGTGAGGGTCCAGGTGCGGGGGAACATGGCGGCAGATCCTGCCACAGTGGTCTGACACGAATCCGGCGACGCGGGCCGAAGGGGCGCCCGTGTGCCTGGCCGCCGGTGACGGGCGGCAGGGTCGGCCACCCTTGCCGGTAACGGCGAGTAAGCTGCCCGGTCGTGACCGACGACAGTGTGTGGAGGGTGTCCGGGCCGCCCACGGACGGACAGTCCGCGTTGGCGACCGCCTGCCTGGCCGCCGGTGACGGGCGACTGCGCCACGGCGCGACGTTGAAGTTCTTCTGGGGGCCGATGGACTGCGGCAAGTCGACCCTGGCGCTGCAGATGGACCACAACCATGCCCGGCAGGGCCGGCGCGGGCTGGTGCTGACCCGCAACGACCGGTCGATGGGACCGCAGGTCACCACCCGGATCGGGCTGGCGCACGCGGCGATCGAGGTCACCGACGACCTGGACCTGGTGGCGCTGGTCCGGGGCCGCTGGTCCGAAGGCACCCGGGTGGACTACCTGATCTGCGACGAAGCCTGCTTCTACACCGTCGACCAGGTCGAGCAGATGGCCGACCTGGTCGACGGCTACGACATCGACGTGTTCGCGTTCGGGCTGGCCAGCGACTTCCGGGCGGTGCTGTTCCCGGCCGCGCAACGCCTGTTCGAACTCGCCGACGAGGTGTGCCGCATCCAGGTCGAGGTGCTCTGCTGGTGCGGCCGGCAGGGGCTGCTCAACGCCCGGGTGCTCGACGGCAAGGTGGCCCGCCACGGCGAGCAGGTGGTCATCGGCGACATCCTCGACCACGCCGAGGTGCGCTACCAGGTGCTGTGCCGCCGGCATCACCGCACCGGCGACCTCGGCCCCGGCTGACCGCGACCGGAGCCTGTCCGAGGCCTATTCCTCGGCGGCCGCGAGCAGGGCCGCCTCCTGCTGCGGGTCGAGCCCGAGCCGGGGCAGGTCGGTGCGCAACGCCGGGCGATGGTCCACACTGGCCAGCCACGCCCAGGTGTCGGCCACCGTGTCGGCGACCGGCCGGCAGCGCAGCCCGGCCGCGAGCGCCCGGGACACGTCGGCGCGGTGCAACGCGTCGTGCAGCCCGCCCGGCGGCAGCCAGATCGGCAGCTCGGTCCAGGGGGCGACACCGGCGGCCGCGACCGCGGCCGGGTCCACCCAGCGCAGCCGGGCCGCTCCGCCGGTCACCCGTACGCAGTGCGCGAGCAGGTCGCCCATGGTGGTGTGGCCGGGTGGGCTGACCACGTTGAACGCCCCACCGAGACCGGCGGCGGCCGCCTGCAGCAGCCAGGCGGCCAGGTCCCGGGCGTCGACGTACTGCAGCGGCAGGTCGCGCGGTCCTGGGGCGGGCACCTCGTCACCACGGGCGATCCGGTGCAGCCACCACGGCAGCCGGCCGACGTCCTCGTACGGGCCGAGGATCAACCCGGCGCGGGCCAGCAGCGCACGCTCGCCGAACACTGCGGTGGCGGCGAGTTCGGCGCCGCGTTTGGCGCGGGCGTAGTCGACGTCGCCGCCGTCGTCGGCGGACCCGTCGACCAGCGGGCCGGTCTCGTCGAGGCCGGCCGGCAGCGGGTACGCGTACACCGACCGGCTGGACACGTACGTGTAGTGGCCGACCCGTCCGTACAGCGCGGCGGCGGCGTCGCGGACCGCCGACGGCGCCCCCGCCCAGGTGTCCACGGCCAGATCCCACCGGCCGTCGGCCAGCGCGGCCAGTCCGGCGGCGGTGGTGCGGTCGCCGACGATCACCCGCGCGCCGGGCGGCGGCCGGCGCCGCCCCCGGTGCAGCACGGTCACCGTCCAGCCACGGGCCAGGGCGTCGGCGACGACGCAGCGGCCGACGAATCCGCTGCCGCCGAGCATCAGCAGTCGCATGCGGGTCACTGTGCCGGGCGGCGGCCCGGCGGCGGAAGGGGATCCTGCTCTGAGCGGAATCCCGTCGCGGGTTACTGTCGGGTAGTAACGACCGTGCGTGCCGAGGAGGATCGACGTGGACCGGTACGTCCAACCGGTGCCCGCCCCGGGTGACCCGTACCGCACCGACTGGCTGCTCGACGCCTGGCTGCGCCGCCATCTCGACCCGGCCGCGCGCACCGCCGCGCGGCCACGGCTGGCCGACCTCGCCGCCGAGGTCGACGGGCCGCTGCGGGCCGCCCACGCCGACGCCGAGCGGCACCCGCCCCAACTGGTCCGCTACGACCCGTGGGGTGCCCGGATCGACCGGATCGACACCGCCGCCGGCTGGCAGCGGCTACGCGCCGCCGCCGCCCACCACGGCCTGGTGGCGCTGCCGTACCGGGCGGACACCCGGGCGGTGTTCGGGCCGGGGGCGCGGATCGTGCAGCACGCCCTGCTGCACCTGTACGCGCCGGAGTCGGCGACGTTCTCCTGCCCGGTGGCGATGGCCGACGGCGCCGCCGCGCTGCTGAGCCGTCCCGACGTCGACCCGGCGGTGCGCGACGCCTGGCTGCCCCGGCTGACCAGCACCGACCCCGACGTCGCGGTCACCAGCGGGCAGTGGATGACCGAGGCGCAGGGCGGCTCCGACCTGGCCGGATCGACCACCGTCGCGCAGCCGGCCGGCGACGGTGGATGGCGGCTCACCGGGCAGAAGTGGTTCTGCTCGGCGGTCGACTCGGCGCTGGCCGTGGCGCTGGCCCGGCCCGCCGGCGCCGGGGCCGGCAGCCGGGTGCTCGCGCCGTTCCTGGTGCCCCGCTACGCCGCCGACTCGCCGCTGGCCGCCGCCGGCGCCGACCCGGCCGGGCCCGCCCCCGGGGTGCGGGTGCACCGGCTCAAGGACAAGCTCGGCACCCGGGCGTTGCCGACCGCCGAGGTCGGGCTCGACTCGGCGTACGCGCTGGCGCTGGGCGACCCCGACCGGCCCGGCCTGGCCCGGGCGATGACCCTGGTGGTGGTGACCCGGCTGCACAACGCCTCGGCGGCGGCCAGCGGGATGCGCCGCGGGCTGGCGTACGCGCACGCCTACGCCACCGCCCGGCGGGTCGCCGGCGGCCGGCTGGTCGACTCCCCGGCGCACCGCGGCGTGCTCGGCACCCTCGCCGTCGACACCGCCGGCGCCTTCGTCCTCGCTGGACACGTGTTCGCCCTGCTCGGCCGGGTCGAAGCCGGCGCCGCCGGCCCAGGGTCGCCGGCCGGTCCAGAGCCGGTCGGCGGTGCCCGGGACGCCGCCGCCGAGCTGCGCCTGGCCGCCCCGTTGGCCAAGCTGGCCACCGGCCGGCTCGCCGTCGCGGCCGCCAGCGAGTACGTCGAGTGCTTCGGCGGCGCCGGCTACGTCGAGGACACCGGGGTGCCACGGCTGCTGCGCGACGCCCAGGTGCTGCCGATCTGGGAGGGCACCACCACGGTGCTGGCGCTGGACGCGCTGCGGGCGGTGACCCGCGAACACGCCGCCGGGCCGCTGCTGGCCCGTGTCGACCGGGCGGCCACCGCCGCGTCCGACCCCGAGGTGGCCGCCACCCTCGCCGACACCGCCGGACGGCTGCGCGAGGACCTGAAACGGGTCGCCGCCGACCCCGGCGGGGCCGCGACCGTGGCCGGCGCCCGTCCGCTGGCGCTGCGCATGGCGTACGCGCTCGCCGCCGCGCTGCTCGTCGACCTGGCCGACGGGGAGGCCACGCGCGTGGCCGCCGGGCTGTGGACCCGGCGGTGGCTCGCCGGCGGCGACATCGCCGTCGACGCCCACCGGCACCTGGACCTGCTCAGCCGGCGGTGAGGCGCACCTGGGACGATTCGTCGGGCCGACCCGCGGACATGTCGGTGCCGCCTCGTACCGTGGGCCGATGACCGGTGGATGTGGTGGGTCACCTGCTGGGCATGCAGGCGCAGTACTTCCCCGGCACACGCCTACGCCAGGCTGCCGTGACCAACGACCACGACGACATGTCAGCAGCCGACCACTTACCGTAGCGTAACGTCGCGGCCGGTCCGTCAATGCCGTGTGTCGGCGCGCGCGACGCCGCTCGCCGGTGCACGATCTCTCCCATGGGTTCGTTGGAGATCGGCCTGGGTGTCTGGGTCGTCACGATCGTCGTCATCGCCGCGTTGCTGGCCCTGGACCTGGCGGTCGCGGCGATCCGACCGCACACCATCGGGTTCGGGGAGGCGATCGCCTGGTCGGTGTTCTACGTGGCGGCGGCGATCGTGTTCGGTCTGGTGTTCATGGCCTGGGCCGGCGGCGACTACGGCACCGAGTACTTCGCCGGCTACCTGGTGGAGAAGAGCCTGTCGGTCGACAACCTGTTCGTCTTCGTCATCATCATCAACACGTTCGCCGTACCCGAGCAGCACCAGCACAAGGTCCTCACGTTCGGCATCATCGCCGCGTTGATCATGCGGGCGATCTTCATCGCCGCCGGCGCCACCCTGCTGAACCTGTTCTCGTTCATGTTCCTCGTCTTCGGCCTGCTGCTGATCTTCACCGCCGTGCAGCTGTTCCGGCACCGCGACGAGGACCCGCAGGTCGACGACAACGTACTGGTCCGCGCCACCCGCCGGGTGCTGCCCGTCACCCCGGACTACGTCGACGGGCGGCTGCTGACCCGCGTCGACGGCCGCCGGATGGTCACGCCGCTGTTCATCGTGCTGATCGCCATCGGCAGCACCGATCTGCTGTTCGCCCTCGACTCCATTCCGGCGGTGTTCGGCGTCACCCAGGAGCCGTACATCGTCTTTGTCGCCAACGCGTTCGCGCTCATCGGCCTGCGTGCGCTGTTCTTCCTGGTCAAGGGTCTGCTCGACCGGCTGGTCTACCTGTCGACCGGGTTGGCGCTGGTGCTGGCGCTGATCGGCGTCAAGCTGGCTCTGCACTGGGCGCACGTCGACATCGACGAGCGGGTGCCGCAGGTGGCGACCCCGGTGTCACTCGGCCTGATCGTGGTCATCCTGACGATCACCATCGTGGCCAGCCTGATCAAGGTGCACCGCGATCCGACCGCCCGCGCCCACGCCGGTTCGCTGCGCGCCCACGACGAGCAGCACCGCCGCTCCAGCTGACCCGGCGCGGCCGACGGCTCAGCCCGAGCCGGCCCGCGCGGCCCGCGCGGCGGCGATCCGGTACGTGGGGTCACGGTCCAGGTTGTGCCGGTCCCGGTCGTAGCGGCGGGTGGTACGCGGATCCGCGTGCCCCATCGCGTCCTGGACGTCCTCCAGCGGCACGCCCTCGGCGCGGGCGGTGGTGGCGAAGGCGTGCCGCAGCGAGTGCGGTGACAGCCGGTCCGCCGCCGGCAGACCGGCCTCGTCGGCCAACCGGCGGACCAGCCGGAACACCGCGTGCCGGTCGAGGCGGGCGCCGGTCGCGGTGACCAGCAGCGGCCCGTCGAGCCGCTCGACCGGCACCCCGGCGAGGCACGCCCGGGCGGCCAGATAGGTGTCGACGGCGGCGGCGGTGTCCGGGGCGAGAGCCCGGCGGCGGGCCCGGCCGCCCTTGCCGACGAACCGGATGCTGCGATGCCCGCGCTCGTGGCCCAGGTCGGCCACGTCGAGGCTGACCAGTTCCCCGACCCGCAGACCGAGGTCGGCCAGGATCGCCAGGGCGGCCAGGTTGCGGGCGGCGCTGGGACGCCGGTCGGCGCGGGCGGCGGCGAACAGCGCGTCGACCTGTTCCGGGGTGAGCCCGACGGTGGACGAATGGTCGCGGCTGATCCGGGGCCGGTCGGCGTCGGTGACCGGGTTGGCCGGCACCGCCCGCAGCCGCACCAGGAACGCGTACCAGCTCGACAGCGCCGACAGTTTGCGGGCCACCGTGGCCGGGGTCAGCAGCCGACCGCTGCGCGGGTCGATGGTGGCCTCCAACTGCCGGGCATAGCCGTTGACGTCGAGGAAGCTGGCCTGCAGCGGTCCCACTTCGGCGTCGGAGCACCAGACCAGCCAGGCGGCGACGTCGCGGCGGTAGGCGGCGCGGGTGTGTTCGGACAGCCGCCGGTTACGCAGCCAGGCTTCGGTGAAATCGACCGGGGTGGCGGTGGCCAGGCTGCGGTCGGTCTGCCGGGGTGCGATGCCGGACGGGGGGAGGAGGCGGCGCATCGCAGCAGGATGCCAAAGCCGTGGCCGCAAACCCTCGCCGAAACGCCGCATGATGATCACAATCGCCGCATGGACATCTGAGCCGGATCCCGGCGAACCACCGTGAGCCCGATTCCGGCCGGCACGCCCGGCGGCGGTCACGACATGCGTACCACCTGTCCGGTGAGGTAGCGGGCCTGGTGCGACGCGAGCAGGGTGACCACCTCGGCGACGTCCTCGGGACGGGCGATACGGCGCAGCGGGCTGCCGCCGGTGACTTCCTTCTCCACCTCAGGGGTCACCCAACCGGTGTCGGTGACCGGCGGATACACCATGTTGGCGGTCACCCCGTACTCGCCGAGCTCCGCGGCGGCGGACATCGTGTAGTTCTCCTGGGCGGCCTTGGCCGCACCGTAGGAGACCTCCTCGGGGAACCCGTGCGGGCCACCGGAGGTCAGCCCGACGATCCGCCCCCAGGTGGCGTCGCGGGCCAGGTGCCGGCGGGCGAACTCGGCGATCATCAGCGCGGGCGCGCGGGCGTCAACGGCGAACTGCCGGTCGAAGGTGGCCGCGTCGACCGGGGCCAGCGGCCGGCCGAACCGGTCACTGGAGTCCGGGCGGAACGTGTCGCTGAGCCAGCCGCTGGCGTTGTTGACCAGGATGTCCACCGGGCCGAAGGAGGCGGCGGCCTCGTCGAACAGCCGGGCCGGGGTGCCCGGGTCGGCCAGGTCCGCCTCGACGGCGAGAGCCTTGCCGCCGGCGGCGACGATCCGCTCGACGACACTTTCGGCCCCCTGCGCCCGGGCCCTGCCGTACTGCGGCGGGAACGCCGGGTCACCCGCGTAGGGCGCCGGATCCAACCGCAGGTAGGTGGCGAGCACCGCCGCGCCCTGGGTGGCCAGCGCGACCGCGATGGCCGCGCCGATGCCCTGGTTGGCGCCGGTGACGATGGCGACGTGGCCACCCAGCCGGGGATCGATCATGCCCGCTCCTTCCATGGATGTGCAGGTCAGTAGCGCACACTGCTGCTGAATCCTGCGGGTCACATGGGAGGTCCGGCCCTGCGGTCGGGGACACCTGCCGCTCCAGGATGCCCTCTGCGGCACGCTCGTGCGACACGTTTTGGCGGCTCTCCCCCGGACCGCCCTACGGCACCTGTGGCCCGTACAACGCCCGACCGGCGCGAACGACGCGCGCCGGTGGCGGATGCCACCGGCGCGCGTCGAGGAGGAGGCTGTGGTCGGTTTGCGAGGTCAGTTCTGCAACTGCTTGCGGCCGTTGTCGCTGAGGCTGATCGACACCCGGCGCGGCTTGGCCCGTTCCGCCACCGGGATGCGCAGCGTCAGCACCCCGGCCTCGTAGCCGGCTTCCAGCTTGTCGGTGTCGAGCGTGTCGCCGAGGAACAACTGCCGGGTGAAGGTGCCCATCGGGCGCTCGGCGGCGACCAGTTCGACCTTGTCGCCGGTGGGGCGCTGGCGGTGGGCGCGCACCGTGAGCACGTTGCGCTCCACGGTGCACTCGATGCTGTCCGGGTCGACACCGGGCAGGTCGAAGGCCGCGTAGAACCAGTCGCCGTCGCGGTAGGCGTCCATGTGCATGACGGCCGGTCGCGCGGCGGTGCCGAAGAACTGCTCCGCGATCCGGTCGATCTCGCGGAACGGGTCGGTGCGCATCAACATCGTCGAACCTCCTGACGGTGATCCAACCGTGGATCTGTCTGTTCCGGTGGTCCCTGTTCCGGTGGCCCCCGGGGTTGAGCCCCTCAGACTCAACTTACTTATAGCTATAGCGCGCAACTCCGCCGCCGTCAAGTCGACCGGATCCGACTCACCCATCTGCACACGGTCGGGTTCCGCCACGCACCCCGACCACTCGGCCTCGACGAACAGGGCCGCGAGGTGCTGACCTATCAGCCCGGTACGGTCCCTTGGCCCGAGCGCTTCGACCTGTTCGTCAGCAGCGACGCCGCGCTGCGGCGGGTGGGCCGGCTCATCCGTGACCTGCACGACGCCGCCGCCGGTTTCGTGCCGCCCCGACGCCACCTGGCAACGGCTGATCCCGCCCGACGGCACCGACCTGATCGTCCACCACGACCTGGCACCGTGGAACCTGGTGGTCGGTGGCGAGTGGGCGGTCATCGACTGGACTCGGCCGCGGGTTCTCGTCGACGGGTACGGCCTCGACGAGACACAACGGCGCGACCTGGTGCCGATGCTGGCCCGGCGGGCCCGCTCGATGCACGACTTCCTCGCCGCGCAGGCGGCCATCGGCACCGAGCCCTGGACCCGACTGTGGCGAACCGGGCACGGTGACGTCTGGCGCCGCGACGCCGACCACATCCGGGCCCGGGAAACGGTCTGGGCGCGGGCGATGCTGGACTGACCGGACCCGCCCCGGCGGCTCAGCCGTGCGCGCCGGGCGGGTCGAACCGCGCCTCCAGCCGGTCCAGCCGCTGGGTGATCGGCGCCAGCTCGCGGCGGATGAGCGCGGTGACAGCCGCGATCGGGTCCCCGGTCGATGCCGGCGGGTCGGCACCGGCGTCGGCGGGCACCGCCGGCGTCTGTGCCCGCAGATGCACGTAGCCGGCCAGCGCCGCCGCGACCGCCCGACGGGTCACCCGCAGCTCGGCGCCGAGGCCGCGCAGCACCTGCCCGGCGGTGCCGCCAGGTTCGGCGATCAGGCCGAGCAGCAGGTGCTCACAGCCCACGTAGTTGTGCCCGAGCCCGGTGGCCTCGGTGACGGCCAGTTCCAGGGCGGCCGCGCAGCTGCCGCCGAACCGTAGCGCGACGGCGGCTGTCACCCCGGCCGCCGCCGGCCGGGGGGTGGCCCCACCGGTCGCGTCGGACAGGGCCCGGGCCAGGCGGGCGGGTTCCACCTCGATCGCCCGCAGCACCCGTACGCCGAGGTTGTCCCCTTCGTCGAGCAGCGCGGCCAGCAGGTGTGCCGTGCCGACCTGCTCGACACCGGCGACCTGGGCCTGGGCGCGGGAGCGCGACAGGACGTCGCGGGCGCGGGCGGTCAGCGCCGGCAGGCGGGCGGCGAGCTGGTCGGCGTCGAGATCTGTCAGAGCCGTCTCGCGGATCGCGGTGATCCGCCGAACCGCCTGCTCCAGCGCTCGCTGACAGACCGCGGACACCGGCACGCCGGCGTCGCGGACCGCGTCGGCGAGGTCGTCCGGCAGGTAGACGTTGATCTTCGGCATCACGGGTCACGCTCCTCGCGGCGGCTACCGCACCACCATACCATCTATAACCCCTCTAGGGTTAGATGGGGTTATAGATGGCCGATCCACTCCGTTCGGCGGGTGCGGACCACGGCTCACGATCAATCGATTCCCGGCCGACCCGCCGGCACCCCGCCTGTCGTATGAGGGACAGCCACGAAGTGCATCAGTGCTCCACTCGGGTTCCTCTCTTGGAAGACGGCGAGGGATGCCCCGCCGACGTTCGACCATACGACGAGAAAGGAACTTCCATGCCGTACGACTGGAAAAGCAACGACGAAGACCAGTTCAACGATGCCTACCAACAGATGAGCGCAGCGATGGAGATCCTGGGCTGGAATCTCGGCGACAACACGCTCGTGTACGAGCTCACCGCGAAATACGACCGGATCGGTCTCCTTCGCAATGTAGGAGCCCACGTGACCATCACCGACAACGCCTTCCGGGGCGCTCTGTCCGCCGCGATGGCCAGCGCGGACATCCACACGGCAGCCAAGAGCTCCAAGAACCCGTCTGAGACGGGGATCGGGCTGGCGCGCAAACACTACATCGCCTGTTGTCACTACCACATCACGTTCGACACGGGCGACAGTCTGTACGCGGCCGATAATCCCCGCTGGTACTCCAACGGAAATAACTTCGTCAATTGGCCGAACGACCATGCGGGAGACTGGAACGCCGTTTACAACGAGGCGTTGAAAGTGATGACGGCGATCGGCGACTGACGCCGCCGCCGCTTCGCTCCAGTCGAACCACCGTTGTGGAGCCCGGGCAGGCTTCCTGCTGCACGGCTACCGGGCTCGACATGGCAGGAGACGGTGATGAGGTGATCGGCATTCGCCCGCGCGTCGTCACATTGCGTGGCCCGGTGGATGTCGTGACTCAGGCCTCAGCGGCACTTGACGCCGGCTGGCCGGCTGGCCGGCTGAACGTCCCGCTGTCGCCCAGGAGAACCAGCCGGCCCGATGGAGCGAGCACCCCCGTCGTTATTGCACCATAACGGTCATTATGGTGTTGGCCCTGCGGGGCGTCGTCGGATCAAAGCCGACACCTTCTCTGATTATCGGATTACCGTTTATTCTAATCCGATAATCAGACCGGACCGTGGCCCGGTGGGACGGCCGGGGTCGGTATGGCGGGTTCCGCGGCCATCCCGGACTCCGCCCTCCGCGAGCCGCCGAGCGGCAGCACGCTGCCCTGCCCGAAAATCGACCCGTGACGACGACTTCCTGTGCGCGGTGGACGACGAACTTCCTCCCGCACTGCACTACTACGTGGTCTACGACGGTGCGGGGAATCCGGAAGGGCTGCTGGCCGAGGAGTTCCTGCTCGCGGCGGACCACTCCTGCGCCGGGCTGGTGAGTTGCGGCTGGAACCGGTCGGAGCGTCGCTGGCACGACGCGTCGGCCACCAGCCGGCGCTTACGCATCGACGCTGCCCTGCGGGCCCGAGTGACGCCCGTCGGCCGGCCAGCGGCAGCGGCACTCTATCGGGACCTTCGCGGCACCGACCTGCCGGACGAGGCCGCGCTGCGGGCGTGCTTCGGCGCCCCGGCGGCTCGACCACCGTCCCCCCTGCGGTTGACCGGGTCCGAAGCCACGCCCGGCTTCCACGAGACGCGCCTCTACCGGATCCTGTTCGCCGACGAATTGAGCCCCGACGGCCTCGCGGCGCTCAGCCAGGCGTGGCAGATGCCCGTCACCGGCGACCTCACGGATCCCGAGGTACACGTCCTGGGCACGGTGCGCCGCCAGGTCCGCGGCGACGCCTTCCGCTGGGATCTGCGCCGGATCGCCGCCGCCGCATGGGGGTTGGACGTGACCTGCGACCTCCTCGGAGATCATGACGAAGCGGTTGGCGTGTTGCTGCGCGGGCTGACGACGCAGATGCGCCAGCAGGGGATGATCCCCGTCACCATCGACCGGTTCCGCTGAGCGCTCCGCCGCTGCGTCGTCCTGGCCGGACAGCTGCGACCCGGCCCCGCGAACGCGGACCACGACCGCGCGCTCAACCCCTGAAGGTGTCCGTGCCCCCTGCGTGCCGCCGCCGCAGCGGACGGGTCAGGCTTCGCCACCAGCCACCGCCGGCGGCGACGCGGGTTGGCGGCGACGGATCCTCTACCGCCGGCTTGGCCATCTCGGTCTGCCGATGGCTGCGCCACTGGCGTACGACCTCGTCGGCGTCAACCGGACCGACGGCGAACCATGGCCCCGACGGCGCGGACAGCCACTGGGCGATCCGTTCGTTGAGCGCTTTGGTGACGTCGCGGACCATCCGCTCCGACGGCAGCTCCCGTACCTCGTCGGGCAACCGTTCCACCTGCCGGCGCAACTGCAGCGAGGCGGGCAGCGTCAACTCGGCCGACAACGTCTCCCGCCGCAGGTACCCCTTCACCCACCACAGGTCCTCGACCGGTTCACCGACGCCCGGCAACGGCTTGCCGGCATCGGGCAGGTCATCGAATTCGCCTCGTTGCTGCGCGGCCCGGATCTGCACCTCGACCCATGTGTCGGAGTCCAGATGCGCGGGCTTGCGTTCGGTCATCGGCGACACTCCCCGGACGTGACGGCGCAGGCGCTACGGCAACGGTCCCGGTCACAAGCGTAGCCACCGACGCTGCCACCGGCACCCATGCGCCGTCCGGGCCGTACCCGGCACACGCACTACACTTCGGCGGCGATGGACACCCCGCCGGACACCGAGACGATCACCCGACCGTGCGCGCACTGCGGCGCGCCGGTGCCGCAACGCGCCGCCGCCGGCCGGCCGTTCCGGTACTGCCGTGACAACGACGGCGCCTGCCAGCAGGCCTCCCGCGCCGACCGGATGCGGCGACGCGGCGCCCCCGGACTGGCCGGGCAGATCGCCCGCAGTTGGGAACTGGTCGACCGACTGGACCAGATGGTCGCCACCCTCACCGAGACACTGCACGCCGAACTCTCACCAGCCGGGGTGGACCGCCGGATCGCCGAGGTCCGCGCCGAGGCCGCCACGGTTCTCGCCGCGGCGCAGGCCGAACGCGACGAGGCCCGGCTGGGCGCCGAAACCGCGGCCGCCGCCGCCGCGCGGGCTCAGCAGTCGGCCACGGCGGCCGAACGAACCGTCGAGGCCGCCGAGGCGCGGGCGGCCGCCGCCGAAACCGACGCGGCGGCCGCCCGCGCGCAGACGGTGCAAGCGCGAACGGGACTCGACGCCGCGCAGCGCCGCGCAACTGCCGCCGACGCGCTGCGGCAGCAGGCCGAAACCGACCGTGACACCGCCCGCGCCGAGTCGCGTGAGCTGCGCGGCCAACTCGAACGGCAGGTACGCCGCGCCGACGATCTGACCCGCGAACTCGCCGCCGCCCGGGCAGCGACCACCGACGCCGAACGGCTGACCGAGCAGGCCCGTTCGGCCGCTGCCACGGCGACTGAGCAGGCCCGTTCGGCCGCCGTGGCAGCGGCTGAACAGGTCGAACGGGCGCGGGCCGACGCCGACGCCGCCCGAGCGGCCGCCACCGCACACGCCGACACGATCCGGCAGGTCCGGGCCGAGTCCGACCAGTGGCAGCGACAGGCGCAGGCCGCGCGCCGCGACGCCGACGCCGCGAACGCCGCCGTCGCGGCAACCCGGGTCGAGATCGCGCAGACCCGCCGCGCCGCGACCGAGGGAGAGCGGCGGCTGGCCAGCGCCGAAACCCGCGTCACCGACCTGACGGCGGCCGTGACGGCGGCACAGGCGGACCGCGACGCCACAGCACAACGTGTCACGCAGTTGTCAGCCCAGGTCAGCGACCTGGCGGCGGCGTTGGCCGCCCTCGGGGCGGCCAACCGCCCAGGTGGTGACGACCACACCGGGGAGCCCGCGACCCGGCAGTGACCTGGATCGCACCCGAGTCGTCCCCTGTGTGCCAGACTTCGTTAACACCACGTTTCCAACCGGCGGCGGGAGTTCCAACCAGCAGGCAGCAGGCTACGGCGGGCGGCGGCCGGCTACGCTCGCACAGGTCTGGTGCGGGTGCCTCGGCCGGCGCGGCAGCAAGCCGGCGGGAATCGCCCGCCCCGCACACATCGTTACACCAGAAGACCAGCACCACGACCGAGGGGATAGCCGATCATGGGCGAGCGCATGCTGCGCGGAAGCCGTCTGGGAGCAGTCAGCTACGAGTCCGACCGCAACACGGAGCTCGCGCCGCGCCAGACCCGCGAGTACCTCTGCGCCAAGGGGCATCAGTTCGAGGTCCCGTTCGCCGTCGACGCCGAGGTCCCGGTGACCTGGGAATGCAAGTTCGACGGCAGCGTCGCCCGGCTGGTCGACGGCAGCGAGCCGGAGCAGAAAAAGATCAAGCCGCCGCGCACCCACTGGGACATGCTGCTGGAGCGACGTTCGATCGCCGAACTCGAGGACATCCTCGCAGAACGGCTGCAGGAGGTCCGCAACCGCCGCGGCGGCATCTGACCCGACGGCCCTACCGCATCATCGCCGGCCCCCGACGCGCACCGCGTCGGGGGCCGGCGCACAAACACCGGTTGGCCGCCCTGTCACCGCTGGTCGTCGACGATTTCGCCGTCGATGGTCGGGCCCGTGGTGGTCGGGCCGGCTCCAGAACTCGCCGGCGGCGGATACACCCGCACCCGCCGCGGCCCGAACATCTCACCCGCCGTGGCCGAGGACATCCGCCGCTCCGCGACGACCTGGAGCCGCCGCCGCGCCGCCCGGCGCACCGGCGGCACCGCCAGTACCGCCCCGAACACGCCGCTGACCAGGCCGGGCGCGGCCAGCAGCAGCCCCGCCAGCAGGCCGAGCAGGCCGTCACTGACCTGCTCACCGGGTGGCTGGCCAGCCTGGGCCGCCGCCCGGAAGCTGCGCCACGCCCGCATGCCCTCACGCCGCAGCAGCAACATCCCCGCCGCGGACGCCACGAGCACCGCCAGCACCGCCCATCCATAGCCGATCTGCCGCGCCAGCGCCACGAAGACGACGAACTCCAGCACCAGGCCGCCAGCCAGCGCCAGCGGGACGAGCCGCAACCCTCGACGCATGGTCACCTCCCGCGAACGTGGCCGTGCCGTCACGTCTCCAGCATGACACGCCGTACGGTCAGGGCCAGCGCGCCGCAGACGTGTCGCGTTGCCGGTCGGCGCTCAGGCCGGCGCGGCGGGCCCGCAGTCCCCACACCGTCACCCGCCAGAGCGCCTCGCGGACCACGGACGCGCTCATCTTGCTCGCCCCTTGCTCACGCTCGGCGAAGGTGATCGGCACCTCGACGATGCGGAAGCCCTCCCGGTACGCCCGCCAGGTGAGCTCGACCTGGAACGAGTAGCCCTGTGACGACACACCCGCGTAGTCGATCTTGTCGAGTACCGGAATCCGGTACACCCGATAACCGCCGGTCGCATCACGGACCGGCATCCCCAACGCCAACCGTGTGTACAGGTTCGCGCCCTGGGAGAGCACCCAACGCCGCCGCGGCCAGTTCAGCACCTCCCCACCAGGCACCCAGCGCGAGCCGATCACCACATCAGCGCGGCGCGCGGCGTCCAGCAGCAGTGGCAACTGCTCAGGGGCGTGCGAGCCGTCGGCGTCCATCTCCACCACCGCGTCGTAGCCGCGCTCACGGGCCCAACCGAAGCCTGCCACGTACGCCGCGCCCAGGCCCTGCTTGCCCGGCCGGTGCAACACATGCACCTGCTCGTCGGCACTGGCCAGATCATCGGCCAGCGCACCCGTACCGTCCGGTGAGTTGTCGTCGGCGATCAACACGTCGACCTGCGGCGCCGCCTCGCGCACCCGTCCGGTGATAGACCGCACGTTGTCCGCCTCGTTGTAGGTCGGGATCACCACCAGCACCCGACCGACACCCGGGTAGCCGTCCGGGCCGCCGCCCACCGCCGCCTCGCTCACCGTGCCTCCGCATCTTGGCCTACCGCCCGCCGCCGCCGCAGCCACAGCGCGACAGCCACGACAGCACCGGCGAAACCCACCAGCACCATCTCGGGCCAGATACCCAACTGAGTCGCAAGGGTACGCGTCGTCTCAGCGTCCATCTCACGCACCACGACCGCAGCGGTATTGAACTGCGTAGGCTGCGACACCCGCCCATTCTGATCGACGAAAGCCGATATGCCAACGGTTGAGGCCATCAACGCGTCCCGGCCGTGTTCCACCGCCCGGACCCGCACCATTGCCAACTGCTGCCCCGCCTCAGCGGAGTTGAACGTCGCATTGTTCGTCTGCACCGCCAACACCTGCGCACCGCCCGTGACGGTGTCACGCACCAAGCCGTCGTACGCCACCTCGAAACAGATCACACCGCTCACCAGCACCGGACCCACCCGCAGCACACCTGGACCGGAACCAGCCACGAAATCGGCCCGCACCCGGTCGACCTCCCTGCTCACCAGCCGCGCCACCCGCCGCAACGGCACGTACTCGGCGAACGGCACCGGATGCCGCTTGACGTACACCTGATCCGTGTCCGGGCCCGTGCCCGGACGCCACACCAGGCTCACATTCCGTACCTCGCCCGGCTGCGGCCCATGCAGCAACGCTCCCACCAGGATCGGTACCCCGACCGCCGCCGCCGCCTCGTCGATCCGCGCCCGCGCCTGCCCGTCACGCAACGGATCGACATCACTGGCGTTCTCCGGCCACACCACCAGATCCGGCGCGGCCACCTCGCCCGCCGCCACCTGCCGCGCCAACCGCAACGTACCCGCCACATGGTTGTCCAGCACAGCCCGCCGCTGCGCGTTGAAGTCCAACCCCATCCGCGGCACATTGCCCTGCACGATCGCCACCGTCACCCGCCGCGACGCCGCCGAGTCGCCCCCCGTCGGCACCACCACCCCCACGGCCAACAGCCCGGCCGCCGCCACCAACGACCGCCCCCACCGCCACCGCCGCCACACCGCCGCCGCCACCGCCCCACCGACAGCCGCCACCACGAACGTCACCAACGGCGCCCCACCGACAGCCGCCACCGCCAACGCCGGAGAATCCCCCTGACTGAACGCCAACCGCCCCCACGGAAACCCGCCGAACGGGGTCCGCCCCCGCAGCGCCTCCTGCCCCACCCACAACAACCCGGCCACCACCGGCCATACCACCGGCCGCGACCGGTCCACCACCGGCGACACAAACGCCGCCAACGCTCCCAGCAATGCCACATAGGCAGCCTGCAAACCGGACAGCAACACCCACGGCACATTGCCCGTATGCAGATTCGTCCAACTCAACAACGGGGCGAAGAACACCACACCGGCCACGAAACCCAACCCCGCCCCGGCCCGCATCCGACGCCGGTGCACCGCCACCGCCAACGCCGCCACCCCCACCGGCGCCAACCACCACCGGCCGTACGGCGGAAACGAACCCAACAACGCCAACCCGGCGAGCGCCGCGCTCACCAACGCCCACCCCAACGGCAGGGCACCCCCACCGCCGGCCGCCACTGGCCCCGACCGCACCGGCGCAACGGCCGCATCCACCATCGCCACGTCGAGTCCCACCCGCCGAGCCGCCACCGGGGCAGCCACCAATCTGTCCGACGAAGGCTACCGGCAACCTCCCACCGACAGCGAAAACCGGAGACAGCGGGCCCCGGGCCGACCCGCCGCCGGGGTGGCCCGGAAAGCGAAATCGGGGCGCGGCCGATCGGCCGCGCCCCGCGCTCCCAGGCCCCTCCCCCGCCGATGCGGCGAGACAACCCGCGCGATGACCTTCGGACCGACCAACCGGGAGCTGGCTGCCCCCGGCAGGCCGTTGTCTACTGGCCCCACACGACCGCCCACCCACATCGGAAGACGCGGCCGGTCCGCGCCGCCTCGCCGACCTTCGCCCACTGGACCTGGCCGAAGCGGACCACCCGTGGCGAACACGTGGCAACCGCACTGGCGACACATCCGTCGCTCGGCCAGCGGACAAAGAAACGAAGCGAACAACAGCCGCTTCAGCGTGGAAGGACTCAAAGACGGTACGCGGCCGACCCCCACCGCTGTCAACCCCGGCCGGGACCATCGAACCCGCCGACCGGCGTGTCCGCCGGCGTGTCCGCCGGCGTGTCCGAATCCCTCACCGCAGAACCAGCCCAACCCCCGCTCAGTCCGCACCTACCGCGGCGTCCAGCCCGGCCGCCACGAAAATCTCCCGCCCCCGCAACACCGTACGCAGACACCGCGGCAACGGCGTCGGATCCGCCGGACCACGCACCTGCGGATCGTCGGCCACCAGAACCGGCAAACCATCCCCCGACACCCCGGCCGGACACGCCCACACCGCGAACGTCGCAGACGCACCCGGCGCCAACACCCCCTCCTGTGACGTCCGCGCCACACCCGGCGCCAACGCCCGCCAACCACCCCGGGTATGCGCCGCGAAGGCCGACCGCACCCCCAACCGCGACGCAGGGTTGAAATGCGACACCGCCGCCCGCACCGCACCCCACGGATCCAGCGGCGTCACCGGCGAATCCGACCCGAACGCCAACGGCACCCCCACCCCGTGCAACGCCGCGAACGGATTCGACGCCAACGCTCGCGCCACCCCCAACCGGGCCGCGTACATCTGCCGCCGCCCACCCCACAACCGGTCGAACGCCGGCTGCACGCTCGCCACCACCCCGTACTCCACGAACGCACCGATCACCCGCCGGTCGACCAACTCCACGTGCTCCACCCGATGCCGACCCGCCCGCAGCCGATCCACCCCCACCCGCCGCGCCGCCACCGCGAACCCCTCCGCCACCGCCGCCACCGCCGCATCCCCGATCGCGTGGAACCCGCCCTGCATCCCTCGCTGCGCGCAATCCACCAGATGCGCCGCCACCTGCTCCGCGTCCAGAAACCGGCTCCCGCAGCCGGTGCCGTCGGCGTACGGCTGCGACACGAACGCCGTACGCGAACCCAACGCCCCGTCCGCGTACAGATCACCCCCAGCGGCAACCGCACCCAGCTCCCGCGCCCGCGCCGCCCCCATCAACTCACCCCAGTAACCGAACACCAGCGGCAATCCGTCCCCCGACAACCCCAGCACCCCGGTGAAATCCTCCTCCGACGACGTCTGCGGTCCCCCGCACTCATGCACCGCCGCGATGCCCAACCGGGCCGCCGCCGACAACGCCACCCGCTGCGCCGAACGTCGCTGCGCCGCGCCCAACGAGCCGAACGCCACCGCCCGTACCGCGTGGTGCCCCTCCTCGCACACCCAGCCAAGCACCCCGGCCGAGGCCCGCAGCGTCGGCGGTGCCGACGCCAGCAACGGCGCCGACACCAACGCCGAATGGATCGACGCCTGCGACAGGTACACCCGACGCCCCCCGGCGGCGGCTGCCAACTGGCCGGCGTCCGGCGGTACCGGCTGCGGCCACGTCGACTCGTCCCAGCCGTGCCCCAACACGACCGCGTCCGCCGGCAGACCAGCGGCGAACCCGGCGACCCGGTCCAGCAGTTCCCCGGCCGAACGTACCCCGGACAGTTCCAGACCGGACAGCGCCAGCCCCGTGTCCGTCGCATGCACGTGAGCGTCCACGAACGCCGGGGTCACCAACGCACCAGCCAGGTCAACCGACACATCCGCCACCGGCGCGTCGGCATCCGTCCCCACCCAGGCGATCTCGCCTGCGCGTACCAGCAACGCCGTCGCCGACGGCTCCGCCGGACAGTACAACCGGCCACCCCGGTACAACACCGACGGCAACCCGGCCATGGACTCCACACCAGTCGTCATGGCGTTCAGTCTGCCGTCAGTCACGAGGCGGACAACCCCCGTACCCCGGGCTCGGCGCCGGACAACTCCAGCGCCATCCCCGCACGCCCTGGTATGAATCCGTCGCCTGCACGAAAACACCCTCCACCATCTGACATGACAGGAAAACTTGCGGCAGAATGGTGGTTCTACAAGAAATTATCCAGTACGCAGTGCTCAGCAACCCTGGTCGCCGGTCACCGGTGACCGGCCCCGGAGGACCCCCGATGCCGCAACCCATCCCGGCGGACACCAACCCGGCCGTCGACGCACCCACACAGCCCTACGAATACCGCCGCCGGCCCCTCAGCGAGCCCGACTGGACCCGGTTCCCCGGCTGGCGGGACGTCACCCGGGCCCAATGGGAGTCCGCCCAGTGGCAACGGGCCCACTGCGTCAAGTCCGCCACGCAGCTGCGCACCGTACTCGGAGACCTGGCCGACGACGGCTTCTACACCGACCTGACCACCGACCAGGCCCGGCACGCCACGATGTCGATGCTGGTCACTCCCCAGATGATCAACACTATGGTGCCGGACGCGACACCCGACACCGACGGCCTGCGCGCCGACCCGATCCGGCGGTACATGCTGCCGCTTGCCTCCGACCGGCACCACGCCTGGCCGTCACACCCGTACGCCGTCCGCGACTCGCTCCACGAACACGACATGTGGGTCGCCGAAGGACTCACCCACCGGTACCCCACCAAAGTGCTGGCCGAGCTGCTCGCCACCTGCCCCCAGTACTGCGGCCACTGCACCCGGATGGACCTGGTCGGCAACTCGACACCCACCGTCGACAAGCTGCGGCTCGCCGGTCGGCCGACCGACCGCTTCGACGCCCACCTCGACTACCTGCGTGCCCACCCCGGCGTACGCGACGTCGTCGTCTCCGGCGGCGACGTGGCCAACCTGCCCTGGCGGCACCTGGAGAACTACCTCGAACGGCTGCTGGAGATCGACTCCGTCCGCGACGTCCGGCTCGCCACCAAGGCACTCATGGGCCTGCCCCAGCACTGGCTGCAACCCGACGTCGTCGCCGGCCTCGAACGAGTGGCCCGTACCGCCGCCCGCCGCGGCGTCAACCTGGCCATCCACACCCACGTCAACCACGCCCAGTCAGTCACCCCACTGGTCGCCCGGGCGGCCCAGACAGCCCTCGACGCAGGTGTACGCGACGTACGCAACCAAGGGGTACTCATGCGCGGCGTCAACACCGACGCCAACGCCCTACTGGATCTCTGCTTCGCCCTGCAGGGCGAAGCCGGCATCCTGCCCTACTACTTCTACCTGTGCGACATGATCCCCAACGCCGAGCACTGGCGGGTGCCGGTGTGGGCCGCGCAGCAGCTCCAGCACGACATCATGGGCTACCTGCCCGGATACGCCACCCCCCGCATCGTCTGCGACGTGCCCTTCGTCGGGAAACGCTGGGTGCACATGCCCACCGAGTACGACCGAGAACACGGCATCTCCTACTGGACGAAAAACTACCGCACCTCGCTGGACGGCAGCGAGGACACCGCGCTCGACCGCAGGTACGCCTACTACGACCCGATCGACACCCTGCCCGACAGCGGGCAGAAGTGGTGGCGCAAGCAACGGGGCGCCGCCGCCGTCGACTGAACCGCCACTGCGTCAGCCACCGACTGACGCAGCCGGTCGCAGACTGCCGCACTGTCGTCGGGGCCCCACCGCACGGTGGGGCCCCGACGACAGTTGGTTCGTCAGCTGTTGAACGCATCCTTCATGTTGCGTCCGGTGTCCTTGGCGTGCTCGCCGGCCTGCTTGGTACGGGCGCGGCCAGCCTCCTGCGCGCCCTCGGCGCGGAGCTGGTCGTTGTCGGTCGCCGCGCCGTACCGCTCCTTGGCCTGGCCCTTGATCTCCTCGGCCTTGTTGCGCGCCTTCTCGCTCATACCCATGGCGATCACTCCTTCTGGCTCGTTGCCGGGCGGGCGCTGTCAACCCCTGCGGGTTGGATGCCCGGTCGTCGAGACGGCAAACCATGGTGTCTTCGGGTGGGGTCGGATACTTCCGGTAATGCGTCCTAGGATGCTGGGATGTGTGGTTGAAGATCAGACCGGATATCGCCGATTCAGGACAGTTTCGGCTGCCGTGACTCGTACGGGGTGGACAGCACCACCGTCGTCCGGGTGGTGACGTTGGCCGCCGTACGGATGCTCTGCAGCAGACGCTCCAGATCGGCCGGGCTGGCCACGCGGACCAGCAGGAGGTAGAAATCCTCCCCCGCGACCGAATAGCAGGAGTCGATCTCGGCCAGGTGGGCCAGCCGGTCCGGGGCGTCGTCGGGCTGGGACGGATCCAGCGGCCGGATCGCCACGAACGCGCTCAGCGGCAGGCCGACCGCCTCGAACGAGACCCGGGCCGTGTAACCCTTCACGACGCCACGTTGCTCCAGTCGGCGCACCCGCTGGTGCACGGCGGACACCGACAACCCGACCCGCTCGGCCAAGTCGGTGTACGACACCCGGCCGTCACTGGTCAACGCCGCGACGATAGCCCGATCGGTCTCTTCCACGGCGAGAAACCTACCGCCGGGGACACGGTCGCCGCGACCGAGTGGTCACACCGACCGGTCACGAGCCCGGTCACCGGCATGGTCACGGGCCAGCGCGCGGGAGATCACCACCCGCTGGATCTGGTTCGTCCCCTCCACGATCTGCAGGACCTTGGCCTCCCGCAGGTACCGCTCCACCGGGTGGTCGGTCACGTACCCGTACCCGCCGAGCACCTGGACCGCGTCGACGGTGACCCGCATCGCCACATCGGTGGCGAACAACTTGGCCTTGGCCGCCTCCGTGGTGTATCGCCGGCCGGCGTCGCGCAGCCGGGCGGCGGCCAGCGTCATCGCCCGCGCCGCGGACACCTGGGTGGCCATGTCCGCCAGCAGGAAGCCCACTCCCTGCAGGTCGATGATCCGCTGGCCGAACTGGGTACGCTCCCGGGCGTAGCCGACCGCGTGGTCGAGCGCCGCCTGGGCCAGCCCGACCGCGCAGGCGGCGATCCCCAACCGCCCCGCCGACAGCGCAGACATGGCGATGCCGAACCCGGCACCGGCCGTGCCGACCAGCTGATCGGCGCTCACCCGGGCCGCGTCGAACACCACCTCGGCGACCGGTGACGAGCGTAGCCCCATGGTCCGCTCCGGTGGCTGCGGGTGGACGCCAGCGGTGCCCGCCGCGACCAGCAGACAGGAGATGCCCTTCGGGCCCGGTCCGCCGGTACGGCAGAACACGTTGTAGAAGTCCGCGACCGCGGCGTGGGTGATCCAGGCCTTGGTCCCGGACACCACGAACTCGTCGCCGTCGGCGACCGCCCGGGTGGTCAACGCGGCCGCGTCCGATCCGCCCGCCGGCTCGCTCAGGCAGTACGCGCCCAGCATCTCACCGCCGAGCATCTCCGGCAGCATCTTGCGCTGGCGGTCGCTGCCGTACTCGGCCACCGGGTAGCAGGACAGCGTGTGGACGCTGACCGCCTCGGCCACCGCCAACCACCGGCTGGCCAACACCTCCAGGACCTGCAGATACACCTCGTACGGCTGGCCACCACCGCCGTCGGCCTCGGCGAACGGCAGGCCCAGCAGCCCGGCGCGGCCGACCGTGCGCAGCACCTGCCGTGGGAACTCCCCACGGGCCTCGAACTGCGCCGCCCGGTCGGCAAGCTCACGGTCGGCGAGTTCGGTGGTCAGTTCGATCAGGTCGTATGCCTCGGGCGTGGGCAGGATTCGCTCGACGGTCATGGCTGGCGCGCTCCGTGGGTGGTGAGCGGACTGGGCGCCGGCGACGGTGGCCGCCAGCGGTGTCACCCGGACACAGCGCAAGCTTAACGTTCGTTTGGTACCGCTGGCGTCGGCGATATCGCCAACGCGGCGGCCACCGCCGCGCGGGTACGGACCACGTCGGTGAGCAGACCGGTGTGGTCGAACACCTGATCCACCGCACCGACCGGCGGCAGGCGGCCGATGGCCGGATCGGTGATCGCGCCGCGCAGCACGGCGGCGAACCGGCCCGCGTCGAGCACCAGGAACGGCCGGTCGAAGAACGGCCGAACCGACGGTTCGGCCGGTTCCGCCAGGCCGGTCCGGTTCGTCTGCGCCGCCAGCGACTCGTACGCCTGGCACAACTGGTGCTGGCGCTGCCGCCAGCCGGTCGCGGTGGCCGCCGCCGCCAACGCCGCGCGCAGCGGGGCGACCTGCGGCAGCCGCCCGAACGCCGTACCCAGCCACTTGCCGTACGGCGGATAGCGCCGGTGCAGCAGCAACGCCAACCGCATCAGGTCCCGCACCAGCCGGGCGGTGACGACCGCGCCGCCGATCTCGTCGCCGACCTCCCCGCAGCGGCCCACCAGCGGCTCCTCTCCACCGATCCGCGACCACTGCGCGGCCAGCACGTACCGCCAGACGTCGTCGGGGTACCAGGCCAGCCGGTCGCGCACCATCCGCAACACGCCGCCGGCGGTGGCCGCCGGTCGCGGCAGATCGTCGTGGAAGACGTCGCCACCGGTGAACTCGGCGAGACGCTGCGTAGGGGTCGCCAGCCAGTCCAGCCGGCCCACCCCGTGACGGGGATCGAACCCGAGCCGCTGACGGCACCAGGTTCCCAACTCGGCGACGGTCACGCCGTGCCGGGCACCGTCCGGGGCGGGCACGCCCAGGCTGCGGTACGCGTCCGGGGCGAACCGTGTCGGACAGCCCAGGAAGGTCGGCGGCAACGCCCGGTCCACGCACTCCAGCACCCGTACGGCCATCGCCCGGTCCGCGGTGTCCAGGAAGATCTGCACCCGGGGACCCCAGTCGTGGTCCCGGGAGCGTGGCGTGTCGAACCCGAACAGCTCCGAGCCGGTGTCCATCCGGGCCGCCGCGTACCGCAGCCGGGGAAACCCCGCGGCCAGCGCCGGTGCCACCACCTCACGGTGAAACCGTCGGCTCAGCTCCAGACCGGGCAGGAAGCTCATGACGGCAGACTGCCGCACCGCCTGATCACCCGGTGCGTCCCGACCCGATGTCACCGGCTTGTGCGAGGCTCAAGCACGTGACCCGACGACACCCCCTGCTGGCGATCGACGCTCCCAGCCTGTACTTCCGCGCCTACTTCGGGGTGCCCGAGTCGGCCGCGCGCACCCGCGACGGCGAGCCGGTCAACGCCGTACGCGGCTTCCTCGACATGCTCGCCACGCTGATCAGCCGACGCCGGCCCGACCGGGTGATCTGCGCGTTCGACCACGACTGGCGGCCGGCCTGGCGGGTCGCGCTGCTGCCGTCGTACAAGGCGCACCGGGTGGCACCCGCCGGCGGTGAGGTGGTGCCGGACACCCTCGCGCCGCAGGTGCCGGTGATCTGCCAGGTGCTGGCCGCGCTCGGCGTCCCGGCGGTCGGGGCCGACGGCTACGAGGCCGACGACGTGCTGGGCACCCTGGCCACCCACGAACCGGCGCCCGTCGAGGTGGTCTCCGGTGACCGGGATCTGTTCCAGTTGGTCGACGATGCCCGGGGCGTTCGGCTGCTCTATGTCGGCCAGGGCGTGGCCAAGCTGCAGGACTGCGACGAGGCGGCGGTCAGGGAGAAGTTCGGCGTGCCGGCGGCCGCGTACGCCGACTTCGCGGCGCTGCGTGGCGATCCCAGCGACGGGCTGCCCGGGGTGCCCGGGGTCGGGGCCAAGACCGCGGCGCGCCTGTTGGACCGCCACGGCGACCTCGCCGCGGTGGTCGCCGCGCTCGACGATCCGCAGGCCGGATTCGCTCCCGGGCTGCGCGCCAAGCTCGCCGCCGCCCGCGACTACCTGGCGGTCGCGCCGACCGTGGTCCGCGTGGCCCGCGACGTCACGCTGACCGCGCGGCCCGCCGGGTTGCCGGCGGCACCGGCCGACCCCCACCAGCTGATGGCACTCGCCGAGCGGTGGAACCTGGCCGGGCCGTGCCGTCGGGTGGTGGACGCGATGGCCGGGTCCGGTGGCGGTACCGCCACCGGTACCGGCTCAGGCGTTGAATCCGTTGAACCCGCCTGAGCCGCCCGACGACGTACCGCGGTCGCCACCGCCACCCGGTGTCGATCCGCTGCGCAGCGGGGTGAACCCGGTGGACCGCGCCGGTGCCGGCGCGGGCGCGGCGAGTCGCTCGGCGATCCGCGCGTCGAGGTAGGCCGCCGCCGCCCGGTCCTCCTCGGTGGGTGCCGACAGCACGGCATATACCAGGCCGATCACCACCAGCAGCACCGCGACACCGATCGGCACCAGCAGGGTCGCCGCGCTCGCCCCGCTCAGCGACCCGGTCGGCTCGTGCAGGTGGACCGACATCGCGGTCATTCCGGTGAAGTGCATGCCGTTGACCGCTACCCCCATCAGCAGCGCCGCTCCGGTCATCACCAGCGGCCGGCGCACGGTGACCGCCAGCCACAACGCCACCGTCGCCGCGACCACCGCGATGATCACCGACAGGGTCACCGGAACCGGGTCGTAGTCGATGTCCCCGTTGAGCCGCATCGCGGCCATGCCGGTGTAGTGCATCGCCGCGACGCCCAGGCCGGTGATCATCCCGCCGGTCAGGATCTTCACCAGTGACGGCCGGCCGATGCCGACGAGGAACAGGCCGATGCCGACCGAGACGATGGCGATCAACGCGCTGGCGGTGGTGACGGCGGTGTCATAGCGGATCTGCGTACCGACCACCCCGAAGCCGAGCATCGCCATGAAGTGCATGGTCCAGATCGCGGTGCCGCCGATGGCGAAGGCGGCGAGCACCAGCCACCACGTCCGCCGGCCCGGCGTGGGCGACTCCCGGACCCGTACCGCACAGATCAGTCCGAGGAAGGAACCCAGCACTGACAGTGCATAACTCAATGTCGGCGTGATGAATCCGTACTCGAAATGATGGATCTCTGCCATGTCCGCCCTTTCCGGCCCAACCTAGGTCGGTACGTCCCCGCCAACGATCGTGAGCAGGGAAAAGGGCGTTCGCAAGCGAACGAACGGTTGTTTCGACGAGCCGTGTCTACATCGTGATGTGGCGTCCGCTACACCGGTCGCCCACCATCACCTGACGTGATACCGCATCTACCGGACGGTCACCCCGCGACCTGATAGGCCAGCACGCCACGCTGCATCGCGGTCACCGCCTGCGCCGCCGCACGGGCCAGCTGCGGTGCGGCGCCCCGCGCCTGGGCGAGCTGGCCCAGCATGTCCGCCACCTGCCGGGCCCACCGGACGAAGTCGCCGGCCGGCATCTCGCCGTCCAACGCGTCGCCGCTGGCCAGCACCTTCGCCAGCGGCTCACCCCGGACCCAGCGGTAGATCGGCCACACGAAGCCCAGGTCCGGCTCCCGGGTCGATTCCAGGCCGGCCGCCGCCTCGTCGGCCTCCAGTTGCGCCCAGATCGCGACGGTCGCGTCGACCGCATCGGCGACCGGCCCGCGCGGTGTCGCGGCCCGCTCGTCGACGTCGCGGCGCGCCTCGTACACCACCACCGAGACCGCGGCGGCCAACTCCGCCGGCTCCAATCCGTCCCAGACCCCTCGCCGCAGGCACTCGGCGACCAGCAGGTCGGCCTCGGTCCAGATGCGGGACAGCAGCCGGCCCGCGTCGGTGACCGTACCGTCCCCGGTCAGGTAGCCGCGCGCGGTGAGCAGCGCGCAGACCCGGTCGAAGGTACGGGTCAGCGAGCCGGTACGGCCGGCGACCCGGGAGCGCAACTCGTCGGTGTCGCGGCTCAACCGTCGCCGCCGCTCCGCCCATCTGGCGTGCTCCTCGCGGTCCGGACAGCCGTGGCAGGGATGCCGACGCAGCTCGGCCCGCAACTGCCCGATCCGGTCGTCCTCGCCGTGGCCGCGCACCCGGGAGCGTTTGCGGCTGCCGTGCCGGTCCAGCCCGGTGCCGGCCACGGCAGCGGCCAGGTCACGACGCGCCGCCGGCGACCGGTGATTGAAGTGCTTCGGCACCCGGATCCTGGTGAGCACCTCGGCCGGCTGGGTGAAGTCCCCGGCCGCCACCCGGCCGGCCCACCGGTCCTGGGTGAGCACCAGTGGACGTGGCTCACCGAACCCTGCCGAACCGGGGTCCAGCACCACGGCGAGCCCGGCCCGGCGGCCTGAGGGCACCCGGATGACGTCACCGACCCGCAGACGTTCCAGCGAGTCCACCGCGGCGGCCCGACGCTGGTGCTGCCCCTGGCGGGCGACCTCCCGCTCCCGGTCGGCGATCGCCACCCGCAGGCCGAAGTACTCGTCGAAGTCGCCCAGATGGCAGCGCACCTCGACGGCGTACGCCTGCATGGTCTCGGTGTTGCGCTGCACCTGCCGGGCCAGGCCGACCACCGAACGGTCGGCCTGGAACTGAGCGAACGACGACTCCAGCAACTCGCGGGCGGCGGCCGATCCCACCGTGCCGACCAGGTTGACCGCCATGTTGTACGACGGGCGGAAGCTGGACCGCAGCGGATAGGTGCGGGTGGACGCCAACCCGGCCACGTGCCGTGGGTCGACATCCGGCGACCACACCACCACCGCGTGGCCCTCGACGTCGATACCGCGCCGCCCGGCCCGGCCGGTCAGCTGGGTGTACTCCCCCGGGGTCAGGTCGACGTGGGCTTCGCCGTTGAACTTGACCAGCCGTTCCAGCACCACGCAGCGGGCCGGCATGTTGATCCCCAGCGCGAGGGTCTCGGTGGCGAACACCGCCTTGATCAGCCCACGGACGAACAGGTCCTCCACGACCTCCTTGAACGCCGGCAGCATCCCCGCGTGGTGTGCCGCCAGCCCTCGTTCCAGTCCGTCGAGCCACCCCCAGTAGCCGAGCACCGACAGGTCCTCACCGGGCAGGCTGGCCAGCCGTGACTCCACCACCCGGCGGATCTCGGCCCGCTCCTCGGGGGTGGTCAGCCGCAACCCGGCGGCCAGGCACTGGGCGACCGCCGCGTCGCAACCGGCCCGGCTGAACACGAACACGATCGCCGGCAGCAGGCCTTCCCGGTCGAGCCGCTCGACGACGTCGGCCCGGGCCGGCGGACGCCAGCGCGGGCCGCGACCGCCGGAGCGGCCCCAGCCCGGTCCGTGGGTACGGCCGTCGCCCAGCTCCAGCCGGCGCAGCATCTCGCGGTTGTAGCGCAGCAGTTCCGGGTGCACGTCATGCTTGCGGGCCGCGTCCGCGTCGTGGAACAGGTCGAACATCCGCCGCCCGAGAAGCATGTGCTGCCACAGCGGCACCGGGCGGTGCTCGCTGACCACCACCTCGGTCCGGCCACGTACGGTGACCAGCCAGTCGGCGAACTCTTCGGCGTTGGACACGGTCGCGGACAGCGACACCAGGGTGACCGACGGAGGTAGATGGATGATCACCTCCTCCCAGACCGCGCCGCGGAACCGGTCGGCCAGGTAGTGCACCTCGTCCATCACCACATAGGCGAGCCCGTTCAGGGTCGCCGAGCCGGCGTAGAGCATGTTGCGCAGCACCTCGGTGGTCATCACCACCACCGGCGCGTCCCCGTTGATCGCGTTGTCACCGGTCAACAGCCCCACCCGGCCGGCACCGTAGCGCTGCACCAGATCGTGGTACTTCTGGTTGGACAGTGCCTTGATCGGCGTGGTGTAGAAACACTTGCGTACCGGGCCGGCGTCGGCGGCCAGGGCACCACCGTCGGCAGGGACACCCGGGCCACGCAGCGCCAGATGCACCGCGAACTCGCCGACCACCGTCTTGCCCGCCCCGGTCGGCGCGCAGACCAGCACCCCACTGCCGCGCTCCAACGCCTGGCAGGCGTCGCGCTGGAACTCGTCAAGGTCGAAATTGAGATCGAGGGTGAACTCCCCGAGCGCGGGATAGGCGGCGGCGTACGCGGCCCGGCGGCGCGCTGCGGCGTACCGCTCGGCGGGGCTCGACATACCCGCAAGATTAATCCCCGACGGCTGCCACCGTCCCGGCCAGGGCACACGCCGGACCGCCACGGAGGGCTCGATAGGGTGCATGCGTGCCGGAGCATCCCGAACCACCCCTGCCCGACGTGCCTTCCGGACCTGCGCACGCCGGCTCCGACCGGTCGCGCCGCCGGCCCGTGGAGGCCGTCCTGTTCGACTTTCACGGCACTCTCGCCCAGGTGGAGGACCCGATCCGGTGGGTCGTCCAGGGTGCCGCAGCCTGCGGCGTCGCCCTGGACCGGGGGCGGGCGACCATCCTCGCCGACCGACTGCTGACCGCCGGTCGCGCGGGCGGCCCACTGCCCACGCGGGTGCCGCCGCACCTGGCCGAGGTCTGGGCCGACCGTGACCTGTACCCACCGGCGCACCGGGCGGCGTACACCGGGTTGGCGGCCACCGTCGACAGCGGGGTGGACGGGCTGGCCGAAGCGCTCTACGAACGGCTGCTCGACCCGGACGGCTGGCTGCCGTACGCCGACACCGCCGCCACGCTGCGCCGGCTGCGCTCGGCCGGGGTACCGGTCGCCGTGGTCAGCAACATCGGTTTCGACATCCGGCCGCACTTCGCCGCCTGGGGCTTCACCGATCTGGTCGACGCCTGGGCGTTGTCGTACGAAGTCGGCCGCTGCAAGCCGGACCCGGCGATCTTCCTGCGTGCCTGCGGCATGTTGCGGGTCGACCCGCAACGGGTGTTGATGGTCGGCGACACCCCGGCCGACGCGGGAGCGGTCCGGGCCGGTTGCGCCACGCTGGTGCTGCCGGCGGCGGATCCCGGGCGGGCCAACGGTCTCGCCGCCGTGCTCGACCTGGCCGCCGGACAACCGCCCGGCTGAGACACCCGGGCACCGCCCGGCGTCAACGCAGCAGGCGCAGCGCCCCCGGTACGGCGGTCACCGTCAGCGGCAGCGGACCGAGCCGCTCACCGTCGGCGTACCCGATGATCCCGGTCCTTCGGCCGGGTGCGGCGACGGTGTCGATGACGACCTCGCGGGCCCGGTAGGTACGCACCATCGGATGGTGTACGTGACTGCCCCGGTACACCCGCGGTTTCATCCGGATCAGGGTGCCGCGCCCGATTGGGCCGACCACCACCACGTCCAGCAGGCCGTCGGTGGGATCGGCGGCCGGACAGATCCGCATCCCGCCGCCGTAACTGGCGCAGTTGCCGACGGCGACCAGTACGGCGTCGACGTCGTAGCGGTCGCCGTCGAGCCCGATGTGGTAACGGTGGGGACGTAACCGGGCCAGCTCGATCAGGATGGCCAGGTCGTAGCGGCGTGGCCCGGACGGCCACCGCAGCCGGTTCGCCCGCTCGTTGACGATCGCGTCGAATCCGGCGGCCAGCACCGCGCCGAACCACCGGTGGGCACCGGTCGGTGTACGCACCCGGGCCAGGTCGACCGGCCGGCTGCGGTGATCCCGCAGGGCCTGCGCGATCACCCGGGTTGCAGCGATCGGATCGGCCGGCAAGCCGGTCCCGGCGGCGAAGTCGTTGCCGGTACCCGCAGGAATCGGTCCCAGCGGGATACCGGTGCCGGCCAGTGCCTGCAGCGCCAGCTGGACGGTGCCGTCACCGCCGACGGTGACCAGGGCGGCGGCACCGGCCGCGGCTGCGCGGCGGCAGGCGGCCAGCGCCTCGTCGGCACTGGCCGCGGTGAGCAGACGCACCGGTAGCCCGGTCGTCGCCAGCAGGTCCCGGACCGTGGGCAGCACACCGATACGCCGGCCGTGCCCGGCGGTAGGGTTGGCCAGCACCGCCACGGCGCCGGCCAGATCGGCGCCCGGACCGGCGGAGCCGGTCACGTCATGTCGTCGTAGCGACGCTCGATCGGCAGCGGCTGCGGCACCGGCTGGGCGGGCACGATCGGGTCGACCGCGTCCACCTGCTCGACCGCCCCGACCGGCTGCGGGTCGTCGTCCAGCGGCGACGCCTCGTCGTCGTCGAGCCCCGCGTAGACCTCCTTGCCCCGGCCGCGGCGCCGGTCGTTGAGGTAGGCCACCCCGACCGCGGCGAAGTACAGCGCGGACAGGCACAACGCGAGGGCGCTCATCCCGAACGGATCCGGGGTCGGGGTGACCAGGGCGGCGAACGCGAAGAAGATGAACACCGCCACCCGCCACCAGCTGAGCAGCCGTTTCGCGCTGGTGATGCCGACGAAGTTGAGCATCAGCACGACGAGCGGGAACTCGAAGGCGACCCCGAACAGCAGGATCAGGTTGGTGACGAAGGAGATGTACCGGGTGACCTCGAGCGTGGTGTTGATGTCGTCGCCGGCGAAGTTCATCAGGAACTCGAGGCCCTTTTGCACCACGAAGTACGCCAGCACCGCACCGGCGGCGAACAGTGGTGCGGCGATCGCCGTGAAGATGTAGGCGTAGCGGCGTTCGTGCCGGTGCAGTCCCGGCGCGATGAACGCCCAGAGCTGGTACAGCCAGACCGGCGCGGCGGCGATCAGCCCGACCCACAGCGCGATCTTCAGGTTGAGCAGGAAGACGTCGGCCGGACCGAGCTGCACGAAGGTGCACTGACCGTCCGGGCCGATCGACGTCGGCAGGTTGCAGTACGGCTGCTGCAGCAGGGCACGCACCGGATCGGCCAGCCAGAAACCCAGTGTGATCCCGGCCACGACCGCCAGGGACGCCCGGAACAACCGGGTCCGCAGTTCGCGGAAATGCTCGATCAGGGTCATCGAGCCGTCGGCGGCACGGTCGAACTTGCTCGGACCGCGCCGGCGCAGGGCGAAGCCCACGTCAGGCGACCTTCCGGGTCAGTTGGTGTCGCGGACGCGCTGCGGCTGGTCGGCCGGCGCGGCCGGCGGCTGGTAGCCGGGCTGGTGCACGCTCGACGGCTCGATGACCGGCTCCGCCTGGTACGGCTGACGGCCGTGCTGGGCGTCGGCCTTCTCGGCGAGGTCCTTGTCGTCGTCGGCGAGGCTCTTGGTCTCGGCCTTGATGATCCGCAGGGAGCGGCCCAACGACCGCGCCGCGTCCGGCAGCCGCTTGGCGCCGAAGAGCAGGATCAGCACGACCACGAGGACGGCGATGTGCCACGGTCGCAGGGCATGCATGGCATAGCTCCAGTCGGTGCGTCGGGTGGTGACCTGCCCATCGTACGTGCGTTCGCTGGCTGCGCCACCTGCCGGACCTCGTCATTCTGGCCTGGCCGGTGAAGTCTCAACCACGATCAACTGGCCCGTCAACCACTGGGCCCCAGCAGCGGATGCCCGCCACGGCGCCTTGGCCGAACAGACCAGGCCGATGCTGGCCGGCAAGTCAGCCGGACCGGTCCGCTCGGGCCACGGTCAGGCTCCGTTCCAACCGCTCCACGCCGGCTTGCAGCCGCTGCGCCTGGACGACCAGCCGGTCCGCCTCGACCTGCCGGCGGTGCAGGGCCAGCACCGCCCGACGCAGCGCCGGCAGCCGCACCAGCACCGTACGGACCGCCAGGGCGAGCGCCGCCAGCGCGGACAACAGGACAGCGATGATGATCCAGGTCAGCACCAGAGCAGACTAGCCGGCCCCGGACCGGTCCGCCGGTGACGCGGCACCCGGCGGCACGGCGTACGCCTGCAGGGCGGCGGCCGCCGCCGCGTGGACCTGGCCGACCAGTTCGGCCGGGGCGACCACGGCGGCGTCCGCGCCGAGGCCGAGCACGAACCGGCGGGCCCAGGCCAGGTCGGTGACCCGCATGGTCACCAGCCAGTCGCCGGTCGGTTCCGTGCTGACCTGCTCACACGGGTAGTACTCGGTGATCCACCGGCCCCCGCGTCCCACCCGCAAGGTGACCAGCGGCAGGTCCGGGGTGGCTTGGAAGGCGGCGTCGCGGGGTTCCGGCCGCGCCGCCTGCGCCGGTACCGCGGCCGGCTCGTCGAGAACGACGAAGTCGTCGATCCGGTCGGCCCGGAACAGTCGGACCGCCTCGGCCCGCCGGCACCAGGCCTCCAGATAGCCACGGCCGCCGATCATCAACACCTGGATCGGATCGACCACCCGCTCGGTGGTCTCGTCGCGGGTCGCGGTGTAGTAGGTGATCCGCGCCGCCCGCCCGCCACGCACCGCCGTCTGCAGCTGATCCAGTCGTCCCGCGTCGCCGACGAGCCGCACCGCCACCGGTGCGCCCGCGAGCTCACCGGCGGCGTTTTCGATCTTCGCCAGGGCACGCTCGACCACGTCCCGGCGGGCCAGCCCGGGTGTCTCGGCGAGCATCCGCAACGCCACCACCAACGCCAGTGCCTCGTCCGGGGTGAGGCGCAGCGGTCGGTTGATACCCGCGTCGTAGGTGATCGTGACCCGGTCGCCGTCGAACGCCATGTCGATCAGATCGCCCGGCCCATAGCCAGGCAGCCCGCACATCCACAGCAGCTCAAGATCCTCGCGCAACTGGCGGGGGGCGGTGCCGAGGTCCGCGGCCACCTGCGCGATCTCCACCCCGGGCCGGGCGAGCAGGTACGGCACCAGGTTGAGCAACCGGGACAGCCGGTCGGCGGAGGTGCGTCCGGTGGATGCTCGGGGGACGGTCACGCTTGCACCCCCGGCGACACCGCCTCATGGGCGGCGGCGATCTCCTTGAGCCGCTGGATCACCAGTTCGCGCAGTTCCGGCGGGTCCAGCACGCGCACGTCGGAACCGTAGCCGGCCAGGTACGCGGCGAACGCGTCGGGTTCGGCGTAGCGCAACGTGAGCCGGTCGCCGTCGACGGTGGCGTGGCAGGACTCGGCGGTCCGGCGCAACCCGGCGGCTCGGCCCGCCCGGGCCAGGACCGTGGCCTGGCCGGTCGGCTCGCTCACGCCGGAGCCCGTGGCGACGTGACTGAACAGGTCGACGTCCGCCGGTGGCGCGTAGCTGCCGGGCCGCCCGGCGCGCCGGACCGGGCCGACCACCCGCGAGAGCCGGAAGCAGCGGGTCGCCTGCCGGTCCTGGTCGTGCCCGACGACGTACCACCGGCCACGCCAGCAGACCACACCCCAGGGCTGCAGCCGGCGCTGGACCGGCGTGTCGCTGGCCGGCGCGCGGTAGTCGAAGGTCACCGGCCGTCGCTCGCGGGCCGCCGAGGTCAGCGCCGCGAACGCCGGGTCGACGGTGACCAGCGGTTGTACCCCGAGGGTCGCGTGCGGATCGACGTCGACGCCGGCCGCGCGCAGCTTGGCCAGGCCGGACGAGGCGGCGGCGGCGAGCCCGGCGTGCTGCCAGAGCCGGGCGGCGATACCGACCGCGGCGGCTTCGGCCGGCTCCAGCGGGATGTCGGGCAGCGCGTACTCGCGCCGCGCGATCCGGTAACCGGGCTCGCTGTCGAACGCGCTGGCGGTACCGGTTTCCAGCGGTACGCCGAGTTCGCGCAGTTCAGCCTTGTCACGCTCGAACTTGCGCTGAAAGGCTTCGTGGTCGCGGGGATCACTGGGATCGTGTTCGTATCCGGGTACGGTCGCGGCGATCTGCGCGGCGGTGAGGAACCGCCGCGTCGACAGCAGGCAGATCACGAGATTGACCAGGCGTTCGGTCCGGTTGCGGGACACGCCACGACGCTAGCAGTGTCGCGCCGCGCCGGTGTGACACGGCACCCGCCCTGGCGTCGCCGCGCCGACGCCGACCCGCCCGTTGCCGACCCGCCGACGCCGGATAGCGTGCCGGCATGGTGCGATGGCGCAGCGGTACGGTCACCGCACTGCGGCGGCGCTGGAACGGCGCCGTCGAGTTGGACACCGTCGTCGACGGCCAGCCGATGCGGGCGCTGGCCTATCCGCACCTGGTCGGTGAGCCCGAACCCGGTGACCGGGTGCTGCTGAACGTGACGGCGCTGCTGATGGGTCTGGGGACCGGTGGATTCGCCCTGGTGGTGGCGATACCCGACCGGCTGCCGGCGGACCCGCCCGGTGGGCACGGCCGCGACGGCGGCCACCTGGTGAAAGCCCGGTACACCCCGTTGCAGGCGGTCGTGCTCGGCGTCGACGAGGAGGCCTCGCCGCACCGACCGGTGCTGGCCGACGCCGACGACCTGGCCGGGATGCCGGTGGTCACCGCCGACCTGCACTCCGCCCTGCCGGCGATCGTGGCCGGCGCGCTCGCCGACCGGCCACGGCTGCGGATCGCGTACGTCATGACCGATGGCGGCGCCCTGCCGGCGGGCTTCTCCCGGACACTGGCCGGCCTGTCCGGCGTCCTGGCCGGCACGGTCACCGTCGGGCAGTGCTTCGGCGGCGATCTGGAGGCGACCACCACGCACACCGGTCTGCTGGCCGCCCGGCACGTGCTCGGGGCCGATCTGGTCGTCGTCACGCAGGGTCCGGGCAACTCGGGGGCCGGCACCCGGTGGGGTTTCTCCGGTGTCGGAGTCGGCGAGGCGGTCAACGCGACCGCGGTGCTCGGCGGCCGCGCCGTCGGGGCGTTGCGCGTCTCCGCGGCCGATCCCCGAGCACGCCACCAGGGTCTGTCCCACCACAGCGTGACCGCGTACGGTCGGGTCGCACTCGCCGCCGCGGACCTGGTCGTACCGCACGGCCTGCCGGCCGGCCTGGCCGCGGACGTCGACGCGGCGCTGGCCCCGCTGACCATGCCGGACGGACACCACCGCCGGGTGACGGTGCCGGTCGACGGTCTCGACGCGGCGCTGCGGGCGAGCCCGGTGCCGCTGTCCAGCATGGGCCGCGACCTGGACGCCGACCACACGTACTTTCTCACCAACGCCGCCGCCGGACGACACGGCGCCGCGCTGGCCGGGTAGCCACGCGAGCGGTCGGACGGACGCCCCGACGGCGTCGGTCGCCACGACGCCGTCGGGGCGCCGTCGCGACCGGCGCCGTCAGCTGATGACGATCAAGAACGCCCAGGCCGCGATGATGAGGCCGAGGGCGAGCGCCAGCACCCAGGTGGGGACGGTGTACTCGCCCCGGCGGTTGCGGGCGATCTCGGCCGCGATCTTGTCCCGGCGCCGCTGCAGCCAGGTCTGCTGGCGCGGGAACGGGCTCCACGGCGGCCCGTCGGCGGCCTGCGCCGGTGCGCCGGGCCGGGCCACCGGCGGGTGCCGCGGGCCGGTGGGTGGGTCGACGTCCGCCCCGGCGGGCAGCGGCCCGGTAGGGTGCGGCTCGCGACCGGTCGAGTCAGCCATGATGCCGTCGAGCCTACCGTCACATGCTCGCGATCAGCCGTTCCACCCGCTCGTCGTAGGCCCGGAACGGGTCCTTGCACAGCACGGTGCGCTGGGCCTGGTCGTTGAGCTTGAGGTGCACCCAGTCGACGGTGAAGTCGCGTCGCTTCTCCTGCGCGTGCCGGATGAACTCGCCACGCAACCGGGCCCGGGTGGTCTGCGGCGGAGTCTCCTTGGCTTCGAAGATCTCCAGGTCGGTGGCGATCCGGTCCACCTGGCCACGGCGCTCCATCAACGCGTACAGGCCCCGGCCCCGGCGCAGGTCGTGATAGGCGAGATCCATCTGCGCGATCCGGGGATGCGACAGCGGCAGGTCGTGCTTGCGTTGATAGCGCTCGATCAGCCGGAGCTTGGTCACCCAGTCGATCTCCCTGGCCACCGGCTCCAGGTCGCCGGTCTCCACGGCACGCAACACCCGGCCCCACAGCTCGACCACCCGCTTCGCGGTCTGGTCACCGCCGCGGCGCTCGACGAACTCGGTGGCCCGGGCGAGGTACTCCTGCTGGATCTCCAGCGCGCTGATCTCCTTGTTCGAGGCGAGCCGGATCTTGCGTCGGCCGGTGATGTCGTGCGACACCTCGCGGATCGCCCGGATCGGGTTCTCCAGCGACAGGTCCCGCATCACCACCCCGGCCTCGATCATCCGCAGCACGATGTCGGCGGAGCCGACCTTCAGCAGGGTGGTCACCTCGTTCATGTTCGAATCGCCGACGATGACGTGCAGCCGCCGGTAGCGTTCGGCGTCGGCGTGCGGCTCGTCGCGGGTGTTGATGATCGGCCGGGACCGGGTGGTCGCCGACGAGACCCCTTCCCAGATGTGCTCCGCCCGCTGCGACAGGCAGTAGACCGCGCCCCGCGGGGTCTGCAGCACCTTGCCCGCCCCGCAGATCAGCTGGCGGGTGACCAGGAACGGGATCAGCACGTCGGCCAGCCGGCCGAACTCGCCGTGCCGGGAGACGAGGTAGTTCTCGTGGCAGCCGTACGAGTTGCCGGCCGAGTCGGTGTTGTTCTTGAACAGGTAGATCTCCCCCGCGATGCCCTCGTCGTGCAGTCGCTTCTCGGCGTCGACGAGCAGGCCCTCCAGGATGCGTTCGCCGGCCCGGTCGTGCGCCACCAGGTCGGTCACCGAGTCGCACTCGGGGGTGGCGTACTCGGGGTGCGAGCCGACGTCGAGGTAGAGCCGCGCGCCGTTACGCAGAAAGACGTTGCTGGACCGCCCCCAGGAGACAACCCGGCGGAACAGGTAGCGCGCCACCTCGTCCGGCGACAGCCGTCGCTGGCCGCGGTAGGTGCAGGTGACACCGTACTCGGTTTCGAGCCCGAAGATTCGCCGTTCCATGACCAGACATTAGCCGCCCGGAGGCCTCCGTGGTCAGTCTCGGGCGACCTGTCGTGCCCGGGATCCGTTCATCCGACCGGCTCGCCCGACGGTTCGGCTGGGCGGATCCCGGCGGGCGTCAGTCCAGCGGGGGGTAGGGCGATTCGCCGGCGTCGAGCCGGTCGACGAACTCCCGGCATTGCCGGTAGTCCGGCAACAGCCCGTCGGCCCGGGCCTGGGCCAGGGTGGGCGCGGCGTCGTCGCGGGCCGACAGCTGCGGCGTCGGCACCGGCCACTCGACGCCGATCTCGGGATCGAGCGGATGCACGCCGTGTTCGGCGGTCGGATTGTACGTCGTCGAGCAGAGGTAGGCCAGCGTCGCATCGTCGGTCATCGCGCAGAAGCCGTGACCGAGCCCTTCGCTGAGGTAGACCGCCCGTCGGTCGACGTCATCGAGGCGGACCGACGCCCATCGGCCGAAGGTCGGCGAGTGCAGCCGCAGGTCCACGACCACGTCGACGACCGCCCCGCGCACACACGTCACGTACTTGGCCTGACCGGGCGGTACGTCCGCGAAGTGGATGCCGCGGACCACACCACGGGCCGACACCGACAGATTGCTCTGTGCCAGGCGCAACGGATGGCCGACCGCTGCGGCGAGCTGGTCGAAGCGGTACCACTCCATGAACATCCCACGCGGATCACCGTGCTGCTGTGGAGTGATCTCCCACGCGCCCGCGATCTCCAATTCCCGGATCTTCATCGGGCCCCCTCCCCGAGGACGACACTGGTCAGCCGGCTGTCCTGCTGCTCGGCGAGCAGACCCAGCAGGTAGTCTCCGTAGCCGCTCTTGGTCAACGGCTCAGCGAGCCTGCGCAACTGCTCATCGTCGATCAGACCGGCCCGCCAGGCGACCTCCTCGACACAGCCGATCTTCATCCCCTGCCGTTCCTCGATCACCCGGACGAAGTCCGCCGCCTGCATCATCGAGGCGAAGGTGCCGGTATCCAGCCAGGCGGTCCCTCGGTCCAGCACCGTCACCGACAGCTCTCCCGCCTGACGGTACGCCTCGTTGACCGCGGTGATCTCCAATTCGCCGCGAGCGCTCGGCGTGAGTCCGGCGGCGATCTCGACCACCCGGTTGTCGTAGAAGTAGAGTCCGGGCACCGCGTACCGCGAGCGGGGACGCGACGGCTTCTCCTCGATGGACAGCACCCGACCGTCGGCGTCGAAATCGACGACACCATAGGCCTGTGGGTTCGCCACGGGATAGGCGAAGATGAGTCCACCGACGAGCCCGCCGTGGTTGGACAACTGCCGGCCCAGCCCGACGCCGTGGAAAATGTTGTCCCCGAGGATCAACGCCACCGGCTGATCGCCGATGAAGTCGGCGCCCAGCACGAATGCCTGTGCGATGCCTTCGGGCCGTGGCTGTGCGCGGTAGGCCAACCGTAACCCCAACTGTGATCCGTCACCGAGCAGCCGTTCGAACTGCGGCTGATCCTCCGGCGTGGTGATGACCAGGATTTCCCGGATGCCCGACATAATCAGGGTGGACAGCGGGTAATACACCATTGGTTTGTCGAAAATCGGCATCAGCTGCTTCGACACCGCCCGGGTGATCGGCCAGAGCCGGGATCCGGTGCCCCCGGCGAGAAGAATTCCACGCACGCCGGGAGCCTACCGGTCGCGGCCGCGCGGCGGTCACCGACGGGCGTCCCTGGAGGAGACGTTCGTGGGGTTCGGCACCATCGTCCGACACCGGCTGGGCCGGTTGGAAATTCCAGCTGCCGAGTTGTACCGGGCGTTGTTCATCAGCCTCGATCGACTCGGCCGCCAGATCGCCGGTCTGAGCGATCCCAAGCGAATTCTGGAGATCGGCTGCGGCGACGGGGCATTGGCCCAACGGCTGACCACGGTCTACCCGGCAGCCGAGTACCTCGGCATCGATCCGGCACCCACCGCCGGCCGGCTCTACCGGGGCGACCCGGCCCGGGCGCAGTTTCGCTGTCAGGACACCGCAGCGCTGGTCGCGCAGCAGCCGGACCCGTTCGACCTGGTGGTCGTCGTCGACGTGCTGCACCATGTTCGTGCCACCGAGCGTCCGGCGCTGCTGCGGCACGCGGCGGGCCTGACGGCGGTCGACGGCCTGTTGCTGGTCAAGGAGTGGGCCCGGGACCGGCCGGTGGCCGGCCGGCTGGCGTACTGGGCCGACCGCTACGTCACCGGGGACCGCGAGGTGGATTTCCTGACCGAGGCCCAGCTACTCGCCCTGCTGCACGAACAACTGCCGCAATTCGGCGTCACCAGGCACCGGCCTGTGCCGCCGTGGCGGGAGAACATCCTGTTCACCTTGGGGCGGACAACCGACAGTCCGGCATCGGCCGGTCCGCCGGTCGCGTAGACTCTGCCACCCGTGAGGATCCTCGTCACCGGCGGTGCCGGCTTCATCGGTTCCGAATACGTCCGCATGCTACTCACCCAGCCGGTCGGCACGGACGCGCCCAGCGCGGTGACCGTGTTGGACAAGCTGACCTACTCCGGCAATCTGGCCAACCTCGACCCGGTCCGTGACGACCCACGGTTGACCTTCGTCCCCGGCGACATCTGCGATCCGGTTCTCGTCGACCAGGCGCTGGCCGGCCAGGACATGGTGGTGCACTTCGCCGCCGAATCACACGTCGACCGTTCCATCACCGGAGCGGCCGAGTTCGTCACGACGAACGTGGCGGGCACCCAGACCCTGCTCGACGCCGCGCTGCGGCACCGCACCGCCCGCTTCGTACACGTGTCCACCGACGAGGTGTACGGGTCGATCGAGGAGGGTTCCTGGACCGAGGACTGGCCGCTGGCGCCAAACTCGCCGTACTCGGCGTCGAAGGCCGGCTCGGATCTGCTCGCGTTGGCCTACCACCGCACGCACGGGATGGACGTGGTGGTCACCCGCTGCTCCAACAACTACGGTCCGTACCAGTTCCCGGAAAAGGTCATCCCGCTGTTCGTCACCAACCTGCTCGACGGACAGACCGTGCCGCTGTACGGCGACGGCGGCAACATCCGTGACTGGTTGCACGTACATGACCACTGTGTGGGAATTTCGCTGGTAGCGGCCGGTGGCCGCAGCGGCGAGGTGTACCACATCGGCGGTGGCACCGAGTTGACCAACAAGGAACTCACCGGCCGGCTGCTGACGGCGTGCGGAGCCGGTTGGGACCGGGTCGTTCCGGTCACCGACCGTAAGGGGCACGATCGGCGGTACTCGCTGGACATCGACAAGATCTCCCGGGAGCTCGGGTACGCGCCAAGCGTCACGCTCGACGACGGGCTCGCCGCCACGGTCCGCTGGTACCGAGACAACCGTTCCTGGTGGGAGCCGCTGAAGAAGGCCGCCGCACGATGAGCGGAACGAGTGCCGACACCACGGTCACCGGCGAGCCGACGGGCGGCGCCACGACCCAGCGGTGGCTGGTGACCGGCGCCGGCGGCATGCTCGGTCGGGATCTGCTCACCGTGCTCGGCGAGCGGTCCGACGGGGTGAGCGTCACCGGGCTCGCCCGTGCTGACCTCGACATCACCGACCCGGCCGCGGTCGAGGCGGCGGTCGACGGCCACCGAGTGGTGTTGAATGCGGCCGCGTGGACCGACGTCGACGGCGCGGAGTCCGCCGAAGCCCAGGCCACGGCGGTCAACGGCACCGGGGTGACGTACCTCGCCCAAGCCTGCGCCGACCGAGGAGCGGTGCTGGTGCACGTCTCCACCGACTACGTCTTCGCCGGAGACGGCGAACTGCCCTACCCGGAGGACGCACCGACCGCGCCGTGCAACGCGTACGGGCGCAGCAAGCTCGTCGGTGAGCAGGCCGTCCTGCACCTGCTGCCGCGCCACGGGTACGTGGTCCGCACCGCCTGGCTGTACGGCGCGCACGGGCCCAACTTCGTGGCGACCATGCTGCGGTTGGCAGGCGAGCGCGAGCACCTCGACGTGGTCGACGACCAGCGCGGTCAGCCGACGTGGTCGTACGCGTTGGCACAGCAGATCGTCCGGCTCGCGCACGCGGCGCTCGCCGGTGGCGCGCCGGCCGGGATCTACCACGGCACCGCCAGCGGTCAGACCACCTGGTGCGGCCTGGCCCGCGAGGTGTTCGCGGTACGCGGCCTCGATCCGCGGCGGGTACGCCCGACCACCAGCGACCGGTTCCCCCGGCCCGCGCCGCGGCCGGCACACTCGGTGCTCGGACACGAGCGTTGGGCGCTCGCCGGGCTACCGGCCATGGCAGACTGGCGCAGCATGCTCTCCGCCGCGCTACGTGACCCTGCGTTCACCGACTGAGCACCAACCGGCCGCAGAAGAGGCGGCTCCGACGCAGGAGACAGTCACATGTCCGACACCCATCAGCAGAACCCGACCGACGGTCTGCCACGGGTCAGCGCCGTGGTGCTCGCCTGGCGCGAGGAGCCGCTGCTTCGCCGGGCGGTCGAAGCGTTGCTCAGCTCGGTCAAGGTTGACGTGGACGTGGTGCTGGTGGACAACGGGTGCACCACCGACGATGTCCTCGCGCTGCGTACCGTACCCGGAGTGACCGTGGTCGGCGACGGCGAGAACCTCGGTTTCTCCGCCGGCTGCAATCTGGGCGTCGCCGCCGCGCGCGGCGAGTACGTGGCGCTGGTCAACGGTGACGCGGTGGTGGAGCCCACCACGCTGGCCCGGCTGGTGGCGGAACTCGCCGACCCCGCCGTCGGAATCGCCGCCGGGGCGGTGCGGCTGGCGGACGAGCCCGACCTGCTCAACTCGCGAGGCAACGAAGTGCACGTGCTGGGCTTGAGCTGGATCGGTGGGTTCCGGGAACGGGAGACCCGCAGCGCGCCGACGGACACCGCCGGCGCGATGGGGGCCTGCCTGGTCACCAGCCGGGCCCACTGGGACCGGCTCGGCGGGTTCGACCCCCACTATTTCGCTTACCACGAGGATGCGGACCTGTCCATCCGTACCTGGCGGATCGGGCTACGGGTGATCAACGTGCCCGACGCGGTGGCCCTGCACCGCTACGAGTTCAGCCGCAACGGTTTCAAGTTCTACCTGGTGGAACGAAACCGGCTGATGTTCGTCGCCACCGTGTGGGGGACCCGGTCACTGCTGCTTCTCGGTCCGCCGCTGGTCGCGTTGGAGTTGGCGATGCTGGCCCTGGCCGCCCGGCAGGGCTGGCTACCGGACAAGCTGCGCGGCTATCGGTGGCTGTGGCGACACCGCCGGCACGTCCGGCACCGACGGGCGGTGCTGCAGGCCGAACGGACCGTTGCCGATCGGGTGTGGATGCGGGTACTCACCGACCGGCTGGACACCCCTCTGGTAGAACCGCCCGGGACGGCGCTGTTCAACACGGCGATGGCCGGATACTGGCGGGTGGTCCGGCGGTGGGTGTGATCCACCGCCGGTGGCACCGGGCCTAGGGCCTAGTCCTTTTCGTCCTCGCTGCCCCCGCCGGCGTCTTCGAGATCGGCCGAGCCGGCCGAGGAAGTCGGCTTCTCCGGCGCCGTTTCGGGCAGCCGAGGGCCGCTGGCGCGGCCGCTGGCCGCAGGTGGCTCCTCGGGTGCGGAATCGGCGCCACCGTCGAGCAGCGCGGTGAGCGCCGCGCCGGTGATCCTCCGGAAGGTACGGCCCTTGCGGCGACGGTCCAGCACCGCCACCTCCAACTGGTCGGCGGCGATGCTGCGGGTCGACCCGTTCTCGCTGCCGACGCCGGCCAACGCGCGCACCGCGAGCTGGATCGCCGCGGCCAGCGGCATGTCGGGGCGGTGGTCGGCCCGCAGCGCCCCGGCGATCGTCTCGGCGTGCCCGCCCATCGCCATCCAGCCCGGCTCGTCGGTCACCGAGCCGTCGTAGGTGAGCCGGTAGATCTCGTCGGCCGACGGCTCCAGACCGACTTCGGCCACGCAGATCTCCACCTCGAACGGCTTCGACTGTTCGGTGAAGATGGCACCCAGGGTCTGGGCGTACGCGTTCGCCAGTGCCCGCCCGGTCACGTCCCGACGGTCGTAGCTCAGGCCGTTGAGATCAGCCATCCGGACCCCGGCCCGGCGCAGGTTCTCGAACTCGTTGTAGCGCCCCACCGCGGCGAACCCGATCCGGTCGTAGATCTCACTGACCTTGTGCAGGGCGCTGGACAGGTTCTCGGCGACGAACAGCACCCCGCCCTCGTAGCTCAGCACCAGCGCGCTGCGGCCCCGGGCGATGCCCTTGCGGGCCAGCTCGGAACGGTCCCGCATGATCTGCTCGGGCGAGGCGTAGAACTGCATTGCCACGGCGGCGGCTCTCCTTCGGCCAGGTGGGTCGACAACAGCGGATCAGGGCGGTCGGCGGGGGATCCCCGCTCAGCCGCCGGGGTTCTCGGTACGCCCGGCGACGACCGCCTCGGCGAGCTCGGCCGACTCCTCGTCGGTGAGCCGGTGGGTACCGGCCGCGGTCGCGGTCATCACGATCGGGAAGATCCGCCGGGTCAGGTCGGGTCCGCCGGTGGCGGTGTCGTCGTCGGCCGCGTCGTAGAGGGCCTCGACCGCGAGGCGCACCGCCTCGGCGCTGCTCAGTCCGGCGCGGTAGCGCTTCTTGAGCGCTGCCTTGGCGAACAGTGAACCGGAGCCGATGGCGTCGAATCCGGTGGTCTCGTACGGCCCACCGGTCACGTCGAAGCTGAAGAGTCGACCGGCTTTGGCCGCGTCGGTGGCGGCGAGGTCGAACCCGGCGAAGATCGGGACCACGGCCAAGCCCTGCAGCGCGGCGCCGAGGTTGTTGCGGATCATCGAAGCGAGACGGTTGGCCTTGCCGTCGAGGGACAGCACCGCGCCTTCCATCTTTTCGTAGTGCTCCAGCTCGACCTGGAACAGACGCATCAGCTCGATGCCGATTCCGGCGGTGCCGGCGATACCGATCAGTGAGTAGGCGTCGGCCGGGTGGACCTTCTCGACGTCCCGGTTGGCGATCAGGTTGCCCATGGTCGCCCGTCGGTCCCCCGCCATCACCACCCCATCGGCGGTCACCAGCGTGACGATCGTGGTCGCGTGCGGCGCGACGTCGGCGGAGACACCCGGCGGCAGCGGACGGCGCCCCGGCAGCAGTTCCGGCGCCGCCGTCGCCAGGAACTGGCTGAACGAGGACGTCCCCGCGCTGGTGAACACGTCAGGTAGCCGCCCGGATGGATCGAATCCCGCTGCCACGTGGTCCCTTTCTGCAGAACGTGATCGTCCTGGCCAGTCGGCCGTGGCGTTGCACGGGACTGGCCAGGACCGCCGGTGTCGTTGAAGCAGACTAGCGTGCGCACCCGCCGGGTGCGATCATCACCGCCCGCGGCCGTTATTCGCCGCCCTTCTGGACGTAACCACGGACGAACTCCTCGGCGTTTTCCTCCAGGACGGAGTCGATCTCGTCAAGCAGGTCGTCGACGTCCTCGGTGATCTCCGCGTGCCGTTGCGCGACCTCAGGGTCCGTCTCGGTCGCGACCTCGTCGACGTCCTCGGACCGGCGGGCCTTGCCGGACTGGGACTGACCGCCGCTGTCACGGGTAGCCATCAGGTGCCTCCTCAGCGAATCGCCTGGGTGAAACTTACCTCGCGGTGGCGACAGAACCCGCCGCCGCCGCCCACGTTCGCGGCAAGCGAACCGCCGTGGCGCGGCGGTGCGTGCCACGGCGGTCCCGGCGGCCTCACCCGCCGGTGATCGCCTCCAGCAGATCCTTGGCGCTGACACAGCGATCGAACAACGCGCCGACGTGCTTGCGGGTGCCCCGTTCGGGTTCCATCATCGGCACCCGGACCAGCGACTCGCGGCCCACGTCGAAAATCACCGAGTCCCAGCTGGCCGCCACGACCTCGGAGGCGTACTGGGCCAGGCAGCGACCACGGAAGTAGGCCCGGGTGTCCGCTGGCGGCTCGACCATCGCGGCGCGGGTCGCCGGCTCGTCGAGCAGGGTACGCATCGCCCCGCGCCCGACCAGCCGGTGGTAGAGTCCCTTTTCCGGCCGTACGTCGGCGTACTGCAGGTCGACGAGTTGCAGTTTGGGCGATCCCCAGGTCAGGCCCTCCCGCTCCCGGTAGCCCTCCAGCAGCCGCAGCTTGGCGACCCAGTCGAGTTCCTGGGCACAGGACATCACATCGCCGGACAACCGCTCCAGAACGTTCTCCCAACGGTCGAGCACATCGGCGGTGATCTCGTCGACGTCGTCGCCGGACCGGTCGTCGACGAAGGCCCGGGCCCGCTCGAAGAACGCCCACTGCAGGTCCAGCGCGGTGAGCCGGCGACCGTCGCGCATCCGCATCAGATGCGACAGCGACGGATCGTGGCTGACCGACTTCAACTCGGCGACCGGATCGGCGATGCCGAGATCCGGGCCGAGCGCCTTCTCCTCGATCATCGTCAGGATCAGCGCGGTGGTACCGACCTTGAGATAGGTGGAGATCTCCGACAGATTGGCGTCGCCGATGATGACGTGCAGCCGACGGTACTTGTCGGCGTCGGCATGCGGTTCGTCACGGGTGTTGATGATCGGGCGCTTCAAGGTCGTTTCCAACCCCACCTCGACCTCGAAGAAGTCCGCCCGTTGCGAAATCTGGAAGCCTGGCTGGGAACCGTCCTGGCCGATCCCGACCCGCCCGGCACCGCAGACGATCTGACGGGTGACGAAGAACGGCGTCAGGTACGCGACGATGTCGGCGAACGGGGTCTGCCGCCGCATCAGATAGTTCTCGTGCGCGCCGTAGCTGGCGCCCTTGTTGTCGGTGTTGTTCTTGTAGAGCTGGATCGGATGGGTGCCGGGGATGGTCGCGGCGCGGCGGGCCGCCTCCGCCATGACCCGCTCGCCGGCCTTGTCCCACTGCACCAGGTCCCGCGGGTTGGTCACCTCGGGGGTCGAGTACTCCGGATGGGCGTGGTCGACGTAGAGCCGGGCACCGTTGGTCAGGATGACGTTGGCCAGGCCGAGATCCTCGTCAGCGAGGGCCTCCGCCGGGTCGTACGCCGCACCGGAGTAGGTGAATCCGCGGGCGTCGCGCAGCGGCGACTCCTCCTCGTAGTCCCATCTGGCCCGCCCACCCCGGTTGAGTTCCGGTCGGGCCCCGTACGCGTTGACCACCTGGGAGGACGTCACCATCGGGTTGGCTCCGGGCTGTCCGGGCACGGAGATGCCGTACTCCACCTCGGTACCCATGATCCGCCGCACACTCATGCCGTTACCTCATCGCTTCACTCGCGATCGCTTCACTCACGCCCGTCATGTCGAGCGTAGTCGCCGCACCGACGGATCCTGTGGTCGGCGTGCCCGCGCGACTACCGCTGGTGCCCGCGAGACCGTAGCGGGGCGCGAGCGGGCAGCACGACGGACGCGGCGGCGGACACGACAGCTCGGTCGCGTCCGCCGCCGCGTACGGTCGGCTCAGAGGTACTGGCCGGTGTTGCTGGCGGTCTCGATCGACCGGCCCGCCTCGGCGCCCTTGCCGCCGGAGACGAGGGTGCGGATGTAGACGATCCGCTCCCCCTTCTTGCCGGAGATCCGGGCCCAGTCGTCGGGATTGGTGGTGTTCGGCAGGTCCTCGTTCTCCCGGAACTCGTCGACACAGGCGTCGAGCAGGTGCTGCAGCCGCAGGCCCTTGCGGCCCGAGGTCAGGAACTCCTTGATGGCCATCTTCTTGCCCCGGTCGACGATGTTCTGGATCATCGCCCCGGAGTTGAAGTCCTTGAAGTACAGCACCTCCTTGTCACCGTTGGCGTAGGTGACCTCGAGGAACCGGTTCTCGTCGGTCTCGGAGTACATCCGCAGTACCACGGCGTCGATCATGGCTGCCACGGTGGCCTGCGCGTCGTCGCCGTGCTCGATCAGGTCGTCCGCGTGCAGCGGCAGCCCGGACAGGATGTACTTGGAGAAGATGTCCTTGGCCGCCTCGGCGTCCGGACGCTCGATCTTGATCTTGACGTCGAGTCGGCCCGGCCGCAGGATCGCCGGATCGATCATGTCCTCCCGGTTGGAGGCACCGATCACGATCACGTTCTCCAGCCCCTCGACCCCGTCGATCTCGCTGAGCAGCTGCGGAACGATGGTGTTCTCCACGTCCGAGGAGACCCCCGAACCACGGGTCCGGAAGACCGAGTCCATCTCGTCGAAGAACACGATCACCGGCGTACCCTCGCCGGCCTTCTCCCGAGCCCGCTGGAAGATCAACCGGATGTGCCGCTCGGTCTCACCGACGTACTTGTTGAGCAGCTCCGGTCCCTTGATGTTGAGGAAGAAACTGGTGTGCTTCTCCTCACCACGCCGCTCGGCGATCTTCTTGGCCAACGAGTTGGCCACCGCCTTGGCGATGAGCGTCTTGCCGCACCCGGGCGGCCCGTAGAGCAGGATGCCCTTCGGCGGGCGCAGGTGGTGCTCCCGGAACAGATCCGCATGCAGGAACGGCAACTCGACCGCGTCGCGGATCTGCTCGATCTGGGCGTGCAGGCCGCCGATGTCGGTGTAGTCGACGTCCGGCACCTCCTCCAGCACCAGCTCCTCGACCTCGCTCTTGGGAATCCGCTCGTAGGCGTACGCCGACCGGGGCTCGATCATCAACGAGTCTCCGGCCCGCAGCGCCGAACCGATCAGGGTCTGGGCGAGATGGACCACCCGTTCCTCGTCGGCGTGCGAGATGACCAGGGCACGGTCGCTCGGCCCGCCGTCCGGATCCTCGAGGAGTTCCTTGAGCATCACCACCTCGCCGACCCGCTCGTAGCCGAACGCGTCGACCACGTTGAGCGCGTCGTTGAGCAGCACCTCCTGCCCACGGCGTAGCTCCTCGGCGTCCAGCGACGGCGAGAGCGCCACCCGCAGCTTGCGGCCACCGGTGAACACGTCCACCGTGCCGTCGGCGTGCTTGGACAGGAAGACCCCGTACCCGCTGGGCGGTTGCGCCAGCCGGTCGATCTCCTCCTTGAGCGTGACGATCTGGGCCCGGGCCTCCTTCAGGGTGGCCACGAGCCGCTCGTTGTTCTCGGTCAGTCGGGCCAGCTGCGCCTGCGCTGCCGCTAGCCGTTCCTCGAGCTGCCGGACGTGTCGGGGGCTTTCGGTCAACTTGCGCCGCACCAGAGCGAGTTCCTCTTGAAGAAACGCGACCTGGGTGGAGAGATCGTGGGCCTCCTTCTCCCACCGTGCGGCGCGCGAATCCGCGTCGTCGCTGCGTGCCACGTCCCACCTCCCCGGGGGCTAAAACGTTCTGCCATAACACTAGCCGTTTGCCGGACGTTTCGAACCCACGCAACACAGTCGTCCCACAACGTTGATCACATCGTTCGCATGCGGGCCGGCCACCGGCCCGCTCGGGACGCGCCCCGGCCGGTTCGGGTACCGTCGGCGGCGTGTCGGCGGCGTGTCGGTGGACGACGCCGACGGCCCGGACCGACCGGTATTCGCAAGCCCCGAGCCCAGGAGGTGTGCCGTGACCACCCCGACCGACAGCCGCAGCGCCGTAGTGCCCGGTGGCGACACGCCGGACGCCCCTGCCGGCGGCGAACTGCAGGTCTGGGTGGACCAGGATCTCTGTACCGGTGACGGTCTCTGCGTGCAGTACGCCCGGGACGTCTTCGAGTTCGACATCGACGGCCTGGCCTACGTGAAGGACGGATCCGGCGAGCTTCAGATCGCCGCCGGCAGCCGGGTGGACGTGCCGGACCACCTGCGGTTGGACGTCATCGACGCGGCCAAGGACTGTCCGGGCGAGTGTATCCATGTCCTGCGTTCGGCGGATCAGACCGAGGTCGCCGGACCAGACGCTGGGTGACCACACTCCGACAACGAGTTATCTATCTCACAGCAGCGGGCGGCCGACCACCGACGCGATAACCCGCGCGAACTCCTCAAGTCGGGCAATTTGCCCCGGACCTCCGTCGTCCAACGTCTTGCCGAACCGCAACGCGTCGTGTCGTGGGCTGGCGTGCTCATCCGACTGGACCGTCTCGTCCTGCGAGCTCAGCAGCAGATAGACGTCCACGCTGTCGACCCGGGCCTGGCCGGAGGGGGTACGCGTCAACCGACGCCGACAACCGACCTCGGTCACCGTCGACAGCGGCACGACCCGCAGCGACGAGGTCATCGAGCCCACCGGCCCGTCGCCCGGCGGAACGTCCTCCCCGTGCCAGAGAATCATCCGGCCGCCGTCACAGATCGCCACCTCCTGCCAGACCCCGTTGACCTCGTTGACGAACCGCTCCAGGGTGAACGCCAGCACCTCGGCACCGGCCAGCACCGCGCTCAGCGCGTCCAGCGCGACATCGGGATCCCGCAGATAGGCACGGGCCGCCGCGTCCAGATCCGGGTACGGCGACCAGTCCGGGAAGACCGCCGGCAGCTCACCGCCGCCGAACGCCGGCCGGCTCACGCCAGACCCTCGTCGTCGACCGGCGCAGGACCCCCGACCCCGTCGGCCACGGACGGGCGATGGGTCCGCTCCGGTGCGTCGCCGGCACCGCGACGTTCGGCGTACGCCTGCGCACCCCGGCTGGGCTTACGACGCCGGGGCGGCGCGGTGACCCCCGGTGCGAGCCGCCGGGTGGACACGAGGAAGGCGGTGTGCCCGACCATCCGGTGGTCCGGTCGAACCGCGAGACCGTCGACGTGCCAGCCACGCACCAGCGATTCCCAGGCCTGCGGCTCGGTGAAACCGCCGTGTCCACGTAACGCCTCGACCAGTTCGCTCAGCTGCGGGGTGGTCGCCACGTAGCCGATCAGCACACCGCCCGGCAGCAGCGCCCCCGCCACCAGATCGAGCAGATCCCACGGGGTGAGCATGTCCAGCACGATCCGGTCGAATCCGGTGAGCGGACAACTGGCCACGTCACCGACGGACAACCGCCAGGCCGGGTGCGGGCCGCCGAAGAACTCCTCCACGTTGCGACGCGCGATGTCGGCGAAGTCCGGACGGACCTCGTAGGAGTGCACCTCGCCGTCGGCACCGACGGCACGCAACAGCGAACAGGTCAGCGCGCCTGACCCCGCCCCGGCCTCCAGCACCCGGGCACCGGGGAAGACGTCGCCCATGGCGACGATCTGCGCCGCGTCCTTCGGGTAGATCACCTGGGCGCCGCGCGGCATGCCCAAAACGTAGTCGGCCAGCAGCGGACGCAACGCCAGGTAGGCCGTCCCACCGGCCGAGGTGATCACGCTGCCGTCGGGCAACCCGATCAGGGCGTCGTGCTCGAGGGCGCCGCGGTGGGTGTGGAACGACCGGCCGGGGACGAGGGTGACGGTGTGCATCCGGCCCTTCGGGTCGGTCAGCTGCACCCGGTCACCCGGCTGGAACGGTCCACGCCTGGCCGAGATGGGGGTGGTCGGGGGGTCGCCGGCTACGACGGCGGTGGTCGGCGGGGTCACGGATTCATCTTTCGGTTCGGCTCCAACAACTGCGCGAGATCGGCCACGTTCAACACGCCGATCACATCTTCCCCCCGGGTCACGAGGTACTGTGCGCCCGGATGTTCCTGCACGGTGCGGACCACCTGCTCACCACCGAGTCCGACCGGTATCCGGTGCACCCCGTCGATGCCCCGGGCGACGGCGTCGACCGCCACCCACGGCCGTCGCTCCAGTGGCACCGCGGCGGCTGCGGTCCGGTCCACCAGCGCGACCAGCCGGCCGACGGAATCGGCCACGCCGAGCACTGCCGTGTCCGGGCCGCGCCGCTGCGCCTCGGCCAGCGGGGTGCCACTGGGCACGGCGAAGACCGGCCGGGCCAGCGCCGCCAGATCGATCAGCGGAAACCGTCGGCCGATCCGCGCCACCCTGATCGACTGGCTGGCACCCTGCCACAGGGTGAACGACACCAGCAGCATGAAGATCAGCCCGAACGGCGAGAGCGCGCCGGCCACGGTGAGCAGCACCACCAGCGCGGCCGTGCCAGCTGCCACCGCCCGGCCGACCCAGCCGGCCGCCTCGGTGCCGGCGTGGCGGTCGCGGGTGACGGCCCAGACCCCCGCCCGCAGTGCCCGGCCGCCGTCCAGCGGCAGGCCCGGCAACGAGTTGAAGAGCGCGACCAGCAGATTCGCCACCGCCAACTGGAACGCCAACTGGTCGACCAGGGTGCGGTCCGGCAGCAGCAGGGCGGCCACCGCGGCGACCACGCCCAGGCCGAGCGAGACGGCCGGACCGGCCAGCGATACCAGCAGGTCGACCTTTGGGGTCGGCGCGTCGCGGTCCATCTCGGTGTACCCGCCCAGCATCTCCAGAGTGATCGCGCGCACACCGATCCCGTGCCGCCGCGCGGTCAACGCGTGCCCCAGCTCGTGCAGCAGCACCGACCCCAGCAGGCAGACGACGAACCCGAGCCCGACCGCGTACCGCGCCGGTGCCGCGACGTCCAGCTGACCCCGGACGAACTCGCCGTAGACGACGGTGACCAGGACCGCCAGCAACAGCACCGACGCGTTGAGATAGACCGGGAAGCCGAGCACCCGGCCGAGGCTGATCCCTGGCCGCCGGTCGGGTCGGTCCCGGGGACGCTGTGCGGTGTCCTCCATCGGGTTGATGCTACGGAACGCGGCTGTACGGCCGGCGCACGGTTTGCCCCACGCTGGCCGGCGGGCCAGCGCGCAGCCGCGTCGTACCCGTGACCTACCCTGCGTGGCATGACGGCGGAAACGGTGCAGCAGGTGACGTTCGACGCGGATGGCGACACCACCGCCGGGGTGCCCCGGCAGGCCACTTTGTCGCCGTCGCGGGCGGCGGACTTCAAGACCTGTCCGCTGCTGTACCGGTTGCGCAGCATCGATCGGCTGCCCGAGCGTCCCACCGTCGAGCAGGTCCGCGGCACGCTGGTACACGCGGTGCTGGAGCGGCTGTTCGACCTACCTGCGGCGCAACGCACCCCGGAGGCGGCCGGTGCCCTGGTCGCGCCGCAGTGGCAGCGTCTGTTGGCGCAGGACCCCGCGATCGGGGAGGTTCTCGCCGCGGCACCGGACGATCAGTCGGCGGATCAGTCGACCGGCCGCCCGGACCTGGACGGGTTCCTCGCCGTCGCCCGTGAACTACTGGCCGGCTACTTCACCGTCGAGGACCCACGCCGGCTGGAGCCGGCGGAGCGGGAAAGCCTGGTACACGCGACGGTCGACGGCCAACTGTTGATCCGTGGCTACATCGATCGGCTGGACGTGTCACCCGACGGCGACCTACGGGTGGTGGACTACAAGACCGGCGGGGCCCCCCGGGAGGCGTTCGAGTCCCGGGCGTTGTTCCAGTTGAAGTTCTACGCGCTGGTGCTGTGGCGTACCCGCAAGGTGGTCCCCCGGGTGCTGCGGCTGCTCTATCTCAAAGACGCCGAGGTCTGCGACTACACTCCCGACGCCGACGAGTTGCTGCGCTTCGAGCGCACCGTACTGGCGTTGTGGCGGGCGATCTGCCAGGCCACCGACAGCCGTGACTTCCGGCCGAAGCCGAGCCGGCTCTGTGACTGGTGCAGCTACCAGGCCTACTGCCCCGCGTACGGCGGAACTCCCCCGTCCTTCCCGACACCGTCGAACGATCCGGTCTCCTGCTGAGGGAGGAGACCGGATCCGGCCGTGGTGGGCCGAACCCACCGCTGCTGGCGGCTACCGTCGCAGACATGGACGCCACCGCGCCGGACCGCGCCGCCGGCGAGTCGCTCCGGCGCTGGTGGCGCTCGGTCCGCGCCGGCGGCCCCGCCGGGCCGGCCCCGGCGCTGCTGTGGCGTGACGCTCTGCTCGCCGCCGCGATCGTCGCGGTCGACCTGATGCTCACCCCCGTCACGCCGCAACGGCTCGACAGCGGCCTGTCCTGGCCGGCGATCGTGGGCTGGAGCCTGCTGGGGGCGGTGCCGCTCGCCCTGCGTCGGGTGCTGCTCTGGCCGGCGGTGCTGGGCAGCGCCGCCGCGGTGGTGATCCCGATGAGCACCGAACACGAGCCGCTGAGCATGTCACTGGGCGTGGTGGTGTTGACCTACACCGCCGCCGCCTGGTTACGACTGGGTCCGGCGATCCTCGCCACGGTGCTGCTGTGGCTGCCGGTGCTCACCGCCAACGCGGTGCTTCCGGCCCCGCAGGCGCTGGACGTGTCCCGGCTGTACCTGCTGTTCGTCAATGGACTCAGCGCCCTCGCCTGCTTCTTCATCGGGCGTAGCGTGCACGCCCGGCGCTCGTCCACGCACGCGCTGGCCGAACGCGCCCGGGTCGCCGAGGACAACCAACGGGCCACGGCGGAGCAGGCCGTCGCGGACGAACGACGGCGCATCGCGCGGGAGCTGCACGACGTGGTGGCCCACCACGTCAGCGTCATGGGCGTGCTCGCCACCGGCGCCCGTCGGATACTGCACCGCGACCCCGCCGCCGCCGACGAGGCGCTGGGCACCATCGCCGAGACCAGCCGCAGCACGCTGCGCGAGATGCGCCGGCTGCTCGACGTACTGCGTACCGACGCCGAGCCGGCCGACGCCGAACTCGCCCCCCAGCCAGGGCTCGCCGGCATCGAGTCGCTGGTCGAGCAGATCCGCGAGGCCGGCCTGCCAGTCACCCTTCGGGTCGACGGGGTGCCCGGCGACCTCGACCCCGGGGTGACGCTGACGATCTACCGGATCGTGCAGGAGGCCCTGACCAACGCGCTCAAACACGCCGGTGCCGCCACCGCCGAGGTCCGGCTCAGCTTCGGCGTCTACTGGCTGATCCTCGAGGTGTTCGACACCGGCCGCGGCCCGGCCCCGGACCGCGCACCCGTCGGCCACGGCCTGGTCGGCATGCGCGAGCGGGTCGCCCTGTACGGCGGGACCCTACGCACCGGACCCCGGCCCGGCGGCGGGTTTCGCATATACGCCAAACTGCCGATGGAACAGTTGGGCGCGGCAACACGAAAGGGGACACCGTGACCGCACCGGCAGCCACCGGACGACCGGCCGGCGGTCGTCCGGTACGCATCCTGCTCGCCGACGACCAGCCGCTGCTACGCACCGGGTTCCGGATGGTCCTGGGCGCCGAGACCGACCTCGACATCGTCGGTGAGGCCGGCGACGGGGCCGAAGCCGTCGACCTGGCCCGCCGGTTGCTGCCCGATGTGGTGTTGATGGACATCCGGATGCCGCGGATGGACGGGGTCGCGGCGACCCGTGCGATCGTCGACGCGCGGCTGCCGGTCCGGGTGCTGATACTGACCACCTTCGACCTCGACGAGTACGTGGTGGGTGCGTTGCGGGCCGGCGCCAGCGGGTTTCTCGCCAAGGACGTACCCGCCGAGGACCTGGTCGCCGCGATCCGCACCGTCGCGGTCGGCGAGGCGGTCGTCGCACCGCGAATCCTGCGCCGGCTGCTGGACAAGTTCGCGCTGTCGCTGCCCGACCCCGACGCCACCCCGCCGAAAAGTCTCGACGTGCTGACCGAGCGGGAACGCGAGGTGCTCGTGCAGATGGCGCGCGGCCTGTCCAACGCCGAGATCGCCGCCACGCTGTCGGTGAGCGAGACCACGATCAAGACGCATGTCGGGCACGTCCTGACCAAGCTCGGCCTGCGGGACCGGGTGCAGGCGGTGGTGCTGGCGTACGAATCCGGGCTGGTGCGTCCCGGCGGCTGAGCCGGCCGATCCTTCTCAGGTCGGAGCCTGCGGCGCGGATCCTTCTCAGGTCGGAGCCTGCGACGCGGATCCTTCTCAGGTCGGAGCCTGCGGCGCGGCGCGGTGGAGCGCACGACCGTACCCCGGCACGACGTCGCCGACGTCGCCGACGCCTAGCGTTGGTGGCATCCGACAACGGCAGGAGTGGTGAGGGTGACAGTGACGACGGCGGCCGGCCCGGCCGCCCGTGCGGTGGATGTCTGGAAGGTGTACGGGTCGGGCGAGGCGCAGGTGATCGCGCTACGCGGGGTCAGCGTGGACCTGGCACGTGGCCGGTTCACGGCGATCATGGGCCCGTCCGGCTCCGGCAAATCCACCCTCATGCACTGCCTCGCCGGCCTCGACAACGTCACCCGCGGCACCATCACCATCGGCGACACCACCGTCACCGGACTCGGCGACGCCGGACTCACCCGCCTACGCCGCGACAAGGTCGGCTTCGTCTTCCAACAGTTCAACCTGCTCCCCACCCTCACCGCCGAAGAGAACATCCTGCTCCCCCTGGCCATCGCCGGCCGCAAACCCGACCCCACCTGGTTCGACACCGTCATCGACACCGTCGGCCTACGCGACCGCCTGCACCACCGACCCGCCCAACTGTCCGGCGGACAACAACAACGCGTCGCCTGCGCCCGCGCCCTCGTCGCCCGCCCCGAAGTCATCTTCGCCGACGAACCCACCGGCAACCTCGACTCCCACGCCGGCGCCGACGTGCTGGGGTTCCTGCGCAACTCGGTGCGCGACCACGGACAGACCATCGTCATGGTCACCCACGACCCCGTCGCCGCCTCCTACGCCGACCGGGTCGTCTTCCTCGCCGACGGCCAGATCGTCGACGAGTTACACGACCCCGACGCCGAAGCGGTGCTCGACCGGCTGAAGAACCTGGACGTGACGGCGGTCACCGAAGGCGCCGAGGGGGTCTGATGTTCCGGGCAACGCTACGCAGCCTGCTGTCACGCAAACTCCGGCTGGTCCTGTCCGGCTTCGCGATCATCCTCGGGGTGCTGTTCGTCGCGAGTTCCATGGTGCTCACCGACAGCCTCGGCAACCGTTTCGAACGGCTCTTCCAGACGGTCAACGCCGACGTGGCCGTACAGATCCAGGCAGCCGACGACCAGTCCGGCACCGACGGCGAACCGCCGCTGCTGACCGATGCCGATCTGGACCGGCTGGCCGACATCGACGGGGTGGCCGCCGTCACCGGGGAGGCCAGCGCCACCGGCGTGATCCCGTTCCGGGCCAGCGACGGCAAGGCGGTGCCCACCCAGGGCGCGCCGCAGATCGGTGTCGGCTACTCCGGCGAAGAGGTAACCGACGACGACGACGCGCTGCTGCGCCTGGCGCAGGGCCGCGCGCCACAGCGCGACGACGAGGTCGTCGTCACCCGGCTCACCGCCGAACAGGCCGGCGTCGAGGTCGGCGACCGGCTACGGGTCTACGTCTCGGCCGCCTACGAGGCCGTCGAGTACGAGGTCGTCGGCCTGCTCGAATACAGCGGCGGGCGGGACTCGCTGGCCGGCGAGACCATGGTGGCCTTCACCGAGTCGCAGGCGCAGCGGCTGTTCTACGGTCGTACCGGGGTGTACGGCACGGCGCAGTTGCGCGCCGAGCCCGGGGTCACCGACACGCAACTACGGGACCTGGTTGCCGGCGAGCTGCCCACCGGGTTCGAGGCGCTCACCGGCGAGCAGCTCGCCGAGGACCAGGCCGCCCAGTTCCAGCAGCTGCTGACCTTCGTCAACTGGTTCTTCCTCGGTTTCGCACTGGTCGCCCTGCTGGTCGGGATGTTTCTGATCTTCAATACGTTCAACATTCTCGTCGCCCAGCGGTCCCGGGAACTCGCCTTGTTCCGGGCGCTGGGCGCCAGCTGGGGACAGGTCACCGGCGCCGTGCTGTTCGAGGCGCTGGTGGTCGGGGTCCTCGCGGCCACCCTCGGTCTGGCCGCCGGCGTCGGCGCCGCGGCGGCGCTGCAGGCGGTCGCGGCGTCGGCGCTGTCGCTGCCCGAGGGCGGGCTGATCGTCACACCGCTGGTAGTGATCGTGTCGTACCTGGTCGGCGTGCTGATGACGATCGTCGCCGCGCTGATTCCGGCGATCCGCGCATCATCGGTGCCGCCGATCGCGGCGATGCACGACACCAGTCGACCGGACAAGTCGTTGACCGGGCTGACCGTGGTCGGTGCCGTGGTGACCGGCCTCGGCGGGCTGCTGCTCGCCGCCGGTCTGGTCGGGGCGGGCGCGCTGACCGCACTCGCGCTCGGCGGCGGCGTGCTGCTGACCGTCGTCGGCGTCGCGCTGCTGTCCCCGGCGCTGACCCGGCCACTCGCCGGCACGATCGGGCGGCTGGTGAGCTGGGGAGCGGCCAGCGGGCTGGGTCGACGCAATGCGCTGCGCAACCCTCGGCGCACGGCGATCACCGCCGCCGCGCTGATGATCGGCGTCACGCTGGTCAGCACCATCACGGTCATCGGCGCCTCGCTGAAGGCGACCACCACGGACCTGGTGGAAAACAACCTGGGCGCCGACGTGATGATCCTCACCAACAGCCAGCAACTTCCCACCGGGCGGGAAGGATTCGACCCGCAGCGGCTCGACGAGGTGGCGGCCCTCGACGGGGTGAGTGCCACGGTCGCGTACCACTTCGCGGTGATGACCGTGGACGGGCAGCCCAACCAACTCGTCTCCGCGACCGACCTCGATCAGGCCGAGCCGATGTTCGCCCTGGAGACCGAGGCCGGGCGGCTCGACCCGGGTGCCGGTGAGGCGGTCGTGGACGTCAACACTGCCGAGTCCAACGACTGGACCGTCGGCGACGAGGTGACCATCGCCATGCCGCGCGGCGGCGACCGACCGTACGAGATCGTCGGCATCTACCGCACCGCGCTGACCGCCGGACTGATCCTGCCCGAGTCGCAGGTGCGCTACTTCGCCGGGCCGCTGGCGTACCAGGGCTTCGTCGACGTGGCCGACGACGCCGACGTGTCCCGCGTCGTCGCCGAGGTCGAGGCGTTGATGGCGGACTACCCGCTGGTGGCGGTCGGCGACCGCACCAGCTTCGTGGAACAACAGAACGCACTGGTCGACACCCTGCTGGGGATCTTCTACGTGCTGCTTGCGCTGGCCGTCGTGGTGGCCTTCCTCGGCATCGTCAACACCCTGGTGCTGAGTATCTACGAACGTACCCGTGAGCTGGGACTGCTCCGGGCGGTCGGGATGAGCCGGCGACAGATCCGCCGGATGGTCCGGGTGGAGTCGCTGCTGATGGCGGTCTTCGGGTGCCTGCTGGGGGTGGGGCTCGGGGTCGCGCTCGGCCTGGCCGCGTCGTTCGCGCTGCGCGCACAGGACGTGCTGACCGTGGTCAGCGTGCCGTACGGCCAACTGGCCGGATTCGTGGTCGCGGCCGCGGTCGCGGGCGTGCTCGCCGCCTGGTGGCCGGCCTGGCGGGCGTCCCGGTTGAACGTACTGCAGGCGATCGCCTACGAGTGATCCGAAGCGGTCACCGGCGTGCCGGCATCCAGCCACGTCGTGGTCGCTATCGATCGGTCCGATCCGGACTCAGGGACAACCCTGACCCGCCATCCGGAGCCACCCGCAGCGGGAAATCCGCGCCCGCGTCGTGCTGCGGACCGATGGAACCGCCCTCGGTGACACCGACGATGAAGACACCAGCCGCGCACGGGGGCGGCTGACCACACGTCATCTCCGAGGAGGACCAGTGACCACGACGGCAACGGGACACTCCCGGGCCGCGGCCCGGGCAGCAGATGTCTGGAAGGTGTACGGGTCGGGCGAGGCGCAGGTGATCGCGCTACGCGGCATCGACGCCGAGTTTCGCCGTGGCCGGTTCACGGCGATCATGGGCCCGTCCGGCTCCGGCAAATCCACCCTCATGCACTGCCTCGCCGGCCTCGACAACGTCACCCGCGGCACCATCACCATCGGCGACACCACCGTCACCGGACTCGGCGACGCCGGACTCACCCGCCTACGCCGCGACAAGGTCGGCTTCGTCTTCCAACAGTTCAACCTGCTCCCCACCCTCACCGCCGAAGAGAACATCCTGCTCCCCCTGGCCATCGCCGGCCGCAAACCCGACCCCACCTGGTTCGACACCGTCATCGACACCGTCGGCCTACGCGACCGCCTGCACCACCGACCCGCCCAACTGTCCGGCGGACAACAACAACGCGTCGCCTGCGCCCGCGCCCTCGTCGCCCGCCCCGAAGTCATCTTCGCCGACGAACCCACCGGCAACCTCGACTCCCACGCCGGCGCCGACGTGCTGGGGTTCCTGCGCAACTCGGTGCGCGACCACGGACAGACCATCGTCATGGTCACCCACGACCCCGTCGCCGCCTCCTACGCCGACCGGGTCGTCTTCCTCGCCGACGGCCAGATCGTGCACGAACTGACCGCGCCGACACCCGACACCGTGCTGGACACCATGAAGAAGCTCGACAACGCGGCCACCGAGGCGGTGGCCTGATGCTGCGGGCCACCGTGAAAAGCCTGCTCGCCCGCAAACTCCGGCTGGTCCTGTCCGGACTCGCGGTGGTGCTCGGCGTCATGTTCGTGTCCGGGGCGCTGGTGCTCACCGACACCCTCGGCCGCAGCTTCGACTCGGTGTTCGCCGACGCGTACGCCACCACCGACGTCGCGGTCAGCGCCACGCCGAACATCGAGGTTTCGGAGTTCGACGGCGAGCAGGTGACCGCGCCGCTGCCGGCCCGGATCGTCGACCGGGTGGCAGCCGTCGACGGAGTGGCGCGGGCGACCGGCGTGATCACCGCCGACGGTGCCCGGGTGATCGGCAGCAACGGAAAGGCGCTCACCTCGTTCGGCCCTCCCCAACTGGGCGGCAACTGGGTGGGCGAGGACGAACTGCTGCAACTACGCGAGGGCCGCGGCCCGGTGGCGGACGACGAAGTCGCCGTCAACGCGGCCGTCGCCGAAACCGCCGGCCTGACCGTCGGCGACCGGGTCGGTGTGCTGACCCGCCTGCCCCGGCAGGACTTCACCCTGGTCGGCGTCTTCGGCTACAGCGGCGGACGGGACAGCATCGGCGGGGTGCAGGAGGTCGCCTTCACCGACGACGCCGCCGCCGCGCTCATGCTCGGCGAGTCCGACGTGTACACCAACGTGGTCGTACGGGCCGCCGACGGCGTCGAACCGCAGGCGCTACGCGACGACATCGCCGCCGTCCTGGGCACCGGCTACCAGGTGAGGACCGGCAGCGAACTCGCCGAAGAGGCATCCACCGGGCTGAAGGAAGGGCTGGGGTTCTTCAACAACATCCTGCTCGGGTTCGCCGGTGTCGCCCTGTTCGTCGGCATCTTCCTCATCCTGAACACGTTTTCGATCATCGTCGCCCAGCGCACCCGGGAACTGGCCCTGATCCGGGCCGTCGGCGGCAGCCGCGGACAGATGATCGGATCCGTACTCGTCGAAGCCGTCGCGGTCGGCCTGCTCGCCTCGATCCTCGGGCTCGCCGCCGGGATCGGCGCCGGTGCCGGACTGGCCTACCTGTTCGGGCAGTTCAGCGGTGGCCTGATGCTGGCCGGAATCGGCGTGCCGGCCAGCGCGGTGATCGCCGCGTTCGCCGTGGGTCTGCTGGTCACCGTGATCGCCGCGGTACTGCCCGCGATACGCGCGTCCCGGATTCCGCCGGTCGCCGCGATGCAGGAGGTGGCCACGCCGGACCGGCCGCTGACCCGGATCACCATCGCCGGCACCGTCGTCGGCGCCGGCGGAGCGACCCTGCTCGGGCTCGGGCTCAGCGGCAACGCCCCGGCCAGCACGCTGTGGACGATCCTGGCCGGCGTCCTGGTCACCTTCATCGGCGTCGCGCTGCTCACGCCGATGATCAGCAGGCCCGTGGTGGCCGGTATCGGCCGGATCTTCTCCTGGTCCGTGCCGGGCAAGCTGGGCCGGCTCAACTCCGGACGCAACCCGCGCCGTACCGCGATCACCGCCGCCGCGCTGATGGTCGGCATCGCGTTGGTGACCGGAGTGACCGTCATCCTCGACTCGGCCCGACACAGCATCACCCGACTGGCCGAGGACACCATCCAGGCCGAGCTGGTCATCTCCGGGGTGCAGACCGGACCCCGCCCGCCGTCGTTCGACCCGGCGGTCCTCGACGCCGCCGCCCGCATCGACGGAGTGGACATCGCCGCCGGGGTGTACAGCGACATCGCGCTGCTCGACGGCGAGCGGCACTGGGTCATCGCCACCAGCGACATCGCTGCGCTCAAGGAGATCTACCGGGCCCGACCGGTCTCCGGCAGCATCGACACGCTGCCCGGTGACGGGCTGCTGGTCGACTCGGCGACCGCCGCCGAGCAGGGACTGGCGCTCGGTGACCAGGTCGAGGTCCGGTACAACCGGGGTGAACCCGCGCGGCACACCCTGACCGGGATATACGCCGAGTCCGAGTTGTTCGGCGGGTTCGTCGTCCCGGCCGCCGCGACCGACAACTTCGCGATGCCGCAACCCACCCAGGCGTACCTGAAACTGCTTGCGGGCACCCCGGTCGATCCGGTACTGGCGCAGGTCGAGGCGCTGCTCGCGGACTCCCCCGAGGTCGCCGTCGCCGACCGGGCGGCCTTCATCGAACAACAGACGAGCCAGTTCGACACCCTGCTGACGATGATCCAGATCCTGCTGGCGCTCGCGATCCTGATCGCGGTTCTGGGTATCGTGAACACCCTCGCGCTGTCGGTGCTCGAACGCACCCGCGAGCTGGGTCTGCTGCGCGCCATCGGGCTGAGCCGGTCGCAGACCATGCGGATGGTGACCGTCGAGGCCGTGGTGATCTCGGTCTTCGGCGCGCTGCTCGGGGTCGCGGTCGGCAGCGGGATGGGTGCCGCGGTGGTACACGCCCTGCGCGATCAGGGCATCAGCGACCTGGTGCTGCCGTGGAGCCAGATGGCGGTGTTGCTCACCCTCGCCGCGGGGATCGGCGTCGTCGCGGCGGTACTGCCGTCGGTCCGGGCCGCCCGGCTCAACGTGTTGGCCGCGATCGCACACGACTGACAGACCCGCTGGCCGGGTCGACCGCTACCCCCGGTCGTCAGCCGGTCGGCCGGCCCGACCCGGCATGCTGGCCGCCGCCGCTGGCGGCGGCCAGCATGCCCAGCATCGACAGGGACACCCCGGTGAGGCTCGACCGGACCGTGACCCCGGCCGGCACGGCCAGCCGCGCCCCGTCCGGCACCGCCAGCACCGTCACTCCGGCCGTGTGGGCGCTGGCCACCCCGGCCGGCGAATCCTCGATCGCGACGCAGGCGGCGACGGGTACCCCGAGAGCCGCCACAGCGGCCAGGTACGGCGCCGGATCCGGTTTGGTGGCGGCGACCTCGTCGCCACAGACCACCACGTCGAAGTTGTGCCGGCCAAGCGTGGCCAGCGCCACGTCCACCAGGCCGCGTTCGGTCGACGTGACCAGCGCCGTGGGCACCCCGGCGCGGCGGACCTCACGCAGCAACTCGGCCGCGCCGGGCCGCCACTGGATGTCGGTCCAGAACAGCTCGGTGACCCGGGCCGTCAGCCATGCCGCCCCCGACACCGGATCCCGCCACGGCTGGTCGAGATCACCGTGCAGCAGCCGCATCGTCGTGGCCAGGTCCGAGCCGACCATGGCCAGCCGAGCCGTCGGCGACAGCTGTCCACCGTAGCGAGCCGCCAGTTCCTGCAGCGCGACGTCCCACAACTTCTCGCTGTCGATCAACGTGCCGTCCATGTCGAACAGCACGGCTGCAGGCGGCGGTACGCTCAGCGGGACCTCCGGGGGGCGGCCGGGTCAGCTGTACCGATCCTGCCCTATCCCACCGGGGTGGGCCCACCCGACGACGGGCCGACGTGGCATACGTCGCACCCGTGGACCGGGCGGCCGGGCCGGCGCGGCCGGGCCCCGTTCAGTTGTACGGCATGGTGGGGAACCAGCCGACACCGAAGATCGCCGGTACCCGGACCACCCAGTAGACGATGGTGAACACACCGAGGGCCAGCAGCAACGAACCGGTGATCGTCATCGTGCGGACCGGGTCGCCAGCGAGCCAACGCAGGAATCCGCCCCGGGTCAGCAGCACCAGCGCCGCGAAGATCGCGGTGACCACCACGATGTTGCCCAACGACTGCAGGACGAACGCGGCCGCGCCGTACAGCGGCGCACCGGTGTCCACCGCCCAGTGGAACAGCTTGTTGAACAACGGATACGGACGCCCGATGAGAAACCCGCCGATCAGTGCCCCGAGCACCACCACCCGGGCGACCGGCCGGTGCGCGAAGGGATCGGGCAGCAGCCGCAACGTCGCCAGCCCCAGACCGGCCAGTGCCAGGCCGATGATGCCGAACACGACCGACGATTGGATGATCCGCACCGGCATGCCGCCAACCGTCTCGGTGGACAGTTGCGGCAACGAGTCACCGACGAGCACCCCGACGAATCCGTAGGTCGCCGAGACCACGACCATGCCCAGGGTCAGCCAGCCGACCGGACGCAGCAGCATCAGCAGTGGCTGCCGCTGCGACCCACCGGCCTGGCTCAGCGGGCCCACCGAAGCCGCCATGGCGATGTTGCAGGCGGTGAACGTGCCGGCCAGACCGGAAACGAAGGCGAACAGCAGTCCGGCCGCGGTCCCCGCGATCGCGGTGTCCCGCGCGTCGCGCCCAAGCAGAGCGTTGGCCACGTTGTCCCCGATCACCGCATCCACGAAGTGGTACGACCAGAGCACCGACAGGACCACTCCGGCGGCCACGCTCCACCCGACGATCCGGCCGGTACGCACCGGTCGGACCGGCTGCCCGGCATCGTGCGGATCAGCAGTTCGAGCCTCGACCATCTCCAGCACCTCCAGATTCGTCATGGCGCCTGCTCGCAGCGTCACACGACCTGGCCGGTGATTGTTCTCCACCGATGCGCAGGTTGACCGGGTCAGCTCAGGTCACAGCCGGCGAGTGAGCCGTCGTAGCCTTTGAAGAAGGCGGCGATCCGCTGCTCGGCCGTGCCGTGCGAGCCTTCCTCGAACCACGGCTGGTCGGGATCGTCGGCCACCGCTTCCAGACCACGCTGGAACTCGTCCAGGTCACCGTCGTCGAGCCGCAACGTACCGTCGCGTACCGAGTCGCCCAGGTACGCCCCGGCCAGACAGTCCGCGGCGAGTTCCCGCTCGATGCTGAACGAGTAGTCCAGCTCGAGCCGCGCCTGAATGCCATGTGCGTACTCGTGCCCGATGAGGTAGAACAGGAAGGAGTCGCCGACGGCCTGAAAGACGGCGAAGGCCCAGTTCGCGTCGTACGCGATGAACTCCTCGCCGCTGGCCAGACAGTAGACCGCGTTGTTGCGCGGGATCAACTGCTCGCCACAGCTCAGTTCGCCATCGCGGTAGTAGGGAACCACCTGCCCGATCGGTTGGAACGGCGCGCCGAATCCGGCGAACCGCTGCGACCAGTACTCATCAGCCAACTGCTCCGCACCAACGATGTCCTGCTCGAACTCCTCGACCGTGTCCGTGCCTTCGAGCGACTCCCCCTGGGGCTGGCTGGACGCGCCGCCGGGTGCCGCCGGTTCGTTGCGCCCATCGGGCCGCTCGCCGGTCAGCGGGGCGACCGCGCAGGCGGTGGTGGCCACCACCGCGACGCAGAGCGCGGCAAGCCGCAGCGGGCTCCACGCACGGGCACCGGGCTGGTCCATCCGTCCTCCTCAGCAGGCTGTTCTCGTCGGCAGGCTGTTCTCGTCGGTCGACCGCCTCCGTCGAGCAGCACCGGGCGGCACCCGCGGACGGCACACCGCAGCATCCATGGTCCCCCAGCGACGCAAGTTGCCCCGCGTGGCCCCGGACCGGTCGGGGCCCGAAACCGGCGGCGCGGCCACCGGGCCGCCGCACAGGGCGGCACGTAGGCTGGCAAGGTGACGCACGACAGCTATCGCACCACCGGACATCGCCCGCTCATCTGGACAACCGGGAGTACTCCGCCGAGCACCCCGGGTGAGGAGGTGCTGTGACCGAGTTCGACGGCCTACCGGTGCTGCGGTCACCGGTGGCGATAGCGGCCTTCGAAGGGTGGAACGACGCGGCGGACGCCTCCACCGCCGCGGTCGAACACCTGGAAGAGGTCTGGCAGGCCCGGGAGGTCGCCGCGCTCGATCCCGAAGAGTTCTACGACTTCCAGGTCAGCCGGCCGACGATCACCATGGCTGGCGGCGAGACGCGGCGAATCCAATGGCCCACCACCCGGTTCATGGTGGCCAGTCCGGACGGTACCGACCGGGACGTGGTGCTGATCCGTGGCATCGAGCCGAGCATGCGCTGGCGTACCTTCTGCGACCAGGTGCTGGAACTGTGTCACAGTCTGGAGGTCAACCGGGTGGTCCTGCTCGGCGCGTTGCTCGCCGATGTGCCGTACACCCGGCCGCTGCCGATCAGCGGGACCGCGTCGGACAAGGACGCCGCGCAGCGACTGCAGCTGATTCCCACCCGCTACGACGGACCCACCGGCATCGTCGGGGTGCTCCAGGACGCCTGCACCCGTGCGGAGGTCGACGCCGTCTCGTTCTGGGTGCACGTGCCGCACTACGCCAACAACCCGCCGTGTCCGAAGGCGACCTTGGCGCTGCTGCACCGGGTCGAGGATCTGCTCGACCTGCCGGTGCCGATGGCTGATCTGGCGGAGGAGGCCGCACAGTGGGAAGCCCGGGTCTCGGCCGCCGCCGAGCAGGACGCCGAGCTCGGTGAGTACGTCCGCGAACTTGAGGAGCGGGTCGGCGACGCCGGGATCCAGCCGTTGACCGGAGACGAGATCGCCCAGGAGTTCGAGAAGTATCTCCGACGTCGAGGAGGGCCCGCCGGACCGACAGCCGGACCGTGGTGATCATCCGGACGGCCCATGCCCGTGGTCGTTCTATCGGCTACCTGACAGCTCAGTCAAACTGTCGGATGCCTGGCCGAAAATGTCCGGATGCTAACCCCCACCCCTCTTATGCGTCTGGTGACCGGTTTCTGGAGCTTCAAGACGCTCGCCGCCGCGGTCGAGCTCGACTTGTTCACCAGGCTGTCCGGCGGTCGCAGCATCACCGTCGCGGAACTGTGCGACGAGTACGGCCTCGCTGAGCGGCCAGCCGACACCCTGCTGGCCGCGTGCGCCTCGATCGGGCTGCTCACCAAGCAGCCCGGCGAGCCGGGCTACCGCAACTCGCCGATCGCCGAGGAGTTCCTCGTCACCGGCCGGCCGTACTACTTCGGCGGACAGATCCGCTACTGCGACGAGCGGACCTATCTGCCCTGGCACCGGATCGGTGATGCGCTGCGGACGAACCGGCCACTGACCTGGGATCCACACACCCAGGAGTCGGTTTTCGCCGACGTCGACCCGCAGATGCTCACGCTGTTCTTCGAGGCGATGTACGCCACCTCGATGTTCACCGCGCGGGCGTTGGCGCAGGAGTACGACTTCGGGGCACACCGACGGCTCCTCGACCTCGGCGGCGGATCGGGGGCGTACCCGATCGAAATGTGTCGACGTCATCCACGTCTGCGGGCGAGCGTCTACGATCTGCCACACGTCGTACCGATCGCGGCGGAGAAAGCGGAGGCCGCCGGGCTCGGGGACCGGATCGACACGATCGCCGGCGACTTCTTCGTGGATCCGGAGCTGCCGCAAGGGCACGACGTCATGCTGCTCAGCATGGTCCTGCACGACTGGGACGAGCCGACCAACCGGGTGCTGCTGGAACGGTGTCACGACGCGTTGCCCGCCGGCGGCACGATCGTGGTCGCTGAACTGCTGCTCAACCCGGAGCGTACCGGCCCCGCCGAGGCCGCCCTGATGGGCATGAACATGCTGGTGGAGACCATCGGCGGACGCAACTACTCGGAGACCGAGTACGCAGACTGGCTCGCCGACGCCGGATTCGGATCGATTCGGACGGTCACTTTCGACGCACCGGGTGCCAACGGTGCGCTGATCGCCCGCCGTCGCTGACCGCTGTCTGGCGGTTCAGCGGGAGTGGGACCGGCCGTGTCGTGATTCCCGCTCCCGCTGACGGTCCGGGTGGACACAGTGTCTTTCGCGTCCTAGGATGCTAGGTATCATCGGGTCCGACACGGAGGTGACGTGCCATGGAGGTCAATCCAGGCGCCGCCGAGTTTCCCCATCGGCAGATCGCCGACCAGCTACGGGCCCGCATCCGCCGCGGTGACTGGGGACCGGGCGAGCGACTGCCGTCCATCCCGGCCATCGCCGAGATGTTCGGCGTGGCCAAACAGACTGTGCAGCGCACGGTCGACCAGCTCCGGGTGGAAGGACTGCTGATCACCAAACCGGGTTCGGGGACCTTCGTACGGGGCACCCGACGCCGGCTCAACCGGCTCGCCCGGGGCCGCTACGGCCGTCATCGCGGCTACCACGCCGATCTGGCCGCCCGTTACCGCCAGCAGCTGACCGGGGTCGGTCGGGCCCCGGCTCCACCGGAGGTCGCCGATGCCTTCGGCGTCGCCGACGGCACCGAACTCGTCGTACGCCGGCACCTGGTCCGCACCGACGACTCCCCCGTCGAGGTCGGAGCCTCCTGGTTCCGGGTCACCGACGCGGCCGGCACCAGCCTGGAACGGGCTGAACCATTTGGTCGGCCGCTGTACCAGGAAGCCGAGGAGGTCACCGGTCGGCGGTACGTCTGGGCGCGCGACGTACTCAGCGCGCGCCAGCCCAGCCGGGAGGAAGCCCAGCTCCTGCGGATCCGTCCCGACACCCCGGTGCTGCATCTGTTGCATGTCGCGTTCGACGCGAACCGGCGCCCCGTCGAGGTCGCCCAGGCCACCTGGCCCGGCCCGGTGACCACCCTCACCGAGGAGTACCCGGTTCCGGCACCGACGCCCGATGCTGACCCGGATCCCGGTCTGGTACTAGGCTGACCCGGCATTTCTTTCGCCTTACTTTGTTTTGTAAGCAAACTATTGACACAAAAAATCGAGGCATGTGAATCTCGGATCGGGACCGCCGCGAGAGCCGCGCGGCGAGCGGGAGCCCGGGCAACCCCCGCCGCCCGTACCGGTGGGAACCCTACGTCCCGGCGTTCCCACCACGTCCGTCCATCTGTCTGGGAGCAGACATGTCTTCGCTCACCTGCACCGGCCGCCGGCCGCTGCGCGGCGTGCTCACCGTGGTGGCAGCCGCCGCGCTGCTGCTGACCACGGCGCTCGCCGACGTGGCCGCCGCGCACGGATCGACCATCAACCCACCATCGCGCAACTACGGCTGCTACGAACGCTGGGCCAGCGACTTCCAGAATCCCGTCATGGCCACCGAGGATCCCATGTGCTGGCAGGCCTGGCAGGCCGACTCCACCGCCATGTGGAACTGGAACAGCCTCTACATCGACGGGGTCAACGGCCAGCACCAGGCGCACATCCCCGACGGGCAGCTGTGCAGCGCCGGCAACACCGGCGGCCCCCGGTACGCCTCGCTGGACGTTCCCGGCAACTGGCGAGCCGTCAACGTCGGCACGAACTTCACCGTCACCTACCACGACCAGGCGTTGCACGGCGCCGACTACCACCTGGTGTACGTCACCCGGCAAGGCTTCGACCCGCTCACCCAACGGCTGCGCTGGAGCGATCTGGAGCTGGTCCGCACCACAACCGGCGTCGCTCCGGGTGCCGGTACCCGGACCAACAACCCCAACCTCAACGGCGTCTCGGTCGACATCCCGATCAGTGCCCCGGGCCGCACCGGACGGCACATCGTCTACCTGATCTGGAAGGCCAGCCACGCCGACCAGACCTACTATTTCTGCAGCGACGTCAATTTCGGCGGCTCCGGGAGCACCCCGGCACCGAACCCCACCACGCCGGTACCGAACCCCACCACGCCGGTACCGACGACGCCGGCGCCGACCACCCCGGCGCCGAGTACGCCGGCATCCGGACCCGGTGGGTGCAGCGCAGCCTTCTCCGTCGTCGCCACCTGGCAGGGCGGGTTCCAGGCCGAGGTGCGGGTCACCGCCGGCTCCGCGCCCGTCAGTGGCTGGTCAGTGAGTTGGACCAACCCGGGCGGGCAACAGGTCACCCAGGCATGGAACGCGACTGTCACCAGCAGCGGCGCGAACGTCACCGCTCGTAACGCCAGCTACAACGGCGGCCTCGGCGCCGGTGCCAGCACCATCTTCGGCCTGCTGGGGTCGGCCAGTGGCACCCCCGCCGCGACCTCACTGACCTGCTCGGCAAGCTGACTGCTCGGCAAGCTCAGCTGACGGGCGCGGCTCGTCGGCCGCGCCCGTCAGCGGCCATCCTGGTCACGGCCGGGCACGGCCGCAGCGGCCGGGTCCGACGTCAGCCACCGAGCCGTACACCGAGCAACGCATCACAACACCGGGCCATCAGCGCCGGCGCGTCCCGGTCCGTCCCCACACCGGCCAGCGCCTGATCGGACCACTCGTCGAGCAGCGCGAGCGCACCCGGGGTGTCCAGATCGTCAGCGAGCCGGCTGCGCACCCCGGCGAGCAGCTGCGCCCCGAACGGACCGGCGTCGGCGCGGGCCGCTTCCCGCCAGCGGTGCCAGCGTTGCTGACCCGCTTTGCGGACGTCATCGGTCCACTGGCGGTCGGCGCGGTAGTGGCCGGCGATCAGCGCCAGCCGCAGCGCCATCGGGTGCACCCCGTCGGCACGCAACCGGGACACGAACGCGAGATTGCCCCGGGACTTGGACATCTTCTCCCCGTTGAGGCCGATCATGCCGGCATGCACGTAGTGGCTGGCGAACGGAGCCTGACCGGTGAGCCACTCGGCATGCGCAGCCGAACACTCGTGGTGCGGAAACAGCAGATCGTTACCGCCGCCCTGGACGTCGACGCGGTCGCCGAGCAGACCCAGCGCGATCACCGCACACTCGATGTGCCAGCCGGGACGTCCCGGGCCCAGCAGCCCACCGTCCCAGGCCGGCTCACCGTCACGGGCGCCACGCCACAGCAACGGGTCGAGCGGGTCACGCTTACCCGGGCGTGTCGGGTCGCCGCCGCGCTCGGCCGACAGCGTCAGCATCTGGTCGCGGGAGAGATTCGATTCGTACCCGAACCGGGGGGCGGCGGCGATGTCGAAGTACACGTCCCCCGTACCGTCCGCCAGGCGGTAGGCAGCACCGCCGTCGAGCAGCTTGCGCACCTGCTCGGCGATGGCCGGGATCGACTCGACCGCGCCGACGTAGTGGGTCGGCGGGATGATCCGCAACGCCTCCATGTCCTCGCGGAACAGGGCGGTCTCCCGCATCGCGAGCACCACCCAGTCCTCGCCGTCACGGGCGGCCCGCTGCAGCAACGGGTCGTCGATGTCGGTGACGTTCTGGACGTAATCGACGTAGTGTCCCGCGTCACGCCACGCCCGCTGCGCCAGATCGAACGTGATCATCGTCGCGGCGTGCCCGAGGTGGGTCGCGTCGTACGGCGTGATGCCGCAGACGTACATGGTCGCCCGCCCGGCCGGCCGGGTCGGTGCCACCGCCCGACGCGCCGAGTCGAACAACGCCAGCGGTGCCCCGGCGCCCGGCAACCGCGGTACCTCGTGACCGCTCCAGGAATCCATGCCGCCAGCCTATCCAGCGTGATCGGGCCTGGAGCCGACGCCGGACCGGTACGAGGTCACATCGGCGGCCAGGGCAGGACGTTGCGTTGCGGTGGCGGCTGCGGAAAGCTCCCCGCAGCGAGCAGGTCCTCGACGCGGGCGGTCAGCTGGGCGAGTTCGGCCGTGGTCAGCCAGGCCGCCAGCTCGTCGCGCGTCGACGCGGCCAACGCGTCAGCCAGTTGGCGCAGCGCCGGCTCGGTGCCGACCGGCAACGGCCGGCCCGACCACCCCCACAGCACCGTCCGTAGCTTGTCGTCGACGTGGAAGCACAGTCCGTGATCCACTCCGTAGACCGCACCGTCCGGTCCGGTCAGTACGTGCGAACCCTTGCGGTCGGCGTTGTTGACCAGCACGTCGAAAACCGCCATCCGGGCCAGCCGCGGGTCGTCGGCGTGCGCCAGCGCGTACGGTTCCCCGGTCTCGTCGCGGGCCGCGGCGACCGGCAGCCAGCCGACCGGCACCCGGGCCGCCGGCACGAAGTCCACCAGCGGTACGGCGTCCGGCGGCTCGTCGATCCACAGCTGGCAGGCCCCGGGGCCGAACGGACCGTCGCGCAGCACGGTCGGCGGCACCAGCGGCCAGCCCAGCGCCTCGGCCACCAGATACGCCGACACCTCACGGCCGGCCAGCGTGCCGTCCGGGAAGTCCCATAGTGGACGCTCGCCACGGACCGGCTTGTACACGCAACGGACCCGCTCTCCATCGGCGGCGACGACACCACGCAAGGTGGCGTTGGAGGCGTCGACGAGCCGGCCCTCGATCTCCATCGTTCCGGTACGCAGCAGTCGCAACGCGTCGGTCGCCGAAGTCACCGGCCGCTCACCAGCCGGCCGCTCACCAGGTTGCATCGCCCTCAGCGGTGGTATCCGTTGTGCCGCGGACAGAGGTGTCCCCGGGGATCGAGCGGCTGCCCGCACAGTGGGCACGGCGGACGCCCGGCGGCGACCACCCGGCGGGCGCGGTCGATGAAGCCGCGGACCGCCGCTGGCGTCAACCGTACCCGCAGCCGGTCGAGGCTGGCGTCTTCGGCCTCGTCGTCATCGGCCAGCAGGGCGGCCGACACGTCGTCGTCGCCGCCGGCGCCAGATGACTCCTGCTCACCGGCGGCGATGGCCTCGATGACGACGGTGGCGGTGTCGACGTCGAACGCCAGGCCGAGCGTGCCGACCCGGAACTCCTCGTCGACCGGGGTGTCCAACGGATCGTTGTCGGACTGACCGCCGGGTGCCTCCGGCACGTCGACGCCGAACCGCCGCTGCGCCTCTGCCAGCAGTTCCTCGAGTTTCTCGGCCAGCAGGGACACCTGCACCTTCTCCAGGCCGACACTGACCACGCGACCACCGCCCCGGGCCTGCAGAAAGAACGTCCGGTCCCCCGGCGGCCCCACGGTCCCCGCGACGAACCGCTCCGGCGGTTCGAAGGCATGCACCTGGTGGGTCATACCGTCGACCCTATCGGGCAGCGGAGTCGGGCGCGTAACGCACCGGCCCGAACGGGCGGCACGCTCACCGGGTGGTACCCCGCGTGTCCGGGGTGCCACCGTCCGGACCCGCGGGCCCGCTGTCCGCGGCGACAGCGGCACCGCCACCGGCACCGCCGCCCACCGCCGCGTCCGAGTCGTCCGACGCCGACCGGCCGCGGGCCGGTGCGACCAGCCCGGCGAGGCCGCCGCCACTGTCGTTGAGCCGCAACAGGAACGGCCGGGTCGGGGTGTAACGGATCGCGGTGATCGACGCCGGGTCGGCCACGATCCGTTGGAAAAGGTCGAGGTGCAGCCCGAGGGCGTCCGCGACGATCGCCTTGATGACGTCACCGTGGGTACAGGCCAGCCAGAGTGCGTCCGGACCACGCTCGGCGGTGACGACCGCGTCCCAGCGCCGTACCGCCGCCACCGCCCGCGCGGAAACCGCGGCCATCGCTTCCCCACCGGGAAACACCACCGCGCTGGGGTGCTCCTGCACCACCCGCCACAGCGGCTGCTCGGCCAGTGACCGCAACGGGTGGCCCTCCCACTCGCCGTACCCGCACTCGATGAGGCCGTCCTCCAGCACCGGCGTCGCCTGGGGCAGGGCCAGGGACAGGGTCTGCCGGCACCGGATCAGCGGACTGCTGACCACCTGGGCCCACGGCAACCCGGCCAGCCGGGCACCGACCGCCTGTGCCTGGGCCCGGCCGGTGTCGTCGAGTTCGACCGGCTGACGCCCGGCCAGCCCGCCCTCGGCGTTGGCCGCCGTCCGACCATGTCGCAGAAGTACCAACGTCGCCACGGTTTCAGCCTACGGCGCTCAGGTCGCCGAGATCGTACCGGTGATCAGCAGGGCCATGACCAGCGAGCCGAGCGCGACCCGGTAGAGCACGAAGGCGTACAGGGTGTGGTGCGCGACGAACCGCAACAGCCAGGCGATCGCTGCGTAGCCGACCGCGAAGGCGATCACGGTGGCCACCGTCATCTGCACCGCGCTCGGCGCCCGGCCTTCCGGATTGAACACGTCCGGCAGGCTGAACAGCCCGGACATCACCACCGCCGGGATGGCCAGCAGGAAGGAGAACCGGGCGGCGGCCTCCCGGGTGAGGTTGAGAAACAGGCCGGCGGTCAGCGTGCCGCCGGAGCGGGACACGCCCGGGATCAGCGCCATGGCCTGGGCGAAGCCCATCACGATGCCGTCCCGCATGGTCAGCTTCTGCAGGGTACGGGTCTGCCGGCCCCAGTACTCCGCGAGGGCCAGGATCAGCCCGAACACGATCAGCACGGTCGCGGTGATCCACAGGTTGCGCAGGCCACTGCGGATCTGGTCCTTGAACAGGAAGCCGATGACGCCGATCGGGATCGACCCGATGATGACGTACCAGGCCATCCGGTAGTCCGGGTCGCCGCGCACCGACGAATTCCAGATCCCGATGATCCAGATCCTGGTGATCCGGAAGATGTCCTTGGCGAAGTACAGCAGCACCGCCGCCTCGGTGCCCAACTGGGTCACCGCCGTGAACGACGCCCCGGCATCGGCCTCGAAGAACAGCGCGGACGTGATCCGCAGGTGCGCCGACGAACTGATCGGCAGGAACTCGGTGAGGCCCTGCACAACGCCGAGCACGATGACCTCGATCCAGCTCATCGCCGTCCCCCCGGGCACCCCTGGCCGGCAACCGCGCGGTGGTGCCGCCGCTGCTTCACTCCCCCGCTCCGGACAGCTCCAGGGCCTGTGCCGCGATCCGCAGGGTCGCCACCGCCGACTCCGCGTCGGCGGCGAACAGGGTCACCGACAGGGTGGTCACCCCGGCAGCGGCGTAGCGTGCCATCCGGTCCGCGATCCGCTCGCGGGGGCCGAGCAGCGACGTGCGGTCGATGAACTCCAGCGGCACCGCGGCGGCCGCGTCGCGGTGCCGCCCGGCCAGGTAGTGCTCCTGCACCCGGTCGGCGGCGGCACCGTAGCCCATCCGGGTGGCGAGTTCGTGGTAGAAGTTCTGGGTCCGGCTGCCCATCCCCCCGATGTACAGCGCGGCGTACTCCCGGACCAGGTCGGCACAGGCCGCCACGTCCTCGCCGACCACCACCGGCACGGCCGGCACCACGTCGAATCCGGTCATGTCCTGGCCGGCCCGGGCACGGCCGGCGGCGATCCGGGCCAACTGCGGCTCGGCGACGTCCGGCGCGTAGAAGATGGCCAGCCAACCGTCGGCGATCTCACCGGCCAGTTCCAGGTTGCGCGGGCCGACCGCGGCCAGGTAGATCGGCACCTGCGACCGCAGCGGCCGGAAGTTGAGTTTCAGGACCTTGCCCGGGCCATCCGGCAGCGGAAGGGCGTAGTGCTCGCCGGCGTACTGCACCCGCTGCCGGGCGAGCGCGGCCCGGACGATGTCGACGTACTCCCGGGTGCGGGCCAGCGGCTGACCGAAGGGCACGCCGTGCCAACCCTCCGACACCTGCGGGCCGGACACGCCGAGGCCGAGTCGGAACCGGCCACCGGAAAGGGTGTCGATCGTGGCGGCGGTCATCGCGGTGGCCGCCGGCGTACGCGCCGGGATCTGCATCACCGCGGCACCGACGTCGATCCGGCTGGTCTGGCCGGCCAGCCAGGCCAGCACGCTCGGTGAGTCGGACCCGTACGACTCGGCCGCCCAGACGACCGCGTAGCCGAGCCGGTCGGCCGCCTGCGCGAGAGCCAGTTGCACCGCCGGTGTGCTCACCGCGGTGAGATAGCCCAGGCTGAGTCCGAGTCGCAATCGAGTCATCCCCCAGTTCGTACGCGGGCGTCCACCGGCGCCCCCGTGCCTGACATCGCGAGCCGCACCAGGGTACGCAATGGCGTGCCGCCGGTTCGCGAGCGGCCACGGTGGCTCGCCGCGTCGCGGCGTCGTCCGCGGGACTGAGGATATCCGTACCGCCGGGTTCTGAATAAGGTGCACCCATGCAGCTAAGACCGCTCGGCCGAAGCGGGCTGGCGGTTTCCCGGCTCGCGCTCGGCACCATGACCTGGGGCCGGGACACCGACGCCGACGACGCGGCCGCGCAGCTGAAAAGCTATCTGGACGCGGGCGGCAACCTCGTCGACACCGCCGACGTGTACGGCGACGGGGAGGCCGAGGCGGTCATCGGCTCGCTGCTGGACAGCATGGTGGCACGGGAGGACCTGGTCATCGCCACCAAGGCCGGGCTGCGCCCCGGCGGGTCACGGCGGCGGGACACCTCCCGGTGGCATCTGCTGCGTACGCTCGACGCGTCACTGCGCCGGTTGGGCACCGACTACGTCGACCTGTGGCAGGTACACGGCTACGATCCGGACACCCCACTGGAGGAGACGCTCGGGACACTGGATCACGCGGTGGCCAGCGGCCGGGTGCGCTACATCGGGGTGTCGAACTTCGCCGGATGGCAGACCGCGCGGGCCGCCGCGTGGCAGGCGGCCGGGCCGGGCCGGGCTCCGGTGGTCGCCGCCCAGGTGGAGTACTCGCTGCTGCAGCGCGGCATCGAGCGGGAGGTGGTGCCGGCCTGCGCGGCGCTCGGGCTCGGACTGCTGCCCTGGTCCCCGCTGGGCCGAGGAGTACTCACCGGCAAGTACCGGCACGGCAGACCGGTCGACTCGCGGGCCGTCTCGTCCCACCTGGACCGGTTCGTCGCGAGTTACCTGCAGCCCCGCTGCTCCAGCATCGTCGAGGCGGTGGCGACGGCCGCCGCCGGGCTGGGGGTGGCTCCGCTGGAGGTGGCGCTGGCCTGGGTACGCGACCGCCCCGGAGTGACCGCGCCGATCCTCGGCGCCCGTACCGCCGGCCAACTCGTCGGCGCGTTGCAGGTGGAACGGATGACCCTGCCCGAGGAGATCAGCCGGGCACTCGACGACGTGTCCGCGCCGCCGGTCGGCTACCCGGAGCGTGACGGGTGAGGTGACAGTTGCCGACCCGGACCGGCAGGATAGTCGCCATGGACTACGAATACGCGCCGCTGCGGTTACCGCCGAATGTCGACCGGCTGACCGCAGCGGCGCAGTTGGCGATTCAAGCCGAGTTCGCCGGTTGGGAGCTCGCCCGGGTACGCCTGTTCCGCGATGGCACGCGGCAGGTGGTCCTGCGCCGCAGGGTCGCGAAACAGGCACAGCCCGGCCTGTCCGTGTGACGCCGGGTCGGACATCGGCGGCTCACGTCGGGCACTCAACGGGAATTGGCGGCCAGCCAGGTCGGCTCAGCGGATGTCCGGCCGGTCCGGGTGGCCCGCGCCGACGACGCCGGTGGTGGTAGTAGTAGTGCTGGTGGTGGTGGTGTCCGTGGCCGCACTGTCGGACTCCTCGGGCAGGTACGCATGTTCGTCGAGCCGTCCGACGATCTGGTCACCGGGCACGGACTGGAACGGGCCGTCGACGTCGGTTTCGTCGAATGCCTCCGGATCCAGCGCGGTGGTGACCTCGTGCACCATCACCACGCCGTCGAGCGGTTCGAGTTCGGGGATGTCGAGCGCGCCCAGCGAACCGTCGCCGGCCTGCAGCAACTCCAGCACCGCCTCGCCGACGCTGTCCACCGGCTCGGCCACACCGGACGGACTGCCCTGCCGGCGGGCCGCCTCCGCGATCCGGGTCAGCGCGGCGACCGACGGAACCCGGTAGTCACGGCGCTGCCGCACCGACACCACCTGCGGGTACGAGTCGTCCGGCGCCGTACCGTCGGCACCGCCGAGACCCACCCCGAACCGCTCGTCGGCCTCCTGCGGATCGATCGACTCGACGTCCCAGGGCGTCACCTCACCGAACGCGTCCAGTAGCAGCTCGTCGTAGGCGTACGACGCGTTGTTGAGGGCCACGTACGCCTGCCACACATCATCGTCGTCGATGCGGCCTTGCGCGGCCTTGACCGTGGCCAGGTGTGCCCGGGCGGCCTGAAACACCTGTTCCAGGGCAGCGTCGAGTGCGGTGTGCTGGTCGGTCATGGGGATGGGGTTCCCTTCGGGTTCGGGCGTCGATGGGCGGTCGCGGTGCCACCGGTCAGCTCTGTCGCAGGAAGCGGTCGAGCACCTGCACGCCGAACTGTAGTCCCTCGACCGGGACCCGCTCGTCGATGCCGTGGAACAGCGCGGAGAAATTCAGGTCGGCGGGCAGGCGCAACGGGGTGAAGCCGAAGCAGCGGATACCCAACTGGGCGAAGGCCTTGGCGTCGGTGCCGCCGGACAGCATGTAGGGCACCACCCGGGCACCGGGATCGACATGGCGTAGCGCCGCAGCCATCGCGTCGATCAGCGGCCCGTCGAAGGCGGTCTCCAGCGCCGGTTGTCGCTCCACATTCTCGATCTCGACGTCCGGGCCGACCACCTCGCGCAACTCGGCGAGGAACTGCCGGTCCTGACCTGGCAGCACCCGGCAGTCCACGGTGGCGCTGGCCCGGCTCGGGATGACGTTCTCCTTGTAGCCGGCCTGCAGGCGCGTCGGGTTGGCGGTGTTACGGATCGTCGCACCGATGATGTTCGCGATCGGACCGAGCTTGGCGATGGTCAGCTCCGGGTCGTCCGGGTCGAACGCGATACCGAGCGCCTCGGAAACCTCGGCCAGGAAGTCCCGGACCGTTGGCGTCACGACGATCGGGAACTGGTGGCGGCCCAGCCGGGCGACCGCCTCGCACAGTGCGGTCACCGCGTTGTCGTCGTGCACCATCGAGCCGTGTCCCGGCCGCCCCCGGGCGTGCAGCCGCAGCCAGGTGATGCCCTTCTCCGCCGTCTCGATCAGGTACAACCGCAGGTCGTCGCTGACGCTGTAGGAGAAGCCACCCACCTCGCCGATCGCCTCGGTGCAACCGTCGAACAGCTCAGGGTGACGCTCTACCAGGAAGTGGGCACCGTACCGGCCGCCGGCCTCCTCGTCGGCGGTGAAGGCCAGCACGATGTCCCGTGGCGGGCGGACACCGGTGCGCTGCCAGTGCCGCACCACAGCGAGCGTCATCGCGTCGAAGTCCTTCATGTCGATCGCGCCCCGGCCCCACAGATAGCCGTCGCGCAGCTCACCGCTGAACGGTCCCACCGACCACTCGGTGGGATCAGCCGGCACCACGTCGAGGTGCCCGTGCACCAGCAGCGCCCCCCGGCCGGGATCGGTCCCGGGTATCCGGGCGAGCAGGCTGGCCCGGCCGGCCGCGGACTCGATGATCCGGCTGTCGACGCCGACCTCGGCGAGCTGGCCGGCGACGTACTCGGCGGCGGCCCGCTCGCCCGCGGTGGTCAGCGGATCCCCGGTGTTGCTGGTATCGATCCGCAGCAGGTCGCGACAGATGCGCACGACCTCGTCGGTCGGTGCCGGCGGTGCGGATGGTGTGCTCATGTGGTTCTTCATACCAGTCCGCCCGCCGGTGCCCCAGACTGCGGCAGGCACGCGTTTGGTCGCGGTCGGGATCGGGTACCGCGCCGGTGTTCCCTGGTTCGGTCCATGTCATGAGGAGGCGACGATGTCGGTAGGACTTCCCCCGATCCCGTCGCTGGGCGACGCCGACGCCCAGCACGATCCGGGCGGACGCGACCTGATCACCGTGTTGACCAGCGAACACCACGCGATCGACGAGCTGCGGGGCGAACTGGCCGGCACGGGGGACCCGACCCGTCGGCGCGAACTGGCGCAGGTGCTGGTCGCGATGATCAGCCGGCATCTGTCCGCAGAGGAACAGTACCTCTATCCGGCGGTGCGGGCCGCGCTGCCCGACGGGACGGACCTGGCCGAGCGGGGACTGGCCACCGACCGCGGTGTCCGCCGGGCGCTCGATGAACTCGACCGTCGGCCGGACACCGCCGGGCCCGGTCGTGCCCGGGCCGCCGGGGTGGTGGCGCACCTCGCCGAGGAGTGGGACCGGCACCGACGGACGGTGCAGGAGACGTTGCTGCCGCAGCTGCGGGCGGCGGCCACCGATGAGGAGCTGATCCGGTTGGGCAACCGGGCCGAGATCGCCGAGGAGGCCGGCCCTACCCGCCCGCACCCGCAGGCTCCGCTGCGACCGCCGTGGAACCGGGTGGTCGATCCGGTGCTGGGCACCGTCGACAAGGTCCGCGACCTGCTCGGCGGACGGTCGACGTATCCGGAGGACCTGCCCGGCGAGCGGCCGGGCGGTTCCGACCCGGTGCGGGACTAGCGACGCGCGGGTAGGCTGCGCAGGTGCGGCGGGCGATCGTGGTACGGGGCGGGTGGTCCGGGCACGCCCCGGTAGCGGCGACCGACCGGTTCGTGCCGCTCCTTCGCGCGCGGGGGTTCACGGTCGAGGTGCACTCCACGCTCGATGTCTACACCGACGGCGACCGGCTGGCCGACACCGATCTTATCGTGCAGTGCTGGTCCATCGGCCAGATCAGCGCCGAGCAGCTGGCCGGTCTGGACCTGGCGGTACGGGCCGGCACCGGCTTCGCCGGCTGGCACGGCGGCATCGTCGGCTCATTCCTCGACATCGGTTACCAGCACCTGACCGGAGGTCTGTTCGTCCACCATCCGCACGGGTTCGTCACGCACACGTTGACGGTCCGCCCGCAGCAGGCGGCCCATCCCGTGGTAGCCGGTGTCGACAGGGTGACCCTGCACACCGAGAAGTACTGGGTGCTCACCGATCCACTCAACGACGTGCTCGCCGAGGTTACCTTCGACGCCGACGAGGACACCCCGTGGCGGCGGCCGGTGACGGTACCGGCGGTGTGGGTCCGGCGGTGGGGATCGGGTCGGGTGTTCGTCAGTACCGTCGGGCATCGGGTGGCGGATCTCGACGTGCCGGAGATTCGGACCATCACCGAACGGGGTCTTCTCTGGGCGGCGCGTTAGCCCGAGCTGTCCGTTGGATTCCGTTTCGCATTGATGTCTGACAACGTTTCCCGCATCGAAGGTCTTCCCGTCGATCCCGTTGTGGTCCTACCGTCACGTTATGAACCTGGAGCTGCGGCACCTGCGGGTGGTCTGCGCAATCGCGGAAACGGGTAGCGTCACCAAGGCGGCATCGATGTTAGGACTCGCGCAGCCGGCACTGACCGCACAGCTTCAGCGCATCGAGCGGACGCTGGGTGGCCCGTTGTTCGAGCGCGACCGCCGTGGCGCCCGGCCCACGGCACTGGGCGAGTTGGTCCTCGCCCGCGCCCGGGTGTTGCTGCCCGCCATGAAAGGCCTGCAGGACGAGGCGGCCCGACTGGCCGGCACCGGCAGCGTGATGAGCCGCTTCCGGCTGGGCGGGGTGAACAGCCCGATCCTCGGCGGCCTGGTGCACCGGCTGGCCGCCGACCAGCCGCAGGCACAGATCAGCACGTACGCCTCGTGGTACGTCGACGAGCTGGCCCAGATGGTGCTCGGCGGCCGGCTCGACTACGCGTTGACCGGGGTCTGCGGGGACGCCACCCCGTCGGCCGAGTTCGGTCTGGCGTGGCGGGCGGTCGCGGTCGACGCGATCTTCGTACTGCTGCCCGAGGAGCATCCGATGGCCCGGCGACCCGAGGTCGAGCTGGGCATGCTCGCCGACGAGCAGTGGGTAGCCGCCCCCGGTGACGGCTGCTTCGGGGACTGCTTCGCCGCCGCCTGCGCCCGGTCCGGGTTCACTCCACGCAAGATGTACGAGACCGACATCCGCGGCTGCGTCGACCTGGTCGAGTCCGGCGAGGCCGTCGCGTTGTGCCAGGCGACCTTCCGGCCGATCAGCGGCCTGGTGACCCGGCCGCTCGCGGGCGCGCCGCTGCGCTGGCGGCTGCTGCTCGGTTGGCACCCGGACGCACCGGCCGCGGCACTGGCCGACCGGGTGTTCACGCACGCAACAGCGGCCTACACCGACTCGCTGGCCCGCAATCCGCAGTACCTCGGATGGCTCGCCGCCAACTCGGGCTTCGGCGCGCAGCGTATGGCCGACGTGCAGGTCAGCCCGGACTGAGCCCACCGCCACCGCTGTGACGGTATGAGTCAGCTGGTATCTGCCAGCTGACATAGACGGCCATTACGTTGTCAGCAACTCGACGTTCACCGGACGGCCGATTTCCGGACCCAGCCGGCGCTGCCACCGCCGGCACGGTGTCCGGCGTTTCGGGCGACGGCCACAGCAGCACGTCGGGTGCAGTCCGGTCCCTGCGACCGGGCCGGTCGGACGATCTGCGGCCGACCGGTCGCGGGGTCTGCCGTTCGATAGCTCAGGGGAGCAGATGAGACGAGCACTGATCGCGGCGGCGGCAGCCGCTGTCCTACCACTCGGGGCCGTCGGCCTGGCCACCGTGCCAGCCGCCGCCGCGCCCGGCGCCGCGCCGGCGGTCCAGCCCGGCGCCGACGCCGCCTCGCCGGAGATGTTCGCGGCGATGCAGCGTGACCTGGATCTGACGGCGGACCAGGTCCGGGCGCGCATCGCCAAGGAGACGGCCGCGAGCAAGACCGAGTCGATGCTGCGGACCAGCCTCGGCAGCGAGTTCGGCGGCGCGTGGCTCTCGCCCGACGGCGCCACCCTGACCGTGGGAGTCACCGACGCCACCCAGGCGGCCGCGGTGACCGCCGCCGGCGCGAAGGCGACGGTGGTCAGCCGCAGCGAAGCGGAGTTGGACCGGGTCAAGGCGACCCTGGACCGCACCGCCGGGCAGGCGCCGGCGAGCGCCGTCGCCGGCTGGTACGTGGACGTGGCCACGAACACCGTCGTGGTGCTGGCCCGTGGCGGCGACGCGGCCGCGAAGCGTTTCGTGGCCCGCAGCGGTGCCGAAGCCGCCGCGGTCCGCGTCGTGCGCACCGACGAGACGCCGGCCACGCTGTACGACGTGCGCGGCGGCGACGCCTACTACATGGGCGGCCGCTGCTCGGTCGGCTTCTCGGTGACCGGCGGGTTCGTCACCGCCGGGCACTGTGGCAGCGTCGGCACCGCGACGCAGGGCTACAACCAGGTGTCCCAGGGCACCTTCCGCGGCTCGTCGTTCCCCGGCAACGACTACGCCTGGGTGCAGACCAACTCCAACTGGACCCCGCAACCGTGGGTGAACAACTACAGCGGCGGCAACGTCACCGTCGCCGGTTCGGCCGAGGCGTCGGTCGGCGCGTCGGTGTGCCGTTCCGGTTCGACCACCGGCTGGCGCTGCGGCACCATCCAGGCGAAAAACTCCACGGTGAACTACCCCCAGGGCACCGTCACCGGACTGACCCGGACCTCGGCCTGCGCCGAGCCGGGTGACTCCGGTGGTTCGTGGCTGTCCGGGCAGCAGGCACAGGGGGTCACCTCCGGTGGCTCCGGCAACTGCTCGGTCGGCGGCACCACCTACTTCCAGCCGGTCAACGAGATCCTGTCGGTCTACGGGCTGACCCTGCGCACCGGCAGCGGCGGCAACCCGCCGCCGACCACGCCGCCGCCGGGTGGTGGCACGTGCAGCGGCTACCAGAACACCTACACCGGCAGCCTGTCCAGCGGTGCCACCGCGGTCCAGCCCAACGGTAGCTACTTCACCGCCGGCTCCGGCACCCACCGGGCCTGTCTGGACGGCCCCACCGGCGCCGACTTCGACGTCTACCTGCAGCGCTGGAGTGGTGGCGGCTGGGTCAGCGTCGCCCAAGGCATCACCCCCGGACCGGACGAGACGCTGACCTACAGCGGCTCCGCCGGCTACTACCGCTACGTCGTACACGCCTACAGTGGATCGGGCAGCTACTCGCTCGGCATCACCCGTCCCTGACCTGCTACCGCCGACACCCCGCTTACCGGTGGGCGCCACGGACTCGGTCCCGGTGCCCGCCGGTAACGGCTGTCACGCTCACGGCTGCCCGGCCCGTCACTGCTCGACCGGCCCGCCGCCGCCGGCGGGTCGCAGCGGATCGTGGCCCAGATCCAGCAACGTGTGCCGCCAACCGTCATCGCTCGCGCCGGCCGGCGGACGCCGGCGCAGCAGCGCGCGGATCTCGTCGACGACCTCGGCCATGGTCCGGCGGTCGGTGTCGGTGAGGTCTCCCCGCCGCTTGCCGAGCACCGTCAGCACCTGCGCTCCTGGGCTGGGCAGGCCGAGGTTGGACGTGGCGAACGCGGTCTCGCCCGAGGCCCGGGTGAGCAGCCAGTCACGCAGCTGCTCGGATGTCAGGTTGACGCGGGCGTGGAATTCGTCCCACAGCTCGCCGTCGTCCGTCTCGTCGGCTCCGGGACGGTTTCGGACCAGGGTCTGGTCTGTCTTGGCCGACTTCCTGCGTTGTTCCTCGGGCTGGCTCATCTGTGTCTCCTGACGGTGAGTTCGGGTGGTGATCGGGAGACGTCATCGACCCATCCCGATGCTGGCCGGGCTACGTCCGGCGGCCCCCGCTTCGCCGACGTCGAAGCGCAGGGCTCCGTCGTGGGCGTCGATGGTGACCCGCTGGCCGGCGGCGAGGCTGCCGTCGAGCAGCATCCGGGACAGCTGGTTGTCCACCTCACGCTGAATCGTGCGGCGCATCGGCCGGGCGCCGAACTCGGGCTGGAAACCCGCTTCGGCGATCCAGTCCGCCGCCGGGTCGGTCACCTCGACCGTGATGTCCTGGGCGTGCAGGCGGCGGCGGGTCTCCTCGAGCAGCAGGTCGGTGATCTGGCGCAACTGCGGCGCGGCCAGCTGACGGAAAATGATGATCTCGTCGATCCGATTGAGGAACTCCGGTCGGAAGTCCTCCTGCAACCGGCGGAGCAGGCGCTCACGCAGGCTGTCGTCGGGGCTGGCGCCGTCGGCACCGCCGAATCCCACACTGCGTGCACCGCCGGTGATCAGTTCCGAGCCGAGGTTGCTCGTCATGATCAGTACGACGTTGCGAAAGTTGACCGTGCGTCCCTGGCTGTCGGTGAGCCGGCCGTCGTCGATCAGCTGGAGCAGGATGTTGAACACGTCGGCGTGCGCCTTTTCGATCTCGTCGAGCAGCACCACCGCGTACGGACGCCGCCGCACCGCCTCGGTCAGCTGCCCCGCCTCCTCGTAGCCGACGTACCCGGGCGGGGCACCGAGCAGGCGGGAGACCGTGTGCCGTTCCTGGAACTCGCTCATGTCGAGCCGGATCATCCGGTCGGCATCACCGAACAGCGCGGCGGCCAGGGCGCGGGCCAACTCGGTCTTGCCCACCCCGGTCGGTCCGAGGAACAGGAAGCTACCGACCGGCCGGTCCGGATCGCCCAGACCGGCGCGCGAGCGCCGGACCGCCTCGGCGACCGCCGCGACCGCGTCGTCCTGCCCGACCACCCGCTGGTGCAGCTCACCCTCCAACCGCAGCAGCCGCTCCCGTTCCTCCTCGGTGAGCTGGTTGACCGGGATGCCGGTGGCCCGGGACACCACCTCGGCGACCTCCTCGACGCTGACCTGCGGGACGCCGAGGCTGTCCGGGCTGCGCGCCACGTCGATACGCCGCTGCACGTCGAGCAACTGGTCGCGTAGACCGGACGCGCGTTCGTACTGCTCGTCGGCGACCGCCTGGGCCTTGTCCCGATGCAGTTGCTCGAGCTGGCGTTCGAGCTCGCGCACGTCGGCGGCCGGCGTACGGGTCCGCAGCCGGACCCGGGCACCGGCCTGGTCGATCAGGTCGATCGCCTTGTCCGGCAGGAAACGGTCGCTGACGTAGCGGTCGGCGAGTTCCGCGGCCGACACCAACGCGTCGTCGGTGAACCGGACCTGGTGGTGGGCCTCGTACCGGTCCCGCAGGCCGCGCAGGATGGCCACGGTGTCCTCGACCGTCGGCTCGGGCACCAGCACCGGCTGGAAACGGCGGGCCAACGCCGCGTCCTTTTCGATGTTGCGCCGGTACTCGTCCAACGTGGTCGCGCCGACGACCCGCAACTGGCCACGGGCCAGGGCCGGCTTGAGCATGTTGCTGGCGTCCATCGAGCCCTCGGCTCCGCCGCCACCGGCACCGACCAGCGTGTGCAGTTCGTCAAGGAAGACGATCAGTTCGTCGCCACGGGTACGGATCTCGTCGATCACCTTCTTCAGCCGTTCCTCGAAGTCGCCCCGGTAGCGGGTGCCGGCGACCAGACCGGCGAGATCGAGTTGCACGACCCGCTTACCGGCCAGGGTCTGCGGTACGTCACCGTCGGTGATCCGCTGGGCCAAGCCCTCCACGATCGCGGTTTTGCCCACCCCGGCCTCGCCGATCAGCACCGGGTTGTTCTTCGTACGCCGGGAGAGGATCTCCACCGCCTGCTCAATCTCCTCCCCTCGCCCGACGACCGGATCGATCGCCCCTTCCCGGGCCAGCTCGGTGAGATCCTGGCCGTACTGGTCGAGCGTGGGGGTGCCGTGATCGGCACGGGTCTTCGGCGCGCCACCGCGCTCGGCGCTGGCGTTCTGCAGCGATCGGGGCTCGACGTGCCCGGCGGCGAGCATCCGCCCGGCGGCCGACTCCGGATTCACCGCGAGCGCCATCAGCACGTGCTCGGGGCCGATGTAGGTGGCGCCGGTGGCCCGGGAGAGCTGATGCGCGTCCAGCAGTGCCCGTTTCGCCGCCGGAGTCAGCGACAGGTTCGCCGGCACCTCGCCCCGGCCGGCCGCCGGTCCGCCCAACTCGGCGAGCAGCCCGTCCGGGTCCGCGCCTGCCCGGCGGAGCAGTTCACGCAGCGGCTTGCGCTGTAACGCGGCCCACAGCAGGTGATCGGTGTCGAGGTCGCTGGTGCCGGACTGGGCGGCGCGTCGGGCGGCCGACGTGAGCAGGTCCCGGGCGTCGGCACTCATCAGCCGGGTGATGTCGACACGATGCACCGGCAACCGGGGCTCCCCGCCGGTGAGGAACCGGGCGAGCAGATCCTCCCACGGGTCGGTGCCCAGCCCGCCCGGCCCGTACGGTCCGTCGCTCATCCTGGTGTCCCCTCGCCGATCCCCCGCCCGCTGGCCGAACCGGCCAGTGGCTACCCGGGCCCGCCCGGGACAAACGTTCGGGATCCCGCCCTGCCCCGGGGCGTCCCGGGTCGCAGGCTGGCAGGCTTGGCAGGCATGGCAGGTACACGGACCTTGTTGATCGTCGACGGTGCCAACGTGGTCGGGTCCCGGCCCGACGGGTGGTGGCGCGACCGGCTCGCCGCCACGGCCCGGTTGCGTGACCAACTGGCGGTGGCACTCGCCGACGGCCTGCCGCGGCTGCCGCCACCGGTCGACGTGGTGCTCGTGGTGGAGGGTGCGGCCGGCGAGTTGCCGGGCACCGCCGGTGTGCGCGTCGCCGCCGCGTCAGGTTCCGGCGACGACCTTGTCGTACGGATCGCCACCGACGAAGCGGCCGGCTACGACCGAGTCCTCGTGACCACCGCCGACCGGCAGTTGCGCGAACGGGTTCGCGCGGTCGGCGCGCAGGTACTCGGACCGCGCTGGCTGACCGGCCAGCTCGACCTGGCCGACCGGCACCAAGACACCGGCGAGTGACAGCCGCGGTGTCGGACATCCGACCGGTATTCAGACTGAAGACCTGATCCGGTATTGCCGCTTCGGGCAGCTCACCCTGGCTGCCCTGGCGATCCGTGCAGCGCGGCTCACGTCTCTATCTGCGGGATCGGACAGCCGAGCAGCAATCACCCACCGGCGGTAAGCTCTAATAGAGCCTTCCAGCCCTGAGGAGGTTTCGCCCGTGGCGAGTGTCGCCGAGGTCAAGTCCGCCATCGAGGCCGCCATCATGCAGGTGTCCGAAGGCCAGGCCGCCGTTCAGGCGGCAAGCGAAAAGCTGGCCGAGGCTCAGCAGAGCCTCGCCGCCGCGTTCGAAGGCAGTGGCAACGAGGCGGTCGGCGCCGCCCAGGCGGCCCTGTTCCAGGCCAGCACGGAGCTGGAGGAGTGCCTGGCCGCGACGCTCGCGGCGGTGGAACAGGCGCAGACGTACTCCGCAACGCTGTAGCTGACCGATGTCCCTCGTCGAAGACCTCGCGGCGCACGTGCGAACGACTGCCGACGATCTGCCGCTCGGGCAGATCGTGGTCGCGGTGCAGCGGTTACGGGCCGCGACCGAACTGCTGATCTGGGTCCGCCAGGAGTCTGCCGATCCGATGGCGGTGCCACAGCTGACCCACGCCACCGAACACGCCGAACAGGCCGGACACGCGCTGCGGGTCGCTCAACAGGCGGTCGCCGACTACCTGACCGCGATCGGACTCGCCGGCGGCCCGGCCACCGACGGTGCCTGGCGGGCCGCGCTCGAACGCCGCCGCGCCGATCCCGACACCGTGAGCGGTCCCGTCGCCGGTGCCACGGCGGCGCCGCAGCTCGGCAACTGGTGGGCGGCCCGGGTGGCGGAGTTGACCGACCGGCCGATCGACGCGGGCCCGTCGTCGGGCGGTGACCGGCCGCCGGACGCGCCGGGCACCGACACCGTCGACCTGCTCCGCCGGGTGGCCACGGCGGTGCGTGCCGAGGACCGCTCGGCGCTGCACCGTGACCTCGCCGCCACCGCCGCCCCGACCGGGCTGAACCTCACCGCCGTCACCCCACCCGTGCTGCATCATCTCGCCGGTGATCTGCTGGATCATGAACCACGCGCGGAGGACCTGCCCCGGCTGGCCAAGGCCACCGCCCGGCAGGTTCGCGAGCTGCTGCCGGGCATGCCCGAACCGGTGCTGGACACACTGCTCGCCCGGATCTGCCGGGTGCCGGCGGATCAGCGGCCCCGCGACCGGGCGACCGGGGCCGACGCGTCGGGTCACGACCGGGAGCGGCCACCACCGCATCCGGCCGACGGCGCCGTCGTCGGCGCCGTCCTCACCGGCGTACTGCTGCGGCTGCTCGACCGTGCCCCGGAGACGCTGCGGCCGGATCAGCCACAGCAGCGCCGGGGGCAGGATGCCTGACACGCGGACCGATCTGGTCACTGCGGTCCGCCGGGCGCTCGGCCACGCCCGGGCAGCGGCCCGTTACCACCTCGATGCCGTCGAGGCCGAGCTCACCGAGGCCGAGCAGCGGCTCAAGCGGGTGCAGCGGGCCGCGGAGCAGGTTCCGGGTCGGGCGGCGGCCCACCGGGACAACCGGCTGGCCGCACTCGCCACCCGGTACGGCGAGCGGATCGCCACTGTGGCCGGGCAGGCCGCCGAGGCCGCACGGCGGGCCGCGCCGGGCGCGGCCACCGCCGAGTGGGCCGGGTGGCAGCCCACACCGGCGGGCCGCACCGAGCTACCGGGGATGGCCCGGATCGGGCTGACCGGGTTGACCGGTGGCCCGGCGATCACCGCGCTGGTGCCCCTGCTCGATCACGGCCATGTCGCGCTCGACGGCGACCGCCACGGTTGTGACGCGGTGGTCGCCGCGCTGCTGCTGCGTGCTCTCGGCCGGACCGAACCCGGCGCCATCCGGGTGACCGGCTACGACCCGGAACAACTCGGCGGTGGCCTGGCCGGATTCGCACCGCTCGCCGGGCCGGGGCTGCTGACCTTCGTCGGGCCGGGCGGGCTCGGCCGTCACCTCGACGGGTTGGTCGATCACATCCGGCGGATCAACGAATCGGTGCTGGCCGGTGAGTACCGTTCGTTGAGTGAGTTGGCCGTAGGCACCGGGCGCCGCCCGGAGCCGTGGCGGATCGCGGTGCTGCTGGGCAGCCCGGGTGAGGAACTGTCCCGTCACGAACGGGCTCAGCTGGACCGGATCGCCCGGGCCGGGCCCTCGTGCGGGGTTCATCTGGTGGTACGCGGTGTCGCGCTCGAGGCCGGTCCCGCGGTGACCACCGTGTCGGTCGCCGACGGAACCGCCCGGGTGAGCGGCTATCCGGCACTGCCGGTGCGGTTGGATCCGCCGCCGCCGGCCGAGTTGGTCACCCGCACCTGCCGGGCGGTCGCCGCGCGGATGTCGGCCGGACCGTCACCGGCGGTCTTCGGTGACCTGCTGCCACAGCGGGAATGGACCGAGGACGCCAGCGCCGGGCTGACCGCACCGGTCGGCGACAGCCCGCAGGGCCGACCCGTGGCGGTGACGTTGAGTGACTATCCGCCGCACGCCTTGATCGGTGGGCCGTCCGGCACCGGTAAGACCAACTTGATCTATGCCTGGATCGGTGCGCTCGCCGCCCGCTACTCCCCCGCCGAGCTGGAGTTCTACCTGCTCGACTTCAAGGAGGGAGTGTCTTTCGCCCGGTTCGCCCCAGGTCGGCGGGATCCAAGCTTCCTGCCGCACGTACGACTGGTCGGCGTCAACGTCAACACGGACCGCGAGTTCGGACTGGCGCTGCTGCACTTCCTCGGCGCGCAGTTGCGGCGGCGGGCCGACGCGGCCAAACGGCACGAGGTGACCAAGCTCGCCGAACTGCGCGCCGAGGATCCCGATGGGCGTTGGCCCCGGATCGTCGCCGTGATCGACGAGTTCCAGGTACTGCTGTCCGGAAACGATGCCCTGGCCACGGAGGCGGCGACACTGCTGGAAGACCTCGCCCGCCGGGGGCGGTCCCAGGGCATCCACCTGATCCTCGCCTCGCAGGACGTCTCGGGGATCCAGGCGTTGTGGGGCCGCACCGCGTTGATCGCGCAGTTCGCGCTGCGGATTGCGCTGCCCAAGGCACGGCGGATCCTGCCGGAGACGAACACCGCCGCCGAGACCTTGCCCCGCCACCACGCCGTCGTCAACGCCGAGTCCGGGGCGGTCGAAGCCAACCGGGTCGTCCGGATTCCCGCCGCCAGCGATCGGGACACCTGGCAGGAGTTGCAGCACCGGCTGTGGCGACGGCGCCCCGAAGGGCTCACCGCGCCCCGGCTGTTCGACGGTGACGCGGTGCCCCGGTTGACGCAGGCGCCCGACTACCAGGCGCTGACCGCGACCGGGGACGGCCCCCGCGAGCCGGTCGCGCTACTCGGCGAGACGATCGACGTCCTCGCCGGGTCCGCGCGCCTGGCCCTGGGCCGGGCGCCAGGGCGTAACCTGGCCGTGCTCGGCACCCGGGTCGACGAGGCGTGTGCGTTGCTCGACGCTGCGGCCCGGTCGCTGGCCCGGCAGTACCCGACCGGTACCGCCCGGTTCGACCTGGCCTGCCTCGACCCCGACGCGGAGGCCGCCGCCCGGCAACTACACACGACGCTGCCTGCCGGGACAGGGCTCTACGATCTGGACACCGTCGCCGGACTGCTCGCCGACACCGCCGACCGGCTGGCCGCCGACACCGCCGGGGTACCGGTACGGCCGCACTTTCTGGTGCTGTACGCGGTCGACGCCGCCGCCGGACGGCTGGCGGCGAAGTTCGCCGGCCGCTCGGGTGCGGACCGGCTGCGTCGGATCCTGCACGTCGGTCCGGAGCGGCACACCCATGTGCTGGCCTGGTGGCGGGGCATCGCGCGAATGCGGGACGATCTCGGCGGCGTGGGTTCCCGTACCGACCAGATCGGGGCCTGGGTGGCACTGGACGTACACGGCAGCGAGCTGGCACCTCCGCTGTACCCACGGGCCGGTGGACCGCTGTGGTACCCGAGGCCGTGGCGGGGGTTGTTCTTCGATCGCGCGGTGCACCGCAACGCCGAGGTCATCATCCCGTACGGACTGGTCTGATGGTCGAGCCGTATCCGGCGCTGATGCAACAGCTGGCCGAGCTGGCCGCAGGCCTGCAGGCCCGCCGCGACGAGGCGCAACAGTGGCACGCACAGCAATGCGCGAATGCCCAGGCCGCGATCGACGAGCTGGAGGCGGAACTGGCCGACCTGCGCCAGGCGCAGGTGCAGGCCCGGCGCCAAGTGGACGACGTCGACCGGGAGGTGGCCGCGATCTGGGCCGAGGCCAGTCACCGGTTCGGATCGACAGCGGCCCGCTTCGCCGGGTTGCCACCGGCGCTGTCCGTGCCGGTCGGGCCGGAGCAGCCCGACGAGCCGCGACACTGGCTGGCCGCCGCCCGACGGCTGGTGCACCGGTCGGCGGATCCGGGGGCGCTGCCCCGGTCGGCGTACCCGGCGCTGGTGGTGTTCGGCGTGCTCGGCGCCGCGGCGGGGTTCGGGCTGGCGACCCTGTGCCGGCTGGCCGGGCAGCGTTACGGCGGGGACCTGGCCGTCGGGATGCCGGTGATCGCCCTGGTCGTCACGCTGCTCGGACCGCTGCTCGGCCTGGTACCGGCGAAGCTGCTGGCCGATCACCGGCACGCGGTTCTGGACATCCGGGGCAGCCTGGCCGTGTTGACCGCCGGATTGGTCACCTGCGCGATGCTGGTCGTCACGTTACGCTGAGCGTCACCACGACGGGTACGTCGATCCGGCGATGCGGTCGGCCGACCGGTGTCGGCGCGGCGCTACCCGTTGGCACCGACCACGATCGCTTCGCGCAGCAGCCGACGCGCCAACACCAGTCGGTCGGCGTCGTCGTGCAGACCGGGCAGGTCACCAACCCGGATTCCGGGTCCGGCCAGGACCGCCCGCAGCGCCGGGGCGCAGTGGCCGGGGAAGCTCACGGTACGGTCGAAGACCTGCACGGCGACCCGGTTGTCCGGTCGCGCAGCCAGTCGCCACCGCAGGCCGGCCCGGATCCGGATCACATCGTCGGTGCCGAGCACACGGATCCGCGCGGCTTGGGCGAGCGGTCGCAGCGGGGCCGGGCGGGCTGTCGGCCAGCCACGACGGCGCAGGTCAGCAGCCACCTGCTCCGACTGTGCCGTCGTCAGCCAGTCGCGTAGCGCTTCGACGGTCTCGGACAACTCGGGCTCGATTTCATCCGGGTCGCCGACATCGAGCCGCAACGGCAGCGGCGCACGCAGTCGGGGGTCGGCCGCCGCCAGCGCGAGCAGCGCCTCCACCAGCGCGTAGCGGGTCAACGCGCGAATGCCGACGGTCAGGTGGAGGGAACTGTCCTGCTCGGCCGTTGCGCTGTGCAACCAGCCGCGTGGCAGGTAGAGGGCATCGCCGGGGACGAGGACGGTGTCCAACACCGGTCGCCGGTCCTGTGCCTGTGCCCGCACCTCACCGGCCCGGCCGGACCAGGGCTGGCACTCCAGCGGGTCGGGTAGCACCGGTTCGTGCAACCGCCACCGCTTGCGGCCCTGCACCTGCAGGACGAACACGTCGTGGGTGTCGTAGTGGGTGGCGAAGCCCTGGTTCGCGGCGGGAGTGAGGTAGGCGTTGACCGCGACCGGCTGCCGCAACGTGGTGGCCAGTTCGCCGGCGAAGTCGACCAGCGGCGGCCACATCCGGTGCAGCCCTTGCAGGACCAGGGTGGCGCCGTCGGCGTACAGGCCGAGTACCTGCTCGTCGAGCACCTGGTCGCCGATCTCCGCGCCGGCGCCGGCACCGCCGGTGAAGACGGCCTCCGGCAGCATCGCCCCGTTCTTGGCCACCCGCAGGAACGGGGTACGCAGGCCGCGGCGACTGAGCAGCTCGTCGGCCCCGGCCTGGTCGAGCAGGTCGGTGAAGCCGGCCCGGTCGCCGAATTCGGCGGCCCGCGACAACAGCGGTGCCCGCCCCCAGTAGGTGGCGGCGAACGTGGCGGGCTCGATGGCGACGCACCGGGCGAATGCCGGGCGGCGGCTCGCGCCGACGCCTGGCATTCGCGGGACGTCGGTCGGTGCGGGTACCGGTGTGGTGGCAGCCGCAGTCAACGCCGGTTCGCTCCGCCGTCGGCACCACCATCGTGGCCAGCAGGATTCGCCCCACCATCAGCCAGCCCCTCGGCCGACTTCGGCTTCGCGCTACCGTCGGCACCACCATCGTGGCCAGCAGGATTCGCCCCACCATCAGCCAGCCCCTCGGCCGACTTCGGCTTCGCGCTACCGTCGGCACCACCATCGTGGCCAGCAGGATTCGCCCCACCATCAGCTGGGCCGTGGCCGGCGGACGCACCGGTACTACGGATGTCGTCGTCGTCGAGCTGCATCGCTCCCCCTGCGGTTGGTCAGCACCGCCAGCGCGTGACGCTGCGATCGTGACCGCGGGGTACCCGCACCCGATCGTCGCTAACCTGCTGTTGCGGCAGTGGGCTGCCGGGGTCGACGCGATCGCGGCCTGGGGGGTCGCTACCTGGGATAGGGCGCGCTGCTGTCCCGCACCACCAGCTCGGTGGCGAGCTCGACCCGGGGGGTGTCCACGGGCTCGCCCTGGGCCAGCCGCAGCACCGTCCGGGCGGCCAGGAGGCCCATCTCGGCCAGCGGCTGGCGCACCGTGGTCAACGGTGGGGACGACCAACGCACTTCGGGTAGATCGTCGAAACCGACCACGCTGACGTCGTCCGGCACCCGCAATCCGCGCTGGCGCAGCGCCTCGTACGCGCCGAGGGCCATCTGGTCGCTGGAAGCGAAGATCGCACTCGGCCACTCGTCGAGGTCGAACAGTGCCGCCGCCCCGTCGAAGCCGGACTCGTGGTAGAAGTCGCCCGCCACGATGTACTCGGGACGTAGCCGGATCTCGGCTGCCTCCAGCGCGGCCCGGTACCCGTCCAGGCGGGCCCGGCTGCACAGCAGGCGTGGTGGGCCGGCGATGAAACCGATCCGCCGGTGCCCCAGCGAGATCAGGTGTTCGGTCGCCTGCAGTCCGCCGGCCCAGTTTGTCGCCCCGATCGTCGGGATGTCGAGGCTGGGCACACCGGCCGGGTCGACCAGCACCATCGGTACGTTGAGCCGACGCAGCTCGGTGTGCATCGGCGGTGCCAACTCACTAGTGACCAGAATCACGCCATCCGTCGCCCGAGTACGCAGATTCTGCAGCCACTGACGAGTGGATGTGGATCGGCGGTGGATGGCTGACACGACGGTGCCGACGCCGGCCGCGTGGGCCACGTCCTCCACCCCGCGGATGATCTCCACGGCCCACGGGCTGTCGAGATCGTTGAACACCAGGTCGATCAGGCTCGCACCGGCGCGCGAGCGGGTCGCTCGGCGCCGGTAGCCGTGCCTGCGCAGGAGTTCTTCGACCCGCTCGCGGGTCTGCGGCGCGACGTCGTTGCGCCCGTTGAGCACCCGCGACACGGTCGGCACCGACACGCCCGCCTCCTGGGCGATCGCGGTGATGGTTATCCTGCGTCCTTCGTCGACCGTCACGGCAACTCCTTCGTCGAGGCGCCGGCGTACAGCGCACGTCCGGCCCGCCGGCGCGCACCGTACGCCGAGTCGCGCCCTATCTTGCCCCAGTCGGAAAGCGCCCGGCATCGACCCGGACGGCAGTGTCACGAAGGTCGGCACCCTACCTGCACCGACATTTTACGGAGACTGTTCCGGAATTCACCCCAGGTCCCCACCCGGCGTGACCCCGACCCGCCGGCCGGGGCCACGCCGGACGGGCGGTACGTCGGGCACGGATGGCGAGACGAGCGTACCTGGCGGGTGCCAGCAACTTGTCTGCCGGCAGATCTCGACGAGACCGCAAGTTTCCGGAAACATATCGGAAAACGCGGTCGTGTCCGGTCTGGTACCGCGAAACCCGGCCGGCACGGCGACGATCGACAGGAGGCTGCCGGGTGAGCAGCAAGGATTTTGCCCTGGACGACAGCCTGACCCAGCACGGTCAAGCTGGTCAGCTGGCGGGTCCCGCCACCGCGCCGACCGCTGACGGCGGCGTCCAGGCCGGTGACCGGCCCGCCCCGTGGCGTGATCCGGCGCTGCCGGTGGAGGAACGGGTGTTCGATCTGCTCGGTCGGATGTCACTGGCCGAAAAAGTCGCCCAGCTCTACAGCTACTGGCGCGACGCCAACACCTCGGTCGACGACATGGCACCGCATCAGCACGACATGGTGGACGCCACGGTGGGGTGGGATGATCTGCTGCACACCGGCCTCGGGCAGTTGACCCGCCCGTTCGGCACCGCCGCGGTGACGCCGGCCGACGGTGCCCGCACCCTGGCCAGGTGGCAGGCGGAGATCACGGCAGGAAACCGGTTCGGGATACCGGCGCTGGTGCACGAGGAGTGCCTGACCGGGTTCATGACCTGGGGTGCGACCGTCTACCCGAGCCCGCTGGCCTGGGGTGCCAGCTTTGATCCGGACCTGGTGGCGCAGGTGGCCGCCCGCATCGGCGCCGACCTGCGCTCGGTCGGCGTGCACCAGGGGCTGGCACCGGTGCTGGACGTGAGCCGCGACGCGCGGTGGGGCCGGACCGAGGAGACCATCGGCGAGGACCCGTACCTGGTCGCCACGATCGGTACGGCCTACGTACGCGGCCTCGAGTCCGCCGGGATCGTGGCGACGCTCAAACACTTCGCCGGCTACTCCGCCGCACGCGCCGGGCGCAACTTCGGCCCGGTGTCGATGGGCCCACGCGAGTTCGCCGACGTGCTGCTACCGCCGTTCGAGATGGCGGTCCGCGACGGTGGAGCGCGTTCGGTCATGCACTCGTACGCCGAGGTCGACGGAATCCCGGCCGCCGCCGACGGCGGGCTGCTGACCGACCTGCTCCGCGGGCGGTGGGGGTTCACCGGCACCGTGGTCGCCGACTACTTCGGCGTGTCGTTCCTGGAGTCGCTGCACCAGGTGGCGGACGGACCGGCCGCCGCTGCCGCGTTGGCGCTGGGCGCCGGGGTCGATGTCGAACTGCCGGCGGTGCGGTGCTACGGCGTGCCGCTCATCGAAGCGGTCCAAGGTGGCGCCGTGCCCGAATCGGTGGTCGACCGTGCGGTCACCCGGGTGCTACGGCAGAAGTGTGAGCTCGGCCTGCTCGACCCGCACTGGCAGCCGATGCCGTCGGCGTTGGCCGCCCGGCCGGCCAGCGACGGCGAGGCCGGCGACATCGACCTCGACTCGCCGGGAAACCGGGTCCTGGCCCGTCGCCTGGCCGAGGAGTCGGTGGTGCTGCTGAGCAACGACGGCATCCTGCCGTTGGACGCACCGTCCCGGATCGCGGTCGTCGGCCCGCTCGCCGACAGTGTCACCGGCATGCTCGGCTGCTACACGTTCCCGAGTCACGTCGGGACCACGCCGCCGGGTGCGGACGGCGACCTGCGGATGCAGACCGTCCTCAGCGCGCTGCGCGCCGAACTGCCCGGTGCGGCGGTGGAGCATGTCGCCACCGGGCGGGTCGACGCGCAGGACACCCCGGGAATCGTGGTCGCCGCCGACGCCGCCGCCCACGCCGACGTGTGCGTGGCGGTGGTGGGCGACCGGGCCGGCCTGTTCGGCCGGGGCACCTCCGGGGAGGGCTGCGACGCCGCCGACCTGGACCTGCCCGGCCGGCAGGGCGAGCTGATCGAGGCACTGGTCGCGACCGGCACTCCGGTGGTGCTCGTTCTGCTCGCCGGACGGCCGTACGCGCTCGGGCGCTATGCCGGTCGGCTCGCCGCGGTGGTGCAGGCGTTCTTCCCCGGCGCCGAGGGTGGTCCGGCGGTCGCCGCGGTGCTCGCCGGACGGGTGAGCCCGTCCGGGCGGTTGCCGATCGCGGTGCCACGCGATCCCGGTGGGCAGCCGGCCAGCTACCTCAGCCCGCGCTTGGGGCACCGCACCGAGGTCAGCAGCATCGATCCCAGCCCGCTGTTCCCCTTCGGGCACGGGCTGTCCTACACCTCGTTCGACTGGTCCCAGGTACGCGTCGATGACGAGGACCTGGATCCGACCGGTCCACCGGTGGAGATCCCCACCGACGGCACGGTCCGCGTCGCGGTGCGGGTGGCCAACACCGGCGACCGCTACGGCGCCGAGATCGTGCAGCTGTACCTGCACGATCCGGTCGCGCAGGTGACCCGACCGGTCGTCCGGCTGATCGGGTACGCCCGGGTTCCGCTGGACGCGGGCACCAGCCGCGTGGTCGAGTTCGCGGTGCCCGCCGATCTGGCCTGTTTCACCGGTCGGGACGGCCGCCGACTGGTGGAACCTGGTGACCTTGAGCTACGACTGGCCACGTCGAACACCCGGGCCGTGCACCGCGTCCAGGTCCGGCTGGTGGGACCGTACCGCCAGGTCGATCACCGCCGCCGGCTGGTCACCGAAGTGTCGCTACGGTGACCGCCTGGGCCGGCCACGCTGTCTCACCGGCCACGGTGCCTCATTGGGCGAGCAGGCCACGCAGCTCCGCCGGTACGGTGGCCCGCACGTCACGCCACTCACCGTCGCTGACGTGCCGGCGCAGCACCTGCGTCACGACCTGGATCAGCCGCTCGGCCCCGCCGTCGACGTCGAACCGGAAGTCGCGCCGCACGCGGGCGACGAACTCGTCGCGATCCAGCTTGGCCGGGGCGGACGTCGGATCCCAGCCCTCGTAGTACATGCCCCGGACGAGCATCGGCAGCTGAGCGCCGAGGTGGACGACCTCGGCCAGCGGCAGCCGGTCCCGCAACGCGTGCAGGACGGCGGTGAGCGCCACGTACGACTGGTGGCGCCGTTGAGCCGGCCAGCCGAACACCTGCTCGATCTCACCGAGCATCCGATTGGTCCTGGCCACCGTCGCGTCGATGGTGGACAGTTGTGCGGTAGCCATGGTCGGCATCCCCTCTTCGCGTCGCTGTCGTCGTGACCGGGGGGTCGCCATCATCTCGCCGGCCGGGATCACCGGTGGTCGCCCGCGTCGGGTGACCACCCTCGCCCGGTACCTGAGCGGCGCCGCTGTCAGGCGGCCCGCCGCTCACGGGATTGCTTGCAGGTGACGCAGGTGGTCGCCGAGGGATAGATTTCCAGCCGCTCGATTGGGATCGGCCCGGCGCAGCCCTCGCACCGCCCGTAGTCGCCAGCGGTCAGCCGGGCCAGCGCGTGCTCGAACTGTGCACGCTGGTCCAGAATGCTGCGGATCAGTGACTGGGCCGCGTCGCGCTCGGCGGTCTTCGTACCGCTGTCGGCCTGGTCGTCGCCGGCGGTGTCGCCGCCCTCGATCAGTCGCAGCACCTGGCTCTGCGCCATCGCCTGCTCGTATTCCGTGGTCAGCTCCTGGTAGCGGCTGGTCAGCGCCGCTCGGATCCGCCCGGTGTCGACATCGCCGGCGGCGCCGGCAGACGTCGTGGCGCCCGGTGCCGACAGACCGGGCCGCTTCTGCACGTCATGCGTCAGCATGCGCCCATCCCCCTTCAGATCAGGTGCGGCGAGTTGCCGTGCGAGCTCGCCAGGCCGGTGACGGTTCGCCGCGAAGATCCGCGTCTTACCCCTGGCGCGGCGACGGCAAACCTGCCGCGACGGCGGGCGAACCGGCGGGCGGTCAGCCGGCACGGTCGACGCTCACCTGGACGTCGTCGGCGAGCCGGTAACCCACGCCGTACACGGTGGTGATCAGGGGGGTCTGGCCGACCTTCACCCGCAACCGCCGGATATGGACGTCCACGGTACGTACACCGGTGTGTTCGTACCCCCATACGGCCGCGAGCAACTGCAACCGGGTGAACACCCGTCGTGGATTCTCCACCAGGTGCAGCAGCAGATCGAACTCGAGCCGGGTCAGCGGCAGGGCCGCGCCGTCGAGCAGGACCGTCCGTGAGGCGATCATCACCTGCAACACGGGGGCGTCGCCGGCCGTCCGACGGTTCTCGACGCCCGTCGCCACCGGCTCGCTGTCCGCTGCGGCAGGCGTCGGCGTGGGACAGGAGTCTGGATTCACGACGAGCCGCGGTTCGATGTCGTGGGGCTCGGCGCCGTTGGGCTGAGTGGTCACCGGCGTGGTCACCGGGCCGGCCTGCTCGGGCAGCTCGACCGTGGCTTCGCCACGTTCCACCAGCTCACGGGCCGCGTCAAGGAGTCGCCGGGCGGACGGGGTCAACGCCTCCTCCCCGGCGATCAGCGGAATCGAGACGGTGACGGTGACCGTCGCCATGACCGGACCGGATCCCCGGCGCGGCGCCGCAGGTGGACGGGTGACGCCAGACGGTGGCAAACCGGACCACCCGGCGCGTGGCGAGGCAGGGCTGACCGACATGGTCCTCCTTGGCAGTCCGGCCGGGGATGACCCGCCATCGGGTACCCGCGAGACAGTTCCCAGGTGAGACACGGAAACCCGCACCGGGCACAGCGGACAATGATGTGTCGGGGGGCACCGCAGGAGATCGATGCTGCCGTCCGGCACGGCGCGGGTCAATAGCCGACGGCGTTGCGGAAATGTGATTTTTTACGAACACAACGTAATCGATTGCTCGCTCTGGATATGCGATCTCGGTGCTATTGGCGACCCGGCAGGATGATCGTATGCGCGCAATCGTCGCCGGGTTCGCCGCGATCTGGTCGGTCACCCTGATCGGCTACCTGATCGGCCGGTACGATCTACTGGGCCCGACCGGCACCGCCGTCCTGGCCCGCCTGACCTTCTTCGTGGCTACCCCGGCGTTGCTGTTCACCACCTTGTCGACCGCCGCCCCGGCTGAGGTGTTCACCACCGGGTTCGCCGCATACCTGCTCAGCACCGTCGTGGTCGCCACCGGATACCTGGTACTCGCCCGCTGCTGGTGGCGACTGCCGGCCGGCGAGGTGGCGATCGGCACGCTCAGCGCCTCGTACGTCAACGCGGCCAACCTCGGCATCCCGGTCGCGGCGTACGTGCTCGGCGACGTCTCGGTGATCGCACCGGTGCTGTTGTTCCAGGTGCTGGTAGCGGCGCCGACGGCCTTCGCCGTGCTGGATCTCACCGCTGGTGACCGCCGCCCGTCGGCCGGCCGGTTGCTGTCGTTGCCCGCCCGCAATCCGATCATGATCGCTTCCGCCGCCGGGATCGCGCTGGCCGCCACCGGATGGCACCCACCGGACGAACTGCTGCGCCCGTTCGACCTGCTCGGCGCGGCCGCCGTACCGCTGGCGCTGCTGGCGCTGGGCATGTCGCTACCGGGCAGCCGGCCGTTCGCGGCCGGCACGGACGCCCGGCAGCGTTACACCGCCGTCGCCTTCAAGGTCGTCGGCCAGCCCGTCGCGGCGTACCTGATCGGCCGGCACGGCCTGGGTCTGGCCGGAGCGGCACTGCTCGCCGCGGTCGTCACGGCCGCGCTGCCGACCGCGCAGAACGTCTTCATCTTCGCCACCCGTTACCGGCGCGCCCAGCAACTGGCCCGCGACGCGGTCGTGCTGTCCACCATCGCCACCGCAGCCACCCTGCTGGTCATCGCCGCCTGGTTGGGCTGAGCAGGGGTCCGGTCCCCGCTGGTTGCGCGCAACATCATCCACTTGCTTCAATAGGCGCTGGGAGTCGGGCTGTCACGTCCATTCCGCGTGCCCGCGCAACGCCAGCGGGTCGATGCACATCTCGTGACAGGAGAACTCCATGCCCGGTACACCGAGACCTCGGGTCGCGGCAGTGTTCAAAACAGCGCTGACCGCACTCGCCGTCGTCGTCGGCATGCTCATCACCGTCCCGTCCGCGTCCGCCGCCGCTCCGGTGCGGATCATGCCGCTCGGCGACTCGATCACCGGCTCGCCCGGATGTTGGCGTGCCATGCTCTGGAACCGTCTGCAGGACACCGGCTACACCGATGTCGACTTTGTCGGCACGCTCGGGCCGCAGGGATGCGGGCTGCCGTACGACGGGGACAACGAGGGACACGGCGGTGCGCTGGTCACCACCGTCGCCGACCAGAATCAGCTACCAGCCTGGCTCGCGGCGACCAATCCGAACGTCGTACTCATGCATTTCGGCACGAACGACGTGTGGAGCAACCGCTCGACGCAGCAGATCCTGACCGCGTACGGCAAACTCGTCGACCAGATGCGGGCGAACAACCCGTCGATGACGGTACTGGTCGCCCAGATCATCCCGATGGCACCGGCTACCTGTGGTGAATGCGCCCAGCGGGTGGTGGCGCTCAACGCGGCGATCCCGGCCTGGGCAGCGGGCAAGAGCACCGGTCAGTCGCCGGTCGTCGTGGTCGATCAGTGGACCGGGTTCAGCACCGGCACCGACACGTACGACGGAGTGCATCCGAACGCCGCCGGCGACCAGAAGATGTCCGACCGGTGGTATCCGGCCCTCACCGCGGCGCTGGACGGGGTGACCCCGACACCACCGCCCAGCACCGCGCCACCGACGACGGCACCACCCACGACGGCACCACCCACGACGGCACCACCCACGACGGCACCACCCACGACGGCACCACCCACGACGGCACCACCCACGACGGCACCACCCACTACCGCACCGCCGGGGCGTTCCTGCGGCGCTGCGTACCGGGTCGTCGGCCAGTGGAACAGCGGATTCCAGGGCGAGGTGACGGTGACCAACACCGGCGGCGCCACCCTGACCGGTTGGACCGTACGACTGGACTTCGGCGGCGGCCAACAGGTGAGCCAGGCCTGGAACGCGACCGTGACGCAGGCCGGTACCACGGTCACCGCCCGCAACGTGGCATGGAACGGCGCTCTGGCCCCGGCCGGGTCCGCCACCTTTGGTTTCCTCGCCAGCTGGCAGCAGAGCAATCCCGCTCCCACGGTCAGCTGTACCGCCAGCTGACCCGGCCGCCCGGCCGCCGTCGTGGCGGCCGGGCGGTCGACGGTCCGGATGGGCCGTGGTGTCCCCGGGTCGTTACCAGCTCAGGTACCAGGACTGAGTCTGCACGTTGAGTTCGTGCATGCGGACCAGCTTGGCGCTGGCGGTGCGCCAGTCCCTGATCTCCAGCACGTCCAGACCCTTCTGGATGTCACTGGAGTAGATGTAGCCGTTGTAGTAGTAGGTGGACCACGGGCCGCCGGCGATCATCCGCTCGTCGGACAATGGTCCGCGCTCCCAGTAGGCGATCTCCACCGGGTTCGCCGAGTTGGTGAAGTCCCACACCGAGACGCCGCCCTGGTACCACGCCTGGACCATGATGTCGCGACCGAGCACCGGGATCAGCGAGCCGTTGTGCGCCACGCAGTTCTCCGTCGCCGCGTTGGTCCGTGGGATCTTGAAGTAGCTACGGAAAACCAACTCCCGGTCGTCACCCCGTCCGGTGATGTCGTAGACCGCGTCCGCGCCACGCTCCAGGCCGATGGTCTCGTTGCAGGTGGCCGCGCCGCCGCCGCCGAGTTCGTCGGTGAAGACGACCTTGGTGCCGGAGTTGTTGAACGTCGCGGAGTGCCAGAAGGCGAAGTTGGTGGTGTCCCGGACCTGGTGGATCACCCGGGGCGCCTCCCGGTCGGAGATGTCCATCAGCACGCCGTCGCCCATGCACGCGCCGGCCGCGAGATCCTTCTGCGGGTACGCGGTGATGTCGTGGCAGCCGGTGGTCGTCGAACTGCCGTTGCCGCCGGGATTGCCACCGTCCGGGAAGAGGTTCGGCACCGCCACGACGGCCGCGTCGGTCGGTTTGCGCAACGGCACCTTGATGACCGAGATCAGATCGTGTGGCGGCTGGCAGTCGGGGAAGTTGGTCGATGGACTGTAGGAGGAGACGTAGAGATACACCGACCTGCGGTTCTTCGCCGGCACCAGGGTGTGGGTGTGCGATCCGCAGTTGGTCTCCACCGACTTGATGTAGCGGGGGTTCGTCTTGTCCCGGATGTCGAAGATCTTGATGCCCTCCCAGGACTCCTTGATCGAGGCGGACTGCGACGTGCTTGCGCACGAGTCGTCACTGCGTGAGGAGTCCGTCGACAGGAACAGCAGGTCATCGTAGACCGTGATGTCGTTCTGGGCCCCTACACAGACCACCTGGGACACCAGACGCGGCTGCCGCGGATCGCCGATGTCGTAGATGACGAAGCCGTTGTAGTTGCCGACGAAGGCATACTTGCCCTGGAACGCCAGGTCGGAGTTGAGGGCCGACTGCGTGTCGAACGGCGCGGGCTTCGGCAGGTTGGCGATCTGCCGCAGATTGGGACTGCTGTCGATCTCGTCGACGCCGAGCCCGGGATCCTCCGTCGCGGACGCCTCGGTCTGTGCCAGGCACAGCTCGACGGCCAGCACATCGGTGGTGGCGGCGCAGTCGGTGTCGAACGGCGTCCGCGCGTGGCTCGGTGTCGCCACTGCGAGGCTGACCAGCATGGCGGCGACCGCCGCCAGCGCGACCGATCGGAGCTGCCGCGGCCCTCGTGGGGAACGTCTGATCATGTTTGCGGCACCCTTCGAAGGGGATTGATGATGACGCTGACCTTACCGTCGAGTTCCCGGCATCGATGTGATACTCATCACATCGATGGTTACGGCTTGGTGGATAGCATCACGACACCGGGGAGGGACGATGAATCAACCACGACTGCTGCGATTGTGGCGCCAGATGCCAAAACGGCGCACGGCGGCGATCACTGTGGTCGCGGTATCGCTGGTCGCCATCACCGCCGTGGTCCGCTCGGCCGAATCGGACCACACGACCAGAATCGTCATTGGATCGTCGACAACGGACGACGAGTCCACCGCGACGGGTCAGCAAGCCGGCGACCCACCGGTGATCCTGCCCGGGCGTCCCGGCGAATCGAGCGAGGTTCGGCCGGGCTCCGATGTCGTCATCGATCCACCGCAGTACAACGCGGTCGACACCTGGTACGTGCAGATGATGATCCCGCACCACACCCAGGCGGTACAGATGGCCGCGCTGGCGGCCGAGCGCACCGACCATGTCGGTGTCCGGGCGTTCGCCGACCGGATCCGCGCCAGTCAGGCCGCCGAGATCACCGTACTGAAGTCCTGGTTGGCCGCGCGGGACCTGCCGGCCGGCGACCACGATCACGACACCATGCCCGGCATGCAGACCGAACAGGCCATCCGCGAGCTGGCGGCAGCACGCGGTGCCGGCTTCGACAGCCGGTTCGTCGCCATGATGACGGCTCACCACGAGGGCGCGATCGAGATGTCCGAGCGGGTGCTGACCGGGGGCAGCGACCTGGCGATCGAAGAACTGGCCACCTCGATCGCCGCCGAGCAGACCGTGGAGATCAGCCGGATGCAGGAACTGCTGGTGAGCTAGCCTGGGCGTTGCGCCGGTCGGCGGGCAAGCGCGTCGAGTGTGGCCGAACGCTCCTGCTGGGCGCTCGTCTCGGCCACCTGACGCAGCAGTGCCGTGCCGTAGCGCAACCCGAGTGCCCCGACTCCCAGTCCCACCGCTTCGACGACGAGCAACGGCGCTGCGGCCAGCGGCGCCGCACCGCTGTTGCGCACCAGACAGGCCAGCAGGAACACGCCGCCCATCGCGAGCCCGATCACGTTGAAGCGCAGTAGCAGGGAGCGGACACGTCCGGGGGGTTCGTCCCACAGGTCGATCAGGCCTACGCCCAGGGTCAGCGCCACGGCCGCCAGACCGGCGACCATGGTCCAGTAGCCGACCTCGCCGAACAACCGCGGTCCCCCGGTCAGCGCCGCGACGTCGAACGACGTGGCGCAGACGAACAACCCGAACGGCAGGGTCACCAGCATGGGTTGGAGTGGATTGCCGGACATACGCACTCTGTCGGGCATCGAACGTCACGCCTTTCCGACTGGGCAGGCAGAATCTGGTGACGGTGCTACACCGAGTGTTGCTCGATGCGCACACCGGCCGCCACCCGATTCCACCGAGGACACCGGTCGGCCGGCGACGTCCGGCCGGCTCCGTCGGCCGGTCGACGCGGCGCCGACGAGATCAGGACCTGCTACTTGCGCCCAGCCGCCGACCGACCGAGGCGATCAACCGGTCCAGCTCAGATCCGAACGGGTTGTCGTGCACGAGATAGGTCCACGTCGCGCTCGGTCGTACCAGCTGCGCCTCGTCCGGTTGCCAGTCCTCGTCGAACTCGGTCTCGGCGAACGTCGCAACGGTGCGGGCCTCGATCTCCGGCACGAGCCGGTTGAAGGCCGGCACCGCCGCGCGGTGGAACTCGTCGAGTGGATCGAGCCGGCCGAGGGCCCGCAGATGGACACCCTCCCGGACCTCGGACAACTCGGCCAGGTGCTCGGCCCACAACCGGTCCAGGTGGTAGAGGGCGATGCTGCGGGCCGCCCGCGACAGTAGGTCCTCGTCCAGGTCGGCGCACCGCTGCGGAAAGCGGTCCATCAGCATCAGCGCGGCGACCTCGGTGGTCAGCAGGCGCTCGCGGCGCTCGGCGAGGGCCTTACGCTGCTGCTCGATGACGACGCTGTAGCGCCAGGTGTTGCGGTGGATCTCGTAGTCGACGCCCTCCGCGATCCGCTGGGCGTGCTCGACGGCGAAGTCGACCTGTTCGTCCTGGACCAGGCCGTCGGCCGTCATCCGGGGCGACGGCGGAATGGCATCGGGGGCATGCCGCACGACGAGGTCGTCCTCCAGGCTGACGAAGAAGACCGACCCGCCCGGGTCACCCTGGCGTCCGGCCCGGCCGCGCAACTGGTTGTCGACCCGCCGACTGTCGTGACGGCCGCTGCCGATGACGTACAGCCCGCCCAACTCGGCAACCCGTTCCCGATCGGCCTGGTCGCTGCCGCCGAGCCGGATGTCGACGCCGCGCCCGGCCATCTGGGTGGAGACGGTGACCGCGCCCAGGGCTCCGGCCTCGGCGATGACCGCCGCCTCTTCGTCGTCGTTCTTGGCGTTGAGTACCACGCACGGTATGCCCGCCTCGGTCAGTGCCGCGGCCAGGCCCTCTGATTCCTTGACGTCCAGGGTGCCCACCAGCACCGGACGACGGTCGGCATGCGCCGCGCTGATCTCGGCGACCAGGGCTTCTTCCTTCTCGGCCCTGGTCGCGTAGACCCGGTCCGGCTCGTCGACGCGCACGCACGGGGTGTGCGGCGGGACGACCGCCACTTCCAGCTTGAAGAACTCGCGCAGCTGGTCGCCCACGAGCACGGCGGTCGCGGTCATTCCGCACAGGGTCCGGTACATCGCCACGAAGGCCTGCACGGTGATGGTGCCGAGCACCTCGCCTTCGGCGGTCGCGGTGAGCCCTTCCTTGGCCTCGACCGCAGCCTGGAGGCCGTCCGGCCATCGCCGGCGCTGGGCTACCCGGCCCCGCATCTCGTCCACCAACTCGACCACGCCGCCCCGCACGATGTAGTCGACGTCACGTTTGAGCAGGGCGGAGGCGTGCAGTGCGACGTGGATGGCGGACAGCTGCGCGACGTTGTCGTCGGCGTAGAGGTCGATGCCGTCCAGCTTGGCCTCCACGGCGGCCAGTCCGGCCGAGGTGAACGCCACGCTGCGGCCGTCCTCGGCGACCTCGTAGTCGCGCCCCGCCCGCAGGCCACGGACCAGGGCGGCGGCGGTGTGCACCGGATCCTGGTCACCGCCGACCGCACCGGCGAGCACCATCGGCACCCGCGCCTCGTCGATCAGGATGGAGTCCGCCTCGTCCACGATCGCGGTGGACAGGGCCGGCTGGACCCGATCGGCGAGATCGGTGACAAGCTGGTCACGCAGGAAGTCGAACCCCGCCTCGCTGACCGACACGTAGGTGACGTCGCGCTGATAGGCCTCCCGACGCTGCTGTGGCGTGCTGCTCTCGGTGACCCACCCGACGCTGAGGCCGAGCAGGGCGTACACCGGCTCCATCCACTCGGCGTCCCGGCGGGCCAGGTAGTCGTTGACGGTGAGCACGTGCACCGGGCCGTTGCCTCGACGGACGTGGCCGTAGGCGGCGATCGTCGCGGTGAGTGTCTTGCCCTCACCGGTGGCCATCTCGGCGATCTTGCCGGCGAGCAGCGCCATCACCCCGAGCAGTTGCTCGTCGAAGGGGCGTTCCCCGAGCGCCCGCCGGGCGGCTTCGCGGCCGGCCGCGCAGATGTCGACGAACTCGGTGGCCTGTCCGGCCCGATCGGTCAGCTCCGCGTCGTCGAGGGAATTCAGTTCGTCCTCCTTCGCAGCGATCGCCGGCAACAACCTCGCCAGCGGCGCGAGGTCGACCGTGCTGCCCGGACGCTGGAGGAATCGCCGGAACCGGCTCTTCAGACGCTGCGACACACCCATGACGGTCAACGCTACGCGACGCGCGGCGGATCAGGCGTCCCGCCCGACCCCGAACACGCATGCGCGTGGCGGGCAAATCGGAATATCACTCATAAACTCACCATCACTCGGCTTGTCGATGACGGGCAGGCATACCGGAGTGCGCACCGGGTATCCGGCGGCGGCTGCAACCGTCGTCACGGGGGTGGATCATGGGGTACGCGCGAACGACCGTCGCGCCCACCGTCGCGGACTGGACCGCCCGGCGCACTGCCTCGGCCGGTCGCTGGACGCCGTGGGAGTTGGCGATGGCCAAGGCCGGTCGCCGGGTGAGTGTGGTGCTTCCGGCCCGAAACGAGGAGCCGACCGTCGGCCCGATCGTCCGGTCCATCCGCGACCATCTGGTGGACCGGATCCCGCTCGTCGACGAGGTGGTGGTCGTGGATTCCCGGTCCCACGACGCCACCGCGGCGGTCGCGGCGGCGGCCGGTGCCCGGGTGGTCAGCCAGGACGAGATGACCCGTGGCCTGCCTCGGCTGGAGGGCAAGGGCGACGCGCTCTGGGCCGGCCTCGCCGCGACCGACGGGGACATCGTCGCCTTCGTGGATGCCGACCTACGGGAGTTCCAGCCGTCGTTCGTCACCGGGCTGCTCGGCCCGCTACTCACCGACTCCTCGGTGAGTTTCGTCAAAGGCTTCTACCACCGGCCGCTGGTGCGCTCCAGCGACGTGGAGGCCGACGCCGGCGGCCGGGTCACCGAGATCATGGCACGGCCGCTGTTCAATCTCTTCTGGCCAGATCTGGCGGGGTTCGTCCAGCCGCTCGCCGGCGAATACGCCGGCCTACGGACGGTTCTGGAGCAGATTCCGTTCGTGTCCGGCTACGGGGTGGAGACCGGGATGCTCATCGACCTGCTCGACGTGTGCGGGTTGGACGCGCTGGCACAGGTCGATCTCGGTGAGCGCCGACACCGCCACCAGAGCACCGAGGCGCTGGGCAGGATGTCCGCCCAGATCCTGCTGACCGTCTGGTCGCGGCTCTACCGCAAGGGCTGGGTCATCGCCGAGCGCCCACCCGGCGGCCTGCTCACCCAGTTCCGGCGCGGCGACGCCGACGCGTTGAGCAACCTCGACCGCGAGATCGTGGTCAGCGACGTCTCGGTCCAGGAGCGGCCACCGCTCGACCGGCACCGTCACCTTCTGGCCACCACGGCCGCCGGCTGATCGAGCAGTCGCCCGTACGGTCGGATCCCTACTTCTTGCTGTCGGCCTTGGGCTTGGTGGCGCTGAACACCACCAGGCCGACGATCACCCCGACCAGTGCGATCCCGCCAGCGTTGGCGCTGTCGTCGCCGGCGCCGGAGATGCCGAAGGCGAACGTCGCGGCACCGGCGACCACGGCAGCGACAAGACGATTTCCCCGTTGTTTCACGACGCGAAGGCTATGGGCCACGGTCGGCTTCGCCGCAGGATTCGGCGGAACCACCCCGATCGAGGGACCCGGCTTCGCGGGCCCAACGGGCCGCGGATCATCGCGGGCCAGGCGGACCCGGGATCAGGCGGACCCGGGATCAGCCGAACAGCGGCTCGAGGCCGGCCACCGTGAGGCTACGCCGGACGTACGGCTGGAGCCGGGCGAAGCGCAGTCGGATCCCGGCCCCACGGGCCGTCTCGTGACAGGCGAGCAACGCGGCGACACCCGACGCGTCGATGAACCCCACGCCGTCGAGATCCATCACGATCTCGACGGCGCCGCCGGTCCGGACGGCGTCGGCGACCGCGCCACGGACTCCATCGGCGGCGTCACGGTCGAGTTCGCCGCGCAACCCGACGCGGGTCTGCCCGTCGTGGTGGTCCACCGAGACGGCCATCGCGCACGTGGCTTCCGGCTGTGCGCCGCCGGACTCCCAGCGTGGCGGCGTATCGGTCAGCATCGCCTGCCGCAGCCAGTTCAGTGTGCGCGACAGCAGCCGCGACACGTGCATCTGCGAGATGCCGAACTCGGCCGCGATGTCCGACTGGGTGTAGTTGCCGTAGAAGCGCATGGCCAGGATGCGTCGTTCCCTGGCGGGCAACCGGTAGAGCAGGCCGCTGACGGTGAGCCGATCGTCGACCGACTCCAGGTCGGCGTCGAGCGCGCCGAACATGTCGCCGAGTTCGGCCGGTCCGTCGTCACCGACCGGGCCGTTGAGCGACGCCGGTGTGTAACCGGCCGCTGATTCCAGCGCGGCCAGGATCTCCTCTTCCGAGGTCTCCAGCCGCCGGGCGATCTCGGCCACCGTGGGCGAGCGGGACAGCTCGCTGGTGAGCACGGCCGTCGCCTGGCTGACCTCGATGGTCAGATCCTGCAGCCGGCGCGGCACGTGCACCCCCCAGGTGCGGTCCCGGAAGTGACGCTTGATCTCCCCGGTGATGGTCACCGCCGCGTACGCGGTGAACGAGCCTCGTTCGGGGTCGTATCGGTCGACCGCTTTGACCAGGCCGAGACGCGCGACCTGCTCCAAATCCTCCAGTGGCTCCCCGCGACCGCGGTAACGGCGGGCCAGCCGGCCGGCGAACGGAAGCGCGAGTTGAACCAGTTCCTCGCGTAGGTGCTCCCGGCGGCCCTCCGTCGGATCCGCGAAGCGGGCCGCGTAGGACAGGGCCGCCCCGTCGAGATCCTCCAGCGCGCGTTCCGAGCGCATCGCCGTACGCTTCTGTCCGGACATCCCGCCCCCTCCCCGGTGATCCGGCTACTGAGCTGCGCAATCCCGGTATGCGGGAGCGGCGAGGCCGGAACTCGGCGAGACCCCCGCCGGCCCCTCGGGCCTGCCCTTCCCCCTATGCCGGACCCTACTGCCAGCGGGTCGGCGCCCCGATCGAAGACGCAAAAAAGCAACGGAATTTCCACCGCGGGCCACGGCCGTCAGCCGGTTGCCTGGTCGGCGTACCGCAGCACCGCGCCCACGCCGCCGTCGAGTTCGGCGTCGGCGGGCCCCACCAGCATCAGATCGGCGTCGGTGGCGGCCAACGCACGGAGCAACGCGGCGTCGGCGCGGACCTCGTGCGGCGCCTCGACGGACATGCCTACCAGATCCGACGGGTCCAGCGCGATCTGCGTGGGCTCCGGGCCGATCCACATCCGCTGGGTCGACGACGGGTCGTCGACCAGCAACATGGTGTCGACCTGAGCCCGCTGCAGGGCGTCGACCACGGCGGCGAGTCCGTCGCCGCGACCCTGCTGGGCACCGTACCGGTCCAGCGCGTCGTGGGTGTGTCCGGCCGCGACGGAGGCGATCGCGGCGATGGTGGCCTCGGTGAGCGGTTCCGGGTCGGCGCCCAGCGCCCGCTCCCCCGCGTCGGTCTGCACCGTGCGCCGTTGCCAGCGCCGGGGCAGCTGCCCGACCAGCATCTGTCGGGCCTGCGGATCACCGGCCACGATCAGCACCTCGGCGCCGACCTGATCGGCGAGCGCGGCGGTGGCCCTCGCGCTGTCGCCAGCGTTGCGGTGCCAGGTCACCTCGGCCGCGCGCTGGAACCGCCCCTGCGACCAGGCGCCCGGCTTGACCTTGCGCATCGGGTAGGACGCCGAGCCCTCGACGCTGGCCTGACGGGGCAGCCCACCGGCGCTGACCGCGTCGATCTCGGCCCCGGTCCGGCTGACCAGCACCCGTAGCCAGCTGATCTCCTCACCGCGCTGGGCGACCAGCGGCATCGCGTGCGGGAGCGGTCCCACGGTGGCCAGGTCCCGCCGGGGCGGCGCGGGCAGGTAGTCGTGCAGGACGACGTCACCCGCCGTCGCGCTCAGGGCAAGCCCGTACTCCCCCGGCCGGGGGACGTGCCGCAGCACCGCGCCACCGAGCGCGGCCACGGTGTCCGTGTCCGCACCCTGGTGGGTCAGTTCCCCGCTCAACGCACGCCAGCGCAGCTGCAGCGCGTCGATCGCGTCCTCGGTGTCCCGCGAGGCTTCCAGGTAGACCGTCGCCCACGGTCCGGGGCGGTTGTAGAGCGGTCGCAGGAAGGACAGATCCATGACGCACCCCCTCCTCTTCACCTGGCGGCATACCCGGCTTGCCTCGCCGATCACCTCAAAGTGGTCAGTTGATCACGCGGTGAACACATTCACTCACCAGATTCACGCTAACCTATAGATACAATGCGTGAACAGTCGCAGACTTTCGGTGGTGTCTGATGGATCCCGAACTCTTCCCGGAGCGTGCCGTGCACCGGCCCGGGCCGATCATCACCGGACACGTCGTACGTCTCGTCGCCGGCTACTCCCGCCCGATCAGGGTGGGCCAACCCATCCTGATCGGGGTGCTGACCGCGGCCGGCGTCGTCCGGGTCCTCGGCGCCACGCTGTCGTCGCTGCGCCTGGCCGGCAGCGGTTCCACCGCCGCCCGACGCAAGTGGAAGGAGTTACGCAACGGGCCCGAGTTCCTCGTCACCCCGCTGCACGTACGCGACACCAGCGGGGTGCTGTGCGAGATGGAGATCCACGGACACGTGCCGCAGAGCGCGCTCGATCCGACCGACCACGTGCAGGTGACGGTACGACGACAACGGGATCCGCAGCTACCGCCCCGGGTGGAGCGGATCGTCAACCTGACCACCGGACAGTTCCTCACCCCACGTACGCCCACCGTCTGGTCCCATCTCGGACCGGCGTTGCTCTTCCAGGCCGTGCTCGGGATCGCACTGGTAGCGGCGCTGGTGGGCCTGGTGATCGTGCTGCGGTGAACGGAACGTCAGGTGACCATTCCGGTGGCCGATCCGCCTGGCGGATGAGATCGAGGAGCAGCGTACTGCGTGAGACGGAGGCAACTGCCGCACGATCGGGCGACGTCCGACCCGACGGCATCAGGGATCATGGGCCCATGACGCGCCAGCGGACCGACGGGCCGGATCGTGACTGAACTTCTGATCTCGGTCGCCTTCGCGGTCGCCTCCGCGGTCGCGTACGCGCTCGCCGCGGTGGCACAGGAACAGCTGGCGGTACGGCTCGGCGCGCAGACACCGTGGCGGACCATCGTCCGGGCCCTGCTACGGGCCCGCCGGTGGTGGATCGCGGTCGCGCTCAACGGCGCCGGTGCCGGCCTGCACGTCGCCGCGCTGGCCTACGGTCCGCTGTCGGTGGTCCAGCCGCTCGGCGTGCTCACCCTGGTGTTCGCCCTGCCGATCGGGGCCGCGCGCAGCGCCCGACGGGTCACCGCCCGCCAATGGCGGGGCGCCGCGCTCACCATCGGCGGGCTGATCCTGCTGCTGCTGCTCATCGTGCCGGACAGCGGAAACGGGCTCGACGGCACCGACAGTCGGATCCTCATCGTCGCGAGCACCGTCGTGCTGGCCGGGATGCTCGCCGGCACGGCCGTGGTACGCCGGGCCGTGCCGCGCAGCCTGATGTACGCCGGCGGATCCGGTGTGGCGTTCGCCGTCGCCTCGGCGCTGACCCACGCGGTGACCCGGGAACACCAGGCGGTGGGGTTGGTCGCGCTGCTGAGCCCTACCGTGCCGGCGGTGGCCGCGATGGCGGTGGCCGGGGTCCTGCTGTCACAACTGGCCTACCGCGGCAGCGGCCTCGGCGCCCCGCTGGCCACGGTGACCCTGGCCAACCCGGTGGCCTCCGCCGCGATCGGTGTCGCCCTGTTCGGTGAGCGCTTCGCCGCCGGCCCGCTCGCCGCCGGTCTGCTGGTGCTGGCCGCCGGCGCGGCCAGCACCGGCATCCTGTTGCTGGTGCCGGCGGGCGCAGCCACGGAACCGGTCGGCACCACCGGCGCTCCCGAGGGCGCCGGTGGTGCCGGCGCCGCGGGGACCGACGGAGCAGGCGAGGCCGCCGCCTCACCGGCGCCGCAGCAGGCACTGCCGGCGCCTGCCGACCCGCCGCGGGCAGCCACCTTGTGCCGCCGATAGCCACCCGGACCGGACCGGATGGAGTGTCTTCGGTCACCTCCGCCCTTCGCGGGATGCGGATCCGGCCATGATGCCGTTTCCTTGACGGCAGGGTCACCACCACGCACCGCTGCGCGGTGGCCCCACCACCCGGCCGTCGGCCAACCTCCACCTCATCTCGCGTCACCGCACCCTGCCCTGCCGCCATCGGCGCCGGCGCACCCGCACATGCTCGTACGAATGGAGAAGACGAATGACCCTGCGGGTCGGCGACCAGTTCGCCCAGGCACTGGTCACCCAGGACGGTCCGTGCCGTCCCGTCCCGACGTCACGTCCACTGCCACCCTTGCCGACCGGCGGACCCACCGCCGACGGCCGCCGCCGCATCCTGATGTTGTCCTGGGAGTACCCACCGGTGCTGGTGGGTGGGCTGGGCCGCCACGTGCACGCCCTCTCCGTCGCCCTGGTCGCCGCCGGCCACGAGGTCACCGTCGTCACCCGCCACGCCCCCGGCGCCCCACTGGAGGAATACGCCGACGGCGTACGCATCGTGCGCGCCGCCGAGGACCCACCCCTGTTCCCCCTGGCCACCCCCAGCCTGCTCGCCTGGACCATGGCCTTCAACCACACCCTCACCCGCGCCGCCCTACGCGCCACCCAGACCGCCGAATACGACGTCATCCACGCCCACGACTGGCTCGTCACCCACACCGCCATCACCCTCAAAGACCACCTCGACATCCCCCTCGTCGCCACCATCCACGCCACCGAGGCCGGCCGCCACCAGGGCTGGCTCCCGGACGAGATGAACAAGTCGATCCACTCCATCGAACACTGGCTGGGACACGAATCGGGCCGGGTGATCACCTGCTCCGGCTACATGCGTGACGAAGTGATCAGCTTGTTCGGTGTTCAGCCCGAGCGGGTGGACGTGGTCGCCAACGGGGTCGACGCCCGGCGCTGGCAGGTCCCGGCCGACGCGGTCGCCGCCGCCCGGGCCCGGTTCGCCGGCGACGGACCACTGGTCTCCTTCGTCGGCCGGCTGGTCTACGAAAAGGGCGTGCAACACCTCATCGCCGCCCTGCCCCGGCTGCGCCACCGGCACCCGGGCCTGCGGCTGGTGATCGCCGGTGACGGGCCGTACCGCGGTGAGCTGGAGGCCGACATCGACCGGCGCGGGCTGCGCGACGCGGTCACCCTGCCGGGCTTCCTCGGCGGCACCGATCTGCCCGCGCTGATGGGCGCCTCGGACTGCTTCACGGTGCCGAGCATCTACGAGCCGTTCGGCATGGTCGCCCTGGAGGGCGCCGCCGCCGGCGCGCCGCTGGCGGTGGCGGCCACCGGTGGACTCGCCGAGATCGTCGAGCCCGGCGTCACCGGGATGACCTTCCAGCCACAGGATCCACACGGGCTGGCCGACGCGGTCGGTACCCTGCTCGGCGACACCGCGCTCGCGCGCCAGGTAGCCCGCAAGGCCCGGCGGATGGTGCACGACCAGTACGGCTGGTCAGCCATCGCGCACCGCACCGCGGCCGTCTACGCCGCCGCGATCAGCCATGCGTCGGCGTTCGCCACGGAACGGGCGGCCGTCCGAATGGCACAGGGCCAGCGCACTATCGTCATCCCGGACGGAAACCTCCTCGCCGGTGCGGGGAGCCGATGACCGCGACCCGGGAGGCTGCCCTGATCGACACGATCGGTGAATTGGATCTCTACCTGTTCGCCCAGGGTCGCCACGAGCAGTTGTGGCGGATGCTCGGTGCCCACCCACAGGCCGGCGGTTGCCGGTTCGCGGTGTGGGCACCGAACGCCCGGCAGGTCCGGGTGATCGGCGACGGACCGGGCTGGGGCCCGTACGAGGGGCACGGCCTGGAGCGGCTCGGAGCCAGCGGGGTGTGGGGCGGCTTCGTGCCCGGAGTCGTCGCCGGGCAGCGGTACAAGTACCGCGTCCAGGGTGCCGACGGCTCCTGGTCGGACCGGGCCGATCCGATGGCCGCCGCCACCGAGGTGCCACCGCGCACCGCCTCGGTGGTCTACCGCTCCGGCTACATCTGGGGCGACGACGAGTGGCTGGCGCGCCGTCGTGGCGACCACCATGCCCGGCCGATGGCCGTCTACGAGGTCCACCTCGGCTCCTGGCGACCGGGGCTGGGTTACCGCGATCTGGCCGACCAGCTCGTCGACTACGTCACCGACCTCGGTTTCACACATGTGGAATTCATGCCGGTGATGGAGCATCCCTTCGGCGGTTCCTGGGGCTACCAGGTCACCGGCTACTACGCCCCCACGTCGCGGTTCGGCACCCCGGACGACTTGCGGTATCTGATCGACCGGCTGCACCGGGCCGGAATCGGGGTCCTGTTGGACTGGGTGCCGGCGCACTTTCCGCGCGACGCGTGGGCGCTGGCCCGCTTCGACGGCACGGCGCTGTACGAGCATCCCGACCCGCGCCGTGGCGAGCACCCGGACTGGGGCAGTCTGATCTTCGACTACGGCCGCCCCGAGGTGCGCAACTTTCTGGTCGCCAACGCGCTGTACTGGCTGGCGGAGTTCCATGTCGACGGGCTGCGGGTGGACGCGGTCGCCTCGATGCTCTACCTGGACTACTCCCGTGGCCCCGGGCAGTGGCTGCCCAACGCCGACGGCGGCAACGCCCACTACGAAGCGATCGAGCTGCTCAAGGAGCTGAACGCCACGGCGTACCGACTGCACCCGGGCATCGTCATGGTCGCGGAGGAGTCGACCGCCTGGCCGGGTGTCACCCGGCCGACCGACTGGGACGGGCTCGGCTTCGGGCTGAAGTGGAACATGGGCTGGATGCACGACACGCTCAGCTATCTGGCCCGTGATCCCGCGCACCGCAGCCACCACCACGATGAGATGACCTGGCCGGCCGCGTACGCGCACAGCGAGCAGTACCTGCTGCCGATCAGCCACGACGAGGTGGTACACGGCAAGGGATCGTTGACCGCCAAGCTGCCGGGCGACCGCTGGCAGCGACTGGCCGGGCTACGCGGATTGTTCGGCTACATGTGGGCGTTTCCCGGCAAGCAACTGCTCTTCATGGGTTGCGAACTCGCCGACGAGCAGGAGTGGAGCGAACAACGGGGCCTCGACTGGTCGCTGGCGGCTGACCCGGCGGTGGGCGGCGTGCGCAACCTGCTTCGCGACCTGAACCGGGTTTACCGCGACTGCCCCGCGCTGTGGGAGCTGGACGTGGCCCCGGACGGTTTCCGGTGGATCAACCACACCGACCGGGACGCCAACGTCCTGTCGTTTCTGCGCCACGGCCACGACGGTGCCGCACTCGCCTGCGTGGTCAACTTTTCCGGGGTGCCACGGCTGGCCCATCGGGTCGGCCTGCCACAGGCCGGTACCTGGCGCGAGGTCATCAACACCGACGCCGAGTGGTACGGCGGATCGAACGTCGGCAACCTCGGTGTGATCCGGGCGGACGGTCCGCCAGCGGACGGGCAGCCCTGTTCCGCGACCCTGCACGTCGGCCCGTACGCGGCGATCTGGCTGCGGCCCGAGCCGCCGGACGACGTGGACGGGGCGACCGACGACCGTCAGACCGGCCGCGGCGACGACACCGGCTCGTCTGTCGCCGGTTGAGCGCACCGGTGCGCGGGCGCGACGGCGCGCGCCGCCGCGGCCGCGCACGGGTAGCCGACATCAGGGGGAGTCAGCTGTTCAGCGCTGGTCCATCGGTACGAACGAACGCTCCGCCGGCCCTACGTAGATCTGTCGTGGGCGGCCGATCTTGTTGGCCGGGTCCGCGATCATCTCCCGCCACTGCGCGATCCAGCCGGGCAGCCGGCCGAGCGCGAACAGCACGGTGAACATCTTCGGTGGAAAGCCCATGGCCTTGTAGATCAGCCCGGTGTAGAAGTCGACGTTCGGGTAGAGCTTGCGGGAGACGAAGAAGTCGTCGGCGAGCGCGATCTCCTCCAACTGCATGGCGATGTCCAGCAGCGGATCGGGCTTGTCGAGTCGTCCCAGCACGTCCTGCGCCGCCTGCTTGACGATCGCGGCCCGCGGGTCGTAGTTCTTGTACACCCGGTGCCCGAAGCCCATCAGCTTGACGCCGCGCTCCTTGTTCTTGACCCGCTGGACGAAGCTCGGCACGTCCCCGCCGGACGTCTCGATGTCCTGCAGCATCTCCAGCACCGCCTGGTTGGCACCGCCGTGCAGCGGGCCGAACAGGGCGTTCACACCGGCCGAAACGGAGGCGAACAGGTTGGCGTTGCTGGACCCGACCAGCCGTACGGTCGAGGCGGAACAGTTCTGCTCGTGATCGGCGTGCAGCACGAACAGCATGTCCAGGATCTGGGCGACCACCGGATCGACCTGGTACTCGGCGGTCGGCACGCCGAAGGTCATCCGCAGGAAGTTCTCCACGTACTCCAGGGAGTTGTCCGGATAGAGCAACGGCTGGCCGATCGACTTCTTGTACGCGTACGAGGCGATCGTGGGTACCTTGGCCATCAGCCGGACCGTGGAGATCTCCACATGGTCGGCGTCGAACGGGTCCAGGCTGTCCTGGTAGAAGGTCGACAACGCGCTGACCGCCGAGGAGAGCACCGCCATCGGGTGGGCGTCGCGCGGAAAGCCGTCGAAGAACCGGCGCATCTCCTCGTGCAGCAGGGTGTGCAGGCGGATCCGGTCGCTGAACGCGGCCAACTGCTCGGTGGTCGGCAGCTCACCGTAGATCAGCAGATAACTGACCTCCAGGAAAGACGCCTTTCCGGCCAACTGGTCGATCGGGTAGCCCCGATAGCGCAGGATGCCGGCATCGCCGTCGATGTAGGTGATCGCCGACGCGCAGGACGCGGTGTTGACGTACCCGGGGTCGAAGGTGACGTGGCCGGTCTCTTTCAGCAGGGTACCGACCTCGATCCCGGGTGGGCCCTCGACGGCCGGCTGCACCGGCATGGACAGCTGGCCACCAGGATGGTCGAGCTTCACATCCGTCATATGGTCCCTCACTTCGCCGGCAGATCTTCGTCGAGCGCCTCCTCGCTACCGTAATCATGCGGTGCCAACGGGGCCATAGAGACCGGTGGAGGGTGAGGGATGCGTCACCCGTTTCGGCAGGACAAAACAGACTTATGGCTTCGTTGGCCGGCAACCGCTCACGGATAGAGTCGCCGCAGCCCGCCATCGTCGGCCACCACAAACAGCTCCAGCTCGTTGCGGCCGGTCCGGAACGCCGACTCGTCTGTCAGCAACACCGCGAACCGGCGTCCGGCGGCGTCCGGCGCCAGCGCCGGCACCACCGTGGCGATCCGTCCGTTGAGGGCCACCGCGACCGGTGTCCCGTCGGCGACCGACGACGGAAGCTCGCCGTACGCCACGGCCGGCAGCTGCCCGCCACGAAGATCGACGGCGGCGTACTCGTCCGCGTTGTCGATCCGCGCGCGTACCCCGCCGTCATCGGCGATCGCCAGGTCGTCGACGGCCCGCCCGACCAGCTCCGGTACGAGCGGAGCTGGCGACGGCGGTCCGGCCCGCCCGTCGATCAGTGCGGCGAAGGTCTGCGGGCCCGGCACGGTGACCGGCTCCCCCGGAACGTCGCGGAACTGCTTGTCGGCCCGCTCGCGCGGCGCACAACCACCACACCGGCCGTCGACGTCGAAGGGCAGCTCGACCCGGGCGTGCTCGGCGATGGTGGGCAGCAGGTCGACGTGTTCCCAGTTCCGGTCGTCGATCCGCCCGACCTGCTGTCCGGGCTCCTTGACGAAGGTCGGCACCCAGAGCACCTCGGCGGGCGCGGCACGGACGGCGCCCAGCCCGCGCCCCTGTTCGCCGAGCGTGAAGCTGACCCCGTGATCCGCGGTGACCACCAGCAACGCGTCGTCGTAGCGACCGCTGGCGCGCAACGCGGCGAGGGTCTGCCCGATCAGCGTGTCGGTGTAGCCGAGCTGTGCCAGGTGTCGTTGCCGGGCGAGCTCGATCCAGCCGGCACCTTCGTTGGGGAGATCGCCCGGCGCGTCGTAGCGCATCCCCGACGGCAGGTAGCTCCACGGCGCGTGCGGCATCAGCAGATGCAGGAAATGCAGCGTGGCTGTCTCGTCAGCAGCCGTCAGATCGGCGATGAACTCGGCGAAGCGGGCAGGTTGGTTGTCGTCCAGGGTGTGGAACCGGAACCGGGGGTCGGTGGGACCGTCGACGTCAGCACGGGTCGGCTCGCGCAGGCTCGCCGTCGGGTCGTCGTGGCTGTCCACCGGCGACAGGATCTGCCCGAGCAGCGACCCGGTCTCGCGCAACAGCACCGGTAGCGCGCTGCCGGTCACCCCGTCGTCACCGGCGCACAGGCTCGGTGGGCACAGCTCGGTGATGCTCTCCTGGGCCTCGATCCGGTACGTCCCGCCGAGCGCGGTGAACAGATTGTCCGGATGCGACGTGTAGTGGGGTGCCACCTCGCGCTGTGGGTAGCGGCCGGTGAGCATGGCCGGCAACGCGTACGGGGTCCAGCCGCTGACCGCGGTCGCGTTGCGGTACCAGGTGGAGCCGGCGGCCAGCGCCGCGAAGTGGGGATAGCGCTCGGCGTCGACGTGCCCGTCCGGGCCGAGCAACGACAGCAGCGGAAGCTCGTCGAGAATCAGCACGACGACCGGCGGATGCTCGGTGCCGTCGGCCGCGACGCCGGGTCCTGAACCGTCCCGCTCGGTGGCGAGCACCACCGCGGAGGCAGGCGAGGTGAACGCGAACAGGGTCACGAAGATGACCGGACCGACCGCGGCCAACCGCAGCAGCTGGCGCAGCCCGGACCACCGTCGGTAGGCCCAGGCACCGGCGGTGCCGAGGAGTACCGCGATGCCGAGCAGCAGTGGTCCGCGCACCGGCAGCAGGTGCTTGCCGACCTGCACCGCCAACGCCCCCAGCAGCACTCCGACGGTCACCAGGTGGGCGACCCGCCGGGGTCCGGGCCCGGCCAGCGCGACCAGCAGTCCCGGCAGCCAGCACACCAGCGGTGGGATCAGCGTGTACACGGCGACCAGCAGCAGGATTTCGGTGGTCGTGGCACCGTGGAACAGGAAGAAGTCCGGGCTACGTCCGATGACGTCCAGCAACGGCTGGGCTATCACCAGACCACACAGCGCGACGATCTCCAGCAATCGGCGCAGCTCACCGACATGCCGGGGCACCGGGGCGGCGAGGGCCGGCCCGGCGGCCGGGACCGGGGTCGATCCGGTGGCCGGGCTCGGCAGATCGGCCGGATCAGCCACGTGGTGTCCCGGCGTAGAGCGTGCGGGTGCCCGACGGCAGTTCCTCGCGCCGGGTGATCTCGTAGCGCTGCGTGAGCAGTCGCTCGAACTCCGTACGGTGGTAGTCGTCGAACAGGCCGGCCGGCTTGTTGGCCAGCAGCCGCCGGGCCATCGGATCGTCCGGATGGACGAACTCGATGATCAGTTGTCCGGTCCGGCCATCGGGGCCAAGCCGATCGGAGCCAGCCCGATCGGGGCCGGACAGCATGGCGGTGACCCAGTCGAGGATCCGCGACAACGGCACGTTGCGGCCGATCGCCAGGTGGTGGATCACCGCCAGGGCGAGCACCGTGTCCGCCCTGGCCCGGGTCGAGAACGGGGCGCGTTCCACGCCGCCCCATCCACCGCCGCAGGACGGATCGGCCAGGTCCATCAGGATCGGTAGGATCCGGGTTTCCCGATCCGCCCGCAAGCGGCGGTACAGGTCGTCGACCACCGCGGGATCGCTCTCCACCGCCACCACGTACCGGGCGTGCTCGGCGGCGATCCGGGAGTAGGTGCCGTCGTTGGCACCCAGATCGAACACGGTTCCGGGGTACGGGTGGCTGGCCAACTGGGCGTCGACGAAGGCGATCTTGGCCGCGCGGTCGGCCGCGGAGTAGGTGCAGGTCCGCTGGTACGCGGCCCAGTGGCTACGCGGCGGCGACCAGTCGAGCCGGTCGACCAGTTTGATCAGTGACCGCACGGTCGCCTGGACGAGCTCCCGGGAGAACCCGGCGTCACGGATCTCCTCGCGGACCGCCCCGGTGGTGGCCCCGGCGTGCCGCGTCTGCATCGCGTCGTGCAGGTGGACGTGCTTCAGCACACCGGCACGCAGCCGCCGAGTGCCGCCGAAGAGCCGGCGCAGCTGGCCCGACTCGATCCCGTCGATCCGCGCCCGCAGCCACGGCTGGAAGTCCACGCCAAGGTGGGCCTGCAACAACAGCGGGTAGAGCAGGGTCTGGCAGAACTGCCGGTAGCCGGCCCACGGCTCACCCGCGTGGTCGGGCTGGAACGAGCCGACGTCGATGAAGACCGGCTCGGTCCCCCGCCACTGCAGGTTGAATGCCGTCCCGTCCTTCATCGTCACGCCGTCGGTGAGCGCGGCCCGCAGGATCTCCAGATGCAGCCGGGCCGCGTCGCGCAACATGGCGAAGGACCATTCGTACGGGTAGGACACGAACGGCACCCGATCGTGGCGCAGCACGGTATGCCAGCGTCGCACGACCGACTCGGGCAGGCTGTCGGCCGCGGCGATCTCGGTGCCGATCACTTTGCCGGCGGCCATCAGCGGGGCCAGAAACGCCGCTTGGGAAACATCGCGCCAGTCCCGCGCCGCGTCCGGACCCAGCCCGCGCAGCACCATGCCGTCGGCGTAGAAGATCCGGTTGGTCGGATCCCGGAAGGACCCGGGTTCGTCGTACGGGGTCGAGGTGGGGGTGCCGGAAATCATCGACCTGGTGCCGATCAGTCCTTCTCGGTGGGCTGCTTACGGAACCGGCTCACCAGGCGGCGCCAGTAGAGCTTGGTGGCGACCACCATGCCGGCCGCGCCGGCAACCACCGCCTGCACGATCAGACTGCCGGATCCGGCATCCAGATAGGCCAGGTCCATCCGCCGGCCACCTCCCAACTGTGTTCAGGCTCGCTCGATGGATCGGGTCGAGACAGCGACCACGACCGGCGGGTGCCAGACCGGCGTCATCGCCAGTTCGCCGTACCGCCATCTGATGGCCAGCTGCCGTCCATCAGCGTACGCCGTGAACCGCGGCCGCAGCGTCAGCCCCACCGCCGGTGGCCGGACCGCGTCACCGGCAGGATCGATGCGACAAGCCCGACGAGGGTGGTTTTGCGCTATTCACCGCAACCGTGAGCTGCGCCCGGAGGCCCGTCACGCTGGTCACGGACACCGGGTAACAGTTCCGCAACGCCGGTTCGACCAGCGTCGCGACGAGATCGTCGGCGGGGCCCCGGTCGGTTAGCCGAGCACGGCCGGCAGCTGTCCCGGGTGCAGCACCCCGAGCCGGTCGGTCGCGCGGGTCAACGCCACGTAGAGATCGTTGAGACCCCGTGGCGACTCGGCGACGATCGCCGCCGGGTCCACGACCAGCACCCGGTCGAACTCCAGCCCTTTCGCCTGCGGCACCGTCACCACCACCACCGGCGCTTCCAGGTCGGGCCGTTCGCCGAGGCCGGTACCGGCGACCACGGCCCGCACCGCACCGCCGAACTCCACCGCCCGCGACTGCGGCACGATCACCCCGAGGCGCCCGTCGCCCACCGCCAACAGTTCCCGGCCGACCAGCTCCACGAGCCGGTCCGCGAGACGCTCCGGCCCGTCCGTACCCACCCACCAGGGCTCGACACCGGACTCGCGTACCGCCGTGGGCGCCGCCGCCGCCGGATCGATGGCCGCCAGCACGCGGGCCGCGACCGCGAGAATCTCCGCTGGCGTCCGGTAGCTCACCGTCAGCTCCGCCAGCCGCCACCGGTCGCCGACGTACGGTCGCAGCAGTTGTGCCCAGGACGCCGCACCGGCCAGGGCACCGGTCTGTGCGACGTCACCCACGATGGTCATCGACCGGCTCGGGCACCGGCGCATCAGCAGCCGCCAGGCCATCGCCGACAACTCCTGCGCCTCGTCGACCACGATGTGGCCGAACGCCCACCCGCGATCGGCCGCCGCCCGCTCGGCTGTGCTGCGGTGATCGGCCGCTATTTGCCGGCCGGCCAACGCCTCGGCGTCGAGCAGGTCGGTTGCACCGAGGATCTCCGGCTCGGCCTCGTCCTCGACGTCGATCGACTCAGAGCCGCGCAGCACCTCCAGCGCCCCTTCGGCATAGGCCAGTCGTTGCCGTCGCTGCGCCTCGGCGCGCAGTCGTCCGACGGTGTCGTCCACGCCGAGCAACTCGGCCGCCTCGTCCAACAACGGCACGTCGGCCGGAGTCCACCCACTGCCCGGGGCGCGGCGCAGCAGCGCCCGCTCCGCCGGGGTCAGCTCGGCGGCGGCCGCGGCGAGCCGCTGCTCGCTGGCGTACAGGTCGGTGAGCAGTTGCTGCGGGGTCAGCACCGGCCAGAACCGGTCCAGCGCCGCCTGCAGTGCTGGATCCGCCCGCAGCTCGCGACGGATTTCGGCCAGATCGCTCTCGGCGAGCACCTGGGGATCGCCGGGCGCGTCGTCGCCGCCGAGCGGATCGTCCGCGTACGGATCCAGGCCGATCTCGCCGGCTATCTGTTCGGCCAGCGCGTGCACCACCTCGATGTCGAACAGCGGGCGAGCCAGGTTGTGCAGCCGGCCGGACCGCCGGGTGTGATCGCGGGCGGCGGCGCAGATCTGCGGGGTGAGCCGCAACCGGTGTCCGTCCATCTCGATGACGACGGCCTCCTCCGGCACCTCCTGACGGTCCCGGATCGCCGCCGCCACCACCTCGGCCATTTCGGCCCGGCCCTTCACCTGGGCCACCGACGCCGGCTCGTCGGCGTCGGCCCGCACCCCGGCGAACAGCTCGCCCGGCGTGCGCAGCAGCACCCCGGTCTCCGCCAGCGACGGCAGCACGTGGGCGATGTAGCGCAGGAACGTCGCGTTGGGGCCGACGACCAGTACCCCGCGGGTGGACAGCTCCCGGCGGTGGGTGTAAAGCAGGTAGGCCGCGCGGTGCAGGGCGACCGCGGTCTTGCCGGTGCCCGGTCCGCCCTGCACCACCAGGATTCCGTCGGCGGGTGCCCGGATGACCTCGTCCTGCTCGGCCTGGATCGTCTGGACGATGTCCCTCATCCTGCCGGTACGCCCCGCCGTGATCGCCGCGAACAGGGCCGCCTCACCGGTCAGCGCGCTGCTCGGCCGGTCCCGGGCAAGCTCGAGATCGAGCACTTCGTCGTCGATGGCAGTGACCGTACGCAATCGGGTACGGATGTGTCGTCGCCGCCAGACGCCGTCCGGTGCCGCCGCGGTCGCCAGGTAGAACGGCCGCGCGGCTGGTGCCCGCCAGTCGATCAGCAACGGTTCGTAGTCGCCGTCGTCGTCGAACAATCCGATCCGGCCGATGTAACGACGTGTTCCGTCGGTGATGTCCAACCGCCCGAAACAGAGCCCGTTCTCCACCGCACCGTACTGGGCGATCCGCTCGGAGTGCAGCGCGACCATGCTCTCCCGCTCGGCACGGGCCTGCGGTGTCCCGCCGGTCTGCCGCAACGCGGCGGCCAGCCGCTGTTCCGCCTGCGCACGCAGCGCGTCCAACCGGCCGTGGAGCACCGCGACGTACCGCTGTTCGTGGGCGAGCTCGGCAGCCCTGTCCGTGTCGTCGAGGCCGTCCCGACCGGGTGCGCCGACCGCGTTTGACAAGCTTGCCCCCTGTTTGCTATCTTGTGGACCTTGAGCCCCCCGTCATGGGATGTGAGCTCATTCTGCCTAGCGGTTTCATACCCGGCAGTCTTCTACCTGCAGCGGCGTTGTCTGTTGCTTCGGTTCCATGCCCGCTTCGCCCAGCGTGCGTACCTGGACCAGCGCGCCCAGACCCACGCCCGAACCGGGCGAGCAGAGCGCCAACGATATCGCGTAGCGGACCCGCCACGCACGTCCCACGACGGACGCGACCAGCGTGCCCGCCCGGCACGCGGTGGCCGGGCATGGGCACGGGCCGCGTTTCGCATCTCGCCCAACGGGTACCCGGCCGCCGCGCGAGGAGGCGGAGGGCACGATGGGTGACGCAGACAGCTGGACGCACCGGGCCTCGGCCACGGCCGAGGCCGGCCGGGTCCGCACCGACGACGGAGAGTTCTCCAGCCGGCTGTCGTCGCCGCTGGCACCGCACGGCCCCGGCCTCACCCCGGAGCAACTGCTCTCCGCCGCCTTCGCCTCCTGCCTGCACCACGCCGCGGTCGAGGCCGCCACCGACCTCACCGACGAGTCGCACACCGTCGAGGTCCGCGCCGAGACCCGACTACGGCGCGACCCGGACGGGCGCTACCGGGCCGACGTACGGGCGAGTGTCTCGTCGTGCGGGCTCACCGTCGACCAGCTCGGCACGCTGGCGCGCCGGGCCGACCAGCTCTGGCCGTTCGCCGGTGCCGGTGGCGACCGCCACTCGGTGAGCGTGGAGGTCGCCCGCACCGACGACGGCCACCGGGCACCGCAGGACGAGCCCCAGATGCGACCCGGGTGACCTGCGGCGGGAACCGAAGTCGCCGAGGCTGCGTGATCAGCGACGGAAACCGGCGACAACCGCCCGGTGATCGCTGGCCGGAGTGCGCACCACCTCCGCCCGGGTGACCGTCAGCCCGCGGTACAGCACGTGGTCGGGCCTGGTCACCGGCAACACGGCGGGCCAGGTGAAGCCGGGACCGGTACCGGCCTCGGCCTGGGCGTCGGACAACAGGTCGGTCAGTGGGGCGATCACCCGGTCGGTGGTCGCCGTGTTGAAGTCGCCGACCACGATCAGCCGCTGTGCCCGCTCGTGGCGCAGGGTGGTGGCCAGTGTCGCCACGGTACGGTCACGCAAGGCGGTGTCGCCGGCCCGGGCCGAACCGAGGTGCACGACGTACACCACGATGTCACCGGCGGGACCGGCGACCACCGCCCGCAACGCCCGGGTCCAGTCGAGCCCGGTGTCGACCCCGGCCGCCTCGCGGATCGGCAGCCGGCTCCACAACGCGACCGTGGACAGCAGCACTCGGTGCGGGTAGCGGTCCGCCAGCGACGCGGCCAACGGTTGGTGGCCGTCCTCGGCGATCTCCTGCAGCGCGATCAGGTCCGGATCCCGTCGCAGGAGGGCCTCGATGGTCGCGGCCGGCGCCGGGTTACCGGCCCGCATGTTCTGGCTGACGACCGTGATCTCGGCCGGCCCACCACCCCCACGGGGAAGCCAGGCGATCCCGTACAAGCCTCCCCACAGCACCGCGCAGGCGCTCACCGTGACCACGGCCAGCCGGGACCGGCGCAGCACCGCCGCCACCACCAGCGGCACCACGGCCACACCCAACCACGGAACGACGGTGTCCAGCAGGCTGCCCAGGCCACGCACGTTCGGAATCAACCGGTGGCCGGCGAGCAGGCCAGCCACCAGCGAAGCAGCGATGCTGGTACGCAGTCCCCGGGGTGGCCGTGGTCGGCGGGCAGCCGGATCAGGATCGGCGGCGGCCTCGATCTTGTCGCTTGTCACCGCCGGAATGGTAGCGTCCGTGGCCACGCCTCAAGCGGATCCGGCCCGGCGCAGCCGGGGCAGCCGGACGACGTTGGCTCCGGGGTGGATGCTCGACGCCAGCGCGCCGGCCACGCCGTCGTGCCCGCGCCGCAACGCGGCGAGCAGGTCGCCGGCACTGGCGGCGCCGGGATGGAACAGCCTGCCCTGCCCGCCGGTACAGCCGAGCTCCCACAGCAGACGGCGGTGTGCGGTGGTGGCAACTCCACTGGCGACCACCGTGTGCGCCAGGCTACGGCCGAGTCCGATCAGCGACGGCAGCGCCGCCGGTGAGTTTTCCGGCACGTCGAGCAGTTGATGGTCGACCTTGACGAGATGGACCGGGATCCGTAGCAACGCCGCGAGCGGCGCGTTGGAGGTGCCGAATCCGGCGAAAGCGATCCGTACCCCGTCGTCGTGCAGCTGGTGCAGTGCCCGCAACGCCATGTCCGGGTAACCGATTCCGGTGGTCTCGGTGAGTTCCACGATGAGCTGGTCGGCCGGGACGTCGTGTGCGGCCAGCTGCCGGCGGATCTCGACCGGGAACATCGGGTCCAACAGGCTGCGGGTCGAGATGCCCACCGACACCGGCAGCGCGAAGCCTGCGTCCTGCCAGCTCCGCACCGCGCACAGCGCCTGATGGATCACGTCGCGGGTGAACTCGGCGAGCAGACCGGAACGCTCGACCAGGGCCAGCAGGCGAGCCGGGGGCTGGTCGCCGAAGTCGTCGTGTCCCCAGTGCACGGCCGCGTCGGCGGCCAACGCCGCTCCGCTGCCGAGGTCGACGATCGGGTCGAAGGTCACCTCGAACTGCTGGCCGGACATGGCACCGGGCAGCTCACCGCGCATCGCCAGCCGGTCCGGATCAGCGGTGTCGAAGCAGCGGTCGTACCGCACCAGTGCCCGGCCGGCCTCCTTGGCCTGGTACATCGCGACGTCCGCCCGACGCAGCAGCTCCTCGGTGTCGGCGTTGCCGTTGGCGGTGGCCAGTCCCGCGCTGGCGCGCAGGCTGACGCGGATGCCGTCAAGGTCCATCGGGTCGCGCAGCACCTGCAGAATCTGGCTGGCGTGATGCTCGGCCCGCGCCGGTGTGCCGTGACCGCTGACGAGGATGGCGAACTCGTCACCGCCGAGCCGGGCGACGAGGTCCTCGGTGGCGGCTGCCCGCCGTAGCCGGCTCGCCACCTCGATCAGTACCTGGTCGCCGGCCGAGTGCCCGAGCGTGTCGTTGACCTCTTTGAAGTGGTCGAGGTCGATCAGCACAAGCGCGGTCCGGGGCAGCTTACGCCGGTCGCCCAGGGCCACGCCGAGCCGATCGCGCAACTGCCGGCGATTGGCCAGGCCGGTCAACGGGTCGTGGGTGGCGTCCTGCTCGTGCCGGGCGGCAAGATCGGTGACCTGGGCGTAGGCGATGGCGTTGCGGATCGCGGTGGTGAGCGCCGCGCCGAAGGTCCGCAGTGTGTAGCGCTCTCGGTCGGACAGGCCCGGACCGGCCACGACCAGCCGGAGTGTGCCAAGACCACGCTCGTCCTGGGTCCCGGCGGCACCCAACGGCACGGTCACCGGCTCGTAGCCGGCCGGCACCGCCACGTGCCCGGGCGGTCCGTCGTACCGTAGGCCGTGTTCATCACCGCGGACCAGACGGCGCCCCGAGCCGTGGTCGAACTCGATCTCGACGAGTTGGGCGGAGAACAGCCGGACCGCGCCCCGCAGCGCGGTACGCAGCACCGCGTCGAGGTCGACGTTGTTGAGCGCGTCGGTGATCTCCGCCAGCTTGCGCCAGGCCGAGCGTTCCTCGTCCAGGTGCAGCCGGCGGCGGTAGCTGGAGTGCAGCAGCAGCACCGCGAGCGGAGTGGCCACCAGCAGCCGGGCGTCGATCGCCACCACCATCACCGTGGCCAGGGCGAGCAGCAGCGTGGCCACCTTGACCGCGGCGCGCAACTGGGCGCCGCGACGGACCACCCGCCGCCACGAGGTCCGGTCCGCCAACGCGACGACGGGCACCGGCAGCGTCTCGTCGACGATGGCATAGGCCACCGCCGCTGCGGCGAGTGCGAGCACCGTCACCGGCCAGGACTGCACCAGGTGGACGGTGCTACCGGGAATCGGGACCAGCCCGACCCAGGCCACGGCCAGGGCGGCGGCCAGGGCGCCGATCGATTCCTTGGCCGCGGCGAAGACCACCTTGACCGGGGCGGAGCCGGCGATGGACCGTCCCACGACCACGCCGGCGGCGGTGCAGACGACGACCCACGGCGCCGGCAGGATCGCCACCGACACCAGGACCGCGGCGCTTGTCGGCGAGATGCCCTGGGCGGCCCGGATCCGGATTGGTACGGTGCTACCGCTGGCTACGGCGACCAGGCTGGCCAGCACCAACGGGTGGTAGAGAGCGGGCAGGCGGGGCGGTGAGCCAACCGTGTACACCGCCCACGCCAATGCCACCAGGCCACAGCAGGCGATGAGAACGACGAACGGCACCAGCCGCCGGTCCGCCCCATCGCCACGCACTGCTGTCGCCGCCTCGCTTCCTGTCCGGACAGCACCATCCATATGAGCCTCGCGTCAGCGTCTCATAACTCACCGTCCATGGAACAGGTCCCGGATCACACCCAATCGTTGTCACGCACGTCGCCACCTCCTCAATCCGACAGACACTCCGAAGGATAAGGAAGTTAAGTCACGGTTGGTATAGCTAAATGTCTTTTGCGCCAGTACGCGATTATTATTGCGATAATTACTTTGCGCCCGTTTTCGGGAACAGTCGGTAACACCGTTCGACGCCGGTGTCAGCACGAGCAGATGCCAGGACCCGAGGAACGGTCCGCACGGTTCCGCCGCCGGCGCGACCGTACCCGACCGCCCGGTTTCCCGACACTTGACCGCAGGTCAGCAACGGTGGGACAGGACACAGCGCGCGACGGGCCCGCAGCCAAGAATTGCTACACCCCACAGGAAATCACGCAGTGTTTCAACAAAGACACCAAGAGTCGTCTCAACGTCGACGACCGCGACACCGCGCGGCGGGGAAATCGACGAGACAGCCGGAACCGGCGTTGGCCGCCGGCCCCATTGGGCCGACCTGTAATCCGCAACGGCCAGGGCTCGACGACGCGAATCGGCCGACGTCGCGCCGATGATCTCCGTCCGGCGGCTGATCAGGCTCGGCGGACTACTCACGCGGCTACTCACGCAGCCGCTGTGGCGGACACGACGACGAGAGCGCGAGCACGGCTGGTCGCCGGCTCGCGGCCGTCGTCCGGTCGGTGCCGACCGTCATCCGGGTGCGGCGGCGGGCAGCAGTTCCTGCTCCGGTCGCGCCGGGACCTGCACGTTGCCGGAGTCGACCGCCGGCAGCGGCATGGCATGCTTCCAGCGGTGGTAGATCCGTTCGTACCTGGAGGCCATCACGTCCGGGGAGAACGACGTCCGGACATGCTCCGCGCACCGCTGCGGGTCGAGCTGCCGGGCGTGCTCGATCGCGGCCGGCAACTGGGCCGGGTCGCTGCACACCATCCCCGTCTCGCCATGGCGCACCACCTCCGGCACCGCCCCCCGGTTGAGCGCCACGACCGGCGTGCCGCACGCCATCGCCTCCAGCATGACCATGCCGAACGGCTCCTCCCACCGGATCGGCATGAGCAGGCAGCGGGCCTCGGCGAGCAGTTTCCAGCAATGCTGCCGGCCGGGATTGAGCAGCAGCTCGACATCCGGGCCGAGTATCGGCCGAACCACCTCGTCGAGGTAGCGCTGCTCCGCCGGCTCGGTCGCCTTGCCGGCCAGTACGAGGGGTATCCCGGCCGCCCGGCAGGCCTCGATCGCCAGGTCTGGGCCCTTGTCGGCGGCGAACCGCGCGAGCCACAGCACCGGGCCGTCGGTCGGCGTCGCCTTGGCGCGTACCTCGGCGGCGAGGCCGTTGTGCACGGTCGCCGCCCAGGGTAGGCCGGCACCCACCCGGCGCTGCGCGTACGAGATCGCGACCAGCGCGACGGCCCGGTCGATACCACGCAGGTACTCGCCCAGCTCGCCGTCGGGTGAGTTGTGTACCGTGACCACGGTCGGCACCCTGCGTTGCGCCGCGGCGAGCGGGCCCACCGTGGTGTGGTCATGAACCACGTCGAAGGTCTCGTCCTCGATGAGCCGGTCGACCCGGGCCAGATGGACCAGTTCCGGCAACGAATGGCCGAGTCGGTCGGACTGCAGTTCGGTGACCGTACTGACGAAGTTGGCGGCGGTGCCGGTCCTACTGCCCGCCCCGAACAGCGTGACCTCGTTTCCCCTGGCGACCAGTGCGTCGACGAGCGCCGCGCAAACCTGTTCCACCCCGCCGTATCCGGGTGGGGGAAGCTCGTAGTACGGCGGGACGATCATCGCGATCCGCAACGGCTTCTGCTGCTCGGTGTGCGTGGACGGGACGTCGTTCACGGCGCACCTCCTGCGCTGAGCCGACACCACGGCCGGATATGTGCGGCTTACCCGTCTAGCAACGGATAAAAACTGATATGGCGGTGGGTCGGGCCGGGCCGACCTGTGCTCACCCGGCCCGGATGGTCGCCGTGGACCCGAGCGAGTTAGATCCGTCCCAGGCGGGGAACGCCGTCGCGACACAGACTCATGCCGGCCCGCCAGCTGCGTCGGACCGGCGCGGCGACGGGGGTGGCGGATGCGCACAGCCGGACACGACACCGTGGCGGATCGGAACCGCGCGCTACGGGCGACGGGCCCGGCGGGTACCGAGGCGGTACCCCTGCTCGCTTCGAAGATCACTGCCCCCCGGCCGCCGGCCGGGCTGGTGGACCGGCCACGGCTGACCAACCGGCTGGACGCCGGTGTGCAGGCGCCGCTGACCTTGCTGGTAGCGCCCGCGGGCTGGGGGAAGACCGCACTGCTCGCGGGTTGGTTCGGCGGCCGCCGGGCCAACGGCGTCGCGGCCTGGCTGACCCTCGAATCCGGTGACCACGCGAACCGGTTCTGGTCCTACCTGCACGCTGCGATCGCCACCGAGGTAGGGCGACGGTTCCCGGACCGGTCCAGCCTGCCCGAGCCCGGCCGTACCGGCACCGAGGTGTTCCTGCCCCGCTTCGCGGCCGCGCTCGCCGCGCTGCCCGAGCCGGTGCTGGTCGTCCTGGACGACACCCACACGATCACCGATGCCGAGGTGACCCGAGGGCTGGAGTTCCTGCTCCGGCACTGCCGCGGACAGCTGCGGCTGGTTCTCGCGGGTCGCGGCGAACCAGCGCTGGCGCTGCACCGGTTCCGGCTCACCGGTGAACTGACCGAGTTGCGCTCGGCAGATCTGGCGCTCACGGTCAGCGAGAGCGAACGGCTCGTCCGGGAACAGGGCCTCGACCTGCGGCCGGCACAAATCCGTGACCTGCATGCCCGGTCCGAAGGCTGGCCGGCCGGCGTACGGCTGGCCGGGCTGGCCTGCCTCGGCGACGACACCGTCGCCGCCTCGCGCGAGGCGGCCGGAATCCCCGGTCCGGAGATCGGGGAGTACCTCGATGCCGAGGTGGTCACCGGGCAGCCCGCGACGGTACGGCAGACCCTGGTCCGAACCGCCCTGCTGGATCGGGTCTGCGGCGCGCTGTCCGACGCGCTGACCGGCCGCGACGACGGCGAGCGACAGTTGGCTGCCGCCGCCCGCGAGACCGCCGGATTCGTCACCGCCACCGGGGCCGACCCGATCTGGTACCGGTGCCACCGGATGCTCGGCGACGCCCTGTACGCCGAGCTGCTCCGCTGGCATCCGCAGGATTTGCCGGAGCTGCATCGGCGGGCCTACACGTGGCACCGGGCCAACGGCCGGCCGGTGGCCGCCCTACGGCACGCGTTGGCGACCGCCGACACCGCGGCGGCCGTCGAGCTGGCCGACGCGCACTGGCCGGAGTTGCTGCTGTGCGGGCACGAGGACGCGCTGCGCACGCCGCTGCCCCCGGACCTGCCGGCCGAGCACCCGGCGCTGGCGCTGGCAGTGGCCGTCGACCAGGTGGAGACGACGGGCCGGCTCGACCGCGACACCGTCCGGCCCGCCGGCCGTGAGCCCACCAGATTCGCCACCGAGCTGGCCGGATGCCTCACCGAAGGGGCGCACCGGACTGCCGCCGGGTACGCCGGTGAGCTGCTCGCCGGTACCGGTCCGGCCGACCCCCCGGGTGCGGACCGCGTCCACGCTGTCGCCCTCGCCCTGCTCGGCACCGCTCGGTTCGGCCTCGGCGAACTTGCCATGGCCGAGGAGGCGCTGACCGCGGCGGTCACGGTGGCCGACCGGGCCGGCTACCGCTGTCCGGGCCGGTACGCGAGCGCACAGCTGGCCCTGCTGTACGCCCGACGCGGGGAGCTGACCCGGGCGCAGCGTTCGGCGCAGGACGCCCTGGCCATGCCGGCCTGTCCGGGCCGCCGGTGCGCCGGGCACGCCGCCGCCGCCCACCTGGCACTCGCACTGGTCTGTGTGCACCGCGACGACCTGCCGGACGCGACCCGACAGCTCGATCAGGCACTCGCCCTGGCCGGCCCAGGCACCGCCGCCGCGGTGACCGGTCTGGTGCCGCTGGTCAAGGCCGCGCTGTGGCACGCCAGCGGTGACTTCGCCGCGGTCGCCGATCTCACCCTCCCGGCCGGTACGGCCGAGGACCACTACCACCAACTGGCTCAGCTGGCCGTCGCCGAGACCCGGATGGCCTGCGGCGACCTCGGCGGCGCTCGGGAACTCCTGACCCGCCTGGCCGTCGTACCGCAGCCGAAGAGCACACCGGCGCCGGGCAGCGCGCCGCCGTCCGCGACGAGGTCCCGGTCCGCCGTCGCGTCGCAGGCGGCGATCGCGCTCGCCCGGTGGCACCTGCTCACCGGCGAACCGGCGGCGGCGGTCGGCGCGCTACCGGACTGGTCGGCGGCGGCGCGCCAGCCGTTGACCCGGCTGGAGCGGTTGGACGCCGGGTTGATCGAGGCGGTCGCGGCCCGTGCCCTCGGCAACCAGCGACAAGCCCGCGAACTGCTGGAGCAGGTGCTGGATCTGGCCGGGGCGGACGGACACCGCCGGGTGTTCGACCATGGCGGCTCGCCGGTTCGCGAACTGCTGGTGGAGCACCTCGACTCCGGCACCCGACATCGCGCGTTCGTGAACGACCTTGTCGATTCGGCGGGCCGACGGCATGCCGAGCGGCACCGGGCGGTGCCCGCACTGACCGAACCGCTCACCGAACGCGAGCTCACCGTGCTGCGCTACCTGCAGAGCACCCTGTCGAACGGGGAGATCGCCGCCGAGCTGTTCCTGTCGGTCAACACCGTCAAGACCCACGTACGCAACATCTACCAGAAACTCGGCGCGCCGCGACGGCGCGACGCGGTGCGCCGGGCCCGGGAACTACGTCTGCTGTGACCCGGCCGGACCGCAGCCGGCCGCACGGGGCGCGGCAGCAGCCGCAGCCGAGCGATACGGGAGGTAACCGATGACGGCCGCGACGGTACGCCGCAGCGACGAGGAGATTCAACACGACGTCCTCGAGGAACTGAAGTGGGACGCCCGGGTCCAGCCCAACGAGATCGGCGTGACCGTGCAGCAGGGCGTGGTGACGCTGTTGGGCTGGGTGGACAACTACGGCAAGAAGTGGGCGGCCGAGCGGACGACCCATCGGGTACGCGGAGTGGTCGCCGTCGCCAACGACATCGAAGTACGTCTGCCAAGCTCCGCGGAGCGGACCGACGCGGAGATCGCCGGTGCCGCCACCCGCGCGCTGGAATGGGACGCGTTCGTGCCGATCGAGCGCCTCGAGGTGACCGTCGCCCAAGGCTGGGTGACCCTCAAGGGCGAGGTGGAATGGGAGTTCCAGCGCCGCGCCGCGGAGCGGGCGGTGCGTCGCCTCTCCGGAGTCCGGGGAGTGACCAACCTGATCGCCGTGCGGCCCCGCATCAATCCCTCCGCCACTGAGCTGCGTCACGACATCGTCGACGCGCTGGCGCGCAGCGCGACCACCGAGGCCGGACGGATCACCGTCGACTCCGAAGGTGGCCGGGTGGTCGTCAAGGGTGTGGTCCAGTCGTGGCTGCAACGCGAGGAGGCGGAACGGATCGCCTGGTCGGCACCTGGGGTCACCGCCGTGGAGAACCGGATCACCGTGGAACCGGGGGCCTGAACCCCGGCCGCGGGCGCCGGTGGAGGGAACGCAGATGTGGGACGACCAGGTCGGCCGGGTTGTCGCGGCGGCGGCGGCCGCGATCAGCGGATCACTCGCGCTGGCCTGGCTGTCCGGACGGGCCGTCCGGCAGGCGGCGCGCGGCCGCTACGCCGTGTTCCTGAACACCCTGCACCGTGAATGCCACCGCCCATGGACGGTGACCTTGCTGTTCAGTGGGCTGCTACTCACGGTGCCGGTCAGCGGTGTCACCGGTGACCTGCGCAGCGAGGTGCTGCACATCGGGTTGCTGGCGCTGATCTATGCCAGTGCCTGGCTGGTGATCAGAATCCTGTTCGTCTTCGAGGACACCGCGTTCCGTCGGCTGCCGGTCGACATGGCCGACAACCGGCGGCGGCGCCGCGCCCGTACCCAGATCGGACTGCTCCGCCGGCTGACCGCGGTGATCATCAGTATCGTCGCGCTCGCCGCGACGTTGATGACGTTCTCCCAGCTACGGGCCTTGGGTGCGTCGCTGTTGGCCTCGGCCGGGGTGGCCGGGGTGGTCGCCGGGCTGGCCGCCCAGTCCGTACTCGGGCACGTCTTCGCCGGACTGCAGCTGGCGTTCAGCGACGAGCTGCGCCTCGACGACGTCGTTGTGGTCAACGAGGAATGGGGTCGGGTCGAGGAGATCCGGCTCACCTACGTCGTGGTGCGGGTCTGGGACCAGCGCCGGCTCATCCTGCCGACCTCCTACTTCACCACCACCCCCTTCCAGAACTGGACCCGTAACGAAGCGCAGGTGCTGGGTAGCGTGATCCTGCATCTGGACTTCACCGCCGATATCGACATGCTGCGGGCCGAGGCGCACCGGATCGTGGACGCGTCGCCGTTGTGGGACCGCCGCGAGTGGGTGATGCAGGTGGTGGACGCGACCGAGACGACGATCTGCGTGCGGCTGATCGCCTCGGCCGCCGACGCGCCGAGTTCCTGGGACCTGCGCTGTGAGCTGCGCGAGGGGCTGTTCGCGTTCCTGCGCCGCCAACACCCCGACTGGCTGCCCCGGGCCCGTAGCGAACTCGCCGGGGCCGGCGAGCCGGGCGAGCCGGTGGACCGGACACCGCCGCCCCCGGTGACGACGGCGCACCGGGCACCGGTTACGCCCGGTGGCCCGGCCGCCCGCCGGCTGAGCCGCCCGGCCGCCGGCGGCCCCGACCCGGGCACCACCCGTGGCACCGCTCCACGTGGCCGGGCGGCCCGGGCGGCCGGCGCCCGACAGTTCGGTTCCGCCGCAGCCGCCCGCCAGCAGCGGATCGTCGACGCGGCCACGGCGCAGCGGACCGGCGGGACCGGTGGCCTGGCGAGCGGGACCGGCGGCTAGGCCGTCGAGGCGGCGAAGGCATCCGCCACCTGCCGTAGCTCGGCGGCGAGGGTGCCGAGCCGTTCCACGGGCGCCTGTTCGGCGAGTGCGCCGCGGGCGTCGTCGACCAGCATCCGGGCCCGCGCCTGCTCGTGCGTCGGCGCGTCGCCGCCGTGCTCGTCCAGGTGCTGCTGGACCAGATCGGCGAGGACACCGAGCTCGTGTCGCGGATCGTCCACGCCGTCGATCGGGCCGGAGCCGGGCGGGCGCGGTTGCCCGACACCGGCAGGCGACCCGGTGCCGAGCTCGGTGACGGTGATCGACTGGCTGCTGCCGGTGTCGGCGTCACGGGCCGAGATGGTCACGATGCCGTCCGCGTCGGTATCGACGGTGACCTCGATACGTGGCTCGCCGCGCGGGGCGGGGCGGATTCCGGCCAGCCGGAACCGGCCCAGGACCCGGTTGTCCGCGGCCCGGGGCCGCTGTCCCTGCCGGACGACGACGTCGACGCTGGTCTGGTTGTCCTCGGCGGTGGAGAACATCTGGGTACGGCGAACCGGTACCGTCGTGTTGCGCTCGATGACGGTGGCCATCGTCCCGTCGTGGGTCTGCAGGCCGAGCGCCAGCGGTGTGACGTCGCGTACCCGGGTGGTCGCGCCGACACCGGTCAGCAGGCCGGCCTGCACCGCGGCGCCGAGCGCGACGACCTCGTCCGCGTTGATCAGCAGATGCGGCTCTCGCCCGTCGGTCAGCTGGCGCAACAGCTGCCGTACCGCCGGGATGCGGGTGGCACCGCCGACCATCAGGACCTGGTCGAGCCCGCCGGGGGTGACGGCGGCGTCGCGCATCGCCTGCTCCACCGGCCCACGGCAGCGCTGCACCAGATCGGCGGTCAACCCGTCGAAGCAGGGCCGGTCGACCAGCGTACGCAGATGTCGCGGCCCGGCCGGATCGGCGGCGATGAACGGCAGGTTGACCTCGGCCTCGGTACGGGCGGAGAGCTCCTCCTTGGCCCGCTGCGCAGCCTCGGCCAGCCGCTGGCGCACCTGCGGGTCGGTCGACAGGTCGATACCGTGGTCCCGGTGGAACTCCGCGACCAGGTGCTCCACCAGCCGGTTGTCGAAGTCGTCGCCACCGAGGTGGGTGTCGCCAGCGGCCGCCCGGACCTCGACCACGCCGTCACCGGCGTCCAGCACGCTCACGTCGAAGGTGCCACCGCCGAGGTCGACCACGAGCACGGTCTGCCGGTGCCGCAGGTGCAGGCCGTACGCGAGCGCCGCGGCGGTCGGTTCGTTGATGATCCGCAAGACGTCCAGGCCGGCGAGCCGGCCGGCCTGGCGGGTGGCGCTGCGCTGCGCGTCGTCGAAGTGCGCCGGCACGGTGATCACCGCCTGGCCGGGTCGCGCGCCGAGCTCCTCCGCCGCCTCGTCCACCAACCGGCGCAGCACCTGGGCACTGATCTCCTCCGGCGCGTACCGGCGGCCCTTGACGTCGAAGCGGGCCATCCCGTTGCCGTCGCCCACGACGTCGAACACCACCGCGGCCGCTTCCCGACCGATCTCGTCGTACCGGCGGCCGGTGAACCGTTTCGCCGAGGAAATGGTCCCCTTCGGGTTCAGCACCGCCTGGCGCCGGGCAGCCTCACCCACCAGGCGGGCCCCGGCCTCGGTGAACGCGACCACCGACGGGGTGGTCCGGCAGCCACTGTTGTCCGGGATGACCGTCGGCCGGCCGCCGGTTACGGCGGCGATGACCGAATTGGTGGTACCCAGGTCGATTCCGACTGCCCTCGGCATGGCCGTCCCCCGATTCCTAGCCAGACGCCGCCCTACCTGGTGCGGGTGTCGTAGCGATGCTCGCCGGTCGCCGGGTGACCCCGGTTCACCCGGCGATGATGAGCTCCGGTGCGGCGTGAACCGGGGCCGGACCGGGTACCGATCAGGCCATGACCGATGCGGTACGGCTGCCGGACTACGTCGCAGGACTGGACTTTCCGCTCTCCCGGGCGGATCTGATCCGCCGGGCCCAGGAACTCGGCGCGGGCACCGCCCTGCTGCAGGCGCTACGGGCACTGCCGACCGAGCGGTTCACCAGCGCCGAGCAGCTGCTGGCCGCGTTGGGGCAGCCGGGTTGAGGCCCACACTGGCCACCTGCGACGACGCGCCTCAGCCGCTGAGCCCGGCACGACCGAACAACTCGGCGTAGCCAGAGGGCAGCTGGGTGAGGATGTCGTTGAGCTCACCGCCGGACACCGCCTCGGCCACCGTGGACAGCACCGCCCCGGCGTCCCAGTAGGCGGTCTGTTCGCTCGCGCCGGTCGGCGCGGCGACCTGGGCGAGGAACTCGCCGACGCCGTACGGAATGGCGGGTCCTTCCTGATCGATCAGCACCGCGGCGGCCGGCTGGGGCAGCTGCGCGGCCAGATCCCGCGCTTCGCCTCGGTCGAGACGCTGTCCGAGCACCGACAGCACGGTCTGGGCCGCCGTCTCGGCCTCGGCACGGTCGGCGTACTCGCCACGCTCGCGGACCTTGGCCAGAAACTGGTCGTAGCGCATCGGTGTCTCCTGTCCTCCGGGTGGCCTGCGGCGCCGCTGCCCGGCGGCCCCGCTGGCCGCTGGTCACCGGCTCGTGCTCAGGACCCAGGTACCCGGCCGGCGGCGGCCAATTCCCACCGGTTGCGACGCTCCGCGACGCCGTCATCCCCACCGGTTGCGACGCTCCGCGACGCCGTCATCCCCACCGGTTGCGACGCTCCGCGACGCCGTCATCCCGGGCGGAGTCGCGGCGTTTCGGGTATCGCCGGGCGGGTACCGACCCGGAGTGTTCCACACGGAGTTCTCCGGCGCCCGGCACCGGCTGCACGACGGCTACCTCACGGCTGCCGCCACCGATCTGCTGTCCGCCGATCCGCGACTGCGGGGCCTCGATGTGCAGCTACGCTTCGACGGCGGCGTCGCCCATCTGAGCGGCGAACTCGCCGACGACGACGAGCTGCGCCGGGTCCGCGCGGCCGTGGGCCGGCTGGCCGGCGTGCACGGCGTCTGGGACCGGGTCCGGGTCGGCGCGCGCGATCCGGTGATCCTCGACATCGGCTGTGGCGACTGCCCGCAGTATCCCGGCAACATCGGCCTCGACCAGCGTCCGGGCAAGGCCGTGGCGGTCTTGGCCGATCTGCGCGACGGGTTGCCGTTGCGCGACGACTCCGCCGATCAGATCTTCGCGGTGCACGTCCTGGAGCACCTTCCGGACTACCTGCACCTGGTCGGTGAGTGCCACCGCGTGCTGCGCCCAGGCGGGGTGCTGCATGTCTTGTCCCCCTGGTGGCGGCACGTCAACGCCGTCGCCGACCCGACCCACCTGCGATTTTTCGACCTACAGACGATCAAGGGCATCTGCCAGCAGCAGCCGGTCGCGGGCCGGTGGTACCCGCAGCACGCCTCGTGTGACGGAGCGACTGTCTTCGCCGATCTGGTCGCCTGCCGGCCCACGGACCCGGAACCCGATGCTCGCCACCTGGCCCGCTTCTTCGACTGACCGCGTCCGTCACACCAGATGGCATGTCCGTCACACCAGATGGCATGTCCGTCACACCAGATGGGCGGCCGCGAGAACCAGCCAGGCCAGTTCGGGATGCACGATGTCGCTGTGCGCACCGCTCGGCGGGCCACCCCGGCGCACCACCGCGGCGGCGTCCACGTTGAGGATGCCCCGGTGGGCGAAACGGTAGGCACCGCGCCGGCCCGCCACGGCAACCGGGTCGCGTGCCGCGCTGACCGCCCGGGCGCCGTGGAAGCCGAGCGCCCCGAAGCGCTGGCCGGCGGCGGCCAGCGCGGCGGCGTCGTCCCCGGCGGCCAGCGACGCGAGCGGGTAGAAGATGCCCAGCGCCGCGTCGTGGGCCGAGTAGCAGACTGTCAACGGCCCGTCGATACGGGCCGGCAGGCCGGCCAGCGCGCCGGCGCGCCCGCCCGGATAGGGAATCACCGGCGCGAACGCGAACTGGGAGAACGCGGCCTGCAGCAGGGTGACCGAGCGCACGGGTCCATGCGCTCCGGCCGGTAGCGCGGCGGCGGCGAAACTCACCAGGCGGGCACCGAAGCTGTGGCCCACGAGATGCACCCGGATGCCGGGAGCCACCTGCGGCAGGCGGGCCAGTACCGGGCCGAGACCGTACCGGCCGATCACCCCTGCCCGGTTCTTCATCTGCCAGTAGGTCACCTGCCGCAGCGCCTCCCTGGCGCCGTACCAGATGCCCGACAGCGGGCTGGTCAGGCCGGCGGCTCCGGTCACGGCCGCTGGCGCGATCGACAGTCCGCTGGTACGCAGCCCGTCGAGAAACCGTGCGTAGACCTCGATCGGGTCGCCGTCGAGCATGCGTGGCAGTGCCGGCCCGTGCTCGTCGGCGCGCCGGCCGCCGACGGGTGGGTCGGCCGACCGGCTGTCGACCGGCGGGGCGGCGGACTCGCTGTCGTCGAAGCCGGCCGCCACGGTGGTGGCGAAGCGCCGCAACTCCGCCGCGAACGTCGCCACCCGGGCCGCCGTCGGCACCGTGTGCAGCAACTGGGCCAGCCGCCGCAACGTGGGCGCCGCGGTGGGGAAGGCGTCGGCCAGGGCGTGCAAGGTGGCGGGATCCAGGCCCGGTCGCCCGAGGGTGCCGGCTGGTCGCGGTGGGCCGTTCGTCGCGGCGGCCCCGACCGGCACCGGCACGGGGCCCGGGCCGAAATCCGGTGTCGGCTCGTCCGGCCAGCGACGCGCCGGCCAGTGCACGCCGACCAGACCGAGGCCCTCCGCCCATGGTCCGCTGCGGCGTGCCTGGTCGGCCAGCAACCCGAAGAATCCCTCGTACAGGGCGTCGGCGACGGGTCGGTCGCTGTTCCAGCCATGGGCGAACGCCACCAGATCGGTGACGCCACGGGCCCGCAGGCCGGCCAGCAGATCGGCCACGGCGGCCGGATCGGGATCACCGTCGGAGTCGAAACGTAGGCTCCACAACGGCAGGCCGCCGAGACTACGGATCCCCATCTCGCCCCTCCCTCAGGTGATCACAGTGACTGCAGCGCCCGCAACAGATCCACCAACCCACGACCCTGGAAGTGCCGGTCACGCCCGAGGGGCACGGCCGTGTCCAGCAGAACCTGCTTGACGCGGTCGGGCTGGCCGATGAATTCGCGGCGCACCGACAGGAAGGCCGCTGCCGCGCCCGACACGTGCGGTGCCGCCACACTGGTGCCCGACGCCGCCAGGTAGGCCGCTGTCTCCGGGCCGGTCGTACCGGCGACGACGGCCACCAGCCGGTCTCCCGCAGCACAGGAGACGATCCGTTCGCCGGGCGCGACCAGGTCGGGCTTGGCACGCCCGTCGCCCGTCGGACCCTTGGAGGAGAAGTACGACACACCGTAGGTGTGCGGCATCTGGCGGTGGGTGGACCCGACGGTGATCGCCCGATCGGCGTTGCCCGGGTCGTTGATCGTCATGCCGAGCGCGAACCGTGCCGGCAGGCCCAACGGTGCACCGACCGAGCCGTATCCGGAGTTACCCGCGGCGGCGACCACCACCACCCCGGACCGTACCAGTTTGTCTACTTCGCGGCAGATCGGCGATTGCCCGCACGCGAACCACTCCGGATCGAACTCGTAGCCGACGCTGAGATTGACGCCGTGGATGCGCAGCACGCGGTCGCTGCGCTCGTTGACCTGCCGGACGTACGCGAGTGCGCCGATCACCCGGGACACGCGCTCGGCCAGTCCGCCGCCGCCGTGCAGCACCTTGAGACTGACCAGCCGGGCCCGCGGCGCCACACCGACCATGATGGACGGATCCACGTAGGGCCGGGGCACCGACAGCGGCTCGGCAGGATTGTCTATATTGTAGTGATTATCGATAATTCGCACTACTCGATCCGGCTTCTCCCGCGCCCACTCGTCCACTCCGCCAGCGATGATCCCGGCCACGTGGGTGCCATGGCCGCTGTCGTCACTCAGCGCGCCGTCCGGGCACGGTTCACCGTCGGCCGCGAAGCTACGATGCAGATCGCGAACCTCAGGGGCGCTCAGGGTGCCGTAGCTGGCGAAGTGCGGATGCCGGGCATCGATCCCCGAGTCGACCACCGCCCACACGATGCGTTCGCCGGTGGCGTTGAAGGTACGCCGCGCCGCGTCGGCCTTGATGGTGGTCGCGGAGACGTCGATCTGCGGGCGCACCGGGAAGTCCGGCCAGATGCGATGGACGACCCGTCGGGCTGGGTCGTCGCTCACCGTGTCCGCTGCGACCAGCCGTTTCATCTGGTTCAGGCTGAGCTCGCCGACCAGGTATTCGCCGGCCAGCGGCCGGGGGTGCCGGCCGGCCGTGACCCGGTACCACAGCGCGGCGAGTTGCTCGACGGCCCGCTCGGGTCCGTCGGCGAAGCGCAGGTTGACGGCGGCCAGCACCGGCATCGGCTCGTCGGGACCGGCCGGGAAGCCGATACGCTCGCGGTTGGCCGCCCGCCGCAGCGGAGCGGCGATGATCCCGGGTGGGGTGATCGCCGGTTCGCGCCCGTCCGTGGCATCCGGCCCACCCGGCGACGCCGTCACACCCGTCACACCCGTCACACCCGGCGGAGCCGGTGGCTCCGGTTGGTCGCTTGGAACCTCGGCACGGGAAGCGACCTGCGCCGCGTAGGCCCGTCCGGCACCGGTCAGTGTCACGGTACGGGCGCCGGTGACCAGGCCGATGGCACGCAGCCGATCCAGCGCCTGCCGGACCTGCTGATGCCAGCGCGGTACACCGTCGTGGCAGCTACGGTCCGCATCGGTGAACGTGTGCCCGAAGCAGACGGCCACCTCGCGCAACACCGCCGCGATCCCGGGCAGCGGTCGGGGCCGTCCCGCCACGGCGAGCAAGGTACGGGTGGCCCACACGTCCGGCTCCGGCATGGCGGTCCCCTTCCCGCACCGCCGCGCCGGCCGATCCGCAGAGCCGACGATCGACTCCGTCAGGCACCGGGTCATCTCCGGGGATCAACGGACTACACCGGGGCGGCGACCATTCAAGCATAGAGCGATCACACAATTACTGAAAGTGACGATCGTCGCGTCTGTCGGCAATCGGCCGACCGACCGAAAAACCAGAAACCCGCTCGGGTCATTTCCCACGCCTCTACCGTGGGAGGGCAGGACCGACCACCACCGTCGCCCCCGGGCGGAACCGGCGACCGGGAGGTGAGGCGCATGCTGGAGCGTCCGGCAGCCACCATCAAGGCGGTGCGGCGGCGCCGGATGGCCCACGGCCGGCATGCCTGGGCCTACGACGGGCATGCGCACCTGGAGGTCAGTACCGACGAGTACGGCCAGGTGGTCGGCGACGTGCAGCGCATGGAACAGGCGCTGACCGCCGTCGACGGGGTGCACTGGGCCGCCTTCAACGGGGCGTTGTGCCGGATGGTGGTCCGGTTCGACCCGGGCCAGATCAGCGGGAGCCGGTTGGTCGACGTGCTGGCCGGGGCCGAGCGGGACTCGGCCGGGCGACCGACGGGTGGCACCCATGTCGACGCGAGCGTGGGTAACGCCGTGTCGCTGGCCGGTGACCTGATCGGCGCGGGTATCGGGGCGCTCGGCCGGGTCCTTCGGCTGCCCGCGATGCCGAACGAGATCGCGGCGTTGCCCGCCGCCTTCGAACACGTACCGCAGCTGCGTGCCTGGCTGCGTCGCGCGCTGGGGCCGGTCGGTGCCGACCTCGGCCAGGCGTTGTTCACCACGGCGGTGGCCGCCGCCTCGCAGCGCCCACTGACCAGCGTCACCGACGCCATTCTGCGGGCCGCGCTGATCGCCGAGAACTCGGCGTACCACGACGTGTGGGCGGCCCGAGTCCGCGAGCTGCATCCGGACGCACAGGCCAGCCGTGCGCCCCTGCTGCCGCCGCCGTCGCGGCCCCGGCCGCTGCCGGACGGACCGATCGAGCAGTACGCCCAGCGAATGAGCACCCTGACCCTCGTCGCCGCTGGCATCCTCACCGTCCTGCCGGGGGCCCGGCAACGCGCCGCCCGGGTCACCGCCGTCGCGTCGCCACGCAGCGCCCGCACCGGACGCGACGCCTACGCCGGCCAACTCGGCCGCACCCTGGCCCGGCACGGGGTCGTGGTACGGGAGGCGGCGGCGCTACGCCGGCTCGACCGGGTCGACACCGTGGTCGTCGACGCAGCCGTGCTGCTCACCGGACGGGCGGTGATCACCGCCGTGGTCCCGGTCACCGGCACCGAGGAGCAGGCCCGACAGGAGGCGGCCAAGCTGCTGGAGTCACCGGCGGGCGGATCCGCCGCCGAAAACGGCAGCGCACCCGTCGCCGACGGCGACGCATCCAGCTGGGCGCTCACCCCGGCGCACCGGCTCGACCAGCCGGTGCCGACCGACCTACTGGATCGCATCGCGGCCGACGAGGCCGGCGCGGACACCGACGGCGCGGGCCCGGCGGCCGACCGTGACGGTACCGCTCGCCACGGCGGCGACCTGCTCGCGCTGACCCGGGACGGGCGGTTGGTGGCCCTGGTACGCGCCGAAGCCGAACTGGACCCGCTGGCTACCGCGCTGACCGACGCCGCACGTCGGGTGGGCCGGTTGCTGGTCGCCGGTCGAACCGGCCGGCGTGGGCCGGTAGCCGTCTGCGGGCAAATCATCGCCACCCGCTGCCAGGCGCAGGGCACCGTCGCCGGCGGCGCCAAGCTGACCGCGTCGGTCCGCAGCCTGCAGCAGGCCGGGCACGGAGTCGCGTTGATCGCCGCCCGCAACGACGTGGCACTGGCCGCAGCAGACTGCGGCATCGGCATCCTCGCGCCGCAGACCCGCCGCCCGCCGTGGGGCGCCCACCTGATCTGCGGCCCCGGGTTGGAGGCTGCGTGGTTGGTGCTGGAGGCCGCCGCGCTCGCCCGCACGGTGAGCGCCCGCAGCGCACGCCGGGCCCTGTTGGGTTCGGTCGCCGCGGCCGCCCTGGGCGTGCTGGACGCCACGCCGCGCGGTGGCGCCCGGTCGTTGCTGATCGACAACGTCGCCGGCCTGGTCAACCTCGCCGCCGGCTACCGTGCGGCACGGGAACTGGACCACCGGTCGCTGCCGGTGCCCCAGGACCAGGTGCCCTGGCACGCCATGCCGGTCGACGAGGTGCTGTCCCGGCTGGACACCGACGTCGGCGGACTCAGTGAGGACCAGGCCGCGCGTCGACACGGTGAACGAGCCGGTGAACAGGCCGATACCGAGCAGCCACGTGGGCTGTGGCAGGCCGCTGCGGAAGAGTTGAACACACCCCTGACCGGTCCGCTCGCCGCTGGCGCGGGGGTGTCGGCGCTCACCGGATCGGCGGTCGACGCGGTGATGGTGCTCTCGGTGATCATGGCGAACGCGTTGCTCGCCGGAGCGCAGGAGGTGACGGCGGGACGGGCGTTGCGGCGGCTGCTCAGCGCCGGCGCGCTGCGGGTACGGCTGCAACGCGACGGCCGGCAGCGCTTCGGACCGGCCGACGACCTCGTGCCGGGTGACGTGATCTGTCTGGAGCCCGGTGATTCGGTGCCGGCCGACTGCCGGCTGGTCACCGCCACCGGGCTGGAGATGGACGAGTCCAACCTCACCGGTGAATCGGTGCCGGTGGCGAAGTCGGTCGCCGGCACCTCGGCGAACGTGGTCGCCGAGCGCGCCAGCATGGTGTACGCCGGAACCACCGTCGCGGCCGGCACCGCAGCCGCGGTGGTGGTGGCGACCGGGCGGACGACCGAGGCCGGACGCAGCGCCCATCAGGTACGTGACGATGCTCCCCGAGGTGGCGTCCAGGCCCGGTTGCGCCAGATCACCTCGGCGTCGGTGCCGGCTGCGCTGGCCGCCGCGGCCGCCACGCTCGGCAGCGGAGCCCTGCGCGGCCGGCTGGCCGAATCGGTCGGTTCCTCGGTCGCGCTCGCCGTCGCCGCCATCCCCGAAGGCCTTCCGTTCGTCGCGACCGCCGCCCAGCTCAGCGCGAGCAAACGGCTGTCGCGACACAACATCCTGATCCGCGACCCGCGGGCCATGGAGGCGCTGGGACGCGTCGACGTGATCTGCTTCGACAAGACCGGTACCCTGACCGAAGGCGCCATCCGCCTGCAGAGCGTCTCCGACGGCCACCACGCCGAAGCGGTCGACGCGCTCAGCACGGGTCACCGGCATGTCCTGGCGGCGGCACTGCGCGCCACCCCGGTTCCCGACGGCGATCAGCGGCTGCCCCATCCGACGGACCAGGCGGTCGTCGACGGTGCCCGGGTCGCCGGGGTCGGTATCCGGGAAGGCGCCGACGGCTGGCAGCTCGTCGACGAGTTGCCGTTCGAGCCGGGCCGGGGCTTCCACGCGGTGCTCGGCACCGGACCTGCCGGCGCCACGATCAGTGTCAAGGGTGCACCCGAGACGGTGCTGCCGCGCTGTGCGTCCTGGCGGCGTGGTGACGATGTCGTCCCGCTGGACCCGGCGCACCGCCGCGACCTGGACGCCGCGATCGACCGGCTCGCCCGCGACGGACTGCGGGTGCTCGCGGTCGCCGGCCGGGGCGCCTCCGGGCGGCGCGACCTCGCCGACGACCGGGTCGGCCAACTGGAGCTGCGGGGGCTGCTCGGCCTGGCCGATCCGCCCCGGGAGAGCGCAGCCGCGGCGGTGACCAGGCTGCGACGGGCCGGGATCACGGTGGTGATGCTCACCGGGGACCACCCGAGCACCGCGGAGTCGATCGGTGCCCAACTCGGCCTGCTCAACGGCAGTGCGGTGGTCACCGGCGGGGAACTCGACGCCACCGCCGACGACCAACTCGCCGACCTGGTCTCCCGGACCGCCGTCTTCGCCCGGGTCAGCCCGGCGCACAAGGTCGCGGTGGTCCGCGCGCTGCGCCGGGCCGGCCGGGTGGTCGCGGTCACCGGTGACGGGGCGAACGACGCGCCCGCGATCCGCCTCGCCGACGTCGGCATCGCCCTGGGCGACCACGGCACCAGTGCGGCCCGGCAGGCCGCCGACATGATCGTGGTCGATGGACGGATCGAGAGCATCGCCGAAGGGGTGACCGAGGGACGGGCGATGTGGATCTCCGTACGCGAAGCTCTCGCCCTGCTGCTCGGCGGCAACCTCGGCGAGATCCTCTTCTCCGTGATCAGCTCACTGATCTCCGGTCGGCAGGCGCTCAACCCGCGGCAGATCCTGTTCGTGAACCTGATGACCGACCTGCTGCCGGCGATCACCGTCGCCGCCCGACCGCCGCGCGGGGTGAGCGCGGACAAGCTCACCCGGGAGGGGCCCGAGTCGTCACTGGGCGCCAGTCTCAACGAGGAGGTGGCCCGGCGGGCGGCGGCGACCGCGCTGGCCGCCACCGGTGGTTGGCTGGCGGCCCGGTTCACCGGCACCCCGGCCCGGGCCAGCAGCGTCGGACTCGCCTCGCTGGTCGCCGCCCAGCTGGCGCAGACGGCGGTCGCCGCCAAGGGCGATCCGATGGTGCTGGCGGCAACGGGAGCGTCCCTGGGCGCCCTGTTCGGGGTGGTACAGACCCCGGTGGTCAGCCAGTTCTTCGGCTGCCGCCCGCTGGGCCCGATGGGCTGGTCGATCGTCGGTTGTTCGGCGGCCGCCGGCGCCGGGCTGGGGCTGCTGCCGCTGGAACGGCTGCAGCGGCTGCGGCGCACCCGGCTCGGCCGGTTGACGGCCGGCGTCAACCGGCGCGGTCACGGCCTGCGGCAGGGCCGTGGCCTGCGGTCACGGCACCACCGCTACCCGGTCCGTCGCCAGCGGTTGACCGGCGACGTCCCGGTCCCGGCCTGATCCCCGTCCGCGATGCACCGGTTCCAGGCGCGGGCCGCACGGCGACGCGGGAGCCTGCTCTCGCTCGCCGGCCTCGGCGTCGTGGTCGGCGTCGCCGTCGGGGTGACCGGCCCGCCGCTGCTGGGCCCGCTGGCCGGCTGGACGGTGACCGCGGCGGCGTACCTGTCGTGGCGCTGGCCGGTCATCTGGCGCTGCGACGCCGCCGCCACCGCTCGCGCGGTCGACCAGGTCGACCCGGGCCGGCTGGTGGCCGACGCGGTGCTGCTCGGGGCGGCGCTGGCCAGCCTGCTCGCGGTCGTGGTCGTGCTCGGCGCGCCCCGGGTGGCCCACGATTCGAGCAGCACCGCGCTCATCGCGCTGAGCATCGCCAGCGTCGTGCTGTCCTGGGCGGTGATCCACGAGGTGTTCACCGGTCGGTACGCCCGGCTCTACTACGGCGAACGGGCCGCAGGTATCGACTTCCATTCGCCGGAGCAGCCCCGGTTCAGCGACTTCGCCTACCTGGCGTTCACCGTCGGGATGACGTTCCAGGTCTCCGACCCGGAGCTGACCACCAGCACGATGCGGCGTACGGTGCTCAGCCACGCCCTGCTGTCGTTCCTGTTCGGTGCCGTGATCATCGCCGTCCTGATCAATCTGATCGGTGGCCTGGTGCGGTGAGGCGGAACGGACCGCTCACCTCGTAGGTGACGCCATCGCCGGACCGCCCGCCCGGGCCACGCTGCGAGGAAAAGTACAACCGGCTGCCGTCCGGGGTGAACGCCGGCCCGGTGATCTCCGAGTCGGGCTGGTTGAGCAGCCGGACGAAGGGCGCGACCACGCCGGCCGGCGTGATGATGTTGATCTCCATGTTGCCGCCGTCCTCCGCGACGAACAGGTCGCCGGAGGCCGAGCCGGTGATGTTGTCCACCCCGGTCAGCGGGGCGGTTCCGCTCGGCAGGGCGTTCGCGTCGTACGCCAGGTCGATCCGCTCGGTGCCGGCGTCGTAGGCCCACACCCGGTTGTCGCCCTTGGTGGTGAAGTAACAGACGCCGGCGGCGTAGTGACAGCCTTCGCCGCCGTCGAAGTGCTTCGCCGCGCCGACCTGCCAGCGGGTCGGGATCGGGAAGCCGTCCCGGTCGGGGATCGCCCGCCAGGTCACCGGACCGGAGGTGCCGCCGCCGGCACAGAGCACCTCCAGGCGCCCGCTGCCGAGGTCGCCCCAGGCGTCGGGGACGAAGCGGTAGAAGCACCCGTCGGACTCGTCCTCGGTGAGATAGACGACCTGCCGGTCCGGGTCGCAGGCGGTTGCCTCATGCTTGAAACGTCCCATCCGGATCCGTTCCTCGGCATCGCGCCCACCCTGCGGATAGGTTTCGAAGACCCGGCCGAGCGGCACCTCCTCGCAGGACAGCCAGCTCCCCCACGGGGTGGCCCCGCCGGCGCAGTTCACGTTGGTGCCGAACAGGATCCGGTACGCCCCGGTGATCGCGCCGGTCACGTTGAACCGGATCGCCGAAACCCCGCCGAGGAACGGGATCTCGGAGTTGGACACGTAGATCCAGCCGTCGCCGTCCGGGAAGCAGGCACCGCCGTCGGGGGCGTCGTGCCAGGTGAACGACGTGCCCGGCACCTGCTCACGGGACCGGGCAACGATCCGGGCGGAGAAGCCGGCCGGCAGCTGCAGCCCGTTCGCGTCGGGCGCGAGCAGGTCGCCGTACGGGCTGGGGCCGGGTTGAGCCACATCGGCGAATGCCTGCTGCCAGAGCACGCCGGAGAATGCGGCGGTGCCGGCGCCCAACGCGGTGGCGCGGATGACGGTACGACGGTCCACGGCAAGACCTCCACGGTGGTCGATATGTACGGATCGACCGGATCGTATGCGGGCCAGGCGTCGGGGACTGTGGTGCCACGTGAACAGCTGGTGACCGCTGGCCGTCGACCGCCGTGCACGGTCGAATCCGGCTACACCGCGGTACTCATACAGGCGGCTACACCGCGGTACTCACTTGTTGTTCGAATCGTTTGCGTAGCGCGTCCGCCCGCTGCGGGTCGGCGAATCCACGAAACGACTGTTCCACGAACTCCGTCGGCATCATCGCCTCGACCTGGGTACGGAAGTCCTGGTCGAGCTCGGTGAGGGTCAACTGTGGCGGGTCGGTGAGCTCGGCGACGATCGGACCGGCGTTCATCCGCGACAGCAGGTACGGCGTGCCGGGCGCGCCGGTGGCGCACAGGTAGTAGCCGTAGGCGGTGCCTCGGGCGTCCGCCGTACCGGTGGGATCGACCCGCCACACCTCTGCCGTGCACAGCATCCGTTCGTCCGGATTGACCTCGTGACCGTGCGCGGCGTGCTCATCGGCGGTGGACTGCTCGATCGTGGTGGCGATGCGCACCGCCGCGTCCTCGCGCACCTGGGCCTCGGTCATCACCGGAGCGGCGGACGCCACCGAGTAGTACAGCCCGACGGCGAACAGGGCGAGCACCGCCACCTCGGGCACCAGCCACCAGGCTGCCCGCCGGCGACCTGGTGACGAGGACCTCAACGAATCGACATCTCTCGACACAGTTGCCAGTGTCGCAGCATACGTCGCCGAAGGAAAGCGGCAACCTACCTGTAACGTGCCTGGCTCACCGGTGTGGTGCGTTCAGCCGACCAACGCGGCGACCTGCTGCTCGAACTGCAGGCTGTCCAGCCACCCGCGGTGCACCAACCGTCCGTCGGCGTCGAGGAACACGTACCGGCTCTGCTCGGTGATTTCGAACAGCTGCCACACCGCGCCGTCGGCGTCGTTGACGTGCGGAAAGTCATGCAGTTCGAAATCATCGACGAAGTCGCGCATCGCCGCCTCGTCGCCAAGCCCGGCCACGCCGACCACGGTGAGCCGGTCGCCATGGTCAGCGGCGGCGTCGGCCACCGACGGGGCCTGGCCCGCGCAGGTGGGACACCACGGTGCCCAGAACCACAGCACCGCCGGCTTACCGGCCAGGTCGGCGCCGTCGAAGGTGCCACCGTCGAGGGTGGCACCGGAGAAGGCGTAGTAGGCGACGGTGTTCCCCGCGTCGGCCGGCGGGCTACCGCCCGAGTCGGTGCCGGTAGGGCCCGCGCTGACGGCCGTACCGGCGCCGGAATCCGACCGCGTCGCCGTACCCGCGCAGCCGGCGGCGAACACCGCCGTGGCCAGCAGCGCGGCGATCGACGCGAGGAACCGCCGTCGGGCACCGTACGGTCGTGAACCGAGCAACGGTCGTGGATCGAGCATTGGTCAGTGACCGCCCTTGCCTTCGCCCAGCCGCAGCGCCAGCGCCGGACACATGTAGACCGCCTTTCGGGCGCCGGATTCCAACCATACCGGCACCGGCGACGGCGGGAACGCCGGATAGCCGTTCGCGTCGAGGCGGATGAACTCAGGTACGACGTGGGCGCACAGACCGTGTCCGTCACAGCGGGTCCAGTCGACGCTGAGCCGCTTGGTGCCGCCCGACGGCGCGTCGGCAGGCAGCGGCAGGATCCCCTTGACCGGCTTGCCGCAGCCGTCGCCCTGGGCATGTGCGGCGAGGTCGTCGGCGAAGACCTCCAGCGCCGACGTCGCGAACCGGGATGTGCCGTCCGGATGGCTGCAGGCGCCACGGCCCTTCACCACGCTGGCCGCTGCCCGGACCACGTCGACCGCGGCGCTGCCGATGACCAACGAATCGACCGCCCGGGCCAGATCGGGCAGGCCCAACCGGCATGGCCCGCACTGGCCGGCCGACTCACCGGCGAGATAGTGCACGACCCGCGCGACCTCGCCCAGCGGGCAGGTGCTCTCGCCCAACGGAATGGTGATCCCCGCACCGAGCGTGCCGCCGACCTTGGTGAACCCCTTGCGGGACACCTCGACGGTGGCCACCGCCTGCGGGGTGATCCACTTACCGTGGAAACCGCCGATCAGCAGCCCGGGGCCGACCGGTGCCTGGCACAACTCCAGGATGTCGCGCAGCGGCGTGCCGGTCGGGCATTCCACCACCGCGGGTCGGGCGGCCGAACCACCGATGGTCAGCATCACGGTGCCCGGCTCGTCGGGTAGCCCGACTGCCGCGTACTCGTAGGGACCGAGCCGGGCGGCGACCGCCAACTGCGAGTAGGTCTCCGCGTTGGACAGCAGCGTCGGCAGGCCGGAGACGCCCGAATCGCTGGCCCGCACCTTGACGCCCGGCGGGATGTGCGGGAGACCGTTGATCCCCCGGACCAGCGCCCCGCCCTCGCCCGAGATGAATCGGTGCGGCACGGTCACGATGCTGGTCGGCGCGGGCATCCGCCGTTCCGACAGAGCTGCCGACAGTGACGCGCCGCCTACCCCGTCGTCGGCCACCCCGATGACGATCTCGTCGGCTTCCAGCGCGAAGGCGGCCAAGGCCGCGCCGTCGAGGATCAGATGCGGCGCTCGGGTGAGCAGTACCTTGTCCTTCCAGCTCGCTGGCTCCCCTTCGGTGGCGTTGACCACCACCACGATCGGCTTGTCCTGTTTGTCGGCGGACTCGACGACCGCGGAGACCTTACGGTGGAACGGAAAACCGGCTCCGCCGCGGCCACGCAGCTCGATCGCCTCGGCCAGGCGCGTCAGGTCGGTGACGGACAGCGGGCCGACGCCACCGTGCACCTCCTCGTGCGCGCGCAGGTCGAGTCGGCCGAACTCCTCGAAGCCGGCGGTCAGCCGGGGCGGGCCGATCGTGGCGACGGGCGGGACCGTTGCCGTGCTCAATTCGCTTCTCCTCGGAGCTGGGTCCAGTACTCCTCGTCGTAGTCGTCATCGCTGTTCTGGCGACGTCGCGAGCGCCGGCCGGCGGAATCCGTGGCGGCGGCACGGCGTGCCCGCCGCGAGGCCAGGTCCACCAGGGTCGGTGTGTCGTCCGGTGGCAGATAGTCGTCTTCGAGGTCGGCGCCGGCCGGGGGCAGCGGCTCGGGGGCAGGTTGGCTGCGGTGGCGCGACGCCCGGGTGCGCGCTGGCTCGCTGGACACCGGCCGGTCGTCGAACCGTCCCCGGGGGCCCGCGCCGGACACCGGCCGGTCATCAGCGAAGCGGCTACGCGCCCCCGCGCCGGACACCGGCCGGTCATCAGCGAAGCGGCCACGGGATCCGACCGCCTCGTCCGGCGAGGGACGCCCGTCGTAGCCGTCGTCGTAGCCGCGGTCGTCGTCGACGTAGCGCCGCCGGCCACCCCCATCCGGCTCGGCGGCGTAGCGCCGGCCGGACACCGTGTCGTCGTCGCGGTAGCGGCGCGTGTCCTCATCGGCGTAGCGCCGGCGGGCGGTGTCCGTGCGCGACCCGTCGCGATCGTCGTCGAGCCGACGGTACTCGCGGGTCGCCTCGGCCGCCGGACGCGGCCGTGGGCTCGGTCGAGGCACCTCGGGCACCCGGTAGCGGTCGGCGGAACCGGGCGAAGTGGAGCGCTTCGCGGCCGCCGGCACCCACGAATCGATCATGTCGGCCGCGCGGTCGCCGAGCTGCCCGAACCGGGCGGTCACCGGCTCCAGGCCGACGCCGTCTGCACGGCCGCCACGGCGACGTGCCGAGCCGGAACGGGAACGGGAGTCGTCGGCCATCTTGCCGACCGGCTTCATCGACGTGCCGGTGGCCTGGGACACGAACGGCTTCTTCTTGCCGACCCCGGTGGCGAAACGGACCAGCAAGGCGATGACCACCAGGAGCGCGCAGCCCAGATAGCTCAGGGTCACCCAGGTGGCCGGCGGCCGACCGGCGCCGAGCCCGTGCATGATCCCGATCGGCCAGGCCACGTAGGCGCCGCTGTGCAGCGCCCGCCACATCCAGGGTGGACCGACGCCGACGAACCGCACCCGGGCCAGGCCGGTCCAGAGGATGGCGAACATCAGGTACGCGGCCACCGTGCCGAATCCGACGTAGATGGCCTGGCCGCCGCCGAGGAACGGGATGAAGGCCCCGACCGTCGAGACCATCCCGGTACTGATCTGGGTGACGATGTGCAGCACCAGAAAGGTGATGGACATGATCCCCGTGGTGCGGTGCGCGGACTGCAGCAGCACCCGGTGCCGGGGAAGCAGCACGATCCGGTCGGTGGCCAGCAGCCCGATCATCACCGTGAGGCTGAGCGCGACCAGAGCAAAGACCCCACCGAAGAAGTCCATGAAGAAGAAGGCGTAGACGTAGGCGATACGTCCGGCGGGCGTGAGCATCGCCAGGGCCCAGAAGATCGCCAGCACCGAGGCCGAGAGAATCAGTACCGACAGCCGCGACGGTGCCCGCCCGCCGCTCAGTTCGGGCCTGGGGCCGGCGGGTCGCTGGTTCTGGTTCGTCCGCGCCATGTGCTCCTCGATCTCCCGCTCGGTGCCATCCACGCACCACGCCGGCCGGACTCCGTTCGCCCGGTCCACCGCACGTGCTCTGCCCTTGGCATGGCGCCGGAGAAACCGTACCGCTTCTCGGTCGTTTCGCCCGCTCCAGTGCCCGTCCCTCACCATCTACGTACCGGAAGCGCCGGCGGATGAACACCACCAGGATTTGCTTGTGCCATGTCCGCTCTGCCGGGAACCTCCAGCTAGTTGCCGGTCGGACGAGCAGACCGGACGCTGCACCAATAACGGATAGTGACTCTCCGATCGCGACAGATTCTAAGCGGAAATTAAGACGCCCCTCCGGTGCCGCGAGGAGGGCGGCGCCGGAGGGGCGGGTTCCCGGTGAGCGACGGGGACCGACTCGGGGACGATCAGCCGCCTTGCAGCGAGCAGGTGGCCAGCGACTCCAGGCCGACCGGACGCTCCCCCTGCCGACCGATCGCGATCGCGATCCGATCGATCGTCGCGGTCCGCTTACTCGCCAACGGACCGAGAATCGCGTTGTTCACGAAGTTCGGACCACCCTGACCCTGACTACTGACCAACCGCGCGTTCGCCTCGGCGACCTGCTTGTCCAGCAGCGCCAGATTCCGGTCCACCTCGGCCTGCGCCGACGCCGGAACCGCCGGCAACCGGCCGGCAACCCCGGGACACACGATCGTCCCGACCGCCGCCGGCGGTGCCTGGGTGGCCGCCGGCGGGGTGGTCGCCGGCAGGTCCGCGGCCCCTCCCCCACCGGTATCGCCACCGGCGACGAGTTGGCAGGTGGCCAGCGACTCCAGGCCGACCGGACGCTCCCCCTGCCGACCGATCGCGATCGCGATCCGATCGATCGTCGCGGTCCGCTTACTCGCCAACGGACCGAGAATCGCGTTGTTCACGAAGTTCGGACCACCCTGACCCTGACTACTGACCAACCGCGCGTTCGCCTCGGCGACCTGCTTGTCCAGCAGCGCCAGATTCCGGTCCACCTCGGCCTGCGCCGACGCCGGAACCGCCGGCAACCGGCCGGCAACCCCGGGACACACGATCGTCCCGACCGCCGCCGGTGAGGTCTCGGCGGCCGCCAGACCGAGGCCGGCGCCCATGATCAACGCTGCCAGGCCCAGCGTGCCGGCGATCTTCCAACGCCGCGAGTTCAACGGCGACGGGCCGACCGGGTGGTCGACCCTGCGCCGGGGGGTACGCGAGTACATGCGACTGACAACCCAACCCTTCTGGGACAGCTGCCGGTAGCCGCGCCGCTCGATCGACGGCATCCCGGTGGGCCACTCGGCCCGCGTCCGGCGACACCCCGAGCGTGGGGCCGCCTGACGCTGTCGAAGACACTTTCCGTGGGACGCGGACGGTTTCACCCTGTCCCGCCCTTGCATACGGGGGTCCGACAGGGACGGTTCAACGGCTGCGGCAGATCCGGGAAAAGCACCCGGCGGCCGCGCGTAAGCTGGGCGCGACGCGGCTGAGGCGCGTCTCGGACAGCAGGTGGGGCGACGCAGCCGACTCTTGCGGGAGACCGACGTTAAGGCGCGCCGCCCCGCCTGCACACCCTACTCCCGCACCCTGTGAAAAGGACCGCTGGACTCGCTGTAGCGGTCTAACAATTGCTTGGTGGGCAGTCCGAATTCCACATCTTGTGCTGACTTGCCGATCAGGAACCGGCATCGGAGAGGCAGCCGCGCCGGCACAGATCCGTCCGATCGGGGAGTCTGGTGCGAGAATTCTCACGATGACCGAATCAGCAGCCCCTCGTCGGGACCGACCCACCGACGCACTCATCGCCTTCTGGCAGGAGCGGCATTTGTGCACGCTCACCACGTTGCGTCCGGACGGCACCCCGCACGTCGTACCGGTCGGTGTCACCTTCGATCCCGACACCGCAACCGCACGGGTGATCACCTTCGGCCGGTCCCGCAAGGCCGCTCACGTCCGGGCAGCCGGCTCCACCGGCGCACCGGTCGCCGTCTGCCAGGTCGACGGTGCCCGCTGGTCGACTCTTGAGGGACGGGCCTGGGTCCACGACGACCCGGACACCGTCCATGATGCCGAGCAACGGTACGCCCGGCGCTACCGCGTCCCGCGCGCCAACCCTGACCGGGTCGTGATCATGATCACGGTGGCCCGTCGACTCGGCAACGTCTGACCCTGCCTCGACGACGATGGGTCCGGCTTCGGTGGCGACGGCCCGACCGGGGGCGCGGTGCCCGGTCGACCGGCGGCGGGCAGCCAGGCGATACGGTCGGCGGCATGCCCTCCGCCAGCGGCTCCGGCCCCGCCCTGGTCACCGTCGTCGGCATCGGCGCCGACGGGTGGCGGGGACTGTCCGGGGCCGGCCGGGCCGCCCTGCGCAGCGCGCAGGTGCTGCTGGGCGGTCCGCGGCAACTCGCCCTGGTCCCCGCACCGCAGCGTCCCCCGGTCACCGTGGCCTGGCCGAGCCCGCTGCTGGCCCACCTGCCGCGACTGCTCGACCGGTATCGCGGCCAGCATGTCGTCGTACTGGCCAGTGGCGACCCGATGCATTTCGGCATCGGCGGCACGCTGGTCCGGCTGCTCGGTGCCGACCGGGTCCGGGCGGTTCCGCATCCCTCGGCGGTCTCGCTGGCCTGTGCCCGGCTCGGCTGGCCGATCGAGGAGGTCGACGTGATCAGCGCGGTCGGCCGGCCGGTGCAGCTGATCCATCCATGGATCCAGCCGGAGCGGCGTCTGCTGGTGCTCAGCGCCGGCACGCACACCCCGGGCGAGGTCGCCAGGCTGCTCACCGCACGCGGCTTCGGCCCCAGCACGTGCATGGTGCTGGAACAGCTCGGCGGCGAGCGGGAGCGGCTGCACACCGCCACCGCCCAGGACTGGGCCGAGACCGAGCTCGATCCGCTGAACGTGGTGGCCGTGCACTGCCGGGCGGAACAGGACACCGCGCCGCTACCGCGGGTGCCCGGCCTGCCCGACGACGCGTACCAGCACGACGGTCAACTCACCAAGCGCGAGGTACGGGCGATCACCCTGGCCCGGCTCGGGCCGCTGCCCGGTCAACTGTTGTGGGACGTCGGCGCCGGTTCGGGCAGCATCGCGATCGAGTGGGCGCGTACCCATCCGCAGTGCCGGGCGATAGCCGTGGAGAAGCACCCGCGACGGGCACAACGCATCGCCGTCAACGCCGCCGCGCTCGGTGTACCGGGCGTACAGGTGGTGACCGGCACCGCACCGGGCGCACTCGCCGGGCTCGACCCGCCCGACGCGGTCTTCGTCGGCGGCGGGGTGACGGCCGACGGGCTGGTCGATCTCGTGTGGGCCGCGCTGCGCCCCGGCGGGCGGCTGGTGGTCAACGCGGTGACCGTGGAATCAGAGGCGGTGCTCGCCGGCTGGCACGCCCGCTTCGGCGGCGAGCTGACCCGGATCACCATCAGCCGGGCCGCCCCGGTCGGCGGGTTCACCGGGTGGCGTCCGATGATGCCGGTCACCCAGTGGGTGGTGCACCGCCGGTGACCGTCCGCTTCGTGGGCGCCGGACCCGGCGCCGCCGACCTGATCACCGTACGCGGTCGCGACGTGCTCGCCGCCAGCCCGGTCTGCCTGTACGCGGGCAGCCTGGTGCCGCCGGAGCTGTTGGCCCACTGCCCGCCCGGGGTACGGCTGGTCGACACCGCCCGGCTGGCCCTCGACGAGATCGTCGCGGAGATGCTCGCCGCGCACGGCGCCGGGCTGGACGTGGCCAGGCTGCACTCGGGCGACCCGTCGGTGTTGAGCGCGATCGCCGAACAGATCCGCCACCTCGACGCGGCCGGGGTGCCGTACCAGATCGTGCCCGGGGTCCCGGCGTTCGCCGCCGCCGCGGCGGCACTCGGCCGCGAACTGACCGTCCCGCAGGTCGGGCAGAGCGTGATCCTCACCCGGGTGTCGGCGCGTTCGACCCCGATGCCGCCGGGCGAGGATCTGGCCACGCTCGGCGCCAGTCGGGCGACGCTGGTGCTGCACCTCGCGGTGCAGCGTGTCGACGCCGTGGTGGCCGACCTGATCCCGCACTACGGGCCCGGCTGCCCGGCGGCGGTGGTGGCCCGGGCCAGCCGCCCCGACGAGCTGGTGCTGCGCGGCACCCTGGGCGACATCGCCGAGCAGGTGCACACCGCCGGCATCGTGCGGACCGCCGTGATCATCGTCGGCGCGGTGCTCGGTGCGGCCGGTTTCCCGGACAGCCACCTCTACTCCACCGACCGGTACCGGCCGTGAACACCCCGGCCGGACTGCGGGTGCTGATCCTCGGCGGTACCGGCGAGGCACGTGCCCTGGCCGGTACGCTCGCCACCGGGCTGGCCGCCGCGCCCGGCGGGCGGGTGGTCACCTCGCTCGCCGGGCGGGTCGCCCGACCCCGGCTGCCCGCCGGCGAGACCCGGATCGGCGGCTTCGGCGGGCCGGTCGGACTCGCCCGCTGGCTGCGTGCCGAGCGGATCGACACGGTGGTCGACGCCACCCACCCGTTCGCTACCCGGATCTCCGCGTCCGCGCTCACCGCCTGCGCCGACGTGGCGGTGCCGCTGCTGGTGCTGCGCCGTCCCGGCTGGCTCGCCGGGCCGGGCGACGACTGGCACCGGGTGGCGGACCTGGCCACCGCCGCGGCGGCCCTGCCCGGGCTGGGTCGGCGGGTGATGCTGACCACCGGCCGGCAGAGCCTGGCCGCCTTCGCTCACCTGGACGGGCTGTTCTTCCTGATCCGCACGATCGACCCGGCGGCGGCGCCACTGCCGGCCGACCGGGTGCTGCTGCTGGACCGGGGACCGTACACCGTCGACGGCGAGCTGGCCCTGCTGCGCACGCACCGCATCGACGTCCTGGTCACCAAGGACAGCGGCGGGCGGCAGACGGCGGCGAAGTTGGTCGCCGCCCGCCGGCTGGGTCTGCCGGTGCTGATGGTCGACCGGTCGCCGGCGCCCACCTCGGTCGCCACGGTCGCCACCGAGGAGGCCGCGCTCCACTGGCTCGCCCGGCTCAGAGCGGGTAGCGCCGTGGAGTGAACACCGTCGGCGGGCCGCCGTTTGCACCCGGCACCATCGTGGTCGTCGACGAACCGACGATCAGCAGCGTACGCATGTCGACCCGGGCCGGATCGAGTTTCGCCAACTCCACCACGTCCAGCCGCTCGGCGGGGCCGCCGACGTCGCGGCCGACGACCACCGGAGTGTGCGCCGCCCGGTGTTCCAACAGCAGCTCCCGTGCCTTGGCCAGCTGCCAGGTCCGGGTACGCGACGCCGGGTTGTAGATGGCGATGACCAGATCGGCCCGGGCCGCGGCGAGCAGCCGCCGCTCGATCACCGGCCACGGCTTGAGCCGGTCCGACAGGGACAGCACGCAGTGGTCGTGCCCGAGCGGCGCCCCGGCCCGGCTGGCCACCGCCTGCGCGGCGGTCACCCCGGGCAGCACCCGCACCGGCACGTGCCGCCACCGCGGTTCGGTCGCGGCCTCCAGCACGGCGGTGGCCATCGCGAACACCCCCGGATCGCCGGACGAGACCACCGCCACCCGGGCGCCGGCGGCGGCCAGGTCCAGGGCGTGGGCGGCCCGTTGCGCCTCGGCCCGGTTGTCGGACGGGTGCCGCCGCTGCCTCGGATTGGGTGCCACCCGGTCCAGGTACGGGCCGTACCCGACCAGGTCGTCGGCGGCGGCGAGCGCGGCCTGCGCCTGCGGGGTGAGCCAGTCCCGGCCGGCCGGACCGAGCCCGACGAGCACCACCTGACCCGGGCCACGCGGGTCATGGCGCGCGGCCGGCACCGGTGCCGGTGCCGTACCGATCCGGCTGGCCAGCAGCGCCAGGGAGAAGTACGGCACGGTGTCGGGTACCACCCCGGCGAGCGGCGCGACCCGTTCGGCTCCCGTGCTGGCCCGTTCCACGTACCAGGCGTCGTCGAGGCGCCCGGCGGCGGCGAGCGCGTCACGCACGGCCGGAAAGGTGCGGCCGAGCTTGAGTACGACGGCCGCGTCGGTGTCGGCGAGCCGGCGGGACAGCTGGTCGGCGGGCAGCGTGCCGGGCAGCACGGTGAGCACCTCGTCGGCCTCGACCAGCGGCCGGCCCAGCGCGGCGGCGGCACCGCTCATGGACGTGACCCCGGGCACCACCTCGGTCGGGTAGCGGTCGGCGAGCCGCTTGTGCAGGTGCATGTAGGAGCCGTAGAAGAGCGGGTCGCCCTCGGCGAGCACCACCACCGACCGGCCGGCGTCGAGGTGGGCGGCGAGCCGGGCCGCGCAGTCGGCGTAGAACTGCTCCATCACCGGTCGGTAGCCCTCGTCGCCGGGGACCGGTTCGGTGGTCACCGGGTAGATCAGCGGCTCTTCGACCTGCCCGGCCCGCAGGTACGGTTCGGCGATCGTACGGGCGACGCTGCGACCGTGCCGGGCGCTGTGGTAGACGACGACGTCGGCTTCGGTGATCAGCCGGGCGGCCTTGACCGTGACGAGTTCCGGATCGCCCGGACCGACGCCGACGCCGTACAGCCGCCCGGTGCCGGGCGCCGCTGTGCTCGTCGCCGCTGTGTTCACCGCCGCCCCCGTCCCTCGTCGTCGCTGGCGATCGCGTTGACCGCGGCCGCCGCCAGCGCGCTACCGCCGCGCCGCCCACGCACCACCAGATGGTCGAGTCCGCTGGGATGCCCGGCGAGCGCCTGCTTGGACTCGGCGGCGCCGATGAAGCCGACCGGCAGGCCGAGCACCGCGGCCGGCCGCCCCGCCCCGGCCTCAATCAGTTCGAGCAGGCGGAACAGCGCGGTCGGCGCGTTGCCGACCGCGACGACCGCACCGGTCAGCCGCTCGCCCCACAGGTCCACGGCGGCGGCGCTGCGGGTGGTGCCCAGCCGCCGGGCGAGTTCGGGCACCCGGGGGTCGGCGAGCGTGCACAGCACCGGATTGTTGGCCGGCAACCGGTGGCGGATGATGCCGGCCGCGACCATGTTGGCGTCGCAGAGCACCGGGGCGCCGGCGGCCAACGCGGTCCGGGCCGCGTGCACCACCGCCGGAGAGAAGACCAGGTCGTCCACGAGATCCACCATCCCGCAGGCGTGGATCATACGGACCGCGACCCCGGCCTGTTCGGTGGAGAAGCGGGACAGGTCGGCTTCGGCCCGGATGGTGGCGAACGAGCGCCGGTAGATCTCCGCGCCGTCGCGGAGGTAGTCCGTCACGGCGCCTCCCGGGCGGTATGCACGGCGGCGATCAGACCGGCCCCCGGTGCGGTCCGCGCCACGGGCCGACCAGGTGTCGTGACCTGGTAGCCGTCGCCGGTGGCGAGGACCCGCACCACCGCACCGCCGGGAGTACCGCAACCGCGTTCACAGCCGATCCAGTGCACCGGCAGCCGGCCGGCGTGCCCGGCCGGTGCCGCGGGCCCGACCGGTGCCGCGTGCACGGCCGTGGCGTCGGCCCGTACGTCGGCCCGCGAGCGGGCGCAGCCCGGCCGGCCGGCGCAGCAGGTGACGCCGAGCCAGGGCGAGTCGGGTTCGGTGACCAGACCGGCCGCGTCGAGCCGCCGCGCCCAGCCGGTGGCGTCGGCGACCCGGGGCAGCACCACCGCGCGCCACGGGGTCAGCCGCAGGTCACCGTGGCCAGCACCACCATTGTCGCCAGCGGCGGCGGCCAGCAGCTCGGCCTGTTCGACGCGCAGCCGGCCCAGCGGCACGACCACGGCCAGCCCGTAGCCGCCGTCGGGCCGGGCCAGAACGCCGGCCGCGGCCCTGGCCGACATGTCGGTCGACCGTCCCGGTCCGGACCGGTGACGCTGGCGCTGGTCCGAACCGGTCGGGCGGGCCGCCGGATGGGCGGCGAGGCGGGTGCCGACCCGGCGCAGCACGGGCTCCGCCAGGTCGGCCAGCCGCCAAGCGGCCACGTCGCTGCCGTCCTGGCTGCCGACCTGTTCGTCGAGGAAGGCGTTCGCGGCGGCGACGGCCAGCGCAACCGCAGTGTCCCGACCGGTCCGTACGCCGTGGTCGGCACCGGCCAACAGGACGGTGACCTGCCCTGACTCGTCGGGCAGCAGGGCGATGTCGGGTCGGGCGGCGGCGGTGTCGCCGCGTCCGTCGTCCACGGCGAACAGAAACCGCCCGGACAGCCGGGCGAGCCGCGGATCGGCACAGACCGCCGCGTCGAGGGCGCGCACCTGTGCCGGTACGTCCCACACGGAAACCGCGTCGACGCCGCACAGCGGGGAGCCGACGATGTTACGGACCCGTTCGTGGCTGACCGACGGCAGCAGGCCGGCCGCGGTCAGCCGGGGGACGAGCAGCCGCGCGGCATCGGCGGACAGGCCACGCAGCTGTACGTTGGCCCGGCTGGTCAGCTCCAGGTACCCGGCGCCGGTGCTGCCGGCGGCCTCGGTGAGTGCGGTGAGCTGGGCGGCGGTCAGCAGCCCGCCGGGGCAGCGGATCCGGGCCAGTGCCCCGTCGGCGGCCTGGTGCAGTTGCAGCGCGCCGGGGCAGGCGTCCGGTCCGCTGCGGCCCGGTCCGACGGCGAGGTCGCGGCGCGACGGCGGTGACGGTGGCACGCGGCGGATACTACGGGCCGCCCGGGGTGACGACGCCGTCACGGCGGTCAGATCACATCTTGACGCCGCGTCGGTGAGTCAGGACAGTGGTCGGTAGCCATGTGCGGCGGCGAGTGGAGGAAGCCGGTGTGAGTCCGGCGCGGTCCCGCCACTGTCACCGAGAAGCGGACCCCATCCACGGCCACGGCCCGCGATCATGCGGGCGGGAAGGCCGGGGCGAGCGTCGATCCGGGAGCCAGGAGACTCCGGCCGCCACGACCGACGACCCGGGGCGCGGACCCCGAGGGAGGACCGGGCGTCCGATGATGCTTTTGCTGTCCACTTCGGATACCGACTTGCTGAGTGGGCGGGCCAGCGGCGCCGATTGGCGACTGGCCAACCCCGCCCGGCTCGATCTCGACGACCTGCCCGGCCTGCTCTGCGGCGTCGGCCTCGTCGTGGTCCGGCTGCTCGGCGGGCGGCGGGCCTTCGCCGAGGGCCTGGACACGTTGCTCGCCGGGCCGACACCGGTGGTGGTGCTCAGCGGCGAGCAGGCACCGGACGCCGCGCTGATGGAGCTGTCCACCGTCCCGGCCGGCGTCGCCGCCGAGGCGCACGCCTACCTGGCCCACGGCGGTCCGGCCAACCTGGCCGAGCTGCACCGTTTTCTGTCCGACACGGTCCTGCTCACCGGGCACGGCTTCGCCGCACCGGCTCCGGCTCCGGCCTGGGGCGTGCTGCAGCGGCCCGCGGCAGCCGCCGACGCGGAACGCCCGACCGTCGCGGTGCTCTACTACCGGGCACACCATCTGGCCGGCAACACCGGGTTCGTCGAGGCACTGTGCACCGCGATCGAGCAGGCCGGTGCCCACGCGCTGCCCGTCTACTGCGCCTCGCTGCGGACTCCCGATCCGGAGCTGCTGACCACGCTACGTCGCGCCGACGCGCTGGTCGTCACGGTCCTCGCGGCCGGCGGGACCCGCCCGGCGAGCGCCGGTGCCGGCGGTGACGACGACGCCTGGGACGTCGGCGCGCTCGCCGAGCTGGACGTGCCGATCCTGCAGGGTCTGTGCCTGACCGGCTCCCGGGCCGGCTGGGCGGCCACCGACGAGGGGCTGTCCCCGCTGGACGCGGCGACCCAGGTCGCCATCCCCGAATTCGACGGACGGCTGATCACCGTGCCGTTCTCGTTCAAGGAGATCGACGCCGACGGGCTGTCGGTCTATGTCGCCGACCCGGAGCGGGCCGCCCGGGTGGCCGGCGTCGCGGTCCGGCACGCCACGCTGCGCCACGTCCCGCCAGCGGCCAAGCGGATCGCGGTGCTGCTGTCGGCGTACCCGACCAAGCACGCCCGGATCGGCAACGCGGTCGGGTTGGACACTCCGGCCAGCGTGCTCGCGCTGCTGCGGACACTGCGCGACGACGGCTACGACGTCGGCCCGACCGATGGCCCGCACGCTCTGCCGGGGCTGGTCGACGGCGACAGCGACGCGCTGATGCACGCACTGATCGCCGCCGGCGGGCAGGACCCGGACTGGCTCACCGAGGAACAGTTGGCCGGCAACCCGGTCCGGGTGCCGGCCGCCGAGTACCGCCGCTGGTACGCCGAGTTTCCCGCTGAGCTGCGCGCACAGGTGCAGCGGCACTGGGGCCCGCCACCGGGCGAGCTGTACGTGGACCGCTCCCGCCACCGGGACGGGGAGATCGTGCTGGCCGCGCTGCGGGCCGGCAACGTCGTGCTGATGGTGCAGCCGCCGCGCGGGTTCGGCGCCAACCCGGTGGCCATCTATCACGACCCGGACCTGCCGCCCAGCCACCACTACCTGGCCGCCTACCGCTGGTTGGCGCACGGGTTCGGGGCGCACGCGGTGGTCCACGTCGGCAAGCACGGCAACCTGGAGTGGCTGCCCGGCAAGACGGTCGGGCTGAGCGCGGCCTGCGGCCCGGACGCCGCCCTGGGCGACCTGCCGCTCGTCTACCCGTTCCTGGTCAACGACCCCGGCGAAGGCACCCAGGCCAAGCGGCGGGCGCACGCCACCCTGATCGACCATCTGATCCCGCCGATGGCCCGGGCCGACAGCTACGGCGACATCGCCCGGCTGGAGCAACTGCTCGACGAGCACGCCAGCATCGCCGCGATGGACCCGGCGAAGCTGCCGGCGATCCGGGCACAGATCTGGACCCTGATCCAGGCCGCCCGGCTCGACCACGACCTCGGACTGGCCGACCGGCCGCACGACGCCGAGTTCGACGACTTCCTGCTGCATGTCGACGGCTGGCTGTGCCAGGTCAAGGACGTGCAGATCCGCGACGGGCTGCACGTGCTCGGCGCCGCCCCGCGCGGCGAGGCCCGCGTCGACCTGGTGCTGGCGATGCTGCGCGCCCGGCAGATGTGGGCCGGCCAGGTCGCCGCGCTGCCCGGCCTGCGTGAGGCGCTCGGCCTCGACGAGACCGGATCCGACCGGGACGGCACCGACGCCGCCGAGGCCACCGCCCGACAGCTGGTCACGGCGATGGAGGACGACGGCTGGCGGCCGGAGGCCGGCGCCGAGGTCGCCACGCGTGTGCTCGGTGGCGACGACGGGCGGGCCGCGCTGGTCACCCGGATCCTGACCTTCGCGGCGACCGAGATCGTGCCCCGGCTGGCCCGCACCAGCGACGAGCTGGCCAACGTCCGGCACGCGCTGGCCGGCGGGTACGTGCCGGCCGGTCCGAGCGGGTCGCCGCTGCGCGGGCTGATCAACGTGCTGCCCACCGGGCGCAACTTCTACTCGGTGGATCCCAAGGCGGTGCCGAGCCGGCTGGCCTGGGAGACCGGGCAGGCGATGGCCGATTCGCTGCTGGCCCGTTATCGGGCCGACACCGGCGACTGGCCGCGCTCGGTCGGGTTGAGCGTCTGGGGCACCTCCGCGATGCGCACCGCCGGTGACGACATCGCCGAAGTCCTGGCGCTGCTCGGCGTGCGGCCGCGGTGGGACGAGGCGTCGCGGCGGGTGACCGGCGTCGCGGTGATTCCCGCCGGCGAACTGGGCCGGCCCCGCATCGACGTGACGGTGCGGATCAGTGGCTTCTTCCGCGACGCGTTCCCGCACGTGGTGGCGCTGCTCGACGACGCGGTGCGGATGGTGGCGGCGCTCGACGAGCCCGACGAGGTGAACTTCGTCGCCGCGCACGCCCGCGCCGACCTGGCCGAGCACGGCGACCGGCGGCGGGCCACCATGCGCATCTTCGGATCCAGGCCCGGCACCTACGGCACCGGGTTGCTGCAGCTGATCGACAGCCGCAGCTGGCGCGACGACGCCGACCTGGCGGAGGTGTACGCGGTGTGGGGCGGCTACGCCTACGGCCGCGACCTCGACGGCGCGCCGGCCCGCGAGCAGATGGAGTCGGCGTACCGGCGGATCGCGGTGGCCGCCAAGAACATCGACACCCGCGAGCACGACATCGCCGACTCCGACGACTACTTCCAGTACCACGGCGGCATGATCGCCACGGTCCGGGCACTGACCGGGTCGGCCCCGGCGGCGTACGTCGGCGACAGCACCCGACCGGAGGCGGTGCGCACCCGGGCGCTGCACGAGGAGACCGCCCGGATCTTCCGCGCCCGGGTGGTGAACCCGCGCTGGCTCGCGGCGATGCGCCGGCACGGCTACAAGGGCGCGTTCGAACTGGCCGCGACCGTCGACTACCTGTTCGGCTACGACGCCACCGCCGGGGTGGTGGCCGACTGGATGTACGACCAGCTGGCCCAGACGTACGTGCTCGACGAGGTCAACCAGCGGTTCCTGACCGAGTCGAACCCGTGGGCGCTGCACGGCATCACCGAGCGGCTGCTGGAGGCGGCCGACCGCAAGCTGTGGGAGTACCCGGATCCGGCGACCCTGGACGGGCTGCGGGAGGTGTTCCTGCGCACCGAGGGCGATCTGGAGGACCGCACCGGCTGAGCACCGGGCGTACAGTCGCCGGCATGGGCACCCCGGCACCGCGCAGCACCCGGTACGGCGGGGCCGTCGCCACCGGGGTCGAGCCGGACAGCGTGCTGCTGCCCGGACACGACGTGCCGTTGGGCCGGTACACGACGGTGCGCCGGCCCCGGCGGATGGTCGGCGCGTGGTGCTTCGTCGGCGATTTCGGCCCGGACGACGTCGCCGGCCGGCCGGGGATGCAGATCCCGCCGCAGCATCCGCCGGTGATACACGGGCTGCAGTTGTGGGTGGCGCTGCCGGAGCGGGCGCTGACCGACGGGGTGGAGCTGTCCCCCGGCGCGCTGCTCTACCTGGGGCGGGGCCGATCCGGGGTGGCCGTGCACACGGCCGGACGGGCACGGCCGGACCGTGGGCTGACCCGCCCGGGTCGTTCCTACGTGGGTCGGTCCTACCTGGGCGGCGGCGCGCCGGACCCGGCGCAGCTATTGAAAGTCTTGATTAACTGAGTTTACAGTTAATAATCCTTACATTAGCTGCGGTGGCCCGGCCGGACCCGCACCTTCCGATCTCACCTGCCCGGAGACCCTCATGCGACGACGGATCACCCTGTCCCTGTTGTCGGCCGGCGCCGTGCTCGGCACCCTGCTGGTCGCCACCCCCGCCCAGGCCCACGGCTACATCTCCTACCCAGCCAGCAGACAGGCAATGTGCGCGCAGGGCCGGGTCCCGGCCGACTGCGGCGCCATCGTCTGGGAGCCCCAGAGCGTCGAAGGGCCCAAGGGCCAGCGCACCTGCCACGGCGGGGTGGCTCGGTTCGCCATCCTCAACGACACCAGCGTCAACTGGCCGACGACCCAGGTCGGCAACTCGGTCACCTTCACCTGGACGCTGACCGCCCGGCACTCGACCAGCACCTGGGAGTACTACATCGGCGGCAGCCGGATCGCGGTGTTCGACGACGGCGGCCGGCAACCGAACGCCACCGTCTCGCACCAGGTCAACCTCGGTGGCCGCAGCGGCCGGCAGACCGTCCTGGCCATCTGGAACATCGCGGACACCGCGAACGCGTTCTACTCGTGCGTGGACGTGCAGATCGGCGGCGGAGGCGGCCCGGCGCCGACCACCGCCCCGCCTCCCCCACCGACCACCGCGCCACCGACCACGCCCGCCCCGACCAGCCCGCCCGGCCAGCCCGGCGGCACCTGGACGCCGGGCACCACCTACCAGGTCGGGGCGACGGTCACTTACGGTGGCGCCAGCTACCGCTGCCGCCAGGCACACACCGCCCTCGTCGGCTGGGAACCCCCGAACGTACCGGCGCTGTGGCAACGGCTCTGACCGGCGCACCGGTGCCCATGCCGACCCGCCGGGGTCTCGCCGCCACCGGCATGGGCACCCTGCTGGCCGTCGCCCTGCTGGCCGTCGCCCTGCTGGCCGTCAGCGGCTGCGGCGCCGCCGCGACCGGTGATGCCATCGGTGCGGGGACCGGGCCGGGACCCGGTGCCCAGGCCACCGGCTCGTCAGCGGCCGGGGTCCCGCCGACCGCTGACGAGTTCACCGACGCCGACGAATTCAACGACGCCGACGTCACGTTCCTGCGGCAGACCCTCACCCAGCACGCGGCGGCCGCCGAACTGACCCGGATCGCCGCCGAGCGGGCCAGCGATCCACAGCTGCGCATGCTGGCCGCCGCCGTGGCGGTGACGCAGGCCGGCGAGACGGAGACGATGACCGGCTGGCTCATCGGCTGGGGGCAGCCGGTGATACCGCCGATCGGCTCGTCCGGCAACGACGGTCCGGCCGGCGACGGGCCAGCCAACGGGTCGACCGGCGACGGGCCAGCCGGGGACGGCTCGGCCGACCCGCACGGCGGGCACGACGTGGCGCACGGCACCACCGCCGCCGACGTGGCGCTGCTCGCCGACGCCGCGCCCGACGAGTTCGACCGTACGTTCGTCAACATCCTCATCGCCCACCAGCACTACGCGGTCGAACTCGCCCGCACCGTGCGGGACACCGGAGTGAACCCGCAGGTCCGGCAGTTCGCCGACCAGCTCGACCGGTCCCGGTCGGCGCAGATCACCCACCTGCTCGGCCTGCTGGGTTGAGCTCCGGCGAACCGGTGCCACGGCACCGTGTCGGATCACGGCTAGCTCGTTGATGACCGGCATGCCCACCATGTCGGTCATGAACGATGTGCCCTGCCCGACCGATCCTGCCATGCCGAAACGGCAGTTCCGCGGCATGTGGATCGCGACGGCGGCCAACCTGGACTGGCCCAGCCGTCCAGGGCTCACCCCGGCCGCCCAGCAGGCCGAGGCGCGCGGCTGGCTGGACCTGGCCGGGCAGCTGCACATGAACGCCGTCGTGGTGCAGGTGCGGCCGAGCGCCGACGCGCTGTGGCCGTCGGCGTACGAGCCATGGTCGGCGGTGCTCACCGGGCGCCAGGGCGGTGACCCCGGCTACGACCCGCTCGGCTTCCTGGTCGACGAGGCACACGCACGTAACCTGGAGCTGCACGCCTGGTTCAACCCGTACCGGGTCGCCAGCCACCCGGATCCGGCCCGGCTGGCCGACAGCCATCCGGCGCGACGCAACCCCGGCTGGGTACTCCCCTACGCCGGCGGCCTCTACTACGACCCGGGTCTGCCGGACGTCCGCCGGTTCGTGCAGGACGCCATCCTCGACGCGGTCACCCGGTACGACGTCGACGCGGTGCACTTCGACGACTACTTCTACCCGTACCCGGTGGACGGGCTGGTTGTCCCCGACCAGGACACGTACGCGCGTCACGGCACCGGGTTCGGCGGCGTCGAGGAGTGGCGGCGGCACAACGTGGATCTGCTCGTCGAGCAGTTGGGCCAGCGGCTGCGGGCGGCCAAGCCCTGGGTACGGTTCGGCATCAGCCCGTTCGGCATCTGGCGCAACGCCGGCACCGACCCGCTCGGCTCGGCCACCACCGGGCTGCAGTCCTACGACGCGCTGCACGCCGACACCCGCGGCTGGGTCCGGCGGCGGTGGCTCGACTACGTCGCCCCGCAGCTGTACTGGCACCTCGGTCATCCGGCCGCCGACTACGCCGAACTGGTCCGCTGGTGGTCGGCGACGGTCGACGGCACCGGCGTGCACCTGCTGGTCGGTCAGTCCGCGTACCGGATCGGCGTCGTTGGCCAGGACCCGGCCTGGCAGGACCCGGTGGAGCTGAGCCGCCACCTGCAGCTCAACCGGACCTACCCGGCGGTCCACGGTGACCTGCTCTTCCGCGCCGCCGACGTGCGCGCCGACCGGCTCGGCGCGATCAGCCGGCTGGTCGCCGAGCACTACCGGCGCCCAGCGCTGCTGCCCGTCGCGGGCGGGCAGGCCGCCGATCCGAGCGCCGACGCCCCGCCCGCACCGCCGGCGGTCACCGCCGCCGTGCGCGCCCCGACCGGCGTACGGCTGGACTGGCTGGCAGCCGCCGGCGGCACCCCGGTCGGCTACGCCGTGTACCGGCTCACCGGCACCGACGCCGCCGAGGAGTGCGTCCTGGCCGACGCCCGGCACCTGCTGGCCACGGTGCGGGCCACCGGGCCGGGCGGTTCGTACGCCGATGCCACGGCGGCGGCCGGCACCGCGTACACCTATCTGGTCACCGCGTTGGACCGCCGGCACCGGGAGAGCCCGCCCGGTCCGGCGCGGGTGCTACTCGCGGACGACGACAGGTTCTGTGTGATCGTGGACAACGCGACCGCCGGCGGCCTCACCGCCAGCGGCAGTTGGGGAACGTCGAGCTATTCCGCCGGCCGCTACGGTGCCGACTACCGGTTCGCCGACCCGCAGGCGGTCAGCGACCCGGCCTGGTTCACGGTGACCGTGCCGGTCACCGCCGGTTACCGGGTCGAGGTGTGGCATCCGGCCGCGCCCGGCTACCACCCGGCCGCGCCGCATCTGATCCGGACGGCGACCGGCCTGGTGTCGCGGGTGCTCGACCAGCGCCGCGACGGTGGCCGGTGGCGGGAGCTGGGGGTGTTCACGCTCGCCGCCGGCCGGTACCCGGTGGTCGGCGTGAGCCGCTGGGCGCCGGCCGGCGGCCACCTCGTCGCCGACGCGGTACGCCTCACCCGTGACACGCCCTGATGCTTGTGGCCGGGATCACGGCCCTCTACGGTGGACGGGCAGGGAACACCAACGGCAGCACGGGCGGTCGGACCGTCGCGGGGTGCTGAGCGGCTGGAGTTGACGTGCGCATTCGACGAGCGGGCCGGGGCGCGGTGCTGCGACGGTGCGCTCGCCTGGTGCGTCAGCTGGACCGGACGGTGGGCCTACCGGTGCCGTTCCACTTGGAGGAGTTCCTCGACCGGTGGAGCCGGCATCGGGGCGGCCGGCCGATCTCGCTGTTCCCGCTGACCGTCGCCGAACTGCCGGTGGGGACCTGCGGCCTGTGGCTGGCCCTGCCCGACCAGGACATCGTCGCCTTCCCGGTGGACGCGCCGCGAAACCATCGGGATCACATCGTGCTGCACGAGGTGGGGCACATGCTCGCCGCACACGCGGCCGGTCCGGACCGGCCGGCAGCCGGATTCGCCGATCTGCTGCCGGACCTGGATCCGGCGATGGTGCGCTCGGTGCTGGGCCGCTGCGCGTACGGCGATGTGCCCGAGCAGGAGGCCGAGCTGATCGCGTCGCTGATCATGCACCGCTCGCTCGGCAGCGGGCCACGGGTGCCGCTGGGTGGACGCGTCGGCGTGGTGGTCGAGCGGATGGAGCGGACGCTGGACCGCTGAGGCGGCGGGCCGAGCGTCAGGGGCGGGCCGGATCGGCGGTGGCGGCGGCGAAGCGACCGACGATCGGGGATCTCGCGTAGGCGTCGCTGACGCGTTCGAGCCGGCGCACGACCGCGGCGAGGTCCAGGTTCCCGTCGGCGGGCGCGGTCACGACGCCGCCGCCGCCGGCTGGTCCACGGTCCTCGCCGGCTGGTTTCCGGTGCTCACCGGTTGGTCCACTGTCCTCGCGCAGCGCCGCCAGTCCGGCGGCGAAGAGGGCGGCGTCCCGAACCGCGCGGGCGACCTCGCCGGTCAGCCCGGCGTCGTCGACGGCGTGGTCGATCTCGCGTCGAAGCGCCGCGCCGACCCGCTGTTCCACAACCAGTTGCGCGTCCTGGATCTCGATGACCCGGCGATAGAGGCGCAGCCGGGTGCCGCCCGGGCCGCGGGCGACCGGCAGCACGGCGTGCGGGCGAGCTTCGCGCGCGGCCTCCCACAGCGGACGCAACCGCCGGTGGGTACGCCGGTACTGCCACCATCGGCCACCGGACCGCACCACGATGCCGCCCGTCAGCAGCGCCACGCCGATGGCCGGAACCACGGCGGCGACGACGAACTCGACCAGGCCGAAGCGGTCGTCGCTGCCCACGTCGATGCCCAGCCGGCCGATCAGCAGCGCCCCGATCCGCCCGACGAGATAGATCATGCCGGTCACGCAGGCCCACCGCTGCAGCTGCAGGCTGATCCGCAACCACCGGTCGGAGGTGCGCATGGCGTACCGGCCGATCAGCAGGAACAGGCTCGTGACGATGGCGCCGAGATAGCCCGCGAAGATCAGGTAGTAGGCGACCACGCCGCCGGGAGCGTCCGGCGACGTGAACCTGTCCGGTGCGGTCGGTGTGGCGAGGAACAGGCCGGTCATGGCGGCGAGCGCGAGCAGGAGCGCGGCCAGCCAGCGCCGTGCGTGGGTGCTGGCGGTGGCGCGTTCGTACAGGATGTGCAGCACCATGACCTGGAGGGCGTAGGCGGCGACCAGGGTCGTGCCGTTGCCGGTGAGTTGGCCGAGGTTGGTGACGACCTCGTTCTGTACGCTGCGCGCCGCCGGCGACTGGACCAGGAACGACACGCCGAGCGTGCCCAGCGACGCGGTCAGCGCGATGCGGCCGGGCATCCGCGCCGCGCCGCCACGGGCGCTGAGGATCGCGGACGTCAGCAGGACCGCGCCCGAGGCGGCGAACACCCCGTTCACCAGGCCCGTGTGCGACACAGGGCGTAATGGTATCAGCTCGATGTCTACTCGGGGTGGACATCAAATCCGGTCGCATCTACTGTGAGTGGAAATCCTTCGCATGCCGGTGGAGGTGGTGGAGATGAGTTCCATGCCCGGAGGCGGACCCGGCGCCCCGGCGACGATCAGGAAGCGGGGGTCTCCGGACGCCCGGTGGCGTCTCCGGTCAGACGCTGCATGATGCGCAGGACGGCCAGCCGGTCAGGGCGGGACAACGTGGTGCTGCGTCGCATGATCTCCCGGACATCGGCATCCCGCACCGCCGCCAGCAGCATCAGCTGCTCATCGATGTCGGCGGCTTTGTCGTCGGAAAGGAAGTAGGCAGGCGGTACGCCGAAGAAGGCAGCCAGCGCCTCGATCTGCTTGAGCGTCGGATTGTCCCGGCTGCCGTTGCGCAGCGCCCAGAGGTACTGCGGTGAAATCTGCACCTCTCCGCTGGCACTGACCGCGCGGGCGACCTCCGGATTGCTGTACGGCCGGGTGCGGCCGGCCGGGATCACGACGGCGAAGAGGTGGTTGAGCCGATCCGCGAGGGCCGATCGACGGGGGCGGTCCTCCGGCTCGGACATCTCCTGCGACCTCCTCCGCTGCCGGCCCGTTCAGCCTAGCCCCACCTCCACCCGAAAGGAGTTTGCCGGATGGATCACTCCCGGATTGCATTAGGAATGCTGAGGCGTACGCCGCGCTGGCGGGCGGCTACCGCGCTCGCGGTGGCGCTGGTGCTCGGCGCCACCGCAGGCGGCCCCACGGTCGGCGGCCAGACCCTCGGCGGCCAGACCCTCGGCGGCCAGACCCTCGCGACGATCCGGCAACTCGCCGATGTCCGGACCGGCACGGTCGTCAACACCTGCACCAACCCCGTGCTGGACCGTGACCTGACCGGATGGGGCCGGCACGGTACGGGTGCGACGCCGGGCCGCGCGGCGATCTCCGGGCATGTGGTCGCGGACTTCGCCTACGTGCAGCCGAGCGGCAACGGCGTCGACCCGCAGATGTACCTGCCGCAGCTGGACGTCACGCCCGGTGGGCAGTGGACGTTCGCCATGGACACCTGGGTGAGCGGTCCGGCCACCGACGTCATGGTCCACATGCAGGTCGACTGGTACTCGTCGTCGGGCAGGTACCTCGGCCACACCGAGGGGCCCGGTACGCCGGTGACCGGCAGCACCACTGAACGGTGGACCCGGGTGTCCGGTGACTTCACCGCCCCGGCCGACGCGGCGCGGGCGAACGTGACCGCGCAGCTGATGGCGCCGGCCGGCATGACCTGGCGGTCGACGGCCTGCGACTACCGGCCGGTCGGCACCGCCGCGGCTCCACCACAGGCGACCGGTACGGCTGTCGGCACCTGCGCCAATCCCGTCGTCGGCCGCGACCTCGACGGTTGGGGCAGGCATGCCGGCGGTGCGGCGCCGACCCGGGTCGCCGTCGCCCGACACGCCGTCGCCGGTGCGGGAGCCTGGTTCGACAACACGGGCGCGTCGCCGGCCGCGTACCTCCCGCAGAAGGACGTGCGCCCCGGTGAGACGTGGACGTTCGCCGTCGACAGCTGGGTCGACCACGTCGCCGGCGACGACGCGTCGGTCCGGATGCTGGTCGACTGGTACAGCGCGACCGGCGCCTACCTCGGTCAGCATCACGGCGCGGCGGTGCCGGTCGTCAACAGCGCCACCGAGACCTGGACGCGGGCCGCGGGAGACTTCACCGCGCCGGCCGACGCGGCTCGCGCGAACGTCCTCGCCGAACTGGTGACGACAGACACGTCCACGTCGTGGATCATCACCGCCTGCGACTACCGGCCGACGTCCGCCACCGCACCGCCGCCCGAGTTCGCCATCAACGCGACCGTCCTTGACGGGGACCGGGTGAAGGTCGACTGGGAGACCACCCGGACCGACGTCACCGGATGGACCGTCGGCCGCGACGGCGTCGACGACTTCGGAACCGGCGCCTGGAGCACCGACAAGGCGGCGGCGGACCGCAGCCACACCTTCAACTCCCTCATCGCGGGCACGCGGTACATCTTCACCCTGACCCCCGGGACCGCCACCGGAAACCTCCCGGCGGTGACCGTCACGGCGACCCCCGGCGGCGGAACGGTCCCGCCACCGCTCGACGGCTGGCACCTCACCTTCCACGACGAGTTCGAGGGCACGTCTCTCGACACCACGAAGTGGTCGGCGGTGGACTCCAACGCCACCGAGGAAGCCTTCGGCCTCGGGTACACGTGTTTCGACCCCGCGCGGGTCAGTGTCAGCGGCGGAAACCTGGTGCTCAGCGCCGTCCCGGACGCCACCCCTGAGGTCTGCCCGGGAAGTGAATCTCCTCGCCAGTTCGATTCCGGGATGGTCTGGACGAACAACACGTTCAGCCAGCGTGAGGGTCGGTACGAGGTCCGGATGAGGACTCCGGATCTGCAGGGGGCCTGGCCGGCGTTCTGGACCTGGTCTCAGTCCGCCGCGCAGGACGGCGTGTGGTCCGAGATAGACATCGTCGAGGCATACGACTACGACGACTCCTCGTCGTGGACCGATGTCGCACCGAACCTGCACGACGTCGGCAACATCGACCCACCGACCACCTGCGACGTGCAGAACTTCAACACCGAGATGCACACCTATGCGATGGAGTGGAAAGAGAACTCGATCCGCATGTACTACGACGGCGTCCTGTGTCACGAGTTCACGGACTGGACCAGCTCCAGCGGCCCGCCTCCGGCGCCGTTCGATCGGGAGCACTACCTCGTCCTGAACCTGACCGTTGGATTTCCCTGGGGCGTCGAGGGCGCCGCCGAAACCGTTCCCGATCCCGGCTGGACCGGTTCGGAGATGCAGGTGGAGTACGTTCGCGTCTGGGAAGAGGACACCACCCCCGCGCCACCGCCGTCGGGCGACACCGCGCAGGCCACCCAGAACTGGGGATCACCGGCCTGGAGCGACGACTTCGACGGTACGGCGCCGAGCGCGAACTGGGGGCTCTACCACTCACCCGGCCACGAGCACGGCAACCGGAAACCGGAGAACTGTCAGGTCTCCGGCGGGACACTCAAGCTGGTCTCCGAGCCGAATCTCGACACCTGCGGCATGGCTCACCAGAAGGTGCAGACCCACGGGCGCTGGGAAGCGAGGGTCAGGTCCAGCGGCTCGGGATGGATGAGCCTCTTCATCATCTGGCCCGACCCCGGCAACTGGCCGGACAATGGTGAATACGACTGGCGGGAGCACCGTGCCGGCGCAGCCTGCTACACCGGCTTCCTGCACTATCCTGGTCACACTCCGCAGCGACAGGAACAGTTACCGTACAATTGCGCCGCCGGTGGCACGTCGCAATGGCACAATATCGCGTTCGAATGGTCGTCGACCAGGATGGCCGGATGGGTCGACGGAGTCCTCTGGTACGAGTTCGACTGCGCTGCCAACGAGGATCTCTGCCGGATGCCCGCCGGTCACCTGACCTTCCAGAACGACAACCAGGGCGACGCTCCCGGACACAGTGCCGTCACGGAGATCGACTGGGTTCGGGGTTGGGATCTGTAGTCCCATCGCGTTGTTCGACTCCAGACACCTTGTTTCCCGGCAGTCCACTGCCCGTGGCTGCCGGTAGGCCACTCCACCGGATGGAGGAAGTATGAGAACACGACGACCACCGGGACGGGCCCCGCGACGCGTGGTCTCGGCGCTGCTGGCGCTGGCGGTCCTGATGACCGCGACGTTCACCACCGGCCTGGTGTACGACGTGGCCGGCGGCGCCCCGCACGCGGGCGCCGGGCCGACCCGCGACACGATCACGGCCATCGCCAACGCCGAGGTGGGCACCGCCGAGGACGCGAGAGAGTGCCAGAAGTACGGCCCATGTGCGGACTGGTGCGCGATGTTCGTGACCTGGGTGTGGGAACAGGCGGGGATGTCCGGCGTGCCGCGCGACATCTACGTGGCGCGCAACCTCGGCCGGTGGGGCGTCGACAACGGACTGTTCAAACGCCGGCCGGCCGGCGGGGTTGGCACCCCGGTGCCCGGCGACCTCGTCATCTACGGTGAACCGGCCAACGTGACCGGTGGCCACGTGTCGCTCGTGGACTCGGTCAACAACAACGGGACGATCGTCACGATCGACGGGAACGTCACCGACAAGGTGGTCAGGCGAACCATCGACCCGCGCACGGCGACCTCGGGCGCCAGTCGCCTGCCTGTCTCCGGCTACGTCGCGCCGCCCGGAACGACCTCGGCGGCGGCACCGGCCATCGTCCAGTACGGCAACCAGATTCACGTGTTCGTCACCGGCGCGGACAAGCGTCTGTACCAAAAGGTGTGGAATCCCACCACCGGCTGGACCGGATGGATCGATCACGCCGGCGGGCTCAACGGCCAGCCCGAGGTGGTGGTACTCGGCGACCAGATCTTCGCGTTCGCCACCGGCACGGACCGGCGCGTGCACCAGAAGACGTGGAGCCCGACCGCCGGGTGGTCCGGCTGGAACAGCCTGGACGGTCAGATCATCGGAGAACCGAGCCCGCTGGTCTACGGCAACGAGATCCACGTCTTCGTAACCGGCACCGACCGCCGCCTGCACCAGAAGGTGCGAAGCGGGTCCGGCACCTGGTCCGGCTGGTACGACCTCGGTGGCGGGATCATCGGTGAGCCGAACCCCCTGGCGTACGGCGACCAGATCCACGTGTTCGTCACCGGCGTCGACGCCCGCATGCACCAACTGGTGTGGAACCGCACCGACGGCTGGTCCGGCTGGATCGACCATGCCGGCCAGATCGCCAGCGTCCCGTGGGTGATCGCGGCACAGGGTCAGATCCAGGCGTTCGTCACCGGAGCCGACCGGCGGGTCTTCCAGAAGACGTGGAATCCGTCCGGCGGCTGGTCCGGCTGGAACGGTCTCGACGGCCAGGTCACCGGTGAGCCGATCCCGCTGGCCCAGGGCAGTCAGGTCAACGTGTTCGTCACCGGCGTCGACCGGCACATCCACCAGAAGGTTCGTAGCGCCGCCGGCAGTTGGTCGGGGTGGCACGACCTCGGCGGTCAGATCGCCGGCTCGGCCAAGACGTTCATGCTGGACGACCAGGTCCACGTGTTCGTCATCGGTGTCGACAGACGCCTGCACCAGAAGGTCTGGAGTCCGTCCGGCGGCTGGTCCGGCTGGTACGACCTCGCCGGAACGATCGACGTGTCCTGACGCCGTACCTGGGCCGGCCGGCAGGACAGGCAAGGACCGATATTCATCGGCCGGTAGCTCGCACCGGTTCCCGACAGCCGGGTCCCCCGTGCGAGCTACCGGCGTTCGGTGTGTCGGGTCGGATGCCCGGCCCACATCAGGGATTGGCGGCGGGTCGCGTCCTGGTGGCTTCACTGTCTCGAGCGCGAATCCAATCGATGAAGGTGCGGACCTCGGTGGTCTGGGCCTCGGTGAGGTGGGCACCCGCATAGGAGACGACGGGTTGCCGATCGGACGGCCCTGTCGGTGGGACGGTGTAGGGGCGGGGGGCGGCGTCGAGAACCCGGCGAAGGGCGGCGTCGAGGTCACTCAGGCCGGCGCGGACGGCCTCGGGTCGGTCGATGGCCCGCTGCAGGCGGGGCAGGGTCGCAGCAAGGACACCGGCAGCGGCGACCGTGACCTGTAGACCGTCGTCGCTGAGGCGCAGCAGCCGCGACCGGGCATCGTCGGGGTTAGGCAGCAGCGTGCCGTGTCCACGGGTGGTGATCCGTCGAACCATACCCGAGACGGTGGTGGGGGCCATGCCGGTCCATCGTGAAATCTGTGTGGGTGTGCCTGGCCCGTAGGTGTGGATCAGCGAGTACAGACCGAACTCATCGCTGGTCAGGCCCGTCGGACGGAGCGCCTCGTCGAGCAGACGGCCGGCAAGGTGGCTGACCAGCCAGACGTCGAACAGAAGGGTGGACACCCCTCTATTGCTGCTGTTACGTTCCATAGAAACTACCGTACAGCAGTATCGTGAAGTGTGGGTCGTCGTCATGGTGTCAACGCTGATCCGTACCCGGGTGCGTCCCCGCCACCTGGTGGTGGTTCTCCTCGTCTGGTTGCCCCTGGCCGCGACGATCTTCGGACCGTGGCCCGGTCTACTCGTCCGGGTCACACGCGCCTGCGGCGGCCTGGCCCCGCTGGACGTACGCACGAGTTGGACTGCTACCGACGCCCACACGATGCTCGCCGCCTGCGGCCCCGCCGGCCGGACCACCTACCTGCACCTGCAGCTGGCCGACCTGGCCTACCCCGCCGCCGCCGGCGCGGCCCTGCTCGTCGCAACCGCTCTGCTGGCGCGTCACTACACAGCCCAGACCTGGCCGCTGCTGCTGCCGGCCATCGCCATGACGGTGCTGGACTACACAGAGAACGCCGGGATCTGGACCCGCCCGTACTCCTGCCACTCGGGACCGCTGGCGCCATGCCCGCGTCGCGCTGGAGTCGATCGGCTCGTTCGCAGCACAGCGACACAAATCGACGGCGCCTGCCGGCGGCGGGAGAGTCTGAGTACTGTCAGCTGCGCCGCTTCGCCAGATCGACGAACGAGGACCACACGGCCGGCTCGAAGCTGAGGGTTGCGCCGCCGCGATCCTTGGTATCGCGGACGAGGACGCGCCCGTGCAGGTTACCGGCGACCTCGATACATCCGTTTGTATCGCTGTAGCTGCTCTTGCGCCAGCGAGCGCCGGTCATGTCCATTTCTCTTCCATCCTCGCAATCAACTCCAAGCTCTGCCGGTGCGGCAAGCCGTGTCCCGGGTCAGCTCCCACGCGTCCTCAAGCCTCGCAGTGTCGTCCGGGGCCTCGACGATGCGGCCACGCAGATAGCCGTCCAGAAACCCCACGGTACGCCCGTCAACGGTTGCAAGCACCAGCCCGCCGTGCAGCCCTGGGTAGAGTCCAGTCCCGAGAGGGATCACATGGATCTGCACGCTCGGTCGCTCAGCCGCTGCGGTCAGCGCCCCGATCTGCTCACGCATCACCGCCCGGCTACCGACCTCGCGATGAAACACCATCTCATCGACCACCGCGACGAGCCGGCACGGGCTCTTCCGGGACAGAATCGACTGTCGGGCGATCCTGGCGGCAACCAGACCATTCAGGTCCGCGCCAGGGTCGTCCTCGAAGACGGCAAGCACCTCTCGGGCGTACACCTCGGTCTGGAGCAGCCCAGGCACCACGAACGGATGGAGCCACACGGGCACCTGTTCACCTACGACAAACTCTCGATAGAACTCGGCGAGCGCCGTATCGAACGCCTTATCCACAGCGCGTAGATAGTCAGGAAGCACGCTTCCTGGCTGAGCGCTGCTGCCTCCCGCAGTCGCCGAAGCTCTCTTACCAGATAACCGCTTCCGCCCATAGACCTTCACGTCTCCCAATTCAACACGCGGCGCCACGCTTCGGCGTCGATCACTACCCGCGCCCACTCCGACAACTTGTTCGTTGCCACCAGGTCACACCGGGTCGACGACCATCTTCCGCTTCCTGATACCGACAGTCCGGGGTGGAAGACGGAATTGCCAGCGCCGCTTTCCCAAGGGGGTCCAACGTGCTCAGGAATGACGGTATAGGCAGCACACCCCGCCTCGCCCGGCACACATCGATCGGTACGCCACCCCAGTCTGGAGTCGACCGGACGCCCAACCGGCCACCCCTGTCCAGACGGACACCGGATGCGACCGATGCCGACAACGACCCGCCATTCCGGATCACGGCGACCGCGCCAGCCGCCGACCTGTCGGACGCGCCGGACCCGGACGAGATGCGGGAGGCCGGACAGATACTGGCCCGGCACGCCCCGTCGCGGCACGGGGACCGACGGGTGTACGCCGTGCTCCGATACTCCGGTCGTTGGCCGTCCGTGGTGGCGATCCATGACTGAACCCGCCCCGACGCCGCCGGCAGAGCCTCTGGTGCGCCCCGGCGACCTGGTGTCGCTGCGGCAGTGAATGGATCATGGTCATCGGCCACGAGTTGAGCGACAACCCGATCTTCGACGGAACGCTGGTCACGGTGCGCCCGTACAAAGACGTCCTCCGCAGGCCAGGTGTCGTCACCCGGCCCGGATAACCGGGACTCCCCCGGGGTGCGCACTCCCCAATCGCCGGTCACCCCCACCATGTATGGCCGGCCGCACCCGGGGGCACCACCGGGACGGATGCCGCGCCGCTGCGCCGTGTCGGCAGATAAGCAGTCCGCCCATGAACTGATTGATTCATTTTTCAACAAGGTTCTTGTTGAGATAATTCTATTATGCTAAACCCTTGATCCGGCATTGAGAAATGCAGATACTTCTCAGTAACTCGCCGGACGCAGGGCGTTGCGCGTCCCATCGCGTGCCTGGCAGCACTCAAGGGCCTCGACGTCGGGGTCCCCGATTGAGGAGAGACAGTGAGGATCAGACGCACCACAGGCCGAGCTGCCCGACTGTTCACCGTAGCCGTCGCCGCGGTCACCGCCGGTGTACTCGCCCTGCCCACCGCAGGAGCGGCGTCCCCCCAGGTCTACACCACCACCCAACTCATCGCGGTGAGCGACGCGGTGGAGCGCTCGGGCGTCGCGGGTATCGCCTGGCACGTCGACGACAGGACCGGCCGGGTCGTCGTGACCGCGGACGACAGCGTCTCCCGGGCCGAGATCGCGAAGATCAAGTTGACCGCACGCGGGATGGCTGGCGCGATCACGTTCGAGCGCACCTCCGGTGTCTTCACCAGGCTGGTGTCGTCCGGCGACCCCATCTACGGCAGCGGCGGCCGCTGCTCGCTCGGCTTCAACGCCGTCAGCGGCAGCACCTACTACTTCCTCACCGCCGGGCACTGCGGCGAGGTGATCAGCACCTGGTACAGCAACTCCGCCCAGACCAGCCTGATCGGCCCGACCGTCGACTACAGCTTCCCCGGTGACGACTACGCGCTGGTCCGCTACGCCAACCCGGCCCAGAGCCACCCGGGCGGCTTCACCGTCGGCGACGCCTCCGTCGGGCAGTCGGTGACCCGTACCGGCTCGACGACCGGCACCCACAGCGGCACAGTGACCGCGCTCAACGCCCGGGTCCGCTACCTGGGCAGCGGGGTCGTCCGGGGCCTGATCCGGACCGACGTGTGTGCCGAGCCGGGTGACTCCGGCGGGCCGCTCTACTCCGGGTCCACCGCGCTCGGCCTCACCTCCGGCGGCAGCGGCAACTGCCGGACCGGCGGCACCACCTTCTACCAGCCGGTCCGTGAGGCGGTCGACGAGTACGACGTGACCATCTACTGACCATCGGCGAACGACGTCGGCCGGCGGACGGTGAGTCCGCCGGCCGTCGCGGCGCTCGCGCCGATCACTCGCCGGCGTGGGCGACCGGGCCCCGGACCACGAGGCGATCGAGCAGGTCACGGCTGGCAGCAGCCACGACGGCCACCGCTGCCTCGAACGCTTCGGCGTTGTGCGTCGCCGGCTGGCGGAACCCGGATATCTTGCGGACGTACTGTAGGGCGGCGGCTTCGATGTCCGCGTCGGTGACGTCGGAGACGTACGGCTCGCGCAGCGTCCTGATGCTTCGGCACATGCCGCTATCCTGCCCCATCGGGTGCTGGTCCGCCTGCCCGCGCTCGTCGGGCGTCGGGCGTCGGTACGCCGCACGCGCGAGGGCGGGAGCCGGTTGCGGCCCGCTACCACCGGAATCCGGGCTGATCGGGTAGAGGCGGTCGACCTACTCCGCGCCGGCCTCGCGGCTACCCAGCGGCCGGGCGTTGAGGGTTGGCCGCCGCCACCAGTCCGGCCGCGATCTGCGGCCGGGCCGCCCAGTGCAGGTGCAGGTACGAGGCGTGCACCCGGCCGGTGACGAACCCTTCGGGTGCGGCGCCCCGCCAGCCCCAGGCCGGGCCGGTCGGCCCGGTAGGCGCCGCCGCGCCCGCGCCTTCCGTAACCGTGCTACCCACACCCGTGTCCCCCGCGCGCGGCGTCACCTCGGTGCGGTGGAACTCGTGGCCGGTCAGCCGGGCTCCCTCCGGCGCCAGCACGCTGCCGGTCAGCGCCACCGCGTCGCGGTAGCCGAGCCTCAGCCAGGGCGTCATCCGGGCGTCGGCCGGCAGCACCCCGCACATCGGCGCGCCGTCCAGGGTCCGGCACAGCCAGAGCAGCCCGGCGCATTCGGCCGCCACCACGGCGCCGGACCGGGCCAGGGCCGCCACCTCGGCACGCAGCGCGGCGTTGGCGGCCAGCTCGGCTGCGTACACCTCGGGGAACCCGCCACCGACGACCAACGCGCGGGTCCGCTCGGGCAGCCGCTCGTCGCGCAGCGGATCGACGGTGCGGACCTCGGCCCCGGCGGCGGCGAGCAGTTCGGCGGTCTCCGGGTAGCCGAAGCTGAACGCCGGCCCACCGGCCACCGCGACCACCGGCCGTTCGCCCGGCGTCCGGCCCGCAACCGCGACCGCCCGCTGCGGCGACCACGGCTCGACCGGCAGGTCCGGGGCAGTGCGGGCGAGCGCGGCGACCGTGTCCAGGTCGATCCCGTCGCGGACCAGCTCCGCCAGCGCCACCACCGACGCGGTCGCCTCGGCTGCCCGCTCCACCACCGGGACCAGGCCGAGGTGGCGGGCCGGCGCGGCGACCGCCGGGTGCCGGCGCAGCACCCCGAGCACCGGTACGCCGACCTCGTCGCAGCCGTCACGCAGCACCTCGGCGTGCCGGTCCGAACCGACCCGGTTGAGAATCACCCCGGCGATGCGGACCCGGCCGAACGAGCGGAACCCGTGCACCAGCGCGGCGATCGACCGGGCCTGCCCCGAGGCGTCCACCACCAGCAGCACCGGCGCGTCCAGCAACGCGGCGACCTGCGCGGTGGAGCCGAGGTCACCGGCACCGACCCGCCCGTCGTACAGGCCCATCACGCCTTCGACGACGGCGAGCGCGGCCCCGGTCACGCCGTGGGCGAACAGCGGGCCGATCAGGTCCTCGCCGACCAGCACCGGGTCCAGGTTGCGGCCGGGTCGACCGGCGGCGAGCGTGTGGTAGCCGGGGTCGATGTAGTCCGGACCGACCTTGAATCCGGCCACCGTCAGGCCCCGGGCGGCGTACGCGGCCAGCAGCCCGGTCGCGACGGTGGTCTTGCCGTGCCCGGATCCGGGGGCGGCGATCACCACCCGGGGTACGGCTACCACTCGATGCCCTGCTGGCCCTTGCGCCCGGCGTCCATCGGATGTTTGACCTTGGTCATCTCGGTGACCAGGTCGGCCAAGGCGACGAGTTCGGCCGGTGCGTCCCGGCCGGTGATCACCACGTGCTGGTTGCCGGGCCGGTCCCGCAGCACCGACACCACCTCGGCCAGGTCCACCCAGCCCCACTTGATCGGGTAGGTGAACTCGTCGAGCACGTAGAAGCGGTACGCCTGCGCAACCAGGTCACGACGGATCTGCGCCCAGCCCTCGGCAGCCTCGGCGGCGTGGTCACGCTCGGTGCCGGGCCGCTGGATCCAGGACCAGCCCTCGCCCATCTTGTGCCAGGTGACCGGGGCGCCCTGCCCGCCCGCGCCGAGGGCGCGCAGCGCGGTCTCCTCGCCGACCTTCCACTTCGGGGATTTGACGAACTGGAAGACCACGATCGGCCAGCCGGCGGCCCAGGCGCGCAACGCCATGCCGAAGGCGGCGGTGGACTTGCCCTTGCCGGTGCCGGTGTGCACGGCGAGCACCGGTTGGCGCCGGCGCGCCCGGGTGGTCAGGCCGTCGTCCGGGACGTACTCCGGTCTGCCCTGTGGCATCAGGCGGCCCTCCCCTGCTCGACCGCTGCGGGCAGCTGCGACAGGGCCGCCAGGGGCAGCCACTCGGCGCCGTAGGCGGTGGCGAGCCGGCGGGCCAGTCCGAGGCGGACCGGGCCGGCCTCACAGTCGAGTACCACCACGGCCACGCCGTCCAGTAGCGGGACCACGGTCAGCGGATCCGGTCCGGCAGTCGCCCGCCCGTCGGTGACCAGCAGCAGCAGCGGCCGGCGGCGGGGATCGCGGCGTCGTTCGGTGGCGACGGTGGCGGCGGCCAGGCGCAGACCGGCGGCCAGCGGGGTACGCCCACCGGTGCGCAGCTGCGCCAACCGGGCGACCGCCACTTCGTGACTGCTGGTCGGCGGCAGCACCAGGTCGGCGCCGCTGCCCCGGAAGGTGATCATACCGATCCGGTCCCGCCGGTGGTACGCGTCGCGCAGCAGCGACAGCACCGCCGTCTTGACCACGGTCATCCGTTGCCGGGCGGCCATCGAGCCGGACGCGTCGACGACGAACAGAACCAGGTTTGATTCCTGCCCGACGTAGCGGGCCACCCGCAGGTCGCCGGGTGCGATCCGGCGGGCACCCCGGGCGGCGGTCGCCCGCAGGGTGGCCGGCAGGTGCACCGAGGTGACCCGTCCGCTCGGTGGTGCGGCCCCGACGAGGCGTCCCCGGTTCGCGTGAGCGGCGGAGCGACGCCCGGGTGTGCCCGGGCCACCCAGGCCGGGCAGCCGCAGGGTCCGGATCCGGTACGCCGGACCAGCCGCAGCTGGTGGCCCGGTCGGCTCGCCTGCGCCAGGCTGATCGGGACCGGGCTGGCCACCGGACGGTTCGCCCGGGCCGGGCTGGCCACCGAGTGGCTCGGCGGGGCCGGGTTCGCCCGCACCGGAAGGACCATCCGGTGGCAGTGCGCCCGGTGGTGGTGCGCCCGGTGGTGGACGGTTGCCAGGGCCAGGGCCAGGGCCGGAACCGCCGTCGCCGTCGCCAGGGCCGGGGCCGCCGCATTCGGCCTCCAGCACCTCGTCGAGACGATCCTGGTCGGCGCCGGGCGGATCGAGCGGATCCCGGCGGCGACGGTGTGGCAGCGCCAGCCGGGCCGCGTCGCGTACCTCGGCGACCGTCACCGTGGAAAGCCCACGCCACGCGGCGAGAGCCACCGCGGCGCGGGCCATCACGATGTCGGCGCGCAGTCCGTCCACCCGGTACGCCAGGCAGATCCGTGCGATCCGGTCGATCTCATGGTCGGGCAGGGCCACCCCGGGCAGTGCCTGTCGGGCGGCGCGGACCTGCTCGGCGAGCCGCTGATCGGCGTCGTACCAGGCGCCAGCGAACCCGGCCGGATCGGTCTCGTAGGCGAGCCGGCGGCGTACCACCTCGGCCCGGTCACCGACCTCGACCGGTGCGGTCACCGAGACCACCAGGCCGAAGCGGTCCAGCAACTGCGGGCGCGGCTCGCCTTCCTCCGGATTCATGGTGCCGACCAGCAGGAACCGGGCGGCGTGGCTGACCGACAGCCCGTCGCGTTCGACGTGCGCCCGGCCCATCGCGGCGGCGTCCAGCAGCAGGTCGACGAGGTGATCGGGTAGCAGGTTGACCTCGTCGACGTAGAGCAGGCCGCGGTGGGCGGCGGCGAGCAGGCCCGGCTCGTACGCCTTGGTGCCGGCGCCCAGCATCCGCTGGATGTCGATGGTGCCGACCACCCTGTCCTCGGTGGCCCCGACCGGTAGCTCGACCAGGGCTGCCGGACCGCGCCGGCCGGCGACCGGCGCGGTGTGCGGCCCGTCCGGGCAGCCCGGATCCGGCACGGTCGGGTCGCAGCCGAACCGGCACCCGACCACCCGGCCGACCTCGGGCAGCAGGGCGGCGAGCGCCCGGACGACGGTGGACTTGGCGGTCCCCTTCTCGCCCCGGATCAGCACCCCGCCGATTCCGGGGTGCACCGCGCCGAGCAGCAGCGCCTGCCGCAGGTCAGCGAGGCCGACCACGGCGGAGAACGGGTACGGCGTCATCGGGTGACCCGGCGGCTGGTCATGTCGTATCCCTCCCGCGGGTGTCCGCGCCCGCGTGCCGGTGGACCAACCGAGCGGCCGGAGTCTCCTGGCTGCCGGATCGTCGTCACACCCCGGCCTTCCCGCCGGATCTCGGCGGTGGCGCGGTGTCGCGTTGGGACGTGGCTCCCCGGTCACAGTGGCGGGACCGCCCCGGATTCGCACCGGGTTCCTCCGCGCACCGCTCGTGTGCCGGTCATGCTCGCCTACCGCGGGTCGGCTCGTCAACGTCGCGCTGGTCGCCAGCGTGACCACGACGCTCGCCATTGTCTTGACTTCCAGCTCAGCGGTACCCTGATCAGCGCCACGGTGCTCGGGAAGCCGGTGTGAATCCGGCGTGGTCGGCCGCGGCGACGGCCGTCGCCGGCTACGCCCTGTTACTGGCCTTCTGGCCGGCGACCGGGGTCGCGGTGCCGGCCGACGTACCCGCGTCCCTGCTGTGGGAGTTCCGGCTGGCGTCGCTGGGACAACTCGCCGTGCTGTGGACGGTCCTCGGAGTGGTTCTCGGGCTGCTGCTCACCCCGGTCCGCGCCGCCGTCCGGCCAGCCGTCGCGCCGGCATGACAGGGTGACCGGCCCGATGACCGCCGGCTGCCTCGTCACCGTCTGCCGTGGCTGCTGCTGCGGCACCAGCCGCAAGCACCCCGACGTCGACCACGACGGTCAGTTGCGTGCCCTGCGGGCGTCCGGCGCTCGGGTCCGGGTCGTCGACTGCCTCAACACCTGCGAACGATCCAACGTGGTGGTCGTCCAGCCGGTTCCGGCGGCACGGTGACGCGTGTGGCGGGCGTTGCTTGCCGGCTCCCCGTGCAGCCAGCAAGCAACGGCCTGGCGATGGCGCCGAGCCACCATCGCCCAGAACACAGCGAAGGGCAAGATTCTCACCGCACGGCTGCATGATTGTGCAACCGCTGACGCGACGGTCTTTCCCACACCGCGACGGCATGGTGAGCTGTGGCTGGCGACGAACGGGGGCGACGGGAGCGAGGTATGCCTGAGGTTGCCGGCACAATTCCACAACTGACCCGGTGGGGCGTGTCCGCTGACGCGGACCTGATCTACCGGGCACTGACCATGCTGGGTACGCGCACCGACACCCAGTTGGCTCACGAGCTCGGCCTGGCCCGCAAACGGGTACGCAGCGCGCTCGACGAGCTGTCCACTTTGTCGGCGGCAGCGCCGGCCGTCGACGGCTGGCGGCACCGGCCGGTGAGTCAGGTACTCGCCGGGCTGCACCGTCCCCGGGCCAGACCGATCAGCGAGCAGGAACTCTGGCGTCGGCACTTCGCCGCCCTGCACGGGATCGAACTGCCCGACCTGCACAGCCCGTTGTCCCGCTGGTGGCGTAGCCGGGCGAGCACGAGGCAACGGGTCCGGCGGCTGGTCGCCGCGGAACGGTACGAGCACATGACCATCAACACCGAGGTCATCACGGCCGCCGCTTCGGCTGCCGCGCTTCCCTTGGATCGCAGCCAGATCGCCCGCAGGGTCCGGGTGCGGGTGTTGAACCGGCCGGTCACCGGCGACGACCACACCCCGCACCACCTCGCCGATCTGAACGTGCCGGACGAACGACAACGGGAGATCGAGCTGCCTCCGATCAAACTGCTGGTCTACGACAGGCAGGTCGCGCTGTTTCCCGTTGACCCGCTCAACTTCGAAGCGGGGTATCTCGAGACGGCGCACCCGGTCGCGGTGCAGCAGCTGTGCGCGTTGTTCGACCGGCTCTGGGCGCAGGCACCGCGCCCGGGTCGTGGAGGGAGACCGGCGATCACACTCACCCCGCGCGAGCAGGCGCTGGTCGCGCTGCTGGCCGCCGGACACACCGATGCCACCGCGGCTCGGGAACTGCAGCTGAGCCTGCGGACCGTCGCGTACACGATGCGGAACTTGATGGACCGCCTCGGCGTGGAAAACCGCTTCCAACTGGCGATCCTGCTCGGCGCCTGCGGAGCGGTCACTCCGCTTCCGTCCACCCGCACCACCGACGTTCCCATACCCGAGGAGAAATCCGAATGATTCACCCAAGGCGCCGGGCGGCTATGGCGGCAGCCTCGACAACACTCGTGGCAACCGTCCTGGGCTGGCTGATGGCCGCCGACGTGTCCGCCGCCCCCAGACCCGCGAGCACTTCGACGGCATCGCTCTCGTCGGCCGGACAACCGCCCGCCTCCGAGCCGCCGGTGCTGGACCTGTGGACCTCTGCCGGCTGCGCCACCGGCCGTCTGGGCGGTTTCACCACGGACCCGGATCTCGGCACGGTGCTGCCTGGCGAGGCCGTCCTCTGTGGCCCGTACAAGGACAAGTACCGGTTCGGGGTTGCGGTGTTCCGCGCCGACGCGGGCCAGAGTTTCGTGTTTCAGAGTCAACTGGTGCCGTACCAACCGGCGGGAGCATCGCCGGTACGAATCCTGTTCCCCGACGGGCTACCTCCGCACGGCCGGGGAGTCTGCCTGCTGCGCTCGGAAGACGTCCGGTTGGCCTGCGTCGAACTGATCGGCGGGCCGGCCGGCGCGACGATCGCCCAGCCCATCCCGGTCGATCATCCGCTGGTCGATCGTCCGGCCGTGTTCGACTCGGAGCAGGACACGCAGTTGCCGACTCCGGGCTGCGCCAACTGCGTCTCCCTGCCCGAGGACCAATAGCCGGCGCATCCAGTGGCCATCTGCGACCCCGGGCCGTCGGATCAGCGACCGCCGCTGGTGCCGTAGTACGCGGTCCGCATCAGCTGCTGCATGTCGTCGAGCATCGGCATCCGCGGATTCGCCGGGGCGCACTGGTCCTCGTAGGCGTTCATCGCCTGCTGCGGCAGGCTGGCCAGGAACGACGCCTCGTCCACGCCGATCGCCTGGAACGACGCCTCGATACCGACCGCGTCACGCAGTCGTTCCACCGCCGCCGCGAACGACTCGACGCCCTCGGCCGGGGTGGCCGCCGGCAGGCCGAGCATCCGGGCGATGTCCTGGAACCGCTCCGGTGCCCGGTAGTTCTCGTACTTCGGCCAGCCGGACAGCTTTCCCGGCCGCGCACCGTTGTAGCGGATCACGTGCGGCATCAGGATCGCGTTGGTCCGCCCGTGGGCGATGTGGAACGTCGCGCCGAGCGTGTGCGACATGGCGTGCACGATGCCGAGGAACGCGTTGCCGAACGCCATACCGGCGATCGTGCCGGCGTTGTGCATCTTCTCCCGGGCCTCGGGATCGGCGGCGCCGTCGCGCACCGCCCGTTCCAGGTGGGTGAAGATCAGCCGGATCGCCTGCAGGGCGAGCCCGTCGGTGTAGTCGTTGGCATAGACCGACACGTACGACTCGGTGGCGTGGGTGAGCGCGTCGAACCCGCTGTCGGCGGTGACCACGGCAGGCAGGTCGGCGGCGAGCACCGGGTCGATGATCGCCACGTTCGGGGTCAGCGCGTAGTCGGCCAGCGGGTACTTCTTGCCGGTCACCGTGTCGGTGATCACGGCGAACGGGGTCACCTCGGCCCCGGTGCCCGAGGTGGTCGGCACGCAGACCAGCTTCGCCAGCGCACCCGGGGTCGGGAAGGTGAACGCCCGCTTGCGGATGTCGAAGAACTTTTCCCGCATGTCGGCGAAAACCACTCCGGGATGCTCGTAGCGCAGCCACATCACCTTCGCGGCGTCCATCACCGAGCCACCGCCGAGCGCGATGATGGTGTCCGGCCGGAAGTGGCGCATCTGCTCGGCACCCGCGTCGACCGTACGGATGCTCGGCTCCGGCTCCACCGTGTCGATGATCTGCAGGGCGACCCGCTCGGCCCGGCGCTGCAGCACCGTCAGGATCCGGTCGACGAACCCGAGCCGGGTCATCGTCGCGTCGGTGACCACGGTGACCCGGTGCACCTCGGGCATGTCGGCGAGGTACCGGATGGCGTGCGGTTCGAAGTAGATCTTCGGCGGCACCTTGAACCACTGCAGGTTGTTGGTCCGCCGGGCGACCCGCTTGATGTTGAGCAGGTTGACCGCGGTGACGTTGTCGGACACCGAGTTACGGCCGTAGCTGCCGCAGCCCAGCGTCAGCGACGGCGCGATGGCGTTGTACATGTCCCCGATGGCGCCCTGCGACGCGGGTGCGTTCCACAGGATCCGCACCGCCTTGACCCGCCGACCGAAATCCTCGGCCAGTGCCTCGTCCTCGGTGTGGATGACGGCGCTGTGTCCGAGACCGTGGAACTCGACCATCTGCTCGGCGTACCGGATGCCTGCGGTGTGATCGGTGGCCCGCAGCACCGCCAGCACGGGGCAGAGCTTCTCCCTGGTCAGCGGCTCGGCCGGACCGACCTGATCAACCTCGACCAGGATGATCGAGGTGTCCGCCGGGATGCTGAACCCGGCCTGAGCGGCGATCCAGGCCGGCGAACGCCCGACCACGTTTGGGTTGAGGGTGGCCTGCGAGCACTGGGCCGAGCCGGCGGTGGCACCGAAGAGCAGTTCCTCCAACTGCTGCTTGTCCTGTCGGGTGGCCCGGTGGGCACCCAGCGCGGCGAACTCGGCCATCGCCGGCTCGTAGATCTCGTCGTCGATGATGACGGCCTGCTCGGAGGCGCAGACCATGCCGTTGTCGAACGACTTGGACAGGACGAGGTCGTTGACCGCTCGTGGCAGCTTCGCGCTGCGTTCCAGGTAGGCGGGAACGTTGCCGGCACCGACACCCAGCGCCGGCTTGCCGGCCGAGTACGCCGCGCGCACCATGCCGTTGCCGCCGGTCGCAAGGATCAGCGACACCCCGCCGTGGCGCATGAGTGCGCTGGTCGCGTCGAGGGACGGCTGCTCGATCCACTGAATGCAGTTGTCCGGGGCGCCGGCGGCGACCGCGGCGTCCCGCACCACCCGGGCCGCCTCGGCACTGCAGGCCTGCGCGGCCGGGTGGAACGCGAAGACGATCGGGTTGCGGGTCTTGAGCGCCAGCAACGCCTTGAAGATGGTCGTCGAGGTGGGGTTGGTCACCGGGGTGATACCGCAGATCACGCCGACCGGCTCGGCTATCTCGACGATCCCGCTGATGTCGTCGCGACCGACGACGCCGACCGTTTTCAGTCCGGCCATCCGGTGCGTGACGTGCTCGCAGGCGAAGATGTTCTTGACTGCCTTGTCCTCGAACACACCACGGCCGGTTTCCTGCACCGCCAGCCGGGCCAGGTCGGTGTGCCGGCCGAGAGAGGCCACGGACGCCTTGCCGACGATGGTGTCGATCTGCTCCTGATCGAACTCCGCGTAGTCGTCGAGTGCCTTCAACGCGGCCGAGACGAGAGCGTCGATCGCCACCTCGATCTCGGTCGGCGCGACCTGGTTCGTCGACACCTGGGCGGCCTGGGTCATCCTGGATCACCTCGTTCGGTCGGCACCGACGGCACCCTGTCGCCGGTGCTCAACCTCATCGTCACTCCGGACGGTGATCGCTCGCTGCCGCCGGACGACCCCGGTCGCCGGGACCTAGGTCACCGGCCGCCCACCCAGCAGCAGCCGGGGCGTCGCGGTTCGCTGGCGTCAGCTCTCGGACCGTGTCGCCGCCAGCTCCCGTGCCTTGGCCGGCCACGTCGGCAAACTGGCGGTGGCCCGCACTCCGGCGGACCGGACCGCCGCACGCAGGGCCGCTTCGTCGGTCGCGCCCAACTGCTCGTACGTACGGATTCCGGCCAGCTGCAGCGCCGCCGCCATCTTGGGCCCGATCCCCTCGATACGCCGGAAGTCGTCGGCCGGCCCCGGATCGGCGGGTGCCACCGGCTCTACCGCCACCGGTTCAGCGACGGACGGCTCGACTACAGCTGGCTCGACGTCGACGGCAGGGACTTCGACAACGGGCTCGACGACCGTCGGCTCGACAGTGACCGGCTCGACGACCGTCGGCTCGACGACGGGCGGCTCGGCAGTGACCGGCTCGGCAGTGACCGGCTCGTCCTGGGTGATGGTCGAGCTGGCCGGCTCGGCCTGCGCGGTTTCGGAATCCGGCACGGCCATGCCCGGGGAATCCGGCGTCGCCGTATCCGGCAGTTCCTCGGCGACGGTCGCCTCGGGCTTCGCCGGACCGTCGGCGCTCCGGGCTTCGCCGGACCGTCGGCTCATCACGAGCCAGCCGGCGACTGCCCCGAGCACCACCACGACCAGCAAGATCAGTACGTTTCCGAGGGACCAGTCCACGGCAAACCTCCAGCACCAAAAAGTCAGAATCGCGAAAGGGTCTCGTTGTGGCCTTGCCGCTGTCAACCTACGGGCAGCGGCAAGACGATCCGAGAGCAGGTGGGTCCCGCTACTCTTCGCCCACCGCAGTGGGACGGTGCGTACCGCCGAAGAACGGAGAGCGCACTCCGCCCGGCCGCAACGCCGTTCGGTCGGCGTCACTCAACTCGGCACGCCCGGTGACCGCCCGTACCAGATGTGCCCGGTCCCATTCGCGTGCCGTGCGCAGCGGTAGCAGCGTGGTGCCGGCCGCCAGCGCGACCACCAGGTCCGCCGCCGCAGTGGTCAGCCACGACGCGACGCCAAGGCCGTCGGCCAGGTCGACACCGTGGACGGCGAGTTCGACGACCCGGGTGACCTGGAAGTCGGTCAGCGTCATCAGGTCACCGTGCCGGGTGACGACCAGCCGGTCCGCCGGCTCCGCCGCGACCCGGGCGGCCACCGTCGCCGCCTGCCGCGCCAGTTCGTCGATCGCCTCGCCGACCGACCGGGCCGCGGCCCACCGCTGTGCGTGGAGAACCCGCGCGCCGTCCACGTCGGGACGAAACCGCGCGTCGGGTGCGTAGTAGCCAATCGCCTCCACCGGCTCGCCACCACCGGTGACAGGCGCATGGCCGTCGAGCATTTCGACGGTACGAGACAGCGCGATCACGATGTGTGCCAGCAACTCCCGGACGGTCCACGGCGCGCACCGGGTCGGTCGCGCGAAGAGTACCGGCGGCACGGCCCGCAGCGCGTCGAGCGCGGCCCGGACCTCGGCGGCGTAGGCAGCGGCCACCTCGTCGGCCCGCCAGATCCGTTCGACGACCCGGAACCGTTCGGCCACCACCATCGTCGCGTCGTCGACGGTGAACGTGGCGTCGTCGAGGAAGCCTTCGCCTTCGTCGACGGCACGGGCGAGGTCCACCTCCGCCAGCGCAACCACCCGTACCTCGGTGATCTCCAGTACCGCGCGCGGCTGATCGGCCGAGTCCACCAGCACGGACCGGTCCCCCGCGACCGGCAGCGGCTCGCCCTCGTGCTGGTACTCGCGCAGCAGCCCGGACGTGGCGGTCTTCGCGCCGGTGAGGATCGCCTCGACCAGTCGGTCCCGCAGCGGCCCCGCAAACGCGAACTGGGCCTTCGGCAACTCGCCGTGGTGGCGCGATGTGCCCTGGCCGGCGCCGCTGTCCGCCTCGGTCACCACAGCGGCAGTCTACTGCCCACAATCCGGATGACGGGCGCGACCAGATACGCCAGGATGTTGCGGTGACGACGTCCGGATCGCGCGCGGTGACGCTGCACCCGATGACCCAGCCCGAGTACGACATACGCATTCCCGCGCTGGTCGCGACCTATGCCGGCAATCTGCTGCGGTCCGGGCGGACCACCTCCGCCACGGCGCTGGCCGAGTCCCGCCGTCAGCATGCCGAGTTACTGCCCGACGGGCTGGCCACCGGGCGGATGCTGTTCCTCGTGGCGCGGCCGGCCGGTGCCGACGACGCGCCACCGATCGGCTGGATCTGGGTCGGGCTCCCGGATCCGGCCGAGCCGCAACGGCCGGCCTGGATCTACAACATCGAGGTCGACCCGGCCCACCGCGGCAACGGCTACGGACGGGCCGTCCTGGCCGCCGTCGAACCGGTGCTGACGGCGCAGGGGGTGACCCGGCTCGGGCTGAACGTCTTCGCGGACAACACGGTGGCCCGCCGGCTGTACGAGTCGACCGGGTTCGCGGTCACCGCCCAGCAGATGGTCAAGCCGATCGGTCCCGCCGCCGCAAGGGCCGAGCCGGCGTGACGGGCGGGGCGTCCCAGACGCAGACCGAACCCGACCACGACGCCGACCAGCGGCACGGCTGTGTTGACCGGACGGGTTGGGTCCTTTCAGCCACCGCTTGTTCCGGGGATGCTGCAGACCGAGGCGTACGCGCACGTACCGGGTGCCCGAGGACGACGTCGCGGTCCGCCTCACCCGTTCGTGACCAACGGTCGGTCGGCTGGCACGGCGGCCCCGCGGGCTCAGCTCGCCGGCACGGCGATTCGTAGACTCAGCGCGCCGTGCAGGTCGAGCCAGACGTCGGCCGGGCCCCGTACCAGCCGCAGCAGCACCCCGGCGCAGTGCGGGCAGCGGGCGACCAGGCCGGGCGCGTCGCAGTAGACCAGCAGTGCGGCGAGCGGCCCGGCCCGCCCGCAACTGGCGCAGCGGCCGATCGCGGCGGTGACGTCCACCGCGAAGATCTCGGCCAGCGGCCCGGCCAGCGCGTTGCCGTCCAGGTGATGTTCGTCGGGCATGTCAACCTCCGGTGGGTCCGAATCGTTCGGTACGGACCCGGCGGGGGTCGTGCCCGAGGGCGATCAGGATGTCGGCGACCGTCTCCACGAAGCCGGTCGGCCCGCACACGTAGCAGGCCGGTTCGAGCATCGCCGGCCAGCCGTCGGTGTTGACCCGGGCGACGCCGATCCGGCCGACCCGGCCGGGCCAGCCCTCGGGCGCCTGTCGGGTGTAGACGTAACTGACGTCGAGGCCGGCGTCGTCGCGGGCCCGGTGGCGCAACTCGTCGGCGTAGTAGACGTCGGCCGGCGTACGCACCGAGTAGATCAGCCGGAACGGCACCCGGCGGCCGGCGGCCCGCCGGGCCCGGATCATCGCCATCAGCGGCACGATGCCGGAGCCACCGGCGACCAGCAGCACCGGATCGGTCGACTCCGCACGCCAGACGAACCAGCCGCCGACCGGGCCGCGGATCTCGACCGGGTCGCCGAGGGCGTACGGGCCGGCCAGGTAGCCGGAAACCTCGCCGTCGGGCACCCGCTGCACGGTGAGCTCGACCCGGTCGCCGTCGACGGCGCTGGCGATCGAGTAGCTGCGTTGGGCCTGGTACCCGTCGGGCGCGGTGAGCCGCACGTCGACGTGCTGACCGGGCAGGTGGCCGGGCCAGTGCGGGGTGTCGAGGACCAGCGTACGGGCGGTCGGGGTCTCCTCGCGGATCGCCGTCAGCCGGGCCACCCGCCAGCTCAGTCGCCCTGGTACCGCTGCTCGCGCCACGGGTCACCGTAGTCGTGGTAGCCGGCGGTCTCCCAGAAACCCGGCTCGTCGTCGGGCAGCAACCGGATGCCGTGCACCCACTTGGCCGACTTCCAGAAGTACAGGTGCGGCACGAGCAACCGGGCCGGTCCACCGTGTTCGGGGGCGAGGTCGGCACCGTCGTACCGGTGGGCGATCCAGGCCTGGCCGTCGAGCAGGTCGGCCAGTGGGAGGTTGGTGGTGTAGCCGCCGTAGGAGTGGGCGAGGGCGTAGTCGGCGGTGGTGTCGACGTCGGCGAGCAGGGTGTCCAGTGAGACGCCACGCCAGTGGGTGCCGAGCTTGGACCACTTGGTGACGCAGTGGATGTCGACCGTGACGTCCTCAGCCGGCAGATCGAGGAACTCCGACCAGCTCCACCGCTGTTGCCGACCGTTCTCGGCACTGATCACGAATTCCCACCCGGTGAGGTCGATTCGCGGGGTCGGGCCGGCGGACAGCACCGGGAAATCCTCGGTCAGGTACTGCCCCGGCGGCAGGGTGACGGCGGCCGGGGAACGCGGACGACCCTGGAAGCCGGGCGACACGATACCCACTCCGACAGTGGTATCACAGGTCGAACAGATCGCGCATGGCTTCCTCCAGGCGAGCCATGCTGGCGCCGGTGACCATACCGACCCGCTCCGCGCCGGCGCTGCCGGAGATGCGGCGCATCCGGTTGACCACCACCACACCGGACAGCGGATCGGTCTCGGCCAGCGGCACGACGAACGGCGGCAGGCTGGTCGCGCCACGCTGACGGACGATCGGCGCGCAGTACGGCGCGGCCCGGGGACGCTCGTTGTGCGCGTCTCCGGACAGCACCACCACGCGGTAGCGCAGGTCGGAGCGCTCCCCGACGGTCCAGATCTCGCCGCGGTTCACGCCGCGTCAGGCAGGTCGGACCAGCCGGACTCCAAGGTGTCGGCCAGCCGGTCGAAGGCGTCGAGCTCGTCGCGTACGTCCGGGTTGGCCGCCAGCCACTCCTCATGGGCCCGCGCCGCGTCACGCCGGGCCTCGCGCCGCGCGGCCCGGTCCATCCAGTCGGACAGCGGCATCCCTTCCCGTTCGGCAGCGGCGCGTGCCCGGGCCAGGGTCTCCGGGCTCAGGCGTAGCGTGACCATCTCTGCCATGTCGCGATGGTACGACCACCGGGGCCGTCCTGACGCCCGGGGCGGGGGCGACGGGCTTCTGGCGGTCCAGGCCGGACATGGACTCGCCCGGCCAGTTGTAACGTTCAAGAGTAGCCATTGACGTCCTTATAACAGCCTCCTAACCTACGTTGACAAGCGCTTTCCTGTGACCCACGACGCACGAGTACGCACCTGCTCGTCACCCCGGATCCGGAGGTCTGTATGGCGATAATGAAACGATTCAGGGCTTCACTTGCCGTGGCCGCCACCCTCGCCCTGGTCGCCACCGGTGTCACGGCGTGCGGGGACGACGCGGAGTCGGGGCCGATAACTCTGCGCTACTCCTGGTGGGGCAACGCCGATCGGGCGGACCTCATGCAGCAGGCGATCGATCTGTTCGAGGAACAGAACCCGGACATCACGGTCACCCCCAGCTTCCAGGAGTACGAGGCGTACTGGCAGAAACTGACCACCGAGACGGCCGGCGGCAACATGCCGGACGTGTTGCAGATGGACTTTTCCTACCTGCGGGAATACGCCGACCGCGGGGTGCTCTACGACCTCGGTGAGCAGACCGGTGGGGCGCTGGTCCTCGACGACCTGCTCGACGGCTTCGACGGGGTCGGCGAGGTCGACGGCGCGCTGTACGCGGTGCCGATCGGCGGTAACACCTGGAGCATGTTCTACAACCCGGCCCTGTTCGAGCAGGCCGCCGTCACGATCCCACAGACCGGCTGGACCTGGGACGAATACCGCGACGCGATGGCCACCATCAAGGACGTCACCGGCACCTACGGCGGCGGTAACTACACCGGGATCATCTACAACCTGGAGGTACAGCTGCGTCAGGAGGGCGGCGCGCTGTTCACCGAGGACGGCCAGCTCGGATTCGACGAGCAACGCCTGACCCGGTTCTGGGCGGAGGGCCAGCAGCTCATCGCCCAGGACGTGGTGCTGCCGGTGGAGACCGCCATCCAGATCAAACCGGCCTCGCTGTGGGTGGACGACCTCGCCGCCTCCGAGCTGGGCTGGGACAATTTCCTGACCCGCTATGCCGGTGAGACCGACACCGAGATCCACCTGGGTCCGGTGCCCAGCGACGACCCGCAGGAGTCCGGTCAGTACCTCAAACCCGCGATGTTGTTGAGCGCCGCCGCCGGAACCGATCATCCGGCAGCCGCCGCCGAGCTGATCTCCTTCATGATCAACGATCCGGAGGTCGGCCGGATCTTCGGCGGCAACCGCGGGCTGCCGGCCACCAACGCCCAGCGGGCGGCGGCCGAGCTCGATGGTCCGCTGGCCACCGTGGCCGAGTACGAGGAGACCATCGCTGACCAGCTCACCAAGGCCCCACCGGCCCCACCACGTGGTGCCGGCAGCATCGAGGCGGCGTTCATCCGGATCAGCGAGCAGCTGCACTACGGGCAGATCAGTGTGCCGGAGGCCGTCGACCAGTTCTTCACCGAGGCCGAGGAGATTCTCCAGTCCTGACCTCGTGAGGAGATTCCCGGACTGATGACCACGTCCACCACCGCCGCCATGACCGAGCGCACACCGGTGGAGCAGGACCCGGACCGGCCGGCGGCGCCACGGCACCGCCGGACCGGCGACGGGCCGGCCGGTTACCTGTTCCTGTCCCCGTGGATCGTCGGCATGCTGCTGCTGACGATCGGCCCGATGGCCGCCTCGCTCTACCTGTCGTTCACCGACTACAACCTGTTCACCGCTCCCGAGTGGGTCGGTCTGGAAAACTACCGGCGGCTGTTCGACGACGACCGCTGGCTGCAGTCGGTTCAGGTCACCGCCGGTTACGTTCTACTGGCCGTACCGTTCAAGCTGGCCGCGGCGCTCGCGGTGGCGATGCTGCTCAACGGCCAGCGACGCGGTCAGGGCATCTACCGGGCGGCGTTCTACGGACCGTCGCTGATCGGCGCGAGCGTGAGTGTCGCCATCGTCTGGAAGGCGCTGTTCAGCGACGAAGCCGTCGTCGACCGGCTACTGCGCACGGTCGGCATCGGCACCGGCGGCTGGGTCGGCAACCCCGACTACTCGCTGCTGATGCTGGTGCTGCTGGCCACCTGGCAGTTCGGCGCCCCGATGGTGATCTTCCTGGCCGGACTCAAACAGGTGCCGCGCGAGCTGTACGAGGCGGCCGAGGTGGACGGCGCCGGCCGGTGGCGACGGTTCTGGGCGGTGACCGTGCCGATGATCTCCCCGGTGCTGTTTTTCAATCTGCTGCTGGAAACCATCAACTCGTTCCAGATCTTCACGTCGGCGTACGTGATCGGTGGCCGCAACGGCAGCCCAGCCGGATCGACCCTGTTCTACACGGTCTATCTGTACGACCGCGGCTTCACCGACTTCCGGATGGGCTACGCCTCGGCGATGGCCTGGCTGCTACTGCTCGGCGTCGGCCTGGTCACCGCGTTCCTGTTCCGCACCGCTCGCGGCTGGGTCCACTATTCGGGAGACAGCAGATGAACGCTGAGGCCGATGTCACCGTGGCCGACGGCCGGCGGCCGGACGGCACCGGCGGCCGGGGCCCGCGCGACCCAGCCCGTGCCCAGGCCGAACGCCGCCGCCGCTGGGGCAGCCTGTGGTGGCATCTCGGCGCGCTGACGTTGCTGGTGGTGATCCTCTACCCGGTGGTGTGGGTGGTCTCCGCGTCGTTCAAGCCGTCGCAGTCGATCGTCGGCAGCCTCGACCTGTTTCCCCGGGAACCGACGGTAGACAACTACCAGCGTGCGGCCGAAGGCCTGGCCGGCATCAGCGTGCTGCGGTTCTTCTGGAACTCGGCGGTGCTCGCGGTGCTCGCGGTCGTCGGTACGGTCGCCTCGTCGGCGCTGGCCGGGTATGCCTTCGCCCGGCTACGGTTCCGCGGCCGTACGGCCATGTTCGTCCTGATGATCTCCACCTTGCTGCTGCCGTTCCACGTGCTGATCGTGCCGCAGTACGCGGTCTTCCAGCGTCTCGGGCTGGTGGACACGTACGCGCCCCTGCTGCTCGGCAAGTTTCTCGCCGCCGAGGCGTTCTTCGTCTTCCTGATGGTGCAGTTCATGCGCAACATCCCGCACGAGCTGGACGAGTCCGCGCGCATCGACGGGGCCGGACACTGGCGCACCTTCTGGCACATCGTCCTGCCGCTGTCGCGTCCCGCCATGATCACCACAGCGATCTTCACCTTCATCTGGACCTGGAACGATTTCCTTGCCCCGTTGATCTACCTCAGTACGCCGGACAAGTACCCGCTGCCGCTGGCTTTGCAGCTCTACATCGACCAGACGACGCTGTCGGACTACGGTGCGTTGATGGCGATGTCGATGCTCGCGCTGCTTCCGGTCATCGGGTTCTTCCTGTTCTTCCAGCGCTTCCTGGTCGAAGGAGTGTCCACCTCGGGGCTGAAGGGGTGACCGCGCGACGCGGCCGGTCCCCGGCGGCAACCGTGCCCGGTGGCGCCCGGTTCGCGATGTTCGGCGAGACCCTGCTGGTCGGCGTGCTGGTGCTGGTCAGCGCCCTGCCGGTGGTCACCCTGCTGGCCGCGCTCGCCGCCGGCTGCGCACACCTGCGGGCCTACGCCGACGGTACGGGCAGCACCCGGATCGGCGCCTACCTGGCCCGGTTGTGGGCCGCGCTTCCCGGCAGTTGGCCGTGGTCGATCGCGACCGTCGCCGGTGCGCTGCTGCTGGCCTTCGACGCCGCCGTGGTACGCACCGGCCAGCTGCCGGGTGCCATGGTGGTGGCGGTGGGCTGCGCGGTGGCCGCCGTCGGCGGCGGCGCCGTGCTGTTGCGCGCCGCCGCCGGCTGGGCCCCGGGATCGGCCTGGCCCGTGCTGCTGCGAGCGGCGGCGATCCGGGCGGTACGCACCGATCCCGGGGGAACCGCGCTGCTCGCTCTGGCGCTCGCCGGTCTGGTCCTGGTGACCTGGCAGCTGCTCCCGTTGGTGGTCCCGATGGCCGGCTGCGTGGTGCTGGCCGCGGTCGCGGTCGAGCGCCGTCCTGATCGGTCGTCCTGACCGGCCGGACGGGCCGGGCCGGCCGTCCTGACCGGCCGGGCGCGACCGTGCGGAAGGTCAGTCGTTCAGCTGGGCCAGATGCCGCATCTTGTTCATCGCGTCCAGCGCGGCCACCTTGTACGCCTCGGCGAGCGTCGGGTAGTTGAACACCGCGTCGACGAAATAGTCGACGGTCCCCTGACACCCCATCACCGCCTGTCCGATGTGGACGAGCTCGGTGGCGCCGGTGCCGAAGATGTGCACCCCCAGCAGATGGCGGGTGTCCGGGGCGACGAGCAGCTTGAGCATCCCGTACGAGTCGCCGACGATCTGGCCCCGGGCGAGTTCGCGGTACCGCGCGACGCCGACCTCGAACGGCACCCGGCCGTCGGTCAGCTGGTCCTCGGTGCTGCCGATGAAACTGATCTCGGGGATCGTGTAGATGCCGATCGGCTGCAGCTGCGGCATGCCGCGGGCCGGTTCGCCGCAGGCGTGGTGGGCGGCGAGCCGGCCCTGCTCCATCGACGTCGAGGCAAGGGCAGGGAAGCCGATGATGTCCCCGACCGCGTAGATGTGCTCCACAGTGGTCTGGAAATTCGCGGTGACCTGGATCCGGCCGCGGGAGTCGGCCTGCAGGCCGGCCCGGTCCAGGTCGAGGTCGGCGGCCACGCCCTGCCGGCCGGCCGAGTACATGACGGTGTCGGCGGCGATGCGTTTGCCACTTTCCAGAACCGCTACCGCACCACGTGGATGACGTTGCACCGACGCGACCTCCTCCCCGAAGCGGAAGGTGACCGCCAGATCGCGCAGGTGATACTTGAGCGCCTCGACGATTTCCAGATCACAGAACTCCAGCATCCGGTCACGGCGTTCGACGACGGTGACCTCGGTGCCCAGGGCCGCGAACATCGAGGCGTACTCGATGCCGATCACGCCGGCACCGACGACGAGCATCGACTGCGGGACGCGTTCGAGGTTGATGATCCCGTCCGAGTCGATGATGGTCTGCTCGTCGAAGTCGACGCTGTCCGGCCGGGCGGGCCGGGTGCCCGCCGCGATCACGATCTTGCCCGCGGTGACCTTGTTGCCGTGGCCGGTCGGATCGGTGACCACAACGGTGTGCGGATCGTCGAACCGGGCCGTACCGGTCATGATGCGCACCCGGTTGCGGGTCAGCTGATTACGGGTCACGTCGATTTCCCGGCCGATGACGTGCTGCGTCCGTGCCGCCAGATCACTGACCGTGATGTCGTCTTTGACCCGGTAACTACGGCCGTAGACCTCCCGCTGACTGAGGCCGGTGAGATAGAGCACCGCCTCTCGCAATGTCTTGGACGGGATCGTGCCGGTGTTGATACACACACCACCGAGCATGTGCGCGCGCTCGACGACCATCACCCGTCGGTCGAGCTTCGCTGCGGCGATCGCCGCCTTTTGTCCGCTTGGGCCGGATCCGATCACGAGCACGTCGACGTCATACACCGTTCCAGTCTGACAGCAACTGGTTTCCGGCCGCTTACGCCCACCCCCTCCATCTGGGCTTTCTGGGCCGATGCATGGGTTGCCAAGCTCTGCAAACAGCCTAGTATGGTGCGACGTGCGCTATGCGAACGCCACATGTATGAATATTTGGCGGCACGTGCACCGACGTCCGCTATGCCCCGGCCGCTGCCCCCTCACCCCAGTCGGACCCTGAGAGGCGCAACCGTGAGTTACCAGCACGCTGACCCGTACGACCACTCTGGATTTCCACCGTCCCGTCCGCCGCGCAACCGGGCCCGCCGCCGGCCGATCTGGCCCTGGGTTCTCGTTCCCATCGTCGTGATAGCGCTGGTCGTCGCGGTCGGCGCGCTGACCCGCGACGAGCAGTCACAGGCGACCCCGGTCACGACCCCGACCAGCCACCCGACGCCGACACCGCCGGCTGACACCGCCGGCTGGCAGGCCTGCCAGGACCTGCGCGAGCTCGGTGCCGCCGACCTTGACGACCAGATCAACCGGGACATCGGGCGGCAGGCGCAGCAGTCCACCGAGGCCGAGATCGCCGCTCGTGGCAAGGAGCTCGAAGACGCGGTACGGCGGGCCGCCGACCAGAACCCCATCGACGGCAACCTGGCCATCTCGGCTGCCCAGGTCGCCCTGCGTGACGCCTGCGACCAGGCGTTCGGACCGGCGTGACGGGCCAGCACTGACGGGCCGGCACTGACGGCAACGGGCAACCAACCGACCCGCGCCGTCGGCGCCGGGTGGGGTCGACGCATAGGGTGGCCGGTGACCCTTCCCGCGATCATGAACAGGTGGACCGACGAATGGCGGACCCGGCTGCAGTTGGCGCCATCGGCGCCGGTGACCACGCCTGTCTGACCTTCTCCGATCAGGAGGAGCGGTTGGACCTGGTCGCCGCGTTCGTCCGCGGCGGGCTACGGGCCGGGCACAAGGTCGTCTGCTGGACCGACTCGGTGAGCCCGGACGAGCTCACCGGGGAGCTGCACGACCGTGCGGTACGGCCCGGGTCGGCGCTACGGCGAGGGCAGTTACGGATATCCACGGCCGCCGATTCACTACTCGGCGGGGCCCACGACGCCGCCAGCATGGTGGAGACGCTGACCGGGGAGGTACGGCAAGCCGGCCGGGAGGGCTACCCCGGGCTGCGGATCACCGCCGACATGTGCTGGGCGACCCGCCCGCTCACCTCGGCGGAGCAGCTGCTGGAATTCGAGACGCGGGTGACCGATCTGTTCGCGCATGGGCAGCTCTGTCTGATCTGCCAGTACGACCGGGAGAGGTTCGACGCGGTGACCCTCGCCTTCGCCGCCCGCGCCCACCCGAAGACCGTCGCCGCCCAGGTCTACCTGGAACATCCGTTGCTGCGGATCTGCCGGCAGTACAGTCCAGGTGGCGTGCGGATCGCGGGTGAACTCGACTTCCGGCACGCCGACGTGCTTGAACTCGCGTTGGCCGAGTCGCTGCGCATCGACCGGCACGTCCGGGTCAACCTGGCCGCCCTGGACTACATCGACGGGGCCTGCGCCGCCATCATCGTGGCCGCTGCACGGTCGCTACCCAAGTCCCGTCGGATGACGGTGACCTGCCGACGCCTCGTCGGCACCGTGTTGTCGTTGGTCGGCGCGGACGGTGTCGCGGCACTACGGGTACAAAGATGTCATGACCAGCCGTGATCCGGCCGTGGGCACCGGCGGCCGGCCGAACCTCGCGGCGCCGGCAGACGCCCTCGATCAGCCGTTCGATCAGGACGGGCTCTACGGGCTGCGGGCCACGCTGAGCGCGCACGCACCTGGGTTGGCCATCTCACAGGAGCAGACCGAGCACCTGCTCATCGTCGCCGGAGAGCTCGCCACCAACGCCATCCGGCACGGCGGCGGCGTTGGCCGGCTGCGGCTGTGGCGCCACGGAGCCGTCCTGTACTGCCAGGTCAGTGACGGTGGCCCGGGCATCGCCGACTCCGGCATCGGCACGACACCGCCGGACCAGGCCCGGGCCGGCGGTCGAGGCGTCTGGATCTGCCGTCAGCTCTGTCTCGACCTGACCATCGAGCGGGCGCAACCGGGTCCGGGTGCCGTCGTGACCGCGATCATCGATCTCGACGACACGGCCGGTTGACCGACGGTCCGGCGCTCAGGTCACCAGCACCGCGACCACGGCCAGGTAGCCGCCGAGCAGCAGGGTTCCCTCGAACCCGAGCCGGCCCCAGCCACCGACCTGCCGAGCCAGCAGACCCCCGAGCAGTACGGTGGTCATCAGCAGCGCCGCGGTGGTGACGAACAGTTCGTCGTTGCCGGCGGCGTGGAAGACCGACCCTTGCCGGTAGAAGGCGTCACCGACCACCAGGTTGAGCGCGTCGAGGCAGTTACCACCGAGGATGGCCGCGATGGCGAGGGTCACCGCGCCGCGGCGGACGGCGGCGACCGCGGTGATCGTCTCGGGCAACGCGTTGACCAACCCCATGAGCACGCCACCGACGAATCCGGCGCGGAGTCCGGTGGCTTCCACCAGGCTCTGCGCGGCGAGCGCGGTCGCCCAGCCGCCGGCTGCGACAACGAGCCCGACCGCTGCGAACCACAGCCACAGGCCAGGTAGCGGCCTGGCGTCGAGCGAGCCGTGGCTGGCCGGCAGATCCCGGCGGGTCTCGTTGGTGTCGACGGCTTGCCAGTACGGCGTAACGTCGCAGGAGTGGGCGATCATGACACCGCCGAGGTAGCAGCCGACCATGATCGCGGACACCGGGTGCAGCCCGAACAACGTGCCAGCGGGGGTGTAGGTGGCGAGCAACGCCAGCGCGAGCAGGGCCATCAGCAGGCAGCCGAACAGCAGGTTGGACAGCGACGCGGACGCGTGTTCCAGGTTGACCCGGCGGTAGAACAGATCGGCAACGGCCACGGCGGTGGTCTGCGCGGCGATACCGCCGACCGCGTTGCTGTAGGCCAGTTGGGGTGCCGCGCCCGCCGCGGTGACCGCGGTCATCACGACGCCGGACAGCGAGGTCACCAAGCCGAAGAAGACCGCGCCGAACAGCGCCTCGCCCCAGCCGGTACGGTCGGCCAGCGCGTCCCCGAAGGCGACCAGCCGGAGGCTGCCGGCTACGGTGAGGATCCCGGCGACGACGAACGCGACGATCGCCCACGGCACCGGCCAGGTGCCCACCAGCAGGGATTCCGGCACGAGGCAAATTTTTCCATATGTCCGGCTACCGGATCGGCCGTTCTCCGCCCTGGCCACCCGCTCGCCGCGGATGTCCGTCAGCACATCACGATCGAGGAGAAACCACGTGGTCTTCAAGAAGATGCTGGGCGCTCTGGGAATCGGCGCGCCGAGCGTCGACACGGTGCTGCCCAATCCCAACACCCGCCCCGGTCTTGTTCTCGCCGGCCAGGTGAACATCGTCGGGGGCAATCACGACGTGCAACTGGACCAGGTCACGGTCAGCCTGGTGACCCGGGTCGAGGTCGAGGCCGGCGGTGAGGACCACAACGCGATGGCGGAATTCCATCGGGTGGGTGTCACCGGCGGCATCCACCTGCGCGAAGGGCAGCAGTTGTCACTACCGTTCCAGTTCGCGGTGCCGTGGGAGACCCCGGTGACCGACCTGTACGGCCAGCGTCTGCACGGCATGACCATGGGCCTGCGAACCGAGGTCGCCATTCCCGGCGCCGTCGACCGGGGCGACCTCGACCCGGTGCACGTCTACCCGTTGCCGTTACAGGAACGGATCCTCGAAGCGTTCGCCCGGCTGGGCTTCACCTTCAAGGGCGCCGACCTGGAGTACGGCCGACTGCACGCAGTGCCCCAGACCCTGCCGTTCTACCAGGAGATCGAGTACTACAGCGCGCCGCAGTACGCCAACGGCATCCGTGAGGTCGAGCTGACCTTCGTGGCCAGCGAGTACGGCGTCGACATCGTTCTCGAGTTCGACAAGCGCGGTGGCCTGTTCACCCCCGGCCACGACTCGTACGGCCGTTACCGGATCAGCCACGCCGATGCCGATCGGGTCGACTGGACCGCTCAGGTCGATTCCTGGCTACGTGAGGCGCTCTCCCAGCGGCAGACCCTGCTGGGCGGATACGGCGGATACGGCGGACACCACAGCGGACACCACGGCCGCCCCGGCATGGGCGGGATGATCGCCGGTGCGGCTGGTGGCGCCGCGCTCGGCTTTGCCGGCGGCATGGTCGCTGGCGAAATCCTCGACGACTTCGGGGGCGACGGCGGGGACGAGGACTTCGGCGAGGAGTGACCGGCTGTCACCCGGTCCGGGCGCTCACTCCGGCCGAAGGCCACGTGAGCGCCCGGATCTACCCGAAACGCTCGCCCTGACGGCGAATCAAGTCGTTGGTCCGCTACGGCGATAAATCGACAAACGCAGGACCCAGAATAGATCGACAGTAGATGGTCCTTTCGTCCGATTCGACCAACTGATCGAAGATGTTAAAATTTACGTCGATCATTCGGGCACGAGCATTGCGGGCCTGGCGGCATTGACTTAGCTTGAGGTGAGCTGACCGCCATATACGGCCAACCCGTTCCGAGCGGCGGCGTCGGCACGACTGGCGAGGGTGACGACTTTGCGAATCCAGGTCCTCGGCCAGGTCTCTGCCTGGCACGACGGCGAACAGCTGGATCTCGGACCAACGACTCAACGGGCCATCCTGGGCCTCCTGGCGATCGCATGTGGACAACCGGTGCGCGCGGCGGACATCTCCGCAGCGGTGTGGGCCGACCGCATACCCCCGCCGAGCGCCCGCAACGTCATCCAGACCCACATCAAACATCTGCGCCGCCGGCTCGAACCGGACCGCCGCCCGCGTGCTCCGAGCGCCGTACTCCGGCAGGTCGGCGACGGATACGCGCTGAACCTGCCCGCCGCCGCCGTCGACGCGGTACGTTTCCGCCACCAGCTCGCCGCCGCCGCCGGGCTGCACCGGTGCGGCGATCTCGACCGCGCGGCAGACGAACTCGAATCGGCGTTCGCGCTGTGGCATGGTCCCCCGCTGGCCGACGTGCCGTTGCTCGCCGACCATCCGAAGATCGTCTCCCTGATGGGGGAACGGCAGGCCGCACTCGCCCGCTACGGCGAGATCATGATCACCGTTGGGCGGGCCGCCGACGCCATTCCCGCGCTGGCGGAGGCGGCTGTGGCACAGCCGCTCGACGAAGCCGCCCAGGCTCGGCTGATCCGCGCCTGTCACGCGGCCGGGCAGCGGGCCCGCGCCTTCCAGACGTATCACGACACCCGCCGGCGGCTCGCCGAGGAGCTGGGCGTCGATCCCGGACCGGAGCTGACCGCCGCACACACCGCCTTGTTGCACGACGACGATCTGGCACCGCCCCGCGAGGCGGCGCGCGACGTTCTGCCCCGCGACGGGTCGTCGCGTCCTGACGGGGCGTCACGCGACGCTCCCGACGATGCGTCGCACGACGGGTCGTCGGTTCCCCATCGGAACCCCGCCGACCAGGTGCCCTATCCCGCGCCGGCGCAACTGCCGGCCGACATCCCGGACTTCACCGGTCGCACGAGCGAGCTGGACCAGCTCGACCAACTGCTCGGCGACGGATATGGTCCGGTCGCAGGGCTGCCCGGCAGTCATCCCGGCGTATCGATCTCGGCGATCTCGGGCACCGCCGGGGTGGGCAAGACCGCCCTGGCGATCCGCTGGGCGCACCGGGTCAGGTACCGCTTTCCGGATGGCCAGCTCTACGTCGACCTGCAGGGCTACGACGCGGAGCAGCCGGTCTCCCCTGGTCATGCCTTGGCCGGCCTGCTGCGCGCGCTCGGCGTCGCCGGTCCGGAGCTGCCGCTGGAAGTCGACGAACGGGCAGCCTACTTCCGCAGCCTGATCGACGGACGACGGATGCTGGTGGTTCTGGACAACGCGGCATCGGCGGAACAGATCCGCCCGCTACTGCCCGGATCGGCGTCCTGCTTCGTGCTGGTGACCAGCCGTGACTCCCTGGCCGGCCTCGTCGCCCGGCACGGCGCGCGCCGTATCGAGCTGGATCCGCTGCCGCTGGACGAGGCGGTGGCGCTGATCCGGCGGCTGATCGGCGAGCGGGTCATCGTCGAACACGCCGCCGCCGTCGTCCTGGCCACGCACTGTGCCCGGCTGCCACTGGCGCTGCGGGTGGCGGCGGAGATGGCGGTGACCCGGCCCGCCGCGCAACTGGTCGAGCTGGTACGCGAACTGGCCGACCAGCATCACCGGCTCGACCTGCTGGACGCCGCCGGGGATCCACGCACCGGCGTACGGGCCGTGTTCTCCTGGTCGTACCTGCATCTGCCCGCGGCCGCCGCCCGCGCCTTCCGGCTGCTGGGCCTGCACCCCGGGGCCGATCTCGAACCGTACGCCGCCGCCGCGACCATCGGCACCGGGGTGTCCGACGCACGGCGGTTGCTGGAGGTCCTGGCGCGTGCGCATCTGATTCAGCGCGGCCCCGACCATCGCTACCGCATGCACGACCTGTTGCGGGCCTACGCGGTCGACCTGGCCGAGCGGCGGGAGCCACCGCCGGAGCGGCAACGGGCGTTGACCGTCCTGTTCGACCATTACCTGCACACCGCGGCGGCGGCCATGGACCAGCTCTACCCCGCCGAACGGCACCGCCGGCCGGCGATTCCCGGTCCGGCGCCGGCCGGCCCGGAGCTGGCCGACCCGGCCGCCGCCCGGAGCTGGCTGGAGCGGGAACGGACCAACCTCGTTGCCAGCGTGGTGCACGCGGCCGGGCACGGCTGGCCGGACAACGCCCGGCAGCTCGTGCTCACCGTCTTCCGCTATCTGGAGGGCGCCGGACACTATCCGGACGCGGTGACCGTGCACCATCACGGCCTGCTCGCCGCCGAAGCCACTGGCGACCTGAACGCCCAGGCACACATGATGACCAACATCGCGGTGGTCTACGGCATGCAGGGGCACCGTCAACTGGTCGCCGACCATCTGCAGCAGGCGCTGGTGCTCTACCGGCAGACCGGCGAACGCGCAGGTGAGGCCCGCGCGCTGGGCAACCTCGGGGTCTTCCACGGTCAGCAGGGCCAGTACGACCTGGCCCGGATGCATCTGCGGCAGGCACTCGCCCTGCTGCGCGAGACCGGCGAAACCCACGGGGAGGCCATGGCGCTGGGCAACCTGGGCTGGATCCACGTGCTCCAGGAGCGGTACACCGAAGCCACCGAGTTTCTGGACCGGGCCATCTCGCTGTGCCGCAAGATCGGGCACCGGGTCGGCATGGCGTTCGCCCTGGATTCCTTGGGCCAGCTGCATGCCCGGGCCGGGCGTTTCCGGCAGGCCGCCGACCACCACGGCCGCGCCCTGGCGATCTACCGGGAGACCAGCCAGCCGGTCGGCGAGGCTTCGTCGCTGATCGGCTTGGCCGACGCGTTGATGCAGGTCGGCAGCCCAGCGGTCGCCCGCGACCACTACCGGAGGGCGCTGACGATCTCGGCGCAGATCGGTGACCGGGCCCAGCAGGCGAGGGCGCACGCCGGGCTTGCCCGGGCCGGGCAGCGTCTGGCCGGACCGAGCAGCGGACCGCAGCGTACGCCCGACGACGTGTGGGAGCACTGGTGGCACGCGCTCGCCCATTTCAGCGCGATCGGCGCGCCGGAGGCGGCGCAGATCCGCGCCCAGCTCGCCGCGGCCGACCGACGCCCGGTCGAGGCGGTGGTCAGCGGGCCGGCACCGGGTCACTGAGCACCGCCTCCGTCTGTGCCTGCGCCATCCGCAGCCGCCGCCGGTGCAGGTACTGGGCCAGCAACAGCCCGCCGGCACCGACCGCCACGTCGCTGAGCACCGAGACCAGCCGACTGGCCAGCACCAAGGTGCTGGCCAGCGGCAGTGGCATGACCGTCGCCAGGGCCAGGGCCAGCACCGCCTCGCGTATCCCGAGCCCGTCCGGGGCCACCATGACCAGCAGTCCGGTGACGGTGGCCAGTGCGAAGCCGGCGACGCACACCAGGTACGACGCGCCCGGCGGGGCACCGGCGGTGACCGCGAGCAGCCACAGGTGGTGTCCGGAGATGATCCAGGACACCGTCTGGACGACGATCGCCCGCCGAACGCCCTGGGCCGAGGCGGAGACGTCCGGCGGCGGGCGGCGCAGCACCCGGGCGGCGACGCCGACCCCCCGGTCCAGCAGGTCCGGACGCACCAGCAGGACCGCCAGCGGCAGCGCCGCGGCGAGCAACCACCACATCCCGCCACCGATCGCCGCCGGTCCGGCGGCGATCCCGACAGTCAGTCCGGTGAGCGCGACGATGCTCCAGCTCAACACGAACACCGACGCCAGCCGGACCGGTCCGACCTCGATCGCCTTGCCCATCCGGACCAGTACCGGCAGCGCGACGAACCGGCCCGGAACGAACTTGACCAGAAACCCGACGAAAAAGATCCGGGCCGCGGTCGGGGTGCCCACCCGGGCCCCCAGGTCGAGGAAGAGCGCCCGCCAGGACACGAAGCCGCAGACCAGACCGACGCAGTTGATGGTGACGGCGGCCCCGACGGCGAGGTAGACCGTGGCCGGATCGAGCGACGCGGCCAACTCGCGTACCGGGGTGAAGTCCTGGGTGCGCAGCACGGTCACCAGGCCCACCGCCAGCAAACCGACGAAGAGCACGGCGAAACCCTTGTTGAGCAACCGCAGCCAGCGTTGCCAGTCGATGCGGGCCACCGCGCTCACCGGCCTGGCTCCGTCGTCATCGTCGCCGCCGCCGCCGATGACGGCGACGACGGCGGCCGCCACACGGTGCGCCACAGGCCGGCCGCGAAGCCGGCCATCATGCCGGCGAGCTGCGTGGTGTGCATGAAGAAGTGCATCCCGACGAAGTAGGCCAGGAAACCGGTGCCCCGGCGGCGGCGGACGAACCGGAACAATGCACGGTCGGCGAAGCCGAACGCGGCCAGCGCCGTGACCGGCACCGCCAGCAGCCACCAGCTCAGCAGCACCAGCGGGGCGGTGAGCAGTGCCACCGTACAGCCGGTCATCGCCACCAGCGCGCCGACATCCACTCCAGACGCCGGCCGGGCGGCGGGCACGGCCTCCGCCTGGCGCCTGCCGGGCAGTGCCCATCGTGCGGTGCCGGCGAGCAGCGCACCGTAGCCGACGGCGCGGCGCACGTGTTCGGCCAGGAACGGCCCGAGCCGGTCCACGTCGTCGTGCCGCCCGAGCACGTCGGCGCTCATCCGGATGGTGTACCGGCTGGGCAACCGGGTCCCGAACTCGATGTCCTCCGCGTCGCGCAGGTTCTCGTCGAAGCCACCCACCTCGTCGAAGACCTGCCGGCGGATCGCGGTGAGGGCGAACAGCGTGGCGTCGGTGACTCCGGCGCGCTGGCGGCGCCAGTAGTGCTCGAACAAGGTCTTGTAGACTTCGACCGGACCGTCCGCGACCAGCGGTTCGGCGTCGTAGATGCCCTGTACGACGGCGCATCGTGGGTCGTCACGCAGCACCCGCAGGGCGGTGGCGATCGCGTCCGGCGCCAGCGCGATGTCCGAGTCGACGAAGAACAGCACGTCCCCGGTGGCCGCCGCGGCACCCGCGTTGCGGGCCGCGGACACCCCTCGGTTCGTGCCCAAGGTGAGCAGTCGGCAGGGCACGCCCGCGGCGATCTCCCGGGAGGCATCGGTGCTGGCGTCGTCGACCACGATGAGCTCGGCCGGCGCTCGGGTCTGCCGTCGCACTGCCCGCAGGCAGTCTGCGAGCGTCTTCGCCTTGTTGTAGTTCGGCACGATCACCGACACCCGCACGTCGCCACTCACAACGTCACCCAGATCGACTGCAGCCGGTGGTCGGACAATCCGGCCGGCTCGGAGAACTCGTGCCGATGCACCGTGATCTGCGGCGACACCAGTGCCCAATCCAGTCGCCACAACGACGTCTGCGCCACCGGCCAGGAGGCCGGATACAACGACCGGTTGGCCGTGACCGCGTCGCGCAGCCCATCCGGCAGGCGGCGGATGTCGCCCATCGCCGCAGTCGTGTTCAGGTCACCGGCCAGCACAACCGGGTGGTCGTTGGTTTCGACATCGGTGGCGAGCGCCTCGAACTGAGGTACCCGACGCGCGTGCTGCTCGCGGATGCTGCGGTGGAACTGGCCGGTGAACAGGCCCGGGCCGCCGGCCCACAGCGGCACCGGCAGGTGGGCGTTGTACACCGACAGCACCTCGTCGCCGACCTGCAGATCGGTACGCAGCACCTGATAGCGCCAGAAGTCAGTGAAATCGTCAGGCGCCGGTGGCAGCCCGTCCGCCGACAACGCGATCTCACCGACGATCGGGAACCGGGACAGCGTGACCAGTTCACCGACCTGCGCGACGTGGTAGCCAGGCAGTTCGCGGCGCAACCGGTCCAGCTCGTCGATCGGGACGATCCGCCCGTCGGTCTCGGCGATGTACTCCTGCAGCAGGTAGACGTCGGCCCGGTTAGCACGCAGCAGGTGGTAGAAGTCGTCGCCGGCACCGGCTGGATGCCAGTACCCGGTGTTCCAGGCGACCACCCGCAGCGCGTCGGACGGCACCGGTTGGGCCGGCCGCAGCGGGCCGGGCAGATTGATGCCGGCCAGGGGCGCACCGGCGATCAGGGCGAGGGTGCACAGCAGCGCGGCCGGGCGGCGGGTCCGCCAGCAGCCCGCGGCCGCGGCGGCGAACAGCAGCGGTACGGCCAGGAAGGTGATCGGTGGTAGCAACCCGGCCAGTAGCCACCACCAGACCCGCCCGCTCAACGCCAGGTGGACGAACACGAACACCAGCCACAGCGCCGACCCGGTCACGAACACCCGGCCCAGCCAGCGCCGCCACCACCGCCCCCACCGGCCGTGCCTGCGCCGCGACCCGACCAGGTCCTCGGTCGACCCGGTCCGAGGCTGGGGCTGGGCCGAGGGCTGGATCTGCCCGGCGGTGTCCACCAGCGGTTGTGGGGAGGGCGACAGCGTCATACGGTGGCCTCCACCGGGAAGGTGGCGTCATAGAGCTGGCGAAACGGGCGCGAGGTCAACCACTGCAGCGCCCCGACCCCGACACCGGCGGTGATGGTCACGTTGACCAGGAAATGCACCGCGACGAAGAATGCCAGGAAGGCCGGCCCGCGCTGGCGGTACGCCAGCGCGTACATCGACCGGTCGGCGGCGATCGAGGCGGCCAACAGCGCCGCGGGCACGGCCAACGCCGCCGACCCGAACGCCAGCGGCAGCAACAGCGTCGGCAACGCGGCGGCGGCCGCCAGACTGCCCCAGGCCCGCGAGGCGGTTTCGAAGCCGGTGGCGAACCGGCGCGCCCGGGCGTACAGCGGGATCCGCAGCCGGGCCCGGTGAAACAGCTTGCGCAGCAGCGGAAACAGTTGATGGTCGTGATCGTGGCGGCCACTGACCCGGGAGGTCAGCCGCAACTGGTGGCGCCGGGACAGCCGGTAGCCGTAGTCGACCTCCTCGGTCTGCTTGAGGTCCGGGTTGAACGGTCCGATCTCCTGGTAGACGCTGCGACGGATGGCGCACATCGCGGGAAACAGAAAGGTGACGTTGCCTTCGCCACTGGCCGACCAGTGGTGGTACTGCAGGCCACGGTAGCGGGCGACCAGGGTGTCGTGCAGCAGCGGCTCCGGGTCCTCGATGCCGCAGACCGCGCCGACCGCCGGCTCGGTCGCGAGGATGGCCACCGCCTCGGCCACCGCGTCGGGTGCCATCGCGACATCGGCGTCGACGAAGAACAGGATGTCCCCGGTGGTGTTGGCGACACCGATGTTGCGTGCCCGGCCGCAACCGCCGTTGTCGTCCAGGGCGATCACCCGTACCCCGAGCGACTCGGCCACCGCGACCGATCCGTCGGTGCTGCGGTCGTCGACCACCACGACCTCGATCGCCGGATAGGTCTGCGCGGCGACGGCCCGCAGACACACCGCGAGCGAATCGGCGTAGTTGTAGCTCGGCACGATCACCGAGACCAGTGGGACCGCCACGTCACACCGCCTCGACCGGCTTGTCGTACAGCCGGCGGAACGCCCGCGAGCCGAACCAGCTGGCGAAGCCGGTCAGGGCGGCGACGGCCATCACCACGTTGAGGAAGAAGTGCATGGCGACAAAGTAGACGACGAACAGCGGGCTGCGCCGCACGGCGACGAACCGGTACATCGGCCAGTCGCAGGCCAGGTAACCGGCCACGGGCAGCGCCGGCACCACGCTCCACCAGGGACCCAACAACAGCGGCAGGACGGCGCAGCACAGCACCAGCAACGCGGCGACGCTGCCCCACGCCCGGGGGCCGCTGCGCAGCCCGCCCGGGAAGTCCGGGTTGGCGGCGTACATCGGGATGTGCAGCCTGGTGCGGGTGAACACCTTGCGGACCAGGACCCGCAGGTCGTCGTCGTGGTCGTGCACTCCGCGCACCGTCGGGGTCAGCCAGATCTCGTACTTGCGGGCCAGCCGGAACCCGTAGTCGGCGTTCTCCGTCTCACGCAGTTTCGGGTTGAACGGCCCGATCTCGGCGAACACCTCGGCCCGCATGGCCAGCAGGGCGGTGTACATGGTGTGGATCCGGCCCTCGTCGGCGATCAGCCAGTACGACTGCTGCATGCAGCGGTACTCCTCCACCAGGCTGTCGCGGATCAGCGGCACCGGATCGTAGTTGCCGCACACGGCACCGATCTCCGGCCGCTCGGTCAACAGCGCGACCGCGTTGGCGACGGCGTCCGGCTTGGCCGCCACGTCGGAGTCGACGAAGAACAGGATCTCCCCGTTGGCCACGCTCGCGCCGAGGTTGCGGGCCACCGACGGCCCGCCGTTCGCCGGGGTCTGCACCACCCGGACCCCGTAGGACCGGGCGACCGCCACCGAGTCGTCGGTGCTGCGGTCGTCGACCACGATGATCTCCAGGTTCGGGTACGTCTGGGCGCGCAGCGCGGACAGGCACAACCCGAGCGCGCGGGCGTAGTTGTAGTTCGGCACGATGACCGACACCAGCGGTCGCGGTGCGGTGACGGCGGCGTCCGGCACGGATGGATCAGGCATGGGGGCAATCGCTTTCAGGCTGTTTCGACGACGACATTTCTAGGACGACAGGTGGTTGGCGGCGAGCAGCGCGACACCGACCACACCGGCCAGCAGCATCGCGGTCACGATGATCAGCCGGTCCCGCAGTACGGTGCGGACCGGATCACCGCCGCCCCGGCGGACCAGCACGGCCTGCAGGTACCGGGAGATCCCGAACAGGGTCAACGGCACCGCGGCCAGCAACAGCGCGTTGCGGTGCACCCCTACCGGCGCGTCGGAGTTGAGGTAGAGCAGGAATCCGGTGACCGCGACGGTGGCGTTGACCGTGAGCAGCTGGTCGGCCAGGTTGAGGTTGTATCCGCGCAGCGCCGGCCGGTGGGCGGCACCGTCGGCGGCCAGTTCCTGGCGACGCTTGCCGAGAATCAGCACCAGGCAGGTGGCGAACACCGCGGTCAGCAGCCAGACGGACACCGGCCCGCCGGTGGCGGTGTAGCCGAGCACGACACGCAGCACGAAACCGGTGGCCACCACGCAGATGTCCAACAGCGGGACGTGCTTGAGCCAGCGGCTGTACGCCAGGTTGAGCACCAGATACGCGGCCAGCGGCCACCAGGCGAACGTGGGTCCGACGGCCACCCCCGCGACGAGCAGACCGGCGAGCGCGGCGGCGAACAGCCAGGCCCCGGTCGGGGAGATCCGGCCGCTGGCCACCGGGCGGGTCCGCTTGCTCGGGTGCCGACGATCGAGCCGCCGGTCGGCGACATCGTTGACCACGTAGACCAGTGCGGAGGCCATGGTGAACAGCAGCACCGCCCAGCCGATCCGGGCCAGGGTCGCGACAGACCAGGCCGGGGTGTCCAGCAGGGCCAGCGGGACGGCCAGCAGGTTCTTCGGCCACTGCGCGGGGCGGACCAGGTTCAACAGGTCGGCACCGGTACGGGCGAGCCGACCGGGCCGACCGGCCACCGTGGCCGTCGACGTCCCGGCCGCCGGTGTCGGTTCGGCTGCCACCTCGACAGCGGTCATCGGCACCTCCGGTGGCTAGAAGAAGACCTTCGCGGCGGCCAGCACACCCTGCCGCCACGGGTCACGGCTGGTCCGCCCGTTGGCCGCCGCACGGGCGGGACCGCCACGGTGCTGCGCCTGCCACCACCGGAAGGTGTCCAGCACCGCGTCACGGTTGCTGTACCGGGGGGTGAAGCCCAACCGGCGCCGGGCCCGGGTGATGTCGACGTAGGAGTCGTCCATCAGCTTGTGCAGCAGCCGCCCGTAGACCGGGGACAGTCGGGTGCGCTCCAGCAGTTCCAGCGCGGCGCGGGCCGGACGGGCCGGAAGGCCGACCACCCGCCTGCCGTGCCCCGCCTCGTCGAGGACCGCCTGGAAGTCCTCACGCAGCGTGCCGAACTCGGCGGCGCCGATGTTGTACGTGTCGTTGGCGACCTCGGGCGCGGCGTGCAGGGCGGCGACGACCGCGTCGACGAGATCGTCGATGTGCAGCATCTGGATCCGCACGCCGCCGTCGCCGAGCACCGGGAAGTTGCGCCCCTCCTGCGCCCATTGGAACAGCATCGAGAACAGTCCCATCCGGCCGGGACCGAGGAACGTCTTGGGGCGCAGCACCGGCAGCACCAGATCGGCGCCGCGATAGCTCAGGGCGAGGCGTTCGGCGTCGGCCTTCGCGGTGCTGTAGACGTCGACCGGCGCGTACGGATGCTCCTCCGGGGTGGGCACCTGGCGGGGCAGGCCGTAAACCGCGGTCGAGGAGATGTAGACCAGCCGGGGCACCTTGGCCGCCCGGGTGGCGTCGAGCACGGCGCGGCTGCCGTCGACCACGATGGAGCGGATCTGGGCGGCCGGGTAGCTGGGCAGCGCCGCCGCGCAGTGCACCACCGCGTCGGCGCCGGTGACCGCCGGCCGCAGCACCGCCGGGTTCCGTACGTCGCCGATCAGATGCCGGTACCCGGCAGCGGTCGCGCCGGAGGTGGGTTCCCGCAGGTCCACCCCGACGACGTCGGCGCCGTCGGCGGTGAGCCGGGCCACCACCGACGAGCCGAGCATGCCGGCGGCCCCGGTGACCGTGATCACCACAGCGAGCCCACCTTCTGCGCGACGAACCGGGTGAGCAGGCGGGTGAGTCCCTGGTCCAGGACGGCGTCCAGGCTGTCGAGGAAGTACTCGACGTCGTCGTCGGAGGCCACCAGCGGCGGTCCGACGACCAGCGGGCTGGCGCCGTTGAGCGTGTAGTAGGTGTAGATGTCGTGGTCCCGGTACAGGGCGTTGATCACCGCACAGGTGATCAGCTTGGTCCGCAGTCGCGGATCGCGGGCCAGGCCGGCCGGTGCCACCTTCGCGGCCAGGTCGAGCACCCGTGGCCCGCCGTCGATGAACACCCCCCACAGCGCGCCGGAACCGGCCACGTCGGACACCGCGTCAGGATGCTGCTTGGCGATCCGGCGCAGCCCGGCGGCGAGCGACTGCTCGATCCGCCGCGCCTGGGCCGGGTAGTCGTCGTCCATTGCGATGTTGATCGCCTCGATCGCGGTCGCGCACTCCTCCCCGAACCCGTAGTAGGTCGTCGATGTCGAATGCATCAGCGCGTCGACCGGGCTGTCGTAGGCTTTCCGGAAGACCGGTTCGCGGGCGACGTACGCCGATATCGACGATTTTCCACCGCCGAACGACTTGGAGGTGGTGACGATATCGGGCAGCAGACCCGGATAGCGCATGAAATAGAACAGGCTGCCGGTCTTCCCCCAGCCCGTATAGATCTCGTCGAACACGAGCACGATGTTGTGCTCGGTGCACAGTTCGCGCAGACCACGGAGGAATTCCTCGCTGCACCAACGCATCGTGGAAGCGCTGAACGGTTCGATCAGGATCGCGTAGACGTCGTCCGGGTGAGCGGCGACGGCGGCACGTACCGAGTCGAGATCTCCGTAGGAGAAAGAGACCACGCCGGGGATGCCGGGAAACGCGAAGTGGTTCTGCGCCCCACCGGTGAGGCTACCCGAGCCCAGCAGCTTGCCGTGGAAGCTGATGTCGGCCCGCAGGATCGTGTTGCGCCGCCCGCCGTGGTACTTGTAGGCCAGCTTGACCGCGCCTTCGACCGCCTCGGCGCCCGAGTTCGGCAGGAACGACATGTTCAGGTCACCCGGCAGCACCTGGGCCAGGTTGTGGCCCAGGGCCGCCACGTACGGCGAGAAGTAGGTCTTGTGGACCTCCATGCGGCGTTGTTCGGCGAAACGGCGCCGGACCGCCATGATCCGCGGGTGGTTGTGGCCGTGGTTGAGGACACCGACACCGCCGGTGAAATCGAGGATGCGTCGTCCGTCGCGCAGGTAGAGATACGCTCCTTCGGCGTGGTCGACCAGCTCCCTACCGAACCCGAACGACGACATCAGGCCAACCTGGCTTCGGTTGACGAACCGCCGGTACAGATCATGCACCTGTTTGACGGACAGTCCGTCGCAATCATCTACGGTGAGCAGATTCGACACGCATCGACCCTTTCTCCAGCGCGGAATCAGCGGTACATCCGGGCCTGGCACGCAAGAATGTCCCGCGAGAGTCGATGCAATTGTTACGGACTCCGCTGTACCCCGACTGTAGCGGCACTGAATACGTACTGGACCGTCACTGGAATCGGCGGTCCACCGCTTGCCGGGCAGCGTCCGGTACGGCTAGCGTCTCGTGCCGTGCAGCCACAGGTTTCGGTCGTCATTCCCGCCTACAACAGCGCGCGAACCTTGGCGGCATGTCTGGCCGCGGTGTACGCGCAGTCACATCCGCCGGCCGAGGTGATCGTGGCCGACGACGCGAGCACCGACGCCACCCGCGAGATCGCCGGTGAGTTCCCGGTCCGGCTGCTGACCACGCCGGTGAACCGGGGGCCGGCGGCCGCCCGCAACCGGGGCATCCGGGCGAGCACCGGCGAGGTCGTGTTCTTCGTCGACGCGGACTGCGCACCCAGCTCCACCGCGATCGCCACCGCCCTGCGGATCCTGGCGCAGACTCCCGACGTGGCCTGCGTGCATGGCATCTACCTGACCGAGCCGCTGTACGACGACGGCCCGGTGGAGGCGTACCGGCTGTTGCACGCCCATCACTGGCGCGCACGCAACACCGGCCGGGTCCGGACCGCCATCTTCGCGCTCTGTGCGGTACGCCGCACGGTCTTCGACGACATCGGACTGTTCGACGAGAATCTGCGCGCGTCCGAGGACGTCGAACTCAGCGACCGGATGGTGCAACGGTACGGCATCTGGCTCTCCGCCGAGCTGACCTGCCGCCACGACGACGACAGCCGGCTGTGGCCGATGCTGCGCAAGCAGTTCGGACGCTCGCAGCTGCTGGTGCCGGTCGCGGTACGCGAACGGGGACCGGCCGGGCTGCGGGCGAACCGGCCGGGCGGGGTACTGGCCACCGCCGCTTTCCTGGCCACCCTGCCGCTGGCACTGCTCAGCCCGGTGCTGCTGGCACTGCCGGTGGCCGCGCTGATCTGGTTCGCCGCCGCCGATGCGCCACTGGCCGGCTTCGTGCGGCGTCAGCGTGGCACCGCGTTCCTCGCCTTCTTCCTCGCCGTCCACTTCCTGGTGCACCTGTCCATCGTCACCGGCGCCGCGGTCGGTGGACTGCGGTTCCTGCTCGACCGCGACTTCGGGCCGTCACGGACCCTGGGTGTCGAGGCGGGCCGGTGATCGGCGCGGATCGAGCGCCGGGCGATGACGCGGGGCGAGCGCACGCCATGGGCATCGGCTGGGAACCGGGCACCGGGGCGACGCGGCTGCGGGCACGGGCGCTCGAAGGCGTGTTCCTCGGCGTGCGCACGTACCACCGGTTGCGACCGGTGAGCGGCGCGACGCGACGCGGCTGGCCGGTGTTCCGGGTGGCACCCGGCTCGGTCGCGCTCACCGTCGACGACGGGCCGGACCCCCGGTGGACGCCGGCGTTGCTGGACCTGCTCGACGAGCATCGGGTGCGGGCGACGTTCTTCCTGATCGGCGACCGGGTGGCCGAGCACCCGGAGCTGGCCCGGCGGATCGTCGCCGCCGGACACATGATCGGCAACCACTCGCTGCGGCATCCGATGCCGTTCGCCGCGCTGCCCACCGCGCTGCTCGATGCCGAGATCCATCAGGCGCAGCAGCGGATCACCGAGGCGACCGGAGTGGCGCCGCAGCTGTTCCGGGCGCCCAGCGGCGGCTGGTCGGCCGCGGTGCTGGCCGCGGTGGCCGACGCCGGGTTGATCGCAGTGGACTGGACGGTCAACTCCGGTGACTGGAAGGAGCCCGGGGTGTCGCACATCACCCGGGTGCTGTCGCGGGCCGGCTCGGGCCACGTGCTGCTGTGCCACGACGGCGGTGGCGACCGCTCCCAGACCGTCACCGCGCTCGCGTCGGTGCTCCCCCGGCTGCTGTGCCGCGGCCTACGGTTCGTGCCGGTTCCCGCCCACCCGAGTGCCGCCGAGGAGGCGTGATGGCCCATCCGTTGTTCCGACTGGCCGCGAAAGTCCTGAACTGGCCGCTCACCGTACTGATCCGGCCGTACCCGCGGTTGAACGCCGTGGTGTGGGACCTGCAGTACGCGCTCGGGCTGTGGAGGTACCTGGACCGGGGTAGTGACCTGGGGCCCCTTACGCTGGCGCAGCGGTGTACACCGTACCCGCGCATCCTGGACCTGGGTTGCGGCACCACGGTCAACCTCGCCCTGCCGCCCGGCGAGTACCGCCACTACCACGGGGTCGACATCAGCCGGGCGGCGATCCGGCGGGCGCGGGCGTTGCGCCGCCCGGACACCACGTTCGAGGTCGCCGACCTCGGCACCTACCACAGCGCGCGCCGCTACGACGTGGTACTGCTACGCGAAGTGCTCTACTACTTTCCGCCGGACGAGGCGGTCGCCCTGCTGCACCGGGCCGCCGGCCTGCTCGACACCGGCGGGCGGTTGCTGGTCTGGCTCTACGACGTCACCAGCGTCACCGGTGCCCAGCTGCTGTCGCGGGTACGCGACTGTGGCCTCGTCGTACACCGCGAGCTGACCCCGCCGGGCCGGACCTGCGGCGTGGTGGTGATGCTCGGTGCCGCCGCGACGACGCCCGCGGCCAGATCGTCGTGACCACGCCGACGACGGCCCGCCCGGCGGGCACGGTGTCGGCTGCCCCGCGCCGAGCCGGTGATCACCGGGTGTCCGGCGGCGGGCTCGCCTTGCTGGCCGGCCTCGCCGCGGCCGCGCTGTACCTGAGCACCGGGCGGTTCTGGGGTGACCTGGCCGCCTACCGGGCCGGCGCGGTAGCCGCCGCGACCGGCGACGGGCAGCTCTACCAGGCCGCCTTCGTCGGTGCGGACGGCATCGCGCTGGGCTTCACCTATCCACCGTTCGCCGCGCTGCTACTACGACCGCTGGCCGACATCGGGATGGCACTGGCGATCGCCGGGTGGACGACGGCGAGCGTCGTCGCGCTGCTCGCGGTCACCGCGATGATGCTGCACCAGCGCAAGTGGACGCTGGTCGGGACGCTGGCCGCGCTGCCGGTGTTCGCGGTCTCCGGTCACCTGCAGGTCGGTCAGGTCGGGATGTTCCTGATGTGGATCGTTCTCGCCGACCTGCTCGGTGCCCGGCACGGCCGTTGGCACGGGCTGGGCGTCGGCATCGCCGCCGGCGTCAAACTCACTCCCCTGGTCTTCGTCGGCTACCTGCTGCTGACCGGTCGCTGGCGGGCGGGCGGCACCGCGCTCGCTGGATTCGCCGGCACCGTCGCCGTCGGATTCGTCTGGCACCCGGTCGACTCGCACTGGTTCTGGACCGGTGGGATGTTCGACGCGTCCCGCGTCACCGGCGACCCACGGACGATTCTCAACCAGTCGCTGTCCGGCGCGGTGGCCCGCATCGGCGAAACCACCGAGCCGGGCATCGCCTGGCTGGTGAGCGCGACCGTGGTCGGCGTGGCCGGCATGGCGATCGCGTTCGCCTACCACCGGGCCGGCGACGAGCCGGTCGCGGTGCTCGCCTGCGCCGCGACCGGTCTGCTGATCTCCCCGGTGTCCTGGCACCACCACTGGGTATGGTGGGTGCCGGCGCTGATCGTGCTCGCCGAGCGTTCCCGCCGGCATCGGCACCAGGCCGGGATGACCGCGGCGGCCGTCGTCTGGCTGACGCTGGTGGCCAGCACGAGCTGGGTGCTGGCCGGGCCGGGCGGCTGGGATCTGCACTTCACCGGTGCCGGCCTGGTCTACAGCAACCTGTACGTGCTGGTCGCGCTCGGCGGGCTCGGTCTGCTCGCCGCCCGGCTGGTGCCCGAGGGTTTCATCCGCCGGTCCGGACATCGATAGGCTGCTGATTGTCACCTGTGGTCAGCGAAAGGGTCCCCATCGTGCACACAAGACCGTTTGGTACGACCGGCATGCAGGTCAGCGCCATCGGCCTGGGCGCCTGGCAACTCGGCCGGTCGTCGCACTGGCCGGACGGGCCGGACGAGGCCGAGGCGGTACGGATCGTTCACGCCGCGTTGGACGCCGGCATCACGTTCGTCGACACCGCGCCCGGCTACGCCGACGGGCGAAGCGAGCCGAACATCGGCCGGGCGCTCACCGGACATCGCCGGAACGCGGCGATCATCTGCACCAAGTTCGGCTATCTGCCCGACGGCACCGAGAACTGGTCGTCCTCGGCGATCGAGGAATCGGTCCGGCGCAGCGCGCAGCGGATGAACGTCGACCACGTCGACATCGTCGTGCTGCACAACCCGCCGCCGGAGATCCTGGACGGGCGGCGCGGCGACCACTACGAGGTGCTCCAGCGGCTGCAGGACAAGGGTGTCATCCGGGCGTACGGCGCGTCGGTGGACTGGAGCGCGGACCTGGACACGGTGCTGTCGAGCAGCGACTCGACCGCGTTCGAGGTGCGGTTGTCCGCGCTCTACCAGGAGCCGTGGCCAGCCGTGGCACGGGCCCACGACCGTGGCGCCGGCACCATCGCCAAGGTGCCGCTGGAGTCCGGTTGGCTCTCCGGCCGCTACGGTGCCGACAGCGTCTTCACCGGCGTGCGCGAGCGATGGTCCCGCGAGGACGTCGCGGTGCGCGCCGGGCTGGTCGACGAGTTGCGGGCCCTGCTGCCGGAGGGGGTGAGCCTGCTGTCCGGCGCGTTGCGTTTCCTGTTGAGCGACGACGCGGTGTCGACGGTCATCCCCGGCACGAGATCCGTGGCGCAACTGCACAGCAGCGTGGCCGCCGTGGCCGACGGCCCGTTGCCGACGCAGACCGTGGCCGCGATCCGGGCCTGGTACGACGAGCGGTTGGCCGCCCAGCCGCTGGACTGGTAGCCGATTGCCGCGCAGCGGCGCGGATCGTCAGCCGCGTTCCAGCAGATGGCCGATCACCTGCGGGGCCAACATCACCGGCGTGCCGGAGCCGTCCCGTCGCGGATCGACCGCCGGTAGCGCCACCGACTCGCCGGATCGGGTCGCGCCCGCCGGGCGCGACCCGATCCAGGCCAGATCGAGCGCGTCCTCGCCTTTGAGGAAACGGTGCACGCGCACGCCGCCGGTCGCCCGTCCCTTCGCCGGGTACTGCGCGAACGGGGTGACTTTGACGCCACGACCGGTCGAGGTGACCACCATCGGCGCGCCATGATCCGGATCATCCGTACGTACCGCGCCGAAGAAGACCACTTCGGCGTCGGTGGCGAGGTGGATCCCGGCCATGCCGCCGCTCTTGAGGCCCTGTGCCCGTACCAGTTTGGCCGTGAAGCGCAGCAGCGCGGCGTCGCTGGTGACGAAGGCGAGGCTCTCGGCGCCGTCGGTCAGCCAGGTGGCACCGATCACCTCGTCGCCGTCACGCAGTCCGATCACCTCGAACTCGTCGGCGCGCACCGGCCAGTCCGGTGCGCAGATCTTCACCACGCCCTGGCGGGTGCCGAGGGCGAGCCCCGGCGTGTCGCGTTCGGCTGCCGGCGCCACGCCGACGACCCGCTCCCCGGCCCGCAGTGACACCAGCTCCGCGGCGGGCATGCCGCCGCTGAGCGAGACGGTGCCGGGCCGGTCGGGCAACACCGGCAGTGGCAGGACATCGGTGCGGATGGCCCGGCCGGCACTGGTCACCAGAAGCACCTGGCCACGGGCGGTGGCGGCGACGACGGCCGCGACGGCGTCGTGGCGGGCCCGCCCGTTGCGGCGGGCACCTTCGACCGATTCCTCGCTCTCGGCGACGGTACGGGCGACCAGCCCGGTCGACGACAGAATCACCTGACAGGGATCGTCGGCGACCTCCAGCGGCCCGGCCGGGACGGAGGCGGCGAGCACCTCCTTGAGATCGCCGTCGATCAGCGTGGTCCGCCGGGGGGTAGCGAACTGCTTGGCCACCTGCGCCAACTCGTCCGAGACCACCTTACGCAGCACGGCCGGGTCGTCGAGGATGCGCGACAGTTCGGCGATCTCGCCGCGCAGTCGGTCCTGCTCGGCCTCCAACTCGATCCGGTCGTAGCGGGTCAGCCGGCGCAGCGGGGTGTCGAGGATGTAGCCGGCCTGGATCTCGGTGAGCCCGAACTCGGCCATCAGCGCGTCCCGGGCGGCCCGGGCGTCGTCGCTGGCTCGGATGAGCCGCACCACCCGGTCGATGTCGAGCAACGCGATCAGCAGACCGTCGACCAGGTGCAGCCGGTCCTGCCGTTTGGTCCGCCGGTGGGCGCTGCGCCGGAAGACCACGTCGTAGCGGTGTGCGAGGAACGCCTCCAGCAGTTCCTTCAGGCCGAGCGTACGGGGCTGCCCGTCGACCAGAACCAGGTTGTTGACCCCGAAGGACTGCTCCATCGGGGTGAGCCGGTACAGGTCGGCCAGCAGCGCCTGCGGGTTGACCCCGATCTTGCATTCGATGACCAGCCGGGTGCCGTTCTCCCGGTCGGTGAGGTCCTTGACGTCGGCGATGCCCTGCAGCCGCTTGGTCTTGGTGACCTCTTCGGTGATCTTCTCGATGATGCGTTCGGTGCCGACCCCGTACGGCAGCTCGGTGACCGTGACCGCCTGCCGGCCGCGGCTGCCCTCCACCAGTCCGATCTGCACCTTGGCCCGCATCCGCACCACCCCACGGCCGGTGGCGAACGCGCGGCGCACCTCGTCGAGGCCGAGCAGCAGGCCGCCGGTCGGCAGGTCGGGGCCGGGCACGAACTCCATCAGCTTGTCCAGGGTGGCGTCCGGGTGACGGATCAACCAGCGGGCCGCCGCGACCACCTCGCCGAGGTTGTGCGGGATCATGTTGGTGGCCATCCCGACCGCGATCCCGGACGCGCCGTTGACCAACAGGTTCGGAAACGCCGCCGGCAGTACCTTGGGCTCGGTGAGCGAACCGTCGTAGTTCGGTTTGAAGTCGACGGTGTCCTCGTCGAGTTCGCCGACGAGCAGCATCGCCGGACGCGACATCCGCGCCTCGGTGTAGCGGCTGGCCGCCGGCCCGTCGTCCGGCGAGCCGAAGTTGCCGTGCCCGTCGATCAACGGCGTGTTGAGCGAGAAGCCCTGTGCCAGGCGGACCATCGCGTCGTAGATCGCGGCGTCGCCGTGCGGATGGAACTTGCCCATCACGTCACCGACCACCCGGGCCGACTTGACGTAGCCCCGGTCAGGGCGGTAACCCTGCTCGCTCATCGAGTAGAGAATCCGCCGGTGCACCGGCTTGAGACCGTCGCGGGCGTCGGGCAACGCACGGGAGTAGATGACCGAGTAGGCGTACTCCAGGTAGGAGTCCTGTATCTCGGTGGCGATCGGGTTGTCCAGGACGCGGGCGCCGGCCTGGTCGAACGCGGCCAGATCGGTCCGGGACTGCTTGCTCTTGCTGCGTGCCATGGTCTTCTACGCTTCCTCGATCGAACAGGTCCGGCTGAGACGGATCCTGCTCAGGCGTCGATGCTCTCCTGGTCGACCCGGCCGGCCGAGTCGATCAGCCAGTTGCGCCGGGGTTCGACCTTCTCCCCCATCAGCAGTTCCAGGGTGTGGTCGGCGGCGTCCGCGTCGTCGAGCGTGATCCGGCGCACCGAGCGGGTCGCCGGGTTCATCGTGGTCTCCCACAGTTCGTCGGCGTCCATCTCGCCGAGCCCTTTGAACCGGGGTACCGGGGTCACCACCTGGCGACCAGCGCGTGCCAGCCGGCGCACCGTCTGCTCCATCTCGGCCTCGGTGAAGGTGAAGATGGTCTCCGCGTTGCGCCCCTTCGTAGTGATCTTGTGCAGTGGGGGCATCGCCGCGTACAGCCGACCGGCCTCGATGACCGGGCGCAGGTACTTGGCGAACAGGGTGATCAGCAGCGTCCGGATGTGGGAACCGTCCACGTCCGCGTCCGCCATCAGGATCACCCGGCCGTAGCGCATCGTGGCCAGGTCGAAGGTGCGCCCGGTGCCGGCGCCGAGCACCTGCACGATCGCCGCCACCTCGGCGTTGCGCAGCGTGTCGACGAGGTTGGCCTTCTGGACGTTGAGGATCTTCCCCCGGATCGGCAGCAGCGCCTGGTACTCGGCGACGCGCGCCATCCGGGCCGATCCGAGCGCGCTGTCGCCCTCGACGATGAACAGTTCGCTGCGCTCGACCCCGGTGGACCGGCAGTCGACCAGCTTGGGCGGCATCGACGCGCCCTCAAGAGCGGTCTTGCGCCGGGCCGCGTCCTTCTGTTGCTTCTGGGTGAGCCGGACCCGGGCCGCGTCGACCACCTTCTGCAGCACGATACGCGCCTCGGCCCGTGTCTTGCGGTCCTCGATCCAGGCCTTGACCTGCTGTTCGACGATCCCCTGCACGACCCGGGTGAGACCGGCGGTGGACAGTTCGTCCTTGGTCTGGGAGGTGAACTGCGGCTCCGGGATCCGTACGTGCACCACCGCGGTCATGCCTTCCAGCACGTCGTCGGCGGTGGGTGGATCCTCTTTCGGTTTGAGCAGGCCACGGGTGGTGCGCACGGCATCGACCACGGCCCGGGTGACGCCGCGCTCGAAGCCCTTGCGGTGGGTGCCACCGTGCATGTTGCGGATCGTGTTGGTGAAGCACTCGACGATCCGCTCGTACCCGGTGCTCCAGGCCAGCGCGACCTCTATCTCCGCCCGCCGGACGACGTCCGATTGCATCACGCCGTTGGCATCGGCCGCGTTCTCCTTGTAGGTGCCGGTCCCGTTGATCACCAGGGTGCCGCTGACCGGCTTGTCGCCGTCGGGGCTGAGGAACTCCACCATCTCCACCAGCCCGCGCGGGTGGTGGTAGACCTCCTCGACCGGGTCGTCGCCGGTGGCGTCGCGCAGCACGTAGGTGACCCCGGGGACGAGGAAGGCGGTGTTGCGCAGCCTGGCCCGCACGGCGGCCACGTCGAGTGCGGCGCCACGGTCGAAGTAGCGGGCGTCGTACCAGTAGCGGATGGAGGTGCCGGTCGCCTCGCCCCGCTTCATCCGCCCGGTGGTGCGCAGACCGGACTGCGTGGTGAACCGGGCGCCCGGTCCGGGGCCGTCGAACACGCCGGGCGCGCCGCGTTGGAACGACATCTCGTACACCTTGCCGGCCCGCTTGACCCGCACGTCGAAGCGCAACGACAGCGCGTTGACCGCGGACGCCCCGACGCCGTGCAGACCACCGGAGGCCTTGTAGCCGGAGCCGCCGAACTTGCCGCCGGCGTGCAGGCGGGTCAGCACCAGCTCGACCCCGGACAGCCCGGAGCGGGAGTGTACGTCGGTCGGGATGCCGCGACCGTCGTCGTCGACCTGTACCGACCCGTCGGCGTGCAGGGTCACCTCGATCCGGCCGGCGTGCCCGGCGATCCCCTCGTCGGTCGAGTTGTCGAGGATCTCGTTGAGCAGGTGACCGACGCCACGGCTGTCGGTGGAACCGATGTACATGCCGGGGCGCTTGCGCACCGCGTCCAGACCTTCGAGGTGGGTGAGGTCTTCCGCTCCGTACAGCGTTTCAGGTTGTGCAGTCAACGCGTCGAACTCCCGGTGCCGCCAGCCATGTTCCGTCCATGGGCAGACGGAACCCCGGTGACCTGCAGGTCACCACCACCCGAGCCTAACGGCAGCCGCTGAGGGCGCCGCGCGGAGCCCGGCGCGGACATGGCCGGGCCGGTGGACGAGAACTCGGGTCTCGTCCACCGGCCCGGCCATGTCGACGGTTTCCGGCCTGGTCGGGGCGGCCGATCGGCCGCCCCGACCAGGTCAGCCGATCAACTGGCGCTGCAGGACGGCGTCATTCCGCTACCGGTCCCGGTGCCCTGGAACCCGAAGGTGGTGGACTGTCCGGCGTTGATCCGGCCGTTCCACGGGGCGTTGGTGAACCGTACGGTGCCGGTGCTGCCGCTGGCCTGGGAGTTCCACGCGTTGGTGACGGCGGCTCCGGACGGGAGCGTCATCGTCACCGCCCAGGCGTTGGTCGCCGAGGATCCCGCCGTCACCCTGACGTTGGCGACGAATCCGCCGGGCCACTGATCGAGCTGGTACACCGCGGCGCTACATCCGCCGCCGCCCGGTGGCGGAGTGGTCGGTGGTGCGGTGGTCGGCGGCGCCGTGGTGGGCGGTGGTGCCGTGGTGGGCGGTGGTGCCGTGGTGGGCGGTGGTGCCGTGGTGGGCGGTGCCGTGGTGGGTGGTGCGGTGGTGGGTGGGGGTGCGCCGCTGTTCAGTTCGGCCAGGACCGCGTCGTAGGCGGGCTTCTTGTTGCCGCTGCAGTCGAACAGCAGTGGGTTCTGGCTGGACCGCCACGAGTCGCAGTCGCGGACGCCCCATACGGTAATGCCGTTGCAGCGTGCCACGGCGAGGCAGTCGGCCACCACCGAGCGGTAGGTGTTGGCGGAGGCGCCTTCGATGTCGAGTTCGGTGATCTGCACGTCGACGCCGAGGGCGGCGAAGCTGGACAGGGTGGTGCGGTAGTTCGACGGGTAGGGCGAGCCGCTGTTGAAGTGGGACTGCAGGCCGACGCAGTCGATCGGTACGCCGCGTTGTTTGAAGTCGCGGACGAGGTTGTAGGCGGCCTGGGTCTTGGCCCACGACCAGTTGTCGATGTTGTAGTCGTTGTAGCAGAGTTTGGCGCCGGGGTCGGCGGCGCGGGCGGCGCGGAACGCGGCTTCGATCCAGTCGTTGCCGGTGCGTTGCAGGTTGGAGTTGCGTCGGGCGCCGCTGTTGCCGTCGTCGAAGGCTTCGTTGACGACGTCCCAGGAGTCGATCTTGCCACGGTAGTAGGTGGCGACCTGGGTGACGTGGTTGAGCATGGCCTGGCGCAGGGCGGAGCCTTCCATGCTCTGCATCCAGCCGGGCTGCTGGGAGTGCCAGGCCAGGGTGTGGCCGCGGACCGCCATGCCCTGGGAGATGGCGTGGTTGACGATGCGGTCGGCGTTGCCGAAGGTGAACTGGTTCTGTTGCGGCTCGGTGGCGTCGATCTTCATCTCGTTCTCGGGGGTGACGCTGTTGAACTCCCGGTTCACGATGTTGACGTAGGTCGACTCGCTGAGTTTGTTGGCCGCGATCGCGGCGCCGAAGTACCGGCCACGCTCGGCGGCCGACGCGCCGAGGGTGGTGGCCGCGCTGGCGGCGGACGCGAACAGCAGCGCGGTGCCGGCCGCGAGGGCGACCACCGCGGCCGAGGCCAACGCGGCCCGGGGTCCCCTTCTCCTCGGTCTGCTGACGGATTGATCAGTCATGTCGTGAGTGCCTCTCAGGTACGGATATGGACGGCAGGGACCCCGGCATCGCATCGACCTTGGTCGAAGTGCCGTTGAGCGATGCTAACGGAAATATTCCGGTAACTCAATGACTCGTCATCCGGCCAGAGCCCGGGGTACCCCACCCGGTTACCAGCCGTCCGGGGCAGGACACCAGTCACCAGGTGCGGGTGCACGAACAGAGCGGGTGTCGGAAATTATCGGAAAATGCATACTCAGGTACCGGCCGTGTCGACCGCCGGTCCGACCTGCGTCGAAGCTTGTCGGACAGGTATGGCAGCCTGGCAGGCCGGAACCTGTGGAGGACGCACCTGATGGATCGGGCACTGCCACCCGTCGTCACGCTGGAGGACGTGCGCGACGCCGCCGCACGGCTCGCCGGCACCGCGCACCGCACACCCGTGCTGCGCTCGCGGACCCTGGACGCCTTGACCGGTGCCAGCATCCACCTCAAGTGTGAGAACTTGCAACGGGTCGGAGCATTCAAGTTCCGTGGTGCCTACAACACCGCCTCCCGGCTGACGGCCGAACAGCTGGCCAGGGGCATCGCCGCGTACTCCTCGGGCAACCACGCCCAGGCCGTCGCTTTGGCCGCGCGCGAACTGGGCAGTACGGCGGTGATCGTGATGCCCGCCGACACACCACGATCGAAGATGGCTGCGGTCACCGGATACGGAGCCGAGATCGTCACCTACGACCGGTACACCGGAGACCGGGTCGCCATCGGGCAGGCGTTGGCCGCCGATCGTGGCCTGGCTCTGATACCGCCGTACGAGCATCCGCACGTCATCGCCGGTCAGGGCACCGCAGCGCTCGAACTCGTCGAGCAGGCCGGCGACCTCGATGCGTTCCTGGTCCCGGTAGGCGGCGGCGGGCTGGCGGCCGGCACCGCCACCGCGGTCAAGGGCCTGCGTGCCGGTGTCCGTGTCGTCGGCGTCGAGCCACAGGCCGGGGACGACACGCTGCGGTCGTTGGCCGCCGGCCACCGGGTGAGCATTGCCGTCCCCCGCACGATCGCGGATGGCCAGGCCGCCGAGACACCAGGCGAGCTGACCTTCTCCATCAACCAACGGCTCCTCGACGAGGTCGTGCTGGTCAGCGACGACGAGATCCGGGCCGCGATGCGCTTCGCCTTCGACCGGCTCAAGATCGTGGTCGAGCCGAGCGGCGCGACCGGACTGGCCGCCCTACTCGCCGGTCGACTCGATCCGGTCCCGGCCCGGGTCGGTGTGATCATCTCGGGCGGCAACGTCGACACACGACGGTTCACCGAGCTGATCGGCGACGCCGGACCCGGCTGACCGCACATCGGACACGGCCGGTCAGCCAGCCGCCTCGGCGAGCAGCGGCTCCAGCACCAGGTCCGGGTCTCGGCTCCGTACGGTGGACAGCCGCCACTTGTCAGGAAACAGGGCGAGCAGCGCACCATCGCGTACCCGGGTCATCACCTCGACACCCGGGGCCGCGTTGAGCGCCGCCACACATGCCGGGTCGGTACGCCGGGCCAGGCCGTACGGCAGGTGGTCGACGGCGGTCGGGACGCCGAACTCGGTGGCGAGACGGTGTGTGGCCACCTCGAACTGCATCGGCCCGACCGCCGCGAGCACCGGTGACTGCTCGCCGCGGCGGTCCGAACGCAGCACCTGCACCACGCCCTCGCCGTCGAGCTGCTCGATGCCGCGGCGGAAACGTTTGAACTTGGAGGAGTCGGTGGACCGGATCGCGACGAAGTGTTCCGGGGCGAACGACGGCAGCGGCGGGAACCGGACGGTCGGGCCGGTGGCGTAGAGGCTGTCGCCGATCCCCAGCGCGGTCGCGTTGACCAGGCCCACCACGTCGCCCGGGTACGCCTCGTCGAGGGTGTCCCGGTCGCGGCCGAACACCTGCTGGGCGTACTTGGTGGCGAACGGGCGCCCGGTCCCGGCGTGGGTGACCACCATGCCACGTTCGAACCGGCCCGAACACACCCGCACGAACGCCACCTGGTCGCGGTGGGCGGGGTTCATGTTGGCCTGCGTCTTGAACACGAAGCCGGAGAACGGGGTGTCGAGGGCACGCGGTGTACCGGTGGCGTCGGGCCGGGCCGTGGGCGCCGGTGCGTTGTCGACCAGCACATCGAGCAACTGCCGTACGCCGGCGTTGGTGACCGCCGCCCCGAACAGCACCGGCGTGCTCGCCGCCGAGGCGAACCCGGCCTGATCGTGGTCGGCCCCGGTGGCGGCGAGCAGTTCGAGCTCCTCCCAGGCCCGCGTCCAGTCCGGCCCGTACCGGGTGGCGGCCTGCTCGGCGGTCAACTGGTCCTCGATCACCGCGGTCGTTCCGCCCGGCGTACGGGTGAACGCCACCATCGCGCCGGTACGCCGGTCGGCCACCCCGTGGAACTGCCCGGCCATCCCGACCGGCCAGGTCAGCGGCGTGGGTCGCAGCCCGATCCGTTGCTCGATCTCGTCGAGCAGTTCGAGGGGTTCCCGGCCGGGCCGGTCCCACTTGTTGATGAACGTGATCACCGGCACCCGGCGGTGCCGGCACACCTCGAACAGTTTCAACGTCTGCGGTTCCAGACCTTTCGCGGCGTCGAGCAGCATCACGGCGCAGTCCACCGCGGTCAACACCCGGTAGGTGTCCTCCGAGAAGTCGGCATGCCCCGGCGTGTCGAGCAGGTTGACGACCGTGTCGCGGTAGGTGAACTGCAGTGCGGCCGAGGTGATCGAGATGCCTCGTTGCTGTTCCAGTGCCATCCAGTCGGAGACCACCCCACGCCGCTCGCCCTTGCCGTGCACCGCGCCGGCCTGAGTTATCGCCCGCGCGTGCAACGCGAGGGCTTCGGTGATCGTCGACTTGCCGGCGTCCGGGTGGGAGATCACCGCGAAGGTACGCCGCCGCGCGGCCTCCGCCCGGACGTCACCGGGTGTTCCGTCACCGCGAGTCACATCACCACGGGTACGCACCTCTCGGGGCGCGTCCGGCCCTGCCGACACGCCGTTCTCCTCCCGCTCAGCCCGGCCAACACCTTAACGCGGCGGGAGCAGGGCAGGTTCCGCCGGTCGGGACTCGGCACCGGGTGTGACAGGCGGTGGGCGACGGCGGCGGATGATTGACAGATCGATCCGACGCCGTCCAGGATGGGCCATCCTGACCGGACCTTCCCACCTCGTCAGCCGCCACGCCGACGCCTGACCGCGCTCTGCCCTTGTCGCGCATGGCGGACCTCGCTCTGCTCCCCGTGTCCGCCCTGAGACCCAGTGGCGCCGCAAGTGGAAAGGTAACCGATGCCCGCCGCATCTTCGCCACCGAGGCGACGGCACCTCGCCGCCGCCGTAGCCGCAGCCGCCGCCGTCTCGCTTCTCACCGGCCCGGCCACCGCAGTCACCGCCGCCGCCGCGGCCGCCGCCCCAACCGACGACCAGAGCGTGACCGCCGGCCCGCAACGGCTGGAACGCATCGCCGGTGAGGACACCAGCGTCGTCGAGGTCGTCCTCGCCGACCGTGACGCCCTCGACGCCCTGGTCGATACCGGAGTCGACCTGGACCACCACGTTTCACAGACGACAGCGGGGATCGTGGTGCACGCCGTCGTCACACCGAACGAGATCGAGGGCCTGCGGGCGTTCGGTTTCCAGATCGGTCGAACTCTCTACGACGCCGACGACGCCGTGGACCGGATCGCCGAGCGGGAGGCGACCATCGCCGGGCACGTCGCCGCCAACCAGGCGTTCACCGCGAGCCTGGCGCGTAGCGCCAGCACCGCCGATGTGCGGATCATCCGGGCCGACTACTACACCTCCGGAACCAGCCAGGTGCTCTCCGTCGAAGCCAAGTGGGCACAGGGCCAGACATCGACCAGTCCGCTGAGCGTCAGCCGGGACAGCGGTCCGGGCACCCAGATCGGCTCCGGCGGAACACAGACCATCACCCGCTTCGTCGACGCCGGGGTCTACCTGTACCACCGCGGTGCTGCCGCGGTCACCGCCCGACCCGACCGGATCCAGATCGTCAGCCCCACCGGTGACGTGGCGATCGCCGAGGTCAGTCAGTGGCTACCGGTTCCCGACGACTCGCCCGAGGGTCCGGGCTACCAGAAGGACTTCGTCACCAGTTACCTGACTCCGACCGAGTTGTACGACCGGATCAAGCGCCTGGCCGACGAGTATCCGCACCTGGCCGAGGTCGTCGAACTGCCGTACCGAACCAACGGCTACCGGCGCAAGGCACAGGTCGTGCTCGGATCGGCCAGCGCCAACCGGGTCGCGGTGGACTCCCACGCCTGGGGCCACGAGGGCGGCAACGAGATCACGGTCGAGTTCGCGGATCCGGGCGCGGCCGGTCAGCCGTTGACGGTGTCGGTCTCCGGCCCGGCGATCCGGGTCATGCTGGCCACCGACGGCACCGGTGCGGTCACCAGCACCGCCGCCGAGGTGGCCGCCGCGATCGACGCCGCGGCGGACGGCCTGGCCGACGCGTACACCTACCGGGACAACATCGGCGACGGCGTGGTCGCGCCGGTCGGACCGACGGCGTTGAGCGACAACCTCGCCGCGCCGGACACCGTTTCCCGTGACCCGCATCCGGTGTACGCCCTGCGGATCGGCAAGTACCGGGACGGGTCCCGGACCGGGGTGCTGGCCTACGCGCAGGAGCACGCCCGCGAGTGGGTGCCGCCGCTGGTGGCCGTCGAGACCGCCGAACGGCTGCTGCGCAACCACCGCACCGACGAGAACACCCAGCAACTGCTGCGTACTCTCGACATCTGGATCGCCCCGTCGATCAACCCCGACGGCGGGCACTACTCGTTCTACGACTACACCTCCCAGCGCAAGAGCATGACCAACCACTGTGCCACCGGTGGCTCCACCGACGCGTTGGCCCGCAACTCCTGGGGAGTGGACAACAACCGCAACTACACCGAGTACAGCCTGTTCGACGGCTACTCGGGAGCCTCCACCAGTTGCACCAGCGGCACCTTCGCCGGCCCAGGTGAGCTTTCCGAGCCGGAGAACAAGAACCTGGACTGGTTGGCCGGCCATCCCAACATCAAGTTCTCGATGAACCTGCACTCGTCCGGCAACTACTTCATGTGGTCACCCGGCGCCTACGCGACTCCCGGACGGGTCTCGGCGCCGCGCCCGACCCTCGCCGAGGAGTCGTTCTTCTGGGGTGCTTCCGCACGGATCCTGACCGCGATAAAACGGCACCGGAACATGGCGGTGACCCCGGCCCGGACCGGCCCCATCTCTGACGTCCTGTACTCGGCGGCCGGCAATTCCGGTGACATGCTCTGGTACAAGTACGGCGTCTACGCCTGGAACTTCGAAGTCGGCACCTCCTTCCAACCCGCCTGGGAGGAGGCGCACCAGCAGACCATGGAGTACGCCAACGGCCTGGTCGAGCTGATGCGGGTCGCCCGCGACTACGACAAGGACCGCAAGCGCCCGACCAGTTCGTTGATCGTGCGGCCCGGCGACACCGACCAGGTGGTGGACGTCGAGTTCGAGGTGAGCGAGCCGGCGGCGGTCTTCTACACCCTCGACGGCAGCAAACCGACCTTCGGATCCACGCTGTACGCCTCGGCCGGCATCCGGGAGGGCGCCGAGACGCTGACCGTGCCGTACGGAACCAAGGTGTTCTGGTTCTCGGTGGACGCGGCGGGCAACATCGAGAAGAACTACCAGCCCGATACCGACGCCAAGAACTGGAACCGCGGCGTCGCGATCCCGTCCGGCACCTGATCCCGACGACGCGGCCGTGGCACCCTGTCGAGGTGCCACGGCCGCCAGGTCGCTCGGTGCGACGGTTACTGCCAGCTGATCGGTGCGCAGTTGCCGGTGGCGTAGGCGCCGTAGGAATCCTGCACCAACTCGTGTTCGTGGGTGGCGATCCGCGCGCACACCTTCGGCCAGTCGCCGATCACCTGGACGAAGCTGTCGTCATCGGTCCAGATCACCGACGGCTGCTGGTCCTCGACGTACCAGACGCCCTGCTCGGACGGGGGGACGTGGACACCCATGATCCGGTCCGGCGGGTTGGTGCCGTTGCTTCCGTAGATGTGCAGGTGGTAGCCGCCGTTGATGTTCGGCCCGGACTGGCCGAAGTTGGCGTCGTACTCGATCGTGAGCCGGCCGCCGGAAACCGTCGCCGAGGTGATGCAGACCCAGCGTGGGTTGCTCTTGATCTGGTCCGTGCACTGCTCGTCCGCTGGCAGGTCGGACCCGGTCTCACCATCGTCGTCCGGCTCGGTCCCGCCTCCTTCGACCTGGTTGCCGGGATCCACTCCGGAGTCCACGGCCGTATTTTCCTGCTGGCCGTCGCCGTCGTCCCCGCCACTGGTCAACGCCCAGGCCAGGCCGCCCCCGCCGAGGAGCAGCGCGAGCAGGGCGACACCCGCCACCAGCAGGGTGCCACGCCGTTTCGCCGGCGGCTTCCCGGCCGCGCCCGCCGCAGACGGTCCCGCTCCCGCTGCGGACATGGCGACGTCACCGGTCGAGGTGAACGACTCGGTACGCGCGTTGCCGCGTACCGGAACGACACCGCGCACTCCGGCACCCGGCGCGGTCGGCACGCTCTCCGCGCCCATGTTTCTCGTCACCGGCGCGGTCGGGGCGGGGTACGTCTGCTGCGGGACGGTCGCCGTGGGCGGGACGCGGTACGCGCCAGTCGCCGGCGCGTTCGGCGGCGGCATCGACGGCGATGGCGGCACCGGCATCGCGGGCGAGACCGGTGCGGCCGGGTGAGCACCGGCGCCGGACGTCACCGCTTGCCCGCTGGCGAGCCAGGCCGCGCCGAGGGAGACCGCGTGCTTGGGGTGGGTGTCGACGGCGACCGGCCGGCCCAGCTCGGAACCGACCAGTTGGGAAACGATCGGCATCCGGGACGAGCCGCCGACCAACAACACCGAGTGCAGCATCTCCGGCGTACAGCCGGCGGAGCGGACCGCCCGGTGCAGCGCCTCGATGGACCCGTGCAGCGCCGGGCGGATCATTGCCTCGAACTCGGCCCGGGTGAGCCGGATCTCCGTCGCCACGTTGGGCAGCATCACCGAGATCGCCGTGTCGGTGTCCGACGACAGCGCTTCCTTGGCCTGCACGCACTCGTCGCGCAGTCGGGCGACCGCGGCGATCACCGCCGGATCGTCCTCGTCCAACTCCTCCAACTTGCCGCCAAGGGCTGCCCGGACATGGTTGAACACCGCGGCGTCGAAATCGATCCCGCCGAGCCGTTCGATGCCTTCCGGTTGGCCGATGATCGCGAAGCCGTTCGCGGTCTTGCGCAGCACCGCGGCGTCGAACGTGCCGCCGCCCAGGTCGTACACGGCGACGACGGCGCCCGGCTCGATACGCTGTTGCTGGGCGTAGTTGACCGCAGCGGCCTCCGGTTCGGAGGTGTACATCACCGGCTGGTCGAGATTGGCGATCCGCACCGCCTGACGAAGCAGATCCATCTTGTACGGACCCCAGTTCGCCGGGTGCGACAGGCAGATACCCGTGGGCTGCCCGCCCTCACGGCGTACCACCTCGTCCACCGTCCACCGCAGCACCCGCGCCATCAGCGCCTCGGCCGACTGCGGGACCCCGCCGAGCAGGATCGGCGTGGTATCACCCAGCCGGCGTTTGAACTCGCGTGCCACCCGGTGCGGTTCGGCGAATCCGCGTCGGTTCGCCGCCTCGCCGGTCAGGAACGTTTCGTCCTGCCGCAGCAGCACCACCGACGGGATGGCGGCGCTGTGACTGCCTAGCGAGATGACCTCCGCACGGCCGTTACGCCAGACAGCGGCCGAGGTGAACGTGGTCCCGAGGTCTATGCCGAGTGCGTACATCGTGTCGCTCCGATGATTATTCGTGGACAATGGGTCTGCTCAGGCTCTGCCGGCCCGCCCAGCGGTTCACCTGAGACAGTGCAGTCGTGTTGGTCACCCTCATGATGGTGCCTGGTGTGCGCCACCGCCGGCGTGGAGATGATCATCTGGGCCGGGCCAGGCTCGCGATCATGCCCTCGCAGGACCGGACGGCCACTCGGGCGGCCACCGCCATCTCGTGGGCGGTCAGCGGATTCTCGGCGCGACGTTGCCAGCGGACCAGCGCCTCGTTCGCGGCCGCGCCCAACTCGGCGGCCGACGCGTCCGGCGACAAGCGCAGCCGCTGGTGGATCGCCCCGCCGGCACCACCGATGAGCTGCTCGAGTTCGGTTACGACGGCGGGCTTGCCGGTGACCCAGCCGGCCCGGACACTGGAGAGAACTCGCAACTCGTTGAACGGATGCGCGGAGGCGATGATTTCCTCCACCGCGCCGGCCACGGCCTCGCTGCCCGGTCGCGGGACGCTACGCGTCATGTCCGCCAACGCCAGCAGTGCCGATCTGCTCTTGAGCACGTCCCGGCGCTCGAAGAACAGCGAACCGAGGATTTCCCGCAGGTCGGCGAGCCCGCTCCGGTCGAGCAACTCCCGGGACAGGTCGGTGGCGGTCGCGGTGGCGCTGTGCCGCAACAACGCGGCGGACAGCCGAAGCCCGAACATGCCGAACCGGGACAGCAACGCCTCCCGTTCGATCGAGGTGAGCCCCAGTTCCGGCATGGCCTTGACGAACCGGTCGGCGGACAGCAGCAACTGCTCGGCCTCGCGCACGGGCAGTTCGCCGATCCGGCGCAACTGCGCGACCTCCACCTCGGTGAGCGTCGTCGCGGTCTCGGCGAGCAGCCCGGCCACCGGTACGACGGACTGCACCAGCCGGCGGACGTTGGCGTCGCCGCTCAGCCGCGCGGCGATCCGGCGCGCCGAGGCGAGCGCATCGAGCCGACCGACGCCGATCTCGTCGGCGCGGGAAAGGACGCCGATGGCGTTCACCGGATTGGGCCGGGAGACCTCCACGTCGTGGAAGGCCCGGAGGAATTCGACGTCGTTGGAATGCAGATGGCGCATCAGATAGATGACCGCGTCCGCGGGTGTCTCCTCGTCGTCGGGGACGAGCAGCTCCCAGGACCGCTGCGCGGTCCGCTCGGACAGCGAGCCGATACCCGGGGTGTCGATCAGGGTAACCGTCCGCAGTGCCTGCGACGGCCAGGTGACGGTCAGTTGCGCGACATCGTCGACACCGAGGCCACCCAGGTCCACTTCGATGGCGCCGTCCTCGCGGTCGAACCGCAGTTGGCGCGGCTCCCCCTGGTTGGGCCAGGCCATGACCCGGTAGGTGTGGCCGTCCTCGTACCAGGTGACGATGCGGGTGCACTCCCCCGCGTCGGTCGGCGCCAACCGGTCGCCGACCAAGGCGTTGAGCAGGGTGGACTTGCCAGCCTTGACCCGCCCGGCGATGGCTACCCGCAGTGGCGCGTCGAGACGCTCACGCACAGCAACCAACCGTGGTTCGTACGGTGTGCCTCGGTAAACGTCGATGGCCTGGGTGAGCACGCTGCGCGTACGGTCGGTCAGACTCATCCGGTCACCGCCTGCGACCGCTGCCGAAGCAGCCGGTTCCAGACCAACTCGGACTCCAGATTCTCGCGTCGCTTGTTCCCCGGCCAGCCGGGCGCTGCCGGCCAGACCCATCGACCACGACGCACACCAAACGAAACAGCCGTCGCCAAGCGGCAGCCGGGCCCCAGGCGCCGAGGTCGCGCCGACTGTACATGGTCGGGATATCCAGTGCCAGGTCAGCCTGCCGGTCATCCCGGTCACCCACCGCCACGCCACGACGACGATCCTCGCCCGCCGGGCGCTCGCGGGTATCCGCCGGCGTTGTCCGGACCGATACGTTGCCGTCCTGCACTCGCCGTAGCCGTTGGCCGTAGACTCCCACGTCGATACGGCCAACGGAGGTAACGCACAGGTGTCTGTCGTGGTGGGGGTGGACGGTGCGGGACGCACGCGCCGGCTCGGCGAGATCGCCGCGACCGCCAACCGACCGGTGGTACAGGTCACTGACGGAAGTGTCGAGGATCTGACCGCTCTGCTTGCCCAGGCCGGCGCCGACGGTGCGCTGGTCTGCGTCGACGACGCCCACCAGTTGGCCCCGGACACGCTGCGGGCGTTGGCCGGCGCCGCCCGCGGCGGCGTGGCGATGGCGATCGCCCGCCGCCCGACCATCGACCGGCCGGAACTCGCCGACCTGGACGAGGTGGTGGCCGCTACCGGCGGCGTCGAGCGACTTGGCCCGCTCGGCCCGGACGAACTGGCCGAACTGGTGCAGACGGTGACCGGCCGACCTGCGGCACCGGAGCATGTGGACGCGGTTCGGGCTGCTTCCGGCGGGCTGGCGGCGGTGGCCGTCGCGGTCGCGGCGGCGCCGGACGGCGTCCCGCCCGCGCTCGTCGCACGGGTGCAGCGCAGGCTCGCGGTGCTGGGCCGGGGCACAGCGGAGCTGGCTGCGGTGCTCGCTCTCGAACTGGGCCTGCCCGATGACGTTCTCCGCGCCACGGCGGGTCTGGATCCGGCGCAGGCGGCGGCGGCGATGCGGTCGCTGCGGGACGAAGGTTTCCTCACGCCCGACGGTGAACAGATGATTCCGGCGGTCGCCCGCGCGGTGCTGGCCGACCGGCCGGCGGCGGAGCGCCGCCAGCTACACGACGCCGTGGCGATGGCGCTGCTGGGCACCGGGGCCGACCCGGTACAGGCGGCTGGACAGCTACGCGCGGCCCGGGTACGGACCCCGACCGCCGCCGACGTCTACCGACAGGCAGGTGACCGCCTGCGCTTCACCGACCCTACCGCCGCTCTCTCCTACTACGACGATGCGCTCGACGCCGGCAGCGAGCCGGGCGCGGTCGCCGCTGGTCGGGCCGAAGCCGCCACGCTGCTGGGCATGCCGGTCGACCTGGACGGCTCGGTCGCGGCACCGTCCGACACGGCCCGCGTCGCGATGGCCGCCGGCGCCGCCGCAGCCTATGACGGGCGGGCCGGCCGAGCGGCGCAGACGCTTCTGGACGCCGGCGATCCCGGCCCGGTCCTGGCCGTCCCCACGCTGATGGCCATCGGCCGGCCGGAATCCGCGAGGTCCGCCGCAGCCGGATCGGCACCGCTGCCGGTGCGTCGCCTTGCCGAGGCGGCACTGGCGGTCGGCGATCCACCGGCGGCGGTGCCGCTGCTGATCGAGGCGGCCGAGAGTTTCGAGCAGGCGCCGCCGGCGGTCGCCGTACCGGAGTTGCCCCACGCACTCGGCGCCCTGGTCGCGGTCACCGCAGGTGATACCGCCTCCGCGGAGTACCTGCTGGACCGGGCGCTGGCCAGCGGGGCCGGTGGACCGGTTGCCCAGGACCGGCACCGGACGTTGCTGGCCTGGGTCAGGATGCGGGCGGGCCGGTACGACACCGCCGTCGCCGAACTCCGCCGGCTCGCCGAGACCACCCTGCCCGGCCGGGAACGATTGGTGTACGCCAGCCTGACCGCCGGCATCGCCAGGCGAACCGGTGACATCGCCCAGCTGCGGGCGGCTTGGGCCGCTGCGGACCCGGTGCTGGCCCGCCGGGCGGTGGACCTGTTCCATCTCGAGCTCATCGAGGAACTGCTGGTCGCCGCCGCCCGGTTGCGCCAACACCAGCGGATAGCTCCGGTGCTGGCCGAATTGGACGACATCCTCGACCGGCTCGGCCGGCCGACCACGTGGCTCGTGTCGCTGGGCTGGATCCGACTGCAGGTGGCGGTCGTCGGCGAGGACGCCACCGCCGCGGCTACGGCTGCCGGCCAGCTCGGTGCGCTCGCCCCTGACGGGGTACGGCAACAGGCGCAGTGCCGGGCCGCCCGCCGGTGGGCCGATGCCCTGGCCGGCGAGGTGCAGCCGGACGGGGTGCTGGCGGATGCCGCCGACCTCGCCGCGGCCGAGCTGCCCTGGGAGTCGTCCCGCCTGATCGGACACGCCGCGATCCGCACCACCGACGCCCAGGCCGCCCGCCGGTTGCTGGAACGGGCCCGGGAGCTGTCCCGGCCCGAGCCCACGGCCGGCGACGCCGCACCGGACGTCTCCCGCGGCGGGCTGTCCGATCGGGAGGTGGAGGTCGCACGCCTGGTGCTCGCCGGCCGTACGCACCGTGAAATCGGCACGCAGCTCTATCTCTCCCCCAAGACGGTCGAGCATCACGTGGCGCGGATCCGCACGAAGCTGGGCGCTACCAACCGGGCCGAGTTGATCGCTACCCTGCGACGACTCCTGCCGGAGGAGTCGTAACCTGTCGGACTAGTGACCTTTGGTTGGCACCACCCCCCTAACCCCCGGAACCTGGCACGGGGATTGCCCCGATGCGGGGGGCCGACCACAACCCGCAATCTCTTACATGTGTCCGGCCGGACGGGACGGACCAGAATCCAGGAGGCAAATCATGGCCGAGGTAGAGGTAGCTCCGTTGATCATGGAGAAGATCAAGGCGCTGTTCGAGAAGGTGTTCAGCAGCGAGGCGGAGACCGCCAACTTCCTCGCCGACCCGGAGGGCGCCTTCGCCGCCGCCGGCATCGACGCCGCCGATCTCAGCAACGTCGACATCAACGAGACCGTCCAGGAGGCCGCGTTCTCCGGCAGCGGCAGCGGTTCGGGCGGTGGCGGCGGCTTCTCCGGTGGCGGTGGCGGTGGCGGCAGCTTCTCCAGCGGCGGCGGTGGCGGCGGCGGCTTCTCCGGCGGTGGTGGGGGCGGCGGTAGCTTCGTCCCGCCGCCGCAGGCAGTGCAGCAGGTCACCACGGTCACCCAGAACTTCACCACGCAGAACTTCGTCGATGAGTCGCAGAACTTCATCGACAACTCCACGGACATCGACAACTCGGTGGACCTGGACGTCGACGGCCCGGTGCTCGGTGACATCGACGTCGAGTCGACGAACCTGACCCAGGCCGGTGACGGCAACGTCGGCAACATCGGCGACGGCGACGTCAACGCGGCCGTCGGCGACGGCAGCGCGGCCCAGCAGGGTGAAGGGGACCAGGTCGCCGCGACCGGCGGGTCGGTCGCGGCCGGCGACGACGCGTTCGGCGTCACCGGCGACAACTCGTCGCTGGAATTCGTCGACGGGGACAAGGTCACCGCAGGTGACGGCGCGGTGATCGGCACCGGTGACGGCGACGTGGTGGGCGCCACCGGTGAGCGCGCCTTCGCCGGGAACTCGGGCTCCGGCGACGTGGTGGGCAACACCGGTGACGATGCGATCACCGCAGGCGACGATATCGACGGCGCGGTGAACACCGGCGACGGCGCCGTGAACGCCGGCGATGACGTCGACGGTGCGATCAACACCGGTTTCAACTCCGGGATTCTGGCCGACGGCGACGTCGACAAGGCGGTGCTCGGGGACAACACCGGGGTCGTCGCCGACGACCTGGACAAGGCGGTCATCGGGGACAACAACCAGGCCGCCCAGTTCGACATCGACACCGGCGGCGGCACCGGCGGCAGCGCCGACGGCACCGGCGGCAACGCCAGCGGCAAGGGCGGGGCCGGTGGCGACGCCGACGCCGACGGCGGAAACGGTGGCGATGGTGCCGCGGGCGTCGGAGTCGGAACCGGTGTCGGCGTCGGCCTACGTGGCAAGGGCAGCGGCAGCGGCGAGGGCAACGGTGACGGTGGGGACGGCGGCGACGGCGGCAAGGCGGTGGGCGGCGACGCCAGCGGCGGTGCCGGCATCGGCGGCAACGCCAGCGGTACCGGCGGCAACGCCAGCGGGGGCGGCGGCGGTGACCTGGGGCCGATCAACATCAACTTCGGTGGGGGCAGCCAGCAGAACGTGACCGACTCGGAGGTGGAGGACTCGTCACTGGCCAGCGGCGGAAACTCGTCCAGCACCCAGGACTCGTTCAACGACCAGTCCACGACCGACTCGTTCAACGACCAGTCCACGAACACGGACGACTCGTTCAACACGGACGACTCGTTCAACACCGACGACTCGTTCAACACCGACGACTCGTTCAACGACCAGTCCTCGAACCCCTCGTTCGAGGTCGAGGACTCGTTCAACGGCAACACGGCTCCGGCCGCCGAGCCGGACCCGACGCTCGGGGTGTAGCGCACCCACCGGGGTCGGGGCCGGTCACTATCGAGAAACTTGGCCAGGTATGCGCCGGTGTGGCGGGCCAGCGGATTTCCGCTGGCCCGCCACACCGGCATGTGGACTCGGTACAACTGGCTGACCAGTCAGTTACTGTCCGCCGTAATCGACGTTATTTTCAGGGGAGCGATGATGGCCGCTACCACGGCATCACCTAACGACGCACTGCAACGGGCCGTACAGATCGTGGACCTCGGGTTGCGCGCCTGCGAGGCGTACGGACGGGGCGATCTCGGTGCCCGGCTGACCACCGTGAAAGGCACCTTGGCCGACCCCGCGGTCCACATCGTCGTCGTAGGCGAGTTCAAGCAGGGCAAGAGCTCACTGGTCAACGCACTTGCCGGGGCGAACGTGTGCCCGGTCGACGACGATGTCGCCACCGCCCTGCCGACGTACGTCCGGTTCGGCAAGGAGCCGTCCGCCCAGGTGCTCTTCGACGGCGACCCGCCTCGGCGGGAGCCGCTACCGATGGACCAGGTACGACAGGTCGTCCTGGAGAAGAGCGGCGACGAGGCCGCGGACGGGGCCGCGGGGGTGGAGGTACGGCTGCCGCGACAGTTGCTCTCCAGCGGCCTGGTCATCGTCGACACTCCTGGTGTCGGCGGGCTCGGCTCGGTCCACGCGGCGGCGAGCCTGGCCGCCGCCTCCATGGCCGACGCGCTGCTGTTCGTTACCGATGCCGCACAGGAACTCACTCGCAGTGAGCTGGACTTCCTGCGCCAGGCCCGCGACGTGTGCCCGACGCTGGTCTGCGTGATCACCAAGACGGACTTCTATCCGCATTGGCGCAAGATCCGTGATCTCGACACCGGACACCTGCCGAGTAAGATGGAAATTCCGGTCATCCCGGTTTCGTCGGCGTTGCGGCTGCGTGCCGTCGCCGCCAACGACAAGGAGCTCAACACCGAGTCCGGATTCCCGGACCTGGTCCGCTTCGTGACCGAACGGGTGACCGGTGGAGCGGCGAAAAAGGTCGCCACGCAGGCCGCGGAAGCGGTCCTCGACGTGGGCGAGCAGATCCAGAGCCAGCTCGAGGCCGAACGGGCCGCACTGGCCGACCCGGCGGCTGCGGCCCGGATCATCGATGAGCTCACCGCGGTGAAGCAGCGGGTCGACGCGCTCAAGGCCGCCGCCGCCAAGTGGCAGCAGACTCTCGGCGACGGAGTGTCCGACCTCAACGCCGACATCGACTACGACCTGCGCGGACGGATCCGCCGCATCCTCGAGGAGGCGGATGCCGCGATCGACGAGGTCGATCCGGCCGACGCCTGGGACGAGACGGAACGGTGGCTGCAGGCCCGTGTCTCACACGAACTGCTGGCCAACTACATGATGCTGCGGGACCGGGCAGTCAGCCTCAGCGAGGATGTCGCCACCCACTTCCAGGAGGCCGCTGGCGGGGTCCTCCGCCAGGTCGCCATCCCCGACCCGGTCCCGTTGGTCGGCACCGCCGAAGTCGAACACAAGATCGAACTTGAGAAGATGAAGCTGCGCAAACAGGCGATGGTGGCACTCAAGAGTGCCTACGGCGGCGCGCTCATGTTCGTCATGCTCGGCACGCTGGTCGGTGTCTCCCTCGGTCCGATCGGCGTGGGCATCGGGTTGGTCATGGGGCGCAAGGGCCTGCGGGAAGAGAAGAAGCGCCAGCGCGCGAACCGGCAGGGCCAGGCCAAGAACGCGGTACGTCGCTACTGCGACCAGGTGAGCTTCGTGATGACCAAGGACTCTCGGGACACGCTTCGTCGAATTCAGCGGCAGCTGCGTGACCACTACAGCACACTCGCGGACGAACTGGCCCGTTCCAACGCCGAGGCACTGTCCGCCGCGTCGGAGGCGGCCAAGCGGACCCAGACGGAGCGGGAGAGTCGCCTGCGGGACCTGACGGCGGAGCTGGAAAGGCTGCGCCAGCTACGGGAACACGCGACGGCCATCCTCCGGTAGACGGACTGCGATCCGGCCGAGCCGGCTCGGCCGGTCAGCCGAAATCGTCGATGTCCGCAGCGTCCGCGGCGTCGTCGGCCAGCGACGGTACCGACCACGGGTCGGTCGGTAGCAGCGGCCCGTCCGGAAGTTCCGACGGGTCGTGCGGTTCGTCGTACCCCATCGGTTCCGCCTCCACCGGCGCGGATTCGGGCAGCGACGGGTCGTGGCGGTCCACCACGTCGCCGTCGCCCACGCCGAAGGCCAGGTCCCGGGAGGAAGTCGGGTCGAGTTCGGCACCGTCCAGGCCGTCGGCCGGGGAGACCGGGTCGGTGGCGGCGTCGGTCTCGTCGTCGAGGAAATGGGCCGCGTCGAGACCGCCAGCCGTCCCGACGGACAGCTCGATCTCCTCGACGGGCGGATCGGACGCCTCGTCGACAGCGGCCGGAACGGTCGCGAGCAGGTCGAAGGGCGAGTCGGCCGCGGTCGCCGGGAGGTCGTGGTCGATGACCGGTCCGTGCGCCATGACGAACGGGGCCAGATGCTCGGCCACCTCGGCCGCAGCGGTGTCGGCATAGCTGACGACGGCCTGGGCGAGAAGGTCGGCCGGCAGCTCGGGGTGACCGCTGGCGCGCAGCACAGCGGCGACGTCGCGGTCGGCCCCGGCCGCGCCGGCGAGCCCCGCGAAGATCTCGTGTAAAGATCGTGCCGGTGCCATACCCACCACTGTAAGTACTCGACCACGGGGACACGACAGGGGGACATCCCCCGGGGCGGCCCCTAACCCGGCCGCCGGGCCGCACGCAGGGTCGCAGCGCCCGTCCGTCACGCGGTCAGCGGCTCGGCTACCGCGACGTCACCGGTCCACGCCCATGTGGTGCAGGACGTTGCGAGTGAGCATCTGCAGGCCCGGGTCGACCGCGAGGGCTCCCGGATAGTTGGTCGCGCCGGCGTTGAGCACGACCCCGCCCGTCGGACGCTCCCAGTAGATGAGGTCAGCCCCGTGCCCCGGGTCCGCACCCCAGTGCGCGACGAACCGCGGACCGTGATCGGCGTGGGCGAGAACGGTCAGTCCCTCCGGGTCCGACGCCGGCATGCCCTGTACCTCCGGCAGCCCGTCCACCTCGTATCCGCTCACGGCGGGGCCGTCATGGGAGCGGGTGCCGATCAGGTTGTCGGCCTCGATCGGCACCGGCTGCGGATCGTGGAACAGGAAGTGATCGGGTGACATGACCGTGAAGGGCGCGAAGGCGGTACGGTCACCGCTGTCGATCCAGCCCAGCGTCTCCAGGCCCAACAGCTCGCTGGCTGACTGCCCGAGACAGGACCATTTGCCACCAGGGCGGCCATCGGTGTGCCAGCGCTCGCCCCACTCGTGCGGCGGCAGCCAGGCGACGCCGGTCCCCTCCCCCGGGTGCGTGGTCTTGCGGGTTTCGATCACCTTCGTGTCCTGGTCGTAGCTGACCCGCCAGAAGGCCGTGTTGCCGCTGAGGCACACCACGTTGCCCCCACCACGCAGATAGTTCTCGACCCCGTCACGCATGTTCTGCGTCCAGTATTCGTCGTGGCCCACGATCATCAGCGCGGCGAAGTGTTCCAGCAAGCCCGGGTCGGCGTCGAGCTCGGCGTCGGTGATGCACTCGTACGAGTAGCCCTCGCGTGCCAGCCAGGACTCCGCGTGTCGCTCGGGCCGGACCAGATGCTGGTGAACGGTGGCGTCGCGCAGGTGACTGCGGTGTACGAACGGCCGCACCCGGGGCAGTGGCATCTTCATCCCGAGGTTGAAGAAGAGCCGGCCGCTGATGTTACGGCTGTACGCCGAGGAGGCGAGACCGGGAATGCTCACGCCGTCGGTGGCCCGGCGGGCGTACGCGGTCCAGGTGAACGTCGCGTACAACAACGCGACCGAACGCGGCAGGCGCGGCCGGGGACGCACGACCACGAACGGCAGTTCCAACGGCTCGTCCTCGGCGCCGATCAACGTCACCCGCACGTAGTAGGTGCCGCTGTCGGCGGACTCGGGCACGTCGATCTCGACGCCCGCCGGCCAACCGCAGTCGACGAGGTCGTCGGAGGAGAACCGGATGCAGCCGCCCCGAGTCGGGTCGGCGTCCGGGTCGTAGCCGGGTCGGCCGATGGCCTGCGATGCCGGCGGTCCCGGGATGTTGAGTGTCGGAGTGTTGACCAGGGTCAGCGGCCGCTCGTTGCCGCTGTTGTCCGCCGCGGTCGTGCCGCGGCGTTCCCGCAGCGGCCAGTGGGTGAGCAACGCCTCGGTCGCCACCGCTACGGTCGGCGACATGGCGCGGTCGTCGGTGAGGGCGACCACCTCGTGCCGGGTTAGTCCGCGCGAGAAGATCGCGACACTGCTCACGTCCCCGTCCAGCAGGTGGTCGACGAGGCCGCTCTGCGCCGCCGCGGCGACGCGCACCGTGCCGGCCGCCGCGTCGCCGATCGCCGCCGCTCCCTCGGCCGCGACGGTGCCGTCGACCCACAACCGCACCCGGTCGCCATCGACGGTGAAAGCGAGGTGGACCCATTCGCCGAGTCGGTTCGACAGGGATGCGACGGCGAAGGTCCAGTTCACCCGGTCGTGGTGCCCGCCGTCGCCGACGTAGCAGCCCGGGTGGCCGTCGGCGTCGATTCCGATCGCCCAACCGCAGCGGTCCGGGTAGTCCAGGTCGCTGACGACCGCCGCCCAGCTGGACGTCTCGACGGTCACCGGCAGGTGCCACACCCGGACCCAGGCGGAAACCGACCCCGGTCGGCTGACCGGGCTGTTCCCGGCGAAGCCGTACGACCCGGGGTGCACGTCGTACCGGCGTGCCGAGGTGGACGACGCCCGCCCCAGCCAGGTCACCTCGGCCCGGTCGGCGGCGTCGTCCGGCTCGGGCAGCAGCAGCGCGTGCTGCCCGAGCCGGCCGACCGCGACGTCGTACGCGGCCGGCGCCGACAGATGCACCCGTAGCGTCTCACCGGGTCGTACGCCGATCGGATCCACGTAGCCCATCAGGCTGGCCACCCGGACCGGGCGGTGCGCAGGTGCCTGGTGAAGGGCCGGATCGTCGCCGAGGCGGACCTGCCACCCGGTGGCGGATGCTGCCGTTCGCGCATCGGTTGACATGGGTCTACCCGTCCTTGCTCGGGTCGAACGGTGCCAGCCGCACGGTATGACCCGTCAACGCGATGGCGTCACGTGCCGCCAGTGCGGCGAACTGATCGAGAGACGTGTATGTTATCGGAGAACCATCCGCACGGTCCGTGAGTTTCGAGCGTTCGCTTCCTTGGGAGTGTGGCGTGCGTCGGTCAGTTGTCGTCGCGTCGACGGTTCCGTTGGTCATCGCCCTTGTCGCTCAGGTGCCGCCGGCCGCGGTGGCCGCTGCCGGCGAGCGCCCCACCGCCCGGCCACAACCGCAGGCGGGCGCCGTGTCGGCGGCCACCACATGGACTCCCCCGCTGAGCACCCGGGGTCGGTACATCGTCGACGCCGCCGGCGCACGGTTCAGGCTGAAGTCCGGGAACTGGCACGGTGCGAGCGGCACCTGGACCGGTCGCGGAGATCCGGAAGAGGACGCCAACCACCACGCCGGTCAGAATTCGGGGCGGATACCCATGGGCCTCGACCGGGCACCGGTATCGGAGATCGTCTCCAGCTTCCAGGAGATCGGCGTCAACAGCGTCCGGCTGCCGTTCTCCAACGAGATGCTGCACGACCAACGCCCGGTGACCGACGCCGCGGTAGCGGCCAACCCGAGCCTACGCGGGCGCACCCCGTTGCAGGTCTACGACGCGGTGGTGGCGGCCCTCACCACCGCCGGTCTGGCGGTCATCCTCAACAACCACACCAACACCACCCGCTGGTGCTGTTCCGTCGACGGCAACGAGCGGTGGAACGCCTCCCAGTCCGACGCGGACTGGGAGGCCGACTGGCTCTTCCTCGTCCGCCGCTACCGGGACAATCCGCGGGTGGTCGGCGCGGACCTCTACAACGAGGTCCGCCGTTCCATCTGGGACGACCCGAACTGGGGCCTGGGTGACGACCACGACTGGTTCGCCGCCTCCCAGCGCCTCGGTGACCGGATCCTGCAGGAGGCAAACCCCGACCTGCTCATCATCGTGGAGGGCATCAACTGGTTCGGACTGCCGGTGGACGGGCTCCCGCACGGGCGGCCCACGCTGGAGCCGACCCGGCGGCTCTCGCACACCCTGGTCAGGTCCGGGAAGCTGGTCTACTCTGCCCACTTCTACGACTACACCGGTCCCAACCACAGCGGGGCGACCGGACTCGGCGAGACCAGCGACCCCCGCTACCGCGACTTCGGCCGCACCGACCTGCACGACGTCCTGTACCAGCAGGCGTTCTTCGCCGCAGCCGAGGCCGAGCAGCACTTCACCGCGCCGGTCTTGATCAGCGAGTTCGGCATCGGTCGTGGCGCGACCAGCGGCGACCAGCGGGCCTGGTTCGACGACTTCGTCGACTACCTCGTCCAACGCGACGCCGACTTCGCCTACTGGCCGCTGGTCGGGTGGTACGAAAGCCGCAGCGCCGACGGCTGGGCACTGCTGGAGTGGGACAGCGCCGGCAACCGCGCCAGTGTGTTCGACGGTGCCGACTGGCGGGCCGGCGCCTGGGGCCGGTTGGTCGGCCACACCGGCCGTGCCGGACCCGTGGCACCGGTGCCGCGCTGGTCGATGCTCAGCCCCGACCACGCAGACTTCGTCCAGTCGCTACGGATGCGGGCGGAGCCGGACTGGGACAGTGGCGCCCGCAAGGCCGCCTGCCCGGACGGGCAACGGCTCATCGGTCTGAGCCACACCGGCAACCGGGGGTTGTGCACCGACACCGATGCCACCGACCTCTGGTCCGCCACCGGCCGGTACGACGTCGTCGTCGACGAGCGTCACGTCGACCCGCGCAACGACTGGGCACCGGGCTACACCAAGCTGCAGTGCCCGGACGGATCCTTCCTCATCGGTTACAGCGTCCGCGGTACCGCGGTCTCGACGGCACTGTGCGCCGCGACGGCCACCGCTCTACCCGCCGGCGGTCGGACCGTGTGGTTCGATCGCGGCGACAACCGCCCCGGCGATGCCCGCGGTGGTGACTTCGCCCATGGCCGTTACAAGGGGCAGTGTGCCAGCCACGAGTACGCCGCCGGCATCGCCTACACCGGGCGGATCTTCTCGGCCCGTACTCCTGACGCGCTGTACTGCCGGCCCCTGCGGTGAGCCGGCCACACCGGCCATGCCGATCACGACGACGGACCGGGCTGCTGCCCGGTCAGCACGGTGAACGCGGCGAGCGCGGCGCCGCCCTGCACCACCGCGACCGACAGCCCGCCGTCCGCCCCCGCCCGGGCGGTCAGATGCACGGGCGCGTCGAGCTCGGCGAACGTGTGGAACGAGCCGGCGAAACCGGTCATCACCGCGGTGGCGGGTTCGGGACTCAACGCGGCACCGAGCTGGCGGGCCGCCTCGATGAGCAGGGTTCCCGGAACATGGTCCAGCCGATGGTCGAACAGGCCCGGGTGGCCGAAGGGCAGCAGCACCCGCGCGCCGGCCTCGTCCCGATCCTGGCGCAGCTCGGCGAGCAGCACGTCGGCGGAACGGAGCCGGCCGACGGTCGCCGGGGCGACGGCACCGCCGAGACGCGGCGACAGCTGATCCGACCAGGGCGGCGGTGACCCGTCGCGGGCCCGACGACGCAGCACCGGATAGGCGGCCGGGGACACGACCGACGAGGTGATCGTCACACGCCCGATCCGCGCACCGCCGATCGACAGCTCGCACCGGGCCGTGACGGAGCGGATCCGGCTGCCCGCCCGGACCACCGATACGTCGACGCGCATGGTCAGCGTGGTCGGGCCGACGGGCCGATGCAGGTACCCGTCGGCCGGCACGTCCAACTCGCAGGCGTCCATCAGGAAGCGGGTGTCCTCGGCCAGGTCCAGGTGATCGTGACCCACGTAGATGAGAACCTGCCGGCAGGCCTCCAGCAGCAGCATCGGGTCGAGGTGGCGGTTCGCCGCCGCAGCGTGCGCCGAGTAGTACGGGTGTCCCGCGGGCAGCACGGCCGCCGCGGCGTATCCGCCCCCACCGTACGGACGGACCTCGGTGAGAAAGACGGTGTCGGCGTGCCGGCGGTGCACGGCGGCGGGGTCGACCGTGGCACCGGACAGGGGTGGTAGCCGGGTATCGGTCATCAACAGCGTCCTTCCTCGTGCTGGTCCTCGTCGTGCTGGTCCTCGCGCAGCAGACCCGTGCGGGCGATCGCGGTGAGTGCTTCGAGGTGCTCGCCGAGCGAACTGAACCCGGCGCCGAGGGTGCTCACCGCCAGGTGCGTGGCACCGGCTTCGCGCCAGCGCCGGGCCGTCGCGGCGACCCCGGCCGCGCCGCCGTCGGTGTAGCGGACCCGACCGTGCATGCCGATGGCCGCCGCGGGCCGGCCGGCGGCCTCGGCCGCCGCCATGACCATCGCCCGGGCCGCGGCCAGCTCGGGTCCAGGCGCCAGGCGGGGCATCCAGCCGTCGCCGATGCGGCCTGCCCGGCGGTACGCCGCCGGGCAGGCGCCGCCGATCCAGATCGGAATCGGGCGCTGCGGCAGGGGGTTGATGCCGGCCGCCACGACCTGTTCGCCGCCGTGGCCGAAGGTGACCGACCGCTGCTGCCACAACGCGCGCAACAGGGCGATCTGCTGGTCGAGCCGTTCGCCCCGGGACCGCATGGGCCGGCCGAGCGCCTCGTACTCCACGCTGTTCCAGCCGATGCCGACGCCCAGTCGCAGCCGGCCGCCGGAGAGCAGATCGACCTCGGCCGCCTGCTTGGCGACCAGCGCGGTCTGCCGCTGCGGCAGCACCAGCACGCCGGTCACGAGGTCGAGGTCGCAGACCCCGGCGAGGTAGCCGAAGAGCACCAGCGGCTCGTGGAACGGGTGGTCCACGTCGTACACGCCGCGCCAACCGGGATGCCCGGCCGGATCGGCGCCGAGTACGTGGTCGTACGCGAACAGGTGGCCGAACCCCAGGTCCTGCACCGCGCGGGCGTACTCGCGCAGTGCTCGTGGACCGCCGTGCAGCTCGCCCTGTGGTAGAACGACTCCGATCTCCATCACGCCAGCACCCCGCCGACGACCAGACCCGCGTCCAGGACGATCAGGTAGAGCATGGCGAACGCCGTCGGCCACCGCCGCGCCCGACCGCCCAGATAGGCGACGGCACCGGCGATCGGGAAGACCAGCGCCAGGTACGGCAGAAACGCGACGACCGGCAGGTGCCACGGCTCGGTGACCGCGGCCAGCAGGACGCACGCGACAAGCGCCCAGCCGAGCGTGAGCACGCCGCTGCCGGTGGCACCCAGCGCCGTACCCGAGTACGTCCGGGTGCCCGCACGGGGTGCGCGTACCGTCTTGCGGGCGAACTCGAAGTGCAGGAACGCGGCAGCGAACACGAGGGTCAGCAGGGCCGGGCGGGCACCCGGCGGTACCACCCCGGTGCCGGTCGCGCAGGCGTACAGGTAGCCGCCGATCATCAGCTGCACCGGGTATGCCACGACGATGTAGGGCAGCGGCCGGTCACGCAACGTCGGCATCCGCAGCGCGAACCGGGTGAGCAGTTCGGCGTAGCCGAGCAGGGCCGCCAGCACCACCGCCGACCAGGGCGCGAGCGGCGCGTTGACGACGACCGCCAGCGCGGCCACCGCGAGGCCGGCCCGGCGCAGTTCGGTCACGCTGACCAGCCCGGTGACGAGCGGGCGGTCCGGATTGTGCACCCGGTCGTACGACTCGTCCATCCGCTCGTCGGCCAGCCGCAGGCAGAGCAGGACCGCGACGATCGTCACGGCCCGGACCAACGATCCGGCCGACGGCCGCCAGGCTCCCCCGGCGGCCAGCACCGCGGCCGCCTCGTACGCGCCCGCCCACAGCACGGCGTAGGTGAGGTGTACCCCGGGCGCGAAGACAGCACCGAGAAACGCTCGGTAGCGCACCAGTGCCGGGGCCGGCCCGGCCGCGCTGGTCATGATCCCGCGACGGCGGCCAGTGCCCGCCACCGCCCGGGATCGGCGCCGGCCAGCAGTTGCCCGTACTGCGGGCGGGTCAGGGGTAACGCGTGGCTGCCCACCACGACCAGATCCCAGCCGGTCAGCGGCAGGTCCGCCGACCAGACCAGCTCTACCACCGGTCGCCAGCTGGCCGGCTCACCGGTGACCGACGCCAGCCCGTCGTCCAGCGCCCGCCGTACCTGCTCCGGTAGGGCGGCCGTCGCGAGCAGCTGCGCCACCGCCCTGGCCAGGCGGCGGGCCGAGGCGGCGAACTCCAGGTCGTGCGGGGGGTGCTCGGCGTAGAGCGCGACGGCGAGGGCGGCCGCGTCGTCGGACCGGTCGGTGTCCGCCAGCGCTTGGCGGATCAGCGCGCGGCGGTCGCTGTAGGCCAGCAGGATGCCGAGCTCCCGGACCAGGTCGGCCGGCTCGTCGGAGGCGTGTACCAGGTTGAGCAGGAAGCCGAAGTCGCCGAGCCGGGTACGCAGCTGGCCCGGGCGGCGCCGGGCCGGGTCCGCCGGTCCCTTGCCGACGCTGAGTGCCACCGTCGCCGGCACGTCGACCGGTCCGGCCGGGCGCAGCAGGAACACCAGCGAGTCGCACTGCCCGCACAGCGCGTCGGCGAGCAGGCAGCGCTGGGGTGTCGCCCGGTTCAGCTGGTAGCGCCAGATGGCGCGGACCGCCTCGCGGCGCATCCGCAGTCGCCCCGTCGCCACGATCCGCAGACCCTCGTCCTGCAGCCATCCGATGATCCGCCCGATCGAGCGCGACGCCACGGCGTCCGGCTTCATCAGCAGCATGGCGTGCCCGTACGCGAACCGCACCGGGTCCGGCACCAGCGCCGACAGTTGCTCGTAGGCTTCCAGGAAGTAGCTGTCGGTGCCGTGGTACCGCTGCTTGTCCGGATCGTGGGTCAGTCCGGCGGGGAACGGCGGCCCGTAGGCCACGCCGCCGCTCATCGGCGGCTGACCCGGCTCAGCGTGTCCGCCACGCCCGGCAGCGGCGCACCGAGGTAGCCCACCTTGACCGCGTAGTCGATGACCCGTCGCAGGTGGTTCGGCCCGTCGGCCAGTCGCCGGTACGCCCGCAACCCCGCCGCCGTGCTGTCGTCGAAGTGCTGGCGGCGACGGAAGTAGCTTTCGTACAGCGACATGACCCGGTCCCAGTAGCCACGCTCGAGGGTCGGCAGGGTGGCCGGATCGAACGTGGCCGGCGCGAGGTAGCGGGGAACGCGGAACGACGGGTACTCGGCGAGCACGTCGGAGATGTGGCGCATCCGTACCGACGCCCCCACGGCGTGCAGGGTGCGGTCACGGGCCCGGGCGAAGTCGTCGACCACGGCGGCGATCAGCGCCACCACGTGATCGACCGGCACGAGGTCGACGCAGGCGTCGAAGTAGCCCGGGATCGCGCGGATGCGGCCCTGGGACAGCAGCTTCAGGACGACGTACAGGTTCTTGAAGTCGCGGACCACACCGGTGCGGGCGGCACCGACGACGACGCTGGGCCGGATCACCGCGGTCGGCAGACCGTCCGCGGCGGCCTTGCGTACCAGCTGCTCGGCGGCGAGCTTGCTCTCCTCGTACGGATTGCCGAACCGCTGTCCGACGTCGAGTTGCGACTCCAGGATGGCGCCGTCCCGCTCACCGCACACGTACGCGGTACTGACGTGTACCAACGGGATGGACCGCTCACGGGCCAGTTCCAGCACGTGGGCCGTGCCGGTCGTGTTGATCGCCTGGTAGACCTCGCGGGGCCGGCCGAAATCGGTGATCGCGGCGGCGTGCACGATCAGGTCGAGCCCGTCCGCCAGCTCCGCCCAGGTCTCGGGCCCGATGCCCAGCCGCCCGACGGTGACGTCCCCGGTGACCAGCCGCACCGGGCCCGCCCCTGCGTCCGGTGCTGTCCCGCCGTCCGGTGCTGTCCCGCCGTCCGACGACGCGATGACCCGGCCGTTGTTGGCGATCAGCGCTCGGGTGTGGTGTACCAGGGCATGCACCCGGTGTCCGGCCTTCACCAGGCGGGCGCAGACCTCGGCGCCGACCAGTCCGGCCGCCCCGGTGACCAGGATCTTCTTTGGCACGCTCACGCCGGCCCTCCGATGCCGCGCCGCTGGCGGACCAGGTTCAGGACGTCCCCGGCGGTCGTCACGTCCACCGACTCACCCAGGTCGAGCGGGGGCACCTGGAACTGCCGTTCCAGGGCCATCGCCAGTTCGATCAACCGGATCGAGTCGAACATCAGGTCATCGCGCAGCCGGGTGTCCGCCGCGACGTGCGGCATCGGGCGTGGCGCCATCGCGGCGATGATCGCCAAACCGGTCGTTTCGTCGAACGCGCCGTCCATCACGCCTCCTGTGCTGCGGCGCCGGCCCGCGCGTGCGGCTGAACACCGCCACTGGAAAGCAGGTCCTGCGCTTCGTCAAGGGGAAGTTGCTGGTCCAGATAGGCGCCGAGGCGCAGCAGGTCGTAGCCGATGTCGAGGGTGCGTTGCCAGCCGTGGGCGGACTCGAACGACGACGGAAACGCCTCCCCGCCCGAGGCCGTACGAATCTCGGCGACGTACTCCCCCATGACCGTGAGCAGGCCGCCGGCCTCCTCCTCGGTGGTGGCCGAGGTCGCGTAGAGCCGTTCGGCGAGGACCCGGATCCGCCGATACCCGCCGGGCAGCAGGTCGAGCCGGTGCAGCAGCTCTGGATCGGGCGGCAGCGGGCTCACTCCGTACGCGCTGAGCAGCGCGCGCAGCCCGCCGTTGACCGCGCGCGCCGTGGTGAGCGCGGCGACCCGCCACTGTCCACGGTCCAGCGCGCCGCGCAGGTCCTCCAGCGCGTTCTCGATCATGAAGTTGCCCCACATCAGCGCCATCGCGGCGGCGGCGAAGCGCGGCGCCGGCATCGGCAGCAGTGCGATCGCGCGCGGATGCGGCGGTTCGGCCCCGGCCAGGCCGAGGATCGGGCTGCTCGTCGTCGGCGCGGGGGTGATCGCGCCGAGCGGTGCGGCCATCGGCAGCCGGGGCGAGATCGGGGCGCCCTGCCAGGTGATCCGGATCAGGCCGTACCGCAGGTAGGCGGCGATCAGTTCGCCCGCGTCGGCGACGCCGACCCGCTCGGCGTCGGCGCACAGCGCCGCGAGTGCTCGACCCCAGACGACGCGCCGCCACATCCGGGTGGCGGTGACGCCGAGGACGAACACGTCACGGCGGTCACGCACCAGGTGTACCCGGTCGTCGATCTGCCAGGTGGTCACCTCCGGCGCCCGCGCCACCACCAGCCGGTGCGGCTCGTCGGCGCAGCCGCTCACGCCGAGCGCCGCGACCAGGCGTACGCAGTCCTGTGCGTGTTCGACCGCCCGGCCGGCACCGGGCGCGGCGTTGGCGATCGTCCAGTAGCGTTCGACCAGCGGATCCCCGGCGAGTCGGTCGAGTTGCAGCGACAGCCACTTCGGCTCGATGTACGTCTCGCCCCGCCGTGCCAGGTAGCTCTTGGCGGCCTGTTGGAGGCCGGCCCGCGCCCACACCGCGGCCGATTCCGCCTGGCCGAGGGCGAGCAGCGTCACGGCATGCCGGACGGACTGGCGCGCGTGCTCGGCCCACCACTGGGCCATGACGGCGGCGAAGTCGTCGTACGCGAGGTTGTCGCGGATCTTGCCGACCAGGTCCGGGCGGTGCACGACGTGCGCGCGGAGCAGCCGCTGGCACCGGTTGAGCAGATGCTCGTCAAGCGTGGCGATCCGGCGCGCGGTGCGCCCGACGTGCCTACGGACCTGCTGCAGGTGGCCGATGATCTGCCCGGTGGACCGGGTACGGATCTCGACCCGGCGCCCGTCGATGAAGAAGATCGTCGGCATCGTCGGCATGTCGGTCTCCTGGTCGGCGATCAGGAGGAAGTCGATGTCGGAGCGCGAGTTGCCGAAGCCCTCGGCGATGGAGCCCTCCAGGATCAGTGCGGCGCCGTCAGGGTGGTCGATGCGTTCGAGCGTGGCGGTGGCGAGCGCGCCGATCTCGGCCTCGGTGAGGATCATGCGGGTACCCCCGGCTCGACGATCGTGGCGTCGAGGGTCCCCTCCTGCAGGTGCTGCCACATCCGGCGACGGCGTGGTTTCCCGCTGGTGGTGTGCTGGATCAGACCGTTGCCGCCGAGGGCGAACCGGATCCGCGGCTCGTCGCCCAACCGGGAGCGCAGGGCCTGGTAGGCGGCATCCCGCCAGCCATGGTGCCTGCCCTCGACGAGCAGCAGCACGCCGGCACGGTCGGTCTCGGGCGCGCTGATCACCACGCAGCGGCTGATGGACAGACCGGTCGCCTCGACGACCGCGGCCTCGAGGTCCTCGACGTAGACGGTGCGGCCCCGGACCTTGAGACTGTCGCCCATCCGGCCCAGCACGAACAACTGGCCGTCGTGCAGGAAGCCGGCGTCGCCGGTACGCAGGCCGTCCGGGGTGAAGCGGGTGCCGCCGGAGCCGGCGTCGTTGGTGTAGCCCGAGGTGACCGTCTCCCCGCTGACCCTGATCTCGCCCAGGTGACCCGGCGGCAACTCGACGCCGTCGCCATCGACGATGCCGATCCGGGTGCCGAGACGCGGACCACCACAGCCGGTGAGCCAGCCGCTACGTGCCGGCACCGGCTCCTCACCGAGGTGGAACTGCCGGGTCAGCGTCACCTGGTGGCCGAACCGCAGACCGTCCGGCCCCACCCGCACCACCAGCGGCGCGACGCCCGGATCGGTGGCGGTCACCCCGAGCGTCGTCTCGGCCATCCCGTACGCCGGTGTGAGCGCGGTACGGTCGAAGCCCGCGACGGCGGTCGCCTCGACGAAGGTGTCGAGCACCTCGGGATCGATCGTCTGGGCGCCGACGAACGCGGTCCGCCAGCCGGAAAGGTCCCAGCCGACGATGCGCTCGGCCGCGACCCGCTGCGCCGCGTACTCGTACGCGAACGGCGGCGCGGCGGTGATCGTGGCCCGGGTCATGCACTCCAGCCAGCGGCCCGGGTCGCGCAGGAACTGCGCGGGCTGCATCAGCCACAGGTCGGCCTGGCTGCACACGGTGGCGAGCAAGGTACCGATCAGCCCCATGTCGTGGTAGAGCGGCAGCCAGGAGGCCATCGAGTCGTCCTCGGCCCACTCACTCCACGCCCGGGTGCAGGAGATGTTGACGGCGAGGTTCTGCCAGGTCACCGGCACCCCCCGTGGAACACCGGTGGAGCCGGAGGTGAACTGCAGGATCGCCAGGTCGTCGGGACCGGCCTTGGGCACCTCGATCGGTTCCTCCGCCTGCCCGTGCGAGAAGGCGCGACCGGGCAGGTCCGCGGCGACCAACGCCAGGTCGGCAACCTCCTGGTAGCGCTCGGTGGTGACCATCAGAACCGGTTGGGCGCGGCGCAGGATGCCCGAGACGAGCTCCACGTACTCGGCGCTGCCGGCGAAGCTGGGCGGGGTGATCATGCACGGGGTCAGGCCGGCGGCCCAGGCCCCGAAGTACGCGCAGAGCGTCGGGTAGCTGGTCGGCATGAGCAGGCATACCACGTCCGCGGGCCGGGCACCGGCGGCGGTCATCGCGGTCGCGCTGCGCCGCGCCGCGAGCGCCAGATCCGCGTACGAGTGGTAGTCCCAGGTACCGTCGTCGGCAAGGAACCGGATCCCCTTGTCCGCCCTGGGTCTGACCAGCCAGTCACGGACGTCGGCGAAGTCCAGGGTGGTGCTCACGTGGTGCCCTCCCCGTCCGGGTCGTGCAGGATCGTGACCGTTCCGGCGCCGCCGTCCATGTGGACCGTCATGCCGGTCTCCAGCTCACGGGTGGCGCCCTTGACCTTGACGACCGTCGGCACGCCCAGCTCGCGGGCCACGATCGCGACGTGGGTCAGCGGGCTGCCGCGTTCGATGATCAGCCCGGCCGCCGACGGCAGCGCCGCGACCCAGCCCGGATCGGTGCTGTAGGTGACGAGGATGCCGCCGTTGACGTCCTGCGGTCGGCTCGCCACGACGACCCGCCCGGTCGCGACGCCCGGCGACGACGGTGTCCCGCGCAGCTCGCCGACGCCGGTGCGGGCCTGCGGGCCGGTGGTCCAACCCCCGGCTTCGAGGTTGCCCGCCCAGTAGGGGGCACCGTACGTCCGGAACCGCGACGGCGCGGACATCGTCGCCTGCCGCTGCTGGGTACGCCGGCGCACCGCCACGATGTCGCGCAGCTCGTCGTGGGCGATCTTTCCCTCGTACGCCCCGGCGAGCTCGTCGAGACGCAGCAGGAACACGTCCTCGAACCGCTCGATCGCGCCGACCCGCTGCAGATGCCGGCCGAGCGCGCGCAGCATCTGCTTGGCCGACCCGAACGCCCTCGTCCGGCAGAAGCGCAGGCGTTCGCGCGCGGCGAGCGACCGGGCCGTCTTGCGGCGGACGAGTTCGTAGATCCAGCGGCGTGGCCCACCCAGGTGCCCATCGAGATAGGCCTGCGCGCTGTCGTCGCCGGCCTGTTCCGGTGGCGCCTGCAGCGCGTCGCGCAGCATCAGGTAGAGGCTCGACGGATCCTCGCGCAGATCCGGCACCTCGAGCTTGAGCTCGTCGGGGCTGCGGTAGCCGTGCGCCGCCACGTACGCGTCGACCGCCGCGAGCAACGCGGTGTGTCCGCCCGCCGCGAGCGCGGCGGGCATCGCCGCGGGCTCGGTCCGCGTCACCAGCCGGCGTAGCTCGTCGTCGGCCTTGACGGTGGCCGCGAGCGCGGCCAGCTCGCGGGCCGGTCCGGCGGACTCGACGTCGCCGCCGGGCCGGGCGGCGGCCCAGGTCAGCCACTGCGGCGCGGCGGGCAGCCAGCGCTGTCCGAGCATGGTGAGCAGGCCCATCGACAGCAGGATCGTGGAGTCGAGCATCTGCATCGGACCCCACCGTTTGAGCAGGCCACGAATCAGGTCCTGGAACGCCCGGTACACCTCGTCGGCGGGCATCGCCGCGTAGTCGCGCTTGTCGAAGACCGCGTACTGTTCGTAGAAGTGCGCCGTGAACCTGTCGACGTCGCGGTCCATCCGCAGGTATTTCCAGAAGAACGTCGCGCAGGTCAGCAGCCGGGCGCGCCGCCGCTCCCAGGCCGAGTCGAATTCGTACGGCTGCAACCGCTGGGCGATCTCGTCCGGCAACGCCTCGTCGACGCCCATGGCGACCTCGAGCAGTTTGCGGTTGACGTCGTAGAACGGCGGGATTCGCTGGAGGCGGTACCAGTTGACGAGGTTGTAGTAGACCCGACCGTGGAAGCTGCCGAGTAGCGCGGGCAGCCATTCCTGCATCTGCCTGAGCTGTTTGTCGGGCACCCGCAAAGACCGTGCGTAGCTCTCGTACACCGCGCCGTAGACCATCGAGGCGAAGGTGAAGGTCAGCGGGGACGTGACGCCGCGAAAGCTCTCCACGATGTTCGCGTTGTCCCAGATACGCAGCTCGCCCGCCCGCTCGACACCGGCTTCGGCAGGTGCCGGCAAGGTGGTGATCGGGCGGCTCTGCAGGACCCACAGCCGGCCGTCCGCGACCGCCCACTCGATGTCCTGCGGGGTGCCGAACGCATCGCTGATCGCGCGGCCGGCCGCGCGTAGTGCGTCGAGGTCGACCCGGTCCAGCGACAGCCCCGCCCGGTCGACGTCCGGCACCTCGACGATCTCGACCCCGCCGCCGGCCGCGGGCTCGTAGCGCTCCGGCTTGTCGCCCACCTCGCAGCGCAGGACCGCTCCGGTGGCCGCGTCGAGGACCACCGTGTCGGCGTCCACCGCGCCGGAGACGACGCCCTCGCCGAGCCCGTAGACGGCGCTGACCACGTACCGGTCGCGGGCACCGGTGGTCGGATCGGCGGTGAACATCACCCCGCTGACCTCTGAGTGGACCATCTGCTGCAGGAGCACGCCCATGCCGGCCGGGCGCGACGGCAGGCCGTTGCGCGCCCGGTAGGTCAGCGACCGGGCCGAAAACGCGGATGCCCAGCAGTCCCTGACCCGGTCCAGGACCTCGCCGACCCCGGTCACGTTGAGGAAGGTGTCGAACTGGCCGGCGAAGGAATGCCTGTCACCGTCCTCCTCCAGACCGGACGAACGTACGGCGACGCTGCCGCCGCCCGCGGCCAGGTACGCCGCGTGGATCGTCTCGGCCAGGTCGACCGGGATCTCGGTCGCCCGCATCCGGCGGGTCATCTCCGCCGCGACGCGCTGCGGTTCCTCCTCGGCACGACTCAGCAACACATCGATGTCATCGACTTTCTCCAGGAAAACAGCGAAGACGTCGCTGGAAACCGCGCTCCAGCACGGGACATGAACACCGAGGCCACTCATGGCCGCCAGCTTGGCCGCCTTGGCGCCCATTGGCTGCCAGCTTTCGACGCTGTCTGCTCTGGTACCGGTTGACAACCTTCCCCCCCAGCTAGTGCGCTGATCGGCGCCGGCGTGGCTTTCACTCTTGACGCCGACCGGTCTGCGGGAAAGCGACGAGAAGTCGGGACTTGACATCTCGCCGGCCGGGCCGTCGTCGGCCGGGACGCATCAGGTTTCACCGCCGAGAGGCATCTTCCTGCCTGGCATCTTGATGAAGGGTTACCGCCCTGGAGATGTCGTGGAGTGTCACGGAAGGTGAAGACTTGATCGCTCCAGCTGCAAGTCATCGTGACTTACGGGGAGGCAAGTGTGATCATCGGCGTCGCTCCCGACCCGGGCGTGCTGAGCAACCGTGAGGTCGAGGTCATGCGGCACCTCGCGGCGGGCCTGACGTACGCCGCCACGGCCCGGCAGATGCGGATCAGTCCACATACCGTCGACGCCTATCTCCGTCGCATCAAGAAGAAGGTCGGCACCCGGAGCCGCACCGACCTCCTGCTGCTCGCCGTCAGCCTGTCCGGCGGGTCGGTGTCGTCACCGACAGCGGTGTGACCGGCTCCCGGGTGCCGGCCACCAGGCGGCCGTCAGCCCTGGCCGGTGGTGTCCGCGTCCACGTCGAGCAGTCCCCGTGCAGACATGAGCACGCCCGCCTGGAAACGGCTCCGGGCGCCGAGTCGCTCCATGATGTTCGCGATGTGTCGACGCGTCGATCGCAGCGACAGGCCGAGCCGGCGCGCGATCGCCTCGTCCTTCATCCCGGCGGCGAGCAGGTTGGCGATCGTACGGTCAAGGTCGCCGGAGACGGCCTCCAGACCGTCGGCAGCCGCGGTCGCGTACGGCTGGGCATGGGTCCACATCATGTCGAACACGTCGCCGAGAAACGCCACGATGGACGGCTCGCGAATCACCACGGCGCCCGACGCCCCGTCGCGCTGCGGTACGAAGGCCACCTCCCGGTCGAAGGTGATCAGCCTTCCGAACAGCTCGTGCGCCGTCCGGTACTCGGCGCCGAGCGCGGACATCCGCCGCGCGTACGCCTGGCTCGCCTTGTTGAACCTGGCCGTGTGGCTGTAGAGCACACGCATGCGCACACCACGCTGGAGCATCTCGACGTCGCGCCGGGACGCCTCGTCCAGTGCGTCCGCGTCGCGGTTGCCGCCGGGCTGGCTGGCGATCACCTCGGTCCGACACTCCACGGCGGCGTTGTTGATCGCGGCACGCACCTCGCCGATCCCCGGAATCACCTCGACCGCCAGTGATCCGCGACTCATCGCCTCAAGATACTCATGCCGCAGGCTCGCATATTGGAGGCGCACTTCGTCGGCGTGCGCCTGATAGCAGCGGATCACGCTTTCGAGCGGAGCGATCGCCACCATCAACGCGAGTTCAGGATTTGCCGCCTGAAATCGCGACGTGTCGCCACCCATTTCGGTGACGAGCCCACGGGACAGCAGCAGCTGAATGGCTTCCGCCATCTTGGCGCGGGTGAGTCCCAACTCCTCCGAGGCGTCCCATACCTGCGTGCGCCCGTGCCGGACTATCCAGCGGTAGACGGCTGCTTCGAGCTCCGACGGTCCGGTAGGAAGTTCCGGCAGGTCCGCCCCTCCCAGCACGGTCAAGCGTCCTCCTTGGTCGGCCGGCGTCCCGGTTCGCCCCATCAGGCCAGTATCGCCCGCAACCCTTCGCGTGTCATACGAGCAGCCCCGGGTTGTACCGGAACGCCTGGACGGCCGGCCGCGGCGCCACGACCCGGCATCAGCGGGAGTGATGTTTCGTCGCCAAAAGCGCGATGCCTGTCGAATAAGAGCTGTTTGCGGAAATAGCCAGTGATGAGCGATTGGCGATCCACCGGTGTCGACGCACCAGGGTCACCCATCGACGATCCGGTCGGAGATTTAGATCTTCCTATTGATGATACTGATCGACCTCGGTAGCATGGCTGAGCGATCCTCGATGCGGATGTCGAGGACCTCCAGACTCCAAAGAGGCGGTCCAACAGCCGGCTGATCGGTGGGCGCTACCCGGGGATTGTGTCATGACCAGCGAAATCGTGACGGAGGGCGGGCGCCAGGATCGGCGGCTGAGGTTCCGGATTCTCGGGCCCTTGACCATGGCCCACGGCGCGGACTCGGTCGTTCTACCGCCGTCGAAGCCGACAATTCTGCTGGCGGCACTGCTGCTCAACGCCAATAAGGTGGTCACCGTCGAGGCGTTGTGGCAGGCCATCTGGAATGACGAACGACCCGCTGCCGCGCGGGCCGCACTGCAGACCTGTGTACTCCGTCTCCGGCAGCTCTTCACGAAGTACGGGATATCGAACAGCGCTATCGAGACAGTACCCGGTGGCTACCGGATGGTCGCCGACGCGCGAACGCTCGATCTCGTGCACTTTCGCGAACTGGTTCGGCACGCCGCCGAGGCGCACGAGCCGGCCGCGCGCCTCGACCTGCTGGACGAGGCACTCGCGCTCTGGCACGACGCGCCGCTGGCCAACGTACCGTCCGACGTGCTGCGCACCGGTGTCCTGCCGGGACTCGTCGAGGAACGGCTGCGGACCATCGAGCGGGCCACCGACATCCGGCTCGCGTGTGGCCAGGTCGGGGCCGCACTGCCCGGACTGTGGCGGGTGTCCCGGGAGCACCCCGGGCACGAGGGCATCTCGAAACGGCTCGCCGAGTCGCTCTACCGGACCGGCCGACAAGCCGACGCGCTCGCCGAGATCCGACGGATCAGAAGCTATCTGCGCACCGAGTTGGGGGTGGATCCGGGCACCGCCGTCGAGCAGCTCGAGATCGCCATCCTGCGGGGTGAGGGGCCGGGACAACCGCCCGCCGGACCTCGGACACCCGTGCGTGCCGACAGCCGCTACGGCGTCGAGCCCTTTCCCACCACGTCCCGGTTCACCGGACGTGCCGACGTCAGCGCCGCGATCCTCGCCGCGCTGGATCCGGACCGTGGCCCGGGTACCGCCATCGTGGTGACCGGACCGCCCGGGATCGGCAAGACCGCGGTGGCCGTGCACGTCGCGCGGCTGGCTCAACGACGCGGCGCGGGTACGCCGAGCCTCCTTCGGGCGACCGATCCGGACGGCCTGCCCCGGGCCGCCGGTCAGATCGCCGCGGACCTGCACGCGCGACGCGCCCGGGTGCCCACCGGTGGACCGCAGCGGGCCGTCATCGTGCTGGACGACGTCCGCGAGATACAGCAGATTCCAGCGGATCTGCTGTGCTGTGTACCGGACCGGTCGGTGATCGTGACCAGCAGGATGAGCCTGGCCGGCCTGGTGGTGCGCAGCGGCGCCCAGGTCCATCGGCTCGACGTGCTCGACCAGGAGGAGTCCGTCGCCCTGCTGGGTTCGCTGCTCGGTGCCGACCGGGCAGACGCCGAACCGGCGGCGCTGCGGGCGCTCGCCACCGCCTGCGGGCACTTCCCGCTCGCCCTGCGGATCGCCGGGGCGCGACTGCTGACCCGGCCGAAGATGCAGGTCAGTGATGTGGTCGCGTGGCTGGCCCCGGACCGGATCGACCGGCTGGCCCTGCCCGACGATCCACAGATGTCGGTGGTCCAGCGGTTCCGTGGGTGGCTCGACCGCCTCGACCCGGCGCTCGTCGACGCCTTCGTGCGGCTCGGCAGTGCCGCCCCGCCGGTGTTCACCGCCGCCGACGGCGCTGCCGCACTCAGGACCACGGCGGCCGACGCGGAGCCGCTACTCGACCAACTGGTCGACGCGAACCTGCTGGAAGAGGGGTCCGGCCACTACACGATGCACGAACTTCTCCGAGTCTTCGCCCGTGGCTGCGCCCGCCCGGTGTCTTGAGAAAGGTGTGGCCCAGTTGTCCGCAACGTATGACCGAATAGCCCAGACCAGGCCACGAGTCCGTCGGGATGTGCTCTTCACCAGCACGCCGGAAGGCGTGCTCTTCCACAACGCCGAGGGCGGCTTCACCCTGAAGTCTCGATCCGCCTACCGATTCGCCAGCCTGCTCGTGCCGTACCTCGACGGTCGTCACCGGGTCGCCGACATCTGCGCCGCGCTGCGGCCCGACCAGCGGGACATGGTCGTGCACCTGGTGACCGCCCTCTACGAACGGGACCTGGCGCGGGACCTACCCGTCGAGGTCGGGATCGACCTGCCGGCCGCGGTACACCGCCGGTTCGCCGCCCAACTCGCCTACATCGAGCACTACCGGGACAGTCCACAGGCCCGCTTCCGCCGGTTCCGCGACACCGCCGTCGCGGTACTCGGCACCGGCCCGGTCGCCCGGTCCTGCGCCCGAAGTCTGATCCGTAACGGCGTGGCCGGTGTCGGCGTGCACCCGGCGGCCGACCAGGACGACCCGCGCCTGGCCGAGGTCCTCGCGGAGGCGGACGAGCTGACCGCGGCGGGCTGCCCAGCTGAGATCGCCACGATCGATCCGGCTCCGTCCACCTGGTCCGACCTGGCGCCGTACGATGTCGTCGTCGTAACGGACGAGGTCGCGGCACCCGGGCGGACGCTACCGCTGCTCGCATCGGCGGTACCGGCCGGCCGGACCCTGCTGCCGATGTGGTCGTTCGGGGAGCGGGCGGTCGTCGGACCGATGAGTACGGCGGAGCGCCTCGGCTGCTGGACCTGCGCTCTGCTGCGGCTCGGCGCCAACGGCGACCGTGGCGCGGCGGCCGACCTGTGGAGCGGGTCCAGTTCCCTGCTGACCGCCGCACCCAGCGGTCAGCAGCCGCTGGAGCCGGTCGCCGCGATGCTGGGCAACCTGCTCAGCTACGAGATCTTCCGCATCACCACCGGTGCGCTGCCGCCGGAGACCGATGGCAAGATCATCATTCAGAACCTGACGTCGGTGGACGTACTCGCCGAGACGCTGCTGCCCCATCCGGCCTGCGCACGATGCGTCACCCACGCCACCCGGCAGGCCGGCCACCGGACCGCAGCGCGGGTGACGCCGGCGGATCTGGACGCGGAGCTGGCCGGTGACACCACCACGGCCGACCCGGAAGGCCAGCAAGCGGCGGCGGAGGTGATCCTCGCCGACCTCGACCGCCGGTCGGTGCTGATCGGTCGGCATGCCGGAGTGTTCATCGCGTTCGACGACGACGCCTGGACACAGACCCCCCTGAAGGTGAGCATGGTCGAGGTCTCGCTCGGCCACGGGCCACGGCGCCGGATCGCGGCCTTCGACATCCACCACGTCGCCGGAGCCAGGCGCGCCGCGCTGCATCTCGCCGCCGAGGTGTACGCGGCGTGGGCTCCCCCCGCGCCGTCCGACTTCGACGAACCGGCCGGACCGGCCCTGCCGAGGGTGTCGCCGGCCGCGCTGGCCATCGCCAGCGGAACCACTGACGGCGGTTCGGCCTCGATCCGCTACCGCACAGCCACCTCGCTGCTGACCGGCGCACACCGCCGGGTGCCCGCCGGAGCGGTCCAGCCGCTCGGCCCCGACAACCGGGACCGGATGTTCCTGACCGGGCCCGCCGGCGACGGAGCCGGGCCTTCCGCCGCCGCGGCGACCTGGCACGGCCTGCGCTCGGCGTGGTGTCATCTCGCGCTGCTGGCGGCGATCAGGGGCCGGACCCCGCTGCGGCGGGTCGTCCTGCGTGCCCCGTACGGCGGTCCGGAGCTGGAGTTCCTTGCCAAGTCCGCGGACAACCTCGGGGTCACGCTGGAACTGCTGGACCTCACCCCGGCGGCACCGGGCGGGATGCACGTCCTGCTCGCCCGGTACACGGACGCGGGCACCGGGGCCACCGGGTGGCGGGCGGGCGCGCACACGTCCTGGAACCGAGCCGCCGTCGCGGCCGTGCGGGATCTGCTCGGCAGCGTCCAACTCGGCCGGCAGCTTGCGGACGGCACCGCCGTCGACAGTGGTGACCCGCTGCTGACCGATTTCGACCCGGGCACGCTGACACCGGTCGACGACGTCGCCGTGCCGACCAGCACCGGGCAGCGTCGGCCGGGACTCCTGGCCGACGCCGTCCGGGCGTGCGGCTACGAGCCGTTGGTCGTCGAGACCACGCCGGTGGACCTGCGCATCGGCGGTGTCACGACGGTCCGGGTGCTGCTCGCCCGGCAGGAGGACCGGTGACCGCGCCAGGCCTGACCGATCACCCCCTTACCGACCTGCTGGAGCGGGCGCTGAGTACGGAGCACCGGGCCGGGCCACGGATCAAGGTGTACGAGCTCGGCCGGCGTGACGAGCTGACGGCGCCGATCGGAGCCGACGAGCCGCCCGGTTGCGCCCGTCGGATTCCGGTCTTCCTGTACGGCCACCATGCGGTGATCGGTCCGCTGCCGGACCTCGGCACCGACCGGCCGGGATGCGCGTGCTGCCTCGCCCGCCGGTGGCAGTCGGTCCGTCCGGCGACCCTGCGCGACGCGCTGGAGCTCGGCGGTGTCGGCCGCGCCGTCGGCGCCAGCCCGTACCTGACCCCGTTCGCCGTCGACCTGCTGGTGGCGGTGATCCGGGCACAGACCGGCGATGCCCGGCACGACGCCGCAACGCGACGGCCGCCGCAACGCGTCCACCAGGTCGACCTGGCCGGCCTGCGGGTCCGCACGCTGTCCCTGGTGCCGGATCCGGAATGCCCACGGTGCGCCCGGCGCGTACCCGACACCCGCCAGCGGGCGGTGCCGGTGCTGCGGCCGGCGCCCAAACCTCGTCCTGACTCGTTTCGGCTACGGCCGGTCGAGGCGTACCCGTTCGAGGTCGAAGCGTTCGTCAACCCGACGTGTGGCGCCCTGAGCGGGTCCGCGATCCATGACCTGTCCTCGACGTCCACCGCCGCGGTCGTCGGCGCCTTCACCCTGCGCTCCGGACGGTACCTGCGGGAGACCCTCTACGGTGGGCACACCGACAGCTACGCCACCAGCGCCAAAGTGGCGGTGCTCGAAGGGCTGGAGCGGGCCGCCGGACTGCGACCCCGGGGTAAGGCGACCGTCGTGGTCGCACCGCTGGACGACCTCGGCGACGACGCGCTCGATCCCCGCTGCTGCGGCGTCTACTCGGACGAGTTCTACCGCCGGAATCCACACCTGACCAGGTTCACCGGGAGCACCCAGGTGAGCTGGGTGTGGGGTTACTCGTTGCGCGACGAACGCCCCGTCCTGGTGCCTGAGGTGCTCGCCTACTACCACACACCGCCGGCCGAGGCCCGGTTCGTGCAGGAGACCTCGAACGGTTGCGCCTCCGGTGGCAGCTTGACCGAGGCGATCTACTTCGGGCTGATGGAGGTGGTCGAACGCGACGCCTTCCTGCTCGCCTGGTACGGCCGGGCGGCATTACCGGAGATCGACCCGACGACCAGCACCCGGCCGCAGACCCGCCAGATGGTCGACCGGTTGGCGATGTACGGCTACCAGGCACGGTTCTTCGACACCCGGATCACGTTCACCGTGCCGGTCGTCACCGCCATGGCGGTCCGTCGCGACGCAGGTCCGGGCACGCTCTGCTTCGGCGGCGGAGCCAGCCTCGATCCGGAAGCCGCGTTGGCGGCCGCGCTCTGCGAGATCGCCACCGACGCGGTGAAGCTCCGCCTGCGGGTCGACGCGGACGAGGCACGGCTGCGCCCGATGCTGGATGACTTCGACCTCGTCCGTGGCCTGCACGACCACCCGCTGCTCTACGGTCTACCGCAGATGGCGCGGCACGCCAGGTTCCTGCTCGATGCCCGACCGGGCGGGCCGCAACCGCTCCGCGAGCGGTTCGCCACGGCCGAGCCACCCGCCGCTGACCTGCTCACCGACCTGCGCCGGTGCGTGGCCGAGATCGCGGCCGCAGGCTTCGACGTCATCGTGGTCGATCAGACCCTGCCGGAGGGGCGCGATCTCGGGCTGTACACGGTCAAGGTGATCGTGCCCGGTCTGGTCCCGATCGATTTCGGCTGGCAGCGGCAACGGGCGCCGTTGCTGCCCCGCACCCGTACCGCCCTGCACGCGGCCGGTCTGCGCGACCGCGACCTGCGGCCGGAGGAGATCCACGCCGTGCCCCACCCATTTCCCTGATCGGAGGTACGGCGATGTCCGCAGCACCGCGAGATCCCCGCCACGACCCGACGGCCGACGAACCGACGGGCAGCGACCCGACGGGCTATGCCCGGGAGTACGCGGCGGCGGTGCTGCGGCGCGGCCGGGTGCCGATGGAGCCGGCGGACTTCACCCCCGACTGGGGCGACGCGCCGCGCAAGGGCAAGTTCTTCCCCGGACCGGACCTGCTGCCGCTGCCGCTGCCGCTGGCGACGAGCAGCGAAGCGACGACCGCCCCCGGGGCGGCGACGACCGCCACCGTGCAGGCCGGGCTGCATCCACCAGCTGAGGTACCTCCCGGTCGGGGATTCGCGTTGCCGACGCTCGCCGGGATGCTGCACGACTCGTACGCCGTGATCGGACGCCGGCTCGGCGTCCAGGCGAACACGGACCTGGCGACGCTGCCGTCCTATCCCCGGGCGAACTGGTACCGAGGGACGGCCTCCGGTGGCGGGCTGTATCCGTGCGGGATCTACTGGTGCTGCGGGCCTACCGGCCCGCTGACGCCCGGCGTCTACTACTACTCGACGCCGCACCACGCCCTCGCTCCGTTGCTGGTCGGGGACGTCGCCGGCGTCGTCCGCGCGGCGCTCGGCGAGCTGCCCGCCGCCGCCCGGACCGACCAGTTTCTCATCGTCGACGTGAAGCTGTGGCAGAACGCCTTCAAGTACAACAGTTTCTCGTACCACGCGGTGACGATGGACGTCGGAACGACGCTCCAGACATGGCGGATCTGGGCCCGGGCCAACGGCCTACGGATCGAGCCGGCGTTGTGGTTCGACGAACCGCCGCTCAACCGACTGCTCGGCATCGACGCCGAGGTGGCGGGGGTCTTCGCGGTCGTTCCGCTCGACTGGGACCACGACGGTCCGCCCGCCCGCGACGCGACCGGCCACCAGCCGCCGTCGCCGGCGGAGTCGACCTGGCCGGAGTCGACCTGGCCGGCGACCACCTGGCCGGCGCCGGCGGTACGGCACCGGGACCGGGAGCGGTCCCGCCGGGTGCTGACGTTCTCCGCGCCGGCCCGGATGCGCCGGGCGACACTCGGGCGACTGGCGGACCGACCGAGCCCGGCTGATCTGCGCGCGGCGGCGGCGACCGCCGTACCCGACGGTCCGTGGCCACGGTTGCCCGACCCGCCGCCGCTCACCATGGACGTACGGACCGCGTTGCGTCGCCGTCGCAGCAGCTTCGGCCGTTTCGAGGCGCGGGTCCCGCTCGAAGCGGCGGCGCTGGCGGCACTGCTGGCGGCGAGCGCCGGGACCGGGTTCGACGTCGACACGCTCGGCCCGGGCACGCGCCCGCTGGTGAAGATGTACGCCTTCGTGAACCACGTCCGGCACGTTCCGCCCGGCGAGTACGAGTACGACCCGGTCAGGAACGCGCTACGACCGATCCGGACCGGCCCGCCCGGCGAATTCCTGCAGCGCAACTACTTTCTGGCCAACTACAACCTGGAGCAGGCGGCGGCGGTGCTGGTGCCCACCGTCCGTACGGCCGCGGTGCTGCAGGTGGCCGGCGACCGCGGCTACCACCTGGTCAACGCGACGATCGGCGCGGTGGCGCAGACCTGCTACACGGCCGCCTCGGCGCTGGGTGTCGGCTGCGGCGTCGCGCTCGGCTTCGACAACGTCTCCTACGTCGAGGAGCTCGGGTTGACCGGCACCGACGAGTACCCGCTGCTCATCATGCTGGTCGGTCACGAACGTCCCGACCCGGCCGACTTCAACTACGAGCTGGTCTGAGCGGGCCGGAAGGAGTATCGCCGTGCAGGAGCTGCTGGGTGCGGGCACGGTGGCCGCGACCACACCGCCGGACCCGGTCCTCAGCCCGCTGTTCATGCTGCGGGTGGCCGGGCTGCCCACCGCCGCGGTGCACCGGCTGCGCTGCCCCGCCGCCAGTGACTGGGCCGACACCGTGGTACGCCGCCAGGAGCAGCTGCGGGTCCGGGCAGCGGAGCTGAGCGATCTGCTGCACGGCCTGGTCAAGGCCAACGAGGACGGCCGCGCACGGCGACGGCTGCTGGCCCTGCGTCGGCAGGTGTTCGCGAACGTGCTGCCGGATGACCCGGCGGGTGCGGTCGATCTGGTGCATGGGTTCGACGGACACACCGCGGCGCAGCTGTCCGACTGGTTGTCCGACCAGCGGGAGCTCATCGCGTTGACGGGGCAGGGCGCGGCGCTGCTCGCCGACGAGGTCGCCGCCGGCCGGGACGAACTCTGGCGGCTCGCGGACGATCCCCGACTGCGGCTCGGTCTGCTGATCGCCTCACCCGTGCTGGACCGCCAGCTGCCGCGACACCCGCCCGGCGACGCCGTACCCGACAAGCGAATTCGCCGGATGGAACGGACGCTGCTGTCCTACGTCTACCGTACGGCCGGCAAGACCAGTCCGTTCAGTACCTTCACCGGCGTCGGCCTGGGCTGGTTCAGCCGGGTCACCGCCGCCCCGATCCAGGTCGTCGCCGAGCCGTCCGACGATGGCCGGCCGGGGTGCCCGCCGGCCGGCAGCGCGTCGACCAGGATCGACCTGCCCAGAACGTGGCGGAGTCGGGTCCAGCTCAACGTGGTGGTCCTCAGCCGGCTGATCGAACTGATTCTCTCCGACCCGGTACGGCGAGCCGACCTGCCGGTGCAGCTGACCGTCGGTTGGCGTCACGACGACGATCGCATTCGCTACGTACGGCACTGGGTCACCACCGGCGACGAGGACGCGACGGTCAGCTTCGACGCGGTCCGCGACCGGTTGTTCTTCCTGCGCCGCAGCGGCGTGCTCGACCGCCTGATCGACCTGTTCGGGCGGCGCTCCCGGCTGCGCTGCGGCGACCTGACGCGATGGTTGGTCGACGAGCAACGGGCGTCGCCGGCAGAGTGCGAGCGGTACCTGTCCGCCCTGCTCGAACTCGGCATGCTGCAGGTGCCGGACCTGCGGATCGACGTGCACAGCGCAGATCCGCTGGGCGAGCTGCGGGACGTGTTGCGGGATCTGGGCCGTGGCTGGGCGAACGACCTGGCCGGCCGGCTGACCGGAATACTCGTTCTCACCGACCGCTATCCCGCCGCGGGCCTGGCGGAGCGACGTCGGCTGCTGGCCGAACTTCGCGACCGGTTGACCCGTCTCGCGGCGGAACTGAGCCCCACACCCCCGCCGATCCCGCAGGCACTGCTCTACGAGGACGTACGGCTCGACGGGGAGCCGGCACGGCTGGATCTCGACCGGTGGCAGCGGCTGATCGGGCCGGGGCTGCGCGCCGTCGAACAGATCCTGCCGGCGTTCGACCCGACGCTGGCGCACAAGCTGCTGTTCAAGGGCTTCTTCGTGGCCCGCTTCGGTGCCGGCGGGCGCTGCGACGACGTGCTGAAGCTGGTCGAGGATTTTCACGAGGATCTCTACCGCCAGTACGTGTCCTTCACCGCCGACCGCCGACCGTTCGACGAGCACGGTGCCTACCTGCCCGAGGAGAACTGGCTGGGGCTGCCCGGCATCACGGTGCTCGATCGGGCCCGGCGGCGGCTCGCCGAGCACATGCGTGACCGGCTCGCCGACCATCGGCCCGACGCCGACCTGCACCTGGACGACGGAATCGTCACGGAGCTGGCCGGCTGGCTCGCCCCGCTGCGGACCCCGTACCTGGCCCAGAGCCACTTCGTCCAGCTCGTGGCACGTGAGCCCGATCCGGTCGTGGTGCTCAACCAGTCGTACGGCGGGTTGTCGTTCCCGTTCAGCCGTTTCACCCACTGTTTCGCAGCGCACGACCACCCGCACGGCGACGACCTCGCGGGCCAGTTACGTCGGCACGCGCGGCTGGTTCAGCCGCCGGGAACGGTGCTGGCGGAGGTGACCGGGGGCGCCGCCAGCACCAACCTCAACCTGCACGGCAGGCTCGTCGACTACGAGATCGTCAACCCCGGCGAAACCAGTTGCGCACCCGCGCACCAGCAGATCCCGCTCGACGATCTCACCGTCGCCCACGACCCACGAGCCGATCGGCTGGTGCTGCTGTCCCGACGGCTCGGGTGCGAAGTGATCCCACTCTATTTCGGCTATCTGATCCCGGTGGCGTTGCCGGAAGTCGCCCGTACCCTGCTGTTGCTCTCGCCGACGTCGACCGGACGGCTCGACGTCTGGGCGGGGGTGCCGGCCGGGGCGCCCGTCGAGGGGGTGAGCACCCGGCCCCGAGTCCGCTACGGCAACGTCGTGCTCAGCCGGCGAAGCTGGCACGTCACAGCGGCCGACCTGCCGTTGCCGCCCGCGCGTACCCCCCAACACGAACGGTTCCTCGGCTGGCGGCGGTGGCGGCTCACGCATCGTCTTCCCCGGCAGGTCTTTGTCACCGTCCACCAGCCGGCGGGGCCCGCCGCCCGCCCGGCCAAGCCCCAGTATCTCGACTTCGACAGTATGCTCTCGCTGCTGAGCGTCGAAGGACTGATCACTTCGACCCAGGCACGGCTCGTCCTACGCGAGATGCTGCCTGCGGAGAACGAGCTGCACGTCCACTCGGACGACGGTGCGCACGTGGCCGAACTGGCGGTACAGACGCAACGGAGGGCGCCTTGACCGAACAGCGCGGGCAGTGGCAGGCAGTGCACGTCTTCTACGCCGCGAACCCTCAGCCGCTGCTGGTCGACTGCGTCGCGCCACTGGTGCGTGAGCTGACCTGCGACGGCCTGCTCGACGGCTACTTCTTCATCAACTACTGGCTGGAGGGACCGCATGTGCGCCTTCGGCTGCGTCCGTCGCGTCCGGACGCGACCGGGCAGGTCCGTGCGCACGCGGCGGCGGCGATCGAGTCGTTCCTGCGCCGGCGGCCGGCCCTGTACGCGATGGGGCACGGGTTCCTCGGAGAGCTGTACGACACGCTGTTCGCACTGGAATTCCCGCACGGTCCGCCCGCCGACCTGGTGGGTCCGGACGGCCGGATGCGGCTGCAGCCCAACAACTCGTACAGCTTCCGTCCCTACGAGCCCGAGTACGGCAAGTACGGTGGCCGGGCCGGTGTGGCGCTGGCGGAGTGGCACTTCCAACGGTCCAGTGACCTGGTGCTGCATGCGATCCGGACGATGAACCTGCACATGCGCCCGATCCTGTTCGGCGTGGCGGCGCAGCTGATGATGGTGATGGCGGGCAGTTTCATCGCGGACCGGGCCGAGCTCGTCGACTATCTGGACCGCTACCACGCTTTCTGGCACCGGGCCTTCGCCGGCACCAACTTCATCGGCACGACCGAGTACGAGAGGATGTACGAGTCGATGGCACCCGCGCTGCGGCAGCGGTTCGCGTCCACTCTCGACGCCATCGACAGCGGGCATCCGCAGCGGCTTCCCGGTTTTCTGCGGGGCTGGGCGGCGCACTGCGCCGAGCTGCGCGCCCGGGTCGGCGCCCTCGCCGGGAGCGGCGACCTGCTGCTCGACTCCGGGGACGGCGACGGGTCGCAGCGGGTTTCCGATCCGGACACCGCGGTGGTGACGCTGCTCTCACCGTACCTGCACATGACGAACAACCGCTTCCACGTCACGATTCGCGACGAGGCCTACCTGGCCTACCTGCTCGGCCGGGCGTTGCGCGACGTCGTCGAATCGCGGGGGGTCCGGTGACGAGCGGCCCCCTCCTCGCCAAGCGACTCCGGCTGCATCCGGACGTGCTGGTCAGCCGGCGCCTGATGCGTGGCCCGGCGCAGATCCACCTGGTCAAGGACATGCGTACCGGCCGGGCTTTCGAGGTGAGCGCCCGGGAACACTTCATCATGACCCGACTCGACGGCAGGCGCAGCCTCGCCGAGATCGGTGAGGAGTACGCCCGCGCCTTCCGCCGTCGCCTGGTGGAGGCACACTGGCAGCAGCTGCTCGGCCTGCTGTACCGACGTGGTCTGCTCGACGACCCGAGCACGACCGGGCCGAGCACGAGCGGGCCGAGCACTGCGGTCTCTGGCCGGGCCACCCCGTCCCGGGCGTCACTCGCGCTGGTCGAGTGGGTCCACCGCCGGACGCGGTGGCTGCTGTCCGCTCCGGTGGCGCTGTCGCTGCTCGTCCTCGTGGTGGCGCTGGGCGCCACCGTCGCGGTGCGGATCGACGAAGCGGTCACCGGTCTGCGATGGTTCGCCGACCATCCGCTCTGGCTGCTCCCGGTGGCGCTGCTGGCCTGGGCCAGTGCCGCACTGCACGAACTGGCGCACGGTGTCACGGCGCGGCACTTCGGCTGCGCCGTCACCGCCGTCAGTATGGTCACGCTCCGTTGCCGAGTCGACGGCTACCTCTATCTGTCCTCGCCGCGGGCGCAGATCGCCATCGCCGCGGCGGGTGGGTTCGCCAATGGCCTGCTGATGCTGCCGATCGGGCTGGTGTGGCTCGTCCTGCCGTCCTCCGTGTCGATTCGACCGGCGCTGGCCGCGATACTGCTGATCGGCTACGTGCAGGCGTTGGTCAATGTCATCCCGCTGCCGCCGCTGGACGGATACAAGATCATCAGCCATGCGTTCGGTGTCACCCGCCTGTTCACCGGAACCCGGCAGTTCCTCTGGCACTTGGTACGCGGGCTGGTCGACCGTCGGGATCCCGGGGCCCTGGCCTACCCGACACGTGCCAGGCTCTGCTACCTGTCGTACGGCCTGATCTGCCTGATCCTCGTCGTGGCGGCGAGCTCGGCGGCCGTGCTGCTCGGTCGCCGGCTCAGCGACGGACCCGTCGGCTCGGCGGGCACCGTGATCACCGTCGTCGTGGTGGTGATGACCGCGAGCGGATGGCTCGCTCGCCCCCGGCGGCGCCCGGCCGCCCCCGACGCCACCGATGTGCCATGAACCGGGAAGGAAGGTAGATACCGATGGAAGCCGTCGAGCAGCCGGGCACGGACCCCGGCCCGGCGATCGAGTTGAACGACGTTCGCAAGAGATACGGCGACCTCGACGCTGTCGCCGGTGTGTCGCTGACGATCCAGCGTGGCGAGTTCTTCGGTCTGATCGGCCCGAACGGGGCCGGCAAGACGACGCTCATCGAGATCATCGAAGGGCTGCGTGAACCGACCTCGGGCACGGTCTCGGTGCTGGGCCTCGCCCCGTCGCCACGCAACGCCGCGCTGTTGCCCCGCGTCGGAGTGCAGACCCAGACCTCCGCCTTCTTCGTCCGGCTGACCGCCCGGGAGCATCTGGAAACGGTCGCCGCGCTCTACGGCGTGGCACCGGCGGCGGCCGGTCGCACCCTCGACCTGGTCGGTCTGGCCGCTGCTGGCGACACCCGGGTGAATGCCATCTCCGGTGGACAACGGCAGCGGTTGGCGATCGCCTCGGCACTCGTGCACGACCCGGAGGTGCTGTTCCTCGACGAGCCGACCGCCTCCCTCGATCCGAAGGCCCGCCGCGACCTGTGGCAGGTGCTGCGCGAGCTCAAGGCCTCGGGAAAGACCATCATCTACACCACGCATCATCTCGACGAGGCCGAGGCGCTGTGTGACCGGGTGGCGATCCTGGTCGACGGAGCGGTCCGGGCGCTGGGCAGTCCCCGCGACCTGATCGGCGGATCCGACCTGCCCACCCGGGTGTCCGTCCCGGCCGACCTGGTCAGTATCGACCAGGCCCGAGACCTCGACGGGGCGGCCAGAGCCGTCGTCGAAGCCGGCAGCATCGTCATCGAGACCCGCACCCCGGGCCGGGTCCTCGCCGCACTCGGCGCGATCGCCAGCCTCGACGGCGTGCAGACGCGGATGGTCACGTTGGAGGACATCTACCTCGAGCTGACCGGACCGGAGGCGGTGGGATGAACGCGTACGCGGCACTGACCAGGGCGGCCTACAAGGCATCGGTGAGGGACGCGACCACGGTCTTCTTCACGTTCGCCTTCCCGCTCGTGTTCCTGCTCGTCTTCGGCCTGATCTTCCAGGGTCGGGAGGTCGACGACACCGGTTGGAACTACATCGACTACATCGCGCCGGGTGTGCTGTCCTGGGGTGTCGCCAACGCCGCCCTGTTCACCATCTCGTTCACCTTGATGCAGTGGCGCAACGACGACATCCTCCGGCTCATCCGGATGACCCCGGCTCCGCTGTGGTCGGTGATCGCCTCCCGGTACGTCGTGGCACAGGTCGTCGGGGTGCTCCAGGCGGTGCTGTTCATCGGCGTGGCGCTGCTGCCGGTCTTCGGTCTCCACCTGTCCGACCGGTGGCCGCTGGCGTTGCCGGTCCTGATTCTCGGGGTCACCGCGTTTCTCGCCCTCGGGCTGATCGTGGGCTCGCGGACCAACACCCCGGAGGCGGTGGCCGCCGTCGCCAACTGCATCATCGTGCCGATGGCGTTCATCTCGGGTTCGTTCTTCCCGCTCGACATGATGCCCGGCTGGTTGCAGGGCATCTCGCAGGCCCTTCCGCTGCGTTACGTCAACGACGGCATCGCGGTCGCCATCGCCGGACGTGGCGACATGACCGAGTACGGCGTAGCGTGCGCGGCGCTCGTCGGCTACACCGTCCTGTTCGGCGCCATCGGTGCGCGGACATTCCGGTGGAGCAACCAGACGTGACCCTCGTGACCGGCGGCTCCGCACCGGCCGGAGCCGAGCAGGACGGCCCGTTCGCGCCCGCCCGGCAGGAGCTGGCCAGGTGGCTGGCCGACCGGTACGACCGGTACCGGGCCGCGTCGGGCGGCGCGGCCCTGCCCGGCCGTCCGGTGGTGGCCACCCTCGGCGCCACCGATCTGCTGGGCCGACCCGAGCCGGCCCGCCGGGACACGAACGTTCACCTGAGCGCCCGCGCGGTCCTCATCGGCCCGTGGGGGGGTGGCACCGAGGCAACCGGCTGCGGACACTGCCTCGGGCGACGCTGGCAACGGCTACGGACCCGGTCCGAACGCGACGCGCTGGAGACCGGTCCGGGCAGCCGGGGCGCGGCCGGTTGGCCGGTTCTCACCAGCCATCTGTTGGACGCGGTGTGGGCGCTCTACCTGGCGGTCCAGATCCGGCCGGTGACGGCCGACCGCACCCTGCGCCAGGTGTCACAGCTGGATCTCACCAGCCTGCGGGTGACGAGCTATCCACTGCTCGCCGACCCGATGTGCCCGAGCTGCGGACGACGCTGGCCGGCCGGGGCCGGCCAGGACGGTCGGGCCGGCCAGGACGGTCGGGCCGAGCGGGCGCGACCGGTGTGGTCGCACCGGAGCAAGCCCGACCGGCACACCTACCGGACGGTCGACCTGGCCGACCTCGCGTTGCCGACCGAGGCACTGGTCAATCCGGTCTGCGGGATGCTCGGCGCGGTGACCGTGGCCAACCTGACCTCGCCGACCACGGCTCCGGTCACCGGTAGCTGCTTCGTACGGGGCTATGCCGGGCTGGTCGACGTCTCCTGGAGCGGACAGGCCAACTCGTTCCGGACCAGCCGCAGCCTGTCCTTGTTGGAAGGGCTGGAACGGTACGCCGGCACCCACCGGCGCCGGACGGATCCGTTGGTGGTCGGCTCGTACCGCAGTCTCGCGCAGGACGCGCTGGACCCGGTCGACGTCGGGTTGTACCCGACGCGGACGTACCAGAGCGACCCGCTGGCCACGGCCTACTCGCCGGAGCGGCCGATGCCGTGGGTGTGGGGCTACTCGCTGCGTGACGACCGGCCGATCCTGGTGCCACGCCGGCTGTGCCACTACAGCAGCGGTACCCCGGACGACGGTTTCGTCTTCGCCACTTCCAGCGGCTGCGCCATCGGCGGCTGCCCGGAGGAGGCGGTGCTGCACGGGTTGCTCGAACTCGTCGAACGAGACGCGTTCCTGCTCGGTTGGTACGGCGGTGCGCGGTTACCCGAGATCGACCTCGCCTCGTGCCGCAGCCGACGGGTCCGGGCGATGGTCGACCGGGCCAGGTTGCACGGCTACGCCGTGCGTGCCTACGACAACCGGATCGATCTCGAAATTCCGGTGGTGACCGCGGTGGCGGCGAGGCTGGACGACGGCCCGGGTGCCCTCTCCTTCGCCGCCGGCGCCAGTCTCGACCCGGAGCAGGCGGTCGAGGCCGCACTCGCCGAGGTGCTGACCTACATCCCACACATGCCTCGGCAGGTCCGTCGTCGACAGGGCGAACTCGAGGCGATGGCAGGGGACTACGACCTGGTCCGCCAGCTCGCCGATCATTCCGGACTGTTCGGTCTGCCCCGGATGCGCGAGCACGCCGCCGGGTATCTCGCACCACGCGAGCGGGCCGGGATCGGGGATCTCTACCCCGACGGCGCACACGACGACGGCACCGACCTGTTGGCGGATCTGCGGCACTGCCAGCAGCAGCTGACCTGTGCCGGCTTCGACGTGATCGTGGTCGACCAGACCACCGCCGAGCTGACAAGGATGGGTTTGACCTGCGTCTGCACCGTCGTGCCGGGCCTGCTGCCGATCGACTTCGGCTGGCGCCGGCAGCGGGCGCTGCGAATGCCCCGGCTGCGTACCGCGTACCGCCGGGCCGGCTGGCGGTCGACGGATCTGGCTGAGACCGAGATCCGTCGCGTGCCGCACCCGTTCCCGTGACCGGGTTGCGGCCGGGACCGCACCGGCCGTGCGACTGCCCGGCACCGGTCCGGCCGGCCGGCGGTCGCCGGCACGACCGTCCCGGGCGGCCGGACCGGTCAGGCGCTGCAGCTCGTCGTCGAGGTGGTGCTGCTGCAGGTGCTGGTCGTTCCGGAGGACGAGCAGGAGGCGAGGATCGCCTCGGACGCGTCCGCGTAGTCCGAGACGGAGAACGTCTCCGACTCGAGTTCGAGCAACTCCTCGGCGAGCGAGGCGAGGTCGTTCGGCTGCGGCTGGTCGATGTCGTTGACCACGGATCCTCCTTGGCGGGTGCCGGCGGGAACCGGCTGCACGGGCGGGACTACCACCATCCCAGCGGATCGCGCTCACGGCGCGGCTGTCGTCGCGCTGTCAATCCGCTCACGGCAGCTGTCAGCGCCCCGGGCGCGCGACCACACCCGCCGGGCCCGCCCCGATGAGCCGGCACACGTCGGCCGTGCGACACACGACCGCGATCCTCGCCGGCCACCGCCACCGGCCGGTCACCACCGAGGCCGCGGCGCTCTACCTCGACCTGCACGCGCATCCCGAGCTTTCCGGTGCGGAACGGCGTACCGCGGGACGGTTGGCGTCCTGGCTGGCGCACGACCGTCTGCGGGTGACCCGGGAGGTCGGCGGACACGGGGTGGTCGGGGTGTTGGAGAACGGGCCCGGACCGACGGTCATGCTGCGGGCCGAACTCGACGCCCTCCCGGTGGCCGAACGCACCGGACTGCCGTACGCCAGCACGGTGACCGGCACCGACCCGGACGGCCGGCCGGTGCCGGTGGCCCATGCCTGCGGTCATGACATGCACCTCGCCGCGCTGGCCGGCGCCGCCCGGCTGCTGGCCGGCGCCCGGGACCGCTGGCGGGGAACTCTTCTGGTGGTCGGCCAGCCGGCGGAGGAGACGCTCGACGGTGCCCGAGCGATGCTCGACGACGGGCTCTTCAAGCGGTTCGGGCGGCCCGATGCGGCGCTGGCGCAGCACACCGCACCGCTGCCGGCGGGGATGGTCGCGCACGGAACCGGCGTCATGCTCGCCGGCAGCCGGACCGTCGAGGTGGTCATCCACGGCCGGGGCGGGCATGTGGCCGCCCCGCACCTGTGCGTCGACCCGATTCCCATCGCGGCCGGCGTCGTCCTGCGCGCCCGGTCCATCGTGACGCGGGAGGCCGTGCCCGGTGAGCCGGCGGTGGTCACCACCGGATCGATCCGGGCCGGACACCGCAGCAACCTGGTACCGGACGAGGCCCGGCTCGAGGTCACGGTACGCGCGCTGCGGCCGGCGTTGCTGGACCGGCTCGTCGCCGCGCTGCGACGCGTGGTGCACGCCGAATGCGCGGCGGCCGGATGCGCCGAGCCAGCACAGGTGCGGGTCATCGCCGAGTCGCCGGTGACGACCATCGACGCCGGGCTCACCGCAGCCATCCGGGCGAGCCATGAGGCGGTGTTCGGCCACGCGCGGGTCGCCGGATGGCCACCGTCGTTGGCGACCGAGGACTTCGCACAGTTCGCCGTGGCGGGCGTCGCCACCGCCTACTGGATGCTCGGGTCGGTGGGGCCGCGCCAGTGGGCCGCGGCTCGCGCCAGCGGCGGCGGTCGGCCGGACGGCGACGGGCGGTGGCAGGAGGTGCCCGGCAACCACTCGCCCCGATTCGCCCCGCAGCTGTCCGGGACGCTGTCCACCGGGATCACCGCGCTGCTCAGCGCGGCGCTGACCCGACTGGATCCGGCCCCGGTGCACGGCGGAGCGCCGGTACGTGCGAAGCTGACCACCGCGAGCGACGGCTCCTCGACGAACCCGGACAGCGGAAGGTGCACATCGATGGGTGTACACGGCATCCCGCTACGTACTCTTGCCGGGCAGCCCGCCTCGTTGGCCGACTTCGCCGGCAAGGTCCTGCTCGTGGTCAACGTGGCGTCGAGGTGTGGCCTGACCCCTCAGTACGCCGGGTTGCAGCGGCTGCACGACAGGTACGCCGATCGCGGCTTCTCGGTCGTCGGCTTCCCCTGTAACCAGTTCGGCGGCCAGGAGCCGGGCAGCGCCGAGGAGATCGGGCGGTTCTGCTCGACGACGTACGGCGTGACGTTTCCGATGTTCGAAAAGATCGAGGTGAACGGCCCGCGACGGCACCCGCTGTACGCCGAACTGACCGCGGTCGCGTCCGCCGACGGGCAGGCCGGCGACGTCCAGTGGAACTTCGAGAAGTTTCTCGTCGCCGCAGACGGAGCGGTCATCGGCCGGTTCCGGCCCGGCGTCGATCCGCATGACGACGCGGTGGTCGCCGCGATCGAGGATCAGCTGCCCGGGTAGCCGCACCAGGCCCAAGCCGCGCCAGGCCCAGTTCGCCGCGATGGCGCACAGTCGCATCACGCCCGAAACACCCTGGACGCGCCCGGCTGTTGTGCGGGCTTTCTAACGCCAGCTTGTTCCGGATGAAACCTCGTCGACATCGGTGCTGCCTTCACTGACTCCCACGAACAGCGTGATTCCCCTGGTCGGATGAGGTATCGCCATGCCGCAACGGTCCGTATCGGTGCACCGCCGCCATGACGCCCCGACGATCGCCAGTGACCGGGTCGAGGCGTGAGTCTCGACCGGACACACCGGGCGGTCGCCGTGGTCGGCGGCGGGCAGGCGGGCCTGTCGATGAGCTGGCACCTGCGGCAGCACGGCGTCGACCACGTGGTCATCGAACGCCACCGGGTGGGCTACGAGTGGCGCGACCGCCGGTGGGACTCGTTCTGCCTGGTCACTCCGAACTGGCAGTGCCAGTTGCCCGGCTTCGGGTATCCGGGCGACGATCCGGACGGGTTCATGGTCGGCGCGGACGTCGTCGACTACCTGGAGCAGTACGCCGCCAGCTTCGACCCACCCCTGGTCGAGGGCACCGCGGTCACCCGGCTGCGACGTACCCCGAGCGGGGTCTTCGAACTGGTCACCACGGCCGGGACCTGCACCGCGGACCAGGTGGTGGTCGCGACCGGGCCCTACCACGACCCGGCCGTGCCCCGGATCGCCGAGCGGCTGCCCGGTGACGTCACGCAGCTGCATTCGTCGCGGTACCGCAACCCGGAGCGCCTGCCGGCGGGCGCCGTGCTGGTGGTGGGTTCCGGCCAGTCCGGTTGTCAGATCGCCGAGGATCTGCACCTGGCCGGACGTCGCGTGCATCTCGCGGTGGGCGGCGCGCCGCGCGCCGCCCGGCGCTACCGGGGCCGTGACACGCTGGCCTGGCTCGACGAGATGGGCCACTACGCCAAGGGCGTCGACGAGTTCGCCGACGCGGACCAGGTGCGGCTGCGGGCCAACCACTACATGACCGGCCGCGACGGTGGCCGCGACATCGACCTGCGGGCCTTCGCGACCGAGGGCATGCGCCTACACGGGCGGCTGACCGGTGTGAACGGCTCAGTGGTGACCTTCGGCGACGATCTGAAAACCAATCTGGACAACGCCGACGCGGTGGCCGAGGGCATCAAGGACGCGATCGACCGCTACCTCGCCACGACGGGCATCGAGGCGCCGGTCGAGGACCGCTACACGCCGGTGTGGCAACCCACCGACGACGGTGCGACGACGATCGACCTGGCCGCCGAGGGCATCACGGCGGTCGTCTGGAGCACCGGCTTTCACCGCGACCACCGCTGGATCGAGGTGCCGGTCTTCGACGGGCGCGGCTACCCGACTCACGACCGCGGCGTCACCGGCTGCCCCGGCCTCTACTTCATCGGACTGCCCTGGCAGTACACCTGGGGCTCGGGCCGGTTCGCGGGCGTGGCCCGCGACGCCGGCCACCTCGTCGAGCGGATCACCGCAACGCGCCGCGCGCGGATCGCCGAAGGCGTCGGCTGGCTGGCCGGCACGCCGACCGAGACGTACCCGGAGCTCGACTGGTGCACCTCGCGGACCGCCGCATGAGAAAGAGTGTGCACGACGCGCACCGGCACCTCGGCGTGCTGCCGGCATACCCGTTCTACGGTGGGCCGCCGGTCCGCCCGGACACCACCGCCCGGGCCACCATCGACGAGTTGATCGCCGACCTGGACGCCGAGGGAACCTCACGTGCCCTGGTCCTGCCGAACTACGGCGTGCCGGACGCGGACGTCGCGTTCGGCTTCAACCCGCTCGTGGTCGAGGCGGCCCAGCGCGACGACCGGATCCGGTGCGGGCTGTGGGTCTCGGCGCAGGAACGCGACCGGGAACGCACCGCGGCCGCGCTCCGGCTGGCCGGCGAGACGGCGTGCGGGCACTCAAGCTGAGTTTCCTGCTCGGCGGGAGCGTGGACGACGCGGGCCTGGAGCCGATCTTCGCCACGGCCCGGGCCAACGACCTGGTCGTCCACGTGCACACCTCGCCCGGCGCCGCCTCCGACATCGACCAGGTCGGCCAGCTGGTCGACCGGTACGCCGACGACGTCAAGGTGCACCTCGTGCACTTCGGCGGTGGAATGAGCGGGCACATCAAGCTGATCGGTGCCCGGTTCTTCGACTGGGTGGCGGCAGGCAAGCAGGTCTACACCGATCTCTCCTGGGCCATCGGGTTCGCCCCGCGCTGGCTGGTGGCCGAGATCGACCGCCGCGGTCTCGGTCACGACCGGGTGCTGTTCGCCAGCGACGAGCCGTGGGGTGACCACGCCGGCGAGTTGGCCCGGTTGAACGCCGCCGTCGGTGGCGACGAACTGTCCCGGGCCGTTTTCCATACCACGTTCGACAAGCTCTACGCCTGAAGGAGAAAGCGACCATGCCGGACCTGACCGAACTCGAACAGAAGAGCCTCAACGAGATCCCGCACCCCGCGTTGGCGGAGGGATCGAGCATCTACGGCGGCACCAAGGTCTTCCCGGACTACAAGGCCGAGGAGGGAGAGAGCTACTTCACCCTCGTACACGGCATCGCGCACGAGTCCTCGGTCAGCTTCGTCGCCATCCTGCAGGCCACCCGGGCCCTGCGCAAGGGTTTCGAGTCGGCGATCTACTTCTACGGCCCCGGCTCGCTGAACTGCCTGGCCACCCGGGGCTTCCCGACCACCGGCGCGTCGGCGTTCCCCGGCGAGCACAACATCAACAACTCGCTGAAGACGTTCATGGCCGAGGGCGGCAAGGTGTACTGCTGCCGGTTCGGGCTGTCCCTGCACGGCGCCCGCGAGGAGGACCTGATCGAGGGTGTCATCCCGACGCATCCGCTGGACGTGCAGGACGCGCTGATCCACTACGCGCGCAAGGGCGCGATCATCAACTCGACGTACATGTTCTGAGGTGGCGGCGGTGAGCGTTGGCATCCGGACTGACATAGCCGTGCGGGGAGTGCGGGTCGAGGCGCCGCTGCGGCGCCCGCCCGGCGCCGGGCCCAGCGACGACGGGCACCTGGTCATCGACGGTGCCAACGCCGCCCTGCCGATCAACCCCGAGAGCCCGTATCAGGTACGCGGTGAGCGGCTCTGGCTCGGCGAGGTCGACACCGGCCTGTCGATCGAGGTCGTCCGCCGCCCCAGGTTCTACGATCTCGTCACGAGCGACGGGGTGCGTTACGAGCAGATCGCCCGGCTGCACGGCAAGGATGTGCTGGCCACAACGGTGGTGCAGACCTGCGTCCGGTACGCCGAGGAGCAGCGCTGCCGGTTCTGCACGATCGAGGAGTCGCTGCGCACGGGCTCCACGATCGCGGCCAAGACACCGGCGCAACTGGCCGAGGTGGCCGCAGCCGCGGTACGGCTCGACGGCGTGAAACAGATGGTCATGACCACGGGCACCACCACCGGCCCGGATCGCGGCGCCCGCGGTCTGGTCCGGGCCGTGCGGGCGGTCCTCGAAGCCGTGCCGGACCTGCCCGTCCAGGTGCAGATCGAGCCGCCTGGCGACCTGTCGGCCATCGACGAGCTGCGTGCGGCGGGCGCAGTATCGATCGGTATCCATGTCGAGTCGCTCGACGACGAGGTGCGCCGCCGGTGGATGCCGGGCAAGGGCACCGTACCGATGGTCGAGTACGAGGCCGTTTGGGACCGTGCCGTGCGCGTGTTCGGCCGCAACCAGGTGTCCACCTACCTCCTGATCGGGCTCGGCGAGGATCCCGACGAACTCGTCGCCGGCGCGGCCGGCCTGATCGAACGCGGGGTCTATCCCTTCGTGGTGCCGTTCCGGCCGATGGCCGGCACGCTCGCCCGCCGCGACGGGGTGCCGGGGCCGGCGCCGGCGCTGGTCCGCGACGTCACCGTGCGGGTCGCCGCGCTACTCAACGCCGCGGGGATGCTCGGCGTCGACCAGAAGGCGGGTTGCGCGGCCTGCGGGGCGTGCGGCGTGCTGCGGGCGGCGGGCGCATGACGGACCTCGTGCCGACCCTGCTCGGACCGCACCTGATCGTCGAGGAAGCCGACGACCTGGCCGGCTACCACCGGCTGCGCAAGCAGGTCTTCGTCGACGAGCAGGGCCTGTTCCACGGTTGCGACCTCGACGACCGGGACGACGATCCGCGTACGGTCGTGCTGGTCGCCCGGTCCGCCCGCGGCGAACTGCTCGGCGGTGTGCGGGTCGGCCCGGCCCGCGACGGCCCGGACATCGGCTGGTGGGCGGGCGGCCGGCTGGTCGTCGACCCGGCGGTCCGGGGGGCTGGGGCCGTCGGACCGGCGCTGGTACGCGCGGCCTGTGCCTACGCCGAGAACGCCGGCGCGCTGCGGTTCGACGCGACCGTGCAGACCCGGCACGAACGGCTGTTCCGCCGGCTCGGCTGGCACAGCGTACGGCCGGTCACCGTGGCCCGGCGAGCGCACACGCTGATGCGCTGGCCGATCGGGCGGCTCGCGGCGGTGGCCGCCGCTAGCAAGGAACACCTCGGTGACCTGCTGCACGAGCTGGCACCGGGCGGCCCGGGCTTCATCGGCGACGACGGCGCCCCGGTGCCCGGCTCGGATCTGATCGCCGCGTGCGACGCCATCCTGCCGTCCATGGTGGAACGCGACCCGGACTGGGCCGGCTGGTGCGCCGTACTGGTCAACGTCAACGACCTGGCCGCGATGGGCGCGACACCCGTCGGCCTGCTGAACGCCGTCGGCGCCCGCAACGCGGCCCTGGCCGCGCGCGTGCTCGGCGGGTTGCGCCGGGCCGCGCACGCCTACGGCGTGCCGGTGCTCGGCGGGCACACCCAGCTCGGCGTGCCCGCGGCCCTGTCCGCGACGGCGCTCGGACGCACGGCCCGGCCGGTCCCGGGCGGCGGCGGGCGGCCGGGCCTGCGGGTGCGGCTCACGGCGGACCTCGGTGGTCGCTGGCGTCCCGGCTATCACGGCCGCCAGTGGGACTCCACCAGCCACCGCACGCCGTGCGAGCTGCGCGGCATGCTGTCGTTCGTCGCCTGCGCGCGGCCCGCCGCCGCCAAGGACGTGTCCATGGCCGGCATCGCCGGCACGCTCGGGATGCTCGCCGAGGCCAGTGGGTGCGCGGCGGTGCTCGACGTGGCGAACGTGCCACGGCCGACGACCGCGACCGTCGGGGACTGGCTGACCTGCTTCCCGGGCTTCGCCATGATCACCGCGGGCGACCTGGCCAGCACCGAGGCCGGACCGGCGGTCACCGCCGCCTGCGGTGACCTCGTCGCCGGTCAGGGGGTCCACCTACGCTGGCCCGACGGTGAACTCACCGGCGCCATCGACGCGGGTGTCACGGGATTGGGCACGGCGGCATGACGCAGCGCAGGTGGCCCCGGAGCACCCCGGACGCGGCGCGGGCCGCGCCGACACACGAAAAGGCAGGCTGAGCATGAGGGTCAGGATGGGCGCGGTGGCGGAGGCGTTCGATCGCGATCTCGAAGGGGACTTCGCGAAGATCGAGAAACTGGTCGCGACGGCACGGACGGACGGCGTACAGCTGCTGGCTCTGCCGGAGGCCTGTCTCGGCGGCTACCTCGCGCACCTGGACGGAGGCGCGGACGAACCGCCGGCGCTGCGCGTCAACGGGCCGGAGATCGCCCGACTCGCCGCGCTGGCCGGGGACATGGTCGTGTGCGCCGGCTACTGCGAGGCCGACGGGGACAAGCGGTTCAACAGCGTGGTCTGCGTGCACGACGGCCGGGTCCTCGGCAACCACCGTAAGGTGCACCAGCCGCTGCGGGAGAACGCCAGCTACGACTCCGGCGACTCGTTCGCCGCGTTCGACACGCCGGTCGGCCGGATCGGGCTGCTGATCTGCTACGACAAGGCGTTCCCGGAGTCGGCCCGAGCACTCGCGCTCGACGGCGCCGAGATCATCGTGGTGGTGTCGGCGTGGCCGGGCAGTCGCACGGACGCCCCGGCCGACCTGGCCGAGGACCGGTGGACCCGTCGGTTCGACCTGTTCGACCGGGCCCGCGCGTTGGAGAACCAGGTGGTGTGGGTGTCGGCGAACCAGTCTGGCCGGTTCGGGTCGCTGCGCTTCGTGTGCAGCGCGAAGGTCGTCGACCCGGGCGGCGACGTGCTGGCCACGACCGGCACCGCCGCCGGGGTGGCGGTGGCCGAGGTGGACGTCGATTCGGCGTTGTCGGCGGCTCGCCGGTCCATGGCCCACCTACGCGACCGCCGCCCCGACACCTACCGCGCGCACGCGGCGTCGATGGTGTGAGGTGATGGCCCGGATCGCCGCCGCCGCGGCCCACTTCGGCCGGAACCTCGACCACGACCTCGGGCGGATCGGCAAGCTCATCGACGATGCCCGCGCCGCGGGGGCCCAGCTGCTGGTGCTGCCCGACGCGGCGATCGGCGGATACCTGGCCGACCTGCGCCACCCCGACCCGGCCGCGTTCCCACCGGCGCTCAAGCCGGACGATCCGGTCTTCGAGCGCATCGGCGCGATGGCCCGGGACATGGTGGTCTGCGTCGGGTTCTGCGAGGCCGACGGCGACGACCGGTACAACGCCGCCGTCTGTCTGACCGGCTCGGGCGTGCTCGGCCGGCACCGCAAGGTGCACCTGCCCGCCGCCGAGGGAGTCGCCTACCGGGCCGGGGACACGTTCGCGGCGTTCGACACCCCGGTCGGGCGGCTCGGGATGCTGATCGACTACGACAAGACCTTTCCCGAGTCGGCGCGCACCCTCGCGTTGGACGGCGCGCAGATCGTCGCCTGCCTGTCCGCGTGGCCGGCGAGCATCACCAACGCCGCGCCGAAACTGTCCCAGGACCGCCAGTCCCGGTTGTTCGACCTCTACGACTGCGCCCGGGCCGCGGAGAACCAGGTCGTGGTGGTCTCCGCCAACCAGACCGGGGCGGCCGGTGGGATGCGCTTCCTCGGCCAGGCCAAGGTGGTCGGCCCGGCCGGCAACGTGCTGGCCCGTACCTGGGCCAAGGCCGGGCTCGCGGTGGCCGAGCTGGACGTGGCACGGGAGATCGCGACGGCCCGGCGGGTGCTGAACCACCTGCGCGAGCTGCGACCGGCGACCTACCGGACGGCGACGTGATGCGGATCGCGCTGCTGAGCTATTCGACCCGGCCGCGCGGCGGAGTCGTGCACACGCTCGCCCTGGCGGAGGCGTTGGCGCAGCGGGGACAGGACGTGACGGTGTGGACGCTGGGCCGTGGTGGCGACGCGGGATTCTTCCGACCGGTCGACCCACGGGTGCGGCTGGCGGTCGTGCCGTTTGCCGACGTGCCGGACGAGGGGGTCGGGCCGCGCATCCTGCGCTCGATCGCGGTCCTGCGGGCGGCCTTCACCCCGCAGGCGTACGACGTGGTGCACGCCCAGGACTGCATCAGCGCGAACGCCGTCGACCGGTGCGTGCGCACGATCCACCACCTCGACCAGTTCACCACCCCTGAGCTGGCGGCCTGTCACGAGCGGGCGATCGTCCGCCCGTACGCGCACATCTGCGTCTCGGCCGCCGTGGCGGCCGAGGTGCGGGCGGGCTGGGGTCTGACGCCGACCGTGATCCCGAGCGGGGTGGACGCGGCCCGGTTCGCCGCCGCCGCGCCGGACACCCGGCACGGCTCCTATCTCCTGGCTGTCGGCGGCATCGAGCCCCGCAAGGGTGCGCTTGACCTGCTCGATACCTATGCGCTGCTGCGCCGGGACCTGCCGGAGCTGCGACTGGTCATCGCCGGTGGGGAGACGCTCTTCGACTACCGTGCCTACCGCGCGGCGTGGGAGGCCCGCGCCGGCGATCTCGGTATCGAGGCCGTGGTTCTCGGCGCGGTCGCGCACGACGAGCTGCCCGGCCTGGTCGCCGGGGCGACCGCGTTCGCCTTTCCCTCCGTCAAGGAGGGCTTCGGGCTCGCGGCCATGGAAGCCCTGGCCGCCGGGGTCCCGGTCGTCGTGCGCGACCTGCCGGTGCTCCGGGAGGTCTTCGGATCCGCGGTCGGCTACGGTACGGATCCGGCTTCGCTCGCCGCAGCGTTGCTGCGCGCTGTCAAGGAGCCCGACCCGACCCGCCGCGGCCGAGGCACGGCGCTGGCGCGCCGGCACTCGTGGGCCACGGCGGCGGCCCTGCACCTCGATTTCTACGCCTCGCTGTAGTCAGGTCGATCTCCGTCGTCGCCTTCCCCGGCCGTCGCTGCCGACCGGGGTCGAGACGTGTGGCGCGGTTCAGAAGTCGAACTGGTCGATGTTCGAGGCGTCGAACACGAACGGGTCGCCCAGCAGGATCTCACCGTTGGCACCGACCGTGTACTCACCGAGCTTTCCGGCGGTGAAGGTCTCCCCCTCGGCGCCGGTGATGATTCCCGAGGCGAGAGCCGCACCGGTGTACGCCGCGAGGTAGCCGAGATCGGCCGGGTTCCACAGCGCGAAGGACGTGACCGTGCCGTCCTTGACGAACTCGCGCATCTGGTTCGGCGTGCCGAGTCCGGTCAGCTGCACGTTGCCCTTGTAGGACGACCCTGACAGGTACCGCGCCGCGGCGGCCACCCCTACCGTGGTCGGCGAGATGATCCCCTTGAGGTCCGGGTATCGCGACAACAGGCCCTGTGCCTCCTGGAACGACTTCTCGTCCTGGTCGTCGCCGTAGACAGTGGCGACCAGCGTGAGCGAGCTGTACTCCGGCTTGGTCAGCTCGGCCTCCATCAGCTCGATCCAGGCGTTCTGGTTGGTCGCGTTCGCGGTCGCGGACAGGATGGCGATCTCGCCGCCCTCGGGGCCGATGGCCTCGGAGATCAGCCTGATCTGAGTCTGCGCGATGCCCTCGGCGGTCGCCTGGTTGACGAAGGCGTCCCGGCACTCCGGCTTGGTGTCCGAGTCGTACGTGACGACCTTGGCCCCGGCCGCCCTGGCCTCGGTCAGCGACCCGCACACCGCGTCCTGGTCGTTCGCCGCGATGATGATGACGTCGGTGCCCTGCTGGGACAGCGTGTTGATGTACGACACCTGCGCGGACGGGCTCGCCTCGGACGGCCCGGTCTGGGCGTACTCGCCGTTGAACTCCTCGACCGCGGACCGACCGCCCTGGTTGTCGGACGTGTCGAAGTAGGGGTTGTTGACCTGCTTGGGCAGGAAGGTGATCGTGAGGCCCTCCTGGATGGTGCCGGAGGGGTTGCTGGCGGTGTCACCCTCCGTGCCGGTGCCGGTATCCTCTGCACAGGCACTCAGGGTGAGGGCGGCGGCCGCCAGGACAGCGGTCGCGATGAACCGGGTACGTCCGACGCTCATGACGGATTCCTTTCGACAATAGGGGTGGGCCGACGTCGACGCAGGCGCTCGCGCGTCATCCGCACGAGGTTCGGTCCGACGACGGACAGGACGAGCAGCGTGCCGGTGACGATGGTCAGCGCGTTCGCCGGCACGTTGGCCAGCTGCAGCGCGTTGCGGAGCACTCCGAGCAGGGCCACCGCCGCGATCACGCCGACGAGTCCGCCACGGCCGCCGAAGATCGACACTCCGCCGAGCAGGACGGCGGCCACCACCGCCAGTTCCAGGCCGGTGGCGTTGTCGGCCCGCGCGCTGGCGAACCGGAACGTCCAGAAGACGCCGGCCACGGCCGCCATGGCTCCGGTGGCGACGAACAGCCAGAACTTCGTCCGCGCCACCGGGATGCCGGCGAAGGCGGACGCCTCGCTGTTGTTGCCGATCGCGTAGAGCGCCCGGCCGACCGGGGTCGCGTACAGCACCACGCCGAACACGACGGCGAGTGCCGCGAGAACCAGCACGAACCAGGGAACGACCGTGCCCGGGATCGGGGCGATGGCGTTGCGGGTCCAGGCCGGCGGGTAGTCGGCGACTGCCCGGTCGCCGAGGACCACGTAGGCCAGGCCACGGTAGAACGCGAGGGTGCCGATGGTGACGGCCAGCGAGGGAAGTCCGAAGCCCGTGACGAACAGGCCGTTCACCGCGCCGAGGAGGGCACCGAGCAGCAGGCTCAGCGCGACCAGTACCGGTAGCGACGTGACGCCGAGATGCCACAGCTGGCCGAGCACCGCACAGGTGAGGCCGACCGTGCTGGCCACTGACAGGTCGATCTCACCGGTGATGATGACAAGGGTCATCGGCAGCGCGATCAGGGCGATCGGGATCGCCTCCAGCGCCATGAAGCGGTAGAAGCGGGGGCTGCCGGCGCCCTCGATGGTGGCGCTGGCCGCGAGCACCACGATCAGCAGCCCGAGGATGAGAACGGCGTCCCAGGAACCGAGCAGTCGACGCCAGGCCGGCGTTTCCCTCGTCGTGCTCGGCGCCGGATCGGCGAGGGTGTCAGTTGCCACGGGTCCTGCCTCCTCGCAGACGACGGGCCATGCGGACGGCGAGCGCCCGGTCGAGCCCGATGGCGGCCAGGATCAGCGCGCCCACGGCGGCGCGCTGCCAGAACGGGGTCACCCCGAGCACCGGTAGGGCGCTGCCGATGGTGGTCAGCAGCACCGCGCCGAGGGCGGCGCCGTAGACCGAGCCGCTGCCGCCGAAGATCGCGACGCCGCCGACGACAACGGCGGCGACCACGTTGAGTTCGATACCGAGGCCGGCGTTGGCGTCGAGGGTGCCGAAGCGGGCCGCGTACAGTACCCCGGCGAGTCCGGCGAGCGCCCCGCTGATCACGAAGGCGGCGAAGACCCGACGGCCGACCGCGATCCCCGACAACCGGGCGGCGTCGGGATCGGAGCCGATCGCGTAGAGCTCGCGGCCGCTGCGGTAGTTGCGCAGCAGGTAGCCTGCGCCGAGAAGTACCGCGACCGCGAACAGCGCCAGGACCGGAACGCCGGCGACGGTGGCGTTGCCCATCCGCAGGAAGGCGCGCGGCATGTCGGCGGCATTGATCTGACGCCCGGAGGCCCAGGTGTAATCGAGGCCACGGAACACGTACAGTGTGCCGAGGGTGACCACCAGGGCGGGCACCCGCGCCGCCGCGATCAGGCCGCCGTTGACCACGCCGCACAGCGCCCCGAGCGCGACCCCGGCGAGCATCGCCAGCGGGATCGGTACGGCCGGGTTGTCGACGAACAACACGCCGGTGGCGAACGCGGACAGTCCGAGGACGGAACCGACCGACAGATCGACGTTGCGGGTGATGATCACGATCGCCTGACCGACGGCGAGGATCGCCAGGACCGTCGAGCTGAGCAGCAGGTCCTTGATGTTCTGCGCGGAGAGGAACCGGTGGTTGACCCCGAAGGTCAGCCCGACCAGGAGCACGAGCGCGAGCAGGATGCCCAGCTCCCGTACCATGAACAGCCGATGCGCCAACTGGGCGCCGGACGTCTGCGCCGCCTGCTGTCGCGTGCCCGCTGTGACCGGTGGGCGTACGTCTGCGCTGGTCATCCGGCGGCCTTTCGTTGCCCGGTCGCGGCGAACATGACGCTCTCCTCGTCGGCCCTGCCCCGGGCGATGTCGGCGACCAGTCGTCCGTCGTGCATCACCAGCACCCGGTCGGCCATGCCGAGCACCTCGGGCAGTTCACTCGAGATCATCAGCACCGCCACGCCCTCGGACGCGAGTTGGGACAGCAGGCGGTGCACCTCGGCCTTCGTACCGATGTCGATGCCGCGGGTGGGCTCGTCGACGATCAGCACCCGCGGCTCGGTGGACAGCCACTTGGCCAGCACGACCTTCTGTTGGTTGCCACCCGACAGGGTCGACACCGGGTCGGTGTTACGGGCGGCCTTCACCTGCAGCCGCTTCGCCCACCGGGCCGCCGCGCGTCGCTCGCTGCCCCCGAGCAGCAGCCCGAGGCGGCTCAGTGCCCAGCGTCGCGGCAAGGTGGCGTTACGCTCGATCGACAGTTCCATCACCAGGCCCTGCTGGCGGCGGTCCTCCGGCACGAGCGCGAGGCCGGCGGCGATGGCCGCCGACGGGTTACCCGGCGCCAGCCGCTGTCCGTCGATCCGCACCCGCCCGGCGTCGTACCGGTCGATACCGAAGATCGCGCGGGCCACCTCGCTGCGCCCGGCACCGACCAGCCCGGCGAGTGCGACGATCTCACCGCTTCGCACGGTGAAGGAGACATCGCCGAAATAGCCCTGCCGGGTCAGCCCGTCGACCTCGAGGCGTACGTCGCCCGGCTCGGTGTGCACCTTGGGGAAGAGCGTGGCGACCTCCCGGCCGACCATGGCACGTACCACGCCGTCGACGGTCAGCTCACCGATCTCCCCGGTCGTGATCCATCGACCGTCACGCATCACCGTCACCCGCTGGCAGAGTGCGAACACCTCGTCGAACCGGTGCGAGATGAACAGGATCGCGACGCCGCTGTCGCGCAACGTGCGTACCACGGCGAAGAGCCGGTCGACCTCGACACCGGACAGGGCGGCGGTCGGCTCGTCCATCACCAGAACCCTGGCGTCGAAGGAGAGCGCCTTGGCGATCTCGACCAACTGCTGGTCCGCGATGGACAGACCACGGGCCGGGCGGTCCGGATCGATCCGCACGCCAAGGCGCGCGAACAGCTCGTCGACGCGCTCGCGCATGGCCGCGGAGTCGATCCGGCGCAGGCGCTTCAACAACTGCCGGCCCATGAAGATGTTCTCCGTGACCGACAGGTCGGGAAACAGGGTCGGCTCCTGGTAGATGACGGCGATACCCGCTGCCCGGGCAGCGGCCGGGCCGCCGAAGGTGACCGATTTCCCGTCGAGCAGGAACTCGCCAGCATCCGCCGTATGTACGCCCGCGAGGATCTTCACCAGGGTGGACTTCCCGGCACCGTTCTCACCGACCAGCGCGTGCGCCTCGCCGGCGAAAAGCTCCAGCCGCGCGTCACTCAACGCGACCACCGGGCCGAACGACTTGTCCACATTCCGCAACGCCAGCACCGGAAGCACAGGGTCTCCCCGGGGTCGTAGTAGCAAACGAATGGGCCTATCGGCGCCACTTCATGAAACGTTTCATGGTGCGGACGACTCTAGGGCGAACTCAACGGCGAGGTCAAGGGTTTCCGGCCGGTTACCAACTTGTTATGCACGAACCGTTTCAGCCCTTCGGCTGGCTTTTGTTTCATCGAGCGACCAGCATCGCAGGCAGTCAGCCCTTCGGCTGGCTTTTGTTTCATCGAGCGACCAGCATCGCAGGCAGCCGGCGCCCAGCCCGATCGTTCTTGGTACGTTTCACTCAGTAGTGCGAACGCTTCGGGCGTACCGGGACGAACGTCGGGCCGCTGACGGCTATACACTGGCCGTGATCGTCACCTCGGTCGACGCTTCTGCGGCGTCACAACATGTCCGGACCGTTGAGGTAGCCATGACAGCGGCAAGTATCAGGGAGGTGGCGCAGCACGCTGGCGTGTCCCTCGGTACCGTGAGCAACGTCCTCAACCGCCCGAACGCCGTCGCCCCCGCCACCCGCAAGCGAGTCCTCGACGCCATCGCCGAGCTCGGCTACGTACGCAACGACTCGGCCAGACAGCTACGCGCGGGCCAGAGCCGCACGGTCGCGATCGTCGTGCTCGACGTCACCAACCCGTTCTTCACCGATGTCGTCCACGGCGCGGAGCAGGTCATCGAGGATGCCGGAGCGGTGCTCGTCGTCTGCAACAGCGGCGAGGACGGCGCCCGGGAACGACGGCACCTCGAACTGCTGGAGGAACAGCGGGTACGCGGCGTGCTCATCACCCCCGTCGCGTACGACCATCAGTCCGATCTCGACCGTCTGCACAACCGGGGCATTCCCGTCGTGCTCGTCGACCGTGGTACCGGACAGGCGGGCCGCTGCTCCGTGTCGGTGGATGATGTGCAGGGCGGTCGGCTCGCCATGACGCACCTGCTGGAGCAGGGGCACCACCGGATCGCCTACGCAGGCGGCCCGTTCTCCATCCCCCAGGTAGCCGACCGGCACGCCGGTGCCGCGGCGGCGATGGCCGAACACGGCACCGGTGACCTGCGGGTCGCCACGACGACGAGCCTGACGGTGGCCGCCGGCCGACGCGCCGCCGACGACGTGTTGGCCCTGCCCGTCGGGCAGCGACCCACCGCTGTGCTCTGCGCCAACGACCTGATCGCGCTCGGCGTCCTGCAACAGCTGACCGAGCGAGGGCTGCGCGTTCCCGACGACGTGGCGATCGTCGGCTACGACGACATCGAGTTCGCGGGGGCGGCGGCCGTCCCGCTGTCGTCGGTACGTCAGCCCCGCGGCGAGTTGGGCCGGGCGGCGGCGCAGCTGCTGTTGGAGGAGGCGGAGTCCGGTGCGGCGCACCGTCACCGGCACGTCGTCTTCCAGCCCGAACTCGTCGTGCGTCGGTCCAGCGGGTTGCTCCGCCGTTAGCTGGCGGACGGCCGGCAGGATCTGTCGCCAGGGCCGGTGCGGATCGACGTAGCGGCGACCGTGTAGAAGCCGCGGTGGCAGAAGACCAGCGGCAGCTGGTCACGCAGACTGTCGATGGACAGGACGTCCGCGACGACGATCGAGTGGTCGCCGGCCGGGTGTTCGGCTGCGGGCGTGCACTCCAGGTGTGCGAGGACACCGGAAAGAACCGGAACGCCCGTACCCGACGGCCGCCACGGCACGCCGGCCAACCGATCCGGGCTTGGCGCGGCGAGCGCCGCGCCAAGATGTTCCTGGTCGGCGGCGAGGATGTCGATCCCGAACCGGGCGGCTCGGCGGATGTCCGGCCACGTCGTGGATCGGCATCCCACGCAGAACCCGACCTTGACCGGCTGAAGTGAGACGGAAAAGAAGGAGCCCACCAGCAAGGCGTGCGAGCCTCGGTCAGTGGTCGCCGTTATCGCGACCACACCGGTCGGGTAGGCACGCATCAGCTCCCGGAAGCGGTCCGCCGCCGCCGTGGGCGTCGGTTCAGCCATCGTTCGCCTGGACGCACTCGGCGCACACACCGAAGAGTTCGAGCATGCAGTTGATGTCGGTGAAGCCGTGCTCGGCACCGAGCTGGTTGATCCACTCCCGCGCCGGCGGCCCCGTCACCTCGACCGTGCGGGCACACAGCCGGCAGATCAGGTGATGGTGCTCGGTCTGGCTGCACCGACGGTACAGTTGCTCGCCACCGGTGCCGTGCATCACGTCCAGTTGTCCGGTGCTGGCGAACACCTGCAAGGTCCGGTAGACGGTCGTCAAGCCGACGGTCGAGCCCTTGGCGCGCAGCATCGTGTACAGCTGCTGGGCGCTACGGAATCCGCCGGTCGCGTCGAGCAGGGTGATGATCTCGTTGCGCTGGCGGGTGGAGCGGCTGGCGTCACCGGGCGATCGACTCACTGGGCCCACCCCCTTGATTACAACGACTTCCATTATCATAATGACGGCAAGGAAGGTCGGTGGCGGTGTGGGGCTGGTGAGTTTGGCGTCTCCCCAGCACCCACACCGCCTGGCTTCCGATCAGTCATCGGCGTCCGCTTCTTCGGCTCTCACGCTCGTCGGCGCCCGCCGGACAGCAGGCTCCGGCACCTCGCCTCGGGGTGGGATCGTCACCAGCGCCACCACGACTCCGACGGCCGCCGCGGCGGCAGCCACCCCGGCGACGGCGGCGAGACCGCCGGCGAACGCGGCACGGGCCGCATCCACCACGCTGGGCGGCAGGTCCGCGAATCGGCCGGCCGAGGTCAGTTCGCGCACGCTCGGCGCGATCTGCGCCGGCGCGCCGGTCGAGATCACCACCCCGTCGGACAGCTTCGCGCCGACCCGGCTGGCGAGCACCGCGCCGAAGACCGCGGCGCCGACCGCTGTCCCCAGCGGGAAGAAGGCGTTCGCCGTGCCACTGGCCATCCCCGCCTGCTGGGACGGCACCACCGACACCGAGATGCCCATCAGCGGCGCGAACAGCAGTCCCATGCCGGTGCCGATCAGCAACAGACCCGGCAGCACGACCAGCCACGTCGAGTCGGCGGTGACCCGGGTGACGAGCAGATAACCCACGCACATGGCGGTGAAACCGGCGACGACGACCGCACGCGTGCCGTGGCGGTGCTGCAGACGCGCCACCACGAGGCTGCCGACCACGATCGCCGCTGACAACGCGGACAATTGAAGCCCCGCCTGCAGTGGCGAGTAGCCGAGCATGCCCTGTAGCCACAGCACCAGGTACGGCATCGTGCCGAAGCCGACGGCACGGGTGAGAAAACTCAGCACGCTGACACCGGTGAAGGCCCGGATCCGGAACAGGGCCAGCTGCAGCATCGGATCGGCCACCCGCCGCTCGGTGATGACGAACAGGACCAGGGCGAGAATTCCCACGCTGGCGGCGGCCAGCGTCACCGGCCGGGCCCAGCCGTCGTCCCCGCCGGAGATGACCGCCAGATTCACCGAGCCGAGCAGCAGCACGCCCAGGGCGGCCCCGGCGACGTCGAGCCGACGCGCCGGCCGCGGACCGGTGGCGGGTAGCCAGCGGAGTGCACCGAACAGCACGAACGCACCGGGCAGCAGGTTCACCAGAAAGATGGAACGCCAGCCGAGGCTCGCCACCAGCGCACCGCCCACCAGCGGCGCGATCGCCGCGGAGACGGCGGCGGTCGCGCTGAACACCCCCATCGCGGCATTGCGCCGCTGTCCCGGGTAGGCCTCCGCCAGCAGCGGCAGCGAGGGGGCGAGGAGCAACGCACCGCCGACACCCTGCACCGCGCGGCCGGCGACCAGCACACCCGGATCGGGCGCGACACCGCACAGCAGCGAGCCGGTGGTGAACAGCAGCACCCCGGCGACGAAGATCCGTCGCCGGCCGAGACGATCCGACAGGGAGCCGCCGACCAGTAGCAACGCGGCGAACAACAACGGGTACGCGTTGACGGTCCACTGCAGCTGCGGCAGGGTGGCCGACAGATCGGCGGCTATCGCCGCCAGCGCCACGTTCACGATGGTGATGTCCATCGTGGTGATAGCCGCGGCGACGCTGACAGTCCATAGCGTGCGGCGGGCAGCCGCGCCTGAGTCATGCGGCGGCAAGGACGACCACCTCCGGGGCCCCCGCGCCGGTGGTGGCAGCCGCCGGACGGCTGACCATACCGGATTCACGGGCGAGTCGAACGCTGTCGAGCGTGTGCCAGTCGTAGCTGTCGCTCACTTCGCGCACCAGCTGTCCGGTGCGGTACACCCGCCAGGTGGTGGTGAACCGCATCCGGTCGCCGCCGGCCGGGCTGCCGGCGACCCACCACTCGTAGTCGTGCCGACCGATCGAATCGCGTATCGACAGCGCCGGTGGGATCTCGCGCGGCTGACGTACCCCCATGAGCTCCACCACCACCACGCCTCCGGGGGCGAGGCGGTGCCGCAGTCGCTGCCACAGCCGTACCCGGGCCGGTTCCTCGAGGTGACCGGCGACGCCGAACACCACGGCGGCGGAGATGGTCGTCGGCAGCGGCAGATCCGGCGCCGCGGCGTCGACGACGGTGACCCGCCGACGGAGCGTGTCGTCGGTCGCTACCCGGCTGGTCAGCACCGCCCGCATCGCGGCGGACGGCTCGACCGCCACGATCCGGGCACGCGGCAGGGCGGCGGCGATGATCTCGGTGACCCGGCCCGTCCCGGCACCGATCTCGACGACCGGGCCGGCCGTCGGGTCGACGCCGGCGAGTACGGCGGCCAGTGCCGGCCCGCTGCTGGCAGCCTGACGGGCGGCGACCATTTCGTAGAACTCGGCCACCGGGGAGTAGTAGTCACGCACCGGATCACCTTCGATCGGACGGGTCGGCATGGGATTCGATCGGACGGGTCGGCATGAAGGACGGGTCGTGCCTGCCCGTCATGGCATGCTGGGCCAGTCGGTCGGGGCGCGGGTCAGCACCGGATCGAGCCTGCCGAGGATGGCGGCGACGACCGCGCGGCGCTGCGGCACCAGGTAGAAATGATCACCGGGAAACGTGTGCACGTCGAGCCGGCCGCGGGTGACCCGGCCCCAGCCGGTCGCCTGCTGGCGGCTCAGTTCGGGATCGCCGTCGCCACGTAGCACCATGATCGGACAGTCCAGCGGCGCGGCCGGCTCCGGCCGATATCGTTCGATGAGCCGGTAGTCGTTGCGGACGTAGTTCAGCACCGCCCGGCGCAGTTCCGGGTCGCTCAGTACGTCACGGTGGGTGCCACCGAGCCGGTTCAGCTCGGCGCAGAGGCCGTCGTCGTCGCGCAGGTGCACCTCGCCCCCGACCACGTCGCCCGGCGCCGGCCGGCCGGAGACGAACAGCCACTGCGGCTCACGGGCGCCGAGGGCGCGCAACCGCTGCACCGTCTCGTACGCCACGGCCGATCCCATGCTGTGGCCGAAGACCAGGTACGGCCGGTCGGCGAGCCGCGCCACGGCGTCGGCGACCGGCGCCGTCAACGCGCTCATCTCGTCGACGAGCGGATCGGCGAAGCGGTCCTCCCGACCGGGGTACTGCACGCAGACCAGCTCCACCGACGACGGCAGCAGCGCGTCCCAGGCCCGGAAGCTGCCGGCACCGCCACCGGCGTGCGGAAAGCAGACCAGCCGTACGGCGGCTGCGGGGCGTCGCTGGTAACAGCGCAGCCATGGACCGAACACCGCAGCGTTCACCAGGTCACCTGCATGATCTCGATGCCGAACGTCGCCGCGTCGTGCTTGTAGTCGAGCTGTTCGAAGGCACCGGCCAGCCGCAGCGCCGGAATCCGCCGGATCAACGTGCCGATCGCGATCTCCAGTTCCAGCCGAGCCAGGTTCTGACCGATGCACTGGTGGATTCCGTAGCCGAAGGCGACATGGTGCCGGTTGCTCCGGTCGAGGTCCAGCCGCTGCGGTTGCGGAAACACCTGCGGATCGTGGTCGGCGGCGGCGAGCAGGGCGATGATGCCGTCTCCCGCCCGGATCCGGGTCCCGTCGACATCGATGTCGGCGGCAGCCACCCGTAGCGGGATCGAGTCGGCCACCGACAGGATCCGCAGCAGCTCCTCGACGGCCGCCGGCATCAGCTCAGGCTGGGCGCGAAGCCGGGCCAACTGATCGGGATGCCGCAGCAGCAGCAGGGTGCCGAGTGCGATCATGCTGGTGGTGGTTTCCCGACCGGCGACGATGGTGATGCCGATCGCGGAGAGCAGCTCGTGACGGGTCACCGCACCGGCCTGCAGGTGATTGACGACCAGCTTGGACAACAAGTCGTCGCCAGGCGCCCGTTCCCGGGCGGCGACCAGTTCGTCCAGCATCCGGAACAGGCTGGCGAGGGCGGCACCGACCTCCTCGGCGCTGCTGTTGCGTCCGCCGGAGATGCGGGTCACGTCGCGAAAGAACTCGATGTCGTCGGTGGGTGCGCCGAACAGACCGAGCACCGTCGTCGTGGAGACCGCGTTGGCGAACGCGCTGACGAGGTCCACCGGCGGGCCGCTGGCGAGCATGTCGTCGATGAGACCGTCCACGGTGCGCTGGATCGCGGGCCGCATGTCCCGGATTCGTTTGACGGTGAACTCGGCCTGCAGCATCCGCCGGTATCGTGTGTGTTCCGGCGGATCGGTGCGGATGAACGGTCGGGATTTGGCACCGGCCTCCTGCTCGCCGATGCCCATCGCGGGGAAGTTCGGATGCCGGATGTCCGCGCTGACCCGGGGATCCGCCAGCAGCGCGCGGACGTCGGCATAGCGGGTGACGATCCACGGCTGCTTACCGGTCGGCAGCCTCACCCGCGACACCGGCTCGGTGACGCGCAGTTCGGCGTAGCGGTCCGGCGGGGCGAACGGGCACTCCCTCGGCACCGGGAACGCCGGCGGCGTCCGCGTTCCGTTAGGCAGTGTCTCGGTCATCGGCGGGTTCCTTCCTTGTCGGTCGGGTTCGAGGTCGGGCCCGCGGGTAGCAGTACGCCGATGGGTGGCCTGCCGGTGCCGGCCTGCGGAATGTCGCGCAGTCGCAGCCCCGACTCGGCGGCGATGCCGGCGAGCGTGAGGGTGTGCCAGTGGTAGTGGTCGGAGACCTCGCGGACCGACGCACCGTCGCGGGAAACCCGCCACGTCGTGTGCAGCCGCATCCGGTCGACGCCGTCGGGCTCGCCGGAGAACCACCACTCGTAGCGCTGCCCGCCGAGGTCGACGCGGGACAGCCGGGTGGGATCGAGCACCAGGGGACGATCGATCGCCATCAACTCGACGACGATCCCGCCGCCGGGTGCGAGCCGTTCGGCGAGACGCCGCCACAGACGTACCCGGTCCGGTTGATCGAGGTGCCCGGCCACGCCGCAGACGACGGCGGCGCTGATCGTGTCCGGCAGGTCCAGATCGGGGGCGGCGTCGGCCGACACGGTGACCCGGCGACGCAGATCGGGATCCCGGTATATCCGGCTGGTCAGAACGGCACGCATGCCCGTGGCCGGTTCGTAGGCGACGATCGCCAGGTCGGGGAAGGCCCGGGCGAGCGCGGCGGTGACCAGACCGGTCCCGGCGCCGATCTCGACGACCGGACCGGCGGCGGTGTCGATACCGGCCAGCGCCGCGACGACCGCAGGCGCGCTGCCGGTCGTGACGTGTGTCGCCGCGGCGAGATCGAAGAACTCGGCCGTCGGCGAGTACGGCTCCGCCGCGGCGGAGCCGGCGGGGTCGGACTCGACCGCGGTGGTTCCGGGGTCCGCCGGATCGGCGGGGTCGACGGGATCGACGGGATCGGCGGGGTCGACGGGATCGGCGAGATCAGCCAGGGTGACGGCCGCCGGTGTCTGCGGGCGGACCACGTCGGGTGGCCCGAGCCGGGCTGTCAGCTCCGACCAGATCCGGCCGGCGGTGATGTCGTACTGGGCTGCCCGCAGCGGATCGTCGCCGCGACGCACGGCGACCGCGAACTCCCGCACCGCGCGACGGACCGCCTGCGGCCACAGCCGGTCGAAGATGTCCCGCTGAGGGCCGGCGGCGGTGCCCGGCAGGAGCACGGTGCTCGGCAGGTCGAGATGGCCGCCGCCGAACACCAGCCTGCGGTCGGCGTCCCGGCCGGCGTGCAGTGTCGGTGTCCACAGCGCCGGACCGTGGGTGTCGGCCAGGGTCAGCGTTCCGGCCCGGGTGCCGACGCTGATCCGGTGCCAGAGCAAGGCGTGGTTGTCGCGGTCGGCCGGGTCGAGCTCGTGATGCACCCGTAGGGTCAGCGGCACACCGCCGACCCGGCCGGTGACCGACCGCAGCGGGCCGCCGGCGACGGCACCGTCGACCTGCCAGGGGCGCAGGCCACCGAGCGCCCGACCGAGGATGTCCACGAACGGCTGGAGCACGTGCACCGGGCTCGCCGCGTCGACGAACACCACACGCTCACGCGCGCGCAGCCGGGCCGCCGCCGCGACGAATCTGCGGACCGGCTCGACGTACCGGTAGTGGGTGTTGACCCGGTACTGCACCCGGTGGCGGCGGGCGGTCCGCAGACAGTCGACGAGTTCGTCCTGGTGCACGGGATGTTCCTGCAGCACGTGCACACCCCGGGCCAGCAACGTCCGGGCGATGTCGGTGCCCGCACCGCCGGAGATGGTGGACCCGACCACGACACAGGCGACGTCGATCTCATCCGCGCCGACGGTGTCCAGGCTGTCGTGGTGGGGCACCCCGTACACACGGGCGAGCGCGCGGGAAGCGGCTCCGCCCCGGCTGAGCACCCCGGCGAGGACCACATCGGGTGCCAGGTCGGCGACAGCGCGCAGGTAGAACCGGCCGAAGTTGGTGCCGCACACCAGCACCCGCAGCGGCGTGTTCACAGCGTGCCCTCCTCGGCATCGTCGTCCGGGGCGTCGCCGGCGACGAGCCGCAGCGCGAGCGGCTCCCCCGCCGCCCGCAGCCCGGTGACCGTGGTCGCCGGATCCAGCACGTCGGCGGCGTAGTGCACCCCGGGCGGGACCTCGCCGCCGAGCACCGCCACGGCGGCCAGCGCACCGACCAGCCCGGTGAGTCGGTAACTGCTGGTGGTCCGCAGCACCGCGGTCCGCTCGGCGCGGACCCCGCCCCGCGAGCCACCCATGGTGAACACCATCTGGTAGTAGGGGCTGCGGCCGGCGAGGTCCAGCTGGGCGGCACGGACCATCCGCCGGGCCAGGTCCGCCTCGTCGACGCCGTGGCTGGCGGCGGCCGGCAGGGCGGCCAGCAGGGTCCGCACCTGGGGTCCCGGGTAGACGTTGAGCCAGTCGACGTCGCGTAGCCGCACCGTTCGGGCCAGCCGGCAGGTCTCGGCGCTGAGGAACGGTTGCACCGCCACCGATCCGGCGAACTGCGGTACGGTCGCGTCCTCGGCCGGACGCAGCGCCCGTGACCGGACCGTCCCGCCCCGCCACGCGGCGTTGGCCTCGCCGTACGCCGCACCGGCGGCGCCGCCCGAACGCAGCGACAGCATCATGTCCACGGCGACGACCGGCGAGCAGTGCTCGACGCCGCCGACCCACGCGGTCAGCGTGTCGACGCTGTCGAACTCGGTGGCGGCGAGCCAGCGCGGCAGCAGGCTGGACAGGCCCGGCAGGGTGCCGGCGGACAGCAGCACCGTACGGTCGCCGCCGGGCACGCCGCCGCCGGTCAGCGCCTCGTGGACCGGGTCGTCGCCGGCGACGTCGACGCAGTGCGCTCCGGCCGCCAGCGCCGCCGCGGCGACCGTTTCCTTGAGCTCGTACGTCGGTCCGGCGCAGTTGACCACCAGGGAGGTGTCCGCGCAGAAGGCGGCCAGGGCGGCCGGATCCCGCACGTCGACCTGGACCGTCTCGATGTCGGCACCGGGCAGACCGGTGGCGACCTGCTGCACCGGTTCAGGTCGGCGGGCGCCGAGACGCAGCGGCCCGACACCGAGCCGGTGCAGGTGCTCGACGGCGCCCTGCCCCACCGACCCGGAGGCACCGAGGACGCCGATCATCGGGTCACCGCTCCGTCGGTGATCTCACTGAGCAGTTTGACGATGCCCGGGGCGTGCGCCACGTCGATGCAGCTGAAGTGGTCACCGGGCACGTCAACGATGCGCAGGTCGCCCAGGCACAGCTCGGCCCAGTGCTGGGTGACCGCGTCCCGACTGCCGGGGAACGGGTAGGCACCGCTGTGCCGCAGGAACGTGATGTCACCCGCGTACGGCTCCGGTTGGTAGCGGGTGATGGCGAACACGCTCTGTCGGAAGGTACGGAACAACCGCATCATGTGCTCCGGCTCGTACATGCCGGCCGACGCCGGAACGGCGTCGCACATCCGGGCTACCCGCTGGTCGCGGGGCAGCTCGGCCAGTGCCCGGAACGCGGCGGCGACCTCGGCGTGCCCGCCGGTCAGTTCGACGAATCCGCCGTCACGCAGCACGCCGGGGCTGTCGGCGAGCACCGCGTCGGCGGCGCGGGCCACCGCGAGTTCGTCGGCGGGAAAGCCGATCTCGGCAGGCGCGATACCCATCATGACGGCGAACGAGTACTCCGACAGCAGCTCGTCGTCGAGCCGGAACCTGGGGCTGTGGCTGCTGATCGCGGTCAGGGTGGCGACGTTGGCGCCGCTCTCGCTGAGACCACGGGCGATCTCGGTGGCGATCAGGCCGCCGAGGCAGTAGCCGACGACGTGCAGCTCGCGGGCGCCGAGTTCACCGATGGCCGCGACGTAGTCGGCGGCGATCCGGTCGATCAGGCCGTCCGGGTCGGCGTCCAGATAGGTCGGCAGATGCGGCACCTCGATCCCGATCACGGCACCGGTGCCGGCGGAGCGGCGGCGGATCTCGGTGATGACCGCCCGGTACGGCATGATCGTGCCGGTGCCGGCGTGCACCAGTACGGTGAGCGGCTCGGTACCGGAGCCGTGCAGCCGGACCACCGGCGAGGTCCGGACCGGTCCGGTGCCCGGCACCGCCACGTCCGCCGTGGTGACGCTGCGCAGGTACGCGGCGAGCGCGGCGACGGTGGGTTGACGCAGCATGTGCCGCAGCACCACCTCCCATTCCAGGGCGACGACGTCGGGGACCCGTTCCCGCAGCAGGCCGACGAGACGGGCGACGAGCAGCGAGTCGCCGCCGAGGGCGAAGAAGTCGTCGTGGCGGCCGACGTATTCGCGGTCGAGCAGCTCAGCCCAGATCGCGGCGAGCTGGCGCTCCAGCGCGTCGACCGGATCCGCGGCCACCGCGGCGGTCCGCCGGCTCTGGTCGGTGCCGGGCAGCCAGCTCCGCAGCCGGTTACGGTCGATCTTGCCGTTGGCGGTGTGCGGCAACGCGTCGACGAGCTGCCATACCGCCGGCATCATGTACTCGGGCAGCCGGGTGGCGGTGTGCCGGACGAGGCCGGCGGTGGTCAACGGCACCCGGTCGGTCTTCGCCCGGGCCAGGAAGAGCTGCTGGCCGGTGGGGTGCAGCGGCTCACCGGCGGCGGGCAGCTGCGCGACGAGATCGGCCCCGGCCGCACCGAGCAGGTGCCGCCACTGGGCCTCGGTGAGGAACGACTGGCCGGTGGCGGCACGTACGTCGGTGAACGGGCCGGCGGCGGCTTCCAGGAACTCCATGGACACCAGCAGCGCGGGCTCGTCGTCCCGGGTCTGCTCCATGATCACCAGCCAGCCGCCAGGAGCGAGCAACCCGGACAGCCGCCCGAGCGCGGCGGCGACGTCCGACGTGGTGTGCAGGTGGTTCGCGGCGACGATCACGTCGAAGCTGTTCGGCGCAAGACCCTGCGGGCGCGGGTCGGTGCGCAGGTCGAAGCGGGCGTAGCGGATCCACGGATGGTGGTCGAGCTGGTCCCGGGCCTCGTTGAGGAAGAACGCCGACGGGTCGGTGAACAGGTAGTCGGGGCGGTATTCGGCCACGGCGGGGGCGAGCAGGCTGGTGGTGCCGGCGACGCCGCCACCGACCTCCAGCACACGCAGTGCCCCGTCGCCGTCGTGCTGCTCGGCGATGTGCCGCAACGCGGCGACGGTGGCCTGGTGCAGGTGGGCGACGGCGAGGTTGTCACGGTAGGCGGCGGCCATCGCGTCGGCGCGGGCACCGGGGAACAGCAGGCCGCGGACATCGGTGCTGCCGTCGATCAGCGACGGCAGGTGGGCGGTGCAGGCGCGGACCGCCTCGATCAGCTCGGTGCTGTAGTCGACTCGGCGTTCGGCCTCGGCGAGTCGCTGCCAGGCGCGGTCGAGATCGCCGGCGGCCGGTACGGTGAGACCGCCGTACCGGCCGTCGCCGGTGGCGGTGATCCGGTCGGCACGCGCCAGCGCGGCGAGCCAGCGACGCACGATCGGCGCGGTCACCGCGGTGGCGTGCAGCACCGCGCAGATCTCGTCGACGCTGTGCCGGGCGTCGCCGGTGCCGCAGCCGGCACCGGCGAGGGTGGTGGCCATCGCGGTCAACGCGACGTCGGCCAGTGCGCTTCGGAAGGCGGCGAGGGCCTGCGGGTCGACACCGGTCTGCGCGGCCCGGGACGCGGCCGCCGCGGCGGCGCCGATTCCGGCGGCGGCGGTGCCGGCGGCCGGGTCCGGCGTGGCGGTGGCGGGCTCGACGAAGGCGGCGAGCCGCTTGCCGCCGGGGTGGGCGGTGTCGACGAGCACGGCCGCCCTGGCGACGCCGGGCTGGGCCTGGACGGCGGCCTCGACTTCGGCAAGTTCGATCCGGTAGCCCCGGATCTTGACCTGGTCGTCCTGGCGGCCGAGGAACTCGATCGTCCCGTCGGGCCAGTAGCGGCCCAGGTCACCGGTGCGGTAGAGCCGTTCTCCGGTGCTCGGGTGGCGCAGGAAGCGTTCGGCGGTGCGGCGCGGGTCGTGGTAGTAGCCGAGGGCCACGCCAGCGCCACCGATGTAGAGCTCGCCGGCGACCCAGTCGGGACAGTCCCGCAGCTGGGCGTCGAGCACGTGGAACGTCTGGTTGGTCAGCGGGATCCCGTACGGGATGCTGGGCCGGCCGTGGTCGACCTCGTCGATGGGATGCCAGATCGACCAGATTGCGCCCTCGGTGGCGCCACCGAGGCTGACCACCCGCAGTTGGGGAAGCAGCGCCCGGATCGCGTCCGGCAGGCTCACCGGAATCCAGTCGCCCGAGATCATGGCCAGCCGCAACGCCGCCGGCCGCAGGTCCGGCACCGACCGCAGGTAGTCGTGCAGCATCTGCAGCTGACCGGGCACCGAGTTCCAGACCGTGACGGCGTGCCGGTCGGCGAGGTCGGCCCAGTGCGACGGGTCGCCCCGGCGATCCGCCTCGGGCAGCACCAGTCGGCCGCCGACGGCGAGCGGGCCGAAGACGTCGTAGACGGACAGGTCGAACCCGAGGCTGGCGAGGCCGAGCACGGCGTCGTCGGGGCCGACGGCGAACCTGCGGTTGATGTCGTCGACAGTGTTGCGCGCCGCCCGGTGGCTGATCATGACGCCCTTGGGCGTTCCGGTGGATCCGGAGGTGTAGATGACGTAGGCCAGGTCGTCGGGTCCGGGCCGGGCGGCGGCCGGTTGCGCCCCGGGCTGCGCCTGCGGGTCAGAGCCCGCCTGCGGGTCGGGGCGCGGCTTGGTGCCGGCCGGCGCTGAGGTGCCGATCGTGTCCACCACGACGGCGCTCACCGCCTCGGGCAGTTCGGCCGCGTCGACCAGCCAGGACTGGGTGAGTACGGTACGCACCCCCGCGTCGGTGAGGATCGTGTTGCGTCGAGCGGCCGGCTGGGTGGTGTCGACCGGCAGGTACGCCCCGCCGGCGAGCAGGGCGCCGAGTACCGCGACGACCTGTTCCCAGCCCTTGTCCATCAACACCGCCACGGGTTCGGCCGGCCGCAGCCCTTCGCCGGTGAGCAGACCGGCGACGGCGGTGGCGCGGTCGAGCAGCTGCCGGTAGGTGAGCTGGCGCCCACCGGTGACGACCGCGAGCCGGTCGGGAGTGCGTCGCGCCTGCGCGACGACGTCGTCGTGCAGCAGTCCGTCGGGTAGCGGACCGGCGGTCGCGTTGACCTGGCGGCGCCGGTCCCGTTGGGTGGCGGGCAACGCGACAGGAGACCAGGCGCGCCACGGGTCGTCGTGCCCGGCGAGGCGGTCGACCAGATCGACCCACACGCCGAAGGCGTCGTCGGCCAGGCCCGGTAGCAGCACCCCGTCGCGTACGTCCCAGGACAGCGCGAGGCCGTCGCCACGCGGCATGACCTGGCAGTCGACCAAGACCTGCGGCGTCTGGCTGATCGCGTAGCCGACCGTTGCCTGGGCCGGCGACGGCGCTGGGGTGTCCAGCGTGCTGGTGAACACGACCGGGAGCAGCTGCCGGGTGCCGGTACGCCGGCTCAGCTCGGCGAGGACCTCACTGCCGGTGAACAAACCGTGGGACAGGTCCTCCAGCAGTTGGCCGGCGACCTCCGTGGCCCGTTCGGCGAAGGGTCGGGGCGTGCCGAGGTCCACCGCAAGGGGTTCGACCACGGTGAAGTCACCGACCAGTGACTCGACGGTGGGGTGCAGTGGCAACCGTTGAAAGGTGGGGATGTTGAGGGTGAACCGGGGGTTGCGGCTCCACCGGGCGACGACCTCGGCGTAGGCGGTGAGCAGCACGGTGGAGACGGTCACGCGGTGGCGGGCCGCCCGCTCGCGCAACGCGGTCCACGTCGCGCCGCTCAGCCGGTGTTCCAGCCGGCGGAAACGGACCGGTCCGTCGCCGCCGGCGTCGCCGGTCTCGCCGACCGGCAGCTCCGGTGCGGGTGGCAACTCGTCGAGGCGACGCAGCCAGTACTCACGGTCACGCCGGTACGCGGGAGTGTCGGTCATCCGACGGCGGCCGAGAAGGTAGTCACGGTAGGTGATTTCGATCGGCTCGACAGCGGCCTGCGGGTCGGTGTAGAGCCGGTCGAACTCGGCGACGAGTCGCTGCACGCTGGCGTAGTCCACGATGAGCAGATCGAGTGACAGGTGCAGCACCGCCCGGTCGTCGGTCCGGGTCACATGCAGGGAGAACAGCGGCCAGCGGTCGGTGCGGGCGACCCGGTGCGACAGGTCCTCACGCATCCGGCGCAGGTGCTCGTCGACGGCGCCGATGCTTTGACCACGCAGGTCGGTGACGCCGATCCGGTAGGCCGGCGGTTGCGCGAGGACGATCTGGAAGCCGTCGTCGTGGACCACCGCGCGCAGCATGTCGTGGCGGGCGATGAGCTGGTCCCAGACCTGCTGCACCCGGTTCGGGTCCAGATCGGGGTAGTCGTACTCGACGTAGGCGTGGCAGGCCACACCGCCGTACTCGTAGTGCGAGCCGCGGCCGACCAGGTAGGCGGCCTGTAGGTCGGACAGTGGGAATGGTTCGTGTCGGCCGGCCGGGTCGGCGGCGATCCGGGCGTGCGCTCCCCGGCTCAGGTGCTCGCGGATGGCGTCGCGGTGACGGCGTACGGTGGCTCGCCGCTCCTCGGTGAACGCTCCCTTGCGTGCGCGAAAACGCAGCTCTTCGCCTTCCAGCCACAGGGTCACGCCGTCGGCGTCCAGCTCGGTGATCAGTTCGTCAACATCCATCGGGCTCCGCCTCGTGGTCACGGTGCGTTCGGGTCACTCCACCCAGCGACTTGTTGAAAATGACATTCAACTGCGATAGACGTTATCTAAGCACAGTCCTGATCGACGGACCAGAAGGGAACCGGCATGAACCCCGACCGCGAGGAACCGTCCGGGAACGCCGGTACGGCCACGGCACCGGACTGGGTCGGCTGGCCGGCCGCCGACGCCCAGCGCTACCGGGCGGCCGGATACTGGGCCGGCGTCACCTTCGGCGACCTGCTGCGCGACTGGGCCGACCGGTTCGGTGAGCGGACCGCCCTGGTCGACGGGGGTCGACGGTGGACATACCGACAGCTGGACGCCGCCGCCGACCGGGTCTGCGCCGGGCTGGGTCGGCTCGGGCTGCGCCGCGGTGACCGGGTGATCCTGCAGCTGCCGAACCGGGCCGAGTTCGTCGAGATCTGGTTCGGTCTGCAACGGCTCGGCGCGGTGCCCGTACACGCCATGCCCGGCCACCGGCGTGCCGAGATCGCCCACCTGGCGGCCCTGTCGGGCGCGGCCGGGTACGTCGTCGTCGATCAGCACGCACGCTTCGACTACCGGGTGCTGGCCGCACAGGTCCACGCGCAACGCCGCACCGCCGACGAGCCGTTGCGGCACGTCGTGGTGCTGGGCGATCCGGCCGGCTCCGGTTTCACCAGCTACGCCGACCTGCTGGACGGCTCCGCCGGGCAGCGCGGGTCGGCGGCGACCGGCGACGGTCCGGCCGCCGGCGACCTGGCGCTGCTGCTGCTCTCCGGCGGTACCACCGGGCTGCCGAAACTCATCCCCCGCACGCACGACGACTACGCCTACAACGCCCGCAGCGGTGGCGAGATCTGCCGGCTCGGACCGGACGACGTCTACCTGGCCGTGCTGCCGATCGCGTTCAACTTCACCTTCGCCTGCCCCGGTGTGCTGGGCACGCTGATGGCCGGTGGCACCGTCGTCGTCGCCGCCAACCCGAGCCCGGCCACCGCCTTCCGGCTGATCGAGCAGGAGCGGGTGACCTGCACCGCGCTCAACCCACCGCTGGTGCCGTACTGGTTCGCCGAGTACGCCGACAGCCGGCCCGACCTGTCCAGTCTTCGGTTCGTGCAGGTCGGCAGCGCACGTCTGGCCGACGAACTGGCCCGGCGGTTCACCCCCACCCTCGGCGTCACGCTGCAGCAGGTCTACGGCATGGCCGAGGGACTGATCAACTACACCCGCCTCGACGACCCCGCCGACCTGATCTGTACCACCCAGGGACGTCCCGGCTCCCCCGCCGACGAGGTCCGCGTGGTCGACGCCGACGGGCATCCGGTGCCGCCCGGGGAACCCGGTGAATTGCACACCCGTGGCCCGTACACGCTGCGCGGCTACTACCGGGCCGATGCCGCCGCTGCCGCCTCCTTCACCGTCGACGGCCGCTACCGCACCGGTGACCTGGTCCGGCAACTGCCGACCGGACACCTCAACGTGGTCGGGCGGGTCAAGGACCAGATCAACCGGGGCGGTGAGAAGATCGCCGCGACCGAGGTGGAGGGTCATCTGCTGGCACATCCCGCGGTACGGCAGGCCGCGCTCGTCGGCGTGCCGGACGACCAGTGGGGAGAGGCCCCGGCCGCCGTGCTGGTCTGCACCGCACCGGTGCCGACGGCCGCCGAGGTGGTGGCCTTCCTGCGCGATCGCGGGCTGGCCGCGTACAAGTTGCCGGACCGCGTCGAGTACGTCGACGCCATGCCGCTGACCGCCGTCGGCAAGATCGACAAGAAGGCGCTCGTGCGGCGGCTCACACCCGCCGGGGTCACCACCGGTCCGGATGCATGAACGCGACCGGCACCCGCGGCGACACGCCACGGATCAGATCGGCCACCACCTCGCCGACGCCGGTGGCGTGTTTGAAACCGTGCCCGCTGTCACCGCCGGCAACGACCACACGGGCGTCGCCACCGGGGCTGCCGAGCACGAACTGCCGGTCCGGGGTGATCGGGTACATGCAGACCGCGGCCCGCGACGGCGTCGCGGCGAGGCCGGGCAGGGCGGTGTCGAGCCGTCGCGTCAACGCCGCCCAGTCGTCCGACCCGACCTGGCGGTCGTCACCGTCCGGGTGCATCTCGCGCAGCAGCCCGCCGTGGTCCTCCAGACCGAGTTTCAGCTCGGTTCCGGAGTGCACGCCGTGTCCCCACAGGCAGGTCCCGTCGTCCAGTTCCCGGATGAACACCGGCACGTCGGCCAGCCCGTACCGGTCGCCCTCGGCCGGATCGTCCGGCTGGAACCAGGTGATCGGCACCCGCAGCACCCGCACCGGGAGCCCCGGCAGCAGGCTGGGCAGCCACGCCCCGGCGGCGACCACGACCTGCCGGGCCCGCACGGCACCCCCGGCGGCGTGCACCAGCACGCCGCCGGGAACCAGCTCGATCCCGGTCACCCGGGTGCCGGTACGCACCCGCGCGCCGAGCCCTTCCGCGACGCGTACCGCCGCCCGCACCGCCCCTTCGGCGGCGAGCAGCCCGGCGGCCGGCTCCCACACGCCGGCGTGGTGCTCGCCGATCCCGGCGTGCCGGGGCAGCCGGTCGCGTAACTCGGTGGCGTCCCACACCTGCACGTGCAGTCCGTGGCGGTGCGCGGCCGCGATCGTGCCCGTGACCACATGTCCGGTCCGCGGTCCGATCAGGACCCCACCGGTCGGCTCGAACAGCGCCTCCCCGGCCGCCTCAGCCAGTTCCTGCCACAACTGTCCGGAGCGCCGCGCCAGCGGCACCAGATCCGGATGCTCCAGGCAGGCGGTCCGGAACATCCGGGTGCCACCGTGCGACGAGCCGAAGCCGTGGCCCGGAGCGAACTGGTCGACGCCGACCGCGTCGACACCGGCCGCGGCGAGCCGCCACAGGACGGCGGCACCGAACACACCGAGACCGATGACGGCGACCTCAGCGTCCGGCGATCGCATGGCTGGTCTCGCCGGTGAAGTGGGGCGCCACCTGCTCGGCGAACAGCCGCAGCGCCCGCTCGGCGTCCGCCGCCGCGGTGGCTCCCGGGTTGACCTGCAGGCAGACGGTCACGTCGGTGCCGAACCACTCGGCGATCGTGGCCAACTGGTCGCGCACCTGGGCCGGGGTGCCGGCGAGCACCTTGTTGTCGGCGTGCGAGCGGTCGAAGTCGTACCGGCGCACCTTGTCGATCAACTGCTCGTACCCCGGGTAGTCGGCGCTGCGCACCGTCGCCCAGGAGGCGATCGCGGTGGCCATCTTGTCGATGTAGTTGAGCTCCCAACGGCGTGCGGCTGCCAGTGCGGCAGCGCCGTCCTCGGCGAGATAGCAGGTGTACTTGATCTGCACTCGCCCGGTTTCCGGGTGGCCGGCCGCCACCCGCGCCTGCCGGTACGCGGCGAGCATGTCCTGCAGCCCTTCGCGGCTGGTCACCGTCGGCACGACCTGCAGGTGGTACCCGGCCTTGCCGGCTTCGGCGCAGGATCCAGGGCTGGTGGTGGAGGCGACGAAGATCGGCGGATGCGGTCGTTGGTACGGCCGCGGCAGCATCGTCACCGGGCCGAAGCTGACCCAGTCACCGGACCAGGACACGTCCTGTTCGGTCCACAGCCGGCGGCAGATCTCGATCCCTTCGGCGAACCGGGCCCGGCTCGCGCTCATCGGCACCCCGAAGGCGGCGAACTCCTCCGGCAGAAACGCCCGGCCGAAGCCGGCGTCGAGCCGTCCGTGCGACAGGTTGTCCAGCATGGCCAGCTTGCCGGCGAGCTTGATCGGATGGGTGAAGGCGGGCACCACCGCCCCGGTCGTCACCCTGATCCGCCGGGTCCTGGCCGCGACCGCGGCCAGGAACGTCACCGGGTCCGGGCTGTACCCGCCGTAGGCGGAGAAGTAGTGCTCCACCACCTGGACGTGTTCGTAGCCGAGCTCATCGGCGAGTTCGGCCAGCGCCAGGCTCTCGTCGTACCAGTCGACCGCGTCTTTCTCGTCCGGCGCCAGGACCGGAAAAAAGCCCACACCGAATTGCATGCGTGTCCTCCGTGACGAATAGCCGGTAACGCGTACAAGTGAAGTGCACCAGCCCACCGAATGTCAACAAGGAGGGGCACGGAAAGTTTCCCCCATCACATCGGAGACGCATTTAGCGGTCACCCGCAAATGCACATTTCAGGCTGCCCGAAAACCGAATCACCCAGCTTATCGCGCTTTTTGCATGTCAGGTTGACCATGATATTTTTCTGTCCACCCCTCGCTACTGCAGGAGCCGCGGAACCAATGGACGATCACGATTACCAGGTTTCCTTTCCGGCGCGCGGCAGCGTGCTCGGCGCCGCGGAACTGGCTGCGCTCACCGAAGTCGTCGGCTCCGGACAGGCACTGTCGGCCGGGGGCTGGCGGACGGCGTTCGAGCGGCGATTCGCCAAATACGTGGGAACCCGGCACGCACTCTCCGTAACCAGCGGAACCGTCGCGCTCGAACTGGCGATCCATCTCGCGGACCTGCGGCCGGGTGCCGAGGTGATCGCCACACCGCAGACCTTCTCCGCCACCATTCACCCACTTGTCGATTATGACGTGCAGGTACGGTTCTGCGACATCGATCCCGTCTCGCTCAACATCGATCCGGCCACAGTCGAGGCAGCGGTCAACGAACGAACCGCCGCAGTCGTCCTGGTGCACTACGGAGGATATCCGGCAGATATGGACCGCATCGTCGCCGCCGCGCACCGGCACGGCGCCGTGGTCATCGAGGACTGCGCCCACGCACTCGGCGCGGCTTGGCACGGACGACGTCCCGGCGCACTGGGCGACATCGGTTGTTTCAGCTTCCACAACTCCAAGAACATCACCACTCTCGGCGAGGGCGGGATGCTCACCTTCGACCGCGACGAATGGAGTGTCCGACTCGACCGCATCCGGTCGAACCAGCCAGATGTGGAGTACGGTCCGCCCCGCTTCCCCGGTCCACCACCGACCGCGCTGCTGCCCTGGATGCGATTCGCCGAGGAGATCTACGCCTGCGACTACGCCCGGGTCCGCAGACCTGGCACGAACGCCACCATGTCCGAGGCCGCCGCCGCCGTCGGGATCGTCCAGTTGGACCGCCTGGCGGAGGTGACCGCCCGACGCCGGCACGTCGCGGCCCGCCTCGACCAGTGCATCGGCCGCTACGCCCAGGTCCGGCTGCATCACCCACCACCGGACGTGGATCACGCGTACCACCTGTACACCTTCTTCGTCGAAGCCGGCCGGGCGGTACGCGAGGGTCTGGTCCGGGAGCTGGACCGCCGTGGGGTGGAAGTGCAACTCCGCTACTTCCCGCTGCACCTGACCCCCGAGTGGCGCGCCCGCGGGCACCAGCCCGGTGAGTGCCCGGTCGCCGAGCAGCTCTGGTTCGACCAGCAAATCAACCTGCCGTGCCATCCGGGGATGACCGACGCGCAACTCGACTATTTGATCGAGGCGGTCACCGCCGCGCTCGACCGGACGCTGCCGCCGGCCGACCCGCCACCACCGGCCGACCCGCCACCACCGGCCAGGTCACAACCACCGGCCGACTCCGTACCACTGACCGACCACACCGCGACCCCGGCTTGAATCCGGCCGCCAGCCACTCGAAACGGAGAGCTCATGCCCTTCATCGACGTCCGCATCTTTGAAGAGCGGCTTACCCCGGCCGTGCAGGAGGCGCTCGTCGCCCGGCTCACCGATGCCGTCGCCGACGTGCTCGGTGAGCCCACGCGCGCCCAGACCTGGGTGGTGCTGACCGGCGCGCCGGCGGCCCGCTGGGGCGTCGGCGGTGTGCAGGGAACACCACCGACGCCCGCCTTGGCGCAGGCCGATGACGACGACCAGGCGGCCACCGGCACGCGGCCCTGCCACGGCGAAGGAGACGCGCGATGACGGTCTCCCCCCGGCACGTCACCGACCAGGCCGCCGGCGGCACCGGCGGCACCGCCCCGCCGGGCGCCGACCAGGTACGCGCGGCGGTCGCCGCCGCGCTCAACGTCGAGTACGCCGACCTGACCCCCGAGGCCGACCTGTTCGCGCTCGGACTGGATTCACTCACCCTGATCCGGCTGGTCTCCGGATGGCGGCGGGCCGGACACCCGGTCACCTTCGAACAGTTGGCCGAGACGCCGACCCTGGCCGGCTGGACGGCGGCCCTCGGGGTGCCCGCCGGGCCCGCGCAGGCGGACGCCGGCATGGCCGCCACCGGCGAGGTCGCCACCGGCTCGGGCACGGTGCCGTCCGACGACGCCGTGCCCGAGCCGCCCGACCCGACGGCGTCCTTCGAGTTGGCGACGATGCAGTACGCGTACTGGATCGGCCGCCAGGACAGCCAGCCGTTCGGCGGCGTCGCCGCCCACTTCTACGTCGAGTTCGACGGGCACGGCGTCGACCCGCCGGCCATGGGACGGGCGTTGGCGGCGCTGGCCGCCCGGCACGCAATGCTGCGCGCCCGTTTCGACGACACCGGTCGGCAGCAGATCACCGCCCGGGGCGGACCGGCGTTGACCGTGCACGACCTGCGGACGGCGACGCCGGACGAGGTGGCCCGACAACTGGCGCGGCTGCGGCAGCGATACACCCACCAGCGGATGGACGTCGAACACGGCGAGGTCCTCACCGTCGCCTTGACCCTGCTGCCCGACGGCGACACCCGGCTGCACGTCGACCTCGACATGCTCGTCGCGGACGCGTTGAGCATGCGGATCCTGCTCAACGACCTGCGCCGGCTGTACCGGGATCCGGACGACCCACTGCCACCGGTCACGTCGAGCTTTCCCCGGTACCTGGCCGAACACCGGCGTACGGCAGCGCCCGACCGAGACCGGGCACGCGACTGGTGGCACGAACGTCTCGCGGAGCTGCCCGGCGGCCCGCAGCTACCGCTGCGCCCCGACGCGGGCCGTGCGGACGTGCCGGCACGTAGCGAGCGGCTGCACCACTGGCTCGACCCGCAACGCAAGCGGGCGCTGTTGGAGCGGGCCGCACGGCACCAGGTGACGCCGGCTGCGGCGCTGGCGACCGCGTTCGCCGAGGTCCTCGGGGCGTTCAGCGACGACCGCCGGTTCCTGCTCAACCTCCCGCTGTTCGCCCGGGAGCCGCTGGTGCCCGACGTGGACCGGCTGGTCGGAGACTTCTCCAGCTCGGTGCTGCTCGGCGTGGACACCAACGGTGTCGTGCCGTTCACCGAGCGGGCCCGGCACCTGCAGGCGGCACTGCACGCCGCCATCGACCACGGCGCCTATGCCGGGGTCGAGGTGCTGCGTGACCTGTCCCGCCGGGCCGGACAGCCGGTACTCGCCCCGGTCGTCTACACCAGTGCGTTGGGCCTCGGCGAGATCTACGACGCGGCGTTGCAGGACACCTTCGGCGCCCCGTCGTGGATCATCTCGCAGGGTCCACAGGTGTGGCTCGACGCCCAGGTCACCGAACTCGACGCTGGGCTACTGCTGAACTGGGACGTACGGCTCGACGTGCTGGCCGACGGGGTGGCGCGGGCAGCCTTCACCGCGTACCGGGAACTGGTCGAGGCGTTGGTCGACGCCGACGCCGCCTGGCGGCGCCCGGTCGGAGCGCTGCTGCCCGCCGGACAGGCGTCGGTACGGGAGAAGGTCAACGCGACTGCGCTCGATCGGCCGGCGCGCTGTCTGCACGACGGCTTCTTCCGGCACGCCGCCGTCCGGCCAGGGCATGGCGCCCTCGTCGACGGCGACCGCACGGTCAGCTACGAACGGTTGGCCGACACCGCGACGCGGGTGCACACGCTCCTCGCCGCCCACGGGGTGGGCCCCGGTGAGCCGGTCGGTGTCACCCTGCCCAAGGGGGCGGACCAGATCGCCGCGGTGCTCGGCGTGCTGTCCGCCGGAGCCTGCTACCTGCCGATCGGGGTCGACCAACCGGCGCACCGCCGCAGCCGGCTGCACGCTCTCGGCGGGGTGCGGGTGGTGCTCACCGACGCGGCCCACCGTGACCTGGTCTCGGCCGCCGGTGCCCGGCCGCTGCTGGTCGCCGACGCGGCGACGCTGGCACCGTCCACCCCGGTGCCGGCCGACCCGCATGCGCTGGCGTACGTGTTGTTCACCTCGGGATCCACCGGCGAGCCCAAAGGCGTGGAGATGACCCACGCGGCGGCGATGAACACCATCGACGCGTTGAACGCCCGCCTCGGGGTCGGACCGCACGACCGGGTGCTGACCCTGTCGGCGCTGGAGTTCGACCTGTCGGTGTACGACATGTTCGGCCTGCTCACCGCGGGGGGCGCACTGGTGCTCGTCAACGAGGACCAGCGCCGCGACGCGGCGGCCTGGTGGCGTCTTCTCACCCGGCACGGGGTCACCCTGTGGAACACCGTACCGGCGCTGCTCGACATGCTGCTGGTCGCCGCCACCGCACGGCCGGTCGCCGCCACCGCACGGCCGGCCGCCGCCACCGCGCGGCCGGCCGCCGACGACGTTCCGACGGACGACGTCCCGACGGGACGCCCGCCGGCACCGGCGCTGCGGGCCGTGCTGCTCGGCGGCGACCAGATCGGCCTGGACCTGCCGGACCGGCTGCGGGCCGTCGCCCCGACCAGCCGGTTCCTCGCCCTCGGCGGAATGACCGAGGCGGCGATCCACTCCACCGTGTGCGAGGTGGCACAGGTCGATCCGCAGTGGAAGTCGATGCCGTGGGGCGTGCCGTTGGACAACGTGCTCTGCCGGGTGGCCGACGCCGACGGCCGGGACCGGCCCGACTGGGTCACCGGTGAGCTGTGGGTCGGCGGCGCGAGCCTGGCCCGGGGCTATCGGGGCGACCCGCAGCGGACGGCCGACAAGTTCGTCCGGTACGCCGGACGGCGCTGGTACCGCAGCGGTGATCTGGCCCGCTACCGGCCGGACGGGACGCTGGAGTTCCTCGGCCGCGCCGACCACCAGGTGAAGATCCACGGTCACCGGATCGAACCCGGCGAGATCGAGGCGGCGCTGGTCGCGCACTCGGCGATCGAGCAGGCTGTCGTCGTCGTGGCCGGTGAAGGACCGTCCCGGCGACTGTCCGCGGTGGTGACGGTACCGGCCGGCGCCACCGGGACGGGGCCACCGGACGATCTGGACGGTTGGCTCGCCGAGCGGCTGCCCGAACACATGCGGTGCGCGGCCGTCACCGTGTGGCCACGGCTGCCGTTGACCGGCAACGGCAAGGTGGACCGGGCAGCGGTTCGGGCCGCGCTGGCCGCCGACACGCAGCGGCGACGCACCGGTGACCGGCTGACGCAACCGCCCCGGGGCGCGCTGGAGACCCTGGTCGCCGGTGCCTGGTCCGAACTGCTCGGCGTACCGCGGGTGGGCCGGGAGGATTCGTTCTTCGCCCTCGGTGGCGACTCGTTGCTCGCCACCGGCCTGCTGGCCCGGCTGCACGGCAGCGGCGTACGCGGGGCCCGGCTGGCCGCCCTGTTCGCGAACCCCCGGCTGGCGGACTTCGCCGCCGGGCTGGTGCTGGACGCCGCACCCCAGCCCGGGTCGGCGGCCGCCGGCCCGGTGGTGGTCGCCGACCCGGCGCACCGGCACGAACCGTTCCCGCCGACGGACGTCCAACGCGCCTATTTCGTGGGCCGCGACCCCCGGCTGCCGCTGGGTGGCGTCGGCACCTGGCAGTACATCGAGTTCGACGGCGTCGATGTCGACCTGGACCGGCTGCGACGCGCCTGGCAGCGGCTGGTGCACCGGCACGAGATGCTCCGGGCGGTGTTCGACGCCGACGGCAACCAGCGGATCCTGTCCCAGGTGCCGCCGGTACGGATCGAGCTGGTCGACGTGGACGATGCCGATCCGGCCGCGGCGTTGGCGGACCTTCGGGCGACGCGGTCGCATCTGCTGACCGACCTGACCCGCTGGCCGCTGTTCGACCTGGCGGCGGTCCGTTACCGGGCGGCCGGACAGGTACGCACCAGGGTCGCGGTCGGACTCGACTACATCGTCTTCGACGCCTTGTCGATCATGACGCTCTACACCGAAGCCGATCTGCTCTACCAGCAGCCAGAGGCCGACCTGCCACCGATCGAGGTGTCGTTTCGCGACTACCTCCTGCAGGTCGCACCGGACCCCGAGGTCGTCGAGCAGGACCAACGTTACTGGACGCAACGGCTGACCGGTCTGCCGCCGGCACCGCAGCTGCCGACCACCCGTCACCCGGCGGAGGTGACGCGGCCACAGTTCACCCGTCGGCAGCACTGGCTGACGCCGCAGCGGTGGGCCGCGATCAGGGACCGCGCCCGCCGGCACGGGCTCACCCCGTCGACGGTGCTGCTCGCCGCGTACGCCGAGGTGCTCGGCGCCTGGAGCGGCCGCCGCGACCTGACCGTCACTCTCACCCTGTTCAACCGGCGTGACGCGCATCCGCACATCTACCGGGTGCTCGGCGATTTCACCACCTTGTCGCTGGCCGACTACCGGCCGACGACCGGCGGCACCTTCCTGGCCGACGTCACCGCCTTGCACCGACGGATGGGCGAAGACCTGGACCATCGCGAGATCAGCCCGTCGTGGTTGCTGCGTGAGCTGGCCCGCTCCACCGGCAGCATGGAATCGATGCCGGTGGTCTTCACCAGCGCCATCGGCGTCGGCGACGGGGTGTCGATGGACCGCTCTGTCGGCTTTCCGCAGCCGGTCTGGGGCATCTCCCAGTCGCCGCAGGTGTGCCTGGACAACCAGGTGCTGGAGTCACGCTCAGGGCTGCTGGTGACCTGGGACAGTGTCGACGAGCTGTTCCTGCCCGGGGTGCTGGACGCGATGTTCGACGCCTACCTGGGGCTGCTCGACCGGCTCGCCGGCACGGCGTGGGACGCGCCGCTACCGGCGCTGCTGCCGGCCGGTCAGCGGGCGGTCCGGAACCGGGTGAACGCCACCGCCACGCCGGTCCCCCGACAGCTGCTACACGATGCCGCGTTCGCCGCCGCCGGCCGCACGCCGGACCGTTCCGCGTTGATCTGGCACGAGGCCAGCGGCGAACGGGCCGTCCTGACCCACGGTGAGCTGGCCGAGCGGGCACTGCGGGTCGCGGGGGCGCTCGGCACCCTCGGAGTGCGTCGGGGCGACCCGGTGGCGATCACCCTGCCGAAGGGCCCGCAGCAGGTGGCCGCCGCCCTTGGCGTGCTCGCCGCCGGCGCGGTGTACGTTCCGGTCGGCGTGGAGCAACCCGCGCTACGCCGCGAGCGGATCTACCGGGACGCGGGCGCCGTAGCGGTGATCGTCGCCGAAGCCGCGGACAGCGGCGGGCTGCCGGCGCTCTCGCCGCAGGCCGCGCTCACGGCGGCGCCGTTGGCCGCGCCGGTGCCGGTCGGACCGGACGACCCGGCGTACGTCATCTTCACCTCCGGTTCCACCGGCGCCCCGAAGGGTGTCGAGATCAGCCATGACGCCGCGGCGAACACCTGCACCGACATCACCACGAGGTTCGGCGTCGGACCCGACGACCGGATGCTCGCCCTGTCCGCGCTCGACTTCGACCTGTCGGTGTACGACATCTTCGGCGTCCTCGGTGCCGGTGGCGCCCTGGTGCTGCCCGCGGAACAGGAGCGACGCGACGCGACGCGCTGGCTGCGCCTGGTCGCCGAGCATGGTGTCACGCTGTGGAACACCGTACCGACGCTGTTGGACATGCTGCTGGTGGCGGCCGAACCCGGTCCGCTACCGGCGAGCCTGCGGCTGGCGTTGGTGTCCGGCGACTGGGTGGGCCTGGACCTGCCCGGCCGGCTGCGGGCCGCCACGGCCGACCGGACCGGTGGAGCGTGCCGGCTGGTCGCCCTCGGTGGCGCCACCGAGGCATCGATCTGGTCCAATGCGATCGAGGTGGCCGACGTGCCCGGGCACTGGCGGTCGGTCCCGTACGGACTCCCGCTGGCCAACCAGGCGTACCGGGTGGTGGACGACGCCGGACGCGACCGGCCGGACTGGGTGGCGGGCGAGTTGTGGATCGGCGGCCGAGGGGTGGCCCGCGGCTACCGGGGCGACCCGGACCGGACCGCGCGCAAGTTCGTCACCGACGGGTCGGGTCGCTGGTACCGCACCGGGGACCTGGGCCGCTACTGGCCGGACGGGACACTGGAGTTCCTGGGCCGGGTCGACCATCAGGTCAAGATCGGTGGTCACCGGTTGGAGCTCGGCGAGATCGAGGCCGCCATGGAGGCGCATCCGGGGACCGGCCGGGCCGTGGTGGTGGTCGTCGGTGAGCGCGGCGCCCGTCGGCTGCACGCGTTCGTCGAGGTCGGGAGCAGCCGACCGGACGGGGCCGGTGGCGGCCGACCCGACGAGGCCGGTGGCGACGGGTCGGGCGTGGCGCGCTCGTTGCGACGCTTTCTCGGCGAACGGCTGCCCGGGTACGCGATCCCGGCCCGGATCACCGGGCTCGACGCCCTGCCGCTCACCGGCAACGGCAAGGTGGACCGGACGGCGTTGCAGGACCGCGCTGCGACGGCCGGCGGTGAGCCGCGCGGGCGGCCACCAGCCGGCGACGCGGAGACGGCGGTCGCGCAGATCTGGCAGGACCTGCTGGAGACGACGGTGTCCGACCGGGAGGCGAACTTCTTCGCCCTCGGCGGGGACAGCGTCAGCGCACTACGGATGCTCACGGCCGTCCGCCAGCGGTGCGGCGTCGAGATCCCGGTCCGGCGGTTCCTGGCGGCGGCGACCGTGGCCGAGGTGGCGGCGGCCGTCGAGGCGGCGACCCCGGAGACTAATGAAAACGAGTACGATTTCGGACTACTATGACCCGCATCGACAGAACCCGACCGTTGACGACGGTCCTCGGCCCGATCCGGGGCCGGCTGGCGCTCGCGATCGCGCTGCAGGCCCTGGCCAGCGCCGCCGGCGTCGGCGTGCTCGTCGCCATGGTGCAGATCGGCGACCGGTTGCTGAGCCCCACCGCCTCGGACCCGGTGTGGCCGGTCGCCCTGGCCGGCGTCGGCGCGGCGCTGGCCGCCGTGCTGGTCACCACCGCGGCGAACGTCGTCACCCATCTCGCCGACAGCGCGCTGCAACTACGGCTACGCCGGGCGTTGGCCGACCGTCTCGGCCGGGTTCCGCTGACCTGGTACGCGCACCGTGGTTCCGGCCAGGTGAAGAAGGTGGTGCACGACGACGTGCAGGCGATGCACTACCTGGTGGCGCACACGGTGCTCGACGTGACCGCGGTGGTCGTGACGCCGCTGGTCGCGCTGGCGTACCTGGTTGGCGTGGCGTGGTGGCTCGCCCTGGTCTGCGTGCTGCCGCTGGCCGCCGGGCTCGGGCTGTTCCGGTGGGCGATGGCCGGCGCGGGACCGAAGATGGCGGCGTACGGCCGGGCGGCACGCGAGATCAACAGCGCGGCGGTGGAGTTCGTCGACGGCATCGCCGTGCTGAAGACCTTCGGGCAGGCCGGCGTCGCGCACCGCCGGTTCCGGCAGGCCGCCGACGCCTTCAGTGAATTCTTCGCCCGCTGGGCCGCCGGCACCACCGGCGTCACCACCGCGTCACAGCTCGTGGTCACCGCACCCATCGTGCTGCTGATCGTTCTCGGCGTCGGCGTACCCGCCGCCGTCGGCGGGCAGCTCGCGCCGTCGGCGCTGGTCGCGTTCGTCCTGCTGGCCCCTGCGGTGGCCGCGCCGGCGGCCGGTATCGGCACCCGGGTACAGGCCCTGCGGACCGGCCTGGGCGCGGCAGCCGAGGTCGCTGCGCTCATCGACGGCGACGACAGCGACGGCAGTGACAGCCAAGGCAACAGCGACGGCAGCGGCGACGGCAGCGGCGCGCCGGGCCGGGCTCGGGGCCGGCCGGACGGGACCGTCGTGCGGTTGACCGGCCTCGGCTTCTCCTATGACGGCACGCACCGGGTGCTCGATGATGTCGACCTGGAACTCGCCCCCGGCACGGTCACCGCGCTGGTCGGCCCGTCCGGGGCCGGCAAGTCGACGGTCGCCCGGCTGCTCGCCGGCTTCCACCGACCCACCGCCGGCGAGGTCAGCATCGGCGGGGTCGCCGTCGGGGATCTGGACCCTGCGGTCCTGCACCGCACGGTCGGGTTCGTCCTGCAGGAGGTCATCCTGCTGCGGGCCAGCGTGGCGGAGAACATCGCGCTGGCCCGGCCGGACGCCAGCGTCGCCGAGATCACCGCCGCCGCCCAGGCGGCGCACATCCACGACCGGATCACCGAGGAACCGCGTGGCTACGACGCGGTCGTCGGGGTCGACGTGTCCTTCTCCGGCGGCGAGGCGCAACGGATCTCCATCGCCCGCGCCCTGCTCGCCGATCCGCCGGTGCTGGTGCTCGACGAGGCGACCGCCTACGCGGACCCGCACGCCGAGGCCGCGATCCAGCGGGCCCTGTCCGCCCTTGCCGCCGAGCGCACCCTGCTGGTCATCGCGCACCGGCTGGCCAGCGTCCGCGCCGCCGACCAGATCGTCGTACTCGACCGGGGACGCGTCGTCGAGCGGGGCCGCCACGACGAGTTGCTCGCCGCCGACGGCCGGTACGCCCGGTTGTGGTGGGCTCAGGAAACCGGCCGGTCGGCACCGGTCGAGCTGATTCGGGAGTCGACATGATCCGTGCCCTGTCCAGCGCCGTCGGCCCCGCCCAGGCCGGGCCGCTACGGCGGTTGCTCGTGCTGCTGGTCGCGGCGGCCACCGCCCAGGGTGTCGCCTACGCCCTGCTGGTGCCGCTGATCCGGGCGGTGCTGGGCGATCGGCCTGCGGCGGCGCTGCCCTGGCTGGTCGCCTTCGGTGTCGCGGTCGCCGGCTATGCCGTGCTGACCTGGTCGGGGCAGTACCTCGGCTTCGCCACCGGGCAGGCCGTGGCCCGGGTGCTGCACCAGCGGCTCGGCGAGAAGATCGCCCAGTTGCCCCTGGGCTGGTTCACCCCGGCGCGTACCGGCGAGCTCAGCCGGCTGGCCAGCCAGAGCGTGCTGCAGCTGATGAACGTGCCCGCGCACCTGCTGCGGCCGGTGGTCACCGCCGCGGTGACCCCACTGGTGGTGGTGCTGGCGCTGCTGGTCGTCGAGCCACGACTGGGGACGACCGTCGCCGTGGCCGCGCCGGTGCTGCTGCTCATCCTGCGCTGGAGCAACCGGGCCATCGCCCACGCCGACGCCGACCGGCACCGGGTGACAGACGACGCGGCGAGCCGGATCATCGAGTTCGCCCAGGCACAGCCACTGCTGCGGGCGTACGGGCGAACCGCCCGGGAGCACCGCCTGCTCGACGACACCCTGGTGGCGCAGAGCCGGGCGGACCGGGCCCTGCTGCGCCGCGCGGTCGTCGGCCTGGTGTCCTTCGGATTCGCCGTACGGGCCCTGCTCGGCGCCGTGCTGCTGCTCGGGGTCCACCTCGCGCTCGGCGGCGTGCTGGACGCGGCGACGCTGATCGCCGTGCTGGTGCTGACCGTCCGGTTCACCGAGCCGCTGGCCACCGCCGCCGAACTCGGCGCCTCGCTGCGGATGGCGGCCGGACATCTCGCCGGGGTGAACCGGGTGCTGCGGGCCGCCACGCTGCCGGAACCGCGGCACCCGCGGCAACCGGACGGCACCGAGGTCGTCTTCGACGACGTACGGTTCGGCTACGACGGGCGGCCGGTGCTGCGCGGGGTCAGTTTCACGCTGCCCGAACGCAGTATGACCGCGTTGGTCGGCCCGTCGGGTGCCGGCAAGACGACGGCGGCCCGGCTGCTCGCCCGGTTCTGGGACGTCGACGCCGGAGCGGTACGCGTCGGTGGTGTCGACGTCCGGGAAATGACAGCCGCGGATCTGGCGTCCCGGGTGTCCTTCGTCTTCCAGGACGTGTACCTGTTCGAGGGCACGCTCGCCGACAACATCCGGCTCGGCCGGCCGGACGCCGGCGACGACGAGGTGCGCGCGGCCGCCGCCCAGGCCGGTCTCGCCGAGGCCCTCGCCGATCTGCCGACCGGCCTGGACACCCCGGTGGGTGAGGGCGGCACGGCGTTGTCCGGCGGCCAGCGCCAGCGGGTGTCGATCGCTCGGGCGCTGCTCAAGAACGCCCCGATCGTCGTCCTCGACGAGGCGACCGCGTCGCTGGACGCCGAAGCCGACGCGGCGGTGCAGACGGCCGTGGCCGCGCTGGCCCGCCGGGCGACCCTCCTGGTGATCGCCCACCGGTTGCAGACCGTGCGGGCCGCCGACCAGATCCTGGTGCTCTCCGACGGGCGGATCAGCGACCGGGGTACCCACGATGAACTCGTCCAGCGGACCGGCCTGTACGCGTCGTTCTGGCGGGAACGCGTCGAGACGCAGGGATGGCGCCTCGTCGACCGCTAGCGACGTGCCCGGTCACTGGTGTGTTGGCGGCAGGGACGCAACCGGCGGCCACCGTGCCGGTGGCCGCCGGTTTCAGTGGTCGTCCCAGTGCCCCTCGTGCCGGGCGTGTCGGTGCCCGTCGTGCACGTAGTCCACGTGTCCGTCGTGCGGCACCGCGACGTGCCCACACCCGTCGCGGTGCTCGTGGTTGTGGTGGTCGTGCACCTGGTGAGCGCCGGGCTCGCACTCGTCGAAGTGGCCCTGGTGCTCACGGTGCAGGTGACCGTCGTGGACGTAGTCGACGTGTTCCTGGTGCGGAACGGCGACATGCCCGCAGTCCGTCCCGTGTCGGTGTGTGTGCGCCGGGTGTTCCTGATGGGTCTGTGCGGTTGTCATTACCCCTCCTACGACGAAGCCCCGCTATGCCATAAACGGTAACGAAGGCAGCTCTGATTCTCCCGGATTCGGCGACAAACCGCCCGGTCAGCTGTCAGGCACGGGGTCGTTCGGCCGCAGAGGGTTACCAGGACGCCTTGCGGATGCCGGGCAGTTCGCCGCGCAGCGCCATCTCCCGGAAACGCACCCGCGACAGGCCGAAGCGACTCAGCACGCCGCGGGGGCGACCGTCGATCGCGTCACGGCTGCGGCGTCGGATCCGGCTGGAGTCACGGGGCAGGGCGGCGAGTTTGCGGACCGCCTCGGCCCGCTGGTCGGGTCCGGTGCCAGGGGCCGCGATCAGCCTCTTGAGGGCGGCCCGTTGGTCGGCGTGGCGGGCGACCAGGATCTCGCGACGTTTCTCCCGCTCGACCAGGCTACGGCGGGCCATCAGCGCTCCTCCCGGAACTCGACGTGCCGACGGGCGATGGGGTCGTACTTGCGCAGCACCAGTCGGTCAGGGTTGTTACGGCGGTTCTTGCGGGTGACGTAGGTGTAGCCGGTGCCGGCGGTGCTGCGCATCTTGATCACGGGTCGGATCTCGGTGCTTCGGGCCATCAGATCTTCACTCCCCGGGCGCGCAGACGGGCGACGACGGCGTCGATGCCGTCACGGTCGATGATCCGCAGACCGGTGGTGCTCACGTTGAGGCGGATGGTGCGCCCGTCGGCGAGCCGGAACCGGCGGCGCTGAATGTTGGGATTCCACCGGCGGCGGGTACGGCGGTGGGAGTGGGACACCGCGTTGCCGAAGCTGGGCTTGGCGCCGGTGACGTCACAGATGTTCGACATGCGATTCACTTTACAACGACAATCGTTTCCAACAGGATGTGGGGGTGAACACCGACCCGACCACCACCGTTTCTCCACCGGACCTTGACCGACGTCCCGCCGTCACCGTCATCACCAGTTTCTCCGAGGTGGCGGCCGCCGCCGTCGCACGGCGGTTGCTGGACACCGGCGAGCGGCTGCTCGTGGTCAGCCACGACATCGGCGCCATCCGCTCCGGACGGGTGCACCGCACGGTACGCGACGCAGACGGCCTGGTCGAGGACGCCGCCGTGGATCTGGTGCATGGTTGTGTGTCGTGCACGCTGCGCGAAGACGTGCTGCCGACCCTGGCCCGGCTCGCCGACCGGCATCCGGCACACGGGATCGTGCTGGTGCTGCCCACCGTGGTCGAGCCCGAGGCGGTCGCGGCGGCATGCGCACACTGCCTGGTGGACGGGACACCGGTGACGGCCACGGTGCGCTTCGACTCGTACGTCACGGTGGTCGACGCCGCCTCCCTGCTCGACGATCTGGCCAGCACCGACGACCTGTGCGACCGGCAGTTGCACGCCGCTGCCGACGACCACCGGGCCGTCGCCGATGTGGTGGTACGCCAGATCGAGTACGCCGACACGGTGCTGCTGTGGGAACGCTCCGGCGACCCCTTCGAGCGGGCGCGGCTGTCCGCACTGCTGTACCGGCTCGCGCCGTGGGCCAGGCACCTGAAGCTCGGCACGAAGCAGGACAACGGCCGGCACGGCGATCCGGCCGCCGCGTTGCTGCGCACCGGCCGCCACGATCCGGCGGTGCCGGGCACGCTCGGTCGCGCCCTGGAAGGGTTTCCGATCGCCGTGCATGCGCCAGACAGCGACTGTGGAGTGGTGTCGATGCTGTTCGAGGCCCGCCGCCCGTTCCATCCTCAGCGGCTCTACGACGCGTTGGAGGATGTCACCGAGAACCTGCTCCGCGGGCGGGGACAGTTGTGGATCGCCAGCCAGCCCGACGCCGTGGTGGGGTTCGAGTTCGCCGGCGGGGGCGTCGGAATGGGCAGTCTCGGCTACTGGCTGGCGGCACTGCCGACAGACCGGTGGGGTGAGGCGAGCGACTGCCGTCGGCTGGCCGCAGACCTCGACTGGGACCCCTACTACGGTGACCGCCGCACAGCGCTGGCGTTCGTCGGCATGCAACTCGACGCGACGGCGCTCACCGAGTTGTTGACCGATTGCCTGCTCACCGACGACGAGATCGCCGACGGATTCGACACCTGGCGGAACCTGCCGGACCCATTCGCCGGCTGTTTCCCACTCGGCGACGACGACGCCCCGGCGCACGCCACCTCGGCCGACCCGTCGTGACCCCTGCCGCGCGGCCGGCGGCGTCACCGGCCGCCGGCCGCCTCGATCAGGGTCCGGGTGATCTCGTGCCGCGGTGAGCTGAGCACCGCCGGGGTCGCACCGGACTCGACCACCTTGCCGGAGTCGAGCACCACGATCTCGTCGGTCCACCCGGCCACGGCCGCCAGGTCGTGGGTGATCAGCACCACCCCGAGCCCGAGATCCCGGCGCAGTTCGGCCAGCACGGCCAGCACCCTGCCCGCCGTCTGCACGTCGAGCGCGGACGTCACCTCGTCGCAGATCAGCACCCGAGGGCGGCAGGCCAACGCCCGGGCGAGATTGACCCGTTGGCGCTCCCCACCGGAGAGCTGGCCCGGCCGGCGGTCGGCGAAGCCAACCGGCAGATGCACCCGGTCCAGGAGCTCCGCCGCCGCCGCGCGAGCCGCCCGCTGGTCAAGACCACGCAGCTGCCGTAGCGGACGCAGCAGGGCGTGCCCCACCGTCTCCACCGGGTTCAGCGCCGCCGCACTGTCCTGGGACACCAACTGCAGGTCACGTCGCTGGATGGGGCTACGCCGCCGGGTGGCCGCCGCCAGCAGCGCACCGTCGAGGCGTACCGCGCCGTCGTACGGATGCAGTCCGACCAGGCAGCGGGCGAGCGTCGACTTGCCGGCGCCCGACGGACCGACCACGGCGAGGCACCCCCCGGCGGGTAGGGCGAGGTCCACCGCGGCGAGTGCGGCTCGGCGACCGTACCGGGTGCACAGGTGCCGCACCGTCAGAACCGGACCAGCCAGCCCGGCCAGCCCAGCCGGATCAGCCGACCCGGCCAGCCCAGCCAGCCCGGCGACAGTGTCTTGCGCTGTCGGCGACGGTGCCGGCGCGAGCACCCGGGCAGCGGCACCCGCAAGCGCCCGGCGGCCGGCTTCCAGGACGAGCACCTCGTCGCTGACCGCGTGGACCAGGTCCGGATCATGGCTGATCAGCAGAGTGGCCCGGTCGCCGGTCAGCGAGGTGATCAAGTCCCGCACACCGCGTGCCAGAACCGAGTCGAGGCCAACTGTCGGTTCGTCGAGAACCAGCAGATCGGGGTCGGCGGCCAAGGCGACGGCGAACGCGACGCGCTGTGCCTGACCACCGGAGATCTGGTGCGGGTAGCGACGCAGGAACTCGACGTCGGTGGGCAGCCGTACGGTCTCCAGCAGACTGGCTACGTCGGGCGGGCGACCCGCCGCCGCCCCGGTTCCGGCGCGGGTCACCGCCTCGGTGAGCTGGCTGGACAGTCGGCGGGCGGGGTTCAACGTGGCGGTGGCGTCCTGTGGCAGGTAGGCCACCCGACGGCCGCGCACCGCCGCGGCGCCGGCCGGCGTGAACGGGTCGTGGCCGGCGACCCGGACGGTGCCGGCCCGGCGGACCAGCCCCGGCCGGACATGTCCCAGCAGGGTCAGTGCGGTGGTGCTCTTGCCGGACCCGGAACGTCCCATCAGCGCCACCACCTGCCCGGCGGCGACCTGCAGCTGAACACCGTCGACCGTGGGGGGCCCGCCCGACACCGGACCGATGACGAGTCCGTCGACCGCAGCCAACGGCCCGATCTGTGCCGCCGGCCCGCCCCGCGCCGCGTCGGTCGATGGCCCAGCGGCCGGCGCCGGCTCGACACTCACCGGTCGGCCCACCGTGCGGCGGCGTCGTCGGCCAGCAGGTTCACCGAGACGGTGAACACCACCAGCAACAGCGCCGGAAGTACCACCGGCCAGATCGTCAGACCGATCCCGGACGCGTTCTCGCTGACCATACGGCCCCAGTTCGGGGTGGGCGGGCCCGCGCCGAGACCCAGAAAGCCGGCGGTGGCAGTCAGGTGCACGGCGGCCGAGAACCGGATCCCCGCCTCGGCGAGCATGGTGCCGGCGACGTTCGGGATGACGTCGTGCCGGATGATCCGCCATTGGCCGTCGCCCCGCGCCCGGGCGGTGTCGACGAAGCCGCGGACCGCCACCTGCCGGGTCGCCGCGCGCATCACCCGCACCGAGAAGGGCAAGCTGACCAGCGCCACCCCGACGAGAACCGCACCGTTGCTGCCCGGGAAGCCGGCGGCCAACACCAACAGCACCAACAGGCCGGGAACGACGGCGACGACGTCGACCAGCCGGACCACCAGTTCCCCGATCCGCCGCCCGGCCAGGCCGGCGAACACGCCGAGAAGCGCCCCGCACGCACTGGCGAGGGCGGTCGCGCCGACGGCCAGGATCACCACGGCGCGGCCACCGTGCAACAGCCGGCTCAACACGTCGCGACCGACGGCGTCGGTGCCGGCCGGATGCGCGACGCTCGGGGTGTCGAACGGCAGCCCGACCGGAGCTGTCGGCGACCCGGTGGCCAGCAGCGGGCCGGCCAGCGCCACGAGCACGACACCGGCGGCCGCGACACCGGCGGTGAGCAGGGTCACGCGGGAATGGGCGGCGCGCCCGGCGGCCACCACAGGCGCGACGTCGCTCACGACCGGCCCCGCAACGCCGGGCTCAGCACCAGGTGTGCGACATCGCCGAGCAGCAGCACGGCGAGCGCGATGGCGCACGTCGCCAGGGCGAGGCCCTGGACCATCGGCACGTCCCGGTTGGCCACCGCCTGCTGAAGTTCGTAACCGATGCCGGGATAGTTGAACAGGGTCTCGACGACGACCGCCCCGCCGACGAGTCCGGCGAACATCACCGCGGTCACCTGCACGGCGGGTCCCACCGCGTTGGGTAGCACGTGCCGCACGGCGAGCCGGAGTCCGGTCACGCCACGCAGCCGGGCCGCCTCGACGTACGGTGCCGCCGCGATATCCGCGACCGAGGCCCGCAGCAGTCGCGCGGCTGCCGCGATCGCGGCGACCGACAGCGCGGCGACGGGCAGCACCAGGATCCGGGGCTCGTCCCAGGGGCGACCGCCGATCGGCACCAGCGAAACCTCGGGCAGCAGGCCGAGGCCGGCGGCGAAGACGGCGACCAGCAGTGCCGCGACGAGGAACTCGGGTATCCCGACCGCGACCAGGGTCGCGGTGCTGACCAGCCGATCCGCGCGCCGGCCGGCCCGCATGCCCGCGACCAGGCCGACCGCGACGGCGAGCGGTACCGCCAGCGCCATGGCCAGGCTGGTCAGCAGCAGACTGTTCGGCAGCCGGTCGACGAGCACCTCGGTGACCTCGCGACGGCCGACGTACCCGGTACCGAGATCGCCGCGTACCGCAGCGGCTGCCCAGTCGACGTACCGGCGCGCCGCAGGCGCGTCGAGGCCGAGTTCCCGGCGCAGCTGCTCCCGCTCGGACACGGTGGCGTCGGCCCCGGCGACGGCACCGACCGCGTCGCCCGGCAGCACCTCGGTCACGGTGAAGATCAACGCGGACAGGATGGCGAGGACCAGTGCCGCGGCGGCGCTACGCCGGGCGACGAGAACGGCGACCCGGACGAGGCTCACGCCAGGTATGCCTGCTCGAAGCTGCTGAACGGCTCGTCGCGGACGCCGTACACGGCGGTCGTGTGCCCGTTGATCGACGGGGCGAAGACCGGGATCACCTGGTTTCCCTCCTCCCAGATCAACCGCTGTGCCCGCACCGCCGCGTCCCGGCGCAGGTCGGGGTCGACGGCGCTGCGGGCCTGCGCGACGAGGTCGTCGATGTCCGGGCGGTTGAAGCCGAAGGTGGACGGTGAACCGGCGGTGCGGGTCGCGGCGTAGCTGGACAACGGCGGCACCGCCGGACCGTAGCTGGCGGCGAACGGCAACTGGACGTAGGCCGCGAAATCGGAGAACAGTTGTCCGGTGGGACGCTGGTCGAGGGTGGCCTCGATGCCGACCGCTTTGAGATTCTCGACGACGACCGTCGCGGTTTCGGCCATGCCGGCTACCTCGGGCGCGGTGGTGACGGCGACCTCGATGGTGCCGACACCGGCCTCGGTGAGCAGCGCTTTGGCCCGATCCGGATCGTACGGCCGCTGCTCGATCTCGTCGGCGTAGTCGCTGAATCCGAGGGAGGCGAGGTCGTTGCCGACAAAAGCCCGGTCGAAGAAGACATTGCGGACGATCGCCTCCCGGTCGATCGCGTACTTGACCGCCTGGCGGACCCGCACGTCGGCGAACGGGGCGAAGGACAGGTTGAGCCCGAAGGACAGTGACGTGGCGTACGGCAGGTCGGACACGGCGACCGCGAACCGCCCGTCCCCCTCGACGGTACGGGCGGCGACCGGTCCGATGTCGCTGACGAAGTCGACCTGCCCGCCGGTGAGCGCGTTCACCCGAGCGGTGGCGTCAGGGACGGTCCGCAGCTCCAAACCGTCCAGGTACGGCCCGCCGCCGAGGGCGAGCCCGTAGTAGTCGTCGTGACGGGTGAACACGGCACCCTGGCCAGGCTCGAACTCGACCAGCTTGAACGGCCCGCAGGTCGGCATGTCCGGGGTGAACTCGGTGGTGCCGTCCTTGAAGACCAGGGTGCTCTGGCAGAGCACGAGCCGACCGTCGGCGATCGGCCGAAGCGTCGGCAGCACGAGGGTCGCATCGTCGGTGACGGTCGCGGCCGCCAGGTCGAAGTTCTGCGACGGAGGCTTGAGGAAGGGCAGCGAGCCGAGCGCGACCGGGGCGTTGAGCGAGTAGAGCAGGTCACGGGCCGTGAGTGTGGAACCGTCGGTGAAGGTGACACCGGGGCGGACCTTCACGGTGTACGTCCGCAGATCCTCACTGACATCGATCCGCTCGAGTACGCCGTACCGAACACCATGCTCCGCCGCCGGATCGAGCACACCGAGCGCGCCGTGCGTGCACCGGGCCCGGACGTAGTCCAAGCCGGTCGGCCCCATCAGGAAATTGAGCGTCTCGGCCGCGCCGCCGCCGACGAAGGCGGCCCGCAGGGTGCCACCGGACCTGGGCGTCGGTGTGCCGGACACCGCTCCGGCGGCAGGGCCGGTGTCATCGTTCGAACAGGCGGCGAGTATCGGCGCGCCCGCCACGGCGGCCAACGACATCGCGCCGGTCCGCAGCAGTGTGCGCCGGTCGAAAGAACGCGCCAAGGGATGCTCCTCGGGAAGGGTCGAGCACAGGAAGGACGGGAAAACCCCGCTCCCGACAGCATCGCCGGGATGAAAACCATTGTCAACTAGGCAGCTCGCCCACCCATCGAAGGGCACCGGACGGACAGAGGGCGGCCACCTCCCGCAACGCGTCGCCGTCCAACCGGTCCGCGCCACCGCCCCGCCACACCACGACACCGACGTCCGGATCCTGGTCGAACAGTTCCGGCGCGAAGCGCACGCAGTGACCCGCACCGACACAGCGATCAGGATCGACCAGGAGCTCACCCATGCCAGCACCACCAGTACGTCGAGCCGACCGCCAGTAGAAAATGGTTTTCATTGTATCGGGTTGAACGCCGCACGCAACGACCAGGTGCCGATGAGCGACGTCGCGCTCAGCGCCGAGGCCGACCGCTGGGTGTCGACGGGCGAGCCGACGCGGATCAGATCGGGACGATCCCCTCCAGCACGGTGCCGGCACCGGGTGCCGACCGCACCGTCACGGTGCCGCCCGCCGCGGCCACCCGGTCGCTGATGTGGCCCAACCTCGACCCGGCCGGCAGCCCGGCCGGGTCGAAGCCCGGCCCGCGGTCGGAGACCGCGAACCACAGTCCCCGGTAGGTGTCCCGCAGCACCACCGCGGTCTCGGCACCTGGGGCGTGCTTACGCGCGTTGGTCACCGCCTCCAGACAGGCGTAGAAGACGGCGGTCTCGACAGCGGCCGGATAGCGGCGCGGCGGCCCGTCGGGCAGGCTCAGGGTCACGCCGTCATACCGGCCGACCTCCGCCTGCAGTGCCTGCCGCAGGCCGCCGGTGACCAGGCCGACCGGCAGGATACCGGCGGCCGTGTCCCGCAGCACCGCCTCGGCGGCACCGACCTGCTCGGCGAGCGCGTCGATACGGCCGACGACGGCCACGGCGTCACCGGCCGCCACCTCGTGTTCCAGCAGGCCGAGAGTGAGACGCAGGTTGACCAGGTGGTGCTGGGCGCCGTCGTGCAGGTTTCGTTCCAGCGCACGGCGGCGGTCGTCCATCTGCGCTACGGTCCGACGGCGGGACGACGCGATCTCTTCGGCGTGGGCGACGGCCGCGTCGAGTTCGCGGCGCAGCGCCACCGCCAGCCGGGCGGCGTCCAGCACCGGTCCCAGCACGGTCAGCACGTCGCGCAGCAGGCGGCGTCGGGCACCGAACAGCACCGGCCCGGACAGCGCCAGCCAGCCCACCGGTGTACCCGCGAAAAGCACCTCGTGTAGGCGCAGCGGGCCCGGGGCGGCCGCCCGCGACTCGGCGGCCCAGTCGTGCCACTCGATCGCCTCGGCCGGCTCTGCCACCGATGCGCTGCCGTCGCCCGCGCCCAGGTTGCCCGCGCCGGGGTTGCCCGCGCCGGTGCCGTCCACGCCGCCGGGCGAACCGACCAAAGCGATCCGGCACCGCCGTACCCGAAGTCCTCGCCCGACCTCCCGGGCCACGGCGGCCAGGTCGGGTGCCTCGCGTCCCACCCGGCCGGCACCGATGATCCGGCCGATGACGAGCTCCCGGTGGTCGTCGGCCATCCGTTCAGCCCTCGATCCGCAGCGTGCGCAGATAGGTGATCACCGCGAGCACCCGGCGGTGGTACGCGCCGCTGTCGGCGGGCAGGCCGAGCTTGGCGAAGATGGCGGTGGCGTGCTTCTCCACCGCCTTGGTGGACATGAACAACGCGTTGGCGATACCCACGTTGGAGCGTCCCTCCGCCATCAGCCGCAGCACGTCACGCTCCCGTGGTGACATCTCGGCGAGACGATCACCGGTCGCCTGCCGGGCGTCCACCAACTGCTGCGCTATCTCAGGTTCGATCACCACTTCGCCCTCGGCCACCCGCTGCAGGGTGCCGCTGAGCGCCGAGACGTCGACGATCCGGTCCTTGAGCCGGTATCCGATGCGATCGGTGCCGATCTGCAGCATGCGGATCAGATAGTGTGACTGTGCGTAGTTGGACAACAGCAGGATCCCGGTCGCTGGGTGGCTACGGCGCAGGGTGGCCGCCGTGGCCAGGCCACCGTCCGGTTCGGGTGGCATCCGGATGTCGAGGATGACCACGTCGGCGGGCTTCCGATCGAGCAGTGTGACCACCTCGTCGCCGTGCGACGCCCAGCCCACGACCTCGTGCCCCGACGCGCCCAGCAGCATGGCCAAGCCCTCGCGGAACAGAGCCGAGTCCTCCGCGATGGCGATCCGCATGGGGCTATCGTGGCGCACCAACCGGGTTCCCGCCGAGTACCACGCCAGAGTCGCAGCCGACGGCGGGTCGGCCCACGGCACGGATGCCGGTCACTGGGCCTCGGGTGATCGGGGCAACCGGGTCAGCAGCCCTTCGGCCGACCGGGCGAGCTGGCGGTACGCGGCCTGCTCATGCGGATCCACGGCGGCCTGCTCGGCCAACGAACGCCACCAGGAGATCTGCTCGATCGCCACGCGGCGCTGCTGATCCGGATCCGTCTCCTCGGGCAACCCGAGCCGGGCCGGGATGGACCGGCTGACGGTATCGAGCAGCCGCAGCGCCACGTGGCGCTGCGGCTCGGTCAGCGGCAGCGCACCGGTGCGGATTCGGCGCAGCAGTAGGCGCTCGTCGAGTTCATGGCTGTTGGCGCGAAGCCGCTCGTACTCGTAACCCAGCCATCCGCCGGGATCCCGGCGGATGATCTTTCCGAGGCGGTCGATCACCCGTCGGGCCACGGCCAACGCGGCGGCCGGGTCCCCACCGGCACCGGCCAATAGCGCCTCTGGCGCCTCTCGATCAAGCATGGTCAGCAGCTCGCACAGCACGGCCCGATCGGGCTCGTCGGTCACCTCCACCGCAGCCCGCAGCAGGGAGCGCGTCCGCTCGACGAGGTCCGTGCCGTCGTCGGTGTCGACCACCAGGTGCGGCAGCGCCGGCCACACGGCCGGGCCGGCGGCGATCATCGCGGGGACCACCGGCGTCAACCGGGCCGGTACCCAGGCGCGCAGCACCAGCTCCGCACCGCTGGTCTCGGCGCCGATCGCGCCGCCGAGGGCGGCCAGCCGGTCATCGACCGCGGGAAGCATCTCGCGCACCGGGCTCGTCGAGGTCGTCTCCGGCTCGGTCACCGTCACCGTGGCGAGCTCACCGTCGACGCTGAGCCGCACCAGCAGCGGCCGGCCGGTCGGCGCGCCGACCGCCAACGCCGGCAGCACCGCGGCGACGGCCCAGTACAGCCCGGACTCCACCTCCCGGCCCACGTCGGCCAGGGCACCGCGGATCCGCACCGGTCTGGGCAGCGTGGTCGCCAGCTCACGCAGGGCGTCCACGATCCCGCACTCGTCCAGCACGTACGGGTACACCCCACGCGCCATCGCCCGGAAGCGTTCGATCAGATGGTCCAACGCACCGCGCAACTCGGCGATGGCGACCAGCGTCGACTGCCGCGCCGCAGGACCGGACAGATCGGCTCCGCCGGCCTGATCGCGCAGCTGATCGACCCTGGCCCGGATCTCGGCCAGTCTGCCGCCGCCAAGGGTGATCAGGTCGCCGACCATCCGCCGGCTCTCCACATCGGCCGCGGTGGAGAGTCGCTCCCGGGAGGCGGCCAAGGCGGTGGAGAGCGCGGCTGCGTCGTCGATCCGCCGACGCAGCTCCTGATCCAACTGGGACCCGCGAAGCAGCAGCGCCAGGTAGCCGATGGCCGCGCCGACCCGCTGCCGCTCCCGGTTGCTCACCGGACGCCGCCCAGGCAGCTGTGACAGGGCCAGCACTCCCCGATCGACCTCGCCGTCGACGATCGGCATCAGCAGCGCCACGGCCGGCATCGTGCCCAGGACCGCCGCCGAGGGAATCCGGTGCGGCCCGGCCAGCCGATTACCGGACTCGGCGACCCGGGTGAGCCAGCCGTCGGGTGTCCGCGACCAGACCACCGCAGAGCGGTCACCGGCGGCGGTCTCCAGCACCGCGTCGAACAGCCGGTCGCTCGACGCGTCGGGGGTGGCCCGGCGAACAGCACCCAACAGCGCGTCCAGCACCGGCGCGTCGTCCGCAGGGGGATCCGGCCGCGGCGTGGCGGCCGACGAGCGCCCGGTGTCCGATAAGGACCACCCGTGCATGGTTCCTCCCGTCCCTTGACAGCCAGACTACTTCAGGTGCCGCCGCTATCGAGACATCGCCGGCCAGAGCACCCGCCGGAGCCGATGGGTGTCCCGGCGAACCCACCGCCCCGCCTTGGTCGTGCGTATGACGACACGGCCGGTGTACCGGCCGACCGAGACGGAAGGTGGTGGCGGTGACAGCAGCCGTCGAGGCACCGCACGCCTATCGGCACGATCTGCCGCGCCGCGCCGCCGGCCAGGACGGCGGGAACGCCGTCACCCTGACTGAGCAGCTGGTCGGCACCGCTTCCCTGCCCGGCGCCACCGCGGTGCCGCTGGACTGGCCACCGGAGGGGGTGCTGCTGGACTGGTTGCGCCGGCTCACCGCCCCGGCCCTCTACACCACCGGGAACGAGGAATTGGCCGCCCGGCGATGGTTCGCCGGTGACCCGTACGGGTTGCGGGTGTTGCCGGCACCGCCGCCGTTCCTGGCCGGGCGGGACGTCCGGGCGCTACCCGCCGGTCAGGTCGCGCCGCTGCTCCGCCGGCTCAGCATGACCCGGTCGGCACCGGACCCGACCGAGCTGACCGCTGCGGCGCTGGCCGTTCAGGCTGGTCCGCTGAGCGTCGCGGAACGGGATCCACGGTCCCGCCGCTGGGGGCAGCCGCCGGAGTCCGGCGCCCCACCGCTGCCCGACATGACCGAGATCCCCCGGCTGGTGCACGGCATCTGGCTCGGCCGGCCGATCCCGGAGACCAGCGTCTTCTGGCGCAACTACGGCGACCTGGCCGACCGCTATCAGGGCCGGGTGGACGTGGTGCTCTGGACCGATCTGCCACGCGAGCGGTTGACGACCGGGCCTGGGCGCCGGCTCCGCGACTGGGCCCGCGCCCATGGCGTCCACCTGGTCAACGTGCACGAGGTCTTCCACGCCGCCGCTCCGATGACGCTGCACGCGGCGTACACCAACGAGATGTGCAAGCAACTGCCACGCGGGTACGCGGCCGCCAGCGACCTGCTCCGAATCGAGATCGTCCACCGTTTCGGTGGCATGTACGCCGACGGCGACCTGGGGTTCGGCTCCGGGCTCGAAGAGCTGATCGACCGAGTGGCCGGCTGCCCGCACGGCTTCACCTTCAGCCTCAAACAGGACGGATCCGTTTTCTCTGACATGATCATCGCACCGGCCCGCCACCCCGCGATCGCGCTCTACCGGGAGCTGACCCGGCTGCGGTACTTCCTCGACCAGCCCGCCCTCTTCGGTGGTATCCGGCGGATGGCCGGTGCCTTCGCCCAGACGGACCGCCAGGAGGAGCGGTACGTCACCACGCCGCGCACCGGCCGGATGCACATCGCCACGCTGCGCCTGGTCGGCATGCACCGGGGGCATCTGGTGTCCGGCCACCCGGTGGTCCGGGAGGGTCGTGAGATGAGCTGGCTGCCGCCCACTCCCGGTGCCGATCCCACCATGCGCCACCTGGGCGACCAGATGCTGCCGGTACTGCAACGCACCGTCACGTTCCTCCGCTGGCAGTTGCTGGCCCGCAACGGTGACCTCTACCTGACCGCCGCCGCACCGGTCATCCGTGGGTTGCCGGACCCGGACACGGCCTGGGTCGCGCTGCTGCGTGCCCTCGCCGAGCTCACCTCGGACGTCGCCCCGGTCCGGTCGGTCACCGACCTGCGCCGCAACGACGACCTGACTCTCCACCCGGTCGAGCTCCCGCCCACCGCCCGTTGTCTGATTACCCGGCCCGGACACGACGCGTGGATCGGTGCGGTGCTGACCAGCGGCGACACCGCGTGGTTACTGGAGGAACGCACCCGCCGGGCGGGCCTGCGGGCGGCCGGGCGATGACCGCCGTGGCATGCCTGCTGCGCCAGGCCGATCTGCTGGCCGAGGTCCGCGATCAGGCCGCCGCCGAGATGTCGGCCTTCGACGCCGGACTGGCCGAGCGTAGCCGCCGCCGCGCCCCATGGCCGGCGCAGGAGCTGGCCGAGATCCTGGTCGACGCCGACACCGTCGCACGGGTGCTCGGTTCCGGCGCCGCCGACCAGGCGCAGCGGGCGGCGTCCACGCGGGCCCAGGCGATCCTCGCCGGCCACCCCGACCTGCCCGCCGGACGGGTCCGGGCCGCGGTCGCGGCCGCCGGGGCGCTGGTCCGGATGTCCTGCCTGGCCGCCGCGCTGGGCACGCCGACGCACCGGGAACGGATCCGGCGGCTCGCTGGTGAGCTACGCTCGGCCCCCGCCGGTAGCGGGCCGCCGGTCGACCTCGCCCACCCGTCCCCGCTGCGGGCGCACGTCCGTACCGCGGTCCTCGCCCGGGCCGCGGCGGCCGCGCGCACCGCCCGGCTGGCCGGGTCGTGCGCACCGCCTCGGTACGCCCGCCCCGCCCACCGGGAACGCATCGACGAACTGACCGCACGACTGGTCGCCACCGCCTGCGTTCCCGGTGCCTCCGGCGCCCCGCTGGAGGCACCCCGGGATCCGCGGCTGCTCGGCTGGCTGCGCTCCGTCGTCGGTGGCGATCGGCTGTACGAGTACGGCGTCGAGGAGGCGGCCGCCCGGCGGTGGCTGGGTGGGGACATCTACGGCCACCGCCACCCCCGGCCCGCCCCGGACTTCCTGGCCGGCCTGGACGTACGGGCCCTGCCGCCCCGGCTCGTGGCACCGTTCCTGCGCCGGATGAGCCTGACCCGGCCGCGACCCACCGCCGCCGAACTGACACCGGCGGCCCTGGCCGACGAGGCCGCACCGGTCAGCGCCGCCGAGCGGGATCCCGCCGCACCCGCCTGGGCCGACACCGGGGCGGTGCCGGTGCCGCCGCTGCCGGCGCTGATCGAGATCCCACGGGTGGTGCACGGCATCTGGCTGGGCCGCCCGATGCCGCAGAGCAGCGTCTTCTGGCAGCGCTACGGTGACCTCGCCCGAGGCTATGCGGGCGAGCTGGACGTCGTGCTCTGGACCGATCTGTCCCGGGACCGCCTTGACACGCCGGCCGCCGCCCGGCTGCTGGGCTGGGCCCGTGCGCACGGCATCCATGTGGTCGACGCGGCCGAGATCTTCCACGCCACCGCGCCGATGCTGCTGCACAGCCAGTACGCCCTGGAAATGTGCCGACAGTTGCCGGCCGGCTTCGCCGGGGCCAGCGACCATCTCCGGGTCGAGATCGCCTACCGCTTCGGTGGGCTCTACGCCGACGGGGACATGGTGTTCGCCCCGACCGGGATCCCCGAGTTGCTGGACCGGGTCGCCGCCTCGCCCTGTGGATTCGCGCTGAACGCGGTCGGCAGGCTGGCGGTCTCCAACGATCTGATCGCGGCGCCGGCCGGCCATCCGGCGCTGGCACTGTGGCGGGAGATCGGCCGGCTGAACTACTACCGGCCGGTCGGCGACCTGTACGGCGGGACCGCTCGGGTCCTCGCCGATCCGCGACGTAGCGGCGCGGCCTGGACCTGGACCGTCACCCCGGCCCGCAGCGGTCGAATCCAGCACCATCTGCTGCGGCGCCTGGGCATCACCGGTGCCGACCTCACCCGGGTCCAGCCCACGATCACGTTCACCAACGAACTGAGCTGGGTGCCGCCGGCCACCGGCGAACCGCCCGTGCCGCACCCCGACGGCGCCGACGTGCTGCCGGTGCTGCAACGCACCATCGCCTACCTGCGTTGGCAGCTACTCGCCCGCGGCGGCGACCTGCACCTGAGCGCGGTCAGTCCGATTATCGCGGGGCTACCCGAACCGGACCTCGCCTGGTCGGCGCTGATCGCGGCGCTGCGGCCACTCGGCCGGGACCTGCCGGAGATCCGCTCCGCCACCGTCGCCCGCCGGTACGACAACCACGTGGTCCGGCAGGTGACGCTGCCTCCGGCGGCCCGCGCACTGCTGCGGCCCGCATCCGGCGACGACTGGCTCGGCGCCGGTCACGACGGCGGCCGGCGCCAGGTGTGGTTCCTGGGCGAGCAGGTGATGCCGGCGCGGCTGGCCGGTCCACCACGGCGGCCGGCCGCCGTGGCAGCCGCCGGCCCGGTCGACACTCGCTGGCGGCCGCGCTGAACTCCGGCCGCCCACCCGGACGTGCGAAAAGCATGGACCGACCGGCGGTAGGCGACGTTTGCGGTGAAGGGGGATCGGTGTTGAGGTTGGCACACACGGACGGTGACCTCGCCCGAACCAGCGGCTACATGATCGACCTGCCCGACGGCTGGGTCACCGAGACCGTCCCGCCCGGCGTACTCATCGCCGAGGAGGGCCGGCCCGCACTGCCGCCGCTGCCGGTCGACCCGGCTTACCACGACCTCGTCGTCTGGTCGGCGGGTCCGGTGCCGAACACCGTCGTCGCCGCGGTCGCGCGGCTGGCCCGGTCGCTGCCGGCCGACACGCAGCAGCGGCTGCGTCTGGTCGCGTTGGAAGGTACCGACCCACTGCCGCTGATCGACCTGGCCGGTGCCCTACGACTGCCGGTATGCCACCTGCGCAAGGCCGTACCGGCACCCGACCATGCCCCGCCACCGGCCGTCGCGACGAGGTCACCGACGGGTCCGGTCGGCCGGGCGGTCGGCTGGCCGGCGACTATCCCACCGGCGCCACCGATCCCAGCAGCACCGATGATCCCGCCGGCACCACCGATCCCACCAGCGCCAGCGATCCCACCGGCGACGCCGATCCCACCGGCCATGCTGGCGCGGTCCGTGGCCGAGGTTCTACCCGGCACCCCCACCCGGCCGAGGGACACCGCCGTGGGAGTCGAGCCGGCCGCGCCGGCGAGGCGGACCGGCCCGGTCCCGGTCCCGGTCCCGGTCCCGGTCGCATCGACCGTACGGGCCGCGCCGGCGGAATCGACCACGCCGACCGATCCCGCCGGGTCCGCCGATCCGCTGCCGCCGGCACCGGCCACCAGCGGTTCCCCGGCGGTCGGCCGGGCCCCGGCACCGGCCGGCGCGGCCCGGCGAACCCTCTCCGTCGGCGCGGACGGCCGGGTACGGGTGACCAGCACCCGGACGGGCGTCCATCGCCCGCCGCACCTGAGGACCCCGCCGGGCCCGCCTCCCGTCGAGCCACCGCCGGCCAGTGGGACAACGCCGCCGGCCAGCAGAGAAACACCGCCGGCCAGCAGGGGAACACCGCCGGCCAGCGTCCCGGCCAGCCCGACCACGCCCGTACCGGCCATGCCGCCGGCCGTGCCCGCCATGCCGTCGCGGCTTGGACCCGCTCCGCGTCCAGCGGACCCTCCGGCCGGCCGCGCGGAGGCGTCGTCCGCCGTAGACGTGGCCCCCGTGCCACCAGCGCCGGTGCCGCTGGCCGACACCGTGGCCACCGCTGGCATCTCCACACCGGAGCCCGTCGCCACACCGGAGCCCGTCGCCACACCGGACGCGGGGATCGCACCGCCGGGCGAGATCACGGCAGTGCCATGCTGGGACGACCACCGCAGCTCGGCCGAGGACCGCCAGCGATTCCGGTCCTCGTTGGGCTGGCAGTACGACGTCGCCGCCCGGTACGTGACCCGACTGCTGGCCGACCGGCCGGGTCTGCGGGCCACCGGTGACGCTGGTCTGGCGACCGACCTGGCCGCCGTCCAGGTGTTCGCGATGGCATCGGACCATGGACCGCTCGACACCCGCCACGCCGGTTCGTCGTCCCCGGCCGCTCAACCGTTCCTCTCCTGCCTGGTCAGCGGCCTGCACCGATTGCCGGCGGTGTCGGGCCCGGTGTTGCGGGGCGGGCCGGCGGATCGCCGGACGGCGTCGTCCTACCGGCCCGGTGCCGAATTCGTCGAACCCGGTCCACTGCTGGCCGTCGCCGACCTCACCGCGCTGGTGCCCGGATCCGTGGAACTGTTCATCTGGTCGCACACGGCGCGCCGGCTGGCGGGCCTGGTCGATCCGGCGGACGCCGCCGCCGTGACGTTCCTGCCAGGCACGGTGTTCCGGGTGTTGGCGGTGGATGACGACAGCGACCCGGCCCGGGTGCTGCTGACCGAGGTACCGGCGGGTGGGCACCGGCAGTTCGACCAGGCCAGGGCCGACCGCATCGCCACCCGGCTGCGCGGTGCCATCGCCGATCGCACCGCCGATCTGTCGACCGCCGCCGACGCTGCCGGACCGGAGCCCGCCGCGTTCCTGACCCGACTGGCGGTCCTGCCCGGCCCGCGACCGGTCAGCCCGCGACCGGTCAGCCCGCAACCGGGCCAGCCGCGACCGGACGGCGACACACCGCAATCGGTTGGCACCACACTCGGAGGCACGATATGACCATCAATGGTGTGCGGGACGGGTCGGTCACCGCCATGTCCAGAACGGTCGCGTCCAGTCTGGCCGTCCTGTCGACGACACCGGTCCCGGCGGCGGCCGAGACCTTCGCGGCGCTGGCATTCTCCATGGCCGGCCGGCTCGCCGACGACGTCCGAGCCGTGCTCCGTACCCACATCGCCGACGACGCCGTGGCGCAGGCCGGTGCCCTGCTCGCCGAGGCGCTGGCGGACGGGGAGGTGGAGCTCACCGCGCACGAGACCGAGCTGGCCCGTCAATGTCTGAGCGCCGCCGGGGTGGACTCGCGGTGGCTACCGGCCGGCGGAGCGCCGGCCGCACCGACGACACCGGCCATGCCCGAGTACCGGTTCAGCCCCGCGCCGGACGGGCCGGCTCCGGAGCTGCTGGCGGCGGCGACGTCGGTGGTCGGATGGACGCCGGGCCTACACGGGCTGTGGCAGACGCTGCGGACCTCCCGCCGGGCCACCGCCGAGCCGGTCTGGCTGGCCGAGGCGACGGTCGACGCCGACCTGGTCGAGCTCACCGCCGAGATCCAGCATCGGCTGGCGGCTGCTGGCGAGGTGCCGCCCCGGGTCGAGGTGTTCACCCCGCAGACCGCGCTCACCGACTACCACCGCCGCGCCCTGGACCGCGCCGGACTGGTGTGGCTCGCGCCGGAGCTGCCCGAGCTCCAGGTCGCGCGGGTGTACGACGGTGCCGACCCGGACGGCTCACCGTACTTCACGCCGCATCATCCACACACGACCGGCCCGGAGCGCGACCGACTGCTCGCCTATCTGGAGGGAGCCACCGTGGTGCTCGCCGACATCGCGGACGGGGCGGACGTACTGGAGCCGGAGTCGGGCCGTGCGGTACCGATGGCCTTCCGTACCGACGGCACCTGGGTTTGGACCGACGCGATCGCCTACTACCTGCGACAGCACGGGCTGGCACCGGAGCCTGGGCTGGCCGGCCACGTCCTCGCCGCCACGGGCCGGCCGTCGGCCGCCAGCCCACTGACCGTGGCCCGGGCGCTGGTAGCCGTGGCCGACCCCGAGTTCGACGAGCCGGCCCGGCTCACGCGGTGGGTGTAGTCGTGGCCCGCCGCGCCCGGGACGGGCGTCCCTTGTCGAGCCGGTGCCGACGGTGACCGCCAGGCTGGCCCAGAGCCGGGTCATCCTCACCGTCGCGCCCGCGCGGGCCGACTGCTACCGCACCATCGGCGACGCGATCGCGGCCGCCTCGGCCGGCGACGTCATCTCGATCAGGCCGGGGACGTACCACGAGTCGCTGGTGCTGCACCGCGACGTCACCCTGAGCGCCAGCTCGGCCGGGGAGGTGCGGATCGAGCACCACGACGGTCCCGCCATCCGGATGGCCACCGAGACCGCGGTCCTGTCCGGTCTGACCGTGACCCATCGCGGGCAGCGATCGACGGCGATCGAGGTGCCGTCCGGGAGCCTGCGCCTGGAGGAGTGTCTGATCGACGTCGACTCGGCGGCCGGGCTGTGGGTGTACGGCACCGGCGAGGTGGTCGCGCGCTCCTGTCGCTTCCAGAACTCGACCGGCGCCGGCGCCATCCTGACCGACGGCGGTCGCGGGCACATCACCGACTGCACCTTCACCCACATCCACGCCTCGGCGGTGGTGATCCGCTCGGGCGCCGACCCCGTCGTCTCGGGATGCACCTTCACCCACTTGGCGGCGAGCGCCCTGCTGGCCAGCGACGGTGCCCGCGGTGTGGTGGAAGACTGCCGGATCGAGCAGGTCGGCAACCCGGCGATCGCGGTGGAGAGCGACAGCCGCCCCATCCTGCGCCGACTCACCATCCGCCGGCCGGCCGGTGCCGGCATCCTGGTCGCCTCCGCCTCCACCCCGGAATTCGAGGACTGCACCGTGCTGGACGCCGCGGCACAGGGCATGGTCCTGGCCGATCGCGCCGCGCCCGAGGTTCGCCGGCTGTCAGTGCAGAATCCTGGCGGGTACGGCATCCACGTGCTGGGCAAGTCCGGTGGCGCGCTCTCCGGCTGCGAGGTCCTCTCCGCCGGGGCCGCCGCCGTACACCTCAGTGACTGCTCGACCACCTTCGACGCGCTGACCATCCGCGGCGGCGACCACGAGGGCGTGCTGGTGAGCGACGGCCGGGTGGTGGTCACCGACAGCACCGTGCAGGGCACGGCCGGTGCCGGCGTACGGGTCGGTGGCGGCGGGGTGGCCGAGCTGAGCGTGACCACGGTCCGCGAGTGCGGCACCGGGATCGAGTGGCGTTCCGGCGCCGCCGGTAGCGCGCTCAGCTGCGAGGTGACGGGCAACCACGGCGACGGCGTCGTGGTGGACACCGATGGCGAGGTGAGCCTGCGGGACTGTCGGCTGACCGCCAACGGCGGCACCGGGCTGCGGGTGACCGCCGGTGGCCGGAGCCCTCGTCGGGTCGCCGTGGAAAGCGCCGGCAACGGCAGCCCGGACGAGGTTCCCGCGGCGACGGATCGCCACGAGGCCGCCGCGGATCCGGCGGCGCGGCGCGAGGACGGGTCGGAACCGGACGGCCGGCCGGGCCTACCGGCCGACACCGCCGTACGCGCCGACGACGATCCGGATACGGCGGCACCGGACTCCGGTGGCGACACCGGCGACCGCCCCGGTTCGCTGCGTGCTCTGCTCCAGCAGCTCGACGCGCTGGTCGGTCTGGACGGGGTCAAGCGCGAGGTGGCCACGCTGGTCCGGTTGTACCAGATGGCCGAGCGGCGCACCAGGGCCGGGCTGCCCGCACCACCGTTGAGCCGTCACCTCGTCTTCACCGGCAACCCCGGTACCGGTAAGACCACGGTGGCCCGGCTGTACGGCATGATCCTCACGAAGCTCGGCGTGCTGCCGAACGGGCAGCTCGTCGAGGTGGGCCGTCCCGACCTGGTGGCCAGCGTGGTGGGTGGTACCGCGCTGAAGACCACCGAACGGTTCACCGAGGCGATCGGCGGGGTGCTGTTCATCGACGAGGCGTACACCCTGGCACCGGCCGGCGCCGGCGGCCCGGACTTCGGTCGGGAGGCGATCGACACCCTGGTGAAACTGATGGAGGACCACCGCGACGAGGTCGTGGTCATCGTCGCCGGCTACACCCACGAGATGCGCAGCTTCCTGGCCGCCAATCCCGGTCTGGCCTCCCGGTTCTCCAAGACCGTCGAGTTCGCTGACTACGCGCCCGGTGACCTGGTGCAGATCGTCGACGGGTTCTGCCGCAGCCACGGCTACCGGCTGGAGTTCGAGACCCGTTCGGCGCTGCTGACCTACTTTCAGCGACTGCCCCGGGACAACGCCTTCGGCAACGGGCGCAGCGCCCGCAAGGTCTTCGAGGAGATGCTCGGCCGGCACGCCTACCGGCTGGGCGACGAACCCGAGATCAACGAGGCGGCGATGACCTGGCTACTCCCGGAGGACCTGCCCGATCTGCCGGTCGGCGGGGTCGGCGCCGGTGCCGGCGCGGGCGACACCGAGCGGGTGGAGACCCTGCTGGCGGAGCTGGAGCGGATGGTCGGTCTGGGCGATGTCAAGCGGGAGGTGGCCAGTCTGGTCGACCTGCTGGCCTCGGCCCGGCAGCGGCAGGCGGCCGGGTTGCCCGCCCCGCCGATCAGCCGGCATCTGATCTTCGCGGGCCCACCGGGCACCGGGAAGACCACCGTCGCCCGGCTGTACGGGCAGATCCTGGCCTCGCTCGGGGTGCTGCACCGCGGCCAGGTGGTCGAGGTGGGGCGGGCCGACCTCGTCGCCTCCTACGTCGGCCAGACCGCCCGCAAAACCACCGACGCCTTCGACCGGGCCCGCGGTGGGGTGCTGTTCATCGACGAGGCGTACGCCCTGTCCAGCAACTCGGGTGGCGGCGGGGACTTCGGCAAGGAGGCCATCGACACGCTCGTGAAGCTGATGGAGGACCACCGCGACGACGTGGTCGTGATCGCCGCCGGCTATGAAAGCGACATGGCTCGTTTCCTGACGGCCAACCAGGGCCTGGCCTCGCGCTTCTCCCGGCAGATCCGGTTCGGCAACTACAGCACCGACGAGCTCGTCACCATCGTCAACCATCACGCGACCGCAGCCGGCTACGAGTGCACCGGGCCGACGATCGGCGCGCTGCGGGCGCATTTCGCCGGCACCGCGCGTGGACCGTCGTTCGGCAACGGCCGCTATGCCCGTCAGGTGCTGGACGAGGCGATCACCCGGCATGCCCGTCGGATGCGGGCCAGCGCCGCACCGACGGTGGAGGAGATGACCCTGTTGCTGCCCGAGGACATCGCCGATCCTGGCGAGGTGGGCATGCATGCGGCCGGATGACGGCGCGCCCCGCCGCCCGACGGTCAGCCGACCAGCAGGGTGCGGTCGACGACGCCCCGCAGCCGACGGAGGCCGTAGAAGATGCGGCTCTTGACCGTACCGAGGGGAATCCCCAGCCTGCGGGCGACCTGCGCGGCGGTGCGATCGCGCAGGAACATCTCCACCAGCACGATCCGGTGCTCGGCGGGGAGCACACCGAGCGCGTCGTCCAGCGCGATCCTGGTCAGGCCGCCGGTGACGTCCTCCCGGGCGGGTGGCTCCGCCACACCGGCCAGCTCGATCTCCGGCGGCCGGCGCCGCGCCGCGCGGTGCTGGTCCACCGCGATGTTGTGGGCCACCTGCTTCAGCCAGCCACGCACCGAGCCCCGTTCGGCGGTCAGCTTCTCGACGTGTTGCCACGCCTTGACGAAGGTTTCCTGGACGACGTCCTCGGCCATGTGCCGGTCGCCACCGGTCAACCGGATGCAGTAGCCGAGGAGCATTTCCCGATGCTGTTCGATGACGGCCCGTAGGGCCGCGTCGCGCGACGACTCGGTCCTGGGATTCCGGACGTCCGCCTCATGGAGATCCATGAGATCGAGTCTCAGCCGGTGGCGGAGGAAAAACGGTGGGAGCAGCCCGAGAGTACGGTGGGACGACCCGCAAACTCACCGGGGGAAAACCCTACCCGGGCCCGCCGGACCCTGGCAGTTCCCGGTCTTCGGAGGTGACCGGTGCGGATAGCACTCGCGGACGACGGCGCATTGTTCCGCAACGGCCTGCAGATGCTGCTGGAGGCCGCCGGACACGAGGTCGTTGAGGCGTTCGACAACGGCGACGACCTCGTCGAGGCGGTCCACGCCGAGCCGGTGGACGTCGCCATACTGGACATTCGAATGCCGCCCGAGCCGGAGGGTGGGCTCACCACCGCGGGTCGGCTCCGCGCCAGCCACCCCACCCTCGGCATCCTGTTGCTGTCCCATCACGCGGAGACCCGTTACCTGTCCCGGATGCTGGAGATCGGGCCGAGCCGCATCGGCTACCGGCTGAAGGACCAGATCACCAGCGTGGCGGCGCTGCACGATACGTTGACCCGGATCGTCGCCGGCGAGATCGTCATCGACACCCGCCTGACCAGCAAGCTGGTGGAGTACTCGCAGACCCGGCAGGACGAACTGCGCCACGAGTTGTCCGGTCAGGAGCTGCGGGTGCTGCGGCTGATGGCGACCGGGCTGTCGAACGCGGGGATCGCCGAGGAGATGGGCGTGACCCGCAAGGCGGTGGAGAAGCATGTCAGCGCGGTCTTCACCAAGCTGTCCCTGCCCGACACCTCGGCCGACAACCGGCGGGTGCTGGCCGTGCTGCGCTATCTCGGCTCCTGAGCGGGGCGGTGGGCCCGACCGCCCCTGGCCCGTGGGCGGCGGACCGGCACCACCGCCCAGAGCCGCCGACCGACCAGCGCGACCAGCGCCAGGAGTCCGATCACGCCGAGCATCAACAGCTGTGGCAGGGTGCCTGATCCCGTGCCGGCCGATCGGATGTCCCGCGTGGCGGGCGCGATCCCGGATCCCGGCGCGCCGACAGCGGCCGGTGGATCGACCAGCCCCCAGCCGTACCTGCTGTCCGGCGCTGGGCCGCCCAGTGGGTCGGCCGTTGTCTTGATCCGCTGCACCACCTGGGCCGCGGTGAGGTCCGGGTGGGCCGCCCGGACCAGCGCGACCGCCCCGGCGACCAGCGCCACCGCGTACTGGGTGCCGGTGACCTCACGCGGGTCGCCTGCCGTGTCGAGACTGCGCACGCCCGCGCCGGGTGCCGCGACGTCGACGGTGTTCGGCGGGTGGGTCGCGACCAGCGTGCCGTCCTCGGCCACCCCGGCCACCCGCAGCACCGGGCTGAAGAGCCGGTTCGCGACGGTGGGCTGCGTGGTCGGCGCCCCCGCAACGACCACCACGTCGGCGTCGGCGGCGGCGCGGATCGCCGCGACCACCGCAGGGTCGTCGGTCTCCACGTAGGAGCCCAACGCGATCACCGTGGTACCCGCCGCCACCGCCACCTGGATCGCCGTCACCTGGTCCGCCGGCCGAGCGGTGGTGCCGGTCGTCACCACCCGCAGCGGCAGGATGTCGACCTCCGGCGCGACCCCGGGCGGCACACCGGCATCAGCCGGGGCACCGATCAGGTGGGCCATCGCCGTACCGGTGCCGAGGCAGTCGAGGTCTCCCCCACTGCCCCCACCAGCCACGTCGACACCGCTGCCGATCCGGTCGGCCAGCGGTGACCCGCCCACGTCGACCCCGGAGTCGACCAGGGCCACCGTGACCCCGGCACCGCGGGTGCGGGACCAGGCCCGGTCGACGGCGAGGCGATGTTGTGCCCAGTCCGATCCGGTCGCAGTGGCCGGCTCCGGCGTCGGGCATCCCGGCAACGGCGCGCCGGGATCGTCGGCGGCGACAGAACCTTCGGCCGGATCGGCGGCGGTGGGGTCGGGGTCCTCGGCGGTGGGGTCCTCGGCGCCCGGCGATGGCGTGACCGGCCGGTCGCCGGGCTGGCCGGGCCAGCCCGGCCGGTGGGGGTAGCCACCGTCGCCGGGTCGGCCGTACCAGTCCGGCGGCAGTTCCACGCCCACGGCCGCTACGGCCGCGGCCGGCCCGGGACCGACGACGTCGGTCACCGCCACCGCTGGCGCGCCGATCAGCGCGAGACAGCTGCCCCAGACGACAACCCCCCGAGTGGACACCTGCACCCACCTCCGGTCGTGCGGCCACGGGGCTGCGCCCCGCTCGCTTCCAGTGTCACGGCACCGGCGGCGGGGAATTCATCTCCCACTCACCACGGTCATTTATTATCAACGCCCGTCGACTCGGACACCACCCACCGGATCGCCCACCGTGCGGAGCCCGGCACCATGACGGCCGTCGGGTCCACTGCCGGCCGGGGTGAGCCGATGGGAGAGCGGCAGCAGAAAACAGCGCGCCGGAGTGAGGGGCAATGACATACGGTCTCGGAATCGACGTCGGGACCAGCTTCACGGCCGCGGCGCTGGGAAACGGCACGCACGCCGAGATGCTGCCACTGAGCGATGTGTCCCTTGTCACTCCGTCTGTGGTCTTCGCCGATCCCGACGGCGTACTGCTCACCGGCGAAGCCGCGGCGCGGCGGGCCGAACGCGAGCCGGCGCGGGCGGTACGGGAGTTCAAGCGCCGTCTCGGTGACCCGACGCCGATCGTGCTCGGCGGCCGGGAGTACTCGCCACCCGAATTGATCGCCGCCCTGGTGCGCGACGTCGTCGACACGGCCCGGCAGGTCACCGGTGGCCGGGACCCGGACGCCGTGGTGTTGACCTGCCCGGCGATCTGGGGTCCGTACCGACTCGAACAGTTCGCCGAGGTCAGTGCCCTGGCCGAAGTGGAGCACTGCCGGGTGGTCACCGAGCCGGAAGCGGCGGCGGCGTTCTATCTGCCGGGGCGCTCGCCCGCGGTTGGCCGGCTGGTGGCCGTCTACGACCTGGGCGGTACCACTTTCGACACGGCGGTGCTGCGCAGCACCGGCGACGGCTGGGAACTGCTCGGTGATCCGGAAGGAGTCGACGGCACCGGCGGTGTCGACTTCGACCTGGCCGTGCTCGGCCTGCTGGACGAGCGCCTGGGCGGGGCGGTGAGCCGGCTGGACCGCACCCGGCCGGAGCAGGCCGCGGCGCTGACCAGGTTGCGCCAGGACGCGGTCCGGCTCAAGGAGTCGCTCTCCACCGAGACCGAGACGACCCTGTCGGTGCTGCTGCCGGACGGGCCGAGCGAGGTACGGCTGACCCGCGCGGAGTTCGAGGACCGGATCTCCCCGGTCCTCGAGCCCACGATCGAGGCGATGCACCGGGCACTGGCCTCCGCCGGACTGTCCCCCTCGATGCTCGACACCATCCTGCTCAGCGGCGGCTCGTCCCGGATACCGCTGGTGGCCCGACGGCTGGCGAAGGAGTTCGCCCGCCCGGTACGCACCGTCGCTCAGCCCGAGCACGTGGTGGCGACGGGAGCGGCCGCCCTGGCCCACGCCGACGCCGCCGCCCGCGCCGACGAGCCGGGCCGGACCGTCGGCGCGGGCGGCGCTACCACCCCGGGCCGGCGTCCCGACCGCGGCGGTCGCGGCGGCTCGGCCAGGCCGGTCATCGCGGCGGCCGCAGCGCTGCTCACGGTGCTGTCCGTGGGCACGATCTGGTTCGGTGTCGCGGCACCGGACAGCCCGGACGATCCGGCCATCTCGGCCTCGTCGCCGCGGCCTGCCGCAGACACGGGAACCTCGGCGGGAGCGCACCTGACCGATGTCCTGCCGGAGGTGGGCGACCGGCCCCAGGGGGTGGCGGTCTCCCCGGACGGCACCCGGCTGTGGGTGCCCAGCCTGCTCTCCGGCGAGGTCCGAGTGATCGACACGACCACCGGAGAGACCCAGGAGGTCATCACCACCCCGCAGCCGCCGCAGTACGTCGTGGTGGCACCGGACGGCGCGCGGGCGTTCGTCACCACCATGGCCGAGGGGGTGACGAACTCGCTGCTGGCCTACGACACCCGGACCTTCACACTGCTGGCCACGATCGCGGTGGGCCGCACACCCTTCCCCCCGTCGATCAGTCTCGACGGCCGGGTGCTGTGGGTTCCGGACCACAGCGGACCGTCGATCGTGGTGGTGGATCCGGTGGCGCTGCGCTCCTACGGCGTGATCGACGTCGACCCGGCACCCCGCGGGGTGGCCTTCATGCCCGATGGGCGCACCGGCTTCGCGGTGGCCTACGAGTCCGGCGTGGTGGACGTGCTGGACGTCACACAGGCACGGGTCGTCGACCGGTTTCCGGTCGGGCCCGGACCGGTCGCGGTCGCCCTGAGCCGCGACGGTGCGATCGGGGCGACGGCCGACTTCGACGCCGGCACGGTCTCGCTGTTCGACACCGTCAGCCACGAGGTGGTCGCCACGGTGCCGGTGGGCCTGCGTCCCCGGTCGCTGGCGTTCGGTGCCGATGGCCGGTACCTCTACCTGGTCACCGAAGGCGACGACACGTTCACGGTGCTCGACACGGTGACCCACACCGTGGTGCAGACCGTCGTGGTCGGTCAGCAGCCATGGAGCGTCACGGTGGACCGGCGCGGCGAGCACGCGTGGGTGAGTAACGCCACCGACGACACGGTGACCGTGCTGTCGCTGAACTGAGCCCCCGTCGCGTGGCCGCGCCGCCCTCGCCGAGCCGCGCCGTCGGCCCCGGTCGAGCCACGCCGTGATCCTGGTCAACCGGCACCGCCCGACGCGGCCGACGACGTCGCCGCCGGCCGTTGGACCCGCTGGCGTCGGCGGGCCGCGACGATCGCCGCCACCGCCATCGCACCGACCGCCGAGCCGACCGCCACGCCGCCGAGCCAGGCCGCCGCAGCCCGGGTGCTCCGTGGGTCGTACGGCCGCACCGACGGACCGAGCTGCGGCGGGGGTGGTCCGGCGAGTTCGTCGCCCGGCACCGGAACCGGCGGGGGGTCCACCGCGCTGACCGCAGCCATCGGGTCCACCACGCCGGCACCGAGGCTGCGCCGGGCGGACGGCGGGGCCGGGTCTGCGGTACCGGTGAGCCGGGCCCGGACCTGCGCCGGAGTCGCCCCCGGCAGGTAGCCACGGACCAGGGCGGCGACGCCCGCTACGAAGCCGGTCGCCAGCGCCTCGGCCGAGGCGGTGACGTTGCCCCTGCCCGTCGGAGCCACACTGATCAGGTCGGTGCCGGGGGCTGCCAGGTCCGGCACCGCCGGATCCGTGCCGTCGGCACCGACGGCGGTGGCCGTACCGGCGCCGTCGCTGTCGATGGCTGCCACCGACAGCACCGTCGGCAGCACCGCAGGCTGCGCAGGGGTGCCGTCGCCAGCGAACTGGTCGACGGCGGTGGCGACGACCAGCCGGTCGGAGCGCTCGGCGTACTCGACCGCGCTGGTCAGTGCCGGTGACCCGAACGGGGCGGTCGGCACCACCACGATGATCGACGCTCCGCCCTGCACGGCTGCCTCGATACCCTCGGCGAGTCGGTCCGGGTGGATGCTCTCGAACTGGTCGGCGACCCGGATCGGCAGGATCCGGGCGCCGGGCGCGATCCCGGAGAAACCTGTCCCCGGCATCCCGGCCGCGGCGACAAGGCCGGCCACGAACGTGCCGTGGCCGGAGCAGTCGGTGTCGGCCGGCCCGCCGGTGAGCACGTCCCGCCCGCGCAGCACCCGCCCGGCCAGCGCCGGCGCCGTGCCGCTCACCCCGGTGTCGAGGACGGCCACGACGATGCCGTCGCCGCGGCTGAACGTCCAGGCACGCTCCGGCGCAAGCCGCGTCTGTGGCCAGGGCCGCTGCGGGTACGGCGTGGTGGCCGGCGGCGCGCACTCGGCCCGTGCTGCGGCCAGCGTGGCCGTGCCCACGCCCACGTTCACGCCTACGCCCACGGCTGGAACGGACCGAGCCGGGACCGGAGCGGACCGGGCAGGCTGCGCCGCGATCGGCGTGGTGAGCAGCCCGACCAGCAGGACGGCGCCGAACGCCGCGGCGGCGGTCATCCCGCGCCCTCCGATCCGTTCTGGCCGGGTTCGACCCAGCCCAGCTGCAGCTGCGTAGCGGTCCGGCGGGTGACCACCATGCCGCGCCCGGGTGGGAAGACCCGCGGGCGCATGCCGTTGAGCAGTGGCATCTCGTTCGGTGGGCAGGAGAGCACGAGATCAGGGGTGTTCGACTCGTGCAGCCGACGGATCACCGAATCCATCGACAGCCGCGACGATCCGGCGGCCGGGCGGGCGAGCACCACGTGTAGACCGATGTCGGCCGCCACGGGTAGTAGGTCCACGATGCTGTCCAACGGGCTCGCACCCACGGAACTCATCAGCAGGTCGTAGTCGTCGACGAGGAGGTAGTACTCCGGGCCAGACCACCAATCCCGGCGGGCCAGCTGCTGCGGGGTTATCTCCGCGCCCGGCAGCCGGTCGCGCAGCTCACCGGCCAGCCCGGACACCACCTGCCCGGCGAGCGAGCCGGTGTACGCTGCGCCGGCCCGGTACTCCTGCGGCACCTCCGCCAGCATCGCCCGCCGGCTGTCCAGCAGCACGATCTGCACCTCGGTCGACGCGAAGGTGCCCACGAGTGCCCGCGCCACCAGACGCAGCAGGCCGGACTTGCCGCTGCCGGAGTCGCCGAGCACCGTCAGGTGTGGATTGACCCCGAAGTCGTGCCAGACCGGTTGAAGGTCCCGCTCGGCCTGACCGAGCGGCATGCGCAGGCTGCCGCCGGTCGCGGAGCGTTCGCTGGCCGGCAACTCAGCGGCCGGCAGCAGGCCCGGCAGCATCCGTACCTCGGGCGCCGCCGGACCGTACCAGCTGTCCGCCACCGCCTCGGCCAGCGCCCGGGCGGCCTCGGTGATGTCGGTCGTGCGGGACCGGCCGTCGATGCGCGGAATCGTCGCCAGGTAGTGCAGCTTCTCCATGGTCAGCCCACGGCCGGGTTGGCGGGGCACGGTGGCCGCCGCCCGGATGTCGATCAACGAGTCGATCGAGTCGCCCAGTCGCAGCTCCACGCGGTTGCCGAGCTGGTCGCGCAGGGAACTGTGGATGTCCGACCACCTGCTGCTGGTCAGCAGCAGGTGCACCCCGTAGTTGAGCCCGCGCCCGGCCAGCTGGCGAATCGCCGCGTCCTGTTCGTCGAACTCCGCGCGCAGCGCGGACCAGCCGTCCACGACCAGGAACACGTCACCGTACGGGTCCTGCACGGTGCCGGCGCGGCGGGCGGCCCGGTACGCTGCCATCCCCTCCAGTCCGTGCTGGGCGAAGACGCGTTCCCGCCGGGCGACCAGGTCCTGCACCTCGGAGACGGTCCGGCTGACCCGTTCCGGCTGGAGCCGGTTGGCGATACCGCCGACGTGCGGCAGGCCGCTCAGCGAGGCCAGGCTGCCGCCGCCGAAGTCCAGGCAGTAGAACTGCACCTCGGTCGGGGTGTGGGTGAGCGCGAGCGCGGCGATCACCGTCCGCAACAGGGTGCTCTTGCCCGACTGCGGTCCGCCGGCGATGCCGACGTGCCCGCCGACCCCGCTCATGTCCAGCATGTAGAGATCGCGAATCTGCTCGAACGGCTTGTCGATCACGCCGATCGGCACGATCAGCTGGCCACGGCCCGGCCAGGTGGCCGAGGTCAGGCCCAGCTCCGGATCGGGCAGTAGCGGTGGCAGCACCTGGTCCAGGGTGGCCGGCGAGGTCAACGGGGGCAGCCAGACCTGGTGGGCCGGCGGCCCCTTGCCCCGCAGCCGGCCGACCGCCACCTGGAGCAGCGTCTCCTCGGTCTCGGTGGGGCCGGCGGTGGTCGGGACCGGGGTCGGTTCGGGCGCCAGCTCCGCCACCCGGGTGGCACCGAAGCGCACCACCTGCCGACGGACCTCCTCCTGCCGCTGCTCCTGAGTACGGCGCTGGTACCGGCCGGAGACGTAGGCCGCCTTGAATCGGATCAGCGTCGACACGTCGGTGCGGATGTACCCGTTTCCGGGTGCGCCGGGCAGCTGGTAGGCGTCCGGCACACCGATCACCGACCGGCTCTCCATCGCCGAGAAGGTCCGCAGCGAGATCCGGTAGGACAGGTGGCTTTCCAGCTTGTGCATTCGGCCGTCGTCGACCCGCTGACTGGCCAGCAGCAGGTGCACGCCCAGCGAACGACCCAGCCGACCGATCATGACGAACAGTTCGGCGAAATCGGGGTGGCTGGCCAGCAGCTCGCTGAACTCGTCGACCACGACGAACAACGTCGGTAGCGGTTCCAGCGCAGCGCCGGCCTTGCGGGCGCTCTCGTACGCCAGCAACGAGCTGTAGTTGCCGGCCCGTCGCAGCAGCTCCTGGCGGCGGATCAGTTCGCCCTGGATGGCGTCGCGCATCCGCAGGACCAACGCCTCCTCGTCCGCGAGATTGGTGATCACCGCCGAGGTGTGCGGCAGCTCCTCCAGGCCGAGGAAGGTGGCCCCGCCCTTGAAGTCGGTGAGCACGAAGTTCAGGTACTCCGACGAGTGGGTCATGGCCAACGCCAGGACCAGGGTCCGCAGCAGTTCGCTCTTGCCGGAGCCGGTGGCGCCGATGAGCAGACCGTGCGGGCCCATCCCGCCCTGTGCCGCCTCCTTGATGTCCAGCTCCACCACCTTGCCGTCCTCGGCGATGCCGATCGGCACCCGGAACCGGTCCGCCAGGGCCGCGGTGCGCCGCCAGGTGACGGCCGGGTCCAGCGCGTCGATGTCACCGATGCCCAGCAGCGTGCCCAGGTCGAAGTCGGTCACCATGGGCTCGACCACGTCGTGGGTGGCGCCCAGCCGGTACGGCGAGATGGTCCGGGACAGCGCCGCGGCCCGGGTCAGCGACAGGGTGTCGGGTCGGCCCAGTGAGGTACGGGTCTCCTCGCCGGTGCGGTTGGTGTTCACCATGTCCAGTGCCCCGGTGCCGACGTCCAGGCGCAGCGCGCTGCGGCCGCGCGGCAGCGCCGTCTCGGTGGTGACCGCGATGATGATCGCGTTGCGGTAGCCGGCACCGACCAGCCGCGACTCCGGCGGTACGGCGACACCGTCGAGTAGCACGACCACGAACGGTTCCTCCCGGTCCGGAGAGGCACCCGCCTCGAACCGCCCGCGTCGGTCGAGGTCGCCGACCAACAGCCGGTCCAGGGCCGTGATGTCCTCCACCAGCATCCGGGCGCTGCCGGCACCGTCCTGATCGGCCGTGTGCTGGGTGTGTGGCAGCCACTTGACCCAGTCCCACTCGGCCGAGCGCGACGGTGTGGTGCAGACCACGATCCGCAGGTCGTCCGGGGAGTGGAAGGTCACCAGCTGGGCCAGCAGCGCCCGGACCAGACCACGGGCGGGCGCGGCCTCACCTTCCATCTGCACGTGCGCGAATCCCCGCAGGAAGATCGCGGTGGGCAGGTCACCGACCGTGCCGTAGGCCGCGATGAACCGCCGCAGCGCGCGGGCGCTGAGCGGTTCGAGGTCCTCGATCGGCTTGGTCTGCATCGGCTTGATGGTCAACGCCAGCCGCTGCGCGCAGCGGCTGACCCGCACCTCGGCGAAGTCCGCGTGGGCGCGCCGACGTTCCCACAGCCGGCCGGTCAACGCCACCGACCACAGCCCTTCCGGCTCGGGATGCCGCCACAGCAGCGCCGTACGCTGCTCGGCCGCAGCGGACCGGACCTGCTTGCGCATCTGGCCCAGGTACCGCAGATAGTCCCGCCGTTCGCCACGCATCTTGCCGCGCCGGTTCCCACCACCGCGTCCCAGGCCCATGAACATTCCGGAGAGCATCATCAGCCCGAACCCCATGGGCATCAGCGAGCTGCCGAAGTTCGAGGTGCCGCCCTGCATCATCGGGATGACCACCATCATGGACATGGCGAGCCCGCCCACGCCCATCGGGATCATGAAGAACAACCAGTTCATGCCGCCGTTGCCCGCCTCCAGCAGCCCCGGTGGCTCCTGCAACGACAACTCACCGGTCGGCATCTCCGGCGGTTTGCGGCGGGCGGGGCGTCGGTAGATGGTCACGCTCACGGTGGCTCCTCGGCTCGGTCCGCGCGGCGGTACCGGCCGTCGGCCCCGCCGACTACTGCACGCCGGCGAGGCGCCCAACGGATCGATGTCGGCCGGAGAATCCCTCGGCATGGCTGAACCCGGGAACCGACCGACGCCGTGCTCAAGCCATGAGCACTCAGGTGACCGGCACGGGAGAGGTATGCCGGCTGACCGTGTACGGCCCCCGATCCCGGGTGGAGCTGGCGGTGCCCGCGCACGTGCCGCTCACCGATCTGATGCCCACCGTCCTCGGCTATCTGGGCCCGGAGCTGGCCGACTCTGGTCTGACGCACGGCGGCTGGATCCTGCAACGGATGGGCGAACCGCCGCTGGAGGAGGATCTGGGCACCGCCGCGCTGGGCCTCTACGACGGTGACATCCTGCACCTGCGTCCCCGCAACGACCAGCTGGCGCCGGTCGACTACGACGATCTGGCCGATGGGGTGGCCGAGGGCATCGCCGAGCGTGGCGACGCCTGGCGTCCCCGGCACACCCACCAGCTGGTCCTGGCCTGTGCCGGTGGGTTGCTGGCGGTCGGTGTGGCGGTCTCGGCGATGTTGGCCGGCGGGCTGGTGGCGGTCGTCTCCGGGCTGCTGGCCGTGCTCGGCCTGATCGGCGCTGCGGCCGGGTTCGTGCACGGCTACGGCGAACGCGGTGCCGGCGCGGTGCTGGCGGTCGGCGCGGTCGTCCAAGCGGCGGTCGCCGGGCTGATGCTGCCGGCGGTCGAGTCCGGGATCGCCTGGCAGCCGCCGCTGTCGCCGGGGGGTGTGCTGGGTGCGGGTGGACTGGTCGCGGTGGCCGCGCTGGGCGCCCGCGCCGCCACCGGTGCGCTGGTGGAGCCGCTTACCGGAACCGCGCTGGCGGGCGTGCTGGCCGCGCTCACCGCGGCGTTCTGGGCCGTGTTCCAGGACGCGCCGGCCGCCGCCGCCCTGGTGCTCCCGGTCGTGCTGCTGCTGGGCTATCTGGCACCGGCGCTGGCCGCCCGGCTGGCCCGGCTGACCGTCGAGTCGCCGGTGCTCACCGCCGACGAGTTCCAACAAAGACTCGACCCGGTGCCCGCGGCGGACCTACGGCGCCGGACCGCCGCGGCGGACGCCTACCTCACCTCGCTGTACGTCGCCCTTGGGGTGGTCGCGGCCGCCCTCATGATCATCATTGCCATCGAGTCCGGGCTGTCCAGCACGTTGCTGGTGATCGCCGCCGGGATCCTGATCCTGCTGCACTCGCGGGAGCTGGTCGCCGCCCGGCAGCGGATCGCCACCTTCGTCGCCGGGGTGACCGGGCCGGTCGCGCTGCTGATCGGCACCTGTCTCGGGCTGGCACCGGGATGGCGGCTGACCGTCTTCTGGGCGCTGATCTGGGCCACGGTGCTCGCCTGCGTGCTGGCCCGGCGGCTGCCCCGGCAGCGGCTGCTGCCTCGCTGGGGCCTGCTCGGTGACATCACGCACTGGGTGGTCGCGGCGAGCATCCTGCCGCTGGCGATCGCCGTGGCCGGGCTGTACGCACGGGTGCGTGGGCTGTGGCTGTGAGCGTCGCCCGGCCCCGCCGGCCGGCACCTGCCAGGCAGCCGGTCGCCGGGCCGGTCGGGACCGTGGAGGTGTGCCATGCACTCCCGGCGTGACCAGGTCGAGGCGTATTCCTTCGCCAACAACCGGCTGCGCTCGGCGCTGGTGCGGGGCGAGCCGGACGCGCCCCGCGCGCCGCTACGCCGTACCCCGATCGGGCTGATCATCGGCGCGGTGCTGGCCCTGCTCGGAATCGGCGGGGTCGCCCTGCTGGCGCTGATCAAACCGGGCAGCACGCCCCGCTGGCGGCAATCCGGCGTACTGATCATCGAGAAGCAGACCGGCATCCGGTACGTGTACGACGGCGGTCAGTTGCACCCGGTGTTCAACTACGCCTCCGCCCGCCTGCTGCTGCCCGAGGATTTCGACACGGCGGCGGTGAGCGCCTCGACGTTGGCGTCCGTGCCCCGGGGCAACCGGATCGGGATCGAAGGCGCGCCGGAGATACTGCCGGGCACCGCCGCCGGTGGACGCTCCTGGCTGGTCTGCGCCCCGCCGGCCACGGCGGTGGACGGTCAGGTCACGCCACAGGTGACGGTGCTGCTCGACCCGGAACCGCCACCGCAGGACGCCCCCGCCGCGGTGGCGCTGGTCCACGGCCCGGACGGCACCCGCTTCGTCGTGCACGGCGGGGTACGCATGAAGGTCACCGCGGACTGGGTGATCCCGGCGCTGGGCTACCTCGAGGAGCAGTCGGTCCCGGTGACCGGTAGCTGGCTCGACGTGCTGCCGGCCGGCCCGGACCTCGGCGCGCTGGACGTGGCCGGCCGCGGCGTGCCGGGCCCGGACCTCGCCGGCACCGCCACTCGGGTCGGTCAGATCCTCGTCGCCACCGAGCCTGGCCTGCCGAAACGGTACTTCCTCGTCACCTCCGACGGCCTCGTCCCGGTCAATCAGACCGTGGTCGCCCTGGTCCTCGGTGACCCGGCCTCCCGCGAGGTCTACCTCGACGGCGCGTACCCCGTCCCGATCGACCCCGCCACGCTGGCCACGGCACGGCTGCTGACCACCCCGGACTGGGCGGAGCGGCTGCCCGACCTGCCCCGACAGGTGTCGGCGCGGGCCGACCAGGTGCCCTGTGCCCAGCTACGGACCGACGGTGACGAGGTGCACTACACACTGGTGACGGTGCCCGCGCCGAAGGCACAGGTCCCGCCCGTCCGGGAGCCGCACACCGTGGCCGACGCCCGTACGGCCGGAGGCTTCTCGGCGCCAGCCGGCGGCGGTGCGCTGGTCCGCACCCTGCCAGCGCCCGGCGCAGCGGGGATCGGTCTTCATCTCATCGTCGAGACCGGCGCGCGGTATCCGCTGGCCGACGAGGAGGCCGCCACCGCGCTGGGTTTCGCCCCGTCCGGCGCGGCACCGATTCCCGCAGCGTTGCTCACCATGCTGCCGACCGGCCCGGAGCTGCGGGTCCTGGGGGGTGATCGCTGAGGCCGCCGCCGGTGTCCGGGTCGGCACCGACCCGGACGGACACCGGCCGTCCGTGGCCGAGTGCCGCGGACAGACCGACCGTACCTACCGGGGCACGGGCCCCGGCCATCGAACCCGCACAACGATCCGAAGGGAGACCTCACGTGGCGATCACCGGCTACGGCGGCAGCATGACCGCGCAGGAACTCGGTCTGAACGAGTCCATGCTGACGACGATCATCAACGCGTCCGCAACGGCCACCACGGAGATGAACCGCCTGGGCTCGCAGGTCGAGACGACCGGCCAGGCCATGGCCAACGCCATGCGCTCCGACGCCGGCATCATCCTGCGTAACCGGCTGCAGCTCTGGCGCGACGACTACACCGCCATCGCCCGGTCCTTCGACGAGCTCAACAACCGGGCCGAAGCCATGCTGCTGGCACTGCGCAACGCCAACGCCGACGCCGGCAACGAAGCCGCAGCGGGCTGACCGACTACTTGAAGGAGAGACACCATGGCCGACAGCTGGTCAGTCCATAACCCCGGAACCCACGAAGCCAACGACATGCTGCTGGCCGCGGCCGCCCAGTGCGGGACGATCATTGAACAGCTCAATGACGTGCTGCGCAACATGGCCGTGGCGACGCAGAACAGCGGCATCCCGCTCTGGAGCGACCTGATGAACCAGTGGAGCAGGCAGTATCAGGACATGATCCTGCGGATCGAACGCAGCTCGGTCGCCGGGCAGGAGGCGCACCTCGCGTACCTCAACGGCGACCGGCAGAGCGTCCACATCATGCGGTGACGGGGAGCGCACGATGGCCGACGACGGCGACGTCATCAAATTCGACGAAGCCACCTTCGACAATCTCATCAGGTTCATGACGGACTGCAAGGATCAGCTGGACACCGAGTTTCTCCGGCCACGGTCCGGCTGCATGCTCGACAGTTCGCTCGGCACCTACCTACGGCCCGGCTCAAGCGAGTGGCCGGTGGTCACCACGATCACGGAGGGAGGTTCCGGGTTCGGCGGCTCGGTGCGCCAGCGGCTGGAGGCGCTGAGCACGGAGTGGGAGGAGTTCATCACGGCGCTGCGTGACGCCAAGACCGTCTTCAAGGATTCGGACGACCTGGCGACGATGTCCGCGCGCGAGTTTCTGGAGCAGCATCCGGAGCTGGCACCGCCGAACACCCCGTCACCCGACGGCGTCATCTGACCGGCCCGTTTCGCACCGCCGGCCGGGTCCCGGCGCGCTAGCCGTGCCGGGACCCGGCCGTGCGCCCGGCCCGTCCGCCGCCGCACCCGTACGCGGCACCCGCGCCCGCCCGCAGGACAGGAGTTCGCCATGGCCGATCCGGTCACACCCACCGGCAACGAAACCACCCCGCCGCCACCGGGGCTCACCGAGGAGTTGCGTCGGGTGACCGGCGATCAGATCGCGAACCTGTGGGCACTGGGTCAGGCGCGGTGGTTCGTTCTCAATCCGGCCAGCCTGAATACCACCGCCATCACTGCGGACCCGATCGGATACGTCGCCCTCGGCAAGCAGTACTTCGGTGTGTCGGTCGACTGGGCGGCGGTGGACGCCTGGGAACGCACCGTCGACCTGCTCGACACGGTCACCGCTGCCATGCTCACCGGCGTCCGCGGTGCTGAGGACGTCCGGACCCTCGACGCCTTCTTCGACGTACTCACCCTCCTGGCGAACTACCTCGGTGCCCGCGGTCAGCAACTGGACCGCTGGGTCGAACTCGTCGGTTCGACCGGGCAAGGGCTCGACGGCGGCGCGGCGTCGGTGGTACGGGAGACCCTGATCCGGTACGGCACCGCCCTGGGCGAGTGGCGGGCGATGCTGACCACGGACCGGGCCGTGCCGCTACCCACCGCCGTGGACCTCGCCCGCACGGCGCTGCGCCGGTTCAACACCGATGTCGCCGAGTCCTGGGAGAGCGCACGGGGGCAGGGGTTACGGGACCGGATCCGTACCGCCATCGGTGACGAGATCATCGCGATCCAGACCCATCTGGTCAGCGGGGGGATCGTGCTGGGCACGCCCGGTTACGTCCTCGCCGACTGGGATCCGACCGCCCAGTCGGACCTGCCGGCCAGCCAGGCCGACCTCGACGCCTTCGCGGCGCGCACCGAGGCACATATCCTCGCGGTCCTCGGCTCCTACCCACGCGGCGGACTGCAGGACCCTGCGGCCTGGCAGGCCATCAACCAGGCCGTCACCGACCGGGTGGCCCCGCTGATCACGCAGCTCGACCTGGTCGCTTACGAGCGCCGAGTCACGGTGGAGAACGCCTACACCGAGTTGGCCGTCGGACTAAATCCGACGTTGAAGGTCCCAGACACCACGGTCACCATCAGGGATCAGGTGGTTGACCCGAACCAGGACGACGGTGTGGCGGCACCACCGGACACCTCGGCACAGCCCGGCGGGTCCGATGCCGGCGCCGAGACGCCGTTGTTCCTGGTCACCACCCCCGGTGGCGGTGCCCCCGAGGTGATCGCCGTCGGTGCCGGCCCGGGCAGCGACGTCCCAGGCGGTCTCGGCGACCAGCCCGGCGGTGGCGTCGACGGCACAGGGTTCGACGGCATCGAGGTGGTACTGCCGCTGGTCCTGTCCGGCCCCGGCGCCGTGGCAGGGCTCGGCGGGTCCCGCGACGACCTCGCCACGAGAGTCGATCTCGACGTCACCGCGAACTTCGCCGCGCCCGACGACAGCGTCAACGCCGGCATCGACCTCGACTCGACCGACTCGACCGGCGTCGTCGGCGGCGTCGGCGGCGTCGGTCTGCTGGCGCTGACCGGTCTACCGAGGTCCGGCTCCGGTACGGACTCCGATCCGCCGACGGTCGACGCGGCCCGGACCACGCCGGCGGCCGGCACCCTCGGGGACCAGGACTCCGACGGGCCGCCGGTGGTACTGCCTCCGTTCGTTACGACCGTAGGCGTCGGCACCAACCAATCCGGTGCCGGTGCGGGCGGCCGTAGCGCGGCGACGGAGCCGGCCGGTGCCTCATCACCTGCCGCGCCGCCCGGCAGCGGATCAGCCGGCAACGCCCCGGCCCCCTTTCCCCGCACGGGCGCGACCACCACCGTGCCGTCCCTCGGGCCGACCGGCCCGGCGACGCCGACCGGCGGCGCTGCGGGATTGCCCGGGGTGGGCGCAGCGGCGGGGTTCGCGGCCCCGGTCGGCTGGGACGGCCGGATCGGCGGTCCCGGCGGCCCGGGCCCCGTCCCACCAAGCGGGCCCACGGTGCTGCACGGTTCGCCGGGTAGCGGCTACCAGTCGCCGGGTTTCTGGCCGACCGGCCAGTACGGCAGCTCACCGTCCCAGCTCGCCGGCTCGCCGGCGGCGTTCGGCAGGGCGACCGGCCCGCTCGGTGCCGCTGGCGGCCTTGGCCTGGCCGGCCGGTCCGGGCGTTCCGGATTCCGCGGCCGAGCCGAGCTGATCCGCACGCTGGGCCGTCACGGCATGCCGGCGGACCCGCCCGCCGCCCGCCTCGGACCAGTGGACGCACTTTTCGGACCGGCCGATGCGCGGCCCGGACACGGCGGTACACGGCCGGGGAAGAGTGGCCGTGATCAGTCGTCGGGCGAGCACGACGACTCGTGGTTGCCCGCGTGGCCGGGCCGACGATCGGACGGGGTGGTCGGCCCGATCGACGACGAGGAGACTCCCGAGAACTTCGCTCCGGTCGCCGGGCTCGGCACGGTCCTGCTGCTCGGCACCGCCCGACGCCGTGCCGAGGACGAGGACGACGACGAGTACCGGGACCAGTCCCGGCGCGGCCGGGCCAATGGCGTCATCGACGGAAGCGAGTAAGCGGTGGCCGGGGATGATGGAACCCCATCGATCGACAACATCCACTGGAACCAGTGGACGTTCGTCATGGTCCTCAAGGCCCTGACCGGGACCGGCTTGGCGATCGACGACGTGCTACAGGGTCCCTTCGTCGAATGGAATGGCAGCTTCGACGGAGAGAAGGGCGACGCGCAGGGCGACTGGTCCTATCACGCCTGGGAAAAGGCCTACTTCAGCATCACCGTCAACCACGACGCGATCCGGAACCTCAAGGATCGCATGGAGCAGATCACCGACGTCGTGGGCATGCTCTTCACCGACAAGGCGTACGACGACATCGACCTGAACACCCTGACCACCGCACGGGACATGATCTACCAGTTCCAGCGGACGCTGGACACCCTCGCCGACGGGATGCACCAGTGGGTCGCCCAGGCCACCGGCCCGGACGGCCCGCTGGATGGCAAGGCCGTCGACGTCCTCCGCACCCGCGCCGAGGGGTACGCCAAAACCCTCGACCGCTGGGTCAACCAGATCAACGACAATTACGGCAGCTCCCTGCCATCGGCCTTCTACAGCGCCGACAACGACGCCCGTACCCTCGTGCACCTGCTGAAGGTACTCATCTCGGACATCACCATACCGCCGTTCAACAGTTCGGTAGCCGACACCATCAGCCGCCTGCCCGAGTACGCGATCGGCGTCGTCAAGCAGAAGATCTGGCAGCAGATGTACGACAAGGGTCTGCTCGTCGCACACAAGGACACCTACCAGCTCGACAACATTTGGCAGTACTACTATTTCTGGTCGGGCTTCGACGAGTCGACGGCGTACGAGGCCGCCGAGACGTACATCCGGCAGTCACTCTCCGCCGTGCCGGAACTCGGAAACGTGATGGATCCACAGACATGGATCGCAATCAATCGGGAGATCGCCGACAGGCTGGCGGAAGTTCGGCAGAACCACCTGGACGAGCCGGTGCGCTCATCGATCGAACGCACTCATGAACGGTACGAGGTGCTGGGCCGGAGCTTTCCCAACCTGGCCGATCCGATCGTGGCCGAGGCCAACATGGTGGAGTGGGGCCCGTGTGCCTTCGGCAACGGCCCGTTCGGCAATCTCGGACCGAATGACAACCCCTTCGACGGCCTGTTCAACAACATGTTCTGCGGCATGGACGACAACCCTTTCGACGGCCTGTTCAACAACATGTTCTGCGGCATGGACGACAGCCCCTTCGACGGCCTGTTCAACAACATGTTCTGCGGCATGGACGACAGCCCGGCCGACGGCCTGTTCAACGACACGCCGTTCAGAGCCCTCGTCAACGGTCCCGACGGGCTCGGTGGCGTCACCGGCGACGGCCAGGACGTGCCCGTCCCGAACCTCCTCACTTCGACCGGGTTCGAGATTCCACCGGGCGTCAACGCGGACGGGTCCGCCGAGCTGCCCCTGGGGCTGGGCGACGAGGTCATGTTGGGGCCGAACGGGGCGCCCGCCCTCGGACCGAACGGCGAACTCATCGGCACCGACGGTCAATCGATCCTCGGCCCCAACGGACTGCCCATCTTCAGCGCCGTCGGCGGAGGACTCAATCGCGGGCCCAACGGGCAGGTCATCGGCCCGAACGGACAACCCGTGCTGGGGCCCAACGGGGAGCTGCTCGACATCGACGGTACCCCGATCCTCGGCCCCAACGGCGAACTCATCGGACCCGACCGCACCCCGATCCTCGGCCCCAACGGCGAGCCCGTCCTGGGGAACGCGGACGGCTCTGAAGCAGGAGGTGGGATCACACCGCCCAACCTGCCGGGCGGCAACATCGCGACGCTCCTGCCCGAACTCAGCGGTGGCGGTGGTGGCGGCGGATCTCTGCCGGGAATCGGTGCGGGAGTCGGGGGTGCCGGTGGGGGCGGCGGAATCTCTCCGCCGCAGATCGGCGACGGCTCGACCGGTGGCGGGCTCGGCGAGGCTGCCCAGGTGCTCTCCGACGGTAGTATCACGCCGATTGCCGGCCCCACCGCGGCTCCGACACCGATGAACCCCGACGCGCTGGCCAACCACCTCGCCGACCGGGGGATCAGCACCGACGGGTCGGGCGGTATGCCCTTCTATCCGCCGATGGGCGGAATGGGCGGAATGGGCGGTCAGCCCAACCGCGACGACCGGGAACGCCAGACCTGGCTGACCGAGGACGAAGCGGTGTGGGGCACTGCGGTCGGTGCGGCCAGCGGGGTCATCGGCCGTCCCGATGAGGACGATGATGACTCGGTCGAGGAGTTGGTGCTGCTCGGGCCGGTGCGTGGTCCCCGCCCGGGCCCCAAGACCGACCGGCGCCGCCCCGGCGACACCACCGGCGACCAGCGGCGGCCGCGCGCCAGCGACGAGCAGGCCGGCACTACGAGCGACCAGGCAGTCTACTCCGAACAGCGGAACTGACGGCGTAGCCCGGCGGGGGAGCTGGCTGATCCGGGTATCATTCGGTCTCCTCAGGCCGACCGCACCAAGCCCGCCTCCGCGCTACCAGAATGCGGGCCAGTGCTCCGGAAGCCCGCGAAGTACGAGCCTGACCAGAGTTTGTTGGCCCGGTGGTAGTGGCGTGCGAGGTCGGGGAATTCCTGCCGCAGGCGGCGCGACGACCCGCCCTTCAGTGAGTTGACCTGGCGGGCCACGGCGACTTGGGGTGGGTGGTTGACCAGCAGGTGGACGTGGCTGTGACCACCGTTGAACTCGACCAGCTCGGCCTCGAAGTCCGCGCATATGCCCTCAACTCATGCCATAGACCAAGATGATATCGTGTGGTTCGTGCGGCTCCGGTACCAGTTCCGTGTCTATCCGACACCCCGCCAGCAGGTTGAGCTGGCTCGGGCGTTCGGGTGCGCGCGGGTGGTGTTCAACGACGGGCTGCGCGCAAGGCCGCCGGGCAGGCGGACTTCAACGACCGTGGAGCGCGGGTAGGACCGGGACCGCGTCCCGGCACCGCGCGGTGAAACGGTAACCCACCAGAACACTGCGCGTGTCACGCGCAGTGTGGCTGGAATCGCCGCCGTTTAGGACGGCGAGGATGTCAATCCGTCGACCTTCCCGAAACTTCCGGCGAGGTCGCCGCGCGCAAGCCCTTCGGCTGGCTCACCGGGCGCCTCGAAGACGTTCGCTGCCATCGCCGACGACACCGGCACGGTCGAACAGGTTCAGACGCCGCGGGCGCTGAAGGCGGCCCAGCGCAGGCTACGCCGTGCGATCAAGGCCCAGGCCCACGCCCGGGACGTCAGCGACAACAGCGCCAGGCCCGCGGAATGGGCGGGGAGGCCCGGCGGACGAGGAGCTACGTCCCGGCCGCAGTCCCGCCGCCCGGCGATCGCGGGGTCGGGTCGTCGAGCCGGGACAGCGCGCCGTCCATGAAGCCGGCCATGTCGATGTTGCCATCCGGGCTCAGACCGTCCGGCTCAAGGCCACCGGGCATGAGCGCCCGCGCGGCCCGCATCGCCTCCGTCGACGCCTGCTCCAAGGCGGCGTTCACCGTCTCCATCACCACACTGGCCAGTTCCGCCGGCGGCATGGACCGGTGCCGGTTCCCCTTGATCACCAGCTCGGTGAGTCGACCCCGTCCGCCCACGGTGACCGAGACCATCCGGTCCTTGGAGTGCACCGTCGTCGTACGGGCGGCGGTTTCCGCTTGAAACTCGCGGATCCGCTCCCCTTGCTCACGCAACCGCGCCATGGCGGTCTCCAGGTCGTGCATCTGGAACGACATGGTTCCTCATTCCTCACGCCGGACCGCCCACCGCCGGACAGCCGTGTGACCCTGCACGCTCGCCTGCTGCCGGTGGGTTCACTGTCAAGGACGCGGCGGTCCGCTGTGACGGACGTTCACGGCAGGGCGTCCGTCCGGTCGTCATTCGGGTCGGCGGTCTCGTTGCTGCCCGGGTCAACGATTTCGTCGATCACCGGCTCCGGATCAGCGGCCTCGATGTTGTTCTCACGATCCGACTCGGCCGCGCCAAGGCGATCGGTGACGTCGTACCATCGCGCCTCGCCGTTGGTGAAGGCGGCGACGAGGATCACGCGGTCGTCGGTGCGCCATGAGGTCATCGCGGCCACGCTGGCCGGTCCGAGCAGTGTCAGGATTGTGTCGGCACGCGCTGGATCCCACAGTCGGATCGTTGCGTCCTCGCCGCCGGAGGCGAGCAGATCCGCCGACCCGTCGGGCTGGGAGATCGGTGTCAGTGACCGCACCGCGCCGGTGTGGGTGCGTAGCGGTGGCTGGATCGTCACGCCGGTGCGGGGGTTCCACAGAAGTATCGTGCCTGTGCTGTCCGCGGAGGCCAGTATGGGGCCCTGCGGTCGGCTCAGCGAGGTCAGCGCCGTCACCGCGTCGACGTGGGTCCACCCCTGTTCCGGCGCGGTGGTGTCCGTCCACGCCGCCACGATCGCGGTGAGTCGGCCGATCTCCCGGCTGGTCCAGGCGCCGTCGGTCAGGCTCCACAGTCGGATGCTGCCGTGGCTGTCGGCGGAAGCCAGCAGTGGTGGCTCCGCCGGCCCGGTCATCGAGGCCAGGGCGGTCACGGCGGCGGTGTGACCGGTCAGTACGGCGTGGCGCAACAGCACGGTGCCACCCCACGGCCACCGTTGGCGCGCCGACTCGGGCCGCGGCTGCCACAACCGCACCGTACCGTCGCCGCCGGCGGAGGCGAGCAGCGGCTGTCCGCCCGCGCCTGCGGTGGGCGCCAACGCGCTCACCCCGCCGTCGTGGGCGGCCACCGGCCGGCCGATCCGGTCGCCGGTCGACGGATCCCAGATGCTGACCCGCCCGTCCGGGCCGCCGGCCGCGAGTAGTGGCGGTCCCGCCGGCCGTGGCAGCGCCACCAGTAGCTGTGTGCCGGTGCCGTGCCCGGAGGCCATCGGTTCCGGCGCGGCGGCCGGTTCCGGGTCGGGCGCGGCCAGCAGGTCGACGCGGCTATCGGCCGTGTCGGTGTCCGGTGGTGGATTCCAGGTGCTGAGGTGGAGTGTGCCGTCGTGGCTGCCGAGGGCGAGTGTCGTCTCCCCGTCGGGGCCGGACACCGTGGTCAGCGACGACACGTCGGCCGCCGTGGACAGTCCGGTCAGCGCGGCGGGTAGGACGCCGCCGGAGGGAGGCCGGTGCAACCAGTCGGCCCACGGTGGATCGAGGGTGACGTCGAGCAGGCGCACAAACCCGTCGCTGTGGAAGGGGTGTGAGTCGGCCACCACGCTGCGGGTCGGGTGCAGGTAGACCCAGAGTCGACCGTTGGTCGGCCAGTCGTCGTCGGCTCGGATCGGGACGCCGCCGACGGTGGTGTCCCGATCCGGGCTCAGCGCGCTGGCGTCCACCTGCACCGCGGCTGCCTCGGGATGTGGTGCCACCTCGGGTGCGACGTCGCCGAGTTCTGCTGCGGCCTGCTCGACCGCGGTGAGCTGGTCGGCCAGCTGGGTCAGCTGGGTCGTGGAGAAGCCGGTGATCGCCGTACCGACCGTGCCGGGCGTCAACTCGCGCAAGGCCGGCTGCGTTCGCAACGGTAGCCGCGCCCGCCGGTAGGCGGCGTACCGCTGGTCGAGCCGCTCGCGCGCCACGGCGCCGGCACCGGCCTGCTCGGCCGCCGCCCGAGCGTCGATCTCCTGCTCGGCGAGAGTCACTCGGTGGTTCAGGGACCCGTGCCGTGTGGACATCCGCAGCCAGCGGTCGACCAAAGAACTGCGCAGGTTGTCGACGTCCTCCGTCGTGTCGGTGCCCTGGTCGGTGGTGGTCTGCACGGACGCGGCGTTGTCCTCGGCCGGGGTGGTCCACCCGAGGCGTTCCCGGTCCGCCAGGGCGGCGGTGTCGGTCAGGAACAGCGGCACGTAGGTGCCGCCCAGGTGGCCGACCAGTAGCAGCGGGCCGGCGGTGCCGAAGGTCAGGCCGGCCTGCCAGCGCCCGTCCCGCAGCTCTACCAGCTGGACCCGCACCTCGTAGTTGGCGGCGACGGCGTCGAGCAGGCCCGGGTCGTACGCGTCGACGCCCTGTCGGGTGCGCAGGTCCCGGACCGCCGGATGTGCCGCACCCAACGCGGCCTTCAGCGCTTCGAGCAGCTGTAGCGCCTCGACGTCGGCGTACCGCTGCGGCCGGTACGCCCGCAGCAGCTGGGCCAGCGAGTCCAGCAGGCACAGCATGCCCGCGCCGTCGCTGGTGCCCTGCCGCAACCAGGACGGCAGCCTGGTCGCCCACTGCCACCCGGGCGCGTCGGCGATCCGCAACTGCCCGTCCTGCGTGGACCACCGCTGGTCGGCCTCGGCCACCGTGGTCTCCGCATGGGTGTCCCACCGTTCGCTGAGGAACAGGAAGTGGCTGACCGCCCGGTACAGCGGTGCCGGATCGGCCGGAGCCACGGCCTGGCCGTCCGCCGTGGTATCCGGCTGTGCCACCACCGCCTGGTATGTCTGAGCCAACCGCCGGCCCAGATCCACCAGTCGCTGCACCCGGGCTCCCAGCGCCGGATGCCCCGGGCCGTCCAACAGCTCCGCCGCCCGCCGCCACCGATTGCCGAAGTCGGCCGCGTCGGCGCGGCGCGCGATCTCCCGCAGCGCCGACCGTACCCGATGCCACTGTGCCGCCTCGGAGCCGGTGGCCGGCCGCTGCGTCACCGCCGGTGTGCCGGCCGCATCCGCCGGGACGTCGGCGAACGTCGCCTCCACCGGCCACAGGTCGACCGACGACCGGTACTCCAGGACCATTGTCGACAGCCAGCCACCGGGCCAGGCGTGCACCACGAGGAACAACGGCTCGGGTACCGCCAGCTCCGGCGGCGTCAGTGCACCGTCCAGGAAGATGTCCAGCAGGTTCTGAACCGCGGTCTCCGCCGGCAGGACCCCGGTCAGGCCCGGTGCCTGCAGCACCACGACCCGCGCGTCGGCCGGGACAAGGCCCGCTGGCCCCAGATCGGGTGCGTCCCGCCGGTCGCGGTCCTCGCCCGGAAACGGCATATGCTGACGCAGCCAGAGCACCCGCTGTCCGGGTAGACCCCAGCCGGTGTCCGCCTCCACGAACACCCACCCGGTCTCGCCGAGATAGTGGTAGGCCTGCTGCCCGGGGGTGGTCCAGTCACGATCCCGGCTCAGCTGGTACGGCCCCACCCCCGAACCGGTGTCGTCCCGGATACCCTGCGGGTCGAACACCGGGAAGAACCAGATCTGGTATCCGAGCGCCCGGAACGTGCGCCGGCCGGCGAAGTCGAATTGGAACACGTGGTACCTGCTGAACCGGGACGGGTCACCGGAGAACCAGCTCACACTCATCGGCTCGGTCAGCTGCGACTCGAAGACCGCCACCGGCCCGGTGTGCCCGAACTGCATCCGCAGCGCGGCCACCGCCTGAACCGACTCCGGTGTCATCAGCTGACCCCGGTACGGGCGGAGCAGGACGCCCGCGTCCGGGTGAATCCAGACACCGCCGCCCGCACCGGTCAAGTGGGGGCGGATCAGATCCGTCACGCTGGCCGCGTCCGTACGCTGGAACCGCAGCACCATCCACCGTCGGCGGTCCGAGTGCCCCTGCCAGTCCTGCGCCCCCACCAGGTCGAGTCGGGCCTCGGCGAGCGCCTCGCCCGCGGTGTGAGTCAGCGGGGGTTCCAACGCCAGATAGGTGTTCCGTCGGTCGTCCACACCCGCCACGCCCTGGTAGAGCAGATGCGTGACCTGCTCGATCATTCGCTCCATCACGGGCCGGTAGACGCCGGTCGGCGCGTTGATGCCGACCAGTTCGGTCGTCGGCGACCACTCCGGCCCGTGCCTGCTGATGTAGGCGGCGAACTGCGCAGCCGTCACGGGAACCAGCCGGTGACCACCGGTCGTGGGCTCGGGCAGCAGGGGCGCCCCTTCCCGGCTGACGCTGAAGTACACGACCCGCCGGAGTGGCTCGGTGACGAACGCCGGTGCCCGCGGCTCGACCCGATCCCCCTCGTCGAACTGGTCCGCCTCGAAGAACTCGTTCGCCCCCCACCCGACCAGCAGGGCGCCGAACACGATCGAGGTCACCCGCCCGGCGGGTTGCCGGGTCAGCCACACCCACACCGAACTGAAGAAGCCGCCCTGATCAGAACCCTCCGGCCCGGGATCCGGCTCGGCGGCCCACTGCCGGTAGAGGGCCTCGACCGCGGCACCGAACCACACCCCGCTGGCACGCGGCGCCGCACGCTCCCCGTCGGGGGTGACACCACCGTCCCGGGTCGCCGCGGTGAGCGTGAACACCTCACCCCGACCGGTGGCGGGATCCACGTTCGCCAACCACGGCCCGCCGCCGAACCCCGGCCCCAGGACCAGTCCCGCCATCGGCGCGAGCGAGTCCTGCGACACACCGAGAACAGCGGGAAGCTCGGTCCGTCCCACGCCCACCCACAGCTGATCGCCCGAGGCCCGATCGTGTGGCCCGCCCGCCTGCGGCGCATCGGTCGGGTAGCCGAAGGCGTGGAAGTCACGGCCGGGCAGACCCCGGTCGTCGAACCGCACTCGGTGGCTGCCCCCGGCCACCTCGGCCACCTGCCGGCCCTGTCGGGGCCGCAGCGCCACCAGGCCCACGTCGAGCTGGGTCGCGCCCTGCCGGAACTCCTCCGTGACGTTCCAGCGGCGGGCCCGCCACCGGACCAGGGCACCGTCCCCCGCCGGCCCGCCATCGTCGACCCGCACACCATCGTCGACCCGCACACCATCGTCGACCGGCGCGCCGTCGACGCGGTGCTCCGGGAAGTAGACAGACACCTCCTCGGCCAGACCACCATGCGCGGCGTCGAAAAGCACCCGGCCAGCCGTCATCACCAGGTTGCCGGTGACGCTGTCCACGACCACCCCGGTGGCCCAGGCCTCCCCTCCGTCCGGGAAGCGCGCCCACACCCGCCCCACGGTCGCCCGCAACAGGCGCACGGCCGGCTCGCCGAACGAGACGAACGCGTCGCCGGTGAACGGCACCGGCAGCCGCGGTAGCGATGGCGTCACGGTCGGGTTCAGCGCCCGGTGCATCTGCCGGTGCCACAGCCACGGCGCGGGCTCGCCGGCGATCACCAGGTCACTCGCCGCGTGATAGTCGGAGCCGACGATACCGCCCGCGTCCGGGTAGGCCGCGTACAACGCCGCGAGCTCCCGCCGCAGCCTGTCCAGCTCACGGTACTGCGCACTGTTCTGGGTGTTGAGGAACCGGTTGTCGCCGGTGCCGACGGCGAGCATCAGCCGGTGCGGCGCCAGCCGCAACGCCGCCAGCCAGGCTCGGAACAGGGCCGGCAGCCCAGCGGTGCTGTCCGGTCCGAGACTCACCGTCACCCAGTCGATGTCGTACCCCGTCCGCTCCAGCAGCCGCGCGACGTTGGCCAGGCCGTCACGGCCCAGGCGCAGCGGCGGCGGGACCGACACGGCCACCACGAAGCCGCGCGGAAACGACGCCCGCAACTCGGTGACAAGGCGACGCACCAGATCCATCGACACGCCCGCCGCCAGGTTCAGGTCCACCCCGTCCAACTCGTGCCGGTACAGGAACTCCTCCAGCATCGGGTAGACCCGGTCGAAGTCGTATTCGAGCCCCATCAGGCTCACGTCGGTGGCCGCACCGACCCGGGCCAGCACCCGGGTCTCGCGCTCCCGAAGCTGCTCCAGGTCCGCCCACATCCGCTCCAGGTCTGCCGACTCCGGCGAGCGCAGGCCGACCATGATCTGTCCTTCATGGACCCCTACCGGACCCACCACCACGTCCGAAGCGGCACCCGCCACCGGCAGCGGTGACACGTACCGGTTGCCGACCTGCTGATCGAACTGGGTCAGGTAGTTCGCCACCACCCGCGGCGGCCCGGCCACCGGCGGCCCCGGCTCCACCGGCGGAGCCACCGGCGCCATCCAGCCCACCACCAACATCCCCACCAACTGCGGAAGCAACCCCGGCACGCCGCCGCGCAACCGCAGCGGCTCCATCCGCCACGACAGACCCGCGTCCGCCCGTACGAAGACCACCTCGGCGTCCCGACCCGTGACCGGATCCACCGCGACGAACCGATTCGCACCCAGATACCGACCGGTCACCTCCACCAGCCCGGTCTCTCCGGGCACCCGCGCCACGATGGTGGGTCGCAGCCGATCCACCGGCCGGCCGGGCCGCCGACTCCGGGCCGAGGCGACCAAGTCGGTCACCGCATGCCCGAACGCACCAGCCTCACCCCGGCGCAACTCACGCAACGCCGCCGCCCGCCGTGGCGGCAGGTTCGGCACCTGCCGGGAGTCGAGGAAGTTCCACCGGGCGCGCAACTGATCCGGTCTCGGCGGACCCTCACCAGCACCCACCACCAGACGGAACCACCCCTCGGCCCGGACCATCGCCGCCACCAGGTCGGCAAACAGCGCCGCAGGGTCGCCGTCGACCGGTACCAGCACCGACCACCGCGACCTGTCCAGACGCACCCGACCGTCGGTCGACACCCCCACCCGCAGCCGGGTCATTCCGACCAGATCCGCGATCCACTCCACGACCTCGACCACCTCGGCGGGACCAGCCCCCGGCCGGGACAACACCTCGGTGCCCCGCTGCAACGCCCACGCCAACCGGTCGGGCTCCACCAACCGGATCGCACCCCATGCCGTGCGGAACCCGACAGGCGATTCCATCGGCTGATCCAGGATCATCTGGTCGATTCGTCGCCCGCGCAGCGCGGTCACGCCCTCCGACAGGCGAACCGCCAGATCAGCGTCGACCGCCTCGTCGACCACCGGGACCAGGCGGATCACGACCCGGTGACCGCTGTGCTGGCCGATGGCGCGACCCAGCGCCGTGCCGAGTTGCGCCAGCAGAGCCGGGCCGGTCGGGACCGATGCGTGCGCCGGTGAGCCGGCCGGTGGAAGCGGCAGCAGATCCGCGCCGGCCCGGTAGAAGACGACCTGTTCATCGGCGGCGGACCGGGCCGGATTGGCTGCGGCGCCGCCCATCGACCAGATCCCCGCCGCCCGGTCGAGCGGCCGGAGATCACGGAGCCAGATCGACAACCACATATCGTCCAGGTCGACGATCTCGGCCAGGTCGTCCTTGTCCCGCCCGGCATCCGCGGTCAACTCCAGCAGCCGCTGCAACCGTACCGGGTCGACATCGCCGTACCAGTCGGGAGTGACGGTCCGCAGCAGCCGTGCCAGCGCGGTCTCCCCGGCGGGGAACCAGCCGTCGGCGTGGTGGGCGGCCAGCACCCGGTAGGCCGCCGCCAGCCGCTGCGGTGTCAACCCGAACACCCCGTACGCGCGAGCCGCCAGATAGCCGGCGGCGAGCAGGTTACCCCGGGTGGTCCGCTCGTCGACCCCAGTCGCCGCAGGCGCCGCCGACGCAGCCAACCGCCCGGCCAGCCGGTCCAGCGCCGCGACCACGGCGTCCGGGTCCTGCTCGGCCGCTGCGACACCAGCCGTGTCCAACAGTCCAGCCACCAGGTCGTGACCGGAAAAACCGATGTCGGGGCCGTCCGGATCCTCCGGTACGTAGCCGACCTCGTCCAGCATCGACTCCACGCCGAAGGCCGCCGTGACGATCCGACGCTCAGCCTCGCTGACCGGGTGCAGCAGGTCGTCGGCGGCCGTCGGGAGCACCACGGGGCGGGGCTCCGGCCGGTGTACCCGTACGAATCCCGATTCGGTGGTGGCGCCGACATGGCTGGCCAACGCGCGGCCGATCCACATCCCGAGCACCCACACCGCCCACGGGGTCTGCCGCGACGCCAGCCCGATCACCACCGGCGGATCGTCGTCGCGCACCACTGGTGGTTCGTCGGCGGGCCCGATCCACACCCGGCGACCGACCAGCTGCGTGTGCCAACCCGGCATCAGCTGATACCGGCCCGCGCCGACGCTTCGCAGACTGACCGGCTGAAAGTCCAGATCGGGCCGTCTCGGCTCGGTGTGCACGGTGTAGTAGCGGGCTCCTGGGCCGAGGGAGCGACGGTGATCCCCGCTGTAGGCCACGAAATGGTCGGCCACCGCCCCGGAGGGCTCCACCAGGTCGACGTCGAGCGCGAGCACCCGATCGCCGCCCAGCACCGCGGCCAGCTCCACCGCCTGTCGGGCGCTCAGCGGCGCGGCGGGCAGCAGCTCCACCATCGTTCCCGCGGGCACGTCGTCGCGCAGCCGCCGCAGTGCCTGTTCGGCCTGGCCGGCGTCGGCGACCTCGATCACCACCAGCATGCCCTCGCGGCGCGGCAACCGGATCGGCGCGGCCGTCGTCGAGGGCGACGGCCGCAGGAAGACGCCAGCAGCCCCGGCCGGCATGTGGGGGTACCTGTCCGGAGTGCCCAACGGAATGCTGTCGTACCCGTCGGTCGGGGGCAGGTGAGCGGCCGCCGTGCCCCAACGGTGTACCGACCCCGCCTCCTGAATCCACAGGCCGAGCAGGAAGGCCTGGGCCTCGTGCAACAGGCTCAGGTAGAGGGCCCGTCCCGTAGCCGCGAACGTTTCGACCTGGCTCACCGCCCGCCACACGCGTTCCCCGAGCCGACCACCGGCACGGCTGGCGTCCGCCGCCGTCAACCACCGCTGAACGCGGTCCATCAGCTTGCTCCGCCGGGCGAGAAGCTCATAGATCGCACTCTGGTCAGGGTGGTCCAGCCCATGCCGCGACAGCAGCGCCGCCACCGCCCGCTGCGCCGCGTCGAGCTGACTACCCGGCTCGTCCAGCAGTTCGCGGCGTACCTGCGGATCGTCGATCATGTCTTCCAGCACGGTCGGGTCGCCGGTCTCGATCACCCGCCACCGGGCCCGCGTCGCCTCCTGCGCGGAGTGGAGTTTTTCGTGCACCAGCGCGTCCCGCGAGACGTCCGCGTTCAGGTCGTACCGCTGCCGCAATCGCCAACGCCGAGGGCTGAAGGAGGCCGCGGCGTGATGTCCGGCGGGCATCTGCCCCACCCGCTCGTGTCCGCGTGGCCTGGGCGTGTGCAGGAGCCAACTCATCCGGCGGTCGAGGCGTCGCCAGGCGTCCAGCACGCTGCCGCTCTCATCGCTGGTGAGCCGACGGTTGTCCTGCTCCACCAACGTCGGAATCTCGTCGACCAGTTCCCGCGCCCCCAGGACCCGGTTGGTGTAGGCCAGGTGCGGCGCGCCCAACGAGTCGGTGGCGATCTGATGGACGTCACGCAGCACCGACTGCGCCGTCTCGTCGGCGGGGTCGAGGTGGACCCGCCGGGCGTCCAGGTCGACACTGGTGCCATGGTCGCCGACCACCACCGTCCATCCGGCCTCGATCAGGGCGGCCACCCGGGTGTCGAGCGGCAGCGGTGGTTGCGCACTCACCACCCGGACCGCGCGGCCCGCGGAATCCTCCTCCACCCTCGCCCGGACCCGGACAGTCTCACCGAGCACCTGGGCCTGGTAGAGATGCGAGTCGTCGATCGCGATGTCGGGTTGAACCCGCGAACCCGTGCTGACGACGTGCCAGACGAACTCCCGCGCCTTGTCCTCCGCCGATCGCAGCCCGCTCCGCCGCCCCAGCCCGTGCAGCACCTGCGCGACGTGGTCGTCACCCGCCGACGTCCAACCGACCTGCCTCGCCTGCTGGTAGAAGTAGACGCCGTCCGGGGTGGAGAACATCCCACCGCGCACCCCCGGTGCCCGTTGGCCCGACACCAGGCTCGTCAGCGTCGGCCGCGACCCGCCCGAGCCGCCACCCCGCAACCGCGGCGACGGTTCGGCGCCGGTCCCCCGCCGGCTCGGGGCCGGGACGATGTCCCGCAGCATGAACACGACCGGATCGAGCATCAGCGCGATGATCTCCCCGGACAACAGCACCCCGGTATCGACCAGCCGCAACCTCCCCTGCGATCCCGACGTCCCCCCCAGAGCAGCGACGACCGCCTCGGCCGACACACCCCGGACCGTACCGTCCCGACCGATCACCGTGCCCGACGGCGGATGCAGGAAACCATCCGCCACCACCCGCCACCCGGTACCGGGCACCTCCACCCCGTCCGGCCGCCGAACCCGCCCATCGACACTGTTCACCTCGAACGACACCACCGAGTCACCCGAGAAGAACCGCCCACCCCGCCAGTCCGCCACCGGGTCGGCGACCGGTGCCGGATCAACCACCGACTGCGGCGTGTTCGCCGCGTGCGGCTCCTGTCGGATGGCCGCCAGTTCTACCTGCAGTCGCTGTACGCTGCGGGCCTGCTCGGCCTGGTCGCCTCGCTTGTGGTCCATCTCCTCGCGGTGGCGGCGCTGCTCCTCGTATCGCGCCGCTTCTCGCCGCGTGTCGCGCTTCAGCCGCTGTTCACGTTCGGCGTCCTGCTGCTCGCGTTGTCTGCGTTGGGTCTCGTACCGTTTCTCGTCCGCCGCGGTCTCCTGGGCGCGCCGCTCGTCCAGGTCCAGGCGTCGACGCTCGTCCGGGGCAAGTTGTTCCCGGGACCACAGCGGTGTGAAGTGCAGCGCTCGGTGGAGCAGGTAGAACGTCGGACCTGTCGCACCTCTGATGGGGTGCGGTGTGATCCGTGCCGGGGTGTCGGTGCTCTGCAGGATCTGCAGCCGGAAGCCGAATGCCGTGGTGATCAGGTCGTGCAGCTGCGGATCGTAGACGTCGAGCATCCGATCGGCGGTGAGGTCGGCGCGCAGTTCGCTGTCCTGGGGCAGGGTTCCCAGCAGATACCGGTACAGCATGCTGGGGGTCATCAGCTCGTCTCGCGGGTGTTGCGGATCGCGTGTCTGGTGGTTGCGGATCAGTTGGGCCAGCGCGTCGAGCAGACACCGGTTGGCGGTCCCGGAGGCCCTGCCAACGATCAGGGTCTTCGGCAGGTCGGGCGCGGCGGTGCCCCGCCGGAGCTGGAACTCTCCGTCCTCCGCCCTCGTCCATGGTGTCTGCTGGGTGTTCCGTGTTCGGGGGCTGTCCGGTTCCCGGGTCTTGGCCGGCTCCGGCGGCAGGGTCTCTTTGCCGGTGGGGGGCAGGGACCGGTTGGGTGGCGGGGTGACCGACGGGTCGTCCGGGTGGGCGAAGATGTGTCCGTGGTGGCGGCTGAGGAACTCGGCCTCGTCGCGTGGCAGGATGCCGTACATGCGGCCGGGTACCCGTGCCTGCCGGGTGCCGTGGGTGACGAAGGTGCCGGTGAACTCGTAGACCACGAACTGGGTGTCGAACACGAAGTTCGACTCGATGTAGTCTCCGGCCGAGCTTGTCGGCTCGTGCTCGGACTTACGGTGGCCGTCGTATCCGATCCCGCCGCCGGCTGCGCCGTCCGTGCCGAAGATCCGCTGGGGATGGAAGCTGACGTCGCCCTTCCATTCGCTGGCGAGGATTTTCTTGATCTCCGGTTCGACCGCGATCTCCGGAAAGTTGAGCTCGGTGCCGTTGAACGACGCGAGCGGCCGTCCCCCGGTGACCCGGAAACCCTGCCGTAGCTCGCGGCCGTCGATCGAGGGCACCTTCAGCTTGTGCCGCAGCAGGTCGGGGCCGTTGGCACGGATGTTGGCCTTGCTCAACGCCACGGCCAGGATGTCGCCGTCGACCCGGGCCGGGTGCAGGTCCGGGGTCGACCGTGACCGCGGGTTCGACGTCGCGGCGCTTTCCGCGGCCGCCGCGACGCGTGACGCCTGCGGTGCGTCGATCATCAGGACGTAGCGGGCGAGCCGCTCGGTGAAGTCTTCGGCCGTGGTGGGCGATGTCGCCTTCTCCGGGATCTTCGGCGACGGCGAGATCGCGTCGGGTCGGGTCACCGGGTGGTCTCTGACCATGAACTGGGGCACCAGCACCCGGACCCGCCCGGCGATCTTGGGTCGCACGTCCAGCCGGGTGGCGCGGTGGTGGGGCAGCAGCGACCTCGCCGCCCGCGCCGGCGTGGTCGCCACCCGGACCGCTTCGGGCACCTCGGTGACGTCGAACAGTTCGACCCGCAGCGCCAGGTCGTGGGTGAACTCCTCCGAGCGGCCGTCGACCGGTGGTCCCTCGGTCGGCGTCTGCTTCGAGTCCCGGACCGCGACCCGGCGGATGTCCCGTTTGGTGATGGTCCGTTCGTGTTCGTGCTTCGTCAACGACTTGTGGTCGGCGCTGGCGGAGATGTCCCACCGGAAGCGGTCGTGCACGCTACGGCCGACGATCTTGACCAGATCCCACACCCACGAGGAGACCCGCTCGGTGGCGTCGGTGGCGATGTCGAACGACTGCCCGCCCGCCGTGCCCGTGGCGTCCGAGCGCCAGCGCCGGTAGGTTCCCTTCTTCCAGTCGGCGCTCACCCGGATCTTGATCTTCCGTGTGACGCCCGTCAACTCGCCGGTCGTGTTCCGCCACGGCACGGTGATCGTGTGCTCGATCGCGCCGCCTTTGAGGTTGGTCGCGGTGCGACGCAGCGCCCGGTCGGAGAACTTGTTCGTGATGCCCCGGATTGTGTCGGTCGGTACGTCGCGGTGCGCCTGGTCGAGCGCACCGTGCCGCACCAGAAGGTCCTTGATCGTCGTGACCAGCCCCGGTGCCGAGAAATCGATCGGGGTGGCGAGCGCCAGCGCGGCGTCATCGTCGACGTAGCCCGTCGTTGTCTGCTGCTGCGGGGTGGCGTCGACCGTCGGGTCGTCCGCTCGCTCACCGTCGGGCACCGTGAAGTTCAGGTCGGTCGCGGCCACGTGCGGGGCGGCCAGCAGCGCGCCTCCGCCGATCCACAGGTGGTCCTGCTCCGTCGATACCTCACCGGTGTCCTTCCACCGGTAGCTGGTCAGCTCGTAGAACGCGTCGGCCCGGTTGCGGTAGCCCTCCGGGGCGTAGCCGGCCATGGCGATGGTCAGATTGCCTCCAACCTCGTTACGGGACTCGCCCGTGGCCTTCTCCCACGCCGGCCGCGGCGGCGTCCAGAAGATTCGGTTACTGAACGCGCCCCCGTCGGCGACGTCGCCGGTGCGGGTCCCGCCACCGGTCGGCGGCGGTTTGGTACCGCCACGCTGGCGGGGCAGCAGATGGGATCCGGAATGCCCGGCCGTGGCATGATCAAGCCCGGAGTGATCGGAATCCGCGCCGTGTTCCTCGCTGTCGTGGTGTTCCTCGCCGTGCTCGCCGAAAATCTTCGCCAGTCCGGGCAGCCCCACGCCCAGCTCCGCGATCTTGGTTTCGGATCCCCGCACGACGCTGTACCGGCCGTCGGTCTCCAGATAGTCCTCGGTGGAGGCGTCCCGCCGACCTTCGTACCGGGGGTTGAACATCCGCAGCTTGACCGTGAGGGCGCGGTTCCACCCGTCCTTGGGAGCAAGCACGATGACCGCCGGATCATCCGAGATCATCTCCTCGAACCGGCCCGGCATGTTCGTCGTCGCCAATTCCTCACGGATCTCGATCGGAATGTCCGAGCGCTCATAGACCGGATCCTCACCGCCGTGGCGGCGCACCAGGTCGCCGGCGGTCAGGGTGAGGAACTGCGAGCCGTGCAGCATCGCCGCCAACCCGGACAACGCGCCGGAGGGCATCCGCCACTCGCGCTGGCCGGCCAGCGCCTGGTCGATCACCGCCCGGTTGGAGTGCGGCGAGAACCGTTTCACCTCCAGCACCGGCTCCGGCGCCGGCGCACCCGGCTTGCCGGGCTGTACCGGCAGGTACTGCGACGGCACCCACAGCGGCGTCCAGAACCGCGCATCGTCCAGGAACGTCGGAGTCGCCCGCGAGTGCAGAACGTCGCTGCGGCGTACCGCCCCGTACACACCCCACGGCGTGCGGTAGTCGAACCGTCGGGCGGTGCCGTTGAGCCGCTCCCGAAAGTACATCTTGCTGCCCGTGGTGGTCTGCGCGCTGCGGTGACGTCCATACCCGGCGCCATACCGGCCGTTGACGTCCACCAGGTACCCGTGCGGCAGGTGCGGGTGACCGCCGAACTCGACCTCCCCGTCGACCGCCCAGCCCTTCGACTCACCGACATCGGCCGCGAACGCGGTCTTGTTCTGCACGTCGATCGACATCCCCGGCACCTCGACCGAAGGACGCAGCAGATTCTCGATCAACGTCGAAGCGGACACCTCGAAGACGTAGTCACCCAGTGCCAGCTGATAGTCGATACCGCCGGTCACCGCGTCGACATACCGCGCGCGCAGGCCGGGTGCGCCGAACCGGATCGCCAGCTCACGCAGCACCTTGGTGTAGCTCTCCTGGCTCAGCAGGTGACGCACACCGTACGACGGATCGGCAACCATCGACATGAGGGTGGTCAACGCGGCGAAGAACACCTCGTCGGCACCCGGTACCTCCTTCACCCTGGCCGGCCACACCGCCTTACGGCTGGCCAGCTCCGGCGGCTCGTACGGATCCGAAGTCGGTGACGAATCGTCGCCCAGCGGCGTCGACGGAACCGGACGATGCCACACGGTGGGGATCGTCAGGCCGTCGGCCAGAGTCTCGAAAGCGAGCGCGCCGCTGATCGCCCCGTCGTCGTCCACCATGAAACGCAACGGCGTCTGGTCGGCCGTCGCCGCACCGCGCCCGGCCGGAGGCAGCGTCAGCACCCGCACCGAGTCCGGACTCTCCCGCAGCGCATGCCACTGCGGCTGATCGACGATCGCGGCCGGCAGATCGACCTGCACCGGACCGTGCCGCCGGGCGAAGGCCAACAACTGCGTCGCGTTACGGATCGGATTGCCCGCGGTGAACGGACGCCGCCCGTCGACCGCCGTGCGAGCCGTGTCGGCCGCCGTCCGGGAGGTGTCGCCCGTCGGCGCGGTGCCCAGCGGTGCAGTCGCCGGCGGTGTCGCCGCCACCGCCGGCGACTCCTCGCGCCGCAACGGGGTCAGCCACCGCTGCGGGTTCGCCACACCGCCGTCGGCGTCGACGAACCCGTCCAACGCACCGATGATCTCACCGTCGTGGTCGACGAGGAACCGCAGCCGCGTCTGGCCCTGCGGCAGCGGAACGGCCCGGCCATCCCACGCGGCGCGGATCACCCGCACCTGCGGTGGGGACTCGTCGGCGAGCGCCCGCCACTGCGGCGGCACGGCAACCTCCGCAGGCAGGTAGACCTGCACCGGTCCGAACTTCCGGGCGTAGGCGACGAGCTGGTCGACGGTGCGCACCGGGTGCACCGCGGTGAACGGGTCGTTCGGCCGCGCCGGCGGCCGCTCGGGCGCCGGCGCGGTCTGCGGCATCCACCGGTGCGGCAAATCGACCCCGTGGTAGCCGAACGCGCCGAGGACCGCGCCGTCGTCGCCCACCATGAACCGCAGCGGTGTCTGGTCCGGCAGGGGGATCGCCAGCACGGACGGTTCGGTGATCACCGTGATCCGAGGGTCACCGGCCAGCCTGCGCCAGTCAGCGAGAGCAGCCACCTCGGCCGGCACGTGCACCTGGGTCGCACCATGCCTGGCGGCGTACGCCTCCAACTCCTCGACGCTGGTGACCTGGTTGCCCTCGGTGAACGGATCGGTCTGCGTCGTGAAGTAGTCCCGCACGTTGTCGACCACCGCGTGGTACAGGTACTTGCCGCCCCGCCACGCCACGGCGAAGGGCCGCGTCATGCCACGCAGATGGTCCCGCAACTCGTTCGGATGCACACCGGGCCAGCTCGGATCCCACTCGAACCTCGCCGACGCGGCCGTGTCGTCGCCGTCGGCCCGGCGCGCGACACCCGCCGGGCCGAACACGGTGGCGGTGGCGTCGTCGACGAGACTCGGCGTCATCACCGCACCCAGAGCACGGTGCTCGAACTGGGCGGCGTCCTCGTGGGCGATCGCCAACTCACTCATCGTGGTGGCCCTGACCGGCGGACCCAAATCACGATCAGCCGACAAGAGCCGGATCTCCACGTCCCACTCGGCCGCGTACCGCTGCTGCCCCCGCTTCCGGTCATTCATGAAAGCCGTCTTCGCCTGCACCTGCTGCGCGAGGGTGTAGCCGAAGGTCCGTTCCACCTGCACACTCAGCGGAGTGAGCGAGACCGACAGGGACTTCAGCAGGAGAAAATCCAGCGGGAACTTCGCCGCGGCCTTCGTCCCACGCGACCGTCCGCCCTTGACCGTGTACGTGGACGCCTGGTCATCGCGAAGATTGACCGGCGCCCCCCCGACATGCGCCACCCGCCGCAAGGTCGCCCGGGTCAGCAGAGTGGCCTTCGTCCCATCCGGCATCTCGATCTCGTTCGACACGTAGGAACCCGTGGTGACGAACCGGCTCCGGTCCTTGAACCCCTTCTCGTTCACATACTCACCGCGAATCTCCCGCAGCGTCTCGGCCCGCTTGGCGCTGTCGCCCACCGACTGCATCCGGAAGATACGAAAACGCGAGAAATTGGTGTTACGCAGCCGGTCGGCCAGTCGGGTGAGCAGCGGCTCCACGTTGAACGCGTTCAGGGTATGGCCGACCTCGAACAACGCGCTCGGTTCGACCACGTTCCGCCACTCGCCGTACTTCGCCGCGTCCTCCAGCCGGGCGAACGCCGCTGGATAGCCCACCACCACATGCCGCTCCAGTACCGCGCGCTCCGGCAGCAACGTGCCGTCACGCTCCACCGCGACACTGATATCAGCCAAATACACGTCCATCTCGCCGGGCAGCGACCGGGAACCCGACTGCACCTCGTGCGCCACACCCCGGTGCAGGCCACCGCCACGGCCCACCTTCAGCCCGACCTTGCCGGCCAGCAGACCCAGGGTGTTCGTCACCCCACGAAGAAGACCCTCCGGCCCGAAATCTCCCTGATGCCCCACGTCCCGAACAGTGGCGTCCTTCGTCGTCGTATCCCCGTAACGGCTGGTGTTCTGCGTCACCCAACTCCGACCCGCATGCGCACCCACATCCAGATGTTCGGCGTGCTCATGGTTGCTCGTGCCGAACCGGATCACCGCCCAGTGGCCACCCGCCTCGACCACCAGCCCCTCACGCAACAACACCGTCCAACGGGTAGGGTCACGGCTCGCCAACTCCTCACGCAGCACCGTACGAAGCCTCCGCCGCAGAGCCGCCTCCTCTGGATGGCCGTACACCGCCATGATGCGGTCCACCGCGGTATCCAACGCCGCACGCTCCGCCGCCACCACCGCCGCCGTACGGGTACCGCCCCGCGGCACGACCACCACGTCGGGATCAGCGAACGGCATCACATGCTGAACGTACGAGTCACCGTCCATACCCTCCTCGGCGAACCACGGCAGGACATGCTGCGGCTCCACCCGCTCCGTCGGCGTGGGCGACGGCGGCCCACCACCGGGTTCCGACGGCTGCGAATCGGTCAGACCCGACTCCATCGACGGAATCCGGCTCGGACGCCGACGCCGGTTCGACGGCGCCGGCGACGGAGTGGGCGACCGACTCCACGCATCCACCGACGACGGATCCACGTGACCACGCTGACGCACCCGACCATGGCGGCCCCGGGAACCGGTAGACCCCTGCCCGGCGGAGTATTCCGAATCGCTGGGATAGTCGTTGTCCGAGGAAAGCACAGCGTCCTGCCCACCGAGGGTCGGCGCGGATCGACGCGGCCGAACCCCCCGCCCCCGCTGCGACTCAGCGTCGCCACCCTCCGAATCATCAGTGTCCCGACGCGCCCCCGGCGACGACTCGACGTCCGAATCCCGCCTCGGCCGAACCTCCCGACGACCAGCACCCGACACGACGTCCTGACTGGGCTCGTCATCGACGTGACTCACCGTGATCTGCGGCACCCCAGGCGACTGCGACGGCTGCTCACCGGTCCGCCCGACCGGCACCATGCCCTCCTGTGGATCCCTTGGGCTGGCCAGCACGGAGCCGGGGCTGGCCAAATCGGAGCCGGTGCCGCCCGCCTCGGTGGCGGCGACCGCTGCGGCGAGATCCACCTCGATCAGCGACGACGGGTCGAACAGGTCAACCACGACCTGCCGGCGGTGCGGGTCGACCGTCGGCTCACCGGACCGCACCGTCCAGCCCTGCGCGAACAGCTGGCGCAGCCGGGCACTCCGACGACGGTCCCGCTCCACGACCGGGTCCAGTGGCGTCGGTCGCATCGCCCGGACCACCGCGCCGTCGGCGTCGACCTTCGCCCGGATCATCACCTCGGTGCCGTTCACCACGGCCCGGTACATCTGGAAGCCGGGTAGCAGCAAGTCGCGGCGGACCCGGTTGGCGGGGTCGACGACCCGCCGCACCAGGTCGTACGCGACAGCCTGGGCCGGTGCGGGCGGGACCGGCTCCCCGTCGGTGGAGCCGGTCAGGCCGGCCTCCCGGGCCAGCTCGTCGAAGTACCGGACGTCCGACGGCGACAGCACATCCCCGGTCCAGGTCCGAGCGCCGTCCTGGTCGGACCTGGCATGTAGCCGGTAGACGTCGCGCCCGGTGACCGGGTCGACGATCTGAAACGTGTTCGCGTCCACCATCCGCCCGGACACCGGTCGGCTCCGCCCGTCGTCCAGTGTTTCGGTCACCACCGACAGCCGCGGATCGGCCGGCGTCCACCCCGGCCGGTCGCCGGCCCACCGATGGCCGGCCGGTGCCACCGACCGACCGGCCGTGGGCAGCGTCCACCCGGCGCTCTCCAGCTGCCGCCGGGCCGTGTCGTGGACCGCCTCTCGCCGGCCGCGGTAGTGGTGCGCGGCGTCGGTCGATCGGTCGGCGAGCAGCTCCATCCCGTACACATCCTGACGGATCCGCCGGACAGAACTGTTGATCACGTTCGTGGAAAGGAAGAACTCGGTGTCCGTCTGCCGGGTCGCGTCCCAGGTGACCAGATGCAGCGCGCCGGGGACATCCGAGTCGTTGGTCAGCGACCAGGCCTCGACGTGATCGTCACCCGCCCGTACCCGGGCCGTGTACCGACCGCGTGGCTCCCCGTCCGGCGCGAACACCTGGTAGGCGATCTCCTCGCTCTCCGGCCGGCGGGTGACCGTCACGTACGACCCGTCCGGTGCCGTGGCCAGCCGGCCGTCCGACGCCACCGGGGCGGGTCCGACCTGCTGCGCCTCCCGCAGGGTCCGCAGCGCATCCTGCTCGAAGACGTTTATTTCGACCCGCCGGGCCGTCTCGTCGACCACGCCGAAGCGCCCCGGCACGATCGTCCATTCCGCCTCGCGCAGCTCGGCCAGGATCCCGTCCGCGTCGAACTCGAGCAGCGCCTCGTCGAGCGGGACCGGCCGCCGCACACCGAGGACGGTGCCGTCCTCAGCCACCCTCGCCCGAACGGTGACCGGACGCCCGTTGACGATCTGCCGGTAGACGCCGAACCCGGGAAGCAGCAGATCATCGCGAATTCGATGCTCGGGGCGGACCACCTGCTGGACGAATCTGAGGGCCTTGTCCGCCGGGGTACGGCCACCGGACACCTTGTCCAGCCGGTGGCGCGCCCGCTGCCAGCGGCGGTACACGGCGTCCCCCCAGCTCTGGCCGGTATGGTCCGGTCGAGGTTGATCGGCCGAGGTCCAGCCAAGCTCCTTGGCCAATCGGTAGAAGTACCGTGCGGCGGGCGGGGACAGCACACCGCCCATCCACTCCCGGCTGCCCTCCGGCCCGACCGTGGCGAACAGCCGGTAGATTTCCCGGCCATCGTCCGGGTCGACGATCTGGAAAGTGTTCGAGTCGACCTGTCGCCCGGACACCTCCCGGCGGCTCCCGTCCGACAGGGTCTCCGTGACCACGTCGAGCCGCACCCCGTCGACCGAGGTGGGCACCCAGCCGACCCGGTCGCCCCGCTCCCAGGCATGGAAGAACGGTGCCGTTGTCGCCGTACCCCCGTCCGGGGCGAGCGTCCACCCCATCCGCTCCAGTTGCGCCCGCGCCGCCCGGTTCGCCTCCTGCCGCGGCATCTCGTAGGTACGCGCCCCGTCGCCCGAACGCCGTGTGCCGGGTAGCACCCGCATCCGATACGTGCCCTGACGAACCTTGTCCACCTTGTGGTTGACCACGCTGCCGGACCGGAAGCTCGCCTTGGTACTGTGCTGGGTCACGAACCAGGTGTTCAGGTGCAGCGCGCCGGCAAGCTCCGAATTGTTCCGCAGCCGCCACGTCTCGACATAGCCGTGCTCGCCCCCGGTACTCGCCCCATCCTCCTCCACGGTCTTCGACTCAAAGCTGCCGCGCGGCCGGCCGTCCGGACCGATGATCTCGTAGCCGGTATGTCCGGGAGCGGGGACGTCCGGACGCACCCGGGCGACCACGTACGAGCCGTCAGGGGCCTTGGCCACCGTGTACGCGCGCCACCACGCCGGCCGGGAAGTCTCCACGGCCGACGGACCAGGCTGCTGCGGAGTCGACACCGGGGAACGCACCGCCACCGGACCCCGCGCCGGACCACCAGGACTGGCGACGACGTCGCCGTCGACGGCGGCGACCCCCACGCCGGACGGTTGGTCCCCGTCAATGACCTGCGCCCCGTCGGCCGCGGCGACCTCAGCGGCCAGCGACAGGTCGGGGTAGCCACGCCGCGGTGCGAAAAGCCGGTCGAGATGCCGTTCGCTTTCGATGGCCGGCGCCTCCAGCGGCAGCGCGGCGAACTCCGCCAGAGCCGCCCAGTGCGCCGCCCGCGCCTGGATCAGATCGATGGCGAGCCGCAGCCGGTCGCGCAGCCCGGCGGACGAATCGGCCACTGCGGCGTCGTACCGGGCCTGGACCCGCTCCACGTCCCGACGCCGGTCCCGCTCGACCGCCTCGACCCGACGGCGCACCTGCGCATCGTCGCCCAACAGCGACTCGTACAACTCCCGGGCGTACTCGTACTCAGGGGTGCCCGGGATCATCGGATTGTCCACCGCAGCCTGCAACACGGCGTCCTCGTCGGTGTCGAAGACCGTCCTCAGCTCCGCGACCGTTCGGTGGGTGACGGCCAGGTAGCGGGCGATCGCGAAGTGCTGCTCGACGTGCACCCACTCGTGGCGCAGCGTGCCTACGACGGCCGCCCAGGAGGTCACCCGGTCGGCCAGCAACACCCGCCACGACTTGCGGTCGAAGCCACCGTCCAAGCCGTTGAGCTGCTCGCCGGTGACCAGCCGCGGCGCGGGAACGTGCCCCGGGCTCGGCTGACCGGTGTCGACGTGCGACACCGGGTTGCCCTCTGGCCCGGTCAGGTAGGCGAACAGGTCGCCCACGGCCCGGCGCAGCTCAGCCCGGGTCGGCACGGCGCTCAGCTGCCCGCCGATCCGCTCGGCCTGCCGATGGTAGTCGACCAGGGCCCGATCCTCCGGCCGGTGATGGTCCGGCCGCTCACCGACCAACTCCCGCACGTGCAGCCGGGTCAACTCCCCATCCGACAGCCGGTCGAGCCACGCCCGCAGATCGGCCCAGACCGCGTCCGGTGGCTGGTGCCCCGGCGCACCGACGTACAACCGGAGTCGACCGGCAGCGGGCTCGGCGAGCTCCGCCGCGATCACACTCGCCGGTACGCCCGGCGGCCGAACCCAGATGACGTCGGCGAACCGGACGATCGCCCAAACCCGGTCCGAGCCTCGCGGCTGTTGATCCGTGCTCGGCGGCTCGGTCGACCCGCCATCAGCCGGCAGGGCCGGCGACAGCCCCTCCAGTCGCCGCCCCATCATCAGGTCTTCCACCGGTGCGCGTAGCGTCGCCGCCGAATCCCGAGTATCGGTCTGTACGCCGGCGTGGAAGTCGCGCATGGTGACGCTCTCCGCAGAAGCGGCAGGCGGCATCGGGTTGCGCGGCGGTGCCGGGACGATGTCCCGCAGCATGAACACGACCGGATCGAGCATCAGCGCGATGATCTCCCCGGACAACAGCACCCCGGTATCGACCAGCCGCAACCTCCCCTGCGATCCCGACGTCCCCCCCAGAGCAGCGACGACCGCCTCGGCCGACACACCCCGGACCGTACCGTCCCGACCGATCACCGTGCCCGACGGCGGATGCAGGAAACCATCCGCCACCACCCGCCACCCGGTACCGGGCACCTCCACCCCGTCCGGCCGCCGAACCCGCCCATCGACACTGTTCACCTCGAACGACACCACCGAGTCACCCGAGAAGAACCGCCCACCCCGCCAGTCCGCCACCGGGTCGGCGACCGGTGCCGGATCAACCACCGACTGCGGCGTGTTCGCCGCGTGCGGCTCCTGCCCGATGCTGGTCGACGTGGTTTCCTCGTTGACCCGTTGTCGTTCGGCCGTGGTCCACGCGTCCGCCGTGTCCTGCTCGATCGTGTTCCACGTGTCCGCTTCGTCGCGCAGCGCCGCCGCCCACACCCGCGCGGTGTCCTCGCTCACCCGCTGCTGTTCAGCTTCCGCCCACGCGTCTGCCACCTCCCGCTCGATCGTGTTCCACGTGTCTGCTTCGTCAGCCAGCGCCGCCGTCAACGCCCGCGTGGTTTCCTCGTTGACCCGTTGTCGTTCGGCTGTGGTCCACGCGTCCGCCGTGTCCTGCTCGATCGTGTTCCACGTGTCCGCTTCGTCGCGCAGCGCCGCCGCCCACACCCGCGCGGTGTCCTGTCGTGTGGTGTGGTGGCGGCGGTGGGCGGCGATGAGTTGGTCGAGGTTCGCTGGTGTCAGTCCGTCTGGTGGGAGAGGGCCGGCGCCGAGGTAGCGTGCGATCGTGTCGGCGTAGTCGCGTGGCGGTCGGCCGGGCCGCCAGATGGTCTGGGTCAGCTGTGGTGTGTCCGGGTCCGCCGGGACGACGGTGATCGCGGCGTGTGCGTGCTCCGCCGTGTCGACGAACTGGACCCGGACACGTAGGACCGGCCGTTGCGCGTCCACCTGGAGTTTGTGTTTCGGCAGGTTGAGCTCGGTTTCGACGCCTCGCACGACGTCGCCGCGGATCTGCGCCAGCTGTTGTGGTGAGATGTCCGGACCGCTGGTGAGGTGGACGCGGACGAGGGTGTTCCATTGCTTGTGGGTCGCCGACAGCTGGTACCGCACGACGGTACGGCGGTCGTTGTCCGGCGCCGGCCGGCCGGAGGGCCCGGAAGCCTGGTCGTTCAGGTCGGTGTCGATTTCGGTCACCTGCGGCCGGATGTGCTTGATCGTGACGGCGCGGAACGGTTCACCAACCTGGTTGGCCAGTTCCTGTGCTGCTGTGCGTACCCACCGCTCGGCCTGTTCCGGTGTGACGTCCTCCCGGACGTCCAGGCTCATGTACCGGCCGGACTGGTCGTTGGCCTCCCACAGTCCGGTCTCAGGATCCCGGTGGAACTCGCCAGCGACCCGCAGACGGTTCGCGTAGGCGCGGCCCGGTTCCTCGACAACGGTTCGGAAACGGGCGCCGATGGTGGTGTGCCCCAGGTTATCCAGTTCCGCGCGTAGCTGCGCCTCGGTGAGGCCGGGCCTCGCGGCCAGCAGGGCGTCCCGTTCGTCGCGCAGCAGCGCCGAGAACGCCTCCTCGGAGCCGACGAAAACCTGTCCGCTCTCGGTCACGATGTACTGCCAATTCACGTCGGGCCGGTTCCAGTACACCTGCGGCACGAACTCGTCCAGCGGCATCCACAGCGGGTTTATCCGGACCTCGGTTCCCATCACCTCGAATCCCGCTCTGTCTTCACCGTCATCCGGCTGCTCGTGCGGCTTGACCCGCTTGGGGTAGATCGCGGGACCAAGGGTGTGGTCCGCCTCGGCGCCGGACGCCATGCCGGTGGGCGCGTAGGACGGGTACACCATGTTCGGGTAGGGGGCGGGCTCGCGGACGAGATACCAGCCGTCGTTGTCCGGCACGAACTCGTCGCGGGTCATCACGGTGGTCGACGAGGTGTGTTCTCCTGGCTGGTAGACCAGGACATTGCCGTCGGGCTGAACCCGGGCGGCCCGGATCCGCCGGTCCCGCCCAACCGCCACGATGTCGGTGCCGGTGGGCAGCGGGCGCCGCCGGGCCGGAGCACCCGCATCGGTGTCGGAGTGCCCGGCGTCGTCGTCGGGTGACCCGACGCGCAGGGCGGGCGGCTGGCCCAGGCGCCGCCACATGTCCCGGCGTAGCTGATCGACCATGAACCGGGCGGACCGCGGTCCGGCGAGCCGCTGGTGGGTCACCTGCGCCGCAGCGGTTTGCAGGCCGGCTGGATCGAGTTCGTCGACCCGCAGGCCATCGGCGGACGCCCCGTCGACCAGCCACTGCACGGCCAGGTGGGGAACCGCGCTCGCGGTCGCGGTGGGATGCCACACCTGCCCGGCCGGCGCCGGGCCGACCGTGAGCGCACGCCAGCTGGCCGTGACGACGGTGCCCGGCTCGCTGACGTGGATCACGCCCGCGCCGTCCTCGTACAGGTGAGGGCCGGGTCCGGTCGCCGGCGGCGACACGACGGCTGGGCCGGTCCAGACCACGGGCACGCCGGGACCGACCGCCCGCGACGACGGCGGCGACGACGGTGGTGGTGGTGGTGCGGCGGCGGCAGCGATCGCGTCGGCCAGGTCGCCGCCCATCAGCTGGCGCGGCCCACCACCGGCGGGGAAGTACACCCAGGTGCTGGGCGTAACGTCGGTGGGGTCGGCCGAACGGTCGGGCAGCCGGCCAAGACTCACCGCGCGCAGGTGCCCGTCTGTGTCGAGCAGAACGTCGTCGACGCTGGCGACCACACCCTGGCCGAAACGCTGGGCGAACCGGCCGGCCAGCGCCCCGGCCCCGGAGGCGAGACTGGCTCCACGGTTGAGCACCAGGACCAACGGCTGTTCCCGACGCGACGGGTGCTGCGCCCACCAGTCGACGAGCTGCTCCTCGGTCATGCTGTCCACACCGGTCGTTGGCCGACCGTCACCGTCCAGACGGGTGACACCACGGCTGACGGTGCCGGTGTGCGGGTCGTACCCGTCGACGACGAGCACCTGCCATCCATCGACACCCGTCATCATCGACACGGCTCGGCTGCGGGCAGCGTCCGCGGCGGTGTCACCGGAGGGCAGGTGCACCGCGCCGGTCATGGTGACGGCATCGTGATCGGTTCCCCGCCACACCGCGTCGGCTCGCAAACCCGTCGATACCCGTGCGGTCGTCCACTGGTCGGCCGCCCAGGCCAGCACCTCCGCCAACAGCTCTGGATGCGCCATCTGGGCCGAATCGACCCTGAGCTGGTGCGGCTGTTCCCGGTGGCTGCCGACAGCGGCGTGCCACAGATCGTCCGGAGCGAGCCGCAGCTGCGCCCGGGCTCCGGCGCCAAGATCCTCCGAGGTCACCCGCATGACGAAGCGGTCACCACGATCCGGGAGGAACACCTTGACCAGACCGTCCTCGCGCACATCGAACCGGTACCGGCCGACCCGCGCGGTGTCCGTGCCCACCGCGTCCCACAACTGCCCGGCCAACGTCTGCTTGCCGGAGCTGCGGGCCTGCGCCAAGTGCTCGGCGAGCACCCGCCGCGAGGCACCGCGCGGCTTGGGGCCGATCAGCGGGATCTCCCGCAACCTCGACAGCTCGGCGTCGTCCCGCACCGGGTAGCGGTACCGGGCGTCCAGATCGGCGGCGACCGCGGTCCACCGTCGGCCCTCCGGATCCTGCTCACGACGCAGACCCAGCCTGTCCAGCAGCACAACGGTCTTCTTGCGGACCTGCTCGCCGTCCAGATCGGCACGGGCACCGTACCTCGGATCACCGACACGCCGTAGATCCCGCGCGAGCTCGTACAACCGAGCCACGTTCTGCCGGTCCCGGTGCGACAACCGCAGGTCCCCGTCCGGCACCGGCCCACGCGACAGCGCCGGCGGATCGGCGTGGTACCACGCGTCGGTCGCCCGGACGGCACCACGCCGGGCGAGTTGGGCAACGTGCGACAGCCGCAACCGCAACGACCGCGGCAGGTCCCACACCCGGTGCTGCCGGTCCACTGCGGCGATCCTGCCGTTCGCCACCGATGCGATCCCCGCCAACACGGAGACCTCCGCAGCCAGATCCGCCGTCGGTACCGGCTGCCGGGCCTCGCGGAGCTTGCGCTGGACGTCGAAGTACGCGTACTTCGGAATCATGCTCCGGGTCAGGATCTCACCCGTGAGCGCCAGCAACCGGGCGGCGAACGCACCCACCACCGTGACGGGCAACGCCACCGTACCGATCGGGAAGGCCACGCTGCCGGCCACCGCGGCCCCACCCGCCGCCACGAGCGCGGCCGGACCCTTGTAGTAGTAGTTCAGCCGCTTGGAGACCTCACTCGGTCTACCCGCCGCCTTGGCGGCCTTTCCGTACGCCGCCGCCTCAGCCAGACTGCGCAGCCGCACGAACCGCAGAGTCCGCGGTAGCCAGTGCCGTCCCGGGTCGACCGTCTCATCGATCGCCACCGGACGGGCCCGGTCCTGCCGGTTCCGCCCATCGTCGGCGTAGCGGTCCAGCAGATACTCCGCCATCTCGTCAAGGAATATCAGCCGCTGCAGCGCATCCCAGGATGCGACGTTCTGCGCGAGCAGGGCCTCGTGCGGGCGCAACCGCGCCCACCCCGCACCATAGGCGAGGCCGCCGAGCGCGGCGGAGAACAGGTTGCCGTCAGCCAGGTTGATCGCGCTGTTCCAGATGTGCGACAGCGCCGTCGACGGCGCCTGCGCGGCGGCGGCCTGACCTCCGTACCAGGACGCGTTGGTCAGCGCGATCGGCTTGTCGGGCGTGACACCCCGCTCCGTCAGACGGTAGGTCTGCTGTTGGCTGCTCCGCAACGGATTACGGAGCAGCTGGCGCATGTCGTCGTTCAGACTCCTGGACTCGGCCTCGATCCGCTGACGCAGAGGCTGGATCGTCTCGCGGAGGCTGTCCAGGTGTTGCCGAACGTCGGGCGTGAGCGGGATGCCCAGCCCGTCCTGCCGGGTCGCCAGCTCCCGCATCAGGTAGTACATGCGCTCCACCGCGGTGTTGCGGATGTGGTCCACGGTGAGCTGCGCCTCGTGCCGGTTGCGCGCCCCCGTGATCCGGTTCGGGTGGTAGGCCAACCAGTCCCAAAGTGCGTTGACCGAGTTGAATCCGAACGTCAGCGCCGCGCCCTCGAGGCCCATGACCTCCGAGCCGGTCGGCGACGCGGCCAACGTGATCAGGTTGACTCCCGACCGGGCATTGCCGGCCGGCGTTCGTTTCTCGAAGTTCGATCTCGGTCCCGGCAACCGCGGCCAGACGAACTCGCGGGTACCCACCACCTCGGGCGGGTCACGCGTCAGATCCGGCGGTTTGCGCAGCAGGGCCCGCGCCGGCCCTTCCCGGTTACGGCTCGTCCGCGCGGCGCTCGAATCCGCGAACGCCTGCGCCGGCGCGCCGGCACTGCTGCTGGCCATACTGCCCGCGACGAGAGCCGGCAGCCGACCCACGAGCTCGCCGCTCACTCCCGTCGTGACGATCGCCGGCGCGGTAGCGATCACCCGCCGCGCGAAATACAACCAGTAACCAGGAGCATTGGCTGGTATCGGCTCGGCCGCCCGGCCGGTGAGCGCGGCGTTCACCGCGTCCACGACCTCAGCCGGCAGCTCCGCCCGACTGTCCCGCAGCAGGCCCCGGGCACGCTCCGCCGCGCGTGCCTGCGCCAACTCGACCGCCCGATGGCGGTACGCCCTCCACCACACCCGGCCGCGGGCCAGCTTGCCGAACCGCGAACGACCCGCCTGCAACTGCTTGAACGCCTCCAACTCCCCGACCAGCCGCCGGGCGCTCAGCTCGGCCTCACCCGGCACGACACGCGGTGCCGATGCCTCGTCGGAACCGGCCGGTGGCAGCGAGGCGGCAGCCGCCAACCACCGGGCGAGAGCGCCGGCACCACCCACCCGCAACGCGGCGTCACTGGCATCCCGCCGCACCCGCATCACAAATCCGCCGTCGGCCCGTCGAACGTCCACCGGCGAATCCCGCGTCACCCCAGGACCATCGACGTCGACAACAAGCTCGAGAGACATCGTGACGATGTTCTCGGCGTCCGCACCCGGCAGCCGAGAACCCGACTCACCCAACAGGCGCAGAGAGTGACGATCACCATCCCTGGTCACCGCGACCGACCGCAGCTGCGGCAGCACGTCCAACGCCACCGTGATCTCCCGCTCGACCGCTGCGGTGACCGTCTCGGCCTTGGTGTCCGCCCGCGTGTCGAAGACCCGCCTCCAATACAGCTCGGTCGCCGGACCCGGCAACGACCCCACCCGCCGCAGCAACGCCGGACCGCGCACCAGCGAATCCTTCTGATCGCCGAGCACCCCCAGCTCGCCCAGCATGATGGTGACGTCTGTGGCCAGATCGGTCGAGGTCGCAGCTGGCGCGCTGTCGGGCGCTGCCGGTAGCACCGCGAACTCCACGAGTCGTTGCCGCAGCCGAGACACCCGACGGACATCATCCGGCGACCGTGGGTCCAGCTTCGGCGAATACCACTTGGCCGGCCGCCCACCCACAACCAACTCATCACCACGAGGCTGCCGGTACACCACCCTGCGCAACACCCGACCCACGGCCGCACGCCCATCGGCGACCCGGCCACCCACCGACGGCGCGGCCTCGGTGCCCGCGACACTCGCCGACTCGGCGACCACACCCGACTCGGCCCGCTCCAGCGCAACCAGCGGCGGGACTTTCGGCGGAACCAGCGAGTCATCGACCTGACCCACCAGGTGGTCCATCCCGTTCCGCATGCCCTGATACGCCACCAGAACACCACCGAACATCTGCCGCCACCACTGGATGCCGTCCGCCGACGTCGTGACCGGAAGATCCTCGACCACCCGATCAAGCTCCGCGTCAAACCTGTCCAGCTCGCCTTGAGCGAACCTGGCATCGGCATCATCCGCCTGCAGCCGCTGCTGCACCGCAGGCACAGCGTCAAGCCGCTGCTTCCACTGGCCGTGCCAGTCCCGCAGACCGTTCGCGGCCGCCCGGAGACCCTCCAAACTCTCCGGCACGAACACCATCACATCCGGCCGGGACTCATCATCATTCGTTCTCGGCGTCGTCTCCGACTCTGTCGGCACCTCCAACCGTGTTTCGGGCAACGGAGCAGGGACCTCCCGCCCCTTGCCCTTCCACCTCGGATCGCGTTCCGGATCGGACGGGTCGCTACCGGCAACTTCCGTGTCGAATGCCTCCACCGTCAACGGGCGCTGACCCGACGACGGACCACCATCAGCCGACGAACTGGAGGAACCGCCCGGGTGCGCGCCGACCCGCTCGGGCTCCGGTCCGCCCACCGGCCGCCGGTCCTCGGCGGCAACCTGGATGCTCTCGGCCATCGGATAGAACCTCAGGTCCGTAAGGTCCGGCGGGAGCTTCCCTACGGTGTGGTCGTACGCGTTGATGAACGCGGGACCACCGGACGACTTGACCACCAGGTAGAGGTGTCCGTCTGGGCTGCGCGGCGTGGTGACGCGGAGGAAGCCCTGCGAGAACAGCGACGCGTCGGTCATCGCCCGCTCCACCGCGCCGTAGTCGGGCACATCGGTGGCCTGCTGCTCGGACAACCAGGTCAGGACACGGTCCAGCGACCGGGCGTCGCGGAGACCGCCCGGCCGGGTCAACCGCACGCCCTTGCCGGCGAAATACTCATACAACGCCAACGCCGAGTCCACACAGACCTCGACGTAGCCCTTCTCTCCCGCACGTGGATTGACCACCGGCAGCTCCCGGCCCAGCGCGGCGAGCTCGTCGACCAGCTGTTCCTTGGACAACCCGACGTCGACCGTCGGGTCGGACAGGCCTTCCAAGGCCGGGGACAACGGTACGAACCGCACCTCCTGCGGCAGAGCCGGCAGGGTTGCCTGCTCGCGGGTCTCGGCATCGACGAAAGCCACCTCGCCGTTCCACGAGTGGTGCACCACGGTCATGACCGGCGGTGCCCCGGGCCCGGCGTGGGTCACCAGCACCCCGGCAGCGCCCGTGGGAGCGTCCGCCACCACTCGCTCGATCCGCTGGTAGCTGGCCGTGTCCGGGTTCATCCGGTTGCCGACCGGGCCGGACTCCACCCCTGCCTGGCCGAATCCCGCCACGGCCGTGGCGAACAGCCGCGCCGACGCACTAGACCGCCCGCCGGTGATCTGGGCGATCAGCAGGCCTGTCGCCGCCACCCGCCGTTCGACGGTCGACGCGCTCTCCCGCGCATGGTGCGGCGGCAGGTCACCGTACAGGCGACGCACGGTTCCCGGCGGCATTCCCGGCGTCACCGGGTGTCCGGCGCTGGACGGCACGCCGTCCGCCAGGCTGCTCGCGCCGGCCCCGTCCTGCGGGGACTCGTCGTGCCGAGGCGCGTCGTGGCCGGGCCCTCCGTCGGCGAACACGTCCACGTCAACCCTTGGACGAGAATCCGTTTCGCCGCGAGGCGGCTGTTGATCCGTTTCGCCGCGAGGCGGCTGCTGATCCGTGCCCGACGGCTCCTGGCCCGTCCCCGGCACCGCCCCGTCGCCAGTGACCGATTCGGGGCTGGCCAGCCCGTCCGGTCCGTCGCTCGTCAACGCCGGCCCGCGCACGCCGGGCACGCTGCTCTGGGAGATCACGTTCGCCGGGCCGGGCGGCGTGGCGCCACTAGTTCCGGCCCGGCCCGGCGTCGCCGTCGGCGAGGTGCCCGGTGCGCCGGTGGTCGGCGACTCGGGAACCGGCACCCTGGCGGTCGCCGGGTTGGGGGCCGGTGGCTGCGCCGTGCTCTCGCCGGGGGTCGCCTGCGCCGCCACTGGCCGGGCTGCCGAGCTCGCCGCCGATTGTTGACCGCCGGTTGGAGTCGTGCCCTGAGAAGCCGTGCCCGCAGGAGCCACACCGGGCAGCACCGCATCCGGCGCGATCGCATCCGCTGCGACCGCATCCGGCGTGGCCACACCCGAGATGTGCACCGGCGGGCCGGTCGTCTCCGACTCCGGCTCTGTCTCCGGCTGTGGTCCGAGCTCCCTCGCCGACACCGGTGGCGCGATGGGCGTGTAGGCCGGCGGCGGGGTGGTCGGTACCGAGGGTGGCACCGTCGACAGCGCCGGGCCGAACGCGGACTCGGCCCCGGCCCCGGCCCTGGCCCCGGCACCAGTCACCGGCGCCGCCGTCCCCTCCGTCTGCGACGCGCCGTCGCCAGCGGTGTACGGCGGCGGCGGTTCCTCGTCGACCGGTTCCCCGTCCCGATCGGTTCCGCTCGACGTCACGTCCGCCGCGCCGCCGGCTCCGGCCACCGTGATCGGTAGCTCCCATGGATTCGGCGTACGCAGTTTGAAACCGGTTCCCAGCCCGGTGCCAAGCTGCGACGCCAGCCCTGAGGTCAGGCCGGCGCTGGCGGCGAACGGGTTGATCTCGCCGGTGGCCGCCCACTCGGTGAGGAACTCGTGCAGCGATTCCTGGACCAGTTGTTCGGTGTTGTGGATCGCGGCCAGCTTCCACCGGTCGGCACCGACCAGCTTCAACTGGCCGCCGGTCAGCCGGAAGATGTCCTCGGCGATCTCCCGACTCACCTGTTGGGGCGTCTTCGCGCCCAGTTCACCGACCCGTTTGTTGACGATCGCCGCCAGATCCTTCTCGGTGATCGTCACACCAGGTCCTGCGCCGTTCTTGCCTGCGGCTCCCTTGCCCGCGCCGGTGGCACCGTTGCCGCCCAGATCCTTGATCACGGCACCGGCGGCCCCGCCCGCGCCGTCTGCTCCGGCCCGGCCCGCCACGTTCCCGCCGCCGACCCCGACGCCCACCAGAGTCAGCTTGATCTTCAACGCGCCGGTCATCTTCTTCGCCACCCATTGGGTGACGGCACCCAGCGGCACCGCCAGCGCCCCACCGATGGCACCGATCTTGACCGCCATCAGGACCTGCTCGTCGCGGGCCTCCTCCCATCCCGGGGTCCCCTTGTGCACTGCCTTCTGCCACTCCGCCGCGAGCCCCACGATCGCGGTCTGGAAGGCGATGCCGAAGAATTCGGCCTCGGCGATCGCCCACAGCACCCGCAGGATGCCCCGGTTGGCGATGAACCTGAACGCCGCGTACCGCCCGGCCAGCCAGGCCAACGAGCCGCCAAAAGTGACCTCGGCCATCGCGTACGCCCAGATCACCTCGGCCATCAGCTGAACGAGTTCGAGCAGCAGCGCCGACTTGGTGATGCCGACGTTCCAGCCGATCCCGCGCAACATCTGGGCGATCTGCCGGAATTCGGCGGCGAGGCTGGCCAGGTAGTGCGGCTCGGCCACGACGTACGGAGCCAGCCGATCCGCGAACGCCTGCTCACTCTGCCCGAACATGCTCGACCGGATCTTCCGGACGATCTGCACCAGCTCCGGCTCGACCCCGGTTTCCAGGATGGCTGCCCACGCGTCCCACTTGTCGGCGAGTGCCAGCAGAACGTCCTCGTTCTCTGGTGGAAACTCGTCGCCGGCCGCGACCAGGAACAGCTTACGCAGCGCCTCACTCTCGATCATGATCGCCACGAGAACCACCCCAGCCGGCCGACGACGCCATTGAGCCCTTGCTTCGATCTCGAAACTGGCGGTGTCACCCGCCGCGCGGGGCGGCTATCCGCCGCGCCGGCCGCCAGCGGAGTCGATCGCGGAGTCGTCGGCTGCTGCCAGCACCTGGCCGGAGCCCACCACCGAGCCACCGTGGTCAAGGATCAGCGTCTTCAGCATCCGGACGAACTCCCGGCTCGCCTCGGCGGACGGCTTGTAGTTCTTCTCCAGCAGGTGGGTGATGTGGCCGGCGCCGCCGGCCGAGTAGGAAAAGTGGGCGGCCGTCCACTCCATGTCTTCGAGCAGCGCGGCGATGATGTCCGACACCGTCGCGAGATCGACACCACCCCGTATCAGATTCTCCGGATCCGCAGCGATGTAGTCCTCGGAGCCTGCCATCAGACACCACCCTCTCGGCACGGCACGACCGGTCGTCACCTGCACGCCCCATCACCCCTCAAGGGTTCAGGTCGCGTCGTGACGATCCAGCACCGCCGGAACGAGGTTCAGCACCCTGGCATGCCAACCACGCCGGCGCCCGCACGCTTACACTTGCATCTACCGATGCCGCTGGATTTCACCAGCCGGCTGGGCCAACGGCGTTCGGAGGACAGCGACGATGGGTCGGACCTTCTCCGAGAGGCTGCGACATTCGCTCTACCTTGCACACCGCACGGCCGAACAGGCACGCTATCTCGACGCCCTGATGGAGGGGCGGCTCACGGTGGGCGGGTTCGGCGAACTGGCGACTCAGCGGTACTTCATCTTCCAGGCGTTCGAGGAGTCCGCGGCGCTCGTGCGCGACGATCCGGTCAGTGGCCGGTTCGTCTTCGAGGAGCTGGACCGGCTCGCCATCCTCCGCGACGACCTGGCTTTCTACCACGGTCCTGACTGGCAGGACCACATCGAACCGCTGCCCGAGACCTCGACGCACTGCCGGCGCATCACCGAGCTGGCGCGGACCTGGCCGGCCGGGTACGTCGCCCACTACTACGTCCGCTATCTCGGCGACCTGTCCGGTGGGCAGGTGTTCCGCAGCAGGATGGCACGTCACCAGGGCCTGACCGGACACGGCATTAGATTCTACGAATTTGCCGATGTTCCCGATGTGACCGCTTTCCGGGACCGCTACCACGCGTTGCTCGATTCAGTGGCCTGGGACGAGTCGGAACGTGACCGCGTCGCGCAGGAGGCGGTGCAGGCGTTCCGGATGACCAATGCCCTGTTCGCGGCGCTGGCGAACCGGGTGCTGGGCCCGGCCTGACACCCATCACCGGAGAGGTGGCTGACGGAGCCTGATGAGCGACGTGCTGGCGGATCCGATCACCGCCGTCCTGCGGGTGCTTCGGGTGGACAGGGTTCCCATGCTGAGCGGAATCCCGATGTTGGCCGCTGATCTGTACCGGACGAATGCCCGGCTGTGGTCGCTGGAGGACGAGGCGCGTAGTCCCGTCGACGACGCACGGCTCGGGCGGGTGAAGAGATCGGTGGACAAGCACAACGTGGCCCGCTCCGACCTGGTGACGGAGATCGATCACCTGTCGTCCGCGGCCCTGCCTGCCGACGGTGTCGATGTCCCGCCGTTGTCCTGCACGGTTGGCCTGACCCTGGACCGGCTCACCGTGGCAGTCCTACGGGTGCGAAGGTTCGACGAGACGGGAGACCGTCGCGTCGGGTACGCGCGACGCCAGCTTGCCGACCTGAACACCGCCACAGTGACCGATTGGACGGATCTGTGGCTCAGCCGCAGGCGGCTGCCCTGCGCCGGAGTCCTCAAGCGCTATCTGCCGGCTCCGGCGGCGGAACCGATCTGAGCGACCGGCAGTAGGCGTCCAAGATCCGGACAGGCAGGTACTCCGATGCAGCAGACAGGCACGCGACACCGATCATCAGAGTTTGTCTACGCTCGGTGATCGATGGAGTCCCGTGTTTCCGATCGTACGGTCCGCCGGCGCCTGCACCGGTGGTGACCACCATCCAATCCCTCGATCGAGCCGGACATCCCGGTCACGACGGTCCGCAGGTCGCTGGGACGGGCCGAGGACTTGCCGGTCCGCCGGTGCCAGGCGAGGGGGTCTCCCGATCTTTGGCGTTCGCCAACTCGGTCTTCGGCGGGCGGCGACTGCGGCCGTGACCATGCCGTCCTGTTCGGGCCGTCGTTTGAGGTGGCCGTCGAGCGGGCGTTCCTCTCGTGACCGCCGTCGGTCACTCGGCGATGATTAGCTCGGGCGGTGCCACCACATGGACGAGATAGGTGAACAGCGCTGGGTGCGAGATGGAGTGTGCAGCTATCCACAGGTTGACGGACCACGACCCGGAGCCATCGCGCCCGTGCTCGGCGATCGCTGCCCAATCGCGCACCCCCGCAGGGCGCAGGGCTGCGCCGACGTCCCACGTTTCGGCGACGGCGACCGAGGCGGTGATCGTCGACGGCGGGCCGGCGTAGGTGAGCCCGTCGGGGAGTGGCAGCGTCGTCTCGACGATGGTGTCGGTCGACGAGTAGATGCCGAAACGCTTCGGCTTGGCAGCGACCATGCGAATCCGCCCGCTGTGAATCGTCAGGCGTGCTCGGCCGCCTTCGGGCGTGGTGATCAACGAGTCGATCGATGGAGCAGGGTCGATTTTGAACTCGATCTTGGTCGCCACGTTGGCCACCCTACACCGCGGTCGACGGCCGCGTCCTGAAACATCCCGGGCTTGGCTTCGACGAGCGCCGGAGAAGGGACATGGGACGTGCACGCGGACGGTCAGGGGCGGCGTGGTCGCCGGGGCGGCCTGGCCTGGCACGCGTTGCACCCCGGCCTCGCCCGCACTGCCGCCGCCGGCCTCCGCCGGTCCTGGGAACGCCCCGCCAGCGCGCCGAAACCCCTCCCGGCCAGGCCCTGGCCGGCCACCCGGCCGACACAACCACCACCCCGCCACCCGCCACGACGTCCACAACCATCACCAGCACAAAGCCGGCCAACATACGGAAGAAAACTGAAGAAGCCGACCAATCCAAGACCACGCCGAACAGGTTAAAGATCAAGCTTAGGGCCGTACCCGGCCCGCATTCACCCCGCCCGCCGGTCGAGTGGCTCGCGCTCGACCAGCAGGCGGTCCAGGTTCGCGGCCACAACGGCTTCGTCCTTGGTGGAGAAGTACCACTGCGCGGTACGTCGTACTCCTTCGGCTAGGCCGATCCGCGGTACGTACCCGAGCAGCGCGCGGGACAGCGCGGTGTCGGCGGTACGGGTCAGCGGTCCGACCGGCATGTCCGGCCGGCTCACGATCCGGGCCTGACGTCCGGTGACCCGCAGTACCAGTTCAGCGGCACCGCGCACGGTGTGCGACTCGTCGCTGGCGATGTTCACCGCGCCTCCGTCGTCGATGCGTTGGGCGGCCAGCAGGGTCATCCGGACCAGATCGTCGATATAGATCCAGCACCGCACCTGGTCACCGGTCCCCCACACCTCGAACGGATCGGTGCCGACGAACGCCCGGGCGATCATCGCGACAATGGCGTGTGACTCGCCGCACTGGGGTCCGTAGGCGGTGAAGTATCGACAGATCGCGGCACCGAGACCATGCTCCCGGTGCAGGTTCCGCAACGTCAGCTCGCCCATGAGTTTGGCCATCCCGTACATCCCGTCCGGGTCGTACGGCGGCCCGACCTGGTCCTCCCGCAGCGGCCGGTGCCCGGTGTCGGCCCGCTGGAGATAGCCGGGGTAGACGCAGGCCGATGAGGCGAGGACGACCTTGTCCACACCCGCGTTCAGCGCCCCACGCAGAACGTTCTGGTCGATCACGACGTTCTCGGCACAGATTGTCTGGTAGTTGTCGATGTATCCTCGTCCGCCATGGGCCGCCGCGAGGTGGAACACGATCTCCGCACCGGCGCAGGCCGCGTCGGCCGCCGGCCGGGACCGCAGGTCGAGTCGGAGTATGTCCAGGTCACCGGCGATGTCGTGGAGGTTGTGCTGGCTGCCGCTGGAAAAGTCGTCAACGACCCGGACGGCGGCACCGGCTTCCAGCAGGGCGCGGCAGAGGTGCGATCCGATGAACGAGGCTCCGCCGGTGACGGTCACCGCACGCCCGGCGAAGAACCGGCTCCCTGTTGCGTTCATACCGGCGTGCTGACGACGAGTTGGTGCCCTTCGGGCAGCTGGACGGAGAACTCGAACCGCCCCCAGGGCTGGTCCGTGACCGGCTCCGGCACGCAACCTCCAGCACGCAGGCACCGCTCACGCAGCACCTCGGCCGGGGCCCCGGCGTGCAGGTAGACCACCGCCGGGGCGATCCGGCTCGCGGGTGGGGCGAGCGCCAACTGGATGCCACGGCTACTGCTCCACGGCCCGAACCGGACCCCGGCTCTGCTGAGTGGTCGGCCGTGACGGAACGCCAGCGTGCAGTTCAGCGCCTCCTGGAGGAAGTCCAGTGTGCTGCCCACGTCGCGGACCGCGAGCACGACTTCGGCGGCGTACAGGTCCGCGGGATCCTCACTGCGCCGCCTTCCCAGAACCACCGTTTCGTGCCGTTGGCCATCCGGATGGCGGGCAGCGAACCGGCCCCGTTCGGTGAGTCCCGCCCGCCGGGCCACCGCCAGCGACGCGGTGTTGGTCGCATCGGCCCACACCTCCACCAGGTCGAGTCCGCCCTGGCCGAGCAGGTGGGCCACGACCGCGGCGACGGCGTCGCCCATGACGCCCTGCCGCCATGCGTCCTGGCGCAGCATCCAGGACAGGCCGGGGGGCGAGGTGGCCCCGATCAGCTCGACTAGCCCCAGGGCCGTCTGACCACCGGCGAGGCGGATCGACCAGATCCGGGCGCCCGGCAGACCGCACCGGGCCGTCAGCCGGCGCCGGGTCTCGTCGGGTGAGCCCGACGCGGGCTCGTGCAGCCAGCGAGCCATCACCAGCGGATCGGCGTATGCGACGTGTAGGTCCATCAGATCCCGGTCGAGGTCGAGCGGGGCAAGCCGTAGCCGGTCATTCGTCAGCTCCATGGTCGCCTTCCTCGGCCGCAACCGGGTGGAAAGTCAGGCTGTAGAGTTCACCGAAGATCGGCAACACGTAGGGTGCCTCGCCCCGGCCGAGGGCCGCGGCGTCCTCGCGGATCCGGGTGGCGGCGTCCACGGCCGGTCCCGGCCAGCTCACTCTGATCTCGTTCATACCGCTGCGGGTAGTCGTCGCGGATACGGGAAGATTCGTGACACCCCAACTCGGGCCTGCCGTGAACTGCCCGACGGAGGCGCCGTTGACGGTCAGCCGGACAGGATCCGGCGCCCCGGCGCGGTGCCGGTGGGTCACCCGTAGGACGCCGTCGACGGGCCGGTCCAGGGTGAGGCGCAGCTCGGTTTCCCGCAGGTTGGCCTGGAGGTAGCACCTGGGCGGGGTGTAGTTGCGTACCGCGCCGACCCCGAGGATCGTCGAGGCGATGTCGAGCAACTCGACCACCGGTGCCGCCGCGGGCGGGGCACCGTCTGCCCCGGCGCTGGTCTGCACCGGCGTGTCAGCGCCGGTGAGCATCCCGGCCAGGCACTCCCGCAGGGTCCACAGTCTGGACTCGTGCGGCCGGTAGTCGCTGAGCCGTTCGAACATCAGAGCCGCGTTGGGATCGGCGGCCAGCGGGCCGAGATGCGGGCTCGCCCAGACCGGGCCGGGGCGGGCCAGAAGCCGGTCGAGCGAAGCGAGCGTCAGTCGGATCGGCGGGTGGCTGGTCAGGGCCCGGTCGAGGTAGCGGCGGACGACGGCGGCCGGCTGGCCGCAGAACGCATTGTAGGTCGCCGCCAGAACCAGGCTGACGGCGCGTTCGCGTCCGTCGACCGGTCGGTGGGCACCGCTGCCCGGCGGCTCGTCGGTGATCTGCCGGGCCACGGCCGCCATGGCACGGTCGACACCGCTGTGGCTGAGGTGGCAGTAGTCGAGGAAGTGGTCGGGGTCGGGCAGCTCCGGTGCGTCGTCGCTGCCCAACTGGCTGCGCAGATCAACGACGCCGAGGCCGTGCTCGTGGGCGAACGCGACAAGCCGGTCCTGTACCAACCGGGGTGTACGGGGCAGATACTTGATCATGAGACCGCAGACGCTGTCGCGTGACTGCTCGAACGCCTCCCGGGCGGCGGCGTGCCGGCCCGTCGCCGCAAGCGCCGTACCGAGCAGGTGACCCGGTACCGGGCTGAGTCCGTCGTCCAGGCCAATCATCTCCGCGGCGATGTCGGTCACGTCCTCCCAGCGGCCGTCGGCCAGCGCGGCGAGAGCCCGTTGCCGCGCCGCGTACCAGCGGGACAGGGTCTTCTCCTCCATCATCGGAACGTCGATGGCGTCCACCGGTCCCAGCGGTGACCATCCGCAGAGATTGAACTCCGGTATCACCAGCACGACCCGTACCCCGGTGTCGTCACGGAGGCACCGCAGGTCGGCGAGCAGGTCGTCCATCTGCGGCAGCAGGATGTCGTTGAGCAGGGCGTCGCGCATGGCGCGGTATCCGCCGGACCGCAGGGCGTCGGCGAGCAGTGCCGTGCGGCCGGGGTGCAGGCCGTCGTACGACGATATGGTCCAGTTGTTGCCGGCGAAGACCACGACCACGTCGGGGGCGAGCCGGACGACCTCGTGGACCATCTGTCGCAGCTGTGCCAGGCTCAGGCTGGTCCGGGCGAGGTCGATGCACTGGTACCCGGGTCCCCCGGTGGCGTCGAGATGCCGAGCCAGGGACATGGTGGGGTTGTACACCGGGTCGAGCAGATAGCCCCGGGCGGTCGACTCGCCCAGCAGCACGACCCGTCGGGCGTCCCCTTTACCCGGTACGTCCTGCGCAGTCGACCAGGTGCTCGTCTCCGCGGTCGAGACACCGTCGCGGCGGCGCAGTCCCGGGCCCGTCCCGGTGTCGGTGACGTCCCACACGCCGATCCGCGCCGCTGCGGCCGGGGTGGGGTGGGCGGCGTCGCCGCCGGCCCGCAGCCACTGCAGCATCCTGATGGTCTCGGCGCCCCGGGCGTCGCCGAGCAGATCCGCCAACCGGTCCGCGGCCCCGACGGGGTCGGTTGGTTCCGGCACGGGCACCTCCTAGACGAAGAACGAGTAGCTAGACGAAGAACGAGTAGCTGTCGTTGTGGACACGTGGCGCGTACCGGTCGGCGGCCCGGCTGAGATGGTCGCGCCAGGTCGGCGGCACGGCCTCGCGCAGGATCAGGACGTCATCGACCACAAGCGCGTCGAGTCCGGCCCGGACGAAGCAGGACAGCGCGTCCAACGAGTCGTTGACGAGCGGTTCCCCCGCGACGTTGAAGGAGGTGTTGAGCAGTACCGGTACACCGGTACGTCGGCCGAAGCTGGTGAGCAGGGCGTGGAACCGGGGAGCGACGTCCCTCGCCACCGTCTGCACCCGGGCCGAACCGTCGACGTGCGACACCGCAGGCAGCGTCACGCCGGGACGGACGGCCGCCGTCTCCAGCATGAACGGGGAGTCGACATCGAGGTCGAACAGGTCGCTCGCGCGCTCGGCGACCACGGCGGGCGCGAACGGCCGGAACTCCTCCCGCTTCTTCACCCGCCGGTTGATCCGGTCCCGCATGTCGGGGTCGCGAGGGTCGGCGAGGATCGAGCGTCCGCCGAGCGCACGAGGACCGAACTCCATCCGGCCCTGATGCCATCCCACGACAGCGCCCCCGACGAGCAGGTCGGTGACCCGGTCGATCAGTTCGGTCTCGCGGCCGAGATAGTCCTCGTACGGCACGGCCGCCTCCGCCAGCACGGCGGTCAGGGCACCCCGCCCCGGACAGGGACCGAGCCTGGCGTCGGCGAGCCGGGCTACCACACGACCGCCGGTCGCCCGGTGGTGCGCCAGCAGCGCGGCGCCGGCCGCGGATCCGGCGTCTCCCGGCGCCGGTGGCACGAACCAGTGGCGAAACGGGCCGCGGCGGCGGAGCCGGGAGTTGGCCACGCAGTTGAGGGCGACACCGCCGGCGTAACAGAGGTTGTCCGACGGATGGGTCCGGTGCAGGTGCCCCAGCGCCTGCCCGAGCAGGTCCTCAAGAAGCAGTTGGACGCTACTGGCCAGGTCCCGGTGGGTGTCGTCGATCTCGCCGCCGGGTGGCCGCGGCGCGACACCGAGATGCGCGACGAGGGCGTCAGGGTAGAGCGGGCCGCCCAGGCGCGGTCGCACGAGTGTGGGGTCCAACCGGAGCTGGCCGTCCGGGCCGGTCTCGACCAGCGCGGCCAGGCGGTCGTGATACCGGGGACGACCGTACGCGGCGAGGCCCATGACCTTGTACTCGTCGGAGTTGACCGAGAAGCCCAGGAAGGCCGTGATCGTGCTGTAGAGAAGTCCGAGCGAGTGCGGGAACTGGACCTGCGTGGTGATGCGGACGCCGTCGCCGTCACCCGCGCCGTAGCTGGTGGTCGTCCACTCCCCCACCGCGTCCGCGGTGAACAGGGCCGCTTCCTCGAAGCCGGACAGGTAGAAGGCATTGGCGGCGTGTGCCTCATGGTGCTCGACGGTGCGGAACGGGCCGTCGAACCCGAGCCGTTCCCGCAGCTCACGTTCCGGCTGGGTCGCGTCCAGCCGCGGCATGCGCCGCGGGTCGGCGTCGCCGGACAGCGCGAGCCACAGCTGCCGACCCAGCTTGCGCCGTGGGTTCTCGTAGTACGCCAGGACGTCGACGTCGGCCGGGCTCAGGCCGACCTCCGCAAGACACGACCGGTACGCGTACAGCGGCACGTCGCGGTCGTGCCGGCGCCGGGTGAAACGTTCTTCCTGCGCCGCCGCGACCAGGCGGCCGTCCACGACGACCGCGCAGGCCGAGTCGTGGTAGAACGCCGACACCCCGACCACGATCATCCGCGTCCACCGCCTCCCGTGGTCCGGACCCGGAGCCTGCCCTCGTACAGTTCCACCGATGCCAGCTGACGGCTGTCCATATAGGAGCGGATGAACTCGCCCATGCCCGGGTTCAGGGTGATCTCGACGCCGTCGCCGGTCCTGGCGATGCGCTCGAGCTGCATCGAGGTCATGAAGCTGTGCATCTCGTCAGTCCGGTTGGCCTGGTCCCGGCGCACCACCGCCGCGGGGTCGGTGAGGTACGGGTTGACGGTGTCCAGGATCAGCACCACCCGTGGGACGGTCCCTTCGTGCCGGACCTCGTGTTCGAACGAGTCGTCGAAGGTGAAGCTGGCACCTTCCTCCCACCGGCGTTCCCGGTCGCCGACCCGGATCCGTGCGTCCGGGTCGGTACGGACGCAGAAGTGCGTTCGCGCCTTCGCGTTGGTCGGCCCGCAGTGCGGGGCGATCCAGGTGCCGGGCTGCAGCCACGAGACCATCACGAAGCCGATGCCGGCCGCTGTCGCCTCGGGAATGGCGGACACCGCTTCGGCGGTCTCCGGCAGCAGTTCGCAGGCGCGATCGAACCGGCGGCCCCGGTCCCACAGCATCAACTGGTGCCAGAGGCCGCCCCGCACGGTGGATCCGTTCAGCCCGGCGGTGGAGAAGCCGGCTCGGGTCGGGTCCGCGATGGCGTCGATCTCAGCGCGGATCCGCTCCCATCGTTGCCGCAGGTGGGACGTGAACCAGAATTCGCCCGGCTCGAACAACGCGCACCGGTGGGTGACCGGATGCAGTTCGATCGGTCGCTGCAGCCGCTCCGTCCAGAGTCCACCGGCCACCGCCAGGTCGGCGATCTGGTAGGCGGGGCCGGTGAGTCCTTCGCCGAGCAGGTCGCAGATCAGGCTCTCGTACTGTTTGCGCAGTCGGCCGGTCGTGTCGGCGGGGACCGGCGAGCCGGCGGCCCGGGCGGTCGCCTCGGTGCGCGGGTTCATCCAGCCTCCTGCTCGGTACCGGCGGGTCCGATCAGATCTCGGTCGTCGGGTACGGCGAAGTTGAGCTGATCGTGGCAGAACCGTTCCCAGGACGGGGTGACGCGGTCAAAGACGACCTGTTCACCGGGCCAGACCGAACGGGTGACGGTGAGGTCGTCGTGCAGGAACAGCACGCCGTCGGCCGGGTGGTCGGGGTTCGGCGGCCAGTCGTCGAACCTGGCCAGTTCCCGCTCGGGATAGGCACGGCAGTACGGCTGCCAGGGCCGGGCCCGCTCGTCCGTGGCCCGGATCGCCTCGGTCACGGCGACACGGCCGGCTGCCAGTGCGATCTCGTACGGGGTCTGTCCGTCGGGGCCTTCCTCGTACGGGTCGGCACCGGCTGCGAGGAGCCGCACGACCTGCGCCAGGTCACCGCGTCCGGCCGCGTGGTCGAAGGCGCTCCACCCGTCGGCGTCCCGATGGGTCCGGTCGACGTCGGTCATCGTCCCTCCCGTTCCGGTTCCGCCGGGTGCCGGCCGTCCACCCCGGGTGTCCCGGCACCGACCACGAGTCGTCCATCGCGCAGTTCGACCGAGTCGGCGCCCCTCCCGTCGAGGTAATGGGCCACCTGGCGTGCGGTGGCCGGGTCGAGGTCGGCGCGTACCGCGGCACCGTCGCGTTGCACCCGGCGCAGGCCACGGGCGCGTAGGAACCCGGCGGCGCGGTCCTCGAACGAGCCCTGGTTCGCGACGAGCAGATCCAGGTTCACGGGGTCGAGCGCGGGATGGCAGACGTCCATGAGCAGAACCACCCGGGGCGATTCACCCTCGTGCCACACTTCGTGGTCGAACGAGTCGTCGAAGACCAGGCACCGTCCCTCCTGCCAGGTGACGGTCTCCGCGCCGACGCGCATCCGGGTGCCTGCGGGTACCCGCAGGCCGAGATGCACGCGGAGGCGGGCGTTGGTGCCACCGCAGTGTGGCCGGATGTGGGTGCCTGGATGGAGCCAGGAGAGGGTCACCACGCCGATCCCGGCGGCGGTCGCCTCCGGGATGCCCTCGATGAGCGAGGCGGTGACCGGGAAGCGGGCACACGCTTCGGCGAACCGGTGCCCGGCCTCGTAGAAGGTGATCTCCTCCCACCGTCCGGCGCCGACCAGCGACTGGTCTGCGGACACGAACCCCGCCCCGCTCGGGTCGGTGACGCGGTCGACCTCGGCACGGATCAGGTGGTAGTTCTCCTCCAGGTAGCGGCAGAACCAGAAGTCGGCCGGATCGTGGACGGCTCGCGGGGGCAGTGACGGCAGGTAGTGCTCGGGGCGTTGCAGGGGGTCGCGCCAGATGCCTTCGGCGACGGCGAGGTCGGCGTACCTGCGGGCGCCGTCCGGTCCGGACTCCTCGGCCAGGACCTCGATCAGTCGGTTGTAGGCGGTACGCACCGCCGCCGACCAGCGGGGTGTCGTCGACATCGGTGTTCCTTTCGGTCGGACGGCGTGGATTCAGCCACGGCCGAGGGCCAGGCCGTGCGTCATGGTGTAGGCGAGGTGAGTGATGTAGGCCCGGTGGATGGTGGCGGGTTCCATCCGGAAGCCGCGGTCGTCTTCGACGAACCGGCCGCCGCACTCGGCGAGCAGGGCCAGCCACGCGGCGAAGTGCGGGGTACACCGCAGATCCGCGAAGGCGAGCCCGGTCAAGGCGTGGAACCGTTCGTGGTCGATGCCCTCCCTGGTCATCAGGGCACCGCCGACCAGGGCGGTGAGCCGCTGCGGGTGGGCCAGCGAGAACCTCTCGACGTGCGCGAACTCGCGCGGTGCGGCCAGATAGCCGGCGTGATCGGCATTGCCGTTGAGCAGCAGGTGGTGGCCGAGGATCGACTCCGTTCCGCTGCCGAAGCCGATCTTGTCGCCGGCCAGGTCGTACTTGTAGTTCCCGTCGATGTCCTCGTGCCGGGCGTGCCGGACCCAGTATCCGTGGCAGTACTCGTGGTACCCGGCGTCGGTGAGCATGCCCATCGCCAGCTCGTACGAACCGATCATCGAGTCGCGGTCCCAGGCACGCAGGATATTCCGGTCGAGTTGCATCGCCATCACCGTCCGGGGGGTGGCACGGTACGGGTAGACCGAGACGTGCGGCGGATCCAGGGCGAGCACCGCCTCCAGGGTGCGGGCCAGGTCAGCGGGGTCGGTGTCGGTCGGGAAGCTGCTGACCAGGTCGATGTTGAAGTTGTCGATCCCGGCACGGCGCAGGGCGTCGACCGCGGCGATGGCCTGTGCCGGGTCGTGACCCCGGCCGGCGCGGCGCAACTGGCGGGGGTCGAGTGACTGCACTCCGACGCTGACCCGGTCGACTCCCAGGTCTCGCATCGCGGTCAGCTTCTCGTCGGTCAGATCGTTCGGAGTCGTCTCCATCGACCACTGCACCAGCTCCGAGAGGTCGAACGAGTCGTCCAGGGCCTGGTGTATCCGGCGCATCTCGTCCGGCGCCAGGCGCGTGGGGGTGCCACCTCCCCAGTACATGACATGTGGCCGGTACCCGAGCCTGGTGAGGACAGCGCCGTAGAACCGGATCTGGTCGCACAGCGCGTCAAGGTACGGTCGCCGCCCCGCCCCGTCGGTACGCAGCCGACGCGTCGGCACGTCGGCGACCCAGTCGCAGAAGTGGCACTTGGTGGCGCAGAACGGGACGTTGACGTACAGCTCCAGCGGCGGAGCGGACCGGGCGGACGCGACTTCCGCGACGGCGGCCAGCAGGCTGGCAGCCGGCATCCGACGGGTCGGCCCGCCGCCGGAGGCCGCCGGCCCGGTCATCGGGCACCCCGGCGGCCGACGACGAACCCGGGCATGACCAGGCGGTCGAGGCCGCCCTCGACGAAAGTGCGCAGGGCGTCCGACGGGGTCTGCGCGATCGGCTCGCCCTTCGTGTTCAGGCTCGTGTTGAGCACCATCGGGATACCGGTGCGGGCGGCGAACGCGTGGATCAGGTCGTGGTAGGCCGGGTTGTCCCGCCGGGCCACGGTCTGCAGCCGGGCGGTGCCGTCGATGTGGGTGACCGCGTCGACGCCGCCGCGCAGCACCGGGGCCGCCCGGAGCATGAAGGGGCTGTCCCGGATCCCGAACCACCGCACCGCGTGCTCGTCGAGCACCGCCGGCGCGAGCGGCCGGAAGTGCTCCCGGAACTTGACCGTCGCGTTGATCCGGTCCCGCGTCGCCGCGTCTCGGGGGTCGGCGAGGATGCTGCGGTGGCCCAGGGCCCGCGGACCGACCTCACCGGCCCCGTCGAACCAGCCGACCACCTCGCCGGCGGCCAGCAGGTCGGCGGTCCGCGCGATGTAGTCGCCCGTCGACTCGACGGCGATTCGATCGGCGTGCTCGGCCAGCGCTCGCCGGATCGCCGGCTCCGGGTACTCCCGGCCCGCGTACATCAGTTCCGCCGCCGTGTACCCGCGGCGCGGATGCCCGAGTACGTGATGCCAGTGCCACAGCGCCGCGCCGATCGCGGTGCCGTCGTCGCCGCAGGCCGGATGCAGGTGGATGCGCTCGAACCCCGAACGTCGGAACGCGAGTTCGTTGGCGACCACGTTGAGGGCGGTGCCACCGGACAGTGCGATGGCCGGCTCGACGCCGGTGCGGGCGGCGTGGTCGGCGAGTTGCTCGAAGACCGTGCACAGTTGCCGTTCGAGGCCGAGCTGGATATAGAACGCGAGGGTGGCGTTGAGGTCGCGGCCGGCGACCGTGACCATCCGGGGGTCCTTGTCCGCCAGAGTGACCAGCTGCCGGAAGGTGCGTACGTCGGCCGCCTCGGCGGCTGCCCCTGCGGGCGGGCGACCGTACGGTGCCAGTGCCATGACCTTGCCGGCACCGACGATGGCCGACCCGAACTGGAGGTTGGCGACCTGGCAGTAGCCGATGTTGGCGTTGAACCAGGCGTCGAAGTCGACCAGCAGTGGCTGGAGCCGGTGGGCCCGGCCGACGAAGGCCCGGCAGCCGGTGGGGTCGATGGCCAGTGCCACGGCGGACTCGAACGGCGAGGTGTAGTAGGCGGCGGCGGCGTGGATCAGGTGGTGGTCCGGATTGACGGTGCACGGGATGCGGCGACCGCGGATTCGCACGGCCGTGTTGGTCTGGTTGACCCAGAACTCGAACCAGGTGTGTTTCAGATCGGAGCCGTGCAGTGTCCGGATGTCGGGTGAATCCATGTTGTGCAGGTTGCACAGCAACACGTGGTCGACGTCGGCTAGGTCGACGCCGGCCTGGGCGAGCAGTTCTTCCAGGTCCTCCTCGCGCAGGCCGGGATGTTTCTTGAGGCGGGAGAACCGCTCCGTGGTGAGGTAGCCGCGGATTCGGCCGTCGACCAGCACGACGCCGGAGCCGTCGTGGTTGTAGTTGATCGACAGGATCACCCGGGTCGGTCGGGACCGGTCACCGTCCATTCCGTGCTCCGCTCTGGTTGGCACGTAGTTGGTCCGTCGTCGCCGCCCACACCTGGTCGACGTCGAGGTCGGTGAGGCACCGGGGGTACGACGACCGTGGCCCCCGGTACGGCACGACGCAGTCGTACGCGCAGCGCCGCCCGGCCACCTCGTCCACCCCGTGCGTGATGGACTGGCACGGGTAGTACAGCGAGACACCCCGGTGCCGGGGGTACACACGCGACCACAGCGCCTCGGTGCCGGTCGGCCCGTACACCACGACGGTGGGCACGCCGAGTGCCGCGGCGACGTGGGCCAGACCGGAATCGTTGCCGACCACGACCTCCAGCCCGGTGAGGAGGTTGGCCGTCCGGTTGAGCGGATGGTCGACATCCAGGTGGACGACCGCGTCCGGCCGGCGGGCCAGCACGTGATCGCGCAACGCCGTCAGCTCCGGCAGCTCCGCCGCCGTGCCGAGCAGGTACAGGCTGGCCCCGAGTTCGTCGACGAGCCGGTCACACAGCGCCTCGTACCGGGCGAGCGGCCAACGGCGGTTCCAGTGCGGCTGGCCGCCGGGATGGATGCCGACGCGCGGGGCGGGTGCCGCCAGTTCGGCCACCGGTTCGGGCCGTACCGGCAGTGGGGGGACCACCTCCTCCGGACACGGCCGGGGGCCGCCGAGCGCGCCGGCGAAGGCGCACGCGAAGTCATGGAGGTCGCAGCGGTCCGGGCGGGCCGGCAGCCGGACACGACGGGTCAGGTCCGCATCGGACGCAAGCCCTCGGGGCAGGCCGATCCGTACGCCGATGTCCGCCCGGCGGGCATGGCCGGCATCGAGTACCCGCGAGCCGGGATCGACGACGCACAGGTCGAATCGGCGGTCGGCCAACTGCCGCACGAACTCGTCGTAGCGGCCCTCGTCGGTCGTCGTCGGATCGGGACAGATCAGGACGTCGGTCAGGATCATGTGCCGGTGGAGCGGTTCGGCGAAGCGGCGGTGCAGTCCCTCCCCGACGACCAGGGTGATCTCGGCAGCCGGCCGGGTCCGCCGCAGCACCTCCAGCAGGATGTTGCGTTGGAGCAGGTCGCCCAGCCCTGGCAGGTGGAGTTGAGCGAAGACGCAGACGCGCCGGTCGGCGGGAGCGGTGTGCGGCACCGCTCCCGTGCCGGTGGCGCCGTCACGGTTCAACGACACGCTCCAGCTGTCCCTGGCCGGTGAACGTGGCCAGGTCGATGTCGGCCACGCACCGGACATCCTCGAAGTCGAGGTTCAGGGTGCCGACGAGATGGACGGTGCCGGTGCCCGCCGTGAAGTCCGCCGCTGACCGGTCGGTGGCCGTGTCATCGACACGTACCCCGAGTTCGGTGCCGCCGACGGTGCCGGGAAAGCGGACGAACACGTAGCCACGGTCCAGCGCCTCCTTGAAGGCGGCCGGACCGAGTTCGATACGGGGCACCGCCTCCACCGGGTGCGGACCGGCACAGAGCCGGTCCAGCAGGGACGGTCCCTCGTCCGCCGGCGTGGCGAGGTCGTCGTCGTACGGGTCGTCGGCGTGCTCGGCCATGTGACGACGCAGGCTCAACGGCCGCATGTCGGTCCATACCTCGTCGATGTGGGCCAGGCACTCCTGCCGCACACCGGTCATCCCCGACGGCCGCCAGCCATCGGGAAGGTCCTGGTCGACGGGCCAGATCGAATACTGCTCCTCGTCGTTGATCACGACCCGGTAGATCTGCTCATCCGGTTCCATGGTCTGGGTCACTGTTCCTCCTCCGGTTCGTCATCGGTCCGGGCCGGCACGGCCACGGTCCGTGCGGCGACGTCGTCCCAGGCGGTCGGGGCGGCCATGCCGACCACGATCCGACGCGGGCCGGTGAACGGTTCGCGGCCGTGTGCCGCGAGCAGGTTGTCCACCAGCAGCACGTCACCGGCCCGCCAGGGCACGGCCACCTCCTCGGCCGCGTATGCGCAGGCGAGAACGTCCCGCGTGCCGGGGTCGACGGGACGGCCGTCGCCGTAGCGGACGTTGTGGGGCAGATCCTCCTCAGCCACCTGCGACGCCAGCGCCGTCCGCAGTTCGGCCGGCAGGGTGTACGGGTGGAAGAAGGTCGCGTGGTTGAACCACACCTGCTCCCCGGTCACCGGGTGCACGGCGATCGCGGGCCGGGTCTGCCGGGTGCGCAACCGGCCGCCGGGCCGCCACTCCGCCTCGATGTCGTGATCGCGGCAGTACCTCTCGACCTCTTCCCTGTCCCGGGTGCCGAACACCTCCGGCCAGTCCAGTCCGAGGCCGCCACCGAAGGTACGGACGTAGGTCACGCCCAGTTCGAGAAACCGCTGGCGGACGGCGGGCGGGATCCGTCGCAGCACGCGACGGACGTCTGCGAGCGGCGTGGCACCGCCAGTGTCCGGGGCGGTCAGGCAGCCGAAGACCAGCAGACGGGGAAAGACCGACTGGTATGAATTCTCGTTGTGCAGGGCGATGCGCTGGTCGTCGGGATGGTCGGTGGCGGTGTAGACCCGTTCGGCCAGTTCGGTGCGCGGGGTCGACCGTTCACCGTACGCCTGCCGCGCTCCGGCCAGCGCGGTCACCACGTCGCCGAACGAGTCGAGGGTGACCCCGAACCCGCGGAACAGGACCGCTCCCGCCCGGTGCAGCCGCGCCCGCAGCTCGTCCCGGTGCGCCGTGGCGTAGTCGGTCAGGGTCGTACCGGGTCGGGTCGCGGCCAACTCGACCGGAAGCCCGTACCCGGTCGGGGCGACGTGTTCCCGGACGCCCCAGGCGTCCATGACGAGCCGTCCGGCGCGACGCTGTCCGACGACGGGGCCGGTCACCGGGTCGCTCCGGCCGGTACCCCGCCGAGCAGGGCGTGTACGAACCGGTCCTGCGCGCCGAGGGCGAACAGGTCCGGCAACGCGGCGGTGTCCATCGCGCCGACCGGACAGAGTCCGAGGTCACGTTCGGCGGCGACCTGGCCGAGCAGCTGTGTCATCGCGCCGGCCTCGAAGACCGTGAAGTCCCAGGCCAGGTCGGCGTAGTCGGGCTTACTGATCGCCGACATCCGGCCGACCAGGAACAGCGAGAAGGCCGACTGACGGAACGTGGCGCGGTTGATCTCGCGATGGGCGGTGGCGGACAGGGTACCGGCCGGGTCGAGCAGGACGAGCTGGTCTCGTCCAGGGTGGTAGTAGTAGCTTCCCGCAGCCAGGCCGGTGACCCGTCCCGGGGCCACCAGCAGGTACACCTGTACCGGGTAGCTGCCGCCGGCCGACGGGTACCAGAGCTTGTCCCGGCCGCCGGACCGGATCCGGCGGGTGGCTCCCAGCAGAGGGCCGAGCGCGGCGAGATCGACCGGCTGCGGGCCGAAGGTCCGGGTGGTGCGCCGGGCCGCGATCCGGTCGTCGGCGACACCGCCGAGCGCGACGACCGGACGGACGTCAAGGTCGTCGCGGACCGCACCGGTCGGTCGCGGCCCGGCCGCAGCCGCAGCCGTGGCCGGCCCGGTCGGATCGGTGGCCAGGTGGCTGCCGACGATCACCGCGATGGTCGGGTATGCCAGCAGTTCCTCGACGTCGACGGCGATGCCGGCCTCCTCCTCCATCACGGTGGCGAGGCGGACCAGCTGCATCGAGCTCACGCCGAGATCCATCAGGTTGTCGTCCGGTTCGATGTCGTCGACGTCGAGGAGCCGGCTGGCCACGGCGGTCACCCGGCGGGTGAGTTCGATGGCACGGTCGTCCGCCGCCCGGGGCACCGCCTGCGGTGTGACGACCGGCGGGGACGCCGGCTGCGACAGGTCACCAGCGGCGGCCAGCACCGCCCGGTCCACCCGCCCGTCGCGGGCCAGCGGCAGCGTCTCGACGATCTCCGTACGGGCCGGCAGCAGGAAGGGCGACACCCGGCCGCGCAGATGGGTGGTCAGGTCGGCGACCGACGCGGTGGCACCGTTTCGCAGGCGGACGTAGGCCGCGGGTCGGCGGTCGGCGGCCGACACCACGATGACGGCCTGCCGGACAGCCGGGTGCGTATGCAGGGCGATCTCCGCGTCCCGCAGGTTCACCGTCCCCCCTCGCGCGGGCAGCTGTGTCGACTCGTCGCCGACCACCTCGACGAGACCGTCCGGGCGGAGACGTCCGAACAGGTCGGTGGAGAGCAGGTGCTCGCCGGTCTCCGGGTGAGCGACGGCCGCGTCCGGGGTGGCCGGCACCGGTTCACCGAGCAGCCCGCCGGCGTACAGCCGCCCGGTGACCCACACCGGGCAGGGCCGTCGGGTCTCGGACAGGACGTACAGCCGCTGGTTCGCGACAGGGGCGCCCACGGGTACCGACCGCCAGTCGTCCGGCGGCGCGGCCACGTCGTGCAGGACGGTGAACGGGCCGGGCTCCACCGGTGCGGTCGCGTACAGCACCGTCAGGCTCCGCCCTGCGGCCTCGCGGAGTTCGAGAACCCGGCTGGGCGCGAGCCAACCGCCGGAGACGACCACCGCGCGCAGGGTCGACGGCAGCGGTTCGTCCGTCCGGGCCAGGTGGGCGAGCAAATCGTCGAGCATCGCGGTCGTCGGGAACCACACCGTGACCCCGTCGCGGCGCATCTGCGCCAGCCAGTTCCGGGGATCGTGCCGGTGCTCGTTCTCGGCGAAGACCACGGTCGCGCCGGCGAGCAGGGTGCCGAAGGTCTCGTGCAGCCAGCTCCCGGACTCGGCGGGCGCCAGGGAGAACACCCGGTCGTCGGGATCGAGGCAGAGCCGGCGGTTGACCTCGGCGAGGGCGTTGAGCAGCACCCGATGCGGGTATCCCGTCCAGGCCGTCGATCCGTCTGCCGGGACGCCGCGGGGCAGCACGAACGCCATCGCGGTGCCGTCCGCTGCCGCGCGGTCCACAGGTACGTCGGCGGCGGGCGGGTCGCGACGGGGCGTCACGACGACCGCCCCGTCCGGCCGGTCGGTCCGGCCGGAACGTCCCCGGTCGGTCACCACCGCGCTCACGCCCGGTACGGCCGGTCGCCCGGCGTCGCCGCTGGCCGGCAGCGGCGTAACGCAGGTGCCGCCGGCGTGCAGGACCGCGACGGCGGCGGCGAACCGCTCCCACCCGGCCTCGACGTCGAGTAGCACCCGGTGTCCCGGTCCCACCGCCGCCACCAGGTGCGCGGCGATGTCCGCGACGTGGTCCCAGAGCTGTTTTCGGGTCAGGGTCTCCCAGAGCCCGATCACGGCGGCATGGTGCGGGCCGGCAACGACGAGGTCGGCGACCAGGGAGTCCAGGGTGCCGGCGGGGACCGACGCCACGACGCCGTTGACCGCCGTGATCAGCGCGCGTTGGTCGTCCGGCAGCGGGACGAAGACCTGATGGTCGGTACTAGTCATCGGCGGACACCTCGGCGGTAGCGGACGGACGGGACGTGTCCGCTCCGGTGGCCGGGCCGGCCAGGGTACGGAGCAGACGGTGGAAGGCATCGATCATGGCCTCGACCAGGTCCGGTGGAAACGCCTCGGACGCGTAGTCCCAGGTGCAGACCAGCCGTCCGGCGTCCTCGGTCACCTGGTGGTCGAGCAGGACCTGAGGCGTCTGGCTCAGCGCGTACACCGGTCTGGCCACCCAGCCGGCTCCGACGGGTCGGTCACCGGTGGGAACAAGCGCGCTGGTGAACACCACCGGCATCATCGTCTCGCCACGGGCCGCCGGGTCGCTGCGCAGCATGCGCAGCACCTCGACCCCGCTCACCGCGCGGTGCTCCAGATCCGTGAAGATCTGTCGCTGAACCCGGGTCGCGATGTCCCAGAAGGACCCCTCGGTACAGTCCATCACCAGCAGGGTGGTCGTCGTGAAGTCCCCGACCAGCGCGTCGACGTCGGGGTGCACCGGCAGCCGGTCGAAGGTGGTCAGGTTGACCGTGAACCGGGGACGTTCGCTCCAGCCGGCGAGGATCTGCCCGAAGGCCGCACAGATCAGGGCCGACGGAGTGACGCTCGCCTGGGCGGCCCGTTCCCGCAGCGCCCGCCAGCTCAGGCGGTCCAGTTCGACCGTGCGTCGGGCGAAGACCGCTGCGGACAGCTCCTGCGGCCGGCGGAGTAGCGGCAGGGCCGGGGGCGGTGGCAGCTCGGACAGCCGCTGCTGCCAGTAGCGCAACGCGGCCCCGTTCGTGGCGTTCCGGTGGTGCCGCACCGCCAGCACGTAGTCCCGGAACGTCAGTCCGAGCGGCGGCGGGTCGAACGCCGGCTCGGCGTAACGGGCCTGGAGCTCGCCGGTGAGCAGCTGGATGCTGCGGGCGTCGACCATCATCAGGTCGATGCTCAGGTACAACCGGGTCACGGTCCGGTCCAGCCGCACGGCGTGCATCGCGAACAGTGGCCACCGGCCGACGTCGCGCACCTCGTGGGACAGGAGGTCGCGGAGCCGATCCAGTTCGCGCCGGGTCTGCTCCGGCGGGGCGCCGGACAGGTCGGTGACCGGGATCCGGTAGCCGGGCACGGTCGACAGGACCTGCTGCCGGCCGTCGGCGAGGACCACCGTCCGCAGTGCCGGGTGCCGGTCGAGGAGGCCACGGACCGCCGCTTCGAGCCGAGGCACGTCCAGGTCGGTGATGTCGAACTCCAGATAGCTGTGCGTGGCCACGCCGCCCAACGCGGTCTCGGTGCGTCGCCCCAGCCAGTAGGCCTGCTGGATGTCGGTGAGCGGGAACGGTGCGAAGGCTCCCGCCGGATCGGGTTCGACAGTGACCACGGCGTCCGGTGCTACGGCGCGGGCGCGCCGGGCGGCGACCGTGGCCGCCAGTGCGGCGACGGTCGGCGCGTCGAACAGGTCGGGCAGGGATATCCGGATCTGCAACTCCTGCTGCAGCCGGGTCAGCAGGCGTACCGCGACGATGGAGGTGCCGCCGAGGGCGAAGAAGTTGTCGTCTTGGTCGACGTGTTCGGCGGGCAGCATCTCCTGCCACAGGTTCCGCAGGTGCTGGACGAGTTCGTCGGTCACCCCGGACGCCGGGCGCGGAGGGTTCGGGGCGCCGGGCGACCGGAGCAGCCGGGCCAGCGCCTCGTGGTCGACCTTGCCGTTGGTGGTGAGCGGAATCCGGTCCGCGACGGTCCAGGTGGTGGGCAGCAGGTAGTCCGGCAGGACCTCGCCGGCCTGCCGGCGCAGGCTGTCGAGGTCGAGTTCCCGGCCCGGGGCCGGGACCACGAAGGCCGCCAGCCGTCGTCCCTGCTCGGCAGAGCCGACGGCCGCCACCACGACGGCGCCGACCAGCCCGGTACGGTCGATCGCCGCCTCGACTTCGCCGAGTTCGACCCGGAACCCGTTGACCTTCACCTGCCGGTCCTTGCGGCCGAGGAACTCCAGGTCACCGTCGGGCAGGTACCGGGCGAGGTCACCGGTGCGGTACAGCCGCTCGCCCGTTCGGGGATGGGTGACGAAGGCGCGTTCGGTCAGGTCGCTGTCGCGCCAGTAGCCGCGGGCCACGCCGGTGCCAGCGATGTAGAGGTCTCCGGGCACCCAGTCCGGCCGGTCGTCCATGACCGCGTCGAGCACGTACAGGCGCTGGTTGGCCATCGGCCGGCCGTAGGGGATGCTGCGCCATCGCCGGTCGACCTGCCCGATCGGGTACCAGACCGACCAGATCGAGCACTCGGTCGCCCCGCCGAGACTCGTCACCTGGGCCTCGGTGAGCGCTCGGATGCGCTCCGGCAGCGGCACCGGGATCCAGTCGCCGCTGAGCAGCACCGTGCGCAGCGACGCCAGCGACCGCGGGTCGCCGGACTCGGCCCGCTCGACCAGCAGACCGGCCAGGGCAGGCACCGAGTTCCAGATCGTGATGCGTTCCTGGCGTACCAGGCGCAGCCAGTGTGCCGGGTCACGGCGGCCGGCATGTCCCGGCAGAACGACGCATCCGCCGACGGCGAGCAGCCCGAACAGGTCGTACACGGCGAGGTCGAAGCTGAGGGCGGAGACGGCCAGCACCCGGTCGGCCGGGCCCACTCCGAACCGCTCGTTGACGCAGTCGATCGTGTTGGCGGCGGCCGCATGGTCGATCGCGACGCCCTTCGGCTCGCCGCTGGATCCGGAGGTGAAGATGACGTAGGCGAGGTCGTGCGGCGACGATCGGCACGGCACCGGTCCGGGTACGTCGCGTAGCGCCGTGTCGTCGTCGACCGCGATGCTCCGGACACCGGGTACGGCCGGCAGACTCTCCCGCAGCGACACCTGGGTGAGCAGCACCCGTACGCCGGCCCGGCGGACCAGTGAGACGAACCGCCGCGCCGGTAGCTGTGGGTCGAGAGGGAGGAACGCGGCACCGGAGTACAGGATGCCGAGCGCCGCGACGACCTGTTGCCACCCGCCGTGGGTGGCGATCGCCACCAGCGTGTCCGGACGTACGCCCAGGGCCTGCAGGGTGTGGGCGAGCCGGCGGGCCCGCTGGTCCAGCTCCGCGTACGTCATCCGGACATCGCCGTCCACCACCGCCACCGCCGTGGGGTGGCGCCCGGCGGCGACAGCGACGCTGTCGTGTAGGCGGCGGGCGGGCAGCGCGCGGTTGGTGTCGTTCGCCCGGGCCCGTACGGACGCCTGGTGCGGTGGGATGGGTGGGCGGATCGGACCGGACCAGTCGGCCCGGCGGGCCAGGCGTTCCAGGAGATCCTGGTAGGCGGTGAACATGTCGTCGAGAACGCCAGGGGCGAACTGGTCCTCGACCGCGTCCCAGTTGAACAGCAGTTCGCCGCGTACCTCGCTGACCTGGTGGTCGAGCTGCACCTGTGGGGTCTGGGTTATCCCGTAGCGCAGCTCGCCGAGAGTCTCCGGGTTCGCTGGCCCGGTGCCGGTGGCGGTCATCGGCAGGTTGGAGGTGAAGACGACCGGAGTGACCAGTTGCGGGGCGATCCCCCGGGCCAGCGCCCAGTCGCGCAGCACGGTGACCCCGCTGACCGTCGAGCGGTCCAGGTCGGACCAGAGCCGGTCCTGCAGTGCCCGGGCACGCTCCTCGAACGGGCCCGGCGCACGGTGGTCGACCTCCAGCACGGTGAGTGAGGTGAAGTCGCCGACGATGCGGGGCAGTTGCGGGTGCAGCGGTGCCCGGTCGAAGACGGTCAGCATGAGGCAGTAGTGCGGCCGGGCGCTCCAGGCGGTGAGGATCTCGGTGAACGCGGCCAGCAGCAGACCCGAGGGGGTCAGGCCGGCCGCCGCCGCCCGGCGTTTGACGGCGGACCAGTCGGGTTCGGCCAGCCGGGCTTGGCGGCGGTGGAACCGCGGCGGGTCGGCGGATGCGGTTCCCGCAGGCCCGGGCAGGTCGGGGCCGGGCGGAAGCGTAGGTATCCGGGCAGCCCAGTACTCGTGGGCCGCCCGGTGCCGGGCGTGGTCGTGGCGCGCCGTACGGTGCAGCACCCAGTCCCGGAAGTCGACGGTCAGTTCCGGGAAGTCGCGGTCCGGGTGATGGTAGCGCTCGGCCAGTTCGTCCATGACCAGTCCGAAGCTGAACGCGTCGCAGATCAGCGCGTCGATGCTGACCGCGAGCAACGCCCGGGGCGGCCCGGCCGGTCCGGCACGACCGTCGAGGAGTCCGGCCCGCACCTCGAACAGCGGCCAGGTGTGCGGGTCGAGCAACTGGTGGGACATCTGCCTGCGGATGGCCGCCAGCCGGGCCTCGCACCTCGTCGCGTCGAGTCCGCGCAGGTCGTGGGTTGTCATCTGGTACGGCGGTACCTCGGTGAGCACCTGTTGGGTGCCGTCCGGGCGGAGCACGGCACGCAGCATGGGATGGCGCCGGACGACCGCCCGCAGCGCGGCCACGAACCGGACGGGGTCGAAATCGTCGACCGCGATCTCCAGGTAGGCGTGGGTGGAGACGCCGCCGAGCCGCAGGTCCTCCCGCCGGCCGACGTAGTACGCCTCCTGTACCTCGGTCAGCGGGAACGGTTCGTACCGGTTGGCGGGATCGGGCACCAGCGGGTCGGTGGCGGCGGGACCGGACCGCTCCATCCCGACGATGCGGACGGCCAGGTCGACCACGGTCGGCGCGGCGAAGATGTCGGCCAGTTCCAGACTCACCGACAGGCGCTCGGAGAGCGTCCGGACGAGCTCGGCGGCCAGCACCGAGTGCCCACCGGAAAGGAAGAAGTCGTGCTCGCGCCCGATCGCCGGGACGCCGAGCACCTCTGCGAACGCGGCGGCGACGACCTTCTCGACCGGGCCGGGCGAAGCGGTGGGGCCGGGTGCGGTGTCCGGGGCCGGGTGCGTGGTGGCAAGTGCCGACCGGTCGATCTTGCCGGTGTCGGTACGGGGCAACGCGTCGACCGCCACCAGCCGCGAGGGCACCATGTAGTGCGGAAGCCGACCGCGCAGGAAGCCGGCGATCTCGGCCGGGTCGGCCACGGCACCGGTCGCCGCGACGAGGTGCGCGACGAGGGTGGACGCCCCGGTGGTGTCCGGCGGGGCGGTGACCACGGCGGCACGTACCGCCGGGTGGCGCAGCAGTTCCTCCTCCACCTCGCCCGGCTCGATCCGGTGCCCCCGGACCTGCACCTGGCTGTCGCCCCGACCCAGGTAGACCAGGTGGCCGTCGGCGCGGCGGCGGGCCAGGTCCCCGGTGCGGAACACCCGTGCCCCCGGTGGGCCGACCGGATCCGGCCGGAACCTCGCGGCGGTGTCGCCGGGGCGGCCGTCGTAGCCCCGGGCGACGGCGTGACCGCCGATCTGGAGTTCGCCGCGGACCAGGTCGGCCACTGGTCGACCGTCGGCGTCGCCGACCCAGGCCTCGACGCCGTCGATCGGTCGGCCGACCGGCACCGGCCGACCGACCGGCACCCGCACCGTGGCAGCGGTCGCGTCGGCGGCCACCTCCGAGGAGCCGTAGAGGTTGAGCAGCGTGGCATGGGGCAGCGCCCGGTGGAACCGGTCGGCCAGCGCGGACCGCAGTTCCTCACCACTGGTCATCCAGATCCGGACGCCGGCCAGCCGGCTGCGGCGCTCCGGCGCCACGTCGAGCAGCATGGCCAGCAGCGCCGGGACCACCAGCAGACGGTCGATGCGCTGGGCCGCCAGCCAGTCGCACAGCCGGTCGGGGTCGGTGGTCACGCCATCGGTGGCGATCACGACAGTGGCGCCGACGCTCAACGGGCCGAAGGTTTCCGCGATCGAGTCCACGAACGACAGCGAGGTGCGCGCGGCGCACCGCCGCCCGACCTGGATCGGGTACGCCCGTCCCATCCAGCGCAGCCGGTTGGCGACGCCGAGGTGGTGCCCGACGACGAGCTTGGGCCGGCCGGTGGAGCCGGAGGTGTGGATCAGGTAGGCAGCCTGGTGGGGGTGCACCGGAAGGTGTGGATTCCGGTGGTCGCGGGCAGCGATCTCCTTCGCGTCCCGGTCCAGCAGCACCAGGTGGAGATCGTCGGGAACGACGGCGGCGAGGGCCGTGGTCGTGACGGCGGTCCGGGCCCCGGCCGCGGCGACAGCGGCGGCCAGCCGTGCGGGCGGGTGGTCCGGGTCCAGGGTGAAGAAGGCGGCACCGGCCTTGAGTACCGCGAGTCGTGCGGTCACCGACTCCGCCGAGCGGGCCAGGCAGATCGCCACCCGGTGTTCGGCGCGTACGCCGGCCGACCGCAGCTGCCGGGCCAGACGGTTGGCGGCGGCGTTGAGGGTACGGTAGGTCAGCTGTCGGTCACCGTCGCGTACCGCCACGACGTCCGGGTGGCGGGCCGCAGCGTCCTGCACCATGTCGTGTACCGTGCCGGCGTCACCAGCCGCCGGCCGGTGTCCACCGGGTCGGGCCAGGAGCAGATCCGCACAGCGGACGTCGGGATCGTCGGCGGCCCGGGTGAGGACGGCACGCAGGTGCCGGCCGAGCAGCGCCACGGTGTCGGGGACGAATATCGTGCTGTCGTACTGGACGGCGACCCCCAGCCCGCGCGGGCCGTCGCTGACCTCGACGACCAGGTCGAACGGGGTGTTGCCGAGCCGGAGATCGTGGGTGTGCGCCGTCAGCCCGGGCAGGTCGAGCCGGGGTGCCGGCAGCTGGGGCGTGCACAGCACCCGGATCGGTCCGGTGGGTCCGGTCGACCGGTCGACACGCAGCAGGTCTCGCACTCTTTCGTACGGCAGTTCCTGGTGCGCGTAGGCGTCCTGGACCCGGTGCCGGACGTGCGCCCAGAGTTCCCGCAGGCTCGGCCGTCCCGGTACGGCGATCCGCAGCGGAAGTACGTTGACGAAGTAGCCGACCACCCGCCTCCACTCGGGCCGGGTACGGCCGGCGGCGAGCGTTCCCACGACGATGTCGTCCTGCCCACTCACCTGTCGCAGTACGGCCACCAGTGCCGTCAGCACGAGCATGAATGTGGATCCGCCGGTGGTCCGCCGGAGCCTGGCCAGGCGGTCGGACAGGTCGGGCCCGAGATCGACGCGGTGCTGGGCGCCCCGGGGCCCGGTGGCGGGTGTGGCGGGCTCGTCGACCGGCAGGTCCAGCCGGGGCAGGTCGCGGACCACGGTCCGCCAGTAGTCGGTCAGGGCGGTGAGTTCGTCGCCGGTGAGCCGGTTCTGTTGCCACCGGGTGTAGTCCCGGTAGCGGGCCACCGGCGGCGGCACCAGCCAGGGGGTTCCGGCGGTCAGGCTGGTGTAGCAAGCGGACAGTTCGGACACCAGGATGCCGTGCGACCAGCCGTCGGTGATCGCGTGGTGCAGCACGAGCAGCAGGCAGTGGTCGGCCGGTCCGAGGTGGTAGACGACGGCCCGCCACAGCGGGCCCAGGTCCGGGTCGAACGGGCGGCGGGCCTCGGCGCGGGCCAGGCCGGCGACGACCTCCGGCAGGTCGTCGCCGGTGGTGGTGGTCCCGGCCGCGGTGAGGTCCACCAACCGCACCGGCACCCCGACGGTGGCGTGCACCACCTGCGTCAGCCGGCCGTCGACCGGGTGCAGGGTCGTGCGCAGGGACTCGTGTCGCCGGGTCAGCCGTGCGAGGCTCGACCGCAGTGCCGGTAGCCGCAGCGGTCCGCGCAGCCGGATCGCCGTGGCGTACGTGTTCTGTGCGGGATCGTCGCCGATCCACATCCGTTGTTGGCCGGGTGACGCCGGCCAGGACCCCGAGGTGGCATCGGATTCGGTTGGCGGGCCGTCGTCGAGCCGGCGCCGGACGATCGCTTCGAGGCGCCGGCGCTGCTCGGCGGTGAGTGCCTCGACCCGGCGGGCGAGGTCCGGCGGGAGGGCGGCACCGGCGACGTGGTCAGCCATGCCCGACCGCCTCGGCGATGCCGGGCGGGCCGGTGGGCCGGTCCGGGTCGGGAACGGCGAAGCGCACCGCGATCAGCGGTTCCGGGGTGTCGGCGAGGACGGTGACCGGGGTCGTGGCCGTGACGACGAGGCAGCGGCCCGGACCCCAGCCGGTCGGGGTCCCGGCGACCAGTGATGTGCCATGGTCGGGTACCCGCAGGCCGTACCAGACCACGAGGCATCCGTCGGCGACGGCCGGTGCCGTGGGCAGGTCACCCACGGGTGCCAGGACCAGCAGGTCGATGGCGCCGGACTCGGGCAGCGTCGCCTCCGGGATGCCGAGCAGCACGTCTCGCACCACCGGGTGGTCCGTGTGCGCGGCCGGCAGCCATCCACCGTCGGCGAACAGCGGGATCCGTCGGGGTACCGGGGTGGGTTCCGCTATCGCGGCCAGGTCACCGGTCATCCGGTGCCGGTTCTCGGCGAGGTAGTCGGTGAACCAGAAGGTGTCCGCGTCTCGGTGGCCGGCGCGCAGCTTCTCGGCCTCGGCGACACGCTGCGGCGTCGTCCGCAGGAACAGTGCGTGGTCACCGAAGGATTTCCGCCGGGTCATCCGGTGCCGCTGGTACGTCGCGTCGAACGGCGCCTTGTAGTCCTGGTAGTGCAGGTGCTCCACGAAGACGTCGGGGACGGCGTGGAGCCGGCCGGCCCGCTCGGCGATGTCGAAGACCCACGTTTCGACCTCCCACTGGGAGAAGATCGTGGGCACGAAGTAGCCGAGGGTCTCGTACCAGGCGCGGGTGACGATCGGGAAGTCACGCCCGCCGTCGGGATACTGCCCGCCGTCGAAGTACAGGCAGAACAGCTCGTCGGGACGCCGCGCCGACAGATCGCTCACCCGGGTGTCGAGAGCCGCGTCCCAGCCGTGGTCGACGTAGAACTGGTCGTCGTTGGCCATCATCAGCAGGTCGCCGGTTGCCGCGGCGGCGAGGGCGTTCCAGGCTGACGGAACGCCGACCGGGTCGCCGACGAGCAGTTCGCACCGGCACCCCTCGACAACGCCGGAGGCCAGCAGGGCGCGGTAGTCCGGCAGCGCCGGGTCGTCCCCGTCGACATAGAACAGCAGCTCGACGCGGGTCGGGTCGGCCGCGGTGCGGGCAACGCTACGGATGAACCGGCGCACCTGTGCCACCCGGTCGCGGGTGGGGCACAACAGCGACAGTCGCCGCCGAGGGCCGCCGAGGGCGGGGCCGTTGCGCCGGTACGCCCACCGGCTCCGCAGCCGGCGCAACCCGAGCCCTGGCCGGTGCAGCAGATGCCAGCGGGCCGACAGGCTCGCGTTGAGCACGGTGACGACCCAGGCCCGGCCACCGCCGGTGTCCCGCAACGCCCGGGTGGCGACGTCCTGGAGGCTGCGGGCACGGTACCGCCGTAGGTGTCCCGACAGCAGCCGCAGCAGATCGATGATCTGTCCCTTGTCAGGCATCGGCGTCGACCCCGATACCTGACACCGTCCGGCGGCGGGTGGTGCCGAGCCGGTGTGCCGCCCCGTCCCGCAGTGCCTGCCGCTGGTCCTCCCGGCTACGGTCCCAGGCCGCGTGGGCGGTGCCGGCCAGCGCGGCGAGGCGCTGACCGGGATCGGTCACCGCGGCACTGATCGTGACGGCCAGCACGGCGAGTATCCCGTCGACGGTGGGACGGTCCAGCCGTCGGTCGTCGAACCGGGCCCGGAGCACCGGTTCGGTTCCCGGGGCGTACTCCAGCACCAGCGGGTAGCCCTCCTCGACGACCACCGACAGCCGGTCGACACGCAGGCCGGCGACCTCGTCACCGGCGCCGATCCAGGTCGGGTAGTTCTCCACCACCACGATGCTGTCGAACAGGCCGGTTCCGTGGGCCAGTCCGACCTGCCGTTCGATGTCGCTCAGCGCGTCGTGCTGCCGTTGCCGTACCTCGGACAGTCTCGCTTGGACGTCGTGCAGCCAGTCGAGGACGGTCGCCTCCGGCGATGTGGACACTCGTAGCGGGAGTGTGTTGACGAACATGCCGATGCTCTCGGTCACCCCGGGCAGGTGGGGTGGACGGCCGGCGAGCGTGACCCCGTGCACCGTGTCCCAGGTGCCGGTACGCAGGCCGAGCAGCAGCGCCCACGCGGCGTGCACGACGGCGGCGGCCGTGATGCCGTAGGCACCGGCGAGGTCGGTGAGGGTCCCGGCCACCGGTGCGGGCACGGTGAGTTCCGTTATGGGCCGGCCGGACGTCGTCACCTGGCCGTCGACACAGCCAGGGCCGGCGATCCGGGTGGCCTGCGTCAGGTCGGCGAACCGACGCGCCCAGAATCCGTCCCCTTCCCGGACGGTGTCCCTCAACGGGTCGAGGTAGTCCAGGAACGGCGGTCTACGGCGGGGCGACGGCGGTTTCCCTGCCCGCAGCCGGCGGTAGCAGTCGAAGACGTCCCGCAGCACCAGTTGTTGGGACCAGCCGTCCAGGATCAGGTGGTGGTAGGTCCAGACGCACCGGTGTTCGCGCTCCCGCTCGGCGACGACGGTGAGCCGCATCAACGGCCCGGTCTCGAGGTCGAAACCGTCCTGCCGGTCGCTGTCGAGCAGATGGGCGAAGGACTGCTCCCGGTCGGACGGCTCCATCCCCCGGTGGTCGAGGAGGCGCAGCGGCATCCGCAGCCCGGCGACGACCCGCTGGCGGGCCGAAGCGCCGCCGCGCCAAGTGACCACCGTGCGCAGCACCGGGTTGGCGTCGAAGACAGCCTGCCAGGCGTCATCGAACGCGGTGTGGTCGAGGTCACCTGTCAGCCGGCAGGACACCTGCACGACGTAGGCACCAGGGGTGCTGCCACCCACCGCGTGGTACAGCATCCCCTGCTGCAGTGCGGTGAGCGGGTGTTCGCCGTCGGTGTCCGTCGCTTCGGTGTCGTACCCGGCCGGGACCGGTGCCGCCCGGGCCGCGACCACCCGGACGGTACGGCCGGCCAGCAGCTGGTCCGGTTCGAGATGGCAACCCCTCTCCTGGGCACGGGCCACCACGACGATGGCGTGGACCGAGTCGCCCCCCAGCTCGAAGTAGTCGTCGTCGATCCCGACCCGGTCGACGCCCAGCACCTCCTGCCAGATGGTGGCCAGCAGCCGCTCCGCGTCGGTGCGCGGTGGGGCGTACTCGGCCGACGGGCCGTCGACGCGGGCCAGGTCGGCGAGCCAGTGCGCGGGGAGTTCGCCGGTCGGCCCGGTCAGGTCGTCGTCGTCATCGACGCGGGACATCGCCTCCTCCTTCCCCCGCGGTGGCCGCGCCGGCGGCCGTCAGCGGTGCGACGACCGCGGTGGCGTGCGGGTTCTCGACCAGGGCGCGCAGTGCTGCCGTGTAGTGGTCGGCGATCGCCCTGACCTGGGCGGCGCCGAACTCGCGCGGGTCGTACTCCAGCAGTACCGTCGGCCGACGTGCCGCGCCGGTCAGGTGTACGTGGGTGGTCAGCGGTACGTAGGTCTGGTCCGGTGCCCGCAGGTCGTCAAGCCGCAGTCCGGTCCTCGCGGCGAACCGGTCGTACAGGTGGAAGTGGGTGAACACGAACAACGTGTTGAACAGCCGGGCGGCACCGAACCGGCGCTGGGCCTCTACCAGCGGGTACCGCCGGTAGGTGGCGATACGGGCTTCCGCCTGTTGCATCGTCCGGGACAGGTCACCCCAGCTGCCGGTGGTGGCGCCGACACGCAGCGGCAGCAGATTGTTGAACATGCCGACGGTGATGTCCCCGCCGGGGCGCTCGGGGCGGCCGTTGGCCTGTAGCCCGGTCACGATGTCGTCGGCGCCGGTCAGGGCACGCACCACCGCGACGTGCGCGGCCAGGGTCACGTGCTTGACGCCGGTGCCCAGTCGACGGGCCAGCTCGGGGATCGCCGCGGCCACGTCGGGCGGCAGGGGCACGACGTGGCGTCGTTGTGCCCCGCCGGTGTCGGCCGGCGACCAGCGGGGCACCAGGGTCGGGTGGACGCCGGACAGTTCCCGGGCCCAGAACCGCTGGTGGTCGACGGACCGCATGGCGGCCTGCTCGGCCGCCACGAAGTCGCGGTACTCCGGCCCTGGCGGCGGCCCGGCCGGGCCTGTCCGGTCGGCCGCGGCGGCTGCAACGGCAGGCAGGCCATGGTCGGCCAGGATCTCGGTCAGCAGGGTCGCGTCGCACCAGCCGTCGAGCGCGAAGCTGCTCACGGTCAACCGGAACGTGGCGCCGGCGTCGTGGGCGGTGAACCGCACCAGCGGACCGGTCGCCGTGTCGAACAACCGGTGCCGTTCGGCGGCCAGCCAGCCGTCGATCGCCGTCCGCTGTTCGGGGCCGGGAAGTTCGCGCAGGTCGACGACGTCCAGTGGCACCGGCAGGTCGGCATGGACCAGTTGGGTCGGTTCGGCGAACGAGACGAGGTCGAAGGTGGAGCGCAGGTAGGCGTGTCGCCGTACCGCCCGGGCGACGGCCCGCTCCAGTACGCGGCGGTCCAGCGGGACTGGCACCAGCACGCTGGTCAGATACACCTCGTAGTCGGCGCCGCCGGCCCGCCGCGCCAGCAGGGCCCGTTGTCCCATCGAGATCGGGTAGGCGTCGACGACACCGGGCCGGCTGACCGCCGCCGGGCACAGGTCGAAGGGTCCGGTCACCGGCTCGCCGGGCACGTCCGTACCGGCCCGGTCATCGATCGCGGTGGCCAGGGCCCGGACGGTCGGATATCTCAGGACGTCGGTGACGGTGATCGGCAGCCCGTCGACCCGGGCCGCGGCGACCAGGCGCAGCGCGCGTATCGAGTCACCACCGAGGGCGAAGAAGTCCGCGTCGACGTCGACAGCCTCCACGTCGAGGTGGTCGGCCCACAGCCGGCCGAGCCGGCCGTGGGTGCCGGTCGCGGGAACCGGGCCCGCGGCGGGTCCGACGGGTGGCGGTGGCAGGGACGCCAGGTCGAGCTTGCCGTTGCCGGTCGTCGGCAGCCGGTCGACGGGCACGATCGCCACCGGCACCATGTACGCCGGAAGTTCTCCGCGCAGCCGCTCGCGTATCGCCTGCGGTGCCGGTGCGGCGTCGCCGGCCGCCACGACGTAGCCGACCAGCGTCGGCTGTCCATCTCGTCCGAGCCGTACGGCCACGACCGCGTCGGCCACGCCGGGCTGGCGGCCCAGTACGGCCGACACCTCGCCCGGTTCGATCCGGTTGCCGGCGATCTTGACCTGCCGGTCCCGACGGCCGAGGAATTCCAGCGCGTCGTCGTGCCGGGACCGGGCCAGGTCACCGCTGCGGTAGAAGCGTGCGCCGGGCGCGGCGTCGGGAACCGGGACGAAGGTGTCGGCGGTGAGCCCCGGGGCGTCGAGGTAGCCGCGGGCCAGACAGACGCCGCCGAGGAAGAGCTCACCAGGGGCCCGGGGCGGCACCGGACGGCGACCGTCGTCGAGGACCCGGCACTCGACGTTGGCGATCGGGGTGCCGATCGGCACCAGCGCGTCCGGATCGGCGGTGCATCGCCAGGCGGTGACGTCGACGGCGGCCTCGGTCGGGCCGTACAGGTTCGCCACCTGCGCGTCGAGCACCCGGACGGCCCGGGCGGCCAGCGGTCCGGTCAGGGACTCACCGCTGCACACGACCAGCCGCAGCGACCGGACGGCCGCCGGGTCACCGGCCGCTTCGGTCACGAACTCCGTCAGCATCGTCGGCACGAAGTGCGCCACCTGTACCCGCTGAGTCCTGGCGACGTCCAGCAGGTGTCGGGGGTCGCGATGCCCTCCCGGCCCGACGATCACCGCCCGCGCGCCGACGGCCAGCGGCCAGAAGATCTCCCACATCGACACGTCGAACGTGAGTGGTGTCTTGTGCAGGACCCGGTCGCCGGGGGCGAGCGGATAGGTCTCCGCCATCCACAGAATCCGGTTGACCACGGCCGCGTGCGGCACCACGACGCCCTTGGGGGTGCCGGTCGAGCCCGAGGTGTGCAGGACGTACGCGGCCTGGGCCGGGTGGATCGGCACCGGCGCCGGCATCGGCGCCGTATCGTCGAGGCCGTCGGTGGTGACGACCGGTAGCCCGAACCGGGTGGCCCGGGCAGCCAGGTCGCCGTGGGTCAGGACGAGGCGGGCCCCGCTGCCGCCGATCATCGCGGAAAGCCGCGGGCCGGGTTCGTCGGGGTCGAGCGGCATCACCGCCGCCCCCGCGTAGAGGATGCCCAGGTACGCCATGACGGTGCGGGTGCCGCGCCCGGCCAGCAAGGCCACCGGCTCGTCCGGCCGGACACCGTGTCGCCGCAGCCGGGCGGCTAGCCGGAGGGCGGCGGTGTGCAGTCCCCGGTACGTCAGTTGCCGGCCGGCTCCGTCGGCGGCCACCACGGCGACCGCGTCGGGGTGGTTCGTGGCCGTCGCCGCGACGACCTGACCCAGCCCGACCACGGGTCGGGGCCGGAGCGCACCGGCCGCTGCGGCGCGGACCCGCCGGCGACCCGCCGTGTCGAGCAGGGCGAGCGCACCGATCGGGCGGGTCGGCGTGCCGGCGGCGTCGGTGAGTAGTCGGGTGTAGGTGTCGGCGAGCGAGGCGACGGTCTCGGGTCCGAGGAGGTCGGTGCGGTATTCCCAGACGGCGACCAGTTCGCCGTCGACGTCGGCCATCCGGACCGACAGGTCGACCTGTGACCATCTGCTGTGCGCGGGCAGTGTCTCGACGTTCAGGTCGCCGACCCGCAGCGTGGTGGCGATGCCCAGGGCCAGGGCGCGGAGGCCGTCCTCGGCAGCGCCGTACTCCTGGTGCAGGGTGAACAGGGTCTGCACCAGGGCGGCCTGACCGGCCCCCGGGCCGGCACCGGCGTCGGCTCCGGCGACGATCCGGTGGTACGGATGGCTCGCGTGTGCCATCGCGCCGAGGAGCTCACCGGCGACGGCGTGCAGGTGTTCGCGGAAGGGTCGATGCGGCGTGTACCGGGAGCGGATCGGCACCAGGTCGACCAGATAGCCGACCGTCGCGGCCAGGTCCGGGTCGGCCCGGGCCGCGAGCGGGGTGCCGACCAGCAGGTCGGTCTGGCCGGTGAACCGATGCAGGAGCACCTGGTATCCGGCGAGCAGGACGTTGAACAGGGTGCAGCCGTGACCGGCCGCGACCTGCCGCAGCAAGGCGGTCAGCGGTCGGGACAGCCGGGCGACGTGGCTGGCGCCGGTGAACCCCCGCACGGCCGGACGGGCGAAGTCGATGGGCAGGTCCAGGTGGTGTGACGCGCCGGCAAGACGCTCGCGCCAGTAGCCGCCGTGCCGGTCGTCAGGGGGTGGCCCGAGCGCCGCGGGCGGAGCGGGCCGTACGGGCAGGCCGGCCCGATCGGCGGCCAGGTCACGTAGCAGCACCACCATGGACCAGAAGTCCATGACCAGGTGGTGCGCCGCGATCAAGAATACGGTCTCGCCCGGCGTACGTCGGACCGCGACCAGCCGTACCGCCGTGACGGCCAGGTCGAACGGGCGGTCGGTGAGCTCGTCCAGCAGGACGGCGAGGCGTTGCGGGTCCATTCCGGTGGCGTCGATGCGGGTGAGTGGCGCGGGTTCCCCGTCGACCCGGTACCACGGCTGCCCGTCCCGGTCCTCGAACCTGGTCCGCAACGCCGGGTGGCGTCGGCCGAGACGGTCGACGACCGCGGTGAGCCATTCGTCGACCCCGTCGCCGCGAAACACCAGGGCCCGGCCCAGGTGGTAGGCGGCGGCGGCCGGTGCCAGCCGTTGTTCGAACCAGAGCCCACGCCGTCGGTCGGTCACCGGCAGCCAGCCGACGTCGTCCACGGCAGGCGGCGGTGGCGGTGCCGGGATCCGCCGGCCGGCCCGCAGGTCGGCGACCACCCGGGCCGCGATGGTGGTCGCGCTCCGGCCGTCGAGCAGCCAATCCGTCGGGACGTCCACGGCGTAGCGAAGCCGCACGGCGTGGCGGAGTTCGAGGGCCGTCACCGAGCCGATCCCGAGTTCGACAAGCGGGCGGACGGTCGGTTCGGTAGCGGCCGGCGTGGCCGTGGTACCGAGCCGGTGGCCGGCGAGCTCGAGCAGGGCGACGGCCAGGTGGGCGGCGGCCGGGCCGGGATCGCCGTCCCGCAGGTCGTCGACTGCCGGCCAGGTCACCGGCTCCGGACCGGCCGGGCCGTCGAGCGGCACCTCGTGGTAGATCGGTAGCGTGCCCTCGAGGTAGGCCCTTCGGCAGTCACTCCGGCGGATCTTGCCGCTGGTCGTCTTCGGCACGCCGCCCCGGCGCAGCAGGACCAGCGTGGACACCTCGACGCCGTGCTCGCGCAGGATCCCGGCGCGTACGGCGGAGGCGACCGGTTCGGTCCGGCGGGGTCCGGGATAGCTGTTCAGCTCGCCGCAGACCACGATCCGCTCCGAACCGTCGGCCTCGATGCCGAACGCGGCCACGCTGCCGGGTCGGATCAGGTGGTGGGCCTGCTCGACCGTCGCCTCGATGTCATGCGGATAGTGGTTCCGGCCCCGAACGACGATCATGTCGGTGCGGCGCCCGGTGACGTACAGCCCGCCGTCGCGGAGGCAGCCGAGATCACCGGTGCGCAGGTACGACCGCTGCGGCCGGTCGGGCAGCCGGGCACCGAAGGTGGCGGCGGACTCGGCCGGGTCGTTCCAGTAGCCCTGGGCGACGCCGGGGCCGGCGATCCAGATCTCCCCCACCGTGCCGTCCGGGCAGGGCAGTCCGGTGTCCGGATCGACGACGCGTACCTCGGTCGCAAGGCCGGGCGAACCGCACTCGACGAGTTCCACCGAGTCGTCCGGAGCACCGTCGTGGAAGCGTCCGGTCGCGAGGCTGGCCCGGTCGGCGTACCGGGTCAGCAGTCCGCGACCGGCTGGTGGTCCGGTGACCAGCAGGGTCGCCTCGGCCATCCCGAAGCACGGGAAGTGGGCCCCGGCCGCGAAGCCGTACCGGGCGAACTCGGCGCTGAACCGGCGCAGGGTCGAGGCCCGTACCGGTTCCGCGGCGTTGAACGCCACCCGCCAGCTGCGCAGGTCCAGGCCCTCCCGGTCCGCTTCGGTGGTCCGGCGCAGGCACAGTTCGTAGGCGAAGTTGGGTCCGCCGCTGGTGTGTGCGGCGTACCGGGATATCGCCTCCAGCCAGCGGATCGGATGGTGCAGGAAGGCCGCCGGCGGCATCAGGACCGACAACGAGCCGAGAAACAGCGGTTGCATGATCGTCGCGACGAGGCCCATGTCGTGGAAGAGCGGCTGCCATCCGACGAATGTCGAGTCCTCGTCGTGGCCGCAGGCCGCGGCGATGAGCCGTTCGTTGGCCATGATGTTGCCGTGGCTGATCATCGCGCCGCGCGGGGTGCGGGTGGAACCGGAGGTGTACTGGAGGAACGCCAGACCGTCGGGCCGGATGCCGGGCTCCGTCCAGTCGGCGGCGGCATCGTCACCGATGGCGGCGATGTCGATCGCACGCAGTCCGGCCAGTTCGGCGTCGTCGCCGGCGTTGGTGAGTACCGCGGCCGGCGTGCAGGCCGTCCGGATCGCGCGCAGCCGTCGCCGGCCGGCGGCGGCCCGGGGTGAGTCGCACGGCACGGCCACGGCACCGGCGTACAGGCAGCCGAGGAACGCCTGCACGTAGGACGGGCCCGACGGATAGGCGATCAGGATCCGTTCGCCGGCCAACCGGTGTGCGCCGAGCACGGCGGCGATCGCCCGGGCCCGGACGTCCATCTCGCGGAAGGTGTACCGGTGTGTCTCGGCCGCCGTGTCGTCGAGGAACGCGTAAGCCGGGCGGTCCGGGCTGTGCTCGGCGTGCCGACGGGTGACCCCGACGATGGTGTCGGTCAGTCCGGCCATCGGTGCTCCCCCGTCGCGCCGGTGACCTCGGCGAGGGCCTCCTCGATGGCCCGGCGGCCCCGTTCGGCCACCATCTCGTCGACGGTCGCCGCGAGCGAGGCGATGTCGAGCGCCTGGTAGATCCGGCGTACCGGGGCGTCGACCCGGAACTGCTCGACGATACGGGCGTGGAACTGGGTGACCACCAGCGAGTCGCCGCCGAGGTCGAACACGTTGTCCGTCACCCCGATCGCGGTGGCGGACTCGAATCCGAGCAGGTCGGCCAGGATCTCCGCGAGGGCCGCCTCCGTCGACGTGGCCGGACGGCCCCGGCCGACCGGGTCCGGCAGCGTCCCGCTACGGCGGGTCAGTTCGTCCCGGTCCACCTTCCCGTTGCGGGTCAACGGCAGTTCGTCGACGACGACTATCCGGGCCGGCACCATGTACCGCGGCAGCCGGGCGGCCAGTAGCTTGCGTACGGCGTTCTCGTCGACGGCCGCGTCGGCCGCCGGCACCACGTACCCGACCAGATGCGCGCGGTCCCGTGTGGTGCCGAGTACGACGGCTGCCGACCGGATCCCCGGTTGCGCCGACAGCGCCGACTCGACCTCCCCGGGCTCGACCCGGTGGCCCCGGAGTTTGACCTGGTTGTCGCTGCGGCCCTGGTAGGCCAGTCCACCACCGGGCAGGACCCGGGCCAGATCACCGGAGCGGTATCCCCTGCCTCCGCCGGCCAGCGGCCGGAACCGGGCCGCGGTCAGGCCGGGTCTGCCCAGGTAGCCGCGGGACACCCCGACGCCGCCCACGGTGATCTCACCCTTGCCTCCCTCGGGCAGACTCTCGCCGCGGGGATTGTGCACCCGCACCGTCTGCCCGGGCAGGGCCAGCCCGATCGGACTGCCCGGGCCGGTCCCGGCCCGGGCCGCGGCCGTGTCACCGGCGGTCAACCGGCGCACCGTCGCGTGCACGGTGGTCTCGGTGATCCCGTACAGGTTGGTCAGGACCGGCCGCCGATCGCCGAAGGTGGCGAACCAGCGGTCGAGGCCGGCGACGTCGCACGCCTCGCCGGCGAGCAGGACGGTCCGCAGCGGGCCGGGCGTCCCGGCCCCCAGCACGAAGGGTGCGAGCTGCGCGAACGCGCTGGGCGTCTGGCTGAGCACGGCGACCTGTTCGGAGCGCAGGTGCCGGCACAACTCGTCGGGGACGCGGGCGAGGTCCGCCGGGACGATCACCAGCCGGCCGCCCTCGGTGAGCGCGGCCCACATCTCGAAGACCGACACGTCGAAGGCGGGTGCGTGGGTCATCGACCAGACCCGCTCCCGGTCGGCGGGCAGCGCGGTGGACCGGACCGATTCGATGACCCCGGCCAGGTTGGCGTGGGTCACCAGGACGGTCTTGGGCTCACCGGTGCTGCCCGAGGTCGAGATCGCGTAGAGGGCGTTCGCCGGGTCGACCGGAGGGCCGGGGGTCGCCCCGGCGGGACCGGGGTCCGCCAGCGCATCGTCCAGCAGGATCTGGTCGACCGGCGCGTCGAGCAGGCCGGTGCGGCTCACCGCCAGCCGGAGTCCGGCGTTCGCGCAGACCGTCGCCTGCCGACCGGCCGGGTCGTCCGGATCGATCGGCAGGTAGGCACCGCCGGCCCTGGCGACGGCGAGCGCGGCGACGACCAGGCCGGGCGAGCGGTCCAGGCAGATGCCCACCAACGTCTCCGGACCGACGCCCCGGGCCCGTAGGTGACGGGCCAACCGGGCGGAACGGGTGTCCAGCGCGCGGTAGGTGAGATGGGTGCCGTGCCAGGTCACCGCGATGGCGTCCGGCTGGCGGGCCGCCACCTCGGCGACCAGGTCGTGCAGGCAGCGGTGGGCGGCCGGGGCAGGGCCCGGCGCGGCCCGTTCGCGTCGCGTCGGTGGTGTGGTCGGAGCGGGCCGGTCTGCATCGGCGAGGCCGCCGACCAGGGCGGCGTTGACGGTCTGGGCGATTCGTGCCGCCAGCTGGGTGGTGAGACGGCGCGGATCGTATTCCAGGTCGAGGTCGAGCCCTCCATCGCGCGGGCTCGCGGTCAGGGCCAGCGCGAACTTCGGCATCACGGCCACATCGGGACGTGACTCGGCATGGACACCGGGTAGCGCGACCGCCGCCCGTGGGGTGTTCTGCAGGGTGAACGCGGCCGCGAACAGGGGATGGTCACCGAGTGTCCGATGTGGCTGAATTTCCTCGACTATCCGTTCGGGTGGGACGTCCTGATCGGCGAGGGCGGCCCGGACAGCCGTGTGGGTCCGCTGGACGAGGGTGGCGAAGGACGGTTCGCCGGCAAGGTCCAGCCGTAGCGGCAGCATCGTGGCGAAGGCACCGACGAGGGGTTCGAGGGCCGCCCGGGTACGTCCGGCGACAGCCGTACCGATCACCAGGTCGGTCTGGCCGCCGGCACCGTAGAGAGCCCACGCGTAGGCGCTGAGCAGGACGACGAAGGGAGTGGTCCGCATCGCGCGGGCGGCCCCGGTCAGGTCGGTCACCAGCGCGGCGGGCAGCTGCTGCCGGATCGACCGGGCCGGTTCCGAGTGGGTGGCCGGCGGTGCGTCGGCGAGCAGCTCCAGCCCCAGCTTGGCGCCGTCGAGCCGGCGTACCCACCGGGCCAGTCCGGCGTCGTCCTGGGCCGGGCTACCAGGTTCGCGCTGCCAGGCCGCGAAGTCCGCGTACCTGACGGGCAGCGCAGCCAGGCCGGCGGGCCGTCCCTGCGCACCGGCCCGGTAGCCGGCGCTGAGTTCGGACAGGAGGATTCCCAGCGACCACCCGTCGCTGGCGACGTGGTGCCGGGTGATCAGCAAGGTGTGCCGGTCGGCGGCGGTGCGGACCAGCAGTACCCGCAGAACGGGGCCGGTGGCCAGGTCGAAGGGGCGGGCCGCCTCGGCCGCGGCGATCGCGTCCACCGTGGCCTCGCACGCCCGTGGTGGCAGGCCGCTCAGGTCGACCAGTGCGAGCCGGGTCGACCGGGGCCGGGTCGACCCGGGATCGTCGACGATCGTCACCGGACGCCCCCGTCGGCTGCCGTAGCGGGTCCGCAGCACGTCGTGCCGACGGACGACGGTGTCGACCGCCGCCCGCAGCGCGACCTGCCGCAACGGCCCTGACAGGTCCAACCGCAGCGGCAGGTTGTAGGCGGTGTCGTTCGGCCGAAGCATCCATTCCAACCACATCCGCTCCTGGGCGTAGGACAGCACCGACGGCGCCGGGCCGGGCCGCCGCAGCGGTTCCATCCACTCTCCCGCGGTCACCCGACCACCCCCGCCACCGCGCGCTGCACCATGGCGGCGATCGCGGCGGGTGTCAGGTGGTCGAACGCCTCGGCCATGGTCAGTTCGACGCCGTACTCGTCGCGCAGCATCGCCAGGAGCCGCAGGGCGAGCAGGGAGTCGCCGCCGAGGTCGAAGAAGTCGTCGGAGCCGGCCACCTCCGGTACGCCGAGCAGGGACGAAAACAGCGCGGCGACACGCTGCGGCACGCCGGCCACGGGTCCCCGCGCCTGTCCGGTCATGGCCGCGGGGACCGGCCCGGCCCGTTCGGCCGGTGCCGGTTGGTCGGGGTACGCCTGGTGTCGCCGCAGCAGTTCGTCGAGGTCCTGACTCGAGACCACGATCCGGGGTGCCACGCCGTGGGTGAGGACCCGGTCGAGAATCTCGGTTCCTTCCGCACGGCTGATCGCGCCGAGCAGGTCACCGTCTGCTCCGGGGCCTCCGGGCAGCAACGGTTTCGACGCGGCGGGACCGCGTCGCCGCTGGGCCGTGGCCCACATGCCGTCCTCGCTCCAGTCGGTCCAGGCGACCGACACGGTGATCCCCGGGTGCCGGGCCGACCGGTATGCGGCGTACGCGTCGAGGAACTCGTTGCCGGCGACGTATCCGACCTCGCCGAACTTGAGCTTGTGCAGGACGGTGCCGATCGAGGAGCACAGGACGAGGAAATCCAGGCGACGGTCGCCGAGCACGGTGTCGAGCACCAGCACCCCCCGGGTCTTGGCGCCCATCGCCGCGTCGGTGTCGGCACGGCCGCGACGCAGGATCATCCCGGCCGTGTCGGGCACACCGGCCGCGTGTACGACGCCGGTCAACGGGCCGAACCGTCGCTCGGTCTCGGCGACGGCGGTACGCATCGCGGCGAGGTCGGTCAGGTCCGCGTGGTGGACGGCGACCGTGATGCCCTGGTCGCGAAGGCTCAGCAGCCGGCGCACGGCGTCACCGACCGGATCGCCTGCGGGCGCCCCGCGATGGTTCTCCCAGTCCGGCTCGGCCGGCAGGCGGCGGCGGGTGGTCAGCGCGAGCCGGCCGCCGGCCCGACCGAGCCAGCCGGCGATGGCGAGGCCGATCCCGCCGAGACCGCCGCAGATCAGGTACACACCGCCGGGGCGTGGTCGGACCACGCAGGGCCGACTGCCGGGCGGGGTGAGTGGGCGGGCGGCATGGTGGGCGGCGAACCGGCGTCGACCACGGTATGCGACCACGGTGGACCGGTCGGCGCCGAGCAGTTCGGCGACCACCTGGTCGGCCGCTGCGGTTGGTTGCCGACCGGCAGCGGCTGGAAGGTCCACGGCGGTGCACGACACGGCCGGGAACTCGCGCGGGATGACCTTGACCGCGGCCAGGACGGTGGCGCTCTCCGGATGGGTCAGGTCGTCGCCGAGCACGTCCTGGGCGCCGCTGGTCACCGTCACCAGTCGGACCGGCTGCCGCTGTCCGCCGAGGGCGCGAGCGACGTTCAGCAGGCTGTGCAGGCCGTAGGTCTGGCTGCGGTCGACGGTGTCCGGGCCGGCGGCGCTTCCCCGAGCCTCCGCCTCCTGCTGGGCCCACAGGTGTACGACCAGGCCGACCGGGCGTCCGGTGGCGGCGAGCTCGTCGACGAGCAACCGGTACGGCTGCGGGTCGGCGGGGTCGATGGTCCGGTGTCCCGGCCGGTCGACGCTGGCCACCGCGACCACGGCCACCTGGTGGTCGGTTAGTCGCCGGGTGATCTCGTCAGCCAGCGGACCGCCGTCGCTGAGCAGCAGGCAACTGTCACCGTCCACCGGCGGGCCGGCAATCGGCGGTGGGACGTGCCGCCAGCCGGGCTGGTAGGTCCAGCCGGTCAGGTCGGGGCGTTTCGCGGGCCACCGCTCGGCGGTCGCGGCTGGCGGGGCGGCGGGAGAGCCGGGTTCCTGGGCCAGCAGGAGGGCGCCGTCGGTTGGCCCGGTCGACGGGATGACGACGTCCGTCGCGGCGAAGGCCATCCCGTCGAGCAGGGTGGCCCATCGCGCGGCGTCGAGCAGGGGGCCGCCCCGCCGTCCGTCGACAGCGGACCACCATGCCTCCGACAGGCCCCAGATCATCGGCAACCAGCGGTCGGTGGCGGTCGTCTCGACGAACATGAGCAGCCCGCCCGGGGCGAGCAGCGAACGCAGCTGGGTCAGGCTGGCCCGGATGTCGGGGGTCGCGTGCAGTACGTCCAGCCCGCACACGACGTCGTAGCGGCGGCCGGCGAGCCCTTGGTCGGCCGGGTTCCGGCTGATGTCCAGGACGCCGGCGCGGACCCAGTCGAGCCGTCGGCGGCGCGCCTGCGCGGCCAGTCGGGACACGAACGACCGGGAGATGTCGGTAGCGTGGTAGACGGCCCGGTCAGCGCCGAGCGTCGCGGTCACCTCCCGGGTCAGCGCGCCGGTGCCGGCACCGACCTCCAGGATCCGCAGGGGGCGGCCCGATCCGTCGGTGAGCCGTCGCAGCGCCTGCCCGACGAGCCGGGTGAGCCGACCGACGGCACGGTGTTCGACGGTCCGCTCGGTCAGGGTCCGGGTGAACAGGTCGGCCCGGCCGTCCGGGTAGAGCGTGCGGAGCCCTTCGCCGGCCTCCGACAGGGCCCGAGGGTAGTGCTCGGCGCAGTGGACCAGCAGCTCGACGAGCCCGGCGAACCCGGGGTAGGTGTGCGTGAGCCGGGCCGCGCTCGCGTCGATGTGGGCCCGGTCGACGCCGGAAAGGTCCGGCCCGGTCCGGAAGGTCACCAGGGTGCCGGTGCGGTCCACCCGCCCGTCCCGGGCCAGTGCGGCGAGTTGGACGTCGACGAAGGGCAGGTACGGGGCCCGGACGCCGAGCCGGTCGGTGAGGTCGGCGACCTCGTAGGCGCGGCCGGCGCGGACGTCGACTCCGGCCCGCGTGAAGTACCACAGGATCAGCTCGGCGCAGAAGCCGTCCAGTGCGGCACGCAGCCCACGGTGGTCGTCCACCCCGCGTAGTTCGCCGGGTTCGGCGGCCAGCGCGGCCCGCAGCTGCGGGCCGAGGTCGGCGAGGGCGTCCACCGGCGCCGGCTGCGGCATCGGGTCGATCCAGTGCCGGCGGCGGTGCAGCCGGTGGCCGGGCAGGGCGACGCGGCGGTGCCGCTGAGGACGGTGGACGGCCGCCCAGTCGACGGCGCAGCCGGCCGTCCACAGCTCGGCCAACAACGGGGTCAGCGTCGGTCGGGACCCGGTGGGTAGGACGGGCACCAGCCGGTGCGGTGTCTGGAACGCGGGGTGCTGCGGCGGTGCGGTCCGGGTGACGCCGGCCGCCACCACCACGACCGGGCCGGCTTCGGCGTGTCGACCGATCTCGTCGGCACGATCCGCAGAGCCGGCCGACGGGCCGTCGCCGGCCACCGCCCGGACCGCGTCGACGAGGGCGAGCCGGCCGGTCAGCGTGGCCGTCACCAGGACACCGACGTCGCGGCCAAGCACCGCGCCGACCGGTACGCCCCACCCGGTGAGGGTACGGCCGAGGGCGTAGCCGACGGCGAAGGCGGCCGACGGTCGGTGGGTGGACGGATCCGCGCCCGCCTCGGCCAGCAACCGCGTGCACTCGGCCAGGTGCAGGTCGAGCACGGGTTCGGCGCCGCGCGCGACGGTCACTGTCCACGGTTGGTCGCCGAGAGCGATCACCACGGCCGGGTCGTCGGAGACGGGGGTGTCCGGTACGGCGATCCGGTCGAGTTGCCGGGCGACGTCCTGCGGGTCCAGGCCGGTGACGGCGTGTCGGTACGGCAGGGGCCGGCGCAGGGCGAGGGTCGCGGCGACGTCGGCGAGGTCCACCGCCGGGTCGGCACGCAGGTGCCCGGCGATGTCCCGGGCGGTGCGTCGCAACGCCTGCGGACTGGTGGCGGACAGGACGAGGACCTGCTCGTGACGCAGCGCCCGGGACCGGATCGGCGGGGGCGGCGGTTGTTCGAGCACCACGTGGGCGTTGGTCCCACCGATGCCGAAGGAGCTGACGCCGGCCCGGCGCGGTCCGGGACCGGCCGGCCAGGCGACGGTCCGGTCGCAGACCCGAAACGGGGAGTTCGCCCAGTCGATGACGGGATTGGGGTGACGTAGGTGCAGGCTCGCCGGAATCACCGCGTCCCGGACCGCCAGCGCCGCTTTCACCAGGCCGACGATGCCGGCGGCGGCGTCGAGGTGGCCGATGTTCGACTTGACCGAGCCCAGGTGGCAGTAGCCGCGGCGGCTGGTTCCGGCCCGGAACGCCTCGGTCAGTGCGGCGACCTCGATCGGGTCGCCGAGTCGGGTGCCGGTCCCGTGTGCCTCGACGTATCCGATCGACTCGGGTGGGGCGCCGGCGACCGCCTGGGCCTCGATGACGACCTCGGTCTGCCCGGCGGCGGCCGGTGCGGTGAACCCGACCTTCGCGGCACCGTCGTTGTTCACGGCCGTGCCGAGGATCAGGGCGTGGATGTGGTCGCTGTCGCGCAGCGCGTCGGAGCGCCGCTTGAGCAGGACGACCGCGCCGCCGTTGCCGCCGACCGTGCCTGCGGCGGACGCGTCGAAGGCGGCGCAGCGGCCGTCGGGCGAGTAGACGCCGTCCTCGGTCCAGACGTGGCCCTGGCCGTGCGGCGTCTGAACCGCGACTCCCCCGGCCAGGGCGAGGTCGCATTCGTGGCCCTGCAGACTGCGTACGGCGAGGTGGACCGCGACGAGTGAGGACGAGCAGGCCGAGCCGACGGCGAAGCTCGGCCCGGTCAGCCCGAGCTTGTACGAGACAGTGGTCGCCGCGAAGTCCTTGTCGTTGTGCATCAGCAGGTGCAGGCCGTCGCGGCGCTGCCGGGCCCGTCGTACGTGCGGATCGCCGGTGAGGAGATTGCGCACGAGGTAGGTGCTCAGCCCGGTGGCCAGAAAGACGCCAGTCGGCGCACCGGTCGTCGCGGGGTCGACGCCGACGGCGTCGAACGCCTGCCAGGCGAGTTCCAGGCACAGTCGGTGCTGCGGATCCATGATGTCGGCCTCGTGCGGCGGGTAGCCGAAGAAGGACGCGTCGAACATGGCCGGGTCGTCGAGCAGACCTTCCGCGCCGACGAACCGGGGGTGCAGGACATGTTCCGGGTCGTGGTCGTCCATCAGCAGGTCACGGCCCTGGAACCGAGTGATCGACTCGACCTCGCCGCGCAGGTTGTCCCAGAACTGCTCGACGCTGTCGGCCCCGGGGACGCGGGCGGCCATCGAGACGACGGCGATCGGCTCGGCCGCGTCGAGGATCGACTCCATCATGTCCGTCCCCGTCCGGTCGGCCGGGGGCGGCTGACCGCTGCGGCGCGTCGCCGTTCGGCGCGATCGGCGGCCCGTTGCGCGGCCTTGCGGACAGCGTGGACCGCACCGGGTCGGTCAGCCAGGTATTCGGCCAGCGCGGCGACGCTGGCGTACCGGAACAGTTCCCGTACCGTCAGGTCGGGCGCCACCTCGCCGACCAGCTGTCGATGCAGCCGCAGCAACGCGAGTGAGTCGCCGCCGGCCTCGAAGAAGCCGTCGTGGATGCCGATCTCGGATCTCCCGAGGGCCGTCCGCCACGCCTGGGCCAGAATGTGTTCCAGGTCGGTGCGCGGTGCGGCGGTGGCGGTGCCCCGCGGCGTCAGCTGCCCGGCCATCCGGGTCAGCTCGGCCCGGTCGGCCTTGCCGGTGCGCAGCAGCGGAATCCGGGGCAGAAACTCCAGCACGGCCGGAACCAGGTACGCGGGCAGTTCGGCGCGCAGGGCGCGGAGTACGCGGGCCCGGGTCGCGGTCTCGTCACCGGCCGCGCCGCCGGTCTCGTCGCTAGCGCCGCCGGTCTCGTCGCCGACGCCGCCGGTGACCACGAAGGCGACCAGACGGTTGGCGTGGCCGACCACCGCCGCGTCCAGGATTCCGGGTTGCCGACGCAGCGCCGCGCTCACCTCGTCCGGCTCGATGCGACGCCCCAACAGCTTGATCTGCTGGTCGCGTCGGCCGACCAGGTGCACGGTGCCGTCGGGGCCGCGGTGGCCGTAGTCGCCGGTGCGGTAGAAGCGTTCACCGGCGGCGCCCGGTGCGGGCACGAAGCTCTCGGCGGTGAGTCCGGGCCGGGCGGAGTAGCCACGGGCCACGCAGGCACCGCCGAGGGCGAGTTCGCCGACCGCCTGGGCGGGCACCGGCCGCATCCGCCCGTCGACGACGCGGCACTGGGTGTTGGTGATGGGCCGGCCGACGGCGACCGGGATCCGGGCGTCACGGTCACATTCCCAGGCGAGCACCTCGACGGACGCCTCCGTCGGGCCGTAGAGGTTGTACAACCGGGCGACGAGCAGCGTCGCCGCCCGGCGGGCGAGTTCGTCGGAAAGGGCCTCGCCGCTGCACGCAACGGTGCGCAGCGACGCGAGCCGGTCCCCGACGGCCGCGACCTCGGCGAGGAACGGGGCGAGCATCGACGGTACGAAGTGGGTGTAGCCGATGCGTTCGAGGCGGATCAGGTCGACCAGGTAACGGGGGTCGCGTTCGCCGCCGGGTTCGGCGACGACCAGGCAGCCGCCGCCCGCCAGAGGCCAGAACAGTTCCGGGACCGAGACGTCGAACGCGAGGGAGGTCTTGAGCAGCACCCGTTCGGCCGACCGGAGCGGCAGGGCCTCTTGCGCCCAGGCGACCCGGTTCACGATGCCCCGGTGCGGCACCACGACGGCCTTGGGCCGCCCGGCGCTGCCAGAGGTGAACATCACGTACGCCGCCTGCTCCGGGTGTGTCCGCGCGGCGACGACGGACCGCCGGGGGCCGCCGGGGGCCGCCGGGGGCCGGGTGGGCCCACCGCCGATCGGCCGCAGCACATCGTCGACCATCACCGATGGCACGCCGAGGCCGGCGACCCGATCGGTCAGCGGCCGGTGGGTGACCACGACGGTGGCCCCGGCCTCGGCCAGCAGAGCGCGGATCCGCCCGTCGGGATCGTCCGGGTCGAGTGGCACCACGGCCCCGCCGGCCATCAGGATCGCGAGGTAGCTGACGGGGATGCCGATCCCCCGTGGTTGCAGGACCGCGACGGTCCGTTCCGCCCCGACCCCACGGTCGCGCAGGAGGCGGGCGAGGCGGCCAGCGGCCCGCCAGAGCGTGGCGTAGCTGACATGCAGCCGGTCACCGCCGGTGGGAGCGACGACGGCGACCGCGTCAGGACGCCCGCGCACCATCGCCGACACCAGCGTGTGCAGTCCGGTGGTCGGGTCCTGCGGTCGCCGCGGGCCCGACGAGCCACGCAGCGCCTCGGCACGTTGTACGGGATCGAGCAGATCGACGGCGGCCGTCGGGGCGTCCGGGTCGCGGCCGAGCGCGCGGACGAACGTCGCGAGATGCTGTGCGAAGGCCGCCAGTTCGGCCGGTGTGGCGTAGCGCGGGTCGGCCTCCAGTTCGAGTTGCCAGCCGGTGTCGCAGGCGGTGACGGCGACCGTCAACGGATACTTGGCGGCGGCGACCGGCACCGGTTGGACGGCACACTCCAGCCCGGGCAGTTGGGGCGCCGGGGTGGCCGTCTGGTAGGTCAGCAGCACCGGCACGGACGGGTTCCCCGCTTCCGGCCCGACCGGCCCGACCGGCCCGACCGGACCGGTCAGCCGGTTCAGCGGTACGGCGCGCCGGGCGAGCGCGTCGAGCACGACGTCGCGGGCCTGGCGGAGCAGGCTACGCATCGACTGCCGTGGGTCGACCCGCAGTCGCAGCGGGACGACGTTCACCAGCAGACCGACCACGTCGCCGTAGCGGGGCCCGTCGCGTAGCGAGACAGGGGTGCCGACGATGGTCGAGGGCTGTCCGTTGTACCGGTTCAGCAGGAGGGTGACGACGGCGAGCAACCCCATGAACGGGGTGGCGCGCTCGGCGGCGCAGAGCCTGCCCAGCCGGGTGATGTCGGCACCGTCCAGTCGGGTGGTGTACCGGGACGGTTGCCCGCCGGTACGACCGCCGCCGGCGAAGACGCGGCCGTCCCCGCCGGTGTCGAGGTCGGCGACGGGCAGGGCCGGGCGGTCGAGGTGCCAGCCGTGGGCGGCCGCGACGGCGTCGTCGCCGGCCGGACGTGGTCTCGGGGGCAGGCCGCGAAGGCCGGCGGTGTAGCACCGGGTGAGGTCGGCGCAGATCACGGCCAGCGAGTCCCGGTCGAAGATCAGGTGGTGCAGGTCGAGCACGAGCAGATGCCGGACCGGGCCGAGGCGTATCAGCAGCCACCGGGCCGGGCCGTCGGTGCCCAGGTCGAACGGTCGCCGGCTGAGTTCGCCGATCAGCCGCCGTGCCACACCGTCGCGGTCCGCGGCGGGTACGCCGCTCAGGTCGACCAGCCGTGGCCGGGGTGGCTCGTCGCGGACCGTCTGCCACGGACCGTCGGGTTCGTCCACGAACACCGTGCGCAGTGTGTCGTGCCAGCGGCCGACCTGGCTGACGGCACGACGCAGCGTGCTGACCCGCAGTTTTCCGACCAGGTCGATCGCGGTGCAGCAGTTGAACGCGGTGTCCTGCGGGTCGAGTCGGTGCAGGAACCACAACCCGCGCTGGCCGGGCGTCAGGGCGAGCCGGCCGTCGCGGGGGCGGTTCATTCCGGACCGTCCAGCCGCTCGTCCGGAGTCGGCCGGCCGGTGCTGCCCGCACCCACCGCGCCGACCCGGGCGGCGAGTTGAACGACGGTCGGGGCGTCGAACAGCGTCCGGACCGACAGCGTGGTGCCGAACATCCTGTTGGTGGCGGCGATCACCTGCATGGCACGCAGCGACTCGCCGCCGATGTCGAAGAACCGTTCGTACACGCCGACCCGGTCCAGCTTCAGCACGCTGCACCAGATCGCGGCGATGGCGCGTTCGATCTCGTCGCGCGGTGCCACGTACTCGGCGACGTCGGACAGGCGCGCGTGCTCGACGGGAAGCAGCGCCGACCGGTCGATCTTCCCGGTGGCGGTCAGTGGCAGGGTCTCCATCACCACCACCGCCGACGGCACCATGTATCTCGGCAGGCGTTCGCGTACGTGGTCCCGGACCGCCTCGGCGGACACCGGCTGCCCGGCGACCGCTGCCAGGTACGCCACCAGGCGCCGTTCGCCGGTGGCGTCGCCCTCGGCGACGACGATCGCCCGCCGTACCGACGGGTGGGCCTCGAGTACGCCCTCGACCGCGCCGAGTTCGACCCGGAAGCCCCGGATCTTCACCTGGTGATCGTTACGGCCGTGGAACTCCAGGTCGCCCGTTGGCAGTACCCGTCCCAGGTCGCCGGTGGCGTACCAGCGCCGACCCGGCTCCACGGCGTACGGATCGGGCAGGAAGCTGGCCGCCGTCTCGGCGGGTCGCCGATGGTAGCCGCGGGCCACGCCGGCACCGCCGATGTGCAGCTCACCGACGACCCCGATCGGTACGAGATGGCCGTGGTGGTCGACCGGAAGCACGTGGACTCCCTGGACTGGTCGGCCGATCGGCAGCTGAACCTCGTCGGCGGGTGTGGTCGACCCGGGCGGGACGGACCACAGGGTCGCCCACACCGTCGCCTCGGTCGGGCCGTACTCGTTGTGCAGCGTGCCGGCGGGTAGCGAACGCGCGACGTTGCCGGCGAGGTCGGCCGGACACGACTCACCGGCGGACACGACCGCCCGCAGGGAGTGCAGGTCGCCGCCGCGACCCTGGTCGAGCAGCAGGGTCAGCAGCGACGGTACCCCGAGGGTGTGACTCGGCCGCCGGGTGGCGACGAGGTCCACGAGGTCGGCCGGTTCGCGCTGGGCACCCTCTGCCGGCAGCAGCAGGGTGCCGCCCTGGCTCAAGGTCCAGAAGATCCCGGCGACCGAGCTGTCGAAGGCGTACGAGGACAGCAGCAGGTAGCGTTCGACCGGCTCGGGGTACGCCGTGTGCCGGGCCAGGGTGGACCGCACCGCGCAGTGGTGTTCGACGACGACCCCCTTGGGCCGTCCGGTCGAGCCCGACGTGTAGATCAGGTATGCCGCGTTGCCGGGTGCCACGGCCGTGGCCGGTGCCGCCGACGATTGACCGGCGGCGGCCGAGATCGTCGCGTCGACCGGGAGCGTGCGGATGCCGGCCGGCATCCGCACGGCGGGGTCGGCCTGGGCGAGAACGAGGTCGCAGCCGGCGTCGGTCAGGACCATGTCGAGGTGTTCGCCGGGTTGCGTCGGGTCCAGAGGCAGGTACGCGCCGCCCGCCTTGAGCACGGCGAGCAGTGCCACGATCATGCCGGCCGACCGTTCCACGAGTACGCCGACGACCTTCTCCGGGCCGACGCCGTGCGCCCGCAGCAGGTGGGCGAGCCGGTTGGCGCGCCGGTCGAGTTCCCGGTAGCTGACCATCGCGAGGTCGTGTTGCACGGCCACCGCGTCCGGCGTGCGCACCGCCCACTGCTCGACGAGGTGGTGCAGGCACCGGTCGTCGGCGGCGGCGGCCGGCCCCCAGCCGACCTCGCGCAGGCGGGCCAGATCGGCCGACGGTGCACGGGTCCGGGCGTGGTAGAGACCGTCCGGGTCGGCGGCGATCGCCTCCAGCGCCCCGGCGTAGCACTCGCGTACGCCCGCCATCAGCTCCGCCGAGAACTGCAGACTGTCGTACTCGAGCCGGACCTCGAGGTCGCCGGTCTGCCGGTTGAGTCGGAAGATGGCGCAGAACGGGAAGGTGGACTCGCCGTACAGGTCGGTCGCCACGTGGCCGACGCCGCGCTCGGTCCACCGGTCCAGAACTCCGAAGACGTGGTAGTTGGTGAAGAAGAACAGCGTCTCGGCCAGTGGCTCGCTGCCCTGGTGCCGTTTGAGCTCGGCCATCGGCAGCCGCCGGTACGGCATCGACGCCCGTTCGGACTCCAGGCCGGCGAGCATCAGGTCGCGCCAGGTGCCGCCCCGCGTGGCTACCCGCAGGGCGAGGCTGTTGACGAACAGGCCGATGGCGGAGCTGCCGTCCGCGCTCTCCGGACGACCGTTGCCGACGGTGTAGGTCAGCGTGTCGGCGTGTCCGCCGTAGGTGGACATCACAGCGAGGTGCGCGGCCATCAGCACGTTCTTCATCGGCAGGGCGCTGTCGCGGGCGACCTGCTTGAGCCGGTCGGACAGTTCGGCCGGCACCGGCACCTCGATGCGTACGATCTCCCGGGCGCCCTTGTCGGCCCGGGGGCCGCCGACCGGGCGGGGCAGCCGCATGACGGTGGCCCCGTCCAGGTACCGCTCCCAGAACTCGTAGTGGCGGCGGTCCTGCAGGGCTTGCAGTTCCAGCGCGACGGCGTCGCGCATGGTGGACGAGGGTGCGCGCAGCGCGACCGGCTCGTCGAAGACGACGGCGAAGTACTGGCTGAACAGTTCGGCGATCATGAGCGCTTCGCTCCAACCGTCGACGATCTCGTGGTGGAAGCCGTAGGTGAACTGCCACTCATCGTCGGTGAGGCGGTGGACCCGGAAGCGGATCAGCGGGTACTCGTGCAGTTCGAATCCACGTGCCTTTTCCGCCGCGATCCACGCGTCGACGCGTTCGACCCGTCGCGCGGGCGGCAGCGCCCGGAGGTCTTCGGTGGACAGCGGGGACTCGAAGTCGGCGTGCACGAGCTGCAGCGGCCGGCTGAATCCGCTCATGTCGAACGACGTACGCAGCATCGGGTGTCGCGCGACGAGCTGGTCGACCGCGGCGCGCAGGGCCTCGCCGTCGTAGGGTGCCCGGAGCCGGATGGAGGCGATCGCGTGGTAGACCGCCGACTTCTCCGCGAAGTCCCGGTGGAAGATCATGCCTTCCTGGAGGAGGTTCAGTGGGAAGGCGTCCGCCACGCCGGCCGGGACTCGGGCGCGGTCCTCGTCGGACAGAAGGGAGAACGGCTCGCTCACCGGTGCCGGCACCGTGGCGGAGCGGGCCAGCAAATGCTCGGCGCAGGCCCGGACGGTCGGGTGGGCGTGCAGTTCGGCCACGGAGACGTCGATCCCCCGTGCCTGGGCCCGGCTGACCACCATGATGCTGCGGATCGAATCTCCGCCCAGGATGAAGTAGTTGTCGTCGATGCCGACCGCGTCGAGCCCGAGGACGGTGGCCACCGAGTTGGCGAGGATCTCCTCGACGTCGGTGCGTGGAGCGACCAGGTCGACGTCGGGGCGTACCCGCACGCCCGGCTTTGGCAGCCGGGCCCGGTCCAGCTTGCCGTTGACGGTCATCGGCAGGCCGGGCAGGACGAGGATGGCGCGGGGGACCAGTTGTTCGGGCAGCCGGTCCCGGCAGTGCCCCAGCAGCGTCCCACGGTCCACCGCCGGGCCCGGCCGACGGCAGACGACGTACGCGGCGAGAAACGGGTGTCCGCCCAGGGGTGACGAACCGCCCGGGTCCTCGTCGCGGCGCTGCACGACGACGGCCTGGGCGACGTCCGGGTGGTCGAGCAGGACCGCCTCGATCTCGCCGGGCTCGACCCGGACGCCGTTCACCTTGACCTGCGCGTCGGCCCGGCCGAGGTATTCCAGGACGCCGTCGGGTCGCCACCGGCCGAGGTCGCCGGTGCGGTACCAGCGGCCCGGGTCCGGGTCGTCGGGGTCGGTCAGAAATCGCCGGCCGGTCAGCTCCCGCTGGTTGAGGTAGCCGATGGCGACGCCGGAGCCGCCGATGTAGATTTCGCCGACAGCACCGTCGGGAACCAGGTCGGGCAGCGTCCCGTCGCTTCCCGGTGTGGTCCGTACCCGCACCGAGATGCTGGTGCCGGCGATCGGCCGCCCGATCGGTACCGGCCCGGAGTCCGGATCGTCGTCGCCGACCAGGTAGGTGATGCTGCCCACGACGGTCTCGGTGGGGCCGTACTCGTTGACGACCCGCACGCCGGCGTCACGGAACCGGACCGTCGACCGGGCGTCGAGCGCCTCGCCGCCGACGACCAGGGTGCGCACCGAGCGGGTCAGGTCGCCGGTCAGCATGGGGCCGAGCAGGTCCAGATGGGTCGGGGTCAGCTTGACCAGGGTCAGATCGGTGCCCGCCCGCAACGCCGCGCCGACGGCGGTGACTCCGCCGTCGGGCATGAGCAGGGCGCGCTGTCCGACCAGCAGCGGACCGAGCAGGGTGGTCAGGGTGAAGTCGAAGCCGATCGACGAGTGGGTCAGCACGCCGGTGCCGTCGCGCATTCCGTACGCCTCGACGCACCAGCCGAGATAGTTGGCCAGCCCGCGGTGGGGCACCAGCACCCCGTTGGGCTTGCCGGTGCTGCCGGAGGTGTAGAGCACATAGGCGGGGTCGTCCGGCCCGACCGGCGGGCCGGCCGGGCGGGGGGACGCGGCCCGCACCGTGGACCAGTCCTCGGCGGGCACGATCCGGTGGCGGGCGCCGGCGAGTAGCGGCTCGGTGCGGTGCGCGCAGGTGCCGATGAGGACCCGGGCGCCGGTGTCGGTGAGCAGGTGGGCCAGCCGGCGGGGCGGATGGGCCGGGTCGACCGGCACGAAGGCCGCCCCGACCCGAAGGACGCCGAGGAGCGCCACCGGCAGGTCGGTGTCGCGGTCGAGGCTGACCAGCACCGGCTCTCCCCTGGCGACCCCCAGGTGGTACAGGTGGTTGGCGAGTTGGTCGGCACGCCGGTCGAGGTCGCGGTAGGTCAGTTCGTCCGACCCGGCCACCACGGCGACGGCGTCCGGAGTCCGGGCCGCCTGGGCGGCGATCGTGTCCTGGACCGGGCCGGCCCACCGGGCGGGCTCGACGGATCGGCCCCGGGTCAGCAGTCGCGCGCGGTGCGCGTCGCAGACGAGTCGAAGCCGGCCGAGTGGGGTCCGGGGCCGGTCGACGAGGTCGCGCAGTGCGGTCACGAGGCATTCGCCGAACCCGGCCGCTGCGGCCGGGGTGAGCACCCCGTCGTGGTAGCCGAGCCGGATCCATGTCTCGTCGGCCCGTTCGAGGCAGGCCAGTCGGACGCCCGGCGGGCCGGCAGCGGACGTGTCGACGAGGTCGGTCTCGGTCAGCAGGTGGAAGACCACGTCGCCGGCGTGCACCGGCGCGGGTGCCTGGGCGTACTCGAAGCCGAACCACGGGACGCCGTCGCTAGGCTGGGCCAGACGGGGGTCGAGGTGGTCGATGCGGGCGCGGCCCGAGGCGACCGCCCCGGCGACCGTGGCCAGCAGGTCCGCCGTCGGCCGGTCCACGTCCGCCCGTACCGGTACCGGAACGGTCCGGGCGAAGGCGCCGACGGCACGGGAGATGGCCGGGTACCCGCGGGCCGGGTAGACGACGTCGAGGACCACGTCGGTGGCACCGACGAACCGGGCGGCGACGACCGCGAAAACGCCGGCCACCAGGTCCGGTACGGTATGGCCGAGTTCCGCACCGAGAGCCGCCAGCCGGGCGGTGAGGGCCGCTTCCCAGCGCCAGTCCACGGTCCGCGTGCCGCTTCCGGCCGGAGGTGGCGGCTGCGTGGCGGCCGTTTCGGTCGCGGTCAACTGCTCCGCCCAGGCGCGTCGCTCGGCGGCACCGTCGGCGGCGTCGAGCAGATCGTGGTGCCAGGCGGCGAAGTCGGCGTACTGGAGGACGTCGTCCGGGTCGTCGGTGTGCGGTCGCTCGTACCGTGTCGCGAGTTCGGCCGCCAGCAGCCGCAGCGAGGTCCGGTCGACGACCGCGGGGTGCCCGGCCACGTCGACGTCGACCGTTCCGTCGTCCGCCGGCCCGACACGGATCCGGACCGCCGGCCCGGTGGCGAGGTCGACGCCGGCACCGTCGGACGGGTCCGGTGGGGCAGACCCGACGGTGACCGAGGCCGGCATCGGCCCGGAGTGGACGGTCTGGGTCACGGTGCCGTCCCCGAGGTCGCTGACCGTGGTACGCAGCGATTCGTGCCGTCGGAGCACGGCTCGGGCGGCGTCGGCCAGGCGGGACACGTCGACCGGACCGCGGACCTGGATCCGGGCCCGGACGGCGGCGCCGACGAGTTGTCGCAGCCGGATCTGGACCGGCGAGGCGAGAAACGTCGAATCGTCGGTGGCGGTGGTATGCACAGCGTGCCGCTCAGGCCGGGAATGGGGTCGGTCGCGGCGGCGTCTCGCCTGCCGTCCTGTCCGTTGGAGCAGGTTGCGCAGTAACGAGAGAAATCACGCCAAGCCACCCCACAGATCTGCATATTCGAGTAGGTAAATCAAATGCTAATCGCGGCGGCCGACCGGAGCAATGGCTGCGGATCATGGAGCGTCGGGCAACCGCGGTCACACCTCACCGACCAGGCCGTAGCGCAGCCGCAGGGCGCAGACACTGCCGATGACGTGTAGCAGCCGGTCGGACACCGGGCTCACCGCACGTGCGTCACCGGCGATCCGGTCCAGGAAGCTCCGCACCGCCCCGAGATCGAACAGGCCGGCACCGTCGAGCACCCCCTCGTCGATCCAGCGCCGGATCCCGACCGCCGCCCGCGCGGGCCGGTTGCCCGGCGGGGCGAAGAACGGCCGCTTCTCGCCGCCGCGCACCTCTGCGGTCAGATAGCCGGTCATCGCGTCGCGCAACACCTGCTTGACCTGCCCTCGACGGAACTCGGCCAACGGCAACGACCGCACCGCCTCGAACAACCGGTGGTCCAGCAGCGGCAGCCGAACCTCGACCGACCGGGCCATGTCCAGCCGCTCCGCGGCCAGCATGTAGTTGCAGAACCAGGTCCGGAGAAACAGGTAGAGCGACTGGTGCACCGGCGCCCGCCCGTCGAGCTGTGGCCAGGCCGCGTCGATGAGACCGCCGAGGCTGTCGCGATCGACGAACCGCGCCCGCAACTGTGGATGCAGCAGCGGCCGGACGACCGAGGTGGTGGTCAGCTGCCGGTCGACCAGCCAGCCCGGCAGGAACCCGAGCCGGTCGAGCGTGCCTCGCAGGGTCGGCATCGCCGGCGCGGCGGCCAGCACCCGGGCGAACCGCTGCCGGACGGCCGGATCCGCCACCACGCCCAGGGCGAGGTCGGCGTGCAGATGCCGGTAGCCGCAAAAGAGTTCGTCGCCGCCGTCGCCGGCCAGCACCACCCGCAGCCCGGCCCGCCGGACCGCCGAACTGTGGGCCAGCCGCGCGGCACCGTGGCCGTTCTCCTGCAACATCTCACCGGTCTGCGCCGCCTCCGGATGGTGCGCCGAGAGCCGTGCGCCGTCGACGATCACCTCGTGGTGGTCGGCGCCCCAGTAGGCCGCCGTCCGCCCGGCCACCTCGCCCTCGTCCAGGGTGGACCCCGGGAACCGTACCGTGAACGTCCGTGGCGGACCGTGACCCGCCGCGACTCCCACCACCGCCGAGGAGTCGAGGCCGCCGCTGAGATGGAAACCTACCGGCACGTCGGCGACCAGCCGGAGCCGCACCGCCTCCTCGACCTGGCCGCGCACCAGGGCCGCGGCCTCGCCCACGGGGAGCGCCGGGCCGGCCACCTGCCCGGCCGGCGGGTAGTCGAGGTCCCAGTACGGCACGACCCGCACCCCGTCGGCATCGGCACGCAGCATGCTCCCGGGCGGCACCTGGAAGATGCCCGCGAACAGGGTCCGGTCCGGCGCGAAACAGGCATGCAGGTAGTCGTGGAACGACTCGGCGTCCCAGCGGGGTACCGCCCCCGCGGCGAGGAGCGCCTTGATCTCGGACGCCACCACCAGTCGCCCGGCGATCCAGGTGTAGTACAGCGGTTTGACGCCGAACCGGTCGCGCACGGCCAGGAACCGCTGCCGGCTCTCGTCCCAGAGCACCACGGCGAACTCGCCGCGCAGCGACTCCACGAATCCGCTCGGATCCTCCTCATAGAGGTGTACGGCGATCTCGCTGTCGGACTCGGTCCGCAGCCGGTGCCCCTGGGCGACGAGTTTCCGCTGCCACCGCCGATGGTCGTAGAATTCGCCGTTTATCACTGCCCGTACGTCACCGGCCCAGTTGCGGACCGGCTGGTCCCCGTTGGCGATCCCGACCACGGCCAGCCGGGCCTGAGCCAGCCCGGCGCGGCCGGAGGGGGCGACCCAGCACCCGGTGGCGTCCGGGCCCCGGTGCCGGAGCACCGCGATCGGGGCCAGATCGCCTGGTGCCACCCCGGCGTCGGGCGACCAGAGCGCCACCAGTCCGCACATGTCTACTCCCGCCCGCCCCGGTGCCCGGCACCGCGCGCCGCCACCGCGGCGTCCCGCTCGCAGCGCAGGCGGGCCGCCGCGGCCGCCCGTAGGGCGCTGTCCGGCTCGCGGGCCAGCCAGGCGTGGTCCACCTTGCCGTTGGCGGTGCGCGGCAGGGCCGGCACCACGACGAACCGGGCCGGGACGCTCGCCGCCGGCAGTCGCTGCGCCAACAGCCGTCGCACGGTGTCCCGGTCGGGTGCGGCGCCGGATCCGACGACGAGGTACGCCACCAGGACGGTCCGCCCGGCGGCCGGCCGGCCGCACACCGCGGCCTCCCGGATCCCGGGTACCGTCCGTAGCGCCGACTCGACCTCGGCCGGCTCCACCCGGTATCCACGGATCTTGAGCTGCCGGTCGACCCGGCCGTGGAAGTGCAGCACACCGGCGGTATCGGCGCTGGCCAGATCACCGGTACGGTACCGCCGGGCACCCGGCCGGTCGGGATCGGGTCGGAACCGGTCCGCGGTCAGGCCCGGCCGGTCGAGATAGCCGCGGGCCAGGGCCGGCCCGCCGACGGACAACTCGGCCCGGCCGCCGGGCGCGGCGCCGCGGTCCACGGTCGCCGACGCGTACGGCACCGCGACGCCGATCGGCACGGCCTGCGGATCGGTCGGCGCCACCTGGTGTACGCAGCAACCCACGGTCGCCTCGGTCGGCCCGTATTCGTTGATCACCTCGGTTGCCGGCACACCGCGCCACCACGGCTCGACCTGGTTACGGAACAGTGCCTCGCCGCCGACGACGAGGACGTCCACCACGGTCGTCGCGGCGGGGCGTGACGCCAGGGCCGCCGCCACCGCGTCCAGATGCGACGGGGTGAGCTTGACCGTCCCCCACCGGCGGCCCGTCAGCGCGGCGGCCAGCGCCGTCGGCCCGGAGTCGGCGAGCAGCACGACCCGGGCCCCTCGCAACAGGGGCGCGAACAGGCCGGTGATCGTGAGGTCGAACGCGGGCGAGGTCGGCACCAGGACCGGGGCCTGCCGTACGTAACGGGTGGCCGCCCAGTCCAGATAGTAGGCAAGCGCCCGGTGCGGGACCACGACCCCTTTGGCCGCCCCGGTGGAGCCCGAGGTGTACATGACGTACGCCGTCTGGTCGGGATGGACCGTCGGCAGCCGGCACGTCCCGATGTGTGCCAGCGGCCCGTGTACGGACATCGGTGGAGCACCCGGGTCGGGACCGGCGTCCCCGTCGACCAGCAGGACGACGGCTCCGCTGGCGCGGACGATCTCCTGTCGCCGCCGCTCGGGGTGGGCCACGTCGACCGGCACGAACGCGGCGCCGCAGCGGAGCACCGCGAGCAGCGCCACCACCAAGCCGCGGTCGCGACGCAGACAGACGGCGACTCTGTGTTCCGGGCCGGCGCCCGCCGCCACGAGTCGGCGGGCCAGATCTCCGGATCGCCGGTACAGCTGTGCATAGCTCAAAAAGCCGGCGTCGTCCTCGACCGCCACGGCGTCCGGTGTCGTCGCCACGACCTCGGCCAACCGGTCACAGACCAGCGGCGGTTCCTCCCCGACACGCATCAGGCCCGCCCCGGACCGTCGGTGCGGCCCGGCCCCAACCGCGTGCAGCGATGGCCGACAATGGCGGGGTGAGCACTTCGCCGCCCGGTGAGCCGGAGCCCACGCCCGTCCCACCTTGGACCTTCGCCATCAGTCCACGCAACCACGATCCCTCCCGGGCCTGGGACGAGATCGACACCACGGTGCGGCTCGCCGACCGGTACGGGTTCACCGGCGTCCTCGCCCACACCGGCAACGACACGCTGGTCGACCCGTGGTTGGTGGGCCAGCACGCGCTCGCGGTGTCGGACCGGCTGGTGCCGCTGGTCGCGGTGAACCCCGTCTACCACCACCCGTTCGCGGTCGCGCAGCTCGCCTCGTCGCTCAGCTACCGGTACCGTCGCCCGCTGTTTCTGAACTTCGTCGCCGGTACGTCGACACCAGACCGGCTGGCCCTCGGCGACGACACCGACCACGACCGCCGATACGTACGCCTGCGGGAATACGCCGACCTGGTCCTGCGCCTGGTCGGTGATCCCGCGCCGGTGACCGCCGACGGGGAGTTCTACCGACTGCGTGGGGCCCGGCTGCGGCTGCCGGCCGGCGACGGCCTGCGACCGGTTCCGTTCGTGGCCGGGCATTCCCCGGCCGCCCGGGAGACCGCCCGGGCACTGGACGCGGTCCACGTCGGGATGTTCCCGACCGACCTTCGCACGCCCGACCAGACCGGGGTCTACGCCGGCCTCATCGTCCGCGCGGACGATGAGCAGGCATGGCGGGTCGCCCGGGAACGTTACCCGCACGATCCGGACCTCGAAAGGGCCGCCGTCGCCGCGCTGCGGTACACCGACGCCGTCTGGCGGCGGGAGGCGGTCCGCCCATCCGCCGCCGGGCGTCCCGAGGTGGGCCATCTGTGGACCGCGCCCATGCGCAGCCTGCGCGCGGACTGCCCGTACCTGGTCGGCGGCGTCGAGACGCTGGCCCCGGTGTTGGCGGCGGTGCTGGCCGGCGGGGTCCGCGCGGTCGTCGTCGACCTGGCGCCGACCGAGGCCGACTTCCGGTGGGCGCGAGAGCTGTTGCGACGCGCCACCGACCTGGTGGCGGTCACCGCTGCCGCGGACCTGCCCCCACCTCACGGAAGCCTCGGCCGGTAGAGCTGGAACCAGGTCGACGCTTCCAGCAACCACTCCAGCATCCCGCGTCCCGTCTGGTCGAGATCGCCGGGGTCGACGGCGACCGCGCGGCGCAGCCATCGGCCGTCGAAGAACCGCAGCGCGTCGCAGGAGTCCTCGGCGACCAGGTCGGCGACCTGCCGCTGTACCTCGGCCAGGTACCGCCGACCCACCATCGACGGGTAGTGGCTCTTGCGCCGGCGCCTGACCGGGTCCGGCAGCAGATCGGCGGTCGCCGCCCGCAGCAGTGACTTCTCGCGCCCGTCCGCGGCCCGCACGGACCATGAGGTGCCGAACACGTAGTCGACGAGCCGATGGTCGCAGAACGGCACCCGGATCTCCAGGCCGAGCGCCATCCCGATGCGGTCCTTGCGTTCCAGCAGCGCGGGTAGCAGCCGGGTCAGGTGCAGGTGTCCGATCTCGCGAAGTCGCCGCTCGGTGGCATCGCCCCGGTCGTCGCCGGGCACTTCGGCCAGTGCCTCCCGGTACCGCGCGTCGACGTAGGACCACAGCTGCAGGTCGGCGCTGAACGCGGCCGACAGCGGTGTGCGGCCGGCCGCCGCGTCCGCGACCGGGTCGCCCCGCGACGACGGCGGGGCGAGCCACGGAAACGTCGCGGCCGCCTGTGCCCCCGGATCGTGGAACCACCGGTATCCACCGAAGATCTCGTCGGCTCCCTCGCCGGACAGCACCACGGTGCGGTGCCGACGTACCTCCCGCAGGAACAGGTAGAGGGAGCCGTCCAGGTTCGCCATCCCGGCGGCGGCGTCGCGGGCCGTCACGGTCGCCGCACGGACGGCCGGCGCGGCCGCGGAGACCGGATCGACCCGCACCGTCTGGTGGTCGCTGCCGATCGCGGCGACGATTTGCTCCACGTACGGGCGGTCGACGTCCTGCTCGTCGTGGCCGGCGACGCCGTGCGGGCCGGCCAGGGTGAGTGAAAAGGTGGCCGGTGTCCGGTCGGGCCCGTGCGCGGCGGCCAGCGCGGTCAGTACGCTGGAGTCCAGTCCGCCGGACAACAGCAGTCCGACCGGAACGTCGGCGACGAGTTGTGTCGTGACGATGTCGGCGAGCAGGTCGCGCACCGTCGTGGCGGCCAGTACGGGGTCGTCGTCGTGACCGGCCGCCGTCGGGTGCCAGTAGGCGTGTTCGGTGGCGCCGGTCCGGTCGGCCACCAGCAGGTGTCCCGGCCGGAGGGCCCGGACGCCGCGCCACACGCTGTAGCCGGGGGTGGCGGTCAGGCCGGCCAGCTCACGCAGGGCGTCCCCGTCGAGGACCGCCGGTACCAGCGGATGGGCCAGCAGTGCCTTCGGTTCCGATCCGAACAGCACACCGTCGTCGGTCAGCCGGTAGTACATCGGCTTGACGCCGAGCCGGTCCCGGACCAGAAGCAGCCGCTCCCGGCGACCGTCCCAGAGCGCCACCGAGTACATGCCGGTCAACCGGTGCACGAACTCGTCACCCCACTCCAGGTAGGCCCGGAGCACCACCTCGGTGTCGCTGCTGCTGTGGAAGCCATGGCCGTGCCGACGCAGTTCGTCGCGCAGACCGCGGTGGTTGTAGGTCTCGCCGCCGTAGCCGATGACGACCGGCCCGCCGGGAAGACGCGCGACCATCGGCTGGGCCCCGCCGTCCGGATCGATCACCGCCAGCCGGCGGTGGCCGATCGCGGCCCGCCGGTCGCACCAGACGGCGTCGTCGTCCGGCCCACGGTGGGCCAGCGCCGCGGTCATCGCGGCGACCGTCGTCCGGTGCTGCCGGAGGTCCCGCTCGAAGGCCACCCAGCCGGCGATGCCACACATCGCGGCCCGCCCCGTCAGCTGCCGGCCGGGCGGGTCAGCCCGTCGGTCAGCCAGCGCACCGCGGCGGCGACGTCGTCGGCGCGTTGCGGGGACATCAGCTCGATGTGTGTGCCGGGGACGACGGTCACCTCGCACCGACCGGTGAACACCTCCCGCCACAGCTGCGGATCGGGCCTGGTCAGCGTCGAGTCGCTGGCGACGACGACCCCGGTCGCCCCCGGGTACGCCGCGACCTGGTAGCCGGACAGCGCCTCGGCACCGCGTTCGATGTTGTCGTAGAGCCGCCGGCCGGTCTCCAGGTCGAGTCCGCGGAGGGTCCGGGCACAGTCCCGGATGATCGCGGTGATCCGGTCCGGCACGTCCCACGCGGTGAACTCGGCCAGGCTGGCGGTGAGCCCCGCGGTGCGGGCGAACTGCCAGATCGACTCGACGGCGGTCGGCACCTCCTGCGCGCCGAGGCGGATCAGCGCGTCGATCAGGACCAGGGTCGGCGCGGGTCGGCCCGCCGACCACAGCTGCTGGGCCGCTTCGAGGGCGACGAAGCAGCCGAACGAGAAGCCGATCACACAGTCCGGGTCGGGTCGGCCTTTGCGGGCCATCGCGGCGAGTCCCCGGGCCGCCATGGCCGAGATCGAGTCGCCGGCAGGTACCGCCGGCGCGGTCAGGACGCCATACACGGTCCATCCCGGCAGCCTGGCGCTGAAGTGGGTGGCGACGTCCACGCCGCCGTCGATTCCGGGATAGAGCATGGCCGTACGGGCGCCTCCGGCACCGTTGAGCTTGACGGCCAGTGCCCGGGTCGGCGGTGGCGGGGTTCGCTCCACGTACTGTCCCTTCTCTGCTTCGGCCGTGTGGCCCTTCATCCGGTCGTGGTGTCCGGTGGCGGCCCGCCGGCGGCTCCGGCCACCAGCGCCGCCAAGTCGGCGATCGTCGGGCTTTCCATCACCGCGCCGATCGACATCTCGACGCCGAGGTCGTCGTTGATCTGGTCGACCAGCAACGCGGTACGCAACGAGTTGCCGCCGACGGCGAAGAAGTTGTCCGTCGGGTCGACCGGTGCCCCGTCCAGCACCTCCGAGACGATGCCACGGACGAGGGGCAGCCATGCCTCGATCGTCTCCGGTGCCGGCCCGGCTACCACGGCCGACACACCATCCACAGTGATCGTCCGGGGAACGAACTCCGGAGGCAGCATCGATTCCAGCCACTCCGTGAGCACCATCGTGTCGAAGGGGTCGGTCGGATTCGGGTCGGCCAGTCGAATCCGGGCGCTCAGGCCGGCCGGCCCAGGTCCGGCCAGTTCCGCGTCCGAGACGGCCGGATGGCCGACGATGATCCGCTCCACACTGGCGAGGTCGCCGGGTACCCCGTCGACCAAAACGGCCCCTCCGGTGCCCGGCCAGTGCTCCAGGCCGGGCACCGCCGGCTCGTCGGCGCGCCGTACGAGCCCGGCGTCGGCGGGGACCAGCCGCACCCCGAGCAGGCGCTGGAACGCCTCCTCGTCGGCGCTGTCCAGCGTCCCGGCGACGAGCCAGACGACGCGGAGCGTCTCCCGGGCCGCCAGGAGCAGGTACGCCAGCCGGTCACCGGCACCCAACAGGACACGGATCTCGGCAGCGGTCAGTTCGGCGACCGTGGCCCCTTCCCGCCAGATCGCTTCCAGCGCGTACACCAGATGGTGCCGTTCGGCCCGGCTGGCCAGGACCACGCGGGCGCCCGTGGCCAGTGCCGGCAGCATCCGCAGAGGCGCGGTACCCGAGGTCGCCCCGCCACGGTAGAGCACGCTGTCGCACGGGCCGAGCCCGGTGCCGACGACGGCGGCACCGACCGCACGGGCGACCGACTCCTGGTCGATGCGGCGCACGGCGGTCGGCTCGGTGGCGCCGACCGGGCAGGTGAGGTAGCCGTCCCGGGTCGGTCCGCGGTACCGGATGGGTCCGGGACGTGGGCCCCGCAGCCGTACCGGCAGGACCGGGCCGGTGCCGACCCGGCCCCAGCGGCACAGGTCCTCGGTGGCGGCCACGACCGGGCCGACACCGGCGAGACGGGCCATGCCGGTGACGGCCGGCTCGGGCCACGAGCGGTCGACCACCAGTGGAGCGACGCCGGCGGTCAGCGCGGCGAGCAGCCCGACCGGCAGTGTCCCGTCCGGACGCACACACAACGCGACCGGATCGTCGGGGCGGTCGTCGGGCACCGCCCCGATCAGCGCCGCGGCCAGGTTGTCGGCCGCCGCCACCAGGGCGGCGTACCGGATCGAGGTACCGGCCGTGGCGACGGCGACGGCGTCGGGGCGTCGTGCCGCCCAGGTCCGGACCGGGTCGAGCAGATCGACTCCCAAGGGCGACGGGTCAGTGCGCATCGAGGGTCTCCCCGCGGTGCGTCGCCGGCCTGGTTTCCAGCGATGTCGCGACCTGTTCCAGCGGCTGCGGTCCGAGCAGTGCCCGGCCGCGCAGGCCGGTCCAGCCGGCCAGTTCCAGGCTGCGCTGGATGCTCGGCACCAGGGCGGCGTGGCCGCCCTGCGCGTGGTAGCTGTCGTCTCCCCGTACCGTCGGGTTGGCCGTCACCTGCCGGACGGCGGCCAGCAACGCCGTGACCTGCGACCGGTCCGCCGGCGGTGCCGGCGGTGCCGGCGGGCCCGCCGTCGCGGGTCGGACCAGAATCTCGTCGGGCCGCACGACACCCGGATGGTCCCAGTGCGCCAGCAACGGGTGCAGCGGATCGGGCAGGTCGCCGACCACCTCGAGTCGGGCGACCAGCCGTGGGTCGCCGTCACCGGCCGGCCCGACGTGGGCCGTACGCACCCGCGGATCGGCCAGCCAGAGGTCGCGCATGAGTTCCGGGTCGGCCCACACCCCGTCACGGGCAAAGCAGCCGTCCGCAGGGCGTGGCCAGTCGGCGGGCAGCGTGGCCGCGACCTCGTCAGGGGTGGGGTCGGCGCCGGCCGCGACGTCACACAGCAGCGACTCGACGGCCCGCAGCACGGTCAGCATGGCCGGGTCGTCGAAGACCCGGCGTTCGGCCATCAGGGCCAGTACGCAACCGTCCTCGGAGTCCGCGACGGACAGTTCCAGTCCGCGTTTGGCGCTGTCGACCGTTCCCCACTCGATGGTGGTACGCGCCCGAACGCCGGCCGATATGCGGCGGGTGCGGCCGGTGTAGCCGTCGCCGGCCGTACCGGCCATGGCATGGTAGTACGCGTCGACGTGGGTGAGCCCGCCACGGCTCGTCCAGAGCGCGGACCGGTCGTCGAGAAAGTCGGCGTAGTCGTAGTCGGCGAAACGTTGGGCGTGCAGCATGGCCCCGGCGGTGGCCGCGACGGCCGCCGCGAACCGTGTCCGTGGCGGGATGTCGACATCGACGATGACCGGTTGCAGTCGGGTCTCGACCGTGGGGCCGGCACCCGGGCGTACCCCTTTGTCCGACACCAGGGACCAGCGTACCGACGATCCGGTGTAGCAGCGCAGCACCACACTGGCCGCCGCGAGCACCACGCCGGCCGTGGCCTGCCCGCACCGACGGGCCACCGTGGGCAGCGCCAGCGCCAGCGCCGGCGACGTCAGGGTCAGCGTCCGCACGGTGCCGAGGCCGCCGCGCGCGGCCCGGAACGGCAACGACACCGTCGGTACGCCGCGCAGCAGCCTGGCCCAGTGCTCGCGGGCCTGCCGCCGCTGTGTCCGCCGGGCGGTGTCGGATTCATGGGCGAGGCGCTCGTCGATGGTGCCGGCGGCGGGCAGTACCGGCTCGGTGTTGCTGAGCCGGGCACCGAGCAGGGTGCTGAACTCGCGGTCGAGCAGTCCGAGCGCGTCAAGGTCGGCGACGTGCCGGTGGATGGCGACGGCCAGGTACCTCGGCTGCTCGTCGAGGGTCAGCAGGGCCACCTGCATCGGCCAGTACGTCTCGATGTCGGCCGACCGGCGGCTGAGGTCGTCGACCAGGCCGGTCACGCCGACGTACCCGCAGTCCTCCAGCCGCCGTACCGGCACGTCGGTGTCGGTGGCCGGATCGACGACCGCGGCCATGCCCAGTCCTGGGCGGTGCGCGACCCTGGTCCGCAACGCCGCGTGCCGGGCGGCGACCGCCTGCACGGTGGCCGAGACGTCCGTGGTCCGGCATCCGGGCGGGAGCGCGACCAGCCGGGTCGTCACGTACTGGTGCCGCAGCGCCGGCGGCGCTTCGAGCATCTGGAAGATCCAGAAGAACTGGCTGCGGCTCAACGGCCGCGCGGGTTCATCCATCGCCCGCTCCCGCCCAGTCCGCGCCGGTCGGGACCACCGTGTGAGCGGTGGTGACGCGAGAGTCCAGCCGGTTGAGCAGTCCGGTGACCTGGTGTGCGGTGGCTGCCACTGCGGCGGTGGCGTGCGCGCGCTCGTCCACGTACCAGGTCAGATCGACCGTGTCGGCAGTCACCCGGACCTCGACCAGCAGACCCGCCGCCGTGCCGGGGGGCGTGACGACCCGGCTGTCCCGGTCCGGTGGCCGGATCCGGATCTCAGGTACCGCGACGGCGGTCGTCCTCCGCCGGGCCGGCGCGGCCGGCGCGCCACCGGGAACCACGTGCCGGTCCGGGACGGTGGCGTAGCAGCCGACGAGATCGGTTCCCGGTGGTGCCCCCAGAGCTGTGACCGCATGATCCTCCGTCGGGTCGTCGACCGGGATGTCGAGTTCCTGCATGCCGTGAGCCTGTGCCAGCACCGTGCCGACGGCTGACGGCACTGTCGTGCCCGGTGGTGCCGCACTGGTACCGGGGACCACCCGGCCGGCCGGGTCGGGGGCCGTGGATGTGCCTGCGCCGTCGGGCGGCCCCGGATTCGGCGCACGGCCCGGTTCCGGTCCGGTGGCGCCGGTGTCGGTCTGCCTGGTACACCAGTCGCGCCAGGTCGGTCGGGCCGGCTGCGTCACGACCGGCTCGCCGTCGAGGACCACGGCGACGGTCGATCGGAGCGTCCGGACGGCCCGGTCGAAGGACGTGGCGTCGCAGACTACCGGGTGGATGGCGACGAGCAGCCACGGATGGTCCGGACCGTCGTGGTCGAGCAGGACGAAGTGCGTCAACGGCACCGCGCCCACCTGACGCGGATCGGGCAACAGCCGGTGCAGGTCCCATCCGTTCGGCCTGCCGTCGAGCCGGATCCGGGTCAGGACGTCCTCGGTGACCGGCGGATCGGTGATGCGTTGTGCCGGAGTCCCGTCGACGGTGAGCCGGACCCGCAGCGCGTCGTACCGGCTGAGCACGCTGCGGGCAGCGACCTCCAACGACTGGTCGTTCCAGCCCGAAGCACCTCGTGGACGCAGGACCGCGAGGCGCCACCGCGAGCGGGTCGGCCCGGTATGCTCCAGCAGCGCTCGCTGCGCCCTGGTCAGTGGTAGCGCGTCGGGGGCGCCGTCGCCCGGGCTCCGCACCGTCTCGACCACGGCCCACAGGGTCGGTGCCCGGTACAACTGGTCGATGCCGATGTCGATGCCGGTGGACTCGGCCGCGTCCACGATCAGGGCGGCCCGCAGCGAGTTCCCGCCGGCGTCGAGGAACGACCGGTCGAAGGCGGTCTCGTCGACCTCGAGCGTCTCCCGCAGGATGCCCACCAGGTGTGCCCGTGAGCTCATCCGGCGGCGATCTCACGGACGACGGACCGACGCATCTTGCCCTCCCGGGTCCGTGGCAGCCGTTCGGTAAACTGCACCGTTCGTGGAACCCGCGCCTCGTCCAGCCGCTGCCGGCAGTGGTCGAGGACGGTGTTCCCGTCGAGCCGGCCGGCCGCGTGGGAGACCGGCTCGACCACGGCGTGCAGGAGGAGCCGTCCCCCGGCGTCGACCACTCCGACGACCGCGACGTCGGCGACCAGCGGGTGCTCGCCGATCACCTCTTCGAGCATGGACGGGTACACGGTCTGTCCATCGATCCGCAGGGCTTCCGACAGCCGGTCGGCGATGAACAGGTAGCCGTCCTCGTCGAGCCAGCCCAGGTCGGCAACACTGACGTACGTCGGATCGTCGGCGGCGACGCGCAGTTCGCTGCTGCCGACGTAGTAGTTCGCCGGGCCGGAGCTCTGGGCCACGAACACCTCGCCGATGGTGCCGGGTGCCACGTCCTTGCCCTGCTCGTCGAGGATGCGGATACCCTGGCCGCGACCGACGGTGCCCGGTCGCCGCAGCCACTCCTGCCCGTCGCACATGATGGGGCGGGCGGATCCGCCGACCTCGCTGCTCGAGTACACCTCGTGGACGCGCTTGGCCCCGACGAGCCCGATCCAGCCACGTTTGACCCATTGGGGACATTGGGTGCCGCCGTGCGAGACCCGATCGAGGCGGCGGTAGACCGATGTTTCCAGGTCGGGATGGACCAGAATTCGTCCCATGTGGAACGGCGACAGGCACAGGGAGTAGACCGTGTGCTCGCGCAGGACGGCGGTGACGGTGTCGACCGCGAAGTCTCGCATCGTGATGACCCGGCAGCCGGTCAGCACAACGTGCAACGCCAGCGTGAGTTTGCCGGTGCTGTACAGGTCGCCGCAGACCAGCCGGGTCCCGTCCACGCCGCCGGGTTCGGGTACGCCCGTCGCATGCGGCGAACTGGACCGGCCGACGCCGCGGAACGTGTACGACACCACCTTCGGCAGCCCGGTCGAACCGCCCGAGGTGAGGTACAGGTACGGCGCGGACCGTTCGTCGCCGGTCGACGGCGGCCGCGTCGGCGGCGCCCCCGCCGACGCGCCGCCGCCGGCCAGCAGCGTTTCCCGCAGTTGCGCGCCGGCGGCGGCGTCCAGGACCAGGGTCGGGCCGATCGCGTCCTTGACCAGACCGAGCAACGCTTGTTTGTCCGCGACCGGCAGGGTCGTGCTGATCGGCAGGACCGAGCCGCCGTGCATCCAGGTACCGAAGAGGTAGCTCAGGTAGAGCGGGTCGTTGTCCAGGTCGAGGACGATCAACGTCTCGGGGCCGGTGCCGAGGCGCCGCAGGTGGTCGCGGAACCGGCGGCTGGTGGCCAACAGCTGCGCGTAGGTCAGCGACTCCAGTGCGCCGTCGGGCGCCGCGACGGCGAACGCGACGGTGTCCGGGTGATCGCGGGCCAACTCCTCGATCCGCCCGACGAGGTCGGCGCGGCTGGTGGTCGGGATGCTCACAGCTGGTCTCCTCACGGTGGTGGTCCCGGCTACCGACCGGGCCGGGCCGTACCTCATCGCCCCGAGCTCCGGTACAGGGAGGCATAGAGCCCTTCTCGCGCGAGCAGTGTGTCGTGGCCGCCCTTCTCGACGACCTTGCCGTCGGCGATCACCACGATGGCGTCGGCCGATCGGATGGTCGACAACCGGTGTGCCATGACCAGGGCGGTCCGTCCGCGCAGGACTTCGCGCAGCGCCTGCTGAACAAGCCGTTCGGACACGCCGTCGAGGTGAGCGGTCGCCTCGTCCAGGACCACGATCACCGGACTCTTGAGGAACAACCGGGCGAGGGCGAGCCGTTGCCGCTCTCCGCCGGACAGCCGCTGGCCGCGGTCCCCGACGACGGTGTCGAGTCCAAGCGGCAGTCCCTGTACGAACTCCAGCAACTGTGCGGCCTCCAAGGCCCGGTACAGGTCGGCGTCGGACGCGTCCGGCCGCGCATAGCACAGATTGGTTCGGATGGTGTCGTGGAACAGAAACGTCTCCTGACTGACCACTCCGACCGCGGCCCGGACCGCTCCGAGCCGGTAGTCCCTCAGGTCGATGCCGTTGATCCGGATCGACCCGCTGTCCGGGTCGTACAGGCGGGCGAGCAGGTGCCCGATCGTGGACTTACCCGCCCCGGAAGGGCCGACGAGCGCGGTGACCGTGCCGGGCCGCAGCTCGAACGACACGGTGTGCAGTACGCTGGTCCCGCTGCGTCGTCCGGGCAGCCGTACCTCGTCGAGGCCGGCCGTGGTGAGCTGGTCGGTCGCGGGATAGGCGAAGCTGACCTGGTCGAAGCGCACTCGCGGAGGCTCGGTCGGGTCGACGGGACCCTTGCGGCCCGAGTCGACCACCGGAGGCTTCAGGTCGAGGATGGCGAAGACGCGTTCGAAGCTGACCATCGCATTCATCACGTCCACATGCACGTTGATCAGCCCGGCGATCGGGCCGTACAGCCGTCCGATCAGGGCGACGAGCGCGATGAGCGCCCCGAGCTGCATCGATCCCTCGGTCACCAGTACACCACCGAGTCCGTAGACGCCTGCCGTCGCGATCGCGGCGACGCCGGTGAGGGTGACCATGAGAATCTGTCCACGACGGACCGAGACGACCCCGAGCTCCCTGGCCCGGCCGGCGTGACGGGAGAAGGCGGTGGCCTCGTCGTGGTCGCGGCCGTAGAGCATGACCAGCATGGCCCCGGAGGCGCTGAACCGCTCCGCGGCGGTGGACGCCATCTCCGCGTTGACACCCATCTGGGCCCGGGCTACGGACCGCAGGCCACGGGCCACGACCTGCCCGGTCACGAAGAAGGCGGGCAGCAGCAGCACCGCGATCACCGCGACGGGCCAGGAGACCACGAACATGGTGACGATCACCGAGACGACCGCGACCACGTTGGCGAGCAGGCCGGCCAGTGTCGAGGTCAGTGCCCGTTGGGCACCGATGACGTCGGTGTTGAGCCGCGAGACCAGCGCACCGGTGTGTACCTGGGTGAAGAAGGTCAGCGACATGCGCTGGATGTGCCGGACGAGTTCGGTGCGCAGGTCGAAGATGATGGACTCACCGATCCGTGCGGACACCATCCGCTGCGCGTAGCTGAGCAGCGCCTCCCCCACCGCGACGATGGCCGCGATGGTGGCGAGCGCGGCGACCGCCGTGGTGTCCTGGCGGGCGATGCCCACCTCCACGATCGCCTGCAGGAGCAGCGGGGTCGCCACGATCGCAGCGGAGCCGGCCAGCACGAGCAGGCAGAGGATGAGCAGGCCGACGCGGTACGGGCGGGCGTAGCGGAGTATGCGGCGCAGCGTTCCCGGGGCCAGCCTGCGTTCGGCGGGACCATTACCGACCAGCGAGCCGAGCGCTACCCAGCCGATACCGCTCTCCGCCACGACCGACACCTCCCACTATTCGGTCACGACCGCTGCCCGCCAGACGGGTGAGGCCCTGATCTCACGGGGGGTGAACCGGCCGCTGACCCACTGTCCCGCCGAGAACAGCAGGGTCTGGTCGGCGTGGTGCGGTGAGGTCGGGTCAGCCGACTGCGAGTAGGTCATCACGGTCTTCGCCCGGGGCGCGCGGCCCGGACGGAACTCGACGACCTGCACGAAGCTCGACCCGGACGAGACATCGACGTTTCCCCGCGCTGGATCCCAGACCGGCATCACCACGTTCAGCAGACCGACGTGCGGCGCGGTGCCCGGTACCGGAATCGTCATGCCCGCCCGGGTCACCGACTGATGGTCGCCGAGCGGGGCGTCCAGGGGGACGCCGGCGTTCTCCAGCAGCAGTGCCGCGTCGCCGAAAGCCCGCTGCACCTGCGGCTGGTCCCCGGCAAGGGTGTGTGGAGTGGTCAGCGGTTCGGCCGGGTCGAACGGATGCTGCCAGTAGCCGCCGGCGATCCGTCCGGCGTACGAGATGAACCAACTGAACAGCAGCGCGCCGCGGCTGTCGAGCCGGAACGAGCCGTCCCAGGCGGCCAGCGCCGCGCAGCCGTCGGTGACGTCCACCAGTCCACCGCCGGTGGACGGCGCCTTACCGTCGGGGAACGCCGCGCACATCCGCACGACGCCGTCGTGGGCGAGGTCGGCCACCCGGGCGTGGTTGCCGTAGAAGGCGCCGGCAAGGGTGTCCAGGGAGTGGCCGCGACCGGGTAGTCCGTCGGTGCCGGCGATCCGGGCCTCGACCGACAGGAGTCCTTCCTGGGTACGGAAGGAACGCTGCGTGCCGACGTCGCCGACGCCACGCGGATAGCCGGTCAGTGGGGCCTGGGCGTTGGTCAGCCACGGGCTGTCGTTGAAGTTGGCGACGTAGTCGCGGCGGGTGAGGCTGGGCAGCCGGCCCGTCCCGAAGATGCCGGGTTCGACAGCGTCGTCGTCGCGCGCCCAGGCGCAGTCGCTCCGTGCCCCGTCGAGCACCGAGATGCCGACGAGGGGGAACATCTGCCGGCCCAGTGCCGTACCGCAGCGGGTGGCGTGCTCGTCGGTGACGTGTGGAACCACCTGGTAGTCGGCGTAGAGTGCGTGGCCGTAGCGGTCAGCGGCGACGGTGTTGACCCAGGGCGCGCCCTGGCTGGTTGCCAGTGCCCGGGCGACGCTGGTGGTATCCCGCGCGGTACCGATGCCGAGCCAGGTGTTGAGCAGCCGAAGGTTGGTGGCGTTGGCGTCCCGGACCGTGTGCAGGGTGGCGCCCCAGGGCAGCGGGATGCCGTACGCACTGGCGATGACCGGCCCGTAGCGGGTCTCGTGGAAGGTCCGCTCGACCGTGTCGAGGGAGCCGTCCGGCTGTCGGACCTCGACGCTGACGTCCAGGGTCGTCGTCGGCTCGGCAGCGCCGTCGACGACGTACTCGGTGGGCCGACCCGGCGTGGTCGGCATCTCGAACAGACCGATGGTCGCCGCCGTCGAAACGGTGTGGCTCCAGGTCACGTTCTGGTTGTGGCCGACGAGGACCATGGGCAGGCCGAGCAGGCTCGCCCCGGAGACATCCAGCCGGCCGGGAATGGTGAGGTGGCTTTGCCAGAACCGACGGGCTCCCTGCCAGGGGAAGTGCGGGTTGCCGAGCAGTGCGCCGCGCACTCCACGGCTGCCCTGGTCGCCGACGGCGATCGCATTGCTACCCAGCTCCTGATCCACGCGCCGCGCTTCGACGGCCGCGGCGATGCGGTGTGCCGCGGTGGCGGGATCGACCTGCGTGGCCGCGGTGGTGAAGGCCACGGCGGCGGGCGCGGCGGTCACGATGTCGTTGGCGAGGCTGCCCGCCCCGCTCATCGTCGTCACGGCGTAGACGTGCCGGTACACGTCCATGTCACTGATCGGCCGGACCCAGGCGGCACCGCGGCAGGCGGGATCGGAGATCCGGTCGACACCGGTTTGGCGCAGGTACCGGTTGTAGCCGGCGACGTAGCCACGGACCAGGTCCGCGACCTCGGGGCGCGGCCCGAGCGGCGCCCGGGTACGGGCCAGCCGCTCGACCACGCCGCTGGCCTTGATACGTCCGAAGTAGAGGTCGCTGTGCAGGCTGTTGACGGCGGCGGTCAGGTCGCTGGCGGGTGCGTCCGCGCCCAGGTACCGGGATCGCTCGGCACGCACCGTCAGGTAGATGTCGGCGAGGGCGCAGACGTTGTCCTTGGCTGCGGCGTATCCGTAGCCGAGACCGAGGCCGGTGAACGAGGTCGCCGAGATGTGCGGGATACCGTACTCGGTGTACTGGACCAGGGCCCAGGTCCGTCCGCGGCCGGGAGCCGCGGTGGCGGCCGACCCACCGACGAGGATGGTGGCTCCGGCCGTGACGGCCGCCATGACGGCGGCCAGCAGGATCCGTCTCGTGCCCGTGGGACCGCCAGCGCTCTGCATGCGATTCGCCTCTCTGCCGAACGCGGCGGACCCGCCAGGAACGTGGGGAGAACGATAACGGCATCGGCGGACACCGAATCGCTACATCGACGATGATCCTCGCACGCTCGAAGCGCCCCGGAAAGACCATGCGAATGTAATGTTTGCTCACGCGGCTTCGATCAGGACTAGTGCCACCTCTGCGAATGAACCGGACGATCACCTACTTATCAAGGGCAACCGGCACGGCGCCGAAGCAGTGCGGGTCCGGGTGGCGCCTCGCCGCCCTCCACGGGGGTACGCGGAGATCGTCATCCCGGTACCGGCGGTCGGGTCCGGACACGATCGCGGCGGCCGGGGACGCGGCGCTCATCGGCGACGGTGAAGCCGTGCGACGATGGCACCAGCGCCGCGGCAGCCGGTGCGGCGAAGCAGACCACCGCGCAGACGGCGAGGACCGCGGTCGCGCCGAACTGGTCGATCGCAGGGGCGATGAGCGCGAGACCGACGGGTGCGAGGCCATAGGAGAGCAGGAAATCCAGGGAGGAGACCCGGGCGAGTTTGGCCGGCTCGATCTCGCGCTGGGCGGCGGTGAACCACGGCACGTTGAACAGCTCGACGCCGATGCCGGCGAGCACGTACGCGGCGATGATCAGTCCCGGGTGTACCGGCAGGAGCAGGCTCAGCGGCGCGAACCCGTAGAGCGAGAGCCCGGCGAGCGCCGCCCAGCCCTGGGCCCGGGGCCGCCATCTCGCAATGATCATGGCGCCGACGAGCGCACCGATGGTGTACGTGGTCATCGCGGCGGCCAGCACGGCCTCGTTGTCGTAGCGGTCCCGGCTGACCAGCGGCAGGACGACAAAGGTGGCCGAGTATCCGGTGGTGATCACCGCGGTCAGCGCGGCCAGGCCGGCGAGAAACCAGGGGTGCCGGCGGGCCTCACGCACGCCGTCGGCGAATTCGGCCAGGACGTTCGGCCTGGTGGCGGACGGGACGGGCGAGCCGGCTCCGGCGGGCGGGATCAGCGCCGCCACCAGCCACAGCGCGCCGACGCCCCACAACAGCACCGGGGTGGAGACGACCGCGGCCAGCAGGGCGGTGAGGGTCGGCGCCACCAGGGTGGTGACCCGGACCGCGAGGGTGATCGCGGCGTTCGCCTGCTGCCGCTGCGGCTCGGCGACGACCTCGGCGGTCAGCGCCTGAAAGACCGGACGGCACGCGCCCTGCCCGGCGCCCATCACCGCCGCCGCGACCGCGGCCAGCAAGAGTGACCGGCCCAGGCTCATCGCCATCACGGGCGCGGCGACGGCGGCCATCAACCCGGACCCCAGCACCGTCCGCCGCCGCGAGTACCGGTCGGCCAGCACGCCGCCGACCGGCACGGCGACGAGGAAGCCCGCGGTGCGGGTGGCCAGGAGCACTCCGAGCTCGGCCGCGGTCAGCGACCGGTCGAGCACCGCCAGTCCGAGGACGAACGGCAGCGCCCACGTCGCCACGCCGGAGGCCATCGTGCCGGTCCACAACCGGAGGAAGGACAGGCTGCGCAGCAGGGGCACCGGCCTGGCGTGGGTCCCGACAGCGTCGTCGAGCATACGCATCGATCTCCAGTCATGGAAACGACAACGATTGCCAACAGAGTAGCGGTTGTTGTCGCAGTCGTGATGAACTGAGGCACGGTCCGCCACTCGGGTCCGGTCGTCGAAGATCCTTACCGCGGAGCCGTTGCGCGCCGCGGCTCCGCACCTCGTGGCCGGCTCGTTCGACGCGGGCCCGCGCGCGGCGCGACCGCGGCGGCCCACTCGATCGCCGCCTCCAGTCGATGTGCGACGGGCTCCGGGGCGTCGGGCGTCCTGGGACGGCCCCTCACGGCGTCCTGTCCCGTTGCGGACGGACAGGTGTGACACCTGTGCCCGCCGTGGCGGGGTCGTCTGAGCCCTCGTCCCTTTGCCGGGCGGCGCCCCGGCTCACCTCCGAGGTGATCGTTTTCGCGGCGGCCGTCCTCACGTCGGTGGCAGCCAGGTAGGTGACTCGCAGGATGCCGGTGATGGGTTCGCGGTCGACGAGTACGGTGACGCCGTAGACCGACTCGATCAGGTCGGAGGTGAGTACGGTCTGCGGTGTGCCGGCGGCGACCACCTGCCCGTGGTCGAGGACGACGAGGTGGTCGCAGTAGCGGGCGGCGAGGTTGAGGTCGTGCAGAGCGACGACGCAGGTGACCTCCAGGGATCCCAGCAGGTCGAGGAGTTCGAGCTGGTGGCGGATGTCGAGGTGGTTGGTGGGTTCGTCGAGCAGGATCTCCCGAGGCTCCTGGGCGAGGGCCCGGGCGAGTTGAGCGCGCTGCTTCTCCCCTCCCGAAAGGGTGTGCCAGCTCTGGTGCTGCTTGTCGGCGACGTCGACCCGGTCCAGTGCCGCATCGATGATCCGCTGATCGCGCTCGGTCAGTGCGTCGAAACGACCCCGAAACGGTGTACGGCCGAGCTCCACGACCTGGCGGACGCTGACGTGGTTGTGGGCGGTCACGTCCTGTTCGACGACGGCGAGCCGCCGGGCGAGCACCCGGCGGCTGAGGTCGCGCAGGCTGGTGTCGTCGTATCGGACGGCTCCGGTGTCGGGGCGGCGCAGTCCGGCGAGCAGGCGCAGCAGCGTCGACTTGCCCGAGCCGTTGGGGCCGAGGAGCCCGACGATCTTCCGGTCCTGGGCGGCCATCTCGATGCTGTCCAGCAGCCGGTGGCCCTTGACCGACCAGGAGAGGTCGGTGGCGGTGATCCGGCCCATCAGGACTCCAGACGCTTCAGGACCAGCGCGAAGGCGGGCGCGCCGAGAAGTGCGGTGATGACGCCCGCGGGTAGTTCGTGCGGCGTGAACGCGGTCCGGGTGAACGTGTCCACCCAGATCAGGAGGATGGCACCGACGATCGCGGACAGCGGAAGCAGCGAGCGGTGCATCGGGCTCGCCAGAATGCGGACAGCGTGCGGAACGAGCAGCCCGATGAAGCCGATCGCGCCGGAGGCCGCCACGGCCGCCGCCGTCATGAGCGAGGTCAGCACCATCAGCCAGATGCGGACCACGGTGACGTTGATCCCCAGAGCGGCTGCCGCGTCCCAGCCGAACGTGAAGGCGTCCAGGGCCGGCGCAAAGAACACGACGGCGAGCACCCCGACCAGAACGATCACGACAGTGACGGTCACCCCCTCCCATCTGGCTCCCGCGAGGGTGCCGAGCAGCCAGTAGGTGAAGCCGCGGGTGGAGTTCGCGTCGCCGCTGACCATGAGGATGAGCGAGGTGACCGCGGCGAAGAACTGGGACACGAGCACGCCGGTGAGCACCACCCGGGTAGGGCTGGCGACGCGCCCCCCACCGAGCAGTACCAGCAGCAGGCCGAAAGCGACCAGGCCACCGACGAAGGCTCCGGTGGAGAGGGAGATGCCGCCGCCGATACCCAACAGGAGAACGGCTACCGCGCCGGTCGAGGCACCAGAGGAGACCCCCAGCAGGTAAGGATCGGCCAGAGGGTTCCTGGTGATCGCTTGCAGCACCGCTCCCGAGACCGCCAGTGCCGTGCCGACGGCGGCGGCCAGCAACACACGCGGGAAGCGTGACTCCCAGATCAGGGCGTCCAGCAATTTCGGCAGCGGCGGGTTCGGGGCGATCCTGCCCAGGCCGACATGCCGCAGGATCGTGGACACGACATCGAGGAAGCCGATGTCCGCGCTCCCGAACAAAGACGCCACGACGATCGACACCAGCAGCCCGGCTGCGGCCAGGAAAAGGAAGGCCACCACCGAGGCACGGCGCAGACGCGCCGGAACCATCTCATGGCCGCTGATCGGGTTGCTGGCGCGTCCGGCGGTGGTGCGTGGATTCGCTGTCATGACGGGTCGGCTGCTCACCGGAACTTGTTCAGGCCTTCGACCAGCGCGGGAACCACGTACACGCTGCCGTAGGAAGGGTCCATCTGGGCGCCGGGGATGGTGATGAACCGGTCGTCTGTCACCGCGCCGAGATTGCTGGTGAGCGGGTCGTTCTTGAGCAGGTCGATCTTCTCGATCGCGGTGTCGTTGGGTTCGCCCCTGGTCAGATCGGCCAGGATGATGACATCGGGATCCCGGGCGGCGACCTCGTCCCAATTCACCTCGGCCCACTTGGTCGACGCGTCATCGAAGATGTTCTCGACGCCGACGAGGTCGGAGATGTGCTGCGGCAGACCGCCGGGACCCGCGGCCCACGGAGTGCCGTCGTAGGTGGAGTAGAACCACATCACCTTCAGCGGGGTGTCCCGATTCTCGACGGCGCCCAACGCCTCGTCCACCACGGACTGCTGTTCGATCGCCAGCCTGTCCCCGGCGGCCGGCATGTCGAAGATCTTGGCCAACTGGCGGTACTCGTCGTACATCATCTCGAAGTCCGCGCCGGCCACGCTGACGTGCTCGGTGCAGTCGAGTTCGGTGATGTAGGTCGGCACGCCCAACTCGTGCAGCTGGTCCCGGTCGCCGGACTGCGCCGCGGTGAGAAAGCTCCCGAACGAGGTGTAGACGAACTCCGGCTGTGCTTCCAGCAGCTTCTCGTGGTTGATCGGCTGTCCGTGCGCGGACAGGATCGGGATCTTCCGGTACTGCTCGGCGATCTCGTCCGGCGGCTCGTAGATCTCGTAACCCGATCCGACGACCCGCTCGCCCACCCCCAGGTGGATGAGGATCTCGGCGGCTGTCTGGTTCAGCGTGACGACCCGCTGCGGCGCCGCCTCGAAGGTCACGTCGGTCCCGCAGTTGTTGATGGTGAACGGGTAGTTCGTCGCGCCCGTCCCCGTCGTCGCTTCTCCCCCGGCCGCGTCGGAAGACTCACCGCCCGCGCAGCCCGCGAGCACGAGCACCGCCACGGTGATCAAGGTACCAACACCCGTTTTCGTTTTCATTGAAGGCAGGGTATCAGCTCGCATGTGGACGGCGAAGGGCCCGGGAGAACCCCTGATTCCACGGTGGCGCCGTCGGATGTCGTGTCCGTTGCGGCCGAACCCTCGGTCCGGGAACCAGCCAGCGACCCCGAGGCGGCGGCGGACGTCCTCGACGCTCGGGTGGCCATAGGTTGTCGATCGTGGCGCCGGCGAAGGCATGGCCGAACAGTTCCGTGGCCCTCGCTGAGGGTCGAACCACGAAGCGATTGGTTCACCCATGATCAATTTATGCCGGAGTCAAGGCAGTGATCGACGCCAATCGACCTATTGCATATGGTTATCGATTGCAGTAGACATGATGGAGTGACCACGTCGCGATCAGGACAAGGTTTGCTGACCGGAGTCCACCCCTTCCCCCTCACCGCCCTGCGGCATCCCGCCGTCGCTACGCTTCTGGACGAACACCGGGACCTGCTGGCCGAGCTTCTGGACGGTCTGGGCTCACCGCTGCATGTCGTGCTGCCGGAGGTCTTCGAGGAGAACGTCACCGCCCTGCGGCAGGCGTTCGCCGAGACGGGCGCCGACGTCGACATCCTGTTCGCCAAGAAGGCGAACAAGGCCGACTGCTACGTCAGGTCGGCCGCCGCCCTCGGCGTCGGAATCGACGCCGCCAGTACCTCCGAACTGGTCAAAGCCCTGGCCGGCGGAGTGCCCGGACACCGGATCGGCATTTCCGGCCCGGAAAAAGACGACACACTGCACACGCTCGCCGTCCAACACGACTGTCTGGTCGCCATCGACTCGATCAGCGAACTTCGTAGGCTGGCCGCGACCGCACGACTCGCACACCGAAAGGTCAGGGTGCTGCTACGTGCCCGGACGACGAGTCAACCGGGAAGTCGCTTCGGCATGGCCGCCGCCGAGCGCGACGCGACCGTCAACCTGTGTCTGGAACTCACCGACCACGTGAGCTTCCGTGGATTCTCGTTCCACTTGAACGGCTATTCCCCCGAGGAACGGGCGACGGCGGCGAACGAAATGATAGAGCACTGCCTCGACGCCAGACGGCGCGGCGCGCTGTCCGTCGAGTTGGTCGACATCGGCGGCGGGCTACCAATGCGTTATGTCGATCCACCACTCTGGGACGAGTTCATCCGACAGAACGAGCCTGCCCACTACCACCCGACCAAGACCTCCAGGGGCTTCTACTTCTATCCGTACGGAGGACAGCCTCCCACCCAGGCCGCGCGCACGATCATGAACCACCCGGTCGACGGTGACGAAAGCCTGTCAGCGAAGGCTGCCCGCAACGGCATCCGTTTCATCGTCGAGCCCGGCCGGTCGCTGTTGGACCAGGCCGGCTTCACCGTGTACCGCGTCCAGCAGGTCGACGACCGGCGGGACACCGACGGGTACGCGATCGTCACCGTCACGGGCAACAGCCTGAGTCTGTGCGAACAGTGGTTCAACACCGACTACCTCCCGGATCCCCTGCTGGTATCCACCCAGTCCGGTGCCGACGAGGTGTTTCCGGCCTGTGTCGCGGGCTCGACCTGTCTGGAGAACGACATGGTCACCTGGCGGAAGATCGGTTTCCCCCGGCCGGTGCGGCCCGGTGATCACCTGGTCTACCTCAACACCGCCGGCTACCACATGGACTTCCTCGAATCACGGTTCCACGACACCCCACTGCCGTTGAAAGCGGTTCTCCGGCTCGGCGACGCATCACCGCGCTGGCGACTGGACGGAATCTGACCCCGCCTCGAAACGAAGGAGAAGCCTCGCATGTCACAGAGCTACGCCGCGCCCGGACAGTTGTGGTTGTTGCCGCAGTCGGAGCAGGAAGGGCTGGATTTCGACTACCGTCAGGTACTCGACGTCGTCGAGGGGGCCTACCGCGCCCTGCGTGAAAGAGGGTCGAACAACCCGGTCAAGACGGTCATCGAGGACCCGGACGATCACTCGTTGAGCTACTCGATGGTGGCCAGGGACGCCGGTACCGACACCGTGTGTTTCAAGGCCGTCTACGAGTTCGATCCGAGCCGCAGCCGGGACAGCTACCGATTCCATTCGTTCATCTTCATCGCCGATGACACCACCGGGACGCCGATCGCGCTGATGGACGTGGTGAAACTCGGGCCGTTGCGGTCGTCTGCCAGCAGCGCGCTGTTCGCCCGCGCGGCCTGCCCGGACGCTCGAACCGCCCTGGTCGTCGGCACCGGCGTCCAAGGGCAGATGGCCCTGCCGATGCTGCTCGCAGCGCTTCCGGAATTGGATCGCTTGCAGGTGTTCGGCACCTATCCCGATGGTCTGCGCGCCGTGCAGAACAGTGTGGACGGCCGCGAGGTCGAGATCGTGGACGATCTCCAGAAAGCCGCGGGCGAAGCGGACATCCTGATCGGCGCCGCAGGTTTGTCGGTGACGAAGGTGGTCCAGCGCGAGTGGGTGAAACCAGGAGCGATCGCCGTGCTGCTCGGCTACGGCGTGCACGACGTGTTCCACGGCGCGGACTACCGCATCGCCACGGACATCACTCAGATGCATGTCACCTGTGGCAAGCTGCGGGCCGCTGACGGCAGCCTGCCCCCGGTGGACGCCGAACTGCCGGACATCCTGCTCGGCCGGGCACCGGCCCGGCGCGATCCCGACGATGTGGTCTTCGCCTACAACAGCGGTATGGCGGTCACTGACGCCGCGCTGGGCCGGTACATCGCCGATCTCGCGCTGGCAGCCGGACGCGGGCAGCGGGTCGACTTCTGGTGAGCGCTGTCCCGCTGACCACACTGTCCTCCTGGAAGACCGTTCCATGAGTCGCACCCTCGAACCAGCGACGTCGGCGTCCGTGGTGCGCCGGGTGGTGGCGGGCCTGCCCGCCTACGATCCCGGCGCCGACCCGGACGAGGTGGCCACGCTCAGCGGCGCCGCCCGCGTGATCAAGCTCTCCAACAACGAGAGCCCGTTCGGTGTCTCCCCGGCGGCCGCCGAAGCCGTGCGCCTACGCCTGGCCCGTGGTGTCTCCCGCTATCCCGATCCCACTGGCAAACGGCTGGCCGAGGCCATCGGGAAGAGCCTGACCGTGCCTGCCGAGCGGATCATACTCGGCAACGGTTCGGAGAACATCCTGGAACTGCTGTGCCAGGCAGTTCTCGATCCGGGCGATCTGGTGACCACCCAGGCGCCTGGGTTCAGCCTGCATGAGATCTTTCCACGCATGGTCGGCGCCCGGGTCGAGAAGGTCCCGGTCACCGCGGAGTTCGGGTTTGACGCGGCCGCCTGGCGGCACGCACTGGCCGCCGGCCCGAAACTTGTCTTCCTTGCCAACCCCTGCAACCCGACCGGCGCGATGCTCAGTGTCGGCGAGCTGGAGCGTATCGTGGCCGACACCTCGAAGTCGGCCCTACTTGTGCTCGACGAGGCGTACTGCGAGTTCGCCCGCCCCGACCCGGACTACCCCGACGGGCTGGCGGTCCTGCACGGGCAGGACCGACCGTGGATGGTGTTGCGCACCTTCTCCAAGGCCTACGGCCTGGCGGGCGTCAGAGTGGGGTTCGGCGTCGCGTCCGACGCCACGCTGGTCCAGGCGCTCGACCGGGTCCGCGCTCCCTACAACGTCAACCAACTGGCTCAGGACGCCGCCATCGCCGCACTGGGCGACCGCGCGCACCTGGCGGACACCGTCCGGCGGACCGGCCGTGAGATCGCCCGGGTCACGGACATGTTGCGCCGAGCGGGCTTCCGGGTGGCACCGTCCTCGGCCAACTTCGTGTTCATCGACACGAGCTGCCGCTCCGACCGGGTCGCCGAGGAGTTGCACCGCGCCGGGATCATCGTCAAGGCGTGGCGCGAGCCGGGATACGAGAACTTCATCCGAGCCTCACTGTCGCTTCCCGAAGACAACGACATCTTCGTGCGGTGTCTGATGGAAATCTGTGCGAAGGGCTAGCAATGATCAGAGACAAGGTATCCGACCTCATCGGGCGGACACCGCTGCTCAGGCTGGCGGTACCGGACGGAGCAGGAACCGTCCTGCTGAAGATGGAGCAGTACAACCCCACCGGCACCGCCAAGATCCGGATGGCCAGGAACATGGTGGACGAGGCCGAAGAGCAAGGGCTGCTCACCCCTGGCGGGTGGCTGGTGGAGGCCACCTCCGGCAACACCGGGCTCGGTCTGGCGCTCATCGCCGCCGAACGCGGATACAAGTTCACCGCAGTGGTGGACAATCACTCCAGCGTCGACAAGCTGCGCGGAATGCTCGCCTACGGTGCCGAGTTGCTCAACGTCGGCGGAGACGAGGACGGACTGGCCACCGCCGAACGGTACGCTACGGCCCGCCGGCTCGCGGTCGAGCAGGGCGCGTACTGTACCGCGCAGGACAGCAATCCGGGCAATCCCAACGGCTACCGACCCCTCGCCCGCGAGTTGCACGACGACTTGGGTGTGGACATCCACTACCTGTACGGGGCGGTCGGCACCGGTGGTTCGCTCTGCGGCACCGGCCGCGTCCTGCGGGAGCACGTTCCGGACCTGAAGATCATCGGTGTCGAGCCGGTGGGCTCCGTCAACTTCGGCGGGGAAGAGGCTCCTTACCACCAGTCCGGTACCGGGACGCCGGTGCCCTCGGAGATCTGCGACACCCTCGACTACGACCTGATCGACGAGGGGATCAAGGTCAGTGACTCGGAGGCCTTCGAGACCTGTCGCTACCTGGCCAGGAACTTCGGCATCCTGATCGGCGGCTCGGCGGGCGGCGTGGTGTACAAGGCGTTGGAGCGGGCGCTGAGCGTCGGGCCGGAGACCACGATCGTCGTGCTGGTGTGCGACGGCGGTGAGAGGTACCTGGACACCGTGTTCAACGACGGTTGGATGGCGGCCAACGGCTTGTTCGACGCGCGTGTCGTCGACCGGCTCGCCTCGATGCTGCGGTACGCTCCGGCCGACCGCATCAGGAAGATGCCTGACGAATTCCGCTGATTCGCTGTCCAGTGGGATTGTTCAGCGCCACTCGAGCGGCCCGCTACCACGAGTCAGCGCGTCGGTCTCCACCGCGCTGAACAATCCTCAATGCTTGCCCGTGTCGGCGGCTCAGCCCGCCACCCGCCGCCCGATTTGAGAACGACAACGATTTTCATTTAGGGTAGCGACGGTGAGACCGATAACTGATTGTGTTGCCCGGGCGGCGCCACCCGGCCCGTTCTCATGAGGTCAAGGGGTCTACCGGTTGTGGAGGTGCCGCTGTGTGGTCGACGGTGAAGTTGTTTCTGGGCCTGCGTCCGCGAGCCTGGGTGGAGATAGCCGGTCTGGTCGGGTTGATGTTGCTGGTGACAGCGACGTATGTCGGCCAGGGTCTGATGATCGCGGATCTGCTCTTCAGGGTGTTCTCGTCGGTCGATGTCGGTGGCCTGCTGGCACCGCTGGCCGTGATCGGCGTGCTGCAGGTGCTCCGGATCGTGCTGCTCGTGGCGCGGGACTCGTGGGCGCCGCAGGTGTCGGCACGGGTGAAGGAGGCGGTACGTGAAGGGCTGACGCTGAAGTTGATGGAGATCGGGCCCGGGCAGGCGCAGCGAATGCGTGCCGGTGATCTGCAGTCCACACTGGTGGACTCGGTCGAGTTGCTTGACCCGCTGGTGGGCCGGTTCGTGCCGACCGTGTTGGCGTCCGTGTTGGGGTCCTGTCTCGCCTCGGTGTACGTGATAGCGGTCGATCCAGCCGTGGGTCTGGTCGTGCTCGCGTGTGCGTTGCTGGCACCGCTGTCCAAGCTGGTCGGCGAACGATCGATCAGGGAGCGTGGTGGCCGCTGGATGGTGTCCTACCGGGGCATGTACTCCGAGAGCCTGGATGCCGTGCAGGGGATGGCGACGCTCAAGGCGTTCAATGCCAGCGGCCGACGCGGCCGGGAGTTGATCGAGCGTGGTGAGGCGTTTTGCCGGGACTCCATCAGGTTGATGGTCGCGTGGTGCGGCGCATCGAGCATCGGCACGTTGATGGTGCCCATCGGTACGACGGCCGCGGTGGGCCTGGGCGCCTGGCACGCGGCCACTGGCTCGGTGAGCGTCGCGGGACTGTTCACGATCCTGATGCTGACTCGCGAGACCTTCCGGCCCATGAACGAGCTGGAGGTGGCATACCACTCGGCGTACTACGCCATCCCGGCCGGACGCGCGGTCGCCGATGTGCTACGCCTGCAACCGCACGTGAAGGACACGGCGACCACGGCGCCGGCATTGCGGCGCGACCCTCCTGGTCTGGAGTTTCACGATCTCCGGTTCTGCTACCCGACCCGGCGTGCACCGGCACTGGACGGGTTCAACCTGGTGGTCGCGCCGGGTGAGCGGGTGGCCATCGTGGGCCGTTCCGGAGCGGGGAAGAGCACCGTGATCGGGCTGTTGATGCGCTACTTCGACGGCGATGCGGGCTCGGTCCGCGTCGACGGCCGTGACATCCGCGAGTTCCCGCTGGCCAACCTACGATCACTGATTGGCGTCGTGGCACAGGACACCTACCTGTTCCACGGCACGGTTCGCGAGAATCTGCTGCTCGCTAGACCGGACGCCACCGACGCGCAGATCAGTCGCGCGGTGGCCGCGGCGCAGGCCGCCGATTTCATCGCCCACCTGCCCCAGGGCTTCGAGACCATCGTCGGCGAGCGCGGCCTGAAACTGTCCGGTGGCGAGCGTCAACGCATCGCGATCGCGCGTGCGCTGCTCAAGGACGCTCCCGTGCTCGTGCTCGACGAGCCGACGTCGAGCATCGACGCCGCCAACGAGGCGGAGATCACCCAGGCTCTCGGTGACCTGACACGTGGCCGGACGACGGTCGTCATCGCGCACAGGCTGTCCACCGTACGCGACGCCGACCGGATCGTGGTGATGGAGTCCGGCCGGGTGGTCGAGTTCGGCAGTCACCCAGACCTGGTGGCACGCAAGGGCCTCTACGCCGAACTCGTCGCGACCCAGACTGGAGCGCCCGCATGACCTCGACCGCCCATACCCACGTTCACACTCACACCCACGAGCACGGCGTCAGCCACGACCACGACCACGGCGTCGGCCACGGTCAGGATGGCACGCCGGCGTCCGGCCGATCGCTGGTCACCAGGCTGAGGAGCCTGATGCCCCTGCTGGGCGAGCACCGCCGACTCATCACGGTGGCCTATCTGGCCGGTGTGCTGCACCAACTGCTCCTGCTCGCCTCATCCGGGATCGGCGCGTACGTGGTGGCACGGGCGGCCACGGGAGCCTCGCTGGGCCAGCTCACCGGCTGGCTGATCGTGCTCGGCTGCCTGATCGTGCCGCTGGTCGTCCTGACCATCGCCGACAGCACCTACGCCCACGTCGCCGCCTTCCGCGCGCTGGCCGACACCCGGGCGAAGGTGTTCGCCGCCTTCGAACGGCTCTCACCCGGCTACATGCTCGAACGGCGTTCCGGCGACCTCGGCTCGGCCGTTGTCGCCGACGTGGAACAGATCGAGCTGTTCTTCGCCCACACCCTCAGCCCGCTGGCCGTCGCGTCGACCGTCCCGGTGGCCACCACCGTCGCGCTGGGCTGGTTCCACTGGTCGCTGGCCTGCGTTCTTGTTCCGGTCCTGCTGCTGCTCGCCTCGGTTCCGGCATGGTTGCGGCGCCAGGCCGAGCTGCACGGACACGAGCTACGCGACTCCCTCAGCCAGATGAGCGCCGACAACACCGACACCTTCCAGGGACTGCGCGAACTGGTGAACTTCGGTGCACACTCCCAGCGACTCGAGCTGCTCCGCAAACAGAGCGTCCGGTTGGCCACAGCGAAGTCCGCGCACGGACGCCGTAGCGGCATCGAGTACGCCGCCACGGACACCATCGCCCTCCTGGGAATACTCGTGGTGCTGGTCTTGGGCGCGTGGCTCGTCGTCGCGGGCCAGCTCGACCGCACACTCTTTCCGGTCGCTGTCGTACTCGCCGCGATGGCGATGCTGCCGGTGCTGAAAGTGACCGAGGTCGCACGCGAGTTGTCCATGGTCGCGTCATCAGCTGACCGCATCAACACCCTGCTCGACGCGCCTGCTCCGGTCTCGGACCTGGTCAGCCGGCCGCCCGAAGGGCTGATCGTGCCGCATGTCCGCTTCGACACCGTCACCTTCGCCTACCGCGGTGACCTGGCACCGGCCGTGCGGGACATCAGCTTCGAGATCCGCCCTGGCGAGACCGTCGCGCTGGTGGGTCACTCCGGCGCGGGCAAATCGACCTGTGCCAACCTGCTGCTCAGATTCTGGGACGTCACCGCCGGGTCGGTGTCCGTGGGCGGGCACGACGTCCGCGACTTCCCGCAGGAAGACCTCCGCCGCCTCATGACATTGGTGCCGCAGGACACCTTCCTGTTCAATACGAGCCTGCGTGAGAACATCCGCCTCGGCCGTGCCGACGCCTCCGACGACGAGGTCGAGGCTGCCGCGCGGGCCGCCCAGGCCCACGAGTTCATCACGACGCTGCCGGACGGCTACGACACCGTCGCGGGCGAACTCGGCGCACTCATGTCCGGCGGGCAGCGGCAACGGATCGCGATCGCACGGGCGCTGCTGAAAGACGCCCCCATCCTCGTCATGGACGAGGCGGTGTCGAACCTCGACGCCGCGAGCGAGCAAGCGGTCAACCAGGCGATGGACGAGGCCCGGCACGGCCGTACCACCCTGATCATCGCCCACCGGCTGTCCACCATCCGGACCGCCGACCGGATCGTCATGCTGTCCGGCGGGCGAATGGTCGAGACCGGAACCCACGAGGAGCTCGTCGCCGTCGGCGGTGCATACGTCGATCTGCTCGCCTCGCAACTCGAGGGATGAGGTCCCTGCCGCCCCGCACGACGGCCGGGTCACCGACGACGGCGACCCGGCCGTCACGCACTACCAGCCGGCTCCCCCACCAGCAGGTCGCCACCGCTGGCCGGCACACTGGACCGCCCGCCGGATCGGGACCAGGCACGGTCGCCGGTACGCGCCGAGGCACGCCCTCGACCTTCTGGTGATCACTTGCTCTGAGATCCGGGGCGAGCGTACTTCTTGCGGAACTTCTCGACCCTGCCGGCGGTGTCGAGCAGGCGCTGCTTGCCGGTCCAGAAGGGGTGGCTGGCCGACGAGATCTGGACGTCGATGACCGGATAGGTGTTACCGTCGGTCCACTCGATCATCTGGTCGCTGGTAGCGGTGGATCGGGTGAGGAAGGCGAAGTCGGCGCCCTTGTCGCGGTAGACGACAGGCCGGTACTCGGGGTGGATTCCGGGCTTCATCCGTTCTGAACTCCTTCGGTGTCGGTGTCGGTGTCGGTGTCGGTATCGGCTGTCACGGTGCGGGTCGAGGTCTGCGGTGACGACGACACTACGCTCCTCGACAGCTAACGAAAATCATTGTCGTTATTGTCACCGATCGGGCGCCGAAGTCAACGACGTTCCTCGGAAATCGCGACGTCCTGCATCCAGCCGATTCCGACGTGAGCCGGCCAGCCGACCAGGCCGACGACCAGGCCTGACCACGACCAGCCCGACCACGACCAGTGCCCTCGCTCAGGACCGCGTCGCTCGTACGACTCCGAGTTCTCCGAGCTCGGTGGTGAACCCGGCCGCCGACAGTTCGCCGATCAGCTGCGCTGGCGATATCACCTGCCAGGCGTATTCGGCCACGATCTCACGTACTGATCGGTCGTCATCGTCGAGCACCCGGTAGCGCATCCGCCAGGTGACCCGGTCAGGTCCGGCCGGCCGCGCGGATGCGCTGCCCTGGTAGCGGAGCCGGCCGATCCGCACGGTGGTGAACTCGGTTTCGGCGACGGCGACCGCCGTGTCCGGCGGCTGCAGGTTGACCACCAGCGGGGCGCCGACACTCAGCCGGCCGGCCAGGCGCTGCCAGAGCGCGCGGCGGTCCGCCGCTGTCAGATGGCCGATCACGTTGATCGCCAATGCCGCACCGAGCGTTTCCGGCAGCGCGACCTGTTCGGCGGTAGCGGCGACGACCGTCGTGCGGGCGGCGAGATCCGGGTCGTCGACGATGCGGGCGTGCAGGGCCGCGCGTTGGACCGGCGACGGCTCGACCGCGATGATTTCGCATGCCGGCACGGTTTCGGCCAAGACCTGAACGCCGCGCCCGCTTCCCGCCCCCAGGTCCACGGCGGGAGCATCGACGCGGGCGCCCGCGAGCGCCTGTCGGACCGGGTCCCGCAGCGCCTGCCAGGCGTCGATGCTCAGCAGGTCGAGGAACTCGCCGGATTCCTGGTACTGATCGGGCAACGGTGTCTCCTCATGAGTTCTGCGAGTCAGGACGATCGAAGCGCAACGGTCCCATCATGAACCTACGCAGTCGCCGGGGTCGACGTCGGTCGGGTCGACCTCGCCGACGACGACCGCCAGGGTGAAGGCGTCCGACAGCGGTGCGCCGTCGGCCCTGCTGCCGGTACGTTCGAACGCGAGGCAGTAGCTGCCCTGCGCCGTGAACATCCAGTTGCCGTGCGCGTAGGTGCCCGCGCTGATCCTGGCCGAGTCCTGGTGCCCGTTGGTGGAGTCGACGATGTGTATCGGCGCCCCGAACGGCCCGGTCTGGTAGATGAACACATCGCCGGGTCCGTCGACGGCCGTCAACGACCAGGACAGTCCATCCCCGGCGAGGTCGGTGGGGCGGATGCCCTTCGCGGACCAGCCCGGCCAGAGCAGGCCTGGTTGTTCGGCCTGGGGCAGGCCCCAGACGGGACTGCCCACCGGGCCGATGAATCCGTACTCGTCACTGGGCACCGCCGTCTGAGACGCCGGGAGCAGTTGGAGGACCACGTCCGACGGCTCATGCCGGAACACCCCGCTGCCGTCCGAGGAGTGGGAGATCCCCTCGATCGTCAGGTCCCTCACCACGGTTCGCAACCCACCGTCGTCGAGCGTCGAAGCGATGTCCACGTACCCGCTGTTGAGGATGACCGCACCGGATGCGGTCCGGGACCAGTTCGGCACGTTCCAGGGATCGTCGACCGGGTCCGGGTCGCCACCGGGTAGCAGGTCCGCGCACCCCTGCGGGTCGACGCCGCTCGGATCGGCCTCGCCGACGACGACCGCCAGGGTGAAGGCGTCCGACAGCGGCGCGCCGTCGGCCCTGCTACCGGTACGTTCGAACGCGAGGCAGTAGCTGCCCTGCGCCGTGAACGTCCAGTTGGCGTGCACGTGCGAGCCGGCACTGATCCGCGTCGTGTCCGGCAGTCCGTTGGCGGAGTCGAAGATGTGCACCGGCGCGCCGAACGGGCCGGTCTGGTGGACGAAGACGTCGCCCGGCCCCCGGGCGGCGGTGAATGTCCAGTCCAGCCCGCCGCCGGCCAGGTCGGTCGGACGAATGGTCTCGGCGGACCAGCCTGGCCAGAGCAGGCCTGGTTGTTCGGTCTGCGGCAGGTTCCAGATCCGGCTGCCGACCGGTCCGATGAAGGAGTACATCTCATTCGGCACGGTCGTCGCGGACTCCGGGAGCAGTTGAAGGACCACGTCCGGCATTTCGTGCCAGTACGCCCCGTCGCCGTCGGATGCGTGGGCGAGCCCCTCCGTGGTGGTGTCCTTCACCCGGGTACGCAGTCCGCCGTCGTCGAGCGTCGAAGCGATGTCGACGTGTCCGCTGTTGAGGATGACCGCACCGGATGTGGTCCGGGACCAGTTCGGCACGTTCCAGGGATCGTCGACCGGGTCCGGGTCGCCACCGGGGACGGGCACTTCCTCGGGCCGGGTGGGCCGTCCACCGTCGACGCAGGGCCTCGTCAACGTCTCGGCGTCGTGGGTGAACGAGGCACCCGGGTAGGTGCCGTCGGGGTTGGCCCGGACGGTGGGGTCGAGCGGGCCGTCGACCACGAATGTGAGGGTCCGACGATCCACCGCCTCGTGGCCACCGGGCAGGTCAGCCGCCCATTCCAGGGTCAGGCAGTACTTTCCCGGTCGGCTGAAGGACCACCGGACGGCGCTGTTCGTCTCACCGCCGCCCGCACCTGGCCACAACCGGTGGGGCTCGGTCTGGCCGGTGGCGGTGTTGAACACGAACGGCCCGCTCTGGGTGAGGCCATGCGACAATGCCACATCGCCCGGTCCCGCCACCGAGTGCAGCGACCATCGCAGGTCGCCGTGGAGCTGCTCGGGCCGGATCCCGGTGGTGTCCCAGCGGATCACCTGCATGGAGTTGCCGTACACACCGGTGTCGAAGCCGGGCACGTTGCCGGTGCCGGCCCTGAACAGCGCCGCCGGGCGGTGGAAGATCACACTTTCCGGGTCGTGCGGTGTGCCGGGTGCCGCCAGGGTCGGGTCGAGGACCGCGAGCTGGGTCTCCAGGCCTCCACCAGCGATCGTGCTGACCAGGGACGACGCGGCCGAACCGAGCACGGACGGCGCCGACACCGGATCCGCTGCCGGCACGCCGGCGCCGCGCTCGGGGTAGTCCTGCGTCCGTCCGCACGGCGTGACGGTCGACGCGTCGGTGCCGTCCCCGACCGCGAGGGTGAGCTGCTGTGCGTCGGCGACCCGTCGCCCGTCCGCGGTCTGCGCTTCGATGGTCATCGCGATGCAGTAGACACCGGGCCGGGTGATCGACCAGTTGAAGTGGGCGTGTGTGTGCAGCGGTACCCACCGCGCCGCCGGCAGGCCGAGTTTCGTGCCGAACACCGGCAGATCGATGCGCTCCATGCCGATGCCGGCCCGCTGGGGGTACCCCTCCCACAGGACGACATCGCCGGGGGCGGGCTGGTCGTCCGGCCCGGTGACCGCGTCGACCCGCCACAACACCCTGTCCTGTCCCAACCCGACCAATGTCGACGACTCGGTGCTCAGTCCGGCCCAGGGCGCGCCCGGCAGCTGGCCCAGCGGCAGATTCCAGTACGACGTGGCAGGCGGGGCGATGAATGACCAGTCGTCACCGGGCGCGTACGCGGTAGGGGTCGTCAGTTTGACCGAGTCCGGGACGACCATGACCAGGTCGTCGTACTCGATCCACTCGGTCCGAAATTCACCGGGTACGTCGTACCTGGCCCGCAACGACAACGCGTCCACACCGTCGACGGGGTCGATCCGCGCCGCGACCGCGTCGATGTGGCCGTCACGGACGACCCAGTCGGCCACCGACGGGTCACCGGGATCCGTCGGATCGGTCGGGTCCGTCGGATCGGTCGGATCACCGGGGTCGGTGTGGCCGGGGGTGTCACCGCACTGGGCATCGGACGCGATGTCGTCGCCGACCGCCACCCGCAGCCGCACCGAGGCGCTCGCGGTCGCACCATCCGACAGCGGTGCGCTCGTCGTCACTGTCAGGCAGTACATCCCGACCGCCGAGAAGCGAAATCGGTCATTGATCGTCGTACGGGGTGCCAGCTCGATAGGGGTCGACCCCTGCGGCGTGCCGTCGCGTTGGACCCCGGTGCCGAACCGGAAGCCGGCCGGGGCGTTCGGTTCCGGGGACAGGAACGGCAGATCGGGAAGCTGATAGAAGGCGACATCGCCCGGCCCGGTCACCTCCGAGAAGGCGAAGGAGATGCGACCGTCGTCGGCGAGCAGATCGTCGTAGTAGTCGTAGCCCGCGAGCCCCCGGGTGGACAGCGACAGCTTGACCGCCGACGATCCGGTGAGCCAGCCCTCGGTCGCGTAGCCCGGCGCACCCGCCGCGCCCAGCCAGGCGTACGCCTCGGCGTCGGGCACCGGATAGGATGCCTGCGCCGGCAGTCGGAACCCAAGCACACCGCCCGTGACCTCGGTGATCTCACCACGGTCAGCGAGGCCAATGACCATCCCACCGCCCTCGACCGGATACGAGGTCAACTCGTACTCACCCGAGGAGATCTCCTCCGGCACCGTCGCGGCGGCCGACGTCGGGGTGGACATCAGCGTGGTCATGACAGCGACCACCGCCATGACCACGTACGTCGGCCTCGGCTTCCGCCGACACCGTTCAACAGGCTTCACGGGCTTCCTTCCGAGCTACACGGTCCTGTTTCATCCAGCCGGCAGGGGCGGCCGCGCCTCGGCCGCCCCTGCCGCGCGAAGATCAGGGGACGATGACGAACTTCGCAGCCATCCAGTTCTGGGTGGACAGCGGTGCCGAGGCGGAGAATCCGAAGTACAGGTTGTAGGTCTGCGGCGTGGTCGCCTTCGACGGCGCGTAGAAGCGCCACTCGAAGTGGACGTGCGTCCCCGAGGCGAGCGGGTACGTCCCCGACCCGGTGCCCAGTACCTGCGAGCCCGCCGAGTTGAACAGCCGGACGTCACCCGGATTCGCGCCAGCGGCGCTCATCCACGCCGCACCGCTTCCCGGGCAGGATCCTTCGAAGTTGAACCCCACCCAGGGCGCGGACGACTGGGTGGCCGAGGCGATGTCGACCGTCCAGTAGCCGGCGGTCCCGGTCGTCGGCACCCAGGTCACGGCGGTGCTCAGGTCGTCGTAGACGAACGCGTAGTTGTGCATGTCCACCGGGTTGATCGGCGTGCCCGAACCGATCTTCGTCGTCAGGGCGAGCGTCGGGCTGGATGGACACTCGATGTTGACGATGTCGATGTGGCCCGAAGTGATGTCGTTCGTCGCGTAGACACCCGCGTATGCGGCCGAACTACCGACTACGGCCAGCAGGAACCCGCAGACGCCGGTGGCGACGGCGGCGACGGCGTGCCGCCTCACTCCGCGCCAAACGCCGGCTTTTCTCGTTGTCGGGACAGCAGTCACGTCTCAGTCGCCCTTCACTCGCTGGAGCTCGAGATCGCCCGGTCAGCCCACGGTGGACACGAACATCCGCATCACATGAGCTGATGAAAATGGCTTTCATCTTCATCTAAACGGCCGATCATTGCCCTGTCAAGACGGTCTAGTGAGAACCCGAGGAGACCACCGTCCTACCGTGACGCCGGCGTGCCCGTGCACGTCCCGCGGAAGATCGCCGACCACGGATCGCTCAGCACGACGCAGCGATTCCTGGACCCGACCAGGCAAACGCAACAGCGCCCAACCAGGTAACCCCACGGGCACGGCAAAGTCGGAGGGTGTGCGGCTGAGGACTCCGCGTTGAGGTCTGGAGTGGATTTGACGGAACGGGCACGGCTCCGGTGATCTTGAGGTTGTCTACGCCTTCGGATCACCTTGTGGAGTACCGTACCCGCGCCTGCATCATTGCTGATCAACGCTGTCCAGGGCCAGTCGGACCAGAGGACACGGCCTGTCCTGTTGGGCCGTGACGGGCAGGAAAGCCTGGTGACGGCGTTGTCGCGGGTTCCCGATCCGCGAGACGCGCGGGGTGTCCGGCATCGGCTTCCGACGGTGGTCGGGTTGGCCCTCGCCGCGGTCCTGGCCGGAAGTGTGTCGGTGTACGCGGTCGGGCAGTGGATCGCCGGATGTTCGCAGAAGACGTTGAAGGCGTTCGGTGCCCGGGTGGACCCGGTGACCGGCCGGTACGTCGGCCCGGACGAGAAGACGGTGCGGGGGTTGTGTGCCCGACTCGACGGTGACGCGTTGGACGCCGCCGTGGGCCGGTGGCTGCAGCGCCGCGCGGACGCGGCGGCGCGGGCGAAAGCCCGGGTCGGGGTGCGGCCGTCGCGGGACCGTAAGGCCCGACGCCGGGCCAAGGCCGCTGGCCAGCGACGCCGCCGCGCCAGCGCGCGGGACCGTCACCGGCCACGGTTGCCGCAGGTCGCGATGGACGGCAAGACCAGCCGGGGCGCGCGGACCCGCGACCGGGCGGCGCCGCGTCTGCTGGCCGCGCTCACCTGCGCCGGGGTGGTCCTCGCCCAGTGTCAGATCCCGGGCAGGAGCAACGAGATCGCCGCGTTCACCGGGCTGTTGACGCCGTTGGACCTCGCTGATCACGTGGTGACCGCCGACGCGATGCAGACGCGGCGCACGCATGCCCGCTGGCTGCGGGAGGTCAAGAAGGCGCATTTCGTGTTCCCGGTGCTCGACAACCAGCCGACCCTGTTCGACCGGCTCGACGCGCTGGACTGGGCCGGGGTGCCGGTCACCGGGCGCAGTGTGGATGACGACCGGGGCCGCCACGAGGTACGTACCGTCCAGGTCATGCCCGCCCCGCCGGATCTGAACTTTCCGCACGTCGCGCAGGTGTTCCTGATCGAGCGCGCCGTCACCGTGAAGGGCCGTACCAGCTACCAGGCGATGCTGTATGTCACCAGCCTCACCGCCGGACAGGCCGACGCCGCTGATCTGCTGGCCTACGTCCGTCAGCACTGGGGAATCGAGGTCCTCCACTGGGTGAGGGATGTGACCTTCCGGGAGGACGCTTCCCGGATCCGTACCGGCAACGCGCCGCGCGTCATGGCGACCCTACGAAACGTGTCGGTCAGCCTCCTGAGAATCCACGACACCACCAACATCGCCGCCGCCCTGCGCTACAACGCCCGCAACAACAGCCGAATCCTCAAACTCCTACAACTCCAACCAGCCTAAACATCAACCCGGCCGACTTTGCCGTGCCCGTGCAATGACGCACTGCGACGACGAAGCTCCGGGGAACGAGGTCTGTGAGAAGACCTCGTCACGCCGGAGCTTCGTTCTCACTCCACACCAGACACGCCAGACGTGATCACATCGCGATACCCCGCACGCCTGGCCGATCACGATTTTGCCCTGACCTGCGGTGAGCACCCCGTGTTCGGCAGCCGTGCGGATAACGAGCGTAGTGGTAGGATCGTGGGACTAGAGGTTGAAATTGTCCCGGGGAAAGATGTGTGGCTTGTCTCCGGCGATGATCACAAGGTAGGAGAAATTGTCGAGAATGCCCTTGTTTTTCAAACTCTCGACCGCAGGAGCGGCCATGAGCTTGAACCAGCCGCTGGAATCCTGATTCTTCAGGGTATCGAAGGCTGGGCACTCGGTGACATGGATGACCACGAAGACCTCCAGGACGTCCTTGTACTTGGTCAGCTTATTTGACAGGTTACTGGCGATCTGTGTGACCAGGGCATCGCTGTCCTTAGCGTTCTGTACCACTACATGATCGCCTGCCGCCTCATTTTCCTGCTTTCCTTGGAAGCTGTAGTCCGGTTTGAGGGCGCTTCCCCCCTTCTGACTGCCGGGTTCGATCCAGGTGGCGTTGTTTTGCCACAGCATCTTGGCGCTGACCAGCTCCAATAGCTGCTTGTAGGTGTTCGTCGGGAACGTGGTCGCCGGCAGTGGGCGAGCTTCCTTCGTATCCTGATTGATCACGGGCAGCAGTTTCCGCATCTCATCGAGCACCTGCTGAGCTGCCATGGCAGGGTCGTTGGCAATCAGCGTGTCGACCAGTTTCGTCGCCAGATTGCGCATGTTCTCGTTCTTCAGGTGATTCTTCATCAAGTTGTTCTTTGGGCCGAGCACCTCGTTTTTTTCGATCAAGTTCTTGATTGTCGGCCCCCAGACGTCGTTCCAGCTGTGCGCCAGTGGTTGTGCCATCGATGACTCCTCGTGAGTGGTAGCGAACCGCCGACTCCGGCCGGCTCGGATCCGGCGGTGCTGCCGGACCATTCACCAGATGCCGCGCACCGGGCGCCAGATACGGAGAGTCGGGAACCCGACCGCCCACCTCCGGTGGGGTCGTGTCACACGGTGACTTCAAAGTCGTGTGCTTCGCCGGGCCTTCGGCGTTGTGGCTGGTCGAGCGGGTGAGGTCGGTCGGGCTCCGCGTTTTTGATCACGGTGTGGTCGCGGGTGAGTCTCTCTTGGACGTCGTTCGCCCGGGATTGGTGATGCCGCACGGGTGCCTAGGGTCCGCAGGGGCAGCGGTCCGGGCCGGCACGGTACCGCTGGGGGCTCGGAACGGGAGTTGACATGAGGACGGGGTTCCTCGTAGATCAGTGAATCTCTCACAAAACGCTGACCGGAACCAGGAACCCCGTGCCTGCCGAGTGCGCCATCACCGAACGCCCGTTGACCATCGCCGATCTGCCGGATCTGCTTCCCGCCGTGATGGAACCCGTCTACGACCAGGTGTTGCCGGCCTGGCTCGGCGGCGACGCGGCGGTCCTGCCCGAACAGATGCCCCGCGGGCTACCGGCTACCGCGGCCCGCCAGTTGACCACGGCGTTGGCACCCCAGCGGCCGCGGCGGACCGGCCGGGCCGTACCGGTCACCGGGTCAGGGCGGGCCAGAGCCGGTGATCCGGTGACGGTCGACGAGGCCGGGGTGGCCCGGTTGCGGGGCTTTCTGGCCCAGATCGTCGACCGGCGGGCGTTGCGGGGACGCCGGTACCCGCTGCCGTATTTGCTGGCCCTGCCGATGCTGGCGATGCCCGCCGGTCACCTCGACCTGACCGCCATCGGCGAGTGGGTGGCCGACGCCCCTGACGCATTGCTGCTGGCGTTGGGTGCCCCGACCCGCCGTGACGGGCGACCCCGCCGGCCCGACACCAAGACGATCGCCGAGGCCCCGGCCGTGCACGGCGCCGACTACGACCGCGTCCTGTGCGCCTTTACCGCCGCGATGGCCCGCACCCAGCACCGCGACACCAACGGCGGCCCGCTACGCCGCTGCCTGCACATCGACGGCAAGCTCAGCACGGCGCCGCCCGGCCCGGCGAGCGCACACCGATACTGCTGGCCGCCCGCGCCGACGACGGCACCATCGCCGCGCAACACGCGGTCCCGGTCGACAAAACCAACGAAATCACCGTGTTCGGCCCGATGGTCGACCAGATCAGCGACTCCCAGGTGACCGGCACCGTCTTCACCGCCGACCAGCTCCACACCCAACGCGAGCACGCCCGTTACCGGCACAGCCGCGCCGCGTTCTTCGTGTTCACCGTCGGCGGCAACCAGCCCAGGCTGTTCGCCGCCATCGACACCGTGGCCTGGCACCTGATCGGGGTCGAACACGCCACCATCGACCGCGGTCACGGACGCATCGAGGTCCGCACCATCCGCGCCCTGCCCGCCACGCCCACCATCGCCGGCCTGTTCCCGCACGCCGCCCAAGTGTTCCTACTCGAACGCTCCATCTACACGCTCGACGGCGAACCCCTCGGCGCTGTCGCGGTCCTGGGTATCACCAACCTCGCACCCGCCCAAGCCGACCCCGCCGCGCTGCTCGCCTATGTTCGCGGCCACTGGTCCATCGAATCACTTCACTGGCTCCGTGACGCCGTGCTCGGCGAGGACGACAGCCGCGTGTCCACCGCCAGCCGGGCCATGACCGCCCTACGCAACCTGGTCATCGGACTGTTCCGGCTGGCCGGGATCACCCGGATCAGCAGCCAACTACGCCACAACAGCCGCGACCCCTACCGCCGCCCACTACTCCTGCTAGTGCCGTATCAGGGAACGTTTGCCTCGTGACGCGCCGTGCGGGTGCTGGTCCGGGCGGTGGGGTGCCGCCAGGCTGTCCGGGTGGGAGAACGAGTACGCGTCCGTGAGATCGACGACGACGAGGGCCGGCGCCTGTTGCGGATCATCCGTAGAGGTACGGGCTCGGTGGTGACCTGGCGACGGGCTCAGATGGTGTTGCTGTCCGCGCAGGGCATGTCCGTGGGCACGATCGCGGAGGTGACGTTCACCAGCGGAGACCGGGTCCGCGACGTGATCCACAACTTCAACGCTGACGGCTTCGACTCGCTCTACCCGAAGTACAAGGGTGGCCGGCCGAGGACGTTCACCCTGCCGGAACGGCGTGAGATCAAGAAGATCGCCAAGTCCACGCCGGCCGAGCACGGTCTGCCGTTCTCGACCTGGAGTCTGGCCAAGCTGGCCGACTTCCTGGTCGCTGAGGGGGTGGTCGACGACATCAGCCACGAGGGCCTACGGGTCCTGCTCCGCGAGGAGGGCGTCTCGTTTCAACGGGTGAAGACCTGGAAGACCTTCCGCGACCCCGACTACGCCGCCAAGAAGGCCCGCGTCGAGCACCTCTACGCGATCGCCGACGGCGAGGTCGTCCCCGAGGCCGGTGAGCCCGACGTCATCTTCTGCCTGGACGAGTTCGGCCCGTTGAATCTGCAGCCCCACCCCGGACGGCAGTGGGCCGAACGCGGTGGACGGCACAAGGACCCCGAGCGTGGGCCCAGGCCCCGCCGGCGGGCGACATACACCCGCCCCCACGGCGTCCGCCACCTGTTCGCCGCCTACGACCTGGGCGCGGACAAGCTCTACGGCCACATCAAGCCGACGAAGCACCGGACACGGTTCCTGGAGTTCTGCCGCTACCTGCGCGGCCTGCACCCACCCGGGACCCGGATCGCGATCGTCCTGGACAACTACTCCCCGCACCTGAGCACGAAGAAGGACACCCGCGTCGGCGACTGGGCCGCCGCGAACAACGTCGAGTTCGCCTACACGCCGACCAACAGTTCCTGGCTCAACCGCATCGAGGCCCAGTTCACCGCTCTGCGCTACTTCACCCTCGATGGCACCGACCACACCAGCCACGCCGAGCAGGGCAGCATGATCCGCCGCTACATCATCTGGCGGAACAAGCACGCCGCCGACGAACGCCTACGCGAGGTAGTCAACAGGGCCAACGTTGCCTGACGCGGCACTAGGACTCGCGAAACCCGCCAGAGATCAACCAGACACCGAAACGTGACCAAACGCCACAGGCAACCCGAACAACACTCCTCGACAGGAGTCGATGACCTGCACGAACTACCGCCCGTCACGAACTTTGAAGACGCCCTGGGTCGTGTCACGGGCACGGCAAAGTCGAAGCCGGCTGCGTACGTTGTGCGACGACTTGGCCCTCGACCGACGCAACCAGGCATTCGCCACCGGCGCGGAGTCCTGGGAGGTGTGGTGGGCGGCCGTGACGGCCGAACCGATGCTCGCCGACGCGCTCGCCTTGCGCCCGACACTGTGGCCCGACGGTGCGCGTGACTGGACCGGCTCCACACACCACTTCCACGAGTCCGCTCTCCTCGACGCCGGGTTCGCCGAGGCGGGCGTCGTCTGGCAGGACCTCCACGAACGCATCGTCGTCGGACTGCGATGACAGATCTGGCCGACTCTCCTCGTGGCGACGACGGCAGCTGAAACGCCGCGCCGACGGTGTGCCGCACCCACAGCGTACGCGGGCACCTGGACCGGTGATCAGTGTGCTCGAAGGTCGTGCTCGATCGTGGCGAAGAAGTCGTGTGCGAGGGCGGTGAGCTCAGTGCCGGCCGTGTCTGGGGTGCCGGCGCCGAATGGGGGCTGCGGGGCGTATTCGGCACCGAGTTCGAGGAAACGGGCGTAGTCGTTGCCGCGGAGACGTCCGACCAAGGTCAGGGCGAGATCCATCCCGGCTGTCACTCCGGCTGCGGTGAGAATGTTCCCGTCGGCAACGACGCGCTCGTCGACGGGGATGGCGCCGTAGCCGGCGAGCAGGTGTCGCACGGACCAGTGCGACGTGGCGCGGCGGCGGGTGAGCAGTCCTGCTGCGGCAAGGGCGATCGCACCGGTGCAGACGCTGGCGACGGTTGCGGCGGTTGTCCCGAGCCTACGGATCATGGTCATCGCCGCCGGATCGGTGAGCAGGACTTTGGTGTCACCGCCGGGCACGAGGAGCACGGTCGGGGTCTTTGGCACTTCCGCCAGTGTGGTCGTGGGGATGAGCGGGAGCCCGTTCGCGCTGGTGACCGGTTCGGCCGCCGCCCCGGTGGTGGCGAGGTGAATGGTGGCGCCGATCATGGAGGAGAGGAAGTAGTAGGGGCCGATGACGTCGAGGATGTCGAAGCCCGGGTGCAGCACGACGACGAGGTTCTCGTCCCCGCTGAGGGTGACTCCGGGGCGCGCGGCGAGCGCGTTGTGCGCGGTGGCGGAGCGGTCCCACGCGGCCTGCGCGGCGGGGTCGCTGATCTCGCCGCCGGTCGTCGCGGTGAAGGCGTCGTGGAGGGTGGCGAGATGCTTTTGCGCCGCTGCGGCGGTGTCCTGGGGATGGTGATTGGTCATGGTTGGCTCCCTAATGTGTAGACCAGCTGGAGACGTCCGGTCAGGGGGTTGGTGAGTCCGACAGCTCTGACGCCGAAGACCTCGTGGAGCAGGTCGGGGGTGAAGACTGCTTCGGGTGTTCCGACGGCGATGATCGATCCCTGCGAGAGGACGATCACACGGTCGCAGTAGGCGGCCGCGTGGTTCAGGTCGTGCAGGGTGACCAGTGTCGTGATCTGCAGGCTTCGCACGAGCGAGAGCAGTTCGAGCTGGTGGCGGATGTCAAGGTGGTTCGTGGGCTCGTCGAGCACCAGGACGCGTGGCTCCTGCGCGAGCGCGCGAGCCAACTGCACCCGCTGGCGCTCCCCACCGGACAGCGTGCTGACATTACGGTCGGCGAAGGATACGACGCCGGCCGCCGTCATCGCGTGCTCCACCGCACGACGGTCGTCCGCGTCGTCGGCACCGAGCAGGCGGCCGTGCGGAATCCGGCCAGTTGCGACGCACTCGGCGACGGTCAGCTCGAGATCGCTCGGACTGTCCTGGACGACGGCTGCCGTGATGCGGGCGGCCGTGCGAGCCGGCATCGCCCATACGTCCCGGCCATCGGCCTGCACCCGGCCAGTGGTGGGCTTCAGCGTCCGGTAGACGGTCCGGAGCAGGGTGGATTTGCCGCTGCCGTTCGGTCCAACGAGCCCGACGACATCAGCCTCGGCGGTGAGCGCGATCCGCTCGATGATGCGCCGGCCGGCGATCTCGACGCTGACGCCGTCGACGTGCAGTCTGACCCCGCCACGAGCGACGGCATCGGGCCTGCTCATCGGTCACTGCGCCCGGCGCGGCGTAGCAGCCAGAGGAAGAACGGCGCCCCGATCACAGCGGTGAGCAGCCCGACGGGTAGCTCTGAAGGGGCCAGGACCAGGCGGGCGGCGATGTCGACGACGACGAGCAGCACGCCGCCGGCCAGCGCGGAGGCGGGCAGAACCCATCGATGATCGGACCCGACCACCAGCCGAACCGCGTGCGGTACGACGAGTCCGACGAAGCCGATCGCGCCACTGACCGCGACGACGACACCGACGAGCAGCGAGGTAATGATGAACAGGATGAGCCGGACGCGGCCGACGTCGACGCCGAGACTTGCGGCGGTCTCGTCACCGATGAGAAACGCGTTCAGGATGCGGGCCATCAGCACGAGCGCAACCGTGGCGATGACGAGCACGAGGGCGGGCAGACCGAGATCATCCCAGTCGGCGGCTGCCAGGCTTCCGGAGAGCCAGGAGAGGACCTGGCTCACTCCCATGCCGGGCGCGCTCGCGCGCAGGACCAGATAACTGGTGACCGAGCTGAGCAAATACGACATTGCCACCCCTGCCAGCACCAGCCGGTTCGGGGTCACCCGGCCACGACGTTGCGCAAGCAGGAACACGACCAGTGTCGTCACCAGCGCGCCGACGAACGCCGCGGCCGGCACCGAGACCGTCGCCAGCACACCGGTCGCGAGTGTCAGCACGGCCACCGCCGCCACCGAGGCTCCGGAGGAGACGCCGAAGACGAACGGGTCGGCCAGCGGGTTGCGCACGACCGCCTGCAGCACCGCACCGGCGACCGCGAGCGACGCGCCGACGACGAGTCCCAGCAGCGCACGCGGTAGCCGGAACTCCCACACGATCCTCGCCTGCACGTCCGTGGCCGACGACCCGACGCGTGCGGGGATCACATGGTTCGCGATCACCGCGAGCACCCGGTCCGGGCCGATCGGGACGGAGCCGACCGCGACCGAGAGCACCACCGCAACCATGCACGCGATGGTCAGGACGACCACCGCGGTCCGGGGCCGGCGCCAGCGCTCGCGGACCGTGCCCGCCGCAGGCGCCGCAGCACTCACGACGCGGGAACCGGCAGATTCAGGCCCGGATGCAGGCCATTGGCGATCTCAGTCAAGCCCCGCATCACCGAGATGGAGGCGTCCGTGTCGGCGACCGGCACCTCCGCGATCCTGCCGTTCTTGACCGCCGGCAGGTCAGGGAACGTCTGCACCAGGTAGGCGCGCAGCGTCGAGAAGTCCTGGCCAGTGAAGGTTCCGACGAGGATCACATCGGCGTCGCAGACGGCGAAGTCCTCCTTGCTGACATAGACGGAGTCCGCAGGGAAGACATCCGTACCGCCGGCCGTCGTGATGGCGCTGTCGTAGATACCACCGGCCAGCACGATCAGCGGACCTTCGCCGCCGTTGTAGAACGCGACCTTGACGTTCGGCTTGCCCTTCACCGCGTCGACGACGGCCTGCTTCTCGGACTCGAGTTGCGCGATGAGCTCGTGGGCACGGTCGCTGACACCGAAGATCTTCCCGAGATCCCGCAACGTACGAATCGGCGTGTCAAGCGTCATCCTCAGCGCGTCACCGCCGTCGGCGTCACAGACGTTCGCGCCGTAGACCTGGGCACCGCCCCGCTCGATCTCCTCCACCGAGGCGTAGCCCTGCGAGGAGTCGAACGCGTACCCGGCCAAAGACTGCCCCAGAACGAGATCAGGATCCTCGTTCAGCAGCACCTCCTTCGACGGCCAGCTCATCGACGTGCCGATCGACGGAACATCCCCGACCTGCCGCGCCACCGAGGCCGGGTAGTCGGCATAGTCGCCCGCCCTCGCGACGAGACGGTCCCTGAGACCGAGCGCCAGCATCATCTCCGTCGGTGCCTGCCACAGGCTCACCACCCGTTGCGGGGCGGAGTCGAAGGTCAGCGCGCGCCCGCAGTTCTCGACCGATACCGGGTATCCCTGATCCGACGCCGCTGAAGGGTCTGCGGGTTTCGGTGCTGCGGTCGATGCGCATCCGGCGAGCACGAGCACGAGGGTCGCCGCGACCGTTGTGGTGACAGTCGTTTGATTCCTGGTCATGGGTTCCTGTTCTTCATCCGGGCGCGACCGGGATATCTCCACAACTTGTAGAGGCAACCCATCCTCCGGAAGTCCGGTGCCCCCCGACAAGTGGCAGGACCGGCCAATAGCGATAGTTTTCTGCCATGCAACATCCTCAGAGCTGCACGGACTCCAGCCGGCTACATCGCATCGCGGTACTGGCGCTCGAGCACATGCTGCCAATGGAGGTCGGCATGCCGTTCCTCGTCTTCGGCGCACCGCAGTTGCGTTACGAGGTGCTGCTGTGCGGCCGTACGCCAGGCCCCATCGAGACCGATCACGGGTGGCCGATCCTCGCCCCGCACGGGCTCGACGCCCTGGTCACGGCGGACACCGTGATCGTGCCAGCATTCCGCGGCTTCCTCGACGACGTGCCAGACGATGCCCTAGCCGCCCTCAGACTGGCTCACCGCAACGGCGCCCGCATCGCATCCATCTGCACCGGAGCCTTCGCCCTCGCCGCCGCCGGCCTCCTCGACGGCAGGCGAGCCACCACGCACTGGCAGTACACCGACGAACTCGCCCGCCGCCACCCGACCGTCGAGGTCGATCCCGGCGTGCTCTACGTCGACGCCGGGGATGTCGTCACATCAGCAGGTGTCGCCAGCGGCATCGACCTCTGCCTCCATCTGCTCCGTCGGGACCGTGGCGCCGCCGCTGCCAACAAGATCGCCAGCGGGATCGTCGCCGCGCCGTATCGCGAAGGCGGGCAGGCGCAGTTCATCCGCCGCCCGTCCGCTCCACCGCGTCCGGGCGGCCTCGGCGCGACCCAGGACTGGGCGCTGCGTCGCCTCGACCAGCCACTGACCGTCACCGACCTCGCCGACCACGCCCGGCTCCCGTTACGGACCTTCGAGCGCCGATTCACCGCCGAGACTGGCAGCACCCCGATCAGATGGCTCAACGCCGCCCGCATCGACCGAGCACGCGAGCTTTTGGAGACGACCGATGTGAGCATCGAGCACGTCGGCCGGCTCTGTGGCCTCGGCACCCCGGCCAACTTCCGACAGCACTTCCGCCGTGCGACCGGAACCACCCCACGCGAATACCGACGGGCCTTCGCAGCCGCATGAAGCCGCGTGGAGCATCAGTGTTCCGCCCTGACGCGTCACTCCACGCGTTGGAATTCCGACGGGTGCTGCGCTCCGGCTCATCGCGCTGGTCGATGTCCTGGAAGCGGCGGCGGTAGTTCGCGGGCGTGACACCAACGATGCTCAGGAAGGCTCGGTGCATCGTTTTCACAGGGCCGAAGCCGCAGCCGGCTTCACGTGCATGACCGCGAACCGGACCACGATGACGTTCAGATCGATGACGAACACGCCGATAGATCACCCGCAGCTTTTCAGTGGCCATCGGCAGCCCGGCCACACACACCGGATCATCCACCGAGCTGCTTCTCCAAACGATCAACCAATCGGGTTGTCGCCTTCATCTGCGACATCCACTCGCCACGGACAACCTCCATCCGAGTCTCAGGCACCTGTCGATGGAAAGCGTCGACAGGAAGGCCGTTACGTTCGGTGAGCCGCAGCAGGCGCGCGACGAGCCTGGTCTGCTGGCCGAACACCGGCAACTGCGGCCCGCGCGGATCTGCGAGGCCGATGAAGTAGAGCCGTTGAAGTCCGACGGGAACGGTCATGCCCGCAACGCGCAGCGGGACGCCGTCAGCCCACCGCAAAAGCGTCGAATCCAGGAACGGCAGCGTGATCCGGTAACCAGTCGCCCATAGGATCGTGTCGAAGTCGCGAGCGGTTCCGTCGGTAAAACGTACCGTCTGTTCCTCGATGCGGTCGATGGCCGGCACGACCTCGATGCGGCCATGCTGGATCCAGTACAGCAGGAGCGTGTTCAGAACTGGCGGCTGATCGTTGAGATTGCGGGTCAGTGGGAGCGGCAGGCCCGGATACGCCTCGGGCGGACCGGCCACGATGTGCACGAGGACCCGCATGACGCGCTCCTGGATCCGTGGCGGAAGCCGCGCGAGCCAGGCGATCTCCGAACGGGACCGTCCGAAGAACGCCTTGGGTTGAAACACCCTGCCCTGACGTATCGATATTGACACGTCCAGCCGGGCGTTCACCATGTCCACGGCGAGATCACAGCCGGAGTTGCCGGCGCCAACCACCAGAACCCGCTGACCGACGATGTCAGCGGGACCCCGGTACTGAGAGGAGTGCAGCGACCGGCCGGCGAAGTCGGCTGCGTCCTTCGGCAGGTGCGGATCCCAGAAGTGGCCGTTCGCTACCAGAACGCCGTCGAACCGACGGCGCAGGCCGTCCGAGGTACCAACCCACCACCCGTCCCTGCCCTGCGGGCCCTCCGGCGTCACGCTGGTCACCTCCGAGCCGAACCTGATGTGCCGGCGCAGACCAAAACGATCGGCGAAAGACGTGATGTAGGCGCACATCTGGGCACGGCTCGGGTATACCGGCAGGTCCGACGGCATCGGAAACTTCAGAAAACCCGAAACGTTCCGAGAGGAAATCAGGTGCAGCGAGTCGTAGGTTTGGTGCCACTGCCCACCCACATTCTCGCCGCGTTCGAAGCACTCCACCGCGAACCCTTGCGCGGTCAGCACCTGTAGCGCGGCCAGCCCGGCGGCACCTGCCCCGATCACGCAGTACCGGGGAACATCGCCGGATGCCGGTTCAGTCATGGAAGCATCACGCCCTCGACCACGTGAATCGGCGCAGGCGTGTCGATAACGGCGTTCACCCGCAGACCGGCTCTTTCGAAGAGCCGCTCGTACTCCGGCCTGGTCCGCTCCCGGCCACCGATGAGGATCATCATGATGTCGAGCAGCTTCCCGTACGACGGCGTGTTGCCAGGGGTGATCACATCCTGCAACACCAGCACTTTCGCATCGGGCTTCATCGCACGCCGGACCTGGCTCAGGATCGCGATAGCACGGTCGTCGTCCCAGTCGTGCAGGATGTTCTTCAGCAGATAGGCATCAACTCCAGCAGGCACCGACTCGAACATGTCACCCGAGACGATTTCCGTGCGGGCAGCGATGTCGCCTGACAGGAATTTCTCCGCCCGTGGTGTCACGTGCGGAAGCTCGAAGAGAATTCCGCGCATGTTCGGATGCCGGCTCAGTACCGTGGACAGCAGCAGACCATAACCACCGCCAATGTCCGCGACAGTCCCTACCCCGGTGAAAGGGTAGGCGGCCACGACACCGGCCGCCTCGATCGACGAAAGCTCGCTCATCATCTCACCGAACATCTTCGCCCGGTCCGGGTGCGCGGCGAAGTACTCGAAGAAGGTCTGCCCGTGGGCATGTGCCCAGATGTTGTCTCCGGTCCGCAGCCCGTGCAGGAAGCTCCCCCACGCCTGATGGTGCCAGGACTCGCCCATGATGACGGCGAACGCCCGCAGCGACTCCGGGCCGGAGCCGAGGAGACGTCCTTGGTCGGTCAGGTCGAATCGGCCCGCGTCATCCTCAGCGAAGATTCCCTCGCTCGCGAGGGTCCGCAGGACCCGGTACAGCGACGGTGCGTGCGCACCAACCTCCTGTGCAATCTCCTCGGCCGTGCGCGGACCGTTCCGGAGGGTGTCCGTGACACCCAGTGACGCCGCGGCATAGATTGAGTAGGTCAGATAGACGCCACGGCTGATCGTGGTCAGCAGCTGCACCTCTGCGGGCGTTTCAGACATCGGATACTCCTTCAACGAAGCGAGGTTCCTGCCTTGCGGTCACGGCGGACCACCAGTCGTTGATCGCGTTGATCAGCAGGTGGGTGCGGTCCGGGTGGACGATCTCAAAATGGTCGTAGGGCATACGGCGAACCCGCAGATCCGAGCAGAGCTGGGTCCAGGCCGCTCCAGGGTCCTGCCGCCGGGGTACGGCGTCTGCGATGAGCAACAGAGTCGGGGCAGATGTCGGTCGTGGGTCGTGTCCAGTCAAGGCGCGGAGATTTTCCGCGTGCACCGAGGACAATCGTCGGTATGCCTCCCGGTCGGTTCCAGGTGGCACCAGTCCGGCCTCGATCGCGAGCTGGTGGGCAACTCCTTCAGCCGTGCGCTCATCAGCGTCGCGCAACCGCACGACGCCCTGCGGCGGGTGACCGCGAGCGAGATCCGTGAGGAACTCCAGATGCCACTGCCCCGGGTGTGCTGGAAGCCTGCGTGCGGCAGCATCGGAATCGATCATGACGACTCCGCAGCGGACGCCGGTCGTGGCAAGTCCCCGCGCCACCTCGTGGGCCAGCACTCCGCCCATCGACCATCCGCCAAGGAGCACCGGTTCGTCATGCGGCAGCCGCGCGGCGTACGTCCGTGTCAAGTCTTCGAAGTCGACCGGACCAGCCGGGCCATCGCCGGTCAGCGCAGGGCTCTGAAACGCACAGACGGCCCCGGGCCATGCCGCTGCCAACGCGGTGTAGGCCGCCACGGAGCCACCTACCGGATGGAACAGCACGAGCGTCGTCCCTGTGCCGTCGGAGAGCCGCAACGGTCCGTCCGTCCGGGTCGCGGACCGGTCGGTGTTCACTACCTCGGCCAGCGCCCGCGCGGTAGGGCTTCGGAAGACCTGCCCGAACGGAACATCCACCGCGAACCGGTCCCGGATTCGCTGGGTGAGACGCAGCACGAGCAGGGAGTTCGCACCGAGTGAGAACAGGTTCTCATCGGCGCCGACCGCGTCGATCCCGAGTAGTTGCGCGCACAGTGCGGCCACCTGCCTGACGACCAGGGTCAACGGTCCGCCTGTCTCGGCGCGGACGTCCATCACGTCACCGGTCGGTGGGTCAAGACCGGCGAGCGACGTCGCGATGTCGATCTTGCCGTTCGTGTTCAACGCGAACCGCTCGACGATCGCGACCCGGCTCGGCACCAGGTAGTGCGGAAGCAGGGCACGCAGATGCCGAATCAGCTCGTCCGCCGTGAGCTCGGGGTCGTCCGGGACTGCCAGCGCCGCCAGTCGCTGGCCGGCGGTGGCGGATGCCACGGCGCCCACCGCGCATCCGCGTACCCCGGGGTGGCGGTTCAGCGCCGCCTCGACTTCGGCAGGCTCGACCCGGAAGCCGTCGATCTTGATCTGCCGGTCGCGTCGCCCCAGGAACTCGATGGTGCCGTCGGGCCAGTAACGGCCGAGGTCGCCGGTACGGTACTGCCGCTCGCCGGTTCGCGGATGCACGACGAACACCTCGGCGGTACGATCCGGATCACGCCAGTACCCGCGCGCCACACCGGCGCCGCCGATCCAGATCTCGCCGGTTGTCCACGGTGGGCAGAGTTCCCGGCGATGATCCAGTACGCGCATCGTCTGGCCGCGTAGCGGCCTGCCGTATGGCACGGAGCGCCAAGCCGGATCGACCTCGTCGGTCTCGTACCAGTTCGACCAGATCGATGCTTCGGTCGCGCCACCCATCGCGATCACCCGGGCGTCGGGCCACCGTCCCCGCAGCCGGTCCGGCAACTCGGTCGGCACCCAGTCTCCGCTGAGCAGGAACGCCCGCACCGGTGGGACCGGGCTGCTGCCGCATGCTTGGGTGAACAACTCGGCCAGTGCCGGGACGGAGTTCCACACCGTCACCCCGGCCTCGTGTGTCGCGGTGACCCAGCCTGTCGGGTCGGGGTGGGCGGTAGCTGCCGGGAGCACGAGCGCGGCACCGGCGGACAGCGTGGCGAAGACGTCCCAGACCGACAGGTCGAAGCTCAGCGAGGAGATTCCAAAGACCCGGTCGTCCGGCCCGAGGCCGATCCGGTCAGCCACCTCGCGGATCGTGTTCCACGCTGGGCCGTGCTCGATCATCACTCCCTTGGGTGTACCGGTGGATCCGGACGTGTGTATGACGTAGGCCAGGTCGGTCACGGTGTCGACCGGTGCCGCTTCGGGCACGGGCTCACCCTCATCCGGAACCACGCCGTCCAACCTGAGCACTGGTAGCCCTCGATGACCGGCCGGTAGCGACCGAGTGGTCGCGAGCACCGCTGGGGACCCGCAGGTGTCGATGAGCGCGGTACGGCGGTCCTGCGGTAGTGACGCGTCCACGGGACAGTACGCACCGCCGGCCCGCAACACGCCGAGGACCGCGACCACCTGTTCCCAGCCCTTGGCCGCGACAACCGGGACAAGGGTCCCCGGCCCGACGCCGAATCGCCGCAGCCAGGCAGCGACCGCACGGGACCGGCGTTCGAGTCCGGCGTAGTCGAGGACCAGGTCCGGCGCTATCACCGCTGGTGACTGCGGGCGGAGAACCGCTTGGGCCAGGAAGCCCGCCTCCAGCCGGGCCGGCGCGACCGGCTCGGTGTCGTTGTCGACGCTGATCCGCTTCCGGTGATCAGGGGGGATGGCGCTCGGCATGGCGGAGCCTGCGGCCGGGCCGGCCAGCTCATCGAGCATCCGACGGTAGGAGTCGAACATCAGGTCGACCATGCCGTCCGGGTACGCGTCGTCCACACTGTCCCAGACGCAGGTGACGCCGCCGTCGGGGTTGTCGACGAGCTGGTTGTCGATCAAGACCTGCGGTGTGTGGATCTCGGTGGCAGCGCTGCGGCAGGCCGGCCGCCCGATGCCGCGCGAGGCCCGGTTGGTGGCCAGCATGCTGTTGAACACGTAGGGCAGTGCGGCCCGGGTGCTCCAGCCCCGCCGGGCGGCCAGGTCCCGGCTGATCTGTACCCCGCTCACCTGTGCGTTGGCCATGTCGGACCAGAGTTGGCGCTGCAGCCGGACGGCACGGTTCCAGAAGTCGTCCTCGTGGCCGGACTCGACCGCGAGCGGCAAGGTGGCACCGAATTGACCGACAGTGTTTTCCAGCCCGGGAAGTCCGGTGGCCCAGTTCTGGTGCAGGACCGCCACACTGAAGCGCGGCACGGCGGCCCAGGCGCTCAGCGTCTCGGCAAACACATGCAGCATCGCCGTCGCAGGCAGCAGCCGGTGTGCCCGCGCCGCCGCAGTCAACGCCCGCCAGCGGGCAGCGGACAGGCAGGTTTCCCGGCGACGCATCCGGACTCCGGTCAGATCACCGGTCGGACGGGCCAGCGGAAGCTGCGGCGGACCGGGCAGGGTGTCGAGGCGGTCGTGCCAGTAGCGCACCTGGCTGTCGTAGTCGGGACCGGTCCTACGGTCGAGCACGATGCCGAGCAGTTCCCGGAAGGTGCCGGCCGGTGGCAGGACGATCGACGGGTCCTGGCACAGGGCCTGCCATTCCCGCTGCAGCAGGCGTGTCGAACGGGCGTCGAGCAGGAGCAGACTCATCGCGATCTGGACCGTCATCCGACGCCGGCGAAGCAGAAAGGCGCTGACCCGAAACAGCGGCCAGCCGGTGGGCTCGACGCCCTCGGCGGTCAGCCGGGCTCGACTGGCCGCCAGGAGATCTCGCCGCTCATCGGGGGCGAGCCCGGTCAGGTCTGCGACATCAACCGGGGGCGGCACGGCTTCCGCAGCGGTGAGGACGTGGTGAGTGCCGTCGGGAAGGATCTCGGTACGCAGGTGCTCATGCCGCCGGATCAGGGTGGTCAACGCTGCGGTCGCCCGTTCCGGGTCGGCGCCCGCGAGGTCGAACTCCAGGTACATGCTCGGTCGAATGCCGCCGAGTTCGATCATGTCGCTGGCGCCGACCAGGTAGGCGGACTGCAGGTCGGTGAGCGGAAACGTCGCGGAGGTACGGGTCGCAGCCGTACTCAGGTCAACCATGATGCCACCCGTTCTGCCAGAACCATGCAGGTCAGCGCAGGCGGGGCGCTCGGCACCGCCGGCATGGCGGACGCGTCAGCGACGTAGAGTCCCGCCAGCCCGTGCACCCGACCGAACTGGTCGACCACCGCGTACGGGTCCTCGTCCGACCCCATCCGTGCGGTACCCGCCGGATGCCAGCCAGGCACCACGAACCGACGAAGAGCACGTTCGAGCAGATCGTCGTCGTCGACCATACGTGAAGTCCACATCAGGTTCCGCTCCAGTCGTCCGGCGAACGGCGGGGTGCCCATGACCGACCAGGCAAGGCGTACCCCGACTGCCATTCGGCGCAGATCCTGGTCGTCAAGGAGGTCATGGGTGATGACCGGTACCGCCGCGGGGTCCGGCCCGGCGATCCGTACGGTTCCCCGCGCTCTCGGAGACAGGAGCATCGTATTGAGGCACAACCCGGTACGGCCGGCCAACGCCGCGCCGACACCAGGAACTGGCGCCCCGAACACATTGCCGACCAGCAGGACCGTGACGTCGGGGCCTTCTCCTGACGTCGCGAGCCGGACAGCGACCTGGTGCCAGGATTCGGTCGGCGCGCACGTACCAGGTCGCGCAATCATCCACAACGGAATGAGTGGGTGGTCGCTCAAGTTGGCACCCACACCGGGGCGGTCGGCGATCACGGCGACTCCGCAGTCCCGGAGGGCCGCTGCCGGACCGATGCCCGAGCGGAGCAGCAGCGCCGGCGTGTTGATAGCGCCGGCTGTCAGGACGACCCGGGAAGCCGGCACGGTCACGGTGCGGTCGCAGTCGCGCACCTCCACCCCGGTTGCCCGGCTTCCGGAGAACGTAATCCGAAGGGTCGTGGTCCCGGTCAGCACTCCCAGGTTGTTGCGTGAGATCGCCGGAACAAGATGCGTATCGGCGGTCGATACCCGTCGACCGGCCACCGACGTGGTGGGTAGCAGACCGGCTCCGCAGTCGGCGGCGGCGTAGAGGTCGACGTCGCACGGCATCCCGAGCGCGGCGCAGGCACCGAGGAAGGCGGCGGCGATCGGACTCAACTCGGACCGATCGAGGTGGACCACCGGTACCGGTCCACCGTGCGCGGTCTCAAGCTGGTCGAAAAGCGGTGCCACCTGTGGCCAGGCCCACGCGACGTTGCCGGCCGCCGCCCAACTGTCGAAATCAGCGGGCAGCCCTCGTGCCGCGATCGCCCCGTTGACAGCCGACGATCCGCCCAGGGTGCGTCCGATCCGGTATGGAAAGGTGCGCCCGCCGATCCGGACGTCGAAGTCCCAGTTCGCGCCGGTGAGGGTCGGTCTGCCAAGCGGACCGCCGCCGTCTGCCAGGCGGGCCGGACCGGCTTCGATCAGCAGGACTCGCCGATCCGGCTGCTCAGAGAGCCGCGCTGCCAAAACCGCTCCGCAGGTGCCGGAGCCCACAACGACGTCGTCGACGCCAGCGGTCCAGTCGAACCGTGGTCCGGGCAGCGACGGTACGGGCGACGCCAACGCTGTCGTCACCGGGTCTCCCCGGTCCGCACCGCCGCCGCTAGCTCGGCCACAGTTGGTGCCTCGAACAACAACTGCAACCCTTGCTCACCGTCGTCGAAGACCAGACCGAGTTCCCGCCCCATCCGGGACAGGATCGCCACCGCGTGCATCGAATCGGCACCGAGTTCGAACAAGTTGTCGTTCCTGCTCAGTTCGTCCACTTCAAGGATTTCGCGGATGATCGTGTGCAGGCGCCGTTCCCAGTCGTCGACGAGACCCGGATCGTCAGTAGTAGTACCCCGTGCCGGCGCGGCATCTGGTTCCGGCAGCCGCGCCAGGTCGACCTTTCCGTTCGCGGACAGCGGCATCGCCCCGAGCGTCACGTACCGACGCGGGACCATGTACCGGGGCAGCGTGGTACCCAGTGCCTCCTGGACTTTGGCGGGGTCGACCTCGTGGCCCGGCTCCGGCACCAAATAGCCGACCAGTTGTCGGGCGCCGGTCGCCGAACTCGTCCGCACCGCTGCCACCGCCTGGGCGAGTCCCGGCTGGCGGCGAAGCGCCTCGTTGATTTCGCCAAGCTCAACCCGGTAGCCGTTGATCTTCACTTGATCGTCGCGTCGGCCGAGGAACTCGATGTCCCCGTTCGGCAAGTACCGGCCCAGGTCACCGGCACGGTACAGACGCTCGCCGGTCCGCGGGTCCAGAACGAACCGGTCAGCGGTCTGTGCCGCGTCCTCCCAGTAGCCCCGGGCGAGTCCGACGCCACCGATGCAGATCTCACCAATTGCCCAAATCGGACACTCGTCCAACCCGGGAGTCCGGACGTACAGCCGCTGGTTGGCCATTGGCCGGCCATACGGAATACTCGTCCACTCAGGTGGCACATCGCCCACCGGAAACAGCACCGACCAGATCGACGCCTCCGTAGCGCCGCCGAGGCCGACCACCCGAGCATCCGGGCAGCGTTCCCGCACTCGCCCGGGTAGTGCCACCGGAATCCAGTCGCCACTGAGCATGGCGAGCCGCAGTTCGGGCGCCGCGGTGCCGGGCGCGTCCAGGAAAGCCCGCATCAGCGCTGGGACACTGTCCCAGACGCTGACCCGATGGTCACGGGCCAATCGTGACCAGTGCGCCGGGTCACGGACGCCGGAAGGCTCGGGCAGCACGAGCGCCGCGCCGGCCGACAAGGTCCCGAACACGTCATAAACCGACAGGTCGAAACTCAGCGCGGACAGACCCAACACCCGGTCCGCGGAGGTGATGGCGAACCGCCGGTTGATGTCCCGGATAGTGTTCACGGCTGCCGCATGGTCGATCATGACGCCTTTCGGCGCGCCGGTGGAACCAGAGGTGAAGATGACATATGCGAGGTCGTCCGGTGCCGGGCCGCCCGGTAGTGGATCCGTTGAAGCGGCAGCCACCCGGGGCCCTCGGGTGGCCACCACCGTCGGGCCCGGCGGCAGGTCCAGTTCCTCCGCCGTCACCACGGTCCGCACCCGGCAACGCGCCAGAAGTTCGTCCCGCCTCGCGGCCGGCCAGCTGGGATCGACCGGCAGAAACGCTGCCCCGCTCGCGGCGACCCCGAGCACGGCGACAACCTGCTCGATCCCTTTGTCCGCGACAACGCCGACGACCTCGCCAGCGGTGGCGCCCTCCGCACGCAGCGTCCACGCCAGCTGCCGTGCCCGATCGGCAAGGTCGCGGTACGTGATCCGGCCGGTACCCGTCAGCACCGCGTCAGCGCCGGGGGTCGCCTCGGCCTGCAGTTCCACCAGTTCCCAGAGCGTGGTAGGCGGATCATCGGTGTCGGTGGCGTTGACCGACGCCCGCAGCTCCGACTGGTGAGCCGGCAGCCGCACGAGGCAGCCAGGCCGGTGCCATGACCGCGAATCGGTTGCCAGGTCGGCAAGCAGTCCGGCGTGCGCCGTCATCATGTCCTCGACCAGGCCCTCGGCGAACAGTCCGTCCACCGTGTCCCAATTGACCAGCAGACTGCCGTCGACCTCCATGACCTGCAGGTCGAGCCAGACCTGCGGCGTCTGGCTGAGCCCGAACCCAAGCTCGGACAGGAACGCGGAGCCGCCAGGGGTACCCAGAGCGCTGGTGAAGACCACCGGCATCGCTGCCGCCAGTCCGGCCTCCCGCTGGCGGGCCAGCTCACGCAGCACCTGCACACCGGTGAACGACGCGTGTTCCAGGTCACGAAGCAGCTGTTCACCAATCCGCCTAGCCCGGTCGACGAAGGCGTCACCGGACCGGGCTCCTACCTCAAGCATGGTCAACGAGGTGAAGTCACCGAGAACGCGCTCCACATCCGGGTGCAGCGGCGGACGTTCGAACAGAGTGAGGTTGAGCGTCATCGACTCCTGGCCGCCCGCCCACCGGCGGAGGACGTCAGCGAAGGCGGTCATCAACAGCACTGAATCGGTGATGCCGGCGGTACGGGCACCAGCCCGCAGGGCTGCCCACATCTGCGCCGGTATCCGTTGGCTGCGCCGGGTGAACCGTACCTGTGTGACTGACGACGGTGGCCGACGCAGCGGGAGCTCGGGTGGTCCGGGCAGTGCCTCGATGCGGTTCAGCCAGTACCGGCGGGCCTGCTCGTACCGGGCTCCGGAACGCGCGGTCTGGATTGCGAGTACCAGATCGCGGTACCCCACCGAGGTCGGCGCGGGGCGCCATTGCGGTTCACGGTAGCAACGTCGCCACTGTGCGAACAGGAGAGAGATGCTGGCGAAGTCCACGACGAGGATGTTGACGCTCACGTGCAGGCGTAGATGCGCTTCACCGATGCGGGAGGTCCGGACGTCGAAAAGCGGCCAGCTATGCGCCGGTTGTGCCTGGTGAGCCATGGCCTCCCGAGTGCGTAACAGGGCCTGCTCGCGATCAGTTTCCGCGTAGGAACGCAGATCCTGGTACGCGATTCGGTACGGCGGCACCTCGGGCAGGACCCGTTGGGTGCCGTCGGGCCCTACCACGGCGCGCAGCATGTCGTTCGCGGCGACGACCCGGTCGAGAGCAGCGGCGAGCCGGTCCGGGTCGGCGTCGGACCAGTCGCCCTCGACATGGTCGAACTCGAAGTAGCAGTGGGTGGCGACCCCGCCGAGCTCGACAGCTGAGTGCGCACCGGCCCAGTAGGCGTGTTGGATGTCGGTCAACGGGAATGGTTCGTAACGGCCCGCCGGGTCGGCCGACACCGATACGGCGTCACCTGCAGCCTCGCCTCGATCGAGCAGTTCCAGCAGCACGTCCCGCTGATCACGAAGCGCGTCACGCAGTTCGGCGGTGAGCGCACCCGGTGGAGCCGACACGGCGAGTCCTGCGTCGGAGCGATGCAGCCGGACGCCCCGCTGGTGCAGTTCGCGAAGCAACTCGTGAGCGATCAAGTCTTCCTCCATCGCGATGGTCGTAGTCGGCGCGGTACCGTGCTCGTCAGGTGTCGGCCGACGCGGCTGCCTGCATCTCGGCCGCCAGCTGGGCAGCGGACGGCCCGGTGAGCAACGTGTGGTGGGTTCCGGGCAGGACGACCGCCCGGACCGGCCGATCGGTCAACTGCGACCAGCCCCAGTCCGGGGCGCAGGTGTCTGGATGGCCGTCGAACTCCTCGACGACCCCACTGTCGGCACGGATCACGATGACCGGTACCGCCAGCGTCGGTGGAACGTACCGCCCGCACGCCCGCACCACCGCGCGAAAGACCACGAAGGCGGTGTTCAGTCCGGACTCGTACGGCGGTTCGGCCACCTCGGTGCCCGGCCACAATGCTGCGATGTCGGCGTCGAACCAGCGGCGCAGGACATCGTCGTCGAGCTCCCGGACCTGCCGTGGTGCCGGAGCGTCGATGACGACGAGTTGCTCGACCTGGTGCCCGTGGTGGCGCATACGGTCGGCCATGGCCGCCGCCACGACCGCTCCCGAGGACCAGCCGCCGAGCCGATACGGTCCGTTCGGATGCCGCTGCAGCAGCGCCGCGATGTACTGATCAGCCAGCTCCGGCACCGACTCCGGGGTAGGCCTGCCGTTGTCGGGGCCGGGTGCCTGCATCGCGTAGACCCGACCGCTGAGATGGGCGGCGAGGTCGGTGTAGCACAGCACCTGCCCACCCGCCGGATGGACCAGCACCCATGGCGTTCCTGTGCCGGTCGCGGAGGATAGGTCCACCAACGGTGACCAACCGTCCGGCCCGGCCAGACGGGCTGCCAGGCGGGCCACCGTACGTTCCTGCAGCAACGCGGCGAGTGGTACGGGGCGGCCCAGCCGGCGCGCGGCCAACGCGGTGGCGCGCAACGCCGCGAACGACTGCCCGCCGAGATCGAAGAAGTCATCGTGCACACCGATCGGCTGCGTGCCCAGAATCGACTCCCACACCTCGACCAGAACCGTCTGGACGGGGTCGCTCGCCGGTACGGGCCTGTTGTCGCTGACCTTGTTCGACGGTGAGAGACGGGCCAGCCGGGCACGGTCCACCTTGCCGTTGGCCGAGAGCGGAAGCCGATCGAGAATCACGACCTGAGCCGGGACGAGGTAGCCCGGTAGCCGTTCGGCCAGCGCGGACCGGATGTCGGCGGATGCCGGCTCGGTACCGGCGGCGACGGTGACGAAGGCGACCAGCTGCCGCCCTGCGGCCGTGTCCCGGGCCACCACGGCGGCGGCGGTGACGTCGTGACCGCCGACCAGCGCGTGCTCTATCTCCCCGGGCTCCACCCGATATCCCTGGATCTTGAGCTGATTGTCCGCACGTCCGAGAAACTCGATATCGCCGTCGGGCAGGTAGCGACCCAGATCGCCGGTGCGGTAGAGCCGTTCGCCGGTGCGTGGGTGGCTGATGAACGCGGCTGCGGTCCGGGTCGGGTCGTCCAGATAGCCGCGGGCTACCCCGACGCCGCCGATGTACAGGTGGCCAGGCACCCAGGTGGGCACGTCGCGGCCAGTGTCATCGAGCACGTACCACCGCTGGCCCGCCAGCGGTCGCCCGTACGGAATACTCGTCCATCCTGGGTCGACCTCGGCTATCGGGTAGATGATCGACCAGATCGACGCCTCTGTAGCGCCTCCCAGGCTGACGATCTGGGCGGCCGGCGCGATCTGCCGGATCCGGTCCGGCAGATCGACCGGTATCCAGTCGCCGCTCAGCAGGACGAGGCGCAGTGACGGCAGCTCCGTGCCGGCCTGCGCGGCCGCGTCCACCAGGAGTTGCGCCAGGGCGGGCACCGAGTTCCAGACGGTGACGCCATGCCCGCTGATGAGGTCGGGCCAGGCGCTCGGATCAACTGGACCGGCCGGCGGGAGCATCAGTGTCGCACCGGCGGCGACGGAGCCGAAGATGTCGTAGACGGATAGGTCGAAGCTCAGCGACGAAACTCCGAGAAGTACGTCACCTGGGCCGACGCCGAATCGGCTGTTGATGTCACAGATCGTGGCGGCAGGCCCTCGATGATCCAGCACCGCGCCCTTTGGCAGTCCCGTCGACCCCGAGGTGTAGATGACATAGGCGATGTCCTCCGGGCACACGGTGGGCAGCGCCGGCCCGGGTCGCGTCCCCGCCGCACCGACGGTCAGTACGGGGCGACCGGACAACGACTCGACCCGTTCGCGCATGTCTGGGGTGGTGACCACGGCGCAGACCCCGGTCGTCAGTAGTCGAAGCCGTTCATCCGGCCAGTCCGGGTCTATCGGCACGTAGGCCGCTCCCGCCATCAGCACGCCGAACACCGCGACCGGCTGAGCGATGCCCCGGGCCGTCACGACGGCCACCCGGTCGCCCGTGCCCACTCCGGTGGCGACGATACGGCGGGCGAGCGCCGCACTGGCCTCATCCAGCTCCCGGTAGGTCAGCCTCCCGTCCGGGCCGGCCACCGCCAGGTCATCTGGGCTCCGCTCCGCGTGTTCCGGCAGCGGTGCATGGAGCAGAGCCGCAGGTGGTGCGGGCACCGCGGTGTTGAGCCAGGCCCGGTTTTGCACCTGCGACCGTGGAACGAGCGATAGTTGCCGTCCATCCCAGGTGCTGCGCTCGGCGAGCATCGTGAGAGCGGTGCGGTAACCATTTTCCATCGCGTCCAGCAGGCCCGGTGGGAACATGTCCTCGATGACGTCCCAGATCACCCACAGCCCGCCGTCCGGGAGTTCCCAGAATTCGCAGTCGAAGGTCACCTGCGGTGTCTCCAGCAGGCTGAAGACGGGCGGCTCGGTGGGTCCGACGAACAAGGCGCTGCCCACCGCGAACGGACAGACAGCTCGACCTGGCGACTGGCGTTGCCGGTTCAACGCCTGGAGAACCTTGACGCCGCTCCAGTGGGTGTGCTCCAGATCCGCCATCACCTGGCGGTGCAGACGGACGAACCGGTCCCGGACAGACTCGTCGTGCCGCCAGTCGACCTCCAGCGGGTAGAGTGCGGCGAAGTTGCCCATCACCTCGTCGATCTGCGGATGCAGGGCAAGCCGGTGCGTCACCATGTTGTTGATCAAGAAGTGCCGCGAGCCGCTCCAGACCGAGAGCATCTCGGCATGAGCGCCCAGCAGTACTGCGGTGGGGCTCAGCCCGGCACCGGCTCCCTGCAGCTTGAGCGACTCCCACAGCGCAGCGGGGAACCGCATCTCGCGCCGGCTCAGCCGGGATCGCCGGTGGGGATCCGCGCCAGCGGCAAGCGGGATCGCCGGAGCGTCGGGCAGGTCCGCCAGCCGTCGGGTCCAGTACTCCCGGGACCGCTGCCCGGCTCGCGACTCGGCCAGGCGGCGCAGCTCGAGGACGCAGTCACGGTAGCTGATCGGCGGTGCGATCAACGCCTCATCCGGATGGTCGTACGCCCGCAGCACATCGCGGATCAGCCGGAAGCTGCCCGGCGCATCGCTGAACAGGTTGTTGTTGTTCCAGTGCAGGCGGGTACGACCAGGGTCGTACCGAGTCAGTCGCACATCCAGCCATGGCCACCGATCCAGCGGCGGCTCCCGGCGACTCATCGCGGCCCGGACGGCGTCGAGTTCCCGCACCGTTTCCGGTTCGGGGCTGCCCCGCAGATCAGTGACTGGCACGCCCGGAACCACCGGATCGGATACCACCTGCAAGGTCAAATCGTCGCGGAGCACAACGAGGTCCTTGTGCTGGCGGCGCATCACCCGGCCGAGGGCATCCGCGAACCGCTCCGGGTCGAGGTCGCCGAGATCGAACTCCATGTACTGGTGCGGCTGTACGTAGTGCTCCATGCCTGGCCGGGACCCGATCAGAAAGGACTCCTGCAGGTCGGATGGCGCAAACGGGGTGTGCAGGTTGTCCGGGTCCGGTGTGATGACCGGCAGGTCGGCCGGCGCCGCGTCAACGGTGTTGGTGAGGAGCCGGATCAGGTCGGACCGAGCGACCGTCAGACGGTCCCGCAGGGCGGGAGTGAGCGCGTCTCGGGGAGCGTCGACCCGAAGTCGCCCGTCGCCGCCGACAGCGAGCCTGACGCCAGCCGCCGCAAGATCCCGCAGCAGGTCACTGACATCGTTGGTAACCGGAAGGGACGTCGTCACAGGACCAAGACCTCCCGATCGTCCTCGGTGTCGTCTTCGAAGTCCGCGTTGGTCAGTTCGCTGGCCAACAGCTGGGCGCAGATCATGTCGGCCAGTTGTCCGGTCGATGTCCCGAACAGATGCTCTGGTGCCAAATCCACGCCGAGGTCCGTACGCAGCCGCTCACGCAGTCTGATGGTGATCAGTGAGTCCGCGCCGAGCTGACTCAGTCGCCGCCGCTCGAAACCGTCCCGTGCCTCGGCGAGGTCGTCGGAGGTCAGACGCAGCAGGCCGGCAGCCCGGTCGAGTAAGACCATCAGCACGGCGCAGCGGGCGGCATCCGGATCGGTCACCGCCAGTCTGGCCAGCATCCGCGGATCCGCCGGCGCCGGTGAATCGGCCATCACCGACGGGGTCGAATGGTCCCTGGCACGGACGCTGGCAAGGAGCGTATCCGGCCGATCTCGCCCTGCCCCGTACCGCCGCCAGTCGACCCTGGCCAGAGCCACGCTGGCTGGCTGGTCGCCAGGCTGCAGCAGTCCACCGAGTGCGCCCAGCGCGACCGCCGAGGTCAGCGGCATCAGGCCGGTTTCCGTGAGCCTGGCCAGGACGTTCGTGCGCCACGCCATCCCCGTCTCGGCCCAGGGTCCCCAGCCGACGCTGACCGCCGGAAGCCCGAGACGTCGGCGGTATCGCGCCAGTGCGTCGAGATATCCATTTGCCACCGTGTACGCGGCCTGACCCTCGGTACCGAGAGTCGCAGACACCGAGGAATAGAGGACGAAGAAGTCAAGTTCGTCAGCGGTCGTGGCCTGGTGCAGTGCCCAGGCGCCACGGACCTTCGGGGCGAGCACCCGGTCGATCCGTTCGGTGTCGTGGCCGGCGAGTGAGGCGTCAGCAAGGACGCCGGCAGCATGCACGACTCCCCGCAACGGTGGTAGGTCCCGACGGATCCCGTCCACGAGGAACCGCACCGCGGCCTCGTCCGCCACGTCGGCCGGCCGTACCTCCACCTGCACGGCCTGGGCCCGCAGGCTGTCGATTGCGGACTGCTCTGCGTGAGTCCCGGTCCGCCGGCCGGTGAGGACCAGATGGCGGGCTCCGTGGCCAGCAAGCCACTGGGCGGTGGCGATCCCCAGACCACCGAGTCCCCCGGTGATCAAGTATGTCGCATCCTGGCACACTGGTGGGGTGTCGACCGCCACTGGACGTTCCGTGAGGCGGGCCTCGTGCCACCGACCGCCGCGCAGCGCCAGCCGTCGCCAGCCCTCGGTGCTGTCTGCCGCCCGCCGGATGTCGTCGAGGTTCGCCTGTCCAGGCGGCAGTTCGAGGTGGACGCAGCGCACCTGTGGGTACTCGGCGGCCAGCGTCCGGGCGAGGCCGCCGGTGACGCACTCCGTCAGGCCAGGGTCGCCGGTGGTGCAGAGCACGACTGGTCCGGTGCCACCGCCGGCCAGATAGCGGCTCAGGACCGCGATCTGCTGCGCCGTCGCCCGGTGGATCGCCTCAGTCGGTTCCGGCTGGTCGCCGCTATGGGAGTGAACGATCAGCCCGCCCGATGCCAGCAGCGGGTACTCGGCGGCGGCCATTCCCTTGAGGGACCCGGCGACCAGGGTCGATCCGGACCGGGTGGCCTGCGACCGCCACGCCTGTACGGTGGCCGGGTCGGTGCTGATGGCCAGCCACGGCTGCGACCCCGCGTAACCGGGCGGCTCGGAAACCTCATGCCAGCCGATCTCGAGGGCTGCGACCCGAGCCGGGGACAGCTCGTCGAGCGTGCCGCGAGCTATCCGGCGCAGGCGCAGTCCCGTCACGGCGGCAACGAGTCTGTCGTCGTCGGACCATACGGCCAGATCCAGCACGCGGTCACCGGTGTCGTCGACCACCTGTCGCCACGCATGGCACCAGAGAGCCGCCGGCAGCGGCCCGAGCAGCCGGACCTCGCCCGCACCGACAGGTAGCCAGGCTTCGCCGGCACCGGGCGCCAACGCGAGGGCGGTGTGGAAGCAGCCGTCGAGCAGCACCGGATGTGCCAGGTACCGCTCGTCCTCCGGACGGCCGCTGTACCGTGCCTCGATCTGGGCCACCGCCGAGTCGCCGTCGCGCCACAGCCGCCGCAGGACGCGCAGGTCCGGTCCCAGTTCGATGCCGGCGCTGGTGGCCGTCCGGTAGGTGTCCTCGACCACCAGTTCCGGCATCTCCGCGATCCGCAGACGCGGAGGGACCCGGAGCGGGGCCTCGCTCGGTTCATCATCGGGACGGTCGGAAGTCTCGGTCGGGGCGAACGCTGCGGCGTACTCCGTCCAGTCGGCCTCACCGTCAGACCTACCAAACAGCCGGATCCGTCGGCCGCTGGGGCTCTCCGTCACCTGGGTCTGCACCTGGACCGTGGATCCGTCTGGGAGGACCAACGGACGCACCACCGTCAAGTCGGCGATCGTCGTGGCTCTCGACCCCGTGCGGTCCGTGACCGCAACCATGGCCAGCTCGACGGCTGCCGACGCTGGTAGTACCCGGGCGCCGTTGAGCCGGTGCTGATCGAGGTACCACGGCCCGTCCGGTTGCAGCGTTGCCGTGAACCAGCGATGTGACGTACCGGCTACGGCTATGGACACGCCCAGCAGTGGATGCGCCGCCGCCAGCGTCGGTGGCCCGACTGTCCGTTCCGGGACCAACCAGAAGCGCTGTCGCTGGAACCGATAGGTGGGGAGCTTGGCTGCCACCGTTTCATCCGGCAGCATGCCGCTCGGCCATTCCAGTTCGATGCCGCGGACGTGGAGTCCGGCCAGTGCTTCCAGCACGGACCGGTCCTCTGGACAGCCCGGTTTGAGCAGGGCGGCGCAGCTCGCGGATGCCGGAAGGTCCGACCGGCTAAGGAGCAGCTGAGTCAGAACCGGTGTCGGCCCGAGCTCGAGGAAGGTGTTCGCCCCGAGCCCAACCAGACTGGCGACGGCTTCGTCGAAACGGACCGGCCGACGGGCTTGTTCGATCCAGTAGTCCGGCCCGCTCATCGCGTCACCGCAGGGCGCGCCGGTGAGCGTCGAGACCAGGTCCAGCTCGGCCGGGTGATAGGTCAGCCGTCCGGTCACGTCCGCCAACGCGGAAAGGATCGGCTCCATCAGCTCGCTGTGGAAGGCCCTCTCCCCGGGCAGCAGCGACACGGCGATGCCTGCCTGTCTCCATCGGGCAGCTGCCTCTGTCACAGCGTCGCGCGGTCCGGAGACCACTGTGACGTCGCCGGCATTCGTCGCGGCGACCTCAAGCCCGGTCCCCGAGATCAGGTTCCGGACCTGCCCGACGCTGGCCCGAACCGCCGCCATGGCTCCGGAGGCGGTCCGACTCATCAGCTCACCCCGGGCTGCGACCAGCTCGCACGCGTCGGCGAGGTCGAGTACCCCGGCGACGTGCGCCGCAGCGATCTCACCCACCGAGTGGCCGACCAGGTGATCGGGAACGATGCCGCAGGATTCGAGCAGTCGGTAAAGGGCGACCCCCGTGGCGAACAGGGCCGGCTGGGCGTAGCGGGTATCCGCGAGCACGGCCGTGTCAGCGCCGCCCGGCTCGGCGAACACCAAGGGCAGCAGCGGACGTTCGAGATGGCGGGCGAACTGCTCGTCCACGGCGTCGAGCGCGACGGCGAAGGCGGGGAACCGCCGGTACAGCGCCGCTCCTGCTCCCCTGCGTTGAGCCCCTTGACCAGGAAAGAGAATCGCGACGGACGGTGCGGGCTCGCCCGTGCCACGGATCACGGTGGCACCAGTCGGTGCAGTCACCTGCCCGCTGATCGCGGCCAGGCCGTCGCTGAGACTCGCCGGTGGCCCGACGACGACGGCACGTCTGGCCTGTGCGGTACGTGCGGTAGTCAAGGTCAGGGCCACACCGGCGGGATCCTCGGTGTCAGCCGACCGGTGCAGTGCCGCCGCCTGGTCGCGCAGGGCCGCGACCGTGTGACCACTGACCGGCCACGCCAAGACGTGCTCCGACGGAGCATCCCGGTCGACGGCCGGCTGCCCCGGAGCCTCCTCGATGATGACGTGTGCGTTGGTGCCGCTGATGCCGAATGAGGAGACACCGGCCCGGCGGGGCCGCAGCCCAGCCGGCCAGCTCCGGCCCTGGGAAAGCGGGACCACCCCGGACCAGTCCACATGCGGCGAGGGCTCGGTCAGGTGCAGCGAGCGCGGCAGCCGTCCATGCCTCATCGCCTCCACCACCGCGATCACGCCCGCGACGCCGGCGGCCGCCTGCGCGTGGCCGATGGCAGACTTCACCGAGCGGACCCACAGGGGATCGCCTTCCGTACGATCGCTACCGAAGACAGCCTGCAGCGCCCGCGCCTCGATCGGGTCGCCGAGCACCGTCCCGGTGCCGTGCGCCTCCACGACGTCGATATCGTCGGGGTCCAGTGCAGCGGCGGACAGCGCCGCTCGAAGCAACCGCTGCTGCGCGGGACCGCTCGGCGCGGTGAGTCCGTTGCTGGCACCATCCGCGTTGATCGCGCTGCCACGAATGACGGCGAGGACCGGGTGTCCGGCGCGACGGGCATCGTCGAGTCGTTCCAGTAAAAGGATTCCCGCTCCCTCGGCCCAGCCGGTGCCGTTGGCGTCGGCGGAAAACGACCGGCAACGTCCGTCCGCAGACAACCCTCCCTGTGTGGCGAACTCGATGAAGACGCCGGGGGTGGCGAGCACGGTCGCACCGCCTGCGAGCGCCATCCGGCACTCTCCGCGCTGCACCGCGCCGGCGGCCAGGTGCAGCGCCACCAGTGACGATGAACACGCGGTGTCCACGCTCATCGCCGGTCCGCGCAGGTCCAGCACGTAGGCCAGTCGGCCAGAAGCGACGGCCGGGGAGGTACCGGTGAGCACATGTCCCTGATAGCCGGTGGGCGGCCGGTCCAGTTGCCCGGCGTAGCCGTTCGGGCTGATGCCCACGTACACGCCGGTGTCAGTGCCGCGCATCCGGTGCGGTGCGATCCAAGCTCGTTCGAAGGCTTCCCAGGCGAGTTCAAGTAGCAGCCGCTGCTGCGGATCCATCGCGGCGGCCTCGTGGGGTGCGATGCCGAAGAACGCGGCGTCGAAACCTGCGACGTCGCGCAGGAAGCCGCCCCGGTACGCCGTCGTCGCCGCGTCGTCCCAGCCGCGGTCACGCGGAGCCGGACCGACAGCGTCGACACCATCGTCGATCAGCCGCCACAGGCTCTCGGGATCGTCCGCGCCGCCAGGGTAGCGGCAGGCCATCGCGACGATCGCCACCAGCGGAGGGCCAACCGGGCAGGTGGATCTGCGGTCACTCATGGTCACCTCGGGTCTGATAGGTGCCGGTGGGAGTGGTCGCGACGTCGTTCCCCGATGCCAGCAGTTCGCTCAGATGAGCGGCGAGTTCCTGGGGCGTCGGATAGTCGAACGGCAGCGTCGCGGGCAAGGAAAGGCCAGTAGCCGTAGACAGCATCCGCACCATTTCGGTGCCGGCGAGGGAGTCGACGCCTGCGTCACGCAGGGCTCTCCCTGGTAGTACCGCAGCCGGACCGGCATGGCCCAGCACAGTGGCGGCCGAGCTGCGTACCAGTCGCAACAACTCCCGCTGCCGCGGTCCGCCCCTGAGCTCACCGAGCCGGCTGGCCGGCTCACGTCCCGGCTGTCGGTCGTGCGTTACCAGCCGCTGGTTTATGGCAGCGGCAAGCATCATCGGGTACGGAGCGGCCACCGCCCGGTCGTAGAGATCGAGAGCCTCGGTGGGGTTCAGCACGCCGAGGCCGGAACGAGCCAGCCTTCCCCGTTGCGTCTCACCGAGTCGTTCGGTAAGCGCGCTAGGGGTATCCCACAGCCCCCAGGCGATGCTGGTGGCCGGCAAACCGGAGGCGACCCTCAGACTGGCGAGTGCGTCGAGGAAGGCGTTGGCCGCAGCGTACGACGCCTCCCCTGCGTGCCCCAACGCACCTGCGGTGGAGGAGAACAGCACGAACTGGCGCAGGGCCAGCCCGACTGTCAGCTCGTGCAGGTGCCACGCACCGAATGCCTTAGCCCGCAGCGCTTCCTCCAGCAGGTCGGAGCTCTGACGTGCCACCGTCGCCGAGGGCATGACCCCGGCGGCGTGCACGACACCAACGAGCGGATCGGTCCCAGGGATCCGGTCCACCAGGCGGGCGATCGCCGTGCGGTCCGCGAGATCGACGGCGGCGATGTCGATGGCGGCTCCGGCCGCAGACAGTTCCTCCCGCAGGCGGGCGGCATCCGGCGCCGCCGGACCGCGCCGACTGGCCAGTAGGAGCCGGCGTGCGCCGTGGTAGCGGATCAGATGCCGGGCGATCAGGGCACCGAGTGCGCCGGTGCCGCCGGTGACCAGGACCGTGCCTGGAGGCAACAGCGCCGGGTGGGAGGTCTGCGATACGACGGAGAACGCCTCGGCCAGCACCGATCCGCGCCGCACCGCGAGCCGGTCAGAGGTGTCGAGAGCGCCGATGGCGGCGAGCACAGCGGCGGCAGATCCGTGCCAGGGCAGATCCAGCAGGCCGATCCGTCCGGGGTGTTCGGCCTGCGCCGCCCGGCCAAGTCCCCAGACCGCGCCGCCGGCGCCATCCCGTACCGGATCGCTGGTTCCGGTCGTCACCGCCTGCCTGGTGGCCAGGACCAGCCGTCCCGGGGCCGGTCCCGTCCTGGCACACCACAGTCGGACCAGTGCGAGTACCCGGCCAGTGAGTTCCGCAACTGCTGCCGGCATGTCGTCAGTGACGGGATGGCACGGGTAGAGCAGGACCTCCGGATCCTCGACCCGGGTGAGTGCGTCGAGGTCGGCAACGCAGCGGGCGTCGGGTAGACCGAGTGCTGCTGCGGCGGCGGGCGTGCCCAGCACGGCGTACCTGACCGCCTGTCCGCGGCCGGTGACCGGACGCCAGTCAGGTCGGGCGAGGGTGGCCGGGTATGGCGCGTTCCCCGACAACCGGGGCTGCGTCTCGGCCACACTGTGCCAGAAGCGCTGACGCTGGAACGGATAGGTGGGCAGCGTCGGCGGCGGACCCTGGCCGGCCGGCAGCACTGGTGCCCAGTCGACCGGTTCTCCGGCGAGAAAGGCCCGCACGTGCGCATCGAGCGCTGGCCCGAGCGACTCGGGTGGAGCCGGTGTGCGGTCGTGCGGCGTACCGGCGATTTGGGTCAGCTGATGCCTGAGTTCACTGTTGGTGCGACCGTACGCGACGGCTCGACACGCGAACACCTCGCGGCCGGTCGCCAACAGCCGGCCCGCCGCGGCCAGGTTCAGATCAGGGTGGGCGGCCAGCCAGTCGTGCAGCCGGCCGGCCTGAGCCCGCAGCGCGGCGGCGGTTCGCGCGGACACCGGCCAGATCACGGTTGCCCCGCTGGTTGCCGTCTGGCCAGGGCTGCCGGTCGCCATCTCGTCTGTCGGCGGAGACTCCAGAATCAGGTGGGCGTTGGTGCCGCTGATGCCGAACGCGGAGACCGCAGCCCGACGCGGCGTTCCCCGGTCCGGCCAGGGCACAGGTGCGGTGAGCACCCGTACCGCGCCCCCGGTCCGGGTGACCGCAGGGGCGGGTGGTGACGCGTACAGCGTACGCGGCAGCATGCCGTGTTCGAGGGCAAGCAGCATCTTGACGATGCCGATCGCGCCGGCGGCGGCCTGGGCGTGGCCGATGTTCGATTTGATCGACCCGATCCAGAGCGGGCGATCGGCCACGCCGTCCGGGCGGTACGCCTCGGCAAGTGCCGCCACCTCGACGGGATCGCCCAGAGCGGTGCCGGTGCCGTGCGCCTCGACCGCATCGACATCGGAGGGGTGAAGACCGGACCGGCGCAGCGCGATGTCGATGACCTGGCGTTGAGCCGTACCGTTCGGCGCGGTCAGACCGTTGCTGGTGCCGTCGGAGTTGACTGCGCTGCCCCGGATCAGACCGTAGACCCGATGGCCGTTACGCCGGGCGTCACCGAGTCGCTGAATCACGAGGACCGCAGACCCTTCGGCCCAGGTGGTGCCGTCAGCGTGGGCCGAGAACGCCTTGCACCGCCCATTCGGCGCGAGCCCGCCCTGATGGGCGAACTCGATGAACATCCCGGGGGTGGCCATCACGGCAGCGCCACCGGCCAGGGCAAGGTCGCAGTCGCCGGCCCGTAGCCCCAGGGCTGCCTGATGGATCGCTACCAACGCCGAGGAACAGGCGGAGTCCACGGTGACCGCTGGTCCATTCGTGCCGAGCACATAGGCCAGTCGACCGGAGGCCACGCTGACCGCCGTGCCGGTGAGCCGGTACCCGGCATCGCTCGCCGGCTCGTCACCTGGTCCACTTTCGTGCAGCCGCGGGCCGTACTCCATCGGCGTCACACCGACGTAGATGCCGGTCTGGGTGCCTCGCAGTCGACTCGGACGGATGCCTGCGTTCTCCAGCGCCTCCCAGGCCACTTCAAGCAGCAGCCGCTGTTGCGGATCCATCGCGGCGGCCTCCCGCGGGCCGACGCCGAAGAAGTCGGCATCGAAAAGCGCCGCGTCGCGAAGAAAGCCGCCGTGGTAGGCAGGTTCGTCCGACCATCCTCGGTCCTGCGGGGCGGGTCCGGTGGCGTCCGTGCCGTCCGTCAGGAGACTCCAGAGGTCGGCCAATGACGCGACCCCGCCGGGAAGGCGGCATCCCACGCCGATGATGACCAACGCCTCGTCCGATGGCACGGCGTCCAGTCCCGATGGCAACGCATCCAGTGCTGATGGCTCATGCCGCTGTGTGGCCCTCGTGTCAGTGCCGTTACCCAGGTGGCCGGCGAGCGCAGTGACCGTCGGGTGCTCGTACAGGGCCTCGGTCGGCAGCGGTTGTCCGGTGGCGCGGGCGAGGCGTCCTGCCAGATCGATCACGCCGATGGAGTCCAGGCCCAGGTCTCGGAACGACCGGTCGGGAGCGATGTCTGTGGTCGGTGACAATCCGAGTACCGTTGCGGTCTCGGTCCGTACCAAGTGCCGAATCCAGCTCGGGCCGTCCAACAGCGTCTCGTCGTCGGCTCGCGCGACGACTACCGGCGCCTGGTCATGCTCCTCGGCCGCCGTCGGCGCGCCCGGCGATGGGAAGTCATCGTCGAGTGAGCAGCTGACACGTTGGAACGGATAGGTCGGCAAAGTGACCGGCTCGCCCTGCGGAAGCAGTGCCGACCAGGCCACCGGGTACCCGTGCACGTGCAAGGTGGCCAGAGCCTTGCGCACCGCCGACGCCTCGTCTGCGGCGCCGCCGAGGAGTCCCGTGACGCACTGGTCGGCTCCGGGTAGACAGCCGCGGACAAGATCGGCGACGGCGCCGTCGGAACCGAGTCCGACGAAGCAGCCAACGCCGAGCTCGACAAGCGAGCCGATGGCCTCGACGAAGCGGACCGGTTCCCGGATCTGACGGATCCAGTACTCCGCAGTGTCGATGTCGCCTGATTTGGCGAGCTTGCCGGTACATGTCGAGACGAACTTCAGTCGAGGAGCGGACATGGGCGTCGCCAGGGCCACGCGCGCGAAACCGCCGAGCATCGGTTCCATCAGTGCGCTGTGGAAGGCGTGGGTGACCTGCAGAGGACGAAGAGCGAGCCCGGCCGCTGCCAGCACCGGCAGCGCCCGGTGTACGGCATCCGAATGCCCGGCGATCACCGTCGACCGGGGTCCGTTCACCGCAGCGATCTCTACCTCGTGGTCCGCCAGGTGGACGAGTACGTCCTCGGCCGCAGCCCGGACGACTGCCATGGTCCCCCCCGGTGGAAGCAGGTCCATCTCGCGCCCCCGGGCTGCCACCATGGCTGCGGCTGTCTCAAGGCTGAACACCCCGGCGATGTAGGCCGCCGCATACTCGCCGACGGAGTGTCCGGCCACGATGTCCGGTCGAACGCCGGCCTCGGCTAGCAATGCGGCTTGGGCGATCTGGTCGGCGAAGATCGCTGGTTGGGCGTAGCGTGCGAAGCGAAGTGGGTCGTCATGCTGGTCGAAGTCGTCGACCAGCGGTTGCAGGGGGCGATCGAGGTGATCGTCAAACGCGGAGCAGACGTCCCGGTACACCGAGGAATACACCGGGAACATCCGGTTGAGATCTTGTCGAGGGCCGGGTCGTCGGCCGCCTTGACCGGCGAAGACGAACGCGAGCAGACCTGGATCCGGTCGCGTCGCCGCGGTGACGACGGCGGGATGGTCCCGCAGACCAGCTACCGCGTCGAGAGCATCGAGCACGTCACTGTGCCCAGGAGCCAGTACGGCGGCACGGTAGCGAAAGTGGGTTCGGCCGAGCGCCAAGGTACGGCACACCGACTCCAGTGACGGCCGGGCAACGTCACTCAGTGCCGCGTGCAGCCGGCTGGCCTGCGCTTTGAGCGCGCCCATAGTCGACGCGGACAGCAAAAGGACCGAGCGAGCCGGACCTTCGCCATCCGAAACCGGCGCAGGAGCGGATCCCGGTGCCTCGCTGAGCACCACGTGACAGATCGTGCCGCCGAGACCGAGCGAGGTGACCCCCGCGATCCGCGTGCCCTTCGTGGCTGGCCAGGGCTCCAGTTTCGTGGCCACCCGCAGCCCCCACTGCGGCAACGGTAGGCTCGGGATGGAGAAGTTCACGGTGGCCGGGATTGCCCGGTGATGAAGGCAGAGCAGCGTCTTCAGCAGACCGGCCGCGCCTGCGGCTCCCTCGAGGTGTCCCACGGTCGGTTTGACCGAACCGATGATCAACAGGTCGTCGCTGGCCCGGCCCGCCCCGAACACCTCCGCCAGTGCCCGCGCCTCAGCCCGGTCGCCAGCCGGGGTCCCCGTACCGTGTGTCTCGACGTAGCCGACCTGGCCTGGGTCAACACCAGCGCGGACGAGCGCGGCACGCACTGTCCGCACCTGTGCAGTCGGATCCGGATCGGTCAGGCCACGCGCACCAGTTCCTCGACCTCGGGCTGAGCCGATGAGCACCCCGTAGATCCGGTCGCCGGCAGCGACGGCAGCGCGCAACGGTTTCAACAGGACTACTGCCGCGCCTTCCCCACGCACATAGCCGTCGGCCCTCCTGTCGAATGCACGGCAGTCCCCTGTGCGGGAGAGGGCACCGGCGGCGGCTGCCGACAGCGCACCGTCGGGTACCAAATGAATGCTGACTCCACCGGCCAGCGCCATTTCGACAGCGCCAGCGGCGACGTCCTGGGCGGCGAGATCGACTGCGGTCAGCGCAGATGCCTGACCCGCGTCCACGGTGAAGGACGGTCCCCGCACCGCCAGCATGTGCGCGACCCGGTCGCTGATCATATTGCGTCCGGCGCCGGTGAAGTGGTATCGACCAGTTCTACCTGCCGTGACGGCCGCAAAGTCGTCGCCAGTGGTCCCGACATAGACGCCTAGGTCCCGACCGCTCAGCGTGCCCGGGATCGTGCCGGCGTCCTCGAGCGTCTCCCAGGCCAGCTCCAACATCAGCCGTTGCCGCGGATCCATCGCCCCGGCCTGCCGCCGGGAGACTCCGAAGAACTCCGGGTCAAATAGGTCTACCTGGTCGAGAAAGCCGCCGCGGCGCACCCCCCGCGGCAGCTGTGACGTCGCCGGCCAACGGCCGGCGGGCACCTCCGTGACCGCGGAACGCCCAGAACTCAGCAGGTCCCAGAAGGCGACCGGGTCGGCCGCTCCAGGAAGTCGACAGGCCATTCCGACGACCGCGACGGGTTGCGGCGACCAGGCTTGCCCCGCGGTCATCGGGCTGCCCCCGGCCGACGTCGGCGCACGACTCGCGGGTCGAGAGTCGATACGACGAAGAGTTGAGGCATGTCGATCAACACCGCAGTGTTATCCGTCACGCACCATTGGTCACATAGACGAAGCAAAAAGTTCCGACGATCCCTGACTTTTTGGTTAACAAGCCTGCAAACCATCTCGAACCACCCGTGACCTGCTTGCCGAGGAGCGCACCGGTTCGGTACGGCGTCCTGGTGGAGCAGGGAGCCAGCCGGCCTGCGCGGTGCCGGCGCCGACTCACCTCACCGGCTCGACATCCCCCACCAGGTGGATGTAGAGGACGCTACTGGTGACCCCGTCGACACCAAGGACCTCGTTCACGGCGTCATCGAAGTACCCACCCAGACCGATGCAGTCCCGTCCCTGCCAAGCAGCGAGTAGCGCGAGGTTCTGGGCAAGGTGACCACACTCGACCAGAACCAGCCGGTACGACCGGAGACCGTAGGCGAGACGCTGATAGGTGAGGTCGGCGACCGAGAAGACCCAGAGCGGACAGGCCGCAGCGTCGATCCGGCCGGTCGCCTTCGGCGGCGGAAGTCGAGGGTCGAGCCACATCGATGTCGGCAGTAGGCGTTCGCTGAGATCCTCCCGCGAAAGCTCATCGAGAGCATGGCGGTCGGGGTCGTACAGGTACAGCCCACGCGGCACACCGGCTACCTGGTGGCAATAGAGGAGCAATCTGATCGGGTACCGCCCGCCTCCGCTGGGGTGACTGCGCACCAGCTTCGCGGGCTGATCTCCGGGCAGCGGGGCGCTGCCGGTCACGGCCGCCGAAAAGAACAGCAGGCTGCCGAGAGCGTCCAGGCTGAAGCTGCCGACGTACCGGCCGTGCCGGCTACGCCGTCTCAGCAGAACATCCGGCAGGCTCGGGCCGTCGACACCGCTGGCATCTGGTCGTGGCAGCCGCACAGTCCGACCGGACACGGGTAGCGACGCCCGGCCCTGCTCTCCCCCCGTACTGTCATCCGCAGCCTGGTCCGGGCCCCGGAAGGCGAAGTACTTGCTCTGCTCGTGATACTGCCGGTCGAGCGCGGACGGAGCGTCCGCAAAGAACGGCACCCGTGGTTCCGCCGAGGCGGTCACCAGCGACATGATCCACGCCACCTCCGCGAGGTCCGCGTCGACCAGTCCGCAGTGCTCCCGAAGACCTTCTGCGACGAAGGCATGGAAACCACCGACGGCGTCGAAATCCTCGCGCACCATGACCCAGGCCCGCGCGTACAGCCTGGACAGCCTCGCAATCGGTCCGTCGGCGAGACCAACGACCTCGTGAGCCCGGACCGGCTGACCGTGCCAGTCCTGCTGGTTGCGGGCGTAGGACAGTTCCGCCCGGGCCCGCGCGTGCGCGTCGCCCCCGGCGATCGTCCGGGCGAACTGGCGCAGCCAGGCGACCGAGTCGGGCCAGCCAGTCCCGGTCGCCCACATGGCTGCCAGCAGGAGGTCAGCAGCGACCCGTCGACGTCGGGCCACAGATCTGTGCTGCTCGGCCAGCGTGATGAGGTCAGTCTTCGCCTCGGCCGACAGAGCAGAGGACACACGTGACCGAGATGAACTCATACATCGTTGGTCGTCGCTGTGACCGATCTGGTTCCGGGTCGCCCGGGGGGAGCTCAACCACGCCGACTCTCCTCTGAACCTCGATCCGTGGACTCACAGCCTGTACCGTGCCAGAGCTTGTCGCACATATGATCCGGCTGGCCGGTGCGCTCGGTTTGCTGGTCCATAGCGGGACCGCCGTGCTCGCGGAGGTTCTCCCACTACGCCATGAGGTGACGGTGTTGCCCCGCGGGCAGCCGCACGGTCGGCCCCGGTTGTCCTGCCCCCAGTAGGCCGTCTTCACCGGCCTGGCTTGGCCACTACCCACAATGGTTTGTACTGACCGGCTGGTCACTCAGGCCGCGTTGCCGGGCAGGCACCCGCCACACTCCGGGTTTCAGCTCGGTCAGCACGTGCAGCCAGTGCTTCGCGCCCTGACCACCGTCACCGGTCACAGACCGAAGCGACCGCCCCGCTGAAGCGACACACCACAGGTTGAAGATCAAGCTCAGGTCGAGGGCCTTGTCGTGCGGCCATCGGTCGGTGTGGCGGGTGGCCCGTGTTGAGCGGCAGGTGGACGGCGTTCAGGGCAGGGGGTGAGGGCGTCCTGCAAGGCTGCCCGGGCGCCGCGCAGGGCGAGGCGGAGCTGGTCCGGTGTGCGGCGGACCTGGGCCAGCAGGAGGCCGCCCTGGATCGCGGCCATGGTGAGGTCGGCCAGCTCCGTCACGTTCACGTCCGGACGTAGCTCGCCCGAATCCTGCATCCGGCGCAGGCCCGCGATGAGGGGGGCTTCCCAGCGCGCGAAGGCGTCCACGAACGCCTGCCGGGTCAGGTCGTCGCGGCCGCCGAGCTGGGCGGCCAGCGAGCCGATCGCGCAGCCGCCGACCGCGTCCTGCCGCGTCCCGTTGGCCACGATCGCGTCGAACCAGCGGTCGATGCCTGCCAGCGAGTCGACCTCCAGAAGCATCGGCTCCTGGGCGGCCAACACCGTGTCTACGGTGGAGTGAACTACTGAGCGGATGAGATCGTCCCGGTCGTCGAAGTAGTGGTAGAGCTGGCTGCGGCCGACCCCCGCTGCGCGTTCGACGTCGTCCAGCGTCACCGCGGCGACGCCGCGACGCTGGATGAGGTCCGCCGCCGATCCGAGGATGCGCTCCCGGGTCGCGCGCCCCCGCGTGGTGGTCGGCGTGTGTGCCATGGCATCCCCTCCGTGTTCTGAACCTCAGAGTACAGAATTTCTGTACTAGCTGATACAGTCTGCGACGAATCTCTCTGTACCAGACGATACAGTCCGTGGCGAGAAATGGAAGGAGAACCCTGCCCGCCACGTACGAGTGCCGCCGGGCATCCGGCCGTCCGGGAGCCTCTCCGTCCCGCACCACCGAAAGGAAGACCATGTTCCCGTACCGATCCACCAGGCTGCGGCGGCGTGCCACCACGCTCGGCCTCGCAGCCCTGCTCACCGCGGTCGCCGCGACCCCGGCGGCCCTCGCGGCGCCGGTGCCGGCACATCATCCCGGCCATTCCGCCGGCACCCGCCTGAGCGACGTGCGCGTCCTCGCCCACTTCGACCGGTCCGCGGGCCAAGCCGCCGAGAGCATCGCGCTGGAGCCCGACGGTGGCGTGGTCATCGGCATGATCCCCGCCCGCGAGGTGGTACGGGTCGCACCAGACGGAACCGTCCAGAGCCTCGTCACCATGCCGCTGCCTCCGGACGGCGGCGGGACCACCCCGGTCATCGGGATCCCCGTGGTCACCGGGGTCGCCCGGTCGGACAGTGGCGCCATGTACTTCCTCTACTCCGCCGGACAGGGCGGGCTGACCGGCGTCTGGCAGATCCGTCGCGCAGGTCCGCCCCGGCTCGTCGTGCCACTGCCCGCCGACACCATGCCGAACGCCCTGGTCATCGACCGCACGCGCGACCGCTTTCTGATCACCGACTCGACCGGTGGGCGCATCTGGCAGGCCCCGCTGCGCGGCGGCCGTGCCTCCGTGTGGTCGGCGGACTCGGCCCTGGCACCCAGTGGCTTCTTCGGCGCCAACGGCATGAAGATCCACAATGGCGCCGTGTGGGCGAGCAACTCCGACCGCGGCACCATCGTCCGCATCCCGGTGGCCAGGGGCGGGGGCTCCGGCCGGGCCGAGGTCCGGGCCACCGGGCTGGAGGGCATCGACGACTTCGACTTCACCGGTCGGGGCGCCGAAATCCTCGCCGCGATCAACCAGGCCAGCAAGCTCGTCCGGGTCGGCGCGGACGGCGCCCAAGAGACCCTGCTGGACGCCGAGGACGGCATGCAGGGGACCACGGCCGTCGTCGTTCGAGGGAACCGAGTCTATGTGACCAACGGCGCCAACCTGGCCGGGAACGACCCGACCCTGATGCTCGCGGAACTGCGGCGGCGCTGACGCGCCCGCTGTGGGAGGGGCCACCCGGGCGGTAACTCCTCCCACAGGCTGCGCACGCAGAGACCGCGAGGGTGCCCGACCGCTGCTGTGCGCTCGACGGGGCCGGGCCGGCTGCCCTGAAGGCGTACGCCGCAAGAGGCCGATTGGCTGTCATCCCGGTCAGGATGGTCAGCAACGGCGTGGTTGACCGGGCGGTGCACGGATGGATCGCGGACGGCAACAGCCGATCCACGGTGAAGAACTCGCTCGCTGTCCTCGCTCGCGTCATGGAGCAAGCCGTCAGGGACGGCATCATCACCCGCAACCCCGCGCAGGTGACCGGCTGGCAACGCGAGTACCGCCGCGCCGAAGACGAACTCGACGATCCGCCTCCCTCGCACTATCCGACTGGGAAGCCCTGACGGAGCTTGCCGCCGCCCTGGTCGACCGGTCCGCCGGCAACTACTCGGGATGGGCCGACGTGGTGATGTTCGCTGCGTGCACCGCTGCCCGAATCGGTGAGGTGTCCGGCGTACGCGAATAGGACATCGACCGGACAACGTGGATGTGACGGTACGCCGGCAGACCACGCCCGGACCGGGCGGTCTGATCGACAAAGGCACCAAGGGCAAGCGTGCGCGCATGGTGCCGCTCGTAGAGGAAGTACGGCCGATCGTGGCCCACCGCCTGGACGCCGCGAGTAAGCCCGATTCCCAGCTGTTCACCGGTCCACGTGGCGGACGGATCAGCACCGCTGTACTCCCATACGCAACCCACTGGGATGAGGTGGTCACCAAGCTGGGCTACGAGCATCTACGGCGGCACGATCTACGGCATACCGGCCTGGCCTGGATGGCTGACGCCGGTGTTCCGGTGCACGTGCTCCGAAAGATCGCCGGGCACGGTTCGCTGACCACGACGCAGCGGTACCTACACCCCGACCGGCAGACCATCACCGATGCCGGAACGGCGCCCAGCGCGCATCTGAAGGCCCGTCGGTCCCCAGGCGGTCCCCAGCTACGCGCGGTCTAGGTCCAACGCCGCTCGGTTAGAGCGGGTGGATGGTTAGCAAGTCTTTGTGATGATATCGACGGCTATGGTGGCTTTGTAGCTGCGTCGGTCTACGTTGGGTCCGCGGGCCTGTGAAGCTGGCCCGGTCAGGGCTGGTACCGGGCCGGCTGTCGGTGGCGTCGGTCATGGCGGTACGCAGGATCTGGTAGACGACCAGCAGGGCGTAGACCTCCTGGTCGATGCCGTCGGGAGTACGCGCGCGCAGGACCCGGCCGCCGAGGATGCTGGATTTGATCTCCAGGTAGACGGTTTCGACCTCCCACCGGCGGTGGTACAGCTTTATCAATTCGCCGACCGGGTGGGTGCGTGGGTCGAGCAGGGTGGTGACCAGCCGGTAGCCGCCCGCGCGGACGCCGTCGACGGTCCGGACGCTGATCTGAGCGTCGACGACCCGCACCCGCGCCGCGCCGACGGTCGACAGCCAGGATCCGTCGTGGTACCGGCGGGTCACCGGCAGCCGGCGGCCGTTCTTGCAGCGGATCAGCAGGTCGGCCCTGGTGGCGACGAGTGTCTGGATGAGGTCGGCGGCGGCGTAGTTACGGTCGGCCAACAGCAGCATCCCGGCGGCCAGGCTCCGGGCCAGGGTGCGGGCCTGGTCGAGTTCGCTGGTGCCGAGTGGACCGAACACGGCGTCGACGATCGAGCGGGTGCCGCAGGTCAGCAGGACACTCAGCCGTAGTGCCGGGTAGCCCGCGCCGCCGTGGTTACCCCGTTGTCTGCGGTAACGGACCCGGACCGCCTCGGCGTCGGCGACCGACATCGTGGTCCCGTCGATCGCGGTCACCAGCAGGCCCCGCCACCGCACGGCGTGTGTCGCCGTGGTGACCGCCGGGCCGCGCAGCAGATCGGACGAGGCCCGCAACGGCGTCGACCCGAGCCGTTGACGCGCCTGCCGTAACGTGCCTGAGGACGGCTCGGTCAGATCCAGCCCAGTCAGACCGGCGGTCAGTTTCCGCCACACCTGCCCGTAGCCGAGTTCGGCGAACAAGCAACCCGCCAGGATCGGGTAGACCACGACCCGGCCGGGAGTAGCCGGATCCGCTGCTGGGTACGACGGGTCGCGGCGAGGACCTCATCGACCATCTCGAAGGGCTCCCCTACAAGGGTTAGCAACGCTCGGCCCCGGCGGTGTCCTGGGTCTGCACCCTGAGTCCTCATCCTCCTACGAGGGTTAGCAACCCCGACGGGACGTGGAACGGATGGACCATTAACAATCTTTTACAAACTTGGCGGCCTCAGCTCGGTCGATTGTTGTCTAGATTCAACAGCACCCGACGCGGGCCGCACCCCGGCCCCGCCAGCCAGGCGACGCTCGGGCTTGCGGTGGCCCAAGTGGACGGAGAACCTAGATGACGAGCGGTCGGTTTCGGCAACGGAGACGGCGACCACAGCGGACACGGCTGGTGTGGTGGGGACGCGGGTCGGTGCGATGGCTGGCGGTCATGCTTGCCCTGGTCATGATGGCCGGCCTGGTTCCCGGGGCCGCGCTCGCCGCTCCGACCAAGGGGCTGGCCGCTCGTTCTGCGTTCGGCGTCGTGGACGGGCTACCCGTGCGTGTGGCCCCGGCCGGCGAGAACGACGTCGTGCTGACCGTGGACGTCGGGACCGACTACGACGCGGCGGCATTGGCGGGCGTCATCGCCGACATCAACGGCCGCAACACGCGGCTGAGCACCACCGTGAAGCAGCTCCGCGAGGAGCACATTAGCGCGATTCCCGCCACGCCGATCGATGACATCGTCGACTTCCACGGCACCCTGTCCTACGCGAACCAAGAGTTCTCGCTGCTCATTTACGGGGATCAGCCGCACACCAACGCGTCCTGGTGGCTCGAGGCCCTCGCGGCGGCGGTCGGTCTCGCCGTGACGACGCTCCTGGATAGCCTATGCGTCGCCTACCAGCCGTTCCCGTACTGCTTCGCGGCGGCCGGGGTCACCGGCACCTTCGTCTCGACCTTTATAACCGTGGCGGCCGATGGACAGTTGGGCACCGCCGACGGCTGGTTGAAGATCCTGTCGCTCACGCTTATCTCCGCCGTGCCCGGTCAGGCCGCCGGCGAGAAGCTGGCCGAGTTCGCGGAGAGCTACCTCTGGCCCTACCTGCTCAAGATCGGGAACTTCCTCAAGAAGCTGGCTCTGACGGGCTGGTCGCTCATACGGCCGTACCTCGGCGGTGCCGGTGACCTGATCCAGTGGCTCGCGCCCCGGCTTCCGGACGCGATCCGGCGGGGCCACAACCTCGGGGTGCGGTCGGCCCGGGTCATGCCGGTTGGTGACTCGATCACCCTCGGGATCGGCAGTCCGACCCTCTCAAGCTACCGGATGAGCCTTCAGCAACTGCTGCACGAACGGGGCATCCCGTCCGACTTCGTGGGGTCCCAGGTCAACGGGGTCCGGCCGCCGGGCTCGCCCGTCGAGGTGGATCCGTACCACGAGGGCCACTCCGGCTGGCGAATCGACGAGATCGCGGCGCGACTGCCCGACTGGCTGGTGACATACCGGCCCACCGTGGTGACCCTGCACCTGGGGACAAACGACATGATCCAGAACTACCAGGTAGGTACGGCGGTGGACCGGCTCGGCCAGGTCGTCGACCAGATCTTCGCGGGTCTGCCCAGGGCCACCGTCGTCGTCGCCTCGCTGGTGCCGTCCCGTACCCCGGCGATCGACGCGCGGATCCGGACATTCAATGATGGGCTGCGAAACCTGGTCCAAACCCGCGCCGCGGGCGGAGAACACCTTGTCTACGTCGACATGGGCGCGGTGACGAAGGCCGATATCGCCGACGACGTGCATCCCAACGACGCCGGTTACCTGAAGATGGCAAAGATTTTCAGCCTCGGTATCCAGTCGGCCGCGTTCGACGACTGGCTGGCCGACCCGAGCCCGGTCACGCCAGCCACCTGTAGCGGCGACCCGAACCCGGGTGGGCCGCCGTCCGGACCACGACAGGTCCAGTTCGCCGATCTCAACGGCGACGACCGGGCCGACTACCTCGCGGTGGATCCGAGGACCGGTTCGGTGCGCACCTGGCTCAACATCGGCGCCGACCGGGACGGGGACCAGTGGAAGGCATGCGGCATCACCGCCTCCGGTACGAACACCGGTGTGGGGCTCAACGGTCGGCAGGTGCAGTTCGCCGATATCGACGGGGATTTCCGGGACGACTATCTGGCCGTCGACCCGGCGACCGGATCTGTCCGGGCGTGGTCGAACGTGCGGGGCTACCAGTCCGGTGATCACTGGCTCGACCGGGGCATCATCGCTTCCGGTACGAACACCGGTGTGGGGCTCAACGGTCGGCAGGTGCAGTTCGCCGATATCGACGGGGATTTCCGGGACGACTATCTGGCCGTCGATCCGAGTACGGGTTCGGTGTGGGCGTGGCTCAACGAGGGCGCGGAGAACGGCGGCGATCGCTGGGCCGGCCGAGGGATCATCGCCTCCGGCGCCAACACGGGCGTGGGTCCGCAGGGTCGCGAGGTCCTGTTCGCCGATCTCAACGGCGACGGGTTGGACGACTACCTCTCCGTGGAAAACGACGACGGATCCGTGCGGGGCTGGCTGAACGAGTTCGCCTTCCTCGGTGGCGACCGCTGGCGGGACCGGGGCGTCATCGCCTCCGGTACGAACACCGGCGTCGGAACGCTGGGCCGGGAGGTCAGGCTCGCCGATCTCAACGGTGACGGCCGCGACGACTACCTCGCCCTCGACCGAAGCAACGGACTGGTGCACGGCTGGGTCAACGTCCGGGCGGACGACCCCGGCGACAACTGGCTCTACCGGGGTGTGATCGCATCCGGCACCAACACCGGGGTCGGCCTGGACGACGGAGTACCCCCAACCGGGCCGTCCGGTCCCCGGCAGACCATGTTCGGCGATCTCAACGGTGACGGGCGCGACGACTACCTGGCCGTCGACCCGGCCACCGGGTCCGTCCGTGCCTGGCTCAACATCAACGCGGAGAGCGGCGGCAACCGCTGGTCGGACCAGGGGATCATCGCCTCCGGCACGAACACGGGCGTCGGCAACGGCGCCAACGGTACGCCAGGGCGGGAGGTTCGGTTCGCCGATCTCAACGGTGACGGCCGCGACGACTACCTGGCCGTCGACCCGACGAACGGGCTGGTCCACGCCTGGATCAACGACGGCGCCGAGAACGGTGGCGACCGCTGGCTCGACCGGGGCATCATCGCCTCGGGCACCAACACGGGTGTGGGTCTCGGCTCCACCGGTCGGCAGGTGCGGTTCGCCGATCTCGACGGTGACGGCCGGGACGACTACCTGGCCGTCGACCCGCGCAACGGATCGGTGCGTGGCTGGATCAACGTCGGCGCCGATCGCGCCGGTGACCGCTGGGTGGACCGGGGGATCATCGCCTCAGGCACCGGAACGGGTGTCAGCGCTGGGGAGACCGGGCGGCGGGTGGTCCTCGCCGACCTCAACGGGGACGGCCTGGATGACTACCTCGTTCTCGACCCGACGAACGGGCACCTGCGCGCCTGGTTGAACAACGGCGCGCACGTCAGCGGCGACCACTGGCTGGATCGGGGCACCGTCGCCTCGGGCACCGGCACCGGCGTCGCGATCGTCGGCAAGCGGGCTCAGCTTGCCACGGTGGACCCAGACCGCCGGGCCGACTACCTCGCCGTTGACCCGGCCGACGGGTCCGTCCGAGCCTGGCTGAACAACGGTGCCGAGAGCGGCGGTGACCGATGGATCGACCGGGGCATGATTGTCTCCGGTTCCGGCGACAGTCCCACCGATCCCAACGTCGGGAGCGATTAACCGACCAGGTGATTGCCTCGCCCCGGCCACGTCTCGATCAGTCGGCCGGGGCGAGGACGGCCGTGCCGGACCAGTCGATGAACTCGTCGGCGAAGGCAGGGTCCGGCCCGTCATCCTCGTTCAGGGTCCGAGGGCGGCGTAGTACAGCCGAAGCAGTGGCCGCCGGCGGCGAGGGTGGCGACGGCCCAGGGGGGCGCAGTCGCCCGTCCAGCCTCCGCGGCTCGCGCGGATCCATCCTGACCGCGACTCACTGCAGACGACGGCCGTGGTCATGGCTGACACCGGCGGGGCGACCGGCCGTCCTGTCGCGGCCGCTCGACGACGTCGAGGGCCGACCCGCCTGCCGGCGGGTCGGCCCTCGACTGTGTTCCCGGTCAGTGTGAGCGGGGGGCCACCCGCATCCGCAGCCCGTATTTCGGGGCCAGGGTGACCAGCGGCTTGAGCGCCACCTTCTGGTCGGGTTCCAGGGTGAACCGGAACCGCTGGGCGAGCGTCGCGAGGATCAGCTTCGCCTCCATCTCGGCGAAACCCGCCCCCACGCACATCCGCTCGCCGCCGCCGAACGGCATGAACGCGTACCGGGGAATCTGGGCCTCGCGTTCCGGCGCGAACCGCTCCGGATCGAACCGGAACGGGTCCGGGAAGTACTGCTCCAGGTGGTGCATCACGTACGGCATGATGAAGATCCCGGCACCCCGGCGGATCCGGTACCCGCCCAGCTCGACGTCCTCGACCGGGGTGCGCTTGTTCAGCGTCCAGGCCGGTGGGCAGAAGCGCAGCGCCTCCTTGAAGACCATCCCGGTGTACCGCAGCCGGGGCAGGTCCTCAGCGGTCGGCGGGCGGTCCCCCAGCACCTCGTCCAGCTCGGCGCCGAGCTTCTCGGCCACCTCGGGATTCTGGGAGAGCAGGTACCAGGCCCAGGTCAGACCGTTGGCGGTGGTCTCCTGGCCAGCGACGAAGATGGTCACCGTCTCATCCCGGACCTGCTGGTCGGTCATGCCGGTGCCGTCGACCTCGTCCTGCGCCAGCAGGAACATTGACAGCAGGTCGCCCTTGTCCTGCCCGCTGGCCCGCCGCTCGGCGATGATCCGCATGACCGCCTCGTCGAGCACCCGGGTGCCGCGCTTGAGGAGCTGATGCATCGGCAGGAGTAGCCATGGCGACACGAGCATGCCGAACTTGCTGATGTTGATGGCGACGTCCTGGAGACCGGCGACCGCCCGCTGGACCTTCAGCGCCTCCTCGGCTGGCACCCCGCTGCCGAACATCGCCCGGGAGACGACGTTCAGGGTCAGCTTCATCATCTCGTGGTGCATGTCGTGCACCTCGCCCGGCCGCCAGTCCCCGATCTGGCGCAGCGAGTTCTCCACCGCGATCTCGCCGTACCCGGCCATCCGGCGGTGCCGGAACGCGGGCTGCACCAGCCGCCGCTGCCGCCGGTGGTGCTCCCCGTCGCTGGTGAGCAGCCCCTTGCCCATCCACCGGCCGAGGGTCCGCAGGTCGTGCGGGTCCTTGGCGAACTTGTCCCGGCGCAGGACCAGCACGTCGTGGATGTGGTCCGGGTGGCTGAGCAGGTAGTTGCGGGTCGGTCCGATGGTGAACGACGCGACGTCGCCGTGCGTTGCGGTCTCCATCATGAACTCGACCATGCCTTTGCCGAGGCCGGGCAGGTTACCGAGGACCGGAACGCCCTTGGGTCCCGGCGGATGCCGGTCAGCCATGGCGGGCCTCCGCCGCCGTACCGCCGCCGGCGGGCACCGGGGTCGCGGCCCCGCCGCCGGGCACCGAAGCAGCCGCCGCCGGCACGCCCCGCCGCAGCGCCACACCAATCCAGACGAACCAGACCGGGGCGGCCACCGCGCCGCCGAGCACCGCCGACACCAGCACCATCGGGCCGATGCCGAACGCCACCCCGAGGGCGGCAGTGCTGGTCAGCACGCCCAGCGCGATGCCGACGTAGTTCAGCGGTCGGCTCAACAGCCGGTGCCGCAGCGCGAGGATGCTCACCACCAGGAAGAACGGGCCGAGCGCCCCGAATCGCAGCCACGTCGCCGGGTCCATGCGCAGCAGCAGGTCGGTGGTGACGATGGCGGTACGCACCGTCGGGTCGCCGGCTGCGTACTCGCTCGCCCAGAGAGGGGTGGCGGTGACCAGGCGGAACGTCTCCACCGCGGTCACCCCGAAGGACAGGTACGCCAGGCCGGTGGTCCAACGCACCCACCCCTCGTGCCGGTCGCGGACCAGGTCAGCGATGGCGGGGATCGCCCCGAACGCGAAGATCGCGCCTAGGGCGTACCCCCCGTAGTAGAGGATCCGCGGCGTGCCGTTCTCGGCCAGCCGGGTCCACAGCTCGTGTTTGTCGTCGTGGATGAGCTGCGTCGGGTCGAGCACGAAGAACGTGGTGACCACGAGGTACGAAACACCGACCAGGATGGCGCAGGTGCCGCCGAGTCGGTGGAGCTTGAGCCGATTTTCGTCCATAGGGGACATCTCCTCGCAGCCGCCGTCAGGCCGACGGGCGGCGGGGTTCGATGGTCATCCTCAGCCCGTACCGGGGGCTGGTGGTGACCTGCATCTTCGCTTCGACCGGGTGGTCCGACACCATCCGCAGCCGGTAGCGCTGGGCGATCGTCGCCAGGGTGAGTTGCGCCTCCAGTTGGGCCAGCCGGTTGCCGATGCACAGCCGTGGCCCGCCGCCGAACGGGAAGTACGCGAACCGGGGCCGGTCGACCGACTGTTCCGGGAGGAAGCGGTCCGGGTCGAACCGGTCCGGGTCCGGCCAGAAGTCTGGGTGCCGGTGGGTCAGGTACGGGCTGATGTAGATCAGCGAACCGGCCTTGACGTGGTACCCACCGATGGTGTCTTCGGCTGCAGCGCGCCGTTCCAGCCACGGCACCGGGTAGAGCCGCAGAGTCTCCTCGAGCACCCGGTTGGTGTACGCCAACTCCGACACGTCGGCGACGGTGGGCAGCCGGTCGCCGAGCACCCGGTCCAGTTCCTCGTGCAGCCGCTCCTCGACCTCCGGGTTCCGGGACAGCTCGTACCAGGCCCAGCTCAACTGGTTCGAGGTGGTCTCGTAGCCGCCGAGCAGCAGGGTGGCGATCTCGTCACGCATCTGCTTGTCCGGGATGCCCTCGCCGGTCTCCTCGTCCCGCGCCTCCAGCAGCATCGACAGCAGGTCGTGGGTCTCGGTGCCCTGTTCCCGGCGCTCGTGCAGGATTCGGTAGATGATCCCGTCCAGTTCGCCGAGGGCAGCGGTGAACTCCTTGTTACGCCGGGTCGGCACCTTCGGCGGCGGCGCGAACGGCACCATCGTCCGGTACAGACAGTAGTTGATCACCGTGTCGAGACTGCGGGCGATCGTGGTCACCTCGTCGTCGCTGCGCAGGCCGGTGCTGAACAGCGACTTGGTGGCCACGTTCATGGACAGGTTGACCATCTCGGCGGCCACGTCCAGGGGTTCGCCCCGGTCGGCGTACCGCTGCCAGGTGTCGATCCGGTCCACCACGTCCCGCACGATGAACTCGCCGAGCTTGAGGATCCGCTGCCGGTGGAAGGCCGGCTGCATGAGCCGGCGCTGCTTCTTCCAGAAGTCCCCGTCGCTGGTGAATAGTCCCTCGCCGAAGGCCAGCTTGAGCGGCCGGTACTCGTGGGACTGCTTGTCGTAGTTGCGGCTGTTCACCTGCAGCACGTGCCGCAGGTGGTCGGGGTGGTTGACCAGGTGCACGGTGAACCCGGCGACGGTGAACCGTGCGATGTCGCCGTACTCGGTGGTGACCTGCCCGAGGAAGCCGACCAGGTCCCGCCGCAGGTCGAGCAGGCTGCCGAGGAGGAATTTGCCGCGTGGTCCCGGGGCCAGGCGACGGCCCGCCCCGGTCGGCGCGGCCGGGGTGACGCTAGCCATGCTTCTCCTTCTGTCCGATCCCGGACGCGACGCTCCGAAGCGCCGCCGCCGGGGCTACCACTGGAGCAGGACCGCCTCCTGCGAGAAGCCCGGTCCCATGCCGACGACCAGGCCGTAGGTGCCCGGTTCCAGCTCGTACGACGAGAACGTCTCGTCCATCATGTACAGCACGGTCGGCCCGGAGACGTTGCCGACGGTCCGCAGGATGTGCTGGCTGAGCTTCAGGTTCTCGTCGGTGAGGTGGAATTCCTCGGCGGTGGCGGTGAGGACCTTCGGCCCACCGGGGTGGATCAGCCAGTGGCCGATCTTGTCGACGGTGAGATCGTGGTCGGCCAGTAGCGGGTCCAGCACCGGGCGCAGGCCGGTCTTGGCCAGGCCGGGCACGTCCACGCTGAGCCGGTTGCGGAATCCGTTGTCCAGCACGTCCACCCCGGCGACGTGCAGGGTGTCGTGGAGGAACCCGGAGCGGGTGTCGACCACCCGGGGCAGCCCCGGCCGGGCGAGCGGGTGCTCGTCGCCGACCATCAGGGTCGCGGCGACCCCGTCGCCGAACAGCGCCACGGTGACGATCTGCGAGACCAGGTCGGTGTAGAAGGAACTCTCGGTCAGGTCCCGGTCGAGCGCCTCCTGGAGGTAGCCCTGGACGCCGCCCTGCCAGAAGGCGGTGCCGCCCAGTTCGCAGGTGAGCAGAATGACCGCGTCGGTGGGGTGGCCCTTGAGGTAGTCGGCCACCCGGCTGAGCCCGGCCACCCCGGCCATGCAGCCGAGCCCGTTGATCGGCACCCGCTTCATGGTCGGCGCGAACTCGATCCGGTTGATCAGGATCGCGTCGACGGTCGGCACGGAAACCACTGTGGACAGCATCGAGGTGAGCTGGTGGATCTCGGTGGACGCGATGCCCGCGCTGGCCAGCAGCTTGCGGACGGTCTTCTCGCACAGGTCGGCGGCTTCTTCGACGCAGCGCGCGGCAACCTGGCTGAACGGCGGCGGGTCGAAGAAGGTGTCCAGCGGCATGGCGAAGTACCGGCCGTCGATCTGGGTGTTCTGGAAGAGGCTGTCGATGATGTCCAGGTCGATGTCGAGTCCGATGGCCTGACAGTACTTCTTCAGGGTGCTGGCGAGGGTCTGCTGGTCGTAGTAGTACGTCGGCAGACTCGTCTCGGTGGCGACAACGTACGGCATGCTGGTCCTTTCAGCGGTGTGTCGGGGGTCAGGTCAGGTTCGTCGGCGTGGCGGCCGGGGTGGCCGGGGTGGCTGACCGGGCCAGGTCCGCGGTGAGCCGCCGGGTGAGCGCGGCCAGCAGGTCGGTCCGCTCCCGCTGGACGAAAAAGTGGTCGCCAGGGAGCAGCTCGACGGCGAACTCCCCGGTGGTCTGGCTGCGCCAGGCGTCCAGCGACTCCTCGGACACCTCGTCGTCGCGTCGGCCGCCGAACACGGTCAGCGGCATGGACAGCGGCGGCTCGGTGTGGTGGATGCGGGTCTCCACCATGGCGAAGTCCGCCCTGATCACCGGCAGGTACAGCGCGATCGCCTCCGGATCACGCAGCATCTCCTCCGGAGTGCCGTCCATCGCCCGCAGCTTCTCGATCAGCTTTGCTTCGGGCAGCCGGTGCAGCGGTGGCTCCGGGTCCGGCACGTGCGGGGCCCGCGCCGCCGACACGTACAGGTGTGCCGGGCCGGGCAGCCCTTCCCGACGCAGGTACCGGGCCAGTTCGAAGGCGATCAGGCCGCCCATGCTGTGCCCGAACACCGCGTACGGGCGGTCGAGGTGCCCGCGCAGCACGGAGCCGAGCGTGGCGGCCAGCTCGGACATCCGGGTGAACGCGGGTTCCCGGTGCCGCTGCTCCCGGCCGGGGAGCTGGATCGGGCACACGTCGACCCCGTCGGGGAGGCTGCCGGCCCAGCCCCGGAAGAGGGCGGCGCTGCCGCCGGCGTACGGCAGGCAGAACAGCCGCAGCCGGGCCGCCGGGTCGGCGGCGCGCTGGCCCAGCCAGTCGGCCGGGTCCATGCTGACGTCGGCGGTGGCTGGCCGGGACCGGCGGGCCACGATCCGGCGTGGCACCCGCACCGGCACGTCGTCCGAGGGCGAGTCCGAGGCGTCGGGCGGCGTGGTCTGCGGGGTGCCGCCGTCGGCCTGGTCGAGGACGTGCGCGACGATCCGGGCGACCGAGATGCCGGACAGGAACTCCTCCGGGGTTATCTGCGTGCCGTACATCACCCGAAGCCGGTTACGCAGCTCGAAGACCATCAGCGAGTTCAGGCCCAGCCCGAGCAGCGCTTGGTCCACGTCGAGCTGCTGGGGTTGCAGGCCGAGCACCGCCGCGACCTGCTCGCGCAGGTACCCGGTGAGCACCGCCTGCCGCTGGTCGGCGGAGACGGTCAGCAGCGCCTTGAGACTGGTCGGCGCGGCGGTCGGCACCGTCATCCCGGTTGCTGTCGGCCGGACGGCCGGGGCGCCGAGTTCGGACCGCGGTGGCCCGACGACCTGCGCGGCGGCCGACGCCGGATCGGCGACCGGGGCCGCGCCCCGGGTCACGCGCAGTCCGGTCAGCTCGGCGACCACCCGCAGGTTGGGGTCGAGCAGGCGGACGTCGCCGGTGAGGCTTTCGTCGTCGACCTCCTGGAGCGTGACGTGCGCCCACAACTCGCCGGTCGCCGGCCGTAGCACGCGCAGCCGGGCGATCTCGGCGACCCGGTGGGCGGCGGAAGCAACGGCCGGGTCCGGCGCGATCACCGGGAGCAGGTCGGCGACGCCGTGCAGCAGCCGCCAGTCCAGCGGCGACCCGTCCGCCGAGGCCGACACGGTCAGCGACGCCAGCAGTTCGCCGTCGCCGCGCCACAGCTCACGTACGGTGTCCGCGCCCGCGCCGCCGGCCAATCCGGCCGCCGCCCGGCTGGCCCGGTACGCCGCACCGGGGATCTCGGTGGCGCACCGCTGCCGGACCGCGTCGGGGGCCTCCCGGGGCGGCACGACCGGCCGCCCGGCGGGGGCGGCCCGCAGGCTGCCCTGGGCGTGCCCGGTCCACGGCCCGGTGTCATCGCCGGCAGGGCGGCTGTGCACCTGCCATCGGGCGTTCCCGTCCCGCAGGCCGGTCGTCGCCACCTGGACGACGCTCCCCCGGCTGGACGGGACGGCCGGGCCGGCGACGGTCACGTCGGTGAGCACCACCGCCGGCGACCCGGTGAGCGCGCTGGCGGCGGTGAGCGCCAGGTCGAGGTGTACGGCGGCGGGTAGGTCCGGCTCGCCGGCCAGTCCTGGCCGGGACGCCCGATCGACGGGGAGTTCCCAGAAGTGTTCGCCGCCGGGCACGGCCGCCCGCAGGTAGCGCTGCGTCGACATTGCTGTGCCGGGAGCCGGGCCGGCCGGGTCGAACTCCAGCCAGCAGCGCTGCCGCTGCCACGGGTACGCGGGCAGCCGCAGCACCGTCCGGTCGACCGGGTGCTGACGACGGAAGTCGACCCGCCGACCGAGCGCCCACAGCCCGCCGAGGGTGCCGAGCAGTACCGTCCGCTCGTCCTCCTCGCGGCGCAACGACGGCAGCGCGACCACGGCGGCGTCCGCGTGCCGGCCGCACTGTTCCACCGAGGGGAGCAGGATCGGGTGCGGGCTGATCTCGATGACCGCCGTCGGCGCGGCCGTCACGAGCTGCCCCACCACGGTGGCGAACAGCACTGGTTCACGCAGGTTGTCGGCCCAGTACTCGGCGGTGAACTCCCGGCCGTCGGTGGGCTGCCCGGTCACCGTGGAGTGGATCGGCACCGACGACGCGCGGGGGCGCACCGGTCGCAGTTCGGCGAGCAGATCCGCGCGGAGTTCGTCCACCTGCGGGCTGTGCGAGGCGAAGTCCACCCGCACCTGCCGGCAGAACACGTTTTGCTCGGTGAGCGTCTTCAGCACGGTCTCGATGGCGATGGTGTCCCCGGACAGCACGGTGGAGGTGGGGCTGTTGCTCACCGCGATGGCGAGCTGGTCCTCCAGGCCGGTGATGGCCGCCCGCGCCTCGGCCAGTGGCAGCTCCACCACGGCCATCGTGCCCCGGCCCCGGATACGCCGCACCAGGGCGCTGCGCCGGCAGATCACCCGGGCCGCGTCGTCGAGGGTGAGCGTTCCGGCGACGTGGGCCGCCGCGACCTCGCCCATCGAGTGCCCGACCACCGCGTCCGGGACGATGTTCCAGGAGCGCCACAGCGCGGCCAGGGCCACCTGCACCGCCCAGGTCATCGGCTGCACCACGTCGATCTCGTCGAGCTGCGAGGACGCCTCGTCGGCGCGCAGCTCGTCCAGGAGCGACCAGGTGACGTACGGGCGCATCGCCGCCGCGCACTCCTCGATCGCCTGCCGGAACGCCGGTTCGGTGTCGAACAGCCGTCGCCCCATGCCGACCCATTGGCCGCCCTGCCCGGGGAATACGAACACCAGCCGGCGGCGGACGTGCTGCGACCGGTCGCCGCCGGTCACGCCGGGCCGGACCGCGCCGTCGCGGTACGCGCCGAGCCGGTCGACCAGCTCGGCCCGCGAGGCGAAGGCGACCGCCAACCGGTCGTCGAGGTGGGTGCGGCGCAGGCTCGCCGTGTAGCAGAGGTCGTCCAGGTCGACGCCCGGGTCGGCGACCAGTTCCCGGTACGCCCCGGCCAGGTCCCGCAGCGCGCCCGGGTCGTGCGCGGACAGCGGCAGCAGCCGACCCCGGACCGCCGGCCCGGCCGCAGGCGGGGTGTCGGCCTGTGGGGGTTCCTCCACGACCATGTGCACGTTGGTGCCGCCGAAGCTGAGCGAGGTCACCCCGGCCAGCAGCGGCCCCTCGTACGGCCACGGGCCGCACTTGTCCTGCACCCGCAGCCGGTAGTCGTCGAACGGGATGTGCGGGTTGCCCTCGGTGTAGTGCAGGCTCGCCGGAAGCTGGCGGTGTTTCATCGCCAGCACCACCTTGAGCAGCCCGGCAAGGCCGCCGACCATCTGCAGGTGCCCGATGTTGGTCTTGACCGAGCCGATCATCAGGGGCCGGTCGGCGGGGCGGCGCGACCCGAGGATCGTGCCGAGCGCCTGCGCCTCGATCGGGTCACCGAGGATCGTGCCGGTGCCGTGCGCCTCAACGTACTGCACCGCCGCCGGGTCGACGCCGGACCGCTCGTACGCCTCGCGGAGCATCGCCTCCTGGGAGAGCCGGCTCGGCGCGGTCAGGCCGTTGCTGCGACCGTCCTGCGCGACGGCGCTGCCACGCAGCAGCGCGTGGATCGGGTCGCCGTCGGCCAACGCCCGGGACAGCGTCTTGAGCACCACCGCGGCCACGCCCTCGCCGAGCACGATGCCATCACCTTGGGCGTCGAACGCCTTGCAGCGACCGTCCGTGGCCATCACGCCCAGCTTGGTGAACCAGACGAACCCCTCCGGCTTGAGGAAGAGACCCGCCCCGCCGGCGACGGCCATCGTGCAGTCGCCGCTGCGCAGGCTCTCGCAGGCCTGGTGCACGGCCAGCAGCGACGACGAGCAGACCGCGTCCATCGTGTAGCTGGGGCCACGCAGGTCGTACACGTAGGACACCCGGTTCGCCACGATCGACCCGAACGACCCGGTGGCCGTGTAGACGTTGGCCAGGTCGGGATTGTTGAAGTTGAGCCAGCCGTACTCGCTGTGCGCCAGGCCGATGAACACGCCGGTGCGGCTGCCCTGCAACTGGGCGCGTACCTGCCCGGCGTCGTCGAACGCCTCCTGGACAACCTCCAGCATCAGCCGCTGCTGCGGGTCCATGTTCGCCGCCTCCCACGGCGAGATCCCGAAGTAGGCAGGGTCAAAGCCGTCGATCCCGTCGAGGAAGCCGCCCCAGCGGGTGCTCATCTTCCCGGGCGCCTCCGGGTCCGGGTCGTAGTACGCGTCCACGTCCCACCGGTCGGTGGGCATCTCCCGGATGACATCCGCGCCGTCGCGCAGCAGATGCCAGAACGATTCCGGGTCGTTGGCGCCGCCGGGCAGGCGGCAGCCCATCCCGATCACCGCGATCGGCTCGTGTCTGGCCCGTTCCACCTCGTCCAGTTGGGCGCGTAGTTCCCGGAGGCCCAGCAGCGCCCGTTGCAGCGGGGTCAGGTTCGGGGCGGGGCTCTCACTCATGGCGATCCCATTTCCGTGTTTCGGAGAGTTCCTGTTCCAGCAGTGCCTCGACCTCGGCGTCGGAGAGCTGGCCGATCTCCGCCAGCCAGGTGTCCCGGTCCCCGGCGACGGCCGGTGCCGTCCGGGCCGGGGGCGCCTGCGGCGCGGGCGAAGCCGGAGCCGGCTTCGCCTCGGTCGGCTGGAGGTCCCCCGCGACGAAGTCGGCCAGCGCCTCGACGGTCGGGTAGTCGAACAGCACGGTCGCCGGCAGTGACCGGTCGACGCTGAGGCTGAGCGCGTTGCGCAGTTCCACCGCCATCAGTGAGTCCAGGCCGAGCTCGTTCAGCGGACGTCGGGTGTCGAGGGTGTGCGCGGCCGCCAGACCGAGCACCCGCGCCGCCAACTCCCGGATGTGCGCCACGATCAGGTCGGTCCGGTCGTCCGGGGTGGCTTCCGCCAGGAGGGTCAGCAGCGCCCGGTGGTCGCTGCCGCCGCCGGTCGGCCCGCCGCCCGCCCCGGCCACCGTCCCGGCCACCGTGTCGGCCAGGTCGTCCAGCAGCGGCGGGCGCAGCCCGGTCGGGTACTGCCGCAAATAGTCGCCCCACTCGACCGCCACCACCCCGACCTGCGCCCGGTCGTCGGCGGCCAGCAGCGCGGCCAGCTCGGCCATGCCCTGCTCCGGTTCGAGTAGGCCCATGCCGCGTAGCGCCCAGTGCCGGTCGCCCCGGTCGTCCACGGACGCGGCCATACCCGCGCCACGCCACGGACCCCAGTTGACGCTCAACCCGGGCAGGCCCTGCCGGCGGCGTTCGGCGGCGAGCAGGTCCAGGAAGGCGTTGCCGGCCGCGTAGTTGCCCTGCCCGGCCGAGCCGAGCAGCGACGCCACCGACGAGAAGAGCACGAAGAAGTCCAGGTCGAGGCCCTGGGTGGCGCGGTGCAGGTGCCACGCCCCGGCCAGCTTCGGCCCGAGCACCCGGGCGAACCGGGACCACCCCTGCTGGAGCAGCACCCCGTCGTCGAGCATCCCGGCCGCGTGCACCACGCCACGCAGCGGCGGCAGGGACACGCTGATCTCGTCGACGACCCGGGCCACGCCGTCCGCGCGGGCGATGTCGGCCCGGACCACCTCCACCCGAGCCCCGGTCTCGCGCAGCGCCTCGACCGTCGGCCGGGTGGCGTCGGTGACGCCGCTGCGGCCCACCAGCACCAACGTCCCGGCTCCCCGGGCGACCAGCCAGCGCGCCACGTGCAGGCCCAACCCGCCCAGGCCACCCGTGATCAGGTACGTCCCGTCGGCGCGGACCAGGTCGGCGGCGTCGCCTGCCATCGGATCGATGTGGCTGACGACGACCTTGCCGACGTGCCGTGCCTGCGCCATGTACCGGAACGCGTCGACCGCCCGGGGGAGCGGGAAGACCCGCCGGGGCAGCGTACGCAGCGTCCCCGTCTCGAACCGGCGCATCAGCTCAGCCAGCAGGACGCGCACCGTCCCCGGCTCGTCCCGGGAGAGTTCCACCAGGTCGAAGGCGGTGTAGGTGATGTCGTCCCGGAGCGCGGCCACCTGCCCTGCGGACCGGATCTCCCGTTTGCCGATCTCCACGAACCGGCCGCCGGGGCGGAGCAGCCGCAGGCTCTCCACGATGAAATCCCCGGTCAGCGAGTTGAGGACGACGTCCACGCCGGCCCCGCCGGTCTGTTCGCGGATCTGGGCGGCGAAGTCGAGCGTGCGGGAGTGGAACACGTGCCGGACCCCGAGCCCGGTCAGCACCGGCCACTTGCGGGGGCTCGCCGTCGCGTATACCTCGGCGCCGACCGCCTGGGCGAGCTGCACGGCGGCCAGGCCTACGCCGCCGGCCGCCGCGTGCACCAGCACCCGGTCCCCCGGGGCGAGCCGGGCGATGTGCTCCAGCGCGTACAACGCGGTCAGGAAGGTCACCGGGATCGTCGCCCCGTCCGCGTCCCCGACCACCGCCGGCAACGGCGCGACCAGGTCAGCGTCCACCGTAACGAAGCTGCCGAAGCTCGCCGGGGCCAGGGCGACCACCCGGTCCCCCACCGCCAGGCCAGACACGCCCGCGCCGACTCCGACCACCTCGCCGACACACTCCAGGCCCAGCGGGCCAGCCTCACCCGGGTACATGCCGAGCGCGTTGAGCACGTCCCGGAAGTTCAGGCCGGTGGCCCGGACCCGCAACTCCACCTGGCCGGCGGCCGGGGCGCGGCGGGCCACCGGCCGGAGCACCAGTTGGTCCAGCACACCCGGGGCGTCCACCTCCAGCCGGAACGACTCGACGCCTGGCCGGGTCAGGTGCCGCCGGTCGTCGTCCGCGCACCGGCCCAGCCGGGCCACGTGCCGTTTCTCGGCGCGCAGCGCGACCTGGTCGTCGCGTCCACCAGCGTGCAGCTCGGCGACCAGCGACGCCACGTCGTCCCCGGTCCCGGCCGGGTCCAGGTCGATGCGGGTGCAGCACAGCTCCGGGTGCTCCAGCGCTACCGTGCCCGCCAGGCCCCACAGCGGTGCCTGACCGAGCGCGTACGGCCCGGTCGGCTCGCCGACTGGCTGCGCTCCCCTGGTCACCAGGTACGTGCGGGGCGACTGGTTACGGGTGGCCAGCGCCTGGACCAGGTGCAGGGCGCTGCCGAGGACGACCCGCTGGGCGTCCTGGAGGGCAGCCGGGTCCGCGTCCGGGTCGGCGGGCACGTCCAACGCCCACAGGTACAGCACCCCACGCCAGCCGTCGCCGGGTGTCTCGTCGAGCAGCCGGGTCAGATCCTCCGGGCGGTCCGGGTCGATCCGGTACCCGTCCGGTCCCGCCCCGTACTGCTGTCCCTGGTGAACGAACGTGCAGGTGTGGCCCCCGGCGGTCAGCGACGCCGCGACCTCCTGCCCGAGCCCGCCCTGGTCGGCGAAGACCAGCCAGCGTCCCGGTGCGACCTGGTCACCGCCTGCCTCGACCGGGCCGACGACCGGCCAGGTGATCTCGTAGCGCAGCCCGTCGGCGCCGGCGCTCGCCGGACGCACCGCCGCCGGATCCACCTGACGCAGTCGCAGTCCGCGCAGTTCCACTACGGTCCGCCCGGCCGAGTCCACCACCAGCACGTCGCCCATTACGTCGGACGCGGTGTCCCGGGTCCACGCGTACGCGCGCAGTTCGTGCTGGTCGGCGGGTGTTGCCGTCCGAAGCTGCTCCACCCGGAACGGGACGTGGATCGCCAGCCCGTCCGCCGGCTGCGGCCGGGTCAGCCCCAGCAGTTGGAAGCACGCGTCCAGCACGCCCGGGTGCACCGGGTACGAGACCGACCGGTCGAGCTGCTCCGGGACCCGGATCACGCTGGTCGCCACGCCGTCGCCGGTGTGCACGTCGGCCAGCCAGCGGAAGCTCGGGCCGAGGTCGAGGCCGGCGTCGGTGACCCGCCGGTAGAACGTGTCCAGGTCGGCCAGGGGCCGGTCGCAGCGCGCCCTCAGCTCCGCCAGGTCGGCCGGCGGCTCCGCCGGGTGGGCGTCGACGTCCAGCCCGGCCGTGGCGTACTCGGTCCAGGCCCCGTCGTCGAAGGTGACCAGCCGCAGGGTCGCCTCTTCCGAGGTCAGGACGGTCTGTACGGTGCGCTCGCCCGACTCGGGGAGCAGCAGCGGCTGGGCGAAGAGGACATCCCGCAGCCCCGCCGTCGTGGTGCCCGCCTCACCGGCCGCCGCAAGCAGCATGGCCACGTGGTGGGCGCCAGGCACCACCACCTGGTCGTGCAGCCGGTGCTCGGCCAGCAGCGGATGGTCGGTCACGCCCAGCGTGGCCTCGAAGACCGTGTCCCGCAACGACGGCGTACGCAGCCGCTGCCCGAGCAGCCGATGGTCCCCCGACCGTCGCTGGCTCCGTACTCCCGGCGTCGGTGCCGCCCAGTAGCGTTGGCGTTGGAACGGGTACGTCGGCAGGTCGACCGAGGCGGTCGACACACCACCCGCGACAGACTCCCAATCCAGGTCCACCCCTCGGACGTAAAGAACCGCAACCGCCGCCAGCATCTGCCGCCAATCGTCCCGATTCCGCCGCAGCGACGGCACCCACACCATCTCCGTGCCATCCTCAACCGACTGCCTAGCGGCCGCCAGCAACACCGGATGCGGACCGATCTCCTGCACCACCGTGCAGCCCTGACCCACAACAGTCGCCACCCCGTCAGCAAACCGCACCGAAGCCAACACATGGTCAACCCAGTAACCCGGCATACTGATCTCCCGGCCAGCGACACCACCAGTCACGTTCGACACCACCGTCCGCCTGGCCGGATGAAACGCCACCGTCTCAGCGACCCGCCGAAACGCCGGCACCATCAACGCCATCAACGGCGAATGAAACGCATGCGACACACGCAGAGCCGTCGTCCTCACCCCATCGACAGAAAGCCGGTCAGCCAACACCTCCACCGCGTCGGCCGGACCAGCCACCACCGTCTCCACCGGACTGTTCACCGCCGCCACCACGACATCGGTACCCGCCAACAGCGAAACCACCCGACCCTCGGGCAACGCCACCGCCAACATCGCCCCACCCGCCGGCAACGCCTGCATCAAACGACCCCGCGCCGCCACCAACCGCAGCCCATCCTCCAGCGAAAACACCCCCGCCACACACGCAGCGACCAACTCACCCACACTGTGACCAGCCACCACCTCAGGCTCCACACCCCAGTGCCGCCACAGCCCCGCCAACGCCCACTCCACCGCGAACAACACCGGCTGAGTGAACCCCGTCTGATCCAGAACGTCCTGAGCGACCTCACCCTCACCCTGAAACAACACCTCCAACAACGGCCGATCCAACTCACCCGCCAACAACTCCGCACACCGGTCAAGCTCCGCCCGGAACACCCGCTCCGACTCATACAGACCCCGAACCATCCCCACCCACTGGACACCCTGACCCGTGAACAGCCACCCAACCCGAGGCCGACGCCCAACCTCGACCACCCCATGAACCACCGACCGATGCTCCACACCAGCCAACCAACCCCGCAACCGCGCAACCGCCTCCACCGCATCCGACGCCACCACCGCTACACGATGCGCGAAATGACTCCGCGACACCCCCGCCGCCGCACACACCAACCCGAACGACCCCCCACCAGAAGCCTCCAACAAATCCACATACCGCTCGACAACAGCACGCAACGCCACACCATCCCGCGCCGACAACGGCAGGACGTGCACACCCCGCGTCAACCCGACGGCCACACCCTCCACCACCGGCGCCTCAGCCACGACCACATGAGCGTTCGTCCCACTCATCCCAAACGAACTCACCCCAGCAATCCGGGGCCGCTCGCCGCGGGGCCAGGGCGTGGGTACGGTGGGCACCTCGACCGGCAGCCCCGCCCAGTCGATATGCGGACTCGGCGTACGCAGGTGCAGGTGCGGCGGAATCGTCTCCTGCCGCAACGCCAGCACCAGCTTGATCAGACCGGCCATCCCAGCAGCCGCCTCCAGATGACCAATGTTCGTCTTCACCGAACCAACCAACACCGGACGATCCGCAGGCCGGTCCCGGCCGAGGACGGCGGCCAGCGCGCGTACCTCGATCGGGTCACCCAGAGAGGTGCCCGTACCGTGCGCCTCGACGTAGTCGACGTCGGAGGGCGAGATGCCGGCATCGGCCAGCGCGGTACGGATCAGCTCCTGCTGCGCAAGCCCGTTCGGCACCGTGAGGCCACCGCTCGGGCCGTCGTGGTTCACCGCCGAACCCCGGATCACCGCCAAAACCCGATCACCGTCACGCCGCGCATCCGACAACCGCTTCAACACCACAACCCCGCAACCCTCACCACGGCCGTAACCATCAGCGGAGGCATCAAAGGTCTTACACCGACCGTCGACGGCCAGGGCGCGCATCTTCGATAGGGTGATGAACGCGTCCGGGGCGAGCATGGCGTTGACCCCGCCGACCAGTGCGAGGTTGCTTTCGCCCGTGCGGAGGCTGCGCGCGGCCAGGTGCAGCGCGACCAGCGACGACGAGCACGCGGTGGTCACCGCCATACTCGGCCCCTGGAGCCCCAGCAGGTACGACAGCCGGCCGGCCGGGAAGCTCAGGTCGTTGCCGGTGCCGGCGTACAGGTCGAGCTGGCCGGGGTCGCCCGCGCCGGTCTGCAGCTGGAGGTAGTCGTTGGTCATAATGCCGACGTAGACCCCGGTCGGCGTGCCGACGAGCCGGTCCGGCACCTGACCGGCGTGCTCCAGGGCCTCCCAGGCGACCTCTAGGAGCATGCGCTGCTGCGGGTCGAGGCTGGCCGCCTCCCGGGGTGCGATGCCGAAGAAGGCCGGGTCGAACTGGTCGACGCCGTCCACGAAGTGGCCCTCGCGGGGGTACATCTTCCCCGGCCGGTCCGGGTCAGGATCGTGGTAGTCGGCCAGGTCCCAGCGTTCGCATGGCACCTCGCCGGCGGCGTCCACGCCGTCGCGCAGCACCCGCCAGAAGGACGACAGGTTGTCGCCACCGCCGGGAAACCGGCAGCTCGCCCCGATGATCGCAATCGGCTCGTGCTGCGCCCGCCGCACCTCGTCGAGTTCGGCCTCCAGCTCCTCGATGGCGACGAACGCGCGCAGGAGCGCGGACTGCTGCTGCTCGGCCCGCGTCGAGTCCTCGGTCACTTCCTTCTCCGCTCAGCGAGGGCGGCGAGTTTCTTCGCCAGCAGGTCTTCCAGGTCGTTCTCGGAGAGGTCCTTGAGCCGGTCCATCGCGTCCGTACGGGCGGCCGACTTTTCCGGTTCCGTCTGCTCCGGGCCGCTCACGTCCAGGACCAGGACGTCCTGGGCGAGGTAGGTGGTGAGCGCCTCGACGGTCGGGTACTCGAACACCACCGTCGACGGCAGCGGCGTGCCGAGCTGGCTCTGCAGGGTGTTCTTCAGCTCGATCGCCATCAACGAGTCGAGGCCGATCTCGAAGAACTTCTGCCTCGGTTCCAGGTGGTACGTGGCCGGCAGGCCGAGCACCGCGACCACCTGCCCGCAGACGTGCTGCCGGAGCAGGTCGAGGCGGTCCTGCGGCGCGGCCACCGCGAGCCGTTCGGCCAGTCGCGGCCCCGGCGTGGCCACGACCGCCCGCCGTTCCGCGGCGCGCGCCGTCCGAGCCAGCTCCCGCAGCAGCGCCGGTTCGTCCCCGGGCGGGAATCGCCGCAGGTACGTCGACCAGGTGACCGGCAGGACACCGACCTGGACCGGGTCGGCGGGCAGGATCTGCTCCAGCACCTCGATGCCCTGCTCGGGGGTGATACCGCCGATGCCAAGGGCGGCCCAGCGTCCCTCGCTCTGGCCTGCCCGCGCCGCCATCCCGGCCTCGGTCCACGGCCCCCAGTTGACGCTCACCGCCGGCAGGCCCAGTGACCTGCGGTGGTGCGCCAGCCCGTCGAGGAACGCGTTCGCGGCGGCGTAGTTGGCCTGCCCGGTGGAGCCCAGCAGCGAGGCCGCCGAGGAGAACAGCACGAAGAAGTCGAGCGGCAGGTCGCGGGTGGCCCGGTGCAGGTTCCACCCGCCCGCGACCTTGGGGGCCAGCACCCGGACGAAGTTCTCCCACGGCTGCTGGAGCAGCACCCCGTCGTCGAGGACACCGGCGGCGTGCACCACGCCGCGCAGCGGCCGGCCGGCCGGGATCGCCGTAAGCAGGCGGGTCACGTCGTCGGCGCGCGTCACGTCGGCCTGGGCCACCGTGACGGCGGCACCCGCCCGCCGCAGGTCGTCGAGGACCGTCGCGGTCGCGCCGGTCGGCTCCCGCCGACCGACCAGGATCAGATGCCCGGCGCCACGCGCCACCAGCCAGCGCGCGACCGCCAGGCCCAGCGCACCGAGGCCCCCGGTGATCAGGTACGTCCCGTCGCCGGCCACGGTCACCGCCGGTTCTCCGGCCAAAACGGTCCGCTGCGGCACGAGCCGGGCGGCCAGCCGCTCTCCCCCGCGTACGGCGATCCGGTCGCCGGTCGGCGGTGCGAGCAGTTCCCCAACCAGTGCGGCGGCGGCTTCGGTGTCGGCGGCTGCCGGATCGAGGTCCACCTGTCCGCCCCACAGTTCGGGGTGCTCCAGTTCGATCACATTGCCCAGGCCCCAGAGCGGGGTCTGCGCCACGGCCACTGTTGCCTGGCCGGCCGGGAAGGCACCCCGGGTGACCAGGTGCAGCCGCGCCGCAGTCCCGCCCGCCGCGGCGGCCAGTCCCCGGAGCAGGTGCAGCGCGGCCCGCAACGTCCGCGCCTGGGGGACGTCGAGGCCGGCCAGTTCCGGCTCGCCGTCGGCCGGGATCGCCCCCCACAGCAGCACGGCACCCCGGAACGGGACGTCCCGGTCGGCGGCCACGGTACGGAGCAGGCTCGTGACCTGGGTGGGGTCGGCGGGATCGACCTGCCAGGTGTGCTCGCCGACCGCCTCCTGGGACAGGCCGGGGTGCACGACGACCACCTGGTGTCCCCGCGCCCGCAGCGCGGCGGCCACGGCCGTACCGACACCGTTCCGGTCGGCGCAGAGCAGCCAGCGTCCGGTGCCTTCCGCAGGGGCGGACGCTGCGGGCTGCGGCTGCCACGCGATCTCGTGCAGGAGGCCCGTCGCCTCGGACCGGCCGGCGCGCAGCAGCGCGGACCGTTCGGCTCGCTTGAGGTGCAGCCCCCGGGACTCGGCCACCACCTGACCGTCGTCGTCGATCAGTCGAACGTCGGCGGTGATCGTCTCGTCGTTCGGGTCGCTGCCGGGACGCAGTCGGGCGTGTCCCCACAGCGGACGGTCGGCGGGATGAGCCCGGTGCAGCCGGAACCGGTCCAGCCCGAGCGGCACGTAGACGGCGAACTCCCTCCCGGCGGTGGACAACGTCGCGCCGACGATCTGGAAGCTGGCGTCGATCAGGCCGGGGTGCAGCACGTACCGGTCCTGACGGTCCGTGTCCTCGACGGCGCGCATTCGGCACAGAGCTTCGCCGTCCCGCCGCCAGATCCGGCTCTGCCAGCGGAACCCGGCATCGAGTTCGAGCCCGTCCCGCCAACCGCTGTCGTAGAACCAGTCGACGTAGTCCGGGTCAGCGGTGCACCGCTCCTGGATGACAGCGGGCGTCTCGTGTGGTGTACCGCTTTCGTCGTCAGCCGGGCGCAGGATGGCGGTGGCGTGGGTCGTCCAGGTCGGGTCGTCGGTGCTGCGGCTGACCAACTGGATCGGTGCTCCGTCGTCGGTGGCGGTCCCGATGACCACCTGCACCACTCGGGCCTGACCGTCGGCCAGCAGCATCGGCTGTGGGAAGACCACGTCCACGATCGCGGTCGCGGAGCCCTGGCTGTCGGTGGCAGCGGTCAGCATCGTCAGGTGGTGGGCACCGGGCACCACGATCCGGTCGTAGATGCGGTGCTCGGTGAGCAGCGGATGGGATGCCGGGGCCAACGTGGTCTCGAAGACGGTGCCGGCGAGCGCGGGCGAGGTGAGGTTCCGTCCCAGCAGGGGATGCGTGCCGCCCTCGGCGGGCGGGGTCGCGTTCCGCCGAGGAGCGACGGATGCCCAGTAGCGTTGGCGTTGGAACGGGTACGTCGGCAGGTCGACCGAGGCGGTCGACACACCACCCGCGACAGACTCCCAATCCAGGTCCACCCCTCGGACGTAAAGAACCGCGACCGCCGCCAGCATCTGCCGCCAATCGTCCCGATTCCGCCGCAGCGACGGCACCCACACCATCTCCGTGCCATCCTCAACCGACTGCCTAGCGGCCGCCAGCAACACCGGATGCGGACCGATCTCCTGCACCACCGTGCAGCCCTGACCCACAACAGTCGCCACCCCGTCAGCGAACCGCACCGAAGCCAACACATGGTCAACCCAGTAACCCGGCATACTGATCTCCCGGCCAGCGACACCACCGGTCACGTTCGACACCACCGTCCGCCTGGCCGGATGAAACGCCACCGTCTCGGCGACCCGCCGAAACGCCGGCACCATCAACGCCATCAACGGCGAATGAAACGCATGCGACACACGCAGGGCCGTCGTCCTCACCCCATCGACAGAAAGCCGGTCAGCCAACACCTCCACCGCGTCGGCCGGACCAGCCACCACCGTCTCCACCGGACTGTTCACCGCCGCCACCACGACATCGGTACCCGCCAACAGCGAGACCACCCGACCCTCGGGCAACGCCACCGCCAACATCGCCCCACCCGCCGGCAACGCCTGCATCAAACGACCCCGCGCCGCCACCAACCGCAGCCCATCCTCCAGCGAAAACACCCCCGCCACACACGCAGCGACCAACTCACCCACACTGTGACCAGCCACCACCTCAGGCTCCACACCCCAGTGCCGCCACAGCCCCGCCAACGCCCACTCCACCGCGAACAACACCGGCTGAGTGAACCCCGTCTGATCCAGAACGTCCTGAGCGACCTCACCCTCACCCTGAAACAACACCTCCAACAACGGCCGATCCAACTCACCCGCCAACAACTCCGCACACCGGTCAAGCTCCGCCCGGAACACCCGCTCCGACTCATACAGACCCCGAACCATCCCCACCCACTGGACACCCTGACCCGTGAACAGCCACCCAACCCGAGGCCGACGCCCAACCTCGACCACCCCATGAACCACCGACCGATGCTCCACACCAGCCAACCAACCCCGCAACCGCGCAACCGCCTCCACCGCATCCGACGCCACCACCGCTACACGATGCGCGAAATGACTCCGCGACACCCCCGCCGCCGCACACACCAACCCGAACGACCCCCCACCAGAAGCCTCCAACAAATCCACATACCGCTCGACAACAGCACGCAACGCCACACCATCCCGCGCCGACAACGGCAGGACGTGCACACCCCGCGTCAACCCGACGGCCACACCCTCCACCACCGGCGCCTCAGCCACGACCACATGAGCGTTCGTCCCACTCATCCCAAACGAACTCACCCCAGCAATCCGGGGCCGCTCGCCGCGGGGCCAGGGCGTGGGTACGGTGGGCACCTCGACCGGCAGCCCCGCCCAGTCGATATGCGGACTCGGCGTACGCAGGTGCAGGTGCGGCGGAATCGTCTCCTGCCGCAACGCCAGCACCAGCTTGATCAGACCGGCCATCCCAGCAGCCGCCTCCAGATGACCAATGTTCGTCTTCACCGAACCAACCAACACCGGACGATCCGGCGCGCGTCCCTCGCCGAGCGCGGCAGCCAGCGCGTCGATCTCGATCGGGTCACCCAGAGAGGTGCCCGTACCGTGCGCCTCGACGTAGTCGACGTCGGCCGGGGTGACGCCCGCGTCGGCCAGGGCAGTGCGGATCAGCTCCTGCTGCGCAAGCCCGTTCGGCACGGTCAGCCCGGAACTCGGCCCGTCGTGGTTCACCGCCGAACCCCGGATCACCGCCAAAACCCGATCACCGTCACGCCGCGCATCCGACAACCGCTTCAACACCACAACCCCGCAACCCTCACCACGGCCGTAACCATCAGCGGAGGCATCAAAGGTCTTACACCGACCATCCGGCGACAACGCCTTGGTGCGGGACAGGTAGATCGTGCCCTCGGGGGTCAGGACCAGGTGCACGCCACCGGCAAGGGCAAGGTTCGACTCGCCGGAGCGCAGGCTGCGACAGGCCAGGTGCACGGCGACCAGCGACGACGAACACGCCGTGTCGACGGCCAGGCTCGGACCCTGCAACCCGAGCAGGTACGACAGCCGCCCCGCGGCGACGCTGAACGCGTTGCCCGTGCCGGTGTACGCGTCCATGGTGGCTGGGTCGGCGGAACGGAGCATCAGGGAGTAGTCGTCGGTGCCGATGCCGACGAACACGCCCGTCCGGCTGCCCACCAGCCGGGCAGGAACCTGGCCGGCATGCTCCAACGCCTCCCACGCCACCTCCAACAACAACCGCTGCTGCGGATCCAAACTCACCGCCTCACGAGGCGACACCCCAAAGAACCCCGCATCAAAACCATCCACCCCCGACACAAAATGACCCCACCGCGTATACATCCGACCCGCCACATCCGGATCACCATCAAAGAACTCATCCACATCCCACCGATCCCCCGGCACCACACCAACACCCTCACCACCGGCCACCAACAACTCCCACAACCCACCCGGACCCACAACCCCACCCGGAAAACGACAACCCACACCCACCACCGCGATCGGTTCGGGTGCGGAACGCTTCGCTGCGTCGAGGCGCTTCTGAAGGTCGAGGACCAAGAGCGCGAGGCGCTTGGGCGGCAGGTTGGCCAGCCGCTCGTGGAGATCGCTCATGATGCCTGTCCTTCTACGCCTGAACTGTCTGCGAACATGCGGTCGATCTCGTCGTCGGACATTTGTTCGAGGTTGTCGAGCAGGTCACCCAGCTCGTCGTTCTCGGATTTCGCCGTCTGCGGCGGGGCCCCGCTCCGGCCAGCGTCCGGCGCACCGAAGATCGCCTGTTGGAGGTAGCCGACGACGGCGTCGATGGTCGGATAGTTGAAGAGCAGCGTGGCGGGTAGCTCGTACTCGAAGGCGGCCTGTACGCGGTTCTTGAACTCCAGCGCCATCAGCGAGTCCAGACCGAGGTCGAAGAGCCCCTTTCGCGGGTCGAGCGACGACTCGTCGAGCATGAGGATCTTCTCAAGTTCCCGGGTCACGTAGTCGGTCAGCGCGGTCCGGCGGCTCGCGTCGGGCAGGGCCGCGTACTGCGTACGCAGGCGGGGGGCGGTCGTCGTGTCGGCCGATGCCCCGGCGACCGCCGGCTCCCGCCGGACGACCTCCGCCAGCAGGGGACGTTCCGCGCCGAGTGGGTACCGCTCGGCGTACCGGGACCAGTCGACCGGCAGGACGCCGACCTGGGTCACCCTGCGCGCCATGATCCGTTCGAGCAGCCGGATGCCCTGCTCCGGTGGAATGATGCCGATGCCCCGCTCGGTCCAACGCTGCTGGTCGCGGTCGGTGAGGCTGGCGGCCATGCCGGAGTCGCCCCACGCACCCCAGTTGACACTGACCGCCGGCAGCCCGGAGGCACACCGGTGGTGGGCGAGCGCGTCGAGGAAGGCGTTCGCCGCCGCGTAGTTGCCCTGGCCCGGCGCACCGAGCAGGGAGGCGATCGAGGAGAACAGGACGAAGTGGTCCAGGGGCAGGTCCCGGGTGAGGGTGTGCAGATGCCACGCCCCGTCGACCTTCGGCGCGAACACCCGCGCGAACCGTTCCCAGCTCTGCTGGTGCAGCACGCCGTCGTCGAGCACGCCGGCCGTGTGGAAGACGCTCCGCAGTGGCGGCATGGTGGTGCCGATCTTGTCGAGGACGCGTCGTACGTCGTCCGCGTCGCCGACGTCGCCGCGCATCACCCGTACGTCGGCACCCTGTGCGGTGAGGTTTCGCAGCGTCTCCGCGGTGGCCTCGGACGGCGGGCGGCGGCCGACCAGGACGACGTGTCGGGCACCCCGGTCCACCAGCCACCGGGCGACGAGCAGGCCGAGCGCGCCGAGGCCACCAGTGACCAGGTGAGTGCCCTCTGCCGTGATCTGCACGGGGCTGGCGGACAAAGTGGCGGCAGCCCGGGTGACCCGGGCGACGCGGCTGCGGCCGTCGCGCCACGCGAGCTGGTGCTCGCCGCTGGCCGACCGGACAGTCCGCACGATGGTGGCCGCCGGGTCGCCGGCTTGGGGATCGAGGTCGATCAGGCCGCCCCACAGGGTGGGGTGTTCCAGGCCGACGACACTGCCCAGCCCCCAGACCGGAGCCTGGTGCGGCGTGCCGGGCGTGGTGGTGCCGCCGACCGGCTGGCCGCCTCGGGTGACTACCCGGATCTTCGGCGGTTCCGTCAGTTCGAGTGGCGCCAGTGCCTGCACGAGGTGCAGCAGACCGGCGCAGTCACGCCGGTGGGCGGCGTGCAGCGCGTCGGGGGTCACAGTGGTGTGGTCAAGGCTCCAGAGGTGCACGATGCTGGTGAGGCCGCCGCCTACCTCCGCGAGAAGCTGGCGGAAGTGGTCCGGCTGGTCGGGCGTGACCTGCCACTCGTCGTCGGCGAGGGCTGCGTACGAGTCTCCGGCGCGAACCAGATGACAGCGGGCGCCCTCGGCACGCAGCAGCGCGGCGACGGACTCGGCGACGCCGCCGGCGTCCGCGAGGAGCAGCCAGTTGCCCGGGTCGGCAGCGGCGGCTGCCTCAGGCAGGTCGTACGGTCGCCAGCTCAGCTCGTATAGCCAGTCGGCCTGCGGGTCGGTGTGGCCAGAAGGGATCTGGGCGGGGCGGGACGTGTCGACCCAGTAGCGTTGGCGTTGGAACGGGTACGTCGGCAGGTCGACCGAGGCGGTCGACACACCACCCGCGACAGACTCCCAATCCAGGTCCACCCCTCGGACGTAAAGAACCGCAACCGCCGCCAGCATCTGCCGCCAATCGTCCCGATTCCGCCGCAGCGACGGCACCCACACCATCTCCGTGCCATCCTCAACCGACTGCCTAGCGGCCGCCAGCAACACCGGATGCGGACCGATCTCCTGCACCACCGTGCAGCCCTGACCCACAACAGTCGCCACCCCGTCAGCAAACCGCACCGAAGCCAACACATGGTCAACCCAGTAACCCGGCATACTGATCTCCCGGCCAGCGACACCACCAGTCACGTTCGACACCACCGTCCGCCTGGCCGGATGAAACGCCACCGTCTCAGCGACCCGCCGAAACGCCGGCACCATCAACGCCATCAACGGCGAATGAAACGCATGCGACACACGCAGAGCCGTCGTCCTCACCCCATCGACAGAAAGCCGGTCAGCCAACACCTCCACCGCGTCGGCCGGACCAGCCACCACCGTCTCCACCGGACTGTTCACCGCCGCCACCACGACATCGGTACCCGCCAACAGCGAAACCACCCGACCCTCGGGCAACGCCACCGCCAACATCGCCCCACCCGCCGGCAACGCCTGCATCAAACGACCCCGCGCCGCCACCAACCGCAGCCCATCCTCCAGCGAAAACACCCCCGCCACACACGCAGCGACCAACTCACCCACACTGTGACCAGCCACCACCTCAGGCTCCACACCCCAGTGCCGCCACAGCCCCGCCAACGCCCACTCCACCGCGAACAACACCGGCTGAGTGAACCCCGTCTGATCCAGAACGTCCTGAGCGACCTCACCCTCACCCTGAAACAACACCTCCAACAACGGCCGATCCAACTCACCCGCCAACAACTCCGCACACCGGTCAAGCTCCGCCCGGAACACCCGCTCCGACTCATACAGACCCCGAACCATCCCCACCCACTGGACACCCTGACCCGTGAACAGCCACCCAACCCGAGGCCGACGCCCAACCTCGACCACCCCATGAACCACCGACCGATGCTCCACACCAGCCAACCAACCCCGCAACCGCGCAACCGCCTCCACCGCATCCGACGCCACCACCGCTACACGATGCGCGAAATGACTCCGCGACACCCCCGCCGCCGCACACACCAACCCGAACGACCCCCCACCAGAAGCCTCCAACAAATCCACATACCGCTCGACAACAGCACGCAACGCCACACCATCCCGCGCCGACAACGGCAGGACGTGCACACCCCGCGTCAACCCGACGGCCACACCCTCCACCACCGGCGCCTCAGCCACGACCACATGAGCGTTCGTCCCACTCATCCCAAACGAACTCACCCCAGCAATCCGGGGCCGCTCGCCGCGGGGCCAGGCGGTCGGGGCGACCGGGATCTCGGCCGGGATCGTGTCGAGGGCGATCCTGGGGTTGACGGTGTGGAAGTGGATCTGCGGCGGCAGTTGCTCCTGCTGGAGCGCCAGCACCGATTTGATCAGGCCGGCCACTCCGGCCGCCGCCTCTAAATGACCAATGTTGGCTTTGACCGAACCGAGTCGCAGTGGCCGGTCCGGGGTACGGCGGTCACCGAGCACGCTGCCCAGGGCGGCCACCTCGATCGGGTCGCCGAGGGGCGTACCGGTGCCGTGCGCCTCGACGTAGTCGACGTCGGAGGGCGAGATGCCGGCATCGGCCAGCGCGGTACGGATCAGCTCCTGCTGCGCAAGCCCGTTCGGCACGGTCAGCCCGGAACTCGGCCCGTCGTGGTTCACCGCCGAACCCCGGATCACCGCCAAAACCCGATCACCGTCACGCCGCGCATCCGACAACCGCTTCAACACCACAACCCCGCAACCCTCACCACGGCCGTAACCATCAGCGGAGGCATCAAAGGTCTTACACCGACCATCCGGCGACAACGCCTTGGCCCGGGAGAGAAAGATGTACGACTCCGGGATGATCATGAGGTTGACGCCGCCGGCGAGGGCGAGGTCGGACTCCCCGGAGCGCAGGCTGCGACAGGCCAGGTGCACGGCGACCAGCGACGACGAACACGCCGTGTCGACCATGAGGCTCGGCCCCTGCAAGCCGAGCAGGTACGACAGCCGGCCGGCCACGGCGCTGCCGATGCCCCCGGTGCCGTAGTAGGTGTCGATAATCGTTGGATCGGCGAGCTTGAGCTGGAGTTGCATGTACTCGTTGCTGATCATCCCGACGAACACGCCCGTCCGGCTGCCCACCAGCCGGGCAGGAACCTGGCCGGCATGCTCCAACGCCTCCCACGCCACCTCCAACAACAACCGCTGCTGCGGATCCAAACTCACCGCCTCACGAGGCGACACCCCAAAGAACCCCGCATCAAAACCATCCACCCCCGACACAAAATGACCCCACCGCGTATACATCCGACCCGCCACATCCGGATCACCATCAAAAAACTCATCCACATCCCAGCGATCCCCCGGCACCACACCAACACCCTCACCACCGGCCACCAACAACTCCCACAACCCACCCGGACCCACAACCCCACCCGGAAAACGACAACCCACACCCACCACCGCGATCGGTTCGCTGGTCGGTCGAGGTGCGGCGTGCTGGCCGAGGGCGAGCAGAGCCTGCTTGACCGGAGAGAGCCCAGTCGGGTCGCCGAGGTGCCGGCGGAGCAGGGTGAGGGCCTCCTCCTCGGAGATGCCGGCCAGCGCGTCGGCGGTGGGCAGGTCGCTGCCGGCGGCGGCGCGGCGGGGCGGCTCCACGGTCTCGATCCGGAAGACCTCGCGGGCGAGGTAGTCGCTGAGCGCGGCGACCGAGGCGTACTGGAAGACGACGGTCAGCGGCAGTGAGTGCGCGTCGCCGAGGGCCCGCTGGAGCCGGTTCTGGAGGTCGACGGCCATCAGGGAGGTCATGCCGAGGGCGAAGAAGCCCTGCCGGGGGTCGACCGGACTGTCGTCCTCGGTGCCGAGGGTGGCGGCAACCAGGTCGTTGACCGCGTCGGCGATCCGGGCCCGCCGCTCGGCGGGGGGTGCCGCGACGATCTCACGGACCAGGGCGGGCACCTCGGGCGTCCGCGCCGCGCGGGCGGCGGGACGGGACTCGATCCAGTAGCGCTTGCGCTGAAACGGGTAGGTGGGCAGGACGATCCGGGTCGGCGCCGCAGCGGGGGTCGCCGGATCGGCGCCCTGCACGTACGCCTCGGCCTGCCCGCCGGGATCGCTGCCCGGCGCGTCTCCGGCGGTACCCGAATCGGACGGCCCAATCGGGTCGGCCATGCCGTGCCGGACGGCGGGCTGGTTGGCGCCGGCGAGCCAGCCGGCCAGCCGGTCGGCGGCGGTGGCCCGGTCCGGGGCGAGGACGGCGAGCCGGTGCGCGAAGTGGGTCCGGCCGGTGGCGGCGGTCGCGCAGACGGCGGCCAGGTCGGGGGCGTCCGGGGCGCGGAGCAGGGTGACGTACCGCTCAGCGAGGGCACGCAGCGCCGGGGCGGTCCGGGCGGAGAGCGGCAGCAGCAGCGGGGTGGAAGCGTCGGCCGCAGCAGGGACCGCAGGCTGCGGCGCTTCGGCGACGACGAGGTGGACGTTCACGCCGCCGAGGCCGAAGGAGTTGATCCCGGCGAGTCGGCTCCGGTCGCCGGCTGGCCAGGGCAGCGGCGTGTCGGGCAGCAGGAACGGCGCGTCGGCCAGTCCGGTCTGCGGGTTGAGCGTGGTGAGGTGCAGGTGCGGGGGGATGGTGCCGTGCCGCAGGGCGAGGACCACCTTGATCAGGCTGGCGACGCCGGCGGCCAGTTCCAGGTGGCCGACATTGGTCTTGACCGAGCCGAGCGCACACGGCTGGTCGGGGTCGCGGTCGACGCCGAAGACGCGGGTGAGGGCGGTCGCCTCGACCACGTCGGCCAGTGGGGTGCCGACGCCATGCGCCTCGATCAGGTCGACCTGCCCGGGGGTGACGCCGGCGTCCCGCAGGGCCCGCCGGACGACCGCCTCCTGGGCGTGCGCGTCGGGGGCGGTCAGCGCCTCCCCGCGTCCGTTCTGGTTCATGGCCGAGCCGCGGATCACGGCCAGGATCGGGTCGCCGTCGCGCTGGGCGGCGGCGAGTCGCTTGAGGACTACCATCCCGGCGCCCTCGCCGCGTACGTAGCCGTCGGCGGCGGCGTCGAAGCTCTTGCACCGCCCGTCGGCGGCCATCATCCAGGTTTGGGAGAGCCCGATGGTGGCCTTGGGCGAGAGCATGAGGTTGACGCCGCCGGCGAGCGCCACCTGGGTGTCGCCGGCACGCAGGCTCTGACAGGCGAGGTGCACGGCGACCAGGGACGACGAGCAGCCGGTGTCCAGCGCCAGGCTCGGCCCCCGCAGGTCCAGCAGGTACGACAGCCGGTTCACGGCGATGCTGAGGGCGTTGCCGGTGACGAAGTAGGCGTTGAGGTTGGCCGGGTCGTCGAAGGCGACCGAGGCGTAGTCGTCGGTGCCGATGCCGACGAACACCCCGGTCGCGCTGCCGGCGAGCCGGGCCGGGACGATGCCGGCCCGTTCCAGCGCCTCCCAGGTGACCTCGAGGAGCATCCGGTGCTGCGGGTCCATGCTGGCCGCCTCGCCGGGTGAGATGCCGAAGAAGTGCGGGTCGAACCGGTCCACGCCGTCGACGAAGCCGCCCCAGCGGGTGTTGGCTCTGCCGGGCTCGGCGAGATCGGGATCGTAGAGGGCCGCCGCGTCCCACCGGTCCACCGGGACCTCGGTGATTGCGTCCCCGCCGTCAACGAGCAGACGCCAGAACGCGTCGGCGTCGGGCGCGCCGGGGAACCGGCAGCTCAGACCGACGACGGCGATCGGCTCAGCGGCGGGCCGGGACGACAGTCGATCGTCGTCCCGGCGGCTGCGCTCCAGGGCCATGTGGACTCGAACCCTTCCTCGGGAGATGAGACCTACTGCTCCTGCTTGACCTTCAGGAACAGGTCGACGAGTTCGTCGACGTTCTTGAGGTTGGCCAGTTCGGTGCGGGGCACCCGGATCTTGAGTTCGCGCATCGACGCCGAGACGATCTCGACGATGTCGAGGCTGCCGAGCCCGAAGTCCTTCATCGACTTGGTGGTGTCGACGGGCTGGTCGTCCAAGCCCTCGGCGTTTAGCCGGATGTGCTTGGTCACCACGTCCACGACCTGCTGACGGTCCATCTTGGGGTGCCTCCTTGTTTTGATTCGATGGTGCTGGTCAGGTGAGGTAGGTCTCGGCGACGATCTCCGCGACCTCGGGTCGGCCAAAGCAGACCCGGTGCATCAGGTGCTCGCGGGACATCGCCGCGCGCAGCAGTTGGCGTCGGGGCTGGGCCAGGGTCTCCTTGGTCAGCTCCAGCACGTGCCGGGGTTTCTCGGCGATGCGCTGGGCGAACTCCAACGCGATGGGGAACACCTCGTCGGCCGGGACGACGGCGTTGAAGAAGCCACGGTCCTCGAGGTCGCCGCCCCGGTAGTAGCGGGCGGTTAGGGTCAGCTCGGCGGCGGTGGCGGCCCCGACTGCGGCCGGTAGCAGCGCGGTGGTGCCCATCGCCGGGGTGAAGCCCATCCGGGCGAAGTTCATCGCGTACCGGCGGTTGCGGGCGGCCACCACGAGGTCGCAGCAAAGTGCCAGGACCAGCCCGCCGCCGACGGCGTGCCCCTCGATGGCGCCGACGATCGGCACCGGAAAGTCCAGCATCGGCCGGGACAGCAGCAGGTCCTTGACGTGCAGGGCACCGGAGAGCACCCGTTGCAGGGCCTCCATGGTCGCCCCGGCGCAGAACACCTCCGGCCGGCCGCGCAGGATCAGCACCTTGAGCTGCGGGTCCTGGGCGAGTTGGGCCAGGGCGGCCAGCAGCTCGTCGCAGAGCCGGTCGCTGAGGCGGTTGTCGTGCTCGGCGTCGTCGAGGGTCAGCTCGGCGACGCCGGGCTCGACCTCACGTACCCGGATGACCTGGAACATCCGTCCGCCCTCGGTAGCGTGCGAACCACGGCGGGGCGAAGCCCTCGCCGAACGACGTGACCCCCGCCAGGACGTCCGGCCGGGCCAGCCAGCCGGTGAACTGGTCGAGGCCGATCTCGATCTGCTGGTCGAGGTCGGCGGCGCTGAGCTGGTCGTAGTAGCGCTTGGTCTCGGCGAGCGCCTGCGGCGCGGACCGGAAGATCCGCTGGAGCTGGGCGCGCAGCGCCGTGCCGACGCCATTGGTGACCAGTTCGTCGACCAGGTTCCAGGTGTGCGCCTCGGCGGCCGGGATGCCCCGGGTGCTCAGGGTCATCGCCCGCAGCCGGGCCGGGCCGGTGCGCAGCAGCAGGAACGGCACGATGGTCGCCGGCACCAGGCCGACGATCGGCTCGGAGAGCATGAACCGCGCGGCCGGGGTGGCGAGCACCAGGTCGCAGGCGGCGAGCAGGCCGACGCCGCCGCCCATGGCCTCGCCGTCGGCGACCGCGATCACCGGTACCCGGGCCCGCCGGATCCGGGCCAGGCAGGCCGGGAGCCGGCGGAGCTGGTCGCGGTCCGGGAGCCGGCCGTGGACGAAGAACGCCTCCAGGTCGAGCCCACGACAGAACGTCGGCCCCTCGGCGGCGACCACCATCGCCCGGCAGTCCGGATCGGCGTCCACGGCGTCGAGCGCCGCCGTCAGCCCGTCAATCAGATCGAAGTTGATCGCGTTGCCGTTGGCGGGGGCGGCCAGCGTCACGAAGCAGACGCCGTCGGCGATCTCGGCGCGTACCGCGCGGTCCATTCCGTCAGCTCCAGCGGTAGTGACGGTGGTAGTCGCGGACGGCCTCCAGAACCAGCAGATGCTCTCCCTCGTAGCGCTGGGCGTACAGGTCGCCGACGTCCTGGGTCAGCGGCTGGTAGGTGCGTTCGTCGATGTTCGTCTCGCAGGCCTTTTCGATCTGCTCGTACTGTGCGACGGAGAGCCGGACCCGGGAGTCGAGGTGCGCGTCCAGGTCGAGGCCGCGCACGTACCCGGTGGCGTCCGGTCCGACCAGTCCGCTGTAGAACTCGGCCTGGCAGCCGGAGCCGTACGCGAAGACCGAGAGCCGATCCCCGGCGGCCAGGTCGGTGGCGGTGTACAGCATGCCGAGCAGGCAGATGAAGGTGGACGCGCCGTACGCGCTGCCGATCCGCCGGGCGAAGTGGGTGCTGGCGGCGACCCGGTCCCGCCAGCTCGCCTCGATGACCGCCTTGTCGGTGACGTTGAGCCGGTTGAGCAGGGTCTTGTGCGCGACCTTGGTCATCCCCGGGAACGGGGCGTGATAGATGTTCTTCCGGAAGTACGACTCGAAGTCGACCTCGCCGACGATTGCCTCGTACCGCTCGTAGGTCTCCTCCAGCGCGTCCAGGTAGGAGTAGAAGCTGGTCGTGCCGGTGATGATCTCGGTACGCGAGTTGGGGCGCAGCGCGTCGGACAACTCGTTGGTCCAGTAGCCGGCCTTCTCCAGTTCCAGCTCGAACACCGCCGGCTCGGCGCTGACCAGCATGGCGACCGCGCTGCCGCCGGCCATCAGCTCACCGAGGTCGTCGTCCTCGGTCTGCATGTGGTTGCGGGTGCGACTCAGGTCACTGTTGATGACCAGGGCCTTCTTGCCGGGGCAGACGTTCGACGCGACCCAGGAAGCGGCGACGCGCAGCGCGGCCGTGCCGCCGTAGCACATGTGCTTGACCTCGAAGTTGCGGCTGTGCGCGGGCAGCCGGCAGAACCGCTGCACCCAGGTGGAGATGGGCTTGCCGAAGTCCACCGCCGATTCGGTGGCAACCACGACCAGCTCGATCTGCGCACGGTCATCGTCGGTGAGCAGCCGTTCGGTGGCGTTGACGGCCAGGGTGACCGGGTCCTCGTACGGCGGAACGATGGCCCGCGACTCGTACGGGACCATCTGGCGACGTTCCAGCTCGGTGAGGGAGCCGCCACGCGCCGAGGCGAGGTCGGCGATCGTCAGGTACGCCCGACCGCCGTACAGGTTCAGTTTCTCGATGCCTACCCGCATGGGAGTTCTCCTAGCTCAGGTACGTCTGGTCGAGCAGCGCGGCGCTGCCGGGCTGGGTGAAGCAAATTCGGTTCATCAGCGGCTCGCGCGCGATCGCCTCCTGGAGGGCGTGGCGCTTGGGCAGCGCCAGCGTCTCCTTCAGCAGTTCCAGCACGTAGCGCGGCTTCTCGGCGATCTGCCCGGCCAGGTCGGTGGCGTGGGCGAGCACCTCGTCGCCGGGTACGACCGCGTTGAACAGCCGCCGATCGGCCAACTCTCGACCCTTGTAGTACTTCCCGGTGAAAATCATCTCGGCGGCGACGTGGTGACCGACGGCGGCCGGCAGCAGCACCGACAGGCCCATCGCCGGGGTGAAGCCCATGCTGGCGGAGTTGACCGCGTAGCGGCGATTCGCGGCGGCGACGGTCAGATCGCAGCACAGCGCCAGGGCCAGGCCACCGCCGACCGCGTGCCCCTCAAGGGCGCCGATCACCGGCACCGGGAAGCCCAGCAGTCGGTCGGCGAGGGCGAGCAGCCGGCGCTCGTCGTACACGCCGCTGGCCATCTCCCGGAGCATCTGGAGAGTGCCGCCGGCGCACCAGATCTCCGGGGTGCCGGTGACCAGGAGGACCTTGACCGACTCGTCGCCGGCCAGCTCGTCGAGGGCGGCGAACATCTGGTCGACCAGCTCGTAGCTGAGCCGGTTCTCCCGGGTCGGGTCGCAGATGGTGAGCTGGACGATGCCCGAGTCGAGTCGGGCCACCGCCAGAACCGGATCGTGGTGGGTCACCTCGGGTCCTCCGTCGGCCGGCGGTACTGGGCGAGTTGTTCCGGGTCCAGCCAGCAGCGCCGCCGCTGGAACGGATAGGTGGGCAGGTCCACCGGGGCGTGCGCGCCGCCGCCGAAGGCGGTCCAGTCCACCTCGACGCCGTCGGTGTGCAGGGTGGCGGCACTGGCGGTGAGGGTCTCCCAGTTGCCTACCTCCGGGTCCAGCGACCGCAGCCACCGGCCGGTCCCCCGGGGCAGGCAGCGTTTGCCCATCTCGATCAGGGTGTCCTTCGGGCCCATCTCCAGGAATGTGTCGAAGCCCTCGGCGGCGAGCGCCCGGATGGCGTCCAGGAAGCGGACCGGCTCGCGGAGCTGCCGACGCCAGTACGCGGCGTCGTGGCAAATCCCGGAACGCAGCATGGTCGCCTGATAGGTGGACATGAACGGAATGCGCGGCTCGCCGTACTCCTGCCCGGCGATGCCCTTTTCGAACTCGTCGAGGATCGGCTCCAGCAGCGGCGAGTGGGAGGCGTAGGACACCCGCAGCGGGCGGGTGAGCACGAAGTCCTCCTCCAGCCGTTCCAGCACCGCCTGCACGGCGGTCTTCTCGCCGGAGATGACGGTGTGCTCGGGGCCGTTGATGGCCGCGACGGCGACCTGGCCGGCGTACCCGTCCAGCAGCGCGGTGACGTCCTGCGCCGAGGCGGAGCAGGCGGCCATCATACCCGTCGGCGGGAGCGTGCGGGTGAGCCGGCCGCGTTCCACGATCAGCCGCACCCCGGTCTCCAAACTGAACACCCCGGCGACCCAGGCGGCGGCGTACTCGCCGAGGCTATGCCCCAGCACCGCGTCCGGTTCGACGCCCCAGGAACGCCAGGTCGCGGCGAGGGCGCACTGGAGGGCGAAGAGGGTCGGCTGGGCGTACTCGGTGTCGTCGATCGGGTAGGTGACCCCGCCGTCGGGGTAGAGGACGTCCCGCAGCCGCCACGGGTGGTGGGCGTCGAAGAGTTCGGCGCAGCGGTCGATCACACCCCGGAAGACCGGCTCGGTCCGGTACAGCTCCCGGCCCATGTCCCGGTGTTGGCCGCCCTGACCGGGAAAGATGAACGCCAGCCGCCGGCGGGTGCCGGTGGCGACGGCGCCGACCTGGACGTCGTCCGGGCGCTCGCCGGACGCGATCGCGGTCAGTGCGGCACGGGCCTGCGCGAGGTCGGTCACCGGGACCGCCACGCGGTGCGCGAAGTGGGTGCGGCGGGCGTTGGCGGTGTGGCAGAACGCGGCGAGGGTCGGGGTGGGTGGCGCGGCGAGCCGGTCGGCGTACCGGCGGGCCTGGTCGCGCACGGCGTCCTCGGTGCGGGCGGAGAGGGTGAGCAGCCGGACCGGCCGGTCGTCGGCGACCGGATCAACCGAGGCGAGCGGCTCGGCCGGAGTGTCGCCGAGGACGATGTGGGCGTTGGTGCCGCCGAAGCCGAACGAGCTGACGCCGGCGGTCCGCGCGCCCGCCGGGGACGGCCACGGGGTGCGGGCGGTGGCCACCCGCAGCGGCAGTTCAGCCCAGTCGACGTGCGGGTTCAGCTCGCGTAGGTGCAGGTGCGGGGGGATCTCGCCGTGGTGCAGGGCGAGCGCCACCTTGATCAGGCCGGTGATCCCGGCGGCGGCCTCCAGGTGCCCGGTGTTGGTCTTGACCGAGCCGAGCAGCAGCGGGCGGGCCGGGTCGCGGCCCGGGCCGAGGGTCGCGCCGAGGGCCCGGACCTCGATCGGGTCGCCGAGGGTGGTGCCGGTGCCGTGCGCCTCGACGTAGTCGACCCGGTGGCCGGGGGTGCGGGCGTCGGCGAGCGCGGCCCGGATCACCGTCTCCTGGGCGACGCCGTTCGGGGCGGTGAGGCCGTTGCTGTGACCGTCCTGGTTGACCGCCGAGCCCCGGATCACCGCGAGGACCCGGTCCCCGTCGGCGCGGGCGTCGGAGAGTCGCTTGAGAACGATCATGCCGGCGCCCTCGCCGCGCACGTAGCCGTTGGCGCTGGCGTCGAAGGTGCGGCTGCGCCCGTCCGGGGAGAGCATGCCGATCTGCGAGAACGCCGCCATGGTCTCCGGCCAGAGCATCACGTTCACCCCGCCGGCCAGGGCGACCCGGGCGGCGCCGGCGCGCAGGCTCTGGCAGGCCAGGTGCACCGCGACCAGGGACGACGAGCAGGCGGTGTCCACCGCCATGGACGCGCCGCGCAGGTCGAACAGGTACGACAGGCGGTTCGCGGCGATGCTGAACGCGGTGCCGGACAGCCCCCGGATCGGCGCGCCACCGAGCAGCAGCGAGTAGTCCCAGGTGCTGATGCCCACGTAGACGTCGGTGGCGCTGCCGGCGAGCCGGGCGGGCACCTGACCGGCGTGTTCGAGTGCCTCCCAGGCGACCTCCAGCAGCAGCCGCTGCTGGGGGTCCATGCTGGCGGCCTCGCCCAGCGAGATGCCGAAGAAGCCCGGTTCGAACTGGTCGACCCGGTCGAGGAAGCCGCCGTCGCGGGTGCTCATGGTGCCCGGGGTGGCCTGCTCGGGGTCGTGGTACGCGGCCACGTCCCAGCGGTCGGCGGGAACCTCGGAGACCAGGTCCACGCCGTCGCGCAGCCGGCTCCAGAAGGCGTCAGGGCCGTCCGCGCCGCCGGGGAGGCGGCAGCCCACCCCGATGATCGCGATCGGTTCGGTCCGGGCGCGTTCGACCTCGTCCAAGCGGGCCTGCAGGGTCTCGATGGCGACCAGGGCCCGCTTGAGCGGGGACAGCGCCTGAGAGGACGGTCCGGCGTCACTCATTGGTGTTCCTCATCTCCAGGGCGGAGAGCTTCGCGGCCAGCAGCGCCTCGACGTCCGCGTCGTCCAGGGCGGCGACCCGGGCGACCAGGTCGGCCGGGGCCTCGGGGGCAGGGCCCGGGGTCGCCGGCGGCGGGGGGGCCGGGGTGGGCGACGGTCGGGCCGGCTCGGGAAAGAGTTCTGCGAGCAGGTGGTCGGTCAGCCGGGCCACGGTGGGGTGGTCGAAGACCAGGGTGCTGGGCAGGGCGCGGCCGGCGAGCCCGCCGAGCGCGTTGCGTAGTTCGACCGCCATCAGCGAGTCCAGGCCGAGGTCCCGCAACGGTTGCTGCGGGTTGACCGGTTGGCTGGTGGGCAGCCCGAGGATGGTGACGGCGGTGTCCCGGACGTACTCCTGAAGAAGCTGCCGGCGCTCGGTGGGGTGGGCGGCGGTGATCCGCTCGCGCGGCCCACCGGTCGCCGGAGTGGGGGCCGCGCCGGTCGGGGCGGCGGCCGGGATGACGCCGAGCCGGGTCAGCAACGGCGGGGCGGCTCCGCCGTACTGGCGCAGGTGGGCCGGCCAGTCCACAGCGAACACCCCGGCCTGCACGGCGTGCGCGTCGAGGAGCCGACCGAGGGCGGCGGTGGCGTCGTCGGCGGTCAGCGGTCGGAAGCCCTGCCCGGCGAGCCGCTGCCGCTGCTGGTCGCTGAGCCGGGCGGCCATCCCGCCGTCCGCCCACGGCCCCCAGTTGACGCTGGTGGCGGGAAGCCCTCGGGCGCGGCGGTGCTGGGCGAGCGTGTCGAGGAAGGCGTTCGCGGTGACGTAGCCGCTCTGCCCGGCCGAGCCGAGCAGCGACGCGACCGACGAGCAGAGCACCAGGAAGTCCAGCGGCAGGTGCCGGGTGAGCCGGTGCAGATTCCAGCCACCGGCGACCTTCGGGGCGAGCACCCGGGCGAAGCGCGGCCAGTTCTGCTGGTCGAGCACACCGTCGTCGAGCACGCCGGCGGCGTGCACCACGCCGCGCAGTGCCGGCAGGTCGGCGGCGATCCCGGCGAGCAGGTCGGTCAGGGCGTCCGGATCGGCCACGTCGGCCTGCCGGACGTGGACCCGCGCGTCCGGGTGCAGGTCGCGCAGGGCCGCCGCGACCTGCGGTGTGGGGGCGCTGCGGCCGACCAGCACCAGGTGCCGGGCGCCGCGCGCCACCAGCCACCGGGCGATCGCCGGGCCGATCCCGCCGAGACCTCCGGTGACCAGGTACGTGGCATCGGGGTGCACGGCCGGCGGTGGCTCGTGGTTGACCACCACCTTGCCGACGTGCCGGGCCTGGGCCATATGGCGAAACGCGTCCACCGCCCGGTCCCGGACGAACGCGCGCAGCGGCAGCGGGTTGAGCCGGCCCTCCCCGAGCGCGGCGGTCAGGTCCCGCAGCAGGGTACGGACCAGCGCCGGGTCGTCGTCGGCGACCGTCCCGAGGTCGTACGGGTGGTAGGCGACGTCAGGGCGGTGGGCGGCGACCCGCTCGACCGCCCAGATGCCCCGCTTGCCGATCTCCAGGAACCGCCCGCCGGGGCGGAGCAGGTCCAGGCTGTACGGGATGAAGTCGTCGGCGAGCGAGTTGAGCACCACGTCGACGCCCGCACCGTCGGTGCGCTCACGGATCTGGTCGGCGAAGTCCAGGGTGCGCGAGTTGAAGACGTGTTGCACGCCCAGGTCGGTGAGGATCGGCCACTTGGCCGGGCTGGCGGTGGCGAACACCTCCGCCCCGGCCGCCTGGACGAGTTGCATGGCGGCCAAACCGACGCCACCGGCGGCAGCATGGATCAACACCCGGTCGCCGGGCTTGAGCGCGGCCAGGTGGTGCAGCCCGTACGCGGCGGTGCAGAACGCCACCGGGATCGTGGCAGCCTCGGCGTGGCCGAGGGTCGCCGGGAGCGGGGCGACCCGGTCGGCGGCGACGGTGACAAAGCTGGCGAAGCTCGCCGGGGCGAGCGCGAGGACCCGGTCCCCGACGGCCAGGTCCGGCACGTCCGCGCCGGCGGCCACCACCACCCCGGCGCACTCCAGGCCGAGCGGTCCTGCCTCACCCGGATACTCGCCGAGCGCGTTGAGCACATCCCGGAAGTTGAGCCCGGTGGCGTGCACCCGGATCTCCACCTCGTGCGGTGCCGGCGGCCGGCGGGCGGCCGGGTCGAAGGTGAGGTTCTCCAGGACACCCCGCGCGCGGATGCCCAGCCGCACCGGCCCGGCCTCGGCCGGCGGCGTGGCCGGCACCAGCCGGGGCACATGGACGGTGCCGGCGCGCAGCGCAAGCTGGTCCTCGGCGTCGGCGGCGCGCAGCAGGTCGGGCAGTTCCGGCGGGACCGGCCGTGGGTCGGCCGGGTCGAGGTCGAGGCAGGTCCAGCGCAGGTCGGGGCGTTCCCTTCCGACCGCCCGGGCCAGGCCCCAGACCGGCGACTGGGTCACCGCCACCGGCGCGTCGTCCGGGGTGACCGCCCGTGCGCCCCGGGTGAGCAGCCAGACCGGCGGGGTCGGGCCGTCTGCGGAGGTGAGCGCCCGGGCCAGGTCGAGCAGGACGCGGACGGTCCGTTCGTGTGCGGTCAGCACGTCGCCGGTGGTCGGTTCGGCCTCCGCCGGCCCAAGAAACGCCGGGGTGTCCAGGCCGGCGAGGTGCACGACGCCCCGCCACGGCCGGTCGGCGGTGAGCTGGCCGTGCAGCCGGGCGGCCAGGTCGTCGGCCGGGTCGGCGGGCAGCACGACGACCTCGTCGCCCCGGGCCCGCAGCAGGTCGCCGAGCGCCTCGGCGGAACCGTCCCGGTCGGCCAGGAACAGCCAGGCCCCGCCGCCGTCCCAGTCGGCCGGACGGGGTGCCCGCGCTGACTCCCAGGCGATCTCGTAACCGAGGTCAACGTTGCGGCGCAGCGCGTCCCGGCCGGCCCGCCGCAGCAGCAGCCCCTCGACCCGGGCCAGTGGCGTGCCGTCCGGGGCGTACAGGTCGAGGTCGGCGACGGTGGTGTCGTCGTCGCGGCGACGCACCGTGGCGTGGCTCCACACCTGCGCCCCGGCCGGGGCGGCCGCGGCGAACCGGTCCAGACCGATCGGCAGCCAGGCGGCGGCCAGGTCGTCGGGGAGCGCGGCCAGGAACACCTGGAGGGCCGCGTCGAGCAGCGCCGGGTGCCACCGGTACGCGCCGGCGGTGGCGGCCACGTCGGCCGGGAGGGCGACCCGACCGAGCGCCTCGTCGGTGCCCCGCCACAGGTCGCGTACGCCGGTGAAGACCGGCCCGTAGCCGATGCCGACGTCGCGCAGCCGCTGGTAGAACGGCGTGACCTCGGCCGGGGTGAGTCGGTTGCGCAGCGCCGCCACGTCGACCGGTGGTCCGGGCGGCGGGGCGTACCGGGCCACCACGCCTTCCGCGTGCCGGGTCCAGGGCTGGTCGTCAACGGCGGTGGCCGGCTGGCTGAACACACCGACGCTGCTCCGGCCACCGCCGGCGGGGGTGAGCACAGTCTGCACCGCCACCGGCGCGTCGGCGGGCAGCACCAGCGGCTCGTGCAGCACCAGGTTGGTGACCTGGGCCGGGCCTGGGTCGCCGTGGGCGGCCAGGGCCAGTTCCAGGTAACCGGTCAGCGGCAGCAGCACCGCGTCGTGGACGCGGTGGTCACCGAGGGCCCCGACGGTGGCGTCCAGGACGCTGTCGAAGGTGGGCAGGGCGGTGCGGGCCCGCCGGCCGAGCAGCGGGTGCCCGCCGGCCGGCCGGGCGACGGCGGGTCGGGCTGCCCGGCGCAGCCAGTGCCGTCGCCGCTGCCACGGGTACGCCGGCAGCTCCACGCACCGGCCGGCGGTGGGGTGCAGCCGTCCGAAGTCGACGGGGTGGCCGGCCCGGTAGAGGCCGCCGAGGGTGGTGAGCAGGGTGGTCCGTGGGTCCGCGTTGGCCCGCATCGAGGCGAGCACGACGGCCCGTTGGCCGGTGCTCTCGAACTGCTCGACGATGGGCCGGGCCAGCACCGGTTGCGGGGCGACCTCGACCACCGTCCGCAGGGTGGTCTCCACGCCGAGGTGGGCGAGGGCGTCGGCGAAGCGGACCGGTTCGCGGATGTTGCGTCCCCAGTACGCCGCGTCGAAGTCCCCGTCTCCGGCGGCGCGTCCGGTGACGGTGGAGACGATCGGCACGCTGGCCGGCTGCGGGGCGAGCCCGCGCAGCGCCGTCACCAGCGGGGCCTGGAACGGTGCCATCTGCGGGCTGTGGAAGGCGTACTCGACCCGCAACACTCGGCTGACCACGCCCCGGGCGGTGAGCGCGGCGAGCACCTCGGCGAGGGCGTCCGGGTCACCGGCGAGGACGGTGGCGGTAGGCCCGTTGACGGCGGCCACGGTGAGCCGCTCCGCGTACCCGGCGACGACCGCCTCGGCCTCGGCGACCGGCAGCGCGACGCTGGCCATCCGACCGAGCCCGTGCGCCTGCTGCATCACCCGTCCCCGGTGGTACGCGACCCGCAGCGCGTCGGCGAGAGTGAGCACCCCGGCGACGTGGGCGGCGGCGATCTCGCCGACGCTGTGGCCGATCACGGCCTCCGGTTCGATCCCCCACGAGCGCCACAGGGCGGCCAGCGAGGCCTGCACGGCGACCAGGGCGGGCTGGGCGATCTCGGTACGGTCCAGCCGGGAGCGGGTCTCGTCGGCGCGGATCTCGGCCAGCAGTGACCAGTCGGTGTGGGCGCGGAGCAGTTCGTCGCAGTGGCGCATGGTCTCGGCAAAAACCGGTTCCTGGTCCAGCAGATCGCGGCCCATTCCGGCCCACTGGGAGCCCTGCCCGGAGAAGACGAAGAGTGGCCCGGCGGGCGGGTCGGGGACGGTTCCGTCGATCGGCAAGTCGACCAGGGCGGCCAGCTTGTCGGCGAGTTCGGCGGGCGTACGGCCGGTCACCACGGCGCGGAACGGGTGGTGACTGCGCCGCACCCCGGCCGTCCAGACCAGGTCGCGCAGCGCCTGGCCGACGTCGGTGGCCAGCAGCGACCGGTACCCACCGGCCAGGTCCCGCAACGCCTGCGGGCTGCGCGCCGACAGCGGCAGCAGCTCCACCCGGTCGGCCAGGCCGTCCGTGGGCGCGGCCGGTGACGAAGCGTCGGTGGGCGCGGCCGACGTGGGACTGTCGGGTGCCGGGGCGTCGCCCACCACCAGGCAACCGTTCGTACCGGACCAGCCGAACGAGCTGACCGTGGCGTACCGGGGATGGTCGCTGGCCGGCCACGGGCGCGGCTCGGTGGGGATGACGAACCGGGTGCCGGTCAACGAGGTGTTCGGGTTGAGCGTGTGGAAGTGCAGGTGGGCGGGGATCGCCTGGTGCCGCAGGGCGAGCACGACCTTGATCAGGCCGGCAATGCCGGCGGCGGCCTCCAGGTGGCCGATGTTGGTCTTCACCGAGCCGAGCGCGATCGGCCGGCTGGTGTCGGTGGCCGGGCCGAACACCTCGGCGAGCGCCTCGACCTCGATCGGGTCGCCGAGCGCGGTGCCGGTGCCGTGGGCCTCGACGGCGTCCACGTCGGCCGGGTCGACGCCCGCGTTGCGCAACGCCTGCGCCACGATGAGCTGCTGGGAGAGACCGCTCGGCGCGGTCAGGCCGTTGGTCCGACCGTCCTGGTTGACCGCCGAGCCCCGGATCACCGCGAGGACCGGGTCGCCGTCGCGCCGCGCGTCGGAAAGTCGCTTGAGGACGATCGCCCCGCAGCCCTCGCCCCGGACGAACCCGTCGGCGGCGGCGTCAAAGGTCTTGCACCGGCCGTCGGTGGCCATCATCCGCATCTTGGTGGTGGCCATGGTGAAGTGCGGGGCCAGCGCCAGGTTCACCCCGCCGGCCAACGCGATGTGGCACTCGCCGGAGCGCAGGCTCTGGCAGGCAAGGTGCACCGCGACCAGGGACGACGAGCAGGCGGTATCCAGCGCGACGCTGGGCCCACGCAGGTCGAGCAGGTACGAGATGCGCCCGGCCAGGACGCTGTGTGAGGTACCGGTGCCAGTGTAAGTGTCGATCTGGTCGGGGTCGGCGTACTGGAGCCAGGTGTAGTCGTTGCTGTGGCTGTGGACGCCGACGAACACGCCGGTCTGGCTGCCGGCGAGCCGGTCGGTGGTCTGGCCGGCGTGCTCCAAGGCCTCCCAGGCGACCTCCAGCATGATCCGCTGCTGCGGGTCCATCTGGTCGGCCTCCCGAGGGGAGATGCCGAAGAAGGCGGCGTCGAAGCGGTCCACCTGGTCGAGGAAGCCGCCCCAACGGCTGCTGATCCGGCCGGGCACGGTCGGGTCCGGGTCGTAGAGGGTGTCGGCGTCCCACCGGTCGGCCGGGACCTCGGTGATCGCGTCCACCCCGTCGCGCAGCAGCGCCCAGAACGCCTCCGGGCTGTTCGCGCCTCCGGGTAACCGGCAGCTCAGACCGACGATCGCGATCGGTTCGGTGCGGGCACGCTCGGTGACCTCGAGTTTGGCGCGCAGGTCGCGCACTGCGGTCAACGCGCGTTGCAGCGTCGCCGCCGAGGGGTGTGCTGAGGACATGTCGGTTCCTTGTCCGCCGTCAGGTCTCGAGGTCATTGAGCTCTCGGGCGAGGAGCGCTTCGAGGTCGTCGACCGAGAGCCCGCCCAGGTCGTCGTCGCCCGTCTGGTCACCGGAGGTGGAGTCGGCATGGTTGGCGGATTCGGTCGGCTCGTCCTGTTTCGGGGGTTCCTCCGGGGCGTCGAGCGGGACGCCCAGCCGGTCGGCGAGGTAGGGCACGAGCACCTCGATCGTCGGGTAGTTCCAGATCAGCGTCGCGGACAGTGCCAGGTGCAGGCCAGCCTCCAGCCGGTTGCGCAGTTCGAGGGACATCAGCGAGTCGAAGCCGAGGCTGCGCAGCGGCGTGTCCACCCCGACCCGGGACGGGGCCAGCCGCAGCACCCGGGCCGCCTCCGCACGGACGTACGCCTCGACGGCGGCCCGCCGACGGCGACCCGGCGGGGCGGCGAGGAAGCGTCCCCGAACGCCGTCCGACGCGGGCCGCTCGGCGGCTGCGGTGCCGAGCAGCGCGAGCTGGTTGGTCCGCCCGGCGGCCGGGTACGCGGCCACCCACTCGGCGGCGTCGAACGGCATTACCGCGACCTGGGCGCTCTGCTGCCCGAGCAGCGCGCCGAGCACCGCGACGCCCTGGTCGGGGGTGATCGCCCGCAGTCCGCGCAGCGCCTCCTGGCCGCCCTGCTCCAGACGGGCGGCCATACCCACCGCCGACCAGGGACACCAGTTGACGCTGAGCGCGGGCAGGCCGGCCGCCCGACGGGCGTGGGCCAACGCGTCCAGGAAGGCGTTCCCGGCGGCGTAGCTGCTCTGCCCGGGTGAGCCGAGCACCGAGGTCACCGAGGAGAACAGGACGAAGAAGTCCAGCGGGTCGACGCCTGTCTGGGTGTGCAGGTGCCAGGCGGCGTCGACCTTGGGACGGGTCACCCGCCGGTACCGCTGCGCGGTCTGCTGGAGCAGGATGCCGTCGTCGAGAACCCCGGCGGCGTGCACCACACCGCGCAACGGAGGCAGGTGGGCGTGGACGTGGTCAAGCACCCGAGCCACCTCGGACGGGTCGGTGACGTCGGCGGCGAAGGCCGTCACCCGGACGCCGGCGTCGGCCAACTCGTTCAGGGTGGGCTGCGCGGCGGCCGATGCGCCACTGCGGCCGACCAGGACGAGCTGGGTGGCCCCCCGCTCGGCGAGCCAGCGGGCGACCCGCAGGCCGAGCCCGCCGAACCCGCCGGTGATCAGGTAACTGGCGTCGGCGGGCAGCCGGCCGACACCAGCGGTGGGATGGACCTCGACCGTGACCGGGTCGGTCACCGTCAGCACGATCTTGCCGATGTGGCCCGCCTGCTCCATCAGGTGGAAGGCGTGCTGCGCCTGGCCCACCGGGAACCGGCGCACCGGCAGCGGCTGGAGTTCCCCGGCGTCGACCCGGGCGACGATGCGCCGCAGCAGCCCGCCCACCAACGCGGTGCGCTCGGTGAACATCAGGTCCAGGTCGACGGCGAAGAACGACAGGTTCCGGCGGAACGGGCCGAGCCCGAGCGACCGGTCCTGGTAGATGTCCCGCTTGCCGATCTCCACGAACCGCCCGTACGGGGCGAGCGCGCCGACGCCGTGCGCGATGAGGTCCCCGGAGAGCGAGTTGAGGACGACGTCCACACCCCGCCCGTCGGTCTCGGCGCGGACCTGGTCGGCGAACGCCGCCGACCGGGAGTCCATCACGTGCCGCACGCCCAGCGACGTGAGATGGGCGCGCTTCTCGTTGCTGCCGGCGGTGGCGAACACCTCCGCCCCGGCGGCGTGGGCGAGCTGCACGGCGGCCAGCCCGACCCCGCCCGCGGCGGCATGCACCAGGACCCGCTCGCCGGGCTCGATCCGGGCGAGGTGCTCCAGCGCGTGCGCGGCGGTAAGGAAGGCGATCGGGATGGTGGCGGCCTCGGCGAAGTCGAGGCGCTCGGGTTTGGGCGCGACGAGCCGCGCGTCGGCGAGGACGTGGCTGCCGATGCCGTGCGGGGCGACCGCCACCACCGGGTCGCCGACCCGCAGGTCGGTGACGTCCGGTCCGACCGCCGCGATAACCCCGGCGCACTCGTCGCCGAGCGTCACCTCGGCGGTATCGTCGAGCCCGGGGTAGAGGCCGAGGGTCTTCAGGACGTCGCGGAAATTCAGCCCGCTGGCCCGAACCTCGACCAGCACCTGCCCCGGCCCCGGGGCGAGCGGGGCGACGGCGCGCAGGTGGAGCTGGTCGAGGGTGCCGACCCGGCCGATGGCGAGCCGGAACGGGCGGTCCCCGGCCGGCTCCGGTTCGACGGTCGGTTCCTCGGCGGTGGCCGGGACCAGGCGGGAGACCAGCACGTCGGTGCCGCGCAGGGCGAGTTCGGGTTCCTCGACCGGGGCGGTCAAGACGGTGAGCAGCGCGGCGTCCTCGTCGGGCAGGTCCGTCCCGAGGTCGACGCGGGTGCAGTCCAGGTCCGGGTGTTCGTGCGCGATGGTCCGGCCGAGCCCCCAGAGCGGGGCCTGGGCGACCGCCGTAGCCCGGTCCGTGGGGCGAACGGCCTGGCTGTCCCGGGTGACCAGCCAGAGTCGGGGGCGCGTGGTACCGGGCACGTCGTGCAGCGCCGCGACCAGGTGCCGAACGCTGTCGGCGACCAACCGGTGGTTGGGTTCCCAGCCGTCGGCGGTGTCCGTCCCGGGCACCACCGTGTCCAGCGCCCAGCGGTGCACCACCCCGCGCAGCGTGGGCTGCCCCGGGGCGAAGACCTCGGCGAGCAGGTCGCGCAGGTGCTCGGGGCAGGTCGGGTCGACCTGGTAGGCGTACGGCCCAAGACGTTGGTAGCGGTCGCCGGGGCGGGCCACGACGCAGGTGCCGCCCCGGGCGGTCAGCGCGGCGTCCAGGGTGGTGTCCCGGTCGGCGAGGAGCAGCCACCCTCCGGTGAGGTCGGCCGTACCGGCGTCGGCGGTCAACGCCGGGGCGGGCTGCCAGCGGATCTGGTAGAGCAGGTCGGCGCCGTCGGCCACGCTCCGAGCCAGGCGGCGCAGCCGTAGGCCGGTGACGACGACCAGGACCCGGCCGTCCGGGGCGTGGACCGTCAGGTCGGCGGTGTGCTCGTCGGTGTCGGTGGTGTTGCGGAGCCGGGCGTGGCAGGTGACCTCGGTGCCGGGGCGGTTTCGCAGGTCGAGGCGTTCGACGCCGACCGGCACGTAGGTGTCGGCGGGCTGCGTCGGGAGCGCGGCGAGGGCGACCTGGAGGCAGGCGTCCAACAGTGCGGGGTGCATGGTGTAACCGCCGCCGGCCTCGCCGTGGACCTGCGCCCACGCCTCGCCGTCGGTTCGGCGGAGCTGTCGTACGCCCTGGAAGTGGGGGCCGTAGTCGAGTCCCCGGGCGCGCATCGCCGCGTAGTGGGTCTCGCCCGGTTCGGGCAGTTCGGGTCGGGTGGCGTCGGCAGCCGGGGCGGTGTCGCCGGTGCGGCGGGCGGTGCCCCGGGCGTGGACGAGCCAGTCGCCGGGGCGGCCGTCCTCGTCGGGTTGGCGGCTGGCGCACCGGAAGGCGAGCCCGCTGGTCGGGTGGCCAGCGAGAGTCACCTGGACGGTGACCGGCCGATCACTCAACGCGAGCGGCTCGGTGATCTCCAGGTCGGCGACGGAGACGGCCGGGCCGAGCCGGTCGGTCGCGGCGGCCAGCGCCATCTCCAGGTACCCGGTGGCGGGGAGCAGCACCTGGCCCCGGACCCGATGGTCGGCGAGGTAGGGCAGCCGGTCGACGTGCAGGTCGGTGGTCCAGAGGTGGGTGCCCTGGTCGAGGGAGGACTCGACGCGTGCACCGAGCAGCGGGTGGCCGACCGGCTGGCCAGCCCGGACGGTGTGCTCCGGCCAGTGGCGTTCCCGCTGCCAGGGGTACTCGGGGAGGCGGACGACCTCGCCGGCGCCGGGGTGCAGGGCCGTCCAGTCGAGCGGGACGCCCAGCCGGTACAGCTCACCGGCGGTGTCCAGCATGGTGAGTCGTTCGCCGGTGTCTCGTCGGGTGGAGGTGAGGACCACCGCACCACCAGAACGCCGACACGACTCCTCGATCGCCCCACCCAACACCGGATGCGGACTGACCTCCAAAAAACACGTCAACCCATCAACCAGCAACCGCTCCACCATCGGCGCAAATCGCACCGGCTCCCGCAGATTCTCCCACCAGTACCCCGCCCCCAACTCCACACCAGACAACACCTCACCCCGCACCGTCGAATACAACGGCACCGACGCCACCCGCGGCGACACCCCCACCAACCCCGCCAAAAGATCATCACGCAACCCATCCACCTGCGGAGAATGCGACGCCACATCCACCTGCACCCGCCGCGCGAACACCCCCCGACCCGACAACTCCCCCACCACCGCATCCACCGCACCCGACGACCCTGCCACCACCGTCGTCACCGGACCATTCCACGCCGCCACCACCACCTCACCACCAAACCCAGCCACCACCTCCCCCACCTCAACCGCACCCAACCCCACCACCGCCATCGCACCCACCCCCGACACCCGCCGCATCAACCCACTCCGCACACAGATCACCCGAGCCGCATCACCCAACGACAACGCCCCCGCCACACACGCCGCCGCCACCTCACCCATCGAATGCCCCACCACCGCCGCCGGCTCCACACCCCACGACCGCCACATCGCCGCCAACCCCACCTGCACCGCAAACAACACCGGCTGCACCACATCGATCCCCTCCAGGACCGACCCACCCTCCAACACCTCCACCAACGACCAATCCACCAACCCCGCAAACGCCCCCTCACACGCCAACACCACCTCCCGAAACACCGGCTCCCGACGCCACAACTCCCGACCCATCCCCACCCACTGACCACCCTGACCCGGAAACACGAACACCACCTTGCGAGCGGTTCCGCCGGGCACAGGGGTGGCCGGACGGTCGTCGGCGAGCCGGACGGTCAGCTTCTCCACCAGGTCGGCGTGGGAGGTGGCGGCGACGGCGAGCCGAACGGCGTGGTGGTCCCGCCGGAGGGCGGCGGTGTGGCCGAGGTCGCGCAGTCGTACGTTCGGGTGCCGGCCGAGCAGTTCGACGGTGCGTCGGGTGAGGTCGGTCAGCGCGTCCGGGGTGTGGGCCGAGAGCGGGACGAGGACCGGGTCCTGCGCCGTCCGCGCGTCGACGGCGCCGATCACCTCGTCGGCGGTGGGCCCGGCGTCGTCGACCGCCGGTGGGACGGGCGTGGTCGGCGCGGCGGGTCGGGTCGGCGCGTCCGGCAGCGTCAGGTCGACCGGGGTGACGTCCTGCGGGTAGAGGGCGGGCCAGTGCAACGGGTGACCGAGCCGGTAGAGGGTGGCGGCGGTGTCCAGCAGCGCACCGCGCTCGTCCTCGTCTCGTCGGGTGGAGGTGAGGACCACCGCACCACCAGAACGCCGACACGACTCCTCGATCGCCCCACCCAACACCGGATGCGGACTGACCTCCAAAAAACACGTCAACCCATCAACCAGCAACCGCTCCACCATCGGCGCAAATCGCACCGGCTCCCGCAGATTCTCCCACCAGTACCCCGCCCCCAACTCCACACCAGACAACACCTCACCCCGCACCGTCGAATACAACGGCACCGACGCCACCCGCGGCGACACCCCCACCAACCCCGCCAAAAGATCATCACGCAACCCATCCACCTGCGGAGAATGCGACGCCACATCCACCTGCACCCGCCGCGCGAACACCCCCCGACCCGACAACTCCCCCACCACCGCATCCACCGCACCCGACGACCCTGCCACCACCGTCGTCACCGGACCATTCCACGCCGCCACCACCACCTCACCACCAAACCCAGCCACCACCTCCCCCACCTCAACCGCACCCAACCCCACCACCGCCATCGCACCCACCCCCGACACCCGCCGCATCAACCCACTCCGCACACAGATCACCCGAGCCGCATCACCCAACGACAACGCCCCCGCCACACACGCCGCCGCCACCTCACCCATCGAATGCCCCACCACCGCCGCCGGCTCCACACCCCACGACCGCCACATCGCCGCCAACCCCACCTGCACCGCAAACAACACCGGCTGCACCACATCGATCCCCTCCAGGACCGACCCACCCTCCAACACCTCCACCAACGACCAATCCACCAACCCCGCAAACGCCCCCTCACACGCCAACACCACCTCCCGAAACACCGGCTCCCGACGCCACAACTCCCGACCCATCCCCACCCACTGACCACCCTGACCCGGAAACACGAACACCACCTTGCGAGCGGTTCCGCCGGGCACAGGGGTGGCCGGACGGTCGTCGGCGAGCCACCGGTCGAGCCCGGCGGCCAGCTCGTCGCCGGTCCGCGCGGTCACCGCCGTGCGGTACGGCTGCCCGACGCCCCGGCCGGCCAGGGTCCAGCCGAGCCCGGCAAGGGTCCAGCCGAGCCCGGCCCGGTCGAGCGGTCCGGTGGCGGCGTCCCGGACGGCACCAGCCGAGTCGACCGGACCGGCCACGGCGTCGCGGACGATCCCGGCCAGCTCGCGCAGTCCGGCCTCGCTGGCTGCGGCAAGCGGCAGGAGTTGGGCCGGCTGCGCGGTCGCCCCGGCCAGCACGACGTGGCAGTTGGTGCCCCCGAACCCGAACGCGCTGACCCCGGCCAGGGGGATCTCCTCCGGGTACGGCCACGGCTCGGTGGTGCGCGGCACCCGCAGCCGCAGCCCGTCGAAATCGATGTGCGGGTTGGGCGTCTCGAAGTGGAGGTTCCCCGGAATGGTCCGGTGCCGGACGGCCAGAGCGGCCTTGATCAGGCCGGCGATGCCGGCGGCGGCCTCCAGGTGACCGATGTTGGTCTTCACCGAGCCCAGCACGAGCGGACGCTCCGCCGGCCGGCCCGCGCCCAGGACGGCACCGATCGCGTTCGCCTCGATCGGGTCGCCGAGCAGGGTGCCGGTGCCGTGGGTTTCCACGTAGTGCACCCGGTCCGGCGCGACGCCCGCCCGGTCGTACGCGGCCCGCAGCATCGCCACCTGCGCCTGCGGGTTCGGCGCGGTCAGGCCGTTGCTGAAACCGTCGTTGTTGACCGTGGAGCCGGCGATCAGGCAGTACACCGGGTCGCCGTCGGCCAGTGCCCGGGACAGCGGCTTGAGTACGACGAGGCCGGCGCCCTCACCACGGACGTAGCCGTTGGCGCGGGCGTCGAACGCCTTGGAGCGGCCGTCCGGGGCCATCGCCCCGAACTTCGACATCGCCACCGTGCTCTCCGGGGCAAGGGTCAGGTTCACCCCGCCGGCCAACGCCATCGTCGCCTCACCGGTACGCAGGCTCTGGCAGGCGAGGTGGACGGCGACCAGCGCGGACGAGCAGGCGGTGTCGACGGCCAGGCTCGGCCCTTGGAGCCCGAGCAGGTACGACACCCGGGCCGCGACGATGCTGAGGTCCTGCCCGGTCGCGGTGTGCGCGGTGACGTCCTCGGCGTGGTGACCGAACAGGTGGCCGTAGTCGTGCCACATCGCCCCGCAGAACACGCCGGTGGCGCTGTCCCGCAGGGATCCCGGGGCGATCCCGGCGTCTTCGAGGGCCTCCCAGGCCAGCTCGAGGACGAGGCGCTGCTGCGGGTCCATCTGGAGGACCTCGCGGGGGGCGAGTCCGAAGAAGCCTGCGTCGAAGCGGTCGACATGTTCGAGGAAGCCACCCCAGCGGGTGTTCATCTTGCCGGGGGCGTCCGGCGCGGAACTGAAGAACTGTTCGATGTCCCACCGCCCGGCCGGCACTTCAGTAATCGCGTCGACACCCTGCGTCAGCAGTTTCCAGTACGCCCTGACGTTCGGGGCGCCGGGAAAGCGGCACGCCATTCCGACAATGGCGATCGGCTCCGATTCCCGGGTGATCGGAGACCTACTCGGCGTGACCTTCTCTTCGTCGCCGCAAGTGAGGAAACGGACCAACGAGTCGATGGTGGGGTGATCCCAGACAAGCGTTGCAGGAAGGGGCCGTCCGACGAATTCGGCGAGCGCGGCGATGAGGCCGGCGGCGCGCAGCGAATCGAGGCCGTACCGGTGGAACCGTTCGTACGCGTCCAGGCCAGCGGCGTCGAGGTCGAGTTGCGTAGCCAACCATTCCCGCAGCCAGGTCTCCACCTGGACAGCGGTGAGGGAATCGTGACTCGGGACTTCCGGATCGTCGTGACGCATGAACTTGTCCTAACGGGAGAATCCTCCACTTGGCCGGGTTCGTTCGCCGACGAGCGGTACGCGGCGAGAGCCAGGCCGGCCGAGGAAGGCTGCCGACGCGGTGGGTGACTGGCGCGGTTCTACGGGTCAGGAAGTGCGGGGCACCCCGGGCGGCAGGGAAAGTCTCACCGGCTCAGGCCGACGGCGGTGGTGGGCTGGGCCAGGACGGCACGTTCTCGGCGTCGCGACGGAACGCGTCGTCGGCGCGGCGAATGTGACCGATCGAGAACGGCCGGACATCGTCCACCTTGACGTTTCCCCCACAGCTCACCTCGATACGCAGAGCGACCGTCAGCCCGTGTGCGCCAGGCCGGAAAGGACAGGAGTATCGGCAGCCCGAAGGCCCGAACACCTGCTCGGCATGCCGTCCCAGCATTGGCCCGATGACGCCCCCGCGAATCTCCAACGGGCCACGAGGGGGATGCTAGCAGCAAGACGTGAAGGGTGCACGTGACCGCACGGTGTCGGTTTCGGGTGATCTGTTGTGGATCAGTAGCAGTTCTTTCGGAGCAAGCTCCATTACGGATTAGTCGACGGCCACAACCATCAGGGCCGAAACAATTTCCCCCGCCGGCAGCCCAGCCGGCAACCCCGAGCAGGGGTTTCACCACGGCGGCGCGTGCCGCACCATGGCCTGTAGCCATTGGTGATTGTCTCGACGTCGATGCTGAGTGCGGCGCGATGTTCGACGACACAGGGTGAGCTGCCATGCAGACCTCGACCTATCTCGACCCGTTACCTTTTTGATCGTCCCCAGCCGGGGACGGCTCGGTCGCCCGGCCCGGTATGACTGAATGCCCCTGTCGTACGGAGGATCCGGGGGGTGTTGTCGCCGAGCCGGATGGCGTCGGCGGACCGCTGATAGGGACCCAGCCATCCCGACGTGGGTAGGTCTCTCCGTAACGTGGATGCCGGCAGTCCGGCGCCGTGCATCGATCAGTGCTGTGCCGCACCAGCCACCGGCCAGTCTGGCGCACCCGCTGCCGGTCGGTGCGCAGCGCCGCAGCAGCGATGTGTTCGTTGCGGTGGATTGGGACGTCAACGTCGTGGAACGCGTCGCCGAGTTCGCCTCGGTAGCGCATCGGGCTTGCCGAAGTGCGCGTCGAGGATGACAGCGACGTCGACGCCGGCGAGGCGCTGATCTCTTTGGGCCTGCGGTCGATGCCGCCGGCGGTGGAGTTCGTCGTCCGGATACGGCTCGCCGTCACGCGGCAGAGCTGAACTCGGATGTTGCTGATGCAAGCGCAGGGCGTGTTCGAACAGGGTGCTCCGGGGTCCGAGCGATCCAGGCTCGGTCGACACGCTCACCGGCGGACGAAGGACTCGATTCTGTCGATCATGGCGGCGATGATGCCAGCCCCAACCGATCAAGGCAAGCAGAGCAGCGCACCGACTGGCTGCGCCGCCGGGTGTACGAACTGATGGCCGAGGTCGGGGTACGGAAGGTCCGGCCGTACGACGCGCGACATGCCTGCCTGACTTACCTCACAACGGTGGGCGTACCTGATGTGGTGCTGGCAGCCTGGGCTGGCCACGCGGACGGCGGCACTCTTGCCAAGCGAAACGTCAGTACCCAAAGTTTCAGCAGTACGAGCGTACCGGATGGATTGTGAGATAGGGCAGCGAAAGGCCTTGACTCACCGGAGTGAATCAAGGCCCTGACCTGCTGTTGAACTGTCGGGACGGCCGGATTCGAACCGACGACCCCTTGTTACCAACCGTAACCATCCCGACCGTGTCATTGACTGTCAGAAATAGGCACTGAGCTGCACGAACACGATCAAGCGATGATCGCTGCTTGTCACTGGTTGTCAACGTCCGGCGGGGGTTTTCGGGGGGTAAACGAGGGCAGGCCGACAGGACGTCGCCAGGTTCCGCGGCCCCGCTCCCCCACATCGAGACCACCACCGCGGTGTACGAGCAGCGGCGACACAGCGAGCCGACGCCGAGCCGACCGTGGCAGCGAGCCTGCCGGGTGCTGCGCGATATCTCGGTTGGGCTGCGACTGACGCCGGGTGATGATGGAGGCAGGCACCGGGCAACTGGCAACGAATGGGGGTAGGAACGTGGCTGCGGACGATGATGTGCGTCCCGACGGGCGAATCGCCACACCGGCGACGCGCCAGCTCCGCGTAGCTACCCGCGCACTCCGCCTTCACCTGGACGAGCTCCCCATCGACTACCGCCTCGACGTGCCTGGCGATCGCTTCCTGGCTGGGTTGGCATTCATGTTTGCCCGTCAGCGCTACGACTGCGCCGACTCGATGATCGGCGCCGGTTTCGGCGGCACGGTAATCGGCTCCATGGCCCGCAGCCTGTTTGTGGACGGGTTGCGATGGCTATGGATCGCTGAACAGCCCGAGCGTCGCCGGAGCCTGTTGGGCGATCTGCTCGAAGAGCGCAACCGCATCTGCGTGCTGCTCGAAGAGACCGGCGCCAGCTGCCCGAACCTGGCCCGCTGGTTCATGCCCCTCCCCGATGTTGCCGACCTGACGGGCGAGTCTCTGGCGTGGCTGGACGCACGGTCAATGCCGAGTGAGGATGAGCTGCTCAACGACTTCCTCGCCACATCTCGATCGGACCGGTCGATGCCGCAGGCCCACAACAATCACACAATGCTCGTGCAGCGGACGCGGGAGCTAATGGAGTTGGCGGGTCTACGTGGGGCCGTGATGGTTCTCGCCCATGCTGGACACGGCAACCATCTGGGATTGCAGAGCAGCTTGACCGACGACGGGGTGCCTGGCCATGACCTGCGAGCCGATCACGAGGCACTGTTCATGCAGGTAGCAGCCGTTGGAGTCACGGCCGCCCTGCTCGGCACAGCAGCTGCCGTCCCCGAGCTATGGCCGGCCGACGTTGATCGCGAGTCCTTCCTACAACGCACGGTCGACCTAACCGAGGACATCACGGCGACCTGACCCCCCATTTTCACGCCTGCGAGGCGTCCCGAAGAGACCGGGTGACTTGGTAGTGGCTGGACGCGGTAGATGCGGATGGCCGCTGGCCTACCCCGTGCCTGGTTCGGGGCGAACCGGCGAGCGGCCGAACGAGGTGACCGTCTGCCCAGGGCTCGGACATGATCAGGTTCGCACATACCAGCCGGCGATGTCTCACTCCGAGGTTCCATCCGCGACCGCCACTGCTGCTCACGGATGCTGCTTACGCCCTCGTGCGGGCCACGGCTACAACCAAGCATCGAGTTACGGTGCATAGCGCCTGAGCCGCCACCATGTCGTCAAGCACTCAGAGGACGGACTCGCGCCCTGATCCGCATGGAAGTTCCACGCAACCGCCCAGCGCCTATTCGGACGGAAAGGTCCAGGTAGGGCACCAGCGAACGAGAGGGTCATTCGTGACTGGTGCGGTCGGTTGACCAGGCAGTACAGTCCGGAACACTGCACTTGATCAATGGCCGATTGATCGATTGTCTCTACCGGACCACCCTGGGGGTGAGGTGCGTGACCGGAAGTGGGCCGCCAACGAGGCGATCCGGGGGTCGCCGCCGGGCCTGGGCTTCCACCCGACGTCGACCCAGGCACGGCGACCGAGGAATGGGGTGCGGACAGCGACTGCGGTCGAGCGGGGGGTGGTTTCCCGACCGTAGACTGCCGGAACGTCTTCGACGGACTGCCCTCCCCGGAAGCATCCGTCACGCTCCGCACGGGCAGCTGGGACCAACAGCTGCCCACCGCGCTCATCTACCTCCACTTGCTGGACAGGAGGCCGACCGGAACATGCCGCCTGTGCATGTAACGAACGGCGCACCTGAGCGCGCTGCAATTCTCAAGTCAAGGTTCCGCCCGGCGGAAGTAGTCAACCGGTTCGAAGTGGGCGTTCGGAACACCAGCCTGAACGACACGGCGTTCACCCGGAGCGTTCCGCAGCGATGGTTACGGACCTACAACACAGGCAGGTCATAACGGACAAAACTGTCGTTTACGGCTCGCACAACTGTTTACGAACGGTGAACACCTACCCGACCAGTCCTCACGTTGCTATTTCTATCTACCGGGGCACCACTTCACCCTGCAGCGGAGGACCAACCACCGCAGGGCGGAGTACTGCGGAGCGTGCATCCCTCAGCCCTCCACTACATCCGAAGGAGACAGCGTTGTCGCCTGTACAGCGCAACCCGTACCGTCGGTGGCAGGAGTTGGCGGGCTCCGGCACTGCGGTTCCCAACCGGATGACCGGGACCAACGGTCGTCTCGCCTCCCCGCTTCAGAACCTCTCCGTGACGCTTCGCGCGCCGGCACGTCTCGCTCTAGAGCGCCGACGCATGGCTCACCGACAGGGCGGTGCCACCAGTCAGCCCGGCCGTCGGACACGGGAGGGCTGACTCCGCTGCGCCAGGGCGACAGAGGGTCACCCTGCGTATGGCGGCAACTACAATGAAAAATCAAGAACAGCATCCGGCCAGCCCGGAGACTAGCGCGATCGCCCAGTTTGGGTACGACCTCCGCAAGCTGCGTCAAGAGGCCAAGCTCAGCTACGGCGCTATCGCCCTCAGCAGTTACTACTCAAAGAGCGCAGTCTGGGGCGCCGACCAGGGCCACAACCTCCCGTCACCCAACCTCCTGAAAGCCTTCGTGACGGCCTGTGGTGGTGACCCTGACGAGTGGATCGCTCGCAGGAATACCCTCGCCGGCGCCGAAGCAGGCCGGGGGGCGAACCAGCGCCAGATGCCTCGCAGCCAAGACCTGCCTGCCCCTGATCCGGCTGAAGCCTCTACTCCGGATGAGTATGTGGACGCGCTGAAGAAGCTTCGCGAGTGGTCAGGCCTCTCCTTCCGGGAGGTCGCCCAGCGGACGGAGCATCTCCCCAAGCGCGTAGCTCCATCGACGCTGTGCGCTGCCCTGCAGCGAACGAGCCTGCCCAGCCGCAAGCTAGTCGAGAGCTTCCTCATCGCCGCTGACCTGCCAAGTCCGGAGCAAGAAGTTTGGCTCCGTGTCTGGCAGAGGCTCAAGGATGGCAAGTCCAGGGAGCGCCCCAGCAGCCCTCAGACCGCCCGCCCGGACCAGGTGACGCTCGAACAAGCCGATGATCAACTCATCGACCGCAGTCCAGGATCTCCGAAGCCATCGGCGTTCCATCTACGCGACTGGGTACTCGTCGATGGAGAGTGGCGCGAAGCGGAAGCAGGCCGGCCGCGAACCCCACTTCGACAGCGCATCCGGCAGGAGCTACGAACCTGGAGTCACCTGTCAATGAGCCAGAGCGTGGTCATGGCCATCCTGCTCATCACTGTGATCCTGCTGATACTCGTCGCAGTGAGCGGACCCTCGCTGCCGATCGAGTAGGTTCACTCCGGAGCGTCTTGGGGCGAGTGCCGACCGCACCGGCACCAGGGACGCCCCGACGATGAGCCGATAGAACACCGAGCACCACTAGATCGAACACTTGTTCTAGTTCGGGCACCCTCGAGGGCCGCTCCGACGAGAGCGACACGCCGAAGACGTGCGGTGCTTGACTCCACGCACCGGCAGCACAAAGCTATTCGTGAATGAGCCTCGAGAGTTCCACCCGAGGATCAGAATTGTTGGACGCGGGAACATATCTGCGAGCGTCCACAACCCCGGTTCCATCAGCAGGGAACGCCGCTGGACGGAATAGCCTGTTGGGTAATTCGGTTACCTGTGAGCAACCACACGCAAGGCAGGATGATGTGACCTGGAATCCGGGCATTCCACTGAGACGGAGCGAGCCGACGTACCGCGTCAGCGCAACCGACGGCGAAAACGCCACCCGCGGCAACTCCTGCTCGCTCAGCCTCGCGCTGAAGGCGAGGCCAGAGACCTATCCGGATACCGGCGGATGGCACCTCCGACGGCAGCCCATGCTGCTCGGCACCCTGATGAACGCCATCAAACAGGTTGAACGGCATCTCGCAGCAGGGATCGCACGGGACGAGGCTGTTCAACTTGGACGCCTCGCCTTCACCGCGTGGCAAGACGGCGCGCGGCGGTTCCTCGATCACGCCCTCAACCTGTACTACCAGTACCACGAGGCGCGGGTGGAGCAGCTTGGACAACTTCGATTCCTTGGCCCAACGAGCAGCCTCAGGAAGGCCGACACAGCAACCCTCACGGTCTGGGGACCAGTATACGAGGCCCCGGGCGACGTCATCGAGATACGTAGATTTAGGCTGGGCTCAGCTCAGACTCCCACAACCGCATGGGCATACATCGCAGCGCATATTGCCGCACATACCGGTACCGAGAACAGCGTACAGAGGATCTGGGTCAGCGAGATCGGCCTGATTGACGGGATTGAACACCACGTTCTACCGGGCATCACTCCTGAACACGCTGACGAGCTGTATGAACTACACGGGAGGAGTGCCGCGAAAGCCGCCGCTATGGGCACCGAGGCCGTGCCGGGACACGGCTGTGCCCAGTGCAGAATCGGGGGTGCCTGTGGCAAACTAATGTCCCTGCCTGGCTTCCTGGCAGCAAAACAGCGGAGAGATTGGACGGGGTCGCTGTCAGCATCTGACCTTGAGGTGTACGACCGGTGCCCGTCTCAGTGGTACATGGAACGCGACCTGCACCTCCCCAGCTCGCAGGAGCACAGCGAGTACCGGGTTCGCGGCGTGTCCGTCCACCGCTGGCTGGCCGCTGCGCACCGTCGCGGTCATCGATGCTCGCCCTCCGATCTCCCCGTACCAGGATCGGACACCGCGCCCTTCGGTACCGACGTCCTCGATCCCGACGAGTATCGACTTGCCTATCCGTACCTCCTGCAGCACCTGGGCGGATGCCCGCTGCAGGCAGGCCGGATCGACGAGTTCATGCCCGAGCAGACACTGTATGGCTTCGACCCGGCAGCCGACCTGGTGATCGCCACGAAGGTCGACGCCGCGTGGCGTGTTGGCGACAGCTTTGTCCTCCGCGAGGTCAAGACAGTTCATGCGCTGCCTCTGGGCGACAAGGATGAACTCTTCACCCGCTACCTCGCCGTGGCATGGGGACTACGGGCACTTGAGGCGGGCATGGCCAAGCGCTTCGGCGCGGTCCGAGGCGAGGTCGAGCTTGAGCTGCTTTCACCCGAGGGCAGCGTCGTGCACCACTACTCGACGGATGACCTACCCCTGATGAAGATGGCTCGAGGTCGCATCAGGCGACTCGGTCACCGGTGGCTCGCCGACAACGATTGGAGTCCTCAACCAAACCCGGGTTGTAGCAGTTGTGGCGTCCGACGGTGGTGCGCCTCTGCGGATGAGTGGGCGAACCGGACTCCCGCAGCTGTGACCGCCGGATCAAGCTTCCTGTAGGGAAGGACAGACAGGGTGACGTCAGGGCCGGGCAAGCCATCCCCGCGCATGATGCCACAAAGGCAGACGCGGCTACCTCCGGCAGAGACCATGCCGGAACGCCCTCGGCCTGCCTTCAGTCAGGTCCTCCCCCGCCGAGGGTCGCCGGACACTACCCTGTATCTCGACACTGGTGTCATGCTCTGCGCAGCTGCTCGGCAGTGGCTATCGTTCATACTTTTCGGTTACTACGCGGGTCGTGTCCAGATCACCAGCGCCGTACTGGACGAGATCCGCTACCGCACCAAGCCTCGGGCCGAGAACAGTGGCTGGATGCAGTCTGCCGCGTCGGAGGCGGTTCGCGTCATCGGTCTGCGGCCAAGCCTCGTGGACGATAGCGAGCAGTACGACGCCAAGATCTTCGATGACGTCCATCGGCGCCTGCAATCGCTAGCCGAGGCTGCCGGAAAAGCTGTCGGTGGAAACCGGCATACAGGCGAAGCCGAGTCGATTGCCCGCTGCGTCGCCCTTGTCAAAGATGGCGAGAAGGTCATCTTCCTGACGAACGACACCGATGCAAGCAGGGTTGCGGCAGAACACAGGATCGCGACGCTCCATTTTGGAAGCATTCTTCAAGAACTCGTTTGCGCTGGCAGACTCGACACGAATCGAGCCAGCAATCTCCTCCAGGAGGTACTGCAGCACTCCGGGATCAATCCCGGCGCGATCGGAGCGCTGAGCTGTCTCGCTTCCGGCGGCTCCTGCCTCACCTGCGACGACCTGGCCAGGAGACTCTAGCCCTTCCGCCGCACGCAGAGGATCACCGTGGTGTAGGCCGATAGCCCTGCTCACACAGCTCGCGCTCGACTTCTACCAGCTCCGTTGAACGACCAAGCACTCTCGCAACAGTCGGAACTCCAACCAGACTCTGCCGGTAGGCGTCGAGGGCCATCGAGAGACACCAGTTCGAGGCACCACGGGCATGCTGCGTCGCGCACTCCCGGTTCCACTGCTCCTCAAGCCCCGCCTCGCGCATTATAGTCTCAATTCGAGCGCCCGTTCTCGTATACGGCCCCATGGCTTCTTCGGGAACATCCGCAACCTCGACTAGAGTGCGCACGCTAGCGCGACGACTAAGTCCGAAATGCATCATGAACTTTGCGAGAGCAACGCCGTACGTGTCGTAAACCCCTCTTGGCGCATGCTCCGACCAGAATTCCCGAACGGCCAAATCCGGAGCAAGAAAGTGTCGAGCAAACGACTCAGCCCTGATCTCAGCATCATCCATATCCTCATCGTCCTTGCGATTCACGAAGACACCATGGCTGTCTCGATAGAGAATATGGCATAGCTCATGAGCTAAGGTATACCGCTGCCGACCCCACCAGGTAGTACTGTTCACCAGCACAACAGCCTGCCAAGAATCCTGCGATAGATCTCGCACGGTTACGCCTTGAATAGGTTCAGGCAGAGGCTCGAATATGACAGCTGCACCGAGATTTTCGATAAGCTCGGCAATATCGCCGACGGGCTCTTCGTCATCCAGGTCAAGCAGATCACGTAGCCGCTCAGCAGTTTGAGCAGCCACGCCTTTGGCGAACGAACCGGTCGCGACAGCACGACGTGCATATTCTGCGGCCTCGCTTGTACGAATCGCTTCCTGCGGATACCAAGCCAGCAAGAGCTTCAAGTCTTCAAGCGCGTCCTCGGCCCGGCGGCAGGCCGCTTGGATATCCTCCTCCAGCACACTCGCGCTGGAGCGGAGAACCCTGGCTACGTTATTCACCGGCACATCACCCACGAGCACAGCAAGAGAGACACCGCTACAGACCGACAACTCCGCCAGCTGGTGGCGGCGAGGGGCCACGCGTCCCTCCAGTGCATCAGCTAGCCAGCCACCGTCCGCAGGCAGCCCGAGCTGCTCGTATAGATCTTCGACTGGCCGTGGACAGCCCGCGGTAAGCGCTTCACGCAAGCGCCTAGACCACTCCGGCAACCTCTCGACCTGACCCATCCCTACCACTGCGCCCCAGCCATCACTTTTGGTAGTCGGCCTACTACGGCTTGGTGACGGTAACGATACTCTGCCGGTACGGCAAAATCACCCTCCGCAAGCACAAGGCACCTCCGGTCCCGCCAGAGCGGAGGCTGCATGTGCATCTGCACAATACCCAAACAGACCTTCACGTATGCACCCAGAGTCCGCACTCCTTGTAACGGATCGATGAACTACCAGGTTCAAGCCGCATCCTCCCGGACAACCGCAGGTCGAGGTTCGACCATGTTCCCATCGAGCATCCAGGCGAAAGCTACGCCCGACTTGGGTGAAGCCCATCCGTGAAAACTCACGGTGACCGAGGGTGAGGCCAGGCTACGCCGGCTGCGCTGCGCCGCTGCCTGCCACTGGCAATGCAATCCAAGACGTCACGCGTCGGGAAGCCGCGTCCTCCGCACCAGAAACTAACGGCTACACCACGTTTGGCCTGCACAATGTCTACATGAAACAAGTGTCCGCTTCGTTGCCCCACCGACTGGTAAGTGTAGGTGATCTTGCTCAAGGGTCTCTCGGAAATTAGGCCACCTCCAGGGCCTGCCATGTAACTCTGCGCACTTCCCGATGCCAAGCGCCACACAGGGGGCGCACAGCCATCTACGATCAGTTGAACAAGCTGGAAGGCCTCAGGTGATGAGCCATTGAGGCAGCCGACAGGCCGGAAGTGCCAGGCTTTTGCGAGGGTTGCGTCGTGCAGGAGCCGTCGATGGACGGCGTCATCAGACACGCTCACGAAGCGCATGGCAGCAGACGTCGACACCACCCGATACTCGTACCTCGCGGAAGCGACCAACATCGCCCCCTTGCCCGATACAGGTCCACCCTTCCATGGGCTGAGCACCACCGACATGTGCAGGCCGTGCCACCGTTCAGTTGCACACACCACCTGCGAACGGAGGTCCCCGTAGAGGTCCGCAGCAAGGTCACTGTCGCCTGGTCCGACAGTCAGGCAGTTCCGGATGGTCCTGTCGAGGCTCTCCGCAGAAGCAAGCTGCGCCAAGGCCTTCGGCTCGAAGGTGGAGCCCTCAACCACGGCGTTTTCTCGGCGTGCCGGCGCCTCCCGGTTGAGGACCTGGCGCACGCGTTGGATCGCTCGCTCTTCAGCGTCCCTGCGATCAAGGTACTCGAACACGATCATGATGAGGCCTGTCGTCAGCAGTGCTGAGCCAATGTCTGCAACGGGGAACCACCGGAACGCAGACCACCCTGAGGTTGATGGCTCACACGCTGCAACCAGCAACAGCATCACGCTGACAGACGCGGTCAGGGTAGCAGGAAACGCGAGCTTCGTGCGATACAACCGATCTGGCGGATTACCCGCATATCCGTTAGGAACTATATCAACCGTGTCAATGGCTACCCCGCGCTGCATGAAGCGCGCAGAGTCCACAAGCGCTGACGGCTTCGTGCAGCACATGACCATCTCAGCCGCCAGTCCGGCCTCCCCATCACCGCCTAGGCGCTGGGATGTCACGCTCACCACCCGGATTTTGCCTAGTGCGAGCTCTTTCCGTTTGTGTCGTTCGGGTTGGCATAGTCCTGTCGCAGATTAGGTCGGAGTACAGGTTTAGATACCCTTTTGGGCGAGTGGGGTGATGGGGAGCCTGCCGAGGACGGGTACGGGGGCAAAGGCTTCGGCGTACCGGACACCGGCGCGTCCGCCGTGGAGGCGGGCCAGGGTTTCGGCCATGGGGCCGAAGTGTTCGGTGATGGGTTGGGACTGGTGCACGGCGAGCGCGGTGGTCTTGGTGCGCCAGGCAGGGGTGATGTCGATGATGGTGGACAGATGGAGTGGGTGTCCGTGGCGGTCGAGGTTGTGGTAGCTGTCGCAGGTGTAGACGGCGTGGGGTCTGCCGGTGCTGATGACGACGTCGGGTAGCGCGGCGATCAGCGTCTGCGCGGCGTGTTGGTGCTCGGGGTGGATGTCGTCGGGGTTGTGGGTGATGACGACGTCAGGCTGAACGCCGACGAGTAGTTCCCGCACTGTGTCGACGGTGATGGCGTCGAGTAGGTGCGGTGTCGCGCCGAGGATTCGGGCGCCGGCGACGGCTTCCCGACGTCGTGTCGGGTTGAGGCCGGGCACCGCGATGGTGGCGGGTATGCCGGTGGCGGCGTGTACGGCGAGGGTTCCGCCGGCCCAGAGTTCGGCGTCGTCGGGGTGGGCCATGACGGTGAGGATTCCGCCGGTGGGGGTGGTTACCACAGTCCGAGTTCCTCAACGATGTCTGCTGGTCGGGGTAGTGCGGGGCTGGGGGTGCCGGTCGGGTGGTGGGGCAGGTCGAGGGTGGTGGTGAGCCGGATGAGGTCGCGCCATTTGAGGGCGAGGTCGTACTGCTCGGCGACGGTTCGGCCGCGGCCGGTGGTGAGCCGTCCTGAGGCGGGGAGGTCCTCCAGGTGGAGTCCGCCGTCGAGGAGTCGTGCGGCGGTCTTGGCGCCGATGCCATGGACGCCCGGTATCTCGTCGGCGGGGTCGCCGGCCAGGGCCCGGAAGTCGGCCCATTGGTCGGGGGTGACCTGGTGGCGGGCGTACACCTCGTCGGGGGTGACGAGCCGGTGGCCGGCGCGGAAGCGGGTGTTGAGGACGTGTACGCGGTCGGTGACGAGTTGGTAGTAGTCCCGGTCGCGGGACATGACGATCACGGGTCGCGGCGCAGGCGTGGTGTGGACGAGGGTGGCGATGACGTCGTCGGCTTCGGCGTGTTCGAGCTCGATCCAAGCTATGCCACAGTTGTCGAGTCCTCGCTTGACGTCGGGCAGGAAGCGCAGCGGTAGGAGGGCGTCGTCGTCGGTGGGTCGGCTGGCCTTGTACCCGTCGTGTTTCTGCTGGCGTGCCTGCGAGCCGTGTTCGCCGTCCCAGACGACGATGACCTCGGGGTTGCCGCCGGGAATCTCGTTGCGGATCGCGACCCGTAGCAGGGCGAAGAAGGCGAACAGCCCGGTGAGCAGGCGGGTCCTGTCGCGGGAGTAGATCGGTGCCGGGAAGCCGAAGGTGGCTCCCCACAGGAGGTTGTGTCCGTCGACGAGCAGCAGCGGTGGGGCGGCTGTGGCGTCGGCGGGGATCGGGAGCGTTGGCTGCATGGGGCGACCGCCCATCAGCTCACCACCTTCAGGAGTTGGCCAGCGATGTGGGCGGGTCGATAGTCCCGCGCGCGGTAGTAGCCGACCCTGGAGATGCGTTCGTAGCGTACCGGGTCGTGCAGGAGCTGGTCGGCGGCGCGCCACAGCCCGGCGTGGCCGCTGGCCTGCTCGACGATGACTCCACCGTCGCCGATGAGCGTCGGGAGGTGGTCGACGGCGAGGGCGATGACGGGGGTGCCGACGGACATTGCTTCGAGGGCGACCAGGCCGAACGTCTCGGCCAGGGAGGGCATGATGCAGACGCTGGCGGCGGCGAGCCAGGCCGGCACCTCCGCCCATCGCAGACCTGCCCGGAGCTGCACTCCGGCTCCGGCGGCAAGACGCCGCGCTTCACCAAGTAGCTGAGACTGGCCGCCGGTGCAGGTCTCGAACCCGGCCGCGGCCAAGGCGATCTCGACGTCATACCCGGACGGGCGATCGCTCGCAAGAGCGAGCAGCTGCGTGACCCCCTTCTCCGTGCCCAGTCTCGCGACGACGCGGATCGGACCTTCCCGACGTAGCCGATGGCGCTGGGGCTCCGGTGCTGGCGGGTGGTCGGTGAGCAAAGGGTTCGGGACAACCTCCCAGCGGGAGGTGTCGTAGCCGTTGGCGGCGGCGCGTCGCAGGACGATGTCGGAGGGGGCGATGACGGTGTGGGCTCGGGGCAGGGCGGCGGCCAGGTCGGTGTGGTGGCCGACGACGTGCATGCCGAGGACTCGGCGGGGCGTGTCGGTGGTGGGCATGACCCGGCCGAGTCCCCAGAGGCTGTCGACGTACACGGCGATCTCGACCTGGTGCGCGGCGAACGTGCTGGTCAGCTCGGCGCGGATCGTCGTTTCGGCGGCGGTGATGGGGTCGCGCAGGCTGTCGTCGTCGCAGGGGTGCGGAATGCGCAGGCTGTCGAGGGTGACGACGGGTGCGGCGGCGTAGCTGGGTGGCGCGGTGCGGTCGGCGGTGATGATGACGGCACGGTGGCCGCTGGCGGTGAGGCCGGTGACGGTGCCGGCTACGGCGCGTTCCATGCCGGCGGGGGCGTCCGGTCGCCAGGAGGCGAGGATGAAGGCGACGGTTGTCATCGGTGTTGCGCGGCGTCGGGGACGGCGAGGTCTTCGACGGGTGTGGCGGTAGGGAGGGGCGATTCCCAGGGGAAGTGCACCCAGTCGTCGGTGTCCCAGATCCACAGGTGGGGGTTGTAGTCGGCTCCGGTGTTGCGGCACAGGACGGCGGTGTGGACGACCGATCCCGCCCAGAGGTACGGGAACAGTCTCGGGTAGAGCGTGTCGATGGTTGCGCCGGTGCCGCAGATGTCGTCGACGAGCAGGATGTTGCCCAGCAGGCGGGTGTCGCGCAGCACGGTGGTGAGTGGCCGCAGGTCGAGGGTGACGTGGCCGGTGGCCTGGGTGTAGATGGCGTCGGTGGGGTTGTGTTGGGCGTCGACCCGTAGGACCCGGGCGTCGAGGCGTGCGGCGAGGCTGTGGGACAGGGGTACGCCGCCGTTGGCGATGCCGATGATCGCCCCGATGGGTCCGATCCGGTTGGTCACTTCGCGGGCGAGGAGGCTGACCGCCTGTTCGTAGGCGTCTGCGGTGAGCCGTAAGACACGGCGGTGGGTGAAGGTCCGCTGGGCGGTGCGGCTGGTCATGCGGATCCGTCCTTCGCGGTGAGGGTGAGGTCGGCGGGTGTGGTCAGCGGCTTCAGTCCGGCGATGGCCAGGCCGCGCTGGTCGTTGCGCCAGATGCGGCCGTCGGCGCGGACGACGGTGAATCCGCCCGCGAGTTCGCGGGTGCGCAGCCGGACGCGCAGGGTGTCCGGGATGTGCAGGCGGTGCACGTGGTCGAGTGCGGCGACGTCGGTGAGCATCTGGTTCTGTTGGTGCAGGCCGGCGCCGATGGGCAGCATCTGGAGCAGGGTCAGGCCGTTGACGCCGAGGTCGTGTGCGAGGTCGATCATGCGTTGGGTTTCGGGCTGGTTGGTGGCCATCAGCACGGTCTGGATCTGGACGGAGACGCGGGCCTGGACGGCGGTACGGATTCCGGCGATGGCGTGGGTGAAGCTGCCGGTGCCGCGTAGCCGGTCGTGGGTGGCCTCGGTCGCTCCGTCGAGGGAGACCCGGATGGCATCGACGACGCCTGCGAGGTGCGGGACGCGGCGTTGCAGGTGGGTGCCGTTGGTGGTGATCGATACTGCAGCGCGTCCGCCTGCGGTGACGGTGTGGACCAGGGCGGGTAGGTCTTTGAGGAGCAGCGGTTCGCCGCCGCTGATGTCCACGCCGAGGATGTCGCTGCTGGCGAGGATCTGGGCGATGCGGCGGCGGTCGGCGGGTCCGAGCTCGCGGACGCTGGTGTCGTCGAGGCAGTGCGAGCAGTGCAGGTTGCAGCGGACGATCGGTGACCAGCAGATACTGGCCGGTTGGGATCGGGCGTGCTGGTCGGGAGCGACGACCGGCCACCGGTTGACCTCGGCTAGGTCTCCGCTCCATCTGCCGGCGGGTAGCGGGTGTGGGGCGTGGTGGGTCAGTCCGGTCGCCGGGTCGTGGGCGAGGCGCCCATTGACGCCATATACACGAGAGGTCACCGCAGTACCTCCGCGTGCGCGAGCAGGGCGTGTGCCCGGGAGGCGAGGTCGGCTTTCCGCTGGGTGGGGGCGGGCTCGCCGAGGAGGTGCCGGTAGTAGGCGATGCGCGCTGGGGCGCTGGCCAGCTTCGCCCGCCATTGGATTGCGGCGTCGGGTGCGTCGATGTGCCAGGCGCGGAGCTGACGCAGGGGTGTGATCTTGCAGCCGGCGGCGATCAGCGTCGCGCCGAGGTGGGTGTCCTCGGCTCCCCAGCCGGCGGCGGTCCATCCGGGGTCAAATGCGCCGACGTGGGTGACGGCTGCGCGGGGCGCGGCGACTAGGGCGGTGACGACCATCCTCGGCAGGTCCCAGTCGAAGTAGCGGGCGCCGTGGCCGAGATCGACGAAGTCGTGGGTGTCGTCGAGCGGGCGCAGGTCCATTGGCTGGTGGTAGACGTCGCCGGTGTAGAACATGGGTTTGCCGACTGGTGGGGTCCACCGGACGCGGTGGTCAGCGTGCAGGTCCGGCTCGCCTTCGGGGACCTCGGCCCGCAGGTAGCGGCCGGGCTGGTAGCCGATGTTGTGCCGGAATCCGACCTGAACGAGGCCGGGGTGGGCCCGTACGGCGATGTCGGCGAGGGCATGTGCGGTCAACACCATGTCGGCGTCGAGGTAGACGACGGTGTCGGCGTCGGCGAGGTGGGTGCCGACGTTACGGGCGGCGGCGGCACCCACCTGTGCGGGCAGCCGGTAGGCGGTGTCGACGGCGGGGTGCAGCCGGATGATGGCCGGGGTGTCGTCGGTGGACGCGTCGTCGATCACGATGACTTGGACCGTTCCGGAGGTGTCCTGCTTCGCGAGCGCGTCGAGCACGACGGGCAGGCTGTAGGCGTTGTCGTGTGCGGGAATCACCACCGATAGGACGGTTCCCGCCGCCATCGCCGCTGGCGTCGGTTCGTGCCAGCCCAGCCCGGTACGGGCGGTGAACGCTGCGGTCAGGTCGGTGTAGTCGTTGTCGCTGGCGGCCAGCACCTGGGCCAGGGTCGGCATGGTCACCATCCCCAGGTGTCGAGGACACGGGCGGCGTCGGGCCAGCCGTACGCGTGGTCGGCGATCCAGTGCACCCGGGGACGTGCGGCAAGGGCGAGCAGGTCGGCGAGCAGGACCAGGTACAGCGGTTCGGCGACGACGAGGATCTCGTCCGGTACGCCGGTGGCGTCAAACTCGGCGGTCAGCGCCGCCGCTATCCGTGGCCGCAACTCGGCGGCGCGGTGCGGATCCAGCGGCCGGTCGTAGGTGTGCAACGGGGTGTCGGCGTGCACGAATCCGTGTTCGGCACTGAGGAACCGGACTCGGTCACGGTGTGGCCAGTAGCCGAGCCGACCGCGCATCGGGCGGATACAGCCGCCGTCGTAGAGGTCGAACGCGGCCAACGCGTCGCGGGCGGGTGTCTTCTCCGCCGAGCAGCCGACGATGACAAGACCGTCGCTGACAGGCAGCGCAGGGCTGTGGTTCATGCTGGCCTCACCGGGCGTACGCCGATTCCCGCGCTGCGACACTCGGCGTGCACGGCGTTGAGGAACGTGCAGCGGGCGTACAACGAGGGAGAGGCGTAGGAGCCGCCTCTGATCACGTACCCGCGTCCCATGGTTGGTGTGGACGTCCACTCCCAGCAGTTGCCGGCCACGTCGAGCAGGCCCTCCGGGGTCGCCCCGGCCGGGTGGGCGCCCACCGGCCCGCACCGGACGTGTTCGACCTGCGCGCCGCGCAGGCGGGCGAGGTCCGGCCGCCAGGCGTCCTCGCCCCATGGCCAGGTCCGCCGCTGCCGGCCGGCGGCGATCCATTCCCACTCCGTCGAGGTGGGCAGCCGTCCACCGGCCGCGGCGGCGAGCCGGACGGCCTGGGCGTGGTCGACCTCGACGACCGGCAGGTCCGGGCTCGGCGTCTGGTCGGCCCAGCCCAGCTGCCGGTACGTCAGCTGCCGGTACGTCAACGGTGTGGCCGCCACGAGCAGGTCGATCACCGTACGTTCCCGGGCCGTGTCCCCGAACCGGCCGCTGCCGCCGGGCACGGGCAGCCACCGCAGCACCGGCACCGGCCTGCTCCTACCGTCCGTGTTGACGGCCTGCGGCGTATCGGTGCTGTACATGTCTCTCCCCTCATCCATTGATCAGGAACAGGTCTTCGGGATGCGCCAGGTGCGGCGGCCGGATTCGGCTCTTGCGCACGTTCGGCGCGAGCCCCACCGTCGCGAGCGCACGGGCGATCCGCTCGTACGCGATAGCCGCGCCAGCGCGGTCAGGTGCGAGCGCGGCGTAGTTGTCCGCGAAACGCACCACCGTCAGTCCGTCGAGCCGCGCGTCCACCTGTGCCAGCCGCAGGTGGAACACCACCGGCCACAGGCCGCTACCGGGCACCATCGGGGTCGGCAGCGCACCCAACGCGCGGCGGAACCGCGCCAGGAACGCACCGTCCTTCACGTGTACGGCCAGCCAGCCGACCAGCTCGTCGACGGTGCCGCCCTGTGACGCCCCGGCGACGTCGACGTCCGCGACACAACGCCGTCCCGCTCTCTGATGCTCGTCGGCATGCCGCACCGAGGTGATCCGGTTGCGGCCGGCCCGGTACCCCGACACCCAGCCGGCGAGCACCCTCGCCTCCATGATCGGAGTGAGCGCGTCGCGCATCGCCCGGTGCACGATCCGGTCCTCCACCGTCGGGATCGCCGCCGGGAAGGTCTTGCCGGTGTAGCTCGGAATCCACACCTGCCGCAGCGGAGCCGGCTGCCAGGAGCCAGCCCGCAGACGCTCAGCCAGCACCGCGAGCCGGTCCCGCAGACCCACCCGGTACGCCGCCCAGGTCATCCCGTCGACACCGGGTGCCGACGCCCGCCGCATACAGGCGCGGGCCGCCGCGACCAGATGAACCGGATCGACGAGGTACGACATCAGGGAGTGCGCCGCGAGGGCCGAATCCGGTACGCTCGATCCAGCCTGGACGGCAGGAACGATCCCGCCCCCCACAGCGTCACCCGAGCCGCTACCCGACACGCGCGGCCGATGGGGCCGGGAACGACGGCCCCGTCCAGGCCCTTCCCCTTCATGATGGGTCGAGTCACCGGCCACGGACGTCACCCCACGCCAACACGTGCAGCCGCGAGGTCAGGTTCCATCCCCGTCGCACGACCTCGTCGGCCAGGCCCCGCAGCCCGGTCAGCACCTGATCCGCTGCGGTGCCCTCCGGCATCACCCACACCGGGTCCAGTCCGAACCGCTGCTGCAGGCTGGCGATCTCGTCAAGGTCCGCCGGGCCGGACGCGACGAACTTGAACCGCGCCCGCCCGGTGCGCGCGAACGCTTCCAACGCCTCACCGACTGTCCGGCGCAGCTGGTCACGCGGGGCGCTGAAGCTCGCCAGCTTTGGCGAGACGTTCCAGTCCACCAGGTCCGCCACCGCCGGGTCGGGCACCACCGTGCCGTTGGTCTCCACCTCCACCCGCCGGCCGGCAGCAGCCAGCTCGGCGAGCAGCGGCACCAGCTCGGCCTGCTGAAGCAGCGGCTCACCGCCGGTGACCACCACCAGCCGGGCCGGCTGGTCCAGCACCCACCGCAGCACCGCGTCCGTCGAACGCCGGGTCGCTTCACGCGCCGGGTCGAACCGGCTCCAATCCCAGGTGTACGGGGTGTCGCACGACGGGCAGGACAGGTTGCACCGCGACAGCCGGACGAACAACGCCTGCTGGCCGCAGCTCGGCCCCTCGCCCTGCACCGTCGCGAACATCTCTGACACCAGCAGCCCGCCGGCCGACGCGCTCATGACCGACCGTCCGCCGGGGCGTACTCCGCGTACGTCGACGCGGTCTCACCGACGCGGACGGCCCTCAGCTGGACCGTCACGGGCAGGGGCAGGTTCTCCTGGCACCACTCGTAGAGAAACCACGCCAGGTTCTCGCTCGTCGGCGCGACGTCGAGCACCTCCGTCAGGTCCCGGTGGTCGAACGTTGCGGCCAGGTACTCGCCGAGCGGCGCCAGGTCGGCGAAGTCCACCACGAACCCCGGCGGCACGAGGTCGGGACTGGTGACAAGGACCTCGACGGTGTAGCTGTGCCCGTGCAGCCGCCCGCACTTGTGATCGGCGGGCAGACCGGAGATCCGATGAGCGGCCTCGAACCGGAACGACTTTCTGATCGTGAACACCTACCCCACCTTGTATTCCGTCGGGTCCGCCACGTTGGCGACGGAGAAGGCCTCACGACGCTCGACGCAGGTCCCGCACGTGCCGCAGTGCCGTGCGCCGCCTCGGTAGCACGACCAGGTGTCGGCGAACGGCACACCCAACCGGGCGCCTTCGGCGACAACCTCCGACTTGTGCATCGTGATGAACGGTGTGAGGACCGCGAAGTCCGGGTCGAGGAAGCCCTGGTTCGCCACCCGCACCATCTGCTCGTACGCGGCGACGAAGCTCGGCCGGCAGTCCGGATAGATTGGATGGTCACCAGCATGAGCGCCGTACGCGACCGCGACAGCGCCGATGGCGACCGCGTGCGCCACCGCTACATCGAGCATGATCGCGTTACGGTTCGGCACAACCGTCGCCCTCATCGAGGCATCGCTGTAGTGCCCGTCGGGGGTCGCCACCGCGGAATCGGTCAGCGACGACCCCGACAGCAGGTCGGCGATCGTCCCGAGATTGACGACTCGGTGCACGCCTCCGACCCTCGCGGCCGTTCGCCACGCGAACTCCAGCTCCCGGCGATGCGACTGCCCATAGTTGAACGACAGCATCGTCAGGTCGCAGCCCTCGGCCCGCAGGCGGTGGGCGAGCACGGTGCTGTCCAACCCGCCGGAAAGCACCAACACCACTTTCCTTGGCTTTCCCGCTTTCACCCCGCTAGGTCCGTATCCCATCGCCCCTCCTGGCGTCACCTGAAACGTGCGTGAGGTCTGCCGTACGTTCGTGGTCTCTTATCGAGGTGAGAACCTCGGTCACAGCCCGCCGCCCGCAAGCAGCGCGACTCCGGCAAGGGTCAGGAACTCTGCCCTCGCGGACGGATCGTCGGCGAGCGTGCCGCGCCATCCCACGCTGACGGTTGTCGCACCGTGCGCTCTGATGCCTCTGCGGGTCATGCAGGTGTGCTCGGCGACGACGACAGCCCCGGCGCCGCGTGCCCTCAGCTCGTTGAACAGCCAGCCCACGATCTGTTGGGTGAGGCTCTCTTGGACCTGCGGGCGTCGGGCGAACATCTCCACCAGTCGAGCGATCTTCGACAGGCCGAGGATGCGGCCGTCGGGGAGGTAGCCAACGTGCGCGACCCCTGTGAACGGCAAGAAGTGGTGCTCGCACAGCGACACGAACGGCACCGCGCGTGCCAGAACCAGATCCCGGTGCCCCGCGTCGTTCGCGAAGGTCGTCGGTGCGAACTGCGGGCCGGCCAGCAACTCCCGGTAGGCCGCCACCATCCGCGCCGCGCTACGCGACCGGGAGTCCGTGTCCAAGGTGACACCCAGCTCCGTCAGGAACTGCTCGGCGGCACGTTCCGCGGCCTCCACGTCGACAGAGCCGGAGGGCATCGGATCACGCCCCCGACTCGCGGGTCACGTCGCGACCCGTCTGCGCCTGCGCGAGGAGCACATTCAGTACGTCACGCATCGCCGCGCCCTGGGCGAGGCGCACGTAGTGCGAGCGCATCTCCTCGTAGCTGCCCAGCTCCACCCGGATGAAGTCGGTCTTTGGCGGGTCGTCGACGAACCGGACAAGCTGGACAGCTACCTCGGTCGGGTACCGCCCCGGCTGGGGGTTGCAGGAATGCCGGTGGCCCCAGTGCGCGGGCGGCGACGACTCGGGGTGGAACTCGCTGGGGCCGCCGGCGGTGCACTCGCTGAGATCACACCAGTCCGGGTGGTCCAGGTCGGTTGCGGTTTGCAGCTGACTGTCCATATGTAACCTTTCGAGGTACAACTTTGCTGGTCACGCCGGGGCGGCTGACCTGGCGGTGAGGGATCGGACGTCGCGCAGCCGGATCGGACGGGACGAGGTGCCGTCGAGGTCGGCGTCGGGCTCGGTACGGGCCATGACGTTGTGCGGGAGCAGCGAGTCGACGCTGGTACCACCGCCGGGACGCTGGTAGGTCACCAGCACCGCAAGGTTCGACCTGGCTTCCACGACGCCGGGTCGCCACTGGCCGGTGTGTGGGGGCCATACCCAGACGCGGTCGGACGGGCGATAGGTGGCCGCGTCGGCGATGTCATCGGGGCGGCGCTGGTGCGGGTCGGCGGCAGGGGTGGGTGGTGGCATCACGCCTCCTTCCTTGAGTTGCTATGTAATAGGTGTTGAGCCGGGTCCCGGCCTGGGCGGCGAGGTGCAGGGGTGCCGAAGCTTTGCGAGCCGTCGTCGGCCGCGCACGTCGGTCAGTCAGGCGTCCGCTTGATCAGGACCAGGGTCTTCGGGTATGGGACTGGCCGCCGGCACGGTGGAGATCGGGTGGGTGCACTCGATCCCCGCACTCCACGCACCAGCCGCTGACTTCCTTACCGAAGCAGAACCCGACGAAAACGCCGGCGAACAGGCATATCGCGGCTACCAGCACGAGAATCACGCTCTTGCTCCAATCGATAGCCTGGCCAGCGCCAGAACGGTCGGCGGAGAACCTGCGACCACCTCATTACACTTTGAGTGTGTCCAAAAATCAACACCTCAGGGAGATCGGCTTTCCATTAATCGAGCCGACGTGAGATCATCGGTAATTGTCCAGCCCATTTAGGCGGGGCCAATGTGTGTAATGGCAGATCGGTTGTATCATTTGGGCAAGACACACGCCCAAAACAAGCGGGAGGTGGTCGACAGGTGTCGGATATGGTGGGTTCTGCACTGTTGCGTCGGTACGTCGGCCGGCGACTCGAAGCGCTGCGACGACGCGCCGGCCTGACCCAGGAGCAGGCGGCCGACGCGCTCCAGAAGGGACGCGCGACGATCGCCCGTATGGAGGACGGGCACGAGGCCGTGCGCTTCCGGGACATCGACGTCAAGGCCATGCTGGAGCTCTACGGCGCGGAGCCTGAGGACGGGAGGATTCTCCTCGCGCTCACCGCCGAGACCCGCAACGGGCGGCGGAAGTCCTGGTGGCACGATCGCACCGAGACTGAGTTGCCGGCGTTCTTCGCGCTCTACGTCTCGCTGGAGGACTCCGCCGAGACGATCAGGCAGTACGAGGTCGAGCTGATCCCGGGTCTGCTCCAGACCCGGCGGTACGCCGAGGAAGTCCACGGAGTGCCGACCGGCTACATCGATGACGACGAGAAACAGCGACGCGTCGAGGTCCGGATGGAACGGCAGTCGCTGCTCACCCGCCCTCGCGCACCACACCTCAGCGTCATCCTCAACGAGGCCGTACTACACCGGCGCATCGGCGGGCGCGAGGTGATGATCGAGCAGTTCGAGCACCTGCTCGACCTGACCCGGCGCGGCAACATCAGCATCCGGGTGCTGCCGTTCACCGCCGGAGTCCACGGCGGCATGGCAGCGTCCACCCCGTTCGCGCTGCTGACCTTCCCGGTGGACCCGCAGAGCGGTGAGCCGCTGGAGCCGCCACTCGCCTACGTCGACACCCTGACCGGAGCGCTCTACCTGAACAAGCCCGGCGAGTCCGGCACCTACCAGCTCGTCTGGGAAGACATCGACCGCCGCTCACTCAACGAGGACGAGTCGAGAAGCATGATCACTTCTGTATTGGAGGCACTCCGTGAAGCCTGACCAGACCGGTGCCCAGTGGCGTAAGTCCAGCCGCAGCGGCAACGGCAACAACTGCGTGGAGGTGGCCACCAACCTCCTCCCGACGACCGGGCGGGTCCTCGTCCGCGACAGCAAGAACCCGACCGCAGCCATCCTGACCATCAGCCCGGACGACTGGCGATCCTTCGTACGCGGAGCGAGCCGCAGACACTTCACCGCCTAACAGCCAGTACGCCGCAGCCACGATGCCCGTCTCCCGGGTAGGTCCGTCCTTCGGACAGCTGACGGGGTTCGTGGCACCGATCCAGGTAGCCGGCACGCCACTGTGCCGGCTACCGCTACTGGTGGCAGTTACTCCCTCAAGTCATGGGGCTTCTCGGTGTTCTGCACGAAGACCATCACCGAACGATCATCGCCGCCGGAGACGATGAGGTGCCGGCCATCCGGTCGCGGCAGCACCGCAACCGCACTCACCCAGCCGGTATGACCAGTCAACTCGGCCAGCTGTTCACCAGTGTCGGGGTCCCACACCCGCACCGACCCATCACCGCCGCCGAAGCCGTAGCCGCCCCCGGCGCCGGAGACGATGAGGTGTCGGCCGTCCGACCCCGGCAGCACCGCAACCGCACTCACCCAGCCGGTATGACCAGTCAACTCGACCAATTGTTCACCGGTGTCGGGGTCCCACACCCGCACCGAACGATCGTCGCCGGAGACGATGAGGTGTCGGCCGTCCGACCCCGGCAGCACCGCAACCGCCCTCACCCCGCCGATGTGGCCAGTCAACTCGACCAGCTGTTCACCAGTGTCGGGGTCCCACACCCGCACCGACCCATCACCGCCGCCGAAGGCGTCGCCGCCGCCGCCAGAGACGATGAGGTGTCGGCCGTCCGACCCCGGCAGCACCGCAACCGCCCTCACCCAGCCGATGTGGCCAGTCAACTCGACCAGCTGTTCACCAGTGTCGGGGTCCCACACCCGCACCGACCCATCACCGCCGCCGAAGGCGTCGCCGCCGCCGCCAGAGACGATGAGGTGCCGGCCATCCGACCCCGGCAGCACCGCAACCGCACCCACCCAGCCGATGTGGCCAGTCAACTCGACCAGCTGTTCACCAGTGTCGGGGTCCCACACCCGCACCGACCCATCACCGCCGCGGCTTTCGTTGCCGCCGGAGACGATGCGGCTCTGGCCGTCCGACCCCGGCAGCACCGCAACCGCCCTCACCCCGCCGGTATGACCGGTCAACTCGGCCAGCTGTTCACCAGTGTCGGGGTCCCACACCCGCACCGACCCATCACCGCCGCCGCCGCCGGAGACGATGCGGCTCTGGCCGTCCGACCCCGGCAGCACCGCAACCGCACTCACCCCGCCGATGTGACCCATCAACTCGGCCAATTGTCTACTGAAACTGGGGTCCCACACCCGCACCGACCCATCAACGCCGCCGGAGACAATGCGGCTCCGGCCATCTGGGCCCGGCAGCACCGCAACCGCACTCACCCCGCCGGTATGACCAGTCAACTCGGCCAGCTGTTCACCAGTGTCGGGGTCCCACACCCGCACTGACCCATCACCGCCGCGGCTTTCGTCGCGGCCGGAGACGATGAGGTGCCGGCCATCCGACCCCGGCAGCACCGCAACCGCACCCACCCAGCCGGTATGACCAGCAAACTCGACCAGCTGTTCACCAGTGTCGGGGTCCCACACCCGCACCCACCCATCAACGAAGCCGTTGCCGCCGGAGACGATGAGGTGTCGGCCGTCCGACCCCGGCAGCACCGCAACCGCCCTCACCCAGCCGATGTGGCCAGTCAACTCGACCAATTGTTCACCAGTGTCGGGGTCCCACACCCGCACCCACCCATCAACGAAGCCGTTGCCGCCGGAGACGATGAGGTGTCGGCCGTCCGACCCCGGCAGCACCGCAACCGCACCCACCCCGCCGATGTGGCCAGTCAACTCGACCAGCTGTTCACCAGTGTCGGGGTCCCACACCCGCACTGACCCATCAACGCCGCCGCCGGAGACGATGAGGTGTCGGCCGTCCGACCCCGGCAGCACCGCAACCGCACCCACCCCGCCGGTATGACCAGCAAACTCGACCAATTGTTCACCAGTGTCGGGGTCCCACACCCGCACCGACCCATCACCGCCGCCGAAGGCGTCGCCGCCGCCGGAGACGATGAGGTGCCGGCCATCCGACCCCGGCAGCACCGCAACCGCACCCACCCAGCCGGTATGACCAGCAAACTCGACCAATTGTTCACCAGTGTCGGGGTCCCACACCCGCACCGAACGATCGCCGCCGGAGACGATGCGGCTCCGGCCGTCCGACCCCGGCAGCACCGCAACCGCGTTCACCCGGCCGATGTGGCCAGTGAGGGTACGAAAGGTCGTCCCTGACCAGATGGCAGTTTGCGCATACCATGGCCATTCGGAGTAGTCCGCGATGAGCGCGCCAGCCAGGCCGGTTGATCGGGTCTTGCGGGCCCATACATGCAGCCACCAGGCACGTCTTCCGTCAGACCAGTCGTTCCACTCACTGGTGGATGCGCTTTCCAAGGCCGCGACTGCGGCGATGGCGTCCGGAGCGCTCAGGGTGTGTCGGTGCGGCAGGATCTGGCTGGGCGGGCAGGACAGCAGGAATCCTGAATCGGGCATTAACTCGTCGAGCATCCCGGCAGCGGCGGCGTGTGTGGGTAGGCGCAGTCGCGTGTAGTCGTCGACGTCTGACCAGTCGCGCCGTCCGGTGGCCGGGCTGGCGGGTGGGACCAGCCACGTAGTGATCGTCCGGTGCGCGGTCTGCAAGGCGGCGTGCAACTCGTCGGTCAGCCCGCCGTCGATCGGTTCCTCGTTTCCGCCGTCCAGGGCGGCGGTGAACAGGTCACGCAGGCTCTGGTGGCGGACCTGGTACTGGCGGTGACGGTCCGGACCGGTGGTCACGTCGAGGAACGCGCGGGCTGGCCCATCCAGCCACACCGCCAGCTCATTGCCGGCGTCCGGCCTGTGTAGCAAAGTGGCGAGGCCGTTGCGGTCAATCGGGCGGCCGAGGGCGGCGAGCACCGCCAGCGCGGGCAGGTGCAGCGATCGCCAGTTAGGTTGGGTAGCCCATCGCTGCTGGATCTGCAGCTCGTAGTAGCCGCGCAGACCATCCGGCAGGCACAGCACATCGTTCGGTGGGCGTAGCCCAGCGCGGACCTCGTCGAGCACGTACCGCAGATAGATCCACACTCCGCGGCAGCGGTCGAGCAGCGTCGCGACGAACGTCGTCGCAGGGACCCAGCGCTCGGCTAGCACCTTGGTCAGCGCCGGATCCGGGGTTGGACCGGTGGTCGCAGCGTGCAGGTAGGCAGCCATGTCGGCCAGGTTGTCGGCACCCTCTACCTCGATCTGCGACCAGCCGACCCGCAGCGGATCCCGCAAGGCGACCAGCGGAATCCCGTATCGGCTGGTCGCCACGATGTACGCCCCCGCCGGCAAGGCGTCCGGTGCTGGTAGGCCGAGTGGAATCCCGGTGCCCATGCCCGCAGGATCCGCCTCGGCCTCGTCCAACCCGTCGACGACCAGCACCACCGGCCGGCGCTCGGCCGGCGCGAACCGCTCATCACGGGCCGCCACCGCCGCCCGAATAACCTTGGCCAGCCAGTCTGGCCGCTGCGCAGCCGCCGGGAACACGTCTCCCGGGGTGAACCTGTCCGCCAGGCCCCACGCGCCGATCAACTGCGCGGCCAGACTCTTGCGTGCCTCGATTGGGTTGCGCGCTCCGCCGTCGAGCCGAGTGAAGTGGTGCGCGCACGGCCGCGTCCACACCAGATGCGCTGCCAGTGCGCTCTTGCCGACCCCAGCTTCGCCTCGCACCACGACGTACCCACGGTCGGTGGCGGCGATCCGTTTGTCGATTTGGCTGATCAGGCCGGAGCGTCCTTGAAATCGGGCGAGATCCAGCTGCTCGTACAACGGCGCCGGATCAAAGATCGCGTCATTCAGCCGGTCGAACCGGCCCACCGTGACCTGCACGTACGTCGGTCCGGTATGCACCGTCCCGGTGATGTCCCGGCCGGCGGCGACCGCGCCCGGGGCCAGCTGCCATCTCGGTCCCACCGTTACTGAACCGGTCCCTGCTGTCGCGGCGACCAGGCCCTGCCGCCGGTGGTGTCGATGTCCGCTTGTCCGGTGATGTCCCGTCCCGCGACCACCGCGCCCGGGGCGACCCCGGACTGCGGCATCGCCTCATCGCCAGCCGTAGTGGACGGATCGGTCCGGACCCGGCCACCGAGGTCCCGACCAGCGACCACCGCACCAGCACCGATTCGCCGGTGTGATTCCGACGCTCCTCCGGCCAACCAGCCCGCTACCAGCGCCCCGAGCAGCGTCAACACTCCTGCCGCGAGCCACCACTGCCAGCCGCCCTGCAACCTGTTGATCACCGCGCTGTTCGCGGCGGCGATCATCACCGCGATGCCTGCGGCCCAGGCGACTTGCCGACCAGACACGTAACCACCCCATGATCACCAGAAGCGTCGGACCTGATACCGGGAGTCAGATCGTAGTCGGTACGAGCAATCTCCACTGCAGCACCCGGTCTGGCTCGGCAAGTACCTGGCGCGGCAGGAAGGTCGAGTGTCACCGATCACAGGACGTAGACGCCTCGGCCTTGGTGGCCTTGAAGGACGCCCCGCTCCTGGAGGCGGGCGAGGGCTTGGCGGACGGTTGGGGCTGAGCATTCGTACTGTTCGCGGAGTTCCGTTGTGGACGGGATCTTGTCCCCGGGTTTGAGGTCGCCGGTGGCGATGGCGGACTCGATGTCGCGCATGATCCGCCGGAAGACCGGCTCTGCGGGCTGGGAAGGGGTCGGCACGGCAAGGCTCCTCGCGTAGGTGAGGCCATCGCACCACGCCCGACCTGTGTTGGCAAGCAAGGCAAGTAGCTCCCCTTGACTTAGCTTACTTAGCAATCTAAGTTTTCGACCTGGTTGGGGCGTCCCTCTCGCGTAGGGGCTGGGCGGAGCGCCTCGGCCACGGCCTGCCCTCCTTCGATCTGGGCGTCCCCGTCGTCCGGACGGGAGGGCAGGCCACCTTGCCCGCCCCGCCGCCCCTGGCACGAGGGCTCGCCACCCCTTCTGACATGTGTTGCTAAGTAAGCGAGGTTTTCATGGTGTGTACGACCACCCGCCGCCGACTGCTCGCCGGTGGGGTCGCTGTCCTGGCCGGGCCGGCGATCTCGGCCTGCGGCCGCGGATCCTCTGCCGACGACGTTCCGATGGAGACGGTCACCGTGTTGACGGGCGCCGGGTTCCAAGGGCGGGAAGCGCCGCTGCTGGTGGCTCGGGCCCAGGGCTGGTTCCGCGACGAGGGCCTGGCCGTGAAGGTGCTGCCGGGCAAGGGATCGGGCGAGAACCTGAAGCTGCTGGCCGCCGGTCAGGTCGACGTCGCGACGTTGGACGTGAACGCGGCGATGATGGAGGCCAGCAGACCCGACGGCATCCGGGACTTCCGGCTGACGTCGGTGCTGCACCAGCGAAACCTCGCGTGCTTCGTGGCGTTGGCGTCGTCGGGTATCCGCACGCCGAGCGACCTGGCGGACCGGCGACTGTCGTACCTGCCGGGCGGCATCAACCACGTGCTGTTCCCGACGTACGCGAAGCTGGCCGGCTTCGACCCCTCGGGAGTGCAGTGGGTCAGCAACCCGGTGCCAGCCCAGCACGCGGCCCTACTCGCCGCCCGGAAGGTCGACGCCATCAGCCAGTTCGTGCCGGCGGTGGAATCGGTGCGGTCCGTCACCCAACAGGACGTGACCGTGCTGCCGTTCGTCGACTGGATCGGCGACCTGCATGGATCGGCGATGGCCGTGTCCACGGCGACCGCGACCGGCCGCGCCGACGTGGTGCGCCGGTTCAACCGGGCACTGCTACGCGGTCTGGACTACTGCATGCAGCATCCCGACCAGGCCGGCACGGTGTACGCGGCGCAGCCGGAGACGCAGGGCCAACAGGCCGACCTCGCCACCGCCGAACTCACCGCGCTACGCGGCTACGTCACACCCCTGCGCGCCGGACAGGTGGGTCACTTCGACCTCGGCCGGGTCGCCCGCAACATCGCGATCCTGCTCGGCGCCGGTGCCATACCCATAGGGCTGACGCCGGACGACATCATCGCCCCCGACCTCGTCGAGTGAACTGGCCCGGATCACCGATGCCCGGTCCTGCTTCGACGGCCACGACACGGCTGCAGGCGGTGACGGCGCGTGCTGTCGCGCCGGTGCTCGGTGTGGCCGGGCTGGTCGCCGTCTGGTGGACAGCCGTCGAGGTCTCCGGCATCGCCGACTACATCGTGCCGGCACCACCGGCGGTCGCCGCCGTGATCCATGACCAGCTCGGTTACCTGCTCCACCACGCCGGCGTCACCCTCACCACCGCGATGACCGGTTACGCGATCGCCGCCGCCACCGCGGTCACACTCGGCGCCGTCCTGGCCATGTCCCGACCACTCGCCCGAGCACTCACCCCGACCCTGCTGGTCCTCAGCGTGCTACCGAAACCCGCCCTGGTGCCCGTGCTGGTCATCGCACTCGGGTTCGGGGCGGGCCCGAAGATCGTCCTGGTCTGGCTGATGTGCTTCCTCCCGATCACGCTCGCGACAACCGCCGGCCTGACGACCACCCCGGCCGACCTGGTCGAGCTGGCCCGCTCGTTGACCGCGTCCCGCTGGCAGACGTTCGTCAAGGTCCGGCTGCCGGCCGCGCTACCGCACCTGCACTCCGGGCTGCGGATCGCGCTGCCCCTTGCCCTCATCGGCGCCGTCGTGTCCGAGCTGTTCGGCGGGCTCGCCGGGCTCGGCGTCGTCATCCAGAACGCCGGCACCCGCGCGGACCTCGCCTTCGCCGCCATCGCGGTCCTCGCCGCCATGAGCACCGCCCTGTACGGCCTACTCAACGCCACCTGCGCCGCGGCAGCGCCCTGGATCCACCACACCACCATCTGACCCCACATCCCGCTCGTGTAACGGACCCGAGCCGCAGCGACCCAGCCGACCCACCCTTGTCAAGGAGACACAACCGTGACCACCTCCACCTACCTGTTCGGCGACACCCCGCCCGACACCCGCAGCGACAACGCGATGATGCTCGACGCCCTGGCCGGGATGCTCGACCCGTTCTCCCGCCGCCAGCTGCGCCGCATCGGAATCCGCCCGGACGCCCGCTGCCTCGTCGTCGCCGTCGGCGCCAGCTGCATCGCCGCGACCCTCGCCGAGATGGCCGCCCACGGCGAGGTCACGGCCACCGACATCGACCTCGCCCCGTGCCGCCGCCACCCCCGCGTCCGCCTGGTCCGCCACAACATCGTCACCGACCCATTGCCCGACGACGGGTTCGACCTCATCCACATCCGGCTCCTCCTCGCACACCTGCCCGCCGACCAGCGCAGCGCCGTGCTCGCCAGGCTCGTCGACACGCTGACCCCCGGCGGCCTGCTCATCGTCGAGGAGTTCGAGCCCACCTGGCGTACCTCGGTACTGTCCGCGCCTAACCTCGACCACGCCGACCGGCTCTTCGCCACCTACCACCAAGCGTTCGGGACCGCGCTCACCACATCCGGCAACGACCCGGCGTGGGGACGGCGAGCGCACCACGCGATGCGCGGCCTCGGCCTGCACGTCGAGACGACTGGTCACACCGGCACCTGGACCGGCGGACAGGCCGGTTGCCTCCTGCCGTACGCCACCGCCGGAGTCATCCGCGACCGGCTCGCCACCGCCGGCATGACCGTCGACGACATCGACGCGTTCCGCGACCTGCTGCTCCACCCCGACCTGGTGGTCAAAGGCAACCTGGTCCTGTCCCACGTCGGCCGCGCCCCCACCAGCAGCTGACATAGCCGACAAGTGGCGACCTCGCCGACGACCTTAGGACGGAGACCCGCCGTGACCACCCGCACCATCCACGTCCGCCGCGCCACCCCCGACGACATCCCCGCCCTCACCCCGACACTCGTCGCCGCGTTCCTCCACGCCCCCGACGCCCAATGGCTCATCCCCGACCTGAACGAGCGCCGGCGTGTCTACCAGCAACTGTGCCCGGCCTTCCTCACCCACGTGATGACCACCGGCGCCGTGCACACCACCACCGAGCACACCGGTGCCGCCCTCTGGCTACCCCATACCACCACCCACACAGCTGACCCGCGCCACACCGCCCGCATCGAGCGGATCACCGACCGCCACAGCGACCGGTTCGCCACTCTCGCCGAACTCCTGCAGGCACACGCCCCACGCCGCCCCCATCTCTACCTGGCCCACCTCGGCGTAACCCCGGCCCGGCAGCGCCACGGCATCGGCACCGCTCTACTCACCTACCGGCACGCCACCTGCGACACCGCCGGCACCCCCATCCACCTCGTCGCCACCAGCCGTGCCGCACGCGACTTCTACCAGCGACTCGGCTACCACCCCACTACCACGACCACCCTGTACCTGCCCGACGGCGGACCACCCATCTGGCCCATGTGGCGTCAACCCCGCACCAGCCCACAAGGACGACAGCAATGACCCACCACGCCAGCTCATCCCCGGCAGCGCCCACCGCCCCCATCCCAGATGAAGGAACCCCGCTCACCATGCCGCCGTACCTGACGATCACGCCCACCCGGCGCGGACACCGCCCCCTGATCCGCACCCCCATCACCACCCTGCGGCACCCCGACACCCACCGCGCCATCGTCGTCGTGTCCACCATCCACTACGCCGAACCCGCCTACTACCACCAACTCCTCGACGACATCACCACCCACCAACAGCACGGATTCACCGTCCACCACGAAGGCGCCCAATACCGCACCCCCGGCGACGAACCCACCGACGCGGAACAAGACGTCCTCGCCCACCTCACCACCATGCGCGAAACCGAACGCCTCCGCATGACCGCACTCGGCTGGACCTACCAACCCACCCTGCTCCACCACCCCACCTGGCAGCGCCGCGACATGACCGACCTCGACATCATCCGCGCCGCCGGCACCGATGCGATGCTCACCGCCGTCCAACGCCGGCTACGCCTGCTCACCTGGCCCGACGAACACGTCTGGCGCCACGCCGCCTACCACGCCTGGTTCGCCCTCGCCAACCGCGCCGTCGCCCGAGCGGCACGCCGCCCCACCACCACCCGTCGCCCACACCGCAACCCCCACACCGAAGCCGTCCTCCGTGTCCTGACCGACCAACGCACCACCCTCGCCGTCACCGCAGCCACCGACACCACCGACGACCTCGTCATGATCTGGGGCGCCGCCCACCTGCCCGGCATCACCACCGCCCTCCACACCCACGGCTACCAACTCGACACCAACGCCACCCGATGGCGTACCGCCGGACACCTCCCACCGCTCATCACCTCCGCCGCCCGCTACCTCCTGCGGCGACCACCAGCACCCCACCCCCACCACCACACCCGGCCACACCAATCACCCGAATAGCGCCAGCAGACGCGACGAACGCACGCTCGTGTCCCAGCGCAGCGACACCCGCCGCGACCGCGCCGACCGGCAGAGAACCTGGTCCGATGACCGCACCGGTACCCTGCCAGCGGGCGGCGCGGCTACCAGCCGATCTCCCGCAAGAGTCGCCCGCGCCGCCCCACCGGCGAACCGTCGTCACAACCTGCGGCGGCGGCCCGCCGGCCGCGCACAACCCACCACCCGATGCTGGCAGGCAGTCGCCGCCGTCATCATCGCCGGCACCACCGCCGCCACGACCAGCTGCGCGCCAGCCCCACCACCAGCGGCGGTCACCCTCACCAAGGACACCGTCCTGTCCGAACGCATCGCCCGTATCCACCACGACCGCGCCACCGTCCGCCTCCACGACCTCACCGACCACCCCTGGCACCACGTCCGCATATTCCACGAACCCGTCACCCGCGACTACATCCAACGCACCATCGGCACCCCCATCCACATGCCCGACATCTTCACCACCAGAGGACACATCCTCGTCTTCACCAACCACGACGGCACTGTCGTGCGCACCGTCTACACCACCCCCAACAACCTCACCCCCGGCCACTACAGCAACCAGGTCATGCTCCGACCGCACTCCCAACCCGGCACCCCCACCCTGCGGCTGACCGACCCTGTCCCGCCATCACCCCCACGCCCCGAAACACCCCGAACGTGATCGACGTCGTCGTGTCGTGGGGCCGGGCGAGTGCGGCCAGGGTGTCCGTCGGACGGGCCGTCAGCCGAGGAACCCCAACGCGGCACCAGCATCACCGTCGCCACCGCTACGCCACCACCCTGCCGGCCTACACCCCAACCCAGGACCAGAACCCCGACTACCGGAGACCATCACGCAGCTCGATCGATAGGAAAAGTGATCATCCGGCCGCCGTGTTGCTCGGACCCGAGTCGGTCCCTGCAAGGCGACTGTTGAGGAGGACGTAGGGGGAGGTAGTGAGGGCTTGAGCTGTGCGTACGAAGTGGGCTGCGACGGTGTCGAGATCCGCTGTGGTGGCGGGAATGAGTGCGTCGGGTGGGGCGTGGCGTGGAGGCGCGCCAGACGCGTGCGCGTGTAGAGCTGCGCGAACAGCGGTCGCCGCAGCGATCGCGTCGACTTCGGCTTCTGGCAGGCATGCGCGCCTGGCTCGGTATCGAGCCTGATTGAGGATGTTGGGGTCGACGTAGGCGCCTACCTGGCGAAGACCGTCGAGGATTTCGATGGTGCGTCGGTAGTAGGCGTGGGAGAGGCTAGTCAGTGAGACAGGGTCGTCGAGTGGAAAGCCTTCGCCCCATGCGGACGTTCGCGACCACGTCGACCGGATGGTGATTGCGCCGTCACGAAGTGCAAGCCAGAGGGGCCACATCTGCCAGTGGCGCTGCCAGCGGGTCCACCATCGAACCAGGCGGATGTGTGGTCCGATGCTGGTTCGATGCCAGAAGATGGACAGGGCTTGGGGACGTGCTCGTGCCCGGGTAAGCCAGGTGGCGAGAATGTCAGCGGCTAGTTCGGCCTCGTTTTCTTCGGCCGGGTCGCCAGTGTGGCTGTCGACGGGTCGCGCCCCTCGGTGGCCGAGAATGATGTGGGCCAGTTCGTGGAGGACTGTCTGGGTTCGGGCTAGTAGCGGCAGGCTCGCATCGACGAAGATGAGGTCAGTGGTTGTCGAGCCCATCCACACGCCAGGTGCTTCGTGCGCGGGGATCATCAGCGGCACAATGGTGATGGGTCGCGTTCTGGTGGATCCAATGGCCTGACACCAGGCATCAACGGTATAGGGCGGGGGCGGCGGAGGCAGGTGCAGGCGGTGTAGGCGTCGTACCAGGCGGTGCCGGTGGCGCCACTGGACGCCTCCTTCTGCCTGTATACGCACCCTCTGGTCCTCCGGGCTTCTGTTCGGCACGGTCTGAGTGTGCTGGCGGGGCGGCCGCCAGCTGCCAATGATCGTGAGTCCGCGACCGGCCTGGGCGCAGTCGTCCAATCATCATGCCGGTCATCGGCCGAAGTCGGCTACTGGTCCCACTGGATGTTCCCAGCAACGGCTGTCAACGGCGGACGATCTCGCCGCAGCGGGTCAGCCGTACTGTTTGACATGGGCTGTTTGTCTGTCGCAACGGTGCCGGACCGGACGCATGCACAGCCGATGTCGACGTTGACACAACAAGACCGAGATTTCCCAAATCCACTAGCTAGGAACTATGTCCGTATATGCCTGGTCGCCCCCGCAATGTTGTCTGATTTCGACCCAGAGAACGCGCAATGAGGTGAGCATGTACGGCAGGGACTGTGACTGGAACTGATCGGAGCCCTTGGCGTCGTTGCTGTTAGCCTGGGCTGCCGGGCCACCGGGCGGGGTGACCCGACGGGCTCGACGGGGATGTGGCAACGGTCATGGGACGACGGGACTACCGGCTCGGAGCATTGACTCTTGCCACGTCCATGATCGCTGGTTTCACGTTGGCCTTCGCGATCATGCGGCTAGCGGTGCCAAGCGCTGGTCAGTGGGTATATCCCGTCGCGGCAGCCGCGATGATTGCGGTCGGCAACGCGTGTTCGGTGGAGATGCCGGTCCGGTCGGGTGCGAGGCTGACGTTCACGCCGACCGCGATCCTTGTCAGCGCGGTCGTGCTGCCGACGCCGTGGCTGGTACTGGCCACCGTGGTGGGAACCATGATCGCGAGAGTCGTCATCCGGCACCCAACGAGTGCTGCGGTACACAAGGCCATCCAAATTACGGCGAAGGATACGATCGTGGCTGCGGCGGTGGGTGCTGCGGTCGGTGTGGCCGGGGTCCAGCCGGACCTGGGTAGTGAGGTCTTGCCCGCGAGTCTGCCGTCCTATCTGATTGCCTTGGCGCTGTCGGTATTGGCGATGGTGCTCGTGGAGGCAACGGTTACCACGACGACAGTATCCCTCGCGGCAGGCAGCGCGTGGCGTACCGTCGCCGGCACGGCAGTTGATATGCGACTGGCAGTCGTACTGGCCGAGTCTCTGGTGGCTGCGGGCTTGATCGCATTGATCAAGGTGGACCTGCGACTCTTGATCGCGACGCCACTGGCGATGCTGCTGGTCTACGCGGTCTACCACCATCGCATGCAGGTGCGAGCGGAGCGAGACACCTGGCAGCGGCTGGCGGGTGTCACGGACATGCTGAACACCTCGGATCCCACGAAGGTGCTGCACACGGCGACTCGCGGCGCCGTCGAGATGTTCGGGGCTCGACAGGCTGAGGTCGAGGTCACCATTCCCGGCTCGGGTCGGCGTCTGGTCCGTGCGTGTCCGACCTGCCTGTGCTTCGATGGCCCGCCTGACGGGGTGGGTCCCATGGATCACACCGAGGCGGTGCAGACCCTGACGACAGGTAGCACAGACCCAGGCATCATCCGCATCGTTCTGCAAGGTCCGCGTGACGCGCTGTCCGGACGCGAGAGAGCCGCACTCCGAGCCTTCGGCGCGGCGTTGTCGACCTGCCTGGACAACGCAGTGGCCTACACCCATCTTGCTGCTGACGCCAAGGCGTACGCCCGCACCGCCACCCATGACGGGCTGACGGGCCTCGCCAACCGGCACGTCTTCACCGCAACCGCCGACGCGCGTTGCGCCACCGACCCGGCCGGCGTCGCAGTGCTACGTCTGCGCCTGGTGGGCTTCTCCGGCATCGCTGCCGCACTCGGCCATGCCTGCGGTGAATCTCTACTGATCACGGTGGCGGCGAGGCTGACGGACGCGGTCGCCGAAACGGGGTACCTTGCCTGCCGACTCGGCGCAGACGACTTCGCCGTCCTGCTCGCGGGGACCAGCACGGAGATGGAGAGCGAATCCTTACGCATCGCGGCGGCTCTGCATCAACCGACGGATGCAGGTGGCGTCCTGGTCAGTGTGCAAGTCAGCGTCGGACTGGCACTGGGCGGCGCAGGGATCGGTGGCAACGAGCTGCTCCACCAGGCGGACGCCGCGCTTCAGCGGGGCAGGGGTCATGGACCGATGAGGCTACCGTTGTACGACCCACAGAAAGACCAGCACGATCGGGACACTCAGCCGGCGGACCTCGTGCGCGATTTTCCCGTTGATCTTCACGCCGGCCGTGTCGGGGTCGACTTCCAGCCAGTACTTGACCTGACGACGGGCGTGCCGGTCGCCATCGAGGCGCTGGCGATGTGGCGGCATCAGCGCCACGGGGTACTGCATGTGCGGCGCTGGCGGGGGATCGCAGAGTCCGTGGTTCCACCGGTCTCGATAGCCCAAGTGGTGTTGAACGAAGCGCTGGCCGGGGCCAGAGCATTGCGTGACGCCGGCTTCGACTTGCCGGTCGCAGTGACCGTATCGGCGCCCTGCCTGCTCGATGCACGGTTCACCGGCCTGCTGTTCGGTACCCTTCTGCGCCATGCCGTCGCACCGGACCGCCTGATCCTCCAGATACCCGAAACAGACTTACTCGGCCCGGACGCCCTAACCGAGACGCTGTCCGAGATTGACAGAGCAGGTGTCCTACTGTCGCTGGAACGGTTCGGATCCGGTCCGGCGTCGCTAGCGACTCTTGCCAGGCTGCCGATCCGCGGCCTCAAGGTCGATGAGACATTCATCGACAGTATGGCGAGCCGCCAGTCGGCGGTGGTGATCCGAGCTGCGGTGACCCTCGGGGATGATCTACGAATTCCGGTCTGCGCACCCGGAGTGCGCAGCAGCGAGCAGCGGCAGGCTCTGCGCGATCTCGGCTGCCGGGTCGGACAGGGCGACGTGCTCGGTCCGCCGATGGAACGTGAACAACTCCTCGAAGCGTTGAGACAGGGCAATGGCGGTGTGCCTGGGCAGCTTGCGACCCCTTTAAAGGAGGTGCGGGTGCTGCCGTTGCGGTCCCGACACGTCAGCTGAACTACTCGTACGGACCGTGATCGACGCTGGGTCCGAAAAGATGTCCGCCTCACCATCGCCCTGATCCGGCTCGCTGGACACTCCAGGATCAAACAGGTGATGGAACGTCACCACGCCAACAAGATGCTCATCCCGGCCCTGCTCAACGCATCCCAACCATGATCAACTGACTTTGCTTCGGCTCTGCCGGATACGTAGCACAGTGGACTCTCGCGTCGACTACACTCTGTCACCGCCAAAATAAATCGTGTTTACGCCAAATGCGGCAGAAGAGGACGTTCGATGGAACACCACCGAACTCCTCACGCCGCACAATGGAGCCGTGACTGCGAGAGACGAGATCCCTACTGCGCTTCCAAACATCGTTGCGCGGAGCCTGGACGGTGCTTCCTACCTCAGGAAGTAGTCTACGAGCTTCGCCGACGAGGAAGCACCTAATCGATGATTTGGACCCACATCGTCAGCCGGATGTGCGCCAACGCGCCAAACCATCACGCTCGCACCTACGATGACCTGGATGGTGTCACAGAAACGGCTTGGGCGTCGGCAACACATCGCCTCGCCGCCGATCCGTGACGATTGCCGCTACTCCCGCACCGCAACTTCATCCGTTCGAGTCATTTCCTGGAGATCGAGCAGGTGCTTTTCGGTGTAGTCGATGGTCACATGCTCGCCGCAGAGCTCGATCTGCAGGCTACTGCCAAGCCCACCCTCCACACTTGCCTTCCATTGCCGAATTTGCAATAGTAGATCATCGCATCGAACTTCGCCATGAAGGAATTTGCTAGCGCACGTCGGGCAGAGGCACAGTGTGTTCCCCGGACGACCGATCCAAGCGGCAGCCGTGTGCGAGACAAGGTAAATCACTTCAAAGTAGGGCGTCCCGTCGCGCTTCGGGAAAGCTGCGGTACAGATCTGGCACCGGCCAGCGTAGTGCTCCAAGAAGAACTGGCGTACGGCGGGATCCTTGCCGTCCCAAACCTTCCGCCCGATGTGCCGAAAGCGGTCCTGCGATGCGGGCTCGTCCGCCACGGCTTCGCGGATGTCGTCCCGGGTCCGCTGCCGGCGGACCGTCGGGGCTCCGACTCGGCCCACCGAGGTGAGAGGTTCGTACTCCGGCTCGTGCTCCGCTGGTTTGTCAAACGCCTCTTCCAGGACAGCCGCGTACCCCTCGTGAGCAAGACCGGCATCGGCTGGCGTCTCGGTGGGGCTCTGCTCCCATCGTTCTTGGCGTTGACGCATCTGGTCGAGCTCGGCGGCCGCGTCCGGGTTCTCGGCCAGAAAGCGCAGGGTCGCCACGGACAGGTTGAGTTCTGCGCTCACCTGCACAATGGCGGAGGAGACCATGCCGAGTGCGTCGGCAAGAGCCTGGCTGGGCTCAAGATCCTCGGGCAGGTCGTCCAGCGAAAGCTTGGCGGGCTCCACGAACTCGCCTGCCCGCATCGGGAGCCACGCGTGAGAGACCGCGGCTTCCAACGCCTTTGACATCGTCTCGATGGACGTGCTGTGGGAATAGTCCTGCCGGCCCGAGGACTCTACGCTCCCTCGCAGCCGGCTCGCATTCGGCAGCAGCAGCCGATTCCAAACGTACGCCGATCGTCGGCGATCGAGGTGGGTCAGGGCGGTGTCGAGGCCGACGATGCGGAGGCCTGGGTCGAACCCGTGCAGTCCGCGGCTGTGGTCACCCCATCCGGCCCGTATAACTACGTGTCCGTCTGCATTCGGAGGCGACGTCAAGACACGCACGCCCTCCGCGACCCCCAGAAGATTCAGCTCCTGCTGGTAAGGCCGGTAGCGGTCGTGTAGGAACCAGCCGTGCGGACTGGGCAGGAAGTAGTGCTCTAGGTCTTCGTTGGACCAGTAGGCGGCGGATGGCGACCGGAACGAGAAGTCGCTACCACCTGCCGGACGACACAGCAGGAACGGCGTGTTCCGCAGCGTCTCGACCAAGGCGTCCCTGCGTTGTCTCGTCGCAGTCTGCAATGCGCGGAAGATCTTCGCGAGATCGACGTCGTGCTGGTCCGTACCGATGGCATCGGATCCGTCTCGGTATTTCGGCACGACGTATTCGAGAACCTCGTCCACGGCGTCGGGCTCCGACAGGCCGAGCTTTTCGAGGAAAGCCCGCGCCTCTGCATTGGCGGCGATCTCCGCCCGCACCGTCGGAAAGCTCGAGGGCCCCGAGCCAGGCAGGTACGCCTGCGGTCGTTCGTCGGCGCCGAACGGCGCGACATGACGACTGTCGTTCAGCCGGATCAGAGGTAATGCTCGCGCCGGCCCCGGACGGTTCCCTGGCGGCCTCGGCCTGCGCCACAGCGCCGGAGTCTGGGCAAGGAACCGGTACAGATTGACGAGCCATGCGTCCTGAGCTGTCTCCAGGAACTTCCTGTCGAGTTGGCCGACGAGCCACTCCGCGTCGAGTTCGTCGACGTTGACGACGTCGTGGAGGTAGTCCCACAGTTCGCGATTCCGCTCCCGGCTAAGCGATGCTGGCTGCCACTGCAACGGCCCAGCCGCGCCCGCCAGGGCTCCGAGTTGCTCCGGCGTCAACAACTCACGCGGGCCCGCGCCTCGGGCTAGACGCAGCCGGGTGGCGGGAGCGTGGCCCGACGGTCCGGCGACTGGGAGAAGTGGTCGGGCCCGTACAGCCTCGAGAAGCGTGTCGAACAACGGCCGCAGCAGGGAGCCTTCTGGGAAGTCCACCGGTGTGATCGGCAGAACGTCGAGGACGTCGAGCCCAAGACGGCTCTTGCGGCGCAGCTCATCCAGAGTGTCGATCAGCAGGTGGCCGACTTCCGCGATGATTCGGCTGTTATCCGGATCTTGTTCTGCGATGTTGTCCCTTGCAGGGGTGGTCCGCAGGGGAGCCTGCAGCAGGAACCCCAGGCCGGTCGGCTTGTCCGTGGGGAAATAGACGACGAGCGGCGCGTGGGGGATGCGTTCGACCAGGGCTTCGGGCGCACTACCCGTTCGCTTGAATGCGATCTCGACCCGTTGGTCGGCGTACCCGATGTGGTCCAAGGTCCGTCGGAAGACCTCCCAGTGCTGGTGATTGGTCACCCGACGGTCTTGACGGACCAGCAGCTCCACGTCTTGCGACTCTTCGCCCCGCTCCAGCCGGGTAAACGTGACAGATCCGCTGCCCTTTTCGACGATGACCTGCCTGACATCTCGGAGGAACAGCAGCGCGACCGGGTCGAACTTTGTGAGACCTCTGTCGATCTCGGAGTGGGCCCGTTCGCTCGGCACATCCTCACGGTCGAAGGGGAACTCGAACCGGGTGCGGTCGTCGGGCAGGTCCATCGGTGCATCGACGGACTCCGGGCGCACGTAATGGCGGATGCGGAAGTGCTCGCAGCCGGAATGGACAGCGGGCGCAAGGGTATAGGCGTATACGGACTTGAAGCCGATGCCGAACTTGCCGATGCTGGTCAGCTCGCCGGTCTTGGTAGAGGCGTCGACTCCGCAGATACCCCGGACGTCCTGCTCGTTGAACGGGCGGCCGTCGTGCTCGACGAGGAGTCGGTCCGGGTACAGCACGAACGTGAGCTGTGACGCGTGGGCGTCCTCGGCGTTCTGGAGCAGCTCGAGGATGAAGTGGGTACGGTCGGCGTAGAGCCGTTGCAGGAAGTCCAGGTGCCGCGTGCCCTCGCCGTACTCCCGGATGTTGTCCTGTTGAATGAGCGCGTAGTCAGTCGGCATGGCTGATCGTCAGCGCTCCTTCTGCGATCCGATGGCTGACGATGTCGATTCTGCGGCGTTGCTCCAGTTGCTCACGGCGCTGCTCAAAGTTCCGGGCCGCACGTGCTCGTTGTGCCGTCAGCATGGTCCGCATTCGAGCCTCCGTCTCGTCGGTGAGGCGGGCGTCGAGGCGCTGCAGGCCTCGCCGGTGGTGGGCTTCGAGGCTTCCAGTTCGGCGGGCCAGCAGCACCTCGTTGAGGGCGTGGGCGTCCTGCACCGCGTCCCGACGGCGCTGCTCGGCGTATGTGGCCAGCGCCGCCTTCGCTTCCTGCAGGTCGAGGGTGGACTCGTCGCTCGCGGGCAGCGCCCTGGCGAGTAGGGCGAAAAGCCGTTGCTCCACCGTCCTGCTGGCCGCTAGTCCGGCAGCGTCGACGACGAACGACACGGTGCGGAACTCCGGCCGCACGGCAATGGTCTCCCAGGTGTGACAGGCGAAGACATAGCGGCCTTCCGGCAGGCCTGGGTCAACGACCCGAAGGTGAGCCTGCAGCTGCTGGTCCTGAGCCGGTGCGAGGGCCGACACGGCGAGGCGGACGAGCGGATGGGTGGCGGTCAGGAAGGCGACCGATCGATCCTGGCTGGCTGCCTCGTCGGAGAACGTCAGCAGCAGGCCGCCGTCCTTCTGGCCGAGCCAGTTTCGTAGCTGCTGGACGGGCCGACTGCCGCCGATCCTCGCCTCATTTCGGTTCAACGCGGCGAGCAGTTCCGCCCGAGCTGCCTGGGGCAGCCGTAGCCTCAGCAGGTCGGCGGGTAGCCGATCCAGATGCCCGGAGACTGGCGGCTGTGTCACATACGCGCGGGTCAGTTCTTCCAGTTGCTGCTCGGTGACTGCCCGGCCCTCCTCGATGAGACTGTCAAGGTCCTGGGTGAGGCTGTCGTCCAAGCCAAGGAGGTCGCTGCTCGCGTCCTCGACGCCGCGCGTCTCCTCGACGAGTCGTACGGCGTTGTCGGCGAGTTGCCGAGCTCGTTCCTCCATCTGCTGTGGGGTGAGGTCCGTGCTGGTCGCGATGTCGGCCAGCTCCTGGGTCATCTCGCCAAGCACGCCTTCGAGGTCACCTACGGTGTCGCGGAAGAGGTCCAGCCGGTCCCAACAGCGATAGAAGACCCGCTCCTCGACGGTGTCGGGTGTCACGAAGTTGAGGATCAGCACCTTCGGGCTGCGCTGTCCGAACCGGTCTATGCGTCCGATGCGCTGCTCGATGCGCATCGGGTTCCAGGGGATGTCGTAGTTAACGAGTCGATCGCAGAACTCGTAGTCCAAGCCCTCACAGCCGACCTCGCTGGAGAGCAGAACGTCCACAGCGTCGGCGTTTTCTCGGTCGAGGCGGAACCGGTCTCGCAGCCGCTGCCGATCGTGCTCGGCAACGCGTCCGGTGACGACGCCGACGCGGACACCGGCTGCGGTCAGATGTTCAGCGAGGTAGCCGAGGGTGCCGAGGAAGAACGAGAAGACGAGGAGCTTCCCGGGACCGTCGACGTTGCGGGCTTCCATGACGACCTGGAGTAGGCGATCGAGTTTGGGATCGCCCGGCGGTAGCAGACGGGCCATCTCCCGTAGGTCCGGGTCCGTCGGAAGGGGAATCTTCGGTGACGCGCCGTCCGACTGAGCCTCGGGGGCGTCAGTCAGATCGGTGACGGTCGGCTCACCGGCGGCCACGATGCGCCGGGCCAGGGCGGGCAGACAGCTCGATGCCTGCCGCTCAAGGGTGTCGAGGATCAGGCGGACCACGACCGGGTCATAGCGGGCGAGCAACTGGTCACGGCGGGCTTCCAACAAGCGGTCGTAGAAGCGACGCTGTACCGGGGTGAACGGCACCGATACAGTGCGGGGCTCACGGATGGTGAATCCTCCGATGTCCCGACGGCGAGTGCGGTTCACCAGCGGAGCGAGCGTGTTCAGCTCCTCGATCTCGCGAACACACCGGACTCGGTCGTCGGTCACCAGGGTGGTCGTGTCCAGGAGCCTGCGCACGTCGTGATACCGCGGGTCGATCGCGATCGCCTGCCGCCCCCAACTGGTGTTCGCAGCAGCGTCGAGTGCCTCGAGCGCCTCCTTCGCAGCCTCCGGCATGCCGCTGCGCAGTGCCCGGACGGCGGCGTTGAGGTGTCGATTGGGCTCGACGACCTCGAAGAACGCCTGCCGATCGGGAAAGAGGTCCGGGCGGAGCAGGTTGAGCAGGGTGAACAGGTCCCGGGCCTGTGTCTGCACCGGCGTCGCTGAGAGCAGGACGAGGGCTGTACTGATCTCGCTGAGATACTCCGCGAGCGAGTGGGAGTTCGTGCCCGGCGTACGCAAATGGTGCGCCTCGTCAGCGATCACCAGGTCGAAGGAAGGTGGCGGGTCTAGCTCACGCAGCCCCTTGTCCTTCCGCCGGGTTGCGCTGCCGTTCAGGTATGCCGTCCGGGCGAACAACTCATAGTGCACAATCGCCCGCCGGTATTCCTCGGGCCAGGCTCCGTCCAGGTGAGCCTCGTTGAGGCAGTAGCGCAAGCTCGACGAGTCCAGTATCCGGAAGTCCTCATCGAAGCGGCGCATCTCTTCGCGCCACTTGACAGTGAGTGCTTTGGGGCATAGGACAAGCACGTAGTCCAGAGGCTGCCGGGCGGCCAACTCCTTCATGATCAAGCCCGCTTCGATGGTCTTCCCCACGCCGACATCGTCGGCGATGAGTAGCCGCGGCTCGTCGGCGCGGGCGAGGCGCAGGAGTGGGCGGAACTGGAATGGTACGAACTTAATCCGCGCCGCCCGTAGCGAGTAGACGTGGTCAGTCAGCGGGTGACCGAGCCTGGCGGCGACCAGTCTGGCTCTGAACTCCTCGGGAGACATGCCACCTTGGGGTGGCGCTTGTTGCGCCACTGCCAGCATGAGCTGGTCACCGGCATACTCGCGCATGATTCCTGGACCATGGAAGACGCGGTAGCGCCCGAACCCATCGGCGCTGTGGATAACCTCGATGACCGGTCCGAGCCGGCTGATGTCGGCTTGCACGGCAACGATGTCGCCCACCTTGAAGACCACCGTACGCCCCTCGAACTCGTCCCAACTACTGATCCGACCGCCGCTTCGCCCGATTCCCCGAGAGCATATGCCTGCTTCGGCCTCTCCGACCCGACCGTTCAGCCGTATGGAGATCGACCTGCGCTGAAGGAAGGATGCCAAGGAGACGCTTGCCCGAACGGCATGGCGAGGTTGCGCACGGACAGTCGGATCCTGTCGCCAGGCGGCGGTCGGAGTACGCCGGGCACTCTACGGCTCGTCGGCCGGATCTGGTACGGCGCTGACATCGACGACCGCATCATCGACAGACAGGGGCACGCCGGCCCCGGACACCCAAGGCTCAATGCCAGTAACTTAAGCCCGTCAGCGACCATCCGGCGGGCGGTGTTTCCGCAGGTCAACAGGCGTGGCGCGGACCTTATGTTAGTGGCATCGACCCAAGGTCTACCGGCCCCTTCGTCGCCGTACACGAAGGACGCACTACTCTCGGCACGACCGCGCGTCGATCTCCACCGCACTCCATCACTCACCGTGACGCTCGCCCGGCGGCAGATCAGTATGCATAGCCTTGAAGTAAATCCCAGTACTTGGGTTGGCCCTCGCCAAGCCTCTCGGGTTGCGAGTAGCACATGGCAAATCGGCCAATCTGTGACCAAGTCGCCGATCGGTCTGTCCAGCTTCATGGCCTCCAGCAGGCGGGGTTAAGGTGCCGATTCCAGAGCGGTCGCCAGTTCGGGACATTCGATGAGATCTATCGGACCCGCTCCACCCGCTTGCGAGTACCCGACGACGCGGGGAGCGGACAGCGCCAGAAGCGCAGCGTCGCGGACATAAGCCACCGCGACGGTTCGGTCTGGGCAGGCGATATGGCGTGACAGTGTCAACTGGCCGTCACTTATCTCGCACACCTCGCCGCCTGTATGTAGTCTCGCGTCTCGTCTGGGCGCTACCAGTTCCTCGATCGCCGGGACCCATCGACCTCGGGAGGGCAGCCATGGCGCTGGTCGCGCTCGCAAATCTGGAGCCACCGAACTTACCCGAGATTGCCGGCTTCTACTCCCAACTCGCTGGGGTGCTGGCCGGCTTCTCGTTTGCCGGGCTGATCGCGCTCGTGACCACTAAACGCGATGGGCACGGAGGAGCTGCTCCGATCCGGCACAGCGTCTTACCGCTCACAAGTGCTTTTGTCGCACTAGTCGCATCTAGTCTCGACTACGCGCTGGTCGCCGGAGAAACAGCCGGAACCCAGCGGGTGGCGTCGCTGCAGTCTATTGCAGGAATGGGATTCAGCATCGCTGGGATCATGCTCGTGTACTCGATCTTGGTACTGCTGTTGGACTTCGGAGCAACTGTCGGTGGAGCCGCCATCAAATTGCTCAGAAACCTGACCGTCCTTCTCCTGCCGCCCCTACTTGTCCTTCTGATGTGGGGCGGAGTGCGAGATCATCTGCTGCAGAAGTATGGAGCTGACGCGGGGTTCGTCGCAGCAGACTGGATCTCGCTCAGTGCCCTTACGGTCACGGTGGTCGCCACCGTAGGATTTCACTTTTCCTTCTCTGATCGCAGGACCGATCAGACCGGGCGAACGGCCCAACTCGCGAGCGTCGGCGCACAATTAGCATTCCTGTCGTTGCTTGGGTCTACAACCTTGATCACACTGACCACGGCGGACACAGTAATCTCCGATGCACTTCCGGTCTCGGCGACTTTGCTAGTCTGCGCATTCTGCCTCGCCATTGCTTATTCCGCTAGCCGCTACGGCTCGCAAGACGTGCAGGCTTCAGGTGCTGATACGGGAGGACTAAGCCGCGCCGAATCTGCGATGAACAAGGCTGGAGATGTTCGGATGCCGATTCACCCAGATCATCGAGAAGCCGTGCTTGAGGCGCTAGATCGACCAGTCCTCACCCGTCGCTCAGTCGAGATCTTCCCCCAAGCCTACCTGATGAATATTAGTATCATCCAGGGCGTGGCGCTTAGTGTTATGACAATTGAGACCGTGAACTTCCTCAAGACCGCCGAGCGGGAATTCATCCTGCCGTCGCTCGCGCAAGCGGCCCTGAGCCTGGCGGCTCTCGTCATTGTGTCTTACGAGTATCTGTGGTTTACCACGATCATGCGATGGACGCCAACATTCCGTGACACCGCTATACCAGTCACTCTCGGTGTGGCCGAGATCGTTCCACCGATGCTGCTTGGGTATACCACCGCTTGGTGGTTGGCATTATCCGTTTTTGCGATATTGGGCGCGGCGGCGTTCCTCAATACTGTTAGCCGACTCCGAGTGGAGATGTTTCCGGGCCATGCTCCGGTATATGAGGCAATCCGCCGGCTGCTGCGCCGATTGGCTGTCGTCTGCATCCTCACCTCAGGCGCCGGCGTGTCCGCGGCTGTTCTTGTTCAACGGAATCGCAACCACGCACCCCTAGTCTCGACAGTAAGTGCCTGTGTGATCATACTACTCAGTGTCGTCGTCATCATCGGATACAGCGAATCGGTGCTCAACAATACATATTCAGAGTACAGAGTAGGCAGGCGGCCTCCGCTCTTTGACCGTCTGCGAGGTTCTCTGCGAGACAAACGACTGCCGTCTACTAGGATGGGCCAGGCCACGCGACATGATGCCGGCATGTCACGGAATGAAAGCGGTCACGGACCGGGCCTCGGTGGTGTCGGCCTTACGTCCTCCCCGACGCCCGACGAGTGAAGACTTGGGCACTCACACCGGCAGGATAATGGCTACCACGCGTCCATGATCAGGCGCACTACTTTCGGCAGATCCGTGAGTGGGCAAACGCGCGGTGCTCGAGGAGGTCCGTTACGCACGGTTATCTCCGGAAGCCCCCCTCGCTAGACCGACGTTGGCAAGTCGTCGATTACCTGGGATGGGCTGACCAGGGTTGACCATCGTGTACCTGGCTCCGTGCAGCCGTACCCCGGTAGCTCCTCCGGTCAGTCTGGTCTGCGTCCGAGCCCGGCGTGCGCCCCCGAGCCGACCGGGTCGTCAGTGAATTCCTCAGCTGCTCCGGGCCGCCACTCGGGAAGCCAGACGAGTCCAGGCTCCTGCAACTCGAAGCTTCCGAAGAACCGGGCTACCTGTGCCCGTGATCGTGGAGTGGGCAGTGGCGCTGATCGGGCGCCGTAGGCGGCAGCGACACGCTGCGCTTCCTGCAAGGTGTAGGACTCGGCGGCACCATGGCTGATGGCCAGGTAGCTCCCGGGAGATAGCCGGTCACGCAGGTGATCGACGATCTGATAGGGGTCAGCGTCGTCGGGGACGAAGTGCAGCACCGCGACGAGGAGCAGCGCGGTGGGTTGCGCAAGGTCGATGACTGTCTGCACGTCGGGCCGGTCGAGTTGGTCGAGTAGCTGCTCAGGTCGGCGGAGGTCTGCCTCGATCGCGGTGGCGTGGGGGTTCTGGGCCAGAATCTGGTTGGCTGTCATCACGGCCACCGGGTCGATGTCGACGTAGACGACGCGAGCGTCGGGCGCGGCACTTTGGGCGATGTCGTGGACGTTGCCGGAGGTGGGGATACCCGAACCGATGTCGAGGAATTGGCGGATGCCCAGGCACACGAGTTCCTTGACCACGCGTTGCAGAAAGGCGCGGTTGGCGCGCGCCTGCCGTGGCACGTTCGGCGTGATGCTGACAACGGCTTCGGCCGCCTGGCGATCGGGAGGTAGGTGGTACCGGCCTCCCAGGAAGTAGTCGTAGACGCGGGCGGCGCTAGCCCGTCCTGGATCCACGCCGACGGTCCAGGCTTCGTCCTTGTCCACGTCCTTGTCACCTCGTTGGTTGCCGAAGGGAATCTCGGTGTCTGGGCTCAGGGGGGCGGTGCGGGGATTTCGTCGGTGGACGGGTCGTCGTTGCGGGCCGCTTTGCCTTCGATCTTGCGGGCGAGATCGGCCATGGTGGCCAGAGTCTCCAGCGACGGCGCCGACAGGCCGGCAGCTCTGAACGCCAGCCGCGCAACACCGGCGTCGTGTAGCAAGGCGACCCGATCCATGACTTCATCGACCTGGCCGGCTGCCTGCGAGTCGAGGAAGTAGGTGACCGGAACGTTGAAGAAGGTGGCGAGCGCGATCAGGACCTTGATGGTGGGGTTGTCACTCCGGCCCTTGTGTAGACGCCAGAGGTAGGTGTGAGTCACCGCCACACCCTGTTGTGAGCGAATCGCTTCGGCGACCTGCTCGTAGCTGTAGGGCTTGCCGTCCGGGCGGCGGATCCTCTCGAAGAGGTGGTTGAGTCGGCTGGCTAGTGACGCGTCGTCGCCGGCCATGCCACGTCCCTCCGTCACACCTCGGTTGTCTGCCTCCGGCAGCTCATCGATCACGGTCGCCGCTACGTGCCAGACGAGTTTATGCTTCGACCGGACAGTTATCAACCACAGGTGATGCCAGGTCGATCGGGACGGGAGCCGCATAGGTCCAGCAAGGACGTCAGCTGCTGCTTGCTGCCGCTGGTCAAGGTGGCGGCGCCACGCGTCGACCAGGCAAGTGCGCCCGGTGTCACACCGGGCGCCCACGGGGAGTTTCGGTGGGAGGCACCGTGCTGAGCAGTTCGCATCACCCGACGTGCAGCGATCGGGCCCGCAGCCCTGGTCGGCTGATCCGACGGGCGAGGATGCAACGCGGATGGACGCAGGTCCGCCTGGTGAAGGCCATGCAGGAGGAGGCCACACGCCGAGGCATTACCTTAGCCAAAGGCGAATCCCTTCAGGCCAACCTGTCGCGCTGGGAGCGCGGCAGGCAGATACCCGACCAACTGCACCGACGCGTGCTCGGCGCTGCGCTCGGCGTCGATGTCGAGCAGTTGGGCATGGACGCCGACCCCGACTTCCCGTGGTAACGCAAGACGGCCCCAGAACTGGCTAACCCATCAACCTCCGCCGGGTGGCATCCAGTCACGTCTAGTCGCGTCGTCTTCCGGGATGCGGTTGGTTTCCGGCAGGGTCTATTCGTCAGAGTCGTGGCGAGTAGAGGGTGGGGAAGTGAACGTAGACGAGCAAGTCAATCAGGCGACGCGGTCACAGGACCTTAACCAGGATGGACAGCCGCAGTCGTACGCGGAGACAATACGGATTGTCGCCCGAGGTATCCGGCAATTGCGACGCCTCCTGCGAGCCGCCCGCACCCAACAACCGCCGGGTCACGACAGGGCTCTGCGAGAGTTGTACGCGACCACGCGGGCGATAGCCATGTCCCTCAACCGGGCGCTCGACGACGATTCCGAGACCGCTGCCCGAACGGATCGCGGCACGGCGGAGTGACTGCCCACAACGTGAGCGGTGCTCGCCCGCGCCGCGAGAAGACAACCGGTTCCACTGCGCAAGTCACCAGGACTCGGCGCACACATGTCAGGACGAGAATTAGTAGGATTATGGTAGGCGGAGGGATCTACGGGTGCCGTTAGTTATGTTCAACACGCTGATGGGTGTCTGCGCTGGGCTCTCGTTGCTGCTCGTTCCGAGGCTGTGGGCGGTGATGACCAACGATCGACCACCATTGCTATTGGTCTCTTCGACAGGATTCAGTAGGTCCGGGTGGAGCGCCGCTTTCGGAGTTCTCGGCGCCATCCTGACCCTCCTCGGCTTCATCATGACGGTCGCGCACCCGTTGGCGAGGGCGAAGCCATACATCGATTCGGTCTTTGGGGAACCGTGTCTACTCCTGGGTATCGCGCTACTTGCGGCTGCCGTGTGGCTCGCGTGCACACCCGAGTCGCAGGCGTTTGACGAGCAATATGCGCGGGCTTCCCTGGCCCCGATTTCCTGGATCATCTTTGCCATAGGAATCGTGCTCCTCTGGTGCACTTTGGCGATCGTTCGGTTCGACCTTATTGGCTCCGCGCCGCAGCATGAACCGATCACAGGTCTCCTTCACGGTTCTCCCGTGGAGAACATCTTCTTCGCCCTCGTCCTGTACGGGCCATCCGCGGTAGGTTGCCTGCTGTTCCCCGCCGTCGTCCGAGGCGGAGGCCGGATCCCGTGGCTCGTCCTCTATTGGTGCTGGACGGTCGCCGGTGCCGCTTTCCTGTTCTTCAGTGCGATGAATTACTACACCCATGCCGGGATGCTCGTCAACGAGTTATCCGACGGCCCTGCCATCCGTTGGTGAGTCACCGACTGACGCATTATCGAAAGTTGTTCAACGTCATCGATTACCACACACGCGATGCTTTGCGCCTGACACCGAGGCGACGGTTGCCAGTGTCGCCATCTCCATAGACCCGAACGAGTCCGGTAGTGGCCGGACGGTCCCGGCCCGTTGAGGGGGCGGGCCGGGACCACCGAAAAGCACAGATTCAGGTGCGCTGACGAAAATTTGGGGAGTCCACGATGCGCTGGCACGAAGGAAATCATATTAGCCAGAGTGGCCGGCTCACGCCGGAAATAGGGCCGACTCTCGGATCTGGTCTTGGGGAGGAAGGTCCGCAGCGAAATGGCGCGATCAACCGACCAAGATGGAGTCGCGGATTCAGGCTCACTATGGCCATCCTTGGCGCGGTCTCCCTTGCCGGACCTGTCCCGGAAAGCGGTGGTAGCGGAAGCGGGAAAGTTGACTGCGGCGCCAATCCGAGCGCGACCGGGTGCGGTGCCATTATCGGCGCGCCAGATGACGGCGGCAGGGACGGTAACGGTGGCGGTTTGAGCTCTGTGGTGAACCGTCGGCTTATGTCTTGTCTCGTTGGCGCGTTGGCGCTGCTTGCTACGGCGTGCAGCGCCGACGAGACTTACGAGTCGCCGTCTACCTCGCAGCCTGCGACGGCATTGGGTACGTCGAGTCTCGAACCGTCCGACGCAGCAGAGCGGGACGTCCTCGCGGCGTACCGGGGCATGTGGGATGCTTTGGTGGAGGCCGGCAAGGTATCAGACCCTGACGCCCCCGACCTGCGCGAGCACGCCATTGACCAGGCGCTGACGTTGATCGTCAGCGCGCTCTACATCAATCGCGAGCAGGGCGAGATCATCCTCGGTGAACTGGTGCTCGACCCTGAGGTCACCGCTCTCACGCCCGCCGAGGAACCCACCAGGGCCACGGTCCTGGACTGTGTGAACGACGAGAACTGGTTGGAGTACAAAGCATCCGGCGGACTGGCCAACGACGTACCCGGAGGCCGGCACCGTACGACGGCGACCGTCGATCGGACCGCCGAAGGCTGGCGGGTCAGCTGGTTGATTGTGGAGGAGGCAGGGACATGCTGATCTGCGGACGACGGCTCGCGGCTCTGACCGTTGTCGTAGTGGCAGCCCTCGTGGTAGCGCCAGCAGTCGCCTACGCCGGTGGCGGTACCGGCGGTGTGCAGTGCGGCGAGAACGATCCTCGACCGGTCTGTGACGTCAACGCGGGTACCTCCGGCGAGTTGGGAAGTTTGAACCGCGGTGGAGATGGCGGGCGCCAAGGTGGGGACGGCGTGTGTCGGAATCCTTCCGGTGAGGAGATTCCGTGTCAGCGGGACGGGGCGTGGGCGGGGGTGGATGGTTGCTACTACGCGCCTACCGACCCGTCGTCGTCCACGGTCGAGGCTCTTGGAGGTCGGCCTGCGGGCGAGGGTGGCTGGTACATGCGGACCTGCTACGGAGAGGACGCATCGCTCGGGGGCGTGGTGTGGATCGCTGGCGAACCGCCGGTGGTGTCTCCGGCAGTGCTGGCCCGGCAGGCGCGGGCGCGACTCGATCTGCCGAGAGTCGTCGTTCAGATGAATCCTTCGGGCGAGCAGTTGGTCAACTTGCCGGTGTGGCTGGCGCTCGGCGACGAGTCGTGGCGTACCCAGTCGGCGAGGGCTTCCGTGCCAGGTGTCTCGGTGACGGCGACGGCGCGGCCGGTGCGGGCGAGTTGGTCGATGGGAGACGGAACGACCGTGGTCTGTGAGGGTCCGGGGACGCCGTGGGCTTCCGGAGCCGATCCGGCGAAGGCGTCGCCTGACTGCGGGCATGTCTACCGACGGTCGTCTGCTGGTGCGCCGGGCGGCGCCTACACGGTATTGGTCACGGTGACGTGGGAGGTGACCTGGGCTGGTGCGGGGCAGTCCGGCACGGTGCCGGGGCTGACCACGAGCGGGCAGGTGCAGGCCAGGGTTCAGGAGTCGCAGGCGGTCGTTCGCTAGGCCAGCCAGTTCGGTTTGTTCGAGCGCCGAGTCCGAAGAGGAGACGTCATGGCGGTGGATTCCGTGCGCCCAAGATCAGGTCGAGAGGGTGGTGCGACGGCTGCTGCCCGTGCGGGGCGGGGGCCGTGGCGGGCGGTCCGGCGGCGTCGCCGGTTGCCGTTCGTCGCGTTGGGGGGCCTTCTGGTCGTCGTGTGCGTGCTGGCTTACGCGTACGGCGCGGCACAGCTCGGCGACCGTGTCCAGGTGCTCGCGGTGGCGCGGCCGGTGGCAGCGGGGCAGGCGATCACCGCTGCGGACTTGACGCAGGTCTCGGCCGCTCGTGACTCGGGGGTACGGCTGGTGCCGGCTGCGGACGCCGCCGAGGTGGTGGGTCGTACGGCGGTGGTGCCGTTGGTGGCCGGCATGTTGTTGACGCCGGAGGTGCTCGGGGACGCGGCGTTTCCGCCGGGCGGTCAGGTGACTGCCTCGGTGGCGGTGAAGCCGGGCCAGTATCCGCAAGGGCTGGCGGCTGCGGCGCGGGTCGCGGTCTACGTTCCGGCGACGGCACGGGACGGCGGCCAACCGGACCCGGCAGCGACCTCGGCGGCTGCGCCGGACCGGTTGTCGGCGGTGGTGCTGGGGGTCGACCTCGCCGGGGATGGCCAAGGCTCGACCGTCATCACCCTGTTGTTGGACGCCTCGGATGCGCCGCTGTTGGCAGCGGCTCCGGCTGGCGCTGTGGTGTTGATGCAGACCTCACCGGTGGAGGGCTGACATGCCTCTGCTGGCGGTGACGTATGTGAAGGGTCGGCCGGGTGCGACGACGACAGCGCTCGGGTTGGCCGCGGTGGCGCCGGGTTGGGCGTGGCCAGTGGTGCTGGAGTGCGATCCGGCCGGTGGCGACCTGACACGCCGGCACCGGCTGGCGGCGGCGCCGAGCATCGTAGACCTGGCGGCTGCCTCACGGGGTGTGGCGAGCCATGCGGATGTGTTCGTTGTCGCGTCGCAACGGCTGCCGGTGGCTGAGGTGGCAGTGCCCGTGGTGGTGGCTCCGGCGGGTGGTGCGCAGACTCGTGCGGCGGTGCCGGAGTTGACCGGTGGTGAACGGGAGGTGCTGGCCGCGCCGGGTCGGGTGGTGGTGGCGGACTGCGGCCGGTCGGGACCGGGGTCGCCGGTATGGCCGCTGCTACAGCTCGCGGACGTGATGGTGGTGCTGGCGCGAGCGAACGCCGACGACCTGGCGCATCTACGGGAACACCTAGGCGACCTCGTTGGTGCGGCTCCGGGTCGCCTGGTGGTGTTGCTCGGCGCGGGCGGAGCGTATCCAGCGGCGGAAGTGGCGGATGTCCTGGCGACCCACCTCGGACAGGAACTGGCACGTGATCCGAAGGCGGTGAGCGTACTCGGTCCTTTGCCGTACGACCGGCAGGCGGCGGCGGTACTCGACGGAGATCTCACAGCCGGGCGGCGTTGGCGGCGGCTGCCGCTGATGGCCGCGTACACGCGGTTGTGGACCGACCTCACCCCGTACCTGCCTGTGGTGACCCCGCAGCGCACGGATACAGCGCAGGAGGCGACATCGTGACCGGGTCTTCCCTGCCGACCTTGGGCGTTGGTGAGGCTAGCGAGGCCGCGGTGGTGCGGCGCGTCCGGCGGGAGGTTGCCGAGCGGCTTACCTGGGACACGCGGGCACACGAGACAGCGACCGGGTCGCCGATGCCCGCCGGCGACCGCGCGGCGACGACCAGGCAATTGATCGCTGAGGTTCTGGACGCGTACGCCACGGAGGAGATGAACGCCGGCCGGCCGCCGCTGCGTCCGGATGTCGAGTCGCGGGTGGGCCGGGCGGTGGCGGACATGTTGCTCGGCGCAGGCGGCCTGCAGCCGTTGCTCAACGACAGGCGAATCGAGGAGGTCAACGCCAACGGGTGCGATCAGGTGTTCGTCCGGTACTCCGACGGCACTCGGGCACGGGTCGGGCCGATCGCCGACTCGGATGCGGAGATGGTGGAGCTGATCCGCCGGCTGGCGGCCGACGCCGGCCGCGCCGAGACCGGCGGCGAGAGCGCTGAGGAACGCCGCTGGGACCGGGCGGCCCCGGTGATGAACCTGCAACTCGCGGACGGCTCCCGCCTGCACGCAATCATGTCGGTGACGAGGCGACCGGCGCTGTCGATCCGCCGGCACGGCTACGTGAAGGTCACCCTCGCCGATCTGGAACAACTCGGCACCGTCAACCCGGTGCTGCGGGAGCTGCTGTCTGCTGCGGTGCGGGCGAGGCTGAACGTGCTCATCGCGGGGCGGGTCGGCGCGGGCAAGACGACCCTCCTGCGGGCGCTGGCGTCGGCGATCCCACCCGGCGAGCGCATCGTGACGATCGAGGACACCTACGAGCTGGCGCTCGACGCGGACAAGACCGTGCATCCGAACGTAGTGCCGTTGCAGTCGCGGGAGGCCAACGTCGAGGGCGAAGGCGCGATCGACATGAGCATGTTGTTCCGCTCGGGACTGCGCATGTCACCGGACCGCGTCATCGTCGGAGAGATCCGCGGGCACGAGGTCATCCCCATGCTCAACGCCATGTCGCAAGGTAACGACGGGTCGTTGGGCACCATCCACGCCTCGTCGTCAGGCGGTGCGCTGAAGAAGCTCATGCTCTACGCCGCACAGGCGCCGGAACGTCTGGCACCGGCCACCACCAACCTTCTCGTCGCCGAGTCCGTGCACCTGGTAGTGCATATGGGGTTCAGCGGTGACGGCAGTGGCCGGGTGCTGACCTCGGTGCGGGAGGTGGTTGGCGCGGACGGGCTGGCCGTGTCCAGCAACGAGATCTTTCGCCCCGGCCCGGACGGGCGGGCGGTGCCGGGTGCGCCGCCGTCGACCGGGCTGCTGTGGGCACTTACCCGGTACGGCTTCAACCCCGGCCTGCTCGATGACGCCCGCGCCTCGGGTGGGGGGTGGGCGTGATGGTGTTGACGGTGCCGCTGGCTGCGCTGCTGGGGGCCGGAACCGCGGTCGGGCTGGTCCTGCTGGCGGTGGGCCTGTCGCGCCGGGACGGCGGGCCCGCTGACTCCGGAGCGGACCTCGATTCGGAGTCGTGGTGGTCGAGACTGACGGCGGCCCGTGGGGCGGTCGACCGGCGTCGGGTAGCGGCGTGCCTGGCCGTCGGCGTGGTCGTCGGGGTGGTGACGCGTTGGCCGGTCGCGGCAGGTCTGGCGGCGGTCGGGGCGTGGATGCTACCGGCCATCATCGGCCCGGACCGCGATCATGCCCGCCGGGTGGCCCGGATCGAGGCCATCGCGACCTGGACGGAGGCGTTGCGGGACAACCTGTCCGCAGCGGCCGGGCTGGAGCAGGCGATCACCGCCAGCGCAATCGAATCCCCGGAGCCGATCCGTGAGGAGGTGACCCGGCTCGCGGTGCGGCTGCAGCGCAGTTGGCGGCTACCGGACGCGCTGCGCGGGTTCGCCGACGACCTGGCCGATCCGACCGCCGATCTTGTCGTCGCCGGGCTGGTGATGGCCGCGCGGGGCAGCGCCGGACAACTCGGCGACGTCCTGAGCGAGCTGGCGGCCTCGGCCCGCGCCAAGGTGGCCTCCCAGCACCGCGTCGCCGCCGCCCGCAAACGCAACCGCACCTCCGCTCGGGTCATCGTCGGTGCGACTCTCGCCATGGCCGGGATGCTGGCCCTGCTCAACCGGGGCTACCTCGCTCCGTTCGACACTCCGACCGGTCAGCTGGTGCTCCTGGCCGCCGGCGGCTGTTTCGCGTTGGCGTTCGCGTGGCTTGGCCGGCTCATGCGGGATCGAGATGCCTCCAGGGTCTTGGCGGGTGCCGCCGCGCCGGACGTGTCGCGGGCGGTGCCGACATGACCGGGCTGGTGTTGCTGGCTGGGCTCGGCACTGGCCTCGGACTGTGGCTGATGGTGGTGGGCTGGTTTCCCCGTCCACCACGTTTGGACAAAGCCCTCGACGCCCCGTACGGCATCGACGTGGTCGATGCCGCCACTACCGCCCCGCCGGTGGGGTGGTCGGGGCGGTGGGGCCGCCCGGCGGTGCGGTGGTTGCGCCGCGCCGGGCTGCCTCTTGCCTCGACCCGCCGGGACCTCGCCACCGTCGACAAGCCGGTGGAGGTGCACCTGGCCGAGCAGGCGACCGCAGCAGTGTTCGGGCTCCTGCTGCCTCCCGCCGCCGCATCGCTGCTCGCCCTGGCCGGAGTGGGCACCGGCGTGACGACGCCGGCCGCCGCGTCGCTGCTGCTCGGCGTGGCCGGGTTCCTCGCCCCGGAACTGTCGGTGAGATCGGAGGCCGCCAAGCACCGGGCCGCGTTCCGCGACGCCTTGTCGTCGTTTCTCGATCTGGTCGTGATCAGCCTCGCGTCCGGGACCGGGGTGGATCAGGCGCTTGATGACGCGGCGAAGGTCGGCTCCGGCCCTGCCTACACCGAACTGCGCTACGCCCTAGCCGAGGCGCGGCTGGCCCGGGTACCGCCGTGGGACATCCTCGCCGCCCTCGGCCGCCGGGTCGCCGTCGCCGAGTTGCAGCAGCTCGCCGCCACCGTGGGGCTGGCCGGCACCGAGGGGGCCAAGGTCCGCGCGTCCCTGCGGTCCCGCGCCATTGCCCTACGCGCCCGGCGACTCACCGACGCCGAAGGCGAGGCGAACGCCGCGACCGAACGGATGGCGCTGCCCATCGTCGCCCTGTTCGCCGGCTTCCTGATCTTCCTCGGCTATCCCGCGATGGCCGCCGTCCTCGGCGGTCTCTAGGAAGCACTCCAGTTCACCAATCCCGATCAGTCACGAATGCTCCGTACCGCATTGGAGGAACACGCAATGTCCGCTCTCCTCACCTACCTGGCCGCCGAGCTACGGCACCGCTGGCAGGCAGCCCGCGCCAACCCCGACGGCGGCTACTCCACCGAGTCCGTCCTCGTCACCGCACTGCTGGTGACCCTGGCGATCGCGGTCATCGGCATCATCGCGGTCAAGGTCGCAGGCAAGGCCAACAGCATCGACCTCGGCTGACACCAATGCCGCCAACCACCACCGTCGCGGAGCACCGCGCCGAGCGCCGACCCTCCCCAGCGCTCGGCGCGGCCAGGCGGCTACGCGCCCGCCGCCGCCTCGTCGCCGGCTCCGACACCGGCGCCGCGACCGCCGAGCTGGCCATCGCGATGCCGCTCCTGCTGCTCATCGTCATGTTCGTGATCCAGGCCGGAGTGTTCATGCACGCCACCCACATCGCCCAGAGCGCCACGAATCGCGCGGCCAACGCCGCCGCCGGCTACCAGTCCAGCGCCGCCACCGGCCGCGACGCGGGTGAGCAGACCCTCGCCGCGATCGGCGATGGGGTGCTCAAGGACCCGTCGGTGTCGGTGACCCGTACCGCCACCGAGGTCCGCACCGAGATCACCGGCACCGCCGCGACCGTGGTCCCCGGCGTACGGTGGTCGGTCCGCGCCACGGTCGTACGACCCGTTGAACGCTTCGTCCCCGACGACGGAGCCGCGCCATGACCCATGCCGCAACGCGCGCCCGGCTTGGTCAGCGAGCTACGGGCGGGGACCAAGGGACGAGCACCACCGAGGCGGTACTCGTGACCCCGCTGCTGGTCGCCGTCATGCTGTTCGTGGTGCTCTGCGGGCGGCTGGTCTCCGCTCAGATGGACCTCGACGCCGCCGCCAGCGCTGCCGCCCGGTCCGCCTCACTTGCCCGCACCGACGCCGCCGCCCACGCCGCAGCTGACCACACCGCCCGGGAGACCCTGGCCGCCCGCGCCGTCACCTGCCAGCAGGTCAGCGTCACCGTCGTCACCGGTGGACTCCAGCCAGGCGGGGCAGTCACCGTCACCCTGGCCTGCACCGTTCCCCTGTCCGATCTCGCACTGCTGTCCGTCCCCGGAACCCGCACCGTGGCGGCCACAGCGACCTCCCCAATCGACGCCTGGCGCGGAGGCACATCATGAGGCCATCCGACGTCGGCCGCTGGTGGCGGCTACGCGAACGCGCCGGAGACGACTCCGGCCAGGTGACCGCGTTCGCCGTCCTCATGATCATCGCCCTGCTCGCAGTCGCTGGGCTCGTTCTCGACGCCGGGCTGGCCCTGACGGAGAAGGTCCGCGCCCTCGACATCGCCCAGGCCGCAGCGCGCGCCGGAGCGCAGGAGCTGGACCTGTACCAGTACCGCACCCGCAACGTCGCCGAGCTCGACCCGCCACGCGCCGCGTCGGCGGCACGCGCGTGGCTCGCCTCGGCCGGCGCCACGGGTGAGGCCACCGCGACGGCGACCACCGTCACCGTCACCGTGCACCGCGCGAGCCACACCCAACTCCTGCAGATCATCGGCGTACACCAACTCGAGGTCTCCGCGACCGCAACCGCGACTGCCGTGCAAGGCGTCACCGGCCCCACCACCTGAACCCTGCCCATCTGGAGAGGACGATCACGCATGTCCCGCGCCTTCGCCGTCATCGCCCGGACCGTGCGCGCCCTGCTCGCGTTCGCCGCGCTGGCCGGCTTCACCGCCGGGGTCCCGTGGCTGCTGATCGTCACCACAGGCTGGCCCCTCGACTGGATTGGCTGGCCAACCCTCGTAGCGATACCGACCGCGAGTGACCTGCACACTGCGGTCACGAGCCCGTGGTCCGATCAGATGCTCCTCGCGCTGCTCGCCACGATCGGCTGGGTGCTGTGGGCACAGTTCCTCCGCGACACCATCATCGAGATCCTCGAGACGTCCGCCGCCGCGTCAGCAACCCGACGCGGCCAGCCCCGACCCCCGGCGAGTGGACGCGGCCCGATCCGCTGGGTTGCCGCTGTGCTCGTCGGAGCGATCGCCGGAGCAGTGCTGTTCGACGCCGCCCGCGCCGTCACCAGCCCCACCACCGCCAGCCCCACCACCGCCAGCGCCGCTGCCGCTGACGCCGCCGCCCGTCGCCCAGCTGTGAACGTCACCCCCGCACACACCGGCACCCCACAGGCGACGCAGCACGGCCCACGGCCAGCGCTGACCGTCACCGCATCCGCCACCAGCACCGCGCTCCCGCTTACTGCCCACCGCGACAACCCCACCGTCCCGGCCTGGGCACGCGACGCCCCAGGAGGGATACATCAGGTCGTCGCTGGAGACAACCTGTGGGACTTGGCCGCGACTCACCTCGGCGACCCACACCGCTGGCGGGAGATCTACAAACTCAACCGGGGACACGAACAGCCCAACGGGTACTCCCTCACCGACCCCGACCAAATCCATGTGGGCTGGATTCTTGCTCTCCCCGCCGATCAGGCGACACCCTCGTCCGAGGCCGGCAGGCCAGGCACCAGCACGCCAGAGGCCGACGAAACAGCACCACCTGAGCCGGCAATCAGTGCTACGCCAGCGCCTAGCAGCCCAGAGCCAAGCGCGGCGACACCGCGTACCGCCGAACCGAGCGCAACCGACGACTCGGCCGAAGCCGACGCACCTCAGGCGGACACCGATCCGGCCGACGACGAGCCGACCGACGACGCCGGCATCACGCTGCCTACGCAGGGCTGGATCAGCCTCGGCCTGGCCGCCGCCATCGCTGCCGTCGCCGCACTGCTACGCCTACAACGACGACGCCGCGCCCGCCTCACCTTCCCGGCACCGGCCAGCCTCGCGCCGCAACCGTCCCCGATGCCGCCGTCCCTCGCTGAAGCCGACACGATCGGCAGCCGCAACCTCGGCCGCAACGGCGATGACCACCGGCCCGCCGCACCGGCCGTGCCGGCACCGGTCGGCCTCGACGCCGACGCCGCCGAGGTCAGCCTGTTCCAGCTATCCGGCACCGGCATCGCCCTACACGGTGACGGAGCCATCCCGGCAGCCCGCGCCATCCTCGCCGCCGTCCTCACCACCAACGCCACCGAGACCGCCGTCCTACGGCCCGTGGTCGTCACCACCACCAGCCTGCTCCACCAGCTCCTCCCTGAGGAAGCCCCGGCGATGGGCCTGGACCCCGACGGCACCGCCTACGACGGGGAACGACTCATCGTCCTCGCCGACACCGCAGCGGCTGTTACCCACGCTGAAGAAGAGATGATCGGCCGCAGGCGACTGCTGGACACCTTCGACGCGAACACCATCACCGACCTCAACACCCGCACCGACCACGCCGAGACCCAGCCGCCGTACGTGCTGCTCATCGAATCGACCAGCCGCCACGCCGCCCGACTCCAAGCCGTCGCCACCCACCGCGCTGCCCTGGACCTGCACCCAGTGATCCTCGGCGACCACGAAGGCATTCCTACCGTCGATGTCACCGCAGACGGCACCACGACAGGCACCGACGAGCCGTACCCCGTGACAAGGCTGTCCACCCTGGGCGCCGATGGCCTCGCCGCCATCCTGAGCATGCTCACCGACGCCCTCGCCCGCCCCGAGCCCGGCACCGACGTCGACGACCCGCCCGCCGAAACCTCCCCAGCCGCGGCGACCGTCGAGACGACCGAGCCAGTGCCCGTCCAGCCCGACGACGCACCGGCCCTGGTACAGCTCCGAGTACTCGGCCCGGTCACAGTTGCCACCGATACCGGCCCGATCGCGACCGGAATGCGCACCGGCTCGTACACCGTCCTGGCCCTGCTCGCCGCCCACCCCACTGGCCGGACCCTCGACCAACTCGCCGCCGCCCTACACCCCGACGCTGACCCGTCCGTCGCCGTCAAACGGGTACGCACGGACATCACCTCAGCCCGGCGGGTGCTGCGCACCGCAACCGGCCACGAGGAACCCATGTTCATCGTCTACGACCCCGCCACCGGCCGATACCAGCTCGACCCCGAGACCGTCACAGTGGACCTCTGGCAGATACTCACCTCCATCAACCAGGCCACCATCGCCACCGACGAGCAGACGGCCCTCACCGCCCTACGCCGCGCGACCGATCTCTACGCAGGTGACTTCACCGAAGGCCACGACCACACCTGGGCCACCGACTACGCCACCAGCTATCGCCACCAGATCCTCACCGCCCACGCCCGCATCGCCGAAATCCTCGAAACCGACCACCCCGACCAAGCGGTCGCCGCCCTCGAACGCGCCGCCGAACTCGACCCGGTCAACGAAGAGCTGTACCAGCGGATCATGCGCATCCACGGCCGCCAGCACCGCCCTGACGCCGTACGACGCACCCTGCGCCGGCTGGAGGAACGCCTCGCCGACCTCGGCGACGCCGAACCCTCCCAGGCCACCCGTCGCGTCGCCGAACGGCAGCTCCGGCCCACCGTCCCCGTCGGCGGGACACGACCATGACCGACACCCGCCTCCAACGACTGCAGTGGGCGGTACGGGCAACGCTCGCTCTCGGCGTGGCCGCCTCTGTCACCGCGAACATCCTGCACGCTCAGCCGAACCCGATCTCCCAGGCCATCGCGGCATGGCCACCAATGGCACTGCTCATCACGGTCGAGCTGGTCACCCGCGTACCCGTGCACCGCCGTACGCTCGGCATCATCCGGATCGTCGCCGCCTCGGCCATCGCTGCCATCGCAGCCTGGATCAGCTACCACCACATGGTCGGAGTCGTCGCCCGCTACGGCGAAACCGGCACCGTGCCCTACCTCCTACCGCTCTCGGTAGACGGGCTGATCATCGTCGCGTCGGTATCACTCGTCGAACTCGCTGCCCGTCGCCGAGAAGCCGAACGCCACCTGCAGGCGGTACGGGTTCAAGCACCCGCCGCACCGGCGCCCGTTGAGCCTGCGCCCGCCACGAGCGATATCGTGCCACGCGATCGGAGATCGCTGCCCGAGTGGCCGGTCGTCCCCGGGGATACGGGCACGTCGGGTCTCGGTATGGCGCGCGACACTGCCGAACGCGTGGCAGGCGACGATGAAGCAGACGGCCGCGAAACTGGCCACGACCCCGACGCAGAGTCTCGCGATGACGACTCGTCCGACGAACCGGATGATACCGATGTGGGCCTCACCCCGGATCTCGTACCGCTGCTGCCCGCCGCCCGCGCAGCCCGCGACGAGCTGACCCGCGAAGGCAACACCGTCAGCCGAGACGCCCTCGCACGCCGACTACGCCAGAACGGCTACTCCATCCGCAACAGCGCCGTGTCGCAACTCCTCGCCACGCTGCGCCAGGAGGCGCAATCGGTCGGCGGCTCCCGCTCCACCGCGTCGGTGTAGACGTGCCGACACCCTGCTCCGCGCCGCCGACGCAGCCTGGGCGACGCTACTCGATTGTGATCGGCGATGCTCGCCCACGGCGAGCTACTGAGGCCCGGCGGGCTGATCACCTTGGCCGCCTTCAAGTGACCGCGCCGCCCTCGAGCGGCGACGGGGCGCAGGCGGGTTATCCGAGCCGCCCCATGCTGGCGCTGAGGTAGCTGAGGCCAAAGCATGGAACGGCCGGAGGTTCGCCGGCCGTCAAGGATCTCCCTACGCTGTTCTGGCCGCGTGTCTCGGAGCGCCATCTCTGCGAGCGACGTATCGCGATCAGCCTGGATCTTTTCCTTGAGCGCACGGAACGCCAAGGTGGCAACTGTCACGACGCTGCCACTCAGCGGGATCCAGACGAACAGCTCTCCGAGCCCCACGGATCGCCTCCCTCACCGTTGGTCGAGAGAGGCGCACACGCACGACTCAGCTCGACCAGTCAACCTGACTGGACCTGCTGAGTCCGTGCCGCCGGCAGCTTGGACTCTTACCTGCTGATGGTCGCACCAAGAGGTGCGCTCCGCTGAAATCAAAAGTCCGGCTCGCCTGGCTCGTAGGCCGGGCGCAAGGTGTCGGTTCTAGTATAGCCGATCGCAACCCGGCGTCGCTGCGTTCTCAGTCCGGCACCGGTCGCGTTTCAGCGCGAGCCGTACCACCGTCGCGGCGCGGCTCAGGTCGAAAGAGCCTCGTCCGGCGCCAACACCGTACTGGTTCGGTCAGGCTTGATCGTTCCATTGAGACCGGGATGGATAGACGTGGGTGACCCCCCCGGGGCATCTACCGCAACCCATCGGAAGGAATCGAGCATGGACGACCAAATACCCACACGCTGGACGATCGAGATCGATGACGACGTGTACGACGTGCTACAGCGGACTGCCTCCACCCAGGCAACCGACATCAACGGCGCGCTGCGCTACCTAATCGAGGTCCCGACATCCAGGGCTGCCGTAGGCGACGACGAGGACTGACCAGCTCGAAGGCCAAGATGCCGCCGAGGCCACTTCCCGGCCTCGGCGGCATCTCTCGTACTGAGGTGGTCTACTTCCCGCCAGCGGTGCCGCTCGACGCGTACACGGCAGCGAGCAACCTTTGTGCGGTGCGTTGGGTGATGTCGAGTTGCTTCGCCAGCACGGTGCCGAGGCCACGCCGGTCGCGCCCGATGCGATCCGCCTCGCCGACGAGAGCGATGGCGACGGGAAGCCGAGGGTCGTCGGCGTACGGGTGCGGCTTGCGGGCACCGGTCGTGCCGGGGGTACGGCCGGTGGATTGCCGGCCGGTGCGGGCGTCAGCGACGGCCCACACCGTGCGCCGGTACCACAGGCGTCGTCGCCGTCCGTCTGGCAGCATCTCTATGCGGTCGGGACGGTCGAGCAGGGTGTCGGGCAGGTTGCGGTAGGAGCCGTAGCCGAGGACCCTCGCTGCTGTGCCAGAGCCGATGAGGTCATCGGGGTTGCCGCGGCGGTCGACCTTGGTGAGCTCGGCGCGCTTCGCGGCCTGGTGTGCTTCGTGGAATGTCTCGATGTCGTCGAGCCAGAACCACTGGCGGCCGTTGCTACGGAAGCCCTCAGGGAAGCCGAATCGGGCGTGGTGGCGGTGCCAGTGGTTGACGGTGGAGTAGGCCGCGCCGGTGTGCGCGGCGACGCCGGCCCGGTCGAGGGCTGTCCGTCCGTCGATCACGCGTCGTGCCACGCCGTTCATCCTCCCTCGCGGGCGGCTCGGTGGCCGTCCGCGTCGTCGAGGTGCGTGTGGCTCGGGTCGTAGGATCGGCGGTACGTCCGGCCCGGGTATTGGTGGTCGTGTGGCCGGCAGGTGGCCCGGAGCGGGCGAGGTGGCCGGTCGGGAATTGCGCGCACCCTCGGGTGTGCCCGCCGGCCACCGACCCATGCCGAGTTAGACGTGTGGGCGCAGCACTCGCCATGCGACCTGCGCCATGCGGTGCAGGGGCAGTGCGGCGAGTTTGGCCCGGGTAGCGGGTTTGGCGGCGTCGTAGACGGTCAGGATCGCGGCGGCGGTGGTCGGGTCCACCACGACCCCGTCGATCTTGCGTGTCGCGCCGCGCATGGCTTCGCGGAGGACCTCGATCACGTGGGGGTCACCTGCGGTCGCGTCGTCGGGGAGTGCGTCGATGTCGGCCAGTTCTTGACAGTCCGGGCAGGTCACGAGGTGAGGGTCCTCGGTGACGCGGGTCAGCGGTCCGTTGTCGAGGCCGCAGACCGGGCGAGGGTGCCGGACGGACTTGGCGTGGGTGTATGCGGGTGGGCGGTGCCGCGAGGTGGTGTTCACGACGCCGCCTCTGGGGGCTCGGGCCAGATGCCCATCGGGTTGCCGGGTGTGATCTGGCCACGGCCGGGAGCAAGGGTGTCGAAGACCGTCGAGTACGTCTCGTGGAGCAGGGCACGGGTTCGTGCGAGGTGTGTGCCTCGTACCATTTTTGCTGGCATCGCGTCGGCCACCCGCTGGATGAGGCCGTAGATGTTTCGGGTCTCGATGAGGTCGGCGCAGCCGTCGCAGGCGGACCATCGTTCTCCCCATGCTTGGGTGAGTGCGTGCTCGGTGTCGGTGCGGCGGACGCGCGCGGCGTGGTGCCGGTTGCGGTAGTCGCTGACGGCCACGACCTGCGCGGTGACTCGTCGGACATCGGTGAGCTGGTTGGCGCACTGGTAGATCCAGGTGGCGTCGGGTGCGGAGCAGAAGTCGCACTCGATGATCGGGTCGGGGATCTCGGTGACCGGTACCGGCTCGGCTTTGTGGTCGCTGCGTTCGCCGCGCTGCTCGGCCGCGTGGAGGTACTCGACGATGACGCCGTGGGGGTTGAAGCGGACGTTCACGCCTCGGCGGCACCGCCGACAGTAGAGCGGTTCGCCGGTCCGGCCCGGGGGCGTGCCGGGTTCGGTCGCCCTGTCGGGGTGTCCCGGGTGGGGGTGGTTCGAGGGCATCAGTGTCCGCCTCCGGTCTTGTTGTTGCCGGGCCGGTTGGGGTTGGCCGGGTCGAGGGTCAGCGCGAGGCGTAGGCGGGCGAGGTCGACCAGGCGCCGCAGGAGGCTCGCGGTTCCGTTGGCGAGGTCGACGTCGTAGTCGTGGGCGATGCGGCAGGCGTCGCGTAGTGCCACGCACGCGGTGACGAAGGCGGTTTCTAGGGCGGCGTAGTCGTCGGCACGGGTGCACCATCCGACCTGGGCGGCCGGGTAGGTGCGCTCGGTGCCGTTGGGGAAGCGGAGGGTGTAGCTGCGTGCGTGGGTCGTGTGCGGGGTGGAGTAACGCACGTCGATGACGGTGCCGAGTCGGTATTCGGTGGCGTCGGTTGGTGCGATCACCCGGGCGGTGTCGCCGTACTCCATGGATCGGTACATCAGGACTCCGTTCAGGGGTGGGTCTAGCTGGTGGGGTGGCTGGAGGTGTGCTGCCCGTCGCCGTTCGCGTCCTCGGACGGCTCGATTCGGCTCGTCATGCCGCCCGTCGCCTGTTCGCCGGCCGGCTCGTTGTCGGTGCTTGGGCGAGGCGGGAAGGCGGGGAGAATTCCGGCGAGGATGCCGCCGCTGTGCACGTCGGTGACGGCGGCGCAGGCGATGAGCGCGGCTCCGGTGGTGAGTGCCTGGGTCGGGGTGTATCGCACCCGCACGGCGCGGGTGTTGTCGAGGGTGGTGGCGCGGATCTCGACGAGGCGTTGTTGCCAGGTGGCGACGGGCAACTCGGCGTCGGGTACAGCCGTGACGGTCGTGTGAAGCGCCTCGCGCAGCGCGGTCCGCAAGTGCTCGCGTCGGCGGGCGGCAACGGCCTCCCAGCGTGACGCTTTCCTCGTGTTTGCTGTGTGGTCGTCGTCGGTCGAGGTTGCCGCGCAGGTGCGGAACCGTTCGGCGTCGGCGGTTGCCTGGGCGAAGTCGGCAGCAAGGTCGAACAGCTGGTCGGGGTTCATGCGGGTACTCCGTTGTCAGTAAGAGGGAAAGCACTTGGTGTGCCGCGCGGCCCCGGGTCGGACCGTGGGCCGCGCGGCAACACGTGGCGGCGGTCAGGCTGGGGTGGCCGTTGGCCCGGCGACACGGTCGGGGTTGGCCGGTTGTCCGGCGGTCCCGTGGGGGTCGAACGGTGGTGTCGCCTTCAGTTGGGGCAGACTCGGGTCGAGCTTCTGCCCGATGCGGTCGAGGCTGATCGCTCCGTACGCGGTCAGGTGCGCGCCTACGGCGAGGGCCTGCGCGCCGGTGTGTAGCACGACGAGGCGGCGGCCGGTCTCGTCATGGACGTGCAGCTCGACGTGGCCGTTGGTCAGCGGCCGGACCGGCATGAAGTGCTCGACCTGCCCCGTGTGGGGCAGCGCCGCCCTGATCACCTCGACCAGGGCGGGCCACCGCTCGTTGACGAGGGCGTCCCACTGCGCGGCCCGTGCGCTCAACTGGGCGTGTTCGGCCTCGCTTGTCGCGTGCTCGGCCAACACACGGGCGACCTCGGCCGCCGCGAAGGTGGAGCACATCTCGTTGGCCAGCGCGACCACTGTCTCGGCGGTGGGTGCCGGTCCGTACAGCGGCGCGATGCTGGGCTCGGCGGGGATGGCTGCGGTCCCGGTGGCAGGATTCCCTCCGGTACCGGGGCCGGGCATGGTGGCCCGGCCCCCGTGCCGGCCCACGTCAGACCGCCAGGAGTTCGAACGCGCGGGCCTTGATGTCCGCTCCGGCACCGGTCAGCGCTCGGGTGGCCCGGACGAGGTCGGTCTTGGCGGGGGCGAAGTGGTCCACGTACTCGGTGATGGCCTGGTAGCCGGCCCACCGGGTGCCCTTGATGGCCTTCTGCGTGTCGGCGTCGCGGATGAGGTAGCGCAACGTGTTCGTCCGTTGCTTGGCGTTGTTGCGTGCCGTGTCGGAGGCGTCGTCGGCGAGGGGCCACACCTGCGCGATGATCTTCTCGAACTCGCCCATGGTCAGCGACTCGTTGATCATCTTCTCGGCTTCGCTCTCGAAGGCGTCGAACGCCTTCCACATCAGACCGAGTGCCTGGCGCGCCTCGGCGATCTTGCTGGTGACGTTCGAGGTGTGCCGGAACGTGTAGGAGCTGCGCGACCGCTGGTAGGCGAGAGCCTGCGTGTTGGCGCACACGATCCGTACCGGGGTCGCGTCGAGGCGCAGCGAAGCGGTGCCGTCGTGGCTGGTGGTGGCCGCGAGATAGAGGTCCATGTCGTCCACCCCGGCGATCCGCATCGCGCTCGGCAGCTTCATGGTCACGAACACCGACCGACCCTTGCGCATGGAGCCGGCGGTCTCGAAGTGCGCGCCGGAGGCGTCGACCAGGAGGTTGAGTGTCTCGGCGACCTGCTCGTTCTGGACCACGCTGTAGTCCTCGCCGACCACGCCGAGGTACTCGGTCTCGCCGGTGACCGGGTTGGTCCGTACGGTCATGTACTTGTCGGGGCAGTCGACCTTCGTCACGCCCTTGTCGGTGATCTCGATGCCCTGGATGGCGATCTTGCGGACCTCCCAGCCGCCGAGCCACGCCTTGCTCATGACCTCCTGGGCAGTCATGCAGGAGTCGGTGACGGTGCCGAGTTGGTGCCAGGCGGACAGCCGCGCGGAGGCGAAGGCGGTCTCGCCGTTGGCGAACGTCTCGAGTTCGTGTGCCACGGTGGCACCCCTTTCCGGTCGTGTGGTTCGGGTGGGCGGCGGGCCAGGGATTGCGACCCCGGCCGTGCCGTCACAAACAATGTTTCCTACCTCTATGGGTGCATCAAGCCGATCGAATAGAGTCGATCGAGGTTTCTGTGGCGAATCTGACGCCCGCCGCCGGGCGCGGCCTACTGGGTGTCGGTGGCCGGTCGTAGCCGCCCGTCCGGCCCGTACACATAAGCGCGAACGGTTTTGAACGGGGCCGGTAGGTACACGGTGTAGCCGTGTTCGGGGATGAACCGGGTTCGGTAGGTGCGGGTGATTCCCAACAGGTACCGGTCGGGTTTGTCGCCGTGCGACCCCGGCGGGATGGTGCCCGCCCCGGGCCGGTCGGCGCGGGCGCGGCGGTGCCGACCGAGCGCCAGATGCGGGCATAGCGACAGCGCGGCGGTCATGCAGTCGGGGTGCCCCGGTGGGTCCGCGTAGCGCATCAGCTCAGCGGCCCTCGGGCAGCCGAGGAACGCCACCCAGTAGCCCATCGGCCCACCGCACAGCGAGCACCGCCGTTCGACAGCGAGGCGGGTGGAGATAGTGGTGTTGATCGTGGTGAAGTCCACGTGCGACCCACCGCCGGGATTGGGGTGGAGGTTGACCGGCGGGATGGGCAGGCCTCGCCGCGCGTCGTGGGGACGCGCGGCCAGCGACGCCGGGAGGTCGGGCCGGTCGGCGGTGGGATCGATGCCCGATGGGCCGGTCACGACGTACCGGCCGCACGTCCGGGCCGGGCATCGGTCACGGTGATGTGCGGTTGCTGTGCCCGCAGTACGGCGTGTGCCTGTTGCCATTGCGCCTCGGTGAGGCACCGGGTGACCGGTGCGAGGTTCGCGCAGCCCATCGTCACGGCCATGAGGTCGGCGGCTTCCGGCGAGTCGAACACGGCCACCATGTCACCGCCTGCGACGACGTACACGCGTGTCTCGTCGGCGGACCGGCGCGATCTCGGGTCGGTGCGGTGGTACTCGGCCAGCCACCGGCCGACGACCTCGGCCAGGTGGCCGGTCACGTCGTCGGTGTCGTAGCCCTCGCCATCGAGCCACGCGAGGTGATCGCTCACGGTCCAATCAGGGTGGATGAGCCAGGATTGCCGGACGGCCTGCCGCATGGTCAGGCGTGCCGGAGCGCCGATCGGTTCGGCCGGTTGTGAGCCGTCGGGGCCGGGCACTGGACATAGTGGGGTGCCGTCGCGGTGGGAGGTGTCCGGACGTGGGGCGAATCCGTCGAGGGGCCAGTGACGCGGCGGCACGGGGCGGGCCGGTTCCCCGCATTCGGGGCAGCGCAGCGGCCCCGGTGCGTGCGCCGTGGCGTTGGCGGGGTGGTTGTGGTGGGGGTGGTCGTGGGTGGTCATGGTTCTTTCCTTCCGTGGCGTTTGCGGGTGGGCGTGCGGGTGCCGGGGCCGGGCAGGATGCCCGGCCCGGCGGGGCGGTGGGTCAGGCGGCTACCGGCGCGGCGGTGGCCTCGTCGGTGGTCGGATCGTCACCGGTGGTGGTGTCCTTGGGTGGGGCCATGAACGCGCGGACCTCGGCGGTCGGGGCGGGTGGGTTGTCCGTGAGGGCGTAGGTTTCGGGTGCCTCGCGGGTCAGGATCAGCACACCGGCCCCGCCGAGCTTGGCCATGGCGTTGCGGACCGCGCCGGGGCTCCGTCCGCCGATCTCACGGGCGACGGTGCCGGGGGTGACGTCGTGGCCGGTGCCGAGGTCGCGCATGAACGCCTCGACCCGGTTGCGCAACTCGTTCTTGCCGAGCTTGGCCGATCCGTCGCTGTTGATCTCACCGGTCGTACGGCCGGTGCCGGTGACACGGCGAGCGGAGGGGCGGCGGATCTTGCGGGTGTGCCCGCAGGTGGGGCACGTCGTGTGCGTCGGGGCGTTGGCCGGGTCCACAGCGGCGAGGTCGCCATCGGCGATCACCCACAGCTCGTTGCCGTCGTCGTCAACCGGCAGGCGACGGGCGGCACCGGCAACCTCCATCGCGGCGAGGATCGTGTCGCCCATCGCAACCGACAAGCCACTTTCGCCGATCGCCGCGTCAGCGGTGATCCCGTCCGGGTGCCCGCCCAGGACACCAGCCATGATCAGCACCTTCAGGTCAGGCTGACGCGCGGCGACCGGTGCCCCGGACACGGGTGCCTCGGGCAGCGTCGCCTCGTCGGTCGTGTCCGCCGCCTCGTTGGTGGTGGGTGCGTTGTCCGGCGTGGGTCCGTCGGTGGTCGCGGGTGCGTCGTCCGGCGTTGGCTCGTCGGTGGTGGCCGTCGGGTCGTCGGTGCCGGTGGGCTCGTTGGTCGGGTCTGGCGTCGTGTCAGTGGTGGCCGTCGCGTCGTCGGTGCCGGTCGCCTCGTCGGTGGAGGTGTCGTCGTCCGGGGCCGTCTCGTCGGCCGGGTCCGGGGTCGTGCCGCCGGTCGCCGGGGTGTCGTCGGCGGAGGGCGACTCGTCGGTCGTGTCGGGCGTTGCCTCGGTGGGGGTGGCGGGTTCCCAGGTGTCGGCGCTCTTGCGGTTGCCCTTGGTCGGGTCGGGCGTGCGGGTGGCGGTCCCGGCCGTTTCCATGTGCTGGAGTGCCTCGGTCACGACGGGCAGCGGCAGGCTCGCCTGTCCGGCCAACTTGCGGGCAGTGACGCCGGGGTAGTGGCGCAACGCGTCGGCCACGGCGAACCGGGCCTCGTCCGTGCCGGGGGTCAGCAGAATGTTCGCGGTCATGGCGAATACACCTCCATACAAGGGGTCGACAATGGCGATTCCGCATGCGCGTGGTGCGCATTTGTTTTGCGGTTCGCCGGGGCGGTTTTTGTTGCCCACGTCCATGGACGCTCGATACCCCGGTGATTGTCAACCACGTTGCCCAAGACTCTTTAGGTGGGACGCACCCGCACCGCTTCCGCGCTCGATTCGGGAACAGTCATGGTCGTTCGTTGCGCCGTCCGGTGGCCCCTGTTCGTCGCTGGGCCACGTTCGACACTCGCCCCTAGTGCCGCACAGGGTGGGCGACATGCGGGGCGCTCACGCCATCTGACGGGGTCGCGGATTTTCGGCCGAATAGGACGATGTCGCGTGCCTGGTTCGCCGGTCGCGCGGCGGTCACCGCAACCCATGGTGACCTCTGTGGATGGTGCCGAAAATCACTTCACTGATTCACAGGGCTACGCCTCTTTGGTGCATGAACGGAACCGGGTCAACGGCATTGCTACTCGCGGCGGGGTAGCCTTCGTGGATCTCGAAGTGCAAATGTGGTCCGGACGAGTTTCCGGAGCTTCCGACATGCCCGATTGGCTGACCGGCGATCACCGTCTGCCCGACCGTTACGGTCGGTTGCCTGACCATGTGGCAGTAGCGCGACACGATGTCGCCCGCGTGGCGGATCTCGGCGTACCAGCCGCACCCGCCGAGTCCCGGGTGGCCGTCGCTGTCGCACGGCATCGGGTCGCCGGTAGGTTCCCACGAGTTGCCATCGATGTTGCACAGGACGCGCACCACGACGCCGCCGGACGCGGCCCGGATGGTGGTGCCTTTCGGGGCCGCGATGTCGACCCCGTCGTGGCCGGGCCGGCCGGCGGTGCGGAAACCAGAACCGGCCGTACCCGGCACCGGGCGGGCCCATCCGGAGGCGCTGATCGGTGGGCCGTCGCACACGGGCAGCGTGCCGCCGGTGTACGCGGCGACGATCTCGGTTGCCTGTGCCTCGTGCCGGGCGTATGCGTCCGGGTACGCCGACCGTTGCACGGCTTGTGCCGCGTCGGTGAGCGGTAGCCGTTCCCACCCGGGCACGGCGAGGAGACGCTCGTAGAACATGGCGGCGGCGTACTCGGGGTTCATGATCTGTTCCGGGGTGTCCCACCCTTGCGACGGTCGCTGTTGGAACAGCCCCAACGAGTCGTGGTCGTTGTCCGGGCCGAGGTGCCCGTGGTTGATCAACGAGGATTCCTGGAGAGCGGTGGCAACGGCGATCACCCATCCGCGCACCGGTACCCGCATCCGCTCACCCACGGCGACGATGACCGAGGCGTTGTGGGCTTGTTCCGCCGACAACCCCGCCGGGACCGCCCCCGGTGTGGTGACCGTTCCGGCGCAGCTACCCCCGCCACCGCCACCGCCGAACACGGACGAGACGACACCGGCGGTGGCTGAGGTGAGTAGCAGCACCGCGACAGCGGCCCCGACCGCGACCCACAGGGCTACCCGTCCCACGACGCACCACCGTCCCCGCCTGGTGCGGGCAGGTCGGCCAGACGTACCCGGTCGGGGTGCCCCACGATGCGCCAGACCGGTCCCGCCGGACCGCCGGACGTCGCGGCGTGGTCAGCGGCGGCGGTGGCCACGGTCACCCCGTCCGGCACCCCGGACCGCCGCAGATGGGCGTGCAGGTTGGCCTCACGGGCGGCGGTGGGCAGCCAGACCAGCACCGGGTACGCACGTCGGGGCGGTAGTGCGGCGTAGCCGGTCAGCTTGCCCGCCACCCGGGGAAGGGTTTCGGTGCCGAGGTCGACCTCGACCCAGAACGGCACCGCCGGGCCGTTGTCGGACCACACACCGTGCCCGTCCGGGCGGACCAGGTTCCCGCACGCCTCCCGGCAGCGTGCCTCGTTCCACCACCGCGCCAACCGCGTCCCGGGGTGCGTGCGGGCGTGAGCCGTGAGCGCGACGAAGAACCCGTTCACCGTGATCAGGTGGGAGAGGGTTGGGGACATGGCGAGTCGGGCGGTGGCGTCGCGCACAGCAGCCGGACGCGGCAGCGTCTCACCCCGTCCGGCCGCGATGAGGGCCGCGCCGACCGGGCCGAGGGTCCACCTCCATGCTTGCGAGCCGGGCCGTTGGTAGTGGCGGAACCGGTCGAGGACGTCTCGATCGTGGAGGGTGTTGAGCCGGTTACGGGCACGGCCGACGGATCCGAAGGCGAGGTCGACGAGCTGGTCGGTGGTGAAGGTGCGGTGTTGGTCGAGCAGGTCGAGCAGGAGCCGGTCTCGGGGGGTGAGCCGGCCGAGTTCGCTGGCTACGACGGACGCCGTCAGGCGGGGACTGCCGGTGGCAGATGTGCGGGTAGGAGGGATATCTCTTATCAGTCGGTTCCGGTCCACGGGTCCTCCTCACCGCCGTCCACGTGCGCGTACGAGGTGTTCAAGGGGGTGTGTTCACCCGGCTGTTCGTGGTCGTTGGGCTGCTCGTTGGATCGCTCGTTAGAACTCTCGTTAGACCCCTCGCCCTGAACAGAGAAGGTGTTACGGCCCACCAGGTCAGCAGCAGCGGCGTCGACCGGGGCGGACGGTTCAGCGGTGGCCGAGGCGGTGGCGGCTTCGGCAAGTAGCCGTCGCCGCTCCTCCACCGGCAAGCCGGTGTGTTCGCGGGCCGCGCGGCGCAGCTCGCCGGCACGCCCTTTGGCGGCCGGTGGTGGCGGTTCGGCGTCGGCGGTAACCGGTGGGACGATCCGCCCGCCCGCGACCGGGCGCAGGACGACTTCGTAGCCGCCGAGGCGGATCAGGTCGCCGTCGTCGAGGTACGGGCGTAGGTGCCGGGCTTGGTCGATGGCGTCTCGGGGTGCGAGGGCGAAGTACACCTTGTTGCGGGCGTTGGCGTCGATCGCCTCTACCATGTCTCCGGACAGCTGGCCCAGGTACTGATGGGCGAGGACGAACGAGGTGTGCAAGCCACGGGCCTCGGCGAGGGCGTCATCGATCCCGATGGGCAGGTGCAGGAAGTTGTGGCACTCGTCCAACACGATCATCGCGTCGGGGCGGTCGTCCTCGGGGATGCGGGCGCGGGCGGTGGTGGCCTGCCACAGCCCCGCCAGCAGGAGGGAGCCGACCAGGCGGGTGCCGTCCTCACCGAGGACTCCCTTGGGCAGCCGGGCGAGCAGGACGCCGCCGTCGAGGATGTCGGCGAAGGAGAACGTGGTGGCCGGCACCCCGAACAGCGACGCCGCCATGGGGTGCGCCAGCACGAGGCGCAGCCGGGACAGCAGCGGGGCGACGAGGCCGGAGCGTTGGGTGGCGGGCAGCTCGTTGAACCCTTCCCAGAATTCGCCGAGGGTGCTGCCCTCCCACGCGTTCAGCTTGCTGGTGGCCGTGTTGACCCGGCTGGTCCGCCACTTCGAGTCCGACAGCAGCCGCGGTAGTTGGGCGAGGGTGGCGCCTTCGACGTGGGCGAGGGTGAGCAGGCCGTGGTAGCAGATGTCGGCGGTGCGGTGGCCCCACCAGCGTGACCACACCTTCGCCATCACCGCCGTGAGATTCGCGGCGACGTCGTGCGGGCTGCCTCCGTGTACGGCCGGGTCGAGCAGGTTGATTGCCGGTGGCGCGGTCTGTTCGTCCGGGTCGATGAGGACCAGGCGGTCACCACAGTCCTTCGGAAGCCGGGCGAGCAGGTCTCGGATGAGGTCGCCCTTGGCCGGATCGAACGCGGCCACCCCACGTCCGGCGGTCACGTCGTCGAGGATCATCCGCATCAGCAGGGTCGTCTTGCCCGTACCGGTCGGGCCGAGCGCGTGAAGGTGGTAGCGGCAGTCGACCAGAGAGATGCCGACTCGCATCGGTGGTCCGACGTTGGCGACACCGATGACCTTGCCTCCCAAGCCCTGTCGATCCTTGACAGGCACCAGGTTCAGCCTGGGGCCTTCCGGGCTGGAGGGGGGTGCCACGGCCTTGGGGTTGGTCTTGCTCATGAGGTGCTCCACGCGGTTGGCGGGTCGTCGGCGTCGGGCGCGGCATGGACTGCCGCGCGGTGGCGTGTGTCCTGCTCGGTGGCCCGGAAGATGTCGCGGGTCGCGGCCCGGCGGCGTGACGCCGCGCCGGGCAGGCCGTAGGCGGCCGGCTCGGCGGGCAACCCGGCGAGGGCGGCAGCTTCCGCCACGGAGACGAGGATCATTCGAGCCTCGGGCACCCACCGGTCGGCCGCCGCGACCGCACCATGCCGGAGCCGGCGGCGGGTGAAGTGCGCCGACAGCAACCCGAACCCGGAGCTGATATCAGCGACAGCAGCGCGAGCGGCAGGCATGGTGGGACCGGTGGCGATCGCGTGTACGGCGACGAGCAGGTGAGGTGCGTCGGCGTACTTGGCCCGCGCCCGCCGAGCCAGCTCGGCGGTGTACGGGTCGGTCGGATTGGTGCGTCTCTTCGGGCTCGACGGGCCGGGCGTGACGATGTCCAGGACGCCGATGATCAGCGCGCGTAGCCCGTCGGCGAGCAGCCCGGCGACACGGGAGACACCTCGGGGGCGGTGGACGCGCTGCGGGTTGGTCATCGCACGACGCAGCAGCCGCAGCCGGTGAGCCGGAGCCCGGCCGAGGTGGACCTGCAGAAGTGCGCCGCCGGTGCGCCCGGCCGAGGCCAGCCCGCCGTAGACCCCCCGGAGCCGGTCCTCCTCGGGGGCGCTCGCGTCCCTGCCTCGGCGGTGGGTAGGCGTGGTGTCTTCGACCAGGGGCAGCCATTCCGGCTGAGTCGGCCAGACCGCGAGGGCTGCGACGGCACCGGTCGTCGGGACGGCCGGCGGGTGGGTCTGCTCGGCCCTCACGCCGGGCCAGCCGCGTTGCAGCAGCCGCACGACGGCGGTCGGGTTGACCCCGGGTGGCAGCCACAGCCCGCAGCGCATCCCCTCCGGGTCGGCGGCGACTTCCCAGACGAGCCGGGCCGGACGCAGCGCCCACCGGCGCGGCGCGGGCAACACCGTGGCGAGTAGCCGCCACAGGCCGACCGTCGCAGCCGGGGTGGCAGTCACCGGCGGGGTGATCTCCAGCCACCGCGCGTCGGCGGCGTACCGCCGCCAGACGCTCCGCCGCCACACCGCCCACAGGACTCGGATGGCGACGAGTGCCGCCACGGCGGTCAGGAGCAGCGGCCACCGGTCCCGGGCGAGACGCCACACATCGGTGGCGTCGTCGCCCCAGGATCCGCACAGCAGCTCCCCGACGATCGAGTCGGGCACGCCGCCCTGGCCGGGCACACACACGGCGGTGTCCGAGGGCTGCGGGGACAGCGTGATCGAGGGGACCATCGGGAACTCCGATCGGTGGTGAAGGGTAGCGGGCCGGGTCAGCGGCGACGGGCGGCCGGGCCGGTGACGATCAATTCGTGCTCGGTGGTGGAGGCGTGGCTGTGGAACGCCACTCGCGCCGACCCGGCTGTGAGGAGGGCGTCTCCGCGCTGGCAGGACAGCAGGAACGCCCGCTCGCCGTCGGTGAGGCCGAACGCCTCGGACACGGCGTCGATCGCCTGCGGCGCCTGCCGCAGCAGCACCTGCGTGGCGGCGTTGGAGACGACGGCGCGGCCGGTCTTGGTAGCGAGCACATCAGCGGCGTCCTGGGTCACGACGGTCAGACCGACGCCGTACTTACGGGCGGACTTGGCCAGGGTTTCCAGGAACACACCGCCGCGCCCGCCGGACAGCAGCTTCCACGCCTCATCCACCAGCACCATCCGCAACATGTCCGGGCCGGCTCCGGAGGCGGTCGCGCCGCGTACGGTGCGCCAAATCGTGTCCAGGGTGATCAGGGTGCCGACCGGATGCAGCTGTTCGGGGAGGTCCTTGATGGCGAACACCACCAGGTGCCCGAGCGGGGCGGTCGTGGTCGGTCCATCGAACAGGCCCTTCATGCTGCCGGCGATATAGGGATGCAGGCGGGCTGCGACTCGGCGGCCGGCGTCGTCGGTGTCCTCTAGAGCTGCCGTCACGTCAGCGAGCAGCGGCGCCGGTCGTCGCCAGGTGCGCGGGTCGGTGGTGATGCCCTTCGCCCGGTACGCGGCGAGCACCGCCACGTCGAGCGAGCGGGCCTCGTCGCCGGGCAAGGGCGCGCTGGCGGCGGTGTCCCCGCTACCCATGACCGTCACGAGCGTGTGCATGAACCGTGCCCGGTCGTTGAGGGAATCGTCATCGCCGGGCGGCAGGTCGAGGGGGTTGATCTTCACCCCTGGCGCGCCGAGGCGGATGACGGTGCCGCCGACGGCGTCGGCCAGCCGCAGGTATTCGTCTTCGGGGTCGATGACGAACGCCTCCACGCCGAGGCACAGGTTGCGCAGCAGGTCGAGCTTGGCCAGGTAGGACTTGCCTTCCCCGGAGCGGGCGAGGATGACGGCGTTGTAGTTGGACTGCGCCCACCGGTCCCAGACGACCACGCCGGCCGAGTGCAGGTTCAGCCCGAACAACACGCCCATGCCGCTGTCGGCGGCGGTGTCGGGCAGGTCCGGTGACGTGAATGGAAACGTGGCGGCGAGGGCGTCGGTGTCGAAGACCCGTTTCATCTCGAGCGCGTCGAACGCCAGGGGTAGGCCGCTGATCCAGCCCTGCAACTGTCGCCAGGTCACCGGCGCGGTGTCCAGTAGCAGCGACGCGGCCAGGGACCGCACCTCGGCCGCCCGGTCTGCCAGTTCGTCCGGGGTGGTGCCGTGGACGGTCAGGTAGAGGCTGAGGCGGAACAGCCGGGCTTCGCCTCGGGCGACCCGGGCGGCCAGCTCGGCGGCGTCGGCCGCGGCGGCATCGAGCTCCGGGTCGTCGAGGCGGCCCTTGGCCGCGTCCCGCCGGCGGGAGGACTCGAACCGGCCGCGCTGCTTGCGCAGCCGCTGTGCGGCCACCGCCGGCGCGACGGGCTCGATGTGGAAGGCGGCGTCGACCAGACCCGGGTAGGCCAGGATCGGCTCGGCCCACCCCGGGCCGACCTCGGCCGGGTAGCCGACGACAGCCAGGGTGGCGCTGTAGCCGTCTCCGACCCGCACGTGTCGGCCGTCGACCTCGACGGCGTCCGGTGAGCCGGGCAGGATCACGGCCGATTCAGGCACAGCGGGCCGCCGCTTCGGCCGTAGTGCGGAGAGCAGGCTCACCGCTGGTCACCTCCGTCAGATGGGGCGTAGGACACGAGGGGTGGGGCGGCGGGGTCGAGGCTGGCCGCGAGCCGCACCGCCGCGTCCGGTCCGTCGAGGACCCGGGCGGGAACCTCGCAACCGGCGAGGGCACGAGCCGCCTCGGCCGCTGTGTGGGCGGCGTGGTGCGCGCCGCGTCGGCTCCGCACCGCGACGGTGATCTGCCGGTGCAGCAGCTCCCGCCGCGCGGCCAGGTCATCGAGAAACCGGACGTGGGCGTTGGCGGCGTCCTCCAACGCGGGATGCGGCAGCCCTGGCGCGGCGGCGAGGAACCGGTTAGCGAGGTAGGTCAGGTCGACCCGGTGCGCCCGCACCACGATCTGTACCGGGCCGTCGAGGCTGTGCAACCACCGCGCGAACCCGGCCACCAGACCGTTCTGCTCTCCCGCCGTACGCAGACCGAACGCCACCGTCGACGCCGCGACCAGACCGGTGGTGCCGTCTGAGCCGAGATCGACCAGACCCTCCGGCGTGATGCCCTTCGCCGGTAGCCGCAACGGTGCGGGCAGCGGTAGCCGGTCACCCGGCCCGGCGGTGGTGGAAACCCACGCCGGGGCCGGGATGACCGGCCCGTCGGCCGGCACGAGGTGATGCGGGCTGCGGCGGTGCCGCAGCGCCGCGAGGACCCAGGCGTCGAGGCTGATGCCGTCCCGGCGGCCGACCGCGAGAAGGAACGCCCCGGCCGCGACCGGGATCGCACCCGCGAGGAACACCAGCGGATGCACCACCGTGGCCACCGCCGTCCACGCCGCGTACAGCAGCAGACCCGCCACGGCCAGGATCACCAACTGCCGTCCCGACATACCGAACACGATTCGATCAGCACGCTCGACGTCTGCGGGAACCCGCGCCCGCATCGGGGCCTCGTTGCTACGGCGGCTCATCGCTGATCATCTCTCGGTTTCGGGGACGGACGACGCGCCGGAGCGGACGACCCCACCGACGGGGACGGCCCGGTACGGGCGGCGGTCGGACCCGCCGAGGTAGCACTGGTGACCGGGGACGGTGTCCCCGGTCGGGACGGGGCCGGGCGCGGCGACGGGGTTGCCGACTGCCGACCGTCCGGGGACGGCGGTATGGGCGGGGTCGATGGACGGGGCCGGACGGTGCTGGTGGCCGGTGCTCGCCGGGCGGTGGCCACGGGTCCGGCGGTGGGGGTTCCCGCGTTGGCGGCGGCGTGTCCGTTCGCGGTGGCGCGCCGTGCCGCTGTGGGCCGTGTGCCTGGGGTCGAGGCGCGTCGTGGCCCGCCGGTCGTTGGTGTGGCCGGAGCTGCGGAGAACACTGGTGTGACCGGGGCAGGTGGCCTGCGCGGCGCGCTCTGCGGCGCAGGAGCCGCCGAGAACGTCACCGCCGGTGCCGCGCCACCGGGTGCGGCTTTCGGTGTCGTGGTGGTGGCGTTGCTGAAGGCGACCCTGGCCGGTGGCGCGGCCGGTGCCGGCGGACTCGGCTGGGCCGGGGAAGGGTGGGAGAACTGCACGGACGGGACGCCGCCGGACGGCGGTGCCGATGGGGTGGACGGGGTCGTCGGGTGGCTGAAGGTCGGGGTGGCGTTGGTCCCAAACGGCGTCGGCAGCGGCGTGTGGACGGCCGGGGCGTGGCTGAAGGCCACCGGTCTCACCGGTCCCGGCGGGACCGAAGCTGTCCCCGGACGGGGCGGACGGGGCGGACGGGGACTGCCGGGCGACGGACGAGGACCCGGCGGACGAGGCGCTGCCGGACGGCCAGCCGTCCGTCCGGCGCTCGCGCCGCCCAGGACACCGGCCGCCGCCCCGATCGTCTTGACCATCACGAAGGCGTGGACGAGCTGACCGATCAGACCCCGGCCGTTGGATCCGAGCGGGCCGAGGACGAACTGCCGCATCCAGCCCGGCAGCTTGATCAACAGCCACAGCATCGTCAGGCACACCACAACCCCGAGGAGCCCCTGCCCGGTCGCCGGTATGCCCATCACGGTCGGTCCAGCGGGGGTGAGGAAGACCTTCACGGCGGCCATGACGACGATGGCCTGACCGAGTTGCAGGCCGAGGCAGGCCAGGACGCAGCGCCACCACAGCTGGGCCACGCCCTCGGTGAGCGGGCTGGCGTGGCAGATCAACGCCGCCGGGGCGACCCCGAACAGGATGACCAGCGCCGCCAACCGCAGCACGAACGTGAACTCCAGAACGAGGCACATCACGATCACCGCGATGGCCAGCAAGGCCATCAGGAACCCGCCGCCTCGCAGGGCGTTGTCCACGATCTGCCGGATCGCCGTCGCTGCGGTCGGCCCGTCGATCGTGTTGCCAGCGATAGCGATGGTGAGCGCGTTGGTCAGTTCGATGGCCTTCTGCCCGATGATCAGGCTGCAATTGGCCAGTGCGACGCCCACGGCGATGCGGGGCAGCACCTGCTTGAGCCCGTAGGAGGTTTGCAGGGTCTCCCTCGCGGTGACCAGGAACCCGCCGACGACGACGAACAGCACGACGACGCCATTGGCGACGATCAGGCTGGTCGTCCAGATCGCCCGCACTTGCTCATTCGCGGTGAGGTCCGGGGTGGACAGCCACGACGCGCCGAGGGCTTCCACCACCGGCTGCAGCGCCTGCTCAGCGGCCCACACGACCAGGTCAACGACGGCCTTGCGGGTCTGGCCACCGACGTCGTACCAGGCCGGATCGTCATCGACCTCCGGCGACGGCTGTCCAGTAGCCGGGGCGGGACCGGGCGTGGGCGCCGGTATGGGATCGGGATCCAGCACGTCCGGTGGCACGGTGGGAGTGCTGGGCGGGCCGGGTGCCGGGCTCGGCTGGGCGTGCGCCGGCCCGGCGAAGGCCAGCCCTCCAAGGAGCACGACGCCGAGCAGCAGCAACGCCACCCGCTGGACAACGGGATGAGGTCGAATCGAGAAGGTGACCATCACGCCACCCACGCGCCGACGATGGAGACCAGCAGCGGCGCAAGCAAGGCTCCCGCATAGCCGATTGCCGCGCTACGAAGGGCGAGCTTGCCTTTCTCGACCTCGCCGGGCTCACCGCTGGTGTAACGCAGGAAGCCCACCGTGAGGCACAGGGACGCCCACGAAAAGAGGATTCCGACCAACCAGAAACGGATGTTTTCGACAACTTGGTCGATCGACTCAACAGCCAACACAGCAAGGTCAGGCCCAGCCGCGTACGCCGCTGCCGGGACGGCGACGAAAGAGACCATCACCGCAGCGACACCGAACAGCCTCAGCGAGGCGCGGTCCGTACGAGAGAGGTCTCGGCGGGGACGGCGGACGAACGGCCGTCCCCACCCGGCGATCCCGGGGCGACGGCGAGCCGCCGCCCCGGGACGCGCAGAGGGGTTGTGTTCCATGGATGGGGCACCTCCGGTGCGCACGCCCAGGCAGCCCGCAGCAGGGCGTGGGTGCGCGAGTGGCTGGCGAAGGCGGGACCGGGCGATGCGCTTGATGAGGTGACCTCGGATGCCGACCGGAGCGGCCGTCCTCCTCACGGGAAGGCGGTGAGCCGGAGACCGTACGGGGTGTCAGCGCCGTCAGCGGTCCGGTCGGAACAGGGGTCACCTGCGCGGAGAGTCCCGCACTAGGGGATTACAAATCCGGGCCTCGGATTGGAAAACCGCAGCTCAGACAAGCCGCTCACGGACGTTTGCGGGCGGTCGGGGCGTCGAGGACCAGGGTCGAGGTGGCTTCGTTGACCACATCGTCGTACGGGTCGGACAGCTCGCCGGACTCGATCGCGGCCTTCAGCCGGGCGACGGCGGCGGTGCGCCGCTTGTAGAGGTTCCAGCGCGGCTGGCCGGTGCGTTCGGCGTACGCGGTGAGACTGACCTCTTCCAGGTGCGTCGCACCGATCAGCTCTGCCTCCTGCACGGTGATGACCCCGGCGGGGACCGCGCGGGCGAGCACGAGATCCGGGTGCCCGTACGGGGCCGGCGGCAACACCGCACCCGGAGCGTGATTCGGCACCCCGGACGACGCCGGCTCCAGGTCGCGCAGCTCGGCGCGGGCCTTGGAGAACGCGGCGGACAGCAGGTTCCCGACCACGCCCGGCTTGGCCACATCGACCGTGCTGAGCGCGCGAAGGAAGTACTCGACGATGGCGGCCTGCACGTCGCCGCTGAACAGCTTGGCCAGCAGATACGCCCTGAACCGCAGACCCGGCAACGCGACACCGACCGCACCAACCCTCCACGCTGGGTCGCCGGTACGGGCACGCTGCACGAGCAGCCGCCATGCCGCGTCCCGGGCGGCGTAACCGCAGGACGGGTGCATCAGGATCGCCGACAACTCGGGCAGGGCAATTGCCCGGCGGGGCAGAGCCAGGCCGAGGGCGCGGCCATCCACCGATAGCGGGCTCGGTCCCTGCCCCATCAGCCGAAACCGGTACTCGATGTCGTTGAGCAACGTCTCGCCGTGCCGTGCGACGGCCGGCTCGGTAGCGGGGATACGACGGTCCATGGTGGTGCTCCTCCGTGGTGACCGAGTGCCGTCCGGCGGGACTGCCGGTCGGCGCTGTGCCACCACGCCACCAGGGCGTTTGGACAGATCATGAACACTCGCGATCTTGTTCAAGCGGTCTCGACACGTGTTCAGCCCGGCTGCCGCCGATGCCCGTCGATGCGCGTTGGCGGCAGCCGACCGACACCCGGCTGAGGATGTTCAACCCGTGGTCAGGCTGTTCAACGCCCCTGCGCGCGGCCGTTACCGCTCGAGGCAGCTGACTTGAACACTCCCGCAACAGATCCACCTACACGGATGTAGTCGGAGGTCAGGAGAGGCCGCAGAACGCAACCGGCGTGATCGTGTTCAAGCCCCGAGGCGGTGAGCCCGGTCATGTTCAAGCAGAGGGGGATCTTGTTCAATCCGGCTAGCGATCTTGTTCAACCGGTCGCGGCTCCATCGCCGGCCCCTACCGATCAGGTAATGCGAACGGTGAGCCTCGTCGATGCCCGCGACCTGCGTGTACAACCTGCCGATGACCTTGTTTAGCCCCTCGGCGTAGGGCAGTGTGCCAAGGTCGGCGCGCGGCAGGCTTCCAATCCGAGGTCCGGATTTGTAATCCCCTAGTGTCAGCGCTCGTCGGCGGACGTGGCCCACACGCCCATGCCGAAGCCCCACTCCACCGCCCACGGTGACCGGCGGCAGCCGGTACCAGTCGGTCTGCTCCTACCGCCTACCCACGTCCGGCGCACCCCCGGCCGACGAGTGCCGGGGGACTGGCACGGACTTCCCCTGAACCACCTCGCCCACCTCATTCGCCGCTACACCCACGCGGGTGGTGTGGTGCTCGACCTCGACGCGCACCCCGCCGCCACCGCCGCAACCCACTACCTGCGTCGAGTGCCGGCTTGGCTGATCACCGACCGCCACGGCCCGGCCGTGCGGCTCCGAACGTCCGCCGCCGAACGCCAGGCAGCGAGACGGCCTGGTGCCGGCGTCGACCTGATCCTGGCGAGCCTGCCTAAAGGAGCACGGCACCTCACCCGGGACGACGCGGCCACAGCAATGACCACCTGGCGGCCCTTGCTGCGCCCCGGCGGTTTCCTGGTCGCCGGACTCCCACCCCGGCAGCCCCAGCCGGACGAGGTCAGCCGCCGCACCACGGTCATCGCCGCCGCCCGCGCGGTCGGGCTCTTCTACCACCAGAACATCCCCGCTGTCCTCGTCCCGCTGCCCGAGCACGAGCCACGCACCGCCCCCGAACACCCCGGCGGGGCCGACGACGGGCGAGTCCTGCTTGCCGGCCGGCATCTTCCGGTCGTTCGAGACCTGGTCGTGTTCGGGACCACCGCCACTGGTGAGGAGAACGCCCGTGTCTGAGCCTCGTCCGCCGTTTCGGACCACCGGTTTCCCTGACTCCGTGCATCCGAACCTCGCCGGGTCCGACCTTGCGGCCTTGCTCGCCGAGGGCTACCTCGGCTCGGTCTGGCTCACCGGCCAACACCCGGCCCGCGACCTGCGACGCGGCCGGTACACCCCCGAATCGATGACCCACCCCGGCAAGATGCTGCCGACCATCCCCCGATACGCCATCCGCACCTACACCAACCCCGGTGAGATCGTGCTCGACCCCATGGCCGGTATCGGCACAACCGTCATCGAGGCCATGCACCTCGGCCGACACGGCGTAGGCGTCGAGTACGAAGCCGAATGGGTCACGAAGGCTGCGGACAACATCCGCCACACCGTCCGACTCGGAGTACCGGGTCAGGGCGAGATCTTCCACGGGGACTCGACCGCGCTACCAGCCCTGCTGCCGGCGAGCCTGCACGGACAGGTCTCCCTGGTGATCACCTCACCGCCGTACGGGTCGTCCACCCACGGACACGTCCGCACCCCAGGTCCGAGACGCGGCAGGGTCCGCAAGCTCCATCACAAATACGGCAGGGCGGATAACCTCGCCTATCGCAGTCACGGAGAGCTGGCCGACGGGTTCACCGCGATCCTCGCCGGCTGCCGGATCCTGCTGCGGCCCGGTGGGCACGTCGTCGTCACCGCCCGGCCCTACCGCCGCCACGGCGAACTCATCGACATCCCCGGCATGGTCGCCGCCGCCGGCATCAACGCCGGCCTCAAACTCGTCGATGAGTGCATCGCTCTCATCTGCGGCGTCCGCGATGGCATGGTCATCCCCCGCGCCTCCTTCTTCCAGCAAAAGAACACCCGCGACGCCATCGCCACCGGCGACCCGCAATGGCTCCTGCAGCACGAAGACGTAGTGGTCCTCCGCGAGCCGCTAAGGTCCGGAAGTTCCCGCGAACCCAAGTGTTCTCACGGGGAACCGGAGGGCTCTGGTGCCCCATCCTCGCATGTCGGCCCTTGTGTTCCTGGCGAAGCTGAGGAGCCGTTGCCATGAATCGCCGGAAGGGAGATCCCGGCTGCGGCAGCTGCGAGTTCGGAGCGGATCACTTCCAGCAGACGGCCCATCCAGTTGGTGGCTCGTTCGCTACCGACGGACCAGTAGGCGGAGTCGAAGTCGACGGAGATGACGCGGGCGTCGCCGCTGGCGAGCAGGGTCTGTGCCATCTGCGGGTGCTGGGTGTACTTGGCACGCAGCAGGATGGTCATGACGGCCAGACGTGCCGAGGCCCAGTCGGCGCGGCGGGGTGCCTGCTCGGCGAGTTTGCCGGCGTCGTATCCGCGCGGCGCCGCAGCGATCTGGTCGTGCCAGTGCGGGTCGGGAGTCGACAGCGCCCAGTAGGCGTGTGTGACGCTGGGGTAGCTGTTGGCGCCGACGGTGATGGTTGCCGGGTAGTCGTTCTGCAGGACTTCGACGCCGGGTGGATCCGGCCAGCCGCGTGGGTAGACCGTCTTCGGGATCGTCAGCGTGGGCTGCATCGGGTGTTCGGGGCCGTCGGCCGGGACCCGCGCGTCCCATGTCTCGATCGCGATCTTCCGCTCGCGGAAGTACGCGACTGCCTCGGCCCGCTTCTGCTCGGTGACGACGGGGCCGTTTGGCCAGCCGTGCAATGGTTCGCCCAGGTCGGTGATCAGGATCCGCAGTGGAGCGTCTTTGCGGTCCATGTCGCCGAGGGCGTAGACGCGCAGGTGCTCGGGGATTGCCAGGTAGCGATCGCGAACCGTGCGCCGGTTGTCCTCGGTGGGGTCGGCCAGGTATGTCTGCACTGCTTGCAGGCATCGACCGGTGGAGTCGGGCCGTCCGTTGAGCCGGTCGATTTCGTCGGTTACCTCGCCGAGAAGCATCTCGGCGTTGATGGCGGAGCGGGGCTCGGTGAACCGCCACCCCGCCAGGTGGTGCGCCGATGCCCACGCGCCGTCTTCGAGGGTGGTCGCGACTCCGCCACGGCGGAGTTGTTCGGCCAGTCCGTCGAGGTCGGTGAGTCCGCCGGTGCCGCTGTCGATCGCGCCGTCGGCGTAGATGACCAGGTCGGTCAGGAAGTACGTGTCCATGTTGCGGGTGAAGATGTGCCGCCAGGTGCCTTCGACTCGTTGGCCGTCCACGGTGCGGTAGGTGCGGCGATATCTGGTCACCGGCGCACCGTAGTCCAACCGTGCCGGGAGAGTTGTTCTGCCCTCGCGGGCTGCTCAGTGCGGCGGCCGGGGTGGGGTCTGCAGGAGGATTCGGGCGTTGGTGGCGTACCGGATGGCCGTGTCCTCGCTGACGGCGAAGACCGCGGCGATGTGCAGCGGGTCGCCGCCGGTGGCGATGGCCTCCTCGAGCTGGCGGTCGATGCGCAGTCGTTCGATGGTGGCGGTCAGTCCGCGCATGTTCAGGATCCAGGTGTGGCTGACCGGGCCGTGCCGCAGGGCGCTTTCGGTGCTGACGAGCAGGTGCGGGTTGGCGGTGTTCGGCCAGCGGCGGTGCCGGTAGTCGAGCCAGTCGAGCAGTGCGTGGTGGGTCAGCTCGTCGAGTGGGCGGTCGTGGCCGGCGATGGTGATGCGCCGGCCGGGCAGGTCGACGTCGTCGAGGTGCATCGCGCGGATCTGGCCGGGGCGCGCGGCGTGGACCGCGGCCAGTACGAGGAAGAGCCGGGCCTGCGGGGTTGTCGCGGCTGTGACGGCCTGATTCAGCTCGTCGGGACGCAGCGGCTGCCAGATGGCGTCCTCGACGCGTGGTCCTCTGACCCGGGCGGTCGGATTACGAAAGATCAGGTTGCTGTGCTTGGCCCAGCCGAACAGCGACCGCAGGGCGGTGGTCGCGGTCTGGCGTGGGTTGCCGTGCAGCGTGTCCAGATACGTGCTGACGTCGTCACGGGTGACCTCCCGCAGGTGCTCACGATGCCGCGCCCAGTCGGTCAACGCGGGCACGGTAGCGGCGACATAGCCGCGAACGGTCTCGACGCGCCGGGCGCGGGTACGTGGTCCGCCATCGCGCAGGACCCGGGCCCACCGCAGCACATCGCGCTGAATGGGCGGGGCAAGGTCGGCGAGTTTGGCGTGCAGCCATGGTTCGAGGGCGGCCGGTCGGTCATCGTCGACAACGGCCATGGCGGCGAGGATCTCGATGACGTAGCCGAGGTCGGTGCAGCGGCGCACCACGATGTCCGCGAAGTCGCTGACCCGGATCAGATCGCCTTCCTGGTAGTCGGCCAGCAGCATCACCAGGACCCGTTGCATTCCCCGGCGTGTGACCGGGGCCCAGCCACGGGCCTCCGCGTTGGTGTGGGCCAGGTGCAGTGCCCAGGCCAGCCAGGGGTTGTCCGGCGCCGCGCCGTGCCGCAGATCGATTGCGGCGTAGCGGTAACTGCGCACTCCGGCGTCGAGCAGCGGCGGCTGAATCCATCCAGTGACCGGCCGGGCGGCCGGCAGTGGTGGCGGTTTGAGAGGCCGGCCCTTGACTCCGTAGCGTCGCGGCGCAGCCCGGGGCGGGGCCGTCCGCCGGTCCATGTCGGCGAAGAACAACTGGTGGTGCCGGATATCGCGCAGGTATGGCGCCAGCACCACCGCCGACCGGGCGTCATCGGCCAGGACAGTGCGAACGGTGCGGGCCTGGCACCAGCACAGCCGGCAGTAGCCCTTCTTCAGCCGTTCCCGCCGCAGGCAGGCGCCGCACTCGCCCGCCTGATGCCCGTGTCGGGGCGCGGCGAAGTTGTAACAGGCCAGGCAGACGCCTTGGGCGAAGGTCAGCCCCCAGGCCAGACACGCGGCGCAGGTGGTGACGGCTCTGCGGACAATGCTGCCGTCGCGCGCTCTCGCCACCACGGTTCAGACCGGTGGCAGGGAACGGCCGGCTCGGCGTCGGGGCACCACCGCGAGCGGTGTGGCACCGGCTGCCCGGGAGGCCACCTGACCGGCGTCCGTAGGACGGGCCACCGTGTCCGGTTCGGGGAGGAGCAGATCACCGACCTGGCAGCCGAGCACCACGCAGATGACATCCAGGTCGGCGAGCTTGACGGTGACCGGCTGCCCCGACCACAGGCCGGACATCTTGCCGGCCGAGATGACCAAGCCATGCTCGGCGAGCTGGCGTTGCAGGTCAGAAGCCTTCCAGATACCACGCTGGGCGGCGACCAGCCGCAGGTTCCACCGCATTCACGTGACTCCTTCAAGCCGCTGCGCGGCCCGTTGCTGCGCAGCCAGCCACGCCTCTTCGATCCGCGTGCGGTGCACGTGGACGTAGCGCATCGTGGTGGCGACCCAGGCGTGTCCGAGCATCTCCTGGATCGAGATGAGGTCCACGCCGTTCATGTAGAGCTGCGATGCGCAGAAGTGTCGCAGCACGTGCGGGGTGAGCCGGTCGGTCCATACCGGCAGGTGCACGGCGACCGCCGCCGCGAGCGCGGCCCGGACGGCGTCGTAGCCGACTCGGCCGCCGGCCCGTTCGGAGGGGAACAGCGGGGCGCACGGCCGGGTGTGGTCGTCACCGAACTGGCCCCACACGTCCTCGATGAACCAGTGCAATGTCCGGCCAGCGTGGTTGATCAGTGGCACCATCCGCTCTCGAGGACCCGAGCCACGCGAGCCCTTGCCGTGGCGAACATGCAGCTTGCCGAACCGACCGAGGTCCCACTTGATGTCGGCCAAGTCGAGCCGGCGGGCCTCGTTCGCCCGCAGTCCGACCTCAGCCATCAGACGGGCCGCCGTGTAGTTCCGAGCAGACGGGGCGAACTTGCGGCAGCTGGCCAGTTCCTGCGCCCAACTGGTGAACAGGGCAGTGACCTCGGCCTCGCTGGGCGGGATGCGCAGCATGGCGTCCTTGCTACCGCGCGGGCGGTTCATTTCGTCTACCGGGCAGGTCACCACCCGGCCGGTCATGGCATGCAACTCGGTCTGGTAACGCAGCTCAAGGAACGTGAAGTAGGTGCGCAGCGCCTGCGACCGGGCCAGGCGGGTGCCGCTCGGCGCGCGGCGCATCACCCGCCCGAAGTAGGCGTCCGCGTCCGCCGCCTCCATCTCCCACAACGGGCAGCCGAACCACGACCGCACCTGCTCGAGATGGCCCACGTCGCCGCGGATCGTCCCGTCGGTGAGTCCGGCCGACGCCCGCGCCAGAACGAATCCGGCCAGCGCATCCGTCTCGAACCGTTCCAACTCCTCGGCCGACGCCAGACCACGTCGCTCGCGCAGATCACGGACTGCCGCCAGGCCCAACCCAAGCCCCTCACGTTCGAGCTATCCGAGATTTCCCCGGATGCCTTGATAACGCTTCAGAAATCCCGAGGTGACGTCATCACACCCGCCCCGACCAAAATCACCCAGATCACGCTCACCCAAAAGGCTGCGCGATCAGACCGCTACCGAAACCCAAGTGATGTCGGACTCGATGACAGCAACCCCGACACGCGAGCATTCGCACCGCCGCCGACCAACGCCCCAGGTAGCAGCGAGCCGGTTGGAGGTGCGGCATGAGCACCAGCAGCCACCCGACATCCGCACCCCAGCCGTCGGCTCCGTGGTGGAGCGCCGGGCCGGTCACCCTCCACGTCGGCGACGCGCATGACGCGCTCGCCACGATGCCCGACGCATCAGTGGACTGCATCGTCACCTCACCGCCCTACTGGGGACTGCGCTCGTACGACACGGGCCAATGGCACGACGGCCACGCCGACTGCGATCACCGCCTCGCCCCAAACCCGTCAGGTGGGCAGCAGCGCTTGTGTCCGGAATGCGGAGCAGTCTGGACCGACCGCCAGTACGGCCAGGAAGCCACCATCGACGGCTACGTCAACCACCTCGTCGCCGTCTTCAACCAGGCCCGTCGCGTGCTCCACCCCCAAGGCACCCTGTGGCTCAACCTCGGCGACTCCTACGCCAGCACCGGCCCCCGCAAAGCCCAACCCCACGGCACCAACAGCGTCATCAGCGGCAACTACACCCGCCAGAAGTGGACCCCCGGAGCCGTTGCCGGACTACCCGCCAAAAGCCTGATCGGCATCCCATGGCGAGTAGCCCTCGCCCTCCAAGCCAACAACTGGATCTTGCGAAACGCGGCGGTCTGGGCAAAGACGAACGGACAGCCCTCCTCGGCCAAGGACCGGCTGACCACCACCTACGAGATGGTTTTCCTGTTCACCCGCAGTCCACGCTATTTCTTCGACCTCGACGCCATCCGCATCCCGCTGAAGGATTCCAACGACCGCCGGCTACGCGCCCCGGTCACGCACGGCAAGCCCGGCGACTCGAAGACACGCGGCCACGACCGGACCCGACCACCCGGCAAGAACCCCGGCGATGTGTGGCCCTACCCCACACGGGCATTCAAGGAAGCCCACTTCGCGGCCTACCCGATCGAGGTCCCGCTTCGGTGCATCGCAGCCGGATGCCGGCCCGACGGCGTGGTACTCGACCCGTTCAGCGGTGCCGCCACGACCGGACTCGCCGCGCTACAACTCGGCCGCCGCTACATCGGCGTCGACCTGAGCAGCAGCTACGCGGCGATAGCGCACCAGCGCATATTGCATCAGATGCAACAACTCGGGATGTCCGTCGACGACCAGGGCCAGCCAGACGAGAAGGATTGATCGATGATGCTAACTGATCTTCGACGGCTGACCTCGACGTTTGTACGATACGCCTTCCATCCCAACAATGTTGCTTCTGATGCAACGCCGATGGGAGCTGGCTGTGGCGGTGGAAATGGCCGGTTCGGCGCGGTTGGAGCTGGTCGAGGGTGTCGTCCCGCTGGATCCGCAGCGGGCGGTCGTCGAGGCGATGCTGTCGGGCTGGGCCCGGCAACAGGCGGCTCGGTTCCTCGATCAGGAGGCCACGATCGGACCGCGGTTGGCGTTGGTCCGCCGGCTGATGTCGTTCAGCGGCCTGTATCCGTGGCAGTGGACGGCCGCGGAAGCAGAGGCGTTCATCGCCGACCTGCGTTCCGGGGCCAAGCCGATCCGAGTGTCCACCGCACGGGGATACGAGATCGCGTTGCGGATGTTCTGCGAGTACGCGGCCGATGCCCGTTACGGGTGGCCGGAGCAGTGCCAGCAGCGGTTCGGCGCCTCCGTCACGCAGGTGTTCCACGAGCACAACAGCGTGGTCCACGTATCGGACTACGAGGGGGACCCGGGCCGGCGGCCGTTGACCTACGACGAGGCGCAGGCATTGTTCGATGCGTCGGACGGCCGGGTGGAGGAGATCCGGAGCCGGCGTCGGAAGGGCTCGCTGACCGCGATGCGCGACGCCGCGATGCTCAAGACCGTCTACGCGTACGGGTTACGTCGGCAGGAGTGCTGCGGCCTGGACCTGGCAGACCTGCGGCACAACCCGAAAGCAGCTCGGTACGGCCGGTTCGGGGCATTGTTCGTCCGTTTCGGCAAGGCGTCACGCGGCGGTGCGCCCAAACGGCGCACGGTCCTGACGGTGCCGGAGATGGACTGGGTCGTGCCGGTCCTGGAGCAGTGGGTGGACGAGGTCAGGCCGCTGTTGTCGCCGGGGCAGCATCCGGCGTTGTGGGTCACCGAGCGGCGCAGCCGGGTCGGCCGGCACGGACTGGACAAGGCGTTCGAGACCGTGCGGGCGGCGGCCGGACTGCCGCCGGAGTTGGATCTGCACAGTCTGCGGCACTCCTACGTCACGCATCTGGTCGAGTTCGGTTACCCGGAAAGGTTCGTGACCGAGCAGGTCGGACACAGTTACGCGGCGACCACGGCGATCTACACCGGAGTGTCGGACGAATTCCGTAACCGGCTGGTCGAGAAGGCGCTGCGCCAGCAGCTCGGCGATCTGTGGGAGGGTACCGGATGATCAAGAAGATGGGTTACCGCTGGCAGTTGCGGCAGCTGATGGCCCGAGCGGAGATGTATGCCACCAGCGACCTGGTACCGCTGCTGGCCGAGCGCGGTGTGCACCTGTCCCGCGAGCAGGTCTACCGGCTGGTGACCGCCGCGCCGCAGCGGCTGTCGATGGATGTGCTGGCGGCGCTGTGTGACATCCTCAACTGCACCCCGAACGACCTGATCGAGATCACCGAGGTCAACGCGGAGGTCCGCAAGACTGCCTCCGCTGCGGGCGGGGCGGCTCCGTCGGTGCGGCGCAGCACCGTGCGGCGGCCCGAGGGGCTATGAGCCTCGAGCAGAGCCGCCGCCGCGAGGATGCGGTGCAACGCCTCGCCACCCACCTGGTGTCCGTAGTGGATGGAATGGACGAGGCGTCGGCGTTCGCGGTGCTGGCCGTTGCCAGGGTGACCCGGTTACGGGCATTGCACGAGCTGGACGCGTGGATGGACGCGCATCCCGACGCATTGGCCGAACCCGGGGCACACTGCCCGCTGTCGCTGGTCCGCCTCGCCCACGCCCTGCACGCCGCCGGCCACACCGATGTGGTGCTGCCCGCGTGCGTCGCCTGCGGGCGGACCCTGCCCGACCTGGTGACCGGACCCGACGGTCGGATCTGCGGTCGCTGCGCTGCCCGGATGCGGATACGCGCCTGTGTCCGGTGCGGTCGCGAAGGACGGATCCTGGCCCGCCGCGCCGAAGGCGGCATCTGTCACCGCTGCTACCGCGTCGATGAACAGGTGATCACGCCCTGCGCTCGATGCGGCCGGCCACGCCAGCCGGTCGCCAGGCTCGACGACGGCTCCCCGGTCTGCGAGACCTGCTGGCAACCGGTGCGGACCTGCACGACATGCGGCACCACCGGACCGACCCATTACCGCGGGTCGGACGGACCGCTGTGCCCGGCCTGCTACCGGCGGCGTCACCAGCCGCAGCGAGCGTGCAGCCGCTGCGGGGAAGTCGCCCGCATCGCCCACCGCGGCCAGGACCCCACGGCCGAGGTCTGTTACCGCTGCTACCGGCCTCCCACCGTCGATACCCTCTGCGCCACCTGCGGACGCGCCCGACCGTGCCGGCCGGCAGGGCGGTCCGGGCCGCTGACGTGTTCGAGTTGCCGTCCGCTTCGGCGCGTCGCCTGCGCCCGCTGCGCCCGGGTCAGGATCGTCGCGGCAAACTGGCCCGTTGGCCCCATCTGCCACCCCTGCTACCAGACCGTCCTGCGGGACACCCGCGACTGCGCCCGGTGCGGGATCCGGCGCCCGCTCGTCGGACGTGACGAGACCACCGCCGCAGCGATCTGCGGTCCCTGCGCGGGCACGGACATCGGTCACCAGTGCCGCACCTGCGGCAACGAGGGCCGCATCTACGCCGAGGGGCAATGCACCCGCTGCGTGCTCCGCACTCGTCTGGTCGACCTGCTTACCGGCCCGGCCGGCGGCATCGAGCCGCAACTGGTGCCGGTACTGGAAACACTCAGCCGAGCAGATCGTCCCGAAGCGGTCATCAAGTGGCTCGCCCACAGCCCGGCCGCACGGCTGCTCGCCCAACTCGCCGCCCACGGCCGGCCAATCAGCCACGACGACCTCGACGCCGTCGCGCTCGGGCACGGCGAACGCTACGCCCGACACCTGCTCACCCACACCGGCGTCCTGCCACACCGCCACGACGACATCGAGCGCGTCGAGGTCTGGCTCGATCGGCTCCTCACCAAACACCCCGCCCACCACGCCCGCCTCGTGCGCCCCTTCGCAATCTGGCACCTGCTGCGACGCGCCCGCCGCGCCGCCACTCGCCGAACCCCGACCTCAGCGACCGGCGAACGGCTGCGCTCACACGTCAGGGTCGCGCTGGACCTACTCGACTGGATCGATGCCCGCCAGGTGACCCTCGCCGCGCTCACCCAGCCGGATCTCGAACAGTGGCTGGCCGAAGGAGCACGCCGGCGCCACACCGTGCGGCACTTCCTGAACTGGGCCACGGAGCGCGGGCTCACACCGCCTCATGAGATTCCCACTCCACCGCAGCGAGACCCGGGCGCGATCCTGGACGACGACCGACGCTGGCACCAACTCCGCCGCTGTCTGACCGACGAACAGCTACCGGACGAGGTCCGCGTCGCCGGCGCACTGATCTTGCTCTACGGGCTGACCGTGAGCCGGATCAGGCAACTCACCACGACACACATCACCATCGACAACGGCCAGACCTTCCTCACCGTCGGCGCCAAACCGCTGCCCCTACCGCCCAGCCTCGGCGAGCTCACCCAGCGACTCGCCCAAACGCCCCGCAGCCGATCCGCCCTCGCCAGCGGCAGCCCCGCACAGACCGCCTGGCTGTTCCCCGGCCTCAACACCGGACAACCACTCACCATCCACGGCCTCGGCAAAGCGCTGCGACGTCACGGCATCACCACAAGGCCAGCACGGCACGCCGCGCTCATCGCCCTGGCCGGCGAACTGCCAACTCCGATCCTCGCCGAGACCCTCGGCATCCACATCAACACCGCACGCCGCTGGGCCGGCTACCTCCAACGCGACTGGAGCACCTACCTCGCCGAACGAGCCAGCCCAGACACACCTACGGTTCCGCCAACAACGTGAGAATGGGCCGATCAGTCAGCCGGCAACTCCAGCGGCGCGGTGATAGCGAAGTGCTGGTCGACCCTCTCCACCAACGCGGCTCCTCGCGGACCCAGCCCGGTCTGCTTAGCCCACCCGGCCAAGGCGTTCAGGAAGCCGAATAAGTCCCGCTGCACGCCCAACAGGAGTTGAGGGAACGCACGACATGGAAGATCGACCCGCTGCTCGGCCCACCTGCCACGCTCACGGTTGGGCCCCCCGTCCTGCCACACCCGCACATCCTCGCCAATGACCTCAATCTCTGGTCCGGGATCATGCCCCAGCCACGGCGAACCATCGATCAATACCCGGGTCCATTCCCGCCAGTCCTCCAGGCCACAACAACAACCCGGCACGATCACCGTCCCGGCGCTCGTATCACTCAACTGCAGGCCGCCGGCGACGATGAGCAGTTCCTCGGCCAACAGTGCGTCCACAACCTCATCGCGACCGCCCGGAGACGCAACGTCGATCCGCGTGGCGAGGGAGGCCACGAACAGACCCGCCTGTTCAGCGGTGCAGCCAGCACTGAGAACCAACCACGAGCCGGGAGCCACAGCCGCGACCGGCCACGGCGCCGGTCCCTCACTGAACATCGGCACTTGAACCACTGCCTGCAGCATGATCACGCAGTCATTCAATCGGATGCCACCTGCAGCGACATCCGCATTACCAGCAAGTACCCGCATGCTCCTCAGCCAGCACGATCATGAGGAACCGCCAAGTTGGTGAGAAGGAAGCACCGTCAGCTCCGAAGGAACCCGCTCGGCTGAAGGTCAACGCCCATCAACGCCGCCCTCGGCGATGAGAACCTACACCGGCGACGCGCCCCACGCTCATGGCCCGCCCGCCAACGGTTAGGCCGCGACACGATGCCAGCGGCCAGATCAACCTCGACGACGTCTGGCAAGCGCAGACCCGACCAGAACTGCGCAGGACTCGGCCGGACCGGCAACAGGCTGGCCAGCCAGACGGCTGCCGCCAGGCCGTGCGTCCCGATGATCAGCGTGCCGCCGACCGCCGCAGCGTCTCCACCGCCTTGGGCTCGTCGCTGCCGACAAAGTAGGCCGGCGTTGCCACCAGTGGCGCCACGCCCGAGCAGCCGCCCGGCCCTCGGACCCAGACGCCACCGTTCAGCCGGGATCGCCGGATCGACCTCCGGCATCGCGTGTCGAACCAGAACGAGCCTGCCCACCGCGATCAAGGTCGCCGCTGAACCGTACCGACCTGCGGTCAGCTCGATCACCGCCAAGCATCCACCCGGATCGACGCCGCCACTCAACCCCGCACTCAGTCCCGGATAGGAGGAATAGTGCCCGCCTCGAATATTCCTACTCCACCGGTACAACGCCGGCTCCACCCCCACCTCAACCTGCCTAACGCTGACGGGGTCTCCAATGTCTAGGCAGGCACACGGGCTGCAGAGTCTTCCGCGCCCCGCCATCACGCCAGCCGGCGACAGGCTTGACGACTTCGGATCGCCACGCGTGGATCGACGTCCACAACCGGCGCAACCCGCGACCGCGCAATACAGCGGCAGCGCCATCGTCCCCCGGCCCCAGCCGAACCGGGAACCTGAAAGGACACCCAATCCGTGCCCGCCCTATCCCCTACCCGCCCCATGGTCCAGACCACTGGGTGCCACCGGTCACTGGCGGCCTACCGACAGCGTCACGTCGAACCCGCAGCCTGGTCCAGCCGACACGGTAGGCCAGCGATGAACGGCTCGACCGCCCCCGAATGGCGACCAGACCCGCTGCTGACCATCGATGACCTCGCCGCCTGGCTGGGAAAGCCGAAGAACACCCTCTACGCCTGGCACAGCCGAGGCAAGGGACCACGCGCTATCCGCGTCGGCAACACCCTGCGCTACCGGCGCAGCGAGGTCGAACGCTGGCTCGACGCCAACACCGACGCGGAGCGGTGAGCGATGGCCCGACCTGAGCTGCCCATCGGCACCTGGGGCAAGATCCGCACCGAGAAGCTCGGACCCAACCGCTACCGCGCACGGGCCCGGTTCCGCGACTACGACGGCAAGACCCGCGACATCGAGGCCACCGACACCACAGGCCCAGCCGCCGAACGAGCGTTGAAAGTCAAACTCCGCGATCGCACCACCCCCAACGACGACGAGATCACTCGGGAGACCCGCATCAGCAGACTCGCCGAACTATGGGTCGAAGAGATCACCGCCGAGGAGCGGATCGCACCACAGACCATCCACCGGTACCAGACCAGCCTGCGCGCCTCAATCCTGCCGGCCCTCGGCGGCCTCCGGATCAGAGAGGCCAGCGTCGGGCGCCTGGACCGGTTCCTGCGTGACATCGCCAAGGACCGCCCGTCGTCGGCCAAGGGAGCGAAGGTCGTCCTCAGCCAGATGTTCGCGCTGGCCGTACGCCACGGCGCGATACCCACCAACCCCGTACGCGACACCGGCCGGCTACGCAAACCTCGCCGCACGGTCGTCGCCCTCACCGACGACAACCTCCAGGCCGTCCGTACGGCGATCCGCGACTGGCAGCAGCCGATCCCCGGCAAACCCGGACCTCGGCACACCGGAGACCTGGCCGACATCGTCGACCTCATGCTCGCCACCGGCGCACGCATCGGTGAAATCCTCGCTCTGCGCTGGGAAGACCTGAACCTAGCCGCCGAACGCCCCACCCTGACGATCTGCGGCACACTGGTCTTCGTCAAAGGGAAGGGCTTCTTCCGCCAGCCCTGGACCAAGAGCGACGCCGGCTACCGAATGGTCGTCCTGCCCCGATTCGCGGTCGGCATGATCCTGGCCCGCAAGCTCGTCGCCGCAGACAACCCCCATGACGCGATCTTCGCCTCCCGACGCGGCACCTGGCTGTCACCCAACAACGTCCGCCGGCAGTGGCGCCAGGCCCGCGCCGACACCGACCTCGCCTGGGTCACCCCCCACACCTTCCGCAAGACGGTGGCCACCCTCATCAAGGAGGAGACCAACACCAAGAGCGCCGCAGCACAGCTAGGACACTCCAGCGAAGAGGTGACCGACACCTACTACATCGCCAAGCCCGCCCAAGCCCCCGACGTCTCCGAAGTCCTTGAACGCCTCGGCGCTAACCCAAGCGGACAGCGCGCACCCGCAACGCACGACGATGCCCGGGGATGACAAACCTGGTTGCCGAACCAGGTAATTGGGGGGTTTTCGGGGGGCGGTTCAAAACTTTATAGAAGAAAGTCAAAGCCCTAACCAGCGTTCCCGCTGGTCAGGGCTTTTTCTCTGTCGGGACGGCCGGATTCGAACCGACGACCCCTTGACCCCCAGTCAAGTGCGCTACCAAACTGCGCCACGTCCCGTTGCCACCCGCCTAGTGGAGCGAGCGACAGCCGCTACAGCGTAGCGCACCGCAGGCACGACCGACTCGCACCCCCGATCCGGCGGGCGGTGTCTCGACCGTTGACCCCGCCGGCTTAGGTCAGCACGTCAGCCGTGCGCCTTGCCCCTGCCCCCCGGGCCCGACTGCTTGCGTGGCCGTACGGACACCTCGATCGGGCTGCCCTGGAAGCCGTGCTCCTCACGAAGCTTGCGCTCGACGAACCGCTGGTATCCGGCGTCCAACGGGCCGGTGGTGAACAGCACGAAGCGCGGTGGCGCCACCCCGGCCTGGGTGGCGAAGAGGATACGCGGCGCCCGGCCGCCGCGTATCGGGTGCGGCGTCGCCTGGACCAGCGCGGTGAGCCACTGGTTGAGCTGTCCGGTCGGGATCCGGGTTTCCCAGCTGGCCAGGGCGGTACGCAGGGCGGGCGCGAGCCGCTCCACCGCGCGCCCGGTCCTGGCCGAGATGTTCACCCGGATCGCCCAGGGGATGCGGCGCAGGTCCCGCTCGATCTCCTTCTCCAGGTAGTAGCGCCGATCGGCGTCCACCAGGTCCCACTTGTTGAACGCGATCACCAGTGCGCGGCCCGCTTCGACGACCGTCGAGAGCACCCGCTGGTCCTGCTCGCTGAGGGTCTCGCTGGCGTCGAGCAGGACGACCGCCACCTCTGCGGCTTCGATCGCGCCAGCGGTACGCAGGCTGGCGTAGTACTCGGTGCCGCTGGCCCGGTTGGCGCGCTTACGTAATCCAGCGGTGTCGACGAACTGCCACGGCTCGCCACCGATCTCGACGATACTGTCCACCGGGTCGACAGTGGTGCCGGCGACCGAGTCGACCACCGCCCGCTCCTCCCGGGCCAGCCGGTTGAGCAGGCTGGACTTGCCGACGTTGGGCCGGCCGACGAGCGCGACCCGGCGCGGGCCGCGCGGGCCCGGTTCGGTGACCGGCGGGAGATCCGGTAACGCGTCGAGGACCGCGTCGAGCAGATCCCCGGATCCCCGACCGTGCAGTGCGGAGACCGGATACGGCTCACCGAGGCCCAGCGACCACAGGGCCGTGGCGTCCAGTTCGATGTTGGCGTTGTCCGCCTTGTTGGCCACCAGTAGGACCGGTTTGGCGCTGCGGCGCAGCATCTTGACGGCGGCCTCGTCGACGTCGGTCGCCCCGACCGTCGCGTCGACGACGAAGAGGACCACGTCGGCGGTGACGATCGCTGCCTCGGCCTGGGCGGCGATCGCCGCCGCGCGGTCGCGGGCGTCGGGTTCCCAACCACCGGTGTCGACGACGGTGAACTGCCGACCGGACCAGTGAGCGTCGTACGGGACCCGGTCGCGGGTGACCCCGGGGGTGTCCTCGACGACCGCCTGCCGACGGCCGATGATCCGGTTGACCAGTGTGGACTTGCCCACGTTGGGGCGGCCGACCACGGCCACCACCGGCACCGGCACGGTTGCCGCCGGCGCGTCCACCGGCGCCGGGACGGGTTCGGCGCTCATCCGGCGACCCGGGCGCTGAGCAGGTCACGGAGCCGGTTGACCACCTCATCGATGCCCAACGCGGTGGTGTCCAACTCGACGGCGTCGGCGGACTGCTGCAGCGGGTCGGCGGTGCGGGTCGAGTCCAACCGGTCGCGGCGGGCCAGATCCTCGGCGGTCGCCGCGACGTCGGCCGCGGTCTCGGCGCTGCGCCGGCGGGCCCGCGTTTCCGCCGACGCGGTGAGGTAGACCTTGAGGTCGGCGTCGGGGGCGACCACGGATCCGATGTCCCGGCCTTCGACGACGATCGGCGCGTGCGCCGCGATCAGGGCACGCTGCTCGGCGACGAGCAGTTCGCGGACCGCGGGTACGGCGGCGACAGCCGAGACCGCGGAGGTGACCTCGGATCCGCGGATCTCCGCGTCGACGGCGACACCGTCGGCACGCACATGGGGGGTGGCCGGATCGGTACCGATGGTGAGGATGACGTCAGCCGCGACCTTGGTCACTCCGTCGGTGTCGTGCGGGTCGACTCCGGCGCGTAACACCGCCCAGGTGACCGCCCGGTACATCGCGCCGGTATCCAGATAGCGGGCACCGGTCGCGGTGGCAAGATGCCGGGAAACGGTGGATTTACCGGATCCGGACGGACCATCCACGGCCACCACGAACGTCCCGGCCCGCACCTGCTCAGCCACCGTCGGCCTCCTCACCCCTGTCATGCTCCCACCTGGCCGCAGTCATCGCGCGAGAAGTGCGCCCCGGCGGGATGCCCGCTGTCGGGGTCCATCATGCCTGGTTAGTCGTTGACGGCGGCGAACAGGGCGGCCACCTCGGCGTTGTTCAGCCGCCGGGTCCGGCCCGGTTTGAGGTCACCGAGCCGGATCGGACCGATCGCGGTACGGACGAGCCGCGTCACCGGATGTCCGACCTCGTCGAACAACCGCCGTACGATGTGCTTGCGACCTTCGTGTAGGACGATTTCCACCTGCGCGGTCCGCCCCAGAGTGTCCAACAAGGCATATTTGTTCACCTTCGCGGGCCCGTCGTCGAGCTCGATCCCGGCCAACAGGCGCCGGCCGACCGCCCGGGGCACCGGTCCGGCGACCTCGCACAGATAGGTCTTCGGCACCTCGTACGACGGGTGCATCAACCGGTGCGCGAGCGTCCCGTCATTGGTCAGCAGCAACAGACCCTCGCTGTCGGCATCGAGCCGGCCCACGTGGTACACCCGCTGATCGATCCGGTCGAGCAGGTCCGACAGCGCGGCGCGGCCCTTCTCGTCGGCCATGGTGGAGACCACCCCACGGGGCTTGTTCATCGCGAGGTAGGCGAGCCGGCTGTCGGTCACCACCCGCTCCCCGTCGACATGGATGACCGCGTGGTGCGGGTCGACCTTGTCACCCAGGCAGGCCACCCGGCCATCCACTGTGACCCGCCGGCGGAAGATCAGGTCCTCGCAGGCCCGCCGGGATCCGACCCCGGCCGCCGCAAGCACCTTCTGCAGGCGCTGTGCGCCGTTGTCGTCATCGCTGGGCATCGGCAATCTCTTCCACGTCGTCAGGCAGGAACGGCGCGAGCGAGGGAAGTTCCTCGACGCCGTCCAAGCCCAGCTTCTCCAGAAACAGCGTGGTCGTCCGGTAGCGGTACGCACCCGTCTCCGGCTCGGTACCGCACTCCTCGATCAGGCCACGAGAAGCCAGGGTACGGATCACGCCGTCACAGTTGACACCCCGGATGGCCGACACCCGCCCCCGGGTGACCGGCTGCTTGTAGGCAACCACGGCCAGCGTCTCCAACGCGGCCTGGGTCAGCCGCACCGACTGCCCGTCAAGCACGAAACGTTCGACGTACGGCGCGTACTCCGACCGGGTGTACAGCCGCCACCCGCCGGCTATTCTCCGCAGGTCGAAGCCGTGACCGGCCGACGTGTAGCCAGCGGCGATGCGGACGAGTTCGGCGGTGATGCGCTCGCTTGGTTGTTCCAGCACCTGAGCCAGCACCGCCTCGGTCACCGGCTCGTCGACGACCAGCAGGATGGCCTCCAGCGCACCGCGTAGTTCGACGTCGTCGAGCGGTGCCGGCGCCTCGGCGCTGTCCGGCCGCGGTATGGACTGCGGTTGCGGCCGTCGCTGGCGCGGTCCCGACGCCGGCGTCTCCGCATCCGGTGCCGGGCGCGGAGGCAGGTGCGGAGACGGTTGCGGAGACGATTGCGGCTCGGTCTCCGCGACCGCCTCGGTCGGCAGTTGCGACCCGGACGACGCTGCCCGCTCGGCGTCGGGCACCGGCGATGCCGTTGGTGGGGCGGTACGCGCCCATGGCGGAACCCAGGCGGCGGCCTGCTCGGCGAGCGAGTCCGGCGGCTGATCGCTCACGGCGTAGCCTCCTGCGGCCGGGACGGTCCGCCGGCGGGCGTGGCCGGACGCTCGTCGGGCTGGCCGGCGTACTCGTCGATGGTGAGTTCCGCACCGGCGTCGGCGCCGCCGGTCCACCGGACTGTCAGCTCCCCCAACGCCTGCTCCTGACTGAAGCCCACCAGACCCTCACGGTACAGCTCCAGCAACGCCAGGAACCGGGCCACGACCTCCAAGGTGGACTCGCAGTCGAGGCAGAGCGCGGCGAAGGTGGCGGTACGGACGTGGCGTAACCGGTCCCGCAGCAGGGTGGCGTGCTCGCGGACGCTGACCCGTACCTGGTGCACGTGGTCGATCGAGACCACCGGCACCGGCCGCGGCGTCATCGCCTTGAGCGCGATCTTGGCCAGCCGCTCGGGCCCGATCCCGAGCACGAGTTCCGGCAGGGCCTGGGCGTACCGGGATTCGAGCGTGACCGACCGCGGGTAGCGGCGCCCGCCGGCCGTCTCGAGCGCGGCGATGTGCGCCGCCGCCTCCTTGAACGCCTTGTACTGCAGCAGCCGGGCGAAGAGCAGGTCACGGGCCTCCAGCAGGGCCAGATCCGCCTCGTCCTCGACCTGGGCGGCCGGCAGCAACCGGGCGGCCTTGAGGTCGAGCAGGGTGGCGGCGATCACCAGGAACTCGCTCGCCTCGTCGAGGTCCCAGTCGTCACCCATCGCCCGGATGTAGGCGATGAACTCGTCCGTGACCTGGTGCAGCGCGACTTCGGTCACATCGAGCTTGTGTTTGCCGATGAGCTGCAACAGCAGATCGAACGGCCCGGTGAAGTTCGCCAGCCGTACGGTGAATCCGTTGCTCTCTCCGGCCGGCGGGGTCTCGGCCGCGACAGCCGGCGACGCCCCGGCCGTCGCCGGTACGGCGTCCGTCTGGGCAGCTGTCGGGGCACTCACCACTCGACCGTAATGCACCAGGGCTGCGACCTGCACCGCAGGTCGGCGCGTGGCATGGCGAGCTAGCGTTCCGTCTGGTGCGCGATCACCTCGCGGGCCAACTGCCGGTAGTTGCGGGCACCGGACGAGGCCGGGTCGAGGCTGGTGATCGGCGCGCCGGCGACGGTGGACTCGGGAAACTTCACCGTCTTGGTGATCACCGTCTGGTAGACCTTGTCGCCGAACGCCTCCACGACCCGCTGCAACACCTGCCGGCAGTGGGTGGTCCGGCTGTCGTACATGGTGGCTAGGATGCCTTCGAGTTCGAGGTCGAAGTTGAGCCGCTCCCGGACCTTGTCGATGGTGTCGAGCAGCAACGCCACTCCGCGCAAACTGAAGAACTCACACTCCAGTGGAATCAGCACGCCGTGCGCCACGGTCAACGCGTTGATCGCGAGCAGCCCGAGCGAGGGCTGGCAGTCGATGAGGACGAAGTCGTACTCCTTGCGGATCGACTTGAGCACCCGGGCCAGAGCCATCTCCCGGGCGACCTCGTTGACCAGCTGGATCTCCGCCGCCGACAGGTCGATGTTCGCCGGCAGCAGATGCAGGCCGGCGACATCGGTCTTGATCAGCACGTCCTCGGCGGTGACGTCGTCCTGCATGAGCAGGTTGTAGACGGACAGGTCGAGATTGTGCGGGTTGACGCCCAGGCCGACCGACAGTGCCCCCTGCGGGTCGAAGTCGACCAGCAGCACCTTGCGGCCGTACTCGGCCAGCGCCGCACCCAGGTTGATGGTGGTCGTCGTCTTGCCGACGCCGCCCTTCTGGTTGGCCATCGCGATGATCCGGGCCGGGCCGTGGCGGTCGGTGGGCATCGGCTCGGGGATCGGCTTGCGCATGGTGTACGCCGTCGGATCGGCCGGCCCGAGCTCGGCGCTGAGGTCGAGCCCGGCCTGCTGCTCGCGGAGCGTCGAGGTCCACGCCTCGGCACGGTCACTGTTGCCCGCCATGTCCTGTGCGCCCCCTCCCGACGACTGCTCGGCGCCGGAGCCGACCGGCGTCTCCAGCGGCGTCGCCGCTGCGGGCCTCGCCTGCCGCCGTACGAAAGCCCGCGCCGCTGCCCGACTGTACGCCACCGGGTGCGGGTGCGGCGGACACCCGCCCGGCGTGTCGACACCGCACGGCCTGCGCCTGCCGACGATCGGTCAGCGGCGGGCGCGCGGGTGTGCGGTGGCGTACACCTCGCGCAGCCGGTCGACGGTCACCAGGGTATAGACCTGGGTGGTGGTGACCGACGCGTGGCCGAGCAGCTCCTGCACCACCCGCACGTCGGCACCGCCGTCGAGCAGATGGGTGGCGTACGAGTGGCGCAGGGTGTGCGGGGAGACCGCGTAGCTGCCGTTGACCGGAAGCCCGGCTCGCTGCGCGGCGCGGCGCAGCACGGTCCAGGCGCTCTGCCGCGACAGCTGCCCGCCCCGGGCGTTGAGGAAGATCGCCGCGCTGCCCCGGCCGGCCCCGGCCAGGGCCGGCCGGACCCGGGTCAGGTAGGCGCGCAGCGCGTCGGCAGCGTAGCTGCCCACCGGGACGAGCCGCTGCCGGCCGCCCTTGCCACGCAGCAGGGCCACCGCGGCGGTCAGGTCGAGGTCGTCGACGGCGGCGCCGACCGCCTCGGAGATCCGCGCTCCGGTGCCGTACAGGAACTCCAGCAGCGCCCGGTCGCGCAGTGCCAGCGGAGCGCCGGCACCGTCGATCGACCCGGCGGCGGCGAGCAGCCGCTCCACCTGGTCGACGTCGAGGGCGCGGGGCAGCCGACGCGGCGGGGCGGCCGGACGGACGTCGCGACCCGCGTCGGTCGGCGCGTACCCCTCCCGGACGGCGAACCGGTGCAGTCCTCGTACGGCACTGGCCGCCCGGGCGGTGGACGCGGCCGACAGCGGTGGCTGGTCGGGGCCGCCGGAGCGCAGGGCCGCGAGGTGGCCCGTGATGTGTGCCGGTTGCACCTGGGCGAGCTCGCCGATCCCGGCCCGAGCCAGCCCGTCCAGGTAACGTTGCAGGTCGCGGCGGTAGGACCGCAGCGTGTGGCCGGACAGCGCACGCTCGACGGTGAGGTGGTCCAGATAGCTGCGCACCGCCTGACGCAACGCCGCCGGTGCGCCGTCGCCGGTCAGCCGAGTACCTCGGCCACCGTACGGGCGGCCAGTGCGTGGGCTTCGGCGACCGGACCGTAGGTGACCTCGCCGTCGTGGGTGTTCAGGCCGGCCGCGAGGGCGGCGTCGCGACGCGACGCGTCCCGCCAGCCACGGTTGGCCAGTTCCAGCGCGTACGGCAGGGTGACGTTGGTCAACGCGTAGGTGCTGGTGTGCGGGACCGCTCCGGGCATGTTGGCCACGCAGTAGAAGACCGATTCGTGTACCCGGTACACCGGGTCCGCGTGGGTGGTGGGTCGGGAGTCCTCGAAGCAGCCGCCCTGATCGATCGAGATGTCCACCAGCACGCTGCCCGGCTTCATCCGGGAGACCAGTTCGTTGGTGACGAGCTTGGGTGCCTTCGCACCGGGGACCAGGACCGCGCCGATCACCATGTCCGCGTCGCGCACCGCGCGCTCGATCTCGTAGGTGTTCGACGCGACGGTCTGCAGGTGGCCCTGGTAGATGGCGTCGGCCTGGCGCAGCTTGTTGAGGTTGCGGTCCAGCAGCAGCACCTCGGCCTGCATGCCGAGCGCGATCGCGGCGGCGTTCATCCCGGAAACGCCGGCACCGATGACCACCACCTTCGCCGCGTACACGCCGGAGACCCCACCCATCAGCACGCCACGACCGCCGCCGGGACGCATCAGGTGGTACGCCCCGACCTGGGGGGCGAGCCGGCCGGCCACCTCGGACATCGGAGCGAGCAGCGGCAGTGCCCCGGCCGCGGTTTCCACCGTCTCGTACGCGATCGCGGTGACCCGCTGCTGGCGCAGCGCCTCGGTGCACTCCCTGGACGCGGCCAGGTGCAGGTAGGCGAACAGCACCTGCCCGGGGCGCATCCGGTGGTACTCCTCGACGACCGGCTCCTTGACCTTGAGCACCAGGTCCGCCTCGGCCCAGACCTCGTCGGCGCCGGGCAGGATCGCCGCTCCGGCGGCGGCGAACTCGTCATCGGTGATGGACGAGCCCAGGCCGGCGCCGGTCTCCACGACCACCCGGTGCCCGGCGCGCACGAACTCGTGGATACCCGCCGGGGTGATCGCGACCCGGTACTCGTGGTTCTTGACCTCGCGGGGGATTCCGACCTTCACGCTGCTGTCACCTCTTCACCGGCGGCGGTGCCCAATGCCTCCGTCGGCCGCAGTGTAGATCCGGCGGCGGGCCGATCCGCCCCGCATCGTGGCAGCCGATGTCGGATCCGGTTGACGATCTGTCATGCCGGACGGACCCCCGACGTCGGTCGGACGTGTGAACCTGCGGTAGCCGTAAGGTCAATGTTTCCCGATCAGCGTCCCAACATGTGGACCGACCCTCGGTCGAGTCGGTGACCGATCATTAGATTGCGCCCTCATGACCACTCCTCAGTACCCGGGCGCGATGGGTGTCTCGGACAAAAGCAAGGTCGTCGCCGGCGTCCTCGGTATCCTGCTCGGCGGTTTCGGTGTCGGCCGGTTCTACATGGGCGACACCAAGACCGGTGTCCTTCAGCTCGTCGTCAGCGTCCTGACCTGCGGTCTCGGCGGGATCTGGGGCTTCGTCGACGGCATCCTCATCCTGATCAACGGCGGTGTCGACGGGCAGGGCCGGCCGCTGCGCGACTGACCTGGCGATCCGCGCCGAATTGCACGCAGACCCCCGGTGGCCGGGCCGGCGACGACGTTGCCGCCCCGGCCGCCGGGAAACGGACCGTCCAGCCGCACCGGAACGGATCTTCGCACCGGAAACGGGCGTCCAGTCTCAGCGGGGCACCGGCACCGTGACCGGGCGTACCGACCGCCAGCCCGCGTCCCGGCCCCGCGCCGCGGCGAGCAACCCGGCGACCGCCGCCGCGTTGGTGATCTCGCCCGCCAGGACCATCCGCACCGCCTCGTCCAGGCCGATCCGGTGCACCTGCAGCTCCGCTTCCTCGTCGCGCCGCTGGTGCCGCTGCCGCGCCGGCACCGGCGCGAGATCCCGGGCGAGGAAGATCCTGATCAGCTCGTTGGAACAGCCCGGCGAGGTGTGCAGGTCGACCAGCAGATCGATCCGGCCGGCGGTCAGGTCTGCCTCTTCGGCCAGCTCCCGCGCAGCCGCCGCCGGCAGGTCCTCGCCGACCACGTCGATCAACCCCGCCGGCAGTTCCCACAGCCGACGGCGGACCGGGTGGCGGTACTGGTGGACCAGCACCACCCGCTCCTCGTCGTCGAGGGCCACCACCCCGACCGCGCCGACGTGACGCAGGTAGTCCCGGACGGCGAGGTTGCCACCGGGCATCGTCACCTCCTCGCTGACAACCGAGAACACCGGCCCGGTGAATCGGTCGGTCTGGGACCGGACCTGATAGGCGTGCCGCTCGTCACCGGCGCCCGCCGCGCCGCCGCCGGGCATCAGGCCGGCCCGTCGGCAGGTGCGAGATCCACCGGCAACTGGTCGGCCGCCGAGTAGGCGATCACCGCGCCGACGAACGCGTGGAACAGTGGATGGGGTCGGGTCGGGCGGCTCTTCAGCTCCGGATGGGCCTGGGTGGCCACGAAGAACGGATGTTCCGCCCGGTCGAGTTCGACGAACTCCACCAGCCGGCCGTCGGGTGACGTACCGGAGATCCGCAGGCCGGCCTTTTCCAGCACGTCCCGATAGGTGTTGTTCACCTCGTACCGGTGCCGGTGCCGTTCGCTGACCTCGGTCGTGCCGTACGCCCGCGCGACGATCGATCCGTCCACCAGCAGGGCCGGGTACGCGCCGAGGCGCATCGTGCCGCCGAGATCGCCCCTGCCGGCGACGATCTGCTCCTGGTCGGCCATGGTGGCGATGATCGGATGCGCCACGTCCTCGTCGAACTCGGCCGAGTTCGCGCCGACCAGATCCGCCGCGTTGCGGGCCACCTCGATCGCCATGCACTGCAGCCCCAGGCAGAGCCCCAGCACCGGAATGTCGTTCTCCCGCCCGTACCGGGAGGCACCGATCTTGCCTTCGATGCCCCGCACCCCGAAACCGCCCGGAATGACGATTCCGTCCACTCCGCTCAGTGCCGCCGCGGCTCCGTTCGGGCTGACGCACTCGTCGCTGGGCACCCACCGGATGTGCACCCTGGCCCGGTGGCTGAACCCGGCCGCCCGGATCGCCTCGGTCACCGACAGGTACGCGTCCGGCAGGTCCACGTACTTGCCGACCACGGCCACGGTGACCGTGTGCCGCGGATGGTGCACCCGGTGCAGCAGGTCGTCCCACCGGGTCCAGTCCACGTCCCGAAAGGACAGCCCGAGCCGGCGCACCACGTACGCGTCGAGCCCTTCGCGGTGCAGCACCTTCGGGATGTCGTAGATGCTCGGCGCGTCCGGCGCGGCGATCACCGCTTCCCGGTCGACGTCGCAGTAGAGCGACAACTTGTGCTTGAGTTTGTCCGGGATATCCCGATCGGAGCGGCACACGATCGCGTCGGGCTGGATACCGATGCTGCGCAGTGCCGCCACCGAATGCTGCGTCGGCTTGGTCTTCAGCTCCCCGGACGGCACCAGGTACGGCACCAGCGACACGTGCAGGTAGAAGCAGCGGTCCCGGCCCACGTCGTGGCGGACCTGGCGGATCGCTTCCAGGAACGGCAGCGACTCGATGTCGCCGACGGTGCCGCCGACCTCGGTGATCACCACGTCCGGGACGAGGCCCTGCTCGTCGGGCTCGCCCATGGCCCGGATCCGGGCCTTGATCTCGTTGGTGATGTGCGGGATGACCTGAACGGTGTCGCCGAGGTACTCGCCGCGCCGCTCCTTGGCGATCACCTCGGAGTAGATCTGACCGGTCGTCACGTTGGCCTTGCAGGACAGGTCACGGTCGAGGAACCGCTCGTAGTGCCCCACGTCCAGATCGGTCTCCGCGCCGTCCTCGGTGACGAACACCTCGCCGTGCTGGAACGGGTTCATGGTGCCCGGATCGACGTTGAGGTACGGGTCGAGCTTCTGCATCACCACCCGCAGCCCTCGGGCGCTGAGCAGATTGCCGAGGCTGGAGGCGGTCAGGCCCTTGCCGAGGGAGGACGCGACACCCCCGGTGACGAAGATGTGCCGTACCGTCTGTGGCGAAGGGGCCAAGGCGTGCTCCCGTGGGTCGTCTGACTGGTCGTGCAGACCGGCGCGTCACTGGAGAAGCTGCTGGCGCGATCCACGGGACTCCACGGTAACACCTGCCGAAACAGCGGGTCCGGTGACCTCGACGGGCATACCGCCGGTGGTCGGGTCCGCACCGGGCCTCGGACGGGTGCGGTCCGCGGAATGATCCAGCACCCGCAACGCGGCCAGCGCCGCCAGCGGTACGGTGACCGAGGCCGCCGCACCCGCGACGTCGAGTGCCGAGCCGGCCAGCCCTCCACCGATCACCGCCGAGACGGTGATCCCCGCCATGGCGGCCCGCACCGCCGGGTAGATGCCGAACAGCCGCTTCAGCCCGCCCCACGGCTGCAGCAACGCGAACCACACCAGCACCGCGCTGACCAGTGCGAGCACCGTCAACGGGCTGCCCATCAGCGCGGACAGGTTCGCCGCCGACCAGCGGTGCAGGGTCAGCCCGCCGGTGCCTTCGCTCAACGCCGTCACGAACCGGCCCAGGCTGCCCCGTTCCGTCTCCGGCCGCTGCAGGTCGAGCAACGCGAACCCGGCGGTCACCACCAGCCCGGCGATGGTCGCCCAGGCCAGCCGGGGCATGTTCAGCCAGCCCCCGGCGCTGATCGCCGCGGCGATGCACACCCCGGCGGTCAACGCGATCGCCCCGACCGGATCGGCGCCCAGGTACGGGCTGCCGACCAGAATCACGGCGGCGCCGCCCAGGGTCACCACCACGGTGACCCGCCACCAGCGGCGGACCCGCTGCGCCAGGCAGCCGGCGGCGAGCAGCGCACCGGCGATCAGCACCCCGAGGCCGGCCGTGCCGAGGCCGGCGTAGCGGCCGCTTTCCGACGCCGAGTACCCGGTCACACCATTGAGCTGCAGGCGCGCTCCGGTCAACACGTCCGCCGCGACCACCGCGGTAGCGATCGTGGCGACCATCGCCATCGGCCCGAGCGTGCGTCGGAACGCCCCGGTCAGTCGTACCCCGGCGGTCGCCACCGCCACCACCAGCGCCGTGACCATCGTCAGGACGAGACCCGGCTGCCCGGTGCGCCACCACGGCACGACGTGGGCCAGCAGCGTAGCCGGGATGGCCAACGCCGCGGCGATCAGCAGGACCTCGACCACGGCGGTGACCCGGCGGCCGACCGGATCGGGCCCGTCGCGGCCGGCGTTGCGCCGGGCGCGGCGCAGCAGCGGTATCACCGCCACCGCCAGCATCGTCTGGAACGTGGCGAGCAGGCCGAAGAACCAGGCCGCCGCGTGTCTCTGGGAACGGGCCTCGCGGTCGGCGTCGGCGGGGTAGGCGATCGCCGCCGACAGGTCCTCGGGCCGTCCGGGCGCCGAACTCGCCGGTTGCCCGATGAACAGCCCGTCGGGCTGGTCCCGGTCGAGCACCCGCAGGGCGGTCGGGGCCAGGTCGACCAGTTCCAGATAGCCGTCCCGGCCGGTGGTCGGCGAGGTGATCCAGCCGGCCTGCCAGCCCGGCCCTTCGGCGACGGCCACGTGCAGCCGGGTCGGTCCGCCGGTGTCGGCCAACCCGGCGACCAGCACCAGCGATCGTGGTGGGCGGGCGGCCAGCACCCGGGCGAGTTGCGCGTCGGCCCGCCGGGCCGCTGCCGCGCGCTGGTCCGGATCGTCGCCGCTGACCACTCCGGCGTCGACGATGCTGAGCACGCAGGAGGCCAGCAGGTCCCGCGGATCGGCCGGAAGTTGTGGCTCGTACCGGTCGACCCGCCCGAACGGACGCGCCGCGGCCAGTGCCGCACCCGAGCCCACGGCGGCGGTGCACCGTACCGACTCGGCCAGCGCGCCGGGTACGGCGCCCCAGGCGAGCCGTTCCTGGTTGTACCGCACGGTCGCCCGTTGTGACGGCAGGTAGCCACCGATGCCGTCCGGCTGTTCGACCGTGACCTCAAGCGGCGGGCAGGTCTCGGCCTGCTGGGTCGGGCCGAACGCCGCGTAGTTGCCGGCCCCGAGGGTGACCCAGCCGTCGGCCGGGCAGGTCGGCCGCTGTGCCGAGAGCACCGCGAGCGAGCCGATCGAGCCCTGCTCCGCCAGGCGCCACAGGGTCGGGGTGATCTGCTGGTCGACGTCGTCCCACCGCAGACCGGGCACACCGACGAGGACCACATAGTCGGCGGTACGTCCGGACGTGCCCACCGCCGGCCGCTCGGGCAGTGCCGCGATCCCGGCGGCCAGCAGCACCGACAACAGCAGCAGCGGCACGACCCGGTAGCGCATCAGCCACGCCCGTCCACGAACCCGCCGTCGGGGGCGTCCTGCCGGTCCGGGCGGGCGGCGGCGACCTCCTGGTAGACGGCGCTGACCAGATCGACGGTGTCGGTCTCGGTCGGCCAGTTCCGGGCCCGAACCGGCCCTCGCTCGGCGTAGTCGGCGCGTCGCTGGTGGTCCCGGAGCAGGTCACGTACCGCAGCGTCGAGGGCGTCGACGTCACCGGCGGGAATCAGCACCGCGGCGTCGCCGACCAACTCGGGCAGCCCGCCGACCGCGGTCGCCACCAGCGGTACGCCGGCCCGCAACGCCTCCTGGGCGAACAACTGGCGGGCCTCCCAGTCGCTGCACACCACGGCGAGATCCGCCCCGAGCAGCAGATCGGACACGTCGTTGCGGTGTCCGAGCAGGGTGACCGGTGCCCGTACCGCGGAGATCTGCGCCGCCAGCGACAGATAGCTGGGTCCGGTGCCGGCGATCGCCACCTGCGCGGGCGGGCTCAGCTCCCGCCACCGGGCCGAGACATCGACCAGCAGGTCGTACCGCTTCTGCGGATGCAGCCGGCCGACGGACAGCACCAGCGGTTGCTGGGCGCCGAGGCCGAATTCCGCGCGGACCGCGGCACGGCTGCGCCGCGGTGGCGGGAGTTGGGGCGCGGCTACCGGACCGAGCCTGGCGTCCGGTGCGCCGAGCGCGGTCGCCGTCGCGACCAGGTCCGCCGACGCGCCGAGGGTGACCTGAGCGGCCCGGGCCACCCGTCGCTGCGCCCACCGGGAGAGCCGGCCCCGCAGGCCGGTGCCGAGCACGCTGTTGTGCCAGGTGACGATGAGCGGCGCGGCCGGGCGGGCCAACGCGGCGACCAGCCCGGCCCGCAGTCCGTGCGCGTGCACCACGTCGGGACCGGCGGCGAGCACCCGGCGCACCGCGCGGACCGAGCCCACGTCGCCCGGTCCCGGGTCCGCCGGAATCTCCACCGGCACGAATCCGGCGCCGGTGGCGGTGAACCGGAACTGCTGCTCGGTGGCGAGCGGACCGCAGACCGTCACCTGGATGCCACGCTCACGCAGGCCACGGGTCAGTGACGCGACGTGCTGCCCGATCCCGCCCGTGCTGGAGGCGAGCAGCAACACCACCGAGCCGGTCCAGCTGCCCTGCGGCTGATCGCTCACCGCCATCCCGTCCCCTTCCTGTCCGGCGAAACACCGGATGTCCGCCGGCGCACCCGGCGAACCACCCCGGTCAGCAGCGGCCGCAGGTCCCGGCCGTCCAGCGCAAGCGCCACGGCGAGGAAGACCGTCACCGTGACCGCCCCCGACAGGATGCCCTGCAGCACTGCCGCCGGTACGGTCAGGGTCGCGGAACCCGCACCGCACAGGTACGCCACCGCGTGACCGGCCGCCGCGGCGGCGACGCTGGCGGTGAGCCCGGTCGCCAGAGCCCAGCTGAATCCGGCGAGCGCGCCCGCGCCCGCGCTGTGGCGCAGCGCACCGACCAACAGGGTAGCCATCACCACCATGCCCAGGCTGTTGGCCAACGCCAAGGCCAGCACCCGATGATCATCGGGCAGCGCCGCGGCCAGCAGCACGGCAGACCCGGCGACGCCGCACCAGCCGGCGGCGACCGCCGCAGCCGCGGGAGCCGGGCGACCGGCGGCGTAGAGGGCACGGGAACAGACGGCGAACAGTCCGTAGCCGATCAGACCGGGGGCGAACCCGGCGATACCGCTGGCGAGCGCGCCGGCCTGGTCAGCCGGCACGAGGAACGCCGCGACCGGATCCCGGACCGCGACGAGCACGGCCGTGCCGAGGCAGGACGACAGCAGCACGGTACGCACCGCCGGGGCCAGGGTGCTCCGGTAGCCGCTCAGGTCGCCGCTGCCGTGGGTGGCGACGAGGGTGGGGTAGGCGGCGGTGGCCAGCGGCACCGCCAGCACCGACCAGGGCAGCAGGAACACGGTGTACGACAGGGTGAACAACACGACGCTGCCGCTGGGCGGATCGCCGGCCAGGGACAGCCGTACGGCCACCAGCAGGGCCACCTGCTGGGTACCGACGGTGACCGCGCCGGCCGCGGCCAGCGCCCCGACCCGTTCCCGGGCGGCACCGGTGAACCGTAGGCCGGGCCGCAGCCGCAGTCGCAGCCGGCGCAGCGGGACGAACAGACACAGCGACAGCACCGCGACACCGGCGGTGGTGCCGACGGCGAGCAGCGCCTGTCCGGCGGCACCGACCCCGGGCAGGTCGGCCAGCCGACCCTCGGTGACGGCGAAGGCGAGATAGGTCCCGATCACGGTGACGCTGGACAGCAACGGCGCCACGACCGGCCAGGCGAACCGGTGATGCGCCTGCAGCACACCGGTCAGCACCACCGCGACGCCGTACAGCGGCAGTTGCGGGGCGAACAGCCGCAGCATCCGCGCACCGGCGTCGACCTGGTCGGGGCTGGCGTCGCCGGCGAGCAGCCCGATGATCGGCCCGGCCGCCACGGCGACCAGCACGGCGAGCGGGATCAACAGGCCCAGCGTCCAGCTGAGCAGCGCCGACGTGGTCGCCGACACGGCGGCGCGGTCGCCGGCGGCGACCGCGCCGGCGAGCAGCGGCACGACCAGGCTGGCCAGCGCGCCACCGGCGACGATCTCGAAGATGATGTTCGGGACGGTGTTGGCCGCGGTGTAGATGTCACCGAGCGCGGTCGGCCCGACCGACCAGGCGAAGACGGCGGTACGCCCGAAGCCGGCCAGCCGGCTGGCCACCGTCAGGGCGGCGATCAGGGCCGCTGCGCCGACGAGGCGGGTGGCGCCGGCCCGGGCCGCCGGCGACGCGGAGGTCATCGCCGCTACCCGGTCAGGGTGTCCGCCGCCCCAGGGCGTCGAGCTCCCGCAGTCCGGGGGTGCCCTGGATGACCTGGGTGAAGCTGACCCGCTCGCTGGCGACGGTGAGGGCGGTGAGCACCCCGAGTGCGGCGGCCCGGCCGGCCAACCCGCTGCGCTGCGCGATCGCGACGCCGAGGAGCGCGCCGAGCGCGTTGGCCCCGCAGTCACCGAGCATCACCTGCTCGTCGAGGTCGTCGCGGAGCAGCCCGGCGACCGCTCCGGCGGTGCCCGCCACCACCCCACCGGTCGGACCGGCGAGTAGCGGCGCGGCGATCAGCAGCCCGGCCTTGCCCGCCCGACCCGGTCGCAGGTCGAGCAAATTGACCAGGTTGGCGGTGCCGGCGATGACGCCCGCGCCGAGCAGCAGATCGGCTCCGGCGACGATCGGCGAACGGGCGCGGGCGCGGTGCCCGGGCGCGGCGGCGAGCAGCGAGGCCGCACCGATCCCGGCGGCACCCACGCCGATGATCTTCACCAGTCCGCTGGTGACCTGGCCCGCACGCAGCGCGGCGAGGTGTCCGGTGAAGCCTTTCGCCGTGCGCTGGCCGGGCCGGTCACCGGCGATGTCGTCGTACAGCCCGACCGCGCCCGCGCCGGTCCCGGCGACCAGCGCCGCGGCGGCGACCGCCGGATGGGCCGCGCCCAGTGCCGCGGCGGCGGACGCTCCGGCGGCCAGCGCCGGACCACCGGCGAGGCTGACCGTGCGCCCCCGGAAGTTGGTGCGGTCGAGCACGCCGCGGGCCGCGACCCGCCGGGTGGTGCGCAGCGCGGCACGGACGGCGAGGGCACCGGCACCGGCGACCAGCAGCCGGCCCAGCAGGACACGTTTGTGCATCAGGGGTTCAACTCCGCTGGCTGGCTACTCGGGACGTTTGGGCATCAGGGAGGTGGCACCGGCGCCCAGGCCGTAGTGCCCGGACTGGCCGAGGGTGAACTGCTCGGCCATGGCGAGGGCGCTGACGGCCTGCCCGGCGGTGGTGTTGCCGTTGTCGACGGTGGAGATCGTCTGGCTGATCGTCGGGTCGTCGCGGACCGCGGAGACGAGGTTGCCGTCGCTGGATCCGGTACCGGCCACCACGACCCGGCTGACCCGGTCGAACTGCACGACCAGGGTGACCACCGCGGCGTCCTTCTTGGCCGCGTCCCGGTCGACGTACGGCTGGCCACTGACCACGACCACCGCCTCGGCCGACCCGGTGACCGGCTGCTCGACCGTGATGTAGCCGGCGTCGCCGTACGCGTCGAGCACGGCGGCCAGATCGGCCGGGTCGACGGCGGGTTGCTCGGTCCGGTCCACCAGCGCGCTGGCCAGGAGGGCGCTGGAGGTCTCCACCCCGTCGCTGTTGCCCGGCAGACCGGTGGTGGGAATGGTCGGACGTGCCGCGGCGGTCGCGAGTTCCAGCAGTTCCACCCCGTTGTCGGGGTTGACGAACTTGTCCTGCACGTCGATCCGGCCGGTGATGGTGGCGCCGGCGATGTCGAGCGCGGCCAGCACCCCCTCGGCCTGGTCGCGACCGCTGGGCAGGCAGACGACCAACAGGCGGCGGCCAGCGAGCTTGTCGGCCAACAGGATCGGAGCGGCCTCGGTGACGAAGTCCTCCTCCCGGTTGACCTCCTCGCGCAGGCTGTTGACCGTCTCCCGGAGCTGCTGATTGTCCTTACGCAAAGCGTTGACATTGTCACTCAAAGAATCGACGACCGGGCCGTTGAGTGCGGCGGTGCCGACCACGAGCCCGATCGCCAGCGCGAGGAACACCGCGGTGAGCGACACCACGTGGTACCGGAAGTTGATCAAACCTGCCGCCTTATCCGATCCGTCCAGGTCGCCGCCGGTTCAGGCTAGAAAAGCTGCCCGAGCTGGAAGACGAAATTGTCCCACCACTCGGAGGCCACCCCGAGATAGGCCTTGCCGACGGTGGATACCGCAACGGCCGACGACATCGCCGCGATCGCGGACAGGACGAGCAACAGCAGCGATGAACCCGAGATGCTCTGCCGGTACAGCCGGCTGACCCCCTTGGCGTCGACCAGCTTACCGCCGACCTTCAGCCGGGTCAGAAACGTGGAGGCCATTCCGCCGCGACCCTTGTCGAGAAACTCGACCAACGTGGCGTGCGTGCCCACCGCGACGATCAACGAGGCGCCTTTCTCATCGGCCAGCAACATCGCCAGGTCCTCGCTGGTCGCGGCCGCGGGAAAGGTCAGTGCCGGCACCCCCAGTTCGCGGACCCGGTCCATGCCCGGTGCCCGGCCGTCCGGGTAGGCGTGCACGACCACCTCGGCGCCACAGCGCAACACGTCGTCGGTCACCGAGTCCATGTCCCCGACGATCATGTCGGGCGTGTAACCGGCCTCGACGAGCGCGTCCGCTCCCCCGTCGACGCCGATCAGCACCGGTTTGAACTCCCGGATGTACGGCCGCAGCACGTCCAGGTCCGCCTTGTAGTCGTAGCCCCGCACCACGATCAGGCAGTGCCGGCCACCGATCCGGGTCTCGATCGCCGGCACGCCGACGCCGTCGAGCAGCAGGTCCCGTTCCTGCTTGAGATACTCCATGGTGTTCGCGGCGAACGCCTCGAGCTGGACCGACAGTCCTTCCCGCGCGTCCGCCATCGCCCTGGCGACCGAGTCGGCGTCCTGTCGCACGCCGGTCGCCACCTGCTCGTCACCGAGCAGCACCGTGCCGGCCTCGACGCGCACGACGTCACCTTCGCGGATCCGCTCGAACGCGTCCTCGCCCACGTCGTCGATCAGCGGGATGCCGGCCTGGACGAGCACCTCGGGACCGAGGTTCGGATACCGCCCGGACACCGACGGCTTGACGTTGAGCACCGCGGCGACGCCGACCGCCACCAGCGAGTCGGCCGCGACCCGGTCGAGGTCGACATGGTCGATGACCGCGATGTCCCCTGGTCGCAGCCGGCCGACCAGGCGCTTCGTCCGGCGGTCGAGCCGAGCGGTACCGGAGATCGTTCCGGGCTCGGCGGCACGGACCCGGCGCAAGGTGGGTAGACGCATCCTGACCATCCTGGCATGTGGGGCAGCGGAATCCGACGCGACATGCCCGCGCTGCCATCGCCGGCCGGGGTGCCCCGCCGCCCGGTCCCGCGCACCCTGTTCCAGCGAACCACACTCACGCTCGCGCGGACCACACCACGTCGGGAGGCACCAGTTCGGGACTCGGCCGGCGTCTCGCTGGGTTTCGCCAGGGACGCGGTCGGTCAGCCCCGCCGTTCGCGGGCCGCGACGGCGAGGAGTTCCTCGGCGTGCGCGATACCCAGATCCGAATCGGGCAAACCGGCCAGCATCCGAGCAAGCTCCCGGGCCCGGTCGGTATCCTCCACGACCCGTACCCCGCTGGTCGTGACAGCGCCACCGGTGTCCTTGGCGACCACCAGGTGCCGGTCGGCGAACGCCGCCACCTGCGGCAGGTGGGTCACCACGAGCACCTGATGGCTACGCGCCAGCCGGGCCAGCCGGCGACCGATCTCCACCGCGGCCTGACCGCCGACGCCAGCGTCCACCTCATCGAACACCAGAGTCGGCGGGCCGCCGGAGCCGGCGAAGACAACCTCGATGGCGAGCATCACCCGGGACAGCTCACCACCGCTGGCGCCGCGCTGCAACGACAGCGCCGGTGCCCCTGGATGGGCCAGCAACCGCAGTTCGACCTCGTCGGCCCCGTCGGGTCCGACGCCCGACTCGACGCCGTCGACGCTCAGCGCCGGCTCGCCCCGGCCCACCGGACGGGCCAGCACCGCCACCTCGATCCGGGCATGCGGCATGGCCAACCCGGCGAGCTCCACGCTGACCTGTTCGGCGAAGCGGACCGCTGCCTGCCGGCGGGCCGCCGAAACCCGACTCGCCAGCTCCGCCACCTCGTCGGCCAGCCGGGCACGTTCCCGGTCGAGTTCGTCGAGCAGTTCGTCGGAGGTGTCCAACTCGGCCAGCCGGGTCTGGGCCCGCTGCGCCCAGGCGATGACCCCGTCCACGTCGTCGGCGTACTTGCGGGTGAGGCCGCGCAGTACCATCCGGCGTTCGTACAGCGCCTGCAGCCGCTGCGGATCAGCGTCCAGACCGGCCAGGTATGCCGACAGTTCCGCGGCGACGTCACCGACCAGGGTCGCCGCCTCGGCGATCCGGGCCGCCAGGTCACCCAGCACCCGGTCCACCCCGGCCTGCGCCTCCAGCGAACGGCGGGCGGTACCGAGCAGGTTGGTCGCGTCCGGGGTGTCGTCGGCCAGTTCGGCGCCGCCGGCGAGGCTGACCGCGGCCAACTGGGCGGCGGTTCGCAGGCCCTCGGCGTGTTCCAGCCGCTGTGCCTCCGCCTTGAGCTCGTCCTCCTCACCCGGCTGCGGATCCGCCCGGGTGATCTCGTCAAGGCCGAGCCGCAGCAGATCGGCCTCCTGGTTGCGTTCGCGGGCGTTACGGCGCCGGTCGTCGAGATCCTCACTGACCTGGCGCCAGCGGGCGTAGGACTCGCGCAACGCGTCGAGCAGCTTCTCGTGGTCGGCACCGGCGAAACGGTCCAGGGCGGCCCGTTGTTCGGCCGGACGCAGCAGTCGCAGCTGGTCGGACTGGCCGTGCACCGCGACCACCTGCTCGCCGATCTCGCCCAGCACCGACACCGGCATGCTCCGTCCACCGACATGGGCGCGGGAGCGCCCTTCGGCGGTGACCGTACGGGTCAGCAACAACACACCGTCGTCGTCGGGCTCGGCGCCGGCGTCGGCGATCCGCCCGTGTACGGCGGCACCGGTCGGACCGGCCAGCCGCAGCCGACCCTCCACGATGGCCCGGCCCGGATCGGCCCGCACCCGTCCCGCGTCCGCCCGGCCGCCGAAGAGCAGCCCGAGGCCGGTCACCACCATCGTCTTGCCGGCACCGGTCTCGCCGGTGATCACATTCATGCCGCGGGTCAGCGACAGCGTGGTGTCCTCGATGACGCCCAGCCCGGTGATGCGCAGCTCTTCCAGCACAGCCACCGACAGTAGTAGTGGGAAGCGTCGTTGACCACCCGGGGTTGGTCAGCGGCGGTGGCCCCGCCAGCCGTTCACCGGCAGGTCGAACTTGGCGACCAGCCGGTCACTGAACGGTCGCGGATGCAGGCGGACCACTCGGACCGGCTGCTCTCCCCGGCGGATCGTGACCCGTGCCCCCGGTGGCAGGTCGTAGACCCGCCGGCCGTCGCAGCAGAGCACCGCGAAGGTGGTGTACGGGTCGACGGTGATGACGAACGTGGAGCTCGGCGCAGTGACCAGCGGCCGGCTGAACAGCGCGTGGGCGCTGATCGGCACCAGCAGCAGGGCCTCCACCTCCGGCCACACCACCGGGCCACCGGCGGAGAAGGCGTACGCCGTGGAGCCGGTCGGCGTGGCGCAGACCACCCCGTCGGCACCGTAGCGGGACAACGGCCGCCCGTCCACGTCGACCATCAGTTCGAGCATCTGGGCACGCTGGCCCTTTTCGACGCTGATCTCGTTCAGCGCCCACGACTCGATGGTGACCCCGCCGTCCAGCTCCGCCCGTACGTCCAACGTCAACCGCTCATCCACGGTGTATTCGCGGGCGACCACCTGGCGTACCGCCCGGTCCAGGTCCCCGATCTCGGCCTCGGCGAGAAACCCGACCTTGCCGAGGTTGATACCGAGCAGCGGAGCCTTCGCGGGGCGGGCGAGTTCGGCGGCGCGCAGGAACGTGCCGTCACCGCCGAGGGCGAAGACGATCTCCGCACCGTCCGCCGCAGCCGGCCCGCCGACCGGGTGCACGCCCGGCAGATCGAGGTCGTCGGCCTCCTCGGCGACGACCCGCACCTCGAAGCCGGCCTCGATGAGATCGGCCGCGACGGTCCGGGCGTGATCGGTGCTGCGCTGCCGGCCGGTATGGGTCACCAGCAACGCCGCGCGGGCGACCGGCGACGCCACCGGAGCGCCGCCGGACGGGACTGTCGCGCTCACCGCGCTCCACCTTCTTCCATCACCGGGCCGGTCTGTATCGCTGTGCCGGTCTGGTCTGCCGGGCCCGCTTCGACGACCGCCCGCACGTGCTCGGGGTCGGCGGCCGGCGCACCGCGACGGAACCAGACAAAGAATTCCACGTTGCCCCGTGGACCTGGCAGCGGGCTGGCGATCACGGACGATACCCCGAGTCCACGGTGCGCACCGGCCGCGGTCACCGACAGGACCGCCTCGGTACGCAACGTCGCGTCCCGCACCACCCCGCCCGGACCCACCTTGTCCCGGCCGACCTCGAACTGGGGCTTGACCATCAGCAGCAGATCCCCGTCGGGCACCGTGCAGTCGGCCAACGCCGGAAGTACCAGCCGCAGCGAGATGAACGACAGGTCCGCGACGGTCAGCTCGACCCGACCACCGATCTGTTCGGCGGTGATGGCCCGCGCGTTGGTCCGTTCCAGCACCCGCACCCGGGGATCGCTGCGCAATGGCCAGGCCAACTGGCCGTACCCGACGTCGACCGCGATCACCTCGGCGGCGCCGGCGCGCAGCAGCACGTCGGTGAAACCGCCGGTCGACGCACCGGCGTCCAGGCAGCGGCGACCCGTGGCGGTCAGGCCGGTACCGGCGAGCGCACCGGCCAGTTTGTGAGCGCCCCGGGAGACGTACCCGAGCGCCGGATCGTCGCCGAGCACCCGAACCGCATCCGCCGGGTCGACCATGGCGGCGGCTTTCGCGGCGGCGACACCGCGGACCTCGACCCGGCCGGCGTCGATCAACGCGGCGGCCTGCTCGCGGGACCGGGCGAGACCGCGACGGACCAACTCGACGTCCAGACGGTTACGGCGTGCCATGGGTCTCCGGCGGGTTGCGGCGCTCAGGCCTGGTCGATGGTGGCAAGGGTTTCCTGCAGTGTCGCGTGCGCCGCCTCGTACTGGGCGATCTGGTCGGCAGGTGGCAGCCCAGCGGCGTTTCGGACCGCCTGGACCGCCGCGTCGACCGCCGGATGCCCGGTCGACTCACCAGCGGCGATCGGTCCGCCCGACGCGACCGGCCGGTCGGACCCAACCGCGCTCACGCCTCGGCCGCCGCTGCTCCGCCGGCCTTCTTCCCAGGGGTCTTCTTGGCAACGGTCTTCTTGGCGACGGTCTTTTTCGCGACCGCCTTCTTGGCGACGGCTTTCTTCGCCGTTTCCGGGGTCGACGCCGTGCCCGGCACCGACGCCTCGGGGTCGGCGGCGGTCGGCGGAATCGTCTCCTCCGCCACCGCCTCGGCGGCGGCAGCGGCGGCCCGCTGCGCCCGGGACTGCTCAAGATCACGTTCGAGTTGCGCGACCCGCTGGTTCAGCGCCGTGACCTCGTCCGCCTTCGCCAGGCCGACCGCGCCGAGCGCCCGGTCGACCTCCACCCGGACCAGCCGCGTCAGCGACTCCCGATTGGCGGTCCCCGCCGACAACACGTCCTCGACGACCGATTGCAGTTGCGCAGCGGTGGCACCGCCCTTGCCCACCAGCGACCGCGCGGTCTTCTCCGCCTTCTTTCTGGATGCCTCGGTCAGGCCGAGAGCCATTTCCAGGTACGCCCGCCAGGCGTCACGCATGTCCTTGCTCCTTCACACGAAGTGTTCGGCTGCCACGCTACCGGGACCGCCGGCCGCAGTGCGGTACGGTGCCAGTGCGACCGTTCGGCGTAATCGCCAACGGTCGCCGACCGGTGAAACGGCACCGGCGATGGGTGATGGCAGCAACGGTGCCCAGGAGGTTCAGGTGGCCAGCGTCGACGAGTGCCGGCACGCACTGCAGGAACTCGCCGGCCGGTTGGCGGCCAGCGCCGACGAGGTCCGCGAGCGGGTCAACCTGGACCGGACGCTGGCCTGCCGGATAACCGATCTCGGCACGGCCTTCCACGGACGGCTCACCGACGGGCGGCTGGTCGGTCTCGCCGACGGCGACGACCCGAGCGCGAAGATCGCCATGAGCATCGCCAGTGACGACCTGCTCGCGCTGGTCCGTGGCGACCTCGACGCCGGTCGTGCACTCGCCAGCCGGCGGCTGTCGATCAGCGCCAGTCCGTTCGATCTGCTCAAGCTACGTAAGCTGCTGTGAGCACCGGACGTCCCGGACAGCTGCCGTACCGCTCCGGGTGCCCGTCGGGCAACCGGATCAGGCCAGGCCCAGCTCGCGCAGTGCTGATCCCGCTGCCGGGCCGCTCGCCTCGACCCGTGTCGGCGCCTCGCCCTGCCAAGCCGTCCGGCACAACAGCCGCAACGCGTCCAGGGTCCGGCCGTGACCGTCGAGGGTCAGCCCGCCGTCGGCGTCACGCTGGGCCCGCCAGGATGCGGTCGCCCCGGTCGCGGTGGTGATCGGTACGGCGTCGACCTGTTCGAACAACCCGGTCAGGTCGGCCGCGACGTACGTCGGACGGCGTACCGGCGGGGCACCGAGAAGCTCTTCGGCGCCGCTGATCCCGGTCAGGACCAGCAGGCTCGCCATGCCGGCCCGATTCGCCCCTTCGATGTCGGTGTCCAACCGGTCGCCGACGACCAGCGGGCGATCGGCACCGGCACGTCGGGCCGCAGTGGTGAACAGCCCGGGCGCGGGCTTGCCGACCACCTGATCAGGCTCCCGCCCCAGCGCGGTACGCAGTGCCGCCACCAACGCACCGTTGCCCGGCAGTGGCCCACGCTTGCTGGGCAGCGTACGGTCGGTGTTGGTGGCGACCCAGGTCGCCCCGCTGCGGATCGCGACACACGCCTCGGCAAGGTCCGACCAGCCGATCCGCGGGCCGTATCCCTGTACCACCACCGCCGGTGCGGCGTCCGCGCCCGCCACCGGGATCAGGCCGACCGCAGAAATCTCCTGCCGCAACGCCTCGGCCCCGACGACGAGAACCTTGGTACCGGGCGGGTGCCGGCCGGCGAGCATCGCGGCGGTCGCGCCGGCCGACGTCAACACCTGCGCGTCGGTCGCTGGCACGCCCATCCCGGACAGCAGCGCGGCGACGTCGCCCGGGCGTCGGGAGGCGTTGTTGGTCGCGTATGCCACCGGCGAGCCACGACGCAGCAACCGGTCGACCGCGTCGACCGCGGCCGGTATCGGTTGGTCGATCAGGTAGATGACGCCGTCCAGATCGAAGATGATCAGATCGAACTCGGCGGCGAGACCGTCCTCGGCTGTGCCAGGGCCGTGGTCGTGGTCGTCGGGTGTCACGGTGCTCCGCCGACAGCCACACCGCCGCCGGGTTCGTCGTCCCCGGCGTCGTCATTTTCAGCGTCGTCGTCCTCGATGTCGTCGTCCTCAGCGTCGTCGGCGAGGACCACACCGTCGAGTTCCAGCAGGCGCTCCGCCGCGTCGGTGGATCCTTCCTCATCGGCCTCCGCCGCCCGGGCGAACCATTCCCGTGCCTCCTCGTGCCGTCCCGCGTCCAGCAACGCGTCGGCGTACGCGTATCGCAGCCGCCCGGCCCACGGCTCGCCGGAAGCGGCGGACAGCTCCCGCACCTGCAGCATGGCCACGGCGGCATCCGGCTGGCGAAGATCGCGCCGGGCGCCGGCCGCGACCATCAGCAACTCGATCGCGGCGGCCGGATCGGCGGCAGCTCGGTCGGCGCCCCGGAAGATGTCGATCGCCCGCTCCGGCCGACCGAGCGCCCGTTCGCAATCGGCCAGGACCGCGAGGTGGGTCTGCCGGCCGGTCATCCGGTGGTACGTCCGCAGTTCGGCGATCGCGGTCTGCCACTCACCAGCGTGATAGGCGGCCAGGCCCACCGCCTCGCGTACCGCGGCGATCCGGGAGGCGAGGCGGCGCGCGGCAAGCGCGTGGCCAAGTGCCGACTCCGGCTCTTCGTCGATCAGGCGTCCGGCGGCGACCAGATGCCGGGCGACCGTTTCCGCGATCGGGCGGGCCAGCCCGAGCAGTTCCGCACGGATCTCGCCGTGCAGGTCGCTGGCGGCGATGTCGTCGGCCAACGGCGGAGCGGCGACCGTCGCCGGCTCGTCGGGACGCCTGTCCTGCTCACGCCCGTCCCGGGGGGTACGCGCCCGGCGGTCACCGGCCGGTGGCGTCGCGTCGGACGGGCCGCGGCGATACGCACCCGGATTCCGCTCGGTGCCACGGTCGGTACCGCGGCGTTCGCCACGTGGTCGCGCGTCCCGATCGCGGCCAGCACGCTCCCCACCACGCCGGTCCTGTCCCTGTCTGGGCCCTTCTCCGCGCCACTCCGCCCGGCCGGACCGGCCCGGTTCGGTCTCCCGTGCGGCCCGCTGGCCTCGGTAGCCACCGCTACGGGAGCCGTCGCTACGGGCGTCACCTGGTCCTTCTTCACCCCGGTCGGGACGGCGACGGTAGCCGCCGCTGCCGCTCGACTCCGCCCGGCCGTCGCCGCGGCCGGTACGCCAGTCGTCCGATCGACGTCCGGCTGGACCGTCTCGACGTCCGGCTGAACCGTCGCCGGCGCGGTTGGATCGCGGTCGCCAGTCCCCGGACCGCTCAGTGGTGCGCGGGTTCTCGGCCCGGGTACCCCGGAAGGTGCCTGCCCGTGGCAGGTCGTCCGCCCGGCGCGACCGCTCCGGACGCCGTGCGGCGTCACCCTGGCTGGTGGAGCGGTCGGACCATCGACGGTCGCCGGATCCACTCCGGTCGGTCGGGAACCGCCTGCCACGCGACTCGTCGTCGGAACGCGTGCGACCGGAACCGCCGCCACCAACCCGGTCGCCGCGGTCGCGGCCACTCCGATCGGTCCAGGAGTCACGGTCGGTGTTCCGCCGTTGTTGGTCACGGTCGGCGGATCGCCCACTCCCGCCGTCACGGCGGCGCGGCGCGCCACCGCGGCTGTCGGTTCGACGGCTGTCACCTTGGTCACGGCGGTACCGGTCGCCGTCCTGCCCAGTAGGGTTCACGACGCTATCCTCCCTGATGCCACCCGGCCGTCACGCAGCGGGCGCACATACAGTTGAGGGTCGCTCCCCTAGGGGAGCGACCCTCAACTGTTAATGATGTCCGGCGGTGACCTACTCTCCCACACCCTCACGAGTGCAGTACCATCGGCGCTGGAGAGCTTAGCTACCGGGTTCGGAATGTAACCGGGCGTTTCCCCTCCGCCAAAACCGCCGTAACCCTCAACACAAACAACACACAGTCGTTTGCCCAGAATCACACAGTGAACGCGAACACCCTCGAAGTCAAGTCCTCGGCCTATTAGTACCGGTCAACTCAACCAGTCACCTGGCTTACATCTCCGGCCTATCAACCCAATCATCTACTGGGAGCCTTACCCCACAAAGGGTGGGATACCTCATCTCGAAGCGAGCTTCCCGCTTAGATGCTTTCAGCGGTTATCCCTTCCGAACGTAGCCAACCAGCCGTGCCCCTGGCGGGACAACTGGCACACCAGAGGTTCGTCCGTCCCGGTCCTCTCGTACTAGGGACAGCCCTTCTCAAGTATCCTACGCGCGCGGCGGATAGGGACCGAACTGTCTCACGACGTTCTAAACCCAGCTCGCGTACCGCTTTAATGGGCGAACAGCCCAACCCTTGGGACCTGCTACAGCCCCAGGATGCGACGAGCCGACATCGAGGTGCCAAACCATCCCGTCGATATGGACTCTTGGGGAAGATCAGCCTGTTATCCCCGGGGTACCTTTTATCCGTTGAGCGACACCGCTTCCACACGCAAGTGCCGGATCACTAGTCCCGACTTTCGTCCCTGCTCGACCTGTCAGTCTCACAGTCAAGCTCCCTTGTGCACTTACACTCAACACCTGATTGCCAACCAGGATGAGGGAACCTTTGGGCGCCTCCGTTACCCTTTAGGAGGCAACCGCCCCAGTTAAACTACCCACCAGACACTGTCCCTGAACCGGATCACGGTCCGAAGTTAGATACCCAAACCAACCAGAGTGGTATTTCAACAACGACTCCACCGATACTGGCGTACCAGCTTCACAGTCTCCCACCTATCCTACACAAGCTACTTCGAGTACCAATGTCAAGCTATAGTAAAGGTCCCGGGGTCTTTCCGTCCTGCCGCGCGTAACGAGCATCTTTACTCGTACTGCAATTTCGCCGGGCCTGTGGTTGAGACAGTAGGAAAGTCGTTACGCCATTCGTGCAGGTCGGAACTTACCCGACAAGGAATTTCGCTACCTTAGGATGGTTATAGTTACCACCGCCGTTTACTGGCGCTTAAGTTCTCAGCTTCGCCCCAAAGAGCTAACCGGTCCCCTTAACGTTCCAGCACCGGGCAGGCGTCAGTCCATATACATCGAATTACTTCTTCGCATGGACCTGTGTTTTTAGTAAACAGTCGCTTTCCCCTGGTCTCTGCGGCCATACAACGCTCCACCCGCAAAGGGGCTTCACGTCTCCGGCCCCCCTTCTCCCAAAGTTACGGGGGCAATTTGCCGAGTTCCTTAACCACAGTTCACCCGATCGCCTCGGTATTCTCTACCTGACCACCTGTGTCGGTTTAGGGTACGGGCCGCTCAGAACTCGCTAGAGGCTTTTCTCGGCAGCATAGGATCACTGACTTCACCTGAATCGGCTCGGCATCACGTCTCAGCCCACGCACCACGGATTTACCTATGGCACAGCCTACACGCTTACCCCGGCACAACCACCGGCCGGGCCCAGCTACCTTCCTGCGTCACCCCATCGCTTGACTACTACCCGCCAGGTTCCCACGCTCCCCGCCATCAACCCGAAGGCATCAAACAGATCGGATGGTTAGCACAACGAAGTTCATCATGGGCGTTCCTTCGCGGGTACGGGAATATCAACCCGTTATCCATCGACTACGCCTCTCGGCCTCGCCTTAGGCCCCGACTCACCCAGGGCGGATTAACCTGGCCCTGGAACCCTTGGTCATCCGGCGGAAGGGTTTCTCACCCTTCTTTCGCTACTCATGCCTGCATTCTCACTCGTGCCGCGTCCACAACTAGGTCACCCCGCTGCTTCACCCCCGGCACGACGCTCCCCTACCCATCCACACACCTGCACCACTTCCCAAAGAAAGCAGCGAAGTACACGCGTGAATGCCACAGCTTCGGCGGTGTGCTTGAGCCCCGCTACATTGTCGGCGCGGAACCACTTGACCAGTGAGCTATTACGCACTCTTTAAAGGGTGGCTGCTTCTAAGCCAACCTCCTGGTTGTCTAAGCGACCCCACATCCTTTTCCACTTAGCACACGCTTAGGGGCCTTAGCTGGCGATCTGGGCTGTTTCCCTCTCGACTACGAAGCTTATCCCCCGCAGTCTCACTGCCGCGCTCTCACTTACCGGCATTCGGAGTTTAGCTGATTTCGGTAAGCTTGTAGGCCCCCTAGACCATCCAGTGCTCTACCTCCGGCAAGAAACACGCAACGCTGCACCTAAATGCATTTCGGGGAGAACCAGCTATCACGGAGTTTGATTGGCCTTTCACCCCTAACCACAGGTCATCCCCCAACTTTTCAACGTTGGTGGGTTCGGCCCTCCACGCGGTCTTACCCGCGCTTCAGCCTGCCCATGGCTAGATCACTCCGCTTCGGGTCTAGAACATGCGACTCAACGCCCTCTTCAGACTCGCTTTCGCTACGGCTACCCCACACGGGTTAACCTCGCCACATGCCACTAACTCGCAGGCTCATTCTTCAAAAGGCACGCCGTCACCCCTCAAGGCTCCGACGGATTGTAGGCGAACGGTTTCAGGTACTATTTCACTCCCCTCCCGGGGTACTTTTCACCATTCCCTCACGGTACTCGTCCGCTATCGGTCACTAGGAAGTATTTAGGCTTACCAGGTGGTCCTGGCAGATTCACGGCAGATTTCAGGAGTCCGCCGCTACTCGGGAACATCCACAGAAGACCAGCCACTTTCGCCTACCGGACTATCACCGCCTACGGTTGGCTTTTCCACACCATTCAGCTAGCAACTGGCTTTCTCACTTCCCGACCAGATGTCAGTCTGATCAGCAGAGTCCCACAACCCCGACCACGCAACCCCTGACAGGTATCACACGCAACCGGTTTAGCCTCATCCGCTTTCGCTCGCCACTACTCACGGAATCACAATTGTTTTCTCTTCCTGCGGGTACTGAGATGTTTCACTTCCCCGCGTTCCCTCCACACACCCTATGAGTTCAGGTGCAGGTGACACCACATGACTGATGCCAGGTTACCCCATTCGGACACCCTGGGATCACAGCTCGGTTGACAGCTCCCCCAGGCCTATCGCGGCCTCCCACGTCCTTCATCGGCTCCTAGTGCCAAGGCATCCACCGTCCGCCCTTGACAACTTGACCACAAAGATGCTCGCGTCCACTGTGTAATTCTCAACAAACGACCAACCCGCAACCCCAAGCCCCACACCCAACACCACCACACGATGGCCGGTATGCGAGACCAGGCCACGCCTGGCACCAGAGACAACAACCCACACGGCTTGTTCCCTCAGGACCCAACAGGATGCCCACCACCCACACCAGCCGCACCGACACCACCCTCCACACCCCCCACACGAGGAGCAGTACTAGCAGCACCAGCCGTTGCCGGCACGAACTCACCAGTGTCTCCGCCACACGAGCACCCCCACCCCACATCCGGAGGCGGCAGGCTCCCTACCCGACCTTCGCCGGGAGAGCGCTCCTTAGAAAGGAGGTGATCCAGCCGCACCTTCCGGTACGGCTACCTTGTTACGACTTCGTCCCAATCGCCAGCCCCACCTTCGACAGCTCCCTCCCACAAGGGGTTGGGCCACCGGCTTCGGGTGTTGCCGACTTTCGTGACGTGACGGGCGGTGTGTACAAGGCCCGGGAACGTATTCACCGCAGCGTTGCTGATCTGCGATTACTAGCGACTCCGACTTCACGGGGTCGAGTTGCAGACCCCGATCCGAACTGAGACCGGCTTTTTGGGATTCGCTCCACCTCACGGTATCGCAGCCCACTGTACCGGCCATTGTAGCATGCGTGAAGCCCTGGACATAAGGGGCATGATGACTTGACGTCATCCCCACCTTCCTCCGAGTTGACCCCGGCAGTCTTCGATGAGTCCCCGCCATAACGCGCTGGCAACATCGAACGAGGGTTGCGCTCGTTGCGGGACTTAACCCAACATCTCACGACACGAGCTGACGACAGCCATGCACCACCTGTGACCGCCCCCGAAGGACCCCACATCTCTGCAGGTTTTGCGGCCATGTCAAACCCAGGTAAGGTTCTTCGCGTTGCATCGAATTAATCCGCATGCTCCGCCGCTTGTGCGGGCCCCCGTCAATTCCTTTGAGTTTTAGCCTTGCGGCCGTACTCCCCAGGCGGGGCGCTTAATGCGTTAGCTGCGGCACAGAGAACCGGAGAGGCCCCCCACACCTAGCGCCCAACGTTTACAGCGTGGACTACCAGGGTATCTAATCCTGTTCGCTCCCCACGCTTTCGCTCCTCAGCGTCAGTATCGGCCCAGAGACCCGCCTTCGCCACCGGTGTTCCTCCTGATATCTGCGCATTTCACCGCTACACCAGGAATTCCAGTCTCCCCTACCGAACTCTAGCCTGCCCGTATCGACTGCAAGCCCACAGTTGAGCTGTGGGTTTTCACAGTCGACGCGACAAGCCGCCTACGAGCTCTTTACGCCCAATAAATCCGGACAACGCTCGCGCCCTACGTCTTACCGCGGCTGCTGGCACGTAGTTGGCCGGCGCTTCTTCTGCAGGTACCGTCACTTACGCTTCGTCCCTGCTGAAAGAGGTTTACAACCCGAAGGCCGTCATCCCTCACGCGGCGTCGCTGCATCAGGCTTCCGCCCATTGTGCAATATTCCCCACTGCTGCCTCCCGTAGGAGTCTGGGCCGTGTCTCAGTCCCAGTGTGGCCGGTCGCCCTCTCAGGCCGGCTACCCGTCGTCGCCTTGGTAGGCCATCACCCCACCAACAAGCTGATAGGCCGCGAGCCCATCCCAAGCCGAAAAACTTTCCACACACCACCATGCGGCAACATGTAATATCCGGTATTAGCCCCGGTTTCCCGGGGTTATCCCAAAGCCTGGGGCAGGTTGCTCACGTGTTACTCACCCGTTCGCCGCTCGAGTACCCCGAAGGGCCTTTCCGCTCGACTTGCATGTGTTAAGCACGCCGCCAGCGTTCGTCCTGAGCCAGGATCAAACTCTCCAACAAAAACCTGTGAAGAAATCAAACCCAGCATAAAAATGCCAAGAAAACCAACCAGAAAACCATCCAAACAGACAGTCAACCAGCCGGAAACCAAACAAACTTTGGCACTGGCTTATCAAGCACCCTGTTGAGTTCTCAAAAAACAAACACACACCAGCAGAACCACCCACACCAAGCAGGCAACCCCACCAGGGCCAACCACCACACCCGACAGCCGTCGGGCGCTCTTGCTACCTTACTCCGACTCTTTCGCCCCGTCAACCCGAATTTTCCCGGATCGTGGTGCTCAGTGCCGTTTTGACCGTCTGTTCCGGTGCGCGAGGCATCGCCTCTGCTCCGTACCAGATTGTGCAGGCCGGCCGCGACGTCTCCGTCTGCTCGCCCGGTGCCCCGCCGGTCGTCAACCTTAGCCGGTCGGTTCCGTCGCGCCAAATCCGCTCCGCTGTCGCGGTTGTGACCTGTGCGACCCCGCCCGTTCAGCTCCGTTCGGCGTAGTCTCGCCCGGACCTGGTGGTCGTTCCCGCAGTCCGGCCGTACACCTTGGCTTTTAACCGCCTTTGGTGTTTTCGTCCGTTCCCTGCGGGCAGAGAGAAAGTTACGCGGCCGGATGACGGGCCGTCAAATCGAGCGGACGCGGCGCACGTCACATCATCGTCAGTCGACTATTCAAGCAGCTCGACGCCTGCAAAGGTGCGCTTCCCACGGCGCAACACCAGGAACCTGCCGTGCAGCAGCGCGGATGTCGGGACCTCGGCCTCTGCGCCCGGCACCCGCTGGTTGTTGACGTAGGCCCCACCCTCCGCGATGGCCCGACGGGCCTCGTTGAGGCTGTTCACCAGGCCAGTCTCCTTGAGTAGCGCGGCCACCGGCGGAAGCTGGCCACGGACGGTGACCAGACCTGCCTCCTGCAGCGCGGCGCGCAACGTTTCCGGTGCCAGTTCGTCGAGTGAGCCCCTACCGAACAGCGCCCGGCTGGCGGCCACCGCCTGCGCTGTCTCTAGCTCCCCGTGCACCAGAGTGGTGAGTTCGTCGGCGAGTGCCCGCTGGGCGATCCGGGCGGCCGGCCGGGCAGCGCTCTGCTCCAGCAGCTCGGTGATCTCGTGCCGGCTACGGAAACTGAAGTAGCGCAGGTACCCTGCGACGTCGCGGTCGTCGACGTTGATCCAGAACTGGTAGAAGGCGTACGGACTGGTCAACGCCGCGTCCAGCCAGATCGCACCACCTTCGGTCTTGCCGAACTTCGTCCCGTCTGCCCGCGTCACCAACGGAGTGGTGAAAGCGTGCGCCGGGCCGGCACCCCGGCGACGGACGTAGTCCACTCCGGCGGTGATGTTGCCCCACTGATCGGATCCGCCGAACTGAAGCCGGCAATCGTGCCGGCGGTGCAGCTCGAAGAAGTCGTTCGCCTGCAGCAGCTGGTAGCTGAACTCGGTGAAGCTGATCCCGCTGTCCAGCCTGGCGCGGACAACGTCGCGGGCGAGCATTCGGTTGACCGGGAAATGCTTGCCGACGTCACGCAAGAAGTCGATCACCGACATCGGGCTGGTCCAGTCGAGGTTGTTCACAGCGACCGCGGCGTTGCCCCCGGTGAACGAGACGAACGGCGCCAGCTGCGACCGGATCCGGGCGACCCATCCGGAAACCACCTCCGGTGGGTTGAGGGTACGTTCACCGCCCTCCTTCGGATCGCCGATCTGGCCGGTGGCACCTCCCACCAGGAGCAACGGTCGATGACCGGCCTGCTGTAGCCGCCGCGCGGTCAGCACCTGGACCAGGTGCCCCACGTGCAGGCTCGGCGCGGTCGGGTCGAAGCCCACGTAGAACGTGGTCGGCACGCTCAGCTGTCGGTTCAGCTCGGCGAGGTCCGTCGCGTCCTGGACCAGGCCGCGCCACTGCAGCTCGTCCAGCACCGTCGCGGTGTCGGCAGGGTGTCGTTCGTCGGTCACGGCGCGATTGTCTCCCATCGTCACCGATGCCAGGCATCCGGTTTCCCACCTGGGCGGGTGGCTCGGGCCAACTTCGCAAGGCATCGAAATATGTCGTTAATACCGTCGGTCGCCGCCGGCAACAGCTCGCACACATGATCGGCCTCCACCTATTCCATCGATCGGAGGCTCCCGTGACGGACACCACCCCCGATGTCAGCCGACGCCGGTTCCTGCAGTCGGTCGGTATCAGCGGCGGCGCCGGAGCGCTGTTCGCCACCATGGGTGCGCTGGGCCTGGCACCGACCGCCACGGCGGCGATCCCCGCGTACGAACCGCCCCGCGGCGGCGATCTGCGGGTCACCGGCCGCACACCCGGCCGGGTGATGATCCTCGGCGGTGGGATCGCCGGGTTGACCGCCGCGTACGAGTTGGGCAAGGCCGGCCATCGCTGCACCGTGCTGGAAGCCCGCGACCTCGCTGGCGGCCGGAACCTCACGGTACGCCGAGGCACCACCGAGACCGATCTGGACGGGCGGACCCAGCAGGCGGACTACTCACCCGACGGCTACTTCAACGCCGGCCCGGCCCGCATCGCCCAATGGATGGTGACCATGGACTACTGCCGGGAACTCGGTGTGCCGGTCGAGGTTTTCACCAACGCCAACGCCAACGCGCTGATCTACAACGAGACCGCGGGCATGCCACCGGGTGCCCCGGTGCGTTACCGCACGGCAAAGGCGGACATGTACGGCTACGTCGCCGAGTTGTTGGCCAAGGCGACCGATCAGGGCGCGCTCGACGGCGAGCTCACGGCCACCGACAAGGACCGGCTGCTGGCGTTCCTGCAGAGCTTCGGCGCCATCGGCGGGCGCAGCGCGGGCTGGGCGTACACCGGGACCAGCCGCCGCGGCTACACCAGCGACCCCGGCGCGGGGAACGACGTCGGCGTGCCGTTGGGCGCGCCTGCGCCGCTGTCGGAGGTCTTCGCCAGCAATGTCGGCCGGTACTTCAGCTTCGAACTCGGTTACGACCAGGCGATGCTGATGTTCCAGCCGGTCGGCGGGATGGACCGGATCGTGTCCGCCCTCGTCCGGGCGGTCGGGCCGGGCAACGTACGTACCGGTGCCGAAGTGGAGCAGGTCAGCACCGACGGCTCCGGGGTGACGGTCGCCTACCGCCGCGCGGGGCGGGTACGGCAACTGCGGGCCGACTTCTGCGTCGCGACGCTGCCGCCGCACCTGATGGCCCGGGTGCCGCACAACCTCGGTGCCGACGTCCAGTCGGCGCTGAGCGCCTTCCCCGCCTCGGCGGCCGGGAAGATCGGCATCGAGTACCGCAGCCGGTGGTGGGAGCAGGACCTGCGGATCTACGGCGGGATCACCGAGACCGACCTCGATCTCGCGCACATCTGGTATCCCTCGCACGGTTTCCACACGCAGCGGGGAATCGTCGTGGGCTACTACAACACCGGCGCGGCGGCCCGCGCCTACGGCGCGCTCACCCCGGCCGAGCGGTACGAGCGCGCGCTCGCCCAAGGTGTCAAGATCCACGGAGAGCGGTACCGGGCCGAGGCCGACGCTTCCTTTTCGATCGCCTGGCACCGCACCCGCCACATCGAGGGTGCCTGGGTCTCCGCCCCGTACGGCACCGCGGCCTACGAGCTGCTGCTACGGCCGGCGGGTCGGGTCTACTTCGCCGGTGACTGGCTCAGCCGCACGGTCGCCTGGCAGCACGGAGCGTTCCTGTCGGCCCGCGCCGCGGTCACCGGCTTGCACTCCCGGATGCTGAGCGAGCCCGCGACGACCGTCACCGATTGACCGACCGGGGTCGGCCGGCCCGGGCAGGCCGGGCCGGGTGGCCCTGCCGCGACGGCGACGGGTGCGGTCGACTGGTGGTGCCGGCACCGGCCCGGCGGTAGCGGACCGGTCGACATCCGGCGGGAGGAGCAACGACCATGAACACGACGGTGACCGCCACCGCAACCCCACCCCGGGAAGGGAGCAGCGGGTCCGCGCTGACGGTCCGGCACGTCGACGGCGAGAGCTACGCGGTCGAGGTACGGGGCCACCGGGTGCTGGTCGACCAGCCGGTCAGCGGAGGCGGCACGGACAGCGCTCCGACACCCGTCGAGCTGTTCGTCGCGTCGCTGGCCTCGTGTGTGGCGTTCTACGCCGGCCGCTACCTGGTCAGACACGGGTTGTCGCGGGAAGGACTGAGCGTGTCGGCGCGGTACGCCATGGCCGCGGATCGTCCGGCCCGGGTGGCAGCGGTCCGGATCCAGGTGGGCGTTCCAGCTGACCTGCCGCCGGGCCGGCGCGCCGCGCTGCGGGCCGTCGCCGCCCACTGCACGGTGCACAACACCCTGATCGACGCGCCGCCGGTCGAGATCACTCTCGATCCGCAGTGACCGGACCCCTCGATCCGCAGCGACCGGACCCGGTGCCGGCCGGTGTGACCGGCCGCACCGGCCACGGTACGCGGCGTCGGTGACCGCCTCGGCACGACCACGTCACGGTGATCACCGCACCGTGATCACCGAGTCGTGCCGGCGAAGTCAGTCTGTGGCAGGGTGGCACCGTGGCGACGACACCCGTGAGCCCGGCTGCCCGCGGCGCGCACCGGGCCGCACGGCTGGAGGATGCCATCCACGCCCTGCTGGAACGGCGACTGCGCCGCCGTGGCTGGGACCTGACCCTCATTCCGTACACCGGTTACGGTGCACCGGGTTGGGTACGGGTGATGGCCCGGGTGCTGCTGGGGCGCCCGGAGCCCCGGCCCCGGCGGACCAAGAAGGTCCGTGGTTGGCGCAGCTTCGCCACGTTGCCGGTCAAGCACGCCCCCGTGGTGATCGAGGCCGGCGGGAAGCGGCACGAGGTGCAGGCCGACCGCAGCGGGTTCGTCGACGAGGTGGTGCCGACCGATCTGGAGCCGGGCTGGACATCGGTCCGGCTGCACAGCGGCGAATCCGAGCCGGTGGACGCCCCGGTTCGGATCGTCGACCCGCGGGTACGGTTCGGCATCATCTCCGACATCGACGACACCGTCATGGTGACGGCACTGCCGCGACCGATGCTGGCCGCGTGGAACACCTTCGTCCTCGACGAGCATGCCCGCGCGTCGGTCGCCGGGATGGCTGTGCTGTACGAGCGGCTGGTGACGGCCCACCCCGGCGCACCCGTGCTGTACCTGTCGACGGGCGCGTGGAACGTGGCGCCGACGTTGCGCAGGTTCCTGTCCCGGCACCTCTATCCGGCGGGGCCGCTGCTGCTCACCGACTGGGGGCCGACCCCGGAACGGTGGTTCCGCAACGGCCGGGAGCACAAACGTGCGAGCCTGGCCCGGCTCGCTGAGGAGTTCCCGCAAATACGGTGGCTGCTGGTGGGCGACGACGGCCAGCACGACCATGAGATCTACGCGGAGTTCGCGGCGCAGCATCCGGACAGTGTCGCGGCGGTGGCGATCCGCCGGCTCTCTCCCACCCAGGCGGTGCTGGCCGGTAACCTGCCGGCGCCGGCCGGCGAGACCTCCCGTACCGCCGGGCCCGGGGGGCGGCGGTGGTTGTCCGCGCCGGACGGAGCCGGCCTGGCGCATCTGTTGCGCGAGGCCGAGTTGCTGTGACCGGCGTCGGTCAGCCGGCCGGCTCCTCCGTCTCGGCGACACGCTCACGCAGCCGATCGCGGATCTGTTCGGGCGTGTACGCGCGCCGACGTCGTTCCGCCCGCACGACCACGACGCCGGTCGCGGCGACTCCGACGAACGCGGCCAGGCCCACTACCTTCCACCAACGCATCGGCCTAGGGTAGTCGGGTGACCGGCGGCTCGCTGACCCTCGACGCTGCGGTGGAGTTGTCCCGTACCGGCGATTTGTGGTTGTTCCGCGGCCGGACGGTGCCGGACCGGGCGATCCAGTTGACCACCAACAGCCCGGTCAACCACGTCGGTATGGCGGTGGTGATCGAGGATCTCCCGCCGTTGATGTGGCATGCCGAACTGGGCCGGTCGCTGCCGGACATGTGGTCGGGCAACCACCACCGTGGCGTCCAGTTGCACGACCTGCGTGACGCGGTGACGGTGTGGGCCCGCCGATACGGCCAGCGCGCCTGGCTGCGGCAACTGGAGCCGCCAGCGGACACCGCGATGGAAGACGCGGTGCTGCGTACGATCGCCCGGCTCGACGGGACGCCCTTCCCGTCGACCGCCCAGCTGGGTTGGCGGTGGTTGCGCGGTCGGGTACCGACGCGCTTCGGCCGCCGTGCCGCCCGCCGGCCGGTGGAACGCGACCACCAGGAACTGGAGAGCGTGTACTGCGCCGAAGTGGTCGCGCTGACCTACGAGGCGATGGGACTGTTGCCGGCCGGGCGGCGGACCAACTGGTACGACCCGGGGCGGTTCTGGAGCGGTGACGCTCTGGCACTGCGAGCCGGGGCCCGGTTGGGCGCCGAGCTTGCCGTCGATGTCCCGGCCGCGACGGCGGACCAGGGGCGGGTCGCCGACCAGCAGGGATGACCGGCACCGGGGACGCCGGGGAGTTCGATGGCGGGCGGACCGCGCCGCAACGCCGCGATCCTGTCGGCGGCGACCGTTCGGCCCGCTGGGAACAGCGGCTCGCCGTACCGGTCGTGGTCGCCGCGTTGGCCTCGGTGCCGGCGGTGTTCCTGACCCTTGCCGGTGGGCTGCTCGCGGCGGTCGGTGAGGTGCTGCACTGGGCGAGCGGCGCGGTGCTGGTGGCCGAGACGCTGGTGCTGCTCGCGCTGTCCGCCGACAAGCTGGCCTGGCTGCGACGCAACCGTGGTCTGGTGGCGTTCACGATGGTCGTGGTCCCGGTGACGGTGCTGGTGGTAGGCCCGCTACAGGTGCTCCGGCTGCTACTCACGATCGGCACGCTGCGGCTGGTCCGCGCCCGCCGGATCGTCCGGGCCGCGATGGTGCTGCACGCCCGGTTCGGTCCGGGCGGACCGTGGTCGGGTGCGTTCGCGCTCGGCGCGGGCACCCTGGTCGCCGTGTTCGTCGCGATCACTCTGGTGGACCCGTCCTCGCGGTCCCGGGTGCTGGTGCGGCAGTGGTTCGGCTGGACCGGCAGCGGTCAGGTGGTCGCGGTCTGCCTGGCCGGCGTGATCGTGTTCGTGGCTACCTTCGTGGCGATGCGCGTCCGGCGCTCGGCCGGCGACGGCGACGGCGACGGCGACGAGCGTGGCGGCCCTGGTTCCGGACCGGCTGGCGACCCGGGGTAGTACCGGGTCAGCCCTCGGTCCCGCGGCGCTCAGCGGGCGGAGCCGTGCTCCGCGCCGGGGCCGTGTCCGGCGCCGCGGGCGCCGTACCAGTCGCCGTCGTGCAGGATCGTGGTGACCGCCCGGGTGGTCTGATCGGTCGGGTTGACGTAACGGTGCGGCAACATCGACGGAAAGTGCATGCTGTCGCCGGTCCGCAGGTGGTAACACTCGAATCCGATGTAGATGTCGAGCTCACCGGCGAGGATGAGGATCATCTCCTCGCCGGTGTGGCGGTACAGCGCCGAACTCGACTCGGCGCCGGGCCCGTAGACGAGTTCCAGGAACTCCACGTTGTTCAGTGGTCCCGGGGTCAGTCGCTCCCACCGGACGTCGCTTTCGATCTCGATCGTCGCGCGATCGGCACGTCGCACCACATAACGTGCCTCGTGCAGGTCCGTCGGCACGCTGACCGACGATGACGCCGGTTCGGCCGCGGCCTGATGTGCCACCGACCGTCCCACCGCACCGTTCGACACCGGCTCCACACCCGGGGTCATCTCCCGGAAGAAGGCGTCGACCGGCAGGTCCAGCGCCTCGGCGAAGGCGAACAGTGTGGAGACCGACGGCCGGGACTGCCCGCGCTCGATCTGGCTGACCAGGCTTGCCGACACGCCGGCCGAACGGGCCAGGTCGGACACGCGGACGCCGCGTTGGGCCCGGTAGGCGGCCAACCGCCGGCCGATGCCGTCGGCGGGATCCACGCGCGCGTCCCGGGTCCGCAGCCGGCCGGAGTGAGCAGCGAGGGCGGGGTCCGCGTCGGCCGTGTCTTGAGTAGCACTGATATCGACCATGTCCCCTTCACCATCACTACATATCCGTCGCCAACCGTGAGTGACGGTGGCTCCGAGGAGGAGTCTAACTCCTCCCGCCACCGGCGCCACACTCGGTCAGGGACCTGGGAAAACGGCCGAAACAAGGGGTTAACAAAGTCATTAAGCGCTGCTACTGTCTCTCACCAACCAGCCGGCAAAGCCGACAGTGACACTAAACGATGTGTTGTTGGTCACCCGGCGCCCGTGTCGCCTCCGAGGGGAGACCGTCCGATGAGAGAAGCCTTTGCTGGCCTCAGCAGCGACTGGAAGGAGGGCATCAACTGGTCCTCGGTGCGCTCATGGCGGTTGAACCGGGCCCGCGAGGCGATGCGCCGCCACGGACTCGGCGCCCTGCTGCTCATGTACGACGAGAACATGCGCTACGTCTCGTCCACCTACACGCCGGGCTGGAACCGGCTCAAGCCGGGACTGCGCTACGTCGTGCTCTGCGAAGGTCGCGAACCGATCGTCTACGAGCAGGGTGACATCGGCATCCATCTCAAGGCCCACAACCCCTGGATTCCGCCGCAGAACGTGCGGCACTCGTACGCCTGGATCAAGGGCGCCGTCGGGCCCGCCGCCGAGCAGCAGGTCACCAAGTTCGTCGACGCCCTGATCGGCGACCTCGACGAGGCCGGCGTGCGGGACCTGCCGCTCGGCGTCGATTTCATCGACATCAACATGATGCGGGCCTTCGAACGGGCCGGCGTCACCTGGACCGACGGCATGTCGCCGATGATGGAGGCCCGGGCGATCAAGAGCCCGGACGAGCAGAAGGCCTCCCGCATCGTCGGGGCGATCTGCGACAGCCTGCACTACGAGTTCACCCAGTTCCTCAAGCCCGGGCTGACCGAGAACGAGGTGGCCGCGTTCGGCTTCGAGTATCTGTACAGCATTCCCGGCATGGAGGACGTCGAGGACGTCATCGTCTCCTCCGGGCCCAACGCCTGGCCCAACTGGCGCAACTTCTCCGACCGGATCATCCGCCCCGGCGAACTGGTCATCATCGACCTCGCCGCGCTGACCTGGAACGGATTCAAGTCGTGCGTCTACCGCACGTACTGCGTCGGCGGCAAACCCACCGACGAGATGAAGCACTACTACGACACGGCGCACCGCTGGCTGTGGGACGCCATCGACGCGGTCAAACCCGGCGCCACCACGGCGGAGATCGCCGCCAAGTGGCCGTCGGCCAAGGAGGCCTGGGGCTACGAGGAGGAGGACCAGGCCGCCGCGAACCTGTGGGGCCACGGGCTCGGCCTGGCCCAGTACGACCGGCCGGTCATCTCCCGCATCTGGTCGCTGGACCACCCGGAGGTCATCCAACCCGGCATGGTCTTCGCGCTCGAGACCCAGCACGGCCGCAACCACGAGTTCGGCGTGCGCCTGGAGGAGATGCTCCTGGTCACCGAGTCCGGGCACGAACTGCTGTCGACGTACAAGTCCGATGAGATCATCGTCGTCGGCTGAGCGGGCGGTCCTGCCGATCGCGCTGGACGACCCCCGGGCCGCCGACCCGGCCGTCGCCGGCGCCAAGGCCGCGGCCCTGGCCAGGGCCCGCCGGGCCGGGTTGCCGGTGCTGCCCGGGGTGGTGCTGCCGGTCGCGGCAGCCGGCCCGGCGGTCGCCGCCGCCCGGCACGCGCTGGCCGAGCGGGGCGTCGGCGGGGCACGGCCGGCGGCCGGCGCGGTAGGTGTCCCGGCACCGCTACGCGCGGCCATGGCCGCCGCCGTCGACCGGCTGGGTGGGCGGGTCATCGCGCGCTCGTCGAGCCCGTTGGAGGCCGACCACCGCTGGTCCGGCGCGTTCTCCTCGATCTGCGAGGTACGCGCCGCCGACGTCGCGACCGCGGTCCGCAGTTGCTGGGCGGCGGCGTTCGCCCCCGACCCGCTCGAACGGGCCCGGCACAGCGGGTACGACCCCGCTGAACTGGCCCTGGCGGTGCTGCTGCAGCCCGAGATCGCCCCCGAGACGGGTGGGCTGATCCGCCTCGACGGGGACCGGGCCCAGGTCACCGCGGTCGCCGGGCATCCCGGGGCGCTGCTGTCCGGCTGGGTGACCGGCCAGACGTACCGGGTCGACGCGCGGACCGGCAGGCCGGAACCCGTGGCCGAGACCCGGCCCGTGCTCGGCGACGACGCCATCGCCGAGCTGGTCGAGCTCGCCCGACGTACCCACCGCCACACCGGCGGCGACCTCCTCGAATGGGCGTTGGCCGCAGGCCGGTTGCACCTGCTGCAGGTCGGCCGGCAAGAGCGCGGCGCGACGGCCCCCGGGCCGCCTGCGAGCGGACGGCCCGGCACCGGACTGCCCGCACTGCCCGGTGCCGGGCGACGGGTGACCGGCACCGTGTCGGTCGCCGGCGACGCCGTCGGTCCGCTGCGCTACGTGCAACCGCACCAGCCGTACCAGCACACCACCACCGGCGGCATCCTGGTCTGCGACCGGCCGGTGCCCGCGCTCGCACCGTTGCTGTTCGGCGCGCGCGGCCTGGTCAGCATCGCCGGACCGGTCGACTGCCACCTGGTCGAGGTCGCCCGCGCCCTCGGCGTACCGACTCTTCTGCACACCCCGGTGGAACGGATCACCGGCGGGCTCGACCGGATCAACACCGTCGACTGGCTCGCCGCCATCGACGGTGCCCGGAGCGAGCTGGTCGTCCTGCCCGCACCGGCCGGACGGCCGTCCCAGCACGACCTACCTTCCGCAGTTCGCACCTTCACCTCAGCGCTGGAGCCGACACGGCGATAGCGACCTGGGGAACAGATCGGAGTCGACGATGTCCACACCAATTCCGCGGCGGCCGCAGCGGCCCCGCCCGTTGAGCCGACGAGATCTTCTGCGCATGACCGTTTTCGGCACCGGCCTGCTGGCCGCCACGCCCAGCCTCAGCGCCTGCTTCCTGGGCGACGGGGACAGCGGTGGTGGCGACAGCGATCCGATCCGGTTCGCCTTCGCTCCCGACCCGGTCTGGGACTACCTGCTGCAGACCGGCGCCATGACCGAGTGGGAGCAGTCCGAAGGGCTACGTATCGAGACCTCATCCACCTGGGACGAGTTCGCGTTCTTCGCCGGCGGGCACGGCGACATCGTCTCCACCGCCACCTACGAACTGCCGCTGCTGGAGCAGCAGACCGGGATCAAGACGGTCACCTTCGGCAAGTACAACCTGCTGCGGATCACCCCGATCACCCGGGCGGACGCGCCGTACCAGACACTGGCCGACATCCCGAAGGGCTCCCGGATAGCGGTGCCCAGCTCGGTGGCCTCCACCCTGGTCTGGGGCATGTTCGCCCGCGAGCTGCACGACCTTGACTTCCGGGTCGGCGGCGGCGACTTCGACCTGATCGTCGAGGACCACTTCGTGATGGCCGAGCACGTCGACCGCGGCGAGGTGGAAGCGGCGCTGGTCATCCCGGAAGCGGCGATCAGCCTGCTGCGCCAGGACCGGCTCAGGGTGATGTACGGCAACCAGCTGCCGTACGAGATCTACGGCGGGATCTGCAGCTGCCAGCACCAGGGCGTGATGGGCAATCTGTTCACCGCCACCGAACAGTGGTACGACAGCCACGAGGACCAGGCACGGGCCTTCCTGGCGCTGTGGGAACGGGGCATCGACCTCTGGCGGGAGAACCAGGCCGAGATCATCCGCAGTTTCCCGCAGCACTTCTCCGTCGAGGCGGAGGAGGACATCGAGGCGATGCAGGAGTATCTGGCCGCGCACGACTGGTTCGCCGAGTCCGTCTACCTCGACCAGGGGTGGATCGACGTGGAGACCGGCATCTACGACCAGATGAAGTCCACCGGGTTCATGGAGTCCGACGCCCCGGTGCCGCGCTTCGAAGCGCTACAGCCGAGCTGATCCCCTCACCCCGCCGACCGCACCTGATCGGCCCCGCCAGCCCTGATCTCGCCCGACCTTCCCGCGGAGACATCACATGCAGACCGAAACGCTCGACGCGCGGCCCACCGGGCCGCCGGACGGGCCCGACCGGAAGCGGGCGGCGATGCGCCGGGCCGAGCGGCACAGCCGCTGGGCCTGGCGCGTCGCCGGATACCTGTTCTTCCTCGGGCTCTGGCAGTTCACCTCGACGTTCCTGGTGGCCGACTTCATCCTCCCGCCGCCGCTGGAGATCCTGACGCGGATGGTCGAGATCGTCACCTCCGGCCAGGTCTTCATCCACTTCGGCGCCACGTTGCAGACCATCGCGGTCGGCTTCCTGATCGCCTGTGTGCTGGGCACCGCGCTCGGCCTGCTGATGGGTCGCAGCCCCTGGTGGGACTCGTTCTTCCGGGACTGGGTGATGGCCACCCTGTCCACCCCGGGTCTGGTCTTCGCCCTGGTCACCGCGATGATCTTCGGCCTGGGGCAGACCGGTCCGGTCGTCGCGGTGGTGATCACCTCGATCTCGTACGTGACGGTCAACGTCGTCGAGGGGGTCCGCGCGGTCCCCCGCGACCTGGTGGAGATGTCCCGGTCTTTCGGGCGCAGCCAGACGCAGCTCATCCGGCACGTCTACCTGCCGTTCCTCGCCCCGTACTTCTTCACCGCGACCCGGTACGGCTTCTCCATCGCCTGGAAGATCGCCACCCTGACGGAGATCATCGTCGGTACCGCCGGCATCGGGTTCATGATGCGCCAGCAGTTCCAACTCTTCTCGATGGCCGGGTTCCTCGCCTGGGTGTTGTTGTTCTTCGCGTTCGCGCTGTTTCTCGAACGGGTGGTGCTGCAACGCCAGATGCGCCGGGTCCTGCGCTGGCGACCGGAGGTGGCCCAATGACCACGACCACCACCGCCGGACGCCTGTCGGTGCTGGCCGGGCCACGCCGGCAGGCCAACCGGGCCGCCCGGCACCCGCGCAGCGCCCGGGTGCTGTCCTGGGTGGCGTTCATCGCCGCCTGGCAGCTGGTCGCGCCGTTCTTGCCGACCACGCTGGTGCCGGCGCCCGCCGAGGTCGCCGTGTTCATGTGGAACGAGCTACGGATGGACACGGTCGCCCCGCACACCGTGTACGAGTCCTTCGCGCTGAGCTTCCAGCGGCTGGGCGTCGGCCTGTTCATCGCGTTCCTCGTCGGCGTACCGATCGGGCTGCTGATGGGGTTGTTCAAGCGGGCCGAGCACTTCCTGCACGACTTCGTCGTGGTCGGCCTGGCCATGCCGTCGCTGGTGTGGGCGCTGATCGCCGGCATGTGGTTCGGCTTCGGCGACACCGCCCCGGTGGTCACCGTGGTGCTGGCCGCGGTCACCTTCGTCGTGATCAACATCGCCGAGGGAGTCCGTGGCGTACCCAAGGATCTGCTGGACATGAGCGGCGCGTACGGGGTCGGCCGACTGCGCACGATCCGGCACGTGATCTTCCCGGCGCTGATGCCGTTCTTCTTCGCCGCGCTGCGCTACGGCTTGGCCAACGCCTGGAAGGGCCTGGTTCTCGCCGAGGTGTGGGCGTCCACCGAGGGCGCCGGCTGGGTGATCAAGTTCTTCTACGACGCGCACCGGGCACAGGGCATCGTCGGCTACGCCCTGTTCTTCATCCTGGTCGCCGTGTTCATCGAGCGGGTCGTGTTCGGCCGGCTGTCCAACTACGTCTTCCGGTGGCGCCCCGCCATCGGCGCCGCCCCGCCCGAGCCGGCCGGTGCCGGCGCGACGACCGACCGCACCGCAGAGAAAGCAGGGAGAGGCTGACATGGCAACGATCCGGGTGCACGAGTTGCGCAAGGAGTTCGTCACCGACACCAGCAGTGTGGTCGCGATCGAGAACATCTCGTTCGAGGTCACCGGACACGAGTTCGTCAGTGTCGTCGGCCCGTCCGGCTGCGGCAAGTCCACCCTGCTGAACATTCTCTCCGGAATCGAGCCGGTCACCAGCGGGCAGGTCGAGATCACCGAAGGCGAACGCCGGGCCCGGATGGGGTACGTGTTCCAGGCGGCCCGACTGCTGCCCTGGCGTACGGTGCTGGACAATCTCATGTTCGTCCAGCCGACCGGTGGGCCGCAGGCCCGGCAGCGGTGCGAACGCTACCTCGACATGGTGCAGCTCAAACACACCGCGAAGCAGTACCCCGGGCAGCTTTCCGGCGGCATGCAGCAGCGGGTCGGCATCGCCCGGGCGTTCTCCATCGAACCGGACATGCTGCTGATGGACGAGCCGTTCAGCCATCTCGACGCGATCACCGCCCGGTCGCTGCGCCGCGAGTTGCACGCGATGTGGATGGAGACCAAGAAGACGGTCCTGTTCGTCACCCACGACGTCAGTGAGGCGGTGGAGCTGTCCACCCGGATCGTGATGCTCGCCAAGGGTGGCCGGCTCGTCGCGGACATCCCGGTCGAGCTGCCGTTTCCCCGGGATCCGTCCTCCGACGACGTGGCACTGGCCCGCGCCGACCTGCTGCGCCGCTTCGAGTCCCTCGACCTGCTCGCCACCTGAGCGCTGTGCACGGCGCGAGAGCCGAATGCGCGAGAGCCGAAAGAAGGAACACGTGCTACGGGTAGACATACACAGTCATTTCGCCCCGGCCGACATCATCGCCGGGGCCCGGGCCGGCCGCGGGTTCGACGGCCTGCGCATCGAGCGGGACGCGGCCGGCCGGGAGCGGGTCCGCCACCGGCAGGGCTTCTGGTGGGCGGTGGATCCGACCTTCTACGACATCGAGGCCCGCCTCGCCGCCATGGACGAGCACGGCTGGGACCTGGCCGTGCTCTCGCTCACCCCGACCCTGCTGATGTACTGGCTGGCCGACGCGAGCGAGGCGGCCGGGTTCTGCCGGATGGCCAACGACACGCTCGCCGCCGCTGCCGCCGACTCCGGCGGCCGGGCGGTGGCGGTGGCCACCCTGCCGATGCAGGATCCGGCCGCCGCCGTCACCGAACTGCGCCGGGCCGTGCGGGAGCTGGGCATGAAGGGCGCCCAGATCGGTCCCCGGGTGGAGGACCTGGGGTTGGATCACCGCAGCCTCCGCCCGGTGCTGGCGGAGGCCGCCACGCTCGGCGTACCGCTGATTCTGCATCCGTACAACGCCGGTATCCGCACCGGCCTGACCGACTACTACCTCACCAACCTGGTCGGCAATCCGCTGGAGTCGACCGTCGGCGCGGCCCGGCTGATCTTCGGTGGGGTGCTCGACGAGTTGCCGGAACTGAAGTTGGTGCTGATGCACGGCGGGGGCTACCTGCCGTACCAGATCGGACGGTTCGACCACGGCCACCGGGTGCGCACCGAGACCAAGGGCTGCCAGGCCGCGCCGTCGACGTACCTGCGCCGCTTCTGGTACGACACCATCACCCACGCACCGAGCCCGCTGCAGTTTCTGATCGGACAGGTCGGCGCGGACCGGGTGGTCTACGGCACCGACTTCCCGTTCGACATGGGCGGTGGTCCGGTGGCCGCTCAGCTGGCCGGTGTCGCCCTGGCCGAGGCGGACCGGACGCGTATCGCCGGCGGCAACGCGGTCGAGCTGTTCGGGCTGGACGTGCCGGCGGGGCTGGGTGTGCGGTGATGGCCGGGTTCCGAGTGGTCGTCACCGACCAGGTGTTTCCCGACGTCGAGGTGGAGCGGGCGCTGATCGAGCAGGCCGGCGGCACCCTTGAGGTGGCCAGCGGGGATCGGACGGACGTGCTGGCCCTGGCCCGGGACGCCGACGCGCTGCTCAACACGTACTTTCCGCTGTCGGCCGCGGACCTGGCCGGGTTGTCGCGATGCCGGATCATCGCCCGGTACGGCATCGGGGTGGACAACATCGACCTGGTGGCGGCCCGAATGCGGGGGATCGCGGTGACCAACGTGCCGGACTACTGCGTCGAGGAGGTGGCGCTGCACACGGTGGCACTGCTGCTCGCCACCGTGCGGCGGGTGCCGGCCGGGGACGCGCTGGTACGGGCCGGTGGCTGGGGGGTGGGCGGGCTCGGCGAGATACACCGGCTGTCCACCCGCACCGTCGGCCTGCTCGGCTACGGCCGGATCGCCCGCCTGGTGGCCGACGTCCTGCGGCCGCTGGTCCGCCAGGTGCTGGTGCACGATCCGTACCTGGCCGGTGCCGGGCCGGACCGGTCGGTGGAACTCGCCGAACTGTACGCCGAGTCGGACATCGTCTCGGTGCACTGCCCGCTGACCGACAAGACCAGGGGCATGATCGACGCCGCCGCGCTGGCCGCGATGCGCCCCGACGTGACCGTGGTGAACACCTCGCGGGGCCCGATCGTGGTGCTGGCCGACCTGCTCGACGCGCTGCGATCCGGGCAGGTCGGCGCGGCGGCCCTGGATGTGTTCGACGCTGAACCGCCACCGGCGGCGGCCCTCGACAAAGTTCCGAATCTGCTGGTCACCCCGCACTCGGCGTTCTACTCCCTGGAGGCGATCGGCGAGTCGCAGCGCAAGGCGACCGGCCAGGTGCTGGCCGCGTTGCGTGGCGAGCCGCTTGCCTACCAGGTCACCTGAGACATCCGGAGGAACAGTGTCCAACGCATCGACACCAGCCGACACATCGACACCAGCTGGTCTGCGACGCCCGATCGGGGTCGCGGTAATCGGCTGCGGCACGGTCGGCCGGATCCGGGCCGGCATCGCCCGTGACTATCCCGCGGTGGGCTGGCTCGGCCTGTGCGACCGGGACGAGCCGCTCGGACGCAAACTGGCCGGCGACACCCGGGCCGATCTGTTCACCACCGACGCCGCCGCGCTGATCGCCCGGCCCGAGGTCGACGCGGTGATCGTGGCGACCGACGAGAACCAGCACGAGATCCCGACGACGCTGGCCGCCCGGGCCGGCAAGGCGTTGTTCATCGAGAAGCCGTTGGCCACCACCGCGGTCGGGTCGCAGCGGATCCTCACCGAGATCACCTCGGCCGGGGTGGACGCCGTGGTGGGCTACACCCAGCGGTTCCGCCGCCGGTTCCTGGCCACCAAGGCCCGGCTGGAGTCGGGCACCATCGGCGCGGTCACCACGGTGGTGACCCGGGCCTTCATGAACCAGATGGTGCCGCTGGCGACGCTGCGGCGCACCGCCGAACGGGCGACCCTCACCCCGATCGTCGTCTCCGGCACGCACAGCGTCGACATGTGCATGTGGCTGATGGCCGGTAAGGAACCGGTGAGCGTGTACGCCCGGTCGGTGGACCGGTCGCTGGGTCGGCACGGCACCAAGGACGCGACGCTGGCGATCGTCACCATGGCCGACGGCACCATCTGGAGCATGAACATCAGCTGGGCGCTGCCGACGGTGTGGCCGGGATCGGTGTACGGGCTGGAGATCGGCATCGTCGGCACCCACGGTGTGATCGACATCGAGGACACCCACCGGGACCTGGTGCTGGCCTCGGATTTCCCGCAGCCGGCCGGCTACCAGCCGGAGGGCTTCGCCGCCGGCGCCGCGCGACACGTGGACTTCCTCACCAGCTATCCACCTGGTGACCTGTGGAACGGCCAACTGTGGGGGCCGATGCGCGAGGAGACCGTCTCCTGGCTGACCCGGCTGATCAACGGTGGCCGTACCCCGCACGCGACCGTCGCCGACGGCCACCGCAACCTGCTGCTGACCATGGCGATGGACCTGTCCGCCGCCCGGCGCACCGAGATCGACCTGCCGGCCGACCCGGCCGAACTGGACACCCTGCTCGGGACGAGCGGGAAGGAGCGAGCATGACCACGATCGACGTAGGAGTGATCGGCACCGGCTGGTGCGGCGGGATCCGGGCCGCGGTGTGCGCGGCGAGCCCACTGGTGGAGTCGCTGCACGTCGCGGAGATCCGCCCGGACCGGTTGGCCGAGGTCGCGGCGCGGACCGGCGCCGTGACGGCGACGGCCGACTACCGGGAGTTCCTCGACAAGGTGGACGCGGTGTTGATCTCCGCGACTCCGGAGACCACGCACTACCCGATGGCCCGTGACTGCCTGGCCGCCGGCAAGCACGTGCTGCTGGAGAAGCCGCTGGCGCTGACCCTGGACGAGGCGGACGAGCTGATCGACCTGGCCGACTCACGGGGCCTGAAGTTCGCCGTCGGCTATTCGCAGCGGTTCAACCCCAAGCAGGCGTACGTCAAGCAGTGCCTGGTCGACGGCACCCTGGGCACGCCGGTCAGCGCGCTGGTGAGCCGGCACATCACCCGCAACCTGGGCAGGAAGATCGGTGGCCGGATCAAGCTGTCGCCGGCGGCGATGGAGGCCACCCACGACATCGACTTCGTGATGTGGTGCCTGGCACCGGCCCGGCCGGTGAGCGTGTACGCCCAGTCGGTACGCCGGGTGATGGCACCCGATCACGACGTGCCCGACTGCTCCTGGATCACCATCACCTTCGACAACGGCGTGGTCGTGGTGATCGGGGCGGGCTGGATCCTGCCGCCCGGCTACCCCAACTTCTCCACCACGACCATCGAGTTCGTCGGCTCCGACGCGGCGCTGCTGATCGACGACAGCCACCGCGACATCGTGCTGAACCGCATGTCCGGCGGCGTGGTGTTCCCGCTGTCCACCATGCCGGGCGAACAGGTCGGGCACGTCTACGCCGGCCCGATGGCCACCGAGACGACGCATTTCCTGACGGCGGTGACGGGCGACGGGCCAGTGCTGGTGCCGGCCCGGGAGGCGCGCGAGGTGATGCGGGTCTATCTGGCCGCCGATCTGTCGGCGGAGTCCGGCCAGCCGGTCGCGCTGGACCCGTACTGGCGGCCGCCGGTGCTCTCGGCCGCCGGTACGGGTTGAGGCCCGCCCCGGCAGCTCGCGGACCTGGTCCCGGTCAGCCGGGCAGGATGGCCGACGGGTCCAGGTCCCTGGCGGACGCGACGCAGTCGTGGCGCATGGTGCCGATTCCGTCGATCCGGGTCTCCAGCACGTCGCCCGGTGACAGGTAGCGGGCCGGGGTACGGCCGAAGCCGACGCCGGGCGGGGTGCCGGTGAAGATCAGGTCACCCGGGTACAGCGGGCAGACCGCGGACAGGTAGCTGATCAGCACCGGCACCGGGAACACCATGTCCCGGCTGCGGCCGTGCTGCACCACCTCGCCGTTGATCAGACAGGTCAGTTCGAGGTCGTCACGGTCGGCCAGCTCGTCCGGGGTCACCAGGTACGGACCGATCGGTCCGTAGCCGGGGAACGACTTTGCCAGGCTGAACTGCGGCGGCGCCCCGCGCATCTGCAACGTCCGGTCGGACAGGTCCTGGCCGACGGTCAGCCCGGCCACGTGGTCCCAGGCCTCGTCCACCGGTACGGCCACGGCGGTGCGGCCGATCACGGCGACCAGTTCGACCTCCCAGTCGACCGTGTCGCCGGAGAGCGTGATCGGCCCGGTCGGGCCGGCCAGGCAGGACGCGAACTTGGTGAAGATCATCGGCTGAGCGGGTTGGCTGAACCCGGACTCGGCGCTGTGATCGACGTAGTTGAGACCGACCGCGAAGATCTGCCGGGGGCGCGGCACGACCGGGCCCAGCCCCTTCTCGTCGAGACCGACGGTCACCGCGGCGGACAGGTCGGTGCCGGCCGAACCGGCACGGTGCAGGCCGGTGCTCTGCATCCAGGCGCACAGCTCGGCCCAGTCCTCGTACCCGGACTGCGGGTCGGGACCGAATCGGCCGTCGCTGGCGACGGCCACGTCGACCACACCGGCAGACGTGACGATGACCAACCGGCCGTGCAGGTTCCCCAGACGCATCGCTGCCCTCCCTATCGTGCCGGTTGATCGAGCCGGCGGCTGACCGAGACCGTATCCCAACTTTTTCGATCCTGGCAAGAATTTTCGAAAATCATCGTGATCATCAGGTCGGCACCGCTCACGCGGCGGCTACCATACCGGCATGGCGAAGGAGAAGCCGTCCGGTGCGCGTACCCTGACCGAGGATCTCCACCACCGGATTCGGGCCGACATCCTCGCCGGCAGGTTGGTGCCCGGCCGCCGGCTACGCCTGACCGAGCTGCAGCAGCAGTACGGTGCCAGCCTCGGCGTGGTCCGGGAGGCTCTGATCCGTCTCGCCGGCCAGGGCTTCGTCGACGCGCAGCCGCAGGTCGGCTTCTCGGTGACCGCGCTCAGCCGCGACGACCTGTCGGATCTCACCGAGGCGCGGGTCGCGATCGAAACTCTGGTGCTCGATCAGTCCATCACTCATGGCGACACCCGCTGGGAGGCGGATCTGGTCGCGGCCCACCATCTACTGGACCGCACACCCGAGCGCGACGCCACCGACCCCGGCATGGTCAGCGAACAATGGGCGACCACGCACCTGGCGTTTCACCGGGCGCTGCTCGACGGCTGCCCGAACCGCCGGCTGCGCGAGACCGCAGCCGCGCTGCGGTTGGCCGCCGAACTGTACCGGACGTGGTCACAGACGACGGCCACCGGCCAGACCCGCGACATCCGCGGTGAACACGCCGGGCTGCTCGCCGCCGCGCTCGACCGCGACCACGCACGAGGACGGCGGCTGCTGGCGGCGCACATCCGGTGCACCACCGAGATCCTGCTCGGACTCGGGCTGGCCGGCGACCCCGGTACCGGCAGCGGCGCACCCGTCGGAGGACAATGATCGGGTGAAACCCTGGATCCAGTTGTCCAGCGCGGATCTGGCCGCGCAACTACCGGCCGGCGAGGATCAGGAGGTGCACTTTCCGGAAGCGCTGGTCGAGACGGTACTCGCCGACTACACCACGCCGGGTCAGACGGTGCTCGACCCGTTCGCCGGATTCGGCACCACCCTCGTCACCGCGCAACGGATGGGCCGGCGCGCCATCGGCGTGGAACTGCTCCCGGACCGGGTGGCACTCATCCGCCACCGGTTGTCCGGGCACGACGACGTCGAGGTGATCAACGGTGACGCCCGGAAGCTGAGCACTCTGGTGCACGGTCCGGTCGATCTCTGCCTCACCTCGCCGCCCTACATGGACGCCGTCGACCACCCCGAGAACCCGCTCAACGCCTACGAGACCCTCGACGGCGACTACGCCACCTACCTCGACGAGCTCGGCGCGGTGTTCGAACAGGTCGCGCAGTTGCTACGGCCCGGCGGGCACGCCGTCGTGAACGTCGCGAACATGCGCGTCGACGATCGGGTGACCACTCTGGCCTGGGACGTGGGCCGGGTGGTCTCGGCACACCTCGTCCTGCGGCAGGAGTCGTTCCTCTGCTGGGACCGGCAGCCGGAGTGGCTGACCGGCGACTACTGCCTGGTGTTCCAGCGCGACGCCGCTGATACCTGCGGATGAGCCCCACCGGGCAGGTCTTCCACCGCAGCGCCAACGGTGTGTGGCTGATCGTCCGCCCGCCCGGTGGTTCCGGACGGCTCCGGACGACGGGACAGTCGTACGGCGCTGATCGCGTGATGGTCCACGGCGGCGACCGTGAGACTCCATCCGTCGATGTCGAACGTTTCCCCGGCCGACGTCGGAATGTGCCCCAGGTGGGTCAGCACCAGCCCGGCGACCGTGGTGTAGTCGCCAGCCGGGCGGCCCGGCAACTCGACCCCGATATCGGTCAGATCGTGCATCGGAAAGGTGCCCGGCACCAGGAGTGCGCCGTCGGGCTCGGTACGCACCGCCTGAACGTCCCGGTCGGTCTCGTCGTAGATCTCCCCGACGATCTCCTCCAGGACGTCCTCCAGGGTGACGATGCCGTCGACCGCGCCCCGCTCGTCCACCACCAGCGCGATGTGCTGGCGTTCCGCCTTGAACTGCCGCAGCGCGTCCACCACCGGCAGCGACTCGGGCAGCAGCATCGCGGGCCGGGCCGCCGTGTCGATCGGCCGGTCGTCCGGCATGCCCACCAGGTCACGCAGATGCACGACACCGACCGTGTCGTCGAGCATCCCGTTGCGGACCACCGGGGCCCGGGAATGACCGGAGGCGGCCAGCACGATCCGGGCGGCCTCGGCCGAGGTCCCGCTGTCCAGGGCGAAGACTTCCAGCCTGGGCACCAGCACGGCCCGCAGCCGTCGGTCGGCGATCTCCAACGCGCCCGAGATGATGGTCTGCTGCTCGGTGGTGAACGCCCGGTGCCCGCTGACGATGTCCCGCAGCTCGTCCGGGCTGATCTCGTCGCGGGCCGCCGTCGGGTCGCCACCGGTGAGCCGCACCACCAGATCGCTGGTCGCGCCGAGGGCCCAGACCGCCGGCCGGGCCAGGCTGGCCATCACGTCGAGTGGCCGGGCCACCGCCAGCGCCCATTGTTCGGCCCGTTGCATGGCGATCCGCTTGGGCGCGAGCTCACCGAAGACCAGCGTCACGAACGTGAGCAGCAGGGTGATCCCGACGATCGCCACCGGTTCGGCGGCCCGGCCGAGCCCGTCCAGCAGCGGCACGAGTGGCCGGGCCAGGGACACCGCGGCGGTGGCCGAGGCGAGGAACCCGGCGAGGGTGATCCCGATCTGGATCGTGGCGAGGAACCGGTTGGGGTCTCTGGCCAGTTTGGCCAGCACCCGCCCGGTGCGGCGGGATCGCTCCAGGCGGTGCAGTTGGCTCTCCCGCAGCGACACCAGGGCGATCTCACTGCCGGCGAAGACCGCGTTCAGGACCACCAGGATCCCGACGAGCGCCAACTGCGTCCCGTACCCCTGCACGTCTCACCTTCCGTCATCGCCCGGCGGGTCCACGCCCGCCCCGGGCGTGCACGCCTGCAATGCCCAGCCGGACCGGCCGCGAATCATGCCGGCCGGCACCACCGCGATCTTTCCGTACCGAGGACCCCTAGCATTCTCTCAGGCAGACTTCGTAGTGTCCGACCGTATGAGTTGGAAGCAGCACCTCGCCGTACGCATCGCCCGCTCCACCGGAGTCCACATCACCCGCCGCGGTGGCCGACCCGCGCTGATCCGCCGGCCGCACCGGTTGCTGCGCCAGCCGGTGTTTCTGCTCTCCTCGGTACGCTCCGGATCCACCCTGTTGCGGATGATGCTGAACAGCCATCCGGCGCTGTACGCCCCGCACGAGTTGCACCTGAGCAAACTGCAGGTGCGCTTCGGCGATCACTACATCACCGACAGCATGGCCGAGTTGGGCTGGGACGCCAACGAGGTCACCCACCTGCTGTGGGACCGGGTGCTCGACGCCGCCCTGCAGCGCAGCGGCAAGCAGGTGCTGGTCGAGAAGACGCCGCACAACGTCTTCATGTGGTCGCGGATCGCGCGGGTCTGGCCGGACGCCCGGTTCCTGTTCCTGCTGCGTCATCCGGCCGCGATCCTCGACTCGTGGAGCCGGGCCCGGCCGCAGCAGAGCCCGCAGGAGGCGGTCGAAAGCGTCGGGCGATACCTCACCCGGCTCGCCGAGGCGCAACAGGTGCTGTCCGGGCACACGGTGCGGTACGAGGATCTGGTGGCCGATCCGGCGGCGCAGACCCGGCGCATCTGTGCCTTCCTCGGACTTGAGTGGGAGCCGGCGATGATCGAGTACGGCCGGTTCGACCACGGCAGAATCAAGGCCGGGCTGGGCGACTGGACGGGTCGGATCCGCTCCGGCAACGTACAACCGGCCCGGGATCTGCCGGCCGATGTCTCGCTGCCGGATCCGCTGTACGAGCTGGCCCGCGGCTGGGACTATCCGGCCCGGCCGGCCGACTGACCGGCGTCCGACTCACCGGTACCCGGCCGGCCGGCGTCCGAGGCTGCGCTGTTCGGCCCAGCGGTGTTCGGCAGCGCCCGGCCGAGATGGATGGCCGCGGTGGCCTTGCGGAAGGCGTCCACGGCGCCGACCGGATCGCCGGCCTCGGCCAGCATCTCACCCAGCTCCGCCCAGGCCCGGGACGCCTGCCGGGAGGCGTTGAGCCGGCTCAGGGTCTGCGCGGCCTCAGCGAACGTCTCGCGGGACTCGTCCGGTTCGTCGGCCGCGGCCAGCGCGGCGGCGAGCGCCATCTGGGCCCGCGCCCGCTCCAGGTGCGCCTGCCCGCCGAGTTCGTCCAGCGACCGGCGGGCACTGCGCACCGCGCCGGCCACGTCGCCCTCGAGCAGCAGGGTGCGGGACAACTCGGTGAGCACGTAACCACGGTCGATCCCGCCGCCGATCTCGGTCAGTTCGTGCAGTGCCCGTTCGAAGGCCGAGCGGGCCTCGCCAAGGCGCGGTGGGGCGTGGCTGAGCAGGATGCAGCCGTACGCGGTGAGCAGCCGCGCCGCGCTGCGCCGGTCCCGATCGGACCGGAAGAACGCCAGCGCCTCTTCGGCGAGCTCCAGTGCCTCGCGGTAACTGCCCTGTTCGCAGGCGATCTGGCTGGCGTTCCACAAAACGGCGGCGCGGGCACGGGGGGAGCCGATCCGGTCCGCACGCTCCATCCCCTCCCGCAGCAGCCGTTCGGCCTGCCGCAGATCGCCCAGCTCCGCGTGGGCAGCGGCGACGGTGGCCAGCAGCCGGATGGCGTCTTCGGATTCCCAGGCACCGATCCGGTCGACCCGCTCCAGGGTGCCCATGCCGACCTCGACGACGCGGGTCAGCTCGCCCAGCTCGTACAGGCAGCGGATCCAGCTGATCACCATGCCGAGCGAGGCCACGAAGGCCGGGCCGTCGGCGTTGTCGCGCAGCAACGACTCGTACTGCTGGGCGGCTTCCGCCAGGCGGCCCTGCTCGGCCAGGGCCCGTGCGAGGCCGAGTTCGGCTTCGGTGCGGGTCAACGGATCCGGCGGTGCGGCGGCCAGGACGGTGCTGAACTGCCGCTCCGCCTCGCCGGGATCACCGGCCTCGATAGCGAGCCGCCCGTAGCTGAGCGTCAGTGTCGCCGGACGGGTCGCGACGGCCTCGACCTCACCGGTCAACTCGGCCACCGAGCAACCCAACGCCTCGGCGAGGTCGCGCAGCACCTCGGGCTTTGGTGACCGCCGACCGGCCTCGAGCAACGATATGTAGCTGACCGACAGACTGCCCCTGGCCAGCTCACGCTGGGTCATGTTGCGCGCGACACGCAGCGCCCGCAGCCGGCGGGGGAAGTCACGGTGAACTTGTTGACTCACGTCCGACCCCCTTATTTACTGCAGGCACGGTTATATCACCAGCAAGGGGATCCGATGAAGCTTCTTCGCGCGGGCACGGTGACCGCGCTCATCGCAGCAATCGTTCTCACCGGCGCGGGCCGCGCTCCCACGACGGGCTCGGACCTCGCGCACAGCCTGCAGGGGTGGCCGAGCTGCTGCGGAGAGCGTCACTAGTTGCAGTCAACTCGTTGACTGCTCACTGGTCAAATGCGTAACCTCCGGAACATCAGATCCACCTCCGGAGGAACATCGTGTCCGAGCCCCCCGTCGTCGTCGGTGATCCGCGACTGTCCCGGCAGGAGAGCGCGGTGCTGCTCGCCTACGTCTCCGGCCTCACCATGGCGGCCGTCGCCCGGCGGACCGGCATCGGTCTCGGCACCGCCAAGCAGTACCTGGACCGGGTCAAGCGCAAGTACGCGGCGGTCGGCCGGCCGGCCCGCACCAAGCTGGAGCTGGCCCGGCGCGCCGTCGAGGACGGCCTGCTGCCCTGGGCCGAACGGCCGCACCAGCCGGATCCGCTGACGCGACAACCGGTCCGCCGGTGACGCCCTCCCGCGCTCTGATGACGCAGCGCTAGCTCCTATCCAGCGGGACGATCAGTTGGGGGGACAGGTGGACGTCGGCGCGGTCCGCTCCGGCGGTACGGGCTGACCGTCGGATCGCCGTCGAGCCAGAACCGCCACGGTGTGTCGGAGCCGAGTGCCACCCCGACCCTGGGTCCGGCCCGGTGCGCCGCCGGTGGCACCGGCGCCACCGGCGGCGACAACGACGCCGGGCCGGTGCCGTCGAGCAGCGACGAACCGTTCGCGCCACCGTCGAGGCCGAGGGCGACCAGCAACCGGGCCGGGCCGCGCGCCAGGTCCCGGTCCGGGGCCGCCACTCCCCGGCGGACACGGGCGGACCGGTGGCCGGTGATCACCTCACCGGCGCGCAACAACACCGCCGCCGCCTGCCCGGACGGACCGGTCGTCACGTTGCCGCACCAGTGCATGCCGTAGGTGAAGTAGACGTAGAGCCGCCCCGGCGGGCCGAACATCACGGCGTTGCGCGGCGTACGGCCCCGGTGGGCGTGCGAGGCCGGATCGGCACCGACCCCGCCGTACGCTTCGACCTCGGTCAGCCGGACCGCGATGTCGCCGGCGGTGATCACGCAGCCGAGCAGGGCGCGGGCCGCCGGCACCACCGGACCGGCCAGTACGGTGGCGAGATCGATCAACGGCTGGGTCATCCCCGCAGCATGCCCGACGGACCCGGAGTTGCCGGCGGCGGCCGACGGCTGCGACGCTGTCGGCCACGGGGCGCCGACCCCACCCGCCGTCGCCGAGGAGCCGAATGACTCCCGCCACCACTCCGCAACCGCCGTACTACCTGGTCGTGTTCACCTCCACCCGGACCGACGGCGATCACGACGGGTACGCCGCAGCCGCGCGTGAGATGCTCGACCTCGCGGCCCGCCAGCCCGGTTTCCTGGGGGTGGACAGCGCCCGGGGAGCCGACGGGCTCGGCATCACCGTGTCCTACTGGCGCGACGAGCGATCCATCGCCACCTGGCGGCGGCACCTGGCCCACCGGGCCATCCAGGACCGGGGTCGCGCCGACTGGTACGCCGGGTTCGCGGTGCACGTGGCCCGGGTCGAGCGGGCCTACCGGTTCACCCGCCCGACCTGACCCACCGATCAGCGGGGTACCACCGGCTCGGCCGCCCACTGCCGCCAGCCGGCGAGTTGGGCCGCCACCGTCGCCAACTGGTCGGCGACCGGGCCGGGGCCGGTCGAGCCCGGCGTGGTCCGGGCCGCCAGGGCCGAGCGCACCGTCAGCGCCTCCCGGACGGTGCCGTCCAGGTGTTCGCTGACCAGCCGCAGGTCGTCGTCGGAGACCTCGTCGAGGGCACACTCGCGGGCCACGCACAGCGCCACCAGCTTGCCGGTGATCTCGTGCGCGTCACGGAACGGCACCCCCTTGCGGACCAGCCAGTCGGCCACCTCGGTGGCCAGAGTGAAGCCGACCGGCGCGGCGGCGGCCAGCCGGTCCACCCGTACCGTCATGGTGGAGACCATCCCGGCCAGGGCCGGCAGCAGCAGTTGCAGCGTGTCGACCGCGTCGAACGCCGGCTCCTTGTCCTCCTGCATGTCCCGGTCGTAGCTCATCGGCAGACCCTTGAGCATGGTCAGCACCGCCACCAGGCCGCCGACCAGCCGCCCGGACTTGCCCCGGGCGAGCTCGGCGATGTCGGCGTTCTTCTTCTGCGGCATGATCGACGACCCGGTGGCGAACGCGTCGTCGAGCTCCACCCAGCCGAACTCCTGCGAGGTCCAGAGCACCACCTCCTCGCCGAGCCGGGACAGGTGCACGCCGATCATCGCGGTGGCGAAGAGGAACTCGGCGGCGAAGTCGCGGTCGGCCACCGCGTCCATCGAGTTGGCGAACGACGTCCGGAAACCCAGCTCCTTGGCCACCGCCGCAGGATCCAGCGGCAGCCCGGAGCCGGCCAGCGCGCCGGCGCCCAACGGTGACACGTCGGTCCGGGCGTCCCAGTCGCGCAGCCGGTCCAGGTCGCGCAGCAACGGATGAACGTGGGCGAGCAGCCAGTGCCCGAACGTCACCGGTTGGGCGTGCTGCACGTGGGTCATCCCGGGTGCCGGGGTGTCCAGGTGTCGTTCGGCCTGCTCGGTCAGCGCGGCGGCCAGCTCGACCAGCTGCCGGGCCAGGCCACGGGCATGATCGCGCAGATAGAGACGCAGGTCGGTGGCGACCTGGTCGTTGCGTGACCGGCCGGCGCGCAGCTTGCCGCCAAGCGTGCCGAGCCGTTCCAGCAGGCCGCGTTCCAGCGCGGTGTGCACGTCCTCGTCGTCGACGCTCGGCCGGAACGACCCGGAGGCACAGGCGGCCTCCAGGTCGTCCAGCGCGGCGAGCATCCGACCCAGTTCCTCCGGGTCGAGCAGGCCGGCGGCGGCCAGCACCCGGGCGTGCGCCCGGGAGCCGGCGATGTCGTACGGTGCCAGCCGCCAGTCGAACTGGACGCTGACCGACAGCCGGGCCAACGCCTCGGCCGGCCCGCCGGCGAAGCGACCACCCCACAGGCTGGTGCGGTTGGGTCCGGCGGTGTTCTCGGTCAGGCTCTTGTCGTCCACGGCGACCATTGTGCGGGTCAGTCCCCGCTACCGGACAACCGGGCGTCGCGGGCGGTGGCCAGCCTGCTGGGCAGGCCCCACAGCTGCACGAAGCCCTTGGCCAGGCTCTGGTCGAAGGTGTCCCCGGTGTCGTAGGTGGCCAGGTTGAAGTCGTACAGGCTGGCCTCGGAGCGCCGGCCGACGACCACCGCCCGGCCGCCGTGCAGCACCATCCGGATCTCCCCGCTGACCTGGCGCTGGGTCTCGTCGATGAACACGTCGAGGGCCCGCTTGAGCGGGGAGAACCACAGGCCGTCGTAGACCAGCTCGCCCCAGCGCTGGTCGACGGTCCGCTTGAACCGGGCGAGCTCGCGCTCCACGGTGACGTTCTCCAGCTCCTGGTGGGCGGTGATCAGCGCGATCGCGCCCGGGGCCTCGTACACCTCGCGGCTCTTGATGCCGACGAGCCGGTCCTCGACCATGTCGAGCCGCCCGACGCCCTGTGCGCCGGCCCGCCGGTTCAGCTCCACCACCGCCTGGTACGGGGTGACCGTCTCGCCGTCGACGGCGACCGGGACGCCGGCGTCGAAGGTGATGGTCACCTCGTCGGCGTCGCGGGCGGTGGCCGGGTTGGCGGTGTAGGAGTACAGGTCCTCGACCGGGGCGTTCCAGATGTCCTCCAGGAAGCCGGTCTCCACGGCCCGGCCCCACAGGTTCTGGTCGATCGAGTACGGCGACTTGTGCGACACGTCGATCGGCAGGCCCTTCTCCTCGGCGAGGGCGATCGCCTTGTCCCGGGTCCAGGCGAAGTCGCGAGCCGGGGCGACGACCTTCAGCTCGGGCGCGAGCGCGCCGATGCCGACCTCGAAGCGGACCTGGTCGTTGCCTTTGCCGGTGCAGCCGTGCGACACCACGGTGCCGCCGTGCTTGCGGGCCGCGGCCACCAGGTGCTTGACGATCAGCGGCCGGCTCAGCGCCGACACCAGCGGGTAGCGGTCCATGTAGAGGGCGTTCGCCCGCAACGCCGGCAGGCAGAAGTCGGCGGCGAACTCGTCGCGGGCGTCGATCACCTCGGACTCGACCGCGCCGCAGTCGAGCGCCCGCTTGCGGATGACGTCCATGTCCTCGCCGCCCTGGCCGACGTCGACCGCGACCGCGATCACCTCGGCGCCGAGTTCCCCGGCGAGGTACGGGATGGCGACCGAGGTGTCCAGGCCGCCGGAGTAGGCGAGTACCACCCGCTCAGTCATGATGTCGTGCTCCTTGTTCTCCGTGTGCAGGGGTGGGACAGGTCAGGTGATGACTGGGCTGGGTGGGGTGGCGGCCCAGGCGGAAAGCTTGCCGGCCAGGTCGGCACCGCCGACCGGATCGCGGGCCACGACCAGGATGGTGTCGTCGCCGGCGATGGTGCCGACCACCTCCGGCAGGCCGGAGCGGTCGAGCGCGCTGGCCAGGAACTGCGCGGCACCCGGTGGGGTACGCAGCACGCAGATGTTGGCACTGGAATCTACGCCGGTCAGCAGTTCGTGCAGCAGCCGGACCAGCCGGGCCGGTGCCTGCTCGGCCGGGCGCAGCGTCGGGTTGCCGTCCTCGGGGATCAGGTAGACGGCCGGTCCGCCGTCGCGACCGCGTACCTTGACCGCGCCGAGTTCTTCCAGATCCCGCGACAGGGTGGCCTGGGTGACCTGCATGCCGTCGCCGGTGAGCAGCTCGGCCAGCTCGGTCTGCGAGCGGACCGCCTTGGCCCGGATCAGCTCGACGATGCGCGCGTGCCGCGCGGTGCGGGTGGCCGGCCCGGTCACCGGGGTGCCCCACGCTGACCGCCCGGCTGCGCGAGCAACCAGGCCAGCAGGGCCTTCTGCGCGTGCAGCCGGTTCTCCGCCTGGTCGAACACGGCGCTGTGCGCGCCGTCGAGCACCTCGTCGGTGATCTCCTCGCCGCGGTGCGCGGGCAGGCAGTGCAGCACGACCACGTCCGGCGAGGCCGCCGCGAGCAGGTCCTTGTTCACCTGGTAGGGCCAGAACGGGGTCCGCCGGTTACGCCCGTCGCCTTCCTGGCCCATCGACGTCCAGGTGTCGGTGGCGACCACGTCGGCGCCGTCGACCGCCTCCCGCGGATGCCGGATGACCTGCACCGAGCCGCCGGTCCAGGCGGCGATCTCACCGGCCCGGGCGACCACCGCCGGCGACGGGTCGTGCCCGGGTGGGCCGGAGACCCGCACGTGCATGCCGGCGGTGGCGCCGGCCAGCAGGTAGGAGTTGGCCATGTTGTTCGCCGCGTCACCGACATAGGTCAGGGTCCGCCCGGCGGTGCCGCCGCAGTGTTCCCGTACGGTCAGCAGATCGGCCAGCAGCTGGCACGGGTGGAAGCCGTCGGTGAGCGCGTTGACCACCGGTACGCCGGCGCCGGCGGCGACCTCGGCGAGCCGCTCGTCGCCGTAGGTGCGCATCACGATCGCCGCGACGTAGCGCGACAGCACCCGGGCGGCGTCGGCGAGGGTCTCGCCCCGGCCGAAGTGGGTGGCCTGGGTGTCCACCACGATCGGGTTGCCGCCGAGTTCGGCGATGCCGGCGTCGAAGGACAGCCGGGTGCGCAGGCTCTGCTTGTCGAACAGCACCGCCACCGAGCGCGGGCCGGCCAGCGGTCGGTGGCCGTACCGGTCGGCTTTCATCTCGACCGCCAGGTCCAGTACCGTGGCCTGCTCGGCCGGGCTGAGGTCGTCGTCACGCAGCAGGTGCCGGATCATGTCGCGCCTCCGGTGGTGGTGGCGGTGTCGAGGGCGCCCGGCAGCGCGGTGAGGAACTCGTCGGCCTGCTCGGCGGTGAGGATCAGCGGTGGGGCGAGCCGGATCACGTCCGGCTGGGCCGGGTTCACCAGGAAGCCGGCGTCGCGCAGCGCGGTGGCCACCGCCGCGGATTCGGGTGCGGTGAGCACGACGCCGAGCAGCAACCCGGCGCCGCGCACCGAGTCCACGAGCGGGTGGCCGAGCGCCTCGATGCCGCGCCGCAGCTGCTCACCGATCCGCTTGACGTGGTCGAGCAGTCCCTCGGCGGCGATGGTGCGCAGCACCGCGAGCGCGGCGGCGCAACAGACCGGATTGCCGCCGAAGGTGCTGCCGTGGCTGCCCGGAGTGAGCAACGCGGCCGGGTTGCCGGCCACTGAGCCGGCACCCGACGTTCCGGTGCCCGACGTTCCGGTGCCCGACGTTCCGGTGCCCGGCGAGTCGGCGAAGGCGATGCAGGCACCGATCGGCAGCCCGCCGCCGAGCCCTTTGGCCAGGGTGACCACGTCCGGCGCGATACCGTCGGCCTGGTGGGCGAACCAGTGGCCGGTACGCCCGACGCCGGTCTGCACCTCGTCGAGGGTGAGCAGGGCGCCGTGCCGCAGGGTGATCTCCCGGGCGGCGGCCAGGTAGCCCGGCGGTGGCACCACGACTCCCGCCTCGCCCTGGATCGGCTCCAGGATGACCATGGCGGTGCGCTCGGTGACGGCGGCGGCCAGCGCGTCGACGTCACCGTACGGCACGTGGGTCACCTCGCCCGGCAGCGGCCGGAACGGATCAACCTTGGTCGGCTGCCCGGTCAGCGCCAACGCCCCCATGGTCCGGCCGTGGAAACCGTCGTGGGTGGCGACCACGTGGGTCCGCCCGGTACGCCGGGACAGTTTGAACGCGGCTTCGACGGCCTCGGCCCCGGAGTTGCCGAAGAACACCGCGCCGGGCCGGCCGGTCAGCGCCAGCAGGAGTTCGGCCAGGGCGACCGGCGGCTCGGCGACGTACAGGTTGGACACGTGGCCGAGGGTGCCGATCTGGCGGGTCACCGCCTCGACGATCGCCGGGTGGGCGTGGCCCAGCACGTTGACCGCGATGCCGCCGAGCAGGTCGAGGTAGCGGCGGCCGTCCTCGGCGACGACGGTGGCGCCCTCACCACGGACCAGCGCCAGCGGCGGCGTGCCGTAGTTGTCCATCAACGAGGCGGACCAGCGGTCCCGCAGCGAGGCCATGCTAGGACTCCCCGTCGTTCGTCGGGTCAGTGACCATGGTGCCGAACCCTTCCGAGGTGAACACTTCCAGCAGTGTCGAGTGGGCGACCCGGCCGTCGACCACGTGCGCGGCGGGCACCCCGCCACGGACCGCCCGCAGGCAGGCCTCCATCTTCGGCACCATGCCGGCGGCGAGGCCGGGCAGCAGGCCGGTCAGCTCGTCGGCGGTGATCCGGCTGATCAGGCTGCTGGTGTCCGGCCAGTTGGCGTACAGGCCGGGCACGTCGGTGAGCACGACGAGCTTGCGGGCACGCAACGCGACGGCGAGCGCGGCGGCGGCGGTGTCGGCGTTGAGGTTGTGCAGCACGCCGTCGACGTCGGGAGCCACGGTGGAGATCACCGGAATCCGGCCGGCGGCGATCAGATCGGTCACCGCGGACGGGTTGACCGTGTCGACGTCACCGACCTGGCCGACGTCGACCGCTTCCCCGTCGACGTACGCGGGACGGCGTACCGCGGTGAACAGGTGCGCGTCCTCGCCGGACAGCCCGACGGCGAACGGACCGTGCTCGTTGATCAGGCCGACCAGCTCCCGGCCGACCTGGCCGACCAGCACCATCCGGACCACGTCCATGGCTTCCGGGGTGGTGACCCGCAACCCGCCCCGGAACTCGCTGGCGATGCCGAGGCGCCGCAGCATGCTGGAGATCTGTGGGCCGCCGCCGTGCACCACCACCGGGCGGATGCCGGCGTAGCGCAGGAAGACCATGTCGGCGGCGAACGCCCGCCGCAGTTGCGGGTCGATCATCGCGTTGCCACCGTACTTGACCACCACGGTGGTGCCGTGGAAACGGGCCAACCAGGGCAGCGCCTCGATCAGCGTGGCCGCCTTGGCCTGCGCGGCGCTCAGGTCGCGGCTCAACGCGCCCGGCGCGGGGCGCGAGTCGGTGCCGGTCACGTCGAGTACGCCGAGTTCTCGTGCACGTACGCGTGTGACAGGTCGTTGGTCCAGATGGTCGCGGCGTCGCCGCCGGCGTGCAGGTCGATGCGGATGTGCACCTGCCGGCCGGTGAGGTCGACCTGGTCGCGGGACGCGGCGGCGGCCCCGTCGCGGCAGATCCACACGTCGTTGATCGCCACGTCGAGCTGGTCGGGATCGAACGCGGCGTGGGTGGTGCCGACCGCCGCGAGGATCCGCCCCCAGTTGGGGTCGTTGCCGAACACCGCCGTCTTCACCAGGTTGTTACGGGCCACGGCGCGGCCGACCTCGACCGCGTCGGCCTCCCCGGCCGCGCCGGTGACCTCGATGGCGATCTCCTTCGTGGCGCCTTCGGCGTCGGCGATCAGCTGCCGGGCCAGGTCGGCGCAGGCCGCGGTGACGGCGGTGGTCAGCTCGGTCGGCTCCGGGGTGACCCCGGAGGCACCGCTGGCCAGCAACAGCACCGTGTCGTTGGTGGACAGGCAGCCGTCGGAGTCGATCCGGTCGAAGGTGACCCGGCAGGCTGCCCGCAGCGCGGCGTCGCAGGTGGCGGCGTCGACCACCGCGTCGGTGGTGAGCACGCACAGCATGGTGGCCATCGCCGGGGAGAGCATCCCGGCGCCCTTGGCCATCCCGCCGACCCGCCAGCCGGCCCCACCGGGTGGAGCCGTCCGGTCGACGACGGTGATCTTCGGCCGGGTGTCGGTCGTCATGATCGCCTCGGCGGCGGCCGACCCGCCCTCGCCGGACAGTCCCGCCACCGCCCGCTCGACCCCGGCCAGCAGGTTGCCCATCGGCAGCCGCACGCCGATCAGCCCGGTCGAGCAGACGGCGATCTCGCCGGCGCCGACCTCGACCCGCGCGCCCGACCCGGCGGGCCCGGCCGACTTGCTGAGGGTGGCGGCGACGTGCTCGGCGGTGGCGTGAGCGTCCTGGAATCCACCCGGCCCGGTGCAGGCGTTGGCACCACCGGAGTTGAGCACCACCGCCCGCAGCGCACCGGCGCGCAGCACCTGCCGGCTCCACCGTACCGGCGCGGCCTGTACCCGGTTGGCGGTGAACACCCCGGCGGCGGCGCTGACCGGCCCGTCGTTGACGACGAGGGCGACGTCGGAGGCACCGTTGCTCTTGAGACCGGCGGCCACCCCGGCTGCCCGGAACCCCCGCGCGGCGGTCACGCTCATGGTGCCGTCCCGAAAGCGGTCAGTCCGGTGGTCTCCGGCAGGCCGAGCATCAGGTTGGCGCACTGTACGGCCTGGCCGGCGGCGCCCTTGCCAAGGTTGTCGACGGCGCTGGAGACGATCACCCGGCCCGAGTCGACGTCGGCGGTCACCTGCAGGTGGCAGGCGTTGGAACCGAGGGTGGCGGCGGTGGCCGGCCAACTCCCCCGCGGAAGCACCCGCACGAACGGCTCGTCGGCGTACGCGGTGGTGAGCGCCGTGCGCGCGGCGTCGGCCGGGTCGGCGTCCGAGGTCGGTCGGGCGGTCACCGTGGCCAGAATGCCACGCGGCATCGGAGCCAGCACCGGAGTGAACGACAGGCTGGCCGCGCCGGTGGCCTGCTTGATCTCGGGCACGTGCTGGTGCGCGCCGACCTTGTACGGCGCCAGGCTGCCCATCACCTCGCTGGCCAGCAGGTGGGTCTTGGCGGCCCGGCCGGCACCGGAGGTGCCGCTGGCGGCGACCACGACGACGTCTTCGGCGGACACCACGCCAGCGGCGATGAGCGGGGCGAGCGCGAGAATGGTGGCGACGGCGTAGCAGCCGGTGGCGGCCACCCGGCCGGCGGCGGCGATCAGGGCACGCTGGCCGGGCAGCTCGGGCAGCCCGTACGTCCAGGTGCCGGCGTGCTCACTGCCGTAGTAGCGCCGCCAGGCGGCGGCGTCGCGCAGCCGGTGGTCGGCACCGATGTCGACGAGCTTGACGCCGGTGGGCAACATCGCAGCGACGGCACCGGACTCGCCGTGTGGCAGGGCGAGGAAGACCAGGTCCGCGTCGGCGAGCCCGGCCGGATCGGTCGCGGTGAGCACCAGGTCCAGGCCGGCCAGGTGCGGGTGTACGGCGGACACCGGCGCGCCCGCCTGGCGGTGTGCGGTGGCGGCGACGAGGTCGAACTCGGGGTGCCCGGCGATCAGCCGCAGCAGTTCTCCCCCGGCGTACCCGCTTGCTCCGGCGACAGCGACCCGGATACCCATACCCACCTCCGCATTTCTATGCATCGGACAGTATCAGGATGCGCCCACCCCGGCAACCCCTCTCCCACGCCCCGCGGGGCGTCAGTCGGGCAGGACCTCGACGTCGCGCCAGAAGGCCACCCGGCCCCGGATGGACTCGGCCGCAGGAGAGGGATCGGGGTAGTACCAGACAGCGTCCAGGCTGCGTCGTCCGTCGTGTTCGAGGGTGTAGTACGAGGCGTCGCCCTTCCACGGACAGTGGGTATGCGTGACGGAGTCGCGGACCAGGTCGTCGCGCAGCGCCGACCGCGGGAAGTAGTGGTTGCCCTCGACGACGACCGTGTCGTCACTCTCGGCGATCACGAGTCCGTTCCAGATGGCCTTCGGCATGCGATCCAGCGTAGCCACCGGGACCGCCGCCGCGGTCGGTGTCGAGGTACGGACGGCTGATCCACCGGTGTCCATTGTCGGCTACGGTCGGTGCACCAGTTGCCGGCCGCGCGAACGTCCCGGGATCCCGCGGCGGTGTCGCACCGGAGCGTCCTGGCGATCTTCGTCGACGTGCGCGTCTTCACCCGGTGGTCGGAGACCAACGAGTTCGCAGTTCGTGCCCCGCGAACGGCTACGCGAGACGCCGGAGGTGCACGTCGCCGGAATCTGTTTCACCGAGGACCACGGCGGTGCCATCCAGCTGCTGTATTCCGGCGTCCGGTTCCTCTGTCGGCGGGTCGGCCGAGGCGAGCCGTCCTCACGCAACCACTCCGAGCTGCGCTGGATGGGCGAGGAGGAGTTCGCCGCCACCCCGGCGGCCGAGTTCATCGATGGGCTGAAGGCCGAGGTGCTGGAGCTGCTCGTCCGCTACCGGCAGTCCCGACCGCAACGCTGATCACGGCACTCGCCGATCACGGAGCTCCTATCCGGGCGACGTGGCCCCGATCAGGATCAGCAGTCCGGAGGCGGCGCCCAGCAGCGCGGCGACGAAGGCCAGACCTTCCCGGACGTGGCGCGGCACGACCAGGTTCCGGGTCGACGGCACCGCGACGGTCGCCCGGCCGGCGCGTTCGGCGGTCGAGACCCGCGCATCGCCGGTCAAGGCCCGTGGTTCGCCGGTCAAGGCCCGTGGTCGGGTGCCGAAGAGGCGCTCGATCTTGTCGAGACGGTGCAGATGGCAGCCGATCAACAGGCCGGATCCTGGGTACGGGCAGGCACCGTCGCACCACAGTGGCTCGGCACACCGTACCGGCAGGAACATCACCGCGTACGGCAGCAGGACGACCAACGCCACGAACCAGCCCCACCGTGACGAGCCGCTGGCAAACAACGACAGCGACACCGCAGCGGCGATCGCGCCGCCGCCGAGCCGGCGGGTCTTCCATCGGGGCATGCCTCCAATGGTATGCGTGACCTCCTTGCCGACGGACACCGGGAGATACACCACCCAGCCCTTGACATAGACTTCTGTCTATTGAATGGCGGTTCGCCGGACTGCGCTGCGGCGCTACGGCGATCGACGAGGAGGTAGGCGTGCACCCCAGCGACAATCATCATGGATCGGGCGCCGCGGCGCCGGGCAGCACCCCGGGCCCCGGCATCCGGGCGACGCTCGTCGGTGCCGCGGTGTTGGCGACCACGCTGGCCGTGGCCCTGGCGGTCGCGGCGCACGGCACGCCACCACAGCTGGCCGGCGCCACCGGAGAATCCGCCACCGCCGGATCCGCAGTAGGCGCGGCCGACGCCGGCGCGGCCGACGCGGGCTCGTCCGACGCGGGTGTTGGACGGCACGGTTCCCGGTGGGTGGCCGCCTGGGCGCCGAGCCCGGTCGAAGGCAGCACGATCCCCTGGTCGGACTGCCCCGCCGGGGCCGGCCTGGCCGATCAGACGGTACGCAACGTCGCGTTCGTCAGCACCGGCGGCAGCGCGGTCCGGGTCCGGGTCACCAACACGTTCGGCACCCGGGAACTGAGGATCGGCCGCGCCTCGGTGGCGGTGCAGGGCGACGGTGCGAACGCCGCGCCGGGGACCATGCGGGAGCTGACGTTCGGCGGGCGGACAGCGACCACGGTGGCCGCCGGTGGTCGGGCGCTCAGCGATCCGGTGCAGCTGCGCGTCGCCCCGCTGAGCACCCTGCTGGTCAGCGTGCACGTGCCGGAACAGACCGGGCCGGTCACCAACCACCCGTTCACCGCGCAGGGCAACTACCTGGCCGACGGTGACCGGGCCGGGGCGACCGGCGCCGATGGGTACGCCGACACCCCGTGCTGGATGCTCGTCGACGGCATCGACGTGCGGGCGCCCGGTCGGGTGGTCGGCTCCGTCGTCGCGCTCGGCGACTCGATCACCGACACCTCGGCGACCACCGGCAACGCCAACCGGCGCTGGCCCGACCACCTGGCCCGCCGGCTGCACGCCCGCCCCGGGTCCACCCTGTCCGTGGTCAACGCCGGGCTCGGCGGCAACCGGCTGCTCGCGCCACGCGACGGTGAACCGTACTGGGGCGTGCCGGCGCTGGCCCGCCTGGAACGCGACGTCTACGCGCAGACCGGGGTCCGGTCGGTGATCCTGATGGAAGGCGTCAACGACATCGGCTACAGCGCGCCGGCCGCCGACATCATCGCCGGCTACCAGCAGGTGGTCGCACAGACCCGGGCGCAGGGGCTGCCGATCTTCGGCGGCACGGTCACCCCGTTCGGCGGATCGTTCCTGGACACGCCCGAGCGCCAGCAGATCTGGCGGGAGGTCAACGACTGGATTCGCACCAGCGGGGCGTTCGACGGCGTGATCGACTTCGCCGCGGCGGTCGCCGATCCGGTCGACCCGGCCCGGTTGGCGGCGGCCTACGACAGCGGTGACGGCCTGCACCCCAACGACGCCGGCTGTGCGGCGATGGCCGACGCGGTCGATCTGGCCGCGCTGCTGGGCACGGCCTGACCGATGTCGTTCCCGGGCCCGGACATCCCCGGCCCGGCCCGGGAACGACACCCACCCGGCGATCCCGCCCGTCCGGCGGTCAGCCGCCCACCCGGCGATCAGCTCCGCACGGGGCTCAGCTGCCGCGCAGGGTGGCGCCCAGCCGGGAAGCGGCCTCCGCTACCGCGGCGTCGCGGGCCGCCACCGCCTCCTCGACGGTCAACGTGCGGTCGGCTGCCCGGAAGGCCAGCTTGTAGGCCAGCGACTTGCGTCCGGCACCGAGCTGCTCGCCGGCGTACACGTCGAACAGCCGGACCGATTCGAGCAGCTCGCCGGCACCCTCGACGAGCGCCCGGCGGACCTGCTCGGCCGGGGTGGTCGTGTCGACGACCACCGCGACGTCGATCAGCGCGGGCGGAAATCCGGAGATCCGGGGCGCCGGGGTCACCGGGGCGTCCGGCAGCGCGTCCAGATCCAGTTCCATGGCACAGGTACGCCGGGGCAGCTCCAGCGCGGTGACCACGGTCGGGTGCAGCTCCCCGGCGTGACCGACCACCGATCCGTCGACCAGCAGTTCGGCGCAGCGCCCCGGATGCCACGGCAGGTGCTCACCGGCCCGGACCTCGACCCGGTCGGTGGGCACGCCGGCCGCGGCGAGCACCATCCGGCCGGCCTCGACCGCGTCCGCCCAGCTTGCCGTCCGGCCGGCACCCCACCAGCCGCCCGGTTCGACGTCACCGGCGAGCACCGCCGCGACGTGCCACGGCTGGTGCGGCACGGCGGCGTCGGCGGCGGCGAACTCCGCCTCGCTCGGTCGCCGGTCGACCCCCATCGCCGGGGGGGCGTCCGCGCCGGCCCGGGGATGGAACACCACGCCGATCTCGTAGAGGGCGAGGTCGCGCTGGCCACGACCGACGTTGCGACGCAGCGTGGTCAGCAGCGGCGGCAGCAGGGTGGTGCGCAGCAGCGGGTCGGTGTCGGCCAGCGGGTTGGCCAGCCGGACCGTCCGGCGGCGCGGATCGTCGGCCGACAGGCCCAGGTCGTCGGCGGCCTGCGGGGAGACGAACGGGTACGACAGCACCTCGACGTAGCCGGCTTCGGCCAGGGTGCGGGCCACCGACCGGCGGCGCCGCTGGGTGGCGGTGAGCCCGCGCCCGGCCGGGGCCGGTGGCAGCACGCTGGGCACGGCGTCGTAGCCGTCCAGCCGGACGACCTCCTCGACCAGGTCGGCCGGGTCGGTCAGGTCCGGTCGCCAGCTCGGCGGGGCGACGACCAGCGGGGCCGCCGCATCGTCCGGGGCCGAGGCCGCCGAGGTGGCGGTCGCCGGCCCGGTGGCGAGCGCACCGGCACTGGCCACCCCGGCGGTCGTACCGGTGGCGACCGTGCAGCCGACGCCGCGCAGCAGCTCGACGACCCGCTGCGGCGGGTACGGTACGCCGATCCGGCGCGCCGGTTCGGCGGCGTCGATCAGGATCGGGGCGGGCGGGGCGACATGGTCGAGGTCGAGGACCTCGGCGCCGATCTCACCGCCGGCGTGTTCGGTGAGCAACCGGACGGCGCGGTCGATGGCGACCAGCGGCAGCGCCGGATCCACGCCGCGTTCCCACCGCTTGGCGGCCTCGCTGAACAGCTTGTGCCGCCGCGCGGTCCGGCTGACCATCACCGGATCCCAGTGGGCGGCCTCGAACAGCACGGTACGGGTGCCGGGCACCACCTCGCTGGTCTCGCCGCCCATCACCGCGGCGAGCGAGATCGGCCCGGTGTCGTCGCAGATGACCATGTCCTCGGCGTCCAGCGCCCGGGCCATCCCGTCCAGGGTGGTCAGCTTCTCCCCGGCGACCGCCCGACGCACGACCAGCGGGCCGTTGACCCGGTCCAGGTCGAAGGCGTGCATCGGCTGGCCGAGTTCGAGCATCAGGTAGTTGGTGATGTCGACGGCGAGGCTGATGCTGCGTACCCCGGCGGTGGTCAGCCGACGGACCAGCCAGGCCGGCGAGGGCGCGGTCGGGTCGATGCCGCGCACCACCCGCGCGGCGAACCGGTCGCAGCCGACGGTGTCACGGACCTCGACGGGGTACGCCGGGGTCGCGGTGGCGCCGGGAGCGTCGACCGCCGCCGGGTCACGCCACGGTACGCCCAGCGCCTGGGCGAGCTCGCGGGCGATGCCACGCACCGACATGGCGTACCCCCGGTCCGGGGTGATCTCCACCTCGACCACGACGTCGTCGAGGCCGACGACGGGGCGGGCGTCGTCGCCGGGGGCGGCGGCAACCTCCGGCGCCAGCACCAGGATGCCGCTGTGGTCGTCGCCGAGACCCAGCTCCCGGGCCGAGCAGATCATGCCGTTGGAGGTGCGGCCGTACGTCCTGCGGGCGCCGATGGCGAACCCGCCGGGCAGTACGCCACCGGGCAGGATCACCACGACCCTGTCGCCCGGCGCGAAGTTGGTGGCGCCGCAGACGATCTCCTGCGGCTCGCCGGTGCCGTTGGCGGTGCCGACGTCGACCCGGCAGAACCGGATCGGCTTCTTGAACCCGGTCAGCTCCTCGATGTCGCGGACCTCGCCGACGACGAGCGGCCCGGCGACCGTACCGGCCAGGTCCACGATCGACTCGACCTCCAGGCCGAGACCGACCAGGGCGTCTTCGAGCTGCTGCGCCGACAGGTCGGCGGGCAGGTCGACGTGTTCACGCAGCCAGGAAACTCCGACCCGCATGACTTCAGACCTCCATCCCGAACGCGCGAGTGAACCGCACGTCGCCTTCGACCATGTCGCGCATGTCGCTGACCCCGTGGCGGAACATCAGGGTGCGTTCGATCCCCATGCCGAACGCGAATCCGGAGTAGACCTCCGGGTCGATGCCGCAGGCGCGCAGCACCCGGGGATTCACCATGCCGCAGCCGCCCCACTCGACCCACCGGGGGCCGTCGCGGTGCTGCGGGAACCAGACGTCGAACTCGGCGGACGGCTCGGTGAACGGGAAGTAGTGCGGCCGCCAGCGGGTACGCGCGTCCGCGCCGAACATCGCCTGGGCGAAGTGGTCGAGGGTCCCTTTGAGGTGGGCCATGGTGATGTCCCGGTCCACGACGAGCCCTTCGACCTGGTGGAACACCGGGGTGTGGGTGGCGTCGAGTTCGTCGGTGCGGTAGACCCGCCCCGGGCAGACCACGTAGATCGGCGGGGTGCGGGTGAGCATGGTGCGGGCCTGCACCGGCGAGGTGTGGGTACGCAGCACCAGACCGGGCAGGTCCAGGTGGAAGGTATCCATCAGGCCACGCGCCGGGTGGTCGGGGCCGATGTTGAGCGCGTCGAAGTTGGTCCACTCCAACTCGGCCTCGGGACCTTCGGCGATCTCGTAGCCCATGCCGACGAACAGGTCGCCGATGCGCTCCATCAGGGTGGTCAACGGGTGCCGGGCGCCGCGCGGACGCCGGTCGAACGGCAACGTGACGTCGACGCGTTCCTCGGCGAGGACCCGCCGGGCCTGCTCGATCTCCAGTTCGGCGCGGCGGGTGTCGAACGCGGCCTGCACCCCGGCGCGGGCCTCGTTGACCCGCCGGCCGGCGTCGGCCTTGGCCGCCGGCGGCAGGGCGCCGATCTCGCGGCGGGCCAGCGAGACCGGGGCACGGTCGCCGAGGTGCTGGTGGCGCAGCCCGGTCAGGGCGTCCAGGTCGCCGGCGGCGGCGAACGCCTTCTCGGCGGCGGCGACCGCCTCGGCCAGGGCATCCGGGTCGAGCAGGGCGACCTGCTTGGGATCGTATGGGTCGTTGCGGTAGGTCATGACGAGCGGGCACTCCCTCGCGGCGTGCGGCACCGGGACCGGTGACCGGCAAGAGTCTACGGACGCGCGGCGCTGCCGCAGCCCGCCGGTGGGAGCAGGGAGCAGAGTCCGGTGATCAGCCCTGCCGCCCGCCGCGACCGGCGGGCTGGCTAAACATCCGGGCGATCATCTCGTGGACTCCTCGACGGCGCTCGACGCGCCCGTCCTCGGCCGCGCTCAGCGCGCGGGTTTGCCGGGTCGTTGTGCTCTGCCTGGGCGTTGTGCTCTGGCCGAAGTGTACAGGCAGACCGCGGCGGCGGCAGCCAGGTTGAGGCTCTCGGCGCGGCCGTGCAACGGCACCCGGACCCGGGCGTCGGCCCGGGCGGCCAGGTCGGCCGGCAGGCCGTGCGCCTCGGTGCCGAACAGCCAGGCGGTGGGTGCGGCCAGCGCACCCGCGTCGGCCAGATCGTCGAGGTCGGTCTCACCGTGCCCGGTGGCGGCCAGCACCCGCAGCCCGGTGGCACGCAGCGTGTCGAGGCAGCCGGCCGGATCGGCGGCCCGGACCACGTCGACGTGGAACAGGCTGCCGGCGCTGGCCCGGACACACTTGCCGTTGTACGGATCGACGGCGGCACCGGCGAAGACGACGACGGCGGCACCGGCGGCGTCGGCGGTGCGCAGGATGGTGCCGGCGTTGCCGGGGTCGCGCACCTCGGCGAGGACCGCGACCAGCGCGGGGACGCGGCGCAGTGCGGTGGCCAGCGGTACGTCGAGGTGCACGCCGACGGCGACGACGCCCTGCGGGGTGACGGTGTCGGTGAGGGCGGCCAGCGCCTCGTCGGTGACCGGCGAGACGGTGATCCCGGCGGCGGTGGCGGCCGCGATCAGGTCGCCGTACCGGTCCGCGCCCGTGACGGTGGTGAAGACCTCGCGTACGACGCCCGGGGTCGCCAGGGCCTCCCGGACGGCTTGCGGTCCTTCGACGAGGAAACGCCGGGCGCTGTCGCGCTCGCGGCGCCGGTGCAGCCGCCGGGCGGCCACGATCCTCGGCGTACGGATGGTGAAGGGTGCCGTGCCCGCGCTCCCGGCACGGTCGAGGCGCCCGGCTGGCCGTGGTGCGGTCATGCCGGGCGCCTCGATTCGTGCCGGTTCGCGGATCAGGTCGTGCCGGTTCGCGGATCAGGTCGTGCCGGTTCGCGGGTCAGCGCTACGCCGAGGGTCGGTCCTCAGGCGGCCTGGGCGGCGGCGCCACCGGTGCCTTCGGCGGCGACCGCGTCGCGGGCCACCGTGACCAACGCCGCGAACGCGGTGGCGTCGTTGACCGCCAGATCGGCGAGAATCTTGCGGTCGACCTCGACACCGGCCAGTCGCAGGCCCTGGATGAGCCGGTTGTAGGTCATTCCGTTGGCGCGGGCGGCCGCGTTGATCCGGGTGATCCACAGCTGCCGGAAGTCGCCCTTGCGGTCGCGACGGTCCCGGTAGGCGTACTGCATCGAGTGCAGCACCTGCTCCTTGGCCTTACGGTAGAGCCGGGAGCGCTGGCCCCGGTATCCGCTGGCGTCCTCCAGCAGGGTACGGCGCTTCTTCTGGGCGTTGACGGACCGCTTGACGCGTGCCATTTCACCTACTCCTTCGGGTCACCTGGCGCGCGTCAGCGGCCGAGCAGCTTCTTGATGCGCTTGACGTCGGCCGGGGACACCTCGACGGTGCCGGTGAGCCGGCGGGTCCGGGTGGAGGGCTTACCCTCCAGCAGGTGGCGCTTGCCGGCCTGCTCGGACAGAATCTTGCCACGGCCGGTCACCTTGACCCGCTTGCCCATGCCGGTGTGGCTTTTCATCTTTGGCATTTGTTGCGTCTCTCCCCTGTCACTCGCCGGTGGTCCCGGCGGGTCCGGACGCGGCGTCCGGTGATGCCTCGACGGCACTGTCCCGGTCCCGCGACGATCCGCTACCGCGGGCTGCGGTGGCGGCAGCCGCAGCGGCCTTGGTGGCCCGGTGCGGGGCCAACACCATGATCATGTTCCGGCCGTCCTGCTTCGGCGCGGCCTCGACGTATCCCAGATCCGTGATCTCCGATTCGAGCCGGCGCAGGAGCCGGTAGCCCAGCTCCGGTCGGCTCTGTTCACGACCCCGGAACATGATCGTCACCTTGACCTTGTCGCCGGCCTTGAGAAACCGCATCACGTGACCCTTCTTGGTCTCGTAGTCGTGCGGATCGATCTTCGGCCGGAGTTTCATCTCCTTGATGACGGTCTGTTGCTGGTTACGCCGCGCTTCGCGCGCCTTCAGTGCGCTCTCGTACTTGAACTTGCCGAAGTCCATGAGCTTGCACACCGGTGGGCGCGCCATCGGCGCTACCTCAACCAGGTCCAGGTCGACGTCCGCGGCCAGCTGCAGGGCGCGCTCCAGCGGGACGATGCCCACCTGCTCGCCTTCAGGACCGACCAGTCGGACCTCACGCGCCCGGATCTGCTCGTTCACGCGCGGTTCGACGCTGATGGGGCCTCCTCCAGTCAGTGAATTTTCGGGTGCCGTATCGGCCCTGGGCGCGATCCCCTGGTGGGAGGGCGTCCGGGAAAGCAGAAGGCCCTGGCACGGGCCAGGGCCTGCTCGACCGGTCGACAGCGCCAGGTGGCGCTGACCCGGCGATGGGCTCGACCCACCGCCGAGTGACCGGACCCGACCGCTGGACGGATGTCCGCAGTGCGGGTGGGAGCAGGCGCTCCGCTTTCGCCGCCGCCATTGCCCGGCCTTCGCAGTGCCCGGCATGTGCGAACAATCGGGCGAGCGAAACACCGACAATGACAGCGTGGTCGACGCGGACAAGCCTACCAGGTCGGCTGCCTAGCCGGGGTTCCGGCACCCGTCAAGCCTCACCGGTTGCCGGTTGACGCTTTCCGGGCGTCCCGGTCCCGTCCCCGATCTCCGCAGTCGGCGGCCGGTTGGCGTCGTGCAACGCCCGCAACGCCCGGACGGCGTCGACGGCATGGTCACGGTCCACCGCCTGCAGCGCCAACACCGGCACCGTCTCGTCGTCGTGCAGCTCCAGGCTGGCCCAGGCCGCGTCACGGTCGAAACGGACCGCCCGGATCACCGGCCAGGGCAACTCGTAGGAACGGAACACGTTGCGCACCCGTACCCCGGTGGCGTCGGCCTCGATCCGGGGCCGGGCGAACATCGCGATGATGATCGCCCCCACCACGCCGAGTCCGATCATGGCGACCTGGTCGCCCCGTTGGAAGCTGCCCATGTTGTCGCCGGTGGCGCCGTCGAGCCCGAAGCTGACCGCGGTGAAGACCAGCAGCAGCGCCGCCGCCAGCGAGAAGCACATCACCCGGATCCGCCGGGGTCGCGCCGACACCGACGGCGCCGTCTTCTGTGCCCCGGCTGTTTCCTGTCCCACCACCCCACCGAGTCTGCCACACCCCGCCCGCCCACCTCGACGATCTTGGACTCATCGCGAGGTCTTGCCCGTTTCGTCCGTCGATAACTCCAAGATCGTCGCTGTCGATCGAGGAGGAGTGGGCCGGCCGGGGCTGGAGCCGCGACCGGAGATGACCACGGCGAGCAGGATCAACGCCGCACCGGCCAGCATGCCGGCTCCCGCCGACGGCCCACCCGGAACGAGGACGTCGATCAGCAGTGCCCCGACGAGCTGCCCGCCGAGGATGCCCAGCCCGGTCCGCAGCACGCCCACCGACCGGACCCCGACCAGCAGGGCGATCATCACCAGCACCCCGAACAGACCGCCCAGGTAGAGGAACCAGTCCGCCGGCCAGCCGCCGCGTGCCGCGACACCGAACGCGCCGAGCAGCGCCGCCACACTCAGCACGAACGGGGTCGCGACGGCGAAATTGACCACCGTGCCCGCAGCGGTGGTGCTGGCAGCGGAGACCCGACCGATGACCGCCGACTGCACCGCGACGGTGAGGCCGGCGGCGACGGCGAGGGCGACCAGACCGACCGCGAGCTGCCCGACCGGGCGGCCGGCCTGGGCGACGACCACCGCCACGATGCCCAGCACCGCGCCGGCCACCCGGGGCCCGGAGATGACCAGCCGGCCAGCCGGGGCCAGCCCGGTCCGGTCCACCGCCAGCCCGCCGACACTGTTGCCGGCGACCTGGGCGATGGTGAACACCGCCACGCCGAGCACGGGTACGGCGTACGTGGCGGCGATCACGAAGAAGCCGCCGCCGATCCCGCCGAGGTAGCTCCACCACGGCAGCCGGGCCCGACGCAAAACACGCAGCCCGGTCCGCATCGTCGGGAACAGCAGCAGGCCCAGCCCGATCAGCAGGGATCCGACGACGTTGTTGACGATCGCGCCGACCGGGGCGCTGCCCATCCGGGCGCCGAGTTCGGCGTTGACCGCGCTCTGCGACGCCGACGCGACCCCGCCGAGCGCGGTGACGGTCAGCGCCAGCCAGGCGGGCACGACGCGACGCGCGGTGGTGGACGGCCCGCCCGCAGCCACTGGTGGACCGGCTGTGGCAGGTGCTGGGCTGGCTGGTCGACGCACCCGCCTACTCTCACAGCCGGCCGGCCCTGGTGTCTGTGACCGAGATCGCCAGTGGTCGCCCGGCCAGGGTCAGCCAGCCGCGGTCGTCGGTGCCGCGGGCGTGATCGGCGTGATCGGCGCCATCGGCGGGATGACGGCGACCGGCGCCACCGAAGCGACCGACGCCACCGGCCCCACCGAAGCGACCGGCGGGACAGTGACCGGCGGGACGACGACGGCGGCGGACGACGGCGTGGCCGCAGCCGACGACGGCGTGGCCGGGAAGAGGCTGTCGAACACCGTGCCGCGGTCGAACTGCATGGCCCAGGCCCGGGCACGCTGCGCCAGGTCGCGCTTGTCCGCCTCCGGCATGTCCAGTACCACCCGGTCGACGGTGTCGGCGAGGGCGGTGATGTCGCCCGGCTCGACGATGACCGCCGTGTCGCCGACCGCCTCGCCGGTGCCGCCGGTCAGCGTGGTCACCACCGGCCCGCCACCGGCGAGCATCTTCTCCGTCAGGGCGATGCCGAACGTCTCGATGAAGTCGGGCTCGGGCTTGGTCGGCAGCACATAGGCCGCGCAGCCGGCCATCAGCAACGGCTTCTCGCGGTCGTCGACATCGGTGAGGAAAGTGATCCGGTCGTCCTCCACCGACAGTGCCCGGACATGCTCCAGCGCCGGTCCGGTGCCGGCGACGATCAGCCGCACCTGGTCGCGGCAGCGCATCTGGCCGTACGCGATCACCAGGTCGTAGATCCCCTTGGCCCGCGCCACCCGGGACAGGAAGAGGAGGTAGCCGCCGCGTCGCAGGCCACGGTGGGCGAGCGCGGCGTCCACCGCCGCCGGATCCGGATCGAGGTACGCCGACGCGTCGATCGGCGGGTAGCTGACGGTGACCCGTCGCCGGCACTGCTCGGCGAAGCTGGTGCCGCAGCGCGCGTCGACCTGCTCGGCGCTGGCCACGATCTCCTCTCGGGTGTACTCGGACACCGCGACGACCTCGTCGTTGGCGAGAAACGTGGTGAACAGCACGGTCGCCGCGCCGAGCCGCCCGTCCCGCAGGCACGACCTGATCACGTTGGTGACGTCGGAGCCGACGGCCTTGGCCACGGTGTGCACGTCCGGTGCGAAACCGGCCGCGCGGGCGGCCCGGACCGCGTCCTGCACGACCGTGGTGTGCGGCACCAGGTACATCGACAGGCAGGTGGTGGGCACCTGATCGGCGAGCAGCTCCACCAGCCGGCCGGTGAGACCGGCGAGGTGCCGGCCGTCGGGCACCCGGTAGTCCCCGACCGCTTCCGGCCGCTCGACGCTGATTCCCGGGCTGTACGGCAACAGCCGGTCCAGTGGCTTGAGCGGCAGGCCGGCCGCCTGCAGCGTCGGTATCGGCCAGGTCAGTAGCCGTACGTCGGAGAAGCCGCGGGTCAGCGCCACCTCGGCGAGGTTGCGGGCTTCGCCGGAGTGGCCGCAGATGACCGGGTCGGCTCTGACCACGATGACGAGACGGCGGGACGGACGGATCATCGGTTTCCTCGTTCGAGATGTAATGCTGGTGCGGATCAGCCGGGAATGAGGTGCGGGTCGGACGGGACGATCCGCGGATCGGACAGCGACGGCGGGCGGCTCTCGCATCCCCAGGCCGAGGGCCGCGGACCGAGCCGCAGATGCAGCCGGCCGCCCCGGTGCACGTCGGCCGCGCTGAGGTGGGTGGTGTCCAACGGCCTGCCGTTGAGGGTGGCCGACTGCACGTACTGCGGCGGTGGATCGCCGTCGGGGCCGTCGGCCCCGATCGGCATGTCCCGGTGCCCGCTGGTCTCGATGACGAACTCCCCGTCGCCGACGCGCAGCACGGCCCGGGCGAACGCGGGCACGTTGACCAGGAACAGACTCTGCCCGGCGACCGGAAACAGTCCCAGCGACGCCCACACGTACCACGAACTGAGCGCCCCGGAATCGTCGTTGCCCGGCAGTCCGCCGGGCCCGACGCCGAACTGCCAGGTCAGCGCCGACTGCACCACCCGGGCGGTGCGATCCGGCCGGCCGGCGTAGTGGTACGCCCAGGGCGCTTCCATGTCGGGTTCGTTGTTCAGTCCTTCGAACCGGTTGAGCGCGTACCCGGCGAGCATCTCGGCGGGCGACGGACGCCGACCGGGTTGGGTGACCGGCGCGGCGCCGAAGCCGAAGAACTGGTCGAGCTTGCCGACGAACGCCGCGTCACCGCCGGCCATGGCGATCCGGGCGGCCATGTCGTGCAGCAGCCGGAACGAGTAGTTCCACTTGCCGCCCTCGTAGAACTCCGAGTCGCGCAGCAGCCCGGTCACCGGGTCGAAGGCGTTCGACCACTGCCGGCTGCGCCGTTCCAGGTCGTCGGCGAGCCGCTGGTCGTTGAGCGCCCGGGCGATGAGGGCGGTGCAGTGGTGGGCGTACGCGAGGTCGAGGGTGTGCGATATCGGGTGCACCAGGCCGTGTTCGAAGAAGTCCTCGCCGTAGAGCCGACGCAGGTCGTCGACCATGTGCACCAGCGCCCAGCTCCAGTCCAGGCCGGCGTCCAGCCCGGCGCGCCCGAGCGCGTGGGCGTCGGCCAGCGCGGTGTGCGCCAGCGCGCTGGCCTGGCGGAAGAAGCGGTCGGCGCCGCGCGCCATCCGGTAGCCGATCGGGAAGTTGCCTTCCTCCTCGCAGACCCGGATGAGCGACTCCAGCAGGTCGGTGGCCCGGTTCGGGACGATGGCCGCGAGCAGCGGCAGCTGGGTCTTGTAGATGTCCCACATGGTGCAGATGTCGAACGCGTACGGCCCGGAGGTCGGCCAGAACGGGCTCTCGTCGTCGGCGAAGCACGGCTTGATCAGCGAGTGGTACAGCGCCGTGGCCATGACGGTGCGCCGGGCCGGCGTACCGCCCTCGACCTGGACGCGGTGGATGTGGTCGGCCCACCGGGCCCGGGTCGCGGCGCGCACCCCGTCGAACCCCGGCTGCGCCGGCCAGCACTCGCGTTCCAGGTTCTGCCGGGCCTGCTCGCAGCCGCGTAGCGAGAACCCGAGCCGGACCTCGATGGTCTGCCCGGACCGGACCGGACCCATGAACAGCATGCCGAACGGGCGCAGCGTGGTGTGCCGGATGCTGTCGAAGTCCAGCCGGGTGCCGCCGTTGATCAGCCGCCGGTCGTACCAGAGCATCTGCTGCCAGCCCGGTGGGCTGTCCACCTCCAGGTAGACCGACAGCGGCACGCCCTCCATCACCACGGTGCCCTGCGCCCGGCCGCGCCCCATGCTCTCGACCTGCGCCCGCAGCGGTACGGTGCGGCCGAGCTCGATGTCCAGGCCGCCGCAGGACAGGTCGACCACCACCCGGGCGCTGTGGTGCTCCGGGAAGGTGTAGCGGTGCACCGCGACCTTCTCCCCGACGGTCACCTCGCACCGCACTCCGGTGTCGACGGTCGCCGCGTAGTAGCCCGCCTCGGCGGTCTCGTCGTGCAGCGGCCACGCCTGTCCGAGCACGTCCAGCGGCTGCACCATCGGGGTGATCCGGACGTAGTTGTAGTACTTGCGGATCGCGCCGGTGCCGGACTGCTGGAAGTGGGTGAAGCCGGACGCCTGCAGCCGGTCGAACATCTCCTCGGGCACGCCCTCGGTGTTCTTGCTGTACCGGCCGTAGCCCGTCGGGTAGGCCCCGGAGTAGGCGCACGCCGAGACCATGCCCAGCGGCGAGGTGGCACCCGGGTGGGTGTTGCCCACCTGGGGTTTCGGCCACCACCAGGTGGCGGCCAGGCCGCGTGCTCGGGGCAGGTCGGTCGCGGCGGTGCCGATGAACGGGTCAATGTCGTCGAGAATGGCGGCACGGTACCAACGGCGGACCGTAGCCAGGTTTCGGCCAGATGAATTTCTTCCACAGGTCGATCCACGCTGATCGGTAACGACTATCCGCGTTCGGCGGTTCGCTGCACCAGCCGGCCGGTGAGGAACGGGCTCGGCGTGCCGTGCCAGCAAAGCACGAGCACATCACGGGCACGAGTGGCCGCCACGAAGAGCAGCGACCGGTCGCGCTGTCGTTCCCGCTGGTACCGCTTGGGGTCGGTGGCCCGGTACCGGTTAATCCGCTGCCGGGGCACCAGCCCGTCGCTGACCGCCGCGATGATCATCCGCTGGTACTCCAGGCCCTTGAACCGGTGCATGGTCCCGACGTGGACGCCGTCGGCCCGCTTCGGGCCATCAGGGCCGATCTCCCCGACGGACACGCCGTCCGCCGCCAGCCGGGCCATCACCTCGGCCGCCATCTCCTTGGTTGGTACGCAGACCGCCACTGACCCGTCATCAGGGCGGCCCCAGTCACGCAGCTGCTCGGCGATCAGGTCACGCTCCTGTGCCCAGGTGGCGGCACCTCGCAGGACGGGTCGGGGACCGTGCAGCACCGACCGGTACCCGGTGAGGTTCTCCTCGCCCCCGTCGAGGTCGTCGTAGACCTCGCCGGTCATGATTTCCAGCGCGTCGGCCAGGATCTGTCGGGTGGTGCGGTAGCTGAGCGTCAACCGGCGGGAACGCCCTCGGATGTTGATGCCGAGGCTGCCCAGGGTGACGTGGTTGTCGTAGATCCGCTGGTGCGTGTCACCGGCAAGGAACATGTCGTTGGGGCCGGGTGCCACCATTGCCCGCAGCAGCTTCCAGTGTGCGGCGCTGAGGTCCTGTGCCTCGTCGACGACAACATGCTGATACCTGGGCCGGTGGAAGCCCCCCGACGACTCGCTGGCAGAGTTGGCGGCGGCGACCCGGTCCATCTCCAGCCGCGCCGCCCGCTGGGCGACCTGCCGCCAGGTCCACAGACCCTGGCCGTCCAGCCAGCTGACGAACCGTTCGGTGATCTGCCAGATCCGGTCCCGCTCCGCCCGGCTCAGGCTGCGACCCCGGTTGGGGCGGCGGGCCCGGAAGTAGTCGGTACGCGAGTCGAGCACCTGCCCGAGGATGACCTGGTTCCACTCGGCGGCCAGGAACTCGGCGTCCCAGTCCGTGGTGCCAGTCTCGGCCAGGTACTCCTCCCACAGCCGCAGCACCCGGCTGTCGTCGACGATCCGCCGGCCACCGCCACTGTTGGCCTCGGCCACCACCCGGCCCGCCAGCCGGTCGATATTGACGATGTCGACCCGCTCGACGAGCTTCTCACCGCCCAGCGCCAGCAGCCGGGTGCGCAGGTCGGCGGCGAGGTTGCGGTTGAAGGTGGTGAGCAGAACGGGCTTGTCCTTGCCGGCGGGAAGCCGCCTGACCAGGTGGGCTACCCGGTGCAGGGCAACGATCGTCTTGCCGGTGCCCGGTCCGCCGCCGACCCGGGCCGGGCCGCGGAAGTTCTTCTCGGCGAGCTCGCGCTGGGCGGGGTGAAGGAAGACCTGCCACCGCTCGAAGGGCAGGTCGAGCATGGCCTGAAGGGCCTCGTCGTCGGAGGACACCTGGGTGGCGGGTCGCTGCAGCGCGGCGGTGAAGTCCTCCGGGTCCACCGACTCCCGGACCCGTACCGGTTCGGTGATGTATTCGCGCACTTCGTCTATCGGCCGGCCGTCGAACAGGGCGAGCAGCACGTCGACGGTGAGCTGTGGGGCCCGGTCGATCAGCCCGAGCAGGTCGGTTTCGGTGGCGAGTACACGGATCTGCGGCAGCAGCGGCTCCGCGACGCCGAGCGAGACCAGTTGCTTATCGGTGTAGGCGTCGAACAGCGCCTTGCTGGCGGGCTCAGGCTCGGGCTCAGGCGGCAGGACCCGGCCGACGATGCTGTCGCCGACCGGGGTCAGGTCGACCACCTCGATGCCGCCGGTGACGCGGTTGATCCGGTACGCGTAGCGGTCGAGGTTGTCGTACACCTCACCCCGGTGCTTGACCGCGACGAGGAGATACTCGCGGTTTTCGATATGCAGCAGCAGAGCCCGCAGTTCCCGGCTGATCCGGGCCGACATCAGTCGGGAGTCGCCATTCAGCGGCTTCAGATGCAGGCCCGGGTTGTCCGGGTTGTCGCGGAACTTGTGCATGAACTCGTACACGGCGCCCTTGTCGGCCCGGGTGAGCTTCATGACCTCCTTGTCGGCCCGATCCAGCATCTGCAGACCCGCCCTGGTGTTCGTCATCCCTCTCCCTTGCCGTTGGCTGCGATCCGTTCCACCAGGTCGGCGACCGACCAGTCCCGGGCCGGTCGGGCGTGCCAACCGTCCGCCGCGTACGCCTGGTCACGCCCCTCGATTTCGGGGTCGTCGTCGGGCCCGGCCAGCACGATGGCGATCCGCTTGTCGGGCCAGGCGAGCTCGGCCTGCCAGCCCTGGTCGCCCAGTTCGTAACCGACGACCGGAGCGGGCAGGCCGTGGCTCGCCAACTGCCGAGCGAGCCGGTCCAGAGTGGTTTCGTCGCGGTCGAGGTAGCGCAGCACGTCCTGCCATTGCGTGTCGACGTCGTCCGGCGCCGCCTGCGGTGGTGTCGGGTCGGCAGCCACCCCGAGCCAGGTGGCGGTCTCGTCGTCCAGCGGCGACACGCGGTGTGCCGGCGCGACGCCGGTCTGTTCGGCGGCCGGCAGCAGCGCCGGGTCGAAGGCGGTGCCCAGCGTGGAACGAGCCAACTGCCGGCCGTCACCGTCGCCCAGGGCGAGAAACTGGATCACATTGCCCCAGGCGAGCCAACTGCCCCAGCGTCGCCGATGGCCCGGTTCGCCGACGCCGGTAGCCGAGTCGTCGATGGCGGCCAAGGCCGACCAGGCCGGCGGCTGGTGGCGGGTGTCGGCGAGCAGCGTCACCGGGCACCCGTCGTCGTCGGTGGCCCGCGCGACGATGATCCGGCCGGCGGTCTTCACCGGCAACGGTTCGTCTTGTAGCGCGGCGATCACGGCGTCCGGAACTCGGGCGGAATCCACCACCGTGTGCTCGCGGGCCTGTTTGAACAGCCCGAGGACCAGTGCCTGCGCCCGACGCCGCCACCGGTCGAGATCGGGGTCGGCCAGGAAGTGCATCAGCTGGTCGATCGGGTTGGCCCAGACCGCGCGTTCCAGCTCGTCCGGATCACCACCGCCGTCCTGGTACGACGTCCGCGCGTTCCGCCGGCTGACCCCGCCGTACGGCGACCACCGGCCCGGATCTCCCTCGTCGCCCCAGGAACGTGCGTCCTCCCAGGTCGCGGCGAAGACCAGGTAGTCGTGGTCGCGCAGCCGGGCCCGCTTGTCGGCGTCGTCAGCCAACCGGTTGTACGGCGGTTGCCCGTGGTAGCGGAAACCGTCGAGGTAGACGACGACGTCCGGTGACGACGCGTCGAGGCGTTTGAAGTGCACGTCCGGGCGGGTGCCACGGATGGTGTTCTGCAGCTTCATCTGCCAACGGCTGACGTGTCGCCCGTCCGCGCCGGAGAAGGTCAGGTCCGCCAGCCGGGCCCCGTCCCGGTCGGTGCGGCGCTCGATTCGCAGCCTGGAGTCGGGCTGCTTGGGCCGGTCCAGCAGTTTGTTGAGGAACAGCAGTTCCAGCTCGCTTTCGACCTGGTCGATCAGGGAGATCTCGTCGGTCCGGGTGCCTTCCCGGATCTGCCAGCCGTCGAGCAGCCGTTCCAGCATCCCGAGCGCTTCGGCCCTGCTCATCAGCGGGAACTCGTCGTCGCGGGCATAGCGCAGCAGGCAGCGGTGGCAGACCGGCCGACCCTCGTGCCAGCATTCGCAGCTCAAGATCCGGTCGCGGGCCAGCCGCAGCACCGAGCGGAACTCCTCGGGGCGGGCCAGCCGGTGCAGGTATCCGGTGCCCTGCGGTTGGGTGTCGAAGACGACGACGAAGTTTCGGGTCTCGCCGCTACCGACCTCACCTGTGCGGCGAGGCGCGGTGTCGGGCATCGTGGCGAGCACCACCCGCAGGTGGGCCGGGTCGCCGCCGTACCGGGCGGCGATGCCGAGTCGGATGGCGGCGGCGAAGGAGACCAGTCGCTCACGCACGGCGGCGGTCACCGCCGGGATCAGGATCCGCAGCGCCTCGGTCTCCAGCTCGTGGGCGAGGATCAGGCTGACGTGGTTGGTCAGTCCGGCGGCTGTCCGCCGGTTGGGGCACCACGGCCGGTGATGCTCGGCGCCCTGCGGGACGGTCACGCCGGAGTCATGGGCGGCGACCTGTTGACTGGTGGCCGGCTCGCCGTCGACGGTGGTGCCGCCGCAGGCGGTGCAGGTGTGGAAATGGTTGATCCGTACTTCGTCGCCGGCGAACAGCTCGGTGGCCCGGTCGTAGCGTTGGGCGCCGAGGTTGAAGTGTCGGATCACCGCCCGGCGGCTGTAGTCGACACCGAACGTGTCGCGGGTGTGTCGCCAGGAAAAGTCGATCTGCTCGGGGTCGACGTCGACCGCGACGGTGGTCGAGTAGTACCGGTGTTCGCGGTCGTCGCTGTCGTCACGGATCCGGGCGTCGTCTCGTTTGTCCCGGCTGAGCACCCGGGCCGGTCGCAGCACGTTGAACAGTCGTCCGTGGTCGGCGATGCCCCGGTCGAGGCAGCGCGGGCAGGCGCTCAGGTCCTCGGCCGCGAGATGGGTGCGCACGTAGCCGCACTGGGCGCACACCCGCCACTGCCGGTACGCCGGCCGGTCGGGGGTGCCGACGTCGAGCCCGGAGATCTCGTGCCGGTAGCCGCGTACGTAGTAGTTGTTGCCGGGGGCGAGTTCGCGTAGCGCCTGGCGGGCCGGTCGGTCGTACTCCCGCAGTTCGCTGCGGAACCGACGGTCGCCCTCGCCGCTGCGTTCCTCCCAGGTGAGGGTGGCTTCCAGCGCGGTACGGGTATCGATGAGGGCGTAGTTGGGCAGCAGCCCGAGCTCGACCATGGCACCGTGCGCGGCGGCCGAGTTGATCTCGTTCATCCGGTTACGGATGGCTTTCGCCTCGGATCTCAGCTGTTTCAGCTCACGGGCGTGGCCCGGGTCGGTCTTCACCATCGTGCCGCTGGTCTGCCGGATCTCGTCGAGGCGTCGGCGCAGGTCGGATAGCCGGTCGTCCCAGGACTGTTCGGCCTCGGCCACCCGGTCGCTGATGCCGCCCCGGGCGAAGTCACGTAGCTCCTCGGCGGCGGTCGGCAGCACCCGGTCGCCGAAGAGTGCGAGGAATCCCTCGACGAGCCGGCTGGCGTCCCGGCGGGCGGCGTCGGCCAGCCCGGTCAGCCAACCGGTCGGGCCGAACAGCTGGTTGGCGCGGCGCGGCAGCGGCTGCGTCAGCCCAGGCACCTGGTCACGGGCGGCGAGGTCGATCAGGTGGGCGAGGTACTGCCGACGCAGGATCTCCACCGCAGACAGGAAACAGCCCGGCGGCACGATCTGCCCGGCGATCATGTCGCGCGGTGAGGTGAGGTAGTAGCGGTCCCGTTCCTTGCGGCCGAGCAGGGTCAGCACCAGGGCGTTGCCGCTGCGGCGACCGGCCCGCCCGGCGCGTTGCACGTAGTTGGCCGGGCCGCGCGGCAGTGACGCCAGCACCACCGCCGACAACGCCCCGATGTCGATACCCAGCTCCAGCGTGGGTGTGCAGGCCAGCACGTTCGGATCGGTGTAGCGCACGCCGTCGCGGAACTGCCGCTCGACGGTTTCCCGCTGCGCCCGGGTCAGCATGCCGGTGTGCTCACCGGTCACCACCCGGAACACCGGCCGGTGCAGGTAGAGCCGGCGGTAGTAGTCGTCCGGGGCGGTGCCGTCCAGGGCCGGGCGCAGCCGACCGGAGCAGCGGTACTGCCGGCACGGCTGGCCGACCCAGTCGACCACCCGACCCGGGTGTTCGGTCTGCTGCCAATGGCAGGTGTCGCAGCCGATACCGGCGGCGACGGCCGCATCGTCGTCCAGCCGGGTGACCCGCAGGTGGCCGGGGAGCAGCCCGTAGACGGTGTTGCCGCCCTCGGTGCTGCCGGCGGCGACGATCTGGGCGGCGGCGAGCGCGGGCAGCAGCCGGCTCAGGTAGCCGGCGGCGTCGGTCGGCTCCAGACCGAGGCAGCGGATCGCCCAGTCCTGGTACCAGTTGCCCTTCGCGGTGATCGCGTCGAACTCGGAGCGGGACTGCGGGCTGGCGAGCAGGAACGCCGGTGCGGACAGTCCACGGGGGAACGCCGGCAGACCGGGCGGGCGGCCGCCCCAGATCTGCCAGCGGGTGCCGCCCCGCTTGAGGTACGGCCGCAGCCACTCGTGGTAGACCGCTCCCCTGCTGCGCAGCCGCTCCAGCAGGCCACGCAGGAAGGCCAGGTACCGGGCGTCGTCGGGCGGATCGGTGAGCTGCCCGGGGCCGGTGAGGTGCACGTCGCGGCAGAGCGCCGCCGCGCGGGCCGGGTCGTCGAGGGCGACCTCGACTGCGACGCTGCGGGTCAACTCCAGGGTGCGGCCCTGCCGGGCCCGCAACCCGGTTTCCATGATCGCGGCGAAGACGAGCCGTTCGGCGATCAACGTCCAGGTTTCCCGGTCGCCGGTGTGTTCCCCGGCGAGCAGCCCATCAACGCCGGGCTGGTCGTGCAGGTCGGGCGGGACGACGCTGGCCAGGGTCTGCGGATCGGTGGCGGCGGCGACCATGCCGGCGAGCAGCTCGTCGAGCCCGACCGGCTCGCCGGCCGTCAGCTGGGCGGCGAGCAGTGTACGCAGGGAGAAGCCGTAGGAGCGGCTGGCGACGAAGCCGGCCCGGTGCGCCGCGTCCTGCACGGAGTCGTTGAACAGCAGTGTCTTGCGTTCCTGCGCCGCCAACTCGCCGCTGGTGAACAGCTGGGTGATCGCCACCGAGGCCAGGGTGGCCAGGCCGGCACCGAGGAACCGGATGCCGTGGTCGAGCCCGCAGGACGGGCAGCGGTCCCGCTCAGCCGCCTCGACGTTGGTGAGCTCACCGAGCACGACCACCGCGTCGTCGGTCGTCTCCCGGTCGCGAAATCTGTCGAAGGGGCGGACCCGGTGGCCGTGGTCCAACACCAGCAGGGTGCGGGACCGTTGGCGTACCTCGTCGTCGGTCGCGGCGATGAAGGCTCGGACCCGGCGCTTGTCCCGCCCCACACTGGCCCGGTAGGTCTTGTCCGGGTCGTCGTCCAGCTCGTGCGGGTCCTTCTCCGGCGACAGGGCCGCCCAGCCGGACCGTCCGCAGTGCCGGCAGTAGATGGCGGGCAGCAGCTGGTGGCGGGCACCGGCGACGACGTCGTCGTGGTCTTCGGAGCCGACGAATTCGAGGCTGCGGTGCGGTTCGCCGTACCAGCCGAACATGGGTCGTGGGGCGACGGCGCGCAACAGCCGGGAGACCGACCGCGCCCACAGGTGGGTCTCGATGTGCAGCAGTGGCCGGGTCGGGTCGTCCGGGTTGTGGGCCAGGGACAGCAGCCCGACGAAACGGGCCAACGCCCGTGCGGTGATCTCCGGACGGGTCCGCAGCGCGCCGCCCCAGCCGGTGACGTTCTTGCGCGGCAGCACGTCGATGACCTCAGCGAGGGTGCGCGGCTGGGGTCCGATGGCCTGGAGCACCGCCCGGGTCAGCGGGTGCCGGCGCAGCAGCCGGCCGAGCCGCGCCGGGTCGTCGGCGCAGCGCTCACCGAGCAGCAGCTCGGCGGCGTCATCGGCGGCGGACCGGCCACCGTCGCCGTCGCTGTCCCGGATCGCGGCCAGCTCCTCGGGGTTGGGCAGCGGTAGGCCGTACTCCTGCTCGGCGACGAACTCGTCCGGGTCGTAGCGTTCCTCGCCGATCACCGAGGTGTCGTCGAAGGCGACGCCGAAGACCTGCTCGGCGACGTCGCGGATCGCGGTGGCGCCGTCCTGGCCGCCGCCTTCGCCCAGGGTGGCGGAGGTGGCGACGGGGCAAATCGGGCCGAGTGGCCGGTCCGGGCGGGCCAGGCCGAGGGCGGCGGCGAGCCGCCGCAGCAGCATCGCCACGTCGGTGCCCTGCGCGCCGTCGTAGGTGTGGAACTCGTCGAGGACGACGTACTCCGGTTCGGCGCCTTCCCACAGCGGCAGGTCGTCGGCGCGTTGCAGCAGCAGGTCGAGCATCTTGTAGTTGGTGATCAGGACATCCGGTGAGGTGCGGCGCATCTCCGACCGTTTGGTCATCACGTGCGGGTATTCGACGGCCGCGACGTCACCGATGTAGAGCCCGGCGGTCACCCCGGCCAGTGCCGGGTCGGTCAACAGCTCGTTGACGCGCTGGGTCTGGTCGGTGGCCAACGCGTTCATCGGATAGAGCAGGATCGCCTTGACGCCGACGTGCCCGGCGGCCCGTCGCCGACGGCAGTGGTCGAGCACCGGGATCAGGAACGACTCGGTCTTGCCGGATCCGGTACCGGTGGTGATCAGCGTCGGCTGCGCCGGGCCGTCCCTGGTGGCGAGCCGGGCGAACGCCCGGGCCTGATGCAGGTAGGGCGTGAAGTCGGCGGGCGCCCAGTCGAGGTCCGCGCGCCAGTCACCCGTGGCGGGTCGGAACGGAGTGCGGATCCGCAGGTACGGGCCGCGAAAGATGCCGTGCTCGGGGTGGGTCAGGAAGCGCTGCAGCCCGTCGCGCATCCGGTCCTCACTGAGCCCGAAGGTGGTGGTGAGGTACTGCGTCAGGGTGTCACGCAGGGTGTCGGCGGCGATGGTCGGCCTCATGACGCACTCACCGGGGCATGCTACTGCGATCACACCCGGTGTCCGCATCCACCGTTGGGTCTGCGCTAACGGCGACGCCAGACTACAACCGCGCCGGCCTTGGGCAGGATCCAGTCGTCGACGGAGATCGCGATGAACCGGGTGTCGTCAAGTCCGGGTGCATACTCCACCGACGCCGGCCGGGTGAGGCCGAAGTAGTCCAGCGCCCGGATCCGGGCGATGTCCGGGACGGAGACGCTGATCGAGTAGGTTGCGGAGAACGTCGGTCTGGGTACTTCGAAGCTGAGCAGGTTGCCGTCCGCGAGAACCTTCGCGTTGAACGAGTACTGGACGAACAGGTCGGTCCGGTCGGCGAACTCCTCGGCCGGCGGGAACGCGACGTACTCACGCTCCAGGTCGTTCTTCTGAAACTGCACCTGCTGGCCGCCGAAGTTGACGCTCAGCAGCGAGAATCCCTCGTCCCACCGGCCGTCGAACTCGCCGGTCGACGGCAGCCGCCAGACCACGCCCAGGTCCGGGGAGCGCAGGAGGCGGTCGTAGTCCTCCTGCCAGGTGCCGACCTTGAAGGTGAATCTGGTGCGCTTGACGTCCGTCGTGTGGTAACCGAACTGGAGAAAGACGTCGTAGTAGTCGTGCTGTCGCCCGCTCGCCTCAGCGGTGTCCAGCCCGAACAGCTCGGCCCGCACCACCAGGTTGCGCCATCGCTCCTGGGACTCGAAGACGTTGGTACGCAGCTTGCGTGCGATCACCGTCCCCAGGTCGGCGCTCCCACTACGCAGCCGCGCGGCGTTTTCGATCACCCGGTCCAGTTCCTCGGGCGCGAGCCGGAGCGCCTCGATCCGCGAGCCCGCCGCCAACGACTGGGCCACCGCCGTGCGTACCCTGTCCTCCTGCTGCGCCAGCGCGGACCGCACCATCTCCATGAACCGGTCCTCCGCCACCTGATTCAGCAGCACCTGAAAGATGGTGATCGTCAGGCCGGCCTGGAACACCGCTATCCCGACGTCGTAGATCCGCAGCTTCGACCAGAGACTCGCCGGTGTCGAGATCGTGAGTGCCCCGTCGGGCCCGCTGGTGATGGTGGGGCTCTCCGAGGGAGTGATCAGGATCAGCAGCAACCCGACGGCCATCGCCAGCGTGCCGAGCAGCAGTCCCCGGCTGCGGTACAGGTCGGAGAGCGCTCCCAGCAGGGTCCGGCGCGATGGCGTGAGGGGGTGCACGGAACCTCATCTCCGCGACGTACTGCCGCTCGGCGGTAGGTACCTGATGACCGGCTGGTTCGCCGCCTCACTCATCGCGAGGTAGTGCCGCACGTTGGAGTAGCCAACCTGCTCACCGTCTCGGGCGAACAGCGCCGACTCGCTGCCCAGGCGTTTGAGCACCGGCACGCCGACCTCGGCCGGCACATCGGCCTGCCGGCACACCTCGACGAGTGAACGTCCCTCGTCCACCTCATCGAGCAACACCACTTCGAGCGGGGTGAACACGTGCGACGGCAGATACCCGGCGCAGAAGGCGTCGAGCAGCGCCGTCGTGTCGTCGTTCCAGCTGCCGCGCGGCAGGTCGAGCTGGCCGAACGTTCCGGAGAAGACCGCGATCTCCGCCGCGTGGATGCTGGCGCGTCCTCGATGGGCGAGCTCGACGAGACCCTCGATGCCGAACTCCCGGTACAGCAGGTTCGCTTGCCGGGTGTGGTCCCGGTAGAGCGACCAGAGCTTCGGTCGCTCGACTCCGTGGCGGCCGTAGACAAGCACATTGCGCAACGCGGCCAGTGGCACGGCGGCGGTCGCGGCAAAGCAGGTGCCGAGCACCTCGGCGATGCCCTCTTCCAGGCCCATCGCGTAGACCTCCGGGTCGACCCGGCCCGGCACCGTGTGGATGAGTTCGTGGGCGAAGAGCGCCTCGCTGTAGATCGGTCGGAGCGCGTCGCGCCGGAAGTAGACGCCGGGTCGGATGTCGTAGCGTTCCTCGTCCTCCCGGTCCGGTGCGAACGCCGCCCACCCGAACTGGTTGAACGGCGCCGGGAACTCGTCCACGATGTGCAGGTCCGACTCGCCCAGGTCCAGACCGACTTGGGTGAGCCTGGTCTTGATGGACCCGGCGGCCGCGTCGATCCGCTCCCGGACGGAGGATTCCGCATCGGGCAGCGGCGTCGCGGCGATTGTCCGCAGGTCCTCCGCGACGAGGATGTGCAGCGCCGAGGCTTCATCCCTGACCGGCCCCTGCCCCTGCGGCGCGAGGTCGTCGGCCAACGCCCGGAGCATCGCGGCGGCCGCCTCTGCGGTGACCACGGTGTCCAGGTCGATGCGCGCGGCGACGAACTCGACGAACCGATCGACGTTCGCGAACCTGCACGCCGCGAGGTACATGCCGCCGTACATGACATCGCGCACGGTCATTCCCACGATGAAACTCCCTCGTCAGCCGCCACCGCCGTTGCCATTGACCCAACCTCCGTCGCGCTTCATCGCATCATCGCCCCCGTCTCCTCCTCGTCGTCTCGGCCGTGAGGTTTTCCGGTTGCAGCGCTGCCGCAAGTCGGGACGTCTGGATGGCGACCTCTGTGGCGACCTGGCCGAACGACGCGGCCAGCCCTTCCTCGGACACCTCGGACAGGCATCTACCGGCCGCCGCGACCAGAGATGACGAGATCTCGTCCGCGCAGGCCCGCAGCAGGGCAAGGCGCTGATCCGAGGCATCGTCATGACCCCGCGCGGCCTGGAACCTCTGCGTCTCGCAGATCGTCTCGACCTGCTGGTACGGCGCGAGTACCTGGCGCATGCCGGCGTACAGGTGCGACACCAGATCATCGGCGAAGTCGTAGTAGACCCGGTAGCCGCCGGCCCGCAGCGCAACGCCTTGCCGCTCGTAGAAGCGCAGCAGCGGGGCGCCCGGGTACAACTCAAGTCGGTTCGTGAGCCGACGGTAGTTGGTGATCCGGTTGCGCGCGAGAAAGGCGAGATTCTCCGCCACGCCGTCCAGCGTAGACGTCGGCTGGAACATGATGAAGCCAGTCGAGAAGTCGATGTTCAGCCGCCGCAGCGTGGCGATGGCATCCTCCACCGCCGCTGTCGTGGTCCGCTTGCCGAAGAGCTTGATGTCTGGGTCCGTGGCCGACTCGATGCCGATCAGCACATGCCGCAGCCCGGCCGACCGCAACCGGGCCAGAATCTGCTCGTCGATCTCGTCGACCCGGCACTCGATCGAGTAGGTGATCCGAAACGGCAGGCGGTCGAGCAGGTCCGCGAACTCGAAGGCGCGGTCACGCCCCTGACCCGCGCCGCCGAGGAAGTCGTCGTCGACGATGCTGACCGCGTCGACGCCGTGGACATCGTGCAGGTAGGCGATCTCGTCAACGACCGACCTGGCGCTGCGGTGACGCCATCGCGGCAGCTCGTGGTAGCGATTGGCATAGTTGCCGGACTGGCAGAAGGTGCAGTGGGCGGCGCATCCACGACTGGTCGACATCGTGGCGTGCCCACCCCGGTACGCTCCGGCGTTCGGTTCGCGGTACGCGAACGGCAGGTCGTCGAGCCTGACGACTGGCGGACGGGGTCCAGCGCTCACGACACCGGCGCCGTCACGTACGTACAGGCCTTTCACCCCGCGGTCGTCCCGGTCGCTGAGCAGCCTCGACCAGACCTCGGAGATCACCTCATCGCCCTCGTACATGCATGCCGAATCGAGCTCAGGGCAGTCACGCATGACGTCTTCCCACAGGAACTGGAGTCCCTGGCCGCCGATCATGTAGTAGGCAGCCGGGGCGTCACGGCGCAGCCAGCGGACCAGCTCGATCGCGTCGGGAGTCTGCCTCGTGAACAGCACTCCGACACCTACCAGGACCGCGTCGCGCGCGAACTGCCGGACAGCATCCGGAGGCGGCATCGGGCACTCGTCGACCACGTGCACGTCAGCACCCAGCCGGTGCAGCATCGCCGCCACGGCTCGAAGACCCAGGCTCTCGGCGGATAGATACTCGCCATGGTCGTACGCTGGCGCGAGAAGCAGCGCCGATGGTCCACGTCGAATGGACACGGCATCCTCCGCCACCGCCTGGCACGCCGCCGGTCCCCGACCGACCTCCCCACCAGATTAAGGTTCCGTCACCGCCGAGCACTGTCGGAAATCATCACGGTCACCTGACGGGTCTCGCATCCATGCTGCGAACGGAGCTACCCCCGGAAGATGTTCTCCCGGTGCCATCTGAAGTAGCCAGCACTGGCCAGGGCGTACTCAACGATCTTTTTTCCGGCGAGCAGGTCGAGTCGTTCAGCGAGGGCGATACCAGCGTCGGCATCGTCGGCCGCGATGACACAGCCGTCGTCGCCAACGGCGATGTAGCCGGCCTCGAACAGGGCGTCGCAGCCGAACAGGCAGGCCGGCATGGCGATGTTGTCCAGGTCGCGCAGCTCGTCGTCGCTGCACGCGGCCCGTTTCTTGATGTGCGCGGCCCAGAGGAAGCGCACCGGGTATCGCTGGCCGCACAGCGCGCAATTCGCTTCAGCGGCTGACCCGAACAGCCGGCGGCGTAGGGACGCCTGTTCACCACGATGTTCGGCAGTGCCGACACGCCGGAGGTCGCCTTCGAAGGTGAAGTCACCGACCGCTGCGGAGTCCTCGTCGGGTGCCGCCAGCCTGACCACCGGCGGGCTTCCGGTAGCCCGGGCGCCTGGCAGGGTCAGCAGCACGGCCCCGATGAAGGCGCTGCGGTGGCCGACGGCACGAGGGTGGATCTCGACGCTCCGCTCCTCGACGAGGCGGGTGAGCGCATCATCGACCCAGGCGATCGGCACCTGTTGCCCTTGCGGCGACCGGCTGGTCGCCACTTTGACGTGCGGTGGCTGCACTTCGAGGATGGTGTTGGTGCGGCCGGACACGGTCGGCAGTAGCTGTCCGATGAGACGTCGCAGCAGGTCGGCGGCACCAGCAGTAGCCTCCGGCGGCACGAAAGGTGCTGCGCCGCGATCTCCGACGTGTCGGAGCAGGGCGGCCCATTCCGTGTCGGTCACCCGAAACGGGCTGCCGGCCATGGGTTGCCGGATGATCGCACTGTCAGCAAACTGCGGATCCGCCGCCAGCTCGGCTTTGGGCACGGCATCGTCGATGAAGTTGCTGGTCAGGGTGATCGGTAGCAGCCAGCGGCGGTGCCCCCGGCCGGGCGCGACCGCCCACTGTACGCCGTCCGCCGCGTCGTCCGGGTCCTCCTCAGTCGGGCTGCCCGCCACTTCGCCCAGGCCGACGACGCCGGCGTTCTTGCCGCTGACCCACAACGCGAACTGATCTCCGCTGGCGATCTCCGAGGCGTACCGCGTGATGGACCAGGAGCCCAGCTGCTGGCCAGAGGCGAAGAAGTCGTGAATCTGCCACCGCTCCGGGTTGCACTGCAACACCCACTGCGCCATGCGGCCTGCCTTCAACTCGTCACTGGCACCGCCACTTACACCGGAACGTCGGGCCACCGAGGTGTGGCCCGACGTTCCCGGCACGAGCAGCGGTTGCCATCCCGGCAAGGGGCCGGTCAGCGGGGGTCGGCGGCCTTAATGGTGGTGAGGAAGCCGGTCCAGGCCGACGGATCGAAGGCCAGCGACGGGCCGCCGCGGTCCTTTGAGTCGCGTACGCCGATGGTGTCGGCGGTGAGGCGGACCTCGACGCAGGCGGCGTTGTCGGAGCTACGGGAGGACTTGAACCAACCGCGTACCGGGTCTTGCTCGGTCATTCCATCTCCTGGGCGACCTGGCGGATCAGGGCGAGGGACTCCTCGAAGCTTAACGCCCGCTCCAGCGTCTCACCGAAGGTGATCGTGTAGTCGGCGACCCGGGTGGACTGGTCGATGATGTCGCTGGAGGTCAGCACCTCCTGCCAGACCAGGTCCGGCACCCGCATCGACGGGAACGACAGGATCTGGAACGGCCCACCGAGCGCCGGGTAGGCACCGGCCGAGAACGGGACGACATGGATCCGAGCGTGTTCCGGGTGCCGGGTCATCAGGTCCGCCAGGTGATCGAGCTGGGCGCGCATCACCGTCGGGCCGCCGATCTGCTGGCGAATCGCCCCCTCGCTGAAGATGGCGGTGACCCGCAGCGGCGGGTTCTCGGCGAGCCGGCGCTGGCGGGCCAGGCGCACCTCGATGCGCTGCTCGGTCTCAGTGAGCCGGACGTAGGTGTTTCCGCCGCGCAGGATCGCGCGGGCGTACGCCTCGGTCTGCAGCAGGCCGTTGATGAGTTCGCCCTGGTAGGTGCGGACGTGGTCGGCACCCGCTTCGTAGCCGAGGAAGCGCAGGAACTCGGCCGGGAAGAGCTGCTTGTACGTGTGCCACCAGGCGCGGGCCATCGCGCCGATCCGCAGCGCCTCCAGCTCGGTGGCCTCCTGGTCGTCGATCTCGTAGATCTTGACGAGTTGGGCGAGCCGGTCGGCGGGGAGTTTGACCTTGCCGATCTCCACTCCGGAGACGTACGCCTGGGTGATGCCGCTGCTGCGGCCGACGCCGACAGCGGTCATGCCGAGCTCCTCGCGGCGCTCACGCAACCGGAGCCCGAGCTCCATGGCGTGCACGGTGGGCGACATGGCGGCGCTGGTAGGTGTCTTACGTGTCCTTGGTGCACGTGCCATCGGTGGTCTCCCTCGCGATTGGATGGTGACCACGACATCACACCAGGTGATCATGAAACACACAAGGGGTTGATATAACTTCCCTGTCGCGCCATGCTTCCTCCACAGACCAGCATGAGTTGATCAAGGAGGCCACAGTGGCAGGACAGTTGGTGTGGGTGGACGGCGAGCAGCACGAACGGTACGGATTCTCGCTATGCCAGGTGATTAACCCGGGCACGACCGACGAGCGCTACGACCTGCTCGGGGTAATCGAGGTTCCGTTCGACCAGCGCCACCCCGAGCGCGTCGCCGACCAGCTCCACCCGTGGGCGGTCGCCACCCTCCGGGCCGCCGGATACGGCTTCGGCCACTACCTCGCCGAGCTCACCGGCCTCGACGAGGACGGCGAACCGTGGCACCACATCCGGAACGAGCACATCAATTGGTCAGGCACCGCCGTGCTGGTGCCCCAGACCTGACCGAGCGCTGGCGACGCACAGCGCCTCACTCGCCGACAGCCGAGTCGCAGTTGCCCGCTTCACCGGCGAGAACGGGATTCCGCAGGTCCCGTCGCGTGGCTATACAAGCTACGACGGCTCCCAGCCCGCATCGATGGCGTCTTGGAGTCGCTTGCTGAACACGGCATGCGCCTGGCGGTACTCGTTCTCGCGGTCAGCCTTGTAGAACGGCGCCGCGTATCCACCCGGCACCGGATTCCGCTCCGGGTCCTCCAAGTACGCTATCAGTTCATCGATACTCTCGCGCCGCTGACGCCTTCCCCACACGATGCGCTCTGACGCAATCCGACGACCGGCGGCATCGAAGTACATGCCCACTTCATACTTAGCAAGTGTTCCGTAACGCGATCGATAGACTGAAACGAGCGAGTCAGCCGTCATGCCGAGCCACACAGCAACTAGGGCGTCAAGCTCAATTAATGCAGAGCGACGGGCAAGATCCGTACGCAGCGGAGCCGCCTCACCCCACTCCCTGGAGACATCACCGAGACTGCCGACAGACGGCCACGGAATGGCCCAATCTTCAATCCTCCATGCCGATGAGTACAATTGTGACCACAGCTCACCGTACGATTCGGTTAAGCAGTTCAAACGAAGTGCCCTAAGCAGTAAAGGAAGCTCGAGGGGATGACCTTCATCAGGCACAGGCATCACAAGGGCTTCAGCTCTACTCATATGCTCGCGACCCGTTACTCTCAAAAGGTAGTCAAGAGGCAATGAGGCCCAGAATCCAGCGGTCAGCACGGTAAGCTTATCACTCTCTCGCGCCATACTCCGGACCGAATGAACATGAGTTGGCCCCGGAGGAAATATTGCAGGAAAGAGGCTGCGCTCATTTTCGGCTTTTGTCATTTCGCGCCAGAAAACGCGATACAAATCTGTGCACTTACGGGGATTTTCGCATTCCTTGAACCAGATATCCGCCTTGCTCTCATAGCGAATTCGATCACTCGCTGGAATATATTGAGTCGCCGGAAGAAAGTCTCTCGGCAGCAGCTCAAGATCCACCGGGAAATCAAAGTTACCAGTATTCGGCTCTTGTTTTGCAAATGGCGTTGCAAGAGAAAAGTTTGGTCCTTTAATTATTACATCATTCCAGGAGCTACGCAACCCTGGACGTTCATCAAACAGCCCGGCGACCCTGTCAGTTCGCTCATTAAATCCAGAACTTAGACCAAAAGCCCGATCTGACAGCCTCGGCCTCGCCCGAGCCAAGGCTTCCATCGCCGCATTCTCGGCAGTTGTCACCGGGTGGAGAAGTGGCGTCTCCTCGGCACCCAAGTCATTTCGATTCAAGAGTTGCCGCCAGACCTTCAACCTAGCCACGTCGACACGAATTAGACGGTCACGATGCGCTCGAATATCCCAATCCCGACCATTCTTGATTGCAGGCAGGGGGCCAACGCCGTGCAGGTCAGCCAAGGAGTCCATGAAGGTTTTCACCGAAAAAAGCTTGCTAGCTCGTAAGAAGTTTATACCTTTTGGTGACCCGTAAACACTCAATCCGAACTCCTGCTTCCTACCCACCGGTGGAGCAAACGCCCAGTTTGAGACATTCACAAATCCTGCCTGAATGCGCAAACGTCGATATGAAGCCGGGCGAAGAGCTCCTTCTGCGGGCCCCGTCAAATGGGTATCAGGATGCAGCAGTCCTGATACCCCGACGACCGATGCATGCCTCCACACCCGAACGATGAAGCATCGGTAGAAGTCAGCTCGTGCTCCCCCGAGAATCTGATACTCAACCCCACTTCCAACGAATGCCGAAAGTCCACTAGCAGCCGCCCTTTCGTCGAGGTAGAACTTCGATTCTGCAGGCCGGCACACTAATCTCAACCTCCACTCAGCCTCCACCTCGGCACTTGCATGACGATGCAAGACAAGCCAAGGATCAAGCTCAGCCAGCACAACCGTTTCCGTCCAATCCGGACGGACCCAAGGTGGGTTGCCGACTTGGAGGTCGAAGCCACCGTTGGCGAAAGTGTGGGCGAAGGTGAGCTCCCAGTGGAAGAAACCCTGCTGGTCGGCGATCGTCTCGGCGGCGGATAGCCAGGGAAACCGGCCGGGAAGCCGGTGTGTCTGCTCCATGCCCATCGGGCCGATCAGCGAGTCCTCGTAGTCGGTCAGCTCCTCCAGCTTGGTGAAGCCGCTGACCAGTGAGTCAGCCGGGATGTCGTGCCGGCCGACCAACGCTTCGGCGAAGGTGAGCCAGTCGTCGAGGCTGGCCAGGGCTGCCGGCCGATCGATCCGCTCAGGCCGGCTAACCTTCCGGGTCCCGGTTGGCCGCAGCGGCATCGCCAACTGCTGCGGCGGCACCTCACCCCAGAGCGAGGGTGCTTCGTAGCTGACTGGGTCGGCGTACGACGGCTCTTCCCTTACGTGGGTGACCTCGACCGGCGCGGCTGGGTACGTCGACTGGTCGGAGCCGTCCAGCAGCCCGACCTTGTCCAGCGGCCAGAACCACAGGGCGCACCAGGTGTCCATCAGGGTTTTCAGCCGCCAGTACGGCGTTCCTGCGGCGGTCAGATCGGCGAGGATCTCCTCGCGGGGCACCGCCTCGGTCACCGGGGGCAGATCGTCGGCACCCCAGACCGGGATGTGCCGGCGGATCTCCTGCTCGGAGAGGGCCAGCCGACGGCGGACCAGGGTCCACAGGAACTCGACCCGGCCAGCGAGCGCCTGGAGCCTGGCCACCTGCGACGGATTGTTCTTGCTGCCCTTCGCGTTCGGGGTGCGGCGCATCGCCGTACGCCATTTGCGGAGCCGTTCGGTCTCAGCCTTCGCCAGCTCGCGGGCCTCCTTCTCCCCCGCGACCGCGCCCCAGCCGTCGGCCGGCAGCAGGAAGTGGTGGATGGTGCCCGGCTCGATGTCGCCGTCGCGGAACGGCCTGTCCTGCGGGGCGGTGGTCAGCCACGATTTGTCGGCCAGCTGCTTCGGGTCGTACAGCTTGCGGGCACCGCCGATCAGTGAGTTACCGCGCCGCAGGTGCAGGCCGAACCAGGGCGCCTGCAGGCCGGCGTGCATGACGTTGAGCCAGATCGACACCTCGGCCAGCTCGACGGCAGTGCGGTTGAGGTCGACGCCGTAGCTGTTGTGCAGCGCGATGTACGCCTTCACCCGCTGCAGCTCCAGGTGGTACGCCTCCGGGTCGAGGCTGACGCCCAGCTCCTTCTGCCGGCGGCGCAGGTATTCGGCGGCGACCTGGTTGATCGCCTCGTTGAGGAACGCGCCGGAGCCCAGCGCCGGCTCGCAGATCGTCCAGTCGAGCAGCTCCCGCGCCCGGGTGACGGTGCCGTCCTGGTCGAGCCGGTACTTCAACGCCAGCTGGACGGTGACCTCGGTCAACGACTGCGGGGTGTAGTAGGAGGCACTGGTCTGCCGGTCGCGGCCGGCGAGCCGCCAGACAAACTGACCCGGCTCGTAGCTGACCCGGCTCCGCACCCCGGTGTAGAGGTTCTCCCGGTAGACGAAGACGCTGTCGTCGTACTCGTCGGCCTTGGAGGCCGGGATCATCCACGAGCCGTCCTTCGGGTCGCCGTGCTTGGCCACCTCGTAGAGCATTTCGGTGGCGACGAAGCCGGTGTAGGACATCAGCCCTTCGTAGACCGCGCCGAGCTGGTTGATGCCGAGCTGGGCGTACGAGATGAAGCCGCCGCGACGTTTGCGCCCGCCCTTGGTGAGCATCAGCCGGCGCAGCACCTGGTAGAGCGTGATGTTGCGTAGCCGGGTGTCGATGGTAGGGGCGGCCGGGTCATCCGGGTCGGCGTCCGGGCGCGGCAGCCGCCGGCCGATCAGGTGGGTCTTCTCCGGCAGGAACAGGTCGGAGCGCAGCGGTTCGAACCGCAGCCCGACGCCGTCGCTCGCATCGTCCGCCACCGCCACCCCGTCGCGCTGCCGGTGTCCTTTGTTGACCTTGGCGAACAGCAGGTCGAGGGATTGGTACAGGTGGAAGCCGTTTTCGGCGGACGGCGGCAGCCTGCGGGCGACCAGATCGCCGAGGCGGGCCATGCTGTAGCCGCTGACGTACTCGGGGTCATCGACCGGCAGCACGCCCAGCTCGGGGCGGGCCTCGGCGTAGAGCAGGAACAGGATCCGGTAGAGGTAGCGCAGCGCTTCCCGGCCCAGCTCCTTGGCCAGTTCGTCCAGCTGCATCACCTCCTGCGGCTGGAAACCGGCTTCCCGGATGCGGTCCAGCACCTCGTTGGCGATCAGCTCGACCGAGTCCCGCAGGCCCTGGCGCAGCTCACCGGAGACGCCGACGGCGTGCGACCGGGAGCCGGCGACCAGGTCGGCGAGGGGTTCGCTGCCGCCTTCGGCGGGCGGGCGCAGCGAGTCGGCGCCGAACAGCGCCGCGACGACGTCGAGCTCGCGCTCGTCGTTGCGGGCGTACGCGGTGTCCAGGCTGACCGCCAGGTAGCGGCCCTCACCCCAGACCGCCCGGTCTGCGAGGGTGATCACGCCACCGCTGAGGATCAGCACGTACCGCAGATTGGGCTGCTCGGCCGCGAACAGCCAGGAGGCGAGTTTCTGCCCGGTGGTGATGGTCTCGCCGCCGGCCGGGGTGAACGGGTCGAGCAGCCGACCGGCGCCGCCGGGGTCCTGGGCGGCGTCGGTGTCGACGGCCCAGCCGCAGTCGAGCGCGACGATGCCGTGGCCGGTGCTGCTGACCTCGGCGTGAGCGACCCGCACCTCGTGGTCCTGGCCGGAGCGTTCGACGGTGAGCAGCTGCGGGGCCGGGTCGAAGCCGAGGCGGCGCAGCACCTCGTCGTGCAGTTTGCGCAGCCGTTCCGCGTCGTACAGGTCGGTGTCGGCCAGCTCGGTGCGGGCGTCGAAGTAGTCGCGGCGCATCCCGCGCAGCCCGGCCCGGGGCGTTACCCGGCCGGATTTCTCCTCCTCGGCCCAGCGTTTCAGCAGGCCGCCCTTGAGGGTGGTGGGCAGCACCTCGGCGAGGTAGTGCGGAGAAAGGTATTCGCCACGGTTGGTCAGTGCGTCGAAACTCATGCGGCGGTCTCCGGCGGCGAGGCGGGCGAGGTGGGCAAGGTGGACGGAGTGAGGACGGCGAGCACCCGCAGCAGCGGGTCGCCGGCGGTTTCCAGCCGGTCGAGCAGGTCGTGCTGCTCCTGCACGGTGGCGCTGACCCGCTGGCGGCGGCGGGTCTGCTGGGCGACCGGCAGCTCGTCGAAGAGGCTGGCCTGCTCGAACCGGCCGAGCCGTTCCCGGTAGCGGCGCAGCGGTTCGGCGTTGGCCTCGGTCACCTCGTCGCGGCGGTCGGCGAGATAGTCGCGGGCGGCGTCGACGGCGGCCGGGAGCAGGTCGGTCAGCGGGTCCAGCGGGACGGGCCGTGCGGGGTTGACCATCTCGGGGCCGACGCCGGCTTCCCGCAGCACCTCGTCCATCGGGCGGATCGTCGGCGTGTCGGGCAGCCCGGCGACGGCCATCCACTGCACCACGGTCGGCTGGCCGAGCCGGTTGGTGTAGACGCCCTGGATCAGGAAGACCGGGCCGGGCACGTCGGCGGTGAGCACCGGCGCCTGCTGGCGACCGAGCCGGATCAGCACCTTGTCGACCAGCCAGTCGATCATCGGGTGTACGTCGCTGAGGTAGGCGATCTCCGGCCAGACGGTGGTGCGGCTTTCCCGCGCCTCGGCGAGTTTGCGCTGGGCGAGCCGGCGATCGAGGGTGACCTTGAGCCGCAGCTGGTCGCCTTCCTGATGTGCTTTCAGGTAGGAGCGGGGCAGGTCGGACAGGCGCGCCACCAGGTCGTCAGGGGCGTGGAAGGTCAGCAGCGTGTCTTCGCGGCGCAGGTCGAGGGCGTCCTCGGGCCGGTCGGCGTAGAGCTCCCGCAGCGCGGTGTCGACGAAGTCGCGGGTGGAGTCGAACAGTTTCGGCACCTGCGCCCGGGGCACCTCGGCGGCCTCCGGTGCGCTGCCGACCTCGGCGAGCAGCTGCGCCATCGGGTCCAGCTCGGCTTCGATGCCGGCCTCGGCGTACGACTCCTCCACGGTCTTGCCGGCGAGCAGGTCCTTGACCAGCCGGTCCTCCTCCACCTTGGCGTCGAAGTAGCCGGTGGCCGCTTCGACGCTGCCGAGAGTGCGGTGCGCGTGCTGCTCCCGGTGCAGCAGCTTCTCCGCCACCGTCCGGTCGTCCTTGGCGTCGGGCACCTCGGAGGTGAGGATCAGCGCCCGGAACTCGGGGCTGCGCCGCTGGTCGTAGCGGTCGACCCGGCCGTTGCGCTGCTCGATGCGGATCAGGCTCCACGGGATGTCGTAGTGGATCAGGTGGTGGCACTGCCGGTGCAGGTTGACGCCTTCGGAGGCGACGTCGCCGGTGAACAGCAGTCGCACCGTGCTGCCTTCCAGCTCGAACTCCTGCAGGAACCGCTGCTCCTCAGCTTCTGCGACACCGCCGTGCAGCACCCGGATGGCGGCCGGGCGGAGGCCGAGCCGGGCGGGCACCACCTCGGCGAGCCAGTTCAGCGTCGGCACCCGCTCGGAGAAGATCACCACGCGGGTGGTGCTGCCCGGCCCGACGCCGATGGACCGCAGCTCCTCGATCAGGTGGTCGAGTTTGCTGGAGTCACGGTCGGTCATCGCGGAGGTCAGCTCGGCGAGTCGGTCCAGCGCCGCCCGTTCGGTGCCGGTCGCCTTGCGGCGGCGGACGGCGACCGTCTCGGCCAGCGCGACGTGCGAGGACAGGAACGACTTCAACAACGTGTACGGGAACAGCCGGTCCTGGCCGCGGGCCGGTTCGTCGCTCCACTTGCCGGCCAGCCACACCTGGGTCAGCTCGGCGAAGATCTCCTCCTCGGCCGGGGTGGCCGGGCAGGGCACCGGCAGCGACGGTCCCCGGTCGGCCCAGCGGTCGCCGATCTGGTCCCGCACCTCCGGGCTGATCTTGGTGCGGCGCAGGTAGAGGTGGGCGATGTCGTCGGGCTGGTAGTTGCGTTTGTCGACGATCGCCGCCGGGTCGAGCAGCGAGATCAGCTCGGCGAACGACTCCTTGTCACCGTTGTGCGGGGTGGCGCTGGCCAGCAGCAGCGCGTCGGTCTTGGCGGCGAGCCGGCGGGCCAGCTCGTTACGTTGGGTGCCTTTGTTGATGAGATTGTGTGACTCGTCGATGACCACCGCGTCCCAGGTGATCGCGTCGAGGTGGTGGCCGAACTGGCCGGCGTCCTTGAGGGTGTCGACCGAGATGATCGCCCGCTTGAAGTAGGTGAACGGGTTACGCCCGGCCGGGATCTCCTGCTGGATGCGCTGGATGCCGGTGGAGTCGAGCCGCACCAGCGGGATCGCGAACCGGGTCCACAGCTCCCGTTGGAACTGCTCCAGCACCTGCTGTGGCGAGACAACCAGGATCCGTTCCCCTCGACCACGCCGGATCAGCTCGGCGAGGATCAGACCGATCTCCAGGGTCTTGCCGAGGCCGACGACGTCGGCAAGCAGAATCCGTGGCCGCAACCCGGCGAGGGCCAGCTCGACTGGGCGCAGCTGGTAGGTCAGCGGGTCGAGCAGGAACCGGTCGGCGAGCGCCAGGCCGCGCTCGGACCGGGGCAGCGGGGTGCGGCGCAGCACCGCCTCCAGGAACAGCCGGCTCTGCCGGAACCGGGACGTGTCGTCCTGGACCAGGACCGTCTCCTCCGGCCGCATCGACTGCACCTCATCGATCCCGGTGAAGAAGGTCGCCTCGATGTCCTGGACGAACTCGGACACCCCGACCGCCTTGATCATCGTGCCGTCGGGCGGGGCCGGTGTCGCCGTACGCACCAGCCACTCCTCGTCACGGACGACGATCCGCGAACCGGGCGCGAAGATGGCCTGCGAGGTGCTCATCAGGAAACCTTTCCTACCGGGTGGGGCTACGGCCGGCGGCCGGTATGACGGGCGGTCGGGGCGGCGGCCGTCAGCTGAGCAGTGTCGGCCGGCGGGCGTAACGCTGTCGCACCTGCTCCACCAGCCAGGACACTTCGGGGCGGGGCATGGGCGGGGTCGGGGTCGGTGCCGGGTCGACCGGTGCGGGCTGTTCAGCGCCCGACGGTCCGGGGTCCGTCGATGGTGGCTCCGGCTCCGGGTCGCCGAAGATCCCCCGCTCGGGGTCGACGACCGGGTCGGTCAGCTCCGGCGGGATCGGCAGGTCGCGGCTGGCGTCGAAGGTCGTCTCGACGACCATGCGGCGCAGGTCGGCGACGCTGGAGCCGCTGGTCGCGGTGGCGACCTGCAGCATCCGGTCCTTGACCGCGGCCAGGCTCGGCCGGGCAGTCGGGTCGAAGGCCAGCATCGCCCCGATGAGCTGCGTCAGCTCGACCGGCAGCCCGGTCAGGTCCGGCGGGTCCGCCGGGTCGGCGATCCGCCGCACCAGGTGCCAGCCATGCGCCTGCGGGTAAAGGTGGTGCCCGGTCAACGCGTACACGACAGTGGCGGCCAGCCCATAGACGTCCACCGCCGAGGTCAGCTCGCCGTCGCTGTCGATCTGCTCCGGCGCCATGTAGGCGGGGGTGCCGACCATCTCACCCGGTCGGGTCTGCCCGTGCTCACGACCGATCAGCACCGCCAGGCCGAAATCGATCAGCCTGGGGCCGGCGGGACCGAGGATGATGTTCTGCGGCTTCAGGTCGCGGTGCAGCAACCCTTGCTGATGCACCTTGGCCAGCCCGTCGGCCAGCAGCGCGGCGATCATCGCGGCGGTCGGCAGCGGCATCGGACCATGGGCGTCGACGTGCTGGCGCAGGGTGGCCCCCGGCACGTACTCCACCGCCAGCCAGGGTGGATCGGCATACGGGTCGGCATCCTCCAGGCGAGCCACCAACGACCCGTACACCTGCTTGAGACTGTCAACCTCGGCGGCGAACCGCGCGCGGATGCTCTCATCCTCGACGAGCTCGGGTTTGATCAACTTAAGGGCGACCCGATCGGCGGTCTGGGAGACAGCGAGATACACCTCCCCCATGCCCCCGGGCGCGATCAGCTCGACGATGCGGTAGCCGCCGATCCGCTCCGGCGCCACGTGACCTCCTCGGCGGACGCGAACCCAAGCCCAACCCAATTGACGGAACGTGTCCGTCAGGACGCATGACGCTATCGCGTCATAGATCGTCCCGCTACCAACCGAATGGCGTTTTCCGCCAAGTACCTACGCCTGATCCGCGCCCGCTTGTCCGCCAGCCGGGAAAGGGCGTGGCGGCCGGTGAGTCAGAGGCGGCAGGCGTGGATGTCGGTGACCAGGATGGCGCGGGCACCCAGGTCGTACAGCTCGTCCATGATCCGGTGCACCTCGGCGCGACGCACCATCGCCTGCACCGCCACCCAGCCCTCGCGGTGCAGCGGCGAGATGGTCGGCGACTCGATGCCCGGGGTCAGCGCGGTCGCCTGCTCCAGCAGGTCGGCGCGCACGTCGTAGGCGAGCATCACGTACCGACGGGCGACCAGGACCCCCTGCAGCCGGCGGATCAGCTGGTCGGCCTGGCCGGTGGTGGCGGCCCTGGCCGGGTGCACCAGCACCGCCGAGGAGCGCAGGATCGGCTCGCCGACGGTGACCAGGCCGGCCTGGCGCAGCGTGGCGCCGGTCTCCACCACGTCGGCGATCACGTCGGCGACGCCGAGCCGGATGGCGTTCTCCACCGCGCCGTCGAGGCGGACCACATCGGCTTTGAGGCCGTGTTCGCCGAGGTAGCTCTCGACCACCCCGGGGTACGCGGTGGCGATGCGCCGCCCGGCGATCTGCTCGGGCACCCGGGTCAGCGTCTCCGGGCGGGCGGCGAAGCGGAACGTCGCCCCGGCGAAGTCGAGGTCCAGCACCTCCTCGGCCGGACTGGCGGAGTCGATCAGCAGGTCCCGGCCGGTGATACCGAGTTCCAGCTCGCCGCTGCCGACGTAGGTGGCGATGTCGCGGGGACGCAGGTAGAAGAATTCGACGTTGTTGGCCTCGTCGCGGCAGAGGAGGTCCTTGGGGTCGGCGCGCTGCCGGTAGCCGGCCTCGCGCAGCATGTCGGCGGCCGGTCCGGAAAGGGTGCCCTTGTTGGGTACGGCGATGCGCAGCATCTCTGTCTCGCTCCTGTCGAGGGTGTGGGTCACGCGATGGTGAGGGTCACGGTCGCAAGGGCGGGTCAGAGATGTCGGTAGACGTCGTCGAGTTCCAGTCCGGTGGCCAGCATCAGCACCTGCGCCTGGTAGAGCAGCTGGGAGATCTCCTCGGCGGCCCGTTGCGGCCCTTCGTGCTCGGCGGCCATCCACGCTTCGGCCGCCTCCTCGACGACCTTCTTGCCGATCGCGTGTACGCCGCGTTCCAGCGCGGCCACCGTCGACGAGCCGGGGGTCCCGGCCGCCGCCTTGGCCTGCAACTCGGCGAACAGCTCCTCGAACGTCTTCACGGGGCCCGATTGTGGCAGCCGGTCCCCCGCCCGGTGCCCACCGGGTCCGCACCGGCCCACCAGCCGGTCACCGCACGGTGACGTCCGCGTCGACGAGGTTGCGTTTCCCGCCGCCGGAGACCATCGACTCCTCGTACGCCTCGACGGTGTAGTCGCCCGGCGGCAGGGTCAGCTCGACCGACGCCTCGCCCCGACCGGGTGCCCCGGCGTCGAGGGTGACGAACTGCTCGTGCACCACCTGGTTACCCCGGCGGACCCGCAGCTGAGCGGTGGCCTCGAAGACGCTGCCGGCCAGGTGCACGGTGAAGGTACCCCGGACCGTGGCGCCGTGCTGCGGCTCGATCAGCCACAGCAGACCGAGGGCGTCCAGCGCGGGCGCCTTGGTGAACGCCTGCGAGGTGTCGACGTGGCCCCACAGCCGAGGCACCGGTTCCCCATCGATCAGCAGCAGGATCTCCGGGTCGCCACCGACCACGCCGGCCACGGTCCAGGCGAGCTGCTGCACCGCCGCCTGCGCCGCCGGCTCGTCGAGGTTGGCGACCCGCGCGTCGGCGATGTTGACGCCGACCATGCCGTACTGGGTCCAGACGCTGGACACGGCGGCGCCGGTCGGCCACAGGGTGCGGTAGTCAGGGTCACGCAGCCGTGCGGCGGTGAGCATCTCGGTGATGGCGGCGCGCAGCTCGGGCACGGTGCCGGCGGCGGTCAACTCGAACTGGTGGAACTCGCGGTAGAGCCGCAGCCGGCCGTCGACCTCGCCGGCGTAGTAGACGGGCAGGGTGACGACGGTGGCGCCGGCCTGCTCGCCCGCCCCGCCGGCGGTGGGCGTCCCGGTCGCGGATCCGGCGACGGTGCCACCGGGACCGGGCTCCGCGGTCGCCCCGGTGGCGGCCGCGCTGGACGGGACGGGGGTGGCGGTGGCCGCCCCGGGCGGCGGCCCGGGGGGCGCGGTCGGTGGCAGGCAGCCGACGACGCCGACCATGGCGGCGGCCGCGGTCGCGACGGCGGTGCCGAGCAGGGTGACGGGCAGCCGGCGGCGACGCCGGGCGGTGATCCGCTCGCGGATCACCGGCAGCGCGTCCGGCCGTACGTCGACCCGCGCGGCGTGCCGGTGCAGCTCCCGCCGCAGCACGGTCTGGGCAAAGTCGTCGGTCTTCGGATCGTCGTCATCCATCACAAGCCGTCCAGGCTGTTGCGCAGCGCGGCGATGCCGCGCGCGGTGTGGCTCTTTACCGCACCCCGGCTGACACCCATCATGTCGGCGGTCTGAGCCTCGGACAGGTCGGCGTAGTAGCGCAGCACGATCGCCTCCCGTTGGCGCGGCGGCAGGGCACGCAGTGCGGTGATCATGTCGTCGTGGCGGAGCTGGTCGAGCGCGCCGGCTTCGGCACTGGGAGCGTCGGGGGCGGGCCGGGCGGCGGCGAGGTGGGCCTGCACGACCCGGCGGTGCCGGATCGCCGACCGGCTGCGGTTGACCACGGTCACCCGTAGGTAGGCCAGGGCCTTGTCGGCGTCGCGCAGGCGCCACCAGCGGCTGTGCAGGGCCACGTACGCGTCCTGCACGATCTCCTCGGCGAGGCCCGGCTCGTGCAGCAGCAGGGTGGCGAGGCGCACCAGCGGGCGGTAGTGCGCGGCGAACAGGCGGGTGACCGCTTCGTCCGCCGCCCACGCCGACGCTTCGCTGCGCTGCCGCGGCATCGTCCTCCCCGGATACACGTCGGTCACCAGTTCGGGTGTCACGCCGCTACGACGTGTGACACCCGCGCCTGGTTTACCGGTTGGCCGGGCAGAACGTGACGGGTCGGCGATCGGCCAGATTGGCCGCGCCGGTCAGGTCGGTCAGGTCGGTCAGGTCGCCGCAGGCGACCCGGAAGCGCCGGCGACCGCCGCGAGCGTCCGCAGGGCCAGTGCCGCGTCGAGTACGGCGACCATCGCCGACCAGCCCTTGTCCTCGACCGAGCCGGGCAGCCCGGCTCGGTCGCGGGCCTGCTCGACGGTCTCCACGGTGAGCACTCCGTGCCCGACCGGGGTGGACTCGTCCAGCGACACCCTGGTCAGGCCCTCGGTGACCGACTTGCAGACGTAGTCGAAGTGGGCGGTGGCACCGCGCACCACCACCCCCAGGGCGAGCACCGCGTCGCAGCGTCGGGCCAGGGCCTGGGCGAGGATCGGCAACTCGACCGAGCCGGCGACCCGTGCCACCCGCACGTCGGCGACGCCGCAGGCGTCGGCGGCGGCGAGAGCACGGGTGAGCATCGTGTCGACCAGGGACGCGTGCCAACGGGCGGCGACCACGCCGACGGTGAGCCCGCTCGCGTCGACGATGGAGACTCCCGGCTCCCCGAACCCGGCCACTACCCCCGCCCCCCGGCCACTTCACCGGCGGAGTCGAGCTCGTCGAGCAGGTGGCCCATCCGGTCACGTTTGGTGCGCAGGTAGCGCAGGTTCTCCGGGTGCGGATGGATGGTGAGCGGCTCCCGGCCGACGACGGTCAACCCGTACCCGGTCAGTCCGGAGATCTTGTCGGGGTTGTTGGTGAGCAGCCGGATCGAGCGCAGTCCGAGGTCGTGCAGGATCTGCGCACCGGTGCCGTAGTCGCGGGCATCGGCGGGCAGCCCGAGTTCGAGGTTGGCGTCGACGGTGTCGCGGCCCTGGTCCTGCAGCTGGTAGGCGCGCAGCTTGTGGGCCAGCCCGATGCCACGCCCCTCGTGACCCCGCAGATAGAGCACGACGCCGCGGCCCTCGGCCGCGACCCGGCGCAGGGCCGCGTCGAGCTGCGGGCCGCAGTCACACCGTAGCGAGCCGAACACGTCGCCGGTGAGGCACTCGGAGTGCACCCGCACCAGCACGTCCCGCCCGTCGTCGATGTCACCGTAGACCAGGGCGATGTGCTCGGCCGGGTCGTGGGCGACCCGGTAGCCGACGGCGCGGAACACCCCGGACGGCAATGGCAGCCGGGTCTGGGCGACCCGCTGCACGTGGGTCTCGGTACGCCGCCGGTAGGCGATCAGGTCGGCGATGGTGATCAGGGTCAGCCCGTGGTCGGCGGAGAACTTCTCCAGGTCCGGCAGGCGCATCATGCTGCCGTCGTCGTTGACGAGTTCGCACAGCACCCCGGCGGGACGCAGCCCGGCGAGCCGGGCCAGGTCGACCGCGGCTTCGGTGTGGCCGGGACGGTGCAGCACCCCACCGGCGCGTGCCCGCAGCGGCACGATGTGCCCGGGTCGGGCGAGGTCGGCGGGGCCGGTGGCCGCATCGGCGAGCAGTCGCAGGGTGTGTGCCCGGTCGGCGGCGGAGATGCCGGTGCTGACGCCTTCGCGGGCGTCGACCGTGACGGTGTACGCGGTGCCGCGCCGGTCCTGGTTGGTGTGGTACATCGGCGGCAGGTCGAGCCGGTCGCACTCGGTCTCCGGCAGCGGGGCGCAGATGTAGCCGGAGGTGTAGCGCACCATGAAGGCGACCAGCTCGGCGCTGGCGTGCTCGGCCGCGAAGATCAGATCACCCTCGTTCTCCCGGTCGGCGTCGTCGACGACCACCACGGCCCGCCCGTCGGCGAGGTCGTCGAGGGCCTGTTCCACGCTGCCGAACCGTCCGGCGGCGGTCACCGGCGGGCCTCGCTGACCTGCACCTGCTTCGCCACGTACTTCGCTATCACGTCGACCTCCAGGTTGACCGGGTCCCCGACCGTCCTACGGCCGAGGGTGGTGAGCTGCAGTGTGGTGGGGATCAGGCCGACCTCGAACCAGCCGGATGCCACACCGGTGACGGTCAGCGACACGCCGTCGACCGCGATGGATCCCTTTTCGACGACGTACCGGTGCAGGTCGCCGGGGAGACTGATCCGGACGGTGTCCCACCGCTCGCCCGGGGTCCGGGCGAGGACGGTGGCCACCCCGTCGACGTGGCCCTGCACCAGGTGTCCGCCGAGTCGGGTGGCGAGGGTCGCGGCGCGTTCCAGGTTGACCGGGTCGCCGGGCCGCAATCCGCCCAGCGAGCTGCGGTCGAGAGTCTCCTTCATGACGTCCACGGTGAACCGGTCGCGATCGACGGTGACCACGGTCAGGCAGACCCCGTCGACCGCGATGGAGTCGCCGTGCTTGGCGTCGGTGGCGACCAGCGGTCCTCGTACGGTGAGCACGCCGCCGTCGCCGTGCCGGTCGAGGACGCCGACCTCGCCCAGCTCCTCGATGATGCCGGTGAACATCGACTCAGCCCTCTTTCTGCCGCGGTACGGCGGTGATCCGCAGGTCGGGGCCGACCTGGGTGATGTCGACGATGGCGAGTTCGACCGCGTCGTCGATGGTGGACACGCCAGCGTCGGCGAGCGCCGTGGCGCCGGCACCGAGCAGCTTGGGCGCCAGGTAGCCGATGACCCGGTCGACCAGTCCGGCGCGCAGGAACGCTCCGGCGAGCACCGGACCCCCTTCGAGCAGTGCGGCCCGGATGCCGCGCTCGTAGAGGCGGCCGAGCAGCGCGGTGAGGTCGACCTGGCCGCGATGGTCGGCGCCGACATCGGCGGCGGTGGCGATCCAGGTGGGGGCGGCGGCGTCGCGGACCCGGGCGGCGACGGGGGTACGCCCGGCGCTGTCCACCACGACCCGCAGCGGCTGGCGGACGGCGGGGCGGTGGTCCCGCGGGTCGTCGTCGCACGGGTTGTCGTCACGTGGGCCACCGTCACGTAGGTCGCGGACGGTGAGCCGGGGGTCGTCGGCGAGCACCGTGCCGACCCCGGCGATGATCGCGTCGGCGGTGCCGCGCAACGTGTGCACGTCGGCGCGGGCCGCCTCCGAGGTGATCCACATGCTGGTGCCGTCGGCGGCGGCGGAGCGGCCGTCCAGGGTGGCGGCGTACTTCCAGGTGATGTACGGCCGCCGCCGACGTACCGCGGTCAGCCAGGTGACGTTGGCGGCTTCGGCCTCGTCGGCGCGTACCCCGAACTCGACGTCGATGCCGGCGGCGCGCAGGGTGTCGGCGCCGCCGGCGGCGATCGGGTTGGGATCTGGTACGGCCAGCACGACGCGGGACACCCCGGCCTCGATCAGGGCCCCAGAGCAGGGGCCGGTGCGGCCGATGTGGTTGCAGGGTTCGAGGGTGACCACGGCGGTGGCACCGCGGGCCCGGTCGCCGGCCTGGGCGAGGGCGACGAGTTCGGCGTGCGGGCCGCCGGCGTAGGCGTGGAAGCCTTCACCGACGACGGTGCCGGCGGCGTCGAGCAGGACGCAGCCGACGATCGGGTTGGGGCTGGTGGCACCGAGGCCGCGCAGGGCGAGCCCGATGGCACGTCGCATCGCTTCGTCTTCGGAGGGGCTCGCCATGGCCGTCCCTTTTCTCCTCGCCTGCCAGGGGTGCGCGATGGCGGGCGGGAGGGATGCGCCGGTCCCGGTGGGGCCGGCGACAGCCAGGCGGCGGCGGTGCCCCGGCTCGGCCACGGCGGGCCAGCCCCGGGGCGCTGCACGGAAGCGGCGTGGCGCAGGGGTGCCGTCCCGAGGCGTCCGTCCCGCGCGCTGTCTCCCATCCGGACTGTCTGGGCCGGTCCGTGCCGTGGTGGCACGGTCTGGCCCAACCGTCGGCCCCGGGGTCTCACCGGGTCCACCGGGCGTCGTTGCCGACGACCGGGTCGCGGGCTGACCACGGCTCGCGCCGTGGATCACCGCCGGTTCGGAATTTCACCGAGTCCCGCCAGCGCGTGGTGGGTGCTGTCTCTGAGTCTTACATGCCGGATGCGGCCGACCGCCAGAGACGCGACGGACGTCACAACTGTCAGATAGCCGACAGTTATTCGAGGTTGCCCAGTTGCCGGCCCTGACCGCCGATCAGTTGTGGTGCAGCCGCCGATCAGTTGTGGTGCAGCCGCCGGTCAGTTGTGGTGCAGCCGCCGGTCGACCGCGATGAACGACCCGGGCTGGCTCTTGGCGACCGACTTCATCTCGTTCGCCACCGTGATGATCTCCCGGGGGTCGCTGAACCGGCGATCCCCCGCCGACACCGCCACCCCGACCGACAGGGTGACCAGCGCGGCCTTCTGCAGTTTGCCGCGCCGGTCCTTGACCTCGATGAAGCCACGCTCGGCGTCGGACGGGTCGTAGAGCTCGTCGGCGGCCTTCTCGAACTCGACGATCGCCTTCTCGATGATCGGCCGGACCTGCTCCGGGGCGCAGACCACCACGAAGTCGTCGCCACCGATGTGGCCGAGGAAGGCCGGCGGCAACCCGACGGCCACCACCGACCGGTGCAGGCAGCGGGCCAGCGTGGCGATGAACTCGTCGCCGCGACCGAAGCCGTACACGTCGTTGACGCTTTTGAACCGATCGATGTCGATGTAGCCGACGGCGTAGTCGGCACCGCTGCGGACCCGGTCGGTGATCTCCCGGCTGACCCGGGTGTTGCCCGGCAGACCGGTCAGCGGCGACACCTCGCGGTACTCCCGGTTACGCCGCAGCGTGGAGACCACCCGGGCGATCAGCTCCGAGGTGTCGAAGGGCTTGACCAGATAGTCGTCGGCGCCGGCGGTCAGGCCGACCACCTTGTCGACCGTCATGCCCTTGGCGGTCAGCATGATGATCGGCAGGGCGGCGGTCATCGGGTCGGCGCGCAGCCGCCGGGTCAGGTCGAGCCCGCCGATGCGCGGCATCATCAGGTCGACCACCGCCAGGTCGGGACGGTGCTGCTCGATGATCTCCAGAGCTTCCTGGCCGTCGTGGGCGAGCATCACCTCGAAACCGTGCAGCCGCAGGTTGACCTCCACGAACCGGGCGATGTCGACGTCGTCGTCGACGACCAGGATCAGATCCGGCCGGGACTCGGCCCCCTCCGGGCTCACCACCGTGGCGTGGTCCGCTGGGCGACCTGGCGCAGCTGGCGTACCGCCTCGGCGGGGTCCGCGGCGCCGTACACGGCGGTGCCGGCGACGAAGGCGTCCGCGCCGGCCGCGGCGGCCTGCTCGATGGTGTCTGCGGCGATCCCGCCGTCGACCTCGATCCGCAACTCCAGGTGGCCGGTGGCGGCGTGTCGGCGCGCGGTGCGCACCTTGTCCAGCAGTTCGGGGATGAAGCGCTGCCCGCCGAACCCGGCCTTGATCGTCATGACCAGCAGGGTGTCGAAGCTGGGCAACAGGTCGAGGTACGGTTCGACCGGGGTGTCCCGGTCGATCGCCAGGCCGGCCTTTGCCCCGGCCGAGCGCAGCTCCTTGGCCAGGGCGATCGGGTCGTCGCAGGCCTCGGCGTGGAAGGTGACGTTGTAGGCGCCGGCGTCGGCGTAGCCGGGTGCCCACCGCCGCGGGTCGGTGATCATCAGGTGTACGTCGAACGGCAGCGTGGTGGCCGGCAGCAGGCTCTGCACCACCGGCAGCCCGATGGTCAGGTTGGGCACGAAGTGGTTGTCCATCACGTCGACGTGCAGCCAGTCGGCTGCGCCTTCGACCGCGTGGGCCTCGTCGGCCAGGCGGGAGAAGTCGGCGGCCAGGATGCTCGGCGCGATGATCGGCGCTGCTGCGGTCACCGCGCCAGTCTACGAACGTGAGCAAGCATCCCACAGCGGCCACCGAGGATCCCACCGGCCGGGGCACCCGGCACGCGACGGCAGGCGCCGGGGTGCTTGGGGGTCGCCCGGGCGGTGCCATCGAATCGCCGGTGGCGTCGACACCGTGCAGGAGAATCGGCGCATTTGCCGGCATCGTCGACTCATGCTAGCAGGGAAGGGATAAGTCAGAAACAAATCAGAACGTAAACAGTTCGTTACTCCCCTTGGTGGCAGCGCCAGTACCTTCGGTAAGGTGACGGCATGGGCAACGTACGGCGCATTGACGCCGGTCCGGATTCGTCCTGCACGCCACGGCCGGTTCCGCGGCTCAGCTTCCGCGAAAATCTGGCCGGAGTCCGCGCCATGCGCCGTGACCAGCTCGCTTTTCTGCAACGTTCCCGCAAGACGCACGGTGACATCTTCCGGATGCGGCTCGGCGGCCTGCCGATGGTGGTGCTCACCAACCCCGATCACGTCCACCATGTCCTCGTCGACCGGCACACGAACTACGACAAGGAGAATTTTCTCTACCGGACGGTGCGGGCGATCCTACGGGAAGGCCTGATCGGTAATCCGGGCGGTGCGACCTGGTCGCGTAATCGCCGGTTGATGCAGCCGACGTTCAACCACGCGAGCGTCGCCCGATTCGCCCCGAACATGACCGGTCAGACCGCTGAGCTGCTGCGTGCCTGGCCGCCCCGGGCCGCGTCCGGTGCGGTGGTGGACGTCGTGCCGCCGTTGGCCGACCTGGCGTTGAAGATCGTGCTCCGGTCCCTGTTCGGAGTCGACCCGGACGCCCGCAGCCGCAAGTTCGAGCGGGACTTCCTGGAGGTCAACCGCCGCCTCGGGGACTTTCTCCGGTTCCCTTTTCCGCCGCTGCACTGGCGAACACCGGCGCGCGACCGGCTGCGTTTCCTGACCCGGGAGATGGACGGCTTCGTCAGCTACCTGTTCCAGGTCCGCCAGGGCCGCACCGAGCAGGCGGACGGCCACCGGTCCGGTCCGCAGCAGCAGGACCTGTTCACCCTGCTGGTGCGCGCCGTGGACGCCGAAACCGGCACCGGACTCACCCCGACGCAGCTCGCCAACGAGGTCCTAGCCATGATCATCGCTGGCTACGAGACCACCAGCAACTCCATCGCCTGGGTGTTCTACCAGCTGGCGAGGCATCCCGAGGTGCAGCACCGGGTGCACGACGAGGTCGACGACGTCCTCGGTGGACGGATGCCGGCCTTCGACGACCTGCCCCGGCTGCCGTACTCCCGGATGGTGGTCGACGAAACCCTGCGCATGTTCACCCCCGCGTGGCAGACCATGCGTCGCGCCGTCGACGACGACGTCATCGACGGATATCACATCCCTGGCGGGACCGAACTGCACCTGAACATGTTCCTGTTACACCGCCACCCGGACTTCTGGCCCGCCCCGGACCGGTTCGACCCCGACCGGTTCACCCCGGAGGCGGTGGCCGCCCGACCCCGTCACGCGTACCAGCCGTTCGGCAGCGGCCCCCGCTACTGCATCGGCAAGCACTTCGCGTTGGCCGAACTCCACCTGATCCTCGTCATGCTCGCACAGACCTTCTCCGTCACCCTGCCCGCGGCGGATCAGCCACCGGTGGGATTCGCCCCACTGGTCACGCTGCACCCGAAGGGCGGACTCCACCTGCGGCTGTACCGCCGCTGACCGATCGGAACCCGAGAGCATATGCCCACCTACGTACGTGGTCGTCCGCAATCTGGCCTGAAGGAAATCCCGACCGTACGGGCCCGGGACCGCATCGGCGGCACCCTGGCCTTCAAGCGTGATCAGCTCGGCTTTCTCGGCCGGGGGATCGAACGCCACGGCGACATCTTCCGGTTCCGCCCCCTCGGCATTCCGATGGTGCTGGTCAATCATCCCGACTACATCCGGCACGTGCTCGTGGACGAGGGCGAGAAGTACGACAAAAACGCCGTACTGTTCAAAGTCGTCCGCCCGGTGCTACGCAAAGGGCTGATCGCGAATCCGGACATGGAGTTGTGGCGCCGGCAGCGCCGGATGATGGCGCCGCATTTCACTCCCCGTACGGTCAGCACTTTCACCCGCAACATGACGGACGAAGCCGAACAAATGCTTGTCCGCTGGGAGGCGAATTACGGCCGGGGTAAGACCCTCGACGTGACCGACGAGATCGGTCAGCTCGCACTGCGGATCGTCAACCGGTCACTGTTCAGCGCCCAGGTCGGCGACATCGCCCAGGCGTTCGAGCGGGCCTTCGGTGTCGCCAACGGCATCCTCGGCGCGTTCTTCCGCTTCCCGTTCCCGCCGCTGAGCGTGCCCATCCCCCGGCACCGGCGGTTACGCGCCGCCATCGCCGACATGGACGCCTTCGTGTCGACGTTCATCAACCGCCGGTTGCACGAACAGGTGCCCACCGGCGAGGAGACCGACCTGCTCACCCTCCTGCTGCACACCGTCGACGAGGAAGACGGCAAGGGAATGGACCTTGAGCAGCTGCACCACGAGGTGCTCAACATCTGCATCGGCGCGTACGAGACCACCACCAACACCCTGTCCTGGGCGTTCTACCTGCTCGCCCGCCACCCGGAGGCGGAGGCGAAGCTGCACGCCGAGGTCGACGAGGTGCTCGGCGGTCGGACACCGACCTTCGACGACCTGCCCCGGCTGCCGTACACCCGGATGGTCGCCGACGAGACGCTGCGCATCTACTCGCCGGCGTACCAGTTCATGCGCCGGGCGACCGACGACGACGTGATCGACGGCTACCGGGTGCCGGCCGGCACCAACATGCTGATAAACAGCTACCTCCTGCACCGGCATCCGGACTTCTGGGACGAACCGGAGCGGTTCGTGCCGGAGCGGTTCGCCCCAGGGCCGACCGCCGCCCGCCCCAAGCACGTGTACGTGCCGTTCGGCAGCGGCCACCGGGTCTGCATCGGCAAGCACTTCGCCCTCGCCGAGCTGGTCCTGGTGCTGGCCACCGTCGCCCGCCGGCACCGCCTGGTGCCGCCGCCCGGCGCGCCCGAGGTGCAGCCGGAAGCCCTGATCACGCTGCACCCCAAGGGCGGGGTGCACCTCAACCTGGAGTACCGGTGAGCCTCGATCCGATCCAGCAGACCCTCGACCGCTTCCCCTTCCAGATCAACCCGCACGTCGAGCAGGCCCGCGCACAGCTGACCCGGTGGGTGCACGACACCGGTCTGGTGCTGCGCGACTCGGCCCGCGAGCGGTTCGAGCACGCCGACTTCGGCTGGTTCGCCTCGATGGTCTACCCGAGCGCAGACGCCGGGCACGCCGAGCTGATGGCCGACTGGTTCGCCTGGCTGTTCCTGGTCGACGACCAGCTCGACGACGGGGCCGACGGGCGCAGCCTGGCGCACCTGGCCGAGGTGATGGCCGCCATGCGCTCGGTGCTGACCAGCGCCGACTTCGGCGCCTCGGTCGCCGGGCGCCGGGACGTGCCGCGCGCCGTGTCGTCGCTGGCCGACCTGTGGCGGCGCACCGCCCCGGACGCCACCGACCGCTGGCGGCGACTGTTCGTCCAGCACCTGGAGGAGTGCCTGAGCACGGCGGCCACCTGGGAGGCCGGCAACCGGCTCGCCGGCACCGTGCCGGACGAGGCGACCTACATCGCCAAGCGCCGGCACACCGGCGCGATCTACGTCTGCATGGACTTCATCGACATCGTCGAACGCATCGACGTGCCGGACACGGTCTACGACAGCCCGGCGTTCCGCACCGCGCTGGACGCCGCCTGCGACGTGGTCTGCTGGACCAACGACGTCTACTCGCTGGAGAAGGAGCGCTCCCTCGGCGAGGTGCACAACCTGGCGTACATCGTGGAACACCACCACGGCCTGGACCGGGATGCGGCGGTGGCCCGGGTGTGCGCGGCGATCGAGGCGCAGACGCGACTGTTCCTGGCCACCGAGACCGAGCTGCGGCAGACCTTCCCGCAGCACGCGGCGGTGCTCGACCCCTACCTGGCCGGGATGCGCAGCTGGATGCGCGGCAACGTGGACTGGTCCAGCCGCACCAAGCGCTACCAGTCGGCGGAGCTGGTCGGCCCGGCCCGCACCGGGGAGTATCTGGAGACGACGCTGCTCGGGAGTCAGGGTTGACCGCGCCGGCCACGGCGGCGCGTGACGCCTGGGGCCGGCTCGCGGCGGCGCGCGAGCTGATCGAACCGCAGCTGCGCCAGGCGGTGGGCCGCCTGGCGCAGCCGGTGCGCACCGTCGCCAGCTACCACTTCGGCTGGTGCGACGCCGACGGCGGCCCGGCGCAGGCGGGCTGGGGCAAAGGGTTGCGCGGCGGACTCGCGCTGGCCGGCGCCGAAGCGGTCGGTGCCCCGGTGGCGCGGGCGGTACCCGCCGCGGTCGCGGTCGAGCTGGTGCACAACTTCACCCTGCTGCACGACGACGTGATGGACGGCGACCAGACCCGGCGGGGGCGGCCGACCGCCCGGGCCGCGTTCGGCGACGCACAGGCCATCCTGGCCGGCGACGCGCTGCTCGCGCTCGCCTTCGACACGGTACGTGAGCAGCCGGACGCCGCCGCCGAGCTGTGCCAGGTGCTGTTGGATCTGGTGGCCGGGCAGAGCGCCGACGTGTCGTTCGAGTCCTGTAGCACGGTCGAGCTGGACGCGTGCCTGGCGATGGCGGCCGGCAAGACGGCGTCGCTGATCGGCGGTGCCTGCGCGGCCGGCGCGTTGAGCGGCGGTGCCGACCCGACCCGCGTCCGCGGGCTGGCCGGCTTCGGCCGCCATCTGGGAATGGCGTTCCAGCTGGTCGACGACATGCTCGGGATCTGGGGCGACCCGGCGGTGACCCGCAAGCCGGTCGGTGCCGACCTGCGGCGGCGCAAGAAGTCGCTGCCGGTGGTGTTCGCCCTGGGCAGCGGCACCCCGGCCGGCGCCGAGCTGGCCGCCCTCTACTCGATCCCGGTGCCGCTGACCGACGCTCAGGTGGACCGGGCGGCGGCGCTGGTCGAGCAGGCCGGCGGGCGGGACTGGGCGCGGCGGGAGGCGGACCGGCAACGGGCGGCGGCCATGGAGCGCCTGGCGTCCGTACGGCCGGAGCCGGCCGCCGCCGAGGCGCTGGCCGGCCTGGCCGAGCTGGCCGCGCACCGCGACCGCTGAGTCCTTCCTTGACAGGCCGAAAAGGACCGCGCCTGCCGACTGCTCGTCGTATCATGATGAATCGTGCCGTCAGACTTCGCCTTGAAAACCCTGAACACCGTCCACCGGACACTGCTGCGAGTCAGCGGCGGACGGATCGGCCGCCAGGCCATCGGCATGCCCGTACTCGAACTGGTCACCACCGGGCGACGCAGTGGAAGGTCCCGGGCGGTGATGCTCACCTCGCCGATGCGCGACGGCGAGGCGTACGTCGTGGTCGCCTCCCGCGGCGGAGACGACCAACACCCGGCGTGGTTCCTCAACCTCCGCGACGAGCCGCGGGTGCAGGTGGCCGTCGGTGGCGGTGCGCGGCAGCCGATGCTCGCCAGCATCGCCACACCGGATCAACGGGCTCGCCTGTGGCCCCAGATCACCGCGCGCCATCAGAACTACGCGAACTACCAGAAGCGGACCCGGCGTGAGATTCCGTTGGTTCTTCTTGGTCCCGTCGGCTGAGTTCCGCGGTGCCGTAGGCTCGACGGCCGGAATCCGGCTGAGGAGGAGTGGGCGGGCATGGCACGGCGGTGGAGCAGACGGTCACGGGCGATGACGCTGGTGGTGGCAGCGGCGATGACGCTGGTGACGGCCAGCGGCTGCCTGCGGCTGCCCGATCGGGTGGACCGGGCGATGACCGACGACTGGCCGTCCTTCGCCGAGCCGGTCCAGTTCGTGCCGGAGGCCGGCCGCTGCCACAACCGGGTGACGACGATCGGCACCCTGGACGACTATCTCCCGTTCGACTGCAAGCACGAACACCTTCTGGAGACCGTGTACGTCGGCACGCTGACCGGGCAGCACGACGAGGACGGCGACGCCACGGCGGAGCCGGGTTCGGCCGTCCGGCTGGCCGCTCGTGCCGAGTGCGACCAGCGGGTCGACGAGTTCCTCGGCGGCCCCTGGCAGTCCGCACGGATCGACCTGGTGGTGGTGACCCCGTCGCCGGACGCCTGGGACGGCGGTGCCCGCTGGTTCCGCTGCGATCTCGGGGAGACCGTCGGGGTCATCGACGACGACAATCTCATGCGGCGCACGACGACCTTCGCCGACGCCCTGGCCGATCCCGACAACTGGCTACGGCTGGGGTGTTACGACTCGGCGGCGGTCGGGCAGGACGACGACTCGCTCGTCGAACCACTTGAGTGCGATGTCCCGCACCAGGCCGAGTTCGTCGGCACGTACGTGGAGGACAAGCTGGGCTCCGACGCGATCGACTCGAACTCCGCCGAGATCCACGCCCGCTGTCGCAAGCTGGTGGCGAGCTACGCGAAGGTGCCGAACGATGACGACCTGCAGTACCGGGCCGGTACGATCTACCTCGGACCGTCCATGCCGGCGTGGTCCGACGGCAACCGGACCGTGCGATGCTTTGTCTGGCGTTTCGAACCACTGCTGACCCGGTCGGTGCGCGGCGGCGGCCCCGACGCCCTGCCGATCAGGTACGAGTGAGCATGGGACGATCGTACGGACGACGAGCGGTACTTCTGCTGGTGCTGGCGACGCTGGCGACCATGTTGACAAGCGGCTGCGGGCTGCTGCCGCCGGAGGGGGCCCGCGACGTGGTCGAGCGGTCCGGCCCGATGCGGGCCGCCGCGCTGGCACCTCGGCCAGGCGTCTGCTACGCGGTTGCAGGTCGTGGCGATGACTATGCCCGCTATCGGCTGGTGGCGTGTCACCGCCCGCATCTGCTGGAGACGGTGTACGTCGGTTCGATCGCCGGGGACGAATCCATGAGGGACGTTCCCCCGTCCATCGGATCGCCGGCCCGGCTGGCCGCCCGCGCGGAATGTGATCTGCCCTTCGCCGACATCCTCGGTGACGAATGGCGGGCCGGTCTGCTCCGGTTGCTCGTCGTCTTGCCGTCGGAGCAGGCCTGGCGCAACGGCGCCCGGTGGTTCCGCTGCGACCTCGGCGAGACCACCGGGGTGAACAACGACCGGCTGGTGGAGCGCGCCTACCCGTTGCATGGCGCGCTGGCCAGCGGCCGGCCGCTGGCGCTCGGATGCTTCACCTCGCCGGCGATCCACCGAGCCGGCATCGTCCTGACCAACCGGGTCGACTGCCTCGTCCCGCACCAGGCCGAGTTCGTCGGGACCTACGTCGAGGAGGAGCTCAGCTACGCAGAGGTCACCTCGGACGCCCGGCAGGTCCATGCCCGGTGCCGGCAGGTGTTGGCCCGCGCCGCGGGTCTGCCCATCGACGACGACCTGCCCCGCCGCGCCGCGACGGTCTACAGCGCGCCCCTGGAGCAGGACTGGTCGGACGGTGACCGCACGATTCGCTGTCTGGTGTGGCGCGACGACCCGCCGCTCACCCGCTCGGTGCACGGCGGCGGCACCAGCGTCCTGCCCGTCCCGCGCGGCTGATCGTCGAGTCGGGCGGTCTCCATCCCGACGACCGCCCGACTCATCGCCCCATGCCGGACATGCGACGGCAGTCGATCTGTTCAGGTCGCGTCATCCTGCCGGCCGACACATTGTTATGTGTCGATCTTGTGCCTAGGGTTGGTGATCCGTCACCGATCCACAGCTGGAGGACATCCCATGGCTATCGCCCGACGCGCGTTGACCGCCACTGCCCTGGCCGGTGCTTTGCTGTTCGCCACCGCCGGAGCGGCTGCGGCCGCCCCCGTCACGGCACCCGAGCGCGAGGCGGGAGCCGTCGTCCAGGCCGACGACTGGATCCTGCGCAACGTCTACTCGGATCAGGCTTTCTGCATCTGGTACGCCGGCTACGGGGTCGACAACGGCCTCTGGACCCAGTGGCGCTGCGAGCGGACCGTCTTCGGCACCTCCGTGTACTACTTCCTCTGGACGAACTGACATCCTCGGTAACTGTCGGTGGCAGGTCGTGGGGGCAGCGGGTAGCGCACCTGCAGGACCCGGACGGCAGCCTGATCAACCTGACCCAGCAGCTCTGACACGGACGCCGGTCGCGGCGTTCAGATCAGCCAGACGAGTTCGAGGTCGTCGATCGTGCCGCCGATACGCACCTCGGCGAGATAGCGGCGCATCAGCTTGCCCGGGTCGACGGCCTGCTCGATCTGGATCAGCGCGCCTGGCTCGCGGGCCGCCAGGGTGCTGAGCACGAGGTGTTCGAGCTGCTCGGCGGGGACCACGGCGAGCCGACAGCCGCACGGCGACCCGTACGCCCGGCCGCCGAGCATCTCCATACCGGTCAGCGCCCGCTCGCAGGCAGCGCAGAACAGCAGCCCGTCGAGCGGGTACTCCGGCCGGGCCGCGCCGCCGCGCGCGACCGGCGGCCAGTGCCCGCCGTTGCCGCCACCCCCGCCAGCGCCGCCGCCGGTCCCGGCGGCCGGTGCCGGTGCCGCGCCGCCGTGGCCTGCGGTTTCCCAGCGGTACGGGGTGTTGCCGCGCGGGTCGGGACGCTCCACGCCGCTGGCGTCGCGCCGCACGCCGCGCGCGGCCAGGGAACGGACCAGGCGTGGCTCACGGCCGATCGGCTCACCACGGAACAGGCACATGCTTGACCTCCGTCACGAGTTTCGGAATTTCGTTGTTCCACCCTTGTGGCGGACCACGTTTCCAGCCCTCGTGAGGCAGACTCAATCGTGGACGCCGGCTCGTCTCCACTGTGATGTGGCGAATTCGGCGACCAGCCCGACCAGCGGTTTCTCTTTGAAACATTGGCGCGGGTAGTGATGTGTCGGACGAGAGGAAGGTGAATCGATGCCGGTCACCGGACCGACCGTGGTGCGCCGTCAACTCGGGCGGCGGTTGCGCCGCCTGCGCGAGGAGGCGGCCCGCACCGAGCAGGAGGTGGAGCGGGCCAAGGTCTGCTCCCGTACGACGTTGTGGCGCATCGAGAACGGCAAGTTCCCGGTCAAGATGAACACCGTTCGCGGGTTGTGCTGGTTCTACGGTGCCGATCCGGAGACGACGGACGCATTGACCCGGCTCGCCGGGGCCAGTGACGACCACGGTTGGTGGGAGTCGCACGGTGACGCCGTACCGGACTGGTTCCGTTTGTACGTCGGTCTCGAAGCCGCCGCCACCGAGATCCACAACTACAACCCCGAGCTGATCCACGGCCTGTTGCAGACTCCGGACTACATGCGCGCGGTGTTCCGCGCCGCCGAGCCGCAGGCGTCCGAGCAGAAGATCGAGGGTCAGGTGTCGCTGCGGCTGGACCGGCAAATCTCCTACTACGACCGCGAGCAGCCGGCCCGGATCGTCGCCATCCTCGGCGAGGGCGCCCTCGCCCGCGAGGTCGGCGGCCCGGCGGTGATGGCCGAGCAGCGCGCTCACCTGGCCGGGCTCGGCCGACGGGTCCGGGTGGAGATCCGCGTCCTGCCTTGGTCGGCCGGTGCGCACGCGGCGATGGTCAGCCCGTTCACGTTGCTGGACTTCGCCGACCCGGACGACCCGGACATCGCCTACGTCGAGTCGCATGTGGGTGCTCGTTATCTGGAGCGTCCGGAGGAGTTGGCGGAGTACCGTCGAATTTTCCGGCTGATCCGCGAGCAGTCGGTCCCGATCGAGGAGCACCTGCGATGAAGCCCGACACCCCTTGGTTCACCTCCAGCCGCAGCGGTGGCAACGGCGGCGAGTGCGTCGAGGCCCGCCGGCACGCCGGCCACGCCGAAGTACGCGACAGCAAGGACCGCACCGGCCCCACCCTGACCTTCACCACCCGACAGTGGGGCGACTTCACCACCGCTCTACAGATCGGCGCCCTCCCCCACTGACCACTACCGATCGCCCTGTCCCCCACCCCACACCCTCAGGGTGGGGGACGCTCGTCCTCCTGACACTGGTGACGCGTGGACGTCCTTGATCCCAACCGCACTGGAGACGAAACGAGCTACTTTGCGCTGGGCAGGACACCCGACCGGACGGAGCTGGTCGACGGCTGCCTGTGGATCAGCTCGGCACCGAGCAAGCGTCACCAGCAGCTCTCCTTCCTGCTGATGTCCACGCTGTATCCGGCGGCCCGGTCTGCCGGTCTGAAGGCGTACGAGGCGATCAACGTCAGGCTGCGTACCGATCGGATCGTGATCCCAGATCTCGTCGTCGCAGACACCGACAGCGAGGGATCCGTTACCGACGCGACCGAGGTTGTGCTGATCTGCGAGATCACGTCTCCGAGCAACGCCGCCACCGATCGACTGCTCAAGATGCAGTTGTACGCCGCCGCCCGAATCTCGTGGTACCTGCGGGTTGAGCCAGAGTCGCCGGGCTCCTCCGCTGTGGCACTCCGGCTCTTCCGGCTCGACAACGAGCACTACGTCGAGCACGTGACCGCGGACAAAGGCGACGTGATGACCACCGATCAACCGTTCCGGTTCAAGATCGATACGGCCACGCTGCTCGACGAGCAGACAGCCGCCCGTCCAAAGGGCCGTGCCGTCGCCTGACCGGATCTGGGTTGGCTCACCTGGTCCAGATCGTGCCCCGAGCCTGGTATTCGAGCGCCTCCTCCACTCGGACGGCAACGTCCGCGCCCAACTCGCGCTTGACCAGGTGCAGCCCCAGGTCCAGCCCGGAGGTGATGCCGCCAGCCGTGACCAGATCGCCGTCATCGACGACCCGGGCGTTCTTGACGATGCCGCCGCGCGAGGTCAGCTGCTGCTTCGCGACGGTGTGCGTGGTGCAGGGACGGCCGTCGACCAGGCCGGCCACGGCGAGGAGCACTGCGCCGGTGCACAACGACGACATGATGAGCCTCGGCCGGGGAGCTGCGGCGAGCGCGCTGGGCAGCGCCCCGTTTTCGATCTCCGCCCAGATGCCGGGCTCGCCGGGCCGACCGCCACCGGGCACGATGATCACGTCGGCCGTCTCGGGATGCCAACCGTGCTTGACCCGCACCTCGGTGCCGAACGCTGCGGTGACCAGACGTGGCCGCCCGTGTCACGCGGTGGCGCGGCCGTCGCCGCAGCCGCAACCGGTCCGCCGGTCAGCGCCCCGACGCCCACCGCCGCCCCACCCGTCAACATCGCCCGTCGCTTCATCTACGTCCCTCCGCCACGAAGGCCAGCGGATAGATAGTCGGCGATCGGAAGGTGATGGTTCCCGGCAGACGGCTCGTCGAGTTTCCGCTGATCCGCGAGCCGTCCATGGCCGAACAGCGCCGAGCTGTAGGAGATAATGGCCGCATGGCGCAGCCACGGACGTTGTACGAGGACGGCCGGCCCTACACCGTGCCGGGGTCGCTGGAGGAGCTGACCGGGCCCACCAAGGGTGTGGTCGAGCTACCGCTGCACCTGGACTGGTCGGAGCAGGGCCGATATGACCTGTCCGACGCACGCCAGCGGAATCTGATGTACGAACGGGTCATCCGCGAATCGACGCAGGTCGAAGACCTGCGCACCTACCTACACGGCCCTACCCTGCGCCGTGTATGGCACCAGCTCTGGCTGCCCCGCAGAGTCCGATGGCTGTGGGAGTCTCGATTCCAGACTCTGGTAGGCGCTGCCTGATCATGGACCCGTTTCACCAACGACTCGCGAGTCGCGCTGGGTGCTGCGGCCAAATTCGGGTTCTGCCTGGCCGGCGGGTACGCCGTACAAGCTCACGGCTTAGGAATGGAATTCGGATCGGGCAGCGTCGGGGGTGCTGACCTGCGGAGGCGCGGCGATCTCAGCCACCGACGTTCAAGATCAGTCCGTGAATGGTCCGCGACGCGGGCGACCCTGCCGTCGGGTCTGTGTGGGAGTATGTGACGTGGCCGAGAGCCGCGAGGAGGTGAGCCGTGATGTCGAGCAACGCCGAGCAGTCGTCCGAGTGGCCGACCGCTGAGCACGTGCCGGCTGAGGAGTTGGCGCGTCGTCAGGGCGTGCGCCCGGTCGTCTCCGTCGACGACCTTGCCCGGCCGGACCTGTTCGAGTCGGATGCGGAGCTGGATGACTTCCTCGCGGACCTGTACGCCTCCCGTCGGGCTGGGGCAGAGTGAGCCTGGTTGTCCTGGATACCGATGTCGCGTCGGCAATCCTCCGGGGCCGGGTGCCTGACCGGCTTCGTGCCCGTCTGGCCGGTAGGACCCTGTGCATCACGTTCGTGACGCTCGGGGAGCTGACCAAATGGACCGTGCTGCGTAGCTGGGGGCCGCGCAAGTTGGCTGACCTGGCGCAGTGGCGGTCAGATGTCGTCGTTCTTCCGTTCGATGAGGTGGTGGCGACGACCTGGGGGCAGATCCAGGCGCGGGCGCAGCATCGGGGCCGGCCTCGGCCGACGAATGACTCCTGGATCGCGGCGTGCTGCCTGGTCGAGCGGCTACCCCTGGCGACGTTCAACGGCAAGGACTACGCCGACTTCGCCGAGTACGAGGGCCTCCGCCTCTTCGACGTCTCGTAGCTGCTGCTGCGCCTTCGGAGCCTCAGTTTGGAAGATCGTTTCCGGCTGTTGCGATCTGCCCGGATCGCCTGGTCAACGGCGGTGTCGTGCTACCCGATCATGACCGCTGCTGACCCGCCTGGGACACGGGTTACTGGCACGTGGCTGGCGCGGCAGCGCGATGGGCGCGTGGCTGTCCGGCGGCGTGTGGCTTACCGCCCCCCGGCCTGTTGGGCCGGGGGGCGGCTTGCCGTGCCGCCGGCTCTCCGCGCGCCTGTACCCCGGTACCCGGTGGCAAGCCGCGGAGCGGCGCGGCAGCCGATCGCTCCGGCCCACGATCGGGTTGAGTGCCATCGCGATCGTCACGGCGTGGCGGGGCCGCTCGTGGCCAGCGGGGTGCGACTGGCCCCGTTCGACCTAGCTAGGAACGCGCCGAGGCCGAGAAGCGCCAACGGCAGCGCCGTGGCGAGGCTGAGGAGCCGGTTGCGGGTGGTTCGACCGGCCAGGACGATCACCAGTACGCCGAGCACCGCCCGGACCACGACATGCGGGATCGGCTCGCTGCCGTAGCTCGGATCGCCGATCCGGGCCGCCTCCAAGGCCGCCTCGGTGAAGCACACCGCTCCCGGCAGGGCCGTACCGATGGTCTGTCGCCAGCCCGAGCCGCGTGCCCAGACGCCGCCGATGCCGAAGACCACTCCGGCGAGGACCCCGAAGGCCATCCAGAGCAGCGACGTCGGCGACCAGAGCCGCGACCAGTTGTCGCCCTGGATCAGCGCCGCCGCCACGTAGTAGGCGGGTCCGGCGATCACCAGTCCGGCGGCAGCACCGGCAGCCGCCCGCAGCCATCCGGTCCGGACCCAGTAGCCGAAGAAGAACGCGGCGACCGCCCACACCGCCGACGAGTTGCCGAGGTCGGCAAGGGGCCACCAAGGCATGAACTTGATCCATACGAAGTCGACGAATCCCAGCAGGAAGCCGCCGAGCACCGCGACGAGCGCGACGCGCCGATTGTCCGGATACATGATGCCGGACGTTACCGTGCCGCGAGCGCGACAGCCTCTCCTGCAGCGGGCGGCCAGCCGCGCCGCCACCTGCCCCACTCCTACGTTCCTACACGCCCTTGGGCGTGACGTGGCTTCTGACGCCGCCGCTGATCGCCGCGACCACGGCCGCGTACACGTCGGGTTTCTATACGCCCTTGGGCGTGACGTGGTTTCTGACTCGTCGACAACATTCCAGCCAACGCCAAGGTGACGTTCTCCAGTTTCTATACGCCCTTGGGCGTGACGTGGTTTCTGACGACCGACCACAGCACGAGCTCGCCACCCGCGACAAGATGTTTCTATACGCCCTTGGGCGTGACGTGGTTTCTGACTTGTGGGGGTGCGCCGGTGAGCCCGCTGACTGTCGCCCGGTTTTTATACGCCCTTGGGCGTGACGTGGTTTCTGACCTCGTGCCGGAGGATCGGGTCGAGGACCTGGAGCGGCATCTAGTTTCTATACGCCCTTGGGCGTGACGTGGTTTCTGACGCGCACCCTGGCCAGCGTGGCGGTGCTGGCCGTCCTGGTGTTTCTATACGCCCTTGGGCGTGACGTGGTTTCTGACCCGCAAGACCAACGCCAGCTGGTGGATCGACTGGACCAACAGGTTTCTATACGCCCTTGGGCGTGACGTGGTTTCTGACTCCCCCGAGAGGGTCCATGACGATGAAGCCGTGACCGGTTTCTATACGCCCTTGGGCGTGACGTGGTTTCTGACAGGCCAGGCAGGCGGTATTGGTATCCGTCGCCATGCGAGATGTTTCTATACGCCCTTGGGCGTGACGTGGTTTCTGACTGGACGTCGGTTGCCGGCACGGAGGATTTCACGCACTTCAGTGTTTCTATACGCCCTTGGGCGTGACGTGGTTTCTGACCTGGCGCGGCAGCCGCGTTGAGCGCGAGGGGGAAATCATCCCGTTTCTATACGCCCTTGGGCGTGACGTGGTTTCTGACTCGGTGGCTGGCGCGAGCCGGACACCAACCGCCTATGGCTAGACGTTTCTATACGCCCTTGGGCGTGACGTGGTTTCTGACCCGCAGGGGACCTCATGGCGGATGGCGCGCACGCCAACGCGTTTCTATACGCCCTTGGGCGTGACGTGGTTTCTGACTTGTATCAACAGGCCAGCGAGCGAATTCAGATGACACGTTTCTATACGCCCTTGGGCGTGACGTGGTTTCTGACGATCAAGGCTGCTACCAGGGAAGTCACTGGTGTCACGGGTGTGTTTCTATACGCCCTTGGGCGTGACGTGGTTTCTGACCTGAGCCGCTGTGGTCGGTCGGCGGCATCACCGCGTTTCTATACGCCCTTGGGCGTGACGTGGTTTCTGACGACCACGGCCGCGTACACGTCGGCCGCGTTTGCGCTCGCGTTTCTATACGCCCTTGGGCGTGACGTGGTTTCTGACCTTGGAATACGGCTACGCGTTAAAGGTAGCTAACAGGTTTCTATACGCCCTTGGGCGTGACGTGGTTTCTGACTTTCTAGCATGAGGTCGACAACCGCAACGCTTGTCGATCCGTTTCTATACGCCCTTGGGCGTGACGTGGTTTCTGACGATCAAGGCGGGCGTAGAACGTGACCAGATCGCTATCTAGTTTCTATACGCCCTTGGGCGTGACGTGGTTTCTGACATGGCGGGCATGCCGGGAGTCGAGACGCACCACCACTCGTGACGTTTCTATACGCCCTTGGGCGTGACGTGGTTTCTGACGGCCTATTCGCTTGCACCGTGCCGGGCGAACAGGGCACGTTTCTATACGCCCTTGGGCGTGACGTGGTTTCTGACCTGTATGCTATTGCGTCACAATTGGCACATGTGACAGCAACTGGTTTCTATACGCCCTTGGGCGTGACGTGGTTTCTGACTCGCCGCCGGCAGCCACATGCCCGTCTCCGACAGCGAACGTTTCTATACGCCCTTGGGCGTGACGTGGTTTCTGACTCGCCCTGGGCGAGGGCGACGGGCCGGTCATTGGGTTTCTATACGCCCTTGGGCGTGACGTGGTTTCTGACCACCATGGACGCAAAGAGCGTCGCGGCGGCGGCCTTCGCGTTTCTATACGCCCTTGGGCGTGACGTGGTTTCTGACTGGAGGATTAGCACACATAGAGAGGGGGTTTCATGGGTCGAGTTTCTATACGCCCTTGGGCGTGACGTGGTTTCTGACTGTAGAATTCCTTGTTGGCAAAAAACATTTGCATGTTTCTATACGCCCTTGGGCGTGACGTGGTTTCTGACCTTGTTGTCGACGGTCGATTAGGTCGAAAGAGCATTAGTTTCTATACGCCCTTGGGCGTGACGTGGTTTCTGACCACCATCTGGCGGATGGTCGCCGCCTGCCGGCACCAGAGGTTTCTATACGCCCTTGGGCGTGACGTGGTTTCTGACCCCCACGTTCCGGCGTTTCTATACGCCCTTGGGCGTGACGTGGTTTCTGACTGCCGGTGTACAAGGACGCGCTGATCTTCAACCGTAAGTTTCTATACGCCCTTGGGCGTGACGTGGTTTCTGACTGGGGTCGCCCTGTGGAAGAACTGGGACACGGTCACCAAGTTTCTATACGCCCTTGGGCGTGACGTGGTTTCTGACCTGGTCCTGCTGCGCAACGGGATCGACGAGATGATCGACCTGTTTCTATACGCCCTTGGGCGTGACGTGGTTTCTGACGCTTTAGGAATGAGGCGGACCCCATTCGAGGTTTCCTGGAGTTTCTATACGCCCTTGGGCGTGACGTGGTTTCTGACGCTTTAGGAATGAGGCGGACCCCATTCGAGGTTTCCTGGAGTTTCTATACGCCCTTGGGCGTGACGTGGTTTCTGACCGGTTGAGCTAGGTCTTGCTGACCAGGTGTACAAGTTTCTATACGCCCTTGGGCGTGACGTGGTTTCTGACTTGTCATTGCTACCAAGACGACATGGTTTCAGGTTTCTATACGCCCTTGGGCGTGACGTGGTTTCTGACCAGGGCCGCGTACCGTGAGGCGGACCTGTCGGGCAACAGCGTTTCTATACGCCCTTGGGCGTGACGTGGTTTCTGACATAGCACGTGGAACAGGTGATGAACGTGGCCTCCCCGGTTTCTATACGCCCTTGGGCGTGACGTGGTTTCTGACATAGCACGTGGAACAGGTGATGAACGTGGCCTCCCCGGTTTCTATACGCCCTTGGGCGTGACGTGGTTTCTGACATAGCACGTGGAACAGGTGATGAACGTGGCCTCCCCGGTTTCTATACGCCCTTGGGCGTGACGTGGTTTCTGACGCGTTGATGCGCCCGGTGGGCAGCCTGAATCGCGGCCAGTTTCTATACGCCCTTGGGCGTGACGTGGTTTCTGACGGCGACTCTCCAATCTCGGGGTCCGCGCCAACCCGCTCGGAGTTTCTATACGCCCTTGGGCGTGACGTGGTTTCTGACCAACTTGCCGCTGATGAACGTCGTCGACGCAGTAAATTGTTTCTATACGCCCTTGGGCGTGACGTGGTTTCTGACAAGACATCGCATTCACCATTGGTGGCGGTGTTGGTGAGCCGGTTTCTATACGCCCTTGGGCGTGACGTGGTTTCTGACGTCGGGAGGTCTGGCACGGGATGTTCGCCGTGGCACAGGGTTTCTATACGCCCTTGGGCGTGACGTGGTTTCTGACCCTACCCGCTCTGGCAGGCCCGTGACCAGCGCAGATGCACAACCCCTGCACGGCGACCTCCGGAGATCCACATTCGATAGGTGACACAGGTCACTATTTCTAGTGTTTCCGCAGCTCAGCGGCTTGCACGGCGTACCACCGATTTTCATGACCGCCTACCCAGGCCCGGATCGTCCGTCATCCGGCCTACCTTGCGCCTCCCGCACCTTTCGTCACAGCACCACCCAGTAGGGTGGCTCTGGGTCGATCCGGTGCTGACCGATCACCACCAGCTGATCCTGACAGCCAGCACAGATCGGCACGATGTGAATCGTATCCGTCTCCACGTCGATCATGCGCTCCAACCGGGCGGCGAGTCGCGCCAGCCCGGCCCGGTCGATCTGGCAGAGGAAGACGCTGCGCTGGATCCGTTCACCCCACTGGTGCAGCGCCGCCGCCACCCGCAGCCGACAGCTGTCCCGCGAGATGTCGTAGCACACGAGCACCGTCGTCAACGCCACTCCAATCCGTCCCACGGCACATCCCGCTCCACCCACGCGGCCAGCCGCTGTGCCTGCCGGTGCAGGTGGCGACGGATCGACCCGGTGAAGCCGGGCAGCGCGCTGCGGGTCACCGTCGCCATCCTCTGCTCGTACGCGTCGATCAGCACCGCCCGCCCCTCCCGGTTGAGCAGCACGCCGGCCCGGTCGGCCTCCTCGCTGCCGTGCTCCAGACCCAGCCGGTCAGTGCGGGCCAGATGCAGCACCACCTGGTCCACCACGTACGGCCGGAACTCCTCGATCAGGTCCAACGCCAGGCTCGGCCGCCGGTCCGCCGGGGTGTGCAGCAGCCCGATCGCCGGGTCGAGGCCGGCCGTCGTCAGCGCGGTCACCGCCTCGCCAAGCAGCAACGTGTAGCCGAACGACAAAGCCGAGTTGATGACGTCCAGCGGCGGTCGACGCGACCGGGTGGCGAACCGCAGCGGTGCCGGCAGCAACGCGCCCAGCGCCGCGAAGTAGGCACGGGCCGCCGCGCCCTCAGCCCCCATGATCTCGTCCCGGCTGGTCGCGCCCGCCACGGTGTCGATCGACCGGATGATCCCGAGAATCGCGGTGTCGACCTGATCGTGCCGTTCCTGCCGGCGGCTGCGGTGCAGCAGCGCCGCCTGCTTCGACAGCTTCGCCGTCACCACCGCCCGCCCGAACGTCACCGCCCGCCCCGGGTCGTCCGAGGCCGCCAGCAACGCCCGCAGCCGCTCCACCCGGCGGGTGCCGGAGCCGGCCAGGTGGCCCAGATACTGCCCACGCCAGGAGGCGAAGACCACGTCGACATCGCCGCGTAACGCCCAGTTGCGGGCACCCGCCGACAACCCCACCGGCCCGCAGAGCGCCAGGCCACGCACGTGACCGGCCGGCACGCTCAGCAGGGTGACACCGTCGGGTGAGTCCACGATCAGCCGTCCGGCCGTCACCCGCACCGTCGCGCCCGGCACGCCGACGTAGATCACCTTGGTCGGTGCCCGCTCGTCGTCCGGCGACCCGATCCCGCCGTACGGGTCGATATCACCCATATCGACGCCGAAACTCACCGCCGGACCGCCCCGTCTCCTACCGCTGTCACCACCCGCCGTTACCCGGTCGCCCGCCGATTAGCTGACCGACCTGGGCTGTGTCCGGGCGAGCAAGCGTGGTGAGATCAGGCGATGATGCGACCGCTGCTCGACGCCGGACACCGGTTCTACGTCCGCCGGCTGCGCGCCCAGCTCACCGCCACCGAGCTGCCCCGCCACCTGGCGATGGTGATGGACGGCAACCGGCGGTGGGCCCGGCAGATGGGGTTCGACGACCCAAAGGTCGGGCATCGGCACGGTGCCGAACACCTCGACGAGGTGCTGAGCTGGTGTGCCGAGATCGGCATCCGGCACGTCACGGTGTTCGTCGCCTCCGTCGACAACGTCCGCAAACGCGCGTCGGACGAGGTCGACAACCTGATGGGCATGATCGAGACCGTCGTCACGGATCGGCTGACCCGCGACGACAACATCTGGCAGCTGCACCTGGCCGGCCGACTTGAGGTGCTGCCCGACTCGACCCGGGACGCGCTGAAGCTCGCCGAGGAGGCGACCCGGCAGCGGGAGACCGGCCACCACGTGACCGTGGCCATCGGCTACGACGGCCGGGAGGAGATCGTCAACGCCGTACGGTCGCTGTTGGAAGACCAGGCACGACGCGGGGCGACGCTCGACGACATCGCGCAGCAACTGACCGCCGACCAGATCGCCGCCCACCTCTACACCAACGGACAGCCTGACCCGGATCTCGTCATCCGCACCAGCGGGGAACGCCGGGTATCCGGCTTCCTGCTGTGGCAGGCAGCCCACTCCGAGCTGCACTTCTGCGACGTCTACTGGCCCGGCTTCCGCAAGATCGACCTACTCCGGGCGCTGCGCTCGTACGCCGCCCGCAAGCGGAAACCCTGAACCCGGCTGGCCGACCCGTTCCCGTTCGCACCCGAGACCCGGCGTAGAGGCTGAAGGAGGAGCGATGAGCCCGACGAAGTGGAGGGACTGGAGGGACGTCAAGGCTGGGGCGCGTGCCGCCGGCCCCGAGTGGGACAGCCCTGACCGGGTGGCTCGACGTGCCAGGCTGCGTGAGGAGATGTCGCCGGCCGTGAGCGGTGCCCAGTTACCCGAAACCACCCGGGGCCAGGTCCAAAGGTAGCCTCGCCGACGTCACCGCCAGGTCGGTTCGAGGCGGACCAGGCCGAAGCCGCGTCCGCGCTGCGCGCCGACCCCGCTGTACGGTGCCAGCCGCATCAACCGGTCCACCGCGCCGACCAGGGCGGTCGGCCCGTCACAGACGTAGCGGATGCGGCCGAGGAAGCCCGACACCGTACGTCCGCTGACCTTGACCACGTCACTGGTGCCGTCGATGTCGCTCACCCACAGCGCGTCCCGGTCCGACCGCTCCGCCTGCCCGCCACCGCTCGGCCCGCCACCGCCCGGCAGCGGCAGCACCAGCTCCGGCAGCCCGGCAGGCGCGCTCGCCCGCCACATCGACCGCAGCCCGGCCACCACCGCCCACGGGTCCGGCCAGGGCGTGAATCCGTTGCCCCGGCGGAACGTCGCCGGGGTCAGGAACCGCAGCGACCACGCCGCATCGCCGGACGGCCGCGCCAGTTCCAACCACGACACCCCGGCCACCTGTCGCGCCCCGGTGACCAACGCGCCGACCTGACCGCCGAACCGGATCACCGCCCCCGACCCCGCCCCGGCACGCAACTTGTCGACCAAAGCGTCGTCGAGCAGGCCGACCTCGACCAGGGTGCCGGCCGGGTGCGCCACCGGCGGGCTGACGCTGTACGCCTTCGCATGTGACCGGTGCGCCGCCTCGTCCACATCGAACCACCGCGACACCACCGCGTGGACGTGTTCGAGCCGCACCCCGGCCGGGTCGACCCCCGGCACCACGAACTGCCACCTGCTCGGCATCACACACTCCTCCGCCCGGCGAACACTCGAACGTAGGCCAGCCGATCCACCCGCGACAAGTCACCGCGATCAGCCCGGTCGGTCAGGCGGGCTGGTCGAGGCGGGCCAGGTGCTCGGCGGACAGGTCGAGGTCGGCGGCGGCGGCCGAGTCACGGATCGTCTCCGGGCGCGACGCGCCGGGGATCGGGATCACGACCGGCGCCTTGGCCAGCATCCAGGCCAGGCAGACCTGCTGCGGGCTGACCCCGTACTCCCGGGCGACCTGCGCGAACACCGCGAACCGCGACCCCAGGTCGGCGGCACTGGCGATGCCGCCGAGCGGGCTCCACGGCAGGAACGCGATACCCAGCTCGGCGCAGAGCGTCAGCTCCGGCTCGCTGGAGCGAAAGGCCGGGGAGAACTGATTCTGTACGCTGACCAGCCGCCCGCCGAGGATGTCGTTGGCGAGCCGGATCTGCTGCGGGTCGGCGTTGGAGATGCCGGCGAGCCGGATCTTCCCGGCGTCGAGCAGGTCCCGGATCGCGCCGATCGAGTCCGCGTACGGCACGGTGGGGTCGGGCCGGTGGAACTGGTAGAGGCCGATCGCCTCGACGCCGAGCCGTTTCAGCGACGCCTCGCAGGCGCGCTTCAGGTAGTCGGGCGAGCCGTTCTTGGTCCACGAGCCGTCGCCGGGTCGCAGGTGGCCACCCTTCGTGGCGATCAGCACGTCGGAGGTGTCACCGCCGTAGGTCGCCACGGCGTGGGCGATCAGCGACTCGTTGTGGCCGACGTCGTCGGCGTACAGGTGGTAGGCGTCGGCGGTGTCGATCAGCGTGACACCGGCGTCCAGCGCGGCGTGGATCGTGGCGATCGACCGCTGCTCGTCGGGCCGGCCCTCGATCGACATCGGCATGCCGCCGAGGCCGATCGCGCCGACGCCGACGTCGCCGATGCGGCGGGTGTCCATGATGACTCCTTCGCGAGATGGTCCGAGTGCGCACCGCGGGTCGTGTCCCCGCGTCGCCCGGATTCCACCCTCTTACCCCACGGCTAAGCTGTCCAACAGAAGGATCCGATCCCGGCGATCAGTGTTGGTGATGAATCGTGGAGCTACGCCAGCTCGAATACTTCGTGGCGGTCGCCGAGGAGCGACACTTCACCCGCGCCGCCGAACGGATGCACGTCGCGCAGTCCGGCCTGTCGACGTCCATCCGTTCGCTGGAGCGTGAGCTGGGCGTCAGCCTGTTCGTCCGCAACACCCGCAGCGTCGAGCTGACCAACGAAGGTCGGGCTCTGCTCACCCAGGCCCGGCACGCCCTGGCCAACGTCGCCGCCGCCAAGGACGCTGTCGCCGCCGTACGCGGGCTGCTGCACGGCAAGCTGGCGGTCGGCACCCTGCAGTGCCTCGGCGCGGTCGACCTGCCGGCGGCACTGGCCCGGTTCCACACCGCCCACCCCGGCGTCGAGATCCGGCTCCGCCAGGGCGGGTCACCGGACCTGATCGAACGCGTCCGCACCGGCGACCTCGACCTGGCCTTCGTTTCGACGCCCGCGAGCCCAGTGTCCGGCGTCACGCTGGCCCCGATCCGCACCGAGCCGATGGTGCTGGCCTGCGGACCGGACCACCCACTGCGCGAACGGGCCGAGGTCGACCTGGGTGAGCTGTCCGGCGAGATCTTCGTCGACTTCTCACCGGGCTGGATCACCCGCGACGTCGCCGATCAGGCGATGGCCGCCACCGGCGTCGAACGGCGGGTCGCGTTCGAGGTCAACGACGTGCACTGGCTGCTCGACCTGGTCAGTCACGGACTGGGCGTCGCCGTCGTACCACGGTTCTTCACCACCAAGCGGACCGCCGCGCGCTTCGTACCCGTCACCGATCCGCCGCAGTGGAACCTCGCCGTCGCGACCGCGAGCGGGCGACACCCCAGCACGGCCGCGACCGCGCTGCTGGCCCTCGACGGCATCCGACCCTCGACGACGACCGGGTGAGACGTGACGTCGACTGGCCCGGCTTCCGCAAGTCGACCTGCCGCGCACACTGCGCTCGCCCGCCGACCGCAACTGGCTATCGGCCGAGGTTGAGCCGGGGCACGGTGAACGTGCCGTTACCGACCGAGTGCACCAACGGCCACAGCTCGCGGGGCCAGCCGGGTTGCCGGGCGGACCGGATGCCCAGGCCGACCGACACCTCCTGCGGCACCTGCGCGCCGAGCAGGATCGTCGCGCCCGGCGCGGTGGCCGCCTGGTCGGCGATCCACTGGGCCGCCACCGCGACGATCTGCGGATAGTCCTGCCACTGGTGGTAGATCTCCCCCGGCCGGGGCAGGTAGCGCCACTCCCGCACCGTCGTCGACGCGGTGTCCGGCAGGCCCAGCCCGGCCGCGTCGTACAGCTCGACGACGATCGGCTCCCGGCCGTTCGACGCCGCCGCGTCGTCGTGCGCGGCCCGCTGCGTCACGTCGACCGGCAACCTGGGCAGCGGGCCGAACTCGTGATGGTTCGTTCGCAGCACCAGCAGCAGCACCTCGCCCGGCTGCTGCTGGTGACCGCCCGCCGTTCCCGTCTCGTCGTCCCGGACGACCTGGAGCTGCGCGGGATGACGCTGCACCCGCAGCTCGCCGAACAATCCACCGTCCGGCCGGTCGACCGGGCTCTGAAAGGTGTGCCCGTCGTCGAGCTGCCCCACCCGCAGCGGCCCCTGCCGACCGAAACTGTCCCGCTGACGGACCCGTAGCGCCCGCCCCCGTTCGTTCGCCGTCACCCGTTGCCCGAACGCCACCGCCACCGGCCACGGTGCCCAGACGAACAGGGACCGGTCCAGCGCGGCGTCCCGGCCGTCCGGGTCGTAGCTCGCCACCTGGAAGTGCCGGACCAGCGTGTCGACGTCACGGCCCCACCGGGTCGCTTCCTTCCCCTGCGGCCACACCGCCGCCCGGTCGAAGGTGCGCAGCGGCGGCACCGGTCGGAACACGGCGAACCGGTCCCGTACGTCGCTGAGGAAGCCTTCCTTCTGCTCCGGGGTCCAACCGGCCGTCACCTCGTTGACGACGTAGGCGACGCCGAGCGTCTCCCGTAGCCGGTTCCGCCACCACCAGAGCATGACACCACTGGCGAGCGTCCCGACCGCCAGAACGCCGAAGGTCACCAGCCAGCCACCCCGGCCCCCGGTCCAGCCCTCGGCGGCCAGGTCGGGCACGATGCCACCGGCCGCGCTGAACGCGGCCGTCGCGACCGTGAAGAACACGCCGATGAACCCGGTGCCCGCCGGACCGGCCAGCCACCGCGCCAAGCGCGCCGGGTCGACGGTCCGGCGGGCAGGTCGCGCCTCCCCCGGCTGTTGCTGCGCCCCTTCGGACACTGGTCACCTCGTCCTCGTCACCGGTACGGTCAGCCGACCGTAACCACTGCACCGGCGTACGCAATCCTCCGGTCGGCCCTGCCCTGGCCCGGACGACAGGCAGTCATGGCCTGTCGGGATACCTGCGGAGCACATCCACCCGCGAGTCTGGTTGCACACGGAAGCCCACAATGAAACGATAAACTTCTATGTTGTACGCCGGAAGCGATGGCGAGCGGCAGTCCCCCGCTGCCCGCTCGGCCACCCGAGCTGACCCCGAGGCGCCCAGTTGCGCGAGGTTGCCGCCGCCCGCATCACGGTGGCGGTAGAGAGGAAAGCCCGATGAGGCTCACCCCCCGTGGCAAAGTCCCACCGTCCCACCTCCGTCGCAGAGCCGGCGCGGCCGCCGTACTCGCCGCGGCGACGGCGATGGCCACCGTGGCGGGAGTCCTGACCGCCCCGCCGCTGCTGGCCGCAACGCCCGACATCACCGTCGACACCGCCTCGTCGTACCAGACGATCGACGGCTTCGGTGCCGCCACACCGATCTTCAGCAGCGGCGGCGCCCAATGGACGACCAGCGAAGCTCAGACGCTCGTCGGCATGGGCCAGGGACAGCTCGGCCTGTCCATCGTCCGGACCGTCGTGTCACCGACGTCGAGCGAGTGGAGCTGGCCGGTCAGCAGCCTGCAGACGGCGAAGTCCTACGGATCCGACGTCAAGATCCTCGCTTCGCCGTGGACGGCTCCGGCGCACTTCAAGACCAACAACAGCCGGGTCAACGGCGGCAAGCTCCGGACCGACTACTACGACGACTACGCCGAACATCTGAACAGCTTCGTGCAGTACATGAAGAATCAGGGCGTCACGATCGACGTGACCTCGATCCAGAACGAGCCGGACTGGCACCCGGACTACGACTCGATGGACTGGACCGGCACCGAGATGCGCAACTTCGTCCGCGACCACGGTGCCAGGGTCACCGACACCGAGCTCATGGTTGGCGAATCGCTGAGATTCGCCCGCTCGTACAGCGACCCCACACTGCAGGACGCCACCGCGCGCAACAACATCGGTTATGTCGGCGGTCACCTGTACGACGCCGAAAACAGCGGAAACCTGTCCCCCTACCCACTGGCGACCCAGTACGGCAAGAACCAGTGGATGACCGAGTGGAACCTGCACGCGGCCGACGGCAGCGGTTCCAACATCTGGGGAGATCCCAGCAACACGGCCGTCTGGAACGAGACCTTGGACGACATCATGCGGACCGTACACAGGTCGATGGAGTCCGGCTGGAGTGCGTACATCTGGTGGTACGGCCGCCGCTTCTACTCCTTCATCGGCGACGGTGAGGCGCAGTACGGGACCACGAAGGGAGCGCCCCTGCGCCGCGGCTACGCGTTCTCCCAGTACGCCAAGTACGTCCGGCCCGGTGACAAGCGGGTCGCCGTCTCGAAGGGTTCGCGGGCGTCCTCTCTGGAGGTGACCGCCTACCAGGGACGGGGCAAGGTCACGTTGGTGATTCTCAACCGCTCGAACAGTACGGTCAACGACGCCGTCGTTCAGGTGCCGCAGAACATCTCGTCGGCCGAATACACCGTCACCTCACGAACCCAGAGCTCCCAGTCCCAACCGGCGAGTGTCAGCGGCGGACAGGTGAGCGTCAACGTCCCTGCCCGGAGCATCTCCACCATCACCCTCACCGAGGGCACCGCACCGCCCACCACCGCACCGCCGACGACGGCACCGCCGACGACCCCACCGCCCACCACCGCACCGCCGACCACGGCACCGCCGACCACCGCGCCACCCGCCGGAGCGTGCCGGGTGACCAACGCGGTCAACGCGTGGAACACCGGGCTGGTCGACAACATCACCATCACCAACACCGGTACGGCCGCCGTCAACGGCTGGTCGCTGCGGTTCACCCTCGCTCCCGGGCAGACCATCACCTCGGGTTGGAACGCCACGTACTCACCCACCAGCGGTCAGGTGACCGCGACGAACCTCAGTTACAACGCCTCCATACCACCAGGAGGCTCGACCAACATCGGCTTCCAGGCCACCCATGGTGGAAACAGCGCCACGCCGAGCGGCTTCAGCCTCAACGGCGCCGCCTGTAGCTGAACACGCGTTCTGGCCGGGTCCGGGAATCCGCCCGGGCCCGGCCAACGCCATCGCACCGTGCCGGAGCTCTCGCGGCGGCCAGGGGAGTACCCCAGTCGACGCTTGACGGACATCGCCGGGCGTCGTGGACTGAAGGTCCCATTGCGGTCCAGCCGTCCTGACCTTGTGTCCCATCCGTTCGGGGGATGTTGTCATGCCGGCGGTCCGTGGAGACCTGAGGAGAGATCAGTCGTGAGATTGAAGCATCGCGGTGTCGTGTTCGCGCTCGGCCTCGCAGCGACGCTGGCAGCGGTCACGCTCGGCGGTCCGCCGGCCGCCGCCGCCCACAGTGCACCAGCATCGGCGGTCTCTGCCCCCGTGGGCCGTACGAGCCAGGCGACCTGGCAGGCTGCGGGACTGTCCGAGGACGGGCAGACCATCTGCACCCGCCCCACCGTGGGCCAACGGAGCTTGGTTCTCATCAGACTCATCGGGACCTGGCCCCAGCTCGAATCGGGCGCGCAGAACCTGCCGGCTGGCTCGTCCTACGAGACGTACCCGATCTACCCGGGATCGAACGACAGCCCCACCCACCTGCGCTCCGCGGTCAACGTGCTCCTTCCAGCGCTGCCGATGGGGACCGAGGGCACCGCCGAGATCTGGCTTTCCGACGGCGTACACACGCAGACCTTCCCGTTCAACATCGTGGTGACCCCGGACTGCACGGGCTTCCGGCTCTGATGCCCGATCCGCACCGGTTTGGCACTGGCGCCCGGGGTTCCGGACGAGAAACCGGGACCCCGGGCGACGGTGCGATGGTCCGGGCCGGCCAGCGGCCCGGGCTGGGTTACAGGTTCAGCGTCCAGCTGTCCAGGTAGCCGGTGTCCAGGCTGGCCGAGTCCTGCACCCGCAGCTTCCAGACACCGTTGGCGACCTCACTCGACAGGTCCCGGGTGTAGGTCTGGAAGATGTTGTCGGTGCTGCCGCCGCTCCGGCTGTGCAGCACGTACGCGCTGCCGTCCGGCGCGATCAGCGACACGGTCAGGTCACCGATCCAGGTGTGGTAGATGCTCACCTCGATGGTGCTGTTCGGTCGGGCGAGACCGGAGCAACCGCTGATCACGACCGAGCTTTCGATGGTGGTGTGGTCGGTGATCGCGTAGTCGGTCGCGTTGGTCTGGCTGCAACCGGGCGGACCGTTGATGGTGAGGGTGAACGTGGCGGTGTGCGAGGTCTCCGGGCCGGTGCCGGTGACGGTCAACGGGTAGATCCCCGGGATCGCGGTGCCGGCGGTGCTCAGGGTGAGCCTGGCCGAGCCGCCGGAGGTGACCGAGGCCGGGGTGAAGGCGGCACGCACGCCGGTCGGCAGCCCGCTGATGCCGAACGTGACGGTGCCCGGCACGCCGACCGTGGTGGTGGTGCTGACGGCGACGGTCACCGAGTCACCCGGGTCGACCGCGCCCGCGCCCGGGCTGACGGTCAGGTCGAAGTCCTGGGTGGGCGGCACGATGTTGCCGACGTAGAGCAGTTCGTTGGGTGAGCCGCTGCCCGGGTTGGTGACGACGCCGCTGGTGGCGTCGGCGACCAGCAGGTCACGGATCTGCGCCGGGGTGTAGGCGGGGTTCGCCGCCACGGCGAGCGCGGCGGCGCCGGCGACGTGCGGGGCCGCCATCGAGGTACCGCTGATGGTGTTGGTGGCGGTGTCGCTGGTGTGCCAGGCCGAGGTGATGCTGCTGCCGGGGGCGAAGATGTCCAGGCAGGTGCCGTAGTTGGAGTAGCTGGCCCGGGCATCGGTGTTGGTGGTCGCACCGACGGTGATCGCCGTCGGGGTGCTGGCCGGCGAGTAGCTGCACGCGTTGGCGCTGGAGTTGCCGGCGGCGATCGAGTAGACGACACCGTCTGCGATGGAGGCGGTGACCGCGTCGTTGGTGGCCTGGTCGAAGCCACCGCCGAGGCTCATGTTCGCGACCGCCGGCTCGCCCGCAGCGTGATCGGCGGTGACCCAGTCGATGCCCGCGATCACCTGCGCGTAGCTGCCGCTGCCGCTGTTGTTCAGCACCCGTACGCCGACCAGGGTGACGTCCTTGGCCACACCGTACGCGGTGCCGCCGACGGTGCCGGCCACGTGCGTGCCGTGACCGTTGCCGTCGTCGGCGCTGCCGCCGTCGACGGCGTCGAAGCCGGTGACCGCCCGGCCGCCGAAGTCGTTGTGGGCGAACCGGATGCCGGTGTCGATGATGTAGGCGGTCACCCCGGACCCGGTGTTCGGGTAGGTGTAGCTGTTGTTGAGCGGCAGCGCGCTCTGGTCGATGCGGTCCAGGCCCCAGGAGGGGGTGGGGGCCTGGGTGCCGGCGAGCGAGACGGTGCGGTTCTGCTGGACGTACTTGACCGCCGGGTTGGCGGCGAGCCGCTTGGCCGCCCTTTCGGTCAGCCGCGCCTCGAAGCCGCGCAGCGCGTCGGTGTAGGTGCGGGCGACGCTGCCGCTGTGCCGGGCAGCGAGGGCCCGGGCCGTCGCACCGACCCTGGTGCGGGCGACCCGGTCGTCCTTGAAGACCACGATGTACGAGTCGGCGACGACCGATTCGCCGCCCGCGTAGAGGATGTCGCCCTTGGCCGGTTCGGCGTTGGCCGGCGCGGCGAGGGCCACCGTGGTGGCTACCGCGGTCGCGGTGAGTACGAGACGCCCGAGGCGTCGGGATGGCCGGGAGAAGATCAACTCCCGTCTCCTTTCCGATGCCCAGCCGGCCCGCTTGTGACAGGCAGGCTGGTGACGGTGTACCTGACTGACACAGATGCTAGGCCCAAATCAGATCGATGTTGAGATATGTGATTTTCGCCTGCGTTCCCGTACGCTGGCGATTTTGGCATCTTTATCCGTCAATGCCTTTCGTTGCGACAGAAAGGTGAAGACAAGACGACGTCAACGATAAATGTGGCAAACTCCGGGCAGCTACCGGGCAACTACCGGGCAGGACGTCTCATTCGCGCCCGGACAAACTCGCGCCCGTGCCGCGCGGTGTGCGGGTTCAGCCCACCGACGGGTGCACGCCGGCCGCATCGAGCACGGCGAGGTTGTCCTCCCGGGCCCGCGCGAACGCCTCGATCTCGTCGACGAACGCGTCCGTCTCGATCCTCGTCGGCTCACCCGCGCCCAGCGCCGTCAGATCGACCTCGGCCCGGTAGACGTACGACGCGTTGCCCTGCAGGGTGGCGTGCCAGGCGGACGGTTCGCCGGCCAGCCAGGCCACCGCGACGCCGCCCGGATTACGCACGGTGATCCGCTCGCCGGGCGCGGCCAGACCGAGCCGGGAATACACCGCCCGGGACGCGACGACGCCCGAGCCGCACGATCGCGTCAGCCCGGCCCCCCGCTCGTACGTCTGCACGTAGATCTCACCGTCGTCGAGCGGATGGATGAACGACAGGTTCGCCCCACGCGGCACGACGTCGGTGGCTGCGCTGATCCGCTGGCCGGTCGCCACCAGTTCGTCCTCGTCGAATTTCTCCACCACCGCCACCAGGTGGTCGTTGGGCACGGCCAGCGCGGTCAGCCCCAGCGTCGGGTGCAGCGCCGGCAGCGGCGTGTCGATGTGCGGCTGCGCGCCGGTGACCACCGGCTCGGCCGGGGCGAAGTCGATCCGCGGCATCTCGACGGCGGTCTGCCGGACCCCTTCTGCGGTCGACTCGGCCCGACGTACGACGAAGTCGGCGCCGCCGGCACGCACCACCGCCTGCTGCTCGTCGCGGGTGTCCAGGACCAGCCGGGCCAGGCAGCGCATCCCGTTGCCGCACAGCTTGGCGAACGATCCGTCGGGGTTGAAGAACGCCGCCTGCGGCACCGCCGGGGCGAGGTCGACGAAGTAGACGCCGTCGGCGCCCAGCGGGCCGGACCGGTCGCACAGCCGGCTGACCAGTCGCGGCACGTCGGCCTCGGCGGCATGGTCGCCGGGGCGGCCCTGGACGATCAGGATGTCGTTCTGCGAACCGTGCGCCTTCAGAACCGACACGCGTGTATTCATCTGGTTGCTCCAACGCCACGACGGATGACCGGACCCGGCCGCCCCACGACCGAGCCCCCGGCGTCCGGCCGAGGTGGTCTCGCGGGTTGTCCGCGACCGTCGGACGCCGGGGATCGAGTGTAGCGCCGGGCAAACCGCTACAGCGGCCAGAGGAATGTCGGTACGCCGGTTCCGGTCACCACGAATCCGAACGTGGTCGAGGCACCGGGGTTGAGGGAGCCGGCCCAGGTCGGGTTGATCACGACGTAGTGCGGCGTGGTCGCGGCGCTCTGGGCGTTCCAGAGGGAGGAAACGGCCGTACCCGCAGGCAGGGTGAACCCCACCTCCCAGCCGGTGATCGGGATGCTGAAGTTGTTGGTGACGGTCACCTCGCCGACGTAGCCGGTCGACCATACGCTGGTTTGAGTGAAGGTGATCGCGGTCGCCTGCGCCGGCGAGGAAACAGCCAACGCGGCCACCGCCCCGACGACAAGAGCCACGAGTACACCCAACATTTTCCGCATGGATCCACCACCATTCCGAAGTCGTGAACGGACTGTATCAAGCCTACTCCGGACATCGAAATAAATCCACGTAGATAAATGCATCAAATGGAGTTGGATAACGGCATACATGCGCACCCCGCCATCGAACACCCCGGACGAGACATCTCGTTGGTTGACGACAATGTGACGGCAACAATGTAACTGTCCTCCGATGAAACGGATGTCGTCAATCGGCCGCGTTCACGGCGTCCACGGTGAACAGGGCGGCCTGTGCCGGCGCGAGCAGCGGTGCCGGTAGGCCGACCTCGGCGAGCACCCGGCCGGACAGGGTGACGTCGCCGGATCTCAGCCAGCCGGGCGGCGTCACCTGTATCGCCGTTGGCTGCGGCCCGAAGTCCAGTGGGCGGACCGTGTAGCAGCGGTCCGGGTCGAGCCCGGCGAGCCGCAGCGGCACCGGCACCGCGCTTCGTGGTGCGTCCAACGCCACCAGGGCGAACACACCCGTCGACCGGTCGGCGGCGACCACCCCGTGCACCTGGCGGCCCGGATCGGGGCTGTCGTCGCGCACCAGGGTGCCGGTGTGCAGCAGTGGCCGCAGCCGCTTGTAGCAGGCGATCCACCGGGCCACGTACCCACGCTCCAAAGCGGTCGCGGCGGTGAGGTCCCACTCGATGCCGGCGTGGCCGAACAGCGCGGTGGCGAGCCGGAACCCCAGGTCCGTGGCCCGCCCGGTGATGTGGGCCGTGCCCGCGCCGAGGTGCCCGCCGAGGAACTCCAGCGGCATCAGCACGCTGGTCCAGCGCGTGATCCGCTGCCGGTCCACCGGGTCGTTGGTGTCGGAGGTCCAGAACCGGTCGACCAGGTCGAGGACACCCAGATCGATCCGGCCGCCACCGGAGGCGCAGCTTTCGATCTCCAGACCCGGGAAGGACGCCCGCAGGGCGGCGATCAGCCGGTAGGCCGCCAGGGTCTGCCGGTGCGCGCCGCCGGCGGCCAGCAGGTCCCGGTTGTGGTCCCATTTCAGAAACGCGATCGGGTACGTGGCGAGCAACGCGCTCAGCCGGTCCAGGACGTGCTCGTACGCGTCAGGCCGGGTCAGGTCGAGCACCCGCTGATGCCGCCAGGTGGGTGTGTCCGGCGCGCCGAGCACCCAGTCGGGGTGGGCGCGGGCGAGATCGGAATCCGGACTGACCATCTCCGGTTCGACCCACAGCCCGAAGTCCATGCCCCGGGCCCGCACCCGGTCGATCAGCGGGTGCAGCCCGTCCGGCCAGCGGTGCGGGTCGACGTACCAGTCACCGAGCGCACGCCGGTCGTCGGTACGCCCGGTGAACCAACCGTCGTCGAGGACGAAGCGTTCCACCCCGACCTCGGCGGCGACGTCGACGAGCCGGTCGAGCCGGTCACGGTCCTGGTCGAAGTAGACCGCCTCCCAGGTGTTGAGTACCACCGGGCGGTGGCCGCGCGCCGGCCGCCGGGACCGGATCCACGAGTGCAGGCGGGCCGACAACCCGTCCAGACCAGCGCCGGACCAGGCGGCGACGACCCACGGGGTGGTGTAGGCGTCCTGCGGTGCCAGCCGCATCTCGCCGGCGGCGAGCAGCTCGCCCGCGCCGAGCAGGCTCTGCCCACTCGGCTGCCGTTCGACCCAGAGCCGCTTGTCGCCGCTCCAGGCCAGGTGCGCCGCCCACACCTCGCCGCCACGGAAGCCGAACCCGGGCGTACCGGCGATCATCAGGTACGGGTCGTCATGACCGGGGCGGCCGTGGCGGCTCTCCCGGCTCCACGCGCCCTGGCGCATGTTCGCCCGCTGCGGGCGGCGTTCCTGCGCCCACTGGCCGGTGAAGTCGAGCAGCTCGTCGGCGCGATCGGGCACCGGCAGCAGCACGTCCAGCGAGGCAAGGTGCAACGATTCGGCGGCGGTGTTGCACACCCGGTGACGCATCCGCAGGACGCCATGTTCGGTCAGCTCGATCTCGGTGCTCACCCGCAGCCCGCCGTCGACGGCCACCGACTCGACGGTCAGCCGCTGCCCACCGGCACGGCGTACCGCCTGCAGCCGTAACCCGTCGACGCACCTGGCGACGGCTCCCGCGCTGGCCGATCCGGCCTCGCCCGCCACCCAGTACCCGGCGATGCCGGGTCGGCCGGTCCAGCCCTGCCCGGCGGTCGGCAGCAGGCTGAGCCGCAGTGGATGGTCGACCGCGCTGGGCGGCACCGGGGGCACCGCGGCGTCGGCGAGCGTGGCCAACTCGGGCTCGGCGAGGTCACCCAGGTCGGCACCCCAGTGCAGGACGACCGGTGGGTGCGGGCCGCGGGCGTCCAACACCAGGCTGGTGCCCGCCGCCCGGAGGTACGCGATCACATCGACGAAGCGTAGCCGGTCGCCGGCGTGCTGCCGGACAGCGCCGAGGCCGCGGCGGTCATCGGCAAGACGCGCGACGCGGCAGCCGGCTGACCTGCCCCAGTCCAGCCGAATGCGTTTATTCTTCTCTTTCACGAGCGGCGGCGGGTGCGACAATTCATCAGGTTAATAAACAAGAAACAGTCGCCCCAACCGCACCTGCAACCAGCATCGACGCTCTTCACGTGCTACAAACGCAGCTAGCACGTACCCCGTTGGATGAAACACGAAAGGGGCAATCTCCGTTGAGGCTTATTCAGTTTTCCGCCCGGCGGAAAGGCGGCGCGCACCGGGCCGCCGAACCGCGTTCAGCGGGCACCCGTAAAAAGCGATTGATACTCGGATCCGTCGTGGCCTCGGCACTGGTCACGGGTGCCACCGTCGCGCCTCAGGCCTACGCGGCGGAATTCACCGGTCCAGGCGTTCGCACCAGTGTCGTCGACGCGGCCACCGGTGAACCGGTGGCCGACATCTGCGTCTTCGCGGTGCCGGTATTCACTCTCAGTTTCTCCGGCCTGTGCCCGACCCGCAGCGATTCCCGGGGTCGGGTCGACGTTGCGGTTCCCGGGCCCGGCTCCTACAACCTGTTCGTGCTGCCCGACTCCGGCAGCCAATACGGGGCGCAATGGGTGAGCCAGACCGGTGGCACCGGGACGCAGAAAGAGGCGCGCTGGTTCACGTTCACCGCGGACGAGATCCTGCCGGGACCGACGATCAGACTCGACCACCGATCGGTGATCACCGGTGCGGTCAGCGACGCCGACGACGCGCCCGCCGTGCACGGGACGGTCGGGATCGTCGCGCCGGTCCCGGACGGCTCCCGCGACCCGCGCTACTCCCTGGTCGGCGAGGACGGCACGTTCGTCATCGACTGGCTGGGCCCGTACGACTGGCCGTTGCTGTTCAGCGCCGACGGGTACCCGTACCAGTGGAGCGGTCATGTCGGCAACCGGCTGCGCGCCGAGCTCGTCTCCGCGGATCCCAACGCGCTGCCGTACGACTACCAGCTCGAAAGCGGCACCGAGGTCACCGTGGAGATCCCCGACCCGCCGCAGGGCCCCGGCTATCTGGTCCTGCACAACCAGGCCACGAAGGATCCGGTCGCCGTCGCCGAGTTGGCGGCGGCAGCCACCAGTGCCCAACTCGTCGTCCTGCCCCGGCAGCCGGTGAAGATCTCCTGCCTGTGCACCGGCGAGCTGCGCTGGCATGGTGGCACCGACTTCGCCACCGCGATCGCCGAGCCGATCCGTACGAACGGGCCGCAGACGATCACCTTCGCGCTGCCCAGCTGACCCGGCCCGACCATCCGGTACGGCCCGTGGGTCCACGTCGACCTGCGGGCCGTACCGTCGCGGGGCGGCACCGTAGTCACGCAAGAGATTCGTTTGACTACGTGAAGTACAATTAGGTGCCTACGATCACCCGGCGGCGGGGGAGGCGTACGGCATGCGACGGTGGTGGTACGGGCCGGTGCTGGCGGCCATGATCCTGGCAGCGACCACGGGGTGCCTGCCCCCACCGAGAGACGGCGACGGCGCTCTCACCGACAGCTGGGCGGCGTTCGAGACACCGACACCCTTCCTGCCGCAGGTCGGCGTGTGCCACCCGTCCTCCACCAGCGACATCGGCCACCGCGACGACTACACGCCGGTCGACTGTGGCCAGCCGCACGACGTGGAGACCATCTTCGTCGGTATCTTCACCGGCGCGCACGCCGTCGACGACGACGCTCCGGCGGCCGGCTCCGCGGCCCGGCACGCCGCCCGCGAGGTCTGCGACCAGCGGGCCGAGGAGTTCCTCGGTGCCCCCTGGCAGACCGGACGAATCCGGCTACGGGTCGTCGTACCGTCGTCACCGGCCTGGCAGGGCGGTGCCCGCTGGTATCGGTGCGACGTGGGCGAGATGACCAGCATGGAGGACCGCAGTTTCGTCCCGCGCACCTCCAGTCTGGCCAACGCCCTGGCCGGGGACGCGCCACTGCGGTGGGGCTGCTTCACCCCCGAGTCCGTCGCTGGCGGAGAAGTCGGCGACCTCGTACCGGTCGCCTGCTCACAGCCGCATCAAAGTGAGTTCGCCGGGGTCTACGCCGAGCAGGACCTCGCCTACGACGAATTCGCCGGCAACGCCGACCAGGTGCACGAGCGGTGCCGCCGGGTGGTCGCCAGCTACGCCGGCCTGCCCATCGACGACGACCTGCGGTACCGCTTCGGCACCATCTACGACTATCCGTTCAAGGACGAGTGGGACGACGGCAACCAGGTGGTCCGGTGCCTGCTCTGGCGTGACGATCCGGCACTGACCGGGTCGGCCCGGGGCGGCGGCACCGAGTTCCTGCCCATCCGCTACGAGTGAGTGCTTCCCGCGGGCTCACCCGGTGCGGCGCAGCACCGCCAGGAACATCGCGTCGGTACCGTGCCGGTGTGGCCACAGCTGCACCGACGGGCCGTCCCCGAGGCCCGGCATTCCGGCCGGCAACAGCGGGCGGGCGTCGACGAAATCCACCGGTACGCCGCACCGGCGCGCCGCCTCGGTCACCGACACGTGCGTCTCCACCCGGTGCGGCGAACACGTGACGTACGCCAGCACACCGCCGGGCCGGGTCGCCCGCAGGCCGGCCACGAGCAACTCGCGCTGCAGCCGGGTCAGCGGCGGCAGATCCGCCGGCTGCCGGCGCCAGCGGGACTCGGGACGGCGGCGCAGCGAACCGAGCCCGGTGCACGGCGCGTCGACCAGCACCCGGTCGAACGACGCCGCCGGCAACTCCTGGCCAGCCCCGACCCGGCGGCCGTCCATCGCGTGCACCGTCACCGGCAGGCCGCGTACCGACTGCTCCACCAGGCGCGCCCGGTGCTCGGCGACCTCGATCGCGGTGACACCGGCCCCCCGGCCGGCGGCGAGGGCACCGAGCAGCGCGGCCTTGCCCCCCGGCCCGGCACACAGGTCCAACCAGCGGGCGTCGGAGCCTTCCGAGACCGGGGCGGCGGCCAGCGCCACGGTCACCAGCTGGGAGCCCTCGTCCTGCACGTGGGCCCGCCGCTGCCGGATCGCCGGCAACTCGCCCGGCGCGCCGCCGGACAGGTAGACCGCGTACGGGGAGAACGCCCCTGGCGCCCCGCCGACCTCGTCGGCCAACTCGACCGCGTCGGCCCGGCCCGGCCGGGCGCACAGATGCACCGACGGCCGGTCGTTGTCCTCGATCAGCAGGCGGACGGTCTCGTCCAGGTCATTGCCGAGTGCCTCGGCGAACGCCCGAACGATCCACACGGGATGGTGGTACGTCACCGCCAGATTGCCGATCGGATCGGCGGCGGGGTCCGGGGCCAGCTCCTCGATCCAGGCATCCAGATGCCGGCTGGACACCTCACGCAGTACGGCGTTGGCGAACCCGACCGCACCGGGCGCCACGTTGTGCACCAGATCCACCGTCACCGACACAGCGGCGTGCGGCGGGACCCGGGTGTGCAGCAGTTGGTACGCACCCAGCCGTAGCGCGTCGCGGGCCGGCGGGTCGATCCGGGCCACCTCGCGTCCGGACGCCCGCTCGATGATCAGGTCGAGGGTGCCGAGCAGCCGCAGCGTGCCGTACACCAGTTCAGTGGCGAACGCGGCGTCCCGGCCGGACAGCTCGCGCTCACGCAGGATCGTCGGCAGCACCAGGTTGGCGTACGCGGCGTCGCGCTGCACCGCCGCGACCGCCTCGTACGCGGCGTCGCGCGCCGGATCGATCCGCCGCCGACCATGCCGCGCCCGTTCTCCCCGGCCGCCCCGCTCTGACGCTCGCTCACTCCTCGCGCTCGCCGAGCCCTCCGTCCGCTCACGACTGCGGGGCTCACTCGCTGACGCTCGCTCACTCCTCGCGCTCGCCGAGCCCTCCGTCCGCTCACGACTGCGGGGCTCACTCGCTGACGCTCGCTCACTCCTCGCGCTCGCCGAGCCCTCCATCGTGCTCATCGGAGGAACTCACCGGTGGTGACGCGGGCACCGCGGGCCCAGTCGGCGGCGGGCATCGCCTTCTTTCCGGCCGCACGGACCTCGCCGAGCGCGACCGGCACCGACGCCGTGCCGGCCAGCAGCCGGTTGCGTTCCACCAGCAACTCCCCTGGTTTCAGGTCGGGTCCGTCGGGCACCGGCCGCACCGGACCGAGCTTGACCCGCTCGTCGCGCCACGTGGTCCACGCCCCCGGTGCCGGTGTGCACGCCCGCACCCGCCGGTCCACCGCGAACGCCGGATCGCCCCACCGCAGCTGCGCGTCCTCGACGGTCAGCTTGGGCGCGAGCGAGACCCCGTCGCCGGGCTGCGGCACCGCCCGTGCGGTGCCAGCGGCGATCGCGTCCAGGACCGCCACCAGTAACTGTGCACCGCTGTGCGCCAGCCGCTCCAGCAGATCGCCGGCCGTGTCGGTGGGCGCGATCTCGTCGGTGACGGTGCCGTACACGGGACCGGTGTCCAGCCCTTCTTCCAGTTGGAACACGCTGGCCCCGGTGACCTCGTCGCCGTGCAGCACCGCGTGCTGCACCGGCGCGGCGCCCCGCCACGCCGGCAGCAACGAGAAGTGCAGGTTCAGCCACCCGTGGGTGGGGACGGCGAGAGCAACCGGCGGAACCAGTGCGCCGTAGGCGACCACCGGTGCGCAGTCGGGTGCCAACGCGGTCAGCCGATCGAGGAACTCCGGCTCCCGTGGCCGTCGCGGGGTGAGCACCTCGACGCCACGTTCGTCGGCCCAGGCGCCCACCGGCGAGCGCACCAGCCGCCGACCCCGGCCGGCGGGGGCGTCCGGCCTGGTCACCACGGCGATCAGGTCGTGGCTGGAGGCGGCGATCGCCGCCAGCGCGGGTACGGCGACGGCCGGGGTACCGGCGAAGACCAGTCGCACGCGATCAGCCCCCCAGCCCGAACGGACTTCTCGACCCGCGCCCCAACCCACCGGCCGGCGAGCGGTGCGGGCTGACCTTGACCGTCGGCGGCGCGGCGTCGTCGTACCAGTCCGCCTCCCGGATGGCCTTCATCGCCTCCTTGCGGGTGGCGGGGTCGAGCCGGTCGAGAAAGAGCACCCCGTCGAGATGGTCGGTCTCGTGCTGGACACAGCGTGCCATCAGACCGGTGCCCACGATCTGCATCGGGTCGCCGTACTCGTTGAAGCCCTTCGCCACGACGTTGTTCCGGCGCTTGGTGTCGAAGTAGAGCCCCGGGATGGACAGGCAGCCCTCCGGGCCGTCCTGTTCCTCGGCGTCGGGGAAGTCGAGCACCGGGTTGATCAGATGGCCCAGGACGTCGTCGACGTGGAAGGCGAACACCCGCAGCCCGACCCCCAGCTGAGGGGCGGCGAGGCCGGCGCCGTTCTGCTCGACCATCGTGTCGGTGAGGTCGGCGACGAGCCCGCGCAGCTCGGCGTCGAAATCGACGACAGCCTCGGCCGGGGTGCGCAGCACCGGGTCGCCGAAGAGTCGGATGGGCTGGACGGTCACGCGGTCAGGCTCCTTGTCGTGGACGACGGTGCCTCCAGTCTACGGACGTCCGCCGACGCCGGTGACGCTCGTGTGGGCAACCGGCGCCCGGTGCCACGCCGGTCCCCGACGGCCGGCTTGCCGCCCAGATGAGCCGATCGGGCGAGTGAACGTGGACAAGAGCTGGCCGACGAACCCGACGAAGGATGGAACCGGGCGTCCCAGGCGCTGACCGCACTGATCCTGACCTATTGACGCGACGGTGATCCGGCCGTAATACTCCGAGTCTGTTAGCGCTCACATAGACGAAACTTACAGTTGTTGCGACCCGCAGGGGGCACCTCATGTTCCGACGATCGCCCCGACCAGGCCCGGGCGGACCACCACGGCCAGGTTTGGTGGCCGGCACGCTGCTGGTTGGCGCGCTGGTCGCCAGCACCCTCGCCGCCGCCGCACCGGGCCTGGCCGACCCGCCACAGCCGGATCCGGAATACACGATCACCGTCGATCCGGCCGCTGCCGGCGTGCCGATCAGTGACACCATGTACGGGGTCTTCTTCGAGGACATCAACTACGCCGCCGACGGCGGCCTCTACGCTGAACTGGTCCGCAACCGGTCCTTCGAGTTCCTGCCGGTGGACAACCAGTCCTTTACCGGGCTGACCGCCTGGACCCCGGACAGCGAGGCCGGCGGAGCCGGTGTCGCGACCCCCGTCGACGACGCCGAGCGCCTCAACGACCGCAACCGCACCTACCTGCGACTCGACCTGGACAACAGCACCGGCGGACGCTACGGGGTGACCAACTCCGGCTACAACAGCGGGATCGCGGTCGAGGCCGGCGACCGCTACGACTTCTCGGTCTGGGCCCGCACCGACGCACCCGGCAACCAGCTGACGGTCAGGCTGGTCGACGTCGACGGGCGCCGGCTCGCCGAACCGCAACGGTTCAGCGTCCGAGGCGACACCTGGACCAGGTACACCGCCACCTTCACCGCCCACCGGACCTCCGATGCCGGTCGGCTGGCGGTGCTCGCCGGCGGCACCGGCACCGTACGGCTGGACATGGTGTCGTTGTTCCCTCGGGAAACCTTCCGGGGCCGCGCCAACGGCCTGCGCAAGGACCTGGCCCAGAAGATCGAGGCGCTGCGGCCGGGCTTCGTCCGCTTCCCCGGCGGGTGTCTGGTCAACACCGGCAGCATGTACGGCTACGACGCCGGGTCGGACTGGGAACGCGCCCGATCCTTCCAGTGGAAGGACACCGTCGGCCCGGTGGAGACCCGGGCCACGAACGCCAACTTCTGGGGCTACAACCAGTCGTACGGGCTGGGCTACTTCGAGTACTTCCAGTTCGCCGAGGACATCGGCGCGATGCCGCTGCCGGTGGTGCCGGCCCTGGTCACCGGCTGCGGTCAGAACCAGGCCACCGTCGACGAGGAGTTGCTGGCCCGGCACATCTCCGACACCTTGGACCTGATCGAGTTCGCCACCGGCCCGGCCACCTCCACCTGGGGCGGGCTGCGCGCCGAGATGGGCCATCCGGAACCGTTCGGCCTCACCCACCTCGGCGTCGGCAACGAGGAGAACCTGCCCGACGAGTTCTTCGCCAACTTCCAGCGGTTCCGGTCGGCGATCGAGGCGGAGCACCCGGAGATCACCGTGATCAGCAACTCCGGCCCGGACGACCAGGGTGCCACCTTCGATCGGCTCTGGCAGCTCAACCGCGCCGCCGGGGTGGACATGGTCGACGAGCACTACTACAACAGCCCGGCCTGGTTCCTGCAGCACAACGACCGCTACGACAGCTACGACCGCACCGGGCCGAAGGTGTTCCTCGGCGAGTACGCCTCCCGGGACAGCAAGCTGTTCAACTCGCTGGCCGAGGCGGCCTACATGACCGGGCTGGAGCGCAACGCCGACATCGTCGAGATGGCCTCGTACGCCCCGCTGCTGGCCAACATCGACAACGTGCAGTGGCGGCCGGACCTGATCTGGTTCGACAACGACGAGTCCTGGGGCACCACCAGTTACCAGGTGCAGAAGCTGTTCATGACCAACGTCGGCGACCGGACGGTGCCGAGCGAGGCGACCGGGCCGACCATCGGCGCCCAGCCGATCACCGGCCGAATCGGCCTGTCCACCTGGGCCACCTCGGCGACCTACGACGACGTGAAGGTCACCACCCCGGACGGCACGGTGCTGTTCAGCGACGACTTCTCCGCCGGGGCGCAGAATTGGACGCCGGTCGCCAACCGGGGCAACTGGGCGGTGGTCGACGGCGCGTACACCCAGAGCGACACCGCCGCGCTGGACACCATGGTCGCTGCCGCCGAGATCACCGCCACCGACTACGACCTGTCCTTGACCGCCACGAAGAACGCCGGGGCGGAGGGCTTCCTCATCGGCTTCGGCGTCAAGGACGCCGGCACCTTCTACTGGTGGAACCTCGGCGGCTGGAACAACACCCAGGGCGCGGTGGAGAAGGCCACCAACGGGGCCAAGGAGACGCTGATCGCCAAACCGAACCAGGTCGCCACCGGCACCACGTACGACGTCACCGTCCAGGTCCGGGGCAACCACGTCACCCTGATCCTCGACGGACAGGTGTGGGGCGAGTTCGTCGACGACCGGGCCACCCACCCGTTCGCCCAGGTCGTCACCCGCGACGAGGCCACCGGAGACCTGCTGGTCAAGGTGGTCAACGCGCAGGAGAAGGCGGCGGTCACCCAGATCGACCTGGGCGACCTGCCGGTGCGGTCGCAGGCCCGGATGACCGTGATCAGCGGCGACCCCGGCCAGCAGAACACCCGCTCGGCCGAGCCGATCCAGCCGGTCACCACCCAGCTCACCGGCGTGGCGTCCCGTTTCACACACACCTTCGAGCCGTACTCCGTGACCTTCATCCGCATCCGCACCCAGTGAGGTGACCCAATGACGAATGAGGTGGCCCCATGACGTACGACGTGAACCGGCGTGCCCTGCTGCGCGGCGGCCTGGGCTTCGCCGCCGCCGGCCTGGCCGGCGGGCTGGCCTCCGGCGCCGGGCGCCCGGACGTCGCCGCCGCCGCACCGACCGCCGGCAACACCCCCGGCCCGGCCGGCGCACCCACCGACGCGCAGGTGTACGGCGTACCGACGATCGACCCGCTCGTCGCCCAGCGCGCCGACCCGTTCGTCACCTACCCGGTGGCCGGGATGTACTACTTCACCGGCTCGGTGCCCGAGTACGACCGGATCGTGGTCCGCGGTGCGCCCACCATCGCCGGCCTGGCCACGGCGGCGGAGACCGTCATCTGGCGGCGCCCGGCCAGCGGCCGGATGGGCGGTCACATCTGGGCTCCGGAGCTGCACCGCATCGACGGCGCGTGGTACGTCTACTTCGCCGCCGGCGACTCCGACGACGTGTTCCGGATTCGGATGTACGTGCTGGAGTCCCCGCTGGACGATCCCCGCGACCCGGCGGGCTGGCAGTTGCGTGGCCAGCTGGTCACCGAGTGGGACAGCTTCGCGCTGGACGCCACCACGTTCAGCCATCACGGCAGGCGGTACCTGGTCTGGGCCCAGGGCGAGCCGGAGATCGCGGTCAACTCCAGCCTCTACATCGCCGAGCTGGCCAACCCCTGGACGCTGCGGACCAAGCCGGTCCGCATCGCCACCCCGACCCGGCAATGGGAGGTGCAGGGGTTCGCGGTCAACGAAGGAGCGGCGGTGATCGTCCGCAACGGGCAGGTGTTCATGACCTTCTCGGCCAGTGCCACCGACTCGCGCTACTGCATGGGCCTGCTCACCGCCGACGCCGACGCCGATCTGCTCGACCACCGGTCGTGGACGAAGACCCCCGAGCCGGTCTTCGTCACCAACGAGCAGACCAGCCGGTACGGCCCGGGGCACAACTCGTTCACCGTCGCCGAGGACGGCAGGACCACCGTGCTGGTCTACCACGCCCGTGACTACCGGGACATCACCGGCGACCCGTTGTACGACCCGAACCGGCACGCCCGGGTGCAGCGGCTCTACTGGGATACCGACGGCAGTCCGCTGTTCGGCGTCCCGGTCGGCGAGGGCGGCCCGATCGTGCGGCTGTCCCCCGCCGACGCGACCCGCGACGCCTTCGTTCGCCACATCGACGCGACCGTGGTCGTGGACACCGACTCCCGGCGGCTGGCCGACACCCAGTTCCGCATCGGGGCCGGGCTGGCCGGAGCGGACACGGTGTCGGTCCAGTCGGTCGACCGGCCCGGACACTACCTGCGGGCGGTCGACGGCACGGTACGCCTGGACCCGGCCGTCGAGGGCGCCGACGGTACGGAGTTCGCCGCCCAGGCGAGCTTCCACCGGATAGCCCGGGTGAACGGGCGCATCTCGCTGCGCCTCGCCGGGGTCTCCGCGGCCTTCGTACGCCACGACAACGGGCAGCTGACCATCGGTCCCGCCGCCGGTGCGCAGTCCGCGTTCCGGCTCAGCTGAACTGGCACGGGGCCGGGGCTCCCTAGCGTCGGGCTCCCTAGCGTCGGGCTCTGCCGTCGGGCTCCATAGCGTCGGGCACCCCCTACCGTCGGGCTCCCTACAGCAGGTCGAGCGGGTCGATCTGGATCCGCACCGGCTGACCGGTCTTGCGTACGCTGCGGGTGCCGGCCGCCGCGCGTAGGCGTTGGGCGAGCTCGGCGGCCCGCGCGCGGCGGACCCGGATGAGCATCCGCTCCTGCCCCTGCCCGGCCGGCACCGGGCCGAGCAGTTCGGCACCGTCGGGCAGCAGCAGCACGGTGAGCAGGTCGGCGACGGCGTCGGCCGCACCGGTCAGGCTGGCCATCCGGGCCGCCGGCGGAAACCCGAGCTCGCGCCGGTCGGCCAGCTCCCGTGCGGCGAACCAGGCCGGATCCCAGCGCAGCAGGGCCTGCACCGGAGCGAGCCCGCCGTCGGCGACCACGACGACGCGACCGCCGGCGGCGGCGGGGCGGGCCAGCGCCGCCGCGGCCAGCCAGCGGCGCAGCGCCTCCTCGGCGGCCCGCAGGTCCGCCCGGGTCAGCAGGGCCCAGGTGTCCAGCAGCAGCACCGCGCCGTAGCCCTCGGCGGCCACCGGTTCGGCGCCGGGAGTGGCCACCACCACGGCCGACTCCGCCGGAACCCTCGTCAGCACCTCGTCGCGGCCGGACGTACGCACCGCGACGTCGGGGAAGGCCCGGCCGAGTTCCTCGGCGGTGCGCCGGGCACCGGTCACCGCGGCCCGCAGCCGCCGTTGCCGGCAGTTCGGACAGGCGTAGCCGGCGGCGGGGCGCCCACACCAGCGGCATGCGGGGGTGCCGGTGGCCGAGGGCAACGCGAGCGGCCCGGCACAGTGCGGGCAACGGGCCGGCGTACGGCAGTCGGCGCAGGACACCGCCGGCAGGTAGCCCCGGCGCGGTACCTGGACCAGCACCGGCGTGCCGGCCTGCAGGGCGGCACGGGCGGTGGTGAACGCCAGGCTGGGCAGCCGGGCGGTGGCGGCGGCCGCGTCACGGGCGAGTTGCGGGTCGTCACCGGTCGGGGTGACCAGCGCCGCCCGCTGGCGGATGGTGGCCCGGGCGGCGACGATCTCCCGGGCCCAGCCGGTCTCGACGAGTTGCTGGGCCTCACCGGAACGGGCGTGCCCGCCGAGCAGTGCGGCGGTGTCGCCGAGCTGTGCCCGGGTCAGCAGGACGTCACGGGCGTGCGGGTACGGTGCCCGGGGCTCGGCGTGCACGTCGTCGCCGTCGTCCCAGATGGCCACCAGGCCGAGGTCGGCGACCGGCGCGAACATCGCCGCCCGGGTGCCGATGACCACCTTGATGACGCCCCGGCTGGCGGCCAGGAACGCCCGGTAGCGGCGGGCCGGGCCGAGCGCCGCGGTGAGTACGGTGTGCCGGCCGGTGCCGAACAGGTCCCGCAGGGCGGCGTCGAGCCGGTCGACGTCGCGTCCGTCCGGCAGGACGGCCACCGCGCCCCGGCCACCGGCGCAGGTGGCGGCGATCGCTTCGGCGTAGCGGGCGGCCCAGTCCTCACCGGGTAGCGCACCCCACACGGCCCGCGCCGGCCGGCCGGCGGTGAGCGCCCGCAGAAACGGCGCTCCGGCCGGGTACGCCTCCCACCCGCGCCCACCCGCTCCCCCGACGATCTTGGAGTTATCGCGGTTATCTGTACCGTTTTGTCCGTCGATATGTCCAAGATCGTCGGGGGAAGGGGGTGGAGGTTCCCGCTCCACCCGGGCGTGGCGCGGGGGCACCGCCAACCGCAGTACGTCGGCGAGGTGTCCGGCGTAGCGGTCGGCGACCGCCCGGGCCAGCCGGGACACCTCGGCGGTCAGCACCGGCTCCGGCGAGACGAGCTTGTCGAGAAAGGTCAGCTTGCCGCTGTGCTCGGACACAGCGCCCCGGTCCAGTACCCAGCCGTCGACGAGCTGACCGGCGAAGCGCACCCGCACCCGGGTGCCCGCCCGCACGCCCTCGTCGAGTTCGGCCGGCACCAGGTAGTCGAACGCCCGGTCCAGGTGCGGCAGCGGCACGTCGACACAGACGCGAGCGACCGGCAGCCGCTCAGCCGGCCGCCGGCCGCTGGTGGCTCGCGGGCTCACCGCGCCATCCTGCCCACCGGCGGGCGCGGTGGACACCCTGACGACACGGCGCTCGGGTCGCGCCGAGGTGTCAGGCGCCCGCAGCGGACTTCAGATCCGCAGCCCGCTCAGTGCTCTCCCACATCAACTCGGGAATCTCCCGACCGAAATGCCCGTACGCCGCGGTCTGCTGGTAGATCGGCCGCAACAGGTTCAGGTCCCGGATGATCGCCGCCGGCCGCAGGTCGAACACCTCGCCGATCGCCCGCTCGATCCGCTCCACCGGCACGTTCTCGGTGCCGAACGTCTCCACGAACAGGCTCACCGGGTGCGCCTTGCCGATCGCGTACGCGACCTGCGCCTCGCAGCGCTCCGCCAGCCCCGCCGCCACCACGTTCTTCGCCACCCACCGCATCGCGTAGGCCGCCGAACGGTCCACCTTCGACGGGTCCTTGCCTGAGAAGGCGCCGCCGCCGTGCCGGGCGTATCCACCGTAGGTGTCAACGATGATCTTGCGACCGGTCAGACCCGCGTCGCCCATCGGCCCACCGATTTCGAAACGGCCCGTGGGGTTGACCAGCAGCCGGTAACCCTCCGTCGCCAGCTCCAGCCCTTCCAGCTCCGGCGCGATGACGTGCTCGCGCACGTCCGGCGTCAGCAACGACTCCAACGAGATGTCCGCCGCGTGCTGACTGGACACCACGACCGTGTCCAGCCGGATCGGCCGCAACCCGTCGTACTCGATGGTGACCTGCGTCTTGCCGTCCGGTCGCAGGTACGGCACGGTCCCGTCCTTGCGCACCGCCGACAACCGCCGGGCCAGCCGATGCGCCAGCGCGATCGGCAGCGGCATCAGCTCCGGCGTCTCGGAGCAGGCGAAGCCGAACATCATCCCCTGGTCGCCGGCACCCTGCGAATCCAACGCGTCACCGTCGACACCGCCCGAACGCAACTCGATCGCGGTGTCCACACCCTGCGCGATGTCCGGCGACTGCGCCCCGATCGACACGCTCACCCCGCACGACGCCCCGTCGAACCCCTTCTTCGACGAGTCGTACCCGATCCTCAGGATCGTCTCCCGTACGATCGCCGGAATATCGGCGTACGCCTGCGTCGTCACCTCACCAGCCACGTGCACCTGACCAGTCGTGATCAACGTCTCGACCGCGACCCGCGACCGCGGGTCCTGCGCCAGCAGCGCATCGAGGATCCCGTCGCTGATCTGATCAGCGATCTTGTCTGGGTGACCCTCCGTGACCGACTCGGAGGTAAAAAGACGGCGTGCCACGGTACTCCTTGATTCTGAAGTTAATCGGTTCACGGAAGTCTAGTCATCAACTCGGGGGTATGGCGCCCAGGCGAGCATCCCAGGAAAAGTCACCGGGCTTCAGCCCGGCGCGTCGGGTATCAGCCCCGCCCGAGCCGGGTGGACACCAGATCCCACACGTCGTCGGCCAACTGCTCCTTGTCGCGCTCGTCGAGCACGACGACCGTGCCGTCCGCGCCGAGCACGGTCGCCGAGTTGGCGTCCGCGCCGAACACCCGCTCGGCTCCTACCTGGTTGGCCACGATCAGGTCCGCCCGCTTGCGGGCCAGCTTCGTCCGGGCGTTGGCGACCAGGTCACCGGTCTCCGCGGCGAACGCGACCAGAATCTGTCCGGCGGGCTTGGTCGCGCCGAGCTCGGCGGCGATGTCCGGATTCGTGACCAGCTCGACTACCGGAGCCGCACCCGACTCGGCTTTCTTTATCTTGGTCGGTGCGTAGACGGCAGGTCGGAAGTCGGCCGGGGCGGCCGCCATGATCACCACATCGGCGCCGGCCGCCGCATCGACGGTGGCGGCACGCAGTTCCTCGGTCGTACCCACCCGCACCAGGTCCGCCCCGGCCGGATCGGGCAGCGACACGTTGGCGGCGACCAGCGTCACCCGTGCACCCCGGGCCACGGCGGTGCGGGCGAACGCGTACCCCTGTTTGCCGGACGACCGGTTACCGAGGAAGCGCACCGGGTCGAGCGGCTCACGGGTACCGCCGGCGGTCACCACCACCCGCAGCCCGGCGAGATCGGCCGGTGGGTTGCGGCGCCGGGCCAGTACCCGACGGGCGACCGCGAAGATCTCGGCCGGCTCCGGCAGCCGGCCCTTTCCCGAGTCGGCACCGGTCAACCGGCCGACCGCCGGCTCGATCACCAGTACGCCCCGCTCGCGCAGCAGTGCCACGTTGTGCGCCGTGGCCGGATGCTCCCACATCTCGGTGTGCATCGCCGGGGCGAGCAGCACCGGGCATCGGGCGGTGAGCAAGGTGCTGGTCAGCAGGTTGTCGGCGAGCCCGTGGGCGGCCCGGGCGAGCAGGTCCGCGGTGGCCGGGGCGACCAGGACGAGATCGGCCTGCTGTCCGAGGCGTACGTGCGGGACCTGGTCGACGTCGGACCACACGTCCTCGGCCACCGGTTGCCCGGACAGCGCCGCCCAGGTGGGCGCACCGACGAAGCGTAACGCCGCGGCGGTCGGCACCACCCGCACCCGGTGGCCGGACTCGGTCAGCAGCCGCAGCAGCTCGCAGACCTTGTAGGCGGCGATACCGCCGCCTACACCGAGGACCACCCGAGGCGACCCACCCGGCGCCGGCCCTGCCGCCGGCGGAACTCCGACCGGGGTACCGCTCAGGGCTGGTCGGTGGGCTCGGCGGTGAGCAGCCCTGCGTTGATCTCCCGCATCGCGATGGAGAGAGGCTTCTCCTGTGGAGTGGTCTCCACCAGCGGTCCGACGTACTCCAGCAGGCCCTCACCGAGCTGGCTGTAGTAGGCGTTGACCTGACGGGCGCGCTTGGCGGCGAAGATCACCAGAGCGTACTTCGACGAGGTCTTCTCCAACAGCTCGTCGATGGGTGGGTTGGTGATGCCTTCCGGATTTGCGATGGATCCCACGGATGCAACCTCTGTGTCGTCGAGTCGGTCCGCCTCGGCGAGGAAGGCATCCGCCCGGCTGTGTGCACGGCACGCGACCGGAGTGAACGCACACCGTCGGTGATGCACACCGTCGGTGACGCAGCCCCCGCTCACACCGTGCGCTGCCGCTCGGGCGACGCGCTCCCGCTCAGGCGGTGCGCTGCGGATGTGCAGGTGTCAATAATGATGAACCGAGCAATCCTACCAGCTCGGCAGCGGCGCGCTCGACATGGTCGTTGACCACGGTGACGTCGAATTCGCCCTCTGCCGCCAACTCCTCGTCGGCGTGCGCCAGGCGCCGCTGGATCGTCTCCTCGTCGTCGGTGCCGCGACCGATCAACCGCCGTTTGAGTTCCTCGACGCTCGGCGGGGCGAGGAACACCAGCTGCGCTTCGGGCATCGCGGCCCGCACCTGCCGGGCACCCTGCAGATCGATCTTCAGCAGCACCGGCTCACCGCGTCGCAACCGCTGCTCGACGGCTGCCCTCGGGGTGCCGTACAGGTTGCCCGCGAACTCGGCCCACTCCAGCAGCTGGCCGGTGGCGGCCATCCGCTCGAACTGGGGCCGGTCGACGAAGAAGTAGTGGACGCCGTCGACCTCGTAGTCGCGCATGGGGCGGGTGGTCACCGACACGGACAGCCAGATCCAGGGCGAGCGCGCCCGGATCAGCTCGATCACGCTGTCCTTGCCGACCCCGGAGGGGCCGGACAGGACGGTGAGCCGAGCTGCCGGGCGCGCGTCGTCATGCATGGTCACTGCTTGTTTCTACACCTTGCCGCGAATTAGTTCGCGGCGAACTCCCCGAGCAGGGCCTTCCGCTGCTGCTCGCCGAGACCCCGCAGGCGACGGCTGTCAGCGATCTTGAGCTTCTCCATGATCTGGGTGGCCCGGATCTTCCCGATACCGGGCATGGCCTGCAGCACGGCGGAAACCTTCAGCTTGCCGACAACGTCGTCGGACTCCGCCCGGTCGAGCACGGCGGCGAGGGTGGTCTTGCCCTGCTTGAGCTGCTCCTTCAACTCAGCACGGGCCTTACGGATCTCCGCGGCCTTCTCCAGCGCGGCTGCGCGCTGTTCGGGGGTCAGTGACGGGAGCGGCACCAGTTCTCCTCAGGTCCCTATCGCGACGGGCGGATCGCACCGCCGCATCTGAAACGTGGTGTAGCCGAGAACCAAAGGGGCATGTGGTTCCCAGCGCGGGGAAAACTAGCGGTCAGCGACGTTTTCGGCAACGTGGGTACGCCAAGATCACCTCGTCGTGAGGGATCGCTCACTCAGAACTCGACCCCGAGCACGGCCCGGCACTTAACAAGCGTCTGTTCGGTAGCGGCGCGTAGAGCGGACGGTTCGGGGCCGCTCGACAGGATCTCCCGGGAGTACGACGGCAGCACGTTGGCAAGCGCTTGCCCGAAGACGGCACGCAGGTCCTCGGGTCGTCCACCTTGCGTGCCGAGCCCCGGCGCAAGCAACGGCCCATTGACATGCGACAGTTCGTGTCCGGTCTCGCCAACAGTGGCACCGACCACCAGACCGAAACTGCCAATCGGCTCCGCACCCACGTTGAGCTGCGAAATCTCATCGATCACCATCTGCGCCACGGTGCGCCCGTCGGACGTACGGGCGTGCTGCACCGCGCGCCCTTGTGGATTTGACGTCAACGCCAGCACGAAGACACCCGCGCCATGCTTGCGTGCAAGATCGAACATCGGCGACAACGCTCCGACACCGAGATATGGGCTGGCGGTAACCGCGTCGGCGGCCAGCGGGCTGGCCGGATCGAGGTACGCGCTGGCGTACGCGGCCGCCGTCGAGCCGATGTCGCCGCGCTTCACGTCGAGTAGGACGAGCACCCCGGCGGCGCGCAACTGTCGGATAGTTGACTCAAGGACGGCCACGCCAGCGGACCCGAAACGTTCGAAGAACGCCGATTGCGGCTTTGCCACCGCGATCACGTCACCGAGCGTCTCGACGACGGTCCCGGTGAACCGGGCGAGCCCGTCCGCGTCGTCGGACAGTCCCCACCGGGCGAGCAACTCAGGGTGCGGGTCGATCCCGACACACAGTGGTCCCCGGGCGGACACCGCCCGGTGCAGTCGCTGGCCAAAGGTCTCCATCGGTTGTCCCTCCGATTCAGGCGGCACCACCGGTCCGGCCTCAGCGCGGCACAGCGGCGGCCGCGGCCGCCATCGCACGGGCGATCCGCGCGACGTCATCGTCATCCGCCAGGTACGGCGGCATGGTGTAGATCAGATCCCGGAACGGCCGCAGCCAGACCCCGGCGTCGACCGCCGCCGCCGTGGCCGCGCGCAGGTCCACCGGGCGGTCGAGCTGCACCACCCCGATGGCGCCGAGGACCCGGACCTCCCGTACCCCGGGTTGGGCGGCCACCGGCGCCAGCCCGGTACGCAGCCCCGATCCGATCCGCCGCACGGCCGCCTGCCACCACGGCGGACCTGCCGGTGTCCCGGCCCGCAGCAGGCCGATCGAGGCGCTGGCGACCGCGCACGCCAGCGGGTTGCCCATGAAGGTCGGGCCGTGCGCCAGCGCACCGCCGCCGGCGGAGATCCCGGCGGCGACCGCCGGGGTGCACAGCGTCGCCGCCAGCGTCAGGTAGCCGCCGGTGAGCGCCTTGCCCAGGCAGAGCACGTCCGGGGTGACGTCGGCGTGTTCCGCGGCGAAGAACTCCCCGGTACGGCCGAACCCGGTCGCGATCTCGTCGAAGATCAACAGGATGTCGTGTGCCGCGGTGACCTCACGCAACGCGCGCAGATACGCCGGGTGGTGAAAGCGCATGCCGCCGGCACCCTGCACCACCGGTTCCACGATCACCGCGGCCAGTTCGTCGGCGTGCCGCACGATCCCGTCCACCAGCTGGTTTAGGTACGCCTCGGCCGGCGGGGTGTCGAAGCCGCCCGGCGGCGCCGGCACGAACACCTGGGCCGGCAGAACGCCGCGCCACAGGTGGTGCATCCCGCCCACCGGGTCGCAGACGCTCATCGGGTGAAAGGTGTCCCCGTGGTAGCCGCCCCGCCAGGTGGCCAGCCGCCGCTTGCCGGGGCGGCCGCGGGCGAGCTGGTACTGCAGGCACATCTTGATCGCGACCTCGACACCGACCGACCCGGAGTCGCAGAGGAAGACGTGCTCCAGCCCGGGTGGGGTGAGTTCGACCAGGGTACGGGCCAGCCGTACCGCCGGCTCGTGGGTGAGGCCGCCGAACATCACGTGCGCCATCCGGCCGAGCTGGTCGGTGACAGCGGCGTCCAGCACCGGATGGCGGTAGCCGTGCACCGCAGCCCACCACGACGACATGCCGTCGACCAGTTCGCGGCCGTCGGCCAGCCGCAGTCGCACCCCGGCGGCACTGTCGACCACGTACGGCGGATGGGTGCCCGGCATCGCCGCGTACGGGTGCCAGACGTGCTGGTGGTCCAGCGCGAGCAGCTGGGCCACGCGGCCGTCCGACCCGCCGACGGTCATCGTGCCGGCCCGCCGTCGGTCATCATGCCGGCCCATCGTCGGTCATCGTGTCCGGGCCGCCCGGGCGATCGCCCGCACCAGCGCGGGGCCACGGTAGATGAAGCCGGTGTAGAGCTGCACCAGGCTGGCACCGGCGTCGAACATCCGGGCCGCGTCGTCGGGATCGACGATGCCACCGACCCCGACGACCGGCAGCGCTCCCCCGGTCTCCCGGTGCACGAAGGAGACCACCGCGCGGGCCCGGGCCGCCAGCGGGCGTCCGGACAGCCCGCCGGCCTGCGCAGCCAGGTGGGCGTCGGTGCCGGCCAGGCCGTCGCGCGACAGTGTGGTGTTGGTCGCGATCACCCCGGCGGCCCCACGGGCCAGACAGACCTCCAACAGTTCGGCGATGGCCGGCTCGGACAGGTCCGGCGCGATCTTCACCAGGATGGGTCGCTCCCCGGTCAGCGTCGCCAGCAACGCGTCCAGGTGCTGCCGGTCCTGCAGTTGGCGCAGCCCCGGGGTGTTCGGCGAGGAGACGTTGACGGCGAAGTACTGCCCGTACCCGCTCAGTGCCTTGTACGCGGCCACGTAGTCGTCGACCGCGTCGGCCAGCGCGACGACCTTCGACTTGCCCAACGAGATGCCCAGCGGCACCGGGCGGTCGGCGTACGCCGGGTGGGCCGGGCCGAAGCCGGCGCGTTCGTCGAGCCGGCCGAAGGCTGCCAGCCGGGCGGCGAGGGCATCGGCACCGGCGTTGTTGAATCCCATCCGGTTGATCACCGCTTCGCTGGCCGGCAGCCGGAACAGCCGTGGCCGTGAGTTGCCCGGCTGTGGGCGGGCGGTGACCGTACCGACCTCGACGAAGCCGAAGCCGAGCGCCGGCCAAGCGGGCAACGCCAGACCGTTCTTGTCCATCCCGGCGGCGAGCCCGACCGGGTTGGGAAAATCGACCCCGAAGACGGTACGCGGCGCGGCGACGGCGTAGCGGGCGCGCAGCCCCGCCAACGCCGCCGGATGCCGGGCCAGACCGGCCAGCCGGTGCAGGGTCCACTCGTGGGCGGTCTCCGCGTCGCCGCCGCCGAGCCGGAACAGCGCGTGGCGGGCCAGCCGGTAGCCGGCGGAGGTGCTCACCGGCTCGGGTCCGCCGGCACGATGCCCGGCGGCCCGGCGGCGCCCGGTCGCAGGGCGGCGTGCAGTTGCTGCAACGGGCGCACCGCCATCTCACCGTTGATCAGCGCCTCGATGCCCATCACCGCGGCGGCGACCCCCGGCACGGTGGTGACGCACGGGATGTCCGCGCCGACCGCGGCGCTGCGGATCTCGTACCCGTCGGAGCGGGCGCTGGCCCCGGACCCCTGCGGAGTGTTGACGACCAGGGACACGTCGCCGGAGGCGATCAGCGACACCGCGTCCGGCTGGCCGTCGCCGGTTTCCTCCCAGTGCTTGCTGACCAGCTCGCAGGCGATGCCATGACGGCGCAGCACCTCTGCGGTGCCGGCGGTGGCGACGATGTCGAAGCCGAGGTCGGCCAGCCGCTTCACCGGGAAGATCATCGCTCGTTTGTCCCGGTTCGCGACCGACACGAAGATCGTGCCGCTGGTCGGTAGCGAACCGTACGCGGCGGCCTGTGACTTGGCGAACGCGCTGCCGTACGCCGGGTCGATGCCCATCACCTCACCCGTGGACTTCATCTCCGGGCCGAGCAGCGAGTCGACGCCCTGGCCGGCGCGGGTGCGGAAGCGCTTGAACGGCAGCACCGCCTCCTTGACCGCGATCGGCGCGTGCGGCGGCAGGGTGCCGCCGTCGCCGGTGGCCGGCAGTAGTCCCTCGGCACGCAGTTGCCCGATGGTGGCGCCGAGCATGATCCGGGCCGCCGCCTTGGCCAGCGGCACCGCGGTCGCCTTCGAGACGAACGGCACGGTCCGCGAGGCCCGCGGGTTGGCCTCCAGCACGTACAGCACGTCGTCCTTGAGCGCGTACTGCACGTTGAGCAGGCCGCGCACCCCGACGCCCCGGGCGATCTGCTCGGTGTAGTGCCGGATGGTGGCCAGGTGCGGGGCGGCCAGGGTGATCGGCGGCAGCGCGCAGGACGAGTCACCGGAGTGGATGCCGGCCTCCTCGATGTGCTCCATCACCCCACCGAGATAGATCTCGCCGGTGGCGTCGCACAACGCGTCCACGTCGATCTCGATGGCGTCGTCGAGGAACCGGTCGACGAGCACCGGATGCTCCGGCGAGATGTCGGTGGCCCGGGTGATGTAGTCGCGCAACGTCGCGTCGTCGTAGACGATCTCCATGCCCCGCCCGCCGAGCACGTACGACGGGCGGACCAGCACCGGATAGCCGATCTCGTCGGCGATCGCCTTGGCCTGCTCGTACGACACGGCCGTGCCGTGCGCCGGGGCACGCAGCCCGGCCCGGGCCAGCACCTGCCCGAACGCGCCACGCTCCTCGGCCAGATGGATCGACTCCGGCGGGGTGCCGACGATCGGCACCCCGGCGTCGGCGAGGCGTCGGGCCAGCCCGAGCGGGGTCTGCCCGCCGAGCTGCACGATCACCCCGACCACCCCGGGCCCGCCGGCCGCCCGGCCGGCGGCGTCCTCGGCCTGCCACACCTCCAGCACGTCTTCGAAGGTGAGCGGCTCGAAATAGAGCCGATCGGCGGTGTCGTAGTCGGTGGAGACCGTTTCCGGGTTGCAGTTGACCATGACGGTTTCGTACTCGGCGAGCGCCATCACCGCGTGCACGCACGAGTAGTCGAACTCGATGCCCTGGCCGATCCGGTTCGGCCCGGAGCCCAGGATCAGCACCTTGGGCCGCTGCGACGGAGTCACCTCGGTCTCGGCGTCGTAGCTGGAGTAGTGGTACGGCGTACGGGCGGCGAACTCGGCCGCGCAGGTGTCCACGGTCTTGTAGACCGGGCGCAGGCCGAGCCGGTGCCGCAGCGTGCGGACCCCGTCCTCACCGGCCAGTTCGGGACGCAGCGCGGCGATCTGCCGGTCGGACAGCCCGGCCCGCTTGGCCCGGCGCAGCAACGCGCCGTCGAGCACCGGGGCCGCCTCGATCTCGCCACGCAGCTCGACCAGCCCGGCGATCTCGTCGAGGAACCACGGGTCGATGCCGCCGGAGGCCTCGGCGACCTGGGTGACGCTCGCGCCCAGCCGCAGCGCCCGCTCGACGGTGTAGAGCCGCCCGTCGTGCGGGGTGGCCAGCTCGGCCAGGGTGGACTCGACGGTGGCACCGGCCGGATCGGGCACCGTCCAGAAGCCGGCGGCTCTGGTCTCCATCGAGCGCATCGCCTTGTTCAGCGCCTCGGTGAAGTTGCGGCCCAGGCTCATCGCCTCGCCGACCGACTTCATCGTGGTGGTCAGCTCCGGGTCCGCGCCGGGGAACTTCTCGAACGCGAACCGGGGGATCTTGACCACGACGTAGTCGAGGACCGGCTCGAACGCGGCCGGGGTCTGTTTGGTGATGTCGTTGGGGATCTCGTCGAGGGTGTAGCCGATCGCCAGCTTGGCGGCGATCTTGGCGATCGGGAAGCCGGTGGCCTTGGACGCCAGCGCCGACGACCGCGACACCCGGGGGTTCATCTCGATCACCACGAGCCGGCCGGTGCCCGGGTGCACGGCGAACTGGATGTTGCAGCCGCCGGTGTCGACACCGACCTCGCGCAGCACCGCGATGCCCATGTCACGCATCCGCTGGTACTCGCGGTCGGTGAGGGTCATCGCCGGGGCGACGGTGACGCTGTCGCCGGTGTGCACCCCCATCGGGTCGATGTTCTCGATGGAGCAGACCACCACCACGTTGTCGTTGCGGTCGCGCATCAGCTCCAGCTCGTACTCCTTCCAGCCGAGCACGCTCTCCTCGATGAGCACCTCGTGCACCGGGGAGGCGGCCAGCCCGGCGCCGGCGATGCGGTCGAGGTCCTCGGGGGTGTGGGCCATGCCGGAGCCGAGCCCGCCCATGGTGAACGACGGCCGCACGACCACCGGCAGGCCCAGCTCGGCCACGGTGTCGTGGACCTCGGCCATGCCGTGACAGACCCGGCTGCGCGGGGTCTCGCCGCCGGCGGCGGCCACGATGTCCTTGAACAGCTGCCGGTCCTCGCCACGGCGGATGGCGTCGATGTCGGCGCCGATCAGCTCCACGCCGTACTTGTCCAGCACGCCGGCGGAATGCAGGGCGACGGCGGTGTTCAGCGCGGTCTGCCCGCCCAGGGTGGGCAGCAGTGCGTCCGGGCGTTCCCGGGCGATGACCAGCTCGACGAACTCCGGGGTGATCGGCTCGACGTAGGTGGCGTCGGCGAACTCGGGGTCGGTCATGATGGTCGCCGGGTTGGAGTTGACCAGCGATACGCGCAGCCCTTCGGCGCGCAGCACCCGGCAGGCCTGGGTGCCGGAGTAGTCGAACTCGCAGGCCTGCCCGATGATGATCGGCCCGGAGCCGATCACCAGGACATGGCGCAGATCAGTCCGCTTAGGCATGCTTTCCCTCGATGAGTTCGACGAACCGGTCGAACAGGTAATCCGCGTCGTGCGGGCCGGCGGCGGCCTCCGGGTGGTACTGGACGGTGAAGGCCGGCACGTCGCGTGCCCGCAGCCCCTCGACCACGTCGTCGTTGAGGCACAGGTGGCTCACCTCGACGCCGCCGAAGTCGGTGTCGATCACCGTGTTCAGTGGGGCGTCCACGGCGAACCCGTGGTTGTGGCTGGTCACCTCGACCTTGCCGGTGGTGCGGTCGAGCACCGGCTGGTTGATGCCGCGGTGGCCGTAACCGAGCTTGTAGGTGCCGAAGCCGAGCGCCCGACCGAGGATCTGCGAGCCGAAGCAGATGCCGAACAGCGGGGTACGCCGGGCCATCACCTGCCGGGCCAGTTCGACCGCGTGGTGGGCGGTGGCCGGGTCACCCGGACCGGGTGAGAAGAACACCGCGTCCGGTGCGGTGGCCAGGATCTCGTCCAGCGTCGAGGTGGCCGGCAGCACGTGGGTGGTCACCCCACGTTCGGCGAGCCGGCGCGGCACGTTGCGCTTGATCCCCAGGTCGAGGGCGGCGACGGTGTACCGGTGCTCGCCCTGCGCGGTCACCGTGTAGGGCTTGGCCGTGGTCACCTCGGCGGACAGGTCCGCACCGACCATCTGCGGGGACTCGCGCACCCGGGCGAGCAGCCGCTGCGGGTCGTCGGTGACACTCGACACGCCGACCCGCATCACGCCCCGGTCGCGCAGGTGCCGGGTCAGCGCCCGGGTGTCGACGCCGCAGACGCCGACCACGCCCTCGGCGGCCAGCCGCTGCTCCAGGTCGCCGGTGGCCCGCCAGTTCGACGGACGACGGGCCGGGTCGCGCACCACGTAGCCGGCCACCCAGATCTGGTCGGACTCGTCGTCGTCGGTGTTGACCCCGGTGTTGCCGATGTGCGGCGCGGTCTGCACCACCACCTGCCGGTGGTAGGACGGGTCGGTGAGGGTTTCCTGGTAGCCGGTCATCGCGGTGGTGAACACCGCCTCGCCGAACGTCTCCCCGACCGCCCCGTAGCTCTCCCCTGGGAAGACCCGGCCGTCTTCGAGGACCAGCAGCGCCGGCACGCGCCGCGGCCGGCCGCCGGTCGGCTCGCTCCGGCTGGTCGTTCCGCCCCGGCTGGCTGTCGTCTCGTTCATCGCAGGGCCTTCCCGTTCATCGCAGGGCCTTCCCGTTCATCGCAGGGCCTTCCCGTTCATCGCAGGGCCTTCCCGTCGAGCACGGTCGGCACCCCGTGCAGGAAGGTGGCGATCACCTGACCGGGCAGCACCATGTGCGCGTACGGGGTGTTGCGGCTACGGCTGGCCAGTTCGCCCGGATCGACGGTGCGGCTGGCGGTCGGGTCGACCAGGGTCAGGTTGGCCGGCGCGCCCGGCGCCGGGGTGTGCCCGTGGGCGCTCAGCCCGGCGATGCGGGCCGGGGCCCGCGACATCCGCTCGGCGATCAGGTCCCAGTCTGGGGCACCGTCGGTGCCGTGCAACGCGGTCGTGAGCAGCACCACGGACAGGGCGGTTTCCAGGCCGAGCATGCCGGGCCGGGCGTACGCCCATTCACACTCTTTGTCCTCGACCGCGTGCGGAGCGTGGTCGGTGGCGACCACGTCGATGACCCCTTCGGCGAGAGCGGCGCGCAGCGCGGCGACGTCCTCGCCGGTACGCAGCGGCGGGTTGACCTTGAACACGGGGTCGTAGCTGGCCGGTGCCTCGTGGGTGAGCAGCAGGTGATGCGGGGTGACCTCGGCGGTGATCCGGACCCCACGGGCCTTGGCCTGCCGGACGATCTCCACGCTGCCGGCGGTGGACAGGTGGCAGACGTGCAGCCGGCTGCCGACATGCTCGGCGAGCAGGGCGTCGCGGGCGATGATCGCCTCCTCGGCCACCGCGGGCCAGCCGGTCAGTCCGAGCCGGGTGGCGACCTCGCCTTCGTGCATCTGGGCACCCTCGGTCAGCCGCGGTTCCTCGGCGTGCTGGGCGATCACCCCGTCGAAGGCCTTGACGTACTCCAGGGCACGGCGCATCAGCCGGGGATCGGCCACGCAGTGTCCGTCGTCGGAGAAGATCCGGACGGTGGCCGCGGAGTCGGCCATCGCGCCGAGTTCGGCGAGGCGCCCACCGGCCAGGCCGACGGTGACCGCGCCGACCGGCTGCACGTCGACCAGCCCGGCCTCCCGGCCGAGTCGCCACACCTGCTCGACCACGCCGGCGGTGTCGGCCACCGGCGAGGTGTTGGCCATCGCGCAGACCGCGGTGTAGCCGCCCAGCGCGGCGGCCCGGGAGCCGGTCTGCACGGTCTCGGCGTCCTCGCGACCCGGTTCGCGCAGGTGGGTATGCAGGTCGACCAGGCCGGGCAGGGCGACCAGTCCGTCGGCGTCGATCGACTGGGCGCCGGCCGTACTCAGCCCGGAACCGGCCTCGGCCACGACGCCGTCGTGCACCAGCAGGTCGGTGCGGTCGCGGCCGACGACACGGACCCCTTTGATCAGGTACGAGCTCACAGCGAGTTCCTTTCCGTCGTCCGCGTGGGGTCGGTGGTGCCCGCGGTGTACCGGTGAGCGCTACCCCTCATGCGCCGGTACGCCTCATGCGCCGGCCCGGCCGCCGAGCAGCAGGTAGAGCACGGCCATCCGCACGCTTACCCCGTTGGCGACCTGTTCCACGATGGTGGAGCGGGGCGAGTCGGCGACCTCGGCGGAGATCTCCATGCCCCGGTTCATCGGTCCGGGGTGCATGACGATGGCGTGGGGAGGCAGCCGGCGCAGCCGGGAACCGTCGAGGCCGTAGCGGCGGGCGTACTCGCGGGCCGACGGGAAGTACGAGTCGGCCATCCGTTCGTGCTGCACCCGCAGCATCATCACCACGTCCGCGGTGGGCAGCGCCGCGTCCAGGTCGTAGCCGACCTGGACGCCGGGGGTGAGCGCGGTGGCGATCTCGACCGGGATCAGCGGCGGTGGCCCGACCAGGGTGATCTTGGCGCCGAGGGTGGCCAGCAGCAGGACGTTGGAGCGGGCGACCCGGCTGTGCAGCACGTCGCCGACGATCACCACGTGCAGGCCGGCCAGCCGGCCCAGCCGGGCCCGGATGGTGTACGCGTCGAGCAGCGCCTGGGTGGGGTGTTCGTGGGTGCCGTCGCCGGCGTTGACCACCGACCCGTCGACCCAGTTGGCCAGCCGGTGCGGGGCGCCCGAGGCGGGATGCCGGATGACCACCGCGTCGGCGCCCATCGCCTGCAGGGTGAGCGCGGTGTCCTTGAGGCTCTCGCCCTTGGAGACGCTGGAGCCCTTCGCCGAAAAGTTGATCACATCGGCGGACAGCCGCTTGGCCGCCGCCTCGAACGAGATGCGGGTCCGGGTGGAGTCCTCGTAGAACAGGTTGACCACGGTGCGCCCGCGCAGCGTGGGCAGCTTCTTGACCTCCCGGCCGGCCAACGCGGCGAGTTCGACGGCGGTGTCCAGGATCAGCGTGGCGCTGGCCGCGTCCAGGTCCGCGCCGGAGAGCAGGTGCTTGATCATCATCGGCCCCTGCCCTGCGGTCCGTAGAGCCGAACCTCGTCGACGCCATCGGTCTCGGCGAGCAGCACCTTGACGTTTTCGGTCAACGCGGTCGGAACGTTCTTGCCGACGTAGTCGGCCCGGATGGGTAGCCGTCGGTGCCCCCGGTCGACGAGCACGGCCAGTTGCACCGAGCTGGGCCGCCCCAGATCGCTGATCGCGTCCAGCGCCGCGCGCACGCTGCGGCCGGAATAGAGCACGTCGTCGACGAGGATCACCCGTTGACCGTCGATGCCGCCGGGCGGCAGGTCGGTCGGCCCGAGTGCCCGGGTGGCCTTGTGCCGCAGGTCGTCACGGTAGAGCGTGATATCGAGCACACCGAGGCCGACGCTGACGCCCTCGAAGGCACGGATCCGCTCGGCGAGGCGGCGCGCGAGCGGGACGCCTCGGGTGGGGATACCCAGCAGGACGGTGTCTTGCGCCCCGCTGGTCTTCTCCAGCACCTGATGGGCGATACGGTCGACCACGCGCTGAATGTCTGCGCTGGTCAAGATGGTCTTTACAGACGGTGTCAGCGCCGCCGGTGATTCGGTGGCCGGTGGGTAGGCCATGGCGGACCTCCTTCCCCGCCTCACGGGACGGGTCGTTAAAGGACGTCGGGTACCACCGGCCAGCGTCAGGCTGGTCAGCGGCCGGTCCGAAGGTTACCAGTGTCTCGGGCATGGACCGGTTCTGGGCACTGAGTGTCGCATCAGTAAGGCGAAATTCCGGGCAAGTCGTTACGATCTTGCCCACTGGCCGCCATTCACCACTTGACCACGCTTGCGAACCGCCGTACCGTCACGCTCCGTAGCGATCGCTGGGGAAAGCCCCGGGCAAGCACTGGGAGTGTCCGTATGCCCTCTGAGTACGCCAAGTCGTTGGGCGCCCGCCTGCGCTCCATCCGTCAGCAGCAGGGGCTGTCCCTGCAGGGGGTGGAGGAGAAGTCGAACGGGCGTTGGAAGGCTGTCGTCGTCGGTTCCTACGAGCGTGGGGACCGGGCAGTCACCGTCTCCCGCCTCGCCGAACTGGCCGACTTCTACCGGGTTCCGGTGTCGGAACTGCTGCCTGACGGCAGCGGTGTACGGCACGAACCCACCAGCAAGATCGTCCTGGACCTGGAGCGGCTGTACGACGAGGTCTCCGAGGACCTCGCCTACGTCGCCCGGTACGCCCGGGCGATCCAGCAGCAGCGCGGCGACTACAACGGCCGGGTGTTGTCCATCCGCGCCGACGATCTGCGCGCCTTGGCGATCGTGTACGACTCGTCGCCGTCCGGCCTCATCGAGCGGCTGAACGAGCACGGCGTACTGGTCGCCGACCCACGGGCGTTCTTCGCCTCCTGAGTACCGGCACCGGTGGGTGGGCGGTGACCTTCGCGAAGGTCACCGCCCGTCCGCCGATCACCGCCTAGTGCGGCGTGTACTCCGCGATCCGGTCGAGCAAACCGTTGAGGAACCGCGGTGAGTCGTCGGTCGACATCTGCCGGGCCAGCTCCACCGCCTCGGTGATCGCCACCGGGTCGTCGATCTCGTCGACGTAGAGCAGTTCGTACACCGCGATGCGGGCCAGGTTGCGGTCCACCACCGGCATCCGCTCCAGCGTCCACCCCTCGGCGTAGCTGCCGATCAACTCGTCGATCCGGTCGTGATGCTCGGCGACGCCCTCCACCAGGCCGATCGCGTAGTCGAGATGCTCCGGGCGGGGCGCCAGCCGCGCCACGTAGCCGACCAGCACCTGCTGCGGCGGCAGATCACGCAGGTCCGCCTCGTAGAGCACGTCCAAGGCCCGTTTACGCGCCTTGCGGCGCGCCGGCATCGGCGTCTTGGCTCCCTCGGCCATCAGGCGCGGCCGAGATAACGGCCGTCGCGCGTATCGACCTTGATCTTCTCGCCGGTGGTGATGAACAGCGGTACCTGCACCGTGGCACCGGTCTGCACCGTCGCCGGTTTGTTGCCGCCGGTCGACCGGTCGCCCTGCAGGCCGGGCTCGGTGTAGGTGATCTCCAGGACCACGCTGGTGGGCAACTCGATGTACAGCGGGACACCCTCGTGAGTGGCGACGGTCGCCTCGGCCTCGGGCAGCAGGTAGTTCGCGGCCTCACCGACCGTGCCGCCGGGCACCGGGATCTGGTCGTACGTTTCCAGATCCATGAAGACGTAGTCTTCGCCGTCGGCGTACAGGTACTGCATGGTCCGCTTGTCGACGGTGGCGGTGTCGACCTTGGTGCCCGCGTTGAAGGTCTTGTCGACCACCTTGCCGGAGAGCACGTTCTTCAGGGTGGTGCGCACGAAGGCGCCGCCCTTGCCGGGCTTGACGTGCTGGAACTCCACGACGGACCACAGCTCGCCGTCGAGGTTGAGAACCAGCCCGTTCTTCAGGTCATTGGTGGTGGCCATTTCCTGCCTTGATCTTCAATTAGCGGACGGACCCGCCAAGTCTATCGGGCAGGCCAGGACCGCCGGGAATGGGCAGCGGCGAGCGCGGCGACGTGCAGCAGCGCCAGCCGGTAGCCGTCGACGCCGAGGCCGGCGATCACCCCGGTCGCCACCGCCGACACCACCGAATGGTGCCGGAAGGCCTCCCGGGCGTGGATGTTGGAGATGTGCACCTCGACCAGCGGGCCGCGCAGCAGCGCGCAGGCGTCGCGGACCGCGTACGAGTAGTGCGACCAGGCACCCGGATTGAGCACCACCGCCGCCTCGACGTCGGCCGCCGCGTGCAACCAGCCGAGCATCTCGTGTTCGGCGTCGGTCTGGCGCACCTCGACATCGAGCCCGGCGTCGCGGCCGACCTGCTCACACATCGCCACCAGGTCGGCGTAGCTGGTCGACCCGTACACGTCGACCTGGCGGCTGCCCAGCCGGCCCAGGTTCGGTCCGTTCAGCACGTACGTCTTCATGCCGCCGCCACCTGCCGGTACGCCTCGGCCAGCAGCTCGTCGGGCGGGCCGTCGAGGATCCCCGGTCGGGCCAACTCGTCCAGCACCACCAGCCGCAGCCGGCTGCCCCGGGCCTTCTTGTCCACCCGCATCGTGGCCAGCAGATCCGGCCAGGCGTCGGCACGGTAGCCGGTCGGCAACCCGAGTGCGGTCAACACCGCCGCGTGCCGGTCGGCGACCCCGGCGTCGAGGCGTCCGGCCAGCCGGGCCAGCGTCGCCGCGTACACCAGGCCGACCGACACGGCGTGCCCGTGCCGCCAGCGGTAACCTTCCACCTTCTCGATCGCGTGCGCCAGGGTGTGCCCGTAGTTGAGCACCTCACGCAGGCCCGACTCGCGCAGATCGTCACCGACCACGTCGGCCTTGACCCGGACAGCGCGCTCGATCAGCTCACGCACGGCGGGGCCGGCCGGGCTCGCGGCGGCCGCCGGATCGGCCTCGATCAGGTCCAGGATCGCCGGATCGGCGATGAACCCGCACTTGACCACCTCCGCCAGCCCGGCCACCAGGTCCACCGGCGGCAGGCTGGCCAGCAGATCCAGGTCGGCCAGCACCCCGGCCGGTGGATGGAAGGCACCGACGAGGTTCTTGCCGGCGGCGGTGTTGACGCCGGTCTTGCCGCCCACCGCCGCGTCGACCATACCGAGCAGGCTGGTCGCGACCGGCACCCAGCGGACCCCGCGCAGCCAGCAGGCGGCGACGAACCCGGCGACGTCGGTCACCGCACCGCCGCCGACCCCGACCACCGCGTCGGTACGGGTGAAACCGGCCGCCCCGAGCGCGGCCCAGCAGTTCGCAGCCACGTCGATCGACTTGCCGGCCTCGGCGTCGGGCACCTCCACCAGCAGCGGACGGACCCCGGCGCCGGCGCACGCCGTGGCGATCCGCTCGGCGGGCGCCGTCAGCGGCGGGGCGTGCAGCACCGCCACCCGGTCCGCGCCGGGCAGCAGGTCGGGCAGGCTGGCGAGCAGGTCGCGGCCGACCAGCACGTCGTACGGGCGGTCGCCGGGCACCGGGATGCGGGTCGTGGAGTCCATCGCGGCCGAGCCTAGTCCCCGACCGGGCCGGCGGTCTTCAGCAGCATCGCCACGTCGGCGGCAACCTGCTCCGGGGTACGCCCGTCGGTGATCACCCGGTGGGTGGCGACCTGCTCGTAGAGCGGGCGGCGCTGGTCCAGCAGGTGCTTGAGGGTGGCCCGTGGGTTGAGCGCCAGCAGCGGCCGGCCGGTGCCGAGGCCGACCCGACGGACCGCGTCGGCCAGGTCGACACTCAGGTAGACAACGGTCTGCCCGGCCAGAACTGCCCGGTTCTCCGCCGCGAGGATCGCGCCGCCGCCGAGCGCCAGCACGCCCGGAAAGGTACGCGTCGCGGCCCGGACCGCCGCGCGTTCCAGCGCCCGGAAATGATCTTCGCCGTCGTCGACGAAGATCTCCGGGATCGGTTTGCCGGCGGCGGCCTCGATGTCGGTGTCGGTGTCGCGGAACTCACAGCCCAGCAACGCGGCGAGTGCCAGGCCGGTGCTGGTCTTGCCGGCACCGGGCGCCCCGACCAGCACACAGACCGGAGCCATCAGCGGATCACCAGATGGTCGAGATACCCGGACAGGTTACGGCGGATCTCGGCGACCGAGTCACCACCGAACTTCTCGGTCAACGCCTCGGCCAGCACCAACGCCACCATCGACTCGGCGACGATGGCGGCGGCCGGCACCGCGCACACGTCGGAACGCTGGTTGATCGCGGTCGCCGGCTCGCCGGTGGCCACGTCGACGGTGGACAACGCCCGGCTGAGCGAGGAGATCGGCTTCATCGCCGCCCGGACCCGCAACGGCTCACCGGTGGAGATACCGCCTTCGAGGCCGCCCGCGCGGTCGGTCACCCGGCGTACCCCGGCAGCGGTGGGGATGATCTCGTCGTGCGCGGCCGAGCCGCGCGAACGGGCCTGCTGCCAGGCGTCGCCGATCTCCACGCCCTTGATCGCCTGGATCGACATCAGCGCGGCGGCCAACCGGGCGTCGAGCTTGCGATCCCACTGCACGTGGCTGCCCAACCCCGGCGGTACGCCGTAGGCGAGCACCTCCACGACGCCGCCGAGGGTGTCGGCGTCGGCCTTGGCCGCGTCGACCTCGGCGACCATCCGCGCGCTGGCGTCCGGATCGGCGCAGCGCAGCGGGTCCGCGTCGATGCGCTCGGCGTCTTCGGGACGCGGCTGCAGGCCGGGCTTGGCCACGACGGTGCCCAGTTCGACGACGTGCGAGACGATGTCGACGCCGAGTGCCTGCCGGCACAACGCCTTGGCCACGGTGCCGACCGCGACCCGGGCGGCGGTCTCCCGGGCGCTGGCCCGTTCCAGGATCGGCCGAGCGTCGGTGTGGCCGTACTTCTGCATGCCGGCGAGGTCGGCGTGTCCCGGCCGGGGCCTGGTCAGCGGCGCGTTGCGGGCCTGGTCGGCCAACTCCTGGGGATCGACCGGGTCGGCGGCCATCACGGTGCGCCACTTCGGCCACTCCGAGTTGCCCACCCGGATCGCCACCGGGCTGCCGAGCGTCACCCCGTGCCGCAGCCCACCGACGATCTCGATCTCGTCCTGTTCGAACTTCATCCGGGCACCGCGGCCGTAGCCGAGTCGGCGACGGGCCAGCTCGCGGCCGATCTCGGCGCTGGTCACCTCGATCCCGGCGGGGACGCCCTCCAGCATCGCGACCAGCGCGACCCCGTGCGATTCACCTGCAGTCAGCCAGCGCAACACGTCGGAAAGTGTGACACGGCCCGGTCCGGGCGCCGCGCGTGTACCGGCACCGTCCCGACCTCCGGAACATCGTCCAGCTCAGCTGCCGTACGGTGGGTTCAAGATCCGGGGGGTGGTTCGTGCCGTACGACATCCGCCGCCGTCCGGTGGCGCTGCTCACCCTGCTCGGCGCGCTCACCGCCATCGGACCGTTGTCGGCCGACACGTACCTGCCGGCACTCCCGGTGATCACCGACGATCTGTCCGCCGCACCGGCCCGGGTGCAGCTGTCGCTGACCACCTGCCTGATCGGGGTGGCGCTCGGGCAACTGGTCAGTGGCCCGCTCAGCGACCGGTGGGGCCGCCGCGGACCGGTGCTCGCCGGCACCGCCGGCTACGTGCTGATCACACTCGCCTGTGCGGCCGCTCCCACCGCCGAGGTGCTCGCCGGGCTGCGCCTGGTGCAGGGTGTCGCCGGCGGGGTCGGGGTGGTGGTGGGCCGTACGGTGGTGCGGGACCTGTACTCCGGCGCGGAGGCGGCCCGGTTCTTTTCACGACTGCTGATCATTTTCGGGGTGGCGCCGATCGCCGCGCCGGTGCTGGGCGCGGTGGTACTGCGGATCACCTCCTGGCGCGGCATCTTCGTCGCGCTGGCGGTGATCGCCACCCTACTCATCGCAGCGCTGGCCCGGTGGCTTCCGGAGACCCTGCCGGTGGAGCGGCGCAATCCCGACGGGCTCGCCGGCACCGCCCGCGCTGCCCGGTCGCTGGTCACCGACCGGGCCTACCTCGGGTACGCGCTCACCCAGGGGCTCGCCTTCGCCGGCCTGTTCGCCTACCTCGGTGGTTCGTCGTACGTGCTGCAGGACGGGTTCGGACTGTCCCCCACCACGTACAGCATGGTCTTCGGCGCCAACGCGCTCGGGATGATCGTGCTCGGCCAGCTCAACGCCCGGCTGGTGCGCAGCCGTGCGCCCCGCACGCTGTTCGTCGGGGCGCTGGTCGCCGGGCTGGTGGCGGCCGGTCTACTCGTCGCCGGCGCGGCCACCGGTGAGTTGTGGCTGGTCCTTGTCCCGCTGGCCGGCTACGTCTCGACCCTCGGCATGTTGATGCCCAACGGCACGGCGCTCGCACTCGAGGACCACGCCCGGCACGCCGGCACCGCGGCGGCGTTGCTGGGCGCCATCCAGTCGGGTATCGGTTCCCTGGCCGCACCGCTGGTCGGGCTGGCCGGCACCACCAGCGCCGTGCCGATGGCACTGGTCATCGTCGCGGCGGCGACGCTGTCACTGACCGCCGTGCTGACGCTGGCCCGGCGCCGGCCCGGCTGAACGGGGCGGCGTACAGCGCGGCCCGCATCGCCGCCACCGGCGCGGTCACCCCGGTGAACTGCTCGAACTGCCCTACCGCCTGGGCCAGCAGCAGATCCAGGCCGGACACCACCGTGGTGCCGGCGGCGGTGGCGGCAACGGCCAGCGGGGTCGGCCACGGGTCGTACAGCGCGTCGAAGAAGACCTTCACCGAAGCCCAGGCCAGGTGGGCTGCCAGCGGATCGGCGATCCCCTTGGGCACCGTCGAGATCAGCACGTCGGCATCGGCCGCTGCCTGTGGCGCCGCGGTCCAGTCGGATCCGCCGACCGGTACGCCGAGCGCCGCCGCGACCGGTGCCAGTTCGTCGATCGCGGCCGCTCGGCGGGCGATCACGACGACTCCGGTGGCGGCCAGCGCGGCGGCGGCGGCCAGCGCGGCACGGGCGGTGCCACCGGCGCCGAGTACGGCGATCCGGGCGCCTGGTCGCACGCCCGCCTCGCGCAGCACGGCGACCATGCCGGGCACGTCGGTGTTGTCGGCGAACCAGCCGCCGTCGGGCCGGCGTACCAGGGTGTTGGCCGCGCCGACCGCGACCGCGACCGGCGACGCGTCGACGGCGACCGCCAGCGCCGCTTCCTTCAGCGGCATGGTGAGCGACAACCCGGCCCACTGCGGGCCGAGCCCGGCCACCAGGTCCGCCAGCTCCGTCTCGGCGCACTCGGTCGCGGTGTAGCTCCAGCCGGACAGTCCGGCGGCCCGGTAACCGGCGTTGTGGATCACCGGGGACAGTGAGTGGGCGATCGGTTTACCGAGCACACCGGCCCGCCAGCTGCCGGTCCGGCGGACGCCGTCCAGGGCGGCACCCGCCGGCTCAGAGGATGCCATTCTCCCGGGCGATCTGAATGTTGGCGTTGTGTTCGTCCAGGGTCTCCGCGAACGCCGAGCGACCTTCCTTGTCGATGGCGACGAAGTAGTGCCAGTCCGCGTCGGGCGGGTCGACCGCCCCTTCGAGCGCGACCTTGCCGGGGTTGTTGATCGGGGTGGGCGGCAGCCCGCTGTGGGCGTGGGTGCTGTACGGGTTGCTGTCGTCGTACAACTCGTCGCGGGTCATGTCCTTGGAGGCCTTGGTCGGCTGGCCGGTCAGCTCCCAGTAGTAGTTGACCGTGACGTCGAACTGCAGGCAACTACAGGGAAAGGAACCGCTGTACACCCGGTTGTAGGCGACCCGGGCCACCTTGGCGAGGTCCTCGGCGATGCCGGCCTCGGCCTGGGCGAGCGAGGCGACGATCAACGCCTCGTACGGGCTGATTCCGCCCCGCTCCGCCTGCACCCGCTCGGCGAACTCCATCTCACCGGTGACCGTGAGGAACCGGTCGACCATCAGCTTCAGGATGTCAGTCGCGGTGAGGTTGGGATCGAAGTCGTAGGTGTCGGGAAAGAGGAACCCTTCAGCGGAGGCGTCCACCTGCTTGCCGTCGGTGCGGGTCAGCCACCAGTCGGGTATCCCGAGCGCGAGCGGGTCAGCGGCCGCCGCGGCGAACTCCTCGGCCGGGATGTCGGTCGCCTCGGCCAGGGCCTGGTACATCTGCTTGGCGGTGCGCCCCTCCGGGATGGTGATCCGGTTGGACACCTTGTTCTCCAGATCGAGCAGCAGGCTCAGCGCCGTCGCCGCGCTCATCTGCAGACGCAGTCGGTAGAACCCGGGCTGGATGTTCTGGCTACGGGAGTTGGTCCTGGCCTCGCTGGTGAACGCCTTGGTGCTCTTGACCACCCCGGCCTCGACGAGCGTGTTGCCGATGTCGGTGGCGGTGTCACCCGGGCGCACCTGCACGACCACCTCACCGGTGCCGCCGCCGTCGTAGTCGGGGGTGGTGAGGAAGGACTGCACCCGGTCGAAGCCGTACCATACCCCGCCACCGAGCGCGCCGAGCAGCAGCAAGGTGACCAGCAAGGCGGCGACGGTCTTGCCCCGGCCACCGCCGGCGGACTTCTTGCGGCGGGCACCGCGCCGGTGCCGGCCCTTCTCCGCCCGGTCCTCGAAGGCAAGGTCCAGTTCGTCGATCATCACATCCGCCTCCGCTGCGCATCCAGCCAGCTCTGCAGGATCTCCACGGCAGCCGCCTGATCGACCACCGCGCGCTGGCGCCGCCCTCGGACACCTCGCTCGGACAGCCTACGGCTAGCGACCACCGTCGACATCCTTTCGTCGGTCATCAGAACGGGAATCGGTGCAATCGCCACGGTCAGTGACTGGACGTATGCCTTGACAGCCTCGGCGGCCGGGCCAAGGCGGCCGGCGAGGTTGACCGGCAGGCCGACGATAACCTCGTTCACCTCGTATTCGTCTGCTATTTGGACAATTTTCGCGATATCGGCCGGAGTCGCCGACGGCTCCAGCCGGCGGCCGTCTCGGGGCACCGTCATCAGCGGAGTGGCCAGGATGCCGTCCGGGTCGCTGATCGCCAGTCCGACCCGGACCTGCCCCACGTCGACGCCGAGTCGCCGGCCGCGCCGCGGCATCACGCCGACGCGGCGATCGCCTGCTCGACGGCGGCCAGCAAGCTGGGCGCCTCGGCCGCTGGCAGCCCGCCGCCCTGGGCCAGCTCGGCGTTACCACCGCCCCGACCGTGCAGGGCGCCTTTGACCAGCTCCGCCGCTGACAGGCCACGGCTCTTGCCCGCCGCGTTGACCGCCACCACCATCGACGCCTTGCCGTTGGCCCGCGCGACGACCGCGACCGCCGCTGGCCGACTCGGATCGATCTTTGCGCGGATCTCCTGGGCGAGGGTCCGTACCTCGTTACCGGCGGTGCCCTCGGGTGCCTGCGTGCCGACGTAGGCGACTCCGCGCACGTCCCGGGCCTGCTCCGCGAGCGTCGCCGCGCCGCCGAGGACCAGCTGCCCGCGCAGCTTCTCCAGCTCTTTCTCCGCGTCGCGCAGCTGGGTGACGGTCTGCTGTACCCGGTCGACGACCTGGTCGGCCGGCACCCGGTACAGCTCGGCCAGTCGGGCCACCAGCAGGTGCTCGCGGGCCAGGAAGTCGAATGCGTCGATGCCGACCAGTGCCTCGACCCGCCGGACTCCCGACCCGATCGACGACTCGGAGAGGATCTTCACCATGCCGAGCTGCGCCGAACGGGTCACGTGCGTGCCGCCGCACAGCTCGCGGGCGTAGTCACCGACCTCGACGACCCGCACCTCGTCGCCGTACTTCTCACCGAACAGCGCCATCGCGCCCAACCGGCGCGCCTCGTCCTGGGTGGTGAGGAACGCAGACACCTCCAGGTCTCGCAGTAGCACCTCGTTGACCTGCTGCTCGATGTCGTGCAGGACCGACGGCGAGACCGCGCCGGGGGTGTTGAAGTCGAAGCGCAGCCGTCCGGGCGCGTTCAGCGAACCGGCCTGGGTGGCCGACTCGCCGAGGAAGTTACGCATGGTCTGGTGCACCAGGTGGGTCGCGGTGTGCGAGCGGGATATCGCCCGCCGCCGGGGGATGTCGATCTCGGCGTACGCCGTCTCGCCGGCGCGCAGCTCGCCGCGGACCACCCGGGCGGAGTGCACGATCAGCCCCGGCACCGGGGACTGCACGTCGAAGATCTCCACCTGCCCGGCACCGACGGTGAGCAGCCCGGTGTCCGGCTGCTGGCCGCCGCCCTCGGCGTAGAACGGGGTGCTGTCCAGCACCAGCTCGACCACGTCACCCTCACTGGCGGCCGGCAGCACCGCACCGCCCGCGCCGAGCAGGGCGCGTACCGTCGACTCGCGGGCCACCTCGGCGTAGCCGGTGAACTCCACCGGGCCACCGGAGTCCAGCACCCCCCGATAGGCGGACATGTCGACGTGACCGGTCTTGCGCGCCTGCGCGTCCGCCTTGGCCCGGGAGCGCTGCTGCGCCATCAGCCGGCGGAATCCGTCCTGGTCGACGGCCAGTCCCTGCTCACCGGCGATTTCCAGGGTCAGGTCGATCGGGAAGCCGTACGTGTCGTGCAGCTGGAACGCCTTGTCCCCGGACAGCTGCCGGCCACCGGCCGACTTGGTCTCGGTGATCGCGGTGTCCAGGATCGTGGTTCCGGCGCGCAGCGTCGCGAGGAAGGCGTCCTCCTCGGCGTACGCGTAGGACGAGATCCGCTCGAAGTCGGCGGCCAGCTCGGGGTAGGACGGCGCCATGCAGTCCCGGGCCACCGGCAGCAGCTCCGGCAACGCGCGTTCCTGCCAGCCGAGCAATCGCACCGCCCGGATCGCCCGACGCGTGATCCGGCGCAGCACGTAGCCGCGGCCCTCGTTGGACGGGGTCACCCCGTCGCCGATCAGCATCAGCGCGGTCCGCACGTGGTCGGCGATCACCCGCAGCCGTACGTCGTCGGGGTGCGACTCGCTCGCCGCGGGTCCGGAACCGGCGCCGTAGCGTTTACCGGTGAGCTGGGCGGCCCGGTCCAGGATCGGGCGTACCTCGTCGATCTCGTAGAGGTTGTCCACCCCTTGCAGAATCGACGCGATCCGCTCCAAGCCCATGCCGGTGTCGATGTTCTTCTGCGGCAGGCCGCCAACGATCTCGAAGACCTCCTTGCTCTGGACGTTGGTGATCTCGTACTCCATGAAGACGAGATTCCAGAACTCGAGAAAGCGGTCCTCGTCGACGTCCGGGCCACCGTCCGACCCGTACGCCGGGCCCCGGTCGTAGAACAGCTCGGAGCACGGACCGGCCGGGCCGGGAATGCCCATCGACCAGAAGTTGTCCTTGTTGCCCCGGCGCACGATCCGCCGAGCCGGCACTCCGGTCCGCTGCCAGATGTCGGCCGCCTCGTCGTCGAGGTAGACGGTGACCCAGATCCGCTCCGGGTCCATGCCGAACCCGCCGTCGGACACCGGCCTGGTGACCAGGTTCCAGGCGAGCGGGATCGCCCCTTCCTTGAAATAGTCGCCGAACGAGAAGTTGCCGTTCATCTGGAAGAAGGTGCCGTGCCGGGAGGTCCTGCCGACCTCGTCGATGTCCGGGGTACGCAGACACTTCTGCACGCTTGCCGCCCGCGGGTACGGCGGGGTCCGCTGGCCCAGGAAGTACGGCACGAACTGCACCATGCCCGCGTTGATGAACAGCAGATTCGGATCATCGATCGCGGGCAGCGGAGCGGACGGCACAACGGCGTGGCCGTTACCCTCGAAGTACGCGAGGAACCGCCGCTTGATCTCCGCCGTCTTCACCGGGCGTCCTCCTGGGGAAAGATCTCGTCGTCACCGATACGCGGGTCGCCCCGCAGCTCGGCGAACTGGTCGTCGAAGGCCACGCCTTCGGCGAACGCCGCCTGGATCTGCTGCTCGCGCTCGACCATGCCCTCGCGTACGTCTTCCACGAAGGTACGGACCGACTCGACCAGGCCGCCAGCGGATTCCGACAGCGAGGCGGCGATGCCGGACGGGGAGTACGACTGGGCGGTACGGCTCAGTTTACGGACGACGAGCGCACCGACGGCGAGCCCGACGCCGAGCCACAGCAGGCGTTTCATCAGGGCGTCCTCCCGTCATCCGGCGTTGCGCCGGGCCGCCCGGCGCCGCTGCTTGAGTTCCGTACGCACGTCACGCTCGGTCTCGGCATGCCGGCGAGCGGCCGCCGCACGACGCACGCCGTATCCGAAGGCAGCCACCTTGACCAGCGGATTCGCCGCTGCCGCGGACACCACAGTGGCCAGGTTCGCGACGTTGGCCGTGACGTTCTGAGCGTGGCCGGTCATCGTGTCGATCTTGGCAAGCTGGATGTTGACCCCGTCCAGGGTGGTGTGCACCTGGCCGAGCGCGGTGTTCACGTTCTCCATCGAGGTGTTCACCTGGCCGAGCAGCGGACCGGTACGGTCGTTCAGGTCGTTGATGGCCCGGGTGGCCGCGTCCACGGTGTGCCGCAGGCGCAGGATCGGCACCGCGAGCACGAGCGCCAGCATCAGGAACGCACCAGCTGCCACCAGCGCCGCGATCTGCCCACCGTCCATGCCTGTCCTCCTCGTTCACCCGCTGCTCCGGCCAGCTTCGATCAGTGCTCCGGCCGGCTTGGGTCAGCGCACGCTGCACCACCGTGCAGACCCTACCGTCAGTGATGGCGGTCCGCTCACGACGGTTCCGTCTCCAGGTCCAGCAGCGGGTCGTCGGTGAAGATCGGGTCCGGATCCTCGCCGGTGAGCGACGGGTCGATACTCGGCTGCGGCTTCATCCGGTCGTCGCCGATCGCGTTGCGTACCTTGATCGAGACCACCGATCCGGTGCAGGTCTCCTCCGGAGGCGCCGCTGGGGCGTCGCCGGCGTCCTCGTCGGCGTCGCCGTCGGCCGGCGGTTCGACCGTGGGCCGCTGCGCCAGCAAATCGTCGGAGCAGGCCGGGGGCCGGACCCACAGGTCAAGGGTCAACTCGTCCCGGGTCCAGCAGGTGTACTGCCCGTCGACCGGTTGGGACGGGCAGAGTTCGACCTCCCACGGCAGCCAGCCCGCGTCACTGAGTGCCGCGGTGTAGACCTGGGCGGTCTCCTCGGTGCCCCGCTCGGAGGCGCTGGTGCGTTCCCGGAACCGGCAGTCGATCAGGCACCATCGGCTGCCGCTGACCGCGTCGGTGCTCTCCCCCGCCGCCCACTGCGGCACGTCGAGCCGGTCCAGTGAGTTGAAGACGGGATCCCGGGTCGCCGCCCGGATGCCGAAGTAGAGCGGAAGGGCGGCCAGTACCAGTACCGCGACCATGATGAGGGCGACAGCGCGCAGTTTGCGGTGCTGCGGGCTGAGTCCCCCCGGCTCGCTGCTTTCGCCGCCGGTTCCGATGTCTGTCTCGTCCGCCGGACCCATTGCTGCCGGACGGGGCCGTTCCCCGACGGCGCGCGGCAACTCCCCCGAATCGGAGGTGTTGACCGACGGGCGTCGAGTCACCATGGTCGGCAGGTCGGCGTGCGGGGTACCGCCGCGCGCCGGGTGCCCGCCGGGTCCACCAGGCCGGCCAGGTCCGCCGGGGCCAATGCCGCCCGGACCCATGCCGCCCGGACCCATGCCGCCCGGACCCATGCCGCCCGGCGCGTCACCGGGCACGGGACGCGGGCCGGGGCCGGTCTCCGGCCGGGACATCGGTGCGGGGCGCGGGCGTGCCTCGGGCGACGGTCCGCCGGGCCGGACCGGAGCTGACACCGCCGCACGGGCGATCGGCGGACCGGACATCGGTCGCGGTGGACCAGACATCGGCTGCGGTGGACCAGACATCGGCTGCGGTGGACCAGACATCGGCTGGGCCGGGCCACCCGAGGTCGGCCGCGGTGGAGGGCCGGAGGTGGGCTGCGGTGGCCCGCCCGACGTCGGCCGCGGCGGCCCGGACATCGGCCGCGGCACACCCGAGGTGGGCTGGCTGCCTCCCGCCGATGGCGGTGTGAACGGACCGGGCGCGGACGGCGCGGACGCGACACCGCCGGGACGGGGCGGTCCCGGTGGGCGCGACTGGGTGCTGGGGAAGGGAATCGGGCCGGAAACCGCACCCCCGGCGGCGGTCGGACCGGCCGGGCCTGAGGCCGGCGGACGCGCGTGACCAGTCGGCGGCCCCGGCGGCGGTCCGGCCAGGGCGGCGTTCGGCGGACCGGCGGGCCGGTTTTCCGGACGCGGCACCGGCTCCGGCGGACCGGCCGGCCGACGATGGCCCGGCTGTTGCGCCCCACCGGGTCCGGGAACGACCGGGGCGGCGGCACGGCTCTCCCGGTTCGGCCGATCTGGCTGTCCGTGGGAGGGACGGGCGCTGACCGGTGACACCGGGGCGACCGGCGAGCCGGGACCGGGCAGCGGCGGCACCGGACCCGGCAGCGGTCCGGACGCAGCGGGATACGCCCGGCCTGGCCCGGGCCGTCCGTCACCGTCCGGCCCGGGCCAGGCCTGTTCCGACTCGCCAGCGGGGGAAGCGTGTCGTCCTGCCCGTGGCCGTTGTGCCGCCGGGCCGCCACTTTCCGCCCCGGCCGGCCGGGTCCATCCGCCGGTCGGTTCGTCCGGCGATTCCGGTGCCCGTCGTCGGCCGACGGGCGGTTTGGCCTGGGATGGCGCGGCGGCCGGCGGCGGGCCGGCGGCCGATCCCGGTGCCGGGCGCCGAGTACCGGACGGCCCGGTCGGCACACCCGGCGGGCCCTGTGGTGCCCGCTCGGCGGGCCGCCCGGCGTCTGGCAATGGCGGAGCGTTTCCGGACTGCGGAACCACCGGCCCGGCCGTACCGGGCCGCCGGAAGGCGTCCGGAACGGAGCGTCCAGGGCGCGGATCGATCTGGTGTGCTCCGGCCACCCGTGGGTCGACCTGCCCGGCGGGCCGGGAGTCGCCGGCACGGGGGTCGACCTGCCCACGGCCACGACCGGGCTCCGGACCACGACCGGGCTCCGGACCACGACCGGGCTCCGGACCACGACCAGATTGTGGCTCGGGCCGGGCGGTGGGAGCCCGGTTCGCGAGCTCGTCGGGCCGCGTGCGCGGCACCGACCCGGCTAGCCCTTCCCCGCCGGGTCCGATGTCGATCCGCTGTTCCTTCGCCGTACGCAGATCGTCGAGCCAGCCGATTTCCTCTCCGCTGACCTCCTCCTCGACTGGTGCCCCCCGACCCCAGCGGCGGCCCTTGGCCTTGGCCTCCCGGCGCTCGTCGGGTTCCTCAGGGCGCTCAGCACCGCGCGCTCTCACTGCTGTACCTCCCCGGCAGCCTGACTGCCGCTGTCATCGGACCCCGCACCGGTGTCGGCCACCGGGCTGGACGCGCCACGCACGATCCGGCGCAGCACCGGCAACCGCGCGGCGACCGCGCGTTCGGCACCGTGCTCCGTCGGTCGGTAGTAGTCAACACCGGCGAGTTCGTCCGGTGGATACTGCTGGGTGAGCACCCCACGATGATCGTCGTGCGGGTAGTGGTAGCCACGCCCATGGCCGAGCCCGCGTGCGCCGGAATAGTGGCCGTCACGCAGGTGCGCTGGAACGGCCCCGCCCTTACCAGCCCGTACGTCGGCGACCGCGGCCGCCAACGCGGTGGTCGCGGAGTTGGACTTCGGGGCGGTGGCGAGATGGATCGTGGCCTGGGCCAGGTTGAGCTGTGCCTCGGGCAGGCCGACGTACTCGACCGCGTGTGCGGCGGCGGTGGCCACCGACAGGGCGCCCGGGTCGGCCATGCCGACGTCCTCGCTGGCGAAGATCACCATCCGGCGGGCGATGAACCGGGCGTCCTCCCCCGCCACCAGCATCCGGGCCAGCCAGTGCAGCGCCGCGTCGACGTCAGAGCCCCGCATGCTCTTGATGAACGCACTGGTCACGTCGTAGTGAGCGTCGCCATCCCGGTCGTAGCGCACCGCCGCGACATCGATTGCCTGCTCTGCGGTGCTCAGGTCGATCTCGTCGGCGTCGCGGGCGGCAGCCGCTGCCGCGGCGGCTTCCAGCGCGGTCAGCGCCTTGCGTACGTCGCCACCGGCCAACCGGACCAGATGGTCCTCGGCGGCCTTCGCAAGTCGTCGCCGGCCGCCGAGTCCGCGCTCGTCGGTCACCGCGCGCCGCAACAGGCCACGAACCGCGTCGGCGTCCAACGGCCGCAGGGTAAGCAGGACACACCGCGACAATAGTGGCGAAATAACCGAAAAGTGAGGATTTTCGGTAGTTGCGGCCAACAGCGTCACCGTCCGGTCCTCGACGGCCGCCAACAACGAATCCTGTTGGGTCTTGCTGAACCGGTGAACCTCGTCGATGAACAGCACGGTCGGCAGGCCGCCGGTACGGCGCTGCCGCCGCGCCTCGTCTATCACCGCGCGCACGTCGCGAACACCGGCGGACAACGCCGACATGGCCACGAACCGGCGATTGGTCGCCCGGGCCACCAGATGGGCGACCGTGGTCTTGCCACACCCGGGCGGCCCCCAGAGGATCACCGACATCGGTGCGTCGCCGGTCACGAGTTGCCGCAGCGGCGCGCCCGGAGCGAGCAGATGATCCTGGCCGATCAGCTCGTCGATGCTCGCCGGTCGCATCCGTACCGGCAGTGGAGCGGTGTCCGCGCCGGTCCCGCCGACTCCACGGTCCATTCCCGCAGCGCCGCCGGCCGGCGGCGCTGCGGGCAGCCCGCCCGCGGCGGAAACGGAGAAGAGGACGTCGGACTCCATCAACAAGACAGTACCGGCCCGATCTCGGACGCCGGAAATGCGCCGAGATCGGACCGGCGAGCAATGACGTGGCGCGCCCGGCTCAGCCGCGGCCGGGCCGGCGGCCCCGGTACCAGCGACCGCCTCCGGTGCTGCCGCGACCCACACCGGCGAAGTACAGGGCGAGGCAGAACAGGCCGATCAGCACCAGCGTGTTCCAGTTGAACAGGTCCGGGGCACCAAGATCGGAGTTGAGCAGGTCGAGCAGCAGAGCGAAACCAAAGACAACCGCCGCGACGATGGCGAGCATGAAATCCTCCTGGGGGGTTCAGTCGGTCGGCCACTCCATACCCAACGGCGGCGCCGGCCAATCCAGGTTGGACCGCATCACTGGTGGTCAACCGAGGTCACGGCCACGTACGGCGGGTCGGCCGGCGTCGTCGCCGTCGCCGCCAGCGCTGGCTGTGGCGATGGCGACGACGGCCGGGCGGAGCGGCGCGGAGCGACCAGGTACAGCGGTGCGGCGGCGGCCAGGGCAACGGCGCCGACCAGCATGGCGATGCTGGTGGTCAGCGCCCCGGCGATACCGGTCAGCACGAGCAGGCCGAGCGCACCCGCTGGCTGCGAGACCATCGAGTTGAGCGACACCAGGCTGGTGCGATACCGCCCTTGCGCCTGCCGGTGCAGCAGACCCATGTGCAACGGGTTTGCCGCCCCGTGCACGGCGTAACAGAGCAGGTACGCGACCACCACGGCGGCCGGGCCGGCGAACAACGCCATCGCCACCACGGTGGCGCCCTGCAGTACGCGTAGCACCGCAGCGGCGACCGGCGCGCCGACCCAGCGACTCACCACGGCCGCGCCGGCCGCCCCCGCCGCCGAGGCCACCCAGGCGGCAGTGCCGACCGGCCCGAGCCAGACAGCGGCCCGGTCGGCGTCACCCACCACCTCGGCCAGCCGGACCGGCATCAACGTCTCGAAGGCGACCATGCCGAATCCCCAGAACAACTCGACCGAGACCAGCGCGAGCACCACCCGGGACCGACGCAGCAGACCGGCGGCACCGGCGATGGCGTGCGACATGTCACGTACCGACGCGCGCAGCGCCCCGACCCCGGCTGCCGGGCGGACCTCGACCATCAGTCGGGCCACCGCCACCAAACCGGCAATCTGCAGCGCCACGGCAGCCAGCGCTGGCAGGGTCAACGCCGAGGCCGGGCCGATCCCGCCGACGGCCGGCAGCCCGCCGGTCGCCACCAGAGCGCCCGCGGCCAGCGCTCCGGCGGCGATGGCGAGGCCGCCGACCACTCCCCCAGCGCTGAGGCCCCGCTCGATGTCCGCGTCCGGTTCGACGGCCAGCGTCGCGTCCACGTACCAGGATTCCAGCGGACCGCTCTCCAACGCCCGGAAGATCCCCTGCAACGCCAGGACGACGACGAACATCGCGACCGAGTCGGCGACGACGAACATCGCCAGCGACACCAGATGCGTCACCGCCGCGGCGAGCAGCACCGGCTTACGCCCGAGTGCGTCGGCCAGACCACCGGTGGGCAACTCGAACCCGAGTACCACGAACCCTTGGACCGCCATGACCATGCCGACCTGGGGCAGGGACAGCCCACGCTCCAGCATGAACAGCACCATCACCGGGATCAGCAGGCCGGTCGGCAGCCAGCGCAGACCGAGCAGGAGCAGGTAGCGGTGACGGACCTGGGTGGTGGCCAGACCCGGCGGGTCGCCGCTCACGGCCGCTGCTCCGGTGCCGTGCCGGCCCGGCCGCCGCCACTGACACGTGGAAAGCCGTACGTGTAGAGCATCACCTGCTCGGCCGCCCCCTCGCCCGGACCGGGGTCGACGCGGAAGCGCTCGACGACCGCATGGAGTTCGGTGTTGAGCCGCCGCAGCTGATCCGGGGTCAGCGTCAACACGTAGTCGGAGTACTCAGCGGCGTCGCGCCATCGGGCCGGATAGCCGTCACGGGCGGCGTGCCAGTCCTCCGCATTGCGGACGAACTGCTGCACGAAGTAGCTGTTCAGCCAGTCGGCGGCGGCGCGGGCGTCCGGGTCGTCGTCGAACGAGGTGTTGTGCCACGACGAAACCTGGTGCACCGACCGCCACCAGCGCTCGCGACCGGTGCCCCGGGTCGGCTCCTCGCGTACCAGCCCAGCGTCGGCCAGCTTGCGCAGGTGGTAGCTGGTGGCTCCGGTGTTCGTGCCGAGTTCGTGGGCGAGCGCGGTGGCGGTCGCCGGGCCGTCCAGGCGCAGCGCGCCGAGTAGCCGCAGCCGCAGTGGATGGGCCAGGGCACGGACCTGCTCCGGGCCGAGCCAGACCGTCGACAGTTGCTCGTCCATGTCGCTCACGTCGTCCATGCCAAGCACACTATCTTTGCAGAAGATATTTGCACAACTTCTTTGCACACTGTCTCTGCGTTCCGGTCCCGGCGACGCGGACAGGCCGGGCCGCAGGGCGATTCCCACGCCCGGGGCCCGGCCCGGTGGTCCGGCAGGATGGTCCGGCAGGGTGCTCGATCAGGAGGGTTCGACCGGGGCGGCCACGCCCGCCGTACCGGCCGCCGGGGCCGGCGCGACGCCGGCCGACGGCTTCGGCTTGGCGTCCACCCCCGCCTCGGCCCGTTGCTGGGCCGTGATCGGCGTCGGCGCCCCGGTCAGCGGGTCGAAGCCACCGCGCGTCTTCGGGAAGGCGATCACCTCGCGGATCGAGTCCGCGCCGGCCAGCAGCATGCAGATCCGGTCCCAGCCGAAGGCGATGCCGCCGTGCGGCGGCGGCCCGTACTTGAACGCCTCCAGCAGGAAGCCGAACTTGTCCGCCGCCTCCTGCTCGGTGATGCCCAGCAGCTCGAACACCCGCCGCTGCACGTCCGCCCGGTGGATACGCACCGAGCCGCCACCGATCTCGTTGCCGTTGCAGACGATGTCGTACGCGTAGGCGAGGGCCGCGCCCGGCGCGCCGTCGAAGCGGTCCAGCCACTCATCGGTGGGCGAGGTGAACGGGTGGTGCACCGCGGTCCAGCCGCCCTCCTCGGTCGGCTCGAACATCGGCGCGTCCACCACCCAGCAGAACGCCCAGGCACTCTCGTCGACCAGGTTGGCCCGGCGGGCGATCTCGATGCGGGCCGCGCCGAGCAGCTCCTGCGCCTCCCGCCGGTCGGCCGACGCGGCGAAGAAGATCGCGTCGCCCGGCTTGGCGCCGACCGCGTCGGCCAGCCCACCGAGATGCTCGGCGGACAGGTTCTTCGCCACCGGGCCTCGCGGCTCGCCGGTCTCCGCGTCCAGCACCACGTACGCCAGCCCGCGTGCACCGCGCGCCTTGGCCCAGTCCTGCCACCCGTCGAGTTCCTTCCGGGTCTGCGCGGCGCCGCCGGGCATCACCACCGCGCCGACGTAGCCACCCGCGTCGATCGCCCCGGCGAACACCCGGAACGCCGTCCCGCGCAGGAAACCGGTCAGGTCGGTCAGCTCCACGCCGTAACGCAGGTCCGGCTTGTCGGAGCCGTACCGGTCCATCGCCTCGTGCCAGGTGATCCGGGGCACCGGGCCGGCGATCTCGTGCCCGGCCAGCTCCCGCCACAACGCGCCGACGATGGTTTCACCGAGCTCGATCACGTCGTCCTGGGTGACGAACGACATCTCGATGTCCAGCTGGGTGAACTCCGGCTGCCGGTCGGCCCGGAAGTCCTCGTCGCGGTAGCAGCGGGCGATCTGGTAGTAGCGCTCCATCCCGGCGACCATCAGCAACTGCTTGAACAGCTGCGGCGACTGCGGCAACGCGTACCAGGTGCCGGGCTGCAACCGCACCGGCACCAGGAAGTCACGGGCGCCCTCCGGGGTGGACCGGGTCAGCGTCGGCGTCTCGATCTCCACGAAGTCGCGTGCGTGCAGCACCGTACGGGCGATCTGGTTGGCCCGCGAGCGCAGCCGCAGGGCGCCGGCCGGGCCGCGGCGGCGCAGGTCCAGGTAGCGGTACTTGAGCCGAATGTCGTCGCCGGCGTCGACCTGGTCGTCGATCGGCAGCGGCAGCGGCGCGGCCTCGGACAGTACGGTCAGCTCGGTCGCGGTGACCTCGACCTCTCCGGTGGCCAACTCCGGGTTGTCGTTGCCCTGCGGCCGGCGCTCGACGACGCCGGTCACCCGTACGCAGAACTCGTTGCGCAGCGCGTGGGCCTGCTCCATCTCCTCGCGGAACACCACCTGCGCCACGCCGGAGGCGTCGCGCAGGTCGACGAAGATGACCCCACCGTGGTCGCGCCGGCGGGCCACCCAGCCGGCGAGTGTCACCGTCGTGCCGGCGTGCGTCGGGCGCAGGCTGCCGGCGTCATGGGTACGAATCACGGCACGGAACTCCTCATCGCGGGTACGGGGCTGCACCCGCATTCTGTCAGCCCGTCCCGCCCGCCTCGGCGGCGATCCCGGCCGCCCGACGTACCATCACCGGACCTGGCACCACCGCTGCCACCGACACCACCGCACCACCGGTCTCCGGAGTTCCCATGCTGCTGTTGAGTTTCGCCGCCGTCCTGCTGCTCGCCGTGCTGGTCTCGGCGGTCGCCCACCGCACCATCCTGTCGACGGCGGCGCTGTTCCTGGTGGCCGGCTTCCTGCTCGGACCGCAGACGACCGGGGTGCTGGACGTACGGGCGGACTCGTCGATCGTCAACACCCTGGCCGAGCTGGCGTTGTTCGCGGTGCTGTTCACCGACGGCATGCGGGTCGGCTGGTCGGACCTGCGCTCGGCCTGGCGGCTGCCCGGACGGGCGCTCGGCTGGGGCCTGCCGCTCACCCTGGTGATCACCGCGGTGCTGGCCCACTACGTGGCCGGGCTCGCCTGGCCGGAGGCGCTGCTGATCGGCGCGGTGCTGGCACCCACCGACCCGGTGTTCGCCGCCGCGCTGGTCGGCAACGAGAAGGTGCCGTACCGGCTGCGACACCTGCTCAACGTCGAGTCCGGGATCAACGACGGCCTCGCCCTGCCGTTCGTCATCCTGTTCCTGGCCGTCGCCACCGGCTCCGGCGACCTGCACCTGGGCGACCTGGCCACCGAACTCGCCATCGGTCTGGTCATCGGGGTCGCCGTACCGGCGCTGGCCATCGCGCTGGAACGGACCCGCTGGTTCGCCGCGTCCGCGCTGTACGAACCACTCAACGGAGTGGCCATCGGTTTGCTCGTGCTGGCGCTCGGCCAGGCCACGCATGGCAACCTGTTCCTGGCCGCGTTCGCCGCCGGCAGCACCATCGCCACCTTCGGCCCCCGCCAACGGGCTGCCTTCGAGCACTTCGGCGAGAGCGTCTCCGAGCTGCTCAAGCTGGCCGCGCTGCTGGTCTTCGGCGCGCTGATCTCGATCGAGTTTCTCGGTGAGATCTCCTGGCCGGGCTGGGTGTTCGCGGTGCTGGCCATCTTCGTCGCCCGGCCGGTGGCGCTGGCGATCGCGTTCGTCCGCTCCGGGCTGGCGCCCCGGGAGCAGGCGGCGGCGATGTGGTTCGGACCGAAGGGGTTCGCCTCGGTGGTCTACGGCCTGCTGGTGCTCAAATCGGGGATCAGCGCCGCCGACGAGGTGTTCCACCTGGTCGCGCTGACCATCGTGATCTCCATCCTGCTGCATTCGTCGACCGATGTGGTGGTCGCCAACGCCTTCGACGACGAACGGGAGACCCCGGCCTGGCACCACGCCCTGCGCCGCCGCAGCGCGCCGGCCACCGCTGGCAACGCCGACGATGTCCCGGACGACACCGGTGGCGCCGGTCCCGTCGGGGCGGCCGAACCGGCACGTCGCCCCGACGGCGACCAGGACTGACCGATGATCGACGTCTACCGTTGCCAGGTCATCTGACCCGGTGCCGCCTCACTGCGGAATGTCCCACGCGGTGAGCAGCAGCGTCACGGCGCCGTCGTCGGCGACACCGGTGATCTCCAGCAGGACGACCCGCCGCGCATGGCCCGCGTCGAGTGCTGCGGCGTGGCTGGTCCAGAGGCATAGGACCGTGCCTTGTCGGGCCGGTACCTGCGCCTCCGTGCCCAGCGGCGCCGTTCGGATCCGCTCGGAGCAGTCATGCGGCGTGAGCTCGGGTTGGTCGGTCTGGCTCGCCTGTACGCCGGATCCCAACCTCAGGTAGGCAGCGGCATTGCCGTACCTGCCGTACAGGGTGATTTCGACTCCGCCGGAAGAAGGGACGTCTGCCCGGGGTTCGTCCAGGTCGGCATGCATGTACCTATTGCTTGCGGTGCGCAACGTGATCGATTGTTTCTGATACCACAGGTCGTACTTGGTCTGCTCGTTGAGCACCGGCGGGTCGCTCGTATCCGCGCCCGGCGGCGAGCTGGAGACGGGGTCGGTCTCCGGGTCTCCTACTGGCGCGGTCACCGCGGAGTCACCGTCGAGCGGCGCAGACGGCTCGATCGGCGGTGCTGCCTGGCCACCGCCGCCCAGCGCGATGGCTTTGGCGTCGCCGGCCTGGTCAAGCGCGCGCCAGGCGATTACGGCAGTGGCCATCGAGGTCAGCAGCGCCAGCAACGACACGGCCGCCACCAGCAGCAGCAGACCCCGCCGGAACCGACCGCCGACCGACCGGGTCGGGCTCCCCCCGGCCGGCGGATCGACCGGAGAAGACGACGACGGACCGGGACCCGCTTCACGGATCGACATCAGAACCTCCTCAATGAATCAGCCGGTGGCCGATGTGCGTGGAAATGTTGCACCCCGCGCGGACACCACAGCAGACATACCCGAGCCGCTCGATCAAGTTATCTGATCGAGTACCGTAATAGTGCCATGCTGAAGCAAAGAATCACCTCACCGATACGGGTGTCTCATGTCTGATACCGAACATCGCCCAGCTAGCGTCACCGACAAAGCACAGCGACGCCGGATGACTGCGCCCGAAAGGTGGGTCGCAGCCGGCGCGATAGGGACCGTCATCATGGCGCTTGTGGCAGTGGCGGCCTACCTGACTCCGCTGCTCGGCTCGACCGATCACGCGAAGACCAGTGGCCCGACTAGCCCATCGGTTCCGGCTACCGCACCGCAGCAGTCGCCCACGGATTCGGCACCGTCCACACCAGGACCGGATCCCGCTGCTGCTCCGTCTGCCGCCTATCTTGCGGCGATTTCCCCCCAGGCAGGCGGATCCAATCTGACCGACCTGCCACGCGAACTGCGAGACACCTCAGAATTCGATCAAGCCGTCAAGATCGAATGCCCGAGCAATCAGAGCAACGACAAGATGCGGGATGTCATATACGAACTGCGTGGTCGGTACGACTCGTTCGAGGCCACCGTTCGGCCATTTTTCGCGAACCAGTCGGACGCGGTAATGTACGTAGACGTCTTCGCAGCGGAACGCGCACGCGACGGCAGTCTGATCTGGACAAAACGGGGCGGTCAGTACACCGCCACCGCCGCACAGCCGGCCCCGTTGACCGCAGTCGTCGACGGGGCGGAGCAGATGAAGATCCAGGTCCGGTGCGAGCTCCCGGACGGCATGGCGATCTTGGTCGACGCAGCGCTGCGTGAATGACGTCACCCGTGAGCCGGTCCAGGTGAAGACCCTCGCAGGTGAGCCCGATACGCGTACGTAACGTGATTGAAATGTCAGAATGTCAACATCTGGCACGACCCAGGTCTCGATCGCTCATGGAGGTCCGGTTTGTTTCTCACCCGGCACGAGCAGGAGCGACTGCTCATCCACGTCGCCGCCGACGTGGCCTGGAAGCGCCGTGCGAGGGGCATCCGGCTCAACCACCCGGAAGCGACCGCGGTGATCACCGCCTTCCTGCTGGAAGGTGCCCGGGACGGCCGCAGCGTGGCGGAGCTGATGGAGGCCGGGCGCACCGTGCTCGGTCGCGAGGACGTGCTCGACGGAGTGCCGGAGATGCTCCCCGAGGTGCAGGTGGAAGCCACCTTCCCCGACGGGACCAAGCTGGTGACCGTACACGAGCCGATCTCCTAGGAGCGCAGTTTGAGTGCACCACCCTCGCCGTCGGGCACCGACGGCGGCACAGTCGTTCCCGGTGAACTGATCCCCGGCGATGGGCCGATCACGCTCAACCCCGGCCGGCCGGTGCTGACCCTGCCGGTCACCAACACCGGCGACCGGCCGGTGCAGGTGGGCTCGCACTACCACTTCGCCGAGGCCAACCCGGTGCTGGACTTCGACCGGGCCGCCGCGTGGGGACACCGGCTGGCGGTCCCGGCCGGCACGTCGGTGCGCTTCGAGCCGGGCGTCGACCGGGAGGTGGCGCTGGTGCCGTTCGGCGGTCAGCGCATCGTCGCCGGGCTGCGTGGCGAATGCGCCGGTGCCTTGGCGGACGGGCGGCGGACGGGCACCGTGGGCCGCGGACACGAGGCGGGAGGTACGGCGTGAGCGGCGCCCTGGACCGGCGGCGGTACGCCGCCCTGCTCGGCCCGACCGTCGGTGACCGGATCCGTCTCGCCGACACCAACCTGCTGATCGAGGTCGACGAGGACCGGTGCGCGCCGCCCGGCGCCGACGGCACCCCGGCCTACGGCGACGAGGTCGTCTTCGGCGGCGGCAAGGTGATCCGCGAGTCGATGGGCCAGTCCCGGGCCACCCGGGCCGAGGGCGCCCCGGACACGGTGATCACCGGCGCGGTGGTGCTCGACCACTGGGGCGTCGTCAAGGCCGACGTCGGCATCCGCGACGGCCGGATCGTCGCGCTCGGCAAGGCCGGCAACCCGGACACCATGGACGGAATCCACCCTGACCTGGTGATCGGGCCGAGCACCGAGATCATCGCCGGCAACGGCAAGATCCTCACCGCCGGCGCGATCGACAGTCACGTACACCTGATCTGCCCGCAGCTGCTGGAGACCGCGCTGGCGACCGGTGTCACCACGATCCTGGGCGGCGGCACCGGGCCGGCCGAGGGCAGCAAGGCCACCACCGTCACCCCCGGCCCGTGGCACCTGGGCATGATGCTCGCCGCGCTCGACCCGTGGCCGGTCAACGTGCTGCTGCTCGGCAAGGGCAACACGGTCAGCGAAGACTCCATGTGGGAGCAGCTGCGCGGCGGTGCCGGCGGGTTCAAGCTGCACGAGGACTGGGGCACCACCCCGGCGGCGATCGACGCCTGCCTGCGGGTGGCCGACGCCTCCGGGGTGCAGGTGGCGATCCACACCGACACCCTCAACGAAGCCGGGTACGTGGAGAGCACCCTGGCGGCGATCGCCGGCCGGGCGATCCACGCGTACCACACCGAAGGTGCCGGCGGCGGGCACGCGCCCGACATCATGCGGGTGGCGTCGGAGCCCAACGTGCTGCCGTCGTCGACCAACCCGACCCGCCCGCACACCCGCAACACCCTCGACGAGCACCTCGACATGCTGATGGTCTGCCACCATCTGAACCCGAGCGTGCCCGAGGACCTGGCGTTCGCCGAGAGCCGGATCCGGCCCAGCACCATGGCCGGCGAGGACATCCTGCACGACCTCGGCGCCATCTCGATGATCGGCTCCGACTCCCAGGCGATGGGACGCATCGGCGAGGTGGTGCTGCGGACCTGGCAGACCGCGCACGTGATGAAGGCACGGCGCGGCTCGCTGCCCGGTGACGGCGCCGCCGACAACCAGCGGGCCCGACGGTACGTCGCCAAGTACACGATCTGCCCGGCGGTGGCGCACGGCATCGAGGGCGAGGTCGGCTCGATCGAGCCGGGCAAGCTGGCCGACCTGGTGCTGTGGGATCCGGCGTTCTTCGGCGTACGGCCGCATCTGGTGGTCAAGGGCGGCATGATCGCCTGGGCGCAGATGGGTGACGCCAACGCGTCGATCCCCACCCCGCAACCGATGCTGCCCCGGCCGATGTTCGGCGCCTTCGGCACCGTGCCGTCCGCGACCAGCCTGGCCTTCGTCGCGCCGGCGGCGATCGACGCGCTGCTCGGTGACCGGCTCGGCATTCGCCGGCGGCTGTCCCCCGTCGCCGACGTACGCCGCCGGGGCAAGGCCGACATGCCGCTCAACGACGCGACCCCGCGGATCGAGATCGACGCGGACACGTTCACCGTCCGCATCGACGGGGAGACGATCGAGCCGGCACCCGCGATGGAGCTGCCGATGGCGCAGCGCTACTTTCTCTTCTGATGACCGGCCGCCGATGACCGGCCTCGCGACGCTGCTCATCCTCGCCGACGGCCGGCTGCCGGCCGGCGGGCACGCCCATTCCAGCGGGCTGGAGGCGGCGGTCACCGCCGGCCGGGTGCGCGACCTGGACACCCTGGCGGGGTTCCTCACCGGCCGGCTGGCCACCGGCGGGCGCACAGCCGCCGCGTTCGCCGCTGCCGCTGCCGCGGCGGCCCCAGTCACGGCGGTCGTGAGCGGCGCCACCGGCTCCGTCGGCGGCCCGGCGCGGCTGGACGCGCTCGACGACGGACTCGACGCGCGTACCCCGTCACCCGCGCTGCGCCGCGCCTCGCGGGCCCAGGGCCGGGCGTTGCTGCGCGCCGGGCGCAGCATCTGGGCCATGCCGGCGCTCGGGCCACGCGAACGCCACCAACCGGTGGCGCTCGGCGCGGTCGCCGCCGCCGCCGGACTCGGGCCGGCCGATGCGGCGCTGGCCGCCGCCTACGGCACGGTCACCGGCCCGGCCAGCGCCGCCGTGCGTCTGCTGGGCCTCGATCCGTACGCGGTACACGCCCTGCTCGCCCGGCTGGCCCCGCAAACCGACCGGGTCGCCGCCGAGGCGGCCACCATGGCCGGGTGGCCGGTCGACGAGCTGCCCGCCGGGTCGGCCCCGCTGCCGGAGGTCGACGCCGAACACCACGCCACCTGGGAGGTGCGTCTCTTTGCGTCCTGAACCACACGTCCACGCGCACGACGGAACCGCCGAACCGCACGCCCACCCGGGCGGCGAGACACCGCACGCCCACGAGCCGGGCGAGGTGCCCCACACCCACCCGGATCCGGGGGTGGACCCGCACCCACCGCGCGCCGCCGCTGAGTCCCCGGCGTTACGTATCGGCATCGGTGGGCCGGTCGGTTCCGGCAAGACGGCGCTGGTGGCCGCGCTGTGCCGGGCACTCGCCGACGAACTGCGGCTGGCCGTGGTCACCAACGACATCTACACCACCGAGGACGCCGACTTCCTGCTGCGAAACGGTGTCCTGCCGGCGGAGCGGGTGCGCGCGGTGGAGACCGGCTGCTGCCCGCACACCGCGATCCGCGACGACATCTCCGCCAACCTCGACGCGATCGAGGACCTGTCGTACCAGCTCGGCGAGCTCGATCTGGTGCTGGTGGAAAGTGGCGGCGACAACCTGACCGCCACGTTCAGCCGAGGCCTGGTGGATCAGCAGATTTTCGTGGTCGACGTGGCCGGCGGCGACAAGGTGCCGCGCAAGGGTGGACCGGGGGTGAGCACCGCCGACCTGCTGGTGATCAACAAGACGGACCTGGCACCGCTGGTCAACGCCGATTTGTCGGTGATGCGGCGGGACGCCGCCGCCCGCCGGGGCGAGCTGCCGACCGTGTTCCTGTCGCTGGTGCAGGACCGGACGGCCACACCGGTGGCCGACTGGATCCGGGGGCTGCTGCGGGCCAGGGCGCACATGCGGGCGGAGATCGCCAGCTGATGCGGGCCCGCGCGCGGGTGGTCGCCGAGGTCGGCGCCGACGGGCGGACCCGGCTGGCCTGCCTGCGCGGCGAGCCGCCGCTGGTGCCGCGCCGCACCGGTCCCCGGCCGGTCGGTGACCGCGACGGCGAGGTGCAGGTGCATCTGGTCGGTGCGGCGGCCGGGCCGCTGGGCGGCGACGATCTGCGACTGGACGTCGAGGTCGGGCCCGGGGCCCGGTTGTGCCTGCGTACGGTGGCGGCGTCGTTGGCGTTGCCCGGGGCAGACGGCGCGCGTTCGACGCTGGAGATGGTGGTCCGGGTCGCGGCCGGCGGCGAGCTGCGCTGGCTGCCGGAGCCGCTGATCGCCGCCGCCGGCTGCCACCACCTGTCCCGCTCGGTGGTGGAGCTGGCCGACGGCGCCGCCCTGGTGTGGCGGGAGGAACTGGTCTGCGGGCGGGCCGGTGAGCCGTGCGGTGACGCCCGGATCGACACCACAGTGCGGTACGCGGGTCGGACAGTGCTGCGGACCGATCTGGCGGTCGGGCCGCACGCCGACGGCTGGGCCGGGCCAGCGGTGCTCGGCGGCGCGAAAGCGACCGGCTCGGTGCTGGTGGTACGCCCCGCATGGGCGGCCGGCGACGCTCCGGCCGCCGCCCCGCTCGGCCCGGGTGCCGCGCTGCTGCCGCTGGCTGCCGGCCCTGCGGTGCTGGTCACCGCGACCGGTGAGACCGCGCGTGGCGTCCGCGCCGCACTGGACCGCGCCGCGCTGGACCGCGCCGACCTGGACCCAACCGCGCTGGACCGTGTCCAGGTCGCCGTCGTCGGCCCGCCACCGGCAGGTGCTCAGCTGCCGACGTAGACCGCGAGGTGCTCGCCGGTGAGCGTGGAGCGGGCGGCGACGAGGTCGGCGGGGACGCCTTCGAAGACGATCCGGCCGCCGTCGTGGCCGGCACCGGGACCCAGATCGATGATCCAGTCGGCGTGTGCCATGACCGCCTGATGGTGCTCGATGACGATCACCGACTTGCCGGCGTCGACCAGCCGGTCGAGCAGGCCGAGCAACTGCTCGACGTCGGCCAGGTGCAGACCGGTGGTCGGCTCGTCGAGGACGTAGACGCCGCCCTTGTCCGCCATCTTGGTGGCCAGCTTCAGCCGCTGGCGCTCACCGCCGGACAGCGTGGTCAGCGGCTGGCCGAGGGTGAGGTAGCCGAGCCCGACGTCGGCGAGCCGACGCAGGACGGCGTGGGCGGCCGGGGTGCGCGCCTCGCCGGTGGCGAAGAACTCCTCGGCCTCGGCCACCGACATCGCCAGCACCTCGCTGATGTCGCGGCCACCGAGGAGGTACTCCAGCACCGCCGCCTGGAACCGCCGGCCCTCGCAGTCCTCGCAGACGGTGGCGACACCGGCCATCATCGCCAGATCGGTGTAGATGACCCCGGCGCCGTTGCAGGTCGGGCAGGCACCTTCGGAGTTGGCGCTGAACAACGCCGGTTTCACCCCGTTGGCCTTGGCGAACGCCTTACGGATCGGGTCGAGCAGCCCGGTGTACGTCGCCGGGTTGCTGCGCCGCGAGCCACGGATGCCGGTCTGGTCGATCGAGACCACCCCCGCGTTGGCCGGGATCGACCCGTGCAGCAGGGAACTCTTGCCGGAGCCGGCGACCCCGGTCACCACGACCAGCACTCCGAGCGGGATGTCGACGTCGACGTCGTGCAGGTTGTTGGCGTTCGCGCCACGGATCTCCAGCGTGCCGGACGCCTCGCGTACGGTCTGCTTCAGGGTGGCACGGTCGTCGAGATGACGACCGGTGACGGTGTCGCTGGCGCGCAGCCCGTCCACCGGACCTTCGAACATCACCTCGCCGCCGGCCGTGCCGGCACCCGGACCGAGGTCGACGACATGGTCGGCGATCGCGATCGTCTCCGGCTTGTGCTCGACGACGAGCACGGTGTTGCCCTTGTCTCGCAGCCGCAGCAGCAGGTTGTTCATCCGGGCGATGTCGTGCGGGTGCAGCCCGATCGTCGGCTCGTCGAAGACGTACGTGACGTCGGTCAACGACGATCCGAGGTGCCGGATCATCTTGGTGCGCTGCGCCTCACCGCCGGACAGGGTGCCGGACGGGCGGTCCAACGACAGGTAGCCGAGGCCGATCTCGACGAACGAGTCGAGGGTGTGCCGCAACGCCGTCAGCAGCGGCGCGACCGACGGCTCGGCCAGCGCCTGGACCCACTCGGCGAGGTCGCTGATCTGCATCGCGCACACGTCGGCGATGGTGACCCCGTTGATCTTCGACGACCGGGCGGCCTCGTTCAGCCGGGTGCCGTCGCAGTCGGGGCAGGTGGTGAAGGTGATCGCCCGCCGCACGAACGCCCGGATGTGCGGTTGCATCGCATCGACGTCCTTGGCCAGGAACGACTTCTGGATCCGCGGGATCAGGCCCTCGTAGGTCACGTTGACGTTGTCGACCTTGATCCGGGTCGGCTCCTTGTACAGCAGGTCGTGCAGCTGCCGCTTGGTGAACGTGCGGATCGGCTTGTCCGGGTCGAAGAAGCCGCAGCCGCCGAAGATCCGCCCGTACCAGCCGTCGACGCTGTAGCCGGGGATGGTCAACGCTCCCTCGTTGAGCGATTTGCTGTCGTCGTACAGCGCGGTCAGGTCGAAGTCGGTGACCGAGCCCCGACCCTCGCAGCGCGGACACATGCCGCCGAGCCGGGTGAAGGTCTGCTTCGTGGTCTTGCTGGCACCGCGCTCGACGGTGATCGCGCCGCTGGCCCGCACCGAGGCGAGGTTGAAGGAGAACGCGTTGGGCGGACCGACGTAGGGCTGTCCGAGCCGGCTGAACAGGATCCGCAGCATGGCGTTGGCGTCGGTGGCGGTGCCGACCGTGGACCGGGGATCACCGCCCATCCGCTCCTGGTCGACGATGATCGCGGTGGTCAGCCCGTCGAGCACGTCGACCTCGGGCCGGGCCAGCGTCGGCATGAACCCCTGGACGAAGGCGCTGTACGTCTCGTTGATCAGTCGCTGCGACTCGGCGGCGATGGTGCCGAACACGAGCGAGCTCTTGCCCGAGCCGGAGACGCCGGTGAACACGGTCAGCCGGCGTTTCGGGATCTCGACGCTGACGTCCTTGAGGTTGTTGACCCGCGCACCGTGCACGCGGATCAGGTCGTGGCTGTCGGCGGCGTGCGGCGCGGGCGGCGGTGTGCCCGTCGTGGTGGCCCTACTCATCGGATAGCCCTGTCCTATCGGGTCTCCTGGATGCGGATCAGGTTGCCGGCGGGGTCGCGCACGGCGCAGTCGCGGACCCCGTACGGCTGCTCGGTGGGCTCCTGGACGATGTCCGCGTCGGCGGCCTGCAGCTGCTCGAAGACGCTGTCGAGGTGCCTGGTGGCCAGCAGGATCCCGGCGTAGGTGCCCTTGGCCATCATCTCGGTGATGGTACGGCGTTCGTCGGCGGTGATGCCGGGGTCGACGCCCGGCGGGTGCAGCACGATGGAGGTGCCTGGCTGGTCCACCGGCCCGACCGTGAGCCAGCGCATCCCGTCGTACCCGACGTCGAGGCGGACCTCGAAGCCGAGGGTGTCGCGGTAGAAGGCCAGTGCGGCGTCCGGATCGTCGTGTGGCAGGAAGCTGGAGTGAATCGTGATGTCCATGGCGGTCACGCTAGCCACGGCGCCGGCACCCGCGCTTCTCGATTCCTGATCGGTCTGGTCACCTGTTTGGCCAGGCAGGCCGGCATCTCGGCGCGCCCGGGACCGGACCGACGCCGGTAGACGCTGGGCGGCACGCCGACCAGTTCGGTGAACCGGGTGCTGAAGGTGCCCAGCGACGCGCAACCGACCGCGAAGCAGACATCGGTGACGCTCAGGTCGCCTCGGCGCAACAGCGCCATGGCGCGTTCGATGCGCCGGGTCATCAGATAGCCGTACGGCGACTCGCCGTAGGCACGCCGGAACTCACGGCTGAGATGCCCGGCCGACAGGTGCACGCCACGGGCCAGCGCCTCCACGTCGAGTGGTCGGGCGTACTCCCGATCGATCCGGTCCCGCACGCGACGCAACAGCACCAGGTCGCGCCTGCGCTGCGCATCGGTCGGGCTGCTGGTCACCAGCGCGATGCTGCCACATCCCACCGACATCGCCCAGCCGGGACCTGGCCGCCGCGCGTCTCCTCAGGTCTGTCCGCGTTTGCTCAGGTCTGTCTGACCGGCCCCGCGACCCGCTTCTTGGGCGCGAGCCGCGGGTTCGGCGTGTGGACGACCCGCAGAAAGGCCGGCAGTCGCCATGGCCGAGGCCCGCCGACGACGACGTCGCGGCGCAACGCGGCGACGACGATGCTGATCCGGCCGGACAACATCAGACTGAAGCGGGCCGGGCGGAACCACATCCGTACGTCGACGGGGTGATCGGGTGGGGCGAGCCAGGCCCGCCGGTCGTCGAGCACGATGGTCGCGGTCGGCGTGTACGCGGTGCGGAACCGTACCGCGATCGGCCGCTTCGGCATCGCCTGTTCGGTGTTCAGCAGCTTGCCGTGGTCGTGGTGGAGCGTGCCGAGGAAGAACAGTTCCCAGTGCAGGGCGGCGTGCTCGTCGGGTATCACCCAGGGGCGGCCCAGCGCCCGGGCCATGTCCCAGCCGTGCAGCAGCAACTCACTGACCAGGTGTGCCATCAAGCCGGCCACGGGCACCCGCGCGCCGCCCAACCACCGTACGGTCCTTTCCGGCGGTATCCGCTCGGTCGCCGTCAGGATCGCGTCGATCGCGTCAGCGAGCTGGGCGGCGAGGAGATCCGGATCCCGTTCGGCGTAATGACGCAGCAGGAGTTCGTTGACCTCGGCGATGGTGTCGACGTTCGTCGAGGGAAGGATCACGTCGAGGCCGGGTGCCTGCAGCGGCGAGGCGGTGTCGTCGACGAGCGACAGATACAGCATCGCGACGGTCAGCACGTGGGCGGCGGACTCCGCCACCGTCCAGTCACGGGTCGCCATCGCCGTCGGGTTGCTGTCGACGGTCAGTAGGGACCGGAATCTGTCGCCGCTGACGCGCAGCGCCGTCCGGGCAAGCGTCCAACGCTCTGCAGGCACCACATAGCTCACTCGATCACCTTCGCACCGCCCTTCCGGGCGGTGTTCTCACAGGTTGCGCTCTGCCTGCGGCGGATCACGTATCGGCTGTCGAACCCTCGCGGACGAGGCGGTGCTGGCGTGCGTCGTACCTGGTGGCGACACGGGCGAGGGAACGCAGCATGGTACGCATGAACCAGTCGAAGCCGCGGTCGGACAGGATCCGCCGGGCCGCCAGGATCACCTTCGCGCCGCTGCCCACGGCGTATCGGGTCCGTGGCCGGCGGGCACGCACCGCCCGGGCGACGGCGTCGGCGACCACCGAGGGCGGCGACGCCGGGGCCTCCGCGACGGTGAGGATCGCCGCGCTGCGGGCGGCCTGGTCGGCGTACGGGCCGTGTCCCGAGGTGGCGAGCAGGTGCTGGCCGGCGATGGCGGGCCACTCGGTGGCGATCGCACCGGGCTGGATCACGATCACGTCGATACCCAGCGGGGCAAGTTCCATCCGCATCGAGTCGCTGAGTCCTTCGACGGCGAACTTGGTGGCGTGGTACCAGCCGCCGAGCGGCTCGTAGATCTTTCCACCGACCGACGAGATGTTGATGATGCGCCCGCTGCCCTGCCGGCGCATCTGCGGCAGCACCAGCTGCGCCAGCCGGGCCAGGCCGAACACGTTCACGTCGAACTGGCGGCGGGCCTCGTCCAGCGGCACCTCCTCGACCGCGCCGTAGGAGCCGTACCCGGCGTTGTTGACCAGCACGTCGACCCGCCCGGATTCGGCCAGTACCTGCTCGACGAGACCGACCAGCGCGGCGTCGTCGGTGACGTCGACCCGGACGGGCCGGACGCCGATGTCGGCCAGCGGGGTGATCCGGTCGAGCCGGCGGGCGACTGCGTAGACCTGATAGCCCATGGCGCGCAGCTTGCGGGCGGTGGCCTCGCCGATGCCGGAGGAGGCGCCGGTGACGATGGCGACCTTGTCGCTCATGATCTCTCCCTAGGGGTAACCAACTGGATGGTTAGATAGTCCACCTCCACACCCCAGTTGTCAACCAACCAGTTGGTACTTGAGTAGGCTGGCAGTATGGCCCGCGATTCCACCGCCACCAAGCACCGGATCCTTGACGCCGCCACCGTCGAATTCGCCGCCCACGGTCTGGCCGGCGCCCGGGTCGACCGGGTGGCCGACCGCGCCGGCGCCAACAAACAGCTCATCTACGCGTACTTCGGCAGCAAGGAACGACTCTTCGACACCACCCTCGCCACGCATCTGGAGCGGTTCATCGAGGCGGTGCCGTTCGACGCCGACGACCTGCCCGGCTACGCCGCCGCGATGTTCGACTTCGCCGTCACGCACCCGGACCTGCTCCGGCTGCTGCGGTGGCACACCCTCGAACGCCCCGGCGAACTCGCCCGGATGGAGCAGAACCACCACTCGACGCGACGCAAACTCGCCGCCCTCGCCGAGGCCCAGGCCGCCGGCCGGGTCGACGACACCCTCCCGCCTGCCGAACTGCTCGCCGTCATACTCGCCGTCGCCCAAGCCGGCGACGATCCGGCACCCGCCTCGGTGGCGGTGCGGCGGGCCAGCGTGGCCACCGCCGTACGCCGACTCGTCACCCCCGGCCAGCGACCATAGGACCGGTCGGGAACTCCTCGGTGCCGAGCACCAGCAGTTGCTGGCCCTGATCGCGGGTGACCAGCGTCTCGACGGTCGCCGGAAACTGAGCCGGATCAGCGCCGAGCGGGCCCGACGACGGCCATCGCCTGGTCGATGGCCGCTGCGAAGGTCCGCTCGGCGCCGCCGGCCAGCCACGCCTGCTGTGCGGCGAGCAGGCAGCCGAAGGCGCCCGCGACGAGCGCCCGTGGCGCCGGGTCGTCGGCGGGGTACGGCGCGCCGGCGGCGCGGGCGCGATCGCGAAGTACGGTCTCGGCGGCGTCCCCCATCAGGTGCAGTTTCGCCAGGTAGCTGGCGAGCAGGGCCGGCGTGGTGAACAGGATGCGCTGCATCGGGGCGGCGAGTTCGCGCCGGCCGGGTGCGTCGACGTGCGGGACGAACAGGTCGAAGCTGCGGCGCAGCGACTCCCACACCGGCTCGTCGGCGGGTCGCTCCCGCAGAGCCTGGAGCATTTCCTCGGCGACGAGGCCGAGCTTGCCGACCACGATGTCTTCCTTAGTGGCGAAGTAGCGGAACACGCTGCGTGGCGACATGCCGACCGCCGCAGCGACGTCGTCGATCGTCGTGGCCTCGTAGCCGCGCTCGACGAACAGCCGTTGGGCGGCCTCGGCGATTTCTCGTTGGATCGTGCGGCGGGTGCGCTCGCGCAGGCCGAGCTGGGACTCCTTCATGATACGACCACCCTAGCACCCACCGCCCTACTTGGCGGCCACTGACAACTTTGGCGTACGCTGTCGCCTGTACGACACGTACGCCAGAGAGGAACTCGTCCCATGTCCAGGCCCACCCCCACCAAGACGATCGTGATCACCGGCGCGAGTGACGGCATCGGCGCAGCCGCCGCCCGTCAGTTGCACGCCAACGGACACCGGGTCGTCATCGTCGGCCGGTCACCGCGCAAGACCCGGGCCGTCGCCGGCGAACTCGGCGTCGACTGCCACGTCGCGGACTTCGCCCGGCTCGACGACGTACGCCGGCTGGCCGCCGACCTCCACGCCGCCTACCCGCGCATCGACGTGCTCGCCAACAACGCCGGCGGGGTGTTCGGCGACCACGCCAAGACCGTCGACGGGGTCGAAAAGACCTTCCAGGTCAACCACCTGGCACCGTTCCTGCTCACAAAACTGCTGCTCGACAAGCTGATCGCGAGCCGGGCCAGCGTCATCCAGACCTCCAGCGTCGGGGCCCGCCTGGTCGGCCGGCTCGTGATCGACGACCTTGAGCACGACCGGGACTTCACCCCGGAACGCGCCTACGGCACCGCGAAGCTGGCGAACATCCTTTTCACCCGGGAGCTGCACGCCCGTTTCCACGACCAGGGCATCTCCGGCGCCGCCTTCCACCCCGGCAACGTCGCCAGCAGCTTCGGCGCCAAGTCCGACAGTCTCACCGGCCGCATCGCCCGCAACCGGCTCGCACGCGTCTTCTTCGTCAGCCCGGAGAAGGGCGCCGACCAGCTCGTCTGGCTCGCCGAGGGCGCACCCGGCAAGGACTGGCACTCGGGCGTCTACTACGAAAAGCGCAAGCCCGCCCGGCGCGTCAACAAGCAGTCAACGGACAACGCACTCGCCCATGAGTTCTGGAACCGCACCGAGACACTGCTCGCCTCCGCCGGGCAGGTCGGCGGCGTCAGTGACAGATGAGCCAAGAATCGAACCCCGCGACGTATCGTCGACCGGCGTATCCATCTCGAACGATCGGCGTCGCTCTCCTGCGTCAGGCTCGGCACAGGACCTCGCCGTGCAGGACGGCGAACCAGCCGTCGGGCGCGTCGGCCCAGCGGAGCCAGCCCGCCGAGAGACGTTCGAGGTCGGCGGGGGTGGCGGCGCCGCCAGCGACGATCTGCCGGGCCATGTCGGAGGAGACGATGCGCTCCGACCACATGGTCCCCCACCAGTGCCGGTCCTCGTCCGTGGCGTAGCACCAGACGGAAGCGCCGGGGGTGACATCGTTGAAGCCGGCGGCCAGCGCCCAGGAGAGCAGGCGGCGGCCGGCGTCCGGCTCGCCGCCGTTGGCGCGGGCGATCGCCCCGTACAGCGCGAGCCATTCGTCGAGCTCGGGTACGGCGGGATACCAGGCGAAGCGGTCGTAGTCGCTGTCGCGGGCCGCGACCACTCCCCCGGGCCGGCAGACACGGCGCATCTCGGCGAGCGCGCGGACCGGCTCGGCGACATGCTGGAGGACCTGGTGGGCGTGGACCACGTCGAACGCGTCGTCGGGGAACGGCAGTTCGTGCACGTCGGCGGTGGCGAAGTCGACGGTGGTGATGCCACGGGTCCGCGCCTCGGCCCGGGACAGCGACAGCGCTTCGTCGGTGACCTCGGTGGCGGTGACCCGGCCGGGGGCGACGAGCGCGGCGAGGTCCATGGTGAGGGTGCCGGGACCGGCACCGATGTCGAGCAACGCCTGGCCGGGCCGCAGGTGCGGCAGCAGGTACGCGGCCGAGTTTCCGGCGGTACGCCAGCGGTGGGAGCGCAGCACCGACTCGTGATGGCCGTGCGTGTATACGGCTGACATGCCCCGACGATAGGCCGATCGTCTCGTAATTCGGGAGCACCTTCTCATAGTTTGGTCACGCAGACGGCGCGGGCGACGCCGCGTCGGGGGTTCGTCCGTGCATCACAGTGGTACGCGTGTCAGCTGGCCCGGGGCGGCCGGTTCTCCTGGATCCACCGCTCGACGTCGGCCTTCAACCACACAGAGCCCATGACAAGTTCTGCGACCGGTTCCGGAAATCCTTTGCTGCGGGTAATCACGTGAACCCGTTGACGGGAGACGCCGAGCATGTGCCCGATCTCAGCCGCACCAACCAGTTCGAGGTTCACGACCTTGATACTGACCGTAGGCTTAAGCCGTTGACATGAGTCAACGTCATGCTTCATGCTATCGGGTATGACGGGCAAGGGTGACGGTTGGAGGGCCGGGACGTACAACGGGAGAGATTGCCGGACGGCGGTCAGCAACGCGCAGGCCGGTGGGACGGCACTGCTGCGGCGTCAGGTGGGGCGGTGTTTGGTGGCGCTGCGGCTCGGGGCCGGGCTGTCCCAGGACGTCGCCGCCGACAAGCTGCGACGCGGCAGCGGCACGCTGTGGCGGATCGAGGCAGGCGACCCGCTGGTCCGTTGGACCGAAGCGGACATGTCGGCGATGTGCCAGCTGTACCGGGCCGACGACGAGATCCGAAAACGGCTGCTCGCCCTCGCGGCGGAGATCGACCGCCCCAGCGGCGGCCACTGGTGGCACGACGAGTTCGCCGGACCGCCGATCGACGCCGACCCGTACCCGGTGTTCGAACAGTCCGCGACGCTCGTCCACTGCTACGGCCAGGCGACGGTCCCGGACCTGGTGCAGACCCCCGAGTACGCCGAAGCACTGCTGCGGTGCCCGGCCGGCCACCGCGACGATGACGACATCGCCGCCCGCCTCGACCAACTGGCGAACCGGCAGCGGCACCTGCTCGCCCACCCACGCCCACCGGTGCTGCAGGTGATCATCAACGAGGGCGCGCTCTGATCCGCCTCACCGCCCTGACCGGGGCGATGTATCTCGACCGGCCGGCGCATCTCGCCGCGGACGAACGGGTCTGGTCGGATCTGGCCGCCCGCGCCGCCGACGAGGACGCCAGCCGGCTGCTGACAGCGGATACCCGACAGCAACGGTCCGGCAAAGTGACCGAAACCGCAGCGGCGTCTACTCCGGGTGACTCACCAACGGTGAGGCGCACCTAGGGTTCCGCCGCCGCCGGGCAGCCGGGGACGGGACAGGTCCGAGAGGTGCAGGCGTCGGACCCGCCGGCACGGTGGGGGTGGCGTTCCACGGCGGGACAAAAGCCCGGGAGGCAGCCGGATGTCTGGCTGTGCCTCAGCCAGGCCCTCATTCGGAGGTGCCCGTGGGCTTCCACCACCACCATCACCACCATCATCAGCACCACGACCAGCAGCCCAGCGACCAGCCCGAACTGCACGGCAACTACGGCCCGGAGGCGGCGTACGCGGTCGCCCGCGAGGCCGGACTGCCCACCACCAAGTGGGAAGAGGAGGTCGCCCGGGGTCTGGAGTACGGCCTGCCCGGTGCCGACTCGATCGTCGACAAGCGGATCCCGACGTTCTCCCGTGGCGAACTGCCGCACTTCGCCGGGATCAACACCTTCCTGAAGGCACCGTACGTCGAGGACGTGCGCCGCTGCGGCGAGTACGACGTGGCGGTGCTCGGCGCACCGTTCGACGGCGGTACGACGTACCGCTCGGGGACCCGGTTCGGCCCGCAGGGCATCCGCAAGATCTCCGCGCTGTACGGGCCGTACTCGTTCGAACTCGGCGTCGACCTGCGCGAGTCGATCACGATCGCCGATCTCGGTGACGTGTTCACCATCCCGGCGAACATCGAGAAGACCTTCGACCAGATCTCCAAGGCGGTCAGCCACGTCTACTCCTCCGGGGCGTTCCCGGTGGTGCTCGGCGGTGACCACTCGATCGGCTACCCGACGGTGCGCGGCGTTGCCGAACACCTCGACGGCAACCTGGGCATCATCCACTTCGACCGGCACGTCGACACCCAGGAGACCGACCTCGACGAGCGGATGCACACCACCCCCTGGTTCCACGCCACCGACATCCCGAACGTGCCGCCGAAGAACCTGGTGCAGATCGGCATCGGTGGCTGGCAGGCACCCCGCCCCGGGGTCAAGGTCGGCCGGGAACGCGGCACCACGATCATGACGGTCACCGACTGCGTCGAGATGGGCATCGAGGCCGCCGCCGAACGGGCCCTCGACGTGGCCTGGGACGGCGCGGAGGCGGTCTGGCTGTCGTTCGACGTGGACTGCCTGGACGCCGCGTTCGTGCCGGGCACCGGCTGGCCCGAACCGGGCGGTTTCCTGCCCCGCGAGGTGCTCAAGTTCATCCAGTTGATCGCCGAGAAGCCGCTGGCCGGCATCGAGGTGGTGGAGTGCTCACCGCCGTACGACAATGCCGACATCACCTCGCTGATCGCCACCCGGGTCATCTGCGACACCATCGGCTGCCTGGTCCGGGCCGGGCATCTGCCCCGCCGCTGACCGCAGGCGGTGCTGCGCCCCTGCACCACGGTCCGCTCGGCGCGATCGGGAATCCCCGTTCAGGCGGGGCCGATCAGGTCCCACCGGTTACCGGCGATGTCGACGAAGACCACGACCCGGCCGTACGGTTCGGTGCGCGGCGTGGTCACGAACCGCACGTCGTGGTCGATCATCCGCTGGTACGCGGCCTCGAAGTCGTCCACCCGCAGGAAGAAGCCGACTCGGCCGGCCGTCTGGTTGCCGACCGCCGCCCGCTGGGCGTCGCCGTCGGCGCGGGCCAGCAGGATGCCGGTCTCGGCACCGGGCGGCCGCACCACCACCCACCGCTTCGCGCGGCCGTCGTTGGTCGTCGACGGTGAGTCCTCGACCAGCTCGAAGCCGAGGACGGTGGTGAAGAAGTCGATGGCCGGGTCGTAGTCGTCGACGATGATGGCGGTGAGCGAGATGTGCACGCCCGCAGCGTAGGTCCTCAGCTGATCGGCTGGCGGCGGCGGGCGCCGGGGCCGGGGCGGGGCAGCGCCTCGCGCGGGCTGGTCAGGTCGTGGCCGGCGGCACAGCGCAGGACGACCCCGACCTCGGCGTCGCAGTCGCGGTGTACGACGTTCAGCGGCGGGCCGTCGGGGTCGGCGCAGTAGGCGTCGCCCCACTGCAGCAGCGCGACCAGCACCGGCCACAGGTCGAGTCCCTTGCCGGTGAGCCGGTACTCGTACCGCTGCCGTTCCCCCGGCTCCTGGTACGGGTGCCGGCGCAGCAGTCCGCGCTCGACCAGCATGGTGAGCCGGTTGGTCAACACCTGGCGCGGGACGCCGGTGCGGTCGCGCATCTGGTCGAAGCGCCGTACGCCGTTGAACACCTCGCGCAGCACGACGACGGTCCACCGCTCGCCGAGGATCTCCATCGTGCGGGCGATGGTGCAGTTGTCGATCGACCAGTCGAGTGCGGTGGGTCTCACCCGCACCAGGCTAGGTCTTGTTGACAGACGCAGCAACCAGCTGCCAGGCTGCGTCTATGACGCAGACTCAGGAGCCGGCACCCGCGACCCCGCCCGCTGCCGGCGCCCGCAGCCGTACGTTCTCGTGGACCGACCCGGCGTCGCTACCGACGGCGGCGCTGAGCCAACTGTCCGGGCTCGACCAGCTCCGGTCGATGACCTCCGGCGAGGTCCCCGCCCCGCCGGTGCTGCACATGCTCGGGCTCGACGGGTTCGAGGTCGAGGCCGGACGGGCGGTCGCGCTGCTCACTCCGCAGGAGTTCCACTACAACGCGCTCGGCACCGTGCACGGCGGGGTGCTGTCGATGCTGCTGGACACCGCCGCCGGCTCAGCGGTGCACTCCGTGCTGCCGGCCGGGACGAGCTACACCTCGATCGACCTGAACGTAAAGTTCCTCCGCCCGGTCACTCTCGCCTCGGGCACGGTGCGCTGCGAGGGCACCGTGGTGCAACGTGGCCGGCGCACCGCGTACGCCGAGGCGAAGCTGACCGACGCCGCCGGGCGGCTGGCCGCCCACGCCACCTCGTCCTGCCTGCTGTTCGAGCTGCCACCGCCCAGCTGAGGGCGGCGATCGGTCAGACCGACAGCAGCCGGCGCACCGACTCGTCGCGCAGATCCTCCTTGCCGCCGGCGCGCACCACCTCGCCGGCGTCGAGGATGACGAACCGGTCGGCCAGCCGCAGGGCCAGTTCGAGGTACTGCTCGACCAGCAGGATCGCCAGGCCGGCCTCGGTGTGCAGCCGTTCGATCGCCTCCTCGATCTCGATGATGATCGACGGCTGGATGCCCTCGGTCGGTTCGTCGAGCAGCAACATCTTCGGCCGGGTGACCAGGGCGCGGGCGATCGCCAACTGCTGTTGCTGGCCGCCGGAGAGGAACCCCGCGCGGCGGCGCAGCAGCCCGCGCAGCGCCGGGAACAGATCCAACGCCTCGTCGACCGCGGACTTGTCGGTCCGTGCCGCCTCGACCGCCACCTGCAGGTTCTCCGCGACGGTCAGCTGCGGGAAGGTCTCGTGGCCCTGTGGGACGTAGCCCAGGCCGAGCCGCACCCGCTCGTGGGTGCGCAGCTTGGTGATGTCGCGGCCGGCGAAGGTGACCCGACCGGCGCGCACCGGCAGCACCCCGGTGATCGCCTTCAGCAGGGTGGTCTTGCCGACCCCGTTGCGTCCCATCACGCAGACCAGGGACCCGGCCGGGGCCTGCAGGTCGACCCCGAACAGTACTTGGGCCCGCCCGTACGAGACGTCGAGACCTTCGACGGTCAGCATGGCACTCACGACGCCTCCCGCTGGACGAGTTCGACGCTGTCCTCACCGGAGCGCCCCAGGTAGACCTGCTGCACCCGGGGGTCCGCCCGCACCTGGGCGACGGTGCCCTCACAGAGCAGTTTCCCCTCGTGCAGCACGGTGACGGTGCTGGCGAAGCGGCGCAGGAACTCCATGTCGTGCTCGATCACCAGCACCGTGTGGTCCTTGGCGACCTCGCGCAGCAGTTCACCGGTGCGTTCCCGTTCGCCGCGGCTCATCCCGGCCACCGGTTCGTCGAGCAGCAGCAGGCTGGGCTGCTGCACGATCAGCATGCCGATCTCCAGCCATTGGCGCTGCCCGTGCGACAGCACCCCGGCCGGACGGTACGCCAGCTCGGCCAGGCCGGTGGTGTCCAACGCCCGGGACACCTGGTCGGAGACACCGTGGCGGCGGCGCAGCAGGCCGACCAGCGGCCGACGGAAGCTGGCCGCCAGGTCGAGATTCTCCACGACGGTGAGCTGCTCGAACACCACGGACGTCTGGAAGGTCCGGCCGATGCCGAGCCGGACGATCCGGTGCTCACGGCGGCCGACGAGCTCCTCGCCGTTGAACCGCACCGACCCGGCCGCCGGCCGGGTCCGGCCGGTCACCACGTCGATCAGGGTCGTCTTGCCGGCACCGTTGGGGCCGATCAGGAAGCGCAGCTCCCCCGGCTCGACGGTCAGGTCGAGGTCGCTGATCGCCCGGAACCCGTCGAAGACGACGTCGAGACCGCGTACCTCCAGCTTGCCGCTCATGGCTTCGTACCCCCGACCCCGACGCTGGTCGTCGCCGGCCGCCCGGCGGCGTCGGCGGGCTCGCCGCCCGCCGCGCCGGCCGGGGAGACCGGTGCCGCCGGGCCGGATCGGCCCGGCCAGCGGTGGCGCAGCGCCGCCCAGCCGTCGGCGAGCAGCCCGGCGAGGCCGCGCGGCGCCCACATCATCACCGCGATGAACAGGCCGCCGAGCAGGTAGAGCCAGCCGGAGGGCCACTGCTCGCTGAGCACCGTACTGCCGTAGTTGAACAGGATCGCCCCGCCGACCGCACCGGCCAGCGAGAACCGTCCGCCGATGGCGACCGCCACCAGCATCTCGATGGACGGTACGACGCCGAGGTCCGCCGGCCCGAGGATGCCGACCACCGGCACGAACAGCGCACCGGCGATCCCGGCCATCGCCGCCGACAGCGCGTACACGATGGTCTTCACCACGGCCGGGTCGTAGCCGAGGAACCGCACCCGGTCCTCGCCGTCGCGGATGGCGACCAGCAGCTTGCCGAACCGGGAGTGGGTGAACTGCCAGGCGGCCAGGAAGACCAGGCCGAGCGCGCCGACCGCGACGTAGTAGACGATCCGTTTCTGCGCCGGGTCGTACAGGTCCAGACCGAAGAAGAACTGCACGTTGGTCAGGCCGTTGGTGCCGCCGGTCAGGCCCTGCTGGCCGACCAGCAGGATCACGAACGCGGCGGCCAGGGCCTGGGAGAGGACGGCGAAGTAGGCCCCGCGCACCCGCTGGCGGAACACCAGGATGCCCAGGACCAGCGCCACCACGGTGGGCAGTACCACCACCATGACCAGCGCGAACGCCGGATTGCGGAACGGCGCCCAGACCGCCGGCAGGGTCTCCACCCCGCTCCACACCATGAAGTCGGGCAGGTTTCCCGGCCCGGCGTCGGCGAGCTTGAGGTACATGCCCATGGCGTAGCCGCCGAGGCCGAAGAAGACGCCCTGGCCGAGCGTCAACATGCCGCCGCGTCCCCAGGCCAGGTAGATGCCGACCGCGACGATCGCGTAGCAGAGGTACTTGGCCAGCAGATCGAGCCGGAACGGGCTGAGCACCAGCGGTGCCACGACCAGCAGCAGCACCCCGACCGCGACGAACCCGACCGGTCCGGGCCAGCGGGCGGCCGAACGGGGCGGCCGCGCGGTGAGATCGGTCGGTCGCGCCGCGGGATCGGTCGGCCGCGCCGCGGGGTCGGTCGGCCGCGCCGCGTTCACGTCAGCGTCCGGGAACGGAGCACGAACATGCCCTGCGGACGGAACTGGAGGAAGGCCACGATCACCGCGAAGACCACCACCTTGGCCAGGCTCGCATCGGTCCAGAATTCGACGAAGCTGTTGATCACGCCGAGCGCGGTCGCCGCGATCACCGCCCCGCGCAGCTGTCCGAGTCCCCCGGCCACGACGACGAGGAACGCGTCCACGATGTAGTAGGTGCCCAGGGACGGCCCGACCGGTCCGATCAGGGTCAGCGCCACCCCGGCGACGCCGGCCAGACCGGAGCCGATGAAGAAGGTGAGCTGGTCCACCCGCTGGGTGGCCACGCCGGTCACCGCGGCGAGCTCACGGTTCTGCATCACCGCGCGCATCCGCCGGCCGTACGACAGTTTGCCCAGGTAGAGCGAGATCGCCAGCACACAGGCAATCGCCAGGGCCATGATGAACAACCGGTTGTACGGCAGCCGTACGCCGGCCACGTCCACCCCGCCGGTGAGCCAGCCGGGCGCGGTGACCTGCACGTTGGGCGCGCCGAAGATGTCCCGGGCCAACTGCTGCAGGATCAGGCTGACCCCGAAGGTGAGCAGCAGGGTGTCCAGCGGCCGGCCGTAGAACCGGCGGATCACCAGCCGTTCCAGGATCAGTCCCATGGTGCCGGCGATGACGAAGGCGACCGGCAGGGCGGCCGGGACGGCCTGCGCCCCGACCAACCCCTGCAGCATGTACGCGGTGTAGGCGCCCGCCAGGATGAACTCCCCGTGGGCCATGTTGATGACGCCCATCTGTCCGAAGGTGAACGTCAGTCCCAGCGCGATCAGGAGCAGCACCGCTCCGATGCTCGCACCGATGACCAGTTGGTTGAGAATCGCCATGGCGGGCACCTCCCTCCGTCAGCCGCCGGCCGCCGCTACGACAGGCCCTCGGCCCAGTCGTAGCCGGTCAGGTACGGGTCCGGCTTGATCGGCTCGCCGGAGTTCCACACCTCCTCGATCTGGCCGTCGGGCTGCACGACGCCGATCCTGGCCGTCTTGAAGACGTGCTGGTTGTCGCCGTCGATGGTGACCGTGCCTTCGGGGGCGTCGATGCTGATCCCGCCGGCGGCCTCCTTGACCGCCGCCACGTCGGTGCTACCGGCCGCCTCGACCGCCGCCGCCCACAGATAGACCGCGTTGTAGCCAGCCTCCATCGGGTCGGAGGTGACCTTCTCCGCGCCGTACTTGGTTTTGAACGCCTCGACGAAGGCGTCGTTGCGCTCGCCTTCGGTGGTCTGGTAATAGTTCCAGGCCACCAGATGTCCGGCGATGTTGTCCGGGCCGATGCCGACGACCTCCTCCTCGGCGACGCTGACCGACACCGTCGGCATCGCTTCGGCGCTGACTCCGGCGCTGGTCAACTGCTTGAAGAAGGCGACGTTGCTGTCGCCGTTGAGGGTGTTGAACACCGCATCCGGCTGGGCCTGCTGCAGTTTGTTCACCACGGTGCTGTACTCGGTGTGGCCCAGCGGGGTGTACTCCTCGCCGACGATCTGCATGCCGTTGGCCTCGGCGTACGCCGTGATGATCTTGTTTGCGGTACGGGGGAAGACGTAGTCGCTGCCGACCAGGAAGAGCGTCTTGTGGCCCTGCTCGGCGAGGTAGTCCAGGGCCGGGACGATCTGCTGGTTCGTGGTGGCGCCGGTGTAGAAGATGTACTCCGAGCTCTCCAACCCTTCGTACTGCACCGGATACCACAGCAGCGCCTTGTTGCGCTCGAAGACCGGCAGCATCGCCTTGCGACTCGCCGACGTCCAGCCGCCGAAGACGGTGGCGACCTTGTCCTGGGAGATGAGCTTCTGCGCCTTCTCGGCGAACGTGGGCCAGTCCGACGCGCCGTCCTCGACGACGGGCTCGATCTGCTTGCCCAGCACGCCACCGGCGGCGTTGATCTCCTCGATCGCGAGCAACTCCGCATCGCGTACGGTGACCTCGCTGATCGCCATGGTGCCGCTCAGCGAGTGCAGGATACCGACCTTGATGGTGTCGGAGTCACCACCGCCGCCGGCCGAGGACGTGGGGTCCTCGGCGCAGGCGGTCATGGCGACCAATGTCGACAATATACAGAGTGCGGCTAGGCCGCCCCGCAGGCGTCGTGGCATCCAACTTCCCTTCAGCCGAAGTGTGGGTGCCCCGAAACGTATGAAGGTCGAGTTTCACAGATCTCGACTCATCGATGTCCAACAGGTTAAGCCCGCCTCACAACCATCCTGAGCGGAGAGTGAGGACACCGGTCCAGCCAGCCACGGTGGACGGATCAGCCCCGGCCGTGCGCCGTCCGGGCCCGCCGCTCGTCGCGACGCTGCTCGAAGCGCGACGCCGCCCGCTCCAGCTCGGCCATCTGGTCGGCGAGCTGCTCGCGGGCCACCTCACCGTCGGCGTCGAGCCCGGTCACGTTCCAGATGTCCCACTGACGCAGCACCGGCGCCAGCACCTCGTCACGGTGCTGGCGCAGGTCGTAGATGCCGGCCAGGGCGATCGCCACCGACTTGCGGGCGAATCCGTCGATGCCCGCTCCCGGCATCTGGAAATCGGCGGCCACGTCGGCCACCGCCCGCATCGCCTGGCTGGGCGCCACTTCGAAGGCCGCACCGAGCAGGTTGCGGTAGAACATCATGTGCAGGTTCTCGTCGGCGGCGATCCGGGCCAGCAGCCGCTCGCAGTGCGGGTCACCGGTGGCTCTGCCCGTGTTGCGATGCGAGATCCGGGTGGCCAGCTCCTGAAACGACACGTACGCCAACGAGTGCAGCACCTCGTCACCGTGCTGGTTGACGTAACCGGTGGACATGTGCACCATCCGGGCCCGCTCCAGCGCCACCGGATCGACCGCCCGGGTCACGGTCAGATAGTCACGGATCGCGGTACCGTGCCGCCCCTCCTCGGCAGTCCACCGGTGCACCCAGGTGCCCCACGCCCCGTCGCGGCCGAACAGACTGGCGATCTCGTGGTGGTACGACGGCAGATTGTCCTCGGTCAGCAGGTTGACCACGAGCGCGGTCCGGGCCACGTCGGGGATCCGCGAGTCGTCCGGCGACCAGGGCTCGCCACCGAGCGGGCCGTCGAAGGTGCGTCCGTCGCTCCACGGCACGTACTCGTGTGGGAACCACTCCTTGGCCAGGCCGAGGTGCCGGTCGAGGTTGGCGGCGACCACCGGTTCGAGCTCGATCAGCAGCGCGGTCTGGGACATCGGGGCGGTGGTGGCGACGACGGTCAAGGACGGACTCCCTACGACGAGTAACCTACGGCAACGTAACTTACGCAACCGTAGGTTATCTCGCCCGCCACCGCCACTTCTCCCGCCCCACCCCGACAATCTTGGGCTTATCGCGGCCTTATATCCCTTTTGTCTATCGATCAGTCCAAGATCGTCGGGGACGCGGTGATGTGCGGGTGGAGGTCGCCCGGCGGTGGATGCCAGGCGGTCGCGTCCGCGGTCACCTGGTCACCGGAGCGGATGTCCTTGACGCTGTCCGGCTCGCCGTCGGCGCCGAGGAACCAGACGTACGGGATGCCGCGACGCTGCGCGTAGCGGATCTGCTTGCCGAACTTCGCCGCCGACGGCGACACCTCGGTGGCGATCCCCCGCCGCCGCAGCGCGTCGGCCACCCGGTTGCCCGCCGGCCGGTCCGCCTCGGCCGGCAACGCCACCAGCACACAGGTCGGCACCGGGCGGGACACGGCCAGCGCGTCCGCGCCGAACAGCAGACCGAGCAGCCGGGACACGCCGATGGAAATGCCGACACCGGGAAACCGGTCGGCGCCGGACGAGGCGAGATCGTCGTACCGGCCGCCGGAGCAGATTGAGCCAAACCGCTCGTACCCCCGCAGTTGGGTTTCGTAGACGGTGCCGGTGTAGTAGTCCAGGCCCCGGGCGATGCGCAGGTCGGCGACGCACAGGCCGGGCGTGTGGGCGGCGGCCGTCTCCACCACCGTGACCAGTTCGGCGAGCCCTTCGTCGAGCAACGGGTGCTCCACCCCGAGCCCGTGCACCGCGTCGGCGAACGACGCGTCCGGCGCACCGATCTCGGCCAGCGACAGGCAGGCCTTGGCCTGGCTCTCGGTGGCGCCGGCGGTGGCCATTAGCAACTCGGCCACCTGTTGTGGGCCGAGCTTGTCGAGCTTGTCGATCGCCCGCAGCGCGGCCTCGGGGTCAATCAGCCCCACGCCGCGGTAGAAGCCCTCACAGACCTTACGGTTGTTGACCTGGATGCGCACCGGTGGGATCGGCAGGGCGGCCAGCGCGTCACCGATGATCAGCGGCAACTCGGCCTCGAAATGCGGGGCGATCGTGTCCCGGTCCACGATGTCGATGTCGGCCTGCAGGAACTCGCGGTAGCGCCCCTCCTGCGGCCGTTCCCCCCGCCACACCTTCTGGATCTGGTAGCGACGGAACGGGAAGGTCAGCTTGCCGGCGTTCTCCAGCACGTAGCGGGCGAACGGCACGGTCAGGTCGAAGTGCAGCCCGAGTGCGTCGTCACCGGCTTCGGCCCCCGGATCGGCCTGCAGCCGGCGCAGCAGGTACACCTCCTTGGAGGTCTCCCCCTTGCGCAGCAACTGGTCGAGTGGCTCGACGGCCCGGGTCTCCAGCGGCGCGAAGCCGTACAGTTCGAAGGTGCGACGCAGCTGGTCGATCACGTACTGCTCGATCATCCGCTGCGGGGGCAGCCACTCCGGGAAGCCGGAGATCGGCCTTGGCTTACTCATCGGTGTCCTCGTCACAGTCCGGTACGGCGGGCCGGGGGCGCAGCCTCACGGCCAGCGACCTCGCGCAGGTGCGGATCAGCGGTCGCGCCAGCGACCTCGCGCAGGTGCGGATCAGCGGTCGCGCCAGCGACCTCGCGCAGGTACGGGTTGCTGGCACGCTCCCGGCCGATGGTGGTGGCCGGACCGTGCCCGGGCAGCACGACGGTGTCGTCGGCCAACGGCAGGATCTTGTCCCGCAGGCTGGTCAGCATCGTCGGCATGCTGCCACCGGGCAGGTCGGTGCGCCCGATCGAGCCGGCGAACAGCACGTCACCGGAGAGACAGACCTGTTCGGCGTCCCACGGCGACCCGGCGCCGGGCAGCCGGAACAGCACCGACCCGCCGGTGTGCCCGGGTGCGTGGTCGACGGTGATCTCCAGACCGGCGAGGGTCAGCGTGGTGCCGTCGGTGAGCTCGGCGACGTCGTCCGGCTCGCTGTACGGCAGCCGCCCACCGAACATCGCCGACAGGTCCGTGGACAATCCCTTGGCCGGGTCGGCCAGCATCTCCCGGTCGCCGGGATGGACGTATGCCGTGATGCCCCGCGCCCCACAGACCGGGGCCACCGAGAAGGTGTGGTCGAGGTGTCCGTGAGTGAGCAGGACCGCGGCCGGTCGCAGCCGGTGCTCGGCCAGGACCGCCTCGAGTTGGTCGAGCACCCCGATGCCCGGATCGACGACCAGGCACTGCTCGCCAGGCCCGACCGCCACCAGGTAACAGTTGGTGCCGAACATCTGCGCCGGGAACCCGGTGATGAGCACGCCTCTCCCTCCGTCCGGCCCGGCCGTTGCGGACCGCCATCGTCGAGCCTAACCGTCGCGGCGAACGGTTTGACGTGGCCCGCCCGGCGGCACCGGAGACCCATCGTTCACAATGATGATCTCCGATTGGATACGAGGTAGACCTCGTACAACAAATTCCCAGCCGATACCCGTACACTCTGGCGGGCATGTGGCGTGGCGCACCGCAATCGCGCCCGGGTCCGGCACGCCCGTCGCACGCGGTGCACGGATGATCAGGAAAGGGGAGCACGGGTGGCTTCCAGCAGGGACCGGCAGCGCAAACTGGCGCGGGCGAAGCTCGACCGGCAGATGGCCCGCCGGGCCGCCGCCGCCCGACGCAAGCGGCGAATCCGTGCCGGCGTCGGAGCGGGCGTCGCGCTGCTGGTCGTCGCCGGCGCCTCGGCCTGGGCACTCGGCGCCTTCGACCGCGAGCCGCAGACGCCCGAGGCGGCCGGCATCTGCACCTGGACACCGCAGGACGCGGCAGCCAACAGCAACCTCACCGACGTCGGTCTGCCGGAGACCACCGATCCGCCGACCACCGGGGTCCGCCCGATGACCATCACGACCGACCAGGGCGAACCGATCACCGTCGAGCTGGATCTGGCCAACGCGCCGTGCGCGGCCGCGAGTTTCGCCCATCTGGCCAGCCGCAACTTCTTCGACGACAGCACCTGCCACGAGATCACCGACGAGGGCGCCATTCTCTGCGGCGATCCCAGCGGCACCGGGCAGGGCGGGCCGACGTACTCGTACTACAGCGAGAACGTACCGACCGCGCCGCAACTGGACCCGTCCGCCGACCCGACCGTGGACCCGGCCGACCAGCCGCCGCTGTATCCGGCCGGCACCGTGGTCGCCGTCGGCGTGCCGCAGGGCAGCAACGGCAGCCAGTTCAAGATCTTCTTCGAGGACTTCACCACCGAGTTCCCCGAGTACCCGATCATTGGGCGGGTCACCAGCGGGATGGAGACCGTCGCCGCCATCGCCGCCATCCCCCGGGTGGAAAATGAGGCCGGGGCACAGGTCAAGCCCGAAACCGACGTGGTCGTCCAGAGCGTGACGGTGGGTGAGCCGGTCGAGTCCGGCCAGGCCGAGCCGGCCCCATCCACCGACCCCAGTGCGTCGGCACCGGCGGACCCGGCCTCCCCCGCAGCGGACGGGGAGGCCACCGACGGCACCGCCGGGCAGTCCTGACCAGATAATTCGATTCCAGGAGGATCCACCGTGACGTCGACCAGGGAGCGGCAGCGCGCCGCGGCTCGGGCCCGGCTCGAAAGGGAGATGGCCCAGCGCGCCGCGGCGGCGCGCAAGCGCCGCCAGTTGCAGGCCAGCATCGGCGCCGGGGTCGCCCTGCTGATCGTGGTGGCCGGCACGGTATGGCTGATCGCCAGCCTCGGCGACGACGAGACCACCACCCCCCAGGCCGAGGACGACGCCGCCGCGGTCACCTGCGTGTGGAACGAGGTGCCCGCCGAGCAGCGCAGCGGGACCACCAAGGACGTCGGCGTGCCGCCGACCACCACCCCGCCGACCAGCGGCACCCAGATCATGACGCTGGACACCAGCTTCGGCGAGATCCAGGTGACGATGGACCTGTCCGAGGTGCCGTGCACCGCCGCCAGCTTCCATCATCTGGCCAGCGAGCAGTTCTGGGACGGCACCAAGTGTCACCGGATGTTCCCGGGCATGCTGCAGTGCGGCGATCCCAGCGCCAGCGGTGATGGTTACCGGGAGACCGACGGCACCGGCGGGCCGAGCTACCAGTTCGCCAACGAGAACCTGCCGGTCGACGAGCGGCCCGCCTACCCGGCGGGTGTGGTGGCGATGGCCAACAGCGGCCCGGACACCAACGGCAGCCAGTTCTTCTTCATCTACGAAGACGTCGAGCTCAGCCCGGACTACACGGTGCTCGGCCAGGTCACCGAGGGCCTCGATGTGATCAAGGAAGCGACCGAGGCGGGACACGACGGCGCGTTCGAGCCGTCGCCGGGCGGTGGCCACCCGAACAGCGACATTGTGATCAACTCGCTGACCGTCAGCGAGCCCCAGTAGCAGCCAACCGCGATGCCCCAGAAGCATGATGATGCCTCTGGGGCATCAGGTCTGTCAGCGGTACGTGCGCTCCCGGCCGGTCGTGACCCGTGACAGGTGCCGGTACCCGTCGCCCACGGGCCGCGCCGTCGTCGGTCAGGTGCCGGAGGTGACCCGGTAGGCGTCGAAGACGCCGTCGACCTTGCGGACCGCGTTCAGCAGGTGCCCGAGGTGCTTCGGGTCGGCCATCTCGAACGAGAACCGGCTGACCGCGACCCGGTCACGGGTGGTGGTCACGGTGGCGGAGAGGATGTTGACCCGTTCCTCGGACAACACCCGGGTCACGTCGGCCAGCAGTTTGTGCCGGTCCAGCGCCTCGACCTGGATCGCCACCAGGAACGTGGACGCGGAGGTGAGCTTCCAGCTGACCTCGACCAGGCGCTCCTGCTGGACCTTCAGATCCTCCGCGTTGAAGCAGTCCTCGCGGTGCACGCTCACCCCGCCGGAGCGGGTGACGAAGCCGAACACGGCGTCCGGCGGCACCGGGGTGCAGCAGCGGGCAAGCTTGATCCAGACGTCGCTGACCCCGCGGACCACCACACCCGGGTCACCGCCGGCGTGCCGGGTTCGGGGCGGCCGGGTGGCCACCGCCGACTCGGCGATGTCCTCGGCCGCACCTTCCTCCCCGCCGAAGCTGGCCATCAACCGCTGTACGACGGTCTGCGCCGACACCTGGCTGTCGCCGACCGCCGCGTAGAGCGAAGCCACGTCGGGCAGGTGCAGATCACGGGCGATCGTCATCAGCGACTCGGAGGTGAGCATCCGCTGCAGTGGCATGCCCTGCTTGCGCATCGCCTTGGCGATCGCGTCCTTGCCGGCCTCGATCGCCTCCTCGCGGCGTTCCTTGTTGAAGTACTGCCGGATCTTGGTACGGGCACGTGGGCTCTTGACGAAGCCGAGCCAGTCCTGGGTCGGCCCGGCGGTGGCGGACTTCGAGGTGAAGATCTCAATCACGTCGCCGTTGGACAGCGTCGACTCCAGCGGCACCAACTTGCCGTTGACCCGCGCGCCGATGCACTTGTGGCCCACCTCGGTGTGCACCGCGTAGGCGAAGTCCACCGGGGTCGACCCGGTGGGCAGCGGGATCACGTCGCCCTTGGGGGTGAAGACGTACACCTCCTGGCTGGACAGGTCGAAGCGCAGCGCGTCGAGGAACTCACTCGGGTCGCTGGCCTCCCGCTGCCAGTCGAGCAACTGACGCAGCCAGGTCATCTCGTCGATGTGTGCCGGCGGACCGACGACGGTCGCGCCTTTCTGTTCCTTGTACTTCCAGTGCGCGGCGATGCCGAACTCGGCGGTGCGGTGCATCGCGTACGTCCGGATCTGCATCTCCACCGGCTTGCCGGACGGGCCGATCACCGTGGTATGCAGCGACTGGTACATGTTGAACTTCGGCATCGCGATGTAGTCCTTGAACCGGCCGGGAACCGGCTGCCAGTTCGCGTGGATCACGCCGAGTGCCGCATAGCAATCACGCACCGTGTCGACGAGAATACGGACGCCGACCAGGTCGTAGATGTCGTTGAAATCGCGCCCGCGCACGATCATCTTCTGATAGATCGAGTAGAGGTGCTTGGGCCGGCCGGTCACCTCGGCCTTGATCTTGGCCGACCGCAGGTCCAGCTGGACCTTCTGGGTCACCTTGCGCAGCTGGGTGTCGCGCTGCGGCTGGTGCTCCCCGATCAGCCGGTTGATCTCCTCGTACCGTTTGGGGAACAACGTGCCGAAGGCAAGGTCTTCCAGTTCCCACTTGACGGTGTTCATACCGAGCCGGTGCGCCAGCGGGGCCAGGATCTCCAGCGTCTCCTTCGCCTTCTGCTCCTGCTTGGCCTTGGGCAGGAAGGTGAGGGTACGCATGTTGTGCAGCCGGTCGGCGAGCTTGATCACCAGAACCCGGGGGTCCTTGGCCATCGCGACCACCATCTTGCGGATCGTCTCCGCCTTGGCCGCGTCGCCGAGCTTGACCCGGTCCAGCTTGGTGACCCCGTCGACCAGCAGCGTGACCTCGCCGCCGAAGTCGGCGCGCATCTCGTCCAGCGTGTAGCCGGTGTCCTCGATCGTGTCGTGCAGCAGGGCGGCCACCAGCGTGGTGGTGTCCATGCCCAGGTTGGCCAGGATGGTGGCGACGGCGAGCGGGTGGGTGATGTACGGGTCACCGGACTTGCGGTACTGCCCGGAGTGCCACTTGGAGGCGACGTCGAACGCCTTCTGCAGCACTCGTGGATCAGCCTTGGCGTGGCTCTGCCGGTGGGTCGCGATCAGCGGCTCGAGGACCTCGGGAATGTGCGGGGTCTGCCACGGGGCGTTGAACCGGGCCAGCCGGGCCCGTACCCGGCGTCCGGTCGGCGCACCGGCGAACCCGAAGCCGCTGGTGACGGCCGCATCCGCCGCCGGATGGTCACCGCTGCCGGCCACACCGTTGGCCACGACGGTGTCATGGCCGACGCTGACGTCCTGACCCGCGTCAGCCTCGTGATCAGCGAAGGCACCGTCACCAACGACGGCATCGTGACCCGCACTGGGATCGTGGCGCGTAGCGCCGTTTGCGCCGTTTGCACCGTTCGCACCAGGGAGCACGGGATCGGCCGACGGCTCGCCGTTGGTGGCGCTTGTCGCCGGTTTGGCCTCGCCAGTCGGGTGCACAGTGCCCTCCATGGAAGGGGCGACGTTGTAGGACACCGGCCTCCTTCAACTCTGCCGGGCTCAGCCGACCGTATCCGGCTGAGTCGCTACCGCGCTAGCCAGGAGGACCCGCCCCTGACTGACAGGGAGAGCAATATTACCCGTCTGGACCTGCCCCTGCCGGTCTGCCGGGCCGGTAGTCGTGGTCGGGTCGCCAGCATCACACCCGCCACAGGGCGTGCACCGGTCGCGGTGACAGCCGTTGCCGGCCGGCGAGAAAGCTGAGTTCGAGCAGTACGGTGAACCCGACAACGCTGCCCTGTGCCCGGTCGACGAGATCGAGGGTGGCCGCGGCGGTACCGCCGGTGGCGAGCACGTCGTCGACCACCAGGACCCGCTGACCGGCGGTGAAGGCATCCTGGTGCACCTCCAGCACCGCCTCGCCGTACTCCAGCGCGTAGGAGGCGGAGTACGAGGCCCGCGGCAGCTTGCCGGCCTTGCGGATCGGTATCACCCCGGTGCCGGTGGCGTAGGCGATCGCCGCCGCCAGCACGAACCCGCGGGCCTCGATTCCCGCCACCACGTCGAACGACTCCGCGCCGTAGTGCTCGATGATGCCGTCGATGACCTCACGGAAGGCCGGCCCGTCGGCGAACAGCGGCATCAGGTCCTTGAACACGATGCCCGGTTTGGGAAAATCCGGTACGTCGAGCACCCGGCTGGCCACCAGCGCCGCCGCCGCCGGGCCGCTGTCCCCGACGACTGATGCCTCGCTCCTCGTCACCTACGTGCCTCCGTGGCTGGGAAGGAAACCACCCGGTCAAACTGCGGCGCTCAGCGGCGCTTGGCGCCGCTGGGACGCTTGCGGCTGCTGCCCCCGCCGGGGCGTCCGCCTCGGCCACCGCCCTGACGCTTGCCGCTGGGCCGGGCACCGACCTTGGGTGCGCTGCCAGCCAGCGCGGCGTCCGGCTCCGGAGCGTCGGCATCGGTCCGCGCCGCCGCGTCCGGGTCGCCAGCGCCCGCGGCGACGGCGGTACGGCTGGCCGAGCGCTTGGCCGGGGTCTTCTCCGCCCGCTCCGCCAGCGAGGCTCGCTTGGCCTGCACCCGCTGAGTGTGCAGCCGGTATTTCGGCTCCTGCTCCTTGAGCACGGTCAGCAGCGGCGCCGAGACGAAGATCGAGGTGAAGAAGGCCGCGCCCATACCGACGAAGAGCACCAGACCGAGGTCCTTGAGGGTACCGGCACCGAGCAGGCCGGCACCGATGAACAGCAGCCCGCCGACCGGCAGCAGCGCGACGATCGAGGTGTTGATCGAGCGCATCAGGGTCTGGTTGATGGCCAGGTTGGCTGCCTCGCCGTAGGTCTGCACGCTGCTGCCGGTGATCGCCCGGGTGTTCTCCTGGATCTTGTCGAAGACCACCACGACGTCGTACAGGGCGAAACCGAGAATGGTCAGGAAGCCGACGATGGTCGACGGGGTCACCTCGAACCCGGAGACCGAGTAGATGCCTGCGGTGACGACCAGGTTGAGCACCAGACCGACGACCGCGGCGATCGCCATCCGGTATTCGAAGCGCACCACCAGGTAGATCGTCACCAGTACCACGAAGACCGCCAGGCCGAGCAGCGCCCGCTGGGTGACCTGCCCGCCCCAGGCCGCGCTGACCCGGCTGTCACTGATCTGGTCCTCGGCGATGCCGAAGCGTTCGGCCAGTGCGGTCTTGACCGCCGAGGCCTGCTCCGAGGACAGCTCGCTGGTGCGGAACAGGTAGGTGTTGCCGCCGACCTCCTGGCTGGAGACCAGCCGGACCGGCTCGTCGGTGTCGACCCCGGCGAACTCGTCGGTCAACGCCTCCTCGGCCTGCTGCAGGGTACCGACGCTGGACGGCACCTGGAACTCGTTGCCGCCGCGGAACTCGATGCCGAGGTTGAACCCGCTGAGCACGATGCTCAGCACCGCGCCGACGACCACCGCCGCGGCGACCCCGAACCAGATGTTGCGGCGGGCAATGACCGGGAGTCCGGCCTCGCCGCGGTACAAGCGGCCGGCGAAACTGCTCATGTCACGCCTCCTTCACGCGCGGGGTACGGACCGGGGTGCTCTCCTCGTCGGCGGATCTCGCCGCCCGGCCGAGGCCGCTGACCCGGGGCGACAGGAACGCCCGGGTGCGGGCCAGCATCGACATGATCGGATGCCGGAAGAGGAAGACCACGACCAGGTCGAGGACGGTGGCCAGGCCGAGCGCGAAGGCGAAGCCCTTGACCGTGCCGACCGAGACGATGTACAGGACCACCGCTGCCATCAGGGTGATCGCGTTGGCGGAAATGATCGTCCGCCGGGCACGGATCCAGGCCCGGGAGACCGCGCTGCGCGGACTCCGGCCTTCGCGGATCTCGTCTTTCAACCGTTCGAAGTAGATGACGAACGAGTCTGCGGCCACGCCGAGCGAGACGATGAACCCGGCGATGCCGGCGAGGGTCAGGGTGAAGCCGATCTGCCGGCCCAGCACCACCAGCGCGCCGAAGACCAGCAGGCCGGACAGGATCAGGCTGAAGAAGATCACCGTGCCGAGCAGTCGGTAGTAGAAGAACGCGTAGATCGCCACCAACAGCATGCCGATGCCGGCGGCCAGCAGCCCCGCCCGCAGCTGCTCGACACCCAGCGTGGCGGAGATGCTCTGCGCCTCCTGCTGCTCGAAGGTCAGTGGCAGGGCACCGTAGCGCAGGTTGCTGGCCAGCTCGTTGGCGGTTTCGTTGGTGAAGTCACCGGTGATCTGCGAGTCGCCGGTGAGCACGCCCTGGATCTCCGGCGAGGAGATGACCTCGTTGTCCAGCACGACCGCGACCCGGCACTTGCCGTCCTGGCCGAGCGCGCTGGCGTCGCACTCCTGGTCGGTGTTGTTGAACGCCTCGCGGGTCAGTTCGGTCCAGGCACGCTGCCCGGAGCCGGTGAACGACAGGCTGACCACCCACTGGCTGGTGGTCTGGTCGAGAACCCCGCTGGCGTCACTGACGTCGGTGCCGACCACCTTCGCCTCGTCGAGCAGGTACTTGATCAGCCCTTCGCAGGCGACGACCTGCTGGGACGCGTCACGGATCGAGCCGGGCTGGCGCAGTAGGAGCTTGTCGCAGGTCACGTACGGCACGTTGTACTGGACCTGCGGGGGCAGCACCCGGACCTGGGCCGGTGTCAGCTCGCCGAACGGGCGCAGCGTGTCGGCCAGCGCCGGGTCCGCGCTGAAGTCCGCCGGCGCCTGCAGCGCGGTGGCCGCTGCCCAGGCTTGCTCACCGACCGTGGCCTGTACGGCGGCCAGGTCGACCGGCCCGTCGGCCGGTGCCGGAGCCGGGGTGGCCGTCGCCGCCGGGCTGGCCTCGGCGCTCGGGCTGGGGTCGGGGCTGGGCTCGGCGGCCGGTTCGCTCGGGTCGGGCTGGGCCATGCCGCCCTCGCCGCCGGTGGCCGGGCTTTCCTCGGCCCCGGGTGAGGCGTCGGCCCCCGGGGACGCCTCGGCCTCCGGGGAGGTGCCGGGCGACGGTGACGCGTCGGCACCCTCACTCGGCGTCGGGGTCGGCTGCGGCTGCACCGGCTCGCCACCGTCGGTGGCCTTGAGCACCTTGCGGAAGCGCAACTCAGCCGCGTTGCCGATCTCGTTGAGGTCGCGATTCTGGCCCGGCAACGAAACGACGATGTTGCGGTCGCCTTCGGTGACCACCTCGGCCTCGGAGACGCCGAGGCTGTTGACCCGGTTCTCGATGATGCCGCGGGCCCGCTCCAGCGAGGCGGCCGGCGGCGGGCTGCCGTCCTCGGTGGTGGCCTCCAGGGTGACCCGGGTGCCGCCGATCAGGTCGAGGCCGAGCTTGGGCTCCAGGCGTTCCTGCCAACTGCCGCTCGCTCCGGCGAAGAACACCATGAGGTAGAGGACGGCGAAGATGAGCCCGAGTACGGCGAGTTGCCGACCGGGACGCATCTGTCCCTGAGGTGGTGCCACGGCGGTCCTGTCTCCCTGCGCGATCCGGCCGCTGGCGCCCGGTGCGGCGATGGGTGGTGCCACCGGTGCGAGCGGCTGTGGGGTGGTCGTCGTGCGTGCCGCAGCCGACCGGACGGATCAGCCATGACCGGCAGCACAACGATCAGTATCTTCGATGTAACGCGAGCCGGGTAACCCGGGGTCGTTCAATCCTTGGTCGGCACTTCGTCCGAGGTGGTGGATTCGGCCGCCGGGACGTCGTCGGCCGGGGTCTTCTGCACGACGCGGGCGATCGCCGGGCGGGCGTAGCGGGCGTGCACGCCGGGCGCCACCTCCAGCATGACGGTCTCGTCGTCGACGCTGGCGACGATGCCGTACAGCCCGCCGATGGTGACCACCTCGTCGCCGGGGCCGATCGACGACTGCATCTGCTCGGCCTCCCGGCGCCGCTTCTGCTGCGGCCGGATCATCATGAAATACATGACGCCGAACAGCAGACCGATCATCAGGATGGGCATGAAGCTGGCGCCGCCCGCGCCGTCTTGCGCCAAAAGCACAACAACAACCTTTCGTCAGCCACCCGCGGGGCCGGTTCGCGCTGCGGAGGCAGGATCCCACGTGCCGTACAGACCGCGGCGAGTCTAGTCGGTGTGACTGAGAACCTTACGGTCGGCACAGATCACGTTCAGATCACGAGACAATCTAAGCCTCATCCCCGAATAAATCCGGCAAACCGGACGGGCTGCTGCTGGGTCCACCGCGACCGGACGTCCCTACGCCGAGGGTGCCCGGCGGCGGCACCCGGCCGAAGTGCCGCCAGGTCGACTCGGTCGCCACCCGCCCACGCGGGGTCCGGGCGAGCAGACCGGCTCGGACCAGGAACGGCTCGCAGACCTCTTCCACCGTGTCCGGCTGCTCCCCGACCGCCACCGCGAGGGTGGACAATCCGACCGGACCGCCACCGAACGAGCCGATCAGCGCGGTGAGCACCGCACGGTCCAGCCGGTCCAGGCCGAGTTCGTCGACGTCGTACACGGCCAGCGCCGCCCGGGCGGTCTCCCGGTCGACCACCCCGGCGGCCCGTACCTCGGCGTAGTCGCGCACCCGGCGCAGTAGCCGGTTGGCGATGCGTGGGGTGCCCCGGGACCGGCCGGCGATCTCCGCCGCACCGTCTGGGGTGATCGGCACCGCGAGGATGCCGGCCGACCGGGTCAACAGCAGCTCCAGCTCGTTCGATTCGTAGAAGTCCAGGTGCGCGACGAAGCCGAACCGGTCGCGCATCGGACCGGTCAGTAGACCGGCCCGGGTGGTCGCGCCGACCAGGGTGAACGGCTCCACGTCGAGCGGGATGGCGGTGGCACCGGGCCCCTTGCCGACCACCACGTCGACCCGGAAGTCCTCCATCGCGCTGTAGAGCAGTTCCTCGGCCGGCCGCGCGATCCGGTGAATCTCGTCGATGAACAGCACGTCGCCCTCGGTCAGGCTGGTCAGGATCGCGGCCAGATCCCCGGAGCGCTCGATGGCCGGTCCGCTGGTCACCCGGATACCCGAGCCCAGTTCGGCCGCGACGATGTTGGCCAGCGTCGTCTTGCCCAACCCCGGCGGACCGCTGAGCAGGATGTGATCCGGCGGCGCGCCCCGGCCCATCGCGCCCTTGAGCAGCAGGTCGAGCTGGTCGCGGACCCGGTGCTGGGCGATGAACTCGGCCAGCCGGCGCGGGCGCACACTGGCCTCGGCGTCGCGCTCGGCATCGCTGGCGTACGCCGACACCAGGCCCTCGACGTCACCGTTCACCGGCTCTTGCCCAACAGCCGGATCGCCTGCTTGAGCAGCACCGGGACCGGCGGCGGCGGGTCGTCGAGGCTGTCCGCCACCGCGGCCACCGCCTGATCGGCCTGCCCGGCGGTCCAGCCGAGCCCGACCAGCGCCTGGCGTACCTGCTCGGGCCAGGCCCCGCCGGTCACCCCCGCCGCGCCGTCGGCGCCCACCGGCACCGGCCCGATCCGATCGCGCAGTTCGAGGACGAGGCGTTCGGCGCCCTTCTTGCCGATGCCCGGCACCCGGGTCAACGCCGCCGTGTCGGCGCCGCCGATCGCCTTGCGGACCGCGTCCGGGGTGAGCACCGACAGCACGGCCTGCGCCAGCCGGGGCCCGACCCCGCTGGCCGTCTGCAGCAGCTCGAACAGTTGCTTCTCGTCGTCGTCGGCGAAGCCGTAGAGGGTGAGCGAATCCTCGCGTACCACCAGGCTGGTGGCCAGCCGCGCCGGGTTGCCCGGCCGCAGGTTGGCCAGCGTGCCCGGGGCGCAGTACACGGCCAAACCGACGCCGCCGACCTCGATCACCGCGCTGTCCGGCGCCACCGCCACCACCGTGCCCCGCAGGCTCGCGATCATCGGTTCCCTCCGCTCCGGGCCGCCCGCGCCGCCGCGGCCAGCCGGTCATGCGTACCACCTCGCCAGATGTGACAGATGGCCAGGGCGAGCGCGTCTGCGGCGTCCGCCGGGCGGGGCGGTCGATCCAGCCGCAACAGCCGGGTCACCATCGCGGTCACTTGCGCCTTGTCCGCCTGGCCGGAACCGGTCACCGCCGCCTTGACCTCGCTCGGGGTGTAGGTCTGGACCGGCAGTCCGGCACGTGCGCCGGCCAGCACGGCGACCGCGCTCGCCTGCGCGGTGCCCATCACGGTACGGACGTTGTGCTGGCTGAACACCCGCTCGACGGCGACACTGTGTGGCTGGTGCTCGGCGACCAGGGCGGTCAACCGCTGGTCGAGCCGCAGCAGCCGGGCCGGCAGGTCGTCACCCGGATCGGTCTGCACCACGTGGTACGCGACCAGCCGGCACGGTCGGCCCGGCACGCCTTCCACCACGCCGACCCCGCACCTGGTCAGGCCGGGGTCGACCCCGAGCACCCGCACGCGACTCCTCCCCAGCCGACACACCCACCACACGTACGTGTGTTCGACACCCTAGCCAACCGGGCGCGGGCCCGGACAGCCGACACGCGTACCGGGGTGATCACCAACCGGCCGGGCAGCTGCAACCGCCGTGCCGATGGGCTGGGATTCCCATCTGCTGTGAGCCGTTCGAGCCAGTACTCTTCGTATCCAGAACGTTGCTCAGGTGCTCGATGCCGAGGTGATGGAGATGCCCGGGACCGATCGGCCGATCCCGCCCGGTCTCGGCAGTCCGAGTGGCGACATTAACAATGATATATCGGGTATCGTCCTAGGCCCGGTCGTCCAGGCAGGCGTCGTGCAGGGGGACGTCAATCTACGCTCACCGCTGCTGCCGGCGGCGGCCGTGGCCTCGCTCGCGCCAGCGGCGAATCTGCCTCGCCGGCCGGCAACTCGGTTCTGGGGACGGCAGTCGGCCCTGGCCGCAGTCGTGCGCCGACTCGACGAGCCCGAGCCGCGTCTGATCGGCTCCGCCGTGGTGGGCATGGCCGGCGTCGGCAAGACCGAACTCGTCCTGCAGGCGATCGACGCGCGGCGGGCCCGGTTTCCGCTCGTGTGGTGGGTCACCGGCGCGGACGCGGAGGCGGTCCAGTTCGGACTGGCCAGCCTCGCGCATCATCTCCATCCCGACACCCGGCAATGGCGGTCGGCCGCAGACGGCGCCGAGTGGGCCATGGACTGGCTTCAGTCACACGACGGGTGGCTGCTGGTGCTCGACAACGTCGAGGCCCGGTCCGATGTGGCGGCGGTGCTCGCGCGGATCGGACGGGGACCGGTGCTGCTGACCAGTCGCTGGAACCTCGACTGGTCCCGGTGCGGACTGGCGGTGAGCCCGCTCGGCGTGCTGGCCAGGGCCGACAGCGTCCGGTTCCTCCTCGATGGCACCGGCTCCACCACGGACACCGAGGGCGCCGAGCGTCTGGCCGCCGACCTGGGCGATCTGCCGATAGCGCTGCAGCAGGCGTCGGCCTACGTCAGGGAGCAGGACATGTCGTTCGACGACTACCGCGACCTGCTGGCGGCCGAGCCAGACGTGCTGTTGGATTCGCCCGCCTGGGCAGATGTGCATCGCGACAACACATCCCGGACTCTTCGGCTCAGTATCGCCAAGGTGGCCGAGACCCGCCCGAGCGCCGAGAGGTTACTCCGGGTCACCTGCTGCTTCGCCCCCGATCGGGTGCCGAGGCGGTTACTCACCGCCCGGCACCCCGAGCCGGCTGACCACCGTTCGGACGTCGCGCTGCTTCACTCGTACTCGCTGGTCAACCCCCACGACCGGAGGCTGAGCGTCCATCGGCTGCTGCGGCAACTCGTCCGCGACAGCATGGCCGTCGGCGCCGAGGAGGTGTCCTGGGCGGCGGTGCTGTTGGGCCGGGCGCGACCGGATGATCCCTTCAACGGCGTACCTGATTGGCCGCTGTGGGTGGAACTGATTCCGCATGCCGAGGCACTGGCAGCGATCGTGGCCTCCGTCGGGACCCGTCGCTCGGTCATCGACCTGGCCGACTCGGTGCACGAGATCGGTACGTTCATGCTCGCCCAGGGCTGGAACGGTCAGTCAGTGCGTTTTCTGGACCGCGCTGCCCGTGACCGGGCGGAGCGGCTCGGCCCCGACGACGCCGCGACACTCGACTCCTGGCACCGGCTCGGTGAATCGCTGCGCGGGCTCGGCCAGTTGACACAGGCCCTCGACCTGCATGAAGCCACCCTCGCGGCGCGGCTGCGACGCTTCGGAGCGGCCGACCGGCGGACGTTGCAGACGCGGGAGACGCTGGCCATCACGTACAAGGCTCTGGGCCGCACGAACGAGGCGATTCAGCAGCATGAAGCCGTCCTGCGGGACCGGATCGCCGCCCTGGGCGAGACCGATCTGGACGTACTCTGGTCGATGCACAACCTCGCCCTCGCGTACAAGCAGATCGGGCGGCTCGACGAGGCGCTAGCACTGCTGCAACGGGTGTACGCAGAACGGACCCGGGTGCTGGGGCCGGATCATCCGGACACGTTGCGCTGCCCGCACAACATCGCGAACATCCACCACGACGCCGGTCGCCATGCCGAGGCTATCGCCGTTCAGCAACGGAACGTCAGCGACCGGGTCCGGGTTCTCGGCGCAGAGCATCGTGACACCCTCCGGTCCCAGTCGAACCTCGCGGACACCTACCTCGCCGCAGGGCGAGTGGCGGATGCGCTGGCCCTTCACCGGCACACGCTCGACCAGCGGGAGAAGGCACTGGGCACCGACAACGCCGACACCCGCTGGTCACGCGAAAGGGTGAGGATCGCGCTCGGCAGAGCGGGGGGAAGTCACGACGCGTCAACTCCGCCTCCATAAGGTCACGGCGTAAGGCTCGATTCGGCGGCGCATCACTCGCTGATATATGGCGGCATGTGCAGGAGTGCATGTAAGGAAAAGCAAGATCCAGGACGTTGCCCGATCGAAGCGGCCGGGCCGACCATTCGGCGGAACGATTCGCACTCCGGACAACCGTACGGTAGTTGTGTGCGGTGCCCACAGAGGATGAAAGCTGAGACGAAACGCCAGCGGCTGACGGCGGTGCTGGTGCTACTGAGTACGTTGGTCGGCATCGGCGCCTGCGTCCCGGGCCAAGAGCCGCCACCGCCGCCGTCTCAGCGGCTCGACGTCGTCGTGAACATCTTCCCGCTCCGGTGGCTGGCCGACCGGATCGGCGGTGACCTGGTCACCGTGCGCACCATCGAGGCGGAGCCGCACGAGGAGGGACACGGGGCCGCCGACGATCCCCTGTCCGAACCGGACAGGGAGCTGATCCGTCGGGCCGACGCGAACCTCTTCGCCGGCAACATGTCCGCTGACCTGCGCGCCACGCTGGAGCAGTGGCGGCGCGCCGACCCGAACGCCCGCCTCTACGACATATCCGAACTCAACCGGCTCGATCTGAGGCCAGGTCCGGCCGAGCTGGCGGACGACCTCGTCGCGGACCGCCTCGACCCGCACTTCTGGATGGACCCGCAACGGATGGTGGTCGCCGCGGACTGGGTCACCACCCAGTTGTTCTCCGCAGTCACGTTGGATGAGGCGCTCAAGACCAACCCGGACAAGTACAAGACTGAGCTGGAGAAAAGACACGGTGACGTGGTCATCGAACTCCAGGAGTTGGACCATGACCTCAACGCCGCATTGCCAGAGGAATGCCGCGGTCGGTGGATCGTTCCGGAGCACCCGGCGTTCATGTACCTGGCAATGCGCTATGGGCTGCAGCAGTTCGCGGTGTCCGGCTTGTGGAGTGAAGACCTACCCGTACAGGTACGCCGGCAACGGGAGAAGGACCTCGCCAAACTCTTTCAGGCGGACCCCAGGCCGGCGTTTTTCTACACTATCGACAAAGACCTCAGCGATGAGGACCGCAACCAGCTGTCGAGGCTCGCCAGCGAGTACGGCATGACTCCCGGTGTCCTGGACTCGTTGGAGGAGGAACCGGCTATCACCGGCCCGGACGGCAAGACGATCACCGGCTATCCTGACGCCATGCGGGCGAACGCGCGCAACATCGCGCGCGAGTTCCGGTGCGACTAGGCAGGGGTGAGCAGTGTCCGCCATCATCGCGTCAGTCGCCGGAGTCGTCGCGGTTGCGCTCCTTCTCGTCGCTGTCGTTCCTTGGTACACCCGCCGCCGGCTGCACGGCGCGGACGACAAGGCGTACGAGCAGTTCACCGCGACCACCGAGTTGCGACGCGTCGTGGTGGAAACCATGGTCGCCGTGCTACTGCTGATCGGTGCCGTTACCGCGATCAGCGAGTACCGCGCTACCAAGAGCCGGCAGGACAGCGAGCGGTTCGCACAGGTCATCGAGCTGCTGGGCTCGTCCGACGTACCGACTCAGATCGGCGCGGTCTACGGCATGGAGGGCGTCGCCAGGTCCGATGCCGCCTACTACCCCATCGTGGACGACACGCTCAGCGCGATGATCCGGACCCGCGTTCCCTACGGTGAGTCCGCACCGGGCACGGCACCGACCGGCGATCCAGCGGACACCCCCGTCGACCCGGTGGTGCAGGCCGCCATCCGCGTCCTCGGCCGGGTACCGCACCGCAGCGATCGCCGCCTGGACCTGAGCCGGTCCAACCTGCGCGGGGTTGACCTGCTGGGAGGCGACTTCCGTAACGCTTCCTTCGACGATTCCAATCTGTACGAGGTGACAGCCTCCGGAGCGGACCTACGCGGGGCAAGCTTCCACGGCGCGGTCAGTGGCCGAGAGCTCTGCGTGGCCCGCCTTGGCGACAATCCAGGGCTGCCCACCGGCGGCTGCTGAGCCAGCCGGCCGGTAGATCAGTTCAGCTGCACGTCGATGACCGCGTTCTGGCTCAGGTCGACCGCGTACTCCAGTCGCAGACCGGTGGTGCCGGCCGGGACCTCGAACGGGACGTACCCCTCGACCGAATCGCCGGGGGCGAGAGTGACGGCGTCCGGAGCCTCCCCGACCTCGGCGTCGTAGAAGGACGGCGCGTACGTCTCGTCCGTCTCGTCGAGGAGGAAGAACTGAACGACGTTCGACTCCCACGGGTCGGCGTCGATATTTTCCACCTTCACCTGGATGTACAGCACGTCGTTACCCTCCTCGACCTCCCACAACGGGGAGCCGGCGGCGGAGGTGCCGAACGATTCGACGGTGAGCCGGCGGCCGTTGAGTTCCTCGGTGAACGGGAGTGGATCCGCCGCGGTGCTGGTGTCACCGCCGGCATCGGCGCCGTCGGCCGGTTCGTCGGCCTGCGACGGCGCCGCTGTTTCCTCGACGCTCGACGACGGCGTCCCCTCCGTCGACGAACAGCCTGCGGCGATGAGCCCGAGTACGCCGAGCACGGCGATCTGGGCAACTGCGGCAGCGAGTTTCCTGTTGGCCATCGTGTCCTCGTTTCCGGCTCTGTTTGCGACTGGGTCTGCGCACCCGAACCACGACAGCGGAGAAGCCGGCGGCTCAGGTGATCTTCGGCGCTCCCGTGAGGCTAGAGGTGGTTGTCAAACCTGGGCGTCACGTCCTCGCGATGTGGGCGGCGACCCTCGCGGCCTGACCGGGGCGTCGAGGGATGGACGGGGGACCTGCTGGCGGCCCTCCCTGGCAGCACCACCAGGTCCCCCTAGTCTGACCCAAGGTCTACTGTGGGTCGGGGTCCGGGCCGTCTGGTTGGCGTCGTGCAACGTCCGGGACAGTTCCGGCGACCGGGGCACCGGGGATTTCTCAGAACTGGGCGGAACGGGCGGGGCGGCTTCCGCGACGTCGAGGTCGGCCCCGTGGCAGCAGGTGCCACGGGGCCGACCGGACCGATGGGCGGTCAGCGGGCGGTGCCCCGGTAGCGCAGTTCGATGGGCGTGCTCGGGTACTCGACCCTGCCGGCGAAGTCGCGGTTCGCCCCGAAGGTGATGTTGGCGTCACCCTGCGGGCCGGTCCAGGTCACGGTCGTGTCGGCCGGGATGGTCTGGTCGTCGACGATGACACGGCGGTTGCTGATCATTGCGGTCAGGTCGGTGTCCGCGGTCCATGGGAGTGGGGACAGCCGGGACTCGGTCGCGAAGATCGCCGCGTCGTCGCAGATCATCGGGGTGGACGAGGCGAGCGTGCCGCGATAGCCGACGCCACCTTCGCCCGGGAACCGAGCACTACCGGTGAACGTACCGTCCGCACCGAAGGTGATGTCGGCATTGCCGTTCGGGCCAGTCCAGGTCAACTGCGTGCCTGCGGGGACCTTCTCGCCGTCGATGATGGTCTTCCGGTTGTCCAGCAGCAGGTGCAGATCGGCGTCCTTGTGCCACGGAGCTGAGCTGCTGCCCCAGCGGATCTCGGTGTCGAACACCGCCACGTCACAGACCGCCTTGAGTGCGCCACGGTAGCCGACGCCACCTTCGCCCGGGAACCGAGCACTACCGGTGAACGTACCGTCCTCACCGAAGGTGATGTCGGCATTGCCGTTCGGGCCGCTCCAGGTCAGCTGCGTACCCATGGAGGCCGACTCGGCGTCCACGATGGTCTGCCGGTTCTTCACCATGATCGTCGTCTCGGCGTCGCCGTGCCACGGGTCGGAACTGCCGCCCCAACGGATCTCGGCCGCGTAGGTCGCCGCCTCGTCGCAGGCCACCGGGGTGGACGAGGCGAGCGTGCCGCGATAGCCGACGCCACCTTCGCCCGGGAACCGAGCACTACCGGTGAACGTACCGTCCGCACCGAAGGTGATGTCGGCATTGCCGTTCGGGCCAGTCCAGGTCAACTGCGTGCCTGCGGGGACCTTCTCGCCGTCGATGATGGTCTTCCGGTTGTCTAGCAGCAGGTGCAGATCGGCGTCCTTGTGCCACGGTGCTGAGCTGCTGCCCCAGCGGATCTCGGTGTCGAACACCGCCGCCATTCCGCAGCCGGGCAGCGGTGCGGCATGCGCGGTGCCGGCGCCGAGGCCGGCGCCGAGCAGGCAGCCGGCGAACGACGCGGCGAGCAGCGCACTGGCACTACGGCTCCGGCGGTGGCCGACACCTGCGGCCGAACGTTCGGTGGCAGTCTCGTTCATGATTCTGTTCCCCTCGAAGATAGGCGGACTCTTCCATCCTGGTGCGGTTTCGCCGACGGGCTTGGAAATCATCCCGGCCGCGTCGCCCCGCTGACTGCGAGGCAGGAATTCGAGTCCGTCGTGGAATTGCATTCAGCATGGGCGCCTATTTGCCTCGACACTTCACGGAAACCTGAGGGACTTCTGAGGGAACTCTGATCAATAGATCAATGACATTCGCGAAACTTTCTTGGGAGAAATTCGCTGTCGATTAGACGACTCTGCCAATGTCGAACTTGCGACCCAGGTGTCGGGCAGTTGACACTCGGGGTCGCTCTCCGGCAGAACAACAGCGACCGTCAGGCGATCCGTTCCTGAGCCAGTTGCGGCACGAAGCGGGCGACGGTCTCGAAGTCGGCGTCCTGGTGGAGCACCGTCAACTTCAGACGGATCGCGGTGGCGATCACGAGATGGTCGGCCACCGACACCCCTCGGTGGGCGCTGTGGCCGGCGAGTTCGGTCCGCACCGCCCGAACGACCTGCCAGGCGTCGTCCGGTACCGGAACCCAAGGGTACAGGTCACGCAGCCCGCGTTCGACCTGCTCGTACGCCTTGGCATCCGCGATGGTGAGCACTTCCACGAGCACGGGATCGCAGACCGCGATCAGGCCACGCACTGCCAGGTCGGACCAGTGCGGATCGACCTGGCGGCGCAGCATCCGAACCAGGGCACTCGTGTCGACCAGGCACGACGTCACCTGTCGAGTTCGTCGAGCTGGTCGAAGTGGAGACCGCCGGAATCAGCGATTTCCTGGAGGTCAGCCAGTGCCCGCTGCCGGCGCTCGCGGCTGGACTCCACCGCCTGCCGGAGTGCCTCCGTCACCGTTTCCCGCTTCGTGCTTGTGCCCAGCGCGGCGGTGGCTTCCGCCAGCAGGTCCTCATCAAGATCCAGCAAAGTCTTGGCCACGAGATACACCTCCCAGCTGAAAATATATCGCGGTGAAGCGTATATCCCGAGGATGACGGAGACGGTCAGCCGACGGCGGCCATGATCTCGTCGGAGACGTCGAAGTTCGCGAAGACGTTCTGCACGTCGTCGCAGTCTTCGAGCACGTCGATCAGCTTGAAGATGCGCCGGGCGCCGTCCTCGTCCAGCGGCACGTTCACGCTCGGGACCAGGGACGACTCAGCCGACTCGTAGTCGATGCCGGCGTCGACCAGCGCGGTGCGCACAGCGATCAGATCGCCGGGCTCGCTGACCACCTCGAACGCCTCGCCGAGGTCGTTGACCTCCTCGGCCCCGGCGTCGAGCACCGCCAGCAGGACGTCGTCCTCGCTGAGTTCGGCCTTGGGCACGATCACCACGCCCTTGCGGGAGAACAGGTAGGACACCGAGCCCGCGTCGGCCAGCGAGCCCCCGTTGCGGGTCAGCGCGGTGCGTACCTCGGTCGCCGCCCGGTTGCGGTTGTCGGTCAGGCACTCGACCAGCAGCGCGACGCCACCTGGCCCGTACCCCTCGTACATGATGGTCTGCCAGTCGGCACCGCCGGCCTCCAGGCCGGAGCCACGCTTGACCGCCCGGTCGATGTTGTCGTTCGGGACCGAGCTCTTCTTCGCTTTCTGGATGGCGTCGTACAAGGTGGGATTGCCGGCCGGGTCGCCACCGCCGGTGCGGGCCGCGACTTCGACGTTCTTGATCAGCTTGGCGAACATCTTGCCGCGTTTGGCGTCGATGACCGCCTTCTTGTGCTTGGTCGTCGCCCACTTGGAGTGGCCGGACATGTGCACCTCCGTCGCTTCCCACCTGTGGGGTCAGCCTGCCGCAGCAGCCATCTCCACGAAGAGCTGGTGGACGCGACGGTCGCCGGTCAACTCCGGGTGGAAGGCCGTGGCGAGCAGATTGCCCTGCCGAACCGCGACAATCCTACCCGTGGCCTCTCCGGCCACCACCCGGCCCAGTACCTCGACGCCGGGTTCGACCCGTTCCACCCAGGGTGCCCGGATGAAAACGGCGTGGAACGGCGGTCCGTCGACGCCGTCGATGGCCACCGGGGCCTCGAACGAGTCGACCTGGCGGCCGAAGGCGTTGCGCCGGACGGTCATCGGGATGCCGGTGAACGACTGCTGGTCAGGTCGTCCGTCCAGAATCTCGTCGGCCAGCATGATCATTCCCGCGCAGGAGCCGTAGACCGGCATGCCGGCGCCGATCCGCTTGCGGACCGGCTCCAACAGCTCGAACTCGACGGCCAGCTTGCTGATCGTGGTCGACTCGCCCCCCGGTACGACCAGCGCGTCGACCTGGTCGAGTTCGCCCGGCCGGCGCACCGGCCGGGCGGCGGCACCGCACTCGGTGAGCGCCCGCAGGTGCTCCCGGACGTCGCCCTGCAGGGCGAGCACCCCGACCCGCAGCGAAACGCTCACCAGCCGCGCTCGGCGAGGCGGTGCGGGACCGGGATGTCGCCGACGTTGATGCCGACCATCGCCTCGCCCAGCCCTCGGGAGACCTTGGCGAGCACGTCCGGATCGTCGTAGAAGGTGGTGGCCTTGACGATCGCCGACGCCCGCTGCGCCGGGTTGCCCGACTTGAAGATGCCGGAGCCGACGAACACACCCTCCGCGCCGAGCTGCATCATCATCGCCGCGTCGGCCGGGGTGGCGATGCCACCGGCGGTGAACAGCACCACCGGCAGCTTTCCGGTCTGCGCGATTTCCTTGACCAACTCGTACGGTGCCTGCAACTCCTTGGCCGCGACATACAGCTCGTCGACGGACATCGAGGTCAGCCTGCGGATTTCCGCGCCGATACGGCGCATGTGGGTCGTGGCGTTGGAGACGTCGCCGGTGCCGGCCTCGCCCTTGGAGCGGATCATCGCGGCGCCCTCGGTGATCCGGCGCAGCGCCTCGCCGAGGTTGGTCGCCCCGCAGACGAACGGCACCGTGAAGGCCCACTTGTCGATGTGGTTGGCGTAGTCGGCCGGGGTGAGGACCTCGGACTCGTCGACGTAGTCGACGCCGAGCGCCTGCAGTACCTGGGCCTCGACGAAGTGCCCGATCCGGGCCTTGGCCATCACCGGAACGGAGACCGCGTTGATGATGCCGTCGATCATGTCGGGGTCGCTCATCCGGGACACCCCGCCCTGGGCACGGATGTCGGCGGGTACCCGTTCGAGCGCCATCACCGCGACCGCGCCGGCGTCCTCGGCGATTTTCGCCTGCTCGGGCGTGACCACATCCATGATCACCCCGCCTTTGAGCATCTCGGCCATGCCCCGCTTGACGCGGGCGGTGCCGGTGACCGCGCTGGTGGCGGCGCTGGCCGAGGCAGTCGCCTGGGCCACGGTGGTTGCCTGGTCGGTGGTCTCGGACACGACGGATCTGCTCCTCAGCGCGCGCGACGAGATCGAGATGGACGTTGCGATGCTACGTCGGCTGGCACCGGCCGCCGACAGCCAATCGGCATCCCGGTGGCCTGCACTGTGCCGTAGATCACTTCCGGTCGCGGTTACCCGCCGTCAGGCCGGCGGCGACGACTGCGCGGTGGTGGGAGCGGAAGGTGTCCCTCCCCGGGGGTGCGGATCGGATTCCCGGGCGAGCGTCGGGTCGTCGATGTCGAAGTAGCGCGGTGCGTCGTGGCGGCGGCCAAAACGCATCAGCCGCACCAACGGCCGGCGGCGGGCCAGCAACGCGTCGCGTACCAGGTCGGTGTGCAACTGCCGGGCCAGCACCAGCCGGCGGCTGGCCACCACGACCGCCTCGGTGGCGGCGTCGGCGCCGGTCAGCGTGGTGGTTCGCAACTGCCGGGTGAGGTCGTTCTCGGCCGCCTCCCGCTCCTCGGGAGAGGCTGCGTCGAGGGCGATCCGCGCCGCGGCGTACAACTCGACGGCGCGGCTCTCCTCGGCCAGCACCGCCGCCGCGGCGGCCCGGCGCAGCAGGTGGGCGTCGAGGGCCCGGGCCGCCGCCGCCACCCGGACGTGCAGCCGGTCCACCCGCGCCGCGGTCCAGGTGAGGTACGCCGACACCAGGACGACCGCGGCGCTCACGCCGACCACCCACCACATTCCCGGCATCGTAGTGCGGTCGGCCGGGCCGCTGCGGAACTGATCATCGTGGCTCAGCCCACTCCTGGTAGAGCACCCGCCCGTCGGTGGCCTCGATCGCGGCGGCGTACACCTCCAGCACCCGCCGGGCCACCGCCGGCCAGTCGAAGGCCGCGACGACCTGCCGTGCGTGCGCGGCCAGCGCCAGCCGGCGGGCGTCGTCGTCGAGCAGGCTCTCGATCGATCGCCGTAGCGCGACTGGATCACCGGTGGGGAACAGCTGACCGGCCCGCCCGTCGTCGAGCACCCGACGGAACGCATCGAGATCGCTCGCGACCACCGCGGTCCCGGCGGCCATCGCCTCGGTGAGGATCATGCCGAAGGACTCACCCCCGGTGTTCGGTGCCACGTACAGGTCCACGCTGCGTAGCATCCGCGCCTTGTCCGGCTCCGACACGAGTCCGAGAAAGGTCACTCTGTCCCGCAGCTCGGGCGGGATGCCGACGTACAGTTCGTCGCGCCGGCCTGGGCCGGCGACCAGCAACCGCAGGCCGCTGCGCTGCGGTGCGATCGCGATGAAGGCCTGGCGGAGCAGGTCGAAACCTTTACGAGGTTCGGTGAACCGGCCGAGGAAGCCGACCGTGCCACCGGATCCGGGCCGGCACTCGCCCGGCCAGCCGGGCAGGGGTTCGGCGTCGGCGAACCTGGCCACCGCCACCCCGTTCGGGATCTCCACCGCCCCACCGTCGAGGTGTTCGACCTGCACCTTGCGGGCCAGTGCGGAGACCGCGATCCGGGCGGTGATCTTCTCCAGTACCAGTTGCAGGACGCCCTGTGCGACAGCGAGTGCCCGGGAGCGGGTCATCGCGGTGTGGAAGGTGGCCACCACCGGCCCTCGGGCGCAGAGCACGGCGAGCAGGCTGACGCTGAGCGCGAACGGTTCGTGTACGTGCAGGACGTCAAAGTCACCCCGGTTGAGCCAGCGCCGGACCCGGGCGGTGACCACCGGTCCGAAGCTGACCCGGGCCACCGAGCCGTTGTACGGCACCGGCACGGACCGGCCGGCGGCGACGACGTACGGCGGCAGTGTCGCGTCCTCGTCCGCGGGCGCCAACACGCTCACCTCGTGACCGAGTTCGATCAGCGCCTCGGCGAGATCGATGACGTGGTTCTGCACTCCCCCGGGCACATCGAAGGAGTACGGGCAGACGATACCGATCCGCACGGCGCCCCTCCGCTCATCCCGGCCCGGCACCGGCGGCGGCAGGAACCTCGTCCAGCCACAGTCGCTGCATCATGTGCCAATCCTGCGGATGGCGCGCAATACCGGTCGCCAACCGGTCGGCGACCTGCTGGGTGAGCCGACGCACCCGCTCGTCGAGGGAGCCCGTGGCGGGATCGGGCAGCGGCAGCGGCCCGTCCAACGCGCCGTGCGCGACGTCCGGCTCGAACCACATGGTGGTGACGTACAACGGGGCACCGGTCCGCAGGGCGAGCAGCGCCGGCCCGGCGGGCATCCGGGTCCGACCGCCGAAGAAGGTCACCTCGACCCCACGGGCGGACAGGTCACGGTCGGCCAGCAACGGGACGATGTGCCCGGCGCTGATCCGGTCCACCAGTACGTCGAACGGGGGTCGGGGCCCCCCGGTGGCCGGAATGATCTCCATACCGAGGCGCTGCCGTACCGCGACGAACCGCTCGTACACGCCTTCCGGCCGCAGCCGTTCCGCCACCGTGGTCAGCGGCCAGCCGTTGGCCGCCACCCAGGCACCGGCGGCGTCCCAGTTGCCGGCGTGCGGCAGCGCCACAACCGCGCCCTGCCCGGCGGCCACGTGCGCTCCCAGCATGTCCGCACCGGCCAGGTGGAAGGCGGCCAGCCGCTGCGCGCGGGTGAGTGAAGGCAACCGGAACATCTCCATCCAGTACCGCGCGTACGAGCGCACCGCGTCCCGGGCAAGCAGGTCGAACTCGGCCGCCGGCAGGTCCGGGCCGACGACCCGACGCAGGTTGGCGGCCAGCCGCCGTACCCCGGGGCCGCCACGCCGGTGGGCCCGGTCGGCACCCGCGCGGAACACCGCCGCCGCGACCGGCCGGGGCATGGCCCGGACCAACCGCCAAGCCGCCGCGTAGCCCCACTCGACCGGGGTGACGCGTCGACGCCCGGTCACCCGTCCACGCCCGGTCACGCGTCGACGCCCTGGGCGCACCGCCGGGCACGGTCGGCGGCGACCGTCTGCTGATGCACGTGAGCGATCCGCTGCCAGATGGTGATCAGGGACAGCACCGCGAGCAGCCACAGCACGGCCGGCAGCCCCCAGCTCAGGCCGAGGCCGCTGAGCAGCCCACCGAGGCCGACCAGGATCAGTCGCTCGGCGCGCTCGGCTATCCCCACGTTGCAGCTCATGCCGAGTCCTTCGGCACGGGCCTTGACGTACGAGACGATGCCGCCGCCGACCAGGCAGACCAGCGCCGCTACCGCCCCGGGCCGGTCGCCGCTGACCGCGAGCCAGTACGCCACCGAGCCGAAGATCGCTCCGTCGGCGACGCGGTCCATGCTTGAGTCGAGGAAGGCACCGAAGGTGCTCGACCCGCCGCGCAGCCGGGCCATCGTGCCGTCCAGCACATCGGTCAGGGCGGACAGGGTGACGATGACCAGGCCGGCGATCAGGTGCCCGCGCGCGCCGAACCCGATCGCGCCGACGAGCACACCAGCGGTACCGGCGACCGTGACCACGTTCGGGGAGATCCCGACGCTGAGCAGTCCGCGGGCTACCGGCTCGATCACCCGGGTCATGCCCGCGCGGACGGACACTCTGAAGATCTTCGCCATGGCGGTCCCACGATAACGGTCGACGGAAACGGACGGCACGGTGGTCGTGAGCGCAACCCGGCGGCGGTCACCTCGCGCGCCGGACTTGTCTACCACGCGTCGCGGGTGTGGGATCAACATGTGAACGTGAGCAAGCTCGGCCGGGCACGGTTCACGTTACCGGCCGGGCCGTGCTCACCTCACGGTGTCGCCGCGGAATCACCCCCGCGTTCACCCCACGCACTGCAGGCAGCCAGGAGGTGCGCAGTCATGGCGCAGAAGAACCAGGACAAGGGGGCCACCGGCACCGTGCCGGTGGTGACCGACCCCGACAGGGTCCGCAACGTGGTCGTCGTCGGGCATTCCGGTGCCGGCAAGACCACGTTGGTCGAGGCACTGCTGGCCGCGTCCGGGACGATCGGTCGGGCCGGCAGCGTGCCGGACGGCACGACCGTCTGCGATCACGATCCGGCCGCCGTACGCCAGCAGCGGTCGGTCGCGCTGGCCTGCGCACCGCTGTTCCATCAGGACGTCAAGGTCAACCTGCTGGACACGCCGGGCTATGCCGACTTCATCGGTGAGTTGCGCGCCGGGCTACGGGCCGCGGACGCCGCGCTGTTCGTGGTTTGCGCCGCTGACGGAATGGACGCGGCCACCGCCGCGCTGTGGGAGGAATGCGCCACGGTCGGCATGCCGCGGGCGGTGGCGATCAGCCGGCTCGATCATCCACGCGCCGACGTCGACGAGACCGTCGCGCTGTGCCGGCGGGTGTTCGGCGACAACGTACTGCCGTTGCACCTGCCGTTGCTGGCCGACGACGGGGCGGGCGTCGCCGGGCTGCTGGACCTGCTCGACCAGCGGGTGCTGGACTACTCGGCCGGACACCCGCCGCAGGTGCGTGACCCCGATCCCGAGCACCTGCCGGCGATCGGTGCGGCCCGCAACGAACTGATCGAGGGCATCATCGCCGAAAGCGAAGACGAGACCCTGATGGACCGGTATCTGGCCGGTGAGCAGCTGGATCCGAAGGTGCTCGTCGAGGACCTGGAGACCGCGGTCGCCCGAGGGCACTTCTATCCGGTGCTGCCGGCGTGTGCGCACACGGGTGTCGGGCTCGACGCGCTGCTGTGGCTGCTGACCGCAGCCTTCCCGGCCCCGCCGGAACACCACCTGCCGGCGGTCACCGGACTCGACGGCACCCCCCGGCCGCCGCTGACCTGCGACCCGGCCGGCCCGCTGGTCGCCGAGGTGGTCCGGACCGCCGCCGACCGGCACCTGGGCCGGGTGTCGCTGGTCCGGGTCTTCTCCGGTACGTTACGTCCGGAGTTGACCGTGCATGTGTCCGGGCACGGGCTCGGCGAGCGAGGCCATCCCGATCACGACACCGACGAACGGGTCGGACACATCTACAGTCCGCTCGGCGCACAGCTGCGCGAGGTCGGCGTCTGCGTCGCCGGCGACATCTGCGCGTTGACCAAGTCGGGCAGCGCGGAGACCGGCGACACGGTCTCGGCCAGGGACGAGCCGCTGCTGATCGAGCCATGGGCGATGCCTGAACCGCTGCTGCCGGTGGCGGTGGTGGCGCGGACCCGCTCCGATGAGGACGCGATGGCCCGCAACCTCGGCCGGTTGATCGCCGGCGATCCGGCACTGCGGTTGGAACGCAACGCCGAGACCCAGCAGTTGGTGCTGTGGTGCATGGGTGAGGCGCACGCCGACGTGGTGCTGGACCGGCTGCGTGCCGGCGGAGTCGAGTTGGACACCGAGCCGGTCCGGGTGCCGCTGCGCGAGACGTTCACCGCGCCGGCCCGGGGGCACGGCCGTCACGTCAAGCAGTCTGGCGGACACGGCCAGTACGCGGTATGCGACATCGAGGTGGAACCGTTGCCGCCGGGCAGCGGGTTCGAGTTCGTCGACCGGGTGGTGGGCGGCGCGGTGCCGCACAACTACATCCCGTCGGTGGAGAAGGGGGTACGGGCGCAGCTGGGCCGCGGCATCATCGGCGAGCACCCGGTGGTGGACCTGCGGGTGACGCTGGTCGACGGCAAGGCGCACCCGGTGGACTCGTCCGACGCGGCGTTCCAGACGGCGGGTGCGCTCGCCCTGCGGGACGCGGCGGCCACCGGGCGGACGGCGCTGCTGGAACCGGTCGACGAGATCGTGGTCCGGGTGCCGGACGACTATCTCGGCGCCGTACTCAGCGATCTCAGCGGCCGTCGGGGGCGGGTGCTGGGGACCAGCCCGGACGACGACGCCGGTGCGCGAACGGTGATCCGTGCCGAGGTACCGGCCGCCGAACTGTTGCGCTACGCGGTGGAGCTGCGGTCGATGACCAGCGGGGCGGGCACGTTCCGGCGGGCGTTCGCCCGCTACGAACGCGCGCCGTCGACCTGAGGTCGTCGCCGAGGCCTGCCCCGGGGGCGCCCGCCGCGCCCCCGGCCGGTCTCGCTGCACCCGGCCGACCCAAAGTCGAACAGCAAACAAATGCGCTTTCCGAAATAAAGGAAAGCCTTACCTAATGCTGTTTGCCCAAAAAATGGTCGACCAAGCGACTTCCTGGTCCACCAGAAAGCGATGTACGGTGGTAGCGAACAAGGAGGTTGCGATGACCACTCTGCTGGAAATGCCACGCGTTCACGAATGCACGGTCACCGGGTGTGACTACAACCATGAGGGGTGCCACGCGTTCGCCATCACGATCGGCCAGCAGTCGGCGAACTGTGCCACATTCATCGACATCGGCGTCAAGGGCGGTCTGGACCGTGTCACCGCGCAGGTCGGCGCGTGCAAGCGGACGGACTGCCGGCACAACGCCGAACTCGAGTGCACGGCCCCGGCGATCCGGGTCGGTCCCGGCCGGGACGAGGCCGACTGTCTGACGTACGAGGCGCGCTGACCCACATCACCACTTTCGGAAGGCTACCCACGCCGAATCTGATCGCGCGTTGTCCGTCAGGCGTACTCATGCCTGTGCGGTATCGGGCCCAATCCGACTTTCCCCGGGCCAAGCCGCGGCAAACAGATCACGGGTATCGGCGAGCAGTTGCGGCAGCACCTTGGTCCGTCCGATCACCGGCATGAAGTTGGCGTCGCCGCCCCAGCGCGGCACCACGTGCTGATGCAGGTGGGCGGCGATGCCCGCACCGGCGACCCCGCCCTGGTTCATCCCGATGTTGAACCCGTGGGCATTGCTGACGCTGCGGACCACACGCATCGCCGTCTGGGTGACGGCGGCCAACTCCACCGTCTCCGGTCCATCGAGGTCGGGGTAGTCGGCCACGTGCCGGTACGGACAGACCAGCAGGTGCCCCGGGTTGTACGGGTAGAGGTTCAGCACCGCGAACACCCGCTCGCCCCGCGCCACCACCAGGCTCTCCCCCGCCGGTCGCCCCGGTGCCAGGCAGAACGGGCAGCCGGACGGCTTGTCGTAGCCGCCTTCGGGTCGGTCCTCACCCGAGATGTAGGCCATCCGGTGCGGGGTCCAGAGCCGTTCCAGCCCGTCCGGCTCCGGCTGCCCCGTCACACCAGTCACACCATGATCCTATCGGGCGCTCAGTTGGCGGTCGGGCTACTGTTCGTGCGCGAGGCCACCACGTCGACGACGTGGGCCACCGCCTCAGCCACCGGCACCCCGTTACGTTGCGAGCCGTCGCGGTAACGGAACGAGACCGTGCCGGCGGCCACGTCGGCGTCACCGGCGATCGCCATGAACGGCACCTTCTGCTGTTGGGCGGTGCGGATCTTCTTCTGCATCCGGTCGTCGGAGAAATCCACCTCTGCGCGTACCCCCTCGGCGCGCAGCATGGCGACGAACTCGGCCAGGTAGTCACCGTGCTCGGTGCGGATCGGAATGCCGATCACCTGCACCGGCGCGAGCCAGGCCGGGAACGCACCGGCGTAGTGCTCGGTGAGGATACCGAAGAACCGCTCGATCGAGCCGAACAACGCCCGGTGGATCATCACCGGCTGCTGTCGGGTGCCGTCCGCCGCCTGGTACTCCAGTCCGAACCGCTTCGGCTGGTTGAAGTCGAGCTGGATGGTGGACATCTGCCAGGTGCGGCCGATCGCGTCGCGTGCCTGCACGGAGATCTTCGGACCGTAGAACGCCGCCCCGCCGGGGTCGGGCACCAGATCCAACCCGGAATCGACCGCGGCCCGCCGCAGCGTCTCGGTGGCGTCCGCCCACTCGGCCGGGTCACCGATGAACTTGTCCGAGTCGTCCCGGGTGGACAGCTCCAGGTAGAAGTCGTCCAGGCCGTAGTCGCGCAGCAGGTCGAGCACGAAGGCGAGCAGCGACCGCAACTCGCCGGGCATCTGCTCCTTGGTGCAGTAGATGTGCGAGTCGTCCATGGTCAGCCCGCGCACCCGGGTCAGCCCGTGCACCACACCGGACTTCTCGTACCGGTAGACGGTGCCGAACTCGAACAGCCGCAGCGGCAACTCCCGGTACGAGCGTCCGCGCGAGCGGAAGACCAGGTTGTGCATGGGGCAGTTCATCGCTTTGAGGTAGTACCGCGCGCCCTCCAGCTCCGCCGGCGGGAACATGGTGTCGGCGTAGTACGGCAGGTGTCCCGAGGTCTCGAACAGCTGCGACTTGGTGATGTGCGGGGTGTAGACGAATTCGTACCCGGCCTGTTCGTGCCGGCGCCGTGAGTAGTCCTCGAGCTCGCGCCGGATGATGCCGCCCTTGGGGTGGAACACCGGCAGCCCGGAGCCGATCTCGTCGGGAAAGCTGAACAGGTCCAGCTCCGCGCCGAGCTTGCGGTGGTCGCGGCGGGCCGCCTCGTCGAGCAGTTTGAGGTACGCCTTGAGGGCGTCCCGGGTCGGCCAGGCGGTGCCGTAGACCCGCTGCAGCTGGGGGTTACGCTCGGAACCCCGCCAGTACGCGGCCGCGCTGCGCATCAGCTTGACCGCCCCGATCAGCCGGGTCGACGGCAGGTGCGGGCCACGACACAGATCCGACCAGCACACCTTGCCCGACTCGGGATCGATGTTGTCGTAGCTGGTCAGTTCCCCACCGCCGACCTCCATCACCTCGGCGGCGTCGAGGTCGGCGACGCCCTTGACGTCGACCAGCTCCAGCTTGTACGGCTCGTCGGCCAGCTCGGCCCGCGCGGCGTCGAGGTCCGGGAAGCGCCGGCGACGGAAGCGCTGACCCGACTTGATGATCTCCCGCATCCGCTTCTCCAGCCTGTCGAGGTCTTCGGGCTGGAACGGCTTGGCGACGTCGAAGTCGTAGTAGAACCCGTTGACGATCGGCGGACCGATGCCGAGCTTGGCCTCGGGGTACAGGTCCTGCACCGCCTGGGCCAGTACGTGTGCGGCGGAGTGGCGCAGCACGTTGAGCCCGTCCGGGGAGTCCAGCGCGACGGGCTCGACGGCGGTGTCGGCGTCGGGGACCCAGTCGAGGTCCCGCAGCGCGCCGTCGGGATCGCGGACCACGACGATCGCCTTGGGGCCGCTGGCCGGCAGGCCCGCCGCGGCGATCGCGTCCGCGGCCGTCGTCCCGGCCGGGACCACGACGGGTTCGGCCTGGTTCTGGGCTGCGCTTGCGGACACGACGGACTCCTTCGGTCTGGTGGCTCGGCGCGTCAGATGCTATCGGTCGACGCTGCAACCCCTGACGGCGACGCGGGCGCGGCGTTAGATTGACGCCGTGGCTCCTAACGACATGGTCAGCGCGCTGCGGCGACGCTACGACTCCTTTTTCGCCAGCCGGCCACCGGTGCCGTTCGCGGTCGTCGACCGCGCTGGCGCGCAGCACCGTCTCGGGCCGGGCGAGCCCGAGTTCACCATCAGTGTGCAGGATCCCCGCGGCGGTCGTGCCCTGGCCGGCCTGGACCAGTTCGCGGTCGCGGTGGCGTACCTGCAGGGTTGGCTCGACGTCGACGGCGATTTGGCCGCCGCCCTGCGAATGCGCGCGTTCTTCACTGATTTCCACCCGGTCACCCGGTTTTCCGGGCTGGTCACCGGGCTACTACGCGGGCGACGCGAGGACGACCGGCGGGCGATCTCACACCACTACGACGAGGAGTCCGAGTTCTTCCTGACGTTTCTGGACAGCCGGCATCGCTGCTACACCGAGGGCGTGTTCGCCGCCGACGACGAGCTTCTGGAAGATGCGATGACTCGCAAGATGGACCTGGCGCTGGAGGCGATCGAGGTCAAGCCGGGTGACCGGGTGCTGGAGGTCGGCGGCGGCTGGGGGGCGTTCGCCGAGCATGCGGCCCGGCGCGGGATCAAGGTGACCACGACCACCCTGTCCCACGAGTCGGAGCGCTACCTCACCGGGTTGTTCGACCGCGAAGGGCTCGACGTACGGGTGGTGCGCCAGCACATCTTCGGCTTCACCGACGAACGACGCTACGACGCGATCGTCAACATGGGTGTCACCGAGCATCTGCCGGACTACCGGCGCACCCTGCACAAGTACGCCGAGTTGCTCAAGCCGGGCGGTCATGTCTATCTCGACGCCCTCGCCATGCGGCGCAAACACGGCGTGTCCGCGTTCATGAAGCGCTACGTCTATCCGGGCCGGTCCGCGCCGTTGCTGCTGCACCAGTACCTGCGGCACGTGGCACGCTCCCCGTTCGAGTTGCGCAGCATCGCCGACGACCGGCACAACTACTACCTGACCTGCCGGGAGTGGGCCCGCCGGCTGGATGCGGCACGCGAGGAGGTCGTCCAGCGCTGGGGCGAGGCGATGTACCGGCGGTTCCGCATCTTCCTATGGGGGTCGGCGGCCGGCTTCGACACCGGGCTGGTGCAGGCGTACCGGTGGGTGCTGCGGCTGCCCTGACCGGCTATCGTCGACACGGATCCAACGATTCTTGTCGATAGCTCGCGCATGGCGGGGAGCGGCGCCGTACGTGTGCCCGAGCACAGCTCGTGAAGGAGCACCCGCGTGCGCACCTGCTCGCCCGCGTCCCGCCGCCGTACCCGGCTGCTGCTCGGCAGCCTGACCGCCGCGCTGCTCGGCGCCAACCTGACCGCGACCCCGCTGACCGCCGCGCCACCCGACACCGATCGCGGTAGCGCCTCCGGCGCTCAGGCCGTCGCCGCCGCGCCCTACCAGGACCCGGACCTGGCGATCGCTGACCGGGTCGAGGACCTGCTCGGCCGGATGGGCCTGGACGACAAGATCAGCCAGATGACGCAGGCCGAGCGGGCCTCGGTCACCCCGGCCGAGCTGACCAGCTACCGGCTCGGCTCGGTGCTGTCCGGCGGCGGCTCCGCGCCGACCCCGAACACTCCGGCCGGCTGGGCCGACATGTACGACCGCTTCCAGGCCGGGGCGTTGGCCACCCCACTGGGCATCCCGATGCTGTACGGGGTGGACGCGGTGCACGGGCACAACAACGTGGTCGGGGCGACGATCTTTCCGCACAACATCGGGCTCGGTGCCACCGGCAACCCGGACCTGGTCGAACGGATCGGGCGGGCCACCGCCACCGAGGTACGCGGCACCGGCATCCCGTGGACCTTCGCCCCGTGCCTGTGCGTGGTCCGCAACGACCGGTGGGGACGTGGCTACGAGTCCTTCGGCGAGCACCCCGACCTGCCCACCGCGATGACCAGCGTGATCACCGGCCTGCAGGGATCCTCGCTGGCCGAGCCCACGTCGGTGCTGGCCACCGCCAAGCACTATCTCGGCGACGGCGGCACGGCCGGCGGGGTGGATCAGGGCGACACCAGGCTGACCGAGGCCGAGCTGCGAGAACTCCATCTTCCGCCGTTCCGCGCGGCGATCCGTCGCGGCGTCGGCTCGATCATGATCTCCTACAACAGCTGGAACGGCGCCAAGCTGCATGGCCACCAGTACCTGATCACCGACCTGCTCAAGGGCGAGCTGGGCTTCACCGGCTTCGTGATCTCCGACTGGAACGGCATCGACCAGATCGACGGCACCCCGGGGCTGAGCGCCACCGACGTACGACAGGCGGTCAACGCGGGTATCGACATGGCGATGGTGCCGACGCAGTGGTCCCGCTTCATCGACCTGCTGCGTGCCGAGGTGCAGGCCGGCCGGGTCGGCACCGCCCGCATCGACGACGCGGTCCGACGCATCCTGACCAAGAAGTTCGAGCTGGGCCTGTTCGAACGGCCGTACGCCGACCGGTCGCTCGGCTCGACCGTCGGTAGCGGCGCCCACCGGGCCCTGGCCCGCCAGGCGGTGGCCGAGTCGCAGGTGCTGCTGAAGAACGCCGGTGGCATCCTGCCGCTGGAAGCGGCGGACAACCGGATCTTCGTGGCCGGGCGCAATGCCGACGACATCGGCCACCAGAGCGGCGGTTGGACCATCAGCTGGCAGGGTGGCAGCGGTGCGACCACCCCGGGTACGTCGATCCTGGCCGGCATCCGGGCCGCGGCGGCCGCGTCCACGACGGTCACCTACAGCCCTACCGGCAGCGGCATCGACGGCTCCTACCGGGTCGCGATCGCCGTCGTCGGCGAGACCCCGTACGCCGAAGGGGCCGGCGACCGGCCCGGCGGCATGGGGTTGAGCAGCACCGATCTGACCACGATCAACCGGTTGCGGGCCGCCGGCGTGCCGATCGTCGTGGTGCTGGTGTCCGGCCGGCCGCTGGACATCGCCGGCGAACTGCCCAACTGGGACGCGTTGCTGGCCGGCTGGCTGCCCGGCACCGAGGGCCACGGGGTGGCCGATGTGCTGTTCGGCACTCACCCACCGACCGGCAAGCTGCCGGTGACCTGGATGAGCAGCGCCGGGCAGCAGCCGATCAACACCGGCGACGGGCAGCAGCCGCTGTTCCCGTACGGCTTCGGGCTGACCTATCCCGACCAGCCGGACCCGAGCCCGACGCCGACGGTCAGCCCGACACCACCGCCGAGCCCCACACCGACACCACCGCCGGCCAGCCCGACACCGACACCGACCGGGGCGACCGGTTGCCGGGTCGGCTACACCACCAACGACTGGAACGACGGCTTCACCGCCACCGTGACGATCACCAACCGCGCCGCCGACCCCGTCGACGGCTGGGAACTGCGCTTCGACCTCGCCGGCGGCCAACGGGTGACGCAGGCGTGGTCGGCCCGGGTGACGCAGACCGGCGCGCAGGTCAGCGCCCGCAACGAGTCCTGGAACGCCCGGATCGCGCCCGGCGCCTCGGTCAGCTTCGGTTTCAACGGCTCACACCCCGGCAGCAATCCGCGTCCGAGCGCGTTCACTCTCGACGGCGCACCCTGCTCCATCGCCTGAGCCGGTCCGCTCGGCCGAGCGGGCGGATCTCGGCCGAGCGGGCGGATTCAGCCCAGCCAGTCAGGCAGCGGCTCGCGGGCGGCCAACCAGCGCGCCGGCACCCCGCCGGGGCCGGCGAGACCGGTGTACGCGGCGACGACACCGCCCGCGATCGCCGCTGTGGTGTCCACGTCGCCGCCGGCCGCCACGCACGCGGTCACCGCCGCCGGATAGTCGTCGAGGTGCTCGGCGGCCACCCACAGGGCGAACGGGACGGTGTCGGCCGCCGTGGCGGCCGAGCCGTTACCCAGCCGCGCGCCGGCCGCCGACGCGGTGTGTCCGGTCAGTGCCCGGGCCTGCTGCAGCCCACGATGTACCTGGCTGCCCCGGTCGACCACCGTGCAGACCGCGTCGATCAACTCCCCGGCGCGGCGACGATGCCCGCTGATCCGGGCGCGGGCGGCTACCGACGCGGCTGCCGCCACCGCCACCGCACCGGCAATCCCCTCCGGATGCGCGTGGGTGACCTCCGCCGCCGCGACCGCCTCGGCACCGGCGCGGACCAGCGAGTCGGCGAAGTACGCGCCGAGCGGCGCCACGCGCATCGCGGCCCCGTTGCCCCACGAGCCCCGGCCGTCGAACACGGTCGAGGCGGCGACCGGCCACGGCGTGCCGGCCCGGACGAGTTCCAGCAGTTCGGTCGCGCCCCGGCCGTAGCCGCGGGTCGGGTCGTAGCGGGCGGCGAAGCCGGCGGCCAGCCGGTCCCGGTCGACCCGACCGGCGCTGGTGAGGACCTCGACCAGCACGCTGGCCATCTCGGTGTCGTCGGTCCACCGCCACGGCGGTGCCGGCAGCCGACCGGCGACGAGCGCCTGCGCCGGATGACCGGTGCGCGCGCAGCGCTCGCCCAACGCGTCCCCGACGGAAAGCCCGGCGAGGCTGTCCCGGGCCAGGTCCGCCCGGCTGTCGTCGTACAGCGTGAACGTCATTACCCTGCGATGATGCCGGCGGCCGCGAACGGCCGCAACGACCCCGACTTGCCAGGGGCAGTACGGTCGTGAGGTGGCTACGGTGCTCCTGGTCGAAGACGACCACGTTGTGCGCGGCGCCATGTTGCGCTCGCTGGCCGACCGTGGGCACGCCGTCCACGCGGTCGGCACCGCCCTGGACGCGCTGCGCCGGGTCGCCGCGGAAACCCCCGACCTTGTCGTACTCGACCTGGGTCTGCCCGACCTCGACGGTGCCGACGCGCTGCGGATGCTGCGCGGCATCACCGACGTGCCGATCATCATCGCCACCGCACGCGACGACGAGCAGGCGATCGTCCGGCTGCTGCGGGCCGGTGCGGACGACTACATGGTCAAGCCGTTCACCGGGGCACATCTCGACGCCCGGATCACCACCGTCCTGCGCCGCGCCGGCCGGGCCAGCCGCTCGGTGGCGCCGGCCGTGCACCAGGTCGGCGGGCTGCGGGTGGACGTCGGTGAGCGTAGCGCGACGCTGGACGGCGAGGCCCTGGCGCTCACCCGCAAGGAGTTCGACCTGCTGGCCTATCTGGCCGCCCGACCGGGGCGGGTAGTGTCCCGCCGGGAGCTGTTGGAGGAGGTATGGCGGCAGCCGTCGGTCGGCGAGGACCAGACCATCGACGTGCATCTTTATTGGCTGCGTCGCAAAATGGGCGAATCCGCAGCGAAGCCACGCTACCTGCGCACCGTGCGGGGGGTCGGCTTCCGGTTGGTGGTACCGGACTGAGGTTGGCGCTGGCCTACCTCACCGCCGGCATGGCGTCGATCATCGCGCTGGTCTTCCTCATCCCGCTGGGCCTGCAACTGCAGCAGGAGACGCGGGAGCAGGCCCTGGCCGACGCGGCACGGCGGGCGGCGGTGATCCGGGGCGCGTTGGCCATCAGCAACGACCCGGAAACGGTACGCCGGGCGATGGCGAGCCTCGGCGACAGCGCCGACCGCCAGCCGGTGGTACACGGCCTCGACCTGGGTGGTACGTCCCGCGCCAGCGCCCAGCAGATCGCCGAGGCCGTCGAGGCGGCCGCACCGGTTGTCGTGGCTACCGAGGGCGGGATGCTGCGGCTGGAGCCGGTGACCGTGGGCGAGGCGGACACGGCCATCGAGGTGTTCGTCTCCGACGCGGAACTCGACCAGGGCACCGCCGGCGCCTGGTTGCCGCTGATCGCGATCGCCGCCGGGCTGGTGGTCTTCTCGGTCATCGTGGTCGACCGGATCGCCGCCCGCGCGGTGGCGTCGGCCAAAGGGCTGGTCCAGGCGGCGATGACGGTCGGGGACGGCGATCTGCAGATGCGCATCCGACCGAGCGGACCTCGGGAGCTCGCGGAGGCGGGCTACGCCTTCAACCGGATGGCCGACCGGCTCGTCGCCTCGCGTACCGACGAACGCGAACTCGTCGCCGACCTGTCCCACCGGTTGCGGACCCCGCTGACCGTGCTGCGGCTGGACGCCGACGCGTTGGACTCCGACGACACCAGCGTCGGCTCCTTCAGCGAGGCAGAGCTGGATCGGCGACGCACCATCCGTCGCATCCGCCAGGCGATCGTCACGCTGGAGGGCGAGGTGGACGTACTGATCAACACCACCCGTAAGACCGTCACCCAGGAGGCCGCGCCGGGCAGCTGCGACGTGGCCGAGGTGGTCCGGGACCGGATGGTGTTCTGGTCGGCGCTGGCCGGCGACCAGAACCGCCCGTACAAGGTGATCGGCGCCCAGCTGCGCACCCCGGTGCAGGTGGCCCGCGCCGAGCTGGCCGCCGCGCTGGACGCGGTGCTCGGCAACGTCTTCCGCTACACGCCCCAGGGCACCGCCTTCGAGGTGGCGGTCTCCCGCCGGGACGGGTACGTGGCGATCCGTGTCGACGACGCCGGACCGGGTATCGCCAACCCGGACCGGGCGCTGCGCCGGGGGGCCAGCGACCAGGGATCCACCGGGCTCGGGCTGGACATCGCCCGCCGGGTCGCGTTACAGGCCAACGGCTCGGTGAGCCTGGATCGGGCCCGGCTCGGCGGCGCGAGCGTGGTGATGCTGTTGGCCGACGCCGAGGCGGCACCGCCCCGGCCGGTCAGCCGGTTCGGACTCGTCGGACGGCTGGCCCGGGAACGGGACCGCGACCAGCGGGAGCGGGGCCGACGAAACCGGCCGACGACGCGGTGACATCACGTCAGGGTCTTCGCTGACGCAAGTCTTCCTTAGGTCTGGGTTAACGACATTCCGCCCGCCGGGCCCCGGGTGGCAGCATCTGCTTCACAACCCATCGGCGTCGCCTGGACCGTCACCCCGCAGTACCGTCCCGATATCCCTGGTCCAGGGACGTTCGCGCGCGGCGGGGCTCGGTCCCCAGATCCTGTCCCGCCGCGCGCCCACTCTCGACAGAGGCAGGTCGACGTGCCACCGCCGCTACGGAATTCCCCGACCGGGACCATGCGGGATCCGGCCGACGTCTCCCCGCCGGTCACCGCGGCGGAGGAACCTGCGCTGCTGACCCCTCGCCGGTTGCTCCGCTGGGCAGCGGTGACCGGATCACTGGTCGTCGCGGTGCTGGCCTGCTGGCAGGATCCCGTCTACGCCAGCGGTCTGTGATCGGGCGTAGCCGTCGATCTCGGCCAGCAACCGGGCCTGGTCCGCCGGCGGTAGGAACGCGGCACTCACCCCGTTACGGGCCAGCTCGGCGAGCCGCTCGACGCCGCCGCCGGCGAGCTGCGCGGCCACCGCGTACTCGTGGTTGAGCGTCGTACCGAACATCGGGGGGTCATCCGAGTTGATGGTCACCATCAGCCCGGCGGTGAGCATCTCGGCGAGCGGGTGCGCGGCGAGTGCGGCGATCGCCCCGGTGCGTACGTTCGACGTCGGGCACACCTCCAGCGGGATGCGCCGGTCGGCGAGAAACGCCACCAGCTCGGGATCCCGTACGCAGGAAATGCCGTGACCGATCCGCTCGGCGCCCAGCTCGCGGATCGCGTCCCAGATCGTCTGCGGTCCGGTGGTCTCCCCGGCGTGCGGCACCGAATGCAGCCCGGCGGCCCGCGCCTGGTCGAAGTAGGGCTTGAACTGCGGTCTCGGCACGCCGATCTCCGGCCCGCCGAGACCGAAACTGATCAGTCCGTCGGGGGCCTGGGTCAAACTGATGCGCAGCGTCTCCTCGGCCGCGGGCAGCCCCGCCTCACCGGGGATGTCGAAACACCAACGCAACTCGACGCCGAAGTCGGCCCGGGCCCGCACCCGGGCGTCCTCGATCGCCGCGCAGAACGCCGGCGCCGCGATCCCCCGGCTGACATGGCTGTACGGGGTCACCGTCAGCTCCGCGTACCGGACCTGCTGGGCGGCGAGTTCGCGGGCCACCTCGTGGGTGAGGATCCAGACGTCCTCCTCGTCGCGGATCAGGTCGACCACGCTGAGATAGATCTCGACGAAGTGGGCGAAGTCCCGGAAGACGAAGTAGTCGGCCAACGCGGCCGGATCCGTTGGTACCGGCGTGCGTCCCGCATGCCGTTGGGCCAGCTCGGCGACGATCCGTGGCGAGGCCGACCCCACGTGGTGCACGTGTAGCTCGACCTTTGGCAGGCCGGCGATGAATGTCGTCAGCTCGGTGGGGATCACCGGCGGCAACTGGCTCACGTGACGACTCGACCTCCTTCGTCGACAGACCTACCGGGCAGCGCAGGCAGCGCCGAGCGTACCGGTCGGCGGGTCGGCTAGGCTCGGGCCGGTGGACACGCGGACGTTTGCGCGGCTGGGCCGCTCGGTAGGAGTGATCGGTCTCGGTGCCTGGCAGCTCGGCGCGGACTGGGGGTCGGTCAGCGAGGACGACGCGCTGGCGACCCTGACCGCGGCGGTCGATGCCGGCAGCACCTTCCTGGACACCGCCGACGTGTACGGCGACGGCCGCAGCGAGCAGCTCATCGGGCGGTTCCTGCGCGACCGGGCCGGTGGTGCCGACCTGCTGGTCGCGACGAAGATGGGCCGGCGGGTGGCGCAGCATCCGTCGGCGTACGTGCTCGACAATTTCCGGTCCTGGACCGACCGGTCCCGGGCCAATCTCGGGGTGGATCGTCTGGACCTGGTCCAGCTGCACTGCCCGCCGACCGAGGTACTGCACTCCGACGCCGTCTTCGACGCGCTGGACACCCTGGTCGAGCAGGAACGGGTGGCGGCGTACGGGGTGAGCGTGGAGACCGTCGACGAGGCCCTCGCGGCCGTCGCCCGGCCCGGGGTGGCGAGCATTCAGATCATCCTCAACGCCTTACGGCTCAAGCCGCTGGAGAAGGTCCTACCAGCTGCCGCGGCGGCGGGGGTGGGCGTCATCGCCCGGGTCCCGCTGGCCAGCGGCCTGCTCTCCGGGCGATACGACGAGCACACCACGTTCGCGGCGGACGATCATCGCACGTTCAACCGGCAGGGCGCGGCGTTCGACGTCGGGGAGACCTTCTCCGGGGTCGACTTCGACACCGGCCTGGCCGCGGTGCGCCGACTCGCGCCGCTGGTCCCGCCCCGGGCGACCATGGCGCAGTTCGCGCTGCGCTGGATTCTCGATCAGCCAGGGGTGACGGTGGCGATTCCCGGTGCCCGCAATCCGCAGCAGGCCGTCGCCAACGCGACCGCCGCCGATCTGCCGTCGTTGGACGAGTCGGCGCGGCAGGCGGTGACCGTCGTCTACGACGAGCTGATCCGCCCGCAGGTGCATCACCGCTGGTGACGGCATCGCTGGTGACGGCCGAGGGCCCCGCATCCGGCCGGATGCGGGGCCCTCGTCACGACCTTCGCGGGGTCGATACCGGCGCCGTCGACCAAGCGCCGGCAGCCGGGTCAGATGGGGCGGACCTGCTCGGCCTGCGGCCCCTTCTGGCCCTGGGCGATCTCGAACTCCACCCGCTGGTTCTCCTCCAGCGTGCGGTAGCCGCTGGTCTGGATGGCCGAGAAGTGGACGAACACGTCAGCACCCCCGCCGTCGACGGTGATGAAGCCGAAGCCCTTGTCTGCGTTGAACCACTTCACGGTTCCCTGCGCCATGTGCATCTCCTTCATGAAACTGGCGGCCAAGCACGCCGTGCGGCCGGTTGGCCGTTTTCGAGCAGCGGCGCCTGAGGTGGCCCCCGGTGAAGGAGGACTTCTCAACCCACGCGTCTCGCAACAGCGTGGACAGCAAACCACGTACGCAAAAACTTCGTACAGCCTACCTGAGGAACGTCTCCGACATGTGACCTGAGACCGCGCTCACCCGCTCGTGGCGTGCCGAAACCGCTGCCCCGCCGGGGGAATCGGGGTGCAGCGTGGCCGGACGGGTTCAGCCCGGCCATCGACCGGTGAGCCGGCGTACGCCGATCGCGCCGCCGCGGTCCACCGCCGCACGTACCACGGAGAATATGGCACCCTGCAGCGCCGCCGCGGCGAGAACCTCGGCCCAGCCCCGGTCCTCATCGACCGGGCTGGGCGCGTCGTCGTCTCCGGCGGCCATCTTCCAGGCCTGCCGGAAGATCACCCCGGCGAGTGCCCCGGCAGCCATGCCGAGCAGCAGGCCGACCGGCCGGTACGCCACCTTTTCCATTGCTTTGTTCACCGGCGCCTCCCGCGCATCGTCAGCCAGGCGACCGCGGTGGTGACCACCACGCCGGCCACCACCAGTACCGGCAGGGTCCGCCGGAGGTCGATCCGGCGTGGATCGACGCGCTGCAGATCGACCCGGCGCGGATCGATCCGGCGCAGGTCGGCTCCGGTACGGTTGGCCCGGTCCCGGACCCGTTGCCCGGTGCGGGCGGCGCCGAGCCGCAGCCGGGTCTTCACATCGGTCTTCGCGGCCAGTGCCTGGATCGTCTGCCCCAGTTCCGCCCTGGTCTGGCGGATTTCGGCCCGCAACGACTCGAGGTCTCCGCTTCCGTTGCCGGACCTACCGTTGTGCGACGTCATGGCCGCCGCCCCCGCTTCATCGCAGCGCTGACCACCGTCACGTCGGCCCGCACGCTGTCCGCCGCGGCGGTCGGGACCGGCGGCGCCGCCTGCCGGACCTGGCGCCGTCCGGCCAGCGCCAGCGCACCGGCGACGACGAACAGCACGACAGCGACGGTCAACGCCGCCAGCCAGGGCGGCCAGGCCTGCCCGAGCAGCAGCACGGCGGCGGCGACCAAGGTCGCCACGCCGTAGAGCGCGAGCACGCCGCCACCGCCGAACAGGCCGACGCCGAGGCCGGCGTGCTTGCCCTTCTCCGCCAACTCGGCGCGCGCAAGGGCGAGTTCGTCACGGACCAACCGTGAGATCTGCTCACCGGCCTGCTGTACGAGTTCCGCGGTGGACTGCTCGGCAGGCGGCCGGTGCAACACGTCGGCCATGGTGCCTCCTTTCCCGCTGTTCGCCGCTGTATGCCCGGCCCGGCCGTCGTTCAATCTCGCAGCGACCAGCGGCCACCAGTCAATCCTGCCTGCGCGGGACGACCCGGGCAATCCTGTCGGCCGTTCTGTGGGCAACTGGCGGACGAACGATCCGGCGACGGCTCCACCGGTTCGCCGATGTCAATCCGCTCGGTGCCGGTTCGGGTCCGTCGGCTCGTCCGGCCCGACGAACACCGACGCGCGGGCGTCGCCTTCGGCGTCGCCGCCGAACAGTCGGGCGTCGTCCGGTAGATCATCGATCGCGAAGTCGCCGGTCGGCGGATCGCCGCCGTCGAGTTCCCGGGCGTCGTCGGGTGCCCGCGACGACGTGTGGCCGTCCATCCCGGCCCGGTGGCGTAGCTCCAACCAGTCCAGCAGGCCGGCGCCGTCGCCCACCTCGGCCCGCCAGCGCGGCAGCGCGGTCGGCCGCTGCTCGCGTACCCATCGCACCAGGTGTTCGCGGACCAGGCAGCGCAAGTCCCACAGGCGGGGTGAGTCGGCCGCGCTGACCAGCGCCCGCAGTCGGACGGTGCCGCCGGTGGCGTCGGTCACCTGGAGCACGCACACCCGACCGTCCCACAGGTCGGTCCCCTCGACCATGCGACGCATCTCCTCGCGCATCGCCTGGACCGGCACCGACCAGTCGACGTCGAACTCGGCGGTGCCCAGCACCGCGGACCGGGTACGGGTCCAGTTCTGGAACGGCTTGGTGGTGAAGTAGGAGGTCGGCAGGATCAGGCGCCGGTCGTCCCAGATGTGTACGACGACATAGCTCAGCGTCAACTCCTCGATCCGGCCCCACTCCCCCTCGACGACCACCACGTCGTCGATGCGGACCGCGTCGCTGAAGGCCAGCTGAAGACCAGCGAAGACGTTGCTGAGCAGGCTCTGCGCGGCCAGCGCGGCGACCACGCCGATGACGCCGGCCGAGGCGAGCAGGCTGGCGCCGATGCCCCGGACGGCTGGAAACGTCATCAGCATCACCCCGACGGTGAGCACCGTGATGACCGCGATGGTCACCCGACGCAGCATCACCACCTGGGTGTGCAGCCGACGGGCCTCCCGGTTGTCCGGTACGTCGGTGCGAAACCGCGCGAGCGTGGCGTCCTCCAGCGCCAGCAGTACCGCGCCGACCAGCCAGGCACCGGCGGCGATCATCGCCAGCACCAGCAGGTGCAGCGTGGTGCGTCGCCACGGCTCGCCCACCGCGAAGGTCGTGGAGAAGCGGATCGCTAACTGGACCGCCGTCACCGTGGCGGCCGCCAGCAGCGGCCGATGCGCGTGTGCCGACATCTCCGCCAGCAGCACCCACCGCCGGCCCAGTCGACGGGTGATCCGGTGGCTGATCGCCACCAGGACCACCGCGAGCAGCGCCGCCCCGACACTGACGATCGCCGTCCAGACAACCGGATACACGAAACCGTCTCCCCCTCGGCGGATAGCCATCATTGGCGACAAAACGCCAAGGATGCCGGGAACGGCGCCGGTTCGCCAGGCGCCATGCGGCGAGGTGATCTGTCCCACTTTGCCCGCCGGCGCGGATCCGGGCCCGAGCGGGATCAGACCTTGCGGTAGCGGCTCTGAGCGAAACAGTAGACGCCGAACGCGGCGAAGCCCACCGCCACCAGGCAGAGCAGGATGGATCCGTACGCCTGCTCGCGCAACGTGTGCAGGGCGGCGTCCAGGCCCCTGGCCCGTTCGGGTTCGAACCGCACGGCGGCGATCACCACCAGCAGGCCGGCCGTGCCGTACGCGACACCCTTCGCGAGGTAGCCGACCATGCCGAGCCGGCAGGTGAACCGCCGTACCCGGGCACTCATCGTCCGGGTCTTCAGATGCTTGGCGAAACGCTGGGTGACACCGTTGAAGACCATGCCGGCACCGACCACCAGGACCACCACCCCGGCCAGGGCGACCAGCCACTGGCCGCCCGGCGCGGACATCACCCGTTCGCTGGCCGCCTGCTGCTGCCCGGCGGTGTCGGCGTCGGCGTGGCGCAGGACCTGGCCGGCCGTCCACGCGAACGACAGGTAGACGACGGTTCGGCCGGCGGACAGCACCCGTTCGAGAGCCCGCCGCCGGCCCTGCTCGGCCTGATGCCCGCCGGCCGCCTCGATCGCCTGCCAGAGCGCCATGGCGGCGAGGCCGACCGCGACTGCGATCAGCAGGATCCGGCCGAGCGGCTGCTGGGCGAGGGTGCGCATGGCCCCCGACTGGTCACCGTCGGCGGCGGAACGGCCGAACGCGATCTGCACCGCCAACCAGGCCACCAGCAGATGCACCACGCCGTAGCCGATGAATCCGAACCTGGCCAGCGACTCCAGCCAACGGCTGTTCCCGACCTGATGCGCGGCGCGGTGAGCTTCCCGGGTGTTCGGCATGGGCGCATCTATGACCGTTGGCGACCGCTGCCAAACCTTCCACCGGACGCGGGTCCGACCGGGGCGCCCGGCTGGGTGATCAGCCGGGCTGGCGGGCGACCTGGATCGCCACCTGCGACTCGGTGACCCGTTCCAACGTGACGTACAGCCCGGCGACCTCGGTGGCCTGCTCACCGACCGTGAGGGTTAACTGCTCGCCAGCGACCTCGACGGTGACCCGGTCGCCCTCGGCACCGACCAGTCTCGCCTCGACACCGAGGATGCTGGCACTGGCCTCGACGCCACGATCGAAGGTGACGGTGCACGCGTCCAGCCCGCACTCCGTGCTGGCCCCCTCCGAGCTGCAACCGGCGAGCAGGGCCGCACCGAGCACCAGCGCGGCGGCCAGGCCCGCGGGTCGGCGGGCGGAAATCGACGTCGGAACTAGCGACGGTGTCACCGTCCCAGCGTACTGGCCGCCGCCACCGCCCGGTCGCGGCGCCGACGGGCCGGTTGCCGGCTAGGCTCGCGGCAGCGGAGCCAGCAGGTCGCGCGGCACGCGGCGTCCATCTGCGGTGACACTCCGCAAGACAGCAGTGACCATCCTCAAGGAGGTGTCCAGCGGTGACTATCCTGGTGGAGGACAATCCGGCCCGGCGCCGGTTCGAGATCCTGGTCGACGACGCGCTGGCCGGGTTCGCGACGTACCACGTCCAACCCGGCGAGATCGTGGTGGCGCACACCGAGATCGACCCCGCCTACCGCGGTCAGGGTGCTGGCGAGGCACTCGCCCATGGGCTGCTCGAACAGATCCGCGGCCGCGGAGAGCAGGTGGTGCCGCAGTGTCCGTTCATCGCCGCCTACATCGAGCGGCATCCGGAGTTCGCCGACCTGGTGGTCGGTGGCTGACCAGGTGCCTGGGCCGGCGACGGCCGGGCCGCACGCCGCCGCGCCGGCCTCCGCCGGGCGCACCGCACGGCGTATGGTCGCGGCGCTGGCCGCGGTCCTGGCGCTGGTCGCCGCGGTGCTGGTGGCCGGCGGCCGGTTCGGCTGGTTCAGCGACCCGCTGATCTCCGGCGCGCCGGAGGCCCACGCGGACGTCGAGGTCGTCGCGACCGGTCTGGTGGCACCGTGGGACCTGGCGTTCCTGCCGGACGGTACGGCGCTGGTGACCGAGCGGGACAGCGCCCGGCTGCTGGCTGTCAACGGTGCCGGCGCGGTGCGTGAGGTCGCCCGGATCACGCAGGCGAGCCCAGGTGGCGAGGGCGGTCTGCTCGGCGTGGCCGTCTCCCCCGACTATCCCACGGACGGCCGGATCTACCTCTACTACACCACTGCCGACGACAACCGGATCGCCCGGATCAGGCTGGCCGGCGACGGCGTGGCGACCCGGCCGGAACCCGTGCTGACCGGCATCCCCCGAGCCCGCACCCACAACGGTGGACGGATCGCCTTCGGCCCGGACGGGATGCTCTACGCCGGCACCGGCGACGCCGGCGACCGCGACGCCGCACAGGATCACACGAGCCTGGCCGGCAAGATCCTGCGGTTGACGCCGGAGGGCGCGCCACCGGCGGACAACCCGTTCGCCGGGTCCACCGTGTTCAGCCTGGGACACCGCAACGTACAGGGGCTGGACTGGGGACCCGACGGCGACCTGTTCGCCAGCGAGTTCGGCCAGGACCGGCACGACGAGTTGAACCGGGTCCGGGCCGGCGGCAACCACGGCTGGCCGGTGGTGGAAGGGGTGGCCGGGCTGGCGGACTACGTCGACCCGGTGGCGACCTGGGCGACCCGGGATGCTTCGCCGAGCGGCATCGCCTTCCACGGCGGTCGGATCTGGCTTGCCTGTCTGCGGGGACAGCGGTTGTACCGGGTCACCGCACAGGGCGAGCAGGCCGAGACGCTGCTCAGCGGCACATACGGCCGGTTACGCCATGCCGCCACGGCACCCGACGGGACGTTGTGGGTGCTCACGTCCAACCGGGACGGACGAGGGTCACCCGCCGCTGACGACGACCGGATCCTGCGGATCACCGGCTGACCGCGACGCGGCCGGAGCCGGCACCCGTTCGGGTTGCCCCAGTCGGCGGCCGGCGAGAATCTCCGCAGCCGCCAGCGCGTTGGCCCGGCTGGCGCCGTACGTGGCGAGATACGCACCGCCGGTGGCACGTACCGGGACACCCAGCTCGACCACGACCGCGTCCGGGCGGGCCGCCAACGCGTGATCGACCGCGGCCGACATCCACCGATGCCGGTGCAGGTCGCGTACGACCAGCACCAGTGCGTGCCCGGTGGCCGCCGCCAGCACCGCCGCGGGCAGCCGCGAGCCGTCGCGGCCGGTGGTCGGGTCGCCGGCACCGCTGTCCGGCGCCGTCTCGGCGGCGGACAGCCGGATGGTGACCGTGTCGGGACGCAGTTCGGCGAGAACACCGCCGATGCCCCACGGGGTTTCCGCGCCGATGGCGATGTTGCGCTGCGGCGCGAACTCGACCACGTACGCGGGCCGGTGCAGCGGCAGCGTGGTGCCGTCGGCCTGGAACCGTACCGCCCGGCGGGCCGCGACCAGCCCGACGGCCGACCCCGCCGCGTCGGGCCGCGCCGCCGCCTCGGGCACGACCGTACCGCGGTGACCGGCGGCCGCCCGGTCACGGTGGCGGATCGTCCAGCCGGCCAGCCGGACGATCCGCTGTGCCGCGTCGGCGAGTCGGCGCACCGGCAGCCGACCGTCGGTCACCGCCTCGACGATGGCGTCGCGCAGCAGCCGGGTGGTCGCCTCGTCGGCGTGCTCGCCGCCCACGCAGACCGCGTCGACGCCGGCCGCGAGGGCCCGGACGGTGGCACCGGCCAAGCCGTACCGGCGGGTGACCGCCTGCATCTCGATGCCGTCCGTGATCACCACCCCGGTGAAGCCGAGCTGCTCCCGGAGCAGGTCGATCAGCACCCGGCGGCTCATCGTCGCCGGGTGCTCGTCGTCGAGCGCGGGCACCAGCAGGTGTCCGGTCATCATCGCCTGGGTGCCGGCGGCGACCGCGGCGCGAAACGGGACCAGCTCCACCGTGTCGAGCCGGACGAGGTCACCGGCGATCCGGGGCACCGCGACATGGGAGTCCACACTGGTGTCACCGTGTCCGGGGAAGTGCTTGGCGCAGGCGGCCACCCCGGCGGCCTGCAGACCGCGTGTCCAGGCGGCGGTGTGCCGGGCGACCAGATGCGGATCGGCGCCGAAGGAACGGACCCCGATCACCGGGTTGTCCGGGTCGGAGTTGACGTCGGCGACCGGGGCGTAGTTGAGACTCACGCCGGCCCGGGCGAGTTCCTGACCGAGGTCGTAGGCGACCTGTTCGGTCAGTTCGGGGTCGTCGACCGCGCCGAGCGCCAGGTTACCGGGACGGGAGCTGCCCTGACCCGACTCGATGCGGGTGACGTCGCCGGCTTCCTCGTCGATCGCGACAAGGACGTCCGGGCGTTCGGCCCGCAACCGCGCGGTGAGTGCCGCGACCTGTTCGACATCGCGCACGTTGCGGGCGAACAACGCGACTCCCCCCAGCCCGTCGGCGATCCATCGCCGTACCCAGTCCGGCGGGGTGGTTCCGGTGAACCCGGGTTGCAGCACCGTGGCCGCCATCCACCGCAGGCTGGGGCTGGAGTCGGTCATCCGGCAATCACCTTCCGGGGTCGGCCAGCGTGTCGGAGCTCATGTTCACACCCCGCCGATCTTTCAGTCAATAAACCTTCCTATTGAGCGGGACCGGTATCCGCCCGACGGTGCCCGTACCACCGGTCGCCGATCGGATACCGCCGGTGTCCGGGCCGGCCACGCTGTGGCACAGTTCGGCAATGGCACCGTTCGTCCTACCCGTGGCCGCGGAAACGAGCTGGCACGACATCCCCGGCGTACAGCTGATCGGGGGTGTGCTCGGCGTCCTGCTGTTGATCGCCGCCCTGCGCGCGATGTTCGGCAAGGGTCGCTGAGCCCTTTGTCCGGCAAGGGCCGCTGAGCGGCGCTCGTTTGCCGGACCGCTCCGCCGGGTAACCACGGCCTCCGATGACGTTGTCCTTGCACTCACCCCGCCTGCGCCGGGTCGCCCGCCAACGGTTCGGTTGGTCCGCGCTGCGGCCGGGCCAACTCGGTGCGATGCGTGCGCTGCTGAAGGGGCGCGACGCACTGGTCGTACTGCCCACCGGTGCCGGCAAGTCCGCCGTCTACCAGGTCCCGGCCACCCTGCTCGCCGGCCCGACCGTGGTGATCTCACCGCTGCTCGCGCTACAGCAGGACCAGGTCACCGCTCTCAACGAGCGGGGACAGCCGGACCTGCGCGCGGTACGGATCAGCTCGGCGGAAACCGGACAGCAGCGCCAGGCCGCGTTGGGCGACCTCCGCGAGGGCCGGGCCCGTTTTCTGTTCACCACACCGGAACAACTGTGCGACCCGGACCGGCTGGCCCAGGTACGCCGGCTGACACCGGCGCTGGTGGCGGTTGACGAGGCGCACTGCGTCTCCGCCTGGGGGCACGATTTCCGTCCCGACTACCTGTCGATCGGGCATCTGGTACGCCAACTGGGCCGGCCCCCGGTGGTGGCGCTCACCGCGACCGCCTCGCCACCGGTACGCGACGACATCGTGCATCGGCTGGGTCTGGTCGATCCGCATCTCGTCGTCGCCGGCCTGGACCGGCGCAATCTCTTTCTCGAGGTCGCCCACTGTCCGACCGAGGACTACCGGTGGCGGCGGCTGGTCGCCCTGCTCGACGCCGCCGCACCGCCCGGCATCGTGTACGGACCCACCCGCCGGGCCGTGGAGGAATTGAGCCAGCGGCTGACCGGTGCCGGTTACCCGGCCCGTTGCTACCACGGCGGGATGGCCGCCGCCGCACGGGAACGCCTGCACGAGGAGTTCCTCGACGGTCGGGTGCCGGTGATGGTGGCGACCTCGGCGTTCGGCATGGGGATCGACAAGCCGGACATCCGCTGGGTGGTGCACACCGCGTTACCGGACTCTCCGGACAGCTATCTGCAGGAGATCGGACGGGGCGGTCGCGACGGCGCGCCCGCCCGTGCCCTGCTGCTGTGGCGGGCCGAGGATGTCGGGCTACAGCGCTATTTCACCACCAGCCGGCCGGACGCCGACGAGGTGCGTGACCTCGCCGCGCTTGTCGGCACGCAGCCGCTCACCCGGGCACAGCTGCGTGAGCGGACCGGGCTGGGCGTGCGCAAGCTGGGTCAACTGATCGCCCTGCTGGAGGAGGTCGGCGCGGCGCGTACCGTGACCGGCAACCGGGTCGTCCGCCCGACGTACGCTCCGCTGCCGGCGCAGGCCGGTGCGGACGCGGTCGCCGCCGCCACCCGCCGCCAGCAGGTGCAGCGGTCCCGGACCGACATGATGCGGGCATTCGCCCAGGCTCAGGGCTGCCGGAGCCAGGCGCTGCTGGCCTACTTCGGTGAGCACATGGCCGACGTCTGCGGGCACTGCGACAGTTGCCACGCCGGCACCAGCGCCGCAGACGACGGCGCCGGTGGCCCGTTTCCGGTGCACACTATGGTGCGACACGCCGAATGGGGCGCCGGCATGGTGCTCGGCTACGAAGCCGACCGGATGACGGTGCTCTTCGACGGTGTCGGCTACAAGACGTTGTCCGTGCCGGTGGTCAGTGAGCAGAACCTGCTGGCCGCCGAATCACACTGAGGATTCTCCACCGGGCACCAGCGCGGTGGCTGCTGTCGAGAGGGGCATAGCGTGACGGACCTGCCGGTGTACACCGAACTCGGGTTCTCCGACGAGGAATGGGGGCTGCTGGTCGGGCTGCCGCACGCGGTGCTGACCGCGGCGAGTGCGGCGGAGTCCGACGGCGGGCGGCGGACCCGGGCGGAGAACGCCGCCGGGCTGGACGCGGTTGGTGCCGGACGGGAGTCGGCCAGTCCGCTGGTCGCCGCGGTGGCCGGCGAACTGGTCAGCCGGGTCGGGGATCCGGAGGCCGGCGAGGAGTTGCCGGTGCTCGAACCGGCCGACCCCCAGGCACTGATCTCCGACGTACTGGGCCGGGCCACCGAAGCGGCCCGGCTGCTTGCCGACCGGGCCGACGACGGCGAGGCCGGCGCGTACAAGCACTGGCTGGTCGGGATCGCCGAGCAGGTGGTCAGCGCCGCGCCGTCCGGCGGGGTGTTGGGCATTGGTGGCGACACGGTGACCGAGTCGGAGCGACGCTTCCGCGACCGGCTCGCCCACGTGCTGTACGACTGAGCACAGCCGCCCGCCGGCTCGCCCGGCCGGCGAGCGGCCCGGTAGCGGGTAGCTTGACGCCCCGCAGTACGGTCTGCATTCGCAGGGTCCGCGCCGGCCCTGCGGATACCCCCTGACCTGGGAGCGTCATGGAGCTTCTGACCAGCCCCGAGCTGTGGATCGCGTTCGCGACCCTGCTGCTGCTCGAAGTCGTGCTGGGCATCGACAACGTCGTGTTCATCTCGATCCTCGCCGGCCGACTGCCCGAACATCAGCAGGCTCGGGCCCGGACCATCGGCATCTCGCTGGCCCTGATCACCCGGCTGCTGCTGCTCGCCTCGCTGTCCTGGGTGATCGGGCTCACCGCGCCGCTGTTCACCGTGTTCGGTCAGGAGATCTCCGGACGCGATCTGATACTGCTGTTGGGTGGGTTGTTCCTGCTGGTCAAGGCGACCTACGAGATACACGAGCATCTGGAGGGCGCGGACCACGGCGCCAGCGGCAAAGCGGTGTCGTTCACCGGGGTGATCGTGCAGATCCTGCTGCTCGACGTGGTCTTCTCGCTCGACTCGGTGATCACCGCGGTCGGCATGGTCGATCAGCTGTTCATCATGGTCGCGGCGGTCGTGGTGGCGATGGTGATCATGCTGGTCTCCGCGGGTGCGGTCAGCGGCTTCGTCAACCGCCATCCCACCGTCAAGATGCTCGCCCTGTCGTTCCTGCTCCTGATCGGGGGCAGCCTGGTCGCCGAAGGACTGGGCCAGCACATCGCCAAGGGCTACGTGTACGGGCCGATCGCCTTCTCGGTGTTCGTGGAGTTCCTCAACCTGCGGCTGCGTTCCCGCCAGCGACGCGAGGCGGCCGAGCCGGTGAACCTGCATCCGACGTTCGTCAAGGCCGGGCGCTCACCGCAGCGCGAGTAGCCGGCGGACCGCTTCCTCGGCCGCGGGCCGGGTCGGCTCGGCGGCGTCCAGCCGAGCCACCCGGCCCCGCTGGAACAGCTCGATGACCCGTGGATCCACGTACGATGTGCGGGCCACCGTCGCGGTGTTGCCGAGCAACTCGGCGACCTCCCGCATCACCGCCGCCACCGCCCGTCGGCGGGCAGCGGTCGACCGTGGCACCGGATGCGCGGCCAGCCTGGTCGCGGCAAGGACCGTGGCGTGCCAGGTCCGGAAGTCCTTGGCGGTCATGTCCGTACCACTGGCCTGACGGAGATAGTCGTTGATCTCGTCGCTGCGCACGTCCCGCCACTGCCGCCCGTCCCAGTAGCAGAACAGCCGCTGGTCGCCCCGGCAGCGGCGACGCAACGCCCGCAGCACCGCGCACACCCGCACGTCGGTGATCCGACGGACCTGCGCCTGCCCGCCCTTGGCGGGAAACTCGAAGACCACGCAACCACGGGCCACCCTGGTGTGCGAACCACGCAACGTGGCCACCCCGAACGTCGGGTCGTCACCTGCCGCGTACTGGTCGCTGCCGATCCGGAACATGCCCAGATCCAGCAGGCTCACCAACGCTGCCAACACCCGCTCGCGACACAGCCCACGCTCACGCAGGTCGGCCGCGACCTGTCGGCGCAGCCGGGGCAGCCGATCGGCGACCTGCCGGACGTGGCGAAACTTCGCCACGTCCCGACGCACCCGCCACTGTGGGTGGTAGAGGTACTGCCGGCGCCCGGCGGCGTCCGTCCCGACCGCCTGGATATGACCGGCCGGGTGCGGGCAGATCCACACGTCCCGCCAGGCCGGCGGGATCACCAGGTCCCGTAGCCGGCCCAACTCCGCCCGATCGGTGATCGGACGTCCGTCGGCATCGAGGTAACGGACCCCACGACCCCGTCGGTGGCGCCGGTAGCCCGGCCGGGCCAGGTCGCTACGCCGCAGCCGCACCGCGTTCCGCCTCACCGGCCGCGGCCAGCACCTCGTCGACGCAGATCGCCGCCATCGCCGGGTCCGGCACGAGGGTCGCGATCCCGCTGGCGGCCTCGGTGCCGTCGACCGGGTCGGAGTCGTCGGCGCCGGGCACCTCGGCCCCGCCGGACAACGCCGGATAGTGCACCACCCGGTGCCGATCCCGGTCGACCAGCGGACCCCACCGCGCCGGCGACGTCGGGCCGAACAACAGCACCGACGGCACGCCGAACGCGGTCGCCAGATGCCCCGCGCCGGTGTCGGCGGCGACGAGCAGCCGGGCGTGCGACAGCAGGGCGGTGAACCGGCTCAGATCCATCCGACCGGCGCAGACCGCCGTACCGGACAGACCGGCGGCGGCGGCCACCGACTCCGCCAGCGCGCGTTCCCGCGCCGACCCGGTCACCACCACCCGATGCCCGGCTGCCGCCAACCGCCGGGCCACCTCGGCGAACCGGTCCGGCGGCCAGCGCCGCCGAGGCGCGGCGGCGCCGGGATGGATCACGGTCACCCCGACCGGGACCCGACCCGGTGCGGGACGCCGCAACGCCAGATCGGTCGGCTCGGCCGCCACCCCGTACCAGGCCACCAGCCGACACCAGCGCAGCACCTCGTGTTCGCCGTCGGCCCATTGCGGGCCGTCGTCCTGGCCGGCCGCCGGACAGGCGTACGCCCACAGCCGGCCGGGCCGGGCCGTCTGCAGCACCCGGTGCGACTGCGGCCCGTGGCCGTGCAGGTTGACCGCCCAGTCCGGGGCGGGGTCAAGCCCCTGGATCGGTGTGGACCCCGGTGTGGACCCCGGCGCGGGACCGGCCGGACGGGTCAGTCCGGCCAGCGGTAGCAACCGGTCGACCGCATCGGTCAGCTCGACCAGCGGCGCGAGCGCCGCCGGCGCGGCGAGGGTGATCGTCGTCGCGGGGTACGCCGCCCGCAGCCCGCGCAGCGCCGGCACCGCCGTGGCCAGGTCGCCGATGCCGAGTGCCCGCAGCACGAGGATCACGGGTAGGACGGCTCCGTGTCCGCGCAGACGACCATCTCGCGGACCGCGCAGCCGGCCGGTTGCTGCAGCGCGAACAGCACCGCCGCCGCGACGTTGCCCGGCTCGTTCAGTGCGGCGTCGGCCGACGGCCGGTACTGAGCCTGCCGGTCGTCGAAGAACGCGGTCCGCATCCCGCCCGGCACCAGCAGCGTCACCGCCACCGCACCGGCCAACTCGGCGGCGAGCGCACGGGTGAATCCCACGACACCGAACTTCGCCGCACAGTACGCGGTGGCATCACCGACCGCCTTCAGGCCCAGGGTGGAGGCGACGGTCACCACCGATCCGCCGGTCTCGGTCAGCCACGGCAGGGCCGCGCGGATCACCGCCGCGGTGGCCAGCAGGTCGACCGTGACGATGCGCTCCCAGGTCTCGGCGGGAACGTCCGCCAGCCGACCGGGAACGTCCATCCCGGCGGCGGTGACCACCCCGGTCAAACCGCCGGCCTGACCGGCCAACTGGCGGGTCGCCGCCTCGGCGGCGCGGGTGTCGGCCAGGTCGCACTCGGCCCACGGCACCCCGTCGGCCGGCCGCCGTCGGTCGATGACGTGCGGCCGGTAGCCGGACTTGCCCAGCAAATCGACCACGGCGGCGCCGAGGCCGCTCGCACCGCCGGTGACCAGCACGGCAGGGCCGGCGAAGTTGTTCGTCATCGGGCTCCTTCGAGTAGCGGGCCGGTCGGCCGGGGCCGGCCGGCACGGGCAGCGGCGATCATGCTGGTGGTGGAGCGCCCGTCGAGGTACGGCACGATCGCGGTCTGCCCGCCCCATCTGCCCACCAGCTCGGCTTCGGGCAGGTCGGGTTGGCCGGTGCCGCCGCCGGCGTAGTCACCGCCCTTGACCCAGATGTCCGGGCGCAACCAGCTGAGAACGGCGTGCGGAGTGTCCTCGTCGAAGACGATCACCGCGTCGACGCAGCCGAGCGCGGCCAGCAGCCGCGCCCGGTCCGGTTCCGGAACCACCGGACGGTCCGGACCTTTGAGCCGGGCCACACCTCGGTCGGAGTTGAGGCACACGATCAGGCAGTCCCCCATCTGGCGGGCCGCCTGCAGTGCCGACACGTGCCCGGCGTGCAGCAGGTCGAAACAGCCGCCACTGGCCACCACGGTGCCGCCGACGCCGCGGACCCGGGCCACCAGAGCCGCAACGGCCTGCGCACCGATCCGTTCAGGCGCGTCCGCACCAATCCGGCCAGGCGCGTCCGCACGGATCCGGCCAGGCACGTCCGCACCAATCCGGCCAGGCGCGCCGCCGGACGAGAGCCGTACCGCGGCGGCACCGCCGTCGGCGACGTACCGGGAGGCCTGCGCGACCGCGGACTGCACGGCTTCGGAGACCACCGCTCCGCCCGCCAGTGCGATCGCGGCGGCGGTGGCGAAGCGGTCCCCGGCACCGCAGGTGTCCCCCTCGGTGCTGGCCGGCGCCGGCACCACCAGCGGAGTCGCACCGGCGTGGCAGAGCAGTGCGCCGTCGCCGCCCATGGTGACCGCTACCGCTCCCGCCCGCCACCGGCGGCGCAGCTCGTCGGCGCTGCGCGCGGCGCTGGCGACCCGGCTGTCGCCGGCGGGATGCCCGGTGAGCTGCCGCACCTCGGCCTCGTTCGGGGTGACCAGTCGTACCCCGGCGATGGCGGCCGGCCCCCGGGGATGGGGATCCCACACCACCGGGACCCGGGCAGCCGCCAGCGCGGCGCGCAACGCGCACACCCGAGCCACCCCGCGTCCGTAGTCGCTGACCACTACCGCCGCCGCCGCCGCGAGCAGGTCCCTGGTGGACGTCGGTAGGCCGTCGCCCACCGACCCGGTGCCGCCCCGGTCCAACCGCACCAGCACCTGGCCACGGGTACGGAGCCGGATCTTCTCCGCGGTCGCACCGCCGAGCGACAACGGGTGCAGATCCACCCCGGCGGCGGTGAGCAGCGCGGCCAGCCGCAGGCCTGCCGGGTCGGCGGCGAGCGCGGTGACCAGCGCCACCGGATGTCCCTGGTCGGCGGCGAGCACGGCGGCCAGGCCGGCGCCGCCCGGCCGGTCGGTGACGTGGCGTTCGTCGAGCACCGGGGCGGCGGCGTCGGGACAGACCCGGGTGACGGCGCCGTCGATGTCGCGGTCCAGCAGGGTGTCACCGACGACGACGATCGGGCGGGCGGTCATGGCCGGGAGCCGTTCAGATCCATCACCGGAAGTTCGGACACCACGCCGGCCAGCCCGAGTACGTCCGGCAGGGTCCGGTCGACGTACTCGCACAGCAGATGGGCGGTGACCAGGTGCAGTTCCTGCACCACCTGCGGGTCGGCGGCCGGCACCGCGAGCACCTCGGGGCAGACGCGAGCGAGCGGGTTCGGTGCCGGACCGGTACAGGCCCAGCAGTGCAGTCCGGCGGCTCGCCCCGCCCGTGCCGCAGCGAGCAGGTTGCGGCTGCGACCGCTGGTGGACAGCAGCAGCAGGATGTCGCCGGGACGGCCGTGCGCCCGGACCTGCCGGGCGAACACCTCCTCGAATCCGAAGTCGTTGCTGATCGCGGTGAGCGAGGACGTCTCGGCGGTCAGCGCCACGGCGGACAGCGGCGTACGGTCGTCGCGCAGCTTGCCGACCAGCTCGGCGGCCAGGTGTTGCGCCTCGGCCGCGCTGCCGCCGTTGCCGGCGACCAGTAGCCGGCCCCCATTGCCGAGGGTCCAGGCCAGTTCGCTACCCCAGCGGCTCAGCATCGCCGCCACCTGTCGGTACGGTGGCAGCGCCGCGGCGAGCCGGGCGAGGTGACCGTCGAGCAACGGTTCGGTGTCGGTCATCAAGCCACCACCCGGCTGGGCTGGCGCACCCTGCTGACCGCACCGTAGACGGCCACCAGTTGTTCCGCGGCCCGCTGCCACGAATAGCACTGCCGGGCCCGGTCCAGTGCCGCCGTGGCGTAGGCGAACCGGCGTACCCGGTCGTTGAGCAGCCGGCGCAGGGCCAGGCCGAGGGCACGCGGATCGCGCGGCGGCACCAGATCGCCGGTGAGCCCGTCGACGACCGTGTCGGTCAGCCCGCCGACGGCGGTACCGATCACCGGTACGCCGCAGGCCATCGCCTCCAGCGGAGTGAGCCCGAACGGCTCGTACCACGGGGCGGCCACCAGCACGTCGGCCGACCGGTACCAGCACGGCATGTCCTCGCGCGGTACCCCACCGACGAGCCGGACCCGGTGTCCGACACCGCAGTCCTCGGCCAACTGGCGCAGCTGCCGGGCCTGTGGGTCGTCGTCGAGTTCCGCCGCCGGTGGGCCGCCCACGATGACGCATTCGGCTTCCGGCACCAGCTGCATGGCCCGGATGACGTCCTGAAACCCCTTGCGGGCCACCAGGCGGCCGACGGTGAGCACCCGGTGGACGCCGGCGTCGCGCCGGGCGGTCGTACCGTCCGGCGCGAACGTCTGCCCGTTCACACCGGACGGTACGACCGACAGCCGGCCGCGTGGCACTCCCATCCCGATCAGCTCGGCGACCTCGTCCTGGGACTGCGCGATCACCCGGTCGACGCTGCGCCCGAGGGCCCGCTCGTAGCCGATGCGCCGGGGTGGGCTGGTGTCCATCGCGCCTTGGTGGCGGCGTTTGACCGTGCCCAGCGCGTGGTAGGTCTGCACCACCGCGACCCCGGTCAGCCGGCCGGCGTTCACCGCCGCCAACCCGCTCATCCAGAAATGGGCGTGCGCCACGGCCGGCGACCATTCGCCACCATCCCACTGGCGGACCAGCCACTGGCTGAACTCCCCCATGTACGGCAGCAGCCCGTCCTTGGCGATGTGCCCCGGTGGTCCGGCGGGAACGTGCACCACGGCGACCCCGTTGTCCATCTGGACCAGCTCCGGCAGGTCCGGCGCATCGCGACGGGTGTACACCCGCACCTCGTGACCGTCCGCGGCCAGCGCGGTGGACAACTCGGCCACATGGGTGTTCTGGCCGCCGGCGTCCACGCCGCCGAGCGCGGCGAGCGGGCTAGCGTGCTCCGAGATCATCGCGATGCGCATAGCTCCTCCTGCAGCAACTCGTCCCAGTCCGCGAGGAACCGGTCCAGTCCGTAGCGGGCCAGTGCCACACGCCGGGCCTCGGCGCCGAGCCGGCGGGCCGCGTCCGGTTCGTCGATCAGCCAGTGGGCGGCGTCGACCAGGGTCTGCACGCGGGTGGCCAGCACTCCGGCCGATGGAGGCACCGCCGCGACCGCCTCGGTGGTGCCGAGCACGATCACCGGCACGCCCATCGCCATCGCCTCGATCAGGCTCAGCCCGAGCGACGTCCATCGACACAGGTGCAGGTACGCCCGACGCCGGGCGACCTCGGCCTGCATCGCCGCCTGCGGTACGTCCTCGTACGGGGTGATCCGCGACGCGGCGGGTGGGCCCAGTGCCGCAGGCAGGCCGCTCACCCCGATGCCGTACACGTCCACCGGTGCCACCCGGGTGAACCGGGGTATCAGGTCGGCGCCGGTGACGCGGCGGCGGCGCACCGGCTCGTTGGTGACCACGGCGAGCCGGTCGAGATCGCCGGTATAGCTGGCGGCCGGCGCGACGACGCCGTGCTCGATGACCCGGGTCCGGCTGGCGCCGGTGTCCCAGAACAGCTCGTTGAAGTGGGTGACCTGGACGACGGTCAGGTCGTTGCGGTCGGCCATCGGATGGCGGGTGTGCGGCACGTCCCCCTTCGGCGTGTTGTGCTCCACGTAGATCGCCGGCACGTCGCGTCCGACGACCCGGCCGAGCCAACTGGTCGCCAGCTCCACCTCTTCCGGGCGCTGCAGGATCACCAGGTCGACCTCGGCGGTGGCGAGTTGCCCGGGACGTACCTCGACGACGTTGTCCGGCCACGGGTACGTCCGTGCCCGCCCCAGGCCGTACGGACCCCGGTCCGGGGTGACCGGCACCAGGTAGTGATGCTTACCCTGGACGAATGCGGTGGTCCACGATCCGTGGACGTGCCAAAGAAGAATGTTCATCCGGCCGTCCCATGCAGCAGCCGGACCGCCTCGACGACGCTGGCCGCCGACACCGCCGACAGGCATGGATGGCCCGGCACCGGGCAGCGGGCCGCGCGGGTGTTGCGGCAGCCCGCCACCGGATCGCCCAGACGCACCCACGGGACCCGGTACGGCCCCCACTGGCCGAACGGCACGGTCGGCGCGAACAGGCTGATCACCGGCGTACCGACGGCCGCGGCCAGGTGCGCCGGTCCGGTGTTGCCGACGACCAGCGCGCCCGCCGCCGCGATGATCGCCGCCAACCGCGCCAGCGACGTCTGCCCGCTGAGGTCCACCCCGTCGCGCCCGGCGACCCGGGCGCACAGTGTCTGTTCGCCGGGGCCGCCGGTCACCACGACCCGGTGCCCGGCGGCGGTGAGCGCGACCACGAACTCGGCGCAGCGTTCGGGTGGGCACGCCCGCGACTCGACCGACGATCCGGGATGCAGCACGACATAGCCCGGCGGCCCGGCGGCACCCGACGCCGGCCCGCCGGCCGGGCGCAGGCAACCTGGACGCAGTCGCAGCACCGGCTCGTCGTCGGCGGGCAGGCCGAATCCGGCGGCGGCCGCCAGTGACAGGGCCCGCTCAGGCTCGGGCACCCCCGGCGGAACCCGGTGCCGAACGTCGAGCAGCGACCCGGGGTAGTCCTCGCTGATCGCTGAGATCCTCGGCACGCCGGCCATCCGCAACAGCAACGCCAGCGGCAGCGGGGACTGGTGGTACGAGGTGAAGATGATCGCCTCGTCGGCACCGACCGCCGCGAGTCGGCCGGTCAACTGCGCCATCTCGGCCGGCTCGACCCGCGCCGGGTCCGGGTCGATCCACGGAAGCGACCACTCGATGATCCCGGTGACGCCGGGAAGGAGCCCGGCGGCGGCCCGGCCCCTCGGTCCGCAGAGCAGCACCACCTCATCGGCGCCGGCCGCCACGGCCCGGATCGCCGGTCCGGTGACGAGCACGTCGCCGACCGAGTCGCTGCGGACCACCAGGACCCGCCGACGGCCGACGGGCGGTGCCCCCGCGTTGGACATCAGGTGCCGACGCAGCACGAGGTCCACGGCACCGGCCAGGTCACCGGCGACCGCCGGTGCCGCGGCGACCTCTTCGGGCCGGGTCGCCTCGGTCGGAACCAGGATGCCGGCGGCACCGGCGGCACCGGCGGCGGTCATGTCGCGGCCGATGTCACCGACGACGACGCATCGCTGTGCGACGGTCCCCAACGCGTGAGCGGCGGCGTGGATCAGGCCAGGTGCCGGCTTGCGGCACCGGCAGCCGTCGACATCTTCGTGCGGGCACACCTGCCAGGTGTCGAACGGGCCGAGCAGGTCCTCGGTCCGGGCGTGCACCCGGTCCAGATCGACAGCGGAGAAACAGCCCCGGGCCAGGCCAGACTGGTTGGTGACGACGCCGATCAGCAGTCCTGCGGCGCGTAACCGGTCCAGGGCGGCCCGGGCACCGCGCATCGGGCGCACCCGTCCCGGGTCACCGTTGTACGGCACGTCGTGCACGAGCGTCCCGTCACGGTCGAACAGCACCGCGTCGAAGAGCCCGCGGTCGCGACTGATCCGTTGGCTACGCACCAAGCACGGTTTCCCGTCGGTCCGCTGAGTAAACATCTTCCGTGTTCGTCCGGTCCGCCCGATTCCACGCCTGCCCGCATAGGTTCCAGGGCCCGGGGTACGCAGCTGGTGTGGCTGTGGTGCAACGGGTGATTCCGGCCCCTCCGGACCAGGTGTTCGCCATCCTGAGCAACGGGTGGTCGTACAGCGACTGGGTGGTCGGTACCGGGCACATCCGGGATGTGGACCGCCACTGGCCGGCCCCGCACGCACGGCTGCACCACAACGCCGGACCGTGGCCGCTGACCATCTCCGACACGTCGACGGTGGTCTCCTGCGATCCGCCGCGCGAGTTGACCCTACGGGCGGGTCTCTGGCCACTCGGTGAGGCGACCATCGTGTTCCGGCTGACCGCCACGCAGGCGAACGGGACCCGGGTGACGATCGCCGAGTCGTTCACGGCGGGCCCGTTGCGCTGGATCCGTACCAAGATCGACGACCTGATCCTGCACCATCGCAACCGCGAGACGCTGCGCCGGTTGTCAGACATCGCGACCAGACAAGCCCTCAGGTAGGTGAGACGCCGATGAGCCAGACCGTAATGATCACTGGCGCGAGCGCCGGAATCGGGCGGGCGACCGCGCAACGCTATGCCCGCCGCGGCGCGCGGCTGGGATTGATCGCCCGCGGCGCGGCGGGACTCGCTGCGGCGGCCGCGCAGTGCCGCGAACTCGGCGCCGAGGCGGTGGCGACCTACCAGGTCGATGTCGCGGACGCGGACGCGATCGAGCAGGCCGGCGCGGATCTGGCCCGGCGACACGGCGGCCTCGACGTGTGGATCAACAACGCGATGGTGTCGGTGTTCGCCCCGACCTGGGAAATCAGCGCCGACGAATTCCGCCGGGTCACCGAGGTCAGCTACCTCGGCACGGTGCACGGTACCCTCGCGGCGCTGCGGCAGATGCGCCCGGCCGGCATCGGCACGATCGTGCAGGTCGGATCGGCGCTGGCCTACCGCGGCATCCCGCTACAGTCGGCCTACTGCGCGAGCAAGCACGCGATTCAGGGCTTCAACGATTCGCTGCGGGTGGAGTTGCTGCAGGCCTCGCCAGAGATCAAGCTCACGATGGTGCAGCTGCCTGCGGTGAACACCCCGCAGTTCTCCTGGGTACGTACCCGGCTGCCCCGCCACCCGCAGCCGGTCCCGCCCATCTTCCAACCCGAGGTGGCCGCCGAGGCCATCTGCTGGGCGGCGGACAAGGGACCACGCGAGGTCAACGTCGGCGGACCGACCCTACGCGCGCGGCTGGGCAACATCCTGGCACCCGGGCTGCTTGACCGGTACCTGGCGCTGCGGCAGGTGGGGTTCGATTCCCAGCAGACCGACGCGGTGATCGACCGGGCCGGCTGGCACGACAACGTCGACAAGCCGGCCGACGCGGATGTCGATCACGGCTCGCACGGCATCTTCGACGACCGGGCACGCCGCCGCTCGCCGGCGTTGTGGGCGGTGATGCACAAGCAGACCGTGGCGGCCCTGCTCGCCGCCGGGCTGGCTGCCGCCGCGCGTGCGCTGGCCGCGGGCGCCGGCCGGGCAGGTCCCGCCATCGCCCCGCTGTCCAGTCGCCGACGGACAATCGATTGATCGTTTGCCAATCGGTTAGGTGGCAGCTGACTGACCTGGCCATTCCGTCAACGAGGCTACCGCCCGCTGCTCCGCCGATGGATCTTCAGGACACCGCTTTCGACCCTGCTCCGGTGGCACAGAAGGGGGATACAGGCGCGTTCGAGCCGGTGCGATCATCGAACGCAGCGGCAGGCGACGATCACGAACCGTACGTGGTGCGGTCGACCTGTCCCCGACAGGAAGAGGCACCCCCCGATGACCACCGATTCCGCCTGGGACGACTACGTCACCAGCGATTCCAGCTCGATGGACGTGTCGAGCGACCCGGTGACGCTGCCCGAACCGGTCGCGTCGGCGGTGGAGACCAACATGGACGCCGCCGTCGCCGACCAGGAGTGGTCCGACTGGCACTCCGACATCAGCGACTCGTGGACCCAGTCCGCCGACGACTATCTGCAGCACGCGGTGGACAGCGCCGCTGCCGGCTTCGACGGGGCGGCCGAGTCTTCGTTCGAGTCCGCCGCACGCCAGTACGACCTGGCTGCGGAGGAGGCGGCCACGGCGAACGACTACGCCGACGCGGCCGACTACAACGCCACCGCCGCGGTGAACGAGGTCAACCTCTACGACAGCACCAGCGGTTACGACACGACCGCCACCAGCAGCGACTCCTTCGACACCGGCAGCTCCTTCGACACCGGCAGCTCCTTCGACACCGGCAGCTCCTTCGACACCGGCAGCTCCTTCGACACCGGATCAGACTTCGGACTCGGCACCGAATGACCTGGGACAACGGGAACGGCTCCGGGCCTACGGTCGCGGGCGCTGCCGGCGGGAGCCGGCAGTCAGGGCAGCTCGCGGCCGGCGCGGAGCGGAGCATCCGGGCACCGCTGACGATCACCCGCCAGCACCTGATCGTCGCGGTCCGGGACCTGGGTTTCCAACTGACCACCGAGCAACTGACCGCGCTCGAAGCGGTCCGGGGATCCAAGCTCGGCGCGGTCACGCTGACCCCGAGTCGGATGCCGGTCGGGGTGCAGTTCAACCTGGAAACCGTCGGCCAGGATTGCCGGGTGACGGTACGGGTGAGCGACCGCTGGCCGGCGAAGGTCGGCCGCAACTGGGGGGCCACCTCGGTCTATCTCGAAGTGTTCGATGCGGTCCTGTCCACGGTCGACGCCGTGCTGGCCCGGCTGGATCCGGCCGCTGCCGGCAGCTTCACCGCCCGGTGGCGCGACGTCGGGCCGGGGGACGTGACGGCCATGCAGAACGCCGGAGGATGGGCGGCGCAAGCCAGCTCGATGATCACCAGGCACACCACCCGGCTGCTCGACGGCGACGGGCCCAAGCGCGGCGCGCCGGTCAGCCGTACCGGTGCCGGCACCTTCACCTTCGTGGCCCCGGAACGGATCGCCGAGGTCTCGACCGAGTTGGCCGACGGGATGCTCACCGTGGGCACGCTGATCACCAGCCGGCCGGGGCAGATGCCGGCGAACCTGGTCAGCCAGATCCAGTCACTGGTGTACCGCGTCGAGGAGCAGGTGGCGGCGGCCGGCGCGACCGGCGCCGATCCCCGGTTCCGGTTCACGGTCGACGAATCTGAGGTGCCCGTGGTGACGTTCCTGCACCAGCAGGCACAGCTGCGGGAGATGCTTCCGGTTCGGACCCTGCAGGTCTGCACCACCTGCAAGCTGGAGAAGATCGTCAACCCGGAGTTGGAGCGGCTACAGGAACGCAACCGCCGGACGCGTCAGTTGGCGACCACGGTCAGCGCGGTGGTCAGCCCGTTCGTGCTGGCTGGCCGGCTGGCCCAGACCAAGGGACCGGCCTTTGCCTGCCCGCGTTGCCAGGGAATGTCCGCCGACGAGTCGGTGGTCACCTTCTGCCGCCAGTGCGGCGACCGACGGGCCGAGACCGCGCTGCGCTCCTGCAGCAAGTGCACGTTCGACTTCCGTTCGATGCTGCCCAAGACCCCGTTGTGGGTCCGTCCGGACACCGAGCTGACGGCCGACGAGGGCGGCACCGCCGCGCCGCCGCAACCGATCACCGGACCACCCACGCCACCCACGCCACCCACGCCGCAACCGCCGCAACCGTCGCAACCGTCGCAACCGGCCACCGGACCACCCGCGCCGCCCCCGCAACCGGCCACCGGACCACCCGCGCCGCCGCCAGCGGTCGTGCCCGCGCCCGGGTCGGCGTCGGAGCCGGTACCGGTCCAGCGGGCGACCCCGGTGGAGGAGTCCTGGCCCCGACCACCCGGACAGTGATTCGCCCGGCGGCGTCAACGGTAGATGGCCCGTTGCGCGGCGGAGACCACGGCGCCGTACAGGCCACCGGAGACGCTCCGGTCGCGGGCGAGCGCCGCCCGCGCGGCGTTGGCCCCGGGCGCGCCGTGCACGCCACCACCGGGGTGCGCTGACGCCGAAGCGAGGAACAGTCGGTCGACCGGCGTGTCCGCCCGTCCCAGCCCAGGCACCGGGCGCAAGAACAACTGCTGGTACGCGGCGGCGGTGCCGCCGCCGACAGCTCCCCCGACGAGGCTCGGGTTGTGCTCCTGCAACTCGGCGGGTCCGGCCACGTGCCGGGCCCGGACGAGTGTGCCGAACCCGGGCGCGTGCCGCTCCAGCACCGCTTCGATCCGGGCCACGTGTTCCAGGATCTCCTCGGCCCGCCAGGTGGTGCGGTGCGGCAGGTGCGTGTACGCCCACAGCGACTCGGTGCCCGTCGGCGACCTGGTGGGATCGGCCGTGGTCAGCTGTCCGAGCAGCAGGAACGGCTCCTTCGGCACCTCGTCGCAGGCCAGCGCGGCGGCGTACCGGGTCAGGCCGTCCAGGTCGGCGCCCAGATGAACGGTGCCGGCCGTGGCGATTGCCCGGTTGCGCCACGGCATCGGCCCGGACACCGCCCAGTCGACCTTGACCGTCGACCCGTCCCAGCGGAACCGGCGCAGGTCGTCGGTCATCCGGATCGGTAGCCAGGCGGCGCCGACCAGGTCGAGGAAGAGGACCGGCGCCGGTACATCGGCCAGCACGGCCCGTCGGGCCCGCCACAACCGCCCGTCACCGGTGCGTACCCCGACCGCCCGGCTGCGGGCGATCAGCACCTGCTGGGCGGCGGCCCCGGTCACCAGCCGCCCGCCCCGGGTCCGCAGGCGGGCGACCAGGGCGTCGGTGATGCGCTGCGCCCCGCCGACCGGGACCGGCCAGCCGACCTCCTGGCCGAGCATGGCCAGCAGCCATCCGTACACCCCGGACGCGACGTCGTCGGGTGCCAGATCGGTGTGCAGCGCGCAGCCGGCGAGCAGCGCCGGACCGCCCGCACCGGTGAACAACTCCCGGCCGAGCTGACGTACCGGCAGTAGCAGCCGACGGGCGAGCCGCAGCGCCCCGGCGGTCCGCAACCGGCGCACCAGACTGGTGCCGGCGCGCACCGGCGGGAACGGGGTGAACAGGGCGTCGATCAGCGGAGTGGACACGGCACGCCAATCGGCGTACGCGGACAGCCAGCGTTCGCCGTCACCGACGGCGAACGCGTCCAGTGACTCCGCCGTACGCTGCGGGTCGAGGTTGACCACCGCCGCCCGGTCGTCCGGCAGCAGGTGGGCGACGACGTCCGGGGCGTGCCGCCAGCGCAGCCCGAACTCGGCGAGCCGCAGCTCGCGCAGCACCGGTGAGGCGAACCCCAGCGGGTAGAACGAGCTGTACAGGTCGCTGAGGTAGCCGGGCGCGGTCACCTCGGCTGAGCGTACCGCGCCACCGGGCGCCGCCGTCGCCTCCAGCACCAGCACGTCCCAGCCCGCGTCGGCCAGTATGTTCGCCGCGACCAGCCCGTTGTGACCCGCACCGATGACGACCGCGTCAGCTGTCTCCACGACCGAGATTGTCATCGGCGCCCGGCTACCCACGACGCCGGGGGGTCAAACGTTTGCCGACAGTTGCCACGGGAACTACGGCCGGGTGTACGACGTGGAGCAGTTCATCGACGGCGTGTGGGGACGTTTCGGCGACGGCGACGCGGAACTCGTCGTCGACGATCCGTCCGAGGGCGTGCCGGTCAGCCGCAGCCCGGTCGCCACCGCCGCCGACGTGGCGACCGCCGTCAAGTCGGCGGGCGAGGCCGCACCGCGGTGGGCGGCCGTCCCGGCGGCCGAGCGGGCCGCCGCACTGCGCCGGATGGCCGACGCGTTGGCCGGTGCCACGGACCGGATCGCCGAGCTGCAGAGCGCCGAGATGGGCAAGCCACTGGCCGGGGCGCGGGCCGGGATCGCCGCCGGGGTCGCGACGCTGCGCCAGTACGCCGAACTCGGGCCGGTGCACCGTGGCCGGACCCTGGCCGGGGACCCGGCGGCATTCGACCTGATGGCGTACGTGCCCCGAGGAGTGGTGGCGGCGCTGACCCCGTGGAACGATCCGGTGGCGGTCGCCTGCGGGCTGCTCGGCGCCGCGCTGGTCACCGGCAACACGGTGGTGCACAAGCCCAGCGAACGCTGCCCGGCCACCGGCGCGCTGCTGGGCCGCATCGTCGCCGACGAAGTCCCGGACGGCGTGTTTTCGCTGCTGACCGGCGACGGTCCGGTTGGCGCGGCGATCGCCGGGGCGAGCGGTGTCGACCTGGTGGCGCATGTCGGATCGACGGCCGCCGGGACGGCGATCGCGCGGGCGTGCGCCCGGACCGGGACGAAGGCGCTGCGGGAGAACGGCGGCAACGACGCGCTGATCGTCGACGAGCGGGTCGATCCGCAGTGGGCCGCGGAGCAGGCCGCGCTCGGTGCACTGGCCAACTCGGGTCAGCTCTGCGTCAGCGTCGAACGGATCTACGTCCACACCGCGGTCGCCGACGCGTTCGTCGACGCGCTGACCCGGCACTGTCACCGGCTACGGCTCGGGCCGGCACGGGATCCGTACACCGAACTGGGACCGCTGGTGGACCGTCGACACCGCGACCAGGTACACGCCCAGGTGACGGCGGCGATCGCCGACGGTGCCACGGCGCGCTGCGGCGGGGAGATACCGCAAGGACCAGGAGCCTACTACCCGCCGACCGTGCTGAGCGAGTGCACCGACAGCATGACGGTGCTGCGGGAGGAGACGTTCGGCCCGGTGGCGCCGGTGATGGTGGTCGGCTCGTTCGACGAAGCGCTCTCCCGGGCCAGCTGCTCGCCGTACGGGCTGTCCGCGACGGTGCTCACCCGATCGATGACGCACGCGCACCGGGCCTGGCGGGAACTGCCGGTCGGCACGGTCAGGATCAACGCGGTGTTCGGCGGGGCACCGGGCGGGGCGGCCCATCCCCGCCGGGGCAGCGGCGACGGCTACGGGTACGGGCCGGAGCTGCTCGACGAGATGACCGTCAGCAAGGTGCTGCACCTGCAGCCACCCGGTGGCCCCGACGGTCGTTGGTAGTCGCCAGGACGGATCGCCGACGCCACCGACCGTGATCCGCGCCGGCACCGCTATCCTGCGTACCGGCACCCAGGTTTGTCCCAGACAGCCTGCCGGGTAACGGGAGCTGACATGCCGCCGACCAGCACACCTGCCGCAGGTCCCGCCGCCGGCTCCGATAGGCCGGAGCGGGACACGGATGCCTCGGCGAGCGCCACCCACCACCGCGGGGCGCTCGTCGACGAGACCCGCCCCGAGCGTCCGCAGCGCCTGCGTGACCTCCGGTTGGCGACTTGGCGCACGGTACTTGTCAACAGCGGCAAGGAGTTCATGAGGGACAACTGCCCGGACTGGGCAGCCGCGCTGACCTACTACGGCGTGCTCGCGCTGTTCCCCTCGCTGATCGTGATCGTCGCGCTCGTCGGGCTGGTTTCCGAGGGCGACCGGACCGTCGACACCATCGTCGATCTCGCCAACGACGTGGGTGCCGGTGCCGTCGTCGGCAACGACGCCTTCATCGACGTGGTCAACGGGGTCGTCGAGCAGCGTAGTTCGGCCGGCGTCCTGCTCAGTTTCGGTCTGCTCGGCGCGCTCTGGTCAGCCTCCGGGTACGTGCGGGCTTTCACCCGCGCCGCGAACGCCATCTACGGGGTCACCGAAGGGCGGCCCTTCTACAAGCTACAGCCGGCGCAGCTCGGGCTGACCGCCGCAGGCCTGGTACTGCTCGCCCTGGTAGCGGCGATGCTGATCGTCAGCGGACCGGTGGCCGACGCGGTCGGCGATCTGCTCAATCTGGGTCAGGTTCCCCGTACCGCCTGGGATCTGCTCAAGTGGCCGGTGCTGATCGCCATCGCGATGGTGCTGCTGTCGCTGCTGTTCTGGATGGCACCCAACGTCCGCCAGCCCAAGGTCCGGTGGCTGGCGCTCGGTGGGGCGGTCACCCTGCTGATCTGGGCGCTCGCCTCGGTGGGCTTTGGCACCTACGTCGCGTACTTCGGCACCTACGACGTCACCTACGGCAGCCTCGGCGCGGTGATCGCCTTCCTGGTCTGGCTCTATCTCACCAACGTCGCGGTGCTGCTCGGGGTGGAGATCAACGCGGAGGTCCAGCGCGGGCGGGCGATCCAGGCCGGCGAGCCCGATCCGACCGACCCGGTGCTGCCGCCACGTACCCCGGCCGCCTGAACAGCCGGCTCCGGCTGCGGTCTGGTCCCGAGCGGCGCCCAAGTCGAACCCTGCCCGAGTCCGGGTTTAGCCCTGCCCGAGTCGGGTAGTCGATTAGCTATGGAACGCGGCAACAGCAAGCACGGCCCCCGGATGGACGACAGCATGGCCCAGGAGATCCGCGGGACCACGCAGGGCACCACCGGTGGCCGGGCAGAGGAATGGCATGAGGCGGAGCCGCCGGGCGAGGACCAGCCGGAGCCGAGCACGGTGCCGGCCGGTGACAACCGTTCCGGTACGCCACAGGGTATGACCAGCGAAGAGGTGGAACAGCGGAGCCGACTCGGCCGCTACATCAACCTTTCCGCGTTGCCCGGAGACCGGGCGACGCTGCGCCGCAGCGCCGAGGAGAACGAAGCGCCCGACGACGTGCTCGACGAGATCGAGCACCTTCCGGCGGGGCGCACGTTCCAGACGGTCTCCGAGGTGTGGGCCGCCCTCGGCCATGCCAACGAGACGACACGCTGGTGACCGCCCGCGCGCGGGCCAGCAGGTAAGGAGGATCGTCGAAATGGGTGCAGTGACCGAATACGTCGATGTCGCGGTGCCGGTCCGTGCCGCGTACAACCAGTGGACCCAGTTCGAGGAGTTCCCCGAGTTCATGGAGGGGGTCTCCCAGGTTCGGCAGGTGTCGGACACGATGACGCACTGGCGGACCGAGATCGCCGGGGTGACCCGGGAGTTCGACGCGAAGATCACTGAGCAGATCCCGGACGAGCGGGTGGCGTGGACCGCCACCGGCGGAGTGAAGCAGGCCGGTGTGATCACCTTCCACCGGCTCGACGACCATCACACCCGGGTGACGGCCCAGCTGGAGTTCGATCCCGAAGGCCTGGCCGAGCAGGCCGGCGACAAGCTGGGGATCGTCGATCATCGGGTCTCGGGTGACCTCAAGCGCTTCAAAGAGTTCATCGAGAACCGTCATGGCGTGGAAACCGGCGCCTGGCGCGGCGAGGTTCCCCGGCCGCAGCCGTGACCGCCGACGCATCCACTGACACCGTCCGCTGACACCCGCCGCTGAAGACGGGCAGCGGGGCCGGCGAGCGGCTGGTTTGTCCGGTGTCGGCCCGGGTACGCCAACCGGTATGACTGAATCCACCGACGGGGTGTGGCGCGACGAGCAGCGGCTACCCCTGCGTGATCTGGACCGGGCCGTCGCCCCGGCGGCGCTCGATGGCGAATTCGACGACGTGACGGGTAACGAGGCAGGAGCCGAGGAAGAGTTCGGCAACGGCCCTGAGCCCGCCGACCGGGGCGGTACCCACCGGGCGAGCGATCCGCATCGGGCCTACCGTCCCTCGACGACCGGCCGCAACGGACCGCACTGACCGACAGCCGCACCGACCGACAGCCGCACCGACCGACACCGAGTCGACCGGCCGGGCCGTGTTCGACTGGCTCTCGACGGATCGGACAGCCATCCCCGGCCGATCGGCTGACGGCGGTCCGCGCCTGGCGCGCGAGACTTTCTGGATGCGTCCCGCCACTGGATTCCTCAGCACGCGCCAGCGACGCTTCGCCTGGCTCGGTTTTGTGTTGGCCGCGCTTCAGGCTCCGCTCTCGGCCTATCTGCTCACCGACGGCTCCTGGCTGTTCAGCGTGTGCGTCGCGCTGATGGTGGCCACGGTCATCCTCGCGGACGACGCCATGCGACGGCGGCCGGCCGAGGCCGACCGCCGGGTCGAGTAGCCTGCGTTTCGATCGTGACCCCCTTCGGCACTTCTGCGCGTGGTCTGCTGGCCGCGCCGTCGGCGATCCGCTCGGCACGTACCGCCCTCAACGAGCTGCAGGTGACGATCGGCGGTCCTGGTCTGGCGGCAATCGCCGCCCGGCCTGGCCTGCTGGCCGAGGTCGACCAGCACCGCGCCGCGGTCAGGGACCGCCTGCTGGGTGACTTCCGGCCACTAAGCGAGGTGACGCTCGCCAGGTACGCCGAGGGGGTGCGGGACGCGGCGATCGAGTGCGGCTGGCAGCCGCCCGCCGAGCCCGTCCAGGACTGGTCGGGCACCGACTGGGTGACTGCCCGGCTGCTCGCCGTCTGCCAACTCGCCCGTACCTCACGATCAACTCGCCCGTACCTCACGATCTTGGACTAGTCGCGACTTTTTGTCCGATCAATCCCACGACTAGTCCAAGATCGTCGAGGTGGGTGTGGCGTCAACTGCGGGTCGTACCGCCGGGCCGGCTACCGCCCGGCATGGTGCCGCCCGGTTGACCGGCGCCGGGTCCGGCGGTACCGCGTCCGCTGGCTGACTCCCGGCCACCGGACATCGCCGGAGCCTGCTGGGTCTGCGGGATCACCTGGGTCGGCTCGGCCATCCGCCGCCCGACGTCGTCGCGACCCGCCTGGTACGCCTGGGCGCTGTCGCGTACCGCCTGGGATTCTTCCGCCATCCGGGTCAGCCAGCCTTCCCACCGTTGCTGCATCGGCCGCACCAGCCCGCCACCGACACCGACGATCAGGATGCCGGCGATCGCGGCGAGCACCGCGATCAGCACCGGAGTCGTGACCGTGGTGGCGATGCCGACCTGGTTCAGCGCGGCGATGATGCCGAGTGCGATGATGAACACCGACGCGGCGGTGGCCAGCAACCGGCCGTAGGACAGACCGCCGAGAGCGCCCGAGACGAGGTCGCGCACCGCGGTGGCGATCGCCGCGGCGACGACCACGATGACTATCGCGACGAATGCCCGGGGCAGCCACGCCACCACCGCGCCGATCAGGTCACTGATCGGGTTCGGTCCCCAGACGCCGAATGCGAACTGCAGCGTGAACAGCAGCACCGCGTAGTACGCCAGGCGGGCGAGAATGTCGCTGGCGTCGTACCGGGTCCGCTCCAGCGCCCGGCCGACTCCCCCACGTTCCACGGCACGGTCGAATCCGACGCGTTCCAGCGCCGCGTCGACTCCCTTGAGCACTGCCCGCGCGATCAACCACCCGACCACCAGAATCACGATGAACGCGATGGCCCGGGGCACGAAAAGTATTACTGAACGCCACATATCGCTCAGCGCATCGCCGATGTCGACCTGCGCCGACGCGTACGTCGAGGACATCCGGTCCCCCCTTCGCCTCGTCTACCGATGCGTCGCCTCGCTGTCGTACGGACGCGCTGCATCGCCTACCGCCGGCCCGGGTACCCACCCTCGGGCGGTCCACGCCACCCAACGGCACGGCGTCCGGATAGGCTGCAACCCGTGACAGGCACGGCCGGGCAGACCCGGGACAGTTCCCCGGGGGTGCCGGCTGCGCGGGTTCAGCCGCCGGCCGCAGCCGACGGCGAGGCACCGTCTGGGTCAGCCGCGACGCAGTCCAACCCGGCTGCCCCGCCGCCGCAGCTTCGGCAGTACGAGTACGACTGGTCGGGCACCGCGCTGGGTCCACTGCCCTCCTGGGATCCGTCGCTGCGGGCGATCGTCGAACTCGTACTCGCCTCGCCGGTGCCGATGGCGCTGGTCTACGGCGACGACTTCTTGATGATCTACAACGACGCGTACGGCGATCTACTCGGTGCCAAGCACCCCGAGGCGTTCGGGCAACCGGCGGCGGACGTCTTCGCCGACGTGTGGCATCAGGCCGGCGTCGGGGACGTGGTCGAGCGGGTCTACCGTACGGGTGAGCCGTTTCTCGAGTCGGAGACCGTGGCCCCGTTCAGCGGGAGCGCCGGTCGACTCGCCCGCACCGCGTTCACCCGCGGCTATTCCGCGGTCCGGGACAGCCACGGGAAGATCATCGGCATGCTCTCGGTGGCCACCGAGACCGGCGGCGCCATCACTCACCGGTTGCAGGGCCTGTCCGAGTTGACCTCGGCGCTGGCGGGCACCCTCACTTTGGACGACGTGGCCCGGGTCGGGCTGCGCTACGGCCTGGCCTCTCTCGACGTCGACCAGGTGGCCATCGGCATCGACGACGGCGGTGGGTGGCGGGTGGTCCGCCGGGTACGCGGCGAGCTGCTCGACGAGGCGGACGAGCGGCTGCCGCCGGTGTGGCGTCGCTTTCCCCGGGACGCCACCACTCCGTTGGTGACCGTGGGCGGCACCGGCGTGCCCCGCTTCACCACTGCGGGCCGACCGCTCGCCAGGCATGCCGCCGACCGGCACGACGAACGCGTCGAAGCGCTCGCCGCGCTGCCGTTGCGCACCGGCTCGTTGCGCGGCGGGATCACCTTCGGCTACCGGGAACCGCACCAGTGGGCACCGGCCGAACGGGCCTTGCTGGCCGCCGTGGCGGAGCTGATCACCCAGGCGGCCGAACGCGCCCGCCGGTTCGAGACCCAGCACGGCACCGCGCAACTGCTCCAACGCAGCATGCTGCCGGAGCAGCTGCCGGACCTGCCCAGGTTCCGGCTGGCGGCACGCTACGACCCCGGGGTGGACGGCAACTCGGCCGGCGGGGACTTCTACGACGCGTTCCGGCTGCCCGGCGAACAGCTGGCCGTCGTCCTCGGCGATGTCGCCGGACATGACGTACACGCCGCCGCGCTGATGGGTCAGGTCCGGGCGGCGTTGCGTGGTCTGGCGCTGACCGATCCGCAGCCCGCCGCCGTGCTGCACGGCCTCGACCGGCTGGTGCAGAGCCTCGGCGCGGAGAGCCGCAACGAGGAGCTGTTCGTCACCGTCCTGTACGGCGTACTGGACCTCAGCAGCGGTCGGTTGACCCTCGCCAGCGCCGGCCACCCATCGCCCCTGGTCCGTCGCTGGGCGCCAACGCCAGCGCCGGCCCTGGCTCCCGCCCCGGCCGCGGTGCCGCCAGCGCCAGCTGCGGTGGCGCGGTTCGTCGATGTGCCACCCGGCGTGCCGCTCGGGCTGACCGGCGACCGCCGACCGATCATCGTCGATCTGCTGCCCGGCGACACCCTGCTGATGTTCAGCGACGGTGTGGTGGAGCGGCGCGGTCAGGCTCTCGGTACCGGGCTGACGGATTTGGCGCGGGCGGTGGCGGCGACCAGTACCAGCGACCCCCGCAACCTCTGCGCGGTGGCGAGCGCGGCGGTGGCCGGCACCACCGACGACGACGTGGCCGTGCTGGCCGTGGAGCACGCCGCCGCACCGAGCCGGTCCGCCGGACTACTGGTGCCCGCCGAGCCGATCGCGCCGAGCCGGGTACGGCATTGGCTGGCAGACCAGTTGGCCCAGTGGCGGGTACCGGAATCGGTCATCGGGGCGGCGGTGCTGTGTGCCAGCGAGCTCACTACCAACGCGTTGCTGCACGCCGGTACCGAGGCACGGGTGGAGATCGACCTCAGTCAGGAACGGCTGTTGGTGTCGGTGTCGGACAGCGGCACCCGCGGGACGGTCAGCCGGGCTCGCACAGACACGCTGAGTAGTCGCGGTCGTGGACTGGGGCTCATCGAACAGTTGAGCGACGCGTGGGGCACGGACCCCTCGGTACGCGGGTCCACCGTCTGGTTCGAGATCATGCTGCCCGACCTCGGCACGCCGGACCGGTAGCCACAGAATAACGCTAAGCAAGGACAAATCGGCCATTCAGCCGAGCCGCGCCAGGCCGCTTCGTAGCGTAGGGTGGCTAACCACGCTGATCGGGATGAACGACGCGGAGAGGTACGGCAGGGTGCGAATCAGAGGCTACGCTCCGGGGACTCCGTGCTGGTCCGAGCTTGTCAGTAACGACCCCGCGAGCTCGATCGAGTTTTATCACGAGCTGTTCGCCTGGAAGCCGGTCGACCGCCCTGCGTCCCCCGGTCACGTCGACTTCCACCTGCGCAACATGGCCGTGGCCGGGCTCGCCCCCACAGTAACCGATCAGCAGCCGTCGGCCTGGCTGACATACCTGGCCACCGACGACGTGCCGGCCGCCGTCGACGCGATCACCGGTGCCGGTGGGCAGGTGGCGCAGCCACCCACCGGCTATCCCGGCCGGGGCGCTGGCGCCCTGGTCGCCGATCCGCAGGGAGCTGTCTTCGGGTTGTGGCAGCGAGGTCCCTTCCCCGGCGCCCAGGTGTCCGGCGAACCCGGCGCCACATGCTGGAACGAGTTGGCGGTCCGGGACACAGCGAGCGCCGCCCACTTCTACGGCGGGCTCTTCGGATGGACGACCAGGGCAAGCATCTACAGCGACTCGGACAGTTACCGCGAATGGTTGGACGGCAGCCGCGAGATCGCAGGGCTCATCGAGATGGGCGAACTCTACCCGCCGCAGGTGCCGGCACACTGGCGGACCACGTTCGAGGTGGACGACTGTCCGGTGACGGTCGGCCGCTGCCGCGAGCTGGGCGGCCAGGTCAGCTATGGGCCGGTCGAGGTCGGACCGGGAAGCTACGCACAGCTGACCGACCCGCAGGGGGCCGCGTTCGGCATCATCGCCCTGCTCCCCGAGTTCCGCGCACCCATGGCGTGATCCGTTCCGTGACCGGCATTCGGCGCACGACATGACTCGGGGCCTTCGCCCCGAGTCGTACTGATATTTCACTGTCTGTCAGATTCACCCCTGCTGGCGTCACAGCCTCTTCACATATCGGCAACACACCCGTACGGTAGTCGATATCCATGGGAGCGCTTCCACTGAGCTCTCTCAATATATCGTCCCTACCCGGAGGGAGTCAGCGATGCGCAGGAAATCTGCGCTCACCGCGGTCGGTACCGCCGCCGTCATGGCGTTCACGGTGGCCGCGGTAGGTGTCGGGCTGTTGCAGCCCCGCGCTGCCGAGGCAGCCGATTCTGTCTTCTACGTCGACCCCGACACCCAGGCCGCGCGCTGGGTCGCGGCGAACCCCGGCGATTCGCGGGCAGCGGTGATCCGCGACCGGATCGCCAGCGTGCCGCAGGGCCGCTGGTTCACCCAGTACAACCCCAGCGAGGTGCGTGCCGAGGTCGATGCCTTCGTCGGCGCCGCAGCCGCCGCCGGCAAGATCCCGATCCTGGTCGTCTACAATATCCCGAACCGTGACTGCAGCAACCACAGCGGCGGCGGCGCGCCCAACCACAGCGCCTACCGGCAGTGGGTCGACCAGGTCGCCGCCGGGCTCGGCGGCCGGCCGGCGTACATCGTGCTCGAGCCGGACGTACTCGCCCTGATGGGTACCTGCATGGACGCCGGCGAGCAGGCCGAGGTCCGGGCGTCGATGGCGTACGCGGGCAAGGCGCTCAAGGCCGGTTCGACGCAGGCCAAGGTCTATTTCGACGCCGGCCACTCCGCGTGGCACGCTCCCGCCACCATGGCCAACCTGCTGGTCGGGGCGGACGTCGCGAACAGCGCGGACGGCATCTCCAGCAACGTCTCCAACTACCGGAGCACCAGCGAGGTCACCAACTACGTCAAGGCGGTCATCAACGCGACCGGCGCCAACCAGCTGACCGCAGTCATCGACACCAGCCGCAACGGAAACGGTCCGCTCGGTTCGGAGTGGTGCGACCCCGAGGGCCGGGCCATCGGCACGGCAAGCACCACGAGCACCGGTGACACCAAGATCGATGCGTACCTGTGGGTGAAGCTGCCGGGCGAGGCGGACGGCTGCATCGCCGGCGCCGGACAGTTCGTGCCGCAACGGGCGTACGAGCTGGCGTTGGCCGCTGGACCGACGACCCCTCCGCCACCGACCACCGCACCACCCACGACCGCACCACCGACCACCGCACCACCGACCACCGCACCGCCTACGACCGCACCACCGACCACCCCGCCACCGACCACCGCACCGCCTACGACGAACCCGCCCGCCGGCACCTGCGGCGTCAGCTACAGCACCAACCAGTGGACCGGCGGATTCACCCGCGAAATCCGGATCACCAACCGGGGCGGTGCGATCAGCGGCTGGACGCTGGTGTTCGACGGGGGTTCCAACACCAGCCTGAGCAACGGCTGGAACGGCGTGTGGAGCCAGTCAGGTGGCCAGGTCACGGTACGCAACGCCGCATGGAACGGCTCGCTCGCCTCCGGGGCGACGGTCAGCATCGGATACCAGGGCACCTACAGCGGAGGTAGCCTCCCACCGCCGACCAACTTCACCCTCAACGGCGCAGCCTGCAGCAGCTAGCGCCAGCGGATAACGACCGCGTACGCCGGTCGGCCGCCCCTGGTCCGGCCCCTGCCCGACATCGTCGGGCAGGGGCCGGACCCCGTAGCGCGCGTTGCGTCCCGGTGGATCGGGTTACCACCGCACGGTTGCGGGCACTCAGCACCGGGAAGGAGGCCAAGATGACGAGATCCACTATCCGGACCGACGCCGCGTCGCCGGGCACGCTGGGCGACACGGCCAACTTCCCGGCAGGTCCTGCCGGGTATCCCACGACTCCGGGGGCCGTACCAGGTGCCACCGACCAGTCCCAGGCGACGGTGACGGTAGCGACCTTTCCCGACTACGCGTCGGCACAACGGACGGTCGACTATCTGTCGGACCACCAGTTCCCGGTCGAGCGGAGCGCGATCGTCGGCACCAGCCTGCGGTTGGTGGAGGACGTGACCGGTCGGCTCACCATCGGACGGGCCGCACTGGCCGGCGCCGGCACCGGTGCCTGGTTCGGCTTGTTCATCGGCCTGCTCGTCGGGATCTTCGCGGTGGTGAACTGGTTCGGCATCATCATCACCGCGCTGGTCATCGGTGCGGTGTGGGGTGCGGTGTTCGGTGCCGTCGCGCACGCGATGACCGGTGGGCGGCGGGACTTCTCCTCCCGCAGCCTGCTGCAGGCCAGTCAGTACGGAGTGGCCGTGGACGCCCAGTTCGCCGAGCAGGCGCGGCAGGTGCTCCAGCAGATGAACCCGTCGGCGGGCTACGCCATGCAATGACCACGCCGCCCGCACCTCCCGTGTGACCGCGACCGGACAGCATCCGCTGCCCGGTCGCGGTGTTTCGTGCGGTGATGGCGGGTATACGGAGGGCGCACGGGACACCGTAGGTGGCACAGGTTCGGGATTCGCTGACGTCGCCGGCTGCCTACCGTCATTGTCAGACCAACACGGCAGTAGGCGTCAGACCAGCGACAGCAGCAGGCTGAGGAGGCACGATGAGCACGGAAATCGTCACCCCGGATCCCCAGCAGACCTATTCGGGCCAGCCGGTCCAGAGCGAGCAGGGTCTACTGCTGGCAGTACTGGTGATGGTGATACTGGGAGTGCTCGGGGTGTTCCTGGTCTCCGCCTGAGACCGACCGCTCCCGACCCGACCTCTGTTCGCGTGCCGGCGTGGCCTTGAGCCCCGCCGGCAGATTTTTCGCCAGTTGGGCCGGCCGCGTCGGCTGGGTATCAATAGGCCATGAGTGATCGGATGGCTGCTGCCGGCTCCGTCGGCTGCGACTTGGTGTACGAGGTGGCGGCGGCCGCCACGGTGGTGCTTCAGGTGACGGCGTATCGGCAGTCGCCGGATGCCCGGTTGATCGTCACCGCCGACGGAGAGAGAGCCGACGGCAAGAGAGCCGACGGCAAGGGCGCCGCCGCCGAGGAAATCGCCGGTTCCTGGGCGGCGGGCGGGCGACAGCATCTGCTGCGTGCCCCGGCCGGGCGACTGAGCATCCACTACCGGTCGTCGACGGCCGTTCCAGGGCCTGTCACGCCGGCCGAGGTGACCGTACTGGACCGGGTGGTCTGGGCACGGCCGAGCCGGTACTGCCCGTCGGACCGGCTCGGCGGCTTCGCGGCCGGGCACTTCGGCCATTACGGCAGTAGCGCAGACACCGTCCGGGCGATCTGCGACTACGTGTACGAGCACACGGCGTACACAGCCGGGGCGAGTGGCCCCAGCACGGACGCCGCCGAGACGCTGTTGGCCGGGGCGGGTGTCTGCCGCGACTTCGCCCATCTGGTCGTCGCGCTGTGCCGGGCCCTGGACATCCCCGCCCGGGTGGCCGCGGTCTACGCTCCCGGGCTGTCTCCGATGGATTTCCATCTGGTGGCCGAGGCGGCCGTCGGTGACCGGTGGTACGTCTGGGACGCTACCCGGCTGGCCCCCCGGGCCAGCATGGTCCGGATCGCCACCGGACGGGACGCGACCGATGTCGCCTTCGCGACGATCATAGGCGGTCAGGGAAGCATGGATCAGATGTCCGTATCAGCGATCGCGCCGACAGACCTGCCGGTCGACGACCACCATGCGTTGGTGGCGCTTCGGTGACCCTCGAACGGGTACCCGGAGGCGGCAAGCAATGCAATGACGCATTGCGCGATGTCCGAAATGCCAGGTTATGTGCGTTAAATACATCGTACTTTCGGCTAGCTTTTTGATGGCCGACAGGTCTAACGTTAAAGGCCGAAAGACTCTAGCAGGCACTGCTGAACGCACACCCTCCATATTCACGGACGAGGTGCAGGGAGGACCGCCATGACCGCGACCCTGACCGGACACCGCCCGGTGCACGAGCCGGCGACAGTCAGCCAGACCATGACCACGGCCGCCCTCGGCCAGCAGGCCGCAGCGCCTGCCGACAGCGCGACCGACCTGCTCAACGCGATGGCGGTGCTGCCCGCCGACCACCCTTCCCGGGAGGCGATGCGAGCCCGGGCGATCGAGGCATGGCTACCACTGGCCCAGCACCTCGCCCAACGTTACAGCGGACGCGGCGAGCCGACCGACGATCTGGCGCAGACCGCGGCGGTCGGCCTCATCAAGGCGATCGACAAGTTCGACCCCGACCGGGGCGTCGACTTCGCGGGGTACGCCATCCCGACGATCATCGGCGAGCTCAAGCGGCACTTCCGTGACCGCACCTGGGACATCCGGGTACCCCGCCGGCTGCAGGAGCTGCGGCTGAGCATCTCGGAGGCGAACAGCACCCTGCTGCAGACCCTCGGCCGCTCGCCGACAGTGGCCGACATCGCCGCCCACTTGAAGATCACCGAGGAGGAGGTGTTGGAAGGGCTGGAGGGTGCCCGCGCGTACAACGCGGTGTCGCTGTCCACCCCGACCGGCGACGGCGAGCGCGCCACCGAACTGGCCGACATGCTCGGCACCGAGGACCGGGAGTACGAGCTCGCCGAGCTGCGCGTCGCGCTGGGTCCGGCGTTGTCCAGCCTGGACGAACGGGAGCAGAAGATCCTGACCCTGCGGTTCTACGGCAACCTGACCCAGTCGCAGATCGCCGACCAGATCGGTGTCTCCCAGATGCACGTGTCGCGGCTGCTGGCCCGGGCGTTGACCAGGCTGCGTGACCAACTGCAGGCGACGTACTGACGATCCGACACCGACGAAGGTGTGGCGTGGGGCGACCCCGCGCCACACCTTCGTCGTTTTCAGGTGGTGACCTCGGCGATGTCGCCGATCACCACCGTGATGTTGTCCGGGCCACCGGCCCGGATCGCCAGGTCGACCAGGCGTTGCGCCCCCGCCAGCGGATCCGCGTACGTGGCCAGCACCTCCGCGATGCTCTCCGCGCGGACCACGTTCGACAATCCGTCGCTGCAGATCAACCAGCGGTCTCCGGTCTGCGGTTCGAGAACCCGGTAAGCCGGGTTGACGTCGTCGCCCTGGAGCGCCTGGGTGATCACGGCCCGACGCGGATGGCTGGCGGCCTGTTCCTGGGTGATCACGCCTTCGTCGACCAGCAACTGGACGAACGTGTCGTCACGGGTGACCTGCTCCAGGCTGCCTCCGCGCAGTAGGTAGGCCCGCGAGTCCCCCACGTGTGCCAGCGCGATCGCGGCCCCTGAACCGGCGAACAGCAACGCGGTCAGCGTGGTCCCCATCCCCTCACGGGCCGGGTCGTCGTCGACGGCCGCACGGATGCGCGCGCTGGCGGCGTCGACTGCCTCCTGCAGCCTCGGCACCAACTGGTCGTCGGCTACCGCAACGTCGAGCGGCGCGATCGTCTCGATGGCGATCTTGCTGGCCAGATCCCCGGCAGCCATCCCTCCCATACCATCTGCAACCGCGATAAGCCAGTCGCCGGCATGGACCGAATCCTGGTTTCCACTCCGGATCAGGCCACGGTCGGTCACCGCCGCGGAGCGCAGCTTCAGGGTCATGGCTGGCAGCCTGCCAGGAAGTGGGCAGAAAAGTCTCTAGTAGATGACCACGGAGATGCCGAAGGGCCCGGAGATTTTGCCGCAGTATACCCACATGAGTGAATCTAAAGGATATAACGGACACAATTTCAAACACGGATCGTCACTCACCGACATCACCGAGGTCCGACTACCGAGTGCGCCTGCCCGCCGATCCGGGACGCGCACTCCCATCGGCCGGTCACGATTGACACTCCGGTAACGCCCTGGCAACATCAGCTGAGGTCAATGGGAGCGCTCCCAATGGTGCTTCCTACACATGATGACCGCCTCCCCCGGACCCCACGCACCGGAAGGATCCTCGTGACCCGATCAAGACGACGACGGACCGTCACACTGCTGGCCGGCGTCACCGCCAGCGCTCTCGCGCTGACCGCGGCAACCGTGGCAACGGCCCACGCCGAGGAACGCGAGCACATCGTCAACGGCACCTTCGACAACGGCGCCGACCCCTGGTGGGCGACCGAAAACGTCACCCTGACCGCCGCAGACGGGCGGCTGTGCGCCGCGGTACCGGGCGGCACCGTCAACCCCTGGGACGCCAGCATCGGGCACAACGACATCCCGTTGATCGATGGCGCGAGCTACCGTCTCGTCTTCTCCGCGTCGACCGACGTGGCCACCGCCGTACGGGCCAACGTGCAGCTCAACGCGGCACCGTACACCACGGTACTCAGCCGCGAGGTCGGTGTCGGCCCCGCCGCCGAAACGTTCAGCTACGAGTTCACCGCCAGCCTCGACTCGCCGGACGGCACCTTCACCTTCCAGCTCGGTGGCGGCGCCGAGGCGTACACACTGTGCCTCGACGACGTCTCGCTGATCAGCGACGACAGTGTCGAACCGCCGCCGGGTGGGCCCGAACAGATCACCAACGGCGACTTCGGCAACGGCACGAACGGCTGGATCAGCTACGGCACCGGCGGCACCGGTGTCACCGACGGACGGCTCTGCGCGGTGGTTCCGGCCGGCCTGGCCAATCCGTGGGACGCCGGCATCCTGCAGGACGGACTGCCGCTGATCGCCGGCGAGGAGTACACCATCGCGTTCGAGGCATCCGCCGAGCCGGCGGCCACCGCACGGGCAGTGGTGCAGCTCGGTGCCAGCCCGTACACCGGGTACTTCAGCCGCGACCTGGCGTTAAGCGCCGAACCGTCGCGGGTCGAGGCGACCTTCGTCGCCACCGAGGACACCGAGCGGGCACAACTCGCCTTCCACGTCGGGGGCAACGCCGCCGAGTACACCTTCTGCCTGGACAACGTCTCGCTGCGCGGCGGCGAGGAGGAACCGCCGTACGTGCCGGACACCGGTCCACGGGTGCGCGTCAACCAGGTCGGCTACCTGCCCGGCGGGCCGAAGAACGCCACCATCGTGACCGATGCCGCCGAGCCGCTCGGCTGGGAACTGCACGATGCCGCCGGCACCGTCGTGGCCAGCGGCACCAGCACGGTACGCGGGCTGGACACCGCCTCCGGTGAGCAGACCCACAGCGTCGACTTCTCCACGTACCGGGGCACCGGGACCGGATTCACGCTGGTCGCCGACGGTGAAACCAGCTATCCGTTCGCCATCTCCGGTGACGTCTACGACCAACTGCGCTCGGATGCGCTGCAGTTCTTCTACATCCAGCGCAGCGGCATCGCCATCGACGGGGACCTGGTCGGCGAGGAGTACGCCCGCCCGGCCGGCCACCTCGGCGTGGCACCCAACCAGGGCGACACCGACGTACCGTGCCAGCCCGGCGGGTGCGACTACCGGCTCGACGTCCGTGGCGGCTGGTACGACGCCGGCGACCACGGCAAGTACGTGGTCAACGGCGGCATCGCCACCTACCAGCTGCTGAGCGCGTTCGAGCGGACCAAGACCGCGCCGAGCGCCGACGGCGGCGACGCCCTCGGCGATGGCACCCTGCGGGTGCCCGAGCGGGACAACGGCGTGCCGGACATCCTCGACGAGGCCCGGTGGGAGCTGGAGTTCCTGATGCGGATGCAGGTGCCGGCCGGCGAGCCGCTGGCCGGGATGGCCCATCACAAGATGCACGACCGGAACTGGACCGGTCTGCCGCTGCAGCCCGAGGACGACCCCGAGCTGCGGGAGCTGCACCCACCGTCGACCGCGGCCACGCTCAACCTGGCGGCGGTGGCCGCCCAGTGCGCTCGGCTGTTCGCCCCGTACGACACCGACTTCGCCGGCCGGTGCCTCGACTCGGCGAAGACCGCGTATGCGGCGGCCAAGGCCAACCCGGACCGTCTGGCCGACCCGAACGACGGCAACGGTGGCGGTTCGTACAGTGACGGCACCGTCAGCGACGAGTTCTACTGGGCCGCCGCCGAGCTCTACCTGACCACCGGCGAGCAGACCTACCTGACCGACGTGACCGCGTCGGCGCACCACACCGACGACGTGTTCGGTCCGACCGGCTTCGGTTGGGGCAGCACCGCCGCGCTCGGCCGGCTCGACCTGGCCACCGTGCCGAACGGGCTGGTGCCGGCCGACCGGGAACGGATCCGGGACTCGGTGCGGGCCGCCGCGGACGAGTACCTGGCCACCATCGCGGGCCAGGCGTACGGCCTGCCGATGCCCGGCCACCGTGGCGGCTACTTCTGGGGCGCCAACAGCAACCTCATCAACAACGCCGTGGTGCTGGCCACCGCGTACGATCTGACCGGGGACGTCGGCTACCGCGACGGCGCGGTGCAGGCGATGGACTACATCTTCGGCCGCAACGCGTTCAACCATTCGTACGTCACCGGCTGGGGCACCGTGTTCCCGCGCAACCAGCACAGCCGGATCTTCGGCAACCAGCTCGACCCGAGCCTGCCGATTCCTCCGGCCGGATCGATCGCCGGCGGTGCCAACGCCAGCCTGGACGACCCGTTCGCCCGCGACCTGTTGGCCGGGTGCGCGCCGATGTTCTGCTACGTCGACGACATCGAGTCGTACGCGACCAACGAGGTGGCGATCAACTGGAACTCGGCGCTGAGCTGGATCGCCTCGTTCCTGGCCGATCAGGAGGACGCGGTCGTCGCGCCGGCGCCGCTGAGCTGCCACGCCGAGTACATCAACTACGGCAGCTGGGCCGGTGGCGGTGGTTTCACCGCGCAGGTCGACATCACCAACACCGGCGACACGACGGTGAACGGCTGGACCGTCCGGTTCGCCTTCACCGGTGACCAACGGTTGCGGGAAGCCTGGATGGCTCAGGTCACCCAGACCGGGGCGACCGTGACGGCCCACAACGAGACCTACAACGGCCGGCTCGACCCCGGCGAGACGGCGATGTTCGGTCTGAACGCCACCACCGCCGGTGGCGCCAACCCGGCACCGGAACTGATCACCATCAACGGGGTGGCCTGTTCCTGATCTGCCGTTGAGGGCCGGCCGCTGCCCGCTGCGGCGCGGTCGGCTCTCTGGCCGGTCGGTCCCACGGTGATCACGGCGATCGCCGACTGGCTGTACGACCGGACGAACCGGCTGCCGCCCTGGGCAGGGCCAGCAACACCAGCAGGCCACCCAGCCCCATCACCACGAAGACCATGGACAGTCCGATCAATCCGGTCAACGAGCCCACCACGACCGGTGCGCTGATCGCCCCGACCCGCGAGAGCGCCGAAATGATCGAGGCCGTGGCTGCTGGCGCGATGCCATATCGTGTCGACAGGTAGTCGGCGCCGCCGAACAGAAGCGGGAACACCACCCCCGCGCCGAGTCCGGCGCCGCCGACAGCGGCAAGAGCCCACCACGCCGAACCGCCGACCATGACGATCATCAGGCCGGCAACCATACTGAGCGCGATCATTCCCCCGGCCGAGGCTGCGACGGCACCCGCGCTCCAACGCAGCAGCAGAGCGTCCAGAGCGAGACGTGACGCGACCAGACCTGCCGAGAAGACCACCGGAGCGGCCGCCGACAATCCCGCGCCAGCGTCGAACCCCCGGCTGAGCAGCAGGCCGGTCCATTCCTGCCCCGGGCTCTCGACGTAGCTGGCGGCGAAGGCCGCCACCCCCAGCACAGCCAGCAGGACGCGCAGTTGCGGCCGCTCTCGCGGCCGGCGGACCGACGTCGGCTGGGCGTCGGCACCGCCGTCGGCAGGAGACACGCCGCCGATGTTCCGCCAGCCGACGAACATGGCCAGCTGTGCCGCGATCGCGAGAGCAGCGACCGTGCCGATGTGCACGTCAACGGGTACGCGCAGCGCTGCGGCCGCTGCCCCGAGGATACCGGCCGCGGTCAGCGATATCGACCAGACGGCATGCATCTGGCCCATGATCGGGCGTCGCAGTCGCTGCTGCACCTGCACCGCCAGGGCGTTCATGGTCACGTCGTGGGCACCGTCGAACACGCCGAGAACCAAAAAGGCAGCACCCAGTGCGAGCAGTTCGGGAGCCCAGGCCACGCCGACCGCCAAGAGCACGAACGCGGAGCCGACCGCCACGGTCGCCACGACCTCGTCCGCGGCCCGAACTGCCAGCGGCGCAACCAGCGAACCGCATAGACCGCCCAGCGCGGCAGCGAACAGCACCGCGCCGAAGGCCGCCTCGGAAGCACCCACCCGGTCTGCGATCTCGGGGAAGCGGGGTAGCAAGCTGCCGTACACCCCGCCGTTGACGGCGAAGGCGCACAGCGGCGCCGCTCGCACAGACATCACCCAGCGTCGCATCACGCTTCCTTTCCGGTGGGACTCGGGCTAACTTATACGTATCAGAGCGCAGACGGGAGGGCAGGACCCGCTCATGTCACTTCCCGCACGGCCCCGGATGAGGGATCTCGCCCGGGCGCTCGGGGTCAGTCAGGCGACCATCAGCAACGCCTTCCACCGACCTGATCAGCTCAGCGAGGAGCTCCGCCAGCGCATCCTCACGGCGGCTCGCAACGCCGGGTACGCCGGCCCCGACCCGTTGGCGAACACGTTTCGCAAGGGTCGGACCGGTGCGGTCGGTCTGATCGTGCATAAGCCGCTGCAGTACCTGTTCGAGGACCAAGCCGCGCAGCTGACCATGTCCGGCGTCGCGCGCGCCTGCGGCGAGCACGGGTCGTCGCTGGTTCTCGTCCCCAGGGCCGAGCCAACGCACCCCGACATCGTCTCTTCTGCCCTGGTCGACGGGTTCGTCGCCTTCTGCGACCCGCTTGAGCCGGCGCGCCGCGAGCTGATCCGAAGCCGACGGCTGCCTGTGGTGGGGCTGGACGCGCCGATCACGGCCGGCAAGCCGTTCGTCGGGATCGACGACTCGTCAGCTGCCCGCACCGCAGCGACCCACATCGCCGCGCTCGGGCACCGTCGGATCGGTGTCATCTGCTTCCGGCTGAGCCCGGATCGTCCGCCGGGACCGGTCGAGGAAGGACTCACCGTAGCCACCGCCTACGCCGCCAACCGAGCACGGCTGCAGGGATATCGCGACGGTCTGGCACCCGTGCTGGCCGCAGGAGCCCAGGTCACGGTCGTCGCCGCAGACGGGGTATCGGAGCAGGACGGCGCGTCGGCGGCCGGGGCACTTCTCGACCGGGCCGACCGGCCCACGGCGCTCCTCGTGATGGGTGACCGCCTCGCCCTTGGTGCCATCGCTCAAGCACGCAGCATGGGCATCGACGTCCCGCGGCAACTGTCCGTGGTGGGCTTCGACGACGTGCCAGCGGCGGCCGCCGCCACACCAGCCTTGACGACGATCAGCCAGCCGCACGTGGACAAGGGCGCCTGCGCCATCCACCTGCTGCTGTCGAGCGAACCAGCGCCCGTCTCGCGCCTCCTACCGACGCGGCTGGTGGTGCGTGCGTCTACCGCGCCACCGTCGCAACAACGCGGGTGAATGCCATCCGAGCCAGGCTTCCATCCTTCATCGACATCATCCAGGAGCAGTGATGGAGTATCCCGCCGCAGCCACTGTCGCCTTGGAAGCAGTCCGTCGGCCGCCGTGCTCCGGCAGCCGCCCGGCCCTGGCCGTCGGGCGGCTCGGTTCACTCGAACAGTGAGTACTTCGCGGCCGGATCGTCGCGCCGGCGGGCCCGGCGGCGGCGCTGGACGACCACCAGGTCGACCACGGCGATCACGGCCAACACCCACAGGATGACCGCGCCGGCGATCAGCCCGGCCCGCCAGGCCAGGACACCCAACGCCGTGCACACGACCAGCCCGAAGCCTGCCAGCAGCAGTCGCAGATTCAACGCGCTGTACGCGTGACCGACGGTCCCTCTGGCCCTCTTGGGCTGCGATTTCGTGGCCATGCTGGCGGTGTACCCGACACCCGAGGGGCCGTAACCCCCCACCACCGGTGTCCGCCGGGCCACACACCGGAGTCCGGTCGCGGCACCAGGTCGGACTGAGCACCCCTGCCAGGGGGCGGCCCGACCTGCACGGCACCGACGTGGTCGTACATCTGGCCGCGGCGGTCGGCGATCCGGCACCCGGCCCGGCCGCGCAGGCCGCGTATCACGCGGTCAACGTGGCGGGGACGCGGCGGCTGCTGCACGCCGCCGACGACCGGCCGGTGGTCTGGGTGAGCAGCGCCAGCGCACCGTCTACGGCCGGACGAAGGCGGCCGGGGAGCGGATCGCGTTGGACGCGGGTGCCGTGGTGCTGCGCCCCCGCGCGGTGTACGGACCGGGGGATCCGCACCTGCTGCCGCGGCTGCTGGCCGCAGTGCGTCGGGGCTGGGTGCCGTTGCCCGGCCCCGACGTCCGGCTGAGCCTGACCGCGGTGGAGAACCTCGCCGGACGCCTGCCTGGCCGCGCTGGGTTGGCCGCCGGGGGCGTACAACATCGCCGACGCGGCGCCGTACTCCCGGGACGCGGTGGTCACCGGGGTGCTGGCGGCGCTGGGCCGTCCGGCCCGGCCGCTGCGGGTGCCGGTGCCGCTGGCACTCGGCGCGGCAGCGGTGGCCAGGCCCGCCGCCCGGCTGGGTGTGCCGGGAGCAGGCAGGGTGACCCGGTACGCGGTGGAACAACTGGCGTACGGCACCGTGCTGGACATCGACCGGGCCACCGCCCGAGTGGTCGGTCTCCGGTCAGCGGCCGGCGAGGATCGCGTCGACCACCGTGGTCGCGGCCGCTTCGTGCTGGGCGTAGTGCTCGGGGTACGCCGAGACCTGCACCGCCTGCGCGGCGTCGGTGAGCCGCATCTGTTCCCACCCGGGAACCCGTTGCAGGGCGAGGTAGAACTGCGTCGCCGCGTACGCGGGATTCATCAGGTCGGCGACCGCGCCCCAGCCGGTGCTGGTGCGCTGTTGGAACAGGCCGACCGAGTCGTGGTCCCAGCCGGTGCCCTGATGTGGGTAGTTCTTGGATTCCGGCAGCACCTCGCTGGCCCGGTTGAGCAGGGTGGATTCCTGCATGGCGGTGGCCACCGCGATCACCAGCGCCCGGCGCGGCAACTGCAGGGCGAGGCCGGCGTCGACGATTGCCGTCGCGTTGTCCATCTGCACCTGCGAGAGTCCGGCCACCGGCGCCGCGCTGGCCGGGGTGGGCTCCGGTGTCGGCGACGCCGACTCGGCCGGTGCCGTCTCCTGCTGCTCGGTCTGCTCGGCCGCTGCCGCGTCTTCGGCCGCTGCCACGTCTGGGTCGGCGGACACGGTACCGGTCTGCGGGGTGGCGGAGGCGGGTCGGGCGGCCGCTGCGGCGGCCTCGCGGGCCGACCGGTCCGCCCGGTCCGCTCCGCGCACGGCGTCGGCCCGTCGGAGCAGGTCGGACTCGGCCGCTGATGGGTTTTCCGCGGTGCTGGCCGGCAGGCCTGCGGTGGATTCGATCACGGCGGCGGCGGCAAGGGCGACCACGACGGCGGCGGCGAGGGCGAGCCGGGTACCGGGCCACGTGCGCCGGACGTTCGTGGCCCGGGTGAGGTGTCGCCGACCCGCGATCGGGTACGGGGTGGAGGGCAGCCAGTCGCGAAGCCGTTGCCACCAGGCGATGGCCCGGGTCGCACCGGTCGGCGTGGTGTCGGAGGGGACATCAGCCGAACGGTCACCGCGACGCAGGGTGGTGTCCTCGTTCCTTGTGGTGTGCTCATCAGGCATTCGACGAGGCTAGGCAGGCCCCCAGTCGATCACCTAGAGTGATTTTGTGATCCGTGCCACAATCTTCTGCCTGGCAATCGGGCACCCGGGCAGCGCTGCGGTCAGCTGGCACCTGTACGGGTAAATCAGAGATAACCCCTATTCATCTTTTCTCATTTCATCTGGGCATTTGCTGGTAGCAACTTCTGCTGCAAGCGTCGCCGAGAGTGCCATCCGCCGCACGGAGTACCCGGACGACCCATCCGGCCGAGACCGCCTCCCCCAGTCGGACCAGCCCACCCGCGCCGGCCCTGTTCCGTCCCGGCGTCCCGGCCCACTCCCTCGCCGCCGGCTCACCACCGGCCGGATCGGGAGCCCGGAAACCGGAATGCGTCAGGATGCGACTAGCGTTGCGGCAAATGGGATGCCGTCCCCGCCGTACCGTTTCGACAGGAGGTTGCGCCCGGTGCTCGACCCACACGAGCTCTACGACGTCGTTGACGAGGTGCCCGAGCTCGGCCAGCCGGTGCTGATCCAGGCGATGACCGGATTCGTCGATGCCGGCAACGCGACTCGAATCGCGCGCGAGCACCTGCTCGCCAGCTGCGAACACGACGTGATGGCGACTTTCGACATCGATCAGCTGCTCGACTACCGTTCCCGCCGCCCGGTGATGCTCTTCGTCGAGGACCACTGGGAGCACTACGAAGAACCACGACTCGAGGTCCACCTGCTGCGCGACGACGCCGGTACGCCGTTTCTGCTGCTCGGCGGTCCCGAGCCGGATCTGCAGTGGGAGCGGTTCACCGCCGCCGCGATCGCCGTCGGCCAGCGCTTCGACGTCCGGATGACGGTCGGGCTCAACGCGATTCCGATGGCCGTGCCGCACACCCGGCCGACCGGGGTCACCGCCCATGCCAGCCGCCGTGAGCTGATCGGCGGCTACGAGCCGTGGCTACAACGGGTGCAGGTCCCGGGTAGCGCCGGGCACCTGCTCGAGTACCGCCTCGGCCAGCAGGGCCACGACGCGGTCGGGTTCGCGGTCCACGTCCCCCACTACGTGGCCCAGGCGGAGTACCCGGCCGCCGCCGAGCTGCTGCTCAATTCCGTCTCCCGCACCACCGGGCTGCTACTGCCCACCGAGCAGCTGCACACCGCCGCCGAGGCGGTACGCGAGGACATCGACCGGCAGGTCGCACAGACCGACGAAGCCGCGTCGTTGGTCCACGCCTTGGAGGAGCAGTACGACACGTTCACCAGGGGCCGGGCAAGCACCAACCTGCTCGCCGAGCAGACCGGGCCGCTGCCGACCGCCGAGGAGCTCGGCGCCGAGCTGGAACGCTTCCTGGCCGAGCAGACCCGCCCCGGCGACCTACCAGGCTCAAGCTGAACTACCAGGCTCCAGCTGAGCCGCCCAGCCCCGGCAGGCTCGCGCCCCGCCCGGCGGCCCCGTGTGGCAGGCTTGCCCGGGTGCGGATCGCCACCTGGAACGTCAACTCGGTCAAGGCCCGGCTCCCCCGACTGCTGGCCTGGCTGGCCGACACCGCTCCCGATGTCTGCTGCCTGCAGGAGATCAAGTGCGCTGTCGACGCGTTCCCGGCCGCTGATGTCGCTGAGCTGGGTTACGCCAGCGCCGTACACGGTGACGGCCGATGGAACGGCGTCGCGGTGCTGTCCCGAGTCGGTCTGGATGACGTACGTCCGGGCTTCCCCGCCGAGCCTGGCTTCCCACTGCCCGAGGCTCGCGCGGTATCCGCGACCTGCGCCGGGGTGCGCATCTGGTCAGTGTACGTGCCCAACGGGCGTACGCCGGATTCGGAACACTACGCGTACAAGCTGGCCTGGCTGGCCGGGCTGCGCTCGGCGCTCGCCGCGGAGGTCACCGCCGACCTGGTGGTCTGCGGCGACTTCAACGTCGCGCCCACCGACGACGACGTCTGGGACCCGGTGGCGTTCGCCGGGGCCACCCACGTCACCGCGGCCGAGAGGGAGGCGCTGGCCGCGCTGCGGTCGCTCGGGCTGGTCGACGTGATACCGCAACCGATGAAGGGGCCGTACCCGTACACCTACTGGGACTACCGGGCGGGGATGTTCCCCAAGAACATGGGGATGCGCATCGATCTGGTCTACGCCAGCGCGACAGTCAATCAGCGAATCCGGGCGGCCTACGTCGACCGGGATGCCCGCAAGGGGCCGGGGCCGTCGGACCATGCCCCGGTCGTGGTTGACCTGGACTGAGCGCACTGACTGAGCGCACTCGATCCGAGCGGCGCCACGGCGGCCGGGTCCGGCCGAGCAGGGCCGGAGCCGGCCGCCGTGACAGGCGACGCCGGATCAGCGGGCGGGCGTCTCGCTGCGGTCACCGGCCCAGAGCACGTGGAAGCTGCCCTCCGCGTCGACCCGGCGATAGGTGTGCGCGCCGAAGAAGTCCCGCTGCCCCTGGATCAGCGCGGCGGGTAGCCGGGGCGCGCGCAGCCCGTCGTAGTAGGCCAACGCGGAGGCGAACCCGGGCGCCGGCACGCCGATCTGTGCGGCGGTGGCGACCACCCGGCGCCAGCCCTGCTGGGCACCGGCCAGCGCCTGGGCGAAGTAGCCGTCGGTCAGCAGCGTCGGCAGTTCGGGCGCGGCGTCGTACGCGGCCCGGATCTTGTCCAGGAACGCGGCCCGGATGATGCAGCCGCCGCGCCAGATCCTGGCCACCGCGCCGAGGTCGATGGTCCAGTCGTACTCCAGGCTGCCAGCCTGGATCTGGTGGAAGCCCTGCGCGTACGCGACGATCTTCGACGCGTAGAGCGCCTGCTCCACGTCGGCGATCAGCTCGTCGGCCGAGCCGGCCCACTTCTCCGCCGGGCCGGGCAGGTCCGCGGCGGCGGCCCGGATCTGGGCGTGCCCGGACAACGCGCGGGCGAACACCGCTTCGGAGATGCCGCTGACCGGTACCCCGAGGTCGAGCGCACCCTGCACCGTCCAGCGCCCGGTACCCTTCTGACCGGCCTGGTCGAGCACGACGTCGACGAAGGGCTTTCCGGTCGCCGCGTCGGTGTGGCCGAGCACCTCGGCGGTGATCTCGATCAGGTACGACGACAGCCGGCCGGAGTTCCAGCCGCGGAACACGTCGGCGATCTGCGCCGGGCTCAGCCCACCGGCGTTGCGCAGCAGGTCGTACGCCTCACCGATGAGCTGCATGTCGGCGTACTCGATGCCGTTGTGCACCATCTTGACGAAGTGTCCGGCACCGTCGGGGCCGATCCGGACGCAGCACGGCGAGCCGTCGACCTTGGCGGAGATGTCTTCCAGCAGCGGTCCGAGCGCCGCGTACGACTCGGCTGAGCCGCCGGGCATGATGCTCGGGCCGTGCAGGGCGCCTTCCTCCCCGCCGGAGACACCGGTACCCACGAAGTGCAGGCCGCTTTCCCGCAGCGCCGCCTCGCGGCGGCGGGTGTCCAGGAAGTGGGCGTTGCCGCCGTCGATGATCATGTCGTCCGGCTCCAGCAGGGGCGCGAACTCGTTGATCACCGCGTCGGTGGCGGCACCCGCGTTGACCATGATCACCACGCGGCGGGGGCGCTCCAGCGAGGCGACGAACTCCTGCGGGCTCTCCGCCGGCAGGAAAGTCCCCTCGTGGCCGAACTCGGCCATCATCTCCTTGGTTCGACCGACCGACCGGTTGTGGACCGCCACCACATGGCCGTGCCGCGCCAGGTTACGGGCCAGGTTACGGCCCATCACCCCCAGACCGGTGACCCCGATCTGCGCCGTCTGGCTCATGACTCCTCCTCGGTGCTGCTGGGTGTGCTGGTTATCTTTCCGCCTTCCGCATGGCGGGACACCTCCGGGGCGGCCGGCGGTGGTGGAGGCTCGTCCACCGACCGCCCCGGAGGTCGACCGGGGTGGGCCTACCGCCGGCCGGCACCCGCCCCGGTGCTCACCAGCGCCGCGACGACAGCCATACCCCGCTATACGTGATCACCCTGACGGTGGTTCAGACGGTGGTTCACCCGGATGGAGCGGTCCCGAACGGCGTCACGCGTCGCGGACGTCCACCAGGGACGCGAACACCACGATGTTGTCGGCGTACCCGATACCGTCACCCAGCCACCGACCACCGCAGGTGATCAGTCGTAGGCCGGGCCGGACATAGTCGCCGTACACCCGCTCGATGGGCAACTCGTCCTTGTCGAAATGCTCCACCGTGTTGACCTCGAAGACGGCGATCGCCCGGTCCCGCCGGGTCACCTCGATCCGGGCCCCCGGCTCGATGTCGGGCAGGTCATGAAAGACCGACGGCCCGTCGCGGGTGTCCGCGTGCCCGACGATGATCGCCGGGCCGAACTGCCCCGGGGTGGGTCCCCGCTCGTACCAGCCGGCCTGGTTGTGCCGGTACAGCTTGGGTACGGCGATCGTGCCGTCGTCGGCGACCCCGACCGAATGCACCGGGGCGCGCACGTCCAGCGACGGGATGGCGAGCCGGATCGGCCGGCTCGGTTCCAGGACCGGGAACTCCCGTGGCGGCGGGTTGTTGCCGCCGGCCAGGATGTCGCGCCAACTGCCCTCGCCGCTCGCCGCGATCGCCACCACGCCGAACAGCGCCAGCGCGATCGCGGCCGGTCCGGTCCAACCGCGCCGCCCCTTACCCGCCATGGTCGTCCGTCCTCCCGACCGTCACCGCGGTGCCCGACCGCCCGCTACGCCGCGCGGCGGCGACGCAGGGTCACCAGGCCGAGCAGGCCGCCGGCGGCGAGCGCGACCACGCCGACCCCGGCGAGCACGCCGCCGGCGTCCTGGTCACCCGAGCCAGGCTCACCGGCGGTGCCGCCGAAGCCGGTGGCCGGCCCGCGACTCGGTCGCGTGGGGTCGAGCACGTACAGCGTGGTGGTGGCGACCCGGTCGTCGGGGCAGCGCAGCCGCACCCGGTAGCTGCCCGCCTCGGTTCCGGCCGGGACGGTGACCGCGGCGGTGAGGAAGTCGAACTGCGGGCGTACCTCGACCGACCCGAACGCGTCGGACTCCACCGTGGCCGGCTGCGTGTTCTCCGTGCAGCTGGCCCGGATGCCGACCAGGTAACCGGACTCCACGGTGCTCGGATTCAGCTCGATGAACACGTCGGCGGCGCGAGCCGGCACCGCCACGAGCAGGACACCCGCGACCGCGGCAACGGTAGCGGCGGCACCGGCGGCAGTTCTGGCAGCGGCTCTGGCAGCGGCTCTGGCGGCCAGCGACCGGCGACCGGACATCAGGCACCATCCTTCCCGCAAGGCTGCCGGAATCCTCTCACCTGGCTGCCCTGGATGACACCCCGGACACTCTCGGTGTCGCGGATATGCTGCTGTGGCGTGAGCATCCGCACCTTCCACCCACGCCGGGGCCGGCTCAGCGGCCGGCACCACGACGCACTGGACCGGCTGCACGCCGTGCACGGCCTGGTGGTCGCCGACCTGGTGGGTCCACTGGACCTGGTGGCGTCGTTCGGCCGCAGCGCACCGGTGGTGCTCGACATCGGCTTCGGCATGGGTGACGCCACCGCCACGATGGCCGCCGCCGACCCGGGGCGGGACTACCTGGCGGTGGAGGTGCACACTCCCGGCATCGCCAACCTGCTCGCGCTGATTGAGCGCGACGGCCTGACCAACGTCCGGGTGGCCACCGGCGATGCCCTCGACCTGGCCCGTCGCTGCCTGTCCGAGAACAGCCTGGACGCGGTGTACGCGTTCTTTCCCGACCCGTGGCCGAAGACCCGCCACCACAAGCGACGACTAATCCAGCCCGATCACGTGGCGCTGCTGCGGTCCCGGCTGCGCCGGGGCGGGCGGCTGCACTGCACCACCGACTGGGCGCCGTACGCCGAGGTGATGCTGACGACCCTGCAGGCCGATCCGGAGCTGGTCAACCCGCACGACGGGTTCGCGCCACGGCCGGCGTACCGGCCGGAGACGAAGTTCGAACGGCGCGGTCTGCGGGCCGGCCGGCCCGCGTACGACCTGATTCTCGTACGCCGTTGAGCGCACCTGGTACGCCGCTGAGCTCACGTCGTACGCACTCGCCCGCACGCCGATCCGTGACCCCGCGTTGGCGAGCGGTAGCGGTCACAGGCACGATGGACGAACCATGACGCAGACCGCCCTGACCCTCACCGACCGCCTGCCCGACGGCGCCGACCCGGACGAACTGTACGACGCGTTCACCTCGTGGGCGGCCGGCCAGGGCCTGGAACTCTACCCACACCAGGACGAAGCGGTCATCGAGCTGGTCTCCGGGGCGAACGTCATCCTGAACACCCCGACCGGATCCGGTAAGAGTCTGGTCGCCACCGCCGCGCACTTCGCCGCCCTGGCCGACGACCGGGTGACCTTCTACACCGCGCCGATCAAGGCGCTGGTGTCGGAGAAGTTCTTCGCGCTCTGCGACACATTCGGCGCCTCCGAGGTCGGCATGCTCACCGGCGACGCCAGCGTCAACGAGGACGCGCCGATCATCTGCTGCACCGCCGAGGTGCTGGCCAACATCGCCCTGCGCCACGGCGCCGACGCCGACGTCGGCCAGGTGGTGATGGACGAGTTCCACTTCTACTCCGAGCCGGACCGCGGCTGGGCCTGGCAGGTCCCGCTGATCGAGCTGCCACAGGCCCAGTTCGTGCTGATGTCGGCCACCCTCGGCGACGTCACCCGGTTCGTCGACGATCTGACCCGGCGGACCGGCCGGTCCACCGCCGTGGTCTCGTCGGCGCAGCGGCCCGTGCCACTGATGTTCAGCTACGCGGTGACCCCGCTGCACGAGACTCTCGAAGAGCTGCTCAGCACCCACCAGGCCCCGGTGTACGTGGTCCACTTCACCCAGGCGGCGGCGCTGGAGCGGGCGCAGGCGCTGATGAGCATCAACGTGTGCACCCGCGCCGAGAAGGACGCGATCGCCGCCGCGATCGGCAACTTCCGGTTCACCTCCGGCTTCGGGCGCACCCTGTCCCGGCTGGTCCGCCACGGCATCGGGGTGCACCACGCCGGCATGCTGCCGAAGTACCGCCGGCTGGTGGAGACCCTCGCCCAGGCCGGCCTGCTGAAGGTGATCTGCGGTACGGACACCCTCGGGGTGGGCATCAACGTGCCGATCCGCACCGTGCTGTTCACCGGCCTGTCCAAGTACGACGGGGTACGGACCCGGCTGCTCAAGGCACGCGAGTTCCACCAGATCGCCGGCCGGGCCGGGCGGGCCGGCTTCGACACCCTCGGCACGGTCGTGGTGCAGGCGCCCGAACACGTCATCGAGAACGAGAAGGCCCTGGCCAAGGCCGGTGACGACCCGAAGAAGCGGCGCAAGGTGGTCCGCAAGAAGCCACCGGAGGGCGCGATCGGCTGGGGCAAGCCGACGTTCGAACGGCTGGTCGCCGCCGAACCGGAGCCGTTGACCTCCAGCTTCGGAGTCAGCCACGCCATGCTGCTCAATGTCATCAGCCGGCCCGGGGACGCGTTCGCCGCGATGCGCCGGCTGCTCACCGACAACCACGAGGACCGGGCCGCGCAACGCAGGCACATCCGCCGGGCGATCGCCATCTACCGGGCGCTGCGCGCCGGCGGGGTGGTCGAACAGCTGCCCGAACCGGACGCCGAGGGCCGGCGGGTCCGGCTCACCGTCGACCTGCAGCTCGACTTCGCGCTCAACCAGCCGCTGTCGCCGTTCGCCCTGGCCGCGCTGGAACTGCTCGACGTCGAGTCGCCGACGTACGCCCTCGACGTACTGTCGATCATCGAGGCGACGCTGGACGACCCCCGGCAGATCCTCTCCGCCCAACAGCACAAGGCGCGCGGCGAGGCGGTCGCGCAGATGAAGGCCGACGGCATCGAGTACGAGGCCCGCCTCGAACTGCTCGACGCGGTCACCCATCCGAAGCCGCTGGCCGACCTGCTCGACGCGGCCTACGAGACGTACCGGCGGGGTCATCCCTGGGTGGCCGACTACGAGCTGGCCCCCAAGTCGGTGGTCCGCGACATGTACGAGCGGGCGATGACGTTCACCGAGTACGTCAGCTTCTACGGGCTGTCCCGTTCGGAAGGTCTGGTGCTGCGTTACCTGGCCGACGCGTACAAGGCGCTGCGCCAGAGCGTGCCCGACGACGCCAAGACCGAGGAGCTCATCGACCTCATCGAGTGGCTCGGCGAGCTGGTCCGCCAGGTCGACTCCAGCCTGATCGACGAGTGGGAGCGGCTGCGCAACCCGACCGACGACCCCGACGTCGCGGTGGTCGCCGACGACCGGCCACCGGCGGTCACCGCAAACCTGCGGGCCTTCCGGGTGCTGGTGCGCAACGCGATGTTCCGCCGGGTGGAGCTGGCCGCGCTGCGCCGCTGGGACGAACTCGGCGAGCTGGACGCCGGGTCGGGCTGGGACGCCGACGCCTGGGCCGATGCCATGGAGTCCTACTTCGACGAGTACGACGAGCTCGGCACCGGGCCGGACGCCCGTGGCCCGGCGCTGCTGATGATCACCCAGGAGCGGGACCGCTGGCTGGTGCGGCAGATCTTCGCCGACCCGGCCGGCGACCACGACTGGGGCATCAGCGCCGAGGTCGATCTCGCCGCCTCGGACGAGGCCGGTGCCGCCGTCGTGCACGTCACCGACGTCGGCCAGCTCTGACCTCGCAGCAGTCGGCCTGGTCGGCCTCTTGGCGAAGGCCGGCGACTGCCCGCGCCGGAGCCCGTCAACCAGACAGGCGCAGCGTGACCGAGGACTGGGCGCAGCGTGACTTCTCGATTAGAATGGGTGTACTAATCCGGCTCCTGACCTGGGAAGGAACGCCGTGATCGCACCCCCTCGCGCCGCCGAGTCGACCCCCTCCGCAGCACCCGCCAATCCCGCACCGGTCCCCTACGCCACCTTGCTCGGTTTCGCCCGGTACGTCGGCCAGTCCGGACCGGCCAAGGCCACCTTCGTCGGCGGACTGCGCCGCCAGCGGGCCAGCCGGTCCGGCTTCAACCCGCACGGGCAGTTGGTCAAGGCCTTGAAGGCGGACATCCGGTTCCGCACCGGCGGCAGCCACCTCGCCGCCGTCGGCGGGCAGGTCAAGCAGCGCTGGCAACCGCTGTACGCGGCCCTGGTGCCGGGCGCGTCGCGCTACCTGGCCTCGCTCGGTGATCTGTCCCAGGTGGAGCTGGCACCGACCCACGACGCGCTCGGCATGCTCGGCGACCTGCCTGTCAAGATCAACCCGCACTTCGGGCTGCGGTACGCCGACGGCCGCGCCGAGGCCGTCCGGATCCACTTCGACGAGCAGCCGCCCAGCGTCGAAGCCCGCACCGCGATCTGGCATCTGATGGCCCGGCACATGGACCAGGTGTTGCCGCACGCCGAGCCGGTCCTGGTCGACCTGCGCCGGGGCACCGCCCACCGGCCCGACGCCACTTTCCGGCCCGACCAGGTGGAACGCTGGCTGGCCGGCGAGGCCGCCGCGTTCACCGCCATCTGGAGCACCTCGGCCTGACCACACCGTCCGCGACGTCCGCAACCGGCGTGGCGCCGCTGCGGACGTCGCCGGGACGGCGCCGCGCCCGACGGCGTATCCTCGGGCACCGGTGAATCTCTGGTCCGACCTACGCGCCGACGCCGTCCTGTACGAGGACGGCGCCGCGCTGGTGCTGAACAAGCCCGCCGGCACAGCCGTGATGGGCGAGCGGCACGGCACCGACCTGGTCCGTCTCGCCGAGGAGACGGGCGAACAGGTCTTCCCGGTGCACCGGATCGACAAGAACACGTCCGGGGCGATCCTGTTCGCCAAGGAACTGCGTCACCACGGTGACCTGACCCGTCAGTTCAACCGCCGTACGGTGGACAAGGTCTATCTGGCCGTGGTCTGCGCCGCCGACGACGCCGGGCCGCCGCCCGAGGTCGGCGTCGTCGACCTGCCGCTGAGTGTGGGTCGCAAGAACCGGGTCCGGGTCGCCGGCAACCGCGCCGACATCGGTTACGACCAGACCGCCGGGCGGTGGGCACTCGCTCCCGGTACCGCCTTCGACGACGTCCGCAGCTACCCTTCGCAGACCCGGTTCGTCCACGTCGCGGGCGACCCGGCGCACCGTCTGCTCGCCGTCGCGCCGCTCACCGGCCGGCGGCATCAGATCCGGGTGCACCTGGCCTGGATCGGCCAGCCGATCGTCGGTGACCCGCTGTTCGACAAGGCCGCCGCCGCGAACGGCACCCGCACCCACCTGCACGCGTGGCGGCTCGGCTTCGACACCGCTGACGGCGATCGGGTCGAGGTGACCGCGCCGCCGGACGCCGAGTTCTGGCAGCCGCTGCCCGGCGGCCCGCCTACCGGGGCCGACCTGCACCGGGCCTACCAGCGACTACACGAGACAGGCTGAACACGACACGACAGGCTGACGCGGTGGCGCGGACAGCGGCCCCGACCGCACCCGCACCACCGCGCGTACCGCCCCGATCAGCGCGCGTGCCGCCCGATCAGCTGGTCCAGCCGCCGTCCGAGGTGATGATCGCGCCGTTGACGTTGACCGCCTCGTCGCTGCCGAGCCAGGCGACCAGGGTCGCGATCTCGTCCGGCTGCGCGGTGCGGGTCACGTGGCCGGCGAAGGACTTCGACAGCCGCTCGTAGGCCCATTCGACCTTCGGCTGGGCGCTACGGCCGATGTTCGTCTCCACTCCGCCGGGGCAGATGGCGTTGGTACGGATACCGTCCGCACCGTACAGGAAGGCCGTCGAGCGGGTCAGGCCGATCAGACCGTGCTTCGACGCCACGTACGCGCTTCCGGCGACCGAACCGGTCAGCCCACCGATCGAGGCGATGTTGACGATGGCACCCTTGCCGGCCTGCTTCATCAACGGAAGCACCGCCCGGGCGAGCCGCATCGGGCCGGTCAGGTTGACCGCGAGCACCCGGTCCCAGGTGGCGTCGTCCAGTTCGGTCACCGGCAGGAAGAAGTCCATCACGCCGGCCACGTTGGCCAGCAGGTCGATCCGGTCGCCGGGCAGCCGGGTGACCAGTTGGTCGATGTCGGCCTGTACGGTCACATCGGCAGTGACCAGATCGGCCGCGTGTCCGGCGGCGGCGAGGAGCTTGCCGGTGCCGTCCAGCCCGTCGGCGTCGACGTCGCAGCCGACGACCTTCGCTCCCTCGGCGGCCAGCCGTAGTGCCACCGCCCGGCCGATGCCGGAGCCCGCGCCGGTGACCAGCGCGACCTTGCCTGCGTACCGCTGCTCGGTCATGGGATCCACCTCCTCCGGCGGCCCGGACCGGTCGTCCGGCCCGCCCACGTCCACCCTTACCCGGCGGGCGTGAGAGCCGCCAGGCCCAAGGTCACGACCTGTCGGGCCGACCGGCTCAGCCCTGGCCCTCGGAACCTTGATCCGCGTGGTCGAGGGAACCGTCATTGTCGTCAAACCGGCCGATGAGACAACCATGGGGGTGCCCTGGGTGCCCTCGGCCGTGGCCACTCGACGCAGGCTCGCGCTCCCGCGACCACCACACCGAGATCAGCTACGTGGCATTACGTCTGCCGCTCCAGTCGCTCCCGGGTCATCTCCAGGTGACCGCCAGGTCGTCGGGCGGCAGCGACCGGCCCGTCTCGTAGTGGCCGAGCTGCGAACCGGTCACGTGCACCTGTGCTCCGAGCGCGTCAAGTGACCCCAATACCGCCACACATCCTCGCGGGCGGACGACGCTCCACGTAGGGGAACAGTGCCCAGGAACGACGGAATCGGCGGGACACCCCGACTCCGCGCTCAGCCACGCTCCACCGCACTTGAGGCTGCGATTCGGCAGGCCAACGAAACGGCTCGTACCCACATCCCGAACCGGACCACCGGCGAGTGCCACCGGTGCGGCGGGGTGGTCGCGCCGTGCCGGCCGTCGCTGCGGGCCCTCGCCATCCTGGACCGGTGGGACCCGAGCTCCGCGTGGCGGATCCGGGCGGTGCTGCGACTCTCCGGCCTGATGCCGGCCGGCTACCCGCACGCCGACGCCGAGCTCACCCGACGCAGACGGCGAACCGCCCGACGCAGACAGCGACCCATCCGACGGCGTCAACGACGACTGAACCGCCGTCCGTAGACACCCTGGGGCCATTCCCGACGTTCGCACGATCCTGACGCATCGATGTGAGGCTGAGATACCTATTCCCCGCCGGATAACGTATCTCAGCCTCACATCGTGGAGCGGGAGCGGCAGGCAGCGCGCGACGGACAGCGTGTGACGGACAGCGCGCGGGGCAGTCGACGACAGCGCGCCGGCCGGCTACGCTCGACGGCAGCGCGCCGGGGATCGCGCCGAGACCCGCCGGAGCCGAGGTCGACCGGATGCGCGGTACGGCCGACACCGCCGATCCGGCCCTTGCCCAGACGATCGCCGACCGGTTCGACCTCGGCGCCGTCGTCGGCGCGATGCGGTCGCTGGCCCGCCCCGACGACATGGGCCGCCGCTGGTCGGTCGACACCGACCGGGGACGGTTCACCGTCCGTACGATGGACAACTGGCTGCCGATCGTCGACGCCGGCACCGACGTCGCCCTGCAGCAGGCCGCCGCCGCGGCCGGTGTGCTGCTGCCCACCCCGGTACGCAGCCGCGACGGCAACATCATCGAGTCGATCGGTGGGCACCGGTGGCGGGCGTACCAGCACCTGCCGGCCGGGCCGCCCCTCGCCGGCCCGGTGAGCAGCGGCGGTCGCCCGCGCGGTCGGCGACGTGCTCGCCACGCTGCACGGCCTGGCGTTGCCGGTCGACCGGGTCAGCCCGTGGCACGCCAAGCGACTCGGCCCGGCCAGCTGGGCTGGGCTGGCGTCCACCGCGACCGCCCGGCAGGCACCCTGGGCCGGGCAACTGGTGGCGGCGGTACCGACGCTGGAGGACCTGGCCGGCATCGGTCATGACGCGTCGGTGCCGGATCCGGTGCTGACCCACAACACGCTCGGGCCGGCGCAGACCCGGCTCGCACCCGACGGTCGCCTCGTCGTCGTCGGCTGGGAACACGCTGGTGGCCAGCCGCCGGCCTGGGAGGTGGCGAACGCGCTGCTGGACTGGGCGGTCGCTGCGCCGGATCGGATCGACGTTGTCGGTGCGCGGGCGCTGGTCGACGGCTACCGGCAGCGGGCCGACGGCGGGCCGGAGCTGCGCCTGGCCGATTTCCGAGGTGCGGCGACCAGTCTGGTCAACTATGGGTCCGAGCAGGTCGAGGCGGCGCTGGCCGCCGAGACGACCGAGGATCGGCGGTACGCCGACCGCAGCGTCCGGCACCTGCTGGCACGTCTGCCGACCCGCACCACCCTGGAGCATCTGCTCGACGCGCTGGCCTGAACCAGGGACAGGTGGCCGGAAACCCAGGCGACCGGCAGCGGGGCGGCGGGTATCGTGGTCAGCGCCATGAACCCGCCCTCCACCGTTGCACGATCAATACCTGACCTGCTGAAGCTTCTCCCCGAGCTGACGATCCGCGACGAGCGGCGGCTGCACCGGCGCCTCGACGGGGTGCGCAAGGTCCGCGACCCGCAGGCCCGGCAGTCGGCGATCGACGAGATCGCCACGGCGGTGCGATCCGCCCAGCAGGCGGTGCAGCGGCGACGCGACCGGGTCCCGCGGATCCGCTACCCCGACGGGCTGCCGGTCAGCGGACGGGCCGGCGACATCGCCGCGGCGATCCGCGACCATCAGGTGGTGATCGTGGCCGGCGAGACGGGCTCCGGCAAGACCACCCAGATCCCGAAGATCTGCCTGGAGCTCGGACGCGGAGTCCGCGGGCTGATCGGGCACACCCAGCCGCGCCGGCTGGCTGCCCGTACCGTCGCCGACCGGATCGCCGACGAGCTCGGCACCTCCCTCGGCGACGTCGTCGGCTACAAGGTCCGCTTCACCGACCAGGTCGGTGACCAGACCCTGGTGAAGCTGATGACCGATGGCATCCTGCTGGCCGAGCTGCAGCGTGACCGGATGCTGCGCCAGTACGACACGCTGATCATCGACGAGGCGCACGAGCGCAGCCTGAACATCGACTTCATCCTCGGCTATCTCAAGCAGTTGCTCCCCCGCCGCCCCGACCTCAAAGTGATCATCACGTCGGCGACGATCGACCCGCAGCGCTTCGCCGACCATTTCACCGAGCCGGGCAAGCCGCCGGCGCCGATGGTCGAGGTGTCCGGGCGCACCTATCCGGTGGAGGTCCGCTATCGGCCGCTGCTGCGCGAGACCGACGAGACCGACGACGATCCCGGCGCGGCGCCAGGCACGCCGGGCACCGTGACGCTGGACCAGATCGACGGGATCAGCGAAGCGGTCGAGGAACTCGCCGACGAGGGCCCCGGCGACATCCTGGTCTTCCTCAGCGGGGAGCGGGAGATCCGCGACACCGCCGACGCGCTCGGCAAGCTGGTGGCCGACCGACCCCGGCTGCGCGACACCGAGATCCTGCCGCTGTACGCCCGGCTGTCCGCCGCCGAGCAGCACCGCATCTTCCAGCCGCACCGGGGCCGTCGGGTGGTGCTGGCCACCAACGTCGCGGAAACCTCGCTGACCGTGCCGGGCATCAAGTACGTGATCGACCCGGGTACGGCGCGGATCTCCCGCTACAGCAACCGACTCAAGGTGCAGCGGCTGCCGATCGAGCCGGTGTCGCAGGCGTCGGCCAACCAGCGCAAGGGCCGCTGCGGGCGCACCTCGGACGGTATCTGCATCCGGTTGTACGACGAGGCCGACTACGAGTCGAGACCGGAGTTCACCGACCCGGAGATCGTGCGGACCAACCTGGCCTCGGTCATCCTGCAGATGACCTCGATCGGGTTGGGCGACATCGGCGCGTTCCCGTTCGTCGAGCCGCCGGACCGCCGGCAGATCACCGACGGCATCGCGCTGCTGCACGAGCTGGGCGCGATCGAGCCGCCGGTGCCTGGCGGTCCGCCCCGGCTGACCCAGGTCGGCCGGCGGTTGGCCCAGCTGCCCGTCGATCCGCGACTGGGCCGGATGGTGCTCGCCGCCGAGGGCAACGGCTGCGTCGACGAGGTCACCGTGATCGCCGCTGCACTGTCTATCCAGGACCCTCGGGAGCGGCCGGCCGATCAGCAGGCCCAGGCCGATCAGGCACACGCCCGGTTCGCTGACGCCGAGTCGGATTTCACCGCGTTCCTCAACCTGTGGCGCTACCTGCGCGAGCAGCAGCGGGAGCGTTCCGGCAGCGCGTTTCGGCGGATGTGCCGGGCCGAGTTCCTCAACTACCTGCGGGTACGCGAGTGGCAGGACATCCGCAGCCAGCTGCGGCAGACGCTACGGACGATGAACGTGCCGGTCGACCGGGGTGGCGAGCCGGCGCCGCCGGTGGCCGTGCACCAGTCGCTGCTCGCCGGCCTGCTGTCCCACGTCGGCCTGAAGGACCCGGCCAAACAGGACTATCTCGGCGCGCGGGGGGCGCGGTTCGGGGTCTTCCCCGGTTCGGCGCTGTTCCGCAAGCAGCCCCGCTGGGTGATGGCCGCCGAGCTGGTGGAAACGTCCCGGCTGTGGGCGCGCACGGTCGCCAAGGTCGAACCGGAGTGGGTCGAGGCGCTCGCCGGTCACCTGGTGAAACGCTCGTACAGCGAACCGCACTGGGAGAAGAAGCAGGCCGCGGTGGTGGCCTACGAGAAGGTCACGCTGTACGGCATCCCGCTGGTCGCCGCGCGCAAGGTCACCTTCGGCCGGATCGACCCGGCGCTGAGCCGGGAGCTGTTCATCCGGCACGCGCTCGTCGAAGGCGACTGGCACACCCCGCACCGGTTCTTCCACGACAACCGCGCCCTGCTCGACGAGATCGGCGACCTGGAGCAGCGGGTACGCCGCCGCGACATCCTGGTCGACGACGAGACCCTGTTCGAGTTCTACGACCAGCGGCTGCCCGCCGACGTCGTCTCGGGGCGACACTTCGACGCCTGGTGGAAGAAGGCCCGCCGGGCCACGCCCGACCTGCTCACCTTCGACCGCGACATGCTGGTCAACCAGGGCAAGGGGCGGATCGACCCGGCCGGCTACCCGGACCAGTGGCACTCCGACGGGGTGGCGCTGCCACTGACGTACCGTTTCGAGCCGGGCACCGAGACCGACGGGGTGACCGTCGACATCCCGCTGCCGATGCTCAACCACGTGCCGGACGACAGTTTCGACTGGCACGTCCCCGGGCTGCGCGAGGAGTTGGTGGTCGCACTGATCCGCTCGCTGCCCAAGCAACTGCGGCGCAACTTCGTACCGGTACCGGACTTCGCCCGCGCGGCGTTGGCCGCGATCACCCCGGGTCAGGAACCGCTGCTGGAGGCGCTTGCCCGCGAGCTGCGCCGGCTGACCGGGGTGGTGGTGCCACACGACGCGTGGGAGCCGGACAAGGTACCGCCGCACCTGCGGGTCACCTTCCGGGTGGTCGACGACCAGAACAAGCCGCTGGCCGAGGGCAAGGACCTGGCCGCGCTGCGCCGGGAGCTGACCACCGAGGTACGCCGGGTGGTGGCCGCCGCAGCCCCGGACGTGGAGCGGCGTGGGCTGCGCGAGTGGAGCATCGGTACGCTGCCCCGCAGTATGGAGCAGGACCGGGCCGGCTACCGGGTCACCGCCTACCCCGGGTTGGCCGACGAGGGCGGCAGCGTCGCGGTGCGGGTCTTCGACAGTGCCGCCGTACGGGATCGACAGATGTGGTCCGGCACTCGGCGGCTGCTGCTGCTCACCCTGCCGTCGCCGGCGAAGTTCGTCTCCGGACGGCTGTCCAACCAGGACAAGTTGGCGTTGAGCCGCAACCCGTACCGCACCGTGGTCGAGCTACTGGACGACTGTGCGGGGGCGGCGGTCGACACCCTGATGGCGCAGGCGGGCGGGCCGGCCTGGGACGCGGATGGTTTCGCGGCGCTGCGCGAGCAGGTCCGCGCCGGTCTGGTGGATACCACGGTCGATGTCGTCTCCCGGGTCCGACAGGTCCTGGCGGGCGCGTACGCGGTGCAGCAGCGGCTCGGCCGTACCTCCGATCTGGCCTTGGTGGCCGCCCTGGCCGATATCCGCGAGCAACTCGCCGCCCTGGTCTATCCGGGCTTCGTGACCGCCACCGGGCACGCGCGTCTGGCGGATCTGCCCCGCTATCTGGCCGCGATCGAGCGCCGGTTGGAGAAACTGCCGCAGAATCCGCGCCGGGACCGCGATCAGCAGGCCAGGATCGACACCGTACGCCGGGAGTACCAGCAGATGCTCGACGGGCTGCCACCGGCCCGGCACAACACCGACGCCGCCCGGCAGATCCGCTGGATGATCGAGGAGTTGCGGGTGAACGTGTTCGCCCAAGCCCTCGGCACCCCGTACCCGGTGTCGGAGCAACGCATCTACAAAATGATGGATACCGCTGAGCGCGAGGAGTGAGCGAGCGCCAGCGAGCGAGCCCCGCAACGCCAGCCCGACCGACCCCGCTGAGCGCGAGGAGTGAGCGAGCGCCAGCGAGCGAGCCCCGCAGCGCCAGCCCGTGGCGTCAGTTGCGCTGCAGGGACAGTACCGAGACGCCGGCTATCGCGTCGATGTCGTAGCGGTCGGCGGCACTGTTCCAGCCGTTGCCGGTGAACACCGACCCGGGTGCGATGCCGTCGGTGTCGTCCCCGTCGATGATGGCGCTGGCGGCACCGGCGCCGAACCGGACCTGCGCCGGCGGACCGGGTGGTGCCTCGATGAGAAACTGGTTGGCTCCGCCCGACATCCGGACCGGCAGGGTGCCGTCCGGTGGCGGCAGCGTCAGGTCGATGCGCGCCGCGCCACCGACGATGTCCAGACCGGCCAGGTTGGCGTCGCGCAGGTCGATGGTGTGCTGGGCGACCCCGCCGGTGAGGCGCAGCCGCCAGCGGACCGCCGAGTGCAGTTCGATGTCGACGACTCCGGGCCCGGTCTGCCCGCTGGGCACCAGATGCAGGGCGATCTGGCCGTTGTCGGCGATCACCCGGGGCAGCACGTCACCATCGATAGGGGTACTGATCCGGTACAGTTCGCCACCCAGGTCGGCGGTTCGGATGCTTACCGTGGTGGTGCCGCTGACCAGGTCGAACTCGGCTTCCCGCACGTTGCCCAGCGGCCCGGAGACAAGCCGTTCGGTGGCCGGGGAGGTGTCCGTCGCGCCGCCGGGTGCAGCGGTCGGGCCGGCGGCGGGATCGTCCGAGGCGTTGCCGGCGGAGGTGGTCCGGAGTGCGTCGACGACGCCGGCCCCGGCGAGTACGGCGACGAGAAACAGCGCCAGCAGACCGGCACCGACCAGCACGAGCCGGCGGGTATCGCCGACGTGGCGAGGTGACGGTGGTGGTGGCGGTTGGTGAAAGTCATCCGGATCCGGGTCGAAGAAGGGCACCGCCGGGGTCACCGGCTCTGGCAGGTCGAGCTCGCGGGCCAGCCAGGGCGGCGGCGGGATGTGTGGGCCCGCGCCGGCCACCGGGGTGTCGTCTTCGGGTGCGAGCGGATAGGCATCCGTCAGGTAGTCCTGTTGACGTGGGGCCGGGCCGGGCCAGACGGTGCCGGGGCGGGCGGGCGCGGGGGCGTTCATCTCGGCCGCGCCAAGCGACGCCGCGCCAAGCGACGCCGGGGCGGGCGCCTCGGCCGGCACCGCGCGCTGCACCGGACCCAGATCGATCTCGGCGGGTTCACCAGGCTGTCCCGGTCGCGGCATGACGACCCTCCTCGGCGTGACGGGCACGGCGCATCGACGGGCCCGCTCAGGAATACGACCGGGACACCGATCCGGATCGACCGACACCGGAGAATCTTGTATTCATCTCTGCCGCCGCCCTGATCAGGCGGTCAGCCGTCGCTCATACTCAGGAGTAGGGCCGCACCCCACCCCGACATCCGGTGCGGCCCGGAGGGTGACCATGTACATAGAGGTTGAAACGGTCATTCCGGCCGAGCTGTCCGACCCGACCTGGCGGCTCTACACCGAGGCGTTCGACGAGTTGCGGACCACCGCGGTCCAGCGGCATGTCATGCACCGCGACGAGTTCGACGAAGTGCTGCGTGATCAGCGGGTGCTGAAGTATCTCGGGCACGACCCCGAACGGGCACACCAGTTGGCCGCGCTGGCGACGTTCACCAACGAACTCGACACGATGCCGCTGATCTCACCCGATTACTTCGCCCACCGCTGGCCACAGTTGTACGCGGAAAAACGCATCTGGTACATCGGGTTCTTCGCGATCCATCCCGACTGCCGTGGATCCGGGATCTTTGAGCTGGTGATCGCCGACATGTGGCAACGGGTGCAGGCCAGCGACGGCATCGCGGCCCTGGACATCTGCCGCCGCAACGACCGGATCGGTCTCGCCCGGGCCATCCATCAGACCTTGACGTCGTTGACCGAAGGGGCCAGCGCCAGCCGCATGGACGAGCAGACCTACTGGCTCTACGAGTTGCCGGCCCGTCCCTGAGCGGTGTCGGCCGGCACCGTCGACGAGACCGCCCACTGCTTGACGAACTCCGCCGGCCCAACCGGCTCGCCCCAGAGCCTGCCCTGGCCGTACAGCACGCCGAGGACCGCGAGCACACCCTGTTGCAGGGTTGTCTCGACGCCTTCGGCGACGACGGTGAGGTGCAGGGCACTGCTCATCGCGACGACGGCCCGGACGATTTCTTCGTCCTTGGCGCTGGCGCCGAGCCCGGCCACGAACGCACGGTCCACCTTGACCCCGGTGACCGGATGGCTACGCAGATAGCCGAGTGCCGAGAAACCAGTGCCGAAGTCGTCTACGACGATTTTGATGCCACGACCACGCAGGTCCGCCAGCACCTGCCCGGTGACGCTGGACGGGTCGATCATCACGGATTCGGTGATCTCCAACACGACGGCCGCGGCAGGTACGCCGTACCGGGTCAGTGCCTCGTCCAACGCGCGGGCCAGGCCCGGGTCGCGCAGCTGGCGTGGCGACACGTTCACCGACATCCAGAAATCGGCGGTGACAGTGCCGTCCGCGCGCCACTGCGAGAGCTGGCGCAGGGCGTGGTCCAGCACCCACCGGCCGATCGAAGCGATCAGGCCGGTGTCTTCGGCAATCGGGATGAACACCGACGGCGGCACCATGCCACGGTCCGGATGCTCCCACCGCAGCAACGCTTCCGCCCCGATCAACTGCCCGGTCTCCAGGTCGACGATCGGCTGGTAAGCCAGGCGCAGGTCGTCCTGGACCAGCGCCGCACGCAACGCCTGCTCGATGTCGACCCGTTCGCGCACGCGTTCGTGCATGGACGCGTCGAACATCACCCAGCGTCCCCGGCCGTCCGCCTTGGCCTGGTACATCGCGGTGTCCGCGTCCCGCATCAGCGCGTCGGCGGTGACCGGCGGACTCTCGTCCGGTCCTACGGAGCCGAGCCGGGTACCGGCAATGCCGACCGAGGCGGTGATCACCGCCTCGGCCTGCCTGATCTGCAACGGCTCGTTGACACAGTTGATGATCCGCTCAGCGAGCGCGATCGCGTCGGGCCGGTCGCCGAGGTGCACGACGACGAACTCGTCCCCGCCGACCCGGGCCACGGTCACCGCCGCCGGCAACGCCGCGCGCAGCCGGGCAGCGACCTCGGCGATCAGCTGATCGCCAGCGTGGTGCCCCCACGAGTCGTTGACCAGTTTGAACCCGTCGAGGTCGAGGAAGTACACCCAGATCCAGGTCTCCTCCGCCGGATTGGTGGTCAGCAGGCGGCGAACCTCGGTGGCGAGCATGAGCCGGTTCGGCAGGCCGGTGAGCGGATCGTGGGTGGCGCGGTGCTCGTAGCGGCGTTGCGCGGCGGCATAGCCCTGCACCGCGGAGACCGCCCGCATCATCAGCAGCACGACCATCGCGGCGCCACCGATGCCCAGCACCAGTCGGTCGGTGGCCGACCGGCCGGAGACGACCACGGTCAGCAGGAACGGGGCCGCCAGCGCCGGGCCGATCAGCAGCAGCCGCTGCCAGGACCAGGCCTGCACCGGCAGCCGCGCCGCCCGGCCCAGATCGACCACGGACGGGTGCAGCGCCGCCGCGCCGATCAGCGGGAACCCGATCAGGAACGGCAGGTCCAGCAGCCGCGAGCCGGTGAGCTGCCCGGAGACGCCGATGATGGCGTACAGCACATCGCCGACCAGCAGGCAGGTCATCGAGGCCACCAGCAACAGGTAGCTCGGCCGCCGTACCGCGGTGGTGAACGCCAGGCTGACCAGGATCAGGACCAAGATGACGTCGAAGATCGGGTAGAGGGCGGCGAACGCGGAGACCAGTACCGGGCGGTCGGCGATGCTGCCCGCCGGCACCGCCAGCAGCAGCACCGAGCACAGCGCCGCGCCGATGAACACGATCAACCCGTCGATCACCGCGTGCGACGGCAGCCGACCGCGGGTACGTAGCAGCCCGGCCAGTCCGAGCAGCATGAACAGATAGCCCGGCACGGTGGCAGCGTCAGCGGCCAGCCCGTACAGGCCGTCCTGCTCGACAGCCCACGGGCGGGCCAGTGCCCCGGCGAGGAAACTCAGACACGCGGCGGCGAGCAACCGCCATGCCCATCGGGGTCGGGCCCGATGCCATTGGGGGCCGACCGCCACGGCCGCGGCACCGGCGATCCCGGCGGCGCCGAACGCCGAGCCGTTCACCAGCACAGCGTCGGAGACGCAGTACAGCACCGCGATGGCGGCGCCGAACGCCAGGAACACCAGAGCGGGCAGCGGCGAGCTAGCGGCACGCCCCGCCCCCGGCGCCGCGGGTCGTACCACCATGGCCCCTGCGCACATGTCATCCACCGACTGATTCGCCAAACAGGCGCACACCATACCAAGCAAGGCTCACAACCGGCCTGGTCAGGACAGACCGCAGTGTTCGGGCCGATCGGCCGAAGCGGATGGCTGGCACAGCCGCTAGCGGAGGGCGCCGGGTTTGGCATCCTGCGGTGCTGGATACATGAGCGGCCACCGCATTGCGCGGCGGCGAGGACCCCGATCACGGTCGGACCGCCACCTACCGCACCGGCCCGAACGGAAGGATCGTAAGCTGCCCGCCACACCCTCTGCCCCGGGACGCCTGCCGTCACTGACCGGACTGCGCTTCGCCGCGGCGCTGCTGGTCTTCGGGGTACACGCGTACTCGTTCCTCCCGTTGACTGATCAGCGGCACGACCAGTTCGCCGCGATGCTGCTCAACGCCGGTGACCTCGGTGTCTCCTTCTTCTTTGTCCTGTCCGGCTTCGTGCTGACCTGGTCGGTACGTACCGGTTACCGGCCCGGCCGGTTCTGGATCGCGCGGGTCGTCCGGGTATACCCGGCCCATCTGGTGGCACTGCCGCTGGCGCTGGCCGGGCTGGCCGCGACCGACCGGATGCCGGGAATCTGGCCACAGCTGCTGGCCACTTCGGTGCCGCTGGTCCAGGCCTGGCACCCGTGGGACGTCCACTATCTCGGCATCAATCCGGTCACCTGGTCACTGTCCTGCGAGATGGCCTTCTACCTGGCCTTCCCGCTGGTTCACGCTGCGGCACGCCGGTTCACCACCGCCTGGCTACGGGTCGCGGCGCTCGCGCTGCCGGCAGCGGTCTGGCTGATGCCGGTGCTGGCTGAAGTGGCCGTACCGGCCGAGCACCGGCGCTGGTTCGTCTACATCTTCCCGCCGGTACGGATGCTGGAGTTCGTCCTTGGCGTCGTACTGGCGTTGCTGGTGCTGCGCGGAGCATGGCGGGGACCCGGGCTGGCCCTGGCGAGCGCGCTGTGGGTGGTCAACTACCTCGCCGTGGGCTGGTTGCCGGCGCAGGCCCGGGACACGGCGGCCACCATCGTCACGCTCGCCCTGCTGGTTCCGGCGGCGGCCGTCGCCGACGTACACGGCCGGCGATCGCCGTGGCGGGGCCGACTCGCCGTCCATCTGGGCACCATCTCGTACGCGTTCTTCCTCGTCCACCTGGTGGTGATCGTCACCGCGATGCAGCTGATCGGCCGTGACCAGACCTGGTCGGCGCCACAGGCGCTCGGCCTGGCCACGGCATTTCTGCTCGGGTCGTACGCGCTGGCCGTCGCGCTGCACCGCTGGGTGGAGCAACCGGCGATGCGGCTGTTGAACCGGCTGCCGAAGACACCTCGCCGGGCCAGCGACCGGCCACCGGCGTCGGCACTGCCTCACCAGCCGGCGGTACCAGCGCTGCCTCACCAGCCCGGGGTACCAGCGCTGCCTCGTCAGCCGGCCGAACCGGTCCCGGACGACGGCCCTAGGCCGGGCAACGACCCTGGACCGGGCAACGACCCTGGACCGGGCAACGACCCTGGACCGGGCAACGACCCTGGACCGGGCAACGACCCTGGACCGGGCAACGACCCTGGACCGGGCAACGGCACGCCCGCCGGCAACAGACCGGCGCCGGCCAACGCCGGCCACAGCCCGGCGGGTGGTGCCGCGTCCAGCAGCGCCGCGTTGCGCCGTACCTGATCGGCGCCTGCCGCACCGAGCACCAGAGCGTGCACCGCCGGGTGCGCCGCGGAAAAGGCGATGGCGGCCGACGGCAGCGTGGTGCCGTGTCGCTGGCACAGCTGCGCCATCGCCACCGCGCGCGCCAGTACCGCCGGTGGTGCCTTCTGGTACTCGTACGGCAGGTCGGCGGTGGGGCGGGCGACGGCCAGCAGTCCGCTGTTGAACACCCCGGCGAGCAGCACCAGCACCCCCCGGCGCCGGCAGGCGGGCAGCAGGGTGGTCGCGGCCGTCTGTTCCAGCAGCGTGTACCGCCCGGCGACGAGAACCGCGTCAAGGTCGGTTTCCGTGACGAAACGTTCCAGCACCCCGACATGCTTGGAGCCGACGCCGATGGCACGCACCACGCCCTGGTCGCGCAACGCCCGCAGCGCGGGATAGGCCTGGTCGAGCGCGGTCGACTGATGTTCCTCCGGATCATGCAGCAGCACCAGGTCGACGTGGTCGAGGCCGAGCCGGTCCAGGCTGGCGTCCAGGCAACGGCGCACTCCGTCGGCGCTGAAGTCCCAGACCCGGCGGTGGTCGGCGGGCACGTCGAAGCCGTCCGGGTCCCGTCGCCCGGCACCGCCCGGATCTGGCACCAGGCGCCGGCCGACCTTGGTGCTGACCAGGTACTGCGACCGTGGCCGGCCCCGCAGAGCGGCACCGAGGCGGCGTTCGGACAGGCCCAGGCCGTAGTGCGGGGCGGTGTCGAACAACCGCGCCCCACACTGCCAGGCCGCCTCGACGGTGGCCGCGGCCCGCTCGTCGTCGATCGCCGAATAGAGGTTGCCGAGTTGGGCGCACCCGAGCCCGAAGCGGCCGGCAGGCGAATCACCGAACGGCGCGAACCGTGGCATCTGCGCTTCCTCCCTGTCGAAGAGCCTCGACAGCCGCCGGTGGTGCTTCAGGTCGCGGTAGGCGGACGCATCCGCAGCCCGTGCATCCCGCCGTCGACGGCGAGCACCGTGCCGGTCGTCGCACCAGCCTGCGGGCTGGCCAGGTAGGCGATCGCGGCGGCGACCTCGGCCGAGCTGACCAGCCGACCGGTCGGCTGGCGGGCCCGCAGCGCGGCAAGTTCGGCCGCCGGGTCGGCGGTGGCGTCGAGCAGCCGGCGGACCCAGGGAGTGTCGACCGTGCCGGGATTGACGGCGACCACCCGGACGCCTTCCCGGACGTGGTCGGCGGCCATCGCGAGGGTCAGCGACTGCACCGCTCCCTTGCTCGCGCTGTACAGGGCGCGTTCGGGCAGACCGGCGGTCGCCGCGATCGAACACGTGTTGACCACGACGGCATGGGCCGACCGGCGCAGATACGGCAACGCGGCCCTGGTGACCCGGACGATCCCGACGACGTTGACGTCCAGCACCCGATGCCACTCCGCGTCCGGGTTGGCCTCGACGGAACCGACCGCGCCGATACCGGCATTGTTGATCACGATGTCGAGGCCACCCAGTGTGTCTGCGACAGCGGCGACGGCGCGGCGTACCGTGGCGTCATCGGTGACATCCGCCGCGAAGCCGAGCAGCGGCGACGGCAGCCCGTCCGGACGCAGATCCAGGCAGGCGACCCGGGCGCCACGGTCGGCGAGCAGCTGGGCGGTGGCCAGCCCGATACCGGAAGCGCCCCCGGTGACCACCGCCGCGCAGCCGGAAAAGTCGTCCACGCCACCCCCACCAACTCGTCCCGCCGCATCGACAGATCTGATGATGATGGGGTCCTCGGCCGGTCTCCGGCAAGTTCCGCACTCGGTCAAGATTCCGCTGTCGCGGGTGAGGTGGAGAAGGCACCCGGGCAGCCACGGGCTAGGCTCTCGGTGCCGGCTGCCCGACCGGATCGCCGGTGGCGGCAGACGATCTGACCACAGCGACCAGCGCGCGCGAGGCGGGAGATCCAGATGAGCCAGGCACCTCAGGTCGGCGCTACCCCCGGCGGAGGCGACACCAGCGCCGCGCCGTCCGGTGGTCTCGACGGGTTGATCGGTGCCCGGATCGAGGAGGCCGACGCGGATCACGTACGGCTGCGGTTGCCGGTGACCGCCGCGCTGCACCAACCGTACGGAATCGTGCACGGTGGTGTCTACTGTGCTCTGGTCGAGAGCGCGGCGAGCATCGGCGGTGCGTGCTGGATCGGTGACCAGGGGCGGGTGGTCGGGGTGGCGAACCAGACCGACTTTCTGCGGGCGGTCAGCAGCGGTGAGCTGACGGCGCTGGGCACCCCCCTGCACCGGGGTCACAGCCAGCAACTCTGGCAGGTCGAGATCACCGACCGGGACGGACGGCTGGTCGCCCGGGGACAGGTGCGGTTGCAGAATCTACGACCCGGCGGCGCCCGCTCGACATGAGTCACGGCCACGGCCAGCAGCAGCGGCACCGGGCACGAGCGGAACCGGTCATCCGCCCGGCGAACCGGACACCTCGCCCACCCGTAGGAACGGGAAGGAGGCGATGAGACATGGGCATCATGGTCAACCCTGCACGCTGTGACCCGACCGGCACCGATCTGTACATCCTGCGTGGGGTGCTGCGCTGCGGGACGAGCACGTTGATCCCGGCCAGCTCCGGCACCGGGACCCGCTTCTACGCCTGCCCGGACCCGGATTGCACCCGAGGGCCGATCAACGCGGAGGAAATCGAACAGCAGGTATGGCAGCGCTACGTACAGCTGAACGCCGAAGCCGCCGACATCGTCAGCCGCGACCAGCGGCGGTCCGCACTGGTCGCGGTCCTGGTCTGGGTCACCGTCGGGACCAGCCTGGTCGACCTCGACTACGAATGGCGGGACTGACCGGGTGTCGCCTCGTCAGCGTGGACGAACCGGCGGAGCGCAACCGGTCACAGCACGAACGCGTCGGTCCACAGCTGCCCGGAGCGTCCGGTGAGGGCATCGAGCAGCGCCACCGCCTGGCTGTCGGTGAGCGAGGCGACGTAGTCGACGATCGCCCGTCCGCGGGCGGCGGTCACCGGATCCGCCACCAGCCCGGCGAGTTCCGCCTCGGCCAACTCGACCAGGTCGTGCAACCGGCGGGGCAGTCGGCTCTGCTCCTGCGGGTCGGTCAGCCAGGACAACAGGGCGTCGACCAGCGTGGCCACCAGGTCGGCCTGGCCACGCTGGTGCAGCGCGAGATCCGGACGGGCGAGAACGAACCGGTGGTGTACGAACTTGAGTACCTGCACCTCGTGCCACTGGGCGATGGCCAGCTGCACGTGTCCGGACCGGATGGACGGTTCGGCGGTGACCGTGATCGCGTCGACCAGTCGACGGGTCCAGCTGGCGGAGAAGCTCGTCACGTTCTCCTCGGCCTCGATCGACCCGTCGAACGGGACCATCAGCAGCCCTTCGACCAGCTCACGCCGGACGTGCTCGACGGCGTCGGCGAACGCGACGTCGGCGGCGATCCAGCTGTCCTTGCGGTGCAACTGGCGACGGAGTCGCTCGATGGACCGGCCCGGCCGGTGCGCGGTCGCGGTCAGTTCGGCGCCGGCCAGCTGCCCCAGCTCGGTGGCGCCGCGCTGCCAGGCCACCAACTCACCGGCGACCGCACCCTGCTGCAGCACGCCGACGCGGTGGAAGTCCTCGACGTCGTGGATGGCGTACGCGATGTCGTCCGCAGTGTCCATGATGGATGCCTCGACGGTCTGCTGCCAGGCGGCGATCGCCCCGACGAACGGCTCCCGGGCCTGACGCAGGTCCGCCGCCTCGGTGGTGTAGGCACCGAACTTGACCGAACCGACGTGCGGGTCGTCCGGCGCGACGGCCGCACCGCGCGGCGCCGGACGCAGTTGACTCGGGTGCGGCAGCGGATAGGTTCGCCGGGTCCACGGATACTTGAGCATCGCCGCGCGCACCGCCGCGGTCAGGTCCAGGCCGACCGCGGTGGTGCCTCGGATCTCGGTGCTGGTCACGATCCGGTACGACTGGGCGTTGCCCTCGAATCCGTCCGGCAGGCCGAGCCGGTGCCGGGCGATACGGTCCAACACCCGCTCACCGAGATGGCCGAACGGCGGATGGCCGAGGTCGTGGGCGAGCGAGGCGGCCTCGACCACGTCGGGATCGCAGCCGCCGAGATCGTCCAGCAACGGCCGGTGCCGCCCGTCGGCGACCAGGCGCTCCGCGATCGCCCGCCCCACCTGCGCCACCTTCAGGCTGTGGGTGAGCCGGTTGTGCACCAACAGGCCGGCACCGCCCGGGCTGATGACCTGGGTGACGCCGCCGAGGCGGGCGAAGAACGGCGAGGAGACGATCCGGTCACGGTCGGCCCGGAACGGGCTCGCGGCCAGATCGCCGGCGGCGGCGGCGCCTCGGCCGGACAGCCGGCGAGCGCGGGGATCTTCGGGCCGGTCCACCAGCAGACGCTAACCCAGCCGCAGCCGCCGGACCCGGTCCGGGGGCCGATGTGCGGTTGCCCCGACAAAAGAGTGGGTTGAGCGGATTGATCCCGCCCCGTAAGGTTCCGCTTCAACAAGGTCATCCTTGCCGGGCCGCTCCACCGGCTCGGCTCGGCTCGCGCACCAGAAACCGCCGCAGGGGACGATCCGATGCGCCGTGCTCGAACTCCATCGGAGTTGACGCTGACCGAGGAGTTCTTCCTGGTTGCGCTCGACGAGAGTACCGGCCGGCCGATGATCGACCGGGACATGCTCGGTGCCGGGCTGGCCGGTGCCGTCATCGCCACCCTCATTCTGGCCGGGCGCGCGGCGGTGCAGGACGCCACGCTGGTCCCGGTCGACGGTCAGCCGCTCGGCGACCCGGTCGCCGACCCGCTGCTGGCCGAACTGCGCCGGGAACGCCGGGCACCGGTCACCGCCTGGATCGACCTGATGCGTCCGGGCCTGTCCGCCGTGATCGCAGAGGACCTCGCAGCGCTCGGCGTGATCCGGATCCAGTTGGTACGCCAGCAGCTCACCCGCCGGGTGGTCGCCCGCTTTCCCGCCGCCGATCCGGTCCGCGCCGTCGGGCCACGGGTCCGGCTGGGGCACGCCCTGGGCAGGGTGGTCGCGGTAGACGCACGCACCGCCACCCTGGCGCAGATAACCCAGGCGACCGGGGTGCACCGCTGGTTCGTCACCATGTACGGACCGATCGTCCGGGAGCAGTTGGCGGCAGCCGCGAGCGCGTTGGTACCCGAGTTGGCGGCGGTGGTGGCGGCGATCACCGGTCCGGCACCGCGCTCGCGGATCGCGGTCCGGTTCTGGCCGCAGCGCGACACGTCCATCGCCTGGTGACCACAGGTACGCGGGCACGACCCGGCGCCGGGTCACGCGACACCGTCGGCCCGCGACCGGCACAATGTTGTCGGACCACGCACCGTGGTCCCCGGTGGTCCGCTGGCCGACCGCCGGGTCACAGGCACCGGGGTGGGCAGGCACCGCAGCACTGCCCCGGTCGCCGAACGTTGGAGCGGGGAACTCGACGTGACCACAGCGGTTGATCAGCGGATCGCCGAGGAGCTGGGAGTACGAGCGGGACAGGTGGCGGCGGCCGTCGAGCTGCTCGACGGTGGTGCGACCGTGCCGTTCATCGCCCGTTACCGCAAGGAAGCGACCGGCATGCTCGACGACGCGCAGCTGCGGACCCTGGAGGAACGGCTGCGCTACCTGCGTGAGCTGGAGGAACGCCGCAGCGCCATCCTGGAGTCGATCCGCAGCCAGGGCAAGCTCGACGAGGCGTTGACCGGGCAGATCATGGCCGCCGATTCGAAGGCCCGGCTGGAGGACATCTACCTGCCGTACAAGCCGAAGCGGCGGACCAAGGCCCAGATCGCCCGCGAGGCGGGCCTGGAGCCGCTGGCCGAGTTGCTGCTCGGCGATCCTACGCAGGAGCCACGGACGGCCGCCGCCGGCTACGTGGACGCGGACAACGGCGTCGCCGACGCGGCGGCGGCGCTGGACGGCGCCCGAGCCATCCTGGTCGAACGCTTCGCCGAGGACGCCGACCTGATCGGCGAGCTACGCGAGCGGATGTGGGTGCGCGGCCGGCTGACCGCCCGGGTCCGCGAGGGCCGGGAGAGCGACGGCGCCAAGTTCGCCGACTACTTCGACTTCACCGAGCCGTTCACCAAGCTGCCGTCGCACCGGGTGCTGGCCATGTTCCGGGGTGAGAAGGAGCAGGTGCTCGATCTGACCATGGAGCCGGAGGAGGTGCCCGAGGGCGCCGTCGCCGGGCCGAGCAGCTACGAACCGCTCATCGCCGGCCGGTTCGGCATCGCCGACCAGAACCGGCCGGGCGACAAGTGGCTGGCCGACACGGTGCGCTGGGCGTGGCGGACCAGGATTCTCATCCACCTCGGGGCCGACCTGCGCATGCGGCTGTGGCAGGCGGCCGAGGACGAGGCGGTGCGGGTCTTCGCCGCCAACCTGCGGGATCTGCTGCTGGCCGCGCCGGCGGGCAGCCGGGCCACGATGGGCCTGGACCCGGGGATACGCACCGGAGTGAAGGTGGCCGTGGTCGATGCCACCGGCAAGGTGACGGCCACCGAGACGGTCTACCCGCACGAGCCGCGCCGGCAGTGGGACGCCTCGATCGACGCCCTGGCCCGGCTGGCCGCGGCGCACCGGGTCGACCTGGTCGCGATCGGCAACGGCACCGCGTCGCGGGAGACCGACAAGCTGGTCGCCGACCTGATGACCCGGCACCCGGAACTGTCGCTGACCAAGGTGATGGTGTCCGAGGCCGGCGCCTCGGTGTACTCCGCATCGCCGTACGCCTCGCAGGAGCTGCCGGATCTGGACGTGTCGCTGCGCGGCGCGGTCTCCATCGCCCGGCGGCTGCAGGACCCGCTCGCCGAACTGGTCAAGATCGACCCCCGGTCGATCGGGGTCGGCCAGTACCAGCACGACATTTCCGAGACCAAGCTGTCCCGCTCGCTGGACGCGGTGGTCGAGGACTGCGTCAACGGGGTCGGGGTGGACGTCAACACCGCGTCGGCGCCGCTGCTGACCCGGGTGTCCGGCATCGGCGCCGGGCTGGCCGAGAACATCGTGCTGCACCGTGACACGCACGGGCCGTTCCGGTCGCGGGAGGCGCTGCGGTCCGTACCCCGGTTGGGGCCCAAGGCGTTCGAGCAGTGCGCCGGCTTCCTGCGGATCCGCGACGGCGACGATCCACTTGATTCGTCCGGTGTACACCCGGAGGCGTATCCGGTGGTGCGCCGGATCCTGGCCGACACCGGTGCCGAGTTGCGTACGCTGATCGGCGACACGAAGACGCTGCGCCGGATCAAGCCGGACAAGTTCGTCGACGCGATGTTCGGCCTGCCGACGATCACCGACATCCTGGCCGAGTTGGAGAAGCCGGGCCGCGACCCACGGCCGGCGTTTCGCACCGCCAGCTTCGCCGAGGGCGTGGAGACCCTCGCCGACCTGCGTCCGGGGATGGTGCTCGAAGGTGTGGTGACCAACGTGGCCGCCTTCGGCGCGTTCGTGGACATCGGAGTCCATCAGGACGGCCTGGTGCACGTGTCGGCGATGGCCAAGACCTTCGTCAAGGACCCTCGGGACGTGGCCAAGCCGGGCGACATCGTCCGGGTGAAGGTGCTCGACGTCGACGTGGCCCGCAAGCGGATCTCCCTGACCCTGCGGCTCGACGACGAGCCGGCTGCGGGCCGGCCACCGGGCCAGCGTGACGGCGGGACGGGACGCGGCGGCACGGACGGCGGTCGCGGTGCTTCCTCCGGCCAGTCCCGGCAGGGCCGAGGCGGGCAGCCCCGGCAACAGGGCGGCGGGCAGCAGGGACGCGGCGGGCAGCAGGGACGCGGCGGCCGTGGGTCCGGCGGCGGGTACGGCGATGGCGCGCTCGCCGACGCGCTGCGCCGCGCCGGCCTGGCCTGATCCGACGTTCGCACGGCGGTGTGCGGGAGTCCGGTCGGACGCCCCGCACACCGGTGTCCGGCTCGCTCGGGGTCAGATGTTCGACGAATAGGTTACGAAGAAGTCGTTTGGTGTCTGCGCGCCGGCGGCGTTGAAGCAGATGACGTTACGGATCAGCACCGTGCTGCCGGACAGTGCCCAGGGCGCCTGCAGGTTGCAGTAGTCCGGGGTGGTGCCGAACGCGGTCACCTGCACGGTAGTCATCCGGAACCCGACCATCGGCATGATGACCAGGTACTGACCGACGCCGGAAACCATGACGCTGTTGACGCCACCGGCGGAGTTGAAGTCGGTCGGGCCGCCGAGTGCCGGGGTCCAGAGGTAGGCGAAGTTGACCGGCGGCACCGCGCCGAAGACCGGCCGCTGCCGATGGTAGGTCAGGTTGAAGAAGCTGTCCGCCATCGCACCACCGGGGTCGAAGCAGAACACGTACGCCAGGATGCTGCCGCCGGTGGACGTCCAGCGGGCGACCTTGCACCGGCGCGGGCTGTTCGGGTGCTCGGCGGTGACCTGCAAATTGCCATCGACCACAGGATTGCCGAGCAGGTTGAGTTGCACCTGGTAGAAGCCGACGCCGAGTTGGGTCACCACGTTGCCGCCGCCGGCGGAGTTGTAGGAATGCAGTAGCGCGCCGATCGGGTTGACCCTGACATATCCGAACGCGTCAGCGCCCGGGGGCAGCGGACCGGAACTGGTGGTGTAATCGACGACGAAACGGGAATTGTCCGGTGCGCCGCCGGGCCGGTAGCACTGCACTTCGACGATCTGGTTGGTGCCGGACGGGTAGAACTGCCAGATCTGGCACCAGTGCGGCGCGTTCGAGACCGCGGTGACGTGAGCGACGCCGTTGGCCGACGCGGTGCCGGGGAAGGAGACGCGGTAGCGTCCGAGGCCGATCTGGTTGACGGTCGCCCAGGCCGCGGGCATGGTCGCCTTCCAGCCGCCCCATTGGCGGCTGGTGTCCATGACCAGGCCAGCCGCCGGGGTCGGGGTCTGCAGGTAGGCGAAGCCCCACCGGTCCGGTACGGCGGCCTGGGCGGGCGCCGCGGCACCGGCTAACGCGGTGGTGGCCGCGAGCACAGCGGTCGCGAGCAGGGTCAGGCCCCGGCGTGCCAAGGCCCGCTTGGGGCGGGATCGACTGAGGACGGACATGATCCACCTCCATCTATGGATCGAGAGATTTCGTCAGCCTAATCAACACACACAGTTCACGTACAGTTATTGACCGTGATTGGACTTGACGCGGTATTCGGTCTGGCTCGCAATCCGGGAATCACCTACCACCAGCGGTTTTTACCTGATGCGTACCGGAAGCTGATGTCCCGCTCCCCCGCTGCCGGCATGATTGGCGGGTGACCACCGTGCCGCAATCGGACAGCCCCACCGCCCCGGACCGCGCCGGGGACTCGCGCCCGGCAGAACGCGGTCTGGTGCTCGTCGTCGAGGACGAGAAGCCGATCGCCGACCTGATCCGGCTCTACCTGACCCGCGACGGGTACGGCGTACACGTGTGCGCCGACGGTCCGAGCGGGCTGGCCGCCGCCCGACGGCTGCGTCCGGTGCTCTGTGTCCTGGACATCGCGCTGCCCGGCCTGTCCGGCACCGACATCTGCCGGCAGTTGCGCGCCGACGGTGACTGGACACCGGTCATCTTCCTCACCGCCCGCGACGACGAGGTCGACCGGATCGTCGGCCTGGAAATCGGCGCGGACGACTACGTGACCAAGCCGTTCAGCCCGCGCGAACTGGTCGCCCGGGTACGCGCGATCCGGCGCCGCAGCAGTGTGACGGCCGAGGCCGACGCGGCCCGCACCGTCGGCACGGTCGCCCTCGACCCGGCCCGGCGCACCGTCACCACGGCGGCCGGCCCGGTCACCCTCACCTCCACCGAGTTCGACCTGTTGGCCCACCTGATGCGCCGGCCAGGGCGGGTGTACACCCGGGAGGAGCTGCTCGCCTCGGTCTGGGGGTACGCCGCGCACGCCGGCACCCGCACCGTCGACGTTCACATCGCGCAGGTCCGGGCCAAACTCGGCGAGGCGGCCACCGTGATCCGCACGATCCGCGGGGTCGGTTACACCGCCGATGGCTAACCCTGGCACGCTGCCGCCGGTCGACGGCTGGCAGCGGCTGACCGGCACGCTGACCGCCCGTACCGTCGGGGTCGTCTGCGCGGTCGCCGTGCTCTCTGTGCTGGTCACCGCCTCGGTGGCGATCCCGCTCGGGGTCCGGTCCACCGAGCGGGGCGCCCGGCAGGCCCTGGCCGGCAAGGCGGACGTGGCGGCGGCGGCCCTGGCCACCGCCGAGCAGGCCGGCCAGCCGGTCGGCCAGCGGGCCGCGCTGGCCGACCGGCTGGTCGACGAACTCGCCGCCCAGGGCCTGCAGGTCTACCTGGTCCGACCCGGCGATCCGGCGCCGGCCGGACTACCCGAGCCGGTGGTGCGCCGCCTCGCCGCAGGGCAATCGGTCAGCCGCCGCCCGGTGTTGCTCGACGGCCGGCCCGCCCTGCTCGAAGGCCGCCCGGCCGGCGGCGGTTCCGTGCTCGTGCTGGTCCAGCCGCTGCGCACCGGAACCGGCCGGATCGTGTGGGGCAACCTGTGGCTGGCACTGGCCGCCGGGTTGGCCGCCGGCCTGCTCGCCGGGGTGCTGCTGGCCGCCCGGCTGTCCCGGCCGATCCGGGCGGCGGCCGACGCCGCGGTACGGCTGCGCGCCGGCGAGCGTACCGTGCGCGTCCCGGTCGAACCGCCGATCGAGGCGGCGCAGTTGGCCCGGGCGCTCAACGACCTCGCCGCCGCGCTCGCCACCAGCGAGGCCCGGCAGCGTGAGTTCCTGCTGTCCATCTCGCACGAGTTGCGGACCCCGCTGACGACCCTGTCCGGGTACGCCGAGGCGATCGCCGACGGTGTCGTCGACCCGGCCACCGCCCCGGACACCGGCCGGCTCATGCTCGGCGAGGCGCGACGACTCGACCGGCTGGTCAGTGACCTGCTCGCCCTCGCCCGGTTGGAGGCGTCCGAGTTCAGCCTCGATCCGGTCGAGGTGGATCTGGTGGCGTTGGTCGGCGACGCGGCGGCTGCCTGGCGGCCACGGTTCGCCGCCGAGGCGGTGACGTTGGAGGCCGCGACCCCACGGCGGTCGCTGCCGATCCGTACCGATCCGGGCCGGCTCCGGCAGGTGATCGACATCCTGTTGGACAACGCGCTGCGGGTGGTGCCGGCCGGCGGCACGGTGCGGCTGGCCGTGTCACCGCCGGGGCGGGACCCGGTGTCGACACCGCCGCAGGACGCCGACGGGGACATGGTCGCGTTGCAGGTCAGCGACAACGGTCCGGGGTTCGCCGACGACGACCTCGCGGTCGTGTTCGAGCGCGGCGCGTTGCATCGCCGCTACCGGGGGGAGCGCTCGGTCGGCACCGGCATCGGACTGGCGCTGGCCGCCGGGCTGGTCCGCCGCCTCGGCGGGCGGATCTCCGCCGGGCATGCCCTCGGCGGTGGCGCGGCCTTCACCGTATGGCTGCCACCCGTGCCCTGACCGACCCGGATGCTCTCTTACCTGACTCGAACATTGGTCTGACCGGACCTTCGCGGTCACCGCCGACAGTGGTTGCCATGAGACGAACTTCGTGGCTACGAGCCATTACCGCGACGCTGGCCGGTACGGCCATGCTGGTGGCGCTGGCCGGTTGCGCGTTCACCCGGCCGAGCGAGGCGGCCATCGCCGCCCCGCTGGACGCCGAGGTCGAGACGCTGATGCTGCTCGGATTCGACGACGCCGAGGACTACGCCGCCGACAGCGGTTGGCCACGCGGTCGGGGTCGCGGGCCCTTGGCCGGCCGGCCGGCGCTGCGTAAGAACCAGTTGCACGGCGAGGTGACCGTGCAGACCGACGACGGGCTGCGCACGATCGTCGGGCAGCGTGGCGAGGTGACCACCGTAGACGGCTCGTCACTCACCGTCGAATCGACGGACGGCTTCGTGCTGACCTGGGACTGCGCCGATCAGTGCCGGATCGTCGACCAGGGCACCAGGGCCGAAGACCTGTCGGTGGTGGAGGTCGGTGACCTCGTCGGCGTGGCCGGTGTCCGCCAGGACACCGACCTGGTCGCGCGGCTGGTCATCCTGCCGAAGGCGGATTGACGATGCCGACACGGGCCGGGCGCCGTCCGGCACGTCCACACCTGCGGCGGGGGCACCGGAGGTTCACCCTGCTCGCCACCGCGACGGTCGGACTGCTGCTCGCCAGCGGCTGCGCCAGCCCGCTGGTGGTGACCCGCAGCGGTGGCGACGCCGGGTCGGACAGCGGCATGGGGAGCTCCGGCACTACCGAGACGGACACGGTCAGCGACGGTACGACGACCGGCACCGGCGCGGTGACGCTGACCCTCACCGAGCCCGTGCCGGCGAACGGTTCCGGTCCCGCGGCGGTCACCTGCACCGAGTCCGGGCGGATCTACCAGGCTCAGACCAGCAGCACGCAGATCGGTGAACACCAACTGTCATTTACCGTACGTATCGCCCGCCACACCGGTGCCGGCAGCTACCTGGCCCTGGTCACGATGCGGGTGGACGGTACGGATGGGACGGTGAGCACGGTCAGCGGCATACCCGCCGTGCCGGCGGAGATCGACGCGGCCGGCAACGGGCAGTTCGCCATCGACGCCACCGGCGCCAACGGCCGGTCGCTGGTCGCCACGGTCGCCTGGACCTGTGCCGGATAGACCATCGCCGCAATCGACCGATATCAGCAATAGTCTTCTTTCCGGAAACACCCGCACTACCGGGCCGGCCGCCTCCGTGTGGCCGGCCCGCAACCATGTCCACCGGCGGGAAGGAGAACCAACTCGCGGCTGTCACGGTGACGCCGGTAAGGTGCACCGGTGGAGCGCACCGCGTTGGTCACCGGGGCATCGTCGGGCATCGGCCAGGCGACGGCGCGCGAGTTGGTCGCCCGCGGCTACCGTGTGCTGGGCACCAGCCGGAGTCCGGCCTCGTTGACGCCACGGCAGTGCACACCCGGCGTGGAGTACCTGCCGCTCGATCTGGCCTCGGACGCGTCGATCGAGGCCTTGGCCGAGCGGCTCGTCGACGTCGACGTCCTGGTCAACAATGCCGGCGAGAGTCAGTCGGGCCCGATCGAGGAACTGCCCACGGACGCATTGCGCCGATTGTTCCAGGTCAATGTCATCGGGCCGGTCCAACTGACCCAGCTCGTCCTGCCCGGCATGCGCGAACGCGGCTACGGTCGAGTGGTCATGATCGGCTCGATGCTCGCCTCGTTCCCGCTGTCCTACAGATCGTCGTACGTGGCGAGCAAGGCGGCGTTGAAAGGTTTCGCCGACGCCGCCCGCCACGAGTTCTCCCCGTACGGGGTGTGGCTGACCACCGTCGAGCCCGGCTCGATCAACACCGGGATCAGCGAACGCCGCACCAGGTACCTCCGCTCCGACTCGCCGCACCGGCACGATTTCGAGACGATGGTGACGGCGCTCGACCGCAACGAACGCACCGGCACCGACGCGCGGCGGGTCGCCAGGACCATCGTCACCGCGATCGAGGCCGCCCGTCCCAGGCCCCGGTACGCGGTCGGCAGCAACGCGCCACTCGTGTTCGCCCTGCGCCGGCTGCTGCCGTCAGCTCTCGTCGAGCGGGCAACCCACCGCAGGCACGGACTGCGCCGCTGACACCGGCCGGGTCGCCCAGCGGTTCACCGCCGCCGTGGCGGTCCGGCCGTGATCCGACGGGACGTTGCCGGCAGCCAGGGCAGCAGCGCGACGATGAACAAGAGAGACAGCAGCGGCAGCCGCCAGGTCCAGCTGATGTTCGCCACCGGTGGATCCGGTGGATCGGCGACCCACGGCAGGGCGGTCTTGGACCAGGCGAGGAACGCGTCCCCGATCGGCACCAGGCCGCCGGCGTACCGCTTGGTGTGCGGGGTGTCGACCGGCAGGCCGGCGAACTCGCCGTAGTTGGCCAGCGCGGCGGCCAACGGGGTGTCGCCGTGCACCTGGGCGGCGCCGAGCGCGACCACGGTCGCGGACAGGCTCACCCCGAGCGGCAGCGGCCCGGAGTCGACATCGGCCGGGCCGGCGGTGCCGACCCGGTACTCCAGCACCGCCGGTCCGAGCCGCAGCGGGGCGGCCACGAACTCGTCCCGGAAGGACAGATACTGCGCGCGGGCGAAAGCCGGGTCGATCTCCGGCAGGAACCGGTGGATCAGGCTCTGCGAGGTGCCGCGGGCCACCTCGGCCGGCGCGCCGGTCACCGGATCGGCCCGGTGCGGCAACAGGCCGGTCGCCGGGTCGAGGCGCTGTCGTACGCCGTCCAGCCAGCGGGCGACCGTGTCGCCGAACCGGGCCGGCAGCAGGCTGTCGTGCAGCCGCAGCGACGCCATTGCCACAGTGGAGTCGACTGGCCACGCCTGTCCGTGGTACGCCGGCAGGTACGGCGACCCGGCCGCGTCGAGCGACGCGTCGAAGGCCGCACCGAGGGCCGTCGCGGCTGCGGCGAACCGGGCCAGTTCGCCGGGGTCACGACTCGCCACCGGCTGCAGGCTGAGCACGCCGCCGCGTAGCCAGTTGGTCCAGCCCTGGTAGAACACGCCGTACGCCGGAACCAGGTCGGCGGGAAACGGCGCCCGGCCGGCGGGCGACTCCAGTCTGGCCAACGCCCACCGGGCCTCGGCCAGGGCCGTTTCCCGTTCGTCGGACGGGACACGTAGCCCGAGGTCGACCCAGGCCAGCCCGTACAGAGCGTGACTGAAAAAGTAGCCCTCCGGGAAGAGTCCCTGCGCCTGTTCGCCGGCCCCGTTGTCCAGGGCGCCGCGCAGAAAGGTCAGCTGCCGCCGTACGCCGGGCGGTTCCGCCTGCGGTCCGGCCGTGGCCGGTGCGACCAGACGCACCGCACCGACCACGGCCGCCGATCCGACCAGCACCGCGACCATCAACCGTAAGGCCTGGCCAATGCCCGACCTCGGCTGCGGGCCGGACCGACCACGTTGCTCAGGCATGGACCCATCCTCTCAACCGGGAGGACGGGTCCATGATCCGAGGTAACGCCGTGTCGTGCCTCAGCTGACCACGCAGGCGACCGACACCGAGCCGCCGCCGTTGCCGGAGGCCAGGAACCCGAAGCTGGCCGAGCCATCGGCCGCCAGACTGCCGTTCCAACTCGCGTTGCGGGCGGTCGCGACCGCGCCCGCCTGGGTGACCGTGGCGTTCCACGCCTGGCTGATCTGTTGGCCGCCGCCGAAGGTGAGCGTCGCGGTCCACCCCGACGAGGCCGTCGAGCCGGTGTTGCGCACGCCCACCTCGCCCTGGAACCCGCCGTTCCACTGGCTCACCACCCGGTAGCTGGCCGTGCAGTTACCGCTGGCCGGTGGCGTGGTCGGGGTGACCGGCGGGGTGCTGGTCGTCGTCGGTGTCGGGGTGACCGGCGGCGGACTGGTCGTGCTCGGTGTCGGGGTCGGCGTGGTAGGCGTGCCGAGCAACTGCGCGAGCGCGGGAGCGAACCGGTTGGCCATCTTCCGGAACCCCGCGTCGTTCGGGTGCACCCCGTCGCCGGTGTCCGTCGCGGCGTTGAAGCCGGTCCACTGGTCCACCACGACGATCGGTGACTGGGTGGTGGTCAGGCCGGCGGCCCAGCCGGGGATCCGGTTGTTGAGCGTCACCGTGTCATCGGGACAGGTGGCGCAGCCGTGGTGCGGGATGATCTGCGCGACCACGATCTTCATATTCGGATTGTTCGCCCGCATCTGCCCGATCAACTTGGTGAAGGCGGCCATGATGGTGTCCATCGACTGCCAGCCACCCCACAGGTCGTTCGTCCCCAGATGCATCACGACGACGTCCGGATTCGCCGCGCTCAACCACGGCGGCAACTGGTTGTTGTCGGCGATGCCGACCGCCGAGAAGCCGCCGTGGCCCTCGTGGTCCGGGTCGTACGAGAAACCGTAGTTGCAGCTGCCACCATCGGACGCGCTGCCGACGAAGTCGATGTCGGTGTGTCCGGCGCTGCGCAGCTGATCCCAGACGAGGGCGCGCCAGCAGCCGGGACCGGCGGTGATCGAATCGCCGAGCGGCATGATCCTGACCGGGGTAGCGGCCGAAACCGCAGGTGATGCCGCCACCACCAGACCCAAGGCCATGGCGAGCGCGGCAAGTACCGAGCACACGAGGGCTCTTCGTGACATGATCTGCGTTCCTTTCGAGGTCACGTCGGACCGGGCGACCACACCAGGGTTGGCCGCAGGTGCCGTGGGGACATCGATGGGAGCGCATCCCCAGCTTTGTTTAGCTTTCGAACTAAGTCAAGCAACACCTCAGGCAGCCCGAAGCTGCCCACCACCGGGCCCGGCGACCGCTCCCGACCAGGTCCGAAGCATCTGTCGGTGGCAGATCGGACCATCGGCACGACCTCACGATGGCGGCCGAAATCGCGAATGTCGCTTATCTCGCGCTCGGCCAGCATGATCGCGCCGAGGCCGTACGCCAACTGATCGAGCAGGGTGGCGCGGTCCGACACGATTGGCCCGGGGCGGACCTGATCCGCCAGTTGCGTCAGCAGTCGGAGAGCCATCGGTACGACCTGACCGACACGACCGAGTTCGCGACCGGCAACTCCCACATCGACGCCTGGTTCCGGGTCACCACCGACGACGTCGTGTTCGCCCGTACGCTTCTCAACCGCAGCTCGGACGCTGGCTGGTGGAGCCGTCGATCGAGCCCGCCCTCGACCACCTGTGCGACCTGGCCGACCATCTCCCCGGCTAACGTCTGCTGACGTGACCGCCTCCCCCGTGCACCCGGTTGACGTACTGCTGCTGCTCACCCATGCCGATGAGGTCCTGCTGGCGCTGCGGCACGGCACCGGTTTCGCGGACGGACAGTGGAATCTGCCATCCGGGAAACTGGAGCGTGGCGAGCACGCCCTCGACGCCGTCGCCCGCGAGGCGTACGAGGAGATCGGCGTCCGGTTCGATCCAGCGGACCTGCGGCTGGCCGCGACCGTGCACCGCCGTAACACGGACGGATCGACCCGGATCGGCCTCGTCTTCGCCGCCGAGTTCGTCCCCGCCCGACACACCGAACCGGTCAACGCCGAGCCGCACAAGTGTGCCGGGATCGGGTGGTTTCCCGCCGGCCGCTTCCCATCCAACACGTTGCCCTACACCGCCGACTGCGTAACGGCGGCGCGCAACAGCGCCGCGTTCACGCTCAGCGGGTGGTCGTAGGGCAGCTGCCACGGAGCCACGCTGTTCTGGGCGGCGTCCCGGTCGTCACCCGTACCCGGAGCAGACCGGCTGGGTCTCAAGGCGTACCTGGAGTCGCCCGGCGGACCCGCCCACATCGGCATTGCCGCCAACCCAGCACGCCCCACCAGAGCATGACCGGCAGGTGCAGGACGTACCCGGCCTGCTCCAGTGCTGCGGAGGGCCCAGCGGTCCCGGTCGTCCAGGGCAGGCCACCGCAGCGAGACCGGACGCCGCTGCGGCCACCCCGGCACGCCGCAGCCCGACCGGCAACGAGGTGCCGGACGCGGCCGTCGCGCACGCGGCCGTGCCGGTAGCAGCCGCCCAGAGCAGCCCGGCCAGGTTGACCGTCCACTTCGCGGTGAGCAGCACCCCTTCGGCCACGGCGGCGGCAGCCGGATCAGTGGGATCGGCGGCAAGCTGGGTGACCGCCAGGTTCCCGGCGTCGTGCAGCAGCCCGGCCAGGCCGGCACCGGACAGCAACCCGCCGGCCAGCGCCGCCACATGCGCTCGGGGACTGTCAGCACGCGCGGCCAGCATCAGGCCGGCGGCGAGCAGGGCGAGCCAGCCGAACGCGTCGAAGGCCAGCTCGATCAGGTGCAGCTCGACCCGAGCGTGCACGGCCGCCAGGACGGCAGCCGGCTCGGCAGGATTCAGAGTCAGCCCGGATGGCAGGACGACGCCGACACCGGCGAGCATGGCGACCAACGACCCCAGCAGCAGTACGCCTGTCAGCCGGGCGGCGGATTCGCGTTCGACAGCGTTCATGGCGGCACGCTAGAACCCTGCCGCAGGGGCAGGGTCGAGGCAACCCGACAGACCCCGACATCAATCACACAAACTGTCCGAATATTATCCGATTTACACCATAGACATGGAGTTGAGCACCACCCCTCGCTGGCGCAAGTCGACCCGCAGCAACCCCGCCGGCGGCAACTGCGTCGAGGTCGTCGACAACCTCCCCGGCCGGGTCCACGTCCGCGACACCAAGGACCGCGACGGCGGCACCCTGACCTTCGCCCCCGCCGCCTGGTCCGCCTTCGTCACCCTGGCCAAGACCACGTCCGTACGCTGAGGTGGGCATCTCCGGTTACACCTGTGCTCCTACCTGTGCCCGCCGACCAGGCGGACAGCACCGCTGCGGTCAAGGAGCTTGAGCGCCGGGGTCTGGTTCAGCGACCGAATCCCAGAAGTGTGCTGCTGATCCTGACCAACTGAACGTAGGTCGGTTCAGCATGTGAGGAAGCGATGGGCGTTGCCGCCGCGCAGCGCGGTCCGCTGCTCGGCGGTGAGGAAGTCAGCCTTGTCGACCACCGCGCCGACCGGCCGCTCCCCCAACGGGTACGGGTAGTCGCTGCCGAGCAGCACCCGGTCGACGCCCATCGTGTCGACCAGCAGCCGCAACGCCGCCGGGTCGAAGACCACCGAGTCGACGAAGAAGCGGTCGACGTAGCGGCTCGGTGGATACGCCGACCGGCCGCGTACCACGTCACCGCGCCGATGCCAGGCATTGTCGGCGCGACCCAGCCAGAACGGGAAGCTACCGCCGCCGTGGGCGAAACAGATCCGCAGCGAGCGCGGCAACCGGTCGAAGCCGCCGCCGAGGATCAGCGCCAGCACCGACAGGTGGGTCTCGGCGGGCATGCCGGCCAGCCAGCGGGCCATCCACCGGTCCAAACGCGGTCCGCCGGGCATGTCCCACGGATGGACGAACACCGGCGCCCCCACCTCCGCGCAGTGGTGCAGGAAGGTGACGATGCCCGCGTCGTCGAGATCCCGGTCGCCGACGTGGTTGCCGATCTCCACGCCGGCGTGCCCGGCGGCCAGGCAGCGGTCCAGTTCGGCACAGGCGGCGTCCGGGTCCTGCAGCGGCACCTGGCAGAACGGGATCAGCCGGTCACCACCGGCCGCGGTGACCTCCAGTGCCAGATCGTTGAAGATGCGGGCCACCCTGACCGCCTGGTCGGCCGGCCGGTCGTACGAGAAAAACACCGGTGTCGGCGACACCACCTGCACGTCCACCCCATCGTCGTCCATGTCGGACATCCGGGTGGCCGGATCCCACGCTGGCGGGCCGACCGGTCGGAACTCGGTGCGCCCTACCATGATCATGGCGGCGCGTTCGGAGTCGATCCGCAGCCACGGCCAACCAGATCCGCCGCAGGCGGCGGCGAGGTCCGGCCAGCCCCTGGGCACCAGGTGGGTATGGACGTCGATGGTCTGCTCGGCGACGGTCACGGTGCGGCTCAGCCCTTGCCCGGGTGCAGCGCGCCGCACGTGTCGCAGGTGCGGGCCGACTCGTCGGCGTAGAAGGCGGTGAACACCGGCGGCAGGTCGGCGACGATGTCCCGGACCTGCAGCTCGACCTCGTGCACCAGGTTGGCGCACTGCGGGCAGTACCACTGGAACTTCTCCAGGGTGCCTTCCTGGCGCACCCGCTCGATCACCACGCCGATCGAGCCGGCCTCGGGACGCTGCGGCGAGTGCGGCGTGTCGCCCGGCAGCACCCACATCTGGCCTTCCCGGATCTGCACGGTCTGCGGCCCGTCCGGGGTCATCAGGTTGACGTGCATGTTGCCTTTGACCTGATAGAAGAACTCTTCGTACGGGTCGACGTGGAAATCGGTGCGTTGGTTGGGGCCGCCGACGACCATCACGATGAAGTCGTCCCCGGTGGGGAACATCTGCTTGTTGTTGACCGGCGGCTTGAGCAGGTGCTCGTTCTCGCTGATCCAGCTCGGGAGGCTGACCGGCTCGGCGGTGTCAGTCACGGTTGTCGCTCCTTCCGGTGGTCGCGGTCTGCGGTGCCACGGCGCTGGTCTGCGATGCCACGGCGATCGCCTGCATCTCGATGAGCAGGTGCGGGTGGGGCAGCTGGTGCACCGCGACGGTGGTACGGGTCGGTCCGGTGTGGTCGAAGTACTCGGCCCAGACCTGGTTGTAGCCGCCGAAGTCGTTCATGTTGACCAGGTACGTGGTGACGGAGACGAGATCGGCCAGGTGGGCTCCGGCGACGCTGAGCAGATCGGCGATGTTGGCGATGACCGCCCCGGTCTGCTCGCGGATGTCCAGCCGGGTGGTGCCGTAGGAGTCGATCTCGGCGCCGGCGATCGTGTCGTCGGGACGACGGCTCGACGTCCCGGAGACGAAGATGAACCCGCCAGCGACCTTGACGTGCGGGAACGCGCCGCGTGGGGTGGCCTTGCCGGCGACGAGGTGCGCGGTCACGACGCACCGCCGGTGGTGGTGAAGCTGGCGGTGCCGAGGCCCTGGACGGTGGCCCGCACCTGTGCGCCGGGTGCCAGCGGCACCGCGGCGGTGGCCGCACCGGCGAGGAAGATCCAGCCGGCCCGCAGCGCCGGGCCGTGCCGACCGGCGAGGGCGACGCCGGCGGCGAGCGCCCGGCGGGGGTCGCCGAGGATGGCCGCCGTCGATCCGGTCTGCACCGTCCGCCCGTCGATCTCCAGCAGTACGCCGAGGTTGTCGACGCCGTCGGGCACCGGTCGCCAGGCGCCGACGGTGAACAGCGCGGCGGAGGTGTTGTCGGCGATCACGTCGGGCAGCGAGAAGGTGAAGTTGGCGTACCGGGAGTCGATGACCTCCAGGGCGGGGGCGACGGCCCGCACGGCGTCGGTGAACGGCGTGCCGGGGGTCGGCGCCCGGTCGAGGAGGAACGCGATCTCCGGCTCGACCCGGGGGTGGATCAGCCCGCCGATGTCGGCGGTGCCGCCGTCGGGCACCACGGTGGTGTCGGTGAGCTGGCCGAGGATCGGCTCCTCGACGCCGACCTGCGCCATCTTGGCCCTGCTGGTCAGTCCCATCTTCGCGCCGACGAGGTGTTCGCCCCGGGCGAGGCGGCGGTCGACCAGCGCCTGCTGCACGTGGTAGGCGGTGTCGACGTCGATGCCGTGGTCGGCGGCGAGCTGTGGGATCGGTGTCCCGGTGACCGCCGCCTCGTCGAGGCGGGCGGCGAGGTCGGCGATGGCTACGCTGGTGACGGTCACGGGTTGGCTCCGTTGGCGAGGTCGAGGGCCACGTCGGTGATCATGTCTTCCTGGCCGCCGACCATCCGCCGCCGGCCGAGTTCGACGAGGATGGACCGCACGTCGAGGCCGTACCGGTCGGCGGCGCGCTCGGCGTGGCGCAGAAAGCTGGAGTAGACCCCGGCGTAGCCGAGCGACAGGGTTTCCCGGTCGACCCGCACCGGGCGGTCCTGCAGCGGCCGGACCAGGTCCTCGGCGGCGTCCATCAACGCGAACGTGTCGCAGCCGTGTTTCCAGCCGTGCAGGTCGGCCACGGCGGTGAACACCTCCAGAGGAGCGTTGCCTGCCCCGGCGCCCATCCCGGCCAGCGAGGCGTCGACCCGGGTGGTGCCGTGCCGCACCGCGACGACGCTGTTCGCCACCCCGAGCGACAGGTTGTGGTGGGCGTGGATGCCGATCTGGGTGGCCGGGTCGAGGGCCTCCCGGTAGGCGTCGACCCGGACGGCGACGTCGTCCATCAGCAGCCGGCCACCGGAGTCGGTGACGTAGACGCAGTGCGCGCCGTACGACTCCATCAGTCTGGCCTGGCCGGCGAGCCCGGCCGGGTCGTTCAGGTGCGCCATCATCAGGAACCCGGCGACGTCCATGCCGTTGTCCCGCGCCCACGAGATGTGCTGGGCGGCGATGTCGGCCTCGGTGCAGTGGGTGGCGATCCGGACGCTGGTGACTCCGAGGTCGCGGGCCGCTTTCAGGTCGTCGATGGTGCCGATGCCGGGCAGCAGCAGGGTGGTCAGCCGGGCGTTGGTGATCGACTCGGCGGCGGCGGTGATCCAGTCGGCGTCGGAGGCCGCGCCGTGGCCGTACGTCACGGACGATCCGGCGAGCCCGTCGCCGTGTGCGACCTCGATCGCGTCGACCCCGGCCGCGTCGAGCGCGGCGGCGATCCCCCGGACCTGCGCCACGGTGTACCGGTGCCCGATGGCGTGCATGCCGTCGCGCAGGGTGACGTCCTGGATGTACAGGCGGGTCATCACCTCACCTCCTGGGCGGCGCGCAGGGCGACGAGGCGTTCGGCGGTGCGCAGCGCCGCCGAGGTCATGATGTCGAGGTTGCCGGCGTACGCGGGCAGGTAGTGCCCGGCACCGGAGACCTCCAGGAACACCGACACCTGGGTGCCGGTGAACCGATCGCCGAGCGCCGGCACGTAAGCGTCGACCGGGTCGAACTGCACCTGTTGTTTGAGCCGGTAGCCGGGGACGTACTCGGCGACCGACGCCACCATGGCCCGCACCGAGGCGGCGATCGCGCCGGTGTCGGCACCGGCCGCAACCAGGCAGTAGACGGTGTCGCGCATCAGCAGCGGCGGATCGGCCGGGTTGAGCACGATGATCGCCTTGCCGGTGCCGGCGCGGCCGACGACCTCCAGGGCGCGGGCGGTGGTCCGGGTGAACTCGTCGATGTTGGCCCGGGTGCCCGGCCCGGCCGAGCGCGACGCGATCGAGGCGACGATCTCGGCGTACGCCACCGGGGCGACCGCCGCGACGGCGGCGACGACCGGCACGGTGGCCTGCCCGCCGCAGGTGACCATGTTGACGTTCGGCTCGCCCAGGTGCGCGTCCAGGTTGACCGGTGGCACCACGTACGGGCCGATCGCGGCCGGGGTCAGGTCGACGACGGTCCGCCCGTGCGCCTGCAGGATCTCGTTGTTGCGCCGGTGCGCGCCGGCCGAGGTGGCGTCGAACACGAGTCGCACGTCGGCGAACTCGGGCATCGCCACCAGGCCGTCGACCCCGTCGGCGGTGGTCGCCACGCCGAGCCGGCGGGCCCGGGCCAGCCCGTCGGAGTCGGGGTCGATGCCGACCAGCGCCACCACGTCCAGCGACCCGGACAGCCGCAACACCTTGATCATCAGGTCGGTGCCGATGTTGCCCGACCCGATCACCGCTACGCCGACGCTCACTGCCACCCCTTTCCGCTGAACCTGGTCCGTACGCCGCCGAGCCCGGCGATCCGCGCCTCGTACGCCGCTCCCGGGCTCACCTGCACCATCGGGCCGAGCGCACCGGTAAGCACGACGTCCCCGGCCCGCAGCGGGTCCCCGGCGGTGGCCAGGGTCGAGGCCAGCCAGGCGAGGGCGTGCAGCGGGTTGCCGAGGCAGGCCGCCCCGGCACCCACCGACACCGGCTCACCGGCCGATTCCAGCACCATCCCGCACTCGCGCAGGTCGACGTCGGCCGGCCGCACCGGCCGGTCACCGAGCACGAACAGCCCGGAGGAGGCGTTGTCCGCCACCGTGTCCACGATGGAGATGTCCCAGCCGGCCACCCGGGAGTCGACGATCTCGATCGCCGGCAGCAGAAAGTCGGTGGCGCGCAGCACGTCGACGACGGTCACCCGCTCGTACGGCAGGTCCGCCGACAGCACGACGGCGACCTCGGCCTCCACCCGGGGCTGGATCAACCGCCCCAGGTCGACCTCGTCGCCGTCGCAGACCGCCATGTCGGCGAAGAGCACCCCGAAGTCCGGCTGGTAGACACCGAACGCGGCCTGCACCGACGGTGACGTCAGGCCGATCTTCGCGCCGACCCGCCGCCGCCCGGTGTCCGCCCAGCCGGCCGTCATCGCCCGCTGCACCGCGTACGCGGTGTCCACGTCGCCGGCCGGCAGCAGCCGGTCGCGCACCGGCGGGCACGGACTGCCCGTGTCGTACGCCTCGGTGAGCGCCGCGACGGCGGCCTCGATGTCCACGTCACCGGTCATGTCAGGTCCACACAGACGTTGGTCAGCTCGGAGTAGAAGTCCAGCGAGTGCACGCCGCCCTCGCGGCCGACCCCGGAGGCCTTCACCCCGCCGAACGGGGTCCGCAGGTCCCGCAGGAACCAGGTGTTGACCCAGACGATGCCGGCGTCCAGCCGCGCGCCGGCCCGGTGCGCCCGCCCGACGTCGCGGGTCCACACCGTGGCGGCCAGGCCGTAGTCGGAGTCGTTGGCCAGGGCGAACGCCTCCTCCTCGGTGTCGAACGGGGCGACGTGGCAGACCGGGCCGAAGACCTCCTCGCGGACCACCCGCGCGCCGCAGTGCAGTCCGGTCAGGACGGTCGGCGCCACGTACGCGCCCCGGTCACGGGCGTCGTCGAACACCGGCACCCCGCCACCGGCGAGGACGTCCGCGCCCTCGGCGCGGGCCAGGTCGTAGTAGCCGAGCACCTTGTCCCGGTGTCCGTGCGAGATCAACGGCATCGTCGTGACCGACTCGTCGGTCGGCCAGCCGTAGCGGGCGTCGCGGGCGGCACCGGCCAGCCGGGTGACGAACTCGTCGAAGACGGGGCGCTGCACGTACAGCCGCTCCGTGCACAGGCACACCTGGCCGCCGTTGGTGAACGACGAACGCACCGAGCCGGCCACGGCGGCGTCCAAATCGGCGTCGGCGAAGACCAGGCCGGCGTTCTTGCCGCCCAACTCGAACGACACCGCCTTGACGCCGTCGGCGGCGGCCCGCATGATCGCCGATCCGGTGGCGGACTCGCCGGTGAAGGTGATCGCGTCCACGCCGGGATGCCGGGTCAGCCACTCCCCCGCCGCGTCCGGCCCGAACCCGTGCACCAGGTTGAACACCCCGTCGGGTACGCCGACCGCCGCCATCACCTCGGCGAGCAGCGTCGCCGACGCCGGAGTCTCCTCACTGGGCTTGACCACCACCGCGTTGCCGCAGGCCAGCGCCGGGGCGACCTTCCAGGTGAGCAGCAGCAGCGGCAGGTTCCACGGCACGATCACCGCGACCACGCCGACCGGCTTGCGCACCGCGTAGTTCAGTGCCCGCCCACCGGTCGGGGTGAGCGTGGTGAACGACTCGGTCGGTGCGGTCGCGGCGATCTCCGCGAACGCCCGAAAGTTGGCCGCGCCGCGCGGGATGTCCAGCGTGCGGGCCTGGCTGACCGGCTTGCCGGTGTCGGCGACCTCGGCGGCGACCAGGTCGTCGAAGCGGCGGTCCAGCTCGTCGGCGACCGCCCGCAGCACCGCCGCCCGGTCCCGCTCCCCCGTCGCGCCCCACGGGCCGCGCAGCGCCGACCGGGCCGCCGCCACCGCCGCGTCCACGGTCGCCGAGTCCGCCTCGGCCACCTCGAAGACGGTCTCCCCGGTCACCGGGGACACCTTCGGGAACCGTCTGCCCGACTCGACGAACCGGCCGCCGACGAAGTTACGTAACAGGCCGGGACCTGCGGCGGCCGGCCGGCCCACGCAGAGTTCCGGATGCCACAGGGTCATCAGCGTCCCTTCCGGGCAGACCGGGCAGACCGGGTTGGCCGGGCAGGCCGGGCAGGCCGTCGGGCCCGGACGGACCGGGTGACGGCGGCGCCGAGTGCCCCTACCAGCAGCGCCGCCGTCCCGGCCACCACCGCCGCGAGGAGCTGGTGCTGCCGGCGGACCCGTCGCCCGACCTCGGCGTACGGGATGGTGGTGAAGGAGACCATCTCGTAGCGGGACACGTAGCGCCCCGGCAGTGCCCGCTCCAGGGCGTGTTCGACCTTGCGGAAGGTCTGGAACGTCGGGGAGGCGACCTTGTCGCGCATCTCGACGAAGTTGGCCAGCGCCATCCGGGCGATCGCCTCGGCGTTGTCCTGGCGGCGCTGCTGGTACAGCGGCAGCGCCGCCGCCCAGTCGCCGCCGGCGTCGTCGAGGCAGCGGTCGAGCTCGACGACGTCCTCGAAGGCACAGTTGGCGCCCTGGCCGTAGAACGGCACCACCGCGTGGGCGGCGTCGCCGACCAGGGCCACCCGGCCGCCGACCTGCCACGGGTCGCAGCGCACCGTGCCGAGCAGGCCGACCGGGTTGTGCTGGTAGTCGTCGACCAGGTTCGGCGCCAGCGCCGGCACGTCCGGGTAGTGCGTACGGAAATGCCGTTCGATCGCGGCCGGGCTGCTCAGTGAGGCGAAGCTCGACGTGCCGCCGGTTGGCCAGAACAGCGTGCAGGTGAAGGAGCGGTCCGGGTTGGGCAGCGCGATCATCATCGAGGTGCCGCGCGGCCAGATGTGCAGCGCACCCGGGTCGAGGGCGTACTCGCCGCCGACCGCCGGGACGGTCAGCTCCTTGTAGCCGTAGTCCAGGAAGTCGAGGCTCTCGTCGACCAGGCCGTGGGCGAGCAGTTGGCCGCGTACCGCCGAACCGGCGCCGTCGGCTCCGAGCACGACCGGCGCGGTGGCCTGGACCTTGCCGCGCGGGGTGTCGAAGGTCAGCTCGCCGGTGCCGGGATCCAGGCCGACGAGGCGGTGGTCGAAGGCGACGGTCACGCCGGGCGCGGCCTCGGCGGCATCCAGCAGGGCGTTGTTGAGCGCGCCCCGGCTGATCGAGTTGATCGCCCGCTGCCCGTCGGCGCTGTACGGCTGGAAGTCGAGCTCGCCGTCGACGGGGTGGATCATCCGGCCGCGCATCGGCAGCGCGTCGGCGAGCACCTGGTCGGCCAGGCCGATGCGGCGCAGCGCGTCCAGGCCGCGTTCGGACAGCGCCAGGTTGATCGACCGGCCGCGTTCGGCTGCGCCGCGCCGTGGGTCGGGCCGACGCTCGTACAGCGTGACCGGCAGGCCCCGACGGGCCAGGAAGCAGGCGAGCAGGCTGCCGGCCAGGCCGGCGCCGACCACCGCGACAGGTTGCGGGTCAGTCATCGTCGCCTCCCTGGGTGCCGGTCGGGCGGATCGTCGCGGCGAGCGCCTGGGCGGCCCGCCAGCAGTCGTGGTACGTCGAGTAGAGCGGCACCGGGGCGAGCCGGACGATGTCCGGTTCCCGGGCGTCGGTGATCACCCCGTACTCGTGGCGCAGCCGGGCGGTCAGCGCCTGTGCGCCGCCACCGGCGGTGCCCGCGCTCGCCCCGGCACCGACGCGCAGCGACAGCTGGCAGCCGCGCCGCTGCGACTCGCGCGGGGTGACGATGCTGATCGGCCGGCCCGGCCGGATCGCGTCGAGCAGTTGCTCCAGGTAGCCGGTGAGCCGTTCGCTGCGGGCCCGCAGCGCCGGCATCCCGACCTTGTCGAAGATCTGCAGCGAGGTGCGGACCGGGCCCATCGCGAAGATCGGCGGATTGGAGATCTGCCAGGCGTCGGCGGTGGCCGGCGGCCGGGACACCGGCGTCATCTCGAACCGGGTCGCCGGCTCGGTGCTCCACCAGCCCTCGAAGCGGGCCAGCGCCGGGTCGCCGTGGTGACGTTCGTGCACGTACGCGCCGGCCAGCGCACCCGGGCCGGAGTTCAGATACTTGTACGAGCACCAGGCCGCGAAGTCGACGCCCCAGTCGTGCAGCCGCAGCGGCACGTTGCCGGCGGCGTGCGCCAGGTCCCAGCCGACGAGCGCGCCGGCGGACCGGCCGGCGTCGGTGATGGCCGCGATGTCGAGCAGTTCGCCGGTGAGGTAGTTGACCCCGCCGAGCAGCACCAGCGCCACCCGGTCGCCCTCGGCGCGCAGGTGGTCGACGACGTCGGCGGTGCGCAGCGTGTCCTCGCCGGGGCGGGGACGCAGCCGGACGACCGTACGGTCGGGGTCGAGGCCGTGGAAGGCGGCCTGGCTGCGCACCGCGTAGCTGTCCGACGGGAACGCCGAGTCCTCGATCACGATCCGGGTGCGGTCACCGGCCGGCCGGTAGAACGACACCATCAGCAGGTGCAGGTTCACCGTCAGCGAGTTCATCACCACGGCCTCGCTGGGCAACGCGCCGACCAGTCGCGCGGTCGGCCCGGTGAGAAACTCGTGGTACGGCAGCCACGGCCGGCCGGCTTCCAGATGGCCTTCGACGCCGAGCCGGGCCCAGTCGTCGAGGTCGTCGAGCAGGTCGGCGCGGGTCGCCCTGGGTTGCAGGCCGAGCGAGTTGCCGGCGAAGTAGGCGACCTCGGCGTACCGGCCGCCGGTGGCCGGCGGGACGTGGAACAGGTCGCGGTGGCCAGGGTCGGCGGCGTCGCGACGGCGGGCGTCGTCCTCAGTCAGCATGCTGCGCCTCTCACCTGCCGGCCCGGTCACATGCCGGTCCGAGCGGACCAGATCTCGGGGAACACCACGCGGGCCAGGCTGCGCTGCAGCCAGGCCAGCCCGGCCGAGCCGCCGCTGCCGGCCTTGGCACCCATGGTCCGCTGCACCGCCTTGAGATGCTTGTAGCGCCAGTCGCCGAACTGCTCGGCGACCTCGGTCAGCGCCTCGCCGAGCAGCCGCAGGTGGTTGTCCGGGGTGTTCACGCGGTACACCTCGACCCAGGCGTCCTCGACCGCCGGGTGTGGCTCGTGTTCGACGGCGACGTCGCGGTCGAGCAGCTCGGCCGGGATGTCGTGGCCGCTGCGGGCGAGCAGGGCGATCACGTCGTCCCACAGGCTCGGGGCGTGCAGCGCGGCGTCGAGCTCGGCGTACACCTCGGGTTGGCGGCGAAACGGACGGATCAGCGACGGGGTCCTGATGCCGAGCAGGAACTCCAGCTGCCGGTACATCGCCGACTGGAAGCCGGAGCCCTCGCCGAGCAGGTTGCGGAACCGGTTGAAGTCGGCCGGGGTCATCCAGCGCAGGGTCTGCCAGGAGGCGTTGAGCCCTTCCAGGTGCAGCCCGGCGCGACGCAGTGGGGCGAGCGCCTCCCACACCCGGTCGGCGCGGAGCAACCGCTGGGCGTCCCGCAGCTCATGGCGGGTCAACCCGAAGTACAGCTCCATGATCTGGCTGACCATCAGGAACGACATCTCGCCCGGGTCGTCGCTGAGCGTGCGCTGCAGGCTGTGCAGGGTGCTGGCGTGCACGTACGCGTCGTAGGGCACCCGGCCGCCGAACTCCAGGGTCGGCTCGCCGGCGTTGGCCGCCGCCCGGGTGTCACGCTCGGCGGCGTCCACCGGCCGCACGGCCGGCGGGCTGACCAGCTCGGTGCTGTTCACGTCCACGGCCCTCCTTCAGCGTCGTGTGCCGCCCATGATTGCCCACTTGCTGGCCGCGACTGAATACCGGATCAACGGTCGTACGCGATCCTGACCAGCAGGTCAGTGGCTAGATTGGGGCGGACGGTTAACGAAGGGAAAGTGCGCCGTGGACGAGATGGATTGGGCGCTGCTGCGTGAGTTGCAGGCCGACGCCCGGCTGTCGTTCAGCGAGCTGTCCCGCCGGGTGCACCTGTCGCCGCCGGCGGTGGCCGAGCGGGTACGCCGGCTGGAGGAGTCCGGGGTGATCAGCGGCTACCATGCGCACGTCGACCTGACCCGGGCCGGCTGGTCGGTGGTCGCGCTGATCCGGATGTCCTGCTACGGCTCGCACTGCATCCTGCGGGATCCACAGGTGGCGACCTGGCCGGAGGTCCTGGAGATCCATCGGATCACCGGGGACGCCTGCAGCATGTTGAAGGTGGCGGCGGCGTCGATGGACGCGTTCGAGGACGTGATCGACCGGCTCGCCCCGTACGGCCAGCCGTCGAGCACGATGGTGCTGTCCACCCCGCTCGACTGGCGCCCGGTCACCGCCGCCGACTGACCACCGTTGGCCGTTGCGGCGTCACATGCCAGTGCGGAACAACGTCTGAGCAGAACTCCTCCTGAGCGGAGACTGAATTGACGACTACCCGGCCGGACGACGACGGGGTGTGGGTGCCGCTGGCGCGGGCCCGGCAGCGGACCAGCGTCAAGTGGCGCACCTACCCGCCGGACGTGCTGCCGGTGTGGGTCGCGGAGATGGATGTCGACCTGCCCGAGCCGGTGGCTGAGGCGATCGTCGCGGCGGTGCGCGCCGGTGACCTCGGGTACGCCACCGGCGCCGGCTACGCCGAGGCGGTCGCCGGGTTCGCCGTACGGCGGTGGGGGTGGGACGGGCTGGTGCCGGGACGCACCGCGATCGTGCCGGACGTGATGCTCGGCGTGGTGGAGATGCTGAAGCTGGTCACCGCGCCCGGTGACACCGTCGTCGTCAACCCGCCGGTGTACCCGCCGTTCTACGCGTTCGTGCGCAGCATGGACCGGCAGGTGCTGGAGGCGCCGCTCACCCCGGGCGGCCGGCTCGACCTCGACACGCTGGCGGCAGCGTTCGACCGGGCCAGGTCCGGTGCCCGCAGCGCGGCGTACCTGCTGTGCAGCCCGCACAACCCGACCGGCACCGTGCACACCGCCGACGAGCTGGCGGCGGTCGCAGCCCTGGCTGCCGGCCACCGGGTACGGGTCGTGGTCGACGAGATCCATGCGCCGTTGACCGCACCCGGGGTGCGCTTCGTGCCGTACCTGTCGGTGACCGGCACCGACGACGGCCTGGCGGTGTTGTCCGGGTCGAAGGGCTGGAACCTGGCCGGGCTCAAGGCCGCGCTCGCGGTCGCCGGGCCGGCCGCCGCCGGGGACCTGGCCCGGCTGCCGGAGGAGGTCAGCCACGGGGTCAACCACCTCGGGGTGATCGCGCACTCGACGGCGTTCCGCGACGGCGGCGACTGGCTGGACACGGTCCGCGCGGCGATCGACGCGAATCGGCGGCTGCTGGTCGAGCAGCTGGCGGCACACCTGCCGCAGGTACGGTACGCGCCCGGCCAGGCCACCTATCTGGCCTGGTTGGACTGCCGGGCGCTCGGGCTGGGCGACGACCCGGCCGCGGTGTTCCGCGACCGCGGCCGGGTGGCGCTCAGCGCCGGTCCCGACTTCGGCAGCGGCGGGGCCGGGCACGCCCGACTCAATCTGGCCGCCGCGCCGCAGGTCGTCGTCGCGGCGGTCCGCCGGATGGCGGCCAGCCTCGATCCTCGACGCCGCCAGCCTCGCGTACCCTCGCGCGGGTGATCCCTGATCATCTCCGCGACGCCGCCGCCACCGGCGCGATCTTCGGACTCGCCGCCTCGGTCTGGTTCGGTTGGGCGTTGCCGCATTCGCCGAAGTCCTGGCGCCGCTGGCTCGTCGCCGGCCTGATCCCCGCGTACGCGACCCTGGTCACCGGGCTCATCCTGACCGTGCGCAACTGGAATGGCGGCACTGTCTTCGACGCCACGACGAGCCCTCGGTTCGGCATCGTGGTCGGCGTCGAAGTGGCGATCGCCGGCATCGGGGTCGGTGTCCTCGCCGCCCGCCGCCGGTCGGACCTGGTCCCGATCTGGATCGCGCTCGTCGTGGGAGTCCATCTCTTTCCGGTCGCGGTGATCCTGCGTTACCCCTGGATTCACGTGGTCGGGGCGCTGACCACCGGCGCCGCGCTGGTAGCGGCACCGATCGCCCGGCGGCGGTCGTTGGCGGTCAGCACCGTCAACGGCGCCTGCGTGGGGCTGGCGCTGCTGACCGGCGCCGTCGTCGCGCTGGTCACCGCCCTGACCTGGTGACGACGGCCCGACACAGGACGTATCAGCAGGTCGCAACCATGATCAGGTTAGCGGACCGGCCGCCGACGCTGGTAGCGTGGCGCGATCCTGACCGAAGGGGGAGCCAGGTCATGCCACGCGTCCTCGTCATCAACCCGCTCGGCCTCGACGTGCACAACGAGCACGACCGGCAGGCGGCGCGGCAAGCGGTCGGTCCGGACACCGAGATCGTCGTCCGCAACCTGCGCGGCGTGCCGCCGAGTGCGTACATCGCCTCCGACGATTTGCTGTTCAGCCCGCTGCTCGGCGCGGTGCGCGCCGGCGCCGACGACGGATTCGACGCGATCGCCGTCGCCTGCGCCTCCGATCCGGCGGTACGCGAGGCGAAAGCGCTGGTGCCCGTACCGGTGACCGGGCCATTCGAGGCGGCCACCCGGATCGCCGCCGCCTTCGGCCGGTTCTCGGTGCTCTATCCCGGCGTCGCCTCCGGCCCGAACGAGCAACTGCCGCAGGACGCCAACTGGATACGCCGGCTGGCCCGCGAGTACGGCTGCCTGGACCTGCTCGCTGGCGCGGCACCGGTGCCGGTGCGACGCCCGCAGCGCGAGGTCACCCCGGGGCTGACCGGGGAGGCCGCGATCGCCGAGGCGGCGGCGGTCGGCACCGAGGTCCGGCAGCGGATGACCGAGGCGATCGGCACGCACGGCCCTGAGCTGGCCCGCCGTGCCTACGTCGACCAGGAAGCCCAAGCGATCTTCGTCGCCTGCACCTTCTGGTCCGGGCAGCTCGACCCGCTACGGGCGGCGGTGCCGGTCCCGGTGATCGACCCGATCCACGCCGTCGCCCGCTACGCCGACCTGCTCGCCCGCACCCGCTGACTACAGGAACACCACCGCGCGGTCGTCGACGAGCACCGCCGCGCCGGCAGAGTATTCGAGCCCGGCGCTACCGTCGGTGTTCTCGACGCCGATCGTGGCGTAGGCGCCGCGCTCGCCAGGGCTCGCCGGGTCGATGCCGGTGTAGCTCACCGTCCAGTAACCCTGCGCGCTGAGCGTGATCTGGAAGGTGACCCGCTCGGTTGGGTCGGCGGCCCGACGCACGTCGCGCCACTCCACGACGAACTCCTGGAACGGCCCGGACCCGCGGGCCTGCGTGACGACGCTGGCCTGGGCGTCGACGATCAGATCGTCCCAGAAGGCAGCGATCATCGCGTCCGGACCGCCAGCGCTGGGAACGCCGACCGGGACGGGGTGCGAACCCCCAGGATCGATGAAGGTCAGAATGCCGCTGGTGTCCACCCAGGCCGTGCTGTACGGCTGGCCGTAGAAGGTGACCGGGAACGGCAGGGCGACCTCGATGATCGCGTTGTCGCCGGTCAGCGGCAGCGCGGTGCCGACCGCCGGAACGTAGGGCTGGATCAGTTCCTGGCAGAGGTTGCCGGCCGGATCGGCCACCGGGAACAGGAACAGGGCGACGTCGCCGGGCCCGGGGACGGTGACCTCCGAGCTGGCGCCGAGTCCGCAGTCACCGGTTCCGGCGCTGGCGGCCACGGTGTAATGACCCGGGGCGATCGCGAGGAAGGTGAACACGCCGCCAGGGCCACTGGTGGTCTGGTGACCGCCGGGCTCCAGAGTGACCGGCACCCCCTCGGCCGGCGCGAAATCGGGCCGTACACGGTGCCGGTGACGGCCACCGGCGCCGGCAGCACCTCGACGGCCGCTGTCGCGATCTGACTGGCGAGACCTGTCGCGGTGCGGCTGGCGGCGAACAACGGCACCACGCCGATGCTGCCCGCAGTGACGGTCACCGTGACCGAGCCACCCGGCATGTCCGGCTGGGCGCTCTGGTTCAGGATCGCCGACCCGAGGCTGTAGCGGAACTCGGTCACGTTGGTGTCGCCGGCCGCGTCGAGGGTGACCTGCAGCGGGTCGCCGAGCGGCACGGCGGTGCCGGCGGGGAAGCCGATCCGCGGTGCCGGCGAACCCGTTGCTCTGCTCGGCCGTCGCCTGCTGGGCGACGCCGTTGACGTAGAGCCATAGCAGGCCAGTCGGCCGGTCGTGGACGGCGGCGAGATGGGTCCATCGACCGGGCACCGGGGCTTCGTCGGAGTCGACAGTGATCTGGGTCGGATGATCCGAGTCGGCGTCGGCCATGGTGAACCGCCACCGGTCGGACACGCCGTCGTAGCCGAGCACCGCCGCCGAGGTACGGGTACCGTCGACCGAGACGACGCTCTGCGACTGCCCGGTCGCGTCGACCCTGGCCCAGGTGGACAGGGTGAATGTCAGATCCGTACGCAGGGTGAGCGGGTCTGCGGTGTCCGAATGCGGCCGGCTGACAGCTGCGGCAGTGGCCGCGTGACCGGTGACGCCGTCCAGCGACAGCGCCCGGCCGGTCCGGCCAGCGCCACCGGTGCCTCCGATCCGGCGGCCACGACGAACTCGTACTCGATGGCGGTGGAGAACAGACCTGCCGCGTCCCTGGCCCAGACCCGCAGCGTGTGATGACCGTCGCGGGTCGGTTGCAGCTCCAGGGTGGCCGCGCCACCGGACGCGGCCGGCGCGATCGGAGCCGAACCCGGGCCGATCCCGCTGTCCAGCGTGTACGCGTACCCGACGATGTGTTGAGCGCCGAGGGCCGGCGGGGTGATGGTGAAGACTCCGGGGATCCCGGCGCCGCCGCGGCCCGCGTTGTTGGGATCCGCAGGGTCGTACTCGGGATAGTCGATCGAGGAGACGTCGGCCGGCGGGTCGGGCGCCACGACGTCGACCTGGAACCGGCACGGCACCGACCACGGGCCGTCCGCGGTGCCGTCGGTGGTCCGGGCCCGGACGACGTAGGACGTGGCATGCTCCAGCGCCATGGCCGCCGGGACAGCTGCGTGCACGGTTGCCGGGTTGGCCGAGGTCCCGTGCACCGTGTCGGCGGTGGACGGTGGCTGGCCGGCCCGCCGTACGGAGAAGACCGTGGACAACGACTGCTGGCCCGCGTCTGGACCGCTGCCCCAGGCGGTGAGAACAGGTGTCGTGCTGGTGACCCAGGTTCGGGCGGTCTGCGGGCTGCACGGCCGGCCGTCGACGGCCAACTCGGTGGGGCGGTCGGGCCGCTGGTTGACAGCGGCACCTGCCGCGCCGGCCGGGACCATCGCCGCGACCAGTCCGAAGGCTGTGGCGGCCGCCGTGGCGGGCCAGACGTGTGCCGTCCGCTGCGCACGCTGAACCTTGCCGTACGGCATGACCGCCCCGTGCTGTAGCTAGTGACTGCGGAAGAACACTAGCGGTCAGGGACCGGCGTCCGTCAATCATTTCCACGAAGGGGATTCACGAGAAGGTAGAGATCAGTGACCCTGTGTAGCGCAATGCCGATCGCATGTCGCCCGCACGAGCTTCGACCAGCGCCGACCAGGGTCCACGGGGTTCCGGTCAGGCAGGTTAGTTCGATACCATCAAAAATTATCTCGGCGCGGTCCGGTGAGCGGTCCGCGCGGCCCTCAGGGGAGGTCGGGTGCGCAGGTCGGACCGTGCCGTCGCGGACGGCGACGTGCGCCAGGATCTGGTCGGCGCCCGGATGCGCCAGTTCCGTAAGGAACAGGGTCTGACCCTGCGCGGCCTGGCCGGCCGGGCGAACCTGTCCATCGGCTTCCTGTCCCAGGTCGAGCGAGGTGTCTCCTCCATCGGGCTGACCGCCCTCAACAGCGTCGCCGCCGCGCTGGACCGGCCGGTCGCCGAGTTCTTCAACGAGGAGCCCGAGCCGGTCGAGACTCCGGAGGCACCGGAGGCGAGGCTGCCGGTGCACTTCACGCTCACCCGGGCCGACAACGGCGCCACCGAGTACGTGTCCGGCCAGCAGACCTACCGGATGCTCTCCGACCGTGGGCCCAGCCTGGTGCTGGAGCCGATGCTGGTGCACATCGCGCCGGGTGGACGCCGCGAGGAGGCGTACGGGCACGCCGGTGAGGAGTTCGCCTACGTGGTCAGCGGCGAGCTGCTGTACGAGGTGGACGGCGTGGAGCACCGCCTCCACCCAGGCGACAGTCTGCACCTGCGGTCCAGCACCCCGCACCGGATGTACAACGACACCGACCAGGTGACCACCGTCGTCTCGGTGGTCACCCCACGGCTGTTCTGACACACCGAAACTGCCCACCGATGTGCAACGTGTTCACTGTCACGTAATAATTGGCGACGAATACGGCCGGTTCAGCTCAGCGGCCGAGCCGGCGGTCCAGCTCGGTCACCGTGGCCTTCCAAATCGGTGCCGCCGGGTCGATCACCGAGAAGTGGTCGCCGGGCTGCTCCAACCAGCCCGGATCCTCACCCGCCGCCCGAGCCGCGGCGACGTACCGCCGGTTGAAGTCGATCAGATCGAGGTCGTCGCCGGCGCCCTGGACGATCAGCTGCGGCACGCCCACCGGCAGCCGGGCCATCGGGTCGGACGCGGCGTACACCTGGCCGATCTCGGTCGGCGTCCCACCGAGCGCGGCCGCGACCGCACCGGTGCCGACCTGCCGCCGCTGGCCCTCGACCAGGTCCAGCACTCCGGCCAGGGACACCGCGAGCGCCACCCGCACGCCGTCGCCGCCCACGTCCCGGCTCCCGTTGCGGCCGGCAGCGGTGTCGGCGGCAGTGTCGGCGGCGGCCCGCAACGCCAACTGCCCGCCGGCCGAGTGGCCCAGCACGGCGATCCGGTCCAGGTCCAGCAGTCCCGCGGGCACCCCGCCACCGGCCAGGGCGGGCAGCCTGGCCAGCACCGCCAGCCCGGTGGCCACGTCGGCGGTGGTGGCGGCCCAACCGTGCCGGTCCGGTCGGCGGTATTCCAGGTTCCACGTCGCATAGCCCCGGTCGGCCAGGTCGATCGCCATCGCGTCCATCAGGTCGGCGGCCCAGACGGAACGCCAGAACCCGCCATGCAGCAGCACCGCCACCGGCAATGGGCGCGACACGGGCACCGGCCGGTCCGCCAAGGCGGCGGCGATCCGGTCGGCCACCGCCGGCGGCAGCCGCAACTCGCCCCACTGCTGCGGGTGCCGACCGTATCCGATACGCCGCGCCGGTCGGCGCAACCGCTGCACCGCGTGCCGGATCGCCCAGGCCAGCCCCCACACTCCCCGGCCGTACAGGTGCACCGAGCCGGCCGCGACCGGCTGCGGCCCAGTGTCGTCGAGATCATAGTGGACGGTCCACCGGGACCAGTCGGCGTCCTGCACCAGCAGGGCCCGAACCGCCGGATCCGGCCCGGGCAGCAGCACCGCCGCCCGCTGCGGGCCGGGACCGTCGAGCAGCCGCCGCACCTGCGCCGCGTCGACGGCGGCCACGAACTCACCGGCCACCCCGAGCCCGGCGGCCTCGCCGGCGGTGAGCCCGGCCAACAGGTCCGGATCGGCGACCAGCCCCGGCCCGGCGACGACCAGCACCGCGTCCACGTTCATCAGCGTCGTCCTTCCCGGCGCAGCAGCGGCAGCACCGCGCTGCCCAGCAACTGCACGCCACGGTCGTCGGTCAACCCGTGCGGGGTGCCGAACTCCACCCGGCGAACCCCGGCGTCGATCAGCGCCTGCGCCTGAGCGGCGACCTGCTCCGGGGTGCCGGAGAAGGCGAACCGGTCGAGCAGGTCGTCGGGCACCAGCCGGCCGGCGGCGGTGTCCCGCCCGGCGGCGACCAGCGTCTTCACCTCGGCCAGCAGATCGTCCGGCACGGTGACGGTCGGGTCCAGGTCGGCGACCACCGCCAGGTACATCGCCACCTCGGTGCGGGCCTTCGCCCGGGCCGCCGCGCCGTCGGTGTCCACCACGGTCACCGCGCCGAACACGATGCCGACGTCGTCGACCGACCGGCCGGCGGCCTGCGCGCCCGGGCGCAGCCGGTCCCGGATCACCGGTACCATCCGCGCATTGGCGCTGCCGCCGACCTTGATCTCGTCGGCGATCCGGCCGGCGAGCGCGGCACCGCGCGGCCCCCACGCGCCGATCAGCAGCGGCGGATCGGGGCGGGCCACGGCGTATCGCAACGTGGTGTCCGGCGCCAACCGGAACGCCGAGCCGGTGAATCCGCCGGTGTCGCCACGTAGCAGCCGGTAGACCACCTCGGCGGCCTCGGCGAGCACGGTCAGCGGACGCGGTTGCTCGATGCCGACCGCGCCGAGCCAGGTGCCCCGGGCCAGCCCCAGATAGGCCCGCCCGCGCGAGGCCAGGTCGAGGGCGGCGAGCTGGCCGGCGATCTCGTACGGTGCCATCGAGTACGGGTTGAGGCAGGCCGGGCCCAGCCGCACCCGCTCGGTGACGGCGGCCATCTCCAGCAGCGGAAAGATCGGCGGCTGGTACATCAGATCGCCGAAGACGCTGAGGACGTCGAACCCGTACGCCTCGGCGGCTCGGGCCAGCCGCGCGTAGTCTCCGGCCCGCTTGTCGCTCTGCAGACCGAGTCCGATCTCGACGGTAGCCACCGGTTCCCTCCCCCGTCAGGTCAGATCGGCCGAGTTCATCCGTCGCCGGCAGGTCCGCTCCACCCGCATCACCAGCCGCTCCTGCGGATCCGGGCAGGCGAACAGCGAGTCCTGGGCGAGCCAGTCGCCAGCGGGGATCTCGCGCTGCTTGGCGGCGAGGAACGGCAGCACCGACGCGAGGGCGTACACGCAGAAGTGCTTGCCGTCCGGGATCTTCAGGTGCGCGCTGTCGGTGAGCTCGAAGTGGTCGCCGACGGCCATGCCGCACACCGAGCGGCCGTCGATGCGGTCCACACTGACCCGCAGGTCGTAGATCTCCATGTCCGCGACGGTTTCCCCGTCGCCGTCGGCGGTGTGGTCGGTCACGATGACTCCCTCGGGTCGATCCGGACGACGATCTTGCCGGTGGTACGCCGGTCGGCCAGGTCCGCCAGCGCGGCCGGGGTGCCGGCCAGGTCGACGACCCGGTTGACCGGTGGTCGGACCGCACCGGCGCGGACCAGGTCGAAGATCCGTCGGTACGCGGTGGCGACCGCGTCGGGGCGCTTCCACGGGTACGTCGAGCCCCAGGAGAGCCCGATCAGGGTGGCGTTGCCGGCGATCAGCCGCATCGGGTCCACCGGTGGCGGGTCGCCGCCGGCCGCGCCGACCGCGACCAGGCGGCCCTCGAAGGCGAGGCAGTCCAGCGAACGGGCGAACACCTCGCCGCCGACCGGGTCGACGATCACGTCGGCGCCGGCACCGCCGGTGGCGGCGCGCACCGCGTCGACGAAGTCGTCGGCCTGGTAGTCGATGGCGACGTCGGCACCGTTGTCGCGGCACAGCGCGGCCTTCGCCGGCCCGCCCGCCGTGCAGATCACCCGGGCGCCCCGGGCGGCGGCCAACTGGGTCGTGGCGATGCCGACCCCGCCGGCACCGGCGTGTACCAGGACCGTCTCGCCGGCCCGCACCCCGGCCCGCTCCAGCGCGAACCAGGCGGTCTGGTAGGTGACCGGCACGGCGGCGGCGACGACCGGGTCGATGTCGGTCGGGCGCGGTACGGCCAGCGCCATGTCGATGGTGACCGTCTCGCCGAGCGCGCCGTGCGGCAGCGCCGGGCAGGCCACCACCTCGACGCCGGCGAATTGTTCGGCACCGGAGCCGGTGGCGACGACCCGGCCGGCCAACTCGACCCCGGGGGTGAACGGCGGCTCGGGACGCACCGGGTAGCTGCCCCGGCAGAGCATCACGTCGAGGAAGTTCAGTCCCACGGCGGCGACCGCGACGCGTACCTGGCCGGGGCCGGGTGGCGGATCGTCGGGTAGGTCGGCGACGGTGAGCACCCGGTCGGGCTCGCCGTAGCCGGTGGCGATCAGGCGTCTCATGCCGCCTCCCGAACCAGTTCGGAGTGGTGGTGCACGATCCGCCAGCCGTCACCGGCGCGGCGCAGCACGTCGGTGACCCGGCTACGGCCGACCGGCCCGCCGTCGGTCGGCACCGCGACCAGTTCGTAGCGGGCCAGCGCGGTGTCACCCCACACGTCGACGCGCAGCCGCTCGGCAGCGAGACGGTCCAGTCGCGGCCGGACACCGGCGGCGTCGCGCTGGTCTCGGTAGGCGTCCAGCTCGGCACGGGTACGCAGCGGGCCGGGCAGGTGTGTCTCCCAGGTGGTGACTTCGGCGTGTAGATGCCGGTCGAAGCGGGCCCGGTCGCCGGCAAGGAACGCCTCGTACATGTCGCCGATGCCGGCGGCGACCGCGGCGCCGTCCTGGTCGTCCATGCTGTTCCTCCCGCTCGCCGCGCTCACCATGAACTCCAGCCGGCCCGGTCGTCGCGGACGACGCGTCCGCCGGACATCACCCAGCGGACCCCCCGCAACGCCGACGTGTCGGTGACCGGGTCGGCGTCCATCGCGATCAGGTCGGCGTACTTGCCGGGCTCCACGGTGCCGAGGTCGGCCTCGACGCCGAGCCAACGGATCGGGCCGAGAGTGCCGGCGTAGAAGGCTCGGGCCGGACCGATGCCGGTCTCCGACATGTACTCCAGCTCCCGTACCGAGGCGTTGGTGCCCTCGAAGTGCCAGAACGGCGGCATGTCGCTGCCGAGCAGCACCTCGACCCCGGCGGCCAGGGCCATCGCGTAGCTGTCCAGGTGACGCGGGCCGGCGCCCAGCGAACGGCACTGCATCCACTGCGGTACGCCGAGCTCGTCGAAGAACTCCTTGCAGCGGGTGACCAGCAGGGTCGGCACCAGCGCGGTGCCCCGTCGCGCCATCGCGGCGGCGACCGTCTCGGTGAGCTGGTAGCCGTGCTCGACACAGTCCAGGCCCAGTTCGACGGCCTCGCCGATGACCGACCCGGGTCCGGCGTGCGCGGTGACCTTGCGGCCCCAGGCGTGCGCGGTGTCGATCACGGCGGCCATCTCCTCGGGGAACAGCTGCCGGGTGTGGATCGACTCGTGCTCACCGGCGATCCCGCCGGAGATCATCACCTTGATCAGGTCGGCGCCGGCCTTGATCTGGCTACGTACGCCACGCCGGAAGCCGTCCGCGCCATCGCATTCGAGGGTGTCGCTGCTCTCGTGACCGTGCCCGCCGGTGCAGACCAGCGCCTGACCGGCGGTGAAGATCCGCGGTCCGGTGACCCGGCCGGCGATGATCGCCCGGCGCAGCGCGAAGTCGGCATGGTCCTTCTCCGCGACGCAGCGCACCGTGGTGACCCCGCAGAGCAGGGTACGCCGGGCCCCGTCGGCCATGTAGAGGGCGAGTTCGTGTGGGCTCAGGTTCCGCACGTCCTGCCCGCCGGTTCCGGGCAGCGACAGCGACAGGTGGGTGTGCATGTTGACCAGCCCGGGGGTCAGGTGCGCCCCGCCGAGGTCGATCTCGGTGGGTTCGGTCTCGGCACGGGCGGCGGCAGCGACGTCGGCGCGCGGGCCGACGGCGACGATCCGGTCACCGCTGACCCAGACGGCCGCGTCGGCGAGCGGGCCGACGCCGTCGAGGACACGGGCGTCGACGACGGTGCAGTTGGTCAGAACGGTGTCGGCCGATTCCGGGTGGGTGGCCGCGCTCATGTCGGCGTCCGGTCGGGTGGGGTGATCATCGGTACCTCTTTCGGTGCGGCGTCGGGACCGCCGGTCGATACGGCGCGGGGACCGCCGGTCGATACGGCGCCGGCGCCGCCGAGCACGTCGACGCCGTAGACGTCGCGGGCGGCCGACGCGGAGACGTAGCCCTCGGCGACGTCGGCGCGGACCGCGGCGGCGTCGCGCAGCCGGGCGTCGCCGTGCCCGCCGCCGCCGGCGGTGAGCAGAGTGATCCGGTCACCGGGAGCGACCGGGGTGCGTCTGGTGCTGATCCGCCGCTCCCGACTGGTGCCGGGGTGGACGATCACCTGGATCGGGTCGGGCCGGGCCCCACCGTCGAGCGCCCACGGTGGCGACTTCGTCTTCTTCACCACCGACAGGAACTCACCGGCGGTGACGAACCGGATGTCACGCCGCAGGCCGGGCCCGCCACGGTGGCGACCGGCGCCGCCGGAGTCGGTACGGATCTCGACCCGTTCGAACAACATCCCGGTCCGGGCTTCGAGCACTTCGACCGGGGTGTTGCGGGCCTGGGTCTGACACAGGTGGTTGGCCGGCCCGATGCCGTCGTGGTCGGGCGACGCGCCCCAGCCCACCGGATCGTTGTTGCTGACCGCGTAGAGCTGCCCGGTGTCCGGGTGGGTGCCGACCATCATGAACCCGGGCACGTCCCCGCCGGAGGAGGCGGCCAGGCGCTCCGGCATGCCCTGGGCGAGGGCCTGGTAGATCAGTTCCAGGGCGACGGTGCCGGTCCACTGGGTGAAGGTGGCGGCCGGATAGACGGCGTGGAACAGGCTGCCCGGTTCGGCGATCACCCGCAGCGCGCTGAAATGCCCGGCGTTGGTCTGCTCGCCGGGGGTGGTGAGGGCCTTGAACGCGACCCGGGCGGTGGCGATGGTCGACCCGAACGGCAGGTTGACCGGGCCGGCGACCGCCGGTGACGAGCCGGTGAAGTCGACGGTGCAGGTGCCGTCGGCGACGGTGACGGTGACCTGCATCTTGATCGGCTCGTCGGTGATGCCGTCGTCGTCGATCCAGTCGACGGCCGTCCAGGAGCCCTGCGGCAGGGCGGCGAGGGCGTCGGCGGTGGACGCCTGCGCGGCGGCGATCGCGGTGTCGACGACGGTGGTGACGGTGGCCAGCCCGAAGCGGCGGATCAGTTCGATCAGCCGGCGTTCGCCGGTGCGCAGCGCGGCGACCTGGGCGTGCAGGTCGCCGATGACCAGGTCCGGCATCCGGGAGTTGAAGCGGATCAGCTCGACGATCTCGTGCACCGGTTCGCCCCGGCGCACCACCTTGGTGCCGGGAAAGATGATGCCTTCCTGGTGCATGTCGGTGGAGTCGAGCACGTACCCCGGGTCCTTGGCACCCAGGTCCATCCAGTGCGCCCGTACGCACAGGAAACCGACCAACTCACCGTCGCCGTCGAATCCCTCGGGCAGGAAGACCGGGGCGAACAACGTGGCGTCGTAGGCGTGCGCCGCGTTCCAGTACGGGTAGTTCAGCAGCACCACGTCACCCGGGTGCAGGTTGTCCCGGCCGACGTATTCGACGCCCTTGCGGATCGAGTAGTCGTTGGCGCCGAGGAAGCGGCTCAGTCCGGTGGATTCGGCGACCAGCCGCAGCCGGGCGTCGTAGATGGAGATGCCGAAGTCGTACACCTCGTAGATGACCGGGTTGAACGCGGTACGTACCAGCGCGGAGCGCATCTCCTCGGCGGCGGCCACCAGGTAGCTGCGCACCACCTCGACCGCCGCGCCGTCGACCACGGGTCCGTCACCCATCGACGCCGACCCCGTAGACCTCCCGGGCGGCGGCCGGCGACACGTAGCCTTCGGCGACGTCTTCGCGTACCGCGTCGGGGTCGCGCCCGCGCGGATCGCCGTGCCCGCCGCCACCGGCGCTGAGCAGGGTGATCCGGTCACCCGGCACCACCGGGGTCCGCTTGGTGCTGACCCGGCGCTCCCGCGCGGTGCCCGGAAAGACGATCACCTGATTGGGGTCGGGCCGGGCGCCGCCGTCGAGCGCCCACGGCGCCGACTTCGTCTTCTTGATCACCGACAGGAATTCACCGGCGGTGACGAACCGGATGTCGCGGCGCAGCCCGGCGCCGCCGCGGTGGCGGCCGGCACCGCCGGAATCGGTACGCATCTCGACCCGTTCGAAGAACATCCCGGTCCGGGCTTCGAGCACTTCGATCGGGGTGATCCGGCCGGTGCTGCCGGAGACGTGGGTGGCGGCGTTCATGCCGTCGTGTTCGCTGGTGGCGCCCCAGCCCACCGGGTCGTTGTTGCTGACCGCGAAGAGCTGCCCGGTGTCCGGGTGGGTGCCGACCATCATGAACCCGGGCACGTCCCCGCCGGAGGAGGCGGCCAACCGGTCCGGCATGCCCTGGGCGAGCGCCTTGAGGATCAGCTCGACGGCGACGATGCCGGTCCACAGGGTGAACGTCGGCTGCGGATAGACGGCGTGGAACAGGCTGCCCGGCTCGGCCCTGACCACCAGCGGAGCCACCGTGCCGGCGTTGGACGGCTGGTCCGGCGAGGTGAGTGACTTGAGGATCACCTTGCAGATCGCTTCGGTGGCGCCGAACGGCATGTTGATCGGCCCGGCCACCGCCGGTGACGAGCCGGCGAAGTCGACGGTGAAGCTGCCGTCGGCGATGGTGACGGTGACCTGCATCTTGACCGGGTCGTCGGTGATGCCGTCGTCGTCGACCCAGTCGACGGCGGTCCACGAGCCCTGTGGCAGGGCGGCGAGGGCGGCCCGGCTGCGCGCCTCGCCGTCGGCGATGATCGCCGCGACGGCGGCGTCCACCGTGGGCCGGCCGAACTTGGCCAGGATCTCCAGGAATCGCCGCTCGCCGGTGCGCAGCGCGGCGATCTGCGCGTGCAGGTCGCCGAGCACCTCGGCCGGCATCCGCGAGTTGAAGCGGATCAGTTCGTGGATCTCGTGCACCGGCTCGCCACGCGACACCACCTTGGTGCCGGGGAAGATCAGTCCTTCCTGGTGCATGTCGGTGGAGTCGAGCACGTACCCCGGGTCCTTGGCACCCAGGTCCATCCAGTGCGCCCGCACGCAGAGAAAGCCGACCAGCTCGCCGTCGGCACCCGGTCGGGCCGGGTCGGGCTGGAACACCGGGGCGAACAGGGTGGCGTCCGAGGCATGCGCCGCGTTCCAGTACGGGTAGTTGAGCAGCACGATGTCGCCGGCGTGCAGGTTCGCCCGGCCGACGTAGTCGACGCCCCTGGCCAGCGAGAAGTCGTTGGCGCCGAGGAAGAACGTCAGGCCGGTGGCCTCGGCGATCAGCCGCAGGTCGGCGTCGTACATCGACATGCCGAAGTCGTGCACCTCGTAGATGACCGGGTTGAACGAGGTACGGATCAGGGTGGCCCGCATCTCCTCGGCGGCGGAGATCAGATAGCTGCGCACCACCTCGGCGGTGGCTCCGTCCAGGGCGGTCACTGGGTCTCCTCCAAGGTCACCAGCAGGTGGCCGTACGGGTCGACCTCGATCCGCTGGCCGCTTGGCACCACCGTGGTGGAGGTGCCCTCGTCGACCAGGGCCGGGCCGGTGAACCGGTCGCCGGGGGCGAGCCCGGCCCGGTCGTACACGGCGAACGGGACCACCTCGCGGGTGCCGAAGTCGAAGGCGTCGCGCCGGCCGAGCAACGCCCGCGTCGGGTCGCCGTCACCGACCGCCGGCCGCACCAGCTCCGGACGGGCGGTCCGGCCGATGCCGCGTACCCGCAGGTTGAGGATTTGCAGTCGGTTGCTCATCGCGTGGCCGTAGCGGGTGCGGTGCAGTTGCTCGAACGCGGCCCGGATCGCGTCGCGATCCAGCTCGGTGCCGATCGTGACGGTGAGGGTGTGCTCCTGGCCCAGATAGCGCAGTTCCAGCTGTCGCTCCAGCACCGCCGAACCGGCGTCGATCCCCTGCTCCACCAGGGATTCGACGGCCTGCGCCTCGACCTCGACGAACCGGGCCGCCAACTCGGCCAGGTCGACGCTGCCCTCGGGCGCGTCTGCGTCCAGGGTGGCCAGCACGGTACGGGAGAAGTCGTTGACGATGTCGGCAGAGAGCATCCCCCAGGCGGAGAAACCGGACGGGGCGAACGGCACCACGACCTCGCGGATGCCCATCTCGCGGGCCAGCAGCGGGGCCAGCAGCGGGCCGGCACCGCCGAAGGCGAGCAACGAGAAGACCCGGGGGTCGTGGCCGCGTTCCACGGTGATCTGTCGGACGGCGCCGACGGTGCGGGCCAGCAGCACGTCGTAGATGCCGGCCGCGGCGGCGGTCGGGCCAAGCCCGAGCGGGGTGGCGATCTGCTCGTCGATCGCCTGCTGAGCCGCCTTGGCCTGCAGCCCCATGGTGCCGGCCAGGAACCGGTCCGGGTCGACGTAGCCGAGCACCACCGAGGCGTCGGTGACGGTGGGCCGCTGCCCGCCCCGGCCGTAGCAGACCGGCCCGGGGTCGGCGCCGGCGCTGTGCGGACCCACCTTGAGCAGACCCCGGTCCAGCCAGGCGATGGAACCGCCGCCAGCGCCGATGGTGCGGATGTCGTAGGTGGGGATCAGCAACGGGAAGTGTTCCAGCTGGGCCTCGTAGGCGGCGACCGGGCTGCCGCGTTCGATCACGCAGGCGTCCAGCGAGGTGCCGCCGATGTCGAAGGTGAGCAGGTTGTCCCGGTCCAGCGCTTCGGCCAGGTAGGCGGCGCCGACGATGCCACCGGCCGGACCGGACAGCACGGTGTGCGTCGGCGACGTCTTGGCCACCGCCGAGGTCATCGACCCGCCGCCGGAACGCATGATCAGAAATTGGCCGGTGAAGCCCCGGGCGGCCAGCCCGGACTCCAGCTCGTCGACGTAGCGTTCGAAGATCGGCCGGATGTACGCCTCCAGCACCGTGGTGCTGGTCCGCTCGTACTCGCGGTGCTCGCGCACGATGTCGGTCGACACCGAGACGCTGACCTGCGGGTACGCTTCGCGAATGATCGCAGCGGCGGCGCGTTCGTGGCGCGGGTCGACGAACGAGTGCAGGAAACAGATGGCGATCGACCCGACGCCCTGCTCTTCGACCAGAGTGCGGGCGGCGGCCCGGACGCTGTCCGGGTCGAGTTCGTCGACGACCCGGCCCCGGTAGTCCAGCCGTCCTTTCACCCCGGCGGTGTAGCGGCGCTTGACCAGACTCTCCGGCCGCTCGTACTGAAAGTCGTACATGTGGTCGGCGGGCACGTTGCCCCGTCCGAGCAGGAAGATGTCCCGGAAGCCCTCGTTGGTGATGATGCCGGTGGCGCCGCCGCGCCGTTCCAGTACCGCGTTGAGCCCTAGTGTGGTGCCGTGGATGAACAGCTCCACCTGTGACGGGTCGGTGCCGAGCGCGGTCACCGCGGCCAGCACCCCCTGCGACGGACGGGCCGGGGTGGTGGACGCCTTGCGGAAACGTACCCGGTTGGTGCGGGTGTCCAGCTCCATCGCGTCGACGAAGGTGCCGCCGATGTCGACGGCGAGCCGGATGTGCGGTTGCGGCATCGTCTCAGGTCACCTTTCGGGGTGCGGTGGAGTCCGGCAGGTCGGGGCCGAGCAGGGCGGGGATCTCCGCCACCCGCCAGCAGGCGGCGCGGGTGTCGCCGTACGGCTGCAGGTGTTGGCGCTCGCTGAGGCACCGGTCGGTGGCGAACGGGCAGCGGGCCGCCAACGGGCAGCCGGCCGCGGCGTCGGCCTCCTCCAGGTCCTTGACCAGCTCGACCCGGCCGCCGTCGAACCCGGCACCGAGGCTCGGCGCGCTGGACAGCAACGCCCGGGTGTACGGGTGCGCGGGGTGGGTGAAGACCTCGCCGACCGGCCCTTCCTCGACGATACGGCCCAGATACAGCACGATCACCCGGTCGGCGAAGCCGCGCACGGTGGCCAGGTCGTGCGAGATGAAGACGACGCCCCGGTCGCGGTCGGCGGCCACATCGCGGATCACTTCGAGGATCTGCGCCTGCACGGTGACGTCCAGCGCCGAGGTGGGCTCGTCGAAGACGATCAGGTCGGGGTCGCCGACCAGAGCCCGGGCGATGCCGACCCGCTGGGCCTGGCCGCCGGACAGTTCGTGCGGGCGGCGGGCGAGGATGGACCGGTCCAACTCCATCCGGTCCAGCACGGCAGCGACCCGCCGCGCCCGCTCCGCAGCCGGTACGCCGAGAGCGCGCAACGGCTCGGCGATCGCGTCGGCGACGCTGCGGCGCGGGCTGAGCGAGCCGAACGGGTCCTGGAACACCATCTGGGCTCGGGTCCGCAGCCGGCGCAGTGCCCGCCCGCGCAGTTCGGTCATTCGGGCTCCGCCGATCTCGACGCTGCCGCCGGCCGGCTCGGCCAGACCGAGGATCAGCTTGGCCAGGGTGGACTTGCCGCAGCCGCTCTCCCCGACCACGCCGACGGTCTCGCCGGCGGCGACGGTCAGGTCCACGCCGCGCAGCGCGTGGTGGCCGCCGCCGCCGAACCGGCTGCGGTAGACCACATGCGCGTCACGGATCCGCAGCACGGTCCGCTGCGGCTCGGACTCGGGCCGCACCAGCCCTGGGCCAGGTACGGGCCCGGGTCGCGGTCCGGTCGGCGGTGGCGGCGCGGGTCGCGGTCCGGTCGGCGGTGGCGGTTCGGCCGTGATCGGGCCGGTTTGTGGGTGGAAGCAGGCCACAGTCCAGCGCGGGGTGCCGCCGGGCACCGCGCCGGTCGGCGGGCGCTGCCGGCCGCACCGCTCGGTGGCGTGCGCGCACCGGGTCACGAACGGGCAGTCGTGCGGCGGTTCGCGCAGCAACGGCATCGACCCGGCGGTGGCCCGTACCGGTCGGCCGTCCACGTCGGGCACGGACGCCAGCAACGCCCGGGTGTACGGGTGCGCCGGAGCCCGCAGCACCTGTTCCGCCGGCCCGGATTCGACCACGGTGCCGGCGTAGAGCACCACCACCCGGTCGCAGACCTCGGCGATCGAGGCCAGGTCGTGCGAGATGAGCAGTACGCCGCGCCGGTCGGTGTCGGCGGCGTGCCGGAACTGCCGCAGGATCTCCCGGGCCAGGGTGACGTCCAGACCGGTGGTGGGTTCGTCGGCGATCAGCAGCCCGGGTGCGCAGCCGGTCGCCAGCGAGATCATCACCCGTTGCGCCATCCCGCCGGACAGTTCGTGCGGGTACGCCGCGAGCCGCCGTTGTGGACTGCGGATACCGACCGCGGCGAACAGTTCCCGGGCCGTCTCGCGGGCCTGCTGCTGGCTCATCCGCTGGTGCGTGGTGAGCCGGTCGGTGAGCTGGCGCCCGACGGTACGGGTCGGGCTGAGCGCGCCCCGTGGGTTCTGGAAGCAGATCGCCGCCCCGTGCCCGCGGTGGCGGCGCAGCTGTTCTGGTCCGAGCCGCAGCACGTCGACCGCCCCGGCACCGGAACCCGACACGTCGGCGTCATGGAAGCGGACCCGGCCGGTGGCGTGCGCCCCGCCCGGCAGCAGCCCGACGATGGATCGGGCCACCATGCTCTTCCCGCCGCCGCTCTCCCCCACCAGGCCGACCACCTCGCCGCGGTCGACGTGCAGGCTGACCCCGCTGAGCGCGGCGACCTGCCGGCCGGGCCGGCGGATCAGCACCGACAGGTCCTCGATGGATAGTAGATCGTGGAGGGCCGCAGCGGTCGTCCGGGTCGTCGCCGTCATCGTCACCTCACCGCCGCTTCGCCTCGGCGCGTTCCTGCAGGCCCTCGCCGAGCAGGCTGAACCCGAACACGCTGACCAGCAGGAACAACCCGGGCGGTACGGAGGTCCACCAGCGGCCGGCGACCACGTCGGGCGAGCCGAGGCTGATCATCGACCCCCATTCGGCGGTCGGCACCGAGATGCCCAGCCCGAGGAAGGACAGCCCGGCCAGGGTGAGCATCGCCCACCCGCAGCCGAGCGGGGCGATCACCCGCACCGGCGTGAGGCTGTTGGGCAGCACGTGCCGCCACAGCACCCCGGCCGGCGAGGTGCCGGAGGTGACCGCGGCGTCGATGAACGGCAGTTCCCGTACCGAGCGGACCTCGGCGCGTACCAGCCGGGCGTACCCGGGGGCGTTGACCAACGCGATGGTCAGGATCAGGTTGACCGTGCCGCCGCCGAGCAGGGCGGCGACGGCGAGCGCCAGGATGAAGGTGGGGAACGCCTGGAAGATGTCGAGCAACCGCATCAGTACGTCGTCGAGCCAGCCGCCGAAGTAGCCGGCGACCAGCCCGAGGGTGGTGCCGGCGAGCACCGCCAGGGCGACCGCGGCCACCGCGATGCCCAGGTCGAGGCGGCCGGCGTGCAGCACCCGACTGAACACGTCCATCCCGTTGACGTCGGTGCCGAGCAGGTGGCCACCACCGGGCGGGGTCAAAGAACCGGCCGGGTCGATCTCCTCCGGCCCCCACGGGGTGAGCAGCGGGGCGGCGATCGCGGCCAGGGCGACCACGGCGAGGATGCCGGCGCCGACGGCGATCAGCACGGTGGCGAACCGGCCGCCAACGGCGGTGCCGCCAGCGACCACCGGGGCGGCGTCGTCGGCACTGTCCCCGGGGCCGGGGGTGGCGCGCAGGTAAACCATCAGATCTTCACTCTCGGGTCGAGGATCGCGTGCACCACGTCGGCGATCAGGAAGACGAGGACGTAGCAGACGGCGATCAGCAGCACCGACGCCTGTACGACCGGGAAGTCGCGGTAGAGCAGCCCGCGCAGCGCCCACTGGCCGAAGCCCTGCCACGAGTAGACGTACTCGATCAGCACGGTGGAGCCGATCGCGGTGCCGAACACCAGCGCCGCCAGCGACGGCAGCCGGACCAGGGCGGCCCGGACCAGGTAGCCGCGCCGCAGCAGCCGATCGCGCAGCCCGTGCGCGGCGGCCGCGGTGTACGCCTCGGAGTGCAGCACCTCCAGCGCGGAGGCGCGCACGCTGCGCAGCAGCGGCGCCACCACCACGATGGCCAGGGTGGCCACCGGCAACGCCAGGTGCGCCAGCGCCGAGGCGAATGCCGGGCCGTTGGCGGTCAGCGCGGCGTCGACGAGTTCGGCGCCGGTGACCGGGACGAGGTCGGTGTCCGGGTCGACCCGGCCGCTGGGTGCCGGAAACCAGCCGAGCATGCTGTAGCCGACCAGGACCAGCACCAGGCCGAGCCAGAACTCCGGGATCGAGTTGCCGATCAACGCCAGCACCCGGATGCCGTGGTCGGCGGCCCGGTCGGCGTGGCGCGCCGACCAGATGCCGCCGACCACGGCGATCAGCACCGCGAGGGCGACCGCCAGCACCACCAGTTGCAGGGTGGGGCCGACCCGCAGGGCCAGCTCACCGGCGACCGCGTTGCCGCTCTGGATCGACGTGCCGAAATCGCCGGTGACCAGCCCGCCGAGGTAGTCCACGAACTGCTTCCACAGTGGCTGGTCCAGGCCGAACCGGGCCCGCGCCGCCGCGGCCTCCGCCTCGGTGGCGTTGGGGCCGAGGATGGTCCGGATCGGATCCCCGGGCAGGACCCGCACCAGGACGAAGGTCACGACGATCACGCCGAGCAGCACCGGGACGAGCTGCAGCAGCCGGCGGGCGACGAAACGGGCGATGCGCATGGGGTGGTTGGACGCCGCCGGTCAGGCCGAGGCGCTCAGGTAGCGCAGCCGGGCCAGCCCGTCCATCGGCTGCACCCAGCCGGACACCGCCTCGCGTACCGGCAGGTTGAAGTTGGGCTGGCAAATGATCACCCACGGCACGTCGGCGGCGAAGATCTCCTGCACCCGCAGCCAGAGCTGGTTGCGCTCGTCCGCGTCCACCACGGTGTGCGACTGCTCGTAGATCTGCTCCAACTCCGGATTGACGTAGTTGGAGTAGTTCAGGTTGGCGCCCTCGACGAAGCTGGTGGCCAGCGCGTACTCGACGTCGTTGACCCACAGCTGGCCGGAGGTGATCTGCAGCGGGATGTTCTTCTGCTGCCGCCGCTCGGCCAGCGTCGCCGGGTCCAGCGGGGTCAGCTCCAGCTCGATGCCGACCTTGCGGGCCTCGCTCTGCACGAGCACCGCGATCTGCTGCTGGGTGTCGTTGTCGGTGGCGTAGATCAACTCCGAGCTGACCTGGGTCGCCCCGGCCGCGGCGAGCGCGGCGCGGGCGGCGTCCGGGTCGTAGCCGTACGGGTAGCCGCGCTCGTCGTAGCCGGGCATGTCCAGCGGCACCAGGCTCTTGGTGGGGCGGGCGTCACCGCCGTACACGTTGTTGACGATCTGCTCGTACGGCACCGCGTACGCCAGCGCCTTGCGGACGTTGACATCGTCGAACGGCGCGGTCACCACGGACATCTGAATGGCGACCTGTGCGTTGCTGGCCGCCGAGATGACCTTGATGCCGTCGGCGTCCTTCAGGTCGGCGATGTCGCGCTGGCTGACGCCGAGCGCGACGTCGATGTCGCCGGCCTCCAGCTGCAGCCGCTGGTTGGCGGCGGCCGGCACCACGGAGATCCGGATGGTCGGGGTCTGCGCCGGGTCCGGCCCGGGGTAGTCGCCGTTGGCCGACAGGACGATCTCCTGGCCCTGCACGGCCTGCTCGACGTTGAAGTAGCCACCGGTGGGGGCGTTGTTGGCGAACCACTCGGTGGCCCACGGATCCGCGTCGGTGGCGTGCTGCTTGGCTTCCTCGGAGTCGAACACGTACAACGAGATCGCCTGGATCTGGCGGGTCAACGCGCTCGGGAACGCCTGGGTGAACTGCACCGTGTAGTCGTCGACGACGGTCACCTGGTCGGGCTCGGTCAGCCCGATGGTGCGGTAGATGCCGGCGACGTTGGCCTGCGCGGCGAAGGCCCGGTCCTTGGACCACTTCACGTCGGCGGCGGTCATCTCGTTGCCGCTGGCGAACCGGACACCTTGCCGCAGCGTGAGGGTCCAGACGGTCTGGTCCTCGTTGGGTTCGAACGATTCGGCGAAGGTGGCGACGATGTTCTCGGTGTCGAGGATCCGGGAGCCGTCGGCTTCGGTCACCCCGTAGTCGATCATGTACGGGAAAATGTTCTTGTAGAGCATCAGGGCCACCGGGTCGAAGCCCACGAAGTCCTGGTCCCAGCTGCCCGGGTAGCTGGAGACGGCGATGCGCAGGGTGTCCGCGCCGGCGCCCGGTGAGGCGTCGTCGGAGCCGTCGGTACGCGAGCCGGAGGCGCAGGCACCGGTCGCGAAGAGTAGTGCGCCGACGCCCCCGAGCTGGAGCACTGACCGGCGGGAGACGGCGGGTGAGGCGGCTCCGCCTCGCGGAGAGGTACCAGCCATGGAAGAACTCCTCCGTGGTGAACGGCGAGGGTGACAGGACAAGGATGTCCAGCGAGATGTTCAACAGACGAGCGAGTTGTTCATCAGGTGAAACTGCAGGGCGAGAAGGGCCTCACCACCACTCGTGTTCTATCAGGCTGAACGTATGTGAACAAGAGATGAAACCCGTTCACCACGACATTCGCGCGAGCGGTCACCGGCAACGACCGAACGGTGGAGCCCACCGCAGCCAACTTGTTCACAAAGTTTCACACACCTGATACAAACTCCTGCTGCCCGCGACACGCAACCGTCATCCTCCCACCAGCCATCCCGAGCGTCCGTCACCAGCCGTGATCGACAAAAGTAGATGACAGGCATAAGCTGCCAGACTGACCTCTGGTAGCGCTCCCAAGCCGTCCTGCACCGGAGGTGCACCGATAGGAGGAAGTGTCATGCGCCGCTACACCGCGCGCGTTCTCGTCGGGGTGGCCGCCCTGGCACTGGTCACCGGGTGCGAAACACCGCCCGCGAACACTGCGGGCAACCCCTCGCCGCCGGCGGTCGGCACGCCGGACGTCAGCCAGGAGCCGATCCAGGTCAATGTCGCCGAGGCGCTCGACCTCGCGCAGCAGGAGTTCGACCTGATCACGAGTGGCGACTGGTCCGGCGCCTGGCAGCTGTGGACCGCGGAAGCGAAGAAGTCCGTGCCCGAAGAGGTCTACGTCGAGACGAACGAGGCCTGCCCGGTGCAGGACGGGGTGGAGTTCCAGCTCCAAGAGGTGACGCCGGTGAGCGAGACCGCGGTGGACCTCACCTGGCGCCGCGATGACACCGTCGGCAACAGTTCACTGCGTCTGGAGGAGGACACCTGGCGCTTCGACCCGGGCGGCGGCATGCTCGTCGAGTACGCCTCCGGCGCCGAGGACGCGGTCGCCAAACGCCAGGCGGCCGGCAGCTGCGGCTGATCGACCACCGCTGACGCCCTCGGCCGGCCGGCTACGCCGAGGCGCGACCCGCGCGGTCGTGGGTGCCGGCCCGGCAGGTCCTGCCGGGCCGGCACCCACGACGTGACATCCGGGTACGCCTGGCTAGCGCCAGGTCCGCCGCCGGTTCTGGTGCAGCATGTCCCCGGCCCGGCGCAGCAGCTTCGAGGTACGCGACGACGGCCCCCGCCGCGACTCCACCAGCGAGCCCAGCTTGCGGACCCCAGCCGCCGCCAGCGGCACCGCAACCGCCGCGACCGCGTAGCGCTTGATCATCTTGCTGACCATGGTCGCCTCCTTCGTCACCACCGGCGGAGTACCGCTACCCGTCGACGGTGGGTCGTGTCCAGGCTGGTCCGGCATCGCACAAAGCGAACAGCGCCAGCGGGCCGGACCAGCTCACTCCGGTCTGGTACCCGGTGCGGCTCGCCGGTACGCCTGCCGCCCACGCGCGTTCGGGTATCAGTCGCTTCTTCCCGGCGCCTGCTTGCGTCGCATTGTCCTGACCCAGCTCTGCGCGGTGTGCCGGGGTACCGCATAGTGCGCCGCCACCGCAGCCACGCTGTCCCCCGCCTCGGCGTAGACGGTGCCGAGATCGTCCGGTGCCCGACGGTACGCACGGGTTCCGGCGACGGCCGGCTTGCGGGTGCTGGCAGCTGCCGACCTGCCGGATGCCGACCTGCCGGATGCCGATCGACCACCGTCGGAAGCAGCCTTGCCGGCCGCCGTGGCCGTCTTGCCGGTGGCGGTCTTGCCCGCCGTGGCCGTCTTGCCGGTGGCGCGACCGGTGCTGCGGCTGGTGTTGCCTTTCCGGGCCGTCACGGCCGGAGCGTTGCCCGCTGACGCCGGTGCCGTTGCCTGCGTGCTCGCGCTGGCCTTTGTGGATGTCCCTGGCTGGTCCGGCGCGACGGGACCGCGCCGCGTGCCGTCACGGCCGGCAGATCGGCGCCGCCGGGCCGCCGTCGGCGCGGGTTCGGCCGCCGGATCGGCGGCACCTCCGACGGCGGGTTCGACAGCAGGATCGGTTTCGGGTTGCGTCGGCGCGCTGGACAGCATGCCGTCAGCCGCAGTGTCCACGCTGTCCGGCGCCGCGTCCGGCGGCGTCGGACCGTGGTCGCCGGGATGCTGGTCGTCCGACCGCGCCGGCTGGTCACCGAGCGCCCGGGCGGGCGACGACTTGGCGGCGTCGGCGGCCGGGGCGGTTGGTCGCGGGTCGGCCTCGATCGCGGGGTCCGCCGGCTGACCGACGATCGACCGGAGCAGCTGTTCCACGTTGACCGCCGGGAGTTGTCCCGGCGTGAGGCCTGCTCCCGTACCCGCCCGGACAAGCAGTTCGGTGATCCTGGCACCGCTGCTGGTCATCTCGACGCGCAGCGTCGTGGTTGCCCGGGTCTGATCGTCCGGGGCGATCGTGATGGTGTAGGAACTCACCGTTTGTCGAACCTCCATGACTGCGGACGCCGCGACCGGCACAGAACCAGCCCCGTCGAGGTCACCCACCGGGCGGACGCCTGACTATTTCCGCAGCAAAGCTACCCCTTGGTACACAGAACTACCAAGCGAACTCTTGCTCCACAGGAGACCCGCGGTGAGTCCGACAGCGGAACTGTGACCACCACGTTCCACCGAAACCGTTGCGCACGAAAAGATCTTAACATTCGCCGATCTAGATTTATCGTGATCAGCGTGACATGATCGGCCGAGCGTAACTCTTTGCTTCCGATCAGTCATCACCGGACCGTCTGAGACTGCACTCAGCAGCGGCGGAACCGGAATCACGGCAGGTGACAGCATGACAGACAAGACACGCCGGCGTGGCAACGGCCAGGCGGCGATGACGACGGTACCGGCCTGGCGGATCCTCCCGGCCCTGGTCCGCAATCCGCTGAAGGCGCTCGTTGATCTGGCGACCGACGCCGCTGGCGGTATGGTCGAGTTGCGGTTGGGACCGGAACGCCTTTATCTGCTCAGCGATCCAGCTCAGGTCGCGCATGTGCTCCGCGACAACGCCGGCAACTACCGACGCGACGGTCGAGGACTGCTCTGGGGTCCGATCAAGCGGCTGTTCGGTGAGGGCGTCCTCGGTGAAGGTCCGGTCTGGGCAGCCAGCCGGCAGACGCTGCAGCCGCTGTTCGCCGCACGCCGGCTGGACGCGCTCGCCGACGACCTGGCCGACGCGATCGGCGAGGCGAGCGAGCCGCTGGACGCCGCCGCACGGCAGGGACACAGCGTCGACATCGGCGCGGAGTTGTGCCGTATCGTCTGCCGCGCCATGGTGCGGGTCCTGTTCGCTGACCGCTTCTCCACCACGCAGGCGCTGCGCATCACCGCAGCCCAGGACGTCATCGCCACGGCCGTGTTGCCCAGGCTGCTGCTGCCGTTCGTACCCGAGGTGGTTCCGCTGCCCGGTGACCGACCGTTCCGCCGGGCGGTGCGTGAGATCGACGGCATCGTTCTGCCGGTCGTGCGCCAGGCGCGGGCCGATCCGTCCGGTGACGACGTCGTGGCCACCCTGGCCCGTGGCCACGACGCGCAGGGCCGACCGCTGAGCGAACGCCAACTCCGCAACGACACGGTCGCCATGTTCGCGACGAGTACCGAGACGACCTACGGCGTGCTCACCTGTCTCTGGCCGATGCTGGCGCGCTATCCACAAGTGGCACGGCGACTCACCGCCGAGATCGACGAGGTGGTCGGTTCCGGTCCGGTCCGGGGCCGCCACCTGCCGCGGCTGCGCTACACCCGGATGGTCCTCGACGAGTTGCTGCGTCTGTTCCCGGTGGGATGGCTGGTGCCCCGTACCGCGACCAACGACGACGTCATCGGCGGGGTCGCGCTGAAGGCGGGGGCCCAAGTGCTGATCAGCCCGTACCTGACGCACCGGCTGCCGTCGGTCTGGCCGCAGCCGCTGCATTTCGATCCGGACCGTTTCGACCCCGACCGCGTCGATGCGCAGCAGACCGATCCGCGACAGACCGATCCGCGACAGGGGGTCGTCGTCGCGGCGGCGGCGCCGCGACGACGGGCCCGCTACGCGCACTTCCCGTTCGGCGGCGGCCCGCACCAGTGCCTTGGACAGTACCTGTTCTACCTGGAAGCGACGCTGATCGTGGCGACGATCCTGAGCCGGTTCCAGGTGACGGTACCCGACAGCCGGGTCCCCGAGCTCCGACCGGGCGCGGCGCTGCGGGCGAGCCGTCCGGTACGTGTTCTCCTGCGGCCGCACACGGCCAACCGGGTTGCCTGATGCCGACGGGCGACACCGTGTCGGCCGTAGCGGCAATGTCGGTCGACGACAGTCTGCCCGCCGCAGCCGAGCACGGGCGGATCTGCGCCGTCGCCGTCGACGGTCAGCGGGACCTGTTCGACCGGGCCCGTGTCTTTCCGGCGCTGTTTCCGGCCGACCTGTTCGATCCCGCCGTGCTGAGCGCCATTTCGGCGGCCACCGCCTTCAGCGCCCCGTGGTGCGCACCGCGGCACCTGCGCGTGGCCAATCGGACGGCGCTGTGGGTGTTCGGGGTGGACTGGCTGATCGACTACCGGGCCCGCACCGATGGTGAGGTCGACGACCTGATCGAGCGGTGCCGGGCGATCGTCGACGAGATGGCCGGGCCTGATCACCCCGGTCCCGGCGTCAGTACCGGGGCCGGCGTCAGTACCGGGGCCCGGGCCGCCAGACCTACGCCGCCCGGCCAATCAGCGGCCGAGCCGGTCGACGAACTCGTCCGCTTCCTCGGCGAGATCGTCGCCGAGCTGACGCCGGCGCCCGCCTTCGCGTCGCGACGGCAGCGGTGGCGTGCCGAGTTGGACCGCATGCTGACCGCGATGCGACGGGAGTGGCGGTGGAAGTCCTCGTCCGGCTCAACCACCGACGCCGTACCGCCGACCCTGGCCGAGTATCTCGACAACGCGGACAACTTTGGTTCGACATTTGTCAATATCACGTACTGGCTGCACATGGGCGACACCACGACCTTGACCTACCTGGACGAATTGATCACCGTCAGCCGCGCCGTACAGCGGGTGCTGCGGCTGGCAAACGATCTCGCGTCCGAGCGCCGCGACGGCAGCTGGGGCGATCTCAACGCGATGCTGGTCGTCGCGGACCGCGCGGAGGTGCCGGCGCTGGCCGACGAACTGGCCCGGCGCTGCCGTGAGCTGTTGCGGTCCCTGCACGCGCACTGCCCGGTCCAGGCCAGCTACCTGTCCCGGCAGCTCGGCTACACCAGCGGTTTCTACCGGATCACCGACTTCTGGGGTACACAGTGACCGATTTCTGGGCCGTCCACCGGACCGTGACTGATCACCGGGACGCACGGTGACCCTCGACGAGGTCCGGGGCCGGACCGCGCCGCCGCTGCGTGACCAGTGGACGCGGGTCGCGCAGGAGACCGTCGACCAGCTCGCCGCAGACCCCTGGGGGCACAGCAGCGTCTCCGTCTACGAAACCGCCCGGCTGGTCAGTCGGGCACCATGGCTGGCCGGTCATCACGCGCGGATTCGCTACCTCGTCGCCAGTCAGCAGCCCGACGGCAGCTGGGGCATGCCGGGCGGGTACGCGTTGGTACCGACGTTGAGCGCCACCGAAGCGCTGCTGGGCGTCGTCGGTCCGACGTCGGAGCCGACCGGCCGGGTACTGGCGGACACCCTGCCGGCGACGCAGCTGGCCGCCGCGGCCGACCGGGGTCTGGCCGCCGCGCGCAAGCTGCTCACCGCCGCCGCGGCGGGCGGACTGGCCGACACACCGGCCGTCGACCTCATCGTGCCGGCGTTGATCACGGCGGTGAACCGGAGGCTGCGACCGGGCTGCGACTCCGTCCCAGCCGCCGGGCAACCGCCGCTGCGACTGCCACCGCCGCTGGACTCGGGCCGGCCGCAGGCCGTCCGGACGCTACTCGCCACCGGTCGCGAACTGCCGATCAAGCTGCTGCACGCGTTCGAGGCGTTGGACGAGGAGTGGACCGCGGCCCCGCAGATCGGATCGCAGCGAATCGGATCGCAGCAGGCTGGATGGCGGCGGGCCGGATGGCGGCAGGCCGGGTCGCCGGTCGCGGTAGAGGTCACGCCCGAGGCCTGCGGCACCATCGGCGGCTCGCCGGCGGCAACCGCCGCCTGGCTGGCGGCGGGCGGCTCTTCCGTACCGGATCGGCCCGGTGCCGGAGCCGCCCGCCGCTACCTCGACTCGGTGGTACGCCGGCACACCGGCCCGGTGCCGTGCGCCGCCCCGATCGCCACCTTCGAACGCGCCTGGGTGCTGGCCGCCCTCCTGCGCGCCGACGTTCCGGTCCTCGTACCACCGGAGCTGGCCGCCAGTCTGCGGGACGCCGTCACCCCCGACGGCGCGACTGCCGGAGCCGGCCTGCCACCGGACGCCGACACCACCGCGGTCGTCCTGCACGCACTGGCGCTACTCGGCCAGCCCGCCGACCCGACGGCGCTGCTGGCCTTCCAGGCGGGTGACCATTTCGCCACCTGGCCAGGTGAGGACGGCGCCTCGGTGACCACCAACGCACACGTCCTCGACGCCTTCAGCGCCTCCGACGTCGTCGGCGCGGTGGCCGGACGCCGGCACACCAGCTGGCTGGCGGTCCACCGGCGGGCGGTTACCAACTGGCTGTGTGACCAGCAGCAACCGGACGGCTCGTGGCAGGACCGCTGGCACGCCTCGCCCTACTACGCGACCGCGACGTGCGCGCTCGCGCTGCACGCCGGCGGAGTCGGAGCACGGGCCGCGGCGGCGGTGCTGCGCTCGGTGGACTGGGTGCTGCGCACGCAGCGCGCGGACGGATCGTGGGGTCGTTGGTACGGCACCGGCGAGGAAACCGGGTACGCGCTGCACGTGCTGCTCGCCACGGCGGATCCGCCCAGCCGGCGGATGCTGCGGGCGGCCCGGGCCGGCTCCGCCCACCTCGGACGGTCCGACGCCGATACCGGCCCGCCGCTGTGGCACGACAAGGATCTGTACCGGCCCGGGCGGGTGGTACGAGCCACCATCACCGCCGCCGGACATCTCGTCCACACCATGGCCACCGGCGTCAACAGGCACGCTTGAGCCGTACACCGCGACGCTGCTAGCGTGCGCCGTGCCCATGCGCTCGCCGATGGCCGCGGCCCACCGGCCGTACGAGCACACAGCAGTAGCAGGCAACTGACGTTCATTCGTAGGTCCAGCCGGGGACGGTGTAATGGCTTCGCGCGGTTTTCGCCTGCGTACCAAGATTGTCGCCCTCCTGGTGTCGCTCTGCGCGCTGTGGATATTCGCGGCCTGGGTCACCGTGCGCGACGGTCTCAACCTGCTGTGGGTACAGACCTATGACAGCCGGATCTACCAACCGAGCGAGCCGCTGCTGCTCGGTCTGCAGGCGGAACGCCGGCTGGCGGCCGAATACCTCGGCGACCCGACCGAACAGCGCCGTACCGAACTGGCGCGGGTGCGTACGGACAACCAGCGGCTGGCCGACAGCTTCGCGGCGTCGGCCCAGAACTGGTGGGTCGATCTGGCCGCGCACGACCAACTCGCCGCCCAGGTCGACGAGGTCGTCAGCCGGCTCGACGATCTCGAACCCGTCCGGATCAGCGTCGACTCCAGCAACATCGACCGCACCTCCACGGTCGAGGCATACACCACGGCGATCGCGGCCATCTTCGGGATGTTCGACGCCCTCGGCAACCTCGACGAGCGCAACATCGCCGAGGACACCGCGACCCTGATCGACCTGAACCGGGCCCGGGAGCTCATCGCCCAGCAGGACGCCCTGATCGCCGGTGTGCTCGCCGCCGGACAGCTGACCCCGGCCGAGCACACCCGGTTCGTCCAGTTGGTCGGCGCGGAGCGGTTCCTCACCGACAGCGTCGTGGCACGGCTGCCGGAGTTGGACCAGGCCCGCTACGCCGAGGTGGTCGACGGCACGGACCACCGGAACTTCCGCGCCGCCCAGGAGCGGATCACGACCGCCCCACGCACCGGCGGTCAGGTGCCGATCAGCGACGAGCAGTGGCGGCCGGCGGCCGAGTCCACCCTGGCCGAACTGCACCGGATCGTGCTCGCCGGCGGTGACGACGTGGTCGACCGGGCGGTTCCGGTCGCCCTGCTGGTGCTGCTGCGGTTGCTGCTCGCGGCCGGCCTCGGCATGTTCGCGGTCATCGCGTCGATCATCATCTCGATCACCACCGCGCGGGCGATCGTGGCGCAGCTGGAGCGGTTGCGCGACGCCGCGCACCGGCTGGCCACCGAACGGCTGCCCGGCGTGGTGGAGCGCCTCGGCCGGGGCGAGGAGGTCGACGTGGCGGCCGAGGCTCCACCGTTGGAGTTCGGTGCGGATGAGATCGGCCAGGTCGGGCGCGCGTTCAACCAGGTGCAGGAGACCGCGGTACGCACCGCCGTGGAGCAGGCCGAACTGCGGCGCAGCGTCCGTGACGTGTTCCTCAGCCTGGCCCGACGGACCCAGGCGTTGGTGCACCGTCAGCTGACCCTGCTCGACACGATGGAGCGGCGCGAAGACGACGCCGACAAGCTCGAAGAACTGTTCCGGGTGGACCACCTCGCTACCCGGATGCGGCGCAACGCCGAGAACCTGATCGTTCTCTCCGGATCGACGCCGGGGCGCACCTGGCGCCGCGACGTACCCATGATGGACGTCATCCGCGGTGCCGTGGCCGAGGTGGAGGACTACACCCGGGTCATGGTGCTGCCGGCCGGGCAGGTCGCGTTGGCCGGCCGTGCCGTCGCCGACGTCATCCACCTGCTGGCGGAACTGGTCGAAAACGCGTTGTCGTTCTCCCCGCCCCACACCACCGTTCAGGTGAAGGGGCAACTCGTCGCCAACGGATACGTCGTGGAGGTCGAGGACCGCGGGCTGGGCATGGCGCAGGAGGATCGCGACGCGGCGAACGAGCGCATCACCAGCCATCCGGAATTCCGACTGTCCAGCACGGTACGGCTGGGCCTGTTCGTGGTCAGCCGGCTGACCGAGCGGACCGGAATTCGGGTGCACCTGAAGGAATCGCCGTACGGCGGCACCACCGCGGTCGTGCTGATCCCGCCCGACCTGATCACCGCCGTGGTCACCGCGGTTCCTACCGCTGCTGCCGCCGCTACCGCCGCCGGCCTGTCGTCGGACGGCGACGGCGGGCAGACCGGACAGTTGCCGGCGGTCATGACGATGACCACTGTCGGTCGACCGATGCCGAGAATCGACGACATCGCACCGGCGCAGCCCGAGCGATCCGAGCGACACGAAACGATACGTGCGGTCGTGCCGGTGGTCACCGCGCAGCCTCCTGGCGAGGTCGCCACCGGTGCGGGTGGGCAGGAGCAGCCGGAGCGACTGCCCGGACCGCCGCGGACGTCGACCTACACCCCGTCCGGACTCCCGGTGCGGCGTAGGCCGGCCGCGAGCGCACAGCCCAGGGCCGTACCCGATACCGCGGCGGAGCGAGGTGAGCTGAGACAGCCCGACACCGACACCGGTAGCGTCCGCCCGCCCGAACAGGTGCTGCGCATGATGAGCGCGTACCAGAGCGGCACCCGGCAGGGCCGGTCGGACGCGGCCCGACTGTCGCAGGAGCCGGCGGTACCGCCGGACGAGGATCCCCCCGCCGGTGGCGGAACCGGCCAGTGATGACCAGTACCTGCCGACACGGTCGCTGACAGCCACCTGTGCCGGTACGAAGAGGAGAACGACTGATGCAGCAGACCGCCTCGATCGCGGACCTGACCTGGTTGCTCGATGATCTGGTCGGCCGGGTCAAGCAGGCCGAGCATGCCATCGTCCTTTCCGTGGACGGCCTGCTGATGGCCTCGTCGCGCGACCTGGGCCGGGACGACGGAGAGCACCTGGCCGCGCTGGCAGCCGGGATCCAGAGCCTCGCCCGTGGCGCGGGCAAGCGGTTCCGTGGTGGCTCGGTACGTCAGACCATCATCGAGATGGAATCGTCGTTCCTGTTCGTCACCGCCGCTGGGCACGGCGCGTGCCTGGCGGTGCTCGCCAGCGAGGAGACCGACGTCGGTCTGATCGCTTACGAGATGGCCATGCTGGTCACCCGGGCCGGGAAGTATCTGGCCTCACGTACCCGGCCCAGCGAGACCACCCCCACAGAGAAATAAACCTGCCACGATGAGTCAGCCCGATGATTCCGGCCAGGACCAGTGGGTCGACGACCACGCCGGTCCGGTGGTCCGACCGTACGCGATGACCCGTGGTCGGACCCGCCCCAGCCGCGGCCGGTTCGACCTCATCTCGCTGGTCCTGGCCACCCAGCGGACACCTCCGTCCGACGCCGGCCTCGGTCCGGAGCATGTGGCCATCCTCGACCGTTGCCACGAGCCGCTGTCGGTGGCCGAGGTCGCGGCTTATCTGGACCTGCCCCTGGGCACCGTCCGGGTCCTTCTCGGCGACCTGCTTGAGCACACGCTCGTGCAGGTACAGGAGCCCCGGCCGGCGTCGACACCCACCGACGACAGCGTATTCGAGGCGGTTATCAATGGACTACGAGCGCTCTGAGCAGCCCGGCGGCAGGGTCGCCACACCGACCGCGGTGAAGATCCTCATCGCCGGTGGGTTCGGGGTGGGCAAGACGACAATGGTCGGCGCGGTCAGCGAGACCCGCCCGCTACGGACCGAGGAGTTGCTGACCGAGGTCGGCGTCGCCGTCGATGACGTCTCCGGGGTCGAGGGCAAGACGACGACCACGGTCGCGATGGACTTCGGCCGGATCACGGTGAGCAAGGATCTGGTCCTGTACCTGTTCGGGACGCCAGGGCAGGACCGGTTCCTATTCATGTGGGACGAACTGTCCCTCGGGGCGCTCGGGGCGGTGGTGCTGGCCGACACCCGCCGCCTCGCCGACTGTTTCCCGTCCATCGACTACTTCGAACAACGGGGGACGCCGTTCATCGTCGCGGTGAACTGCTTCGACGGGGCCCGCCGGTACGCCATGGAGGAGGTCCAGCTCGCGCTGAATCTCGATCCGGAAGTGCCGGTGGTCCTGTGCGACGCCCGCGAACGCGCGTCGGGCAAGGACGTGTTGATCGCGTTGCTGCAGCACGCCCGGGGGTCCTCCCGCCGGGCGGCACCGGCAGCGCGGTAGCCAGGCACTACGTCGGTGCGCAGGACCTACGCGGAGTCGACCTACGGCACCTGTGCTGTGGGACTTGTGGCCCTGCCAGGTCACCCTGCCAACCCCAGATGATTGGTGTGTCGGACGGCAAGGTACCAACCGACATCGATCATAAGAAGTTGGGGAGGGATCGAGATGGCACACACTACTCACCCGGCATCCGCGACGGCCGGTGCCTTGACGCAGTCCAGCACCCCTGCGGCACCGAGGTTCGGCGAAGCGGTCTGGGCGGTGGCCCGGGTGGCACTGGGCTTCGTCTTCCTCTGGGCGTTCCTGGACAAGCTGATCGGCTTGGGCAAGGCGACCCCGAGCGAGCGGGCCTGGTTGAACGGCGGGTCGCCGACCACCGGTTTCCTGAGCAATGTCGAGGGCCCGTTCGGCGGCTTCTTCAGCGGCATGGCGGGGCAGGCCTGGGCGGACTGGCTGTTCATGGTCGGGCTGCTGGGCATCGGGGTCGCGCTGATCCTCGGTGTCGGAATGTGGGTGGCGGCCGTTTCCGGCACCGTGTTGTTGAGCCTGATGTGGCTCGCGTCGCTGCCGATCGCGAACAACCCATTCCTCGACGACCACTTGGTCTACGCCACAGTCTTGCTGGGCCTGGCGGCGACCGGCGCCGGCCTGCGGTACAGCGTCGCGGCCTGGTGGCAGGGACTTCCGGTGGTGCGGCAGAACGCCTGGTTGCGCTGACCGACCCACAGCAGTACGACGACAAGGCCCCGCTGGTCCGACCAGCGGGGCCGCTTCATGGAAAACGCACATGAGCACCGGCTGGCGGCATATGCCCCCAGCCGGTGCCCACGTCCATCAAACGGCAGCGAACGAGTGTCCGAACCGGACGCTCACCACATGCTACGGTCGCCGCCTGAACCAGGCGATCATCGCTGCACCCCTATCGTAGTGAGTCGCCGTCCGCCCGGTAATGGATTGTGGGCCATCCCACGCCGGAACCACGGCCAGGTCACGTCGCGCGGAAGCGGTCGTACGGGAAGGTCGCGGACGATCATGGTCGGTACCGTCGAGTACGGCATTGACCGCGCCGAACCAGGGATTCGGCAGCGGTAAGGGCAGTCTGACCGGCACTTATTGAGCGAGGAACGAGATCCCGCAGGGGCCTCTGCCACCCTGCACCAGCCGCAGACAATGTCAGAAGTGTTGCGGAATCACATGCCAATGCGTCAGACTCAATTCCGAACACGGCCGTATCCCGAGGAGTGAGCATCTGTGGCCAAGAAAGTCATTACTCTGCTGACCGACGACCTTGACGGCAGCGAGGCTGATCGCACGGTGGAGTTCTCGCTGGACGGCGTCAGTTACACCATAGATCTGTCCGAGAAGAACGCCGGCAAGCTGCGCAAAGCGCTCGACGCCTACATCGCCGCCGGGACCCGGGTGAGCCGCAGCGCGGCGACCGCACGTGGCCGGGGCGGGTTCGCGGCACCCGCACGCTCCGACCGCGAGCAGAACCGAGCCATCCGCGAATGGGCTGCCAAGAACGGCTACACGGTCTCGGAGCGCGGGCGGATCCCGGCGAACGTGATCGCGGCGTACCACAAGGGCTGAGCGCGTCACGGTTTCGGCGCCGACGGCGCTGCCGGCAGGCTCAGCGGGCCCAGGCAGCAGGGCGGAAGTCCGTCGGCGCCAACCGGCATCGGGTCGACCGGCACCGACGGTCAGCCGAAGGAAACGTGTTCAAAGGCGAACTCGCCGGCCATCTCGGCCCGACGCGAACGCAGCAGGTGCAGCTCCCGGCTCAGTGCGTCGCGTTCACGCAGGTTCGGTTCGCCTAGCTCAAGACCCTTCAACCGCTCGCCGATCGCCGCCGCGGCCAGATCCTCGACGAATCGTCCAGGTTCTATCCCACATTGCAGCCGGTGCGGCCAGATTCGTACCCGCTCAAACAGGAAAAGGTTCTCGCGTACGGCCAACCATGCCCAGCCCTCGGCGGACCCGTCCCGCCAACTGGCGTGCAGACCGCGCAACAGCGGATCCACCAGCTGCCGACCGACGAATGCGTCGACCGCCCGGGCCCGCGCAACCGCGCCCAGATCGTTGACGTAGCCCGTGCGGCCGTCCGGCAGCCGGCCGATGATGTCCCGATAGCTGATCACGCTGATCGCCTCGGGCGTTTCCGCTGCCGGTTCCTGCCCTGGTTGCCGTCCCGCTTCCTGGAACCTCCGCGCGTCCAGTACGTATTCGACGATCCGCCGGCCGGGCCCAGCCGGCGCCAGCACCGCCGACTCTATCCGCAGAAGTTCCAGACCGAGCGCCGCGCACACCGCGTCGGTCATCCGCTCGTCCCGCTGCTGGTGCGCCGTCCGACCCCCCGGATCCACGAAGTCGACCGCGAAGACCGGGTGGTACCCGTCGCCGTCGCACACGACGAAATCCAACTGCGCGCGGGTCGCGACACTCCATTGGTGCGTGGTGATTCCGGGCGGGCGGCCACTCACGATCTGACTCAGGCGGCAGCCCGGCTGGATGAGGTAGCCGGCACGCTCGACAAGGTCACCCCGCTGCACGCCAGCGGCGTGCTCCGCCCGGCTCAGCACCGGACGCAGCCGGGAGGTCCGGCTGCTGTCGTCGTTGGTCATATCTGTCCGTCACGTCCTGCTCACCGCACCACGCCGGCGCTGGCGAGGCACCCGACCATGCTAGTGCTCGGCCGGGCGAGGTCGTCAACGACGCCGGGCCGACGGCTGCGACGGGATCAGCCGCAACGCGAGCTCAGGACAGTTCGCGACGGCACGCTCCGCGTGCCGTCGCAGTTCGACCGGGACCATCGGCTCCCGGTCGCCGTCACGCGAGACCGGGAACCCCCAGTCATCGCGGGTCAGCATCTCGGGCAACAACTCGATGCAGAGCCCGCGACCGTCACAAGCCGCCCAGTCGATCTGCAGCCGGCGGCCGTCGCGATCGTTCACCTGTCGTCACTCCTAACGGCGCCACCCCGATGGGACCGTACTCGGGTCCCCACCATAACCGTCGGCGTCGTCGTACCACGGCGAGCGGGCACTGCCGGCCGGCTGCGCCGGCTCCGCGACGGGCCAGGCACCGGCCGGTGCCGCCCGCTCGGCGGGTCGCGGACGGCGGTACATCTCATCGTCACGGTACGAACCGCCGTCACGGTACGAACCGCCGCCGCGGTAGGAATCACCGCCGCGGTACCCGTAGTCCTCGTCCGAGCGGTAGACACCGCTGCCAGGGCTCGCGTGCCGGCCCGCAGGGTAAGCCGCCGCAGGGTAAGCCGCCGCAGGATAGGCCGCGCCGGGATAGGCCGCCGCTGGCCGGCGGTACGTGTCCGGCGGAGGACCGTACGACCAGTCGTCCACCGGCGCGACGCTGACCTCACCGGAGTCACGGCCGGCTCGGCGCCGTCCGCCGGTGGCAGTGGCAGCGGTGGCAGTGGCGGCAGCCGTCTGTCGCGGACGGGGCCGGATCCACAGCAGCAGGCGCCAGCCGAGCGCGCCCGACACGGCCAGCAGGCAGCCTGCGGACACCGCGAGCATCCACCGCTCGCCACTGTCGGTACCGGTTCCGATGGAGTGCCCGAACGCCGCCGGCCACGACGCGTACGCCAGCCAGTGCACCGCCCGCCACAGCCGTACGCCGAGATGCCTGCGCAGCAGGCTGGTGCCGACCAGGACCAGCATCACGTCACTGGCCAGGGTGCCCAGGCCCATGTACAGCGGCCGGTACTCGGCACCGAACGGCACGAACAGGTCGAGCACCCGCAACTTCGCGTACGGATCGAACAGCAGCGTCACGACGTGCACCACCAGCAGCCCGATGGCCAGCAGCGCGGCGTTGCGGTGCACCAGGCTGACCGCGAACCGTGGCAGCCCGAACGCCGGCCGGCCGGACCGGCTGCCCACTCCCAGCACGACCACCACGGACAGCAGGATCAGTGCCATCACCCCGGTGCCCCGCGCGACGAACCAGCCAGCCTCCGTCACTGCGCCTCCTCTTTCGCAGACCAGTCCCCGGTGGTCCGGATCCTGCCGTCAGCGGCCACCAACCGGCCCGGCGCACCGAGCCCGGTCAGCCAGGGCACGGCGCGGTCACCACGGACCAGCGCCGCGGTGCTCAACGTGTTGGCCCGTACGCAACTGAACGCGGCGACCGAGACGGTGCGCCAGACACGGCTCGCCGGCCGCCCGGTACGCGGATCGACGATGTGGTGCATCGTGGTGTCGCCGACGGTCCACTGCCGGCTGACGGTGCTCGAGGTGGCCAGGGCGGCTCCCGCCGGCACGCCGACCACGCAGTACGGATCGCCGGGTTGGTCCTGCACCCGGACCCGCCAGCCGCCGGCCGGTGCCGGACCCGCGGTGGCGATGTCGCCGCCGAGCGCCACCAGCGCACCCACCCGGCACCGCCTGGCCACCTGCCGCGCGGCCCGGTCCGCGGCCCAGGCCTTCGCCGTCGCACCGAGGTCGAGTTGCGTTCCGTAGGGAACGGTCAACTCACAGTCCTGTAACCGGACCCGCCGCCAGCCGGCGACCGGCGACGGCTCCGGCAATCCTGTGGGTGGGGCCGACGACGTCGGTGCCGACGACCGGTCACGCAGGACGACCCATCTCAGGTCGGCGTCGTAGCCGAGGTGGCACAGCGCGGCGCCCACGGTCGGATCGACGTCGCCGTCGGTCTCCCGGGCCGCCTGCAGCGCCACCGCGACCAGGCCGGCCAGCAGTGGGCTCACCCACACCGGCGATCCGCCGGCACGGCAGGCGCGAACCAATTCGGAATCGGGGCGAAACCGGCTACAGGCACTGTCGACGGCGGCGAGCACATCCTCGACAATGGTCCGGGCGGCCGGCACCGCCGCCGGCTCCGTCACCACCAGCCGCGCCAGCGTCCCCCATACGTTCCACTGGGCGCAGTCGGGTCCGACCGGCAGGGTCTCCAGCAGTGGCGGCATCGCCTCACGACCCGCCGGAGGTGGCTTGGCCGGGACCGCCGCCACCGCCGGTCACCGGCGGAAACTCCGCCGGTGCTGGCGCCCCGGCCGGGGCCGCCTGCTCGCGCTCGGGGTCGTCGGCCGGCGTACCCGTCCCGGTCGACACGCCTGTCTCACCGGCCGTGCCCACGTCGGCGGGCGGTGCCTGCGGCGCTTCCTCGACCGCGGCCGACGCACCGCCGGGATCGACGGCCGACGTCTGCCCGGCCGGCCCGTTGCCGACGCTGCCGGCCGGGACGTTCGTCTCCTGGTCCGCGACGTGCTCGGCGTGTGCCGCCATGGCCACGCCGACAGTGCCGGCGATGCTCACCGCGGCGAGGCCGCCGGTGAGCATGGTGACCCGCCGCAACCCGCGTTCCCGCTCCCCCAACGCCGCCTCCCGCGCCACCATCGACGGCGGACCACCCGCCGTCAACCCGGGATACGGCTGCTGCCGGCACCCGGTTCAACCGACTGGGCAACTACCGGCGGCGGTCCGCCAGGATTTGCGCCGGCGGATTTACAGCGCTGGAGATCAATGACACCGTGTCCACTGCGGAGAGGCGATCGCCCCCGCGACCGGTGGGCAGCCGGACCGGCGGCCACCGACGGTCGACACGGAGGGATATGGATGTCGATAAGGACAGCGACGAGGTCTGCGGCGGCTACCCTGACAGCGGCTGCCGCCGCACTGCTCATGCTCGTATCGGCGGCACCGGCCAGCCAGGCAGCGCCACCGCGCTTCGCCCACCTCGATCCGGGCGGCCAGCCGACGTTGACCGAAAAGGTCCCGGTCAACGTGGTGTTTCTCGGCTACAGCCGGGCCCAGGTGAGTCGGTCGCACTATCTCGCCGAGCTGCCCAAGCGCTACGAGCCGGTGGTCCGGTCCCGCTTGTGGTACGACGAGGTGGAGAAGCTCGGTCTGACCTACACATACGACTATCAGGTCCAGTACGCTGACCGGCGCTACGAGGAACGGTTCTTCGCCGAGTTGAAGCGGCTGGCCGAGCCCGCACCGCTGACTGTCTACCAGGAGCTCTACAACGAGCAGGAAAACAACCTGGTCACGGTCACCGACAACCACCACATCGACGCGCCGAGCGTGGAGCGCTGGCTGGCGCTGCATCCGCCGGCCGGTGTCGACACCCGACGCAACACGATCTTTTTGATCAACTGGTACGGCCGCTCGGACTTCCGTTTCCACGTCTACACCAAGACCGACGAGCCCGACCCGGACACCGGCTACAACTTCGGCACCGAGCGGGACAGCCGCAAGCTCACCGCGTGGGGCGGCACCACCGCCGACGACGAGGAGAACGGACTCGGCACGACCCGCCGGGTGTGGTTCCACGACCTGTCGGCCGGGCCGGAGTCGTGGACCGAAAACTGGAACGTCGACGAGCCGGACCTCGACGGCAACGGGGTGGAGGACTACCGGATGCCGCCGGTCTGGGAGTACGCGGCGGACGGCTACCGCTCCCCTGCGCTACTCGGCAGCGATCTCGGCCTGATCACCCGCTACGTGGCGCTGAACCTGCTGTTCACCACCTCGCCGCTGTACCCGGCGGAGTTGCCCGCCCCTGCCCCGCCCAAGTCGATCAACATCGACAGCAACGTCTACGAGGGCTGGGAGGGCGTCGACGCGTCGGTCCGCTACATCGACGAGGAGCTGCTGCAGCTGGAGCTGCGGGAGCTGCGCTGGCGCAACGTGTTGGACTACGACGGCCAGAACCTCGCGTTCGAGGGTGACGCCGAACGCTGCTACTACGCGACGATGATCGATGACGAGTCCTGTTACCCGGAGCTGGGCTACCCGCCGTTCGCCAATTTCTACCTGCAGAACACCTTCGAACTCGACCGGGTCCTCGACGACCAGGAGCGGGTCGACTACGAGCTGCCGGTGTTCAGCTACGCCCTGCCGGCGGGCACCCCGGTACCGGCGCTGGGTTTCGCCGAGGACAACTACGCCGACGGTACGCAGTCGTACGTCTTCGCGTTCGTCTCCCCCGAGATCGTCGACGCCGGATACGGGCTCACCACCACGCTGATCCACGAGGTGGGGCACCACCTCGGGATGAGTCACCCGCACGACGGTTACGACAGCGAGACCGGCATCGACTACGGTCCCGAGGACGACTACTTCTTCGCCTGGGTCGGCGACGAGGTCAACTCGATGATGAGCTACATCGACCTGAACTGGGACTTCAGCCAGTTCGACCGGGACAACAGCGACCGGTTCGGCACCGCGGCGTACAACGAGGCGGCGAACCAGCTGGCCGAGGCGGTGCTGGACAGTGATCGTGCCCGCCGCGCCTACGGCGAGCTACGGGCCGCCGACCACCTGCTCGGACAGGCGCAGCACGCCTTGGCCGGGCACGACTACCGGCGGGCGCTGTGGTTCGCCGAGCAGGCGTACGGCAAGGTCGTCGACGCCGCCGAAAAGGTCGGCGTGGCACCGGACGCGGCGGCCGAGGCAATGGCGGCCCGGGCGAGTCAGGCCCGGATGTCCAGCGATCTGACCGGACCACACGAGTTCATCGACACTCTGCAACCTGACGGGCCACGTAGCCAGCCCTGATCGGCGTGCGGGAGTGGGCCGGGCGGCGAGTCGGCCGCCCGGCCCACTGTTTTCGGTATCGGGTGTGACGGGGCCGGCCGCCAGGACAGTGGCGGCCGGCGCCGAGGCCTCGTCACCGCCGGATCATCCCGGCGGCCACCCGCTGGTCACAGCGGCGGGTACGCGTTCTGCATCAGCTGTCGGATCTGGGCGGAGAACCAGTGTCCGGACACCGGCGCGTCGGGCAGTGCGCCACTGGCGCTGTTGCCGTTACGGGGGTTACCGCCGTAGGTCGGGTCGCACATCCGGTCGAAGCCCTTGCCCTCGTCGTTCGGGATCTCCGAGCTGGAGCCGTCGGACTCACCCGGCGGCTTGATCCAGACGTAGGCATCGATACCGGACGCGGGAGCGGCCGTCGGCCGCTCACCCAGACCGGCACCGGACTGGTTGCACCAGTTGCCCTTGTGGATCCGCCGGTCGATACGCGACTCGTTGATCCGGGTGTTCAGGTCACTGGCGTTGCTCGGCCCGCTCGGCCGGGCCGAACCGCCCCACCCGTTACGCGAGGTGTCGATCAGCATCCCGATACCGGAGTTGAAGCCGGCCTGCACCAGCCGCTGCCGGAACGCCTGGGCGAACGACAACTCGTCGTTGTACTGGTTCCAGTCGATCCAGGACGACTGGCGGGTGGTGGAGTCGACGGTGATGTACGGCTCCCGCAACGCCGAGTAGTTGGCGGTGTTGGTGATGAAGCCGTGCACGTTGGCCAGCGTGCTACCGGAGGCCCGGGCGGCCTCGGCCATCAGTTGGGCGGTGGGGCCGAAGTTGTCGTCCCAGCCGATCCAGCCGTGGTGCGCGGCGTCCACGTAGTTGTAGACGTTGGGAACCGAGCCGAGCTGCGCCAGGGCGTAGCCGACACCGTTGACGTAGTTGCCGTTGGCCAACATGGTGTCGCACTGAGCGGTCGCGCCTGGCCGGCTGCCGACGTTCGTGACCAGGTTCGGCAGCGAGTCGATCTCGATCACCGACACGATCCGCAGGGCCCGGTACTCCGCCCTCGACATGATCTCCCGAATCGGATCGATGTACTCCGTCCGGTAGACACCGATCTCAGTCGGACCCAACTCACCGTTGGACGCCAACGCCGCACAGTCACGACCCGGCAGGTTGTAGATCACGATCTGAACCACCAACGGACGACTGCCATTGGCCGCGTCCTGCCGGACCGCCTCATCCAGATGATCCGCCAGACCCATGTCACCCGTCGTCGGGCTGTTGTTGCCGTAGATCGCACTGGTGCGGTCCAACCACACACCCGTCGGCTGGTTCGCGATCCGGCTACCACCCGGCTCCGCCGAAACGTTCGCACTCCAGATCGGGTTCACATACACATCCGCACCCACGTACGGGTTGTCCACCCGCGGACCACCCGTCGGCGGCGGCGACGTCGGCGGCGCGGTCGTCGGCGGGGCGGTCGTCGGCGGCGCCGTGGTGGGCGGGGGTGCCGTAGTGGGCGGTGGAGCGGTCGTCGGGCCGGTACCGCCGTTGCACGCGACCCCGTTCAGGGTGAACGCGGTCGGGCTGGAGTAGCTGCCGGTCCAGCGCCCGTTGAACCCGATCGAGGTGGATGCTCCGGTGCCGAGGTTGCCGTTCCAGGAGGCGTTGGTCGCGGTGATCGCGCCCGACGTGCCGCTCCAGTTCGCCGACCAGCCCTGGGTGAAGGTCTGCCCGGACGGCAGGGTGAAACGCAGGGTCCAGCCGTTGACCGGATCCTGCCGGTTGTTGATCGTGATGCTGGCGGTGAAGCCGCCACCGGAACCTTCGTTCCAGGTGTTGGCCTGGTAGGTGACACTGCAGACGACCGCGGCGTGCGCGGCCGTGGCGGGGATGATCAGGGCGGCGGCGACCAGCGCGCTCGCGCCGCCGGCCGCGAGCAGGCCGCGGCGTACGGTACGTCTCGGTGCGGTTGACATGGCTGGTTCTCCTACAGGTCGCGGGACCGCCACGACTGTCAGGTGCGGATGGCCGACCGTGATCGGTGCACGGACGGTTGGCAGGGGATGGCCGGCCAGCGGCGCTCAGCGTGGCGGATTGCCGAAAGAGGACTGCCCGGCGCCGGGTGGTCGGCCACCCTGCCCGTCCTCTCCGCTGGGATCGAGCGACTCGCACTGGCTCCCGGTGCGATTGAGGCGAATTTTGACACGCATCAATGATCGACACAATCCTCCGATTTACATCGCCTCCGGTGAGCCGTATCGTCGATAGCATCGGACGGCACCACGGGGGAATGATGCCTGAGACGATTGGCCTTGGCGCGCCATGGACCAGCCTGGCGGACAGCCACGTACTCGTGGCCCAGCAGTGGGTCAACGCCACCTACCACGGTGTGCCGGGATACCTCAGCTGCCCGGAGGACGGGCTCACCGGCTGGCCCACCGTGCTCTCCCTGACCCAGGCACTGCAGTACGAGCACGGCATCTCGCCGACGGTGCAGAACTTCGGCCCCGGCACCTTCAACGCGGTCCAGACACGCAACCGGCTACCGGCCGAGGAGACCAACACCAATCTGGTGCGTATCTACAACGCCGCCCTGTGGTGCAAGGGCTACTGGACCTCCACCGACCAGGGGGTCTGGACCGGCGACTCGGAAGCCTCGTTCAGCCAGCTCTACGCCGACGCGGGGCTGTCGTACGCCGGTCTGTCGGCCCGCCGGGCGATGTGGCCGCACATCGCGCGGGCGATGCTGCGGATGGACCAGTTCCGCCTGGTGCCGCAGGGTGACGGCGTCGTGCGGGGCATCCAGCAGCAGCTCAACTCGCGTTATGTGGCCGGCGTCGGCATCCCGGCGATGAGCCTGGTGCCCTGCGACGGGATCTACGCCCGGGACGTGCAGCAAGGGCTGATGATGGCCATCCAGTACGAGGTCGGTATTCCGCTCGGCTCGATCAACGGCAACTTCGGGCCGGGCACCCAGGCCGGGCTGCGTGGTGTCGGGTCCGGGCAGCTCACCGGCGACCTGCGGCATCTGTTCCGGTCGGCCTGCTACGTCAACTCGCCGACGATGCTGCCGGGCGATCCGCAGGTGCCGCTGGCCTACCGGCCGCAGGACATCGACACCGACGTCGAGACCGCCACCCACCTGGCGTGGCTGCGCGCCTTTCAGCGTTTTGCCCAGATCCCCGAGACCGGTACCAACGACTACACCACTTGGGCCCAGTTGCTCGTCTCTTCCGGCGACACAAGCCGACCCGCCACCGGCTGCGACTGCGTCGCCGAGATCACCCCGACGCGCGGCGCACAGCTGGTGGCCGCCGGGTACCGGATCGTCGGGCGCTATCTCGACGAGCACCTGCCGCCGTCAGATCCGTACTTTTTAGACAAGGCGCTCAAGCCCGGCGAGCCGCAGACCATCCTGGACGCCGGTCTGCGGTTCTTCCCGATCTTTCAGTACAACGGCACCCAACTGTTCAACTTCACCTACGCCAAGGGGTACGACCAGGGCCTGATCGCCCACCAGAAGGCCGACGAGCACCGTATCCCCACCGGCACCTGCATCTACTTCGCGGTCGACTTCGACGCGCTGGACGTCGACATCGACGCCGGTGTCAAGCCGTACTTCCAAGGGGTGCGGGACGCGCTCACCGAGCTGGGTGACCGGTACCTGTTCGGCGTCTACGGCTCCCGCAACGTCTGCACCCGTGTCTCCCGCGAGGTGGGCGCCCGGTGGTCGCTGGTCTCCGGCATGTCCTGGGGCTACTCCGGCAACCTCGGCTTTCCGCTGCCGGAGAACTGGTCGTTCAACCAGATCCGGGAGTACGAGTTCGCGCCCGGCTGGGGTCTGGACCACGACGTCTGGCGCGACGGCGCCGACCCCGGCGTGTCCGCCCTCGTGCCCGTCCAGTGAGCGAGTGAGGAACCCGAAATGATCACCAGACGAAGCCTGCTCGGCGGCGCTGTCGGTGCCGTCGGCGCCGGGATGCTCACCCAGGCCCCCGCCGGCGCGGCCCACGCAGCCGGTGCGCCCGAGGCCCACGGCTGGACCGGTGACGTGTCCGCCAACGGCTGGCGGATCGACCCGGCCGCCATCGCCACCTACCGCGTCGAGGGTTCTACCGCCTCGGTGGCGTTGCGGCACGGCCCCGCCGCCGTGGTGCTGCTGCACGTCGCCCGCCGCTGGCACTACGAGATCGGCCCGGTCGACACCGGTGAGGGCGGCGGCATCGCCGGCCACCGCACCGACCGCGCCGTACGGGCCGACTTCGAGTCGGCCTATCTTTCCGGCACCGCGATCGCCCTGCACCCCACCGCCTACCCGCTGGGCGGCAGCGAATCGCCGTGGCCGCACCAGGAGGCGATCGTGCGGGACGTTCTCGCCGACTGCGACGGCGTCCTGGTGTGGGGCGGTGACCTGGCCCCGACGACGGCCTCGCACTTCCACATCGCCGCCCGGCCCGGTGACCAGGCCCTGGCCCGCGTCGCCGCCCGGCTGGGTGCCGGCGCCCACGTCGTGCGCCGGCGTGCCGGGACCGCCGATGACCGGGCGGCCAAGGATGACCGGGCGGCCAAGTCCGACCACCCGGTTGGTGACTGACCGCCGGCCGCGTCTGGCGCGGGTACGGGCCCCGTACGCTCAGCTGGACCGGCTGAGCTGTGGTGCGACGACGGGCAGTGGCTCCCGGGCCAGTTCCGTGGCCAACGCCGAAGGCACCGTCTCCGCGACGGGCGCCTGCGGACCCGGCTTCTCGGCCGGCAGCGGCGCGGAGCTGAGCCGCCAGGCGGCGAGCCATCTGGGCGTGACGGCTGCGACCACGACGACGGTCACGCCGACGATCGCGGCCACGACGTCGGCCGGTTGCGGGCTCGCGCCCATCGGCTGCAACGAGAACACCAGCCCGACGCTGACGGCCACCAGGCCGCGACGGGCCAGCCAGTGCGTGGTTCCGGCGGCCAGCAGCACCAGCCCCCACAGCAGGTACCACGGGTGCACGACCGGGCCGAGCACCACGACCGCGGTCAGCACCAGCCCGGCGGCGGTGACCGGGTTGAGTCGGTCCCGGTGCCACCAGACCAGCGCGGTTACCGCGACCACGGCGAGCAGCCCACCGACGCGGGTGGTGGCCACCGCCGTGTCGACCGTGGCGAGTCCGAGGCGCTGCGGCAACCAGCCCAGGATCATGCCGGCGTTGGTGCTCAGCGACATGCCGTTACGGACCACGGTCGGCGTGCCGAGTGCCTGCACCCAGCCGTACCCGGATCCGAGCAGCCAGGTGACGGCTACGGTGGCGGTGACCGCGACCGTGATCACGGCGGACGCCGCCCGGGCCGGACGCCACCGGCCGGCCATGGCGGCGGCCCAGGCCGGTACGACGAACAGCAGGGCCGCCGCCGCTGGGGCCTTCACCAGCACGGCGAGCGTCAGCACCAGCACCGCGAGGATCCGCTGGCCGCGCAGCACCAGCAGCAGACCGGCGGCCATCAGGGTGATCATCAGCGCGTCGTTGTGGATCCCGCCGACCAGGTGAGCGATCACCAGCGGGTTGACCACGCCGAGCCAGAGGGCCCGGGCCGGGTCGACGGCGCAGCGCAATGCCATTTCCGCCACGCACCGGGCGAGCAGCCCCAACGCCGCCACGACCAGCAGCCGCAGGGCGAGCAGGGCAATCACCGGATGATCGCCGGCGAACCGGATCGCGACCGCCGCGACCGCCAGGAAGACCGGTCCGTACGGGGCCGGGGTGTGCTGCCAGATCTGCGGGATATCCGCGGCGAGGTGCCCACCGAGCGCGGCCGGCCCGAAGTGGTACGGGTCGATCCCCCGGTCGAACATCGCGCCTTGCGCCAGATAGCTGTACGCGTCCCGGCTGAACAGCGGTGGCACCGCGAGCAGCGGAGCGCTCCACCAGACCAGCGTGCCGGCCAGCTCACGTGGGGCCGGTAGGCTCCGGCCGAGCCGCAGCCAGGCCAGTACCAGCACGGCAAGCCCGGCGAAGACCAGCCCGGCGGCGAGGCCGGGAAGCTGCCGCAAGGTCCCGACCAACGGCAGGCCGACGTACGGATCCTGGTGGGACAGCGCGCCCGCGCCGAGCGCGCCTACCCCCACCAACGCCGTACCGGCGAATCCCCACCAGCGGTACTGCCGCGACCCGGACCGGGACCACAGGCGAAGATCGGGTGCCGGCACGGGGACACGCTTCCATCAGTCGGTGTCCGACCGGCAACGGCCGGGCGACGATGGTGTGGCAGCTGGGTGGCGGCCCGCCGTCATCCCGAGGGCGGCACCGGCGAGCCGTCGAAGGTCGCGGTCACTCGTCACCGACGACCAGACCCGCCACCGTGGCCGCAGGCACCGGTCGAGGGTGGCCGGTCACACCGGCCGCCCTCGGGTCATCGGGTACGGAGGTCAGTTCACGGGCAGGGCTGCCAGGCCAGGTGGTACATGGTTTCGATGCTGCCGTCGGTCGAGTCCATGGTCAGGAAGCTGACGTCCGTCGAGGTGCCCTTGCTGAGGCGCAACTCTGTGTTGATGTTGAGATTGCGCTGCTCGCCGCAGGGGTGCCAGACCACCGAGGCGATCGGCACCTCGTCACTCACCATCCAGTTGTCGTCGAGTGGTGCGGGGATGGGGTGGTTGCTGAAGGTGCCCTGGGTCATCCCCTGGAAGTAGTAGTTGGCCCGCTGCGAGGCGATGGCACCCGGGCTGAGCAGCCCGTACCCGCGGTAGTCCACCTCTCGCCGGATTCACCAGAGCGCTGGGCTGAGCCGTCCGGGTGCACCGGTCGAGTCCCGTGCGCCTGCGGTTCACCTGGTCGACGCCCGCCGAACGCCGACTGGACCGATCCGGGCAGCAGCATGCCATCGGACGTGACGGATCGACCAGACAGGACGTCTCATGGTCACTTTTCGATGGCGGTGGCGCCGGCTCCTCGGCAGCGTGCTCGCCGCCGCGACCGCCGCGACCGGGCTGATCGGCCTGGCCGGGCCGGGCGCACCAGCCCAGGCCGGCGGGCGGCACGACCACAGTGGGCTGTTCGACCTGCAGGCCCACCGAGGTGGGCTGGGGTTACGGGTGGAAAGCACCCTGGCCGCTTTCGGCAACGCGCTGCAACTCGGCGTACGCACCCTCGAACTCGACGTACAGATCACCGGTGACGGGCAGGCGGTGGTCACCCACGACCGGCGGATCAGCGCCGCGAAGTGCGCCGACACCGCGCCGGCGCGCCCGGGCGACCCCGACTTTCCGTACGTCGGGAAGTACGTGCACACGCTGACCCTCGCCCAGGTACGCACCCTGGACTGCGGCAGTCGTACGCTGCCGGGCCATCCCGGCCAGACAGCCGTGCCCGGCGCCACCATGCCGCTGCTGCGCGAGGTCCTCGCGCTGGTCAACCGCTACGGAGCCCGCGACGTACGGCTCAACATCGAGACCAAGGTCGAAGCCGGCGCGCCACACGAGACCGCGCCCCGGGAGCAGTTCGTCCAGGTCACCGCCGCCGAGATCCGCGCCGCCGGACTGCTGCGCCAGGCCACCGTCCAGAGCTTCGACTGGGGCGCGCTGATGCGGATGGGTGAGGTGGAGCCGCGACTGCCGCTGGTGGCCCTGACCAACTACGACTTCCTGCAGGTCGGCCAGCCGGGCGCGTCGCCGTGGCTGGGCGGCATCGACATCGACGACTTCGGCGGAGACCCGATCCGGGCGATCAGGACCTTCGGCGCCAGCGCCTTCTCCCCCGTACACGGATTCCCGCAGGACGGCACGGTCACCGACCCCGACTACCGGCCGTACGTGACCAAGGACCTGGTCCGGCACGCGCACCGGCACGGCATCGCGGTGGTGCCGTGGACGGTCGACGACCCGCCGACGATGGCGAAACTGATCGACGACGGGGTGGACGGCATCATCACCGACTACCCGGACCGGCTGCGGGACCTGCTGGCGCAGCGCCGGATGCGGCTGCCGAGGGCGTACGCGTCGCCGTTCGACGTGCAGGCCCACCGGGGTGGGCGCTGGGAGCGCCCGGAGAACACCCTGCCCGCGTTCGCCCACTCGCTGGCCGATCCGGCGGTGTCCACCCTGGAGTTGGACACCGGAATGACCCGGGACGGACACCTGGTCGTGCTGCACGACCGGACGATCTCGGGCTCGCACTGCGCCGACACCGGCCCGGTCCGCACCGGCGACCCGATGTTCCCATACGTCGGCAAGCTGGTCCGCGACCTGACGCTGCGCCAGCTCAAGACCCTCGACTGCGGCTCGGTGCCGGTGCCGGCCCTGCCCGAGCAGGTGCTCGTGCCGGGTGCCCGGATCCCGACCCTGGACGAGGTGTTCGCGCTGGTCCGCGACAGCGGCCGGCGTGACATCCGGTTCAACATCGAGACGAAGATCAGCCCGATGGTCGACGACACCGCCCCGTACCGGGTCTTCACCGCCGCCCTGGTGCACGCGGTCGAGCGGGCCCGGCTGGTGGACCGGGTGACGATCCAGTCGTTCGACTGGCGGACCATCATGCTGGCCCGCAAGCTCGACCACCGGATCGCCACGGTCGCCCTGGTCTGGCAGTACGGGCCGGCCGAGTGCGCGTCGCTGGCTGACGAGTGCTCACTGCAGGCCGTGTACGGCGACCCGTCAGTGACCAGCCCGTGGACCGGCGGGCTGGACTGGTGGGACCACCGCGACCTGGGCAAACTGGTCCGCGCCGCTGGCGCGTCGACGGTGTCGGCGAACTGGCAGGTGCACGACCCGGATCAGCCGACCGTGGTCGATCCGGACTGGTACCTGCGTCAGGACCCGCGCTACTTCCACGGGCCGACGGTGCCGGTGTTGCAGCAGCGGGACCGGCTGCTGGTGGTGCCGTACACGATCAACGACGCCACCCACATGCAGCGGGCGATCGACCTCGGCGTGGACGGCATCATCACCGACGATCAGCGGACGCTGATCGAGGTGGCGATCCGTAACGGCCTGCGCTAGCCCCGACCCCCCACCCCCGGCGATCTTGGACTCATCGCGAGGATCCGTCCGTTTTGCCGCTCGATAAGCCCAAGATCGTCGAGGTGGGGGTCGGGGTGGGGGTGGCGGGGAGCGGGGTGAGGTGGTGGGCGCGGAGGAAGCCGTCGACCGCCGCCGACCAGGGGAAGCGCTCGGCCCGGCAGCGGGCCGCCGCACGCCGGGCCGACACCGGGCGGGCGGCGAGTGCGCAGATCGCGTCCGCGTAGCCGTCCCCGCCGCCGGCCACCGCCAGCCCGGCGCCACCGATCACCTCCGGTAGTGCGCTTTCCGCAGCGACCACCACCGGGGTGCCGCTGGCCAGGGCCTCCAGGGCGGCCAGGCCGAACGTCTCCACCGGCCCGGGCGCGATCACCACGTCGGCGCTGGCCAGCAACCGGGCGACCTCGTCGCGGTCACTGACATAGTTGACGAAGTGCACGTTCAGCCCGACCTCGATGGCATGCGCGCGCAGGCCCGCCTGGCGGGGGCCGGTCCCGACGATCACCCCGACCGCGGGTACGTCCCGCTCCCGCAACGCCGCCAGGGCCGCGAGGACCCGCTCCGGGCACTTCTCGGCGGACAACCGGGCGCAGTGCAGCACCAGCAGTTCACCGTTCGGCGCGTAGCGCCGGCGTACCGCCTCGTCGTGCCGCCGTGGATGGAACTGGTCGAGGTCCACGCCGAGCGGTACCCGTACCAGGTTGTCGGCGCCGATGCGGGTGAACTCCCGGGCGGCCCACTCGGTGGTGCACACGACCCGGTCGTACGCCGCGGCGGTGGCCGTGTTGAGCCGGTCGGCGATCCGATCGGTGATCCGGTCGGTCAGTTTCGTCGGGCCGTCGGCGCGCCCGCCGAACGGCAGCCGCAGCAGACCGTCGAGCGTCTCGTGGGAGACCATCAACGCGGGTACGCCGTGCCGGCGCGCCCACTGGCCGGTCCACCGCAAAGTGGTGCGGTCGGAGACCTCCAGCCGGTCCGGAGCGAGGTCGTCGAGCAGGCGACGCACCCGGGAACGGCCCAGCAGCACCCGGTAGCCACCGGTGCCCGGCACCACCGGGCCGGCGACGGTGATCACCCGACCCTGCGGCGTGTCCTCGTCCGCGTCGGCCCGCCCGGGCACCAGCAGCACCGGATCGTGGCCGGCGGCCAGATAGCCGGTGCCGAGCTCCCGCAGCGCGGTGCGCAACCCGCCGGAGCTGCCGGTGATGAAATTCGCCAGTCGAACGATCCTCATGATGCCGTCACCATTTGGCCAGCATGGCGGCCGCCGGGCGGCGGACAGGACACAGGATCGTGACGTGTCGGCGAACTGTGATCGACGGTAATCTTCGTGGTCGCCGCCGCAGGCGGACGGTGGCCGGGTCAGGACCAGCCGTAGCCGGCCCGCAACGCCTGGCACACCCGGTCGAACCGGCCACGATCCAGGATGGCACCCTCGCGCCGGATGCTGTCCTCACGCATGGTGAGTACCCGGTCGAGTCGGATCCAGCTCGGCCGACCGTCGTCGCCCCAGGTCCCCAGCGACAGCCAGTGCCGCTGCCCGTCCCGGTCGGACTGGCTGGACAGCATCAGCCCGAACAGGGTCCGGCTGCGCCGACCCACCACCAGCACCGGACGGTCCTTGCCCTGGCGGGGGTCCTCCTCGTACGACACCCAGGTCCAGACGATCTCCCCCGGGTCGGCGTGCCCGTCCAGTTCCGGGGCGTACGACAGCTGTCGCCGCTGCAGCGCGGCGACCTGCCGGGGCCGGGCCAGCTTGGCCGGTGTCGGGCGTCGTTGCGCCGGTACCCGCTGGCCGGCCAGGCGGCCGACGGTCGACGTCACGCCCTGCCACAGTCTTCCCACGGCGCAAGAGCCTAGCCGGACCGCCGGCCGGTGGTGTGCGGCGGGTTCGCAGCCCGCCGCACACCGCTGCCACGTCCGCCGCCGCCGGACTCAGTCGAGCATCCCGACGACGGTCCGCGCCTGGTGGGTCAACGTCGCCGCGGCGGCCGGATCGACCCGGTCGGCGTGGTGCGGATGCGCCAACTGGTGCACGAAGCGCTGCAACGCCTGCACCGCCTGATCGGTTCGGCCCCGGTCGAGGTGGTGCTGTGCCTGGTCCAGCGCGGCGGTCAGCCGGTGGGTGATCGGTCCGGTGATCGCGCCGTCGCGGCGGAATCCGTCGTACGCGGTCCGCAGCGCCGCCAGGCTGCCCGGCGCCCAGTAGTCCGGCACCGGCACCTGGCTGAAGTCGGTGTCGGCGGCCAGGTAGAAGCCGGGGTACGACGGCTGGTTGTAGGTGGTCTGCTGGCGGGCCACCTCGACGCGGTACTGCGGGTCGTGCATCAGGGTGTAGAGCTTGCGGTCGGTCAGCTCGGTGCTGAGGTAGATCCGGATCGCGGCGCTGTCGACCGTACGGACCAGCATCTCCTCCCGCCAGTCACCGAGAACGTCGGCGACCAGGCCCGGGTTGCCCTTGGTGTAGTTGTTGGTCCGGGTGTCCTCGGCGGTGAGCAGCCGGCCCCGGCGCCAGTCCTCGATCGTCGGGGTCTGGTCGATGGCGCCGTCGACGATCTGGGTGGTGCCGTCGGCCGCCCATCTGATGCTCATGTTCGTGCCGGGGATCTGCGAACCGAGCGGTTCTCCGGTGGCGGTGTGCAGGCCGAGTCCGCTGACCGCCCAGACCTCGTGGCCGGGCAGGTCCGGATCGATGTCGCCGATCATGCCGCGTCCGGTGTCCACTCCGGAGTACGCGCCGAAGATCACCTCGCCGGTGGCTGCGTCGAGCAACCCGTGCCCGTACGGCGCCCACCGCCCGCCCTCGAAGACCATGTATGCCTCCAGGCCGGGGCGGTCCGGGTCGATGTCGGTGACGTGCATGGCGTCGCCGTGGCCGAGCCGGGCCGTGGTGCCGGGCGCCGCGCTCTGCGGCGGCATCTGCGCGAAGGCGCTGTAGAGCAGGCTGCCGTCGTGGTCGATGGTGGCGGCTCCGTAGACGATCTCCTGGCGGCCGTCGCCGTCGACGTCGGCCGCGCTGATCGAGTGCTGGCCCTGGGTGGTGATGGTGGCGAACTCGTCGTCGGTGCCGTCGCGGCCGTGCGGCGAGTCGTTGAACGGGTTGGTCATCGGCGTCCAGCCGCTGTCGACGTACCACTGCTCGGTGAGCCTGCGCCCGTCCCAGCCGTAGGCGACCAGCGTGGAACGGGTGTAGTAGCCGCGGGCGAAGACCGCCGACGGGCGCCTGCCGTCCAGGTAGGCCACTGCCGCGAGGAACCGGTCGACCCGGTTGCCCGGCTCGATGCGCGACATCGCGTAGTCGCCCCACATCAGGCCGTCGTCGTGGCGGCCGGGCTTGTAACGGACGGTCTGCAACTCCCGCCCGGTGGCGCCGTCGAACACGGTCAGGTACTCGGGCCCGTCGACGATGAAGCCCTCGAATGCGCGCAGGTTGTTGCGAGTGCTGCGGGCCGGGGCGTAGACGTCGACGAAGTAGTCGGCGAGGGTCTGCGCGTCGGCCCGCGACAGCGGATAGTCGTACGTCGGTTCGATGCCGAACGCCGCCTCCAGGGTGGCCGGCCAGTTGCCGGCGACCACCTCGGGGTGGGCGTGCCAGCCCTGGAACATCGCCACCAGGTGGTCGTAGTAGTCCGCGGCCGACATCCGGTAGTCGTCGCTGTGCGAGTAGCCGGCCCGCCGGTCCGACTTCGGCATGGTGACGTAGCGCTCGCCAGCGATTTGGCCGTCCGGACGGTAGCTGACGGTCTTCGTGCCCGGGGCGGTCTTGAGCATCATCTCGCAGCGGCCGTCGCCGTCGAAGTCGTAGACCAGGAACTGGGTGTAGTGGGCACCGGCCCGGACGTTGACCCCGAGGTCGATGCGGTGCAGCAGGGTACCGTCCAGGCGGTACGTGTCGAGGTAGACCGGCCCGGTGTAGCCGACCTGGGAGACGTCCTTGGAGTTGGACGGGTCCCACTTGACGATGAACTCGTACTGCCCGTCGCCGTCGACGTCGCCGACGCTCATGTCGTTGGCGGAATAGGTGTACGTCTCGCCGACCGGGGTGACACCGTCGGCCGGTCGGCGCAGCGGCAGCTCGTAGTAGTGCTGCGACCAGGGCGACACGGTCGCGCTGCGGTCGACCTCGGTGCCGTCGACCACGGCGGCGACCTGGTAGCCGGCGGTCATGCCGCCGTCGGTGTCGAGGTAGTTGGTGGCGTCGGTGACGGTGGCGATGTGCTCGCCGTCGCGGTAGACGTGGAAGTCGGCGCCGGCCATGCCGGTGCCGGTGTGGCCGGTCACCTCGTGTCCGAGCAGCCGCCAGCTGAGGAAGACCCCGTCGTCGGTGGCGGCGGCCACCAGGCCACGGTCGAGGTGTTCGAGTTGGACGGCGGCCGGGCCGGGATGGCCGCCACCGTGTCCACCGCCGCCCTGCCCACCGCCGTCGGGATACGGTCCGGCTCCGGCGCTGGCCGGGACGGTGGCCAGCAGCAGGACGGTGGCGGTGGTGGCGGCGATCGACGTGGTACGGACACGTCGGCGACGGTGACGCGGAGTGGGACGGCGCATCGCGATCTCCTGGGGTCGACGGCGCCGGTCGCAGCCGGATGCGGGCGGGCTGGCTGTCGGGCTGGCTGTCGGAACCGGCACCCCGTGATGAACATGAAACGATACAACTCGATGAAGGCTATGAATGTCCATCCATGATTGTCAAGACCAGGTTTCACCTGCGATAACACCGGATGAAGCGGCCAGCCGGCGGCGCGGCCCGCTGGTCATGAACCGTTCCACCTGGCCGCCGGGGGCCGACCGACCGGGGTGACGGCACCTTGGGTCACCGAGTTGTGACCACCAGGTCGATCGACTAGGGTCGGTTCTCAGCACGGCCGGGCAGGCACCCGGCCGACCAGAGGCCCGGCCACGCGCCGGGCCGGCGGCGACGAGATGTCGAGTCCGCCGGACCGTCGACGGTGGACAGCGGCGGTCCACCTTGGCGGGGGGCCACCACCGACCGGCCACTGTTCCCAGACGGTCACCGTCCCCAGCCCGTCAAGCCCGTACCGGCGACAACGAGGTAGGAGAAGACGGTGAACCGCACCCCTGCATCCCCGTACCGGTGGATCGCCCGCACCGGGCGGGCCCGGCACCAGGCCGGCGGCGCCGGCGGACCCGGTGCCGGCCGCACCGGCCGCATCGGCCTCGTCGCTGTCGCCGCCACCGTACTCGCCCTCGCCGCGTGCTCGACCGGCGAGTCGCTGGAGCCCGACGGCGATGCCGCCCCGTCAGACGGCACCCTGGTCGTCGCCATCTCCAGCGAGCCGGACAGCCTCGACGTGCACGTCTCCACGGCTTCGCCGACCTTCCTGGTGCTGGAGAACGTCTACGACACCCTCGTCGAGCCGGCACCGGACCTCAGCTTCCAGCCCGCCCTGGCCACCGAGTGGGCGGTCAGCGACGACCTGCTCACCTGGACCTTCCAGCTGCGCGAGGACGTCACCTGGCACAACGGCAATCCGTTCACCGCCGATGACGTGGTGGCCAGCTTCGACCGGATCACCAACGCCGAGGTCGCCGCCAACGCCTGGCGGTTCGAGTCGGTCGACGAGGTACGCGCGGTCGACGACCACACCGTCGAGTTCGCCCTGAACCGGCCCACCCCGAATCTGCTGGCCAACATCGGCGGTTTCAAGGGCATGGCGATCGTCGCCCCCGAACTGCTCGACGGCGACGGGCTGACCAGTGACGCGATCGGCACCGGCCCGTTCCGGTTCGTCAGCTACACCCCGGGTGACCGGATCGTGCTGGAGGCCAACCCGGACTACTGGGGCGAGGGCCCGTACGTCGACCGGGTCGAGTTCCGGTTCATCTCCGAGTCCACCACCGCGCTGACCAACCTGCGTACCGGCGCGGTGCACCTGACCAACAACATCCCGCCGCAGGAGATCGCGGCGCTGCGTGACGACGCCGACGTCGAGCTCGGCCAGCAGGCCAGCAACGACTACTGGTACTTCACCTGCAACTTCGACCGGCCGCCGTTCGACGACATCGACGTACGCCGGGCGCTGTCGTTCGCCATCGACCGCGAGCAGGTCGCGCAGGCCGCCTTCTTCGACGCGGCCACGCCGATCCAGTCGGCGATGCCACCGGGCAACTTCTGGGCCACCGACTACGCTCCGTTCAGCTACGATCCGGACCAGGCTCGCGAGCTGTTGTCCGGCGCCGGTGTCGAGGACCTCACGATCGACCTGATGCTGACCAACGAGTTCCCGCACACCCTGCAGGCCGCCGAGGTGATCGCCAGCCAGTGGCAGGACGTCGGCGTCGACGTGGAGATCCGCACCCTGGACTTCGCCAGCTGGCTCGACGAGCAGGGCAACGGCACGTACGACTGTTACATCCTCGGGTGGCTGAACAACCTCGACGGCGAGTACGCCTACTACGCCCAACACCACTCGCAGGGATCGTTCAATTTCCACGGCTACGCCAACGCCCAGGTCGACCAGTACCTCGACCAGGCCCGGGCCAGTGTCGAGGACACCGAGCGGCGCGACCTCTACCACCAGGCGGCACGGCTGATCATCGACGATGTCAGCTACGGCTACCTGTACAGCCCGCAGGCCGCGTTGGCCTGGGTGCCGCAGGTGTCCGGGGTGGAGCTGCACCCGGACGGCAAGACCCGGCTGCGCACCGTACGGTTCGCCGGCTGACCTGCCGTCATGGGGCGCTTCCTGCTGCGGCGGGCGCTGCAGACGGTGGTGGCGATGCTTGGCGTGAGCATCGCGGTGTTCCTGATCGTCCACCTGGTGCCCGGCGACCCGATCCGGCTGGCCCTGGGCACCCGCTTCGACGAGGAGCTGTACCAGGCGATGCGGGCCCGCGCCGGGCTGGACCAGCCGCTGCTGACCCAGTACGGCCGCTGGCTGGCGCGGGCGCTCACCGGTGATCTCGGGGTCAGCTTCCGCAGCGGTGAGCCGGTGACCCGGCTGCTGCTGGCCCGGCTCGGCCCGACCAGCCTGCTGGCCTTCGCCGCCCTGGCGGTGGCGTTGGCCATCGCCCTGCCGTTGGGGGTGGTGTCCGCGGTGCGCTCCGGATCGCTGGTCGACCGGGCCGCCACCGCGTTCAGCCAACTGTGGGTCTCGGTGCCCGACTTCTGGAGCGGGATCATGTACATCCTGCTCTTCGCCCTGGTGCTCGGCTGGCTGCCCGCCTCCGGCTACGTGTCGCCACTGGACGATCCGCTGCGGGCGGTGCGCCACCTGGTGCTGCCGGCGGTCACCGTCGGGTTGATCTCCGGGTCGGTGCTGACCCGGTTCGTCCGTTCCGCGGTGCTGGAGGCGATGCACCAGGACTACGCCCGCACCGCCCGGGCCAAGGGCCTGTCCCGTTGGCAGACGGTACGCCGGCACGTGCTGCCCAACGCCTGGATCTCCATCGTCACCGCCGTCGGCCTGCAACTGGGTTTCCTGCTCGGCGGCGTCGTGGTGGTCGAGGTGATCTTCGAGTGGCCCGGGTTGGGCCGGCTGGCCTACGACGCGGTGGTGCGGCGGGACTACAGCCTGCTGCAGGGCGCGGTGCTCGCCATCGCGCTGATGTTCCTGCTGGTGAACTTCCTGGTGGACCTGCTCTACAGCTACCTCGACCCACGGGTACGGCACCGATGACCCGCCGCGTACTCGTCCTGCTGCTGGGCAACCGGTTGGCCCTGGCCGGGTTGCTGGTGCTGGCCGGGCTGGCGGTGGTCGCCGTGTTCGGCCCGGCGTTGGCACCGTACGACCCGAACGCGGTCGACGTACCCGGCCGGCTGGCCGCGCCGTCGTTGGCGCATCCGTTCGGCACCGACAACCTGGGCCGCGACGTGCTCAGCCGGGTGCTCGCCGGCGCCCGGGTGTCGCTGCAGGTCGGCCTCGTCGCGGTCGGCATCTCGCTCGGCGCGGGCCTGCTGATCGGCCTGGTCGCCGGCTTCTACACCGGGCCGGCCGACGCGCTGCTGATGCGCACGATGGACGTGCTGTTCGCGTTCCCGGCGATCCTGCTGGCCATCGCGGTGCTGGCCATTCTCGGCCCGGGGATCACCAACGCGATGATCGCCATCGGCATCGTCTACACCCCGATCTTCGCCCGGATCGTGCGGGCCGCGACGATGGTCGCCGCGACCGAGCTGTACGTCCGGGCCGCCCGCGCGGTCGGCGCCTCCGACCTGCGCATCCTCGTGCGACACGTGCTGCCGAACATCACCGCGCCGGTGATCGTGCAGACCTCGTTGAGCCTGGCCTTCGCCATTCTCGCCGAGGCGGCGCTGTCCTTTCTCGGCCTCGGGGTGCAGCGCCCCGATCCGGCCTGGGGCCGGATGCTGGCCGAGGGGCGTGACTTCGTCAGCCAGGCACCGTGGATGGGCATCTTTCCCGGCCTGGCGATCTTCGTCACCGTGCTGGCGTTCAACGTGGTCGGCGACGGACTGCGCGACGCGCTCGACCCCCGGCAGCGTTCGGTGATCGAATCGAGAGGGGCGGCCCGGTGACCGGCGAGCCCGTACCGGCAGAACCCGTACTGTCGGTACACGATCTGACCGTGCGCATCGGCACCCGGCGCGGGGTGGCCGAGGTGGTCAACGGGGTCAGCTATGCCGTGCGGGCCGGCGAGACCCTGGCGATCGTCGGTGAGTCGGGTTCGGGCAAGACCGTCGCCGCGCTGGCGGTGATGGGGCTGCTCGACGAGGCCGCCCGGGTCACCGGTCAGGTGCTGCTGGGCGGGGTCGACCTGCTGGGCGCGTCGGAACGACAGCTGTGTCGAATCCGGGGCAACGACATCGCGATGGTCTTCCAGGACCCGATGACCTCGCTCAACCCGGTCAGGACCATCGGATCCCAACTCGTCGAACCGATCGTGCTGCACCGGCAGGCCGGCGCGGCGGCCGCCCGAGACCGGGCGGTCGAACTGCTCGCCGAGGTCGGCCTGCCCGACGCGCACCGGCGCCTCGACGACTACCCGCACCAGTTCTCCGGCGGCATGCGCCAACGGGTCATGATCGCGATGGCATTGGCCTGCGAGCCCCGGGTCCTGCTCGCCGACGAGGCCACCACCGCGCTGGACGTCACCACCCAGGCGCAGATCCTCGACGTGGTCGCCGGGCTGCAGCGCCGGCTCGGCTTGGCGGTGGTGTGGATCACCCACGACCTGGGTGTGGTGGCTGGCATCGCCGACCGGGTCGCGGTGATGTACGCCGGGCGGATCCTGGAACAGGCCCCGGTCGAGGCGCTGTACGCCACGCCGCGGCACCCGTACACGGCCGGTCTGCTGGCCGCCGTCCCCCGGGTCGGCGGTGCGCGACCCCGCCGGTTGCGGACCATTCCCGGTCTGCCGCCCGACCCGGTGGCGTTGCCGCCTGGTTGCCCGTTCTGGCCGCGTTGCGGCTACCGGCACGACGAGCGTGCCGCCACGCAGGTGCCACCGCTGCGTACGGTCGGCCCGGACCATCTGGTCGGTTGTTTCTACGACATCGACGGCGGCCCCGCCGGGCACGGCACCGGCAGCGGCTCGGGTGGTGGGCATGGCTGAACCGGCGCTGCTGAACGTGACCGACCTGCGGGTGCACTTCCCGAGTGCCGGCGGCGGGCTGCGCCGGCGGCCGGGCGCCGCGGTCCGGGCGGTCGACGGGGTGAGCTTCGGCGTGGCCACCGGCGAGACGCTGGGGCTGGTCGGCGAGTCCGGGTGTGGCAAGAGCACCACCGGGCTGGCCCTGCTACGACTGATCGAGCCCACCGCCGGTCAGGTCACCCTGGACGGGATCGACCTGACCACGCTCAGCCGCCGGCGGATGCGGGCGATGCGCCGCCGGGTGACGATGATCTTCCAAGACCCGTACGCGTCCCTGGATCCCCGGATGACGATCGGCTCGATCATCGCCGAACCGCTTGCCGTGCACGGACTGCACCGGGGGTCGCGGGCCCGCCGGCACCGCATCGGCGAACTTCTGGAGTTGGTCGGACTCGACCCGGGTCACGCCCACCGGCATCCGCACGAGTTCTCCGGCGGGCAGCGTCAGCGGGTGGGCATCGCCCGCGCACTGGCCTGCGAACCCGAGCTGATCGTCGCCGACGAGCCGATCGCCGCGCTCGACGTGTCGATCCAGGCGCAGATCATCAACCTGCTGGAGGATCTGCGCGACGAACTCGGGTTGGCGTACCTGTTCATTGCCCACGACCTGGCCGCGGTCGGGCACCTCAGCGACCGGATCGCGGTGATGTATCTCGGTCGGATCGTGGAGGTGGCCGACCGGGCCACGCTGTTCGACCGGCCGGCACACCCCTACAGCCAGGCGCTGCTGTCCGCGGTGCCGTTGCCGGATCCGGTCGCCGAGCGGGCCCGGGAGCGGATCATCCTGCGGGGCACGGTCCCCTCCCCCGCCGATCCACCGAGCGGCTGCAACTTCCGGACAAGATGTCCTGCGGCGTTCGACCGGTGCGCGGTCGAGGATCCGGTGCTGACCGTACGCGGCGACGGTCACCAGGCGGCCTGCCATCTGCCTGGCGGCCGGCCGGGCTGAGACGCGACGGTGGCTCGGCCGTCAGCGGTCACCGGCGGCGTCGTCAGCCAGGATCGCGTACAGCTTGCGCCGGGTCTCGTCGAGCACCGCCAGGGCACGTTCCCGCTGCTCACCGGTGCCGTTGAGCATGACGTGCCGCAGCGCGTCCATGGCCTGCAGCCCGGCGTCACGCACGTCGTGCCAGCTCTCCACGGTCTCCGGGGCGAGCTCGGTCCACGGGGCCTGCTGGGCGGCCTGCTCGGCCTCGGGGCGACCGGCGTCGGTCAACGCGTACTGCCTGCGACTGCCGCCGGTGTCGTCGACGGTGCCGACGATCAGTCCCTCGTCCTCGAGTAGCTGCAAGGTGGGGTAGATCGATCCCGGGCTCGGCCGCCAGGCACCGCCGGTGCGGGAGTCGAGCTCCCGGATCATCTCGTAGCCGTGCATCGGCCCCTCCACGAGCAGGGCGAGCACCGCGGCGCGGACGTTCGGGCGACGCCGACCACGCCCGCCGCCCCGACCACCCATCCCCCGACCACGCCATGGCCCCGCGCCGGGACCCGGACCGAACGGCGGGAAACCGAACCCGCCTCGCATCCATGCTTCCGGTCCGCCGTGGAACCGGTGGTGAAACTTCATGTCCTGCCTCCTACGATGGCTTGTCGATACACCAACGATATATCGCCAAACCATCGCCGACAACCGCCTGGCCGCCCGCCTCCGGGCAGGACCTCGGCCGCACCGCCGATCCAGAAGGACCTGGCCCGGATGCTGACAGCGGACCTTCTGAATCGGCGAGATCAACGCGGGGCGGCTCAGCTGCGCGCGCCGAGGTTCGGGTAGCTGCGCGGGAGCAGGAAGTTCGAACTCCGGATGCTGCCGTCGGCGGCACGTGGCCCGGTCAGCACCGACGGGTCCGTGCTGGCGAGATCCGCGCTGCTCCAGGAACTCTTGATGTCCCACGAGTTGCCGGTCGCCGTCGAATTGCCCAGCGACACCCCCGCGCCGTTGCCGACCGCCAGGTTGCCGGTCAACCGGGACGTGGAGTTGGCGAACTTGAACCCGCCGTCTCCGTTGCGCCAGGCGGTGTTGCGATCGACGGTGATGGTGCCCGGGTTGCCGTTGTCGATGAAGCCACCGACCGCGTTGTCGAACGCGAAGCTGTTGCGGATGGTGTGATTCGCCGGCGGGTCCGGGTCGCCCCCGCCCATCTTGAACCCGTTGCCATCGCCGGTGTAGTCGGGCAGGTTCCACCGGTTGACGCCGTTGCCCCAGGCAGCCGAGTCCTCGACCAGGATCGGCGAGGTGAACAACCAGGCGTCGAATCCGTCGTCGGAGTTGTTCCACAGCCGGGCACCCCGCACCACGTTGCCGCTGCCAAAGCCCTCCTTGATGGCCAGGCCGTCCGCGCTTTCCCCGTTCTTGCGCGGATCGCGGTTGCCGTACGAGTCGAGGTTGATCACCTGGTTGTTGCTGGCCGCGCCCTGGATCTGCAGGCCGGACTCGTAGTTGTCCCTGGTGATCAGCCGTTCGAAGACGTTGTTGCTGCAGTCGCGGCAGAAGATCGCGTACGGGCCGTGGGCGATTTCCAGGCCCCGCACCCGCCAGAAGTCGGCTTCGATGTGCAGCACACCGCGTTCGAGGTTCGGGATGCTGCCGCCGACCGGCGCCGGGGTGTGCGGCAGGTTCTCGCCGTCGAGCACCACCCGCTCGCCCTGGTAGCTGGTGATCGTGTACGGGTCGGCCGCGGTGCCGTCCTTCATGATCCGCACGTTGGTGCTGAACTGGTACGTACCGCCACGCAGCGCGATCGTCGTGCCCGGGGTGGCCAGGGCGACCGCCCGGGCCAGTGTCGCCAACGGGGCGGCCGACGTGCCGGCGTTGGCGTCGTTGCCGTCGGTCGCCACGAACAGCGTGTCAGCCGACGGCGTGGGGGGCGGCGCGGTGGTGGCCGGCGGCGCGGTCGTGGCCGGCGGCGCGGTCGTGGCCGATGGCGGGCTGGTCGGCTCGCCGGGTCCGGTGCAGACCGTGCCGTTGAGGGTGAAGGTCGACGGCACCGGATTCGACGAGTTGTCCCAGGTACCGTTGAAGCCGCCGGCCACGGTCGCGCCGGTCGGGATCGACGCCGTGTAGCCCGCGCTACGGGCGACGATGGCGCCGCTGGCCGGGTCCGCGGTGAATCCCCAGGACTGGGTGATCGTCTGGCCGGCGGTGAACGTCCAGCTCAACGTCCAACCGTCGATCGGCTCGCCGTGGTTGGTGATGGCGAGGTTGGCGCCGAAGCCACCCGGCCACTGCGCACCGATGGTGTAGGTGACCTGGCAACCGGCGGCGGCGTGCGCCGACAGCGTGGCCACCCCGGCGGTGGTGACGGTGACGGCTACGGGTGCGAGGATGGTCGCCGCCAGCATCGCCCGACGCGGGTGTCGAGACATGAGCATCTCCTGGTGTGTCGACCGGCGGTCAGCCGGTGGGCGCGCGGGACTACGCGCCCACCGGGCGACCTGTACGGGTCAGCGATAGGTGAGGTCGGACGAGGAGTAGAGGCAGTTCGTGCTGTCCGGGCCGGTGCCGACCTGGCTCGGCTCGTCACCACTGCTGTTGCCGTTGTACTTGCGGCAGATCACCATCGAACGGCTGGAGTCGTTGACGATGGTGATCCCGCTGAACCGGGCGGTGTCACCGTAGTTGACGTTGATGCCGGCGACCGTGCTGCCGGGCCGGGTCAGCGTCACGTTGCGGATCACCACGTCGCGCTGATGCTGGGTGGAGCAGTTGCCGCACGAGCGGTAGAAGGTGCCGAAGTTACTGGCCTGGAAGTTCTGGATGGTCAGCGTGCCCGGACCGTTGTGTTGGAAGACCTTGTCGCTTGCCGCACGGGCACCACCGCCATCGACCAGGAAGCTCGGGTCGCCGCTGCCGCGGAAGGTCGCGGCGTCCTCACCGACATCCTCCCACCACACGTTGCGCAAGGTGCACGGCCCGGAACAGTGCACACCGTCACCGGCAGGGGCACCGATGATGACGTTCTGCAGGGTGGCTCCGGCGGCGAGTCGGAACACCGGATCCTGGCTCTCTTCCTGACCGCCGTCGCCGATGCAGCAGTAGCGACGCATGCCACCGTCGAGCGTGCCGGATACCTCGATCGTGCCGTTGACGTTGACCTGCCCGGTCGGGGTCGGCCACGAGGTCGGCGGCGGCGGTGGCGGGTTGCCGCCGTTGACGGTGATCATCTGCCATTGCTGGTTCCAGCCGTTGAGGTCGGTGTAGCCGGTGAGGGCGCCGCCGTCGGCGGTGGACCATTCCCAGACGTCGATGACTTTGTTGCTGTGTCGGTTGACGAAGCGGACGTAGCCGCTGTCGGAGTCGGCGAGGCGGAAGTGTTGGCGGGTGGTGCCGTTGTCGGGGTTCTGGACCAGGGCGGTGCCGTCGGTGGCGTTGGGGAGTTCGAGGAACTTGCCGCTGTGTACGGAGCGGATGCGGTAGTAGCCGCTGCCGACGTCGACGAACTGCCACTGTTGGACGGCGAGGTCGTTGCGGGTCCATTGGACGATGGGTGCGCCGTCGGTGGTGGCCCAGTTGTAGAGGTCCATGGCTTTGCCGCTGTGTCGGTTGACGAACACGTAGGTGGCGCCGGTGTCGACGGTGGCGGCCGACGCCGCGGTGACACCCACGGCACCGATCGCCGCGGTGGCGACCGCCGCGGTCGCTGCGGCCAGGATCGCCACGCGCCGTCGGCTTCGGCGGCCGCCGGGGACGGCAGCCACAGGTCGGTTCATGGTTGCGTTACCTCCTAGGACGGATCCGTGACCGCACTGGCCACGTGCATGAAAGCGCTTTCCAGCATCGTATTGATAGGTTTCAATTACATCAACGCCCATCCCCGGACGCCCGGCGTGTCGAGCCGGCCGGGCGCCCGGGAGCGCGTCGGTCAGCCGATGGCGGCCTGCGGGCCGGAGTAGGTCGACACCAGGCTCGGCACATCCGAGGCAGGGTGCAGGGTGTACGAGTAGAAGCCGCTCGGATCGAACGCACTGCCCTTGGACGTCACCCGCCCGCTGCGCCAGCTGCTGTTGACGGTGATGTTGCCCCGCTGGACCAGTTCGCCTTCCTCGACGTAGTACGGGTCACGCACGTTGTCGTAGTAGCTGTTCTCGATGACCGCCTTGGTGTAGCCACGCACGTAGTTGCCGTACCCGGTGACGTTCCGCAGGTAGTTGTTGTACATGTGCAGGTACGCCAGGTTGTCCGCGCTCGGGTTGCGGGAGTTGGTGCCCCGGAACCAGTTGTGGTGGATGGTCATCCGGGCGGTCACGTTGTCGGTCCAGCCGATACCGAACGTCTTGTTGTTGTCGAGGAACTGGTTCCACGACACGGTGATGTTCGTGGCGTCCTTGCGGCTGTCCAGCAGACCGTCGTTCATCCGGGCGAGCCGGTTGTGGTCGATCCAGATGTTCGACGCCGTGTCGATCTGGATGGCGTCGTAGTCGTAGGCGTCGTCGTCCGGGTCGTCATCGGGCATGAGGGTGTCCCGGATGGTCAGGTTCCGGATGATCACGTTGCGCACACCCGTACCGATGAAGAAGCCACCACTGACGATCTCGCCACCGGTCCCGACCCCGATGATCGTCTTGTTCGACGCCACCCGCAGTTCGGTGCCGCGCGGGCTGATGGTGATCGACCCGGTGACGCGGATGACGTACGGCTCGCTGGCCGTCACGTACCGGTTGAGATCGGCCTGGTTGGCGACGGTGACGGTCTGGCCACCGGCACCACCGGTCGTGCCCTGGGCGAACCCGTCCGGGATGTTGCCGTACGGCACGCCACTACCGACCCGGTGCAGTTGCCATTGCTGGTTCCAGCCGTCGGTGTCCGTGTACTGCGAAATCCGCCCACCATCCGCCGTGGACCACTCCCACACATCCAACGCCTTACGACTGTGCCGATTAATCAACCGCACAAAACCACCATCCGAATCCGACACCCCAAAATGCTGCCGAGTATCCGAACCCGCCGCCTGCTGCGTCAACTCCGCACCATCCTGCGCACTCGCCACCTGCAACACCTTGCCCGAATGCCGCGACCGCACCTGGTAATAACCATTGTCCACCGGCACGAACTGCCACTGCTGCACCGCAAGATCATTACGCGCCCACTGCACAATCGGCGCACCATCATGCGTCGCCCACTCGAACAAATCGATCGCCTTACCACTATGCCGCGACGTCAACACGTAGTACGCACCCGTGTCGATCGTCGCCGCATGCGACGGCGACACCGTCACCGCCACCGTCGACACCACCGCCACCGGCAACGCCACCACGACCACCGCCACGGCAGCCCACCGACGGGTCGCTCTCTCGAAGATCTTGAGTCTGGGCATGGTCTTCCTCCTCGTCGACGGGTCGGCTGCCGGTTGCCGGACGGAGCAGCAGACGGTCACACAACGCACACGCCGCTCTAGACGGGAGCGGCATTTAGGTGGACGTCCCAACTAACTCGGGGATAACAGGAACCGGTAGGAAAATCTTGACGCAGTCCCGACAGCAGGAACATCGACCCCGGAAGTTGACCTTCTTTACAGACGAACATCACTGTGTCACCATCGGCGTGGGTGAGACGTCGACCAGCAAGGCAACGGTGCATGCATGACGCAAAGTAGCGCCGAGGTTGAGCCGGACCTGCGCGCCCTGGTGCTCGACGCCCAGGGCGGCGATCGACGGGCGCTCAACGAACTCCTCACCGGTCACCTACCGCTGATCTACAACATCGCCGGTCGCGCCCTGCACGGCCACGCCGATGTGGACGATCTGGTACAGGAGACCGTGCTCAGGCTGATCCGCGGCCTGCCGTCGCTGCGCGACCCGGATCGCTTCCGCTCCTGGGCGGTGTCGATCACCTACCGACAGATCCAGCAGTACCTGCGGGACCGCCGACGCCGGCTGCTCCGTATCCAGGACGGCGTGGTTCCCGCCGACCTGGCCGATCCCGATGGCGACGTCGCCGAGCACACCATCGGGGAGCTGATGCTGGCCGGGCAGCGACGCGAACTCGCGGAAGCGGTTCGATGGCTCGACACCGAGGACCGACACCTGCTCGCCCTGTGGTGGCAGGAGGCCAGTGGCGGACTGACCCGCGCCGAACTCGCCACGGCGCTGGACGTCTCGCCGCCGCACGCGGCCGTGCGGTTGCAGCGTCTGCGTGAGCGACTCGACGCCAGCCGGGCGGTGGTCCGGGCGCTGCGCGGCGCCCCCCGCTGCGCCAGCCTGCACGACGTGCTGGAGGGCTGGACCGGCAGCACCGACAGCCGGTGGCGCAAACGGCTGGTCCGGCACACCCGCTCCTGCGACCAGTGCGGCGTCCACCGGCTGGGCCTGCTCGCCCCCGACGAACTGCTGCCCGGCATCGCACCGCTGCCACTGCCGCTGGCGCTGCTGGAGGGCGTGCGCATCGCCTGCGAAGCGGCGGCACCTGTGGCGTTGGTCCCTGCCGCCAGCGCCGGACAGTCGCTCGGCCAACTGGTCCTGACCCAGCTACACGGGCTGTTCCCGCACAAGACAGCGGCGGCGGCAACCGCCGTGACCATCGCCGCAGCCGGCGGATTCGCCTTCGCGGTGCACGAGGCCCCGCTGCCCGACGCAGGCGGCCCGATCGCGATCGCCACCCCGACCGCGGCCCGCCGGGCCGCCGTGCCGGCGATCCCGGCACCGGCGGCAGACTCGCCGTCACCGCCGGCGACGTCGGTGCCGACACCGACCTCGGTCACGCCCGACGGTGTCACCACCGCCGACGTGTACGTCGCACCGGACGGCTCGGACGACAACGACGGCAGCCGGCAGCGGCCCTACGCCACCCTCGGCAAGGCGGTGTCCGTCGTCCAGCCGGGCCAGACCATCGCGCTGCGCGGCGGTACGTACCGGCCGACCGAGCCGGTGGTGATCGACACCGACGCCGAGCCGCGGCGTCGGATCACGCTCAGCAACTTCTCCGGCGAACGCCCGGTCATCGACGCCAGCGGTGTGCCGGCAGACAAGTGGATGGTCACCCATCGCGGCAGCTACTGGACCGTGCAGGGGCTGGAGGTGATCAACTCGGCCAGCCACGCGTATGTCTGCGTGTCCTGTCGGGACAACGTCTTCCGCCGGTTGTCGATGCACCACAACGCCCGGTCGGGACTGACACTGCGCGACGACGGCACCACCGGCAACCAGGTGCTGGACAGCGATTTCTACGCCAACTACGACCCGGCGGAGGCCGGCGGCGCCGGCATCGGGCTGGCGATCAAGTTCGGCAGCGGCACCGGCAACGTCATCCGGGGCTGCCGGGCGTTCGACAACGCCAGCGACGGCTTCGACGTCGGACACTTCGCCGATCCGGTCACGTTGGCGGCCAACTGGGCGTACGGCAACGGAGTCAACCGTTGGGACGTGACCGGCTGGCGGGGCCCGGCCGACGGGTTCCGCCTCGGCGGAGGCAGCCCGGCACCGGCCACGGCGCACCTGCTGCGGGGCAACGCCGCCTGGGACAACACCGGTCACGGGTTCGCCGACGGTGGCAACTCCGGTGCGCTGGAACTGACCGGCAACACGGCGTTCCGCAACGGCGGCACCGGCTTCCACCTGGCGGTCCCGCAGGCGATCCTGCTCGCCAACGCGGCCGTCGACAACGGCACCGACGTCGCGTCGCTGGACGCCGCCCGGTCGCAGGGCAACACCTGGGACGGTGGATCGTGGTCGGCGGCCATGTTCCGGTCGACCGATCCCGCCAGCGCGCAGGGTCCGCGCCGGCCCGACGGGCGGTTACCGGAGACGACCTTCCTGACCGGCGACAGCGATGTCGGTGCCCCGATGACCGTCCCCTGACCGGCGAGGGTCGCAGACCGGTCCGTCGGCCCGCCCGGCCGGTCAGCCCCTCGGGCGCCACCGGGACAGGCGCAGGCTGTTGCCCACCACGAGCAGGCTGGAGCAGGCCATGGCGGCGGCGGCCAGCAACGGGCTGACCAGACCGAGCGCGGCAAGCGGAATCGCCAGCACGTTGTACCCGAGGGCCCAGCACAGGTTTGCCTTGATCACCCGTAGGGTCGCCCGGGACAGCGCGAGCGCGTCGGCGGCGGCGTGCAGGTCGATGTCGCCCGCACGAACCCGCAGGACGGTAATGTCGCTCGCCTCGATCGCGACGTCCGCGCCGGAGGCGACGGCCACTCCCAGGTCCGCCTCAGCCAGTGCGGCCGCGTCGTTGACCCCGTCGCCGATCATCGCGACCGTTCGCCCAGCGGCCCGCAGCGCCTTGATCACCTGCTGCTTCTCCTCCGGCAGCACCTCGGCGATGACCTCCGGGTCGCCGAGCTGGGCGGCGATCGGACCTGCTGCGGCGACAGTGTCGCCGGTCAACATCACCGGCCGCATCCCCATGTGCCGAAACCGGTCGAGGGCAGGCGTCGCGGTCGGGCGCAGCCCATCCGCCACCACGATCAGGCCCTGGTCCCGTCCGTTCCACGCGACGTGCACCGCCGTATGCGCACCGTCGGGTGCCGGCAGCGGGGCGGCGACGCCGGCCCCGTCGAGCATGAGCGCTCTGCCGATCAAGACCTCACGACCGTCGACCCGGGCACGGGCACCGAGCCCCGGTAGCGCGACGAACCCGTCGCCCTCGGGTAGCTCGGGGCCGAACTCGGTGACGGCCGCCTGCACGATCGCGCGGGCGATGGGATGTTCGGCGTACTGTTCGACCGCCGCGGCGTACCGCAGCAACTGTCGACGGTCCATGCCGGGGGCCGGCAGTACCTCGACGACACGCATCCGACCGGTGGTCAGCGTGCCGGTCTTGTCCAGTACGACGGTGTCGATCCGGCCGGCGGACTCCAGCGCCGCCGCTCCCCGGATCAGCACCCCCAGTTGGGCTCCCCGTCCGGTGCCGACCAGCAGCGCGGTCGGCGTGGCCAGGCCCAACGCACAGGGACAGGCGACGATCAGCACGGCGACGGCGACACCCACCGCGGTGCCGAGGCCGGCGACGGCCCACCAGCCGGCGAGGGTGGCCACGGCGAGCACGACGACAAAGGGTACGAAGACCCCGGCCACCGTGTCGGCGAGACGCTGCGACTGTGCCTTGCCCTGCTGTGCCTGGGTCACCAGCCTGGCGACCTGCGCGAGCCGTGTCTGCTCGCCGACCCTGGTCGCGCGGACCAGCAGCCGTCCTCCCGCGTTGACGGTGGCACCGACCACGGCCGAGCCCGGCCCGACCTCGACCGGGACGCTCTCACCGGTGAGCAGGCTGACGTCGACGGCGCTCGCGCCCGCCTCGACCACCCCGTCGGTGGCGATCTTCTCTCCGGGTCGTACGACGAAGCGGTCACCGACCCGCAGCCGCCGCACCGGTACGCGCCGTTCGGCACCGTCCGCACCGACCACGGTGGCCTCGCGCGCCCCGAGCGCCGCCAGCGCCCGGATGGCCGAACCGGCCCGATGCCGGGCTCTGGCCTCCAACCAGCGGCCAGCCAGCAGGAAGGTGACCAACGCGGCGCCGACTTCGAAATAGACGCCGTGGCCGTGCCGTGCCGGCAGCCAGGACATCGCCATCCGCATGGCGGGGTCACCGGCACCGCCGGCCAGAAGTGCCCACCCGCTCCACAGGTAGGACACGAGGGCGCCCAGCGAGACCAGGGTGTCCATGGTCGCCGTGCGGTGCCGCAGCCCGGCGACGGCGGCCCGGTGGAACGGCCAACCCGCCCACCAGACGACGGGTGCGGCCAACGCCGCGACGAGCCACTGCCAGTAGTCGAACTGCAGTGCCGGCACCATCGACAGCACCACCACCGGCAGCGTGCCGGCGACCGCGCCGACCAGTCGCCAGCCGGCGGTGACTGCCGCCGCCGCACTGCCCGCGACGGGATCCGGCAGGCTCGGGGGCAACGCCGAGTAACCCAGCGCCCGGATCGTCTCCAGCAGCTCGGTCACCGGTACCGCCGCCGGATGCCGCACGTACGCGGTCTCGGTGGCGAAATTGACGGTGGCGGTCACCCCGTCGAGCCGGTTCAGACGACGTTCGATCCTGCCCGCGCAAGCGGCGCAGGTCATCCCGCCCACCTGCACAGTGGTCGTCCGCGCCTCGACCGCGACGGTCACGACGTACGGCCGATCAACTCGAACCCGGCGTCGTCGACGGCGGCGCGCAGGTCTTCGATCGGCACTTCGCCGACGCTGACCACGGCGACCGTGCCCGCCGGCAGCTCGACCCGTACGGCTTCGACGCCGGGCAGCGCGGTGATCGTCTTGGTCACGGCCTGGACGCAGTGATCGCAGTTCATGCCGCTGACCTGATAGGACAGTTCCATGGGTCCTCTACTTCGGTTCATGAGACGGGCAAGCTGATTCATCTCCAGTGACCGGGCCATCGTCGCCTCGGTCTGCTCTGGAAGTTACCCGGAATTCTTCGGCCACTCATCCGGCCGGTTGCTCGGCTGCCCACGGAAGATGATACGGCACGACGATCGAATTGGTTCACGCGACGGCCGTCTTGCTGCCGGCAGTTCGTGGTCATCCGTGCTGCCACGTCAGTGACGCGTGCAAGGACGCCAGGCGGGACCCATTACATTGATGTGTATCAACGCGAATACGCCGCGATCCTCCACAGCGGATCGCGGCGTAGGTGTCGGCCGGAGTTCGGCCCGGACTAGCGGTTGTGCGGTCAGCTACGCCTTGGCGGCCTCGTCGAGCGAGCCGGCACGGGCGAGCTCGATGATGTCGCCGAGCTGTGCTCCGCTGAGCCGGATCGTGTTTCCGAAATCATCGGTGATCGCGATCCGCTGCTCGGCGGGTGCCGTCGGATCAAGGTAAAGCTCCGGACAGCCGCAACTGCAGTTGCCGCAAAGCGTCAGGACATGGATGAGATCCTCGGCTGCCATCGCGCCTCCAGACAAGAACATGCCGGTTCCACGGGTATGGTAACGACCATCAGGATCCCGACAGGTCACCCGGGACTCTTCCCCCACTATTCGCCGATTTTCTGGTCACCGGGAACCGAAGCCGGGTTCTGACCGACTCCCTGTCGAGGGGCTCCGCTCGCTGCTCCCGCCGGGATGCTCTTTCCTGGCAGCGTCCCCACCGTCGAGCGCACCGGTCGTACAGGACTCGCCCGGTGCGCCAGCGCAAGGAGCAACGCGGCAACCGCGACGACCAAGGCCGCGATCGCCAGCCCGAGCGCGAGCGCCGCACTCCGGGTTCCGGCACCCGGCAGTTGCCGGACGGTCGTCTGTGACAACCCGTGGTCATGGTTGTCGGCCGGCGCAGCGCCTGTCGCCCACAGCACCGGTGCCGGTCGGGACGGACTGTCGGCGCCCGCCTGGGGCGGCTGGTCCCAAGCGACCACCTGCTGGTCGGAGTAGGTCTGGTACGCGACGAACACCACCCGTTCCACGTCGGGTACCGGACCGATCGTCACCGCGAACTCCTGGAAGTTGTCACCGTCTATGGCAGCGTCGGCGGTCAGCGCTGTCCAGGTCACCGCGGCGACGGCACCGCCGCTGGACCGGGTCCCCGGGCCGCCCGCTGACACCCGGGCGACCTCGGCGTGCCAACCTGCCGTTTCCCGTACCGACGCGACGGTGATCGGTGGGTCGGTCGGGACCTCGACCCGGATCGCGACCGTACTGGCGTCGGGGTCCTCATTGGGCACCCGAAAAGTGAGCGTGACGGTCTCTCCCGGGTTGGCCTGCGTGGGGAGGACGGTCACGTGCGCGGCCGCCGTACCGGCCAGCGGCCCGGCAAGCAGGAACACCGCGATCAACCCGGCGATGGTCAGCCGACGTCCCGTGATCATTCGCCCATTATCGTTGCCCGACCGGGCGAGCCGGCGACACACGTCCGGGAACCCCACACCGGACCGGGCCGACTGATGTTGCGGGTGAGAGGAGATCAGCGGATGGGGACGCGATGGTGGCCGCCGGCCGCGGTGGCGACGGCGGCGATGGCCGTGTCGATGTTGCCGCTGTACGCGGTGAGCGCGTTGGGGCCCGAGTTGGCACAGGACCTGGCGCTGTCACGCGCAGCGGTCGGGGCGCTGGTGACAGTCGTGTTCGGGGTGGCGGCGGTGGTGTCGCTGTCGGCCGGCCGGTTGGTCGACTCGGCCGGTGCGCGGCGTAGCCTGCTGGCGCTGGCCGCGATCGTGGCGGTGGCGCTGTTGGCCGGCTCGGCGGCCGGCAGCTACCCGTTGCTGCTGCTTCCGGTGGCGGTGGCCGGGCTGGGTCTGGCGCTGGCGAATCCGGCCACGAACGTGCTGATCGTCGTGGCCGTGCCCGAATCGCGTCGTGGTGTGGCGGTCGGTCTCAAGCAGTCCGGTGTCCAGGTCGCGGCGGTCGTCTGCGGAACCGTGTTGCCGGTGGTCGCGGCCGGCTACGGCTGGCGGGCGGGGCTGCGGCTGGCCGCTGTGCTCGCGTTACTGCTGCTCGTGGTGACCTGGTGGCAGGTGCCGCAGGCGCCCCGCCGGGGCGCTGCGGGGGGACCCTGGTGGCAGTGGAAGCGACCCTCGGCGGCGGTAGCCCGCCTGATGGGCTATTCGCTGTTGCTCGGTGCCGGGCTGTCCACGGTCAACACCTACCTGCCGTTGTACGGCGTGCAGGAGCTGCGCCTTGCGGGCTGGTCCGCCGGAGTGTTGTTGGCGGTGTTCGGGGTCGCCGGAGTGGCCGGGCGGTTGTGGTGGACACGCTGGGCGGACAGGTTGACGGAAGTCACTTCCGCGCTGGTCTGGCTCTCCGGCGCCGCCGCCGGGTCGATGGTGTTGGTGCTTCTCGCGGTGTGGTGGTCACCGCTGGTCTGGCTCGGGGCGATCGGGGTCGGGATGTCCGCCACCGCTGCGAACGCGGTGTCGATGTTGGCGGTGATCCGGCGCAAGGAGGCGGCCGGTCACGCCTCGGCGTTGGTGTCGACCGGCTTCTTCAGCGGGTTCGTGGTGGCGCCGACGACCTTCGGGTTGCTCGCCGACCGGGGCGGCTACCCGCTCGCCTGGGTCCTGGTCACGGCCGTCTTCGCCGCGTCCGCTCTGGCCGGGCTCCGGCTCTCGGCCCGCCGGCCCGAGTCGGCGGTGGCGGCGTGACGACGCCCGGCACGGAGCTGACCGTGCCCGGCAGGGAGCTGACCGTGCCCGGCAGGGCACTGACCGCGATGCTGGGCCGGCTGTCCCGGATCGAGGCCGCGGTCGGCGAGCGTTTCCCGCTGTACGCCGACCCGGCCACCGGACAGTGGGCCAGCACCCGCCGTGGATCGTGGACCGGCGGGTTCTGGGCAGGCCTGCGTTGGCTCGCCGCGGCGGTCGACGCCGATCCAGCCGAGCGGACCGCGGCGGCGACGGTGACCGGCCGGCTCCTCCCGCGTGCCGCCGATGACACGATCACTCGCGCCATGATCTTCTGGTACGGAGCCGGCGCCACCGGCGGGCAGCTCTGCGCCGATGACGAGGCCGCCGCCGCCGCGCTCACCGGAGCCCGTGCGCTCGCCACGTCGTTCGACGGCCGGCTCGGCGTGTTCCCGGTCGGATCGGCGTTCGGCGGGTCGACCGATGAGCCACGACTCGGCGTCGACGCGTTGGCCGCGGTGGTGGCGCTGATGTGCTGGGCCGACCAATCGGTGCCAGGCGCCCAAGGGCTCGCCGGGCGGCACGCGGCGACCTGCCGGCGGATGCTGGTGGCGCCTGACGGCCAGGTGTGTGCGGAGCGTGCGCTGCCGGCCCGGCTACCGCCGCCGGTACGTGACCGGGTCTGGGCCCGTGGACACGCCTGGGGCATGCTCGGTTTCGCCGTCGCCGCTGAGCGGCTCGGCGACGGGTTCCTCGACGTGGCGTTGCGCACCGCCGACTGGTGGCTGGCGTCGGTGCCGACCCAGATACCCCTGGCGGTGCTGGGCCGGCCGGACGCCCCGCCGGACACCTCGGCCGCGGCGATCGCCGCGGCAGCTCTGTGGACGCTGGGCGGACTGCCGGTGGCGGCCGCCGTGCGCTACCGCACGGCAGCCGCCGCCACCGTCGCGCGGCTGATCGACGATCACCTGAGCCGTGACGGAGTGCTCCGGGACGGCTGCTACGACCTGACCGGTGCCCTCGCCTGCCGGCACGAACTCATCTGGGGAAGCTATTTTCTCGCCGGATTGCTCGCGGTGACCGGTGGTGCGGTCTCGGAGGCGATCTGGTAGTCGGCGAGCAGCCGGGCGGCGACGGTGGTGACGTGCAGTTCGTCCGGGCCGTCGAGGATCCGGGCGGCACGGGCGGTACGCAGCAGCATCGCCAACGCAGTGTCGTCGGTGAGCCCTTCCGCGCCGTACACCTGGATCGCGCGGTCGACGACGGCGTGCAACGCCCTGGCGGTGACGACCTTGGCGGTGCCGGCCGTTGTCCGGGCGTCGGCACCGGCGGTCAGCGTGGTGAGGGCGGCGTGGGTGAGAGCGCGCGCCGCGCCCAACTCCGCGTAACTGTCGAAGACGTACCCGTGCAGCAGTTGCTTGTCGGCCAGCGCCGACTCCCCGACCCGGCGGCTGGCCAGCCGGTGGCACAGCAGGTCGAAGGCGCGCGCGGTCTGACCCAGCCAGCGCAGGCAGCGTAAGGTCCGGCCGAGGGTGAGCCGCTCGGCGACGATCCGCAACCCACGGCCGGGAGCTCCGACGAGATGGTCCACCGGCACGCGTACGGCGTCCAACTCGATCTCGTACTGTCCACCCACGCCGAGCACCGCGACCTCGCGGACCACCCGGTAGCCCGGCACCCCGGTAGGAACCACCACCAGGCTGAACGTGTCCTTGCCGGATCGCGTCGGCCCGGTACGGCACACCACTGTGGTGAAACCGGCGTCGGCGGCCCTGCTGGTGAACCACTTGCGGCCAGTGACCACCAGGTCGTCGCCGTCGGCAACCACGGTGGTGGACAGCGCGGCCGGATCGGTACCAGGCACCCCCGGCTCGGTCATCGCGAAGCTCGGCGGGCAGTACCCGGCTGTCATCGGCCGCAGGAAGCGTTCCCGGACCGCTGCGGTGCCGTGCCGCTGCAGCATGGTCGCGTCGAGCAGCAGGTCCGACCCGAGCGCGGCGGGCCCGAAGTCGCTGTGGCCCTCGGTCTCGGCGATGCTGGCGTAGTCGGCCAGGGGCAGCCCTCGTCCACCGAGCGGCTCCGGCAACGGGATGCCCCACAGTCCTGCCGCACGGGCCTGTTCCTGGAGTCGGCGCAGGACCGCCGCCGCCGCTTCGTCATGTCTGGCGAGAGTCGGTTCCGCCGGCACCACCTTGGTCCGGACGAATTCGTCCACTCGGCGCAGGAGCTGCTGCATCTTTTTCCTTCGGGCATCGGGGTCGTACTCGTACGGACTGGATATCGCCGCGCCCCGGGAACCGGACCGCTGGAGCGCACGACTACTGCAGACGTGACAGTCGACGTCGGAAGCACCGGTACGGTAGTCGGGTCAGCGAGCGGTCTGGTTCCGGGCGATCCGTTGGCCGGATACGACTTCGCCGGTGCCACAGCCACCCACGCGGACCGGACACTCGGTCGGCACCTGGCGTCTCTCGGGGCCCGCCGGGTCGCTGGCGACGGCCAGCTGCGGCTGTCCGGTGACGGCGCGGCGGACCTGCCCGTCCGACTGGATTGGACCGATCCGGCGGCGACGCTGCTGGACGAGGTCACCGCTCAGGCACGGTGCGGGCTGATGGCCGTACACGGGCGGGCGCGGGGCGGGCCGGCCCGGATCGGGCTGGACTATGTCGGCACCGTGGCCGGGGTGGCTGCCGGTCAATCGGCGCTGGCCGCCGTGCTGGCCGGGTTGCGCGGCACACCCCAGCGCGCGGTCGAGGTCTCGGTGGCCGCGACGGCGCTGCTGACCGTGTCGCAGTACCTGGCCGCAGGCAGCGCCGACGATCCCGAGTACGTCGAGCCCTCGACCACGGTCGGCACGCCGCCACCGTTTGTCTGTGCCGACGGCACCCGGGTGGAGCTGGAAACGCTGGATCCACAGCCGTGGCTCCGGTTGTGGGCCGAGCTCGGTGTCACCGATGCCTCCGTCGTGGCTCGCGGCTGGCGGTCCTTCGTGCTGCGGTACGCCACCGCGACCGCCGCGCTGCCGCGCGAGCTGCACGCGGCCGTCGCTTCGGTGCGGCTCGACCAGCTTCGGGAGCTCGCCCACCGGGCCGGGGTGGCGGTGCAACCGGTACGTGGACACGCCGACCGGCGCAGCGACGGATACCAGCCCGGGGTCGACGTGGCCCCGTGGACCGTCCGCCCCGGCCCCGGACGCCTCGCCGCCACCGGACGCCTCGCCGCCACCGGTCGGATCGCCGGTGGCCCTGCGCTCGACGGCATGGCGGGCTCGGTCGGTCCGCTGGCCGGCCTGCGGGTGGTCGAGGCGGGCCGACGCGTCCAGGGTCCGCTGGCCGGCCAGCTGCTGCGGCTGCTCGGCGCGGATGTCGTCAGGGTCGAGCCGGTCGGCGGCGATCCCCTGCGCGCCATGCCGCCGATGGTGGGCGACTGCTCCGCCCGGTTCCTCGCCCTCAACCGGGGCAAGCGGATCGTCGAGGTTGATCTCCGCAGCCCCGCCGGCCGGGAGACGGTACGGGATCTGACCGCCACCGCGGACGTCTTCCTGCACAACTGGGCACCGGGCAAGGCGGCCGGTCTGGCTCTGGACGCCACTGACCTGTGGGCAGTCAACCCCCGGCTGACCTATGCGTACGCCTCCGGATGGGGTGCCGCCCTCGGTGACGACCCGCCGCCGGGGACGGATTTCATGGTGCAGGCGTACGCCGGTCTGGGTGAGCATCTTCGCCCACCCGGGGAGCAGCCCGCGGGCTCGCTGATGACGCTGCTCGACGTCCTCGGTGGATTCGTCGCCGCCGAAGGCGTCCTCGCTGGTCTCGTCGCCCGCTGGCGCAGCGGGCACGGCCAGCGGGTGGACAGCAGCCTGCTGTCCTCGGCAGGGGTGCTGCAGTCGCCGGTGCTGCGAGGCCGCACGGATCCCCGTCCCGCCTGGGGGCCGCTCGACGGCCCGGTGACCGGCACGGACGGACAGCTGGCCATGCCGGCCGGAGCGGACGCGGCGTCGGTGTGCCGACTGACCGGCACCACCGACGTGGCGGGTGCGCTTTCCCGGCTACACGGGTTGCCCGTGGACGAGGCTGTCGCGCTGCTGCGTGCCGGCGGTATCGCCGCCGTCCCGGTCTGCCCGGAGCCCGGCCTGCTGGCCCGCGACCCGGCCATGTCCACGCTACTCGACATCGACGGCTGCGCGTTCGTCAGATCCCCGTGGAGGTTCACCGCATGACCGTGCTGAACGTCGCCGACCTGGTGCCCGGTGAACTGCGGGACTGGTGGCGCCATGCCGGCTACTACCCTGGCACCGACCTGTACTCCTTGTTCACCACCCGGGTCGGCGAGCATCCGCAGCGTGCCGCGGTGATCGACGACGACGGCAGCCACTCGTACGCCGAACTGGCGGCGACGGCGGCACGGCTGGCCGGTGCCTTCGTCGAAGCAGGTATCGCGCCGGGCGAGGTCGTCGCGGTGCAGCTGCCCAACGGCTGGCGGGCGGTCGCGGTGGACCTCGCCGCAGCCGCGATCGGCGCGGTGGTGCTGCCGTACCCGATCGGGCGAGGCCGCCGCGACACGCTCACGCTGCTGCGACGTTCGCGTGCCGTGGCAGCGGTGGTGACCCACAAGTTCGGTGACGTCGCGTACGCCGATATCCTGCACGAGCTGCGCGGCGAGCTTCCGGACCTGCGTACCGTGATCGTGTCGGGCGCGGGTGGCGCGGCCAGCCTGGAAGGCCTGGCCACTGGTAGCGCGCCGCTGGATCGCCGGCCCCCGGTGCGGCCCGACGCGCCGGCCCGGATCCTGGTCTCCTCCGGTTCCGAAGCCGCGCCGAAGATGATCGTCTACTCGCACGAGGCACTCGCCGGAGGCCGCGGCGCGTTCATCGGTGCGCTGCACACCGATCCGGGTCCGATGCGCAATCTGTTCCTGGTCCCACTCGCGTCGTCGTTCGGTTCGTCCGGGACGGCGGTGACCGTGGCACGGTTCGGTGGGACCCTGATCGTACAGTCCCGGTTCGACGCGGGACGGTCCCTCGACCTGATCGACCGGCACGGCCCGCACCTGGTGTTCGGGGTGCCGACGATGTTCGCGATGATGCTGGATCAATCGAGGATCGCCGACATCGACACGTCGACGTTGCGGGCGGTGGTGGCCGGCGGTTCGCGGATCGATCCGGCGACGGTGGCGGCCTGCCGCGAGCGCTTCGGCTGTGCGTTCGTCAACTGCTACGGCTCGGCGGACGGGGTCAACTGCACCACCGATCCCGTCGCCGCGCCGCCGGACGTGCACTCGGCGGTCGGCCGGCCGAGCCCGGCGGTCGCGGCGATCCGTGTCGTCGGGGAGGACGGCGCGGATGTCGCCGCCGGTGAGGTCGGTGAGATCTGGGGACTCGGCCCGATGAGTCCGTTGTGCTATGTGGACGCGGAATTCGACGCCCGGTACCGTGCGGACGGCGGCTGGGTGCGCACCGGGGATCTGGGTCGGATCGATGACGACGGTTTCCTGCACGTCGTGGGCCGGCGCAACGAGATCATCATCCGGGGTGGGCGCAACCTTTCCCCGGTGGAGGTGGAGTTGCTGATCGCCCAACACCCGGCGGTACGCCAGGTCGCCTGCGTCGGGGTGCCCGATCGGCTGATGGGCGAGCGGATGGCTGCCTGCGTGGCGCTGCGGGCCGACGTGGACGTACCGACCCTCGCCGAGCTGACCGACTACCTGACCGAGGTGCACGGGTTGGAGCGGGCCAAACTGCCGGAGCACCTACGGGTGTTCGAGGCGCTACGGCTGTCGCCGGCAGGCAAGGTCGACAAGCGGTGGCTACGCGAGCAGTTGGCCAGCGGGCTCGACCGGTGATCCGACGCCCGCGCACCACGGCACCGGTGGTGGCCGACCGCGACGTGGCCGGCGGTTCGGCCGGTGCGAGTGTCGTGTTCACCGGCGTCACCTGCCGGTACGGCCGTCGTAGGGTGGTCGACGCGGTCGACCTGGCGGTCGAGCCCGGCGAGCACGTCGCGCTGACCGGGGCGAACGGTTCCGGCAAGACGACGCTGCTGCGTACGGTTCTGGGGTTGCATCCGATCGTCGAAGGCACGGTCGCCGTCGGCGGCGACGTCTGCGACACCGGTCGGTCCGGCTGGACGCGCCGGCGGCGGCAGGTGGCGTGGGTGCCGCAACGGCTGACACCGGGCCGGTTCCCGCTGCTGGTACGAGAGTTGCTGGCCAGCGTCGGCGACCGGACGGCGGTTGGTGCGGCGGCCGGTGCGGCGACGACGCTCGGTGTCGCCGAGCTCGACGACCGACCGCTCCACACCCTCTCTGGTGGACAGTTGCAGCGGGTCTTTCTCGCCAGGGCGCTCGGCGCGGTCGCCGCCGGCGCCCAGGTACTGCTGGCCGACGAACCCACCGCCGCGCTCGACTTCGACGGCCAGGAACGGGTCGCGTCGCTGCTCGCCACGCTGGCGGTCACCGTCGTCGTGGTCTCCCACGACCGGGCGATGGCCCGGGCCTGCGACCGGGTCGCCGAGATGGCCGCCGGCAAGCTCAGGGTGATCTGACCGGTGGAGCAGTTCCTCGATTTGTGGCACCTGACGGCGGTCCGGCGGTCGGCGGCCGGTCTGGCGATCGCGGCCGTCGGCCTCCCGATCGTCGGTGTGTTCATCGTCGGGCTGGACATCATCGCCGTCCGGTTCGCGATCATGCATGTGGCCCTGCTCGGCATCGCCGTCGGGCTGCTGACCGGGCTCGACCCGATGCTGTGCGGGCTGGCCGCCTGCGGCATCGCCGGCGCCGGCGTCGCGCCACTGGCCCGGCGTCCGACCGGGCTGCCCGGCGCGATGGGTCTGTTGATGACCTTCGCGATCGCCGCGGCCCTGCTGGTGCTGTCGGTGTCCGGAGTCAACGCCACCGGTGCCTTCGAGCTGTTGTGGGGCTCGATCCTGGCGACCCGCACCGTCGACCTGGTCGTCCTGACGGTGCTCACCGTCGTCGTACACCTGCTGTTCTGGCGCTACCGGCGACAGCTCGCGCTCCTGCTGTTCGACCGGGAACTCGCCCTGTGTTCCGGCGTGCCGGCCGGCGGGCTGATGCTGGCGCTGCTGGTCGTCGTGGCGGTCGCGATCGGTGCCTCGATCCGGCTCACCGGAGCGCTGCTGGTCGACGCACTCACCATTCTCCCCGCCCTTGCCGCCCGCAATCTCGGCCGGTCGCTGACGTCGATGGTCGGCTGGGCGGTCGCTTTCGGTATCGCCGGAAACAGCGTCGGTTTCACTGTCGCGCTGCTGCTCGACCAGCCGCCCGGGCCCGTCCTGGTTCTGGTGGCCGGCACCCTGACCCTGCTCACCTATCTCGTTCCCGAAGGAGCCATTGATGCGCTGGTCCCGAATTCTCGTCGCGCTGACCGCGACGGCCGCACTCGCCCTGTCGACGACCGGGTGTGGCAGCACTGACACCGATTCCGACGCCGGGACCGAGGGCCCGGCCCCGGCGGCCGGCCCGGCCGTCGTCGCCTCCACCACCTGGGTCGGTGCGTTGGCAAAGGCCGCCGGCGCCACCGACATCACGGTGATCGCCCCGGCCAGCCTGCAGCATCCGCCGGACTACGACCCGAAGCCCAGCGATCTCGCTGCGGTCACCGACGCGGACTATGTGCTGTACGCGGAGTTCGACGGCTTCGCCGACCGGCTCACCGAAGCGGCCGGCAGCGGCGCCGAGCTGGTCACCGTACAGCTGGAGAACACCCCGGCGGCGATCACCGCCGAGGTGACCCGGCTCGGCGAACTGTTCGGCACCGCCGACGCGGCCGCTACCTGGCTGGCGGAGTTCGACAGCACCTACGCCGACCTGTCCGAACAGGTCAAGGCGGCGGCACCGGCACCCAAGACGGCGGTGGCGCAGCTGTTCGTGGCGTACTGGGCCGAATTCGCCGGCCTGCAGGTCGCCGGCACCTACGGCCCGCAGCCGGTCACCGCGAGCGAGCTGGCCGACCTGACCGCGAAGCAGCCGGCGCTGGTGCTGGCCAACGGTCACCTGCCGGGGGCGAACCCGGAGGTCGACGGCGCCACTCGGGTCGACATCGTCAACTACCCGGCAGCAGACCTCGACCTGCTCGCCGTGTTCCGCACCAACGCCGACAGCCTCAGCACCGCGCTCGCAGGCTGACAACCGCGGGCCTGGGCTGGAACCGATGTCGGAGGAGAAGACGACACGGGCCACCGCCGTGCTCGTCGTCGGCGGCGGGCCGGTCGGGCTGAGCCTCGCGATCCGCCTCGCGCAGTTCGACGTGCCCGTGCTGCTCGTGGAACGGCACCGCGACACCGCCGTGTTCCCCAAGGGGCGGGCGTTGAGCGTGCGCACCATGGAGATCTACCGCAGCTGGGGTTTGGAGCGGGCCGTCACCGCCGCCGGCCTGCCCCGCGACCACCTGGCCTTCTACACCGGTCGCAGTCTGACCGACCCCGACGGCGCCCGGATCGTCACCGATCCGGGCGCCCGGCCGCTGCCCAGTCCCACGCACACGCTGCTCTGCTCGCAGGATCGTCTCGAACCGTTGTTGCGCTCCTGTGCCGAGCGGCTCCTGCCGGACCGGATCCGGTTCGGGACCGAACTGGTCGAGCTGGCGGTCACCGGCTCCGGGGTGTCCGCGTTGGTGTACGACCGGCGCGGTGGCCGGCACATGTCGATCACCGCTGACTACCTTGTCGGCTGCGACGGCGCCGGCAGCGGCGTCCGCCGGCGCAGCCAGATCGCCCTGGCCGGCCCCAGTGATGTATCCAGCAATCTCAACATCCTGTTCGAGGCCGACCTGGCCGGGCTGGTGGCGGATCGGCGTAGCGCGGTTTACACGATCACCCGACCGGGCCTGCACGGGGCGTTCCTCGCCGTGGACAACGACCGACGGTGGCTGTTCAACGTGGTCGACGACAGCGACGGCACGCGCCTGGACCGATTGGACGTCGCTGCCTGCCGTGCGCTGGTCCGGCAAGCCGCCGGTGTGCCGGAACTCGCGGTCACCGTGGTCGACCGCCAGCTGTGGCGCGCGGCGGCCCAGGTCGCCGACCGCTTCCGGTGCGGTCCGGTGTTTCTCGCCGGGGACGCCGCCCACGTCACCACCCCGTACGGCGGGTTCGGGATGAACTGCGGCATCGCAGACGCGGACAACCTGGCCTGGAAGCTCGCCGCGGTCCACCACGGCTGGGCCGACGCCGGCCTGCTCGACACGTACGAGGCCGAACGACGCCCGGTCGCGCTGGCCAGCGCGGCAGAGAGCCATCGCCGGCTGGTCGACGCGCTGCGGGCATACCGGGCCGGCGCACCGCCACCGGTCGGGCGGCCCAGTGAAGGTCTCGTCCTCGGCTACCGGTACGCGTCGACCGCGGTGCTCGCCGACGGCACGCTGCCCCCGGACGGCGATCCGGTCGCCGATTACGTGCCGACCGCGCGGCCCGGCCACCGGATGCCGCACCGGTGGCTGCACCGGGACGGTCGGCGGCTGTCCACGCTAGATCTCGTGGGTCCCGGACTGACCCTGCTCGCCGGCCGGGACGCCGAGTGGGTGGCCGATCCGGCGGGCGTGCCCAGCGAGGTGCCGCTCACTGTGTGGCGCATCGGCGTGGGCGGCCTGCGCGATCCGGATGCGGAGTGGCACGACAGCTACGGGATCGCCACCGACGGCGCGGTGCTGGTCCGCCCGGACGGCCATGTCGCCTGGCGGACCCGACGAGCACCGGCAGAGGCTCTGGGTGATGTCGTACGGAGGTTCTGCCAGCGGCCAGGGCCGGGCCGGCCAGACGGCGTGGGAGGCCCGGGCAACCGGGGTCAATCGCCGGTTGGCTGATAGTCGAACCAGTCGAACCGGACGGTGCCGGTGGCCGCGTACATGCCGATCACCCGGCCGCCGTACGTCGTCACTCGGGCAGGCTAACCGAGCTCGGGTTGGGTCCGCACCGGTGTGTCGTGCGCCGACAACGCCACGCTGCGCGGCAGCAACTGGGCGGTGAGCAGGGTGGACAGTGCCGACGTGTCGCCGCCGCCCGCACCGTCGGTACGCACCACCACCGGCTGCGGTGCCTTCTCGGCCAGCGTGGCGCCGACCTCCAGCCGGCGCAGCGCCAGCTCGTACTGCAGCACCGCCCGGTTGTCCCGGTACGCCTGGGCCAGCCGGCGTTGCGCCTTGGCCTCGTTCTCCGCGGCGATCAGGCCGCTGCGACCCCGGGTCTCGATCTCGAACCGGACCCGCTGGGCGTTGGTCTCCTGCTCCTCCAACAGCTGGGCGACCTGCTCGCGGGCCTTGTTCAGGGCCGCCTTGACCTCGACGAACCGCGCGTCGCGCACCTTCTTGGCCCGCTCGATGTCCATCTGCAGGCTGTCGATGCGCCGCTTGCGGATCAGGCCCCATTCCTGCTCGTACGCGGCGTGCTCCTTGGCGACCCGTTCCCGGGTGGCCAGGTGCTGCTGGTACTGGGTGGGCAGTTGCACGTCCGGGATGTTGCAGCCGGTGATCCGTACCCCGTAACGGGACAGCTGCCGGTTGAGCAGCTCCTGCATGTCGGCCACGTCCGAGCCACGCAGGTCGTACGCCCGCTCGGTCTGCACCAGCCGGGCCCGCTGGCGGATCGCGTCCTGCACCGCGCTGGACAGCACCAGGTCGAAGTTGCCGGCCCCGATGGCCCGGACGAACAGCACCGCGTCGGTGATCCGCAGCTTCATGAAGAACTCGATCGAGCGCAGCGGCACGTTCTCCCGCGTCGGGCAGGCCATCACCGGCGCCGAGTACGGGATCTCGGTGGCCACGTCGACCACGAAGTCGACCCGCGACCACGGGTGCCACAGGTAGTGCCGGCCCGGTTCCAGGGTGCGGGTGACCGCGCCGTAGCGGGTCAGCACGCCGTTGGTGCCCTGCTCGATCTCGACGATCGAGGAACGCCACCACCACAGCGCCCCGATCACCAGCAACAGCGCGCCGGCCGGGTACGCCAGGCCGGCCAGTGCCCCGTACGCCGCCCCGAGCAGACCCTCGTCGCCACGGACGGTGAGCATGACACCGGAGAGCACGGACAGCGTGCCGAGCCAGAGCGGCACCATCCAGCCGAGCCGACGGCGGTGCTTGGGGATGACGACCGGCACCAGGGTGCCGGCTTCGCCGCCACGCAGCAGCTGGGCGAGTTCGCTCCAGGGCGCGACCACTTCCGAGATGACCGACCCGCGGCCGATCGTCGCCGTACTCACCGCCGTACCTCCGTCGCGTCGTCAGCCACGTCCGCCACGCCGGCCGCTGGACCGGCGGCGCCCGGCACGGTCGGCTCGTCGGCCGCCCGCAGGTCGTTGATCTCGGACTCGCGTTCGGCGATCCGGGCGGCCACCTCGGCCAGTCGGGTCCGCATCGCGGTCATGTCGGCCTCGGTGAACAGGTCGGCGTTGCGTTCACCGACCATCTCCCGGGCCAGCTGCAGCAGGTCGACACCGGCCGCGCCGTTGGGGTCGGCGGAGCCACCGATGCGCACCAGCCGGGGCAGCCGGTCGGCCACCGACTCCAACGTGTCGAGCACCTCGCGCTGGTAGCGGTATTCGAGGATCTCCGGCGCCTCGGCGGCGGTGACCGCTCGGATGTCCAGGGCCTGTGCCTCCAGCAGGGCAGCGTTGGCCCGCGCCTCGGACTCGGCGAGCACGTACCGCTGCCGGGCCAGCGCCTCGGCCCGGTTGGTCTCCCGCTCCACCGCGGTGTCCATCTGTGCCTGGTACTGGGCGATCTCGGCGTGGATCGCCGACAGGGTTTCCTGCAGCGTGGCCAGTTCCTTGCTCAGGTCACCCTCGTCCTGCTCCTTGCGCAGTTGCAGGGCGTACTGGTGGGTGTAGGCGTCCTTGGCGACCCGGACCATCTCCGGTGCGGCCAGGTCCATCCGGTAGCCGCGGTCGGCCGGTTCGGCGTGGGTGATGTTGGCGTTGGTCAGCTCCACCGCCGGGCGGAACTGCTGGTTGAGCTGTTCCAGCAGACGTCCGGTGTCCTCGCCGACCATGTTGTAGATCTCGGCCGCTTCCTGCTCGTAGATCAGGCTACGGATGGTCTCGCTGACCGCGTTGGCGAGCTTCTCCTCGAAGCCACGGACCGCGCCCAGGGTGTAGACGAACTCCACCGGGTCGCTGATCCGGAACTGGATGAACAGGTCGATCGAGGCCTTGACCCCGCCCTTGGTCGGGGCCTCGCGCACCGGGGCGTTGAACGGGTACTCGCGGGTGGTGTTGACGATGTACGACACCCGCTTCCATGGGTTGAGCAGGATCACCCGGCCCGGCCCGACGACCTGTTCCAGCTTGCCGAACCGGGTGATCAGTGCGGCGCAGCCGTCCGGCACCATCACCATGCCCTGGCGCCACCAGACGAAGCCGACCGCCAGCACCGACAGCACCCAGTAGTGGATGCCGAAGAACGGGTTGGTCAGCACGCTGCCGCCGGCGATCCAGATCACCGCCGAGGCGACGGCACCGAGCACCAGCAGCAGCGACACCGGCAGCATCGTCGCCAGGGACCGGCCCCGGGGGATCACCATCGGGCAGATGACGTGCACCTGCTCGCCCTCGTCACGGCGCTGCTCGCTGCGGTTGAGCACCTCCCCCGCGTCGTCGAGCGGCACCCGGCGCTGTTCCATGACGGTGTCGATGCTGCCGCCGAGGTCGCGGGCGGCCGGGAAGTCGACCGGGTCCATCCCGCCTTCCTGCGGCTGCCCCCGCCCGCCGCCACCGTCGGTGGCACCGGCACCGCCGGTGGCCATGCCGGTGGCCGTCCCGGTCGCCATCCCACCGCGCCGGCGGAGTTCAGCCATGGCCAGCGCCTGCGGATCGACACCCTCAGCCATCGACTGAGCGACTCTGCGTATACCTTGTTGGACCCGTGCCACAGTTCCCCTTCCGTGGTTCTCCGGCCCTCGGATGCTATCCAGCCAGGTCAAGCCGGCCGGCAGGGGCAATGCGCACAACTGTCGAGCCGGTGGACGGAGTTCCTCGTGATCATCGTCATCCCCGGTGTGTGACGACGGGCCGCAGGGCGACCAGGAGGTCCGCGACCGGCAGCCGGTCCCGTGGGGCGTTCTCCCGGGTGGCGTACGGCTCATCGAGCCGGATGTGTTCGCCGCGCCGCCCGACCGCCACGACCACCAGGGGCACGATGCCGTCCGGGCCGGCCAGCAGGCCGGCGATCCGGTTCCGGTCGAAGCCGCCGAGCTGGTGCACGGCCAGCCCTTCGTGCTCGGCCTGGATGGTCAGGTGCGCCACGGCCTGACCGGTGTCGTACACCGGTCAGGGGCGGTCGGTGCCGTCGCCGGCGGTGGTCTGCGCCGCGACCACGAGCAGCGCCGAGGCGGCATGCGCCCAGCCCTGGTTGCCTGCGGACAGTGCGGCGAGGACGGCGTCGTGTTCGGCGCTGCCGCGCGGCGCGACAGCGAACCGCCAGGGCTGGGTGTTGGACGCGCTCGGCGCCCAGCGAGCGGCTTCGAGTAGCGCGGCCACCTGTCGGTCGGTGAGCCGGTGCTCGGGGTCGAACCCGCGTGGGCTCCACCGCTGCGCCAGCAGCTGGTGCAAGGGCTGGGACGTGGTAGCGGTCTTCATCGCACGCTCATCTCGTGATCCCGGATGGTCCGATCTGGATGACGGTACGAGGAAGTGTGTCGACCCCTCAACCATTCCTTCTGGTGGCCCGGGTCCTGGGTACCGTCCACACCCATCAGCACGCGGCCGGTGCGGTCCTGCTCCGGTCAGTCCTTGAGCGGGTACGGCACGAACGTGCTGCGGTTCTCGTCCACATCGAGCTGCCGGCTGATCGGCGGGGCGGCCCGCTGCGGACAGGTCATCCGTTCGCAGGTCTTGCAGCCGGGACCGATCGGGGTCGCCGCGTCGGCCGCCTGCAGGTCCATCCCGGCCGAGTAGACCAGCCGACCGGCGTGGCGGATCTCGCAGCCGAGGCCGATCGCGTACGCCTTGCCGGGCTGTCCGTATCCGCCGTGGTGGCGGATGATCGTCCGGGCGATCCACAGGTAGCGCTGCCCGTCCGGCATCGCGGCGATCTGGGTCACCACCCGGCCCGGTGAGCTGAACGCCTCGTAGACATTCCACAACGGACATGTGCCGCCGGTGCGGGAGAACGGGAAGCCGGTGGCCGACTGCCGCTTGGACATGTTGCCGGCCCGGTCGACCCGCACGAACGAGAACGGCACGCCGCGCATGCGCGGCCGTTGCAGGGTGCTGAGCCGGTGGCAGACGGTCTCCCAGCCCATCGAGAAATGTTCGGTGAGCAGATCGATGTCGTATCGACGACCTTCCGCAGTGGTGAGGAACTGTTCGTACGGGAGGATCAGCGCGGCCGCGAAATAGTTTGCCAGGCCGACCCGGGTGAGAATCTGGGTCTGGATGTCGTCGAACTGCTCCTCTTCGATGATCTCGTCGATCACGTCGGCGAATTCGAGCAGCGCGATCTGCGCAGCCATCCGGATCGCCTCCTGCCCGGCCCGCAGCGAGGTGGACAGGTGCAGGGTGCGGGTCTGCGGACGGTAGCGGTGCAGCTCACCGCCGAGGGAGTCGGCCTCGTCGCGGGAGATCCGTACGCCGTGCAGTTGCGCCAGCCGGTCCTGCAGCGCGGCGCGCGCCTCGCCGCGGCGCAGCCCGATCCGCCCGGCCAGCCGTTCGGCCGCCTCGTCCAGATCAGGCACGTAGTTCTGCCGCCGGTAGAAGAACTCGGTCACCTGGTCGTGCGGGCTGTGCCCGACCAGGTCCCGGTCGCCGACCAGCTCGGCCAGCTGCTCGCCGGTCTGCTGGCAGCGGCGGTGCAGGTCGATCACGGCCTCGGCCACCTCGGGCAGCCGGGAGGCCAGTTCGGTGAGGTCGCCGACGCCGGCCCGCGAGCCGAGCGCCTCGCGCAGACCGGCGACCAGCCGAGGGGTGTCGTGCGGGGCGAAGCTGGTCGGGTCGACGCCGAACAGCTCGGTGATGCGCATGAGCACGGCGACGGTCAGCGGCCGGGAGTCGTGCTCGATCTGGTTGAGGTAGCTCGGCGAGATGTTGAGCCGGCGGGCCAGCTCGGTCTGGCTCAGGCCCCGGCCTTCACGCATCCGACGCAGCCGGGCACCGGCAAAGGTCTTGGACATCACCGTCACGTTAACACGTCGGAGGCGCACCATTAGCAGGTCTGCGAATGGACCGATTCGCAACTTGGCAAAATCGCTCTCTGACTTTTCAATAATTGGCTATTTCCGTCTCTCGACCGACCGCCGGTGCCCGTGTGACCGTGGGTCGCACACCGCCCTTCGAAGGAGACGACGATGCAGACCGTGGCCGAACAGTTGCGGCACGAATGGGAGACCGACCCACGCTGGCGCGGCGTGCGGCGCAGCTACCACGCCGGGGACGTGGTGCGGCTACGCGGCGCGATCCAGGAGGAACACACCCTGGCCAGACATGGGGCGCGGCGGCTGTGGCAGTTGCTGCGCGACGAGGACTACGTCCACGCGCTCGGCGCAATCACCGGCAACCAGGCGGTGCAGATGGTCCGGGCCGGGCTCAAGGCGATCTACCTGTCCGGCTGGCAGGTGGCCGCCGACGCCAACCTCGCCGGGCACACGTACCCCGATCAGAGCCTCTACCCGGCCAACTCGGTGCCCGCGGTGGTCCGCCGGATCAACAACGCGCTGCTACGGGCCGCGCAGATCACCACCGCCGAGGATGCCGGCGGGCCGTCCGGCACCGGCCCGTCCACCGACTGGCTGGCCCCGATCGTGGCCGACGCGGAAGCCGGGTTCGGCGGCGTGCTCAACGCGTACGAGCTGATGACCGCGATGATCGCGGCCGGTGCCGCCGGGGTGCACTGGGAGGACCAGCTCGCCGCCGAGAAGAAGTGCGGCCACCTCGGCGGCAAGGTGCTGATCCCGACCGGCGCGCACATCCGCACCCTGGAAGCCGCCCGGCTGGCCGCCGACGTGGCCGGCGTGCCGAGCGTGCTCATCGCCCGCACCGACGCGCAGGCGGCCACCCTGCTCACCACCGACATCGACGAGCGGGACCGGCCGTTCGTCACCGGCGAGCGCACCGCCGAGGGCTTCTACCGGGTGCGTAACGGCGTCGAGCCGTGCATCGCCCGCGGCCTGGCCTACGCGCCGCACGCCGACCTGTTGTGGATGGAGACCAGCACCCCGGACCTGGAGGTCGCCCGCCGGTACGCCGAGGCGATCAAGCGTGAGTACCCGGACCAGTTGCTGGCGTACAACTGCTCGCCGTCGTTCAACTGGCGCAAGCACCTCGACGACGCGACCATCGGCAAGTTCCAGCGCGAGCTGGGGCACATGGGATACAAGTTCCAGTTCATCACGCTGGCCGGCTTCCACGCGCTCAACTACTCCATGTTCGACCTGGCCCGGGGCTACGCCAGCGACGGGATGAGCGCCTACGTCTCGCTGCAGGAACGCGAGTTCGCCGCCGAGGCGTCCGGCTACACGGCGGTGAAACACCAGCGGGAAGTGGGTACCGGCTACTTCGACCTGATCTCGACGGTGCTCAACCCGGCCGGCGAGACCACCGCACTGCGCGGTTCCACCGAGGAGGAGCAATTCGCATGAGGTACGAGGTCCTGGGACCGATGGCGGACCGCTTCGACGAAGTGCTCACCGCCGAGGCGCTGGAGTTTCTGATCGCCCTGGACGGCGAGTTCGCCGCCCGCCGGGCGGCGTTGCTGGACACCCGCCGCGCCCGGCGGGCCCGGTACGCCTCCGGCCAGCTGCCCGACTTCCTGCCGGAGACCGAACACGTCCGCACCGACCCGACGTGGCGGGTCGCCCCGCCCGCACCCGGGCTGGTCGATCGGCGGGTGGAGATCACCGGACCGACCGATCGGAAGATGACCGTCAACGCGCTGAACTCGGGTGCGAAGGTGTGGCTGGCCGACTTCGAGGACGCCACCAGCCCCACCTGGCGCAACGTGATCGGCGGGCAGCTGAATCTGATGGACGCCCTCGACCGGCGGATCGACTTCACCGACGAGCGAGGCAAGCGCTACGCCCTGGGCGACGACCTCGCCACGATCGTCGTCCGCCCGCGCGGCTGGCACCTGGTGGAGAAGGGCATCGTGGTGGACGGGCGACCGATCTCGGCCAGCCTGGTCGACTTCGGGCTGTACTTCTTCCACTGCGCGCGCCGCCAGCTCGACGCCGGTGCCGGACCGTACTTCTACCTGCCGAAGCTGGAGAGTCACCGCGAGGCACGGCTGTGGAACGACGTGTTCGTCGTCGGCCAGCGCTGGCTGGGCCTGCCGGCGGGCACCATCCGGGCCACCACGCTGATCGAGACGGTCACCGCCGCGTTCGAGATGGAGGAGATCCTGTACGAGCTACGCGAGCACTCGGCGGGACTGAACGCCGGCCGGTGGGACTACATCTTCAGCGTGATCAAAAACTTCGGGCAGTGGCCGGACTTCGTCCTGCCGGACCGTGCCGAGGTCACCATGACCGTGCCGTTCATGCGGGCGTACACCGAGCTGCTGGTGCGGACCTGTCACCGGCGCGGCGCGCACGCCATCGGCGGGATGGCCGCCTTCATCCCCAGCCGGGATCCGCAGGTCAACGAGGCGGCGCTGGGCAAGGTCCGGGCGGACAAGCAGCGGGAGGCCGACGACGGCTTCGACGGCTCCTGGGTGGCCCACCCGGGCCTGGTGCCGACCTGCCGGCAGGTGTTCGACTCGGTGCTCGGCGACCGGCCGCACCAGGTCGACCGGTCGCGCGACGAGGTGGCGGTGACCGCGACCGATTTGCTGGCCGTGGACAAGACGCCCGGTCAGGTGACGGTGGCCGGGGTGCGGTCCAACGTCGCGGTGGCGTTGCGGTACGTGGACGCCTGGCTGGGCGGTACCGGCGCGGTGGCGCTGTGGAACCTGATGGAGGACGCGGCGACCGCCGAGATCGCCCGCTGCCAGGTCTGGCAGTGGCTGCACCACGGCACCCCGCTGGCCGACGGCGGGTGCGTGACCGAGGACCTGGTCCGGTCGATGCTCACCGAGGAGCTTGCCGCCGTGGTCGACGGGCGTGACGGCCCGGACCGCGATCGCGCGGTGGCGGCGGCCCGGATCGTCGAGGAGACCGCGCTCGGTGAGGACCTGCCCGCGTTCTTCACCACCGAGGCGTACGCGCGCCATCTCGCCCCGACCGGTGCCTCTGCCGGGGGGTAGGGGCGATCACGGGCCGTCGAAGGATCGGTCGCGCGCAACGGGCTGCGGTGCCACCCGCCCAGGTGGCTCCGCAGCCGTCTCGACGCGCGGCGGCGGTTCACGCAGGCAACAGTCGCTGCCGATGGTTGCGCACCTCGTCGGCAAGCTCGGGGTCGACTGCCAGACACGCCTGGAACTCCTTGTCGGCCTCTGCGTCCCGGCCGAGGGCGAGCAGGCAGGCGCCCCGGCGCAACCGCGTCAAAGAGTCGCCGTGTTCCTGTGCCACCAGTGTGAAGTCAGCCAACGCCTCGTCGAAGCGCCCGGCGTCGAGCAGCGCCGTCCCCCGGTTGAACCGGTTCGTCGGATCGTCGTCAAGCTCGATCGCCCGGTCGAGGTCGGCCACCGCCGCCGCCAGATCGCCGCAGGAATGGGCGGCGAGACCTCGTGCCCCCCACGCGGCGGCAAGCTCGGGAGCACGGGACAAGGCCGCCGTCAGAGTCCGCCGGGCGAGATCGGCATCTACCACGAGCTCCAACTGCCCGCGCACACAGAGCAGGTGCGCATTGCCGGGATCCAGCTCCAGACCGGCCCGGACGTCGTGCCAGGCGCCCTCGTCGTCGTCACGCGCGTACCGTAGGCCAGCCCGGTTGAGCCGGGCGTCCAGATGGTTCGGATCGAGCTCGAGTACGTAGTCGAACGCAGCCAGCGCGGCTTCGACCTCACCGAGTTCCAGTAGGGTGTCCGCCCGGTTGTAGTGGACCTCCGGAAACGGCGGGGAGAGCCGCAGTGCCTGTTCGTAGCTGGCCAGCGCTGCCACGGGTCGACCCAACCGCCGCAGCGTCGTTCCCCGGTCGAGGTGATACTCCGCGTAGTTCGGATCGCTTGCGATGACCGCGTCCAGTTCCACCAACGACTCCTCGTGTCGGCCCACCGCAGCCAATAGTTGCGCGCGGTTGTGCCGCAGCACTGAACGGTGCAGCTGATGCTGGTCGGGGCCGAGCGTCCGGTCCAGCTCGGCCATCCCCTCGGTGACCAGTTCCAGTGCTTCCTCCAGCCGGCCCTCGTGCATGGCGACCAGCGCCAGTCCGTTGCGGTTGAAGACCAGGTGCGCCGCCCGCTCCCGGGCGTCGGTCAGCAGGCGGGCATAGGCGATCGCTGCGTTGCTCCAGGCGCGGGCGCGACGGTGGTCACGTTCGCCGATGTCCAGATGTCGGGTGTAGATCATGGAGGTGGCGTAGGCCGCCTGCATGTGAACCATCGAATTATCGGTATGTCCACGGGCCTCGTCGTACAGGGCCAGAGCCTCAACCGGTCGAGCCAGTGCAAGCAGCGACGTAGTCATCTTGGTGGTGAACGCCCACCAGTGGCTCAGCTGCTCGGTCCAGTCGACCAGCGCTCGTCCGCGCTGACCATAGTCGATCGTCGCGTGGTAGAAGCCCATGTTGACGCAGTACTCCAACGCATCCCGCAAGACCTCGACGCCGGCCTGTCGGGGCGCGCTGCCGCGCTCGCGGTGGATCGCGATGGCGCCGAGTCGCAGCGACCACTCACCGAGCTGGGCGAGTTCCTCGGCCCGTTCGTCATGCCATCGCGCACGCATCTCCGGTGCCACTGTGGCGTAGGCCCGCAGGACCAGTGGGTCGTCATCGGTGCAGTCGCCGCGCACATAGCCGCGAGCAAGGTCGATCACCGTGTTCTCGGCAGCCGGATCCTCGGTCTGCTGCGGCTCCTCGGTCGGTCGGGGCCGGTCGGCCTCGACCGGCACGGCGAACCGCCGGAGCGCGGCTTCCAGCGCCACCGCCACCGCCCCCGCTGGTTCCGGCACGGTGTCACCGGCAGTAGCCAGTCGTAACCTGAGCAGGGCGGGATCGGCTCGACGAAGCAACAGCGCGAAGAACTCCCGATCGGTCGGATCCGCCTCGTGCAGGTTGTCGACCAGTAGTAGTTGCGGGCCGTCGGAAATCTCCCGTAGTCCGCTGTCGAGCAACTCGACGATCCCGTGGGCATGCCGCAGCGTACGCAGCCGGGAGTAGAAACGGGTCCGTTCCGCCGGCACGGCCAGTGACGTCAGGGTCTCCCGACGCGCCGGGAGCAGATTACGCAGTTCATGGGCCAGCGACAGGATTTCGGTCTCGTGCCGCGCGACGAGTTCCGGACAACGGTCCAGCAGGACCGGCACCAAGGCCCGCAGCAGCATCCCGGTAGCCGTGTACGGACCACGAAGGCGACGGTGGGCATCCAGATCAGCGAGCACCGGTTGGTCGATCCCAGCGGTCAGAAGACGGTGTCGGTCGCGCTGGCGGGCGGCACGGATCCAGTGATGCGCGAGATCTGACATGTGCAAACCCTTCGGGACTCGAATCCATGGTGGTGCTGTCGATGCCGGCGGCCGGTCGCATCCGGGTCATCTGGAGACGGCGGCCGGTGTCGTACGGGATGGCGCTGCCTGTTGGCGGCGGTTGCGGATCGCCAGGAAGACGACCAGGCCGAGTTGGCCGACCGCGAGGGCAAGGATCACCGCGGAGTCGATCAGGTTCACGGCGCCCGCCCTACCGTCCAGTTCGGCGATGGCCTCACTGATCATCGCGACGGCGAGGGGCACGATGGCGAAGACCAGCGTCGCCAGTGTGATGGCGTAGCCGAGCACCATGAACCAGACGTACCATCGGGCCGCCTGACGGTCAGTAGGGTGGATGTCCGGCTCTTCACCATCGCCCGGCGGCGGTTGGCGCCACAGTTGCCGTAGCCGCCGACGCAGCAGCAGGGTGGCCGCCTGGTGCAGGTTGACCGTGCCCAGCACCAGGGAGAGCAGGTAGTAGATGTCGGTACGCAGATAGAAGAAGAACTGCCACAGGATGCGCAGCATGGTGCCGAAGCTGATCGCCAGGAGTATTCGTGCGGCCAAGGGCAGAGATCCGTCCGGCTCGCGCATCGCCGCCGCGGCCAGCGTGAGAAGTGCCATGACGATCAGGTCCACACCGATCCCAGCAAGCATCGGCACCCATCGGCGTCGGCGGGGAACCGTCACCAGCCCATCCATCGACGTTTCAAACACCAGGTACTGCAAGCGGTGGCTGAAGGTCAGCTTGGTGGCTAGGCCGAGGCGGCGCCCGGCAAGGGCGTGCGCGGCTTCGTGTAGAAAAATGAACGGCCACTGGCCAACAGCGAGCACGACCGCGACCAGGGTCAGATAGTCAGTGAAGAAGATGTCCGCGTAGTCCGGGCGTAGATCGGGTTGTGCCCAGGCGGTGAGGACCCCGGCGGTGAGGACGAGCCCGTACCCGACCATCGCTACGGGAGAGAAGGCGACCGTGCCGAGTCGCTGCCAACGGACCGGTTTGGAATCAGCCGGCGGGACAACCGCTGTCCCCGGCGGGTCGAGGACGCCGATCTCGACGAGGTCGTCCAGCATGCTGAGGACGTCTATCTCCTCGTCGTATCGCGCGGCGTACCAGTCGCCAGCCTCCCGAGGGGTCGACCCATCGACGAGTCGGTGCAGTACGTCCACGGTGTCAGCGGGTACGACTGCGTACGATCCGGTCTCGTGCCGCCCGATCACGACGTCATCGCCCTCCCGGAGAAAGGTCAACGCGGGCACCACGACCGGGTCGTCCGGTTGGAAACCAGTGGCCGAGGTGGCGATGTCGTCCTGGTCGTACCTGATGTCGCCCATCCCACTCTCCATGTCCGTCACCGATCGTTTCCCGCAGCGCCGTCCGGCCGGATCAGACCGGCCGGACGGCCAGCTGATCAGGCCGCGATGATGCACTCCCACGGGATGTACGCCGCGTTCGCCGCACCGGTCAGCCGCACCGGGCCGGCCTTGCGGACGGCGACCTTCTTCATCCGCCGCTCGGTGCTCGCCACCTTCGTCTCGATCATGCAAACCTCCTGGCTACGGGCTCGGGGGTTCGAGCCAGCCGTAGTTTGGCCCGCAGCGCTTAAAAAGGACTTAAAATCGACCGGACCGGTCGGGCAAACGTGACCGTCCTCTCCCCGCCGGATACGGATCACAGGCTGATGACGTCGGATACCAGTCGAGCGTCGCGTCCTGCGCGACTACCGCATCGTGCAGGGCACGCAGGCGCGGGCTGGGGGGTATGCCGAGTTCCTCCTGCAGACCGGTCTGAATCGACCGCAGTGCCTCCAGGGCCTCGATGCGACGGCCTGAGCGGTAGAGGGCGAGGGCACGCAGTTCCCAGGCGTTCTCATGCAACGGATAGTCGTCGGTCAACGACCGTGTCTGGCCGAGTAGCCGCCGGTGTTCACCGAGTGCGAGCCCCGCGCTGATCCGGTCCTCGCGGGCTGCGGCATGGAGCGCCTCCAGATGCCGGACGGTACTGTCGACAAAGGTGGTGGAGCCGAGATCAGCGTAGGGTGCGCCACGCCACAGCGCGAGAGCGTCGTCGAGCTGGCGCGACGCCAGCTCAGCCTCGCCCTCGGCGAGCGCCGCCGCACCAGATGCGGCCAGTGCGGTGAACTGCTTGGCGTCGACCTTGTCCGGCTCGACGATCAGCGAGTAGCCGTCCGTGTGCCGCCGCAGGACGGTTGCTCGCTCCCGTGGGGCCCGATCCGGCTCGATCGCTCGCCGCAGATGGGACACGTACGTGTGTAAGGCCTGGCGGGCGCTGCGCGGCGGCTGACCGTTCCAGGCGTTCTCGATGATCCGGTCCTGCCCAACCACCATGCCGTCGGCCAGCAGCAGCGTCGCCAGGATCGCTTTGGGTCGCAATCCACCAAGCCGAGCGGACACGCCGGTCACCGTCACCGCGATCGGACCGAGTACACCAATCCGCACCAATAACACCTTTCCCAATCGGAAAATTGGCACCAACTTCACGTTCAGGAGTTAGTGAATATTATTCACGATCGACCATGCGGCCTCAAGCAGACGAATTGACCCCTCTTGATTCACTTCGCAATTGCCCCCAGTCCGGTTCGTAGCCGACCACCGATGACGCATATCACCAGGTCGGCACCCTTCGATGGACGCCGTTCCCACCATTCGCACATTCGAGATTGTCCGCAGATTCAGTACGCATTGTCGGGCTCGCCGCTTTCGCTCGCATGCAGCCCACGCCAGAGGGCGACTACACCCTCGACGGCGTAGACACCGCAGACCCATCCCCGAGGAGACGGACCCGCCCGAGAAGACCAGCGCCCGATTTACGGCACTTCTGCGCAATCGCGACACCAGTCAATTGGCGTCGATGGATGTCGAGAGTTGGCCAATTTGTTTGGATTCCAAACTAAGATCGTCGAGGAAGGCGTACCGTCTGCCCCCTGGGGAGGGATCCCACATGCGCCTCGTCCGACTTCTCGCCGTCGGCTCCACCGTCCTGCTGATGATCGCCACGACGACGGTCATCACCGCCTCATCCGCCCATGCTGCCGTCTGGTGGTCGTCCGACCGGTGGGGCACCTGGAGCAGCGGCGGCTACACCCTCTACAACAACATCTGGGGATCCGGCTACGGCGCCCAGACCATCTGGGCGAACTCCCCCAGCAACTGGGGCGTGTGGGCCGACCACCCCAACACCGGTGGCATCAAGTCCTACCCCAACGCCACCCGGCACATCGGCCGGCGGGTCAGCCAGCTCGGCCAGGTCACCAGCGACTTCAACGTCTCCGTGCCGACCAGTGGGGTCGCCTTCACCACCGCGTACGACGTGTGGACCACCGACCACGCGCACGAGATCATGCTGTGGATGAACACGTACGGCCCGGTCGGACCGCTGGGCAGCTTCCAGACCACCGCCAGCGTCGGCGGGCACACCTGGAACATTTACCGCGGTTCCAACGGCCACAACCAGGTCTACTCGTTCATCCGGACCAGCAACACCAGCTCCGGCCGGGTCGACGTGGCCGCCGTCGTCCGCTGGATCCGCGACCGAGGCTGGTTCGGTGACGTGACCATCGGCGACGTCCAGTTCGGCTACGAGATCACCTCGTCGGCCGGCGGTCGGGACTACGTCACCAACTCGTTCTCGGTCACCGGCTGACGCTTGCCGCGAGGTGAACGTCCGTCCTTATCGGATCACCCGTCTGCCTGCCCGCAGCCGGCGGACGGGTGGCCCAGTTGCCCGATCGTCGCCAATCGCGCCCGCCCCCGCGCGTCGGGTTGCGGCTACCTGGAACCCGCCGGAAACATGCGGCCCCTGTCCGATCGGAAGGAGCCATGGTGGAGGTATCGAACAAGATCTGGCGACGCGTCCGGGGCAACGTTGCGACGCCGGACGAGCATCGGCTCGGGCTCACCACGGCCGATCCGGTCCCCCGGCCGCGCTCCGCGCCGCCGCGGTCCACTGGCGGCTTCGCGGTGGTCGACGTCGAGACGACCGGCCTGTTCACCTCGCGGGACCGGGTGGTCGAGGTGGCTGTCGTCGCCACCGACCCGGCCGGGCAGATCGTCGACGAGTGGACGACACTGGTCGACCCGCAGGGTCCGGTCGGCGCCACCCGAATCCATCGCATCACCGCCGCGGAGGTCAGGCGAGCGCCACGGTTCGGCGAGCTCATCGGCGAGCTGAACGCCGACGCGCACTGCGCGCTGGCGGACGCCCGGGCAAGCGCCGCCCTGCTGCGGTCGTACCTCGACAGCGACGCCGGCCGCACCCCGCGACCTGGCCACACCCGGCTTGCTGCCCGTGCCGTTCACGTCGAGTGGCCGCAGATTCCGCGACGGCCGGTCGACCCGCGTACCTGGAACTGCTCGCCCAGGTGCTGGAGGACGGTGTGCTCACGAAGGACGAGGCCGCCGCCCTGGCCGACCTCGCCGGTGCCTATTCACTCACCCGGACCCAGGTCGAGGCCGCACACCGGGGCTTCCTGCTCGCGCTGGCACGCCGGGCGGTCGGCGACGGTACGGTCACCCGCGCCGAGCGGCGGGAACTGATTACCACCGCCGGGCATCTCGGTCTGCCGGAGAAGCTCGTGAGGACCGTGCTGGACGACGCCCGAGCCGCGCTCGACGATCAACGCGGCCGGCTCTGCCGCCCGCTCCCGCCGGGCTGGTCGCACGGGGAACCACTACGCCTCGGCGACGGCGTCGCGTTCACCGGATGCGACGATCTGGTCCGTGCTCGCCTCGAAGGCCGGGCAAAGACGGTCGGCCTGCGGGTCACCGGATCCGTATCGGGCAGAACCGCGATCCTGGTCACCGATGGTTCGGCTCCGTCGACCACCAAGTCGGCTGCTGCCCAGCGGCTCGGCACCCGGATCGTCCACCCCGACGTCTTCGCGGAACTGATCGAGTACGTCCAGCCCGCCACGACGCCGGAACGTTCCGGTGGGGACGCGACACCGGCAGCCGGCTCGGCCAAAGGATCCCCGCCGACGTGGTGACCTGGACCATCAGACTATTACTCACGAACAGGAAGCCGGATTCGAAGATCGATTTCAGGACGTCACCTCGTATTCGGCATCTGCGAATATTCGCTTTTGCCGAGTGGATCGGCCGACTGGCACCATCGACAGAGTGGATCCGTCGTCGATGGTGCCGCTCGCCGACCACAGCCCGACCCAAAAGGTCGGTTGAGGATCATGGGTGCGCCGCCGGACGCAACAGGCACCCGCCTCTGGGACGCGCAACACCCGGTATTGGAGATCATCCGGCGAAGACGGGCTTCCGGCAGCCGGCCCGGTGCCCGTGACCACGGTGACACGGCAAAGGTCGGCCTCGCCGTCGAGGGCGGCGGAATGCGGGGAGTCGTCTCCGCCTCGATGCTCGCGGCACTGGAGGATCAGGGCTTCAGTGACGCTTTCGACGGGGTGTACGGCTGCTCGTCCGGCGCGGTGAACAGCGCCTATTTCCTCGCCGGCGGAACCTGGTATCCCGTTTCGATCTACTACGACGACCTGACCAGCCGGCGGTTCATCAACTTCGCCCGCGGCATCCGGGGCGGAAACATCCTCAATCTCGACTACGCGTTCGGGGAGGTCGTGGAGATCGTCAAGCCGCTCGCCTACGATCGTGTTCTGGCGGCCGACACTCCGCTTCACATTGCAATCACAGACGTCGATGCGATCCGTACCCGGTTGATTTCCGACTTCACCGACCGGGCCGATCTCAAGGCCGCGCTGCTGGCCACCGCCTGGCTGCCCATCGCCGTACGGGGGACGGCGGAGTTCCGCGGCTGGCGGGCCCTCGATGGTGGCGTGGTCACCGCGCTACCGTTCCGGCTGGCGCTGCGCGACGGATGTACCCATGTGCTCTCCCTGAGCACGCGCCCCATGCGCAGTGGCAACGGAGGACTCGGTCTGCAGCACCGCTACACCCACCGGTACCTGGAGAAGATCAAGGAAGGGCTGGGCGCCGCCTACCTGGCCTCGGTCCGGCAACGACTCTGCGACCAGGCCGACCTCACCGCCCGGCGAGACGCCGCCAGCTACCTGCCGCCGTACGTCCTCGACCTCGCCCCGTTGCCCGAGGAAACCGAGGTCAAGCGGCACGAACTGCGTTCGCATCTGCTGATGAGCGCGGCCCGCCGGGCGTACTCCCTGATGTACTGCGCGGTCGAGGGACGACCGCTGACACTGCTGCGGTCGGGGCGCCTCCACGCGGTGCCCCGCCTGATGGTCGTGGACCAGCGCTGATGACCGGCCGACCGACCCTCGACCAGCTGGTCGAGGAGCTCTCCCGACCGTCCGGTCCGGCCGGTGCGGATCTCGACCGGTTGGCGAAGCTGCTGCTGCCGGCCGCCGCGATGGGGGCCGACGCGCACCGGCCGAGGCCCGCGCACCGGCCGACGACCGAGGACCTGGCCGCGTGGCGGGCGCTGCTGCGCGACATTCCCTTCGACCGGCGGTCCTTCGACGACCGGTTTCGTCCGGGCAGCTGGGATGCGGTCCTCGGCGGGCTGGCCCGGCACTGCGACCGGTTCACCGACGGTGCCGTCGGCCTGCCGGCGCCACATCGGCAGGCGGTCGGGTTTCTGGCCCTGTTGTTGATCACCCTGACCGGTCTGGCCGAATCGAGTGATCGGCGGACGGCCGCGCCGGCCCGGACAGTCGCCGCAGACGGGAACGTGGCCCCGCCCGGCCACGACTGTCCCGGCGTGTGCGGGCGCCTCGTCCGGCAGCCGCCGGTGCGTGAAGTGATCCGCGACCTGTACCGGCCAGGGGGCGGACCGCTGCCGAACCAGGACGACCAAGACGACCAGGACACCATCGCGAGCTTCGAGTGGGCAGCCGGGATCGACTTCGACACCCTGGAATTCCACGAGCACGGCACCACCTCGATGATCCTGCGCGGGTCCGGCACCCGGCGGGGCGGGCTACGTCGGCCATTCGCACTCAAGCTGATCCTCTACCCGTACCTGCGGATCCCGCGCATCGCGAGTACGACCAAGGCGTACGCCGGACTCTACGACCTCGCCGGTGTCCAGGCGGAGCATCTGGTTCCGATCTGGGCCAGCTCGCAGGGTTGGATTCTGATGGACTTCGTCGCCGGGCGTCCGCTACACGAGGTGTGGCGGGAGCGCACCGGTCGACGCCGCGCCGCTCGCCGCGTCCGGCCCGGTAGACCGGCAGCTCCGGGTGACGACCAGGGGCTCGGTGAGGCCTCGGTCGACCGGTTCGCGCTCCTGGCGGATTTGCGGGACTACGGCACGGCCGCCTTCCGGGCACTCGCGGAGCTCGACCGGTTCCTCAACGCCGGGGACCGCACCAGTGGGGACCGGTCCGCCCGGCCGACGAGGCGGGGGCACGGCGACCTCGCCCCGTCAAACATCATGGTCACCTATCGGGACGGCCGGCCCGCCTTCCGGCTGATCGACATCGGCGCGAACTACCTGTACACGTACGCCTTCGGTGCGCTCGAAGGCCCGGACGGACAGTTCGTCGCTCCTGAGGTGAAGGCCGACGGGGTGGCCGGTGACAAGTCCGACGTCTACTCACTGGGCAAGTTGCTGGCCATGTTCGGTGGCGGCGAGCCCGGTGATGTCGTACCGGACGAGTTCTACGCACACGCGCCCCTGCTCGCCAGGTTCATCGAGGACCTCATCGACAAGCACCCGGCCAACCGGTTGCTGCTGTTCTCCCCGGACGCCGACTCCGACGGACAACGTGCCGCGGCCGACCACAATGTACCGGACCCGGATACCACCCGGTACGACCGGCTCCGCGCCGACTTCACCGCAGAGCTCGACGCCGAAGCCGCCCGGACCCCACCCACGGACGGCCACCTGGTCCGGGGGACCTGGGACCTGTTCCAGACCCGCCTCACCCTCGGGCTGTTCCGCCCGCTCGCGGGCACTCCCGGCCAGCTACGCCGGATCTACCGGACCCGCCGGGGTGAGCCGGGCGCCGCCGGGCACGCGTCGGCCGTCGCGGCGGCCCGGTTGCTGGCCTGGTCGTGGCTCTCCTCCGTGGCCTGGGCGGTCACCTTCTCCATCACCCTCATCTGGATCGTCCGGCAGTTCGACTGGTCCTGGGGCAACCGGATGGTGGAGTCGCTGCAACGGATGCTCGGCGGCTCGCAGGACCAGTTCCCGGTGCTCGACTCGCTGCGCGCTCCCGGCTACTCGATGCCGGACATCGAGGCGAACGCGCCCGCCCTGTTGGTCGGTCTGACCTATGCGATGGTGTCCGCGAAGTATTACCACAACATCTTCGCCGGCATGAACCCGCTGGCCGCCGGCTGGCGAGCCGGCGGCCTCACCGTCCATGCCGTCCTCGCCCAGTTCGCCATCCGGATACAGACGGTCACCGGTGCCGCGCTGGTGCTGCCGATCGTGCTCTACGACCCCCGACTCTGGCCGATCAACAGTGCCATCGGCCAGACCCTGTCGCTGTTCACGAACAGCGCGACGCTCCTGTTCGCCCGGCGTGCCCTCGCCGACGCGCGTCGACGTGGGCTGAGCACCGTGCCGCCGAGCGACGCGAGGACCACCGGACTCGCGTCGTTCGCGGAATGGACACCGTCCTCGCTGTTCTACGCGGGAATCGTCTGGGCGATCGGGACCGCGGTCTACCAGGGCGCCCTGCAGGACGTGTACGTGTACGCCCTGTCCGTGGCGTCGATCAACCTCTTCCTCTTTTACATGATCAAATGCGGGCGGGGGGCGACCGAGGTCAGGATCGTGCTGACCCGGGCCACCTGGGCGGCCGAGCGACTTCGGTGCCTGTCCCATCGCGGCGGTGACCGTTAGCTTGCCCCCGCCAGCACCCGGTGCCGCGGATCTGACACGACGGCGCGCCACGAGAGAGCGTCACCGGGTGACGGTGGTCAGCCCGAGCACCGTCGCCAGGCGCGACGCCGGGGATGTCCGGGCCGCGTCGAGTGACGTCGACGATCACCGTCCAGCGTCCGCACGCCCCGCTCGACCTTGTCGACCCAGCTTTTCGACCGGCCGAGCCGATCCGCGAACACCTGCTGCGTCATCCGCCGCCGCACCCGCCACTGCGCCGCCCGGCGCCCGATCGGCGCACTTCGCCGCCGCTCGACCCCAATTCACGTCCACGCCACGAACCGCTCGAACAACTCCGCCGCGTCCACGATCCCCGCCTCGGCGGCGGCGAGGGGCAGCATCGACGCCGCCTGCACCGACAGCCCCACCGGACAAATTCGGCAGGTCCAGGACGGCCGATGCGGCTCATGCACCGGCTCGCCTGCGGTCACGGCAGGTGGTAGCGGCCGGTGTCACCACCCCGGGACAGTGCTGAGCGATTCACGGCGACGCACACCGGTGCCAGCGCGGGGTGCTCCGGTCCATTCGCCACCGCCGAGCGGTCGACCAACTCCCCGACCAGCGCGGATACATCCACCTTCAGCACACGGGCAATGCAGTCCAGCATATTGGAGTGATGGCCTTGGCCGCTGTCTCGGCGGTGGCCTTGGCAATGGCCGTGGAACGTCGCAGCGACATCACGGCTCGCGGCGGTACCTGCCACCCGCGCTCAGTTCTCCTCAGGCGCGTCGTCGGCGCTGACCTCGACGACGATGTCGAGCCCGCCGGACGCCTGTTCCGCCGCCGACTCGTAGGCCTGAAGCTCTGCGGCAGGGATCTCCTCACCGGCGGAGAAGACCGTGACGACCACCGTTTCGGCCTCCGGCTCGTAGCGGGCCGCCTTGGGCCGGGCGTCGTAGTCGAGTGCTTCCAGGACGGCCAACTCGACATCGGTCCTCGACTCGTCGGGCTGTCCCGACGATGGCACCGTCGGCGTGCCCGGAGCCTCCCCGGTGCTGCCCGCGCAGGCGCTCAAAACGACCGTGGCGGACAGTCCGATCAGGAGGCAGACCAAGAATCGTCTGACCACAGCAACCTCCAGTCTTCGAACACCCCTAGCTGGTCTTCACGCTCGGACAGCCGGAGATGGAGCATACGTATGCGATCGGGGTGATGTACGAACCCCCGGAGTTGCTGCCGGTCGTGAACGCATAGCCCGTGTACGCGACGAACCACGGCCCGCCGGAGTCACCACCCTCAGTAACTTTACTCTCCGTGTAGTAGAGATTACACCAGACGTTCCCCGAACTGAACGTGACACAACCGGCGTAGGACTCGACCGTCGTGCCGGAGGAGGTGTATCCCGTCGTCTTGCCGAACTTGAACAGCAGGGCCCCGGTCGTCACGATGCCGGTCGAGGTGATCGTCCGGTAGGCGCCGAAGTTGTACCGGAACTGGTTCTGTGGCGTTCCGCCGCTCAGCGTCGTGAAGCGTACGTCGCGGTTGCTCGATGCGACGTACGTCGCGCCGGTCGTGTCGCCGTCGTAGGAGCCTGGCTTCGAGGTGCAGTGCGCCGACGTGGTGATGCCGTAGCTCGAACCCCGGTTGGCGACGAACCCGCCGGTACACGTGCTGTACGTCTCGCCGCCCTGTGTCGTCGACGCCTCCCGGGGCAGATCGTCCGCTGTGCCGTACTCGATGGTCAACGCCGGTCCGGTGTAGGCCCCGGCCCGCTGACCGGCCAAGGCCCGGCCGATGGCGAGAGCGGACGCGGCCCGGTCATCGGTGCGTACGGTGACGACGACCCTGTCGCTCGCGGCGTCGTACCGGGCCGCGAGGTAGCCGGCGTCCGCAGGCTTGAGCACCTCGATCGCCGCCAGCTCGACGGCCGTACGGTCGACGTAAGGTACGGCGCCCGGCACCGATGTGCGCACTGCCACCCGCACGGCACGCTCCTGGCTCGCGGCGTATCCGCGCACCGCCGATTCGCCCTCCGGCGCGGCGAGGACCACGCCGTGGTCGCCCTGCCAGGAGAAGTCGACGACGTACCGGGGCGCCTTTTCGAGTAGCCCCGCCAGGAAGTCGCTGAACTCGCCCTGCCCCGGAGTGGCGCTCACCTCTTGGGCGATCACCTGCGCGGTGACTCCGTCGGTGATCCCGTCCTCCGTCGGGCTCGCCAGCGTCGCACCCGGCAGAGCCGCAGCTGCGGCAACTGTCACCGCAACCGTCACGGCGGCTCCCCCGAGCCGCTGCCATGCAGTAACCATGCTCCCCGGGCCTTTCTGGACTTGGCCTGACAGTTGACACACAGTGAGAGTCCTCGCAGCACGACCAGGACGACCGGCGCTCGGATACACCGTCCTGTGGTCGCCCAGTTACCTGCGCCTACAGCGTGTGCCGGGGAGGCGGGCAGCGGCAACCCCGTCGACGCACCGGCCGTGGTCGGCGCGCCACGGACCCGCCCGACAACACGGAGGGTGATGAGCTGTAGCCGCTCGACGTCCATCGGGCAAGGTGACTCCGGCAACGATTGACCGGCACCGCCGCAAGATCACCCGGACAGCGGATGACTACATTCGGTTACTGTCCGCATTGCTAACGATTCAGTAACGATTGATCAATAACACTGGACTCGTGACGACAAAGACGACCGGAACAGCGGTGTGGCCGACCCGTCCGGGGTCGGCCACACCGATTGCCTAAACGGTGTTCGGTTCAGGTCGCGCAGATCGCGTACGCCCGGGTGTACCAGTTGCCGGCGATCCCGGTCGGATCCTCCACCGAGACGTCGACGGCGGTGGTCAACGCGGCGTCCGGGTAGACACCCGCGTGGATGGCCTGGCCCACCCCGCCGTTGGTCTCGGCGCCCAGGCCGTGCAGCCGCTTGCCGGCCGGGCACGCGGCGCCGACCGCCTTGTCGGCGGAGTTGACCGCCGAGGTCGCGGTGACCAGCTGGAGTCCGGGCAGCGGGTTGGCGCAGACGCCGTACGACCACAGGCTCCAGTCGCCGGCATGACCTGCCTCGTCCTCGTAGCCGGTGACCGTGGCGCTGGTCAGCGCCGTGTTCGGCCGGAGATCGTCGATCACCACGTTGCCGCCGCCGTTGGTGGTGCGGGCACCGACGCTGATCAGTTGCTTGCCGGCCGGGCAGCTCGCCGTCGCGATCTTGTAGCTGTTCGAATCGCTGACCGTGTGGAACGCGATGTACTGCAGCCCGGCCGGAGCCCGTCCACAGATGCCGTACGCGTGCACCCGCCAGGAGCTGGCGTACGCACCGTTCTCCGCAGCCCCGGCGGCGAACCGGTCACTGCTGCCGAGCGCCTGCAGCCGGGTGAACCCGACCTGCCGCCCGCCACCGACGAGGTAACCACCACCGCCGAGGATCCGGGTGCCCGCCGGGCAGACCGCGAGGGCCTCCTTGCTGCTGGTCGAGTCGGACGCGCTGACACCGCTGACGAAAACCAGGCCGGGCACCGCCGACGCCGGGGTGGCCGCAGCCACCCCGACCAGGGCGCTGCCGGTTACCACCAGCGCGGCCAGTACGAGACGTACCAGTCGATTCCTCACTGTGCTCTCCCCTCTCATGGGATCTGTCGGAGGTGGGAGCACGGTGTGGCCCGGGGACCAACGACTTTTCGAGAATCCTCTGTGGGCCGCTACGGACGGATCATTGTGGCTGGGCGACGTTGACCATCCATCCGATGCCGAACCGGTCGACGCACATGCCGTAGAGATCGCCCCACATCTGCTTCTCGAACGGCATGGTGACGGTGCCGCCATCGGACAACTTCTCCCACGCCTCCTCAAGGCCCTCGGCGGGGTCGCCGCTGAGACTGCAGGTGATGGTGTCGCCCGGGTTGTACGGCATGCCGGGGGCGGTGTCGGAGGCCATCAGGGTGTATCCCTGTTCGGTGGTGAGCATCGCGTGCATCACCTTGTCGGCGAGGCCGGGCTCGGTCGAGCCGAACTCGCCGAACGTGTTGATCCGCAGTTCGCCGCCGAACACCGAGTGATAGAACTCCATGGCTTCGCGGGCGTTGCCGTCGAACGTGAGGTACGGGTTGAGTCGGGACGTCATCGCAGAGCTCCCTCTGATCGGGTGAACGTGCTTTGGCTGGGTGAACGTGCCGCCCCGGACGCTAGCCCCACCCACCGACACGCAGACCTGTCCCCGTGGTCGACACTCCGACCGGGGGATGCGATCCACCCGCTGCGAATCCCTGTCGACGGTGCGCGCAGGCTCTGGCACACTCCGGGCATGGACCACGCGGCGCACGCCACGGCACCCCGCCACCTGTCCAGCGCCGAACTCACCGCCGGCCTCGCGGCGGTGGCCCGCTCCCCACGCGGCTCCGGCACCTTGGACCTCGTGGTCCGCCGACCCGCCGTCGACGAACGGGAGGTGCTGGCCGAGGGCACCCTCGACATCGTCGAAGGGCTCGCCGGCGACACCTGGGCGGCACGCGCAAGCTCAGCAACCGGCGACGGCTCGCCACACCCCGACCGCCAGCTCACCGTGATGAACTCCCGATTCGTCCGGCTGATCGCCGGCGACGACCCGCAGGACTGGGCGCTGGCCGGCGACCAGCTCTTCGCCGACCTCGACCTGCACACCGACGCTCTGCCCGCCGGCACCCGACTCGCAATCGGCGCCGAAGCGGTCCTCGAGGTGACGGCCGAGTCACACAACGGATGCGTGAAATTCGCCAACCGCTACGGACGGGACGCGCACAAACTGGTCTGGAGCGAGCAGGGTCGCCAGGCCCGACTGCGCGGCCTCTACGCCCGCGTCGTGATCCCAGGCGTCATCCGGCAGGGAGACACGATCCGGGTTCTCGGCACCGCCGCGGCTTGCACGTCGGTGGCGGTGGTGACCTGACGGATCGCGGCGGCGAGTCGCCGCGCGGTGAGCGTGGACTGCGGCACCGGGGCGCTGCCCGCGCCGAGCGCGGCGTACGCCGGCCAGGCGCAACGCTTCGCCGACGGCGCGGGTGAGACGGCCCGGGTCGCGCCCGGCCATGCTGCCGAACACGCCGAGCTTCTCGGCGGCGTGCGGGGCGGCCAGTGCCTTGGGGTGGGAGACGATCATCTCCGGGTCGGCCTGATGTTGGTCTTGACCGAGCCGAGGAGCCCTTTGGTGTCCTCCATCGCGGCACGGCCCGCCGCCGAATCGAGCAGGTGCAGGATCTCGTCGCTGAGGTAGCCGTACGCCAGGCCGTGGCCGGTGACGAAGGACCGGACCGGGCGCAGGTGGCCAGGGTGACGTCGTGTCCGGCGGCCTGCAGGCCAGCACCGAGCGCCAGGTACGGCTGGACGTCGCCGCGCGATCCGACGGTGACCACCAGCACCCGCATCGTCAGATGTCCCGCTTGGTCTGCCGGCGGAACTCCTCCATCAGGGCGGGCGTCCGTTCGATCATGAACGTGTAGAAGTCGCGGGTGTGGCGGAGCCGGTTCGCCCCGGGGGCGTCGGCGTCACCGACGAGGTCGATGCCGCGCTGCATCAGCTCGATGAAGGTGCGCATCTTGTCGGTGGGGTCGATCGCCCGGGCGAAGGCGTCCGGGTGCATCTCGTACGCGTGGCCCCGGCCGCTGGTCGGCACCCGCCGCACCATCCCGGACTGCTCCAGCGCCCGCATGCCGGCCGAGACGGAGGCTTTGGACAGCCCGACCGCCTGGCACAGCTGCGCCGTCGTCTGGCTCGGCGGATCGCAGATGAGCAGCCAGCCGAGCAACTTGCCGAACGCGGGAGTGGTGCCCATCTGGGCGAGGGCCACACCGACCTCCTCGGCGTACCGCCGGCCGGCGTCCGGATCCACGCGCCTCTCCTTGCCGTCGAAGACGTATCATCACGAATGTTCAGGACTATCCGAACGTCAACGGTACACGGTCGTCGGTGACCCGGCCCGTCACGGCGACACCGTCCGGTAGCTACCACGGCCCCGGTGGCCGGCCGCGCCGGCCCCCGCAGCCCACCGCGGTGCTCGTCCTTCGTCAGCGGCGGGCGAGCGCCTGGTCGATCAGCCGCTCGCTGTCGGCCCACAGCTGCCGCGCCCGGGCGACGTCGTACGACTCGGGTGAGGACCGGGCGAGCTTCGGCCCCTCCAGGTAGCCGCCGGTCGTGCCGTCGAACCGGGCGTCGTCGACGAGACCCGCGAGGTGCCGGGCCGAGGCCCGCGACGTCCGGGCGCCCGGCAACAGCACGCTGACCAGCGGGGCGGCCACCCGGTACCCGGCCTGTACGAGTGCCGGGTAGTCGCGGGAGAGGCTGGTGTCGGGCATCAGACCCGGGTCGTACGCGTTGACGGTGACCGGCCGGCCGTCGAGCCGGCGGGCGAGCTCGTAGACGAAGTAGAGGTTCGCCAGCTTCGAGGTGGCGTAGCGGACCCGTCCCGCCGTCGGGGCGGGATCGGCGCCGCGCGCATCGGCGAGTTCGCGGGCGCTCGTCCAGCGGGGCTCCGGAAAGCCCATGCTCTTCTCCCGCCAGTGGGTGCCGCTGCTGACGATCGCGATGCGGCCGCCGTCGGGCAGCTCGTCGAGCAGGCCGGTGACGAGCAGGTGGTGGCCGAGGTGGTTGGTGGCGAAGGTGAGCTCGTAGCCGTCGGCGGACCGGCGTACCCCGTCGACGACCTGGATGCCGCCGTTGCCGACGATGGCGCGCAGCGGCGGACGCTGCCCGGACCGGCGCAGCGACTCGGTCGCGTCGGCGACCGAGCGCAGGTCGGCGAGGTCGATTCTGAGGAGTTCGAGGCTCGCCCGGGGCAGCCGACGGCGAATCCGCCGGGCGGCGGCCTGCCCCCGGCTCTCTCCCCGGTGACCGAGTACGACATGCCAGCCCCGCGCGGCGAGACGCGCCGCGGTGTGCAGCCCGAGGCCGGCGGTGGCTCCGGTGATGACGACGGTTCTCATGGCAACAGACCCCCTGTGGGTTGACGTTGTCAACCGAAGGCTACGTCGCCAGGTTGACAGCGTCAACCTGCACTACGATCGGACGATGAGCACCCGGGACGACCTCGTCGCCGCCGCGACCGCACTCCTCGACGAGGGCGGTCCGGAACGAGTGACGTTGCGGGAGGTCGGGCGCCGGGCCGGCGTGTCGCACAACGCGCCCTACAAGCACTTCGCCGACAAGCAGGCCCTGCTGGAGGCCGTCGCCATCCAGGAACTCGTCCGGCTCGAACACGTCATGACGGATACGCCGTCAGGTCGTGGCGATCCGGCCGGCACGGAGCCGACTGGCAGGGACCCGACTCAGCTGGAGGCCGGCACGCTGCTGCGGCTCGTCCTGCACGAGTACGTGAGCTGGGCGCTGCGCCATCCCCGCCGTTTCGAACTGGTCTACGGGGGGTCGATGAACGCCTCCGCCGACCTGCACGAGCGCGCCGGCGCGACCTGGCGCCGCCTCGTCGGCCTGACCGCCGAGGCGCAGGCCACCGGAGCCCTGCCCGCCGGTGATCCCGAGCGGCTCGCCGCCCTCGTCCGTGCCCTGGCGCACGGCGCCGCCGACCTGGCCATCACCGGCCATCTGTCGGCCGATGGGAAGGGCCGTGCCGACGCGGCGGACCTGATCGAGGAGATGCTCCGGGTGCTGCGCCACGCCGCCGGGTCGGCCGGTGCGATCATGACGCTATGACGGCATGGCGGGACGTGGAACAGGCGGCACCGGAGTTCGCGGGGCGGGTACGGGCGTTGTTCGACGCCAACCGGCACAAGACGATCGCGACGCTGCGCGCCGACGGGTCGCCGCGGATTTCCGGCATCGAGGTGGTCTTCGAGGACGGCCAGCTTGCCTTCGGGTCGATGCCGAACGCCCGCAAGGGCGCGGATCTGCGGCGGGATCCCCGGTTCGCCCTGCACAGCGCCACGATCGACCCGGTCGACGGCGCCGAGGCGCAGTGGCCCGGCGAGGCGAAGATATCTGGCCGGGCGGTGGCCGCCGCACGGGTCAGCGACGGCCCGGAGGGCGAGCGTTTCCACGCCGACATCACCGACGTCGTACACACCCACCTCAACGACGAGGCCACCCTGCTCGTCGTCGAATGGTGGACGCCGGCGCACGGGCTGCGACGGGTCGAGCGTCAATAGGGCATCCCCGTCCCATCCAGCCCGGCTGGTCGCGTCGAGCCGGTCGCGTCAGGCCGAACGGTCGAGCGCGCCCGGGCCGGCCACCTGGTCCAGGGCGGGATCGTGGCGCAGCACGGCGACGTGGAGGTTTTGCAGCGCCGGTGCCGGATCGACACCCAGCTCGGTGGAGAGCCAGACCCGGCGCTGGTGGTAGACGCTGACCGCCTCGGCGCTGCGCCCGGCCCGATGCAGCGCGAGCATCACCGCCGACGTCAGCCGGTCCCGGGTCGGATGCGCGGCCGACAGCGCCACCAACTCGTCCGCGATCGACCTGTGGTTGCCCAACCGCAGCTCCACCTCGTAGAGGTCCTCGATCGCGGTCAGCCGGGCAGCCTCCAAGCTGCTCACCAGCGCACCCGCCGGTCCGGCGGGCGACCAGCCACCCAGGACCGGCCCGCGCCACAGTTCGAGGGCCTGCCGCAGCACGTCGCGCGCCCGCAGATCGGAAGCGATCCCCCGGGCGTCGATGATCAGCTGCCCGAACCGGTGGGCGTCAACCGCCGGGGTGGGAATCCGCAGCGCGTATCCGTCGTCGCCGGTGACGATCGACGGCTGGGCCGGGCCGTCGCCGGCCACGCGCAGCATCGCCCGCAGCTCCGACAGGCGGCTGTGCAGGACAGCCCGTGGACGGGCAGGCGGCTGTTCCGGCCACAACAGCTCGATCAGACGTCCGCTGGAGACTTCGCGGTTGGCTTCGATGCCGAGAATCCCCAGGATCAGGCGGTGCTGGCGCTTGGCGAGGCGGACCGGCGTACCTCCGATGAGGACCTCGATCGGCCCCAGGATTCGTACTTCCAACCCAACTCCCGGTGGTATGAGACCCCGACCCCCACCGTAGAGCCGAAGCCGAAACGCGGGAACCGTGCGGGAACCACGCGGGATCTGTACGGGAAGCATCCGGGAAGCGGTGCGGAAGCCACCGGCAAGGACACCGCCGAACAATCACACCTACGTATCGATCAACAAGGGAGGGTCATCATGCCGACCGCGACACAGCTCGATCTCGACCCGGCGCTGGCCGAGGACATCATCACCCGGTGGCTGACCGGTACGCCGGTCGAAGGCTGGGAGAACCCGGCCGGCCAACTGTTCACCAGTGGCGAATACGCCGTGCAGGACATCACCATGACCATTGGTGGGTGCGGCACCAACTGCAGTTCCTGCACCGGCTCCCGGCCTGTTGCGTGCTGCTGATCCGGCCATGACCGATACCACGGCGCCGACGGCGACGCGCGAGTCCGTCCTGATGACGGCGGGGCCGGATGGCCCGGTCGACCCGCCGGCAGCGGTGGTACCGGACCGGATGACAGCGAGTTTCGACCCTGTGCTGGACCGTCTGGTCGTGCCAGCAGCTGAGCGACTGGCGGTCCAGCTCAGGGACGTCCCGGACCTGGGCACCGGTGAACGGGCGGCGATCACCGCCGCCGCCACCCGGGCGTGGCGCGAAGCGGTTCGACCGAAGGTGACCCGGGTGCTGGTGCTGGACGTGCACGCCGCGCGGATCAGCGGCCGGTTGGCTGGTCCGGACCCGTGTGCCCGGTGGGAGCACTGGCTGGAGCTGGCCAGCGCCGACGGGTTCTGGCCGTCGCTGGACGCCCGCTTCCCGACGCTGCGCCAGCGGATCGGCACGGTGCTGGGCAACGCCCACCGGGCGGTGACGGCGTTCGCGTACCGGTTCGCGGCCGACCGGGCCGACCTGTCGCCCACGGTGCTGCCGCCGGGCGACGCCACGCTGCTCGACGTCGAGTTCGGCTCCGGTGACACGCACCGCGGCGGGCAGAGCGTCGCGGTGGTGCGCTGCGCCGCCGGCCCGGTCGTCTACAAGCCGCGGTCCCTGCACGTCGACGCGGCACTGGCCGGGCTCGTCGCCCGGCTGCTGCCCGACGAGCCGGCAGCCGCCCGGATCCGGGTGCCCACGGTCCTGGCCCGCGACGGGTACGGCTGGGCCGCCCACGTCGCCCACCGCTACTGCGCGGACGACGACGAACTGCACACGTTCTACCGTGGACTCGGCCAGTGGACCGCGATCATGCGGATGCTCGGCGGCAGCGACCTGCACGCGGAGAACCTGATCGCGGCCGGACCGGTGCCGGTGGTCGTGGACTGCGAGACCCTGTTCACCCCGCAGCCGCCGCTGCTGCCCTCGGGGTACGGGCTGGCCACCGACCGGGCCGCCCGCGCGCTCAGTTCCTCGGTGCTGGGCACCGGGCTGCTGCCCGGACGTGGCGTGGCGCTGGCCTGGCGCGGGCTGGACCCGTCCGGTGCCGGCGGCCTCAAGGGCGAACAGCCGACGGTGTCCGTGCCGGCGCTGGTCGACGAGGGCACCGATCAGGTCCGCCTCGCGTACGCCGATTTCGACCCCCCCGAGGCCGCCAACCAGCCGAGCGCCGAGCCGGTCCTGGCCCGGTTCTGGGGCGACGTGTGCGACGCCTTCGACGAGCTGACCGACCGGCTGCGGGAGATGGACCGGCGCGGCCGGCTCGATCCGCTGCTCACCGGGTTCGTCGGCGGCGAGGTGCGCTTCGTCCGCCGCGACACCGAGACGTACGCCGAACTGGCCCGGATGCTGTGGCACCCGACCTCGCTGCACGACGAGCCGACGGCCCGGGCCACGGTCGCCGATCTGCTGACCCGGCACGGGCAGCGCGCCGCCGCCGCGCCCGACGAGCCCGAGGTCGTCGCCGCCGAGGTCGCCGATCTGCTCGTCGGGGACATCCCGATGTTCACCATGCCGGCGAGTCCGGACCTCATTCGCGGGGCGCTGCGCCGCTGGCGCGAGGCCGACCAGGAGCTGGACCGCCAGGTGCTACGGTCCACGCTGATCAGCGCCTATCTCAGCGAGACGCCACCCGCCCCGCCCGGCCCGCCGCTGGTCCCCCGGCTGGTGCGACCGGACGATCTGGACCGACGCCGGCGGACGCTCGCCGCCGACGTCGTCCGCATGCTGCTCGCCACCGCCGTGCGGGGCACGGACCGGACGGCCACCTGGATCGCGCCGGTGATCGTGGCCAACTCCGGTTGGGCGGTGCAGCCGTTGCCCACCGACATGTATCTCGGCACCGCCGGGATCGCGGTGCTGCTCGCGGCGTACCGGTACGAGGAGTCGGCGGGGCGCGCCGATCCGGTCGACGGTGCCGCCGAGCTGCTCGACGCCGTACTGGCCAGCATGCGCGCCGCCGAGGACCAGGCCGAGGCCGACCGGGCCACCGGCATCCCGATCCGGCCCGATCCGGCCGGCGGCTATGTCGGGCTCGGTGCCCGGATCTGGGCCTGGCTGCTGCTGCGCCGGCTCCTCGGCGACGGGTCGGTGTCCGCCGGTGCGACGGCCGGCGGGCAGATGGCCGGCGAACCGATGGTCGACGAGGCGCTGCGCCGGGCGCGGGCGGTCGCCGCGCTGGTGCCGGCCGCCGTGCAGGCCACCGATGCGTACGATCTGCTGCGCGGGCCGGCCGGAGCGATCGTGCCGCTGCTGCGGCTGGCCGAGCTCGACGGCGACGCCCGATGGGTGCAGACCGCCGGCGCGATCGGCGAACATCTGCGCGCCGCCGCCCGCCCGGCCGGCCCCGCCACCGGCGGCGGCCCCACCACCGTCGCCGAGGCGGCCTCCCCGGCGGCGGCGTGGTGGCCGGGTCCGTTCGCCACCGACGGGCTGGGCGGGGTGTCGCACGGCACCACCGGCATCGGCTGGGCGCTGTCGCACCTCGACGGCTACCACGACCTGGCGGCGGCGGCGTTCCGCTACGAGGAGTCGCTCTACGACCCTGGCCTGCCCGGCTGGCTGGACATGCGCAAGCCGGAGCGGCCGACCGACGCCGCGGCGTGGTGTCACGGGTCGGTCGGCATCGGCATCGTCGCCGCCGACCAACTGCGCCGCTCCGCCGACCCGCCGACCCGCGACCGCTGGACCGACATGCTGCGCCGGGCCGCGGCGGCGAGCTGGCCGGCAGGCATGGGCGCCAACCACACCCTGTGCCACGGCGAGCTCGGCACCTGGGAGCTGCTACGAACGGCGATGGCGGCCGGCGCGGCCCCACCGCAGGTGGATCCCGACGAGCTCGACGCCCGGGTGCTGACCGGGATCGAGGAGTTCGGGGCGGTCGCCGGCCCCAACCGGGACGCGTTCCGGCCCGGTCTGCTGCATGGCCTCGGCGGCATCGGCTACCAGCTGCTGCGGATGCACCCGCAGTGCCCGCTGCCGTCGGTGCTGCTGCCCGATCCCGGTCCGCCGGACGGGTTGGCGTAGGGCGGGCACGCCGCGATGTCCGACGTGACCGCGCCGTACTGGCGATTGGAGACCCCGACCGACGGGCTGGGTCCGTGGCAGGTCGTCCGAGGGCTGCCGGCCGCGCTCGGACCCGCCCTGCGGCTGATCCGGCAGGCGGCCCCGCGCGCGGCCGTGACCGTTCTGGTCCTGCACCTCGTCGCCGGGGTCGCGACCACGTACGGGCTGGTCGCGACCGCCGGGGTGCTGGAGCGGTTGTTCGCCGGCGGGCCGACCGGGGCCCGGCTGGCAGCGGCCGCACCCGCGCTCGCCCTCGTGGTGCTGGCCTTCGCCACCCGGGCCGGCCTGGAGATCGCGGTCACCCTGGCCCAGGCGCGGATCGCCCCGGCGGTGCGCCGCCTCGCCGACGAGCGGCTCGTCGCGGCCGGGCTGGCGGTGGAGCTGACCGCGTTCGACGATCCACGGTTCCTCGACCGGATGTTCCGGGCCCGTGACCGGGGCCTGCTCTACCTGCAGCGGATCGTCGACAACCTGGTCGAGGCGATCGGCGCGCTGCTGGCGGTCACGGCGGCGGCGGTCAGCCTGACCGTGCTGCACCCGGTGCTGCTGCCGATCCTGCTGGTCACCGTGCTGCCGGACGGGTGGGCGGCGCTGCGGGCGGCCCGGCTCGGCTACGCGGGCAACGCCCGGCTGGTCGCGCTGAACCGCCGGGTGTCGATGGTGACCGACCTGGCGACCGAGCGGGAACCGGCCGCCGAGGTGCGGGCCACCCAGGCCCAGGACAGTGTGCTGGCCCGCTACCGGCAGGCGGCCGACCTGGTCCGCGACGAGGAGATCGCGGTCGCGTCGGCGCAGGTGCGGGCCCGGGCCCGGGGACGCGCCCTGGCCGGTGTCGCGCTCGGCGGCGTGTTCGCGGCGTTGTGGCTGCTGCTCGACGCCGGATGGATCCCACTCGCGGTCGCCGGCACGGCGCTGATCGCCACCCGGACCGCCGTGGCGGCGCTGGCCCGCCTGGTCCGCACCGCCGACCAGCTGTTCGAGCAGGGCCTGTACGTCGCCGACTTCCACGCGTTCCTCGCCGACGCGGCCACCCGCACCCGGGCATCGGCCGGGCCGGCGGCACCGGCCGCCCCGCAGCGGATCGAACTGCGCGACGTCGGCTTCCACTACCCCGGGTCAGCGCCGGTGCTGCACGGGGTGGACCTGACCCTGCACGCCGGACAGACGGTCGCCCTGGTCGGCGAGAACGGCTCCGGCAAGACCACCCTCGCGAAGATCATCGCCGGGCTGTACCGGCCGACCGCCGGGTCGGTGGCCTGGGACGGCACCGACCTGGCCACGCTGCACCCGGACACCGTCGCCGACCGGGTGATGATGGTGCTGCAGAACCCGGTCCGCTGGCCCGACTCGGCCCGGCTCAACGTCCGGATGGGACGGTTCGACCGGGCCGACCCGCACGACGAGGCGCTGCGCCGGGCCGCCCGCCAGGCGCTCGCCGACGAGGTGGTCGACCCGCTGCCGCAGGGCTGGGAGACGCTGCTGACCACCGCGTTCACCGGCGGCGTCGACCTGTCCGGCGGCCAGTGGCAGCGGCTCGCGGTGGCCCGGGGCCTGTTCCGCGACGCGCCCGTCCTGATCTGGGACGAGCCGACCGCGCCGCTGGACGCCCGCGCCGAATACGCCGTCTACGAGGCGCTGCGCCGGCTCGCCGCCGGCCGCACCGTCGTGCTGATCACCCACCGGTTGGCCAGCGTGCGCAACTGTGACCGGATCTATCTGATGCACGACGGCGAGATCGTCGAGCAGGGCAGCCATCAGGAGCTACTCGCGCTCGGCGGCCGGTACGCCGAACTGTCCACCCTGCAGGCCCGGATGGCGGAGGACCCATGGCTGTCGCTGCAGCCCCGTTGACCCGGCTCGCGGGCGAGCTGTCCGGGACGCTGCTGACCCCGGAGAATCCGGAGTACGTCGACTGCCGGCTGCCGTTCCTCGCCCGGCTCGACGAGCGGCTGCCGCAGGTCGTGGTGCGGGCGGCCACCGCCGCCGACGTCCGGGCCGGGCTCGCGTTCGCCCGCGCCCACCGGCTCGACGTGGCGGTACGCAGTGGCGGGCACAGCTTCGCCGACCGGTGCAGCACCGACGGGCTGCTGCTGGACCTCGGCGGGCTGCGGCAGCTGCGGACCGACGGCGACCTGGTCACCGCCGGCCCCGGGCTACGGATGCGCGAACTGCGGCGACGGCTGGCCACCGGCGGGCGGACCGTCTCCGCCGGCTGGTGCCCGGACGTCGGACTCGGCGGTGCCGTGCTCGGCGGCGGGTACGGCAGCCTCAGCCGGCTGTACGGCCTCGGCAGCGACCATCTGGTCGCCGCCGAGGTGGTGCTCGCCGACGGCCGTACCGTGTGGTGCGACACCGACCGCGAACCGGACCTGTTCTGGGCGCTGCGCGGCGCCGGCGGCGGCCTGCTCGGCGTGGTCACCACGTTCGTGCTGCGCACCCGGCCGACGGTGCCGGCCACGTTCTTCGAATGCCGCTGGCCGGTACGGCACGCGGCGGACGTCATCGGCACCTGGCTGGGCTGGGCACCGGAAGCACCCGACGAGATCAACTGCGAGTCCGTACTGATCGGCCCGCACGACCCGGCCGACGAGCCGTACGTGGCCGTGTTCGGGATGAGCGTCGGCGCCGGCACCGGCTTCCTGGACCGGTTCGCCCCGGACCCGGAACACGTCGAGATCCGCGAACTGCCCGCGCCGGCAGCCGCAGCGGTGAGCTACCCCGAAAGCCCCGACGACCTGGAAGTGACCGGGCCACCGTGGGGCACCTCGGCAGGCCGACGACTGTGCCGCTCGGAATTCTTCGACCAGCCGCTGCCGCCGGACACGGTCACGGCGCTGGTCCAGCACCTGGTAGCCGGCCGGACCGCCGCCGGCCAGTCCCGCGAACTGGAGTTCATCCCATGGGGCGGCGCCTACGGTCGGGTCGCGCCACACGCGACGGCGTTCGTACACCGCCGGGCCAGATTCATCCTCCGGCACACCGGCTACGCGATCCGCCGCACCACCGACGCCGTCCGCCAGGACACCCGACGCTGGGTCGACCGGTCCTGGGCGATCGCCCACCCGTGGGGATCGGGCCTGATCTACCCCAACTACCCGGAGCCCGACCGGTCCCCGCTGGACCCGACCTACCACGGCGCCAACCTCGACCGGCTCCGCCGGATCGTGACCCGCTACGACCCCGACGCCGTCTTCGCGCACGGATAAAAGGGGGGTCCTGCCGGCGGTCCCGCCGAGGGTGCTCGGTGCAGGCCGCCGCTCAGGATCGGTGCGCCGCGTACAAGCGATCCAGGTCGACAAGCTGGACGCTGGGATCCGCAGCCGCCACAGGGCGAAGGTCGTCGGCGAAGCCACCGCCGCTGAACAGCAGCAGCCGGCACCGGTCGGCCCGGACCCCGTCGCTACCGGCCAACAGGCTACGGATGTGTGCCAGGCGTCGCAGGTGACCGGTCCCGACGGCCTCCTGCCACTTGGCCTCGCCGATCGCGAGGAGTTCCTCGCTGCCCTGCTCGTCACGGCCGAATACCGCCACGTCCACCTCGTGCTGCGTGCGTGCGGCGGGGTCGTTGACGACACCGGCCGCGACCCGGGTCGGAAAACCGCCAAGAACGTCCGGATCGGCCTCCCAGCGGGCCCATTGGCGGCAGATCGTTTCGAAGTGCGGTCCGACGACCTTGCTCAGGAACGTGCGCTGCAGCCGGGGCCAGACCTGCCGGGACCGACCCGCGCGCTCCAGGTCGCCCCATGCCGGCCGCATCACGGCGTGGTAGAAGACGAGCAACGGCTCGACGATCCGGTAGACGCCCCGGTTGCTCTTGAACGCGTCCTCCTCCCGCACGACCAGACCGACGTCCTCCAGCACACCCAGCGGATGGGCCAGGTCGGACGTCTGCCGACCCAGGAAGTTCGCGATCTCCCCACGCCGGGTACGACCGTCCGCGATCGCCGCCAGCACCGAGTGATACAACGCGGGGTCGCGAATGTCGGGCTCCTCCGCCAACAGGTAGCGAGCCTCCCGGAACAACGGGCGGGCCGGGTTCAACACGGCCCGCACCACCCAGTCGTCGAAATCGTCCGGCCCGGCCGGCGAGTCATCCTGCGTGAACTCGTGCCGATAGGCGGGGGTGCCGCCGACGATCGCGTTGACCAGCAGGGCGGTGCGTGGGTCGGCGATCCCCCAGAACCGGGCCGCTGCCTGGTAGTCGAGCGTGCGGACCACCAACTCCAGGCCGGCCCGTCCGCGCAGCGGCGCGGTGCCAGCCAGCAGGCCACCCATGAACGACAGCGCCGAACCGCACAGCAGCAGCCGCGCCTGGGTGTTCGACCGCTGTCCCGCCGGGTCGAGCGCCCGCTGGATGATCGAGGGCAACGCCGGACTGGCTCGGGCCAGGAACGGAAACTCGTCGATCACCACCGGAAGTGGCCCGGCAGGGGCGAGTGTCATCGTCCGGGTGACCGCCTCGTCCCAGTTCGCGAACCGCAGCGGCGTCGCCTCACCCAGATAGTCACCGAGCGCCTCACCGTACTGGCGCAGCGCGTCAGCCTCGGACGACTCCGTGGCGGTGAACATGAACCCGCCAGCTACCCGTACCAGTGCGTCGAGCAGGAACGTCTTGCCCTGGCGACGACGGCCGGAGACCACTCCCAGCGTGGCCCCGCCCTGCGGCAGGCGCGCGAACCGGACCAACTCGTTCCACTCGACGTCACGGTCGAAAATCTCCGCCGGCTTCTCCACCTCACCATCCCGTCACGCTAGTGTAAGCGTAGTTACTATAACTATACTTACACCTTGCCGGCCCGGTATGGCCTACCCCCCTTGACCCGCTGACAGAAGAGGCGCACAGGTTCCCTTTCCCTGGCCTTCCGGCAACAAGGCCGGCAACTGGTCAAGGTGATACAAGATGGCGAAGCGGCACGAGAGGCAATGACCGAGTTCCACGACTGGGAGGACGTCCGCAGCGAACTACACGACGGGGACGACGCCGCGCTGGCGACCGAACGCGCGCGTACCGAGGCATGGAGCAGTGCCTTCCACCTCGCCGAGGAACGTCAGCGGCTCGGACTCACCCAGCGAGGTCGCCACCCTGAGTCAATACGCACGAGCATTGGGCGCGCGGATGCGAATCATTTTCGACTACGGCAAGGACCTTCGCCAGATCGCCTGACGCCAGCAGACGGCTCCATCGGACCGTGCCCGCTACGACCCCGACGCCGCCTTCACCTGCTGACCCGACGCGGTGACGCTGCCCGGCTGACGCTGGCGAGGGAACCTGTGTTGTCGTAGAACTGGCGGGTTGAGGGTCATACAGGTTCTCTCGTCACGAAACGCTGGTCGTCAGCCCGAGCGCCGTCGCCAGCCGGGCGACGCCGGCCGTGTCCGGCCCGCACCGGGCGATCTCCGCCACGACCGTACGGGCGGAGGGCCGGCAGCGGATCTCAGCCGGTACGACGCGGTCCGCCTCGACCAACCACCGTCCCGCCGCCGCGAAGTCACCGACAGCGAGGTACGCCCGCGCGGCGTCCACCAGGTACGCCGCCCGATGCTCTGCCGGCAGCCCGCGCCACGTCTGCTGCCGGATGGCCGTTTCGTGTCGGCGTACCGCCTGCCGGGCATCGCCCGACTCCACGGCCGCCACCACGTGCGCCAGCTCGACGGCCGCCGGGCCGAAACTCGCCGTACGGTAGTCCAGCCCGTCGCCGATCCGGCCGGCCACGTCAGCGGCTCGGCCGAGCAGCTCGTCGACGCTGCGGGTTTCGCCGCAGCCGGCGGCGGCCAACCCGGCCTGCAGCAGCAACGTCCCGTACACCGCCCGGACCTGCGGCGACGCGGCTCCGCCGCTCGACGCGGTGAGCCGGTCGGCGGCGGCGACCGTCGTCGTCATCGCCAACCGGTCCTGGCCCAACCCGCGCAGCGCCTGCCCGAGCGGTACCGCCGCCGACCCGGCCAGCACCGGATCGCTGCCGGCCACGGCCAGCACCGGATCGCTGCCGGCCACGGCCAGCGCCCGATCGGCCGCCAACCAGGCCAGCTCGGGTTCGCCGACCTTGACCAGCACGAGCGCGATGATCCGGTACGCGCGCACCAACAACTCCGCCCCAGGCCCAGGCCGGGTCGCGTGCAGCCGCCGAGCGGCGTCCAGCAGCTGCGGTGTCATCCGCAGCAGCCGGGGATAGTCCCCGTGCTGGTACGTCGACCACGCATGCTCCACCCGCCGCGTGACCTCCTGCTCCACCGCCGGTCCGCTGTCGACGGCGGTGAACACCTCGTAGCTGGCCAACGCCACCCGGACCACCGCCACCCCGTCGACCGCCCCGCCATGCTCCGATGGCCGGTCCGAGCCGATCAACTCCGCCGGGTCGACCCGTAGCACCTCGGCGACCTGCCGGATCAGCGAGAACCGGTCCAGTGTCCGGACACCACGCTCGACCTTCTCCACCCAGCTCTTCGACCGGCCGATCCGATCGGCGAACACCTGCTGGGTCATCTGCCGCCGCACCCGCCACAGCGCGACCCGACGCCCGACGGCCACGCTCATCGCCGGCCACCCGCGTCGATCCAGGTCCACGACACGAAGCGTTCGTACAACTCGGCCGGGTCGGTGATCCCGGCCTCCTCGGCGGCGGTCGTCAGCAGGTCGCCGACGTCGATCGACAGCGCCAGCGGCTCACCGACGTACGCCTCCGCCAACTGCGTCCGGCCCGGCGGGCACGGCCACGGCGTCCCGTCCGGACAGACCGCACAGCACCACGACGGACGCAGCGGCTCATGCACCGGCCCACCGCCGGCCCGGTGCTTCTTCGCCGCAGGTAGTGCCGGCCGGCGTTACCACCCCGGGCCTGCGCCCGATCCGTCCGGGTCGCCGGCCGCCGATCCGGCGGCGGCACCGTCCGATCGGCGAACCGCCGCCGACCCGGCACCGGATAAACCACATCCACCGGCACGTCCGCACGCTGAAACCACTTCCCGAACACGCTGCCCCCTCAACGAGAGTTGGAAGGGCGGCGACCCGAGGTGGCTCTCCACGTCAACCCCGAGCCGCCGCCCGGCACCCGCCGCCGCAGCTCAAAGGCGTGCACGGCGGCGGGGCCACATGTCCAGGTTGGCCGGTTGAACCCTCAGCGGAAATGTCCGCACGGTGCACTGACGGTGCACGTCCGTGAACCTACGTACGGTTACGATCAGCGGCACGCACCTGAGCTTTGCCCGTCGAAAGGACGTGCAGATGACGACCGTGAGTGCCTGGACCGGTTGGGAAGCGAACGCGCTACGCAAGGCACTACGAATGAGTGTGACCGACTTCGCCGAGCATCTCGGGGCAGCGCGACGTACCGTGGCGAAGTGGAGCAGTCGAGGCCGTGACATCCAGTTGCGTGCCGAGATGCAGGCGGCGCTGGACACCGTCCTGGCCCAAGCGTCGGCGGAGGCTCGTCAGCGTTTCGCACAGCTCTGCGATGCGAGCACCAGCGGTGCACCCACGGGTCAGTCAGCTGCCCTCGTCGCACTCCACGCCGGTTGTCTGGCTCATACTGACGGCGGAGGCAATCCCGATCTTGACCAGGATGAGAACGTGCGGCGCAGAGATTTTCTGACCGATACGGCTGTCAAAGGCGCCGCCGCGATCCCGACCGTGGCGCACCTGCTCGACGTGCTGTTGTCTCCCGGCCGTGATGCTGCCGGACCTGGTTCGCCCATCTCCGTGCAGGACCTCGCCGCCCAGGTCGCTCAGGTCAAGGGTGACTACCAGGCATGCCGCTACGGGCGCACCCTCGACCGGCTCGTAACCCTCCTCCCAGCCTTCACCGCAGCGAGATCGCAGCAGGCCAGCGAGCGTTCCGTACTCGATGCACTCGCCGCCGACCTCTACCACGTCGTCGGTAGCGTGCTGCTGAAGCACGGCGACACCTCGATGGCGCTTGTGGCAGCCGAGCGCAGCACCCGATACGGACTCGACAGCGGCGATCCTCTCGCGATCGGCACCAGTGCACGGATAATGACCCACGCGCTGATGAGCAACGGCCACACCCGACAAGCTGTCACCTTCGCGCAGGTATCCGCCACTACCGTCAGTGACGTCACCGGGCTCGACTCCAAACACGCCCTCGCCGTCTACGGCGCGCTCCTGCTCCGTGGCTCGATCGCCGCTGCAAGGATCGAAGACCGCGACGTTGCCGCCACCATGCTGGACGAGGCGACTCAGGCCGCCAACCGGCTGGGGCACGACGGCAACGACCGGTGGACCGGCTTCGGCCCTACCAACGTGCTGCAGCACCGGGTCAACGTTGCCCTCGCCCTCGGCGACGCCGGCACCGCCATCACCTACGCTCGCCAGGTACAGATCGACAAGATCATCCTCAAGGAACGCAAAGCAGCCTTGTTCGTCGACGTCGCACAGGCGTACGCCCAGTGGGGACGTCATGAGCAGGGACTGTCAGCGCTACGGACCGCCTTCGGGATCGCGCCGGAGGAGATCTGTGCCCGCCCGGCGGTGCACCGCATCGTCGAGAACCTCGCCGCTCTGTCACGCGGGCACCTACGAAGCCACGTCACCGAGTTCGCCGCCAATGCAGGGATTCGGCTGTGACCTCAGGGCACCTCCGGATTGTTGTGTGCGGTGCTGGGCCCGCCGCCGATGTTCTCCGACTCGTTGAAGCGGCACAGGAGCAGTCGTGGGCGACGACGGTCGTCGCAACCACCAGTGCACTCGACTTCATCGACGCCTCCGCCGTCACCGGGCTGACCGGCAACCCCGTACGCAGCTCATACCAGACTTCAGACGTCGGCGGTCGGCGGACCTTGCCACCGGTGGACGCGGTGATCATCGCACCCGCGACGTACAACACAGTCAACAAGCTCGCCTGCGGCGTCGCCGACACCTACCCGCTCACCTCAACCGCCGAGCTGATCGGACGCGGTGTCCCCACCGTCATCGTGCCGTTCGTCAACGCCGCGCTGGCCGCCCGTGCACCCTTCCAACGCTCCATCGCCGACCTACGGGCCGAAGGCGTCCGGGTCATCTCCGGCCCGAACGACGACTGGACACCACACCCACCAGGCACCGGCACCGACCGGCAAGCCGCGTTTCCGTGGAGGAAGGCGTTTCGGCTCGCCGTCGAGCCGGACCAGCATCGTGCTCGCCCGTAGCGAAACTCGGCAGTGACGAGGAGACATGTGACCCGTCATTCACTTGCCGACAGCACCTGTATGACCAAACAGGTGCTGTCGTCAGTGCAGGCGATCTCCGAGCCGGCGGAAGGCGTCCTCGATCGCCGCGCGGTCCAGCAGCGGATCATCGGCGCTCACGCGACGTTCAATTCCTGCGGCGAGACGTAGACTCCGCGACGGCGGAACGCCGCCGGGGCGTGCACCACCGCGTCGACCCGCGCGGCCCGCGTGTTGAACGGGAACCAGAACCGGCGCAATGATCGTGTTTCCACCCATGCCGGTGCCCCGCGACCCTCCTTGGTTGCCAGGTGTTCCGTCAACGCGGCCAGAAACACGTCCCAGCGCTCATCGCCGGTGACAGCCGGCTCCTGCTCCAGCAGAACGGCCCGCTCCTGCGCCGGCTCCCAGCGGTACTCCTCAAGAAACTCCGCCACCAACCGCCACCGTCGCGCCTCGTCGGCGCCGACGAGCAGTGCGCCCAGCCGCGCCACCGTCAGGGGCTCGCAACTCTCACCATGACGCCGCACGTCCTCGACGCGGCAGTCCCGCAACTGATCATCGTCGCTGAGACTGATCATCTGTACCAGCGCCCAGTTGTTCCGGTGGTTCGGAGCGTCGAGAGGTGCTCCTGCCAGTCCTCGGCGTACTCGCGCAGCGCCACGATCATCTCGGTGATCGCCTCGTCGAACGTCTCGCCATCCCCCGCGATGGGCAGGCCAGGGATGAAAACCGACCATTCGCCCGCTTCGGCGACGACCTGCGCGCGGGGTGTGCTAGGCGATGCGAGGGAGAAGCGGAGGCGTTCAACATCCACCACGGCTGTCCGCGCCGCGTCCCGCCTGACCGTAGCCACGCGACCCCGCTCGGCCGCGTCCAGCAGATCCTTCAAGTGCGCGCGCGCCTCGGTGTAGCTGTCAGAGTGCGCGATCGACATCGGGCGCCTCCTCGTCCTCTTGGAGACAAGCAAGCCGCAGGCGGGGACGTACGTCAAGTACGTCAAGCACTCGACGCTCAGCTTGCCGAATGGGACGGCCTGGCCGCGCACCGCGACTACCCCATGATCAGCCTGGACAGCAACGCTGCGGAAAGGTCGCCCCGCAGGCCGGTCGTGACCTGCAAGAACGCCTACGACTCCCGCACCGACGACGCCGCCCGCCTCGCCGCGACCATCTGGACCGTCACTGCGACCGCCGAACAGACCGGCCTCAACGTCCTGACCTACCTCACCGCCTACCTCGACGCCTGCGGCCGCCACGACGCAAAGCCACTGACCGGTTCCGAACTGCAACGATTCCTGCCCTGGACCGCATCGGCCGCCGACCTGCGCGCCTGGGCCCAACCTCCCGAGGCCGGCTGACACCCACCCCGCCATCACGACAGCACCGCCGCAGCCGGCCACGCCGACCGTCAGCGTGCCCACGATCCGCATCACCCACGAGACCTGGGACTACTTACTGTACGTCAACTCAGCAGATCCTCAGACTTTCCTCAAGCATGCTGTCCTGTTATCAGTAGACGATTGGCGTGCGAAACCGGAAGGCATGGCGATCGTACGTGGAGTGACATGGGTACAGCTGTGATTTCATCCCGGACTGGCATCCGACGGCAGCGCAATCTTGCTACCTCTTCTGCTCTTTCCCGGTCGGTGGACAGGCCGGACAACGTTGCGGCATTCGCTGGACCGCGCGTGTTGTCGATCTACGAAGGATTCTTCGTCGGCGGAGCCCGGGTGCTGCACAGCAACATGGTGGCCGAGCTGCAGTCCACCGGCCGGCAGTCCCACTCGGTCCTGAGCATGCACCGCCGGATTCAGCGCGAGACGCTGATCCAGCGCATGGAGGACGACGCCTGTTACCAGATGCTGCGCACGGCCGACGTTCCGGTCACCGCCCTGACCGGGGCTCTCGGCGGCACTGGCCGGGACCCCGCCATCGGCCCCGCCGAGCAGGCCGCAGCCGCCCGGCAGGCGATGCGCGCCGACGTCATCCTGTCCCTGAAGGAACAGCCCCTCCGCCTGGTCAACCAGCTCGACTTTCCCGACAAACCGGTTATCGTCTGCCTGCATCGCTCCGATCCGCAGAACCAGGGAGCCGCGCTGACCGAGTTGCTCACCGCTGTCGCCAGCGGTCGGGTGGTCGCGGGCGTGTGCTGCGCCGAGGCCACCCGGTCGGCCTACCAGGCGGCCGGCGTTCCGGGCGAATTGCTGCACGTCATCCCCAACGGGGTCGACCTGGGCCGGTTCCGGCCGGCCGGCGCCAGGGAACGCGGCCGGCTGCGACGTGCTCTGGGCCTGCCGCGTACGGCCGCGGTGGTGGTTTTCGCCGCACGCTACGACCCGATGAAGAACGTGCCGCTGTTCCTGGAGGCGGCCCGCCGGTTCCTGACCCGGCAGCGGAGTGGCCAGGTGGTCATGTGCGGAGCCGGTATGAGCGAGCGCAACCCTGAGCTGCGCCACGACATTGAGACCGCCTTCGCCAACGCCGACCGGCTGCGGTGCCGGCTCCGCTTGCTCGGGCCGCGACGCGACATGCGAGCGGTGTACGCCAGCGCGGATGTGGTGTCGCTCACCTCGGGCGTCGGCGAGGCGGGGCCGCTGTGTCTCATCGAGGGAACGATGTGTGGCGCGGTCCCGGTCAGTACCGACGTCGGCGATTGTTCGTCCATCGTGGCCGGGCGTGGCCTCGTCACTCCAGCGGACCCGGACGCCGTCGCCTCGGCCTGGACAGAGGCGATGGACCGACGGATCGAGTTCGCCAGCGCGTTCGCCGACGACCGCGAGCGGTTCAGCCAAACCCGGATGGCCGCGGCGTACGCGGCGCTGATCGAACGCACCTACCGGGAGTGCGGCCTTTAGCCGGTACCCCACCGTTGACGGTGCCGGCGGGGCACCATCCGGTCTCGTGACTCGCAACCGATCTTTACGCAAGGAGTCGACATCATGGACAGCTACCCGCTCACACCATCGCAGGCGAGATCGCTGGAAGGGCGATCACTCGCCGATGCCGAGCGCAGCGTGCTGCCGGTGGTCCTGGGCAGTAGCAAGCGTCTCGACGAGCGGCGGCTTCGTACCGCCCTGAGGTCGCTGACCCGAAGCCACGCCGCGCTCAGGCTCCGGCTGATCCGGACACCGGACGGTGAATACCGCCAAGTGCTGGCCCCGCCCCGGGATGACGAGGACCTTCTCACGGTCATCGACATCGGCCCGGTGCCGCAGGCGGCGCAGAACCATGCCATCGCAGTGGCCTTCGAGCGGATGGCGCTGTCGTTCGACCTCCGTGCGGGGCCGGTGTTTCGGGCGGCGCTGGTACGGACCGGCGGTGACGATGTCCTGGTGCTGGCCGTGCATCACTTCTCCTGCGACGTGGTGTCGCTGGGCGTGCTGGCCCTCGAACTGCAACGTGCCTACGACGGTGACCATGCGCAGCCGCCCGTCCCGCCGGGCAGCGGCTACGCCAGCTATCTGAGCACGCTGCGTACCGGTCCGCCGGTGGGCGCGGCGCCGCCGGCGGAGGCGTGGTGGCTCGACCGCCCGTGGCGGGAGGTGTCGCAGCCGGCCGGCGTCGACACGACGGCGATGTTCGAGTTCGGCACCGACAATTTCTTCTCGACATCCTTGACGTTTCCGGCGGCACCGACATCGCGGGAGTTTGAGGCGTACCTGTTGTCGGCGCTGGCGTCGGCGATGTTCGAGGTGTGCGGTTTGCGGTGGGCACGGCTGGATACGTTGCACCACGGTCGACGAACGGGCACCCGCCACCTCGTGGGCTGGATCTCGCGGATGGTCCCGCATCTGCTCCCCGCCGACGCGAGCCCGGACGTGCACCTGAAGGAGATCGACGAGGTCCGCGGTAAGGCGGCGGCGTGGGAGGATGCGCAGGCTCGGATCCGCGCTCACCATGCCGGGCTGTGGGAAACGATCTGCCGCACCGGGCACGTGCTCGTGAATTTCTACGGAACCGTCCTCGCCGACGTGCGCCGGAAGCTCAGCACCTTCTACCCTTTTCCGTACCAGCCACAGCGCATGATCCCGCCGCGGCGGCCCTCGGTCTACCCGGTACGGCTGCTGGTCCAGCGCCAAGAAACGAGCGTCGACCTCTCGTGGACGTTCGACAGCCTGTTCCGGGATCGGCAGATCCCCCGAGAGATCGCCACACACGCGACGTCAAGCCTGGCGAAGATCGGGCGGTCCCTTCCGGGCTGGGGTCTGTCAACGTAACGGCTTTGTCAGCGCCAGGCTGGCCGGTGCCGGCTTGGACAGCGGCAGCACCATCCGCGCCCAGATGCCGTACTCGTTGAGCCTGTCGATACGGGCGGCCTCGGTCAGCCCGTCGGGGATGGTCAGGTAGTACTGCCGGGCTACGGATGCGCGAACTGCGGCGACGGCTCGCCACCCACGGGCGGACCGTCTCCGCCGGCTGGTGCCCGGGCGTGGGGCTCGGCGGTCTGCGCACCCGGCCAACGGCGAGGTCAGGCTGGTCGTGACGACCGGCGGCAGCGGCGGTGACCTGCCGGTCACCGGAGCCAACGCCGCGCTCGTCGGCGCGGTCGGCGGTGGTGTCGTGGCGATCGGCGCAGCGCTGCTCTTCTTCGCCAGACGACGTCGGATGGTCGTCGTCAGCGAGTAGCACCGGCTCCACGAAGGGGGCACCGACGAGCGTCGGTGCCCCCTTTCCCGTCCGGAGGTGAGTCGGCTACGGGGATCACCATCGACCCCCGTCACCGACCGGCCACGGCGGCACCGCCTACGACGGCGGCTCAAGCACCCGGCGGCCCACACCGTTCACCCCGAATGGGACCGGGCCTTGCCGCCGAGGGCGGCCTCCGGGTCTCGCTGCGGGAAGATTGACCGCCCTGGGCGGGGCGCACTCGCCGGGCTGATTCACTGGTCGTTGCCCTGGTGGAGCCAGGCGATGTAGTCGGCGGCCGCGCGTTCGGTGTCGTATTCCGGGGCGTAGCCGGTGTCGTGTTGGAGGCGGCTGATGTCGAGGTAGGTCTGCTGGGCGGTCCCTCCGGTGGGCAGGTCGATCCGGGCGTCGGGAACGACCTGTTTGATTGCGGAGATGATCTCGGCGTTGGTAGTCGCACGACCGGAGCCGACGTTGTAGGTGTGGTGGTTGAGCCGGTCGGTGAGGTGGAGGAGTGCGATGGCCCGGCCGGTGTCCTTGACGTAGCACAGGTCGAGTGAGTCCTCCTCGTACGCGGGTGCGACGAGAGTGGAGAGGTCCGGTTCGGTTGCTCTGGCGGCGGCGTGGACAAGCGCGGGGGCGGCGAAAAAGATCGCGCCGTGGGGGTCGCGCGGGCCCCAGGTGCCGGAGATGCGGTAGTTGACGACGTCGATGCCGGTCACGCCGGACAGGTGCTCGTTGAGCAACTCGCCGATTTTCTTGAAGGTCGGGATCACGTGGGGTGCGGTCATCGGCAACGGCATGTCCTCCGTGAGCGGGCCCTCACTGGCGATGCCCGAGTACACGCCGATCGTGCTGGCGACGCCCACCCGGTCGACGTCCCATGCCTGGGCGGCCTGCATGACGTTGAGCAGGCTGCCCAGAGCCTTGCGCGTCTGCTCGACGGGCTGCCCGGGGTCGGGTGGCCAGGGCATGGAGAACGCGAGGTGGACGATGCCGGTGATCTTGTGGCGCTCGCCGACGGCGAGTAGGGCGCTCAGATCGGTGATGTCGGCCCGCTCGATCGCCACGTTCTCGTCGACGAGGTCGGCCGGGATCTCACCGGTCCGACGCTGGACCAGCACGCAGCCCTGGCCGCGGTCGAGCAGCGCCCGAACGGTGTGAGAGCCAATGAAACCGAGACCTCCGGTAACCAGGATCATCGCGACTTCCTTTCTGTTGAGGTGCTGATTGTCAGTGTAGCTGACGATCAGTCTAGCGATAGAGTGGCGTGGTGTCGACTGACCACGGGCCGGGGCCCGCACTGCGTAGGAATCTCGTCTACCTGCTCAAGCACGCGTATCTGCGGATGACCGAAATGACCACGAACGCGGTGACGCCGTACGGCATCGAAGGGCGCGAACTAGGAGTGCTGCTCGTCCTCGCCGGCCGGGAGCCGGCCTCCCAGCAGCAGGCGGCGCAGCGGTTGGGCATCGACCGCACGACGATGGTCGCGCTGCTGGACGCGTTGGAAACCAAGGGCCTGGTTTCGCGTCACCCGCACGCCGAGGACCGACGCCGCAACGTCGTGAGCCTGACCGCCGCCGGCGACGCGACCCTCCGGCAGGCCATCGAGGCGAACGACGACGCCGAGCGCGAATTTCTCGCCCGGCTCAGCCCAGCGGCCGCCGAACAGCTACGACTCTCGCTACAGACGATCGTCACCGACCCGGGAGCAGGTAGACCGGCCCGGTGACGTGGGCAGAGTCCCGGGTGATGATTGTCCCGTGGTAAGCGTCCGGGATGACAGTGACGGGGAGACTCCGCCGTCGGATGCGGCGGGCTCGCGCGGGTTGGCCATGGCCCTGGCGGTCGAGTTGTCGGATAGCGCACAGGTACTTGTCACGGAGGTCGCTGCGGGGATCTCGGTCGACATCGTCCCCCGCCGTGTGGGAACCCGCCCGGTGAGCTGGGCGGACTTTGGCGATCAGATCGTCGTTCAGGTCGGCGACGTCGGCGGCCGCTGGGAGATCGGCGGCGGCGAGGAGGACCTGGCGTTTCTGGAGGACATCGTCAGGTCGGTGGTGGCCGGCCGGGTCGTGGAGGTGTTCGGGAAAAGCCGTTCCCGCGTTGTCGTGATCCTTGCAGACGGCACCAGGGAAACAGAGACGGGCTACGAGGGTCCTGCGGGTTGCCTGCCGATGCCGCTGTGGCCGAAGTGGTCCAGACGGGTCGAGTACGTGCCGTACGAGCCGTAGGGCTCCGAAAGCGGTTCCAACCTCCGACTTCGGCGACGGCTTGGTCCGTGGCTCAGTCACCTATCCTTGGGGAAACGGATGGTGTGTCCGGCGGACGGCCGGCAAGTGCCTGCCTGACGCGGTCCTGCCCCGATGCGCACCTGATCTATGCCGGAGAATGTGATGTCCTGGCTCCGAAGGTGCCGACCTGTCGTGCTGTCCACCGGCGGCAGCAAGGTGCACGTGTGGGAGTTGGCCACCGGCCGTCCTGTCCGGCCCGCCTACCGGGGCCACCGTAGAGACGTCACCGCGATGGCGGTCACCGCCGTCGGCGACGGGCGGGCGGTGGTGGCCTCCAGCGACGACGGCGGTACGGTCCACGTCTGGGACCTGACGCGACGCCGGCCCCTGGGCCCGCCGTTCACCGACAATTCCGGTCTGGTCGGTCGCGGTCGCGGTCGCGGAGACGGGTGGACGCACGCTCGTTGCCTCCGCCGGGATCGACGCCACCATCCGGATCCGTGACCTGATCACCCGGGAACTTGACCGCCAGCTTGCGCGATCCCCGCATGGGGCAGGGCATGGACACCCGGTCCTGGGACGTCCACGCCGGCCCGATCTACTGCCTGGCCACCGGCGTGCTGGACGGCAAGACGGTGATTACGTCCGGCGGTGCCGATTCCACGGTGCGGGTCTGGGACCTCGCCACCTGCCAGCCGCTCGGGCAACCGTACACGGGCCATCGCGGCGAGGTGGTCGCCGTGACGCTGGCCGACCTCGATGGTCGTCTCGTCGTGGTGTCCGCCGGCGAGGACGGCAGCGTGCACGTGCGGAATCTCGCGACCGGGCAGCCCGTCGGCGCGCCTTTCACCTGCGGCGAAAGGATCGGCTGCTTGGCGGTCAGCGCCGGCTGACATGCCACAACACCATGGCCGCCAGCCGTGGTGCGCCGAGGTCGGCGTCGACTGTCGCCCTACGGTTCTCGCCGTACCGTCTGGCGCAACGGCGGTCTGGCGCGACGGCGGTGGGGCGGTACGGCGCCCCGACGGCCCGATCGGGTGTCACCGGTCGGTGGCATCGTGGTTCTCCTGGTCCGGTTGGTCGTCGAGCATTGTCACCAGGGCAGCGGCGAGGAGTGCCACGGGTCGGTCGTCGTCGTGGGTCAGTCGCCGTACGGTGTCCAGCGCGATGGTTGTGGGCATCTCGGCGAGTGCCTGGGTCAGTCGCATCCGTACCGCCGATTCCGCGGTGGGCGCCGCGAGTTCGTCGATCAGCGCGTCCATGATCCGCTCGGCCCACGTCGCGTCTCGCGCCAACGCCCCCAGGAGTTCGGCCGCCTCGACGTCGTTCGAACCCTCGACCACCATCGCGAGAAGCGTCGCAACGGCTCCGGTGACTCCCCGCGCGCCTACCGCGAGAGCGGCGCGTCTGCGGATCGTCGGGTCCGGGTCCCCCAGCGCGTCCGTGAGCACCGCGGTCGCCTCCTCGTCGGGTAGCTCGGCGAGCGCCGCGACCGCCCGCCGCCGGACATCGACGTCGTCGGAGGTCATACCGCAGGCCAGCGGTGCCACAGCGGCACCGCCGGCTCGTGCCAGGGCCCATCGCAGGGCCCCGGCGACGTTCGGATCGGATTCGGCCAGGACCGCCCTGGCCAGCAGTTCGGCGGGAATCGGCGCCGTCTGCTCGGCCGGGGCCAGGACCGCCTGCTGCCGGCGGGCGGCACTGCGCGATCCCAGCCCGCGCAGGAGATCAACGAGGCGTGCGACGTCCCGCCAGCCGGTGGGCCCGGCCGCGTCGACGGTACGGAGCCGATCGAGGAGCTCGCGCTCGCGGTCCAGTCGTTCCTCTGTTCTCCGGATGAGGTCGCCGACCAGCGCGGACGGCGCGAATCCGGGATCGTCGAGAGTGCGGGCGATCTGGCGCAGCGACAGTCCCAGGGACCGCAGACCTTCCACGTAGAAGATCCGTCGGACGTCGTCGGGCGTGTACTCCCGGTAGCCGCCCACGGTGCGGCCCGTCGGCCGAACCAGTCCCAGGGACTCGTAGTGCCGCAGCATCCGGGCGCTCACCCCGCAGCGGCGGGCCACCTCGCCGATCAGCACGCCGGTGTCTCCCCGTGCTCCGGACCGAGCGCGACGACCCGTTTCGCCTCGTCGACGGCGAGGTCGAATCCGGCGTCCGGGTCCCGCAGGAGACGCTCGGTGGCGTTCGCGTGCGCACGCACAGCCGCGTCGGGATGTGTCACCGCCGTCCGCAGGATCGGCTCGATCACGTCGCCGAGCGCGGCGAGGGCGCGGCTCAGGCTCAGCCGTACCTCCCGGTCACCCCGGCCGAACTGCGTCGCCAACTCCGCGGCCAGCGCCCTCTTCTCCTCCTCGGGCACGAGAACGACGGCGGCGCGCCATGCCGTGCGCGCCACCTCGTCGTCGGCGTCGCGCAGCAGGGACGGTGTGATCGCGGGCCAGGCGTCCCGGTGGCCGATCTTGGACAGGGTGTGCAACGCCTGGCTACGGGCCTGCGCGGGTGCGCGGTGTAGCTCCGCGCGCAGCTTCGGCACCGTGATCTGCGACGGGAGCCGGGTCAGCGCCCAGGTGAGCATGTCGCGTACGAAGAAGTCCGGCTCGATCGCGCACCGGGCCACGAGCGCGTCGACGAACGCGGGCTGCGGATGCGTACCGATCGCCAGGGCCGCCTTCAGCCGTGTCGACGAGTCCCCGGCGGCCAGCGCGTCAAGCAGTCGTGGGTCCGGCGAGGAGTGGTGTGTCGAGTCGATGGGGACCACCTCCGACCACCAGTCAAGACCTTGTCACAGTGACAATGTCAAGCTCACCGCGCCGGCCGCTGACGGGCGGCCGACGATCGAGTGGTACGGGAGGTGCCGCAGGCGATCCGCGGCACCTCCCGTCGCATCTGCGACACCGTCGACGGGCGCCACCGGCCCCGGTGAAGACGCGCTACGGCGATATCGCTTCGGCGTAGTAGAAGAGGCCGGCGTTGAGGTCGTCGAAGTACGGTCCGTAGACCTCGTTTGGGAGCGGATCGTAGATGTGGCTCGCCACGCTGGTGAGGTATCCGAGCCCGGACCCCAGCACGCCGAAGTTGAGCAGCATCGGCCCGCCGCTGCCGCCCGGGGCGAAGCTGCACGGACTCATCCCGATCTGCCCGGACCCCCCGGAGTAGGTGGCGCCCACGCAGACCCGCTGGGTGTTGATGCCCCCGGGGTAGGCCACGACCGTCACCGCCGGCCCCACCGGCTGGTTCCACGCCAACCCGTTACCGCCGACCACGGACGCGATCGGTGTACCGCTCATGATGGCGACGCCGACGTCCGCCGACGTCCTGGCGTAGTAGATCCAGTCCGTGCGGGCGGCGAGGTTCTCCGCGATCCAGAACCCGTACGGCGCTCCGTTGTCGTACCCGGGCGCGAAGATCCAACCCTGCATCCACAGACCGTCGTGTACGCAGTGCCCCGCGGTCGCGACCAGCCTGCCCTTCGTGCTGCTCACGACCGCCCCGGAGCAGACGTGTTCCCGCCCGTCGATCGGGTCGATGAAGAAGACCTTGCCGGCTGCGGCCGACGCTGCCGCGGCCGGTGATACCGACGCACCGGCGGCGCGGGCGGCCTCGGCGATCGCCTCCGCCGACGGTGGCGTCGGTGCGGTCCTCATCGGCTTGCCGGTTGGCGTCTCCGTGCCGGCACCGGCCGTGTCGGTGCCGGCGTCACGCTGCGTCCTGTTTCGTTGCGGCGGGGTCGCGGCGCGCATCCGCTCCGGCGTCCAGTATTCCCGGATGTCGGCGACCGCGTCGACGCCCGCCCGCCCGTCCGGCGTGGTGGCCGCGCCGCTGAGGAAGGCTCCCTGCCGTTCGCCCAGTGGCCCGGCCCCGACGATCGCGTTCGGCGAGACGCGTGAGTAGCCCTCGTCAGGTGTGGCGACGGCCGGTAGTGCCGTCACGGCGAGGATGACGGCGACCCCGGCGGCCACCGTCACCGTTCTTGCTCTGCCTCTTCGCATGAACCGCTCCTCATGTCCCACGCGACGTGTCCCACGCGACGTCCAGACGCGTCCGTTCAGGCTGGCGGAGCCATCTGGTCACGGTCTGGACGAGAACTGGTCGGCGTGCCGCCGGAGCCGGATCAGGACATTCGATCGCCAATCGTCCGAACGGCTGAGCCCTCGGCGGCGGCTGTCGACAAAGATGGGTGCGGTCGTTGCCAGGAGGCAGCACAGTCCATCCCGCGTCCATATTGGACGTTGACACCAACGGGGAGTTCACGTGTCCCAATCTCGCCGAGCCGGCCGCTCGGCCCTGGCCGGGATCGCCATCGTCGCGGTCACGGTCGCCGCGACGATCACCGGCACGGGTGCCGCGCAGGCCCACCCGCCGGTGCCGGCCAAGGCTCCAGGCCTCTTCGGAGCCACCGCCAGCAGCGTCATCAAGGACAGCTACATCGTGGTGTTCAAGGACACCAAAGCCCAGCCGACCGAGGTCGGCGCCAACGCGGCGGCCCTGACCAGGCGGTACGGCGGCACCGTCTCCCACACGTACACCCGCGCGATCCGTGGCTTCGCCGCCCGGATGAGCCAGGCGCAGGCCACCTCGCTCGCCACCAACCCTGCGGTGGCGTACGTGGAGCAGAACCGCACGATGTCCAAGTACGACACCCAGGTGAACCCGCCGTCCTGGGGTCTGGACCGGGTGGACCAGATCTTCGCGCCGATGAACAAGCGCTACATCTACCCGAACACGGCGGGCAACGTGCACGCCTACGTCATCGACACCGGCGTCCGGATCAGCCACCAGGAATTCGGTGGCCGGGCCAGTTACGGCTACGACTTCGTCGACAACGACCCGGTCGCGAGCGACTGTGACGGCCACGGCACGCACGTCGCCGGCACCATCGGCGGCGCCAACTACGGCGTCGCCAAGGGCGTCAGCCTGGTGGCCGTGCGAGTGCTCGACTGCGAGGGCCGCGGGACGCTGGCCGGCGTGATCGGCGGCGTCGACTGGGTGACCGCGAACGCGGTCAAGCCGGCGGTCGCCAACATGAGCCTCGGTGGCGCGCCGAGCGCCGTGCTGGACGCCGCGGTCGAGTCCTCGATCGCCTCCGGCATCAGCTACTCCGTCGCCGCCGGCAACAGCGGCGCGGACGCCTGCGAGGAGTCGCCCGGCCGTGCGGCCTCGGCCATCACGGTCGGCGCCACCGACGAGGTCGACTTCCGAGCGTCGTTTTCCAACTATGGTCCATGCGTCGACATCCACGCACCGGGCAACCACATCCCCTCGTCGGTGGCCAGCAACGACACGGCGATCGACCGGTACAGCGGCACCTCGATGGCCAGCCCGCACGTGGCCGGCGCCGCCGCGCTCGCGCTGTCGGCCAATCCTGGCTGGACGCCCACCGAGGTGCGCAACTTCCTCGTGTACGGCGGCACCCGGCGGGTCGTGCGCAACACCGCCGCCTACAACACCAGCGACGTGATGCTGCGCATCGGCACCACTGCCGTGCCGTTGGCCACCGGCCTGCGGTCGCTGACCAACGGCCGCAACGTCTCGGTCGGGTCGAACGGCACGCTGCCGCTGACCGCGACCAAGCCGCTGAGCGAAATCGGCGACTCGGAGAAGTTCACCCTGGTCAACGCCGGTGACGGCTACTACGCGTTCGCGTCCTGGGTGCACGGCAAGTACGTCAGCGCCACCTCGGGCGGTGCCGGCTCGTTGGTCGCCAACGCGACCGCGATCACCGACGCCGAGCGCTTCCAGCCGATCATGAACGGTGACGGCACGGTCAGCCTGATCGCCAAGATCAACAGCAGGTACGTCACCGCGCCGTCGGGCGGGGCCAGCCCGCTGATCGCCAGCGCCACCACGCTCGGCGTGGCGGAGAAGTTCATCTGGGCCTCGCCAGCGGCGGTCGTCGCGTTGCGATCCGCGGTCAACAGCAAGATCGTGACCACCCCGGGCCTCGGCGCGAGTCCGCTGATCGCCAGCGCCACCGCCGCCAACAAGTCGGAAAAGTTCGACATGCTCGACCTGGGTGGAGATGCGATCGCGCTACGGGCACACTCCAACCGGCACTACGTCAACGCGCCGGCGGGTGGCACCCAACCGTTGATCGCCAACAGTATCGCGGTCGGCACGGCACAGACGTTCTGGCTCTACCACGGCGGAAACGGCAGTGTGGTGTTGCAGTCCGCCACCAATGGGAAAGTGGTGGAGGCACCGAACAACGGCAACTCGCCGCTGATCCCCAGCTTCGTCCCATCCCCTGAAGGGGACGTTGGGCCCTCGACGATGTTCTTCCACGAAGATCTTTCGGTGAACTGACCATTCTGATTCGGTCTGGCCGGCCGCTGGAACACCCACCACACGCAGGTGTTGCAGCGGCCGGCCGCCGGCCCGCCGGGCCGGGCCGCCCCCGCGATCACTGATGGTTTCCGGCCACGGACGTCACGAGCCGCCGGATCTCCTCGGTGATGAGGTCGGGCTCGGTGATCGGGACGTAGTGGCTGGAGTGCTCGGCGACGACGTGCCGTCCACCTGCGGACCGGGCCGCGCGTTGCTTGTGTGCGGCGATCGCCGCGGCGCGGATCGCCGGGGGCATTCCGTCGCCGGGACGGGCGCCCGAGATGACGGTCACCGGGATGTCGCCGATGTCGGGTGGGGCGGTACGCCACGCGGCGATTTCGTCGAGGAACGTACGTGCCTGCGCGGCCTGGGTGCGGATGACGGTCGGGGTGAAACCTTCGCGTTCGAGGTCGGCGCGTACGTCGGCCGGGCAGGCATCGAGCAGGAAGCCGTACAACCGTTTCAGGGTGCCGGTGCGGGCGAGAACGGTGCCGGCCATGATGGCCAGTCGTTCGGCGTGCCGGAATCGCCGGCTGAACAGGACGTCTGCGCTTTCGTCGGTGGGGTCGACGAGCACGAGGCCGCGGATCCGGTCGGGACGGCGGGCGGCGGCCAGACGGACGATCGGCCCGCCGGCGCTGTGCCCGGCAAGGATGAACGGACCGGGACCGTAGTGATCGAGCAGGTCGTTGAGATCGTCGGCGATCCGGTCCAGGGTCCGCCCGACCGGATCCGGCGCGGAGCGGCCGAGTCCGCACCGGTCGTAGGCGACGGCGCGGGCGAATCCGGCCACCCGGGGCTGGACGAGAGCCCAGGACGACCGGCTTCCCGCGGCGCCGGCTTCGAACACCACGGTCGGTGCGGTGTCGTCACCCGGCCCGGGCAGCATCGCGGCGTGCAGCCGACGGCCGTCCCGGGTCATGATCCATTCGGACAGACCCTGCGTGTGTCGGCCGGCATCCGTCACGGAGACCTCCCAGTCGGACCAACCCTGTTAGGTCAGCCTAATCTCGATGGTTACCTGCCGACGAGCGGGGCCGGCAGCCAACGAACGAAAGCAGTCGATGGATGGAGCCAACGACCGGAGCCGACGAGGCCGGCAGCTCTGTCAGTAGGCGTCCCAGTCGGGGCGTTCCCCCAGCACCGGAACGGCGGCGAGCAACTCGCGGGTGTAGGTGTGCGTCGGCGTCGACAGGATCTGTCCGGTCTCGCCGTTTTCGACGATCCGGCCGTGGCGCATCACGCTGACCGTGTCGCAGACGTAGCGCACCACCGCGAGGTTGTGCGAGATGAACAGGATCGTCAGCTCGAGCGAGGTTTGCAGTTCACGCAACAGGTTGAGGACCACACCCTGCACCGACACGTCCAATGCGGAGGTGATCTCGTCGGCGATGATCACGGTCGGTTCGGCGGCCAGGGCGCGGGCGATGGTGATCCGCTGGCGCTGGCCGCCGGAGAAGGCCGCCGGCAGGTCGCGGGCGCGACCCGGATCGAGGTGGACCATCTCCAGCAGTTCGGCCACCCGCCGGGCCCGCCCGGCCCGCGACAACGATCGGCCGCTGGCCCGCATCGCCTCGACCAGCGAGGCGCCCACCGACATGCGCGGATCCAGCGCCGAGTACGGGTCCTGGAAGATCAGTTGTACGCGGCGGCGGGCCCGGCGCGCGGCCGACGATCGTCCCGCGATGTCCGTGCCGTCCAGCAGGATCGCGCCGTGTGACGGCCGAACCAGTCCGACCGCGGCGGCGGCCAGGGTGGACTTGCCCGAGCCGGACTCGCCCACCAGCCCGTGCACCGTGTTCGACGCGACGGTCAGGTCGACGGCGTCCACCACCGTGGTGTGCCCGTACCGGACGCAGACCCGCGAGAAGGCGAGGGTGCTCACGGGATCACCGCCAGCGGCCGGTTGCGGTCCGTCGTCATGTGCGGCACGCAGGCGATCAGCGCCCGGGTGTACGGGTGCCGGGCCTCGTGCAGGCGGTCGGCCGCCAACTCCTCCACGATCTCGCCGTCGCGCATCACCAGCACCCGGTCGCAGAACGTGCTGACCAGGGCGATGTCGTGGGAGATGAGCAGGATGGCGCTGCCGGTGCCGCGCCGGGCCCGGTGCAGCACCCGCAACACGGTGCGCTGCACGGTGACGTCGAGCGCGGTGGTCGGCTCGTCGGCGATCAGCAGTCGGGGCCGGCCCATCAGGCCCATGCCGATCATCACGCGTTGTCGCATGCCGCCGGAGAGTTCGTGCGGGTACTGCCGGACCCGCCGGGCGGGGTCGTCGATGGTGACCGTGGCGAGCGACTCCCGCGCCCGTTTCCGCGCCGCGCTCCGGCCGATCCGCTCGTGCACCTCGCTCACCTCGGTGAGCTGCCGGCCGATGGTCAGCGCCGGGTTGAGTGAGGTGAGCGGATCCTGGAACACCATGGCGAGTTCGAGCCCGAGCCGCCGGCGCGCGGCCGCGTTCAGCGGCGCGGCCATGTCGATGTCGCGCAGCCGCAGCGCGGCGGCGTCGACCCGGGCGTCGGGCCCGAGCAGTCCGGCCAGGGCCATCGCGGTGACCGATTTGCCCGATCCGGACGCCCCGACCAGGCCGACCGTCTCCCCCGCCCGGATGCAGAACGACACTCCGCGTACCCGTTCGTGCAGGTGGCCGTCGGGCGCGGGGAAGCTGACCCGCAGGTCGCTGACCACGGCGACCACGTCCCCGGCGGGAGCGTCGGCCGGGGCGGCCGGGGCGGCCGAGCCGGGCAGGCGCCAGAGCCCGAAGCCGGGCCGCACCGGCTGGCCCGCGAACAACGCGAGCGAGTTGAGCACCAGCCCGGTGAGTACGACGGCCATGCCGGGGCCGAGCGCGGCCATCGGGTTGCTGTAGATCTGCTCGATCCCGTTGCGCAGCAGGCGCCCCCAGTCGTACGCCGGTGCCTGCACGCCCAGCCCGAGAAACGACAGCCCGGTGAACGCCAGCAGCGTCGCCGACGCGACGGCGGCCGTGTTGACCAGCAGCAACGCGCGGATGTTCGGCAGGATGTGCCGCCACACGACGCTCACCGGGCCGACGCCCACGATCCGGGCGGCCCGGACGTAGTCGCGTTCGTTCACCGACGCTGCCGAGGTGTAGGTCAGCCGGGCGAAGGTCGGCACGCCGGCGAAGCCGACCGCGAGCATCGCCCCGGTCACGCTCGCGCCCCAGATCGCCGAGAAGAACAGCGTGAGCAGCAGCCACGGGAACGACATGAGGATCTCGATCGCGGCGGTGGCGAACCGGCGCAGCATCCGGGGCAGCAGCACCACACCCACCCCGACCGTGACGCCGCCGAGGCCGGCGATCGCCGTCGATCCCAATGCGACCAGCACCGACAGGCGGGCGGCGACGAGCGTGCGGGCGAACAGATCGCGGCCGAGTTCGTCGGTGCCGAACCAGTGGGCGGCGCCGGGTCCGTCGAGCCGTCGCTCGATCACCGTGGTCGTCGCGGCGTCGCCCCAGATCAGCGGGGCGAAGGCCACGGTCGACACCAACGCGAGCACGCCGACCACGGTCAGCACACCCTGCGGGCTACGCGCCCCGCGCGGCACGGACACCGGTCAGCCCTCCATGATCGACGAGCGCGGGTCGAGGGTGGCCAGGATCAGGTCGACCAGCAGGTTCAGGGCGAGCACCAGGGTCGCGTACACCAGCACGACGCCCTGGATCATCGGGTAGTCCTTCGCGGTGATCGACGAGACGATGGTGGTCCCGAGGCCGGGGATGGCGAACACCGTCTCGATCACGACGGTGCCGGCCACCATCCCGCTGAGCACCAGTCCGCCGGCGGTGAGCGCTCCGGTGATCATGTTGGGCAGCGCGTGCCGCAGGTAGAGCAGCCGGGCCGGCAGGCGTTTGCTGCGGGCGGTGGTGAGGTACGGGGTGTCGAGCACGGCGAGCATTTCGACGTGCACGATCCGGGCCAGGTACGCCATCGGGCCCAGCGCCAGCGCGACGACCGGCAGGATCGCCTGGTCGAGATCGCCCCAGCCGGCCACCGGCAGGACGCCGAGCGTGACGCCGAACAGCGCGACCAGACCGATCGCGCTGAGCAGTTCGGGCACGGCGATGATCGCCCCGAGCAGCCAGGACACCACGGCGTCGGCGATCCGGTGCCGGCGACGGTGGGCGCCGACGGAGGTGGTGATCCCGATGATCAGCGCGCCCAGTGCCGCCAGGACGAATCCGAGCAGGGCGAGGGTGAGCGTGGCGGGCAGTCGTTCGGCGAGCGTGGCGCCGACGTCGCGGTGCGTCTGCAGGGAGACGCCGAGGTCGCCGCGCGGCAGCCCGGTGACGTAGGCCACGAACTGCCGCGCGGCGGGCGTGTCCAGGCCGAGTTGCGCTCGGGTACTGGCCACCAGCTCCGGTGTGGCGCTGGGACCGAGCGCGGCGCGCACCGGGTCGCCGGGCACGAGGTGCACGATGGCGAAGGTGGCGACCACGACGACGGCCAGGCAGAGCACCGCGCGACCGACCCGGTGCAGGACGAACGCCGCGCGCGGCGGCAGCCGGCGGCGGGCGCGACGGTCCCCTCGGCGCGCGGCCGTGGGTTCCGTCGGCAGGGCAGGCGGCACCGGGTCCACGGTCGAGGGGATCGTCATGGCGATCAGCCCAGCATGCGGATCTCGGCCGGCGAATGGAAGACGTCCGCCGTCAGTTCCGCACCGGACAGGTACGTCGTCAGCTCGTTGTCGGCCAGCGGGAAGACGTCGGTCCGGTCGACCAGTTCGGCCTCTGCCTGCTGCCAGAGGTCACAGGTCGCCTCGGGGGTGGCCTCGGCGGCCTGGGCGATCAGCGCCTCGTACGCGGGGTTGTCGACGAACATGAAGTTGTTGCCCCCCTGGTCCGGGGTGGCGGCGGCGAAGAAGCTGGCCAGCACCGGCGGGCTGCCCGGCGCGACCTGGACGAAGCCGGTGTCCCAGTCGAAGGTCTGGAACAGCTGCTCGGACCAGGCGGCGGCGTTGTTGCCGGACAGCTCGGTGGTGATGCCGAGCTGGTCCCAGGTCTGCTGGACGAGTTCGGCGGCCGGGGCGTGGGTGGCCGTCGCGGCGTCGTAGATGAACTTCACGGTCAGCGGCGCACCGTCCTTGGTACGCCGGCCGTCCGCGCCGGCCGTCCAGCCGGCCTGGTCGAGCAGTCGCTCGGCTTCGGCGAGGTCGGTGTCGGGCAGCTGCCACTTCGGGCCGCCGGCGACGCAGACGAACGGAGCCGTGACGATCAGCGACCGCGAGTCGATGGCGGTGCCGTTGCTGACCACGTCGCCGACCGCCGCCCGGTCCAGGGCCAGGACCAGGGCCCGGCGTACGAGCGGGTCGGCGGTGACCCGGTCGGCCTTCTCGTTGAACAGCATCTCGCCGACCGGATTGCGCTGGGTGATGGTCGCCAGCTCCATCGCGTCGAGCCGGTCGCGGCTGGCACCGGTGATCACGGCGGCGTTGATGTCCTTGGCGACCAGCAGGTTCGCGGCGGTGGTCTCGTCGGTGACGACCCGCACCTCGACCGTGTCGGGCAGGCCCTCGGTGGTGCTGGTGACGCCGTCGGGGCCCCAGGTGTAGTCGGTGCGCCTGGTGTACGTGTAGGTCGAGCCCGGGGTGGCGGAGTCCAGCTGGAACAGCCCGGTGCCGGCGGTCGCGTCCTGCAGGCTGTCCGGGTCGGCCAGACCCGACGGGCAGACCATCTCGACGGTGGCGGTGTTGGCCAGCAGCAGCGGGTCGTTCCTGCTGCGGGCGACGGTCAGCGTGTCGCCGTCGGCGGTGGCCGTCACCTCCTCGTTGACCTGTGACCCGTAGTAGAAGGTCGCGTGCTCGGGGTCGGCGTGGTAGTTGATGTTGTCGGCCGCGGCCTGCGCCGTGAACGGGGTGCCGTCGGCGCAGGTGATCCCCTCCTTCAGGGTGTAGCTGACGGACGTGCCGGTCTCCTCCCACGAGGCGGCCAGCCACGGTTTGAACTCGCCGTCCTTGGTGACGGCGGCGAGCGACTCGTAGGCGTACGCGACCATCGCGCGGGCGGCGAGCGAGACGCCGGTCATCGGGATCAGGTGGCCGGGGTCCGAGGAGATCGCGGCGACGTAGCTGCCGCCGGAGACGTAACCGGCGGCCTCCCCGTCGCCGTCGCCGTCGGATGAGGTGCCACCGCAGGCGGCCAGGCTGGTCGTGGTCAGCAGGGCGGCGGCTCCGGCCGCGTACGCCCGCATTCGGGTTCTGGTCATATCTGGTTCCTTCACCGCTCGCTGGTGGGTGGGAAGTGTCTGAACTGGGCGAGTGGCCCGGCCGCCTTGACCGAGACCTTGAGGGTGGGCCGTACGGAGTAGGAGACAGGTGATTCGAGTACGTCGATGATTTTCACCCGGGTCGGGTCGGCACCGGCCTGGATGGCCCGGTCGATGGCCGCGCGACTGGCCTGGCCGATCGCGGCTGCCCGGTCGACGAAGTCGCAGACCTCCTCGGCGCGCCCGCCGGCCAGGGCGATCGCGGCACCGACCGCGTTGGCGACGTCGCCGTGCTCGGGGCGCAGCACGTCACCGGCGCCGAGCACCCGGTCGGGCACCAGGAACCCACCGCCGCCGACCACGACCAGTGGCAGGCCGGTGCGACCCAGCGACATCCGCTCGACCGCCGACTCGATCCGGTCGTGCGCGCTCGCCAGCGCCGTGGCCAGGCCGGCGCGCGTGCTGCCGTCGAGGTCGGCGAGCCTGGTGCGGGCGAGGTCGGCGAGCGTACGGCCGGCGGGCCCGCCGCCCTGCGCCGCCGCCGCGTCGGTCAGCGTGGCGGTCGAGCCGCCGAAGATCAACGCCTCCTCGGTGATCCGATAGCCGACCGAGTCGTGCCCCGGCACCCCGGTCGCCGGGTCGACGATCGTGCCACCGCCCAGGCCGAGACTGAGGATGTCGGGCATCCGGAAGTTCGTCCGTACGCCGCCGACTTCCCGGGGCATCGTCGACTCGCGCGGAAAGCGGTCGACCAGCACGCCGAAGTCGCTGGTGGTACCGCCGACGTCGACCACGATCGCGTTGTCCGCGCCGGTCAGGTACGCGGCGCCACGGATGGAGTTGGCCGGGCCGGAACCGATGGTGAGGACCGGGTAGCGGGCCGCGTACTCGACCGCCATCAGCGTGCCGTCGTTCTGCGCGAAGTACGTGGTCGCGCCGATGCCCTCCTCGGCGGTCACCGTGGTCAGCGCCGAGGTCACGTCCTGCGCGACGCGGTGCAGGGCGGCGTTGAGCACCGTCGCGTTCTCCCGTTCGAGCAGGCCCAGCGCCCCGATCTCGCTGCTCAGCGCCACCGGGATGGCGGCACCGACGTGGTCACGAATCAGCTGTTCGACCTCGAGTTCCTGATCGGGGAAGGACGGGCTGAAGATGCCGCTGACCGCGACCGCGTCGAAGGCCCCGGCGTGGAAGTCCAGGAACCGCAGGATGACGTCGCGGTCGAGCGGCTTGATCGGATAGCCGTCGACCATGTGGCCGCCACCGACCAACGCCACGCCGGCCAGCACGGTGTCGCGCAGGTCGCCCGGCCAGCCGATCAGTGGCGGATAGACGGTGGCGGCCGGCGCGCCGAGCCGGATCACGGCGACCCGGCCCAGGTCGCGACGGCGCACGATCGCGTTCGTGGCGTGGGTGGTGCCGAGCATGACGCGGGAGACCGCGTCGCGCCGTTCGCCCAGGTCGGCGAGCACCCGGGTCAGGCTGGCCCGGATGCCGCCGGTGACGTCGGGGGTGGTCGGGCTCTTGGTCCAGGCGATGACCTCGCCGGCGGCGGACAGGGCGACCGCGTCGGTGTTGGTGCCGCCGACGTCGATCCCCACGGCGATGCTCATCGGGCGGGCTCCCGCGCCACGAAGGGGACGTACGGCAGGTCGTAGCCGAAGGCCGCGGGCCCGGCGAGTTCAAGGCCCCGGCGGGTACGCCACAGCGGGTCGCAGGCCCAGGCGATGACGCTGACCCGCTGGCCGAAGCGGAGCAGTTCGGTGGAGATCGCCTCACCGGTCTCCGAGTCGACGATGCTGACCAGGTCGGGGACGCTGGCGAGCACCTCGCCGTCCTCGAGGACCACCAGGTTCTCGTTCTGGATCTCGACCCGGGCCAGCCGGCCACGGTCGTCCCCGACGCCCTCGACGGTCACCGATCCACGGGTGAAGCCGGCCTCGGTGTTCCGCTCGACGTCAATGATCTTCCCAGAGATGATCCTGCCGCCGCCCAGTTCGTCGACCAGTTCGTCGACCGGGTCGACGGTGCCGCGCCGGGCCGCCGAGCCGGGTCCGCACCGCAGCAGGCGGTGACCGACCTGGATCGCCCGGCTGACGGTGCCCTCGACGACGGCGCCCGGTGCGTTGCGCTTGGTCATCACGTAGTGCGCGCCGAGCGAGATCGCCCCGCTGGCGACGGTGATCGCCCGGGCGTGCCGCTCCAGCCAGCCGAGGTCGACCGTGCGCAGCACCGAGACATTGCCGACCACGTCGCTCATCACGGCGAACGGGCTGGGCAGACCGGCCACGTTCATCGCGATCATGGTGGCTTCGGGAAACGCCCGGCCCATCCCGTCCGCGTCGAGGACCTTGAGCCCCAACTCGGCGGCCCAGCGCACCGGGGCGACACCGTTGCTGCCGCCGATCTCGGCCGCCATCACCGCGGTCACCCGCCGTTCGATGATCTCCTCGACCTCCCGGACGATGCTTTCGGCCTGGCCGACGGCGCCGAGCATCTCGATGCCCACCGACGGCGCACCGATGCCGGACAGCACGATCGCCGCGTCGTCGTCGGTGAGTTCGCCGACGCTGACGACGCCCACCGGCCCGTACTCGTCGATCGCCGCCTCGACGGCGAGCCGTTCGGTGTGCACCGCGCCGCCGCCGCCGGTGCCGAACACGGCACAGCCGGCGGCGAGCGCCGCGATGTCGGACCGGGAGATCACGCGGACCGGGTGCCGCGAGCCGCCGGACAGGGGGTGATCAGGCATGGACCGAGCCTAGAGAGGCCGCTCAGCGGGCACTATGTGTTGTCAGACCTGAAAAATGCGTCAGACTGTGCCTGTGAACCAGGTGCATCTCGACGACGTGCTCACCCAGGGTGCCCGGCTCGGTCTGCGGCACGTGGCCGGCCCCCGAGGTGACGTCGTCGCCTCGGGCGTCGAGATCGTGCCCCCGGAAGACCTGGCCGCGGTGTCCGCCGGCCGCGTGGTGATCGTGTCGCGCGCGGCGCTGCGGCCCTTTCAGGTGGACGTCGCCGTACGCCGGGCGATCGCCGCGGGCTGCGCCGCGCTGGTCTTCGTCGGGGACTTCCGGCTCGCCGAGACCGCCCGGGTGCTCGCCACCCGCGGTGGCCTGCCGGTGCTGACGGGCGCTGCCGGCCCGTCCGAGCTGGCCGTCTTTCTCGATCGGAGCATCCGCGGCGGTGCCGAGGAATCGCTGTCGCGGGCCGAGGACGCGATCGCCCGGGCCACCCGCGCCGCCGCCGACGTACCCACCCGCCCGGCGCTGGACCTGTTGGCCGAGGCCGGCGCGGCGCTCGGCACCGAGCTGCGGCTCATCGAGGATCCCGGGGTGGCCTGGTCGGCACCGGACGCGGTGTGCGTGGGCGAGGTACCGATGGGCCGGCTGGTCGCCGACCGCGACGACGCCTCGGTGGCCATCGCGCTGCCGGTACTCGCCGCCCTGCTGTCCCGCTCGCTGCAACGCGAACTTCAGGCCCGGTTCGGCCCGGCCCGCTCCCGGGCCGACCTGATCGTCGAACTCGTCTACGCCGAGTCCTCGCGGATCGACGGGTTGGCCGTCGAGGCCACCCGGGCCGGGCTACCGGTGTCACTGTCGCACGCGGTCGCCTGGCTCACCCCCACGCACCGCTACAACCCCGCGCTGCGGGCGCCCGAGGTGCTCGCCTCCTCGATCGAGCTGTACGCGCTGCAACTGGTCGACCGGCGCGACGAAGTGTGGCATCTCGCGGTGCTGCACGACAACGTGGTGATCGTCGCGTCCGAGGAGCCCGGCGCCCCGGACCATCAGCGCCGGCTGCGCGAGGTGGTCGAGACGGTGGTCGCGCACGGCAGTTCGGTGGCCGGTAGGGACTGGCGGTTCACCGCCGGGCTGGGCACCCCGCAGAGCGGGGCGGGCGGGCTACGGCAGTCCGCCACCGAGGCCCGGATCGCCGCCGAGGCCGCGATCGCCGGCGGGCGGGCCGGCAGCATCGAAGCCACCGACGTGACCGGACTGCGGCGGGTGCTGCTCGACTTCTACGCGTCGCCGCTGAGCCGGTCGCTGCTCGACGACATCCTCGCACCCCTCGACGGGTTGGCGCCCGACCGCGCCACGACCGCGCTGCAGACGCTGCTGGCGTACCTGCGCAACCGCAACTCGCTGGTGCGAGCCTCGGCGGAGCTACGGCTGCACCCGAACGCGGTCAACTACCGGATCCGGCGCATCGAGCAGACCCTCGGTCTCGACCTCACCGAGCCGGACACCCGTTTCGCCGTCGAACTGGCCTGCCGGGTCCGGCTGATCGCCCGCCGGTGACGCCCGCATCAGGTCCGTGCAGGGTCCGTGCGGACGATCAGTCGGGCCAGGCGCGCCGGTCGGGGCCACCGGGATCGCAGCCGACGGTCGGCGGGACGTCCCAGATCAGGGTGGCCCGGTCGGTGGGCCGGTAGGGCGGCCAGGGCTCGCCGCCGACCCGGGGTACGCCGTCGCGGGCGAACGACGCCCAGGCGGCTGCCATCATCGTGGCGAGGGTGTCGGCCGCCGGTGCGTCGCGCAGGGCGGGAACGTCGGCCAGGTTGCCGAAGACCAGGGACGTCTCCACGCCGTGGCCGGCGCCGACGTCGGGGCGGGCCGGGTTCTGCCACCGGAGCAGGTACATGAAGACCGGCGCGCCTCCGGCGGTCGTCCGCAGCTGCGCGACCCGGATGGTCGGGATGCGGAACATCGCGTCGCCCAGGGCCCGTTCGGCGGACAACGCGAAGTCGTCGCCGCTACCCGCGTAGTGCTCGGCCACCGGGGTGGCCCCGGTGGCCCCGCTCAGCCCGGCCAAGCCGCCCAGCCCGACCAGCAGCGTGGCCAGTTCGTCCACCGTTGCGGGCAGGCCCCGGCCGCGCATCAGCACCCGCATCTCGTCGGCGTCGGTGCCGAGGATCAGCGGGATGTCAGCGCCGGCGCCGGCGGCGAGCGCCGGCGCCACCGGGACGGGCAGGGTCTCGTCGTCGAGCACCGGCTGCCAGCCGCTGCCGCCCGGCAGCGGGATGGTGGCCAGCGCGGCGGCGGGAAGTTCGCGCAGCTCGGCGGGGTCGCCGACGGCCGACAGCACGGCTTCGGTCATCGGTTGGGCCTGCTCCGGGGTGAGGCCGCCGGGTGCGCCCGGCGAGGGCATCACGCCGCTCTGGCAGATGGCCCGGTGGAACAGCCCGGCGGCGGACGGCATGGCGAGCAGGGTGGTGATCTTCACGCCACCGCCGGACTCGCCGAACAGGGTGACGTTGGCCGGGTCTCCGCCGAAGGTCTCGATGTTGTCGCGGATCCACTCCAGGGCCAGCACGATGTCGCGCATGCCGACGTTGGCGTCGCCGCCCAGCAGCGTACGGGTGTCCAGGTAGCCGAGCAGGCCCAGGCGGTGGGACGGAGCGACGACCACGACGTCCTGGGTCGCGCACAGCCGGCGGCCGTTCTCCCGGGGGCGGGTGGCCTGCCCGAAGAGAAGACCGCCGCCGTGCAGCCACACCATGACCGGGCGGCGGGCGCCGTCGGCCGCCGGGGTCCACAGGTTCAGGTACAGGCCGTCCTCGGTGGACTCGGTGACGTACGGCGCGCCGAAGACGGCGCCGTAGTACGCCTCGTCGTCGGCGGACATGCCCCACGGCTGCGGGGCCATCAGCGGCCAGCGGGTGGCGGCGTAGGTCTGCGTCCAGGACCTCGGCGGGACCGGGGCGCGGAACCGGCGGTCGCCGCCGATCGGGCCGGCGTAGGGGATGCCACGGAATTCGCTGACCCCGTCGAACCGCAGTCCGCTGACCGGGCCGCTCGTGGTGGGTAGCGCGGCAGTCTCAGCCATGAGCCGGATGCTGCCACAACGGTCGGCCGAGCTGGACCGAACATGGTCTGTCAGCACAATCAGCACGATTTTGCTGGGCCGACGGAACATTGAACACCGGGCCGTGGTCTTCCTACTCTCGGAGGATGCACCCGGATGTCATGTTGCGGGACGCCCGCCTACCCGGCGTGGACCGGCCACACGACGTGCTGCTGCGCGGCGGCAGGGTCGCCGCGGTCACCCCGGCCGGCGGCCCGCGCCCCGCCCCCGCCGGAGTGCGGGCCGGCGGTGTACGACTGGACGGACGCTGGCTGTGGCCCGGGCTGTGGGACGAGCACGTGCACTTCACCCAGTGGGTCAAGCACCGCTCGCGGGTCGACCTCGCCGGCACGGCCAGCGCCGCCGAGGTGGTCGACGTGGTACGCAGGGCGATGCCGGCCGGGCCGGCGCGGGCCGGCGCGACGTACGTCGTCGGCTACGGGTTCCGCGACGGGCTGTGGCCGGACCGGCCGACCCGCGCCGCGCTCGACGCGCTCGACGCGCACCGGCCGATCGTGCTGATCAGCAAGGACCTGCACTGCGGCTGGTTGAACTCGGCCGCCGCCGCCCTGCTCGGCGCGGACCCGGGCGCCGGCACCGACCCGGACGACAGCGGGCTGCTGCGGGAGACCGCCTGGATCGGCACCCTCGACCGGCTGGACCGCGAGACCGCGCCCGGTGTCGACGACTACCGGGCGGGCGCCGACGCGGCTGCCCGCCGGGGCGTGGTCGGCGTCGTCGACTTCGAGAACGCCGACAACCTGCGGCTCTGGCCGCAGCGGGTGGCCGGCGGCGTCACCGCCCTGCGGGTGGAGGCGTCCATCTGGCCGGCCCGGCTCCCGGCCGCGATCGCCGCCGGCCACCGCACCGGGGCACCGCTGGACCGGCACGGGCTGGTCACCGTCGGCCGGCTCAAGGTGGTCGTGGACGGGTCACTCAACACGCGGACCGCGCTGTGCTGGGACCCGTACCCCGGTACGGTCAACCACGGCGTGCAGGCCGTGGCCCCCACGCAGTTGCGCGATCTGCTGGCCACCGCCCACCGGGCCGGCATCCGCCCCGCCGTACACGCGATCGGCGACCGGGCGAACACCCAGGTGATCGACGAGTTCGAACGGCTCGGCATCCCCGGCGTGATCGAACACGCCCAGCTGGTCGCCGAGGCCGACTTCGCCCGCTTCGGACGTCTCGGCCTGGTCGCCAGCGTGCAACCGGAGCACGCCATGGACGACCGCGACGTCGCCGACCGTTACTGGGCCGGGCGTACCGGGCGGTCGTTCGCCTACCGGTCGCTGCTCGACGCCGGAGCGACACTGCGGCTCGGCTCGGACGCGCCGGTGTCGCCGCTCGACCCGTGGGCCGCGCTGGCCGCCGCGGTCGACCGGTCCCGCGACGGACGCGACCCCTGGCACCCCGAACAGGCCCTGCCGCGCGCGGCGGCGCTGGCCGCGAGCGCCCGGGGGCGCACCACGGTGGTGGTCGGCGATCCGGCCGACCTCGTCGTGCTCGACCACGACCCGACGGGCGTCGAACCGAGAGAGCTCCGCGACATGACGGTCGCGGGGACCCTGCTGGCCGGCCGCTGGACCTGGAACGGCCTGGAACAGACCGGACGCCTGGAACAGACCGGACACAGCCTGGAGCAGACCGGATGACGAGCTATGTGATGGCCGACGATGACGACGCCAAGACGCTGATCCGGGCGCACCCGTGGGCGACCCTGGTCAGCAACGGGCCGCACGGGCTGGTGGCCGCGCACTACCCGGTGCTGCTCGACGAGGACGCCGACGGGATGGTGCTGCTCAGCCACCTCGGCCGACGCGACGCCGACCGGTTCGGGCTCGGCTCGTACGAGCTGATGGTGATCTTCCACGGCCCGCACGGATACGTCTCGCCCAGCTGGTACGGCCTGCCGACCGCGGTCCCGACGTGGAACTTCGCGGTCGTGCACGCCTACGGTGTCCCACGCCGCCTCGACGCCGCCGAGAACCTGCGGGTGCTCGAACGGCTGGTCGACCGCTTCGAGGATCCGCTGCCCAATCCGTTCCGCCTGCACGTCACCGAGGCCAACACCGCGTACGCCGAGCGGATCGTCGGCGGCACGGTCGGCTTCTCGATGCCGGTGCGCCGGTTCGTCGGGCGCGACAAGATGAGTCAGGACAAGCCGGCCGAGGTCGTCGACCGGGTGATCGCCGCGCTGCTCGCCCCCGGGCCGTACCGCAACCCGGAGCTGGCCGACCGGGTCGCCGGCCACCGGCACAGGTGACGCCGTGCTCGACGATCTCGATCTGCGGCTGGTCGACGCGCTGCAGATCGTGCCCCGCACGCCGTGGAGCGTGCTGGCCCCGATCCTGCACACCGATGCGTCGACCCTGTCCCGGCGCTGGTCCCGGCTGACCGCGACCGGGCTGGCCTGGACGACCTGCTACGCGACGCCCGCTCGGGCCGGTCTGGCGCTGGCCGAGATCAGGTGCGCGCCCGGCCGGCGCGACGAGATCGCCGCCGCGCTCGCCGCGCTACCGCCGGTCGTCACCGTCGAGTACACCTCGGGGCCACGCGAACTGGCCGTGAACGTGTCGGCACCCGGGCCGGCCGCGATCGACAGGTACGTCGCCCGGCACATCGCGCCGCTGCCCGGGGTGCGGGCGATCAGCACCCGGTTCGTGCGTTCGCTCTACCAGGAGGGTGTCGGATTCGATCTGCGGACGCTGACCCCGGCCCAGCGCGCGAGACTCCTCGACCTGCGCCGGGCGGGGCCGGATCCGCAGGTTCCGCAGCCGGTGATCGAGCGGACCGTGCGCGCACTGCAGTCCGACGTACGGCGGCCGGCGGTCGATGTCGCCCGGGAGATCGGTGTCTCGGTGCCGCTGGCCCGCCGGGCCATCGCCCAACTGGCCCGCACCACCTGGGTCCGTGTCCGGGCGGACTTCGCGCACGACGTCGCCGGCTGGCACGCCACCGTCCAGTTGTGGCTCACCGTGGCGCCGGAGCGGCTCGACGAGGTCGCCGCCGCGCTGGCCGGCCACCCCGCCGTACGGCTGTGCGCCTCGACCGTCTCGGCCGAGAACCTGGTGGTCGTGCTCTGGATGCGGTGCCTGGCCGACCTCGACCGGATCGAGTCGGCCCTGCGGGTGCGGTTTCCGCAGGCGCGGGTGACCGACCGCTGGCTGGTGCCCCGAGCGGTCAAACGGATGGGCAACGTCCTCGACGCGGCGGGACGACGCAGCGGCTACGTCGCCGTTTCCTGAGCCAGCCGGCGCCAGGCCAGCTCGGCGAGGGTCTGCGCCTGGATACTCAGCACCGCGTCGTCGAACGCGGCGCGCTCGGAGTGCATCGGCGGCGCGTCGGCGGCCGGCACCCCGGCCGGGCGGGCACCGAGAAACAGCAACGCGCCGGGGACCTCCTCCAGCACGTACCCGAAATCCTCGGAGGCCATCGCCGGGGCGGGCAGTTGGCGGACCCGATCGCCCAGCAGGTCCAGCACGGCCGCGGTCTCGGCCGGGTCGTTGTGCGTCACCGGGTACGAGTCGATGAACTCGGTCCGGGCGGTGCAGCCGTGCGCGGCGGCGAGCCCGGCCACCAGCCTGCCGAGTTCCTCGCGCACCAGGCGGAGGGTCTCGCGCGAGAGCGTACGGATGTTGAGGTCGATCGCCACCGACGACGGCAGCACGTTCGGGGCGTTCGAGTCGCTGTGCAGGCGCACGACCGAGACGACCGCCGGATCGGTGACGGGCACCCGCCGGGTGACGAAGGTCTGCAGCGCCAACACGATCTCGGCGGCGACCGGGACCGGGTCGACGGCCTGGTACGGGTACGCGGCGTGGCCGCCGGTGCCCTCGACCCGGATGTTCAGGCCGCTGGCGCTCGCCATGATCGGACCGGCGCGGGTGACGAACTCGCCCGCGCCGAGTACGCAGTCGACATGGATGGCGTACGCGGCGACGGGCCGCCGCCCGGCCGCGTCGAGCACCCCTTCCTCGATCATGAGCCGGCCGCCGGCGTAGCCCTCCTCCCCCGGCTGGAACATGAACACGACGGTGCCGGGCAGTTCGTCGCGGCGCGCGCCGAGGATCCGGGCGGCACCGACCAGACCGGCCATGTGCATGTCGTGGCCGCAGGCGTGCATCGCCCCGTTCGTCGAGGCGTACGGCAGACCAGTGGCCTCGGCGATCGGCAGGGCGTCCATGTCGGCGCGCAGCAGGACCACCGGGCCGGGCCGCGCACCACGCAGCACCGCCGTGACCGAGCTGAGCTCCTGGCCGAGCGTGGTGTCCAGGCCGAGACCGGCGATGGCGTCGCGGACGATCGCCTGGGTGGCGGGCAGGTGCAGGCCCACCTCGGCGGTGGCGTGCAGCGTGCGGCGGAGCGCGACGAGATCGTCCATCCGCCGAGGCTATTTCGGGTCCACCGGGCGCCGGCGCGACCCCGCACGGAAACGTCCGGCGGAGCGGGCCGCGTGCACGGATCGGACACCGTGCCGTCGACGGTGGCCAGTCGCGTCGTCCTGCTCAGGTATGCAGGACGGCATCGGGTCGTGGCTCGTCCCGCGTCGGTCTGCGGCGCCACCAGGCCGCGACGGCAAGTGCCACGATGATGTCCCAGATACCCCACCAGGCGGCGACCAGTGCCATGCCGCCGAGACCGGCGAAGTAGCTGAAGACGAGCAGCAGTCCAAGCCCCGCGTTGCGGACACCGACCTCGAAGGTCATCGCCCGCCTACTGCGTCCGGGCAGCCGCGTGACGGTGGCGATGCCGTAGCCGAGGCCCAGTGCGAGTGCGTCGTGGAGCAGGACGGCCAGAAAGACGATCCCGATGTAGCCGAGGAACAGCGACAGGTTGTTCGCCAGCGCGATGGTGATCAGGCCGCCGAGGAGGAGGAACCCGGCCGGGGCGATCACCTTCGACGCCCTGGCGGAAACCTGCGGGAAGCGGTCGGCCAGCGCGACGCCGACCAGGAACGGCAGGCCGATGACGAGGCCAACCTCGATGAGCATGTCGACCGGGTCCAGCGCGATGGCGCGCATCATCGGCCCGCCCGTGGGATGCAGGCTGCCCCACAGGGCGAAGTTGATCGGCATGAGGATGATGGCGAGCAGGTTGCCCACGGCCGTCATCGACACCGACAGGGCGACGTCGCCCCGGGCCAGGTGGGTGACGATGTTCGACACGTTTCCCGGCGGACAGCAGGCGACGAGAATCATGCCGAGGGCGACCGAGCCGCGCACGTCGAGCGCGAGGGTGAGAACGAAGGTGATCGCCGGGAGGACGAGAAACTGCGCCGCCACCCCGATGGCGACCGTGCCTGGTCGTCGGGCGGCCCGCCGAAAGTCCTCGACGCGGGTGTCGAGGGCGATCCCGAACAGTATCGAGGCGATCGCGATCCGCAGGATCGCCATCGCCTCCTGGTTGAAGGCGATCCGGATGGAGTCGACGTCTCCGGTCGTCCCGTCGGCGAGCACGGGAACCGCGTGCGCCAGGGCGATCATGTCCGTGCCTTCCGGCGCGCGGCCGTGCCGCCCGTACGTAGTCGACGTGCCATCAGGCGAACGTAGAGGTTCGGCGCCAGCCGGTTGACGTACCAGGACAACCGCGCGGTTCGACCGATGAGAACGAGGTCGCGACCCCGCTCGATCCCGGCGACGATCGCCGCGGCCACGCCGGCGGGCGTGAGTTCCCTGCCCGTGCTGGCACGTTCACGCCCGGGCACCCGGGCGCTGGCCTCCGTCATGCCGCCGGCGACGAACGTCGGATGGACCACAGTGATCCGCACGCCGGACGGCTCGAGCTCGCATCGCAGCGCCGTGAACAGCCCCGTGACGGCATGCTTGGCGGCGACGTACGGCGGTCGGCCGAGGACCGGTGCGAAGCCCGCGACGGACCCGACCACGACGATCCGACCCGACGCGGCCCGCAGCGCGGGCAGGGCCGCGAGGGTCACCGAGACCGCGCCGAGATGCGTGACCTCCATGACCCTGCGGTGGGTGGTGAGGTCGTGGTCCTCGAAGCTGCCGATCGCCGACAGACCGGCACAGTGGACGAGGACGTCGATGCGGCCGTGACCGGCCACGATCCGCTCGATGCTGGTCCGCACGGCGTCCTGCTCGGTGATGTCGCAGGCGAGGTAGCGGGCGTCGCCCACCGGACAGGATCGGGCCAGGTCAAGTCCCACGACCGTGGCGCCGGCGGACTCCAGCTCCTCGACCAGGCACCGGCCGATCCGGCCGGCGGCCCCGGTGACCACGACGACGGCGCCGCGCAGCTCGGACACCCGTGCCGCCATCACGACCGCCTCGCTCGACGATAAAGGTCGTAGGTCTCGCGACTGGTCAGGCTGGGCAGCCCGGGGAAGGCACGACGGAGCCGGGCGTTGTCGAGCACCGGTCGGTGCCGCAGGAAATCGACCTGTTCGGGGCCGTACCGCGCGATGCCGAGCCGGCTGCCGACCGCCAGGGCACGCCGGATGCCGGACGCCGGCAGCCGCACGAGGCGGCGCCCTTCCACAGCGGCGATCTCGGCGAGGGTCATCGCCCCGTCTCCCGCCACGTTGAACGTCCCCGTCACGGCGCGCTCGACCCCGGTGACGATGATCTCGGCGACATCCTCGTCCCACACGAACACGAACGGCGTGTCCGACTCGCGTAGCCCGAGGATGACAGGCTGGCGGAAGAGCGCGGTGATCTGGTTGTCCGTCGCCGCGCCGAGGATCGTCCCCGGCCGCAGCAGCAGGATGCCGAGTTCGGGGTGCAGCCGCCGGGTACGCGCGACGAGCGCCTCGACCATCGCCTTGTGCCGGGAGTATGCGAACTTTGGGCTCCCCGAGGCGGGGGCGTCCTCGTCCAGCAGCCGGCCGTCGTTGCGCGCCGTGTAGCCGTAGGCCGCGCCGGACGACAGGACGGTGAGATGAGCGATGCCCGTCGCGACGCACGCGTCCACCACCGCCCGAGTGCCGCCGACCTCGATCGACTCGAGCTCCGGCTCGCCCATCGCGCGCGGCGGCTCGACGATCGCCGCGAGGTGGACGACGGCCGTCGTACGGTGCTCGCGCAGCAGCGCGACCAGATCGAGCGCTCTCAGGTCGTCCACGATGTCCACGACGCCGTCGCGGTGCGCGGCCGGCTTCCGGATGTCCACGGACACCGTGGGGACACCCGCCGCGACGAACCGGGAGACCACGAGCTGGCCGAGGTAGCCGGTGCCCCCGGTGACGAGAGCCCGTTGCGGCGGCATGTCACTCACCCCTTCGGCTCCTGGTGCATCTTCTTGAACGCCCGCAGTCCGGGCGCCCACATGTGCCCGACGTTGTCGACCTGCACGTGCACGACGGCGGGACCGCCGCAGTCGCGCGCACGCTCGAACGCGGCGCGCAGGTCCGCCGCCGACGTGACGTGTTCGCCGTGGGCACCGAGCGCCCTCGCGAGTTGGTCGTACCGGCACGCCTCGAAGTCTGCGTAGACGATCTGCTCGTCGGGCAGCGAGGCGTTCCAGACCACCTTGCGGACGACGGTCGCGAGGGGCGCTGCGGCGATCTGCTGACTCATCTTGACCATGCCCCACTGACCGTCGACGAAGACGACGAAGACGATCGGCAGGCCGAGCCGGACGGCCGACTCGATCTCGCTCGCGTGCATGCCGAACGCTCCGTCGCCGATCAGGCAGCACACCCGCCGGTCCGGCGCGGCGACGGCAGCGCCGAGCGCCTGCCCCAGGCCGGCACCGAGCATGCCGAACTTGAACGTCGACAGAATGGACCGCGGCACGCGTGCCTCGTGATGGAAGTTCGACCAGACAACCGTGTTTCCGCCGTCGAAGACCCACACCGTGTCCTCGGGCATGGTCTCCTGGGCGATCGTCGGCACCAGGCCGGGGGGCACGGGGGCGGAGCCGGTGGCCGTGGCCAGCGACTTGTCGAGCTTGGCCCGTGCCTGCGCCTTGGCCACCTGCCAGCCGTCGAGCCTGCCGAGCCGGTCCGGACGGTTCGGTACGTCGAGTGATGCGACGGCGTCCGCCAGCGCTCGCAGCGCCTCCCGGGCGTCCGCGACGAGCGCGATGTCGACGGGCTTGTTGACGCCGACGCGCTCCTCGTCGATGTCGACCTGGATCGTCCGCTGCTCTCCGGGCCGACCCCAGTTCGGGGCCTTGCCCCACCAGTCGGTCTCGCCCAGCCGGGAGCCGACGACGAGGACGACGTCGGCCCCGCAGCGGACCTTGTCGTTGAGGTCGAGCGCGGTCATCGGGATCGCTTCGCGCCGGGACTCCGGCAGGACGCCGCGGGCCGCCCACGACGTGGTGACGGGAGCGGCGAGGAGTTCGGCCAGCCGCGCCAGTTCCGCTTCGGCGCCCGCGTGATAGACCCCGGATCCCGCATGGATGGCCGGCTGGTTCGCCGCCACGAGCAGGCGAGCGGCGCGCTCGACGAGAACCGGATCGGGTTGCAGCGGCATGACCCGGCGATAGGTGTGCGGCGCCCGGATGACACTTGGGTCGATGTCGGTCGGCCCGTTGATGAGATCCTCCGGCACGTCCAGGTGGACGACGCCGGGCCGGCCGGTGAAGGACATCCGCAGCGCCCGGCGGAGCAGTTCGGGAATGCGGTCGGCCGATGGCACGTACCCGGACCACTTCGACATCGGGCCGATCACCGCCGACTGGTCGAAGTACTGGTACGCGCCGCCGCGGTCCGGGTTGCCCACGCCGACCCGGCGGGCGGACGTGATGAGCAGGACGCGGTTGCCCTCGCCCTCCTCGACCGCCACGCCGGGAAGGACGTTCGCCACGCCCGGACCGTTGGACGCCATGACGACACCCAGTCTGCCGGTCAGTCGCGCATAGGCGCCGGCCATGTGTGCCGCGGCCGCCTCATGCCGCGGCGAGTGCAGGGTGATGCCCGCCCCGGCCAGCGCGCGGTACAGCCCGAAGTACGTCCCGTCGATGATCCCGAAGAGGTGCTCGACCCCTTCCACGGCGAGCATTCTCGCGATCACTTCACCGCCGGTCATGCTCCTGGACATGGACCCGAGCCCTCTCTGTTGACGTTGTGGCTGCGGACAGGAACCTAAGCCCCGTGACCCGGGCGTGTCTTGGACCTGCGACCCAGCGGCGAGCGCGTCGTTGTGGCCGGTCACAAGCGCCCGGCAGAATCAGGCCGGTGAGCGATGCAGCGAACTGGGACGAGATCGTCGCGCTCATCGAGTCGGTCTCCTCGACGCCGAAGATGTTGACCGAAGCCGTCCGCGACGTACGAGCGACGAGTCAGGTGATGGCCGCCCTCGACGCCGCCGACATGGCCCGGCATACCCGAGACCTGATGACCGCGGCCACCCGGGCCATCGCCGCCCGTCGGGGGCCCACCGAGGCGGAACTCGCCTTCGTCGAGGACCTCGCGGTCACCCGCGCCCAGCAGGGCATCCCGATCTCCGAGGTGCTTGCCGCCGTCCACGTCGCCGCCCGTCGGATCTGGGCCGAGACGGGCGTTCTCGCTCGCGAACTAGCGGTCGACAGCGCGCTTCTCCTGCAGGCGCACGAGCTCTACGACGACTGGGCCGAGGCCGTCCGGCAGCGCCTTCTCGCCGCGCACCGGGCGGCCGTGATCCCGGCGCGCCTCCCCCACCGCGATCACGACGACGAGGCGATCCGTCGGCTCCTCCAGGGCGGCTCCGCCGCCGTCCTCGCCGCGAAGGACGTGGGGATCGGCCCCGACGGCGTCTGGGTCGGCGTGGCTCGGGACCCCGAGGCGATCGGCTGGGTGCGCTCGTGCTTGACGATGCCCGGCGTACTGGGTTTTGACGACGGCAAGCTCGTCCTCGTGGCGTCGCGGATGCCGAGCGGCGGCTCCGGAGACGGCACCCCGATGGGGGTAGCCGGACCGGGGGAGGTCCGTGAGCTACCCCAACTGCGCCGCCTGGCCTCCGCCGCGGCCACCGCCTCGCTGACCCTCGGTCGCGCCGGCACCGTACACGTCGCCGACGTCGCGCCCGTCGTCGCGCTCCTCGATCGTCCCGACCTCGGGGCGACCCTCGTCGAGCGGCATCATGCGGCGCTGGCCTCGCTGGGCGCGCACCGCGAGGCGATCCTCGACACCGTCCGGCTCTGGCTCGAGCACGGCCGGGACGCCAACCGCGCCGCGCGGGCGGCGTTCGTCCACCCGAACACCGTGCGCAATCGCGTCAACGCTCTTTGCTCGGCAACCGGCCTGGATCCCGGCAGCACCTTCGATGCCGTGGCGTTGTGGTGGCTATGCCGGCAGGCGAGCGATGCGGGGCCGCCGCCCGGTTGAGGACCCGAACCGTGATCTTCGATGTGTGCCCCGCCAACTGCTGGACCTGTGGGGATGCCGCAGCCATCTGCTGGAACTCGGCCATCATCGTGGCGCGTTGTTGGGGAGCACCGCGTAGGCGAAGCTGGCATGTTCGCCGAATCCGGCTCGGTACGGAAGGGCACCACCGACCGTGCCACGGATCTTCCCTCCCACCGGTGGCCAGTTGGGGTTAGGCTCACCTAACTGTTAGCATGCCCGCGTTCGATTAGAACGGTGTTCAGACTATCGTTTCGCATCGCGAGAGTCGAGGTCGGCGGCATGTCACGAAGGTCTGGTGAAGGTTTCTTCGCCCCGGTAAGAGGGAGCCTGGCGGCGATCATCAGCCTGAGCGTGCTCGGCGCCGTCGCCAGTATCGTCCCGTTCGTAGCGATCATTGAGCTGGCCCGCGTCCTACTTCCCGGTCTGGCCGGCGAACCGGTCGATGCCGGGCGGGCCTGGGCGATCGTGTGGATCGCGGTCGGTGCGCTGGTGATGGCGTTCGGTGGGGCCTTCGCCTCGGGGATGATCAGCCATCTCGCCGATGCGGAGTTGCAACTGTCGCTGCGTCAGCGCATCGTCGCGCACCTGCAGCGGCTCCCGCTGGGCTGGTTCGATGCGCGCAGCTCCGGCACGGTGCGAAAGCTGGTGGAAAGTGACGTATCGGCCATCCACCAGCTCATCGCCCACGCCATCCACGACGTGATCGTGGCAACCGTCGTACCGGTCCTGATCCTGGTCTATCTGTTCACAACGCAGTGGGTGATGGCGCTGGCCGCGCTCCTGCCGCTGATTCTCGTGATGGTCCTGTACGTGGTGATGATCGGTGGCGGGACCGAGAAGTTCCAGCAGTACGACGCGGCCACCGAGCGCCTCGCCGGGGCGACCGTCGAGTACGTGCACGGGATCGCGGTCGTCAAGCGGTTCGGCCAGGTCGGTCGGTCGCATCGCCGTTTCCGGGACGAGGCGAAGCGGTATGTCGACTTCGCCAGCGACTGGACGAAGGACACCCTCGCGCAGATGGCATTCGTCGAGATCCTGACCTCGCCCGCGGTCGTCATCGTCTACCTGCTCGCGGTCGGGGTGGGCATCGTCTCCGCCGGATGGGCGGCACCGGTCGACATCCTGCCTGCCCTGCTGCTCGGGTCGGGCGTCGCCGCCCCGATGATGTCGCTCGGCGCGACCGCACAGTTCCTGCGTAGTGCGGTGAAGGCACAGGGTTCGCTGGCAGCGTTCCTCTCGGTGCCACCGATCCGGTACGCCGACCGGCCCGTCACCCCCGACGGTCGCGCGCTCGATGTGCGGGCCGTGTCCTTCGGCTACGACGGTGAGCACGACGTGCTCCACGACATCAGCGCCTCGTGCCGGCCGGGTACGGTCACCGCGCTGGTTGGCACGTCCGGGTCGGGCAAGTCGACGCTGGCCCGGCTCGTGCCGCGCTTCTATGACGTCGGCTCCGGTGAGGTGTCGATCGGCGGAGCGGATGTGCGCTCGATCGCCGCAGACCAGTTGTACCGTCAGGTCGGCTTTGTCTTCCAGGACGTAGCGCTATTGCGAGCGAGCCTGCGCGACAACATCCGTCTGACCCGTCCCGAGGCGAGCGACGACGAGGTCGAGCGCGCGGCGAGGGCCGCTCAGATCCACGACCGGATCCTGCGTTTCGATCGAGGCTACGACTCGGTGGTCGGCGAGGACGCCCACCTCTCCGGTGGTGAGGCACAGCGGGTGACGATCGCCCGGGCGCTGCTCGCGGATGCGCCGATCCTGGTGCTCGACGAGGCTACCGCGTTCGCCGATCCGGACTCCGAGGCGGCGATCCAGAAGGCGCTCAGTGCGCTTGCGGCCGAGCGGACGGTGCTGGTCATCGCGCACCGGCTGCACACCATCGTCGGCGTCGATCAGATTCTCGTGCTCGACGCGGGTCGGATCGTCGAACGCGGCACCCACCGCGAACTCGTCGCCGCTGGTGGGCGCTTCGCGCGGATGTGGCGCGACTACCAGGCCAACCACGCCCGATCAACGCCGCAAGGGGCCAAGGCATGATTCGTCAGATTCTCACATATGCGAACCAGGCCGCCCGCCGCGGCCTGATCAGCTCACTCGTCCTCGTCGTAGTCTCCACGGTCCTGCAAGGGGTCGTGTTCGTCCTGCTCGTCCCGCTGCTGCGCGCTCTGTTCCAAGGCGATATGGACGCGGTCGGTCAGTGGCTCGTCGTTCTCGTCGGTGTCGCGATGGTCTACGCGATCATCTTCTATATCGCGAGTTACAAAAGTCAGATCGCGGCGATGGACCTGCTCGACTCGCTGATCGCCCGCCTCGGTGACCGCGTGGTCGAGCTACCGATCAGCTGGTTCGCGGCCGACCGCTCGGGGCAGCTCAGCCACATGGCCACGCACGGGGCGATGTTCGTCTCCTCGACGCCGTACTCGATCCTGCGGCGCATCCTCGGCGGCTTCATCACCCCTGGGACGGTGCTGGTCGGGATGTACTTCTTCGACTGGCGGCTGGCGTTGGCCATGACGGCGTGCGTGCCGATCATGTGGTTCGCCTTCGTGACGATCCGACGGGCCATGTCGAGGGCGGACGCCGTGCACGTCGAGGCAGTCAGCGAGGCATCGAACCGGGTCATCGAGTTCGCGCGCGTACAGCCGGCTCTGCGCACCGCCGGGTCCGACTCGATCAGTAATCGCATGATCGCCGAGGCGCTACGCGAGCAGCATCATGCCTACCGAAGGTTGCTGTTCACCGGCGGCACGGGCATCGCTGCCTTCGGCGGCTTCGTGCAGCTCGCGCTCACCGTCGTCATCGTGCTCGGTGCCTACCTCACGCTCGGCGGCTCGCTGGACGTCGCGACGCTCATCGCCCTGCTCGTGCTCGCCGCCCGCTTCGTTGAGCCGATAACCAGCTCAGGCGCACTCAGCGGTGGTCTCGCCGTCGCGTCCACAACGCTCAATCAACTCGACGAGTTGCACCGGGTCACTCCACTGCCCGAACCAGCCTCACCTCGCCGGCCCGCGCACTGGGGCGTCGAACTGGCCGACGTGACCTTCGGCTACGGTGCCGCACCGGTGCTGCGCGGCGTCACCTTCACCGCGCCGCCCGGTCGGATGACCGCGATCGTCGGGCCGTCCGGCTCGGGCAAGACCACGATCACCCGGCTCATCGCCCGCTTCTACGACCCGGAGGCCGGTGCGGTCCGCATCGGTGGCGTCTCGCTGCCCGAGCTCGGCACCGCAGCGGTCCAGGCTGCGGTCGCACCGGTCTTCCAGGACGTCTACCTCTTCGACGACACGATCCTGAACAACGTCTGGATCGGCGACCCGGAGCTCAGCCGCGAGGACGTCATCGCGGCGGCCACCCGCGCCCGCGTCGATGAGATCGTGGCCCGGCTGCCCGGAGGCTGGGACGCCCGCGTCGGCGAGGGCGGCTCGAACCTCTCCGGTGGGGAACGCCAACGGATCTCGATCGCACGGGCGCTGCTCAAACAGGCCCCGATCGTGCTGCTCGACGAGGCGACATCCGCGCTGGACATCGGCAACGAGATCGCGATCGGTGAGGCCATCGACGCCATCCGGGCCGACCGGACCCTCATCGTGATCGCCCACCGGCTACAAACGATCATGACCGCCGACCAGATCATCATGCTCGACGAGCACGGCAGCATCCGGGAGTCCGGAACTCACGCCGAGTTGCTCGCCGCCGACGGCGCCTACGCCCGCTACTGGCACGAACGCATCGACGCCACCGGCTGGCAACTCGCCAATCCCAACTGATCGTGTGGGAGGGCAGAGTCCGCACGGCGAGAGGTCCGACCGGCCGCCGCCGACAGGGACGTCGACATCGTGATCTCGATCAACCCGGCTCGGGCGTTGACCGGCGACATCTGAGGTCAGTGCCAGGCGGTACGGCGCCGGGCGGCCGGTACCCAGCTCCTGGCATACCCGCATGGCCGCCGCCCGCCGACGACATGATCCAGCTCCGCTGACATCAGGTATGCCAAATCAATCCTGGGAGGTTCCATGGCGATGACCGTGGTCGAGGCCGACGGGCTCGTGAAATCGTTCGGCACGGTCCGGGCGTTGGACGGCCTGTCGCTCCGTATCGAACGTGGGTCGATCTTCGGACTGTTGGGACCCAACGGTGCCGGCAAGACGACAGCCATCAACGTATTTACCACCCTGCTGAGCGCCGACGCGGGCCAGGCCACCGTAGCCGGCCACGACGTCACCCACGAGGCGGCCCGGGTCCGGGAGGTGATCGGAGTGACCGGACAGTTCGCCGCGCTCGATGACAACCTGACCGGGCTGGAGAACCTCGTCCTGTTCGGCCGGCTGATGAAACTGGGCAGGGCCCGGGCCCGCGCGCGGGCGCGGGAGTTGCTGGAGCGCTTCGACCTGGCCGACGCCGGCGGCCGGCGGGTCGGCACCTACTCGGGAGGCATGCGCCGACGCCTGGACCTCGCGGCATCGCTGACCCGTGAGCCGACCGTACTGTTCCTCGACGAGCCCACCACCGGGCTGGACCCGCGCAGCCGGATCGGCCTGTGGGACACCGTCCGGGAGCTGCGCGAACGTGGCATCACCATCCTGCTCACTACCCAGTACCTGGCCGAAGCGGACGAGTTGGCCGACCGCATCGCGGTCATCGACCACGGTCACGTCGTCGCCGAGGGCACAGCCGCCGAGCTCAAGCAACGCGCCGGCGGCTCGGTCTGCCACATCACACTCCCCAACGCCGACGATCGGGAACGGGTCGGTCGAGAGCTGGCCGACCTCGGTGAGGTGAGCATTCTGCCCGACGGCGTGAGCCTGCCCGCCGCCGGCCCGGACACTCTTGTCGCCGTCGTGCGCCGGCTCGACGCCGCCCGCGACGGGAAACTGTCCGGCGTGGAGGTCGAAGACATCGGCATGCGCCGACCGACTCTCGACGACGTCTTCCTGCGCCTGACCGGCCACCCTGCCCAGGCCCGGACCGCCGGCGTGGCGGAGGTGGCGCGGTGAGTCTGGGCGCGGTGAGTCTCGACTCGGCCATCCTCGCGGGGCGGCACCTGCGGCTGATGTCACGCCGACCGGCCTCGGTGCTCGGTGCCGTGGTCCTCCCGTTGGTGTTCGCGCTGCTGTTCTTCACCGTCTTCGGCCGCGTCATGCAGCGGGCCGGCATCGACTACGTCTTCTACCTGCTGCCTGCGGTCATCACCCAGGCCAGCTTCTTCACCGCCATGTCCAGCGCTATCCTCGCCGCCGAGGATGTCACCGGCGGCGCGCTGCGTCGGTTGCGGGCGATGCCGGTCGGCCGGGCAGCCCCGGTGCTGGGGCTGCTCGGAGCCGAAGTGGCCCGGGCCGCGTTGTCGATCGGGGTGCTGGTGCCGTTGGCCCTGGCGCTGGGTTTCCGGTTCCGCGGCGGACCCGCGGCCACGGTCGGGTTCGTGTTGTTCTTCCTCTGCTTCGCCGCCGTACTGTGCACGTGCTTCATCGCGCTGGGGCTGTCTCTGCGCCGGGTCGAGGCCGTCCAGGCCGCCGTCAACCTGATCTACTTCCCGTTTCTGCTGCTGTCCACCGCCTTCGCCCCGGCGTCGGCCTTCCCTGCCTGGCTGCGACCCGTGGTCGAGCACCAGCCGGTCAGCCGGATCGTCGACGCCGCCCGAGCCCTGGCCGACACCGGTGCCGGCACGGCCTTACCAGTGCTGATCGCCGCAGCCTGGCTCGGCGGCCTGCTAGTTGTCGGTCTCACGATGGCCACCCGAGCCGTAGGAAGGTCCGCATGACCGTGCCCCCACTGCCCGCCACACGGGCCTCGATGCTGCACGACAGTCTGGTGATGACCGGTCGGACACTGCGGGTCACGCTGCGCTACCCCGCAGTGCTGTTCATCGCTATCGTGTTCCCGGTCATCCTGCTGCTGTTGCTCACCGCCAGCTTCGCGACGATCGTCCTGCCCGGACAGAGCTACAGTGCCTACGTTGACTTCAGCCTTCCCCTGTTCGCCGTCATGGGCGTCCTGTTCTCCACTCTCGGTACCGCAGCGGCCATGCTCAACGATCTACAGGCCGGCTTCGACGCCCGGCTGCGGACCATGCCGATCTCGGCATCCGCGCCCCTGATCGGTCGGATCGCCGCCGATGCCGTCCGCAACCTCATCACCCTGGTGCTGGTCGTCGCCGTCGGCACCGTCGTCGGCTTCCGGTTCACCACCGATCCCGCCTCCATCGCCGGGTTCTTCCTGCTGCCGCTCGTCTTCGCCGTCGGCATCGTGTGGCTGGTGCTCGCCGCCGCCGTGCGGGCTCGCAGCGCCGAGTCCGTCACCGCCGGTCTCAACGCAGCCTTCCTCGTCGCGTCCTTCCTGTCCACCGGCATGGTTCCCCTTGCCGACCTGCCCAGCTGGGCCCAACCCATCGCCGCCGCCAACCCGCTCTCGCTGCTCGTCGATGCCATGCGAGTTCTCGCCCACGGCGGAGAACTAGCCAGGCCGCTTCTCGGCACCGTCGCCTGGGCAGTCGGCCTCACCGTCGTCTTCGGCCCGCTCGCCGTCCTCGGCTACCGGCACCGACGCAGCGCCGGACAGCCGGCAAGGTGACTCGGAGCAGGACAACCCTCCCGATCGGCAGAGACATCAGCGGATCGGCGCATGTGAAGCCGCGTCGCGCAGGTTGAGGCTGGTTTGGCGGGACCGTTACGGCAGTGCCAGCCCGATGCCAGCCCGATGAGGTCGCCGACCAGACCGACCGCGGCGAACGCCGCCATCGGACCTATATCTACAGTAGATCTCTGGACCAAACAGCGGATGTTCTCCAGGACCAAGAACGCGGCCTGACCAGCGGATTCACCGCCTGCACAGGCCGCGTTCGGGTACGCGTTTCGGGGTGAACCATACGTGGCAGAACAAGAACCGCGTTTTCCCAGTTCACGGGCCAGACGTGCCAGTCACAGCCGTACGCCGACGCGTCGTTTGACCACCAACCTGCGCATCTCTCCAAGAACTTGGCCGACGGCGGCCCGTTCGCTGACCGGAACCGGATGCTGCTACCTGCGCAGCAGGTGATCGGCGTGGACGCGACCCCGGTGGGGGTCGCTGGCGGCTGGAAGAATGTCCATGTGATCCCGGACGGTCCATTCTGGCGCTGCCGGGTCAACGACCACTTTTGGGAGCAGCTCGACGTCATGTGGGCGCTCGGCGAGAGATGCACGCCAAGCGAACCTGGCAGCGACAACCGCTCGCGGACTACTCCTCGCCGTCGGCGCCATCGTCCTGGTCTTTAACTCCATCAGCCTGACCATCGGTTACGGCGTACCGCGGCTGGCCGGGATAAGCATGCCCGAGTCCATCGCGACGGGCATGGGGATCGGCATCCACAACAGCACACTCGCCATCACCCATCGCGATCAGCCCGGCGCTGCTCGACAGCACCCGGATCGCGATCCCGGCCGCCGCCTACGGCATCGTCATGTTCTTCACCGCGGCGGCCTTCGGCTACCTGACAACCAGCCTGAGAGCCTTGCGCGGGCGGCAACCAAGCTCGGCATGGCGGCTCGCCTGCTGGCCTATCCTGACGGGTACAAGCACTCGGAGGCCGGAGTTGAGTCGACATGAACCATCCGCCCCGGAGGACTACTCGCGGCGTGGTGAGGCCGCGCTCGCCGATCAGACCACGCTTGACGAGAGCGTACGGTGGTTCGGCCTCGCCGTTCGCCACACGACCGACGGTGATCCTGGGATGGCCGGAAGGTTGCTTGACCTCGGTGTCGCGGTCGATCGGCGGTGGGAGCGCGACGGTGTACAGTCTGATTTGGACGACGCGATCGATTTCTACAGGCGGGCGGCCGCGGCTCCGGAGCCGGACCTGGTCGGCGCGTGCCTGGTCAACCTTTGCCACGCCTTGCGGGTCCGTTACCGCGTGACTGGCTCGCGCGATGACCTCGATGCGGCGGTGGAGGCCGGCGATGCTTGCATCCAGGCGACCGTCACGGTCGGCGACCGTCACGCAGATCGACTCGAACAGGTCGCTCACGCTTACCGCGAGCGCTACGAGCTCAGCGGAGACCTCGTTGATCTTGATTGTGCGGTGTCCCGGTACCGCGAGGCGTCCCCGCACGTCGCCCAGGAAGGGCTGGTCGGACGGGCGCTTGTGCACGCGCGCAACTACGCGCTCGCGACGCGGACGTACGCCGAGGTCGCCGGCGACGCCGGCCGCTTGGCCGAGGCGATCGGAGCCTCGCTGCGGCTTGTCGGCGATCCTGCCGCAGCCGGCCAAGTGCAGTGGGCGGCCCGCCAACTGCTGGAGACCGCGGTCGATGTCACGGACCTCGACCGCGCTGTGGCGGCGCTGCGACACGTCGCCGATTCGCTGACCGGATCGGATCGGATATCCATTTGGATGGACCTCGTGGCGACGCTACGCCGGCGCGCGGAACTCACCGGCGGCATCGAGGAGGCGGAGGCCGCCGTCGCCGAGGCGCGCCGGGCTTTCGACGCCGCAGCCACCGGCGGGACCGGGGATGACCGACGAAGCGTGCTCAGCACCCTGGGGGCCACCCAGCTCAACAGGTACGAACGTACCGGGTTGCTCGCGCACCTCGATGAGGCGATCACGAGCTTGCGTGACGTCGCCGCGTGGGCCATCTCCCCCACCCCGGTCGCCCTGACGAATCTCGCGAACGCTCTCGTGATCCGGTATGAGCGGCTGTCCGAGCCGCAGGACCTGGATCAGGCGATCGCGCTGAGTAGGCGGGTACTGGCCCTCGCCGGCCTCGACGCAGAGGTACGCTCGTCGGTCGCGTCGACCCTGGGGCGAGCGCTGTCGATGCGCTACCTGAAGACCGGCAGGTTGCAAGACATCGACGATGCGATCGACGCGGTCGGTGTGGCGATGCGGGCGGCGCCCGCCGCCCCGCGTTACGCGGCGATCGCCGCAGCCAATCTGGGCCTGCTGCGGCTCGACCGGTTCCGCAGGACGCGTCGACCCGAAGATCTCGTCGAGGCGGTACGACTCGCGCGCGCAGGGCTGAAGGCCATGACCGACGGATCGATCGCCGCGGAACGGGTTCCCGGTCAGATGGTCAATCTCGCGGTCGCTCTCGCCGAGACGTACCGGTCGGGCGGGGAGGCCGCGCCACTGGACGAGGCCATCGAGCTGGCGACTCGGGCTGCTCCGCTGCTGAACGGCGTGGAACGGCACCGCCAGGGCGTCGCGGGTACCCTGCTCACCGACCGGTTCCGCCGCGACGGGGACACCGCCGACGCCCGAGCCGCGCTCGACCATCTGCGTGCGTCGGCCGAGACCGCGACGGCCCCCGCCATCGTCCGCGTCGACGCGGCCATGGGGTGGGGGCAGCTGGCGCGTGAGGTCGGCGACGCAACCGGCTCGGCCGCTGCGCTCACGCTCGCCCTGGACCTGATACCGCAGGCGTCGTGGCAGGGCACCACCCGGAGAACGCGAGAGCACGCGTTGGCCTCGGTGCGGGGTGTCGCCAGCGACGCGGCTGCGGCGATGCTCGACATCGCCGATCCCGCCGCGGCGGTGTCCTGCCTGGAACGCGGGCGAGGTGTGCTCTGGACGCAGCAGCTTGAGCTGCGTGGCGGCCTGGACCAGCTGGCGGTCGTGGCCCCCACCCTCGCCGACCGGGTCGAGTCCGTCCGCCAGCGACTCGGCGGCGGACCGGAGGAGGGGGAGGCGCTGGAGCTTCAGCCTCTTGTGAAGGATGGCACTCATGTGGCGCGGTGGTGATCGGGACGCGTTGGTCGATCGGGTACAGCGGCGGATCGACACGTTGGTGGAGAGCGGCGATCCAGAGCTCGTGGTGGAGCCGGCGGCCGTCGCCGACGCGTCGGCGCTGCTGGAGCTGGCGGTCGAGGCGACGGGCCCAGAGAGCTTCACCGTTGTTGACGGCGACGCGTACCAGATCGCGGGCTGGTTGCACTGGGTCCGGTTCCACCAGTTGCCCGATGGGGAAGGCGAGATCGACCGACAGATCGCGTTGAGTGTCTTCGCCACGCTGCACCCACGGTTTCCCGAGTTCCTGCCGGCGCAGCTGCGTGAACACTTTGACAACGGCGTGACACTCGCGGACGCCGTCGGGCTCTCCTGGCCGGAACGCGTGGGCGCAGCGCAGGACGCGTACGCGAAGACCGGTGACGCGGAGACGCTCGACCTGCTCATCGCGCTGCTCCGTGGTGGGTTACCGCACCTGGCCGGCGATGACGCCCGACGGTTCGCTGTCCTGAACGATCTCGGCAACGCACTCGTCGGCCGGTACGAACGGGCTGGGGAGCCGGCTGACCTGGACGAGGCGATGGAGGCCATCAACTCCGCGCTGCGCCTCGCGCCGTCCGGCGAGGCGGTGACGGCGGTGCTCCGGTCGAATCTGTCCAACGCCCTTCGGCTCCGGTTTTTCCGGCTGGGTCGGCGTACCGACCTGGACGACGCGATCACGCTGTCTCGCGCGGCGGCCGGGGAGGCCGCCGACCAGGAGCACATGCCGCTGATCCTGTCCGGGCTCGGCGCGGTCCTCCAACTCCGCTACGACCGTGACGGCGACCTGGCCGACCTGGCCGACGCGATCGCGGCCGGCCGGACAGCGGTGGCCGAGGCTCCGGCCGGCAGCGAGCTGCGGCACGTGTGTTTGTCCAACTTGGCCGGCTCGCTGTGGGCGCGACTGCGGCGCTTTGGCCGCGACGCGGACGCCGACGAATGCATCACGCTCTGCCGCGAGGCCCTCTCGTGGCTCGACGCAAAGCACCCCGGGCGGGCGGTTCTCGAAGCGAACCTGGCCGCGGCGCTCTGGATGCGGTTTCAGTCCACCGACGACCTGGTCGAGATAGGCACCGCCGCCGAGGCCATCGAACGAGCGCTGCTCGGCACCCCGGCGGGGGACCCCAACCGGCCCTTCTGGCTCGCCTCCGCGAGCTGGATCCGGCTGGACCAGTTCCGGCGGTCCGGACAGGTGGCCGACCTGGACGCGGCGATCGCCGCGATGCGCGAGGGCGTCCGGACGGTGCCAGCCGACCATCCGTACCGGGCACGGATACTCAACGACCTCGGATCGGCTTTGCTGGCCAGATATGACTGGCGGGGCGAGCGGGCCGACCTGACCGAGGCGGTGAGGGCCGCCCGCGAAGCGACCAAGCAGCCCGTCGACGCGGACGCGTCGGGTCTGCTCACGCTGGGGCAGGCTCTCCTGACCGCCTGGCGGAACGGCGTCGATGGCGTGGGCACCCATGAGGCGGTGACCGCGATGCGGGAGGCCCTGCGTCAACTACCCGATGACCACGCCATGCGTCCGGTCGTCCTGTCCGGGCTCGGGTCCGCTCTGATGGCGAGGTTCCGCGACAGCGGCCACCGACCCTACCTGGATGAATCGATTGCGGCCGATCGGGCGGCGGTGGCGGCCACTCCTGACGATCACGCGAGCCTTCCCAGGTACCTGTCGAACTACTGCGCCGCACTCGCTACCCGGTTCGAGTACACGGCTGCCACCGCGGACATCGAGGAGGCGGTGACCGTTGGCCGGCGGGCGGTGGCCGCGACGCCGATGGGGCACCCGGCACTGTCGCGGCGGGAGCGCCACCTCGCCGCGAGCCTGCGCCAACGGTTCGCGCACGCCGCGCGTGTCGAGGACGGGGCGGAATCGTTGGAGTTCTTCCGGCGGGCGGCGACCCGACCGGAGGCGGCCGCTGGCGACCGGCTTCTCGCCGCACTGGCCTGGGGCGACCTCGCCGCCGAACGTGGTCTGCCAGAGTCGGCGGCGGACGGGTACGCGACCGCGCTGGCTGCGCTCCCCGACCTTGCCTGGCGCGGTCTCGGCCGCGGCAGCCAGGAGAAGCACCTTGGCGACCGGGCGGGCTTGGCACCGGCCGCCGGGGCCTGGGCGCTCACCGCAGGCCGCCCACACGACGCCGTCGGTCTCATCGACCGGGGGCGCGGCATCCTGTGGACACAGTTGCTGGACACTCGGTCCGATCTGGCAACCCTGGCGGCGAGGGCGCCCGGCCTCGCCGCACGGCTCGACGCCGTACGGACGGCACTCGACGCTCTCGGCGCCGAAGTCACCATCGACCTTCCGAGGGTAAGATTTACGGCTAATCGCGGCACGAGACCTGGTGAGGACGAAGCGCCCGGATGACAGAAACGGACCCGGACATTTCCCGGGTGGTCGACCGACGGATGGCCCTCGCCCGCGAGTGGGACGAGCTGGTGGCACAGGTCCGGGAGCTTGAGGGCCTCGAGGACTTCCTACGACCTCCCCGGCTGGAGAACCTGCTGCCCGCGGCGGCAGAGGGACCGGTCGCGATCGTCAACGTGAGCCGATGGCGCTGCGACGCGCTGCTCGTCCGCGCCGACGGCGTCGATGTGGTCCCGCTGCCCGGCCTGACATCGGCGGCCACCTTCGAGAAGACCAACAACTACCTGCGGCTACTGCAACAGGTGGACCAGGCGACCGCAGCGGCGCATGCCGCGCGTCGTGGAGTGGACGAGCAGCCGGGGCTCTCGGCGGTCAAGCGGTACACCGACGCGAAGAAGGCGCTGGCAACCGCGGTCGCCCAGCGGGACGGCATGCTGGCCACGCTGCTGACGTGGCTGTGGGACGAGGTCGCCGCGCCGGTACTGGCCGCGACGGGCTTCACCTCCCCACCCGACGACGAGCAGCCGTGGCCGCGGCTCTGGTGGTGCCCCACCGGCCCGTTGACGCTGCTACCGCTGCACGCCGCCGGCTATCACGACACCGCCGGTAGGGCCGGCGACAACGTGCTGGACCGCGTGGTGTCGTCGTACGCACCGACGCTGCGTGCGTTGCTGGAGGCACGCCAGCCGCTGGCCCAGCCGTCGGCGGATGATCGGCTTCTGGTCGTGTCGATGCCGCAGACTCCCGGCCAGCTTCCGCTCGAGAACGTGGTCCGCGAGCGAAAGCTTCTGACCTCGCTGCTGCGTGATCGGCACACCTTGCTGGAAGATACCTCCGCCACCACCACGGCAGTGTTGGACGAGCTTCCCCGCCACCGCTGGGCCCACTTCAGCTGCCACGGCGGGCAGGACTTGGCCGACCCGTCGCGCGGCGGGCTACTGCTCCACGATCGCGTCCTGACCATCCCCGACATCAGCGCCCGGCAGCACGATGGCGAGTTCGCGTTCCTCTCGGCCTGCAAGACCGCCGTCGGCGGGACCACCCTGCCAGATGAGGCGATCACGCTGGCGGCGGCTCTGCACTACACCGGGTACCGCCGGGTGATCGGGACGATGTGGTCGGTACACGACGACACGGCGGCGGATGTCGCCGAGATGGTGTACACGGACCTGACCGCCACCGGCCGCTTCGAGCCGGCCGGGGCGGCCCGTGCACTGCACCGGGCGATCCGGCGACTGCGCGACGTGCGCCGCTTGCCGGCGAGCGCCTGGACGCCTTTTACTCACACGGGTGCCTGACCGAGTCCACTGAGGGGTGTTCGTTGAGCGGCACGGCTGAGCCAATCCCGTACCGGGAGATGACCGACCCCGGGTACGCCCAGGCAGCGGCACAGAGTTTCACCGTCACCGAGGTGAGCCTGGGCACGCTGGTCCTCCGAGGACCGTGCCCCCGTTGCCACGCGGTGATCGATATCCCCCTCGTACACGAGATCTTCCGGTCCTCTCGGCTGCTCATCAATCCGAATCCGCCCGCGTACCGTCCCGGCCCGCGCGACGAGTACGTCGAGCCAATGATGTGCACCTGCGTGGACGCCCACCCCGACCGGCCCGACGACCAGTACGGCTGCGGCGCCTACTGGACCCTCACGATCACGAAGCGACCATCGTGACCCAGCCGTCATACTCGCTCTCGCCTGGCCCGCGCCCCGCCACGGCGGATGACCTGCGGATCGCGCAGGACCGCGACCGGCTGCTCCGCACCGAGCTTCCCCGCGTACAGCAGGCCGCCGCGGCCTGGCGAAACGGCCTCGGGGCGCTGCTGGTCGCGCTGGTCGGGTTCGGCCTGATCAAGGGACGCGGCGACATCGGCCAGCTGGCCACCGGCTGGGCCGCCGCGGTGGGCGTGCTGCTGCTGACCGCGCTGCTGTCGGGTACGACCGGCGCGCTCCTGCTGATCCGCGCCGCGCATGGCCGGCCGGCGATCACCTCCGTAAGGGAACTCTCCTCCAGCCGGGCTGCCGACCACGTCGAGGCACTGGCCAGCGCCACCGCGCTGCGCCGGGGCATCGCCGCGACGCTGGGCTGTACCCTGCTGCTCGTCGCCGCCGTGGGGACGACCTGGTACGGCCCAGAGCGGGCCAAACCGGCGCTTGGAGTACTCACCGACGCGGGCGTGGTCTGTGGAACGCCGATCCGGCTCAACCCCGGCGGCTTGCTCGTGCTCAAGACCGGCTCCGGCGAGGTGACCGTTGACCTCACCTCCGCGATAACTATCGCCGCAGTGGACAAATGCCCGTGATACCTACGGCGCCCCAGACCAGGTGGGCCTTTCATTGATGGACAGAAGCGCGGCCACATCGGTCAGGCGATCCGCGAGATGCGGCGCGACCGCGTGCAGGCGTGCCAGGTCACTTCGTACGTCAAGTAATTGCGACCACTGTACGGCGCGCCCGCGCTCGGCCAGGTCGACGGCAAGCTCGGGCCGCCCGGCACGCAGCGCGACAGCGATCGCGTCGGCGCCGAGCGTCGCGGCGTCAGCGCGCAGGGTTCGCTCACGGCCGGTCCGGTCCAGGCCGCGCCACACGGACCTGGGTAGCAGGTCCACCGCGGTGGCCACGGCGTCGAGCGCGCCCGGCCAGTCACCCGCGCCAGCGGCGAGGGCGAGCCATCCCTGCGCGCTGCTCAGGCGGTCCAGCGCCGGGGACACCTCATCGTGGGCCGCCTCCCGGTACGCCGAAACCGCCGTCCGAAGGTCGGCTTCGGCACCCGCCAGCCGGTGCCGCGAGGCGTAGGCCCGCCCCCAACCAGCTCCGGTAGTACCGACCATCGCCTGGACCTCGCGCGAGTCCGGCTGGAAGACGCACGATGATCTCGGACGCGCTGAACGTCACAGCCGTAGTGCCATCGAACCCGCCCGCCGGCCGGCCCTTGGCCCCCGCTGTCAGGACCGGTCAGGCCGGGGGGAAGTCCAGATGGCAACGGCCGGCTTACACGGACGCCGCCGCAGACCAGACACAACCTGACCGAACCGGACAGCGCACGTCAGGCCGGTGAACATCGAGGTCACTGCTCGTCGGCTCCCTGAAAACTGCCGGCTCATACGCTGACACCAGTGGTGACCAGATCCCGGCCTGCCCCGCAACGGCTCCCGAAGCCCTCGGCGGCGTGCGCAGCACCCGGTGCGAACCACCCAAAAAGCGCGGCCTGACCAGCGGATTTACCGCCGTGGCAGGCCGCGCTTGGGTACGCGTTTCGGTGGACCATACGTGGCGGAATAAGAACTGCGTTTTCCCAGTTCAGGGGCCAGATGTGCCAGTCGCGGCGGACCGCCGTCGCATGGCTTGACACCTGCTGCTGTGACTACCGGGATCGGCGACTTCGGCCGCTGACGCCCGACTTGCCGAGGCCGGCGGAGGTTGATGATCACCATGGAAGGAAGGGGGAGCGCGGCGCGAACAGCGGTGATCCGACGTTCGTGGTGCTGCACGGCGGGTGGCCGCCGCCGCCCCGTCCACGTCAGTTCGGTCTTGGGTCGATCGGCGGGCCACCCGCCCGCTTGCACGCGTCTTACATCGCGTCTTACACTGATCGTATGGCTGACACGGTCACGATCCGGACTGACCCGGACACTGAACATGCCCTGGATGTGCTGACCCGAGATGGCGCCAACCGGTCTGAAGCGATCCGCCAGGCGGTGTTGGAGGCGGCGATGCGCCGTGAACGTCTTGTCGAGATGAAGCGCGCGTTCCTGCGCCGGCCTATGTCCGCGCCGGATGGGGTCAATCTCGCTGACGACATCGCGCGTGAGCGCGAAGGGGCATGAGCGTTGATCTATCTGGACTCCGCAGCCATGGTCAAACTCGTCCACCCCGAGGTCGACTCCGCCGCACTGCGGGATTTCCTTGACCGGCGCACCGAGGTCGAGTGGGTCAGCTCCGCTCTTGTGGAGGTCGAGACGTACCGAGCACTGGCCCGGGCCACCGCATCTGTCGACATGCCCACGGTGGTAAACGAATTCCACGCGCTACTCGACCTCATCGTCCGCATCGAGATCGACCCCAGCGTCCGCATCCGCGCGCAGACCGTCAGCCCACCCGCGGTGCGTAGTCTCGACGCCATCCACCTGGCCACCGGGCTGCGCCTTCGCGATCGAGGCCAACTCACGTCGTTCGTCACCTACGACAAGCGATTGGCAGACGCGGCCTCGGCGGCCGGCCTTACCGTGGATGCGCCCACCGATTGATCAGGTAGTTGCCCAACCGAGTCCTCCGCCGGGGCCGGCCGTCTGCTGACGCTTCCCGTCGCGTTGCCAGGTGGGGCCTGCCCAACAGCCCGACGAAAACTCCGCCGGCCCAGTCAGCGCACCGCCCCGACGGCACGTACGAACAGAGCCGATGCGAAACACCCAAAAACGCGGCCTGACCAGCTGATTCACCGCCTGCACAGGCCGCGTTCGGGTACGCGTTTCGGGGTGGGCGATACTGGGATCGAACCAGTGACCTCTTCGGTGTGAACGAAGCGCTCTCCCGCTGAGCTAATCGCCCTCAGCGCGCACGACTGTACCTGATCGCCCCGCTCCGGCGCACGCCAGGGCCAGGCGATCAGGTCGTGGCGAGATAGCGCAGGAAGCTGGCGATGACGTCGATGCCGAGTCCGACCTTGAGCGAGATCGCCAGAACGGCACCGACGAAGAGCAGACCGACCGCACCGATGGCCAGCCTGACCGGCCAGCTCTGCCTGGTCACCCACCGGGTCCAGCCCTGGACGTTGCGGCGGGTGAAGGCGAGTAGCCGCTTGGCCCAGTGGAACTCGACGCCGAGCACCGCCAGGCCGGCGATGACGATCAGCCAGCCGGGGCCGGGCAGCGGGATGAGCATCAGCCCGATCACGATGATCAACCCGCCGAGCAGACCGACCGCGACCTTCAGCGCGATCCGGCCGGTCGGGTTGGACCGGATCAGCGCGAGTGTCATCCGGATCCGTTGCCGCAGACCGGATGGCGCGCCCGGAGTCGGCGGTTCAGGGCGTTCGGTGACCGAGACCGACCCGCCGGTGTGGCTCACGTCGGTCTGACTCAGGCCGGTCTCGCTCGTGCCAGTCTCGCCACGATGCCCGTTCAGGTGAGACATCCGACGTTCCCCTTCCGGCGCCACCCCTGCGACAGCCTCGTCCACCGCTTCGTACGGCGAATGACCCAGCGTTGAATTCTCGGTCATCCGCTTCGAGGAGGAGGGCTTTATCGCCATTTTGCCCCTTATTGTCGCCTGCCCCGTCACCCGAGGGCACCACTGGACGTTACCGGAGTGAGTCGACGTCTGAGACCGCCCGACGCCGGGCGCATCCAGATACTCCAGCAGATCCGGACAAGCAACCCAGGAAAGACATAGCGGCCGTATCCGGAAATCACTTCCCTCTACTGGGTGAGATCAGCGTTAGACGGAGCGTAACTACGAGCAGAACCTGAGTATGGGGAAAGCGGGGCGGGCGTCCCGCAGCGGTGCCGGGGGGAGAACGTCCATGAGTGTCATCCGACCGACGACCGTCGAGGTCGAGACGTCACTACGGCTCATCGCGCCAGACGCTACCGCGCTGCCGGTGCGGGCCAGCCTGCGCTACGAACCGACGGATCCCTATGCGGTCCACGTCCTTTTCCACGCGGAGTCCGCCGGCGGCGAGGCGGTCAGCTGGTCGTTCGCCCGCGAACTGCTGGTCACCGGGCTCGACGAACCGGCCGGAATCGGTGACGTGCGGGTCTGGCCGTGGGCGACACCACGCGGCGACTTCGTCGCGCTCGCGCTCAGCTCCCCCGACGGCAACGCGCTGTTCGAGGTGCCGCGCAGCGTGCTGGTCCGTTTCCTGCGCCGGACGTACGTGGTGGTGCCGCGCGGTCGCGAGTCGGAGCATCTGGACGTGGACACGGCGGTGAACCGACTGCTCGCTGGACGTTGACCGGATCCGGGTGGGACTCACCGCCGGCGGGGCACGGCCACCGGGGGTGACGCCGTGCCCGGACCCGAAAACGGAACGGCCGGTTCGGCGCTGTCCGGCGACGATCAGGACCGTTTCGCGTGACGGGAGTACGGCGATGCGCCGTACTCCCGCCGCTGCGCGTGCCAGGGCGTACGCAGCCACCGGATGCGGCGAGGCCGGCCGGCGGTTACCGTCGAAGCGATGGTTCTCCCTGATCGTCCTGCGCACGTCGTCGCCAGCCCCGCGACCGGCTACCCCGGCACCGGACCCGGCCTGGACGCCCAGGGGTCGGGAATCAGCGCGACTACGCTGCGCGACCACACGGTCAACGGGAAGCAGCCCGATCCTCAGTTGCTCGATCATGACGAACTGATCCTGGTCACCGCCGGTCACGGCAGCCACGACATCGACTTCGTCACCTATCCGTGTCGGCCCGGTACCTTGTTGCGGGCGCGCGCCGGCCAGGTGGTCTGGCCAGGCGGTCAGCCCGGTCTCGACGCGGTCATCGTCCGCTGGCCGGCCCGCAACGGGGGTCAGCCCGCCGATCCGTACGGCGCGGTCCGCTGGCAGCTCGCCGGCGAGGACGAGGACGCGATCATCAACGAGGTCAGTCAACTCGTCGTGGACACCCAGCGGCCCCGTCGGTCACCGCTGATCGACGACCTGCTGCGACATCAGTTACGGGTGCTGCTGGTCCGGATCGCCCTGTTGCCCACGGGCGACGCCGACGCTGCCAACAGCGGCAGCAGGCAGGAGCCGCCGGACGTCGGCGAAGGATCCTCGCGGTGGGTCACCTTCCGCCGCTTCCGGTACGAGGTCGAGCGCGACTACGCGCGTACCCGCCGGGTCGAGGCGTACGCCGAGCGGTTGCAGTGTGCGGTGCGCACCCTCACCCGCGCCAGCCTGACCGTTACCGGACGGACCGCCAAACAGATCATCGACGACCGGGTCATGCTGCAGGCCAAACGGTTGCTGGCCGCCACCGACCAGCCGGTCGCCGAGGTGGGCCAGCTGCTCGGATTCGCAGAACCGACCAACTTCGGGCGGTTCGTGCAGCGCGAGATCGGACACAGCCCTGGAGCGTTCCGGGCGGCCGTACGGGGACAGCACCGGTGACCGGCCGGATCAGGCCGACCGGCATGATGGGGGCGTGCAGATCTCCGCGCGCGGCGACTACGCGGTACGGGCAGCCCTGATCCTGGCCGCCGCCTACCCGTCGCTGATGTCCACCCAGGCGATCGCCGCCGAGCAGGACATGCCGCGCAAGTTCCTCGAAGCCGTCCTGGCCGACCTGCGACGCGGCGGGGTGGTACGCGCCCAGCGCGGCGCCGAGGGCGGCTACACGCTGACCCAGCCGCCTCGCGACGTCACCATCGGTGCCGTGCTACGGGCCGTGGACGGCCCACTCGCCGGGGTGCGCGGGCTGCGTCCGGAGGAGACCCGCTACGAGGGCGCCGCCGAGAATCTGCCCCGGTTGTGGGTGGCGGTGCGCGCCGCGGTACGCGAGGTGGTCGACGAGGTCAGCCTGGCCGAGGTGCTCAGCGGACGGATGCCGGCGCACGTCCGCAAGTTGACCTTGAAGCCGGATGCCTGGGAGTCCCGCTGACCCTGCCCGCCCTCGGAGGTCTACGTTGGAACAGCGGCGACCCACGTCGAAGCGGCGGTGGTGGCGGTGGCGCGGTGAGTTTGCCGACTGGCGACAGTGGGAATTGACGAACCTACCTGCTGTTGGCGGCCTACCTGCTGTTGGCGATCGAAGGGAGCGCGGCGATGGGTGTGATGTTCCGTAAGCGGAAGCGCTTCGGTCCGTTGCAACTGAACTTCACCGAGAACGGTTTCTCCTCGTGGAGCATCCGGATCGGTCGTTGGTCCTGGAACTCGCGCACCCGTGCGCACCGGTACGACCTGCCCGGACCGCTGTCCTGGAAACAGGACAAGTCACGTCGCTGAGCAGGCCACGCGCCGGCGTGGGGGCTCGACGGGGATTTCCCCGTCGAGCCCTCACCATTTATAGCAATAATCGTCCTATGTCCGAAATAGCGCGAGAGGCCACCAGCCAGCGCACCGGCGGCCGGGGCCGAGGCCGAGCCGAGGTATGGCAAACCGCCCTGATCTGCCTGCTCATCGTCGCGCTCTACTACCTCGTGCCGGTCGAGCCCGGCGTGGCGGGTCTGCACCTCGCCGTCCGGGCCGTCGTCACCAGTGTCGGGGTGGTGCTCGTCGCCGCGCTGGTGCTGCGGCAGATCCGCCGGCAGATCGCCGCGGACGTGACGGACGTACGGCTCGCCCGGCTGGCGATGGCGGTCGTCGGCGGGGTGGTCACCTTCGCCCTCGCCGACCTGGTGATCTCGTTCAGCGATCCGGACCAGTTCGTCAACATGACCACCAAGACCGACGCGCTCTACTTCGCGATCGCCACCCTCACCACCGTCGGCTACGGCGACGTGCATGCTCAAGGTCAACTCGCCCGCGCCGCGGTCTGTGTCCAGATGGTCTTCAGCGTCGGAGTGCTCGCCACCGGGGCGTCGTTGTTCGTCAGGCGCTGGACCGAGCAGGTGGGCCGGCGCCGGGACGCGCCGCGGTGACGACGACGTCTCCGCCGAGCCGGTCGCCGGCCGGCCACCGCCGCACCAGCCCTTCGGTGATGAGGCCGGCGACCACCCGGCTGGCGTCACTCGCCCGGTAGACGGTCTGGGTAACGGCGAACTGTCGTATCTCGGCGACGGTACGTGGACCGGTCGCGGTGAGGTGGGCCAGCAGCGTCCGACGCAGCGGGCCGCTGTCCGCCGGAGCCGACGGGTCCGCCAGATCACACAGGTCGAACCCAGTTCCGGGCGCGTCGACCGCCCACAACGCGTCCTTGAACGCCTCGATCCGCTTGCCCGACCCGGTGGCGAATGCCAGTACCCGGGGCTGCGGCGCGCCGGTCGTCGCCGCACCGACCGGTCTCAGTACGACTGCGCTGACCAGCGGAAATCCGGCCCCGGTGAGGATCTGGCGCAGGCGGTCGGGCCGGCCGGGGTCGCCGGCCGGGCGGTGCGCCCCGGTGATCAGCAGTTCGGCGGGCCGGCCGCTGGCCACCGCCCGCAGCACACCGGGCTCGGGCAGCGGTCCGCCCGCCAGATCGAGGTAGGCGAGCAGTGGTGCCCGGGCGGCGGTCGTCGCGGCTATCGCGACCGGCAACTGCGCCGAACCGCCGGGCAGCAGATGGACCGATACGGTCGGCGGCAGGCCCGCTTCGGCCGCGCCGAGCCGGGTCGCCAGCTCTGCCGGGTCACCCGCACCCGCCGGTACGCCGGCCAGGGTGACGATCGACAACTGGCACCCGGCGGGCAGCGCGGCGTGGGTGGTGCCGGCCGGGCCGGCGGCGCCCCGGGTCGCGACGGCCCGCAGCGCGGCGTCGGCCGCGCCGGTGTCCGGCCCGTCGTACGCCTGCACGAACGTCGCCCGGCGGGCCTGTCGTGTCGCGGCACCGAGCCAGCCGCTGAGGTGCCGGACGAGCAGGTCGCGATGAACGGTGGCGATCGGGTCGAAGGTCATGCCCTTGTTCTACCGTCAAACCGGCACGGACACCCCGACACCGCCGCGCGTCTGACCACCGTACCGTTGCTTCTCCCGGCCGATGTCGAGTGGCCGGATCCGCTTGCGGGCGGCGAGCGTCTGTTCGTCGAGCCGGTCGGCGGGCACCAGCCAGACCACCTCGAACTCCAGACCGTCCGGATCCTTGCCGTAGAGGCTCTTGGTGGTGCCGTGGTCGGAGGTGCCGACCAGGGCACCGGCGGCGGCCAGGCGGGTGGCCAACACGTCGAGTTCGTCGAGCGTGTCGACCTCCCAGGCGAGATGGTAGAGGCCGACCGTGCCGCGCCCGGCACCCGACGGGCCGGCGTGCGCACCGATGTCGAACAGCCCGAGGTCGTGGTCGTTGGCGGAGCCCGGAGCCTGCAGGAACGCGGCCCCGGTGAAGGTGTCCGGAGTCATCGGGACCAGCCGGAAGCCGAGCACGTCGCGATAGAAGGCGAGGCTGCGCTCCAGCCGGGAGACGAAGAGTACGGCGTGGTTGAGACGGTGGATTCCCATCCCGACACGGTATCGCCAAATAGTTGAGTGCTCAACTATTCTCGCTATGATGGTGACCATGACCCGCTGGCTCGACGACGACGAACAACGCACCTGGCGAGCGTTCCTGGCCGCCGCGCGGGCACTGATGGCGACGTTGGACCGCGAGCTGCAGAGCCGGTCGGCCATGCCGCACGCCTACTACGAGATCCTCGTACGGCTGTCCGAGGCGCCCGGGCGGACACTGCGGATGAACGAGCTCGCCGATGCCACCGATTCGTCCCGCAGCCGGCTCTCACACGCCGTGTCACGCCTCGAGGAAGCCGGTTGGGTACGCCGCGAGGAGTGCCCGACCGACCGGCGCGGGCAGTTCGCCGTCCTGACCGAGCCCGGTTTCGCCGCGCTCGCCGCAGCCGCCCCCGGGCATGTGGCCGCGGTTCGCGAGCACCTGTTCGACCAGCTGTCCCCGGAGCAGATCGCGCAGTTGCGCACCATCAGCGAGACGGTCGTCAAGCATCTGGCCGGTAACAATCCGCCATCATGAGCGAACTGTCCCACATCAGACCCTTGTACAGACGGTTGTCGGGCACGCACGATGGGACGTGTCTCTCGGCCTGGGCGAAATCACCACGCAGGCGCACGGCCTGATCAGCATCGGCGACCTGCCCGCCGCGCGGAGTCTGCTGACCGCCGCGCTCGCCGACACCGATCCCCGCCCGGGGCAGGCCAGCGCCGAGCACGCCGACGCGGCCGGCCTGCTCGCCAGGGTCATGGTGGCGCTCGGTGCGGCGCCGGCGGCCCGGGCCTGGGCGGCGTTCGCGTACTCGGCGAGCCAACGCCTGCACGGTGTCTCGGACGAGCGCACCATCGGTGCCGCCGCCACCCTCGCCGCTGTCCTGCACCGGGTAGGCAGCCACGCCCGCGCCGCCCACCTGTACCGCGAGGTGATCGACGAACTGTGCGCCATCGACGGCCCGGAGTCGCTGCGGGTGCTCGCCGCGCACGCCGACCTGGCCACGGTCGAGTTCGCCCACGGCCAGTGCGACATCGCCCGGGACCGGCTGGAGGACGCCTGGGAACTGCACCGGGAGGTGTACGGCGAGGGACATCCGGCCGGGATCAAGATGCTCGCCCGGCTCGGCGCCATGCAGCGCGACTGCGCTCGCCTCACCGAGTCCGACGTCAGCCTCTCCCTCGCCGTCGATCTGTGCCGCACGCAACTGCCCGCCGATCACCCGTTGGTCGGCCAAGTGGTCGCGCTGGCCGAGTCACCCGCCGATCCCGGCCACCGGTGCGGCGGTGACGGCGGGCCCGACCAGGTCGACCCGGACCGACCGGATGACACGCCGGACGCCGGCGACGACGACGGCGACCGGGCCGGGCCGCTCATCGCGACCCACCCGGACGGCGCCTCGGCCGGTCCTCCACAGCAGCGCGCACCGGCCGAGCCGGGTACCGCCCGGCACCGTGCCGACGCCGCCGCGAACGGGAATCAGGGCGCTCCCGCCGGATACGATGACGACCAGCCGTGGGCCGAACCCGGCTGGATCGAGCCGGGACCGGCGGCGGCCGAACTGGCCGACCCCCGCTGGGCCGACAGCCTCTGGCCACCGCCGACCGACCCGTTCGCCGAACCGCCGGCGGAGCAACCGTCGGAGCAGCCGGTTGCCTGGCCGGTAGGGCCGCCGGAGGGCGCCGTCACCGGCGAGAGCGCACCGGCGGGCACCGATCTGCCGTGGCGTGACCTGCCCGATTCGCCCGCCCCGCTGCCGGAACTCGATGGCGACGGTCCGTGGACCCAACGCGGGTGGATCGAGCGGGATCCGGGCGCTACCGACACCACCGACGACCCGCTCTGGTCCCCTAGCGGCTGGCTGACCGACGCCGGCCGACGAGACGACGGGTCTGCCCCGCCGGACCCCGCGTCACCGGCCGACGAGACGTCACCGCTCGACGGTGCCCGCGCCGCCATCCCCCCGCCGCGGGCACCGACCGATACCTCCGCCGGGGACTCCCCGGTCGCCGGGATGGACTCCGACGCCGATCCGCGGCCGAAGCTGTGGCTGTTCGACGAGCCGTGGTGGCCGCCCGAGCAGGCCGAGCCCGACGACGATGCGGACCTGCCACCGGCCGGGTCGGCGGCCGGCGAGTCGATCAGCCCGTTCGGCCCGGTCCGTTACTCCATGACGGGCGGCGCTCCGGCGGGCACCGACGACACCACCGGGCCGCAGGCGCACGCCACCGGGCCGGACGCGCACACCGCGCCGCCGGACGCTTCGGCGTTCGTACCGAACCCGCGCGGACCGTACTCGGCCGGCACCCGGGCGTCGGCACCACCGGCACCACCGGCACCGACCGGCACCGACGCCGGTGAGGACCTGCCGGATCCCGGTGAGTCCGTCGACGAGACGACCGTGCCCGCTGCCGCCGTATCCGTGGCAGACCACGAGCAGCAGCCGTCGGAGGGCGGCTACGCGTCGCCCGGGACCCTCTCCCGGCTGCCCCGACGCGAGTTGAGCCGAATGCCGGATCGCCGGCACAACCTGCCGGTACGACGTACCCGCGGGCAACTCGTACCGGTACACCGGCCGGCACCACCGGCGCCTCGCCCGCGCCCTCCGATGCTGGTCTTCACGGGAGTGGTGGTCGTGCTGCTCGGTGCCGCCGCGGTCGTCGCCGGCGTCAGCCTGGTCGACGACAACCCGACCGGCCCGACGGCCGCGCCGACCGGCGGACCGGCCACCCCGCCCGTTGTCACGGTCAGCCCCACACCACCTCCGGCGCCGCCTGGCTCACCGCCGACCGACGTCAGTCTGCGGGACAACCGGGACAGCGTCAGCCTGGGCTGGACCTACCCGGCGGGCGCCGAAGGCCCGGTGCTGGTGTCCGGCGGTAGCACCGGCCAGCAGCCCCGGGCGTTCATGGAGCTGCCCGCCGGAGCGACCAGCTTCGTCGCGTACGGGCTCGACCAGTCGATCGACTACTGCTTCACCGTGGCGGTGGTCTACTCGACCGACGTCGTCGGACGGTCCGAGCCGGTCTGCACCGATCGGGCCGGCTCAGCGGCCCGCTGACCCCGGCGCCCCGTCGGCGGCGAGCCCGGACTCGGCATCGGCCGCGTCGGCGACGGCGCCGGTATCCGCAGGCAGCCTGACCCGCACCAACAGACCGGAACCTGACGCGGGCTCGTCGAGGTCGACCATGCCGCCGTGCCGCCGTACCAGCTGCCGCACGATCGCCAGGCCCAGGCCGCTGCCACCGGCGTCCTGGGCACGGGCGTCGTCCAGCCGGGTGAACCGGTCGAAGACCCGTTCCCGGTCGGCCGCCGGCACCCCCGGGCCGTCGTCGACGACCACCAGCTCGTGCCAGCCCCGATCGCCGGGTCGGGCGGTCACCAGCACCTCGGTCCGGGCGTGCCGGACCGCGTTGTCGAGCAGGTTCGCCACCACTCTGGCCAAGGCATCGGGATCCCCGGCCACCCACAGCGGCTGGGTCGACCGCGCCACCCGTACCGGCGAACCGGGATAGCGTCGCGCCACCGTCGCGGTCAGCTCGCCCAACTCGACCGGGCCGACCGCGCCGAGCCCCGCACCGGCCCGGCCCGGGTCCGGTTCCTGCTCGGCGCGGGCCAGCAGGAGCAGGTCGTCCACCAGCCGGCTCAGCCGCTGGCTGTCGGTGAGCAGGTCCTCGGCCACGGTCGGCCAGTCGGTGCGTTCACCCAGCCGTAGCGCGACCTCGATCTGGGTACGCAGGCTGGCCAGTGGGCTGCGCAGTTCGTGCGCCGCGTCCGCGACGAAGGCCCGCTGCCGTGCCCGGCCGGCTTCCAGCCGGTCCAGCATGTCGTTGAGGGTCACCGCGAGCCGGTGGATCTCGTCGCGGCCGTCGGGCACCGGCAGGTGCCCGGCCCGTTCCCCGCCGGTGATCGCCGCGGCGCCCGAGCGCAGTTCCTCCACCGGACGCAGCGCCGCCCCGACGGTACGCCACACGATCGCGGCCAGCCCGGCGACCAACGGCGGAACGGCGAGCAGCACCGCCACCCGTACCAACCGGACGCTCCGGCTGATGTCGTCCATCGACCGGGCCACCAGCACGGTCAGTGGATCCCGGTCGGTGCCGGCCGGCACCGTGAACACCCGTACCGGCCCGTGCAGGCCGAGCCGGACGCCGTCGATGGTGAGCGCGGAGCCGTCGTCGAGCCGATCGCGCTCGGCCGCGTACAGCATCGGTACCAGCCGGTCGGCGCCGATCGACGCCGCCCGCACCCGGCCGGCGGCATCGACCACCTGTACCCGTACGTCGTTGCCGGCGACCGGCAGCGGGTCGGGCAACGCGTCGGCGGCCACCAGCCGGGCAATGGCTTCACCGGTGGTGCGGGCGTCGGCCTCGGCGTTGCGGTGCAGGGCGAGGGTCAGTGCGGTGGTCAGCCCGATGCCGCCGACGACCAGGCCGACGGCGACGCCGAGGACGGTGATCGCGGCCAACCTGCTCCGCAGGCTCAGCCGGGCACGTAGGCCCGCTCCGAACCTGGTCACCAGGGCCGCACGGCTGGTGGTCACGGCACCAGCCGGTAGCCGGCACCACGGACGGTCTCCAGCCGGTCCCGACCGATCTTGCGGCGCAGATAGCCGATGTAGACCTCGACCGCGTTCGGCGCGGTGTCGACGCCGGCGTCCCACACGTGGTCGAGCAGTTCGACCTTGGACACCACCGCGCCGGCCTGCCGCATCAGGTACTCCAGCAGCGCGTACTCGCGGGCGGTCAGGGCGATCTCGGCGTCGGCGCGGGTCACCCGGCGCCGGGCCGGATCGAGGCTCAGGTCGCCGGCGGTGAGCACCGCCGGGCGCTGCGGAGCGCCCCGGCGCAGCAGCGCGCGTAGCCGGGCCAGCAGCACCACGTACGAAAAGGGCTTGGTCAGATAGTCGTCCGCGCCGCAGTCGAGCCCGTCCGCCTGGTCGTACTCGCCGTCCTTGGCCGACAGCATGAGGACCGGCAGCCAGTTCTGCTCGGCCCGCAGCTGGCGCACCACCCGGTAACCGGACAGACCAGGCAGCATCACATCCAGGATCATCGCGTCGTAGCCACCGTGCCTGGCCAGATCCAGCCCTTGCGGACCGGTCCCGGCGACATCGACGGCGAACCCTTCGGCCTGCAGACCACGGCGCAATGCCTCCGCCAGCCGGCTTTCGTCCTCCACCACCAGCAACCGCACCGGTCAAGGGTGCCATCATGACGTCCGGCACTCTCAGCCCACTCTCAGCCCGGCCGGCGCACCATGACAGGTAGGAGGTGCCGAAGATGTCGGTATTCACATCGCGGCCGGCGATGCGCTGGCTGGTTCCAGGGGCCGCGGCCGCCGTACTCATCGGGGGCGGCGCGGCGCTCGGCGCGCTCGCCGCGTCCGCGGACCCGGTGCTGCCGCCGCGCAGCGCCGAGCAACTACTGGTCGACCTGCAGACGGCGCAGGTCGACGGGATGTCCGGCACGGTCGTGCACCGGACCGAGCTGGGGCTGCCGCCGGCAGTCAACTTGGCCGCTCAGGTGGGCGGCAACGGTCTCGGCTCGTTGCTCGACGGCACGCACACCGTACGGGTCTGGTACGCCGAGCCGGATCAGGCGCGGATCGCGATGGTCCGCACGCTGGGCGAGACCGACGTGATCCGTAACGGCCGCGACGTGTGGATCTGGTCGAGCCAGCAGAGCGAGGCCAGCCACTTCGAGCTGCCGCAGGACGTCGCGGAGGCGGCGGATCGGCCGGCGCCGGAGGGGTTGGTCACCCCGCAGGCCGCCGCCGACGAGGTCCTCGACGCGATCGACGAGAGCACCGAGGTGTCGGTGGGCCGGTCGGCGGAGATCGCCGGGCGTACCGCGTACGAGCTGGTGCTGACCCCACGCGCGGAGGCGTCGCTGGTCAAGGAGATCAGGATCGCCATCGACTCGGTCGAGTTCGTGCCGCTGCGTTTCGCGGTGTACGCCAAGGGAGCGGATCGGGCCGCGATCGAGATCGCGTTCACCCAGGTCAGCTTCGAGCGCCCGGACGCGGAGCAGTTCGAGTTCAACCCACCGCCCGGCACCACGGTCGACGAGGGCGCGGACAGCGGCGAGCGGCAGTGGCCTGGAAACCACGATCCGGAGCTCTGGGATCCGGAACAGGCCGGGCCAGGTGGTCTGCTGGAGATGTTCGAGGACTGGCCCGGGGCTGCGGACAGCGGTGCCGAGGTGGTGCGCAGCGCGGGCAGCGGTTGGGCCACGGTACTGGTGGTGACGCCGCCGGTCGAGGTTGCCGGCCATGCTTCCGACGGCGGCCCGGCGGCCGGCGCGGAACCGGCCGACGGATCCGGCCCGCTGCTGACGCTGGGCGACCTGCCGGAGGTCAGCGGTTCATGGGGCAGCGGCCGGCTGTTCTCCAGCGCGCTGCTGACCGTGCTGCTCACCGACGACGGGCGGATCCTCGCCGGAGCGGTGGCACCGGAGCGGTTGTACGAGGTGGCCGCGCAAACCCGGTAACTTGACCGGTCCACTACCGGCGCTGGTGCGGTTCAATACCCGCATCAGCGCCGGTAGTGGCGTTCTACGATGTCTTCTCCCAGACCAATGGTCAGGGAAGACGGCGCCAGGAACTTAACCGGTTGCGTCCACCCGATCCATCGGTCTACTCTGATGCCTGCGCGAAGGGCCGGGTAGTTGTCGACACCGTGCTGACCGTTGTACGGGTGTCCCACGTTCCCGTGGTGCCGTCTGTCCACGGGCCTCTACCCGAGGTAGGTCATGAAGACACGACTCAGCGTCGCGGCCGCGACGCTTCTCGCGCTCCTCGCTTCGATCGTGATTTTCGTCCAGCCGGCTCACGCCGCCGTCGGTCTGCGAATCAGCGGCGGCCGATTGGTCGAGGCGAACGGTACCCCGTTCATCATGCGCGGGGTCAACCACGCGCACACCTGGTTCACGAACGAGACCAGCTCGTTCGCCAACATCAAGTCGCTCGGGGCGAACGCGGTGCGGGTGGTGCTGAGCAACGGCGTCCGATGGACCCGCAACGACGCCAACGACGTCCGCAACGTGATCTCGCTGTGCAAGGCCAATCGACTGATCTGCGTGCTGGAGGTGCACGACACCACCGGATACGGCGAGGAGGGCGCTGCCGCGACCCTGGCCTCCGCGGCGGACTACTGGATCAGCCTGGCCAGCGTGCTGCGCGGCGAAGAGAACTACGTGATCATCAACATCGGCAACGAACCGTTCGGCAACAGCGGCTACCAGAACTGGACCAGCCACACCACCAGTGCCGTGCAGCGGCTGCGCGACGCCGGTTTCGAGCACACCATCATGGTCGACGCGCCGAACTGGGGCCAGGACTGGACCTTCACCATGCGCGACAACGCGCAGTCGGTGTGGAACGCAGACCCGGCCCGCAACCTGGTTTTCTCGATCCACATGTACGGAGTGTTCGACACCGCCGCGGAGATCAGTGACTACCTGGGCCGGTTCCGCACGGCAGGGCTGCCGATCGTGGTCGGCGAGTTCGGGCACAACCACTCCGACGGCGATCCGGACGAGGACGCCATCCTCTCCTACACCCAGCAGAACGGGATCGGGTGGCTCGGCTGGTCCTGGAGCGGCAACGGCGGCGGGGTCGAGTACCTCGACCTGGTCAACAACTTCAACGTCAACAGCCTGACCACGTGGGGCCAGCGACTGTTCAACGGCACCAACGGCATTCGGCAGACGGCCCGCGAGGCGACCATCTTCAGCGGCACCACCCCGCCACCGACCACCGCTCCACCGACCACCGCTCCGCCGACCACCCCGCCACCGACCACCCCGCCACCGACCACCGCTCCGCCGACCGCTCCCCCGCCGACCACGGTCCCGCCGACCACTCCCCCGCCGGCCGGCGCGTGCAGCGCGACGTACTCGGTCATCGGCCAGTGGCCGGGTGGGTTCCAGGGTGAGGTACGGGTGACCGCCGGCGGCTCGGCACTGCGCGGTTGGCGGGTGACCTGGACCTTCTCCAACGGACAGACGGTCAGCCAGGCCTGGAACGCCACGATCACCAGCAGCGGATCGAGCGTCACCGCGACCAACGTGAGTTACAACGGCAACCTCGGTTCCGGCCAGAGCACGACATTCGGTTTCATCGGTAGCTGGAACGGAACCAACAGCGTCCCTCCGGTGGCCTGCACCGCCCTCTAGCGCGGCCGGCTCGCCCGGCCAGGGCGACCTCCGGGTGGCCGGACAGGATCGACCTGTCCGGCCACCCCGGCGCGGGACTCGCCGACGGCACAGCCTCGCCGATCGGCACGGCTTCGTCGATGCGCCAGCGCGATCACCCCCGGCTGTGACAGCGTGGACTCGCGACAATCTGGAGGTAACGGTGAGTGATGGTCCTCGACTACGGGTCGGCGCCTACGCGGTGATCGTCCGTGACTCGTCGGTGCTGCTGAGCCGGCTCTCCGAAGCGTCTCCGGTGTTCGATCCCGGAGCCTGGCATCTGCCCGGCGGTGGCCTCGATCCGGGCGAGCAGCCGGGTGACGCGCTGGTGCGGGAACTGCGCGAAGAAGCCGGTCTGGAGGTGACCACATCCCGGTTGCTGGACGCCCGGTCGTACTCGGCGCGCCGCAACGGCACCGACTGGCACGTGGTCGGCCTGCTGCACAGCGCCCAGGTCGGCGATGGTGAGCCGGTGGTCACCGAGGTCGATGGCAGCGCGGACGCGGTCCGTTGGGTGCCGGTGGACCAACTCGACGAACTGCCGCTGTCACCGCCCACTGCAGACGGTCTGCGGCTGGTCGACCTGCTGCGTTGAGCCTGCGTCGACCTGCCGCGTCAAGCCTCACTGGCCCGCGCGGCGGCGGCCCGAGCGGCGACGGTGGGCAGACTCCGGTTCGTTCCCACCGGTCACGCATTCGCGACGGTCCTTTCCAGCCGCGTGTTCGCCGTGGCTTTCCTCAGCCGCGCATTCGCGACGGGCGGACCGGATTCGCCAGATGACGAAGGTGGTCACCGCGAGCACCGCCACCCCGATCGCCGCAGCCGGGCCCGCCACCTGTTCGATCGCCGTATAGGACGTGCCGGCCAGATATCCGATCAGTACCGTGCCGATCCCCCAGACCAGCGCGCCGGTGACGTTGTACAGGAAGAACCGTCGGTACGGCATGTGGGCCGCGCCGGCCAGGGCGGGCATCACAGAATGGAAGAACGTCACGAACCGGCCGACGAAGACGGCCGCCCCGCCCCGTACCGCGAGCTGGTGCTGGGCCCGCTGTACCCAGGCCTGCCGCTTGCGCAGGAAGCGCAGCCGTAGCAGCCGGGCCCCGAACGCCCGGCCGATGAGGTAGCTGGCGGTGTCGCCAGCCACCGCCGCGCTGACCACGACCACCGTGATGCCGGCGAGCGAGATGGTGCCGAGGCTGGCGGCCACACCACCGAGGATCGCGGCGGTCTCGCCAGGGAAGACGAACCCGACGAAGAGCGCGTCCTCGGCGAAGACGAGTACCCAGACGAGCAGATAGACGAAAGTGCCATCCATCGACAGCAGTCGTTCTATCCACTCGGTCGGCACGGCACCCTCCGGTCGAACGGGGGGCCGCGAACACCGAACGTAACATCAGCCGGCGACACGGGGGTGCAAGTCCCGCAGAGTCCGGCGATCGCGTCGAGGCGTCATGGCGGCACCCGTGACGTCCGGCAGGTGCTCGCCGGGTCGCCACGGGCATCCTCCCCACCACAGAGAGGGCAAGCCGGTATCCTTAACCGGTTAAGCGTTAGGCTACGTCGAAGCCGGGAATGCCGTCAAGAGACCAGCTATCGACACAGCCCGCTGGAGAGCGGGTGTCTGCGCAGATCAGCCGAGGTGATCATGGCGAGGCCGCGGACAACCGCACCATCGTCCACGACACCGCTGGCAGGGCCAGCGCCAACCGACCCTGGTCGATCGCCGATCCGGTCACCTTGCGCGGGCGCACCTGGTCCGGCCGCGCCGAGGTGTTCGCCGCCCGTACGTCCGCCTCGTGCAGCCGGACCTGCTCGACCACCCGGTAGCCGGGAAACGCACGCAGGTCGACGTCGAGGGCGAGTTGTTCGTGTGCACTGCGGTTGACCGCGAACAGGGTCAGGGCCGTGGCGTCGTCGTCGTACGTGGCGACGGCGTCCAGCGCGGACACGTCCCCGTACCGACTGGTCTGCAGCAACGGAGCACGGCACTCGACCCGTAGCACGGTGCCGCTGGCGTGCCGGGCGGTGTACGCGAACGGATAGAAGATCGTCTGCCGCCAGGCCGGCCCGCCGGCCTCGGCACGGATCGCGCCGATCGTGTTGACCAACTGTGCCTGGCACGCGGCGGTCACCCGATCACTGCGGCGCAGCAGGGTGATCAGCAGCGAGCCGACCACCACCGCGTCCGCCACCGTGTAGTCGTCCTCGCACAGCGCCGGTGCGTGCATCCATCCCGCCGGGCCGTCGGCGCCGAATATCCCCCGACTCATGTACCAGACGTTCCACTCGTCGAAGGAGATGTCGATGCGCTTCTGCTGGCGGGTCTTGGCCCGTACGTAGTCGCAGGTCGCCACGATGTCGCCGATGAACCGGTCCATTTCCACGCCGCAGGCGAGGAAGCTGGCCAGATCGCCGTCGTGCTCCTCCTGGTACATGTGCGCCGAGACGAAGTCCACCTGGTCGTAGGCGTGCTCCAGCACGGTCGCCTCCCAGGAGGCGAAGGTGGGCATGCTCGGCCCGGAACTGCCGCAGGCCACCAGCTCCAGACCAGGATCGATCATCCGCATCGCGCGGGCCGTCTCGGCCGCCCGCCGCCCGTACTCCTGCGCTGTCTGGTGGCCCAGCTGCCATGGACCGTCCATCTCGTTGCCCAGGCACCACATCCGAATCCCGTACGGCTCGGCCCTGCCGTGCTTGTGCCGCAGGTCGGAAAGCCGGGTGCCGCCCGGATGGTTGGCGTACTCCAGCAACTCCATCGCCTCGGCCGGGCCCCGGGTGCCCAGGTTGACCGCCATCATCGGCTCCACCTTGGCGGTTTGCGCCCAGGTGACGAACTCGTGCAGGCCGAAGGCGTTGGACTCCACGCTGTGCCAGGCCGGCTCCAAGCGGGTCGGGCGCTGCTCCCGCGGGCCCACCCCGTCCTCCCAGCGGTAGCCGGAGACGAAGTTCCCGCCCGGGTAGCGGACCACGGTGACGCCCTGCTCGCGTACCAGGTCGAGCACGTCACGGCGCATGCCGTGCTCGTCGGCGCTGGGGTGCTCCGGCTCGTAGATGCCGGTGTAGACGCACCTGCCCATGTGCTCGACGAAGGAACCGAAGGTCCGTCGTCGCACGGGCGCGATCGCGAAGGCCGGGTCGATGTGAACCGTCACCGGCTGCATGGGCGCAGGCATCCGAACACCTCTCTTCGCGCACCGGATCGTTGCCCGTGACGCAGATGAACAGGCGCGTGAACAGGGTTGAGCGCGACAGCGGGCAGCTTGGCAGGGCCTGACCCTCTGGGACCCAGGGTGTGTTGAACGTTAACACGACCGGGCCGAAGAAGCCGGATTCAGTTCCTGCGGGCCACCGCGCCGACGAACGTGTAGTAGGTGTCCGTCTGCGCGGACAGTGCCTCGTCCGGCTCCGGCCGCCAGTCCGCCAGCGGCACCAGGCCCGGCTCGAGCAGCTCGAAGTCGCCGAAGTAGCTCACGATCTCGTCGTACTGACGCCACCGGCCGGTGCCCATCGTCTGGTTGAAGATCTTCTCCACCACCTGGGCCTTCTTCGCGGCTTCGGGATGGCGCTCGCCGGGATTGTGGAAGTGCGTGATGGCCAGGTAGCTACCGGCCGGAAGCGAGTCACGGTAGGCCGTCGCGATCGCCCCGGGATCCTCGGCGTCGGCCAGGTGGTGCAAGAAGCCAAGCATCAGCAGCCCGACCGGCTGTTCAAAGTCGATCATCGACTGAATCTCCGGGTCGCGCAGCAACTGTTGCGGATACCGTGCGTCGGCCTGGACGACCGTGGTCATCGGAGAGTTGGCCAGCAGGGCGTGACCGTGCGCGAGCACCATCGGGTCGCTGTCCACGTAGACCACCCGGACCTGCGGGTCGACCTGGTGGGCGATCTCGTGCACGTTGCCCTGGGTGGGCAGACCCGAACCGATGTCGAGGAACTGTCGGATGCCATGGTCGGCGACCAGGTGACGCACCGCCCGGCGGAGGAAACCACGGTTGGCCCGAGCCGCGTACGGACCGTCCGGGGTGATCTGCAGCGCCATCTGGCCCGCCTGGCGGTCGACCGCGAAGTTGTCCTTGCCACCCAGCATGTAGTCGTAGACCCGGGCCACGCTCGGACGGGTGGTGTCCACCCCGACCGGTGCTCGTTCCTCACTGCTCATCGCGGTGCCTCCGTGGGGTGTCGGGCCGGCGGATCGCCAGCTGGGAGCGCTGCCGCCGAGCAGTTTAGAGGACTTGGACCACACTCACCGCGCTGGCCCGTACGGCGGTCGGGCCGTTGCCGGGCAGGCGCGTTGACGCGCCTTTGCGGCACCCATAGGATCGATCACCATCGAGGTGGCTCGTGGTGCGTCGAGCACCGGCCACGCGCCCTACGGGAGCCAGCGCGGGCAGCCACCCACACCGGCATGCGGGCTCATGCCGGCCCACCAGCGCGAGATCGCGCCACGCGGCCGAGGCAGCCGCAGGCAGCGGCAGGCGCATCGCAGACCCGCCACCGCCACGGCCGACCCCTGCCACAGCGACACCGGCCAGCGGACGGGCAATCCGGAAAGGACATCAGCATGCGCGCACCACGGACGCGCCGGGCCTGGCCGTACGGCCTGCTCGGACTCGCCGTCGCGGCGTCGCTCGCCGTCGTCGTACCACTGGCCACCGCGCCGGCCGCCCAAGCGGCCGAGCCGGTCGTCGTCGCCACCAGCACCTTCGAAGACGGCACCACGCAGGGCTGGGTGCCCCGCGCCGACGAGACCGTCGCGCCGAGCACCGCAGCGGCTCACACCGGCAGCGGCAGCCTGCTCGTCACCGGACGCACCCGCAGTTGGGAGGGCCCGGTCCTGGACCTGCTGGACACGGTCGAGTTGGGTACCCGCTACACCCTGTCCGTCTGGGTCCGGCTGGCCGCCGGCGAGGCGGACGCCCAGGCCCGGCTCAGCGTCGAGCGGCGCACCGACGGCACGCCCTCCTACGACCAGGTGGTCGGCAACACCACCGTCACCGCCGGCACCTGGGTCAACCTGCAAGGCCAGTACACGCTGGCCCAGGAGGTCGAGTTCCTCACCGTGTACGTCGAGACCGCCAGCGGCACCCCGGCGTTGCACATCGACGATTTCGCTCTGTCGTACGTGCCGGCACTGCCGATCCAGACCGACCTACCGTCGGTGAAGGACGTGCTGGCCGGGGAGTTCCCGATCGGCGCGGCGGTGTCCCGCGCCCAGCTCATCGGCAATCACGCGCAGCTGTTGTCGAAGCACTTCGACTCGGTCACCGCCGGCAACGCGATGAAGTGGGACGCCACCCAGCCGGTGGAAGGCGAGTTCCGGTTCACCGACGCGGACGCCATCGTCGCCTTCGCCGAGGCCAACGGCATGCAGGTCCGCGGACACACGCTCGCCTGGCACAACCAGACCCCGAGCTGGGTCTTCGCCGACACCGCCGGCAATCCGCTGCCGGTCACCGCGGCCAGCAAGGAACTGGTGCTCACCCGGCTGGAGACACACATCCGGGAAATCGCCGGCCGGTACGCCGGCAAGATCAGCGCATGGGACGTGGTCAACGAGGTCATCGACGAAGGCCAGTCCGACGGGATCCGGCGCAGCCGGTGGTACGAGTTGACCGGACTGGACTTCATCCGTACCGCGTTCCGGGTGGCCCGAGAGGTCGACCCGGCGGCGAAGCTGTTCATCAACGACTACAACACCAACGTGCCGGCCAAGCGGGACCACCTGTTCAACCTGGTCAGCCAGTTGCGGGCGGAGGGGGTGCCGATCGACGGGGTGGGCCACCAGATGCACGTCAACGTGGACTGGCCGTCGGTGAGCGAGACCGAGGCGATGCTGACCAGGTTCATCCCGCTGGGAGTGGAACAGCAGATCACCGAGATGGACATCTCCATCTACACCAACAGCGGCGAGTCGTTCCCCACCCCGCCCCAGGATCGGCTGTTGCGGCAGGCGTACCGGTACCGGGACCTGTTCGACCTCTACCGTCGCTATTCGGCCGACATCACCTCGGTGACCCTCTGGGGTCTGGCCGACGACGACACCTGGCTGGACAGTTTCCCGGTCACCCGGATCGACGCGCCGTTGCTGTTCGACCGGCAACTGCAGGCCAAGCCGGCGTACTGGGGAGTGGTCGACCCGAGCCAGATCGGTGTGACGCCGACGCCGACCCCGTCGGGCTCACCGACGAGTTCCCCGTCGCCCACCGCCTCGCCCACCAGCGGTCCGACGCCCACACCCACCACCACGCCGAGTCCGACACCGACAGTGAATCCGACACCGACACCGACACCGACACCGACACCGACACCGACCGTACCGGCTGGTTCGTGCCGGGTGAGCTACTCGGTGGCCGGGCAGTGGCCGGGCGGCTTCCAGGGCGAGGTCCGGGTGACGAACACCGGCACCAGCGCGATCAACGGCTGGACGTTGCGCTGGACCTTCACCGCCGGCCAGCAGCTCACCCAGGCCTGGAACGGCACGGGCGCACAGAGCGGCAGCCAGGTGACGATCACCGCCGCGACCTGGAACGCCAACCTCCCGGCGGGCGCGTCGGTCTCGGTCGGCTTTCTGGCCGACTGGACCGGCAGCAACCCGGCACCCACCGCGTTCACCCTCAACGGCAGCTCCTGCACGGTGAGCTGAGCTGATCCGGTGATCACGCCGCTGGCGGGGCCGGCTCCCGCCCCGCCAGCGGTGTCCCGGCCATCGGTCGACGTGGCCGGACGGCAACGGGCCGGACGGCAACGGGCCGGACGGCCCGGACCGAACGCGGCATTCGGCCCGGACCGCCGGTATCGGCCGGCCCTGACCTCGTCACCGGGCCGACTGCTGGGATAAGGAACACAGGAGCCACGCGGGGGGCAGGGGGTAAGCCATGAGACCGCAGATCGTCGTCGGACTGGGCGGCAGCACCGGTGGGCACGCGCTGGCCTGGGCGCTCGACCAGGCGGCAGGCTGTGCCGGGCAGCTACTGATCTGCCACGGCTGTCGGCCGGACTCGGCACTGGCGACGGCGGGTCCGCATCCGCCGCTGGCGCTGCTGGAACTGGCCGATCCGGCCCTGGCCAGGGCCATCGCCGCGGCCCGCCGTCGACTCGGCGGTGACCGGGTCCAGTTGCTGATCCGGCCGGAACATCCGGCGGGGCTGCTGCTCGACGCGGCCCGGCGGGCCGATCTGGTCGTCGTCGGCGCGGCCACCGGCCGACCGGGCGACGACCGCGACCAACGGCACGACCGGTCCACCGGTACCGCCTACATCGTGGCCCGGCAGGCCGGGTGCCCGGTCGCGGTGGTTCGTCCGACCGGCGGTGCCGGACAGCTCGGACAGGTCGTCGTCGGCGCCGACGACCCGGGTCTGATCGACGCACAGCTGGCCGCCGCGTTCGACTGGGCCGACCAGCACCGTTGCGGGTTGACCGTGCTCACCGGCGGGGCGACGGACCACGACGGGCGACCGCCCGCCGCCCGGCTCGGCCCGTGGCGGCGGGCGTACCCCCAGGTTCCGGTCCAGGTGCGCCCCGCCGGTGCCGATCCGGTGCCGGAGATGCTGCGGTGCGCCCGGGGTGCGCGGCTGCTGGTGGTGGCCAGGGATCCACGGCGACCGGCCGGTCGGCGTACCGGGCGGGCGCTACGCACCTTGCTCACCCAGGCGACGGCGCCGGTCCTGGTCACCGGTGGCGCGGCTCAATCTGCCACGGCGAGCGAGTCGATCCGCTCGATGGTCAGGTCGTGTAGCCCGTCGAGCGTCACGGCGGCACCGGCCAGTGCATCCGGCGCCGGCGGGTAGTCCGGTCGCGGTATCGCCACCACGACCAGGCCGGCGGTGGCGGCCGAGCGCAGCCCGTTGCTGGAGTCCTCCACCGCCAGGCACCGCTGCGGCGGTACGCCGAGCTGGCGCGCGGCCACCTGGTACACCTCGGGGTCCGGTTTACCGGCCGTGCACTCCTCGGTCGACACGGTGAACCGGAACGCCTCGGTGACGTTCGCGCTGGTGAGCACCTGGTCGATGAGACGACGCGGCGACGAGCTGGCCAGGGCGAGCGGGAACCGGGCCGCGAGCCGGTGGACCGCGTCCAGCGCACCGGGGATCAGTGGCAGCTCGGCGCGGTAGCGCTCGGCCATCCGGTCGATGACCTCACGGGCCACCCGATCGGCGCCCCGCCCGACACCAAGATCATCATCGAGGTAGTGCGCCCATTCACCGGTGCTCATGCCCATCAGCCGGGACTGGGCGTCGGGCCGCCATCGCCCCCGTGCCTGCGCGACGTACTCGCGCCGGACCTGCTCCCAGACCGGCTCGGTGTCGATGAGCACCCCGTCCATGTCGAACACGATCGCCGCGATCATGGCCCTATCCTGCCCGGCCTGCCCGATTCGGCGGTCTTCGGGGGTGGCGGCGGGCTAGTCTCGCAGACGAGCTCCCTGTCCTGTCTTTGCCTGTCGGCGAGACGTCGTCGACTCGTCTGACCGGACAAAAGCGATGAAAGGAGCCGAGATGTCCGAGCATTCCGCACCGGCTCGCGACCGGATCGTGGCCGGTGTCCACGACTCGGCCTCCAGCTGGGCCGCAGTCGAACTGGCCGCCCGGGAGGCGGCCACCCAGCACCGGCCACTGCGGCTGGTGCACGCCCTCAACTGGATTCCCGACGAACTCTCCGGTGGCGACGACCAACCGCGTCCGGACGCCCAACAGCTCGTCGAACGGGCCGCCGACCTCGCCCGTGCGGTGGCGCCCGGAATCGACGTGACGGTGGAGATGTCCGAGAGCGCACCGTCCACCGCTCTGCTGCGCGAGTCCCGGATGGCATCGCTGGTCGTGATCGGCGACGGCGACCTGGCGCAGTGGACCTGCCTGCCGTTGGACGCGTTGGCCGTACAGGTGGCCGCCCGGGCCGACTGCAGCGTCCTCGTCGCCCGGGCGAGCGTGCCGTCGGTCACCCGACGGCCGGCGGCCGGCGGCGGACCGGCCGTCCCGCAGCCGGCGGCCGGCACCGCCGTACTGGTCGGGGTGGACGGTTCGACCGGCTCGGAACGGGCCCTCGGATTCGCCTTCGACGCCGCCGCCCAACGCGGTCGCGAGCTGATCGTCGTACGGACCTGGGAGAGCGAGCTGAGCTGGGCGGACACCTCGGCCGCCACCGCGCGGGAGCTCGCCGAGGCGGTGGCTCCCTGGCATGAGAAGTATCCGGAGGTGCCGGTGCGCCAGCAGGTGGTGCACGGTCCACCGGCCCGGGTGCTGATCGACCGCGCCGCCGACGCCGGTCTCGTCGTCGTCGGCGCCCGTGGCGACCACCCGCTGCGGGTACCGCTCGGCGCGGTCAGCCAGGCGGTCCTGCACCACGCGACCTGCCCCACCGCGATCGTCCGCGAGTGCGCCCCGCCGCCGCCGGCCGGCGACTGAGCCACCCGCACCGGTAGGACCAAGGCCCTCGGCGTCGGTCCTACCGGCCCTACTGCACCGGCCCCGCCCGCTGTTACCTCGGAAGGAGAGGGATTCGCCGACCGCACGAGGAGGCGGGCGCCATGCCGAAATATGTCTACGACTTCATCGAAGGCAACCGGGAACTCAGCGACCTGCTCGGCGGCAAGGGCGCCAACTTGGCGGAGATGACCCGGCTCGGGTTGCCGGTGCCGCCCGGATTCACCATCACCACCGTCGCCTGCCGCGCCTACCTCGCCGCCGGCGAGCCACCGGAAGGCATGTTCGACGAGGTCAACCGGCACCTGAGGGCGATCGAAGCCCGGCTGGGCAAGCGGCTCGGCGACCGGCACGATCCGTTGCTGTTGGCGGTGCGCTCCGGCGCCCGGTTCTCGATGCCCGGCATGATGGAGACCGTTCTGGACATCGGGCTCACCGATACCACGGTCGCCGGGCTGGCCACCTTGACCGGCGACGAACGCTTTGCCTGGGACTCGTACCGCCGGCTGGTGCACATGTTCGGTCGGACCGTCTTCGGCGTCCCCGACGAGCTGTTCACCGCCGAGATGGCGGCCGCCAAACGCGCTGCGGGCGTCACCGCCTACTCGGCGCTGAGCGCCGGCGACCTGCACGGGCTCGTCGGTGCGTACCAGAAGGTGTTCCACGAGTACACCGGCCGCGACTTCCCGCAGTCGCCACACGAACAGCTCGACCTGGCCATCCGGGCGGTCTTCGAATCGTGGAACGCCGAACGCGCGGTGTTCTACCGCAGGCAGGAACGCATCCCGGCCGACCTCGGCACCGCGGTCAACGTCATGGCCATGGTGTTCGGCAACCTCGGCCCGGATTCCGGCACCGGCGTCGCGTTCACCCGGGACCCGGCGACCGGCGAACGCGGCGTCTACGGCGACTACCTGGCCAATGCCCAGGGCGAGGACGTCGTCTCCGGATCCCGCAACACGGTGCCCCTGCAGCAGCTCGAACAGATCGACCCGCGCAGTTTCCACCGGTTGATGTCGATCATGGACACCTTGGAGCACCACTACCGCGACCTGTGCGACATCGAGTTCACCATCGAGCGCGGCGCCCTGTGGATGTTGCAGACGCGGGTCGGCAAGCGCACCGCCGAGGCGGCGTTCGTCATCGCCGGCCAGCTCGTCGACGAGGGCATCATCAACCTCGACGAAGCTCTCGACCGGGTCAGTGGCGCGCAGCTCGCCCACCTGATGTTCCCCCGCTTCGACCCGGCCGCCGCGCCCGCACCGCTGGCCGTCGGGGTGGCGGCGGCGCCCGGTGCCGCGGTCGGACGGGTGGTGTTCCACTCGGCCGACGCCGTCTCCGCAGCCGCGCGCGGCGAGCAGGTGATCCTGGTCCGACGCGAGACCAACCCGGACGACCTGCCCGGAATGATCGCCGCCACCGGAATCCTGACCAGCCATGGCGGCAAGACCTCGCACGCCGCGGTGGTCGCCCGGGGCATGGGCCGTACCTGCGTGTGCGGTGCCGAAGCGCTGACCGTCGATCCCGACGCCGGCACGATCACGGTAGCCGGTACGGCGGGCGGCGGTGCGGTCGGGACCGTACTGCGCGCCGGCGACCTGATCTCGATCGACGGCGGCACCGGAGCGGTGTATCCGGGTGCCGTCGCGGTGCGGTCCTCCCCGGTGGTGCGCTACATCGAAGGCGACCTCGCCCCGGAGTCGGACCAGTTGGTGGCGGCGGTGGACCGGTTGCTGCGCCATGCGGACACGGTCGCCAGGATGCGGGTACGCGCCAACGCCGACACCGCCGAGGACGCCGAGCGTGCCCGAGCCTTCGGCGCGGCCGGGATCGGGCTGTGCCGCACCGAGCACATGTTCCTCGGCGACCGGCGCGAGCTGGTCGAACGGCTGATTCTCGCCACCGACGACGCCGGACGGGACGAGGCGCTGGCCGCGCTGCGACCGCTGCAGCGCGCGGATTTCGAGGCCCTGCTCGCCGCGATGGACGGCCAGCCGGTCACCATTCGGCTGCTCGACCCACCGCTGCACGAGTTCCTGCCGGCGCTCGACGAACTGACCGCCCGGGTCGCGCGGGCGCGGGCGCTCGGCACAGATCCGGGACACGACGGGCAACTGCTCGCCGCGGTGCGCCGGATGCACGAGTCGAACCCGATGCTCGGCCTGCGCGGCGTCCGGCTCGGCCTGGTCGTGCCGGGGCTGTTCGAGATGCAGGTACGGGCGATCGCCGAGGCCACCGCCCAGCGCCTCGGCGACGGCGGGGATCCCCGCCCGCAGATCATGGTGCCGCTGGTCGGCGCGGTGCAGGAACTGGAAGCGGTGCGGGCGCAGGCCGAGGCGGTGTTGGCCGGGTTCGACGGGCTGCCGCCGATCCCGATCGGCACCATGATCGAGGTGCCCCGGGCCGCGGTGACCGCCGGCGAGATCGCCACCGCCGCGGACTTCTTCTCCTTCGGCACCAACGATCTCACCCAGTTGGGCTGGGGATTCTCCCGCGACGACGTGGAAGGCGCATTCTTCGGCCGTTACCTGGAACTCGGCATCTTCGCCGTGTCGCCGTTCGAGTCGATCGACACCACCGGCATCGGGCGGCTGATCGCGATCGCGGTCACCGACGCCCGAGCCGTGCGGCCCGGGCTCGAGATCGGGGTGTGCGGTGAGCATGGCGGCGACCCCGAGTCGGTGCGGTTCTTCCACGACGCCGGCTTCGACTACGTGTCCTGCTCGCCGTACCGGGTGCCGTTGGCCCGACTGGAAGCTGGCCGCGCTGCGGTCCGCCCCCTGCACAGCAGGTCCGACACCAGGTAGACGGCAGGTCCGACACCAGGTAAGGAGAGGCCACCATGAAGACGATGCTCGTGGTGCCGGCGGCCACCGCCCGCGCATCGGCGCCGTCCGGTGACGACCAGGCACCCACCACGTTCGGGCTCGCCGTCGAGTCCGGCGCAGACCGGGGAGTGACGGTCATCCCGGTCAGTCGTGGCGACACGCCGCTGGGTGTGTTCGTGGTCGCCGACGGCGGAGTCCGGTTCCGTCCGGTGATCGCGACCGACCGGATCCTGCGCACCGCGCTGGCGGTCGCCGCACTGGCAGCACTCGCCGCCACGGTGGCGACACGCCGCAGGCCGGCCGCGATCCAGACCGTCAGCATGGGACCAGGCGGCTGGCTCAGCCTCAAAGGGGTGCCGGGGCGCGCCCCGGCGGTCCGCTCCGGCGGCCGGCGGCCGTGGTGGGCACATCTGCTGCGGGCGGACCGGTTGCGCAGCTGACCGGCATCGGTCGATGTCGGCGAGTTCGCCGACATCGACCGATGCGCACAATGTTCACTTATTCGTACCCATATGATTACGCTGTGACAGCCCCCGATACGTGGCGCCTGCCGGCCTGGACCCTGCTCAGCAACCACGGACACGTCCTGCTCGCCATCGCCCGAGACCCACGGGCCCGGCTGCGCGACGTGGCGGCACGGGTGGGAATCACCGAACGTGCCGCCCACACCATCGTGGCCGATCTGGAGGAGGCCGGCTACCTCGCCCGACGCCGGGTGGGCCGACGCAACGAGTACACCGTCGATCCCTGTGTGCCGTTTCGACATCCCGCCGAACGTGACCACCTCGTCGGCGAGCTACTCGCCCTGTTCACCGGGCCCGGGGCCACCACACACGCCGAGCCGGACGAGCCAGGTCCGACGGCCCGCGACGGCGGGTCCTTCGCACCTGTGCCGCACCCGTCGCCGGGTGTGGACTGGGCTCAGATGCAGTTGAAGGAGTGAGGAAGATGAGCGCCAGCCACCTGATCGTCGTCGGTGTCGACGGCTCCGAGGGAGCCCGTCGGGCACTGGACTGGGCCGCTACCGAAACTGCGGCGCGCGGTGGCGCGCTGCGCGCGGTCACCGCTTGGCGGTGGGACGGCGGTACCGTCGTCAGCCCCGTCGAGGAACGTCAGCGAGCCACCGAGATGCTCGACCGGGAACTCGCCGAGTTGTCCACCCGGCACGGCTCCGCCCTACCGGTCGTCGGCGAGGTGCACGAAGGCCGCGCCGCCGACGTACTGACCATCGCGGCCCGCTCCGCCGACCTGCTGGTCCTGGGTAGCCACGGACACAGCCGGCTGCAGCACACGGTGCTCGGCTCGGTCAGCGAGGAGTCCATCCGCAAGGCCACCTGCCCCGTCGTGGTCATCCCGGCGTCCGTACCGGTCGCCCCGGCCACCGCCGCCATCGCCACCAGCTGAGCAGGGAGGAGAGCGAAATGACCAAATCGTCCGGCGACGGCAACGAGGGCCGTGGCCTGATCCTCGTCGGATACGACGGCTCGGCCAGTGCCGACGCCGCCGTCGAATGGGCCGTGGCCGAGGGCATCCGTACCGCGACCCCGGTGCTGCTGGCGTACGCGTTCGACTGGTCCGGCGGGGCCGGGCCGATCGTTCCCGGACCGGCCGGCTGGCCGAACGCCGAGGCACGCCGCGACGCCGAGGCCATGGTCCGGGTCGCCGCCGCCGAGGCCGCCGAGGCGCACCCACCGGCTGACGTCTCGGCTGTGCTGCTCGACGGGCCGGCGGCGGTGCGACTACGGGAACGTTCCCGTGGCGCCACCCTACTGGTGGTCGGCAACCGGGGGCACGGCGGCTTCGCCGACCTGCTGCTCGGCTCGACCAGCGTCGCGGTGTCCGCCCACGCGCACTGCCCGGTCGTGGTGGTCCGTGGGGACGACGCGGATGTCGGCACCACTGGTGGTGCCGGTGACGCCACCGGCACCATGCCGGTGGTCGTCGGGGTGGACGGATCCGACGAATCCCTGCTTGCCCTGCGGTTCGCGGTCGAGCAGGCGGCGAGCCGTGGTGTGCCGCTACGGGTGCTGCGGGCCTGGAGCCCGCCCGCCCAGCAGTGGCAGCTACCGCCGTTCGACACCCGCGAGATCGCGGCGGCCGAACGGGCGCTGGTCGACGACGTGCTCGGGCCGTGGCGGGAGAAGTACCCGCAGGTCGCGATGACCGCAGAGGCGGTCGGCGACAGCCCGGGCCGGGTCCTGGTCGATGCCTCCCGCACGGCCGGCCTGGTCGTCGTCGGTTCCCGGGGCCGCGGCGGCTTCACCGGGCTGCTGCTCGGCTCGGTGTCGCAGCAGCTGCTGCACCACAGCCACTGCCCGGTGGCGGTGATCAGAGAATTCATCACGCACCACTGAACGCACCACTGGCGGGGGCCTCGGCAAGGGAGCGGAGGAGTACACGATGGACGAGCGCCAGCCCCGGATCGCCGTCGGACTCGACCGCTCCCCTGCCGCGCACGTCGCGCTGACCTGGGCGGTACGCCTGGCCAGCGTATGGCACGCCACCGTACTGGTGGTCACCGCCTGGCCGGACGCCGACCGGGCGGTGGCCCGCGCCGTCGGCGCCCTGCCCAGCGGCCGGCGGCGGCTGCACCGAATGCAGCGTGACGCGATCGCCGCCGCCGGTAGCGGCCTGCATCCGCTCCCCCTGGTCGTGCGGGAGATCGTCTTCGCCGAGCCCGAGGTCGCGCTCTGCCACGCCGGCAACGGCGCCGACCTGCTGGTGATCGGTGCCAGCCGGCCGCAGCCGGTGCCACTGGCCGCCGTGCTACTCGACAAGCTGGCAGCTCAGCGGGCCCTGCGCGGCAGCGCGGCCCGGCTGGTGGTTATCCCCGCCGACAGTAGCCCGGACGGTAGTCCGACGGCCTGCGGACCCACGACCACCGGACCCGCGACCACCGGGGCCGAACGCGTCGCGCTCGGCGCGGCCGTCTGAAGCGGCAGCGCCCGAACCAGATGGAGACTGACGTGACGACCGAACAGATCCGCGACCCGCAGACCCGCGACGCGTGGCGGACCTTCCAGGGACGGCGGTGGCGCGACACGATCGATGTCGCCGCGTTCGTCCAGGACAACTACACCCCGTACACAGGTGACGCCGGGTTCCTCGCCGGAGCGACCGACCGGACCCGGCAGGTCTGGGACCGGCTGCGGGCGATGTTCGTCGAGGAGCGCCGCCGCGGCATCTACGACGTCGACCCGGCGATTCCGTCGACGATCACCTCGCATGCTCCCGGCTACCTCGACCGGGAGCGGGAGCTGATCGTCGGGTTGCAGACCGACGCCCCGCTACGCCGGGCGATCATGCCCAACGGCGGGCTGCGCATGGTGGAGAACGCCCTCGCGGCGTACGGCTACGCCGCCGACCCGCAGGTGCACCGGGTCTTCTCGCAGTACCGCAAGACCCACAACGACGCGGTGTTCGACGCCTACCCGGCCGACGTGCTGGCGGCCCGCCGCTCGCACATCGTCACCGGGCTGCCCGACGCCTACGGCCGGGGCCGGATCATCGGCGACTACCGGCGGGTCGCGCTGTACGGGGTGGACCGGCTGGTCGCCGAGCGCAAGGCGCACCGGGCCACGCTCGACCTGCTGCCCTCCACCGACGAGGTGATCCGCGACCGGGAGGAACTGGCCGAACAGATCCGCGCCCTCGGCGAACTGGCTCAGATGGCCGCGTCGTACGGCTTCGACATCAGCCGCCCCGCCGCTGACGGACGGGAAGCGATCCAGTGGCTGTACTTCGCGTACCTGGCCGCCACCAAGGAACAGAACGGCGCGGCGATGTCGCTCGGACGGACCGCCACCTTCCTCGACGTCTACCTGCAGCGTGACCTCGCCGAGGGTCGGCTGACCGAGATGGCCGCCCAGGAACTGGTCGACGACTTCGTGATCAAGCTGCGGATCATCCGGTTCCTCCGCACCCCCGAGTACGACCAGCTGTTCTCCGGCGACCCCACCTGGGTGACCGAGGCACTCGGCGGCACCGGCGCGGACGGACGGACCCTGGTCACCCGGACCACCTTCCGTTACCTGCAGACGCTGTACAACCTCGGCCCGGCACCGGAGCCGAACCTGACCGTGCTCTGGTCGCCCTCGCTACCCGCCGGGTTCAAACGGTTCTGCGCCCAGGTGTCGCTGGACACCAGCGCCATCCAGTACGAGAACGACGACACGCTGCGGTCCTGGTACGACGACGACACCGCGATCGCCTGTTGCGTGTCGGCCATGCGCCTCGGCCGGGACATGCAGTTCTTCGGGGCCCGGGCCAACCTGGCCAAGGCGCTGCTGTACGCGATCAACGGCGGCCGTGACGAGATCAGCGGCGAACAGGTCGCCCCGGTGTCCGAGCCGGTCGGCGGCGAGTACCTCGACTACGACGAGGTCCTCGCGGCCTTCGACAAGACGATGGACTGGCTGGCCGCGACCTACGTCACCGCGCTCAACGTGATCCACCACATGCACGACAAGTACGCCTACGAGCGGCTGGAGATGGCGCTGCACGACTACCCCGTGCACCGCTTCCTGGCCTGCGGCATCGCCGGCCTGTCGGTGGCCGCCGACAGCCTGTCGGCGATCCGGTACGGCCGGGTCAAGGTGCTGCGCGACGCCACCGGGCTGGCCGTGGACTACGCGGTGGAGGGCGACTTCCCGGCCTTCGGCAACAACGACGACCGGGCCGACGGGATCGCCGTGTGGCTGGTCGAGACGTTCATGGCGAAGCTGCGTCGGCAGAGCGCCTACCGGGGTGCCGAGCACAGCCTGTCGGTGCTGACGATCACCTCCAACGTGGTGTACGGCAAGCACACCGGGCACACCCCGGACGGCCGGCGGGCCGGCGAGCCGTTCGCCCCGGGCGCCAACCCGATGAACGGTCGGGACCGGCACGGGCTGATCGCGGCGGCGATGTCGGTGGCGAAGCTGCCCTACGACTGCGCCCGCGACGGTATCTCGTTGACCACCACGGTCACCCCGGACGGGTTGGGCCGCAGCCCGGTCGAGCGGGTGACCAACCTGGTCGGGGTGCTGGACGGGTACACCGACGCCGGTGGCTTCCACCTCAACGTCAACGTGCTCGACCGGGCGACCCTGGAAGACGCGATGGTGCACCCGGAGCGCTACCCGCAGCTGACCATCCGGGTCAGCGGGTACGCGGTGAACTTCGTCCGGCTCACCACCGAACAGCAACGGGACGTTATCTCCCGTACCTTCCACACCGGGCTGTGAGATGACCGCCGCCCTCCCCCGGTGCCGCGCCCACGCGGGCGCGGCACCGGGGCACCCCGCGACGGCAGCCGCGATCACCGGCGCCGTCCACTCCTACGATGTGTCGGTCGGGGTGGACGGTCCCGGCACCCGGTTCGTGGCCTTCCTGGCCGGCTGCCCGTTACGCTGCCGGTTCTGCCACAGCCCGGACACCTGGTTCCGGCGCAGCGGAACCGCGACCACGGTGGACGAGATGATGGCGTGGATACTGCGCTACCAGCGGTTCATCTCGGTGGCCGGCGGCGGCGTGACGCTCAGCGGCGGGGAACCGCTGATGCAGCCGGACTTCGTCCGCGAGGTACTGCGCCGCTGCCGGGCCGCCGGCCTGCACACCGCGCTGGACACCTCGGGATTCCTCGGCACCCGCGCCGACGACGCCCTGCTCGACGCCGCCGACCTGGTGCTGTTGGACGTCAAGTCGTCGGATCCGGCGACCTATCGCCGGGTCACCCGCACCGGCCGGCTCGGGCCGACGCTGCGGTTCGCACAGCGGCTGGCCGACCGTGGTACGCCGATGTGGATCCGCTTCGTGCTCGTCCCCGGCCTGACCGACGCTCCCGACAACGTCGCCGGGGTGGCCGAGATAGCCGCCGGGTTGGCCACGGTGGCGCGCGTCGACGTGCTGCCGTTCCACCGGCTCGGCGCGCACAAGTACGCCGAGCTGGGACTGGAGTTCCCGCTGGCGGACACCGAGCCGCCGGATACGGCGTTGCTCGACCGGGTACGCGGCCAGTTCCGCGAGCGGGGACTGACGGTCTACTGATTCGCGTACGGTGTCGCGGACACGGTCTCGTCCGGCTGGGCCACCGGCACGGGTCCGTCCGGATGGACCGGGTGCCATCGGGGCGGCCGGCGGAAGCGGTGGCCGGTGCCGTACCAACCGGTGCCGTACCAACCGGTGCCGTACCAACCGGCGGCGGACGAACCGGCGAGATGCGCGGCGATGGTGCGCACCTGTCGGTAGCCGGTGGCCATCAGGAACGCCGACGCCTGCCCGTAACTCTTGATCCCGGCCACGAAGTAGCCGGGTTCGGGGTGTCGCAACTCGGCGACGCCGTGCGGTGGGGCCGGCAACCGCCGGGTCAGATCCGGGTCGATCAGGGGGGCAAGTCCGCGGCTGGTGCCCAGCACCGGATCGAGATCGAGCCGCAGTTGCGCCGCGATGCGGTGATCGGCCCGGAAGCCGGTGGCCACGACGACCCGGTCGGCGACCACGGCCCGCCCGTCACGGGCGGTCAACCGGACCTGGCTGGCGAGCACGTCCACCCGGCCGGTGACGAATCCGGTGTGCAGGGCCACCGCGCCGGATTCGACGAGTTGGCGCAGTCGGGTGCCGATCGCCCCGCGTGCTGGCAACGCGTCGGGGGCGTCCGGGGCGAAGACCGGGTCGACGCCGACCCGGCGCACCACCCAGGTGATCCTGGTGCCGGGCTGCCGGGCGGCGAGTTCCACCAGATCGAGCAGTATGTTGGCAGCCGAGTGGCCGGCCCCGACGACGACGGTGTGCCGGCCGGCGTGCACCGGTCGGCCGGCGCCGAGCACGTCGGGCAGACTGAAATCGAGGTACGCCGCCGCCTCGGCCTCGCCGATCGCGGGGAGCCCTTCCCCACCGAGATGGTTCGGGTTGTGCCAGGTCCCGGAGGCATCGACGATCGCCCTGGCCAGCAGTTCGGTGCCGTCCATCAGCCGCACCACGAACGGTGTCCCCGCCCGGCCGGTGCCACCCAGCCGGTCCATCCCGTACCGGCCGATGCCGACGACGCGGGCGCGGTAGCGGATCCGGCCGGCCAGCGCGGGCACCCGCGCCAACGGCAGCAGGTACTCCTGGACCAGCTCAGCGCCGGTCGGTCGGTGGTGTGGGTCGGGCGGGGCCCAACCGGCCGCGTCGAGCAGCCGGCCGGCGGCCGGATCGATGTTGTCCCCCCACCGGCTGAACAGCCGTACGTGTCGCCAGTCGCCGATCGCGGCACCGGCCGCGGCACCGGCTTCCAGGACCAGCGGCGGGACCTCGTGTCCGGTGAGGTGGGCGGCGGCGGCCAGGCCCACCGGGCCGGCACCGATCACGACCACGGGTAACCGCCGGGCGGCGTACTCGGTCTTCATCTGTCTCCCCTCGACGTCGTGGCAGCCAGCCGAGGCACACCGCGCAGCGGGCGGACCGGGAGTCAGGCCGGTCCGCCCGTGAAGAATGAATAGATGCGCGCCGACGTCGACCACCACGTCGGCGGCCGTCGAAGCCGCGCATCATGCTGCGCCGCGCCCTGAGCTCCCCAGCTAGGCAGACACGCATCCAACGAAGCCGCCGCGCCGACGGCTCGCACACCGGGTCCGATTACCCACCGGTCATCTGGTCGGCGGGTCCCGGCTGACGCGGGTAGCCGTACAGCTCCATCAGTCGGGTCCGGGCCGCGTGCAGCCGGTCGACGACCACCTGCATGAACCGGGTGGTCAACTCCCGGCCGAGCGCGTCGTCCTGGCCGATCAGTCGCCGGGTTCCGGCCGCGTCGAACTCGATCAGCAGCGTACGTTCGACCGCCACCGCGCCGAACTGCCACTGGTACGGCTCGAACAACCAGGACCAGCCGAGCACGCTGCCGGCCGAGATGGTCTCGATGTCGATGTCCCCACGGCCGGGCACGTGAATGTCCAGGGCGACCTGCCCGGAACGCACCAACCAGAACCGGTCCGCCGTGCGGGCCTCGTGGAAGATCCGTTGGCCGCCGTGCCGCACGCTGGGGCGGGCCTGGTAGGACAACCGTTCCAGCCACGGTCGAGGCAGCCCGGCCAGGAACGGATGGACGTCGAGCAAATCGATCGTACGGATCATCTCGCCCCTCCTGCGGTCACCAGCCGGATGGAATCGACATCTCTATCGCAGCCCTCGACGCGGGCGCGGCGACAGGGCCAGAGGTCCCACGATTCCAGGCCCCCCGGCCTGGCCATGATCGGCGCAACGCCTCTGCCCCCCGAGCGGCCGACCGACGAGAGTGAGGGCTGGGTGAGCAGTCCAGTCCCGGAGGGTGGTGGCGGCGATGAACGCCGGATGGATCTGGAACGGCGGACCTGGCCCGCTGATGGCGGCCTGTCTGCAGGCCGCCGGGGCCGCGCCGTCGGTGCACAACAGTCAGCCGTGGCGGTTCCGGCCGCACCCGGACGGGGTGGACGTCCTCGCCGACCGGGACCGGCAGGTGGACCTGATCGACCCGAACGGACGGGAACTGGTCATCAGCGTCGGCGCCGCCGTGTTCAACCTGCGGGTGGCGATGCTGGCACACGGCCGGGTGCCGATGCTGCGGCTGTTGCCTGATCCCGGCGAGCCGGATCTGCTCGCCCGGGTGGTGGTCGGCTCGGCGATCGAGGCGGACGACACGGTACGGCTGTTGGCTCGCTCGATCGCCCACCGGCGCACCAACCGTCGCCCGTTCGCCGACCTGCCGGTCCCGCCGGAGGTGCTCGACGAACTGGCCGTCGCGGCCCGCACCGAGCACGGCGACCTGGCCGTCGTCGACCCGTTGCTACGCGGGTCGGTGGTGGAGCTGATCGGCCGTGCCGAGGACCGGCGGCGGACCGATCCGGCGTACTGGGCGGAGCTGGAGCGGTGGACCCGGGATCGGCCGGGGCGGCTCGACGGCGTACCGCCGCAGGCGTTCGGGCCGTGGCCGGTGCCGCGCACGGTGCCGATCCGCGACTTCGGGCTGGTCTGGCCGGCCCGGCGCCGGCGGGTCGCCGCGTTCGAGAACGAACCCGTGCTGGCGATCCTCTACGGCCGCGGCGACTCGCCTCGGGACTGGCTGCGCACCGGCCAGGCACTGCAGCGGGTGCTGCTCACCGCCACCGTACGCGGGTTGGCCACGACCCTGCTGACCCAGCCGATGGAGTTCGCCGATCTACGAGCGATGCTCGGCGGTGGCGGTGACCGGCGGCTGGCGCAGGCGATCATCCGCGTCGGTTACGGCCCGCTGAGCCCACCGGTGCCGCGCCGCCCGCTGGCCGAGTTGATCACCGCGATGCGCCCCGCCCCGACCTACTCCACCCCGATGTCCTCCACCCCGATGTCCTCCGCGCCGATGTCCTCGGCGCCGGTGGGTGCTGGCCGGTGACCGCGCGCCTGGCCGCAGCCGCACGGGACGCCCGGTCCGCAGGCCCCGGCCGGACCGGAAACGACGCCCGGGCCGATCAGGCGCCGGCCGGTACCTCCGCGCCGGCCGGACCGCCGACCGGCCCGGGCGGCCTGGACGCCGCCGAGGTGGCCCGTCGGCTGGATCGGTACGGACCGAACAGTGTGCCGAGCGGGCCGGCGAAGGTCGGCCTGCTCCGGCGGGTCGGCCGCCAGCTGACCGATCCGCTGGTCGCGCTGCTGCTCGCCGCCGCAGTGGTCACCACCGTGCTCGGCGACCATCCGAACACGGTGGTGATCCTGCTCGTCGTCCTGGTCAACACCAGTATCGGGGTGGTGCAGGAGGTCCGGGCGGACCGGGCGATCGCCGCGCTGGACCGGTTGGCCGCCCCGACCGCCAGGGTGGTGCGTGACGGCGTCGACCGGGTGGTCCCGGCCGCGCAACTCGTCCCCGGTGACCTGGTCAAGGTCACCGCGGGTGACGTGGTGCCGGCCGACCTGACGCTCACCGACAGTTACCGACTGCAGTGCGACGAGTCCACGCTGACCGGTGAGTCGGTGCCGGTACGCCGCAGCGACGGCGAGCCGGCCCACGCCGGGACGGTCGTGGTCGCCGGCCGGGCCACCGGCCTGGTGTCCAGGACGGGGGGCGGCAGCGCGCTCGGTCGGGTCGCCGCGCTCACCCGGGGCACCCGGCCCGGCCCGACGCCGCTGCAACGCCGGCTGGCCGGGCTGGGCCGGATGCTCGGCGTGACCGCGGTCGCCCTGTCCGGTCTGGTGTTCCTGATCGGTCTCGGCGGTGGGCAGCCCGTCACCGAACTGGCGATCACCGCCGTCAGCCTGGTGGTCGCCGCCGTGCCGGAGTCGCTGCCGGCGGTCGTCACGCTCGCGCTCGCGCTCGGCGCACACCGGATGGCCCGGGTACGTGCCGTGCCGCGTCGGCTGCACGCGGTGGAGACCCTCGGCTCGGTGACCGTCGTCGCCGCCGACAAGACCGGCACGATCACCGAGGGGCGGATGGCCGTGCAGCAGGTGTCGACCCGCTCCGGCGAGTACGCGGTGCACGGCACCGGATACCAGCCGCGGGGACGGATCACCCCGCTGGCGGCGGAGACGGCCGAACCGCCGGGCGTGGCGGGCGTGGCCGGCACAGCCGACCCGGGCACCGACGAGGACCTGCGGCAGCTGGCCCGAGCCGCCCTGCTGTGCAACGACGCCGACCTGGTCGCGCCCAGGACCGGGCAGGACGACTGGGCCGCCGTCGGCGATCCGCTGGAGGCCGCGCTGGTCGCCTTCGCCGCCCGCGCCGCGCTCGACCCGACGCGGGTCCGGCAGGCCTGGCCACGGATCGCGGAACACCCGTTCGATCAGGCGAACCGGCGGATGACCACGGTGCACCGCACCTGCGACGGCCGGTACCTGGTGATCTGCAAGGGCGCCCCGGAGACGGTCCTCACCGCGGAGGTCACCACCGCGGACGGGCAGGAGTTGGCGGACTGGGCGAGGCGGGCCGCCACACTCGCCGGCCGTGGGCTGCGAACGCTCGCCGTCGCGGCCACGGTCACCGCCACGGCGCCGGACGCGGCCCGACCCGCCGGGCTGCGTCCGCTCGGCCTGCTCGGCATCGGCGACCCGGTGCGGCCCGACGCATCCGCCGTCGCCGGCACGTTCGACACCGCCGGGCTACGGTTGCTGCTGGTCACCGGCGACCATCCGGGTACCGCCGCGGCGGTCGGCACCCGGCTGGGCATCTACTCCCCCGGCGACCCGGTGGCCACCGACCCGGACCCGGCGCAACCGGCCCGGGTCTTCGCCCGCATCCAGCCGGAGCAGAAGCTGGACGTGGTCGCCGCGCTGCAGCGGCAGGGTCACGTGGTGGCGATGACCGGCGACGGGGTCAACGACGGGCCGGCACTGCGCCGGGCGGACATCGGTGTCGCGATGGGCAGCGGCACCGACGTCGCCCGGCAGGCCGCCGACCTGGTGCTGGTGGACGACAACCTGGGCACCGTGGCCGCCGCCGTCGCCGAGGGCCGGCGCATCTACGACAACATCCGCCGGTTCCTGCGCTACGCGCTCGCCGGCGGCGTGGCCGAACTCGCGGTGATGCTGCTCGGACCGCTGTTCGGCCTGGCCCTGCCGCTGCTGCCGGCCCAGATCCTCTGGATCAACCTGCTCACCCACGGCGTACCGGGAGTGGCGTTGGGTGCCGAGCCGGCCGAGCCGGACGTGTTGCGCCGGCCGCCCCGGCCACCGACCGAGTCGGTGCTCGGCGCCGGACTGCTCGCCGGGGTGCTCACCACCGGCGCGCTGATAACCACGGTCACGCTGGCCGTCGGCGTCGCCGCGTACCACGCCGGCCGGCCCTGGCAGACGATGGTCTTCGTCACTCTCGGCCTGGCGCAGCTCGCGGTCGCGCTGGCCGTGCGGGCCCGGCGCCCGGCCGCCGGCCGCTGGTGGCGGCCGGGCAATCCGGCCCTGCTCGGCGCGGTTGCGGCGGCCGGTCTGGGCCAGCTCGCCGGTGTCTATCTCGGGCCGCTGCAGGCGTTGCTCGGCACCGAAGCGCTGAGCTTCGCCGAGCTAGCCGCCTGTGCCGCCGTCGCGGTGCTGCCCGCACTGGTGTTACATCTGTCCCGGAGCGGGAACCGAGGCGGTCGGGGTCCGGATTCCCGCACCCGGTTGCCGGTCGAGCAGGCAGCCGCGGAGCAGGCCTGATGCGGAAAGGGACACCAGATGGACGACGCTACGACCGGGACCGAGATCGAGCGACCGCTGGCAGCCGCGCTGGCCGAGGCCGCCGCCGCGGCCGGCTACGCGCCGTCGGTGCACAACACCCAGCCGTGGCGGTGGCGGGTACGGCCGGACCGGCTGGAACTGCACGCCGACCGGGGGCGCCAGCTGCCGGCAACCGACCCGGACGGCAGACTCCTCGTGCTCAGCTGCGGCACCGCGCTGCACCACGCCCGGATCGCGCTCGCCGCGCAGGGCTGGACCGCCGACGTCGCCCGACTGCCGGAGCCGGACGACAGGCAACTACTGGCGGTGTTGCGACCGACCGGGCGGACCCCGGTGCAACCCGAGACCATGCGGCTGGTGCAGGCGATGCAGGTCCGGCATACCGATCGCCGGCCGGTCAGTGACGAACCGCTGCCGGTCGCGGCGGTGACCGCGATCACCGCCGCCGCCGGCACGGCCGTACGGATGCAGATCCTCTCGTCCGACCAGGTCATGCTGCTCGCCGCGGCGGCCAGCCGGGCCGAGGAACTGGAGTCGGAGGATCCACAGATCCGGGGCGAGTTGGACTACTGGACCGGGCTGGCCGCGCCGGCCGGCACCGGGCTGCCCGAGGAGGTGCTGCCCGAGCGGGTGGCACAGACCACCGTCCCCGGGCGTGACTTCGGACGGGCGGGCACCCTGCCGGTCGGCGCCGGGCACGACCGGGCCGCCGTGTACGCGCTGCTGTTCGGCGACGACGACGAACCGGCCTCCTGGCTGGCCGCTGGTGAGGCCCTGTCGGCGGCCTGGCTGACCGCCACCGAGCTCGGCGTGTCGGTGGTGCCGCTGAGCGGCGCGGTCGAGGTCACCAGCACCCGCCAGACGTTGCGGCGTGTTCTCGCCGATCTTGGATACCCGTACCTGGTGCTGCGGCTGGGCATCGCCAGCCCGGACCACGCAGGTCCGCCGCACACGCCGCGAATGCCGGCCACGCAGGTGGTCGACACCAGCGAGGTGCGTGCGACCGAACCCTGAGGAGGCACCGTGAACACCCTGCATCCTGTCCTGGTCGGCGTCGACGGCTCCGAGTCGGCGCTGCGCGCGACCCGGTTCGCCGCCCGGGAGGCGGCGCTGCGGCACCGGCCGTTGCGGATCGTGCACGCTCTCACCTGGCCGGCGATGCAGGTGCCGATGGGGCTGGCACCGGCCGTCCCACCGGCGGACGACATCCGGCGCTACACCCGCGAAATCGTCGACGAGGCGGCCGACGCCGCGGGCAAGGCCGCGCCCGAGGTGGCGATCACCGCCGAGGTCATCGACGGCGCGCCCGCGCCGGTGCTGCTGGCGCAGTCCCGCACGGCCGCCCTGGTCGTCCTGGGCGATCGGGGTTTCGGCCGGATCTCCGGAGCGCTGATCGGCTCGGTCGCCTCCCAGGTGGCCACCCATGCGCCCTGCCCGGTGGCGGTGGTCCGGGGCGAAGGCAGGCCCGACGACGGACCGGTGATCGTCGGTGTCGACGGATCGGAGCTGTCCCGGCAGGCGGTCGACTACGCCGCGGCGGCGGCCAGCCTACGCGGCGTCGAACTGCTCGCCGTGCACACCTGGACCCATCCGCCGTCGATCGGCCCCGGCGACATGCAGCCACTCGTGTACGACGTCGACGCGCTGCAGGCCGAGGAGGACGCGCTGCTGGCCGAGTCGGTGGCCGGCCTGCGACAGCGCTACCCCGACCTGTCCGTCCGACGGCTGACCACCCAGGGGCGGGCCACCAAGGTGCTGGCCGAGGAGTCCGCCGACGGGCAACTGCTGGTGGTCGGCGCGCGTGGGCGGGGCGGCTTCGCCGGGTTGCTGCTCGGCTCGGTCAGCAACGCGTTGCTCTACCAGAGCCGCTGCCCGCTGGTGATCGTCCGCCCCCGCGCGGACGGGTGAGCCGACGCCGCCGGCCCGGTCGTGGCTGATCAGCGGCGAGTCGGTTGGTTTAGCATCGGTGGCGTGGCCGCGCCGAACCCCCTGCCGGAGGAACACCGGGACGCCCCCTCGCTCGGCTTGTCGCCGTTGTCGCGGGTGCGTCTGGACCAGTTGCTGCACGAGATGCTCGACCGGGTCGGTGAGGTGGTGACCAGTCGGGAGCGGCTGCGGGCGCTGCTGGACGCGGTGGTCGGCATCAGCACCGACCTCGACCTGCACAGCACCCTGCGGCGCATCGTCGAGGCCGCCTGCGGCCTGGCCGGAGCCCGGTACGGCGCGCTCGGCGTGATCGGGCCGGACCGGCAGCTGACCGATTTCATCACCCACGGCATCGACGAGGCGGTGCACGCCGCGATCGGCGACCTGCCCCATGGCCGGGGAGTGCTCGGGCTGCTCATCGACGACCCGGCGCCGGTGCGCATGCCGGACATCACCCGGCATCCCCGCTCGTACGGCTTCCCGCCGAACCACCCGCCGATGCACAGCTTCCTCGGTGTCCCGGTGCGCATCCGCGACCAGGTCTTCGGCAACCTGTACCTGGCCGAGAAGCAGGGCGCCACGGAGTTCACCGAAGACGACGAGGAGATCGTGGTGGCGCTGGCCGCCGCGGCCGGTGTCGCCATCGAGAACGCCCGGCTGTACGAACTGGCGAACCGGCGGGAGCGGTGGCTGGCCGCCACCGCCGAGATCACCGGCGTGCTGCTCGGCACGGTCCGTCGTACCGACGCGCTGGCCCTGGTCGCCCGGCGGGCCCGGGAGGTGGCCGAGGCGGAGCTGGTGTTGGTCCTGGTCAACGACGACGACGCGGGACAGTTCACCGTCGAGGTGGTCGACACCGGCCAGCAGACGCGGTCCGGCCTGGTCGGCGCGGTGCTGGCGACCGTCGAGACGAGCTTCGCCGACGCGGTGGCCAGCGGCGAGCACATCATGGTGGAAAGCCTCGCCAAGGCGGCGTCCTGGCCGGTGCCGGTCACCTCCGGGCCGGCCGTGATCGCCCCGCTACGGGTCGCCGAGACGCTGCACGGAGTGCTGGTGGTGGCGCACCGGCCGGACGCCAACGGGCCGACCGACGGCGACGTGCCGCTGCTGGCGAGCTTCGCCGGCCAGGCCGCACTGGCCATCGAACGGGCCCGGGCGCAGGAGGAACGCGAACTGCTGGTGGTGCTGGAAGATCGCGAGCGCATCGCCCGTGACCTGCATGACGTGGTGATCCAGCGGTTGTTCGCCACCGGGCTGCAGCTGCAGAGCGCCATGCCGCTCAGTGGCCGGCCGGAGATCGGCAAGCGGATCAACGCCGCCGTGGACGACCTGGACTCCACCATCCGGGACATTCGGCGGGCCATCTTCGAACTGCGTACGCCGATGAGCGCCGCGCTGCGTACCGATGTGCGGGAAGCGGTCGACCTGGCGGCGGACGGGCTCGGTTTCCGTCCCGAGCTCGAACTGGTCGGTCCGGTGGACAGCGCGGTACCCGATCCGGTCCGCCCCGATCTGCTGGCGGTGCTGCGGGAGGCGCTGTCGAACGTGGTCCGGCACGCACGCGCGACCCGGGTCGGCGTACGGGTGGAGACGCTGGACGGACGGTTGACGTTGTCGGTCACCGACGACGGCGTCGGCGCCGACGCGGCCGACGCCCGCGGCGGGCTGGTCAACATGCGCGAGCGGGCCGAGCAGCACGGCGGACGGTTCGAGGTCACCGCTGGCGTGCCGGGCGGCACGGTGCTGACCTGGACCGTTCCGCTGCGGGACTGACCTGGCCGGCCCGTTGGCCGGGACCGATGTCAGTGGCGCGGGCCGAGCAGGCGGGTGGCGAGCACGGCGGCCTGGGTCCGCCGCTCCAGGCCCAGCTTGGCCAGCAGGCTGGAGACGTAGTTCTTGACGGTCTTCTCGGCCAGAAACATCTTGCCGGCGATCTCCCGGTTGGTCAGTCCTTCGGCGACGTACTCCAGAATCCGTCGCTCCTGCTCGGTGAGCGACTTCAGCTCGTGCGGCTCCTCCACACCGCTGCGGATCCGCTCCAGCACCCGACGGGTCACCGCCGGATCGAGCAGCGACTGGCCGGCCGCCACCCGGCGCACCGCGTCCACCAGGTCGGTGCCCCGGATCTGCTTGAGCACGTAGCCGGCGGCACCGGCCATGATCGCCGCGAACAGCGCCTCGTCGTCCTCGTACGAGGTGAGGATGAGCCCGTTGATCGACGAGTCGACGGCGCGTACGTCCCGACAGACGTCGATGCCGTTACCATCGGGCAACCGGGCGTCCAGGATCGCCACGTCCGGCCGCAGCGCCGGGATGCGCCGGGCCGCCTCCTGGGCGGACCCGGACTCGCCGATCACCTCGATGTCGCCGCTGCTCTGCAGCAGGTCGGCCAGGCCACGGCGGACGACTTCGTGGTCGTCGAGCAGAAAGACGCGGATCATCCCATGTTTGTACCCCGTTGCGGACGGTGATGCCAGGGACCAAAGTCCCGCGCGGGTGGGCCGGGCGGGGCGGGCGGCCCGCGGATTCGGGACGTCCGACCCTGCCGGGCACCATTGCCAATGGCACACCGTGGAAACATGTTGACCACGACGTTCAGCATGGCGCAGCTGTACCCGGCAGTCGCGACGGCGGTCCGCGCCCCGTCGCTGCACAACAGCCAGCCATGGCGGTTCCGGCTCGCCGACGGCGCCATCGAGCTACGCCTCGATCCCGACCGGATGCTGGACGCCTGTGACCCGACCATGTGGGCCGCCCGGATCAGCTGTGGCGCCGCCCTGTTCAACCTTCGGCTCGCGTTGGCCGTGGCCGGCACGCCGGCGCGGGTACAGCTGCGGCCGGAACCGACCGACCCGGCGCTGATGGCCCGGCTGGTGCCGCTTGCGCCACGGGCCGCCACCCCGACCGAGTCACGCCTGCACGCGGCGATCCCCCGCCGCTACAGCAACCGGCTGCCGTTCCGGCCGGACCCGGTGCCGGCCGCTGCCCGTCACCGGCTGATCGAAGCGGCTCGTGCCGAGGGTGGCTGGCTGGAACTCGTCATCGGTTCCACGGCGGTCGGCGCGGTCGCCGAGATCGCGATGAGCGCCAACCGGGTGCTCGACCGCGATCCCGCCTACCAGGCCGAGATCGCGCGGTGGACCCGGCACGGCCCGGCGTCGGATGGTGTCCCGGCCGCTGCCGGTGGTCCGGTCGCCGAGCCGCACGACCTGTTGCCACAGCGCCCGTTCGGTGACTGGCACCGGGCGCCGGGGCGCGACTTCGAGACCGAGCCGCTGGTCGCGGTGCTCGGCGCCGCCGGAAACACCGTCGGCGACCAGCTCACCGCCGGCCAGGCACTGCAGCGGGTGCTCCTGACGGTCACCGACGCCGGCCTGGCCGCGTCGATGCTGTCCCAGCCGATCGAGGTGCCGCAGGCACGCGAGCAGCTCCGACTCGCACTCGGGCGGTTCGGATCCCCCCAAATGGTCATCAGGATCGGATACGGTCAGCCCGGTCAACCGACGCCACGTCGGGATCCGGCCGACGTGATCGACACGGTCCTGGAGGAAACATGACTGACCCGGTCATCGCGGGGGTGGACGGATCGCCGGCGAGCCTGTGCGCGGCCCGGCACGCGGCCCAGGCGGCGGCCCGGCACGGCAGCCCGCTGGTGCTGGTGCACGGCTATCTGCACGCGTTCGGGTACGGGATTCCGATCAATCCGTACGACGGTGAGCTGCCCGGTCCCAACGAGGAGGGCGAGCGGATGCTGGTCGAGACGGCGGCCCAGCTGCAGGCCGCCGAGCCGGGGCTGGTGGTGCAGACCCGGCAGGTGGCCGCCGGCGGGGCACCCACGCTGATCGAGGAGTCCCGGCACGCCGAACTCGTCGTGGTGGGCAGTCGCGGGCATGGTGGTTTCGCCGGGCTGCTGCTCGGTTCGGTCAGCTCGCAGGTCGCCGGCCACGCACACTGTCCGGTGCTGGTCGTACGCCCACCCGACGCACCGATCGACACGGACGGTCCGGTGCTCGTCGGCATCGACGGCTCGGCGCACGCGGATCACGCCCTGCACGTCGCCGCCGACGAGGCCGCCAGCCGGGGCACCGGCCTGGCCGTCCTGCACGTGTGGTGGCCGAGCCCGATGCGCGACGGCGCCGACGGCGGGGACGGGGCCCGGCAGGACGCGGCCGAGTTGCTCAGCGCCGCGGTCTCCGCGGTGCGTGGTCGGCATCCGCAGCTGCCGGTCGAGGAACGTCCGATGGAAGGCGTCGAGGCCGATGCCGTGATGGTGGAGGCCAGCCGCAAGGCCAGCCTGGTCGTGGCCGGCTCCCGGGGCCGAGGCGGCTTCACCGGGCTGCTGCTCGGCTCGGTCAGCCAGACGCTGGTGCACCACGCACACTGCCCGGTACTGGTTGCCCGTCCGCACTCGCACCGATAGACCTCGCGCGTCACGCGTAGCGCGACGTCACGCGTAGCGCAGTACCGCGCCGATACCGTCAAGGACCTGATCGGCGAGGTGCGTGGGAACACTGACCACGTCGGCGCCGGTGACGAGCGCCGCCCTGGTGGCACCGATCTGGGTCTCGCCCGCCACCGTCTCGACCGGCTCCTCGCCGTGCGGCGTCAGCACGGCCAGGTCGGCCCCGGTCCGGTCGGTCGCCACGACCAGCATGGGCCGCGTCCGGGCGGTGGCCGCCGGTGTCGAGGTAGAGCGACACGAACGGGTCAGGAGCGCTGGCCAACTCCGCCACGGTGGTGTGCACCTGAGTCGAGGTCACAAGTCTCCCTTCCGGTGGTAGCGGCGGTGGTCGTCGAGTTGACGTACCCGACGGTGCATGGCGCTACTCCCGGTCAGTGACCGCGCCCGAACGCGTCGACCACCCCCCACCGGCCCGGAATGTCCAGCAGCTCGATCCGTCCGATGCCCTTCGGCAAGCACGGGTGGACGATCAGGTGCTCGCCCTTGGGCTCCAGGCCGAGCATCGTGCGCAGGAACATCAACACCGCTCCGGCCGACCAGGAGTGCGGACTGCACGCCGCCGGAAACTGGACCGGGTACTTGGTCAACGACCGGTCGTAGCCGGCGAATGCGCCGGGTAACCGGCCGTCGAAGAACTGGGCGGCGTCGATCATGGCGCCGGCGATCCGACCGGCTTCCTCGTGGTAACCGTACCGGCGCATGCCGAGGGCGATGAGCGAGTTGTCGAACGGCCAGACGGTCCCCGTGTGGTAGCCGACCGGGCTGTAGCGCCCTTCGCCTTCGGCGAGGGTGCGGATGCCCCAGCCGGAGAACAGCCGGCGGCCCATCAGCCGGGCGACGACCGACGGCGCCTTGTCCTCGTCGACGATGCCACTCCACAGCAGGTGGCCGATGTTCGAGGTGCAGGCGTCGATCAGGTTGCCGTCGGCGTCCATGCCGAGCGCGAAGTACTCCCGGTCGGCGATCCAGAAGTCCCGGTTGAACCGTCGCTTCAGTTCGGCGGCCTGTCTTTCCAGCTCGGCGGCGTACGTCGGATCGCCCCAGACCTCACGGGCCAGCCGGGCGCCGCGGCGCTTGGCGTCGTAGACGTAGCCCTGCAGTTCGCAGGTTGCCCGCGGGCCGATCGGCAGCCGGCCGTCGCGGTACGAGACGCCGTCGGCGGAGTCCTTCCAGCACTGGTTCTCCGCGCCCAGCCGGTCGTTGCGCCGGGCGAACCAGAGGTAGCCGTCGCCCATGATGTCGCCGTACTCGTCGATCCAGCGCAGCGCCTGGCGGGTCTGGAACTCCAGTTCCCGGGCGATCGCGGTGTCGCCGGTCCACCGCTCGTACGCCTCGATCAGGACGACGAACAGCGGTGTGGTGTCCGCGCCGCCGAAGTAGGGACAGGCGGCGATCTCCTCGAATCCGGCCCGTTCGCCGTAACGGAACTCCTGGAGGATCTTGCCGGGTTCCTCCTCGGCGAAGTCGTCGAGCCGGCTGCCCTGCGTGTCGGCGAGTCCGTGCAGGATGTTCGGCACCAGCGACGGCGCGAACGGCAGGATCTGCAGGCAGGTGATGATGCTGTCCCGCCCGAACAACGCCATCAGCCAGGGCAGCCCGGCGGCGAGCAGCATTTCACCCCTGGTGTTGCCCGCATAGCGCAGTGCGGCCAGATCGACGAGGCTGCGCCGGTACGCCTGGTCGAGTGTTTGGGAGTCGCAGCTCAATGTGGGAGCGGCGGCGAGCCACTCGTCCAGCACCCGGCTCATCTCCACCTTGGCCGGGGTGTCGTAGGTCGGCACCGCTTCGCGGATGTCGCGGCCCTGGGCACCCCGGTTCCAGTAGACCAGCTGCAGGGTGGTCTCCCACGCGCTATGCGCAGCGATGCGTACGTCGAAGGTCATCCCGTGGTCGTCCACCGCGGCGGCCGCGCTGCTGGTGATGACCACCTCCCGGTACTGGTTCTCCCGGGCGTAGAGCAGCCGCAGGGTACCTTGCTCCACGGCGGTGGACAGCTTGCCCTTCTTCTGCACGTCGGCGATCTCGGTGATGTCGGCGAAGTCGGTGCCGATCTCCAGCCGGATCCGCAGGTCGGCCTCGACCTCCTGGTGGTTGAGCACGGTGAGTTGTTCGAGGAACAGCCCACCGCCGAGCGATCGTTGCCGGATGATCGAGACTTTCGCGTCGACGTAGTGGGTCGGTTCGCCGGGCACCAGGAAGAAGCGCGACTCGAAGTACTGCAGGTCGTCGACGGACAGGGCGGACAGCGCCTCGCCGTTGACGGTGAGGTTCCAGGTGGACAGGTAACGCATGTCGTAGGCGAACAGTCCGGTCGGCAGCTCCGCCGAGGGCAGGATGTCACCCCGGCCGTCGCTGATCATGAACATGTTGCCGTTGAGGATGCTGGTGTAGCTGAGGTTCCTCACCGGGCTTCCTTCCATCCCTGCGCGAGTTGCCGGGGATGCCGGGCGCCGAGGGTGTCGGGCAGTAACCGGCGGAACATGAGCAGCAGCGGGAACATCCCCTCCAGGGTGAACGCGTAGCGGACGAACGCGGGATCGAGGCGCTCCTCGCCGCGGAGGAGCCGGTCGAACAGCCCGGAGTCGATGGTGACGACGCAGTCCGCCGGGGCGTCGGATTCCTCGGCCCGCACCTCGCCACGGTTCATCCGCAGCAACCAGTGCCCGGTGTGCCCGCCGTCATGAACGTCGAACCGCAGGCTGCCGTCCATCATCGGCGGCACCCGCTGCGAACCGTTGTCGTTCACCTGCGCGAAGAAGATCCGCGCCGCTGCCGACATCCGCCACCCCCGTCGTCGCCTGTGCTGGAGTCTCCCGGCCGGGCCGGTGGCCGGCCGCAAGATGCCCGAGGTTCACCCGGGAAGGTGACGGTCACCGCTGTCGTGGATCGCTCCAGCGCTGGCAGATCCAGTCCAGTTCGCGAGACTCATCGATAGATTCCATTGAAAACAACGAATCGCTTCGATAGCCTGTCGACCACCGGAAAGCGCTTTCCGTCCTGCGCGTTCCCGTACCCGGAAGGAAGCAACCATGAGAGCCTCCGTCCCATCGGGCTCCACCCACCACCGCCGTCGCCACTGGCGGGCACTGGTGGTCGGCGCGACCGCGCTGCTGCTCGCGGGCACCGGCACCGCCGTGGGTGTCACCGCGGCGTCGGCCGCCACCGTCGACACCGGCGCCACCTACGTGTTCGTCAACCGACACAGCGGCAAAGCCATGGACCTCTACAACTGGGCCACCACCGACGGCGCACCCATCGTCCAATGGACCCGCAACGACCTCGCCGTCCAACAGTGGCAGTTCGTCGACGTCGGCAGCGGCTACTACCGCATCCGCTCCGTACACAGCGGCAAGTTCCTCGAACTCCCCAACGCCACCGACGGCACCGCCCTCGTCCAGAACCCCGACAACGGCACCACCCGCCAACACTTCCGCCTCGCCGACTCCGACAGCGGCTACGTCCGCTTCGTCAACCGACACAGCAACAAAGTCATCGACGTCTGGGAATGGTCCACCGCCGACGGCGGCGCCCTCACCGGCTACACCGACCTCAACGGCTGGAACCAGCAATGGCAGATGATCACCGTCAACGGCGGCAACCCGCCACCGGGACCGGCCCCGACCGGCATGGTCGGCTGGGCCACCCAGAACGGCGGCACCACCGGCGGCGGCAGCGCCAGCCCGGTCACCGTCACCAGCTCCTCGGCGCTGGCCTCGGCGATCAGCTCCTCCAGTGCCTCGGTCATCCGGGTGTCGGGCACCATCAGTTGCTCCGGCATGCTCAGCGTCGGCTCCAACAAGAGCATCCTCGGGGTCGGCTCCTCGGCCACGATCGCCGGCTGCGGATTCAACCTCAACGGTAGTGACAACGTCATCATCCGCAACATCAACTTCCGCGACTGGAACGACGACGCGATCAACGTCCAGGAATCGGCGACCAACGTCTGGGTCGACCACAACAGCTTCACCAACGGCTACGACGGCGCCGTCGACATCAAGCGCGGCTCCGACTTCATCACCGTGTCGTGGAACCGCATCTTCAACCACGACAAGTCCATGCTGCTCGGCCACTCCGACAGCAACGCCGGTCAGGACGTCGGACACCTGCGGGTGACGTACCACAACAACTGGTTCGACGGCTCCGGCACGCGGCATCCGCGGGTGCGGTTCGGCAACCCGGTGCACGTGTTCAACAACTACTACTACGACAACGAGTACGGCGTCGCCTCCACCATGAACGCCGGCGTACTCGTCGAGGGCAACTACTTCGAAAACGTCGACGGACCCACGTACGTCGGCTACGCCGCCTCGGACCCGGGCACCCTGGTCCAGCGCAACAACTACTTCGTCAACTCCGGAACCCCGGAATCGGCCGGCAGCGTGGCGAGTATCCCCTACTCGTACTCGCTGACCACCGCCAGCCAGGTCAAGTCGGTCGTCACCAACGGCGCCGGCACCGGACGAATCGGCCTGTGAGCTGACCCCGGCGGCGGGGTCGGGCGGGCGCACCACCGTCCCGCCCCGCCGCCGGCCCCCGCTTCCAGCAAGATCACCACTTCCAGCAAGATCACCATCAATTGACAGAAGTCGATCAATATGTCAGCCTCAGACCAAGACCGGGAGCCGACATCCGCGCGGGGAGCACGGGCAACTCCCCGCAATCAGTCCTGAGTCTTCCCAACCGCGCCGCTGTCCGGCGCACCTAATGAGGTTGGAGTCAACGATGTCCTCTGCCACCGCAACCCGCCGACCACTGGGAGCGTATGCCCTGGTGGTCGCCGTCATCGCCGGGTTGTTGCTCACCACCGCCCTGGCCAACGTCGCCTCGGCACACGGCTCCGTGGTCAGCCCGGCGTCACGCAACTACGGCTGTCTGGAACGCTGGGGTGAGAACCACATGGCCCCGGAAATGGCCGACGAAGACCCGATGTGCTACCAGGCGTGGCAGGCCAACGCGGCCGCGATGTGGAACTGGAACGGCCTCTACCGCGAAGGTGTCGCCGGCAACCACCAGGGTGCCATCCCGGACGGCCAGCTCTGCAGCGGCGGACGCACCGAGGGCGGTCGGTACAACGCGATGGACGCCATCGGCGACTGGCACGCCACCAACATCAACAACTCGTTCACCGTCCAGCTGTTCGACCAGGCCAGCCACGGCGCCGACTACATCCGGGTCTATGTCACCCGGCAGGGATTCAACCCGGTCACCCAGGCCCTGGGCTGGGGCAACCTGGAGCTAATCGCCCAGATCGGCAACACACCCGCCGCCCAGTGGCAGAGCGTGCCCAACGGGGTGCAGATCGGTATCCCGGTCAACGCCCCGGGACGCACCGGCCGGCACATGGTCTACACCATCTGGCAGGCCAGCCACATGGACCAGTCGTACTACTTCTGCAGCGACGTGAACTTCGGCGGCACCGGTAGCACCCCGACCCCGGCACCGACCACCCCGCCCCCGCCGACCACCGCACCGCCGACCACCGCACCGCCGACCACCGCACCGCCGACCACCCCGGCGCCGACCACCCCGCCGCCGGCCGGCGCGGGCTGCACCGCGAGCTACACCGTCGCGTCGCAGTGGTCCGGCGGGTTCCAGGGTGACGTGCGGGTGACCGCCGGCTCCTCGGCGATCAGCGGCTGGACGGTGACCCTCACCTACCCCAGCGGACAGACGGTCCAGCAGGCCTGGAACGCCACTGTCACCGCGAGCGGGTCAACGGTGACCGCCCGCAACGTCAGCTACAACGGCAGCCTCGGCGCCGGAGCGAGCACCAACTTCGGTTTCATCGCCTCGTCGGCCGCCGGGACACCATCGGTGACCTGCGCCGCGTCCTGACGATACGGACAACCCCCCGCCGGGCGGTGCCGCGTTGGCGGCACCGCCCGGCGGCCGTCCGTGCGTGCCGACCGGCAACACGCGTAGTTGACCGCATTACACGTTTGAAACACCCGGTAACACGTACCTGATTGTCAGTCACTGCGGGCGTGGTTACAGTCGTACCTTCTCGACGCCGGGAAGGGCCAGGTCAGGCCGGAATCCGGCCGAGTAGGGAGGATTCGCCATGCCCGAGATCGTCCGAGCCGCCATCGTCCAGACTGCCTGGACCGGCGACAAGGAGTCCATGATCAAAGCGCATGAGGAGTACGTCCGGCAGGCCGCCGCGCAGGGCGCCCAGGTCATCTGCTTCCAGGAGCTGTTCTACGGACCGTACTTCTGCCAGGTGCAGGAGAGCGAGTACTACTCGTACGCCGAGTCGGTCCCCGGCCCCACCACCGAGCGCTTCGCCGCGCTGGCCGCCGAGCACAACATGGTCATGGTGCTGCCGATGTACGAGCGGGAGCAGGCCGGCATCCTCTACAACACCGCGGCCGTGATCGACGCCGACGGCAGCTACCTCGGCAAGTTCCGCAAGACGCACATCCCCAACGTCAAAGGCTTCTGGGAGAAGTTCTACTTTCGCCCCGGCAACCTCGGCTACCCGGTCTTCGACACCGCGGTCGGTCGCGTCGGCGTCTACATCTGCTACGACCGGCACTTCCCGGAGGGCTGGCGGGCACTGGGTCTGGCCGGCGCGCAGATCGTGTTCAACCCGTCGGCGACCAGCCGCAGCCTCTCGTCGTACCTGTGGAAACTGGAACAACCGGCCGCCGCCGTGGCCAACGAGTACTTCATCGCCGCGATCAACCGGGTCGGGGTCGAGTCCGCCTATGGGGACAACGATTTCTACGGCACGTCCTACTTCGTCGACCCGGAGGGCAAGTTCGTCGGCGACACCGGGGATCCGTACCAGCCGGAGTTGATCGTGCGTGACCTCGACCTCGGTCTGATCGAGACGGTCCGCAACCGGTGGGCCTTCTACCGGGACCGCCGCCCGGACGCCTACGGTGATCTCGTGCAGCCCTGACCCCGAGGCCGGAAGGGAACCCATGCCTCTGTTGATCTCCGGCGGCACCGTCGTCGGACCGACCGGACCGCACCCCGCCGACGTTCTCGTCGACGGCGAGACCATCGCGGCGGTCTACGCACCCGGCCGTGGGCCGGCCGACGGCGTCGACGTCCTCGACGCCAGCGGCAAGTACGTCATCCCTGGCGGCGTCGACGTGCACACCCACATGGAGTTGCCGTTCGGCGGCACGTTCGCCTCGGACACCTTCGACACCGGCACCAGGGCCGCCGCCCACGGCGGCACCACCACGATCATCGACTTCGCCGTCCAGCGCGCCGGCGAGGTGGTCGGCGACGGGCTGGCCGCCTGGCACGCCAAGGCCGAGGGCAACTGCCACGTCGACTACGGATTCCACATGATCATCGGTGGGGTCGACGACGAATCGCTCAAGGCCATGGACTCGCTCGTCGCCACCGAGGGCATCACCAGCTTCAAGCTGTTCATGGCCTACCCCGGAGTCTTCTACAGCGACGACGGACAGATCCTGCGGGCCATGCAGAAGGCCCGGGACAACGGCGCCACCATCATGATGCACGCCGAGAACGGCATCGCCATCGACGTCCTGATCGGCCAGGCCCTCGCCCGCGGACAGACCGATCCGATCCACCACGGGCTGACCCGGCCGGCGGCGCTGGAGGCCGAGGCGACCAGCCGGGCCATCGCGCTGGCCGGGGTGGCCGGCGACTGCCCGCTCTACATCGTGCACCTGTCCGCCAGCGAGGCCCTCGCCGCGGTCGCGACCGCCCGCGACGCCGGCCGCAACGTGTTCGCCGAAACCTGCCCGCAGTACCTCTACCTGACCCTGGAGGACCAACTCGGCGCGCCCGGCTTCGAAGGCGCCAAATGGGTCTGCTCCACCCCGCTGCGCAGCAGGCACGAGACCCACCACGCCGACCTGTGGCGCGGGCTGCGCGGCAACGACCTGGCGGTGGTCTCGACCGACCACTGCCCGTTCTGCTTCAAGGACCAGAAGGAACTCGGCCTCGGCGACTTCTCCAAGATCCCCAACGGTATCGGTGGTGTGGAGCACCGCGTCGACCTGGTCTACCAGGGCGTGGTCGACGGCAAGCTGTCGCTGGCCCGCTGGGTGGAGACGATCGCCACCACCCCGGCCCGGATGTTCGGGCTCTACCCGCGCAAGGGCGTCATCGCACCCGGATCGGACGCCGACATCGTCGTCTACGACCCGACCGGGCGGACCACCATCTCGGTGGACACCCACCACATGAACATGGACCACTCGGCGTACGAAGGGTTCGAGATCGCCGGCCGGGTCGACACCGTGCTCTCGCGCGGCACCGTCCTGGTCGACCCGACCGGGGCCTACCACGGACGGGCCGGGCACGGCCGCTACCTGCACCGTGGCCTGTCGGACTACCTGATCTGAAGAGATGGGGCAGCGGATGGACTTCGGTGTCGTCTTCCAATGTGATCCACCCGCCCGCGAGCTGGTCTCCCTGGCGGTGCAGGCCGAGCAGGCCGGCTTCAGCCATGTGTGGACGTTCGACTCGCACGTGCTGTGGCAGGAGCCGTTCGTCATCTACGGGCAGATCCTGGCCGCCACCTCGGCGCTGACGGTCGGCCCGATGGTGACCAACCCGAGCACCCGGGACTGGACCGTCACCGCCTCGATGTTCGCCACCCTCAACGAGATGTACGGCAACCGCACGGTGTGCGGCATCGGCCGGGGCGACTCGGCGGTGCGGGTACTCGGCGCCCGCCCCACCACCCTGGCCGAGCTACGCGAGTGCGTCACCATCATCCGGGACCTGGCCTGCGGGCGGACCGTGCGCTACCGCGACCGTGACCTGCAGCTGCCCTGGGTCGACGACGGCGTGCTGGAAGTGTGGGTCGCGGCGTACGGGCCGAAGGCGCTCGCCCTGGCCGGCGAGGTCGGCGACGGCTACATCCTGCAGCTCGCCGACCCGGACATCGCCGCCTGGATGATCGGCGCGGTGCGCACCGCCGCGCAGCGGGCCGGCCGCGACCCGGACGCGGTCACGTTCTGCGTCGCGGCCCCGGCGTACGTCGGCGACGACCTCGCCCACCAACGGGAGCAGACCCGTTGGTTCGGCGGCATGGTCGGCAACCACATCGCCGACATCGTGGCCCGCTACGGCGGTGACGGCGCCGGGGTGCCGAAGGTACTCACCGACTACATCGCCGGCCGGCAGGGCTACGACTACGCCCAGCACGGACGGGCCGGCAACACCCACACCGATTTCGTACCCGACGAGATCGTCGACCGGTTCTGCCTGCTCGGCCCGGTCGACGAGCACCTGCGCCGGCTCGGCGAGCTGCGTGAGCTCGGCGTCGACCAGTTCGCCGTCTACCTGCAGCACGACGCCAAGCAGGCCACCCTGGCAGCGTACGGGGAGCAGATCATCCCGCGGGTGCGCGGCGAGGTGGTCACCTCTTGACCCGCGACTGGCCGCGCCGGGCACGGGTCGGGGCCGGCACCGGCGTCGCGGCGCTGCTGGTGGTGGGCCTGTGGGAGGGGTACAAGGCGGTCGGCGACCCGGACGGCACCGAACTGCTCGGCGTACGGCTGCTGCCACGCACCGACGACGCGGCGATGCCGCACGTGTGGCAGGTGCTCACCCGGTTGACCGACCCGGACGCGACGGCCGGGCTGCCGGTGTGGCGGGTGGTGCTCGACGCCTGCCTGTTCACCCTCGGGGTGACCACGGTCGGATTCGCCGCCGGCACCGTGATCGGCCTGCTGCTGGCGGTGGCGATGCAGCGACTGCGGATCGTCGAACGTGGACTGCTGCCGTACGTGGTGCTGTCCCAGACCGTGCCGCTGGTCGCGCTGGCCCCGGTGATCGCCGGCTGGGGTGGCCGGCTGTCCGTCGGTCCCTACCCGTGGCAGCCCTGGATGTCGGTCTCGGTGATCGCCGCCTACCTGGCGTTCTTCCCGGTCGCGGTGGGCATGCTGCGCGGCCTGCAGTCGCCGCCGGCGGCCGGGGTGGAGCTGATGCGCAGCTACGCCGCCGGCTGGTGGCGCACCCTGGTGAAGCTGCGGCTGCCGGCGGCGGTGCCGTACCTGTTCCCGGCGTTGCGGCTGGCCGGCGCCGCCGCGGTGGTCGGGGCGGTGGTCGGCGAGATCTCCACCGGCACCCGGGGCGGCATCGGCCGGCTGCTGCTGGAGTATTCCCGGCAGGCCACCAGCGACCCGGCGAAGGTGTACGCCGCGATGCTCGGTGCCGCCGCCCTCGGCCTGGTGGTGACCGTCGTGGTGAACCTGCTGGAGATTCCGCTGACCCGGCACCGTAGCGCCACCGGACAGGGATGAGGTCGCGATGAGTGTCGACGCGGTGGTGCTGGACGGGGTCGGCAAGGTGTTCCACCCCGGCCGTCCGGGTGCGGTGACCGCGCTGACCGGGGTGGCGCTGACCATCGCCGGGGGCGAGTTCGTGTCGCTGATCGGCCCGTCGGGCTGCGGCAAGAGCACCCTGTTGCGGTTGATCGCGGATCTGATCGAGCCGAGCACCGGCTCGGTGACGGTCAACGGCAAGCCCGCCCGACGGGCCCGGCTGGACCAGGAGTACGGCATCGCGTTCCAGCAGGCCGGCCTGTTCGACTGGCGGACGGTGCGGCGCAACGTGGAGCTGCCGCTGGAGCTGCGTGGCGTGCGCCGGGCGCAGCGGCGGGCCCGCGCCGCCGAGATGCTCGACCTGGTCGGCCTCGGCGAGTTCGCCGGCCACTACCCGACACAGCTGTCCGGTGGGATGCAGCAGCGGGTGGCGATCGCCCGCGCGCTGGCGGTGCATCCGCCGCTGCTGCTGATGGACGAACCGTTCGGCGCGTTGGACGAGATGACCCGGGAACGGTTGCAGAGCGAGCTGCTCGGTATCTGCGCCACGGCGCGGACCAGCACGGTTTTCGTCACGCATTCGATCTCCGAGGCGGTCTACCTGTCCGACCGGGTGGTGGTGATGTCGCCGCGACCCGGTCGGATCACCGCGGTGATCGACGTCGACCTGGGGGAACGTTCGGAGCAGACCCGCCAGTCGCCGGAGTTCTTCGCCGCCGTCACCGCCGTACGCCAGGCGCTGCGCGGGACCCGTCCCGCCGACCGGGAACCGGTCACGCCATGAGGTCGGCGTACGCCGTGCTGGCACCGGTCGCGGTCGGGCTGGGCGGGCTGGCGCTGTGGGAGGCGACGGTACGCCTCGGCCGGGTGGCGTCGTACGTGCTGCCGGCACCGTCGGCGATCGCCGAACAGTTCTGGGCGAGCCGCTCCGTGGTATGGCAGGCCAGCCTGGCCAGCGGAGCCAACGCGCTGGCCGGTCTGGTCGCAGCGGCGGTGCTGGGCGTGCTGTGCGCGCTGCTGGTCGGCCGGGTACGGCTGCTCAGCGAGGTGTCGGTGCCGCTCGCCGCGCTGATCAACGCGCTGCCGATCATCGCCCTCGCTCCGGTGTTGAACAACATGTTCGACGCCACCAGCAGCGTGCCCCGACGGCTGGTGGTCGGCCTGGTCGCGTTCTTCCCGATCTTTCTCAACACGTTGCGCGGGCTCGGCGAGGTGCAGCCGATCCACCGCGAGCTGTTGACCAGCTACGCCGCCGGCAGTTGGACCTTCGCCCGGCTGGTACGGCTGCCCGGCGCGCTGCCGTTCGTGTTCACCGGGCTGCGCCAGGCGTCCTCGCTGGCGGTCATCGCGGCGGTGGTGGCCGAATACTTCGGTGGCCTGCAGGACGGCCTCGGTGCCCGGATCACCTCGGCGGCGGCTCTCACCGCGTACCCCCGGGCCTGGGCGTTCGTGGTCGGTGCCTGCCTGCTCGGGCTGGTGTTCTACCTGGCGACGCTGCTACTCGAACGGATCTCGATGCCGTGGCGGGTCGCAGCGGCCCGGTAGGCGGCTCCGCACCGCGCGAGAGTCAGACACCGGTCAACGCTGAACCACCGGTCGGCTTCCGACCACCCACCCATCCATCCATCGCGACGAGGAGGATCGACGGATATGAAAAAATGGCACGGCGCCGCAGCGGCGGTGACGGCGGCGGCACTGGCGCTCGCCGGCTGCGGCACGGCGGACGAGGAGCCGGGCGGCAGCGACGCCACCGGCGGCACCACCAGCATCAAGGTGCAACTGCAGTGGTTCTACCAGGCTCAGTTCGCCGGCTACATCGCCGCTGTCGAGCAGGGCTTCTACGCCGATGAGGGCCTCGACGTCGAGTTGCTCGAAGGCGGCGTCGACATCGTTCCGCAGACGGTGCTCGCCCAGGGGCAGGCCGACTACGCCATCGCCTGGGTGCCCAAGGCGCTGGCCTCACGCGAGCAGGGCGCGGAGATCACCAACGTGGGGCAGATCTTCGCCCGTTCCGGCACGTACCAGGTGGCGTTCGCCGACGCCGGCATCAGCGAGCCTGCGGACCTGCGCGGCAAGAAGGTCGGCAACTGGGGCTTCGGCAACGAGTTCGAACTGTTCGCCGCGATGACCCAGGCCGGGTTGGACCCGGGCGCCGACGTCACGCTGGTGCAGCAGCAGTTCGACATGCAGGCGCTGCTGCGCGGCGACATCGACGCCGCCCAGGCGATGAGCTACAACGAGTACGCCCAGTTGCTGGAGGCGGAGAATCCGGACACCGGTGAGCTCTACACGCCGGAGGACTTCACGGTGCTCGACTGGAACGAGGTCGGCACCGCGATGCTGCAGGACGCGATCTGGGCCGACACCGGCCGGCTGGACGACGAGGCCTACCAGGAGACCACGGTCAAGTTCCTCACCGCCACGATCAAGGGCTGGGCGTACTGCCGGGACAACCCGGAGCAGTGCCGGGACCTGGTGGTCGCCGCCGGTTCCACCCTCGGCGCCAGTCACCAACTGTGGCAGACCAACGAGGTGAACAAGCTGATCTGGCCGTCGGAGGCCGGCATCGGGCTGATCGACGAGGCGGACTGGGCACGCACCGTGGAGTTGTCCCTGGCCACCAGGAACCAGGACGGGCAGACCGTGCTCACCGCGGAGCCGGAAGGGCTGGCCTACACGAACGACTACATCGAGCAGGCGTTGGCGGCGGCGCAGGCCGACGGCGTCGACGTGACCGGCGGCGACTTCACCCCGCTGACGGTGACCCTCGAACCCGGCGGCGCCTGAGCCACGGCGACCGTGAGATCGCCCGGCCGGTCCCGCCCGAGCAGGCGGGACCGGCCGGCGACGACTCGGCCACCAGTCGTTCATCTACTGGCCATGACAGAGACAGACACTTGTCGTACCCAGGCCGGCACAGCCCGTCTACCTTGTCCGGCCATGCCCGCCAGCAGGCCCCCGTGTGAGGACGACCGCGCTGTCGCCGTGCCCGCGCCCCGCCGGGCGGACCCGGTCGCGGGCGACGGCGAGCCGCGACACCGGCCCGCGGGCCGCAGCGGCTACATCGACGCGTTGCGGGCGCTGGCGATCCTGCGGGTCTACCTGCTGCACACCCTGTGGGTGACCTGGCTGCCGATGGTGTTCCCGGCGATGCCGGTGATGTTCGCGCTGGCCGGCTACCTCACCGCCGCCTCGCTAGAGCGCCGCAAGCCGCTGCGGGTGGTCGGGTCCCGGTTGCGTCGGCTGCTGCCTCCACTGTGGGCACTCACCGTGGTGGCCGTACCGCTGATGCTGGCCCGTGGTTGGGGCAACGATCCCGACGGCGGCCCGAGCGTGCTGGATCTTGCCTGGTGGGTGGTGCCGCTGGCCAACCCGCAGTCCAGCGAGTGGGGCGGGCCGTTCTCACTCGGCCTGTGGTACATCCGCGCCTATCTGTGGCTGGTGCTGCTCTCACCGGCGTTGTGGTGGGTGTTCCGGCGGTGGCCGGTCGGCGCGCTGCTGGCCCTGCCGGCGGCGACCGTCGTGCTCTACTCACCGCTGGTGCACGTGCCGCCCACCCCGGTCGGGGATGTCATCTGGTCCAGCGCCGCCTACGGCACCTGCTGGCTGATCGGGTACGCCCGGCACACCGGCCTGCTGGACCGAATCCCGCTGGCGGCGTACACGCTGCTGGTCGCCGCCGTCGGTTTCGGTGCCCTGGCCTGGCTCGCCGAACAGGGCGAAGCCGACCGGCTCGGCCGGCTGGCGTGGGGCTGGACGGCGGTGCTGGTGCTGATGCGGGCCCGGCCCCGGTTGGACTGGTTGGCCCGAGTCCGATGGCTGTCCTGGCTGATCGCCGCGATCAACGCCAGGGCGGTCACCATCTACGTCTGGCACCTGCCGGTGTTGTTCGCGGCCGGCGCGCTGCTCTCGGCGGCGGGCGTGCCCGCCGGCAAGGTCGCCACGTTCGGCGCGGGCACCGTGCTGCTCGCCGCCGTCGTGCTGGCGATCGGCTGGATCGAGGACCTGGCAGCCCGCCGCCGCCCGGCACTGCTGCCGCCGGGCTGACGCGCGGGCGGACGGGCCGGCGGTCAGCGGATCGCGTCGTCGGCCAGTCGGGCATGCACCCCGACGACCTTGTTGACGATCTGGGTCACCCGCACATCGACCACCACGCTGGCGAGCGCGACGGCGTCACCGCGGGCCAGGTCGTACCGGCGGGTCAGCATCGTGATCATGGCGTCGAGCGCGTCGGCGGCGGCCGCGTCGAGGGTGTCCCCGAGGCCGAAGGTGAGCCAGGCGCCATCGACCCGGGCCACCGGCCCGGTCAGCGGCTGATCCTCGATCAGGTCGAAGGTGAGCCGCACGCGGTCCATCGGGCATTCGATCGCCGTGCCGCAGATCTCGCCGTCGCCTTGCGCGGCGTGGCCGTCACCCGCGGAGAACAGCGCGCCGTCGACGGTCACCGGCAGCAGCAACGTGCTGCCCGCGACCAGGTCCTTGCAGTCCAGGTTGCCGCCGCAGCGGCGCGGCGGGATGGTGGAATGCTCGCCCGGCTGTGCCGGCGGCAGGCCGAGCACGCCCAAGAACGGTTGCAGCGCCACCGTGTGACCGAACTGGTTGCGGCCGGTCGACCCGGTCGGGTTCAACTGCCAGCGGTGCACGGTCTCGGCGCCGGCGATGCCGTACCGCTGGTCGTGCGGGGTCAGGCCGGCACCGGCGAGCGTGGTGCCCCAAGCGGCCGGCACCACCTCGTCGATCCGTACCGACAGGGTGGTGCCGGGCCGGGCACCACGGACCGCGATCGGCCCGACCAGCGCATGGCCGAAACCCGGCCGGTACGACGTCACCCGCGGCCGGTCGTCATGGCGACCGCCCTGGTACGGCCCGGCCGACCACCAGCAGTCCAGGGTCCGCAGGGTCACGGTGTCCCCCGGATCGACGGTGAGTACCGGCGGGTAGTCGGGCGAGAAGTATCCGTGCAGGGTCCGGCTGTCCGGCTCCAGGATGTGCCGCATCGCCGCAGGCTACCGCTACCCTCGTCGCACCGGCACCACCGCGGCAGGGCACGGAGGGCCGGGGTGTGCGGCAACGCGTATCGTCGGGCGCTGTGACCGCCACGCCGTACTCGTTCTGCTCGTTCTGCGGTGCCGGCTACCCGGCCGACGCGGCCTGGCCCCGCGAGTGCACCCACTGTGGACAATTTGTCTGGCGCAACCCCGCACCGGTCGCGGTGGCGGTCGTGCCGGTGTGGACAGCGGACGGTGTCGGAGTGGTGGTGCAGCGCCGCGACATCGAACCGGCGCGGGGCAAGCTGGCGCTGCCGGGTGGCTTCATCGAGTACGGCGAGGACTGGCGGGCCGCCCTCATCCGCGAGCTGTGCGAGGAGACCGGACTGTCCGGACCGGTCGACCAGGTGCGACTGTACGACGTACGCAGCGCGCCGAGCGGCGGGACGCTGCTGGTGTTCGGGCTGCTGCCGCCCCGGCCGGCGGCCGAGCTGCCACCGGTGACGGCGACGGCGGAAGCGTCCGAGTGGCTGGTGGTCACCGATCCGGTGGAACTCGCCTTCGCCACCCACACCGAGGTGCTGACCGCGGTCCTGCGCGATCCACCGGGCTGACGTCGGTCGGTACGCTGTGCGGCGTGAGCAACCTTCCTGACCGGCTGCCCCCGGACGAGTTGCGGGCCTCTGACGCGGACCGGGAACAGGTAGCGGAGGTGCTCCGTGCGGCCACGGCCGAAGGCCGGATCGAGCTGGCGGAGTTGGACGAGCGGCTGGGCCGGGCGTACGCCGCCCGCACCTACGCCGAGTTGGAGCCACTCACCCGGGACATCCCGCGGGCCGTCTCCGACGCGGTGGCCAGGCGGGCCGGCCATGACGTCGAGCGGCACCGGCCGCCGAAGTGGGCGATCGGGGTGATGAGCGGGTTCGACCGGCGGGGACGATGGGTGGCCCCGCGCACGTTCCGGGCGCTCGCGTTCTGGGGCGGCGGGCGGATCGACCTGCGGGAGGCACAACTCGACGGCAACGTGATCCGGGTGCGTGCCTGGGCGGTGATGGGCGGGATGGAGATCATCGTGCCGGACGACGCGGACGTGTCGGTCACCGGTCTGGGCATCATGGGTGGCTTCGACCAGCGGGCCAGCGGGTTGGGCAGTCCGGGCGGGCCACGGATCCGGGTGAGCGGACTGGCCTTCTGGGGTGGGGTGTCCGTCAGGCGGCGCGCCCGGTCGCGTCGCTGGCAGCCGGGAGACTGATCGCCGCCACGAGCAGACCGTTGCGCGCCAGCCAGCGTCCGGTGAATCCGGTCAGCCGGATCCCGTCGGGCAGCAGCGGGCCCTCGACCAACAGGCGCGCGGTGAACCCGCCGGTGGCCGGGTCGATCTCGACGTGTGCCTCCTCGAAGCCCAACCAGCGTTGCGCCAGCGGGTACCACGCCTTGTAGACCGATTCCTTGGCGCAGAACAGCAGTCGGTCCCAGCAGACGTGCCGATGGTCGGCGTGCAGCGTCGCCAGCAGTCTTGTTTCGGCCGGCGACGCGATGCTGTCGAGCACCCCGTCGGGCAATGGCCTGTGCGGTTCGGCGTCGATGCCGATCGAGGTCAGGTCCTGGACCCTGGCCACCGCAGCCGCCCGGTAGCCGTCGCAGTGGGTGATGCTGCCGACGATCCCGTCCGGCCAGCACGGCTCGCGACGCGGTCCGGACAGCACCGGTACGTCGACATGGCCCAGCTCGGCCAGGGCCTCATGGGCGCAGCGACGGGCCGTGCCGAACTCGCGGCGTCGCTTGTCGACCGCCCTGCCCCCCAACGCCTTCTCCTCCTCGGGATGCAGGGTGACCGGGACGCTGTCGTCGAACGCCTCCCGGGCCACCGCCGTCGTTGGCAGCAGTTGCTCGATCATCCCGCTTTGTCCTCCGCCTCCGCGTGCGTCCTGTCGGCCGGCCGGCGCCACCGGCGGATCCGCCGCCCGCGCCGACCTCCTGGACCAGTTTGCTGGCCTCCTGCCGGGTCGCGCCACCGGCGCAGGTGGGGCCGATGGCCACTACCGTCGGGGTCTGGCCGTCGACGGTGGAGCCTTCGGCGCGGATGCGTCGTTCGCGTAGGAGCGGGCGATCCGGCGGTGTGCCCGGTCGTCAGTACGGCTCGCCAACGCCCGCAGCTCGGCGTGCCCGGTGCGGCCCTGGTGCGCGCACCAGGCGGACAGCAGCCGGTCCGCACTGTCCGGATCACTGTCGGCGGCGATCGCCACCACCACCTCTGCGGTTTCGTCCAGCAGCTCCGCCACGGTCGGCACCCGTACCCCGTGCTCACGCAGCCGGTGCGCGACCAGCGCGGCGCCGAACGGGGTCAGGGCGACTTCGTCGTCGTCGAGCCGGACCGCGCCGAGCGCGGCGAGCAGCTCGAACAACCGGTCGGCATCGTTGTGCGCCAGCCGGCGCCAGGTCTGCTGCTGTTGCTCGGTGCCGACGCCGGGGATCAGCATCGTATCCTCCACCGCGCGGTACAGCACCTCCCGCAGGGCCGGCACCGGCAGCGGCTGCGGCGTGGTGTAGAGCGCGAGACCCGCGGTGAGCACGGCGTCGTCGAACCGCCACCGCAGCACCGACTCGTGCCAGCCGCTGCCGCACACCGCCGCGCCGATCTCGGGCAGCGCTGCGTACGCCCGGTGGGCCAGCGCGAGCGGATCGGCCAGCACCTTGGCCGCGCTCTTGACCGGCACCAGCCGGCCCTTGACCGCCCGGACGACGCGGGCCGAGCGCGCCCAGGCGACGAGCACCGAGAGCTCGTAGAGTTCCGTACTGCTGCGGGTCTTGTGAACCTCCGCGCCGAGCACGGGATCGATGACGTCGGCGGTGCCCAGCAACGCGATCAGCTCGCGCGCGTCGGCCAGCCGGAGGTTGCCGGTCTGGGTGAGCGTGCGCCCGTCCCCCACCCACGCCACCAGCTGCCGCAGCCGGCGCAGCACAGTGGATGCCTCGGCGGCTGCCCGCAACTCGGCGTCGTCGGGCACCGCCACCAGCGGCATGGCCGGCGACCGGCCGGCGGCCGGCGCGTGGTTGGCCACGACCTGGTCGAGCAGCCCTCGGTCGACGGGAATCCGGCCGGCGTGCACGTCCGCGATGAAGGCCTGCGCGGCGGCCGGATCGGTCGGGTCGACGCCCTCGGTCATCATCCGGGTGGTCCAGTACTTCGCCGGACCGTAGCGGGTCTGGTCGGCCATCGCCTCGGCCACCGCCCCGGTGAGCTTGTCCAGGACGGCGTGCAGCACCCCCTGGTCGGCGCAGCGCCGGTCGGCGAGCCCTTCGTCGAACAGGAAGTCGATGAAGCCGCGTACGCTCGGCACGACACCGGTCCACTCGTCGGGCCGCAGCGTCACCTGCCGGGGGAACCACTCGGTCAGCGTCTCGGTCAGGTCCTCGGGTTGCCAGCGGCCGAGCAGTCCGTCCCCGTCGTGGTACCGGTGGTCCAGCAACGCCTCGATCAGGAACAGGTCGATCTCGGTCCGCCGCCGGGTACGTGCCCACTTCTCGATCCGGTGCATCAGCCGCTGCCGTGCCGTGTGGTAGGTGTCGTCGTCAGCTGAGGTGTAGACCATCCGCATGCCCGGCGACACTACCGGTGGGTGGTGGCTACCGCGCGCCGCCCCGGACGAACCAACGTTCCAGCAGGGTCACCAGACCCATGACGAGCAGGGCCGCGGCGATGATGGTGGCGGTGACCGCCCAGACCCCGGCGATGTTGAACTCGCGCGACGAACGCATCAGCAGCCAGCCGATCCCCGCCGTCGAGATGATCACCTCCGCGTTGACCATGCCCCGGATGCCCCGGCTCACGCCGAGCCGGATCCCGGTGATCGCCAACGGCAGCGCCGACGGGAGGGTGATCTTCATGATCACCTGCATCGGTGAGGCCGCGTAGGCGTGCGCGAGCTGCTCGTGGGCGGGGTCCACCTTCTTCAGCCCGGCCTGCATGGAGACCACGATGATGAAGAAGGAGTAGAGGAACACCACCGCCACCCGGGTCGCCGTCCCGAGCCCGAACACCATCATCAGGATCGGGATGGTCGCGGTGATCGGCACCGACATGCCGGCGTCGATGTACGGGGCGATCACCTGTTCGGCGGTACGCGACAGGCTCATCAGCAGCGCGACCACGATCGCGGTGCCGATCGCCAGCCCGATGCCCATGCCGAAGGTCTTGGCGCTTTCCAGCAGGACGGTGAACAGGACTCCGTCCTGGTAGAACGACAGCCAGGTGCGGTAGATCTCGGAGACCGGTGGCAGCGCCCGGTAGTCGGCCAGCCGGCCGATGATCTCCCAGAGCAGCAGGAACACCGCCAGGGACGCCGCCGTCACCCAGGGGAACCTGGCCGGCAGCGTGGCGATCCAGGATCTGACCGGTGCCGGGGCGCGCGAGGTCAGGGTCACCGCCATGGCTAGTCTCCCGTGCCGTACAGCCCCTGCGGGGCGATCCTGCGTTCGACCCAGCGGCCGAGCGCCATCAACAACAGTCCCTCGGCGACCACGACAGCCACCCCGGCGTACACCACGTCGGCCCGGAAGAAGCTGCGGGCCTCCATCACCAGCCCGCCGATCCCGACGGTGGTGAGAGTCAGCTCGACGATCACCATCCCGACCACGCCGCGGCTGACGGCCACCCGGAACGCGCCGCCGAGCGCCGGCAGCAGGCCCGGCAGGATCACCTTGACCCACAGTTGCCAGCGGGTGGGGGCGAACGCGGTGGCCATGTCGATCAGGTTCGCGTCGACGGTACGGGCACCGGTGCGTACCAGGGAGACCACCAGCGCGAACGCGAAGAGGAACACGACCACCGACCGTGCGGTCAGGCCCAGCCCGAACACGATGATCACGATCGGGATCAGCGCGATCGTCGGTGTCGCCAGGTCGATGTCGATGTACACCCCGAAGATCCGGTTGAGCAGTGATGATCGACCCAACGCGATCCCGATCGGCACACCCACCGCCAGGGCGGTCGAGGTGCCGATCAGCAGCGCCTGGTTACTGCGCCACAGTGCCGGCCCCAACTCGCCCGACACGGTCATGTCCCAGGCGGCGGTCGCGATCGCGATCGGCGTCGGGAACAGGATCGAATCGCTGGTCTGTGCGGCGATCTGCCAGATGACGAGTAACACGAACGGGCTGGCGATCCGGAGCACTTTCGCGGCGCGGGTGGTGCCCTGCGGGGCATCGTCGCGCGCGGGCCCCCGCCGGGGCCGCCGCGTGCGCGGCGGCCCCGGCGGCTGCGACGCCGTCGACGATCTGGAGCTGATGGAGCTCGTCGCGGTCATCTGCGGCTCGCTCTCCTTTCCGGGGGACGCGGTGCGGGCAGACGGCGGCTATTCCAGCAACGTTTCGGCGACCTGCCAGATCGACGGATCGATCAGCTCGGCGCCGGACGGGAAGCTGTCGTCGGGCTCGATCTGCTCGGTCTCGATCATGAGGTCGACCTGCTGGTCGACCGTTTCCGCGGCCACGCCCATGTCGTCGAAGAACAGGGAGAGCAGCACCTCGGCGCTCGGCGAGGTGGTCACCTCGTGGTAGGCCAACCATTCGTCGAGGACGGCCGGGTTGTCGCCGAGTTCGCGCACCGACGCGGCGTGGTACCGCTGGAACTCCTCCAGGAAGACCCGGGTCTCGTCGTCGAAGCTGGCCTCGTTGTAGGTCAGCACGGTGTCGACCAGGAACGGGTACTCGTCCAACGGACGGTAGAGGACGCCGAACTCACCGGGATCGCCCTGGTCGACGACCTCCTCGTCGAAGCCGATGGAGACCGCGGTGGCGTCCAGTTCGCCGGCGACCAGCGCCTCGACCCGGACCGCGGAGCCGGTCATGGTGATGAACTGCGGTTCGACGTCGGCGTCGAGCACCCACAGCCGGGCGGCGAGGGTGCCGGCCGAGATCGGTGCCTGGTAGGCGATCCGCTTGCCGTCGAGGTCCTCCGGGCCGCTGATGTCGGTGCGGCCGACGATGGTGAAGCCGAACCTGGATCCGCCGCCGAACACCCGCAGCGGTACCCCGCCGGCGACCGCGGCGAGCACGGTGGGCAGCGCGACGTTGATCGCGTCGGACTCGCCCTGGACGAGTGACTGCACGACGTTCTCGTTCGCCTCGATGAACCGGGCCTCGACGTTCCAGCCGTCGGCCTTCATCGCCTCGGCCGCCCGTACGGTCGGCATCTTGGCGACCGTGAAGTCGAGGCTCTTGCCGTCGACCACGACGCCCGGGCCACTGGTGGTGACGACCCAGGTCTTCTCCCGCGCCTTGGCCGATTCGAGCACCGCGTCACGGCCCTCGTCGGCGATCGAGCCGCCGTCGCCGCCACCACCGCAGGCGGACAGCAGCAACGCCGTGCTGATCAGGGCGGTCGTAGCGGCCCGCCAGCCGAAGCGCCGACGGCGACGGGCAGGATGATCCGGGCACACGGGTACAACGGGGTATCTATCCATCCCACTGTTCCTTCTCAGTCAGTTGAACGTGCTGGGGACGGGTGCGTGACGCCGGAGAGGTCAGGCGGCTAGGCGGACGCCGCGGCCGGGCTTTCGTCGCCGGAGACCACTTCGTTTTCGATGAGCTTCCAGACCCGGTCGACGTAGTCGGCGAACTCGTGCGAGCGCTTGACCGCCAACGTGCGGGGACGGGGTAGGTCGATCGTCAGGATCTCGCGGACCCGGCCCGGCCGGGCGCCGAGGACGATGACCCGGTCGGACAGGTATACCGCTTCATCGAGCTGGTGCGTCACGAACACCACGGTCTTGCGATCAAGGTCCCAGATCCGCAGCAACTCGGCCTGCATGACCTCGCGGGTCTGGGCGTCGACGGCCGCGAACGGCTCGTCCATGAACAAAATGTCGGGTTCGATAGCCAGCGCGCGGGCGATGTTCACCCGCTGCTGCATCCCGCCGGATATCTCCGAGGGGTAATGCGACTCGAAGCCGGTGAGTCCCACCAGTTTGATGAGCTCCCGAGCCCGGGCCTTGGCCTGGGCGCCGGGCAGGTGGTCGAGTTCCATTCCGAAGGTAACGTTGTCCAGCACGGTCCGCCACGGCAACAGACTCGCCTGCTGCAGGACGAAGCCCCGCTGTCGGGTCGGGCCGTCGATCCGCTCACCGTCGATCAGCACTTCGCCGGTGGTCGGTGCGATCAGGCCGTGCAGCATGCGCAGCAGCGTCGTCTTTCCGCAGCCGCTGGCACCGATGATGCTGACGAACTCGCCGGGCCGGACCGCGATCGAGACATCCTCCAGGACGGTCAGCGCGCTGTCTCGCCTGGTGAAGGTCTTGCCTAGGGATCGACCCTCCAGCTTGTAGCTCATCTTCGTATCGTATATGACTTGTGACGTCACCTCAATGACATCAGCCCGTAAAAATTGAGTCAAGACGCAGGTCAGCGACCCTGCGTACCAGCACGAACGCCGAGCGCGGCGACGATCGCGTCGGTCATCTCGACGCTGCCGGCCGACCCACCGAGGTCGCTGGTACGCGGTCCGTCGGCGAGCACCGCCGCGACCGCCTGCTCGACCGCCTCGGCCGTCTCGGCCTGCCCGAGCTGGCGCAGCAGCATCGCCGCGCTCAGCACCGTCGCGACCGGGTTCGCCCGGGCCTGTCCGGCGCGGCGCGGCGCGGTGCCGTGGGCCGGCTCGAAGTACGACCACCGCTCCCCCACGCAGCCGGACGCGGCCAGCCCGATGCCGCCGGTGACCCCGGCCGCCACGTCGGACAGGATGTCGCCGAACGCGTTCGTCGTCACGATCACGTCGAACTGCTCGGGATGCTGCACCAGGTCCAGCGCGCACGCATCGACGTTGCGGGTGTGGTACTCCACGCCCGGGTAGCGCTCGGCGACCTCGGCCACCGCGTCGAGGAACACCGAGTCGGTCAACCGCAGTGCGCCGATCTTGTGCGCCGCGGTCACCGAACCGCGCCGTGACCGCGCCTGCCGGAAGGCGACCTCGGCGGTACGCAGCGAAGCCCGGCGGGTGACCACCCGTTCCGCGACGGCGCCCGGTTCCTCGGTCAGCGGCCGTTCCCGGCCGGCGTACAACCCTTCGGTTATCTCCCGCACGATCAGCAGGTCGACACCTGGCACCGCCCGCGGCACCCCCGGGAAGCTGCGCGAGGGCCGCAAGCTGGCCACCAGTTCCAGCCCACGGCGCAGGCCGCGCAGTGGATTCGGCACGCCGGCCGGCACCCCGGCGACGTCGAGCGCGCCGAGCAGCACGCCGTCGGCCGCCCGCGCCGCGTCCAGGGTCTGCGCCGGCAGTGGATCACCGGTACGCCGGTAGCAGTCCAGCCCGGCCGACGCGTGGCGCAACCGCAACCGTGGTCCGTCGGACACGCTCGCGGCGGCGGCCCGCAGCACCTGCTCGGCGCAGTCGGTCACCTCCGGACCGATGCCGTCGCCGCCGATCACACAGATCTCGTAGGTCATCGTCGTCTCCTCCCCACCGCCGATCGGTGCGATCAGCCGGTGCCATCCGTCAGCCGGTGCCATCCGTCAGCCGGTGCCGTCGATCAGCGACGCCACGGCGATTCCGCCGAACACGACCAGCGCCCCGGTGACGGTGCCGGCCCGGACCGCCTCCAGGTCCCGCAGCACCACGGCACCGAGCATCACCACGAACACCGGTTGTGCGGCGATGATCGGCGCGACCAGGGAAAGGTCCCCTGCCCGCAGCGCGAGAAACAGCAGGGTCGCGGCGAGCGCGGTCAACAGGCCGTGCAGCGCGAACCACCCGTACGCCGGTGGTGCGCGGCGCAGCGCACCCGGCTCGCGCACCGCCATCACCAGCAGCCACCCGCTCGTCGCGGTGGCGACGCCGAGGAAGGCACCGAGCGCGGCGTCCGGGTGGATGTCCAGCGCGGCCTTGCGCAGCAGGTCCGAGGTCGCCAGCGCCACGCCGGCGGCCACCGGCCAGACCAGCAGCCGGGCCAGGTCCGCCGGCCCGGTCCGCAGCACGGCGATCCCCCGGTTGGCCGAGCCGCCCCGGGCGCTGAGCCACAACCCGGCCACCACGAGCGCCAGCATCAGCAGCCGGCCGGTGGTCGGCTGCTCGCCCAGGAACGCGACGGCGAACCCGGTCGCCGCCACCGGTTGGGTGCTGGACAGCACCGGCGAGGCCACCGACGCTCCGGCGTCGCGGACCGCCCGCATCATCAGCAGCCGGCCCAGCCCGGCGCCGGCGACGCCGGCCAGCACGAACAGCACCGTCGCCGACACCGGCACCTGCCACGACCCGACGGTGGCCAGGCACAGCACGCCCAGCGCGAGGGTGCCCGTGACGAGGCTGACCACGAGGCCGCTCATCACGTTGCCGTGCCGGGTGGCCAGCTTGCTGACCACCTGGCTGCTGGCGTACGCGAACGCGGCCAGCAACGCCAGCAGTTCGATCGGCAGTGTCATCGCCCCGCTGTCCGCACCCGGCTCAGACGATCGCGTTGCGCAGCGTCCCGATGCGGGAGACCTCGCTCTCCAGCACGTCGCCGGGGTGCAGGTACTCCGGGGGCCGGCGCTGGTGGCCCACGCCCTCCGGGGTGCCGGTCAGCACGATGTCACCGGGCAGCAGGGTCAGCCCGGTCGACAGCTCGGCGATGACCCGCGCGATCGGGAAGATCATCTGCCGGGTGTTGCCCGACTGGACCGTCCGGCCGTTGACCCGGCAGGAGATGTCGAGCGACTGCGGGTCGCCCACCTCGTCGGCGGTCACCAGCACCGGGCCCATCGGGCAGGTCCGGTCGAGGCTCTTGCCCTTGAGCCACTGCCCGCCGTACTCGGCCTGCAGGTTACGGGCGGTGACGTCGTTGGCGACCGTGTAGCCGAAGACGTGCCGCAGGGCGGTGTCCTGCGCGATGTCGGTGCCCCCGGTGCCGATGACGATCGCGACCTCGACCTCCCAGTCCAGCTGGCCGGTCAGGTGCGGGTGCGCCGGGATGTCGTCGTACGGCCCGGCGACGCTGCCCGGCGCCTTGGAGAAGATCGTCGGCCGTTTCGGCAGCTCCAGCTCGGGCCGGGAGTGCCGGCCCTCCTCGAAGTGGGCGAGGTAGTTCCAGCCGATGCAGTAGATGTTGCGCGCCGGCGCGGGCACCGGCGCGGCGAGTTCGACGTCGGTCATCTTGACCACCTCCGGCGAGGCCGCGGCGATCAGTTGGTTGGGCGACCAGTCGAGCACGTCGAGCATCGAGGCGACTCCGGCGAGCGGGCGCAGCGTGCCGTCGTCGACGAGGGCCACCCCCGGCCGTCCGTCGAGCCGGTAGGACGCGAGCTGGGTCATGATGGCCGCCGTTCGTATTCGGCGCGCAGCGCCGGTGACAGGGGGTACGCCTCCGCGAGCGGCACGCCGTCACGGATCTTGGACAGGGAGAAGGCGTCCAGCGACTCCTGCTCGACGGCCGCGTCGACGATCTCGGCCACCCGGCCGGCGGGCACCACGGCGACGCCCTCGTCGTCGCCGACCAGCAGGTCACCCGGGTTGACCAGGACACCGGCACAGCCCACCGGGGCGTTCACCTCGATCGCGACGTGCCGGGTCGGGAACGTCGCCGCGTGCGCGCCGGCCGCGAAGACCGGCAGCCCGACGTCGCGGATGCCGGGCAGGTCACGGACGCAGCCGTCGGTGACCACGCCGGCGCCGCCCCGGTTGGCGATCCGGGCGGCCAGCAGGTCGCCGAGGACGGCCGCGCCGAGCTCACCACGGGCGGCCACCACCAGCACCTCGCCGGCGGATATCTCGTCGATGGCGATCCGGTGCGGGTCGCTGGACTTCGGCTTGGCCCGCCGCTCGGCGAGCACGTCCTCGCGCATCGGCTCGGTGCGCAGCGTCCGCGCGATCCCGATGAACCGCGACGCGCCGGGGGTGACCGGGCGGATCGGCAGGAAGCAGTGGTAGAGGCCGGCGTGCTGCAGCACGTACACCACCGTGCCGACGCCGATGCCGGCCAGTTTCGTCCGGATGTGTGCGAGATCCATGCCGTCGACCGTCACAGTCCGAGCAGCCGGGCCGGGTTGGTCTTGGCCATCGCGACGATGTCGTCGAGGGCGACGCCCTGGAAGTAGAGCATCTCGCAGAGCACGTTCATGGTGATCGCCGGCATCGGGTTGTACGGCTGTCCGCCGTCGGTGATCAGGTTGCAGTTCTCCGAACCGACCTGGCCGATCAGATCGACGAGTTCGTCGAAGTTCCGCCGTCCCATGATCGGCTGGTACGGGTTGTAGGACATGTTGAACGTCGTGCCGCAGTCGATGAGCCGCTGGTAGTCGTCCCGGCTCCACCAGTCGCTGGAGTTGGGGTGCTCGATGACCTTGTTCGCGATGCCCAGGTCGGCGGCCCGCTGCATGATCGGGATCGCCTCCTCCGGCCCGAGGTGCCCGGCGGAGAGGATGGCCTGTGGGTGGTCGGCCACCGCCTGCAGCACGTCCTCGGTGTGCGGCAGCACCTTGCCGTCCTCGACCGCGAGGATCGGGGTGATCTGCTGGCCGAACGAGTGCTGGACCTGGATCGCGCCCGGCTTCTTCTTCTGGATGTACCGGATGCCGTCGAAGGTCGGGAACATCACCACCCGGGCGCCGCCGGCGAGCGCGGCCAGGACCGGACGCACGGCGATGCCACCGGCCGTGCCGTTCATGGTGATGCCGCCGAAGACCTGCAGACCGTCCACGACCTGATCGGTCAGCACCGCCTTGGTGTACGACGGGAAGAGGTGGTCCTTGAGCACGATCGCCTTCATGCCGGCCGCGGCTGCCGCGCGGGCGATGTCGACGCTGGTGCCGATCCGGTCGATCGCGTCGGGACCGCTGTGAACGTGCAGGTCGACGGCATCGGTCAGGAAGTCCGGCCGCGGCCCGGGGTAGCCGATGGAGATCATCGACGCGGGCGGCACGGCCTCGTATGGGGAGAAGTCGTCATTGCACATGCGTGGGCTCCTCAGGTTGGCGTCATATACGATATTACGCAGACCGGCAACACGCCCGCAACCAACCGATCATCAACCGGGCCACCGCAGACAGGCCCTCCGAGCTGGGCATTCACCCCTGCGGTGAGCGGCGTGGGCCGTCGTCCGCGCAGGGGCCGCGCCCACGACCGGTCCCCCACCCGGCCCGACGCGACCGGGCCGGAACCATCGACGAGTGATGCTGCCCACCAGTGGGCCGAACCGGTCTCACGGGGCAGAGCGATGTGGCGAAAATGGTATAGTATCTTGTACGCCGACGCTCGTCGGCCGCCCCGGTATCACCACCACCTACCGAGAGAGGCCGGAGTGTCCAATCTCAAGTCGTCCGAGCTGTACCAGTCCCTGCGTACCCGCATCATCGACGGCGCCTACCAACCCGGCGACCGTCTCGTGCTGCGGCGCATCGCGCACGAATACGACGTCAGCGAGATTCCGGTGCGTGAGGCGATCCGGATGCTCGAACGCGACGGCCTCGTCGAAATGATCCCCTACACCGGTGCCCGGGTGATCACGCTGTCGCCGCAGAAGATCCGGGAGTCACTGTTCGTCCGCGGCCATCTGGAGAGCATCGCCACCGGCCTCGCCGCCACCCGGCTGACCGCCGGTCAGCTCGACGAGTTGAGCGCCCTGATCAGCGACATGGAGAACGCGGCGGCGAACCAGGCCACGGTGGAGTACGCGGAGATGAACCGCACCTTCCACGGGCTGATCATCGCGGCCAGCGGCAACCAGGTGCTGTGCGACACACTCGCCGACCTGGAAGGCGCGCAGATCGGTTTCCAGGCCCTGTTCCGGCTGCGGCCCCGCCGGTTCGACGTCTCGGTGCACGAGCACAAGGAGATCCTCGGCCACCTGCGTGCCCGCGACGCCGACGCGGCCCGCGAGGTCGCGCTGCGGCACAAGTTGGGCGCGTCGGCCGAGCTGGAGGCGTTCTTCCTCGAACACGACGGCCGACCGGCGACGACGACGGCGAAGGAAGCGACAACGACGAAGGAAAAGGTGACCGCGTGACGTCGCGTCGATACGACATCGCCGTCCTCGCCGGCGACGGGATCGGCCAGGAGGTGGTGCCGGCGGCGATCGCCTGTCTCGACGTGGTCGCCGAACGGCACGGCTGCGCCTTCGACTGGCGACCGTACCCGTGGGGTTCCGACCACTTCCGTCAGCACGGCCGGATGATGCCGACCGACGGCATCGACCAGCTCCGCCGCCACGACGCGATCTTCCTCGGCGCGGTCGGCGACCCGGAGATCCCCGACACCGAAACGCTGTGGGGCCTGCTCATCCCGATCCGACGGCACTTCGACCAGTACGTCAACCTGCGGCCGGTCCGCTCGCTGGCCAGCGTCCCCACCCGGGTGGTCGACGCCGACGACATCGACCTGGTCATCGTGCGGGAGAACGTCGAAGGCGAATACAGTACCGTCGGCGGCCGGATCTACCCGGGCGACGACCGGGAGGCGGCGGTCCAGCAGACGATCTTCACCCGCATCGGGGTGGAGCGGGTCGCCCGGTTCGCCGGGGAGCTCGCCGCCCGCCGCCGCGGGCTGGTCACCTCCGCGACCAAGTCGAACGGCATCATCCACACCATGCCGTTCTGGGACGAGGTCGTCGAGCGGACCCTGCGCGACATTCCCGGCGTACGGCTGCACAAGGAACTGGTCGACGCGCTCGCCGCGAAACTCGTCCGCGACCCCATGTCCTTCGACGTGATCGTCGCCTCCAACCTGTTCGGCGACATCCTGTCCGATCTGGCCAGTGCCGCCGCCGGCTCGATCGGCGTCGCGCCCAGCGCCAACCTCAACCCCGAGCGGGTCTTCCCGTCGATGTTCGAGCCGGTGCACGGCTCCGCCCCGGACATCGCCGGCCAGGGCGTCGCCAACCCGGTCGGGCAGATGTGGGCCGGCGCGCTGATGCTGGAGCACCTCGGTGAGCCGGCCGCCGCCGCCGAACTCGTCGCCGCGTTCGAGGCCTGTCTCGCGGCCGGGGTGCGCACCCGGGACCTCGGCGGCACCGCCGGCACCCAGGAGTTCACCAACGCCGTCGCCGCCCACCTGCGGGCGCTGCCCGCACCGCTGGTCACGTCGCCGGCACGATCGCGGGCGTAGATCACGGCAGCAGAAGAATGGTGACGAGAGCCACGTAGAGAAGCCCGATCATCACGATGACGGCGTTCGAGGCGCGGACCATGCGGAATCGATCTTCCCGCCGTACCGCTGACGGATGTTCCTTTCCGTCGAGGACGATCGTCTGCGTCTCCCCGTGCGCGAGCGGAATCCCCCGGCTGAGGGTACGCACTGGACGCAGGTAGCGCTCCTCCAGCTCACGGGCGGAAAACAGCCAGTAGAAGAAGTAGGTTGCCTTCGAACGCCATCAGCGAAACCGCGGCCTGATAGCCGACCCGGGCGTTTTCCAGCTGGGCATCGTCGTCCTTTGCGGACTGCAGGAGCGGTCGCGTATCGGAATCAACGGCCATGCATGCACTGTAGGTCGGGTAGGCAAATAGGTCGGTCGGTCGGCCGACGCGATGCCGCGCCCGGCGTCGCCCAGTGCCGACCCGGGCTGTGACCCGGAGTCAGGAGGCGGCGGCCCGCTTCGTGGTGGACCGGGTCGAGCTGGCGCTCTGGGTGGGACGGCCCGTCAGGACCTGGGGGCCGGACGGCGTGATGGCGACGGTGTGTTCGGAGTGGGCGGTGCGCGAGCCGTCGGCGGAGCGGATCGTCCAACCGTCGGCGTCGAACCTGATCTTGTCGGTGGAGCGGCAGAACCAGGGCTCGATGGCGATGGTGAGGCCGGGGTCGAGTCTCAGGCCACGGCCGGCGCGGCCGTCGTTGGCGACGTGCGGGGCCTCGTGCATGGTGCGGCCGATGCCGTGGCCGCCGAACTCGCCGTTGACCCGGTAACCGTAGGAGCGGGCGACCTCGCCGATCGCGGCGGACACGTCGCCGAGTCGGCCGCCGGGCTGGGCGGCGGTGATCGCGGCCCGCAGGGCGACCTCGGTGGCCTCGATCAGCGTCAGGTCGGCCGGATCGGGCGTGCCGACGACGACCGACAGCGCGGAGTCGGCGGCCCAGCCGTCGATGCCGACCGCCATGTCGATGCTGAGCAGGTCACCGTCGCGCAGGACGTAGTCGTGCGGCAGTCCGTGCAGCACCGCGTCGTTGACCGACAGGCACAGCACGTTGCGGAACGGGCCACGACCGAACGACGGGGCGTAGTCCCAGTAGCAGGACTCGGCACCGCGATCGGCGATCCGGCGACGGGCGTGATGTTCGAGGTCGAGCAGGTTGACGCCGACCGCGGCGATGCCGCCCAGCTCGGCGAGCAGCTCGCCGACGAACTGACCGGTCACCGACATCCGGGCGATCTCGTCGGTGGACTTGAGCTCGATCACGACAGCCTCCCTCTCCGTATCCGGTATTTTTATACCACGCCGGCACGAGGGCGCACCGGACGGCTATCCTGCTGGCATGGTTCGCCAACCGCTCACCGCCGAACAGATCGCCGCTGGCCAGCGTCTCGGCGCCGCGCTGCGGGCGGCACGGGCCGGTCGCAGCCTCGTCGAGGTGGCCCTGGCGGCCGGCATCTCCCCCGAGACACTGCGCAAGATCGAGGCGGGCCGGCTGCCCGCACCGGCGTTCGGCACCGTCGTGTGCCTCAGCCAGGCCCTCGACGTCCCGCTCAGCGACCTGGCCGACGTCTGGCTGGCCGACATGCCCGTCCGCCAGGCGTCCTAGGGCTGGCCAGATGGGTTGCGATCGGCGCCCTGGGCAAATCGGGTAAGCCGCTACCCAGATGTCGTTGCTACCGGTCCGACCTGGGCACGAAGACATCGATCGAGGTCTCGGTGGAGCGCAGCGCGGCGTAACCGTCGAGGTTCGGATCTCTCTCGCGCAGACCCGCCCACAACCGCGACCGGTCCTCGCCTGCTGCGGCGTGGGCACGCACCAGGCGCCGCCCATCGACCAGGTCGACCGCCGCGTCCGGATGTGCCTGCAGGTTGAGCCACCAGGCTGGCTCGCCCTCGCCCAGCCGTTCATCGCCAATGCGATCAGGTTCGGCCCATCCTCGAAGTACGCGAGCATGACGCTGCGCTGCCGACCGGTGCGGCGTCCGGTGGTGGTCAACCGCAGTGCACCCCAGCCGGTGCCGCGCGGGCGCCACAGCCCGACCCGGCTGCGGAAGATCCGATACACACCCCGATGCGCCACCCAGAACAGCCGGATGAACCAGCGCGGCGGAACACGTAGAGGCTTCGCCGGCCGCTCGATCGGCACAACGGTCTCCTTCAATCAACGGTTCGCTCGCCAGAGTACGACCGGGACGCGAGTTCCAGCCTCGACAAGATCAGGTCGAGTCGGCACCCCAAGACGCGCGCGGAGCTGACAGCAGTTTGTCCATGTTGCGATGATTTATTATCGCCGGCCGTCATGAGTTTCGGTCATCCGGTACTCTGTCTCGGTCTACAGACAGACGCGTCGGTTCAAGCATGATCGGAATCCCGAGATGACAAATAATGGCATCAGCTTCGCACTATCATACCAACGTTTCCCACTAGGCCGAAAATCAGCCGTTACCACCTAATAGCAGTAGTGCACCATCCAGTCCAGTCAAGGCCACTATCATTTCTCAAGCATCCCTAGAAGTCGAACGAAATGGCGCAATTAGAGTGATGGCCACGAAAGATGGTCGCGCAAGCGAAAGCCGGCAGGGCCAACTGGGAACCACCGTAAATACAATCGTCGGAATCTTGGGAACTATAGTCACTGTCGGCTCCTATGCTATCGGCTGGTCACTGCTGGCAATAGCCTCCGGCTCCCTCCTACTTTTCATGGGCATCATGCTCTTGATCAAAAGTTGGAAAAGACGGAGGGCAATGCTAGCAACAGTTGCTACAGCCACAATATCGATTTCTTCCTTACTGATAGGCGGCGGTCTAGTGCAGCTTCTTTCTCACTCGCCCGGTTTCGAGGAAGATGCAAGTATCAAACGAAGTACTGGCGATAAACCCATAACCCTGACCGGGGGCTACTCGGTAAATCTCGACTCCGATGAGCCCAACTGGGAGATAAAGCAAGGACCAGGGGGTGACCTCTATCTCTGGGGAGGCCTGAACAGCGGCCTCGGCATGGCAACATCGGGCAGCGTTTCGTATGTTGAAGGAAAAATTGACATCACCCGATGCAAGGAGGCAACAGATCTTCAGCCAGAAGTGGCGAGTCAATATCTCCGGACAGGCACGGCATTCTGCCTCGTAGGCACCAGCGAGAACAGAATCGCTTGGGTGTCTATCGCCGGAAGAAAGGACGATCCATACCAAATCCGCATCGAGGTAACCGTATGGAATGAGAGTGCATAGCGGTCGCCTCAGCAAACCAATAACGTAGTGCCATCGACCCCGATCGCCGCCACCTCGAAACCTACGTGGTCGCGCTCCCCAGACCAAGCCCAACACAGCGTGCGACTTGGAGTCGACTCTGCCTCTGCATATGGATCTGTACTGCCGACATCATCTGTCCACAAGGATCGCAACTCATTCGTGATATTGTGCTCGCATTTGGCCAGGCAGCTACGTTCTGAGGCCCAGCAGTGGGCGATGTAGGAGTCAGGTAGGCGACAGTCCTCGGGTTCTGTCGGACGTACGTTGTAGCGTTCCGCCGGTCTCGGCACGGCTAGTCCAAGGAGGGCTGATGCGTCTGCAGATCGAGGTTGTCACCTCGGCCACCGAACTGCCCTGGTCCAGTGTGTTGGCTCCTGGGCGGAGCCTGGCGTACGACTTGTTGTCCCGAATGGCACGCGGGCTCGGACAACGGCTCCACGACGACGGCTGGGGTCCGCACCGGATGACGCCGTTCGGCCACAGTGCTCCGATCTTTCCGAACGCGCCCCGCGTGCCCGGCAGGTATGCGGCCGGTGGGCACGGGTCTGTCGAATTCGGCAGCCCGGTGCCCGACATCGTCGAGGCGTGGGCGGCCGGCGTGCGGCAACGCGAGCTGATCGACTGGGGCGGGGTGGCGTTGCGGATCACCCGGGTCAGCGCGATCGATCCGCCGGATTTCAGCAGTGGCATCGCACGGATGCGGACCGCCACGCCGGTGGTGATGAAGGGTTCCGGCCGCAACGAGGACGGTGAGCGGACCACCCGGCAGGCGTTCCTGTTCCCGCAGGACGCCGAGTTCCCGGCGTACTTCGATCAGAATCTGCGGCGGAAGATGGAGACGTTGGGTCTCGATGCCAAGGTTGCTCTCGAACGCGTGACCTGGGTGGGAGCCAAGCGGTCGTTCTCGGTGGGCAAGGGCGGCAAGCCCGGCATGCCGATCGAGGTCGAGCTGCGTGGCGACCAGGAAGGGCTGCAGGCGATCTGGAGCTGGGGCCTGGGTCAGTCCAACCCGGCCGGGTTCGGCTGGGTGGCCGCCGAGGATCGAGTAGCAGCCGAAGGCAAGGCCGGGTGAGCACGCCGTCACCTGACCAGGTCGTGCTGACTCCGCATCCGCTGCAACGGGTGGGCGCCTACGCACTCGCGGTCCTGGCGAAGACGCCCGACCCGCAACGGCTGACCGCCGACAGCTTCGGCGACGCGGTGGCGGCCATGAGACGCGACGCGGTCGGCGCCGCGAGGATCCGCGACACGAAGGCGGCGCGGGGCTACTGGTTGAAGTGCAGCTTGTCGTTCTTCCCGAACTCACCGATGAACCATCCGAGCAACGGCAGGAAGTCCGTCGAGACCATCACGGACGCCGTCGAGCGATGGCGGACCAGGCCGGTGGAGCAGAGCTGGCCCGGGGTGCCGTGCGCGTTGTGTGGGCGGGAGGCGGTGCGCTTCTTCGGCAAGGTCGACGTACCGTTGGCCGAGAGCGACATCTATCGCAACAACACGCCTCGCGGGCATGACGGGTTGGCGCTGTGCTGGCCGTGCGCGTGCAGTTTCCATGCGCTGCCGTACGGGTGCCAGCTCACCGGCGGCCCGGCGATCGCCGTACACAGTTGGGACGAGCGGTTCCTCGCCTTCAGCGTGCGGCGACAGGTGCGCGGCAACCGGATGGTCATCGACATCGGTCGGGAGCCACGCCAGCCACCTTCGCGCGAAGTGCTGGCGTTACGGCGGCTGCGTGACTACACCCATCCACTCGACGCCGGCATCGAGCTGATCGTGTTCAGCAACAACAACCGTGGGCAGACGCTGGAAAGCTACGCGCTGGATCAGCCGTTGGCGGAGTGGCTCCGCTCGACACTGGCCGGTGCCCGGCACCAGGGCAGTTTCTGGTCGCTGTTGACGGCACATCGCAGCAAGGACCGGCCGGGCATCGTCAACCTGGCCCGCAACGTGTTCCGCAATCCGCAGCGAGTGGTCAGCGCCGGTGCCCGCTACCTGGCGTCGGCCGCCGTCACCGGTCACCTCCGGCCGGACACCGGTCGGCTCGCCGCCATCTGTTACTCGTACTCGATCGAGGTTCTCGACATGGATGAAAGCGCACTGAAGGAACTCCGGGAGACGGCGGCCCGGGTCGCCGCGCTCCTGGCGGCCGAGGACAGCGCCGGCAAGGTCCGCGCGTTCTACGCGACCTTCCAGAAGCCGACGGCGCTGGGGACCTGGCTGCGTCGGCGGGCGCTGGACTGGATGCTTCAGCCGCCGACCACCACCGCCGATTCGACGGCTCCGCTGGTGACCACCTACGGCTACGAGCTGCTGTTCGACCCGAGTGTGGACAACAAGGCGTGGTTTCACCGGGAGGTGTTCCTGATCGCCGTGCTGGAGGAGCTGCACCAGCGGCAGTGGCGGCCGTCCGACGCCGCGAAGGTGGCTGCCGAGCTGGCCGATGACGAGGACGACGATCCAGACCAGACCGACATCACGTTCATGAACCGCAGTGACGGAGACGATGACGAGGAGGGTCAGCGGTGACCTACCTGGTGGGCAAGGTGGCGCTCGGGGTGGTCGCCGGGGCACCGAACAACGGACTGGGTGAGGACAACGTCGCCAAGGTCAAGGCGATGCGGGTCGGCCGGGACGTCTTCCCGTACGTGTCGGCGCAGGCGTTCCGCCGCTGGCTGCGGGACTCGTTGCCGGCCGACGAACCCCGGTCGCCGGTGATCCGGGCCGGCAGCGGCAAGAAGCAGCAGGCGTACACGTCCGGCCGGCCGCACCGCTACCTCGACGACGATCTGTTCGGTTACATGGTGGCGGTGAAGAAGGACGCCGACGGCAGGTCGGGCACCTGCCAGCGGGACACGGTCCTGGCCACCGGCACCCTGGTCGCGGTGGCTCCGCGCTACCCGGAGTCCGACTTCGGCACGATGAGCCGCGGGTTCGGTGCCGGGGAGAACCCGGTCATCCACGGGCACGAGTTCTACACCGCCGAGTTGGCCGGCGACGTCATGGTCGACCTGCCCCGGGTCGGGGTGTTCGAGACCGACGGCTCCGGGTTGAAGGTGGCGTTGACGGCGGTCGGTGCCGCCGAGGCCAAGGAGGGCGGTGCCGAGCCGACCGAGTTCCGCGACGCGCAGGCGCTGCGGCTGCCGCTGGCCGAGCGCCGCCGGCGGGTCGCGCTGCTGCTGCGTACGCTCGCCGCCGTGCGCGGCGGTGCCAAGCAGTCGCTGCACTACGGTGACCGGGCTCCGGCTCTGGTGCTGCTGGCCCCGGTCAAGGGCGGGGTGAACCCGTTCACCCGGGTGTTGGCGGCGCAGGACCGGCAGACGGTGTTCCGGGCCGACGTGTTGCGCGAGGAGCTGGCCGCCTGGGCGGACGAGCTGGACGGGCCGGTACTGCTCGGCTGGGCACCGGGTTTCCTCGGCGACCAGCGGGAACGCGTCCGCCGTGAGCTGGCCGACCTGATCGAGGCGGGGCGGGTCGTGTTCGGACACCCCCGATCGTTGCTGAACGAGCTGGCCAAGGAGTTCGTCGAGGGCGGGCGCGACGCGTGGTTCGAGGACGCGAAGCGCTGATGCCGGGTGAGCTGCGTGCGCTGGAGGTGACGGTCACCGCGCCGGTGGTGTCGTTCCGCAATCCGTTGTACGCCGGGGTCCAGGTCGGGTTGCCGTGCCCGCCACCGGCCACGGTCGGCGGGATGCTCGCCGCCGCGGCCGGTGGTTGGCACCGGATCGACCCGGGTCTGCGGTTCGCGATGGCGTTCCGGTGCGGTGGCTCCGGCGAGGACCTGGAGACCTACCACCCGTTGGAGTCGTCCGGCCGCAAGGCGGAGCCGACGCCCCGGTTGCGGGCGTTTCTGGCCGACGCCCGGTTGACGGTGTGGCTGGTCGACGGCGCCGACGGAGCCGTCGGCGTCGACGGCTGGTGGCGGCGGTTGCGACGGCCGGTGTGGCCGCTGCGGCTGGGCCGCAGTCAGGACCTGGTCGGGGTGCGGCTGCGCGAGGTGACGCTGCGGTCCGGCGGCGGTCGGCAGGGCGCGGCGGTCGTGCCGGGGACGGATTCGTCGTACGGGTTGCGGCTGCGCCTGCCGACGGCGGTGTCGCTGGACCGGGCGCGGACCCGGTGGGACGACTACCGCTACGACGCCTCCGGCCGGGCCGGTGTGATCGGGTCGCCGTGGTCCGACCAGGATGGTCAGGCGGTGACGCTGCTGCCCGCACCGCACCCGTCGCTGGCGGCGCGATGACGGCCACGGGGCGGTGACGGCAGCGGGCCGGACCCGGTCGGCGCTCCCGCCGCCGGGTGCCGCGCTGAGCCGGGTGCTGGCCAAGAGCGCACAGCGCGGCCGGGCGGCCGAGTCGTTGACGGATCATCTGGCGGCCACCTTGGCGGCGGCGGGTGACCTGGCCGGGCGGGTCGGTCGGATCGCGGTGGTGGAGACGGTCGTCGGGGACATGTTCTGGCCGGCGGTGCGGTGGGCGGCGGTGAGCCACGACGCCGGGAAGGTAGCCGACGGCTTCCAGGCCATGATCAGTGGCAGGTCGGCGGCGTGGGGGCAGCGGCACGAGGTGCTGTCGCTGGGTTTCCTGCCGCTGCTGATCGAGGACGAGGCGCTGCGCCGCTGGGTGGCGTTCGGAGTGCTCACCCATCATCGGGCGTTGGCCCCGTCTGTCGACGGCACCGGCAGAGCGTCGATCGCCCAGACGTACGGCCACGGTGGCCTGTCGTTGGCGGATTTCCGCGCCCGGATCGGCCGGGTCGACCCGGTGATCGTCGCCGATCTGTGCCGTTGGTTGGCCGGCACAGGGGTCGGGATCGGGGCCGGGATCGGGGCCGGAGCCGGGGCCGGAGCCGGGGCCGGAGCCGGGCACGACGCGGGCCGGGACGTGGTCGCGCTGGCGCACACCGTGCTGGCGGACACGCTGCGCTACTGGGAGGAGCAGGGCTGGGCCGGCGAGGACCACGATCTGACGGCGATCCTGGTCCAGGGCGCGGTGACGTTGGCCGACCATCTGTCGTCGGCGCACGGCTCGCTGCACCATGCCCAACCGATCGGTCCGGCGTTCGCGGCCGGGCTGGCCGGCGACTTCTCCGCCGCCGGCCACGCGCTGCACCGGCATCAGGAGCAGGCTCGGGACGTACCCGGGCATCTGTTGTTGCGGGCTCCGACCGGGACCGGCAAGACCGAGGCCAGCCTGTTGTGGGCGGCCGGCCAGGTCGCGGACCTGGCGGGCACGGTCGGCGGGGTGCCGAGGGTGATCTACACGCTGCCGTACCTGGCGTCGATCAACGCGATGGCGGACCGGCTCGGCGTGGTGCTCGGCGACGCCGAGCTGGTCGGGGTGTCACATTCGCGGGCCGCGTCCTATCACCTGGCTACGGCGATCCGCGCCGAGGACGACAGCGCGGCGGCCACCGGCGGCGGCGAGCCGGACGTCGAGGACGCCCGGCGGGCGGCGGCGGCCCGCAAGGCGGTGTCGCGGGCGGCGGCGACCCGGCTGTTCCGCGAGACGGTGCGGGTGTCGACGCCGTACCAGTTGCTGCGTGGTGCGCTGGCCGGTCCGGTGCACGCCGGCATCGTGCTCGACTCGGCGAATTCGGTGTTCATTCTGGACGAGCTGCACGCGTACGAGCCGGTGCGGTTGGGCTACATCCTGGCGGCGGCCCGGCTGTGGGAGCGGCTGGGCGGGCGGGTCGCCGTGCTGTCGGCGACGTTGCCGACCCCGCTGGCCGGGCTGTTCGCGGACACGCTGCGGGCGCCGGTGCACCAGGTGTCGGCCGCGCCGGGCTGTGTCGCGCGGCGGCACCGGATCCGGGTCCGGGACCACGCGTCGACCAGCCCGGACGCGGTGGCCGAGATGCGTGGGCGGCTCGCCGCGGGCGAGGCGGTGCTGGTGGTGGCGAACAACGTGGCGCACGCCCAGCAAATCTACGACGAGCTGGCGGATGCCGGCCCGGCGGTCCTGCTGCATTCGCGGTTCAAGCGGGGGGACCGGTCCCGCGTCGAGCGGCGGATCACCGACCGGTACGGCACCCGGGTCAGCGCGGCCGGGCTGCGACGGGGCGGGCTGGTGGTGGCGACCCAGGTCGTCGAGGTGTCGCTCGATGTGGACTTCGACGTGCTGTTCACCTCCGCCGCCCCGCTGGAGGCGCTGCTGCAACGCTTCGGCCGGGTCAACCGGCTGGGCCGTCGCCCGCCGGCCGATGTGATCGTGCATCCGGCGGCGTACGGGCCGCGTCGCGGGGACCGGTCCGGCGGCGACTTCGCCGACAGGGTCTATCCGCGGGAGCCGGTCGAGGCGGGCTGGCGCACCCTGTGCGGGCACGACGGGCAGCCGGTCGACGAGATCGAGGCCGGCGGCTGGTTGGACGACGTGTATGCCACCGCGTGGGGTCAGGCGTGGCGGGCCGAGGTCGAGCAGGCGCGCGACCGATTCCACGAGGACTTCCTGTCGTTCGCCGAGCCGTACGCGGACCGGTCGCCGCTGGCGGACCGGTTCGACGAGTTGTTCGACGGCACCGAGGCCATCATGCAGGACGATCTGGGCGACTACGAGCGGGCGTTGGAGCTGGCCGATCAGAAGGCGGCGGGCCGGCTGCTCGCCGACGACTTCCTGATCCCGATGCCGGCGTACGCGTCGCGGCTGGCCCGGCTCGACCGCCGGCTCGGGGTCCGGGTCGTCGACGGCGAATACAACGAGGAGTACGGCTTGACGACGGTCAACGCGGTCGAGGGCGAACGCTACCGGCTGGGTGAGGTGTTCTGATGCGACCCGAGGACATCGGCGGCGTACACATCAAGTATCTGCACCATTGTCGACGGCAGCTTTGGCTCTATGCCCGTGGGGTGCGGCCGGAGCAGCTCAGCGCGGCCGTGCAGTTGGGTGAGGCGGTGCACGACCTGTCGTACCGGCGCAACTCGCCGGTGGATCTCGGTGCGGCGGTGCTGGACTTCGTTGACGGCGAGCAGTGGGTGCACGAGGTGAAGTCGTCGTCGCGGTCGACGACCGCCGACGAGGCGCAGGTGGTGCACTACTGCTACCGGTTGCGGCAGGTCGGGGTGGCGGCGCGCGGCGCGGTGCTGCACTACCCGAAGACCAGAAGGACCAAGAAGATCGAGTACGGCGACGCCGAAGCGGCCCGCGCCGAGCGCGACATCGCTGAGGCGTTGGCGGTGACCGACGCCGCCGAATCCCCACCCCGACTGTCCCGGTCCCGCTGCCGAGGGTGCAGTTTCGTCGACTACTGCTGGAGCGACTGATGCCCGCCGCCACCCGCACGTACTGGCTGACCAGCGCCTGCCGGATCCGCCGGCAGGACCAGTCGCTGGTGATCGAGCGTGAATCCGGTGACAAGGTGCACGTGCCGGTGACCGACGTCCGGGACATCGTCGCCGTGCAGCCGGTGGACATCAACACGGCGGTCGCGTCGCCGCTCAATCGGCACCGGGTCAGCGTGCACCTGCTGGGCCACTACGGCGACTACGTCGGCTCGCTGCTGACCAGCGAGACCAGCGTCTCCGGGGAGACGGTGCTGGCGCAGGCCCGGCTGGTCACCGACCCGGCGGCCAGCCTGCGGGTCGCCCGGGACCTGGTGGTGGCGACCGCGTTCAACGTGCGCCGGGTGATCGACCGCGATCTGCTGGCCGCGCCGTACGCGACGGTGAAGGAATCGGCGGCGAAGGCGACCAGCGCCGCCCAGTTGATGGGTGCCGAGGGCACGTTCCGCCGCTCGGCGTGGGAGATGCTCGACACCCGGCTGCCCGACTGGTTGCAGCTCGGCGGCCGGTCGCGACGGCCGCCGAGCAACGCCGGCAACGCGTTCATCAGCTACGTCAACGGCATCGTGTACGCGCGGGTGCTGACCGCCGTCCGGTTGACGCCGTTGCACAGCGGGCTGGCATTCCTGCACTCCACGATGGAGCGGCAGCGGCATTCGCTGGTGCTGGACCTGGCGGAGGTGTTCAAGCCGTTGTTCGCCGAGCGGCTGCTGCTGCGCCTCGCCGGCCGTAACCAGCTCAAGCCCGAGCACTTCGACAGCGACGTCAACCAGGCGATGCTCAGCGAAACCGGCCGCCGGTTCGTGGTGCAGACCGTCCGTGACGAGCTGGGAACCACGGTGCAGCACCGCAGCCTCGGCCGGAAGGTCGCCTACGACGAGCTGCTCTACCTGGAGGCGCTGCGACTGGCCCGGCACTGTCTGGAAGGCGAGCCGTACAAGCCGTTCCGGATCTGGTGGTGACCGGGTGTACGTGATCGTCGTCTACGACACCGCCGCGAAGCGCAACCCGTTGATCCTGCGGACCTGCCGGCAGTACCTGCACCACGTGCAGCGCAGCGTCTTCGAGGGCGACCTCAGCGAAGCGCAGCTGCGCCGCTTCCGGGCAGCCGTCGAGGAGGTCATCGACAGCGGCTACGACAGCGTCCTCGTCTACACCTTCCCGCCCGGCACCAGCGGCCAGCGACAGGAGTGGGGCCGTGCCCAGCCCGCGCCGTCGGACATCCTGTAGATCAACAACACCGATTTCAGCGACACGCCGGGGTAGTCTGCACAACCGGAGGTTCGCTGCAAAACCCGGCCCGACGCCGACCCCGACAGGCCGCCTGACCTGCGACTTAAGCTTCGGGTCCTCATCCGCCCTACGAGGGATCGCAACCCACAACGGCGAGCCGGCATACTCGGCCGGCACCGAGTCCTCATCCGCCCTACGAGGGATCGCAACAGGCCGACGAGCCGGCCGACACTGACCCTGACGAGTCCTCATCCGCCCTACGAGGGATCGCAACACTGGCCATGGTGGTTTGCCGCGCGCACCGTGTCCACCGGTCCTCATCCGCCCTACGAGGGATCGCAACTCACCGATCGCCGTGCTCTACGACGAGTACGTGCCGAGTCCTCATCCGCCCTACGAGGGATCGCAACACATCGCGGCAACCAGGTCGCCGACGTTGATGCGGAGTCCTCATCCGCCCTACGAGGGATCGCAACACGGCCAGGAGCAGACCACGGTCACCGCCCTGCCCGGCGGTCCTCATCCGCCCTACGAGGGATCGCAACCATCGTGCTCACGCTGGCCGAGTTGCAGCCCTACAGGTCCTCATCCGCCCTACGAGGGATCGCAACATGGTGCACGGCGGTGAGCGCCACTGTGAGCACCAGTCCTCATCCGCCCTACGAGGGATCGCAACGTACACCGGGACAGCTGGTGCACGATGACGTGAAAGTCCTCATCCGCCCTACGAGGGATCGCAACCCTTCGAAGCCCTGCTGAAAGAAGCAGGAATCGACGAGTCCTCATCCGCCCTACGAGGGATCGCAACCGCCAATCAGGGACTTGCGCTGCCGGCCCAGCGCCTTGTCCTCATCCGCCCTACGAGGGATCGCAACGGCAGGCGCCGATGGATGCCGCGGTCCGCAACGCCAAGGTCCTCATCCGCCCTACGAGGGATCGCAACGTGTTGGACGGCGCCCGGAACCGGTGGTGCGTCGAGTCCTCATCCGCCCTACGAGGGATCGCAACACGCCGAGCCGAGCGCGGCCGGGTCGGTGCAGCTGATGTCCTCATCCGCCCTACGAGGGATCGCAACGCGGATGTCGTGTCGTTCTCCGGATCAGGCTGGGGCGTCCTCATCCGCCCTACGAGGGATCGCAACGCGAGGGCCTGGCGGGCGTCCGCGTCGAAGACCTGCAGTCCTCATCCGCCCTACGAGGGATCGCAACAATCCGTCGACGATGCCGGCGACCATCTCGCCGGTCGTCCTCATCCGCCCTACGAGGGATCGCAACCGGCGTCGCCGCGCAGATGGTGCACAACTCGACACGTCCTCATCCGCCCTACGAGGGATCGCAACCGGTGCAGGCTGGGGTAGAGCTGCTTGGCGATCTGCCGGTCCTCATCCGCCCTACGAGGGATCGCAACCGGCGGGACGGAAACGGTAGAGGGGTCAGAATGCGCAGGTCCTCATCCGCCCTACGAGGGATCGCAACTGTGCGGGTTGCTGCCGCTGTACGGCCGCCACGGGCGTCCTCATCCGCCCTACGAGGGATCGCAACCCCTCGCTGCTACCGCCGAGGTGTCTGTCCTCATCTGCCCTAAACGGGACCGCAGCCAGAACGCACCGATGCGACATATCGTGCGCAGCATCCTCAAATTAGCCGATGTACGGCTTGTCGCGATCCTCGTAGCCATGGTCAATACGGAGTCTCATGGAAGGATGAATCTGACGGCTGTTCAGATCACTCCTGGTGATCCAGTCGACCTCAGATGACTCGTCGCTCGTAGTCGGCACTCCAGCCACGTACCTCGCACGGAAGCAGATGGAAAACTGCTGCCGCACCTCGCCATCGCTATACTCAACTAAATGGTTCGGATTTGTATAGATGCCAACTACGTCCGTTACTTCAATCTCAACGCCGGCCTCTTCTCTGGTTTCACGTACCGCCGCCTCAGCGATGTACTCGCCGAAATCCTGCGCACCACCGGGAAGTGCCCACAGGCCATTGTCGGTCCGACGAATGAGCAACACTCGACCTTGATCGTCGAGGACGAAGACGGTCACCGCGACGACGATCGAGTTCGGTCGCGGCGCGTTCGGGTTGTTGAAGTGTTCGATTCTAGCCACGGATACAGCCTGCCATAAGCCCGCTCCCGACCGTTAAATCAAAATCCACATCCAGCCCCAACATTGGGTAAGGGCCACAGCTACCGAAGGCTGACAGCTCGAACCTCTGCGTTCAGCATTACCGCTTCACGAGAGCGGACATAAGGTTTTTGCAGCAGCATGTCCGCAAACCGGTTAAGTCGCTTCCGAATCCAGCTGATATGCCGCTCGCGTGGCAAATCAAGGACCGGCCGGACCGCCGCCGCAGCGGCATCGAGCTGCCCGAGCTGCAAATGCGCCGTTCCCTGATAGATATGCGCAAGGGCCTCGTCATCCAAGGATCGCGCCGCAGCTGGCTCCTTCTTCCACAACTCAATTGCTTCGGTCGCTTCGCGTACAGCACGGTCGGCGTCAGCGCGGCTATCAAGCCAGATCAGGCTGCTGCCAGCGTAGTAGTGCTGCTTGGCCTCGCTGAACCCGAAGACCCCCTGCGACAAGTCGAGGCTGGGTGACTTTTCACGTACACGCTGCGCCTGATCGAGAGCGCGGTTACTCCCCCGCGAGTCGCCGAGATTCGCATGGCACTGCGCGTAACCGCAAAGCAGTCGGAGCTTACCTTTTCCCTCATCTCGTAGCCCGTCAGCGATGTAGGATAAGGCCCGAGTGTAGTCGCCATCGAATCGAGATATCAAACTCTGAGTGCCGCGAACCCAGGAACGAAGTTCTCGGTCGCCGGCCCGATCAGCGCAAACCAGGGCAGCATCCGCGTGGGTCATCGCCGCCGAGGAGTCACCGAGATCGAGAGCAGCGTAGGCAAGGATTCCTTGTAGCCGACCGGTGATGACGTATAGATCCGCAACCTCTCGCGGACGGTATTGGTGGCTCCGCAGACGCCGCAGTGCTTCGCTCCGTAGCGCCACGGCGTCCTGCAGCATCGGCCCCGGAGACTCACTGAGGTACGACACCGCGAGTTGCTGCGTCGCGTGATGCAGATCAGCGAGTTCCATACCCTCATCCGCACTGGCGATCATGCGGAGCGAGTCTCGCGTCGAGGCAACCAACAGCCGGCCTGTCCTCAGCGCTTCCTGCCGGTCATCTGCTATCGCCTGCCAGGTTGCCAGCAAGCTCCCAGCCGCACCTAGCGTCCGGTCAGCAAGCTCCGCGAACTGACGCTCCGGAAATTTCTCACCTTGCTCAACCTTGCCGATGTAGCCGCGGTTGAAGCGAATGCGATTGGCAAGATCACGCAGAGACCAACCGTGCGCGGTCCTCAGCGAACGCAGCAGGTCGCCGAACCGCGAAGAGTTGTGCCCAGCCACGCCATCGACCTCGGCTGCCACCGTGCCCACCCCCTGCTGTCGCCCACTGGTGTGTCGGGGTCACAGACGACACCTTACCTCTGTTGCCGGCTATCACGGCCGGTCCACTGTATGCGGTAGCAGTTGGCCGATCGGATTTCCTGTACTCGAAATGATCAAAGACCGGGACACGCACTCGTCTTCGCGTCAGCTCACACGCTGGATTGCGCCGTCCTGCCACGGGAGGAAGCGTTGTGTCTTTTCGTAGTGATCATGGTTGGTGTGGTGGCCGGGCTTGTCGGGGTGGTGGGCGGGTTCGCGTTGTGCCGATGCCGGCACCGGTGGTGCCCGCGCTGCGGGCAGACGCTGACCTGCCGGGACTGCACCGCCCCGATCGACCGCACCTGGGGTCTGGGGCGGCCACCGGCGCAGAGCAGCCGCCGCTGGCCGACCCGCCGCCCGCGCAACCAGGCCGGCGTCCAGAACCGCTGACCAACCCCGACGCCGTCCTGCACCTGCCCGTACGACCGACCTGGACCTGCACCGGCTGCGGGCCGGACACCGGCTGGCCGTGCGAATGGGCCCGCGCCGAACTCACCGCCAACCTCGACCCCATCTCCCGCGCCATCTACGCCGCCGAACGCATGACCGAAGCCGCCGCCGACCTGTGGCGCACCGCCACCCCCGGCGAGCTGTACCAGCGGTTCCTCTCCTGGACCAGGCAGCCGCGCCGATGACCACCTACCGCACCCACACCCCGCCCCGGCGGTCCGCCGCCGCGTCACCACCGCCGCCACCGTCAGGGCCGCCGCGACCGGTCGCCGGCCGGCAGCTCGCCGACGAGTACTTCCTGATCGCCCACCACGACGTCACCGGCCGGCTGCTGACCACCCCACGGGCCGCCGGTCTCGGCCTGGCCGCCGCCCTGCTCACCGACCTCACCTGGGCCGGGGCGATCACCGTCACCGCCGCCGGCACCCTCACCACCACCGACCCGACGACCGCCGTCGACCCGTGGGGGCAGACCGTCCTCGGCTGGGTCGCCGCCGAACCCGGCCACCCCGCGTCCACCTGGCTACCCGTACTCGCCGGACACGCCCGCCGCACCGTCGCCCACCGGCTCACCACCCGAGGCGTCGTCCGCCCCCGCACCGCCCGCCGGCTCCTGCGCCGGCACACCACCTACTCACCGGCCGACATGAACACCGCCGCCTGGTCGTGGGCCCGCATCACCACCCGGCTACGCCGCCACGAACCCCTCGACCCGTTCGACACCTGCCTCGCCCGGCTCTGCGTCGACACCGGCCTGACCGGTCAGATCTGCGACACCACCACCGCCGACGTCCACCGCCGCCTCGACCGGCTCGTCACCGACGTACCGCCGCAGGTCGACGCCCTGCTGCGGCACCTCGCCGCCGCCGCCGGTCGGGCCGTGCTCGCCGGCCGCGCCTGACCCCGACCCGACCCGCCGACCCGACCGGAGTCTGCACCGTGCCCACACCACCCGGCCGCCCCCGCCGCGCCAGCGTCGCCGCCGCCCTCGCCCGCTCCCGCCTCGGCGTACCCCAGGTGTTGTTCTTCGTCCTGGCCGCCGCCGCGCCGATGACCGTCGTCGCCAGCGCTGTGCCGACCGCGTACGCGGTCACCGGCCTGCCCGGCGTCCCCGTCGCCTACCTCGCCACCGCCGCGATCATGGCCCTGTTCGCGGTCGGCTACGTCACCATGTCCCGGCACGTGGTCAACGCCGGATCCATGTACGCCTACGTCGCCCACGCCCTCGGCCCGGCCGCCGGTGTCGCCGCCGCGTTCGTCGCCGTCACCGCGTACGCGATCATGCAGATCGGCCTGTACGGCGCCTTCGGTGTCGTCGCCGCCGGCACCGCCGCCGCCCTGTTCGGCGTCAGCCTGCCCTGGTGGTTGTGGGCGCTCGCCGGCTGGGCGCTGATCGCCGGCCTCGGCCCGGCCCGCGTCGACCTCAACGGCCGCGTCCTCGGCGTGCTGCTCGTCGCCGAGGTCGGCGTCGTCATCGCGTACGACGTGGTGCTCGCCGCCCACCCGGCCGCCTCGACCATCCTGCCGGTGACCTATCCCCTGCACCCGGCGCACCTGCTCGCCCCCGGCATCGCGGCGATCCTGGTCGGCGGCATCGCCGGCTACGTCGGCATCGAAGCCACCACCGTGCTCGCCGAGGAGACCCGCGACCCGCGCCGTACCGTCGCCCGCGCCACCTACCTCGCCATCGCCGTCACCGCCATCCTGTACGCCGGATCCGCGTGGGCGATGGCGGTGGCCACCGGAGCGGACCGCGTCGTCGACACCGCCGCCCGCCACGGCCCCGACCTGATGTTCGCGCTGGTCGCCGCGCACCTGCCGGCAGCCGCCGTCGACGCCGGCCGGCTGCTGCTCGCCACCAGCCTGTTCGCCGCCCTGCTCGCCTTCCACAACCTGGTCGCCCGCTACCTGTTCGCCCTCGGCCGCGAGCGGGTGCTGCCGGCGCGGCTCGGCCGCACCAACCGGCGTACCGGCGCGCCCGCGCTCGGCTCGTTCACCCAGACCGTCCTGTCCGCGGTGGTCGTCATCGGGTACGCGGTCGCCGGCTGGGACCCGATCGTCCACCTGTTCTTCTGGCTCACCGTCACCGGCGGGCTCGGCGTCCTGATCCTGATGACCGCCGCCACCGTCAGCGTGCTCGTCTTCTTCCACCGACACCGACACCGACACCCGCACCAGCAGTGGCAGCAGCACCAGCACCCGCACCAGCGCCCGCAGGCGCGCCGGCTCGGTGAGAGTCGCTGGTCGACGCTCGTCGCGCCCGGTCTGGCGCTGGCCGTGCTGACCGTCGTGCTCGCCGGCACCCTGATCGGCTTCGGTGACCTGCTCGGTGCCGCGCCCGGCTCTCCCGTCCGCTGGGCACTGCCCGGCCTGTACGCCGCCGCGATCGCGGCCGGCCTGACCTGGGCAGGCGTGCTGCGCGCCAGCCGGCCACACGCCTACGCCGCCGTCGGCTACGGCGCCGACGCCAACGTCGACACCACCCGCCCCGCCGTCCCGACCCCCCGCCCGCCCTCGCCCCCGCCCTCGCCCCCGCCCTCGACCACGACCCCGACCCCCATCCCCACCCGGCAGGAGACCCGACCGTGACCGCCACCACCAGCACCACCATGGTCCGCCGCGCCCGCCCGGACGACATCCCGCACCTCGCCCGCGTCCTCGTCGCCGCCTTCGTCGACACCCCCGACATGGCCTGGCTCGTCCCCGACCGCCGCGACCGGCGCCGCATCCTGTCGCTGCTCGCCCCCGGCATGGTCGCCCACGCGATGACCGCCGGCTCGGCCTACACCACCGTCGATCGGGCCGCCGCCGCGCTCTGGCTCCCCTACGGCGTCGCTTACACCACTCCCGCCCACCACGCCCGCCGCCTCGAACGCATCGCCGGACCGTACGCCGACCGCTTCGCCCACCTCGCCGCCCTGCTGCGCACCCACGCGCCCCGCCGTCCGCACACCTACCTCGCCCACCTCGGCGTCCATCCCGCCCGCCACCGTCAGGGCCTCGGCACCGCACTGCTCGCCCACCGGCACGTTCTCTGCGACACCGCCACCACCCCCGCCCACCTCATCGCCACCACCCCCGCCGCCCGCAACCTCTACCACCGCCTCGGCTACCAGCCGACCACCGCACACCCGCTCGCCCTGCCCGACAACGGCCCACCACTGTGGCCGATGTGGCGCGAACCCGGCGCAGGTACCAGCCGGAGTGCCGGCCCGAACGACACCAGCGACTGACGGGCACGCACAGTGCCGCACCGGTCCCGTCCAGCGCGGCACCGTGTGTCTCGTGTCAGTGGTGCGGTTGAGCCTTCGTCGCCGGAACGTATCGGGTGGGTCAACCGTCGTGGTCGCGAGTCAGCGCCGGAGCCTCGAGAAACCGCCGACTGTCCACCCGCAGGCAGCCAGACGCGCCAGGCGAGAAGCGCAGCGGTCGGTGCTAGTTCATGTGGTCGGAGAACGAAACCTACGGCGATCACTACCACGCGGCATACGCCGTCAGCGACTTGCCAGCTCGGCCCTAAGCGGGCCGGGGCACCCGTGCTGTGGAGAACCTGTCATGGGAGTCGAGGTAAGCCTTCGGACACAGTGAAGCTCGTCTGCGCTGCAAGTGATCATGTCATGAGGATGCCGACGATCATCGAGACACATCAGAGTGTTGCGCAGATCACAGAAGTACCCCAAGGCCATCAATCATCACCACGAGTAACGGACTCTAGCTAAAAGTGCCCAGTACCAGACAAGCTCCGATCACGGAGAGCAACTTCGCCAGCGGCAGTCATCAGGCAAACAAACTCAAACAGAAACGATCATAGTCAATGTTGTGCTATCAAAGTTTCAACGAGAGGTTCGCTTTCTGCAAACGACCGGTCCCCACAGTCGCCGACCTCTTAGTCCCGCCCCTTTGCAAGGAGGACCCATGCAGTTATACCCAATTCTACGTGCCGTCACAGTCGCAACGGCAGTCTTGGCAGTCGGTAGCCTTTCGCCAGTGCCCGCCTACAGCGCCGAGCAGGTACCTCAGCCCGATGGCGCCTCGGTGTACATCGAGGCGCCAATGAAGCGCGTCGGTGTCGACCATCAGATCGCCGAGTCGAACGGCTACGAAATCCGCATCGATGCCAACGGCATCGAGTATGCAATCAAGAAGGGCGCTATCGCACCACTCGACGAGGTAAGCGGCACCTGCGGCACCTCGTTTGTCTACTGGACCTCCGTGGACACCTCAAAGCACAGCGCAACGATTTATACTGGCCACACCATTTACAGTTCGTTTCCTGGAGCAATCTACACAGACTGGGCCGTTGGAGTGATTGACAGCTACGGGTCAAGCACGAAAAATTGGCACGATCCTTCGACACCAACACACTTTTGGGCAAAGAATCACCTATTCACATCCAGCGGTTCTGGCTGGGCATACGCTGACGTACTCCTAGGAAGCATCGCTACCCTCTCCAACGGCACCATATGCTTCGCCGGTAGTCCAACTGCCAGTGTGTACCTGTAATGACAGCCCGATCCAGGGTAGCATGACGACGACGTAGGAGAACTTGCATCTAGAGAGGCCTCCAGCATGGACCACCTCCCCGGGCAGCCAGACCGGCATGATCCGAGCAGAGCGCCACAACGGCCTACCGCAGCGGATGTCTACCGCTGGCTCGGTGCGAGGTTCGCCGTGTTGGAGGCACCTCAGACTCGCTCCCGCGTCGTCGGTCGGCAGTGGGAGACCATCGTGGCCGACGCTCACGGCGTTGCGCGTGATCTGGGACAACCCCGGTGCCTAGAGGTCCGCATCGGGCACGAACTTAACGCGGGATCCCATGTCGATGTCACCACGCTCAGGGATGACACGGGCGGTGCCTCTGTGGTTCACCATCTGTGGAAAGGACTCATCGACTACCAGTTCGCGCTGGCGGGACGCCGAGGCGCGCCCCCGTGGGGATCCGGGCCACCTCCGCCCGAGTACGTCGACCGACTCGATGCCAACAACCCACCTCAGACGACCCAAACGCGCACGCTAGCGGTTGATGGCCAGGTGTCGCCGAACTGGACGTACCTGACCTGCCCAGACCTGGCCACCGCGCAACCGCTCGCGGCATGCGGCAAACACATCTCGTCGGCATTGGTCATGGTCATCGGCCCGGCCGCTGCGGTCGAAACCGCCCAGTTGCGCATGTGCCCTGACGATCACGAGCCGGTTATCCAGTAGCCAGGGCCCCGCCTGCAGGAAGCGCTGGCTGGCTACCTCACCGCTGTTCCGGCAAGAAAGGTCACGGGTAGATCCCCGTTCACCGTAGCGAGGGTTCCCCGGTCAGGGCCGTCACGTCGTACTCGAAGCTGGCCATCTCCCGGAGGTGCTGGCGGACGCGCTCGCGCATGGCCTGCCGTCGCTCCGGTGGCCACCCGGCCTCGACGGCGGTCCGGCGGGCACGGCAGCGGCCACGCCCTGCCCGGTGACCTTGACACCGGAGATCGACAGATTCCTCACTTCCTCACCGGCCTGGTCAGGCCGGCGAGGATGCTCTGGTGGCACGCAGCTGGGCCTTCACGCCGGCCCCGTACGGCGTCGGCCGGCCGTTGTAGTCGCGGATCAGCGCCGGCACGTCGGCGTAGCCCTCGGTGTGCCACACCGACCCGAGGAAACCGAGCCGGCGGTCGTCGAGCCAGTCGATCGCCGCGTCGACGAACCGGTGCCCGCCGGTGTCCTCACTCATCTCGGCGGCGAGCAGCGGCACGACGGCGGCGACCGGTGCGACCTGCTGGTCCCAGCAGCTGCGGGTGCCGCACGCCGCGTCGTCGTCGACGTGCCAGCCGGCGACGAGGTTGCCGCCGGCGTACGGGTCGGCGGGCCGGTGGGCCAGCCAGCCGGACAGGTCGTTGCCGCCGTCGAGGCCGCTGACCAGCAGGGCGTTGTGGCTGCCGGCGAAGTACCGGATGTGGTAGATCAGGGCGTCCGCGCCGAAGTCCGGCCAGCCGGGCGGCAGACCGGCCGACGGTCGGCCGTCGCGCCACGCCTGCCAGGCCGCGTCGGGGGTCAGCCCGCCGACCGCCGGGTACGCGTCGCCGTGCAGGTCGAACACGATGCTGTTGTCGTCGTCGACGTGCGCGGCGACGTCCACCCAGAACGTCCGTTGCAGCGAGGTCGCCGGGCCGTGCCAGGACAGGATCGGGGTGATCCCGTGCCGGACGAGCCGCCGCGCGTACCCGATGATCGCGTCCCGGTAGACGGCGCCCCGGTACTCCGGCGGGACCGTGTCGCGGCCCAGCCAGCATTCGGGGTCGAGCAGGATCCGTACGGCGTTGATCCGCCACCGCCGCATCGCCTGCACCGAGGCGTCGTCGACCGGGCCGTGGAAGACGCCGGAGCCGTCGCGGCACAGTGTCTCGGCGCCGGCGCGGACCACGCCGCGCAGCTGGTAGGGCCGGGCCGGCTGGTCGACGGTGACCAGCTGGTTGCCGGCCACGGTCAGCACCGGGGCGTGACCGGGCGGCGCGGGGCGGACCACCCGCACGCCGCGTACCTCGGCGGTGGTCCGGGCACCGGCGTCGTCGTGGGCGGTCGCCGCGATCCGCATCCCGTTGCTCGGCGGAGGGCTGCGCCAGGTGAAGGTGTACGGGGCGGTGGTGTCGGTGTGCAGCAGGGAGCCACCGGAGTGGAACTCGACCCGGGTGATCCGGCGCCCGGCGGCGGGGGTGACGTCGGCCGCCACCGGGATCTCCCCGGTCGTGGCGAAGATCTGGTTCAGCTGCGGGCTGCGCAGCGCGACGGCCGGTGGGCTCGGATCGACCGGTGGGCCGCTCGGGCTCGGCGGTGGCACGCTCGGGCTGGGCGGCAGGTCGGGGTCGACGTTGCAGGTCCGGCCGTCGAGGTGGTAGCTCGTCGGTGGCGGGTTGGCCGCCGAGTAGCTGCCGCTGAACTGCACCTGCACGGACGCGCCGGTGTCCAGGGGGTACGCCCCGGCGTCGGAGCGCAGCTCGTACGGCCAGGTGAGCGAGCTCAGGATGAGGCCGGGCGGCAGCTGCCGGTACGCGGAGTTGATGGTCTGCTGGGCGCCCGGGGTGAAGGTGAGTCGCCAGGTGGCGACCGGCGGGCCCAGGTTGGTCAGCGTCATCCGGGCGACGAACCCGTGTGACCACTCCCGGGTGACCTGGTAGTCGACGGTGCAGTGGAGCGCCGCGTAGGCGGGCCGCAGCGCGAGCCCGAGCAGCCCGCCGGTGACCGCGAGCAGGCTGGCGACCGCAGCCGCGATGGACCGTCGCATGTGCACCCCTCGGATCGGGAACAGCGCCGACAGCATCCACATTCAATCGTCAATCATCTATCTGTCAACCTTCTTGCACTCACCTGCACATCGCGCTGCCGATCACGAAAAATCACCCTCCGTGCCCGGCTATGGTTACCGGGGCCGCCGGGACGACAGACGAGGGGGACGGCCGATGACGCTGCGCGAGCACGCGTTCTGGCTGCGCGCCCCCGGCGACGGCGAGATCCGCCCGGTCGAGGTGGGCCCGCCCGGCCCCGGCGAGGTGCTGGTGCGGACCCGGTACACCGGGCTGAGCCGGGGCACCGAGACGCTGGTCTTCCAGGGCCGGGTGCCGCCGAGCCAGCACGCGGCGATGCGCGCCCCGCACCAGGACGGCGACTTCCCGGCCCCGGTCAAGTACGGCTACCTCAACGTCGGGCAGGTCGAGCAGGGTCCAACCGGCCTGGTCGGCCGGACCGTCTTCTGCCTCTACCCGCACCAGACCCGCTACGTCGTACCGGCCGACGCGGTGACCGTGCTTCCCGACGACGTGCCGGCGCGACGGGCGGTGCTGGCCGGCACGGTGGAGACCGCGGTCAACGCGCTGTGGGACGCGGCACCGCTGGTCGGCGACCGGATCGCCGTGGTCGGCGCCGGGATGGTCGGCGCCGCGGTCACCGCCGTGGCGGCCGGCGTCCCCGGCGTACGGCTGCAGGTGGTCGACCCCGACCCGGCCAAGGCGCCGGTCGCGGCGGCGTTCGGCGCCGACTTCGCCCACCCGGACGACGCCGCCGGCGACTGCGACCTGGTGATCCACGCCAGCGCCACGGCGGCCGGGCTGGCCCGGTCGCTGGAGTTGCTCGCCGTCGAGGGCACGGTCGTCGACCTCAGCTGGTACGGCGACCGCCCGGTCAGCGTGCCGCTCGGCGAGCACTTCCACTCCCGCCGGCTGACCATCCGCAGCAGCCAGGTCGGCCTGGTCTCCCCCGCCCGGCGGGGCCGCCGCGACTACGCCGACCGGCTCGCGCTGGCGCTGCGGCTGCTCGCCGATCCGGCGTTCGACGCCCTGCTCACCGGCGAGAGCGAGTTCACCGAGCTGCCCGCGGTGCTGCCCCGCCTCGCCAGCGGCGAACTGCCCGCCCTGTGCCACCTGATCCGCTACCCAGCACCAGCACCGGAGGATGAGCATGTTCAGCGTCACCGTCCGTGATCACATTATGATCGCCCACAGTTTCACCGGTGACGTGTTCGGCCCGGCGCAACGGTTGCACGGTGCCACCTTCGTCGTCGACGCGACGTTCAAGCGCACCGGCCTCGACGCCGACAACATCGTCGTGGACATCGGCCTGGCCGGCGAGCAGCTCAAGGCCGTACTGGCCGATCTGAACTACCGCAACCTCGACGACGAGCCGGCCTTCGCGGGGATCAACACCTCCACCGAGTGGCTGGCGAAGCTGATCGCCGACCGGCTGGCCGACCGGGTGCACGCCGGGGACCTGGGCGACGGTGCCCGTGGCCTGGCCGCGATCGGCATCACCCTGCACGAGTCGCACGTGGCCTGGGCCAGTTACGAACGCGCGCTGTGACCGAGGTCGTCGCGATCCTGCCGGGCACCGTCGCCGACCCGGCGACCCCCAGCGGCGGCAACATCTACGACCGGCACCTGTGCCAGGAGTTGGCGGCCGCCGGCCGGCCGGTACGCGAGATCGCCGTCGACGGCGACTGGCCGCGCCCCGGCCCGGCCGCCCGCGCCCGGCTCGCCGACATCCTGGCCGGACTGCCCGACGGCACGGTGGTGCTCGCCGACGGCCTGGTGGTCTGCGGCGTGCCCGAGGTGGTCGCCCCGCATGCCGGGCGGCTGCGGCTGGCGGTGCTGGTGCACCTGCCGCTGGCCGACGAGACCGGGTTGGCGCCGGCCGACGCGAGCGCGCTGGACGCCGCCGAACGCGCGACGCTCGCGGTGGCCGACGCGGTGCTCGCCACCAGCGACTGGACCGCCCGGCGGCTGGTCGACGGGCACGGGCTGGCCGCCGGGCGGGTGCACGTCGCCCGGCCCGGCGTGGCACCCGGCCCGCTCGCCGCCGGCAGCCCTGGCGGTGGCCGGCTCGCCTGCGTCGCCTCGGTCACCCCGCGCAAGGGGCACGACGTGCTGGTCGACGCGCTCGCCACGGTCGCCGACCTGGACTGGGAGTGCACCTGCGCGGGAGCGTTGACCGCCGCCGGGCACGTCGAGCGGGTACGGTCGAGGATCGCCCACTACGGCCTGACCGAGCGGGTGCGGCTGGTCGGTCCGCGAGCCGGCGCGGCGCTGGCGGCGACGTTCGGCGCGGCCGATCTGTTGGTCCTGCCGTCGCACGCCGAGACGTACGGCATGGTGGTCACCGAGGCGCTGGCGCGGGGGGTGCCGGTGCTGACGACCGAGGTCGGCGGGGCGCCGGAGGCGCTCGGCCGGGCCGGTGACGGCAGCCTGCCCGGGATGCTGGTGCCGCCCGGCGACCCGGCGGCGCTGGGCGGCGCGTTGCGCCGCTGGCTCACCGACGCGGGGCTGCGCGAGCGGCTGCGGGCCGCCGCCGGACGCCGCCGGGCCGGGCTGGCCGGTTGGGACGCGACCGCCGCGACCGTGGCCGGGGTGCTCGACGGCCTGCGTCGGTGACGGACGGGGGGACGCCGCAGCGCGCGGCGAGAAGGGGGAAACGCATGGAAACGATCGAATCCGCCGGACACAGCTCGGCCGGACACAGCTCCGCCGGGTACAGCCCGGCCTGGTTGGACCTGCGGGAACCGGCCGACGCGCAGGCCCGTTCGGCGGAGCTGGTGGCGGAACTGCGCCGGCTGCTCGCCCCGGCCGGGCACATCGAGGTGCACGACCTGGGGTGCGGGACCGGGTCGATGGGACGGTGGCTGGCCCCGCAGCTGCCCGGCAGCCAGCACTGGGTGCTGCACGACCGGGACCTGGCGCTGCTGGGGCACGCCCAGGCGCGGATGGCACCGACCGCCGCCGACGGCGCGCCGGTCACCGCGACCACCCGCCGCGACGACGTCACCGCGCTCACCGAGCATGATCTCGCCGGTGCCGGGCTGATCACCGCGTCCGCGTTGCTCGATCTGCTCACCCGCGACGAGGTGGACGCGCTGGCCCGGACCTGCCTGGCGGTGGGCTGCCCGGCCCTGCTCACCCTGACCGTGGTCGGGCAGGTCGAGATCCGTCCGGCCGACGAACTCGACGGTGAGCTCGCCGCCGCGTTCAACGACCACCAGCGCCGGCACAGCGCCGGGCGGGCGCTACTCGGCCCGGACGCGGTCGAGGTGGCCACCGAGGCGTTCACCCGCCACGGCGCGAAGGTCCTGGTCCGGCCGAGTCCGTGGCGGCTCGGTCCGCCGCAGGCGGCGCTGGCCGCGCAGTGGCTCGACGGCTGGATCGCGGCGGCGTACGAGCAGCGCCCGGAGCTCGCCGGGCGGCCCGGCGGCTACCGGCGGCGCCGGCATGACGCCGCCGCCGCGGGTGAACTGACGATCGACGTGGAACATCGTGACATTCTGGTGCTGCCCCGGTGAACCGCAGGCGACAGTGGCGCGTATCAGTCGGCGGAGGTTCATCGAGGGGGGTTCGGATGCGCAGGGCGTGCTGCCCGCCGCGCACGGCCGGCACTGGCCGTGACACATCGTGAAGGGCAAGGTCTGGCCCTGGTTGAGGCTGCTCGGCGGGCTGGGGATCCTGGCGCTGCTGAGTTGGCGGCTCGGCACCGGGGCGTTCCTCGACGGGCTGCGGGTGATCGACGCCGGGACGCTGCTGCTGGCCGCCGGCATCGGACTGCTCATCACGGTCTGCAGCGCCGGGCGGTGGTGCCTGGTGGCCCGTGGGATGGGACTGGCGCTGCCGCTGAGCGGCGCGATCGCCGACTACTACCGGGCGATATTCCTCAATGCCGCCCTGCCCGGCGGAGTGCTCGGTGACGTCCACCGCGCTGTCCGCCACGGGCGGGAGGTCGCCGACGTCGGCCGGGGCGTCCGGGCCGTGGTGCTGGAACGAACCGCCGGCCAGATCGTGCTGTTCGCGGTCGCCGCGGCGGTGCTGCTGACCCTGCCGGTGCCCGCGCCGGCCGGGCTGCTCACCGCAGCGCGGATCGGTACGGGAGTGGTGGTGTTGCTGGCGGCGGTCGTCGTGCTGACCGCGGTGTTCCGGCGGCGCCGCCAGCAACGGCGCCGCCAGCAGCGACACGCGGCACCGGCGGCCGGCCGGTCGTGGTGGGCACGGGCGGTCGAGCGGACCGGTGCGGACCTGCGTGGCGGTTTGCTGGCCCGGCGCAGCTGGCCAGGGGTGGTGGTGCTGTCCACGCTGGCGCTCGGCGGGCACCTGGCCACCTTCCTGGTCGCGGCCCGCGCCGCCGGGTCGTCCGCGCCGCTGCACCAGTTGGCGCCGCTGATGGTGCTGGCGTTGCTGGCGATGGCGGTGCCGTTGAACGTCGGTGGCTGGGGGCCACGGGAAGGAGTGACCGCGTGGGCGTTCGGCGCCGCCGGGCTCGGTGCCGGCCTGGGACTGACGGTCGCGGTCGTCTACGGGCTGCTCGCGTTGACCGCGAGCCTGCCGGGGGCCGCCGTGCTGGTGGTACGTGGGCTGCGGCGGTTGTCCGCCGCGCGTCGGCGGGTCCGGCTGCAGCCTGCGACGTGACCGGCGGAGCAGCCCACGCCCGGCGGCTAGGTGCCGTCGAAACGCCGCGACAGGGCGTAGCGCAGCAGCGCGACGTCACCGATCTGGCGGACCTCGGCCAGCGCCGCCCGCCGGTCGCCGCGCCAGGGGAAGTCTCCGTCGCTGACGAACCGGGGGGCACGCGAGTCACCGACGAACAGCGGCGCCACCACCAGGTGCAGTTCGTCGGCGAGCCCGGCGGTGAGGAACTGGGTGTGGATGCGACCGCCGCCTTCGACCATGAGCCGGCCGACGCCGCGCGAATGCAGGTCGCCGACCACCCGGGTCAGGTCGATCGGGTCGCCACAGTCGATCACCGTGGCGACCCCGCCGAGCCGGTCCCGGGCGCACCCGAGCGTGCCGCTCGCGCAGTAGACCAGCTTGTCGATGTCACCGACGGTGAAGAACCGGGCGGTCGGGTCCAGGTCGCCGCGACCGGTGACGGTGACCTTGAGCGGAGTGGGCCGCAGGCCGCGTGCTTCGCGCTGGCGCCGCCGGGCCGGCGAGCGCACCAGCAGCCGGGGATCGTCCTGGCGGATCGTGCCGGCACCGACGAGGATCGCGTCGCAGCCGGCCCGGACCGCGTCCACCCGGTCGAAATCCGCGTCGTTGGACAGCAGCAGTCGTTCCCCGCCCGCGTTGTCCAGATAACCATCGATCGACATGCCGCAGCTGAGCAGGACGTAGGGTCGCTCAACCACTGATGGCACCTCCGAGTCGATCAAAAGATAGCCTGCTGGTGAGGCCGGCACACATTCTCCCGCACCGTCGGCGCGCCGGCACCGCTCACGTCGCCCCCGCCGCGCCCGACAACCACCCGATAGGAAGAACCCATGCTCGAACTGCCGCCCGACGTACCTGTCAACGGTAAGGTCGCCGCCAGCGGGACGGTCCCCGCGCCATCGGCCGCGATCCGCCGGCAGGTGACGGTACCGCTGCGGTTCGCCGACGGGTACGCCACCACCGCCCGCGTGTTCACCTTCGACGGGTTGACCGACCCGGGCGAACACGTGGCGCTGGGTCTGGGCAACTGGCGACGGGCGTTGGAGCAGTCCGCCCAGGGTGGCCGGCCGCCGCTGGTCCGCCCGCACAGCGAGTGCCTGACCGGTGATGCCTTCGGCAGTGAGCGCTGCGACTGCGGCCCGCAGCTGCGCGAAGCCATCGAACGGATCGCCGCCAGCGGTGGATTCCTGCTCTACCTGCGTCAGGAGGGCCGGGGCATCGGGCTGTACGCCAAGCTCGACGCGTACGCGTTGCAGGAGGCCGGCCTGGACACCTTCGAGGCGAACGTGGCGCTGGGGCGCGGCGAGGACGAGCGCGACTACACGGTCGCCGCGCAGATGCTGCTCGCGCTCGGCGTCCGGCGGGTCGCCCTGCTGAGCAACAACCCCGACAAGGCCGCTCAGCTCGGCCAGCTCGGGGTGACGGTGACCGAGCAGATCCGCACCGGCGTCCACGTGTCCGCGGCCAACGTGCGCTACCTGGCGGCCAAGGCCAATCACGCCGCGCACACCATCGACCTGTCGGTGGCCGACTAGCTGCGGCTGCCGCCGTAGCGGCGTCCGCGCCAGCCGGCCACCGACGGGCGGTCACCGGTCGTCGATGGACGAGCAGGTCACTCGCCGGACGGGGCGGTCAGGGTGACGCCGAGCCGGGCCGGGGCACCGAAGTTCGGCGTACCGTCGGCGTTCCAGGTGAACTTCTGGGCACGGGTGGACCGGTTCATGTCGCACCCGCCGGACGCCGAGTCGTTGCCGTGGTAGACGATCCAGTCCTCGGTGCCGTCGGGCGAGGTGAAGAATCCATTGTGGCCGGGCGCGTAGACGCCGTTGGCGTCGCTGCGCTGGAACACCGGGTTGGGGTGCTTGGTCCACGAGGACGCGCTGAGCGGGTTGCTCCCGGTGAGGGTGAGCATGCCGAGCTTGTAGTCGGGTCCCCAGCAGGCGCTGGCCGAATAGATGATCATCGTCCGACCGTTGTGGTAGAGCGGCTCCGGGCCCTCGGTCACCGGATGGGTCTGCCGCTCCCAGCTCAGCGTGGGCGAGGTGAGCCGGACCCGCGAGCCGCTGATCGTCCAGGGATTGCTCATCGGGGTGATGAACAGGCTCTGCCCGTTGCTGCCCGCGTTGTAGGTGCCGAGCAGGTAGAGGTTGTTGTTCACCCGCAGCACGCTGGCGTCGAGCTGCCAGTCGCTGCCGAGGTCGGCCTTGAAGGTGTACGGTCCCATCGGGTCGGTGCCGGCGCTTTCCAGCACGTGCAGCCGCTGGGTCGGGTTGAAGTCGGTGACGTTCTGCCCGGCCACGTAGTACAGGTACCAGCGCCGCCCGTTGGGCCCGTCGAGCAGATGGAACTCCGGTGCCCACATGTTGCAGCAGCCGTTGGACCGCCCGGCCAGGTTGAACACCACCTGGTCCGGCGCGCTGGACAGGCCGGCGAGGGTCGCCGAGCGGCGCATGGTGATCGTCGAGTTCCAGGTGGTGGTGGCCAGGTAGTAGTACCCGTCGTGGTACTGCAGCCAGGGGTCCGGGCCGTTGCGCTTGATCGGGTTGGTGAACGTGCCGGCCGGCGGGGTGCCGACCGAGTCGACCGGGATCATCTGCCACTGCTGGTTGTAGCCGTCGAGATCCTGGTACTGCGACACCATCGCACCGTCGGCGGTGGACCACTCCCACACGTCGACGGCCTTGCCGCTGTGCCGGTTGATCAGTCGTACGTGGCCGCCGGCCGAGTCGGCCAGCCGGAAGTGCTGCCGGGTGTCGCCCCGGTCGGCGTTCTGGATCAGCTGGATGCCGTCGTTGGCGTTGGGCAGTTCGAGGACCTTGCCGCTGTGCCGCGACTGCACCCGGTAGTAGCCGTTGCCGGCGTCGAGGAAGCGCCACTGCTGCCAGGCGCCGTCGTTGCGGGCGTACTGGTTGATCGCCGCGCCGTCGTCGGTGGCCAGGTTGTACACGTCGAGGGCCTTGCCACTGTGCCGGTTGACCAGCACGTAGTAGATGTTCGGATCGGCCGTCGCAGCGGAGGCCGCCGGTGCGGCGACCGCCGTCACCGCGGCGGCCACCGCCACGGTGACGGCGCCGGCCACGCCGGTCCGCAGGTGCCGGGCGAATCTCATCGCAACTCCTTCACGAAGGTTCAGTACACGAAGGGCCAGCCGGCGGCGTCGTAGCCCAGCCGGTTGATGCCGAGCAGCGAGGCGCCGTTGGCGGCGTAGTAGTGGTAGACGAGGTAGTCGCCGTCGCTGTCGGCGAGCACCGCCTGGTGACCCGGTCCGTTGATGCCGCCGTGCCCGGCCAGGATCTGGGTGCCGCCACCCGAGGTGAGCTGGTTGCCGGCCCGGTCGGTGAACGGACCGGTCACGCTGGTCGAGCGGCCGACCATCACCCGGTACGTGCTGGCCGCACCCTGGCAGCACCGGTCGAAGGAGACGTACAGGTAGTAGTAGGCACCGCGCTTGACCAGCGTCGGTGCCTCGATCGCGCCGCCGCCCCGGCCGGCGAGGCTGTACAACGCCGAGCCGGACCGCTTACCCGTACCCGGGTCCAGGGCGATCATCTTGATGCCGGACCAGAACGATCCGAAGCTCAGCCACCAGCGGCCCTGGTCGTCGACGATCAGGTTCGGGTCGATGGCGTTGAAGTTGTCCGCGCTCTGCGACTCGATGACCAGCCCCTGGTCGGTCCAGCTGCCGGAGGCGCCGGTGGAGCTGGTGGCCAGGAAGATGGCGGACCGGTTCGAGCCGAACGTCGACGCCGAGTAGTACAGGTAGTACCGGTTGTTGTGGAACGACAGGTCGGGGGCCCACAGGTTACGGCTGCCGCCGGTGTACGGGGTCGTCCACGGCGCGCCGCCGGGGAAGACCGACCCGGCGTTACGGAAGCTGACCCGGTCGGTGGAGGTCTTCAGCGCCACGCCGTTGCCGGTGTGTGCCATCAGGTACCCGCCGGTGGGCCGGCGGATCATGCTCGGGTCGTGCACCCCGGTGTCCCCGGTGACCCGCATCGGGTCCGGATACGAACCCGGTGGAACGCCGGGGGTCGGAGTGGGCGTGCCAGGGCTCGGGGTCGGCACCGTCGGGGTGGGCGTCGGTGCGCCGGGAGCGTCGACGCGGACGAGTTGCCACTGCTGGTTGGTGCCGTTCCAGTCGGTCCACTGGCTGATCCGGGCACCGTCGGCGGTCGAACGCTGCCACACGTCGAGGGCCTTGTCGCTGTTGCGGTTGATCAGGCGTACGTGGCCGGCGTCGGAGTCGGCGAGTCGCCACTGCTGGCTGGTCCGGTTGACGTCGGTCCACTGCACGACGTCCGCGCCGTCGGCCGTCGACGAGTCACGCAGGTCGAGGACCTTGCCGCTGTGCCGGGACCGGAGCCGGTAGTAGCCGTTGCCGGCGTCGATGAACTGCCACTGCTGCCAGATGCCGTCGCCGCGCGGCCACTGCACGATCCGCGCGCCGTCGCCGGTGGCCCGCTCGTACACGTCGAGGGCTTTGCCGCTGTGCCGGGCGACGAGCACGTACCAGGCGGTGGTGTCCACGGTGGCGGCGGAGGCGGTGGGCGGCGCGGCGGCGATGGCGCCGCCGGCCAGGAGTACGCCGGCGGCCAGTCCGACGGCGACGAGCGAGGCTCGGTTCCGTCGCACGGGTGTTCGGCGCGGCTGGGAGATGGATGTCGCCGGGTGTACCGGGGGTGCGGGGATGGTGGACATGCCGGATTCCTTCCGTCGGGCCGCCGCGACCTCGACGACAGGCACCGCGAAGTCGCGACGGGCCGCGCGACCGGAGGACGGGCCGGTCGCGCGGAGCTGGCCACCCGCGCCGGCCGGCTACGGGCCGCCAGCGGCCCCGGCAACGGGTGTGGCGTCTTGCCCGGACGTATCGATGATGTTTGCGATAACAACGATAGATGTCAAGAGATCAAGCGGACCGGCCATCGACAGATGGCGACAGCCTTAGCAGGCTCTTATGCAAACTTCCTGCAACACCAGTCGAAAGAATTTCTTGACCAATGTCTATGTTCACGATAACACTGGGCACGTAACCCGTTGGTAACGATCGATACGGAAGGTGTCGGCGATGGTGACGAGAAGGCAACTGCTTGCCACGACCGTGCGGTCCGCGGTGCTGCTCGGCGCAGGCGCGGTGGCGACGTCCGCCGCGGCGCCGCGCGCCGCGGCCGCCGAAGCCTACGCCGGCTACGTCATGGGCTACTTCACCGAGTCGCCGGCCGCGCTCGCGGAGAACTACGGTCTGCATCTGGCGGTCAGCGCCGACGGGTTGCACTGGACCCCGCTCAACCAGAACAACCCGGTCGCCACTCCCACCGCCGGAACGCTGGGCCTGCGGGACCCGTTCATCCTGCGCAAGCAGGACGGCACCTTCGTGATCCTCGCGACCGACCTCAACGGCAAGGACTTCACCCAGCAGAACCAGTACATCCACCTCTGGGACTCGGTCGACCTGCGCAGCTTCACCGGATACCGGCGGGTGCGCATGCACTCGATGCCCACCCACACCTGGGCACCGGAGGCGTTCTGGGACGCCGGCCGCGGCCAGTACGGGATTCTCTACTCGGCCCGCAGCGGCAACCGGGACTCGTTCTTCGTCAACTACACCAGCGACTTCCGCAGCGTCAGCGCGCCGCAGCTGTACTTCGACCCAGGCTTCAACGTGCTGGACGCCACCATGCACAGCCGCAACGGCGTGCACTATCTCTACTACAAGAACATGGACGACGGGCGGTTGTACGGCGCCCGATCGGCCAGCCTGGCGCCGCGCAGCTTCGACAACGGCACCTACACCAGCGGCGTGGTCAGCGGCGGCATCGAGGCACCGATCGTGGTCAAGGCCAACGACCGCGACGAATGGTTCCTCTGGGGCGACTCCTACTCCCCGGTCAACGGCGAGTTGTACGCCTGGCGCAGCGGCGACATCGGCGCCAACAGCTGGTCGGCGCTGAACAAGGCGCAGTACACCCAGCCGCTGAACGCCAAACACCCCACCATCGCCCCGATCACCGCCACCGAGCGGACGAACCTGCTCGCCCGCTGGGGAGCACCGGGCTGGAACCGGATCAAGTCCTACAACTTCCCCGACCACCTGATCCGGCACGCCGGCTACGCCGCCCGCATCGACCCGTACCCGTTCGACCCGTACCCGGACTCGCAGTGGCGGCTCGTTCCCGGGCTGGCCAGCTCCTCCGGGGTGTCGTTCCAGTCGGTCAACTTCCCCGACCGCTACCTGCGGCACGCCAACTACGAACTGGTGCTGGCCGTCGACGACGGCTCGTCGCTGTTCGCCGCCGACGCGACGTTCCACCGTACGCCCGGTCTGGCCGACGCCGCCTGGACCTCGTTCCGGTCGCACAACCTGCCTGAGCGCCACCTGCGGCACGCCAACTACGTCCTGCGACTGGACCCGGTTTCCAGCACCTCACCGGCACTGGACCGGCAGGACGCGACGTTCCACATCGGTTACTGAGCGGACGAGCGCCGGCCGGGCGGGCGGAGCCCACCACGGCCGGCGCGTCCGGACGTTCAGCCAGGCCGGACCGTCTCAGTCAGGCCGGACCGTCCCAGTCAGGCCGTCCCGGCCCGGCTGTCTCAGCCGGGTCGCCTCAGCTGATCTGGCACGCGGTCCCGTTGAGCCGGAAGTCGGTCGGGCTGGGGTTGCTGCCGCTGTAGGTGGCCTGGAAGCCGAAGTTGACCGTACCGTTGGTCGGCAGGTTGCCGTTCCAGGCGGCGTTGCGCGCGGTCACCGCCTGGCCGGACTGGCTGATCTGGCTGTTCCACCCGTTGGTGATCTGCTGGTTGCCGGTGAAGGTCCAGGTCAGTGTCCAGCCGCTGAGCGACGCCCCACGGTTGGTGATCCGCACGTCCGTGGTGAAGCCGTTGCCCCACTGGTTGACCTGGTAGGACACCTGGCACGTGGTGGCCGGCGGCGGGGTCGTCGGCGGTGCGGTGGTGGGCGGCGGGGTCGTGGGCGGTGCGGTGGTGGGCGGCGGGGTCGTGGGCGGCGGCGTGGTCGGCGGTGCGGTGGTGGGCGGCGGGGTGGTCGGCGGTGCCGTGGTCGGCGGCGGCGTCACCGGGTCCAGGGGTGGGAAGCGCAGGATCCGGTCGTCGTTCGACGCCGGCACACCCCGCCCGTCGCGGTTGCTGGTCGTCACCCAGAGCCAACCGTCCGGGCCGTACTCGACGGTGCGCAGCCGCCCGTAGGTGCCGAGCAGTTCGGCGGTCGGGTTGCCGACCCCGCCGGCGCCGTCCAGCGGTACGTTCCACAGCCGGTTGCCCCGCAGCGCCGCCACGAACAGCCGGTTCCCGGCGATCGCCGCCCCGCTCGGCGAGGCCTCGGCCGGGGTCCAGATCAGCAGCGGGTCGCGGAACCGGGGGTCGTTGCCCCGGCCCTCGACGATCGGCCAGCCGTAGTTGCCGCCGGCGACGATCAGGTTGATCTCGTCCCAGGCGTTCTGCCCGAACTCGGTGGCGTACAGCCGGCCCTGGGCGTCCCAGGCCAGGCCCTGCACGTGGCGGTGGCCCAGGCTGTAGACCAGCGAGCCGGGGAACGGGTTGTCCGACGGGACGCCGCCGTCGGGCCGCATCCGCAGGATCTTGCCGTTGCGGCTCTGCTGGTTCTGGGCGTTGGCGGTCTGCCCGGCGTCGCCGACCCCGGCGTAGAGCATGCCGTCGGGGCCGAAGGCGATCCGGCCGCCGTTGTGGATGGTCGCGCGAGCCAGTCCGGTCAGGATGGGCTCCTGGTTCTGTGGCGAGGTGAGCCGGAACCGGGCGATCCGGTTGTCGTTGGCCGTGGTGAAGTAGACGAAGACGTAGCCGTCCTGGGCGTACGTCGGGGAGACGGCCAGACCGAGCAGGCCGCCTTCGCTGACCGGTGTCGCCCCGGAGATCTGGGCGACCGGTTCGGGCTGCTGCCCGGGGCGGACCCGCACCACCTGTCCGGTGCTGCGTTGCGCGACCAGGGCGCTGCCGTCGGGCAGGAAGTCCATCCCCCAGGGGACCTGCAGGCCGGTCGCGGCGGTCTGCGGTCGGGAGAAGTCGAAATCTCCCAGGGCCAGGGCGTCGATCGGTGCCGCGTCGACGGGCGCCGCGTCGGCCGTGCCGGCCGGGGTGCCGCCCGGCGGGGCCGCGTTGGCCAGGGCGGCCGCGCCGACGGCGGTGACGAGCAGAGTTGCGGTGAGCGCTGTGCCGAGGACGGATCGGATCTTCATGAGCGCACCTCTCACATAGAACGACATTCGTCAATGTAACAGGAGCGCGGACAGCTGTCCGGCGAGCGCGGCGTCGAAGCCGGGCACCCGGAGCAATCGATGTACGACGTTACCGGTCCTCGCCCGTCAACAGCCGTTGGAGCCGGTCCGCCGCCTGCTGGCTGGCCTGCCGTTGCAGCCGTTGCAGCGGGTCCCCCAGATGGAAGCCACGGTGCTGCAGCATCGGGCGGAACTCCCGCAGGACGAGATCACGGTCGAGGGTGTCACCCCGTCGGCTGATGATGCCCGCGACGTCGCGCCAGTCGCTCTCCCGCCCGCACAGCGCCTTGTGCACGATCAGGTCCTCGGCGCTGAACGTCCGCACCGCGACGCTTCCGACCTGCCACGCGGTCGCCCGTTGCATGATCCGGTGCAGCCGTCGCGACGTACCGAGCGCCACGTCCACCGCTGTCCCGTTCGGCGCCCAGAACTGGACCACCCGGCTGTCCACCGCGAACTGGCGCGAATCCGCGAAGCGCGGCTCGAACCGGTCGAACAGCAGTTCCGACGCGGCGGCCCAGTCTCCGTAGCCCGTCTCGACGAGCAGGTCGACGTCCTTGGTCGGCCGTGGCCGCCCCCACCGCAGCACCGCCAACCCACCGACCACGCAGCAGCCCCACCCGTTGTCGTGGCACACCTGCTGCGCCGCCGTCGCCGCCGCGAGCAGCTCATCCATGGTCCACCACCAGCCGGTCCGTGGTCGTCAGCGCCTGTCGGAGGCGGGCCACCGCGGCACCGTCGCCGTGGTCGTTGAGCTGTGCGAGCGGATCCCCGAGGTGATGGCCCTGCGTGCGCACCGGACCGAACTCCCGCAGGATCAACTCCCGATCGAGTCGGGCACCCTGCCGTTCGACGATCCCCGCCACGTCGTGCCAGTCACGTTCCCGGTCGGAGATCGCCTTATTCACGATCAGATCCTCGGCGCTGCAGGTCAGCAGCCGCGGCCCGGTGCTCTCCCACCACGACGCACGGTCCATCGTCCGACGCAGCCGCCGCGACGTGCCGAGCGCGACGTCGACCGCCACCCGCTCGCCCGCCCAGAGCTGCGCGATCCGGTGGTCCACAGCGAACCGATGGGCATCGGCCGAACGCGGTTCGAAGCACCCGAACAGTGCCTGCGCCATCTCGCCCGCAACACCGTGGCCCGCCTCGACGAGCAGGTCGACGTCCTCGGTCGGCCGTGGCCGCCCCCACCGCAGCACCGCCAACCCACCGACCAGACAGGACCGCCAACCGCGCTCGCCACAGAGTCGCTGAACCGCCGCCGCCGCCGACAACTGCCGACCCATCGGCACGTCCGGACGGTCGCCACCGCTGTCCTGATGCACCGTACGCTCCGATCTCACCGGATGACGCTCGATCTCACCGGACGATGCTCCGACGCAACTGGCGGGCGCCGAGGGCGAACAGCACCGCCGCGAACCCGGCGAGCGCTCCGAGCTGCGGGGCGATGTCACCGATGCCGCCGCCGTGGCGGACCAGCTCCGTGAAACCCTGGTACGCCCAGGCGTGCGGGGTGAGCCGGGCGAGGTGTTGCGACGTGTCGCTCAACAGTTCCAACGGCACCATGGCACCGCCGACGGCACCGAGTCCCAGGCCGAGACCGAGACCGATGCCCAACGCCTGGTTCTCGTGCCGCAGCCCGGCGCCGAGCAGCATCGCCAGCCCGCTGGCGGTGAGGCAGAACAGCACCAGCAGGGCGGCCGCGCCGAGCGGGGATCCCCAGTCGACGCCGAAGAACAGCGCCGAACCGGCCATCACGATCAGCCCCTGCACCAGGGCGATGCCGAACCGGCCGAGTGCCTCGCCGGCCACGATCGTGCCGATCCCGGTCGCCGTGGCGTACATCCGGCGGGTGATCCCCCGCCGCCGGTTCTCGATCATCCTGATCGCGGCGGTCAGCGAGGTGAGGAAGACGTACAGCAGCAGCATCGACGGGGCCAGCAACGCGAACGGGTTGATCCCGTCCGGGATCGGGGCCTCGCCGACGGTCGTCGCGTCCACCGCGATCCCGGCCACCGGGACCGTCGCGGCGCGGGCGAGGTTGTCGGGGAACGTCCCGGCGCCCTCGGCCGTGGCGGCCTGCGCCGCCCGGACCAGCGCGGCCTGTTCGCCGATCACCGCCTGGACCCAGACCCGCAGGTCGGCGGCGAGCGGGCTCTTCGGTCGGGCCAGGTAGGTCACGCCGACCTGGCCGCCGTCCCCGACCACGGAGTCCAGTCCGGCCGGGATCACCAGACCCGCGTGGACGATCCCCCGCTCGACGTCGGCGCGTAGCGCGTCGACGTCCGCCGGCCGGACCACCTCGAACCGGTCGTCGGTGGCGAGCGCGTCAACCAGCTGGCGCGCCACCGGGCCGTCCTGGCCGCCGACCACCGCCAGCCGCGGCGCCTGCCCCCCGCCGAACTGGACGCCCAGCACGAAGACGAACAGCAGCGGAGCGACGACCAGCCAGAAGACACTGAGCCGTTGCCGCAGCAGCAGGCGCAGCTGCACCCCGGCTATCGCCAACACCTTCATACCGTCATCAGCTTTCCGATCCGGAGCAGGGCCACGGCGGTCGTCGTCACGGCGAGGCCCGTCAGCACCGCGACCGGCAGCAGCACCGCCTGCACGTCACCACCGGCCAGGTCGGACAGACCCTGCAGGAACCAGCGGTGCGGGGTGAGATAGCTCAGCACCCACAGGCCGCCGAGCTGGGACAGCGGCGCGAACGTGCCGCCGAACATGCCCAGCAGCACGGCCAGCCCGGACATCCAGGTGGTGGCCTGTTCACTGCTGCGGGCCACGGTGGCGACCAGCGCCATCAACCCGGTCGCGGCGAGCACCAACGCCACCACCAGCGCCGCCACCCCGGCCGGTGGCCCCCAGTCGGCACCGAGCAGCAGGGTCGAGGCGACCACCAGCACCGTCATCGCCGCCACACCGGTGCCGACGCCGCCGAGGAGCTTGCCGACGAGGATCGCCGGCCGGGGCACCGGCGAGGCCAGCAACCGGGCGAGCGTGCCGGTGCCACGCTCGGCCAGGATGCTGTTGACGCTGAGCATCGCCACGAAGAACAGGAAGAACACCGCCATGCCGGCCGGGTAGAAGGTCCGGCTGGCCAGCACCCGGTCGGTCTCGGTCACATCGGCGGCCAGGGTCAGCGGCGCGGGCAACTGCCGTACCCGCGCAGCCAGGGCGTCCGGATCGTCGACCGGGACACCGCCGGCGTCGGTCAGGGCGACCGCGAGCTGGACGCCCCCGACGTCGGTGGCGTACGACCGGGCGATCTGATCCGCCACGTAGGCCGCGAGCGGCGCGTCGGCACCGCCCACCACCCGTAGGGTGGCGGTGCGGCCGGCGTCGACGGCGGCGGAGAAGCCGGCCGGCAGGACGAAGACGGCGTCGGCGGCACCCGTGTCGACCAGCCGGGTCGCCTCGGCGACCGACGCGGCCCGGTCGACGGCGAAGGTGGACTCCTCGGCGACCGCGCCGAGCACGTCGTCCACGAACGCGTCGGCGGCCGGCCCGTGGTCCTCGTCGACCACCAGGTACCGGGCCTGGAAGCCGCCGCCGGGATCGTCCAGAACGGTGCTGAACAGGGCGGCGATGCCCAGCGGCAGCACGATCGCGAACAGCAGCAGGGTGCTGTTGCGCAGCTGCTGGCGCAGATCCTTACCGGCGATGACGAAAACGCTGCGCACCATCGCTCAGTCCCGCAGTGCCCGGCCGGTGAGGTGCAGGAAAACGGCCTCCAGATCAGGTTCGCGGACCTGCACCGAACGCACCGTCAGCCCGGTGCGGGCCGCGGTGGCGAGGACCGTCGGCAGCGCCGCCGCCGCCTCGGCGACCAGCAGCACCACCGTGGAGTCGGCACGGTCGACCCGGGTCACCTCGGGCAGCTCGGACAGTGCCCGGGCGGCGGCCGCGAGGTCGCCGTCGGCGAGCAGCCGCACCTCGTCGTCGCGGCCCAGCAGGCTGATCAGGTCCCGGCGGGTGCCCTCGGCCTTGATCGTTCCGGCGTCGAGGATGCCGACCCGGTCGCACAACCGCTCGGCCTCCTCCATGTAGTGCGTGGTGTAGAGCACGGCGATGCCGGTGCCGGCGAGCTCGTGGACACTGTCCAGGATGGCGTTACGGCTCTGCGGGTCGACCCCGGCCGTCGGTTCGTCCAGCACCAGCAGCCGGGGATCGTGCAGCAGCCCGACCCCGATGTGCAGCCGCCGGGCCATGCCGCCGGAGAAGGTCCGGACCCGGTCACCGGCCCGCTGCGACAACCCGACCACGTCGAGCACCTCGTCGGCGCGCCGGCGCAGCCGTCGGCCGGACAGGCCGGCCAGGCGGCCGAAGAAGCGCAGGTTCTCGGCGGCGGTGAGATCGGGGTACAAGGCGAGTTCCTGCGGTACGTAACCGATCAGCCGTTTGACCGAGGTGCGGTGCACATCGTGCGGTCGGCCGTCGATGGTGACCGTGCCCGCGTCTCGGGAGAGGATGCCGACCACCATCGAGATGGTCGTCGTCTTGCCGGCACCGTTCGGCCCGAGCAGGCCGTAGGTCTCCCCCTCGGTGATGTCGAAGCCGACCCCGTCGACCGCGACCCGCGCGCCGTACTTCTTGTGCAGCCCCTCGCAGCGCAGCACGACCTCTGCCATCCGGCTCATCCCTCCGCTGTGGTCGCCACTCGGGTGAGACGAAGCGTAGACGCGGCCATGGACCGTGTCAGCGGCCCGCCGACGCACCACAGCACGACCGCAACAAAACCGCAGCAGTCAATCAATAGCTTGCCGTGGTGGGTGACCCGCGTACGGACCGGTCCCGGTCCGTACGCCCAAGTGGCCGGGGGGACCAGTGACCGCAAGACGCTTCGGAGTCGTACCCGCCGCCGGTTCGGGTACCCGGTTGCTGCCGTACCGGGCGGCGAAGGAACTCATCCAGGTCGGCTACCGGACGGTGGACGGCCGGCCGCTGCCCAAGGCCGCCATCGAGCACGTGCTGCTCGCGATGCGCACCGGCGGGGTCGACAACGTCCTGCTCGTCCTGTCCCCGGACAAGGGCGACGTGTTCCGCTATCTCGGCGCCGGGCAGCAGCTCGGGCTCGACCTGGCGTACCTGTGCCAGGAGCGACCGCTGGGCCTGCCCGACGCGCTGAACCTGGCCACGCCGTACCTCGGCGACGAGACGGTGTGCATGGGGCTGCCGGACACGATGTGCACCCCGGCCGACTGCTTCGCCCAGCTGTTCGACTTCCACGAGGCGCAGCGGGCGGACCTCAGCCTCGGGGTGTTCCCGACCGGGCAACCGCAGGCCCTGGCCCCGGTCGTCGTCGAGCCCCGGTCGCATCGGGTGCTGGCCGTGGTGGACAAACCCGAGCATCCGCCGGTGTCGAACACCTGGGGCATCGCGGTGTGGTCGCCGGCGTTCACCCGGTTGCTGCAGGAGTTCGTCGCGAACACCGCCGAGCCGCGCGGCGAGTCGCTGCTCAGCGACGTGTTCGCCACCGCGGTCACGGCCGGACTGCGGGTCCGGGCACTCACCTTCGACGCCGGGGAGTACCACGACATCGGTACGCCGGACGGGGTCGTGCGGGCACGTCAGTGGCTGGAGTCCGAGGCCGGGGTGCTCACCGGACCACGCGTATGACCCGCGTCCTGCTGGTGCCGTTCCACCCACCGGGCCACGCCGAACCGATGGCGGCGCTCGGTGCGCAGCTGCGGGCCCAGGGCCACCCGGTCACCGTCTTCGCCGAGCAGGCGGGCGGGCGTTGGCGGCGCGACGCCGCCGTACCCGCGTCGATGCTGGCCACTGCCGACAGCGGTGCCCTGTTCCGGCACCTGTTCCTCGGCGACGTCGCGGACATGGCCCGGGACATCGCGCGGCTGGCCGCCGACTGCGCGGCCGAGCTCATCGTCGCCGACGTGATGATGGCCGGTGCCGCGCTGGCCGCCCAGCTCACCGGCCTGCCCTGGGTGTCGCTGTGCTGCAGTCCGCTGCCGGTGCTGGACGCCTACCGCAGCTTCATCCCGGAACACGCGATCGGCGCGTTCGATCCGCGTCCGGTCGCCGAGTCGCTGGGGCTGACCGGCGACGACGGGCGCAACCTGCTCGGGCGTACCGGTGATCTGCTGCACCTGATCCCCACCACGGCGCGCTTCGCCGGCTGTCCGCCGCTGCCCGAATCCGTCGCCCTGGTCGGCCCGCTCGTGCCGGCGCCGGCGGGCGGGCCGCCGGTGCCCGGCGGGTCGGCGCGACCGCTGGTGGCCGTGACCACCAGCACCGCCACCCCGGCCAGCCTCGGCGGGTCGGCGTTCGCCCAGGACCGGTACGTCGCCGCCGCGGTGGCCGCGCTCGGCACGCTCGACGTCGACGCCGTGGTGACCAGCGACGCCGTGGTGACCAGCGACGCCGTGACCGGCCGGGGCGACGGAGCGACGCCGGCCAACGTCAGGTTCGTCGGACGGACGCCGCACGACCCGCTGTTCGACCGGGCCGACGCCGTCGTCACCCACGCCGGCTGGGGAACCGTCTCCCGGGCGCTGGTGCGCGGACTGCCGATGGTGCTGGTGCCGATCGCCAACGACCAGCCGTACATCGCGCAACGCTGTGCACACCTCGGCCTCGGCGTCGCGCTCGACGCCGAGGACGTGACCCCGGCGCGGCTACGCGCGGCGGTCCGCGCCGTGTTGTCCGAGCCGGGCTACCGCGACGCGGCCGCCGAGTTCGCCGCCGAGCTGGCCGCCGCACCACCGCTGCCGACCGCCGCGTCGCTGATCACGTCCAGGACGACTCCGCTGCCCGCTCGGAAGGGTTGACCATGAAGGCTGCCAACCGGCCCCGTCCAGCCCAGGTGCTGTTCATCGTCGCGCCCGGGGAGCAACCGATGTTCACCCGGATGAACCTGCCGCCGTTCGGCACCGGGGTGGTCACCGCCAGCCTGCGCGACGCCGGGTTCGACGTGGACCTGCACGACCTCAACTCCGACCTGGCCCGGATGTGGCACGGCGGCGAGTTCACCAAGGCCGAGCTCCAGCCGTTCTACGACGAACGGGCGGTCGTCGACTACGTCGGCGGCGGGCGCAACGACTTCCTCGACACCTTCGCCGGCCGGCTGCTGGCCGGCAAGGACGTGGCCGCCGCCGACGTGGTCGGCATCTCGGCCGGTGGCGACTTCTCGTTCCTGGAGATGAACTCCGCGGCGGTGCTGGGCGCGCACGTCAAGCGCCACTACGGCAAGCCGGTGGTGCTCGGCGGCAACAACCTGGACTACCTGATGCAGTTCAAGGACGCCTTCCACCGCTGGTGGGCGGCCTGCGTGCAGCACCTCGACGCCGCGATCACCGGCCCCGGCGAGGACGTCTTCGTCGACCTCGTCCGGGCGCTGGCCGGCCGGCGGCAGCTGCTGCCGATGCCCCGTCCCGGGCTGGCCCGGGTGCAGGGCGATCAGGTGCTGCGCGCGCCGGACGCCGTGCACCGGGTGCTGCCGCCGGACTTCGACGGGCTCGCCCTGGCCGACTACCACAACTACGTTCTCGACCGGCCGCAGGCGAGCCCGCGCAAGCAGGCGACCGACGAGCAGCTGAACCGGATGCAGCTCTACCGCTTCCCGTCGTACCTGAGCTGGTTGGCCAACGACGCGAACGCGGCCAACCTCGGCAAGGGCGTGGCCGGCAAGCTGGTGATCCCGTACGTGTTCAACTACAACTGCCCGTACTCGTGCGCCTTCTGCACCGAGAGCCTGGAGCGCACCAAGCTCGTCCACGCCACAGTGGACGACATCATCGGGCACATGGTCGGCCTGTCCGAGAAGTATCAGACACCGTACTTCTACCTGTTCAACAACTACTTCAACCTGGTCAACGGGTTCGTCGAGGAGTTCTCCAGCCGGGTGGTGCTCAACGGGGTGGAGCTCAACTGGTCGGACTGCGGACGCTTCAACAGTCTCACCTACGAGCGGCTGGCGATGCTCGCCGACGCCGGCTGCCGCAAACTGACCTTCGGGCTGGAAACCGCGAGCACCAAGATGCTGAAGATCATCGACAAGCGGGTCAAGCTGGCCGAGGCCGAGCAGGTGCTGCGGTGGTGCAAGGAGGTCGGCATCTGGGCCGACCTGGAAATCATCACCGGGATGCCGCACGAGGACGAGGGCAACTTCGCGGAGACCACCGACTTCCTGCAGCGCAACGCGGAATACATCAACTACTTCAACGTCAACCGGTACTTCGTGGCGCCCAAGTCGCTGATGGGGGCCCGCCCGGAGGCGTACGGGATGCGGCTGCGCAAGTTCCCCGACGCGGCCCAACGGCTGATGAGTGCCAACTACCGGTGGCTGGTCGAGGACCGCGACTGGTCGTACAAGCCGCAGAACTTCCGGGTCTACGAATTCGACGAGATCGACGGGCGCAGCGCCGAGCAGCTGACCGAGGACATCGGACCGAAAATCGCGAAGCTGAACGCCATTCAGAGCAACGACTTCATGGACGCCTGGTACGTCCTGAGCATTCGACAGAACCGTCCGGGCCGGCTCCCGACCCGGTTCACCAACGAAACCATGGCGCTGGCCTAGTGCCAGGCGCGGAAGGAGCACCGTGACCACGGCCGAGAGCGTCCCGAGCGAGGCGGATACCAACCAGATCAAGGACGTGCTGGAGCGGGCGATCGCCGACCCCGAGTTCGGTCGGCAACTGCTGGACGATCCGGACACCGCGCTCGCCGACTACGTCCTCAGCGAGGTGCAGTTGCTGTTGCTGCGCAGCCTGGACGAGGAGGACCTGGTGAAGCTGACGCCGGAGAACCTGGAGGAGTTCTTCGCGGTCGACTCCGCCGTCTACACGCCGGAGGACGTCCGGATGGTGCAGCAGGGCTACGAGGTGTACGACGCGGACGAACTCGACGAGTAGCGGAGGCCGCACCGTGAAGGCGCTCAGCATCCACCTGACCGACGTGTGCAACAGCAAGTGCACGTTCTGCATCGTCGACTCGCCGTACATGAAGCAGGACACCATCATGCGGCGGCGGGTCTCCCGGTTCCTGCGGGAGAACGCCGGGCAAGGGTACGAGGCGGTGAACCTGCACGGCGGCGAGGCGACGATCCGCCGGGACTTCCTGGAGATCCTCGACGAAATCCGCGAGCTCGGCTACCCGACGGTGTTCCTGCAGACCAACGGCCGCAAGTTCGCCCGCATGGAGTACGCGCGGACCGTGGTGGACAAGGGCGTCAGCCTGTTCGTCGTGTCGATGCACGGCGCCACCGCCGTCACCCAGGACCGGATCAGTCTCTCGCTCGGCTCGTTCGACCAGGCGGTCCAGGGCATCCGCAACATGAAGGAACTGGGCGCCACGGTGCGGACCAACTCGGTGGTCTGCAAGGACAACTTCCGGGAGCTGCCACAGATCGTCGACCTGTGCCTGGACCTCGGCGCCGACATGATCAACATCTCGGCGCTGCACACCTCGGGCACCGCGTTGCGCAACTTCTGGGACGTCACCCCCCGCTACGACGAGATCCGGCCGTACGTGCTGGCCGCCTGCGAGCGGGCGGTCCGCCGCGACGCCCGGCTGCTCATGGAGGGCTTCCCCTACTGCACCGTGCCCGGCTACGAACGCTTCCTGGTCGACTGGGAACACAACCGATTCAAGGTCCTGTACCGCAGTTTCGTGATGGAGGACTACGAGGACCACATGGACGACTTCGAACGGGTCAAGGACGCCCGGTGCGGCGGCTGTGCGTTCAACAGCGTCTGCGGCGGGGTCTACAAGGAGTACGCCGACCGGATCGGCTGGGACGAGTTCCACCCGGTGACCGACACACCGACCGACTACCTCGCCCAGGTGCAGTGATCATGATCCAGATCACCGCGGCCGACGAGGAACTCTTCGCCACCGTGCTGGCGGCGACCCGGCTCGGGCGGGCCGACGCCATCGTCGAGCGGCTGAGCGAGCAGTACGAGAAGGACTGGCAGAACCCGCTCGCCGGTTTCCCGTACGCCCTGTCGATGGTGGCCAAGATGCAGGTCACCTGGGCGAACGAGGCGGTCGACGAGGGGCAGGCGCTGGCCAGCTACAGCGAGATCATCGAGTCGCTCGGCGACCTGCTCTACGGTGAGCCGGACCACTGGCTCGGCCGCTACCTGCGGGTGCGGATCCGCACCATGATGATGCCGCCGGACCATCTCGACCACCCCCGGTTCGTCACCGACGAACGGGCCAGGGCCGCCGACGACGCCCGGGAACTCATCGAGCGGCAGGCCGGCGACGACTGGCGGCCGTGGTTCGCCTGCCCGTACCTGCTCGCCGCCCGGCTCGCCTGGGAGTCCGACGGGCGGGACCCGGCCGAGGTGGCCCGGCTGGTCGCCACGGCGGCGGCCCGGCCCGCGTCGGCGGTGCCGTTCCGGGCACTCGGCGGCATCCTGAGTGAGGGCTTCGTCTGGTACGACAGCCAGCCCGACCTGCCCGAGCGCGGCACCGCCCGCCGGCTGGCACGGGCGCTCTTTGCGGGACAGCGCGCGGTGCGGGCCGCCGCGGCGCCGGCGGCTGCGAGCTGACCCGCGGATGACGAGTCGACGACGGACCGTCCTGTTCCTGGTGACCAGCTACTGGGCGCACGGCGAGCTGGCGATCGCCACCGAGTTCGCCCGCCGGATGGCCGGGACCGGGTTCCACCCGCTGTTCCTCATCCCGCCGACGCACCGCGAGCTGATCGCCGCGTCCGGGCTCGACCACCAGGTGATGATTCCCGGCGCCGGCAAACTCAACCGCATCCAGCTGCGGGACATCCAGCACGTGCACCGGCCGGCGCTGGTGGTGCTCGCCGACTTCATGAACTACGACTTCTGCGACCGTCACTACGGCCTGACCCGGGCCGACCTGTCGGTGTTCGACTGCCCGGTCGGCACGTTCGACAACTTCTCCTGGGGCCGCGCCGACGCCTGGCTGGACACCTACGGCTTCAAGGCCAAGTACGAAGGGGACATCACCCTCGACGGGCTCGCCTTCCGGCTGCGGCCGTGCCCGTTGAACAACCCGGTCGACACCCTGGCCGGACCGGACGTGCACCCGTACCCGCTGCTGGAAAGCGTCGACGACGTGCCCACCACCGACCGCGCCGAGGTACGGCGCGAGATCGGCGTCACCGGGGACCGCCCGGTGGTCCTGGTCACCGGCGCGACCTGGCAGCGGATGCACGCCGCGTACCCCCGGGTCACCAACTTCGTCGACGCCAGCCACACCATGCTGGAACAACTGCTCACGAAGCTGCTCCGGTACGCCGACGTGGTCGCGGTCGGACCGCAGCTGGTGTTCCACGACCGGGTTCCCGACGGCTTCCACCCGCTCGGCCCGATGGAGCCCGGCCGGTTCCGGCGATTGATCCAGGGCGTCGACCTGCACATCTCCAACAACATCGTGTCGGTCAGCCTGCACCGGCTGGCGCTGTCCGGGATCCCGTCGGTGGTCCTGATGAACTCGCTGACCAAGCGCAACGGTCGGCTGCGGTGGCTGCCGCCCGGCGGGCCCGAACTCACCGACTTCGCCCGGCAGGTGGTGGCCGACGTCGACTACCTCTACCCGTGCCGGATGTTCCCGGTCGGCTGGCACCGGTTCCTGCGCTCGCTGCTGGCCGACAACCCGTTCAGCGACACCGTCGCGCACGTGGAGATGTTCGACGAGGAGGGCGCGCTGGCCACCATCGTGCCGCTGCTGAGCGACGGGCCGCGGCGCGACGCGCTCGCGGCGGCGCGGGACACCTACCTCGCGGCACTGCGCAAACTGTCCGATGTCGACACTATCCTCCGTCAGGTGGCCGCCGCATGAAGCTGCTGTTCCTCGCACCCAGCCGGTTGTCGAGGGGAGACGCCGGCATCGCCGCCGATCTGGCGCGCCAGTTGCCCCGCAAGCAGTTCCAGGTGGGGTTCGTCGCCGCCGCCGAGGCGGTGCCACTGCTGCACGATCTCGGCATGCCGACGCTGGCGCTGTCCGGTGGCGCCCCCGGCGGGAACCTCGCCGCGCTCGACCGGATCGTCCAGGGGTTCCGTCCGGACCTGCTGATCGCCGCGGACGCGTTCGCGCTGCACCAGTCCCGGGAGTGGTCCGGGCTCAGCCTGGCGCTGCTGCGCGAGCGCTACGGTCACCCGGTCGCCAGCCTCGACCGGCTCGGCTGGGACACCGCCGGCTACACGGTCGACTTCTACGGTGGCGCGCAGGTCCAGCTCCCGCCCCTGCTGGACGGTTGTGACCTGCTCATCCGGACCGGTCCACCGCACGCGCCGCAGACCGCGCGCCCCGGCGTGACGGTGACCGGGCTGCACCGTGGCGGCCTACGCGACGGCGGCCTGCGACCGGCCGGTGCCGGCGGGACCGACGGCGGCGGCACCGGCGACGGCCGGCCGGTCGTCTTCCTGGTCAACTCGCCGTGGGAATACCGCAGCCCGCTCGCCTCGCTGCCGACGGCACACCTGATCGACGCGCTGCCCCGGATCGTCCACAGCCATCTCGCGGCGCTTCGCCGACCGCTGCGGGTGGTGCACGTCGGGCCCCGCCGCTGGCGCTTCCCGGTCGCCGACCAGATCGACTACCAGCACTTTAGCCGGCTGCCGTACCCGATGTTCCACGCCCGGCTGGCAGCCGCCGACCTGTTCCTGACGACCAACGTGCTGTCCGCCACGCTGGGCCGGGCCGTCCAGGCCGGCGTACCGGCGCTGGTCCTGCAGAACCACCGCCGGTTGCCGGCGGCGGCGGTGCCGGGCTGGCTCGCCACCGCCGCGCCGCTGCTGCGCACGGCCTACCCGTTCCGGGTCGCCCCGCTCGGCTGGCACGACCTGGTGGCACCGCTGCTGGCCGGCAACCCGTACCAGGACTGTTTCGCCACCGCCGGCGTCTTCGAGCGCGCCGCCGTACGCCGGGCCCTGACCGAGTTGCTGGACGCCGGGCCGGAACGCGCCCGGCTGCGCCAGCGCCAACACGACTACACCGAGCAGGTGGCGCGGCTGGCGCCACCGGTCGACGCACTGCGGGAGGTACTGCCCCGATGACCAACTGGGAGCCCACGGTGGCCGACCGGCGCCTCGTCGACCCGACGCGGCGGCGGCGGTACCGGGCCACCATGCGCAACGACTTCCTGACCCCGCGCGGGACACCGTACAAGTGGCAGGAGCTCACCGCCAGCGTCGACCGGGACGTCGCGGGCGCCGTGGCGCCCACCGTCGTGCCGGTCCGCTACCAGTGGGAGCGGGTGCAGTCGCGCACCGGCGACCCGAAGACCGCCGGCAACTGGCGGGAGTGGACGTTCGCCCGGGGGCAGAGCTTCCGCTCGGTCCTGCTGCACACCGACCTGGCCGGCGATGCCCCGGCGACGACGGATCCCGACATGACGGCCACGATGGACGTACGGTATCCGCAGTTGCCCAAGGCCCCGGCGGTGGACCTGCTGCTGATGGTGAGCTGGGACGTCATCACCTTCGAGATGATGGCCACCCATCTGATCACCACGCCGGGGCTGCGCACGGTCGGCAGCGCCGCCGAGGTGCGGGGGATCTCCGGCACCTGGGCCGACCTGACGTTCTCCGACCCGGGCGCGGTCGCGGCCTTCCACAACGCCCAGATGTACGGCCGCAACCTCGGCTTCGGACGGTTCGCCGGCCGCACGTGTGCGGTGTACTCCACCCAGTGCCTCGACTGCAAGATCGACGTCAGGTCGGGGCCGGTGACCCAGCGGGGCCGCTCGTCGTACTGGGTCACCGTGCAGGTCGACGCCGAGACCGGTGACCTGCTGTCGGCGGAGATGACCGAGATGATCGTGGCGACCCTGACCGGCCAGGACGGGCAGCAGGTCCCGGTGCAGAAACGCCGGTCGGTGCGGATGTGGGCCGACCTCGACGCGGCGGCGCCGGACACCGCCGCGACGGACCCGGCCGCGATCGACCCGGCCGTGCTGGTCGAGGCGGCCGAGCTCGCCGAACGCGTGTCGGGCCACGTCCGCTGGCAGGCGGCGTCGCTGGAGAAGCTGCCGCAGGGCGCGGCGGATCTCGCCGTGATGGGCTTCCGCAGCATGGTCGGCGCGGACTCGACCGAGGTCTACCGGCAGGTCCGGGCGCTGCGCAACGGGCTGAAGGCGATGGCCGACGGCGATCCGGCCGCGCGCGGCGCGCTGTACCGGCAGCTGCCGGCGCACCGCCGCCAGCTCGAAGGGCTGCTCGCCTTCGGACAGGTGGCCGTCGACGAGGCGACCCGGCTCGGGGTGCGCGACGAGCCGGGCCGCCGGGCGTTGCACGACTACCTGGTGCGGGTCCGGGGTGACCTCACCGACCTGCTGGCCGTGCTCGACCGGGTGTCGGAGTCCCCCGCCGCCGTGCCGGGCGGCGGATCCGCCGCCGGCCCACCGGCCGCCGGCCCACCGGCCGCCGGCCCACCGGCCGACGGAGCGCCGCGGCACGACCACCGCCTCACCACCGCCACCGGCGGCTAGCCTCGCCCGCCATCGGGAGACCGACCGACATCGAGGGATGACCATGAAAGCCCTGAGCGTGCATCTGACCGACATCTGCAACAGCAAGTGTTCCTTCTGCATCGTCGACTCACCGTTCGTCAAGGACGACTCGATCTCCCGCAAGCGGGTGTCCCGGTTCCTGCGCGACAACGCCGGCAAGGACTACCAGGCGGTCAACATCCACGGCGGTGAGGCCACCATCCGCCGGGACCTGCTGGACATCCTCGACGAGATCCGTGAGCTCGGCTATCCGACGGTGTTCCTGCAGACCAACGGCCGCAAGATGGCCCGTCGGCCGTACGCCCAGGAGCTGGTGGACCGGGGGGTGAGCCTGTTCATCGTGTCGATGCACGGGGCGACGGCGCTGACCCAGGACCGGATCAGCAAGTCGCTCGGCTCCTTCGAGCAGGCTGTCCAGGGCATCCGTAACGCCAAGGAACTGGGCGCGAAGATCCGGACCAACTCGGTGGTGTGCCGGGACAACTTCACCGAGATCCCGGAGATCGTGGACCTGTGCCTCGATCTCGGCGTCGATCACGTCAACGTCTCGGCGCTGCACACCGCCGGCACCGCCCTGCGCAACTTCGCCGAGGTCACGCCGCGCTACGACGAGATCCAGCCGTACGTGTTCGAGGCGGTCGACCGGGCGGTGCGCCGGGAACGGGTGGTGACGCTCGAAGGCTTCCCGCACTGCGCGATCCCCGGCTACGAGAAGTACATGATCAACTGGACGGAGAACCAGTTCAAGATGCTCTACCGGACCTTCGTCTTCGACGACTACGAGCGGATGATGGACGCCAGCGCGCGGGTCAAGGACGAACGCTGCGGCGGATGCGCACACGACGCCTCCTGCGGCGGGGTCTACAAGGAGTACGCCGAGTTCATCGGCTGGGACGAGTTCCAGCCGGTCACCCCGGCCACCCCCGCTGTGACGGCGTGAGACGTGCGGGCGATCACCCCTGCCGATGACGAGGTCTTCGGTCTGGCCAACGTCGCGGCGAAACTCGGCCGCGTCGACAAGGTCCTGGCCCGGATCGCGGACGACCATCGCGCCGACCCGGACGACCCCGACGCGGCCTGCCGCTACGCGCTGGCGCTGATGGCCACGGTCCGCGCCGACATCGCGGCGCACGCCCGGTTCACCAGCGCCATCGACGCCTTCGGGCGGGTGCTGGCCGTCGCACCGCAGCACTGGCTCGCCCGCTACAGCCGGGCCCGGCTGCGGGCGCTGGTGCCCAGCACGTACGGCTCGCTGTCCGTGCACGCCCCCAGCGAGCTCGCCAAGGCCGCCGAGGACCTCGCCGTGCTGGTCGCCGCGCAGGCCGACCAGCCGCCCCAGCCCTACTTCGCCAGCGCCTACGCCCTGGCCGCGGTGGTCGACCGGCTCGTCGACGGCGATTCGACGGGCGGGCGCTCGGCGCATCTGGCCGCCCTCGACGGCTGTCCCCGCCGGCCGGTGCGGCTGCCGGCGCTGGGGGCGATCCTGTGCGAGCCGCTGGTGACGCTGTACGCCGGCGGCGGCCCGCAGGCGGCCCGGATCGGCGAGTTGATGGCCGCGCTCTACGGTGACCAGTCGGCCGTGGTGGACGCCCTGCGCCGGCAGCCCGTCGGGTGATCGCGGATGTCACCGCGCACCGTGCTGTTCGTCGGCCTGGGTCACCTGTCGAACGGGGACCTCAGCATCGCCGCCGACTTCGCCCGCCAGCTGCCCGCCGACGAGTTCGACGTCGGGTTCGTGACCGCGCCCGGGACCGCGCCGTACGTACGGGGGTTCGGCCTGACCGCGTATCCGCTGGAGGCGGAGGCTCCGGAACGTAACCGGGAGACCTTCGACCGGCTGATGACCGAGCTGCGTCCCGAGCTGCTCGTCGCCGCCGACGCCTTCACCCTCGACTACTCGACCGGGTGGTCCGGTCTGAGCATGGGCCTGCTGCGGGAACGCTACGACACCGCCCTGGCCAGCTTCGACCAGTACGACTACCCGGCCGCCGACTACCTCGTCGACTTCTACACCGGTCACCGCAGCCGTTTTCCGCGTCTGTTCGACCTGTGCGACCTGGTGATCCGCAACAGCCCGCTGAACCGGCCGGTGCCCGGTGGGCCGTCGGTGGCGGTGACCCGGATGGTGTGCGGCGGGTCAGCGCCGTTGCCGGCGACCCGACGACGCCCTGCCGAGCCGCCGACGGTGTTTCTGACCAACTCACGGTGGGAGCACGTGAACGTGGTCCGCTCCCCCGAGATGGCGCAGCTGATCCTGACCATGCCACGGATCATCCACAGTCATCTCGCCGCGTTGCGGCGCCCGCTGCGGGTGGTGCACGTCGGGCCGGCCAGGTGGGACTTCCCGGTCGCCGACCAGATCGACTACCACTACCGGTCCCGGCTGACACCGGCCGAGTTCCACGGACTGCTCGCCGGCGCGGACCTGTACCTCACCGGCAACGTGGTCTCGGTGACGCTGACCCAGGCGGTCCTCGCCGGTGTTCCGTCGCTGGTGTTGCAGAACTACAAGACGCTGGACCTCGCCGCCCTCACCGCCTCCGGATCGGCGCCGTCCTGGCTGGTGGCGGCGGCGCCGGAGCTCTCCGTCGGCTACCCGTTCCGGATCTTCCCCTGGGGCTGGTACGAGTTCCTCGGCCCGGTGCTGTCGGACAACCCGTACGTCGACTGTTTCCTGACCGCCGGGATCTTCCAGCGGCGGCGGGTGCTGCAGGCGATGACCGAGCTGCTGGACGACTCGACGGTGCGGGCCGGGCTGGGCGAGCGGCAGGCCGACCTGCTCGACCGGCTCGACCGGCTCCCGCCCGCCGCCGAGGCACTGCGTCCGGTGCTGCCGGTACGCCGGTGAGCCGGGCCTCACCCGGCTGGCTGTCCGGCACGCAGAGCCAAACTCGGGTCTGACCGCAGGGCCGTGGCCGGATCCGCCCGCAGGGCCAGACTCGGATCCGCCCGCAGGATCGAGACCTGCATCCGTTGCAGGTCCGCCGACGGTTCCAGACCCAGCTCGGCGTCGAGCCGCTGTCGGGTGCGGGCATAGACGGTGAGCGCCTCGGCGGCCCGACCGGCCCGGTACAGCGCGAGCATGAGAAAGGCGGCGAACTGCTGCCGGAACGGATAGCGCGCCACCAGCTCGGTCAGCTCGTCGATGAGCTGCCCGTGGCGACCGAGCCGCAACTCGGCGCCGAACCTCTCCTCGATGGCGGCCAGCCGAGCTTCGTCCAGGCCACGGCACAGCTCCTCCCGGATCTCCTCGCTCGCCACGTCGGCCAACGCCGGCCCGCGCCACAACTCCAGTGCCTGGCGCAACAGATCCACCTTGTTCCGGCCGTCGTCACTGTCACGGGCCTTGTTCACGAGCAGCCGGAAACGATATACATCAATCGAATCCGGATCGCAGGTCAACATGTAGCCAGGACCGCGGCGGGTAACGGTCGGCGCTGCAGGACGCGGAGCATGTCGGGACAGCGTGGTACGCAGCCGGCTGAGATGCGCTTGGACGATCCGGCGGGCGCTGCTCGGCGGCCCGGCCGGCCACAGCAGGTCCACCAGACGGGCGAGCAGAATGAGCCGGTTGGGCTCAAGGAGCAGCACAGCGAGCACCAGACGCTGCTTACGGTCACCGAGATCAATAGGCTCGCCACCCACCCGGACCTGCACCGGGCCAAGTACCTGGAATTCCATCTAGCACCGTCCCGCATGATTGACCCCGGGCCGAGTTGATTATCCTGGCCGCCAGTGTAGGCGCAACAATAGCCACCAGTCGACGTCTGGGATATCGATCGTCTGTGCGGTTGCCACCAAACTCGGACCGTGCACGCGTATTCACCCCGCAAGCAACGAAGATCAGTCGGACGAAGTCCGATGTGTTCCCCCGTGCCACTGGTGCACCAGCCTGTCGGTGTCGGAGAAATCTGCCCTGCTTGCCATCAATTTCTGGAGATCACCACATTGGCCAGAAAAATCAGCACGCCACGTTCGTTCAGTCTAATTTGATTGAACCCGACACACCAGGAGCAGCACCCCAAGAAATAGGCGTGGATGATCAAAACCGGACACCATCCGGAACGACTACCGGATCTAATTATCGACCATCTCGAATTTAATGCGGTAGCAGCCCATTTTCGCGCCGAGGCCCGACGTGCCAACCGGCCGGGTACACGCTCGGCCGTGCCGAGCTCGGACGCGGGGACCGGGACGCCGCCGGCAGGCTGCTCGGTGAAGCGCGCCAGCTGTTCGAGCGGTGCGGCATGCTCGCCCGCATGGCCGAGGTGGACAGCCAACTGGCCGCGGCCGCGCTGCCGGCCGACCGGATCGCGCCCGGCTCCATACGCTGAAGGTGACAGGTCCACCCCACGTCCCAACCTGGAGGGTTGATGAGGCAGCAACGACTCAGCGGCGGATCCGGCATGCTGGTCAGTCGCCTGTGTCTCGGCGCGATGTCGTTCGGCACGACGGTCGACGAGCAGACCGCGTTCCAGATCCTGGACCGCTTCGTCGATGCCGGCGGCACCACCATCGACACTGCCAACTGCTACTCGTTCTGGGTGCCCGGTAGTCGCGGTGGGGAGAGCGAATCGGTGCTCGGCCGATGGCTCGCCAGCCGTGGCAGCCACGACGATCTCGTGATCGCCTCGAAGGTCGGCTCCGGGCTGGGACCGGACGGCACCGCCGAAGGGCTCGCGCCACAGGTCATCCGGGAACAGCTGGACGGTACGTTGCGCCGGCTCGGCACCGACCGGGTGGAGATCTACTACGCGCACCGGGAGGACCGGGTCACCCCCGACGAGCAGACCATCGCCGCCTTCCACGAGACGGTGACCGAGGGCAAGGTACGGGTACTCGGGGCGAGCAACCACGCCGCGTGGCGGCTTGCCGAGACCCGAGGGCTCGCCCGTGCGCGCGGCGAAACCCCGTACACCGTGGTCCAGCAGCGGTACTCGTACCTGCTGCCGCGCCCGGCGACGACCCTGCCCGAGGGCGGGCACGTGCACGCCAGTGAGGAGTTGCTCGACTACGTACGCACCCGTGAGCTGACCATGTTCGCGTACACCACCTTGCTGTGGGGCGCCTACTCCCGGGCGGACAAGCCACTGCAGGAGCATTATCTGCACCCCGGCACCGACCGTCGCCGGGGCGCTCTCGCCCGGGTCGCGTCCGAGCTCGGCGTCACCGCGAACCAGGTGGTGCTGGCCTGGCTGATCGAGCACGACCCGCCGATCGTCCCGATCGTCGGCGTCAGCTCGGTGGCCCAGCTCGACGAAGCGATCGGTGCCGTCGATCTGCAGCTGCCGGCCGAGCTGCGCAAGGTGCTCGACGAAGCAGCCTGAGCGGGCACCGTGCCTGCGCTGCCCGGTGGCGCTCGCTCAGCTCACCGAGAGGGTGACGAGTTGCCCCCGGTGGTCGCTCATCCCCCGGCCCGGCACCATCCGGTAGTCGTGGACCCGTACCGGTCCGGTGGTGAACGCCCAGTCCAACCGCCACAGCGTGGCGCTACCGTCCGGCCAGGAGACTGGATGGATCTCCTGGCTGGCCGGTAACGCGTCCCGTAACCGACGCCCGAGGACGCGCAACTCCCCCATCGCCGAGGTGGCGTTGAAGTCGCCGGCCAGCACCGCCGGTGCCGGGTTGTCGGCGAGGTCGGCCTCCACCGCCCGGTAATGGGCCTGCCGGCGGATCTCCTGAGCACGCATGAAAGCGGTGAACTCGGGCCGCCGCGGATCCACGGAGACGTCCAGCTGCACCGGGATGTGCACGTTGTACGCCGACAGCACGGTCCCCGCCACGAGCAGATCGGTCCGCAGGATCTTGTACCGGTAGTAGTCCGCGAAGTCCGACCCGGGTGGCGGGCCGCCCAGCCGTGGATCGGTCAGGTACGGCGACGCGTCCAGCGCGTGTTCGCGTACCACCGGGTAGCGGGACATGGTCAGCAACTCGCCGACCGCGACGATCTGGTAGTCGGGGAAACGCTCGCGTAGCTCGGCGCGGTAATCGACCCGGACCGGCCGGTGCCCGGCGAGGTCCCAGCCGACATGCTCGCTGAGCAGGTAGACGTCGGCCCGCTGATCGGCCAGGTAGGTGTAGAACCGCTCCGGGTCGTCGCCGTCGTGCCAGTACTCGGTGTTCCAGGCGAACACCCGTACCGCGTCGACGGGCACCGGCCCGACCTCGTCGGCGTGCCCGCCGGGTAGCGCGTACACGTTCAGCCCGGCCAGGTCGACGCCGAGCGCCAGGCAACAGACGAGCGCCAGGGCGAGCCGGGCGCGGACCGGGCGGGCCAGCAGCGTCAGCGGGACCAGCGCCAGCGGCACCGCGACGAACAGCAGCGGCGGCATCAGCTCGAACGGACGCCACCACCAGTGCGTACCGGTCAACACCAGAAACGCCGCCAGGAACAGGCTCCACCCGGCGACGGTGGCGAAGACCAGCCGGGCGCGCAGCGACCAGCGCCGCCGCTGTGCAGCGGCGCCGGCAGTGCCGGCAGTGCCGGCGCCGCTGTCCGCCGCCCCGGCGGGCGGGACGTGCCCCGGCACGGTGGCCGGAGCGGTCCCGCCGGGATCGGCGGTGAGCAGGTCACTCATGCCGGCGCTCCGGTCGACGCCGGAGCGGCCGGCGCGGCGGTGGACAGCCACCGTGCGTCGTACAGTCGCCGGAACCGGCCCGACACCAGCCATTGCAGCGCGCCGACCGCGATACCGCTGGAGATGGCCACGTTGGTCAGAAACGCGACGGTGGTGAATACCATCAGGAAACCCACGCCGCGACGGCGCAGCACGTAGCGGTACATGGCGGCGTCGCCGGCGACCATCGCCGCGAGAAGCGTCCCGGTGGCCGACAACGACCACGGGCTCAGCACGGCCAGCGCAAGGCTGGCCAGCACGCCGAGCGCGGCGAGGGCGGCGAGCGAACGCGGAGCACTCTCGAAGCCCTTGGCGAAGCGACGGCGCCGGGCGAACAACGGCACCCGCAACCGCGCCCGCCGGAACAACTTGCGCATCAGCGGTAGCAACTTGTCGTCGTCGTCGTGCCAGCCGCGGACCGCTTCGGTGACCCGGATCTGGTACCGCGCGGACATCCGCTGCCCGTAGTCGACCTCCTCGGTCTGGCGCAGCCGGGGATTGAACGGGCCGACCTCGTCGAAGACCTTCCGGGGGATCGCCGTCAGCGACGAGAACAGGAAACTGACCTCACCCAGCGAGGCCATCCGCCAGCAGTACGCCTGCAGCACGCGGCACTCCTCCACCACACTGTCCCGGATCAGCGGCTCGTCCTCGTAGATGCCGCAGACAGCACCGTACTCGGGATGCGCCCGCAGCTCGGCGACCGCCGTCTCGATCGCGTCCGCACGCAGCGCGACGTCCGAGTCGACGAAGAAGAGGACCTCACCCCGGGCAGCGGCGGCGCCGGTGTTGCGGGCCACCGCGACACCGCTGTTGCGGGCGGTCTGCAGCACCGTGACGGCACGGCGCCGGGCGATCTCCAGCGAGTCGTCGGTGCTGTGATCGTCGACCACGATGATCTCGATCGGGCGGTACGTCTGGTCCAGCGCTGAGTCGATGCACCGGCCGATGGAGTTGCCGTAGTTGTAGTTCGGGATGATGACGGAAACGAGTGGGTCGGGCATTGCTGCTCCTTGTCTGTCCGGGCGGGATCCGGCTGCGTCGTCAGCGCAGGCGGGCGACGAGGTCGAGCGGCAGGGTGTAGTGCGCGGCGAGCAGCGTGGCGGCCAGCAACGCACCCCACAGCAGGGCGTTGACGACCATGGCCCGGTCGCGTAGCAGGATCCGGGTCGGTTCCCCACCATGACCGTCGACCACCAGGATCTGCAGGTACCGGGCGACGGCGAAGAACGCGAACGGCACCGAGCCGAGCAGGGCCAGATCGGCGTACGGGTCGGCCACCGTCTCCTGTAGGGAGAACAGAAACGCGGCCACGGCCAGCACCGCGCAGAACACGATGAGGTAGTCCAGGTACTGGACCGAGTACCCGCGCAACGACGGCCGGTGGGCACTGCCGGACACTGTGACCTCGTGCCGTCGCTTGCCGAGGATGAACAGCAGGCACAGGGCGAAGACCGAGACCAGCAGCCACCGGCCGACGGGTGCGCCGGCAGCCAGATAGCCCTCGACGACCCGCAGCACGAAGCCGATCGCGACCACGCACACATCGACCAGCGGCAGATGCTTCAGGCCACGGCTGTAGGCCAGGTTGAGTCCGAGGTAGACGGCGATCGGCCACCAGGCCACGGCCGGCCCGAACAGCACGGCGGCGGCCAGCAGCAACGCCAGGGCGAGGCCGAGGAGGTACGCGAGCGGGACGCTGATCCGCCCGGCGGCGACGGGCCGGTGGCGCTTGGTGGGGTGTGCCCGGTCCCGGTGCCGGTCGTAGACGTCGTTGCACACGTACACCAGCGACGAAGCGAGGGTGAACAACACGACCGCCCAGCCGACCCGGGCCAGCGGACCCGGGCCCAGCGCCGGTGCGTCGATCAGGGCGAGCGGCACCACCAGCAGGTTCTTCGCCCACTGGTGGGGCCGGATCAGGGTGATCAGGTCGGCCAGCAGATTGGGTCGGGTGGACCCGGGGGTCGGGGACGTCGGGGTGATCGGGGTGGTCGGGGTGGTCGGGGTGGCGGCCGGGCCGGGAACGGCGGTCGAGCCGGCGCCGACCGGCTGGTCGATGGCGATGGTCACGACGAGCTCCGGTGGGTTCAGAAGACGGCTTTGGCCAGGCCCAGAACGCCCTGTTTCCAGGGCTCCCGGCTGGTGCGCCCGGTGGACGGGCCGGCGGCGGTCGCGGCGGCGCGATTGGCCCGCCACCAGCGGTAGGTACGCAGGATCGCGTCGCGGTTGGTGTAGCGCGGCCGCCAGCCGAGGACCTCTTCGGCCTTGTCGATGCTGACGTACGAGTCGTCCAGCAGCTTGTGGATCAGCCGCCCGTACACCGGCGACAGCCGCAGCCGTTCGAGCAGCTGCAGGACGGCGACGGCGGGGCGGGCCGGAATCGGGATCACCCGCTTGCCGTGCCCGGCGGCGTCGAGCACGGCCTGGAAGTCCTCCCGAATCGTGCCGAACTCGGCCGCGCCCAGGTTGAACGTGTCGTTGGCGCGATCGGGCGGCGCGTGCAGGGCGGCGGTGACCGCGTCGACGAGGTCCTCCACGGCGAACATCTGGATTCGCACGTCGCCGCGTCCGAGCACCGGGAAGTTCCGGCCTTCCTCGGCCCACTCGAACAGCATCGCGAACAGCCCCATCCGGCCGGGTCCGAGAAAGGTCTTCGGCCGCAGCATCGGCACGCACATGCCGGCCGCCCGCCACCGCTCACCGATCTCCTCGGCGGCGGCCTTCGCCCGGCTGTACGGGTCGACCGGGCTGCGTGGGTGGTCCTCGGTGGTCGGCACCTGCCTGGGTAGTCCGTAGACGGCGGTGGTGGAGATGTGCACGACCCGTTCGACGCCGGCCGTGCGGGCGGCGTCGAGCACGTTGCGGGTGCCGTCCACGATGATCGACCGGATCTCGGGTTCGGGGTAGCTGGGCAGTGCCGCGGCGGTGTGCACCACGGCGTGCGTACCGGTGAGCGCCGCACGCACCCGTGCGGTGTCCCGGACGTCGGCGAGCACGTGGTCGACGCCGGGCACCGGCTCGGCCGGCGGCCGCAGGTCGACGCTGCGTACCTGCCAGCCGTCGGCGGCCAGGTGGCGCACCAGGTTGCCGCCGAGCATGCCGCTGCCGCCCGTCACGGTGACCGTCCTGTCGTGCACCCCGCTCACCACAGCGACGACACCTTCTCGGCGACGAAGCGGGCCAGCAGGCGGGTCATGCCGAGCGAGAGGGTGCGGTCCAGGCAGTCGAGGAAGTGCTCGACCTCGGCCGGCTCGACGACCAGCGGTGGCCCCACCACCAGCGGGTTCCTGCCGTTGAGCGTGTAGTAGCTGTAGATGTCGTGGTCGCGGTAGAGGGCGTTGATCACCGCGCAGGTGACCAGCTTGGTGCCGAACTGCGGATCCTTGGCCAGCCCACCCGGTGCGACCTTGGCCACCAGGTCCAGCGAGCGGGCGCTGTTGAGGAAGACACCCCACAGCGCACCGGCGCCCCGTACCTCGGTCACGACGTCGGGGTGTTGCTTGGCGATCCGTTCGAGTCCCGGCGCGAGCACCCGCTCGATCGCCCGCGCCCGGGCCGGGAAGTCCTCGTCGACGGCCACGTTGATCGCCTCGATCGCGGTCGCGGTCTCCTCGCCGAAGCCGTAGTAGGTGGTGCTGGTGCTCTGCAGCAACGCGTCGTTGAGGCTGCCGTACGCCTTGGTGAACACGCGTCGGCGGGCCACGTACGCCGAGATCGACGACTTGCCCCCGCCGAAGGACTTCGAGGTGGTCACCACGTCGGGCACCAGCCCGGGGTAGCGGGTGAAGTAGAACATCGTCCCGGTCTTGCCCCAGCCCGTGTAGATCTCGTCGAAGATCAGCACGATGTCCTCGCGGGTGCACAGCTCGCGCAGGCCACGCAGGAAATCCTCTGAGCACCACCGCATGGTGGAGGCGCTGAACGGCTCGATGAGGATGGCGTACACGTCGCTGTGGCCCTTGCGGTCGCGGCTGGCCTCCACCGCCGCTCGCACCGCGGCCAGGTCGTCGTAGTCGAACGACACCACGCCGGGGATACCGGGGAAGGCGAAGTGGTTCTGCGCGCTGCCGGTGAGGCTGCCGGAGCCGAGCAGCTTGCCGTGGAAGCTGATGTCGCTACGCAGGATCGTGTTGCGCCGCCCGCCGTGGTACTTGTACGCCAGCTTCACCGCTCCCTCGACGGCCTCCGCGCCGGAATTCGGCAGGAACGACATGTCGAGGTCGTCGGGCAGCACGGCGGCCAGGTTGTGCGACAGCGCGGCGAGGTACGGCGAGAAGTAGGTCTTGTGCACCTCCATCCGCTGCCGCTCGGCGAACCGGCGCCGGGCGGCCAGGATGCGCGGGTGGTTGTGCCCGTGGTTGAGCACCCCGACGCCCCCGGTGAAGTCGAGGATCCGCCGGCCGTCGCGGGTGTAGAGGTAGGCACCCTCGGCCCGGTCGACGAGCTCACGGCCGAACCCGAACGACGTCATCAGGCTGACCTGGCTCTTGTTCACGTGCCGGCGGTACAGCTCGTGCACCTGCTCGACGCCGAGCCGCTCGGCGTCGTCGATGGACAACAGTCGTGGCATCGCTGGGTCCTTTCTCTCCGGTGGTGACGGACGCCTGCTCGTCGCGGTGGCAGGCGGTGGCGGATCAGACCGAAGCCGTGGCCGGGGACCGCTCGGCCGCGGCGTCTCTGGACGCTTCGACCGCCCGCGCGGCGCGCCGGTCGCGCAGCGCGGTGACGAGCAGGGCGATCCCGGCGGTCACGATCTCGGCGAGAGTGCAGAGCACCCGGCTGGCGATAGCGGTGGTGACCGCCGCCGGCAGCGGCAGCACGACGGTGAGCGCGGCGATCAGCAGGACCTCCCGCACCCCCGCGCCGTCCGGAACGAACAGGGCGAGGGTGCCGGCCACGCTGGCGAGCGCGAAGGCGCCCAGCGCCACCGCCGCCGTCTCGACCGGCGCGGCACCGAGCAGCGTGGCGATCACCCAGACGTGCACCCCGAACAGCACCCACGATGCCGTCTGCCAGGCGATAGACCGACGCAGGTGCTCCGGCCGGGCCAGCGGGGCCGGCCGCTGCCGACGGGCCAGCCGGGCCGCCACGGACACCACCCGGTCGATCAGCACCGGTCGGGCGAGCAGCAGCACGAGCAGCGCGCCGAGGGGTGGGAAGAGCCAGAGCGAGTGGGCACCGAGCAGGACCGGCGCGACCAGCAGGCCGACTGTGGCGCCGCTGACCAGCACCACCACCACGTTCACCAGGTAGATCCCGGCCGTGCGGGTGCGGCTCATCCCGGCCCGTTCACCGAGCTTGAGCAGGGCCAGCAGCCCCCAGACCCGGCCGGGCAGGAACTTGCCGAGAAAGCCGACGAAGAACATCCGGACACCGGTACGGGCCGGCACCGGTGCCCCGGTCGCCGAGATCGTCAACAGCCAGGCGCGGGTGGCGCAGAGCAGGCCGGCCGAGGTGACCGCCAGCGCCACGGCCAGCACCGGCACCGTCCGCGGGCGGGCCAGCTGGCCGAGCGTCGACCAGTCCTGGTCACGCAGGGCCAGAGTAACGGCCACGCAGACGGCGACCACGAACATCCAGGTGACCGACTGACGTACGAGCCGGCGGCCACGTCGACCGGTCCTCGGGGCGGTCGTCGGGGCGGTCGTCGGGGCGGTCGTCGCCGGCTCTCGGCCGGCGTCCACCGGCTCGTCTGTGGCCATCGCGGCCTGCTCCTTTCCCCGTGGTCGAGGGCTTGCCGGGTGGGCTGGCTCGCGCCTGGCCAGACCCGGCTCCCCAAGACCCATCGCTGCGACGAATATCGATGAAACGACGGTAGGGAACGACACCCGGGCCGGCCAAGGTAGCGAACCGCCATTCACCGACGAGTCCCATGAAGGTGGCAGCGGCGGCTACGACCAAGGACGCAGTACTCCTCGACCATCGGGCGGTGCGGGTGCAGTCCGGACGCCGTCGCTGGCAGGCGCCGTCGGTGCGCTGGCGCCGACCGGCGCGCTGCTGCCCGCGCCGACGATGCTGGCCCCGACGGCGGTGCGCAGGACCGTTGAATCCACCGGACCGGGGCCACTATAGATCGACGCTGGTAAATTCTCAATGCGACGGAAGTGGCATCTGAGGCTCCCGGGACGAGGCTACGACCGAGCGGTCCGGAGCGCTACCATGAGTCTCCGTGGCAGGCGCCGGCGGGGGAGGCCTCTTGACAACTGGGCGGGACGCGGATGCGGATCAAGGCCCGGACATCACGGGGATACTCGACGAGATCGTAGTCGCGTTCACCGATGCGCTGCGGCGACAGGGCAGCCCGTTGACCGCTCGACCGGAGATCGTCGAGCAGCTGATCGTTCAGGTGGCGTCGGTCCTCGACGACGTGGCGGCCCAACTCGACCGGCCCGACGCCCCCCAGGTGGAGCCGACGGGTGAGGCCCGGCTGTTCACCATCGAAATCGGCGCGCAGCGCGCCGAACGCGGCATCCACCCGGTGGAGTCGCTGCGCGCCGCCATCACGTTGTTCGAGGTCACTCTGCCGATACTCAGCCGCGAGCTCGCCCCCGCGGACAGCACGACCGCGACCCGGATCAGCAAACTGCTCCATGAGGCGATCATGGCGCGGGTCGCCATCGGTTCACTGTCCTACGTGACGTTTCTCATGGCGAAGCTGCAGGCGTCCCGGCAGGAGGAACGGCGACGGATCGCCCGCGAGCTGCACGACCGGGTGCTGCACGGGATGAGCCTGACGCTGCACCGGCTGGACCTGCACCGGCACTACGCCGCGCACGACCAGGCACGGGCGGGTGCCAACCTCGACGGCGCGGTCGAATACCTCGGTGAGGTGGTGCGTATCGTGCAACAGCTCTCCGCCGAGCTCCGCCGCTCCGTCGGCGAGGAAGGCCTGGAGAGCGCACTACGCGCCTACCTGGACGCGACGACGCCACCGTCGGTACAGGTCTCGCTCGGCACCACCGGCGATGCCAAATCCCTGCCGCCGGACACCGCCGAGGAGCTCTACCTGATCCTGCGCGAGGCGGTACGCAACTCCCTGCGGCACGCTGGACCGACCCGACTGGACGTCACCATCGACGTGGACACCACTGCGGTGCACGCCGTGGTGTCCGACGACGGGCGGGGCTTCGACCCGGACGATCCGGACCGGACCGGTGGCGGGCTTCCGTCCATGCGGGAACGGGCGCTGCTGCTGCGCGGCCGACTCACCGTCGTCAGCAAGCCCGACACGGGCACGCGCGTCGAGGTTCGCGTCCCGCTGGCGGAGAGCGGGCTGTGAGTACCCCGACCCGCCGACAGATCCGGGTCTGCCTTGCCGATGATCACACGTTGATGCGCGACGGAATTCGCGAGATGCTCTCCACCGATTCCGGGTTCACGGTCGCCGGCGAGGCCTCGACCGGGCCGGAAGCGGTGGCCGTGTGTGTCCGGCTACGACCCGACGTCCTGTTGCTGGACGTCGAGATGCCCGGCCCCGGAGCCGCTGCCGTCATCCGCCAGGTCGCCCGGGCCGCCCCGCAAACCCGGGTCGTCGTGTTGACCATGCACGACGACCCGGACATCGTGTCCGAGCTGCTGGAAGCCGGCGCGGTCGCGTACCTGCTCAAGACGATCCTGCGGGACGAACTCGTCGCCGCCGTCCGGTCCGTGGTACGCCGACCCGTGCAGAACATCCTGCTTGCCGTCTCCCGGGCGACGGTGCAGCGGCTCGACCGGCAGCGACCGCGCGCCGCGGCGCCGTTGACCGAACGGGAGCTGGAGGTGCTCCGGCTGACCGCCGACGCGATGAGCAACGCCCAGATCGCCAGCAGGTTGTTCATCACGGAGGCGACCGTCAAACGGCACCTGACCAACATCTATGCGAAGCTGCACGCGGTGTCGCGGGTCGACGCGGTCCGCAAGGCGACCGCGGCGCGGCTGATCAAGCCGGTGCCGCAGCCGCCGGTCAGCTACTGAGCTCGCCGGAGCCCGCCGGAGCTCGCCGCGCCGAGCCGGACGGGGACGGCCGCCAGCGGAACGCTCCCACCCACGCGAATTTCCGCGCTGGCACGGCTTGCCCGGTGCAGGTCAAGCGCGGCGCACCAGGTCGTCGATTGCCGCCGGTGGCGTCAGACCGGCCCGGGCCAGCGTGTCGACGGCCGACCTGACCACCGCGAGATCGACCATCTGCCCGTCCGCGTCCAGATGGACCCCGGACCCGCTGGCCAATGCCGACTCGAACGCCGAGGCCACCGCGAGCGCCTCCGCCACCTCCCGCGCCGAAGGAGTGAACACCTCGTTGATTCCGGCCACCTGGCCGGGATGAATGGCCGCGCGGGCGCGGAATCCCCACCGCTGCAGCTCGACGGTACTGGACCGCAGACCGTCGAGGTCCTTGACCGTCAGGTGGACCGGCCCGATCGGGCCGGGCAGCCCGGCGGCGGCGGAGGCGATCACCATCTGCGAGCGGATCCCCCAGAGCTCGGGTTCGGCAGCGCTCGGCCGGATACCGAGGCTCGCGGTCAGGTCGGCCTCGCCGATGCTGAGCCGGGCCACCCTCGGCATCCTGGCTATCGCCGGCAGATCGAGCACGCCCTGCGCCGTCTCGACCAGCGCGATCAGCTTCACGTGCCGCCACGCCGGATCGCCGTCCAGGATCTGGGCCGCCTCGGCGAGCAGGGCCGGCTCCGCCTTCGGCACGAAGATCCCGGTCAGGCAGGGCTGAAGCACCGCGGCCAGATCGCGCTCCAGGAAGCGGGCGTTGACCCGCACCCAGACCTCGACCCGGGTGGCGGCGAGCGCGCCGGCCGCACTGCTGACGAGGTCCCGGGCCACCTGCTTGCGCGACGGCGTGACGGAGTCTTCGAGGTCGCAGATGAGCGCGTCGGCTCCCCGCGCGCCGGCCTTCGCCAGCTTCGCCTCGTCGTCACCGGGCACGTAGAGGTAGCTTCGGGTCATGCCGCACCGGTCCGTTCGACCGTGCGGAACGCCGGCTCGATCCTCATCCGGGCAGCACCGCCAGCGGGCGCACCGGCGAGCCCGTCGCGCCGACGATCGGCAACGGATTGAGGATCAGCAGGAACTCCGCCGCGCCGGACTGGCGCAGCTCGGTGAGCCGCATCGTCTCCACGATGTTGATCCCTTCCTCCACCAGCAGGATGCGGTGCACGGGCAGCCGCGCGTGCCCGGCACCGGGCGGAATGTGCTCGAACGCGATGGTCTCCGCGCCCACCACCCGGGGGCGGTGGGCAGCCAGCCACCGGGCTGCGTCCTCTCCCGGGCCGGGCGCGCCGGCGCCGCCGATGAACGTTTCCTTCTCCTCCCAGCGCCGCGACCAGCCGGTGCCGATGAGGATGGCGTCGCCGGCCCGCAGCCGCACGCCGGCCTTGACCAGCGCCCGCTGGAGGTCCTGAGCTGTCACCTGGTAGCCGGGATCGAGGCAGTCCACGCCGTGCAGCCCGGCCACGTCCAGCAGCACCCCCCGGCCCACGATCGGAGCGAACGTGTCGATTCCCAGGTCGGCGAAGCCCTGCGCGCCCTGCAACGGCGCCGCGGCCCGGCCGCCGTGGACGAGCCCGTCCTGGGAGACGTGAGCCAGCGCGTCCACGTGCGTCCCGACGTGGCCGCCCATCACGATCATCTCGTTGGCCGCCGAACCGCCGTCGGCGCGGACCAGGTCGCCGTGCCGGCGCTCCAGCAGCATCCGGAACGGAGGGTGGTTGGGGGACTGCGGCATTCCGGTCCGCATCGGCTGAGCCAGGTCGATCACCCGGGCACCGGCGGCCAGGTCCCACAGCGCCGTTGTCATATCCGGGTCTCTCCTTCACCGGTGGGGCACGATTTCGGTGAGGCACCGGGGCAGCTGGTGACCGCGGGTGCGAACAGCGCCCGCAGCCGGTCCACCTCGGCCACGGGGGCCCGCCCGGTGTGGTAGCCAGGGACGTCGCGATGCCACACCCCCTGCGCCCGGGTGAACGCGTGCAGGTAGGCGGTGCTCAGGACAAGCGCGTTCGCGTCGAGAAACGGCAGCCCGCCCAGCTCGCGGATGCCCGCCCCGCACAGCAGCTCGTTGGGGATGCCCTCGCCCGGCACGATGATCTGTGCTCCAAGCTCCCGGAGCTCGGCCGCGGCGCGGTCCATCTCAGCGCGCAGCCGGGCTACCGCCTGCGGCTGCGCGCCCGCCTCCACGACCATCCGGCCGTGGGGCAGATAGCGGAACCCTACGCAGCCCTGCCCGTAGCCGTAGTCGGCGATGTTCTCCCGAAGGATCTCCTCCAGCGCCGGTACGAAGCCGAGAACACCGAACCGGAGCCGCTGCGTCCGCAGGAAGTCCGTGGCCACCTGGCCGTAGCCGACGACCGGGATCGAAACCAGCGACCGCGCCGCGGCCAGGCCCGGGTCCTGGCTGGTGCCGATGACGTACGCGTCGTAGCCGGCCCGTTCGGCAGTGACCGCCTGGTCGGCGAAGTACCAGGAGAAGAGGACTTCCAGCTGCCCGAACCGGACGTGGTCGGCGGGGATCTTCGTCTGGTAGGTCTGCTCCGGGAGGGTGTGGAAGTCGACCTGCGCGCCGAGTGCGCCCAGCCATTCGGCGTGGCGCAGATAGCTCTGGTCCAGCCACGGGTTGCGCCCGGCGACGGTGTGCTTCTGGAACCAGATCCTCATCGCACGCCCCCGGGCAGGCCGGCGGCCGGGACGGTCAGCGGATGGGGTAGCCCAGCCGCCGGGAAAGGCCCGAAGTCTCCATCAGCAGCAGCGCCGACGCGGGGCCGGCCGTCTCCCGGAAGCGTTCCAGCGGCCCGCAGACGCTCATCACCGCGGCGACCGTCCCATCCGCGTCGAAGACCGGCGCCGCCACCGAGCCGGCCCCTTCCTGCCGTTCCCCGAACGAGAGCGCGTACCCCTGCTGCCGGATGCTGGCCAGCTGCTGGCGTAGCTGGCCGGCGTCCACCCCGGCCAGCGTCGCCAGGTAGCTCTCCCGGTCGTTCTCGCTGGCGAAGGCCAGGAACGTCTTGGACGAGCCGCCCACGTGCAGCGGGATCTGCCGGCCGAGCGGGACGGTCATCTTGACCTCCCGGGCCGGCGTGATCTGATCCACGTAGGCCCGCGACGATCCGGCCCGGATGGACAGTGTCGCCGTCTCGTTCGTGCGCTCCACCAGCCGCCGCATCGGCTCCCGGGCGAACCCCCGCAGGTTGATCCGTTCCTGGTAGGCCCCGCCGAGGGCCAGAGCGGTGGGGCCCAGCGAATAGCGGCGGGTCAGCTGGTCGAAGTCGATCAGCCCGCTCGCCCGCAGCGTGTTGAGGATGCGATGCACCACGGCCTTGGGCAGGTCCAGCTGACCGGCGATCTCGGTCACCCCGAGGTGTCCCGCTTCCACCCGGGTGAACAGCAGCAGCACCTCGACGCCCCGTTCCAGCGCGCCGATCGTCTGCCTTTCCAACGGGTTCGTCGCAGTCATCTGGGTTCCCATCCGCGGCTTGGCAGCCGACACGCCGTGCACGCCCGGTGATGGCGTCCCGTGATGTTACCGTCACGAAGTCGCCGCTTCATGATCGAAGATCGTGGGCAGATAGGACATCGCGCGCCCTGCCATGACCAGGGTAGCGAGCTCGATCGCCCCGAGAACCTGCGCCTCTGTCGCGCCGAGCCGGACCGCCTTGCGGGCGTGCGCCCGCGCGACCTTCGGCGAGCCACCGGCGACGATGTCGAGAGCCATCACGATCAGCTCCCGGACGTCGGCGGACAGCCCTTGTGCGTCCGACTGGGCCGCGTTGAACAGGTCGTTGTACCCGTTGAGGAAGGCGGGGTCCCTGGCTGCCAGCACCTCGTGCATCGGCATCGACTTGCCGCCGCGTTGGCGCCGGATCGTCTCCAGCAGCTCGTGCCCCTCGGGTGTCAGCTGCGCGGTCATGTCTGCTCCCTTTCAGTCGTGTAGGTGCCGTTTCCCGGCGCCGGGCCGCCCGCCGGCACGCCGGACGTGGTGCCCGCCGAGTCGGCCAGCAGGTGGATGGCGCGCCGGGCCCGGTCGACGGCGGCCGCCGTGAGTGTCGCGGTGACCACCGCGTCCCCCTCGGTCGGGGCGGTCGCCACGACCCGCCCGGCCGGGTCGACCACCCGGCTGCGTCCGAGCCGCCGCCAGACTCCGGCCGAGTCGCCGAAATCGTGGCTGCCGCTGCCGTTGCAGGCCAGGACGTAGGCCTGGGTGTCCAGCGCGCGGGCCACCGGCACCACCCGCCAGTACCGTCCCTTCACCCGCGCCCCGCCGATCCCCCCGGCCGACCCGCCGCCCCAGATCGAGTTGATATTCACGATGATCTCCGCACCCTGCCGCGCCTGGCTCTTGACGTACTCGGGAAACCAGGCGTCGTAGCAGATGGCGATGCCGATGGCGCCGATCCCGGTCACGGTGACCGCCGGCGGCCCGCCCGGAGCGAACCACCGCTGCTCCCGGCCGGGCAGGCGCTGCTTGCGCACGACCGAGGCGAGGCCGTCCGGGGTGAACAGGGCGGCGCTGTTGTGCACCGCCCCGTCCTCGGCCAGCTCGGCGAAGCCGGCCACCGCGTACACCCCGGCCGACCGGGCCGTCCGGTCTATCCGGTCCAGCCGCTCGCTGTGCCCCAGCCGCTCGGTGGCGACCACGTCCCTGACCGGGAACCCGCTGAGGGCCAGTTCGGGAAAGACCACCAGGCGTGGCCGATCCGCCCGCGCGGCAGCCCGGATCTGGCCCAGGATCACCTTCAGGTTCGCGCTGGGTCGTCCGGGGGCGAACTGCACCAGACTCGCCGCCACGCTGCCGATCACGGTTCGCCGTCACCCACCAACCGGCGCACCTGGCCGGCGTCGTGGGCCACACCGCGGGTGACCACCGTCCGGGGCGTCGCCAGGACGGACAGGTCCTGCCGTGGGTCGGTCTCGAAGATGGCGAGGTCGGCCAGCTTTCCGCTCTCGATGGAGCCGAGCTCGGAATCCAGGCCGAGCAGCTTCGCGCCGTTGATGGTGGCGGTCTTGAGCGCCTCGGTCGTCGGAAGCCCCATCCGGACGTAGGCCTGCAGCTCGGTGTGCAGGTGGTCGTTGTGCAGGTCGGTGCCGGCCGCCAGCGTGACGCCCTTCGCGATGGCCAGGGTGACGGTGTCCCACACCCGCTCCAGCTCGATGCCGGCCATGTGCGGGTAGCGCGACCACCGGGCCTCGGGACCGGGCGCCCAGCTGACCACGTTGGGCACGAGGATGACGCCGGACGCGGCCATCTTGTCGATCAGCTCCGGCTGCTCGTGCAGCGGGTTGCCGTGCTCGATGGAGTCGACCACGCCCGCGTCGAGGGCGGGGCCGACGACATGGCAGTGCCAGGCGTGCAGCGCGAACTTGAGGCCCTGCCGGCGCGCCTCGGAGCCGGCCGTGACGATCTCTTCCGAGCTGAAGTAGTTGTTGCGATTCGGGTCGGCGAAGTCCCGGCGGTGTCCCTTGAGCTTGATGAAGTCCACACCCTGCTTGACCAGGTCGGCGACGGTCTCGGTGACGCCGTCGACGCCGGCCGCGTCCACGGTCATGCCGGCGACCTTGACCTTTTCGCCCTCGAACGGGATCGACAGCACCTGGCCACAGGTGTAGATCCGGGGACCGGGGAGCATGCCGTCGCGCACCGCGTCGCGGATCCTCAGGTTGACCGACCAGGCCGCGCCGGCGTCCCGGACGGTGGTGATGCCCCGGCCCAGCGAGGTCAGCAGGCTCCGGGCGCACTGCATCAACTGGCGCTCCGCCGGGGCACGGTACACGTCGTAGTACTGCTCGCCGTCCGGGTCGAGCAGCCGGCCCTTGAGGCTCAGGTGCTCGTGCGCGTTGATCAGACCGGGCAGCACGAAGGCGTTCTCCGCGTCGAGATCGGCCGGCCCGGCCGGGCCGGCCGTCTTGCCGACCGAGGTGATGACGCCGTCTCGGACCTCGATGGTGACCGGGCCGGAGCTGGTGTCGGCGTCGAGGTCGAGAACCCTGGCGTTGACAATCTTCATGAGTCGGTTCCTTTCGTCGTGCCGGGATGGTTGGCCGGCGTCGGCAATGTCGGCTGCGCGGCGAGAAGCTGTCGCGTGTAGGGGTGTCCGGGTCGGTCGAAGACGTCTGCGGCGCTGCCCAGCTCGACGATCCGCCCACCGGACATGACCGCGATCCGGTCGCTGACCGTGCGGGCCACGTGCAGGTCGTGGGTGATGAAGACGTAGCTGAGCGCACGCTCGCGGCGCAGGTCGGAGAGGAGATTGATGATCCTGGCGCGCACCGAGGCGTCCAGCCCGGAGGTGATCTCGTCGCAGACCACCACGCTGGGGGACAGTGCCAGAGCTCTGGCGATCGCGATCCGCTGGCGCTGCCCGCCGGAGAACTCCCGCGGATAGCGGTCGGCGTGCTCGGGGCGCAGCCCGACCATGTCCAGCAGCTCGGCCACCCGGCGCTCGGCCGCGCGCCGGTCGCCGACCAGCCGGTGGCGCAGCATCGGCTCGGCGATCGCCACCCCGACCGGCATCCAGGGAGTCAGCGACCCGTTCGGGTCCTGGAAGATGATCTGCAACGCGCGTCGGGTCGGCACGAAGTCGCGGCGCAGCGCGACGGCGAGGTCCCGGCCGCGCAACCGGACGGCGCCGCTGGTCGGCCGTTGCAGTCCCACGAGGACCCGACCCAGGGTGGTCTTGCCCGAGCCCGACTCACCCACCAGCGCCACGGTCTCGTCGTGGCCGATCTCGATCGACACGCCGTCGAGCGCCCGCACGGGCGCGGTCCGGCGTAGCCGGCCGGTCAGTCCCTGGTCCTTGCGGAACTCGACGGTCAGGTTCTCCACCGCCAGCAACGGGTCACTCACGCCGCACCCGCCTTCGCCCGCCCGGTACGCAGGCACGCCGCCGCCCCAGCCGGCGTGGTCACCGGCCGGGGATGGGTCTCGTGGCACTCCTGGATGGCGTACCGGCAGCGCGGCGCGAACAGGCAGTGGTCGGCCCGGACGACCCGGCTCGGCACGATGCCCGGGATCCCGGTGAGATAGCCGTCGCGGGAGGTCTCCAGCGATCGGGCCGATTCCGCCAGCGCCTCGGTGTAGGGGTGCCCCGGATCCCGCAGAACAGCCTCGACATCGCCCCGCTCGACCACTTCGCCGGCGTACATCACGCACAACTGGCTGGTCATCATCGCGGCGACCGGGAGGCTGTGCGTCACGAGCAGCAGCGCGAGTCCGCGCTCCGCGCGCAGCCGCGAGATCAGGGCCAGGATCGCCTTCTCCGTGGTGACGTCGAGAGCGGTGGTCGGCTCGTCGGCGACCAGCAGATCCGGGTCGCTGGCCAGGGCCATGCCGATGCAGATCCGCTGTTTCATCCCACCGGACAGCTCATGCGGATAGGCGTCGAAGCGCTGCGCCGCGGCGGGAATCTCCAGCTCGTCCATGATCGCCAGGGCGGCCCGTTTCGCCTGGGCCCGGCCGACGTCGCCGTGTGCCCGGATCACCTCGGCCAGCTGACGGCCCACGGGAAACAGCGGATCGAGGGCGCCGGACGGGTCCTGGAACACGAACCCGATCCGGCTTCCCCGCACTGCCCGCAACTGACGTTCGGTGAGCCGGGTGAGATCCCTGTCCCCCAGCATGATCCGACCACCGGTCACCCTGACACCCGATGGCAGCAGGCCACCGAGCGCCATGCACGTCAGCGACTTCCCGGAGCCCGACTCGCCGACCAGGCCGAGGCTCTCGCCCTTGCCGATCGTGAAGGTGACGCCCCGGACAAGTCCAGCGTCGCCGTGAGGAACCTCGACGTCGATGGCGAGGTCCCGCACGGCCAGCAGTGAGTCCTTGGACATGTCCGATCCGCTACGCGGGCTTCGCGGTGTAGAGGCGGTTGAACCGGCCCGGGTGTCCCGGCCAGTCGACGTCCGTGGACATCGCCCAGATCGCGTGCACGGCCCACTGGAACAGCACCGGCGCCTCCTCGTGCATCAGCTCCTGGATCTCCGACAGGAGCTGCTTGCGCCGCTCCGGGTCGGTGGAGACCGCCTGTTCGCCGTAGAGCGTCATGAACTGCTCGTTGTCGAAGTAGGAGAAGGCGCTGGTGCTCTGGAACGAGGACAGCCCGGCCGCGACGTCGAACACGCCCCGGGCGGCGTTGCCGAACTGGAACATCGGCCCTGCCTCGCCGCCCCGGACCACCTGCCCGACGGCTGTCGGGTCGGTCATCGTCTGGATGGTGACGTGGATGCCCACCTCCTCCAGGTCCCGTGCGATCGCCTGCGCCGCCTCGGCCTGCGCCACGATTCCGGCGGTCTGGCTAATCAGGCGGGCCTCGAAGCCATCGGGGTAGCCGGCCTGGCTCAGGAGGTCCTTCGCCTTCTCCGGGTCGTACTCGTAGGGCTGGATCGACTCGTCGAAGCCGAACTGCGCCGGGTGCGCGACCGCGCCGAGCCTGGTCCCGTAGCCCAGCAGGACGTTCTCGATGATCGAGTCGATGTCGACAGCGTGGTTGAGCGCCTGCCGCACCAGCTTGTTCCGCATCGGACCGTCCGGGTCGGTGCGCCCGGCCGAGTCCAGGTTGATGTACGCCATCAGCATCTTCGGCTTGGAGATGACCTGGATGTTGGAGTTGTCGCCGAGGCTCTGGGCCTGTTGCGGCAACAGGTCGGCGGCGATGTGGATCTGGCCCGAGACCAGCGCGGAGAGCTGGGTCTCGGGCGACTCGACGGTGCGGTAGCTGACCTCGCGGTAGGCCGGCTTGGTCCCCCAGTACGACTCGTTGCGCTCCAGCAGCACCTCGTAGCCGGCGCTGAACGTCTTCAGCTTGTACGGGCCGGTGCCGACGAGCGTGGTCGCCAGTTCGGTGCCGGCCTCGGCGGTGTGCTGCGGCGGCAGCATCGGGTAGATGGTCAGCAGCTGGGTCAGCAGCGCGTTGGGCTGATCGAGCAGCAGTCGGACCGTGGTGGCGTCGACGACCTCGACCGCGGTGACGCTGCCGAACGCGGCGTTCACACTCTTGGTCTCCGGGTTCTGCGTACGCTCGAAGGTGAACTTCACCGCCTGCGCGTCGAACGCCTCGCCGTTGGAGAACGTCACCCCCTCGCGGAGCTTGAGCTCCAGCGTCGTCTCGTCGACGTAGGTCCACGACTCGGCGAGCTTGGGCACCAGTTGGCGGCTTTCCGGGTCGTAGTCGAGCAGTGGCTCGCAGATCTCCGCGATCACGGAGTGCGGCACGTCGGCGGCGGTCAGGTCCGGGTCCAGGGTGGGGATCGGCTGGGCGTTCGCGATGACGATCAGGTCGCTCTGCGAGGTGGCCTCGCCCTCGTCGTCGCCGCAGGCGGCCAGCAGCGACCCGGTGCTCGCGGCGGCGACGGTCAGCCCGGATGCCCGCAGGAAGGACCGCCGGTTGAACATGTATCGGTCAATGGATTGCGGATTTGACATGTGTTTTTTCCCTTCAACGCATCGACGCGACGGGCGCCGCGGAGGAGGTCGGATTCTCGGGAAGATCCACCGGGGTGGCGGACCGGGCGAGCGCGTCCCGGAGGCTGTCGCTGAACAGGTTCACGCACAGCACGGTGAGCAGAATGGCGATACCGGGAAACGTGGAAAGCCACCATTGTTCGTAGATGTAGGCCCGGCCCTCGCTGAGCATCGCCCCCCAGGTCGGAGCCGGCGGCTGGACGCCGAGCCCCAGGAAGCTCAGGAACGCCTCGGCCAGAATCATGTGACCGATCTGCAAACTCGTGATGACCAGGAAGGTCGGCCACACTCCCGCCAGCACATGCCGGAACATGATGCGCGGATGGGACAGCCCCATGACCCGGGCGTTGGTCACAAAGGTCCGCTCGCGCAGTTCCAGCACGACCGACCTGATCACCCTGGTGTAGATGGGCCACCCGGTGAGACCGAGGATGAGCAGCACGTTGCGCAGCCCAGGCCCGGTCACCGCAGCGACCAGCAGGGCCAGCAGCAGGAACGGGAAGGCCATCATCATGTTGACCAGCCCGCTGATGAGCGCGTCCGTCCGGCCACCGAGGTACCCCGACAGCAGCCCGAGCGGGACGCCGACCAGGCTCGCGATCACGGCGGCGACGAGGCCGACCAGCAGCGAGACCCGGGCGCTGTAGATGAGCCGGGCAAGCTCGTCGCGGCCGAGGCTGTCGGTGCCGAGCGGGAACGTCCAGCTTCCGCCGTCGCTCCACACCGGCGGGCGCAGCAGGTCTTCGAGCTCACCACCGGTGGGCGAGTGCGGGGTGAGCAGCGGCGCGAACACCGCGACCAGGATCAGCAGCGCCAGCACCACGGCGCTGGTCCGCCCGGTCCGGCTCAGCCGCCGCCACCACCCGGCGGACTTGCGCCGCTTCACGAGATCGCCTTTCCGACCCGGACCCGCGGGTCGATCGTGGCGACCACGAGATCGGCCAGCAGGTTGGTGAGCACCACCGCGACCACGATCACCAGGACGGCGGCCTGCACCACCGGGTAGTCACGGCTGTAGATGGAGCTGATCAGCAGCGTCCCGGCCCCGGATCGGCCGAAGACGTACTCGATGATCACCACGCCGCCGAGCAACGGGCCCGCCTGGAGCCCGAGCAACGCGATCACCGGCGGCAGGCAGTTCTTCAGCACATGTTTGTAGACAATGGATAGATGGCTGAGCCCTTTGGCCCGGTGGAAGCGGACGAAGTCCGCCTCAAGCAGTCCCAGCATCGTGGTCCGGGTCAGTCGCAGCACGTACGGCAACCCACCGCTGGCCAGGGTGATCACCGGGAGGACAAGGTGCCTGGCGTCGCCCATGCCCGAGGCGGGGAGCCAACGGAGCTGGACGGCGAAGACGATGATGAGGATCAGCCCGACCCAGAACAGCGGCGCCGCCTGGGTCACCGACGCGATGCCACCGATCACGCGGTCGAGCAGCTTGCCCTGGTTCGTCGCGGCCAGCACGCCGAGCAGCACGCCGACCACCGCGCTCGACGCCAGCGCGAGCACCGCCAGCAGCAGGCTGTGGCCGAACTGCTCGGCGACCATCGAACTGGCGGGCAGGCCGGTGATGATGGACCGGCCCAGGTCGCCCTGGACCGCGTGCACCAGGAACAACCAGTACTGCTCCGGAAGCGACCGGTCCAGGCCCAGTTGCTCGGTCAGCATCTGCCGCTGCTCCGGGGTCGCCTCGGCGGAGAGCAGCGCGTCGAGCGGGTTGCCGCTGAGCCGAAGGGCGAAGAACGTGATGGTCAGCGCGCCGACGAGCACCACACCCAGCTGCCAGATCTGTTTACCCACGAATCTCCACACGGCTTCCTCCTTCGGCGATCAGGGCTGGTAGTGGGTGACCTTCCGGGCCCAGATGTGGAAGCCGAAGGCGCTGATGTCGGCCTGGTCGAGCCAGTCCAGGATCTGCGCCTCGACGGTCTGTGGAGCCTTCCCTCCGTTGGGCGAGTGGCTCAGGATGCAGTGGACGACGTCCATCCGGACGCCCCGGTTCAGCGCCGCGTGTGCGGCGTAGGTCGCGTGCGGCAGTGCCCTGCCCAGTTCGGTGTAACCGATCCTGCCGTCGGCGTCGCGTCGGGTCTCGACCAGCTTGCTGACGTCGATCAGCAGCGCTCCGGCGATGAGCACGTCCCGGTCCAGCTTGATGTCGTGCTCGCGTTCCCAGACGTCAGCGACGGCGACGGCGCTGGCGACCACGCCGCGGGCGTGTTTGAGCTGGGGATAGTCGATCTTCACCGAGACCGGTACGTCGATCAGCCGGTCGTAGTCGCTGAGCGACCAGAGCTCCTGCCAGATCTGCACCACGGCGATCCGCAGCTGCGGATCGCGCAGCAGCGCCAGCTCCGGAAAGAGCGCCTCGACGTCGAGCTTCTCCTGCTCTGCACGCGTGGTCATCGATGCGGCCCTCCCAGTCGCCGTGCCAGTTCCGCGAACTCGCTGTCGGTCGGCCCGCGCTTGTGCGTCACGGCCCACTGGTTGACCTCCTGGACCGCTCGCGGGATGAGGTCTTCCGCCAGGGCGAGGCCGAGTTCGCCCAGCTTCATCCGTACCCCGGTCGGCCCGGTCCCCCGGCCGAGCCGGATGGTCCGCCGGTTGCCCGCCAGTGCCGGATCGAAGGGCTCCATCAGCTTCGGGTCGGCCTGCGCCGCGATCACGTGGATCTCCAGCTTGTTCGAGAACACGTCCGCCCCGACGACCGGCTTCATCGGCGGGATGGGCACGCTGGTCAGCCGCGAGACCGTCTGGCTGAGCCCGAACAGCCCTTCGGACCGGATCGGCAGGCGGACGCCGTAGAGCGCTTCGAGCGCGACCACGAGTTCCTCCAGCGGGCAGTTGCCGGCGCGCTCGCCCAGCCCGTTGACGGTCACCTCGATCCAGTCGGCGCCGCACTCGATCCCGGCCAGCGTGTTCGCCATGGCCAGGCCGAGGTCGTTGTGCATGTGCACCCGCACGCCCGCCGTGTCCGACAGGGCCCGCATCCGGGAGACCAGGTAGCGCACCACGGCCGGCTTCGCCGTGCCGGTCGAGTCGGCCAGCGAGATGACCGTCGCACCGGCGTCGAGCGCCGCCTGGTACATCTCGAACAGATAGTCCACGTCGGCCAGGGTCGAGAAGGACGGTCCGAAGGCGACCTCCCGGTAGCCGGCCTCGACGGCCATCCGGACCAGCTCCTGCACGCGCCCGATCGCCGACGCCCGGGTGTGGCCGAGCTTGTCCAGATGCGCGTCGGTCGAGCGGAACAGCACCGAGCAGACGTCGGACCCGGCCTGCCGCGCCGACAGCAGCGCGTCGCCGGCGTCGGGTTTCCAACCGACCAGGAGGCTGGCCAGCGACAGTCGCGGGCAGGCGGCCCGGATACGGCGCACCGATCCGTCGTCGGCGCCGGCGTACCCCACCTGCACCACCGGCACCCCGATCGCCTCCAGGGCGACAGCGAACTCGACCTCGTCGTCCGGGGAAAACGCGACCTCGGCGGCCTGCTGCCCCTCGCGCAGCGTGCAGTCGGTGATGGTGATGCCGGGCCTGATCCGCTCCTGCCCGGTCACGTCCGGGTGGAAGTTCAGCGGGCTGGTGTGGATGAGGTCCGGCCGCGACGGCGCCGTCACGCTCTGCTCCCTTCGGGTCTGGCCGCACTCGCGGCGGCCGCGGTAAGAAACCGTCCGCGGCCGGGCTTGCCGCAGACGACCCCGTCGCGCAGCACCGCTCGTCCACGTTGGGCGGAGAACACCGGCCGCCCGAAGACCCGCTGACCGGCGAAGGGGCTGTAGTCGGAGTTGCCGTGCAGGTTCTGCTGCTCGACGGTCCACTCGGGGAACGGGTCGTAGACCACGACGTCGCCGTCGAATCCCACCTCGAGCCGGCCCTTGCGGCGCCCGAGGCCGAAGATCTCGGCGGGGCGCTCGCACAGGACCCGCACCAGGGTCGGCAAACCGACGCTGTGCTCGTACAGCGCGCCGCTGACCACGAGCGGCAGCATGTGCTCCACCCCGGGCAGTCCGAACGGCACGTCGAAGATGTTGGTCTCGTCCGGCTTCTTGCCTTCGATCGTCTGTCCCGAGGCATCGCTGGCCACCACGTCGATCGTTCCGTCGCGGAGCGCGTCCCAGATCGCCGCCAGGTCGGCCCGGCCGCGCATCGGCGGCGAGATCTTGGCCAGGCCGCCGAGCCGATGCTGGTCCTGTTCGGTCAGGCGCAGATAGTGGGTGCACGTCTCGGCGTAGCGGGCCGGTCCCGGCCGGTCCCGGAAATTCCGGATGACGTCGAGCGACTCGGCCGCGCTGACGTGGACGATGTAGAGGTCGCAGCCGGTCAGCTCGGCCAGGCTCAACGCACGGTAGACCGCCTCCGACTCGACCAGCGCCGGTCTGGACCGGCCGTAGTCGGCGGCACCGACCTGACCCGACTCCCGCAGCCACCGCTCCAGCCGCACCGCCGCGTGCCCGTTCTCGCAGTGCACCATCGACAGCCCGCCCAGGTCGGCCAGCAGCCGCATCAGGTCCAGAAGCTGCCCGTCGTCGAGCATCCTGATCCCGGGGAAGGCGGTGAACGCCTTGAACGACATGATTCCGCGGGCCATCAGGGCGGGCACCGCCGAGACCATGTCGTCGCCGGGCGAGACGATGACGTGCGCCCCGAAGTCCAGATAGGAGCTACGCTCCCCGTCGCCGATGAACTCCTCGACCGTGTCCACCAGGGTCGTGGGCGCGCCGCCGTCGCCGTGCCACTTCCTGCCGGCGAACGGGATCAGCGTGGTCACCCCGCCGGCCGCCGCCGCGAGCGAGAAGGCCTCGATGTCGTCGGCGTAGTAGGGATGGTTGTGCGCGTCGATGATGCCCGGCAGCACGTAGCGACCGGTGGCGTCGTAGGTCTCCCGGGCCTCGCCGAGGTCCCGGCCGATCGCGGCGACCAGGCCGTCGGTGATCGCGACATCCGCCTGTCGGACGCCTTGGCCGGAGACGAGCAGCCCGCCCCGGACGAGGAGATCGTGTGCCATGACCCTCACTTCGCTTCGATCAACGTCCACGGCAGCCGCCAGGTCGCCGGCGCCTCGGAAAGGTCCCGCCCGGCCGGGAACGTCGACAGGGTCGAGCTGGCGAACCCCGCCGCCGTGAGTTCGGCGGGCAGGTCGGTGGAGAGCAGCCCCGGCATGAACGGCTCACCGTTGCGCCTGGAATGGCCAAGGTGGAAGAAGAGTCCGAGCTCGCCGCCGGGCACCAGGTAGAAGTCGAGGACGATGAGGCGTCCGCCTGGTCGCAGCACCCGCCGCGCCGCCCGCAGGAAGGAGAGCACCGCGTCGACGGGCATCTCGTGGATCAGCATCGTCGCGGTCACCACGTCGAAGCTGGCGTCCGGGTAGACCGCGAGGTCCTCGGCCCTGGTCTGGTGCAGGTGGGCGGTGACGTCCTGGGCCAACGCGTTGTAGTGCGCGGCACGCAGCGCGGGGGCGCTCAGGTCGCAGCCGCTGAGCTCGGCCTGCGGCAGGACGGGCCCGAGTGCGGTGAGCGTCCGGCCGAACCCGCATCCCACGTCGAGCACCCGTCGCGGCTTGTGTTCCGCGATGTGCGCGGCCAGCCGGTCGTGCACCGAGATCTGCTCGTTGCTCATCATCGTGACGGAGCCGGCGGCCCACTCGTAGACCACTCCGTCGTAGTCGCGACTATGGATGCCGCCCGGCACGAGGTGAAAGTCGATCTCGCGGTAGTAGGCGGGGTGCTCCAGGTCGGGGTCGAGGACGAGACGCTCGGGGTGCCGGCCGGCGGCCCGGCCGAGTTCGGCGGCGATGTGCTCGCGCTGCGCCTCGGCGGCGGCGAGCAGCCCACGCGGTCCGCTGTACTTCACCTTCTGGAGATGGTGTTCCAGCCATCCGAACACCTGGTAAGCGGTCGAGCCGACGAGGGCCTGCTCGATGCCCTCCGCGTCGAGGCCGGGATCGTCGGCTAGCGCCTGTTCGGCCTCGGCCACCACCTGCCGGTAGAGCGGGTCGGCCCAGTAGCGGCGGATCGCCAGGACCAGGTGTTGCTGGATCTGGAACCGGCTGTCAGGCAGCATCCGCGCACGCTCCCGTCAGGGAGCCGAGCCAGGCGGCGACCAGTTCATCGGCGCGCCGGGCGATCAGGGCGTCTTCCTCGGCGCTCAGCGGGGCGTCGAGGTCGGTGGCGCCGAGTTCCGTTCGCACTTGGCGGGCGGCGAGCGCGAGCATCTCCCCGGCGAGCGCCAGTCCGGTGGACATGACGGCGGCGAGGTGGGGCTCAGCGAGGTGCGGGGCGTAGTTCACCTGGACATCCCTTCACAGGAGCCTGTTCCTCTGAGCGAAATAATATTCCATTTTCCTACCACCGTACCGACGGGCGGTCAAGATCGAGCTCGGGATCGATATGGTCGTCTAGCTGGGAGATTCTACGAAGACTTGGTAGGTAGTTGGCGTCCAACGGCGACCGACTGCACACTCACTGACCTTCCTGGCATAGGAAATATGATGTATGATCATGAACCATGCAGAGCGACTCACCGGCTCTCCCCCTCGCTCACATCACCGTCGTCGCCGTCGAGCAGGCGGTGGCGGTCCCGTACGCCACGAGACAGCTCGCGGACCTGGGCGCCCGGGTCATCAAGATCGAGCGACCCGGCTCCGGTGACTTCGCCCGCGGCTACGACACCACGGTGCTCGGGCAGTCGAGCTACTTCGTCTGGCTCAACCGGGGCAAGGAATCCGTCGCCCTCGACCTAAAACAGCCGCGCGGGCTCGCGGTGCTCCACCGGCTCATCGCGGGAGCGGACGTCTACCTGCAGAACCTCGCCCCCGGGGCCGCCGCCCGGCTCGGGATCGACGCCCGCACCCTCGCCGGTCGCTACCCCGACCTGGTCGCCGGCGATCTGAGCGGTTACGGCTCGGCCGGCCCGTGGCGTCACCGAAAAGCCTACGACCTGCTGATCCAGTGTGAGACAGGGCTGGTGGAGCTGACCGGTCCGGCCGAATCGGCTGCCCGCGCGGGAATTTCCATCGCCGACGTCGCCGGCGGGATGTACACGCTCACCGGCGTCCTCGCCGCACTCGCCGCCCGGGAACACACCGGCCACGGCGGATCCTTCGAGGTGTCTCTATTGGACAGTCTGGCCGAGTGGCTGGGGCAACCGATCCACTTCACCGACGGATCCGGCGAGCCGCCGCCACGCACCGGGCTGGCGCACCCGTCCATCAGCCCGTACGGCCCCTACCCGGCCGCCGACGGCAACGTGATGATCGCGGTGCAGAACGATCGGGAGTGGCGGCGCTTCTGCACCGAGGTGCTGAAAGACCCCGCCCTGGCCGACCGCCCCGAGTTCGCCACGAACCCCGCCCGGGTGGCCGCGCGGACCGCGCTCGACACCGCCATCACCCAGGTGACCTCGGCCCTGACCACCCGGGAGCTCACCGGACGGCTCGACGCGGCAGAAATCGCCAACGGCAAGATCAACCACGTCGCCGACTTCCTGGACCATCCCCAGCTCACCGCGCGGCAGCGCTGGCACGAGGTGAGCACGCCGGCCGGCGTGACCCGTGCGCTCGCGCCGCCCGTCATCTACCACGACGCGCCGCCGCCACCGATGCCGCCCGTACCGGCCGCGGGCGAGCACACCGCCGCGGTCCTGGCCGAGTTCGGCCTCAGCCCCGACGAGATCAGCGCCGTACGAGGACAGGACTGACATGGCCACGCACCACGGCTGGACGGGCCGTTACCTGGAGGACTTCGCGGTCGGTGACGTCTACCTCCACGCCGCGGGGCGGACCGTCAGCTCCACCGACAACGCCTGGTTCACCCTGCTGACCCAGAACACCGCGCCGCTGCACGTCGACCACCACTACGCGGCCCGGACCCCGTTCGGCCGGCCGCTCGTCAACTCCTGCCTGACCCTGGCGATCGTGACCGGGCAGAGCGTCGCGGACGTCTCCCAGAACGTGCTGGCGAACCTGGCCTGGGACGAGGTGCGGCTACCGCACCCGGTCTACGAAGGCGACAGCATCTACTCCCGGTCAGAGGTGCTGTCGGCGCGTCCCAGCCGCAAGCATCCGAACGCCGGCATCGTCGCGGTCCGTACCACCGGCTACAACCAGGACGGCACCGAAGTCATCACGTTCCGGCGGACGGTGCTCGTCTACCGGCGGGGGCACGGGCCCAACGCCAGCCGCCAGCATCGAGAAGGGAACCATCGGTGAGCGAACTTTCCGACGAGGAGCAGCAGATCGTCCGGCTGGCGGCCAGCTTCACCGACCGGGAGGTGCGGCCGGTGGCCCGGGAACTCGAGCACGCCAACACCTACCCGGGCGCGTTGATAGACCAGATGAAGGAACTCGGCGTGTACGGGCTGACCGTGCCACCGCCCTACGGCGGTTTCCACGTCTCCACGAAGTGTTACGCGTTGGTGACCGAGGAACTCGCCCGGGGCTGGATGAGCCTGGCCGGGGCGTTCGGCGGGCATTCGGTGGTCTGCCACCTGCTGACGAGATTCGGCACCGACGAGCAGAAGGACGCGTACCTGCCCCGGCTGGCCACCGGCGAACTGCGGGCGACGATGGCGCTGACCGAGCCGGGCAGCGGCTCCGACCTACAGGCGATGCGCACCACCGCCCGGCCCGACGGGCGGGACTGGCTCCTCGATGGCAGCAAGATCTGGATAAGCAACGCCCGCCACAGCGGCCTCATCGCGGTGCTCTGCCTCACCGATCCCACTGCCGAGCCCCGGCACACCGGCGCGTCGATCCTGCTGGCCGAGCCGGGAGACGGCCTCACCATCTCCCGGGACCTGCCCAAGCTCGGTTACAAGGGGGTCGAAAGCTGCGAGCTGACCTTCCAGGATCTGCGGGTGTCCGGCGCCGGCCTGCTCGGCGACCGGCCGGGGCGCGGGTTCGCCCAGATGATGGCCGGTCTCGAACTCGGCCGCATCCAGGTCGCCGGCCGCGCGATCGGGGTGGCCCGCGCCGCCTTCGACGACGCGCTTCGCTACTCCCAGGAGCGGGAGACCTTCGGCAAGCCGATCTACCAGCACCAGAGCATCAGCAACTACCTGGCCGACATGGCGACGAAGATCACCGCCGCCCGGTCGCTGAACCTCTACGCGGCCGACCGCCATGACCAGGGCCACCGGGCGGATCTTGAGGCGGGAATGGCGAAACTCTTCGCCTCCGAGGTCGCCATGGAGGTGTCCGCGACGGCGGTGCGGATTCACGGCGGCTACGGCTACTCCACCGAGTTCGACGTCGAAAGATACTATCGCGATGCTCCGCTGACGGTCGTCGGCGAGGGCACGAACGAAATCCAGCGCAACGTCATCACCAAGCAACTGATCAAGCGAGGCCGCCTGACCCCGTAGCAGACGGGCGGACGACAGAAGGGCGGGCGACATGCCGCTGGCGAGCGGGGCAGCCATGATGGACGAGCCGAGGCGACCACAGCTCAACGACGAAGCCGCCGGCTACATCCGGGAACTCATCATGACCGGTCAGTTGCCACCCGGGACGTTCATCCGCATCGACCGGATCGCCAGAGAGCTCGGCGTCAGCGCCACCCCGATCCGGGAAGGGCTGCTGGCCCTGCGCGGCGAGGGCTTCGTACAGCTCGAACGCAGGCGCGGTTTCGTCGTCGCGCCGCTGTCCGGCGACGACATCCGGGACATCTTCACCGCACAGTCGCTGCTGGCGGGCGAGCTGGCGGCGAGAGCGGCGCACCGGCTGACCGACGGGCAGCTCGGTGAGCTCACCCGGCTCCAGGAGACGCTGGCGCAGGCCGCGGCACGGGGCGAGGTCGCTCGGCTGGAGGCGATCAACCACCAGTTCCACCGCACCATCAACCGCATCGCGGACGCCCCGAAGATCGCGTGGCTGCTCTCCGTCGGCGCCCGCTACGTCCCCCGCCGCTTCTACGCCACCGTGCCCGGCTGGCCGCAGGCATCCACCGACGACCACGCCGGCATCCTCAAGGCGCTCTGCGGGCGCGACCCGGACGCTGCGGGCGAGAGCATGGCCAACCATGTCAGGCATGCCGGCGAACTCCTCGCCGATCACTTCGACCGTGCCCGGTAGCCCGGACCGGGTTGCTGGGCCGTCGCCGCAGCCGGGTCAAGCCGGCCCTGCAGGCGCAGGCGCAGGGGCGGGCTCAGTCGCGGGCGCAGGGGTGAATCCGCCGAGGTGCAGATATGCTGCCCACGTCTCGGCTGCCTGGGGCAGCCGACCGCGCAGCTCGCGAACGGCGTGGTGCAGGGCCTCGGGTGCGCGCGTCGGCTGGAGGTTCCTGCCGGGGCCGGTCATGCATGCGTAGACGTTCTGGGCGAGCCCAGCCGCAGCGTCGTCCTCGACCGTCCATAGAGTCGAGATCACCTGATGGAAGCCGGCGAGCTGAACCGCGCCCGCGATGTGGAGGCCCTCGTCGGCGGCGTCGGCCAGGCCGACGGTGGTGTCGCAGGCAGAGAGGTAGGCGAGGTCCGCGCCGTCCAGGCGTAGGGCGGCCAGGTCGAGCGGGGTGATGTCGCCGGTGGTGAGCGCGAGTCGCGGCGCGCCGAAGGGGTCGCCGCCAGTCCACCCGGCGTGGCAGGCGAAATGCACGCAGGTGTGTCCGGGGATGGCCCGCAGGACGTCGGCGGGCTTGGCGTGCCGATCTTCCAGGACCCGTGTACGGGCGACCGTCCTGGACAGGGCGCGGGCTTCGCGGCTGGCCGCGGGTAGCGGGGTGAGGCCCGGTGCAGCCGGCGCCGACACCACCAGCAGCGTCGCCGGTCCGCGCGGGGTGTGCGGCCGCAGCAGAGCGTGCGAGAGGTTGATGTCGACGAGTATCCGCGCTGGATGTCCCGCCGAAGCGACCCGTTCTGCCTGCTCGAAAAGCTTGACAGCCTGCTCTAGCCCGGTCGCGTCCGGCTGCTGCTCCGCGGCCAGCAGGTGGACCGCACCAGCCTCGACCCAGGCGTTCGGGCCGTCGGCGGGACCGGACCAGTCGCACCCGGCCGTCGCCTCGCGCAGGTCGTCTGGAAGCACATGGCGGTGGTGCGGTAGCAGGAGCGCGAGGATCGCGAAGGCGGCGGAGAAGTCCTGCTCGTCCAAGCCGCTCGGCATTGACTGTGCGCGGTACAAGTGCAGCGTTCCGGCCACCCAGAACGCGAGCAGAACATCGTCGCTCGTCTCGGGGCCAAGTCGCTCCTCCGGCGGGCCCAGCGCCAGCAGGATCTCGGCGCCCCAGGACAGTACCTCAGCGTCCAGGACGCGGGCCGACTCCGGCGATGTCTCATGCCACTCCAGGCGCCGCCTGAGCGTCTCGACGACGTCCGACAAAGCCATGCGCACCCTCCGGACTGATCCCGGATGGGATCTGACGGACGCCTCACCCCGAGCTCGCCGACGGGCCGCAGGCACGCTGGGAACGCGCACACCCCTAGATCCCGAACGGGTACGGTCGAGGCAGTGCACCCGTCGGCCGGGTCAGCGGTCGGTGGCTGGCCCCGCTGTCCAGGAGGTGACGACAGGATGCCTGAGGCTGAGAAGGCCGACACCGTCGGTTCCCGGATCCGGTACTGGCGGATGCGTCGGGGCGCAATGAGCCAAGGCATTCTCGCCGGCTTGGCAGGCGTCAGCCAGCCGTACATCTCGCAGTTGGAGTCTGGTAGCAAGAGCGTCGACCGGCGTTCGACGCTGGTCGCCATCGCGAGTGCTCTTCAGGTGACCGTGGCCGACCTGCTGGGTCAGGGCACCGAGCCGGGGGATCCGGCGCGGGACCGGGCCGGGGCGTGTGTTCCGCAAATCTGGTCGGCGCTCATCGAGATTGAGGACGGTGAGCGGCAGCCGTCTGCCGGCAGTGCCGACGAGCTTGGCGCGTGGATCGCCCGTGGTGACCAGCTCAGGGCGAGCGCGAACTACCCGGCAATGGCTCCGATGCTGCCCGGTCTGCTGCGCACTGCCGCCGCTGTCGGTGGGGCCACGCTCGCTCATGTCGCCTATCTGACGTCGACCTGTCTGCGGAATCTCGGTTACCGGCATCTTGCGTTGAACGCCGCCCGGATCGCGGTGGCGTCCGCCGAGGACGTCGAGGATCCGGCGTGGATCGGTGCTGCGCGGTTCGCGTATACGCAGAGTTTGCCGATCGAGTCGGCTGCGCTCGCGGCGCGGGCCGCCGACCGGGCGCTGGCCGAGGTCCAGGCCGGTGCGGCTGATGAGCGGGTACGGCAGATGCTCGGCCAGTTGCACCTTTCAGCGGCGCTGACCTCGGCCGTCACCGGTCGGGTGGACACCGCTCGTGATCACCTGGCGGAGGCGGCAAGGGACGCGGCTGGCCTCGGGGATCCTGCCGACGGCGCGGGCTTCAACGGCTGCGGTTTCGGGCCGACTAACGTCGGCCTCTGGGAGATGTCGATCGCCGCCGAGTTGGGTGAGCACGGCCGGGTCATCGAACTGTCTCGTACGGTGCGCCCTCACGTTCTCGGCGCCGCGATCCGTCACCAGTCCTACTGGTTGGATCTCGGCCGGGCGTTGTCCGCCAGTGGGCGGCGGGATGGCGAGGCGCTGGCGGCGTTCGTCCGGGCCGAGCGGGCTGCGCCGGCACCGTTCGCGTTGAACCCCCTCGCGCGCGAGGCGGTCGTTGCCATCACGCACCGTACCCGACGGCGCGCGGTTCCCGATGATCTGCGCATGCTGGCCGGACGGCTCGGCATCAGACTGTAGCCATAACCACCAGCAATAAATCAACTACCGATCGCTCCTACCGTCCTATGTGGCGCATGCAACCGCATGTCCAGCCGACCAGGCGGCAGGGGATCGCAGTCCCTGATGAACGCCGTCGCTCACTACAGCGGAGTGCTCGTGATCGCCAGACTGCTACCGATCGTCTTCGCCGGCCTGATGCCCGGCTTCCTACTCGGCCTGTTCGCCTTCCGCGTCAAGTCCCAGTGGTGCCCCCGCTGCGGCACGACCACCGAAGCCATCCACCGGAACATGCGCCAATGACCGCGCCCGGCCGCCACCGCATCGCCGAACTCCCCATCGGCCGACGAATCGCCCAACTCCGCGCCCGACGCGGCCTCACCCAACAGGTCTTCGCCGACCGCATCGGCAAATCCCACTCCTGGGTCGACAAGGTCGAACGCGGCATCCGCTCCCTCGACCGCATCTCCATCATCCACACCGTCGCCGCAGTCCTCGGCGTCACCCCCGAAACCATCCTCGGCCCCGCCACCAGCCAACCCGAACCCACCACCAACGTCACGGCCGCCGTCGAACACCTGCGCGCCGCCCTCGCCCGATACGACACCGTCATCCCCGACCGACCGTCACCGTCCGCCGAGGACCTGCACCGCCGCATCCAGTACGCCCAAACCGCCTACCAGCACGCCCACCACCCACAACTACTGCGAATGCTGCCCGACCTGCTCACCCACACCCGCCACACCACCACCAGCAACGCACCACCCGACACCACGTACCTACTCACCCGCGTGTACCGGCTCACCGCCCATCTGCTAACCAAACTCGACGAACCCCACCTCGCCTGGCTCGCCGCCGACCGCGCCATCACCACCGCCAACGGCCACCCCCGACACACCGCCACAGCCGCCATCCCACTCGCCCAAGCACTCCGCGCCCTGCACCGCCCCACCCTCGCCACCCAAGCCGCGCTCACCGCCGTACCACTGATCGACCCAGCCACGACCAACCACCCGGCACCCGACGACCACGCCATCGCCGGCACCCTGCTGATCGAAGCCGCCCTCGCCGCCGCCACCAGCAACGACCCCACCACCGCACACCAGCACACCGACCGCGCCGACAAACTCGCCGCCACCATCAGCCACCACCAGCGGCGACCCGGCGACAGCGACACCACCACCACTGTCTTCGGACCGACCGCGGTTGCGCTCGCCCGCGCCCAGGTCGGCACCATCCTCGGCAACCCGCACCAGGCCATCACCCACCACCAACACCGGCTGACCGACCCTGTCCGCCATCACCCCCCACGCCCGAAACACCCCGAACGTGATCGACGTCGTCGTGTCGTGGGGCCGGGCGAGTGCGGCCAGGGTGTCCGTCGAACGGGCCGTCAGCCGAGGAACCCCAACGCGGCACCAGCATCACCGTCGCCACCGCGCGGAAGCTCGATCAGGTCCTCCAGCGGGCATCAGCCACCCCTACCGCTCCTTCATCGACTGACTCGACCGCAGCCGGCCGCATTGGCACCGCCAACCGCTACGCCACCACCCTGCCGGCCTACACCCCAACCCAGGACCAGAACCCCGACTACCGGAGACCATCCGCAGCTCGATCGCTAGGAAAAGTGACCCGCGGCCCCGCTCCCCGTTACCTTTTTGATCGTCCCCAGCCGGGGACGACTCGGTCGCCCGGCTCGGTATGACTGAATGCCCCTGTCGTACGCATGATCCGGGGGGTGTTGTCGCCGGGCCGGGTGGCGTCGGCGGACCGCTGATAGGGACCCGGCCACCCCCGTCGTGGGGTAGGTCTCTCCGTAACGTGGATGCCGGCAGTCCGGCGCCGTGACCAGCGGCCGAGCTAGGTCATCGCCGTGAGGAGGCAAGCTGTGCACGACGGGTTCGGCGTCTTCATCGGACTCGACGTCGGCAAGGAAGGACACCACGCGGTCGCGTTGAACCGCGACGGCAAGAGGCTGCACGACGCGACGCTGCCCAACACCGAAGCCGGCCTGCGGAAACTGTTCGACAAGCTGGGCCGGCACGGCCGGATCCTGGCCGTGGTCGACCAGCCCGCCTCGATCGGCGCGCTGCCCGTCGCGGTCGCCCGCGCCTGCGGCCACCAGGTGGCCTACCTGCCCGGTCTGGTCATGCGCCGCCTGGCCGACCTGCACCCCGGCACCGCGAAGACCGACGCCCGCGACGCGTACGTCATCGCCGACGCCGCCCGCACCCTGCCCCACACCCTGCGCCGGGTCGACACCGGCGACGAGACCCTCGCCGAGCTGGAGGTGATGGTCGGCTACGACGACGACCTCGCCGGCGAGGTGACCCGCGTGGCCAACCGCATCCGGGGCCTGCTCACCCAGATCCACCCACCCCTGGAACGCGTCCTCGGCCCGAAACTGCAGCACCCCGCTGTCCTGGAGGCCATCTCGCGGTGCGGCGGACCCACCGGAATCCGCAGGGCTGGCCGGGCGAAACTCACCGAGATCGTCAAGGCCCGCGCGCCACGCATGGGCGCCCGCCTGGTCGAGCAGATCTTCACCGCGCTCGACGCGCAGACCGTCGTGGTCCCCGGTACCACCGCCGCCGAGACCGTCCTTCCCCGACTCGCCGACAGCCTGCGTGACCTGCTGCGACAACGCGACCAGGTCGCCGAACAGGTCGAAGGGATGCTTGATGCGCACCCTCTTGCCCCGGTCCTGACCTCGATGCCCGGCATCGGCGTCAGGACCGCGGCCCGCATCCTGCTCGAAGTCGGCGACGGCACCTCGTTCCCCACCCCCGGCCACCTGGCCGCCTACGCCGGCCTGGCCCCGGTCACCCGCCGATCCGGCACCAGCATCCGTGGTGAACACCCACCCAAGGGCGGCAACAAGCAGCTGAAACGCGCGTTCTTCCTGTCCGCGTTCGCCGCGCTCGCCGACCCGCTCAGCCGCGCCTACTACGACCGCAAACGCGCTGAGGGCAAGAAGCACAACGCCGCCCTCATCTGCCTCGCCCGCCGCCGCGTCGACGTCCTCCACGCCATGCTCCGGACCCAGCGGCCATACCAGCCCAAAACGGCGGACGAACCCCGCCTCGCTGCTTGACACAACCCATAGGGACACCCCCCGTGCTCCCCAGATAAGGGCCGGGACAGCAAAAGGCCCGTTACCAGGTATCCGATAACGGGCCGCATGACGTGCTTGTATAACTGGTGGGCGATACTGGGTTCGAACCAGTGACCTCTTCCGTGTCAACATTGCCCGGACAGCGGCCGTGACCTGCCCAAACGCGATTTGGTCAGGTCACGGCGAGTCCCTTGAGCGCCGTTGACATCCGTTCGACGCCGTTCACGCCCAGCAGCCGCACCCCATGATCCAACCCGCCAGGCAGGGCAGCCGGGAGCACGGCACCCGCGACTTCCCGATCACCCCGACAAACATCGCGGAACGCTCCCCCACCCACGCGAATCACCGCACCTGACCAGTGCAAACACCTCGACCGGCGGGAGCACTCACACCGCAACCACGTGTCGACGACGCACTGATTGAGGCGGCGTTGCCAGCTGTCGGACTCACTTCTTGATAATCAAGCCGCTACTTTGGGTGTCGGCGACGCGACAGCTCGGATGGCTTCTTGTCATGTCGACAAAAAGCTATGGTCGAGCGGTGCCCGATAACACTTGGGAACCACCCCGGATCCTGCTCACCGTCGATCTCGTGATCCTCACCCTGCGCGATGGCCGTCTGCACCTGCTTCTCGTACGGCGCGGCGTCGAGCCGTTCGTTGGGCAGGCGGCGCTGCCTGGTGGATTCCTCGCCGATGAGCGCGAGGACATCCTCGGCGCCGCCCGCCGGGAGCTGCGGGAGGAGGCAGGGCTCACCGACATCCCGCACCTGGAGCAGCTCGGTACATACGGCGACCCCGACCGTGACCCTCGTGGACGCGTAGTCTCCGTCGCCCACCTCGCCGTCGTGCCGCGCCTTCCCGAGCCCCTCGCCGGAACCGACGCCGCAGCCGCCGAGTGGACTCCGTCCGCCGATGTACTTGCGGCGCGGGTACCGCTTGCCTTCGACCATCTACGGATCGTTGTCGACGGGGTGGAGCGTGCTCGTTCCAAGTTGGAGCACACGGGACTCGCGACCGCTTTCTGCCCCGAGGTCTTCACTCTCACGGAGCTGCAGCAGGTCTACGAGGCCGTCTGGGGCATGCCGCTCGACCCTCGCAACTTCTACCGCAAGGTCCAGGGCACGAAGGGCTTCGTGGTCCCCGCCGGTCCGCCGCGCGCCACGGGCACCGGTCGCCCGGCCCGCGTCTACCGCGCTGGTCCGTGCCAGAACCTCTACCCACCCATGATCCGCACGGATTCGGCCGTCACATCCGGAGGAGATGAGAGATGACCAGACCTGTGGTCGTGCTCACCGCAGTGGACCTCGAGTACAACGCAGTCCGCGAACGTCTCACGAAAGTCGAACCGCACGTTCATCCGATGGGCACGCGATTCGAGCGTGGCACTGTGACCGGAGGCTCCTGTGAGATCATTCTCGGCCTTGTCGGCAAGGGGAACCACCCCTCCGCCGTCATCGCCGAGCGTGCCATGACCGAGTTCGATCCGGAAGCGGTCATCTTCGCCGGCGTGGCCGGAGCGCTCTGGCCCTCCGTCGGCCTCGGCGACGTCGTCGTGGCCACCCACGTGTACGCCTATCACGGCGGCACCAGCGAGAGCGACGCGTTCCGCACCCGACCTCGCGTGTGGGAAATCCCCCATGTCTGTGATCAGCTCGCCCGGCACCTTGAGCGGGAACGGGGCTGGGCACGGGGCCTCACCGGAGGAGTGCCCCAGGTGCGGTTCGGGCCGATCGCCGCTGGAGAGGTCGTCCTCGATTCGGCGTCCTCGCCCGAGGCGACGCGCATTCGTGATCACTACAACGACGCGTTGGCGGTGGAGATGGAGTCCGCCGGGGTCGCCCAGGCCGCCCACCTAAACCGCTCTCTGCCGGCCGTCGTCGTCCGCGGTATCAGCGACCGTGCCGACGGGACCAAGGTCCACACCGACAGCGAGACCTGGCAGCCGCGTGCCGCCGCCAACGCCGCGGCCTTCGCCCTCGCGCTCGCCCAGGAGCTCGGGTCGCAGCATGGCTCCTCCCCTCGCCGCCCTCGGAAAGAAGCAGGAGATGCGTCGATGTCCGGCTCGGTCAAAAACGTCGCCAAGGACAACGCCCACGTCGGATTCCAGGCACATACCGTTCACCACGCGACCGTCTACGGCGCGCCGGGCGGTCCCGGCAGGGAGACATTCCACGACCAGCTCGCAGACTTGCGCGCCGCGCTCCGTAAGTGCCATGAGGCGGGTGACGTGGACACGGTCACGTACCGCGCTGCGGAGCACGAGATGGATGCCGCCTCCGACGACGTGCCACCGACCGACGACGAGGCACGCAGTCGTGCGGCCACCGCCCTGCGGAAGCTGCGCGGCCTGCTGCTGGACTGGACGGACCTCGCCACGCGGGTCGCGGGGCTCATAGCAGCTCTACGGGCCCTGTCATGAGCGCCGGGCCGCAGGAAGCAGCGTTCACCAATGTCGCGGGCGGCGATGCCCGGGTGGGGTTCCAGGCCCAATGGGTCCACATCGAAGGCGGGTACCACGTCAGCGAGGACGACCCGCCTGAGCGGCAGTTCGAGGTCGGCCTCCGCTACCTGGGGATCAGCGCGCCGTCCGAGGCGAGGGCGCTGATCATGAAAGCGGTCGCCCGGGGCTACACGAACTCCCGCGCCTATTTCTACCTGGCGCTCGCACTGCTGAGCGGCCGTACCGTGCAGAGCCTGACGGACCAGGAACTCAAGCGGCTGGCACAGGTTCGCCGTTGGGCGACACAACGCTCCGAAGATCCCTGGGCCCGAGGCATCACTGTCGTCGGCTCGCTGCTGGACTCGCTGCCGCAGACCACGGCGGAGACTCCCGACCCGGCCGCGATCGGTGCGGTGGTCAAGGAGTTCGAGTCGCTCGACCCGTCCCTACAGGAGAGTATCCTCAACCATCTCGAAGTCTTCCTCGCCGGCCCGCACCAGGACTGGACCTGGCAGAAGACGTTCGCGGCCGCTCGGCGCGACAGGACGGCCAACGAGCGGGCGCAGCGCGTCTGGAAGTTCTTCCAGCCCAAGCCGGTACGTCCTCGGCCGGTTCCGCCGCCCCCGATCCGCACCCGCGCGGCGGACTTCCTGCGCGCCATCGGCGGCTCGGCACTGCTCCTCGCCACGGGCCTATTGGTGATCAACTACGCTTTGGCGCACTCGTGGCCACGCTCGGCCGGCTACCTGATGGTGGCTCTTGGAGCCGCCGTCGTGGCGGTCCGGGCGGGATTCACGATCAGACTGGCTCAGCATCGACGACAGGTGGCCCGCCAGCGTCTCACCTTCACACCACAGCGTGTTCCCGCACAGTCCGACCGGTTCGCCTCAGCGATGGACTCCCTGTTCGACCGCTACTTCGGACGTTACCTGCCGCAGGGCCTGGCCCGGGAGACGTGGCTGACGGAAACGGCGGGCATCCGGCAGTCCCTGCGCAACGAGCTGGTCGAGCTTTACCGGGAGCAACCGGTCGACGCCAAGCGGGTCGCCTGGCTAGTGAGATTCCTCGCCAGCGACGTCAAACGGCAGTGGCTCAGCGGTGAGCTCACGACAGATCCCGAGAACTCCCGAGTGCCATCCCCGACGCGGGCCGCCTTCGGCGCCGCCGTGTTCGCCCTGGTCATTGCCGGGCCGCTGCTCCTGTGGCAGGCACTCCTCGAAGCACCGTTCACGACGGCGATCGCGACGGCCGGCGTCGTGGCCGGGGCTCGCCTCGCCATCCAGGGCTGGCATGCCATCCTTTTCGAGCGCCACCGCTACCTGGACGACCTGGTACGGGTCCGGCACGACTATGAGGACCGGTGCGCGGCGTACGACAGGTGGGTACGCAAGTTGGAATCGAAGCCGACCGACGCGGAGATGGCGCACTGGCTCGACTGCGATCGCAAGATCCTGGTCCAGGACACGCTGCGGCACTACCGCTTAGCCGCGCAGGACGTGATAGCGCACGCCTTCATCGAGGCGCCCGTGCCCGGGTGCAAGCGGGCCCGAGTCAGCAAAGGACCATGGCGCTACTCGCGATACAAACTTCTCCTCTTCCTGCTCACCAAGGACGGCGTCCGCCAAGTCACAGTCATCCTCGACTTCGAAACCACGGGATTCGGCGATCAGCAGCGCCTCACATACCAGTACAACTCGGTCGTGGCGGCACATGTCGTCGATGCCCGCAACGGCGAGAAAAAGCTCTCCCTGACCCTGACGAACAACCCCCGGGACGAACTGACGATCACTGGCGAGTGGCCAGGCATGCCGGAACTCGGCGACGACGACCGCATCGCCTCCCAGGTCTCCCTCGACGCCTCGGGTCTCGATCGCACCCTGCACGTGCTGGAAGGCATCGCCGCCGAAGGCAAGGAGTGGATCACCCACGAGAACCGCCGGGAACGCGCCGGCCTACGACGGCTCGTCGCGGCGATGGAGGACTGACCCACGCGGCGCTGGCCACTTCAGGGGTCACGGCCAGCACTCAGCCTCGGCTGATCGACCCTGTCCCGCCATCACCCCCACGCCCCGAAACACCCCGAACGTGATCGACGTCGTCGTGTCGTGGGGCCGGGCGAGTGCGGCCAGGGTGTCCGTCGAACGGGCCGTCAGCCGAGGAACCCCAACGCGGCACCAGCATCACCGTCGCCACCGCGCGGAAGCTCGATCAGGTCCTCCAGCGGGCATCAGCCACCCCTACCGCTCCTTCATCGACTGACTCGACCGCAGCCGGCCGCATTGGCACCGCCAACCGCTACGCCACCACCCTGCCGGCCTACACCCCAACCCAGGACCAGAACCCCGACTACCGGAGACCATCCGCAGCTCGATCGCTAGGAAAAGTGACCCGCGGCCCCCCCCGTGCTCCCCAGATAAGGGCCGGGACAGCAAAAGGCCCGTTACCAGGTATCCGATAACGGGCCGCATGACGTGCTTGTATAACTGGTGGGCGATACTGGGTTTGAACCAGTGACCTCTTCCGTGTCAAGGAAGCGCGCTCCCACTGCGCCAATCGCCCTCGCTGTGCGAGGTGGAGACGGGATTTGAACCCGTGTACACGGCTTTGCAGGCCGTTGCCTCGCCTCTCGGCCACTCCACCGAGGTTGCCCCCGACGTGCTCTGGTGGCATCTCCGAGCGGACGACGGGACTCGAACCCGCGACCCTCACCTTGGCAAGGTGATGCGCTACCAACTGCGCTACGTCCGCTTGTCTGCCAGCTCCCCCGCCGTGCCGCGTTCTTGCTGACGGATGAGAACTCTAGCCCAGCCCGCGAGCAAGTGCCAACTCGGGGGGCGTTCCGGCATGCCTCAATCACAATCCACCATATAGGGGACAAAAGCTCCACCACACTCGCGGCCGATCCGAACGTCGCTCGCAATACCGCGATTCGACAGTTGCGCGAGTCAGGAAATTGACTGGTAACTCATCGTATCGATGATAGTGCGTTACGGTATCCGCCGTGACAAGACGTTCGGCCGAGCTACGCCTTGACTCCCTGCTACGGACCGCCTGCGAGGTGATCGTGCAGCGTGGTCTGGCCAACACCCGTACCGCTGACGTGGCGGAGGCCGCCGGGGTCAGTCAGGCACTGGTCTTCTACCACTTCTCGACCAAGGAACGGCTGCTCGCCGAAGCCTTCGCCTACGCCGCCGAGCAGGATCTCGCCCGGCTGGACACGGTGCTGCGGTCGTCCGCCGCACCGCTGGAGAAGCTGAAGAGGATCATCCGGCTGTACGCGCCGACCGGACGCTCGAAGTCCTGGGCCCTGTGGATCGACGGGTGGTCGGAGTCGCTGCGAACCCCAGCCCTCAACCGGGTCTGTCGAAATCTTGACCTGCGCTGGAAGGAAGCGCTCACCGGAGTCATCGCCACCGGCTGCGCCGACGGCACGTTCCAGTGCCCGGATCCCAAAGGGGCGGCGTGGCGGATCAACGCGCTGATCGACGGGCTGGCCGTACAGGCGGCCGTGCACGACCGGGTGGTCTCCCGGCGCCAGCTCACCGAATGGATCCGGATCGCGGTCGCCCGGGAGATCGGCTGCAAGCCGGAGGAACTCGCCTGAGGCGCTCGCCGACGTCAGCCGAGCGCGGGCAGCACAGCGGTGACCTCGGCGAGGGTCAGCGCGCCGTCGGCGACCAGGACCCGGTGGTGCCGGTGTATCCGGCCGCCGGCGGGCACCGGCAACGGCTCGACGAAGGCCAGTGCCACGCACACCCCCGGATAGATTCCGGTCCGTACGAACCAGTGGTCGCCGTCGCCGAGCCCGGCGAACACCAGGGTGTACGGCTGGCCGCCGGCGCTGCGCCCGGTCAGCGCCACCCACGGCTCGGTGCTGCCGTTGACCGCCTCCTCCCCGTCGGCGGTGGCGGTGAAGGCGTGCGCGAGGCCGGGTGCCAGGCGCCAGAAGAACCCGCCGTACCCGGCGCCGCCCGGCCGGCCGTTGGTCGCCGGGCTGCCCAGGGTGACGTCGCGGGCCGGCGGGGCGGCGAGCGTGTACTCGATGTCGAACCGCCATGCCCGCTCGTTGCCGGCGACGCCGCGGGCCCGGACGACGCGTTCCTCGGTCAGCAGGGTGGCGCCGGTCGGATCGCACCAGCGCAACCGCTGGCCGAACCGGTCCGGACGCCGGTCCAGCCAGGCGTCGTGCTCGATCCGCCCGTGGTCGTCGCGCCAGGTGTAGCCGGCGTCCCGCACGTACGTACGCCCACCCCACAGGTTGGTGCCGGAGACGTCCTGCATGGTCACCGACACCCCGAGGTGCCAGCGGTGGTCCGCCGGCAGGGTGTCGGTGACCTCGACGCCGGCGAGGGTCCGCACCGGGTGCAGGTACGGCCGGGGCGAGTAACGGGGATCGATGTCGGGGTGGACGACGTACTCGGCGACCGGTCGGCCGGCGACCTCCAGCATCAACACGTCACTCATCGGAGAACCGCCTCTCGCTGGGCACGGGGGCACCGGGTCGACTCGGCAACGGCCGGTGGGGGCAGGACGGATGAACGGACGGACGGGAAAGCGCTTGCCCTCGGCAGCGTACCCGTCACGCGTCCAGTTGCGGACCACCGGTGCTATCCGCTGATGATCGCAAGGCAGATAATCGGGACAGCGGTTGTGGCGTTCACCGGGCCGTGGGCAGTGCCGACACCAGCGCCACGCGCCGAGAGGAGACCGGGATGCCGGGACCAGCGATCAGCATCCGGGACGTCGCCTCCCGGGCCGGGGTCTCGGTCGGCACCGTGTCGAACGTACTGAACCGACCCGACATCGTGGCCGCCGGCACCCGGTCGAAGGTGCTGGCCGCCATCAACGAACTGGGCTTCGTTCCGAACGACGCGGCCCGGCAACTGCGTCGGGGCCGTGGTCGCACCCTCGGGCTGGTGGTGCTGGACGTGGCGAACCCGTTCTTCACCGATGTGGCCCGGGGGGTGGAGGACGCGACCAGCGCCGCCGGCATGCCGGTGATCTTCTGCAACAGCGACGGCGACGCCACCAAGGAGAGCGCCTACCTGGATCTGCTTGAGGAACAACGGGTTCAGGGCGTGCTGATCACACCGGTCGACGACGCCAGCGAACGACTGGTCCGGCTGCGCGAACGCGGCGTACTGGTGATCCTGCTGGACCGCTATTCACGCCGGTCGGACATCTGTTCGGTGTCCGTGAACGACCGCCTCGGCGGAGAGCTCGCGCTGCGGCACCTGATCGAGGCCGGGCACCGGCGGATCGCGTTCGTCGGCGGTCCGGCCCATCTCGAACAGGTGCGGGACCGCCAGCTCGGAGCCGTCGCGGCGCTCACCGAGGCCGGGCTCAGCGAACGGCACCTGCGCCGCTTCGACACCCCGAGCCTGACCGCGGCCGCCGGCCGCGACGCCGCGGCGCGGGTGCTGGGCATGCCGCGCAGTTCACGGGTCACGGCCGTGTTCTGCGCCAACGATCTGCTCGCCCTCGGTGTCCTGCAAGGACTGACCCGCCAGCGGGTACGGGTGCCCGACGACATCGCACTCGTCGGCTACGACGACATCGAGTTCGCCGCTGCGGCGGCGGTGCCGCTGTCGTCGGTCCGCCAGCCACGCCAGCGGCTCGGGCACACCGCGGCCGACCTGTTGCTCGACGAGGCCGCTCATCCCGACAGCCACCGACACCGGCAGGTCGTGTTCGAACCCGAGCTGGTGGTCCGCGAGTCGAGCCAGTACACCCGTACCTCCGGCGGCTAGTCGGCCGCGGCCGCGCCGCCGGCCCGGCTGGCCCGGCAATGCCCCACCATGTGGCTGGTCCGGGCAGGTCACGGGGCCTGGCCACCTTGACAGCGGAATAGGCCCGCTCGTATGTTGGGCTCGGCGTTGAAACGGTTCATTCGGGAGGTGACGTGCGGCGCTACTGCTTCATGCTGCGGGTACGACCAGAGCGCCTGGTCGAATACCGAAACCGGCACGCGGCCGTCTGGCCGGAGATGCTGCGGGCGCTGCGCGACGCCGGTTGGCGCGACTACTCCCTCTTCCTGCACCCCGACGGCCTGCTGATCGGCTACGTCCGGGCCGACGACCTGGCCGCCGCGCAGGCCGCGATGGCGGCGACCGAGGTCAACGCCCGCTGGCAGGCCGAGATGGCACCGTTCTTCGCCGAGTTGGCCGGCCGCCGCCCCGACGAGGGTTTCGTTCTGCTCGACGAGATCTTCCACCTCGACGAGCAACTCACCGCGATCGGCGACCCGACCGTCCCATCCGACGCGGCCGGCAGCACCGGCCTCGGGCCAACGAAAGGCGTGCCATGACCGAGCGGATCAAAGCGGCGTTGCGCGAGCAGCAGATCGAAGTGCCGTCCTGGGCGTACGGCAACTCCGGCACCCGGTTCAAGGTCTTCGCCCAACCCGGCGTGCCGCGCACCCCGCAGGAGAAGATCGCCGACGCGGCCCAGGTGCACGCGGTCACCGGGATCGCCCCGACCGTTTCCCTGCACATCCCCTGGGACCGGGTGGACGACTACGCCGGGCTCGCCAAGTACGCCACCGACCTCGGTGTACGGATCGGGACCATCAACGCCAACGTCTTCCAGGACGACGACTACCGGCTGGGCAGCGTCACCAACCCTGACCCGCGCATCCGTCGTAAGGCCCTCGCACACCTGCTCGACTGCGTCGACGTCATGGACGCCACTGGATCGACAGATCTCAAACTATGGTTCGCCGACGGCACCAACTATCCCGGTCAGGACAGCATCCGTGCGCGGCAGGACCGGCTCGCCGAAGCGCTCGACGCCACCTACGCGCGCCTGGGCGCCCGGCAGCGGCTGCTGCTGGAGTACAAGCTGTTCGAGCCGGCCTTCTACGCCACCGACGTACCGGACTGGGGCACCGCCTACGCGCACTGCCTGCGACTGGGTGAGCGGGCCAAGGTGGTGATCGACACCGGGCACCACGCCCCGGGCACGAACATCGAGTTCATCGTGGCGTTCCTGCTCCGCGAGGGCAAACTCGGCGCGTTCGACTTCAACTCGCGGTTCTACGCCGACGACGACCTGATGGCCGGTGCCGCCGACCCGTTCCAACTGTTCCGGATCATGGTCGAGATCGTCTCGGCGGACGCGCTCGGCCCGGCCGGCGGCATCAATTTCATGCTCGACCAGTGCCACAACATCGAGCCGAAGATCCCCGGACAGATCCGCTCGGTGCTCAACGTGCAGGAAGCGACCGCCAAGGCGCTACTGGTCGACGCCGAGGCGCTGGCCGCGGCGCAGGCCGCCGGCGACGTGCTCGGCGCGCACGGCGTACTGATGGACGCCTTCGCCGCCGACGTCCGCCCGCTGCTGCGCGAGCTACGCGCCGAGCAGGGTCTCGACCCGGATCCGATGGCGGCGTACGCCCGCAGCGGCTACGCCGAGCGGATCGCCGCCGAACGGGTCGGTGGCCAGCAGGCCGGTTGGGGGGCCTGACGATGACCGGCACCGACACTCCGGCCGTCCACCCCGAGGTGGCGGCCCTGCTCGCCCGTGGTCACCGGCTCGGCGCCGACCGGCGGACCACCAACTACGGCGGCGGGAACATCTCGGCGAAGGGTCCCGCCGAGGACCCGGTCACCGGAGAGAAGGTCGACCTGTTGTGGGTCAAGGGTTCCGGCGGTGACATCGGCACCCTCACCGAATCCGGCCTGGCGGTGCTGCGGGTCGACCGGCTGCGGGCCCTCGCCGAAGGTTACCTCGGCCGCCGGGGCGGCGCGGTGGCCCTCGGACCCGAGCGCGAGGACGACATGGTCCCCGCTCTCGACTACTGCCTGCACGGCCGGGGCGGGGCCGCCCCCTCGATCGACACCGCGATGCACGGGTTGGTCGACGCCGCGCACGTCGACCATCTGCATCCGGAGGCCGGGCTGGCCTTCGCCACCGCCGCCGACGGGGCGCAGCTGACCCGGCGTTGCTTCGGCGACCGGGTGCTGTGGGTGCCGTGGCGCCGACCCGGCTTCCAGCTCGGCGTCGACATCGCCGCCATCGCCCGGGACAACCCGCAGGCGATCGGGGTGGTCCTCGGCGGCCACGGCATCACCGCCTGGGGAGCTACCAGCGACGAGTGCGAAGCCCGTTCGCTGGAGATCATCCGGACCATCGACCGTTTCCTCGCCGACCACGGCCGGGCCGAGCCCTTCGGCGCCGTCCGCGACGGGTACGCCGCGCTGGCGCCCGATCCGCGCCGGGAACGGGCCGCCGCCCTCGCCCCGGTGCTCCGAGGGCTGGTCAGCACCGACACCCGCCAGATCGGGCACTTCAGCGACGACGACGCGGTGCTGGACTTCCTGGCCCGCGAGGCGCATCCGCGGCTGGCCGCGCTCGGCACCTCCTGCCCCGACCATTTCCTGCGGACCCGGGTCCGGCCGATGCTGCTGGATCTGCCGGCGGACGCCCCGCTGTCCGACGTCGTCGCCCGGCTCCGGGCGCTGCACCAGCGCTACCGGACGGAGTACGCCGACTACTACCGCCGGCACGCCGGGCCCGACTCACCGCCGATGCGTGGCGCCGATCCCACGATCGTGCTGGTGCCCGGGGTCGGCATGTTCAGCTTCGGCCGGGACAAGGCGACCGCCCGCATCGCCGGGGAGTACTACCGCAACGCGATCGTGGCGATGCGCGGCGCCGAGGCCGTCTCGACGTACGCACCCATCGACGAAGCGGAGAAGTTCCGCATCGAGTACTGGGCGCTGGAGGAGGCCAAGCTGCGCCGGCTACCGCCGCCCCGGCCACTGGCCGGCCGGATTGCGCTGGTCACCGGCGGCGGCTCGGGCATCGGCGCGGCGACCGCCCGACGGCTGGCCGCCGAAGGCGCCGCCGTGGTGGTGGCCGACCGCGACGGTGTGGCCGCCGACCGGCTCGCCGCCGAGTTGGGCGGGCCGGACCGGGCCAGCGCGGTCACCGCCGACGTCACCGACACCACCGCGGTCGAGGCCGCCCTGGCCCGGGCCGCGGTGGACTTCGGCGGCGTCGACCTCGTGGTGAACAACGCCGGGCTGTCGCTGTCGCGCCCGCTGTTGCAGACCACCGACGCCGACTGGGACCGCCAGCACGGCGTGATGGCGCGCGGCTCGTTTCTGGTGTCCCGGGCCGCCGCCCGCGTCATGATCGACCAAGGGCTCGGCGGCGACATCATCTACGTGGTCAGCAAGAACTCCGTGTTCGCCGGGCCGGAGAACGTCGCGTACGGCGCGGCCAAGGCCGACCAGGCGCACCAGGTACGGCTGCTCGCCGCCGAGCTGGGCGGGCACGGCGTACGGGTCAACGGGGTCAACCCGGACGGGGTGGTACGCGGATCCGGCATCTTCGCCGCCGGCTGGGGAGCCCAGCGGGCCGCCGTGTACGGCGTGCCCGAGGAGGAGCTCGGCGCGTTCTACGCGCAGCGCACCCTGCTCAAGCGGGAGGTGCTACCGGAGCATGTGGCGAACGCCGTCTTCGTGCTCGCCGCCGGGGAACTCTCCCACACCACCGGGACCCATCTGCCGGTCGACGCCGGCGTACCAGCGGCCTTCCTGCGGTGAGCGGACCGGCGAGCGGACCGGCGAGCGGACCGGTGGGCCGACGGCGCACCGGTCCGGGCACGGCGGTCGCCGCCGTCGATCTCGGCGCGGCCAGCGGTCGGGTGATGCTCGGCGAGGTCGGCCCGGACCGGATCGAGCTGACCGAGGTGCACCGCTTCGACAACGCTCCGGTCGAGGTGGCCGGCACCCTGCACACCGACATCCTGCGGCTGTACGCGCAGACCCTCGCCGGGCTACGCACGGCCCTGGCCCATCGCGGCGACCTGGCCAGCATCGGCATCGACTCGTGGGCGGTGGACTACGGGCTGCTCGACCATACCGGGGCGCTGCTCGGCAATCCGGTGCACTACCGGGACCGGCGCACCGACGGGGTCGCCGACCGGGTGGTGACCCGGCTCGGGGCGCACCGGCTGTACCGGTGCACCGGCGTACAGCTGTTGCCGTTCAACACGCTTTTCCAGCTGGTGGCGGCGGCGGACAGCCCGACGTTGGCCGCGGCCGACCGGCTGCTGCTGATTCCGGATCTGCTTGCCTACTGGCTGACCGGGGACGCGGCAACGGAGATCACGAACGCCTCCACCACGCAGCTGCTCGACGTACGGACCCGGCGTTGGGCGACCGACCTGATCGCCGACGCCGGCCTTCCACATCGGCTGTTCGGCCCGCTGCGGCAGCCCGGATCACCTGCCGGGCAACTGCTGCCGCAGGTGCGGGCGGCCGTTGGCACGGGTTCGGCGGTGCCGGTCACCGCGGTCGGCTCGCACGACACCGCCTCGGCGGTGGTCGGTGTGCCCGCGCTCGATCCGTCGTTCGCCTTCATCTCCTGCGGCACCTGGTCGCTGGTCGGGCTGGAACTGCCGGCCCCCGTGCTGTCGACGGCCAGTCAGGCGGCGAACTTCAGCAACGAGGCGGGCGTCGACGGCACCACCCGGTACCTACGCAACGTGATGGGCCTGTGGCTACTGCAGGAGTGCCTACGGCACTGGCGTGCCCAGGGCCATCCGGTGGACCTCGCGGCGCTGCTGGCACAGGCTGCCCGCGAGCGGCCGCTGGCCGCGGTGGTCGACCCGGACGATCCGACGTTCCTGCCTCCCGGCGACATGCCGGCCCGGCTGGCCCAGGCCTGTGCCGACGGCGGGCAACCGGTGCCGGACTCCCCGGCCGCCGTGGTCCGCTGCATCATGGACAGCCTTGCGCTGGCCCACCACGCCGCCGTCACCCAGGCCGCCGCCCTCGCCGGCCGGGACGTGAGCGTGGTGCACCTGGTCGGCGGCGGTGCCCGCAACGAACTGCTCTGCCAGCTCACCGCGGACGCCTGCGGGCTGCCGGTCGTCGCCGGTCCGGTGGAGGCCACCGCGCTGGGCAACGTGCTGGTGCAGGCCCGCACGCTCGGAGTGGTGCCGGACGAGTTGGCCCAGTTGCGGGCGCTGCTGCGGCGTACCCAGCCGGTCCGGACCTACCAGCCCACGGCCGGTCAGCGGCACCGATGGTCGCAGGCGGCCACCCGGGCAGGCCTCGGCTCCTGACCGGGCTCGTGACCGGGCTCCTGACCGGGCTCGTGGCCGATTGTGGGCAGCGCGGCGCGGCCGGTCGTCGTCACCGCCACCGGCTCCGCCCCGACCGTGACCGCTGCTGCCAGCCGGCGACGGCCGGCAGCGGGCCGTCCAGGTCGGCGGTGCCGCGTAGGAGGCGGGCACGGACCCGCAGCAGCAGGCCGAAGCCGACGAAGACCATCGCGCCACCGGCGACGAACCAGATCACCGGGATGCCCGAGGTGTCACCGGCCGGGATCGCGTCCACCGGCTGACCGCCGCCTCCGCCGGAGCCGGCGGCACCGTCCGCCGGAGCCGGCGGGGTGTCCGACGCACCGGTGGCTTCGGCCGACGGGGACGGATCGGCGTCGGCCGTATCGGCCGCGCCGGGCCGCCCGACGACCGGCAGCGTCGCGCCGATGTCGGCGAGCAGCCGCAGGTCGGTGTCGTACGCCTCGGCGGTGAAGGTGATCCGGCCGGTGGCGTCGTCGGCGAAGCTGAACTGGTACTGCGCGGTGACCGTCCGGTCGACGCAGAGAATGCCCGGATCGAGATCCTCGTCGGTGAGCCGGGCGCTGTCCCCGTCGACCTGCACGTCGATGGCGAACGCCGTGCCCTGCTCCACCCGGGCCGCCCGGACCTGATCGAGGCCGAGACCGTCGGCACGCACCAGCAACGACCAGCGGACCTTCTCGCAGTCGCCGCCGAGGTCGCGGCTGACCACCACGGTCAGCGGCACCGGTGCGGCCCCGGCGAGCGCCTCCGACGGCAGCTCGGTGATCTGTGCCCGGTAACCGCGCTGGCCGGGCTGGGCGGCGGCGGGCACGGCCGACGCGAACAGCAGCCCTGCCGCGCAGGCGAGCCCGAGCGCGGCCCGGGACGCGACTCGCCCCACCACGACCACCACCTTCGTCCCTCGTGCCGCCGGATCGTGTCCATCGGCCACGGTACGGGCGTACCGGTGTCCCGGACAGGGTCCTTTCTTCTCACCCACTGCGAAGGAAAAGCGACGATTTCACCGCTAGTGGTGAACCGGTAACCCGGAAAGCCGCGCCGCGCGGTCCGGGTCGGCGTCGGGTCTGCCGGCGGGGCCCGGCACAATCCGTGACATGCCGACAGATCTGGTGGGGTTCGTCCGCGCCCATACCCACCTCGCGCCCGTGGCGTACGTGCCGGAGGTGCACCTGCACCAGGCCGCGGAGCCGGTCGGGCTATGGGAGCTGACCGAGGGTGAGTTCCGCAGCGAGCAGCCGCCGCCGTTCTGGGCGTTCGCCTGGGCCGGCGGCCAGGCCCTGGCCCGCTATCTGCTGGACCGGCCGGAGACGGTCGCCGGTCGCCGGGTGCTGGACCTGGCGACCGGTTCCGGTCTGGTGGCGATCGCCGCCGCCCGGGCGGGGGCGGCGGTGGTCCGGGCGGTCGACGTGGATCCGGTGGCGGCCGTTGCCGCCGGCCTCAACGCCGAGGCCAACCGGGTACGCCTGGCGGTCACCGCCGGCGACCCGCTCGACGGCGACCACGGCGACGCGCAGGTGGTGCTCGCCGGTGACGTGTTCTACAGCGAGGCGATGGCCACCCGGGTGTTGCGGTTCCTGCTGCGCGCCGCCGCCGACGGCGCGCGGGTGCTGGTCGGCGACCCGGACCGGGCGTACCTGCCCCGCGAGCGCTGCACCGAGCTGGCCGGCTACCAGGTGCCGGTGCCGACGGCGCTGGAGAGCGTGCACACCCGCCATGCCCGGGTCTGGCAGCTACGCCCGCCGGTACGTCGGCCGGCGGCGGCACTAGCGTGACCGGTGTGCTGCTACGCAACTGGGAAAGCCTCGGCGAGGCCTGGCCGCCGGTAGCGGTCGTGCCCGATCACACCGGCACCGCCCACCTGCTGGTCACCCGGCACGCCCTGGTCAGGCGGGTGCTCGCCGACCCCGCCACCTTTCGGCCGGACAACGCGCTGGACGCGGTCACCCCGATGCCGGTCGCGGCGCTGCGCGCTCTCGCCTCGTACGGCTTCCGACTACCGCCGACGCTGGCCAACAACGGCACGCCCAGCCACCGGGCGATCCGTACGGCGGTCGCCGACGCGCTGCACCCGGCCCGGGTGGCCGGGCAGCGGGACTGGCTGGTCGGGCTGGTGCGGGCCCGGGTGCGCGCGCTACGCGCCGTGCTGGCCGCCGGTCGGTCGGTGGACCTGTACGCGGACCTCGCCGCTGACCTGCCCCTGCTGGTCCTGGCCCGACTGGTCGAGTTGCCGGACGCGGCGACCACGACGGTCAAGCGGTTCGCCCGGGCGGCGTTGGAGCTGTTCTGGGCACCGGTGGACGCCGGCCGACAGCACGAGCTCGCGCACACGGTGGGGCGCTTCCATGCCGTACTGCGGGAATTCGCCGCTACCGGGGGCGGGTTGGCCGCAGCGTTGCGCGCTGCCGGACACCCGGCGGACGTGGTGGTCGGGGCGCTGTTCTTCCTCCTCGTCGCCGGTCAGGAGACCACCTCGCAGTTCCTCACGCTGCTGCTGCACCGGCTCACCGGCGAGCCGGCGGTGCTCGCCGGGCTGACCGACGGGTCGGTGTCGGTCGATGACGTGGTGGAGGAGGGCCTGCGGCTGGTGCCGCCGATCGTCACCTGGCGGCGGCGGACCGCCGTGGACACCGCGGTGGCCGGTACGCCGGCACCCCGTGGCACCAGCGTGCTGCTCTGGCTGGCGGCGGCCGGACGCGACCCGGCGGTAGTGCCGCAGCCGCACCAGTTCCGGCCCGGCCAGCCGGGTTCCCGGCGCCATCTGGCCTTCGGCGCGGGCGCGCACCGCTGCCTGGGTGCGCAACTGGCCCGGATGGAGGCCGCTGTGGTGGTACGGGAGGTGACGCCGCTGCTCACCGGCGTCGACGTGGTGCGTGCCCCGTGGTCGCCGGACAACCTGTCGTTCCGGATGCCGGACGCGTTCGTGATCCGTCGTGTCGACCCGACCGGGTCCGCTCAGCTGACGTCGTCGGCCCAGGCCCGCCAGTCGTCCAGCACGCCGTAGAGTGCCGGGGTCAGCCAGCCGGGCGCGGAGCGGCGGAACACCCCCGGGTCGAGCCCGCCGGCACCGTCGGGCAACGCACCCACCATGGTCGGCACCAGTTCGCTGAGGTTGGCCCAGTGCACCAACTCCGGCTCGGCCGGCCAGGCGCCGAGCACCACGCCGGCCGGCACCGCCCGCCGCTCCAGCGCCTCCAGGGTGAGCGCGGTGTGGTTCAGCGTGCCGAGACCGGCTCTGCTCACCACGACGGCCGGCGCCCCCAGCGACACCGCCAGGTCGGCGATGGTCCACGCCTCGCCCGACGGGCGCAGCCCCATCGGCACCAGCAGGCCACCGGCCCCCTCGACCAACACCAGGTCGTGCTTGTCGGCCTCGGCACGCACCGCGTCCACCGCCGCGTACAGCTCCAGCGGCTCGGCGGCGGCGACCCGGGCGGCGGCCAGCGGTGCCAGCGGCTCCGGATAGCTGGCCAGGGTCCGTACGGTGGCCGGATCGGCGAGCCGGGTGACGATGTCGACGTCCGGCGGCTCGCCGGTCACCGTACCGGTCTGGCCCGGTTTGACCATCGCCACCCGCAATCCGGCGGCCTGGGCGGCGGCGGTGATCGCCGCGGTCACCACCGTCTTGCCCACCCCGGTGTCGGTACCGGTGACCACCACCGGCCCGTGCCAGCCGGTCACGGCGCACACTCCACGATCACGTCGAGCGCCCGGTCGAAGTCGGCACGGGGCACCCCGGCGTTGACCGTGATCCGTAGTCGCGCTCGGCCGTCCGGGGTGGACGGTGGACGGAAGCAGCCGACCGCCACGCCACGGTCGTGGCAGTCGTTGGCCCAGGCGAGCGCCGCCTCCGGCCCGGGTGCCGCGATCGAGACGACGCCCCCGGCGGGCGGGCCGCCGACGTCGAGACCGGCGCCGGTGAACCGGCGCACCGCGGCGGCGACCCGGCCGGCCAGTTCGGCCCGCAGCCGCTGCCCGTCGCGAGCCAGACCGATCGCGGCGTGCACCCCGGCGGCGACCGCCGGTGGCAGCGCGGTGTCGAAGATGAAGGTCCGCCCGGTGTCGATCACGTGCCGGATCAGTGGCTCGGGTCCGGCCAGCAGTCCGCCGGCACCGCCGAGTGCCTTGGACAAGGTGGCGGTGACCAGCACGTCCGGCTCGCCGGCGAGCCCGGCTGCGGCCACCCCGCCGGCCCCGGCCGGCCCGAGCACCCCGAGCGCGTGCGCCTCGTCGACCAGTAGCAGGGCGCCGTGCCGACGGGTGACCGCGTGCAGCGCGGCCAACGGGGCGACGTCACCGTCGACGGAGAAGACCGACTCGGTGATCACCACCGCCGGGCGGCCGGGCTGGGCGGCCAGCACAGCGGCCACGGCCGCCGGGTCGGCGTGCGCCACGACCTCGGTCCACGCACCGGACAGGCGACAGCCGTCGACCAGCGAGGCATGGTTGTGCGCGTCGGACACCAGCAGCGTCCGCGGCTGGGCCAGTGCCCGCACCGCGCCGAGGTTGGCCAGGTAGCCGGAGGAGTACACCAGAGCCCCATGGGCGCCGAGCCAACCGGCGAGCTCTGCCTCCAGCGCGGCGTGCAGGTCGGTCGACCCGCGCACCAGCCGCGATCCGGTGGCGCCGAGTCCGTACCGGCGCAGCGCGTCCGTCGCGGCGGTCGCGACCGCGCGGTGCCGGGCGAGCCCGAGGTAGTCGTTCCCGGCCAGATCGACGTGTGTCTCGTCGGCGGTACGCGGGCGCAGCTCGCGGGTCAGCCCTGCTTTGGCACGCAACTGCGCCCGCCGCCGCAAGCCGGCCAACCAGTCCGCCACGTAGCCCCCTCGTGGTCGCGGCCCCCTCGTGGATCGCGCACTGCCTAGTAGGGTACGACCATGCCAGAGATCCTCGACCTAGCCCGGCTACAAGTCCTGGAGCGTGGCGTCGGCTTGGACGAGGCGGGTGTCCTCGCCGTGTTGCGCCTGCCCGACGAGCACCTACCGGCCGCCCTTGAGCTGGCCCACGAGGTACGGATGCGCTGGTGCGGCCCGGAGGTCGAAGTCGAGGGCATCGTCTCGCTCAAGACCGGCGGATGCCCGGAGGACTGTCATTTCTGCTCGCAGTCCGGCCTGTTCGCCTCGCCGGTGCGGGCCGTGTGGCTGGACATCCCGTCGCTGGTCGAGGCGGCCAGGCAGACGGCTGCCACCGGCGCCACCGAGTTCTGCATCGTGGCGGCGGTACGCGGGCCGGACGCCCGGCTGATGCGACAGCTACGCGAGGGCGTCGCCGCGATCAAGGCCGAGGTGGACATCCAGATCGCGGCGTCGCTCGGCATGCTCACCCGGCAGCAGGTCGACGAACTGGTCGCCATCGGCGTGCACCGGTACAACCACAACCTGGAGACCTGCCGGTCCTACTTCGCCAACGTGGTCAGCACGCACACCTTCGACGAGCGCTGGGAGACGCTGCGGATGGTGCGCGACTCCGGCATGCAGGTGTGTTGCGGCGGGATCCTCGGCCTCGGGGAGACGATCGAGCAGCGGGCGGAGTTCGCCGCCCAGTTGGCCGAACTGGATCCGCACGAGGTGCCGCTGAACTTCCTCAACCCGCGGCCAGGCACCCCGCTGGGTGACCGGCCGGTGGTCCAGGCCCGCGACGCGCTGCGCGCCATCGCCGCGTTCCGGCTGGCGATGCCCCGCACGATCCTGCGCTACGCGGGTGGCCGGGAGATCACCCTCGGCGACCTGGGTACCCGCGACGGCCTGCTCGGCGGCATCAACGCGGTGATCGTCGGCAACTACCTGACCACGCTGGGCCGCCCGGCGACCGAGGACCTGGCCCTGCTGGACGACCTGAAGATGCCGGTCAAAGCACTGTCGGCGACGATCTGAGGCGGCCGTGGAATCTGAGGCGGCCGTGGAACAGGAAGCCGCGAATTCGACGGCGACCCAGACGATGTGGTGTGACCGCTGCGGCGAGGACGTCGCGACCGGCACGCACGACGGTTGTGCGGCCGCCCGCGCGCTGGAGCCGCCGCGCTACTGCCGCCGGTGCCGGCGCCGGATGAAGGTGCAGGTGCTGCCGGCCGGCTGGGCGGCGCGGTGCGCGGTCCACGGCGGGATCAGCCAGTCGACGGCGACCGGCGTCGCGGGCACGGTCGGCGCCGATGGGTGATCATCCGGGGCGGCTGGCCTCGTCGCAGACCCGCGGCAGTGGGTCGCCGACCGCGACGGCGGCGGCACCGACCCCCGCGCAGATGCGGTCGGCGACCCGCTGCGCGTCGAGATCGAGCACCTGCGCGGTCGTGTCGGTGGACGCGCTGAGCAGCTGCCCGTCCGAGGTGAACGCGACTTCGTTGACATCGTCGAGGTGACCGAGCAGTACCGCGGCGAGTCGGCCGGTGTCCACCTCCCACAACCGCAGCAGTTCGTCGCCGACGGCGCTGGTGGCCAGATGACGGCCGTCCGGCGAGAACGCCACGTTGGCCACCACGTCCACCGGTACGGGCAACGTACGGACCAGCTCGAAATTGGCGGTGCCGCGTAGCTCGACCCGCCGGTCGTCGCCGGCCACCGCGACCAGTCGCCCGTCCGGGCTGACCGCGAGATCCAGGACCTGCCGGCCGGGGATCGTCAGCTCGTCACCGGGCGAAAGGTCGTCGACCTGCCAGGAACGCAGCTGCGCGGCGAGTGTCACCTCGGCTGTGCTGGCCTGACCGACGGCGACCGCGCCGACCAGCGTCGCGGCGTCCGGGGCGAATGCGAGGGCCGTCGTGGTGCCGTCCGTCGGCAGGAACACCTGCTCGTCCGGCCGGTCGAGCGGCCAGACCACGACGCCGTCGGATTCCGCCCCGTCCGGGCCGGGCCCGCTCACGGCGGCGGCCAGCAGGTCGCCGTCCGGGGAGAACACCGGATGGCGGACCTGCCAGCCGGTGCCGCCGGCAACCGGCAGGGTGCCGGCCGGGGCACCGGTCGCGGTGTAGCGCAGCACTCCCGCGTCGTGGGTGGCGACGGCGATCGTACCGTCCACGGCGACGGCCACCCCGGTGACGGTGATGGCTGCGTCGGTGGTGCCGGCGGCGTCCGGGCGGATCGGTGGCAGCGGTTCGCGGCTGGCCAGGTCCCAGATTCGCACCACGCCGTCGCCGGCCGCGGTGACCAGCCGGTCTCCGGCCGGCGCGACGGCGGCGTACTGCACCGCTTCGGGATGGGGCAGCAGCCCGTCGCTGCGGCGGAACAGCATCGTCGGGGCGTCCGGGCCGGTCACCGCGATGGTCCGGCCGTCGGCCGACAGTGTGATGTCGGAGACGATCCGCCCGGCGTAGCCGCTGTATCCCTTCTTGACCACCCCGGTGCTCAGCGCCCACCCGTCGACCCGCCCGGCGCTCCAGCCGCCGAGTGTCAGCAGCGTGCCGTCCGGCGTGACCGCCAGCGGTACCGGCGGGCGCTGCGGACCGGTGGCCAACGGCGTCCGTTCACCCGTGCGCACCGACCAGCTGGCGAGGCCACCGTCGACGTCCCCGGTCACCAGCATGCCGTCCGGGGCGAAGGCGACCTGTTGCGCCGACGGGAGGGTCCGTACCCGTGTCCGGTCGGTCAGCCGCCACACCTGCACGTCACCGTCGGCCGGGTTGGCGAGCGCGACCAGCGCTCCGTCAGGGCTGACGCTCAGGTCGTAGCCGAGCATGCCGGTGGGCAGCGCGAGCCGCAGCTCACCGCTGGTCGCGTCCCAGCCGCCGACCTGCAGGGGCGGAGTCAGGTCGGTGCCGATCCGGCTGGCCAGCACGGTCGAGGTCCCCGGCAGCCAGGCCACGGCGCCGGCTCCCGGCAGGTCCCGCACGGCGGCGCCGCTGGCCGCCGCCCAGATTCGCAGACCGCCGTCGGCGGTGAAGGAGCCGGAGGCGAGGTAACGCCCGTCGGGCGAGAACGCCAGGGACACCACCGGATCGTCGGCGGAGTGGTGCAGCACCACGTCACGTGGGCGCAGCGAGCCGGTGTCCCACAACCGGATCGTCCCGTCCTGGTGTCCTACGGCGACGAGTGTCCCGTCCGGGCTCAGCGCCGCCGTCAGCCCACCCGGGCCGGTGCCGAGCGGGCCGACCATGCTGGCCGACTGTACGCCGATCAGCGCGCTGTACGCCTCCATGGTCGGCGCCTGGTCCCACGCCGACAGCGCCTTGCGCATGGCCAGCAGATCATCGTTGGACAGCCCGGCGACCAGGGACTCGGCGGCGTACTGGCGCGAAGTTGCCTGCCTGCGTTGGCGCTCGGCTTCGGCCTGCTTGTCGACGGCGGACAGTCCACCGACGACGGCGAGCAGCAGCGCCACGGCCAGGCCGGCCGCCAGCCGGCGCAGCCGGCGCACCCCGCGCTGGCGAGCCGACTCGGCGGCCTCGGCAGCCACCGTACTGGCGTCGAGATAGTCGACCTGCGTCGTGGCGAGGTCCGCTCGCCCGGCGGACCACCGCCGCGCTTCGGCCAACCGCGAACCGCGCAGCAGCAGGTCCGGATCCCGGCCGGCGGCCTGCCAGTCGTCGGCCGCCACCACGAGCCGTTGCCGCAGGGTGAGCTCATCGCGGGCCTCGGACAACCAGCTCACCAGCCGTGGCCAGTTCGTCAACAGTGCCTCGTGGCTGATTTCCACGGTGTCGGCCGCAGCGGTGACCAGCCTCGCCCGTACCAGCCGGGCCAGCAGGCCGGCTTCGAGCAGACGCCGGTCACCCCGGCGGCGGACCACCGTACCGGCGTCGGTCAGGGTGACCAGGTGCAGCATGGCGGTCCGCAGCTCGGCCCGCCCCGCCGGGTCGAGCTGCAGATAGATCTGTTCGGCGGTGGCGGCGATGGCCCGTCGGATGCCGCCGGTGGCGTGGTAGCCGGCCACGGTGAGCCGCTGCCCGTCGCGGCGCTCCCAGGTGGCGCGCAGGGCATGGCCCAGCAGCGGCAGCGCACCCGGGTCGTAGCCGCCCGGATCGGTGGCGCCGAGGTCGGCGAGGAGCAGTTCGACCAGACCCGGTTCGACCTCCAGCCCGGCCCGGGCGGCGGGCTCGCGGACCGCCCGGCGTAGCTGCTCGGCGGTGAGCCGGCCGAGCATCAGGTGACCTGCGGCCAGGGCCTGCGCGAGCGGCGGCAGTTCGGCGCAGTCGGCGTAGAAGTCGGCCCGCACGGTGATCACCACCACGGCCGGGGCCGCGCTGGCCAGTGCGGTGACGAAGGCCAGCCGACCGGCCGGGTCCGGGCACTGGGTGAACAGTTGCTCGAACTGATCGACCGCGATCACCAGGCGGACACCGGCGTCGACGGTTGCGCCGGCGGCTCCGCCGTCTCCGGCGGCGGCCGCGGCGGCCGCGGCGAGGCCGCCGAACTCCGGTGGGCTGTCCCGCGCGATCTGCGCCGATGGGTCGGCGGCGGGCCGGCCGTACGCGGCGAGGGTCCGTTCGACGAGTTCGCCGAGCGGATCCGGGCCGGGTGTCATCAGCAGCCAGCGCCACTGCCCGGCGTCACCGAGCGCACCGCCGGCGATCGCCGGCAGGACACCGGCACGCAGCAGCGAGGACTTGCCGGCGCCGGACACTCCGGTGATCACCAGCGGCGGGCCGCCGACCGACTGCTCGACGAGGCGGCTGAGCACCTGGGCGACCTGCTCGTCGCGGCCGTGGAACCACGGCGCGTCCCCCGGTTGGAACGCGGCCAGACCAGGAAACGGGCAGACCTGGGCACCGTCGCCCGGCTCGGTCCCGGTCGCCGTACCCGGCTCGGCCACGGCGGCCGGCTGCGCGGCCGGCTGCGCGGTCGGCAGCACGGCCGGCAGCACGGCCGGCTGCTCGAAGCGAACGGTGAGCTGCGTGATGGTGAGCAGCTGCCGGTGCAGCCGGTCCATCTCGACGCGCTGCTCGTGGCTGCGCTCGGCGAGCTGACGCTGCAGCTCACCGAGTGCGCGGTGCGCCTCGACGATCATCCACTGCAACGCCGCCACGTCGTGGCTGAGCACCTGAAACGCGGTGGCGAGTTCATCGCGTAGCCCGACGTCGTTCTCCGCCGCCTCGGCGAGCGCCACCTGCACCGCACCGACCGCCTGCAGCAACTGCCCGGCCTCGGCCCGCAGCGCGCGCGCCGCCGGGTCGTCGGCGGACAGCCGGCAGAGCAACTCCTCGGCGAGCGCTTCGCGCCATTGCGCGTCGGTGAGCCGCCGGCCGCGCAGCCGTCTGGCGGTGTCGGACAGCACGTCGGCGAGGTAACCGCCGCCCAGCTGCCCGAGCTGTTCGAGGGCGGCCGCGACGACCCCGCTGGCGGTGAAGCCGGCGGCGGCGATCGGCGCGACAGCCGAGGCGGTGAGGAACGCCAGGATGCCGTACGGGGTGGCGTTGAGCAGCCCCCGGCCGGTGCGCCGGGTGATGTCACGGATCCAGTCACGTACGCCTTGCCGGGCGCGTTCGGCCGGATTGACACCGTCCTGGTTCGACATCGCACTCCGTTCAGGTCCGTAGCGCCCACGCGGCGAGCTGTCCACGCCGAAGCCGTCCACGCCGGAAGCCGTCCACGCTGTGAGCTGTCTGCACAGTGAACAGCATCGAGCTCCGGATGGCTGTGGCCGACACGGTGGCCGCGGTTGGTGTCGTGCGCCGGCGCCGCGTCATACCATCGGCAAGATATCCATAATGATGGGTATTCAATTGCATACCCTAAGCGACACTTGGGGGTGGTCCACCGTACCCGTCGCACCCTCGACGGACGGGACAACCTGCCGAAGGGATGCCTCGTGACCATTTCCGCAACCCGGAAACTGCTCGCCGCCGGACTGCTCGCGCTGTTGGCGCTGGTCAGCCAGCCGGTGCCGGCCCAGGCCGCCGGGCCGCTCGGCGAGATCCGCCGGGCCGGCGGTACCACCGCCATACCCGACAGCTACATCGTCGTGCTGCGCGACGACACCGCTGCCGCGCCGCTGGCCGACCGGCTGGCCGACCGCTACGGCGCCAGCGTGCGGCACGTGTTCAGCGCCGCCGTCGACGGCTTCACCGCCCGGATGAGTGAGACCGCCGCCCGGCGGCTGGCCGCCCACCCGGCCGTCGCCTACGTCGAGCAGGACCACGCCATCGCGCCGCTGGCCGCCGGCGTGCAGCTGAACCCGCCCTCCTGGGGGCTGGACCGTATCGACCAGCGCAACCTGCCCTTGGACAACCGCTACGCCTATCCCACCACCGCGCCCAACGTCCATGCCTACGTCATCGACACCGGTATCCACCGCACTCACAGCGACTTCTACGGTCGGGTCAGCACCGGCTTCGACGTGATCGACGGCGGCCCGGCCGACGACTGCAACGGTCACGGCACGCACGTCGCCGGGACCATCGGCGGCAAGGAGTACGGCGTCGCGAAGGCGGTCCAACTGGTGCCGGTACGGGTGCTCAGCTGCGCCGGCGCGGGCTCGATCTCGGGGGTGATCGCCGGGATCGACTGGGTCACCCAGAACGCGGTCAAGCCCGCGGTGGCCAGCATGGCGCTCGGCGGTGGCGCCAGCACCACATTGGACGCCGCGGTCACCAACTCGATCCTGTCCGGCATCACCTACGCGGTCGCCGCCGGCGGCTCCAACAGCAACGCCTGCAACACCTCACCGGCCCGGGTGCCGGAGGCATTGACCGTCGCCGGTACGACGGTCACCGACGCCAGAATGAGCTCGGCGAGCTACGGGTCCTGCCTCGACCTGTTCGCGCCCGGCGCGGGCATCACCTCGACCTGGTACACCAGCAACTCGGCGGTCGCCACGCTGAGCGGGAGTTCGATGGCCACCGCACACGTGACCGGCTGCGCCGCGCTGGTCGCCTCGCGGAACCCGGCCTGGACCGCCGCGCAGGTCAGCGCCTACCTCATCCGCAACGCCACCATGGGCGTGGTCATCAACCCGGGGACGGGAAGCCCGAACCGTCTCGTCTACTGCGCCGCCTGACGGCCGAACCGACTCACCGACCGAGGAGCAACGATGGCAACGACCGTCGGCGCGCAAGCGCCCACCCGGCGTGGCAGCGCCACCCGTCACAGCAGCGCCACCCGTCACAGCAGCGCCACCCGTCGATTGCCGGCCACCGGGCGCATGCTGGCCGCCGGCCTGACGCTGGTGCTGGCCACGGCCGCGCTCGTCACCGGCGTCGCGGCACCGGCGCAGGCGGCCACCACCCCCGGCATCGACGTCTCGCACTGGCAAGGCTCGATCAACTGGACCAGCGTGCGCAACAGCGGAGTCGAGTTCGCCTACATCAAGGCGACCGAGGGGACCAACTACAAGGATTCCCGGTTCAACGCCAACTACGTGGCGGCATACAACGCCGGGGTGATCCGCGGGGCGTACCACTTCGCCCTGCCGGACCGCTCCACCGGCGCGGTCCAGGCCAACTATCTGGTCAGCAACGGCGGCGCCTGGTCCGCGGACAGCCGCACGCTGCCGGCCGCGCTGGACATCGAGCACAACCCGTACGGAGCCATGTGCTACGGCCTGAGCCAGTCGGCCATGCGCAGCTGGATCGATTCCTTCCTGACCACCTACCGCTCGCGCACCGGCAGGTACGCGGTGATCTACACCACCACCAGCTGGTGGTCCAGCTGCACCGGCAACTGGACCGGTCCGTGGAGCAACCATCCGCTGTGGATCGCTCGATGGTCGAGCAGCGCCGGGACCCTGCCGGCGGGCGCGCCGTACTGGTCGTTCTGGCAGTACACGGCCAGTGGCAGCGTGCCGGGCATCTCCGGCAGTGTGGACCGCAACCACTGGAACGGCACCCGGGCCCGGTTGATCGCGCTGGCGAACGGCTGACCTGTCCGCCCGACCGGGTGGCCGTCCGCGTCAGGGCGGCCACCCGGTCGGTCTCACAGCGGCGGCGCGGGCGGGACAGGGTTACGCCGCCCGCGCAGTGCCAGATCGAATCCGATGATCGCCAGCAGCACCAGATTCACGCAGGCGGCGACGGGCAGCGGGGGCAGGACAGCCACGGTCGCGATGGGTAGCAGGACACCCGCGAGCGTCGCCGCACCGGCCAGCAGCGGCCAACCGATCCTGCCGAACACCTCGTACTCGAACCGGGTCCGGCCGAGCAGGAAGATCACCGGCGCACCGATGATGACCAGCGCCCAGACCCCTGGCACGGCACTGGACGGCTGCTCGATGACCAGCTTGGCGCTGGTTGCGGTGCCCATCACCCCGGCGACCATCAACAGGTGCGTGTACGGGGCCGACTTGCTGAACCGGCCGGGGGTGCGGGCCGCCTCGATCGCCCGGGTGAGCAGGTCACCGGCGCAGTGCACGTAGAGCCGGAACAGGATGGCCGCGCTCGCGAACGCCACGACGAACCCGGCGGTACGGGCGATGGTGATCGTGTCCCGGCTGAACGTCATGCCGGCGATCAGGATGATGTCACCGAGCGCGATGATGAAGAACTGGTGGTAGCGTTCGGCCAGGTGCTCGGCGGTCGGGCTGAACTGGTCCGCGGCGATCCGGGCCCGGCCGGGCAACGGATACCCGAGTGCGAACACGGTGTAGTCGGTCACCAGCGCAACCGTCCAGAGCAGCAGCCGGAGTTCCTCGCCAGCCAACACTCCGCCGATCCACGGCACGGCCGAGATCGCGAACCAGGCCCAGATCCGCACCGCCCGCTCACGGGCCATCCGTTGGTGCCTGGTCCGGGTGGAGCGCTCCTGCGACGTCAGGGGAAAGAACTCGTGCAACGTCAGGAAGAAGAACAGGAAGAAGAACAGTCCACGGGCGAGGTGGATGGCGACGTACGCGCCGGCGAACAGACCCGCCCGGTCGGTGAACGCGGTCGGCAACGACGACGCCATGAGCAGCACGCCGAACATGATCCCGACGGTGATCATCTGGATGCCCCGGCTCTGCGGGTTGTACAGGTCGGTGACCAGGGTGGTCACCACCCACACCCACCACAGCGCCAGCAGCCCGATCGCCGCCTCCGCCACGCCGGCGGGGTTCAGCCGGGAGACCAGCGTCTCGGACAGCAGCGCGAGCGCGACCACGAAGACCAGGTCGAAGAAGAGTTCCAGGAAGGTCGCTCGACTGGGCGCTCCCGCACTGCGCAGCAGCCCGTGGCCGCCGCCCGCGGTCACGCGGGCACCAGCGGTCCACACCGCACATCGATCAGCACCATTAGTGACATACGGTATATATCTTACGAAGCAGGTTGTTCCTTCGACGGCAAATTGACTGTCCGAGTCATCACAGAGCGAAGTCGGTCGACTACCGTAAAATCATGACGGTTCTTCTCGTCCTGCTCATTGGCGCAGTCACCGCCGCGCTGGTCGCCGCTATCTGGGCGATGTCGGCCGCCGACACCCGACGCGAGCACTCGGCCCGGCGCAATGTCGCGATCGAGATCCAGCAGTGGGCGGCCGGACGTGGCTGGGCCACCGGCCCGGCACCGGCCGGGTACGGTGACCGAACACGGTCCGAACAGGCCGGTTCCACACAATGTGTCATCTCGGCCCACGGCGAGCATGCCGGGCATCCGGCCGCCGTCCTGATCTATGAGGAGCACAGCGCCGACGCCGGCCTGCCGACGGTGACCTTCCTGGTCAGATCGCCGGTCCCGGTCGGCGATTTCGAGATCCGGTACGCCACGGCCGGACGGGTGCGGCCCGCTCGCAACCCACCGTTACCCGACCAGGCGCCCCGGGACATCGACTTCGACCGCAAGCTCAAGGTGGCCCCGTCGTCCCGGCAGTCCGCCAGCCAGTTGCTGGTCGCTCCGGTCCGGGCCGCCCTGCTGCGACTCGACCGGATCGTCACCAATCACGGCAGCCTTGTCCGTGGGCGGGCCGGCGTCCTGCAGGCCGCGACGGCCGGCTGGCCGCCGGCGGTCGATCTGGACCGTACGCTGACCGCGCTGACCGACCTGGCCGAGGCGTTGCCGCAGCCGGGCCCGGTTCACTGACACCCTGACTCCCGACCGCGACGGTTTCGCCGGGGCCGGCAGGTGATCACCTGCCGGCCCCGGCACCGGTACGGCGCGGCCGTGGACGGGTTCTCAGCCGACCGTACAGACCGAGCTGTTCACGCTGAACGACGCCGGTCGCGGGTTGCTGCCGGTGTGGCTGGCGTTGAAGCCGATACTCGTGCTCGCACCGGTGGCCAGCGTGCCGTTCCAGGCGACGTTGCTGGCGCTGACCTGGCTACCGCTCTGCGACCAGGTCGCCGACCAGCCCTGAGTCACCTGTTGACCGGCGCTGAAGGTGAACCGCAGGGTCCAGCCGTTGATCGGCGAGGTACCGGTATTGGTGATGGTCACCGCGCCGGTGAACCCGGTCGACCAGTCGTTGGTGCTGTAGGTCACCCGGCAGCCGGAAACCGGTGGGGTGCCGGTCGGACTCGGGCTCGGCGACCCGGTCGGCGGCGGCGTCGGCGTCGGCGTTGGAGGCGGCGTGGGCGTTGGCGGCGGCGTCGGCGTGGAACTCGGGCTCGTCGTCGGCGACGCAGTGGGACCCGGGCTGGGAGTCGGGCTCGTCGTCGGCGACGGGGTCGGAGTCGGGCCGGCGGGTTCCCGCCCCCAGACCAGCTCGCCGTCCTCGTACAGCGGCACCGCCCGGTTGGCGCCGGCGGCGGTCTGGTACGACGGGTCGTTGGCCGGGTTCCAGGTGCCACCCTCGGTCACCCCGATCTTGAGCTGCACCTCCATCCGGTGCGCCGACTGCCCGGCCGGGGCGATGGTGTGTCCGGTGCAGTCGACCTCGACGTACCACAGGTCACCGGACTGCTGCCGGGCCCCGGTCGGCTTGGGACAACCCTGGCTGTACGGGCTGCTCACCTCCAGGGTGCCGGAGCCGTCACGAACGAAGTAGTAGCGGAACTTCGCCCCGGTCAGGGCCCGGGCCGGGAAGGCCGACTTGTTGTAGATGATCACCTTGACCCCGGTCGAGCGGGTCTCGTTCTGCATGATCGTCGTCTCGACCGACAGTTCGTCGATGTCCGGCGTCTCCGGTTGCGGGAAGTTCGCCAGCACGGTGCCGCCGTACTCGTGGTAGAGCCGGACCAGGGCGGAGGTGAAGCCGGCGTTGTAGTCGGTGGCCACCTCGTTCATCACGTAGTCGTCGCGACGGTCGGTGTAGGCGTCGTCCGGCGCGGACGGGCCGCCGACCAGCGCACCGTAGAGCACATGCCGGGTCTGCTCCGGCACCTGCATGCTGTCCCACCATGAGCCGTGCGCGGTGCGGTGGTGCGGGTTACGCGGCGAGTTGGTGCCGAATCCGATCATGTAGCTGGAGTTTCGCGGGTTGTCGCCGAGCGCGTAGTTGATCTGCCGGACGGCAAAGTCGTGGTAGCGGGTTTTGCGGGTGGCGTCGGTGAGGTTGTCGCTGTAGACAAGGGCGGCGAACGCGGTGTTCGCGGCGTAGCGCAGCGCACCCCAGGTGTCCAGCACCGCCATCCCACCCGGTGAGGTACGGACCTTCTCCCCGTTGACCCCGACGGTCCAGAAGTCCAACCACCGGTTCGCGTCGTCGACGTACTTCTGCTTGCCGGTCAGGTTGGCCAGCAGCACGTACGCGCCGAACTGCTTGTTGTCCCAGGCGATGGTCCATTTGTAGGCGCGGGTGCTGGTCTGCGGCTCGGTGCCCAGGTTGTCGTACTCGGTCTCGGCCTTGGTCAGGTACGCCGCCTCGCCGGTGGCCCGGTGCAGCCAGATCGCCGCCCAGACGAGTTCGTCGGCGTAGCCGCTCCAGGAGCGGTAGAAGTTGGTGGCGTCGGTGATGCACTCGTGGTATGCCCGGCGCACGGTGTCGGCGAAGCTGTAGAGCTGGCGGGCGTGGCTGACCAACGTGTTCGCGTACGCCGGGTCGGTCGGACGCAACACCATCGACGAGGCCGCCATCGCGGCCGCCGTCTCCGCGGCCAGGTCCGAGCCGCCGCAGGTGGCGTCGATGCGGTACGCCGGGCGGGCCATCGGCAGCACCTCGGCCGGCCCCCACCACTTGTGGTCGTCGTCGCCCTTGCCGACCTGGCCGTACAGCACGTTCGGCGACGGGTGGGCCCTGATGAAGTAGTCGTTGACGAAGCGCAGGTTGTTCAACAGATGCGGTAGCTGGCCGGACGCGGCGTAGCCGGCACGGTACTCGACGGCCCCCCAGGCCAGCATGGTGGTGGTGAACGCCATCGGGAAACCGAACTTCACATGGTCGCCCGCGTCGTACCAGCCACCGGTCAGATCGACGCCGACGTCGGCACCGTCGGTGAGCGCCGAGTCGCCGCGCCAGGAGACCCGGTTCCACTGTGGCAGCGGCCCGGACTGCTGGGCCTCGTAGAACAGCAACGACTTCTGCAACGCCTCGGCGTAGTTGAACGCGGGCGCGGCGGCGGCGCCGGACTGCGGGGTCAGCCAGACCGCGACCGCGGCGGCGAGCAGTACCGCTACGGCGGCTGCCGACAACCGCCGGGACCGGCGGTTCCGGCCGTCCGGCTGGGCCGGCCGATTGCTTGAACGCACTAGACTCGCTCCTGTCCGTGGAGCCGCGCGCGACCTCGCGTAGTGGAGGACATCGAGAGGGCGGATGTGGGCGCATCCGCCCTCTCCGCTTCGGCTGGGGGCCGGCGCGGTGGAGGCCTTCGGGCCAGCCGGCGTCTGCCGGGCGGTTGACCACACGGCGGTGCCAGGCATGACGGTGGCGGGGTGGCTGACGGTGGCGGGGTGGCTATGGGGGTGCGGTTCGGTAGGCGGCGGTTTACAGATCCATGACTGACAGATCCATAACTGACAGATCTACCTGGGAGCGCTCCCATCGACAAGGAGCGATCAAGACAGGCATCTTGATTTAACCCCCTCGTCATGAATTTGTGAAGCCCCTACCTGGAGACAAAGGGGCGGGGTCTCCTCCTGCCGTCCTACAGGAGGAGACCCCGCCGTGCCACCGGGACCTGTCGTCCAGCGCACCGGCCCCGCACCAGGACCGGGACGCCGGGGCAACCGGCTAGGTCATGGTGGCGGGAGTCGGTGCCGCGACGTCGACCGGCCGATCGACCAACGGCACCGTGACGCTCATCAGTTCACCATCGCGTTCCAGCTGACCTGGCCGGTGCAGCCGGGCCAGCGTACGAAGCATTCCGAGGTCGCTGGCCGCGACGTGGGCGACCAGCGCGGCCTGGCCGGTGCGCCCGGCGTACGCCGACAAGCGGCGCAGCAGCGCCGTGCCCACCCCGCGGCGCCGCCAGTCGTCCTCCACCAGCAGCGCGACCTCGCCCAACGCGCCCTCGACGACGAGTTGCCCGGCGCCCACGACCCGCTCGCCCGCCGGGCTGGCCAGCACGGCCACCAGCAGCAGTCCGCGCGGCTGCGCCAAGGCCCGCCGCAGACGCGCGGCGATCACGTCCGGTGCCCGTGCGAGCAGCCCGGGAGTGCGGCTCTCGATCGAGCAACGGGCGAGCATGGCGGTCAGCGCGCCGAGGTCGTCCGGCCCGGCCGGACGCAGGATCAGCTCCGCACCGTCGGCGAGCTGCAGGGTCACCTGGTCGCCGGCCCGGCGGCTCGCCACTGCCGCCAGCTCGACCAGCGCCTGGGCTCGGGCGAACTCGGCCGGAGTGAAACTCGGCTCGCGGCGGACGACGTCGTAGCAACCACCGGCGGGGTCGGGCAACCGCATCGTGTCACCGGCCCGGGCGGCTGGCTCCCGCACCGGTGCCGGCCGCCAGGTCACCGAGCTCGCCCCCAGCAGGGTACGTAGGACGTCGCCGAGCGCCTCCGGGTCGCGCACCAAGCGGTTCGCCAGGGCCAACGCGCGGGTCGGCTGGTCGGCAAGGCCTCGGGCCTCGGCCGGGGCGACCCACGGATTACGGCCCCGACCCCGCTCCACGGCGGCGATCAGATCCGCCTCGGTCATCGCCTCCGGCGCGTCGACCAGAAAATCGTCCACCGCGCCGGCCTCGGTGGTGTGCACCTGGACAGCGAGGATGTTCACCGCGCGAAGCGCAAGACTCGCGGTGAGCACGGCGAGATAACCCGGCCGGTCGTCCACCGTCGCTCTGATCCGCCACAGCGCCATTGGCTGCTCCTCTCCCAGGTGGCCCAGTGCCCGCTCGACAGCGCCGCACCGCGCCGATTCCCAGCTTGCCGCCGGGCTGTTTCCCTCAGATTGCCCGGCGGTGACTTCTCTGTGGGTTGACCGCCGGGCCGTGAATTCACCGCCGGGCGGTCACCGGGTCGGCGCCCACCAGGTCGAGCCGGTCACCGAGGATCACCGTGGCCGCGCGCACCAGCTGCGCGATCCGGTCCACCTCGGTGACGTGGAACGCCGCCGCCGGCAGGTCGTCGCCATCCGTCCGGGCGACCATCAACACCAGCCCGGCCCGACCGAACGGCACCGAGGCGTAGCGCACCCCGTCCGGGCCGTCCATCGGCCGGGCACGCAGCGGGGTCACCTCGGGCAGCCGCAACGGGACCGGCGCCCGCCAACTGGCGTACGCCACCGCCGGCGCACCGCCGGAGGGCGGCTCGTCGGCCGGCACGGTCAGGCCGGCGAGCAACTCGGCACCGGGCAGCTCCGATTCGTCGAAGCGCAGTTCGGCGCCGGCGGGTAGCGACCGGCCGCCCGGTCCGCCGGACGTACCGGGCGGCACCGCGTTGGCCGGTGGCCGGGAACCGCTGCGGATCGCCCAGTCCGCGGGCACCACGGCGGCCGCTGCCCAGTCCGCGGCGAGCAGCCCCGGTACCGCATCGACCAGGGTGGCCAGTCCGTCGGTCGGGTTGGCGGCCACCTGGGCGAGCAACTCGGCGTCCTGGCCACCGGTGACCGGCGCGCCGATCGCCCGCCAGACGCCGTCGACCTGCACGCCGGGAATGGCGGCGAGGCCGGCCAGCAGGCGGTCGACCCGGGCCGCCCCGGGCCAGACCACGGTGAAGTCGTCGACCGCGCGACCACCGAGCCGCTCCAGCACCGTCACCTGGACGATGTCGGCGCCGGCGACACCGAGTGTGCGGGCCACCTGGCCGAGTGCACCGGGCCGGTCGGGTAAGGTCACCCGGACCCTCAACAGCATGTCAGTCCTCCCGTCGCGCAAGGCCGGCCCTCCCCCGGTCGTTCATCAGCCTGCCCGATGACCATTTCATCCCTGTTGCGATGGCATGACTCGGTAGGAAATCCCCTGAAGAACACGCTTGAGCTGACTTCGGTATCACCCGATCGGATGATCTTGAGTGCCGGCTCACGCCGAGGCGCGCGGCACCATGTGGGTTTCGAGCAGGACGTACGGAACCTGCATCTCGTCGCGGCGGATCCGGGACAGCAGCAGTCGGGCCATCTGCCGGCCCATCTCCTCGACCGGCTGGTAGACGGTGGTCAACGGCGGGTCGGACTGCCGGGCGATCGGTGCGTCCTCGAATCCGACCACGGCCACGTCCTGCGGCACCCGCCGGCCGGCCTCGCGCAGTGCCCGCAGGGCGCCGCAGGCCATCAGATCCGAAGCCACGAAGACGGCGTCCAGGTCGGGATGATGCTCCAGCAGCTGACGCATGGCGGCGGTGCCGCTGCCCTCGCTGAAGTCGCCGTACGCCACCAGGCCACCGGCCGGCTGGCCGCTGTGCCGAATCGCTTCGTGGTAGCCGGTGAGCCGGGCGACGCCCACCCCCATGTCCTGGGGACCGGCGATGGTGGCCACCCGGCGCCGGCCGCTGGCGAGCAGATACTCGACCGCCAGCCGGGCGCCGCCGGCATTGTCGACGTCGACGAAGTACGCCGGGCGGGCGTCCGGATGCAGCATCCGGGCCGGCCGCCCGCCCAGCACGCTCGGCAGCCCACGCTGTTCGAGCAGGGTCGGCAGCGGGTCGGCGTCGTGCAGGGAGAGCAGCAGCACCCCGTCGACGTGCTGGTTGGTCAGATGGTGCTCGACCCGCTCCCGCTCGGCCGGGGACTGCGCCATCGCGAGCCAGAGCTGCATCGGAGTGTCGAGCAGACCCGAACTGATGCCACGCACGATGCCCGCGAAGAACGGCTCGCCGAACACCCGTTCCTCGGATTCGGAGACCACCAGCGCCACCGAGTCGGTCCGTTGGGTGACCAACGCCCGGGCAGCCCGGTTCGGCACGTATCCCAACTCGGCGATCGCCTGCTGGACCGCGGCTCTGGCCTCGGGGCTGACCTGGGGCGAACCGTTGACGACGCGGGAGACCGTGCCCCGCCCCACCCCGGCCCGCGCGGCGACCGCGTCGAGGGTGGGCCGCCCGAGTGACCGGGTGCGCTGGGTTGTCATCGTCTGTTCCTCCGACCCTGGGCTGCCGGCGCCGGCCCCCTGCCGGGGACCGGCGCCGCGGCCCGTTATTGCTGGCTGACCACGCCTATTGTGCGGCCAGACCGTTACGTCGGATCACATCGGCGTACCACCTGGCGCTCGACTTGGGGATCCGAAGCTGGGTGTCGTAGTCGACGTGGATCATGCCGAAGCGCTTCGAATAGCCCCAGGCCCATTCGAAATTATCCATCAAAGACCACGCGAAGTAGCCCCGTACCGGTACCCCAGCTGAGATCGCCTCGTGACAGGCCCGCAGGTGTACGTCAAAATAGGCCAACCTGTCCGGATCATCAACTTTGTCATTGACCACTTCGTCGACATACGCGGAGCCGTTCTCGGTGATGTAGATCGGCACCTCAGGATAACCGTCGTGCACCCGGTGCAGGACCTCCACCAACCCGGGCGCGTCCACTTCCCACCCCATGTCGGTCAGCGGCAGCCCTCGGGTGACGAATCGGATCCGCTCGCTGCCCGGCCAGGGCGACGGTTCCTCGGCCGGGTCCGGCCCCGGCGCGGCGCTCACCACGTGCCGGGTGTAGTAGTTGACGCCCAGCACGTTCAACGGCGTCGCGATGACGTCCAGGTCACCGTCGCGTACGTGGGCCTGGTCGGTCACCGGCGCGAGGTCCGCCACCACGTCCTCGGGATAGCGCCCGAGCAGGATCGGATCGAGGAAGATCCGGTTGGCCAGGCCGTCGATGCGCCGCGCCGCGTCGGCGTCGGCCGCGGAGTCGGTCTGCGGCGACACCGCGTACAGGTTGAGCGTGATCCCGAAGTCGTGATCGGGTCGGGCGGCACGCATCGCCTGTACGGCCAGCCCGTGCCCGAGCATCAGGTGGTGCGCCGCGCGCGCCGAGGCCGCCGCGTCACTGCGCCCCGGGGCGTGCACGCCGGAGCCGTAGCCGAGGAACGCCGAACACCACGGCTCGTTCAAGGTGGTCCAGTAGCGCACCCGGTCGCCGAGAGCGGCGTGCACCAGTTCGGCGTAGTCGGCGAACCGCGCGGCGGTGTCCCGGACCGGCCAGCCACCGGCGTCCTCCAGCGGCTGCGGCAGATCCCAGTGGTAGAGAGTGAGCCACGGCTCGATGCCGTGGGCCAGCAGTTCGTCGGCCAAGCGCCGGTAGAAGTCCAGGCCGGCCTGATTGGCCGCGCCGGATCCGCCAGGCTGCACCCGGGGCCAGGACACCGAGAAGCGGTACGACTTCAGGCCCAACTCGGCCATCAGCTCCACGTCGGAGCGGTAGCGGTGGTAGTGGTCGCAGGCCACGTCTCCGCTGTCGCCACCGAGGACCTTGCCGGGTGTGTGGCTGAACGTGTCCCAGATCGATGGTGTCCGGCCATCGGTACTCGCCGCACCCTCGATCTGGTAGGCCGCCGTGGCGGCACCCCAGAGGAACCCGGGCGGAAAGATGAGCTGCCCGGAACCGTCCCGGAGCTCGGCAGTCTGCGGACTTGCTGCTTTGGTCACGACTTGACGGCGCCTTCCATGATGCCACCGATGATCTGGCGGCCGAAGAGGATGAAAACAACGAACAGCGGAAGCGTGGCGATCAGCGTTCCCGCGAAAATCTGGGAGTTGTCGGCGAAGTACGCCGAGTTCAGGCTGCGCAATGAAATCTGCACCGTCGGGTTCGTCGGATCGGCGAGCACGACGAATGGCCAGAAGAACTGGTTCCACTGCTCCATGAAGGTGAGCAGGCCGAGCACCGCGGCCGCCGGGCGTAGCGCCGGGACCACCACGTGCCAGAAGATCCGCCAGGTCGAGCAGCCGTCGACGCGCGCGGCTTCGATCAGCTCGTTAGGCACCGCCTGCTCGGCGTACTGACGCATCATGAAGATGCCGAATCCGCCGATGAGGAACGGCACGATGACCGAGGGCATCCGGTTGAGCCAGCCGAGCTCGGACATCAGGATGTACAGCGGCAGCACGCCCAACTGGATCGGGATCATCATGGAGGCCAGCACGATCAGCAGCATCGCGTTCTTGCCCCGGAATCTGAGCTTGGCGAAGGCGAAGCCAGCCAGCGACCCGAAGAAGACGGTGGCGACCGTGATGGTGCCGGACACCAGCACCGAATTGAGCAGCCCTTTGAGGATGTTGGCATCCTGGTTCGCCAGCACCCGCGAGATGTTGTCGCCCAGGTTGCCGCCGGGCAGGAACGGCGGCGGCCAGGCGTTGGCCGCGTCGTTGGTCCGTGAGGCGATGACGATCATCCAGTAGAAGGGGAAGAACGACAGGATCACCCCGAGGATCAGCCCGACCCAGGTCAACGGGCTGGCTCTGAACAGCCGCTCGGAGGTCGACGCGCCCTTGCCACGCTTGGTCTTGCCAGCTGCCGGGTCCAGGATTGCGGTGGTCATCGCGCCTCACTTGTCCGAGCTGATCCGGCGGGCCAGCAGGTAGTTGACGAACGACATGACCGCGATCAGCAGGAACAGCAGGAGCGAGACGGCCCCGGCGTAGCCCCACTGGAACCGCTGGTTCATGACGTCGAGCAGGTACATCGTGATCGTCTGGAACTGGCCCTGGGAACCGCCGGAGATGCCCCCCGGTCCGCTGGTGAACAGCAACGGCTCGGTGAACAACTGCAGGCCACCGATGGTCGAGATGATCAGCGTGAAAATGATCGTGGGGCGCAGCTGCGGCACGGTGATCGACCAGAACTGCCGGATGCGCGAGGCACCGTCCAGGGCGGCCGCCTCGTACATGTCCTTGGAGATCGCCTGCATGGCGGCCAGGTAGATCAGTGCGTTGTAGCCGATCCACCGCCAGTCGACCATGGTCGAGATGGCGAACCAGGAGGCGAACTTGCTGGCCCGGAAATCGATCGGCTCCACACCGACCACCGAGAGCAACCAATTGACCAGGCCGAAGTCGCGGGCGTAGATCATCGAGAAGATCAGTGCGACGACGGCGGTCGAGGTGATGATCGGCATGGCGATCGCCAGCCGGAAGAACGTCTGGCCCCTGATCCGCCGGTTGAGGGCGTTGGCCAGCATCAGCGCGATCAGCAACTGCGGCACCGTGGACATCACGAACATGCCGAAGGTGTTGCCGACGGCGTTCCAGAACTGCGGATCGTCGGCGATCAGCCGGACGAAATTGTCCAGGCCGACGAAGCTGATCTCGGCGTTGAGCGGCGACCGGTCGGTGAGCGCGATCCAGACCGTGTAGACGATCGGATAGACGCCGAAGGTCGCGAAGATGACGAAGAAAGGCAGGACATAGAGGTACGGCGACAGTCTGAGGTCCAGCCGGGTCAGCGAGTGGCGCTGGGGCTTCTCGCCGCCGTCGACCGGACCCGCCCGGTTGCCGCGCGGCTGCGCCGGCGCGGCGGTGTCAAGCTCCAGGCTCATCGGAAAGTCCTTCAGTTGTACGGCGGCCGGCCGCCGTTTACCAGGGGGTCCACGCGCCGCTGGCACCGCGACGCGACGGCGGGCAAGGTGGCGCCGGCAGGTCCTCCTGCCAGCGCCACCTTTCGCACGTTTGGTCGCACGTGTTACCGGCCGGCGGCCGTACCGTTCGTCACGGCGTCCTGCCAACCCGCTTCCGGTGATTGACCTTGTTCAACCGCCCGCAGCGCGTTCTCCACCGCCGTCCGAACCGCCTGGTTCTTCGGGCCGAGGTAGACCGGCTTGAGGTCGCTGGCACCGGCGGCGAAGATCTCGCCGGTCGGGGCGTCGGAGAAGTACTCGTTGACCGCCTCGGCGACCGCCGGGTCCGACAGGGCCTGCGGCGACGACGGCAGGTTGCCGACCTCCTCGAAGGCGGCGATCTGTCCCTCGGGGCTGGTCAGGTACTTGACCAACTCGGCGGCGGCGGCCTGGTGCTTGCTGGAGGTCGGCACCGCGAGGAACGATCCACCCCAGTTGCCACCGCTGCCCGGGGCCATCGCGATGTCCCACTTGCCGGCGGCCTCGGGGCCGGCCTGGCCCTCGATGACACCGGTCATCCAGGCCGGGCAGGCGATCGTCGCGAAGCTGGCGTTCTTGAACCCGGCGTTCCACTCGTTGGAAAACGACTGCAGGTTGTTCGACAGCCCGGCACCGATCATGTCGGTGGTCAGGTCGAACGCGGCCTTGATGTCCGGGTTGCTCTCCAGCACGAACTGGTTGTCCGTGTCGTAGTAGGTGTAGCCGGTGCCCTCGCCGGCGATCTGGCTCAGCACCAGGTTGTAGAAGCTGGTGGCCGAGTCGACGAAGGCCTTGTCCGGCGTGGCCGCCTTGAATTCCTCACCGAGTGCGATGAACTCCTCCCAGCTCGGCCAGAGGGCGCCCACCTCTTCGCGTTCGGTCGGCAGGCCGGCCGCCTCGAACAGGTCCTTGCGGTAGCACAGCGCCATGCCGCCGACGTCGGTGCCCAGGGCGAGCACCTTGCCGTCGGGCAGCACGCCGGCCTCCCACTTCCACGGCAGGAAGTTGTCCTTGAGGTCGTTGGCGCCGTGCTCACCGAGGTCGACGAACTTGTCGGCCTGGGCGAAGAACTGCGCCATCGTGCCCTCTTCGATCGCCACCACGTCCCCGGCGCCGGAGCCGGCGGTGATCTGCTGGGTGAGCCGGGTGTTGTAGTCGCCGAGGCCGAGGCCCTTGCCCCGCTGCTGCACGGTGACGTTGGGGTTGTCCTGCTGGTACTGCTCGATCAACTCGTCGTATCCGAAGCCCGCGTCGCCGAAGATGTCGACGGACAGGGTGATCGGGCCGTCCGGATCCGAATCGGCGTCGTCGGAGCCGCAGGCCGTCGCCGTCAGCATGACGGCGGAGGCGAGTGCGACCGCGGCGTAGCGCCGGAGCGTGACGCTCATCCTGACCCCTCTCAAGGTCGCTTTCTGTGGTGGGGGTGACCGTGCGGTGTCCGCTCCGACGGTGTGGACGGCGTTGGCGTGGTGGGGGTCCGACAACGGCGGAGCGGGCACTGCACGACCGCGCTCCGCGTTCGTTCAAGCAAGTGACATGGATCTCACTCACCCCGGCCGGGAGCGCTCCCATGAGATTGCCGGGAGGTTTCGGAGGTGTCAAGAGGCCGATGGGAGCGTTCCCATTTCGTTACTGCCCTCGGCCGGGGCGCGTAGGCGGCTGTCCGGCGGCTGGACCAGGCTCAGGTCAGCCGGCGCAACAGCGTGGTGGCCCGCACCGGGTCGAAGACGTCGGGGTCGAATCGGGGGCCGATCCACGCGGCCATCTCGGCATGCCGAGGATGCTCCGGATCGGCCGTCGCGGCACGAAACTCGGCATAGCCGAAGGCGCCGCCGACGTCCTCCGGCGGGCAGGCCGAGGCACCAGCGGCGCAGAGCGGGTACCGCACGTCCGGCTCGGGCAGGCTGACGTCCTCGACCAGAACCTCGTGCTCCCACCAATCGCCGAAGTCGTAGGTGTACCGGAACCGGGCGCCCTTGACCGCCACCGCGTCCAGCCGGACGTCCAACTCGTCGCGCAGCGACAGTTCGCCGTCGGGATCGGGTTCGCCGTACTGGACGCCGTTGATCTCGAACGAGTGCAGATGGCAGTCCATCCAGCCCATCGCGTGCTGGATCACCCGGTGCACCCGGTCCAGCGTGTACCCGCCCGGCACCTGCACCCGGCGCCAGACCAGCGGAGCGACGTCGGACAGCGTCACCAACAGGTGAAAGATCTGACGGGGCATGGCTGCCCTTCCTCTGACCTAGACGAGTAGTTCCGAAGTTCGGTCAGTGGTCGTAGGCGATCAGTGACCGGGTGGTGGGTGCGCCGGTCTTGTTGTTGTGCCAGATCGCGGCGGCCATCGCGAGGAGGCGTTGAGCGACGCGTACGGCGACACCGGTGAAGGTCCGTCCGCCGTGTTGTTCCAGGTCGAGTTGGCCTTTGAGGGTGTCGTTGACCGACTCGATCAGCTGGCGGACCTTCTTGAGCAGCGGTTCGCCGTGGCGGGTCTTCTCCTTCTTGCGGGACGGGCGTAGCAGGGTGATGCCCTGGTCGGCGAGGTTCCGCTCGAAGGGTCCGGACGCGAAGCCCTTGTCGCTGATCAGCAGGATGCCGTCGTGTTCGGCGACGACACCGGCCTCGACCTCCAGCATCGCGGTGAGGACCTCCCGCTCGCCGAGCTTCGGGTTGGCCAGAGCCCACAGGATCGGCATCCCGGTCGGGGTGCAGACCAGGTACAGGCGCAGTCCCCAGAAGAACCGGGAGTGGGAGGCGCAGTAGCCGTATCCGGCCCAGCCGGCCAGGTCCGAGCGTTGCACGGTGGGGCGGGACATGCCGCACGGCACCGGGGTGGAGTCGACGATCCAGTGGTTGTCGAACCAGAAGTCACTGTCGCGGGCCAGGGCCCGGATCGTCTTCTTGATCAGTGGTAGCGCGGCGCGGAGCCGTTTGTTGTAGCCGGGTCGTTGTGGCAGGTAGGGAAACCAGGGGCGTAGGTGGATGCGGGCGTAGCGGATCCAGTGGGCTTCCGAGCGGGCGCCGAGCAGGACCTGCGCCACGGCCAGGCACACCAGCTCCGAGTCGGTCAGCAGCGGTGGTCTGCCGCGCCATCGGGGCGTGCGGATGGTGTCGTCGATTTTCACGTACAGTGCGGTCAGGAGGGTGTCCAGGTCTTGCGTCACAACACGATCTTGGACACCCTCTCTTCACGCCCTGACATCGACCCCTGACATCGGAACTACTCGTCTAGGCTCGAATTCATGATCTGCCGCGCGTGCCGGAAAAGCCAGCACGAAAAGTGTCGGGACCGTAACTGGTGCGACTGCCAGCACCGTACCCCCGTACCCGCCCCACCGGTCACCGGTCCGGCCGGCGAATGAGCGCGGACGCGGCCGAGAGCGCGGCGACCAGCGGCAGCACCACCGCCCGGATCGGGCGCCTGATCCCGCAACCACCCGACGCCGGACTCGACGACGAGCAGTTGGTCGCGGCGTACGCGACCCCCACCGGGCCGCATCTGAGAGCGAACTTCGTGACCAGCACGGACGGCGCGGTCGCGGTGGCCGGGCGGTCCGCGGGGCTGTCCGGCCGCACCGACAAGCGGGTGTTCGCGATCCTGCGGATGCTCTGTGACGCGTTGCTGGTCGGCGCCGGCACCCTGCGCCAGGAGCAGTACCGGGCGCTGCGGCTGGACCCGCGACGGCGGGACTGGCGGCGCCGGCACGGGCTGCCCGAACACCCGACGCTGGTGGTCGTGTCCGGCTCGCTCGACCTCGACCCGGCACACCCGGCCCTCGCCGACGCGCCGGTCCGGCCGATCGTGCTCACCGCCACCACCGCGCCGCGCCAGCGGCGCCGCCGGCTCGCCGAGGTGGCCGAGGTCATCGACACCGGCGGCCGGGCGGCGAATCTGCGGGTCGGGCTCGACCAGCTGCGCGCCCGTGGGCACCAGCGCCTGCTCTGCGAGGGTGGGCCGCTGCTGCTCGGCACGTTGACCGCGGCGGACCTGGTGGACGAACTCTGCCTGACCATCTCCCCGCTGCTCGCCGGGTCCGGCGCCGGTCGGATCAGCGCCGGCCCGCCGAGCCCACCACGCCGGCTCCGGCTGTGCCAGGTCCTCGCCGACGATGCCGGGACGCTGTTGCTGCGCTACACCCGAGCCACCACCGTCGACAACTCTGCGTAGTCGCAACGACACCCCTTGGTGTTGGCCGCCCCGAATGGCACGAGGGGTTGGGGAAAACCCGTCAGCACTGCCGAGTCGGTTCGGGCGGCAGTCGTACCCGTGGGGCAGGATGCACGTCGTGGGTACGAAGCGACGCGAGGTACAGCGATCGGGACATCACGATGAGTGACGCGACCGGGCGCGACCCGATCGGGCCGTCCGATGCGCCGACCGACGAGGCGTTCGGCGCGGCGACCGACTCCGCCGGCACGCCGGTCGGCCGGGTGCTGGGCACCGCCGACGCCACCCCGCTGCAGTTCTGGACCGCCGTCGGCCCGGGCAGCTACCTGCAACTCGACGATGTCGTGGTGACCCGCCGCGAACTGCCCGGCGCGCAGCCGGTGACCATCGCCGGCGTGGTCACCCAGGTGCGGGCCCGGCACGAGGGCGCGCAGTTCGACTCCGACGTGTTCGCCATCGCCGAGGGCACGTTGCCCGCCCAGGTGCAGGAGGCCGCCGAGATCACCGCCACCCGGGTCGACCCGGAGATCTACGTGCCCCCCGAGCCGGGCGCCCCGGTGTGGCGGGCCGCCGGTGACGCCCGCGCCCGGGCCCTGCACTTCGACCGGATGGAACGCCGGATCCCGATGGGCACCGGCCGCGACGGTGTCCCGGTCTATCTCAACGCGGACTTCCTCGACGGCCAGCGCGGCGCACACGTGTCGATCTCCGGCATCTCCGGCGTCGCGACCAAGACCAGCTTCGCCACCTTCCTGCTGTACTCGGTGTTCCGCTCCGGGACCCTGGGCGGCGACGCGGTCAACGCCAAGGCGCTGATCTTCAACGTCAAGGGTGAGGACCTGCTCTTCCTCGACCACCCCAACGTCCGCCTCGACGAGGCCACCACCGCCGCGTACGCCCGGCTCGGCCTGCCCGCCGGAGCCTTCCCGGACGTTCGGGTCTACGCCCCGCCCCGCGCCGGTGACGCCTCCGGCACCCCCGACGTGACCAGCCGACTCTCCGGGGTGGACAGCTTCTACTGGACGGTCGCCGAGTTCTGTGAACACCGGTTGCTGCCCTACGTCTTCGCCGACGCCGACGACGAACGCCAGCAGTACACCATGGTGGTCCACGCGGTCACCGCGTACCTGCACCGGCACGCCCAGCCGGCCGACGGCGGGATCAGCCTCGACGGGCGGCGCATCGGCTCCTACCCGGATCTGGTCGACCACGTCGTGGACCAGCTCGGCGACGAGGAGACCCGGGCGGCCTGGGCCGGTTCGGCGGTCGGGATGGGCACGGTCAACGCCTTCGCCCGCCGGCTGATCGGCAGCAAGAAGGACCTGGCCCGGCTGATCCGCGGCGACCTTGCCACCCGCCGGCCGCACCAGATCAACACCGCCGAGAGCGCCCAGGTCACCGTGGTCGATCTGCACAACCTGCCGGACCGGGCACAGCGGTTCGTGGTCGGGGTGACGCTCAAGAGCGAGTTCGACCGCAAGGAACGGGCCGGCACCGCCAAACCGCTGCTGTTCGTCGTGCTCGACGAGCTCAACAAGTACGCCCCGCGTGACGGCTCGTCGCCGATCAAGGAGGTGCTGCTGGACATCGCCGAGCGGGGCCGCTCGCTCGGGGTGATCCTGATCGGCGCGCAGCAGACCGCCAGTGAGGTGGAACGCCGGATCGTGACGAACTCGGCGGTCCGGGTGGTCGGCCGGCTCGACCCGGCCGAGGCGTCCCGGCCCGAGTACGGCTTCCTGCCCGCCGTGCAACGGCAGCGGGTGCTGCTGGCCAAGCCCGGCACCATGTTCGTCAACCAGCCGGACATCCCGGTCCCGCTGTGCCTGGAGTTCCCGTTCCCGGCCTGGGCGACCCGCTCGTCGGAGGCCGGCACCGCGCCGTCGGGCACGCTGCGCTCGATCGTGCAGTCCGCCGACCCGTTCGCCGTCGTGGGCAGCCGCTCGGCGATCTCCGACGACGACATCCCGTTCTGAGCTGGCCCGAGGCCGAGGGGAGGGCGACGCCCGGATGCGTATCCTGCACACCTCCGACTGGCACGTCGGTAAGGTGCTCAAGGGACAGTCCCGGCTGGCCGAGCAGATCGCGGTGCTCGCCCAGGTGGTGGAGATCGCCCGGACGGAGCGTCCCGACCTGGTGGTCGTCGCCGGTGACCTGTACGACACCGCAGCCCCGACCCCGGACGCCACCCGGGTGGTGACCCGGGCGCTGACCGCGCTGCGCGGCACCGGAGCCGCGGTCGTGGCGATCGGCGGCAACCACGACAACGGGCCGGCGCTGGACGCGCTGCGCCCGTGGGCCGAGGCGGCCGGGATCACGCTGCGGGGCACCGTCCGGGACAATCCCGACGAGCACGTCATCGACGGCGCCACCGCGACCGGCGAACGGTGGCGGCTGGTCGCCCTGCCGTTTCTGTCCCAGCGGTACGCGGTACGCGCCACCGAGATGTACCAGCTCACCGCGGCCGAGGCGACCCAGACGTACGCCGATCACGTGGCCCGGCTGATCACCCGGCTCACCCAGGGATTCGCCGATTCCGGCTCGGTCAACCTGATCACCGGCCATCTGACCGTGGTCGGCGGCCGGTCCGGCGGCGGCGAGCGGGAGGTGCACACCGTGCTCGGGTACGCGGTACCGGCGACGGTCTTCCCCACCAGCACCCACTACGTGGCGTTGGGACACCTGCACCGGGCGCAGCAACTCGACGGCCCGTGCCCGGTGCGTTACAGCGGCAGCCCGCTGGCCATCGACTTCGGCGAGGCGGAGAACGTGCCCTCGGTCAGCGTCGTCGACGTGACCGTCAGCACCGCCGCCCGGGTGCGCGAGGTGCCGGTCACCGCCGCCACCGCCCTGCGTACCGTCCGGGGCACGCTGGCCGAGCTGGCCGACCTGACCGGGGACGGGCACGGCGACGCCTGGCTGCGGGTGTTCGTCCGCGAAACGCCCCGGGCCGGGCTGCGCGAGCAGGTGCAGGAGTTGCTGCCCCGCGCGCTGGACGTACGGATCGATCCGGAGTTCGTGTCGGTGGGCACGACGAGCACCCGCGTCGCCCAGCGGGCCGGACGGGTGCCCGGCGAGTTGTTCGCCGACTACCTGGACTCCCGTGGACATACCGCCGACGACGGGGTCCGGGCGCTGTTCGACAGCCTGTACGAGGAGGAGGTGACCTCGTCGTGAGGCCGTTACGCCTGGACATGGCCGGCTTCACCGTGTTCCGGACGGAAACCACGGTCGACTTCACCGACGCCGACTTCTTCGCCCTGGTCGGACCGACCGGGTCGGGCAAGTCCAGCATTCTCGACGCGATCTGCTTCGCGTTGTACGGCGTGGTGCCGCGCTGGGGCAGCAGTCGCGGCATCGCCTCGGCGCTGGCCCCGTCGGCGACCGAGGCCCGTGTCCGGCTGGTCTTCGAAAGCGCCGGCAGCCGCTACGTCGCCACCCGGGTGGTGCGCCGCGACGCCCGGGGCGCGGTGAAGACCGGCAACGCCGGACTGCAGCTGATGCCGCCCGGGTTCGACGTCACCCGGCTGGACACCGGGATGAGCCCGGACGATCTCGGCGAGGTGCTCGCCGGCAGCCCGGCCGAGATGGACCGGGCGGTGCTGGACGCGGTCGGGCTACCGTACGAACAGTTCACCACCTGTGTGCTGCTGCCCCAGGGCCGATTCGCCGACTTCCTGCACGCCAAGCCCGCCACCCGCCAGCAGATCCTGGTCAACCTGCTCGGATTGGACGTCTACGAGCGGATCCGGGAACGGGCCACCGCCCGGGCGGCCACCGCCGAGGCGGCGATGGCCGCCGTGGACCATCTGCTCGGTGGCCTCACCGATGCCGACGAGGCGGCGGTCGACGCCGCCCACCAGCGCCTGGCGGCGGTGCGCGGGCTCGTCGACACCGTTGCGGCCGTACTTCCGCAGCTGGCACGGGCGCAGCAGGCGGTGACCGAGGCCGATGCCCGCCTCGCCGGCATCGACGGTGAGCTCGACCTGTTGACCGCACTGCGCCCACCCGATGCGGTCACCGCGGTGGCCGACGAGGTCGCGGCCGCCCGGGACGCCGCCGCCGTCGCCGGCCACGAGGTGAGCGCCGCCGAGGAACGCGAGGACAAGATCCGCGCCGAACTGGCCGCCGCGGGCGACCCGACCGCCTTGCGGCTGCTGCTACGGGCGCACACCGAGCGCGACCGGCTCGCCGCCGACGCCGCCGCGCTCGCGCCGGCCGTCGCGACGGCGCAGGCCGAACACGATGCCGGCGTCACCGCGCTGCGGTCGGCCCGCGCCGGTGCGACCGACGCGGACGCCGCCCTCGACCGGGCCCGACAGGCATACCAGGAGGCCCAGTCCGGTGACCGGGCCGCGGCGCTGCGCCGTCACCTGGTGGCCGGGGCCGACTGTCCAGTATGCGCGCAGCCGGTGTCCGTCGTACCGGCGTTGCCGGACGGCTCGCGGCTCGCGCAGGCGGAAGCCGCCGGCCACGCGGCACGGGCCACCGCCGACCAGGCCCGCCACCGGGTGGCCGAAGCCGAGCAGGCGCTACGGGCCGTGGAACGCGCCCTGGACCAGGCGCGGGCCCGCGACGAGCAACTCACCGCCCGGCTGGCGGAACTCGACGCCCAGCTGGCCGGCTCCCCCGGAGCCGATGCGCTGCGGGCCGAGCTGGACGCGCTGGAGCGGGCGCAGCGAGCGGTCGACGACGCGGGTACGGCGGTCCGGCGGGCCCGGGACGCCGCCCGGGCGACCCAACGCGGTGTGCTCGCCGCCGAGCAGCGGTTGCAGGCGGCATGGCGGGAGTTCGACGCCACTCGCGACGCGGTGGCCCGGTTGGGTCCGCCGGCCGCCGATCGCGACGACCTGACAGGCGCCTGGGCCAGGTTGGCCGGCTGGGCGGCGGCCCAGCTCGCGGCCCGGCGCGGCGAGCGGGTCGACGCGCAGGCCGCGCTGGACGCGGCCCGGCGGGCTGCCGCCGATACGGGTGCCCACGTCGACGAGATGTTCGTCGCGGCCGGCGAGGTACCACCGGCGGGTCGACAGGACGACCGGCCGGCACCGGACCCGACGACACCGGCTTCGACGACACCGGACCCGGCGGCCTACCGGCAGGCTGTCGCGCTGGCGCTGCAGCGTGCCCAGGCCGAGCACAGCCGAGTCAGTGAACGGTTCACCCAGGCCGGCGAGCTGCGACAGCGGCGGATCGGGCACGAGCGCGACGCACAGACGGCCCGTGCCCTGGCCGGGCATCTGCGGGCGAACAACTTCGAACGCTGGCTGCTTGCCGAGGCCTTGGACCTGCTGGTCGAGGGCGGCTCACGGATATTGCGGGAGCTGTCGAGCGGACAGTACGAACTGGTTCACGACAAAGGCGAGTTCTTCGTCGTCGACCATCACGACGCGGGACTGCGTCGTGGCGTTCGCACTCTTTCCGGCGGGGAGACCTTCCAGGCCTCGCTGGCCCTGGCGCTGGCCCTGTCCGAGCAGCTGTCCGGCATGTCGAGCACCGCGGCCAGCCTGGAGTCGATCGTTCTCGACGAGGGCTTCGGGTCGCTGGACGCGGCCACCCTGGACACCGTCGCGGCGACCCTGGAAGGGCTGGCCGCCCGCGGCGACCGGATGGTCGGCCTGGTCACCCACGTCCCGGCCCTCGCCGAGCGGGTGCCGGTGCGGTTCGAGGTCAGCAAGGACGCCCGGACCGCCCGAGTGCGGCGGAGCGGATTGTGAGCAGCACCGCGGTCCACCAGCCGCCGACCGGGATCCGTTGGTACGTCGAGGGGTGGCAGCCGGGCTACGGCACCTCGTTCGAGGCGGCCGATCCAGCCGGGCCGGGGCCGGCCGAGGACGGCTTCGACCCGGCCGACCTCGCGACGGAGCTCGACCCGGCGGCGTGGCGGCCGTTGAGCCAGCCGTCCGACGTACGGTCGCCGGACGTGGTGCTACTGGTCGACGGGGTACGCCGGATCGACGCGTCGCTGTGGAGCGCAGAGCCGGACGGGGTGTCCTATCCGGCGCTGGCCGCGTCGTACGCGGCCGGGGTGGTGCGCTGCGACCTGCGACGCGGCGCGGCGCGACTGGTCGGCGCACGCACCGCGCGCGGGTTGTTCACCCCGAGCGTCGCCGCTACCGACCTGGTCGTCGGCCGGATCCGCTACCCGGCGCACCGGGTCGACGACGCCGATCCGACCACGTTGCCGCAAGCCGTCCAGCCGGCTCTGGCCGCGCTCGAAATCAGCGTGTCCGAGCAGGCGCGGGCCAGCGACGGCACCGGTAGTGGCAGTGGCAGTGGCGACGCCGACCTGCTGGTCGTGGACGGTCCGCTACGCGGGCGCCAGCTGCCGAACACGATCGGCTACGTCAAGTCGCAGCGACAGCCGTACTTGCCGGCGAGCCTTATCCCCGTGGTGACCGCCCTGGCACCGGCGCAGCGCAGCCCGGTGTTCCTGCGCGGCACCCGCTGGCGCAGCTACTCGTGGTACCTACGGCTGCCCGGGCCACGCGGCGCGCCGTGGGCCGGCATCGTACGGGTGGAGTGCCGGCCCGACCTCACCGCACAGGCGGCGATCGCACTGGCGGACCTGTCCCTGGCCGCACTCCCCCGGTTCGCCTCCGCACCGTACAAGGATCCCCGGGCGCCGCAGAACCTGGTGCCGATCGCCGGTCTCGAACGCCGGCTGCGGGCGATGCTCGGCGACGCCCGGCTGCTGCACCGGGCGCTGACCCTGTCCGCCGGCACCGCACGCTGAGCCGGTCCAGGTCATCGCCTCGCCGGCCAGGTCATCGCCTCGCCGGCCTAGGCCATCGCGTCCGCATCCGATCAGGTCGCGGCATACTGCACCGGTGGGGCGCAACCGGAGGACAGGCTCGCCGGCGGTTCAGGTGGACACCGGCACCGCCTGGCTGGTTCCGGATCCGGACCGGCGACGGGCGTTCACCCTGCTGCTGGACGGCACCCAGCAGTCACATGTCGACCTCGACGATCCCACGCACCTGGAGTTCGAGTACGTCCGTCGGATCGCCGCCGCGGCCGACCTGGCGGCCGAGCCCGGTACGCCGATGCGGGTACTGCACCTCGGCGGTGGCGGGCTCACCCTGCCGCGCTACCTGGCAGCGACCCGGCCCGGATCGACCCAGCGGGTGGTCGAGATCGACGGCGCGCTCGCCGAATTCGTCCGCCGGCAGCTACCGTGGCCGGCCGACCGCAACCTTCGGGTACGCGTCGGCGAGGCACGGGCGGCCGTCGAGGCCGCCCGGTCAGCCAGCTACGACCTGGTGATCGCGGACGTGTTCGCCGGTGCCCGTACTCCGGCACGGCTGACGTCGGTGGAGTTCGTCACCGAGGTGGCCCGGGTGCTCGCCCCCGGCGGCCAACTGCTGTCCAACGTGGCGGACGGACCGCCGCTGCGCTGGGCCCGCCGTCACCTGGCCACCGTCCGGCATGTGCTACCCGGTCTCTGCCTGGTCGCCGACGCGGCGGTACTGCGCCGACGCCGGTACGGGAACCTGGTGCTGGTCGCCGCACGGACCATGCCCAGGGTGGGTGACCTGGCCAGGCGCGCCGCTGGCGACTGGTTCCCGAGCCGGGTGGTGCACGGCGGGGAGCTCGACGGTCTCATCGGCGCGGCCACGACCATCCACGACGAGACCGCCGAGGCGTCGCCGCCCCCGCCCGGTGGAACTTTTCCCGACGGGCTTTGATCCGTACGCCGGGCTGTTCCGTATCTGCGGGTGGGCCCCCAGCCGCGGGCCAGTCTTCGGTGACGTCGGATGGAGGTCCTGCGATGTATGCGGTCGCGAGCGGCTGGCAGGCGCAGACGGCCCGGCCAAGCGCGATCGGTGGCGGTCCGCGCACGACCCGGACCACGCAACGTTGGCAGACCATCGACGGGAGGGCGGCCGAGCGCGATGATGAGCCGGTGACGCCACGGACGGCACGGAGCCGGCATCAGGCCGGCACGGCGGAGTCCAGCCACGGGGACGATCTCGTCCGTACGCTCTATGCCGAACACGCCCGGCCGTTGCTGGGTTTCGTGCTCCGGCTCACCGGGGGGGACCGGCAACGGGCGGAGGACATCGTCCAGGAGACACTGCTGCGGGCATGGCGCAATGCCCACCGGCTCGGGGCCCAGGGCCAGGCGTCGCTGCGGCCCTGGCTCGTCACCGTTGCCCGGCGGATCGCCATCGACGACCACCGCAGTGAGAAGGCCCGGCCGGCCGAGGAGTACGACCGGGATCTGGAGAGCTTCGCCGAAGCAGACGGCACCGACCAGGTGCTGCGCCAGATGACCGTCACCGACGCGCTGCGCACGTTGAGCCAGCCGCATCGGGAGATCCTGGTCGAGACGTACTTCCGGGGCCGTACGGTGCCGGAGGCGGCCGAGGAACTGGGTCTCCCGTTGGGCACCGCGAAGTCGCGGGTCTACTACGCGCTCAGGGCACTCCGGACGGCGCTGCAACAGCGGGGGGTAACAGAATGACACGGTCCGCACACTGGGACGTCGGAGCATACGCGCTCGGCGCGCTGGACGCCGATGACGTCGAACGCTTCGAGGAGCATCTGGCCGGCTGCTGGGCCTGTGCGGCGGAACTCGAGTCGCTGATCCCGATCGTCGGACTCATGTCCACGGTAGACGTCAGCGATCTGGAGGGCAGCCCCGCCCTCCCTCCGGTCGGCCCCACCGGTGCGAACCCGGCTGGTGGGGCGGGCGGCGGCGACAGCGCGGCGGCGGCGCAGGCAGTCGGCAGTTCCGGCGGCCACCTGCAGCGCGACCTCGGTCACGTCCGGCCACTCGACCGCGCCCGTAGGTCACGCCGCCGACTGGCCAGTCGCCCCGTGCAGATCGCCGCCGGATTCGCGTTGGTGGCCACGTTGACCGGCGCGGCCTTCTTCGCCGGCGGCGGGGTGCTCGACGGCGCCGTCGTGCCGCAGGCCGGTGCCGATCAGACGGTCACGACCACCCCGTCGGCCAGCGCCCCGCCCCAGTCCGGGGTAGGCGGCCCGGAACTCGACGCCGAACCGTTCAGCGCCGTGGACCCGGCGACCGGGGTGGAGGCGGACGTGTTCCTGGAGGAGGCCGAGTGGGGCACCCAGGTGTCGTTCGCGCTGCGCCGCGTGCCGGGACCGATGCAGTGTCGGCTGGTGGTGCTGCGGACCAGCGGTACGGCCGAAGTGCTCTCCACCTGGTCGGTGCCCGAAACCGGCTACGGCACCAGCCAGCACCCGGCGCCGTTGACCCTGACGACGTCCACCGCGGCACCGCGCGACGACATCGAACGGATTCAGGTGCAGGCGGTCGACCAGTCGGGAGTGGCCACGGCGATTGTGACGGTGCCGGTCTGACCACAGGCATCAATTCCGATGGTCGATGATCGTGGGTGTCCGAGTAATCGGACGCCCACGATTTTATTGCAGCATCGTCGTGCGTACGCGGCAACGTGACCACCGGTTCAGCTGACCGATGTGAAATTCTGCACTTCCTATTGCCGATCCGATCCGCCCCGTGCCGCGTACCTCTTGATGAAGCCCCATGTGGACGTATGAGGGAGGGCAAGTGGCACTGGGAAAGCGGACCGTCATAGTCGCAGGCGCGCTGGCGGCACTCGTGTTGCCGGGTTGCGCCCCGGCAGGTTACAACCCGGACGACTTTGGCGGCGCTCAGGCCCAGCCGGTCGTCAACGCGGCGAACGCGGGGACGGAAACGCCCGAGCCGGTCGAGCCGGTCGACGACGGGTCCGAGGACCTCGCGGTCGAGGTGGCCGACGAGGACCTCACCAAGGAACTGATCGGCGAGTCCGTCGATCGGATGGGCGACGTCGTCACCGACGAGGACGGGTGGCTGCTCTACCGCTTCGACGAGGACTCCAACGACCCACCGGCCTCGAACTGCGAGGGCGACTGCGCCAAGATCTGGCCGCCGGCGCTGACCGACGGCGACCCACTGCTGTCCGGAGTGGACGAGGAGCTGGTCGGTACGGTGAACCGGCCCGACGGCACCCGGCAACTCACCATCGACGGCTGGCCGATCTACTACTACGCGGGTGACGAGAAGCCCGGCCAGTGGAAGGGCCAGGGCGTCGGTGGCACCTGGTTCGTCGTCCAGCCGGACGGTTCGAAGAACCTGGAATGTCTGCCGGAAGGCACCCCCAAGCCGATCCCGGTGCCGCAGGACGACAAGGATGCCGGCACCGACGCGGACAGCTCCGGCTACGACTACTAGAAACGTGCCAGCACCCGCAATCGCGGCGACCGGTCGTTGTCATTACAGGACGCGACCGGTCGTCGCCATGTTCTGCGCGGGCTCGCCCGGAAGGCTCGGCCCGGTGGAACGTAAACCCTCAGGAGGCCGGTGAGCAGCATGCATGAAGCACACCTTAAGTGCCTCCTAAGTGTTCCGTAGTATTTCGACACTCGGTTGACCGACGAATCCCTTTTTCCATACTGTCTTCCGTAGTGTGAATGACCAGCCCCATCACCGACTGCGTTGCATCCGAACGCTCCTTCGGCGTTCGACGAGAAGAGGTGGCACCACGTGAACAGTTCCCCGCGCCGGCGGCGTACCAGCGAACGGGCTCAGCGGGGTGGACCGCTGAGCGGCACCCGCAACCGGGTCATCGCGGTGACCGCGATGCTCGCGGTCTTCGGCGGTGCCGTCGCGGTGACCCAGGTGTCGTCGGCCGGCACCCGGGGTGACCGGGACGGACGCGGCCGAGCAGCCGACTGCACGAATCAGACGGCCGAGTCGTCGGACCGCCGTGACCGTGATCGCGACCGCTGCCAGGAGTCCCCCGAGCCCGAGGACACCACGAGCGCACCACCGGCCGATCCAGCCCCTGGATCGGGCCTGGACGTGCTCGGCAGCGACTGCACCGACAGCGAACTGGCTCCACACGAAGGCTTCCAGGACGGCAGCCGCTGTGTCAGCACCGCCTTCGGCGAGGTCAGCGACGCGGACACCAACCCACAGCTGATGATCATTTCCTCGCCGAACCGGGTCCGGGTGAACCAGCCGTTCACGCTGCGGGTCAGCACCCGCAACCTGGTCCGTGACCGGTTCCTGCCGGCCGGACAGGGTGGTTACTACCTGGAGAGCTCGTTCCTCACCGAGGACGGGCTGACCCGGGGCCACTTCCACACGGCGTGCCGGATGCTCGACAGCACCCGGCGGGCTCCCCAGCCCGGACCGGTGCCGGCGTTCTTCGTCGCCACCGAGGACGGCGGTGGCGGCGCCGGATCCGACGAGGTGGTCGTGCAGGTACCCGGCCTGCCGACGACGGGGATCGCACAGTGCGCGTCATGGGCCGGAGACGGTTCGCACCGGGTACCGATGATGCAGCGCGCCAACCAGATTCCCGCCTTCGACGTGGTACGCGTGGTCGTCACGCGGTGACTCGCACGGCGGGTCCTCTCCGCTGCGCGGGAGCAGGCCAGCCTCGACGTCGCGACGTCTTCCCGCTGTGGAGAGCCGGAAGCGCCCGAAGCGACGGGTGACTCGTGGCACCTGCTCGACGTCCCCCCACTGCGTCTCGACCGGCTTGACTGGAAAGGAGGAAGTCCCGGGCCCATCCCCGGCCGGGACGCAGAATCTCGCACCGCGCACGGAGAGCGACGCCGGGACAAGCAGGGTTGTCCCGGCGTCCGCCGGTGTCAGCGGGCATGGCACAGTCAACCCTGATGGCGTACGGCGGACCGGACGACGGTGACAGTGACGCGGCGGTGACCCGGGTGCTGCGGCCACCGGAGGGTTACCACTTCGCGGCGTCGCTTCGCCCGCTCGCGATGGGACGCCACGATCCGTGCGCCCGTTGGCACGCCGGCAGCTTCTGGTACACCACGCACACCCCGGCCGGGCCCGCGACGCTATGTCTGTCCCGTCGTGGCGGGGAGTTGGTCGCCGCCGGATACGGTCCCGGCCGCACCGAGGTCTGCGACATCGCCGACGCGGTCGCCGGGCTACGCGACGATGTCAGCGGTTTCGCACCCCTCGCCCGCCGGCACCCGGTCGTGGCCGAACTGGCCCGGCGGTTCCACGGCGTCCGGATGCCCGCCACCGGGCAGGTGTTCGCCCGGGTGCTGCGCGCCGTGCTGGAGCAGAAGGTCACCGGCGTCGAGGCGTACCGCGGCTATTCCGCCGTCGTCCGCCGGTTCGGCTCCCCCGCGCCCGGCCCGGTCACCGGGCTGTGGGTAGGTCCGGAACCATCGGTGATCGCCGCCACGCCGTACTGGGTGTTCCATCCGCTCGGTGTCGAACAGCGGCGCGCGCAGACGCTGTGCCGGGCGGCGTCGATCGCCGACCGCCTGATGGAGTACCCCGCCCCGGACACTGTCACCCGGCGGCTGACCGGCCTGTCCGGCATCGGCCCGTGGACCGCTGCCGAGGTGGTCCGGGTGGCGTACGGTGCCGCCGATGCGGTCAGCGTCGGCGACTACCATCTGCCACACACGGTGGCCTGGGCACTGGCCGGCCAGGCCCGCGGCGACGACGCCCGGATGCTCGCCCTGCTGGAGCCGTTCCGGGGACATCGCGGCCGGGTCTGCCTCCTGCTGGAGCTCGCCGGGCTGGCGGCACCACGGTTCGGCCCGCGGGCGCCGATCCGGTCGTTCGCCCAATTCTGACCCGGCCGGTCGTCTCACCCGGCCGGTCACACGCCACGTACGAGGTCACCCGCGGCAGGTTCACCGGGTCAGCCGGGTCAACGCCCGGGCCAGCCGGCGCGCGTAACGGCGCTGGGCGACCGCGGCCAGCGGCCCGGCCAACCGCATGACCGTCGAGGCCGGACGGCTGAACGCCACGACCGAGAACCACACCTCGTCGTCGTGACGTTCGACGAGGAACGCCTCCTCGCCGCTGGCCGGATGCCCTGGCATGGTGCCGTACGCGAATCCGGCCCGATCCGCCTGGATGCTCGCCCACACGACCGTGCATGGAGCCTGTACCTGCAGTGGGCCGGCGCCCAGCCGCACCACGACCAGGACACCTGGCTCCGCGCGTGGTCCGGACGCGGTGACCCGTACCCCAGCGGTCCGGTGCATCCGCCACGTCAGCACGGCCTCGGCCGCGACGGCGAACGACTCGGGCCGCAGCCGCACCCGGTACCGCAGATGGCGGTAGCCGGCCGGCAGCTGGGACGCCGTGGTGGCAGCCGTCCCGGTCGGCCGGAGCAGGCCGCGGGTAGCGCCGGCCTCCGGATAGGTGAAGGTGGGCACCGCCTCGCCTCCTGTGCTGCAGCTCGCCCGGGTACTCCCCTTGAATTGTGCCCCGCTGGGCAGCTTGCTGTTCCGGCAATTGGCGGTAAGGTCTGCCAGCATGACTGCCGTCACACCGGTTCTACCCGGTCTCAAGGCACGCTACCTGCGCTCCGGCTTGCATCAAGTCAAGGGTTGGCTGGCGGTGTCGACGGCGGTCTACCTCAGCGGAATCGAGGTCGCACAACGTACCGACGGGATCACCGGCGACGTGGCGGAAATCGGCATCCACCATGGCAAGTCGTTCCTCTGCCTCTCGCTCGACCTACCGGTCGACCAGCGTGCCATCGCGATCGATGTGTTCGACAACCAGACGGCCAATGTCGACGGCTCCGGACGCGGTGACCGGAGCATTTTCGAGCAGAACCTCACGACGTACGGCGCGGGCAGCAACGTGGAGATCCGCCAGTCGTCGAGCCTCGATCTTGAGAAGGACGGATTCGTCGAGGCGGGGCGACGGTTCCGGATCTTCTCCATCGACGGTGGGCACACCGCGGAGATCACCGAGAACGACCTCTGGATCGCCGAACGCACGGTGATCGACCGCGGGCTGGTGGTGCTGGACGACGTCCTCAACCGGCACTGGCTCGGGGTGATCAGCGGGTTGTTCACCTATCTGGGCAACGGCGGCGCTCTGGTGCCCGCCGTATTCGTGCCGAACAAGTTGATCCTGGCCACCTCGGCGGACCAGGCGAAGTACTACCGCGTGCTGTTCGCCGAGCAGTTCCCCGGTGGTCGGGAGAAGTCCGACGTGCCGCTGGCCGGAAACCTCATCGACGTCTACGCCGAGCGGCCCTGGCTCGTCCGCGACACCGACGGCGGCAGTGGGCCGATCACCGGGCACGAACCGATGGCCACCATCCCGGCCGCCCGGCTGGCGGAGCTGGAGCGACAGCTCACGTCGGCCCAGCGTGAGCGCGACACGACGCGTGCCGAGCTCACGGCCACCCAGCAGCGGCTGCGGGCGGCGACCATGCCGTTGTACCGCAAGGCCGCCCGACGGATGCCATGGCTGGCCCGGCCGGTACGGCCGATCGTCCGGCAGGTACGCGGCGTACTGCACCGCACGAAGTGAAGGCAGCCGGTTGTCGGCCCCGGATGGTTCACTGAGTGGGTGAACCTGCCGCTCGCCCCGCCGCTCGAGCCCATGCTGGCCAAGTCGGTCGCCGCCCTGCCGATCGCGCCGTCGATGCACTACGAACCCAAGTGGGACGGCTACCGGTGCATCATCTTCCGCGACGGTGACGAGGTGGAGTTGGCCAGCCGCGGCGGCAAGACGCTCACCCGTTATTTCCCCGAGGTGATCGAGCAGGCCCGCGAGCAACTGCCACGCCGGATCGTGGTCGACGGCGAGTTGGTCGTCATCCGGCGGCAGGCGGGCCGCTCCCGCCTCGATTTCGACCTGCTCGGACAGCGGATCCACCCGGCGGCTTCCCGAGTCCGCCTGCTTGCCGGCCAGACACCGGCGTCGTTCATCGCCTTCGATCTGCTCGCGCTCGGCGACGAGGGCCTGCTCGACGAGGCGTTCACCACCCGGCGGGAGCGGTTGGCGGCGGCCACCGCGTCGCTCGTCGCGCCGATGCACCTGACCCCGATCACCACGGACGCCGCCACCGCCGGCCGCTGGTTCGACATGTTCGAAGGCGCCGGCCTCGACGGTGTCATCGCCAAGCCGGCCCAGCTGCGCTACGAGCCCGGCAAGAGGTCGATGTTCAAGGTCAAGCACGGGCGCACCGCCGACGTGGTGATCGCCGGATTCCGTTGGCACAAGTCCGGGCCGGTGGTCGGCTCGCTGCTGCTCGGGCTCTACGACGACGCCGGGGTGCTGCAGCACGTCGGAGTCTGCGCCTCGTTCACCGCCGCCCGCCGAGCGGAGCTGGTCGACGAGCTCGCGCCACTGCGCACCACCCCGGCCGAGCACCCCTGGGCCACCGGCGAGCAGGACAGTGGGCAGCGGGTGCCGGGCGCACCGAGCCGGTGGAGCGGCGGCAAGAACCTCGAATGGCAGCCGTTGCGACCGGAGCTGGTGGCCGAGGTCGCCTACGACGCGATGGAAGGCGACCGATTCCGGCACACCGCCCGCTTCCTGCGCTGGCGTGCCGACCGGGCGCCGTCGTCCTGCCGGTACGACCAACTGGACCGGCCGGTGCGCTTCGACGTCGAGCGGGTGCTGGCCGGCGACCCCACCGGTCTGGGCTGAGGCGGCATGTCAGCACGCCGGACGCCGACGATCGCCGTCGTCCTGGCGGTGTGCCTGCTCGGCGCGCTCGCGTGCACGTCGCCGGGCACCGGACCCGGTGGCGGTGCCGCAGGGGCCCGAGACGCCGCTGACGGCCCACGCGACGACGACCTCGCGGTTGCTGACGCCGGACCGCGCTGGCGGGCCTGCCCGGAGGTGGTGCGGCGACGGTACGGCTCGGCACCCGAGACGATGCGCTACGACTGCGCCACGATCGACGTGCCGCTGGACTGGGCCGCCGCCACCGGTCCGGAGGTCCCGACACTGCCGTTGGCGCTGCTGCGGGTCCGGGCGGTCGGGCAACGGGAGCGGGTCGGCACGCTGGTGGTCAATCCCGGTGGGCCGGGCGTCTCCGGCGTGGACGCCGCAGCCGCCATGTCGCTGGGTCGGCTGTCCGACGAGATACTAAATCGCTTCGACGTGGTCGGCTTCGACCCGCGAGGGGTGGGCCGCTCCGCCGGGATCAGCTGCGTCAGTGACGCCGACTGGGACGCCGTCTTCGGTGCCGATCAAGACCCGCGAGACCCGGCGGAGTTCGCCGCGCTCGTCGAGCTTGGCCGACGCGTCGGTGCCGGGTGTGGGCGGCGGTACGGCGATCGGCTCGGTGCCTACTCCACCTACCAGAGCGCCCGCGACCTCGACGCGGTCCGCGTCGCGGTCGGTGACGACCAGTTGACCTACCTCGGCTACTCGTACGGCACCCTGCTGGGAGCCACCTACGCCCACCTGCACCCCGATCGGGTCCGGGCCATGGTGCTCGACGGGGCGATCGACCCGGCACAGGGTCTGGTGTCCGGATCCCGGCAGCAGGCGGCCGGCTTCGAACGGGCCTTCGAGGCGTTCGCCCGCTGGTGCGCCGCGGCCACGGCACGGTGCCCGCCCGGCGCCGATGCGCCCGGCCTGCTCGACGAGATGCTGGCCCAGGCCCGCCGGCAGCCGGTGGCGGGGGCGGACGGCCGGGCGGCCACCGCCGGCTGGATCTTCTACGCGGTGGTCGCCGCGATGTACGACGACGGTGACTGGCCACGGCTGGGCCAGGCGTTGGCCGCGCTGCACGACGGTGACCCGGGCGAGGTGTTCGCGCTCGCCGACCGCTACACCGGTCGCGGCGACGACGGCAGCTACAGCGACCTGTTCGACGCCAACCTGGTGATCAACTGCGCCGACCGCGACGTCGAACTCGATCCCGTCGGCATCCGTGAGCTGCAGCGGCGGTGGCGTGCCGAGCACCCCGTGTTCGGCGGCGCGCTGGCGGTGGGACTGCTCACCTGTGCCGCCTGGCCGGGCCCGGCCGACCCGTACCCGTCGGGCCCGGCCATTGGTGCGCCACCGATCGTGGTGATCGGTACCACCGGGGATCCGGCCACCCCGTACGAGCAGGCTCCACGGCTGGCCGGGGCGCTGGGGGTCGGGGTCCTGGTCACCTGGGAAGCGGACCGGCACACGGCGTACCCGCGCTCAGCCTGTGTGGCCGCTGCGGTCGACGCGTACCTGCTCGATCTGGTCGTGCCCGCCGACGGCCTGCGGTGCCGCGACGACGCCGGCTGAGTCGAGACCGACGCTGATCTCGACCATGGTCAGCGGTTCCCGACAGGAGTCGGCGGTCAGGGCGTGTCGGCCGGCCGGGCCCGGGACGGCTGCACCCGGCGCGGTTCGCCGGGCATCTTCGGATGATCGGGAGGATAGGGCAGGTCGCCACCGGCACCGTCCCGTTCGTCGCGCTGCGCCCACTCCAGCACGGTGGTGATGTCCCACGGCGTGCCGTCGATGCCGGCGTGCGGATCGCCGAGGCGGGCCAGTCGCGGCGGCACCGTACGCAGATCGAAGTCGTCCGGCTCCACCTCGGTCAACTCGGCCCAGGTCACCGGGGTGGAGACGGTGGCCCGGGCGTTGGCGCGCAGTGAATAGGCGCAGGCGATGGTGCGGTCCCGAGCCATCTGGTTGTAGTCGATGAACACCTTCGCCCCGCGTTCCTCCTTCCACCAGGATGTGGTCACCAGATCGGGCCGGCGGCGCTGCACTTCGCGGGCCAACGCGATCACCGCACGGCGCACCTCGGTGAACGACCAACGCGGCTGGATCCGCAGGTAGACGTGCACCCCACGACCGCCGGAGGTCTTCGGATAACCGATCGCGCCCAGTTCGTCGAGCAGTGCCCGGACCTCACCGGCCGCCTCGACCGCGTCGGCGAAGTCGGTGCCGGGTTGCGGGTCGAGGTCGATCCGCAACTCGTCGGGTCGGTCGACGTCGGCCCCTCGGACCGGCCAGGGATGGAACACGACCGTGCTCATCTGCGCGGCCCACGCCACGTGGGCGAGGTCGGCAGGGCAGAGCTCGTCAGCGGTACGACCGCTGGGAAAGGCGATGGTCGCGGTACGGATCCACGATGGTGTCCCTCGGGCCGGCACCCGCTTCTGGAAGAACATCTCCCCGTCCACGCCGTCCGGAAAGCGCTGCAACGTCGTAGGCCGGTCCCGCAACGCCCGCATGATGCCGTCCCCGACGGCCAGGTAGTAGTCGAAGACGTCCCGCTTGGTGTAGCCACGGCCGGGAAAGCAGATCCGGTCGGGACTACTGAGCCGCACCTGGCGCCCAGCCACCTCCACCGTCGTCGCGGCGGACCGGGCACGGGGGCTCTCACCAGCCATACCGTGACCTTAGGCCAGTGGCCGGCGGATCGGGGGGCGGGCCGGGCAGTAGGCCGTACCGTGGCGCGGTTGCCCGTACCGTTGAGGTATGACCGACGACATGGCTTCCCTGCCCCGCACCGAGCAGGATTGGCGGGTTCGCCTCTCCCCCGAACAGTTCCGGGTGCTGCGCCAGGCGGGCACGGAGCGGCCCTGGTCGGGTGAGTACGTCGAGACCACGACCGTAGGGACGTACCACTGCCGGGCGTGCGACGCGCCGCTGTTCCGCAGCGACACGAAGTTCGACTCGCACTGCGGCTGGCCGAGCTTCGACGAAGCGCTGCCCGGCGCGGTGCGCTACATCGAGGACCGCTCGCACGGCATGGTCCGCACCGAAGTACGGTGCGCCAGGTGTGACTCCCATCTGGGACACCGCTTCGACGGCGAGCGCTACACCCCGAGAAACGCCCGGTACTGCATGAATTCGGTGGCGCTGCGGCTGGAACCGGCCCGGGAAGGCGCCCGGGGCTGACCGCCGGCTGCCCACTGGAGTGGGATCTTCGGTCCCCTTTTGGCGATTCGCCCCGCCACTCGCCGCGCGGTGACGCACCCTTTGCGGGAAACCGACGTTGGGGGATGCGCCATGGCGACCTGTGAGGTCTGCGGCAACGACTACTGGCTCGCGTTCGACATCCGCACGGTCAGCGGGGAGACGTACACCTTCGATTCGTTCGAGTGCGCCGTCCAGCTGCTGGCACCGATCTGCGAGCACTGCCAGTGCAAGATCATCGGACACGGGGTGGAGGTGTCCGGACGTTTCTTCTGTTGCGCCCACTGCGCCCGGTCGGTCGACCAGGAACAGGGGGCGCAAATACGGGACGCCGTCGGTAGCCGACCCGGCTGACCGCTCCGCGTCCCGTCCCGACCGTCCCGACCGTCCCGACCGTCCCGACCGTCCCGACCCCGGAAGCGTACGATCGTAGGCCGTGCCCGCCGACGTTCCGCAAGCTCTCGACGCTGCCGTCACCTGTCACGTGTCGACCTTCGCCGACCTCGACGCGGTCACCCTGTACCGGCTGCTGCGGCTGCGGGTCGACGTCTTCGTGGTCGAGCAGCAGTGCCCCTATCCAGAACTCGACGGCCGGGACACCGAGGCGTCGACCCGACACGTCTGGTTGTCCCGGGACGATGCGGTCGTGGCATACCTGCGCGTGCTCGATGAGTCGACCGCGGTACGGATCGGGCGGGTGGTGGTCGCCGCCGCCGAGCGGGGACGTGGTCACGCCGGGCGGCTGATGGCCGCCGCGCTGCGGCTGGCCGGCGCCCGGACCTGCGTGCTGGAGGCCCAGGCGCATCTCGCCGGGTTCTACCGGCGCTTCGGCTTCACCGTCACCGGCGCGCGCTACGTCGAGGACGGCATCGCGCACGTGCCGATGCGGCGAACGATCCGCTCCGACGGCGAACACCGACGGCGAGACCGCTGATCCGGCGGTGGGACGGCCGTTTCGGGCCGTCCCACCGGGCGGTGCGTCCACCACGTCGGTTGGCGTTACCGCTGTCGGTCGCCCGAGTTGCGCCAGGCGCTACCGGCCTTGGCCAGCCCGCGGCTGATCACGTAACCGATGGTCAGCAGGGCGACGTACCACCACGCCGTGCTGGCCGGGAAGGGGTCACCGGCACCAGCGGTGCCCTGCACGCCGTCGACATCGGCGTTGACCACCTGGGAAGCCAGCAGCACACCCACCACGGCGATCAGGTACACGTAGAACTCGGTGCTCTTGAACGCCGACTTCGTCTCGGTCCCCGGCACCATCGCCGGGCGTGTACCAGCGTTCGTCTCGGCCATCTGTGGTGCGGTGGTGCTCTGGTGGTCCGGCATCGGCCGGGTCATCGCCGTGTTTCGGGTCGGAGCTTGCGTACTCATCACACCCTCCTCCGGATCAGATGAGTGGTTCTTCTCCGGGCTGGTCGGTCCGGCTGGCCGACCTTGGGGGGCAGGTACTGGGTACCCGGCCGGACCGGACGCAAACGGCCGCCGCACGACGCGGACCAGCACCCGTTTCCTGCCGGAATCAAGGCCGTCTTCCTGCCGGAATCAGGGCAGGGCGGTGATGAGTTCGGCCACCGACCGGCGGCGGCCGGTGAAGAACGGCACCTCCTCGCGCACGTGCCGGCGGGTGGCCGAGGCACGCAGATCACGCATCAGGTCGACGATCCGGTGCAGCTCGTCGGCCTCGAAGGCGAGAATCCACTCGTAGTCGCCGAGTGCGAACGAGGCCACCGTGTTCGCCCGTACGTCCGGGTACGGCCGGGCCAGCTGCCCGTGTTCGGTCAACATCGCCCGGCGTTCGTCATCCGGCAGCAGATACCACTCGTAGGAGCGGACGAACGGATAGACACAGACGTACGGCCGGGCCGGCTCGCCAGCGAGGAACGCCGGCACGTGACTCCTGTTGAACTCCGCCGGCCGGTGCAGCGCCAGCTGGGACCAGACCGGCGCGAGATGGCGGCCCAGTGCGGTGCGCCGCAACCGGCCGTACGCGTCCTGCAGGTCGTCGCTGTCCGGAGCGTGCCACCAGAGCATGATGTCGGCGTCGGCGCGCAGCCCCGACACGTCGTACGTGCCGCGCACCGTCACGCCCTTGCCGGTCAACTCGGCGATCAACGCCTCGACCTCGGCCACCAGGCCGTCGCGCAGCGCGGGCAGCCGCTCGGCGGCCCGGAACACCGACCACATCGTGTACTGGATCGTCGCGTTCAACTCCCGCAACCGGGCCGCGTTGGTCTGCTCGCCACTCATCGGCGCACCTCCTGCAGGTTGGTGAGGATCTGGTCGGCGGCGTCCTCCCCGGACCGCACGCACACCGGGATGCCGATTCCGTCGTACGCGGCACCGGCCAACGCCAGCCGGTGGCCGGCCGAGCGCAACCCGGCTCGGGCGCTGGTCACCCGGTCGCCGTGCCCGGGCCGGTACTGCGGCAGCGATCCGCCCCATCGCTGCACCTGGGCCTGCACCGGGGCCGCGAGCTCGACGCCGGTCAACCGGGCCAGCTCGGCGTGCGCCGCGGCGGTCAGGTCCTCGTCATCGCGCTGCAGCAACTGTTCGTCGCCGTAGCGGCCGACCGAGACCCGGACCACGACCAGTTTGTCGGGTGCGCGAAGGTGCGCCCACTTGGTGCTGAAGAACGTCGCGGCTTTGGTCAGGGTGCCTTCGGTCGCCGGCACCAGGAAGCCGGACAGCTCCGGCAGAGCCGGGGCCGGCAGGGCCAGGCTGATCAACGCCACGCTGGCGTAGTCGAGAGCGCCGACGTGGCCCGCGACGGCCGGAGCCACCCCGGACAGCAGCCGCGCCGCCGGCCGGGCGGGCACCGCCAGCACCACCGCGTCGACGTCGACGTGCTCGGCCGTCGGGGTCGGTCCGGTCACCAGCCGCCAGCCGTCCGCCAACGGGGCCAGTTCCCGTACCGCCGCATTGGTCCGCACCTCGACGGTGACCGGTCCGCCGGATGCCAGCAGGGCGTCGCGCACCGCGCCGACCAGGCTGCCGAGTCCGCCGGCCAGCGAGGTGAACACCGGTGTGCCGTCCGCGGGTGGACGGGTGGCCAGCGCCACGCGTACCGCCGCCGCCAGGGTGTGCTCGGTCCGGGCGGCCGTGGCCAACGCGGGAATGGTGGTGGCCAGCGACAGCGTGTCGGCCCGCCCGGCGTAGACCCCGCCGAGCATCGGATCGACCAACTGCTCCACGACCTCGTCGCCGTACCGGCGGCGGACCAACTCGCCCACGGCGACGTCCGTGCCGGGTCCGAGCAGCGGACGTCCGTCATCGACGTCCCGGCCGGCCACGACGCGGGCCAGCCCCGCCACCGACGCCGGCTCCGCCGGTACGCCGATGAGCGTCCCACCGGGCATGGGCACGAGCCGGCCGTCGCGGGCCAGCCCCGCCAGGCCGACCGCCGGATGGACCAACTCGCCGGCCAGGCCGACCCGCCGGGTCAGGGCCAGCGCGGCGGAGTCCCCGCCGGCCGGGTCGCGGGTCAGGAACGCCTCGGCCCCGCGTTCCACCGGCAAGCCGGCGAATTCCCCGGTACGCAGTTTGCCGCCCAGTCGTGTGGACTGCTCCAGCAGGACGATCTCGGTGCCGGCCGGGGCCCGGTCACGCAGCCGCAACGCCGCTGCCAGCCCGGCGATCCCGCCACCCACCACGGCTACCCGCCACGGTTGCTGCATACCCGTCACCTTGCCACCCGGGCGTACGGTGCCGACCGGCACCCCCGACGGGGTGTGACGCGGACACCGGCGAGCCGACGACCAGGGGCGGCTCGCACCGCGCCGGCCAGGGCTCGCTCACCGCGCGGACGAGGCGTGCACCAGGTCGACGACCCGGGTCAGCACGCCCGGATCGGTCTCCGGCAACACGCCGTGCCCGAGGTTGAACACGTGCCCGGGTGCGGCGAGCCCTTCGGCGAGCACCCGCCGTACCTCGGATTCGATCACCGGCCATGGCGCGAGCAGCACACACGGATCAAGGTTGCCCTGCACCGCGTGGCTCGGTCCGATCCGGACCGTCGCCGCGTCCAGCGGAGTACGCCAGTCCACACCGACCACGTCGGCGCCGGCGTCCCCCATGGCGGCGAGCAGCTCCGCGGTGCCGACACCGAAGTGAATGCGCGGTACCCCGGCGTCGGCGAGCCCGTTCAGTACCGTGGCCGAGTACGGCAGCACGAACCGGCGATAGTCGGCCTCGGACAACGCGCCCGCCCACGAGTCGAACAACTGCACCGCGGACACCCCGGCCGCGATCTGGACCCGGAGGAACTCCAGGGTGATCTCGGCCAGCCGGGAACAGAGCGCGTGCCAGATCTGCGGCTCGCCGTACATCAGGGCCTTGGTCCGGCCGTAGGTCCGCGACGGCCGGCCTTCCACCAGGTAGCTGGCCAGGGTGAACGGCGCGCCGGCGAATCCGATCAGCGGTGTGTCGCCGAGCGCCGCGACAAGCAGTCGCACCGCCTCGTCGACGAAACCGACGTCCTCCGGGGTGATCCGGCGCAGCCGGCCGACATCGGCCGCGACGCGCACCGGGTCGGCGATCACCGGGCCCGTGCCGGACACGATGTCGAGCTCGATGCCCGCCGCCGCGACGGGCACCACGATGTCGCTGAACAGAATCGCCGCGTCAACGCCGTGCCGACGAACCGGCTGCATGGTGATTTCGGCGACGAGGTCCGGTTGGCGGCAGGACTCCAGCATGCCGATCCCGTCGCGGATCCGGCGGTACTCGGGCAGGGAGCGGCCGGCCTGGCGCATGAACCATACCGGCGTGTGCGCCACCGGCTCCGCCCGACAGGCACGGATGAAGGCCGAACCGGCCGGCGTTCGGGGTGCTCGATCGTGGGCGGCGCTGCCCGGCGTCATCGTGGTCATCGGCGCCCATGGTGTCACGAACACCCGGGGTCGTGGCACACACCGCCCCGGCACGCGCCGACCCGGCGGAATCCACACCGGTAACGCCGACGACTAACGCCGACGAACCCGGCGCGCCGGTCCCCACCGGCCAGGCGAGCGGCCTAGGCTGCGGGCATGGCCCCCCTTACCGCGTTGCCCGAGGCGTTCCACCGCGCCGTCGCCGGACTGCGCGCGGTCACCCCCCGGGAGGAGATCCAGGTCGAGGAGGTCGGCGCACCGCAGCGGCTGGCTCCGTACGCGTTCGCGCTCAGCGCCTCGGTGCTGCGGGCTGGCGACGAGGTCGCCACCGGCCGGTTGGTCCTGCTACACGACCCGGCCGGGCACGACGCCTGGCAGGGCACGTTGCGCCTGGTGACCTACGTCACCGCCGACCTGGAGGCCGAGCTGGTCGCCGATCCGCTGTTGCCGAGCGTCGGCTGGACCTGGCTGACCGACGCGCTCCAGACGTACCGGGCCGGGCACACCGCGCTGGGCGGCACTGTCACCCAGACGTGTTCCACCCGGTTCGGCGAGCTGGCCGGACCGCCGGCCGGTGGCGACATCGAGATCCGGGCATCGTGGACCCCGCTCTCCGGTGATCTCGGCGCGCACCTGCTCGCCTGGTGTGACCTGCTCGCATCGACTGCCGGACTGCCACCGCCCGGGGTGACTCTGCTGCCCGCGCGGTGGTCGACCGGCCGCGCCTAGAGTCACGGCGCCGAGGCGCACACGGTCAGGGCCCGGTCTCAGCAGACGCCAAAGGCCGAGCAGGCGGTCTCGATCGGCACCGCCAGCCCGATTCCTTCGGCATCGCGGGCCTTGGCGGTGGCGATACCCACGACCTGTTTGCTGCTGTTGATCACGGGACCACCAGAATTGCCGGGATTGATCGGTGCGTCGAACTGGATCACCGGGCCGGATCCGTCCTCCGCCTCTCGGAACGCGCTCACCACCCCGGTCGTCACCGTGTCCGACAGCCCCAGTGGGGCACCCACCACCACGATTTGCTGACCGGACCGCACCGGCTCGGTCGCGGTCACCAGGCCGGTGAACGAACGGGTGCTCCGCAGCAGGGCCACGTCGCCCTCCTCGTCCACTCCGGCGATCGTGGCCTCGATCTGCTGGCCGTCGCGCTCCAGGAAGACCCTGCGGTTGCCGGCCAGGTAGACCGACTCGACGACGTGGTAGTTGGTGAGCAGGTCGGTGCCGTCCTGCGGATCACCGATCGCGAAGGCGGTGCCGGTGAACCGGCCGGCGTTGACCCGGAACACGCTCGGCAGCACGGCCGCGGCGATGGCCTCCGGGTTGAAGGCCGCCCCGACCTGCCGTTCCAGCTCCGCGGTACGCGCTTCCACCAGGTCGAACCGGCCGGCGTCGGCTCCCTGCGCCTGAGCCAGCCGCTGGTCGGCTTCGATCAGCCGGTTGTTGAGCTGGTTGATCTGGTGCGCCTGCACCCCGGCGAGCATGGCCAGCACGAGGACGAGCAGCAGCGCCATCACGCCGGGCCAGGCGGGGCGACGCGGCGCCACGCGGAGCAACTCGGCGCTCGACGGTGCCCACGCGCCTGACCGTTCCAGGGCGGTGCCAGGCCCGGTCGACCCGGACACCGGCGGCTGTCCGGCGGCCGCCGGCGGGTCCGCCGCCGGACCGGCGGGCGACAGCGGCCGGCCCGGCGCTCGGTCATCCGGCAACGGTGGGCCGGCCGGCACCGGTCCGCGGGGAAACGGCGGCAGCGCCTCCGACGCTGCGTGCCGTGGGCCCGGCGGCCCGCTGGACGCGGGATGCTGCTGATCGAACCCACTGGTGGTCATCGTGTGGCAGCCTCTCCTCCGCTGCGGCAGGGCGAGCACCGGCACAGGGTGCGGCCGGGCGGACACGCCTCACCGGGGTGACGACTCGTGGCGGCATCCGCCCGATGCGACCGTACCGGGCAGTACGGTGTTTGTCGTCACCTGTCAGACCGCCAAGACATGTTTGCTACCTAGTGGTTACTCAAGGCTGACCAGCTCTCGACGCGCCGGTGGAGCCTGGCACCGTCCGCAGCCCGGCGGGCACTAGGGTTGTCAGGTGACCGACGAATCCCCCCTGCGCCGTCGGACCGCGCAACGCCCAGCAGGGAGCGAGCCGCACAACCAGTTGGCGCAGCCAGCAGCGTCCGATGTCGTGGGGCCCACCCCCTCTGGCGGGCCCGTTCCGCTGATCAGCCCACGCGACGGCACTCCCGCTCCGGTGACCACGATCGACGGGCTCGCCGACGTCGTGACCCGGTTCGCCGCCGGGACCGGCCCGGTGGCCATCGACGCCGAGCGTGCGTCCGGCTACCGCTACAGCCAACGGGCGTACCTGGTGCAGCTACGCCGAGCCGGTGCCGGCACCGCGTTGGTCGATCCGCTACCGCTGCAGGACCTGAACAGCCTCGACGCGGCGATCGCCGACGCCGAGTGGGTGCTACACGCCGCCAGCCAGGATCTGCCGTGTCTGGCCGACCTCGGGTTGCGTCCGCGCCGGTTGTTCGACACCGAACTCGCCGCGCGGCTGGCCGGCTTCGAGCGGGTCGGTCTGGCCGCCCTCACCGAGGCGCTGCTGGGCTTCTCGCTGGAGAAGCATCACTCGGCAGCCGACTGGTCCACCCGTCCGCTACCGCAGTCGTGGCTGACCTACGCCGCACTCGACGTGGAGCTCCTCGTCGAATTGCGCGACGTGCTCGCCGTCGAGCTCGACCGTCAGGGCAAGCGGGACTGGGCCGCGGAGGAATTCGCCGCCCTGGTCGCCTGGGGCAGCCAGCCACCCCGGGTCCGTGCTGAGCCGTGGCGGCGGACCTCCGGCATCCACCGGGTACGCGGGCCACGGGCCCAGGCCAGAGTGCGGGCGATGTGGTACGCCCGGGACGAGGTGGCCGCACGGCGGGATTCCGCTCCCGGGCGGGTGCTGCCGGATTCGGCGATCATCGCGGCGGCCGAGTTGGATCCCCGCGACGAGCGTGCGCTGCTGGCGCTGCCTGGCTTCGGCGGTCGATCGGTGCGCCGGCTGGCCCGACTGTGGTTGGATGCGCTGGCCGCCGCCCGTGGCCTGTCGGACACCGAGCTGCCGGTCCCGCCGACGATCGACGGACCACCACCACCGCACCGCTGGGCGGAGCGGGACCCGACCGCGGCTGCCCGGTTGGCCCGCTGTCGCGAGGTGGTGATCCGGACCGCCGCGGCGCGGGTGCTCCCGCCGGAGAACCTGATCACCCCGGACACGGTACGCCGGCTCGCCTGGACGCCGCCCGAGGAGATCACCGAGGAATCCGTCTCGGCGACCCTGCGTGGGTACGGTGCCCGGTCTTGGCAGGTCTCGCTGCTGGTGGACGAGCTGACCGTGGCGCTGCGCGATCCGCAGGATTGAGCGGCCCCGGCGGTCAGCCGTCAAGGACCTGATCGCGGCGGGCCGACCAGGCCAGCGAGTGCCGGATGCCGTCCGCGATGGACAGCTCCGGCTTCCAGTCGAGCAGCTGGCGGGCCCGTACGCTGCGGGTGTAGGAGCCGGCGGAGTCGCCGGGACGGGGTCCGGTCTGCCGTACCCGCAGTGGCCGATCCACCACGGATTGAAAGGCGTCGACGAACTCGCGCACGGTGGTGCCATCGCCGGTGCCGAGGTTGAGCACCTCGTAGCGGTGCTCGGCGCCGGCCGGCAGGATCTCGTCGAAGTGGCGTAGCGCCTGCACGTGCGCTCGGGCCAGATCCCAGACGTGGATGTAGTCCCGAATCCCGGAACCGTCGCGGGTCGGCCAGTCCACCCCGGTGATCATGAACTCGGCGCCGGTCTCCACCGCCGTGATGAGCTTGCCGAGCACATGGGTGGGCTGGCGGATCTGCAGTCCGGTACGCAGCTGCGGGTCGGCGCCGATCGGGTTGAAGTAGCGCAGGGACAGGGCACGCAACGGCATCGCGGTCGCGCAGTCGGCCAGCAACTGCTCCATCATCGCCTTGGTACGGGCGTACGGGCTGGTCGGCTCCAGCGGCGACGATTCGTCGACCGAGAAGTCCTGCCCCGGACGGTAGATCGACGCGGACGAGCTGAACAGGTACCGTCCGACGCCGTTGCGGACCACGTGGTCGATGAAGTCGATCGACTTGGCGACGTTCTCCCGGTAGTAGCGCAGCGGTTCGGCGACCGACTCGGGCACCACGATCAGCGCCGCCGCGTGCACCACGGCGGCGATGTCCGGATGCTCGGCGAAGACGCGGTCGATCAACGCCCCGTCGGCGATGTCGCCGTGGTAGAAGATCCGGCCCCGGGTGAACTCGACCCGCCCGGTGCTGAGGTTGTCCAGCACCACCGGTTCGATACCGTCGTCGAGGCAGGCGGAGGCGATCGTACTGCCGATGAAGCCGGCACCCCCCGCGATCAGAACCTTCACCATGTCCCCTTCACATCGGCGGCAACCGCAAGTGGCAACAAGGTACCCGACCCGGCTGGGACGGCTGGCGACTTCCGGTGTGGCCCGGGCCACACCCCGGCTACCGGCATGACATAGTTACCGACAAGTAGCATCTGATTCTGACCCGCCCGTCCAGGCCGGCAAGGAGGGCCCATCGTGCCGCGTGAAGTCCGGGACGTCGTCTTCGTCGACGGTGTCCGCACCCCGTTCGGCAAAGCCGGCGGGATGTACGCCCACACCCGCGCCGACGACCTCGTGATCCGCTGCATCCGTGAGTTGCTGCGCCGTAACCCGCAACTGCCCGCCGAGCGGGTCGAAGAGGTCGCGATCGCGGCGACCACCCAGACCGGCGACCAGGGCCTGACCATCGGACGTACCGCCGCGCTGCTGGCCGGACTGCCCCGCACCGTGCCCGGGTTCGCCATCGACCGGATGTGTGCCGGCGCGATGACCGCGGTCACCTCGGTCGCCGGCGGCATCGCGATGGGCGCCTACGACGTCGCCATCGCCGGCGGCGTCGAGCACATGGGTCGCCACCCGATGGGTGAGGGCGTCGATCCGAACCCGCGGATCCTCGCCGAAAAGCTGGTCGACCCGTCCGCGCTGGTGATGGGGGCCACCGCGGAGAACCTGCACGACCGGCTGCCCGGCGTCACCAGGGACCGCACCGACGCGTTCGCCCTCGCCTCCCAGGTCAAGACCGCCAAGGCGTACGCGAACGGCAAACTGCAGCCCGACCTGGTCCCGGTGGCGATCCGCGATCCGGCGGCCGGCTGGGGCCTGGCCACCGTCGACGAGGCGCCCCGGGAAACGTCGCTGGAGAAGCTGGCCACCCTCAAGACGCCGTTTCGCCCGCACGGACGGGTCACGGCCGGCAACGCGGCCGGGCTCAACGACGGCGCCACCGCCAGCGTGATCGCCGCCGAGGACGTGGCCCGCGAGCTGGGCCTGCCGGTGGCGATGCGGCTGGTGTCGTACGGCTTCGTCGGTGTCGAGCCGGAGGTGATGGGGGTCGGCCCGATTCCGTCCACCGAGAAGGCGCTGCGGCTGGCCGGACTGAGCATCGACGACATCGGCCTGTTCGAGCTCAACGAGGCATTCGCCGTCCAGGTACTGGCCTTCCTCGACCACTTCGGCATCGCCGACGACGATCCACGCGTCAACCAGTGGGGCGGGGCGATCGCGATCGGACACCCGCTCGCCTCCTCCGGTGTCCGGTTGATGACGCAGTTGGCCCGGCAGTTCGCCGAACATCCCGAGGTGCGCTACGGGGTGACCGCGATGTGCATCGGGATCGGCATGGGAGGCACGGTCATCTGGGAGAACCCGGCCTACACCGGCGCGGGATCAGCCGCCGAGCAGGGAGACGACAACTGATGACGACGCTGCGAAACCCGGAGGAACTCGTCACCAGGGCGCTGGTCCGCCAGGTGCGGGTGCCCGGCCTGGAACGGCCGGCGGCGTTGATAACCCTGGACAACGGGCTGGACCACCGCAAGCCCAACACCCTCGGCCCGGCCGGGCTGGCCGAACTGGACGCCGCGATCACCGAGGCGTTGGCCGGCGAGCCGGCGTTCGTGGTGGTCACCGGCAAGCCGTACGTCTTCTGTGTCGGCGCGGACCTCACCGGCATGCCGGCGCTCACCACCCGCGAGCAGGCACTCGAAGTGGGCCGGCTGGGGCACCGCGTCTTCGCCCGGCTGCGCGACAGCCCGGCGCCGACGTTCGCGTTCGTCAACGGAGCGGCGATGGGTGGCGGCCTGGAGCTCGCCCTGCACTGCCACTACCGGACCCTGTCCGGCGGCGCGAACCCGCTCGCGCTGCCGGAGGTGTCGCTGGGACTGGTGCCCGGTTGGGGCGGTACGCAGTTGCTGCCCAACCTGATCGGCATCCCGGCCGCCGCCCAGGTGATCATTCAGAACCCGTTGACGCAGAACAAGATGCTCAAGCCGGCGCAGGCCGCCGAAATGGGCATCGCCGACCTGTTGCTGGAGCCGGCGGACTTCCTGGAACGGTCCCTGGAGTGGGCCGCCGCGGTGGTCCGGGGCGAGGTGAGCGTGACCCGGCCGCAGATCGACCGGGAGATGTGGGAGGGGGTGCTCTTCTTCGCCCGCCACCAGCTCGACCAGCGGCTGCACGGCGCGGTGCCCGCCGCCTACCGGGCGTTGGACCTGCTGGCCATGGCGAACGAGGCGTCGTTCGCCGACGGCACCGCCGCCGAGGACGAGGCCCTGGCCGACCTGATGATGTCCGCGGAGCTCCGCAGCGGCCTGTACGCGTTCGACCTGGTGCAGCGGCGGGCCAAGCGGCCGGTCGGTGCCCCGCCGGCCGAGCAGGCCCGGCCGGTGACCAAGGTCGGCATCGTCGGCGCCGGGCTGATGGCCTCCCAGCTGGCGCTGCTGTTCGCCCGGCAACTGCAGGTGCCGGTGGTGCTCACCGACCTCGACCAGGGCCGGGTCGACGCCGGGCTCGGCTACGTGCACTCCGAGATCGAAAAGCTGGTCAACAAGGGCCGGCTGGACACCGGCACCGCGGCGAAGCTGCTGGCCCTGGTCAGTGGCTCGGTCGACAAGAAGGTCTTCGCCGACGCCGACTTCGTGATCGAGGCCGTCTTCGAGGACCTGAAGGTCAAGAAGCAGGTGTGGGCCGAGGTGGAGGCGATCGTCTCCCCGGAGGCCGTGCTGGCCACCAACACATCGTCGCTGTCGGTCACCGAGATGGCGGCTGATCTGGCCCATCCGCAACGGGTGGTCGGCTTTCACTTCTTCAACCCGGTCGCGGTGCTGCCGCTGCTGGAGATCGTCCGCGGCGAACAGACCGACGACGCCACCTTGGCGACCGCCTTCGCCGTCGGCAAACAGTTGCGCAAGTCCTGCGTGCTGGTGTCGGACGCGCCGGCGTTCGTGGTGAACCGGCTGTTGACCCGCTTCCTCGGCGAGATCTTCGCCGCGGTGGACGCCGGCACCCCGCTGGAGGTCGCCGACGCGGCGCTGGATCCGCTCGGCCTGCCGATGCGGCCGTTGGCCCTGCTGCAGCTGGTCGGTCCGGCGGTGGCGCATCATGTCGGCGGTACGCTGCACGCCGCCTTCCCGGACCGGTTCGCCCGCAGCGGAAACCTGCGCCGAATCGCCGAGTCCGGGCTGCGGGTGATGATCGACGACGAGATCAACCCCGAACTCGCGGCCATGCTGGATGTCGGCTCCGATCCGCTCGACGCCGAGCAGGTCCGCCAGCGGGCGCTGGAGGCGCTGGCCCAGGAGACCCGACTGATGCTCGACGAGGGTGTGGTCGCCGAGCCGCAGGACATCGACCTGTGCCTGATCCTCGGTGCCGGCTGGCCGTTCCACCTGGGCGGGATCACCCCGTACCTGGACCGTAGCGGCACCGCCGAACGGGTCACCGGCCGACGGTTCCTGCCACCCGGCGTCGCGAGCCTGCCGGAGTAGGCGAGCGTCGCGTCACCGCACGTACGGCAGATCAGCCGGCGGAGCGGACGGTCCGGCCGGCGGGTTCGATGGCCGTCGGCAGCGGGGCGTCGGCGGCCGGCAGCAGCACGGTGACCTCGAGGCCACCGCCGGGCTGGGCGACGGCGGACACCGTCCCGCCGTGCGCGTCGGTCACCGCCCGTACGATCGACAGCCCCAACCCGGACCCGCGCGCGCCGGTCCGTTCCCGCCCACCCCGACGGAACGGCTCGAACAGCCCCGGCACGTCGGCCTGCTCCACCTCGAAGCCGGTGTTGCCGACCAGCAGGTAGACGGTGGATTCGTAGCTGCCGGTGCGCACCCACAGCCGGCCCCGCAGGTGGTTGTAGCGGACCGCGTTCTCGATCAGGTTGCCGGCGAGCCGGTCCAACAGGCTCGGGTCGCCGACCACCAGGGCCGGCTCCAGCACGGTCCGCACGTCCAGCTTGAGCCGGTTCGCCTCGGCCCGCACCGCGGACAGCGCGGCAGCGGCACCGGCGGCCAGATCGGCCGGGACCTTGCGAACCAGCCGACGCCCGGACTGTGCCTCGCTGCTGGCCAGCACCAACAGCGCGTCGAACAGGCCGTTCGCCCGCTCCGAGGCGTCGCGTACGACGGTCGCCATCCGCCGGTACTCGGCCAGGTCGGCGGTGTCGTCGGCCATGGTCACGTCGATCTCGGTACGCATCACGGCGAGTGGGGTACGCAATTCATGGGAGGCGTTGGCGACGAACCGCTTCTGCGCCTCGAACGCCGTGCTGAGCCGGTCGAGCATGTCGTCGAACGTCGCCGCCAGCTCCGCCACCTCGTCGCCGGCGCCCGAGTAGCCGATCCGCTGGTCCAGGGTCTGCTCGCCGAGCCGACGCGCGGTCGCGGTCACCTGCTGCAGCGGGCGCAGCGCGCGGCCGACCACGACGTACGCCCCGGCCACCCCCACCACACAGATCGCCAGCAGCGCGACGAAGGACTTGGCCAGCAGCTCCCGGGACGCCTGGTCGGCGATCTGGTCCTGCCAGGCGGCGGCGTCGAGTTCGCGGCCGTCGGCCAGTACGACCACGGTGCCCGGCGCGAGCTCCTCGGCCGGGCGCAGCGAATCGACCACCAGCAGCCAGGCGAGCAGCACGAACACCGCGCCGGCACCGACCAGCAGCACGCCGTTGAACAGGGTCAGCCGCAGCCGCAGCGTAGGGCGCGGGGCCCGCAGTGCCGGCCGGCGTCGGTGCCGGTCCGACCCGGCCGTCGGGTCGACGCTCGGGCCAGCGGCCCGGTCGGTCGCCGTGATCTTCGCCTTCACGGCTGCTCGCCGCCAGGTGCCGGCGGGCCGACCCGGTAGCCGGCACCGACCACTGTCTCGATCAACGGCGGGTCGCCGAGCTTCTTCCGCAAGGTCATCACGGTCACCCGTACGGTGGTGGTGAACGGGTCGGTGTTGGCGTCCCAGACCCGTTCCAGCAGTTCCTCGCTGGACACCACCGCGCCGCGTGCCTTCACCAGCTCCTCCAGCACGCCGAACTCCTTGCGGGTCAGGTCGACCGGCGCGCCGGCCCGGGTCGCGACCCGGCGGGCCGGATCGACGCTCAGGTCCGCCACGGTCAGCACCGGTGGCGCCGCCGGGGTCGCCCGCCGGCCGAGTGCCTGGACCCGGGCGACCAGCTCGGTGAAGGCGAACGGTTTGGGCAGGTAGTCGTCGGCACCGAGCTGGAGCCCTTCGACCCGGTCGGCGACCGTACCGCTGGCGGTGAGCATCAGCACCCGGGTGAGCGCACCGGAGCTGACCAGGTCGGCGCAGATCTGGTCGCCGTGTACACCGGGCAGGTCACGGTCGAGCACCACGACGTCGTAGCGGGTCACGAACGCCATCTCGTGCCCGGCGGAGCCGTCGTAGGCGACGTCCACCGCCATACCCTGCCGGCGCAGCCCGCGAACGATCGCGTCGGCGAGATTGCGTTCGTCCTCCACCACCAGCACCCGCACGGCGACCTCCTGTCATCGTCCGCTCTCACCCTGCGCAGGACGGCGTTAAGCCCGCGTGAAGCTGCGAGGTGGCTTCAAAACTAGCCGGGCAGCCGCCAGACGCTCAGCGCGCCGTCGGTACGGCGGCAGACCAGCGTGGTGCCGTCGCTCTGGCAGGCGTCGGTCACCCCGGTCAGCCGCAACAGCATCCTGGGTGGGTCCTGATTCGGACCGAGCCGGGCGACCCACACGTCCCTGGTGTCGAGGGTGCGCCGCATCGCCAGCCAGTCCGCCCCGGCAGGGGCGAGTTCGATCCAGTCGAGCCGGCCGCCGGACGGCCAGCCGCCGGCGGTGTGCGCCACCGGCTGCCCGGTCGCCGGGTCAACGACCTGCTCGGCACCGGCCGGTGGGCCGCCACTGGCGCCGGTGGCCACCGCCAGCAGGTTGTCGCCGAACGCGCGGACGCGAAACCAGTCGTGGCGGGTCCACACCAGGGCGCCGTCGGCCGGGTCGACGGCCCGCACTCCCCCGCTCAGTCCCTCGACGCAGAGCAGCTCGCCACAGCCGAACACGTTGCCGACCGGCGGCACCGGCACCGACCACCTCGCCGGTTCCCGCGTCCCGGACGGACACCCGCCCGGCGGGATCCGTCTCCACGACCTGCTGGAGCCGACCGCCGATCGAGTATCCCGCGACGCTGTGCTCCGCCGGTATCCGCCGGCTCCACCGCTGCCGCCCGCTGGCGACGTCCACCGCACGCAAGGTGGCCAGTTCGGCGGGCCACGACAGGTTCCGGTCGTCCCTCGTCGGCGGCTGCCACAGCACCACCGCACCGCTGGCGGTCACCTTCCACACCCACCCGTCCGCCTGCCATCCGACGGTGCCGTCGGTGAGGTCGAGCGCCGTGGTACGCGTCGCGACCGCGGATCCGTACGAGTTGAGTAGCAGATGCCCGGCGACGAGGTCGTACCCGTATCCGGTCGCGCTGCCGTCGTCACCGACGAACTGAAGGCTGGTCCGCCACCGCACCGCGCCCTGTGGCAGCTGGTACGCGGTCACGGTGTCCGTCGGCTCGCCGGTGGTCGCCCGCTCGACCACGACCAGCTTGTCGTCGTGCGGCACGATCAGCGCGTCGGCTCCGGCGCTGATCGTCGCCGGCTCGGGCGGCACCGGCAGTGGGGCGGCGGCGACCAGGCTGGCGGGTGCCCGCTGGTGACGGCGGCCATCAACCGCGACCGGCGCGACGGCCGGCGGCGCTGCGGCCGACCGCAGGGTCCTGGTGGCCGGCGGCAGGGTCCTGGTGGCCGGACGGGTCGGCTGCGGTGGCACCGGCGGGGCCGTGCGCCCCGGCGTCGGTCGGATCGTCCAGTCCGGAGATCCAACCGGTCACGTCCCGAGCCACGTCCTGGGCGGTCAGGCCAAGGTCGGCGAGGATCTGCGCTCGGGTGCCGTGCGGATGCCAGTCGGCGGGTACGCCGAGATCACGCAGCGGCACCCGCACGCCGACGTCACGCATCGCCTTGGCCACCGCGTCACCGACGCCACCGGTCCGTACCCCGTCCTCCACGGTGACCACCAGCCGGTGTGCGGTGGCCAGGTCGACCAGCTCGGCCGGGACCGGGCGCACCCACCGCGGGTCGACCACGGTCACCCCGTAGCCGTGCCCGGCGACCCGGGCGGCGACCTCGACCCCGAGCTGCGCGAACGCGCCGACCGCGATCAGCAGGACGTCGCGGCGGTCGGCCTCGACGAGTACGTCGACCGGGCCGGTGCGGCGCAGTGCCGGCAGGTCCTTGGCGACCGTCCCGGTCGGGAACCGCAGCACGGTCGGGCCGTCGGCGACGGCCACCGCCTCACGCAGCTCCTCCCGCAGGGTGGCGGCGTCGCGCGGCGCGGCGATCCGCAGACCGGGCACCACTCCGAAGACCGACATGTCCCAGATGCCGTAGTGACTCGGCCCGTCGGGCCCGGTCACCCCGGCCCGGTCCAGCACGAAGGTCACCGGCAGCCGGTGCATCGCCACGTCGAGCAACACCTGGTCGAAGGCACGGTTGAGGAAGGTGGCGTACACCGCGACGACCGGATGCAGCCCGCCCATCGCCAGGCCGGCGGCCGAGGTGGCGGCGTGCTGCTCGGCGATGCCGACGTCGTACACCCGCTGCGGGTGCTTGCGGGCCAGCTTGGCGATGCCGGTCGGCTCGGCCATCGCCGCGGTGATGCCGACCACGTCGGGTCGTTCGTCGGCGATCGCGACCAGTTCGTCGGCGAAGACGTGCGTCCACTTGACCGCCGGGGCGGCGAGCAGCTTGCCGGTCTGGACGTCGAACGCGCCACCCGGGCCGTGCAGGCAGTCGGCTTCGTCCTCCTCGGCGGGGCGGTAGCCGTACCCCTTGCGGGTCACCGCGTGCACGATCACCGGGCCGCCGAACCCCTTGGCCCGGTGCAGCGCCGACTCGACCGCGGCCAGGTCGTGCCCGTCGATCGGGCCGACGTACTTGATGCCGAGGTCTTCGAACATGGTCTGCGGGGCCACCGCGTCCTTGATGCCCTTCTTGACCGCGTGCAGCACCTCGTACATCGGCTTGCCGACCAGCGGGGTCGCCCCGAGCGACTCCTTGACCAGGTCGAGCACCCGTTCGTAGCCGGGGTTGAGCCGCAACGCGGCCAGATGCTCGGCCAGCCCGCCGGTGGTCGGCGCGTAGGACCGGCCGTTGTCGTTGACCACGATCACCAGTGGATTGCGGGCACCGGCGATGTTGTTCAACGCCTCCCAGCACATGCCGCCGGTCAGCGCGCCGTCGCCGACCACGGCGACCACGCTGCGCGCCTCGCCCCGCAGCGCGAACGCCTTGGCCAGCCCGTCGGCGTAGGACAGTGCGGTGGAGGCGTGCGAGTTCTCGATCAGGTCGTGCTCGCTCTCGGCCTGGCTCGGGTAACCGGACAGACCGTCGCGCTGGCGGAGCTGGTCGAAACCGGCCTGCCGGCCGGTGAGGATCTTGTGTACGTACGCCTGGTGCCCGGTGTCGAACAGGAACCGGTCCCGGGGCGAGTCGAAGACCCGGTGCAGTGCCAGGGTCAGCTCGACCACGCCGAGGTTCGGCCCCAGGTGCCCACCGGTACGGGAGACCTTGGCGACGAGGAAGTCGCGGATCTCCGCGGCCAATATCGCGAGCTCGTCAGCGGACATCCGCTTGACGTCCTGCGGTGTGCGTACGCTGGCCAGCAACCGGCCGTCGACTCCTGCCTCTGCCTGGCTCATCTCGCTCCCAACTGCCCTCACGCGCGGCCACACGGCACGCCGGACGGCTTCCCGGCGGCGGTGCGCGCTCCGGCCGACGCGCGGCGTCCGCCCATGACCGCAGAGTCTATCGGCATCTCTGCAATGCGCAGCCGTCGCGAGCAGGACGACCGGCGACCGACGCTAGGCCGGGGTCAGCAGGGCGACGCATTCGACGTGCTGGGTCATCGGGAAGCAGTCGTATCCACGCAACTCAGCCAGCGTCCACCCGTACTCGGTGAAGGTACGCACGTCGCGGGCGAACGCGGCCGGGTCGCAGGCCACGTAGGCCACCGCGCGGCGGGCCGCGACCGTGATCGCGCGCACCACCCGGGCACCGGCGCCCGAGCGTGGCGGGTCGAGCACGACCAGGTCGACCGGGCCGGTGACCCGACGCCGGGTCAGGGCCGCCTCGACCCGGGCCGCGACCACCTCGACCTGCGGCAGGTCGGCCAGGTTCGCCCGGGCGGCCGACACGGCGGCGGGAGCGGACTCGACCAGGGTGATCCGGCCACGTGGTCCGGTCCGCCCGGCCACGGCGGCGGCGAACAAGCCGGCCCCACCGTACAGATCCCAGGCGGATTCGTCGTCGCGGGGATCGAGCAGGTCGAGGACCGAGTCGGCGAGAGTCTCGGCGGCGGCCGGGTGGACCTGCCAGAACGCGCCGGCCGGCAACTGCCAACGCCGGCCCAACGCCGTCTCGGTGACCGCCGCGCCAACTCCGGCCCCGGTCACGGCCGGTCCACTGGTCCGGTCCGTCGAACCTGCCGGGACCGTCGAACCTGCCGGGACCGGGGTGACCGTCACCTCACCGGTCCCCGACGCGACCAGTTCCACCGCGTCGACGCCCGGCCAACGGCGACCGGTCACCGACAGCACCGGCTGGTGCTGGATCCGGGGGTGGGCGATCAGACACCGCCGCACCGGGACGACCTCGTGCGAACGGTGCTTGAGCAGGCCCGCCCGGTCGGCGGCGTCGACCGCGTACCGCACCCGGGTGCGCCAGCCCAACGGGCCGCCGGGCAGCTCACGGACCCGGACCGACAGCGCGTCGACCTCGGCCGCGCTCAACCCGCCGAGGCGCAGCAACTGCTCCCGGAGCACGGCCTCCTTCCACTGTCGCTGCCCGGCCGGGCTGACATGCTGCAGGTCGCAGCCGCCGCAGCGGTTCGGGCCGGCGTCCGGGCAGGGCGGGGTGACCCGTTGCGGTGCCGCCTCGTGCACCGCGACCGCCTCGGCCCGCAGGTAGCCACGGCGAATCTCGGTGATCGAAACGGTCACCAGCTCGCCAGGTAGCGCGTGCCGGACGAAGACCACCTGACCGTCGACGCGGGCGACGCAGTGCCCGCCGTGCGCGACCCGGTCGACCCGGGCGACGACCTGGTCGCCCTCGACGAATCCGCCGGGTCGATCCGGACCTGACCGGTCAGCCGTCACCGGGCACCTCCCGGGCGGTGGTGGCCGGATCGCTCGGCAGCGGGCGCGGACCACGGGCCGGGCCACGGCTGAGCGTCTCGTCGTAGCGGTCCAGGTCCCGGTTCGCGCTCGACGCCAACTGCCAGGGCACGCTGGTCACCATCACCCCCGGTTCGAACAGCAGCCGGCCCTTGAGCCGCAGCGCGCTCTGGTTGTGCAGCAGGTTCTCCCACCAGTGGCCGACCACGTACTCCGGGATGAAGACGGTGACCACGTCTCGCGGCGCGTCCCGACGCACCGACTTGACGTAGTCGATGATCGGGCGGCTGATCTCCCGGTACGGCGAGTCGACCACGGTCAGCGGCACCGGTAGGCCGCGCCGCTCCCATTCCGCCTGCACCGCCCGGGTGTCCGCGTCGTCGACCCGCACGGTCAGGGCGGCGAGCGAGTCCGGCCGGGTGGCCTGTGCATACGCCACCGCTCGCAGCGTCGGTAGGTGCACCTTGCTGACCAGGACGATCGCGTGGTTACGGGCGGGCAGCACCGGGCGCCCCTCGGCCGGCGTCAACTCGCGCGCCACCGTGTCGTAGTGCCGCCGGATGGCCAGCATCAGCACGTAGATGACCGACATCGCGGCGATCGCGATCCAGGCGCCGAGGGCGAACTTGGTGACCAGGACGACGATCAGCACCGCGCCGGTGAGCGTCATACCGAAGCCGTTGATCACCCGGGCCCGGTGCATCCGGCGGCGGACGGCACCGTCCCGTTCGGTACGCAACCGCCGGTTCCAGTGCCGCAGCATGCCCGCCTGGCTCAGCGTGAACGAGACGAACACGCCGACGATGTAGAGCTGGATCAGCCGGGTCAACTCGGCCTGCAGGACCACGACCAGCAGGATCGCGAACCCGGCCAGGAACAGGATGCCGTTGGAGAAGGCCAGCCGGTCGCCGCGGGTGTGCAACTGACGCGGCAGGTAGCGGTCCTGGGCCAGGATCGACCCGAGCACCGGGAAACCGCTGAACGCGGTGTTCGCGGCCAGGAAGAGGATCAGTGCGGTGACCCCGGCGACCCCGAACAACAGCGGTCCGGCACCGAAGACGGTCTCGCCGAGTTGGGCGACCACGGTCTTCTGCTCGTACCCGGGCGGACCGGACTCGATCTGCACCGCCGGGTTCTCCACGAACTGCAGCCCGGTCAGCCGGGCGAGCCAGATGATCCCGCCGATCATGGCGACCGACAGGGTGCCGAGCAGCAGCAGCGTGGTGGCCGCGTTGCGGCTTTTCGGCGGCTTGAACGCCGGCACTCCGTTGGAGATCGCCTCCACACCGGTCAACGCGGCGCAGCCGGAGGAGAAGGCGCGCAGCAGCAGGAACGCCATGGCGAACCCGGTCAGGTCGGTCCATTCGGCGCTGATCACCAGGTCGGCGCTCGGGGCGCGCAGGTCGTGACCGAGGACGAAGATCCGTACCAGACCGGTGAGGATCACCGCGCTGATCACGATGATGAAGCCGTAGGTGGGGATGGCGAACATCCGCCCGGATTCCCGTACCCCGCGCAGGTTGAGCGCGGTGAGCAGGGCGATCGCCGCGACCGCGACGGCCACCTTGTGCTCGGCGACGAACGGCAGCACCGAACCGAGGTTGGCCACCCCGGAGGCGACCGACACGGCGACGGTGAGCACGTAGTCGATGAGCAACGCGCTGGCCACCCCGACGCCGAAGCGCGGGCCCAGGTTGACGGTGGCCACCTCGTAGTCGCCTCCCCCGGATGGGTAGGCGTGCACGTTCTGCCGGTAGCTGGCGACCACGGTGACCATCACCACCGCCACCGCCAACGTCACCCAGGGTGAGTAGACGAACGACGCCGCCCCGGCGATGGACAACGTCAGCAGGATCTCGTCGGGGGCGTACGCCACCGACGAGATCGCGTCCGAGGAGAACACCGGCAGGGCCACCCGCTTGGGCAGCAACGTGTGCTGGAGCCGGTCGGAGCGAAACGGCCGCCCCAGCAGCAGCCGTTTGATCAGGGAGGTGGGACTGGCCACAAGCGCTAAGGGTACGGCTGCCCCGGCCGCCGTGAATCCGGGTGCCTGATCACGCGGCGTGCGCGCCGGCAGGGTACGGTCGGCGCGTCACACTGGCTGCCACGTGGCAGGCTGGCAGGTGAGCGCGTGTCCAGGCCGGCACGCGCCCGGCTGATCCCGTTGCGGGAGGGCTCTCGTGCACGTCGTGATCATGGGTTGCGGCCGGGTCGGCTCGACCCTGGCGCAGACCCTGTCCGGTCACGGGCATTCGGTCGCGGTGATCGACAAGGACGCCAACGCGTTCCGCCGGCTGCCGGGCGACTTCACCGGTGCCACCGTCACCGGTACCGGCTACGACCGGGACGTGTTGCGGGCCGCCGGTATCGAACGGGCCGACGCGTTCGCCGCCGTCTCCAACGGCGACAACTCGAACATCATCTCCGCCCGGCTGGCCCGCGAGACGTTCGGCGTTTCCCGGGTCGCCGCCCGCATTTACGACCAGCGGCGGGCCGAGGTCTACGAACGCCTCGGCATTCCGACGGTGGCGACCGTACGATGGACCGCCGACCGGATGCTGCGTCACCTTGTCCCGGAAGGCAACGTCGAGATCTTCCGGGACCCCACCAGCACGGTGTCGATCATCGAGGTGCCGCTGCACCGGGAGTGGATCGGTCGGCCGTTGCGGGCGTTGGAGGACGCCACCGGCACCCGGGCGGCGTACCTGATGCGCTTCGGGATCGGCACCCTGCCCACCTCCTCGACCGTGCTGCAGGAGGGTGACCAGGTGTTCATGCTCGTCACCGACGACATCGCGAACGCGGTGACGTTGGCCGCCAGCAGCCTGCCGGAAGGAGCGCGCTGACATGCGGGTCGCCATCGCCGGAGCCGGCAACGTCGGTCGTTCCATCGCTCAGGAGCTGATCGACAACGGGCATCAGGTGCTGCTCATCGAGCGCAACCCGGACATGCTGCACCACGACCGGGTGCCGGGGGCGGACTGGATCCTCGCCGACGCCTGCGAGGTGGCCAGCCTGGAGGACGCCGACCTGGCCGGGTACGACGTGATGGTCGCCGCCACCGGTGACGACAAGGTCAACCTGGTGGTGTCCCTGCTGGCCAAGACGGAGTTCAGCGTGCCGCGGGTGGTAGCCAGGGTGAACCGGGCCGAGAACGAGTGGCTGTTCACCGAACAGTGGGGGGTCGACGTGGCGGTCAGCAAGCCCCGGGTGATGGCGGCGCTGGTCGAGGAGGCCGTCACCGTCGGCGACCTGGTCCGGTTGATGACCTTCCGGCAAGGTGAGGCGAACCTGGTGGAGATCACCCTGCCGACGGACGCGCCGCACGTCGGGCACGCCGTACACACCGTGCCACTGCCACGCGACTGCGCGCTGGTGGCGATCGTGCGGGGCAAGCGGGTACTGGCACCGGGGCCGGACGATCCGCTCGAACCCGGCGACGAACTCGTCTTCGTCTGCACCACCGACGTGGAGGACGAGGTGCGGGCGGTGGTCCTCGGCGCGGACAGCGTGGAACGCACCCGGCGGGGCGAGTAGCCGACCGCGCGACCGCGCCCGCCGGGGCGCAACCGACCGCGCCGGTGCCCGCTCAGCCCGACGGCGCCAGCAGTGGCTGCATCTCGCGTCGTTCCCGGTCGACCTTGCGGACCACCCAGATCGTGATCGCCAGCAGCGCGGCGTAGGGCGGATAGCTGAGCAGCAACCGGGAGACACCCAGCGCGGTCTCCATCTCGGCCAGGTAGAAGCCGGCCTGGATGCCGACCTTGATCAGCCAGACCACGCCCCACAGCACGGTCAGCCGGTTGAAGGTGCGGATCAGCACCGGATCGGCCCGCCAGTCCGATCGACCACCCGCCGCGATGATCGACCAGATCCAGCCCACCAGCGGTTGGCGGATCGCCACCGAACCCAGCAGGGCCAGCCCGTACCCGATGCCGTAGAGGATGCCGGGCAGGTAGAAGTCGCGCTCCTCACCGGTGCGCCAGGCCAGCAAGGCGCCGATACCGATGCCGAACAGACCGTTCACCGCATGCCGGATCGGCCGCCGCTGGACGAGCCGGATCACCGCGATGCCGACCGCCACCCCGACGGCGGCGACGAGCGCCACCGACAGGTCCCACAGCACGTTGCAGATGACGAAGACGGCGATCGGTACACTGGACTCGGCGAGTCCGCGCCAGCCGCCGAGTTGTTCGGCCATCTGCTCGGTCAGGCTCGGCATCGGCTGGTCGTCCTGGCCGACCACGGCCTCGGTCTCGCCATGCTGCCCCGGGGTCATCAGATTCCAACTTCCGTCGTCGGCTGGGTGAGCGGGCTGGGCCGCCGCTGGCGTCGGCCGGCTCAACGGGTTTCCAACTCGTAGTGCGGGTTGTAGATCACCTTGCGCTCGTCGCGCAGCGCGATCCGCCCCCGAGCGGTGAGCTGGCGCCCGGGTTCGATCCCGGCGATCCGGCGCCGGCCCAGCCAGATGAGCGTGACGACGTCGCTGCCGTCATAGAGGTCGGCCTCCAGGGTCGGCAAATTGGTACGGGGACAGTAGACCACGGTACGCAACCGGCCCGACACGGAGACGATCTCACCACGGCGGCAGTGTCCGGCGAGGGTGGCACCGCACTCGGCGCTCTCCCGTTGGAGTCGTTCGGCGTCCAACTCGGCCTCGGTGGCGGCCAGCCGGCGCAGGAACCGGCGCAGCGACGGGCGACGTTCATCGATCGTCACGATCGTCTGCCCCTTCCTCGACGCTGCCGGTGTGCACGGAGCCCCTGGCGCGGGCGCCACCTCACCAGGGTACGCGGCCAGCCGACCCGCGCGGGGCCGCGGCAGCTCCGGCCCGCGGTCAGGTGTTCGGGGTGTCCGTGGCGTCCGGGCGGGTCGCGGCCTGATCGGCGATTTCCCGTGGCAGTCGGAGCGGCAGTGGCTCCCGTACCGGCTTGGCCTCCTGGCCACGGACGACCACCAGGCCATGCAGCGCTTCGGTGAGCGGGCCGGCCACGGCCGGATCCGCGGCGGCCGGACCCTGGAAGAGACCACGGACCATCCAGCGAGGGCCGTCGATTCCGACGAAACGCAGATCGGTCTGCCCGTCCGGGGTACGCACCCGGGCCACCAGCTCCGGGCCGTAGGCACCAACCGTCTCCTGCACGGAGGCGCCGTCGCGGCGCAGCGACTCGCCGATCTCGGCCCGGACCTCCGCCCAGATGCCTTCGCTGCGGGGTGCGGCGAAGACGCCCAACTGCAGGGCGCTGCCCCGGTTGGCGAGCACCACCTGCTGGATCGCGCCGTCGGGGTTGGCCTGGACGCGGACCTCCACCCCGTCGATCGCGGGAATCTGCAGGCTGCCGAGGTCGAGCCGGCGCACCCCGGCTGGCGCTTCGGTCACGTCGTACGGACCGACCTGCGACGCCGCGGCGGAAACGTCCTCGCGGGGCTCGAGATCCGTCTGCCCGTCCTGGGCGTGCCGGCCGCGCCCGCGACCGCGGGAGAAGACCACGATGCCAACCTTCCGTTCATGCTGTGCGGGTCCGCGGCGGACCGCCGCGACACCGGGTACGTGGGGCTTTCAACAGCGAGTATGGGCCATCAGTCGGTCGGGTTCGCGGTCGTGGTCAGACCGGCGTGCCCACCGGTCGACCCGTGACCGCCGGACCCGCGCACGGAGTCCGGCAACTCGTCGACAACGGAAAAGACCGCTGTTTCGACGCGTTGTATCACAAGCTGGGCGATGCGGTCGCCTCGGCAGATCTTTGCGGGACGCACCGGATCGTGGTTGATCAGGTTCACCATGATCTCGCCGCGATACCCGGCGTCGACGGTGCCCGGAGCGTTCAGCAGTGTCACGCCCAGCCGCGCGGCCAGTCCGGACCTGGGGTGCACCAGTCCCACGTACCCGGTCGGCAACGCGATCGCCACCCCGGTACGGATCAGCGCCCTGGCCCCGGGCGCCAGCTCGACGTCCTGCGCCGCCGTCAGATCGGCGCCGGCGTCGCCTGGATGGGCGTAGCCCGGCAGCGGCGACTCCGGATCGAGTCGGCGCACCAGCACCCGTACCGTCTCGTTCAACTGGCCCCCTCATTCCCGTGTGGTCGACGCACCGGCGCGCCCGGTGACCGGGCGCCCGCCGGGTCGGTCGGCATGTGGTGCCACCCGACCCGTACTCTCGGACGACGTGGCCGCCAGTACCGACCGCGACACACCGTACCGGGCCGAGATCGCCTACCGGGAGCGGCTCCGCCTGCCCTGGTGGCTGTGGGCCAGCGGGCTGGCGCTAGCCGCCTTCCTCGCCGCCGAGATCTGGCTGGGCACCTCGGGGACCCGCGCCTGGCTGCCGTTCAGCGTACTGCTGCCGCTGACCACTGCCGGGCTGTGGTGGCTCGGTCGAGTCCCGATCCGGGTCACGGCCGATGAACTGCAGGTCGACGACGCCCGCCTGCCGCTGCGCTTCGTCGCCGAGGTCGTCGCTCTGGACACCGACGGGCGTCGGGAACTACTCGGCGTGGGCGCTGATCCGCTGGCGTTCGTCATCCAACGGCCCTGGATCGGCGGTGCCGTCCAGATCGTGCTGAACGACCCGGCCGATCCCACCCCGTACTGGGTGATCAGCAGCCGGGAGCCGGTGCGGCTGGCCGCCGCGATCCGTCGGGCCGGGGATCACCCGCAGACCGGCGACAACCCGGCGGACGGCTGAGACTCACGGTCCGATCGCCGGTGGCGCAGGTGGATGCATCACCCCGAGCGCCCGCCGTTGGGAACGCAGATCCGCGCGTACCCGATCGGCGAGTGCCCGGGTCGCCCGGCGGTTGAGGTAGCTGGCCACCGCCGCTCCGGTCAGAAACGGTCCAAGGGTGGTCAGGTTGCGGCCGACGCGACGCATCAGCAGGTCACTCAACTCCCGTCGGGCCGCCGTGCCCAGTACTGCGCCGACCCCGACGCCGGGCACCATCGGATTGACTCCCCGCTGGCTCGCCCACGCGTGGATCAGGTTGACCGCCCGTTCCGTGCCGGTGCCCGGCATCGGCACCCCGTACACCTGATGCAGTTCGCCGAGCAGCTTGAGCTCGACGGCCACCACCGCGACCGTCTCGGCGGCGAGCAGCACCGGTGCGGAGAGCAGGGTCGGGGTGGCCGCCCACTGCACGGCGGCGACGCCGCCGCCGGCCGCCCCGATGCCGGCGCTGGCCCGGGCGGCGTTGCGGATCAACCGGTCGGCCAGCGCCTCGTCATCGAGATCAGGGTGGTGCCGGCGCAGGGTAGCCAGGTCACGGACCGGGATGTACGGAGCCACGTCCGACACCGCCTGAACCAGCCAGCGGACCGCCGCCGTCGGCTTGAACAGCTCGCTCACACCGCGCTGTCGGATCTGCTCGACCAACCGGCCCAGCAGGCGACGCCGCTGGTGAGCCGGTACGTCGTCGGCGGTCAGCTCGGCCACGGTGGCCTCGAAGCGGTCCGCCGTGCCCGGGTCAGGCAGGTCGGGCGGGTCCACCTGGCGGTCGGGGTCGGTCATGCGCACCTCCGGGGAGGTAGGTCGGGGCGCCGGCCAGCGGCCCGGACGGCCCTACGGTGGCTGCGGCGACCTCGATGTCGAGGCCGCCGCGGGTCCCCCTCTTTGTTCCCCGGTGCGATCAGGCGCACTCGCGACAGATCAGCTCGTTGTTCCGCTCGACGGCGAGTTGGCTGCGGTGGTGGACGAGGAAGCAGCGGGCGCAGCGGAACTCGTCCGACTGCATCGGCAGCACCTTCACCGTCAGTTCCTCGTCAGCCAGGTCGGCGCCAGGCAGCTCGAAGCTTTCCGCCACCTCAGCCTCGTCCACATCGACGGCACCCGACTGTGAGTCGACGCGCCGTGCCTTGAGCTCCTCCAGGCTGTCCTCGCCGAGGTCGACCTCGTCGCGACGCGGAGCGTCGTAGTCGGTGGCCATCGGTTCACTCTCCCGTATCGTTCAGTCGCTTCCGGTGATAACGCCGGACGACGGTAATTCGGTTCCCATGCGGGCCCTCGTGGGTGCCACCACCCCGGCGGACGTGCCGTTTTGTCCCGGTTTGCGGCTGCCGCAGGAAACTCCCCCCGCGAGCGCGGTACCTTACCCCCCTCTGGCCGACGCATGTATACCGCCCTTGTGGGTTTCATGGACGCCCAGACGCCGGAAGTTGTTCCCAATGTGATTCAGGCGACACGACAATAGGGGCGTGCCACCACCGATCACCGCCGGCACGCCGCGCACCGGGCACTGTTTCCCGCGCCGGAGGGACAACGGCTAACCTCACCGGCATACTCGGTAGTCGCCGGTGAGGCGGGCCCGTGCCCGGCACCGCCACACCTTGCAGGGAGCCAAACTCATGAGCTTTGCGCGCGTGCGAGCGCTCGTCGTCGTCGGCGGCCTGGTCGTGTTCGCCCTGATCTTCGTGGTCGTCGCCATGTTGCGCGACACCCAGGGCGGCGCCGCCGACGCCGCATCGTGCCCGGACGGTTGGGTGCTGGCCGACGTGCAGCTACGCGAGGCCAAGGACGTGCGACTCAATGTCTACAACGCGACCGACACCAGCGGGCTGGCCGGCAACATCGCCGACGACCTGAGCAACCGCAAGTTCCAGGTCGAGGAGGCCGCCAACGACCCGGAGGGCCGACGCATCGACGATGTGGCCGTGCTGCGCTACGGTCCGAAGGCGGTCGGCTCCGCGCACCTGCTGCGGGCGTACTTCCTCGACCAGGCGAAGACCGAGTACGACCCGGCCCGCGAAGACGACATCGTCGACGTGGTGATCGGCAACGCGTTCCGGCAGCTGGCCACCACTACCGAGGTCAACCAGTCGCTGGCCGCTCTCGGCAAGCCGGTGTTGCCGCCACAGACCTGCGCCGCGCCCGAAGACTGACGCTTCCCGAAGACCGATCCGTCCGGCGCGCGGGCCACCGCGCCGTGCGGACGGATCACGGACCCGTGCGGACGGATCACGGACCGCCGGCGGCGTCGAGCCGGCTCAGGTGCTCGGCCAGGTCACCGAACAGCGGCGGTGGGGCGGCGACCAGCATTCGTGGCCCGGCCGGCGCGTCGCCGAGTCCGGCGACGACCAGGCCGGCCTCAGCGGCGACCAGCCCGCCGGCCGCGTGGTCCCAGAGGTTCAACCCCTTCTCGAAGTAGCCGTCCACCAGTCCCTCGGCGGCCAGGCAGAGGTCGAGCGCCGCGGCGCCGAACCGACGGATGTCGCGCACGTGCGGCATCAACCCGACCAGGACCTGCGCCTGGTGCACCCGACGGGCGGCGTCGTAGCCGAACCCGGTGGCGATGAGCGCCTGGGCGAGGTCGGACTGGGCGGAACCGGACAGCCGCCGGCCGTCGCGCAACGCGCCGCCGTCGCGGGTCGCGGTCCACTCGGCGCCGGTGGCCGCGTTACGCACCACCCCGGCGACCACGGCACCGTCCACCTCGGCGGCGAGCGAGACCGCGTAGTTCGGCAGGCCGTAGAGGTAGTTGACCGTGCCGTCGATCGGGTCCAGAATCCACCGCACCCGGGCGGGTGCCGCCGGTGCGGAGTCGCCGTACTCCTCGCCCAACACGGCGTCGGCCGGGCGTAGCTCGCGCAACGCCGCGACCACCTGGCGCTCTACCGCCCGGTCGGCGGCGGTCACCACGTCGGTGGCGGTGCTCTTGGTGGCCAACCCCCATACGCCGTCGCGACGCATGTCCTGAGCGGTACGGGCGGCGTGCCGCACTACCTCGACGGCGATTTTTACTAAATCGTCCGGATTTGGTGCCTGATCTGTCATGATCTCCCCCTCGTTCCGACCAGACGTGAGACGCTGCCTGCGGACCCCGCCAACCACATCAGCCGGGTGGCCAACGGTAATGACCCGTCTGGCAGGGGTAACATCCTGTCAAAGTCCACGTTCGTCCCAAGTTGGTGGCCCCTGACCGGCGGCTGGCTCGCGCGTGGCGGGATGATGGCCGCAAACGGCGTTACAATTCACGCCTGCCCACGTGTCACGGTTCGCCGGTTCAGCCCGGTGGATCGGCGCGGGGGTCACACAATCACAACCGGCACGTCGCTCCGCGCTGCGGTGGCCGGTCCGGCCGTGCTCGCTCATCGCCTCCGGAAGGTCATTCGTGACAGAACTCCGCCACACCGGCGCCGACGTACGCTCGCTAACCGACACTCTGATTGCGCATGCCGAACAGGCCGGCGGTCAGCTCACGTCGGCCGAGGTCGCACGGACGGTCGAGTCCGCCGAAGTGACTCCGGCCCAGGCCAAGAAGATCCTCCGGGCGCTCGCCGACGCCGGCATCACCGTCGTGGTGGACGGCTCGGCCAGCACCCGGCGCCGGGTCACCGCGGCCCGTGCCGCCACGCCGGCCTCGAAGGCCACCACCGCCAAGACCGCCCGCAAGACACCGCCCGCGCCCAAGCAGGCCCCGGCGCCGGAAACGGCGACTCCGACCGCTGCGGGCACCTCCGGGGCGGTCCCGGCCAAGAAGGCCGCCGCCCGCAAGGCCACCACGGCGGCGGTGCCGACCGCCAGCCAGAACGGTTCTCCGCCGGACGAGGGGTCAGCCACGCCGTCGGCGACGAAGGCGGCCCGTGCCCGTGGCGCCAAGGCGGCGGGCGCGGGCACGGCCGGCAAACCCGCGGCCACAGACGCCAAGCCGGCGGGCGCCGCCGGCAAGCCCGCGCCGGGCAGGCCGGCCGCGGGCAAGGTCCCCGCCAAGGCCGGTAAGGCCACCGCGAAGGACGCCGGCGACGGCGCCGAGACTCCCGAAGAAGAGATCGATCCCGAGTCGCTGGCGGCCGAGATCGAGGACGTCGTGGTGGAGGAGCCGGCGGAGCTGGCGCAGGCCGCCGAAGCCGACGCCACGCGGGACAACGACTTCGAGTGGGACGACGAGGAGTCCGAGGCGCTCAAGCAGGCACGTCGGGACGCCGAACTGACCGCGTCGGCCGACTCGGTCCGCGCCTACCTCAAGCAGATCGGCAAGGTGCCGCTACTCAACGCCGAGCAGGAGGTCGAGCTCGCCAAGCGGATCGAAGCCGGGCTGTACGCGGCCGAGCGGTTGCGTGCCGCCGAGGAGAGCGAGCAGCGGCTGGCCATCCAGCTCTCCCGGGATCTGGGCTGGATCTCCCGCGACGGCGAGCGGGCGAAGAACCACCTGCTGGAGGCCAACCTGCGACTGGTGGTGTCGCTGGCCAAGCGCTACACCGGCCGTGGCATGGCCTTCCTCGACCTCATCCAGGAAGGCAACCTCGGCCTGATCCGCGCGGTGGAGAAGTTCGACTACACCAAGGGCTACAAGTTCTCCACCTACGCGACCTGGTGGATCCGCCAGGCGATCACCCGCGCCATGGCCGACCAGGCCCGCACCATCCGCATCCCGGTGCACATGGTCGAGGTGATCAACAAGCTGGGTCGCATCCAGCGCGAACTACTCCAGGATCTGGGCCGGGAGCCCACCCCGGAGGAGCTGGCGAAAGAGATGGACATCACACCCGAGAAGGTGCTGGAGATCCAGCAGTACGCCCGGGAGCCGATCTCGCTGGACCAGACCATCGGCGACGAGGGCGACAGCCAGCTCGGGGACTTCATCGAGGACTCCGAGGCAGTCGTGGCCGTGGACGCGGTCTCCTTCTCCCTGCTGCAGGACCAACTGCAGCAGGTGTTGCAGACCCTGTCGGAGCGCGAGGCCGGCGTCGTCCGACTGCGTTTCGGGCTCACCGACGGGCAACCGCGGACGCTGGACGAGATCGGCCAGGTGTACGGCGTCACCCGGGAGCGGATCCGCCAGATAGAGTCCAAGACCATGTCCAAGTTGCGGCATCCGTCGCGTTCACAGGTACTTCGCGACTATCTGGATTGACCGGATCCGGTCAACCCAATGTGTAACTTTGGTCACTTGGCGTCTACCAAGGCCAGGTCATCACGCCATTGCCCGGCGGTGATCGTTGACGTGGCACCCTTGGTACACGGCACACTGTGCCTACCAGGTGTGAGCCCGGTCCCGCAGGGGCACACCGGGAAGGCGGGAGCTCCCGCCGGTGTTGGACGATGGGTGACAGACCGAAGAGTGTGTTCATCGGTGACGACCAGAGGAGGAAGGCGATGACCCCGACTCTCACGCCTCCGGAAACGGTGGATGCCCTAGGCGCCGATGAACGGTGCGACCGGTGCAACGCGGCCGGGAAACTACGGGTGACCCTGGCTGGCGGTAGCGAGCTGGTGTTCTGCGGACACCACGCGAACAAGTACGCCGACGATCTGGTCAAGATCGCGGTGCAGTTCAAGGCCGACCCGGAGTTCACCTGGCGTGGTGCCGATCTGATGGCAAACTGACACGAGAAGTACGAGCACGACACATAGTGCGGCCGGGGGTCCCAGCGAAGGGCCCCCGGCCTCGCTGTCCACGTCGCCAGTTCCGTGCCTAGGACCGGACGGGATGAGGCCTGGGCGGCCGTGGTCGGGTGCTGGGCGGCCGACCGGGCCTACAGCGTCTGCACCATCGCGATCCGCTCCTCGAGCTGCTCGATCGTCGCCTGGGCGCTCGGCGGACCACCGCAACGCCGACGTAGCTCCGCGTGGATCTTGCCGTGCGGCAGTCCGGTGCGGTGGTGGTGGGCCGCCACCAAGGCGTTGAGCTGGCGACGCAGCACTATCCGACGCTCTCCGGCAGTACGGGGGGCGGTCGGTTGACGGGCGGCGGGCACTACCTGCTCGACCGGCCGGTCCCGCCGCTGCGCAGCCAGTTGCTCGGCCTGCCGCCGGTTCAGCAGCGCCGCCACCTGATCGGGGGTGAGCAGCCCGGGCAGGCCGAGATACTCCTCTTCCTCCGGGGTGCCGGCCTGGGCGCCGGTGCCGAACGAGGCCCCGTCGAAGATGACCTGATCGAGTTCGGCGGTGGCGGACAACGCCTCGAACCGCTTTTCGAGTTCGCCGCTGGCCTGCTCGTTGCGCTGGGCGCGCTCCAGCAGGTCGTCATCGAAGCCTTCGCGCTTGTTGGCCGCGCCCAGCACGTGGTCCCGCTCGGCTTCCATCTCGCTGGCCAGCCCGAGCAGGTGCGGGACACTGGGTAGGAAGACGGTGGCCGTCTCACCGGAGCGACGGGCCCGCACGAACCGGCCGATCGCCTGGGCGAAGTACAGCGGAGTGGACGCGCTGGTCGCGTACACCCCGACCGCCAGCCGGGGGATGTCGACCCCCTCGGAGACCATCCGGACCGCCACCAGCCACCGCTGCTCGGCGGCGGCGAACGAGGCGATCCGGGCGGAGGCACCGGCGTCGTCGGACAGCACCACCGCCGGCCGGTCGCCGGTGATCCGCTCCAGCAACCGGGCGTACGACCGGGCCGCCGCCTGGTCGCTGGCGATGACCAGGCCGCCCGCGTCGGACATGCCGCCGGCCCGCAGCACGCCGAGTCGGGCGTCTGCGGCGCGCAGCACCTGCGGCATCCAGTCGCCGGCCGGATCCAGCGCGGTCCGCCAGGCCTGGGCGACGAGTTCCTGCGTCATCGGTTCGCCGAGCCGGGCCGCCAACTCGTCTCCGGCGCTGGTACGCCACCGAGTCTGGCCCGAGTACGCCAGGAACAGCACCGGTCGGACCACCCCGTCACGCAACGCGTCCGAGTAGCCGTACACGCTGTCCGCCCGGGACCGGGGCAGGCCGTCGCCGCCGGCCTCGTAGCGGACGAACGGGATCGGGTTGTCGTCGGAGCGAAACGGCGTGCCGGTCAGCATCAGCCGGCGTACGGCCGGTTCGAACGCCGCCTTGATCCCGTCGCCCCAGCTCCGGGAGTCTCCGGCGTGGTGGATCTCGTCGAGGACGACCAGGGTGCGTCGGGTCATCGTCCGCCGCCGGTGCACCTGCGGAGCCATCCCGACCTGGGCGTAGGTGATCACCGCGCCGTGGAAGTCGGCGGCCGAGTGCAGATCGGCGTTGCGGAACGCGGCGTCGAGCTGGATGCCGACCCGACCCGCCGCCATCGCCCACTGCGTCTTCAGATGCTCGGTCGGCGCGACCACGGTGACCGCTTCGACGGTGCCGTCAGCGAGCAGTTCCGCGGCGATCCGCAGGGCGAACGTGGTCTTGCCCGCGCCGGGGGTGGCTACCGCGAGGAAATCCTCGCTGCGTCGCCGTAGATACTCAACCAGTGCCCGACGCTGCCAGCTGCGCAGCGCCGGGAACGTGTCGACCGTCGGCATGGTGGCCGGCACGCGTACCCCTTTCCGCCGCGATCCGGCGGGCCGAGCCACACCGGTCGCCGACGATGACAACCTCACCAGGAACTGTCTGCACCGCACCACGAAAAGGCCCCCGCGACCGTCTGGACGCGAAGGCCGATCAGGTCCGGCTCAGCCGGCCATCGATTCGTAGATCTCCTTGCAGCGCGGGCAGACCGGCGACCCGGGTTTGGGAGTCTTGGTCACCGGGAAGCGCTCACCGCAGAGGGCTATCACGAAGGTGCCCATAACGGCACTCTCCGCAATCTTATCTTTGCGGACGTAATGGAACATCTCCGGGCCGGTGTCGGCATCCTTGACCTCAGGACGCTCGAGAACCTCGGTGCTCACGTCGTCTCCCACCTCCAAGCCGAAAGTCTGGCAGTTCGCGGTGTACGGGTCCAACGTCCGGCACGGCTCTCCGCCCCCGTACCGTGGTGATCATGGCAGATTCCGCAGGCCACACCGGGCCGTTGCACTACGACATCCAGTACGGCGCCGAGGTGGCCGACGCCCGCCGGGACGGACGGGCCATCGTCGCCCTGGAAAGCACCATCATCGCACATGGGCTGCCTCGACCGGACAACCTGCGAGTTGCCCGGGAAATCGAGTCCACGGTGCGGGCCACCGGGGCGGTACCGGCGACCATCGGGATGCTCGACGGCCAGCTGCGGATCGGCCTCGACGACACGCAGCTGGCCCGGCTGGCCGGCAGCGGTCCGGTCGCCAAACTGTCCGCCCGCGACCTGGCGGTCGCCGCGGCGACCGGGGTCAACGGCGCCACCACCGTCGCCGCCACCAGCGCGGTTGCCGCCGCAGCCGGGATCGAGGTGTTCGCCACCGGTGGGCTCGGCGGTGTGCACCGGGAGGCGGCCCAGACCTTCGACGAGTCGGCCGACCTGGTGACCCTGGCGCGGACGCCGGTCACGGTCATCTGCGCCGGGGTCAAATCGATCCTGGACGTGGCAGCGACGTTGGAGCGGCTGGAGACCCTGGGCGTCTCCGTCGCCGGCTATCGCAGCCGCCGGTTTCCCGGCTTCTTCGTCACCGACGGCGGGCACGATCTCGACTGGTCCCTCGATTCGCCGGAGCAGATCGCCCAGGTCATGCGGGCCCGCCGCGAGCACGGCACCGGCGCCGGCGCGCTGGTGGTGGCGAACCCGTTGCCGCCGCACGAGCAACTGGACCCGGCGCTGCACGACGCCACGCTCTCGGCCGGGCTGTCCCGTCTCGCCGCCGAGGGCGTCACCGGAAAGGCGGTGACCCCGTTCCTGCTCGCCCATTTCCACTCCGCGACCGCCGGCGCCAGCCTGGCGGTCAACATCCGGATCATTCTCCGCAACGCCGAACTCGCCGGCCGGGTGGCGGTCGCCGCCGGCCGGGCCGCGACCGGTGAGCGCAGCCCGGACAGTGCGCTGACGTGAGCCAACCGGGTCGGATCCTGGTCGTCGGCGATCTGGTCACCGACGTGGTGGCGGTGCTCGCCGGCCCGCTGGCGACCGGATCGGACACCGCTGCCACGGTTCGGTTGCGCGGTGGTGGTCAGGCGGCGAACACGGCGGCCTGGCTGGCCACGCGGCGCCTGCCGGTCACCCTGGTGGCGGCGGTGGGCGACGACGAGGTTGGCACTGCCAGGCTGGCGGAACTGACCGCCGTCGGCGTGGACCTGGCCGTACGGCGCTGCTCGGGCACGCCGACCGGCACCGTGATCGTGCTGGCCCATGCCGACGAGCGATCCATGATCGCCGACCGGGGAGCCAACCTCTCGCTGTGTCCGACCGACGTCGACACCGCGCTGGCCCGGTCCCCGGACGCCGTGCACCTGCACCTGTCCGGCTATCCGCTGCTGGATCCCCGTACCCGCCCGGCCGGACGGCACGCGCTCGCCGCCGCGCGGGCCGCCGGGCTGACGACCAGCGTCGACGCCGCCTCGGCGGCACCGCTGCGGGCCGCCGGGCCGGCCGGGTTCCGCGCCCTGGTCGCGGGTGCCGACCTGCTGCTGGCCAACACGGACGAGGCAACGGTGCTCGGCGTCGCCGACGGCGGACCGGCGGCGGCCGGCGTACGGCATCTGGTGATCAAGCGGGGCGCCGCCGGCGCCGTCTGGTACGGCCCGGAGGCGGTCGTGGCCAGCAGACCGCCCGCTGCCGAGGTGATCGACGTGATCGACCCGACCGGGGCCGGCGACGCGTTCGCCGCAGGCCTGCTGGCCGCCTGGGTGGCCGGGGCGGATCCGGCGGCCGCACTCGCCGCGGCGGGCCGGCTCGGTGCCACGGCCGTAGGGCTGATCGGCGCCCGGCCGCTGCCGGTGACCACGGCCGACGCCGGCGACCTCACGGATCCACGTCGATGACCGCGCCAGGCGGTGGTGCCTGAGCCGGCACCGCGGTCACCGCCGGGGTGCCGTCGTCGATTCGCCGGTACGACCGCCCGATCAGCCGGTGCCGGTCCTTCGGCGGGCGGTCGTTGGCGAGCAGGACGGCAAGCCAGGGCACCAGGATCATGCCGATCGCGCACAGCGGCAGCCAGAGCCACAGCAGCGGGGCCTCGGCCGTGACCAGGACAGCGCCGACGACGAGGCAACCGCCCCGGATGGACATCATGATCACGTACCGGCGTTGCCGGCTCCGCAACTGGTCGCTCTGGCTCACCGCTGCGTCGGTGATGACGGTGGGGCGGTCGGTGGTTCGTCGCACCGGAGCAGTCCCTCCTGCCGGGTCGTCCCTACCGGGCCGTCCCTGTCATCGTCGCATCCCTCGCCCGGCGATGTGCCGGCCGCCCGGCGATCCCTCGGGCCGAGCGCCGACGCGCGACGCCGTACCACGATCGTGTCACGCTGCTGGAGTGGGCAACCGGTGCAGCTTCACAGATTCTTGACTATCAATGTGATGAACGGCATACTATGCATGGATGTTAGCGCAAACATCGGACTCGGCACCCTCGTCAGGGTAATTCTCACGAGATCGGTCCACACCATGCCATCCACCATCACCAGCTCCCCACCACCCCGCTCCCGTCCCCGCCACCGGATTCTGGCCAGCGCTCTGGGCGCACTGGTCCTGATGCCGGTCGCCGTCCTTGCCGGCACGTCGCCGGCCAGCGCGGACACCCGCCAGTTCAGAGGTGTGAACTGGGCCGTCCTGGGCGACAACTTCGTCACCGGTCCACTCGTGCTCGACGGGCTGAGCCAATCGGACAGCTACTCGACCGTCCGAGCCAAGGCGGACGCCATCTACACCGGGTTCGACAATCAACTCGGCGTCAATACCGTGCGGTTGCCGGTCAACACCCACACCGTCGGTTCATCATGGTGGAACGCCTATCGCGGCACGATCGACGCCGCTACCGCCAGAGGGTTCAAAGTCATCCTCGCCTATTGGGAGGACGGCGCGGCGTCCGGCGGCCGGATCACCAACACCGCCGCCTTCAACTCGATGTGGGACACCGTCATCGCGCAGTACGGTTCCAACAGCCTGGTCCACTTCGAACCGATGAACGAACCCCACGGCTACAGCGCCACCGAATGGACGAACCTCGCCGCCTCGTGGATCAACGCACGTCCGTCGATCCCAAGAGGCCGGATTTTCGTGGGTGGCACCGGTTACAGCCAGGACATCAGGCCGGTCTGCGCCGACAGCCGCCTCGACGGGACCCTCCTGTCCTATCACCACTACACGTTCTTCTACGGCGAGCGGGACTACGCCGGCTGGGTCCAGAGCTTCCGCGAACGTCTGGGCGACTGTGCGTATCGCGCGGTCGCCACCGAGTTCGGCGCCCAAATGGATTTCGGTCTGAACTACAACGACGCCGGCAGCACCAACAACTTCGTCCGGTACTTCCGGGCCGTCACCGACTCCATGCGGGACCTCGCCATGGGTTCGGTCTACTGGCCCGCGATCGGGGGCAAGATCAGCGAGTACGGCTATGACCGGTACTCCATGTTCGTGCTCCAGGGCAGCGGCACCAACCTGACCCTGAGCATCCGCAACGCCACCGGGGCCGACCGCCTCAGGCACGGCTGGGGCGACGGTGGAGGCGACACCGCGACGGTCACCCTCACGATGCGGCACTCGGCCAAATGCGTCGACGTGATCAGCGCCTCGACCGCGGACGGGGCCGAAATCGCCCAGTACGTCTGCAACGGCGGCAGTAACCAGCGCTGGGAATTCCAGGACCTCGGCGGTGGCTACTACCGGATCGTCGCCCGGCACTCCGGGAAATGTGTCGACGTGGATGCCGCCTCGACCGCCGACAGGGCCAGGATCATCCAGTGGACCTGTCACGGCGGCCAGAACCAGCAATGGCAGGTGCAGGACGCCGGCAGCGGCTATGTACGCCTGGTCGCGCGTCATTCCGGCAAGTGCCTCGACGTCGCGAACAGCTCCACCGCCGACGGCGCCCGGCTGACCCAGTTCAGCTGCGGCAGCGGGCAGAACCAGCAGTTCACGCGAAACGCGGCATGAGAATTTCCATCCGTCGGTGTCATCGATGGACGACGCGGGCCTGGCCCGGGGCTGACCCGGGCTAGGCCTTCGCGGCCTTGGCCGCCGCCTTCATCTGCTGCTTGTGCTCACGCACCCGGAGCAGGGAGTCCTCGTCGACGATGTCGGCCACCGACAGATGTGTCCCGGCACGGCCGAACTCCCCTGCCGCCTCGCGCCAGCCCGGCGGTGTCACCCCGTACCGTTTGCCCAGCAATGCGAGAAAGATCTGCGCCTTCTGCTTGCCGAACCCGGGCAGCTCACTGATCCGAACCAGAGCGGTCGCTCCGTCGGTGGCCTCGGTCCAGATCCGCGCCGGATCACCGCCGTACCGGTCCACGACGATCCGGCAGACCTGCTGGACCCGGGCGGCCATCGCCTTGGGGAAACGGTGCAGCGCCGGCCGTTGCGCAAAGATCTCGATCAGTTCCGCCTCGTCGAACTCGGCCAGCTCGCGGGCGTCCGGCCGGTGCCCCAGCCGGACCGTGAGGTCGTACGGTGCGGAGAAGGCCCGCTCCAGGGGCACCTGCTGGTCCAGAATCATCGCGACGAGCACCGCCAGTGGGCTGTGCTGCAGCAACTCGTTCGCCTCCGCCTCGATGGGCAGTGCCAATGTCATGTGTCTTATCCTGCCGGATCGGGCACCGAACACACCCGCCGCAGCCCTACGAAAGGTTCCCCATGACCACGGTGAACCCGTCACCCCGCCCGCCGCTGGCCGAACAGCTCGACCTGGCCGCCCACCCGGAGGGCGGCTGGTACCGGGAGACCTGGCGGTCGACGCATCGGTTCACCCCGGACGGATACCCGGGTTCCCGACAGGCGGCGAGCGCGATCTACTTCCTGCTGCATCCGGGCGAACGGTCGCGGTGGCACGTGGTCCGCTCCGACGAGCTCTGGCTCTGGCACTCGGGTGGCCCGCTGACCCTGCGACTCGCCGGCGACGGCGATCGACCGGCGGCCGACCCGGTCGAGTCGGCCCTCGGTCCCGACCTCGCCGCCGGTCACCGACCTCAGCTGTTGGTGCCCGGCGGGGTCTGGCAGGCCGCCGCGCCGGCCGGGACGGAGCCGGTCCTGGTCAGCTGCGTGGTCGCACCCGGCTTCGACTTCGCCGACTTCCGACTGGTGTGACCAGCCGACACGCACCCCGACATGCATCCGTCAACGAGCCGGATCACCGACTTCGACCAGGCAGGATGGCACCGTGACCGATGAGACGACCGGGTACCCCGCGCTGCTCGACGCGGCCGGGATCGACCAGCTTCGGACCGCGCTGAGCGCAGCCGGGTTCACCTCGACCGGGATCGCGCAGCGGTTGGGGCCGCAGGCCACCTCGGCAGTCGCGCGCAACGACTACCGGACGGCCCTTCGACGCACCGCGGACGGCGACCCGCTCGCCACCTTGATCCGGCTGTACGTCTGCGCGCAGACCGAGTCGACGGCAGCCGTCAGCTCCGCGTTGGCGCCGCTGCCGCTGGCCGACGCGCTGGGCGCCGGTCTGGTCGAGCCGGCACCGGACGGGTCCGGCCTGCGCCAGGGCGTCGACCTGGAGCCGTACGGTGACACCTGGTGGGTCATCTCCGACGTACCGGCGCATGTGCGACCCGGCCGGCCACTCGCCGCCGACCATGTCCTCGGCATCGGTGGTTCCTCGACCACCCTGGCCGGTGCCGTCGCCCGACGCCCGGTCGGCAGCGCGCTGGATCTCGGCACCGGATGCGGCGTGCAGGCCCTGCACCTGTCCGGGCACGCCGAGCACGTCACGGCCACCGACCTGTCCGCCCGGGCACTGCGCTTCGCCGCCACCACTGCCGCCCTCAACGGCCAGCGGTGGGAGCTGCTGCACGGCGACCTGGTCGAACCGGTCACCGGTCGCCGTTTCGACCTGGTGGTCAGCAACCCGCCGTTCGTGGTCGGTCCGGGCACCGCGACCCACACGTACCGCGACTCGGGCCGCATCGGTGACGGTGTCTGCGCCGAACTGGCCGCCGCGGCACCCGACCTGCTGGCCGAGGGCGGCACCATGCAGTACCTGGCCAACTGGATGCACGTCGCCGGCGAGGACTGGACCGAACGCGTGGCCGGCTGGCTGGCCGGCACCGGGCTGGACGGATGGGTGATCCAGCGGGAGGTCGCCGACCCGGTGTCGTACGTCAACCTGTGGCTGGCCGATGCCAGCGAGGGCCCGGACGCACACCGGGCAGCCGCCTGGCTGGACTGGTTCGACGCGCAGAAGGTGGAAGCCGTCGGCTTCGGTCTGGTCACGCTGCGCCGCAGCGGGCACGCCGAGCCGGTGGTGCGGGTCGAGGAGCTGCGCCAGCAGGTGGCGCCGCCGCTGGGCGACCGGATCGACGAATGGTTCGACCGGCAGGAGTGGCTGCGTGCCCGCGACAGCGCTGGGCTGCTCGCGGCACGTTACCGGGCCGCCGACGGACTGCGGCTGGTCCAGGAGGCCAGCATCGGCGAGGATGGTTGGCTGGTCGACCGGCAAACCATCGCCATGACCAACGGGTTGCGCGGCACCGAGGAGATAGACCCGCTGGTACTCGCACTGATCGGTGGCTGCAACGGCCAGCTGGCCGTGCGCGATCAACTGGCGGTGCTGGCCGCCGCGCACGACGTCGCCGAAACCGAGCTCGCCGAGGCCGCCACGCCGATCCTGGCGCGGCTGGTCGAACGCGGCATCGTGATGCCGGTTTGAGCGGCTGACCGGCATGCGGGCGGTGGTACAGACGGTCAGCCGGGCCTCGGTCACGGTCGACGACGACGTCGTCGCGTCCATCGGCCCTGGACTACTCGTGTTGGTCGGCGCGACCCACAGCGACAGCGTCGGCATCGCCGCCGAGCTGGCCCGCAAGGTGTACGAGCTACGGATCTTCCCACCCGACGAGGTGGCCCGTGCCGCCGCGGTCGGCGGGCACGGTGCCGGCGCGGGCGAACGGTCGGCCGCTCAACTCGGCGCTCCGGTACTGGTGGTCAGCCAGTTCACCCTCTACGGCGATACCCGCAGGGGCCGACGGCCGAGCTGGTCCGGCGCGGCCCCGGCCGAGGTCGCCGAGCCGCTCCTCACCGCGTTCGTCGACGCGTTGGCCGCGCGTGGTGCACCGGTACAGACCGGCCGGTTCCGGGCGCACATGCTGGTGGAGAGCGTCAACGTCGGGCCGCAGACAATTCTGCTGGAGCTGTGACCCGCAGTGACCGGCCGGCCGTGACCGCAGCCGAATCGCAGCGGTGCCCGGCCGGAATCCGCCCGGTGCTGCTCCCGGTTTCATGCCACCTCCCGCTCTCCTCACCTCGACTTCACGCCCCAACCGCCAAGCTGGTTGTCACCAGCGGCGCACCGCTGCTGGCCACGACTTGTCGACGCGGGGAGGCGACTGAGAGTGGTTACACGCGTTACCGAGGACAACATCAACTCCACCGTTGCGGTCACCATGGACGGTCAGCACGATCTTGACAGCACCGATGACCGGGGCGCCTCCGCCGATCTGGTCCGCGCATACCTCAACGGGATCGGTCGCACCAAACTGCTGACCGCCGTACAGGAGGTCGAGCTGGCCAAGCGGATCGAGGCCGGGCTGTTCGCGGAGGAGAAACTCGCCACCGTGAGCCGGCTCTCCGCAGCGATGCGAGCCGATCTGGCCGTCATCGTCGCCGAGGGCCGTGCGGCCAAGGACCACCTGCTGGAGGCCAACCTGCGGCTGGTGGTCAGCATCGCCAAGCGCTACACCGGCCGTGGCATGGCCTTCCTCGACCTCATCCAGGAAGGCAACCTCGGCCTGATCCGCGCGGTGGAGAAGTTCGACTACAGCAAGGGTTACAAGTTCTCCACCTACGCGACCTGGTGGATCCGCCAGGCGATCACCCGCGCCATGGCCGACCAGGCCCGCACCATCCGCATCCCGGTACACATGGTCGAGCAGGTCAACCGCATGGTGCGGGCGCGTCGGGACCTGGCCACGACGCTGGGGCGCGAGCCCACGATCGGCGAGATCGCCACCGCGATGGCGGTGCCCGATTTCCAGGTCATCGAGTTGATTTCGTACGATCGAGAGCCGGTCAGCCTGGACCAGGCCGTCGGCGAGGACGGGGAGAGCGCGTTGGGCGACTTCGTTGCCGCGGTCGACCCACGTGACCAGAGCGAGACGTCCGTCTCCGAGGGCAGACTGCGCAACGAGGTGGAGATCGTCCTGGCGACCTTGTCCCAGCGCGAGCAGGCGGTGATCAGGCTGCGGTTCGGCCTCGACGACGGCCGTCAGCGCACGCTCGACGAGGTCGGCCGGGAGTTCGGGCTCTCCCGCGAACGCATCCGCCAGATCGAGAAGGTCACCCTGCTCAAGCTGCGTCACCCGTCGCGCGCACAACGGCTGGAGGCGTACACCGGCTGACCGCAGCCGGTGGATCGGGGGCCGGTGGATCGGGGGGCCGGGTGGTCGGGGGTCGAGGGGGACCCGCCCGACCACCCGGCCACCGCTGGCACCGCTGGCACCGCTGGCACCGGTCAGAGCCGGCGGGGTCCGGTGTCCGGGCGCGGTGTGGGCGGCCCGACGTCGACGCTGGCATGCAGCACCGCCAGTCCGTGCGGCCGGACCAGCACCGGGTTCAGCCGCAACCCGCGAACCCGGGGCTGCTCGTCGGCGAGCCGGCCGACCCGCAGCAACAGGTCCACCAGAGCGTGCCGGTCGACCGATCCGGCACCACGGTATCCGCGCAGCAGTGGTGCGGCCCGCGGCTCGTCGACCAGTTCGGCGGCGTCGCGGTCGGTCAACGGCGCGGTACGCCACGCCCGGTCGCCGAGCAGGTCAGTCGCCACACCACCCAGCCCGAACCCGATCACCGGCCCGAAGGTCGGATCGGTGACCAGTTCCACCACGCAGGCCACGCCCGGCGCCACCATCCGCTGCACCAGCACCTGGCCGCTGCTGAACCGCCCGGCTATGTCGTCGTACGCCCGCTCGACCTCATCCGCTCCGGTCAGGTCGAGCCGCACCGCACCGAGATCCAGCCGGTGCCGCAGGCCCTCCGCCGCCGCCTTGAGCACCACCGGATAGCCCAGCGTCGCCGCGGCGGCCACCGCGTCCGCCGCCGACGCCGCCGGCAACGCGTCGACGACGTCCACGCCGTACGCGGCGAGCAGCCGGGTCGCCTCGACCGGCTCCGCGGCCAAGGCGGCGGTGGCAGCTGCGGGCACGACGCCGGACACATCTGGCAGAGTGCCCGGCGGCTGGCGCAACCAGTCTGCGTAGTCGGCGACCATGGCCAGCGCCCGCACCGATTCCTCGACCGACGGATAGGTCGGCACGCCGGGCGGCGGCTGGCCCACCAGCAACGTCGCCACCGTCGGTTTGTCGCCGGCGAGTGCGACACTGGCCAGGGCCGACGTGAAGTCGGCGTCCTCGTCTGCCAGTTGCCCCGGCAGCGGCGGCGCGAACACCACGACCAGCGCGTCGACCCCGGGGTCGACCGCGGCGTCGGCGAGCGCGTCGGCGAACTCGTGCGCTCCCGCCTCGGGCGCCACCGTCCGCGGGTACCCGCCGGCCACGGTGAGCCGCCGCAGCCGGCACGCGGCGGCGGCCAGCGCGGTCAGCGCCGACGAGTTGCCGACCACGCCGACCCGCCGACCCACCGGCAGCGGTTGATGGGCGAGCAGCGCGCCGACGTCGAACATCTCAGCGACGGTGTCGACCCGGATCACGCCCGAGTGGGCGAACAGCCGGGTGACCCCCGCCGCGTCCGGTCCGCAGGGAGCAGGGTCCGCCGGTCCACTCGGAACCGCGTCCACCGGTCCGCTCGGAACGGGGTCCACCGCAGCCGCCGGTGCCGGTCGGGCCGCGGCGGCCAGCGCCACGATCGGCTTGGTCCGGCCGATCCGGCGGGTCAGCCGGGCGAACTTGCGCGGGTTACCGAACGTCTCCAGGTAGAGCAGGATCACGTCGGTGCCCGGGTCGTCCTGCCAGTACTGCAGCAGGTCGTTGCCGGACACGTCCGCCCGGTTGCCGGCGGAGACGAACGTGGACAACCCGAGCCCGCGCCGGTCGGCCTCGGCCAGCAAGGCCACCCCCAGCGCTCCGGACTGGCTGAAGAAGCCCACCCGGCCGGCGGGTGGCAGGCGGGGAGCGAGCGTCGCGTTGAGCCGGATTCGCGGGTCGGTGTTGGCCACGCCGAGGCAGTTCGGGCCGACCACCCGCAGCCCGGCGACATGCGCGGTACGGATCAGCTCGCGCTGTGCCGCCGCACCGGCCGACCCGGTCTCGGCGAACCCTGCCGAGACCACCACCACGCCGTGGGCGCCGGCCGCCGCCGCGTCGGCGACCACGGCGGGCACGGCGTCCGGCGGGACCGCGACCACCGCCAGGTCCACCGGCCGGCCCGCGTCGGCGGCGTGCCGGTAGGCGGGCAGCCCACCGATGCGGTCGACGCCGGGATGTATCGGAACGACATCGCCGGTGAAGCCGCCGTCGCGCAGGTGGCCGAGGATCGCCGCGCCGATGCCCTGCCCGGTGGCGCTGGCGCCATAGACCGCCACCGCCCGCGGGGCGAGCAGCAGCGCGATCGAGCGTGCCTCGGCACTGTGCTCGCGGTTGCGCTGCACCTGCAGCGAGGCCTCGGTCGGCGCGATCGGGAAGCTCAGGTGGACCACCCCGTCGGCGTACCGCCGGCGGACCTGGTAGCCGGCGTCGGAAAAGACCCGCAGCATCGGCGCGTTGACCGGCAGCACCTCGGCGACGAACGACTCGATGCCCTCGGCGCGGGCCGCCGCGGCCAGGTGTTCCAACAGCACCGAGCCGACTCCCCGACCCTGGTGGGCGTCCTCGACCACGAACGCGACCTCGGCTTCGGCGGCGTCCGGCCCCAACCGGTCGTAGCGGCCGACGGCGAAGATCCGGTCGCCGGAGAGCACCACGAACGCCTCCCGGTCGTGGTGGTCGACGTTGACGAACCGGTGCAGGTCGCGTTCCGGGATCCGCGGGTACGGCGAAAAGTAGCGCAGGTAGCGGGTGCGCTCGGAGAAGCGGGCGTGCATGGCCACGATGGCGTCGGCGTCGCCGGGGCGGATCTGCCGGAGGTGGACGGTGGTGCCGTCGCGCAGCAGCACGTCTGCCGATCGGTCCATCATGCTCAGTCTCGGGGATCGTGCGGATCGAGGCCGTGCAGCGGGAACACCGCCTTGCGGGTCGCCATGATCGCCCGATCGACCGGATCGGGATCGCCACCCGGCTGCCAGGGTCGGTAGGCCAGCTCGACGTCGTCGGTCATCCGCAGCGGTACCTGTCGGCCCGGGCACCGGGCCGCGGCCAGTTCCCGCCAGCGCACCGGGGTCAACGTCGCCGGCTCCAACGGCGCGCCGGTGGCGATCGCCAACAGGTGGGTCCAGGCCCGGGGGACCACCTCGACCAGGGCGTACCCGCCACCGCCGGTGGCGACCCAGCGTCCGGCGCACAGCTCGTCGGCGAGTTCGCGCAGCGCCAGGTACGCCGCCCGCTGGCCGTCCACGCTCAGCCGCAGGTCGGCGAGCGGGTCGAGCCGATGCGCGTCGGCGCCGCACTGGGTGAACAGCACCTGCGGCGCGAACGCCCGCAGCATCGACGGCACCACCGCGTGGAACGCCCGCAGCCAGCCGGGGTCGTCGGTGCCCGACGGCAACGCGACGTTGACCGCGCTGCCGTGCGCGCCACGGCCGCCCACCTCGTCGGGGAAGCCGGTGCCGGGGAACAGCGCCAGTGGCGTCTCGTGCAGGCTGACGGTGAGCACCCGGGGATCGTCGTAGAAGATCTCCTGCACCCCGTCTCCGTGATGCACGTCGATGTCGACGTACGCGATCCGCTCGGCGCCCAGGTCGAGCAGCCGGGCGATGGCCACCGCCGGATCGTTGTAGACGCAGAACCCGGCGGCCCGGCCCGGCATCGCGTGGTGCAGTCCGCCGGCCACGTTGACCGCCCGGCGGGCCCGGCCCTGCCAGACCGCCTCGGCGGCGGCCAGTGTCGCCCCGGCGACCAACGCGCTGGACTCGTGCATGCCGGCGAACGTGGGATTGTCCGGGGTGCCGAGCCCGTAGCCGGAGAAGAACGGGTCGTCGTGGGCCACCCGTACCGCGTGCAGGTAGTCGGGGCGGTGCACCCGGGTCAGCGCGGCGTCGTCGGCCGGCTCGACCGGGCCGTGCACCCGCACGCCGGGACGTTGCAGCAGGCCGTACTCGCGGGCCAACGCGATGGTCAACTCGACGCGTACCGGGTCCAGGGGGTGGTCTCCGAGGTCGTAGCCCAACAGCCGCTCGTCCCAGACCACCAACGTCCCGTCCGCCATCGGGCCATCGTCGCACGCTGCCGGCCGGGCCGGCAGCGTGCGTGACGTTCCGGGGGCGTGGCCGGCAGCGTACGCGTGACGGTCAGCCGGGTGCCTCGCCGGTGGCGACGGGCCGCTGCGGGTCGGTGATCCACTCGCTCCACGAACCGGCGTACAGCGCGGCGTCGGTGCGCCCGGCCCGGTGCAGGGCGAGCACGGTGTGCGCGGCGGTCACCCCGGACCCGCAGTAGGCCCCGACCGGGGTGTCCGGACGCAGCCCCGCCGTGACGAAGCGGTCGGTCAGCGTCGCCGCGTCGTGCAACCGCCCGGCCTCGTCGACGTGCACTCCGGTGGGCAGGTTCACCGCACCGGGGATGTGGCCGGCGACCGGGTCGACCGGTTCGGCCTCACCGCGGTAACGCTCCGGTGTCCGTACATCGAACAGCAGCCCGCCCCGGCCGGCGAGCCGGCCGGCGGCGGTCGCGTCGAGGACCGGGAGTCCACCGACACACACGGTGACGTCGCCGGGAACCGGTGCCGGCACCTCGGTGGTGACCGGCTGGCCGGTGGCCAGCCAGGCCGGATAGCCCCCGTCGAGGACCCACACCGGCCGGTGCCCGGCCCAGCGCAGCGTCCACCAGGCGCGGGCGGCGGCGAGGCCGTCACCGCCGTCGTACACCACCACGGGGTACCCGGCCCGCACCCCGGCGGCGCGCAGTGCCACCTGCAGGCCGGCGGGCTCCGGCAGCGGGTGACGGCCGCCGCTGCCGGGCGGGCCGCACAGCTCAGCGTCGAGATCGACGAAGACCGCACCGGGCAGGTGCCCGGCACGGTAGTCGGCCAGCCCCGGCGGGCCGCCCAGCCGCCAGCGGACGTCGAGCAGGGTGGGCGGCTCGCGGCCGGCGGCGAGTGCGGCGGCCAGGGTACCGGCCTCGACGATAGGGTCATCACCAACAAACACGGGCACAGTCAACACCACACGGCCCGTGCCTGTCCGCTGCCGATCGCCGTTACGGCTGCTCGTCGGCTATGCGGGTAGCATTGAACACCTGGAGGGCAGCTGACCGTGAATGATCTTGTCGATACCACAGAGATGTATCTGCGCACCATACTCGAACTCGAAGAAGAGTCGGTCCCCCCGCTACGGGCGCGCATCGCCGAGCGGTTGCACCAGAGCGGTCCCACGGTCAGCCAGACGGTCGCCCGGATGGAACGTGACGGACTGCTCACCATCGAGGACGACCGGCATCTACGGCTCACCGGCCTCGGCCGGGAACAGGCGGTTTCCGTGATGCGCAAGCACCGGCTCGCCGAACTGCTCCTGGTCAACGTCATCGGCATGCCCTACGAGGAGGCCCACGAAGAGGCCTGCCGGTGGGAACACGTGATGAGCGACGCCGTGGAGAAGAAGGTCTACGACCTGCTCAACCGTCCGACCCGGTCGCCGTACGGCAACCCGATTCCCGGCCTGGACGCGCTCGGCGGTGGGCCGTCGGTGTCCGTCGACGCCGACGGTGGCGCCGAGACCGAACGCAACCTGGCCTTCCCCGGCCTGACCGGGACGGTCGTCGTGCGGCGGATCTGCGAAAGCGTGCAGACCAACGCCGACGTGCTACGCCAGTTGCACGCCGCCGGGGTCGATCCGGGTGCCACGGTCACCGTCGCCCAGGAACGTGACGGGGTGACCATCGACCGGTCCGGCGACAAGATCCACCTGCCGCGCGAGGTCGCCTCACGGGTGTTCGTCGCCGTCGGCGACAACGGCCGGTCCCTGGCCGCCGTGTCCGCCTGACGCCCAGACCCTGACGCCCAGACCCTGACTTGCGGACCCGGCCGGCGGCGCTTCGACGGCCGAGTCCCGTCCCTGCTGGCCGGTCCCGGTCACCGCTGGCCGGTCCGTAGCTGTCAGTCACTTCTTTCGGTTGGCGTGCACCCACCGGGCGAGGTCGACCATCTTCGGTGCGAGTTCCACCGCGGAAAGCTCGTCGTCACCGACCGCGAAGGTCCAGCGGACACTCATCAGCTTCGGGTCCCCGGTGATCCAGTTGACCTCCAGTGCGGCTCCGTACCCGGTGTCCGGATCGGGCTTGATCGGGACCCAGTAGGCCGCCTTGCCGAGATCCTTGATCTCCTTGGCACCGACCGGAGCGACGTCGTTGGCGAAGACCGAGGCGCTCGCCCTGGTTTCCGAGATGGACACCACGAGATCCGGCAACGGCTCTGCGGCCGGGCGCAGGATGCACGACTGCGTCTTGCCGCTGCTGCTGGCCGCCGCTACCTCGAACCGGAACCCCACCTTTTCCTCGATCACGTCGTAGTCGAGCATCGCGCAGGCACCACCGGCCTCGGCGACCGGCGGCCGGGGCACCTCCGGGTACGGCTCGACCGGACTCGGCGACGGGCTGGCCGCTGACCCGCCGGACGGCTGCGCCGTCTCCGTCGCCGCAGCCTGGTTGGTGCAGCCGGTGGCCAGCAGCAGCGACACGCCGGCCCCGATCGCCCGCAGCCGAACGCCCACAGTGACCTCCCACGGGTCAGACTGGTGGAAAAAGCGGATTGTTCGTCGCACACCGTACGGCTTCCGTCGTTGCCACGAAAGCCCGCCATCGGGTGTCGTGCGGCCGGGATCCGCAGCATCCGTCAAACGAGGTAGGGGCAGTGCCGGCAGCCCTGCTCACAGCAGGTGCCGCGGCTGGCGAGAAACGCGGCGGTGAGCACGAACAAGCCGGTGGCCGGGTCGAGGTAGCCGGGCGCACCGGCGTCGAGCGCGGTCGCGTGCGCGGCCAGGATCGCCTGGTGATCAGGGTGATCGGCCGGCAACCGGGCCGGATGCGGTTCGGTGAGCGGGCGGTCCGCCAGCGGCAGGCGCCGCCCCCGCTGGCGTGCCATGCCGGTGACCCTACGCAGTTGACGGGTGTGGTACCACTCGTGGGTCCCCGCCGCTGCCGCCGGCACCGACCAGGAATTGGAACAGACCGCGATGACCGAGTACGCCCTGCTGATCCACCCGTCGGCGAACCGGGTGTACGCCGAGTCCGCCGCCCGCCTGGCAGCCGGTGAGCTGGCCGTCTTCGGTGACCGGGCGTTGGCGCGACGGCTGACCGGGATCGAGGTCACCGCGATCGGCGGAGTGCCGTACGTGACGTTCGACGGCGCCGAGTTGACCGGCCGGGACCTGTCGGTGCTGGCCAACCTGTCCGCCCGGTACGCGCTGTTCGCCCGCGAGGGCGACCTGCTGCGACCGGTCGCGGTGACCGGCCGGGACCGCTTCGACAGCGACCTGATCACCATCCCGAAGTACGCCGGCAAGACCAACGAGCAGTTCACCAAGCTGCTGCTGAACGTGACCGCGCTGGCGACGACCGACCCGCTCGGGCCGGACTCGCCCCCGCTGCGGATCCTCGACCCGATGTGCGGCCGGGGCACCACGCTCAATCAGGCGATGATGTACGGCTGGCACGCCGCCGGGGTGGAGATCGACGGCAAGGACTTCGACGCGTACGCCGGGTTCATCCGTACCTGGCTCAAGCACAAGCGGCTCAAGCACTCGGCCGAGATCGCGCCCGTGCGCCGCAACCGCACGCTGCTCGGCCGCCGGCTCGCGGTCACCCTGGCGGCCAGCAAGGACGACCACCGGGCCGGGCGGACCGTCGATCTCACCATGGTGCACGCGGACACCCGCCGCTGCCGGGACGTCTTCCGCGCCGGCGGCTTCGACGCGATCGTCACCGACGCGCCGTACGGGGTGCAGCACGGCACCCGCGGCCAGGCCGACCGGTTGACCCGGGACCCGCTCGGGCTGCTCGCCGAGGCGTTGCCCGGCTGGGTGACGCTGCTACGACCGGGCGGGGCGCTCGGCATCTCCTGGAACACCCTGGTCGCCGCCCGCGACGACCTGGCCGCGCTGTTGGTCGAGGCGGGTCTGAAGGTGGCGGACGGGCCCGGGTACGACCGGTTCGCCCACCGGGTCGACCAGGCGATCGTCCGGGACCTGATCGTGGCCCGCCGGAGCTGAGCCCCGAAACTCAGGTCTGTTCACGTCGCCCGCCATTATCAACATATATCGCACCTGGGGACTTGTGGCAAGACCCGGGTCGTGCCGCAGAATCGCTGTCCGACAGCAGTTTCTGCGACATTTACCGATCGCTGGACGCTGCGGTTCTTCTTCCGATCCGAGAATGGAGCTGATCGACGTGCGTCCCGCGACCACCAGCGCGTTTGATCTTCCCGACCGGCTGTACGCCAAGGCCGACCCGAAACTGATCGCCGACGACGAGCGGCATTTCGCGGCCGTCGCGGAATGCCTCGACCGATTGTCCACCGACCTGTCCGGTCGGCTCGACGCCGCACGCAAGGCACCCGCCGGCAAGGGGCGGCGGGCGCTGGACCGCGACCAGGAGGTCCGGCGGCTCACCGCACGGGTGCGCACGCTGCGTCGCTTCGGGCTCGACCTGTGCCTCGGCCGGATGGTTTACCCCGACCAAGCCCATCCTGTCTATATCGGACGGCACGGCCTGACCGACGACGCCGGCCGGCGGCTGCTGCTCGACTGGCGCTCCCCCGCCGCCGAGCCGTTCTTCGCGGCCACCCACGCCAACCCGATGGGCCTGGTCAGCCGCCGCCGCTACCGCTGGACGCTGGGCCGGATCAGCGACTACTGGGACGAGGTCTTCACCCCGGAGGGCCTCGACGGGCACGCGGCGCTCGACGACCAGTCCGCCTTCATCGCCAGCCTGGGCGGGCACCGGTCGGCCCGGATGCGTGACGTGCTCGCCACCATCGCCGCCGATCAGGACGCCATCATCCGCGCCGGCTCCCGGGGCGCTCTCGTGGTCGACGGTGGCCCCGGCACCGGCAAGACCGTCGTCGCCCTGCACCGCACCGCCTACCTGCGCTACCACGACCCCCGCCTCGGCCAGCGTCGCGGCGGCGTGCTGTTCGTCGGCCCGCACCAGCCATACCTGGCGTACGTGGCCGACGTGCTGCCCAACCTCGGCGAGGACGACGTGCAGACCTGCACCTTGTCCGACCTGGTCGCCGAAGGCGCGATCGCGGCGGCCGAACCCGACCCCGAGGTGGCCCGGCTGAAATCCTCGGCGGACCTGGTGGCGGCGATCGACACGGCCGTACGGTTCTACGAGGAGCCGCCGGACACCGCGACGACGGTGGCCACCGGCTGGACCGAGCTGACCATCTCCTCCGACGACTGGGCCGACGCGTTCGCCGCACCCGGGCCGGGCACCCCGCACAACGAGGCCCGCGACCAGATCATGGAGGAGTTGCTGACCATCCTGGTCGGCCGCTACGACGGCGACGGACCGGCCGACCAGGTGCGCGCCGCGCTGGCCCGCGACCAGGCGCTGCGTACCGCGGTCGACCGGGCCTGGCCACCGCTCGACCCGGCTGACATCGTCGCCGACCTCTGGTCGGTCCCCGCCTACCTGCGCCGGTGCGCACCGTGGCTGAGCCCGGCCGAGGTCCGTACGCTGCAGCGCGCCGACGCGCGGGCCTGGACGCTCGCCGACCTGCCGCTGCTGGACGCGGCCCGGCTGCGCCTCGGCGACGCGCAGGCGTCCACCCGCGAGCGGCGGCACCGGGCGGCGGTCGCCGTCGAACGCGCCCACCGGGCCCGGGTGATCGACGACCTGCTCGAAGCGCACAGCTACGACGACGGCGAAGGCGTCCTGGCGATGCTGTACCACCAGGATCTGCAGGAGACCCTGATCGACCGGAGCGCACCGGAGGACACCGACCCGGACGCGCTGGCCGGCCCGTTCGCGCACATCGTGGTGGACGAGGCCCAGGAGCTGACCGACGCGCAGTGGCAGATGCTGCTGCGCCGCTGTCCGTCGCGCAGCTTCACCATCGTCGGTGACCGCGCCCAGGCCCGGCACGGCTTCACCGAGTCGTGGCCCGACCGGCTGCGACGGGTCGGACTGGACCGGGTCAGTGTCGCCACGTTGACCGTCAACTACCGGACCCCGGCCGAGATCATGGCGTACGCCGAACCGGTGATCCGCGCCGTGCTGCCGGACGCCAACGTACCGACCTCGATCCGGCACGGCGGCGTCCCGGTCGCTCATCGACCCATCGCCGACCTCGGGCGGCTCCTGGAAACCTGGCTGGCCGACCACGCCGACGGCACGGCCTGCGTCATCGGCGTGGTACCGGTCGAGGCCGACGCCCTGCCGGCGACGCCAAGGGTCCGGTCGCTGACCCCGGAGCTGGCCAAGGGGCTCGAATTCGACCTGGTGGTCGTGGTCGACCCGGCGTCGTTCGGCGACGGCGTCACCGGCGCGGTCGACCGGTACGTGGCGATGACCCGCGCCACCGGTCAGCTGGTCGTGCTCACCGACCCTGAGCAGCGGTAGATTGCCGGTCGATGGCTACCTGTGACGACGTCCGCCGGGACCTCGCCGCCCTCGCCGCCCTCGCCGACCCGGGCCGGGCGGAGCAGGTGGGCAGGTTCCTGCAGATGCACCCCGGCGGGTACGGCGAGGGCGACCGGGCGCTCGGCGTACCCGTGCCGGACCAGCGTCGGGTGGCCGGCCGGTACTGGCGTGACCTGTCGCTGGCCGAGACGACGCGGCTGCTGACCGGCGAGGTGCACGAGGAGCGGCTGACCGCGATCTTCATCCTGGTGCGCAGGTTCACCAAGGGCGACGAGCGGGAGCGGGCCGCCATCTTCGACACCGTGCTGGCCCACACCGACCGGATCGACAACTGGGACCTGGTGGACTCGTGCGCCCCGTACATCGTCGGCCCGTGGCTGCTGGACCGAGACCGCGCCGTGCTGGACCGGCTGGCCGCCTCGGAGCTGGTCTGGGACCGACGGATCGCGATCATGGCGACGTTCGCCTTCATCCGGGCCGGTGACTTCGACTGGACGTTGCGGCTGGCCGAGCGGCTGCTGCGCGACCCGCACGATCTGATCCACAAGGCGGTCGGCTGGATGCTGCGCGAGGTCGGCAACCGCGACCGCGCGGTGGCCGAGGAGTTCCTGACCCGGCACCAACGGGACATGCCGAGGGTGATGCTGCGGTACGCCATCGAGAAGTTCGAGCCGCAGCGCCGCGTGGCGTACCTCGCCGGCACGGCCTGACCGGTCGTGTCCGCTTCCCCGGTGGCGGGTGCCCGCCCGACCCCGTGGTCCGGGCGGGCACCCCTGCGTTGTAGCGACGACGTCACTCGCAGAAGACCTTCACCTTGACGTCGGGCTGGTCGACGTCGACGGTGAGGTCGTCGAGCTGCTCGACCAGCTCCTCGATGTGCTGCGGCTTGAGCTGGGTCAGGTCGATCGGCACACCCGACTTGGCCAGCTCCGCGTTGACGTGGGTCAGCGCCTGTGGCGGGATCAGGCTGGTGAGCCGGACCCCGGCGCGCAGCAGCTGCAACGGGACCCGGACGTTGACCCGGCCCGGCTCGTCGCCGCTGGGTCCGTCGGCGAAATCCGCCATTACCCGCAGATATTTCGGCCGGACCTTCGGGCCGGATGCGCCCCCCGGCGTCGCCTCAGGCTGCCCTCTGTCGAGGGCGTCGATCAGCCGCTCGGCCTCCTCCGCGGTGATCTTGCCTTCGGCCAGCATCTCCAGGATCTGGCGGCGCTGCTCGTTCATCGTTGCTCCCCTTCGTCGGACTTACCTGATGCTTACCTGCAGGGCCGTCCAGCTCTGCTCGATCTCGATCCGGGTGCCGGGCAGCGCGCACAGCAGTCGCCCGGCGCCGCGCAGCGCGCCGACCGGACTGACCCGGTAGATGACACAGGCGACCAGCCCGCCCAGCACCGCGAGCAGCAGCACCGGCGACAGCACCAGCAGCACCGGCAGGACCGGCACGTACAGCCGTCGCCAGTGGCCGTCGCGACGGCGATGGCGCACCGTCACCAGCTGGGGGATCATCGGTCCCGCTCCAGCTCGGCCAGCGCTTCGGCGACGTCGATCTCGCCGCGCCGCAGCCGGTTGACGACGTCGGCGCTGGTGGCTGTGGACCTCGGATCGGGGTCGAGGTCGGGATCGGCGACGTCGAGGTGCTCAGCGAAGTCGAGCTGCCCGGCGATCCGGTTCAGCCGGGACTTGACCGTCGGGTAACTCACCCCGAAGATCCGCTCCATCTCCTTGATCGAGCCGTGCGAGCGGACGAACGCGGCGACGAACACCTGATCATCGACGCTGAGCTGGGCGAGCTGCGGCGGCTCGAACTGGCCCTCGACCGCGACGTCGTTGCCGACGAGGCGGACCCGCTCGACGACGAACGGCTGCCCGCGCGTCAGATCCGTCAACTCCTGCCAGTCCACCCTCGGCTCCCCCAACTCTCGACGCTGCAGCTACCACTCATCATTGCTGCACTTATCTCAGTCGTCAAGCTGGAGAGTTTGAGTTTTTCAAGGTTGATCTTGATTTTCCTAATCCGGTCTGCCGTGGTCCGCTGCTCGCGCGGATCAGGGATCCAACGGCTGCGCCAGCTCAGCGCTCGTCCCACATGCGCCGTCCGACGCGCCCGGCCGGCGTGAGACGTCAAAGTCGAGGCGGCACATCGAGGTGACACTGACGCACGTCAAGACGCGAAGATGACGTGCGTCAGCATCACCTCGGTGTCGCGCACCGTTCATCGGGGAGTGGTTTCGGTGTCGGTGGGTGGGCTGAGCGGCTGCGGTTGGCGCCACATCGGCCAGAGTGGCGGCCCGCTGTCGGGTAGCGCGAGTGGGTGTCGGGTGGTGGGTCGGTAGCCGTGGCGTAGGTAGAGGTCGCGGGCGGCCGGGCTGGTGGCGACGAGATAGCTGGGGAGTCTGGCAATGTCGCAGACCCGGAGCCGGTGGTGCAGCAGCGCGCTGCCGATGCCGACGCGCTGCCGGTGCGGTGCCACCGCCAGGTACGCCAGGTAGGTGTGTGGTTGGCGCGGGGCGTGGGTGTGCAGCAGGCCGGCGAGCTGGAGGAACCGGTCGGCGTGGCGGCCGGTGAGGCGTCGCAGCCGGGCCGCCTGCCGGTCGGTGGTGCTGTGTGCCACCGGGTACGGCAGCCACAGCGCCGCCCCGGCCAGGTCGACGGTCGTGTGCACGGTGCCGGCGGTCATCGCCTGGGCCAGCAGGCCGGGGCTCAGTCGCTGGTAGACGTCGCGCCGCCGTGCCCGGTCTCGGATCAGCCACCGGGCGTCCGGGGTGTCGACGAACGCGTCGACGAGCACCCGGGCCAGGCGCGGCACGTCGTCGACCCCGGCCCGCCGTATCCGCACGGTGCCGGCCGGGCCGGCCGCGGCGGCGGTCACCGCCGGTTCCGTCGGCTCGGTCGGCCCGGCTGGCTGTGCCGGCGGCGTCCGGCTGCGGCGGCGAGCGGCCGCAACAGCTCGTCGACCCCCGGTGGTACGGGTGTGAGCAGGTGCCGCAGTTGCCGTCGGGCGGTGAGCGTGTCCGCACCGAGGATGTGGCCGCCGAGTCCGGTCGCCAGGCACAGTCGGGCCAACGCGCTGTCCCGTGAGGTGAGGCGGGTGTGGCGGCGTACTCGCATCGACAGCCGCGCCCACGGCCAGGCGGCGACGTTCGTGTCCACCGCCGGGTAGACAGTGTCCCGACCTAGCCAGTGGCGGACGGTGCGGGGCCGGACCAGCCCGGCGGCGGTGAGCCGGTCGGCGACGGTGCGGTGTGCGTGTCCGGCGAGCCGGTCGACCCAGGCGGGCGGCGGCTGCGGCGGGTCGGTGTCGATCCAGCGCTGCACCGTGCGGCCCCCACGGGTCGACGGCGCCGGGCGCGGCAGTGCCGGTGACGACGGTGCCGGACGCGGCGACCGTGACCGCGCCGACGAAGGCCAGGTCGGCGAGCATCGCGGCGGCCAGTCCACGCCGGATGGTACGGGCGGCCACGCGCGGCTCGCCGGTGACGTCGCCGTGCGCCACCAGGAACAACTCGTCCGCCAACCATTGCGACGACGCTAACGGCGTCGCCGGTGCGGCCAGCGCCGCCTTCGTCGGTGCCGGCGTGGTGGTGATCGACCAGTCACGGGCGCAGGTGCGGTAGACGGTCACCGGCCGGCCCGCCTCGTCCAGGCCAAGAACCGGGTGAACATCTCCCCCGGTGTCGGCTCCGCCGGTAGGTCGGCGATCGCCTCGACCATGCGCTCGGCCGCGTACATGCTGCGGGAGATCGGGTCCAGGTTCGCGGTCAACTCGGCCCGCGCATACCCGCACGGCCAGTCGACCATCGGGCCGCACCCGGAGCAGTACCAGATCGGCCGTACGGGCAGGTGCAGTACGTCGTCGCGGCCGGTCACCGGTGCTGCGCCCCGGCCTGGTTGCGCCACCGCCGCCCGCCCGGACTCGACTGCGGCGGAGACGGTGGCGTGGTGCCCCAGGTCCGCTCGATCGGCGCGGAGCAGTCCCGGCAGGTCAACGTCTGCCCGCACACCGGACACCACCGGTGCCGACACCGACACAACACAAACCCATTCACCAGGCCGACCAGCCCAGCCAGCACACCGACCGCTGTTGTGAGGAGGAGGCACAAAAGTTCTCCAATCTCCGTACGGGTTTGGGCTTGCCGCCGCCAGCGACGGGGGGCACCGGCGGCGGCGAGCAGTTCGTGGCGCTGGGCGATCGCCGATCGAACCGTGAATACAGTGGACTTCGCGGTTGCCCCGGCAGAAGCGTGAAGCGAGGGGAACTAATACGCGTTCCCGGGAAGAAAATTTGGAGGAAGGATTCCCACCCGGGCCATCAGCCTCGGTCAGGTCAAAGTGCGCTCGGCTGGTCGTGACGAATCGGATCAGTGCATCTACGCTGGGCCTGTGAGCCGACCGTCCGGACGGGGGTACGCCGATGAACGAGTTGTTCCGCGCCGCGAGGGAACGGCAAGGGCTGTCACGCCGGGAGCTTGCCGATGCCGTCAACGTTGTTCGCCACGGCGATCCCGAGCGGGCCGCTCGGGCGGCTTTCGACGCCAACCATGTGGGAAAGATCGAGACCGGCAGAGTGCGTTACCCGGACAACGAGCTGAGGCGTGCATTGCGGAGCGTGCTCAAGGTCAACAGTGACGAGGAGCTGGGCTTTCGGCCGCACCGCCGATCGCGGAACGGCGGTAGTACATCAGCAGGGGGATCGCGTGGCCCGGCCGAGTCCTCCACTCCCATCAGTCAGCTGGCAGCTGAGCTGCGACGGCGACAGATGTTCACCCCCGCCGAACCGGCGGGTAGCGCCGGAGTGAATCTTGTGCAGTTGCGGAACGCTGTCGGTGAGGCGCACCTGGCCTACCAACGGGCGGAGTATGCCAACCTGGTGAGACTGCTGCCGGACCTCGTCCACCGAGCAGACGGTGCTGCCCGGCATGATGCGGAGCAGCATCGCGCGCTCGGTATCCTCGGGGCAGCTCATCTGGCGGTGTCGAAGCTGGCCCTCAAGCTTGGTGATCCCGGCCTCGCCTGGGTAGCGGCAGATCGGGCACTACGCAGTGCGGAGCAGGCCGGTGCCGACAATCTCGCAGCAGCTGCCGTCTATTCGGTGGCGTGCGCTCTGCTTGCCTCCCCTGGGCATGTCGCGGACGCAGCAGACGCAGCAACCGAGGGACTCACCCGGATATCTGAGCAGTCCAGTCCTGCCGCCTTGTCGGTCAGCGGATCATTGACGTTGCTACTGGCACTCGTCGCCGCACGGCGCGGCAGAGCGAAGATCGCGCTCGGTCACCTCGGCGACGCAGCGGTCCTGGCCGACCGGCTGGGGAAGGACCGCAACTACTTCTGGACCGGGTTCGGCCCGACGAACGTGCTGATCCACCGGGTTACCACCGCCGTCAACGTTCGCCAGTTCAGCACTGCGGTCGAGCTCGGAGAACGCACCGACACGTCGACCCTGCCGCCATCGCTGGTCAGCCGGCGGGCTCAGGTCCACCTGGACCTGGCTGCGGCGTTCACCACGCAGCCGGGCGGCGACCCGTCAGCTCTGCTTCACCTTCTGGCGGCCGAACGCACCGCACCTCAGATCTTCCAGGTGCACGATCAGACCCGCACGCTGGTCACCACCATGCTGGCCAGGGAACGTCGCGCCGCCACCCCCGGTCTGCGCGCCTTGGCGGTGCGCGCCAGGATCGATGCCAACTGATCATGGCTGGCACCGGAAAACCGACGCTGTACCTGATCTCCTCCGCTGCTCCGCCGATTCGCAACGTCGACGAGTGCGTCGCCCTGTTGCAAGCCGATGGATGGTCGGTATGCCTGATCGTCACGCCTACTGCGGCGACCTGGATCGACACGGACAAGCTCGCATCCCAGACAGGGTTTCCGGTCGCGTCACGACTTCGCGCCCCTGACGAGCCGGGAACGCTGCCGCGCGCCGACGCCGTCGTGGTGGCACCGGCGTCGTTCAACACGATCAACAAGTGGGCCGGCGGAATCAGCGACAACTTGGCACTGGGCGTGCTCAACGAGACTCTCGGTGCCGGGCTGCCGATGATCGTCTCGCCGTACGCCAAGCCGGCGCTCACCGAGCATCCTGCCTACCAGACCTCCGTCCAGACCTTATCGAGCCTCGGCGTGCACTTCACCGAGGCCGAGGCCCTCAAGTCTGAGCATGAGGGCAGGCAGTTCCGCTGGGATGTCATTACTGAAGCGCTTCGTACGACCAGGCACTCCCATGGATAGAAACGTCCCGTGGCGAACAAGGCCGGACAAGCAGCGCCTTCGTGAGCAGGTGTGGGCTGCGGTGAAGCGCCACGATGCGGTCGAGCCGGGAGTCGCAGGGCACCATCCTCCGGCAACCTGGTTGCGCTTCGACCCTAGACCTGGCCTCCAGCCGACCGACTGAGGCGTTTGCCGCTGGGAGCCGCTAGTGTGTGCCATCCCACACAGTTAGCCTGTAGACCGAATTGAGGACGTTTGATGAATAAGGTGCAGATCTCACTGTTGGTGACCTGCCCCAACCTGGACGTCGACGGCGTGGCGGACCTGACTACTGAGTTGCGCCGAGAAATCATTGAGGCTGATGTCGACAGCGTCGAACCGCCGACCGCAGGCAAGGCTCCAGGTGGGGCAAAGTCCGATACACTGGTCGCCATCGGCGCACTCGTCGTCGCGCTAGCCCCCACCGTGGTGGATAGCTTGATGAGCGCCATCGCCTCGTGGCTAAGCCGCCAACCGAACGACGTAGTGATCGAGGTAGACGGACACCGATTCGAAGGAAGAGTGTCCAAGACACAGCGGGATGAGCTCGTGGCGGCGTACCTACGGCGCTTAGAGATCAAATCGTGACAGCAACACCACGACGACGCAGAGCACTATTGGTCGGCTGTGGCACTTTTGGCGACCCCTCGTTGACGCAGCTCAGATCCCCGCGTTGCGATGTCGAGGAACTAAGTCGAGTATTGCAAAATTCCGGGTACGAGCAACACGTAGCAGCAGAAATTGATTGCACCACCCGGGAAGCACAGCGCGCCGTGGAGGCTTTTCTATTGCAGGCGCGCATTGACGACGCGATGAACCTGATCTATTTTTCTTCACACGGGCTACCCGATCGGCAGGGCAAGCTTTACTTCGCTTTCTCCGACACCGAGAAGGAGTATTTAAGCTCGACTGCTGTAGCCGCAGAATGGGTACGCGATCGGATCTACGAGAGCCGTTCGAGGTCCACGGTTGTGCTGGTCGACTGTTGCTTCAGCGGTGGCTTCATTTCGGGTATGCAGGCGCGGTCCGGAGCCGAGGCGGACATCGACGTACTCGTTCGAGGTCTACCAGAAGGCAGTGGCGTCGCAGTGCTGACCGCTTCCGGCGAGCGGGAGATCAGCTTCGAGGACATCGGCTCAGCGATGGTGCGACCGTCCTACTTCACCGAGGCGGTGGTCGCCGGCATCGAGACCGGCTCTGCGGATCTGAATCGCGACGGCCGAATCACCGTCGATGAGTTGTACGAGTACGTCTACCACCATGTGGCGAGTGGACCGTCGCCGCAACGTCCACGCAAGCTTGGAATGGGCGAGGGATCATTGGTCATAGCCGAAGCAGCGGTGCTCCCAGCGCCCGTCAAACAGGAAGAAGTGGCTAGCGAGGCCCTCGCTCCGGTCGTGCGAGCGCGCGGCGTTCTCGGCTATGCGGCGTTCGATGGTCAGTGGATTGTTATCGGGAAGGACGGCTTTGGACATGTCCTCAAAGGCGAACGGCGGTTGCACGTCAGTCAACTCGCCGGAGTGGCGTTCAAGCCCGCAACAAGCATGCATTACGGGTATCTGCAGGTAATCCAGAAGGGAGTTCAGCCGATGTCGATCGTCCGGTTCGGGCCGAGCGCCGGACGGCCTCCGATGGAAGACGGAGCATCAGTCTCATTCGCCAGGGCTGTGAACAATCAGATGCAGCAGATCCGTGACGGGATCGAGGCGGCCATCGGCAGTCCTGTGAGGGGCGTACGCGCATCACCGGATAAGAAGACAGCTTGGGCGACGTTCGGCCGTGCTCTACTCTGGGCGCTCGGGCTCTTGGCGGTGTTTCTTGAGATGGTCGTGGTAGCCGTGACAGTCACAGACAGCTGGGATGACCACAGTGCTGGAACGTCTATTATGACGAACCTACTCACTGGCCTCGCTGTCTTTGCAATCGGCCGAGTCCTCTACGTAAATCACCGTCGATAACCGGAAGGTTGCAGCCCGTCGGGGATCGCGCTCAGAACTCGATGGCCGTTTGCCGGGTGAGGTCAGAAGGATACTGGGCGGACTTTAAGAATCGACTATGGACCAGCCGCATCCATCAACCAAAACAGCTGTCCGACACGCCTGAACCGCACAGAATCGAGATACCTACCTAACCCGCCCGAGTGAACCTCCTCCACATGGCCCACCGGCATGGTGACGCTATCGACGGAAATCTATTAATATGATCTCACGCGCACCGAAAGCGAGATCCGGATGTACTTCAGCGACTACTTCGGGATTGAGAACCCGGATCAACACGATTGGTTTGATCCTACATTAGAGCGCGACACTCTACTCTTCGTCGATCCATTCCTCCTCTTTAGCGACACTGAGGAAAAGTGGCGCACGTCGCATGATCGCCTCATTGGGCACTTTCAGAATGCGTTTGAATTACTCGCCCAGACCGGGATGAATAGACAGCATCAGTACTACAAACGGGTGCTTATCCTCATGGAGTCCAAGGAGCCGAAGGAGTTCCGGCTCGGGTTTGCGACCAAAAAGGGAGTCGATGGCAGTGGCTCCGGAAAGTGGCTTGCCTCACAGGTAGTAGAGGCGATGGGGGAAGCCATCAAGCGCGGCCTGAGCGAGATCGAGCACTTTGAAGAGCTGGGCATACTCGTAGAAGGTATCGACAAAGATCGAATTTCAGATCTAACGTGCAATCTTTTGAAGCCCGAGTTCATTGAGTACACGCAACACATCTGCCACAGTCTCGGCATCGAGATGCACGAAGTAGAGGTGTCACACAGCAAGTTCGACGAGGGGCGCCGGCGGTGGACGTCATCGACACATTTACTACCGACAGACCAGAAGAACAAAGCAATCATTTTGGTCCCGAAGCGCTTTCTCCGCGAACTGCCCACCTTGAATGGCTGGGACTGGGTCGATGAGGATTCCATTCGCGATGACCTGAATATCGATATTGCACGGAACATCAAAAAGTCAGATATTGTCGCACTTGCCAGGCAAATCCTCAGGCACTACGCGCTTGGATCAGAAGCAAGGCATCTTCCACAGTCCCCGATCCGTACGACGTTCTGCGTGACCCAAAGTTGCTCGTCAAATGGCGACGAGCCGCCACCCAGGCTTTGGCCGCCGAGCCGTTCACCGGCTTCCCACCAGTCCGTACCGAGGACGACCTCATTGAGTTCGTTCGGTTCGGAGTCGAGAAGTTCCGTCATTGGGCGGAAGAAAAAGGTGGATGGCGAGTCTTTTGGCAAGACCCAACCTATGTAAATGCTATTCCGGAGCCTTCAATGCAGCTTCTTTTTCTCGCCGTCATTGATAGCTATTGCGAGATGGCTGGCATACAGGTAGACCGAGAGGTCGAGACCGGAAGGGGTCCGGTCGACTTTACCTTTAGCGGCGACCGACGCATGCGGGTGATCGTGGAGATGAAGAGGTTGACTAGCGGCAGATTCTGGCATGGTCTTCAGACTCAAACGCCCATTTATATGAACAGCCAGCGGGTACGGCGCGCCATCTACCTTGCTGTAAGAGACTCAGACACACCACTCATGAGAAAACGCTGGCGCTCCATGGCGGATGAAGCATCCTTAGTAAGCGACAAAAATTCGGTTCAAGTGCTTGTTGAAGGTGTAGACATACTTCCCAAGGATTCCGCAAGCAATGCCAAGTCGTAGTCAGGGGTGTCAAGCGCTGCGTGAGCCGCGCAGGTAGATGAGAACGGCGGAGAACCGGGCGGTCCGAATGCTGGTCGAGCGGAAGCTTCGCGAAGATGTTGCCGATGTGCTTGCGTACCGCTGCCTCGCTGACGAACAGTTTGCCGGCGATCGCGCGGTTGGTGTGGCCTTCGGCCATGAGCGCGAGCGCTTCGCGTCCGCGTTCGGTGAGGCTGCTGCTCGGCATCGGCGTCACCTTCCTGCTACTCACGGCCGCTGCGGCGACAGCCGGCATCCGTACGCGGAAGCCACCGCACCTTGCCGGCGACCCGGCCTGACCGACCGCAGCTGCAAGATCAGTTGATGTAAATGCGGGCGACACGCCGATGAACGCCCGCATTCACATCAACTGATCTTGGTGACCGGGCAGTGGCACGGGCGATCAGGTCGGCGGGCGATCAGGTCGGTTCGGCTGACAGGGAAGTGCGCCGTTGGGACGACATGACAAGCGAGTAGACCTCTTCCCGGAGTTCGCCGAAGGTCGCCGTCTGTTTGGTCGCGATCTGGTCCCGGGGCCGGTCGAGTGGGACCGGCAGGTCGGCGACGACGGTGGACGGGCCCTGCGACAGGACGATCACCCGGTCGGACAGGTACACGGCCTCGTCGATGTCGTGGGTCACGAACAGCACCGTCGTCCCCGTCTCCGCCCAGATGGTGAGCAGCAGGTCCTCCAGGCTCGCCCGGGTCTGGGCGTCCACCGAGGCGAACGGCTCGTCCATGATCAGCATCTCCGGCCGTACGGCGAGCCCACGCGCGATCGCCACCCGCTGTTGCATGCCGCCGGTGAGCTGCCACGGATACAGGCCGGCGGCGTGGGCCAGACCGACCATCTCCAGCAACTGCCGCACCCGGTCGCGGATCTCGGCGCGCGGCAGCCGCCGGTCCCGCAGCGGCAGGACGACGTTCTTCTCGACCGTCAGCCAGGGGAACAGCGCCCGACTGTAGTCCTGGAAGACGACCGCGACGCCGTCGCGGGGGCCGGACATGGTCTCTCTCCCTCTCGCCCCGGAAGACGACCTCCCCGGTGGAGATGGGCAGGAGCCCGGCGGTGCACATCATGAGGGTCGTCTTGCCGCAGCCGGACGGGCCGACGACCGAGACGAACTGGCCGGCGTGCACGGCGAACTCGATGCTGCGTACGGCAAGCACATCTCCCTTGCGCGAGGGTAGGACTTGCCGACCTTGCGGACGTCGAGCACGGGCGTCGCGCCGCCCGAGGCCTGCTGGTGGTGCGGGATCGTCACCGGTTCCATCCGGTCCTGTTGGGCCTGGTGTGGTCGACCGACCGGTCAGTGGCGTTCGAGGACACGTACGTGGCGTCCACCCGGCCGTTGAGCACCGCCGGGATCTGCTCGGCGAACGGCAGTGCCACGAAGCTGACGCTGTCTGGCTCGACCCCGTTGGCTTTCAGCCAGTTCGAGGTGACGAACTGGTTGATCTCGTTGACGGCGATCTTCTTGCCGACGAGATCGGCGGGAGAGTCGATCGGCGATTCGTTGCCGACGAAGACGCCCTGCGCGGGCTCGGCCGGCGGCAGCGCGTTGACGTTCGCACCGGAGACCATCTGGATCGGGAAACTCATCACCGGGGAGCCACGGAGCGGACGGCAGCCGCAAGATCAGATGACGTAAATACGGAAGTCCATCGGCGTGTCGTCCGTATTCACGTCAACTGATCTTGGCGACCGGCAGGGGCACGCCCCGATCCCGGTGCCGGTGGGGCTGCCACCGGCACCGGGGCACCGGTCAGACCGGCAGGGGCGTGGCGGTGCCTGGGGTCAGCCAGTGCAGGCTGCGGCGTACGGGATCCGGGGCAGCGGTGAACGCGGCCTCGACCGCCGCACGGCCCTCGGTGAAGTGGCCCCAGCCTTCGTAGTGCACCGGCACCACCGTCTGCGCCTTGACCAGGGTGCACAGCTCGACACCGTCGGCCGCTGTCATCGTGTACCGCAGCGGCCCGGTCAGCCCGAACCGCACCGCGCCCAGATGCAGCACCATCGTGCCGACAGAGAACCGCTGCGCCACCTGCCGTACCCCCGGATAGAGGACCGTGTCCCCCGTGATCCACAACGCGCCGTACCGCTGACCAGGCCAGCGCAGCACGAACCCGGTCACCTGACCCACGACCGGGCGGCTCAGCGGCGGCCCGTGCCGACACGGGGTCGCGGTCACCTCGATCGTCGGGCGGCCCGGCGTGGTCAACTCGGTGCCACCCCACGGCGCGAGACCGACCACCGCCCCGGAGCCGACCGCCGACCCGAGACCGGAAGCGGCCGCCCCGAGTCGGCGGCTGCCGGACACTGTGGTGACGATCCGGTCTGCCGACGGCAGCAGCGCCCGGCCAGCCTCGTCGAGGTTGTCGGCGTGCTGGTCGTGGGTCAACAGGATCACGTCGATGTGGCCCAGCGTGTCCGCCGGCACCGCCGGGCCGGCCAGTTTGCGCGACGCCGTACCCCAGCCGAACCGGTAGGTCCGGCCGGGGTCGTCGAATGTCGGATCGGTGAGGATCCGCCAGCCGGCCACCTCGATCAGCGTGGTGGGACCGCCGATGTGGGTGATCCGAACATCGCTCACCGGGCGTGCCGCAGCGCCCAGTCGAGGACCTCGTCGGCGATGCTCTCCCACCCCTTCTGGGCCGGCAGCAGATGGGCGTAACCCTCGTACTCCAGCCGTTCGGTGATCGTGTTCGACTTGTAGTGCTTGGCGTTGGACGCCTGGATCGCCGGCGGCATGATGTGGTCCTCACTGCCGGAGACGAACAGCAGCGGCGCCCGGTTGTCGTTGTGGTAGTCGACCCAGGTGTCCTGGTGACCGGGCTGGAAGTTCGCCAACACGCTGCCCCAGAGGATGCCGCCGCTGGCCGGAATGGCGTACCGCTGCCAGAGTGCCCGGCCCTCCTCCTCGGTGAACGTGTTGGTGAAGGCGTACTGCCACTGCTCGAAGCTCAACGGCACCGCCTTGTGCCGGTTCGCCGGGCTCTTCAGCACCGGGAACGTCGACTTCACCTGCGACAGCGGCACCACGCGCACACCTTCGGTCGGTGCCGAATTCATCGCCACCCCCACCGCGCCGAAGCCGTGGTCGAGCAGGATCTGGGTGAACGCGCCGCCGGCCGAGTGGCCGATGATGATCGGCGGGTTCTCCAGCTCGCCGATGATCGCCTCGTAGTGGGCGATGATCTGCGGCACCGTGGACTGCACGATCGGGGTCGGGTCGGCGTTGAGCGCCTCCACCTCCACCTCGTACCCGGGGTAGGCGGGTGCCAGGACCCGGAAGCCTTTGGCCTCGTAGTGACTGATCCAGTGTTCCCAGCTGCGCGGGGTGACCCAGAATCCGTGGATCAGCACGATGGTGTCGGGTGCCATGTCAGGCGTCCTCTCCGGTCAGGAAATCGAGGTCAGGAAGTCGAGCAGGTCTCGGCCGAGCTGCTCGGGATGGGTGTCGGTGATGCCGTGCGGCGCACCGGGGTAAACGAGCAGCCGGGCGTTCTTGACCCGCGCCGCCGATGCCTGCCCGCCGACCGCGAACGGGACGACCTGGTCGTCGTCGCCGTGGATGACCAGCGTGGGTACGTCGATCGCGTCCAGATCGGGGCGGAAGTCGGTGGCTGAGCGGCGATGCACTCGTACGCGTTGCGGTGCCCGGAGGCCATGCTCTGCAGCCAGAACGCGTCCCGGATGCCCTGCGACACGGCCGCGCCGGGCCGGTTGTTGCCGAAAAACGGCCCGTCGGCCAGGTCCCGGTAGGTCTGGGACCGGTCCGCCAGCGACCCCGCCCGGATGCCGTCGAACACCTCGATCGGTACGCCGTCCGGGTTGTCCGGCGTACGCAGCATCAACGGCGGCACCGCCGAGACGAGGACCACCTGGGCGACCCGGCCGGTGCCGTGCCGGCCCACGTACCGGGCCACCTCACCGCCGCCGGTGGAGAAGCCGACCAGGGTGACGTCCCGCAGGGCCAGGGTGTCGATCAGGGTGGCCAGGTCGTCGGCGTAGGTGTCCATCTCGTTGCCGTCCCACGTCTGGGTCGACCTGCCGTGACCGCGCCGGTCGTGGGCGATCACCCGGAACCCGTTCGCCGCCAGGAACAGCGCCTGGATCTGCCAGCTGTCGGAGTTCAGCGGCCAGCCGTGACTGAGCACCACCGGGCGGCCCGTGCCGGGTCCCCAGTCCTTGTAGAAGATCTCGGCACCGTCGACGGTGGTCACGTACGGCATCAGGACACTCCCCGGATCGCGGCGAGGTTGACGGTGGTGGTCGGGCCGTGCGGGCCACCGGCCACCGCCGCGGAGCCGCTCACCCCGAGCAGGACGGCGACCGCCAGGGCCAGGCGCGGCAGCCGCCGCCGGTGCAGGGATCTGAACATCGGAACTCCTCACGGCACCGGCCGCGTTCGGGCCGGCGATGCGAGCAATGTCGCACCGTGGCGGCTGCCGGAGTTTTCTGACGACGCACACCACTTTCGCCACGTTGCACACTTGGGCTGTCAGCCGGGACGGTCGTCACCGCACGCGGTCACCGGCACGCGTCGATCCGCTGTGGATGGCAGTGGATGTCTGTGACGTCCTCGCTACGAGCTCGGTCCGGGCACCGTGCAGCCGCTGCTCGATGATCGACTGTTCGAGGCTCTGCCCCATCGTCTCGTACAGCTTGTACAGGGCGCGCAGCGAAATGGCGTTGGCCGCCGCGATCCGGGCCGGGGTCAGGTCGGGGTCGCGCAGGTTGCTGCGGACGTACGCCTGGACCCGGGCCTGCATCGACGACTGCATCGTGTCCCTGAGCCGCCGGCCGTCACCGGCCGCCGAGACCACCAGCGCCCGCATCAGCTCGGCGGAGGCCGCCCCGAGTTCGGCCGCGCCAGGGCCGCCGGCCAACTGCTCGGCCTGCGCGGTCACCCGGGCGACGTGGTCGCGGACCAGGTCGTAGAGCGGGCTGCGGCGCAGTTCCCGGGCGGCGGCGTGGATCATGTCCCGGGGTACGCCGAGCACGTCGACGTCGACATGCAGGGCGTACGAGGCACCACCGCCCTTCCAGCCGTAGACGTACGGCAGGGACAGGTCGACCAGGATCAGGTCGCTGGGCCCGTACAGCCGTTCCTCGCGGGCCCAGCTCAGGTGGTTGTCGGTGCGCACCGGCAGGGCCAGCACGATCGACGTCTCGGTGCTGGACCGGGATATCGCCGGGGTGCGGCGCAGCGTGGTGCCCGACGCGTCGATGTTGAAGACCTTCGCGGTGGCGAAGTCGGAGACCGTCATCTTCGCGTGGATTGCGGACGAGTCCTCGAACGTCGCCATGCTGGCGGAACAGTTCGCGCTGACCGTGGCCTGGAACGCCTCGGCGCGGTCGGCGGCCGGCAGTGACCGCGTGTCGAGAACGAGCATGGCACTCCTCATCCGAGCTCCGACAGCGGAAACGTAGCGCCGGAGCCAGGTAGCGCTGAGGGGCCCTGCGTGCACCGGTGTTGCCCACAGTGCACGATCAGGGCGGGGCCGTCTCCTCGGCGGAGCGGCGCCACTCCCCTGGCGAGATGCCGTAGCGTGCCTTGAACCTGCGGGCGAAGTGGGTCGGGTCCCGGAACCCCCAGCGGTGGGCGATCACCGCGACCGGCCGGTGCCGGTTCTCCGGGCGGCGCAGGTCGTGCCACGCGTTCTGCAGCCGTTCGCTGATGATCCACTGTTCGAGGCTGATGTCGGCCTGCGCGCACACCTTGTACAGGTGCCGTAGCGAGACGTTGTGCTCGGCGGCGATGCGCCGGGCGGTGAGGTCCGGGTCGGCCAGGTGCTGCCGGACGTACGTGCGGACGCGGGTGAGCAGCGTCTCGGCGAGCACCTGGCTGGTCAGCCGGTCGGCGTGGGCAGCCGAGGCGAGCAGCGCCCGGGCCAGTTCGATGCTGGCCGTGGTGACCGACGCCGCCGCCGGATCCGCCGTTATCCGTGCCGGATCCCGGACGAGGTTCGCGATGTGGTCGGTGACCATGTCGTACAGCGGGCTGGCCCGCAGCCGGTGGATGGCCCGCCGGATGATGTCGATCGGCAGGCCGAGCTGGTCACTCGGGATCTGGATGCAGCCGGCCGCGCCGTCACCGGACCACGAATAGTCGTACGGGCCGGACAGGTCGACGGCGAGCAACTCGCCCGGCGGCACGATCTGCAGATGCCGGTGCTGCTCAAGGTGGCCGTGGGCCTGCCGCTGGACGGACAGCGCGACGACCGGCATCGCGTCCTGCCTGGCCTGTTTGGCGGTACGCAGCAGCCGAATCCCGGAGGATCGGCTGATGAAGATGTTGGCGCCGCCCAGGTCCCACAGCTCCATCCGGCAGTGGATGTCTCCGTCGGGGTCCTCGTGGATGACGTGGCACGGTGCCGAGGCGTACATCATCGCCAGGTAGACGGCTTCGATGCGGTCCGGGGGCGAAACATCCGTGGTGTCGAGAACGTACGGCATCGAAGTCCGCTTCTACTGTCTGCGTGCCTGCCCCGAATATAGGCCGACGGGCGAGTAGGATGAAAGTATGACCGTCAAGCTGAGTATCAGCGTCCCAGACGAGGTGGCCGCCTATCTTCAGCAGCAGGGCAACGTGTCCGCCGCCGTGACCGAGGCCGTCCGCCGGGTGCTGCCCGAGGCCCGACGTGCCCGTCAGCGCGCGGCCGCCCAGGCGTACGGCGAGTACCTACGGCAACGGACCGCCCCGCAGGTCGCCGACGAGCGGAGCCTGATCGAGGCCAGCAACGACGTCGCACTCCGCGACTCGCAGTGGTGAAACGCGGACAGATCTGGACACTTCTGCGCGGCGGCAGCCAGCATCGCGTACTGGTCATCAGCAACGACGAGTACAACGCCGTCGAGGAGCTGGCGGTCTGGGCACTCGTCGTCGTGCGCGACGTGCCACACCCCAACCACCTGGCGGTACGCCTGGACGACGGTGACCCCCTCAGTGGCGCGTTCGTCCGGATCCACAGTGTCGTACAGATCCTCGACCGCAGCGCGTTGCGCGACAACCACGGGTTCGTGTCGCACGCCACGATGCTCGCCGTGGAGGATGCGGTCCGGGAGTTCCTGGAGCTGCCCTGACGTGGCAGAGATCGAGCAGTCAGCGATGCGGGGCGCGGCGGCCCGCGACAACGCCGCCTGGTGCAGTGCCCGCCGGACACCGCCGTACTGCCCCGACGCGGTCACGCTACGCCCCGACGCGACACCCGCCGACATCCTCGCCCGGATCGACACCACGTCGCCGGGGTGCTCGGTCAAGGACAGCTTCGCCTCGCTCGACCTCGGCCCGCACGGCTTCGTCGAGCTGTTCACCGCCGAATGGATCCACCGGCCGGCGGGACTCCCCGCACCGGCAGCGCAAGCTCTGACGGTCCTGACGGTCCGGCAGGTCGCCACCGCCGCCGAGCTGTACGAGTGGCAGGCCGCCTGGCACGGCGAGGACACACCGGTCGACGTTTTCCGACCGGCGCTCCTGCGCGAGCCGTCGGTACGGATCCTCACGGTGCACGCCGACGGCGACACCGTTGTCGGCGGTGTCGTCCTGACCTGCGACAGCGATGTCGTCGGCCTGTCCAACGTGTTCGCCACCGACAGCCGCCACCGGTTCGGTGTCTGGGCAGCCGCCATCGACGAGGCAGCCGCCCACTTCCCAGGGCTGCCCATGGTCGGCTACGAGCAGGGCGACGACCTCGCCCTCGCCCGCGCACACGGCTTCGTCCCGATCGGCGCCCTGCGGGTCTGGCTGCACCAGTCGCGACCACCGTCGCACGGCGATCAGCCATGATCACTTGACGAAAAACCGGCCGACACGCCGATGTGGTCCCAGCAGAGCGTTAAATGATCTTGTTTGTGCCTTGCGTCGGGTGATTGCCAGACTGGTCCCGTGCCGGTCCCCCTCTGGCGAAACCGTGACTTCCTCCTGCTGTGGAGTGGCCAGGTCGTATCGACGCTCGGCACCCGGATCAGCGGCCTCGCGTACCCGCTGCTGGTGCTGGCCGTCACCGGCTCACCGGCGCAGGCCGGCCTGGTGGCAGCCGCGCAGGCCACCCCGTTCCTGATCTGGTTCCTGCCGGCGGGCGCCCTGGTCGACCGGTGGCCCCGCAAACGGATCATGCTCGTCGCCGACGCCGGCCGGGCGGTGGCCCTGGCATCGGTCGCAGTGGCCGTCGCGCTCGGACGGATCACGATCGGTCACCTCATGATCGTGGCCTTCGTCGAAGGGACGCTGTACGTCTTCTTCCTGCTCGCCGAGACCGCCGCCCTGCCGCACGTGGTGCCGAAACCCCAACTGCCGGCGGCGATCGCCCAGAACCAGGCCCGCGACCAGGGTGCCGACCTGGCCGGCCAGCCGCTGGGCGGCTTCCTGTTCGGGCTGGGCCACGCGGTGCCGTTCGCCGCCGACGCGGTGTCGTACCTGATCGGCCTCGCCCTGGTCGCCCCGATCCGGCGGACCCTGGAGGAGAAGCGGACAGCGCAGCGTCGCCACCTGCTGGCGGAAATCGCCGAGGGCGTCCGCTGGCTGTGGCGCCAGCACCTCCTGCGTGCCCTCGTGGCGATCGCGTCGGCCGGCAACCTGGCCTTCAGCGCCCTCAGCCTGGCCGTCATCGTGCGCGCCACCGACCTCGGCGCGTCCTCGACCGGCGTCGGTGTCCTCCTCGGACTCTTCGGTGTGGGTGCGATCGCCGGTGCCCTGGTGGCCCCGCCGGTACAACGCCTCGTCTCCCCGAACGTGATCATGATCGGCGCGCTGTGGTGGTGGGTCGCGCAAATGGCGGCGTTGGCCCTGGTCCCGACCGTGTTCGCGCTGGGGGCGGTCTACACGGTCGGCGCGCTGATGGGCCCGATCTTCAACACCACCAACGCCGCCTACCGCTACGCCCTGACCCCCGACCGTCTCCAGGGCCGGGTCAACGGCGCCTCCCGGATGATCGGCTGGGGTGCCCGCCCCGTCGGCGCCCTCCTCGGCGGCATCGCGCTGGAGACCCTGGGGGCGGTGCCGACCTTCGCCGCCCTGGCGACGTGGCTGGCCATCGTCGCGGCGGCATCGACGTCGAGCCGGCAGATCAGGCGGGCCCCGAGGCCGGAGAGCCTCACCGAACGACCCTGAGGGCGTCGCCAGGTGGATCATCCCTTGCCCGAGCGTCGGGTCGGGGCGGAACGGCACAATCCGCAGTGGAGCGGGCTACCAGTACTGCTGACGTTTCCCGTCGGTGTCGGCGACGAAGATGACCGCGTCGGCTCCGTCCAGGTCGGCCGGGTTGACCGGAATGTGACCGGGCACGATCGGTCCACCGGTGCCGATGGCCGCGGGCAGCGCGGCGCGCAGGGCCGGTGCCGGAAACAACGTCCGCCGGCTCGTCGCCTCGGCCAGTACGCGTTGAAGCGTGTCCGGTTCGCTGTCCGGGCTCGCGTCGGTCGCCACGAACACATACCGCTCACCGAGGGTGAGCCCGACGAGGGCACCCGCGCTCGCCCAGCTCGCTTCGCCGTCGTCGCCGCCGATGGACATGTGGGATCGCGTCCGCTGCAGGTGCACGTTGTGCGCGAAGACCAGACTCGGGCCGCGCCGCTGCTCGTCGGCCAGGATCGCGAGGAGATTCTCGGCCATCATGTCCGCGCGCAGGCTGAGCATGGTCGCGATCCGGTCGGGTGCGGGGCTGGCCATGGCCGCGTGGTAGCGCAGCAGACCCAGGGCCGTGCGCGCGTACGCGAGGGCCTGGTCGTAGCCGGTCGGATCGTCGGCACGGCGGCCGATGGCCCGCACCGTTGCGGCAGTGGACATGAGAACACCTCTTTACGGACGGCGACACCTTTGACCGTATCGTTGAAGAATCGAGTGAAACTCTGCGTGACTCCTGCCTCGGCACCGGTGGGTCAAAGCCTCGATCGAAGATGTCAGTACGACCCATCGATCTCGCCCGGGAACACGGGTTGTCCGCACAGGCGGTCCGGAACTCCGACGCCGGTGGTGTCCTCCCGCCGACCGACCGCAGCCCGACCGGCTACCGGCGCTACACCCCGCTGCCCGCGCAGGCGCTGCGCGGGGCGGGCGGGGCGGACGCGTTGACCGTTTTCCTCGATTCCTGGCAGGACAGGCTGACCACCCGCAGCCGCAATCTCCTTGCCGGCACGGCTCAGCTCGACACCTATCCAGCGGTCCTGTCGACGAAATGTTCGTCCGGATCCGCCGGGCCTTGACCGTGCGCAGTTCGAGTTGCGGGACGCGCCGGGCGTTCGGCACGCTGGCCGAATGCCCGCTCACGATACCGACGAATCGCCCCATCACTGTGGCTGGTCCTGGGATCCGTCGCTGTATGCCGGAAGCGCCGCTCACTACGTCGCCGGCCGGATGGCCTACCCGTCGGAGCTCGCCACCGTCCTGATCACGGAGCTCGGCCTTGCTGGCACGAGCACGTTGCTCGACGTCGGCTGCGGGCCCGGATCGCTGACTCTCCTCCTCGCGCCGAGCTTCGCGCGGGTGATCGGCGTCGACGCCGACCAGGAGATGGTCGACCAAGCCACCAGACAGGCGGCCGCACATCACGTGGACAACGCGTCCTGGCGGTGTATGCGTGCCGAGGACCTACCGGCCGACCTGCCATCTGTCGACGTCATCACATTCGCGCAGTCGTTCCACTGGATGGACCGACCACGGGTCGCCGCTGCGGCACGCCGTCTCCTGGCGCTCGGCGGCGCGCTGGTACATGTGAGCGCGACGACCCACCGAGGCATCGCCAGCGGCGAACAGGACCCGCCTTGGGACGCCATCACCGACCTGGTCGAAACGTACCTGGGTCCGAAGCGGGCCGTCCCGGGCGACTCACCTGGCAACGAGGACGAGATCTATCGGGCAGCCGGGTTCGACGGTCCCCGCGATGTCGAGTTACCCAGCCGGATCGTGCACCGGTCGGCAGACGACATTGTCGCCTCGGTCTATTCCCTGTCGAGCTCCACGCCGCGCCTGTTCGGCGACCGGTTGCCCGCCTTCGACCGAGAGCTCCGCACGCTCTTGCGGGACGCTGGCGGCGAGTTCGTCGAACTGACCCGTCCGATCGTCCTGCATGTCTGGCGATGAGTCGACGTGACTTCGACCATCGTCGGGAGGCCGGGACCGCCGCCGCCCCGGCCTCCCGACGATCAGGAGACGAGCAGGTCGTCAATTTGATCGATCGCCGTTGTGGCCCCCTCCACCATGCCCATGTCCAGCACCTGTTGCAGCGCCTCGATCGACTCGTATCTACTCACGTAGGTCGCTCGGGTGCCGCCGTCGCGCTCGGCGAAGCCGAAGGTGTTCCTGGAGACCGGTAGTTCCGGCTTCGGATTGAAGTCCAGGTCGGCGAAGCCGTCGTCGAAGGAGAAGCATGCTGGCTCGTCCACGGCGGTGACCAGCCAGTATCCGGCGTGTTTGTCGCCTTGCGGTCCGGTCATGTAGTAGGTCACACGACCGCCGGGCGTGAGGTCGTGGTCGACCACGGTCGCCGGGTAGGTCGGCGGTCCCCACACCTTCTCCAGCTGGCGAGGGTCGGCGTAGACCTGCCAGATCCGCTCCACCGGGGCGGCGAAGTCGGCGGTGATGGTCAGGGTCAGGTTGTCAATGTCCTGCTGGACGTCGGTCACGGGCATTGCTCAGTCCTCCTGATGATGATGGGAGTCGGATGCGACGAGTGCGTCGATGCGTGCGATATGGCCACGCCAGACCTGTTCGAGCTCGGCGAGCATGGACGCCACCGAGCGCACGGCCGCCACGTCGCCGCTGGCCAACTGCTCACGACCGCTGCGTCGCTTGGTCAGCAGACCGGCCTTCTCCAGCACGGCGACGTGTTTCTGCACGGCGGCGAAGCTCATGTCGTACTTGGCGGCGAGCGCGGAGACGGAGTGCTCCCCGGCCAGCACCCGGCGCAGGATGTCACGCCGGGTCCGGTCAGCGAGCGCGTGGAACATGGCGTCCGCCCGGTCTGCGCCCTCCTCGATCACCCGGCCAATATACAACCAGATAGTTGTACGTTGTCACCATCGTCGCCTGACGCGGTGGGGTCGGGTCGGGGCATCGGCTCCAGACGTCGGTGTGGCAAGGCACTACTCGCCCGGGACCTTTGGCCCATCCCGGGCCGATGTCGTGCGGCCGATGCTGAGGTATGCGCTCATCCATCGAGCCCATCGAGCCCATCGAGCCCGCCGGACCGGTCACGGTCTCCCCGTGGACGGTGAAGGTGGCGGCCGGCTCGCTGTTCTTCCTCGGCGTCACGGCCGTCGGCGGGGGTGCGGAGATGTGGCTGTATCCGCACGGCAACGACTTTGTGCCCGGCGAGTGGCTCCACGACCTGCCGCTGATCGACACCTGGCGCCTACCCGGGCTGGTGCTGGGGGTCGGTCTCGGGCTCGGCTCACTGATCACGGCGTTCGGGCTTCTGCGTCGGCCCCGGTGGCGCCGGCTCGCGCCGGTGGAGCGGCTGACCGGCCGGCACTGGTCGTGGGCTGCCACCGGATTGTCGGGGATCGCGCTCGGTGGATGGATTCTGCTGGAGGTCGTCCTGCTGCCTCAGCGATCGATGATCGAGGTACTCTACGGCGCTCTGGCGGCCGGGCTCGTAGGGCTGTGCTCGACCGCGTCGTTGCGGCGTTCGCTGGCGTTGCCGTCGGACCGGGACGTCGTGTCCGATCCGCCGGCCCGTGGGCGGTAGCGATGTCCGCGGCACCATCCGCAGCCCGCCGCCCCGCCAGTGCACGGGCGGGCCGGATATGGGCCGTGTTGGCTGCGTCGAGCCTGGTCCGGTTGATCCGCCGAGCGTGGCAACGAGCGGCGGGACCCGGCCGTCGCAGGTCCACACCGGAGCTTGGACTTTCGAACCGGGAGCGGAGTCTCATCGGACTCGAGGAGATGCTGGCTATCAGCGCGATAGGTGGTTCTCTCGGGCTGATAACCGGTGGTTTCGACCTCGGGCCCGCCACCAGTGACCTACCGTTCGCCTCCCCGGTCCTGGCCGGCGCAGCTTTGGCGGTGGTCAACGGCGTCCTGCCCGGTGTCGTGGTGATCGCGGCGATCAACCGACGGTCGTGGGCACCGGTCGGTCACCTCGTCGTCGGAGCCGCCCTGGTTATGTGGATCATCGTCCAGGTCGCGTTCATCGGTCTGGTCTCCTGGCTCCAGCCCGTCTTCTTCGTGTACGGGCAGGTCGTCCTCGGCCTTGCGCTCAACCCGTTCCTACGTCCTCCAGACAAACTGGGTACGTTCACCGACCATGAATGATCATCTCGTGGTGTGGGCCCCTCCGTTGACGTGCACGGTCTGTCCGGTGGTGTGGCGTGCGCCGTCGGAGGCCAGGAAGTAGGTGGTCGCAGCGATGTCGCTGGGCTGCCCCGGTCGCTTGTTGTGTGTCGCGTCGACCAGGGCGGTTCGCCGTTGCTCGCTGAGTTTGCCCCGGAAGAAGTCGGTTTCAGCGATATATCCGGGACCGATGAGGTTGACGGTAACGCCGTTGGCGCCAAGTACGCCTCCACCTCCTACGGCGCAGCCAAGGCGGCCCTGGCCGCATGGACTGCCGGACTATCGTCGACGGTGGGCGCCGATTCCCGCCGAACTGCTGGCCAGGGCGGTCCTCGCCGACGAACTCGCCGCACCCACCGCCGAATCGGCGGTACGGATGCGGCTGACCCAGGCACTCGCCGAGATGCCCCCAACCATCGCGCTGGACACCGTACGGCGACCCGGTGACACCCGATCGGGCCACGACGGTCGAAAACCGCCAGCGGGCCCGTCGAACAGCCATACGACGTGCCACCACCCGGGTCGAGACCCGACGGGGGAGCCGTACGAGGCCGACGGGGGAACCGGATCGCCTCCGGCTCCCCCCTCGCAACGCGTCGGCTCAGCTGCAGCCGGAGGTGGAGCCGCAGCCCTCACAGACGTAGCAGCTACCAGCCGGACGCATCTTCGTACCGCAGGTGAAGCAGAGCGGGGCGTCCGCCGCCTTGCCGATCACCGCCTCCAGCAACTCCGTCGACGAGTGCGCCGACGGCGGTGCCGGCGTGGCGGCGGCCGGCACGGACGCCGTACCCACGGCGAGGTCGGCCGTTGACGCGGCCTTGCCCTCCGGATGCTTCGGCTCGACCGGCGCGGAGGCCGCCATCACGGACAGGTCCACCGTCGTCTCGCTGTCGCCCTCGGCTTCGGCCCGCAGCTGTGCGGTCCGCTCGGCGGCGGTGAAGATGCCCAGTTCGGCCCGGCGTTCGTACGGCAGGAAGTCCAACGCCAGGCGGCGGAAGATGTAGTCCATCACCGACGAGGCCATCCGTACGTCCGAGTCGTCGGTCATGCCGGCCGGCTCGAACCGCATGTTGGTGAACTTTGCGACGAAGGTCTCCAGCGGCACGCCGTACTGCAGGCCGATCGAGATGGCCACCGAGAAGGCGTCCATCACCCCGGCCAGGGTCGACCCCTGCTTCGACATCTTCAGGAAGACCTCGCCGAGCCCGTCGTCCGGGTACGACGATGCGGTCAGGTAGCCCTCGGCCCCACCGACCGAGAACGACACCGTCTCCGACGGACGCTTCTTCGGCAGCCGCTTACGCACCGGGCGGTACTCGACGACCTTCTCGACGACCTTCTCCACCACCTTGGCCTGCTCGGCGGCGGTGGCCTGGGCGGCCTTGTCGGACTTGGCCGCCGACAGCGGCTGGCCCACCTTGCAGTTGTCCCGGTAGATCGCCAGCGCCTTGAGGCCCAGCTTCCAACCCTCGAAGTAGATCCGCTCGACCTCGGCGACGGTCGCCGACTCTGGCATGTTGACCGTCTTGGAGATCGCTCCGGAGATGAACGGCTGCACCGCCGCCATCATTCGCACGTGCCCCATCGGCGCGATCGACCGCTCCCCCATCGCGCAGTCGAACACCGGGTAGTGCTCGGTCCGCAGGCTCGGCGCGTCGACCACGTGCCCGTGGTCGGCGATGTGCTCGACGATTGCCTCGACCTGCTCCTCCGGGTAGCCGAGGCTGCGCAGCGCGCGCGGCACCGTCTGGTTGACGATCTGCATCGAACCGCCGCCGACCAGTTTCTTGAACTTGACCAGCGCCAGATCAGGCTCCACCCCGGTGGTGTCGCAGTCCATCATCAGGCCGATGGTGTTGTGACTGACGAACCCTGCGGCGACGTAGGTGACGTTGGCCGGCACCGACAGGTCGTACGTCGGCTGCACGCCACCGTCCTCGTTCGCCGCCACCGTCTCGTACAGGTAGCCGAGCGCGTGCCCGAGGCGGTCGTCGCGCACCTCGCCGTGGATCTCGCCGGCCAGCGTCCGCGACACGCCGGTCTGCTGCGGCGCGGTGACAATCTGCTCCGCCTTGCGGGCGCCGATGAAGCCGATCGTCTCCTCGTACCGGATCGCATGGTCGGTGTCGCGCAGCCGCACCTGCCAGATGTCGCTGCCCATGCCGCTGCGGGTCTGCCGGGTGGTGGTCGCCATCCCGAGGGCCAGCAGCAGGGTACGGATCTCCGCGCCGAACGACTCGGTGGACGTCGACACCGAGGGCATCCCCTCGATCACCGTCCCGTCGGCCTCGAACAGGCCACGCAGGAACGCGGTGTAGACGGTGACGTCGTTGGTCTCCAGGATCGCCGACGGCACCCGGGGCGACCAGCCCTTGCCGGTGTGTTCCGGGTGCGGCAGCGTCTTGGCGAACCCGGCCGCCTGCCACCAGCGGGCCAGCCGCACCGAGGAGAAGACGACCTCCTGGTAGCCGGTGCGCGCCGCGACCTCCGGTTCCAGCCCGAACAGGCCCTTGCCGAGCACCCGCAGCCGTTCCACCACGTCGAGGTCGGTGTCGGCGACGGCGAACCGCAGCCCTTTGGCGTGCAGGCTGCCGTCACCCATGAAGTAGCCGACCAGTTCGGCCAGCTCGGCGTCGACCGCGTCCGGCACGTACAGTCGCCGGTCGCTGGCGTGGTACGCCTGGTCGAGCACCGGCAGCGGCACCCGACGTGGTTCGCCGACCAGCGTGCCGAGCTGCACCGGGACCACATCGCCGGGGGCGACCTCGGCCATCCGCTTCCAGACCCATTCGCCGGTCACCGGTTCCACCACCTTGATCCGGTGGGCCAGGGTGCCCTGGATCTGGTAGCCGCCGTCGGTGACCACCCGGCGGGTGGGCTCCTCGCCGTTGACGAAGAACTTCGTCGCCTGGCGGGCTCCCTCGTCGGTCGACACCATCATGTCGAGGTCCTGCCAGCGGTCGCCGTAGACGTCGCCGATCTCACCGAGTCGCATCAGCCCACGGTCGGTGGTCACCATCGTGTCCGGGGTGAGGCAACCGGTCGGCGCGAGTACGCTTGCCTGGGAATTGCGCCAGCCGTTCTTTTCGCCGATTTTGTTGCCCATTTCCCATTGCCGGGCGGCTTCGCGGGCCAGGGCGGTGGCGGTCGGGCCGGTCGGGCGGATCTCGTCGCTGGCGGCGGCGTGCTTGCGCATCACCCGCTGGTGGCCTTCGGCGTTGCGGGCGTAGCCGTCGTAGGCGCCGACCACACCGGCCAGTTCGGCGGAGCGGCGGTACGCCGTACCGGTCATCACCGAGGTGATGGCGGCGGCGTAGGAGCGGCCGGCTTCCGAGTCGTACGGCAGGCCGGAGGCCATCAGCAGGGCACCGAGGTTGGCGTAGCCGATGCCGAGCTGCCGGTACGCCCGGGTGGTCTCGCCGATCTTCTGCGTCGGGAAGTCGGCGAAGCAGATGGAGATGTCCATCGCGGTGATGACGAACTCGACGGAGCGGACGAACCTCTCCACCTCGAAGCCGCCGTCGGCCCGTAGGAATTTCATCAAATTCAGCGACGCAAGATTGCACGACGAATTATCCAAATGCAAGTATTCCGAGCAGGGATTAGACGCGGTGATGCGTCCACTCTCCGGGCAGGTGTGCCAGTCGTTGATCGTGTCGTCGTACTGCAGACCCGGGTCGGCGCATTCCCAGGCGGCCTGCGCGATGGTGCCGAACAGCTTCTTGGCGTCGACGGTGTCGATCATCGAGCCGTCGAGCCGGGCACGCAGGTCGAAGCTGCCGCCGTCCTCGTACGCCCGCATGAACTCGTCGGAGACCCGGACCGAGTTGTTGGCGTTCTGGTACTGGACGCTGACGATGTCGGCACCGCCGAGGTCCATGTCGAACCCGGCGTCGCGCAGCGCCCGGATCTTGTCCTCCTCGCGGGCCTTGGTCTGCACGAACTCCTCGATGTCGGGGTGGTCGACGTCGAGGATGACCATCTTGGCGGCACGGCGGGTGGCGCCGCCGGACTTGATGGTGCCGGCCGAGGCGTCGGCGCCGCGCATGAAGCTGACCGGGCCGGAGGCGGTGCCGCCGCTGGACAGCAGCTCCTTGGAGGAGCGGATCCGGGACAGGTTGACCCCGGACCCGGAGCCGCCCTTGAAGATCAGCCCTTCCTCTTTGTACCAATCGAGGATGGAATCCATCGAATCATCCACAGAAAGGATGAAACAGGCTGATACCTGTTGCGGTGAGGCGGTGCCGACGTTGAACCAGACCGGCGAGTTGAAGCTGAACACCTGGTGCAGCAGCATCCAGGTCAGCTCGTGCTCGAAGATCTCGGCGTCGCCCGGGGTGGCGAAGTAGCCGTGCCGCTCCCCCGCCGCCCGGTAGGTCTTGACCACCCGGTCGATCAACTGCTTGAGCGACCATTCCCGCTGCGGGGTCCCCACCGCCCCCCGGAAGTACTTGGTGGTGACGATGTTGGCCGCGTTGACGCTCCACGACTCCGGGAACTCCACGCCGCGCTGCTCGAAGTTGACCGTACCGTCGCGCCAGTTGGTCATCACCACGTCGCGGCGCTGCCAGCTCACCTCGTCGTACGGGTGCACGCCCTCGCTGGTCCACACCCGCTCGACGGTCAGGCCGCCCGCGCCGGCCCTGGCCCGCACCCGCCCGTTGGCGCCCGGCTTACCGTTGCCACCCGCCTTGCCGTTGGCCTTGGCTGTGCCGCTACCGCCGCTACCGCCGGTGCCGCCTGTCTTCGCGGTCGCACCTTCCCCCGCCATCTGATCGCCCCCTCAGGCTTGCGCGCAGCACCCCGCCACGCTGTTGCTCTACGTCTGTGATGTTTCGCGCTTTCTGGCCGGCGTACGGCTGGACGCGCGACACGCGCGTCGGCCGCCGACCCGGCCGGGTCGGCGATCAGCCGGGTGCCGTCCCGGCCGCCACCGGGTCGGTACCGGCCGCCACCCGGTCGGCGTCAGCGGCCAGGGCCGCCCCGGCGGTCCGCGCCGCCGCCACGGCCCGCAACGTATCGATTTCCCGCTCGAAGTCGTCGAGCGAGTCGAACGAGCGGTAGACGCTGGCGAAGCGCAGGTAGGCCACCTCGTCCAGGTCGCGCAGTGGGCCGAGGATCGCCAAGCCGACGTCGTGGCTGGGGAGTTCGGCCGCGCCCTTGGCGCGTACGGTCTCTTCGACCTTCTGCGCCAGCAGGGCGATGGCGTCGTCGTCCACCGGGCGGCCCTGGCAGGCCTTGCGCACCCCACCGACGATCTTGGCACGGCTGAACGGTTCGGTGACGCCACTACGCTTGACCACGGCGAGGACGGCCTCCTCGACGGTGGTGAACCGCTTGCCGCATTCCGGGCACGACCGGCGGCGGCGGATGAGCTGGCCGTCGTCGGCTTCCCGGGAATCGACCACGCGAGAGTCGGCGTGCCGGCAGTACGGGCAGCGCATGCCGAAGCTCCTTCCGTCAGCCGCGTGGATCGGGCAGGCGCGAGTGCCGTACCCGCACCCGACCTACCGGGTGCGTACGGTCAGCCTCCAGGCCGGTAGACCCAACCTGTGGACAACTTACGCCTCTGTAACTACTAGATGTTGGGGTCGACGGTAGGCCGCGACCGAGTCTCGGTCAAGTTGAACGGCCCGATCCGGCGCGTCGTCACTGTCCCAACATCGCGATCTGGCCGAGGGTTACCACCACCAGGTCGAACCTTTTACAATCGAACACTAGTACGATCAGACGACGTCGGTCTCGTGGGCACCCGGCCGGGTGGTTTCCACCGGATCGGACCGGCGCGATTCGACGCGACACGCCGGAGCCACATCTCGTACAGATGTTTGAACCTGGCCAACTCTGCGGATACGGTCATGGTCAAACACCGACGGTGAGCCGATCCAGCCGGCGGCTGGCGGCCCGGGGAAAGGACGGACGTGTCGACCGACGACAAGGCAGGCCGGCCCCAACAGGCGACCGGGAGCGGCACCGCGGCGACGGCGAACGCCGGCGTGTCGGTGCGGGGGCGGCGCACCAGCCGGTCGGGCGAGCCGCGGTTGCGCGCCGTCACGCCGGTGGTGAGTGCCTTCCCGGATCCGGTCACCAGCGAGCTGACCGCCCGACAGCGACGGATTCTGGAGTTCATCCGCACCTGGGTGGATCGGCACGGCTATCCGCCCAGCGTGCGCGAGATCGGTGAGGCGGTCGGCCTGGTGTCGCCGTCGAGCGTGGCGTACCAGCTCAAGGAGTTGGAGCGGAAGGGATTTCTGCGCCGCGACCCGAACCGGCCACGCGCGGTCGACGTCCGGCCGCCGACCGAGGCGGTGGACGACGAAGCGGAACGCGCGCTGCGGCCCACTCCGGCGTACGTGCCGATGCTGGGGCGCATCGCTGCGGGTGGCCCGATCCTGGCCGAGCAGGCCGTCGAGGACGTCTTTCCGCTGCCCCGCGAGCTGGTGGGTGAGGGCGAGGTCTTCATGCTCCAGGTCAAGGGTGACTCGATGATCGACGCGGCGATCTGTGACGGTGACTGGGTGGTGGTCCGCCAGCAGCCCACCGCCGACTCGGGCGAGATAGTGGCGGCGATGATCGACGGCGAGGCAACGGTCAAGACCTACCGACGGCGAGACGGGCATGTGTGGCTGATGCCGCAGAATGCGGCGTTTGACCCGATCCCGGGTGACGAGGCCACGATCATGGGCCGCGTGGTGGCGGTGCTCCGCCGGGTCTGATCAGCGGGGTTCGTCGGGTGGAACGGCGGTGGAACGGCCGTACACCCCGGCCGATCCTCTGGTGCGCCCGCCGGGCCGCGGCGCGGCGGCGCCCCCACCGCTAACGGATTCCTCGCCCCGGTAGTCGTCGTAGCGGTCGGCCGGATACCCACCGGCGGGATAGTCGCCGCCGACGTCGGCCCCGCCGGGGTATCCGCCGCCACCGCCGTATACCCCACCACCCGATTGGCGGGTCGGCGGCCCGGGTTTGGCCGAACCGTACACTGCGCCGGAGCCGTAGACAGCGCCAGAGCCTGCCGGCTTGGCCGCTCCGTACCCGCCACCGGCCGGTTGGGCCGCTGCCGGGTATCCGGTGCCGACAGGTCGACCGGTGCCGTATCCCCCGCTGCCGAGCCGGTCGCTGGCGTACCGATCGCCGCCGGGCCGGTCACCACCGGGCCGGTCGCCACCGAGCCCGGCGGCGGCGGCATCGGCCGAGCGGTCGGTCCGCGCACCGGCAGGAACCCGCCGTGCGGTACGTCGAGCCCGGACGATGCCGTAGATCCCGACGCCCACCAGGGCCGCGCCGAGCAGTCCGACGGCGGCGATCAGGTAGTTGATGTCCTGCAGCGTGATCCGGTTGACCCAGGAGGGACCGTCGCTGCCGCCGCCCGCGTCGGCGGCGTCTTGGGTGGCGACTTCGGTGCTCGGCGTGTAGCGCAGGATCTCGACCGGAGTCTCCTCGTCGAGCGTGGCCACGTCCGAGGCGGTGAGGAAGCGGGTGCCGTCCGGGGTGTACGCGATCGCCTCACCGAACGGGTCGGCCAGTGGGGTGACCCGGGGCAGGTCGTCGCCGGTCAGCGCCGCCACGATGTCGCCCTCGGCCGGCACGTCCCACTCGAAGGCGTCGGCATAGGTCCGCACGACCACTCGGGCGCCGTCGGGCGACCGGGCGGCTCCGGTGATGGTGAGCCGGCCCGCGGCGGCGAACAGGTTCGGGGTGTCGGTACGGGGCAGCGTGAGCTCGCCGACCTTCTCCATCGGCACGGGATCGTCATTGTTGCTGCGCAGCGGCTCCACCGGGCGGTAGAGGCCGGCCGGACCGGTTTCCTTGGTGAGGATCAGCGGCATGCCGTCGTTGCCGATGAGCAGTGCCTCGGCGTCGTGCGGTCCGTCCGGGTAGCTGACCCGGTGGATCTGCGGCTGGGCGGAACCGTCCACCGGCATGGACCACAGGGCGACCCGTTCCCGTCGTTCGTCGTTGGTCGGGTTGTCGCCGACGTCGGCGATCCACAGCGTCTGCCCGTCCGGGGAGACGGTGAGGTCCTCCGGGTCCAGCGGCGGTGTCGGGTATTCCACGGCCTGCTGGACCTCGCAGGAGGTGTCGAGGAAGAACACCCGTTCGTTCTGCTCGATCTCGGTGCCGTCGTTGACGACGATGTAGCCACCGGTGGTGCCCACCAGGCCGGAGATTTCCTGCAGGCGCTCGTCGGTGACTCGGCAGACCGGCTCTCCCGCCGCCGCCTGCTGTTGGGCGGCCTGCGTCGTCGGATCCTGGGCGGGCAGCCCAACCGGACCCTGCGCGGGGAGCGCGACGGCAGGTCCAGCCGCCACGGCCAGGTGGACCGCGAGCAGTCCGGTGACGATCGCGATCGGGGTCAGGAACCGACGCATCCGACGAGTGTCGCATGCCGCCCTGGGTGCGAGTGTTACGCACTGATCAATCACTTGACGTACGCGCTACACCACTAGGAGTGGTATTCGAAAGGTGCAAGCTCTGCGGCGAGTGCCTCGTCGACCCGGGCGTGCAACTCGGTCCCGAGACCGGTGTGCCTGGTATCGATCACCTCGCCACGGTGGTGCACCCGGGAGACGAGATCACCCCGGTGGTACGGCAGCACGACCCGTACCTGCACGGCCGGACGGGGCAGCCGGGCCTCGATCGCCAGGCGCAGGTCGTCGATGCCGATGGCCCGCCGCGCCGACACGAACACGGCGTCCGGCCAGAGCCGCTTGAGCCGCAGCAGTTCCTCCTCGCTCGCCGCATCGACCTTGTTGACGACGAGCAGTTCGGGCCGGCGGTCCGCGCCGACCTCGGCGAGCACCTCCCGTACCGCCCGGACCTGCTCCTCGGGATCGGGGTGGGAGCCGTCGACGACGTGCACCACGAGGTCCGCCTCGGCGACCTCTTCCAGGGTCGACCGGAACGCTTCGACGATCTGGTGGGGCAGGTGCCGGACGAAGCCGACGGTGTCCGACAGCGTGTAGGCCCGGCCGTCCGCCGTGTGGGCCCGCCGCGTGGTCGGGTCCAGCGTGGCGAACAGCGCGTCCTCCACCAGCACCCCGGCTCCGGTGATCCGGTTCAGCAGGCTCGACTTGCCGGCGTTGGTGTAGCCGGCGATGGCCACCGCCGGCACCGCGTTACGGGTACGTCGGGCACGCTTGGTCTGCCGTACCGTGCGCATGCCCTTGATCTCCCGGCGCAGGCGGGAGATACGGGTCCGGATCCGACGCCGATCGGTCTCCAGCTTCGTCTCGCCCGGGCCGCGCAGCCCCACGCCGCCGCCGGCACCACCGCCCCGGCCGCTACCGCCGGTCTGCCGTGACAGCGCCTCACCCCAGCCGCGCAGCCGGGGCAGCAGGTACTCCAGCTGGGCCAGCTCGACCTGGGCCTTGCCCTCCTTGCTCTTGGCGTGCTGGGCGAAGATGTCCAGGATCAGCGCCGTCCGGTCGATGACCTTGACCTTGACGGACTGTTCCAGATTGCGCAGTTGGGACGGGGACAGCTCGCCGTCGCAGATCACCGTGTCCGCGCCGGAGCTGAGGACGACGTCGCCCAGCTCACCGACCTTGCCGCGACCCACGTAGGTGGCCGGGTCCGGCCGGTCACGACGCTGGATCAGGCCTTCGAGCACGTGCGAACCGGCGGTTTCGGCGAGCGCGGCGAGCTCGGTCAGCGAGTTCTCCGCGTCGGTCACCGTGCCACTGTCCCAGACTCCCACCAGCACCACCCGTTCCAGCCGCAGCTGGCGGTATTCGACCTCGGTGATGTCGGCGAGCTCGGTGGACAGGCCGGCGACGCGGCGCAACGCGTGCCGGTCGGCCAGCTCCAACTCGCCGGCCGTCGCCGCGTCGTCGGGCCCTGCCCCGTCTCCGGTGGTCGCGGTCGGGGCGACGATCGCCTGGTCGAACGGCGTCTGGACCGGATCGTCGGCGTGATATGTACGCAAAAGCTGCCTCCTCAGGCCTCGATCGTGACACGCCAGACGCCGGTTCGCACCTGAAAATCGTGCCGTTGCACCCGGAAATCGCCCGCCCGAACCGCCGGTGCGTAGGCCGGGGCGGGTCCGTGACAGATCACGCGCAAGAATGGTCATCGCGGCCTGATCCGGCCGCCCCCACCAACGACGGAGGGACCCGTGGCCACCACGCGCCTGCCCAGCGCCGGCTTTTCCATCACCATCCGGATCAGCATCCCCGCCGACGCGTCGGCGATCGGTCGGCTGACGACCTGTGTCGGCGAGGCCGGCGCCATCGTTACCGCGCTGGACGTGGTCGATTCCGACCCGGTGAGCGTGGTGGTCGACCTGACCTGCGACACCGCCGACTCGACGCACGCCGACGACGTGGTCAAGGAGGTGGAGGCCCTCGACGGCGTCGAGGTCCGCAAGGTGTCCGACCGGACCTTCCTGCTGCATCTCGGTGGCAAGATCGAGGTGTCGCCGAAGGTGTCGCTGCGCAACCGCGACGAGCTCTCCCGGGCGTACACCCCGGGGGTCGCCCGGGTCTGCCTGGCTATCGCCGAGAATCCGGCGGACGCGCGCCGGCTGACGATCAAGCGCAACACGGTGGCGGTGGTGACCGACGGATCGGCGGTGCTCGGGCTCGGCAATCTGGGTCCGGCGGCCGCGCTGCCGGTGATGGAGGGCAAGGCGGCCCTGTTCAAGCGGTTCGGTGACGTCGACGCCTGGCCGGTGGTGCTGGACACCCAGGACCCGGACGAGATCGTGTCGATCGTGCGGGCGATCGCCCCCGGCTACGGCGGGATCAACCTGGAGGACATCGCCGCCCCCCGCTGCTTCGAGATCGAGTCGAAGTTGCGCGACCTGCTGGACATCCCGGTGTTCCACGACGACCAGCACGGTACGGCGATCTGCGTACTCGCCGCGCTGACCAATGCCCTGCGGGTGGTGGGCAAGCAGCTCGGTGACGTCCGGGTGGTGGTCTCCGGCGCCGGAGCGGCCGGCACCGCGATCATCAAGCTGCTGCTGCGCCAGGGGGTCGGTGACGTCATCGCGTACGACCGCCCAGGTGCGCTGCACCGTGGCCTGTCCGGATTGAATCCGACCTGGCAGTGGCTGGCCGACAACACCAACGCGACCGGTTACGCCGGAGACCTGCCCGGCGCGGTCCGGGGGGCCGACGTGTTCATCGGGGTCAGCGCGCCCAATCTGCTCACCGGCGACGACATCGCCGCGATGGCGCCCGACGCGATCGTCTTCGCGCTGGCCAATCCCGATCCGGAGGTGGACCCTCGCGAGGCGCGCCGGCACGCCGCCGTGGTCGCGACCGGTCGTTCCGACCAGCCGAACCAGATCAACAACGTGTTGGCCTTCCCCGGCGTGTTCCGGGGAATGCTGGATGCGCACGCGGAGACGTTCACCGACGACATGGCCCTGGCGGCGGCGCAGGCGATCGCCGACGTGGTGGGCGAGGACCGGATCAACCCGACGGTGATCGTGCCGAGCGTGTTCGACTCCCGGGTGGCACCGGCGGTGGCCGCCGCCGTCCGGGCGGCCGCGCAGACACGTACCGCGGTCGGTGGCACCGCCGCCGTCGCCCAGGCCGGGCCGGCAGCTGTCGAGCAACGCCCGGCCGCCGCGCCCAGCCCCGCCTGAGGCTGGCGGCCCGCTGCGGTGGGCCGGCCTTCGGCAGGGCCGGTTCAGCGGCGCAGCAACGCCGAACGCGCGGCCGTGACCAGATCGGCCCGGTCGGCGTCGAGCCAGCGCACCCGGTCGTCGCGACGGAACCAGGAACGCTGGCGACGGACGAAGCGGCGGGTCGCCCGTACGGTGTCGGACCGCGCCTCCGGCTCGCCGCACCCGCCGTCGATCATCCGCAGCACCTGCTGGTAGCCAAGCGCGCGGCTCGCCGTACGACCGTCGCGCAGCCCGCGTCCGATCAGTGTGCGGGTCTCGGCGACCAGGCCCGCCGCCCACATCCGGTCGACCCGGTCCGCGATCCGTTCGTCGAGCTGGTCGGTCGGCAGGTCGACACCGAGCTGTACGGCGTCGTAGTGCGGCACCGGGTCGGGCAACGCGGTGGTGAACGGCCGACCGGTCAGCTCGATCACTTCCAACGCCCGGACGATGCGCCGGCCGTTGCCGGGCAGGATGGCGGCCGCGGCGGACGGATCGACCGCGGCCAGGCGCGCGTGCAACGACGCCGGCCCGACCTGGGCGAGCTCGGCTTCGAGGCGGTCCCGCAGCGCCGGGTCGGTGCCGGGAAACTCGAATCTCTCCAGGACGGCGCGCACGTACAGCCCGGATCCGCCGACCAGCAGCGGCACCCGCCCCCGGCGCAGGACGTCGTCGATCGCGGCCCGGGCGAGCCGCTGGTACTCGGCGACGCTGGCGGTGGTGGTGACCGGCCAGATGTCGAGCAGGTGATGCGGTACGCCGGCGCGCTCGTCGACGGTGAGTTTGGCGGTGCCGATGTCGAGGCCCTGGTAGAGCTGCATCGAGTCGGCGTTGACGATCTCGGCCCCGAGCTGTTGGGCCAGCGTGACGCTGAGCGCGGACTTGCCCGCCGCGGTGGGCCCGACGATCGCCACCACCCGGTCCGGCCGGACCGTCGCCGCCGACGCGGCCACGACCGGCGACGCGCCAGCCACCGGCGACGCGCCAGCCACCGGCGAAGACGTTCCTGTCGGCGGAGTCAGGTCGTTCGTCACGTGCGGTCCCACGATGCGACAAAATACGCCACCCCGTACGGGGCCGCGTAGTAGCTGAGGTCGCCACCGAAGGTGCCGCCGGTGCCGGCCGCCGCGCCGGCGAGCACCTGCCAGGGCGCCCGGCCGGCGACCCGCAGCTCGGTCGCGAGGTCGGCGGGCAGGGCCGCCAGCCGGCGATGGTCGGCGGCGGCCAGCGCGGTGGCGACCGCGTCGTCGAAGGGCTCGGCCCGATCGTCGTGGTATCCCGGCGATGTCGGTCCTCGGCAGGCGGAGCCGTCGCCCATCACCAGTGCCACCCATGGCGTGGTCGCGGCGGCGAGTCGCTGCCCCCAACGCTGGCAGGCAGCGGCCGGCAGGGCGGCCGGCACGGCGACCGTGGTCACCTCGCGGGCGCCGAGGTCGACACCGCTGCCGGCCAGCAGCCAGGCGGCGACGGTCAAACTCAGTGGCAGTGCTGACACCTGCGCCGCGACCGGACCGCCGGCTGGGCCGGGCACACCCAGTCGTACGTCGACCGGAGCGCCCCAGCGACGGAAGCTGGCATACGTCGCGAGGCCCGCCGTTCGGGTGTCCGGCTGGCCGGCGTCGGCCGCCCCGATCACGACGATCCGGCTCGCCGGGTGTGCGAGCAGAGCGCGAACCGCCGCGGCGGCAGCGGCGCGCAGCGCGTCGAGCTCCGCCGCCGCCCGGCCGGCGATCTCGGGAACGATGACCGGCGGGTGCGGACAGACAACAGCGTGGAGCAACGACACCCGACAACGGTATCCGGATCCGTTTGGTGCCTTTAGGCAACTACCCAGTGACCGACAGTACGGCTCCCTGGCCGGATCTGCGGCGGCACATGGGTCAACTGGCGACAAGGACACCGTATGGTCACGGTCGGCGACAGGCGCTCGACGCAGGCAGGGTTGGACCTGTGACAATGCCCGGGGGAAACTTACCTGCAATCTAACTGTGCCGTGGCGGCGCCCATCGGGATACCTCGATCCAGCGGCGCCGGGAGAACAAGGATGGACACATGAGCGACTGGACGTCCTTCGGACGGGTCGATGCGGACGGCACCGTCTACGTCAAGACGGCCGATGGGGAGCGCGCGATCGGCTCCTGGCAGGCGGGAGCCCCAGAGGAAGGCTTGGCGCACTTCGCCCGCCGGTTCGCCGACCTGGTGACGGAGGTCGATCTGGCCGAGGCCCGGTTGCAGTCCGGCGCCGCGGACGCCACGCATTCACTGGCTACGATCCGACGGCTGCGCGCCTCACTGGCCGACGCCCACGTGGTGGGCGATCTGGACTCTCTCGCCGCGCGGTTGGACAAGCTCGCCGGCGTGGCTGAGCAGAAGGCGACCGAGGCGAAGGCGGCCCGCGAGACCGCCCGCGCCGAGGCGCTGGCCCGCAAGACGGCGCTCGTCGAGGAGGCCGAGAAGCTCGCGGCCGAGTCCACCGGCTGGAAGACCGCCGGCGATCGTCTCAAGGAGATCCTCGACGAGTGGAAGGCGATCCGCGGGGTCGACAAGAAGACCGACGGAGAGTTGTGGAAACGGTTCGCGGCCGCGCGCGACGGTTTCACCCGCCGACGCGGCGCCCACTTCGCCACTCTCGACGCCCAGCGCAAGCAGGCCCAGGCGGCAAAGAACGACCTCGTCGCCGAGGCGGAAACGCTGGCCGAATCGACCGACTGGGCGGCCACCGCCGCACGGCTCAAGGACCTGATGAACGACTGGAAGGCCGCGCCGCGTGCCTCGAAGGAGGCGGAGCAGAAGCTCTGGGAACGGTTCCGGGCGGCACAGGACCGGTTCTTCACCCGGCGCAGCGAAGTCTTCTCCGCCCGGGATGCCGAACAACGCGACAATCTGGAGCGTAAGCAGGCGTTGCTGACCGAACTCGAAACGACCGATGTCGATACGAATCCGCGCCAGGCGCAGGCCAAGCTACGCGAGGTGCAGGGCCAGTGGCATGACATCGGGCGGGTTCCGCGCGATGCCGCCGCTGGCCTCGACCGTCGGTTGCGGGCAGTCGAAGACCGGGTACGCGAGGCCATGGATTCGGCCTGGCGACGCACCGAACCGTCGGCGAACCCGCTGCTGACCCAGATGCGCGACCAGGTCGCCGAGGCCGAGCAGCGACTGGCCCGAGCCCAGGCCGCCGGTGACACCAAGCGGATCCGGGAGGCGGAGAAGGCGCTCGCCACCAAGCGCCAGTTCCTCGAACTCGCGGAAAAGGCCGGGTAGCCGCCGGATCCGACAGGCGACCAGTCGATCATCCGCTTCTCGATCACCCGCCTCCCGACCGCCGTGACCCGGTCGGGAGGCGCGAGCGCGGTCAGCGGTCGCAGGCCGAGGCGGCGGGTGCGGGCGCCGGCGGCGCACCGATCGTCGGCAAACCGAGCATCACCCCGGCGGTACGCGGTGAGCGCCCCGCCTCGAAGGCGTCGCCGGCCCGGGTCCGCCGGTGCGCCAGCGGCTCGCCGTCGGCGTTCAGATGGTGCGGGGCGGCGTAACTGACCACGGTGTCGACGATGTCGCCGGGACGGATCCGCCCGGTGAGCGCGCCGGCCGCGAAGTGCACCAGGCGCCCGTCACGGGCCCGTCCGGACAGCCGGCCGGTCCGGTCGTCCTTGCGGCCCTCGCCGACCGCGGCGAGGACCTCCACCCGCTGGCCGAGCAGTCGGCGGTTCTCCGCCCAGGTGATCTCCTCCAGGCAGGCGATGAGCCGGTCGTAGCGTTCCCGCACCACCGCCTTGGGCACCTGGCCCGGCATGTCGGCGGCCGGGGTGCCCGGACGCTTGGAGTACTGGAAGGTGAACGCCGAGGAGAACCGGGCCGCCCGCACGACGTCCAGGGTCCGCTCGAAGTCGGCGTCGGTCTCACCGGGGAACCCGACGATGATGTCGGTGGTGATCGCGGCGTCCGGCATCGCGTCGCGAACCTTGTCGATGATGCCGAGGTAGCGGTCCGCACGGTACGAACGGCGCATCGCCCGTAACACCGCGTCGGAGCCGGACTGCAACGGCATGTGCAGCGAGTGGCAGACGTTCGGCGTCTGGGCCATCGCCGCGATGACGTCGTCGGTGAAATCCTTGGGGTGCGGGCTGGTGAACCGGACCCGTTCCAGCCCGTCGACCTCCCCGCAGGCGCGCAGCAGCTTGCCGAAGGCGAACCGGTCGCCGAATTCCACGCCGTACGAGTTGACGTTCTGCCCGAGCAGCGTCACCTCCAGCACGCCCTCGGCCACCAGGGCCCGCACCTCGGCGAGGACGTCGCCCGGCCGGCGGTCCTTCTCCCGGCCCCGCAGCGAGGGGACGATGCAGAAGGTGCAGGTGTTGTTGCAGCCTACGGAGATCGACACCCAGCCGGCGTAGGTGGATTCCCGCCGGGCGGGCAGCGTGGAGGGGAACACCTCCAACGATTCGAGGATCTCCACCTCGGCGGCGGCGTTGTGCCGGGCCCGGTCGAGCAGCACCGGCAGCGAGCCGATGTTGTGCGTGCCGAAGACGACGTCGACCCACGGCGCGCGGCGCACGATCTCACCGCGGTCCTTCTGGGCGAGACACCCCCCGACCGCGATCTGCATCCCGGGCCGTTTCTCCTTGACCGGCCGCAGGTGGCCGAGGTTGCCGTACAGCCGGTTGTCGGCGTTCTCCCGCACGGCGCAGGTGTTGAACACGACGACGTCGGGATCGTCGGACTCGCCGGCCCGGACGTAGCCGGCAGACTCCAGCAGACCGGAGATCCGTTCGGAGTCGTGCACGTTCATCTGGCAGCCGTAGGTGCGCACCTGATAGGTACGCGGGTGGCGGGCGTGTGCTGCGCTAGTAGTCATGACACCTGACAGGGTAACCGGCGGGATCCGGACCCCGTCAGGCTCAGTGCCACCGGCCGGATCGGCATGGCCACCGGCCGGATCGGCGGGTTCAGGCGGCGGGTCGGGCCGGCGCCACCGAGTCCGGCTGCCACCGCGACTGGCCGCATCGCGGATCGTGGCGGCAGGCGGGGTCGGTACGGCTGCACAGCCGCAGGTTGCTGCGCCGCTCGCCGTAGCTGGTGGGTTCCAGATCGAAGTGCACCGGCCGCAACGTCGCGTCCGGAGAAACCAGCAGATAACGGCCGGGGTCGAGAGTGTCGTCCGGCAGCAGGCAGCGACGCTTGACCCGGCGGGCGAAGGTGGCGAGCACCAAGGTCTCGGACAGTTCCTCGGGAACGGCATAGCAGTCGACGGTCACCGGGAACTCGCCCGCTCCCTGCCAGACGTCGCAGAGAACCACCCCTTCTGGCAGCTCTCCGTCGATCCCGGGGCCGAGCGCCACGACCGGGCGGTCGAGGATCGCCGCGAGCGTCGCTCGGATCTTGCCGGCGGCGAGCGGCCCGTCGAGGGACCAGTTCCACAGCGCCGTGCAGAACGGTGCAATCGCCATACGATCATGTTGACGCCGCGCACGCATCCGCGCGGCCTGTGTTATCGCTCCGTGACCATTTGAGTTGCGTTCTGACACACCGCCCCGCCTAAAGTGGCGGGACACGCGAGGTGACCTCGGCTGATCGTTGATGCAGGGACGGTGCATGGACAGGGACGGTGCATGACGGTGACGACGAGTAAGCCTCTCATCGTGCTCGACCGGGTCAACAAATGGTTCGGTCCGCTGCATGTGCTCGACGACGTCGACCTGCAGGTCGACCGGGGCGAAGTGGTGGTGGTGATCGGTCCGTCCGGCTCGGGCAAGTCCACTCTGTGTCGTGCGATCAACCGGTTGGAGCCGATCAACTCCGGCACGATTCTCTTCGACGGCCAGCCGCTGCCGGCGGAGGGCCGGGCCCTGGCCCGGCTGCGCAGCGAAGTCGGCATGGTGTTCCAGTCGTTCAACCTGTTCGCGCACAAGACGATCCTGGACAACGTGACGCTCGGTCCGGTGAAGGTGCGCCGGGAGAAGGCGTCGGTGGTGCGAGAGCGCGCCATGCAACTGCTCGACCGGGTCGGCATCGCCAACCAGGCCGAGAAGTTCCCCGCCCAGCTGTCCGGCGGGCAGCAGCAGCGGGCGGCGATCGCCCGGGCGCTGGCGATGCAGCCCAAGGCGATGCTGTTCGACGAGCCGACCAGCGCGCTCGACCCGGAGATGGTCGGCGAGGTGCTCGACGTGATGACCTCGCTGGCCCGCGACGGGATGACCATGGTCGTGGTCACCCACGAGATGGGTTTCGCCCGGCACGCCGCCAACCGGGTCATCTTCATGGCCGACGGCCAGCTCGTCGAGGACGCCCCGCCCGCGGAGTTCTTCGGTAACCCGCGCAGCGACCGGGCCAAGGACTTCCTGTCGAAGATCCTCACCCACTGATATTGCCTCCAGACGCACCAACGCCCATCCATCGTGGAGTCGGTCGTGACCCGGCGGACTTCCCATCGCAAAGGAGAACACCGAGCAATGCGTATCTCACGCGTGGCAGCGGTTGCCGCGGCAGCCGTGTTGGCGCTGTCCGTGGCGGCCTGTGGCGACAATGGGGACGGCGGCGACGGCGGTGAGAACCCCGACGTGGCGAGCCCGAGCTTCGAGGCCGGCACCACCATGGCCCGGCTCAACGAGGAGCAGAAGATCGTCGTCGGCACCAAGTTCGACCAGCCGGGCTTCGGCCTGCAGGGGCTCGACGGCAAGCCGGCCGGGTTCGACGTGGAGATCGCCAAGCTGATCGCGGCGGAGCTGGGCATCCCGGCGGACAACATCGAGTACGTCGAGACCCCGTCGTCGGTCCGCGAGGAGGTCCTCGAGCAGGGCCGGGTGGACATCGTGGTGGCCACCTACACGATCAACGACACCCGCAAGGAGCGGATCGACTTCGCCGGGCCGTACTACGTGGCCGGCCAGCACATCATGGTGCGTGCCGACGACGACTCGATCACCGGCCCGGAGTCGTTCGAGGCCGGCGACAAGAAGGTCTGCTCGGTGCAGGGCTCGACGCCGGCGGAGAACATCCAGCAGTACCTGGCCAACCAGGCCGAGCAGCTGGTCCTGTTCGACATCTACGAGAAGTGCGTGGAGGCGCTGCGCGGCGGCCAGGTGGACGCGGTCACCACGGACAACGTGATCCTGCTGGGCTTCATCGCCGAGAACGAGGGCGAGTTCAAGCTCGCCGGCGAGCAGTTCACCGACGAGCCGTACGGCATCGGGGTGGCCAAGGGTGACGACGCGTTCCGCGACTTCATCAACGACACCCTGGAGAAGATCTACGAGGACGGTTCGTACGCCGCCGCGTGGGAGGCCACCGCGGGCGCGTTCGACGACAACACCCCGACCGGTCCCCCGGTCGACCGCTACTGAGCCGTCCGGTCACGATTGATCATCCGGCCGGTCCGGGCCGATCAGGGCCCGGACCGGCCGCTATCGGCCCCGAAACCCGCACGGTCGCGCCCGCAGGTCGGTATCGGAGAAAGGTCTCCGCGTGAGAGTGCTCGTCGAGTACTTCGACGTCTTCGTCGGAGGTTTCTGGCTCACCCTTCAGCTGTGTGTGCTGTCCGCGACGGGCGCGCTGCTGATCGGCACGGTCATCGCGATCCTGCGGATCTCGCCGGTGCCGCCGCTGCGTTGGCTCGGTACGGCCTACGTGACGGTCTTCCGCAACGTGCCGTTGACCATCGTGATGTTCTTCTCGGCCTTCGGGCTGCCGGCGCTCGGGTCGAACGCGGACTTCCTCCGGATTCCCGGCCTGAGTACGATCTTCTCCCGGCTCGGCATCGACCTGCCGTACTTCCGGTTCGCGATCATCGCGCTCAGCGTCTACACCGGCGCGTTCGTCTGCGAGGCGCTGCGCAGTGGGATCAACGCGGTGCCGCCCGGTCAGGCCGAGGCCGCCCGGGCGATCGGGCTGACCTTCACCCAGAACCTGCGGCACGTGGTGCTGCCGCAGGCGTGGAAGGCGGCGATCGTCCCGCTGGGCAGCGTCATCATCGCGATGATCAAGAACTCGGCGCTGGCCGGCTTCTTCGGCGTCGTCGGCGACCTGTCCAACTCGGCGCAGAACCTGACCAGCGCCCTCGGTGAACCGATCATCCCCGTGTTCATCGGCATCTCGATCGGATTCCTGATCATGACCGTACCGCTGGGCATGCTGCTCGACCGGATCGAGGCGCGCCGGGCGGTGGCCCGATGAGCCAGCAGACCGTCCTGTACGACGCCCCCGGCCCCCGGGCCCGGTTGGTCACCCTGATCGCGAGCGTGCTGTCGGTGGTCGCGGCGGCGGTGGCCGGCTACTTCCTCATCTACCGGCCGCTGGCCGCCCGCGACCAGTTCACGATGGACAAGTGGGGTCCGCTGATCGACCCCGGCAACGAGGTCTTCGCCCAGGTGTGGCGGCTCATCGGGGACGGCTTCACCGCCACGCTGACCGCGGCCGGCCTGGCGATCGTGCTCTCCCTGCTGCTCGGCACCGCGCTGGCCGTGCTGCGCATCCAGCTGAAGGCGCTGATGCGCCGGCGGTTCACCGGTCTCGCCACGCCGCTGGCGCTGGCCCTGCGAGCGGCCAGCTGGCTGCTCAACGCGGTGAGCCGGTTCTTCGTCGAGGTGTTCCGCGGCCTGCCGGTGGTCATCACCATCTTCTTCGTGGCGCGCGGGCTGCCCGAGCTCGGCCTGGAGATCAGTCTGCCGTTCGGCCACGAGATGCTGCCGTACCTGGTGCTGGGCCTGACCATCTACAACATGGTGGTGATCGGCGAGATCCTGCGTTCCGGCATGGAAGGACTCCCGTCCGGGCAGGGGGAAGCCGCTTCGGCGATCGGCCTGACGTCGTTCCAGACCACCAGGATGATCCTGCTGCCCCAGGCGTACCGGATCATGCTCCCGTCGTTGATCAGCCAGCTGATCGTGGTGCTCAAGGACACGTCGCTGGGCTTTATCATCGGCTACCAGGAGACGCTGCTGGTCGGTCGGACGATCATCCAGAACCTGCGAAACCCGATCCAGGTCTACATCGTGATCGGGGTGCTGTTCATCGCGGTGAACTACCTGTTGTCCAAGCTGGCCGAGTCGGTGCAGCGGACCTTGGCACGTGGACGCCGTACCGCGCAGGTCCGGCCGGTCGCGCCGCCGCCGTCCACGTTGGCCGGTCAGCAGGCCGGCACCGGGCCCGCCGGCACCGCCGGTGGCCCGCCGGCGGCAGGCGGCACCAGCTGACCGCATCCCCCGGCGGTCCTGGACTGATCGTCGGACAAGCACGAGACAAATCGTCGCGGCGAGTCCAGGATCGCCGGGGGTTGGCGTCGGTCAGCGGGCGATCTCGGTGACCCGGGACTCGCGGACCACGGTCACCCGGATCTGGCCCGGGTAGGTCAGTTCCTCCTCGATCTGCTTGGCCACGTCGCGGGCCAGCACCGCGGCACCGATGTCGTCCACGTCGTCCGGCTTGACCATGACCCTGATCTCCCGGCCGGCCTGCATCGCGAAGACCTTTTCGACACCGAGCTTGCCGGCGGCGATCTCCTCGATACGTTCCAGCCGCTTGACGTACGCTTCGAGGCTTTCCCGCCGCGCCCCGGGCCGGCCCCCGGAGCACGCGTCCGACGCCTGGGTCAGCACCGCCTCGATCGTCTGCGGCGCCACCTCGTTGTGATGGGCTTCGATGGCGTGCACGACGTCCTCGGTCTCGCCGTACTTGCGGGCCAGATCCGCGCCGATCAGCGCATGACTGCCCTCCACCTCGTGGGTGAGCGCCTTGCCGATGTCGTGCAGGAACGCGCATCGCTTGATCAACGGAATGTCCAGGCGCAGCTCGGCGGCCATCACACCGGCGATGTGCGCGGTCTCCACCAGGTGCTTGAGCACGTTCTGCCCGTACGAGGTCCGGTAGCGCAACCGGCCGAGCAGGGTGACCAGCTCGGGGTGGATCTCGGTGATCCCGACGTCGACCAACGCGTCCTCGGCGGCCCGCTGGCACAACAGCTCGACCTCCTGTTTCGCCGACTCGAAGACCTCCTCGATGCGGTGCGGGTGGATACGCCCGTCCAGCACCAGCTTCTCCAGGGTAAGTCGTCCGATTTCCCGGCGTACCGGATCGAAACAGGACAGCAGCACTGCTTCCGGAGTGTCGTCGATGATCAGGTTGACCCCGGTGACGGACTCGAAGGCCCGGATGTTGCGGCCTTCCCGGCCGATGATGCGGCCCTTCATCTCGTCGCCGGGCAGGTGCAGCACACTGACCACGCTTTCGGCCGTCTGCTCGCTGGCCACCCGTTGGATGGCGTCGACCACGATGTGCCGCGCCCGTTGGTCGGCGGTGTTGCGAGCCTCGGCCTCGATGTCGCGGACCAGGATCGCGGCCTCCCGCTTGGCCTGGTTCTCGATCGCCTCCACGAGTTCGCCGCGAGCGGCCTCGGCGGTCAGGCCGGCGACCCGCTCCAGCTCGCGTTGCCAGCGCTGCTCGGCGGCGGCCAGATCCGTCTCGCGGGCAGCCAGCGCGCTCTTGCGTCCGGCGAGCTCGGCGGCGGTCGCAGTGAGCCGCCGGTCCCGTTCGGCGACCCGGTCGGCCTCTTCGGCGTGCAGCCGTTCCCGTTCGTCCATCCGCTGGCTGCGCCGGTCCAGTTCGACGGACTGTTCCTTGACGGTCCGGGAGAGCATGGCGATCTCCCGCTCGCCACCGCGGCGGGCGGCGGCGCGTACCTGCTCGGCTTCGGCCTCGGCCTGCCGGTGGGCACGCTCCAGGATGGTGTCGGCCTCGGCCCGGGCCGCGTCGAGCACCCGGCGGGCCTCGGCCCGGGCGGCGACGGCTTCGGCCTTGGCGGCAGCCGCATCGGTACGGGCCGTGGCGGCTGCGGTCTTGGCCTGTTCCACAGCGGCGGCGGCCTCGTCGGCGGCGGTTTGCAGCGCGGCCAGCGACCGTTCCTGGCGATCCCGGGCGGCGACGAAGGCCGGGTCGTCCTCGGCCGGCGGTGGCTGCGGATTGGGTAGGGCGAGCCGGCGTAAGGCCCGCGCGCCGAGAACCAGACCCGCCAGCACTAGTCCGGCGAGTGCCGCGACGACGGCCAGTAGCCCCCACTCCAGCCCGGTCATTCCGACACTCCGGGCATGTCTCCGCCAGCGTGTCCCGCCGGCTTCCTGCGCTGCGCCACGACCGCCTCCAGTCCGCCGCTGTCCGCCCGGAGTCCCTCGCTCCGGACGGCCACGGCTGTCGGAACACCGACCGTGGCGGACTCACCGTCGACCGCGCACGGCACCTCGCGGTGCCTAGCGGGCAGCGGCCGAGGGCCACTGTGGCATGCCATGATTACCGGACCGGCCCGCCCGGTGACGAGATATCTGGCTGCTGAGCTGCTGCGAAGTGATGCCGTACTGTTATGCGATCTATGTTGCGCGGTTTGCCTACGACGGATCGGTTGTTCGTCTGTAACGCGAGGCTAGGTCGCGAGGGGCCGTTCGGTCAAGAACTCATGATCGGACCGACACCGGAACGTAGGGCATCGGAACGCTTACAGCCAGCTTATCGCGCTCAGGATGCGACGGGATGAGTCGGAAATTTGGCACATCCTGCGATGGACCCTCGTCCCGTCAGATGGACCAACCCTGTCCAGTATCCGGGTCCAGTGCCTCGCCGATCAGCGCGTCGGCGTCCACCGCGGCGGTGAAGTCGGCCGCCTCGGCGGACCGGGCGGCGAGCGCCTCCTGGACCACGGGGACGGCGATGCCCGCCGGATAGCCCTTGCGGGCCAGCATCCCGACCAGTCTGCGGAACAGCACGTCGGGCGCCCCGCTGGCCGTCCGCAACTTCCGGTCGACCAACAGCCGGGCGGTGTCCCACTCGGTGGCGTCGTCGAGCCCGTCGAGGGCGTCTCGGGCGGTCTCCGGATCCACCCCGCGTTGGCGCAGCTCAGCGGCAAGGTTACGGCGGGCAAGCCCGCGGCCGTGATGGCGGCTGGTGACCCAGGCCTGGGCGAACGCCGCGTCGTCGATCATCCCGACCTCGTCGTATCGGTCGAGAACCGAGCTGGCGGTGGCCTCGGAGATCCCTTGGCGGTGCAGCACGGCCGCGAGCTCCGCTCTGGTCCGCGGGCGTGCCGCCAACTGTCGCAGACAGATGTCCCGGGCCCGCTGCGCCTCGTCCGTGGGCTGGGCGGCCCCGCTACCGGTGCTACCGCTACCGGTGCTACCGCCGCTCGCACCGGTGCCGACATGAGCGCCCGCACCCGCACCGAGCTGGTGCCCTGTCCCACGAGGAGTGCGTGGACGGGACGGAGCCGCGTCCCAGCCCCGTCCCGTCCGCGCGCCTCGTCGTCGCGCCATGTGGATCGCCGGCCTGCTCAGAAGTCGACCGGCGGCAGCTCGGGCCCGCTGGCCTCGTCGGCACCGAGCATGCCGACGCCGAGCTTCTCCAGGATCTTCTTCTCGATCTCGGCGGCCACATCGGGGTTCTCCCGCAGGAACTCCCGGGCCTTTTCCTTGCCCTGGCCGAGCTGGTCGCCGTCGTAGGTGTACCAGGCGCCGGACTTACGGATGATCGACTGCTCGACACCGACATCGATCAGCGAGCCCTCCCGCGAGATGCCTTTGCCGTACATGATGTCGAACTCGGCCTGCTTGAACGGTGCGGAGACCTTGTTCTTGACGACCTTGACCCGGGTCCGGTTACCGACCACGTCGGTGCCGTCCTTGAGGCTCTCGATCCGGCGGACGTCGAGCCGCACCGACGCGTAGAACTTCAACGCCCGCCCACCCGTGGTGGTCTCCGGTGAGCCGAACATCACACCGATCTTCTCCCGGAGCTGGTTGATGAAGATCGCGGTGGTCCCGGTGCTGTTCAGCACACCGGTGATCTTCCGCAGCGCCTGGCTCATCAACCGGGCCTGCAGCCCGACGTGGCTGTCACCCATCTCGCCCTCGATCTCGGCCCGCGGCACCAGCGCCGCGACCGAGTCGATCACGATGATGTCCAGCGCACCGGACCGGATCAGCATGTCGGCGATCTCCAGCGCCTGCTCACCGGTGTCGGGCTGGGAGACCAGCATCGCATCGGTGTCCACACCGAGCGCCTTGGCGTAGTCCGGGTCGAGCGCGTGTTCGGCGTCGATGAACGCGGCGATGCCGCCGGACCGCTGCGCGTTGGCCACCGCGTGCAACGCGACCGTGGTCTTACCGCTGCTCTCCGGGCCGTAGATCTCCACCACCCGGCCGCGCGGCAGGCCACCCACGCCGAGCGCCACGTCGAGGGCGATGGACCCGGTCGGGATCACCGCAGTCTGGATCACCGGCCGCTCGCCCAGCCGCATCACCGATCCCTTGCCGAACTGCTTGTCGATCTGCGCGAGCGCCAGATCGAGCGCCTTTTCCCTATCGGGCACTGCCGCCATTGCTGCCACCCCTACGTTCGCCGACTTACCGGGCGTCTTGGCCGAGCTTCTCGTCACCTGGGTCACGCTAGGCGCTAGGTCCGACAGAAAACAGCCGACCGGCCGTTGCCTGTGGATGAGCACCTTGCTGTGGACGATAGCCGAACAGGTGTACGACTGGGGTGGTCGACACGCCAGAAACTTCCACTGCTCAGCGCAGTCGGAAGAATGCACAGAGTTCGATTCACAAGGAGTCACTGAAATAGAACCTAAAGTCAGCGGCACTCGCGTGGTCACCCGTACGAATGAACCGACCATCAGTGCAACCGGGACGGCACCCGGTCCGGATAGGCGGCGCACACGGCTCGCCACACCGACGCCGTTTCCTCCCCCGCCGCCAGGGCCTGGGCGATCGTGCGCCCACCCAGCTGGGCCAGCACCTGATCGGCGGCGATACTTCGGGCGTACGCCGGGCCGAAGGCCTCTTCCAGCCGCGTCCAGAAATCCGTCAACCGCATTCCGGCTCCTCCTGCCAGCGAGCCACCGTCCGCGTCACCCGCCGGCCGGTACGTCGTCGTCGGCCGCCGCCCGGGGCACCGCGCCGGCCGGCGGACCGGACAGCGGTTCCGGCACCGGCCGCAACGCCAGCCCCAGCAGCGGCACCGTGGCCAGGGCGGCCAGCATGGTGAGCACGCCGTAGCCGGCCAGCCCCACGATGACGCCGCTGACAGCGCCGGCACCCGCGCCACCCAACCCCATCAACAGATCGGACAGGCCCTGCGCCGACGGCCGGACGTCCGCCGGCACCGACTCCGACAGCAACGTCGACCCGGCCACCATGGTGCCCGACCAGCCCAGCCCGAGCAGCACCAGACCGACCACCAGCCGTACGGTGTCGTGGCCGGCGGTGCCCGCGACGGCGCAGGCGGCGAGCAGCAACACGATGCCACCCAGAATGACCGCCCGCCGGCCGGCCCGGTCGGTGAGCCAGCCGACGACCGGGGCGAACGCGTACATCCCGGCGATGTGCAGGCTGAGCACCAGCCCGACGACCGGCAGCACGTCGCCACCGGAGTGAGTCTTGTCGATATGTACCGGCGTCATGGCCATCACGCCCACCATGACGAGGTGCCCGACGGCCACGGCGGCGATGCCGAGCCGGGCGGCCGGACTGCCGCTGATCACCGCGAAGGCGAGCCGCAGGCTGCGGTCGGGGCGCCCACCGGCGGACGACGACCTGCCCGGTGCCGGATCTGCCCCCTCGGCGGCACCGGCGCGGGCCGCGGTTTCCCGGGCTACCAGCAGTGGGTCTGGCCGCAGCAGGATCAGCAGGACCACCGCGGCGGTCAGAAACGCCACGGTGCTGAACACGAAGGGCCCGGACAGCGACGGCAGCCCGACCCCGCTGACCGTACGGCCGGCCCACGACGCCAGGTTCGGAGCGGTCACCGCGCCGATGGTGGTCGCCCAGACGACCAGCGACAGTTGGCGTCCACGGCGTCGCGGCTCGGCCAGATCGACCGCGGTGTACCGGGCTTGCAGACCGGCGGTGGTGGCACCGCCGAACAGCAGCATTCCACCGAGCAGCAAGGGCACCCAGCCCAGCACCGCGGCGACCACCACCACTACGCTGCCGGTCGCCCCGACCAGGTACGCCAGAACCAGACCGGGGCGACGGCCGTACTCGTTCATGATCCGCACGACGGGTACGGCGAGCAGCGCGCCGCCGACCACCGAGGCGCTCTGCGCCAGGCCGGAGATGGTGACCCCGCCGAGGCGGGCGGCGAGCAGCCCGCCGACCGAGATCCCGATGGTGACGCCGATGCCGCCGATCACCTGGGTCGTCGCCAGCAGCCGGAGGGTACGCCGCTGAATCCGGGCGGTGTCGACGGCGTCGTCCGACGGCGATGGCGACGATGTGGCGATGGCGGTCATCAGCGCCCCAGGGGTAGGCGAGGTCGGGCCAAGGTCATCCGGCGAGCAGCTCGCCCGCCACCGTGAGATCGGCTACCAGGCCACGGTAGGCGGTCTCACGGTCGTCGGCGCGCAGCACGGCGGAGGGATGGATGGTAGCCACCACCTGGGCGGGGCCGACAGGGAAGTCCTGCACCCGTTGCGCCGAGTCCGGCCACGGCAGTGCCCGACCGCGCGACTGGGTGACCCGGAACGACGGCCCCAGCAGGGCTCGCGCCGCGGTCGCCCCCAACACCACGACGACCTCCGGGCGCAGCAGTGCGAACTCCGCGACCAGCCAGGGCCGGCAGGCGACGATGTGCACCCGGTCCGGTGTCTGGTGGATGCGGCGACCGCCGCGCTGCTGGAAACGGAAGTGCTTGACCGCGTTGGTCAGATAAATCTGATCGACCGGGAGCCGGGCGTCGTCCACCGCCCGGCGCAGCAGATGCCCGGCCGGGCCCACGAACGGCAGTCCCTTGCGGTCCTCGACGTCACCGGGCTGTTCACCGACCATCACCACCCGGGCGTCGGCGTCGCCCCGGCCGAACACCACCTGGCTGGCGTCGCGGTACAGCTCGCAGCCCTGGCAGTCGGGCGCGGCGGCACGCAGGTCGGCCAGGCTACGGGCGTCGGTGGGGACGTACTGGTCGGCTCCGGCGGTGGTCTCGTTCACGGTCACGGGTCCTTTTTACCCGGTGGCGGATTGCCCGGTGCGTCCGGATGCACGCGCCGGCCGGCGTCTCACCGGCCGATGCCGGTGGACCGCGCGGGGCGCAGCGCGTCGCGCACCGCTACGGCCAGTTCGTCGACCCGGTCCTCGGCAAGACGGCTGACGGTGATTCTGATGCCCGGCGCGCTCCGCAGCCGGTAGCGGGCCCCGGGCGAGACGGTGAATCCGGCTGTCTGCAGCGCGGTCACCGCGTGGACCTCGTCCACTACCGGCACCCAGACGTTGATCCCGCTGCCGCCGTGACTGGTCACCCCGTGACCGGCGAGTGCGGCGCGCAACACGTCCCGGCGGCGCTGGTAGGCGATGCCGGCCTCGGCCACCATGGCGGTGACCGAGGGATCGCACCACAGCTGCCCGAGCAGCCGCTGCAGCACCGTGGAGACCCAGCCCGACCCGATGCGCATCCGACCGGCCACCCGGCTGACCGTGGTCTCGTCGCCGGCCAGCAGGGCGACCCGCAGATCCGGCCCGTACGGTTTGCTGGCGGAGCGGACGAACGCCCACCGCGGTGTCGCGCCGGCCAGCGCCTGTGGCGGTCCGCCGGAGAGTTCGGCGGCGTGATCGTCCTCGATGAGCAGGACATCGCGCCGCTCGCGCAGCGGTCGCCGCAGCGCGTCGGCCCGTGCCGCGTCCAGGGCGGCGCCGGTCGGATTCTGCGCCCGGGTGGTGATCACGACGGCCGACACGCCCGCGGACAGCGCCGCCCGCAGGCCGGCTTCGGTCGGGCCGTGCTCGTCCACCGGCATCGGCACCGGGGTGAGGCCCAGCGCTGCGATCAGGTCAAGCAGGTTGGCCCAGCCGGGGTCCTCCACCGCGACCCGGTCACCGGGGCGCAGATGGCCGGTGAGTAGGCGTTCGATCCCGTCCAGCGCGCCGCTGGTGACGGTCAGGGTGGCCGGGGGCAGGCCGTCGTCGGCCAACCGGACCGCAGCGCACGCGGCGAGATCGGGCAGCAGGCCGGCGTCGGCATAGCCCTGGCCGGACGGGGCGGCGGCCAGCTGCCGGGCGACCGCGGCGAGGTGCTCCGCCAGCGGCGGCAGCAGCAGCGGATCCGGCTCGCCGGTGGACAGGTCGAGGCTGCCCGGCGGGGTCGGTGCGGCCGGACCGGTACGGGCCACGGCGACCGGCGGGCGAGGGCGGACCCGGGTGCCGCGCCGGCCGTCGGTGTCGACGATGCCGCGCTGGCGCAGCGTCTGGTAGGCCTTCGCGACGGTGGCCGGACTGATTCCGAGGGCACCGGCGAGCGTACGCACCGCCGGCAGCGGCGCGCCCGGCACCAGCGCACCGGTACGGACACCGGTCTCGACACTGGCCGAGATCTCGGTCGCGGTCGTACCGGTTGGCTGATATTGTTCTGCCACAATCACTGAATTGTACTAGAACAAAACTGGGAGGTCGAGTGTATCCCGCCACCACCCGGACCACCGCCGCACGCGACCGCGGCCGGGTCAGCTACCGACGCGCCGAAGCGCACCGCATCCTCGACGAGGCGTACCACTGCTGCCTGGCCTTCGTCGTCGACGGCGCACCGCGGGCGCTGCCCACCCTGCACGTACGCATCGACGAAACCCTGTACCTGCACGGCTCCACCGCGAGCACCCCGTTGTTGGCCGCCCGCGATCGGCACGGACTCGCTGTCTGCGTGGCCGTCACCATCCTCGACGGCCTGGTCTACGCCCGCGCCCAGGCCCATCACAGCGCCAACTACCGGTCGGTCGTCGTGCACGGCACGGCCCGGCTGGTCGGTGACCCGGCCGACAAGCGGCGGGTACTCGACGCGCTGATCGACAAGGCGGCACCGGGCCGGGCCCCGGACAGCCGCCCAGCGACGGGCCGGGAGCTCGCGCAGACGGCGGTACTCGCCGTCGCCCTCGACGAGGTGTCGGTCAAGACCCGCGCCGGTGACCCGAGCGACGACGAGGCAGACCTGGCACTGCCGTACTGGGCCGGGGTCCTGCCGTTGCGCACCGTCGCCGACCCACCACAGCCCGCTGCCGGGGTGACCGTCCCGACGCCGGGCTACCTCACCGCCTCGGCGCCGGTGGCGGCGACCGCACCGGTGCGCTCGGCCCGGCCCCACACCGACGTAGCTGAGGCGGTGCCGTGACACACACCTCGAACGGCGAGAATCCGCTCGCCAGCCGGCTGACGGCCGGGTGAGGATGAGCGCCATGCTCGGTATCACCGACCTGTGGACGTACGTCCTGGGCACCGTGGCCATCGTCCTGCTACCCGGGCCGAACTCGCTGTTCGTGCTCTCCACCGCCGCCCGGCGTGGCGTGCGGCGCGGCTACCAGGCCGCCTGCGGCGTCTTCCTCGGCGACACCGTGCTGATGGTGCTCGCCGCCGCCGGGGTGGCGTCGCTGCTCAGGACCCATCCGGTGCTGTTCACGATGATCAAGTACGCGGGCGCGGCCTACCTGGGCCTTGTCGGTCTCACCATGCTGCGCTCGGCCTGGCGGCGCTGGCGGCGCCGGGACGACCCGGACGCGCCGCGGCTGGTCGACGCCGCCGAACCGGCCGCGGTCCGCCACCCGTTCCGTCGGGCTGCGGTGATCAGCCTGCTGAATCCGAAGGCGATCCTGTTCTTCGTGTCGTTCTTCATCCAGTTCGTCGATCCGGGATACTCGCATCCGGCCCTGTCGTTCCTGCTGCTCGGTTCGATCGCGCAGCTCTGCAGCCTGGTCTACCTGACCACGTTGATCCTCACCGGGACGTACCTGGCGTCGCAGTTCCGCCGGCGCCGCCGGCTCGCCGCCACGGCGACCAGCGGGGCCGGAGCGATCTTCGTCGGATTCGGCGTCAAGCTGGCCACCGCGAGTGCCGGTGCCGTCTGACCGCTCCCGGCCCGGCCGTTGATCGCATTCCGTCCGGCCCTGCCATCGCATCCGGCCCGTTCATCGCATCCGGCGGCCCCGGGCGACGGTGTCGGTCTCGTCGTCGAATTCTCCGATGACCTCCTCCAACAGGTCCTCCAGGGCGACGAAGCCGACCGGTCGGCCGGCGCCGGCACCGTTGGTGACCAGCGCCAGTTGGGCCTGATCGGCACGCATGGCGGCCACCGCCTCGGTGACGGTGGCCGTCGCCGGCAGGGTGAACGGGCGGCTCATCAGCGATTCGGCCGTCAGGAGCCCGTCGCGGCGGTGCGTCTGCGCCCCGCCACCGGCGTTGTCACCGGCGTTCGCGCGCACCGCGTCGCGGACGTGCACGATGCCGATCAACGCGCCGTCGTCGCCGGAGACCACCAGACGGGAACGGCCGGTACCCCGGGACAGTTCCTCGATGCGGTCCGCGCTGTCGGTGCGGTCGACCGCCACGATCTGCTCCACCGGTTGCATCACGTCCGCGACCGTGGTCCGCTCCAGCTGGAGCATCTTGGCCAGCAGTTCGTGCTGGTCGGCCGGCAGCAGCCCGTGCTCGCGGGACTGTTCCAGCAGCATCCGCAGCTCCTCCGGGCCGTGCACCTGGGCGAGCTGGTCCTGCGGCTCGACCCGGAACAACCGCAGCACCGCGTTGGCGATCGCGTTCAGCCCGGACAGGATCGGACGCGACACCCAGGCGAACGCCCTGAACGGCAGCGCGAGCAGCATCGCCGAGCGTTCCGGGTGGGTGATGGCCCACGACTTCGGCGCCATCTCCCCCACCACCAGGTGCAGGAACACCACGAGCGCCAGGGCGAACAGGAACGCCACCACGTGGCTGGCGGCAGATGGCAGGCCGACCGCTTCCAGGCCCGGTGCGACCAGCCGCTCCACCGCCGGTTCGGCGAGCGCGCCCAGCCCCAGCGTGCAGACGGTGATCCCGAGCTGCGCCCCGGCGAGCATCAGCGACAGCTCCCGGGAGCCGTCCAGCGCCGCCTGGGCCGCGCGGCTGCCCGCACCGGCTGCCTGCTCCAGGCGGTAGCGCTTGCTGGCGACCAACGCGAACTCGGCGGCCACGAAGAAGCCGTTCAACGCGAGCAGCACCACCGAGGTGAGGAGCGCCCAACCCGCGCTCACACCACCACCTCCATGCGGACCGAGTCGGCCACGTGCCGGTCCACCGACAGCACGTGCAGCACGGCCCGGCGTCCCCCGTCGCCGCCACCGCCTGCCGTCGCGGCGTCGTCGAGACTGATCGAGACGCTGTCGCCCACCTGGGGCACCCGACCCAGTTCCCGCATGACGAGGCCGGAAACAGTGTCGTACTCCGGTGCCGCCGGCAACTCGACCCCGGTGGTGTCGGCCACCTCGTCGATCCGCCAGCGCGCCGGGACCAGCCACGAACCGTCCGGTTGCCGAGCCGGCGCGGGTTCCGGCGGATCGTCCTCGTCACGGATCGGTCCGACCAGTTCCTCGGCGATGTCCTCCAGGCTGATCACGCCGGCAAAGCCGCCGTACTCGTCCACCACGCAGGCCAACTGGCGATGGCCCTTGCGTAACCGGTCCAGCACCGCCGGCAGCGGCAAGGTCTCCGGCACCAGCAGCGGCGGGATCATCACGGCCGCGACCGTCGTCGCGGGCCGCCGCGCCGGCGGCACGGTCAGCACGTCGGCGATGCTGGCGATCCCGACCACGTCGTCGACGCCCTCGGCGCCGTGGACGGGAAAGCGGGAGTGCCCGGTCTCCAGTAGTTCGACCAGTTCGGTGACGGGTGCGTCGACCCGGACCACGTGTACGTCGACCCGGGGCACCATCGCCTCGCCAGCGGTCAACTGGCGAAAGTGCAGTCCCCGGTCGAGCAGCATGGACATGGCCGAGTCCAGGTGACCTTCCTGCCGTGACTCGGCGATGATCTGGCCCAGATCCTCCGCGGTGGCACCGCTGGGCAGTTCCTCGATGGGCTCGATGCCCACTCGGCGCAGCAGGCGGTTCGCGGCCAGGTCGAACAGCCGGATCACCGGGCCAGCCACCGCCAGGTAGAGCAACGTCGATCGACTCAGCGCCCGGGCGAGCGGCACGGCCCGGGCGATGGCCAGGTTCTTCGGGGCGAGTTCACCCAGCACCATCTGCACCACGGTCGAGATGATCAGGGCGAGGGCGACGGAGACGGTCAGGCTGGCCGAGGGCGGTACGCCGGCACCGCCGAGCAGGCCGGACAGACCGGCCCCGAGGTACGGCTCGGCCACGTAGCCAACCAGCAGCGCGGTCACCGTGATGCCCAACTGGGCGCCGGAGAGCATGAACGACAGCCGACCGGTCACCTGCAACGCCCGGGCGGCGGCCTGGTCGCCCCGCTCGGCCAAGGTGCGCAACCGACCGCGGTCCACCGCGACGTAACCGAACTCCTGGGCGACGAAGTAACCGGTCGCGATCGTCAGAACAATGATGAGAAATAGGCCGAAGGCGATCAGCACGGGCGGCTCAGCGCTCCGACCGGCTGCTGCGGCGGAAAGTACGGAAGCCGGGTCCCACCCGGCTGGCTACTACTGCCCTCCGGGGCAGAAGCATCGGTCATGGCCCGGATTATATAGCGGTTTTCGCCGGCAACGCCGCTGCGTACGGTGCCGTCCGGCGGGCGCGGCCGATCGCCGCCCGGCTACCTGTCCTCGGCGAGGTCGTCATCGTTCATCGCGACCGCCTCGTCGGTGACGAGCAGATCGCGACGGACCAGATCGGCCCGGTACGCGGCCCGACCGATCATGTGCGCGGCGACCGGTGCCGTCGTCATCTGGAAGACCGCGATGAGCGACAACGTCGCCAGCTCGGTTCCGCTGTCCAGCCGCAACGCGACCCCGCTGAGAATCAGTAGCAGTCCCAGCACCTGCGGTTTGGTGGCAGCGTGCATCCGCGAGGGCACGTCCGGGAACCGCAGCAGCCCGATACTGGCGGCGACGCTCAACAGCGCCCCGCCGATCAGCAACCCGCCAGCCGCCACGTCGGTCAGTCCGGTCACCGTCGTTCCCCCTGCCGCCGCTCCACCTGCCGCCCGGCCGGCGCCGACCGGGCCGCGACGAACCGCACGATGCTGACCGATCCCACGAAGCCGAGCAGCGACAGCACCACCAGCACCGGCAGTGTGGTGGCATGCCGGTTGACCGCGGCCTCGGCACCGAGGCCGCCGAGAATGACCGCGATCAGCACCTCGGCCGCGACGACCCGGTCCAGCAGGGACGGACCGCGGACCATCCTCCCCACGGTCAGCAGCGCGGCCACGCCGAGCGCGACCGCGACGATGACGGCGACGATGGTCATCCGGTACCTCCTGTCGTCGGCGCTGACGGATCCAGCTCGTGTCGATCCAGCAGGCGCACCTCGTCAACCGAGCCGACCGCACGCACGATCCTCGCCTCCAACTCGAGCACCTTCTGCCGCGCGCGTTCGACGTCCCGTTCGTCGGCCACATCGAGCACGTGGACGTAGAGAACGGCGCGGGTGGCGTCGGCCTCCACGATCAGACTGCCCGGGATCAGCGACAGCGCCTCCGCGGTGAGCGTCAGGTTCAGATCCGTACCGACCCGTAACCGGACCGCGATCACCGCGCTGCGCGGAACGTGCCACCACCGCACCGCCGTCCAGGCCACCTGTGCGCTCGCCACGAACAGGTCGGTCAGGAAGCGGACCAGGAAGTGAAGCATCGCCAGCGGCCGGACCCGGCCGTCGAACGCCACCGGCGGCAGCGGGAACGCCGTCACCACCGCCGCCGCGACGAGCGCGCCGCCGACCACGTTGCCGATCGTGAACTCGCCGTAGAACAGGTTCCACAACACCACCAGCACCACGATCGCGGTCACCTGGTTGCGCCACCGGGAGCCCTTCGAGACCGGACTCATCGCGCACCTGCCACCGGCCGCAGCACAGCTTCGACGTACGGGGTCCGCTCCACCAGGTTCGCCGCCGATTCCGAACTGACCCCGAAGATCGGCCCGGCGAGCAGGGTCAGCGTCAGGCCGAGTACGACCAGCGCGGCGGTCGCGCCGACCAGCAGCGGCGGCATCGGCTCCACGGCGACCGGCCCGCCGGCGGCCGACGGGATGGAGGCCGAATCGGCCGGCGGTACCCCGGGGGACGCTCCGCGGGCAGACGGCACGCCGGACAGCCTCCCGGTGCCCCACAGCCTCCCGGTGCCGGACAGGCCAAGCGGCTTGGCGGGTTCGGCGCCGCCGACAGCGATGCTCGGCGCGGGCTGGCGCCAGAAGGCGAGGTTCCACACCCGGGTCATCGCGTACAGGGTGAGCAGGCTGGTCAGCGCGCCACCGGCGACCACCAGCCAGGCCAACGGCGTGCCGTCGGCGACGCCGGCCTGCAGCAGGCCGAGCTTGCCGAGGAAACCGGAGAACGGAGGGATGCCGGCGAGGTTGAGCGCGGGCAGAAAGAAGAGTACGGCGAGCGACGGAGCGCGGGCCAAGCCGCCGAGACGTTCCAGATTGGTACTGCCACCGCGGCGTTCAACCAGACCGGTGGCCAGGAACAGCGTGGTCTGGATGGTGATGTGGTGCACCACGTAGAAGATCGCGCTGGCCAGTCCGGCGACCGAGCCGAGGGCGATGCCGAACAGCATGTATCCGATGTGGCTGACCAGGGTGAACGACAGCAACCGCTTGATGTCCGACTGGGCGACCGCGCCCAGGATGCCGACCACCATGGTGAGCAGGGCGACCACCAGTAGCAGGTCACCGGTACGCCCGCCCGGAAACAGCAACGTTTCGGTGCGGATGATCGCGTACACACCGACCTTGGTCAGCAGCCCGGCGAAGACGGCGGTGACCGGGGCCGGGGCCGTCGGATAGCTGTCCGGCAACCAGGCCGACAGCGGGAAGACCGCCGCCTTGATGCCAAAGGCGAGCAGCAGCATCAGCTGCAGCACCAGGCGCAGATCGTCCGGCAGCGCGTCGAGCCGCCCGGCCAGTTGGGCGAGGTTGACCGTACCGGTGGCCGCGTACACCAACCCGATCGCGGTCAGGAAGATCACCGAAGACAGGATGCTGACCACGACGTACGTCGTTCCGGCCCGGATCCGCACCTCGGTGCCGCCGAGGGTGAGCAGCACGTAGCTGGCACCGAGCAGGACCTCGAAGCCGACGTAGAGGTTGAACAGATCACCGGAGAGAAACGCGTTGGTCACCCCGGCGGTCAGAATCAGGTAGGTCGGGTGGTAGATCGCCACCGGTGTGCTCTCCCGACCGTCGGCGCGCCCCTCACCGATGGAGTAGAGCAGCACGCACAGCGTCACCGCGGTCGAGACCACCAGCATCAGCGTGGCCAGCTGGTCGGCGACCAGCACGATGCCCAGCGGTACCGGCCAGCCGCCGACGCGCACCACCTGGGGCCCGTCCATGTGCGCGGTGACCAGCAGCGCGAGTGCGACACCGAAGGTTGCGGTGAGCGCGGTCACGCTGGTGATCCGCTGGGCCCGCGGGCGCCGGGCCAGGACCAGGGTGACGCCCGCCCCGAGCAGCGGCAGGATCACCGGCAACGGCACGAGACCGGTCATCGGCCCGCATCCCCGGTCGCACCGACATCGTCGGCATCCTCGGCGACGTCCTCGGCGTTCGGCCCCTGGTCCGCGACGGCACGGCGCACGATCAACCGGTCCTCCAGATCGTCCTGGACCTCGTCATGACCGAACAACAGCCAACTGCGGTAGGCCATCGCCAGCAGGAAGGCGCTGAGGCCGAGGGTGATCACGATCGCGGTGAGGATCAGCGCCTGCGGCAGCGGGTCACTCATCCGTTCCGGCGGAGTGACCTCGGAGATCGGTGCCCGGCCGGCCCGGCCGCCGAGCAGAATCAGCAGGTTGGCGCCGTTGCCGAGCAGGATGACCCCGAGCACGACCCGGGTGAGGCTGCGTTCCAGCAGCAACGTCACCCCACCGCCGAAGAGCACCCCGACGAGCAGGACGAGGATCAGACTGGGCGCCATGTCAGCTCCTTGGCCGGACCGGATCGATTCCGGCCCGCGCCGGATCGGGTGGCTGGTCGTCGCTGTCGTGATGGCGGCCGGTTCCGCCGGCGGGCGTGTCGTCCACCTCGACGTCCGGTTCGGCCGAGCGGGCGATCTGCCGGTCGACCTCGGCGCCGAGGCTGCGGAGGATGTCCAGGACCAGCCCGATCACGATGAGGTACACACCGACGTCGAAGAAGAGCGACGTCACCAGGTGCACGTGGCCGACCAGCGGCAGGCGCAGGTCCACGATCGCGCTCTGCAGCGCCTGCCCACCAGCCAGCACCGGACTCAGGCCGGCGCCGACGGCGAGGAACAAGCCGGCCCCGAGTACCAACCCGGCGTCGACCGGCGCCGCCTCGTTCAGCTCGTGGCGGCCACCCGCCAGGTAGCGGACGGTCAGGGCAAGTCCGGCGACCAGTCCACCGGCAAAACCCCCGCCGGGGGCGTTGTGCCCGGAGAACAGCAAGAAGATCGAGTAGACGAGGATCGTGTGGAACAGCAGCCGGGTCACGACCTCGAAGATGATCGATCGATGACGGGCCGGCTGGGTGGCTCCACCACGCAGCCAGACCCGTTCCCGTCGCGGTCGCATCGGCTGTCGGAGCGCACCGGTCCGATCACCGGCCGTCGGATCCGCCGGCTTGTCCAGCGCCGTCGACCCGGCCGGCACGGCGGAGGCGGTGGGGGCGGCGAGGGCGGGCCGGCGGGGACCCGGCCCGGTACGCGGGCGCAGGAACACCAGGCTGGCGACCCCGGTGGCGGCTACCACCAGCACCGAGATCTCCCCCATGGTGTCCCAGGCACGGATGTCGACGAGGGTCACGTTGACCACGTTGCGCCCGCCGCCGTACTCGGCCGCCTGTGGCGGGAACGCGTCGGACACCGGTGCCGCCTCGCGCCCACCGACCGCCGTCGATGCCATGCCGGCCACTACCGTGCCGACCACGATGCCGAGCGCGATCCGGGCGTACCGGCTGGAGCGCAGGGGCCGCTCCGAGAAGTACGTCGGCAGGCGGCGCAGCACCAGCACGAAGACGACGATGGTGATCGTCTCTACCAGGAACTGGGTCAGCGCCAGGTCCGGAGCGCCGTGCAGGACGAAGATCAGGGCTGTGCCGTATCCGGTGACCCCGGCGAGGATGACGGCCTTCAGCCTGCGCTGTGCCCGTACCGTGGCGATCGTCGCCACCACCAGCACGGCGGCGACGGCCAGCTGGGCCGGCGTGTCGTACCACCGCCACTGCCCGGCCCAGGGCCGGGTGGCCAGCAACGCGCCGCCCGGGCCGACCACCAGAACCAGCAGGATGATGCCGAGGTACTGGGGCAACGAGCCGCGCTGGGTCGCCCCGGTCACCTCGACCGAGATCCGGTCCAGCCCGTGGGTGACCCGCGCGTAGAGCGCGGCGCCATCGAACCGGGCGGGCAACCGGCGGTGCAGGACCTCGACCGGAGCACGGGCCAGGAACAGCCCGGCACCACAGACCAGGGCGAGTACGGACATGCCCAGCGCCGGGGTGAACCCGTGCCAGAGTCCCAGATGGTAGTCACCGGGTCCGAACAGCTCCGCGTACGGCGTGAGTACCTGGTCGACCGCCGCGGCGAACGGTCCGAGCAGCAGCCCGGCCCCGGCCAGTGCGGCGACCGGCGCGGTGATCAGGGCACCGGCGGGCCGGCTTGCGGTCGGCTCCCGGCCGGGTTTGTCGGCGAAGGCACCCCACACGAAGCGGACGCCGTAGGCCGTGGTGAGCGCTGAACCCAGCACGATCAGGGCGAGCAACGCCGGTTCCGGGGCGAATGCCGTCAGCACCGCCTCTTTGGCGACGAAGCCGAGCAGTGGCGGAACGCCGGCCATCGACGCGGCGGCGAGCACCGCGCCGGCCGCGACCACCGGCATCCGCCGGCCGAGCCCGCTGAGCCGGGTCAGCTCGCGGGTGCCGGCACATCGGTCGACGATACCGACCACCAGGAACAGGGCCGCCTTGGACAGGGCATGGGCGAGCAGCATCGTCACCGCGGCCAGCGCCGCCTGCCGGCTGCCGGCACCGGCCACCACCATCAGCAGGCCGAGTTGGCTGACGGTGCCGTACGCCAGCAACAGCTTGAGGTCCGTCTGCCGCAGGGCGGTCCACCCGCCGATCAGCATCGTCGCCGTGCCGGTCGTCACGATCAGCCAGTGCCATCCCGGATTGCCGGCGTACACCGGGGTGAACAGAGCGACCAGATAGACGCCGGCCTTGACCATGGCGGCCGCGTGCAGGTATGCGCTGACCGGGGTCGGCGCCGCCATCGCCGCCGGCAGCCAGAAGCTGAACGGGAAAATGGCTGACTTGGTCGAAGCGCCGAGCAGGACCAGGATCAGCGCGGTAGCCAGGTACACGGCCGAGGCCGGCGGCGACTGTGCGAGTTGCGACCAACGGTAGGTGCCCGCTGCCTCGCCGAGCATGACGAAGCCGACCAGCATCGCCAGCCCGCCGAGCGTGGTCACGATCAGCGCTTGGGCGGCGGCGCGCCGGCTGGCCCGCCGTTCCGGATGATGCCCGATGAGCAGATAGGAGAAGACGGTGGTCAGCTCCCAGAAGACGTAGAGCAGGATCAGGTCGTCGGCGATGACGAGTCCGAGCATCGCGCCGGCGAAGCCGACGAACACGGCGGCGAAGCGGGCGAGGCCTGGTTCGCCGGGCGTGAAGTAGCGGGCGCAGTAGCACAGCACCAGCGCGCCGATGCCAGAGACCAGCAGCACCATCAGCCAGGACAGGGTGCCGGCCCGTAGCGCCAGGGACAGGCCGAGGTGCGGCACCCAGGGATGTGTCTGTTCGACGGCCGCGCCGTCGCGAATCACCGAGGTGTGTGCCAGTGCCCAGCCGAAGGCCGCGCCTGGTGCGGCGGCGAGCAGGTAGCAGGCGCTTGGACCCCACCATCGGACCAGTACGGGGGCGGCCAGCGCCGTCACGAGATGGACAATCAGCAGGACCAGCACGCACGGCTCCAGGTAGGTGTGATCGCCGGCCGGCACGACCCGGTTCCGGTGACCGGCTCATCCGCCGCTGGTGGTGGACGGCTCGCAAGTGCCCGCCCCGCCGGAGGCGGCGGCGAGTTGGCAGACGGTGTGCCGCCGACCATTACGGTTGCGGCCGGGCCGACGGGCAACCGGAGCGGCGGCGACGGGTACGACCGATCCTCGTCGGCTCAGCTGTCGGACAACGCGGTGCGGGGCCGGTACGGCGGACCACGACTGCCGTTGGTGCGCACGTCGGTCCGGAGCGGACAACGATCCGCTGGTCGGCGCAACCGGTGGCAGGCGGTCGACCGCATCGCGGTCCAGCCGGCGGCGACGACGATCGGCAGGCAGTCGGGGTCGCCGGGCGGGCAGTGCGGTGTCTCGACACGCCGGCGCTCGCCGGCATCCGCGTCACCGGCGTCGGCGCTGCCCCGGGCGCCGGGCGCGATCGATTGATGGAGCAGCGCGGCACCGATCGAGGCCGGGCCGGCGGCGTGGGCGACCGATGGCACGGCGACCGACGCGGCTCCGTGCACGGCGGTGGTGGCGAGCAGGAAGAGCAGTGCGGCGGCGGACCAGCGGTGGACCGGGTCGCGGAGCGCGCGCAACATCCGTACCCCCTCTCCGCAGTCCCGCGGTAGCTACCCTACCGGCGGGCGGGTCGGCGTCGCACCACCGACGTTTAGTCCATGGTGGACTGGACGGGGTCCGGCACCGGTGTGGTCCCGCCGGCCCCGGCTGGCGTCCGCGGACCAACGCCGGCCAGGCCCGGCAGCAATCCACGGCGACCCGCCATCAGCATGTAGTAGTGCACGGTGGCACGCACCCGGGCACGCTCGGCGGCACTCGCCTCGCCGCTACCGATGACGAGCGCCCGCAGCGCGGACGCGAACTGTTCCACCGCGACGGGATCGATCCGGTGATGACGCAGACGCAACAGTGCCACCAGTCCGTCGACCCGGCGCAGGAGCACCTGCGTGTCATGGTGCAGACCGGACTCGACGCCGGGCATGGAGGTACTCCTCGGAAGATCGGATGATGACGGCAAGTTACTCTATAACCAACAAGTCGGGCAAGCATGACTTGCGTTTTTAGCGCTAAAGACGGTATCTCCCGGTCAGCGCATCCCCGGCCCCACGGCGGTGACTCGGCGGTCGAGGCCGGCCCGACGAGGCCGGCCCGACGAGGCCGGCCGATGCCTCGCGACGTCGCACCCGACAGGACGGGCGATGTCGCACCCGGCAGGCAGTATGGTGGCGTGAGCACGGTGCTGGACCGGTTCGGGGATGCCACCCGCGAGTGGTTCACCTCGGCGTTCGCCGCAGCCACCGCAGCCCAGGCAGGCGCGTGGGAGGCGATCAGCGAGGGCGACCACGCGCTGATCGTCGCGCCAACCGGGTCCGGCAAGACCCTCGCCGCGTTCCTGTGGTCACTGGACCGGCTCACCCGTTCACCCGCACCGGCAGATCCTCGGCACCGGTGCCGGGTGCTGTACCTGAGCCCGCTCAAGGCACTCGCCGTCGACGTCGATCGCAACCTGCGTACCCCGCTGGTCGGGATCCGCCAGACAGCCGCCCGGCTCGGCCTGGCGGTGCCGGACGTCACTGTCGCAGTGCGTACCGGCGACACTCCGGCCGAGCAGCGGCGGGCCTTCGGCCGGCAGCCGCCGGACATCCTCATCACCACTCCCGAGTCGCTGTTTCTGCTGCTGACGTCGGCCGCCCGGGAGGCATTGCGGGGCGTCGAGACGATCATCGTCGACGAGGTCCACGCGGTGGCCGGCACCAAGCGCGGCGCTCATCTGGCGCTGTCGCTGGAACGACTGGACGCGCTGCTGCCGCGCCCGGCGCAACGAATCGGCTTGTCCGCGACGGTGCGACCGGTCGAGGAGACCGCGCACTTCCTCGGCGGCCGCCACCCGGTCCGGGTGGTGGCACCGCCGGTGGCCAAGTTCATCGACATCAGCGTGCAGGTGCCGGTCGCCGACCTGACCCGGCTGGATGAGGACGAAGAGGATGACAGCCAGCACGGCGGCACGGACGCGGAGTCCCGTCGACCGGCCCGGTCGATCTGGCCCGCCGTGGAGGAACGCGTCTTCGAGTTGATCGGCAAACACCGGTCGACCATCGTGTTCACCAACTCGCGGCGCTCGGCGGAGCGGCTCTGCGCCCGGCTGAACGAACTCGCCGTCGACCGCGGGACCGCCGAATCGCGGCCGCGTCCGCAGGGCACCCGGATGCCGGCTGAGATCATGGCACAGTCCGATGCCACCCGGGGCGTACCCGCGGTGATCGCCAGGGCACACCACGGCAGCGTCTCCCGCTCGGAGCGCCAGCAGATCGAAGAAGCCCTCAAGTCGGGGCGGCTACCCGCCGTGATCGCCACGTCCAGCCTGGAGCTGGGGATCGACATGGGTGCGGTCGACCTCGTGGTGCAGATCGAGGCGCCGCCGAGCGTGGCCGCCGGTCTGCAGCGCATCGGCCGGGCCGGGCACCAGGTCGGCGCCCGGTCCCAGGGCGTGATCCTGCCGAAACACCGCGGGGACCTGCTGGCCTGTGCCGTCGTCACCGAACGGATGTCGCAGGGCGCGATCGAGCAGCTGCGCTTTCCGCGCAACCCGTTGGACGTGCTCGCCCAGCAGATCGTGGCGATGGTGGCGCTCGAGCCTTGGCCGCTCGACGAGTTGGCCGCAGTGGTACGTCGGGCCGCGTCCTATGCCGAACTGCCCGATTCGGCGTTGCACGCCGTGCTCGACATGCTCTCCGGCCGCTACCCGTCGACGGCCTTCGCGGAGCTACGTCCCAGGCTGGTCTGGGACCGCTACGCCGACGTCCTCACCGCGCGTCCTGGCAGCCAGCGGCTGGCGGTCACCAGCGGCGGCACGATCCCGGACCGCGGGCTGTTCGGCGTGTTCCTGGCCGGCGTGCGACACACCACCCGGGTGGGTGAGCTGGACGAGGAGATGGTCTACGAGTCACGTGTCGGCGACGTCTTCCTGCTCGGTGCGACCTCATGGCGGATCGAGGAGATCACCCCCGACCGGGTGATGGTCACCCCGGCACCTGGCCAACCGGCCCGGATGCCGTTCTGGAAAGGCGACCAACCGGGCCGGCCGATCGAGCTGGGTCGGGCGCTCGGCGCCCGGCTACGGGCGATCGGCCGGGCGGCGCCCGAGTCGACCCGCGCCGCGCTACGCGCCGGTGGGCTGGACGACTGGGCAGCCGACAACCTGATGCACTACGTCGATGATCAGCGGGCGGCGACCCGCACCCTGCCGGACGACCGGACCGTCGTCGTCGAACGCTTTCACGACGAGTTGGGTGACTGGCGGCTGGTGGTGCACAGCGTCTTCGGCGCCCAGGTCAACGCGCCCTGGGCGCTGGCGATCGGCCGTCGGCTGACCGATCGCTACGGTGTCGACGCGCAGGTGCTGCCCGCCGACGACGGCATCGTGATCCGCCTGCCGGAGATGGTGGACGCACCGCCCGACGCGCAGCTGGTCGCGTTCGACGCCGACGAGATCGGCCACCTCGTCGAGGAGTCGATCGGTGGATCCGCCCTGTTCGCTGCCAGGTTCCGCGAATGCGCCGCGCGGGCGCTGTTGCTGCCGCGCAGGGATCCCCGCCGCCGGCAGCCGCTGTGGCAGCAGCGTCAGCGGGCCGCCCAGCTGCTCGACGTGGCCCGTGAGTTCGCCGACTTTCCGATCACGCTGGAGGCGGCCCGGGAGTGTCTGCGCGACGTGTTCGACGTGCCGGCCCTGGTCGGCCTGATGCAGGACCTGAGCACGCGGCGGCTGAGGCTGGTGGAGGTCGAGACGGTCCGACCGTCGCCCTTCGCCCGGTCGTTGCTGTTCGGCTATGTGGGAGCGTTCCTCTACGAGGCGGACATGCCGCTGGCCGAACGACGCGCGGCCGCGCTGGCCCTCGACTCGACTCTGCTCGGCGAGTTACTCGGCCGGGTCGAGTTGCGGGAGTTGCTCGACCCGGCCGTCCTGGCCGAGAGCAGCCGACAGCTGCAGTGGCTCGGCACCCATCGCCGCCCCCGCGACGCCGAGGACGTCGCGGAGATGCTGCGCGTTCTCGGCGACCTGACCGACCCGGAGCTGGTCGACCGGCAGGTGGACCCCCGCTGGCTGGACGAGTTGGCGCGCACCCGGCGGGTGTTGCGGGTACGCATCGCCAGGCAACAACGCTGGGTGGTGGTCGAGGACGCCGCCCGGCTGCGTGACGCGCTCGGGGTGGCTCTTCCGGTCGGCATCGCAGATGCACATCTGGCTGCCGTGGTCGACCCGCTTGCCGATCTCGTCGCCAGATACGCCCGCACCAGAGGACCGTTCGCCACGGCGGACTGCGCAGCCCGGTTCGGGCTCGGCGTGGCCGTGGTGGAGCAGACGTTGCGCCGGCTGGCCGCGACCGGTCGGGTGGTCGCGGGTGAGTTCACCCCGACCCGGGCCGGCGTCGAATGGTGCGACGCCGAGGTGCTGCGACTGCTGCGCCGCCGGTCGTTGGCCGCGCTGCGTCGTGAGATCGAGCCCGTGCCGGCGGCAGCGCTGGCCGCCTTCCTACCTCGTTGGCAGCAGGTGACCGGGACCGGTGGCGCTGCCCTCCGGGGCATCGACGGGGTCGCCAACGCTGTCGAACAGTTGCAGGCCGTAGCCGTTCCGGCGTCCGCGTTGGAGCGGCTGGTGCTGCCGGCCAGAGTCGGCGACTACTCTCCTGCCCAGCTGGACGAGCTGTGCGCCACCGGTGAAGTGATCTGGGCCGGGGCGGGTGCGATCGGCGGCCACGACGGCTGGATTCAGCTGGCCTTTGCGGACACCGCCCCACTGCTGCTGCCACCGCCGGATTCGGCGTTGTCGCTGGCTCCGGTGCACCAGGCGGTCCTCGACGCACTCGCCGACGGGCAGGCCCTGTTCTTCCGGCAGCTCAGCGATCGGATCAGCGAACTCGCCGTGACGGTCGAGACCGAGATGGGCGGGATCGAGTCCGCGATCTGGGACCTGGTGTGGGCCGGTTGGCTGACCAACGACACCTTGGCCCCGCTACGTGCGGTCCTCGCCGCCGGTGGCGGCACCCACCGGACGCGCGGTGCCGCGACCCCACGGGCCCGGCAGCATCGCATCGGGCGGGCGACACCCGCGGTACGCGCCGCCCCGACCCTGGCCGGCCGCTGGTCCCGGTTGCCGGCCCGCGACCCGGATCCGACCCGGCGCCTCGCGGCGCTTGCCGACGTGCTGCTCGAACGGCACGGTGTGGTGACCCGCGGCGCGGTCGCCGTGCAGGGCCAGCCCGGTGGATTCGCGGCGGTGTACCCGGTGCTGGCCGCGATGGAGGAGCGTGGCACCGTTCGCCGCGGATACTTCGTCGACGGGCTCGGCGCGGCCCAGTTCGCCGTACCGGGCGCGGTGGAGCGGCTGCGCGAACTCGCCGACATCGACCGCCGGGCCCGGCCGGATGCCCTGGTGCTGGCCGCGACCGATCCGGCGAACCCGTACGGCGCGGCGCTACCGTGGCCGGACCGCGCGGTGGACTCCGCCGGCGGGCCGGCCGGCGGTCACCGGCCCGGCCGCAAGGCTGGCGCCCTGGTCGTGCTGGTCGCCGGCGAACTGGCCATCTACCTCGAGCGCGGCGGCCGTAGCCTGCTCTGCTTCACGCGCGACGAGGACCGGCTGGGCGAGGCAGCGCGAGCCTTGGCCGCCAAGGTGACCTCCGGGGCACTCGGTGTGTTGTCGGTCGAGCGCGCCGACGGCGAACCGGTGCGTGACTCCCCGTTGCGCGCGGCGCTGGCCGCCGCCGGATTCCGCACGACGGTACGCGGGTTGCGACTGCGTGGTTGAGTGACTGCGGGGTCGAGCGGCGACACCGATAGCGTCACGACATGGCCGATTACCAGTGGATCACGTTCACCACGGATTACGGGCTCAGCGACGGATTCGTCGCCGCGTGTCATGGCGTGATAGCACGGGTGAACCCGACGGTACGGGTTATCGACGTCACCCATCAGATTCCGCCGTACGACATCCGCCGTGGCGCGGCGGTGCTCGCGCAAACAATGCCGTACCTGCCACCGGCGGTGCACGTGGCGGTGGTGGATCCCGGTGTGGGCACCACCCGCCGGGCCGTCGCCGTCGGCACCGCCGGGGGGATCTGCGTCGGTCCGGACAACGGACTGCTGTGCTGGGCGGTGGACGCGCTCGGCGGTGCGCGGGAGGTGGCCGTGCTGGCCGCGAGACGGTCGACCGGGGCCGCTCGCACCTTCGACGGCCGGGACGTCTTCGCTCCGGTCGCGGCCCACCTGGCCGACGGAACGGCGTTGCGGGACGTCGGCGAGCTGGTGGATCCCACCACCTTGGTCCGCCTGCCGGACCCGGTGGTGAGCACAGCCGACGGCGGGTTGACCGCCGAGGTGCTGACCATCGACCGGTTCGGCAACGTGCAACTGGCCGCCGCCGGGAGCCTACTCGATCGATGTGGACGTACGCTGCTGGTCGACCAGTCACCGGCGGTACGTGGGCGTGCCTTCGGCGACGTGGCCGCGGGTGAGCTCGTGGTGTACGTGGACTCGGCCGGGCAGGCGGCGGTAGCGGTCAACGGTGGGCACGCCGCCACCGTCCTCGGCCTCGCTCCTGGCGATCTGGTCCGGCTCAGCTGGAGTCGGCACGACGCCGTGGAGTAGGGGACCTCCGGCACACGGGCGAAATGTTGTTATGGAAGGCTTGTCGGGTGGGCCCGTACTCCGTCGACAGATGTCCTTGCTGTGGTTACCGGACCGGATGCGCTACCTGCCCTGTCTGCTTCTGGACCAACGATGGCCAGAGCGATCACGATGCCGGGGTCGTGCGGGGCGGACCGAACGGTGACTTGAGCCTGTCCCATGCCCGGCTCAACTTCGCCATCTACGGCGCCAGCCACCGGCGGTACGCCGACATGGTCCGACCGCCGCGACCCGACGAGTCCCCGTAGACCGGTGGCCGCCACCCCCGGTAGCCGCCACCCGTAGCACCCGGGCCGGCCGAAGATCCGGTCTTTTACCGGGTCAAGAATAGACCGGCTTTCTGTTACCGTGTCAAAATCCGGTTACCTCGCCGCAACACCGCAGGTAGCACCGGGTAGGGGACGACATGCTGAATTTGCAGCCGGGAAGCAACGTCCTGACCTGGACCTTGAACCGGTGGCATCGGCCGTTCGGCCGATGCCACCGAGTTCAGTCAGATTAGCCACAGCAACGCATTAAATGTGTCTCAAGTTTCCGCTATCTCCAGGCCTGGGGCATTGACGGAGGAGAGGTATTCCACCTAACGTTTCAGTCTGATCCGACAGACCCGCTATGCCCTACTCGGAGGTTGAGACACTATGGCCCGGGCACGATCTGCGGCACGCACCCCACGCTGGCTGACTGCGGTCCTGGTGGGGCTCGTCGCCGGGCTGCTCGCGCTTCCCGGTGCCGCGCTGGCCCAGCCCTCCGGCGCGACCCAGCTCGGCGCAGCCGACATCACACTGCTCAACGGCGTACGACTGGCCGGCCTGTGGGAGATCCCGGCCGGTCAGATGGCCGCGGAGAAGGGCAGCGCCCAACGGGTCCGTGAAGTCGGTGCGGCGATCGCCGAACAGCATGTCGAACTGGACCTGCTGGTGGTCGACGCGGCCAACAAGCTCGGTGTGGAACTGCCGACCGACCCGACCCCGACGCAGCAGGGCTGGGTCAACGACATGAAGTCCGCCACGGGCGCGCGGTTCGACCGGATCTTCGTCGAACGGCTGCGGGCGGCGCACGGCTCGATCTTCCCGGTGATCGGCGCGGTCCGCGCCAGCACGCGCAACGACATCGTCCGTCAGCTCGCCGAGGACGCCAACGGGTACGTCCAGACCCACATGTCACTGCTGGAGAGCACCGGACTGGTCCGTTACGGCGAGCTGCCGCCGGTGGCGCTGCCGGCACCGGCGGACGACAGTCTCTTCGCGGCGGTCCAGGCCAACGCGGAGTTGGGCAGCGGTATCAACTCGACCGCGATCTGGGTGGTGCTGGTCGGCGCGCTGGTGTTGGGCACCGGTGCCACCTTCGCGGTGTTCCGACGCAGGTATTGACCCCTGCCACAGCTGGTCCGACGGCCCGGTGACCGGCGGAGGTAACCGCCTCCGCCGGTCACCGGTCTGCGGCAGGATGGGATGGTGCCCGAAGGCGACACGGTCTGGAACACGGCCCGCGAGTTGCGGCAGGCGCTGGCCGGCCGGCAACTCACCGGTAGTGACGTCCGGGTCCCGCAGCTCGCCGCGGCCGACCTCACCGGCTGGACGGTGCTCGACTGCCTCAGCCGGGGCAAGCGTCTGTTGCTGCGGTTGTCCGCACCCGACACGACGTCCCACACACTGCACTCCCGGCTGCGGATGGACGGTAGCTGGCGCATCTTCCGGGCGGGGCAACGCTGGACCGGCGGACCGGCACATGTGATCCGAGTGGTGCTGCGTACGCCAGACACCGTCGCCGTCGGCTATCACCTGCACGAGGTGGTCCTGGTGGCCACCGAACGGGAGGCCGACCTGGTCGGTCGGCTGGGGCCGGATCCGCTCGGCCCGGACTGGAACGCGGCAGAGGCGGTCCGGCGGCTGTCGGGCCAGGGCCGCCTCGCCGTCGCCGACGCGTTGCGCGACCAACGCAATCTGGCCGGCATCGGCAACGTGTACGCGTGTGAGCTGCTGTTTCTGCGCGGCGTGCACCCCTGGACACCGGTGGACGAGGTCGCTGACCTCCCCGCGCTGGTCGGGTTGGCACACCGGCTGATGACCGCGAACCGGGGGCGCGCCCGGCGTAGCGTCACGGGTCTACCGCACGAACCGACCTATGTGTACGGCCGGTTCCAGCGGCCGTGCCGACGCTGCGGCACCGCGGTGCGCAAGGGCGAGCTGTCCGGTCGGATCATGTACTGGTGCCCGTCGTGCCAGCCGGATCGGCATGGCGGCGCAGTTCAGCCAGGCCGGCCGCGACACCCCGAAGAAGGTCGCTGGCCTCGGTCAACCGGGAGACCGACGGATGCTCGTTGACCGCCCGCCCATCTTCTGCGACGTAGCTGGCCGCCGCCGCGACCAGCCCTTCGTACGCCGCGACACCGGCGGACAGCTGTTCGGCGAGTACCCGGTGGGAGCTGGCCAGCACGGCGTCGCCAGACGCGAGTCGCAGCGCCTTCTCCACGCTGGCCACCCGGTAGGCAAGGTCACGCAACGACTGTTCGGCTGTGGCGGCCTCCAGCCGGGCCGGCTCACCCGGACCGGTGAGCCGGTCGGCCAGCCCGGCCATGGTCGTGGTGGCACGGTCCAACCGGGTCCAGGAATCGGCGGCCGCGGTGCCGCGCAGAGCGAGCATCGCCTGCTGACGGCGGATACCGCCGAGCGCGGCTCGGCCGAGCGGATTCCGCTCGACGGTCGCCACCAGCTTGAGTCGGGTCTGCTCCGCGACAAGGGCCGGATCCGGTGCCGGCGGTGGCGGCAGCGCGGCCTGGGCACGCAGGTCGGACCAGCGCCAGAGGGCGAGCGCCGTGCTGGCACCGGCCGCCGCGGCCCAGCCCGCGTCGACCGGGCTGACTCCGGCATACGGCACCAGGACCACCGCGGCGCCGGTGAACCCGCTGGCGAGCACGCTCCAGCGGCGGGCGGAGCGGCGCAGCCGACGCAGGGTACGGAAGTAGCGGGTGCGCGGATCGGTCACTGCAGCTCTCCTCCCCCGCCGGCTGTGGTCGTCGGGCTGGCCGGCGCTCAGCTGGCAGCGCTGGCGTCGCCGGTGGTCTTGTCCTTGCCCATCGAGGCTCTCAACTGGTCCAGCCGGGCGACACCCGCGGTGTCCGCCGCGCTCGGGGTCGGCTCGACCGCCGGCGTGGGCTGACCACCGGCGGCCTGACCACCGGCGAGCTGCTCTCCGGCCATGCTTGCCCGGATCTGCTCCAGCCGCGACGATCCGGCCAGGTCGAGAGTGGACTTCTGTACCTCCAGCATCCGTCCCTCGACGGAGTTGCCGGCCAGTTCGGCACGGCCCATGGCCGTGGCGTACCGCTGTTCGATCTTGTCGCGGACCTCGTCCAGCGACGGCGTGTTCTTGGGCGCGGCGAGCGCCGACATCGATTCGAGGGATGCGGCGACCTTCTCCTGCATCTTGGCCTGCTCGAGCTGGCTGAGCAGCTTGGTCCGCTCGGCGAGCTTCTGCTGCAGGATCATCTGGTTGTTCTCCACCGCCTGGCGGGCCTGGGCAGCGGCGGCCAGCGACTGGTCGTGCAGGGTCTTGAGATCCTCCATCGCCTGCTCGCCCGACACGAGCTGGGTGGCCAGCGTCTGCGCGGTCTGCTCGTACTTGTTGGCTTCGGCCTCGTCACCGGACGACCGGGTCTTGTCGGCGAGTACCAACGCCTGGCGGGCCATCCCCTGCAGCCGCTCGACTTCACTCATCTGCCGGGAGAGCTTCATCTCCAGCTGCCGCTGGTTGCCGATGACCGCCGCAGCCTGCTGGACCAAGGCCTGGTGTTGCCGCTGGGCGTCCTCGATCGCCTGCTGGATCTGCACCTTGGGATCGGCATGGTCGCCTATCTTGGCGCTGAACAGCGCCATCAGGTAGCGCCAACCCTTGACGAACGGGTTCGCCATCTCTGCGGTATCCCCTCACTTATCGGCACGTACGGTCGGGCTGCGCCGCCGCCCGGACCCGGGCGGTGGTGCGGCGCACCCCTATCATCGTCCCAGGCCGACGCCACCGCGTCATGGGGCCGTCCGTCGGAATTCGGTAGGCACGCCAGTAGGGGATCCACCTTACTGGCGTGGATCCAGCTGACCACGCCGACGGGTCAGGCAGCGCAGAAGACGTCCCGATCACGGCCACCGGGGCTCGGCACCCGCCGGGTCGCCCGCAAAGTCGTCTTCAGCGGCGACTCACTACGCACGCAGACGGTCACCCCGCCCTCGGTCGCGAGCTGATGCACCGAGTGGTCGCGCGCGTCGCCGGCTCGGCCCGGCTCGGCCGGTCGCAGTGCCTCGTCGACACCGGTCGGGTCACCAGCGGCCAGCGTGGCCGTCGGCGCGTCCGGCTGCCCAGGAACGGCCACGAGCACACCCTGCATCTGCTCGGCCAACTCGACCGTGTGGCTCACGTCACGCAGGATCTCGGACAGCTGCGCACCGAGCGCGTCGCAGATCGCCGACAGCAGTTCGCTTGAGGCTTCCTTCTGCCCGCGCTCGACCTCCGACAGATAGCCGAGACTGACGTTCGCGGCGGTGGAAACCTCTCGCAGGGTCCGGCGCTGTCTCTGCCGTCGGGCTCGCAGCGCGTCACCGATGACGCGGCGTAGCAGGACCATCGCACCTCCCCCTGTTCGGGACCGGCCGGCGAGTGCCGGAGGCTTCCCGCAACCTTATCTGGTGCCCATCCATTCGACACCCCACCCAGCGGCACGAATGAGCGATCACCGTCTGAAAAGGTCGGGATTACAGCATATGTCCGTTCAAGCTACCGGGTCGGACCTGTCATCAGCCGAGGCGCGCCGGACGCACCTGCGCCGTGAGCAACCGTAGCGCCGCCGTGACAGAGGCCGCCCGGATGACGTCCCGTCCGCCGTGCAGATCCAGCCGCCGCACCAGGGGACCGGTCGGGCCGGCGAGTGCGACGTACACCCGTCCCACCGGCTTGCCTCCCTGCGGCCGCGGACCCGCGACCCCGGTGGTCGCCAACGCCCAGTCCGCACCGCACCGCGACCGGCCGCCCTCGGCCAGGGCGACCGCCACGTCCGGATCCACCGGTCCCCGCTCAGCCAGCAGCTGCGCCGGCACACCTGCCAGTGACGACTTCAGATCGGTGGCGTAGACGACCAGCCCGCCGCGAAACACCGCGCTGGCCCCGGCGACGCCGACCAACGCGGCGGCCACCAGCCCACCGGTGAGCGACTCCACCGTCGCCACGGTCTCGCCGCGTTCGACCAGCGCTCGGGTCACCGATCCGGCCGGGTCGTCACCACGCACGTCAGGGCCGCCCGCCCCGGGCCGGGCCGGCACGACGCAGCCGCACCGCGCGTACGACGTAGTCCAGTCCGGTGGCGAGCGTCACCACCAACGCTGCCGCCATGATCCAGCTGCCAGCGGCGGCGAGCACCGCCGGCAGCGGAAGCAGGTACCACACGATCGCCAGGATCTGCAGTGCCGTTTTCACCTTGCCGCCCCGACTGGCCGCGATGACGCCGTGCCGCAGGACCCAGAACCGGATGAGCGTGATACCGAACTCACGAGCGAGAATCAGCCCGGTCACCCACCAGGGCACCTGGTCGTACCAGGAGAGCAGGACCAGCGCGGTGCCGGTCAACGCCTTGTCCGCGATCGGGTCGGCGACCTTGCCGAACGACGTGACCAACGCGTACCGGCGGGCGATCCAGCCGTCGACCAGGTCGGTCACCGACGCGATCACGAACGTGAGGCAGGCGGCGATCCGCCAGCCCGGCTGCGTCATCGCGGAGACCAGCACCAGCACCACGAAGACCGGTACCAGCACCATACGCAGCCCGGTCAGCGCGTTCGCCGCGTTCACCACCGGTGGTGCGGCCGTGGCGGTGGAACGGACCCCACCGGCCCCACCGGAGCCACCCGGCCCGGTCACCGGCTCACCTGGCCACCGCCGACAGCGGACGTTGCCCGGCCGTGGGAGCCGCAGACGCGGCGGTTGTGGACAGCACCCGCACCGGTACGGCGATCAGGTCGACCCCTTCGGTCCCGGTCACCGTCGCCTCGACCAGGTCGCCCGCACGCAACCGGGTCAGATCCACCGGACACCGTCCGTCGGCGGATGCCGCCAGCGCCGTGGATCCGTCCACCTCCGGGGCCTGGTGCGCGGTGCGCCCCTCCACCACCGTGCCGTCGACGGAGTCCACCAGCACTTCCACGATGCTGCCGAGGCGCTCCTCGGCCCGCTGCGCGCAGAGCTCGTCGGCCAGCGCGCACAGCCGGTCGTAGCGTCGTTTGACCGTGGCCGTCCGGATCTTGCCGGGCAGCTGGGCCGCTTCGGTGCCGTCCTCGTCGCTGTAGTCGAACACGCCGATGGCGTCGAGCCGGGCCGCCGAGAGAAAACGGACAAGCTCGTCGACGTCGGCACGGGTCTCGCCGGGAAAGCCGACGATGAAGTTGCTCCGGGCCCCGGCCTGCGGCGCCATCGAGCGGGCCATGGACAGCAGCTCCAGGAACCGTTCGGTGGACCCGAACCGGCGCATCCGGCGCAGCACCGGCTCGCTGGCATGCTGGAAGGACAGGTCGAAGTACGGTGCCACCCCGGTGGTGGTGGCGATCGCCTCGATCAGACCCGGTCGGGTCTCCGCCGGCTGCAGATAGCTGACCCGCACCCGGACGATGCCGTCGATCTCGGCCAGCTGCGGCAGCAGCTTCTCCAGCAGCCGTGGGTCGCCGAGATCCTTGCCGTACGAGGTGGAGTTCTCGCTGACCAGGACGAGCTCGCGCACGCCGGTGCCGGCCAGCCAAGCCGCCTCGGCGAGCAGTTCGTCCGGGGTACGGGAGACGAACGCCCCACGAAAGGCCGGGATCGCGCAGAAGGTGCACCGGCGGTCGCAGCCGCTGGCCAGCTTCAACGACGCCACCGGACCGCTGTCCAGCCGGCGGCGCAGCACCTGCCGCAGATGCGCCGGGGTGTGCTCGTCGACCGTGGCGTGGCCGGGCACCACGACCGCGCTGTGCTGGCGCGACACCGGTGTCAGTGGCAGCAGCTGGCGGCGGTCCCGAGGGGTGTGCGCGGACAGTCGCTCGCCGGCCAGCACGGCGGTCAGCCGGGTGGAGATGTCCGGGTAGTCGTCGAACCCGAGAACCGCCTGCGCCTCCGGCAGATGCTCGGCGAGCTCCCGGCCGTACCGCTCGGCCATGCAGCCGGCGGCCACCACCTTCGCGCCGGTGTCGGCGGCGTCGAGCAGCGTCTGCACCGAGTCCTGCTTGGCCTTTTCGACGAACCCGCAGGTGTTGACCAGCACGACGTCGGCACCCGCGACGTCGGTGGCCACCTGCCAGCCATCGGCGTCCAGTCGCGCCGCCAGCTCCTCCGAGTCGACCTCGTTACGGGCGCAACCGAGGGTGAGCAGGGCGACCCGCCGCCCCGAGGGCGGCGGTGGAGTCGAGGCAAACGCAGACACCACCCGAGGGTACCGGGCCGGTCAGCCGGCCTCGGCGCCGCGCAGGCTCTCCAGCGCTTCTGCCAGCTCGTCCGGCTTGACCAGCACGTCACGCGCTTTCGAGCCTTCCGACGGGCCGACGATGCCTCGCGTCTCCATCAGGTCCATCAACCGACCCGCCTTGGCGAATCCGACCCGCAGCTTGCGCTGCAGCATCGAGGTCGACCCGAACTGTGAGGTGACCACCAGCTCGATCGCCTGCACCAGCAGGTCGAGATCGTCGCCGATGTCCTCGTCGATCTTCTTCTTGTTGTCCTGCGCCGCGGTGAGCACGTCCGGGCGGAATTCCGGCTCCCGCTGCTTCTTGCAGAAGGAGACGATGTCGTCGATTTCCTTCTCGCCGACCCAGGCACCCTGGATCCGCAGCGGCTTGGACGCGCCCATCGGCAGGAACAGCCCGTCGCCACGGCCGATGAGCTTCTCCGCACCCGGCTGGTCCAGGATCACCCGCGAGTCCGACAGCGACGAGGTGGCGAAAGCCAGCCGCGACGGCACGTTCGCCTTGATCAGACCGGTCACCACGTCCACCGACGGGCGCTGGGTGGCCAGCACCAGGTGGATCCCGGCGGCCCGGGCCAGCTGGGTGATCCGGACCACCGAATCCTCCACGTCGCGCGGTGCGACCATCATCAGGTCGGCCAGCTCGTCGACGATCACCAGCAGATACGGGTACGGCCGGATCTCCCGCTCGCTGCCCGGCGGCGCGGTGATCTCGCCCGCCCGGACCTTGCGGTTGTAGTCGTCGATGTGGCGGACCCCGTTGGCGGCCAGGTCGTCGTAGCGCATGTCCATCTCGCGCACCACCCACTCCAGCGACTCGGCCGCCTTCTTGGGATTGGTGACGATCGGCGTGACCAGGTGCGGGATGCCTTCGTACCCGGTCATCTCGACCCGCTTGGGGTCGACCAGCAGCAGCCGTACCTCGTCCGGGGTGGCCCGGCTGAGGATCGACACCAGCAGCGAGTTCAGGCAGGACGACTTGCCGGCGCCGGTGGCGCCGGCGATCAGGATGTGTGGCATCTTCGCCAGGTTGGCCACCACGTAGCCGCCCTCGATGTCCTTGCCGAGACCGACCACCATCGGATGGTGGTCGGCGGTCGCCACCCGGGATCGCAGCACGTCCCCGAGGGCGACGTCCTCCCGGTCGCTGTTCGGGATCTCCACCCCGACCGCGCTCTTGCCCGGGATCGGGCTCAGGATCCGCACGTCCGGCGACTTGACCGCGTACGCGATGTTGCGCGACAGCTGGGTGATCCGCTCGACCTTGACCCCGTGACCGAGCTCGACCTCGTAGCGGGTCACCGTCGGCCCACGGGTGAACCCGGTGACCGCCGCGTCCACGTCGAACTGCTCGAACACCCCCTGCAGCGCGGCGATCACCTCGTCGTTGGCCTTGCTGCGGGTCTTGGCCGGGGCGCCGGTGCGCAGCAGCTTCGCCGGTGGCAGGGTGTAGTCGCCGGCCAGCCCGGTGATCGCCAACTGCTCGGCCCGGGTCGGCACCGGCGAGTGCTCGGGTGGCTCGGGGGACCTGCGGGTGGCCGGTACCTTCGCCGGTGGCCGACGCGGCAGCTCGACCGTCTCCTGCAGGTCAAGCGGCTCGTCGGGGTCGGCGCTCGCGGTGAACTCGGCATCTCCGATGCGGCTGGCCTGCCGGCGCCGCGCCGGCCGACGGCGTGGCCGGTCCGGCCCGTCCCCCGGGTCGGGCGCGTCGGCCTCGCCACCACTGTCGTCGTCGGACTCCGGCGCACGGCCGGTCACCAGGCCGGCGAGCAGGCCGAGCCGCTCCGGAATCTTGTTGATCGGGGTGGCGGTCACCACCAGCAGCCCGAAGATCAGCAGCAGGATGAGCAGCGGCACACCGACCCAGTAGCTGACCGACATCTGCAGCACTTCGCCGATACCGAGCCCGATCAGCCCGCCGGCGTAGTCCCGCTGCAGTCCGTCGGCGGGATGCTGGCCGATGTGCAGCAGCCCGGCGGTGCCCACCAGCATCGCCGACCAACCGACCAGGCCGCGCCCGCGCGGCTCGGGTTCACCGGGCGGGTCACGCATCAGCCGTACCGCGCCGATCAGCAGCAACAGCGGCACCGCGACCGAGATCGCACCGATGAACAGCCGTAGCGTGTCCGCGATGCGGACCCCGAACGGCCCGGCCGCGCCGAACCAGACCGCCATCGCGGTCAGGATGGCCAGTCCGAGCAGGAAGAGCCCGGCACCGTCCCGGCGGTGCTCAGGACCGAGTTCGCGGGCGGTGGCGGCCCGGCGGCCGGCGGCCCGCACCGCCCAGCCGACACCGTGCGCCAGCCCCATCCAGGTAGCCCCGATCGCCCGCCCGACGAGCACCGCCGGTGAGCTGCGCGCCGGACGCCGGCGAGTGGGCGCGGCGGGCCGTTTGCGCGCCGGCTGACGGGCACGGCTGGCAGTGGCGCCCCGGGTCGCCGACCCGCCACGCCGCCGACTCGCCTGAGAGGTCCGGCCCGCCATAGAGTCACACGGTAACCCCGCCGACGGATAATTCCTCGCTTTTGATGGCCGTGTCCGCGCTCCGGTCGCTGGCACGGTTGTGCCACCATCTGCGTCGGCGCTTGTCTATCGCCTCTGTCGCCGTCCGCCCGTACCGAAAGGACCCCCGATGCCCCCGCCGGACCTGGACGACCTGTCGGACGCGCCTGCCGGCAGTGGCCAGATGCAGGTGCTGCGGCCGCTGACCACCGATTTGATCGCCAGCACGCTCGACGCCCGGGGGTACCGCTTCCAGAGCGACTCCGACGGCGATCTGGTAGGCCGTTGGAACGACAACGTGATCTTTTTCTCCCGGCTCGGCGCGCAAGGTGAACTCCTGCGGATCCGCACCATCGCGGCGACCGAGTTCACCGTCGACGACGTGCCGACCCTGTACGCCTTCTGCAATTCCTGGAACCACGACCGGCTGTGGCCGAAGACGTTCGTCCACGTCGACGACGACGGGACCGCCCGGGTCTGCGGCGAGGTGATCACCGATCTCGAACGCGGTGTGACCCCCGCTCAGCTCGACCACCTGATCAGCTGCGGCATCTCCACCGGTTGTCAGGTCTCCGACGCCGCCGCCGAGTTGGCGACCTGATCGGCATGGACCACCGGGACAACGACACGGGCGCTCAGGGCACCGGGACCGAGCACCGTTTCCAGGTCGACCTGCACGGCATCGTCGACCTGCTCAGCCATCATCTGTACGCCAGTCCCCGGGTGTTCGCCCGGGAACTGGTGCAGAACGCCACCGACGCCATCACCGCCCGCCGCGAGTTCGATCCGGGTTGGTCGGCCGGCACCGTGCGGATCGACTCCGCTGCCGACGGCAGCCTGCAGGTGCACGACGACGGCATCGGGCTCACCGACGCCGAGGTGCACACCTTCCTGGCCAGCGTCGGGCGTACCTCCAAGCGTGACGACCTCGGTTTCACCCGGCAGGACTTTCTCGGCCAGTTCGGCATCGGCCTGCTCTCCTGCTTCATGGTCGCCGACGCGGTCGAGGTGGTGACCCGCTCGGCCCGTGGCGGACCGGCGGTACGGTGGACCGGCTACGCCGACGGGCGGTACACCACGAGCGTCGACGACAGCGCCCGCGCCGAAATCGGCACGACGGTCACCCTGCGCCCGCGCCCCGACGCCGGGCACTGGCTGGCCGCCGGTCAGGTCCACACCCTGGTACGTGGATACGCGCAACTGCTGGACGTACCGGTGCTGTTCGGCGCGCCCGGCGTCGCACCGGTGCGGCTGACCGAGCCGCAGGCGCCGTGGGAGGTCGACCATCCCGATCCGCAGGCACGCCGGGAGGCGTTACTCGACTACGGCGCCACCCTGATCGGCGCCCGTCCGATGGATGTGATCGATCTGCGGGTTCCGGAGGCCGGTCTGGTCGGGGTCGGTTACGTGCTGCCCTCGGCCTCGGCTGTCGGGCAGGGCGGGCACCGGGTCTACCTCAAGCGGATGCTGCTCAGTGAGGACGCCGGCAAGCTGCTGCCGGAGTGGGCGTTCTTCGTCCGCGCGGTGGTCGACACCGCGCTGCTGCGCCCGACCGCCAGCCGGGAGTCGCTCTACGAGGACGACCTGCTCAGCAGTGTCCGGGAAGGGCTCGGTGAGCAGATCCGCAGCTGGCTGCTGGACCTGGCGGTCAGCCGGCCGCAGCGGCTCACCGCGTTCCTGCGGGTACACCATCTGGGGGTCAAGGCGCTGGCCGTACGCGATGACGACATGCTGCGTCTGGTCGATGCCTGGCTGCCGTTCGAGACCAGCCGCGGGATGATGCCGTTACGCACGTTCCGCCAGCAGCTGTCGATGATCCGGTACGTGGAGACCGTCGACGAGTTCCGCTCGCTGGCCGCGATCGCCTCCGCCGCCGGCACGCCGATCGTCAACGCGGGCTACGCCTACGACGCGGAGATCCTGCAACGGCTGCCCCGGCTGGACGCGGCGATCCGCACCCGCCGGCTCGACCCGGGAGAACTCGCCGCCCGGCTGGAGACCCTCTCCCCCGGGCAGCTCGCCACGGCGGCCGGGTTCCTGCGGATCGCCCAGACGGTGTTGGCCGAGCTGGACTGCGTACCCCAGGTCCGCCAGTTCGACCCGGTCACCGTGCCCGCGCTGTACGTGCACGGCCAGGCCGCCCGCGAGCAGGACAGCCTGCGCCGGGGCCGCGACGGATCCGACGAGCTCTGGTCCGACGTGTTGTCCGCGTTCGCCGACGTCGACGTCGACCACCGGCCCGAGCTGGTGTTCAACTGGCGACACCCGCTGATCCGCCGGCTCGCCGGCCAACCGCCGGGGCCGGCGTTACGGCACGCGGTGGAGGCGCTCTACGGTCAGGCGCTGCTCGCCGGCCACCATCCCCTGCGGGCGGTGGACAGCGCCGCCCTCAACCGATCCTTCCTGGCCCTGCTGGACAGGGCCTTCACCGACCCGGCCGGGCCGGGCACACCCGCGCAGGAGACCGAGTGACCGCCGAGGAGCTGATCCAGGCGCTGGACGAGGCGACCGACCTACCGGACGGTGACGGCAAGATCGCCGAACTGGAACGGATCGCGGCGCACGCCGACGCGGCCGGGCAGCCGCGTGTCGGGTTCGACGCCCGGATGGCGCTGATCGACACGTACAACAACCACACCGAGCGGTGGCGGATGCTGCCGGCGTTCGGCTGGTGTCTCAACCTGTTCGACCAGCAACCGGAACTGTTCGACGGGTGGGACGCCGAACTGCTGCGCTGGTACCACAAGTGGGCGGTGGCCACCCTGCGCAGCACTCCCCGGGTCGGGCTGGCCCAGACCCAGGCCGCGCTGGACGACATGCAGCGTCGGTTCACCGCCGGCGGGCACAGCCTGCAGGCCGTCTACAACCTGCGCTGCAAGATCGCCGACCATGTCGGGGACGAGTCGCAGGCCCGGCACTGGTTGGCGCAGTGGCGCACCGCCGTACGCGACGAGAACAGCGACTGCGCCGGCTGTGACCCCTCGCGCCAGGCCGAGCTGCTCGCCGGCTGGGGTGCGTGGGACGAAGCCCTGCAGGTGGTCGAGCCGGTGCTCAGCGGTGCGCTCGGTTGTGCCGAACAGCCCGAGAAGGCCCTGGTCGCGGTGATGATGCCGTACCTGCGGCTCGGCCGGTACGCCGATGCCGCCCAGGCCCATGTCCGTGCCTACCGGCGGCACCGGCACGAGCGGGACGCCTTCCCGTTTCTCGCCGAGCATCTGCGGTTCTGCGCGTTGACCAGCCACCACGACCGGGCACTCGCCATCCTGGCCGAGCACCTGGAGTGGTTCGACCGTCCGTACGACGACGCGTCGGCGATGGAGTTCGCCGCCGCCGCCGCGCTGGCCTGCCGGTTGGCGTCCGCCGCCGGGTACGGCGGGCGCACCGTCCACCGGCCCGAACACGGCGACCGGGCGGCGGGCGAGGTGACCGTCGAGGCGCTGGGTGCCGAGCTGTCCGCCGCCGCGCAGCAGCTGGCGGCGCGGTTCGACACTCGCAACGGCAGCGATCACCAGTCCCGTCGGATGGCTGGGTGGCTGGCGGCCGAGCCACTGACCGACGCCGTCGAACTGCCCGCGGACCAGCCGAGCACCACCGCGTACGAGCACGTGCAACTACCTGCCGAGGGGGTTCCCGACGTCGTCTCGCCGCTGACCCTGGAGGGGATCACCGCGGCGCTCAACGAGCGCGGTGACCGCTACTTCGTCGACGACGCCGGCGTGGTCGGCGGTAAGTGGGGACGGGCGGTGATCCAGTTCGAGCGGCTCGGCGAGCAGCGGGAGATTCTGCACGCCCGGGTGCTGGCCGACCGCCGGCTGCCGGCGGAGCGGCTACCGGAGGCGTTCCAGTTCTGCAACGCGTGGAACCACGACCGGCTACTGCCGAAGGTCTACGTGCACGACACCGGCCAGGGCGAGATTCTCCTCGCCGGTGATGTCAGCACCGACCTGGAGTTCGGTGTCAGTGGAGCCCAGCTTGCCATCCTGGTCAACGCGGCGATCGTCACCGCAGCGAGCTTCGCCGACGCCGTGGCCGAACTGCCCTGACCCGGTCGGGTCTTCGAACTGCCCTGACCCGGTCGGGTCTTCGAACTGCCCTGACCCGGTCGGGTCTTCGAACTGCCCTGAACGCGCCTATCCAGCTGACCGCGACGAGGCTGGCCAGCACCAGCCTGGCCAGCCAACCGTACTGCTCGGGGTAGATCACCCCAGCGAGATAGCGGTCGATGAATCCGACGTCGAAGCCGACCTGTCCGGCCTGACGGCGGGACCAGTGTTCGGCCGCGGTCAGCGGGCAGGTCAGATCGGCCGCCACCAGGAGCACTCCCCAGGCCGCCGCGGCGACGTGCAACCAGATGGTGCGGGGCCAGCGCCAGGCCAGGAACCCGCCGACCGCCAGGTAGGCCAGGTAGCCGAAGTGCAGCGTCAGGATGGCGGTGGTCAGTAGCTGGTAGCCCATTGCGCGTGCCTCCCCACCTGCCAGGCTACGAGCGGGCGGTGGCGGCCGGCAGGGTACGCGTACTCAGGCCGCGACCAGACGCGCGGAGTCCCCGGGGAGGGCGGTCCCCGGGGACTCCATGGTGGGCGGCGGTCAGTTCACCGAAAACCCGAGGAGGTAACCGCCCACGCCTTGTTCGGACTCCACCCGGTAGCGGTAGGCACCGGCGGGTCCGGAGAATGCCAGCAACGCCAGTGCACCGGGGGTGTCGGCCCAGGCGACCGTACGCCAACCGTCGGTGGTGAACCGCTGCAGCACCAGATCGACGTCAGTCCCGTCCGGACCTTGCAGACAGGCCCGGTGGCGTCCGGTCCCGGCGCGGAAGAACCGCCCGTCCGGCTGGATCTGCCGACTGCCGGGCCGGCTCAACTCACCTTCGCGGACCACCTCGTGCGCGGCGCACCGGTCCTGCGGGGCTGCGGTCGGCACGACATCCGCCGGCCCGGTCGGTGCGGCACTCGGCGCCGGCGCGCCCGGCGTTTCGCCGCCGCTGGTGGTGACCAGGGTCAGGTTGTTGGCCTGGAGGATCTCGGTCAGCGGTTGGAAGAACGTCACCCCGCCAATCCGGCAGTTGCCGGAGCCGCCGGAGGTGACTCCCTGCGCCTGGTCGCCGGAGAGCCAGGCACCGCCCGAGTCACCCGGCTCGGCGCAGACGTCGGTGCGGGTCAGCCCGGTGACGGTGCCCTCTGGATAGTTGACCGTCGCGTTCTTCGCCTGGATCCGTCCACAGCGGGTGCCGGTGGTCGAGCCGGACCGGCAGACGCTGGCGCCTACCGGGGCTTCCAGATTGCCGGCCACCGGCACCGTCGCACCGTTGAAGTCGTTGACCACCGGCTGCGCTGTCCAGTCGTCGTTGACCTCGACGAACGCCCAGTCGTCGCCGGGGAAGGACGAGGTACGGAAGACGCCCTGGGCGGCCTGGTTGAATCCGGTGGTCCGCGCGCCTGGCCGCCCACAGTGGCCGGCGGTGACGAAACCGCCGACCACCGAGAAACCGATTGAGCAGCGCCCGCTTCGATCGATAAAGTAGGGATCGCCACCGCGTACGTCGAACAGCGGCACCGGGGCCTCGTCGGAGGCGACGACCCGGACCGCCCCGGCCGGCACACCGGCAGCGGTCGCGAACGCGCGTGCGGCCGGCTCGGCGCCGGGCTGGGCGAGCAGTACGACGGTGTTGGCGGCGACGTCGACGTACCAGCCGGCCAGATCGGGTGTCGCGCTCGCCGCGCTGTCGTCGAGGCCTCGCTTGACCGTGTCCAGCGTCCGCTGGCTGCGGGCCACCACCCGGACCTGTGCACCGGTCGCCCGCACCTGGCCGGCCAGGGTCTCGTCGGTGACCGCGACGACGAGATCGGCACCGTCGTCGGTGAGCCACGCACCGCCGTAGGCCGTGTCCAACTCGGCGCGCAGCGCGCTGGCGGTTCGGCTGGCCCACCGCTCGGTCGCCAGCCGGGCCCGGGCCTGGCCAGCGCTGATTCTGAGGTCACGGCCGAGGGCCGCGACGACCTCCGGCGCCGCGACGTCCCCGGTGGCGGCTGCGGACTCAACGGCGGTGGCTGCGGACTCAACGGCGGTGATGTCCGGCGCGTGCCGCCCGTCGCCGGCGATCGCCGGCAGGGTCACCGCGGCCAGCAGACCGACGGTAGCCACCGTGACTCCTGCAGTGGTCATCCTCCGGCGCCGCATCGTGTCTCCCTCCGCCGCGTGCCCCGCGCTGGTCGCGCCGTGCGGAGGTACGGGCAATGCCCGTCGATGGATCAGGTTCGGCTGGATGCGGCATATCACAGCTGGCCGGGTGAACCGGACCCGCCCGTGGCGCGTACGACGTATCGCGCCCGGTAGTGGTCAGCCTCCACCTGGTCCTACCGGGCGGCGAAGTCCCCGCGCCCGATCCCACGGACGAAACTGCGCCACGGTCGCGGGTCGAACCGCAGGTGCGGGCCGTCGGGCAGGGCCGAGTCGCGCAACGCCACGCCTCCTGCGCAGGTAGCGGCGACCTCGACACACGCGTTCGTGTCGCATCGGCCGCTGCGCCGCCAACCATCGGTCGTTCGCAACATGGCACATCACACCTTTCTGGCATTCTGCACATTCAACGCATAGATTGCCAGACCGATACGCACCGAGCGTGGCCGGTGTCGACGGCGTCCAACCCGACGGTCGGCTCACCCGACGGTCGGCAGTGACCCAGGCCCGGCGAGCGCGGCGAGCGCGACGCAACGCTCGGCGATCAGCCGAGCCGAGGTCTGCTCATCGTGCGCGGCCCGCCAGATGTGCGCAAAGTAGTCGCGGTGGCGGCGGATCCGATGGGCGGCATGCACGATCTCGTCGACCAGGATCCCCTCGCGGTAGAGCAACGCGTCGTCCTCGTCGCCGAAGTCGAGCAGGGTGAACGGTGCGAGCATGGCCATGATCGCGGCGTCGGCGAACGGCGCGATCCGGACCTGGACGTTGGGCCGCCGCATCACCTGCAGCAGCTGGGTGAACTGCCCCGACATGATGCGCGGCCCGCCGACGGTGCGCCAGAGCACCGACTCGTCGAGCACCAGTCGCAACAACGGCGGATCGCTGCGGTCCAACACCTGCTGCCGGCGGCGCAACCGGGCTTCCAGGCGGAGCGCCCGGTCGGCCTCGGCGAGTTCGCTACGCCAGAAGTTCAGTACGAACTCCCCGTACTCGCGGGTCTGCAGCATGCCCGGAATCAGCGTCGGCTGGAACACCCGGATGGCGCTGGCCTCGCTCTCCAGCTGCAGCAGCTGCAGCATCGCCGGGGTGAGATGCTCCCGGTAGCGCGGCTCGTCCCACCAGCCGCGCAGCCGTGAGGTCCGGGCGTCGTGCAGCAGCCGCCGCACGTCGTCGTAGTCGTCGACACCGTACAACCCCAGCAACGCCCGCAGATCGGTGGCGGAGACGGTGACGTCGCCCTTCTCGATCCGGTTGACCTTGGAGACCGACCACTCGAGCGTTTCGGCCACCCGGCCCTGGGTCAGCCCCGCCGCTTCACGCGCACGGCGCAACGCGAGCCGCAGCCTCCATCGTGCCGCTGCTGGAGACCCGTTGGGGCCGGGACCGTCACGCATGTCCGCCCTTCCGGACGACGGTGAGTGACCGGCCCTCAGTATGCCGCCAAGTCGCGGCTGGGTCAGCCCTGGTCGGCCGCTGACCGTTACCGGATCGGCGTCAAACCTCCACCACGGTCGGCACGATCATCGGCCGGCGCCGGTACGCGTCGTTGACCCAGCGCCCCACGATCCGGCGGACCACCTGCTGCAGTTGGTGCGGGTCGGTGATGCCGTCGGCGGCAGCCCGCGTCAGCGCCTCGGTGATCAACGGAATGACGGCGTTGAACGCCTCCGGATCCTCGGAGAACCCCTTCGCGGACACGGTCGGGCCACCCACCACCTTCCCGGTCACCGAGTCGACCACGACGGTGGCCGCGATGAACCCGCCGTCACCGAGGATCCGCCGCTCGGTCAACAACGACTCACCGACGTCGCCGACCGCGAGCCCGTCCACGTAGACGTACCGGCTCTTGACGTGCCCGACGAGGCTGGCGTGCCCGTCGACCAGATCGACCACGTCGCCGTCCTCGCAGAGCACCACGCGCTGCGGGTCCAGGCCGGACTCGATCCCGAGCCGGGCGTGCGCCCGCAGGTGCCGCCACTCACCGTGCACCGGCAGCAGGTTGCTCGGCCGCACCACGTTGAGCAGGTAGAGCAGCTCCCCGGCCGGGGCGTGCCCGGAGACGTGCACCTTGGCCACGTCCTTGTGGATGACGGTCGCGCCGGCCCGGGACAGCTGGTTGATCACCCGGTAGACGGAGGTCTCGTTGCCCGGCACCAGCGAGCTGGCCAGCACCACGGTGTCACCCGGGGCCACGGTGATGTGCCGGTGGTCGCCGGTGGCCATCCGGCCGAGCGCACTCATCGGCTCGCCCTGCGAGCCGGTCGACATCAGCACGATCTCCTCGGGCCGCAGCCCGGTCACCTCGTCCATCCCGACGACCAGCCCGGGCGGAATGCGCAGCAGACCGAGATCACGGGCGATGCCCATGTTGCGCACCATGGAACGGCCGATCAGCGCCACCTTGCGGTCGTACTCGTACGCCGAGTCGAGGACCTGCTGCACGCGATGCACGTGCGAGGCGAAGCTCGCCACGATGATCCGGCCACGGGCCTTGGCGAAGATCGCGTCCAACACCGGGCCGATGTCGCGCTCCGGAGTGACGAAACCGGGCATCTCGGCGTTGGTCGAGTCGGACAGCAACAGGTCGACGCCCTCGGCCCCGAGGCGGGCGAACCCGGCCAGGTCGGTGATCCGCCCGTCCAGCGGTAGCTGGTCCATCTTGAAGTCACCGGTGTGCAGCACCAGCCCGGCCGGCGTACGGATGGCCACCGCGAGTGCGTCCGGAATGGAATGGTTGACCGCGAAGAACTCGCACTCGAACGGGCCGATCCGCTCACGCTGGCCTTCGCGGACGGTCAGCGCGTACGGCTCGATGCGCCGCTCGGCCAGCTTGGCCTCGACCAGAGCCAGGGTGAACTGCGAGCCGACCAGCGGGATGTCCGGCTTGTGGGCGAGCAGGTAGGGCACCGCACCGATGTGATCCTCGTGGCCGTGCGTCAGCACGATCGCCTGTACGTCGGCGAGCCGGTCCAGGATCGGGGTGAAGTCGGGCAGGATGAGGTCGACGCCTGGCTGCTCGACGTCGGGAAAGAGCACCCCGCAGTCGACGATCAGCAACTTGCCGTCGAACTCGAAGACGGTCATGTTGCGACCGATGGCACCGAGCCCGCCAAGAGGGATGATCCGCAGGCCGCCGGCGGGCAACGCCGGGGGCAGATCGAGTTCGACGTGCGCCTGGCTCACGGCAGCTCCAGCCCGGCGTCGGCGCAGTCGGCGCGCAACTGGTCGCGTTCGGCCTCGGTCGCGTCGGTCAACGGCGGTCGCACCGGGCCGGCGGGCATCCCGAGCGCCGCCAACGCGGCCTTGACCAGCATCGTGCCCGGGCTGCGGAAGATCCCGGTGAACAGCGGCAGCAGCCGCCGGTGCAGGGCCAGCGCGGTGGCGACGTCACCGGCGGCGTACGCCTCGATCATCTTCTTGGTGGGCGCGCCGACCAGATGGGTGGAGGTGCCGACCAGACCGACCCCGCCGACCGCCAGCATCGGCAGGGTGAGCGCGTCCTCGCCGCTGTAGAAGGCCAGGTCCGTCCGGCTGGTCACCCAGGAGGTGGCGGTCAGATCGCCCTTGGCGTCCTTGACTCCGACGATGCGCTCATGCTCGGCGAGGCGGACCAGGGTCTCGCTGGTCAGCGGGATCCCGGTGCGGTGCGGGATGTCGTAGGCCAGGATCGGCAGGCTGGTCGCGTCGGCGATCGCGGTGAAGTGCCGGACGACGCCGGTCTGCGGCGGCTTGTTGTAGTACGGCGTGACCACGAGCAGCCCGTGCGCCCCGGCCTTTTCCGCAGCGGTGGCCAGCTCGATGGTGTGCCGGGTGTCGTTGGTGCCGACGCCGGCAACCACCTGGGCACGGTCGCCGACGGCCTCCACGACCACCCGGAGCAGCCGATCCTTCTCGGCATCGGAGGTGGTCGGCGACTCGCCGGTGGTGCCGCTGATCACCAGCGCGTCGTTGGCCTGCTCGTCGACCAGGTAGCTGGCCAGGCGAGCGGCTCCGTCGAGATCGAGCGAACCGTCACCGGCCAGTGGTGTGACCATGGCCGTGAGAAGTCGCCCGAACGGACCCGGGGCGCCCGGACCGCTGCCGGCGAGGTGGTGCTGCGTCATATGGACAACCTATCGGACGAGCGCACCGCCTTCCCGGCGCTCCCGTACGGGTATGAGATCTACTCCGCTTGGCCGGTGTACGGGCTGTTCGCGACCTCGGTGCCGTCCGGCAGCGCGCTGATGGTGAAGTCGGCGAACACGTTCGGCGCCACCCGCTGCAGTTGCCGCAGGCACTCCACCGCGAGCTCACGGATCTCCACATCGGCGTGCTCGGTGGCCCGCATGCCGATGAAGTGTCGCCAGGCCCGGTAGTTGCCGGTCACCACGATCCGCGTCTCGGTGGCGTTGGGCAGCAACGCCCGGGCGGCCTGGCGGGCCTGCTTACGGCGCAGCGTCGGGTTCGCCACGTCGGCGAACCGCTTTTCCAGCCCTTCGAGCAGTTCGGTGTAGGCACGCACGCTCGCGTCCGCGGCGGCCACGAACCTCTCGTGCAACTGGGGATCCTCGGCGATCACGGACGGTTCGACCATCGCGGCGTCACGCTCGGGGACGTAGCGTTGGGACAGCTGGGAGTACGAGAAGTGCCGGTGCCGGACCAGCTCGTGGGTGAGCGACCGGGAGATCCCGGTGAGGTAGAAGGTGACGCTGCCGTGTTCCAGCACGGACAGGTGACCGCTGTCCAGGATGTGCTGGAGGTAGCCGGCGTTCGTGGCGGTGACCGGGTTGGGTTTGCGCCACGACTGGTAGCAGGCTCGCCCGGCGAACTCCGCCAGCGCCTGGCCGCCCTCGGCATCGGTCGACCAGTCGACCTCGGCAGGCGGCTCGAAGTGGGTCCACGCGATCAGCGTGACCTGCGGTGACACGATTTCCGGCATTTCTCGGACTCTAGTTGCCGCCGGTACCGGCGGCAACGCCGGTACCGGGCCGGACGGGGGCACAGACGTGTCGGAGGACGGCGGCACAGACGTGTCGGACGTCAGACGTCAGACGTAGAACCAGGTGAACGGTGCCCAGGGCAGATTGCGAAGCACGGCGAAGGCCAGCCAGACGCCGAGAGACCAGCCAATGACCGTCGGGCTGAGCTGCAGTTGCGGCAGCCGCCACCGGAACACCTGCTGGCCCGCCCAGGCAAGGTAGATGTAGAGCAGGAACGGAATCGCGAAGACCAGCAGCAGGTGGTGCCGGGCAGCGGCCCCGACGTCGCCGGTGAGCACGTACCACACCGCCCGGGTGCCGCCGCAGCCCGGACAGTCCAGGCCGGTGGTGAGCTTCAACAGGCAGGTCGGCGCCGCCTCGGCGGTGCTGTTCGTGGGATCGGTGACCACGGTGTACCCGGCGGCGGCACCGATGCAGCCGAGCACCGCGAGCGGCGCCAGCCAGCGCGGCGACCTGGCCACGAGCCGGTTGACGAAGCCGGTCAGCCGGTCCGGCTGGGGCACTTGCGACGGGTACGGATGTGCGATCACCGGACCCTCGACGGCGGCGGCTCGGCTCGCGCCGCTGCCGTCGGTGCTCACCATCGTCACGTGTCCTCCCGTGGAGCGGATTTTCTCACCGTACACCGCGATCGCACGCCGCTGGTCGGGTCCGGTGCCCGGTGCCCGGTGGGGATTCTCATCCCGCCGGCACCGCGCGCCGCCCGGCCACGGCGACCAGCGCGGCGGCGAGCGGGCCGGCGAAGTCACCGGCTACCGGCGCCGACACCTCGGACAGGCCCAACCAGCCGGCCATCCGGAACAGCTCGCTGGCCAGCGCGTCAGCGGTCCGCTCGGGGTCACCCGACGCGTCGCGGGCGCCGCCGCGGGTGTCGTGCGCCGGCGGCGGGACCAGCCAGGCGGCGGGGACCCGCAACACTCCGGCCGCCCGGTCCGCCTTGAGGTCGACCAACGCGGTCAGCCGGTCGCCTTCGAGCAACGGCAACACGTAGTAGCCGTACACCCGCTGGGCGGCCGGCACGTAGATCTCGATCCGGTAGCGCAGCCCGAACAGCCGCTCGGTGCGGGCCCGCTCCCACACCACCGGATCGAACGGGCTGATCAGCGTCGCCGCCCGTACCCAGCGCGGCAGCCGGGCACGGTGGTGCAGGTAGGCGGGCTGGCGCCAGCCCTGTACGGTCACTGGCCGCAGCACCCCTTCGGCGACGAGATCGGCGACGACCGGACGGACAGCCGACGCCGGCAACCGGAAGTAGTCGCGCAGCTCCGGCTCGGCCGCCACGCCCAGACTGCGAGCGGCGGTCTCGACCAGTTGCCGGTGCGCCTGCGCCTCGGTCGGTGTCGCGGCGCCCACCACGCGCGGTGGCAGCACCCGCTCGGGCAGGTCGTAGCAACGGGCGAAGGAGCCGCTACGCCGGGCCGAGGTGACCTCCCCGGCCCAGAAGAGGTATTCCAGGGCGGTCTTCACCGCCGACCAGTTCCAACCCCAGTTGCCGCTGGGCCGGGCGGCGTCCTGCTCGATCTCGGCGGCGGTCAGCGGTCCCTTGGCGCGGATCTCGTCACGTACCCAGGCCACCAGGTCGGGTTGCTCGACGGCGATGCGCCGCATGCCGCCCCAGGCGTCCTGGCGGGCTCGGGCCATCCGCCAGCGCAGCGCCGGCTGCAGGTCGACCGGGATGAGCGAGGCCTCGTGCCCCCAGTATTCGAACAGGTCACGGGGGGCGTGGAAGGCCGCCCGGTCCAGCAGCGCCGTCGGGTACGGGCCGAGCCGGCTGTACAACGGCAGGTAGTGGGCGCGTTGCAGGACGTTGACCGAGTCGATCTGGATCAGGCCGACCCGGTCCAGCACCCGGCGCAGGTGCCGACGGGTCGGCACGCCGGCCGGGGCGGGATCGGTGAACCCCTGGGCGGCCAGCGCGATCCGGCGGGCCTGAGCGAGTGAGAGACTGTCTGGCGCGGGCATCGCAGGGCAAGCTAACGCATCGGTACGACAATCGTCGCGCCGGAGCCACCGGAGCCCCCGGTGCGGGCGAGGACGAGCAGGCCGAGCGCCACGACGTAGCACAGGGCCGCGACCGCGTACGGCAGGCGGTAGCCGGCCTGTTGGGCCGCGCCGAGGACCGGGCCGGCGAGCAGGCCGCCGATCGGAATGCTGTTGGTGTACAGGGTGGAGGCACGCCCACGGTCGCGGGGCATCATGTCCTGCATGTACGTGATGCCGAGGCCGCTCAGCGCGGCGATCGCCGTTGCGTTCAGGACCTGCCCGGCGGCCAGTTGCCACAGGTCGGTCGCGAAGCAGACCAAGGTCATGTAGGCGAACCCGCAGCCGGCGCCGACGATCAGGAGCCGGCCCACCGGGATGCGCAGGGAGAGCACGCCGAGGCCGATCATGATGGGGATTTCGAGTCCGGCGCACAGGCCGAGCAGCAGACCGGCGGACCCGACCCCGTGCCCGAGTTCCCGGGTGGTGAACAGCGGAAGTGACTGGACGGCGAGGTTCGTGGCGGCCCAGGTGAGGACGAACACGGCCAGGTTCGACCAGATGGTACGCCGCGGTGCGTCGGCACCGTGTCCGTCGACGGTCGGGCCGTCGTCGGATACCGCCGCGCGTCGCCCACGCAACGCCAGGTACGCCACGGCCGCCGCCGTGGCGTACATCAGCGACGAGGTGGTGAACGTCAGAGTGAAACCACCGGTCGTGAGCAGCACCGAGGCCAGCGGTGGACCCGCCACCCAGGCGAGAGAGAAGAGCGTACGCAGCGTACTCATGGTCATCGCTACCCGGTCGGGTTCGGTCACCGACTCACGGGCGTAGGCGAACATCTGCGGCAACATCGCCTGTGCGCAGGCGGTCAGGGTGATCGTGATGATCAGGAAGGCCCAGTAGTCGCGTACGACGGCGGCCAACGCGCTGGAGGCGCAGCCGGCCAGCGCGGCGCCGGTCAGCAGCCCGCGCCGGCTCGGCAGTCGGTCGGAGATCCGGCCGATGATCGCGGACACCACGACCGAGGAGAGTGGTGCGACGACGAGAAGGACCGCGACCTGGGTGGCGTCGGCGCCGACGGCGTCGTCGAGGAAGAGGGTGAGGTACGGCGAGACCATCGCGGCCGACAACCCGACGGTGACAAAGACCAGTCCCAGCGCCGCCCACCGCCGCAGGGACTGCCGCACCGCAGCCACGATCGACAAGACTGCCCCCGGATGGACTGGACGCACGTGATCGACCCGTGCCGAGGCGACGATGTCACACTCACCGAGGCTGACCCGGTGCCGGGGCCGTTCCGTGTGCCGTCGCCCGCAGCACGCCCCGACACCTACGGTGCGAGGGATCCGACACTCGCCGCGCACTACTGGACGTAGACGACAAATCCGGATAGAAATCCTCATATGCCAGAAGTCAGACAAGAGACTCCGGACGACGCCGAAGCCATCGCCGGTGTCCACGTCCGGGCATGGCAGGCAGGCTACGCGGGCCTCGTCCCCGCCGATGTCCTCGACCGACTGAACGTCGCCGCCTGGGCGCAGCGACGCCGGGAGGTGGGCACCACCGCGCCGGACCATCCGTTCCGCACCCTGGTCGCCACCGACGGCGAGCGGATCGTCGGGTTCGGCACCTTCGGCCCGTACCGGATAGACCAGGACCGGGATCGGCTCGACCCGGCCTACGGCGAGATCGTCAGCATGTACGTCGACCCGACGTACTGGGGCCACGGGATCGGTCGGACCCTGCTCACCGCCTCGATCGCCGGGCTGACCGGGCAGGGCTGGCGCACGATGCGGTTGTGGGTGCTCGACGGCAACCACCGGGCGCGACGGTTCTACGAGGCGGCCGGATTGCGCCCGGACGGAGAACGCAGCGTCTACCAGGTCCCCCGGTCACCGGGACAAACCCCGGTCGGCCTCGACGAGGTGCGCTACCTGGCCCGCATCGACGACGGCCGGATCCTCGCCGACACCGGCTGAGCTGGCCGCCGCCGGCCGGCTCCGGTCGGCGGCCAGCCGGCGTACCGGCAGGAACAGCAGCAGCCCGACGCTCACCCAGGCGTACGCGTTACTGCCCACGAAACCGAGCAGGTTGGCGGCATCGGCATTGCGCCAGAGCCATACCAGCCGGCTGATCAACAACAGGTACGCGACCACGGCGAAGCCCAACAACGCCCGCCGCCGGCGACTGCCCCGGGCGGCGGCCAGCCCGTTGTCGACCAGCAGGACCAGCGCCGGCAGCAGCCAGACCAGGTGGTGCACCCAGGTCACCGGGCTGACCAGGCAGCCGACCACCGCGGTCAACGCGAACCCGGTGGTCTCGTCACCGGTGGCGACCGCGGCCCGACACCGCCACGCCCACCAGACGAGCGTGGCCGCCACCAGCACCAGCCACGCCGCCGTACTCGGGTGCAGCGGATCCAGCCGGGCGACGATCCCACGCAGCGACTGGTTCGACACGAAGTCGAGCGCCCCCACCCGGTCGGTGTTCCACAGCGCCTGGGTCCAGAACTCGCGGGAGGCGTCCGGGGCGAGCGCGGCGGCGATCAGAGTGGCCACAGTGGCGGTGACCGAGGCGGTGAGCGCGGCCCGCCAGCGCCGGGTGACCAGCAGGTAGACGATGAAGATGCCCGGCGTGAGCTTGATCGCGGTGGCCAGCCCGACACCCACCCCGGCGAACCGGCGCCACCGCCGGGACATCGGCGACCGGGCCGCCACCAGCCACAGCAGGTCGGCCGCGACCAGCACCAGCAGCAGCGTGTTGACCTGCCCGAAACTGACCGTCTCACGCATCGGCTCGTACGCGGCGACCAGGCACCCGGCGATCGCGAACGCGAACCAGCGGGTCCAGCCTTGCCGCCGGGCGACCGGGTCGACCAGCCACCACAGCAACAGGGCGCTGGTCACCACCGCCAAACTCACGCTCACCACGATCGCGAGGGGCCACGGCAGGAACGCCATCGGCAGCATGGTCAGCGCGGCGAACGGCGGATAGGTGAAGCCGTACTGGCTGAACGGCTTCATGTGGTCGTAGAGTTCGCCGCCGTCGCGCACCCAGTGGTGCATCGCGCCGTAGTAGACCTTCAGGTCGAAAAAGCCGTGCCGGTCGGCCGCGACGGCGAGGAACGCGGCGACGACGACCGCGAGGCCGGCCACGATCGCCATCTGCCGGCCGGTACGCCCGGCGGCCCGCTGCGGCATGGCCGCCCTCCTGTCCGTACGCTGACCAGTCATGGCGCTCGGATATGTCCGTCCTGCCCGACCGGGCGACGCTGGTGACATCGCCCGCATCCAGCTGACCACCTGGCGGATCGCCTACCGGCGACTGCTGCCCCGGCAGGTGCTCGACGGGCTGGACGAGGCCTGGCTGGCGCAGCGCTGGGACGCCGCGATCACCGGTGCGCCGTCGCCACGGCACCGGGTGCTGGTCGCCGTCGAGCAGGCCGAGCAATCGTATCTGGTGGGCTTCCTCGCGGCGGGCCCGGCCGACGAGCAGGCACTCGCGCCTGGCGAACCGCCCACCGCGCTCACCGATCGGGTGGCCGCAGTCACCGACCTGCTGGTCGAACCGCGCTGGGGACGGCGCGGACACGGCAGCCGACTGCTCGCCGCAGCCGTCGACCTGTGGCGCTCCGACGGCTTCGACACCGCTGTGGCCTGGGCGTTCGAGCGGGATCCGGCGACCCGTACGTTCCTCGGCTCGGCCGGCTGGGCGGCTGACGGCGCGGCCCGGGCACTGGACGTCGACGACCTGCTCGTGCCGCAGCTGCGGCTGCACGTGGCGGTGCCGCCGACCGACGAGCGACCGCCACCGGTCGACGGCGGGCCGGCCGTCGGTGACGTCAGTCGAGCAACGCGTCCAGCCCGACCGTGAGACCGGGTCGCCGCAGCACCGACCGGACGGCGAGCAGCACCCCGGGCATGAACGACACCCGGTCGTACGAGTCGTGTCGGATGGTCAGCGTCTCCCCGGTGGTGCCGAAGAGCACCTCCTGATGGGCGATGAGACCGGCGGCCCGCACCGAGTGCACGCGCACCCCGTCGACGTCGGCACCCCGGGCACCGGGCAGCTCGCTCGTGGTGGCGTCGGGCATCGCGCCCAGCCCGGCCGCCGTACGCGCCTGGGCGATCACCCGGGCGGTGTGGCTGGACGTGCCGCTCGGCGCGTCGACCTTGGCGGGGTGGTGCTGCTCGATGATTTCCACCGATTCGAAATAGCGGGCCGCCCGCGCCGCGAACTGCATCATCAGCACCGCGCCGATGCCGAAGTTGGGGGCGACGACCACGCCGACGGCGGGTTTCCCGGACAGCCAGCCACGGATCTGGTCGAACCGGTCGGCGGTGAATCCGCTGGTACCGACCACGGCGTTGACACCCTGGTCGACGCACCAGCGCAGGTTGTCCATGACCACGTCGGGCGTGGTGAAGTCGACGACCACGTCCGCCCCGGCGTCGCGGACGGCTGCCAGCCCGTCACCCTGGTCGACCATTGCCACCAGTTCGAGATCGCCGCTGGTGTTCACCGCCCGGCAGACCTCCGTGCCCATCCGGCCCTGGGCGCCGAGCACCGCCACCCGGGTCGGCCCGGCGACGGCCTGGTCACCGACGACGGCCTGGTCGGTCGGGGCAGCGGTCGCGGTCGCACCATTCTCACTCACCGGCACAACCTATCCCACCGCCAGCGGCCCGGTGGCATCGAGCGCGGCGGACTCCACCGGGCCGATCACCGCCAGCGACATCGGCCGGGTCAGCAGGTCGGCGGCGATCGCCCCGACGTCGTCCGCGGTGACGGCGGCCACCCGGGCCAGCAACTGGTCGACAGTCAACTGCTCGCCGTAGAGCAGTTCACCTTTTGCCAGCCGGCCCATCCGCGAACCGGTGTCCTCCAGCCCGAGCACGTAACCGCCGCGACTCATTCCCTTGCCCCGAGCGAGTTCATCGGCGTCGATGCCGTGGGTGACGACTCCGGTGAGTTCGGCGCGGACCAGCTCCAGCACCTCGTCGACCTTGCCGGGCGCACAGCCGGCGTACACCCCGAACATCCCGCCGTCGGCGTACTGGCTGGCGTATGAGTAGACGGAGTAGGCCAGCCCGCGACGTTCCCGTACCTGTTGGAACAGCCGGCTGGACATGCCGCCGCCGAGGACGTTGTTGAGCACCCCGAGGGCGAACCGTCGGTCGTCGCCACGGCTGATGCCCGGCCCGCCGAGCACCAGATGCGCCTGCTCGGTCTCCTTGCGCCGCAGTAGGACCCGGGGCGGGCGGATCCGTACCGCCGGGGTCGTCGGCCGTGGCGGGTCCGGTCGGCCCGGCGACCGGGGATCCAGCGGGCTGGCGCGCAGCGCAGCCCGAACCTGCTGGACCACGCTACGGTGATCGAGGTTGCCGGCGGCGGCGATCACCATCGCCCCGGGGGTGTACCGGCGGCGGTAGAAGTCGTTGATCTGCCGGCGGGTCAGCGCGGAGATCGTCGCCTCGGTGCCGGAGATCAGCCGGCCGAGCGGATGCGGGCCGAAGACCGCGCCGGCGAGCAGATCGTGGACCTCGTCGTCAGGCTCGTCGTCGTGCATGGCGATCTCTTCGAGGATCACCCCACGTTCGGTCTCCACGTCGGCCGGATCTATCACCGAGTTGGCGACCAGGTCGCAGACGACGTCGATGGCCAGCGGCAGATCCGCGTCGAGCACCCGGGCGTAGTAGCAGGTGTACTCCTTGGCCGTGAACGCGTTGGTCTCGCCCCCGACCGCCTCGATCGCGGCGGAGATCTCCCAGGCGGTACGCCGTCTGGTGCCTTTGAACAGCAGGTGTTCCAGAAAGTGGGAGGCACCGGAGCGGGCCGGGGTCTCGTCGCGGGAACCGACACCGACCCAGACGCCGAAGGAGACGCTGCGCATCGCCGGGATCGCCTCGGTGATCACCCGCAACCCGTTGGGCAGCACGGTACGGCGTACCGTGCCGCCCAACGGGTCGTCGGTGAGCGTCCTGGTCACCGGGCGGGACGGACCCCGGCCGGTGACCGGATCGGTCCGTGGCACCACCGGGTCAGCTGTGCCGGTTACGCCGCCGGCGCTGCTCGCCGCCCTCGCCGTCACCCCGGCTCGGGCCGCGGTCGCCGCGCTCGCGGTCGCCGCGATCGCGCGGCCCCCGGTCGCCGCGCTCCCGGCCGGCCGGCCGCTCGCCGCTGGCGTCTTCCGCCGCAGCCGGCGCCTCGGCGCCTTCCGGCCGTACCTTGTCCAGGTAGATCTTGCCTCGGGCGTCGATGTCGGCGATCTGCACCTCGACCTTGTCCCCGACGTTGAGGTGGTCCTCCACCCGCTCGACCCGCTTGCCGTCGCCCACCTTGGAGATGTGCAGCAGCCCGTCACGACCGGGCAGCAACGAGATGAAGGCGCCGAACGCGGCGGTCTTGACCACGGTGCCGAGGAACTTGTCGCCGACCTTCGGCAGGGTCGGGTTGGCGATCGCGTTGATCCGCTCGACCGCGGCCTCGGCGGCCGGTCCGTTCGTGGCGCCGACGTAGATCGTGCCGTCGTCCTCGATCGAGATGTCCGCTCCGGTCTCGTCCTGGATGGCGTTGATGGTCTGGCCCTTCGGGCCGATCACCATGCCGATCTTGTCGACCGGGATCTTCACGGTGGTCACCCGCGGTGCGTGCTCGCTCATCGCGGCCGGTGACCCGATCGCCTGGCCCATCACGCCCAGGATGGTCAGCCGCGCCTCACGGGCCTGCTGCAGCGCGGCGGCGAGCACGTCGGACGGGATACCGTCCAGCTTGGTGTCCAACTGCAGCGCGGTGACGAACTCCGGGGTCCCGGCGACCTTGAAGTCCATGTCGCCGAAGGCGTCCTCGGCACCGAGAATGTCGGTCAGCGTGACGAAACGGGTCTGACCGTCCACCTCGTCGGAGATCAGCCCCATCGCGATCCCGGCCACCGGAGCCTTCAGCGGCACGCCGGCGGACAGCATCGACAGGGTCGAGGCGCAGACCGAACCCATGCTGGTCGAGCCGTTGGAGCCGATCGCCTCGGAAACCTGGCGGATCGCGTACGGGAACTCCTCGCGCGAGGGCAGCACCGGAATCAGCGCCCGCTCGGCCAACGCGCCGTGACCGATCTCGCGGCGCTTGGGCGAGCCGACCCGGCCGGTCTCCCCGGTGGAGTACGGCGGGAAGTTGTAGTTGTGCATGTAGCGCTTGGCCTTGTCCGGGGAGAGCGTGTCCAGGGTCTGCTCCATCCGGAGCATGTTCAGCGTGCTGACCCCGAGGATCTGGGTCTCGCCGCGCTCGAACAGCGCCGAACCGTGCACCCGGGGCAGCACGCCGACCTCGGCGGTCAGCGGCCGGATGTCACGCGGCCCACGGCCGTCGATGCGTACCTGGTCGCGCAGCACCCGCGCACGCACCTCGGACTTGGTCAGCGACCGGAACGCCGCACCCAGCTCCTTCTCGCGGCCCTCGAAGCGCTCGGCCAGCTCTCCGGCGACCTTGTCCTTGATCCGCTCCAGCGCGTCCTCGCGCTCCGCCTTGGAGGCGATCTTGAGCGCCTCGGCGACCTCGTCCCGGCCGACGGCGGCGACCGCCTCGTAGACGTCGTCGCCGTAGTCCAGGAAGATCGGGAACTCGACCACCGGCTTGGCCGCGACGTCAGCGAGCTCGCGCTGCGCCCGGCACAGCTCGCGAATGGTCGGTTTGGCTGCTTCCAGGCCGCTGGCCACGATCTCCTCGGTCGGAGCGGTCGCCCCACCGGCGATCAGACCCACCGCGTCGGAGGTCGCTTCGGCTTCGACCATCATGATCGCCACGTCGCCGTCGGGCAGTGTCCGACCGGCGACGACCATGTCGAAAGTGGCCCGGGACAGTTCGTCCAACGTCGGGAACGACACCCACTGGCCCTCGACGTGGGCGACCCGGGTGGCCCCGATCGGCCCGGAGAACGGCAGGCCGGACAGTTTGGTCGACATCGACGCGGCGTTGATCGCGACCACGTCGTACGGGTGGGCCGGGTCGAGTGCGAGGACGGTCTCGACCACCTGCACCTCGTTGCGCAGGCCCTTGGTGAACGACGGGCGCAACGGCCGGTCGATCAGCCGGCAGGTGAGGATCGCTTCCTCGCTGGGCCGGCCCTCCCGGCGGAAGAAGGACCCGGGAATGCGGCCGGCGGCGTACATCCGCTCTTCCACGTCGACGGTGAGCGGGAAGAAGTCGAAGTGCTCGCGGGGCTGCTTGCTGGCCGTGGTGGCGGAGAGCACCACGGTGTCGCCGAGCTGGGCGATCACCGAGCCGGCCGCTTGGCGGGCCAGCCGTCCGGTGGAGAAGGTGATCTCCCGGGTGCCGAAGGACCCGTTGTCGATCACCGCGGTGCTGTGTTGGGTGCCGAGAGTGTTCTGCTCGGTCATTGTGCTGTCGCACTCCTTGTGTACGTCGGGTGGCCACGACGTCGGGGAGCTGCTCGGGCGGCCGGTCATCGATCGAAGCGCCCGGGGGAGCCGGCGTCGCCGGCTGGCCCGGGGGCCACTACCGAGGACCGGTACGCTGACCGGCTCCCCTTCGACAAATCGTCGTTGGCCGATGTCAAATGTGGTCCGGCGCGGGACGGCCGGGACGACCGCCGCCGCGCCGGGACGTCACCGCCGCAGACCCAACCGCTCGATGAGCGACCGGTAGCGGTTGATGTCCTTCTTCTGCAGGTAGTTGAGCAGCCGGCGGCGCCGACCGACCAGCAGGAGCAGACCACGACGGCTGTGGTGGTCGTGCTTGTGCACCTTGAGGTGCCCGGTGAGGTCGGCGATCCGCTTGGTCAACACGGCCACCTGGACCTCCGGCGAACCGGTGTCCGCGTCGGTGGTGGCGTAGTCCGCACGGATCTTGCGCTTGGCTTCCTGATCGAGCGCCATGATCTCCCTGATCTGTTAAGGGGTTTGCCTTTCGTTCGGTGCCCGCGGCGTCGTGCAGGCATGCCGGACGAACCGTCGGTGGTCCGACGCTGCCGTTCAGGCTACCAGCAGGTCGCCGGGCGGGGCCGCAAGGCCACGGTGCGTCGAATCCGTTCCGTCGCCCGGCGGCGGCGCTCAGGCCCCCAGTACCGCCCGTACCTGGGTCACGTCCTCGTTCATCTGGGCGATCAACGGTGCGACCCCGTCGTAGCGGCGGGTCTCCCGCAGCCGGGCGATGAAGTCGATCGCGACCTGCTCACCGTAGATGTCGCTGTCGAAGTCCAGGATGAAGGCCTCGACCCGGCGATCGCGACCGGCGAACGTCGGGTTTGTGCCGATGGAGGCGGCGGCCGGCAGACCGGGTCCTCCCCCGCTGAGTCCGTCGGGGCGGACCGGACCTTCCGAGCGGACCAGCCGGGCGGCGTAGATGCCGTCGGCGGGCACGGCGGTGTAGCGCGGGGTGAGCAGGTTCGCGGTCGGAAACCCGATCTCCCGGCCCCGCCGGTCGCCGCGGACGACCACGCCCTCAAGACGGTGCGGCCGGCCGAGCGCGGCCGCCGCGGCGGTCACGTCACCCGCGTCGATACAGGACCGGATGTACGTCGAGGAAAAGACCGTGCCGTCGTCGACGACCAGCTCCGCGCCCTCCACCGCGAAGCCGAAGGTGCGTCCGAGCCGCTCCAACAACGCCACGTCGCCGCTGGCCCGGTGCCCGAACCGGAAGTTCTCCCCGACCACGACCAAGGCCGCGTGCAACTGCTCGACGAGCAGATCGTGCACGAACTGCTCGGCGGTCAGCCGGGAGAACTCGATGGTGAACGGCAGCACGCAGAGCACGTCCACGCCGAGGGACTCGATCAGCTCCGCCTTGCGGGCCGGTCCGGTGAGTACCGCCGGATGGCTGCCGGGGCGCACCACCTCGGCCGGGTGCGGGTCGAAGGTGACCACGACCGACTGGACGCCGAGGTCGTGGGCACGCTTGACGGCGTGTCCGATGATCGCCTGGTGTCCGCGGTGGATGCCGTCGAACACACCGATGGTCACCACGGACCGGCCCCAGCCGCCGCCCGCCGATGGTACTCCGCGCATCCGTTGCATGCTGCCTCCTGCCTGTGCCGCCAGGATTCCATCCGGTCGTGCCGGGCCACCGGCCGGGTTCGATGCTGTCACGCCGGGACGAAGCACCGTACCGTCACGCCGGAGCGAGCACGATCTCCGCGCGGGCCCGGCCGTCCCGCTCGCAAACCACCGCGAGCAGTTCTCCGTCGGGAGCGAACACCGCGTACGGGCCGGGCTGGCCGGCCGGGGCGATCGGCCCACCGTGGCCGAGCACCCGGGCCTCGGCGGCGTCGACGTCGCGCCGGGGCAGGAACCGGCTGGCCGCCTCCGCCATCGGCAGCTGGACCACGTCCGGGGCACGATCCGCGAGCTCGGCCAGGGTGAGCGCCTCGGCCAGGTCGAATCCGCCGACCGCGCTACGGCGCAGGGCGGTGAGGTGTCCGCCGACGCCTAGCGCGGTGCCGAGATCACGGGCAATCGCCCGGACGTACGTACCCGAGGAGCAGGCGACCTCGACGTCGACGTCGACGGCCGCACCGGCCGGGCGGACGGCGTGCGCCTCGAGCCGGGAGATCGTCACCCGCCGTGCGGTCATGGCCACCTGTTCGCCGGCCCGGACCCGACGGTACGCCCGCTGGCCGTCGATCTTGATCGCGCTGACCGCGCTCGGCACCTGGTCGATCTCGCCGGTGAGTGCGGCCAACCCGGCTCGGATCTGTTCCTGGGTGGTCCCGGTCGCCGGGGTCCGGGCGGTCACCTCACCCTCGGCATCGTCGGTGACCGTCGACACGCCCAGCCTGATGGTGGCGGTGTACCGCTTGCCCGCACCGATCACGTAGGTGAGCAGCCGGGTGGCGCGGTTGACCGCGACGACCAGCACTCCGGTCGCCGCCGGATCCAGTGTTCCGCCGTGGCCGACCCGGCGGGTACCGGCCAACCGGCGGATCCGGGCGACGACGTCGTGCGAGGTCATCCCGGCCGGTTTGTCGACCACGATCAGTCCGTGCTCACTCACGGCTGCCAAGCCTGCCAGACGCCCGACTCGGTCGGCCAACGCAGGGCCCGGCCGGCGGTCGGGCGCGACCTGTCGGCACGCCGAGCACTGTCCATCGGGGCGAACGCAGGCGGTGAGTCAACGCCGCCAGGCGGATCACCATGAACACCGCGAGCCCGGCCCAGATACCGCCCAGGCCGAGGTCGAAGGCGTACCCGAGCCAGATGGCCGGCAGGAATCCGCCGAGCGCCGCGCCGATCGTCATGTTCCGCAGATATCGCAGGTCGCCGGCGCCGATGAAGACACCATCGAGAGCGAAGACCACGCCAGCCACCGGTTGCAGGGCGACGAACCACGGCCAGGCGATCATGGCTTGCTCGTGCACGCCGGGATCGGCGCTGAACCAGCTTGGGATCACGCCGGCGCCGAGCGCGAACAACAGTGCGAACGCGGTTCCGGCGAACGCACCGAGCAGCACGACCCGCCGGGCCAGGGCACGGGCGGCCCTGGCGTCACCGGCGCCCAGCGCGGCTCCGACCAACGACTGCGCGGCGATGGCCAGGGCGTCCATGGCCAGCGCCGTGAAGAACCACAACTGGATGGCGATCTGATGGGCGGCGACCTGCACGGTGCCGTACCGGGCAGCGATCGCCGTGGCGGACAGGAAGCTCGCCTGGAAAGCCGCGCCCCGGACCAACAGATCCCGGCCGACCGCCAGATGTGCGACGACCAGGTCCGGGCGTGGCCGCAGCGAGACCGCGGTCCGCACCAGCGCGTAGCCGAACAGCCCACCGCCGACGGTCTGTGCGAGGACGTTGGCCAGCGCCGATCCGGTCAGGCCGAACCCGGCCGGATAGACCAGAACCGGGCAGAGCAACGCCGACAGTACGTTGGCCGCGAGCACGAACCGTACCGGGCGCCGGGTTTCCTGTACCCCGCGCATCCACCCGTTCCCGGCGGCGGCGAGCAGCAGCCCCGGCGCGCCCCAGGCCGCCACCCGCAGCCACTGTCCGGCGGCGTCGGCGACCGGGTTCGCACCACCTGCGAGCGCGGTACTGATCGGCCCGGCCAACACCTGCATGGCCAACGCGAAGACCGCTCCGGCGACGAGCGCCAGCCAGGACGCCTGGACGCCTTCGGCAACCGCCGCGGCGCGGTCGCCGGCACCGTACCGGCGGGCGGCCCGACCGGTGGTCCCGTACGCGGCGGCGGTGCCGAGCCAGGCGGCCACGGACATCACCGTGCCGCCGATGGCGACGGCGGCGAGCGGCACCGGGCCGAGGTGACCCACGACAGCGGTGTCCACAAGCACGTAGAGCGGCTCCGCCGCCAGCACCACCAATGCGGGCAGGGCCAAGCCGGCGATCCGCCGGCTCAGTGCCGGGGACTGGGCGGGCGCCGGCACGTCGCTCGGTTTCATCGACGCCTAGCGTCGCAGCCTCCGGTAAGGATCGCTATCGCGTAGGTCACTTACCCGCAGGGTTGGTTACTGACGGGTGTCCATCGACATCTGCAGAGCCCGGCGGGCCTGCTCGCGGGCATCGTCGACATTTTCCGGCTTGGGCTTACTGGGCATGACGGCACGACCTTCTCGAACGGAGGTTCACACCCGGCGTTTCAGGCGGGCAGGCCGGGGTCACCGGGGGCCGCAGCCAGGCGGACAAGAGGCAGGCAGGTGTGGCCCGCAACAAAAACCAAGTTATCGTTCAGGTCCACATCCTGCGCACCGTTCCCACAATACGGGAAAGAAGAATCTCTATTTATCGATCAACGCGCAAAGAAGTGCCAACCCACCCACCACCAGAACCCGAGCACTCCGATCCGGCCAACCGGTACCCGGCCCACCTCGTACTGCATCACATAGGCACAGACGTCGCCGAAGGTCGGGATTCGGGAGCCGGGCCGCCGGGCCAACGCCTCGATCGCCACGAGCAGGATGATCGCGCTAGTGAACCCCGCGATGACCACGATCCTCGTCGTGCTCATCGACGCACCAGTGCCCAGAAGCCGGCAAGCCAGGCGAAGTAGGCCGCCGAACGTGGCAGCTGGTCCTCAAGTACCGGATCCGCCAGGCTGGAGAAGGTCGGAAAATCGTCGGTCGAGCCGAGCGCGAAGGTCACCGATTCGAACGCGGTGAACACGGCGATCGGCACCACCCACCAGACGGCGCCGTCACCGAGCCGGCGCGGGGTCGGACGCCGGGGCACCCGATGCGACAGGCCGAGCCAGATCAGCGCCCCGCCGGTGCCGATCGCGTACAGGTTCGCCGCGGCCGAGAACGACGGGAGCTGACCACCGACCAACGAGAACACGGCGATGATCGGCATCGAGACCGCCGGCCGGTCCCAGGCCCGAGGCATGTCCGCGGCAAGCTCAGGTGGCTGTTCCATCATCCGATTGTCGCCGTGAACACACGTCGGGTGAAGCGTGCCCGAACCCCGGCATGTCCCGGATTCTCCGCCCGCCCACCGCCAGCCGTGATACCGGTCAGCCCAGTTGGGTCCGGATCATCGCGATCACGTCCTCGGCACTGCCCGTGCCGGTGAACCCGGCGGCGTGCCGATGACCACCACCGCCGAGCGCGACCGCCACCCGGCTGACATCGACCCCACCCTTGCTCCGCATCGAAACCGCCCACCCGGCCTCGGCGATCTGCTTGAGCACGCAGCTGACGTCCGCCTCCACGGTGCAGCGCACCGAATCGATCAGGGCCTCCAGCACGTACGGGCGCTGGTCGTGCCGGTCCAGGTCAGCCAGGGTGGCATAGGTCCAGACCAGCCCCAGCCCGCCGGCCGCCGTCGGCTCGAGCACACTACGTCGTAGCGCTTCACCGAAAAGACGGACCGCCCCGAACGGCCGGCTGTCGAGGACCCGCCGGGCGATCTCCGCCGGACGAATCCCGGTAGCCAGCAGGCGGGCAGCCATCTGATGCACCGCCGGTGTCGTCATGTCGAACCGGAAGGATCCGGTGTCGGTGACCAACGCGACGTAGAGACACTCGGCGATCTGAGCGTCCAACCCGACCCCCAGCCGGTCCAGCAGCCGTTCGACGACCATCGAGGTGGCCGCCGCAGCCGGATCGATCAGGTGAATCCCGCCGAACCGGGTGTTGGACGCGTGGTGGTCCACGACGATCGACCGCGACGACGACATCCGGTCGGCCAGCGGGCCCAACCGGGACGCGCTGGCCACGTCGAAGCAGAGGATGAGGTCCGGATCATCCCAAACCGCTTCGGCCGGTACCAACAGGTCCGACCCGGGCATGCCGTGCAGCGCGGGCGGAAGTTCGGCGCTGCCGGGGAAACTGGCCTGGATCGACCTGCCGCCAAGGCGACGCAGGCCCAGCCCGAACCCGAGCATGCTGCCCAGCGCGTCGCCGTCCGGGTTGACGTGACACAGCAGCAGCACCCGGCCACCCGGCGGCACATCCTGAACGGCGGCGACCGCCGAACGCCATTCCTGTTCGGTGGGACCGGACGTCTGCGGTCCGGCCGGAACCGATGCATCCGGTCCAGCCGGACCGGGGCTCACCGCCGAGCGGTCGGCCAGCTGGCCCGCTGGTGAGGGCACACTGATCATCGCCGTTTCCCGTTCGGATCAAGCTCCGCGCCGGCCGATTCGTCGCCGGTTCCGGCACCGTCGGCCTCGGCGCCGTCGGCCTCGTCGCCGTCCGACTCGATCCGGTACGGCTGGGCTTCACCGGCGTAGTCGGCCGTTGCCGCCAACCGCTGCACCTCCGCGTCCGCGTCGCGGGCCGCCGCCAGCAGGTCGTCGATGTGCTTGGCGTGTTCCTGGACGTCGTCGTGGACGAAGGTGAGCGTCGGCGAGTGGCGTAGTCCCAGTGCCTTGCCGACGGTGCTGCGCAACAGGCCGTTGGCGCTGTCCAGCGCGGCCTTGGTGCCGGTCTGGGCCGCGGCGTCACCCAACACGGTGTAGTAGACCGTGGCGTCACGCAGGTCGGCGGTGATCCGCGCGTCGGTGATGGTGATCATACCGAGTCGTGGGTCCTTGATCTGGGTACGCACCACCGAAGCAACCAGCTCACGCACCCGCTCCGCGTGCCTGCGTACCCGGGCTGGATCAGTCATTCGCCACCTCCGCGGTGTGGTGCCAACGTGTCGACCCTACCCGTGCGCCGACGGATGGGCCGGGCAGTGCGCCCGGCACCGCGAGCCGCGCGCTGTCAGTCGTCGGCACCGTACACGCGCCGGCGGGCAGCGAGCAGTTCGACCTCCGGGCGGGCGGCGACCAGACGCTCGCAACTGTCCAGGACCTCCCGGACGTGCGCCGCGTCGGCGGCGATCACCGCCACCCCGATCTCGGCCCGCCCGTGCCGATCCAGCGCGCCGACCTCGGCGGCGCAGACCTCGAAACGACGCAGGGCCGCGACGATCGGGCGTACGTAGGAGCGCTTGGCCTTGAGCGAGCGTGAGTCGCCAGGCAGCAACATGTCGAAGACCACGGTTCCGGTGAACATCGCTCCGCAGGATAGTCGGCGATCGCCACGGATACGTCGACCTTGACGCGAAGCCCACGACAGACATCGGGCGGTCCGCGTCGGCACGGTCGTGCCGACGCGGACCGCCCGATTCAACCGGCGGGATCCAGGTACGGGATCAGGTACGGACCTTTTCTCGCATCTCGAAGGTCTCGATGATGTCGCCGACCTGGATGTTGTTGTAGTTGCCCAAGGTCAGACCACATTCGAAGCCCTCCCGGACCTCGGTCGCGTCGTCCTTGAAGCGCTTGAGCGAGTTGATGGTGAGGTTGTCCGCCACCACCGCGCCGTCGCGCAGCAACCGTGCCTTGCCGTTGCGGCGGATGATGCCCGACCGCACCAGGCAACCGGCGATGTTGCCGATCTTGGAGGAGCGGAAGACGTCGCGGATCTCCGCGCTGCCCAGCTCCACCTCCTCGAACTCCGGCTTGAGCAGGCCCTTGAGCGCCGCGTCGATCTCCTCGATGGCCTGGTAGATGACCGTGTAGTAACGGATCTCCACGCCCTCGCGGTCGGCGATCTCCCGGACCTTGTTGGAGGCCCGGACGTTGAAGCCGATGATCGTCGCCGCCTCGGCGGACGCGCTCGCGAGCATGACGTTGCTCTCGGTGATCGCGCCCACCCCCCGGTCGAGGATCCGCAACTGGACCTCGTCCGGGATGTCGAGCTTGAACAGCGCATCCTCCAGTGCCTCGACCGAACCGGAGACATCGCCCTTGAGGATCAGGTTGAGCGAGGTCTTCTCGCCCTCCTTGATCTGCTCCATGAGCGTCTCCAGCGTGGCCCGGCCGCGCGAGTTGGCGAAGCTCGCCGCCCGCCGCCGCGCCTGCCGCTGCTCGGCGATCTGGCGGACCGTACGGTCGTCCTGCGCGGCGAGGAACATGTCGCCGGCGCTGGGCACGGCGGTGAGGCCGAGCACCAACACCGGACGGGCCGGACCGGCCTCGCCGACCTGATTGCCGTTCTCGTCGAGCATCGCCCGCACTCGACCGTGGGCCCCACCGGCGACGATCGAGTCACCGGTACGCAGGGTGCCCTTCTGCACCAGGACGGTGGCCACCGCACCGCGGCCCTTGTCCAGGTGCGCCTCGATGGCGATGCCCTGGGCCGGCCCATCGGTCGGCGCGGTGAGTTCGAGCGTCGCGTCGGCGGTCAGCAGCACCGCCTCCAGCAGCTCGTCGATGCCGATGCCCGGCTTGGCCGCGACGTTGACGAACATCGTCTCGCCGCCGTACTCCTCGGCGACCAAGCCGTACTCGGTCAGTTGCTGACGGACCTTGTCCGGGTTGGCCTCCGGCTTGTCGATCTTGTTGACCGCGACCACGATCGGCACCTCGGCCGCCTTGGCGTGGTTGAGCGCCTCGATGGTCTGCGGCATGACGCCGTCGTCGGCCGCGACCACCAGCACCACGATGTCGGTGACCTGGGCACCACGGGCACGCATGGCGGTGAACGCCTCGTGGCCCGGGGTGTCGATGAAGGTCAACGCCCGGTCGACCCCGTCGTGTGGCACATGCACCTGGTAGGCACCGATGTGCTGGGTGATGCCGCCGGCCTCACCCTCGACGAGGTTGGTCTTGCGGATGGCGTCGAGCAGCTTGGTCTTACCGTGGTCGACGTGACCCATCACGGTCACCACCGGCGGCCGGGTGACCAGCCGCTCGGAATCCACCTCGGCGTCGAGGTCGATGTTGAACTGCGCGAGCAGTTCGCGGTCCTCGTCCTCGGGGCTGACGATCTGTACGTCGAACCCGAGGTGCTCGCCGAGCAACTGCAGCGTCTCGTCGGAGCAGGACTGGGTCGCGGTCACCATCTCGCCCAGGTTGAACATCTCCTGGACCAACGAACCCGGATTCGCGTTGATCTTGTCCGCGAAGTCCGACAGTGAAGCGCCACGCGACAACCGCACGACCTGGCCCTGGCCACGAGGGGCGCCCGAGCTCATGGTCGGCGCGGACAGGTTGTCGAACTCCTGTCTGCGCTGCTTCTTGGACTTGCGACCGCGGGTCGGGCGGCCACCCGGACGCCCGAAGGCACCGGCTGCGCCACCACCGCGTCCCCGGCCACCGGCACCGGGGCGGCCACCGCCGGCTCCGGCCGGCGCACCGCCACGGAAGCCACCACCGCCACCGCCGCCCCCACCGGGACCGCCACGGAAGCCACCACCACCGCCGCCGCCCCCACCGGGACCGCCACGGAAGCCACCACCACCGCCGCCGCCCCCACCGGGACCGCCACGGAAGCCACCACCACCGCCGCCGCCGCCACGGCCACCACCACCGCCGGGGCGCCCGGCACCGGTGCCCGGCCGACCGGGTCGTTGTGCAGGCATCGACGCAGGGCTCGGCCGGGGCGGCATCGACGCGGGACTGGGCCGGGGCGGCATCGACGCCGGGTTCGGCCGCTGGCCACCGCCGGGGGCGGGGCGCTGCCCACCGCCCTGAGTGATGCCAAAGGGATTGTTGCCACCGCTGCGACCCGGCGGGCGACCGCCCGACCGGCCTGGCCCGGGCGTCGGCGTGCCGGGCGCCGGTGGGCGACCACCGCCAGTCCGACCGGCGGCCGGGCTGCCCGGGCGCGGCGGAACTGAGCCCGGTCCGGGCTTGGGCCGTGGCGCGCCGCCGTCGGCCGGTGGCTCCCGACGGGTGGTGTCACGCTGCTTTGCGGCCTGCTGCGCCGCCTTGACGTTGGCCTCCTGCTCGGCCTTGAGCGCGGCTGCCCGCGCCTCGGCGGCGGCCACTTCGATGTCGTGCGCGCTCGCCGGCTTGGCCACCGGTGTCGACGACGGTGGTGGCGGCGGGCCCGGTACCGGGCCCTTGGGCCGCATCGACGACGGCGTGGCCGGGCGACGCGGCGGAGCCGGCTTGGCGGAGACTCTCGACTCGATGGTGTTCGTCGACGGTGCGGCCGGGGGCGCCGGAGACGCCGCCGGTGCCTGCGCGGACGCGGCGAACGCGCCACGGAGGCGGCGGGCGACGGGCGCCTCGACCGTGCTCGACGCGGACTTGACGAACTCGCCCATCTCTTTGAGTTTGGCGAGAACGGTCTTGCTTTCGACCCCGAGCTCCTTCGCAAGCTCGTGTACGCGGGCCTTGCCTGCCACTGCACTCCTCACTCCGAGGCCGTGCGGGCGGCACCCGCAGCGACCTCACTCGTGCACTTGAAGCCTGGTCATTGCTGGGACTTCATCGTGTGCTCATGTCGGTCGTCCTACCTTGCTGTGCGAACCTCGGCCGGCCGGATGGCCGGACGTAACGGTTGACGCGCGGATGTACTCGGCTAGCTCGCCGGAGTCAACGACACCGGTGAACCGCAACGCCCGCCCGAAGGCACGGCGCCGCTGCGCCAGCTCGAGACACGCCGGATCGGGATGCAGGTGCGCCCCCCGTCCCGGCAATCTCCGGACCGGATCTGGTAGCAGGCGAGACACACTCTCCCCCGCAACCACGACGATCCGTAGTAGCTCGTGAACCGGTGCACGTCGCCGGCAGCCCACACAGGTGCGCTCCGGCAACGCACGTCGTACCACGAAAGAAAGTCTACCCCGACGCGCCGGAGACCGCGCCGCCCGGTTCCGGGGCGGATTCCCGGCCACCCGACGCTGCCTCGGTGTCCGGACGGATGTCGATCCGCCAACCGGTCAACCGGGCGGCGAGCCGGGCATTCTGCCCTTCGCGCCCGATCGCCAGCGAAAGCTGGAAGTCGGGAACGGTGACCCGCGCCGTCCGGGTAGCGGCGTCCACCACGTCGACCCGCAGCGCCTTGGCCGGAGAGAGCGCGTTACCGACGAACGTCGCCGGCTCCTCGGACCAATCGATGATGTCGATCTTCTCGCCGTGCAGCTCGCTCATCACCGCCCGGACCCGCTGACCCATCGGGCCGATACAGGCGCCTTTGGCGTTGACTCCCGGCGTGGTCGACCGCACCGCGATCTTCGTCCGGTGGCCCGCCTCGCGGGCGATCGCGGCGATCTCCACCGTGCCGTCCGCGATCTCCGGCACCTCCAGAGCGAACAGCTTCTTCACCAGATTGGGATGGGACCGGGACAGCGTGATCTGCGGGCCGCGGAATCCCTTGGCCACGTGCACGACCACGCACCGGATCCGCTGGCCATGGCCGTACACCTCACCCGGCACCTGCTCGGCGGCGGGCAGCACCGCTTCCAGCTTGCCGAGATCGACCGTGACGATCCCCTTCTCGGTCCGGGCCTCGTGCGCCTGGATGACACCGGTCACCAGGTCGCCGTCGCGACCGGCGTATTCGCCGAAGTGGACCTCGTCGGTAGCTTCCCGCAACCGTTGCAGGATCACCTGCTTGGCGGTCATCGCCGCGATCCGCCCGAAATCATGTGGCGTGTCGTCCCACTCCCGTAGGACCGCGCCCTCCGCGTCGAGCTCCTGCGCGTACACCAACGCCGCGCCGCTCTTACGGTCGATCTCGATCCGGGCGTTGGTCTGCGCACCCTCGGTATGCCGGTACGCGGTCAGCAACGCGGCCTCGATCGCCGCAAGAATCGTGTCGAACGGGATTTCCCGCTCGCGCTCCAGTGCGCGCAGCGCCGCGAGGTCGATGTTCACCTCTCCTCGTCCTCCACTTCGTCGTCGACCGGGCCGTCGCTGTCCGCCGGCGAGTCGTCGAAATCCGTCAGCGAATCGTCGAAATCCGCCAGGTCGTCGTCGCCGACCTCGTCAAGGCGCTGGAATTCCACCTGGACCCGACCGGGACCGAGATCGGTGTACGGCCACTGCTGCAGCACGCCGTCGACGTCCAGACTGACCGAGTCGTCGTCGGCGGCGACGATCCGACCGGCCACCGCCCGCTGGCCCGCCGTCACCCGGACCAACCGGCCGGCGTTACGCCGCCAGTGCCGGGGCAGCCGCAGTGGCCGGTCGACGCCGGGCGAGCTGACCTCCAGCTGGTACTCCCCGACTATCAACTCCGTGCCGGTCGCCGCCTCCGCCTCGTCGAGCGCGGCGGAGACCGATCGGGAGACCGTGGCCACCGCGTCCAGCCCGATGCCGCCGTCGGCGTCGACGATCACCCGGACCAGGTGCCGGCGCCCGACCCGGGAGACCGACACATCCTCGAGATCGAATCCGGCCGCGTGCACGACCGGCTCGATCAGGGCGCGCAACCGCTCTCGGCGCGGTCCGGGCTCCGGGCGGGGTCGTTGTCCCGCGTCGGGACGCGACCGTGCCGCGGTCGGAGCGCGGCGTGAGCGGGCACCCGGTGACCTGCCGCCGGCGCGGTCACGCTGCGTCATCTCCGCACCCTTTCGCAGTCAACTTCGTCGAGCCCCGCCATGGCACGGCGGCCCTGCCGCCGGATGCGGCTCATCCGCGGCTGGGCAGAGCGTAACGCGCTTCCGCAGCGATCGACCTCCCGGCGCACCGACGAAACACGCAGCCTCGCCGGGGTAACCCGTCGCTGCGCCGAACGGTCTCCATCGAGACGATCCGGTGACCACTTTCCGTGTCCGTCCGACAACCCACTGCGTTAGCGAATCCCGTCGCCTTGCCCGTAACGACTCGCCGCTTCGGCCGATGGTGTTGACTAGCCCGGTGTCCAGCGCGAACCATCAACGGCTCGCCCCTGCCGGCTGCAGCCGCCGGGGCCTGATCCGCGGCGCCGCCAGCGCCCTGCTCGCCGTCACCGCCGGAGCCGGTTCGGCCGGCTGCGATCTGCTCGATCCTGCGCCTGAGCCCACGCCCGAGCCGGACCCGCTGGCCGACTTGCTCACCGGCACGGTCGAGTTGGCCGCGAGCTACGACGCCACCCGGCTCGCCCACCCCGATCTCGACGCGGAATTGGCACCGATCGCGGCCGCCCATCGCGCCCACGCCACCGAGCTGGCCCGGATCACCGGCATCACGCTCCCGGATCCAGCCAGCGTCAACCCGGCCGGCACGGCACCGGGTACGGGCTCGACGGCCACGCCGGGCGCGAGCACCCCGCCGGACGACGGCACACCGCGGCCGGGCTCCTCCCCGACCGCGCCCGCGGCGGGTCAGCCGCAGGTGCCGAGCGACCCGGCGGCCGCGCTGGCCGCGCTGCGCAGCGCCGAGGAGGCGGCGGCTGCCGCGGCGGCCGAAGCATGCCGTGCCGCGCCGGCCGACCGGGCGGCGTTGCTGGGTTCGATCACCGCGGCCCGCACCTGTCACATCGAGGTCCTGCGATGAACGAGATGGCGGTCCGACGATGAGTGACGCGTGGCAGGAAGCGCTCATGGCCGAGTACGCGGCGATCTTCGCCTACGGCGTGGTCGGGGTCCAGCTCAGTGCCGGTGCCGCCGATCAGGCCCGGGCGGTCGAGGCAGCACACCGCGCCCGGCGCGACATGCTCGTGCTACGGGCCGCCGGAGCGAGCCAGGTCCCGGTGGACCCGGCCTACCAGACCCCGTTCCCGGTCACCGACGCGGCCAGCGCACTGCGCCTCGCGGCGGAGGTGGAGGAACGGTGCGCCGCTGTGTGGCGGGCGGTGCTGCCCGTCAGCACCGGCGAGGAACGCGAGACCGCGCTCGACGCCCTGGTCGAGTACGCGGTGAACGCCACCCGCTGGCGGCTGACCGCCGGAATCACCCCTGCGGTACCCACCTGGCCGGGACTGCCCGGCTGAGGCGGGTACGCCGGCCGGCCGGGCCCGACGGCTCAGCGGAGGTCACCGCTCAGAGCATGCCGGCACCGACCCCGATCAACCGACCGACCAGGTAGGTCGCCCCGGTGGCCGCCGCGCCGAGCAGGAGCTGCCGTAACCCGGTACGCCACCATGGCCGGCCGGTGAAGCGGGCCACCGCCGCACCGGCCGCGAACAGCCCGAGCCCACCGACCGCAAGGGCAAGTTCCAGCTGTGGGAAGCCGAGCAGGAAGGTGATCAGCGGGACCAACGCACCGACGGAGAAACAGGCGAACGACGACAGGGCCGCCGTCCATGGGCTCGGCTGATCGTCCGGATCGACTCCGAGCTCTTCCTGTACGTGCAGGCGCAGCGCCGCCTCGGGCCGGTTCCGCAGTGCGGTGGCCACCTGCTCGGCGAGGTCCGCGGGCAGCCCGTGACTGGTGAGCATGCCGGCGAGCTCATGGGCTTCCGCGTCCGGATGGCGTTCAAGTTCGCGGCGTTCCTTGTCGACCTCGGCGGCGATCTGTTCGTTCTGGGTACGGACGCTGGTGTACTCCCCCAGACCCATCGAGATCGCGCCGGCCACCAGTCCGGCCGCCCCGGCCAGCACGATGCTCCGCGCCGACGCCCCGCCGCCGCCGACTCCGGCGATCAGCGCGATGTTCGTGACCAACCCGTCCATCGCCCCGAAGACCGCCGGGCGCAACCAGCCCCCGGCCACGTCGGCATGGTGTTCACCGGCGAGCGCCGCCGGGCCGACCGGGACCGTCACGGCAACGTGAGGATCTCGTGACCGTCGTCGGTCACCAGGATCGTGTGCTCGAACTGGGCGGTCCAGCGCCGGTCCTTGGTCACCACGGTCCAGCCGTCGCCCCAGATGTCGTACTCGTGCGTGCCGAGCGTGATCATCGGCTCGATGGTGAACGTCATGCCCGGTTCCATCACGTCGATCGGACGCGGGCTGTCGTAGTGCGGCACGTACAGACCACTGTGGAACGCTTCCCCGATGCCGTGCCCGGTGAAGTCACGGACCACACCGTAGCCGAAACGTCGGGCGTAGGACTCGATGACTCGCCCGATCACGTTGATCTGCCGGCCCGGCGCAACCGCCCGGATGCCCCGCATCATCGCCTCGTGGGTGCGCTCCACCAGCAGCCGGGCTTCCTCGGAGACCTCACCCACGCAGAAGGTGGCGTTGGTGTCGCCGTGCACACCGTCGACGTACGCGGTGACGTCGACGTTGACGATGTCACCGTCGACGAGCACCGTGGAGTCCGGGATTCCGTGGCAGATCACTTCGTTCAGACTCGTGCAGCACGACTTCGGGAAGCCCTTGTAGCCCAGGGTCGACGGATATGCGCCGTGATCACAGAGGAACTCGTGCACCACCCGGTCGATGTCGTCGGTCGTCACGCCGGGCTTGCAGTGCTCGCCGGCGAGTTGGACGGCCTGGGCCGCGAGCCGGCCCGCCACCCGCATCCGGTCGATGGTCTCCGGGTTCTGCACGTGCGAGCCGCGCCACTGCCTGGGCTGCTTCTTCCCGACGTACTCGGGTCGCGCGATGTGCGCCGGCACCTGCCGCCAAGGGGTGAGCGTGCCGGGGGTTAGCGGTGCGCGGACGATGGCCATGGGGTCCAGCCTATCCCTGCTCCCAGGGCTCCCCCGATTCTTGCCGGATCCGTACGGTTGTGCCATCTTCTACGTCGTGGATCACGAGGGCGAGATGCCCGCCTTTGCCGCCTCCGGCGCAACACCCGCCTTTGCCGCCTCCGGCGAGCTGGACGGCAGCCGGCTGACCGTCACCGTACGTGGCGAGGTCGACATGTCGACGGCCGCCGAGATGTTCCGGGCGGCCATTCGACCCGAAGCCGGCGAACTCACCCTTGACCTGCGACAGGTGTCGTTCTTCGACTCGGCCGCCATCCACGCGCTGCTCCAGCTCACGGAGCGGTACCCGCAGACGCTCACCGTGCTGGCGTCCTGGCAGGTGCGCCGTATCCTGGACATCTCCGGGCTCGGCGAGCAGCCATGGTTGGCAGGCTGAGCCGCCGAGCGGACAGGCCCGGGTGGCAGTCCCCGGTCGCGGTCAGTCCCCGGTCGCGGTCAGCCGGGTTTCGGCGCCGACGCCCGGTGGCCGGGCCAGGGTCCGGCGCATGGTCACCCGGCTGCCCTGCCTGTCGTGATCGATCTGGAGGTCGGCGAGGGCCGCGATGAGAGCCAGCCCGCGGCCACGGAAGCCCGTGGCGGTCGCCTCCCGCCAACTACCGCTGTCCTGCACGGTCGCGACCAGTTCGGGGCCGGTGATACACACTTCGACCGAAATGTCGGTCTCGGTGGGTGACACCGGATGCTCGATCGCGTTCGCCGCCGCTTCGGATATCGCGACAGTCAGGTCGAAGCGGTCGTTCTCCGCCAGGCCGTGCGCGGTGCAGAAGTCCTCCAGCCGGCGGCGCAGCAGCGCCAACTTCGTCGCCTCGGCGGGCAGCCGCACCATCAGCCGGTCCAGCTCGGTCGCCTCCAGCACCAGCACGGCGACATCGTCTCGACGCGGCCGGCGGGCAACCCGCAGCAGCAACTGGTCGGCCAGGTCCTCGACGTGGTCACCGCCGGCCCAGGCGTCGGAGCGGACCTGGTCCAGTCCGGCGTCGATGCCCTGGGCGCGGTCCTCGATCAGTCCGTCGGTGTAGCACAGCAGCCTGGTCCCGGCGTCGAGGCGGGCGGAGGCGGTCGGATAGACGCTGGCCGGGATCGCACCGATCGGCGGCCCGAGCGCCCGCCGATGCAGCAGCGAGGCGTCGGTGCCGGCCACCACCACCGGCGGTGGGTGACCGGCGCTGGTGTACCGCAGCTCACCGGTGCGCGGGTCGAACCACAGGCAGACCACGGTGGCCAGCGACCGACGGCTCATCGTCGCCATCAGCCGGTTCAGCCGGGTCAGTGCCTCGCCCGGCGCGAACCCCTCCAACAGGTATGCGCGTAGCGCGTTACGTAACTGTCCCATCGTGGCCGCCGCGGCGACGCCCTTGCCCACCACGTCACCGATGACCAGCACGAGCTGTCCGTCACCGACCTCCACGGCGTCGTACCAGTCACCGCCGACCTCAGCCTCGGCGTTGCCCGGCAGGTAACGACTGGCCAACAGGGCACCGGGGACCTTCGGCAACGCCTGCGGCAGCAGGCTGTGCTGCAGGGTGGTGGCGATCCGGTGCTCCGCCTCGTACAGCCGGGCATTGCCCAGCCGCAGCCCCACCATCCGGGCGAACTCCGCCAGCGCGGCCTCGTCGATGTCGGCGTCGACCCCGTCGACCGGCCAGATGAGCAGTTCTCCGAGCCGATCGCCGGAGGCACCGACGAACGGGATGGTGGTTGCCGGCTCGGCGGACGACTGGCCGCCGCCGTCGATCTCATGCCGGGCACCCGGCGCGGTGGCCACCACCCTGGCGGCCCGCACCAACTGCTGGACGTGCTCGACCGCTACCCGCAGCACCTCGTTGGTGGTCTGCGCGGTGTTCACCGCCACCGCGGCGTCGGCCAGCGCGCGCAACTGGTGGATGATCCGGCCGCGTAGCTGGCCGAGTTCGACGTTGGCCCGCACCCGGGCCACGAGCTCCTCCGCTGCGAACGGCTTGACCAGGTAGTCGTCGGCACCGGCGGCGAGCCCGCGGACCGCGGATCCGGGGCCGGCCCGCGCGGAGAGCACCACGATCGGCACGTGCCGGGTCCGTGGTTCCCGGCGCAGCGCCGCGACCAGACCGAATCCGTCGAGATTCGGCATCATCACGTCGGTGAGAACCAGGTCGAAGGCGGCCCGGGAGGCCAACTCCAGGGCAGTGACGCCGTCGGCCGCCGTGACGACCTGCCAGTACGGTGCCAGTAGCCGGCCCACATGATCACGTAGGTCGGCGTTGTCGTCGACGACCAGCACCCGGCCGACAGGCTGATCGACGCGGTGTGGCGCGACGCGGTCCCCGGTGGCCCCAGGGCCGATGGCGGGCACGGCCCCGGATTCGGGGCCGGCCCACCGCTCGATCTCGGCCAGGTGCAGGCGGGTCGGGGCGTCGGGCGCGCTGATGAGTTCGTCCTCGGCCGTGCCCGGCGACCACGTCGGACCGGCGACCACGGAGCCGGGCAGCTGGGCGACTCCGGTCGGAATCTCGACGGTGAAGGTGCTGCCCCGGCCGACTTCGCTGCGTACCGCGACCGTGCCACCGTGCAGCCCGACCAGTTCCCGAACCAGTGCCAGTCCGATCCCGGTGCCCTCGTAGCTGCGGGAGCGGGTGCCGGCAACGCGGTGGAACCGCTCGAACAGACGAGGTAGATCGGCGGCCGGGATGCCGACACCGGTGTCGGCGACAGTCAGCTCGACCGACTCGCCACGGCCGCGCAGCCGGACCGTGACGACCCCGTCGAAGGTGAACTTCAGCGCGTTGGAGAGCAGGTTCAGTACGACCTTCTCCCACAGGTCCGGATCGACGTGGACCTCGGCGGGCAGCGGTGGACAATCCACCACCAGGTCCAGTCCGGCACGCTGCGCCGCAGACCGGAACGTGCTGGCCAGACGATTGGTGTAGTCGGCCAGGTCGACCGGGCGCAGGGCGGCCCGGGCCCGGCCGGATTCCAGCTGTGAGAAGTCGAGCACCGTGTTCACCAGCTTGAGCAGCCGCAGGGCGTTGCGGTGCATCATGGCTGCCCTGTCACGGTGCCCGACCGGCAGATCCGGGTCGGCCAGCTGGTCCTCCAACGGGCCGAGCAACAGGGTGAGCGGAGTCCGGAACTCGTGGCTGACGTTGGCGAAAAAGTTGGTCTTGGCCCGGTCGATCGCAGCCAGTTCGGCGGCCCGGGCCTGCTCGTGCAGATACGCCCGCTGATTGGTCACCGCGCTGGATATCTGGGTCGCCAGCAGGTCGAGGAAGCCTCGGTAGTCGCTGCCGAAGGGCAGGTGCCGGCTGTGGCCGACGACGACCGCACCGACCGGCTCGGTGGCCGAGAAGATCGGCAGGACCAGTACGTCGGCTGCCGCACGGTCCGGCACAGTGGCGAGAAAGTCACTCGCGGACCCGGTCCGGCCGGCAGCCTCCCGCAGCGTGTCCAACAGGGCTACCGGGGCCGCAGCGGTCGCGTCGGTGCCGGCCTGCGGGTCGGCCGGTGCGACGACCGCCTCGGCCGGCACGCCGGTGCAGCCCGCGAGCCGGGCCGTCGCGGCGTCGGCACCCAGATAGAGCAACGCGAAAGGTACGTCGGCGCGGCAACTGTCCAGCGCTTCGAGCACCGCACGGCGTAGGTCGGCCTCGCTGCGCCCGTCGGACAGCCGAGTCCCGAGATCTGCCAGGGCCCGGATCCGGCGTTCCCCGATCACTCGTCCGGTGGTCTCGTTCACGATGCAGAAGACACCGGCGACGGTACCGTCCTCGGTGCGTAACGGGTCGTACGAGACGTCGAAGTAGGTCTCTTCGAGGAACCCGTGCCGCTCGAGCAGAAAGGGATGATCGCTACCCCGGTACGCCCGGCCGGTGTCGATCACCGCGGCGAACAGCGGTTCGAGCACGTCCCACAGCTCCGACCAGTGCTCAGCGGCGGGCTCGCCGAGCGCGTCCGGATGTTTGGCACCGATCGTCGGCAGGTAGGCGTCGTTGTAGAAGGCACGCAGTTGCGGCCCCCAGTACAGCACGATCTGCGCCTGGGACGCGAGCATCATGCCGACCGCCTGGCACAGGCTCGGCGGCCAGGTGCGCAGCGGTCCGAGCGGTGTGGCGCTCCAGTCGTGATCGCGGATCCGGACGCCCATCTCGCCGCCGCAGGCCAGCGCGGCGGCGAGCATGGCAGGGACGGCAGACCCAGGCGCCGTCGGTGCCGGTCCGGCTGAGGACTCCGGCGACCGATCACCTTCTGCCATTGCTGTCCACCTTCTATCCGTCGATGCCCGGCGGGCAGACCCGCCGGCGTTGTCTGCGATGCCCGGCGGGCAGGCCCGCCGGCGTTGCCTGCCCGGCAAGTTTCTGCCGGTCAACGACCTTGTCCGGTACCGGCTCTACCGGTGGTCCGCCTTCTACCCCGCTCGCCGTCGAACGTAACCCGACCGGCCGGCTGCCCGCGCTCGGGTCGGCCGGTCATGTCACCGAACGGGCTCGCCGGCCCGTCTTGCCGTATGTCACCTGACTTGGGTTATTTAGGCGTACGACGATCGGTGCGGCGCGTCGGCTTGACGGATACTTCACGGCAGGTCGCCGCGCCGAGACCGGAAGGTGATCGTCAACGTGGCCCGGGTCGGGATTCACCATGCCGCCGCCGTGCTCGGCTGCCGGCTTACCCGTTGCCTGCCGCCGCTCAGCCCGTTGTGTCCGGCTGGACGGCGGCTGACCGTCGGTGGATGAGCCGGCGTAATCACGCACGGTCACGAATGTGATGTCACCTCCTGCCCATTTCGGGCACTGCGTCGTGCTGCCTCCGTCCAGCCATCGCCATGTCCGCGGCGAGTGGAGCCAGACTGACGTCATCCCTGGCTTTTGAGGTGTGCCAGAGTCCACTCGCGATGGAGATCCCGTGTTACCCGGGCCGGCTCCAGCTCCCTGGTCACCGTGAGTGACCCGACTGGGGTCATGTGGTGCGTACGACGATCGGTGCGGCGTTTCCGCTGGTGGCAGCGGTGCCGCCCGTTGAGCGCCCCGACTGGAGGAGCGCCTTCGCACGGGATGGCGGCGTGTCGGCGTGGCGGATACCTGGCATCCGCCGGCGTGGGTCCTGGTGGGCACGTCGTGGTCGGCGGCCTTGCGGCTCTTCCGGTAAGTTTGATCATCCACATCGGATGCCCGCGTCTCTTCCGGGGCGTAGGGAAGTCGCCGAGATGGAACATCGTGCCGAGGTCAGGGTGTCGGGTAGTGCGCAGATTTCGACACGGTCGCGAGCAACACGGCAGGTCACAGCGCCGAGATCAGAAAATGATCTTCAACGTGACCCAACTCGGGCCCGCCAGCGCTGTCTGCGATGCCCGGCGGGCAGACCCGCCGGCGTTGCCTGCCCGGCAAGTTTCTGTCGGTCAACGACCTTGTCCGGTACCGGCTCTACCGGTGGTCCGCCTTCTACCCCGCTCGCCGTCGAACGTAACCCGACCGGCCGGCTGCCCGCGCTCGGGTCGGCCGGTCATGTCACCGAACGGGCTCGCCGGCCCGTCTTGCCGTATGTCAGGTGCCGGGAACCGGCGGGTCGACGGGTTGGTGAGCGGGTCCGGCAGGACCGGAAGGTGGCCAGTATGGCGGGTGGGATCAGGCGACTGCTGGAACAGGAGTTGGCGCAGCAGCCCGCACCGCCGATCGGCGATCTTGTGATCGACTCCGTACGGCACGGTCGTCGCCGCCGGCGGCTGCGCCGGATCGCCGTCGGCGTCGGCGTCGGCGGCACGTCCGGTGTCGCCGTCGCGACCGCTGCGGTGTTGCTGTTGTTGCCGACGCTGACCGATGGCGGCCTCCCGACGGCGGACCTCGTGCAGCCTGTCGCGGCACCACCGGCCGGGACAGCCACACCAGCGGCCGTGGCCGGATCGGACTCGTCCGCCCTGCCGGTAGCGGAACGGATCGGCGGGACGCCGATCGACGCGAGCGCACGACCGGTGGTGTCGCCCCCACGATGCGGTGGTCAGGACAGCGGCCGAGCGGAATCGACCGCAGCGGTCACTCCCCGCACCCAGATCGTCAACTGCCCGATCCCCGAGGAGCTGAACTTCAGCATCCCGTACGTCGTTGGCGGACCGGTCGCACCGGCCACCGCGTCGGGTGCGTTGGATCTACTCAGCGCCCTCCTTCCCAAGGGACGGACCAGCGGGTACGCCATGGGCGACGCGCGGGAGCTGGGCCCAGGGGCGGTGGCCGTACAGGTGTACCTGGATCGCGGCGACGGTCCCGCCATGATTCGCCTCTGGGTCTACCAGGACGAGCCGGCAGACGTGACGCACTGCGACATAGGCGAGTTGTGCTACCGACTGCCCGATGGCGGCGTCATCGCTCTTTATGATATTCCGGACAATTGCGTGGATGGCCGGTCGGTCGCGTTGCACCGGGCGGACGGAATCCGGATCCAATTGAATCTCGCCCGCTGTCTGGTGTGGAACGGCCGGACCAATCCGCCGATGCCGTTGGCGCTGAGCACCCAGGAGGCACTGACGGTCGTGCTCGACCCGCGTTGGGGCACCGAACTGCCCGCCGAATACGTCAAACGCGGTGCCGAGCGTTTCACGGAGCTGCCCTGGACCTGGGCCGACGGCGGATAGTCCCCCGCTACGCTTGACCGATGAGCAGCCTGCCTGCCTGGGACCGCGACCGCGACCGGGACCCGACCGGCCGGCCCCGCAACGCCCGGCCCCGCGACGGACTCGGCCGCCCGCTGCCGCACGGCGCCACCGGCGTCCCGACCACCCCGGATGATCTGGTGCTGACGCCGGGCGCCGCTCTCGACGAGGCGCAACGGCTGCTCGACGCCGGCCGACCGTTCCACGCCCATGAGGTCCTGGAAGCCGTGTGGAAGGCAGCGCCGCCGCCGGAGCGGGAGTTCTGGCGTGGGCTGGCCCAACTGGCCGTCGGGTTGACCCACGTACGGCGGGGCAACCCGACCGGTGCCGCCCGGCTGCTGACCCGCGCGGCAGACCGGATCGACGGTTACGCCGAGCGGTGCCCGTACGACGTACCCGTCGCGGACCTGGTGCGCTTCGGCCGCGAACTCGCCGAGCGGCTGTGCGATGGTCCGGTCAGCGCGCACGCCCCGGTTCCGGACGTTCCTCGGCTACGGCCGGCAGCGGGCCACCGCCGGACAGCCGAGCGGTGATCACCGCGGCCGGCACCGGCTTGCCGAAGTGCCAGCCCTGCGCCTGGTCGCAGCCGAGGGCGGCCAGTCGGGCCGCCTGCTGGGCGGTCTCCACCGCCTCCGCGGTCACCGTCAGGTTGAGCGCGTGGGCCAGTCGGACGAGCGCGTCGACGATCCGCTCGTCGCGGTCGGCTTCGGCGCCGGCGAGACGCATTCCCTCGACGAACGGGCCGGCGAGCTTGAGCACCTGGATCGGCATCCGACGCAGGTAGGCGAGGTTGGAGTAGCCGGTGCCGAAATCGTCGATGGCCAGCTGTACGCCGAGCCCGGCGAGGCGGCGCAGGGCACGCAGTGGCTCACCACCGGTCGCCATCACCGCGCTTTCAGTCAGCTCCAGCTGCAACAACTCGGGCGGCAGACCGGTGCGGGTCAGCACCCCGGCGACCTCGCCAACCAGTTGCGGGTCGCTGACCTGGCGGGCGGAGATGTTCACGCTCACCGCGATCGGGGTCTGCGGGCACGCCGCCCGCCATCTGCTGGCCTGGCGGCAGGACTGTTCCAGGACCCACCGGCCGAGCCGGACGATCAGCCCGGTCTCCTCGGCCAGGCCGATGAACCGGTCCGGCCCGAGCCGACCGAGTTCCGGATGCTGCCAGCGGACCAGTGCCTCCACCGCGGTCACCGTCCCGTCGGCGAGCCGGGTGATCGGCTGGTACTCCACGACGAGCTCGCCCCGGTCGAGCGCGGCCGGCAGCGCCGCGACCAGCGCCGAGCGGGTGACGTCGCGAGCGCCGCGCACCGGGTCGTACACCGCCCACTGCCCACGACCGTCGGCCTTGGCCCAGTAGAGAGTGGTGTCTGCGGCTTTCATCACGTCCGTCGGGTTGCTGCCGATCGCCGGTGCCGCCACGATGCCCACGCTCGCCGACACCATCAACTGATGTCCACCGATCTGCACCGGGGCGGCGACCGCGGCAAGCGCCGACCGCGCCACCGAGATCAGCTGGGCCGTACCGGAACAGTTCGCCACCAGGATCACGAACTCGTCCCCGCCCATCCGGGCGATCAGGTGCCCGGAGTTGGCGACGCTGTCCGCCAGCCGCCCGGCCACCACGGTCAGCAACTGATCGCCGACGTCGTGGCCGAGTGCGTCATTGATCGACTTGAACCCGTCCAGGTCGAGGAAACAGACGCCGACCCGTCGGTGCGGCTCAGCGGCGTCGGCGAGCGCCTGTGACAGCCGGTCGAAGAAGAGCACCCGGTTGGGCAGCCCGGTGAGCGGATCATGCTCGGCCTGGAAACGCAGCCGCTCCTGCATCTCGTAGCGGTCGTTGATGTCCTCCACCATGGCCACGGTGAATCGGGGACGACCGTCGTCGTGGCGGATCAGCGACATCGCCAGGTCCGTCCAGATGGCGGCACCGTCCTTGCGGTAGTAGCGCTTCTCCACCCGTACGCTGTCGTGCTTGCCCTCGATCAGCTCCAGGTAGAGCTGGTGCATCCCGGGAGCGTCGTCCGGGTGGAACAGCTGCGTCACATTGATCTCGCGCAACTCGTCGATGGTGTATCCGAGCATGTCCGCGAACGCCTGGTTGACCTCGGATATCCGGCCATCGATGTCGGCGATGCCGATGCCGATGGCGGCACCGCTGAACACCGCACGGAAGCGGGCCTCGCTGTCGTGCAGTGCCCGCTCGGCCGTGTCCCGGGCGCACCACGCCGCTTGGCGAATGCTCGACTGCTGATCGAACGTGCGGTTGCGCAACGCCCGGGCATAGCCCTCGGCGAGCGCCCCCTGCAGGTACCCGATCCGATCCCGGGCCCGCGTCGACGTGGTCAGTTCCGGCAGCACCGTCGGCAGAAAATCGGTGCCGAGCGCGCGTACCGACCAGTCGAGCACGGCCGGCTCGGTGAGGTGCCCGTCGACCAGCGCACGTCCCACCTCGCGAGCGGCCTGACTGTCGAAATCCGCTGCCTGCACGGCGAGCGCCAACCGCGTCGTGTACCCGTACAGGGTGTCGGTCGTCTCGTCGGTACTCAGCGGAAGGTAGCCGAGGGCGGCCGCGGCGGCGGCCCACTGCCGGGCGTAGCGCCACGCGCCGTCGGGGCCGCCGGCGCCGTCCGGACCGGACGCCGGCATGATCAAGCCGGAACGCCGTCGCGGTACGCCACGCCGCCGAACGCACCGAACCGCCGCGGGTGCCGTCGCGCGTCAAGCACCTCCGGATCCCGCACGTCGGCCCGCAGAATGGCGACCTGCCCGATCCCGCCCGATGCGCCGCCGGATTGCTCGGTCATCCTGCCTCAGCTCCCTTGCGGTGCGAGCTTCCTCGCTATGCGCCGGCCCATGCTAACGCCGCAACGCTGGAATGTGCACCGATGGCAGATTCACGACAATGCCCGGCTCCCGACCAGATTCACCGGGGCGATTCCAGCAGCAGTGCGATACCCTGGCCGACCCCGATGCACATCGTGCACAAAGCCCGCTGTGCCCGTCGGTGGTCGAGTTCCAGCGCGGCGGTCAGCGCCAGTCGGGCTCCGCTCGCGCCCAGCGGATGACCGAGTGCGATCGCACCGCCGTTGGGATTGACCTGCTCGGCGTCCTCCGGCAACCCCAGCTGCCGCAGCACCGCCACCGACTGCGCGGCGAACGCCTCGTTGAGCTCGATCACGTCCACCTCGGTCAGCTTGACACCGAGCCGGCCGAGCAGCCGCCGGGTGGCCGGCACCGGCCCGATGCCCATCACCCGGGGCGGGACTCCCGCGGTGGTCGCCCCGGCGACCCGGGCCAACGGTGTCAGTCCGTAGCGCTGTACCGCGGTGTCGCTGGCCACCAGCAGCGCGACCGCGCCATCGTTGACTCCGGACGAGTTGCCCGCGGTGACGGTGCCACCGTCGCGGAACGGGGTCGGCAGCGCGGCGAGCTTCTCCAGCGACGTGGCACGGGGGTGTTCGTCGATCGACACGGTCGCCGTGCCCGCGCGTCGCTGTGGTACCTCGACCGGCACGATCTCGCTGGCCAGCCGGCCACTGGCCTGGGCCCTGGCCGCCCTTTCCTGCGAACGCAGGGCGAACGCGTCCTGCGCGGCGCGGTCCACCTGGTAATCGGCGGCGACGTTCTCCGCGGTTTCCGGCATCGAGTCGATACCCCAGCCCGAGCGGATCAGCGGATTCACCAACCGCCAGCCGATGGTGGTGTCGTGGATCTCGGCCGACCGGGAGTACGGCGTGGCCGCCTTGGGCATGACGAACGGGGCCCGGCTCATGCTCTCCACCCCACCGGCGACGACGAGGTCGGCGTCACCGGCCACGATCGATCGGGCCGCGATCGCCAACGCGTCCAACCCGGAGCCGCAGAGCCGGTTGACCGTGGTACCACTCACCTCGGCCGGCAGACCGGCCAGCAGTACCGCCATCCGTGCCACGTTGCGGTTGTCCTCGCCAGCCTGGTTCGCGCAGCCGAGTACGACGTCGTCGGCCGCTGACCAGTCCACCGACGGGTGCCGGGCGACCAGCTCCCGGATCACGTGCGCGGCCAGGTCGTCCGGACGCACCGCGGCGAGGGCACCGGCGTAGCGGCCGAACGGGGTACGCACCCCGGCGACGAGATAGGCGATGGGCACGGCCTTGCCTCCTTGCTTAGGGTCGTCAGGCGGTGGCAGGGCTTCGGGTCGTCAGGCGGTGGCAGGGCTTCGGGTCGTCAGGCGGCGGATCGGCGTGCCGGCGGGCGCTGGCCCCGCTTGGCCGCCTGGATCTGCTCGTAGACGTGCCCGCGCAGCTGGGTGAAGCGTGGATCGGCCCGGGTGTGCAACTGGTCGCGGTCCACCGGCAGGTCGATCGGCAGGTTTTCCTGCACCACGGTAGGCGACGACGACAGGATCAACACCCGTTGGCCCAGGTAGACCGCTTCGTCGATGTCGTGCGTGACGAACAGGATGGTCACCCCGAGCCGCTGCCACAACTGGCGGATCAGATCCTCCAGGTCCGCCCGGGTCTGAGCGTCGACCGCGGCGAACGGCTCGTCCATCAGCAGCACGTCCGGCTGGTACGCCACCGCCCGGGCGATCGCCACCCGCTGCTGCATGCCGCCGGACAGCTGCCACGGATACGCACTGTGGGTGTCGGCGAGGCCGACCGCGGCGAGCGCGTCGTCCACCAGTTGCCGGCGCTTGGCCCGGGGCAGGCGCTTGTGCCGCAGCGGCAGCTCCACGTTGTCCCGAACGCTCATCCACGGAAAGAGGCTACGTCCGTACTCCTGAAAGACCACGGCCATGCCCGGCGGCGGTCCGGTGACCGGCTCGCCGCGCAGTCGCACCTGCCCGGAGGTCGGGGGCAGCAACCCGGCCATGCATTTGAGCAGGGTCGTCTTGCCGCAGCCGGATGGACCGACCAGGCACACCAGCTCACCGGCGTCGATCATGAAGGTGAGATCGCGTACCGCCTCGACCTGGCGCTGGCGCCCTTCGTAGACCTTGCGCAAGCCCTGGACATCGAGCATGGGCCCGTTACCTCTCTGTCTGTTCGCCGGCACGTCTGGCGGTCCGCCGGCGTGCCTGTGCCATCGACCGGCACGGATGCCGGTGGTGCTCATGAGCTGCGCTGCGCGCGCCGCAGGCCGTGGTACCAGGCCAGCGCCCGCGTTTCGACGTAGCGGAAGATCACCGACAGGGCGAACCCGAGCAGGCCGAGCAGCAGGATGCCGGTCCACATCTCCGGGATCGCGAAGCTGCGCTGGAACTGCACGATGGTGAAGCCCAGCCCGTTGCTGGCCGCGAACATCTCGCTGATCACCATCAGGATGATCCCGATCGACAGGGCCTGGCGCATGCCGGCGGCGATCTGCGGGCTGGCCGAGCGCAGCACCAGGTGACGCAGTCGGGCCGGCCCGGTCAGACCGTACGAGCGGGCGGTGTCGGCCAGCACCTCGTCAATGGCGCGCACACCCTCGACGGTGTTGAGCAGGATCGGCCACACGCACCCGGCGGCGATCACCACGACCTTCATGGTGTGGTCGATGCCGGCGAACAGCATGATGATCGGCACCAGCACCGGCGGCGGGACGGCCCGGAAGAACTCCAGCACCGGCTCCAGCACCGCCCGTACCGTCCGGAAGCTACCGACCAGCACGCCGAGCCCGACACCGACCAGCGCGGCCACCGCGTATCCGCCGGCCAGCCGCAGCAGGCTGGGCAGTACGTCGGCGCGCATCCGCTCGACCGTCCAGACCTCGGTGAACGTGGCGAGGATCTCGCGCAGCGGCGGAGAGTAGAAGTTGGTGCTGCCGTCGGTGCGCAACCACCAGATGGCCAGCAGCAGCACGGGCAACGCGACGGCCAGCAGCACCCGCCAGAGGATCCGCGTCACATGACCACCTCGTCGCGCATCGACTGGTGCCAGGACAGCGCCTGCCGCTCGACCAGCCGGGCGAGCAGGTTGATCGCGACACCGAGCAGACCGGTGACCACCACCAGGGCGTACATCAGGGGCACCGCGCCGGAGGTCTGCGCCACCGCGATCCGTTTGCCGAGCCCGGGGGCTCCGATGACGAGTTCCGCGGTGATCGCGAGCACCAGAGCGACGGCGGCGGCCAGCCGTACGCCGGTCATCACGTACGGCAGCGCGGTCGGCCAGACGACGTGCCGGATCCGGGCCCAGGCGTTCAGCCCGTAGCTGCGGGCGGTCTCGTCGGCCACCGGGTCGACGTCCTGTACGCCGTACAGCACCTGTACCAGCACCTGCCAGAACGATGCGTAGACCACCAGCAGCAGGACCGACTCGATCCCGGTGCCGTAGAGCAGCACGGCCAGCGGAATCAGCGCGACCGAGGGGATCGGGCGCAGGAACTCGATGGTCGACGCGGTCAGTGCGCGCAGCATCGGGACCGAGCCGATGAGCACGCCGGCGACGATTCCGGCGACGACCGCGATCGCCAGCCCGATCGCCCACGAGGTGAGGGTGTCGCCGAGCGCGGCCCAGAAGGTGGCGTCGGCGAGCAGCTCGGTTCCGGCGGCGAGGATGTCGGTGGCCGGTGGGAGGTATCGCGGCGAGACCAGCGGGGTGGCGGGCAGCACCTGCACCAAGACGAGCAGCCCGGCCATCCCGGCCAGGCCGAGCAGGGCCGCCGGCGGCCGACGGCGCGACGCACGGGCGTGTCGCGGCATCGCCCCGGGTACTGACGCGCCCTGGTCGGGGCCGGCGGTGCCGGCCCCGACCGAGGTCTTGTCGACCGCTGTCACGGCAGCAGGGCGTCCAGGTCGGGTTCGGTCTCGAAGACGCCGTCGGCGAGGCCGAGTTCGGCGACCCGCTCGATCGAGGCGCGGTTGATCTCGGCCGGCCACATCGGCAGCGTCATCGCGTCCAGGATGGCCTGATCGATGTCGGTGTAGCTGCGCAGCACGGTACGCACCTCGTCGGGGTGGGCGTTGGCGTACGACAGCGACTCGGCCATCGCCTCCTCGAAGGCGGCGACCAACTCGGGGTTCTCCTGGGCCAGCTTGGTGCTGGTGAAGTAGACAGCCACGGTCAGATTCGGCGCGGTGTCGACGAAGTTCCAGGCGACGACGCGGGCCCCGGCGTCCTTGGCGATCGCCAGCGACGGCTCGACCACCCAGGCGGCGTCCACGTCGCCGCTTTCCACGGCCGCAGGCATCTGCGGGAACGCCATCTCGACGAACTCGATGTCGTCGGGGTTGCCGCCGGCCTTGCGGACCGACTCCCGCACGCTGGTGTCACCGATGTTCTTCAGGGTGTTGACAGCGACCTTCTTACCGGCCAGGTCGGCGGCGGTCTGGATCGGGCTGTCCGCGGCGACCACCACGCCACCGAAGTCGGCGTCCGGATTGCCGGTGGAGGCCACGCCGTTGGCGACGATCTGGATCGGCACGTCCCGGGTCTGCGCGGTCAGCAACGACGTCACGTTGCTGAAGCCGAACTGGAACTGATCGCTGACCACCCCCGGGACGATGGCGGCGCCGCCCTGGCCGCTCTCCATCGTCAGGTTGATGCCACGCTTGGTGAAAAAGCCCTTTTCATCGCCGAGGTAGATCGGGGCGACGTCGACGATCGGGATGACGCCGACGGTGACGTCGGTGACCTCTTCGGTGCCACCGGCCTCGTCCGTGGCCGAGTCGGAGCCACAGGCTGCGGAGACCAGCAGGGCGGCTGCCATGGTGAGGGCGACGAGGGGCCGTCGCATGAGACCTCCAGTTGGGGATGGATGTTGCGTTGTCCGGGAGGTCCGGTCGGGAACGGCCACCCGACCCGGGCGGCGTTCGCTAACCGAACAGTGGTTCTTATGATGAACGTACGGCGTGGCCTGGCTCACGTCAACGTCACATGTCGGAAATGACCCCGCCATCCCGGCGGGGGAAGGGAGCGCCGTGCGTACCCAGGTTGGCATCATCGGAGCGGGACCGGCCGGGCTGATGCTCTCCCACCTGCTGCACCTGGAGGGTATCGACTCGGTCGTACTGGAGATCCGTGAGCGGTCGTACGTGGAGAGCCGGGTCCGCGCGGGGGTGCTCGAACACGACACCGCGGCGCTGCTGCGCGAGGTTGGCGTGGGCGCCCGGCTGGACCGCGAAGGGCTCGTGCACACCGGCGTCGAGCTGCGCTTCGGCGGTAGCTCGCGGCGCATCGACCTGGCCGCGCTGACCAGTGGCCGCAGCATCACCGTCTACGGCCAGCAGGAAGTGGTCAAGGATCTGATCGCCGCCCGGCTCGACGCCGGCGGGCAGATCTTGTTCGACGTCGGCGATGTCGCCCTCGACGGGCTGGACAGCGACGCCCCGGTGGTCCGGTTCACGCACGAGGGCACGATACGCGAGCTGCGGTGCGCCGTCGTCGCTGGCTGCGACGGCTTTCACGGAGTTTCCCGAGGCAGCGTCCCGGCGGCACAGCGGCGGACCGTGGAGCACGTCTATCCGTTCAGTTGGCTCGGCATCCTGGCCGAGGCGACGCCGTCGGCCACCGAGCTCATCTACGCCCATCACCGGCGTGGCTTCGCCCTGCACAGCATGCGCAGCCCCGAGGTAACCCGGCTCTACCTGCAGGTTCCACCCGACACCGGACTCGCCGACTGGCCGACCACACGGATCTGGGACGAGTTGCACACCCGGCTGGCGACCGACGACGGGTTCGCCCTCAAGGAGGGACCGATCCTGGAACAGGGCGTCACCCCGATGCGCAGCTTCGTTACCGAACCGATGCGCTACGGACGCCTGTTCCTGGCCGGTGACGCTGCTCACATCGTGCCGCCGACCGGGGCGAAAGGGCTCAATCTCGCGATGGCCGACGTCCGGTTCCTGGCCAGCGCCCTGATCGACTGGTTCCGCCAGGGACGCGAGTCGGGCCTGGACGAGTACTCCGCCCGGTGCCTTCGCCGGGTCTGGCGGGTGCAGCACTTCTCCGCCTGGATGACCGGCCTGCTGCACCGTCCGGCCGACGCCGACGAGTTCGCCGACCGGCTGCAGCTGGCCCACCTGGAGTACGTGGCCACGTCCACCGCCGCGGCGACCACCCTCGCGGAGAACTACGTCGGGCTGCCGTTGGACTGGAGCGATCGCGTTGACACATCAGCGAAACCGGCCGTACCGTTCGCTTAGCGAACGGATGTTCTGCACACGCACGGAGGATGAGGCATGGGTGAAACAACCTCACTGGCCGACGCGGTCGCCGAGCTGGTCCACGACGGGGACAGCGTCGCGCTGGAGGGTTTCACCCATTTGATCCCGACCGCCGCCGGACAGGAAATCATCCGCCAGGGCCGCCGCGACCTCACACTGATCCGGATGACCCCGGACATCGTCTACGACCAGCTGATCGGTGCCGGTTGTGCCCGCAAGCTGATCTTCAGCTGGGCGGGCAACCCGGGTGTCGGCTCACTGCACCGCTTTCGTGACGCTGTACAGCGCGGCTGGCCGCGGCCGCTGGAGATCGAGGAGCACAGTCACGCCGGGATGGCCAACCGGTACGTCGCCGGTGCCGCCGGGTTGCCGTTCGCCGTACTGCGCGGGTACGTCGGCACCGACCTGGTCGACCGGACTCCCACCATCGCCCCGATCACCTGCCCGTTCACCGGCGAGGTGCTCACCGCGGTGCCGGCGCTCAACCCCGACGTCGGCATCGTGCACGCCCAGCAGGCCGATCGACGCGGCAACGTGCAGATGTGGGGCATCACCGGGGTGCACAAGGAGGTCGTCCTGGCTGCCAGGCGGTCGCTGGTCACCGTCGAGGAGATCGTCGACGAGCTGACCCCCCGCCCAGGCGCGGTGGTGCTGCCGGCCTGGGCGATCACCCGGGTCGCCGAGGTACCCGGCGGTGCCCACCCCTCCTACGCCGACGGCTACAGCGACCGGGACAACGCCTACTACCAGCGGTGGGACGAGATCAGCCGGGACCGTGAGACGTTCACCCGCTGGCTCCACGAGCACGTCTTCGCCCCGGCGGGCACCGACGGCGCGTACGGTGGTGCCGCATGAAGGGCGCCCAGACCGAAGCCGCCGCCGACGGCTTCACCCGCGACGAGATGATGACCGTCGCCGCCGCCCGGGCACTGCCGGACGGGGCCCGGTGCTTCGTCGGTATCGGCCGGCCCAGCACCGCCGCCAACCTGGCCCGCCGTACCCACGCCCCTGACCTGGTGCTGATCTACGAGTCCGGCACGATCGGCGCGAAGCCCGACCGGCTGCCGCTGTCCATCGGCGACGGGATACTGGCCGAGACCGCCGACACGGTGGTTTCCGTACCGGAGATCTTCAACTACTGGCTACAGCCCGGTCGCATCGACATCGGGTTCCTCGGTGCCGCACAGATCGATCGGCACGCCAACATCAACACCACGGTCATCGGCGCGGACTACGCCGATCCGGCGGTGCGGTTGCCGGGCGCCGGTGGTGCCCCGGAGATCGCCGCCTCCTGCGGCGAGGTGGTCGTCATCGTGCCGCAAAGCCGGCGTACGTTCGTCGAACGGGTCGACTTCGTCACCTCCGTCGGATTCGGCACCGGTCCGGGCGACCGGCAACGGCTCGGCCTGCACGGACGCGGCCCGACACTGATCATCACCGACCTCGGGCTGCTCCGCCCGGATCCGGACACCTGCGAGCTGACTCTCACCCGGCTGCACCCCGGCGTCACGCTCGATCAGGTCACCGCCGCCACCGGCTGGCCGTTGAAGGTGGCCGCAGACCTGGACACCACCGCCGAACCCACGCCGCGGGAACTGGCCGCGCTGCGGCAACTGCTGCACGCCCAGCCGGGCGACTAGGCGCGACGAAGGAGGCACCGCACAGATGCCCGATCCCACCGCACTCGATTCCAGCAAGTCCGGCGACAACGCGCCGCGACCGGCGAACGGCCCCTCGCGGCTGCTGTTGCCCCGCTACCGACGGGACGACGTCGACGCCCACCCGCCGCTGCTCTCGCCCGGGTACAAGTCCACCGTCCTGCGTGCACCGGCCGAGCCGCTGGTCCTGCTGCCGCACACGCTCACCGAGATCACCGGTCCGCTGCTCGGCGAGGGGCGGATCACCGCCGCCGACGCCGACCTGACCCGCCACCCGAACGGGGAAGCCCAGGGCCAGCGGATCATCGTGCACGGCCAGGTCCGCGACAGCGACGGGCGACCGGTGCCAGACACCCTGGTGGAGGTCTGGCAGGCCAACGCCGGTGGACGCTACCTGCACAAACTCGACCAGCACGACGTACCGCTGGATCCGCATTTCACCGGCGTCGGTCGGGCGACGACCGACGCGACGGGCCGCTACCGGTTCGTGACCATCAAGCCCGGCGCCTACCCCTGGCGCAACCACTTCAACGCCTGGCGTCCGGCGCACATCCACTTCTCGTTGTTCGGCCGGGCCTTCACCCAACGGCTGGTCACCCAGATGTACTTTCCGGACGACCCGCTGTTTCCGTACGACCCGGTGCTCAACTCGATTCCGGACCAGGCTGCCCGACAGCGGCTGATAGCCAACTTCGACCTGGACAACACCGTCGAGGAATGGGCGCTCGGCTTCCGCTTCGACATCGTGCTGCGTGGCCGCGAGGCGACCCCGATGGAGGAGTCATGACCAGCACCACCGGCACGACCCCGGTGTCCGGGGTGGGCCTGGCCGCGATCACCGGGCTGGTGCCGGACTCCGGCACCGGACTGACCCCGGCGCAGACCGTCGGACCGTACCTGGCGATCGGGCTGCCCTGGCCGGACGGACCGTTCGTGCTCGACGAGGGCGCGCCCGGCGGGATCTGGCTCCGCGGGCGGCTGCTCGACGGCGCCGGTGCCCCGGTGCCGGACGGCCTGATCGAGACCTGGCAGGCCGATCCGCACGGCCGGTTCGACCATCCGGACGACCCGCGCGGCGCGGTCACCGGGTTCCGGGGCTTCGGCCGCTGCCCGACCGACGATGCCGGCGAGTGGGCGATCCACACCTGCAAACCCGGGCAGGTGCCCGGCCCGCACGGGCAGCCGCAGGCCCCGCACATCGACGTGTCGGTCTTCGCCCGTGGCCTGCTGCACCGGGTCGTCACCCGGATCTACTTCGCCGACGAAGCGGCGGCCAACACCGCCGATCCGGTGCTGGCCAGCGTCCCGGCGGCCCGCCGGGAAACCCTGATCGCGGTAGCGCAGCCGGACGGCTACCGTCTCGACATCCGGCTGCAGGGCAAGCGTGAGACCGTCTTCTTCGCCGTCTGATCGGCCGGACTCCAGCGACGTTGGCCTGTTCGACAGCCTGCTCGCCGCGGGCGGGGTCCGCGCCGCCGTGGACGACCACGCCTGGATACGCGCGATGCTCGATGTGCAGGCCGCGCTCGCGCGTGCCCAGGCGAGGATCGGTGCGGTGCCCGCCGACGCCGCCGCGGCGATCACCGCCGCGTGCCGGGAACACCGGTTCGATCCGGTGGTAATCGGTGCCGAGGCCACCGCCGCCGGCAACCCGGTGGTGCCGCTCGTCGCCGCGCTGCGCCGCGCCGTCGGCACCTCCGCCGCCAGTCACGTCCATGCCGGGGCGACCAGCCAGGACATTCTCGACTCGGCGACGATGCTGGTCGCGGGTCGGGCGCTCGAGCCGCTGCGCCAGGACATCAACCGGGCCGCAGCCGCAGCGGCCCGCCTCGCACACGCTCACGCAGACACGCTGATGCCGGCCCGAACCCTGTTGCAGCAGGCGTTGCCGACCACGTTCGGACTGGTCGCGGCCGGTTGGCTGGTCGCCCTGGACGCCACCGCCGGTCGATTGGCGACGATCCGTGACCGGGTGCTCGCGGTACAGCTCGGCGGCGCGGCCGGCACTCTCGCCGCGTTCGGGCCGGACGGATTGCGGTTGGTCCAGCTGGTCGCCACCGAGCTGGGGCTGACCGCGCCGACGCTGCCCTGGCACACCGACCGGACCAGGATCGCCGAGCTGGCCGGTGCGCTCGGCAGCACCGCCGGCAGCACCGCCAAGATCGCCCGCGACGTCACCTTGTACACGCAGACCGAGGTCGGCGAGCTCGCCGAGGGCCGTCCCGGCGGATCGTCGACCCTGCCGCACAAACGCAACCCGATCGCCGCGATCACCGCGCTGGCCTGCGCCAGCCAGGCCCCTGGCCTGGTCGCCACCCTGTTGGCCAGCATGGCCCAGGAACACCAGCGGGCCGCCGGTGCCTGGCACGCCGAGTGGCGGGCGTTACGGGCGCTCCTCGAATCGACCGGCTCGGCAGCGTACTGGCTGCGCACCTGCCTCGACGAGGTACGGGTGAACGCGGTCCGGATGCGGACCAACCTGGACCTCACCGGCGGCGTGCTGCTCGCCGAACAGGTCACCGGCGCTCTCGTCGAACGGCTTGGCCGGCACCAGGCCCACGAGATCGTCCGCCGGGCCGCCGACGACGGTCACGACGGCGACCGTCACGACGGCGACCGTCACGACGACGACGAACCGGCCGGCAGCTTCGGGCTGGCTGACCGGCTCGCCGCCGATCCGCAGGTCAACGCCGTCCTGAGCCGGGCGGATATTGACCGCCTGCTCGATCCCGCCGGGTATCTCGGTGCCCACCGCGAGCTGATCGACCGGGCACTGCGCGCCCATCACGGCAGGCTGCTGACCGAAGGGAGCACCGATTGACCGGCGTTGGCGTAGTGGAGCTGGACCACGAGTTCAGCGGACCATCGGACGGCCCGGTCGTGCTGCTGGCGAACTCCCTGGGCAGCACCCGGCGGATGTGGGACCCGCAGCTGCCGGCACTGACCCGCGCCGGCCTGCGGGTGCTGCGGTTCGACATGCGTGGGCATGGTGGCTCGCCGGTGCCACCCGGTCCGTACGCCATCGACGACCTCGGCGCGGACGTGCTCGCGCTGCTCGACCGGCTGGGCCTGGGCCGGGTGCACGTGGCGGGAGTCTCGCTCGGCGGAATGCTCGGCATGTGGCTGGCCGCGTACGCGCCGGCCCGCGTGGACCGACTGGTGCTCTGCTGCACATCGGCCAAGCTCGGCCCGCCGTCGGCGTGGGCGCAGCGGGCGACGACGGTACGGGCCGAGGGTGTCACCGCGGTCGCCGACTCGGTGGTCGCCCGCTGGTACACCCCGGAGTTCATCGCCCGTGAGCCTGCGGCCGTGGCCGCTGCCCGGGCCATGATCGCTGCCACGCCGGCCGAAGGGTACGCCGGTGGCTGTGCCGTGATCGAGCGCCTCGACCTGACAGCGGTGTTGCGGACGATCCACGCGCCGACGCTGGTGATCGCCGGTGCGGATGATCCCGCGACACCCCCCGAACATTCGGCGGTGATCGCCGAGGCTGTCCCCGGCGCGCGCCTGGTCGTGGTCGAGCAGGCCGCGCACCTGGCGAACCTGGAGCAACCGGAGGCCGTGTCCAGACTGATCGTCGAGCACCTGACGGGGCAGGAGACGAGTGGCAATGGCGACTGAACAGCCGGCAACGGACCAGAATTCTTCGACGGTGGACGGTCGGCAGGTGGCCGGGATGGCGGTACGCCGGGCCGTGCTCGGCGACGCGCACGTCGATCGGGCCATCGCCGGCACCACCGAATTCACCGCCGACTTCCAGGATTTCATCACCCGGTACGCCTGGGGCGACGTGTGGTCGCGCGACGGACTGGACCGCCGGACCCGCAGCTGTATCACCCTCGCGGTGCTGACCGCACTGCACTGCACCGACGAACTGGCGATGCACGTACGGGCCGCGCTGCGCAACGGGTTGACCCCGGCGGAGATCAGCGAGGTGCTGCTGCACACCGCGGTGTACGCGGGCGTACCGGCCGCGAACAGCGCGTTCGGGGCCGCCCAGCGTGTTCTGTCCGAAGTATCCGATGCGGCGGTCGACGGCTCCGACGTAGAAAGTCGGATGCCCGACAGTGGAACCGGATCATCGGAGGCGACCGTTGGCCCGGAACCCCGCTAGGGTGTCCGGCAAACAACCGGGAGAGCCATTGAGCGAGCACGGGCGGGAAGCTCACTTTGTGCAGTCACTGGAGCGCGGTTTGGCCGTGATCCGCGCGTTCGACGCACAACATCCAGAGTTGACACTCAGCGAAGTGGCCCGTGTCTGCGACCTGACCCGGGCCGCCGCCCGTCGGTTCCTACTCACCCTGGTCGACCTCGGCTACGTGCGTACCGACGGCCGGATGTTCTCACTCACCCCCCGCGTGCTGGAGTTGGGCTATGCCTACCTGTCCAGCATCTCGCTACCCGAGGTGGCCGAGCCGCATCTGGAACGTCTGGTCGCCCAGGTGCACGAGTCGTCCTCGGTGTGTGTGCTCGACGGTGAGTCGATCGTCTACGTGGCTCGGGTGCCCACCTCACGGATCATGACGGTGTCGATCAACGTGGGGACGAGATTCCCGGCGTACGCCACCTCGGTCGGCCGGGTGATGCTCGCTCATCTGTCGGAGGACGACCTCGCCGCCCGGCTGGACGGTGTCCGGTTGGACCGGTTGACCCACCGCACCATCACCACGGTCGCCGCTTTGCGCACCGAACTCGGGCGGGTCCGAGCTCAGGGGTACGCCATCGTGGACCAGGAGTTGGAGGAAGGGCTACGCTCGGTCGCCGCTCCGATCCGCGACCGGGTCGGCAAGGTGGTCGCCGCGGTCAACATCTCCGTGCATGCCAGCCGCAACACCGTCGAGTCGATCCGGCGGGAGCTGTTGCCACACCTGCTCGCCACCGCCGCGAAGATCGAAGCCGACCTGCGCATCGCAGCCCCCGGCCGAGCCCGCCGCCTCCCTGGCGCCTGACACCACCCGCGCCTGCCGCAGGCCCGGTGTCGGCCTAACGTAGCTCGCGGTCCAGCGGGATACGCTGATTCGGCACACCTCCTGCACGCGAAAATGCCCTACTGGATCGCAAACGCAGTCTTCCCGACATCCGCCGTTTCGGCGACTACTACGATGCCTGCCGAACTAACCTCCGTCTTTCGTCACGTCACAACACTATCCGAGCCCGCGCCGTTACCACCGCGTCCATTCGCCGGTCACCGATCAGACCGGACAACTCAGACCGCTGCCGTTGCGTCAACGCCACAATCACGACTCGACCACCGTGCAGGAATGTCAAACTATGTAGCTCAATTGCGTGATACTAGGCCCGTTGACTGGTGTCTGTCGGAGGAACGCCAGTTTCTTGGGTAAGGGTGAGGAGATCACGGCGCAGCCGCCTTACCTGCGGATGATTTGGGCCAAGGGCGGCCTCGCCGATCAGAACAGCCTTCTTCAGTTGATCGCGGGCACCGACAAGATCGCCCAGCTTTCGCAGTACCTGGCTCAGGTTACTGCAGCGCAGGCTCAGGTCTGGGTGATCGGGACCGAGCGCAGCTTCGCCGATCGAGAGAGCTCTCTCGAGTTGATCGCGCGCGCCGCTCAGGTCGCCCAGTTCAAGTAGTGCTCGTCCGAGGTTGTTTCGCCCGACGCCGAGCTGCGGGTGGTTGGACCCCAAGGCCGCCTCGCTGATTCGCAGCGCCTTCTCGAGCTGGATCCGAGCGCCGTCAAGATCCCCTATCTTTAGTAGCGTAACCCCCAGATTACTTCGCCTGATTCCGATATCTGGATGACTGGGACCAAGCGTCGCCTCACTGATGTGAAGGGCCTTCTCGAATTGTTCACGGGCTTCATCTAAATCATTTAGACTGTATAGTACACCACCCAAATTATTGCGCCAGATGGCGATATCGGAGTGGACGGGGCCGTGTATCGCTTCGCCCAGCCTAAGCGCCTCCTCAAACTGGTTTCGGGCACCGGCGTAGTCGCCCAACGCCAACAACACCTGCCCGAGAGTGTCGCGTCGCCAGCCGACGTCAAGGTGATCGGGGCCGAACGCGGCGGTCGTCATGTCGAAGGCCTGCTCGGCCAGCGGCTTAGCCCGCCGGTACTGTCCTTGTTCTCGCAGATATGTCGACGCTCGGTCCATCAACCAGCCAACCGCTTCGGAGCAAACGCCTAGTCTCTGAGCATGATCAGCGGCGGACAGTAGGTGCGGCAGCAGCCTCTGGCACTGTGGCCAAGTCTCTATCATGTCGCTTTCGCTGGGGAATCCTGCCCTGATGAGACGGGTCGCGGTGGTGGCCCATTCACGTTCGCCGGATTGGCCAAGCCGGGCTCGGATCACGGCCTGCACCAGCCGGTGTAAGCCGATCTCGGTGGGCTGGAGCGTCGCGAGCGAGTATCGGCCTACCATCGCCAGCAACCTGTTGTAGGCCAACCGATCAAGAACCGTCGTAGCAAGTCGCGGTGGCAACGCCTGGGGAAACTCCCCAGGCAACTCTCGAGGTACCTCGGGAGCGAGAAACGCCAGTAGGTTCAGTAGATCTTCGGCGGCTGGTGCCAGCTTGTGCACGCGATCCAGTGATACCGACCAGACAGTGGCGACTCGCTTGATGTCGCCACCGGCGCTGGTAGTCGGTTCGTCGAGGTGCAGATCAAAAACCTCACGTACCCGCTCCCGGACCAACTGCAGGTACCCATCCAGGCTCTCCTGCGTTTGTTCCAGATAGGCCGCTGCTTCCGTCAGGGCCAACGGTAGGTCTCCGAGTAGATCGGCTAGTGCATCCAGTGACGATTCGTCCGCATCCTGCGCATTACAACGAAGGCGAAGGAACGATTTTGATTCCGTCCGCTGCCAAACACCCAGTCGCCACGGCAACGCCCGCGCGGCCCAGGCTGACCACTGGGACGTTATCAGCACCGTGCCGTCTCCACCTGCCGGCATCAGACTGTCCAACAGTCGAGGTTCCTCCGCGTTGTCGTAAATTAGTAGCCAACGAGTGCGATTGCGTAGTGCTTCGAGGGCGGCAGTCGCCATCTGCTGCCGATGCCTGGACCGAGGCACTCCCAACCGGCGACTTAGTTGCGCCAACTGTGTCACTACGGACGTCGGCTGTTGAGCATCAAGCCACCAGATCAGGTCGTAGTTGGCGGAGAAGCGGTGCGCGAACTCTAGTGCCAATTCGGTCTTACCGGTTCCACCTAAACCGTAAATAACCCCTATTTTCGGCGAGAACGAAGACTCGGGTGTCAAATCGCCGAGCATCCGTCCGAGAATTTTCTGTCGTCCAGAGAAGAATCGATGCCGCGCCGGAAGGTTGCTTATCGGAGGCGCTGATCCGGGGAATCGAAAGAGTTCGTTTGGCGAGTGAGCATAAGTGGCGGGCGCGCCGGGGAACCGAGCAAAAGCTGGTCGATCAGGATTCCGTTCGACTGCCTGTAGTAGCCGCGCCCGAGCGCTGGTCTCGTCAAGGCCGACTAGGTCTAGGTAGACGCGCGACGCCAGCAGTCCGGACGGTTGACAGTCCTCGACTCGTACTGGTATCAGCAAGCCCAGATCTCCCCCGGGGTCCTTGACGAACGCTGCACGCCATTCCGCTTCACCGAACTTAGAGTCAAAGTAGGCATTCGACAACACTGCGATCGTCTGCTTGGCGGAGCGTGTCGCGTCATGCATTCTTCGAACGAAATCAGCGCCTGGTTGAAAGTCCCATGCCTGCAATAGTGTCGAATATCCTCGCTGCTCCAGGCTGGCCGCGATCCACTCGGCCCAGGAGCGATCCGATGCGGCGTAGCTGATGAAGAAGTATTGATCATTTTCTGGCGGGGTCATCGCACCCCCTATGGCGTAACACGATCGGCAACCGATTTCCATCGTACGCCATCCAGGGACTAGCCTCGATGATTCGCCGTGTCTGGCCCGACTTGGCTGGCAGAGTGGTCGGCCACGGGTAGCGGCAAGCCGCGTGATCAGTGCTTGACGGCGACGACGAATGCCGACCAGGCGGCCGGGTCGAAGATGAGGGTGGCCCCGGGGCGGTCCTTGGAGTCACGGACCAACACCAGCCCTGGAAGGTTGTCGGCGACCTCGACGCAGTTGCCACCCGAGGCGTTCGAACGCCTGGCGGTACGCCAGTTCGGCTCGGTCACAGCGCCCTCACCATCCCCCGGATCAGGTCCCGGGTCTGGAAGACGTTCAGGGCCAGCGCGTTGATCGAGTGCCATGCCCGGTCGAGGCCGGTCACCCGGGGCGAGTCGGTGATGACCCGACCCTCGAATAGATCCTCCACATACCCGGCGAGGCCACCGTTGTCGAGCGAGGCGAGCGCGAAAGATACCGACCGACCGGGATGCATGCCGACCCCGTCCGGCACGACGTGCACGAACGTCCGGTACCGCTCGGACTCCGCCAACAGCCGTTCCAGTTGGGCCTTCGCGATCGTCGGGTGGGCCGAACGGACGGCGCCGATGTCCATCATGAACACGCAGACCGGTGGATCCTCGCGGTCGAGGACGACCGCCTGACGCTCCATCCGGACGGCAAGCTGCTCCTCGATCTCGCGTGCGCCGCGCAGCCCGCTGTCCAGCACCGAGCGGGCGTAGTCCTCGGTCTGCAACAGCCCGGGAATGACACCAAGTTCGTAGTACCGCAACGTGGTGGCGGATTCCTCGAGTTGGGTCCACGGACGGAACCAGGCCGCCTGGGCCAGCCGGCGCCGCTCCCGTGCCTGTTCGCGGGCCTCGGCCGCCTCGGCGGCCAGTTGCTGGATGCGCTTTCCTGAACCGAGGAACTCGTCCAATCGCCGGGCGGTGTCGGACTGTGGCACGAGCCGGCCCTGCTCGAATGCCGCGATCAGCGAGCCGGAGACCAGGATCGCCTCGCCGACCTGCTCCTGCGTGACGGAACGCTCGTTGCGTAGCCGCCGGAGAGTTTCCGGAAGGGTGTTCACGTTCCACACCTCTCGGTACAGGTGAGTCGCAGGTAGGTGGGGCGGATCGCCGCCCGCCCATCTTCCACGGATCACCGGCAGGCGTCCAGGGTGGAGTTGGCAACTATACGCATTGATTCTCCGCACCGGAGATCGGCAAATGTCCGGCGACCGAGGTGCCGGACCATCACCAGGCTGCCCCGGTCGGTGCGATCCGGTGCAGATGCAAATGCAGGTGCGGGCGCTCGGTACTGGTTCTGGATCGAGAAGATGGCGGACGGAATAGAATGATCGAATTGGCGCGGACCAGGATGGCACGGAGCGACGTGGCACGGACGTGGCACGGTGGTCGGGTGCGTCATGGCCGGATGCGTCGTACCGGTTGGTTGGCCGCCGCGGCAGCCGCCGGGTCGGTGACCGGGGCCGCCGCGGTGACGGTCGCCGTAGTCGTCGGTGCCGGTTCGCCACTGAGCGGGTACGTCAGCGAGTCGGGCGTCGGCGACGGTGGCTACCCGCTGGTCTACCGGTCGGGCGTCGTCGCTCTGGCGGTGAGTCTGCTGCTGCTCGCCGGGGCGCTGCGACCGGTCCGCGCAGCCGCCTGGCTACTGGTCACCGCCGGCTCGGCGGCCACCGTGTCGGCGGCGGTGCCCTGTCGCGCCGGCTGTCCCTTGCCGCCGCATGATCCGGTCACCGCATCCGACCTGATACATGGCGGGGCAAGCATCGTCGCGGTCGCCTGCTGCGTCTTCGCGATGGTCGCCATCTGGTGGTCACCGGTATCGCCCCGTGCGCTGCGCCGGCTGGCCTTCGTGTCCGCCGTCACCGCGCTGCCGGTGTCCGGCGCGATCGGGCTGGCGATGTTGCTGATCGGCGGCGGTCTGCTGGTCGGCGTGCTGGAGCGCCTGCTGCTGCTGGTGATCACCGTGTGGTGCCTGGTCAGCGGAGTCCGCATAGCCTGCGGCTTCGCCCAACACCGCGATCCCGTTCAGAACAGTACGGTGGCGAAGGAGCCGACGCTACGGAAGCCACACCGGCGGTAGACCTGCCGGGCCGGTGCATTGTAGTCGTTGACGTACAGGCTCACCGTCGGCGCCACCCGGCGCAACGCGTCGCGGACCACCGCCGCCATCGCCGGGGTGGCCAGTCCTCGTCCCCGCCACCTGGGGTCGACCCAGACACCTTGGATCTGCGCGGTATGCCGGGTGACGACGGCCAGTTCGGCTTTGAACACGACGGTGCCGTCGACGATCCGGGCGTACGCGCGACGCGCGCGCACCAACTCGGCGATCCGCCGACGGTAGCCTCGACCGGCGTCGTCGGCGACCGGGGAGATGCCGACCTCCTCGGTGTACATCGCGACAGCGGCCGGAAACAGTGCGTCGACCTCGTCGAGGCGGACCAGGCGTACCCCGGGGTCGGCCGGCACCGCTGGCGGCCGGTCGGCGACCAGCAGCGGCTGCTCGGTGCGGACGTCCCGGGCCGGCCCCCAGTGATAGGCGAGCCGGTCCCACAGGCCGAGCACCGCTTCGGCCCGACCCACGATCGACACGCAGGTGCGTTCCTCGATGGCGAGCCGTTCGGCGAACGCGGCGACCGCCGCCGCGGACGCCTGTACCGGGGTCAGGTGACCGCCGAGCCAGCACAGCGACTCCAGTTGCCGGCGCGGGCCGTAACCGAAGATCCGGCCGTCAGAACGCCACCAGGCGAGTCCGTGGGCGGAAACCCGCTCAGCCACCTGTGGCGCGGCAAAGGGATCGAGGTCGAGGATCCGCTCCACCGCACCGCGCTCGGTCTCGCCGAGCTGGCGTACCGGCGTCGTCAGCACAGCTACAAGCCTGCCAGATCCGACCACGCCCGGCAGACCCGTTCCGCCGACACCTGCTCAGGCGGAGCCGCGGACCACCAACTCGGTGGGGAGAATGACCGCGGCATGCGAGTCGCCGCTCAGGTGGCCGAGCAGCAGCCGGACCATCTCGGCGCTGATCCGGCCAAGCGGTTGTCGGATGGTGGTCAGTTGCGGCAGCGAGGCGGTGGCGACCTCGGAGTCGTCGAAACCGCCGACCGCCACGTCGTCGGGCACCCGCCGGCCGGCTCGGTGCAGGGTGGCGATCGCACCGGCGGCCATCAGGTCGGAGCTGACGAAGACGGCGTCCAGGTCAGGAGCCTGCCGCAACAGCTGTTCCATCGCCGCCTCTCCCCCGGCCCGGGTGTAGTCGCCGGTGACGACCAGCCGGGAATCGGTGTCACCGAGCACATCGTGGAAGCCGGCCAGCCGCTCCACCCCGCCTGGAGTGTCCAACGGGCCGGTGATGGTGGCGATCGTCCGGTGCCCGCGCGAGCGCAGGTAGCTGACCATCTGCCGGGCCCCGTCGCGGTCGTCGGCGGCGACGTAGCTGACGTCGCGTTCGTGACCCAGTGGCTTGCCACAGACCACGAACGGCAGCCCGCGGGCCTTCAGCTCGTCGATCAGCGGGCTGCCGGCGTGGGTGGAGACCAGCAGCGCGCCATCGACGTGGCCGGCGGTGACGTAGCGGCCGACCCGTTTACGGTCCTCGGTCGTACCGGCGATGGTCAGCAGCAGGGTGATGTCCCGTTCGGCGAGCGACTGGGTGCAGCCGCGCAGCAGCGCGTTGAAGTTGGGATCCTCGAAGAGGCGGTCCTGTGGCTCGGACAGGATGAACGCCACCGAGTCCGACCGCTGGGTGACCAGGCTACGGGCATGCTGGTTGACCACGTACCCGGTCTTGCGGACGGCCCGCTCGACGGCCTCCGACGCCGGACCGCTGACGTTGTGCCCGCCGTTGAGCCAGCGGGAGACCGTGCCCCGGGAGACACCGGCCACCGCGGCGACGTCGTCCATCGTCGGACGGGCCCGCGCGGGGCGGGCCCGGTTCTTCTCAGGTCCGGCCACGGTCACATTCTCTCTCTTCCCCCGGTGCGTGATCACGCGGCTGATCAGCTGTTTCGCGATGCCGGATCGCGGGTCACGCCTTGATCGATCCGGACAGCAGGTCGATCCGCCAGTACCGCTGCAGGGAGAGGAATAGCGCCACCAACGGGATGATCGACAACAGCGACCCGGTGATCACCAAACTGTACAGGGCCGGCGTGGTGGAACCCTGGTTCAGCAAGGTGTACAAACCGAGGGTGACCGGGAACTTGTCGTCGTCGGCGAGCATGATGAACGGCAGCAGGAAGTTGTTCCAGATCGCGACGAACTGGAACAGGAACACCGTGATCAGGCCAGGGACCATCATCGGCACCGCCACCTGCCGGAAGATGCGCAATTCGCCGGCACCGTCGGTGCGGGCCGCCTCGATCACCGTGTCCGGCACCGCGGCGGCGGCGTAGATCCGGGCCAGGTATATGCCGTACGGGCTGACGATGCTGGGCAGCAGCACCGACCAGTAGGTGTCGGCCAGCCCCACCTTGGCCAGCAGCAGGTACTGCGGCACGGCGAGGATCACCCCGGGCACCAGTACCCCGGCGAGCAGCATGTTGAATATCGCCGACCGGCCGACGAACCGGTACTTGGCCAGGGTGTAGCCGCTGATCCCGGACAGCGCCGCGGACAGCAGCGCACCGACCCCGGCGTACAGGGCGGTGTTGGCCATCCACCGCCAGAACTGCCCGTCGCGGTACGCGGACAGCTCGGCGATGTTGTCCAGCAGCGAATCGCTGGGCGCGAAGGTGAACGTGGTGAACAGCGTCGAGCCGCTCTTGGTCGCCGCGACCAGTACCCAGGCCACCGGCAGCAGGCAGTAGAGGGCGCCGACGAGCAGCACGACGGTGGGGACCAGTTGCGGGCGTCGCCGGTGATCGCGGCGACCCATCACCGCTCCTGTCCGAAGGCCCGGTCCTGCACCAGCCGCAGAAAGCCGAACGAGAGCACCAGGGTGACCAGGGCGACGACCACCGAGGTGGCGGCGGCGGCATACCGGTCGTCGGTGGCGAACGCGTCCCGGTAGATCTTCATCAACGGGGTCCAGGTCGACGAGATCGAGTTGGTCAGCGGGCGCAGCGTCATCGGCTCGCTGAACACCTGCAGCGTGGCGATCATGGTGAACACCGTGGTCATCACCAACGCCGGCGTGAGCAACGGGATCTTGATCCGCCAGGCGATCTGCAACTCGGAGCATCCGTCGATGCGGGCCGACTCGTACAACTCCGGTGGGATCGCCCGCAGCGCGGTGAACAGCACGATCATGTTGAACCCGACGCCACCCCAGAGCGCGATGTTGACCACCGCGTAGAAGACCGTGCCGGTGCCGAGCAGGTTGGGCTCGGGCCCACCGAGCCGCTCCAGCAGGTAGTTCAGCGGGCTGGTGGCCGGCAGGTAGAGGAATCCCCAGAGCAGACTGGCGATCACCGCCGGGACCGCGTACGGCAGGAAGATCGCGATCCGGCTGAACCTCTGCAGACCGACCCGGGGCCGGTCCAGCAGCAGCGCGAACAGCAGCGCCAGCCCGAGCATCACCGGCACCAGCAGGGCGCCGTAGCCGAACACCCGCAGCGCACCGGTGAGCAGATCCGGGTCGCCGAGCGCGGTGCGGTAGTTCGCCAGGCCAGCGAAGACCTCGGTACGCGAGCCTCGGCCCAGCCCGAGGCCGGAAACCCGCGCCTTGCGCAGGCTCAGGTAGACCGCGTACCCGATGGGCAGCAGAAAGGTCAGCACGAACAGGGTCACCGCCGGGGTGAGGAAGGCGTACGGCACCGCCGTACGCCTTCCTCGGCGGCCACCGTGACGTACGCGGGTGGCCGACGGCATCGTCATTGCGCTACCGAGAAGCCGTTGCTGCGCATGTCGCCGACCGTTGCCTCCTGCATGGCGTCGACCGCGTCGGCGAACGGGGTGCCGTCGGTGATCGCCGCGGCGAACGAGTCCATGTAGGTCTGGTACGTGACGTTGACGTTGGGGCCCCAGGTGAACCCGGCGGCGGTGTCGGCGATCTGCTGGGCGAGGGGGTAGAAGTCGGGCTGGTTGGCGAAGAACGCCGGAGGGTCGGCCAGCGCCGGGCCGGTCTGCGCGTCGCGGGCCGCCGGGTAGATGGCGGACTCGCGGATCAGCAGCTCGGTGGCGGCGGGGTCGGTGTTCATCCAGGTGGCGAACTCGACGGCGGCTTCCTTGTGGGCCGACTTGTCGGTGACTCCGGTCGAGGATCCGCCCCAGTTGCCGGTGACGTTGGCTCCGGCGCTCCACTGCGGCAGCGGCGCCATCTCCCACAGCCCTTCGGTGTCCGGGGCGTTGCCGGCGAGCACGCCCGGGCCCCAGATGGCGCTCGGCCAGGCGAGCAGGGTGCCGTCGTTGAGCGCCTGGTTCCACTCCGGGGTGTACATCGGCTGGTCGTTGACGACACCTTCGTCGACCAGGCCGCCCCAGTAGTCGGCGACCCGGGTGGTGGCGGCGTCGTTGACGGTGACCCGCCACGTCTCCCCTTCGATCGCCCACCACGACGCACCGGCCTGCTGGGCCAGACCGGCGAACCAGCCCGGGTCGTTGGCGGAGAAGGTGGTCAGGTAGTGGTCGGTGGTCCGCGCCCGCAGGTCCCGGGCGGTCTGGGCGAACTCTTCCCAGGTGGTGGGGACAGCGAGGCCGTACTCGTCGAACAGGTCGGCCCGGTAGTACAGCATCATCGGCCCGGCGTCCTGTGGGATGGCGTAGACCGCGTCGGTGCCGAGGGTGACCTGCTGCCAGACACCGTCGGCAAAGCTGTCGGCGACGCCGTCGGTGAGGCCGGTGAGGTCGGCGAGGACGTCGTTGCTGACCAGGGTGGGCAGCGACTGGTACTCGACCTGGGCGAGATCCGGCGGGTTGCCGGCCTGGTTGGCGGTGAGCAGCTTGGTGACGATGTCACCGCCGCCGGCCTGCTTGCTGAGAGTGACCTGGACGTCCGGGTTGTCGGCGTTCCACGCGTCGACGACCTTCTCGATGTTGGGCGCCCAGGACCAGAAGGTCAGCTCGACCGGGCCTTCGTCACCGGGATCGGAGCCGCAGGCGGCGACCAGGCTGGCGGCGAGGGCGGTGACCACTATCTTCGCGCCGACGGAGCGTCTCATCTCAACCTCTCATCTTTCGCCCGTGTCATCGGATGGTGATCGGGAGGAAACATCTGTGAGCGCTCACAGTCTTGGTGCGCTGTTCACCTGTGTCAAGGCCCACATTAGGTCTAACCTTGCTGCTAGACCATGTGCAATCATGCCGTTACCTTGTTGGGAGCGCGTACAGTTTCGGAGCGTCACATGGTGCAGGCATCGCCCACTGCGGGATCCACTACGGCCGCCGTACCGCAGGTCGGGACAGCTCACCTGGCCCGACCCGGCCCCGGCACGGATCGCCGGCCGCCTATCCCTCGACTCGACCGGCTGGCGTACGGCGGGGACTACAACCCCGAACAGTGGCCGGCCGAGGTCTGGGCCGAGGACGTGGCGTTGATGCGCGCCGCCGGGGTCAACCTGGTCAGCGTCGGGATCTTCTCCTGGGCGCTGCTCGAGCCCGCTGCCGGAGAGTTCGACTTCGGCTGGCTGGACCGGGTGCTCGAACTGCTGCACGGCGGTGGGATCGCGGTCGACCTGGCTACCCCGACCGCCGTACCGCCGGCCTGGTTCCGCCGGGCGCACCCGCAGGCCCGGCTGGTCGACCGCACCGGCGCGGTACTCGGCGGCGGCGCCCGCCAGTCGTTCTGCCCCAGCTCACCGGCTTATGCTCAGGCGGCGACCCGGATCACCGAGGCGATCGCGGCCCGCTACGCCTGCCATCCGGCGTTGGCGCTGTGGCACGTGCACAACGAGTACGGCGGAGTCAACGCGCTGTGCTACTGCGCGACATCGGCCGAGGCGTTCCGCCGTTGGCTGCGCGAGCGCCACGGCGACGACCTGGCCGCGCTGAACACCGCCTGGGGCACCAGTTTCTGGGGGCAACGCTACGGCGACTGGGCCGAGATCGAGCCGCCGATCGCCGCACCGACCGCGGTCAACCCGGCCCAGCAGCTGGACTTCCTGCGGTTCTCCGCCGACACGCACCTGGCCAACTTCCGCCGCGAGCGCGACATCCTGCGCCGGCACACCCCGGACGTCCCGGTCACCACCAACTTCATGCTGGCCAACTGCAAGACGCTGGACTACTGGCGGTGGGCCGGCGAGGTCGACGTGGTCGCCAACGACCACTACCTGCAGGCCGAGCGGGCGGACAACCACATCGAGTTGGCCATGTGCGCCGACCTGACCCGGTCGATCGCCGGCGGGCGGCCGTGGCTGTTGATGGAGCACTCCACCGGCGCGGTCAACTGGCAGCCCCGCAACATCGCCAAGCGTCCCGGCGAGCTGGCCCGCAACAGTCTGACGCACGTCGCCCGCGGTGCCGAGTCGGTGCTGTTCTTCCAGTGGCGGGCGGCCCGGTTCGGGGCGGAGAAGTTCCACTCGGCGATGCTGCCGCACGGCGGCACCGGCACCCGGATCTGGCGGGAGGTGCTGCAGCTGGGTGCCGACGTGTTGCCCCGCCTCGACGAACTGCGCGGTACGGCGGTGGTCGCCGACGCCGCGTTGGTGTGGGACTGGCCATCCTGGTGGGCGCTTGAGCTGGACTGGCGCCCGTCGCAGGACCTGGACTACCGCGACCGGGTCGAGGCCTACTACGAGCGGCTGTGGCGGGACCGGTTGACCGTGGACTTCGCCGAGGCGGAGCAGCCGCTGGACGACTATCCGCTGGTCGTGGTGCCCAGCCTGTACCTGACCACGCCGGGCGCGGCAAAGAACCTGCGGCGGTACGTCGCCGACGGCGGGACCGTGCTGGTGTCGTACTTCTCCGGCATCGTGGACGCGACCGACACCGTCCACGCAGGTCCGTATCCGGGTGCGTTGCGCGAATTGCTCGGGCTGACGGTGGACGAGTTCCTGCCGCTGCGCCAGGGCGAGACGGTCGGGCTGGACGCCGGCGTGACCGGTGACGTCTGGGCCGAGGTGGTCGAACTGGCCGGGGCCGAGGCGGTACTGCGCTACGTCGACGGACCGGCGGCCGGGCGGCCGGCGGTCACCCGGCACCGGTTCGGCGCCGGCACCGCCTGGTACGTGTCCACCCGCCTGGACGCCGCCGCGCTGGCCCCGATCCTGGCCCGGGTCTACGCCGACGCCGGTATCGTCCCGCCAGCGGCCGCGCCGCCCGGTGTCCCCGACGGGGTGGAGCTGGTCCGCCGGACCGGCCCGACGGCCGACTACCTGATCGCTATCAACCACAGTGGAGTCGACGCCGGCGTGCCGGCCGCCGGTACTGATCTGATCACCGGTCTGACCTGCACCGACTCAGTCACGGTCCCGGCCGGTGGGGTATGCGTGGTGCGACTGGGGCAGGCGGTGCCACTTGACACGGATGGACGGTGATGATTCCGTGAGCGCTCACAGTGTTGCCTTGCTATGACGATCATGATTCGGTTGTGTTAGCAGCACAGAGCCGATCTCTGCGGCTGTAAGCGCTCCCAGTCTGCTCGTCGCGGCGGGCGACGAGCCACTCCACGCCACGGCACAGGCCGAATGCCGCCGGCGCCCAGTTCCGTCTCCACCGAGGAGGGGCGCAGCCATGCGCATCCGAAGATCCCTGTCCGCCGCGGTCGCGCTGACGACCGCCATCGTGATCCTCTCCCCCGCGGCGTCGTCCGCCGGCCGACCGGCGCCGCAGGTGGTCAACGCCGGCTTCGAGACCGCCACCGACCCGGCCACCCCCGACGGCTGGACCGAGACCGGCGACCGGGACGCGAGTTACGTCGAAGCCGGCGGACGCGCCGGTCAGCGGCGGCTGACCCACTGGTCTGCCGCCGCGTACCGGGTGCGAACCCAGCAGCAGCTGACCGGGCTCGCCCACGGCACGTACACGCTGCGGGCCGCGGTGCGCTCCAGCGGCGGGCAGCGCTCGGCGTACCTCGGGTTGTCCGACTGCGGGCGCGGCCCGGTGCACCGGGTCGACCTGCCCCGCACCGGCGACGAGTGGTGGGTCGAGTTGGTGCTGCGTGTCCGGGTCACCGCTGGCCGGTGCACCATCAGCCTGGTCTCCGAGGCCGACGCCGGCCAGTGGGCCAATTTCGACGACGTCAGCTTCGTCCGCTCGCACGGCCTCGACGGGCTGCCGGTGGCGATCGGCGGAGCCGACGTGTCGCACCTGACCAAGAACGAGGCGCACGGCGCGGTCTACCGCGACGCCCGTGGTCGTCGGGGCGACGCGCTGCGGATCCTCGCCGACAACGGCGTCAACCACGCCCGGCTCAAGGTCTGGGTGGACCCGGCCGACGGGTTCAGCGACAAGTCCGACGTACTCGTCAAGGCTCGCCGGGCCACGGCGCAGGGCATGAAGCTGCTGATCGACTTCCACTACTCCGACACCTGGGCCGACCCGGGCAAGCAGTACAAACCAGCCGCCTGGGCCGACCTGTCCTTCGACGACCTGCGTCAGGCCGTCTACGACCACACGTACGACGTGGTCTCCGCGCTGCGTCGGCAAGGTACACCGCCGGAGATGGTCCAGATCGGCAACGAGATCAACGGCGGAATGCTGTGGCCCGACGGCCGCTGGGACGACTGGGCCGGTCTGGCCGCCCTGCTCAGCGCCGGCTCCACCGCGGTCACCGACGCGTCGCCGCGCAGCAAGGTGGCGCTGCACCTGGCCGAGGGCGGCAACAACGGCGGGCACCGCTGGTGGTTCGACAACGCCGTGTCGTACGGGGTGCCGTTCGACGTCATCGCCGTGTCGCACTACACCTACTGGCACGGGCCGCTGGGCTATCTGCAGGCCAACCTGTTCGACCTGACCGCCCGCTATGGCAGGCCGATCATGGTGGTGGAGACCGCGTACGGCTTCACCCTCGATGAGAACGACCACGAAGCCAACATCTTCGACGCCGACCTGCAGGCCGAAGCCGGGTACCCGGCGACGCCGCAGGGCCAGGTCGAGGCGTTGCGCGACATCATCAACGTAATCGCCGCCGTGCCGAACGGCCAAGGGCTCGGCGTCTTCTACTGGGAGCCGACCTGGATCGCGGTGGACGGCGCCGGCTGGGATCCGGCCGACCCGGCCTCCGGGGACGGCTGGGAGAACCAGGCGGTCTTCGACTACTCCGGCACCGCACTGCCCGCTCTGCGGGTCTTCGACGAGATGGTGGCGCAGCACAAGGGACACGCAGGAGGCACGCGATGACCGTGGACAACCGTACCCGGGGCTTCCTGGCCCGCGCGGCGCTCGCGCTGGTCACGGTGGCCGCGACCGGCGCGGCGGCGTTCGGCGGCGGCCTGGCCGGCGGTACCGGCACCGCCGCCTACGCCGCCACGACGCTGGCCAACACCGGATTCGAGACGAACGGTGCCACCCAGACGCCGGCCGGTTGGTCGGAGTACTCGTCGACCGGGCAGACCAGCGCCAGCTACACCGAGTGGGGCGGGCGCTCCGGCAACTACCGACTGTCGCACTGGGCGTCGGGCACCTACCGGGTCGAGACCTACCAGTACCTGTCCGGACTGGCCAACGGCACGTACACGGCGCGGGCCTGGGTCCGCTCGGGCGGCGGGCAGTACGAGACCTACCTGGCGCTACGCAACTGCGGTGGCAACGAGGCCCGGGTGGCCATCCCCGCCACCGGCACCTGGACGCAGATCTCGGTCTCCACGGCCGTGACCAACGGGCAGTGCACGGTGAGCATCGTCTCCGACGCCCGGGCCGGGAACTGGATCAACGTGGACGACGTCGAGTTCACCGGCGGGTCGACCGACCCCGGCGATCCGGGCTCCCCGGGCGGCTTCATCGTCGGCGCCGACTTCTCCACCCTGGCCAAGAACGAGGACCGGGGTGCGGTCTACCGGGACGCGGCCGGCAACCAGCGGGACGCGGTCCAGCTGCTGCGCTCGTCCGGCGTCGACTACGCCCGGCTGAAGGTTTGGGTCAATCCGACCGACGGCTACAACAACAAAGCCCGGGTGCTGACCATGGCCAGCCGGGCCAAGGCGCAGGGGATGCGGCTGCTCGTCGACTTCCACTACTCCGACACCTGGGCCGACCCGGGCAAGCAGTACAAGCCCCGGGCCTGGCAGAACTACAGTGTCAACCAACTGCGCGACGCCGTCTACAACCACACGTACGACGTGCTGAGCGCGTTGCAGGCGCAGGGCACCACGGCAGACATGGTGCAGGTCGGCAACGAGGTCAACGACGGCATGCTCTGGCCGGAGGGACGCAGCAACAACTGGGGCAACCTGGCGATGTTCCTGACCGCCGGGGCGCAGGCGGTCAAGGCGGTCGACGCCGACACGCAGGTGATGCTGCATCTGGCCGAGGGCGGCAACAACAGCCAGCACCGCTGGTGGTTCGACCAGGCCACCTCGCGTGGGGTGCCGTTCGACGTGATCGGGGTGTCGCACTACCTCTACTGGCACGGCTCGATCGCCAGCCTGCGCACCAACATCAACGACCTGGCGTCGCGCTACCAGCGGCCGGTCGTGGTGGCGGAGACCGCGTACGGGTTCACCACCGCGCAGAACGACCACGAACCGAACATCTTCAACGCGTCGCTGGCCTCGGCCGGCGGTTACCCGGCGACGCCGCAGGGCCAGGCCGACGCCCTACGCGCGGTGTTCGACGCGGTGAAAGCGGTGCCGAACGGGCGCGGCCTCGGTGTCTTCTACTGGGAGCCGGCCTGGACCGCGGTTGCCGGCGGTGGTTGGGACCCGGACGACCCGTCGTCCGGCAACGGCTGGGAGAACCAGGCGGTCTTCGACTACTCCGGCCGGGCGTTGCCTGCGCTGGCCGTCTTCGGCCAGGTCTGACCTGGCCGTCCTCGGCCGGGCCGGGCCTACCAGCAGGTCGACCGTGGCGCGCAACTCCTCGGCGCGCTCATGATCTGCCTCAAGCACCAGGACCGTCGCGTTCACCAACGCCAGGTCCGCACGGGTCTGAACCCGCTGCGCCTCGCCGATCTCGGGAATTCGGCCGGTCTGCCCCACCTGGGCGAGGAGCCGGGCCGCCGGGGGCAACGACGCGCCGAACACCGCGCGCCGGTCGGGGTCGTTCGGATCCGGGGCGAGAAAGTACCCGCCGAAGGTGGCGAAGTCGTGCTTCGTGACGGTCTGCCAGCGCATCGCGGTCAGCGCCGTGTCCCAGCCGGGCGGTACCGGCAAGACGACGCCGTCGCGGGGAATATGGCCGAAGAGGGCGAGCGACACGATCGACGCCACCGTGACGTGCGGGCCGGCGAGCAGCGTGAGTGGCGCGCATGGAACAGCCAGCGTGAGAACCGATGTGTTGGCCATGAGGTTCACGCCGTACGGCGCGTTGAGCTTCGTGGTGAACAGCGGATTGTCGAAATTCAGCCAAAGCGTAGCCCGACGCGGACCAAGCCAACCGGACGCTCGCTCTTCGGCTACTGGACACCCGACCACCCACTCGGCCATATATTCTGATCCATCTATGGTCGTTCAGCCCTCGGGGAGCAGGTATGTCCGGCATCGGCAGCAGTCACCTCCGTCCCGGCCGCCGACGGACGGCTTTTCTGCTCACCGCCGTACTCACCGCCACCGCCGGGCTGACCCTGGCGATGGCGGCGTCCACGCCGGCCCAGGCGGTGGTGAGCCGGGCGGAGCTCGCCCTGCGCTGGGCGCCGATCCACCATCAGGACGTCGACGTCACCGGCAGTCACGCCCTGGCCGGACGGTCCGACTACCTCACCCGCATCGACTTCGACGGCGATCTCAACGGACGCAACAACTGGGACAACGCCGCGTATCCAGGGGTTTCCGTCGAAGCGCACGCCTACTACACCGTCCTGGAAACCAGCACCCACTGGTTCATCACGTACTTCTTCTTTCACCCCCGGGACTGGATCGATCACCCGCTGTTCGAAACGGAGCACGAGAACGACGGGGAGGGCGTGCTGCTCGCAGTTGAACGGGACGGCTCGACGTACGGGGTGCTACGCGCCGCGGTCACCGTCGCACACAGCGACTTCTACTCGTACGTGCCGACCGGCAGCACCTGGTCGGACGGACGGGAGACGATCGACGGAACACTGCAGCTGCAGTCCTCGCCGCGTGACTCGGTCCTGCGTCCGGTGACTGCCCAGGAGGCGAAAGGCCACGGGCTCAAGGCCCACCCGCAGTACCGGATCATCGGCGACGGCCTTACCTATTATCCGTCGACCATGGCCGAATCACCGGAGCATCCAGACGACCGGGACGTCGGTTACCGGCTCATCGACATCTTCGCCCCCGGTGGCCTGTGGGCCCAGCGCGACAACCCGGACCTCTTCGCCCACCTGGGCACCTTCGCCGGTGACACGTCGGGCGACTGCGGGCGGGGCACCTGGGCCTGCTCGACGAACTCGGCGAACGCCCCGTGGGGCTGGGACGACCGAGACGACCTACCCGGACGGGGCGAGATCGCGATCGATCCGGCCAAGCTGTCGGTCGAGTACTTCACCGTCCCGGGTGAACTGTCCCGCAGCTACACCTACAACCCGTACGCCAGCGCGGCGGCAGCGCTGGACGAGGCGGCCCGGACCGCCCCACCGGTCACCGACTGACAGCCCTGAGCACCTGAACGACCGGTAGGCCAGGTCGATTTCGTCGAGGAACCTCGGTCAGGTTCGACCTTCCTGCGGCCGGACGATGCCGGCGTCGTAGGCGTACACGATGGCCGCCGCCCGGTCCCGGGCGCCGAGCTTGCTGAAGATCGCTCCGACGTGGGTCTTCACGGTGGTCTCGGCCAGAAACAGCTGACCGGCGATCTCCTGGTTCGACGCACCCCGCGCCATCAGTCGCAGCACATCGAGCTCTCGGTCGGTCAGCGAGGCGATCCGGTCGTCCGGCCGGCCGGCCGGGCGGGTCAGCCGACGGTACGAATCGAGAATCGGACCGAGCAGCGAACCGTCGATCCAGGTGCCGCCGGCGGCGACCGTCCGGACCGCCTCGATCAGGTTCTCCGGCGTCGCGGACTTCAGCTCGAACCCGGCGGCACCGGCGTCGACCGCCGACCACAGCACCTCTTCTTCACCGAACGTGGTGAGGATGCACACCGGTGGTCCGTCCGCCGCCCGCAGCCGGCGGGTCGCCTCGACCCCGTCCACACCCGGCATTCGGACGTCCATGCACACCATGTCGGGTGTGCAGCGGGCCACTGCGGTCACCACCTCGTCCCCGTCGTTGCACTCCCCCACGACCTCGATGTCCGGCTGGCTGCGCAGGATCAGTCCGAGGCCGGCGCGCACCATCGGCTGGTCGTCGACCAGCAGCACACCTATCACGCCGGCACCCTGGCACGACCGGGTGCCGCCGGCACACCGGCGAGACGGCGCGGCAGGGTCGCCTCGACCAGCCAGCGGTCGTGGTCGACCCGGGCCCGGAAGGTGCCGTCGATGGCGGCCACCCGCTGTTCGAGCCCGGTCAGCCCCATCCCGACCGTGGCCGGTGGCGCCGCCGGCCGCAGTGCGCTCTCCACCCGCACGCCCACGTGATCACCGTCGATACCGATCCGGATCGTCGCGGCCGGTGCGCGAGCGTGCTTCGCGACGTTGGTGAGCGCTTCGCGAAGCACATCGTGCAGCACGATGCAGGGGGCGACCGCCACGCTGTCGACGTCGCCGCGCACATCGAGATCGATCTGCATGCCGGCGTCGCGGTAGCTGGCCACCAGGCGTTCCACCCCACCGGCGTCGACCGGCGCCAGCGAGTGGGTGCCCTGGCGCATCAGCATCAACGCCTGACGCAGTTCGTCCATCCCCCGCCGGCCCATCGTCTCGGCCTGCTGCAGCGCCTCGACCGCGGCGGCGGGTGAGGAGGTGAGCACCAGCCGGGCCCCGGCCAGGTGCAGCAGGACCACGCTGAAGCTGTGTCCCACCAGGTCGTGCAGCTCCCGCGCGATGCGTTGGCGGTCCTCGGCCACGGCGGCCTCGGCCAGCTTCGTGCGGGTGCGTTCCAACTCGTCGATCAGCACCCACTGCTGGCCCACGATGTGGCCGAACACCCAGGCGATCAGCAGCCCTCCGGACCACAGCCAGGGGCCGATGCCACGGTGCCAGGGATTGGTGCCGAGCATCCAGATCACGAACGGCGACACCAGGCTCAGCGCCTTCACGACGGTGTCGAGTCGCCGTGCCCGCTGACCTGGCCGCAGCCGGGAGCGGTCGGCCGCGACCACGGCGAGCGCGGTGGTGACCACCAGGTAGGCGCTCTGCGTGACGGCCGTCGCCTCGCCGAGCAGCGCCAGGGAGGTCACCCAGGTCAGCAGCAGCCAACCGGGCATCGACCGCCACACTCCCCGTACGATCAGCGCCGGCAGAATCAGCAACGCCGGGATCCACCCCCAGGCGGAGGCGTAGGCGAGATTCAGCACGCCCAGACCCGTACCGAGGATGGCCGCGCCGATGACGAATTCGTCGCGGTCGCGCAGCGGTGAGAGCATGCCTTGAAATATAGATGGATCCGCTCACCAGCAGCTCCGACCGTGGTGCCGCGCCAGCTCCTACTCCGGTAGGAGCTGGCGGCGCTTCTCCGTCCCGGGTACGCGCCACGATCGACACCCGGCTCCGACGACGCGACGGCCCGTTGATCTCTACCTTTCTGGTATCTGCCCGGAGTGACCGGGCCGCTGGGGAGGTCATGATGTTCACCGCGATCGGCCGGCTGGTGGTCCGGCGCACCAAGCTCGTCCTGTTCGGATCGTTGATCGTGTTCGCCGTGACGGTGTTGCTCGGCAGCGGCGTCTTCAATCACCTGCTGGCCGGCGGCTTCGAGGACCCTGGCTCCGAATCGTCCCAGGCGAGACGGATCCTCGCGGCCGAGTTCGATTCCGGGACCCCGGACATCCTGCTGGTGGCGACGGCGCGAGGTGGCGATGTGGACGCTGCGGTCGCGGTGGCCGCGGGCGCGGACCTGTCCGCGCGGATCGCCGCCGTCGAGGGCATCCGGGAGGTGACGTCGTACTGGGACCCGGGTTCGCCGCCGTCGCTGCGCTCGGCCGACGGTTCCGCGGCGCTGATCCTGGCCCGCTCCGCAGGCGACGAACAGACCGCGGCCGACACCATCGAGCGGGTACGCGAGGAGGTCGCCGACGTCGGCGGCCCGCTCACCGTCGAGGTCGGCGGCCCGGTCGCCGTCGGTGAGGCCATCGGCACCAATCTGGAGCACGATCTGCTGCTCGCCGAGACGATCGCCGTGCCACTCACCATGCTGCTGCTCGTCCTGGTCTTCCGCGGTGTCGTCGCGGCGGCGCTGCCGCTGGTCGTCGGTGGCGCGGCCGTGTCCGGCGCGTTCTTCGTGCTGTGGTCGGTGTCCCGGTTCACCGACGTCTCCGTGTTCTCGATCAATCTGGTCACCGCGTTGAGCCTCGGCCTAGCGATCGACTACGCGTTGCTGCTGGTCTCCCGCTTCCGAGAGGAGTTGGCGGCGGGCCACGGCGTGGACGACGCCACCATCCGCACCGTCGAGTCGGCCGGCCGTACGATCGCCTTCTCCGGGGTGACCGTCGCGGTGTCGCTGCTGGCGCTGATCGTCTTCCCGATGTACTTCCTGCGTTCGTTCGCCTACGCCGGGGTGGGCGTGCTGCTGGTCGCCGTGCTCGCCTCGGTGGTGACCCTGCCGGCTGTGCTGAAGCTGCTCGGACACCGGGTCGACGCCTGGCGGTTGCCGGGCACCCGGCACGGTGGCGGCGAGTCCCACCGGTGGGGACGCGTCGCTGAGTGGGTGCTGCGCCGGCCCGGCCGGGTGACCGTCGCGGTGCTCGCGTTTTTGCTGCTGGTCGGCGCGCCGTTTCTCGACGTCGAGTTCGGCACTCCGGACGCCCGGGCGCTGCCGGGTGACGACCCCACCCGGGTCGCCACCGAGCGGGCGGGCGACGACTTCGACTCCGGTGCGGCGGCGTTCCCGGTCGTCGTCGCCGGGTCGACGGCAGCGTCCGAGGTGGACCTGTACCTGGCGGAGGTGTCCCGGATCGACGACGTCGCCGAGGTGGTGACCGCTCGTGGTGTGTGGGTCGACGGGCGGTCCGTGGGCGGTCCCGCGCCGCAGGCACAGCGCTATCTCGCCGGCGACGGCGAATGGTTCGAGGTGGTGCCCTCGGTGGCGCCGATGTCGGCGCGGGCCGAGGACCTGGTCCACGAATTACGGGCGCTCGATCCGCCCTTCGAGGTGTACGTCGGAGGCAGCACCGCGCAACTGGTCGACACCAAGTCGGCGATCTTCTCCCTCGCCCCGTGGGCCGGGCTGTGGATCGCCGTGGCCACCTTCGTCCTGCTGTTCCTGATGTTCGGCAGTGTGCTGGTGCCGGTCAAGGCGATCCTGCTCAACACGCTCAGCCTGACCGCGACGTTCGGCGCCATGGTGTGGATCTTCCAGGAGGGCAATCTGGCCGGTGTGCTGGGCTTCACGGCGACCGGGCTGACCGACACGGCGATGGTGATCCTCATGTTCGCGATCGCCTTCGGACTGTCGATGGACTACGAGGTCTTCCTGCTGGCGCGGATCAAGGAGGAATACGACCGCACCGGGGACAACCACCGGGCGATCGTGACCGGACTCGCCCGCACCGGACGGATCGTGACCGCCGCCGCGTTGGTCCTGTCGATCACCTTCTTCGCGTTCGCCAGCAGCGGGGTCACCTTCATGAAGATGCTCGGTCTCGGGCTGGCCATCGCCGTGCTGGTCGACGCGTTCGTCATCCGGGCGGCCCTGGTTCCGGCGCTGATGCGGCTCGCCGGAGCGGCGAACTGGTGGGCCCCGGCCTGGGCCCGGCGCCTGCACGCCCGGATCGGGATCGACGAGTCCGCTGCCCTCCCGGACCCGGTCCGGCCCGACAGCCAGCCTGAGCACGAACTGGTTCGGCCCGCCGCCTGAGCACGGACGGGTTCCGGCCCACCGCCTGATCGCGGTCAGGCCAGGTCGCGAAGTGCGCCGGCGGCCCGGTCCCGCTCGTCCTCGTCGCCGGTCTCCGTCGCGATCGCCAGGGCCAGCCGGTGCCGTTCGATCGCCTCGTCGTCACGACCCAGGGCCTGCAGGGCACGACCTATCGCGTTCAGCACGCTCGCCTCGCCGTAGCGGTGTCGGATGCCGCGGAAGATGTCGAGTGCTTCCGCGAAATGCCCGATGGCCTGCTGATGCAGCCCTTGCAGGCTGAGCGCGGTGCCCAGGTTGCTCAACGCGGTCGCCTCGCCGTCGCGGTGCCCGATCTCGCGGAACAGGCTCAGCGCCGACCGTAACCGATCGGCCGCGGGGGCCGATTCGCCGAGCGAGGTGTACATGTCACCCAGATTGGTCAGTGCGATGGCCTGCCCGGTACGGGCACCCAGGGTGGCGAAGATGTCATGCGCGGCCAGGAACCGCTGCGCGGCCTGGGCATAGTCGCCGGTGGCGGATTCGAGGTTGCCGAGGTTGGTCAACGCCGAGGCGTGTCCGTGCGGGTCGTTGATCTCCTGGTAGATGGCCACCGCCTCGCGATGGCGGCGCGCCGACGAGGCCAGCCCACCGAGCCGTTCCTCGACGATGCCCAGGTTGGACAGGACCCGGGCCTGCCCGTGCCGGTTGTCGACCCGTCGGTACAGCGCCAGCGCCCGACTGAGCTCGGACAGCGCGGAGGAGTAGTGGCTGAGCAGCCGCTCGATCACGCCGGCGTTGGTCCGCAGGTGTGCCTCGGCGGTCGGGTCGGCCAGGTCCTGCGCGGCGCCGATGGCGTGCTCGTGGATCGGCTGCGCCTCGGTGCCGTGCCCTGCTTCCAGGTAACGGTAGACGGCGGTGGCCAGGTTGACGGCGTACTCCGGCCGCCGCTGTCTGCGGGCGAACTGGCAGATCGTGGCGAACGACGGCAGCTCACTGTCCAACCAGGCCAACGCGACGGCGGCGGAAAGCCGACCGGCGCCGGGTTTGAGCACGAGCCCGGCGCGTTGCCAGCTGGCGCTCCACTCCGGGTGCAGGGCGTCACTGGCGGCGACGGCGGTGTCCACGTAGTGGGCCAGCAGACGTTCGATCGCGGCATCGCGCTCGGTCGGTCCGTCGAATGCGCGGCTGAGCTCGGCGGCGTACGCCCGCAGCAGGTCGTGGAAGGCGTACCGACCCAGCGGATCGCACCGCATCAGGTGCGCACCGGTCAGCCGGTGTAGCAGCTGGGCGGTGGCGGCCTCGTCCGTACCCGACAGGGCGGCGGCACCGGCGAGCGTGCAGTACGGGACCGGGTTGAGGCCCAGCAGCCGGAACAACCGTCGTGCCGCGGCGTCCAAGCGTTGGTACGACCAGCCGAACACGTGCCGGATCGCCGCGCTGCCGCCCGCGTCCAGCAGATCCAACGGGCTGTCCCGGTGCAGTTGCGCGACGATCCCGGACAGCGGCAGGTGTGCCTGCGCTCCGGCGTACTCGGCGGCCAGCCGCAACGCGAGCGGCAGCCGGGCGCAGACGGCGGCGAGCGCGGCGACGCTCGTCTGGTCGGCCCGGGCGCGTTCACCCAGCAGCCGGTCGAGCAGTCCGGCGGCATCCGGCGGCGGCAGCAGATCGAGTTCGATGCGGCGCGCCCCGTGCAGCGCGACCAGCGCGGTCTGGCTGTCCCGGCTGGTGATCAGCACGAAAGTGTCGGGGGTGCCGGGCAACAACGGCCGGACCTGATCGGCCGAGGCGGCGTTGTCGAGCAGCACGAGCATCCGGCGACTGTCGGTCTCGGTGCGCCACCGGGCGGCACGTGACTCGGTGTCGGCCGGGATCTGCGGATCGGGCACCGCGACGGCGGTGAGCAGGCGACCCAGCGCCTCGTACGCGCTCATGGCGTGTTCCGTGTCGTCGCCACGCAGGTCGAGGTGGATCCATCCGTCGGGGAACCGGTCCCGGCGGAGGTGACCCCAGAACACCGCGAAAGCGGTCTTACCCACTCCTGCCGTACCACAGACGACGGCGGCACCGCAGGCTCCGCTGGCGTGCGCGGCGTCGAGCAGGGCGAGTTCGTCCACCCGGCCGACGAAGTCCGGCACGGGCGCCGGCAACTGACGCGGGACGAGCGGGGTGCCCCGCTCGGCCGGCTCGTCCAGCAACTGCCGGTGTGCCTGTGCGAGCTCCGGCCCGGGTGCCACGCCCAGTTCGTCGGCAAGCGCACGGCGGGTGGCCGCATAGTGTTCGAAGGCGAGCATCCGCTGGCCGGTGGCCTGGTACGCCCGGATCAGCGTGGCCTGCACCGCCTCGTCGAGCGGTTCCGCCGCGGCCCGAGCGGTCAGCGCCGCGAGGACCTCGGCCGCGTTGCCCGCTCGCAGCGCCAGATTCCAGTACGACAGCTGGGCCTGGCGGCGTTGCGCCTTGAGCCCCAGCACCGCCGGATGGTCGTCGAGCGCAGGCACGTCACAGAGCGGGTCGTCGGTCCACAGCCGCAGCGCGTCGCGCAGCAGGCTCACCGCGTACCCCGGATCGTCGCGGTCCGCCGCCACCTGCGCCATCGCCGCCAACCGGCGGAACCGTTGCAGGTCAGTGGCGTCGTCGGGCAGCCGCAGCAGGTACCCGTCACCGACGGTCGACAACACGCCGCCCTGCCCGCGCGGGGTGTGCTGCGGGTCCAGGAGCTTGCGCAGGTGCTTCGCGTGGGTGTGCAGCACGTTGACCGCGCTCGACGGGGGCCGCTCCCCCCACAGTGACTCGATCAGCTCCCGTCGGGTGGTCAGTCGCCCGACGTTGAGTGCCAGCAGACCGAGGACGTGGCGGCGGGCCGGCGGCCCCGGGTCCACCTCGCGGTCACCGTGCCACACGCGCAAGCGGCCAAGCACCTGCACCACCAACACCATCGGCAGTGTAGTGACGCTCGTCAGTGGTTGACCAGAGGATGTCCAGAGCCGCCCGCCTATCCTCGCCCAACGACTGTGGTGGAGGGAGAACCGGAGTGCACAGACGAAAGATCGGGATCGCCGGCGTCGTCCTGGGGGTGGTGGCGGCGGTCCTGCCGGTGACGTCGGCGGCGGCCGTACCCGCGTCGGGGGCCGGTGCCGCCGCGCTGCCCGCGTCGGGGGTCGGTGCCGGCACGCTGCCCGCGTCGGGGGCCGGCGCCGGCACGCCGACGTGCGGCGACGACATCACGCAGGACGCGGCGCGGCTGGCCGCGGCCGGCCGGTCCGGGCCGGCGACGTGCCTGCGCAAGAATGAGAGCAAGGACGGCTCCGGCCGTACGGGTGGCGACGGCGTGGGACTCGCCGCCGACATCTGCGGGGGAAGCACGACGAAGGCACGGGTCACCGCGTGCGTCGTCGAGGACGGCGTCCTGCTGATCTTCCTGGTGCCCAGCGGCCAGGTCATCGGCACGATCGGCTATACCGTGTCGAGCCTGACCACGGTCGACTACCGCTCACTGAGCTGGTCGCAGTCGTTTCACTACCAGGCCGACTACGTCACCGGTCAGAACAACGGTCCGGCCGTGACCGGCACCGCCATATACGCCGAACCCCAGTGCATCGCCAGCTGTACGGTGACCAGTACCTCGCTCATCGGCGGGTCGGCGTTGCCGGGCCGCATACACTCCGCCACCGGCTATTTCGCCAGCCCGATGAGCGGTGTCCGGTGGGCCGCGCAGAGCGGTTTCAAGTTCTGGTTCGCCAACTCGCTGTGGGTGAACGGGACGAGCAACGAGTTGACCACCACGCCGGGAGCGCACCGGTGCGACATCGCGCTCGGCGGCTACCCGCCGGGTTGCGTCTACGAAACGGTGCGCCCGGTGCTCGAGGTCCCGTCCTCGCGCTACCCTGACTACGCGTACCACCTCCGGCTGGCCCTGAACTACGGCCTGCCGAGAGTGCTGACCAGGACCCAGAGCACTGCGCTGCGGGAGGCCAACAACTGGGCCGCCTGCCCGACCGGGCCCAACTATCCCCGGCCGGACGGTAAGCAGTGCGACGAGTACCCGTTCGCGTCCACCTACGAAGGTGCGTCGACGCAGCCGTACGGCCGGCAGTTCTTCTTCATCGACTGGAACACCGGTCAGGGGTTCAGCTGCAACATGCCGTGGCTGCAGACCCGTACGTTGGGCGACTCCGACGGTTTCAGCGCCTGCATGATTCCCGCCGCCCAGAACTCCCTCGGCGGCAGCGACCTCGGTAACTTCTACTACAAGTCCCGGGTCCTCGACATGGACACGTTCGAGGTCCGGGTGACCTGACCATGGTACGGCGATCGGTGGTGCACGATCGGCGTACCACCGATCGCCGTACCGGGGCTCGGAGCTGTTCTGATCCGCCCTGGCCGTCACGAGTCACAAGGTCACGAGGCACAGCATGCGTCGACACGTCCCGCAGCACACCCGCAGGCATCCGTGCGGTCGGCGGAATCGGGCAGGGCGCAGTCGTCGCACTGCTCGCCCCGCCACGCCGCGACGCCTTCACGCACCGCCACCGCCGCGACGACCAGGGCGGCCACCGGGTCGGCCCAGGACCAGCCGAACGCCGCGTTCAGCGCCAGCCCGACCAGCACGATCACCGACAGGTACGTACACAGCATGGTCTGCACGGAGTCGGCGACCACGGTGGCCGAGCCGAGTTCCCGGCCGGTGCGCCGCTTCGCCCACACCAGCAGCGGCATCACCACCACCGAGGTGGCGGCCAGGCCGATCCCGACCGGGGAGCTGTCCGCCGTGCCGCCGCCCAGCAGTGACCGCACCGCGTCGACGGTGACCCAGGCGGCGAGAGCGAAGAACGACACCCCGATCAGCCGCAACGCGCGCCGTTCCCGCGTCTCGGGCAACCGGGACCGGAACTGCCAGATCACCACGATGGCGCTGGACACCTCGACGAAGGAGTCCAGCCCGAAGCCGAGCAGCGCGGTCGACGAGGCGGCCGCACCGGCGGCGACCGCGACCACGCCTTCGAGCAGGTTGTATCCGGCGGTGGCGTAGGCCAACTGCAGGCTGCGCCGGTTGAGCTGGTCGCGGCGGTACGGCGCGGGCGGCGGCAACCGTACCGGGTCGCTCATCGCCGGGCCGTCGGCATCCCGGCGGCCCGGCCGGTCGAGGCGAGCAGCCCTTCGGCGGCGCTGAGCAGGTCGAGCAGCTCGGGGCGGGTGAGCGCGTAGAACGACTGCCGGCCCTCGACCCGGTAGTCGACCAGCCCGCAGTCGCGCAGGCAGGCCAGGTGCTTGGAGACCGTCGACTGCGCCAGCCCGAGCTCGCCGGTCAGGTCGACCACCCGGGCCTCCCCGGCCGCCAGCCGGGCCACGATCCGCAGCCGAGTCTCGTCACCGAGCGAACGGAACAGCGCCACGGTAGGCGTCGCGCCGGCCGCGATCGCCGCGGTCACACACCTGTCTTCATCCATCGCCATAGCACGATGATATCCCGATCCGGCGATAAATCAACTCGTGCACGGGTTGGCCACGGCCGGTCGGCACGAGCGGGTCGCGGTGCTCTGTTTCGAGGCCGACGAGGAACGCTGCCATCGGCGCGTGCTGCTCCAGTGCATCGACGAGTTGATCACCGCTTCGGCTTCGGTGGCCGGTAGACGCCAAGCACGCTGAACACGTGCGCTCAGGTGGGCGGTCGGCTGGTGGTCGGTTCACCGCATCGGGGGCACCAGCGGCTCTTCACTCTGAAGCTGAACAGTCCGGCGAGGAAGCCGAGTAGCGCAGCACTCGTCAACGCACAGATGTCCATGGTGACGTACCTCCTGTTGGTCCGGTGGGAGCGTTGGTCTGGTAGGAGGGGGCCGGGCCGGGTGGTTGCCGCCACCGGGCCCGGCCCGCTCCGTCTCGACCCGGTGGGCCGCCCAGTGGGCAGCCCACCGGCAGGTCAGAGCGTGGGGCCGGCCCGCGCGCAGGGTCTACGGCTGGTCGTCGGCGAAGCGGTCGACGCTGTTCGGCGGCTTCCCCCGCTGCACCACACCGAGGCGGGTCAGGGCGCTCTTGTAGACGCCGATCGCGGCCATCCGCCCGTCGACCATCAGTCGTCCCGCCCGTCGTGGACGTACCCGTCCGGCCACAACCCGGCGTACTGCAACACCGCCCGCACCCGACGCGCCCGACCGTGGTCCCACCGGTCCAACACCGCCAACGCTTTGGTAAACGGCGGGCAGAACGCCGCCACGTCACACACCCGGCATTCGGCCGCGCGATTCGGCATGTGCCTGGCAACGGTCTGCGCCGCAGCCGCCAGCGCCAACGCCCGTGGCTGCCGGCGGCTGTCCGGCCGGTCGAAAAACCGGCAATCTATTGATCATCACACAACGGCTCAGGTGCGTCTTTGCTCCGTTGCCCTCGTTTCGGTCCACCGAAGGAACCTCCCCAAGCAAGAATTGGGCGACAAGTGGTTCTCTCCACCCTGGACCGGCCTGCCGGCCCGTCGATAGGTTTGGTTCGGGAGGCCACCGCGGTCGCCCTTGATCAATTGTTCGGCACCGGCACCCGGATCCAGGATCTGGCGCGGGACGCCCGGGGCGAGGCGGTGGCGCCGTGGCTACGACCGTGGGTGGACAACGAGAAGCGGGCGGTCCTGCTGCGGACCGTCGAGCACAGCCTCATCCCCGGCCTGCTGCAGACCGAGGCGTACGCCCGGGCGATCGTCAGCAGCGGCCAGCACACTCCGGACCAGATCGACGAGTTGGTGGCCATCCGGATGGCCCGGCAGGTCGCCGCCCTGCAGCGGGCCGAGCCGGTGACGCTGACCGCGCTGGTCGGCGAGGCCGCGCTGCACCTGGGCGACCCGGCGTTCATGAAGGACCAGCTCGAACACCTGGTCGACATCGGCCACCGGTTCAACGTGCACATCCGGGTGATCCCCCGCCGGGCCGGCCTGCACGCCGGGCTGACCGGGGCGTGCGTCCTGGCCACCCTGACCGGTGGCGCGCAAATCGCCTACGTGGAGGATCAGTTGCAGGGCCGCATCGCCGCCGCCAACAAGGACATGGCCGATCTGATTCGCACGTGGGAAGCTTTGAGCGGCATCGCATTGACCTGTGCACAGTCCCGCAATCTCATCCTGAAGGTGATCGATGAGCACGAAGAACGCGCCGCAGTGGCGCAAATCGAGCCGTAGCGGCAGCAACGGCGGCAACTGCATCGAGGTCGCCGACGACCTGCCCGGAGGCGTACTCGTCCGCGACAGTAAGGACACCACCGGACCCCATCTGACCTTCACCCCACCCTCCTGGCACGCTTTCCTCACCAACCTGCCCACCACCAACTGATCACCTCACCGCCGACCGGCGATCACACATCAGGAGCCCCGGCCACCCACCAGTTCGGGTCCGGGGCTTCGCCGTCGACGCCGACACGGCACCGCCCGCAGATAGACCCGCTCCCGCCACGATCGCGGAATTGCTGGCCGCCGGTTAGCCGACCGCGCTACGGATCGGCCGTCGCTGCCACCAGGCTGATCGCCGCTACCGGGACGGCAGGCGCAGCACACGGCTGAAACGATTCATGCCAACTGTCCGCCAGCCGGTCCAAGGAATCCTGGATTCGGGCGGCGAACGCACGGGACTGGGCGTCGTCGACCTCGGCGCACCGCTCGGCCGCAAGGTGCAGCAGTGCGCACGCGTCCTCCGGCGCATGGGTCAGGCCGGCCAGCGCGTGCATGGCCTGCGCCTGACCCCACGGGTTGTCCAGGTACGCATAGATCTGGATGGCACGGCGCAGCCGGACACGCGCCTCGGCCAGCCGGCCCGACTCGCGCAACGCGATGCCTTCGCCGTACACCGCGTGTGCCTCACCGAGGACCGGCCCGGCGCCGGAGCCGGCGTAGAGCCGGGTGGCCTCCGCGTACGCCTGGGCGGCGCCCGGCCAGCGGCCCAGGCTGCCCAACGTCTGCGCGATGTAGCGCAACGCCGCCGCGCTGGCGACCGAAACGCCGGCTGCGGTCAGGCCGCTGTCCTGACGGTAGTACCGCAGGATGGCGCGGTACGCCTCGAGCGCGCCGGCATGGTCGCCCTGCGCGTTCAGGGCGCTGGCCAGTCCGGCGAGCGCGTAGTGTTCGCCCAGGCCGTGACCGAGCTCTCGGAACTGCGCGCTGGCCCGGCGGGCCAGCGGTGCGGCCCGAGCGGGTCGGCCGAGCAGGCCGTGCAGCGTGGCCGCGTACGCTCGGGCCCACGCCTGCTCCCGTTGGTCACCGCAGTTGGTGGCGAGCCGCAATGCCTGCTCGTGGCTGCGCAGCGCGGGCCGGTACCGCTGCTCGCAGCAGGCCAATGCCCAGCCGAGGAAGTTGAGCAGGGCCGCCTGCTCGGCTACCCGGTTGGCGGCGCGCGCGGCGGCGACACCGAGCTGGAACACCTCCGGCCAGGGGTGCCCGTGCGCCACATCGGAGTACCAGTGCAGGGCGAGCACGGTACGGACCACGTCGTCGTACCGGCCCTGGGCGACGGCGTCGCGCAGCGCGGCGGTCCAGTTCGACGCCTCGACGGTCAGCCAGGCGCGGGCTTCGGCGTCGACGCCGGCGGGTCGCGGTGCCGCGTCCCGGTCGGCGGCCGCCGGCAGAAACGCGGCACCCGCCTGCGCCGTACGACCCAGCAGCCAGGTCGTCATCCGCTCGTGGGCGGACACCGCCCTTGCGGGTGCCTCGTCGGCGGCGAGGCACTCCTCGGCGTACAGCCCGATGAGGTCGTGAAAGCGGTACCGCTCACCGCTGGACGACAACAGACCCACATCGACAACCTCCTCGACCGTACGCCGTGCCTCGGCAACCGTGACGCCGGCCAGCGCGGCGGCGAGTTCGACGCCGAACGTGTCACCCGGCACCAGCGCCGCCAGCCGGAACAGTTGCCGTGCCGCCGGGCTGAGCTGCCGGTAGGACACCTCGAAGGCGGCCCGTACGTCGAGGTCGCCCGCCTTGAGCCCGGTGAGCCGGTGGCGCTGGTCGTCGAGTTGCTCGACGAGTTGCCCGACCTGCCAGCCGGGGCGGCTGGCCAGCCGGTTGCCGGCGATCCGCAGGGCCAGTGGAAGCCGGCCGCACAGGTCGACGAGCCGGTCGACCTGTGCGGTCTCTCGGGCGGCCCGGGCCGTGCCGAGGATGGTGCCCAGCATGGCGTAGGCCTCGTCGGGTGGCAGCTCGTCCAGTGCGATGCGATGCACCCCTTCCAGCCCGGACAGTGGCCGACGGCTGGTGACCAGCACGAGGCACTGGTGGCCGGCCGGCAACAGCGGCCGGACCTGAGCCTCGTCCGCGGCGTTGTCGAGTACGACGAGCAGCCGACGCCGGCGGGTGACGGTGCGGTACAGCCCGGCTCGTTCAGTGGGCTGTACCGGGATCCGGGCCGCGTCCACGCTCAGCGACCGCAGGAAGCCGCCGAGCACGTCATGCGGATGACGACGGTCGTCGACCGGGCCGCGCAGGTCGACGAAGAGTTGGCCGTCGGGAAAGTCCCCGCCGAACCGGTGCCCCGCGGCGACGGCCAGGCTGGTCTTGCCGGTGCCGGGCGGACCGTGCAGCAGCGCTACCACGGTGCCGTCGAGGTGACCGGCGGCCGCCTGCCCGGCGAATGTGCGCAGTGCCGCCAGCTCGGTGTCCCGGCCGGCCAGGTCTGCCACGGCCGGGGGTAGTTCCGCGGGCGCCCGCCACAGCGGGGCCGCCGGGTCCGGCTGGGCCGGCTCGGCGGCTGGCCCGGTGGTGAGCAGACGGCGCAGTCGCCCGACCCGTGCGGCGACGAGAAACCGGTTGCGCTGGGCCTCCGACCAGCCGAGGGCATCGGCCAGGATGCTCACCGTGCGTCGCTGCGGCGAGCTGACCCGGCCACGCTCCATCTCTCGGATGGCACGCACGCTGAGCGCTGTCAGCTCAGCCAGTGCCTCCTGGGTGAGGCCTCGGGCACGCCGGGATTCGGCCAGCAGGGTGCCGAGCGCCCAGCGTTCTTCCGGAAGGCTGCCGTCGATCGAAAATGACATTGACCACCCCCAATGACAGCGTGTTTGCATGCAGGGTATGCGAACACGTCAGCCACTGCAGTAGGTCCACATTGGTTGATTTCAACTCGGCCGGTGCCGCTCAGCCCGTAACTTTCGGAAGTTTCTCGGAAGGTTACCACTACTTACCATGATTAAGATCACACCCCTGGAATCGCTGCACGCCGGGCGTGCACCAGGTACGTCAGTACCTCCGGCGGGATCATCGGAGACCGCTCGTACGAGACCAGGAAGCCCTGCCCGCGCAACAGTTCGCACACCGCTTCCAGTCGGCCGCCGAGGTCCTGCACCTCGAGGGTGACCTGCCCGATCAGCGGCCACTGGTCGGCGTCGACGCCACGCAGCACGTCGAGTTCCGCCCCCTCGACATCGATCTTCAGCAGGTCGACCGGACGACCGGCGGGCAGAAACGACGACAGCCGCTGCACCGCGACGGCGACCGGGTAGCCGGTCAGCTCCCGCCGTACGTCGTCCGGCGGCTCCAATTGGGACATGACCGAGCGCTGCAACTCCTTCTCGTGCGGGTAGCGGGTCGAGTTGCCCGGCAGCAGCGGATAGTAGGTGAACTCGGCCTTCTCCTCACTCTGCTCGCCCAGCGCGTACTCCTCGATCACGACACCACTCAGGCGGTGCTCGTCGACGTTGCGTCGCAGCGCCTCCAGCGTCTCGGGCATCGGCTCGAACGCGAGCACCCGGCATGACGGGAACGCCCTGGTGATGAAGTACGAAAACAACCCGATGTTGGCGCCGACATCCACGACGAACGCGCACTCGGGCAACTCGACGTCGGCGTAACAGCCATGGTCGAAGATCTCCGCGTACTGGAAACGCGCCTCCTTCTGGCTCGGCGTCCAGAAGGACGCTCCAGATCCCAAGCGATACCTGCCAATGGGCATGACGGACCTCCAAGTGCCTGGCCGCAGGGGGGTGTCCCTATGGGTTGTGTCAAGCAGCGAGGCGGGGTTCGTCCGCCGTTTTGGGCTGGTATGGCCGCTGGGTCCGGAGCATGGCGTGGAGGACGTCGACGCGGCGGCGGGCGAGGCAGATGAGGGCGGCGTTGTGCTTCTTGCCCTCAGCGCGTTTGCGGTCGTAGTAGGCGCGGCTGAGCGGGTCGGCGAGCGCGGCGAACGCGGACAGGAAGAACGCGCGTTTCAGCTGCTTGTTGCCGCCCTTGGGTGGGTGTTCACCACGGATGCTGGTGCCGGATCGGCGGGTGACCGGGGCCAGGCCGGCGTAGGCGGCCAGGTGGCCGGGGGTGGGGAACGAGGTGCCGTCGCCGACTTCGAGCAGGATGCGGGCCGCGGTCCTGACGCCGATGCCGGGCATCGAGGTCAGGACCGGGGCAAGAGGGTGCGCATCAAGCATCCCTTCGACCTGTTCGGCGACCTGGTCGCGTTGTCGCAGCAGGTCACGCAGGCTGTCGGCGAGTCGGGGAAGGACGGTCTCGGCGGCGGTGGTACCGGGGACCACGACGGTCTGCGCGTCGAGCGCGGTGAAGATCTGCTCGACCAGGCGGGCGCCCATGCGTGGCGCGCGGGCCTTGACGATCTCGGTGAGTTTCGCCCGGCCAGCCCTGCGGATTCCGGTGGGTCCGCCGCACCGCGAGATGGCCTCCAGGACAGCGGGGTGCTGCAGTTTCGGGCCGAGGACGCGTTCCAGGGGTGGGTGGATCTGGGTGAGCAGGCCCCGGATGCGGTTGGCCACGCGGGTCACCTCGCCGGCGAGGTCGTCGTCGTAGCCGACCATCACCTCCAGCTCGGCGAGGGTCTCGTCGCCGGTGTCGACCCGGCGCAGGGTGTGGGGCAGGGTGCGGGCGGCGTCGGCGATGACGTACGCGTCGCGGGCGTCGGTCTTCGCGGTGCCGGGGTGCAGGTCGGCCAGGCGGCGCATGACCAGACCGGGCAGGTAGGCCACCTGGTGGCCGCAGGCGCGGGCGACCGCGACGGGCAGCGCGCCGATCGAGGCGGGCTGGTCGACCACGGCCAGGATCCGGCCGTGCCGGCCCAGCTTGTCGAACAGTTTCCGCAGGCCGGCTTCGGTGTTGGGCAGCGTCGCGTCGTGCAGCCTCTTGCCGTCGCGGTTCAACGCGACCGCGTGGTGTCCTTCCTTGCCGACGTCGAGTCCGATGAAGACGCCGAACCCGTCGTGCACAGCTTGCCTCCTCACGGCGATGACCTAGCTCGGCCGCTGGTCACGGCGCCGGACTGCCGGCATCCACGTTACGGAGAGACCTACCCCACGACGGGGGTGGCCGGGTCCCTATCAGCGGTCCGCCGACGCCACCCGGCCCGGCGACAACACCCCCCGGATCATGCGTACGACAGGGGCATTCAGTCATACCGAGCCGGGCGACCGAGTCGTCCCCGGCTGGGGACGATCAAAAAGGTAACGGGGAATGCCCGCCACTGTATGGGCGCGGCGACGCCGGGACCCGGCAGAGCGACCGGCACCCTTGTTCTGCCGCCGTAACTGCCTGGCAACGCACCGGTTCCCTCGGTGTGCTTGAGGCGGCCAGCTGAGGCACGAAGCACTCGGGAGGTGCCCCATGCCCGTAGATCCAGCACCACCGCACACCGTGATGGTCCGCCTGCTCGGCCCGATCGAGGTCGTGGTGGACGGCCAGCCGCTCCAGCTGGGTCACGCCCGACAACGCAGTGTCCTGGCTGTCCTCGCGATCGAGGCGAACCGGGTGGTCTCCCGCGCGCAGCTCGCCGAGCGGGTGTGGGGCGATGACGCGCCGGCTTCGGTGACCAACCTGCTCTACGGATACATCGGCCGGTTACGCACCCTGCTCACGCCGACCTGCGGGGCGGTACGCCTGGAGCGGCGCACCGGCGGATACCGCCTCGCGGTCGACGAAAACGCCGTCGACCTGCTGCGGTTCCGGCGTCTGGTAGCCCAGGCCAGGGCTGCGGGCACCGGCGCCGACGCGACCGGGTCATGGGAACAGGCTCTGGCCGTCTGGTCCGGCGAGCCGTTCAGCGGCACCGGCGACGGGTGGCTGGCCGCGCTACGCCGCCGGCTCGACGACGAACGCCGGACCGCCATTCTCGACGCCAACGAGCACCAACTGCGGGCCGGCGGCCACGACGCGCTGCTGGGTTCGTTGCGAGAGCTCGCCGCCGAGCACCCGGACGACGAGCGGGTGGCCGCGCAGCTTGCCACCGCCCTGCACCACGGCGGCCGGTCGGCGGAGGCGCTGGCCGTGCTGGCCCGCATCCGTCGCCGCCTCAGCCGCGAGTTCGGCCTCGGCACCGGACCCGGCCTCTACGAGCTGGAGCGACGCATCCTGCACGAACGGAGTCCGGCGCAACCCGCCTACTCGGCGTGAACCGCCGCGCGAACCGCGCTCGCGGGTGCCGGTACGCGGATGACGAACACGGTATAGACAGCACCCACCGCCCAGCTCAGCACGACCGCCCACAGGATGCCGTCCACGCCGAACCAGCGACCCAGCAGGTACGACAGCGGCAGCCGCACCGCCACGAAGGACAGCACCGTGCAGACCAGTGGCGGGCCGGTACGGCCCAGTCCGATCAGCCAACCGTGCGCCACCACCATCACCGTGTAGAGCAGGAAGAACGGGTAGGCGATGACGATGTAGCGGGCGATCAACGCCTGGGTGGCCGCGTCGCCGCCGAACACCGCCGCCACGACGGACGGCCGGGCCAGCAGGGCGGCCGTGACCGCGGCGGTCAGCGCCACGGTCAGCCACAGCGTCCGGCGCAGCCCGTCGGCGATCCGGTCCGCCCGGCCCGCACCGTGGTTCTGGGCGACGAACACCGTCAACGCCCCGGACAGGTTGAGGAAGATCAAACCGGTGAACAGTTCCAGCCGGGCCACCACCGTGACCGCGGCGAGCGCCACCGTGCCGTACCGCGCGACGATCAGCACCAGGATCAGCACGCCCAGCCCGATGAGGGCGTGCTGGACGGCCAGCGGCAGACCGAGGCGCAGCGACGCGCGCAACTCGGCGCCGAAGTCGTCCGACCCGCCGGCACCCGCAGCCGGCCAGCGGCGACGCAGCGCGACCAGGCCGACCGCGAGACCGACCAGGTTGGCCACCCCGGTGGCCGCCGCCGCGCCGGTCACGCCCCAGCCCAGCGGCGCGACGAACCACCACGCCAGGATCGCGTTGAGAGCGCTGGTCAGCACCGTCACCCGCAGCGCCGACCGGGCGTCACCCAGACCACGCTGGGCGGCGGTGACCGCGCCGAGGCCGAACACGGCTGGTAGACCCAGCGCGAGCGTCAGCAGGAACCGCCGCGCATCGGCCGCCACCGTCCCCTCGACCCCGATCAGGGTCAGCACCGGTCCGGTCACCGTGACGGTCAGCAGCAGGCAGACGACGGACCAGCCGGCCGTGACCGTGGCCAGGGCTGCGGCCACGGCCCGGCCAGGGCCGGTCCCGGCGCCCAGCTGCCCGCCCAACCGCACCGAGAACGCCGTCGCCGCACCGAAGAAGACCCCTGCCATCAGTGCGAACAGCGGCTGGCCGGCCCCGATCGCGGCGAGCCCGGTCACCCCGGTGTAGCGGCCGACGATGACGCTGTCGACGAGGAGGTACCCCTGCTGCGCGAGGTTCGCCGCGCCGAGTGGCAGGCCGAACCTGACGATCGAGGTCAGGACCGGCCCCCGGGTCAGGTCGCTCACCCCGCGGCGAGCTGCGGCTGGGCCGCGGTCGGCTCGCCGTACATCTCGTCGATGAACCGGGCGATCCTCGCGACGGTACGTTCGGTGAGCAGATCGACGGCGTCGAACGGCTGCTCGATGCAGGCGCTGATGTTCGCGGCGATGGTCAGCGCGGCGATCGAGTCGGCGCCCGTGTCCCGCAGGTCCGCCTCGACATCGACGCGCGCGACGCCGAGGGCGTGGGCCACGCACCGCCCGACCAGCCGCTCCAGCCCGGTGTACCGGCCGTCGGCCCGGCCGTCGAGCTCGACCTCGACGGCCCCGATGGCCGCGCGGGCCCGCCGCACGGCCAGTTCGACCCGGGCCTGCGACTCGGCCAGCCCGGCGGCGAGCTTCTCCCGGATCACCGGTTCGAGGGCCAGTGGAGCCGTCAGGATGCTCCGGGTCAGCTCGCTGCCGTAGTTGATCTCGCCGGCCAGGAACCGGCGCCGCGACGAACGCAGCCCTTCGTCCAGCAGGGCCACCCCCTGCGCGGTCGGGATGGACTTGAACGTCAGGTCGTCGTGGACGTTGTACTCGACCGCCATGCCGGCCTCCTTCCACGACACCCAGTCGACGGCCAACACGTGGCAGTCGGGGTCGGGGTTGGCCATGGCCAGGTTGTCCAGGTAGAAGTTGGCGGCCGCGTAGTCGGCCTGGCCCAGCGTCGGCATGGTCGCCGCGACCGACGACAGGTACACCACGAAGTCGGGCCGATCGCCGGCCGTGAGCCGGTCGATCAGGAACGCCCCGCGCAGCTTCCCGCGCAGCACCGACTCGAACTCGGTTACGTCGCAGTCGACGATCGGGCCGCTGCCGGCCACGCCCGCCGCGTGGACCACGCCGTCGAGACGCCCATGCCGCTGACGGATCCCGGCGACGACGGCGGCCAGGTCATCCTCGCCGCCGACGTCGGCCGCCACCACCGAGACGGTGGTGCCGAGCGCTTCGATCTCCCGCACGGCACGGAGCCGGTCGGCGACCGCGCTCCCGGTCGGCTCGGCGAGCAGGACGTCGTCCCAGCGTTCGCGCTCGGCCAGGCCGGACCGGCTGACCAGCACGAGGTTGATGCCCGGCTCGACGGTGGCGAAATGCCGGGCCGCCGCCAGGCCGAGTGCACCGGTGCCGCCGGTGACGAGGTACGTGCCGCCGGCCCGCAGGTACGGCCGCCGCCGCTGGGCCGGCGCGATCTCCGGCAGCTCGGCGAAAAACTCCTGATAGCGGGATCGGCCACGGAGCAGGTGCACGCCCGGCTCCGGGCACAGCAGTTCGTCACGCAGCAGCCCGGCCGGCACGTCCAGGTCGGTGTCCACCACCCGGACCGTCAGGTACGGGTATTCGCGGGCGATCGCGCGGGCCAGCCCGACCAGGGCGCCGTTCTCGGTGACCACCGCCGGCTCGGCCGCCACCGCGGCGACCGCGCGCCGGGTGAGCACGGTCAGGGTGAGCCGGGCACCGGCCGTCATCAGCGCCTTGCCCAGCATGAGCAGGGACGACAGGTTCTTGTGCAGCCGCTCGTCGAGCCGCGCCACGTCGGCGACCGGCTCCGCCTCGAAGGCCAGGGCGTGGACGACGTGCAGATAGTCCTGCTCGACAGCGAGGTCGGCGACCCGCTCCAGATCCGTCTCGTCGAGCTGGAATCCGTCCGTCTCGCCAGGACAGCCGCCCTCGACCACGCCGAGCCTCAGGAACTCCGCCTGCGGCAGCGCCGCCGCGAGCACCTGCTCGGCACCGGTGGCCGGGTCGACCAGGGCGAGGACCCGGGCCTCGGCGGCGGTGGCGCTGGCGTCCGGAGCAGGTTCGGCCAGGGCGAAGCCGACCTCGTGGGTCACCGGGTGGCGTACCGCCGGCACGCCGCCCACGCTGGCCGCCCAGTCCGCCGGGAAGTCGATCCAGCAGCGCTGCTCCTCGAACTCGTACCCGGGCAGCCACACCGTCCGCGCACCCTGCCCGGTGTACGGGGCCAGGAGGTCGACGTCGGCTCCGGCGAGGTACGCCCTGCCGAGCTCACCGAGATCGTCAAAGCCACCCGGAGCGTCAAAGCCACCCGGAGCGCCAAGGTCACCGGGCGCGCCGGTCGGGTCGTGCTCCGCCGCGGCGGCCAGCCTGGCCCGCAGGTCGGCCAGGTCTCGTACCCGGAAGGCGATGCGGTGCGGATGCCCGGAGCGGGACCGGCTCGCGCTGTAGCAGACGTCGCGCAGGGTCACCTCGGGCGACAGGCCGCCGCCGAGGTGGTCGAGGTACCGGCCGATCAGCCGGCGCAGCGCCGGCCCGGTCCGCGCGCTCAGGGTGAACAGCCACGGGCCGGGCCGGGCCGGCACCGCCGGCGCGACGGGATGCTCCTGCAGCACCACGTGCGCGTTGGTGCCGCCCAGCCCGAACGCGCTGACCCCGGCCCGGCGGGGATGGTCACCCGCGTCCCACGGCCGCGCGGTCGCCGGTACGTACACCGGGCCGGTGTCGAAGTCCAGCTGCGGGTTGAGGGTGCCGAGGCCGGCCAGCGGCGGGATCCGCCGATGCCGCAGCGTCAACGCCGCCTTGATCAGGCCGAGCACGCCGGAGCCCTCGAACAAATGCCCGACGTTGGCCTTCACCGTGCCGATCGCGCAGCCGCGCACCGTCTCGGTGTGCGCGCGGAACGCCCGGGTCAGCCCGTCGAGCTCGATCGGATCGCCGATCCGGGTGGCGGTGCCGTGCGCCTCCAGATAGCCGACGGTCTCCGGGGCGATGCCGGCGTCCGCCCAGGCGGCCAGCAGCAGCCGGGCCTGCGCTACGGGATCCGGCGCGGTCATGCTGTCCGAGTGTCCGTCGTGGTTGACGGCGCTGCCCTTGATCACCGCGTACACCTGGTCGCCGTCGGCCAACGCCCGGTCGAGCCGCTTGAGCACGACGACCCCGGAGCCCTCGCCGTAGCCGGTGCCGTCGGCGTCCTCACCGAAGGTGCGCGTCATGCCGTCGGACGACTCGATGCCGACCCGGGTGTGGGGATGGCGCACCGGCAGCATCACCACCCGGGTGCCGGCGGCGACGGCCATCTCGCACTCGCCGAGCAGCAGCGAGTTGGCCGCCAGGTGCACCGCCACCAGCGACGCCGAGCAGGCGCTGTCCACGACCAGGCTCGGACCCTGCAGGTCCAGCAGGTACGACAACCGGTTGGCCAGCATCGTCGGAAGGTTGCCGGTGAGACCGAGCTGGGTCAGCCCCGGGTCGATCCGGGCGCAGTACTCCAGGTAGGAGGCACCCGGATTGGCGGCGAACCCGACGAAGACGCCGGTGCGGCTGCCGGTGAGGCGGGCACCGGTGTAGCCGGCGTCCTCCAACGCCCGGTACATCGTGCGCAGGATCAGCCGCTGGTGCGGGTCGGTGACCGCGGCCTGCTTGGGTGTCATGCCGAAGAACTCGGGGTCGAACAGGTCGATCCGGTCCAGGTACGCGCCGGGGTAGAAGGCGATCGGGTCGCTGCCCCAATCGCCGACCGCGGACTCCCGCTGGTACGTCACGTACTCCTCGACGTCGGCGCGCCGGTGCGCCGGGAACGGTCGGGTGAGCGTCCGGCCGGTGCGGACGATGTCCCAGAAGGCGTGGATGTCCCGCGCCTGCGGTACCTCGACCGACATGCCGATGATCGCGATGTCTTTCGTCACTTGCCTACCTCGGTTCGCAGTCGGACGTCAGCGGATCTGATCGATCAGAGTGGTGAGGGTGGTGCCGTTGACCTCGTCGAAGTCGGTCACGCCGGCGGCGCGCAGGGACCGCACCGTGGCGACCCACTCGACCGGCGCGGCGATCTGCCGGCTGAGCAGGTCCACGGCCCTGGCCGGGTCGAACGGTTCGCCGGTGACGCTGGACATCACCGGGGTGTGGCCGGTGGCGAACTCCTCCCCGCGCAGCACCTCGGCGAACGCCTGGCCGGCCGCGCCCATCAGCGGGGTGTGGAACGGGCCGCTGACCGGCAACGGGGTGACCCGGTGGGCGCCCGCCTCCTGCAGCACCCGCACGGCCCGACGCAACTCGTCACGCCGGCCGGCGACGGCGACCTGCCGGTCGGAGTTACGGTTGGCGACGTACACGTGCGCCAGCCCGGCGCCGCGCAGCGTGGCCGCCACCATCCGGGCCGGCAGGCCGGTCACCGCGGCCATCGCGCCCCCGGCCACGCCGGCCATCAGCTCGGCCCGGACGGCCACCAGGCGCAGGCCGGTCATCAGGCCGACGACCCCGGCCGCGGCGAGGGCGTTGAACTCGCCCAGGCTGTGCCCGGCGAACCAGGCGTACCGCCCGGCGGCATCCGGCAGCGCCCGCGCAGCCAGCGCGTTGACGAGGTAGATCGCCGGCTGGGCGTACCGGGTGTCGCCCAACCGGCCGTCCGGGTCGTCCCGGCACAGCTCGGCCACGGACCAGCCGAGCACCTCGTCGGCCTCCTCGACCACGTCCTTGGCCGCGTCGAACAGGTCCGCGCCCATCCCCCGCCGCTGCACCCCCTGGCCCGGGAACACGAGTCCGCGCATGAACGCCCTCCTTGTCGTCACTGGCCGTCACTGGTCAGCGTTCGTCCTCACTGGTCAGCGCTGGTCGTCACTGGTCGGCGCCTCGGGTCAATGGGGCACCGCCTGGAACCGCAGCGGGTATCCGCGCCCGCGCAGGCTCTCCCGGGTGAACAGCCGGGCGGCGTTGCCCGGACCGAAGTCGACCACCCGGTCCGGCCGGGCCGCCGCGACGGCGGTGGTGACCGTGGTACGCCAGTCGACCGGCCGGCAGATCGCCTGCTCCAGGAAGTCCTGCAACAGGTCGGCGCGCTGCTGCAGGTTGTGCGGGGCGTCTGCGACGTACACCGGCACCGACAGGTCCACACCGTGCACCTGGTAGCCGATCGCCCTGCCGTCGCGGTGGATGAGCGCGACGGCCGGTGCGAGCAGGCTGGAGTGGAACGGTGCCGTGCTGGCCAGGAACGCCCAGCGGACCCGGTCCCGGTCGAACCGGTCGGCATGGGCCAGCCAGAAGTCGACGAGGGCGTCGGGCGTGCCGGCCAGCACGTGTGAGCGCTCCGAGTTGACGATGGCGACCTCGACCGGCCCCTCGTCGCCCTGGTACTCCGCCACGCACCGGCGCAGGTCCGCCTCACTGATCGCGGTGAGGCCCGCCATCGGCGTCGGAGCGGACGCTTCGGTGCCGGCCCGGGCCGCGTACGCCTCGGCCAGCCGCTGGCGGGCACCGCGTGCCTCGGACACCTCGTGGCAGCGCAGCATGATCACCGTGGCCAGCCCGATGGACACCTGGCTGAACGCGATGAACGCCCGCCGGTCCAGCCCTCGGCGGCCGGCGGCGATGGCCGCCTGCACCCCCATGCTGTGCCCGACCGCCGCGACCGGCTCACCGATCGCTTCCGAATCCGGCGGGCGCGGCCCCGGCTGCAGCAGGCACAGCTGGTACGCGTGGGCGCACACCGCCTGCACCAGCGAGTGCGTCAACGCGTCAGGCGGTGCCGGCGTGCCCCGCAGCCAGTCGGCCAGCGGCAACCCGCCGGGCAGGGCCTGCCGGCAGGCGTGCTCGCCGACGTGGTCGAAGGCGTCCCGCACCGCCGCCGTGACGGCCCGGAAGAAGCGGGTGTTCTCCGGACGGGCGGCCAGCTCGCGCAGCCGGTCGAGCGGGGTTCCGCCGCTGTCGGCGACACCGCTGAAGACGTACATCGGTCGCATCGGCTCAGCCCTCGGCGTCGTGGAAGGTCACCGGCGTCCGGTGCAGGTCCTCGCGCAGCAGCCGGGCGGCTTGTTCCTCCCGGACCCGCAGCCCCTGCAGCCGCCGGTGCAACTCGTCGAGGGACACGTCGGCGCCGCCGCCGTGGTAGCGGCCGACCCGCTCCTGCACCGCACCGACCGCCGCGGTGAGCTGCTCGTAGCGGGCCAGCACCTGCGGGCTGTGCGAGGTCCGCCGCAGGAACCGGCAGAACATCCCGCGCGAGCCGGCCAGCAGGGCCAGGCTGTTGACCGCCGGGGTGCGGTACGTCTCGGCGATCGCGGCACGCTCGGCCGGCAGGCTGTCGGCGATGATGTCGTAGAGCTCGAAGCGGTCGGTGTAGCCGGCCACCACGCGGTGGTAGCGCACGGCCAGCTCGGGCAGGTCCGGTTCGCCGACCCGCAGCAGGGTCTGGCAGTCGGTGAACCAGCGCTCCGGTTCCCGGGCGTAACCGGCCGCCAGGTCCGCCATCGGGATCAGGAAGCTGGTGTACTCATGGTTGTCGGTGGTGTTGTCGACGATCAGCACCGTCTGGCGGTCCGTGCTCAACCCGCAGACCAGGTACGAGTGCAGCTCGCGGTACTCGGACTCGATGGTGCCGTGCCGGCGCATGAAGTCGACCCAGTAGGCGAAGTCGGCGCGCGGCGCCATGAACAGCACCGGTTGGTCGTTGGCCAGGTACTCGGGTAGGGCGTCGCGCACCTCGTCGAGGTCCGCTTTGGCCTGGTGACCGGAGAACCAGCCGAGCGCGGCGAGGTCGTCGTCGCGCACGTACGGCGCCGGAAAGTCCCAGCGGTATCCCTTGCGGCGGTAGCAGTGCCGGTAGATGTCGTACGTCGAGCCGAGCGCGCCGTACAGCAGCAACTCCCACCACGGGCTGCGGCTGGCCACGAACGCGAGCACCTGGCCCTTGCGGCAGTTGAGATGGTTGGCCCGGTCCCGGTTCACGATCGCGTCGATCCCACCGATCGTGGTCACCCGACTGCCCTGCTGCACTGCCATGGCGAGCAACCTAGGGGGCGGGTGTGCAACCTTCGTGGAGAGAATGTGGAATCGATGGTGGGCGCGCCACACACGGGCGTCGCACGCCCACCACGGTGATCACCTACTCGTCACCAGATGCGCACTTCGTACACCCGCACCCGGGCACCCGCGAAGTCGGTACCCCACCACTTGTCCAGGGTGATCGTGTAGTAGCGCCCGTTCCGCTCGTAGTTGACCGTCGCCTTGTTGTTACCGGTGTCGAACCGGTAGACGCCGCCGATGTTCACCGCCGTGACGCCGGAGTTCGCGAAGCACCGGGCAGTGCCGACGCCACCGCCGAGATCGACGTGCAGGGTCAGGAAATCGGTCCGGTTTCCGCAGCCGACCTGGTTGATGGCCATGGCCGGGCTCGCCGGCAGGGCGAAGGTCAGGGCTACGACGGCCATCAACCCGACGGCGATCTTCTTGAGGCTCGACCTCATCTGGCTTGCTTTCCTTCCAGTGGTCCGATGTTCGGGCATAGTCAGAACGACGCGCCGCGCCTCCCCGTTCACGGCAGGCCGATGAATTTTGGTCTTCACCATCCGTTCTTCGGTACGCAAGGTCTGTGAGCTGGTGCCGCGGATTCACGTTGCCGGTCGGGGCCACCCGGACGCCCGCCGGGCGGAGGTGCGGACGGGTGCCACGTGGTGGGCGCGGGCGTCGCACGCCCACCACGGTGATCACCTACTCGTCACCAGATCCGTAGCTCGTACACCCGGACCCTGGCACCGAAGTCGGTGCCCTGCCACTTGTTCAGGGTGATCGTGTAGTAGCGCCCGTTCCGCTCGTAGTTGACCGTCGCCTTGTTGTTACCGGTGTCGAACCGGTAGACGCCGCCGATGTTCACCGCCGTGACGCCGGGGTTGGCATAGCACCGACTGGTGCCGAAACCACCGCCCTGATCGATGCGCAACTTGAGGAAATCGGTGCGGTCGCCACAGCTGACCTGGTTGATGGCCATGGCCGGGCTCGCCGGCAGGGCGAAGGTCAGGGCAACGACGGCCATCAACCCGACAGCGGTCTTCGCGATGCTCATCCTCATTCGACTGGTGTCCCCTCAGGATCCGATTGTTCGGGCAGAACCACAACGGTGCGGAGAGCCGTCTCGTTCACCAGAATCGGGCGAGTCTAGGGAGGTCCGTGGAGCACCGGATGACTTTGCGAGCGTCCTCACGTATGGTGCGTCGCGGCACGAGGAGGTACCCCGATGACCCTGCCGGCCGGCCGCGCCAGCTCCCGATCGTTGACCGCCGTCGTGCTGGCCGGTGCGCTGCTGCTCGCGGGCTGCGCCGGGCGGCCCGCGGCCCGGACGGACCAGTCGTCGACGACGGCTGCCGGGCCCGCCCGGAGCACCCCGGTGACGTCGGGCATACCGACGCCGACGGACCCGGCTCCGACGGACCCGGCGACCCCGGATCCGGGCCCGGATCCGACAGTAATGAGCCAACCCGCACCGGTCCGGGGCGCACCGGACCAGACGGCACCGCCGCCAGCGGTGGCGCCGTCGACCCGCAAAGGGGTCGGCGTCTGGAACTTCGACGGGGTGAGCGAGGCGCTGGCGAACTCGACAGCCGGCTGGTACTACACCTGGAGCACCCAGCACTCCGGCATCCGTACCCCGTCCGGGGTCACCTTCGTCCCGATGATCTGGGGTCCGGGCAGCGTGACCCCGGCGGAGTTGGCCCGTGCCGAGCAGGCCGGTCCCTACCTCCTCGGGTTCAACGAGCCGGACCTGGCGGAACAGTCGAACATGACCGTCGAGCAGGCGCTGGACCTGTGGCCGCAGTTGGCGGCGACGGGCAACGTCCTGGGTAGTCCGGCGGTGGCGTGGGGCGGCGCGGACGCCGGTGGCTGGCTGGACCGGTTCATGTCCGGTGCGCGGCAGCGCGGTCACCGGGTCGATTTCATCGCCCTGCACTGGTACGGCGGCGACTTCACCACCGGCAACGCGGTGAACCAACTCAAGCAGTACCTTCAGGCGGTGCACCAGCGGTACGGCAAGCCGATCTGGTTGACCGAGTTCGCGTTGATCCGCTTCGGTGCCGGCGGTCCGCAGTTTCCGAGCGAACAGCAGCAGGCCGCGTTCCTGAGCGCGGCGACCGAAATGCTCGCCGGCCTGCCCTACCTGCAGCGGTACGCGTGGTTCGGACTGCCCGCCACGGACCGGGACCGCACCGGCCTGTTCCGCGGCGGCACCCAGCCCACCGCCGTGGGACGGGCCTTCCAGGCCGCACACTGACCCGCACTGATTCGCCGTTCAGGCGATAGTGAAGGCCACCAGTACCGCCGCCGCACCCGCGACGACGAAATCCGGAAGCTGCGACAGCATCAGCCACCTCGTCAGGTTGCCCGGTGCCCGCCACCACGACTCCGGGGTGTAGTGCACAAAGGCCACCTTCAACGCATGAACCAGCGAGACGAAGAAGACGAATGCCAGGAGAAATGCCAGGACCACGAATGCGATGTCACCAGGTTGCACGATGACGATCGACACCAGAAAATAGATCAGCAACGTTACCGGCAGAGCAATACAGAATGCGACAAACCAGACAGTAGCCCGGGTCAGGTGTCGGAGCAACAGGTCCTCGACCTCACCTCCGGAGCCCTTGACGTCCGCCAGAAGCGCGTCGGACCGACTCTGGCCCGGCTCGGGATGCACGTCGAGCAGTCGGCTGACCGGGGTCGCCAACAGTCGCGCCAGGAACGCGCCAACATCCATGATCATCCCATCGGCCACCGGAACACCTTCTCGTAGTTATCGCAGGGCACGAGGGCCGCGTCAACCTCCGGACGCAGCCCTCGACCCGGCCCACTCGACGTGACCGGACCAGGTAGGTCAGAAGAACCTGCCCCAGTTCGCCACACGCGAGTTTCTGCATCGCGATCGGTACTTGCAGGCAGTGTAGGCAACCGCCACCGGATATGCACTTCGGGTGTCCAGCCTGCCCCACCACTTCGACTTCGCACGTTGCCGCTTCGAATCTGAACGATACTTGTTGCGAGAATTCACAACCTTGCGTTTGTCTTTCTTCGCACCCCGATAGTGCTTCTTCTTCGGGATGTTCTTCGCGGCGCGAGCGGCCCGAAACGTCGAGTATCCAGCCTTGAGTCCGCGTGCCGCGAATCCGGCACCGGGGATCGCCCCCGCGACGTCGAACGCGGCGGCCCCCCACCGCCCACCCCTGGCGTTCTTCACCGCGGAATAGGCGGCGAAGCCGACCGCGACCGCCCCCGCGATCGCGTTCACCGGCGGCGGCGTGAACATGGCTATCGTGCTGGCCACCAGCGCGGGGTTGTTCTTGACGAACCGACCGACGGCCTTGACGCCACGCCACAGCCGTCGGCCCCACTTGCCGTCGAGGTCCGTGCAGTTGATCGGATCCGCCGAGCAGTAGCCGTACGGGTTGGCGTTGCCGCCGTCGACGGAGTCCGGCTGCAGGAACATCCCCAGCACCGGGCTGTACAGCCGCACTCCCATCAGCACGACGTCGCCGAGTGCCTCCCGGGAGCGCTGCTTACCGCCGAGCCAGCCGTACCGCTCGTCCATCTGACCCTGGGCCGGTGCGCCGAATTCGTCATAGTCGAACAGCTCTGGCTCCACCATCGACCAGTCGAGCGTCACCGCGACGTCACCGTGCAGGTTGGTCAACTGGAACCGGACGTCACCGATGGCCGAGGTGGTCGCGGCGAGGTCCCCGTCCGGGCCGGGCACGTTGCGGGTGATCCGGCCGTCGACGGTGTCCTCGGTGACCCACCGGACCTCGTCGGTGTCGTCGCCGTAATGATTGATCTTGGTCGTCTGACCGGTCCAGATCTCGTCGACCGACGTCTCCGAGGTGAAGCTCAGCAGCCGGTTGGCCGGATCACGGGTCCAGGTCAGTCGGGCGTCATCCAGTTGCTGAGCAGCGACAAGGTCGTTGGCGAAGTACGTGTTCGCCAACCCGTCCGGCGTCGCGGTGATCCGGCCGAACGCGTCGTACTGATACCCGGCGTCGACGAGCCGGTCGGCGCTGTCGTAGGTGTGCTGCTCGTGGGAGGTCGCGGTGACTTCCTGACAGTCGCCATCCGGGTCCGGAGCATGGGTTCGCCGGTCGGTCCGGTTGGTCCGGCCATCGTAGTCGTAGGTGCGGGTGACGCAGCCGAGCGTCACCGCGACGTCCTGTCGGGCCCGGACCAGCCGACCGAGCCGGTCGTAGGAGTAGATCTTCTTGCCGCCGGTGTAGTCGTGGTTCACCCACTGACCGGCGCTGTTCTCGACGACCGACTCGGAGTAGATGACAACGTCGTCGACGTCTCGGGTATACACACGTTCGACCGGTTGCAGGTTGGCGTTGAGCCTGTCCCGACGGGTGACGCCGTTCGGGTAGGTCATCTCGACCAGTTGCTCGTCCGGGGCATAGCCTGCGCCGAACGTGCCGGCGATGCTGTCGGTGATACCGGTGACCAGCCCGCGCGGCTCTACGTCGCGGTCGTAGGCGAACGTCGTCCAGCCGGTCGGGTCGCTGACCTTCGCCAGGTTTCCGAACCGGTCGAACTCGGTGACCGTGGTGGCGTCGGTGGCGTCGGAGTACGAGATGAGCCTGCCGAGTAGGTCGTAGGAGCGGGTGATGCTGTCGGCGCCGACCGTGGTGGCGGCCAGTTCACCGGTGCCGCTGTCGAAGGTGTTCGTCACCGCGGCGATCGCCACCCCCTGGTCGGCCACGACGTGAGTGCCGATCGCCCGGCCGGCCGTATCGAATTCGGTGGTCGTCGTCCGGGTCACGGCTCCCACCGACTCGACTATCACCTCCGCGTCGCCGTACCGGTGATAGGCGGTGACCCGTCGCTGCGGCAACTGGCCGGACATTCGCGCCGGATCGTGGCCCGTCACACTGCCGATGGCACGGCTGAGGCACACCCGCCCGGCCCATTCCGGCTTGTTGCCGCAGGCACCGTCCTGCGTATTCGTCCCGGCGGTGTAGTAGATGTTCTCCCGGGCGCGCGCGTCGGAGCCGGTCGAGTCGAATCCCCAGGACCGCAACGCGTCGCCGGTGGTGTTGTAGACGCCGTATGCGCTCAGCGGGGAACCGCCTGGACCGGCGTCGACCGTCGTCCGGGTGAACTTCTTCAAGATCCAACCCGAGGTGCCACCGTTGTGTCCGTCGTAGCCGTAGGTGGTGGTCCGTACGTCGGCGTCGGGGTAACCGTCGACGGCGGCACCCGCTCGCTCGGTGGTGAGCAGGTGGTAGCTGGCGCCGTCGGGTTTGCCCTCGTCGTAGCTGTTGACGGTGTGGGCGCGGCCGATGACGGTGCTGCCGGCGGCGATGGCGGGTAGTGGCCCGCCACCGTCGGGGTCGGCGACGTCGTTTTCGAGGACCATGGTGACGGTGGGTCCCAGCGCCTCGACGAGGTCGACGCCGTCGCTGCCGTAGGTGTTGATGGTGGACAGCGCGTGGGCGCGGACCGCAGTGTCGGAGTTGGCCAGGCCGAGTTCGGCGAGGTAGGTGTCGGCGTCGGGCAGGATCCCGAGGGCCAGGGCCCGGTCGGTGGACTCCAGGATGCGGACGACGTTGCCGAACCGGTCGTACTCCTGGGTGTCGATGTGCCCGCCGGGGGTGGCGGTGTTGACCTCTTTGCCGCCGGCACCGAGGTAGTGCACCGTCGCGTACGGGTAGCCACCGCTGCCGGGTGAGCCCGGTGTGGCGCGGCTGCGGCCGGGCGGGTCCTCCGGGCCGAAGATCGCGGTGGCGTCGGTGGGCAGGTCTGTCTGGCCCCAGGTGGCGATCGAGGCCGGGCCGAGGTTGTACGGGCCGCCGGCCGACTGGGTCAGCGGCACGTTGTAGACGACGTTGGTGGCGATCTCGCCGTCGGTCACGGTGGCGGAGCCTTGCTGCAGGGCGGCGCGGCGGACCCGCAGCAGCCGGCCGGCGTTCTCGTCGCCGGCGAGGGCGGCGACCTGGTCGCCGGTGAGTGCGGTGGGGTGGATGCGGACGTCGTCGATCTCGCCGTCCCAGATGTTGGTCGGCGCGCCGGCCCACTTGGCCCGGCCGATGACGTAGTTGCCGCTGGCGTTCCAGCCGCCGGTGGCGGCGGTGGTGCTCTGCGGCACGCCGTTGACGTACAGCTTCATCTGGCCGGCAGCGGTGTCGTAAACGCCGGTGAGGTGGGTCCACTGCCCGGCTACCGGGGCGGCGTCGGACGATGCCCGGATCGGGGTGGCGGCGGTGTTGTCGGCCGACACCCGGGAGAACGCCCACCGGTCGGTGGCGGCGACGTAGTTGAGGAAGAACCCGGAGGTGCTGGAGCCGTCCTTGGACACGGCGGTCCGGTTGACCGACTTGTCCTTGATCCGTACCCAGGCCGAGACGCTGTAGGAGGCGGTGTTGGACAGGGCGGTGCCGGCAACGGTGATCTGCTGGCCGGTGCCGCCGGTGAATCCGGCCGACCGGTCATCGGGGTTGTCGGGATCGTTGCCCCGGCCCCAGGCGACGCCGCCGGCCATGGTGCCGTGCCGGGCCGCGCCGGAGGAGTCGGTCACCGAGGTGCCGGAGCTGGCGTCGAGGTCCCACCGCAGGGCGGCGGTGTCGACGTCGGGGTTGGCGTAGTCGACGTGCCAGGGCAGTTCCCCGGGTGGGGTGACGGTGGTGACCCGGCCACCGGTGTAGGCGTACGTGGTCTTCAACGCCGGGGTGACGCGCGGGTCCCACACCTCGCGGAGCTGGCCGAGGTCGTCGTAGGTGTAACGGGTGACCACAGTGGCGGTCATGGCGGAGGTGTCCGGGTCCCAGGCCCACAGCCGTACCTGGCTGACCCGGTCGGTGTAGTCACCGAACACGGCCTGCGACAGCCCGGGGGTGGTGGTCGTGGCGTAGGTGTATTCGAGGACCTCGCAGCCCCGGGCCGGCGTCGCCGTGGTGCAGTTGTCGGTGTCGTCGACGCCGGGCTCGACCGGGTTGATCACCTTGCGGAGCAGCAGCCGGCCGCCGGTGGTGTCGTAGACGAAGCGGGACGTGGTGTGCGACTCCGGCGTCCACGACGAGGTGGCCGCCCACACCCCACCCTGGCTGGTGAACTCGGTGACCGTGCCGTCGACCTCCGACAGCCGGTACGCCGTGGAGCCGATCCGGTCGAGTGTCATCCCTTCGGCGCCGGGCTCGGGGGTGAAGCTGGTGCCGTCGGGGTTGCGGGAGAAGGTGATCCAGCCGCCGCCGATCAGGTTGACCTGGGCGAGTGCCGGTTCGGGCAGGCTGATGGTGGTGTAGTCGACGTCGGTGGCACCGCCGGTGGCACCGCCGGACCACGCCGACCCGAACGGGGCGACGATCTCGGTGAACGACAGGTTGTCCCAGTAGACCTTGCGGCCGGAGCCACCCTGCATGCCGTTGTAGAGACGGACGAACGCCTCGGTCGCGCCGGCCGGCACGGTCATGTCGACGGAAAGTTCCTGCCAGCCTTCGGTGAACGCCGCCATCGGCGAGGCGACCTCGTGGTAGGCACCGCCGAGACGGTAGAAACCGACGATCCGTAGCCCGCGGAACGTGTTCGGCGGCACCAGACCGGTCGCCGCCGGCACGTAGATCCAGCCGGTCATCCGGTAGGTGCGCCCGGCGACCATGCCGAGCCGCATCCCGCCCACGTCGCCGCCGACCGTCGCATAGGTGTCGTCGCTGCTGGTCGTGACCGGGGTGATCTCCACCGAGTCCGTCGGGGTGACCTCCCCTTGGCCCCGGATCGTGGACCGGACCGCCGACGAGGTGCCCGGCACGGTGAAGCCGGTCAGGTCGGTGGACACCTGCTGCTGGTTCGCGGTCAGGACCTGCGGCATCGGCAGGTAGCCGTCGGTGGGGCGGCGCGACGACGTCGCCCGCGACACCGTCAACCCCAACTCGTCGGCGTCGGTCGAGGAGAGCGCGTAGTCACCGGTCAGCAGGTTGACCGACCCGGGGCCGAGGTCGTCGGTGGCCGCGCCGTCGCCGGAGGAGTCGACCGTCACCCGCACCCACGGCACGGTGTACGCCGGGGTCTGCCCGGTCGCCGTGAACATCTGGGCACGGACCTCCACCACCCCGCCGACCAGGCCGAGCGTGTCCGTGGCGTTCCACACCGCGTACCCGCCCAACGACGCCATCGACACCGGCGACGCCGACGTCGCGGTGATCGGCACCCCGGTCGACGAGGTCAGGTTCGCCGACGGCACCGGCAGCACCGCGCCACCAGGGCCGCGCCGGTACTCGAAGTACACCCGGGTGTAGCCGGCCACCGGCGTGGTGACTTCCAACTTCGTCCGCTTGACGACCGTCGCACCGGGCAGCGGCTGCGCCAACGCGGCGCTGCCCGCCTCGAACACGTACTGGTTCGGGTTGGACAGGTTCCCGGCACTGTCCTTGGCCTGCACGGTCAGCGTGCGGTGCCCGTCGCGCGGGGACAACGTCACCTGTTTGACGCCGGCCGCCGCCACGGTGGTCGCCGTGGTGTCGTAGTCGAGCCGGTAGACGAACGCCGCCAGGTCGTCGGTGCCGCCGGCCGGGGTGAAGGTGAACGTGTCCGGCTGGCTGGCGCCGCCGTGTGGGGCACCGTCGTCGAGATAGATGCCGGCGCTCACGAACGGCACGCCGGGCGGCGCGGTGTCCACCGTGAACGTCGTCCATGCCGACCAGTTGCCGTAGTTCCACGGGTCCTTGCCGCGCACCTGCCACTCGTACGCCGTGCCGTTGGTTAGGTCGACCGGCACCTGCCAGGACGCGGTCGACCCGTTCGTCCACGCCGGGCTACCCGAGCGCAGCCCGGACGACGACACCACCGCCTGGGTCGCCTTGTTGCGCACCACGAACTCGGCCTGCAACGTCTGCCCCGCGTTGCTGTCGGCCAGCTTCGCCGACACCGTCGGCCGCAGCGCGGTCGTGCGCCCGTTTGCCGCGCACGCCGTGTAGCAGGGGGCCACCGCGAGGTTGGTCGGCACCGCCGGTGCCGCGTTGTAGGTGATCGACACCAGCGGCGGGTTCGCCCCCTCGGCCGAGTGGAACCTCTTCCACCCCGAGGTCGACGACTCCGACGTCGCCCGCAGCATCACGCTCACGCTGCTCGACGAGTTGTCCGCCGCCCACTGCAACGCCGGACCCACCTCGATGTACACCCAGCCGTCACCGCACGACGAGTTGTAACCCCGGGTCTGCGACGAGGTGCCGACCTTCGTACGCGCCGTCGGCTGGTTGGTCCACCGCGCCGACGAGTCGACGTGGTCGGTCCGCCACGCCTCCCAGGTCGCCGCCGAGCACGACCACGAGTGGTGGTTCCACAGCCGCAACTTCGCCGTCATGATCCGCGAGCCGCCGAACCCGGTCGTGTTGAACCGCAGGTACGACCGGGCGGTCCAGGTTCCGCCATCGTTGCTGTAGCCCAGCTTCAGCTCGCTGGCGCCGGACTGGTCGCTGGTGTAACCGGTCTGTACGAACGCGTCGAACGCCGGGGACAGCGACGTCGGTGGGTCGATCGTCACCGGGAACACCAGGTCCGGCCGGGCCAGGAACTCGGCGTCCGGGATCAGCTCCAGGTCGGTGCGACCCGCGCCCCGCGACACCGTACGCAGCCCGACCGGCGCCGTGTCGACGTGCTCCAACGACCGCGGCGCCAGCCGCGCGTCCCACATCAACGGCGTCTGCGCCCGGCCCACCCGCCGACCCTCGCGGTCGGTGAACACCAACCCGCCCATCTCATCGGCCACCGGCCGCAATCCGGTCGTACGCATCGACAGGTTTATCCGCCGCACGTGCGCCAGCCCGCTCCGGTCACGGACCACGAAATGTTGCTCGAAGCCGGTCGCGTGGGCATGGAACACCAGATCCACCCCGGGCAGCAGATCCGGGTACGTCACCGTCCGCCCGGACAGCACCGGCTCCGGCACCGCACCCCGCCACGACAGCCCCGCCGAGCCGCCGTCGGGTCCGCCGTCATCAGCACCGTCACCCTCACCACCGTCACCATCAGCACCGCCGCCGGCTGTCTCGGCCGGCAGGTCGAGACTGACCAGCTCGTGCTCGCCGTCACCGGCCGCCGCGCCGGTGAACACCAATCCACGCGGGTGTGCCTGCGGCGCCACCCGGCCGTCCGGCCGGCGCCGCAGGGTCAGGTCGACCGGCACCCACCCGTCGCTGTCGCGCACCCGCACCGGTGCGAGGGCTTCCTCCCGGGTCAGCGTCCCGTCCGGATTCGCGAACACCTGGGTGGTCTCCGACCGCAGGCCCGCGACCTCCACCCGCTGCCCGCACAGCCGGGCCGCCACCGCCGCCGACACCTCGTCGGCCCGGTCGTCCGGACACACCGGTGCCGCCACTGCCTCGGGCTGCTGCTGGCCAGGTGCCGCTGCGGCCGGCGCGACACGCTGGACCGGCACATCGACCAACGTCGCCACCAGCACCAGCGACAACGCCACCGCGACCCGCCGCCACCAGCTGGCGAACCGGCCACCGGCCAAGGAAATGAACACACGCGAACGCCAACGATGCAACACCACGACGTCCTCCCCCGTTCGGGACGCAGAGTGAAAAGTGCTCGCAGCGTAGGGACGGGATTAGCCGGCTATCAATATCCAGCACGGCAGTTTTGCGCCCTGGCAGTAGATGAGTCAATACGCTCCAATCTGGACTCGATCGGACGGAAGCCGCTGATCGACGACTGGCGCAGCCGACCACCCGGTGTCATCATCTGCCGGTGCCCGTCACCCGCCGTACCCTGCTCGGGCTCGGCCTGGCCGGCGGTGCCGCCGCGCTCACCGGCTGCGCCGACCCGGGCTGCCCCAGCGTGCCCACCTTCGTGGGCGACGGCACCGCCGTGCCCGGCGTCGACCCGACCGGCGGGCCGTCGGCCAGCCCGGACCCGTCCGCGCGGACCGGCCTCGGCTCCGTCGGCACCACCAGCTCCTCCGCAGCACCCGGCACAGCCGGCAACAGCCCGGTCGCCGGCGAGGTCGCCAATCGTGCCCTCTCCGACGTCCTGCGCAGGTACCTGCAGCCGACCAGCGACAACCCGAGCCACCCCACGTACGCCGGCGCTGTCGCGGTGGTCACCGTCGCCGGCCGCACCGTCGCCCGCCTCGCCGTCGGCGACGCCCTGCGCTACGCCGCCGGCCCCACCGAGCTACCGGCGGCGCAACGGGTCGCCATGCGGCCCGACTCGATCCACGACCTCGCCTCCATCACCAAGGTGCACACCGCGATCCTCGCCCTGCGCCAGGTCGACGCCGGTCGCATCGACCTCGACGCCCCGGTCGTCGACTACCTGCCCGAATTCGACGGCCCCGGCAAGGCCGCGATCACCGTCGCCATGCTGCTCACCCACACCAGCGGCCTACCCGTCGGACCCAAGATCAGCCACATCAACGGGCGCGACGCCCGCTGGCATGCCGTCCTGGCCACCGGGCTCGTCGACGGCGCCACCCCCGGCAGCACGTTCCGCTACTCCAGCATCGGGCTGATGGCGCTCGGCCGGATCATCGAGAAAGTCACCAGACAGAACCTCGCCGACGCGCTCCGTACCGGCCTGACCGGGCCGCTCGGCCTCGCCGACACCGGCTTCACCCCCACCGACCGGCACTCCGCCGCCGACATCGCCGCCCGGATGGCCGCCACCGACGCCCGGTCCTCCCGCGGCCTGCTGCGCGGCATCGTCCACGACGACGTCGCCAACCAGCTCGGCGGCGTCGCCGGACACGCCGGCATCTTCGCCACCGCCGACGACGTCGCCGCCATCGGCAACCTGCTCCTCGACGGCGGCACCTACCAGGGCGTACGCATCCTCAGCGCCGCCACCACGGCACGGATGCTCGCCAACGCCAACAGCGGCCTGCCCGCCGTCGACCCGCAACGCCCCTACCGCACCTCCGACCACGGCCTCGGCGTCGTCCTCAACCAGCCCTGGTTCATGGGCGACCTGGCCGGCCCACGCAGCTTCGGCCACACCGGATTCTCCGGTACCTCACTGCTGGTCGACCCGGACCGCGGACTCGTCTTCGCCCTGCTCACCAACCGCGCCCACCCCAACTGGAGCTGGGCGGACCCCGACCCCGCCCGGGTTGCCGCCGCCAACGTCGTCGCCCGCGAATTCGGCTGAGTCGGCCGGCCTCACCACGCGCTGGGCGCATAGTCCTTGAGAAAGCACCCGTACACGTCCTCGCCCTGCTCACCACGGACGATCGGGTCGTACACCCGGGCCGCGCCGTCGACCAGGTCCAGCGGTGCGTGGAAACCCTCGTCCGCCAGCCGCATCTTGGTCGGGTGGGGCCGCTCGTCGGTGATCCATCCGGTGTCGACGCTGGTCATCAGGATGCCGTCGGTGAGCATTTCCCGGGCGCTGGTGCGGGTCAGCATGTTGAGCGCGGCCTTCGCCATGTTCGTGTGGGGGTGCCCTGCTCCCTTGTAGCCCCGGCTGAACTGTCCCTCCATCGCGGACACGTTCACCACGTACTTACGGCGGGCCGACGCGGCGGCCATTGCCGGACGCAGCCGGCTCACCAGGATGAACGGTGCGATCGTGTTGCACAACTGGACTTCGAGCAGCTCAACCGGGTCGACCTCGTGCACCCGTTGCACCCAGCTGTTGACCGGTTCCAGATCCGGCACCAGACCTCCGGCGTCGATCGCGGTTGCCGAGGCGATCCGATCCAGCGAGGCCGAACCGCTGGTCAGCGCAAGCGCGGTCAGCGCCTGCGGGGTGAGGGTGTGCGGTGGCGTCCCCGCCGGCTGTGGCTGGTGCTGCACCGCTCCCGCGGCCGCGATGGCGGTCACCGGGGCGCTTCGCCCGACGGCTACGGACGAGAAACTCACCATCTCCGGCAGCGGGCCGTCCGGCAGCGGCGCCGACTCGGCGGCCACCAACTGGGCGTACGCCCCTGGAGTGCGACGTACGGTCTGCGCCGCGTTGTTGATCAGGATGTCCAGCGGCCCTTGCCCGCCGACCGAGTCGGCCAGCGCGATCACCTGGGCCGGGTCGCGCAGATCGATCCCCACGATTCGCAGCCGGTGCAGCCACTGCCCGCTGTCAGGCATGCCGGCGAACCGGCGCGCGGCGTCCTGCGGAAACCGGGTGGTGATCGTCGTGTGGGCACCGTCACGCAGCAGCCGCAACGCGATGTACATACCGATCTTGGCCCGCCCGCCGGTGAGCAGCGCCCGCCGCCCGCCGAGGTCGGTCCGGGCATCCCGGCGCTCGTGGTTGAGCTTCGCGCACGGCGGGCACAGCTGGTGGTAGAAGGCGTCCACCTCACGGTAGCGCTCCTTGCAGATGTAGCAGGCCCGCGGCTTGCGCAGGGTCCCGGCGGTCGCCCCGGTGGCGGTGGAGGCGAGCGGGATGCCCCTGGTCTCGTCGTCGATGCGGCCCGGCGCCGCGGTGGCGGTAGCGGCGGTGACCGCGCGGTCGGCGGCGAGGACGGCGTCCCGCCGCTGCGCCCGCCGCCGCAACTTAACCGTCTTGTAGAGCTTCGCGGTGGCTCGCTGGACCCGCAGCACGTCCGGATGGTCGGGCGGCAACGCCTCCAGGGCGGCGAAGACGCTGAGGCAGGTCGCCATCTGCGCCGGGTCGATCCCGACGGGGACCGGTCCTTCGTCCGGCCGTACGTCGTCCCCTGTCATGCCCGTGCCGCCATGTCCGTACCGCCTCGTCCCTGTGTTCGCCCGTCATCCGGTGCGACCTGAAAACTCTACGCACCGCACGGGGTGGGACGCGACATCTGTGGGCAACCACCGAATGACGCCGAGACGACATGACGCCGAGACGACATGACGCTGAGACGATGCGGCCCTGCGTCGACACGGCCGTCGCGAATGACTCCGTCAGTGACGGCCGGCGAGCATCTGCGCGTTGTGTCGCTCAGCTGCCCGGGCAGCCAGAATCGCTCCGATGGCCAGGTACGCCAACCAGGTCAACGGCAGGGTGACCCAGCCGATGATCAGGAAGGTCAGCAGGACGTTGATCCAGAACAGGACCCAGAACGACACCATCAGCACGACGCCGGTCGCCACCTTGCCGGCGTAGATGTTTCCGATCCCGAAAATGCCGAACAGGCCCAGCACGAGTTCCAACGCGACGGCCGCACCGACCGACTTCGACGACACGACGACCTGGTGGGTCACCATCGGCGAGGGCCCAGGCTGCGTCGGCGGCAGCGCCATCGCTGCGGGTGGCGGTGCCCCCCAACCCTGCTGTGGCGAGCCGGTCGCGGGAACCGGTGGATAGGGATTCTGCTGCCACGGCTGCTGCGGGCCCTGATACGTCACTGCCGAAGTGTCGCAGGGCGGTGTCTCCTGACGACACCGTACGTTCGGCCGTCCCCGACTTCATCCGCCAGACGGCCGATCAGGGGCGCTAGCCTGTGACCATGCGACAGTTCGCGGCCGGTGACCGTCCCGATGGCTGACGCCGACGACGTGCGTCGGCTGGCGCTCGCCCTGCCGCACGTGGTCGAGAACGACAGCGACGGCTTCGACTTCCGAGTCGGGGACAAGGGTTTCGTCTGGTCGTATCCCGAACGCCGGGCAGGCAAGCCACGGGTCATCCGGACCGACATCGCCGTGCTGTACGTGGGCGACGAGGCGGAGAAGCAGGCGTTGCTGCTCGGCGAGCCCGAGCTGTTCTTCACCACCCGCGCGTACGACGAACTGCCGCTGGTCATGCTGCGGCTGGCGCGGGTGGACGTCGACCGGCTCGATGAGTTGGTCACCGACGCATGGCGGATGCGAGCACCGGACTCGCTCCAGTGAGCGCCGGACCGGGTCGGCGGGCGGCCCGCAGCTAACGCAGCGAGACCAGCCGCATCCCGGTCCGGAGCAGGACGACCGCGCCGCCCGCGACCATGACCAGGCCGATGCCGGGCAGCAACTGCCCCCACCCGCCGGTGGCCGAGCTCAGGTACACCAGGCGGGCGAGTTGCCAGCCGACGATGACGGCGACCGCGAGTCCCGGCACCAGACAGTGGGCGACGGCCACCTTCCGGTACGGAAGCAACGCGCCGGCCACCGCGATGAATCCGGCGCTGAGCGTCCACAGTCCCGGGCCGGCGGTGCCGGACAGCGGCCCGAACGGCGTGATGACCCACGGCAGCAGCGAGCCGACCAACGCGAGCAGGCCACCGACGATCATCCCGAGACTGCCGGCGTGCAGGACGCGACGGCGGGCCGGTGCGGCGGCGGGAGCGGTGTCAGCCATGTCTCGGATGCTAGGTCCGTAACGACCCGCTGACCTATCGGCAATCGACGAGTGGTCGGCCTGAGCCGATGGACGGCCACCGCTCCACCACAAAGGGCCGCAAAACAGACAGCCGTCCCCGGTCGTACCGCGCTGTCGACCGTTCACGGAGTCCAACGGACCGTTCAGCGCCCCAACCCGGCCCTACCGTGGATGACCTCTTGTGTGACCAGGCCTGGTCACGTTCTCTTCCCAGATTAAGGGTGTGACCGACCGCACAACCCGTCGGGCAGGACTGCCGCGCGGGAACCGCGGATCGGGCAGCGGCACCGCCGTGTCGTGCCGACCCGCAGGTCGGCACGACACGGTCCGTCACCGGATCTGCCGTTCCCATAACGACTAGGAGGCCCCACGTTGACCGAAGTAGCCCCCGATAAGAAAGCCGGTGGCGGCGAGCCACCACCACCGACGTCACCGGCGCCACCGGACAACGGATGGCGCCGGGAGTACTGGCGCCGCAACCTCCGACTGATGGTGATTCTGCTCAGCATCTGGTTCGTCGTCTCGTTCGGCTTCGGCATTCTGCTCGTCGAGCCACTGAACAACATCGAGATCGCCGGATTCCCGCTCGGCTTCTGGTTCGCCCAGCAGGGGTCGATCTACACGTTCGTGATCCTGATTCTGGTGTACGCCAAGTTGATGGACCGCCTCGACGACCAGTACGGCGTACGCGAACGTGAAAGGGAAGGAGGCGGACAGTGAGTCAGATCCAAGGCTGGACGCTCGGCTTCATCGTCCTGACGTTCGCCATCTACCTGTCCATCGCGTGGCGCAGCCGGGTCAAGGAGACCACCGGCTTCTACGTCGCCGGACAAGGCATTCCGACGGTCGCGAACGGTGCCGCCGTCGCCGCCGACTGGATGTCAGCGGCGTCGTTCATCTCGATGGCCGGTCTGATCGCCTTCCTGGGATCGGATGGTTCCATCTATCTGATGGGCTGGACCGGCGGGTACGTGTTACTGGCCCTGCTGATCGCCCCTTACCTCCGTAAATGGGGCAAGTTTACGGTGCCCGAGTTCGTCGGCGACCGCTACTCGGAGACCGTACGGACCATCGCCGCCGTCGCCGCCATCATCATTTCGTTCACCTACGTCGTCGGACAGATGCGCGGCGGAGGCATCGTCTTCAGTCGATTCCTCGGACTGGACATCACCGGCGGCGTCATCGTGGCGGCGCTGATCATTTTCGCGTACGCGGTGCTCGGCGGGATGAAGGGCATCACCTGGACCCAGGTGTCGCAGTACACGGTGCTCATCATCGCGTACCTGATTCCCGCCTTCGCGGTCGCTCAACAGATGACCGGCCTGCCGATCCCGCAGATCACGTTCGGGCAGATTCTCGACGAACTCAACGTGCTCAGCACGCAGATGGGGCTGAGCCAGTTCACCGAGGCGTTCTCGGCCCGGCCACAGATCGACGTCTTCCTCGTGACGATGTCGTTGATGATCGGCACCGCCGGCCTGCCACACGTGATCATCCGGTTCTACACCACCAAGACGGTCCGGGGTGCCCGCTACTCCGCGTTCTGGGCGCTGTTCTTCATCGCGCTGCTCTACACGACCGCTCCGGCGGTGGGTGCGTTCACCAAGCTGAATCTGCTGCAGGACGTGAACGGTGTTTCCGCCGACGCCCTGCCACGGTGGATCGAGAACTGGGCGGCGACAGGTCTGGTCACGGTCGGCGACGGCGTGCAGACCATCCAGACGGTCAGCAACAATCCAGCGTCCGGCGCAGACCTGATCGTCAACAACGACATCCTGGTCCTGGCCAGTCCCGAGATCGCCGGCCTACCCGCACCGATCGTCGGCCTGGTGGCGGCCGGCGGTATGGCCGCCGCGATGTCGACGGCAGCCGGTCTGCTGCTGGTCATCTCCTCGTCGTTCTCGCACGACCTGTACTTCCGTCGGGTCAAGCGCGACGCGACCGACAAGCAGCGGCTGCTCGCCGGCCGGATCGCCATGGGCCTGGCGGTGCTGATCTCGGTGTACGCCGGCATCAACCCGCCCGCGTTCGTGGCCCAGGTGGTGGCGTTCGCGTTCGGTCTCGCCGCATCCACCTTCTTCCCGGTGATCGTGCTCGGCATCTTCTGGAAACGATGTAACGCGGTCGGTGCGGCGTCCGGCATGATCGCCGGTCTCGTCTTCACCGCGAGTTACATGATCTACACCCTGGAGGTGTTCGGCACCTCCGCCAACGAGTACGTCTTCAACATCAGCCCGGAGGCCATCGGCACCATCGGCGCCATAGTCAATTTCATCGTCACGATCGTGGTGTCGAAGATGACCGCGCCGCCGCCGGAGGAGATCTCCGAGATGGTGGAGAACATCCGCTACCCGGCGACTCGCCAGGCCGTAGCGGCCAGCAGTTCCTCCGAGGCGGCCTGACCCGCACCCATCATCTGCGGCGCACGTCGCGAGGCTGTCGAACCATCGACCAGCACCGGCGGCCGGCACCGACAACGACGTCGGTGCCGGCCGCCGGCTGGTGAACAGCTGCCGCCCAACGACCGAGCAGCCGCCTCGGCAGCCCGAATGATCAGGACAAAACCCCTCCTGGCCTGTCCCCTGGTTGCCACAGTTGACACGTGCCCGACGACAGCCCGAAGCCGCACCCGACCGCCGGCGGCCTCCGCCTGGTGGGCCGGGATCCGCGGGCCGGCGGCGACGTCAGCTGGATGGAACTGTTCGTCGACCTGTTCTTCGTGTTCGCCTTCCTGAAGGTGACCGCCCTGATGTCGGCGGACCTGACGCCGGTGGGCGTGGTCCGCGGAATCCTCGTGCTCCTGCTGCTGTGGCACAGCTGGACGGCCTGCGCCTGGTTGGGGAACCTCATCCACCTCGACCGGGGCGTCATGCCGCTGATGATGGCGGGTATCGCCACCGTGGTCCTGGTGATCGGGGTCGCGGTGCCCGAGGCGTTCGTCGACCGCCCCGGGAGCCTGCCCGGTCCGCTCGTGGTGATGGGTGGCTACCTCCTGGTCCGGCTCTGCATACTCGTGGTTCTCACCCGCTTCAGGTGGCATGAAGGGCCGCCCGGGCGGCGGCCGGCGGCACTCGCCTGGTCGACCTTTGTCGCGTCCGCCGCGTTCCTGCTGACGGCTGCCCTGCTGCCGCCGCGTCTGCCCCCGGATCTCGATCCCGAGTTGGTGCGGATCGTGCTGTTCGCCCTGGCGCTGGGTGCCGACTTCGTCATCCTCGCCGCTGTCGGTCGGGGCAGTTGGCAGATCGTTTCGCCATGGCACCTGGCCGAGCGACACGGACTGATCGTCCTGATCGCGCTCGGCGAGACGATCATCTCCATCGGAACGAGTCGGGGTCTCGGCATGGACGAACCGGTCACCTGGCCGGTGCTCGGTGCCGCGATACTGGGCGTCGCCATCGTGTCGGTCCTCTGGTGGACCTACTTCGACCTGGCCAAGTCGGTCGGCGAGCACGCCCTGTGGCGCCGTCAGGGCATCGCCCAGACCCGGCTGGGCCGCGACGCCTACAGCGGGTTGCACCTGTTCATGATCGGCGGATTGATCATTTTCGCCCTCGGCCTCAAGCATGCCGTCGCCGTCGTATCGAAGCAGGACACGCATCCGTGGATACCGTCGGATGCCGTGATCCTCTACGGCGGGATCATGGTCTACCTGCTCGCTCTGGTCGCGTTCGAACGTCGTACGGCGCGGTTGTTGGGCCGTAGCCCGCTGGTCGGCGTCGGCCTGCTGCTGGCGCTGCTGCCGCTGGCGGCGAACCTTCTCCCGCTGGGCTCGTTGGCGCTGCTCGCCGCGGGCGTCGCCGGGATGGTGGTGGTCGACCGTACCCTGTTCCGGCGCCGGCACGAGCACCTGCACCGGACGGTCGAGCCCGAGGCGCTCCGGTTCAGCACCGTCACTCCGACGGAACTCTTCGTCGACCTGGTCTTCGTGTTCGCGTTCGTCCAGGTCACGGTCTTGATGACGCGGCAGCCCACGCTGCTGGGGGTGATCCAAGGGCTGACGCTGCTCGCCTTGCTCTGGTGGGCCTGGACCTCGTACGCCTGGCTGGCGAACGCGATCCGGACCGAGACCTCGCTGGCGCGGTTCGGCACCGCCGGTATCGTCACGGCGATCCTGGTGCTCGGCATCGCGATCCCGCAGGCGTTCGATCCGGGCCCGGCGAGTCTGCCCGGATCGCTGCTCGTCGTCGCGTGCTACCTCGTCAGCGAACTCATCCAGGGTGCCCTGCTCCGGCAGGCCGCCCGGTCGGATCCGGCACTACGCTCCATCGCCCGCCAGACCGCCGTCCCGTCGACGGTCAGTCTGCTCCTGCTGGCCGGCTTTGCCGTGGCCGAGCTGACGACCTCCGAGGTCGTGGCCCGCAGTCCGGCTGCCACGATCCTGTGGATCGGCGCGCTCGTCGTCCAGTTCGCGGGCAGCTACCGGACCGGGGTACGCGACTGGCGGCTCCGGTCGGTCCGGCACTGGATCGACCGGTATGCGCTGATCATGCTCATCGCCTTCGGCGAGGCGATCATCTCCATCGGAATCGCGGTGAACGGGCGTCGGGTATCGGGGACCGTGGTGGTCGTCGTCATCGCCACCGCGGTCGCCCTGGGCACCATGTGGTGGGCCTACTTCACCACCATCGACTCGGCACGCCTCGCGTTGCAGGCCCGCACCGGCGTGGAACGGGCCAAACTCGCCCGGGACGCCTACACGTACCTGCACCTGCCGATGGTGGCCGGCATCGTCCTCATCGCCTACGGGCTGCGGCAGATTCTGGCCCCACCCGAGGGCTCCGCCACCACGCTCGGCCACTACGCGCTCTTCCTCGGCGTCTCCTGTTACCTCGCCGCCAACCAGATGTTCTGGTGGCGCACCTGGCGCACGCTGAGCCGGCACCGGGTCGTCGGGTCCGTCGCGGTCATCGTCCTGGCCGTCCTGACCGCCCCGTTTCCCCCGGTCCTGGCGCTTGCGGTGCTCACCACGACCGGCGTCGCCTTCGCCGCGGTCGAGATGCTGCACATCGGCGACCCGCGCACCCGCCAACCCCGACCGGCGTCCTGACCCCTCCTCCCCGGCCGCGTCCGGGTCACGCTCGGACGGCCGAAGCTGGTCCACGTCGATCTTCCCAAACAGCGCGCGTGGCTGTTAGCACTGCCGGTCAAGCGCGCACGCCCCGGCCGAGAAGCCACCGGAGCACCTGCCGCGTGCCGGATCGCGCCGCCGGCCGGCACCTCCACCCGGGCACGCAGCCACTGCGGCAACTCATTCCAGGATCGTCCGTTGCCCAGGTGCTATTCGCCGACCCGGCCGTCGATACGCTCGCGCAGCAGGTCCGCATGGCCGTTGTGCCGGGCGTACTCCTCGATCAGGTGAGTCAGCACCCAGCGCAGCGAGACCGGTCCGTGCCGTCGGTGGTTGCCGGTGACACTCAGATCGCCCGTCTCGGCGACGAAGCGCTCGGCGTAGCGGACCTCGTCGCGCCAACTCGTCCAGGCCTGGGCGACGACCTCGGCATCGGCGACCGCGCCGGTGAACTCGCCGTCGGGGTCCAACTCGCTGTAGTAGATCGGCGGGGCGTCCTGGCCGGCCATCACCCGACGGAACCAGCCACGTTCCACGTCGGCGAGATGTCGGATCAGACCGAGCAGCGACATCGTCGACGGCGTCACCGCCCTGCGGGCCAGTTGCTCCGGGTCGAGTCCGGAACACTTCAGCTCCAGAGTTTCCCGGTGCCAGGCCAGGAAACCGGTGAGGACGGTCCGCTCGTCGCCCCGCAGCGCCGGATCGGTACGTGGATCGGCGTCGGGTTCCACAAACATGCTCACGCTGCCATCATCGACCGGTGGGGGTACGACCGCCAGGCGATTCCCGCGGCGCGACGGCCCGGAGCGTCACCGGTGCCGCCGAGCAGGTCGACGACACCGGTGACGCGGTGCTGGTCAGGCGATGCCGGTCAGACGGTGCCGGTGACGGACGACCCGCTACGGGTCACCCGGTAGGTGACGGTCGCTCCGCTCCAGAAGTGGAAGGTGAGCGTCACCTGCTGGCCGTCGTTGACCTCGGCGAAGAAATCCGAGGTCAGGGTGATCGTGCCGGCGTCGTAGTTCGGTCGGAAGGTGACGTCGAACTCCTTGTACGAGGTCCAGTTGTGCGGTCCGGCGTTGGAGCCGTCGGCGTACCTCGCTTCCATGGTGGCCAACTGGTCGCCACGGAAGGTCGTCGGGATGTTGAACGACGACGTGCTGCCGGTGGCGTTCTGCAACACCGGGGTGTCGTACGAGATGATGTTGATCCGCCACGGCACGCCCGCGGAGAAGCGGGCCTGCAGGGTGGCGTTCACCCCGTACGCCCGGTTGCCCACCAGCCTGGTGACCGCGGACGTGGTCAGCGTCAACTGGCTGCCGCTGATCGTGTAGTCGGTGCCCTGCACCAGGTTGGTGCTGCCCTGGCTCAGTCCGGTGAACGACAGTCCGTTGAGGTTCAGCGCCAGGGTCTTCGCGGTGATGCTGCCGGTACGCGGGACGAAGATCATGTCGCTGGCCGCGGTGCCGGATCGGGTGGTCCAGCTGGACTTGAGCTGCGCGATCAGCTCGGGGTCGCTCCACTGGAAGCTGGTCCGGCCGAGGTGCTGGCCGTTGTCCCACAGCTGGGTGGTGATGTTGCGGGTCCGCGCGTGGTAGCCGAAGAACTCGAAGAACTTCAACTTCTCGCCCTGCTGGATGGTGCCGGTGTGCCGGTCGAAACCGAGCAGGCCGTACTCACCGATGATGACCGGGATGCCACGGGAGACGAAGCTGCTGTGCACCCGGGTGAGCGAATCGATCACGTCCTGCTGGGCGGTGGCGTCGAACCGGTACCCGCCGGCCACGTTGACGCTGAACGGCCAGTAGCCGTAGTAGTGCACGGTGGCGACCAGGTTGGGGTCGTTCAGCGCGGTGAAGGTGCTGGCCAACTCGTCGATCCGGGCCTGGTCGGCCGACGTGTGCAGGGTCGGCAGGATGAGCAGCCGGGTGGCGTTGTTGCCGCCGGAGTTGCGGACGATCTGGTGGAAGGTCCGGTTGAGCTCGTCGAGCAGCTGTGCGTTCTGCGCGTCGCCGGAGCTGCCGGTGAACTGCGGTTCGTTGACGCTTTCGAAGTGCAGCTTGGTCGACGAGTTACGGAACGTGTTGGCGATCTGGGTCCACAGTGCCGTGTAGCGGGCCAGCACCGTGGTCCGGTTGCTCGGCATCGTGTTGATCCATTGCCACGAGTCGTGGTGCAGGTTGATCATCACGTAGAGGTCCTCGGCGAGGGCCCAGTCGACGACCTCCTTGACCCGGTTGAGCCGGGCCGCGTCGATGGTGTAGCTCGGCGCACCGCCATGATGATGGGTCCAGGTCACCGGGATCCGGATGCTCTTGAAGCCCTGCGCCTTGACGTTGCGGATCAACGCCTGGGTGATGACCGGGTTGCCCCACGATGTCTCGCCGCTGCCGCCGACGTTGTCACCGGTCGAGTCGAGGCTGTTGCCCAGGTTCCAGCCGGGCTGCATGTCGTTGACGATGGTCTGCGGGTTGCCCGGCGGGCGGGGGCTGCTGGTCGGTGTCGGCGACGGCGGTGCGGTGGTCGGCGGCACGGTCGGCGACGGCGAGCCGGTCGGCGGTGGGGTGGTGCCGCCGACGTTGCCGGTGCAGGTGACGCCGTTGAGGGCGAAGGTGGTCGGGGCGGTGTTGCTACCGGACCACGACCCGTTGAAACCGAACGAGACGGTCTGGTTGGTGCCGATGTTGGCGTTGTAGCTGACGTTGGTCGCGGTGACCTGGCTGCCGGAACTGGTGATGTTCGCGTTCCATGCCTGGGTGACCTGTTGTCCTGAAGGGAACGTCCAGGTCAACTGCCAGCCGCTGATCGGGTCGCCGAGGTTGGTGACGTTCACGTTGGCGGTGAAACCACCGGGCCACTGGGCGGATGCCGAGTAGACCACCCGGCAACCGGCGGCCGCATGGGCACTGGCGGTGACCGCGAAGCTGCCGCCGACCAGCGCTGCGGTTACCCCGCCTGCGATCAGGCCGGCGCGCCACCGCCGACCACGGGCCGTCGTTGTCTGTCGAATCATGTCGCTCCTCGCCGTGGGGTGCCTGCGCCGCAGGCAGCGGGACGGGCGCCGGCGCTCAGGGGGCGGCCAGCGCCAGCGAAGTGGCCGCAGACTAAGTCGGGAGACTAAACTTTGTCAATCGGCGTAGGCCTATGTAGGCAGCTAGTGATAGGCGCTGGCCTGGGCAGACCGTTCCAGAAATGCGAGATCCCGCCGAGGATCACCCACGGCGGGATCAGTACGACGGGTCGGGTTCATGGCGGTGGCCGGCTGCGCTACGCCAGCGAAACGTGTCAGTGCACAGCGACGTGTCAGTGCACGGTGACCGTGGGACCGCCGACCAGCTCGCGCAGTTCCTCCGGCAACTCGGCGCCCATCTCGTCGGCGATCCGCAGCGCCTCCTCCACCAGCGTCTCGACGATCTGCGACTCCGGCACCGTCTTGATCACCTCGCCCTTGACGAAGATCTGACCCCTGCCGTTGCCGGACGCCACCCCGAGATCGGCCTCCCGGGCCTCGCCGGGACCGTTCACCACACAGCCCATCACCGCCACCCGCAGCGGCGCCGGGAACCCGTCCAGCGCGGCGGTCACCTGGTCGGCGAGGGTGTAGACGTCGACCTGGGCCCGGCCGCAGGACGGGCAGGAGACGATCTCCAGGCCGCGTTCACGCAGCCCGAGCGACTCCAGGATCGCCGCGCCGACCTTGATTTCCTCCACCGGCGGCGCGGACAGCGACACCCGGATCGTGTCGCCGATCCCCTCGGCCAGCAACGCACCGAACGCCACCGCCGACTTGATCGTGCCCTGGAACGCCGGACCGGCCTCGGTCACCCCGAGATGCAGCGGGTAGTCGCACTGCTCGGCCAGCAGCCGGTACGCCCGGATCATCACCACCGGGTCGTTGTGCTTCACCGAAATTTTGATATCGCGGAAGTCGTGCTCCTCGAACAGCGAACACTCCCACAACGCCGACTCGACCAGCGCCTCCGCGGTCGCCTTGCCGTGCTTGGCCAGTAACCGCTTGTCCAGCGAACCGGCGTTGACCCCGATCCGGATCGGCACCTGCGCCGCCGACGCCGCCCTGGCGATCTCGGCCACCTTGTCGTCGAACTGCCGGATGTTGCCCGGGTTGACCCGCACCGCGGCACAGCCGGCGTCGATCGCGGCGAAGACGTACTTGGGCTGGAAGTGGATGTCGGCGATCACCGGGATCTGCGACTTGCGGGCGATCGCCGGCAGCGCGTCCGCGTCGTCCTGCGAGGGCACCGCCACCCGGACGATCTGGCAGCCGGACGCGGTCAGCTCAGCGATCTGCTGCAGGGTGGCGTTGACGTCCGAGGTCAGCGTGGTGGTCATCGACTGTACGGACACGGGCGCGCCGCCACCGACCGGCACCGGCCCCACCATGATCTGCCGGCTGATCCGGCGCGGCGCCAACGGCGGCGGAGGCACCGCCGGCATACCGAGACTGACAGCGGTCACCATGACGTCACCTCGTGAACAGCGTTATCGGATTGACCACGTCCGCGGTGATGGTCAGCAGCGTGAAAGCGCCACCGATCAGCAGGACCGCGTACGTGAGGGGCATCAGCTTGAAGTAGTCGACCCGACCCGGATCGGGCCGGCCCAGCACCGCGTACAGCCAGGACCGGCCCTTCTCGAACCAGGCGATGGCGATGTGCCCGCCGTCCAGCGGCAGCAACGGCAGCAGGTTGAACACCCCGACGAAGAAGTTCAGCGAGATGAACAGCAGGACGAACAGCTCCCAGGCGTCGTTGGCGACCGCCTCCCCGCCTAGCCGGCTGGCGCCGACCACGCTGATCGGGGTGTCGATGTCCCGCTCGGCGCCGGTGATCGAGGCCCACAGCGCCGGGATCTTCTCCGGGATCCGCATCATCGCCTCTACGGTGCCGACCGCCATCTGGCGCAGATAGTCGCCGGTGGCCCCGAACGCCTCCAGCGGCGAGTAGGTGACCATGGTCGGCTTCTCGATCCGCAGCCCGACGCCGAGTGCCGCCACCGTGCTCAGCGGACCGTCGTCGGTGCCGAGTTGTGGGCGCCGCACGGCGGCGAGATCGGCGGTGACCGTATCGGTCGCGCCGTCACGCTGGTAGGTGACCGTCGCGGCCCCGGGCCGCGCCGCACGGATCACCTCGAGCATGTCGCCCCAGGTCTCGACCTGGGCGCCGTTGACCGCGACGATGCGGTCACCGTCGCGCAGCCCGGCGAGCTTCGCCGGACTCTGCGGGTCGTCGGCCGTGCATGCCCGGGAGACGTACTCGACGACGACGCAGTCGGCCACCCCGACGATCGCCGGCTCCTGGCGGGCCTGCTCCTCGGTCGACGGGAACTCCGGGTTGGGCAGGCCCATGAAGACCGCGGCCAGCCAGAGCGCGACGATGGCCAGCCCGAAGTGGGTGATCGAACCGGCGGACATCACGATCGTGCGCTTCCACACCGGGTAGCGCCACATCACCCGGGACTCGTCGGCGGGAGCGACATCGTCGTCCTGCGGCGTCATCCCGACGATCTTGCAGAAGCCACCAAGGGGAATGGCTTTCAACCCGTACTCGGTCTCACCGCGCCGGAACGACCAGATGGTGGGGCCGAAGCCGACGAAGTAGCGGGTGACCTTCATCCCGAACTTCTTCGCGGTCACCATGTGACCGGCTTCGTGGAGGCTGACCGAGATGAGGATCGCGAGGGCGAACAGAACCACCCCGAGCAGGTACGCCATCAAGCTCCCTCCGCCGACGCACCGATGAGCTCCTGGGCTCGGGCCCGGGCCCAGGACTCCGCAGCGAGCACATCATCGACCGTACCCGGTTCACCGAAATCCGGTGCGGATGCCAGCACCCGTTCCACCGTGTCGACGATGCCGAGGAACGGTAGCCGGCCGGCGGCGAACGCGGCCACACACTCCTCGTTCGCCGCGTTGTACACCGCCGGGCGGCAGCGCCCCTCGGTGCCGACCTGCTTGGCCAGCGCCACCGCGGGGAACGCGGTGGCGTCCAGCGGCGCGAACTCCCAGGTGTGCGCCCGGGTCCAGTCCACCGCCGGCGTGGCGTCCGGGACCCGGGCGGGCCAGCCGAGCGCGAGCGCGATCGGCAGCCGCATGTCCGGCGGGCTGGCCTGGGCTATCGTCGACCCGTCCACGAACTCCACCATCGAATGGACCACCGACTGCGGGTGGACCATCACCTCGATACGTGGATAAGGGACGCCGAACAGTTCGTGCGCCTCGATGACCTCCAGACCCTTGTTGACCAGCGTAGCCGAGTTGATCGTGACCACCGGGCCCATGTCCCAGGTCGGATGGGCCAGCGCCTGCTCCGGAGTCACCCCGGTCAACTCGGCCCGTAATCGGCCTCGGAACGGGCCGCCGCTGGCGGTCACCACCAGCCGCCGTACTTCGTCGGCGGCACCTGACCGCAGGCACTGCGCCAAGGCGGAATGCTCCGAATCGACCGGCACGATCTGGTCCGGGCGCTTACGCGCGGCCCGCACGATCGGACCACCGGCGACCAGGGACTCCTTGTTGGCCAGGGCCAGGGTCCGCCCGGCGCCCAGCGCAGCCAGGGTCGGGGCCAGCCCTCGGGAGCCGTCGATGCCGTTGAGCACCACGTCACACGGCCACTGCGCGAGCTCGGTCATGGCCGACGGCCCGGCCAGGATCTTCGGGATCTTGAACCCGCCGGTCGGGTAGCCGCGGCGGGAAGCCTCCGCGTAGAAGGCGAGCTGCAGGTCCTGCGCCGCTGACGCGCGGGCCACCGCGACCGCCTCGACCCGCAACTGCAGGGCTTGGGCGGCGAGCAGTTCGACGTTGCCGCCGCCGGCACCGACACCGACCACCCGGAACCGGTCCGGATTACGGGCGACGATGTCGACCGCCTGGGTGCCGATCGAACCGGTCGAACCGAGCAGGACGATCTCTCGCGGGGAGGAAGTCACCGGTTCATTCTGACGCAGCCTCGTCAGGCAGATCGGCCGGGTCGATCGAGAACTCGAACGGCTCCTTCATCACGAACGGCGTGCCGGCGGCCCGGATCGGGAAAGCTGGGCCCATGATCGGGCATCGGGAAGGCTAGACCGATGGTCTCGCGAGGTCGCCGGCTGGTCAGGGCCGCGTTCCGGCCGCTGCGCGGGCAGGATCTGTCGCTGCACGCCGCCTCGATCACCTTCTTCGGCGCGATCGCCGTGGTGCCGGTGGTACTGCTGGCGATCTGGCTGACCGGGCTGCTCGCCGGTGCCGACCGGGTGCGCCGGCTCACCGACCCGGCGGTGGCCCTCTTGCCGGACCAGCTCGGCGCGGACCGGACCGCCGCCGCGCTGATCGACGCCGGACTGCAGCTCACTCCGCTGCTGGCGCTGGCCGCACTGCTGCCCGCCTCGCTGTACGGCGAAGGGCTGCGCCGGGCGTTCGTGTCGGTGTCGCCACCGCCGGAACCGGCCGAGTCGCTGGTCGGCTGGCGTGGCCGGGTGCTGCTGCTACCGGTGCTCGGCGCCGCCCCGGCGTTGATGATGCTGGTGTTGCTCGCCCTGCCGTCCGCCGCCGGGCTGTTCGCCCGGGGCGGCTGGGCGGGCGCGCTCGGGGTGCTCGTGTCGTTCCTGGTCGTCTGGCTGGGTCTGACCCCGGTGCTGGTCTGGGTGTTCCGGGTGGTCGGTCCGGGCAAGCCCGACTGGCTGGCCACCGTGGCGGTCGGCTCGTTCACCGCGGCCAACCTGTCCGGTTTCCTGCACGGGTTCATCCTGTTCTGCTCGCTGCCGTTGGACCTCGGCGTGCCGTTCGGCGGGCTCGACGAGGTCGGCGTGGCGGTCGCGGTGCTGCTCTGGCTCTATCTGCTGCACGTGATCGTGCTGGCCGGCTACTCCACCACCCTGGCGGTCAGCCGGTGGCGTCGCCGCCGGGTCGGGCGCCGGCCCCCGCGAGTTGCCGCAGCTCCGGCGACTCGTGCAGGCCGAACCGTCGATACAGCCGACCCAGCGGACCCGGCGCCCACCAGTTCCAGCGGCCCAGCAGTCGCATAGTCGCCGGCACCAGCAGCACCCGCACCAGCGTCGCGTCGACCACGATCGCCACGATCATCCCGACCCCGATCAACTTGATGAGCGAGATGCCTCCGGCGGCGAACCCGGCCACCACCACGATCAGCAGCAAGGCGGCGGCGGTGATGATCCGTCCGGTGTGCTGCAGCCCGGCGGCGACCGACGCGGTGTTGTCGCCGGTCCGGTCCCATTCCTCGCGAACCCGCGACAGCAGGAAGACCTCGTAGTCGGTGGCCAGCCCGAACAGCACCGCCAGCATCAGGATCGGATTGGTCGGATCGATGAATCCGGTCGGGGTGAAGCCGAGCCAGTCGGCGAAGTGCCCATCCTGGAACACCCAGACGACCACGCCGAACGAGGCGCCGATCGACACCAGGTTCATCAGCACCGCCTTGACCGGCAGCACCACCGAGCCGAACGCCAGGAACAGCAGCACCATGGTGGCCGTCGCCATCAGCACCGCCATCCACGGCAGGTAACTACCGAGGCTGTCGAGCATGTCGATGTCGGCGGCGGTGCGCCCGCCGACGAGCACCTCGGCCCCGCCCGGCGGGGGCAACTCGCGAATGGCATGGACGAGCGCCTGGGCGTCGTCGCCGGTCGGCTCGCCGGGGTAGCTGACCCGGATCAGCGCCGAGTCGTCGCGGGCCGCGACGAGCTGGGCCCCGGTCGCGCCCGGCAGCGCGGCGAGCTGGTCGGCGAAGGACTGCGCCAGCGCCGGGCCGGTCCCGGAGACCAGCACCTCGATCGGGCCGACGCTCGATCCGTCGGGGAAGTCGTCGGCGATCGCCTCGGCGACCTGCCGCGACTCGGTGCCGGCCGGCAGCACCCGCTCGTCGAAACCGCCGAACTCGGCCCGCAGGAACGGGGTGGCCAGCAGCAGCAACCCGATCACGACCACGGTGGCGTAGCGCACCGGGCGGCGCATCACGCTGCGCGCGATCCGTGCCCAGGCACCACCCCGGGTCGGACCGCCCGGCTCGGCCGTCCTCGACCGGTCGTCCCTCGACCGGTCGTCGGGCTCGGCCGCCGTCGGGCGCCGGCGCCACGGCAACGGTACGGCGAGCGCGTTGATCCGCGGGCCGAGCACCGCCAGCAGGGCCGGCAGGACGGTCACCGCGGCCAGCATGGCGACCAGCACGGCGGCCATCCCACCGAAGCCGATCCCGTTGAGAAACGGCTGCGGGAAGATCAGCAGGCTGGCCAGCGAGGTGCCGATGATCAATCCGGAGACGGCGACGGTCCGCCCTGCGGTGGCGACCGTACGTACCATCGCCTCCGCCGTGGGATAGCCGGCAGCCAGCTCCTCCCGGAACCGACTGACCACGAACAGCGCGTAATCGATCGCCATGCCCAGCCCGATCAGGGTGATGACGTTGATCGCGAAGACCGACACCTCGGTGACCAAGGTCAGTGCCCGGACAGCGACGAACGCGCCCAGGATGGCCAGCACGCCGACCAGCAACGGCATCGACGCGGCCACCAGCCCGCCGAAGATGAACACCAGCAGCACCAGCAGGATCGGCATGGCGATCAGCTCGGCCCTCGTGACGTCCCGGATGATCTGCTCGTTGGCGTGGTCCAGGAACGGTACCCCACCGCCGGCCTGCGTGATCAGCCCCGGCGCGGCCAGCAACGGCCGGATCCGCTCGTACGCGGCGATCTTGGCGTCCTCGTCGGCGCCGACGAGCTGGACCAGCGCGTACGTGGCCCGCCGGTCGGTGGAGACCAGCGCCGGAGACCCGGTGGTGTACCAACTGACGACGCTGGTCACCTCGGGTTGCCCGGCGACCTGGCCGAGCGTGGTGGTCACCGGCTGCGCGAACGCGGGATCGTCCACCGATGCGGTCGTACTGCGGTAGAGCACCAGCACGTCCACGTCCTGGTCGCCCAGCTCGGCGTTGATCCGTTCCCGGGCCTGCGCCGACTCGGCGTCCGGGTCGGCGAAACCGCCACCGGAGACCGCCCCGAACAGGCCGGTCCCCCAGGTCACCCCCGCGACCACCAGCACCGCGGCCGCGGCCAGCACCACCCACCGCGACCGGATGACGGCCCGTCCCCACCACGCGAACACGACTCGACTATCGCAGGCCGACCTGAGCCAAGGGCGGCGGATAGGCTCCGGGTATGGGTACGTCACACCGGCCGGTGGCCGACGGCGGGCCGCTGCCCGCACGGGCCGACGTGGTCGTCGTCGGCGCCGGACACAACGGCCTGGTCGCCGCGATCCTGCTGGCCCGGGCCGGGCTGGACGTGCTGGTGCTGGAGGCCGCCGAGGTGATCGGCGGGGCCACCCGCACCGAACAGCCCTTTCCCAAGGCGCCGGGGCTGCGCCACTCCACCGGGTCGTACCTGCTCGGGCTGATGCCGCCGGAGCTGCTGGCCACACTCGGCGTGGACATCCCGGTGCTGCGCCGCGACCCGCACTACTTCCTGCCCACCCCGGGCGGGCCCGGCTCGCCGTACCTGCGCTTCGGTGCCGACCGGGCGGCCACCCGGGCGCAGATGGCGGACACCTTCTCCCCCGCCGACGTGGCCGCCGACGACGCCATGCAGGCCGAGCTGGCGGCGCTGCGCGCGGACCTCGCCCCCGCCTGGCTGGCCGAACCGCTACCGGTGGAGCAGACCGCCGAACGCTACGTGCGCCCGGCACTGCGGCAGGTCTTCGTCGACCTGGTCCGTGGCTCGGTCGCCGACTACCTGGCCCGGTTCGGGTTCGCCGCTGAGCTGCTGGTCGCCATGTACGCGGTGACCGACGGGCTGAGCGGGCTGACCGCCGGGCCGGACGATCCCGGCACCGGACACAACTTCCTGGTGCACAACATGTGCCGACTGCCCGGCGCGGACGGCACCTGGATGATCGCCGCCGGCGGGATGGGCACGGTGTCACGGACCTTCGCCGACGCCGCTCGCGCCGCCGGCGCGCGGATCGTCACCGGCGCTCCGGTGACCGGGATCACCGTGACCGGCGGTCCGCCGGCCGGCGCCGCCGGTGTGGTGGTCGGCGGACCGGACGGCACCGCCCGGCAGGTGGCCGCCGAGGTGGTGCTGGGCGCCTGCGATCCGTACCGGCTGCTGGAGCTGGTCCCCGACGGCGCGCTGCCGGCCGAACTGACCGACCGGATCGGCGCCACCCGGCGTCCGGGCAGCACGTTGAAGGTCAACCTGGCGCTACGCGGGCTGCCCCGGTTCAGTTGCCTGCCCGACGGGGCGCCGAGCCCGTTCGGTGCCACCATCCACCTGCTGCCCGGTTCGGCGTCGCTGCTGGGTGGTGGTGACGGCGAGTCGCCGATGGCGGCGCTGCGGGCGATGTGGGCCGACGTGCGGGCCGGACGGCTGCCGGCCGAGCCGACCATCGAGTGGTACCTGCACACCACCGTCGACGAGTCGCTGCGCGACACGGCCGGGCACCACTCGTCGGCCCTGTTCGTCCAGTCCGTGCCGTACGTCCCGGCCGGGTCGTCGTGGGCGGCCGAACTGCCCGGCTACGTCGACCGGCTGCTGGCCGTCTGCGACCGGTACGCACCCGGCACCAGCGCGCTGGTCGCCGACGCGGTCCCGCTGGCCCCGCCCGGGATCGAGGCGCACTTCGGCATCACCGGCGGGCACATCCACCACGTGGACAACACGGTGTCGTTCACCGACCGGATGCCGTACGCCACCGGGCTGCCCGGCCTGTACGCCGGCAGCGCCGGCTGCCACCCGGCGGGCAGCGTTATCGGCGCCGCCGGACACAACGCCGCCCGGCGGATCCTCCGCGACCTGGGGCGCTGACCCACGATCTGACGTTGCCCCGGCGCCGCTACGACTGTGCCACCGGCTGGCCGGCCGACGACTCGGTTGGCGAGTCGGTTGGCGAGTCGGCCGGGGCGGATGCGTCGGCGCGTCGGGCCCTGATCTCGTGTCCGACGCTGGTCAGGCAGCGCCCGCTGGCCAGGTCGAACCGCCAACCGTGCAGCTGGCAGGTGAGCTGGTCGCCGTCGACGATGCCGAACCGGGTCAGGTCGGCCTTGAGGTGCGGGCAGCGCCGCTGCACGATCCAGTCACCGATCTTGATGTCCTCGGCGTCCGGGCGCTGCTCGGCGTACCAGCCCTCGGCGTACTGCAGCCGTTCCCGCGACAGGCACTTGAAGAAGGCGTAGACGAACTCGTTGTACTGGCCGATCCGGGCGGCGGAGAAGCGGCAGGACAGGAAGAGCGAGTTGACCCAGTCGACCTCACCGATGTGCAGCAGGTGCTCCACCAGGGCCCGCTGGGTGCGGAACCGGTAGCGGACCTTCTCGTCGGCGTACCGGCGGACCTGCTTGCCCGGGAAGTCCACCACGATCGACTCGACCGACTCACCGTCGTAGTCGACCAGGTCGAACCGGACCGGGCCGCCGACTCCCTTGGCCAGGTAGACCGACTCCTCCAGCAACGGCTCGACGCGCCGTTTCATCTCGGCCAGCACGTCGATCTCCGGGTGCCGCCAGGACGTCTTCTCCGCCTCGATGATCGGCCGCTTGCGCGCGCGCATCTCGACCAGGTGAGCCTTCTTGTCGGCGAAGAACTCCGCCACCGGCTGCGGGTGCGTGGTGCGGCAGTCGTCGGCGGTCACCTCGGCGACCGACCCGGGCAGCAGCACGATGCCGTTGGTGCCGCCGACCTTGGCGTACTCGTCCAGGAAGACCTGCTGGTCAGGGAAGATGTTGCCCTCGTCGCCGTGGATGTCGTTGAACTGCCACAGCTCGTCGTCGAGGAAGCACGGCGGGCCGGCGATCGGGAACACGTACGACGCCTTCAGATCGTCGATGTAGCGCCAGGTGCGGTCGAACTGGCGCTCCCGCTTCTGCTTGCCGAACGCCGTCTTGGCGTTGCTCGGCAGCTCGTACACCATGGGATACCAGATCGCGCCGGAGAACTGCAGCATGTGCGCGTGTACGTGACCGAGCGCGGCGAAGGTCGCCAGGTCGGTGGGGCGGGCGTCGTTCTGGTTGAGCAGTCGGATGCCGTCGTGCTCGACCCAGAGCGACGAGTCGCCGATCGGACCGTCGGTGGGGCTGGTCAATGCCTGGATCATGACGTTCAGCCCGCCGTCGAGCTCGACCACCTCGTTGGTCCTGGTCCGCAGGAAGCTGGTGAAGCCGAGCTCGCGCAGCTCGTCCTCCAGCTCCGAGGTGGGGTACTCGGGCAGCAGCACGGTGGCCCTCTTCGACACGTACCGCTTGAGGTGGGCCGCGTCGAAGTGGTCCCGGTGCAGGTGGGAGACGTAGAGGTAGTCGACCTTGCCGAGACTCTCCCAGTCCAGCCGGGAGTTGTCGGGGAAGGGAAACCATGAGGCGAAGTAGGCCGGATTGACCCACGGGTCGCACAGGATGCTGCCCGCAGCCGTGTCGATCCGCATGCTGGCGTGCCCGGTACCCGTCACTCGCACCGCGAAGACCCCCTAGGTTGCAAAACGAGGTGTATGCCGGAGACGCTACCGGAGGCACAGGACGCCCCGGCCGGCGACGCCGGGATCAACCACCCGGCCGGCACGGCGGGCCATGCGCGTGCCAGACTGAGCCCGGACCGATCTCCAGGCAATGAACGCGACCCGATCGCCGGGCCAGCAGCATCCGATCCACGCAAGGAGGACACCAGTGGCCGGAACCGAGCCGGTGACGTCGCCCGACCAGCACAAGCCGGGCCACCGCAAGGCTGGGCGGATCGGTGCCGTCGTCTCGGCGCTGGTGCTGCTGGCCATGCTCTTCGGCAACCACGAGGGGCGGATCGAGAACATCTGGCTGATCGGGCTGGCCGTCGGGCTGCTGGCGATCGTGATCGGCGACATCGTCCTACGCCGTAACGGACTGCGCTCCTGATCTCCGGCGGTCACAGCGTCTCCGGCTGTCAGCGCCCCCGGAGAATGTCCTGTACCTCCTTCAGCGCCGCGTCGACCTCTGCTTCGAAGTAGCCGCCGGTGACCAGCCCGAACTGCAGGGTGTCGAGGTCGGCGGTGTTGACCGGCATCGGCCCGCGACCAGCCATCGCCGTCAGGATGTCCTCGAACAGTCGGTCGACCTGCATGGGGTCGTATCCGCTGCCGAATCGGCGGACCTGGAAGGTGCGCCGGATCTGGTCGACCCGCTGCAGATCGTTGCCGGGCCCGCCGAGACCCGGGGGCGGGCCCATCGGGGCACCACCCATCCCGCCCGGACCACCCATCCCGCCCGGACCAGGCATCCCGCCAGGGCCGCCGCCCATCCCTCCTTGGCCGGGCCTGCCCTCGGGCGGTCCGGCCATCGGTGGCCCGCCCATCCCGGCGCGGCGATCCGGAAAATAGATCTCCGCGGTCATGTCGGCTTTGCCGTGCCGCCCCTGCTCGAACCCGTCGAACCGGCCTTGCGGGCCGGGTCCGAACCCGCTGTGCGGGCCGGGCCCGCTGTGCGGCCCGGCCGGTGGTGGACCTGCCGGCACCGGTGGGTAGCCGCCAGTGGCTCGCGGATCGTCGTACCGTCCGAACCCACCCGTCGGTTGCTCCGGATAGTGACCGTACGGGTCGCGGCTCGCGCCCGGCTGGGGTTGCTGCGGCCGGGGGGGTAGCTGCTGCGGCCCCGCGGCCGGGACCGGGCGCTCGTCGCGCATCGGCGGCGGCATACGGTCGGCCGGCGAGGGCCGGACCTCCGCCGCCCGCTTGGCCGGGCCGCGTTCCTCCAGCTCGGCGAGTTGCCGTTCCACCCGATCCAGGTGCAGGTCGACCTGCCATTCGTCGTAGCCGTTGAACCGGACCCGGAAGACGACATCGTGCACTTCCTGGGCGGAAACCGGTGATCCGACGGGCTCGCCGGCGAGCGTGGCTTCGACACGGTCGAGGAAGGCGTCGACCTCGTCGACCTTGTAGCCCCGACGAAGCGCCCTGCGCCGGAAGCGCTGTCCCTGACTCGCCACTACGTCTCCTGGTTCACTCGCTGATCACATCGGCAACTCACGACGCCACCTCAGCGGCGGCGAGCTGCCCGCACGCACCGTCGATCTCCCGGCCTCGGGTGTCCCGGACGGTGGCCGCGACACCGGCCGCGCGCAGCCGACGGACGAATTCCCGCTCGACCGGTTTGGGGCTGGCGTCCCAGCGGCTGCCCGGAGTCGGATTGAGCGGAATGAGATTCACATGAGCCATCCGACCGGCCAGCAATCGACCCAGCAGATCGGCCCGCCACGGTTGGTCGTTCACATCCCGGATCATCGCGTATTCGACGGACACCCGCCGACCCGTACGGCCCGCATATTCCCACGCGGCGTCGAGGACTTCAGCGACCTTCCATCGTTGGTTGACTGGCACGAGTTCATCGCGCAGATCATCATCGGGCGCGTGCAACGACAGCGCAAGTGTCACGGAAAGGTCTTCTCCGGCGAGGCGTCGGATCGCGGGCACCAGACCGACCGTGGAAACGGTCAGATGGCGCTGCGACAGCCCCAACCCCTCCGGCGGCGGGGCACACAGCCGGCGGACCGCGGCGATCACCCGGGAGTAGTTCGCCAGCGGCTCCCCCATGCCCATGAACACGACATGGGACAGCCGCCGCGGAGCGCCGCTGACCGCGCCACTCGCCGCCACCGCAGCCAGGTAGACGACCTGGTCGACGATCTCGGCGGTGGACAGGTTGCGGGTCAGCCCGGCCTGCCCGGTGGCGCAGAACGGGCAGGCCATCCCGCAACCGGCCTGGCTCGACACGCAGACGGTGACCCGGTCGGGGTAGCCCATCAGCACGCTCTCGACCAAGGCGCCGTCGTGCAGCCGCCACAGCGCCTTGCGGGTCGCCCCGCCGTCGCAGGTGTTCTCGCGGACCGGGGTGAGCAGGGTCGGCAGCAACCGTTGCGTGATCGGGTCCCGGGTGGCGGCCGGCAGGTCGGTCATCGCGGCCGGATCACGCACCAGCCGGCCGAAGTAGTGGGATGAGACCTGCTTGGCCCGGTAGGTGGGTTGCCCGAGTCCGGCCATGACCGCCTGCCGCCCGGCGAGATCGAGGTCAGCCAGGTGCTGCGGAGGCAAGGCGGGGCGGCCGCCGGACAGCGCAGGCGCCGGGCGGGTCGGGGTCAACGGCAGGATCTCCATGGCGGGTCCAGTCTCCCACGGTCGCGCCGCAGCCGACGTGCCGCAGGGCACGGATCGATCCATCATGATCACCAACCAGGCCTATGCCAGCTCCGGCACCGGCTCAGCCGGCCGGCGTGATCAGCGTAAGGACCAGGTAGGAAACCGGCAACGCGAACAGGATCGAGTCGAGCCGGTCCATCAGTCCGCCGTGTCCGGGCAGCAGGTTGCTCATGTCCTTGACCCGGAGATCCCTCTTGATCATGGATTCGCCGAGGTCTCCGAGGACGGCCGCGATCGAGACCGCGACCCCGAAGAGCGCACCCCACCAGGGCATCACGTCGAGGAACAGGAACAGCAGCAGGGCGCTGCCTGCGCCGGCCGCAGCGACCGAGCCGGCAAATCCCTCCCAGGACTTCTTCGGGCTCACGGTCGGCGCCATCTTGTGCCGCCCGAAGAAGACACCGGCCGCGTAACCGCCGGTGTCGGACAGGATCACCGCGGCGAGCGTTGCCAGGATCTGCAGATCACCGTCCGGGCGGCTGGCCAACAACGCGGCAAAGCCGCCGAGGAACGGGACGTAGAGCGCGACCAGCGTGGCCGCCGCAGCGTCGCGCTGGTAGCCGGTCGGACCGTCGCCAAGTCGCCAGATCAGCGTGGCGAGCACCGTCACCAGCAGCCCGAGCGCGAGGGCGTCCGGCCCGATCCGCCACGCCAGAAGTGTCATCAGGACACCGCCGGCCAGCAGGGGCGGCAGCGGCACTCGCGCACCGCTGGTACGCAGCGCCCGGCTCATCTCCCAGATGCCGACGCTGACCGCCGGGACGATGACGCCGAGGAACGCCGGTCGCCACAGGAGCAGCGAGCCGACGACGAGCGCGACGAGGCCGACGCCGACGCCGATCGCAGCCGGCAGGTTACGGCCGGCCCGACCCGACGCCCGATCGGGTGTCCCGGCAGGCGCCTGGTCAGCCCTTCCCCGGTCGGGGTCGGCGGTGGCGCCCAGGGAGACGGTGGGACCAGCATGGTCGGCCGCACCGGCGTGGTCGACGGCGTCGGGACGCGCGGTGCGGCGGCGTGCCGTGGCCCGCCGCCGCGCCGACTCCGGTCCGGCGCGGGGCGGGGAGCCGACCGCGCCGTCCGGCTCGGGGGAGCGCCGGCCGGTGGCGCCGTCGGGGAGGTACCGGCCGGTGGCACCGTCGGCCGGCGGCGCGGCGGGTGGACGGCTGGCCACCGTCCAGGCCGCAGCGCCGTATCCGGTTTCGGCCGACGGAGCGCGTCCGGCGAACCGGCCCGCGCCGGAGGCGGGGCCGGCGTACGGAAATTCTCCGGTCCCGGTGTACGGCCCGGCTGGTGCCGGGGCGTCGGGCCCGGTACGGCCCGCCCAGCCGGGCGGATCAGGCCGCTCGACCGCCGGATGGCCGTTGCGGGTCCCCGGGGCGGACGATTCAGGCGCGGCGCCGGGATGCCGCGCCCGAGTACGAGCGTCCGGGTAATCGCCGCCGGCGGTCTCGGGAACGGACATCAGACCTCGAGCAGCTCGGTTTCCTTGTGCTTGACCAAATCGTCGATGCTGGCGACGTACCGGTGGGTCAGGTCGTCCAGTTCCTTCTCGGCCCGCCGCCCGTCGTCCTCACCGGCCTCGCCGTCCTTGACGATCCGGTCAAGCTCCTCCTTGGCCTTGCGCCGGACGTTGCGGATGGCGACCTTGGCCTCCTCGCCCTTGCCCCGAGCCACCTTGATCATTTCCCGCCGGCGATCCTCAGTCATCTGCGGAAGCAGGATACGTAGCTGGTTACCTTCGTTGTTGGGGTTGACTCCGAGATCCGAATCCCGGATGGCCCGCTCCATCGCGGCGAGTTGGGACATGTCGTACGGCTTGATGATCGCCATGCGTGGCTCGGGCACCGCGACGGACGCCATCTGGGTGATCGGCGTCGGGCTGCCGTAGTAGTCCAGCACGATGCGGGAGAACATCGCGGGGGTGGCCCGCCCGGTACGGATCGCGCCCAGTTCTTCCTTGGCGTGCTCCACCGCGCGTTCCATCTTTTCCTCTGCTTCGAGCAGAGTCTCCTCGATCACCTGTTCCGTCGCCTCCTTCTGGTGTTCCCTGTCCTTGGTGACACCGTCGGCCGCCGCCCGCGGGCGGCGGCCGACGCGGTCAGGTCGTGATCAAGGTACCGATACGTTCACCGGCGACCGCGCGCACGATGGTGTCGTCACCCTGCGCGCCGAACACCAGCATCGGCAGGTCGTTGTCCATGCAGAGGCTGAACGCGGCGGCGTCGGCGACGCGTAGCCCGCGCCGCAACGCCTCGGCGAAGGTCACCGTGTCGAGTTTGCGGGCGGTGGGATCGGTACGCGGATCGGCCGTATACACCCCGTCGACACCGTTCTTGCTCATCAACACCACGTCGGCGTGGATCTCCAACGCCCGCTGGGCGGAGACCGTGTCGGTGGAGAAATAAGGCATCCCGGCACCGGCGCCGAAGATCACCACCCGGCCCTTCTCCAGGTGCCGGATCGCTCGCAGGGGGATGTACGGCTCGGCGACCTGCGCCATGGTGATGGCCGACTGCACCCGCGTCTCCACGCCCTCCTTCTCCAGGAAGTCCTGCAGCGCCAGGCAGTTCATCACCGTGCCCAGCATGCCCATGTAGTCGGCCCGGGCCCGGTCCATCCCGCGCTTTTGCAACTCCGCCCCACGGAAGAAGTTGCCGCCACCGACCACCACGGAGACCTGCACGCCGAGGCGGGACACGGTCGCGATCTGCCGGGCGATGTCCTGCACCACGTCGGGATCGACGCCGATCGCGCCGCCGCCGAACACCTCACCGGAGAGCTTCAGCACCACCCGTCGGGAGCGCCCGGGCGGCGGTGCCGTCGGATCGTCCGCCGCCAGCGTGTGCCCACTCATTACCTGCGTCATCCGACCCGCCCTTCCCTAGCTGCCGTCTGCGCCGCCTCGTCCACCCTACGGAACGAGGAGGCCGTGGTGCCTGTCACGTACACCAACGGCCTCCTCCGTCGTTCGTCAACCCGGTCCGGCAGGGCGAGTGTCCATGCCCCGGCCGCCGACGCCGCCTCCAGGGCCGGTCAGGCCTGGCCGACTTCGAACCGGACGAACCCGGTGACGTCGATGCCGGCCTCGGCGAGCACCCGCTTGACTGTCTTCTTGTTGTCCGCGACCGACGCCTGCTCCAGCAGGACGAAGTCCTTGAAGAAGGCGTTGACCCGGCCCTCGATGATCTTGGGCATGGCAGCTTCCGGCTTGCCTTCCTCGCGGGCGGTCTGCTCGGCGATACGGCGCTCCGACTCGACGGTGTCCGCCGGCACCTCGTCGCGGGTGAGGAACCGCGGCCGCATCGCCGCGATCTGCATCGCCACCCCGCGGGCGTCGGCCTCGCCGGCCTCGTCGGTCCTGCCGGCGTACGCCACCAGGACACCTACCTGCGGCGGCAGGTCCTGCGCCTTGCGGTGCAGATAGACCGCGACCGTGCCGTCGAGGCGGGCGAACCGGTTGAGCACCAGCTTCTCGCCGATCTTGGCGGACTGCTCCTGTACCGCGTCGGCGACCGACCGGCCGTCGGGCAGGCTGCTGCCCAGCAGTGCCCCGGCATCCGCCGCCTTGACCTGCTCCCCGTGCTCGACCAGCTGCTGGGCGAACGCGATGAAGTCGGTGTTCTTGGCGACGAAGTCGGTCTCGCAGTTGAGCTCCAGCAGCGCCGAACCGGCGTGCGCCACCAGCCCGTTGGCGGCGGTGCGCCCGGCCCGCTTGCCGACGTCCTTGGCACCCTTGATCCGCAGGATCTCGACGGCCTTGTCGAAGTCGCCCTCGGCCTCCTGCAGCGCCTTCTTGCAGTCCATCATGCCGGCGCCGGTGAGGTCGCGGAGCTTCTTGACGTCCGCGGCGGTGAAGTTGGACATGACTCTCTCTTCGATCTCGTCAGGCTGCTGATGCGTGGTCGTCATTCAGCGGCGGCGGAAGCGGGCTCGTTTTCCTTGTTCGCTGGTCCTTCGAGCAGCTCACGCTCCCACTCCGGAAGCGGCTCGTCGGTGCCGACGGCACCCGGCTCCGGCTTGTCCTCGGCACCTCGCGACTTGCCGGAGCGAGCGATCAGCCCGTCGGCGACCGCCGAGGCGACCACCCGGGTGAGCAGCTCGGCGGAACGGATCGCGTCGTCGTTGCCCGGGATCGGGAAGTCCACCTCATCGGGATCGCAGTTGGTGTCCAGCACCGCGATCACCGGAATGCCCAGCTTGCGGGCCTCGTCGACCGCGATGTGCTCCTTCTTGGTGTCGACGACCCAGATGGCCGCCGGCACCTTCTGCATGTCCCGCAACCCGCCGAGGGTACGGCTGAGCTTGTCCTTTTCCCGGGACAGCTGCAGGGTCTCCTTCTTGGTGTAGCCCTGCGCGGTGCCGGTGAGGTCGAGGGCCTCCAGCTCCTTCATCCGCTGCAGTCGCTTGTACACCGTCTGGAAGTTGGTCAGCATGCCGCCGAGCCAGCGGTGGTTGACGTACGGCTGACCGACCCTGGTGGCCTGCTCGGCGATCGCTTCCTGGGCCTGCTTCTTGGTGCCGACGAACAGGATGTTGCCGCCGTCCGCCACGGTGTCCCGCACGAAGGTGTACGCCTTCTCGATGTAGTCGAGAGTCTGCCGCAGGTCGATGATGTAGATGCCGTTGCGCTCGGTGAAGATGAACCGCTTCATCTTCGGGTTCCAGCGCCGGGTCTGGTGCCCGAAGTGAACACCGCTTTCCAGCAGCTGACGCATGGTCACGACGGCCATGTGTTTCTCCCTGTATGTATGTCCCTGGTTGTCACGCCGGCCGGGTGGCCGGGCGTCCTGGCGCCCGGTCGGCCGGTCATGGTGGGCCTGACTGATCAGGACCAGGGGACCGTCGCCCCCACAGCTGTCGCCAGGGAGAAGGGCGCGCGAGGTCGACCGCACAGCGGTCGCCAGTTGCCCAGTGTACGCCCTACGTCCGGTCCCAGGACCGCCAGGCCGGTTCGGTCACCGGGTCGAGCACCCGCTCGCGCACTCGAAGTCGACCGGCGGGGCCGGCGCCTTCAGCCGGCCAGGATCCGGGGCTCTCGGCCGGCTGAAGTCCGGTGCCTTCAGCCGGCCAGGCCAGCGACGACGAACAGCACCAGACCCACCAGGAGGTAGGCGGTCGGCGGGCGTAACCAGGCGTTGGTCGGGTCACCCACCTTGGTCGCCCCGGTGGTCAGCCCGAGCAGACCGACGCCGAACGCGGGCAGCGCCACCATCAACGCCGTACCGGCGACCACCGCACCTACCTGAACCGGGTCGGCGAGTGCCCCGTCCAGCAGCAGGCGCAGCGCCGGCACCTCGAAGATCATCACCCCGACGGCGTACAGGATGGCCAGTGCCGGGCGCCGGCTGCGGTAGACGCCGTCGCCGAAGACCCCGCCGGACGGTCCACCAGCCGGCGGCCGGCGGCCGTACTCGCCGGGCGGCGTTTCCGCCGGCTGGCGGGGGGACACCGGCGGCATCAGCCCGGTCGGCACGTTCACCGAGCTCGGCAGCTCACCCGACCGACTCGGATCACTGCCGCGGCCCGCGTCGCCATCCCGTACGGCGTCCCCCGCGGGCGCCGGATCGCCACTGTCCGGCTCCGGCGCGGCCGCCGCACGCCGGCCCGATTCACCGACATTTCGCCGACCGGGTTCGCCGGTCGGCCGCCGACCGGGTTCCGCTACGGCCCGTCGGCCGGGTTCCAGCGGTGCCGTCCGCGCCGATCGGCCCGTGCGCAGCTCGCCGGTGCTGTCTGCGGCGGTGAACTCATCGGTGTAACCGGACTGGTCGGGGTAGCGGCCCGGCTCACCGTACCGGCTGCCCATGCCGAGCGGATCGTCATCGAAGCGGTCGGCAGCGGATTCGGCCGACGACGCGGAGCCGCCGTTGCGCGGTTCCGCGACCGGATACCGGTCCGCGGAGCCGGACGGCCAGGGCTGCTCGATGTAGGTGCGCTCGGAGTACCACCGCGGGTCGGCGTCCTCCGGGTAGCTTCGGTTGGGGTCCACGGACAGGCACCGTATGTCACCGACCAGGGCCACCGCCACCTTGCCGTTCTGAGAATCTCTGGGATTCTCGGCCTGCTTCGCAGGGCACGCCTCCGGCTTGCGCCGGGTCTTACCCGTCCTGCGCCGGGGTCTTACCCGTCCTGCGCCCAAGCGGTCGGCGTCCCCGGAAACCACCGGCCGACGGCGACCCGCGATTTCGCCATGGTCCATTAGCACATCTGCCCGCCTTCCGGCCGAGGTGTCCACAGCCCGGGCGGCTGTGCACAGCCGTGCCCGCTGTGCGGCGGCACCGGCGGACGGGCGCCGACAGTTGCCCGATGAGCGCTGTCAGACAGGCAATCGGGGCGTACGGCGAACGGTGTGCGGTGAACCATCTCGTCGAGGCTCGTCATCGTCGACCGCAACTGGCGTTGCCGGTCCGGCGAGATCGACATCGTCGCCCGCGACGGCGACATCCTCGTGTTCTGCGAAGTGAAGACCAGGCGTACCAGCCGGTACGGCGATCCGGTCGAGGCCGTCACCGCCGCCAAGGCACGGCGCATCCGCCAGGTGGCCGCCGCCTGGTTGGCCGCCCACCGCGACCACGGCCGACGTGCGGTGCGTTTCGACGTCGTCGCCGTGCTGGTCGGCGGGCGCGGTGCGGCAAAGGTCGACCACCTGCAGGCGATGTTCTGAAAGCGGGTGGGCGAGCGGGGTGGGAGAGCAGGCGAGCTTCTGTAGCAGAAACACTTCATGATCGTTTCGCCGTCCACAGCCGCCGCCGCTGTCCACAGACCATTGCGATCAGGTGGTCCGCCCGCCGCCGAACGACCACAGTCGACGACATGACGAGTCACCGGGAGAACATTCGCGGCCGATCCGGCTTCGCGCGCGGGCAGGCCGGACCCACCGTCCTGGCCCTGGAGCTACCTGTCCTACCGACACGCGTGCTGGCGGGCGTGCGATGAGCTACGCCAAGGTCCTGTGTGTCGGGTTGGTCGGCGTCACCGGCCATCTGGTCGAAGTCGAGGCGGATGTCGCCGCCGGACTGCCGGCGGTGATCATCTCGGGGCTCCCCGACACCACCCTGCACGAGGCCCGAGACCGGGTGCGAGCCGCGATCGTCAATTCCGGCCAGCAGTGGCCGAGCAGGCGGATCACCGTCAATCTGCTGCCGGCCACCCTGCCGAAGATCGGTTCCGGGTTCGATCTCGCGGTGGCGACCGCCCTGCTCGGCGGGGCCGGCGAGCTGCCGCTCGCCCCGGTCGACGGCGTGGCGCTGCTCGGTGAACTCGGCCTCGACGGCACCGTGCGGCCGGTCCGCGGAGTGCTGCCGATGGTGGCCGCAGCGGCACGTGCCGGTGCGACCCGGGTCGTCGTTCCGGTGGCCAACGCAGCCGAAGCCGCCGCCGTGCCCGGCGTCCGGGTGAAGGCGGTGGACACGCTGCACCGGCTGGTCTCCTTCATCCATGGGGAAGGCGCCTTGCTCGACGCACCGATTCCGGCTCCGGCAGCTGCCCAACCAGGTCCGGATCTGGCCGATGTCGCTGGTCAGGGCCTGGGCAAGCGGGCCTTGGAGATCGCTGCGGCCGGCGGCCATCATCTCGCGTTGCTCGGACCGCCCGGTGCCGGCAAGACCATGCTGGCCGAGCGGCTCCCCGGCCTGCTACCGGAGCTCGACGACGAGGCTGCGCTGGAAGTCTCGGCGCTGCACTCGATCGCCGGCGTGCTACCACCCGGCAGCCCGCTGCTGCGACGGCCGCCGTTCCAGGCACCGCACCACTCGGCCACCGTCGCGTCCCTGGTCGGCGGCGGCACCGGTCTGGCCCGGCCCGGAGCGGTCTCCCTGGCCCACCAAGGAGTGCTCTTCCTCGACGAAGCCGCCGAGTTCAACACCCGCGCGCTGGAATCGTTGCGGCAGCCCTTGGAGAAGGGCCGGGTGTTGATCACTCGGGCGCTCGGGGTCACCGAATACCCGGCCCGGTGCCAACTCGTGCTGGCCGCCAATCCATGTCCGTGTGCCAAGCCCGCCGGCGACCAGTACTGCGAATGCCCGCCGACGGTGCGCCGTCGCTACCGTGCCCGGTTGTCGGGCCCGCTGATGGACCGGATCGACCTGCAGATCAACATTCCCGCGATCCGGGCCGCCGAGTTGCTCGCGACCAGTTCCCCGACGGAACCGTCCGCTGTCGTCGCCGACCGGGTCGCGGCCGCCCGGACCGCCGCCGTCGACCGCTGGTCGGGGTCGGGGTGGCGGAGCAACGCCACCGTACCGGGTCCGGCGCTACGCCAGCCCCCGTGGCGGCTGCCACCGGCCGACACGGCGGCGTTGCGGCACCGGCTCGACACCGGCGCCATCTCCGCTCGCGGCTTTGACCGGGTTCTGCGGTTGGCCTGGTCCATCGCCGACCTCGACGCGCGTACCCGCCCCGACTCCGGCGACGTCGACGAAGCCATCCAGTTGCGCACCGGAGAGATGTGATGAGTCAGACCGATCCTGATACCAAGCTCGCCAGAGTGGCGTTGACCTGGCTCGCCGAGCCCGGCAACGCTGCGGTCCATCGGCTGGTCAGCACGGTCGGACCGACGGCGGCGCTGGCCCAGATCCGCGAGGGCCAGGGCCTGGACGAGCCGGCCCGGACAGCGGCGGCGGCGCGCCGCTCGACCGCCGACCCGCACGAGGTGGCCGCTGCCGCGCTCGACCGAGCGGCGCGGGTGGGCGCACATCTGGTGACGCCCGAGGATCCCCAATGGCCACGGCAGATCGACGACCTGCTGCGTCTGGTACGCCGGTCGCATCCGGCCAGCGGCCCGGCTGGCCTGCGCGACAGCGCCCCACCGCTGGCGCTGTGGGTCCGCGGGCCGCTGCCGCTGGATGCCGCCTTGAGCAAGTCGGTGGCCGTGGTCGGAACGCGGGCACCGACCGAGTACGGCCGCCACGTCGGCGGGGAGCTCGGGCATGGTCTCGCCGACCGTGGCTGGACCGTCGTCTCCGGCGGCGCCTACGGCATCGACTCGGCCGCTCACCGTGGCGCGCTCGCCGCCGGCGGACCGACCGCAGCGGTTCTGGCCTGCGGTATAGACCGGCCCTACCCGAGTGGAAACGCCGCGTTGTTCGACCAGATCGCCGAGACCGGTCTGCTGATCAGCGAATGGTTGCCCGGAGCGGAGCCGCTGCGGCACCGTTTCCTGGTCCGCAACCGGCTGATCGCAGCGGTGACCTCCGGCACGGTGGTGGTCGAGGCCGGCGCGCGCAGCGGCGCGACCCAGACGGTACGCCGAGCGCTGGCCATCGGCCGGGCGGCCATGGTGGTGCCCGGCCCGGTGACCTCGGCGATGTCGGTCGGCTGCCATGAGATCCTGCGGGATCACCCGCAGGCACGGCTGGTCGCCGCAGTGGCGCACGTGCAGGAGGAGATCGGCCGGATCGGGTTCGATCTGGCACCGACCCCGCGCGGGCCGGTGCGGCCCCGGGACAAGCTCGACCCTCAGGCCGCCCGGATCCTCGAGGCGGTACCGGGTCGGGGTCTCATCGGCTTGGACGACCTGGCCGGCCGGGCCGGGGTGGACATCCGCACAGCCCTCCGGCAGGTCTCCGCGTTGCAGGCACAGGGCCTGCTGACCGGCGTTGATGGACGGTACCGGCTCACCCAGCCGGCTCCTCGGTGAGGTTAGTCAGGCCCGATTGAGCCGGCCTGACCAGTCAGCTCGGCCAGCCCGTCGGCGAGGCCACTTGACCAAGCGCCGGATCGGTCCGACAGTCGGCGGATGGGTCGACGCGAGTCCAACCGGAGCACGGCAGGCAGGCATGACAACCTACCGACGGCGCTGCGCGACGCTGTCGACGACTTCGCCCGGCAGCTGGCGCTGGTGGAGAACCGCTCGCCGCACACGGTCCGGGCCTATGTCAGCGATGTGGTGTCGCTGCTCGACCACGCCACCCGGATGGGCCGACAGGCTCTCCACGACCTGGACATCGCCGTGCTGCGGAGTTGGCTGGCTCAGCAACGCACGCTGGGCGCGGCCCGGACGACGCTGGCCCGCAGGGCCGCCACCGCGCGCACCTTCTGCGCCTGGGCGCACCGCAACGATCTGATCGGCACCGACCCGGCCGCGACCCTGGCCAGTCCCCGGCCGCATCGGACGTTGCCGACCGTGCTCCGGATCGAACAAGCGGCCCAGTTGATGATCGAGCCCGTCGGCGTGGACGACCCGCTACGGCTACGCGACCGCGCCGCCGTGGAACTGCTGTACGCCACCGGCATCCGGGTCAGCGAGCTGTGCGGCCTCGATCTGGGTGACGTCGACCATGGCCGTCGTCTGGTCCGGGTGCTCGGCAAGGGCGACCGGGAACGATCCGTGCCGTACGGTGAGCCCGCGGACGCCGCTGTCGAGGACTGGTTGCGCCGTGGCCGGCCGGCACTGGTCGGGCCACGATCCGGCGAGGCGCTACTGCTCGGTGCCAAGGGCGCACGGATACAGGCCACAGTGGTTCGCCGGATCGTCACCGGAGCTGCGCGGGCGGCTGGCGTACCGCACGTCACGCCGCACGGCCTACGCCACTCTGCCGCCACCCATCTGCTGGCTGGTGGCGCGGACCTGCGGTCCGTCCAGGAACTGCTCGGGCACGCCTCGCTGTCCAGCACCCAGATCTACACGCACGTCTCGGTGGAACGGCTCCGCGACGCCTACCGACAGGCACACCCGCGGGCCTGACCGGCCGTCGTACCGCGCCGGCGCTGGCGCGTGGGTGCCGGGTCCGGCGGGACGGCGCCGGCCCGGTCAGGTGCTTCAGTGGGCAGCAGGCCGGATCTACCCGATTGGCCTGTCGCTCTGCGGTGCGCTGGCTCTGCGGTGCGCTGGCCGGATCTAGTATCGCTCCATGAGTGCCGGTGTGGATCCCCCTGAACCGCTGCCCGGCGCACGGCTGCTGTTCTCACTCGATCCGGCGACCGCCCACCTGAACCATGGATCCTTCGGCGCGCCGCCGATCACCGTGCAGCGGACGCAGCACCGGATACGGGATGAAATGGAGTCCAACCCGGACAGATTCTTCACCCAAGGGTTGCCGGAACGACTGGCGCACACCCGCCGGCATCTGGCTGCTTTCCTGGGCACACCCGCGGACGGGGCGGCGTTGGTCGACAACGTCACCACGGCGACCGCCATCGTGCTGCAGTCGTTGGGGCTGTCGACCGGTGACGAGATCCTGCTCACCGACCATGGGTACGGGGCGGTCACGATGTCGGTCGACCGGGCGTGCCGGCGCACCGGAGCGACCCGACGGGTCGTGCGGATTCCGATCGAAGCGGATGCGGACGAGGTCCTCGAGACGATCCGTGCGGCGCTGCGACCGGGACGTACCCGATTGCTCGTGGTCGACCAGGTCACCTCACCGACCGCCCGGCTGTTCCCGGTGGCATCGATCGCCGCCGCTGCCAGCGACGCCGGTGTGCCGGTCATGGTGGACGCGGCGCACGTGCCGGGGATGCTGCCCGTCACGGTCGGCGACATAGGCGCCGACTTCTGGGTCGGCAACCTGCACAAGTGGGCGTTCGCACCACGTGGGACCGCCCTGCTCGCGGTCGCCGACCGCTGGCGGGAGCGAATCGAGCCGCTCGGAGTCTCCTGGGAGCAGGAGTCCGGCTACCCGCAACGGGTCCAGTGGCAAGGCACCCGGGACTACACCCCGTGGCTGGCCGCGCCGGCGGGCCTGTTCGCCTTGCGAAGCCTCGGCATCGACCGGGTTCGTACGCACAACGCCGCACTGGCGCACTACGGTCAGCGGGTCATCGGCGCCGCGCTCGGTGTGCCGCCGGAGGAGTTGCCGGTGCCGGACGGGCGGCTACCGGAGGCCGCCAGTCTGGCGATGCGGCTGATTCCGTTGCCCGACGGGATTGCCGGTGGCGTCGAGCAGGCGCAGGCGCTGCGGCTACGCATCGCCGAACAGCTCGCTGCCGAAGTGTCGGTCAACTGGTGGTCCGGCCGGACCTGGTTGCGCATCTGCGCCCAGGTCTACAACCGGGCCGAAGAGTACGACCGGATCGCCGGACAGCTTCCGGGGCTGCTCGATCGTGCCGCGAGCTAGCTCCCGCAGCCAGCCCTCGGTCGGCGGGCTCGGGCGGCCCGGCCCCGGGACCGGCCGCGACGCCCTGGAGCTGCTCGCCCTGAGCCAGCGGTAGCAGACGCACCCGGCCGTTGCCGAGCAGCAGCAGCGGATCGAGATAGGTGGCGCCATCGCCATCGTGCCGCAGCCCCCAGTGCAGGCATGCCGGTACCGGACAGCCGCGGTGACCGGCTGCCACGGTGCCGATCGCCGTCCCGGGATCCACCCGGGTGCCAGCCACGAGGACCGGATCGACCGGCTCGTACGTGGTCCGCAGCCCTCCGTCGTGGGTAACGCTCACCACTGATCGATCGGCGATCCGACCGGCATAGCTGACCGTGCCCGCGCCAGCGGACCGCACCGTGGCTCCTACGGCCGCAGCGAGGTCGACACCACGATGCCCGCGGCCCCACGGCACCGCGGGCGGGTCGAACCGCCGGGTGACCCGCCAGTCGCCGACCAGCGGCGCGACGAAGTGGTGGCGTGCGTACGGCACGGCCCGGTCACCGGGCGACGGCACGGCCCGGTCACCGGGCGACGGCACGGCGTCGGTTTCGGGCCCGTCCAGCGGTGCCGGGCTGCTGGTGGCGGTGGCGAGGGCGATCGCCAACACATAGATGTGATGTCGCATTCCGGCAGGTTGGCAGCCGTCAGTCGCCGCCCACAACAATGACCGGCATGGCCTGTGGACAGCCGGTCACCTGTGGATACCGAGCCGACGGGAAGCTCGATTTGGTATGGGGCGAGCCGTCGCCGGTCGCCGGGGGGTCGACCGCTGCGCTCAGCCGTTGAAACCCGAGTCCGCCGGAAGTGATATCTCTGGTTTGTCCAGTTCTTCGACATTTACGTCTTTGAACGTCATCACTCGGACGTTCTTCACGAAGCGGGCCGGGCGGTACATGTCCCAGACCCAGGCGTCGTGCATCTCGACCTCGAAGTACACCTCGCCGTCAGAATTGCGTACGTGCAGGTCGACCTGGTTCGCCAGATAGAACCGGCGCTCGGTCTCGACCACGTACGAAAACTGGCGGACGATGTCGCGGTACTCCCGGTAGAGCTGCAACTCCATCTCGGTCTCGTACTTTTCGAGATCTTCGGCGCTCATCGCCATCCGCCTTCCATGACCACATCTTCCCCCAGTAGCGCCGGTTGGCGAAGCTGCTCGTCCAACGCCACGCCGACGGTACCCCGTACCGGGTCGGGCCGCCCCATCGGCTCACTGTTGCCGATGTCCGTGCCGGTCTCACCTGCCGGTCGACGGGCGCGGGGTGGACGCGCCGACCGGCCGGCTACGGCCGCGACGTTGACGTACGAGAATCGGTGCTCGGCGCACGGCCCTTGCCGATGCAGCGCGGCTCGGTGGTCGGCGGTGACGTACCCCTTGTGCTCGGCGAACCCGTATCCCGGATAGCGATCGTCCAGCTCCACCATGATCCGGTCCCGGGTCACCTTGGCCAGCACGCTCGCCGCAGCGACGCAGGCGGCCACCCGGTCGCCCTTCCAGACCGCCAGCCCCGGTACGCCGAGCCCGTCGACACCGAACCCGTCGGTGAGTACGTAGTCCGGCGGCACGACCAGGCCGGCCAACGCCCGGCGCATCGCGGCCAGGTTGCACACGTGCAGACCAAGCCGGTCGACCTCGTCCGCCGGGACGACCACCACCCGGTACGCCAGTGCCTGGTCGCACACCGCAGTGTAGACCCGTTCCCGGGCGGCCGGGGTGAGCAACTTCGAGTCGGCCAGACCCGCCACCTCGCCCCGCCGTCCCGGCGGCAGCACCGCCGCCCCGGCCACCAGCGGGCCGGCACAGGCGCCCCGACCGGCCTCGTCGGCTCCGGCCACATGGGCGAACCCGCGCCGCTGCAAAGCGCGTTCCAGTGCGTAGAGTCCGGCATCGCGGCGGACCACGGTCCGCGGTGGGGTCAGCACGCCTCGGCCCTCCCGAGCAGGCGGTGCAGCAGCGCCGGCAGATCGGCCGGGTAGTAGCGCTGCCGGGTCACCGCCAGCTCCGCCACCGGCCACCACCGGTGACCGTCGATCGTTTCACGTTCAAGCTGGTCGAAGCCGCTGGTGTCGACCTGCCACGCAGGCACCCGTAGCAGGAAGAACTGCTGTTCCTGCCGGTACCGCCGCCCGCCGAAGGGGAACTCGACCGTCTCCTGCCAGACCGCGGTGCCGAGCTCAGTCGGCGTGATCCGCAGGCCGGTCTCCTCGGCGAGTTCCCGGGCCGCGCCGGCGGCCGCGCTCTCGCCGGGCAGCAGGCCACCGCCCGGGGTGAACCAGTATCGGTGTCCCGGCCGGGCCGGATCTCGCCCGTGCAGCAACAACACCCGGTCGGCCGAGTCGACCAGCAGGATTCGCGCGCCTCGACGGTGCCGCGTACCGCCGAGCGCGTGATCGGCCGTCAGCTCCGCGTCCGTCACCTGTCCAGCGTAGGAGACGTACCCGGCTCGCCGGGATGCGGCCGGCACGATTCCGTGGCCTCCGTGGACTGACTCCGCCGCCGCCCTGGGTCGCCGGTCATGAATCGGGCACGGACTCGAACGGCTCGGGTACGGTGAGCCAGGTCGCCCGGTCCAGCGGCCAGAAGACCGTGAACGCCCGGCCGACGACCGCGTCCTGCGAGATGGTGGCGATCTCGATGTCGCCGCCGCGATCCCAGTGCTCCAGGGAGTCGCCCGAGGCGGACCGGTGGTCGCCCATCACCCACAGCCGGCCTTCGGGCACGGTGATGTCGAACGGGCCGACCGCGGCCGGATCCTGGATCCCGCCCTCGGAGTAGATGTAGGGCTCGTCCAGCGGCTGCCCGTTGACGATCAGCCGTTCCTCGGGGTCACAGCACTCGACCCGGTCCCCGCCCACCCCGATGACCCGCTTGATGAAGTCCTCGCCGTCCGGGTTGCTGCTCCACTCCGGTGGTGCCCGGAACACGATGATCTCGCCGCGCTCGGGTGACCGGAAGTGGTAGACGACCTTGTTGACCAGCACCCGGTCGTAGATGTCGAGGGTGTGCTCCATCGACGGCGACGGGATGTAGAAGGTCTGCAGAACGAACGCCCGGACCAGGACTGCGACGAGAACCGCCACGCCCAACAGGATCGGTAGCTCACGCCAGAAGGAATTGGGCTTTTTCTTGGTCTGCTCGTCGATCACAACGGGAGCCTACGACGTCTGGCTGACAACGGCCGAGCGGAGCGCGAGGCGAACAGTAACGGAATCAGTACGGGAAGCACGACCACCAGGTCGCCCGAGGTTTCCGGAGTGCCGTCGGGACGATCGACCGCAGCCGGGGTCGCCGCCGGCGCCGGCAGGTCGTCGAAGGTGTCCGGCACGGACAACGGATCCCAGCGGTCCTGTGGCCACACGATCACGAAGGCGCGCCCGATGACGTTGTCGATCGGCACCTGACCCTGGCAGCGGGAGTCCTGGGACACCAACCGGTGGTCCCCCATCACGAACAGGTGTCCCGGCTCGACCACGATCTCCCCGAATCGGCGGGACCGACACTCACCGGGATTAGGCGGAATGTCGAGCGGGGAATCCTCCAGAACGTAGGCAGACTCGTCCAACGGCTGCCCGTTGACGGTGAGCCGGCCCTGGTCGTCACAGCAGAGGATGCGGTCGCCCGGCACCCCGATGACCCGCTTGATGAAGTCTTTCTCGCCGGGACGGCCGATGCCGACCAGATCACCGACGGTCCGGCTGAGTTTGGCCAGGAAGCCGAGATTCGGATCGTCGACGTGTTCCGGTGCCCAGTCGTTGGTGCCCCGGAAGACCACCACCTCACCGCGTGACGGGTCCCGGACATCGTAGACGACCTTGTTGACCAGGACCCGGTCCCCGATGAGCAGCGTCTCCTCCATAGAGCCCGAAGGGATGAAGAACGCCTGCAACAGGAACGACCGGATCAGCACCGCGAGACAGAAGGCCACGACGAGCAGCAGCGGGAGCTCCTGCCACAGTGGCATCTGGCGACGCCGCCGCTGGACCATCTGCATGCTGGACCGACTTGCCCGGCGCGGGCGGCCCCGCGTCGTCCGCGTCCCGGAGCCACCCTGTCGCCGGCCACGCTCGGCGCGCTCCGACGCCGGACCGCGCCGCTGCCAAGACTCCACGTCTTCGGTTGGATACACGCTACGCATCTCCCCGGTCCCGGGACATGGCGCTACCGCCCACGGCGCCTCTTGTCAGGCGCCACGAACGGGTGCTCGGCTGCCGCCCGCCGCCGCAGCGGATGCCGCGGATGTAGCGCTCCCCATCGGTCACTACCGCAAGGGTAGTTGGCCCGAGCCGCCAGCGGCAGTCCTCGAATCGGGATCCGGGAGGTTTCAACCGGGAATCGGGAGGATCCGGGTCAACTGACCTGCTTCTCCCGCTTTTCCTTGATCTTGGCGGCCTTACCACGCAGATCGCGCAGGTAGTAGAGCTTGGCGCGGCGGACGTCACCACGGGTCACCATCTCGATCCGGTCGATCGCCGGGCTGTTGACCGGGTAGGTCCGCTCGACTCCGACGCCAAAGCTCACCTTGCGCACGGTGAAGGTCTCCCGCAGGCCCGCGCCCTGACGGCGGATCACCACGCCCTGGAAGATCTGGACCCGGGAACGGGCGCCTTCGACGACCCGAGCGTGCACCTTGAGCGTGTCACCGGCTCGGAACTCCGGGAGGTCGGTCCGCTGCGACTGGGCGTCGAGCGCGTCCAGCGTGTTCATCGCTGCATCCTTGGGCTACTCAAGGCGCACCGTCTCCTGGTGCGCGGATGGATGATTCTGATCCCACCGTCAGGTCCCGTGCACCAGCGGTTCCACCCTGTCGGCGGGTCCACTGGGCTCGGCCGGACCCCGTGGCTGGCGGGATCCTCGCAGCCGGACGCGCTCGCCCGTCTGCGGCAACCCCACTACTCTGCCATATCACCGGCCGGGATTTGAAATCCGGCCGCCGTCAGCAGCGCAATGTCTTCTTTATCCAAATTGTCGGTCGACAACCTGGCGATCAGATCCGGCCGTCGGGCTGCGGTACGCAGCAGTGCCTGGTCCCGGCGCCAGCGGGCCACCCGGCCGTGGTCACCGGATCGCAGCACCGCCGGCACCTCGTGACCACGCCAGTGCGGTGGCTTGGTGTAGACCGGCGCCTCCAGCAGCCCGTCCGCATGCGACTCCTCGTCGAGCGAGCCGGCGTTGCCCAGCACTCCGGGCAACAGCCGGGTCACCGCTTCCAGGATGACCAGCACGGCCGCCTCACCGCCGAAGATCACGAAATCGCCGAGGGAGACCTCGCTCACCGGCATCCGGCCCGCCGCGTGATCGATCACCCGCTGGTCGATGCCCTCGTAGCGGCCACAGGCGAAGACCAGTCGCGGCTCGGCGGCGAACCGCTGCGCCAGCGGCTGGGTGAACGGTTCGCCCACCGGGGTGGGCACCACCAGCCGGGCCGGCGTGCGCTCCGGACCGGTCAACTCGTCCAGCGCGGCACCCCACGGCTCAGGGCGCATGACCATGCCCGCGCCACCGCCGTACGGGGTGTCGTCCACCGTACGGTGCACGTCGTGGGTCCATCGACGCAGATCGTGTAGATCCACGCCGAGTAGCCCCGCCCGGCAGGCCCGCCCGATCAGGGACAGCTCCAGCGGGGCGAAGTACTCGGGGAAGATCGTGACGACGTCGACCTGCAAGGTGGGCGGCATCTCCGCGCTCATCGGCTCGCTCACAGATCGAACAAGCCGGCCGGAGCGTCCACCACGATACGACCGCCCGCCAGGTCCACCTCCGGCACGATCGCGCGGACGAACGGCACCAGTGCGGTACCGCCGCCGGGGCGGCTCAGCACCAGCAGGTCGGACGCTGGTGCGTGATCGATCCGGGTGATCTCTCCCAGCGAGTCCCCCGCCGGGGACACCGCGGTCAGGCCGATCAACTGGTGGTCCCGGTACTCGTCCGGGTCCGCCGGATCGTCGACCTCGCTGCTCTCGACACAGAGCAGGACCCCCCGCAGGGTTTCCGCCACGTCACGGTCGGCGACGCCGACGAACTGCACCAGCGGCCGGCCCTGATGCCAGCGGACCGACTCGACGGTCAAGCTGTCGGGCACCCGTACCCGGACCGCACCGGCCGGCAGAGCCTCCCGCGACGGCGATTCGTCGCGCCGCACGGCGGTGGACGAGGCATCGGCCACCGCTGGATTGGTGACCGCCGGTACCGCCGCCGGATCGGTGATCAACACCGATCCGGCGACGAAGCGGGCCTCCGGCTCGTCGGTCCGTACCTCGACAGTGACCTCGCCACGGATGCCGTGCGGCCGGCCGATCCGGCCGACGATGAGCAGCATCAGTACGAGTCGACGATGTCGACGCGGACACCCCGGCCGCCGATCGACCCGATCACCTGGCGCAACGCCTTGGCGGTCCGACCACCTCGGCCGATGACCGTGCCGAGATCCTCCGGGTGCACCCGCACTTCCAGACGCTTGCCCCGGCGCGAGTCGATCAACCGGACTCGTACGTCGTCAGGATGCGTGACGATTCCCTTGACCAGATGCTCCAGCGCGGGCCGGAGAACCATGTCAGGACTGCTCGCCGGAGCCGGCACCGGCGGGCTCCTCGGTCTGGGCCGGCGCCTCGGCAGCGGGCTCCGCCTTCTTTTCGGCCTTCTCGACCTTCTCGACCTTCTTGGCCGGCTTGGTGGGAGTGTCGGCGATGCCGGCCACCGCCTTCGCCTCGGCCTCGTAGGCCGCCTTGCGGTCCGCCCGCTCGGGGGCGACCTGCAGCGGTTCCGGCGCCGGCAGGCCCTTGAACTTCTGCCAGTCACCGGTCTTTTCCAGCAGCCGCTGGACAGCCTCGCTCGGCTGGGCACCGACCGAGAGCCAGTACTGGACGCGGTCCGAGGTGACCTCGATGACCGACGGGTTCTCCTTCGGGTGGTAGATCCCGACAAACTCGATCGCCCGCCCGTCGCGCTTGGTACGCGCGTCGGCGACGACAATGCGGTACTGCGGGTTGCGGATCTTGCCCATCCGCAGAAGCCGGATCTTTACGGCCACGGTTTGTTCGCTCCTGTTGCGATCTTCACCGACCCCCGAGGGCGGTGCGCGGGTGAACGCCGACCGGCACAGTGGGGTTGGGCCAGAGGCAGCTCGGGTGGACTGGCGACGTGCCCGGGTAGAGGGCGCCGGACACGCACCGGATACCAACACACTATTGTGCCAGACCGGCCGCGTATCGCCACAACCGGAGGGCCCACCGGGCCACGTTGGCCGCGAGGCCGGCCGTCAGCCGGCCACCGGCGGGCGGTCCCAGCCCGACGGCAGCTCGGTCGGTGGCGTCCACGCGGGGTCCGGTTGGAAGTCGCACCAGGTGCCGTCGAACGGAAAGTCACCCGCCTCCGCGAGCTTGATCACCCGCCTGCCTTCGGCACGCACCGCAGCCGGGTCGGATACCCAGTAGTGCTGCGGGAACGCGAGGCGCTCGACGAACTCCTCCTCGTCCTTCCACGCCCAGCTGCGGTCCGGACGCACGATCACGTCCAGATCCTGATCGACGACGTCGATCCCGGTAAGGCCGTCGTCGGCCCAGCGCACACCCGGTTCCTCAAGGTTGACGTACCAGTTGAGGAACTTCCCGTCGTCATCGCGGAACCACCACACCGAGTGCGCCGCGCCGGCCGGCATGAACTTCAGCACCGGCGGGCCGAGCCAGAAACCGTGCTTGATCCGGTACGACCGGGTGATCCACTCGGTGAACGGCATCGCCCGCATACCCCGGCCGTCGTCGGCGACCTCGTTGGTCACCGGACTGCCGCGGTCGACCCAGACCAGCAGCCCTCGTTCGTCGTCGGCGACCACCCGGGCGGGACGCACCCAGCCGATGCGTCCCCGGCGCACGTTCCGGTGCATGATCAACTGACCTGGTCGGAACCGCATCGTCATCCCTTTCGCTCACCGTGCTCAACGACGACAACCGTGCCGATGCGGTGGGACGATCTGTCAGTACGCGCGGGCCAGCACCGCGACAAGGTCGGGCTCGTCGTCGCTGTCCGGCACCGTGCCGTCCGGCCGCTGCAGGCAACGGACCGTCACGCCTTGGGCGTTGGCCTCGGCCTCGCCGGCCGTGCCCACCGCCGACCAGGGGACCCGGGCCCAGCCGTCGACGGTCGCGGCGATCGCGTCGGCCAAGCCGGCCACCTCGACCGTACGCGACTCGCGCAGCGCCTGTGCCTGCTGGTACAGCGCCTGCTGATCGGCGTCGAGCGCGCCGCGTACCGCGCCGACCACATCCGCCACCGGCACCGCGGTCTTCGATCCGTCGGTACGCCGGACCAGCACCGCGTTGCCGACGGCGAGATCGCGTGGTCCGACCTCGACGCGTACCGGATAGCCCTTGAGCTCGGCGTCGACCGCCCGGCGGCCGAACGGGGTGTCCACCCGGTCGTCGAGGGCCACCCGGACTCCGGCGTCGCGCAGCGCGTCGCGCAGCTTGGCCGCCGCCGCACCGACCCCGTCGCCGTCCTTGACCACCATGACGTACGCCTGGACCGGCGCCAGCCTCGGCGGCACCCGCAGTCCGGCGTCGTCGCCGTGCACCATGATCAGCCCGCCGAGCATCCGGGTGGAGACCCCCCATGAGGTGGTCCAGGCGTGCTCCACCGTACGCTGCGCCGAGGTGTAGGTGATGTCGAAGGCCCGGGCGAAGTTCTGGCCCAGCTCGTGCGAGGTGCCCAACTGCAGCGCCTTGCCGTCGCCCATCATTCCTTCGAGGGTGTACGTGCTGGTCGCGCCGGCGAATCGCTCACCGGCGGTCTTGCGCCCGACGATGACCGGGATGGCCAGTACGTTGACCATGAAGTCCTCGTACACCTCGTGCAGGATGCGCCGGGCGTAGGCACGCGCGTCCGCGTAGTCGGCGTGCGCGGTGTGCCCCTCCTGCCAGAGGAACTCACTGGTACGAAGGAAGACCCGGGGGCGCAGCTCCCACCGCACGACGTTGGCCCACTGGTTGAGCAGCAGCGGCAGGTCCCGGTAGGAATCCACCCACTTGGCCATGAACTCGCCGATCACCGTCTCGCTGGTCGGGCGGACCACCACCGGCTCGGCGAGCTGTTTACCGCCGCCATGGGTGACCACGGCGAGCTCCGGGGAGAAGCCCTCCACGTGCTCGGCTTCCCGACGCAGGTAGCTTTCCGGAATGAACAGCGGAAAGTAGGCGTTCTCCGCTCCGGCCGCCTTGATCCGGGTGTCCATCTCGGACTGCATCCGCTCCCAGATGGCGTACCCGGTCGGTCGGATCACCATGGTCCCGCGCACCGGGCCGTTCTCGGCGAGCTGCGCCTTGGCGATCAGATCCTGGTACCAGCGGGGGAAGTCCTCCGCACGGGGTGTGAGCACGCGGGCCATGACCGGACATCCTATGCGCCCGCCGGAACGGTCGGTACCCGACCCGCCCGCGACGGTCGCCGTTGGCCGCGCCCACCCGGCGGTCAGTACCCGACCCGGACAGGCGCGGTCAGTACCCGACCCGGACAGGCGCGGTCAGTACACGACCCGCCCACGCAGGATGATCCGCTGCGGGGCCCGGACCACCCGCAGGTCGGCACGCGGGTCCGCCGGGTAGGCGACCAGGTCGGCCAGCCCGCCCTCGACCAGCCCGGGGAGCCCGAGCCAGTCCCGGGCGCCCCAGCTGGCGGCGGCCAGCACCGCCTCGGCCGGCAGCCCGGCCCGGGTGTGCAGGGCGAGCATCTCGTCGGCGGCCCGGCCGTGGACGATTCCGCCGCCGGCGTCGGTGCCCACGAAGATCGGCACCCCGGCCTGGTGCGCGGCCCGGACCACCTCGGGGAACCCGTCGCGCAGGGCGAGCATGTGTGCGGCGTACCGGGGGAACTTCTCCCGGGCCCGGTCGGCGATGCTGCCGAAGGTGGCGATGTTGATCATTGTCGGAACGAGCGCGATCCGCCGCCGGGCCATCTCGTCGATCAGGTCCAGGCGCAGCCCGGTGCCGTGTTCGACCGAGTCGACCCCGGCCCGGACCATGATCTCGACCGCGGTCTCGTCGAAGGTGTGCACAGCGATCCGGACGCCGGCGTCGTGGGCGGCACGGACCGCGTCGGTCATCGCCGCCGGGTCCCACGCCGGGGCCAGATCACCGGCGGAGCGTTCGATCCAGTCGCCGACCAGCTTGACCCAGCCGTTGCCCGCCTTGGCCTGTTCGGTGACCGTGTCGCGCAGCTGCTCCGCCGGCACCTCGACCCCGATGTCGCGCAGGTACCGCCGGGGCGGCGCGATATGTCGCCCGGCGCGGGCCAGCCGGGGCAGGTCCGGCTCGTCGTCCAGCTCCGGATACGGGTACGGCGAACCGGCGTCGCGCAGCGCGAGCACGCCGGTGTCCCGGTCGACGCGGGCGTGCACCCGTGCCTCGTCGAGCGAGTCGATCGACCGGCCGCCGTAGGCGATGCCGAGGTGGCAGTGCGCGTCGACCAGGCCCGGCAGGATGAACCCGCCGTCGACCACGGTGGTCGCCCCGGGCACCGGGGTCAGCGTCACCCGGTCGCCGACCAGCCAGAGGTCGCGGGTCTGGTCCTCGGGCAGCACGACGCCGCGCACGTGTAGCGCGGCCGGTACGGTCACCGCGGTACTCAGTCCTTCTCCCGCTTGGTCAGCTTGTTGAAGTCCAGCTTGGGCAGCTTGACTCCGGGCGGCAGTCCGTCGCCGCCGCCGAGCGCGTTGGGGTCGAAGCCGGGTGGCAGCTGCGGCATGCCGCCGCCGGGGAAGCCAGCCGGCATCCCACCGGTACGTTGGCGGGCACCGCCACCGCGGCCGCCCTTGGCACCCTTGCGCTTGTTCTTCGGCGACTTGGTCGCCTTGCGTCGGCCGCCACCGCCGGGCAGACCCATCATCCCGCCCATCTGCTTCATCATCTTCTGCGCCTCGGCGAAGCGGTTGAGCAGCTGGTTGACGTCCATCACGGTGACCCCGGAGCCGCCCGCGATCCGCGCCCGCCGGGAGCCGTTGATGATCTTGGGATTGGTTCGTTCGCCCGGCGTCATCGAGCGGATGATCGCGGTGACCTTGTCGAAGTGCTTGTCGTCGACCTCGGCCAGCTGGTCCTTCATCTGCCCCATGCCGGGCATCATGGCCAGCACGTTGGCGATCGGCCCCATCCGCCGCACCGCGATCAGCTGGTCGAGGAAGTCCTCCAGGGTGAACTGCTCGCCGCCCATCAGCTTGGCGGCCATCTTCTCCTTCTGATCGGCGTCGAAGGCCTGCTCGGCCTGCTCGATCAGGGTGAGCACGTCGCCCATGCCGAGGATCCGGCTGGCCATCCGGTCCGGATGGAAGACGTCGAAGTCGGCGAGCTTCTCGCCGGTAGAGGCGAACAGGATCGGCTGTCCGGTGACCTGCCGTACGGACAGCGCGGCACCGCCGCGGGCATCGCCGTCGAGCTTGGAGAGCACCACACCGGTGATGCCGACCCCGTCACGGAACGCCTCGGCGGTGCGCACCGCGTCCTGGCCGACCATCGCGTCGATGACGAAGATGACCTCGTCCGGGTCGACCGCGTCACGGATCGCCGCCGCCTGGGCCATCATCTCGGCGTCGATGCCGAGCCGGCCGGCGGTGTCGACGATGACGATGTCGCGGGCCGAACGCCGGGCGTGCTCGATCGAGGCGGTGGCGACGGCGACCGGGTCACCGACCCCGTTGCCCGGCTCCGGGGCGAAGACCTCGACACCGGCCTGACCGCCGAGTACCTGCAGCTGGCCGACCGCGTTGGGACGCTGCAGGTCGGCGGCGACCAGCAGCGGCTGGTGGCCCTGCGACCTCAGCCAGCGGGCGAGTTTGCCGGCGAGCGTGGTCTTTCCGGAACCTTGCAGGCCGGCCAGCATGAGCACGGTCGGTGGCTGCTTGGCGAACTGCAGCCGACGTTGCTCGCCGCCGAGGACGGCGACCAACTCCTCGTGCACGATCTTGATGACCTGCTGGGCCGGGTTGAGCGCCTGGGAGACCTCCGAACCGCGGGCCCGTTCCTTCACCCGGAAGATGAACGACTTCACCACCGGCAGGGCGACATCGGCCTCCAACAGCGCGAGCCGGATCTCCCGAGCGGTCGCGTCGATGTCGGCGTCGGTGAGCCGACCCTTGCCCCGGAGCTTGCCGAAGATCCCGGACAGTCGATCACTCAAAGTGTCAAACACGACGAAACTTCCCGTATGTCGATCCGGCAGGGTCAACTCGCAGCGGCAGCGGGTGACACGGCACCCCCGAGACCCGGCACCCCCGACCTCGCAAGCGTAACCGTCGACCCGACGACCCGCCGCCGCCACTCCACCAACCCGGCGATCTTGGACTTATCGCGGAATAGAACGGACAATCCTCACGGCCGGTCCAAGATCGTCGGACAGCGGGGAGGTCGGGACCGGGGGCGTCAGCCGGCGGCGGCGAGGACGGCTGCGGCGAACCGGTCCCGCTCGGCATCGTCCGGCCAGCCTCCGACCAGGTAGAAGGCGTCCACCACGTCGCCGCCGAGAGTCGAGATCCGGGCCGCCCGGACCTGCGCCCCGGCCTCGTCCAGTGCGCTGGTCACCCGGTAGAGCAGCCCGGCCGAGTCGGCCGCCCGTAGCTCCAGCACCACGGCATCGGTGGCGGCCGCCCGGAGCCAGACGACCCGGGGCTCGGCCCCGCCACGGCGACCGGCCAGCACCCGACCCCGCAGCCGCTGGACCACCGACACGTCACCGGTCACCGCCCGCCGCAGGTCGGCGGCGAGGGCGATGCTGTCCGGCGGCGTACCGTAACGGGGCTGCACCCGGAACTCCACCAGCGCCCGCCCGTCGACCAGGGAGGCGTCCGCGGTGAGTACGTCGAGCCGGTGCAACGCCAGCACCCCGGCGACCGCCGCGAGCAGCCCGCGCCGGTCGGCGGCGGCCACCGCCACCCGGTCCTCCCCGTCGATGTGCACCGCCGGCAACGGGCCGGCGACCAGCGCCGGATCGGGCCGTGGCGGATCGGGCAGCACGCCGGTATCCAGCGCGGTGTGCACCCGACGGACCAGTTCTGCGATCAGCCGGCCCTTCCAGCCCGACCAGGCGGCCGGTCCGGTGGCCAGCGCGTCCGCCCGAGCCAGGCCATGCAGCAGGCTCAGCGTGGTGGTGTCGCCGACCGCCTCGGCCACCCCGGAGATGGTCACCGGATCGCTGAGGTCCCGGCGGGTCGCCACCTCCGGCAGCAGCAGGTGCAACCGGACCATCTTCTCGATCACCGCGACGTCGGCGGGTGGCAGACCCACCCGGGCGGCGATCCGGGCGGCGATCGGCGCCCCGACGGCACTGTGGTCGCCGGGCAGCCCCTTGCCCACATCGTGCAGGAACGCCCCGAGCAGCAGCAGGTCCGGCCGGTCCACCTCGCGCGTGTACGCGGTGGCTTCCTGCGCCGCCTGCACCAGGTGACGGTCCAGGGTGAACCGGTGCACCGGGTTGTGCTGCGGCAGGCTGCGCATCCGGGGCCACTCCGGCAGCCAGCCGTCGACCAGCCCGTACCGGTCGCAGGTCTCCCAGGTGGGCACCAGATGAGGACCGGCGCCGAGCAGGGTCACCAGCGCCGCCCGGGCCGCGTCCGGCCACGGGGCCGGCAGCGGCGGGCAGTACGCGGCGAGCCACTCGCAGGTGGCCCGGGCGATCGGCAGCCGACTGGTGGCCGCCGCCGCGGCGACCCGCAGCGACAGGCTCGGATCGGGCCGGGCACCGATCGCGGCCCGGGCGAGCACCAGCTCCCCGTCGTGCTCGACCACGTCGCGGGCGACCGGACGGCGTACCGGCGGAGCGGCACCGCTGCGCCGCAGGCCGGAGCGCAGTCGCTCGGCGCTGCGCCAGCCGTCGTCGAGGGCGTGCGCGATGGTCCGGGCGTCGGAGGCGACCCGACGCAGCAGGGCCTCCGGATCGTCGAGGTCGAGCAGCCGGGCCACGGTCGCCCGTTCCTGGGCGACCAGACGGTCGACCCGACGGCCGACGGCCACGTGCAGGGCGTCGCGGGTGTCCAGCAGCCGCAGGTGGGCCGCACGGGCGGCGGGACGCATGCTGTCGGCGATGCCGGCGAGGGCGATACTTCGCAGGATCCCGACGTCACGCAGGCCGCCGGCAGCTTCCTTCAGATCGCCTTCGAGCAGGAAGGCCAGCTCGCCGTGGGTGCGCCAGCGGGCCTCGGTGATTTCGCGCAGCACCGGCAACTGCCGCAACGCGGTCCGCCGCCACTGGTCGGTCGCGGCGACCTGCAGGGCGGCGGTGAGGTCCCGGTCTCCGGCGACGTGCCGGGCGTCCAGCAGGCCGAGCGCGACCTTGACGTCGTCGTGCGCGACCGACAGGGCCTCCGGAAGGGTACGTACCGAGTGGTCCAGCCCGAGGCGCGCGTCCCAGATCGGGTACCAGATCCGGGCCGCCAGCTCGTCCATGCCGGGTACCCCCCGGTGCAGCAGGACCAGATCCAAATCACTGTACGGGGAGCACTGCAGCCGCCCGAGGCCGCCGACCGCGACCAGGGCTATCCCACTGATTCCGGCCGGCATCAGTCTGGTCAGCCAGACGTCGAGCGCCGCCGCACGCTCCACGCGTGCGGCGGCGCCGATGCCCATCGACAGTGACGGGCCGGGGCCGGCCGCGTGCTGTTGCCGGACCCCGACTCCGTCGACCATCTACTCTCCTGCGGGCGGCTCAGAGCGCGTCGAGACCGCGCTCACCGGTACGGACCCGGATAACGTCCTCGACGGCCGTCACCCAGACCTTCCCGTCGCCGATCTTCCCGGTCCGAGCCGCGGTGACCACCGCGTCGACGACCTTCTCGACGTCGATCTCGTCGGTCAGGATCTCGATCCGGATCTTCGGCAGGAACTCCACGGTGTACTCGGCACCCCGGTACACCTCGGTGTGCCCCTTCTGCCGTCCGTACCCCTGGACCTCGCTCACGGTCAGGCCGGCTACGCCCAGGGCGTGCAGGGCCTCCTTGACCGCGTCGAGCTGGTACGGCTTGATGACCGCAGTCACCAGCTTCATGTCTAACCCCTCCATCAGGGAACGTTAACCGGCGACCTTCTCGCTGACCGGAGCGGATTCGCCCGATGCGGCGGGCGCCTTCCCGATGCCGGCGGAGGCGAACCCGCCACCCGTGCTGCTGCCGAACTCGTACGCGGTCTCCGCGTGCTCGGCGGTGTCGATGCCCTCGACCTCGGTCTCGGTGCTGGCCCGGAAGCCGATGGTCTTCTCGATCGCGAAACCGATGATGTACGCCACCACGAACGAGTAGACGAGGACCGCGACCACACCGATGGCCTGCAGGCCGAGCAGGTCGATTCCGCCACCGTAGACCAGACCGGCGTTGCCCTCGCCGGCCAGGACCTCGACGGCCAGGAAACCGATCAGCAGCGAGCCGATGATGCCGCCGACCATGTGTACGGCGACCACGTCGAGCGAGTCGTCGTACTTGAGCTTGTACTTCAGGCCGACGGCCAGCGCGCAGACGACACCGGCGATGATGCCGAGCGCGATGGCACCGAGCGGCTCGAGGAAGGCACAGGCCGGGGTGATGCCGACCAGACCGGCGATGGCACCGGAGGCGGCACCGAGGGTGGTCGGCTTGCCGTCACGCAGCCACTCGACCACGATCCAGCCGAGGACCGCGGCGGCGGTGGCCACCTGGGTGTTGATGAAGGCGACCGACGCCGCGCCGTTGGCGGCCACGGCCGAGCCGGCGTTGAACCCGAACCAGCCGAACCACAGCAGGCCGGCGCCGAGCAGCACCATCGGCAGGTTGTGCGGCTTGAACTTGTCCTTGGGCCAGCCGACCCGTCTGCCGAGGACCAGCGCCAGCGCCAGCGCCGCGGCACCGGCGTTGATGTGCACCGCGGTACCACCGGCGAAGTCGAGGACGCCGAGCTCGAAGATCCAGCCACCGCCCCAGACCCAGTGCGCGACCGGGAAGTAGACCAGGGTGGCCCACAGGCCGGCGAAGAGCAGCCAGGAACCGAACTTTGCCCGGTCCGCGATCGCGCCGCTGATCAGGGCGACGGTGATGACCGCGAACATCATCTGGAAGGCGACGAAGAGCAGGTCCGGGATCCCGCCCTCGGTGCCGGACTCCAGCATGCCGCGCAGGCCAGCGTAGGACAGGTTGCCCGTGATGCCCGCGACGTCGTCACCGAAGGCGATGCTGTAGCCGTAGAAGACCCACAGCAGGCTGACCAGGCCGATCGCCCCGAAGCTCATCATCATCATGTTGAGCACGGACTTGGACCGCGTCATGCCACCATAGAACAGCGCCAAACCGGGCGTCATGAGCAACACCAGGGCGGCTGAAGTCAAAATCCAGGCGGTGGCACCAGAATCTAGTTCCGGCACGCTGCCTCCTCTCAGTTGGAAAACAAAACCGGCACCAAGAGGCAGCATCGCCCGCTCGCCGGTTGCGCGAAGCTTGCTGGGCTGCTGTTTCACACAGGGTGCCCACGCGGTTTCCAACACGTGACGGGTTGTTTCCAACATGTGAAGAAAACTTCACGATCCACGGATCAGGCGGGGGCATATCAACCGAATAGCCCCTGCCAACTGTCCGGAGAGCGACAGAACCTTGCGGCTTGGTCTCATCGACAGTGCCAACTGGCGCAGATGCCCACCCAGACTACCGACAGTCATTACGCTCTAGCGCAGCGCGTACTCCAGGATGTGGCGCTCGTAGTCGAGCAACCGCAGGTCCCGCATCGGGCGGCGCAGGTGCCCCTTGTGCACGATCCGCACGAACGCCGGATCACCGGCCGCCGCCATCCGCCGGATGCCCTCGATGTGGTCGACCACCCGCTTGCGGATCGTACGGACCAGTCGGTGCCGGTCCCGCGGGATCAGCCCGTAGGCGTCGGCGAACAGCCGCAGCCGGCGCGGCCGGTCGGGGCGCTGCCAGCCGAGCGTGTAGGAGTCCCGGTCGGAGAACAGCGGGACCCAGGTCCACGCGGCGTACGCCACGTCGTAGATCCGCGCACCCGGCGAGGCCAGGTCGAAGTCGATCAGCGCGAGGGTGCCGTCCGGCCGCCAGATGACGTTGTGCGGTGCGGCGTCGTGATGGCAGATGACCTCGGTGTCCGGCGGCGGCGGACCGAAGGAGCGCCAGACCGCGTTGGGCTGCGGCCGAAAGCCGTACTGCGCGTCATGGAACATCCGCAACATGGTCGCCACGGTCACCAACGCCTCGTCGCTGACCCAATGCGGCGCCAGGGGATACTCCCCGCACTCACCCTCGACGTACGACAACACCTCGCGGTTGCGTTCGTCCATGCCGAGCGCGCGGGGCGAGCCGGTGAACCCGACGTACTCCAGGTGTCGCAGCAGCGCGTGCACCGACGGGGTCCACGGGCCGACGTTGCGCCGCACCGTGTCGCCCACCCGGACCACGGTGCTCACGTTGCCGCCGCGCAGCGGGATCTCCTGCTGGGTCACGTACGGTCTGCCGAGCCGACGTGACCCCTGATCGCGACTAATCACCCGAGGCTACGCATCCGTTCCGCGTGATTCGACACCCATCAGGGCGTCGACGAACTGGGCCGGGTCGAACGGGGCGAGATCGTCCGGCCCCTCGCCCAGACCGACCAGCTTGACCGCGATGCCGAGCTTGCGTTGCACCGCGATGACGATGCCTCCCTTGGCTGTGCCGTCGAGCTTGGTCAGCACCACTCCGGTGACCTCGACCGCATCGGTGAACACACGGGCCTGCTCCAACCCATTCTGACCGGTGGTAGCGTCCAGCACGAGCAGTGTCTCGTGCACCGGACCGTGCTTGCTGACCACCCGCTTGACCTTGCCGAGTTCGTCCATCAGGCCGATCTTGTTCTGCAACCGGCCGGCAGTGTCGATCAACACCGCGTCGACCTTGGTGTCGACCCCACGCTTGACCGCGTCGAAGGCGACACTGGCCGGATCAGCTCCCTCCGGACCCCGGACGACCTCGGCCCCCACCCGGGAGGCCCAGGTGGTCAGCTGGTCGGCGGCGGCGGCCCGGAAGGTGTCCGCCGCGCCGAGCAGCACACTGCGGCCGTCCGCGACCAGCACTCGGCCGATCTTGCCGCAGGTGGTGGTCTTGCCCGCGCCGTTGACTCCGACCACCAGGATGACGCTGGGCTCGCCGGTCAGATTCAGTGTCCGGTCCAGCTGGGGATCGAGCGCGGTGACCAACTCCTCGGACAGCAGGGTCCGCAGCTGCGTCGCACTACGCGTGCCGAGCACCCGGGTGCGCTCCCGCAACCGGTCGACGATCTCCGCCGTCGCGTCGATGCCCACGTCGGCGCTGATCAGGTTCTCCTCGATCTCCTCCCACACGTCCTCGTCGAGGTGGTCGCGGGAGAGCAGGCTCAGCAGCCCTTTGCCGAGCAGGCTCTGCGAGCGCGACAGCCGGGTGCGCAACCGCACCAGCCGCCCGGCGGTCGGCTCGGGGCGCTCCAGCACCGGTGGCGCCGGTGCGACCGGCTCGGCCGGTGCCTGCTCCGGCTCGGCCGGTGGCGCCAGCGGCGGCTCGGCGATCACCACGCCGCCGGTGCGTTCGCCGTCCTCGCCGACGGGCGGGCGCTCCTGCTCCAGCCCACCACCCGGCTGGGTCGGTGGAGCCGGCGGCAACGGCGGCTGCCGGCGCAGCCGGGGCACCAGCAGCCCCACGCCCGCCAGGAGCAGCACGCCGAGCAGGATCGCGGCGAGGACGAGGTAATCCATGGGGAAATCCTGACAGATGGCCGGCGCGACTTCCCGCCCACCGCCAGCCTTCGGCCGGCGGGCCGGCCGGTACAGTGTCGCCGCCAGGGCCGGGGCGCGACCTGCCGGGGCGAACCGGCCACGTACCGCCGGAGAGAACCGACCACGTACGGCCACAGGAGTCCCAGCCGTACCCCGTACGGCAGGAATTCAGCCGATGCACAGGTCAGCACAGTCGGAAGCATCGCCACCACGGGTAAGAATGGGCGCGGCATCCCCCCGCCACCTTGGAGGTCGTTCATGTCGCGACGGCACGGCGCCGAGCTGCTGATCGGGCCGGTGTTGCGCCGCGTCGTCGGCCTGCGGGCGACCGTCTGGGTCGAGACCAGCGCGCCGGCCGCGGTCCGGGTCGACACCCAGTACGGTGCGACCGGAAGCGCCCACACGTTCAGCGCGTTCGGTCACCACTACGCGATCGTCGTCGTCGACGGGCTGCAACCGGGAAGCGTCGACCGGTACCAGGTGTTCCTCGACGACCGGCGGGTCTGGCCCGAACCGGACTCGCGGTACCCGGCGAGCGTGATCCGGACCCGCCGATCGGACGACACCGACCAGCCGGTACGCCTGCTGTTCGGCTCGTGCCGGGAGACCACCCAGCACTCGACCGCCCGGCGGCTGCCACCGGACGCGCTCGACGCGTACGCCCGGCGGCTGGCGCACCTGGACCCGGTCGGGGACGCCTGGCCGGATCTGCTGCTGCTGCTCGGCGACCAGGTGTACGCGGACGAGACCTCACCGCTGATCCGGCGGTTTCTCCGGCGCCGGCGCAAGCACCGTGGCCGGCCTCCGGGCGCCCCGGTCGACCAGGTGGTCAGCTTCACCGAATACACCCGGCTGTATCTGGAGTCGTGGCGGGACCCGGAGATCCGCTGGCTGCTGTCGACCGTACCCAGCGTGATGATCTTCGACGACCACGAGATCATCGACGACTGGAACACCTCCGCCGCCTGGCGCGCCGACATGCGCCGCGAGGCCTGGTGGTCCGAACGGATCAGCAGCGGGCTCGCGTCGTACTGGGTCTATCAGCACCTGGGCAACCTGTCACCGGCGGAGATCGCCGCCGACCCGGTTCACCGGGCGGTCGTCGCCGCCGGCGACGACGCCACCGATGTGCTGCGCGAGTTCGGTGAGCGGGTGGACACCGAGTCCGACGTGGCCCATGACCAGCGGCGTTGGGCGCAGGCCCAGTACCAGTGGAGCTATTCGCTGGACGTGGGCAACACCCGGGTACTCATGCTGGACAACCGCTGCAGCCGGGTGCTGCGGCCAGGTGCCCGTAGCATGCTGCCGGCCGGCGAATGGTCCTGGTTCACCGACCGGGTACACGGCCGCTACGAGCATCTGGTGGTCGGCTCGTCGCTGCCGTGGCTGCTGCCGCCCGGCATCCACCATCTGGAATCGTGGAACGAACGGATCGCCGAGTCGCCGCGCCGGTGGGTGGCCTCCGCCGCCGAGTGGATACGGCGAGGAGTGGATCTCGAACACTGGGCCGCGTTCCGGCGTTCCTTCGACGACCTCGGTCACCTGTTCACCCGGATCGGTTCCGGCCCGCGTACCCCCGGGGAGCCGGCCACCGGCGTGCCCACCGCCACGGCCGAGCGGGTCGGGGCCGGCCCCAGCTACCCGCCGCCGGCCTCGATCAGCGTCGTCTCCGGCGACGTGCACCACTCGTACGTGGCCCGAGCCGGCCTGCCCGGCCAGGTGCGCACCCCGGTGCACCAGCTGACCTGTTCCCCGATCCACAACCAGGTGCCCGCGGTGATGCGGCCGCTGATGCGGTTGGGCTGGTGGCGTGGGCCGGCCATGGCGGTACGCGTGCTGGCGCGCGGTGCGGGCCTGCCCGCACCGTCGGTACGGTGGCGCAAGCTCGACGGCCCGTACTTCGGGAACGCGGTGAGCACCCTCCTGCACGACGGGGCCACCGCGGAGGTGGTGCTGGAGGGCACCACCTCCGACGGCCTGTTACGAGAAGTGATCCGCCGCCGGCTCACCGCGCCGGTCACCGACCAGCCGGTCACGGACCAGCCGGTCGGTCCGGGCCGACGGCCTGCGGCTGATCCGGGCCGGGAGTCGGCTCCGGTTCCGGAGCCGGAGCCGGCGATCGACCGGCCGGGCGGTCGTCGGCCGACTTGAGCCGCTGGCTGATCACCTGGGTGACGCCGTTGCGCATGGTCACGCCGTACAACGCGTCCGCCACCTCCATGGTGCGCTTCTGGTGGGTGATGATGATCAACTGGCTACGGTCCCGCAGCTGGGCCATCAGCGTGATCAGCCGGCCCAGGTTGACGTCGTCGAGGGCGGCTTCGACCTCGTCCATGATGTAGAACGGGCTCGGCCGGGCCCGGAAGATCGCCACCAGCATCGCCACCGCGGTCAACGACCGCTCGCCGCCGGACAGCAGCGACAGTCGCTTGATCTTCTTGCCCGGTGGCCGGGCCTCGACCTCCACCCCGGTGGTGAGCAGGTCGTCCGGCTCGGTGAGCACCAGCCGGCCCTCGCCGCCGGGGAACAGCACCCGGAAGACCTCCTCGAACTCGCGGGCGGTGTCGGCATAGGCACTGGAGAAGACCTCAAGGATGCGCTCGTCGACGTCGGAGACGACGGTGAGCAGGTCCCTGCGGGTGGCCTTGAGATCCTCCAGCTGGTCGGAGAGAAACTTGTAGCGTTCCTCCAGCGCCGCGAACTCCTCCAGCGCCAGCGGGTTGACCTTGCCGAGCAGGGCCAACTCCCGCTCCGCCTTGCCGGCCCGCTTCTCCTGGGTCGCCCGGTCGAACGGCACCGGCACCGGCACCGGCTTGCCGTCGGCCGTGGCGGCGGCAACCTGCGCCTGGGTCGGCGGGACCGGCTGGTGCGGGCCGTACTCGGCGAGCAGCGTCTCGACGTCCAGCGAGAAGTCCTCGGCCGCCTTCGCTTCCAGCTGCTCGATCCGCAACCGCTGCTCGGCACGGGCGACCTCGTCACGGTGCACCGCGCTGGTGAGCCGTTCCAGCTCTGCGCCGAGCCGCTTGGCCGCGCCGCGTACCTCCTGCAACTCGGCCTCACGCGCGGCCCGGGACCGGGCGATCTCGTCGCGGGCGTGCGCGGCTTCGTCGAGGGACTCGGCGAGCCGGGCGAGCGCGAGCCGGGCACCGGCGGTGACCGCCCGGGCGATCGCCGCTCCCCTGGCCCGGGCCGCCCGACGGGCCGCGGCCCGCTCCCGCGCGGCACGCTCGGCCGCGGCCTGGCGCAGCAGCGAATCCGCCCGCCCGGATATCGAGGAAACCCGTTCCTCGGCGGTCCGCACCGCGAGCCGGACCTCCATCTCGTTCTGCCGGGCACCCGGCAGCATCGCCGCGAGCTGGTCGCGTTCGGCCGTCGAGGGATCCTCGTCGAGCGGGGTCGCCTCAGCCAGCCGCAGCCGTTCCGCCAGCTCGGCCAGGGCAGCCAGGTCGCGTTCCCGGCCCTGCGCGGCCTTGTCCCGGGAGGCGGCCAGCCGCTCCGCTTCCGCCCGCGCGGAGCGGGCGGCCGCGCCCAGCTCGGCGAGGCGGCGGGCGGCGGCGTTGCGCTGGCCCTCGGCCTGCCGGCGGGCGGCGGCGGCCTGCGTGACCTGTTCCTTGGCGGTGGCCGCGGCTTCCCGGGCTGCGGCGAGCTGGTCGTGCAGCTCGGCGACGGTGGTCTCGGCGGTGAGCCGGTTGCTGCGGGCTTCCTCGACCGCCGCCTGTACCTCGATGAAGCTGGGCGCCTTGGCGGAGCCGCCGGCCGCGGCGTACACCCCGACGATGTCCCCGTCCGGGGTGACCGCCCGCAGCCCTGGATTGTCCGCCACCGCCCGGGTGGCGCCCGCCAGGTCGGCGACCAGGATCACGTCGCGCAGTGCCCAGTGCAACGCCGGGCGCAACTGGTCGACGCAGGTGATCACGTCAGGTGCCCAGGTGGCGCCCGACGGTAGCGCCGGGCGCAACGCGTCGGCGGAGCCGATCATCCCCGGCCCGGCCGCACCGGCGACCAGCAGGCTGGCCCGGCCGGAATCCTGAATCTTCAGCAGCCGCATCGCCTCGGCGGCCTCGTCGACGCCGCTGACCGCGACGGCATCGGCCAGCGAGCCGAGCGCGGCGGCGAGCGCCGCCTCATGGCCCGGCGCGACGGTGAGCATGCCGGCCAGGCTGCCGAGCAGGCCGGGCACCTGGTCGGCCCGGGCCAGCAGGGCACCGGCGCCGTCGGCCCGGCGTAGTCCCATGGCCAGCGCATCCTCCCGGGCCTGCCAGGTCGCCGCCTCCTTCTCGGCCCGGCGTTCGGCGTCGGACAGCTGCCGGACCTGGGCGGCCGCGGCGTCGTGGGCGGCGACCGCGTCGGCGTGCCGCGCGTCCAGGTCGGCGTTGTCCCGATCGGCCTCGGTGGACTGCTCGGCAGCCATGTCCAGGTCCAGTTGGGCGGCCTCGGCCCGGGACTGCGCGTCGGCGTGCGCGGCGGTCAGCCGGGAGATCTCCTCGGCGGAGCTGGAGGTACGGGCCCGCGCCGAGTTGACCTGGCCGGTCAGCCGGGCCAGCCCTTCGCGCCGGTCGGCGATGGCTTTGGCGGCGACGACCAGCGCCCGTTCGGCCTCCGCCAGTTGCGCTTCCAGCTGCTGGCGGCCTTCCACCGCCTCGGCGAGGCGGATCTGGTCCTCGGTGAGCGCGGCTCGCAGGTCCTCCTCCTGAGCCCGAATCCGTTCGGCTTCGGCGGTCAGCTGCTCCGGGTCGCGACCGGGGCGTTCGTCGTCGGGCACCATGGACAGGTGCCGGAGCCGCTCGCCGGCGAGCTGCTCGGTGGAGCGGAACCGCTCCTGCAGGGTGGAAAGGGTGTACCAGGTGTCCTGCGCTGCGGTCAGCAGCGGGGCGTCAGAGGCCAGGGCGGCTTCCAGCTCGGCGAGGCGGACCTGCACCTCAGCGTGTTCTTCCTCCACCTCGGTGCGGCGCTGGCGCAGCGCCGTCTCATCGGCGATCTCCTTGTCCAGCGTGGCGCGCAGGGTGCTCAGGTCGTCGGCGAGCAGCCGCAGCCGGGCGTCGCGCAGGTCGGCCTGGATGCCGGCGGCCCGGCGGGCCACCTCGGCCTGCCGACCCAACGGCTTGAGCTGGCGTCGTAGCTCGGCGGTGAGGTCGGTGAGCCGGTCCAGGTTGGTCTGCATGGCGGTCAGCTTCCGCAACGCCTTTTCCTTGCGCTTGCGGTGCTTGAGCACGCCGGCGGCCTCCTCGATGAAGGCTCGCCGGTCCTCCGGCTTGGCGTGCAGTACGGCGTCGAGCTGGCCCTGGCCGACGATGACGTGCATCTCCCGGCCGATGCCGGAGTCGGAGAGCAGTTCCTGGATGTCGAGCAGCCGGCAGGAGTTGCCGTTGATCTCGTATTCGCTCTCGCCGGAGCGGAACATCCGCCGGGTGATCGACACCTCGGTGTACTCGATGGGCAGGGCGCCGTCGGTGTTGTCGATCGTCAGGGTCACCTCGGCCCGGCCCAGAGGTGCCCGGCCGGCGGTGCCGGCGAAGATGACGTCTTCCATCTTGCCGCCGCGTAGCGCCTTGGCGCCCTGCTCGCCGAGGACCCAGGCGATGGCGTCCACGACGTTGGACTTGCCGGAACCGTTGGGGCCGACCACGCAGGTGATCCCCGGTTCCAGCTTCAAGGTGGTGGCGGAGGCGAACGACTTGAAGCCCTTCACCGTCAAACTCTTGAGATGCACGGTCCGATTCCTCGTCCGACGGTCGTCGGGCGGCCGTCAGTCCTGGTCAGTACCGCACAGGCTAACTCGTCGACGCGACGACCACCGGTTTCGGCGCACGGCCGCGGGTGGCGCACGGCCACCCGAGCGGGTGGTCCCCAGGATGCCCACCCGGTCAGGCGGCAGGGCACTGGCCGGGGCCGGGCGCGGACAAAAAGCTGCGCGCCGCCACGGGTGGTGGTCGGCGCGCTGTGGGTGCGTGCGGTCAGTTCATGCACTGGCGGTGGGCGCCGGCGTGACCGGCGCCCCGAGATCAGGTGAGCGCAGGCTCAGCCAGCCGCAGCAGGCCGTCGGTCTCGGCGGCCGCCGCCGCGAGCCGATCGTTCTCCGCCCGCAGCCGGGTGATCTCGAACTCCAGTGCCTGTACCGTGGCACGCAATCGGGTGACCTCGTCGAGCAGACGCCGATCGGGTGCTGCACCAACGTGGCCGTAGAGGGCCTTCGCCATTTCGTCTCCTTGTAATGCGCTGCCGGAAAGGCCGGCCAACGCGCGCCCGTGAATCCTCGCGACTGTCCAACCCTCGGGCATGCGAGGGCGCGACTGGGCGCGACTGGCGACCTTCTTATGGTCCGCCGAAGTCGTCGCTTCGTCAAGTTCCACCAGACGAGGATCCCCACCGTTACAACAGAATCTTCGTCTCAAAAGGTACGAATAGGTCGAGAATTGCGGCACAGGTCACAACAACCTCGTCTACCAGGGCGATCGGGCATCCGGACCGGAAGAACCCCTGGCACCCGCCTTATCTCTTCCTTAGCGTGATCGCCGGGGTTCCTTAGAGGCGTTGCCGGCCGGCCGCGCACGACCGTAGCGTCACGTCCGGCTGAGCGCCCCGGCGAGCAGGCAGCACCGTCTGTCGTCGATCCCGGCACGTGGACCGCACACGTGCCCACCACAGGCGGAGGAACCGACGTTGTACCGGCGCAGCGACCCGGTCGATACCCCCGGCCCGGGCAGCCCGCCACCGTTCGGAGCACCCGCTGGCGAGCATCCGGTCACGTACCGGGAATCCGACCGCCTCGGGCAGAGCTCGTGGCGTGATCATCTCGACACCGAGCGGCACGCGGGCGAGGCTTCCGACCACGTCGGGTACCCCGGCGACCGGCAATGGGACGACCACGCCCAGTGGGACAGCAATCGCTCGCAGTGGGGCGAGGACGCCCAGCCGTACGGTGAACCCTGGGACAGCGGTCCGCAGGCCGGTAACTGGCCCGACCACGGGCGGTGGCGCCCAGAGGTTTCGGGTCCGCACCGGGACGTCGGTTACGACGTCGACTACGTGGATGCCACCCAGTACGCCGGCCGGCCGGATTCGTACCCGGACCAGGACTCGTACCCGGACCAGGACTCGTACCGGGATTACGACGGTCGGGATCCGGCCGACGCGGACGGTACCGACGGCTGGGCTGCCGAGCTCCCGCCTGAGCGCACCGACGGCTGGGCTGCCGAGCTTCCGCCTCCGGGTAGCGAGGACCCGACCAGCGCCCTGCCGTCGACCCGGGCCGCCCGCAGACGGGCGGCGACCGCCACGGCGCAGGCGGACAGGTCCGCCGGGCGGACCGGTCGTGGTCGCCGGGCTCCTGGTCCGGCCATGCTGGCCACTCTGGTGGCGGTGCTGCTGGTCACCGTCGGCGGCGGCGTGGCCATGCTGCGGTCCGGGTTGACCGACGCCGCCGGCACCGGGGCGGATCCGGCGGGTACGGTGGCGGCCGGCCCACAGACCACCGCGGACCGGTCGGGGCTATCCGACGAGACCGACGCTCCGCAGATCGGCGAACCCGAAGTGCTCGGGTTCGACCTCGGTCCTGCCCCGACGCCAAGCCCGGCACCGCCGCCGACCACCGCGACGCAGCCGACCCCGAGCAGCGGCGGCGGCACACCGCAGCAGCCATCGCGGACCACCGCGGCTCCGCCACCGGCGACAACCGCTGCCGCGCCCGAGCCCTCCGGCGGCGGCGACGGCGGCAACCAGTTCGAGCAAGAGGTCCTGGCCATCGTCAACCAGGAACGCGGCGCCAACGGGTGCGCGGCGGTCACCATCAACGCCAGGCTCTCCGAGGCGTCCCGGCTACACAGCGAGGACCAGGCGGCCAACAACACCATGTCGCACGAAGGCAGCGACGGCAGCTCTCCGTGGGAACGCGCCGAACGGGCCGGCTACCAGCAGGCGATCGGCGAGAACGTGGCTGCCGGCTACCCGAGCGCCGCAGCGGTGATGGAGGGCTGGATGAACAGCTCCGGCCATCGGGCCAACATCCTCAACTGTGACGCCGTCGCGATGGGCGTCGGCACCGCGAGGTCGTCGGACGGCACGCTCTACTGGACTCAGATGTTCGGCGCGGTGGCGTAACTGGACCTGCCCCCGGTGCCAGGCTGCGGCTGTCGGATCCGGACTTCCGGCTCCGCGACGGGACGAGGTCGCGGCTGGCACCGGGGACAGCTGAACGATGAACGGTTCATGAACGCCTCCCGACGGATGGCCGCGCCACACCGCCGGCACGGACGCCCTTCCTGCCCGTACGCGTTGAGCGACCGGTCGAAGTAGCCGCTGTCCCCGTTGACGTCGACGTACAGCGCGTCGAAGCTGGTGCCGCCCTGTCCGATCGCCTCGCGCAGCACGTCGCGCACGTGGGCGAGCAGTCGGGTGATGGCCGGTCCGGTCAGCCGGTCGGTCGGTCGGGTGCCGTGCAGCCTTGCCCGCCACAGCGCCTCGTCCGCGTAGATGTTGCCGATACCGGAGATCAGCGACTGGTCGAGCAACGCCCGCTTGATCTCGGTACGCCGCCGGCGCACCGCGGCGACGAACGCCGGGTCGGAGAATTCCGGATCGAGCGGATCCCGGGCGATGTGCGCGATCTCCGCCGGTAGCGCGGCGCCGCCGGCCGAGACGGCCAACCCGCCGAACGTACGCTGATCGACGAAACGTAGTTCCGGATCGCCATCGCGGAACCGGAACCGGATCCGCAGATGCGGTCCGTCCCCGGCGGTCGCCGGTTGCAGCAGGAACTGGCCGGACATGCCGAGATGACCGACGATCGCGTCGCCACTGTCCAGCGGCATCCACAGGTACTTGCCGCGCCGGCACACGTCCAGGACCTTCCGGTCTACCAGCACCGCGGCGAAATGGACGGGCCCGGGCGCGTGCCGGCGTACCGCACGTGGATGTCGGACCTCGACGGCGGCGAACCGGCGGCCGACGACCCAGCCGGCCAGGCCCTGCCGGACCGTCTCGACCTCGGGTAGCTCGGGCATTTCGCTCCTCAGTGGCCGGGGTCCGGGCTGTCTGGGCCATCCTGCCCGTCCGGGTGGTTGGCGCCGCGCTCCGTATCCACGTCCAGACCCAGAGTGACCGCGCCACCGGCGACGGCAGCGGCATCGGCCACCTCGGTCGAGAGGATCCGCCAGGCTGATTCGGCGGCCCGCTGCTCGGCTTCCTTCTTGCTCCGGCCCTCGGCCCCGCCGTAGCGCCGCCCGGCCACCACCACCCAGGCGGTGAACGTCTTCGCGTGGTCCGGTCCGGCATCGTCGATCCGGTACTCCGGCACGCCGAGTCCGAGCATCGCGGTGAGCTCCTGCAGACTGGTCTTCCAGTCGAGCGCGGCACCCCGGCGGGCCGACTCGGCCATCAACGGGTCGAACAGCCGGTGGATCACCAGCGCCGCGGTGTCCAGCCCGTACTGCAGGTAGATCGCACCGAGCAGGGCCTCCAGGGTGTCGGCCAGGATGCTGGCCTTGTCCCGCCCGCCGGTGGTCTCCTCCCCCTTGCCGAGCAACAGGTACGGGCCGAGGCCCTGCGGACCGAGCGCCCGCGCCACTTCGGCCAGCGCCCGCATGTTGACCACACTCGCCCGCAGCTTGGCGAGCTGCCCCTCGGGCAGGTCGGGATGGTTGTGGAACAGCGCCGAGGTGATCACCACCCCGAGCACCGAGTCGCCGAGGAACTCCAACCGCTCGTTGGTGGGCAGGCCGCCGTTCTCGTACGCGTACGACCGGTGGGTGAGCGCGCGCATCAGCAGGTCCGGTTCGAACGCGACGCCGAAGGCGGCTTCCAGATGGGTGACGGGCGGACGGCGGGACTGATTGTTGCTCATGGCGAAACCTCGTCTTGATCAGCGAGCAGCCGGGCGATGTCGGCGAGCATCCGGGCGATCATCGCGGTCACCTGGCGACGGTGCAGGTCGGCGGCGAGCGCGATCCCGGAGGCGAGGTCCGCCCCGGTCGCCGCACCGTGGCAGACCACGACCGTGCCGGCCACCCCGAGCAAGGTCGCTGCCCGTGGCGCGGTTGCGCCCGGTTCCCGGCCGCCGGCCATGGCGTACGCGCCCTCGATGCCCTTGAGTAGGACGTTGCCGGTGAATCCGTCGGTGACGACGACGTCCGCCCGGTCGCCGACCGTGGCGTCGTGCCCCTCGACCAGCCCGACGTACTCGCCGCCGGCCGGCAGGGTCAGGGTCTGCAGCAGGGCGTCGGCACCGCGACGGGCCCGGTCACCCTTGCCGGGCTCGGTGCCGATGGACAGCAGCCCGACCCGGGGGCGGCCACGGTCGAGCATCGCCGCCGCGTACGCGGCGCCGAGCAACGCGTGTCGGGCCAGGGTGGCCGGTCGGGCTTCGATCGAGGCACCGACGTCGAGCAGCGTGACCGGTCCGGCGACCGCCGGCAGCACGGCGGCGAGCGCGGGGCGGCGCACCAACGGCCAGCGACCGAACCCGAGGGCGGCGGCGGTGACGATCGCCCCGCTGGACCCGGCGGAGATCAGTGCGTCGGCCGCGCCTTCGGCGACCGCCGCCACGCTGGCCTGGGTCGTCGTGCCGGCACGGCCACCACGGACCGCCGGATCCGTCATCTGGGCGGTGTCACGCACCGGGCGTACGGCGATCCGGTCGCGCTGCGCGCCGGGCAGCGCGCCACGCACCTCGCCGGCCACGTCCGGCGGGCCGACGAGCAACAGGTGAAGATCGGGATCGGCGCGGCAGGCACGCAGAGCGCCGTCAACCACGACGGCGGGTGCCCCATCCCCGCCGAGGAGGTCAACGGCGATCCGCGGAGTGCCCGGTGCGAGGGCAGGGCCAGCCGGTTCCGGCCGGCCGGCCCGGTCCCAGGTCGGAACACTCCCGGTTCGCCAGTTGGTCCGCGCCGCCCGGTCGAAGACCGGCGGCGTCACGACGACGGGTCAGACCTCGACGACCTGGCGGCCGTTGTAGGTGCCGCAGACGGTGCAGGCGGTGTGCGGCCGCTTGGCGGACTTGCACTGCGGGCACTCGACGGTCACCACCGCAGCCGCCTTCCACTGGGACCGGCGGGAACGGGTGTTGCTGCGGGACATCCGGCGCTTGGGAACGGCCACGGTTCTTACTCCTCTTGGCGGATCAGTTTCGACAGGCCGGCCCACCTCGGGTCGACCTGCTGGTGGCTGTGGTCGTCCGGCAACTCGTCCCAGCGCACCCCGCATTCGGAGCACAGTCCCGGGCAGTCGTGCCGGCAGAGCGGGTTGGTCGGCAGCGCGAGCACCACCGAGTCCCGCAGCGCCGGCTCCAGGTCGATCAGATCGCCCTGCAACCGGCCCACCTCGTCGATATCGGTCGTCTCGTCCGTGGTGCTGTGTTCGTACGCGTACAGCTCCTGGATCATGACGGTCAGCGACTCGCTGATCGGACGCAGGCACCGCCCGCACTCGCCGGTGACCGGTCCGGAGACCGGTCCGGAGACGAGTACCCCCTCGGAGACCGACTCGAGCCGTAGTTCGAGGCTCAGGTCGGCGCCCTCCGGGACGCCGTTCAACTCCAGCCCGAGGTCCGCCGGCGCGGGGACCACCCGGCTCACGGTACGCAACGCCCCGGGGCGGCGCGGCAGTTCCCGGGTGTCGAGAACCAGCGGCGACCGAGGATTGAGTGTGTTCGACGAGTGATTGCGCATAGTCAGACTCCGGCCTGGTAGTGGCCGACAAAACAGGTTACCCGAGCGGCGGGAGCAGCGTCGAGTTGGGGCAGGGTCCGCCGGTTGTCGGCCAGGGCCCCCGGGGCCCGCCCGGCCGCCCCGAGGTGGGCAGGTGGGCAGCTCAGAAAGGCAGCGGCCGTTCGCTCTCGTCCCCGGCGAAGGTGCCGATCTCGCGCAACGCGTGCATCTTGTCGCGACCACGCTCGATCGAGGCCAACGCCCGGGTCAGGAACTGCTCGAAGTTCGCCAGCGCGGTGTCGACGTAGTCGTCCACCTCGGCCCGTAGCCGCTGCGCCTCGGACCGTGCCTCGGCCACGATCCGGGCACCCTCGTGCTCGGCGGAGACGGTGATCTCGTTGACCGACACCAGCCGGGCGTGCTCGGCCTCGGCTTCGGTGATGATCCGGTCGGCCTCGCGCTTGCCCGCTTCCATGATCTTGTCGCGCTCTTCCAGCAGCGCCGCGGCCCGGCGCAGGTCGGCGGGCAGCTCCGCGCGGAGTTGGTCCAGCGCACCGATCATCTCGGCCCGGTCGATCATGCAGTTGTTCCGAGACATCGGGACGGCCCGCGCGGTCTCCACCATCGCGATGATCTCGTCGATGCGGTCGAACGGATCCACCAGCATCTCACTCCCTGTTGTCGGAGGGTCGACCCAACATGATGGCAAGGCCGGGCCAGGACGTCATCATCGCAAGCGGCGGACCGGTCGGCGCTCCACCAACGATGCGAACCTGCGCAAGCCAATGATGCGATCCTGCGCGACAGGTGGTCCAACCCCCTAGGCTCCGGCGCGTCGGACCCACCGCACCATGCCGATCGGCGCATCCCGTCGATCGGCGCATCCCGTCGATCAGGTGGCGGCTGGCGGTGCGGCGCCCACCCGGGCGAGCAGCCGCTGCGCGACCAGGTCCGGCAGATGGGCGGAGACGTCACCGCCCCACTTGGCGACCTCCTTGACCAGGCTGGAGGACAGGAACGAGTAGAGCGGGTTGGTCGGCATGAACAGGGTCTCCACCCCGGCGAGCCCGATGTTCATCTGGGCCATCTGCAGCTCGTAGTCGAAATCGCTGACCGCCCGCAGCCCCTTGACCACGACCGCAGCCTGCTGAGCCTGGCAGAAGTCGACCAGCAGGCCACGGAACGATGCGACCCGGACGTTGCGGTACGATTCGGTGACCTCCCTGAGCATCGATATCCGCTCGTCGACGGTGAACAGACCAGCCTTGGACTGGTTGATCAGGACACCCACGATGACCTCGTCAAACAGCCGGCTCGCCCGGCCGATGATGTCGAGGTGTCCGTTGGTGACCGGGTCGAACGAGCCAGGACACACCGCACGTCTCATGATCGCCGACCGTACCAAAGCATTGTCTCGCCGTAACGCCGCCCGCGCCTGGCTGTGACGCCCTCCACCCAGGTCAGCGCCGGCCCTCTGGCCGATCGCTCGACCACCACCACGGCGTCGGGGGCAAGCCAGCAACCGGTGACCAGCGCATCGAGCACCGTACGGAGCTCCTCGTCGCCGACCGCGTACGGCGGGTCGGCGAAGACCACGTCGTAGCCGGCGGCCTCCGGCGGCGGCGCCGCCAGCGCGACCGCGACCTTGGCGGTGATCAGCCGGACGTCACCGCCGACCCGCAGCGCGGCGATGTTGTCCCGGATCGTGCGGGCGGCCCGAGCATCGGATTCGACCAGCAACACCTGCGCCGCGCCCCGGGACAGCGCCTCCAGGCCGACCGCGCCGCTGCCGGCGTACAGGTCGGCGAAGCGGGCGCCGGACAGTTCCGTCATCGTGGCCAGCGAGTTGAACAACGCCTCACGCACCCGGTCGGAGGTCGGTCGGGTGTGCGCCCCGGCGGGTGCCGCGATCCGGCGACCGCCGAACTGCCCGGAGATTATCCGGGTCATCGCCGGTCCACAGCGGGCAGCCGACCCACAGCGGGCAGCCGGCCCACGGCCACGACGGGCGAGGTGTCTACAGCCACGGACCGGACGCTACGCGATCACCGATCGGACGGCACCGTGACGGTGCCGCCGTGACCGCTGTGACCAATGTGACAAGTGGGGCGAAAAAAGCTACCAACAGCCGGGGAGTGAGCACATTGGGTACATCAACAATCTCGAATCAATAACATAAATCTTAGGTCGACCTGTGGGTCACCGCGGCGATTCGGGAGCCGCTATGGTCTGGCGCTGTGTCGGCGGGACCTCGCCGACCCGCACGACTCGCAGTGGCGTCGCACCACCACCAGCCGCCGATCGACCGGCCGATGGTCCGCTCTCGCGTCGTGCCTGGACCCCTTCAACAGGAGTACGTGTGAACCGTCTGAAGTCTCCGCTTCGGCGCGCCTTGGCCGTCGCGGCCGGCGCGACGATCGGCCTGACCGGCGCGGTGGCCCTCGCCACCCCCGCCAGCGCGCACTACACCGACCCGGTCGGCAGCGCGGTCTGTGACACCACCACCGGCGAGTGGGTCGTCACCTGGAGCGTCTCCAGCAACTGGCACTTCGATTCGACGCATTTCAGGCTGAAGGCCGTGCTGCACACCCCGCTCCGGTCACCGGTGGCGGGGATCGAACGGACCCCGATCCGGGACGGATACCCCTACCCCGTCGACGAGCCGATCGTCGGCGAGCAGCGGGTCCCGGGCAACGCCGAGCGGGCCAGCCTGGCCGTGATGGGCAGCTGGAACGACGGGTACGCGGAGGACGAGTTCCGCACGAGCAAGATCCGGTTCCTGGGCGAGTGCGCGATCGAGACGCCTGACCCCACCCCGTCCCCGACGGTCGACCCGAGTCCCGACCCGACGCCGGAGCCGAGCCCGACCGTCGACCCGACGCCGGAGCCGACCCAGTCGCCGGAGCCGGAGCCGATCGTCAGCCCGGCAGCCAGCTTCCTGTCCGACTGCGACGGCTTCGTCTGGGTGACCCTCAGCAACGGTGAGGATGCCACCGAGCCGGTCGAGATGACCGTCGTCGCCGATGACTTCAGCGAGACCCACACCATCGAACCCGGTGCCAGCAAGGACGACGTCGTCGTTCCGGGAGACGCCGGTCCGATCACCGTGTACGTCGGTGAGGAGCCGATCGGTGAGCCGTACACCTGGGAGGAGCCGGAGAACTGCGTCGAGCCCGGTGAGCCCGAGGGTGGCTACGAGTCCACCTGCGACGAACTCGTCATCGGCTTCGCCAACCCGGAAGACGGCGAAGCGTTCACCGTCATGCTCACCCCCAACTCGGGTGAGGCACAGACCGTGACCGTCGAGCCTGGAGCCACCGAGATCATCTCCTTCCCCGGTGAGGAGGGCCTCGAGGTCCACGTGCTCAGCGAGGAACTCGAAATCGACGAGACCATCGTGTGGGAGATGCCCGAGGACTGCGAAGGCGGCGAGGGTGGCGGCGGCGGTCTGCCGGTCACCGGTGCCGCCGCGGGCGGCATCGCCGCAGGCGCGCTCGTCCTGCTCGCGGTGGGGATCGGCCTGTTCCTCATGGCCCGCCGCCGGCGGATCACCTTCACCGCCTGACGGCAAGAGCCGCCGGGCGCAACGGAACCGCCCGGCGGCAGACAGGACATGCACGGACTGACTGACAGGTAGCAGCTGGATCAGCTCACCCCCCGGCGGGTCCGGCTGCACGGGCGGAAGGCGCGTCGATCGAAAACGATCGGCGCGCCTTCCGTCTTTGATCGGTCCTTGTGTCCGTTGACCGGATCTTTGATCGGTCCCTACGACCACTGACAGAGATGACGCACCGCCAGCGCGACCGGGCTCAGCCTTTTTCGAGATACTCGGCGCGTTCCTCGTCGACCAGGGCGCCGACCGCGTCGGCCAGCGCCGGGTGGCGGGTCAACTCGGGATCGCCGTCGAGCAGCTCGATCGCCTCGGACCGGGCCTCGACGATCAGATCGGTGTCCCGCAGCAGTGACAGCAACCGCAGGTGGGACCGGCGCCCGGACTGGGTGGCGCCGAGCACGTCGCCCTCCCGTCGCTGCTCCAGGTCCAACTCGGCGAGACGGAACCCGTCGGTGGTCGAGGCGACCGCGTCGAGGCGCTGGCGGGCCGGCGTACCCTCGACCGCGTCGGTGACCAGCAGGCACAGCCCGGCGGCTGAGCCCCGGCCCACCCGGCCACGCAACTGGTGCAGTTGGGACACCCCGAAGCGGTCGGCGTCCAGCACGATCATGACGGTCGCGTTGGGCACGTTCACCCCGACCTCGACCACCGTGGTGGCGACCAGCACGTCGAGGTCACCGGCGGCGAACGCACGCATCACCGTGTCCTTGGCGTCGGCCGGCAGCCGTCCGTGCAGCACGCCGAGCCGCAGTCCGTGCAGTGGTCCGTCGGCGAGCAACTCGGCGACCTCGGTCACCGCCAGCGGTGGTCGGCGCGCCGCCAGGTCACCGCCGGTGCCGGCACCGCTACCGCCGCCCGGGCCGGTGCCGTCGTCTGCCGCCGGGGCCTCCTCGTCGGTGCCGGTGCCGGCACCGTCGCCGATACGCGGACACACCACATACGCCTGGTGGCCGGCGGTCACCTCCTCACGCACCCGCCGCCAGGCCCGCTCCAGGAACGCCGGCTTCTCCGCCGCGGGCACCACGTGCGAGGCGATCGGCGAGCGGCCGTTCGGCAGCTGGGTCAGCGCGGAGGTCTCCAGGTCGCCGTAGACGGTCATGGCGACCGTGCGCGGAATCGGTGTCGCGGTCATCACCAGCACGTGCGGCGGCTGTTCCGCCTTGGCCCGCAGCGCGTCGCGCTGCTCCACTCCGAACCGGTGCTGCTCGTCGACTACCACCAGGCCGAGGTCGGCGAAGTCGACGCCCTCGTACAGCAGGGCGTGGGTGCCGATGACGATGCCGGCCCGGCCGTCGCGGACCTCGTCCAGTGCGGCCCGTCGGGCGGCGGCGCCCAGCGAGCCGGTGACCAGCACCACCCGGGTGCCGTCCGGGTCGCCGTCCAACTCACCGGCCCGGCCCAACGGGCCGAGCAGTTCCTGGATACCGCGATGGTGCTGGGCGGCGAGCACCTCGGTCGGGGCAAGCAGCGCCGCCTGCCCACCCGCGTCGACGACCTGCAGCATGGCCCGCAACGCGCAGACCGTCTTGCCGGAGCCGACCTCGCCCTGCAGCAGCCGGTGCATCGGGTGCGCGGTGGCCAGGTCGGCGGCGATCTCCTCACCGACCCGCTGCTGGCCGTCGGTCAGCTGGTACGGCAGCCGCGCGTCGAAGGTGGTCAGCAGGCCGGCGTCCGCGCGCGGCCGGGGCCGCGCCGGCGAGTCGGCGGCGCGCATCTTGCGCTGCACCAACGTCAGCTGTACGGCGAACGCCTCGTCCCACTTGAGCCGACGTCGGGCCCGGAACAGCTCCGCCTCACCGGCCGGGCGGTGGATCTGCCGCAGCGCGGCGTCCAGCCCGATCAGGTTGCGGCCGGCCCGCACCGCCGCCGGCATCGGATCCTCCGGCGCGGTGAGCACGTCCAGCACGGTACGCACACAGCGGGCTATCACCCAGGTCGGTACGGCGGCGGCCGCCGGATACACCGGGATCAGCGCGCCGGCGAACTCCTCCATCTCGTCTGCTTCGGTGGCCACCTCACCGTCGGCCGGGCCGTCGCCGAGCAGCACGTACTCGGGGCCGTTGAGCTGGCGGGCACCCCGGAACTCCGTCACCTTGCCGGCGAACAGCCCCCACCGCCCCGGTTTGAGGTCGCGCTCCCGCCACGCCTGGTTACCGAAGAAGGTCAACGTCAGGGTGCCGCCGGAGCCGTCCTCGACGACGGCTTCGAGCAGCTTGCCACGGCGCTGGCGCATCGGCCGTACGGTGGTCCTGCGCACCTGGCCGAGGACGGTGACCTGCTCCCCCACGGTCAGCGACCGGATGTCGGTGTGCTCGCCGCGCTGGTCGTAGCGGCGCGGAAAGTGGTAGAGCAGATCGCCGACGGTGTGCAGGCCGAGCTGGTCGGCCATCGCCTTGGCGGTCTTGCCGCCCAGGTTGGCCGCCAGCGGGGTGTCCATGGTGCACGGCTGCGTCATTCGACCCCCACGAGCAGCGGAAAGTGCGGCTGGCCGCCGACGAAGGTGTGCACCTCCACGAACGGCCACCGACGTTTGACGTGCGCTTCGACGGCGGCGGCGAGCCCGGCCGGGGCCTGCGCGCCAAGGATCAGCGTGATCAGCTCGCCGCCACCGCCGAGCAGCTGGTCGACCAGGTTGCGGCAGGTGGTGTCCAAGACGGCGCCGATCAACAGCACCTCGCCGTCGACCAGGGCGAGCACATCGCCGGGACGACAGCGGCCGGCCACGGTGAGCGCCTCACGGGCGGCGAAGCAGACCTCGGCGTACCGGCAGGCGCCGGCGGCCTCGGCCATCGCGATCACGTCGTCGTCGAAGCGGCGCCGCGGGTCACGTACCGCGAGGGCGGCGAGAGCCTGCACCGGGGAGCGGGTCGGCACCACCGCGACGGCCAGCCCGGCGGTTTCCGCCTCGCGGGCGGCCAACCCGGCCGCGGCCTGGGTGTCCGGGTCGTTGGGCAGCAGCACCACCTCGGTGGCGCCGGTGGCGCGAATCGCGTCGAGCAGTTGGCCGGTCGACGGCGACCCGCCGACCGTGGCGGCCCCCTCGCCGGCGAAGATCGCCGCCAGCCCGTCACCGGGCGCGGCCACCACGGCCGCCCGGCCGGGCACGGCCGTGACCGGTGCGGCCGTGACCGGCGCTGGCGGCTGGTCGGCGAAGCGGGCCACGGTGATCTGGTACGGCCGGCCGGCGCCGATCCCGGCCTCGATCGCGGCACCGACATCGTTGACATGCAGGTGGACGTTCCACACCGGAGGGTGATCGGGCGCGCCGGGCTCCTCGCCGGTGCCGACGACGATCAGCGAGTCGCCGAGGCGGGCGAGTTCGGCGCGCATCCGGCGGACCGCGTCGGCGGGCGCGTCGAGCAGGAACTGCACCTCGTAGGCGTACTCGCCGGACCTGGCCTCGCGCGCGGCGGTCGGCTCCCGGCCGGCGGCGCCGTCGTCATCCGATGCCCCTGCCGGATCCGTGCCGCCGGTGCCGGTGCTGGTGCTGGTGTGGACGGTGGTGCTGGTAACGGTGGTGCTGGTAACGGCGTCGGTCTCGGTGCCGACGTCAGCGCCGCCGCTGACCACGGTGAGCAGGGCGTCGAGCAGCACGCACAGGCCCCGGCCGCCGGCGTCGACGACACCGGCTCGGGCCAGCGCCGGCAACTGCGCAGGGGTGGCGGCGAGGGCGTCGCGGGCGGCGTCGGTGGCGGCGCGCAGCACGGTGGCCAGGTCGTCCGAGGTGGTCCGCTCCGCGGCCCGTGCGGCGGCGGCCACCACGCTCAACACGGTGCCCTCGACCGGCTTGGCGACCGCGGCGTACGCGGCCTCGGTGGCGGCGGTGAGCGCGGCGGACAGGGCCCGGCCGCGCACCACGGCGGTGTCGGTCAGCGCGTCGGCGAGGCCGCGCAGGATCTGCGAGACGATCACCCCGGAGTTGCCCCGGGCGCCGAGCAGCGCCCCCCGGGCCATCAGCCGCAGCACCCGGCCGTGGGAGGTCTGCTCACCCTCGGGCGAATTGTCCAGGTCGAGGGCGAGGGCGTGCTGCGCGGAGGTGAGGGTCAGCACCAGGTTGGTGCCGGTGTCGCCGTCCGGCACCGGATAGACGTTCAGCGCGTCGATCTCGCTCTGGTGCCGGCGCAGGGCGGCCAGCGCACCCGCGCACCACCGGCGGATCGCGGTGGCGTCGAGGGTGTCCAGCACGGCGATGAGCCTACTTGCGTGCCCCGACACCCGCCGGCATGTGCCCCGCCAGTCGCCGGCCGGAGGGTTGGGGCCGGGCCGGGCACGACACGACCTGCGAGTCGGGACGGGGAGGTGATTGGCCGGCCCGTGCCCCGATCGGGTAATCTGTTCAGGTTGTCTGGGCGGCGTGCGTGTCCAGCGACCGGCGACTTGATGAACGACAAATCCCCAGGAGTATCCCGTGGCTAGCGTGTGCGACGTCTGTGGCAAGGGGCCGGGCTTCGGTCACAACGTGCCGTGGTCGAAGAAGAAGACCAACCGTCGCTGGAACCCGAACATCCAGACGGTCCGCACCCCCGCCGGTGGCGGCAACACCCGCAAGGTGAAGGCCTGCACCTCCTGCCTGAAGGCCGGCAAGGTGGTCCGGGGCGCCTGAGCCTCACCCACGATCGTCGTTTCACCCAGCCGCCGGGTCAGTTGACCCGGCGGCTACATGTGTTGACGTCGTCGGTCGGCTGTGCGGAGGTCAGAGGACCCGGCCGAAGGAGAGGCAGCCGGGCGCGTCCCGGTAGTAGCCAAAGTTGGGAATCCGGGCGTACCCGGCGCTGTGGTAGAGCGAAACCGCCTCGGGCTGCTTGTCGCCGCACTCCAGGATCAGCCGGCGGCGGCCCTGCTTGGCGGCCGAGCGTTCCACGGCGGTGAGCAGCGTCCGGGCCAGCCCACGCCCACGCGCGGCGGCGGCGACGAACATCCGTTTCAACTCGGCGTCCTCGCCGGACGTGCCGTGACTGCGCCAGCCGGCACAGCCGACCGCAGCACGGTCGAGGTACGCCACCAGGAACGCGCCGCCGGGCGGGTCGAAGTCGGCCGGATCCACCGGGGTGTCGTCGCCGCTGCCGCCGTACCGGGCGCCGAGATCGGCCATGGCGGCGGCGACCAGCCGTTGCGCGGCGGTGTCGGTGTAGCGGACCCGGCGAATCTCGACGCCGGCCTTGTCGAGCAGATCGGTCACGGACAAAGGGTATGTCCGTGACCGCGCCTCACCCAGCAGCGGCCCCCGGCGGGCTCAGCAGCGGCCCCCGGGCCGGCTCACCGGAAGTGGTCCCAGCCGGCCGGCCCCTGCCAGGGGCGGCTGTCGACGGTCACCCCGCTGCCCTTGATGACGTGGCCGATGTGCCGCCAGCCCTTGGGCAGCGGCAGATCCTCGGGGAAGGTCGCGGCCAGGGCATGATCGTCCCCACCGCCGAAGATCCACTGGTACGGATCGACGCCGAGCGCGTTGGCCGTGTCGCGCATCTGCGGCGGCACCTCGAAGGCTTCGCCGCGCAGGTCGATGCCGACCCGGCTGGCGGCGGCGATGTGCCCCAGGTCGGCGAGCAGCCCGTCGGAAATGTCGATCATGGCGCTGGCGCCGGCGAGCGCGGCAGCGGGCCCGGCGGCGTACGGCACCTCCGGGCGTCGATACGCCTCCACCAGCAGCTTCGGTGACCGGAAACCGCGTGACAGTACGGTGTAGCCGGCGGCGGCGTAGCCGAGCCGCCCGGCGATCGCCACCACGTCCCCGGCGTGCGCCCCGCTGCGCAGCACCGGGTCGGCCCCGTCCAGGTCGCCGAGGGCGGTCACCGCGATCGTCAGCGTCGGGCTGGCCGACAGGTCCCCGCCGACCACCCCGGCGCCGACCGTGGCCGCCTCGGCGGCCAGCCCGGTGGCCAACTCCTCCGCCCAACTCGCCTCGGTGTCCGGCGGCGCGCAGAGCGCCACCAGCAGCGCGGTCGGCACCGCGCCCATCGCGACGATGTCGGCCAGGTTGGCGGCGGCGGCCCGGTGGCCGACATCGACGGCACTGGACCAGTCACGGCGGAAGTGGCGACCCTCGACGAGCACGTCGGTGGAGGCGACCACCCGGCCGTCCGGGGCGGCCACCACGGCCGCGTCGTCGCCGGGACCGAGCAGCGTGGCGGGGGCCGGCGGTAGTCGGGCGGTGACCCGGGAGATGAGCCCGAATTCGCCCGCCTGTGCCACACTCACCGGTCCTCCTCGGTCATCGTTCTTCCCACTCGGGCACCGTCATGAATCCGGCCTGCTCCGTACGGTAGTTTCACGTTCGAGCCGCTCCCGGGCGGCGGATAGGAGTCGGGTCGTGGTCCAGGCATACATCCTCATCCAGACCGAAGTCGGAAAGGCACGCGACGTGGCAGACTCGATCGCGGACATCTCCGGCGTGGTCCGGGTGGACGCGGTGACCGGACCGTACGACGTGGTCGTGCTCACCGAGGCGCACACCGTGGACGAACTCGGGACGATGATAGTCAGCCGCGTCCAAATGGTGCCGGGCATCACCCGCACCCTTACCTGCTCGGTGGTGCGACTGTAAGTGACCGACCGACTCACTCCCCCGCCGACCAGCGCATCCGTGCCCGACGCGACGCCGGGCGGGCCGGACCGGACCACCCGGCAGGCGGCGATCTGGGCCACCGTGGTCGCCCTGCCACTGACCCTCATCGTGGCGCTCACCGCGTTCAGCCGGCTCGCCGGCAGCGGCGGGCAGCCGGAGCCGGGGGCCGGGGCGGATCCGTCGGCAGGTGTATCGGCGTCGGCCGCCCCGGTGCCGACCACACCGGTGCAGATGGCCGCCCCCGCCCTGGACGAACGCGCCGAGATCGTCTGCCGGGCGCTGGTGTCGCAACTGCCCGGCACGCTGCGCGACCTGCGGCGGCGGCCGGTGACCGACGGGGCCGAGCAGAACGGCGCGTACGGCGAACCGCCGATCACCGTCGGCTGCGGGGTGCCACCGGCACAGTTCGAGCCGACCGACCTGGTCTATCCCCTCGACGGGGTCTGCTGGCACGCCGCCGAGACGTCCGACGCCACGATCTGGACCACCGTCGACCGGGAGATCCCGGTGCGGGTCACGGTGCCCGGCGCGTACGAGGAACCCGGCCAGTGGGTGATCGGCTTCTCCGACACGCTGATCGAGACGGTGCCCAGCGCCCCGGACGACGCGCCGCGCGGCTGCCGCCCCTGACCGGGGTCCGCTCCTGGCCGGCCTCGGTCCGGGCCGGGAGCGCCAGGCTCCCGCCGGGATGCGACCGGTCAGCGCAGGCCGGTGCCCCGGTTGAGCGCGGTGCGGATCAGCCGGTCGACCAGCTTCGGATACTCCAGGCCGGTCGCCGCCCACATCCGCGGGAACATCGACGTCGGGGTGAACCCGGGCATCGTGTTGATCTCGTTGAGATAGACCTGGTCGTCGCCGGTGACGAAGAAGTCGACCCGGGCCAGCCCGGCGCAGTCCAGCGCGGTGAACGTCCGGCAGGCGTAGTCCTGCACCTGCCGGGTGACCTGCTCGGGCAGCGCGGCCGGGATGTCGTACTCGCAGGAGTTGTCCAGATACTTGGCCTCGAAGTCGTAGAACTCGTGGTCGGTGACCACCCGTACCTCGGCCAGCAGGGACGCCTCGGGGCCGCCGCCGGCCTCGCCCTCGATCACCCCGCACTCCAGCTCGCGGCCGACGATCGCCGCCTCGACCAGCACCTTCGGGTCGATCCGGCGGGCCGTGGCGACGGCCGCGTCCAGGTCGGCCCAGTCGGAGACCTTGGTGATGCCGTACGACGAACCGGCGCGCGACGGCTTGACGAACACCGGCAGGCCGAGACGTTCCTTGTCGGCGTCGCTGAGGCTCACCCCGGCGCGCAGCACCGCGTACGGGCCGATCGGGATGCCCTCGACGGCGGCCAGCTTCTTGGCGAACTCCTTGTCCATCGCGGCGGCCGAGGCGAACACGCCGGCCCCGACGTACGGGATGCCGGCCATCTCCAGTAGCCCCTGGATGGTGCCGTCCTCGCCGTACGCGCCGTGCAACGCCGGGAAGACGACGTCGACGCCGGCCAGGGCGGCGGCTGGGCCATCGGCCGGATCCAGCACCATGATCCCGTTGCCGGTCGGGTCGGCGGGCAGCACCACGGCCGAGCCGGACCGGTCGGTGATCTCCGGCAGCTGCCGGTCGGTGATGGCCAGCTGGCTGCCGTCGCCGGTGGTGAGCACCCATCGCCCGGCGCGGGTGATGCCGACCGGGACGATCTCGTACTCGTCGGTGTCCAGGGCGGCCAGGATGCTGCCGGCGCTGACGCAGGAGATCGCGTGCTCGGTGCTGCGGCCGCCGAAGACGATGGCGACGCGGGTCTTGGCTGGGCTGGTCACAGGGGTGCCTTTCGTTCGCGGCCTGCACGCGCCCGCCGGGCGAGTCGGGGGGATCCCGGCGGCACGCGGTTCACGTCTTCGCGCTCACGCGGCTGACCCTACTCTGCGTGCCCGCCCGTCGTGCCCTGACCGGCCCGGGATCCTCCCGATAGTGCAGGGAGTAACCGGTGCGTAGCTGCCACCATCGAGCTGCGGCGATCGGTCGGGCTAAATCGACTCGAACGTGCCCCTGCGGACGCATCTGGCGAACGTTGTCCACTGGTCCGGCGTGAAGACCAGCACCGGGCCGTACTGGTCCTTGGAGTCGCGGACGCCGACGACGCCAGGTTGGTTGTCGGCGACTTCGACACAGTCGCCGCTGTTGCCGTTGCTGCGGGTGCTCTTGCGCCAGACCGCGCCGTGGCGGTCGAACATGTCCATTGACCTCATCGCATCTCCTCCATGGCGGCTTCGATCAACTTGACCGACTCGTCGGGGGTCGCCGCCAGAGCGAGCAACTGCTCGTAAGCCAGCGTATATCGCCTGACCTCGGCTGGATCGTCGACGTAGAGGCTGCGTGTTCGAATGTCGACACAGACGACGTCGGGGTCTTCGGCTTCAGCGAAGCGCAGAATGATGAAGCCTCCGTCCATCGACATGTACGCGCCAGCATCGAACGGGATGACCTGGATGGTGAGGTTCGCCTGCTTGCTCGACGACACCAGGTGGGCGAGCTGCCCACGCATCACGTCTCTGCCGCCGACCCCGCGCCGGACGGCCGCCTCGTCCAGGATCGCCCACAGTTGCGGCGCGTCGCGTCCCTTGACGATGGTCTGGCGCAGCAACCGGGCCTCGACCCGGCGGTTGATCTGCTCGTCGGTCTCGCCAGGTTGGGCTGCGCGGAAGATCGCTCGCGCGTACTCCTCGGTCTGGAGCAGGCCGGGGACGAGCAGGCTCTGGTAGGTGTGGATACTCGCGGCGTCGCCCTCGAAGCCCAGGTAGACCGAGAACTGGCGGGGCAAGAGGTCGTCATACTTGTGCCACCAGTCTCGCTGACGTGAGGCCGCGGCCATGGTGACCAACGCATCGACCTGTTCCGCGTCGGCGACGCCGTAGAGCTCTGCCAGGTCGGCCACGTCCCGTGGCGAGACCGGGACCAGCCCGCGCTCCATGCGACTGGCCTTGCTGACCGACCAGGCGAAACGGCGCGCCACCTCATCCAGCGTCAGTCCCTTGGCTGTGCGGAGTTCACGCAGCTCGATCCCCAATCGTCGTCTGCGGATCGAGCCCGAGCCCTTCACCATGCTGGCCAGTGTGTCAGGTCTGTAGGTCTCCATGGCAGCCAACGCTACCGCACACTTGCATAGGCCATGCTATTGCACGACGCTATTGCACGGCCTACGCTGTGGCTCATGTCCTGATAGACAACCGACTCCCAGGAGACAGTCATGTGGATGCCGCTGGCTACCGCCGCCACCGCAGATGCCCTGACTGCACCACCCGCTCGGCCCCCCAACCAGACGGCGCGCGAAAGGGCCAGGATGAAGCCGTTGATCCACGGCTACCTACGGGTGGATCGCGACGCCCACGATGGGGACATCCGGCAAGTGGAACTCGCACTCCGACTCTGGGCCAAGCAGCAGGGCTACTGCTTCGCCAGGATCTTCCACGAGTACGACGCCAGGCTGACCCGCGCGGGCTTTGCCGAGCTGACCGAGGAGATCATCCATTCCAAGGCCGAGCACGTCATCATGCCCAGCCTCTCCGACCTCTCCAGCCACCCACTCATCCGACGCCACCTACTCGACGCGCTGGAAGACGCAGGCGTCCAGATTCACGCCCTGCGTGAAGAATCGACTACGTGAGACTGCCGCCGTACGGCCAATCCACCTCTCTGCAGCACCGGCTGTGGCAATCCCAACCACTCTCCGTGAGCAGTTCCGGGGATCGACGCCACACCGCTACGCGGCGCGCCACCGACCACTCACCTACCTGGCCACGCCACCAGGCCGCAGGGGGCACAACAAGGCACTCAGTCCACAGCGAGACGATCAAAACGATGCATCGAAATATGATGCGTTCGTCCGACGGCAACGCTGACGGCAACACGGGCAACCAAGCACACCCATCGACGCACAACGCCATCACGCAGCAACGCTACGCAGTGCCACCGAGCATTGTCGGATCTGAAAGGAAGGCGGGCTCAACCGGCATCCGGTCGAGCCCGCTCAAGCTCCGTCCCAGAACGCGGGACGGCCCCTAATTTGCATCGACTTACATCATGCGACGTGCAATGTTCAGCGCCCAGATCAGGAATTCGGCCGACACGCCATCCAATCTCGGCTTAATTGAAACGCGCGCGCCACGCCAGTCCGAACCTCGATTGAATACTGCGACCACCGACTCTGCCGATGACACGGCAGGATCAATGAACTCGACAATTCGCTCGTCGCTTGTCGCGTCATCGAAGATAACAACTTGGATCTTACGACCCTCGAGGCTTATTCAGCAGGCCTCCGACTCGCTACAGTAGACCCCCAACAAAAAGGACGATCCGCTCTTCCGTAGGATGGAGTTACCACACCACATCTCAAAGAAAAGCGGACCGCCGGACATGTATCATACCACTGGCTTCACCACGGACCAGATCCGCGACCTCTGCGTGCTGGTCCGAACGGAATGCCAGGATCTGAATATGGAGCCCTGGCCCCCGGTCCTTGGTCTCTACCGCGCTGTCGTCGTCGCGTTGACCTACATGCGTCGTAACCGCGTCCAAGCGGAGATCGCTGAAGCGCACGGCGTCTCCCAGTCGACGATCTCGCGAGCGGTCACCGGCATCACCCCGGTCCTCGATCGCGTGCTGACGGAGTTCGTGCCGACAGCCGACGACCTCAGCCCGACCACCCAGTACATCGTCGACGGCACGCTGCTTCCCTGCTGGTCATGGCGCACGCACCGCTGTCTGTACTCCGGCAAGCACAAGACCACGGGCATGAGCGTTCAGGTCGCCTGCACCCTCGACGGTGCGCTCGCCTGGATCTCCGATCCCGTCACCGGCAACCACCACGACTCGTACGCGATCAACGACACCGAGGTCCTCGTCACCCTGAATCCCGGAGACTGGATCGGTGACAAGGGCTACGTCGGCAACGGCATGATCACCCCGTACAAGAAGCCCAAGGGCGGCGAGCTCGCGGAATGGCAGAAGGAATACAACAGGCAGGTCAACAAGATCCGCTGGGTTGTGGAACAGGTCATCGCGAACCTGAAGACATGGCGAATCCTGCACACCGACTACCGCAGACCGCTTGCGACCTTCACAGAAACGATCTCCTGCGTCATCGGGTTGCACTTCTATAGGATCGCCTGTGAATAGACCTCCTCGTAGTCTTCGCGAGCCATTTGCGCTGCTCCTAGTCGAGGAAACCCGAGAAGTTGCCATTGAGATCAAAGCGTGCTCCTCGGCCACCAGGAAGCCGAACATCGAGTGCGTCTTGCCACTGACCACCCACACGACCATACCCTAGATGCGCGACCGAGTCAGGATTCGTCAGAATATCGTCGAGCACGTCCTGACCTGCCGAGTTCGATCCTTGAGGGTTTTCTCGTCCGACGGGTCTCGGCCAATTTGAACCGGTGCCCGCGCGATCTGCATGCTTCTGCAAGGCGCGCCCAGCAACCGAGTAATCGCCCTTTTGCAGAGTTGCGCCAGACGCAGAAGCTGCGTCAAGGTCGATTAGTTCAGATGGGCCAGTTCCGCAGTTATGTACCAACACCGGTGTCTCGCCGGCCATCACATAGTACGTGTGGGATTTTCACCCCGTCACGCAGTGTGACTTACGTGTTCATGGCGTTTCACCTGGCCTTCCGGGATCGACGCCGCACCGCTACGCGGCACGCCACCGAACAGCCGGTCAGACTACCTCCGCCATTCTTCGAGATCATTCGATGTTCGGTCGGCACTGACGGCAACCGTGACGGCAACGCAGACCGCCCCACACGCCCTTCGGCACACAGCGATGGCGTGGAAGTTGCTTAGAGTGACTGAGATCGCCCCTTGCCCTCGGCGATGATCCGCGGTTCCAATGTGTCGAGAAACTCGTTCGACGCAATGACTTCTACTCCCACGGCAGCATCATCGAATTGCCCGAATCCCCGTGCAACAAATACATAGCTGGCAAACCTTTTCACCGCGACTGACAGCAGGGTGGGCGTTTGGGTACTAGCCGAAATTGACGAGGGAGTAAGGCTCACTAATGGGTCTGAGGCTTGGGTATCCACACCTAGACACACGGCATTCTCGCGCCGTGTGACTTCAAGAGCAACCGGAAGATCAACCGCGTTGATCCGAATGCTCCCACCGAAGCCAAGTGAGCCGTCCTCGTATTCAACCTTGATCTCTGAACGACGCCCCCCAGGAACACCGACTCCACGCTTTTGCATTGCGATCCATAGCCGGTCTCGCTCGGCGAGGTAGGCAGCCACACGGCTGGACCCCTTGACCGGCTGACCGAACGCCAGAAGCCAGAGTTGGTGCTGGTCAGAAGGCATCGTCGAGACGAGCGCCGAGTGGAATATCGACGACGCATCTGCAACCACCGCGTCAACAGTCTCCTGCGACGAACGGTGCAAATCGACCGAAAGTACACCCAAATCGTCCGGCAGGGCGAGACCACCAAAGATTGGCCAATCGCGAGCACGTTCACGACGAACTACTTGCCGCCTAGTAGTCATAGTGATCGCCATTTTCGGTATTGAAATGCGGGCCGCGGTTTTGCGACGGATCGTCAGGGAAAGCATGACCACCGGCGTCGTCCCGAATCCTCACGGTACGAGAGCCACCGCCTGGCGCTGGAACATCGAACTCATAGATGTAACCGGGCTGTCGGTCGACGTTCCTAAGCACTCTTGTAGGGCTCATGCTAGTTAGGATTCCAGAGTCTCGCTTCGCTTGGTTAAATGCACCACCTCGGCTAGCTCCCGGGGGCGAAAGATTCGGAGGTCTGCAGCCGCCGGTGTTGTGGACGAGGACCGGCGTGTTGCCGGCGAGCACATAGTACGCGTGGCGACGGTGCGGCCGTCACGGTACGTGACCTACGTTGTCCTGGCGTTGACCTGGCCTTCCTGTTCAGCCGGCACACATTCGGATCGACGATGGTCGGTGTTGACGGCAACGGTGACGGCAACCTGGACAGACTACGGCGCACCAGAGGCCACCGATCGCCGACCCGATCGCCCATACCGAGCGGCACAACCTCTTCATCGAAGAAGCGACCAGCACTCGTCCAGCCGCGGCAACTTCGCCCAGCCACCTGCCAACGCGCCGGCCGCCGCCGATCACGAGCAGCCGCCGGCGAAGCGTGGCAGCAAGCCCGGGCGCACCCGCGCGGCCAAGATCGGGTAGCCCAAGATCGGAGTTGGGCTCAAATTCGCTATACAGGATCAAGACGGCCCGGCTATGCCGGGCCGCGCGCACGCCCGCCAAGGCCGTGCCGCCGACCAAGAGCAAGGTCAACCCACCGGCCGAGGCCGTGACGATCCCTTCACCAACCACCCTCGACAAGTGGTTCCGGGGATCGACGCCGCACCACTACGCGGCACGCCACCGGTCCCGCTTCCGTCGCCATCCCGACCGGGTGGCACACCATCGATACATCGACAACAATCGTGTGCCTTTGACGGCAACCCGAGCAGCCAACCAGGGCCCCGGGCGGACGGCTGCTACGCTCTGTCATCCCCAACTAGTCCGCAGCCCTCCGAGCAGCCCGGTCACCTTCAGGAGTGTTCGCCAACCAGCAGCCTGCGCCGAGCGGCTCCCATTCCAGTTCATCGCACTGCCGAATCACCTGATTCGTCAATTGCTCATAACTTCCCTTCCATGGCCCGAAACCGTCCTCAGTAATATCTCCGGGGGTCATTAATCCACTGTCAACTAGGGCGCGGACTAGACCCACGGCTGCATCGCGTAATGTGACACCCTCGCTTGAGGCGGAGTCTCGTGCCTCGCCGATGACCCGGTCAATGGGCACCCAATCGTCCAAACCCTCGGCCAATATCTCCTGAATGACCGATTCACGGCTCCTCGACATGGACTTTCAGACCCTTCGAGTTTGGCGGGAAGATATCGATCGTGGCACCGCCTGATCGAGAGGCTCCACGCCATTGGATTACGGTTCCGTCGGCCTGTCGGTAAACCTCAGGGATCTTCGGCCCGCGAGCCGGAAGCTGCTCGGCACCATTAGTCATCCGACCGAACAGGTCGCGTAGTTCATCTTCGCTACCGACAGTTCTGACATGTGATTGCTTGCCGGTCGGCAGGTTATCAAAACTGCCCCTCCAGCAGCCGCCAGTGTTGTGGACCAGAACCGGCGTCTCACCGACCATCACATAGTACGTGTGGATGTCAGCGATGGTGAGGTCGTGCATGGTCGTGACGCTGTGGCGCGTCGTGATCTTCGCCACCTTGACGGTGGTGGCGTCGAGGGTGTGGAGGGTTTCGTTGGTGTTGAGGTCGGCGGCGTTGATCCAGGCTTGTTGGTCGTCGCTGTAGAAAGGGTGGTGGTTGGTAGTGTTGATGACGGTCGTGCCATCATCTGTGGCGACGGTGAGGTCGGTCAGGTCGGTGTCGCGATTGGTGTGGGTGGCGGTGACGGTCTTGGCGGTGGTGGTACCAGTTTCGGGGTTGGTGGCGGTCACCTGGTCGCCGACGTCGACATCTTTGATCGGCTTGGTGGTGCCATCGGCCATGAGGACGTGGGTGTCAGGCGCGAAACTATGAATGAGACACGCGACGATGTTGTCGGCGTAGCCGTCGACCTTGGTGGAAAGGCGGACACCAAGAGCGGCAGCTTTGACGCCGGACTTGAGCTTTCCTCCAATCGGTATGAAGGCCACGCCAGTCCAGATACAACCGGCAACCGATCCGTCGATGCAGGCTTGAGCGTCGGCTATACCGGTCACCTCGCCGATGATCGTTTGAAAAATCTCGTCTTGTTGCCTGTCGTACTCGCGACAGATGTCCGGCGAGTTGTAGCAGATCGCGCTCCAGATCGCGATTCGCTTTTGCTGCTGGTCGAGCGCACCGTATGCTTCCCGGAAATTTTCTTGGGCGGCTCTGTCGAGTGAGATGCTGTCCCTGCCGTCAAGCGTCTTGTTCGGGTTTTTCGGGTCGGCGCCGGGCCGCTGGCTGCCCTTCGGAGGCGACCATGGCTTTCCTGTTAGTTCTCGGTTTCCGGGTTTGCTGCCTGGGCGGGTTTTCCGGCCTTCGCCGTCGGAGCCGCCGGGGCCTTCGAAGAAGTAGAGGCCGGTGGGGTCGCTGTACGTGGTGGGGTTGTTGTTGGCGTAGGCGTAGCCGTGCATCTGCTGGGGGTTGGCCGGGTTCATGATGGGGTCGACGGAGATGAACTGGCCGAGGGCGGGGTCGTAGTGGCGGGCGCCGATGTGGGTGAGTCCGGTGGGGTCCTGGGTGCCGCCGACGAAGCCTTTCTCGCCGGGCCAGCTGGTGGGTGGGGTGCCGCGGGGGGCGCCGAAGGGGAGGGTGCGGCGGCGGGTGAGGTCGAGGGTGGTGGGGTCGATGGCGATCTGGTTGGTGCCATGGTGGTCGGGGATCAACCAGGTGAGGCCGGTGATGGTTCTGACGGCGATAGTCGCGCCGGAGTGGTGGTAGTAGCGGGTGCCGTCGATCTGGCCGCTACCAGCGTCGCGGCGGAGTTCGGTGTGGCCGAGGTAGAGGGTGGTGCCGGTGGCGTCGCGGCGCAGGAGCCGGTTGCCGTCGGCGTCGTAGATGTTGGTGGTGTCGAGGCCGGGCTGGGTGGTGGTCGCGAGGCGGCCTTCGGGGTCCCAGGTGAGGGTTTGGGTGACACCGTCGACGGCACGGGTGCTGGTGTGCCCGCCTGCCGTGTAGTCGTAGGTGTCGGTGCGGGTGGTTTCACCGGTGTGGGCGACTGCGGTGACGGCGTGGGGCCGAGGGCTGCCGGGGGTGGGGTAGCTGGAGGTGGCGGTCGTCGACCCGGTCGCGGACCAGGAGGTTTCGGTGAGCCGGTTGCCTGTCGGATCGTCGTAGGTGAAGGCGAGTCGGTAGGGGTCGGCGCCGGTGCGTTGCGGGGTGGCGCAGGTTCCGGTCGTTTCGGTCCAGGCCTGGGTGAGACGGCGGACGTGGTCGTAGGCGAAGCATTCGATCTGGTCGGTGACGCCGCCGGTGGCGCCGGCCATCGTCAGGACGTTGCCTGCGGGGTCGTAGCCGTAGGTGGTGGTGGAGGCGTCGTCCCAGGTACCGGGGGTGGACTGGTTCTCGGTGTCGACCTGGGAGGCGGCGAGCCGGCGGGTCGCCTCCTCGACTGGGGAGGAGATGCGGACCCGGTCACCGCCGGTGCCGAGGATGCGTTGGGCGACCGTGCCGTCGTAGTGGTAGCTGGTCGCGGACACGTACGTGTCGGTGCCCGATGCGAGGGTGGTGGGTAAGCCGGCGGTGCTGTAGCTGTGGGTCAACGTTTCGGCGGGCAGGCCACCGAGAGCGGGGAGGGTGGTGGTCGCGAGGGATCCGTCGACGTGGTAGGTGTTGCTGGTGGTGTAGGTGCCGGCCAGACCCGTCTCGACGGCGGGGATCGTGACGGTGGCGCCGAGGGGCCGGTAGCCGTCGTCGTAGCCGGTGACCGTGGTGGTGTACGTGTCACCGCCGATGTGGCGGGTGGCTGAGGTGAGTTGGCCGAGTTCGATGCTGTCGTAGGTCCAGGAGGCGCGTAGCGCTCCCGTTGACGTGTCGTCGCGCAGTTCGATTTGGCGGCCGAGATCGTCGTAGCCGTGCCAGAGGGTCTCACCGCGGCCGTCGGTGGTGGTGACCAGCTGACCGGCGTTGTCGTAGGTGCTGGTGGAGGTGCCGGCGTCAGGGTCGACGGTGCCGGTGCGCCGGCCGAGCAGATCATACGAATAGGTCCACTGGTTGCCGGCCGGGTCGGTGACGGTACTGAGCCAGCCTGCGGGGTCGTAGTCGTAGCTGGTCTCCTCGTAGGCGCCGGTCGGCGAGGAACCGGTGTGTTGGCGCAGGGCCGTTTGCCGGCCGTGGGCGTCGATGATCGACGTTGTGGGGGTGCCGCCGGCAGGTGGGTCGGCGGTGGTGCGGTCACCGTCGTAGCCGGTCACCGTCTCCCACTGCAAGCTGTTGGCCGACCACAGCTGCGCGCGGGTTTGCCGGCCGGCGCCGTCGTAGACGGTGCGGGTCTGTGACTCCACATCGGCGTCGGCGAAGGCGACCAGGGCACTGGTCGGGCCGGATGCGTCGTTGTAGAAGGTCGAGGTTTTGGCGGGCAGACCACGCACGTCGTACTGGCTGTCGCTGATGGTGCGGTTGCCGTCCGGTGCGGTGACCTGCGTCTGCCGGGGACGCAACAGGCCGTCGTAGATGTCGTAGCTGTCGATCTGGTTGCCGTTCGGGCCGAGGATGCGGGTCCGGACATGGTTGGGGACGGTTTTGCTGACCGTGTACGCGTACTCGGCGTCGGGGGTGGCGGTGGTGGCCCGGCCGGCCCGCCACGTCTTGGTCAGCCGTCCGAGCGGGTCGTACTCGGCGGTGCTCACCTTGTCGTTGACGTCGGCGATCTGGGTGGGCAGGCCACGCCTCGGGTCAAGGGTGGTGGTGACCTCGTGTCCGAGCGGGTTGGTGGTGGTGACGGTGGTCGTCGGGCCACCGACGGCCGGGGTGTAGTCGGTGGTCGTGGTGCGGTTCAACGCATCGGTGACGGTCAGCACCCGGCCGTGGACGTCGTAACTGGTCGTCCCGGTGATCAGGTACGCGGCTGTCGTACCGTTGTGCGACTGCGCGGTGTCGACCTTGGTGACCAGTCCACGGGTCGGCGTCGTGGTGTGGCTCGTCGCGCCGTCGTAGTAGAAGCGGGTGTCGGACAGCAGATCCTGCGGGTAGGACGGGGTGGTGGCGCACGGCGTCGCCACGGTCTCGGCCCGGGACGGGGTGTCGATCAGCCACGGGCCGCCGGTGTTACGGGCGTACGTGTAGGTGGTGCACACGTCGTCGTCGAGGGTCGCGACGTCACCCCGCTCGTCCGACGAGACCAGCGTGCCGTAGGTGGTGTCCCACGTGTTGACCGTGCGGGTCTGCCGCCACGTGCCGGCGTGCGCCAACCACGAGTACGTGTTGGTAACGAGGACCCGGGAGATCACCGACTGCCAGGTGGCCGGCTGGGCGTGAATCGGATCTTCCTCCCGGAGGGAGGTGCCGTAACCCGCCACCTGGTTGATCGTCCGGTACAACTGCTGCCCGCCCGGACTGGCGTAGTCGACCCGCTCGTACAGGAAACCGGCCCGCCACCAGTCGTCGCCGTGCACCGCACCGTCCGTGCCGGTGACCGTCACGCTGCGGGTGCCCTCACCGGCGTCGGTGCGGTCCCGGTGCATCCCCCGGAAGTACAGATACCGGGACTGGGTCTGCTGCCCGGTGCCGACACCGGTGGTGACCGTCACCGTTGGCCAGCCACGAAAGTCGGACCACGTCCGCAGCGGCAACGACCGCGACCACACATCCGCGTCGTTGTGATGCCACAACACGGTCGACGACGCGCCCGCCGTCGAGTAGGCGTAGGTGTGCGTCACCGGCGGCGACCCGCCCACCCGGTCCCGCTCCACCACCTGCGTCACCCGGTACTTGTTCCACCATGACCAGCCGGCCGGCGACCCGTCCGGCTTGTAGTACTGCGGGAAGCACCGCTTCGAGTTGTCGTCCGGATCCGCCTGCGACGTCACCGTGCAGTCCGACCCCTGATAAGTGATCTCGATCTTCCCGCCGGTCTCGTCGTAGATCTCGGTGACCCGGTACTTGTTCGTCACCGGCACCGCAGCCGACACGTTGTGGTCCGTCCGGTTCGCGAACAGGGTGCCGCCGAACGTCACCCACGGCAACGTGACCTGGCCCCCCGCGAGACCCGTGTGCTGGATGTTCGACAACCACAACGACGGCGGGTTCAACGCGTTACTCTCGTTCGTCGCGGGGAACGCCTGCGTCAGATCCCACCGGTCGACGTCCGCGTACACCCCACCGGTCCGCACCTGCGTCGTCACCGACGTCAACCGCTTCGCGGTGAAGTACGACGGTCCGATGTTGTTGTTGCACGGCGCCGCGTCACACTGCAGATCCCACGGCGTGTCCGGCCAGTTCGCCGCGTTCGGCGAACTCCCACTCCAACACGACGACAGACACCGGTCACCCACCGCGAACAACACCCGCATCGGCGGCGTCACCGCGTCCGCCTCACCCCCCGCCTGGGTGCCGTACTCGATCCGCCGTAGCACGCTCCCCCGGTCGTACTGCACCTGGTACGTGCCCGTCCCGGTGATTCCCGCCCGGCTCACCTCCCGGTCGTACCAGTACGACATCGAGTTACCGTGTGCGTCCACGACATAGTCGAGATTCCACCGGTACGCCATGAAACACCGCGAGGACAGAAAACTGCTCGACTGGTAGCACGGCTCCCACAGGTGGTTCGCGAACACCCCCTGACCCATCACCGAATTCGTCTCACGGTCCCCCGTGTTCCACCCCGGCAACCGCTGCCGACCGAAGTAGAACTGCGTCCCGTCCGTCGTGGTCAACCGCCACGTCTCACCGTTGTTCGTGTAGCCGTGTTGACCGGTCAGCAACTCGATCCGGGAGCCGTCGTCGTTCGCCAGGCGCCACTTGCCGTCACCGTCACCGAGAACGATCTCCGTCGCCTGCCCCCGCCACACCAACTTCGCGTTCGGCTCCCGCCAACACGGATCCGGCGTCGCGTCGGTGTGATGCGCGGGAAACCCCTCCAGGTCGTCACTACACACCCGGTACGACCGCTCGATATAGCCCGGATGATAGTCCCAGCCCTCCCCGATCCACGACGGCTGCGAGTTGTTCCCGTTCGTCCGGCCGTCCACCGCCGACGACGAGTAGTCGAACGACACCTCCGGCTCCAACCCGCCCGGCGCCGGCGGCACCGCCAACGGGTACGACCACGAGAACCCGCCACCGGACTGACCCGCCTGCCACGACGCCGGCTCTCCCAACGACGTCCGCTTGAACGACCCCGTCTCCCCCGCACCGGCAGCCATCAACGCCACCACCGCACCGCCGGCACCGGTCACGACAGCACGACCCGCCCGCGCCGCCACGGCCGACAGCGTCACATCCGCACCGATCCGCCCCGCCACCGGATCGTTGCGCGACCCCAACCCCACCGGCCCACCGCATCCGGGATCCAGCGTCTCCACCAACGCGCACTCCGGCACCGCCACCAGCCGCAACCGCGACGCCCACCCCGCCCCGAACGCCCCCGCGAACCCCGAATAGTCCAACTCCAGCCGCACCGCGTCACCAGCCACCGGCTCATCCACCGCTGCCACCCGCACCACCAACGCCATACCGGCAGCCGCTGCCTCACCCGGATCCGCCACCTCCACCCGCACACTGTCCGGCATCTCCGACGCATCCGCCCAGTCAGCCCGCAACCTGCCCGACAACACATCACCCGCCGGCTCCGGGGCCGACAACCGCACTGGCAACCCACCCACATCCACCGACGCCGAACCGTCCGACAGGTCCACCACCACAGACCCTGCCTCCGGCCACACCGGCGGCTCCGGCGTGAACCCCGGCAACGACGGCTCGTCCACCTCCTCCGCGGCCGCCACCGCCTCCTCCCGCACCGGCACCGACCGCTGACCCACCTCCGGCTCCGCCGCCGAACCCGCAGGCGCCGCCACCGCCGTGGGCACACCCAGCGCCGACGCCACCACCACCAACACCGTCACCGCCGCGACCCGGACACGCATACCCGACAACCAGCCGGCTACCCGACGACCCGACATCAGCGGCACCTCCAGGATCAGGACAGCTGCCCGCCAAACTACAGTGACCACCCGCTCACCGGAAGACATCAACAGATGAACCCGAAGACTTGAATACCGATCTGACCAGGCAGAACCTACTGTGGATCTACTCCTCGGACCGATCCACGGCGCACCGCCCGCCACGCGCAGACGCAGATGGTCTGAACCGATCCCTGAGTGTCGTCTATCTGTAGTGGATGCCGTCGTGCCGAAACCCGATCAGGAGACGGCATCCAGCGCACCGGTGACATCGGTGACCAGGTCGGCGGTGTCCTCGATGCCGCAGGAGAGCCGTACGAACCCGGGCGAGGTGTCGTCGCCCCACTGGGCCCGCCGATCAGCAGTCGTGTGTGGACCACCGAACGACGTCGCCGCCGATACCAGCTTCGACGCGGTCAGGAACCGGCCGACCCGCTCGGCGTCGCCCAGGTCGAACGACACGATCCCCGGGATCCGGCGCATCTGCGCCGCCGCGACCGCGTACGACGGGTCGTCCGGCAGGCCGGGCCAGCGTACGCCGGTGACGTCACGGCGCCCGGCCAATGCGGTGGCGACCGCTGCCGCGTTGGCCGACTGGCGGGCCAGCCGCAGGTCCAGTGTGGCCAGTGAGCGGTGCGCGAGCCAGCAGTCGAACGCCCCCGGCACCCCGCCGGTGAGCTTGCGCCACCGCTTCGCGGCGGCCAGCGCCGACGCCGACCGGGTGGCGAGGTAGCCGAGCAGCAGATCCGAGTGGCCAGCGAGGGCTTTGGTCCCGGAGGCGACCACCACGTCCGCGGCCAGCTCCAGCGGCCGCTGCCCGAGCGGCGTGGCGGCGGTGTTGTCGACCGCGACCAGCGCCCCGGCGTCGTGTGCCGCCGCCGCGAGCGCGGCGATGTCGCACACGTCCAGCCCCGGGTTGGCCGGCGTCTCCAGCAGCACCAACCGCACCCCGGCGAAGTCCGGATACGGCCCGGCGGTCGGGGCCAGCCGCACGCTCACCCCGAGCGGCTCCAGGATCTCGATGGCCAGGGCCCGCACCGTGTAGTAGCCGTCGGCCGGCAACAGCACCGTGTCGCCGGGGCGCAGCGCGGTCATCAGCAGCGCGCTGATCGCCGCCTGGCCGCTGGCGAAGACGAGACAGTCGCCGCCTTCCAGGTCGCCGACGGCCGATTCCAGCCGCCGCCGGGTGGGGTTGTCGTCCCGGCCGTACCCGTCGCGGTCCGGCGCCGGCCCGGTCACCGGGTCGAGGTGGTACGGGGCGGCGAAGACCGGGCCGGGCAGGAACGGCTGCCCCGGCACCGGTTCGGGCAACCCGGCCGCGACGCACCGGGTGCCGTCGCCGTACCCCGGGTCGCGGGAAGTAGCGGTCATGGCGATCATCCTGGCCGAGCGGGCCGACCGGCGGCAGGGCCTATTCCGGTTTCGTGGCCCTCGTCATCAGCAACGTCAACGCCGTACGCGGGTCGAGGCCCTCGTGGCAGATCCGTTCCACCTGCTCGGTGATCGGCATCTCCACCCCGTGCGCGCGGGCCAGGTCCCGGATCGACAGGCAGCTTTTCACCCCTTCGGCGGTCTGCCGGGTGGCGGCCTGCGCCTGGTCGAGGGTCTCCCCCCGTCCCAGGTGTTCGCCGAAGGTCCGGTTGCGCGACAGCGGCGACGAGCAGGTGGCGACCAGGTCGCCGAGCCCGGCCAGGCCGGCGAAGGTCAGCGGGTCGGCGCCGAGCGCGACACCGAGCCGGGCGGTTTCGGCCAGCCCTCGGGTGATCAGGGTGGCCTTGGTGTTGTCACCCAGACGCATCGCGGTGGCGATGCCGTACGCCAGGGCGATCACGTTCTTCACCGCCCCGCCCAGCTCGCAGCCGACCACGTCGTCGTTGGTGTACGGCCGCAGGTACGGCGTGAGCATCGCCTGCTGCACGGCAACGGTACGGGTGGCGTCGGTGCCGGCGACGACGCTGGCCGCCGGCTGCTCGGCGGCGATTTCGGCGGCCAGGTTCGGCCCGGAGACGACCACCACCCGGTCCTGGCCGACCCCGGCGGTCTCGACGATCACCTCGCTCATCCGCTTGGTGGTGCCGAGTTCGATCCCCTTCATCAGGCTCACCAGCGTCGCGTCGGGGCCGATGTGCGCGGCCCACTCACCCAGGTTGCCCCGCAGGGTCTGCGACGGTACGGCGAGCACGACCAGATCCGCTCCGGTGATCGCCTCGGCCGTGTCACTGGTGGCGGTGACCCGGTCGGGCAGCCGCACCGCCGGCAGGTAGTCGGGGTTGGTGCCGTACTCGCGGATCGCGGCGGCGACCGGCTCACGCCGCGCCCAGATGACCACGTCGGTCCCGGCGTCGGCGAGCACCTTCGCGAACGCGGTCCCCCACGATCCGGCACCGAGTACGACGGCCCGCCCGCGCCCGCTCACCGTCCCGGCTCCGAGTCGGCCGAGTCCGCCGAGTCCGCCGGGTCGGCCGAGTCGGCTGGCGCGGGCGGTGGCGTCGGCGCGGGCGGTGACGGCTTGCCGTTACGACGGCCCGGGGACGCGTACAGCGGTGGCGGGGTGCCGCCACGGATCTCGGCGAGCAGGTCCCGCACCCGCAGCATGACCGTCTCGGTGATCTCCTCCAGCACCGCGCGGGTCGGCTCGACCCCGGCCCAGCGACTCAGGTCGATCGGCTCGCCGGCCTTGACCGTGACCGGTTTGCCGGGCAGCAGGTTGAGTTTCCGGGTACGCGGGTCGTAGATCCGTTCCGGTCCCCACATCGCGACCGGCACGATCGGCGCACCGGTGGTCAGCGCGAGGCGGGCCGCGCCGGTCTTGCCGCGCATCGGCCACAGGTCCGGTTCCCGGGTGGTGGTCCCCTCCGGGTAGATGACCACCGCACCGCCCTCGTGCACCCCGGCGATCGCCGATTCGAGGGACCTGACCGCGTCGACGCTGCCCCGGTGCACCGGGATCTGTTTCACCTTGAGCAGCCACGGCCCGACCACCGGAATGGTGAACAGGCTGGCCTTGCCCAGGAAGCGCGGCCACCGGCCGGAGTCGTAGATGAAGTGGGCGACGATCAGCGGATCCGCATGCGACATATGGTTCGGCACGATGATGACGCCACCGGTACGGGGAATGTTCGCCATCCCCGACCAGTCCCGCCTGGTCCAGGCGACCAGCAGCGGCTTGACCACGATCACGACGAACCGCCGCCAGAAGCCCAGTCTCCGCCGCGCCACCCGATTCTCCTCGTCTCCCGTCCGCCGCCGCAGCGAATCATGCCTTGTCGGACCCGGCCAGGGCCAACGCGAGCCCATCCGGCAGGATCCCGGGAGTGCGGGAGGAAGCCTGGTCCGTGGTGCTGCCGGTCAAGCCGCTCGGCCGTGCCAAGAGCCGACTGCGTGGGGCGGTTCCCGGCGTCCGGCATGAGGAGTTGGCGCTGGCGCTGGCCTGCGACACCCTCGCCGCCGTCCTGGCCTGTCCGCTGGTCGTGGCGGCGGTGGTGGTGACCCCGGATCCGGTCGCGGCGGCCGCGCTGGCCGCGCTCGGTGCCCGTACCGTGGCCGAGCCTGGACCGGACGACGAACCCGGCGGTGACGGACCGGACGGCGGCGGGCTCAACGCCGCGTTCGCGCACGGCGCGGCGCTGGCCGCCGCTTCCGGGGCCTCGGTCGCGGCGCTCACCGCCGATCTGCCGGCGCTGCGCCCGGACGACCTGGTCGCGGCCCTGGCTGCCGCCGGCCGGATCGCGACGGGTCAGGGTGGGTCGGGGGCGCCGGGACGCAGTTTCGTGCCGGACGCGGCGGGCACCGGCACCGTACTGCTGGCCGCGGTGCGCCCGGCGGCGCTGAAGCCGAGGTTCGGCGCCGGGTCGGCGGCCCGGCACGCGGCTTCCGGCGCCCGCCGGCTGCCCGGCGACTGGCCGACGTTGCGTCGCGACGTCGACACCGCCGCCGACCTCGCCGCGGCGGCCGCGCTCGGTCTGGGCCGGCACACCGCCGCGCTGTGTCCGGCCGGGGTGGGTTGCTGATCGGTGCGGAGTCGCTGACCCGCGCCGGCACGGTAGCGTGCTGGCATGCAGGGCACGGTGGCGACGTACGATTCGGCGACTCGCAGCGGCACGGTGCTGCTCGACGACGGCGCGGAACTCGCGTTCCCAGCGGCGGCGTTCGATGCCTCCGGGCTGCGGCTGCTGCGACTGGGACAGCGGGTACGCATCGAGCACGATGAGTCCGGGCACGTTAAACGAATCACGTTGCCCACGTTTGACTAGCCCAACTCGGGACAAATTAATGTCACGTTCACCGTGATCAGGTCATGATTGCGGAGTGACGCCCGCCCCCTCCCGTCGAGCCGCCGATTCGCGTCGCGCCGCCGACCAGCCCGCTGCCGACCAGCCTGCTGCCGACCCCGCGACCCCGGCGCCCCGGACGGCCCGCCGCCGGTCGCCGAACGGCACTGCCCGCAAGTCGGCTGGCACGCCGGCAAAGAGCGCCACACCCGCCAGGATCGCCGCAGCGGCGAAAGGCGCCACACCGGCCAAGAGCACCCGCGCCAGAGGCACGTCGGCACGACGTACCCCGACGAAGAAGAGTCCGGCGAAGAAGGACCCTCCGGCCGAGACGGCTCCGGAGACGACCGAGCCGACGCCACAGGCGGTCGCGGAGTCCGCCGGCACGGCGCCCGCCTCACCGCTGCCGATCGAAGCACCGGATCTGGCCAATCCGGTGTCGGACACGGCGGAACCGGCCGCACCGGACGAGCCGGTGACCCCGGTAGCCGCGCAGCCGCTGCCCGACGACCGGTTCCTCAACCGGGAGCTGTCCTGGCTCGATTTCAACGCCCGGGTGCTGGAGCTGGCCGAGGACCCGCAGACCCCGCTGCTGGAACGGGCCAAGTTCCTGGCGATCTTCGCCAGCAACCTGGACGAGTTCTTCATGGTGCGCATCGCCGGGTTGAAGCGACGGCTGCAGGCCGGCCTGCCGATGCGCGGCGGTGATCGGCTACCGCTGCGCACCCAGCTGGAGCTGATCGCGGAAAAGACCGCCGGGCTGGTCGCCCGGCACGCCCAGTGTTTCACCGAGGAGGTACGCCCGAAGCTGGCCACCGAGGGCATCCACCTGATCCGCTGGGGCGATCTGGCGCCCGGGGAGCGCGAAGGGCTGCGCACCTACTTCCGGGAGCACATCTTCCCGGTGCTCACCCCGCTCGCCGTCGACCCGGCGCATCCGTTCCCGTACATCTCCAGCCGGTCGCTGAACCTGGCCGTCGCGGTCCGTGACCCGGACGGCGGGCCGGAGTTGTTCGCCCGGATCAAGGTGCCCAACAACGTGCCCCGGTTCGTGGTGGTCAGCCGCGAGGGCCTGGGCGCCCGGTTCCTGCCGGTCGAGGATCTCATCGCCGCCCAGCTCGGCCAGCTCTTCTCCGGCATGCAGGTGGTGGAGTGCCACCTGTTCCGGGTCACCCGCAACGCCGACTTCGAGGTCGACGAGGACCGCGACGAGGACCTGCTGCAGTCGCTGGAGCGCGAGCTGGCCCGGCGCCGGTTCGGCCCGCCGGTCCGCCTGGAGGTGGCCGCCTCCATTTCCGACCACATGCTCGACCTGCTGGTACGCGAGCTCGACATGGACAGCCACGACGTGCTGCGGGTGCCGGGCCTGCTGGACCTGTCGGCGCTGTGGCAGGTGTACGAGGAGTCCGACCGCTCCGACCTCAAGGACCGGCCGTTCGTGCCGGCCACCCACCCGCGTCTGGTCGAGGGCGAGGTGCCGCGCAGCGTGTTCGCCACGCTACGTGACGGCGACATCCTGGTGCACCACCCGTACCACTCGTTCTCCACCAGCGTGCAGCGCTTCATCGAGCAGGCCGCCGCCGATCCGCTGGTGCTGGCGATCAAGCAGACGCTGTACCGCACCAGCGGCGACTCCCCGATCGTGGACGCGCTGATCGAGGCCGCTGCGGCCGGTAAGCAGGTGGTGGTGCTGGTCGAGGTGAAGGCCCGGTTCGACGAGCAGGCCAACATCGGCTGGGCGCGGATGCTGGAGCGGGCCGGCTGTCACGTGGTGTACGGCCTGGTCGGGTTGAAGACGCACTGCAAGACCGCGCTGGTGGTCCGTCAGGAAGGCAACCAGATCCGCCGCTACTGCCACATCGGCACCGGCAACTACCACCCGAAGACGGCCAGGCTGTACGAGGACTTCGGCATGCTCACCGCCGATCCGGAGGTCGGCGCCGACCTGACCGACCTGTTCAACGTGCTCACCGGCTACAGCCGCCAGACCGCGTACCGCCGGCTGCTGGTCGCCCCGCACGGCGTACGCAGTGGTCTGATCGAGCGGATCGAGCGCGAGGTCGACCATGTGCGGGCCGGCCGCCCGGGGCTGGTGCAGCTCAAGGTGAACTCGCTGGTCGACGAGGAGGTCACCGATGCGCTCTACCGGGCCTCGCGGGCCGGGGTGCAGGTCGACCTGCTGATCCGGGGCATGTGCACGCTGCGGCCCGGGGTGCCGGGGCTGTCGGAGCACATCCGGGTTCGTTCGATCCTGGGCCGCTTCCTGGAGCATTCCCGGGTGTTCCGGTTCGGCAACGACGGCGACACCGAGTTCTGGATCGGCTCGTCCGACCTGATGCACCGCAACCTCGACCGCCGGGTGGAGGCGCTGGTGCAGGTGACCGATCCGGTGGCCCGCGCCGAGTTGGACCAGCTGATGACCGACGCGTTCAGCCCGGAGTGCGAGGCGTTCGAGCTGCACCCGGACGGCACCTGGAGCCGGCACCGGGCCAGCCCCGACCAGCCGATGGTGCACCTGCAGGAGCGGCTGCTGCGCCGGTTCATCGGCACCGGCGCCTGAGCTGGCACGGCGCTACGCTGGCCGGATGGTCGAGGAGGAGCGCAAGTACGAGGTCAGTACCGGGTTCGCCGTACCGGATCTGTCCGGTTGCCTGCCGGACGGCGGCCGGCTGGTGGAGGTGCCGGCGGTGAAGCTGACCGCGACCTACCTCGACACCGCCGATCTGCGGCTGGCCCGGGCGGGGGTGTCGCTGCGCCACCGGGTGGGCGACGCCGAGCCGTGGACGGTGAAACTGCCGGCGGACGTGCCGGGCGTGCGGCACGAGATCAGCCGCCCGGGTAAGCGGGGCAAGCCGCCGGCCGAGCTGGTGTGGTTGGTGACCGCGTACTCGCGCGGGGCGCCGCTGGCACCCGCGGCGACGGTACGCACCAGGCGCCGGGTGGTGGAGTTGCGCGACGGCGATGACACCCTGCTGGTGGAGCTGGCCGACGACGCGGTGTCGGTGCTCGACGGCGAGACCGTCCGGTCGAGCTTCCGCGAGGTCGAGGTCGAGCGCAAGGCCGGCGACCGGGAGCTGCTGGACCGGGTCGAGGAACAGTTGGTGGCGGCCGGGGCGACGGCCGGTGGGTTCACCCCCAAGCACGTACGTGCGTTGGGTGCCGCCGCGGCCGGCCCGCCGGACCTGGCGCCGGCCGGCGAGCTACCGGCGCAACCGTCCGCGGGTGACGTGGTGACCCGGGCGATCCGCGACGGCATCGCCCGGATTCTGGCGCACGACGCGCTGGTCCGGTTGCACGCGCCGGTCGGCGACGACGACACCGCCGTCCACCAGATGCGGGTGGGCTGCCGGCGGCTACGCAGCGACCTGCGCACCTTCCGGGTGCTGGTACGCAAGGGCTGGGCACGGCCGCTGCGCGACGAGCTGAAGTGGGTGGCCGGAGTGCTGGGCGGCGCGCGGGACGCCGAGGTGCTGCGGGAACGGCTGCGGCGCACCGCCGCCGCGGACCCGTTGGCACCGCTGCCGGAGTCGGCGGTCGGTCGCATCGATTCGGCGTTGGCCGACCGGCACGCGGCGGCACTGGACGAGGTGGACGCGGCGCTGCGGTCCGACCGGTACGTTGCGCTGGTGGAGATTCTGGTGCGGGCGGCCCGGGAGCCGCAGTTGACCGGGGTGGCCGATGGCCCCGCCGACGAGGTGCTGCCACGGCTGGTGGCCACGCCGTGGCGTCGGCTGGCCTACGGCGGCAACGGGGTGGACGGTGCCGCCGATCTGACGCTGGACGCGCCGGACGAGCGCTGGCACGCGGTGCGGATCAACGGGAAGAAGGCCCGCTACGCGGTGGACGCAGTCGCCTCCGTGATCGGCGACGAGGGCGCAGCCCGGCTGGCGAAGGCGTTGTCTCGGGTGCAGAACCTGCTCGGTGAACATCAGGACGGGGCGGTCGCGGCGCAGACCTGGCAGGAGATCGCCGCCGCGCATCCCGACGACCACGAGTTGGCGGTGACCGCCGGGCGGCTGGTGGAGCGGGAGCGGGTGGCGATCCGGGCCGCCCGGGCCGGTTTTCCGGCCGCCTGGCAGCGGTCGACGACCAAACGGCGGACCAAGTGGCTGCCGTGACCGAGGTGCGCGCCGCAGGCGGGGTGGTCTGGCGGAACGGCGATTCCGGCACCGTCGAGGTGTGTCTGGTGCACCGTCCGCGGCACGACGACTGGTCGCTGCCAAAGGGCAAACTGGAGCCGGCCGAGCACCCGTTGGCCGCGGCGGTGCGGGAGGTTGGTGAGGAGACCGGACTCAAGGCGGTGCCGCAGGTACGGCTGCCGTCGGTGCGGTACACCATGCCTGACGGCAACACCAAGGCGGTGGACTACTGGTCGATGCGGGTGGTGGCATCCCCCGGCGCGTCGGCGCTCCCCGTCCCGATCGAGGCTGCCGACGAGGTCGACGAGGTGTGCTGGTTGCCGCTGCGCCAGGCGCAGCAGCGGCTGACGTACCGGCACGACGTCGGTGTGCTGCGGGCGTTCGCGGAGCTGCCGGCGGTGTCGGTGGTGCTGGTCGTGGTGCGGCACGCCCATGCCGGCAGCCGGGACACCTGGCCCGGCCCGGATTCCGCGCGGCCGTTGGACCTCGCCGGGCTGCGTCAGGCGCGTGCGTTGGCCGGGTTGGTCGCGCTGGTCGGACCGCGCCGGGTGCTGTCGGCGTCGCCACGACGATGTGTGCAGACATTGGCGCCGCTGGCGCAGGCGCTGGACGTACCGGTCGAGGTGGACTCGGCGTTCGACGAGCCGCTGCCCGGCCAGCACCCGGACGAGTGTGCGCTGGTCGCCGCCGACCGCTTCGCACAGCTGGCGAAGGAAGGTACGCCGGCCGCCGTGTGCAGTCAGGGAAAGGTGATCCCGTCGGCGTTGGCGTTGTTGAGCGGCCGGGCATCGGCGGACTACCGCACCGCCAAGGGCAGTGGGTGGCTGCTGGCCTTCGCCGGGGACCGGTTCGTCGGCGCGGATCGCCTGTAGCCCGCGGACCGTTGATAGCCGCGCGGACAGCCGCGAAGGCGCCTACCGGATCGCGGTAGGCGCCTTCGCGCTGCCGGGTGCACGGCCGGTGTGGCCGCTGGGTCGGCGATGGGCTCAGCGGGTGGTTTTGCGGGCCGCGGACTTCTTGGCCGGAGCCTTCTTCGCCGGGGCCTTCTTGGCCGCCGTCGACTTCGCCGCCGTCGACTTCGCCGCAGTGGACTTGGTCGCAGTGGACTTGGTCGGCGTGGTCTTCTTGGCGGCCGTGGTCTTCTTGGCCGCCGCCGTCGAGCGGGTCGACTTGGTCGCCGCGGTCTTCTTCGCCGCGGTGGCCTTCGCCGTACCGGCGTTGGCGGTCTTCTTCGCCGGAGCCTTCTTCGCCGGGGCCTTCTTGGCCGGGGCCTTCTTGGCCGCCGTCGACTTCGCCGCAGTGGACTTGGCCGCCGTGGTCTTCTTGGCCGCAGCGCTCTTGGCCGCCGCCGTCGACTTTGTCGCGGTGGCCTTGGGAGCCTTGCCGCTGGCGACCATGTCCTTGAAGCCTGCGCCGGGCCGGAAGACCGGCACCGAGGTCTTCTTGACCTTCACTGCTTCGCCGGTACGCGGGTTGCGGGCTGTTCGAGCCGCTCGGACGCGCTTCTCGAACACCCCGAACCCGGTGATACCCACCCGGTCGCCCTTGGTGACTGCCGCCTGGACCTCGGCGAGGACAGCGTCGAGCGCGGTCGTCGCCGTCTTGCGGTCTCCCAGGCGGGCAGCGAGCGCGTCGATGAGCTCTGCCTTGTTCACGAGTTCCCTCCCGTATGTGCAACTGGACTCAACGAGCCATTCTGCGCGCACGGTATGCCCTGTACCGGCAGGACACAAACATCTGTGGGAAAAAAGTCCTTGTGTCGTAACGGATTCGCCCCCATCCGGTGGCCCGAGCCGTCCGGTTGGCATAGCCGGACGGGTGGTGTGCCACCGGATGAGGGCGAAATCGGGGCCGGCGAAGGGTGCTGAGAGGCCAACGGGACGCAATCGGCGACGGCAACCGGGCCGCTATGCGACGACAGGCCTGAACGGCGGCCGATGCTGCTCGTACTCGGTGATGGCGACCTCGTGACGCAGGGTCAGTCCAATGTCGTCCAGCCCTTCCATCAACCGCCAGCGGCTGAAGTCGTCGATCGGGAACGACCAGGTGGAGCCACCTGCTCTGACCTCACGGGCGCCCAGGTCGACGGTCACCTCAGCCGCCGGATCCGCCTCGACGAGGGCCCACAATTGCTCAATCGCCGGCATTTCCAGCTCGACCGGAAGGAGGCCTTCCTTGAGCGCGTTGCCGCGGAAGATGTCGCCGAAGCGGGGAGACATGACCGCACGAAAGCCCCAGTCCCGCAACGCCCACACCGCGTGCTCACGCGATGACCCGGTGCCGAACTCGGGGCCAGCGACGAGAATCGATGCCTCCGAATATGAAGGATTGTTCAAGACAAATCCTGGGTCTTCGCGCCAGGCGTTGAACAGACCATCGGCGAAGCCCGTCCGGGTGACCCTCTTCAGGTATACGGCGGGGATGATCTGATCCGTATCTACATTAGATCGGCGCAACGGGACGGCGATCCCGGAGTGCACGGTGAACTTGTCCATGTCCTGTAATCCCGTCTGTAGGTGCCTCAGTTGAGGTCCGCCGGTGCGGCCAGCCGGCCCACCACGGCGGTCGCTGCCGCGACCGGTGGCGACACCAGGTGGGTACGCCCGCCGCGGCCCTGCCGGCCCTCGAAGTTGCGGTTGGAGGTGGATGCCGAGCGCTCTCCCGGTGAGAGGGTGTCCGGGTTCATGCCCAGGCACATCGAGCAGCCGGCGAACCGCCACTCCGCCCCGGCGTCGGCGAAGACCTTGTCCAGCCCTTCGTTCTCCGCCGCCTCGCGTACCTTGGCCGAGCCGGGCACCACGAGCATCCGTACCCCGTCGGCGACCTTGCGTCCGCGCAGCACCTCCGCCGCGGCGCGCAGGTCCTCCAGCCGGCCGTTGGTGCAGGAACCGACGAAGACCACGTCGACGGCGACGTCGCGCAGGACCGTTCCGGGACGCAGGTCCATGTATTCCAGCGCGCGCCGGGCGGCGATCCGTTCGGCTTCGGTGGTGAACTGCTCCGGGTCGGGCACGCTGGCGCTCAGCGCCGCGCCCTGCCCCGGGTTGGTACCCCAGGTGACGAACGGCGTGATCTGGTTGGCGTCCAGGATCACCTCCGCGTCGAAGGTGGCGTCCTCGTCGGTGACCAGGCTGGACCAGTACGCCACGGCACCGTCCCAGTCGGTGCCCTGCGGGGCGTTCGAACGGCCCTTGAGGTACGCGAAGGTCGTCTCGTCCGGCGCGACCATGCCGGCCTTGGCACCCCACTCGATGGACATGTTGGCCACCGTCATCCGGCCCTCCATGGAGAGCTTGCGGATCGCCTCGCCGCGGTACTCCACGATGTGGCCGCGCCCGCCGCCGGTGCCGACCTGGGCGATCAGCGCGAGTACGAGATCCTTCGCGGTGACGCCCGGACCCAGTTCCCCGGTGACGGTGACCGCCATCGTCTTCGGCCGGGCCTGCGGCAGTGTCTGGGTGGCCAGCACGTGCTCCACCTCGCTGGTGCCGATACCGAAGGCGAGTGCGCCGAACGCACCATGGGTGGCGGTGTGCGAGTCGCCACAGACGATGGTCATACCCGGCTGGCTCAGGCCCAGCTGCGGGCCTATCACGTGCACGATTCCCTGGTTGTCGTCGCCGAGCGCGTGCAGCTTGACGCCGAACTCGGCGCAGTTGCGTCGCAGCGTCTCGATCTGCGTACGCGAGGTCGGGTCGCTGATCGTCAGCAGGTCACCGCGGCGGCTGCGGAAAGCCGGATCGGCGTACCCGGTCGGGGTGTTGTGGTCCTCGGTCGCCAGCGTCAGATCGGGTCGGCGTACCGGACGGCCGGCCGTCCGCAGCCCGTCGAACGCCTGCGGGCTGGTGACCTCGTGCAGCAGGTGCAGGTCGATGTAGAGCAGGTCCGGCTCGCCCGCGGCGGATCGCACCACGTGCGCGTCCCAGACCTTTTCGGCCAGGGTCCTGGGCGAGGCCGGCTTCGAAGTGTCTCCCACCATCTGGACATCCTAAATTCTGGGAGGTATGTTTCGGCTTGTGGGACACAGTATGAGCGGTGTCGGCGTTCTCGACAAGGCGGTGGTCATCCTCGCGGCCTGCGTGGACGGCGCCAGCCTGGCCGAGCTCGTCGAGCGGACCAAGCTGCCCCGGGCCACCGCGCACCGGCTGGCCCAGGCGCTGGAGATCCACCGGATGCTGGTCCGGGACACGCAGGGACGCTGGCGGCCCGGCCCCCGGTTGGGCGAGCTGGCCAATGCCGCGCCCGACGTCCTGCTGACCGCCGCGGAGCCGTTGCTGGCCGCGCTGCGGGACGCCACCGGGGAGAGCGCCCAGCTCTACCTGCGGCGAGCCGACGAGCGGATCTGCGTCGCCGCCGCCGAGCGCGCCAGCGGGCTGCGCGACACCGTGCCGATCGGGTCGGTGCTGCCGATGACCGCCGGTTCGGCCGCCCAGATCCTGCTCGCCTGGGAGCCGCCGGAAGCGGTCATGCCGCTGCTGCCCCGGTGCAAGTTCACCGGACGGACGCTGGCCGAGGTGCGCCGGCGGGGCTGGGCGCAGAGCGTCGCCGAACGCGAGGCCGGCGTCGCCAGCGTCTCCGCCCCGATCCGGGACCGCACCGGCCGGGTGATCGCCTCGGTGAGCGTGTCCGGGCCGATCGAACGGCTCGGCCGCCGCCCTGGCGAGCGGCACGCGATGGCCGTGGTCCGGGCCGGACAACGGCTGTCCGGGCTCTGAGTCGGCGAGTCCGGGCTGCGCGCCAGGCAAGTCACCCGAAGACAGGCGAGTCACCCGAAAACCGTCCGGGCGGCGGCCAGACCGGGCATGATGGGTGTGCACACCAGGTCAGGACGTGATGGGTGTGCACACGGGTGCCGCAACGGCAAAGGCGCCCTCGGCTGAGGGCGCCTCGATCAACTGTAGCCCCGACCGGATTCGAACCGGCGCTACCGCCTTGAGAGGGCGGCGTCCTGGGCCGCTAGACGACGGGGCCAGAACTTCCACTGTGTTCCGTAACCTCTTACCGCGTGTCCTTGCGGACAACGGTGCTGAACTCTAACAGAGACCAGCACCCCGATGCCATCTGGTGCCTGCATCGGTGGCTGGGGTACCAGGACTCGAACCTAGACTAACTGAACCAGAATCAGTCGGGCTGCCAATTACCCCATACCCCATCGGTGCTCGCCGCACCGGGACAGAACTCTACCTGACCCCATGGTGCGCGCCAAATCGGGTTACCGCAGCGGTTTACCCGTAGCTCACCACGAGCGCCGCCAGCGCAAGCGACCGGCACCGGCACCGGCACCGGCTCAGTCGACCGCCACCACCGGGTTCGTCAGCTCGCCGATGCCCTCGACACGGACCGCCACGGTGTCCCCGGCGGTCAACTCGCTCACCCCGGCCGGGGTCCCGGTCAGGATGACGTCTCCCGGCAGCAGTGTCATCACGTGCGACACGTACGACACCAGAGTCGGCACGTCGAAGACCATCTGCTTGGTCCGACCCAGCTGGCGTACCTCCAGCTGCGCCGGATCGGGCCCGACCTCGCAGCGCACCTCCAGGTCGGTCACGTCCAGCCCGGTGACGATCCACGGACCCAACGGACAGAACGAGTCGAAGCCCTTGGCCCTGGTCCACTGCCCGTCGGCGCGCTGCAGATCCCGGGCGGTGACATCGTTGGCGCAGGTGTAGCCGAAGATCGCCCGCTCGGCCGCGGCCCGGTCGGCCCGCCGGGCCCCAGGAGGACCGATCACCACCGCCAGTTCCGCTTCATGCTCCACCTGCCGCGACTGGGCGGGCAGCCGGATCGCGTCCAGCGGGCCGATGACCGATGTCGACGGCTTGAGGAACAACAGCGGCTCGGCCGGCACCTCGGCCCCGTGCTCGGCGGCGTGGTCGGCGTAGTTGCGCCCGACGCAGACCACCTTGCTGGGCAGGATCGGTGACAGGAGCCGGACGTCGGCCAGCGCCCAGCGCTGCGACGTGAAGGTGAGCCTGCCGAACGGATGGCCTTCGACCTCGGCGATGGTGAGCGCCCCCGGGCCGGCACCCGGCTCCCCTTCGACGACTCCGAACGACATGCCCTTGTCATGGGCGAAACGAGCGATACGCACCGGGCCAATCTATCGCCCTCGCCGGCGGCGGGCAGCGTAGCACCGTCGGCACGGCGGCGGAGCAGAAGCCGCCTTCGCTCCACCGGGCAGCCATTTCCCGCCTACCGTTCGGGTCGGAAGCGGGGATCGTGATGGTGATGTCATCGTGGCGGCGGGTGCTCGGCACCGGTGCGTTGGGGATCGTCCTGGCCGGCGGGTGGAGCTCGCTCGATCCGCCGGCAGGGCGGGCCCAGCCGGTGGTGCACGGGTCGGAGCAGGAACTGGTCGCGGTCGCGATCAACGACGTCGGGCAGAGCGCGCCGACGTACCAGATCGAGGCGGTCAACCGGACGGCGGCACCGGTCGACGTGACGCTGCGCCTCGGCGTGCCGAGCGACGCTTCGGTGGCGACGGTGGGCTCGGGCGGCCAGGTGGCGCAGACCGAGATCACCTGGCAGCTCAGTCTGCCCGGTAACGGCGCGGCGACGGTCAACGCCTCGTTCCGCCCCGGCGGTTCCACCGCCGCGCAGACCTTTCCGGTCTGCGCGTACGAGCGCGACACCGCCCGGCCGTACGACTGCGCGGCGGCCCGGTGGACCCCGTCCGCCGGGCTGGAGCCGACCGACCGGTCCTGGTGGCAGCGCCCGTCGATGCCGCTGCTCGCCGGCCTGAGCGCGCTCGTCGTGGTGACCATGATCGGCTACGGCTGGCGTCGGCGGCTGCAGGAGCGTCGGGTGGACCGCCGACGAATCGTGACCGCGGCCGGGCGGCGGATCCGGACGCCCGCCACGCCGCCACCGTCCACGCCGCGGTGGCGGCCCGGCACGCCGGTGGTGCTCGGTCTGCTCTGTGCGATGCTGGCCGGGTTGGCGGTGGCCTCGGTGCAGGCCGCCACGTACGGTTCGCAGCTGCTGGACCGGGCCAACCAGGCACCCAGCGGATGGATCGGCGACGCGCCGTCCGGCGGGTTCGGCGTCCTGCTCACCGAGTCCGCGTTCGAGTTCACCGTCTACCGGCTGGCCTGCGTGCCGGCCGGCGAGCAGGTACGGCGTTGCCTCGCCACGGTGGCGGTGCGCAACCGCAGCGACGCCGAACAGTTCTGGTACGCGCCGCTGCAACGGGCGCACCTGCCGACCGGCGACTGGGTGGGGGTGGACGAGAAGGCCACCCGGGAGGAGAACGGCGGGCGGGACATCTTCGCCGACCCGCTGCCGGCCGGGGCCAGACTGCTGGTGCCGTTGGCCTTCTCACTGCGCGGGGAGCTGGTGCCGCAACGGCTGGAGCTGCGTAGTGGGGCGTTCTCAGCCGGGGTCACCGTACGCTCGATTTGACCAAGTAAATCATCACAAAATGGACGAACGACTAACGTGGCGGGATCACGTCACGACGGCGGGGTGCATCGCGAGCAGCATGGCGAACCGGTGCCCGGTGCAATCTCCGTCGCGAACCAGGCTGGCCTCCTCGAACCGCCGCATCAGCGCCTGCAGTTCCTGGCGGAACTCGGCGATGCGATGCACCGGGATCTCGGCGAACCCGCGGCTGAGCACCATCCGGACCGGGTCCGGTGCCTCGCTGCTGCCGGAGATGGTGCCGGCGTTGAGGCCCAGCTCTATCTCGTCGCGGGTCTGTTCCAGCAGTGTGGCGACCACTTCGTGCATCGAGTTGGGCTCGTCGCCCGAACGGCGGTGGAAGGTCAGGTTGAGCTGCCCGGCACCGTACTGCTTCTCGATGATGCCGTTGACCACCCGGGTGTCCCGGATGTGCAGCAGCTCGTGCTGCTCCAACTGGTTCAGGTGGTAGTAGATCTTGGTCGGTGGGACACCGACGATGCGCGCCAGCTCCTTGGCCGTCCAGGTCCGCTCGGGTTCGGACATGGCCAGCTCCAGCACTCGCATCCGGATCGGGTCAGCCAGTGCCTTGAGGGTCGCCACGTCCTCGATCACCCGACTGACCAGCAACTCAGTCACCGCAGACCTCCCGTTCAACCGGTGTTACACGGTTGATTCTACCTCGACGATTGACTTGTGTCCTTCGCTCAGGATATTTTGAACGTCAACTGGATCTTACCAGTCCCGCCCAACCACTCCTGTGCCCGGGCCAGGTGCCGGGCCATCTCCCCCTTTGATCTCACCCCTCATCCGGAGGTTCACTGTGCCCACCAACCGGTTCTTCGCCATCGTTGCCGCAGTCGCTCTCGCCGCCCCCGCCGCGCCGGCCGCAGCCGCCGAAGCGCCGCAGCCGGAGCAGACGACCACCACTCAGGCCGAAGCCGCCGATATGATCGCCATCGAGCTGCCGGCCGACGAGACAGCCGACTGGCCCGGCAACTCCAGCGTCAACGCCGCCTGCGCGTTCCGCTGACCAGCAGCCTCACCAGCGCCGGACCCGGAGCGATGCCCCGGGTCCGGCGGCTTTGCCGACCCTGGAAAGGCTTGCCATGGCCCAGCCCGAGCTCGTCCTCAGCCGCTATCTCGTATTCAGCCCGACCAGTTACCGGCACCCCTCCGGCAGGTTGCTGCGGGCCCTCTACCACACCGCCCGCGCCCGGACCCTGCTGCTGGACACCCGTACCGTCGATGTGCTCGCCACCGACGGGCCGGCCGCGCTGCCCGCCGGCGAACAGACCCGGCTGACCGACCTGGGGGTGCTGGTTCCGGCCGGCACCGACGAGACCGCCGAGGTGATCGCGGCCGGCGCGCAGGCCGCCGAGACCAGCCGGCACCGCCAGTTCGTCGTCATGCCGACCGCCTACTGCAACATGGGCTGCGGCTACTGTGGACAGCGGCACCGGCGCGACGCACCGGCCACCCGGACGGTACGCCATCGCGACGCGGTCGCCGCCCGGGTCGAACGGGCGATGGCCGGTGGCGACCACGATTCGGTGCTGGTGCGCTGGTTCGGTGGCGAGCCCCTGATGGGGTACGCCGTGCTGCGCGACCTGTCCGCACGGTTCGTCGCCGCCGCCGACCGGCACCAGGTGGCCTACTCGGCGCTGTTGGTCACCAACGGTGCCCTGCTCGACGCCCGCAAGCTGCGCAGCCTGCACCTGGACTGCCGGGTCGACCAGCTGGAGATCACCATCGACGGACCGCAGCAGGTGCACGAACGGTCCCGCCCGCTCAACAGCGGCCAGGGTTCGTACGACCGGATCACCGCCGCGTTGCGGGCCATGCTCGACGACACGGACCTGGCCGGACTGCGGGCGACCGTACGGTCCAACATCGGGCTGCACAACGCCGGTCAGGCCACGGAGTTCGCCACCGCGATGCGCGACGCCGGCCTGGCCGACCCGCGGATCCGCTTCTACCCCTCGCCGGTCCACTCCTGGGGCAACGACGTCAGTGACCTGCGACTGCGCCAGCGCCAGGCCGCCGAGACCGAGTTGCGGTGGTACGCCGCCTACCTCGCCGCCGGGCTGCACTGCCGGGTGCTGCCCAGCCAGCCGGTACGGGTGGTGTGCACCGCCACCTCCCGGCACAGCGAGGTGCTCGCCCCGGACGGGCGTATCTACTCCTGCACCGAGCAACCGCTGGTACCCGGGTTCACCGACGAGCATGTCGGATCCGTGGACACCGCGAACCCGCGCCAGTTGCGACCTGCCGGCCGGTTCGACGACTGGTACACCGGCCTGGCCGCAGGCGAAACCGGTTGCCGGAATTGCCCGATCCTGCCGGTGTGCGGCGGGGCCTGCCCGAAGCTCTGGCGGGAGGGAACCCCGCCGTGTCCCCCGTTGAAGGACGGCCTCGCCGGGCGGATCGACCTGTTCGCCCGGTCATCGGGCCTCGTCCCCGCCTGATCCGGCCGGCACCCCGGTGCCACCGTCGCAGCCCGCTGCCGCCTCCACCGGAAAGTCCCACCGCAGCGCGAGCTGCGCGGTCTGGAAGCAGCGTTCCGCCCGGCCCTGGCCGGTCTGCTGGTTCGTCACCCGGACCAGACCTTCGTCGTGCAGCACCCGCAGGTGGTAGTGCATCAGGCTGAACGTGACGCCGAGCCGGCGGGCCAGTTGCCGGGCGGACAGGGCATGGTCGTACTCGGCGGTGAGCACACCGAGCACCTGCAACCGGATCGGGTCGGCGACCGCCCGCAACTCGTTGACTCCGGCGAGCACCCGCACCGCCGGCACGGGCGGGTCGCCAGCCGCCCCGGGATGCGCCGACGGGTCCGGTCGTGGCACACTGGGGTAGGCCCCCGACGTTCCCTGACGGTCGGGGGCCTTGTCGTCGCCCCACCGGTCCCCGGCGTTCATGCCGCACCTCCTGACGATCCGGCTTGGACCGCCGACGCCGGGAAGCGACCGACCGGCAGCAGGTAGGCCAGTACGTCGTCGACACCGTCGAGGCCGAGCAGCTCATGGGCGACGTCGTCGTAGAATCCGCCGATCGTGCCCACCGCCAGCCCGGTCGCGGCGGCCACCATCGACAGGGTCTGGGCCAGGTGACCCGCTTCGATGGCGGCGAAGCGCAGCGCCCGCATGCCGTACCGCTGGCGCAACTCCCCGACCTGTACGTACAGTCCGAGTACCGCCGGGACCTCGGCCAGTGCGATCCCGCCCACGTCGAGCGCGTCGACGCCGAACCACATCGACGACGCCTCCAGCTCCGGCACCGACGGCACCGCACCGATGCGCCACAGTTGGCGGTCGGCGTCGTCGACGTGGTAGACCCCTGGTGCCAGACCGGGCACGTCCCGGACGATCAGCCGCAGCCGGGCCAGGTACGTGGCACCGGCACTCGGATACGGACGGTGCGCGTAACGGTACGATCCGCCGTCCGGCAGCGGAACCTGTTCGGTGTGTGTGACGCCGTGGGCGCTCCACACCAGCGTGCCGAGCTCGGTCGCGCTGACCGGGCCGGTCAGTCGCCCCCGTCCGGAGACCCGCCGGCGCAGCACCTCGACGAGCGCGGCACGCGGCGGGTCCCCGGCGGGCAGAGCAACCGGCTGGTGGCCGAACCGGAACGGGGTCCCGCGCCGCTCCACATCCACCTCGCGCGGCCTCTGCGTCTCCAGCAGACCGGGCAGGAACTTGCTGGCTTCCTGGTAGCGCCGGTCGGCGGCGCGGGCACCGTCGGCGAAGAAGTCGGGCAGGCCGTCCGGCGCCAGTGCGGTCCCGGCGACCAGCCAGCAGACCGACCGCTCCTCGTCCGGCAGGATGCCGAGTCGGTTGAACAGCATGTGCAGCTGGGATCCCCAGATCCACCGCCAGCGGGGGTCGGCCGGCCCGGCGGCCGCCGGGCCCTCCAGCCGCTGGCGGGCCCGGCGGACAACCTGCGCCCAGCGGGCCGCCGGGGAACGGTCGGCGGCGTCGGCGGTGAGCGAGACGGTCCGGTCCCACCGACGGCGCAGCAGCGCGCCCTGGCTGGCGAGCACCCGGGCGGCCTGGCCCTGCACCGCGGCGGCCGGCAGCATCGCCACCTCGTTCTGCCACCGCCAGCCGGCGGCGTGTCCACGTAGCCAGCGGGCCCCGGACAGGTCGTCCAGACCCAGTGCGGCGGCGGTGGCGATGGCCAACTCGGCGGCGACGGCCAGCCGGGACCGTCCAGGCGGCACCGTCCCGACGATCCGGGCGCTGATCTCGCTGGACCGGCAGAACACGTCCTCGGCGACCGGCAGCGCCGCCGGACCACCGTACCGGCTGGTTTCCGGCACGTACGGTGTCTCGCGGACCTCGCCGTGGACGTGCCAGCCGGCACCGGACGACGCGGCCTGCCCGCCGAGCCGGCGGTAGTAGGCGTCGCGGTCGAGCTCGAACGTCTCGTACGGCGCCTGCGCGGCCAGCTCGCCGAGCCGCTCGCGCAACTCGTCGGCGACACCGGGCAGCGGGTCACGGATGCGCACCCGCAGGTGCGGTCCGCCCTCCCAGTAGCGGATGTAGAACCAGTCGGCGACGGCGCCGTCGGCGCGCAGCCGGCGCAGCACCGGGGCCACCGAACCGGCCAGGAACGCGTCGAGGTCGGCCGGCTGCCAGTAGGCGAAGCAGTGCAACCCCACCCAGGTACGGCGTTCGGTGGTGATGGTCGCGGTGGTCACAGCGGCACCTCCGGGTCGTCGAGGTCGTAGGCGAAGTCCCGCACCCGCGACCGGCCGATCAGCAACAGGTAGACGAGGTCGTGCCCGGCGGGAACGGTGGCAGCGGCCTCGACGACGACTTCCCGCACCGCGCGGACCGGGCGGCAGAACAGACCCGCGGCGCCCGCCGCCGTCGCGAGGTGCTGGGCGCAGGCGCCGGCGGCGTAGAGCAGCCGTGGGTACGCCTCGGCGCCCCCGGCCCGCACGGCCGCCGCGATGTCCGCGGTGATCAGCCAGGCCAGCGGCAGGCCGGCGACGTCGGTCTGCGAGCGCGGATAGGTGTACGCCCGTTGCAGCTGATCCAGCGCGGCGGCCGGGGCGGCGGCCGCGACCGGCCCGCCCGGCTCGGCGCGGTACCACCCGGGCTCGCGTCCGGTGACGTTGCCGACGGCCACGGTGTGCCGCAGGCCCGGCCAGGCACCCGGCGATCCGGCGGGGATCCGGTACGCGGCGTCGACCAGGTCGGTCAGCACGGCGCCGGGCAGCGGCCGGGGGTCCGCGCCGAAGCCGCACGGGCCGAGGCCGGAACTGCGCACGGCCCGCAGCCGTCGCCTCGGCCACGTCGGCGGAGTCGACCCGCCGAACGAGACCGTCAGGCCAGCGGCGGCGGTGCGGCTGGTCGCCGTCAGCCCGTAGCCGGCGGCGGCCTCGGTCAACGCACCGGCGACGTGTCCGGCTTCCAACACGGCGAGCGCCTCGGCGAGCCGGCCGTAGCCGGACGGCATCCGGTGCGGATGCCCGGCCAGCTCCACCATGGCCCAGTCGGCCGTCGGTGGGCCGTCGGCCCCGACCGACCCGGTCGCGGCTATCGCCCGCAACAGGCCGCGTACCGGATCCACCGCCCATCGCCGCCCGCCAAGCCACAACGCCACGTCGACCAGGTGCGCCGCGCGGGGCGACGGGTACGCCCGGTGGTCGTTGAACGGGTTCCACGGCTCGAACCGCCGTGGTGCCAGGGCGGCGGTGAGCACCTGGCGCAGCCGGGTGCCGCGCTCGCCGTACCCGGCGAGCGCGGCACCCAGCGGCGTCGCGGGGCCGGCTCGGTGCGGGTACGGCGGTGCCGCGCCGGGCTGGACGGCCTTGCCCGGCCCGTGTGCGTAGGCACCGGCGAGTACCTCGGGGACCGAGATGTCGGGCAGCGTGGGAGTCGACATGGCATGCCTCACGGGAACGGGTGCGGGTACAGGGTCAGGTCGTCGTACCGCAGCGGCGCCGGCACCCGGCCCAACTCGGCCGGTACCCGCAGCAGCCGGTCCAGGCCACGGGTGCGGTGGTACACGTGGCCGAAGGTCATCGGCAGGGTGCCCGGCACGATCACCTTCGCCGAGTGCAGGCCGAGGCGGTCCCGGGCCACCGGATCGGTCTGGTCCACCACGATCACCTCCAGCCCGCCGGCGGCCCACCGCTCGACGGTCTGCCCGAGCAGCACGGCGAGGTCGGTGACCGGGGCGGGCCGGCCGGGCCAGACCTCCCGCCAGTCGGCGGGCGTGGCGTCGGTGAGCAGGAACTCGTACCGGTGCCGGGCCTGCGGCGCGGTGTTCACCGCGACGTGCTCCTCCAACCCGGTGACCAGGGTCGGATCGTCGAGCATCGCCTGCAGCCGGACCGGATCGAGGTGACCGGGCTTGGAGCGGACCACCTCGGGCAGGCTGAACGTGTCCACGACCGCTTCGGCCGCCGCCGAACGCAAGGCGCAGCGGGGGTCGGGATGCGCGCCGGCAGCGAAGAACGCCTGCGGGGCGCCACTGTCCGGATCACGGTGCAGCACCAGGGCCAGCACGGTGGGCACGCCGAGATCGTTGGTAGCGTCGAAGAACAACAGGTCGTAGCCGATCGTGTCGAGCCGGTCCACCAGGTGCGGCAGCACCTGATCGTCGTCGGGCACCGCCACCGGGCGCAGTGGCGTGCGGGCGTACCAGGCCATCAGGAACGCGTCCCGCTCGGCGACCTCGTACATCCCGTACAGCGCGGCCTCGACGGCGCTGTTGCCCAGGCCGCAGCCGTTGGAGCTCTCGTAGAGAAACCGTGGCCCGCTGCCGTGCGGCAACCCCCAGTAGGCGACGTGTTCCGGCACCAGTACCGGCTCGCGCCGACCAAGCGACCAGCCGTACACCCAACGGGTCCGGGTGTGCGGGGTGTACGGCACCATCCGGAACGCCGGGTGGTCGTGGTACGCCGGATCGTGCAGGCCGAGGCGGGCCGGGTCGACCGCGCGCCGTGGGCCGAGCTCGGCGTAGCTCGCCTCGACCGCGGTACGCCGCCGGTGCGGGCGCATTCCGGTGGCCCGCTCGACCGCCTCGAACAGCGCGACCCGTTCCGCGTCGGCGAAATTGCCGGCCCGGCCGTAGCCGGCTTCCCGGATCTTGCCGTCGCTGGACAGTTCGCTGGTCATCAGCGCCATCGGGGACCGTTCGGTACGGATGACGTGGGCCACCGGCCCGTGCCGCCAGTCGAACAGCTCGCCACGCAGCGCTTCACGGCCGGTACGCGGGTTGGCGCCCCGAAGCGAGTACGGATCGCTGGTGGGTGCCGGGTCCAGCGGCAGCTCGGCACCGTGCGGAGTGTCCAGGGCCACCGGGCGGCAGATCCGGCAACCGGCCCGCCGGGGCCGGACCCGGTGGCTGCTGACGGTGGCGTGGTCCGTCCGGATGGCCACCACCACGCCATCGTGGGCGTCCGGATCGGCCAGCACGTCGGCGACGGCGGCCACGACGGTCGGCAGCTGGGTGGGTGGAATGGTGCCGCCGAGGCGCAGCAGCGGGTTCCCCGCCGGCACCGCCGGGCCGAACACCCGCAGCCGGGCCCGCTCGGCGCAGGCCAGGCAGGTCGTCGCCCCGGGCCGCAGCACCGGGCCGACCAGCACCAGGCTGCCGTCCAGGCGGACCGGCAGCCAGATCGCGACGCGGCTGAACGCGGCGTCGCTCAGCTGTGCGGCGAGCGCCGGTGACCAGTCGTCGAGCAGCACCACCGCGGCCGGCGGTAGTGCGGCGATCGCGCCTGCGGGATCGACCACGACGACACCGGGGTGCCCGGCCACGATCAGCGCGTCCGCCAGCGACCGGCCGGCGGCGCTACCCGGCCGGGCCGGCGGCGCGGCCACACCGGGCCGGTCCGGCAGGTCGGGCTCGTTCGGCAGGTCGGGCTCGTTCGGCAGGTCGGGCAGGGGCATCGGCAGCAGTGGTACGGAGCGGGTCGGCACGTCAGGCTCCTTCCCTCGGCGCGATCCAGCGGTAGCCGTGCACGGCGAACCCGGTGGCGGACAGGGCGTGGGTGAGCGCTGCGCCCGCCACCGGCGGCTGCGCCACGGCGGCCAGGCCGGCGTCACCAGCGGTGAGGACCGCCCGCAGATCGGCCTGCAGCCGTTCCTCGTTGTCGACGACCCCGGCCGGCCAGTACCAGGCATCGTCGGTCCACGGGGCCAGGTGCGCGTCGGTCGGCTGCCACGCCGGCGCCGCGCCGGTGAGGCTGACCGCCTCGGAGGGCACCTGGGCTCCGACGGCACGGGCCTGTGCCACACCGGTGGCGGCGAGCGCCGCCATCGCGGCCGCGTCCGCCGCGGTCGCCTCGACAGCCCAGGCCAGTACACCGCCCTCGGTGACGATCTCGGCGTGCACCACGCCGGGACCCAACCGGTGCGCCACCAGCCGGGCGGGTACGGCGTACCGCAGCGTCAGCGCCTTCCACCAGCGGCGGGCAGCGGGCGTCGCGGCCCATTCGTGCTCGCTCACCGCCGGGTTCCCGGGCTGGCCCGGGGCCGGGCTCGCGGTGCTGGCCGCCGGTCGATGGTGGATCGCGTGGGCGAGCCGGCGCAGCGCCACTCCGGCGGCGTGTCGGGCGTCGACGCCGACCGCGAACCGTTCGACCGCGAACGTCTCCGGCCGGTCCGCCGGACCCGGCCCGGTCGGCGCGAGCGCCGCCTCGGCGGCCCGGACGGTCGCGTCGATCCGCGCGGCGTCGGCGGTGGCGCCGATACCGAGCGCCGTACCGGCACGGGCCAGCATCGCCGGCACCTGCGGCAGGTCGCCGGGCAGCGCCGGGGGCAGCGCACCGAGCACCGGATCGCCGACGGCGTCCAGGCGCAGCCCTACCGCGTCGATGTCGGGTGCCGAGTCGGCAACCGCTGGCCGGGCCGCCGCCAGCCAGGGGTGGTACGTGGCACGGACCGGGTCGAGCCGGGCGACCAGCACCGACGGGTAGTGCGGGCCGGGTACGGCCGGTTCCCCGCCGGGCAGCGTCGCCGCCTCCTCGGCCGGGTCGGGCAGACCGGCGACGGCACAGACGATCCGGTGCACCGCCGCCGCGCCGACCAGGGCGGCCAGTGTCGGCACCACCTCGGCGCGGCCGGCGGCCGGTGGCAGCGCCAGCCGGGCAGCCACCGCGCCGGCGTGCCCGCCCACTTCGGATCGGGGCAGCACCGGGGTCACGTAGCCGATCTCCGGTGCGCAGCCGGCGGCTACCGCGACGTCACCGGCCTGCACGACGACCGCCCGGTCCGGTGCCTCGTCAGCCGGGGCCTCGCCAGCCCGGGCTTCGCGGCTCGCGCGATCACGGTCAGCGCGATCACAGTCGGCGCGATCGCGGCTCGGCACGGTGGCGACCGCGACGCCGGCGGCGGCCAGCGCCCGGGCCGCCGAGGCGGCCACCGGTCCCCGCCCGGTCACGGTGACCGTGCTCGCCCGCAGCCGGTCCCAGGCTGCGGCCGGCTCCGCGGCGACAGACTCCAACCAGCGGGCCAGATCGACCGGCGGCAGACCGCTGTCCTGCCGGTCCCCCCAGCCGGTCGGCACCTCGACCAACATGTCGTGCTCGCGCAACTGGTCCACGAGCAGGTTGACCACCCTCGCCACCTCGGGGCGCCCGCCGGGCGTGGCCAGCTGTGCCGGGGACATCCCGCTCGCCAGCCGGCGGGCCAGCGGCTGCCAGATCTTCCAGACGCCGCTGCCACCGCTGACCGTGAAGCTGGACGCCCAGCCGCGTACGTGCACCCCGGTCGCGGTCGGCGTGGCGAAGACCACCGGGCGCAGCCGTACCAGCACGGCCACCGCGGTGTCCCCGGTGGCCGGGGTGGCCAGGGTGGGCGGCGGCCCGGTCAGCGCACGGGTCGTCACGGCCGGACCTCCTCTGCGGTGGCGGCCAGCCTGTCCAGGTAGCCGTTGATACGTTCCTGCCAGGTCACCCCGGTGATCCGTTCCGCGGCCCGGCTCAGCAGGTAGGCGGCGAGGTAGCGCTCCAGCGGGCGGACGTCGAGCAGGCCCAGCAGCAGGTAGAGCACGTTGGTGGCGAACCGGTACGTGACGAACTCCCGCTCGTAGGGCACCCGGCTGAAGTCGATCTGACCCAGCAACTGGTGGTAGTCGCTGTACTCGGTCCGGTCCGGGTGCCAGCGATGAACGATCTCCGGGTCACCGACCTGCTCGGCCCGGGAAAGGTAGGTGAACCCGGGTACGGCCGGCAGCTCGCCCCGCCGGTAGGCGGCCTCGGCCGTCGCCCACGCCGTCGCCGTCCACTCCTGCCACGCCAGCTCCGCGGCGTCGGCTGCGCCGTCAGCGAGCCTCGCCACGAGTTCGGTGACCGGGTCGGCTCGCCGGCGCCAGTGGTCGTCGAACGCGCCCCGCACCTGCCCGGTCGGGTCGTTGAAGACAAGGAACTCTTCCAGGTGGGACAGGAAGGACTGGTGTCCGGCGCCCAATCCGAGCGGGTATCGGCTGGCGTGCAGCGACATCGCGGTCAGGCAGAGCCGTACCCGGGCCGAGGCGCTGTCACCCGCCGCGGCGAGCCGCTCGGCGGACGCAGCAACCGCCGGCAGGCCAAGCTGCAGCAGCCGGGCCCGGCATTCGACGGCGGCGGCCGACTCCAGCAGCACCGCCAGCGCGGTGTCGTCCACCGGCTCGATCCGGACCGTGTTGTCGGGATGGATCGGCTCGTACGGCGGCGGCACCAACTCGGCTCGGCCGGCCTGTTCGGCCTGGGCGAGCAACTCCGCCGTACCAATCTGCTCGGTCGACGGATGCGTGGTGAGATAGCGACGCAACCGGTCGGCGACCGTACCGGCGACGCCGGCCAGATCGACGCCGGTGCCCGACTTGGCGGCCGGGCCGGCCGGCGTGTGGCGACTCAGCCGGATCCGCAGGTGCGGGCCGTGCCGCCAGTGCCGCTCCAGATGGACGCCGGTGCCCTGACCGGCCGCCCACCGCGCGGCCGGCAGCACGGCCGCCCGCAGCAGGGGCAGTTTCGCTGGCGCGTAGTAGTAGCAGGCGATATCGAGTTGGTCACTCATCGCCACCCCATCCCTTCCGGTACGTTTCAGCCACCAGTTCGACGACCCGGCCGTCCGGGTTTCCAACACCGGGTACGGGCAGTGCCTCCTCGATCCGTACGGGACCCTCGTGCCGGCCGAGCAGGCGCGGCAGGCACCGCAGGTGCAGCGCGTTGCCCAGGTCCGCGTACTGCGGTTTGGGCAGGGAGAGATACCGCTGGTAGTCGTCCGGCCCGCCGCGGATGTCCGCACCCGCCGCGGCGACGAACACCTCGGCCGGCAGGCCCAGCCGGGCTCGCCAGCGGCTGACCGCGTCGAACGGGACGTCACCGTCGGCTTCCAGGTCGGCCCGCAACTGGCCCGCCTCGGCCGGCGGCAGCAGCCACGACCGGCGGCTGAGCACCAGGTCGCGGTACCGCAGCCGGGACCGGTGCCGGATGCTGCCGCCGACCTCGCCGACAGGGGCGAACGGTTGGAAACCGACCAGTCCGCTGCTGAGATCGAAGTGCAGCGGCACGGTCCGGTCCGGCATCACGAACGGGACCAGGAACCCGAGATAGAGCACGTCCAGGTCGGCGCCGGCACCGTCCAGGCAGAGCCGTACCTGATCGGTCACCGGGTCGTGCCGCAGCCCGACCTGGTCGGCGAGGACATCGGCCCAGCGGGCATCCTCGCCGACCTCGTCGTCGACGACCAGCGGATGCAGGTTGGCGTTGAAGCCGGCCACCGGGCGGAACTGGGCGGCCCGGGCGCCGCGTCCGAGGCCGGCCCGGATCTGCGCGGCGACCTGAGCCTTCGCCGAGGGGGCCACCAGGTCCAGGAAGCGGCTGGTGAACCGCCCCCAGCCGGCGTACACATGGTTGAGCACCAGCAGGTCGTCGCCGCCGCTGCGGGCCGGCTGAACGAAGAAGCTGTACGACGCGGGCCGCGCGGTGGCCCAGCCGGGCAGCGCCGCCGCCGCGTCACGCGGCACGTCCTCGGCGAGCCAGGCCTGAGCGGCGCCGGCCGGACCGCTGCGGCGGGCCTGGGCGACCAACTCGGCGCGGGCGGCGGCGAGCGTAAGCAGTTCCGGGGTGACCAGGTCGGCCAGGTCCGGGTCGTCGTTGACCACGCCGGTCGGCGAGACCAGGTTGTACGCCCGCCATACCTGGCTCATCTCCTGCGAGAAGTCGGCGGCGCGGGCGCAGTGGCCGCCCTCGCCGTACCGGTTCACGAAGCGGTCCCGGACCAGCCGGCGCAGCGGCAGGTACTGGTCGAACAGCTCGGCGAGGGTGGCGAGTCGGGTCAGTTGCGACGCGGCCCGCCGACCGTGCGCCGCACCCAACCGCGTCGGCTGCCGCAGACCGACGTCCTCGGCGAGCAGCGGGGCGTCGTGCCAGGGCAGGCCCACCGTGGTGTAGGCGGCCTGCCAGCTCGCACGCAGGCCGGCGAGTGCGGTGGCGCGTCGACCGGCCGGCACGTCGCCGAACCCGGCGGTACGCCGGCCGATGTCGTCGAGCAGGTCGGCCAGCTCCGCCCGGTCGTGCCGACGCAGCCAGGCAGCGGTGGCGGTGACCGCGAGCGGGTCCTGCGGGTCGACCGGCTCCACGGCCAGCAGCAACCCGGCGTCGATGATCTGGGTGACGTAGCGGGCAGCGGCCGGCCCGGTGCGCTGCGGCGGACCGGGCAGCCGGTCGGCGAGTCCGGCGACAAGGTCGTCGGGTGCGATCCCGGCGGCACCGACGGCCCGGACCCGGTCGAGCAGCAGTCGCAGCGGGCCGGTGCAGCCGAGGGCCACTTCTTCTTCGAGCACGGAGAGCACCCGGTCGACACCCTCGACGGGTCGGTCGCGCCGGAAGGTGAGCCGGTCTCCGTCGATGGTGATCGCCGCGGCCAGCCGGTGCGGTACCTGCGCACGCAGCGCCGGCTCGGCGAGCGCCGCGGCGACCAGCCGGACCAGCAGCGTACGGTTGGCCTGAGCGACAGCGACGGGCCACCGGTCCGGGCCGGTGCTTCGGTCCGGACCGGCACCGGGATCGTCGGGGTCGGGACCCGCGAGATCGGTGCCACCGGCCCAGTGCCCCCAGCCGACATAGGTGAACCAGGACAGGGGACTGGTCTTGGCGGTGGCGCGCAGGGCGTACCGCAGGGCGTTGGGTTCGGACTTGCGGGCCCGGCTGTCCGGCCGGTCACCGGCCGCCGCCGCCCGCTCGATGCCGCGCAACAGGTCGGCTCCGGTGAGGGTGACGGCCCGACGCAGCGGCTCGGCGGCGCACGTCTCGGCGAGCGCGGCCCGCTCGGCACCGAGCGCGGTGGTGGCCAGGTCGGCGAGTCGGGCCCGTACGTCGGCGGCCCGGCGCATCGCGTCCAGCCATTCGGGCAGATCGGGAATTCGCCCGACCAACCCGTCGACCTCGATGAGCCGCTCCGGACGTGGCGTCCGCCCGTTGTGCACGTCCCGGCGCAGCGGTAGCACCACCTTGCGGTGATACTCCGCCGGATGAGCGTCCGCGCTGGCGTAGAGCGCGTCGGCCAGCCGGGGTGCCAGCTCGCTGATGCGTACCCGCAGCTCGACGAGCCGTTGCAGGGCGGCCCGGAAATCCCGGGTCGGTGGCGGTGCCGGCGGGTACGGCAGCGCCGCCAGCCGGACCAACGCGTACGGCGCCAGCGCGGTGGTGGTCGCCGGCCGGACGGCCGGGGCCGGGACGACGGCGACCTCGCTCATCCGTACCGCACCCCCTCGTCGCGCCGGAACGCGGCGCGGGCGAGGACGGCGAACAGGGCCGTCCAGGCGAGCAGCAGGAACGCGACCCAGCTGGGTCCGATCAGGTGGTCGGCCCGGTCGATCAGGGCGAGTACGAAGTACTGGTACTGGTAGGTCGGCACGTACGGGACCACCGCGTGCAGCGCCGTCGGCAGGTAGTCCACCGGCACGAACAGCCCGCCGAAGAACGCCAGCAGCATGAACAGCAGGTTGGCCAGCATCATCGCCGGTTGCGGGGCGAGGCGGTAGCCGATCGCCATACCGAGCAGGCCGAACGGGATCGCGCCGACGACGACGGCGCCGAGCCAGACCGGCCAGGCCAGCAACGACAGCCGCAGATCGGTGGTGAACGCGGCGACGACCAGCAACGGAATCCAGCTGATCACGTTGAACGCGAGTACGTAGAGCATCCGCCCGGCGAACCTGGTCAGCGGGGACAGCGGCAGCAGCCGCAGCCGCTGCTCCCACGGGTTCTCCCGGTCGGCGGCCACCCCGGCGGCGAGCGAGGCGACGGTGACGTTGAGCGTGGTGTAGAGCAGGAACGGGGTGATCGCGTACTCGCTGCCCAGCCCGAGGTCGGCGAAGCGGCGGGCGTTGACCAGACCGAACAGCAGGAAGAAGACCAGCGGGAAGCCGAGCGCGGGGGCCCAGTAGGCGGGCATCCGCAGCGTGTCGAGGGCGTGTGCCCGGGCGTGCAGCAGGACGTAGCGCATGTCAGGCCACCTTCTCGGCAACGCGGATCTCGGTCCGGGCGACGGTGCCCGGGTCGACGGTCTTGCTGATCGTCCGGATCGCCTCCTCCAGGCCGACCCGCTCGACGCGGATGCCGGTGAACGGCACGTCGGCCCGGACCAGGGCCCGGACGGTGGCGTCGGGGTCAGCGGTGTAGATGTGGGTCCGGTTGCCGACCGTCTCGACCCGGTCGGCGGGGCCGGAGACGGCGATCGGCGGAAGGACGCCGGTCACTTCGACGTCGACCAGGTGCAGGCCGACCTCGGCGACGACCTCGGTCACCGAACCGGCGCGGGCGACCTGCCCGCCGGTCACCACCACGACCCGTTCGGCGAGGTGTTCGGCCTCGGCCATGTCGTGGGTGGTGAGCAGCACCGCGCTGCCTGCGGCGGCGACGTCGGCGATGGCCGTCCACAGTCCGTCGCGGCTGTCGGCGTCGAGTCCGGTGGTGGGCTCGTCGAGGAAGAGCAGTTCGGGGCGGCCGACCAGGGCGGTGGCCAGGGCGACCCGGCGGCGTTGTCCACCGGAGAGGGTGCCGCACCGCTTGTTCAGCAACGGTCCGAGGCCGAGTTGGTCGACGAGCTCCGCACGGGGCACCGGGTCCGGGTAGTGGGCGGCGATCAGGGCGAGGGTTTCGGCGACGGTGAGCCGCCAGGGCAGGGCGGTCCGCTGCGGGGTCAGACCGAGCCGCGCCTTGACGCCGATGTCGGCGGGGTTGGCGCCGAGCACCTCGACCCGGCCCGATCCGGGGCGGCGCAGGCCGGCGAGGATTTCGATCATGGTGGACTTGCCGGCGCCGTTGGGGCCGAGCACGGCGGTGACCCCGGCGGGCACCTCGAGGGAGACCGCGTCGAGCGCGACCACCTTGCCGTACGTCTTGGTGACGCTGTCGAGACGGGCGAGGACTTCCACGAGCACTCCTTGGGCATGTGACGCGCGGAGGGGGCGCACCGCGCCCCCTCCGCTCGATCGAACTGACGTGATTCGCCCTGCCTTGGCTACCGGCAATCCCTGACACTGCCGGTCGTGCCCTCGGCCGGGGCGGTGGTTGGCGTCAGACCGCCGGCTCCAGGGAGTCGGCGCAGGAGGCGCAGCACGAGCTGGCGCCGCAGCAGGAGCTGGAGCTGCAGCTCGACGAGCCGGAGGAGGCACCGGTCTCGGGCAGCGCGGCCGAGTCACGGATCGAGCTGACCGACAGCTCGTCGAGCTCGAGGTCTTCGACGTCGATGATTTCGTCGGACATGGGGTCCACCTTTCGTTGCAGGGTTTCGTCCTCGCGGGGGCGAGGGCGTCATGGGTGCCGGCGGGGGCTGCCGGCAAGTGGGTCAGGTGACGTAGCAGCAGGAGCAGGAGGCCCGGCCGGAGTCGTCGGCCGAGGAGGCACCGGTCTCGGGCAACGCCGCCGAGTCCCGCATCGCGGTCACGGTGAGCGGACCGAGATCCAGCCCGTCCACGTCGATGTCCAGGTCGTAGTCCTGGGCGAAATCCCAGGTTGTCGACGGATCCGCCAACATCGCGCACCTCCCTGTCGGCCCGGTAGCCGTCCGCTGGGCCACTCCTTGACTTCCACCTGACGTTCTAGCTTGTTGCTGCGCTTGAGATTAATTGAACGTCGAGTCAAGGTCAACCATTGGAAAGAGGTGAATCGGGCCGAGGTCCCGGTGCCCGGCCCGCGAAATACCCACAACAGACCTGCATCAGGTCTGAATCGGACGTCTGCTGCGGGACCGGCGGACGGCGCGCGCGGCACAGCCGCCGCAGCGCCCCGCTACGACGGGTCGGCGGTGGCTGACGGTGACGCGGCGCCCGCCTGCGCGAGCAGCGCTGCGCACACGTCGATGAGCCGGGCCCGTAGCTGCCCGGCCCGGCCGGCGAAGTCGCGTTGGCGAGCCACGTACTCCGCTTTGCCCTCGGGCGTCTCGATGGCTACCGCCGGTTCCCCGTACGAGGAAAAGTCGTACGGCGACGCCTGCATGTCGAGTCGGCGGATGTCCCCGGCCAACTCGAAACAGTCGAGCGCCAACTCGCCCGGGACCGCGGGGCCGAGCTTGGTCGCCCACTTGTGGCAGTCCATCGCGGCGTGCAGACAGCCTGGCTGGTCGAGCTCCACCTGCGTGTCTCTCGTCGGCTGTAGGCGGTTGAGGCCGACCGCGGCCGGGGCGAAGAACCGGAACGCGTCGAAGTGCGTACAGCGGACCTGGTGCGACTCGACCACCTCGTCGGTGCCCTGCTGCCCGAGTCGCAGCGGGACCGGGTGCCGGTGCGCACGCTGGCGGTACACCATCGCCCACTCATGCAGGCCGAAGCAGCCGGTGAAGGCTGGCCGCGCCGCGATGGCCGACAGCAGACGGTGGATGAAGCGCACCGACTCGGCCCGGTCGGCGAGAAACGACACGACGTCGAAGCTCACCACCGCCTGGGCGCTGGTGACGTACCAACGCCACCGCCGATGCGGGGCGGCGCCGTCCGGCCCGGGTTCCAGGAAGAATCCCACTCCCGGATGCCACCGTCGCAACAGCGCGGGCCGCGTGCCGTAGTAGTCGTACAGGAAGTCGTCGATCGCGTGGCGCTGCCCGGAGGCCCTGCGGGCGCGGTACCCCGCGGTCAGCGAGTCGGCCCGCTCGGCGTGGGCGTCGCGGAGCGCGGCCCAACGGGCGGCGGGGATCCTGGCCATCGGCGGCGGCCTCAGTCGGCCGGCTCGCCGGAGGTGTCCCCGACCCGCAACAGCGCCTCCCGGCGGCACAGCACGGTCACCCGGTACGACACCGCCAGGTTCGACCAGATCTCACCACGCAGGCACAAACAGACCCCGGCCCCTGGCTGCCCCTCGGGATGTTCGAAGAAGTCCACCGACGGCTCGGTGAGGGCGCCGACCAGTCCCTGGGTCTGCCGCGCGGTCACCGCGACCTGCAGCAACCCGGCGGTCACCTGGATCTCGACATCGTCGAGCGCGTCGATGTCGTACCAGTGGGTGTCCGGCAGGAACAGTTGGGCGTCGACGCTGCGGTGGGTGTAGTCCGGGCCGGCGATCCCGCTGCCGGCCGTCGGCCGGTCGCCGATCCAGGCGATGCCCGCGTAATCGGTACGCAGCCGCCGTGACTCGGTGTGCAACTCGATGACGAGGGTGTCGATACGGGGCTGGGCGTCGAACTGGACGGCTGCTTCGATCACCCTCGGGACCCTAGCACCGGGACGGTCCCGGACTTGCCGGCATATGCCGTGCCGGGTCGACGCTGCACGGCCACCGGCCCCGTCGGCCTCTCCCGCTGTCCACTCCGTCACCTTCACGGTCGCGTTCTGTCGCTCACCGCATCAGTAACTGCTCTTCGCCCCTCCGGAGGCACAGTCGAGTGCCTGATCGACGACCAGGTCGAGCGGGGTGTCCACGCCGTTGCGCCAGGCGACGTCGACGGCTCGCGGTCCGAGATCGGCGCGGGCGGCGGCCAGGGTGGTGTCCCGACGGGCGTCGACCGCGACCGGTGCCGCGAGCCCGTAGCGGCGGCGCAACGAATCGACCGCCGCGAGGATCCGGACGGCCAGGCCGGCGTCGTCGACGACGATGACTTCGGCCACCGTCTCCAGCGATGTCGCGAGGTCGGCCCGGTCGCCGAGCTCGAACCGGCGTTCCAACGCCGCGATGAACAACCGCAACGCCGCCGCCCGGTCACCGCGGGCGAGTTCACTCTGGCCGAGCAGATGCAGCGCGACCGCCTCGCCGAACAGGTCGCCCAGCTCGGTAGCCAGGTCGAGCGCGTCGCGGGCGACCTTCGCCGCAGCGGCCGGGTCCGGCCGGGCCAGCAGGATCTCCGCCTGACAGGTCAGGCCCAGCAGTACGCCGCGGCTGTTACCGGCTTCCCGCTCCAGGGCGAGACACCGGTCGATGTGCCAGTCGGCGTCGGCCACCTCGCCGAGCCGCAGACAGACCTTGGCGAGGTTGCCCAGGGCGATGGCCATCCCGGACTTGGCACCCAGCTCACGCCACACCTCCAGCCCGTAGCGAAGGTGGTCGGCCGCCTCGTCGTAGCGGCCGGCGAGCATCGCCGACACGCCGAGAATGTTGCGGGCCCGCGCGGTGCCCTCCAGATCACCGTCCTGCTGGCAGCTGGTCAGGCACTCACCGCCCAGCCGGGCTGCGGTGGCGGTGTCGTCCTGGGTCGCGGCGAGCACCGCCGCCGGGTAGAGCAACTGCCGGCGAGCGTCGGCCGGCAACCCGGCCGGTGCCGAGAGCACCTGATCGAGCCACTCCCGGCCGTCGCGGATCTGGCTGCCGTTGCGCCAGTACCGCCACAGGCCCAGGCACAACCGGGCGGCAGCGGCCAGCTCGCCACCACCGACCGCCTGGTCGAGCGCGGCACGCAGATCGGGATAGTCGTGGTCGAGCGATTCCGCCCAGCTCCCCTGCTCCGGTCCGGCCATGCCGACCGCTGCCCGGTCCGCCACCGTCATCCAGTAGGTCAGATAGTTGCTCCGGTGGCGGGCCTGCCGGTCGACGGTGGCCAGCTGCCGGGCCCGAGCCGCGATGGTGTTGAGCATGGCGTACCGCCGGGACCCCGCGCCGGTCGAGGCGATCAGCAGGCTCTTGCGTACCAGCGCCTCCAGCACCTCGCTGATCCGCGCGCTGTCCATCTCCTCGACGTCGGCGACGGCGGCGATCGCGGTGGCGGCAGCCGGAGCGGTGAACACCGCGGCCGCGGTGAACACCTCCTGGTGCAGCGGATCGAGCAGGCCGTAGCTCCAGTCCACGGTGCCGTGCAGGGTCTGCTGGCGCGCCGGGCGGTCCCGCGGGCCTGGACCGAGGGCGTCCAGATGCGGGAACAGTCGGTCCAGCAACTCGGCCGGGCTCAACTGGTCGATCCGGGCCGCGGCCAGCTCGATGGCCAGCGGCAGGCCGTCCAGGCGCCGGCACAGTCGCGCCACCGCCGGGAGTGTCTCGGTGGTCAGTGCGTAGTCGGCGTCGGCCGCCCTGGCGAGCTGGTCGAACAACGCGATCGCGGGATGTTCGGCCACCGCCCGGGTGGCGGCCGACGTCCCCTGCGGCAGATCCGTCAACGGCGGCAACGGCAACGGCGGAACCCGGTAGACCTGTTCGCCGTATATCCGCAGCGGCTCACGGCTGGTGGCGAGCACCCGGAGCCGGGCCGCACCGGCCAGCAGCTCACCCAACGGCGGTCCGGCACTGAGCGCCTGTTCCAGGTTGTCCAGCACCAGCAGCAGATCGGCGTCGGCGAGATGGTCGATCAACGGGGGCAGCACGGACTGTCCGGGCCACTGCGGCACGTCGACCGCTGCGGCCACCGCGCCGAGCACCTCGTCGGCGGTGCGGCAGGCGGCGAGCGCGACGAAGCAGACACCGTCGTCGAACCGCGACGCCGCGGTGGCGGCGACCGACAGCGACAGCCGGGTCTTGCCGATGCCGCCGGCTCCGACCAGGGTGATCAGGCGGCCGGTAGCCAGCAGGTCGGCGACCCGGCCGATGTCGTGGTCCCGACCGACCAGCGGGGTCATCGGGGTCGGTAGCCGCACCCGCCGGTCGGGGCGGGCCAGCACCTCCGGGCTGAGCGTCCAGCCGCCGGTGCCGGACCCGATCAGCCCACGGCGGGCGCGCATCCGGTCCAGCTCCCGGGCGGCGGCGGCCGGCAGCCCGGCGGACTGCCGGGCGAACCAGGAGACCAGGGTCCGACTGGGCTCACCGCGAAGCGTCGTCCGCAGCCAGATCCGCAACGTCGCCGGCGACCACGGGGTCAGTTCGATCTGGTCCAGCTCCGGCAGGTTCATGTCGGGCAGGTCGAGTCCGGGCAGCGGGTCAGGCCCGGCCACCGCCGTCGGCGCCCCGCCGCCGGCGGCCTCGGGCCTCGGCACGACCCGCCCGACGTCGGCACTGGCCTGCAGCAGGCCCAGCACCGCCGGCAGCAGCCGCGGCCGACACCACTGGCGCAGCAGCTGCGGCACCCGGTCGGCGGCGGCCAGGTCCGCGACCAGCAGAACCCGCTCGGCGAAGACCGGCAGCGGCAGCGGGTCGGGCTCGGCCGGCACGGTGACCACGGAGAATCCGCGCAGCGCGGCGAGGCGGGCCGCCTCGGCCAGGAAACGGCTGTGCCCGGCACCGCGTTGTCCGTGGACCCGCGCCACACCCCGGCCGAGGACCTGCAACCGGTTCAAGAACTCATGGGTACGCCGCAGCGCGTCGTCCCGCTCCCACAGCCGGGAGCCGGCTCCGTCGGTGGTCTCCACGTCGTCGGCGACCGCACCGTCACGGCCCCGCCGCTTGGCGAGATAGTTGCGCCGGTCGGCGTGCTCCAACAGGTCGACCGGGCTCGCGCCGTCTTCGGGAGCGGTCGCGACGCCGACGCTGACGGTCAGGTGCAGCGGCGGATCGCCGTCGAACTCGGTGCCACGCAGCTGCTCGGTCAGCCGCAGCGCGAGCCGGATCGCCTCGACCCGACCGGTCTCCGGCAGCACCACGACGAACTCGTCACCGCCGTAGCGGAACAGCATGTCCTGCGGACGGCAGATCTCCCGGACCCGTTCGGTGAGCTGTCGCAGTACCTGGTCACCCCGCAGGTGACCGTAAACATCATTGACTGTTTTGAAGAAGTCGATGTCGAACAGGAACACGCCGCAGGGTTGCGCGGGCCGACTCAACTGGCGCCTCAGGTAAGGCTCAAGGGACGCACGCGGACGGGCGCCCGTGACCGGATCGGTCGCCGCCACGTCGTACCTCTCACCGTCCTCGTCACCGCCGGCATGTCGGCGTGGTTAACAGTGTCGTTGCCTATGTCACCACAAACGCGATGTTATCCATCGACCACATGGTCCGGACTCACCCGGCCCGCCGCACGTCCTACACGATAGGAGGATGTTAGTTCTCAGCCATGGGGTTTCTGCTACGTAACGCGTCCACCGTGGTGATTCGTGATGACACACGCTCGCGGATGGACATTCAGGATCAGCTTGATCTTCTGCCGTCAGGAGGAACACACCGGTGCAAAGCACAAGTGCTGCGTTCGGGCAGCGCCGCGGCCGGAAACGGATCATCGTACTGTCGACTGTCCTCGCGCTGCTGGCCACGGGACCCGCCGGTTCCGGCCATGCGCCCATGGCGCAGGTCGGCACGCCGGCCGGTGGATTCGCCAGCCTCTGGAACGGCTCCGCCGGCAGTAGCCCGGGTACCTCGCTGGCCGACATCCGGACCATCGTCGGCGCGAACACCGCGACCACCGCGCACCTCGACGGCACCGGCATCGGCATCGCCATCATCGACACCGGTGTCGTACCGGTGCCCGGGTTGCCGGCCAACCGGATCGTGAACGGACCCGACCTGTCGTTCGAGTCGCAGGCCACCAACCTACGGTGGCTCGACACGTACGGACACGGCACCCACCTCGCCGGCGTGATCGTCGGTGACGACGCGACCAGCGGCTCCCTCGGGCTCGCCCCGAAGGCGAAGCTGACGTCGGTGAAGGTCGGGACCGCCAACGGCGCGGTCGACGTGTCACAGGTCATCGCGGCGGTCGACTGGGTGGTCGCCAACCGCAATCACGATCCGTCCCATCCGATCCGGGTACTCAACCTTGCCTACGGCAGCGCCGGCAACCCCGCCTTCTGGACCGATCCGCTGCATTTCGCGGTGGAACAGGCCTGGCATGCCGGCATCGTGGTGGTGGCCGCGGCCGGCAACGACGGCAACGGGTTCGGCCGGTTGGACAATCCGGCGGCCAATCCGTACGTCCTCGCGGTCGGAGCCAGCCTGACCAAGGGCACACTGACCACTGCGGATGACGAGTTGGCACCGTTCACCAACCTCGCCAACGCCGGCAAGCAGGTGGAAGTGCTCGCACCCGGCGAGTCGGTGCTCTCCCTGCGCAATCCGGGATCCAACGTAGACAACAGTTATCCCGGGGCTCGGGTCGGCACCACGCTGTTCCGTGGCACCGGCACGTCGCAGGCGGTCGCGGTCACCTCGGCCACCGCCGCCCTGCTGCTGCAGTCCAAGCCCTGGCTCACTCCGGACCAGGTCAAGCAGGTTCTGGTGGAAAGCGGGACCTTTTTGCCTAACGGCCCGGGGGCGAACTTCGGGCTACGCACCCTCAACCTGCACGCCGCGCTCGGCTACAGCCCGGTGTGGTACCCGCAGCAGTGGACGCGCTCCGACGGTACCGGCCCGATCGACACGTCCCGAGGCACCAGCCGGGTGGTCCGCAACGGCGTGACACTCGACGGCGAGCGGAGCATCTTCGGCACCTTCAGCAGCTCGGGGTGGGCCGGTCAGTCGGCGGCGCGCACCGCCTGGAGCGGCGGGCTGTGGCTCGGACACCGGATGGCCGGCGACGGTTGGACCGGCAGCTCCTGGGCCAGTCAAACCTGGGCCGGGGCCACCTGGACCTCGCCGTCCTGGGACGGCTCCGGATCGTGGACCGACCCCGCCTGGTCGAGCCACTTCTGGTCCACCGGCGCCTGGACGCCCGGCGACTGGGGCTCGCACTTCTGGTCCACCGACAGCTGGGCGAGCGCCTGCTGGTGCTGAACCACCACCGGCCCCGGATCAGTCGAGATCGCCGCGGCGCAGCCGTTTGGTCTGCGCCCGGCGTTTCTTGTCGGTGATCCGGCGCTCCTTGGCCGCTCGCGACGGCCGGGTCGGCCGTCGCGAGCGCGCCGGCGCGGCGACCGCGTCCCGCAGCACCACGGCGAGGCGCTCCCGGGCGGCGGCCCGGTTCGCCAGCTGGTTCCGGTGTTCGCTCGCGGTGATGGTGAGCACGCCGCCGACCAGCCTGCCGGCCAGCCGCTGCAGCGCCCGGTCGCGTAGCCACTGCGGCAACGCCGCCGAAGCGGCGACGTCGAACGACAGCTCGACCCGGGAGTCCGTGGTGTTGACGCCCTGGCCGCCGGGACCGGACGACCGGGAAAACCGCTCCGTCAGTTCACTGGCCGGAATCACCACATCTTCGGTGATCCGTACGTCCTGCGCCGCCACCACCTGACAGTACCGCCGATGCCCGGCTCAGCCACCACGTCGGATGATCGCATCCGCGGTCTGCTCCGCCCGCTGGATCGGGATCGCGAATCCGATTCCGATCGACCCGGCACCCTCCAGGGTCGCGATCGCGGTGTTGACCCCGATCACCTCACCGTCGGCGTTGACCAGCGGCCCGCCCGAGTTGCCCGGGTTGATCGAGGCATCGGTCTGTACGGCGGTCTGCCGCCCGCCGTTGCCCAACCGCACCTGCCGGTCCAGTGCGCTGACGATTCCGGCGGTGACAGTGCCGGACAGGCCCAGCGGTGAGCCGACCGCCAGGACGGCCTCACCGACCTGGGTCGAACCGGGTTCGGCAAGCACCAGCGGACGCAGGCCGGCCGACGCGGGCACCCGAAGGACCGCGATGTCGCTGCCCGGGTCGCGGCCGACGACCTCGGCGACGATCCGCCGGCCGTCGGGGGCGACCACGCTGATCTGGTGACCGTTGAGCGGTGTGCCCGGTGGGCTGTCCCCGTCGAGGATGTGATCGTTGGTGATGATGTGATGCTGGTCGTCGATGGCGAACCCGGACCCGCCGGACACCATGCTGCCCCGGCTGACCTGGACCGACACCACACCAGGCAGGGCTTGGGCGGCGGCGGCGACCAGATCCGCCGGTACGCCCGCGCCGGTCGACGGCGACGGCGACGGCGCACCCGCCGTGGGCCGTACCGGTCCTGGGCCGAAGCCGGCCACCGCCCCACCGGCCAGGCCGCCGGAGGTCACCGACAGCAGCACCACCCCTGCCGTGGCGAGGAGCCGGTGCCGCCAGCGGCCCGCAGGTTGCGGCACCGGCCCGGCCAGCCCTTCCAGCCGGGCCCAGGGATCCGTTTCCGGTGCGATGAACCCGGGACCCCGCGGCTCACCCAGCCCGGTTGGCACAGTCATGCTGTCCTCCTTCACGGCAGGCGGGCGAACCACAGCAGCGACGTACCGGCGGCGGCCAACGCGAGCAGCAGGCCCAGCCCGATGAACCGAGCGGACACGTCGGTCGGTTCCAGCCGGTAGCCCACCGACGTACCGATGTCCGCGTAGATCGAGCTCAGCTGCTTGCTGCTGGCCGCCTCGTGGTAGGCACCCCCGGTCAGGTCGGCGACGGCTTCGAGATTCTCACCGTCCACCGGCACCCGCAGCGGTCGGCCGCCGCCGTAGTCGATGTAGCCGGCGTCGGTGCCGACCGAGATGGTGTCGATCGGGATGCTCGCGTCGACCGCCTCGGCCGCCGCCGACTCGGGGGATCGGCCGGAAGTGTTCGCGCCGTCGGAGAGCAACACGATCCTGGCCGGTGGTGGTTCCTGCGCCGCTTTCGCGTCCAGCGAGCGGATCGCCTCCAGCGAGGTCTTGATCGCCTCGCCGATCGCGGTGCCCTGGGCACCGGTGATCCCCTCGGCCAGGCGGTCGATCCCAGCGGCGAGGGCTTCCCGGTCGGTGCCCGGTCCGACCAGTACCGAGGCGTTACCGGCGAACGCGACCAGGCCCACATTGAACTGACGGGGCAGGGCGTCGACGAACTCGTGCGCCGAGCGTTTCGCGGCGCTGAGCCGGTCCGGCCGTACGTCGTTGGCCAGCATCGAGGTCGACACATCCACCGCCACCATCACGGTGGCCCGTTCCCGGGGCACCCGTACGTCGTCCATCGGCCGGGCGAAGCCGGCCACCAGCAGCGCCAGCATGGCCAGGAACAACCCGGCCGGCAGGTGCCGACGCCATGCCGGTCGGTCCGGTGCCACCCGGTCCAGCAACCGCAGGTTGGTGAACCGGACCGCGTACCGGCTGCCCCGCCGTTGCCGCAACAGGTAGCCGCCGGCCAGCGCCAGCACGCCGAGGAGCAGCCAGAGGCGTTCCGGTGATTGCCAGCTCATCGGGTCGTCCCCTCCCGTTTCCCGGCGGCCGGTGCCGGTACGGCGGTGGCCGCCAACTGCCGCTGGCGGTGCACGTGCCGGACGATGTCGGCCACCCAGTCCCGATCAGTGCGCAGCACCAGATGGGCCGCGCCGGCCCGGCGGATCGCCCGGGCGATCTGGTCCCGCTGGGCGGCTGCCGCCTGCGCGTACCGCTGCCGCAGGTCCCGCCCGGCGGTGCTGATCTCACGCCGTCGGCCGGTTTCCGGGTCGATCAGCGTGATCACCCCGACGTCCGGCAGGTCGAGCTCGCGCGGATCGGTGACCTCCACCGCGAGCACCTGATGTGCGGCCGCCAGCCGGCGCAGCGACCGCTCCCAGTCCGGGCCGGTTCCACCGCCCGCTCGCCCGTCGTCGGAGAGCCCGCCGTCGGAGAGCCCGTCGTCGGAGAGCCCGTCGAGGAAGTCGGAGATCACCACGGCCAGCCCGCGCCGGGTGGCGGACCGGTGTAGCCCGTCGATGGCGTCGGCGAGACCGGGCAGGTGACCGGGTGGCGTCGCGTCGGGCGCCGTACGCGGCGCGGCCAGCAGCGCCCGCAGCAGGCACGACAGATGGTCGCGTCCGGTGCCGGTCGGAAAGCGCCGGATCCCGGTGGCGCCGAGCAGGTGTACGCCGAGGCGGTTGCCGGTCCCGGCGGTGAGGAAGCCGACCGTCGCGACCGCCGCCACCGCGAGCTCCCGCTTTTCCAGTTCGCCGGTGCCGAAGTCCATGCTGGGCGTGCCGTCCACCAGCACCTGGCAGGTCAGTTCCCGATCGGCGTCGACCTCGCGTACGTGCGGCACGGTGGTACGGGCGGTGACCGCCCAGTCCATCCGCCGTACCTCGTCCTCGCCGGGCCGGTACTCCCGGCTACCGGACAATTCGCTGCCGGCACCGGGCAGCAGGCCGAGGTACTGGCCGTGCAGCAGTCCGTCCAGCCGTCGGGTGACCGCCAGTTCGAGCCGCCGCACGGTGTCCGGCGGCGTGAGCTCCGGCAGCGTGGCGGGACCCACCGGCCCCGGTCGCTCGCGTCGGCCGGTCACGCCACAGCCGCCAGCCCGGGCCGCTGGTCGTGCGCGGGAGCGATCCGCGGGGGCGGCACCACCTGCACCAGCCGGCGGACGATGGATTCGGCGGTGATCCCGTCGGCGACCGCGTCGAAGGAGAGCACCAGCCGGTGGCCGATCACGTCGACCGCGAGTTCCCGCACGTCCTCGGGAAGTACGTAGTCACGACCGCGCAGCAGCGCCAGCCCACGGGCGGCGGCGACCATTCCGAGGGTGGCGCGCGGGCTGGCGCCGTACGCGAGCAGTCCGGCCAGTTCGGGCAGGCCGAACAGTTGGGGTCGGCGGGTGGCGAGCACCAGCCGGACGATGTACTCGGCGAGGGCGTGGTGCACGAAGACCTCGCGCGCCTGCCGCTGCATCTCACGCAACTGGCCGATGCCGAGCACCTGGCGCGACTGAGGGCGCTCGACCCCCATCCGGTAGAGGATGCCCAGTTCCTCCTCGTCGGTTGGGTAGTCGACCACGACCTTCATCAGGAACCGGTCGCGCTGGGCCTCCGGCAGCTGGTAGACCCCTTCGGACTCGATCGGATTCTGGGTGGCCAGCACCAGGAACGGTTCGGGCACCGGGTAGCTACGGCCGCCGATGGACACCTGGCGCTCGGCCATCGCCTCCAGCAACGCCGACTGGACCTTGGCCGGTGCCCGGTTGATCTCGTCGGCGAGGACCAGGTTGGCCATCACCGGGCCGAGTTCGACATCGAAGGTCTCGGTGGACGCGCGGTAGATCCGGGTCCCGACGATGTCCGACGGCACGAGATCCGGCGTGAACTGGATGCGCGCGAAGGTACCGCCGACCGCGACCGCAAGAGTCTGCGCGGCGAGGGTCTTGGCGATTCCCGGAACGCCTTCGAGCAGACAGTGGCCGTTGGCCAGCAACGAGGTCAGCAACCGCTCCACCAGTCGGTCCTGACCGACGATGACCCGTTTGACCTCGAACAGCGCCTGCTCCAAGGCTGCTGCGGCGGGGACGGCCCCGGCCGAGGGCTCCGTGCCCGGTTGTGGCTCGCTCGTCATCGCACCGTCCTCGCCTGGTCTGCCTCACCCGGGCCGCCCTCGCTCGTACCACCAGGGCTAGCCCGGCGCCCGGCGCGGGGTTGCCCGGGATCGGGACGCTCTAACACGACGGTGCCCGTCCGACCGGGTGATTACCGGTCATGGGATACGGACGGACCACCCCGTACCAGGCATTCGGCGACAGAGCCGCCACCGGTGGGCGGCGGTTGGGCCACGCCGGATACCGTGCCCAGCGTGGAGGTACCGACCGAGACGGTTGCGCCACCCCCTCCGGCCGCAGGACGGCTGCGTGGGCGATGGGGCTGGCTGGTGTGGTTCCTGGCGACTCCGGGCCTGCTCTGGGCGGTGATCCGGCTGGTCGGGTGGGAACGGGGACCGCTGGTGCAGTTGTTCGCGTTCACGCCTTATGTCGCGGCCTGGACACTGCTCCCGCTGATTCTGGCGGTGGTGCTGCGCCGGGTGTGGGCCGGCGCGGCCGCTCTGCTGGCGGTGGTGCTGCTGGCGGTCGCGGTACTGCCCAGGGCGGTGGCGGACGGCGGGCCGGCCGCTGACGGGACGGCCGACGGGCTGCACGTCCGGGTAGCGACCGCCAACCTCCTGGCCGGGGCGGCCGACCTGCCGGTGCTGATCGGCCTGCTGCACAAGGAGCAGGTCGACGTGCTCACGTTGCAGGAGTTCACCCCGGCCGCGCAGGCACGGCTGGACCACCTGGGCATAGCCGACCTGCTGCCGCACCGGCGGGCCGACGCGGAGGTCGGTACGACCGGGTCGGCGGTCTACTCGCGGTGGCCGCTGACCGACGAGGGCATGCGACGCAACGTCGGCGGGTTCGCCCAGTCGTACGCGACCGTACGGGTGCCCGGCAGCACCCCGGTCCTGGTCGAGTCGGCCCACCCGATGGCACCGTTCGCGCTGCACACGCTGCCGCTGTGGCGGGCCGACCTGGCCGGGCAGCCCCGGCCGGACCCGCGCGGCGCGCCCCGGATCCTCGCCGGGGACTTCAACGCCACGCTGGACCACGCGCCGCTGCGCCGGCTGATCGCCGCCGGCTACCTGGACGCGGCGGCGGCCACCGGCGACGGCCTGGTCGGCACCTGGGGTCCGTACGACGGCTCCCCGATCCCGCCGGTGACCCTCGACCGGGTCCTGGTGGACGAGCGGATCCGGGTGGACACGGTGTCGGTGCGCACGGTGCCCGGCAGCGACCACCGGATGGTCGTCGCCACGCTGGTGCTGCCGGTTCCGTGAGTCGCCCGGTCAGACCGCGGCCGAGGTACGGGCCAGCCCGTAGGTGAGCGCGTCGACCAGCGCGTGCCAACTGGCCTCGACCACGTTCTCGTGCACACCGACGGTGGTCCAGTCCCGGGCGTTGCCGTCGACCGTCTCGACCAGCACCCGGGTGATCGCGCCGGTGCCCTGGCTGCCCTCCAGGATGCGCACCTTGTAGTCGGCGAGTCGGAACCCGGTCAGCTCCGGGTAGTGGCTGCGCAGGGCCACCCGTAGCGCCTCGTCCAGGGCGTTGATCGGTCCGTTGCCCTCCGCGGTGGCGATCACCCGTTCCTCGCGTACCCGGACCTTCACGGTGGCCTCGGAGACGACCGCGTCGTCCTCGCGGTGCTCGACCTGCACCCGGTAGGACTCCAGGGTGAACGGACGCGCGGTGACGGTGCCGGCGTCGGCCGCGAGTTCGGAGCGGACCAGCAGTTCGAAGGACGCGTCGGCGGCCTCGAACGACCAGCCGCCGGCCTCCATCTCCTTGACCCGCTTGGTGACCCGAGACAGGGCGTCCGGATGGCCGGCCAGGTCCAGGCCGAGTTCCCGACTCTTCAGCTCGATGCTGGCCCGGCCGGCCATCTCGGTCACCAGGATCCGCATGTCGTTGCCGACAACCGACGGGTCGACGTGGTTGTACAGCACCGGATCCACTTTGATCGCGCTCGCGTGCAGCCCGGCCTTGTGGGCGAAGGCGGCGGCCCCGACATAGGCCTGGTGGGTGTCGGGGGCGATGTTGGCGATCTCGGCGATGGCGTGCGAGACGCGCACCATCTGCCCCAGGCAGCCGTCCGGTAGGACCGGCAACCCGAGCTTGAGTTGCAGGTTGGCCACCACCGCGAACAGGTCGGCGTTGCCGGGGCGTTCACCGTAGCCGTTGGCGGTGCCCTGGAAGTGACGTACGCCCGCTTCGACGGCGGCGACGGTGTTGGCCACCGCGCAGGAGGTGTCGTTCTGGCAGTGGATGCCGAGCCGGTCGGGAGCCAGTCCGGTGCGCCCGAGCAGGTCGGCGATGGCGGCTCCGATCTGCGACGGCAGCATGCCACCGTTGGTGTCGCACATCACCACGACCTCGGCGCCGGCGTCCGCCGCCGCCACGACCACCGAGGCGGTGTACGCCGGGTCGAACCGGAAGCCGTCGAAGAAGTGTTCGCAGTCGAGGAAGACCCGGCGGCCGGCGGCGACGAAGTGGGCGACGGTGTCGGCGACCATGGCGAGGTTCTCCGCCGCGCTGGTCCGCAACGCCCGCTCGACGTGGCGGATGTCGGACTTGGCCACCAGGCAGACGGCCGGGGTCTCGGCGTCGAGCAGCGCGCGTACCTGCGGATCGTCGGCGACCCGGACGCCGGCTTTGCGGGTGGCACCGAACGCGACCAGCGTGCCGTGCCGCAGGTCGAGTTCGGTGCGGGCTCTACGGAAGAACTCGGTGTCCTTCGGCATCGCCCCCGGCCAGCCGCCCTCGATGAAGCCGACCCCGAAGTCGTCGAGCAGCCGTGCGACGGCAAGTTTGTCGACCACCGAGTAGCTGATGCCCTCCCGTTGGGCACCGTCACGCAGAGTGGTGTCGTAGACCTGGAAAGTCATGTCAATCCTTTCGCTGATGCCTCGCTGTGCGCCGCACCGACCGCCGCAGTGGCGATGCCGACCCAGGGCTGATGGACGGACCTGGGCGTTGCGCGGGACGGCCGGACCGCCTCGACCCGCCCGTACCGGCCAACAAAAAGACCCCCCGCGGTTGCGGGAGGTCTGCGCGCTCGGCGGGCGGGTGCCGGGCGCGCTAGCTGCCGATAATCAGTACGAGGCGAGTCACGCGGGGTACTCTGCCACCGCCGCGCCGTCGGCCGGTAGTCGAATCCACATCGCGGGACGACCGGACGACCCCACCGAGCGATACCACTCTATGGCGACGAGGTGTAGCAATCGACCGACGCGGGTATCTCAGGGACTACGACGCAGTCAGCTCAGCCGAGCAGAGGAGTGACCTCCGATGGACAGGCTCGATCCGCAGGCAACCCCGTCCCAAATTCCGGACCCGATGCCGCTCGGCGGTCAGGGTGCCGTCGTCGGCGGTGCGCCGGCCGGCGACTTCGACCCGTGGCGCTACCGTGACGATGCCGGCGTCGACGGTGTCAACCTCGCCGGCTACCGGGTCGAGGCGACCGACGGCGGCATCGGCAAGATCGACTCTGCCAACCACGAACTGGACGGCAGCTACCTCGTCGTCGACACCGGTCCCTGGATCTTCGGCAAGAAGGTCATGCTCCCGGCCGGTGTGGTCAACCACGTCGACCACACCGAGGAGAAGGTGTACGTCGACCGGTCCAAGGACCAGATCAAGGAAGCCCCGGAGTACGACGACACGATGACCGGGGATGTCGCGTACCGCGATGAGCTCGGGTCCTACTACGGCGGCACCTACGGCACCCCGGTCCCGCCGTTCGCCCCCGGCCGGATCCGCTGAGCGAGGCCACACCGGGCCTCCGTGGGCGCGGCTTTCCGCCGACGCGGCGGCGTCGTTACCGTTGACGCCATGGATCTCGCCGCGATGACGCGTTCCCTGGCCTTCTCCACCATGTTCAACTTCCGCGACATCGGCGGCTACCCGGGCCTGGACGGCCGGACCGTACGGTGGCAGCGGATCTACCGCGCCGACTCACCGCACCGGCTCGACGCCGACGACGACGTGGCCTTCACCGCGCTCGGCGTGCGGACCGTGATCGACCTGCGCCGGCCGCAGGAGGTCGACAAGTACGGGCGGATCCGGCACGCGGACGGGCTGGAGTACCGCAACATCCATCTGACCCATCAGGACTGGAACGAGATCCCCTACCAGGAGGAGCAGGGCGCGGCGCGCTACCTCGCCAACCGGTACCACGACCTGGCGGAGCAGGCCGCCGACGGCATCGTCGCGGCCATCGCGCTGCTGGCCGAGGAGCAGGCCGCGCCGGCCGTGGTGCACTGCATGGCCGGCAAGGACCGCACCGGGGTGGTCTGTGCGATGGCCCTGTCCCTGCTGGGGGTGCGCGACTCGGTGATCGCCGAGGACTACGCCTTGAGCACGGCCGGCAGCGAACGTCTGCTGGCCTGGTTGAAGACCCGGCAGGGCGACAAACAGCTGGTGCCGGTGCCGTACTTCTCGTGCCCGGCGGAGGCGATGCAGACGTTCCTGACCGAGCTGCGGCAGCGCCACGGCTCCGTCGAGAACTACCTGCGCGGTGCCGGACTGTCGAGCGAGCGGATCGACGCGCTGCGGGAGCATCTGCTCAGCTGACGCCGGGCGGCGGAGCAGGCGTTCCCGCAGCGGCATCGTGCGGTTGCCGAAGCGGCCTCATGTGGTTGCCGACGGTGCCGGTCCAGCGGTCAGCGCCGGCTGCTAGAGCACACGGTGGACCCAGCCGTCCGGGTCGGCGACCCGGCCGCGCTGGATGTCCACCAGGCTCTGCCGCAGCGACATGGTCACCTGGCCGGGCCCGCCGTCGGCGATGGTGAACTCCCCGTCGGCCCCGCGCACCCGGCCGATCGGGGTGATCACCGCAGCGGTACCGCAGGCGAACACCTCACGCAGTCGGCCGCTGGCTGCGTCGGTGCGCCACTCGTCGAGGCTGACCGGGCGCTCGGCGACGTCGTGACCGGCCCGGCGGGCCAGGGTGATCAGCGAGTCCCGGGTGATACCGGGCAGAATGGCCCCGGTCAGCGGCGGCGTCACGATCGATCCGTCCTGGTAGACGAAGAAGACGTTCATGCCGCCGAGCTCGTCGACGTAGCGTCGCTGCACCGCGTCGAGGAACACCACCTGGTCGCAGCCGTGTTCGATGGCCTCGGCCTGCGCCACCAGCGAGGCGGCATAGTTGCCACCGCACTTCGCCGCCCCGGTCCCACCCGGCGCGGCCCTCGTGTAGAGCGAGGACACCCAGACCGTCACCGGTTTCACCCCACCGGAGAAGTACGAACCGACCGGGGAGGCGATCACCAGGTAGAGGTATTCGTGGGCCGGCCGCACACCGAGGAAAACCTCGCTCGCGAACATGAACGGACGCAGGTAGAGGCTGCCGTCGTCGCTGGTGGGAATCCACTGCCGATCCACGGTGATCAGTTGGTGCAGCGAATCCAGGAAGGCCTGCTCCGGCAGCGCCGGCATCGCCATCCGGGCCGCCGAGGCGGCGAACCGCGCCGCGTTGGCCGCCGGGCGGAACATCGTCACGCCGCCGTCCGCCGCGTGGTAGGCCTTGAGTCCTTCGAAGATCTCCTGGGCGTAGTGCAGCACGGCGGCGGCCGGATCCATCGGGATCGGGCCGCGCGGCTCCACCCGCGCGTCGTACCAGCCCTTGCCCTCGGCGTACCGAATGGTAACCATATGGTCGGTAAAGACCTGGCCGAATCCGGGATTGGCCAGCAGTGCTGCGCGTTCCGCGACGGCTACCGGGTGCGGATTCGGACGGATCTCGAAATCGAGTTTGTCACCGCCGATCATCGGGCTGACCTCCATGGCGAGAAATGACGGAGCTGTGACATGCAATTTACCCCGAACGTTCGTTCAGCGGGAACCACCGCAGCGGCGCCGTCGACATGGCGGTACCGCTGCCGGGACGGCCCGCGCGCCGCGGTGCCGACGGGGCAGGAACGTCCGACGTGGGAACATCCACCGCGACGACCGCCCTACCAGCACCGCGACGTCGGGTGTGGCGGTGGATCGGGCGCGCGGTGGAACGGACGTGACGCGGGCAGACCTGACGCGGGCAGGTCAGGCACCGTCCCGGGCGGGCAGCGCCGAGGGCCCGGCTGCGCCGGGTGGTCGGGTGGCGCCGCGCCGGGTAGCAGCGCTGCGCGGGGTGGCTCAGTCAGCCGGCGGCGTGCGCCGCGAGCCGATCACCGATTTCGGCGGTACGCAGCGCGGCTCCCGGGGCGCGGGAAGCCAGCTCGGCCGCGACCGCCTGGGATACTCGCTCGGCCTGGGCCGGGTGGCCGAGATGGTCGAGCAGCAGGGCGGCGGAGAGCACCGCGGCCACCGGGTCGGCGACCCCCTTGCCGGCGATGTCCGGGGCGGAACCGTGCACCGGCTCGAACATCGACGGGTACCGCCGCTCCGGATTGATGCAGCCGCTGGCGGCCAGGCCGATACCGCCGGTGACGGCGGCGGCGATGTCGGTGAGGATGTCACCGAACAGGTTGTCGGTGACCACCACGTCGTAGCGCTGCGGCTGGGTGACCATGAACATGGCCGCCGCGTCGACATGCTGGTATTCGGTCTCGACCGCCGGGAAGTCCGCTTTGACCGCGGCGAACGTCCGCGACCACAGTGCGCCGGCGTGTGTCAGCACGTTGGACTTGTGTACCAGGGTGACCTTGCGCCGTTCCCGCCGTTGAGCCCGGGTGAAGGCATCGCGGATCACCCGCTCGACGCCGTACCGGGTATTGAGACTCTCCTCGGTGGCCACCTCGGCCGGGGTCTCCCGGTGCAACGTCCCACCGGCTCCGGCGTACAGACCCTCGGTGCCTTCGCGGATCACCACGAAGTCGATCTCACCGGCCTTGACTCCGCCGAGCGGGCTGGCCGTACCCGGCCACAACCGGGCAGGCCGCAGGTTGACGTACTGGTCGAAGGCGAATCGCAGCTTGAGCAGCAGGCCCCGCTCCAGCACTCCGGGCGGCACGGTAGGGTCACCGACCGCGCCGAGCAGGATGGCGTCGTGCCCGGACAGCTCCTGCAGCACCGCGTCGGGCAACACTTCGCCGGTGCGGTGGTAGCGGGCCGCGCCGAGGTCGTACTCGGTGGCTTCCACCCCGGGCAGCACCGCGTCGATGACCTTCCGTGCCTGCGCGGTCACCTCGGCTCCGATGCCGTCTCCGGCCACGACCGCGATCCGCGCCATCGCCACGTCCACTCCTTCTCACGCCGAACCTACCGCCTAGCGAACGTTAAGCGATCGTCCCGCTGAACGGTACGTCGGTCTCACTATGCGGACACGCATGGACAACGCCGGGTATCTCCCGGCCACGCACAGCAAGTGCCCAGCGGGGCTTTACACCATACTTACGCCGGCCGACTACTGTAGGTGAAACCGGAATCCGGGCGCCGGTGAAGGAGTCGTGACGATGCTGGTACACCGTGCTGTCCAGCCTGAGCCGCCTGACCTGCTGGTCGGTCCGACCGCCCTGGCGAGCTCACCGGGGCATCGCCCGGCCGGGCGGCTCGTCGCCCGGCACACCGTCACCACCTCCACCGCCGAGTACCAACTGGTGCTGGTCGGCGGTGAGCGGATCGGACGGCGCGCACTGAGCGAAGCCATCGCCGACGCCGTGGCCGAACTGCGCGCCATCGACGTGACCTACAGTCCACTGCGGCCCAACAGTCTGGTCTCGCTGCTGCGCCGGGGCGAGGTGGCGCCGGAGGTCTACCCGCCGCTCGCCGACATCGTGGACCGTTGCACCGCCCTGCGGGTCGCGACACACGGCTGGTTCGACCCGTGGGCCGTCCCTGGTGGATTCGATCCGGCCGGAATGATCAAGGGTTGGGCGATCGAGCGGGCCGCGAGCCGGTTACGCGCCGCCGGGATCTGCGACTACGCCGTGATCAGCGGCGGCGACCTGACCGTACACGGACACGCGCCACACGGCGGGCCCTGGCGGATCGCCCTGCAACCAGCGCCGGCCGCCGACCAACCCGCGAGCGCGCCGGTACTGGTCACCATGGTGGACGGTGCCATCGGCACCTGCGGGCTCACCGCGCGGCGCGGGCCCGTGATCGATCCGCACGCCGGCTCGGTCGTCGACCGGTCGGCAGCCGCGATGGTGATCGGAGCCGATCTCGCCATCGCGGACGGGTACGCCACCGCGCTGTTCGCCGCTGGCACGCAGGGCAGGCACTGGTTTCCGACCGCAGACGGCTACCACGTGCTCGACCTGGCCTGCACAAGCTGAGCCCACGGGCAGCTCGTCGACGTGGGTGCGGGCCCGACGCGGTCAGCTCCCGCGGCCTCGGCAAAGGACCACGGGAGCTGACCGGCGACGCGTGCGCCAGGCTCGCGCACCGGGGGCGCTGTCGCCAGCGAGCGCAGCAGGACCGAACGTCACCCGAAGACGTCGGCCACCGGAACAACTCCTGGGCGACTGCATCGCCACGCTATCGATTCCGCGCGACAGGACGCAAGGTTTTGAGATTCTTCGTGCCGGCCCGGCCACGGTCGCGCCGGAGGCGGACCGCCACCGGGCTGGAATGATCAGCTGCAGTGATGGCACCCTATCCGGCGTGACATTTGATCTAGTCGTATGGGCGTTGGACGACAAGTCCACGTCGGCGGACGTACACGCGGCACATGAACTGTGCCGCCAGGGTGAGCACGCCGACGGCGACACCGACCGCCGGATAGCGGCCTTCTACTCCGCGCTGACCGCCCACTATCCAGACCGTCCCGCCGTGTCGGGCAACGCCGACTGCCCCTGGGCAAAGGTCCCACTGCACGCGGCTACCGACCATATCGAGATGAATCTGCACCACACCTGCGACGACGAGGTGCTGCTCGCGATCGAACGGCTGGCTCAGGAACACGACCTTGTCCTGCTCGATCCGCAGGACGGCTCGGTCTACCCGCCGGCGCAACGCATGTCGGCCCGGTGAACGGACGGCGGTTCGGGGAGCTGCCCCCCCGAACCGCCGCGCAGACCCACCAGCCGGGATCGGTCTCCCGCGCCGGGCCCGGACCCGCTCAGTCTTCGCGCAGGTCGACAGCGCTCGCGGCGGTCGCGCCGATCGAGCTCGCGGCCGTTCCGAGCGACTCCGCGCCGACCGCCGAGTCGACCGTGAGCGTCATCAGTGCCTCGCCGCCGGCCTCGCGCCGGGCGACCTGCATGGCCGCGATGTTCACCCCGGCCTCGCCGAGGATCGATCCGATCGTGCCGACCACGCCAGGACGGTCGGTGTAGCGGAAGAAGAGCAGAATGCCCTCGGCGGTCAGTTCCAGATCGAAACCGTCGACCTCGGTCAGCCGGATCAGGTCACGACCGGCGCTCGACACGACGGTGCCGGAGACACTGACCGTACGGCCGTCCGGCAGCACCCCGCGCAGCGTCACCAGATTGGGCTGCTCGGCGGTGTCCGGGTGGGCGACCAGCTCGACCTCGACGCCACGGTCGGCGGCCAGGTGCGGGGCGTTGACGTAGGTGACCTGCTCCTCGACCACCGAGGAGAACAGGCCCTTGGTGGCGGCCAGCTTCAACACCGACACCTCGTTGCTGACCACCTCGCCGCGTACCTCGACGGTGACGCTCGCCGCGACCACCCCGGCCACCGCGGTGAAGACCTTGCCGAGCTTCTCGGCCAACGGCAGCAGCGGGCGGACGTCCTCGGCGACCACCCCGCCGGCCTGCACGTTGACCGCGTCGGGGACGAATTCGCCCTGCAACGCCAGCTTGACGCTGCGGGCCACCGCCAGGCCGGCCTTGTCCTGCGCCTCGGCCGTCGACGCGCCCAGGTGCGGAGTGGCCACCACGTTGTCGAAGGCGAACAGCGGCGAGGAGGTGCACGGCTCCTTGGCGTACACGTCGACGCCGGCCCCGCCGACCCGCCCCTCGGCGAGGGCGTCCGCGAGCGCCTGCTCGTCGACCAGGCCACCCCGGGCGGCGTTGACGATCCGCACCCCGGGCTTGACGACGGCCAGTTCCTTCTCCCCGATCAGCCCCAGAGTCTCGGGTGTCTTCGGCAGGTGGATCGAGATGAAGTCACTTTCCCGCAGCAGTTCCTCCAGCCCCACCAGCCGAACGCCGAGTTGCGCGGCACGGGCCGGCTGGATGTACGGGTCGTACGCGATGAGCCGGGTGCCGAACGCGGCGATCCGCTGGGCGAACAGCACCCCGATCCGGCCGAGACCGACCACGCCGACCGTCTTGCCCTGAATCTCGACACCGGTGTACTTGGAACGCTTCCACTCGCCCGCCTTCAGCGCGGCGCTGGCGCTGGCCGTGTTGCGGGCCACCGCCAGCAGCAGGGCGATGGCCTGCTCGGCGGCGGAGACGATGTTCGAGGTGGGCGCGTTGACCACCATGACACCGCGGGCGGTGGCAGCGGGCACCTCGACGTTGTCCAGCCCGACCCCGGCGCGGGCGACCACCTTCAGGCGCCCGGCGGCGGCCAGCGCTTCGGCGTCGATCTGGGTGGCGCTACGCACGATCACCGCGTGGGCGTCGGCCAACGCGGCGAGCAGGGCCGGACGGTCGGTACCGTCGACGTGGCGGACGTCGAAATCGTGGGCGAGCACGTCGATGGCGGCGGGCGCGAGTTCTTCAGCGATCAGTACGACAGGATTCATTGGTCCTCATGGTCGTCCGGGACGGGTATCTGCGGCGGTGGGGCGCCGCTTCGCGCCCTACGCTCCCCCGGCCCCGGGTGTCGCGTCGGCGCGGAGGCGGCCTACCCGCGATCGTAGGCGCAGCCGTGGACGGCATGGCTCGGAGCCCGGGGTGAGGGCCCTCACAAATCAGACCTAACACCCGACCGGGCGCACCGGTGCCGGTCGGGTCATCGCCACAGGCATCGCCGTGTCGGCCGGGTGCCGGCCGACACGGCGACCACGATCAGGTGCTCGCCGCCGGGCCGACCGGCTGCCGGGCCATCGAGCCCCGCTCGATCGTCCCGTCGCCGATCTGGCGGAAGGTGCCGGCTTCCGTCTCCAACGTGTCGTAGAGCAGGTCGAAGGCGAGTGACCCGACCGGCGGATAGATCCGCTCGCGGGGCGGCTCGACTCCCGGCGGCAGCGCTCCCTGCGCGACCATGAACTCCAGGATCGCCTCACGGACCGCGGGCAGGCAGACCGGCGAGTGGTAGAGCACGTTCAGCGCCTGCATCCGCATGCCCTGTACGTGTTCCTCGCCCTTGTTGTCGTGGAAATGCGGGTTACGGGTCTCCACCTGCAGGACCGGCACCGAGCTTGCCAGCACCTCGGGGCAGTCGGTGTCCAGGATGCCACCGAAGCGCTCGAACAGATCGACGTACTCGTACGGCTCGACGGCGAAGCCACCGGCCAACCGCAGGCGCAGCCCGAGGTCGAGGCTGAGGGCGTGCTCGCCGGCATTACCGGTGGCGATGACCTCGGTGCCGAATCCGGAATACTCGGCGATCAGCCGGTTGAGGAAGCCGTTGGTGATCTCCGAGCTGCGACCCCGGCGGCTGAAGAACAGCCGGCCGTCGCGCAGCTTGGGTTTGGAGTGCCAGGAGATCCGGACCATCGAGTACGGGCTGTCGGCCAGGTGCAGCCCGGCGGCGTAGACCTTGCAGTACTCGTGCACCGCGCCGGGCACGTAGTTGTCGGCGTCGACGTAGCCGAGGTACTTGCGGCCGGTGAGCGCGGCCACGGCCATCCCGACCAGCATGGCTTCGCCCTTGCCGGCGCGGACCAACCCGGACTCGTCGATGAGTTCCGGCATGCCGGCAGCCTTCATGGCGGCGGCGAGTCCCGGATCTCGCTGGTGCACGGTTATCGCCGGACGGTCGGCGTATCGGCAGAACTGCTCGACTGTCTGCGCTTCGATCTCGTAACGGTCCACCGGCTGCCGTCCGCTGTTGGAGACGAGCACGATCAGGCAGTCATGCGGTATGCCGGAGAGCACTCCTTCGATCACCCTGCGTGTCTCGTTCATGCAGGGGATCACGACTACCAGGTCACGCTCGATCTCCCGGATGGCCTCCTGCGAGACGAGTCCACGGCCGCGGTCTCCGGTGACATCCCCCGAGTCCAGCTCGATGACACGCTGAAGCTCATGGATGCGAACGGCACCGAAGCGCTCCGAGCGGTGCGATTGCTCCAGACGCATGCGGGGCACATTACCCGAGGCAGCCATTAACTACCTGTAACCGTAGGTCAATAATCGGCGTCAGAAACCTCTCGCCCGAAATCGACGTCAGGCCGCAATCTCCCGGTAACGAAAGCCTTCCGGAGTTAGCCACAGAGCCCGCCACCAACTACGTATAGTGACGGGCCCCTCCGGTCGGATCAGGCCGTCTCGGTGATCGGCCGATCGACCCAGCTCATCATGCCGCGCAGCTTGCGACCGGTCTCCTCGATCGGGTGCGCCGCGCCCTCGGCCCGCCACTTGGCGAAGTTCGGCCGACCCGCGTCGTCCTCGGCGATCCACTCGCGGGCGAACTCACCGGACTGCACCTCGGCGAGGATCTTGCGCATCTCCTCCTTGACGCGGGCGTCCACCACCCGCGGGCCCCGGGAGTAGTCGCCGTACTCGGCGGTGTCCGACACGCTGTAGCGCATCCGGGCGATGCCACCCTCGTACATCAGGTCGACGATCAGCTTCAGCTCGTGCAGGCACTCGAAATACGCGATCTCCGGTGCGTAGCCGGCCTCGGTGAGCACCTCGAACCCGGTCTGCACCAGGGCCGCCGCACCCCCGCAGAGCACCGCCTGCTCGCCGAAGAGATCCGTCTCGGTCTCCTCGGTGAAAGTGGTCTTGATCACGCCGGCGCGGGTGCCGCCGATCGCCTTGGCGTACGCCAGCGCCAGGTCGAAGGCGCTGCCGGTGGCGTCCTGCTCGACCGCGACCAGACAGGGCACGCCCTTGCCGTCGACGTACTGGCGGCGTACCAGGTGTCCCGGGCCCTTCGGCGCCACCATCGCCACGTCGACGTCGGCCGGCGGGGTGATGAAGCCGTACCGGATGTTCAGCCCGTGGCCGAACAACAGCGCCTTGCCGGCCGTCAGGTGGGGCGCGATCGCCTCGGCGTAGAGCGAGCGCTGGGCGGTGTCCGGCGCCAGCACCATGATCACATCGACCTCGGCCGACGCTTCGGCCGGAGTCAGCACCCGCAGCCCTTGCTCCTGCGCCTTGACCCGGCTCTTGGATCCCTGCGGCAGGCCGATCACGACGTCGACGCCGGAATCGCGCAGAGACAGCGCATGGGCGTGGCCCTGGCTGCCGTACCCCAGCACGGCGACCTTCTTGCCCTGGATGATGCCCAGGTCCGCGTCGTCGTCGTAGAACACCTCAGCGGTCATGACTTCCCTCTCGTGTGCCCGGCCTCCCTGGCCGGCTTGTTTCTCAGGCGGCAGCAGACTGCCGCGGTGCGGATGCTCAGGCGGCGCGCAGAGCCGGCCCGGTGGTGATCGCCCGGGAACCGCGCCCGATGGCGACCAGCCCGGACTGCACCATCTCCTTGATCCCGAACGGTTCGAGATCGCGCAGCAGCGCGTCCAGCTTGTCGGACGTGCCGGTGGCCTCGACGGTGAGGGTGTCCGGTGCGACATCCACCACCCGGGCCCGGAACAGGTTGACCGTCTCCAGCACCTGTGATCGCATCGCCCGGTCGGCCCGGACCTTGACCAGCAGCAGTTGGCGGGCGACCGAGACGCCCGGATCGAGTTCCACGATCTTCAGTACGTTGATCAGCTTGTTGAGCTGCTTTGTCACCTGCTCCAGGGGTGAGGAGTCGGCGTCGACGACGATGGTGATCCGGGAGACCTCCGGATTCTCCGTCTCCCCGACCGCCAGCGAGTCGATGTTGAATCCGCGCCGGGAGAACAGGCCGGACACCCGGGCCAGCACCCCGGGCTTGTTCTCCACCAGCACGGAGAGCGTGTGCTTGGTCATCTGTCCCTCATCATCGGATCACAACCCAGATCCTGCGGCTTTCCGCAGGTCACAGGTCGTCGTCGTCGAAGTTCGGCCGGACGTCCCGGGCGAACATGATTTCATCGTTGCTGGTGCCGGCGGCGACCATGGGCCAGACCATGGCGTCCTTGCCGACCACGAAGTCGACCACGACCGGCACGTCGTCGATCTCCATCGCGGCGGCGATGGTCTTGTCCACGTCGGCGGCGTTCTCGCAACGCAGACCGACGCAGCCGAGTGCCTCGGCCAGCTTGACGAAGTCCGGAATCCGGTGCTTGTGGGTGCCCAGCTCGGTGTTGGAGTAGCGCTCCCCGTAGAACAGGGTCTGCCACTGCCGGACCATCCCCAGGTTGCCGTTGTTGATCACGGCGATCTTCACCGGGATGCCTTCCAACGCGCAGGTGGCCAGCTCCTGGTTGGTCATCTGGAAGCAGCCGTCTCCGTCGACCGCCCAGACCACCGTGTCCGGCTTGCCGACCTTGGCGCCCATCGCCGCCGGCACCGCGTACCCCATGGTGCCCAGGCCACCGGAGTTGAGCCAGGTGTTCGGGTTCTCGTACGAGATGAACTGGGACGCCCACATCTGGTGCTGGCCGACGCCGGCCACGTAGATCGCCTCGGGGCCGGCCAGCTTGCCCAGCCGCTCGATCACGTACTGCGGCGACAGGGTGCCGTCATCCGGCTCGTCGTAGCCGAGCGGATAACGCCGGCGCAGGTCGTCCAGCTGCGACCACCAGTCGGTGCGGTCGCCGGCACCGGCACCACCGCGCAGCGCCGCCGGGCGAGCGGCACTCCCGGCACCGGTCGCCGCGCGGCCGGCCGGGGCGCCCCGCTCCACCGCCTGGTACGCCTCGATCAGTTCGTCGATGACGTGCCCGGCGTCGCCGACGATCGGCACGTCGGCGACGCGGTTCTTGCCGATTTCCGCCGGATCGATGTCGGCGTGCACCACGGCCGCCTGCGGGGCGAACGAGTCCAACTTGCCGGTGACCCGGTCGTCGAACCGGGCACCGAGCGCCACCAGGAGATCCGCCTTCTGCAGCGCGTACACGGCCGCGACGGTGCCGTGCATGCCGGGCATGCCCAGGTGCTGCGGGTGCGAGTCGGGGAAGGCGCCACGGGCCATCAGGGTGGTGACCACCGGGATGCCGGTCAGCTCGGCGAGCCGGCGCAGTCCGTCGGTGGCCCGGGCCTTGAGCACCCCGCCGCCGACGTAGAGCACCGGCCGGCGGGCGGCGGCCATCAACCGGGCCGCCTCGCGGATCTGCTTGCCGTGCGGATGCAGGGTGGGTCGGTAACCGGGCAGGTCCAGCGTCGGCGGCCAGGCGAAGGTGGTCGGCGCCTGCAGCACGTCCTTGGGGATGTCGACCAGCACCGGCCCGGGTCGGCCGGTCGCGGCCAGGTGGAACGCCTCGGCCAGTACCCGCGGGATCTCCTCGCCCGACTGCACCAGGTAGTTGTGCTTGGTGATCGGCAGGGTGATGCCCTGGATGTCGGCCTCCTGGAAGGCGTCCGTGCCGATCGACGGGCGGGCCACCTGACCGGTGATGGCCACGATCGGCACCGAGTCCATGTACGCGTCGGCGATCGGGGTGACCAGGTTGGTCGCGCCGGGCCCGGAGGTCGCCATGCAGACCCCGACCCGCCCGGTGGCCTGGGCGTACCCGGTCGCCGCGTGCCCCGCCCCCTGCTCGTGCCGGACCAGGATGTGCCGCACCGTCGAGTCGTACAGCGGGTCGTAGGCCGGCAGGATCGCCCCGCCGGGGATGCCGAACACGACATCGACGCCGAGCGCCTCCAAGGACCGGACCAGGCAGCCCGCGCCGGAGACCGCTACCGGCGGTGCCGGCGGCGCGGTCGCGACATTGGCGAGGGTGGCCGGGGTCGGGGTGGGCCCCGCGGCCGACTGGACGCGGTGGGCGAGGGTCTCGGGCGTGGGTCTCGTCATGACGGTTCAGGCCTTCAGCTCGGTGGTCTCGTGACATGGTCGGTGGCGCGTGGGTCGCGGGCCGTTGTCCAGCGGCGGGTCGACCTCGGTGGGGTGAATCGGCCCCGGCCGGCCGGAAATCAACGGATCTTGACAATAAAAACGGCCCTCGTGCAGATGCACGGGGCCAGCGCACTCTCGGCGTGAGAGTGCGCTCAGGTAAGTACTCGAGACGACCTAGTCAGCGACATGGGGCTAAGCCTGACGCATCTCACGCGATGAGTCAACTCATCCCAGATTCTGGGCGGGCGATACCCGCTGCGCAGGTGGTGCCTGCTGCGCAGGTGACGGTGGCCGGCCGCCGTCCGCCGTCCGACGCGCTCCCGGGGAGGTGGCCGCCTCCAGCATCGCCTCCAGGTGCTCGGCCGGCACCGCCCAGCCGAACAGCGCGCCCTGACCGAACCGGCAGCCGGCCTCCACCACCACCGCCAGCTCCGCCTGGTTGGTCACTCCTTCCGCGATGACCTCCAGGCCCAGTTGGTGGCCGAGCCGCATCACGACGTCGACCATCGGGGCGAACGCCCGCCGCCCGGACGGCGCCGGGCGCGGCGGGCGCGGCGGCTCCTGCTCCGCGACCAGGCTATGGTCGATCTTGAGAATGTCGATCGGCAGGTTGCGCAACTGCCCGAGCGAGGAATAGCCGGCACCGAAGTCGTCGAGCGCGATCCGTACCCCCGTGGCGCGTAACGCCGTCAACCGGCGGATCAGCTCCGCCAGATCACGGGCGACCGCATGCTCGGTCACTTCCAGTACCAACCGTTGTGGCGGCACTCGGTAGCGCCGCAGTGCCTGGCTGACCTGGCCGACGTACTCCGGCGCGTGCAACTCGTACGGGGAAACGTTGACCGACACCCAGACGTCGTGGCCGTCGACCAGCCAGCGGGACAGCTGCCGGCAGGCCTCGTCGAGCACCCAGGCACCCAGCCGGCTGATCATGCCGCATTCCTCGGCCAGCGGAATGAACTCGTCCGGCGGCACCTTGCCCAGCTCGGGGTGGTGCCAGCGCAGCAGCGCCTCGGCGCCGACCGGGCGCACCGACGGCACCGCCGCCACCGGCTGGAAGGCCAGTCGCAGCTCACCGCGGTCGATCGCGCCACGCATCTCGTGCTCCAGCAGGATCCGCCGCCGCTGGGCCTGGTCGTACGAAACGTCGTACAGCTCGACCCGGTTCTTGCCCCGTTGCTTCGCCGAGCGCAGTGCCAGGTCCGCGTTACGCAGCAGTGTCGCCACGTCCGGCGCGGTGCCGCAACAGGCCATGCCGATGCTGGCCGACACGTAGATGGGGCTCTCGTCGTGCGGGTACGGCTCGTTGAGCACGGCGAGCAGGCGCGCCGCCGCCCGCTTGGCCTCGTCCGGATCGGTCAACGGCAGCAGTACCGCGAACTCGTCGCCACCGAGCCGGGCGGCCGTGCCGCCGACCGCGCAACCCGTCTGGCCGGTGGCGAGTCCGGCGGCCAGGCGGCGCCCCACCTCGACCAGCACCGAGTCGCCCACGTCGTGGCCCCGCATGTCGTTGACGGTCTTGAAGCCGTCGAGGTCCAGGGCGAGCAGCACGCCGGGACGTCGCGCCACGACGTAGTCGTAGATCTCCCGCAGCAGCGCTCGGCGATTGGCCAGGCCGGTCAGTGGGTCGGTGTGTGCCAGGTTGCGAAAGTGCGACTCACTGGCGGCCAGTTGCTCGGCGTACCGGCGGACGTCGAGCAGAGCGACGTACTGGCGGGCGACCAGAACGAAGCCCTGCAGGCTGGCGACCGCGACCGCGAGAACGGTGAACTGCCCGCCGCGCGTCTGGTGATACAGGCCCGCCGCGGCCATCGTCACCACCGGCAGGAACGCGTACCCGGTGCCCTTGGTGAGCAGGTCGAGACCTGCCTCGTCGGACTCGCCGGCCCGCCGACCGCCGTATCCGGTCAACGCCAGTCCGACCGGCAACACGGCGGCACCGGCCAGCGCCAGCCCGGGACCGGCCTGGCAGATACCGCTGGCGGTGCCGATCCCGCTGAGCCCGATCAGCACCGCGCCGGTGCCGCTGATCACCAGCCCGCGTCGGCGGCCGGTGCCCCGCAACGCGGTCACCACCGCCACCCCGGTGATCACGGCGATGGTGCCGGTGCTGGGCACGATCGCCGGGCAGCGGGCGGTGGCGGCCATGATGCCGGCGCCGGAGAACCACGCCGGCGGGGCGACCAGCACCCAGCCGGTGAACCACAGGGCGGTGCCGACCGCCAGGCAGTCCAGCAGGTAGCGGGGGGTAGGTCCGGGACGCCCGGCGGTGCCCGGCAGCCGTAGCAGCCCCCAGGCGAGCGACAGCCCGCTGAGGGTGTGCCCGACCGAGACCACCGAGGCGAGCAGGACTCGCTGCTCCAGATGCCGCTCCCAGGTGCCGGCCAGCGCCGCGACCCCGACCAGCGCGACAACCGTGCTGCCGGCGGCCAGCCCGGCACCGACCGCGATCAGCCGGCGGGCGTGGCCGCGTACTCCGCCGGTGCGCCGCGCGCCGACGAACAGCCATCCCGTGCCGAGCACCGCCACCAGCCCGATCGCCAGCGCGAGAGCCTGCATGCCCGGAGGGAGGTGCACGGGACAACTCTGCCGGATCGCGCGTGCGCTGTGGTGCCGGGGTGGCATCCGGTCCAGGTAACATCCCGACAAGTGAAACGCGCCACGGCTCACGGCGCGCCGGCGGCAACCCCGGTGTAACACTTGCCAAATGCCTGAGCTGCGGTCGAAGACCTCCACGCACGGTCGGACGATGGCCGGTGCCCGGGCCCTGTGGCGGGCCACCGGGATGACCGACGACGACTTCGGCAAGCCGATCGTGGCCATCGCCAACAGTTTCACCCAGTTCGTACCGGGACACGTACATCTGAAGGACCTCGGCGGGCTGGTCGCCGACGCCGTCGCCGACGCTGGCGGGGTCGGGCGTGAGTTCAACACCATCGCGGTCGACGACGGCATCGCGATGGGCCACGGCGGCATGCTGTACTCGCTGCCCAGCCGGGAGCTGATCGCCGACGCGGTCGAGTACATGGTCAACGCGCACTGCGCCGACGCGCTGGTCTGCATCTCGAACTGCGACAAGATCACGCCGGGGATGCTGCTCGCCGCGCTGCGGCTGAACATCCCGACCGTCTTCGTCTCCGGCGGGCCGATGGAGGCCGGAAAGACGGTCGCGATCGAGGGGATCGTGCATGCCAAGCTCGACCTGATCGACGCGATGATCGCCGCGTCGAACGAGGCGGTCACCGACGACCAGCTCGGCACCATCGAACGCTCCGCCTGCCCGACCTGCGGCTCCTGCTCCGGCATGTTCACCGCCAACTCGATGAACTGTCTGACCGAGGCGATCGGGCTGGCTCTGCCGGGCAACGGGTCGGTGCTGGCCACCCACGCCGCCCGCAGGTCACTGTTCGTCGAGGCCGGCCGGACCGCCGTGGAGATCGCCAAGCGGTGGTACGACGGTGACGACGCCTCGGTACTGCCCCGCTCGATCGCCGACCGGGCGGCGTTCGAGAACGCGGTCGCCCTCGACGTGGCGATGGGTGGCTCCACCAACACCGTGCTGCACCTGCTGGCCGCCGCCCGCGAGGCCGAGCTCGACTTCGGCGTGGCCGAGATCGACGCCATCTCCCGCCGGGTACCCTGCCTGGCCAAGGTCGCCCCGAACACCCCGAAATACCACATGGAGGACGTGCACCGGGCCGGCGGCATCCCGGCGATCCTCGGTGAGCTGGACCGGGCCGGCGCGCTGCGCCGCGACGTGCACGCGGTGCACTCGCCGTCGCTGACCCGGTGGCTGGCCGACTGGGACGTCCGGGGCGGGGCGGCGACCGACGAGGCGGTCGAGCTGTTCCACGCCGCACCGGGCGGGGTGCGCACCACCGAGCCGTTCTCCACCACCAACCGGTGGTCCAGCCTGGACACCGACGCGGCACAGGGCTGCATCCGCGACGTCGCGCACGCCTACTCCGCCGACGGCGGCCTGGCCATCCTGCACGGGAACCTGGCGCCCCAGGGCGCGGTGGTGAAGACCGCCGGGGTTCCCGAGGAGTGCCTGACCTTCCGCGGTCCGGTCAAGGTGTACGAGTCGCAGGAGGACACGGTGTCGGCGATCCTCGCCGGCGAGGTGGTCGCCGGGGACGTCGTCGTGGTCCGGTACGAGGGACCTCGGGGCGGGCCGGGCATGCAGGAGATGCTCTACCCGACCTCGTTCCTCAAGGGTCGGGGGCTCGGCCGGGCGTGTGCGCTGATCACCGACGGGCGGTTCTCCGGCGGCACGTCCGGATTGTCCATCGGACACGCCTCCCCCGAGGCCGCGTCCGGCGGCACGATCGCCCTGGTCGAGACGGGCGACGAGATCGTCATCGACATCCCGGCCCGCCGCCTGGAACTCAACGTGGCCGAGGAGACGTTGCAGGCCCGGCGGATCGCCCAGGAGAAGCGGGACCGCCCGTACACCCCGGTGGACCGGGACCGGCCGGTGTCGGCGGCGCTGCGGGCGTACGCGTCGATGGCGACCTCGGCCAGCGACGGCGCCTACCGCCGGGTCCCGGAGTGAGCGGCCACCGCCGGCGGCGGTAGGTACACCCGATAGCCCGGGGTGTCCACGGTGACCGGTTCGGCACCCGGGTAGAGCTCGGCGAGCCGGCGCCGGACCAGCAGGTGCGCGGGTGAGGCGATCGGCAGCACCCAGGCCGGATGCGGGGCGGCCGCCACCGCCTGCCGGTACGGCGGGTAGCGGTCCTGCCCCGGGCTCAGGTCGCCTTCGTCGATCACCGCGCAGACGATCTCCTCGTGGGTGGCGAAGGTGATGTTGTTGCACGTCCAGTACTCGCTGTAGACATGGCGCACGCCGAGTTGCCGGAGCTGGTCGATCATCGCCTGCCGATCGGCGGCCCATGACCGGTAGACCGGTACGGCGGTGGTGGCCTGCACCGTGGCCACGGCCATCGACAGCGCGGCGGCCACCAGCACCGGCGCCGCGGCCGATCCCCATCCCGACCGCCAGCCGACCCGTGCGGACCGGCGGACCGCCACCCACAGCGGCCACAGCAACGCCGGCAGGGAGATCGTGAGGGTGGCGAGGTAGCGGGCGCTTTCCTGCGGAGTGTTGCCGGCGGCGTCGCTGCGCACGTACAGCAGGACCGTCGACGCGGCCGCCAGCAGCAGCGCCAGGCGGGTCGCCTGGGCTGGTAGCCTCCCTGCTCGGGCGGCCGTCGCCCCGGTGCCGGCCTGGCGTAATCCCCGGACCGCAGCCACGACCGCGACCACCAGCAGGATCAGGAACACCGCCGCCCACCATGACTGCCAGCCCGCGCAGTGGCCCGGGGCGCAGAACCCCATCCCCATCGGTACGCCGAGCACCACCCCGCCGTACCACCGCTGCCCCCAGGACGCCGGCTCGCCGCCACCGCTGAGCGCGAGCAGCGTCAGGACCGTGCCGGCCGGGTTCATCTCCGGGTACCCGCCGCCAGCGATCAACTGGTTTTTCAACACCCGGTCGAACCGACCGCGAGCAACCCGACGACCAGCACCGGGAACCAGCGGCTTGGAAACAGGCACGCCGTCAGGCCCATGATCGCTTCGTCGCTGTTGGTCGGCGGGGCGCCCAGCAGGACCACCGCCAGCCGGAACGCCGTGCCGGCCACGATCAGACCGATCACGATCAAGTTGATCATGATCGTCGATTCCTGTCCGCGGGCTCTCCGCCACCACGCGACAACCCTCCGCAGATGGTCCCACCCGTCCGGCCGGTGCCACAAAACCGCAGATCAATCATCAGAAATCGAACTGGTGTGCGATGATGGTCCGGTGGCGAACGACGCCAGCATCCTGCACGCCGACCTGGACGCGTTCTACGCCTCGGTCGAGCAGCGAGACGATTCCGGGCTGCGTGGCCGGCCGGTGATCGTCGGCGGCGGTGTCGTGCTGGCCGCCAGCTACGAGGCCAAGGCGCGCGGGGTGCGCACCGCGATGCCCGGCCGGCAGGCCCGGCGGCTCTGCCCGGAGGCGGTGGTGGTGCCGCCCCGGATGGCGGCCTACTCCGCCGCCAGTCGGGCCGTGTTCGAGGTGTTCCGGCAGACCACCCCGTTGGTCGAGCCGCTCTCCATCGACGAGGCGTTTCTGGACGTCGGCGGACTGCGGCGGCTCGCCGGGGAGCCGGCCGCGATCGCCACCCGGCTGCGTGCCGAGGTACGCGAGCAGGTCGGGCTGCCGATCACCGTCGGCGTGGCCCGGACCAAGTTCCTCGCCAAGGTGGCCAGCGGCGTGGCCAAGCCGGACGGACTGCTGGTCGTCGCGCCCGACCAGGAGTTGGCCTTCCTGCATCCGCTGCCGGTCGAACGGCTCTGGGGGGTCGGCCCGGTGACCGCCGGCAAACTACGGGAGCGCGGCATCACCACCGTCGGCCGGGTGGCCCGACTCGGCGAGGCCGCCCTGGTCACGATGCTCGGCGCGGCGGCCGGCCAGCACCTGCACGCACTGGCGCACAACCAGGACCCGCGCCGGGTCCAGGTGGGGCGACGCCGAGGCTCGATCGGCTCGCAGCAGGCACTGGGCCGGGCGGCCCGGGGCAGCGTCGAGGTCGACGCGATCCTCGCCGGCCTGGTGGATCGGATCGGCCGCCGGATGCGCACCGCCGGTCGGACCGGGCGTACGGTGACTCTGCGGTTACGCTTCGGCGACTTCAGCCGGGCCACCCGCGCGCACACCCTGCCCCGGGCGACCGCTCAGACGTCGATCATCCTGGACACCGCCCGCGACCTGCTGGCCGCCGCCGCACCGATGATGGCTGAACGGGGACTGACTCTGGTCGGCGTCTCGGTCGGCAACCTCGACGGCGGGCAGGCCGTCCAGTTGGTGTTGCCGCTGGACGGCGCCGAGCCGGCGGCGGCACCGGCGGCGCTGGCCACGACGACCCCGCCGCCGGTCAGCCGGCAGGACAGCCTGGACGCGGCACTGGACGCGGTGCGGGACCGGTTCGGGTCGCGCGCGGTCAACCGGGCGGTGCTGCTCGGCCGTGATCTCGGGCCGGCCGTTCCGCTGCTGCCCGACTAGCGTTACGGGCATGCGTGCCCGCGCCCCGCTCGCCCTCGCCGCTGCGCAACCACCGTGCGTCGCGCACGACGTAACGGCGAACGCACCTGCCCATGCCGAAGCCGTCCACTCCGCCGGGGCCCAGGTGGTGCTGTTTCCGGAGATGTCGCTGACCGGCTACGAGTTCGACGCGGCACCGGTTCACCCGACCGACCCCGGCTCGCCCCGATCGTGGCCGCCTGCGCGGCCCGTGACGCGCTCGCACTGGTCGGCGCGCCGGTGACCGGCGACGATGGGCACCGGCACATCGGCGTCCTGGCGATCGACGGCCACGGGGTGCGGGTGGCGTACCGCAAGATGTGGCTCGGTGGTGCCGAGTCGACGCACTTCAGCCCCGGCCCGGCCCCGGCCGTCATCGAGATCGCCGGCTGGCGGCTCGGCCTGGCCGTCTGCAAGGACACCGGGGTGGCCCGGCACGCCGCCGACACGGCCGCGCTCGGCATCGACGCCTACCTGGCCGGCGCGCTGGACGCCCCGCACGAGTCGACTATCCAGGTGCAGCGGGCCCAGCGGATCACCGCCGAGCACCGTGTCTGGGTGGCGATCGCCAGCTTCGCCGGCGGCACCGGCGGGGGCTACGGCCAGGCCGCCGGCCGGTCCCGGATCTGGGCGCCGGACGGACGGCTGGTCGCCGAGGCCGGCGCCGAGCCGGGCAGCATCGCCCGCGCCGTCCTGACCGGTCGACCCGGCTCGGCCACACCGCCACCCGTCGACGGATCAGCGGACCAGCGCCGCTAGTGCGTCGGCGCCGGCTCCGGCCACAGCTCGACCGCACCGGCCGCCGCCTGCCGGATCAGGTCGGCCGCGATCTCCACCCGGCTGTGCGAGATCTCCTGCGCCGGCCAGGCACACTCGATGGACAGCTGCCCCTGCGGCGGCAGCGGCCACACCCAGAACTCCGCCTCGTGCCGCCACTGATCGGTGCTCGCCACCAGTGGCACCAGGACCGGGCCGTCCGGCTGGCCGGCGTCGGTCGGGGCCCGACGCAGGTTGGTCGCGCGGGCACCATTGGCGAACCGGACCGCCACCTCCAACCCGCCCACCCCGTCGACCGGAGTACGCGGCCGGGGCGCCACCGCGGTCCCGTCCGGTGACCGGACCGCCCCTGCCGCCGGCTCCGGCTGCGCCGGCTCCCGCAGGATCGCGCAGATCTCGAACTCGAACCCGGTCGGGTACGCCAGCAGGCTGGTCAAAATCACCGCGGCCCGGTCGCTACGGGCCAGCAGCAACTGCCCGGCGACCACCTGGCCGAGCACCGCCGACGGCCGGCGTGGTCCGGCCGGTCCCTCGGCACCGACCGGCCCTTCGGCACCGGCCCGTGGCGCATCGACATCGTCCATCGGCCAACCATGCCATGGATGCTCGCCGGCCGAGGGCACCGCCACCGGAGCGGCCCAGCAGATCCGCCACAATGGCGGGTACGGAGCCGTCCACCCGGTGGTCTACTGCTGCACCGGATCGCCACCAACCGGGTCGACGGCCAGATACCGGACCGGCCAGGTCGACGGCCAGGCACCGTCGATGGTCGCCGGGGCACCGTGCGGACCCGGTCAGCGGATTCGCTGACTGAGGATCTGGCCGGGCCACGGCCCATCAGGCAGATCGAGGGTGAACGGCTCGGCGGCGGTGAATCCGGCCCGCTCGTAGTAGCGGACCAACGCCCGGTCGCCGCCGGCGTAGCAGTCCACCCGCAGCAGGGTGGCGCCACGGTCGGCCGCGATCGACCGGGCACGTCGCAGCAGTGCCTGCCCAACGCCACGGCCGGCCCACTCGCGGTCGGTGACGAGCAGGTTGACGTAGAGTTCGGGTTCGTTGACCGGTGGGGCGTACGACCGGGCGGCGCCGACGGCGAGCGCGCCGACCACCCGCTCGCCGCTGTCGCAGGCCAGCACCAGCCCGCCCGCCTTCGCCCAGCCCGTGACCATGGCCTGCCGGCGCGGGTTCGTCGACTGGCGCTCGGTGCCCCACTGACCGGTCCGGCCGCGTGCGGCGAGCCAGCGCACGGCGCCGTCGAGCAGGGCGAGTACGGCAGGGACATCAGCTTCTGTGCCAGCCCGGTGGTAAACGTGCCCTGGTTCCTGATCTGCCTGACTCCCACCGCCGGTCCCCTGCATGACGGCCATCCTGCCGGTTGATCGACTTGCCGTCGACCGGTCAGAAGACCGGTCACTACCACCTGCCCGGCCGACCGGTGCCGATCTGGAAGGATTAGGCAGGCCGCTACCACGTGTACGAGGCTGTCACGCCGCCACACGCAACGCTATTCGGCTCGAACGTTGTCGATGTGGACGGTGCCCGGGTTGACGTAGACGTAGAACTCGCGTACGTCGGCGAGCGCCTCGGCGTCACAGGACATCTCGGTCAGCAGGTCGATCTCGACGGTGCCGGTGTAGTCCTGGTTCAGCCAGGTGAACGTCGACTGGCACCAGGTGTAGCTGGGCCCGGTCTGTACGGCGATCGCCGCGTTGGTGCCGACCGCCGGGTCGGTCCGCAGGTCGTACTTGAGCGTCACCCGGCCGGACAGGTCGACCGGCTCGGCGAACGACGCGCCGAACCAGCCGCCGCCGGTGGCGTCGACCCGCAGCCCATACGCCCCGTCGGTGGCGAACGCGTCGGACCGCGCGACGCTGCCGTTGCCCGGCTCCCAGGACGGCGGTCCCCAGCCGTCGACGCCTTCTTCGAAGGAGAACAGCACCTGGACGCCGGCCGGGTCGGGCCTCACCGTCACCACCAGGTCTGCGACGTTCGACGTACGCCAGGCATGGTCGCGCACCGTGTAGTGCGCCGTCACCCGCCCAGCGAAGCCGCCCGCCGGGACGAAGGTCACCGAGCCGTCGGCGGCGAGCGCGAAGCTTCCGCCGGTGACCTCGACGCCGCGCTGCTGACCGGCAGCGGCCGGATCGAGGTCGATCGTGGACGCGCGGACGGCGCCACGCCAGGCGATGTCGTTCGCGGTCGGCGTCAGCGTAGCGCTCTGGCCGAACTCGACGGTGGCCGTGTCGTTGTCGGCGACCGGCGGCCAGGAGCGGCGATCCCCCCGCACCGTCGCGCCCGCGTTCGACAGGGTGGTGCAGACCGGGCTGGGGCAGTAGACAGTGAAACCGTCGTAGTCCGGGTAGAGGCTGCCGTCGTCCTGCACGCCGGAGAGGATCCAGTAGAGGAATCCGGCGGTGTCGCCGGCGATCGCCGTGTCGGTCCAGTCACGGTAGACGACGTTGCGGGTCGATTTGTCGTGAATGCCGAACTCGCCGAACATCACCGGCTTGCGGACCTTCTTCGCCTCGTGAGCGTGCCGGGCGATCCACCCGGTGCCCCAGACTGCGTCCTTGCCCCAGTGGTCCGGGTAGAGGTGGTAGGAGATCACGTCGACGGCGGGCAGCATGCTCAACGCGACGCTGTCCACCCCTTCGCCGCAGTTGGTGGTCCAGTCGGCGCTGGCCGGATCGTCGCAGAAGAAGCCCTCGTCGCCGACGCTGGCCAACTGCCGGGGTGCGATCGACTTGACGTACCGGGTCATCTCGTCGGCCCAGGCGGTGAGCGTGTCGGTGGTGCAGTCCGGCGACGTCGGATACACCCCGGATCCCTTGCACCGTGGCTCGTTGCCCAGCTCCCAGGTCATCACCGTCGGGTCGTCTCGGTATTTCACCCCGGTGATGGTGTTGGTGCGGTTGAGCACGTGGGAGATCCAGTCCTTGTACCAGCCGCGGATCACCGGATCGGTGTAGAACTCGTCGTGGTACTGCCCGCCGCGCCAGCGTACGTACTGGTCCATGCCGCCGAAGTCGCGCCAGTTGTTGGTCAGCGGGATGACCAGTTTGATGCCGGCGTCGCGGGCTGTGGCGAGGACGTAGTCGAGGCGCGCCAGGCCGTCCGGCCCGTCGTGGTACGCCGGCCGGTCGCCGTCGAAGTACTGGAAGTAGACCCCGTCGGCGGGGCCGGCGACCGAGTCGGAGCCGTCGGCGTTGCCGATGTCGAGGAATCCCCAGGTACGCAGCACGGTGAACCCGGCCGCCTTCGCGTCGGCGAAGACGTCGTCGACCATCGTCGGTGACTTGTACATCAGGTAGTAGTTGTTGCTGCCGGCGAACCGGAACGTCCGGCCGTCGAGCTTGAGGTCGTCGCCGTGCCGGGTGACGAATCCGTTCGACGGCTGGCCGGGCTGGCCAGGGTGCGTCAGCGGTGCGGCCTGGGCGGGCCCGGCGGCGATGCCGATGATCAGTCCGGCCAGTGCGAGCAGCAGGCCTGCGGGGCGTGGGCGCATTCGGGTCTCCTTGACCGTGCAGCGGTGGAGGTCACTGACGCGCGGCCGCGTCCAGGGCGAGCGCGGCGGCGCCCAGCAGCCCGGCGTCGTTTCCGAGGCTGCTGGTGTGGATCCGGACCCGACGGACGAACTCCAGCCCGGTCAGCTCCGCGACGGCCCGGCGCAGCGGAGCGAACAGCACGTCACCGGCGGCGGCGACCCCGCCGCCGATGACGACGTCGTCGAGGTCGATCAGCGCGGTCGCGGAGACGACCGCTGCGGCCAGGGCGGTGGCGGCGCGCTCGAACGCGGCGACCGCGATCGGTACGCCGGCCCGGGCGTCCTCGGCGAGGGTACGGGCGTCGCCCGGCCGCTCGCCGGAGGACCAGCCCTGCCCGGTGGCCCAACGGACCATGGCCGGGCCGCTGGCGATCGCCTCGACGCAGCCCCGCCCGCCGCACGGGCAGGACGGCCCGGCCACGTCCACCACGATGTGGCCGATGTGGCCGGCGTTGCCGCTGCCGCCGGGGTACACCCGGCCGTCGATGACCAGGCCGCCGCCGACACCGGTGGAGACCACCATGCCGAGCAGGGCCCGCCCGGGGTAGCCGCCGCGCCAGTGCTCGCCCAGTGCCATGCAGTGCCCGTCGCCGGCGAGCACCGCAGGCCGGTCGGGAAGCAACGGCCGAAGCGAGTCGAGGATGCCGAAGTCCCGCCAGGCGGTGATGTTCACCGGGCTGATGGTTCCGTTGGCCGGGTCGAGCGGGCCGGCGGAGCCGACACCCAACCCGATCAGGTCGGCGGTGTCCCGCCCCGCGATGACCTGGCGGACCACCCGGTGCAGGGCGGCGGTGACCGGCGCCGGGTCCGGCCCGGCCGGGGTGGGCACCGCGCCCCGTACGGCGATGGTGCCGTCCGGTTCGACGACGGCGGCGGCCAGTTTGGTGCCGCCGACGTCGACCGCGAGGACGGGACCGGCTCTCACGAATCGCCGCTGGCGATGTCGTTGACGCACCGCAGCACCGGACGGCTGGTCAGCGCCGCCGGGTCGAGGCGTGCCGGATCGAGCCCGGCACCGCCGGTGACGGTGAACGTCGTCGACTCGCCGGGCAGCAGGGTGACCAGTGCCCGGTCGACCTCGGCGGCCGGGTCGAGCCGGTCGGGGAACAGCGTCAGGTCGCGCAGGACGGTCCGGGCGGTGACGGTGACCTGCAGCCCGCCGCCGGCCGCAGCGATCGTCGCCTCGTAGTCGGCGACCGGGTAGTCGATCTCCCGGTCCTCGGCAAAGAACCACCAGGCCCGCTGACCGGCCGCACCGGCCACACCGTCCGCGTCACCGGCCCCGGCTGCCTCGGCGAGCAGCAGCTCACCGCGTACGTCGTCGCTGCCGGCGAGTTCGGCGGGCAGCGCCACGGTGGCCGCCGAGTGGGCCGGCACGGCCAGCTCGAAGGTCGTCCTGGCACGCGGCGCACCGGTCAGGGTGAGCCGGCTGACCTGAACCGGAGCCTGCCAGCTGGCTCCGGTGTCGTTGACCGCGACCAGGGCGAGCCCGTTGCCGCGCGGCTGGATGGTGAGCAGCCGGTCGGCGTACGCGGCGCGCAGGGCGTACCACAGGGGTTTGCGCCGCCCGTCGCCGTCGATGGCCGCCCACGAGGTGACCGGCCAGCAGTCGTTGAGCTGCCACAGGATGGTACCCATGCACACGCCCCGGTGGGAACGGAAGTGCTCGACCCCGACGGCGATCGCCCGGGCCTGGTTGACCTGGGTCAGGTAGTGCCAGTCGTCGAAGTCGCGTGGGGTGGGCAGGTGGGCGTCGAGCCCACGGCGCAGCTTGAGATCGCCGTCGATGGCCTTCTGGTGGTGTGCCATCCCGGGCGAGTCGGGGGCCAGCGGCGAATCGCTCAGCGCGCGGCGCAGTGTCGCGTACGCCGGTGGCGCCTGGTAGCCGAACTCGGCGAGGAAGCGCGGCACGTACTGCCGGTACTTGAGGTAGTCGTCGGTGTTCCAGACGTCCCAGATGTGCATGGTGCCGTGCGCCGGCTCGTTGGGGTGCAGGTCGTCGCGGCCGGAGTACGGGCTGCCCGGCCAGTACGGCCGGGTCGGGTCGAGCTCGGCGACGATACCGGGCAGCAGGCGCAGGTAGTAGCCCTCGCCCCAGGTCCGTCCGTCGAGGGTGTCCTGCCAACCCCAGTCGTGCCAGCCCCAGATGTTCTCGTTGTTTCCGGTCCACAGCACCAGGCTGGGGTGCGGGGTGAGCCGGGCCACCTGGTAGCGGGCCTCGGCCGCCACCTCGGCCGCGACCGGTTCCTCCTCCGGATAGGCGGCGCAGGCGAACAGGAAGTCCTGCCCGACCAGCAGCCCCAGCTCGTCGGCGAGGTCGTAGAAGTCTTCCGACTCGTACCGGCCGCCGCCCCAGATCCGCAGGTAGTTGACGCCGGCGTCGACGGCCTGGCGGAACCGCTGGGTGTAGCGGGCCCGGTCGACCCGGGTCGGGAACACGTCGTCGGGAATCCAGTTGACGCCCCTGACGAACACCGGCACCCCGTTGACGACCAGGACGAACGCGCTGCCGTGGGCGTCCGGCGCGGTGTCGACCTCGACGGAGCGGAAACCGATCAGCCGCGACCAGGTGTCGAGCTCGGTGCCGCCGGCACCGCGCAGGGTGACGTCGAGACGGTGGCGGGCCGGGTCGCCGTACCCCCGGGGCCACCACAGCTGGGGGTCGGCGACGGTGAGGGTGACGACGGCGCCGCGCTGCCCGGCCGGGATGACCGTCTCGGCGCGGGCACCGGCCACCGCGGCGGTCACCACCAGCTCCTCGTCGGTCTCCCGGTCGACGTCGACGTGCACCTCGACCCGACCTTCGACACCGCCGGCCGGGTGCCGGGTGACGGTGACCAACGGCCGTACGGTGCTCAGCCGCGCCCCGCCCCAGCTGTGCAGGCCGATCTCCTGCCAGATGCCGGCGGTGACCAGGGTCGGCCCCCAGTCCCAGCCGAAGTTGCAGGCCATCTTGCGGATGAAGTTGAACGGCTCGGGGTAGGCGTTCGGGCGCTCGCCGAGCTGGTCCCGTAGTGCTTCGGCGTAGCGGTACGCCGAATCGAACCGGACCTGAAGGGTGTTGCGCCCGGTGTGCAGCGCGTCGCGGGCGGCGAACCGGTAGCCGCGGTGCATGTTGGCGGTGCGGCCCAGCTCGGCACCGTTGAGGGTGACCGTGGCGACCGTGTCGAGGCCGGCGCAGACCAGGTCGACCCGGGGATCGCCCGGGTCGACCCAGTCGAAGGTGGTCTCGTAGACCCAGTCGGTGCGACCGATCCAGGACAACCTCTTTTCGTTGTCGTCCAGGTAGGGATCGGGGATGAGGCCAGCGGCGAGCAGGTCGGTGTGGACACAGCCGGGTACGGCCGCGGACACGGCCGCCGTGCCGACGGCGGCCGATGCCTCGGCCCCGCCGGCCGGACGTACCGTCCAGCCCTCGTGCAGCGGTCGTACGGAAGTCATGCTGGCACCTCACTGATCTGCGCGATCCCGGTCGGGAACGGTGTGCTGGTGGCGCGACGGGTCACGATGCTCCCCAGGTCATGGGTGTCGGTACGGTTGACTACGAACGTTGTCGGTTCTGCACGACCGCTGTCAGTTCTTCACGGCGCCTTCCATGATTCCCCGGACGATCTGCCGGCCGCCGATGAAGAGCATGACCAGCAGCGGGATGGTCGCCACGAACGCCCCGGCGAGGACCCGCCGGTAGAGCACGTAGTTGCCGCTGGCCAGGTCGGACAGCGCCACCATGGAGGTCGGGTAGTAGGTACCGCCCAGGGTGATCAGCGGCCACTGGAAGTCGTTCCAGGTGGCCACGAAGGTGAGCAGGCCGAGGACGGCCATCGCCGGACGGACCGCCGGCAGCACCACGCTCCAGTAGATCCGCATCGTGGTGGCGCCGTCGATGCGGCCGGCCTCGATCAGCTCGTCCGGCACCGCCTCCAAGATGAACTGTCGCATATAGAAGACACCGAACGCGGTGACCAGGCCGGGCACGATGACCGCGACCAGGGTGCCGTTCCAACCGAGTTCGCCCATCAGGATGTAGAGAGCGACCACGCCGAGCTGGTTGGGCACGGTGAGGGTGAGCACCACGACGACCATCAGCACGTTGCGGCCCTTGAACCGCAGTTTGGCGAAGGCGAAGCCGGCCAGCGAGCAGAAGAACAGCACCGAGAACGTCACGACCGACGAGACGACGAAGCTGTTGCCCAACGACTGGGCGAAGTAGACGTCCGAGAGGCCGAACACCTCCCGCAGGTTGTTGAGCATCTCCCCGCCGGGCAGCAGCTTCGGCGGGATCCTCGCCAGGTCGGCGTCGGTGCCGCTGGCGATGACCACCATCCAGTAGAGCGGGAACGCGGAGAACAGGATGACCAGGCTGAGAAACAGGTAGTTCCAGAAACTGCCGGGGGTGTTGGCCGGCGCCCGGCCCATCAACGCCGGGTTGCGCCGGCGGGCCTTCGGCGGCTCGCCACCGCCCGATCGGCCGGGCTGTCCGGCGGGTGGGCGGGGCGTGGTGGTGGTGGTGCTCATCTGCGACCCCCTCCCAGGCGGTTGGCGATCAGCGCGTTGACGACCGCGATGATGACGATGATCAGGAACAGCGCCCAGGACATCGCCGCCGCGTAGCCCAGATTGAGGTCCTTCCAGCCGACCTTGTAGATCAGCTGGGCGATGGTCTGGAACTGACCGTTGGAGCCGCCGGTGGCCGCCTGCGAGTTCTGCTCGAACAGCATTGGCTCGGTGAACAGCTGCAACCCGCCGATGGTGGACAGGATCACCGTGAAGATCACCACAGGCCGGATCATCGGCACGGTGATTCGCCACAGCTGGCGCCACGGTCCGGCACCGTCGACCGCAGCCGCCTCGTAGATGTCGCGCGGGATGGACTGCATCGCGGCGAGATAGATCAGGGCGTTGTACCCGATCCACTTCCAGTTGACCATGGTGGCGATCGCGATCCATGACGCGGTCTTGGTGGACCGCCAGTCGATCGGCGCCTCGCCGCGCAGGTTCAGCACGTCGAGCACCCAGTTCGCGATGCCGAAGTCGCGGGCGAAGAAGACCGCGAACAGCAGGGTCGAGGCGGTGATCGGGGTGATGTACGGCAGCAGGATGCCGACCCGGAACCAGGTCTGCGCGCGCAGCTTCCGGTTCAGCAACGAGGCGATGATCAGGGCGAGGAACAGTTGCGGCACCGTGGAGAGCAGGAAGATGCCGAAGGTGTTGTAGAGCGCGTTCCAGAACCGGTCGTCGGTGAACAGTCGCTGGAAGTTCTCCATCCCGGCCCAGCCGGTGAGGCTGGCGTTGTCGAGCCGCCAGTGCCGCAGCGCCACGACTCCGTTGAAGATGATCGGGAACAGTCCGAAGACGATGAACAGGATGAAGAACGGCGAGATCAGGATGTACGGCATGTACCGCATGTCGAAGCGGTGCAGCCGGTTGCGCCAGGTCGAGACGGGCCGGGTCGGTTCCGGCTGGTGGGTGTGCGCGCCAGCGCGGGTACGTGGCGATGGGGGTGCGGCACGCGTAGCGGACATGGTTTGCCTCCAGAGTTGACCGTGCGGCGACCGCCCGCGCGGCGGGGGTGGGTGCCGGTTGCCGGCAAACCCACCCCCGCCGCGTCCGGCGGCTCGCGGCTGGTTACGCGTTCGCCGCCTTCTCGGCTTCCTTGACCGCCTCGGTCCACGCCTCGTCGGGCTTACCCTGCAGGTCCCCACTCTGCATGCGGTTGATCACGTTCTCGATCGCGACCCGGACCGGGCCGTTCTTCCGGCCCAGGTACTGCGGGGTGAGGTTCTTGGCCGTGTCGGAGAAGATCTGACCGACCGGCGCGTCGCTGAAGAACGGGTTGGTGAACTCGACGATCGCCGGGTCGTCGTAGAGCGCCGGCTGCGAGGGCAGGTTGCCGACCTTCTTGAAGATCTCGATCTGCTGCTCCGGCTGGATCAGCCACTCCAGGAACTTGTACGCCTCGTCGACGTTCTTGCCCTGCGCCGGAACGGTCAGGAACGACCCGCCCCAGTTGCCGCCACCGCCGGGGATGGCCGCGACGTCCCACTTGCCGGCGGTGTCGGGCGCGGTGTTCTGGATGTGGCCCATCATCCACGCCGGACAGGCCAGCACGGCGAAGTCGCCGTTGACGAAGCCGTTGTTCCACTCCGGGGAGAACGCGGCCAGGTTGGCCGACAGCCCGGCCTCGATGGCGCCCGCCGCCACCTCGAAGGCGACCTTCGGCCCGCCCTCCATCACCAGGTTCTCGTTGGTGTCGAAGACGCCGACCGGCTGCTGGCCCATCACCGGGTTGAAGATGTTGGTGGCCGAGTCGATGAACTTCTTGCCGCTGGCCGCCACGTACTCCTCGCCGGTGGCGATGAAGGCATCCCAGTCCGGCCAGAGCGCGGAGACCTCGTCGCGGTCGGTGGGCAGGCCGGCGTCGGCGAACAGGTCGGTGCGGTAGCACATGGCGAGGCCGCCGACGTCGGTGCCGAGGCCGATCTGGGTGGACCCGTCGGCGGACAACGTCTGCTGCCACTTCCAGTCCAGGTAACGCTCCTCGTACTGGCCGGCACCCTTGTCCAGCAGGTTGACGAACTTGTCGGCCTGCTCACGGAACTGGACCACGAAGCCTTCGTCGATGGCCGCGATGTCGGCCGCGCCGGAGCCGGCGATCAGCTTCTTCTGCAGGTCCTCGTGCTGGGCGTTGTATTCACCCGAGTTGAGGTTGATCCGGACGTTGGGGTTCTCCGCCTCGTACGCGGCCTTGAGGTCGTTGAGGCCGAAGTCGCCCCAGAAGGCGACGGTCAGCGTGACCGCGCCGCCTTCGTCCGAGCCACCGGGAGCGCCGCTGCAGCCGGCGATCAGGAGCGCGCCCGCGGCGCCCACGGCCGCTGTGCGCACCCAAGGGGTCCAACGCCGTTTCATGCCATCCTCCGAACAAATGTGGAAACGCTCCCATGATCGAGAAACGTTGACTGAACCGGATAAGTGAAGCCACCGTACGAGCGCACCTGGCCAGTGTCAATGGCGGGTTAACGCCGTGGCCAACCCGTAACCATGCCGACCTACGGCGCCGTCCGATGGTGCGCGGAAGAGCGCTCCCTGGCGCATCCGGACGCAGAACCGCGACCCTGTCGCCGGACGGCAATGCCGGCGGATATCGTTTCAACGAGCAAACTTAACCGGGCAAGGTGCCCTGCTACAGGATTCGGACCGAAGGAGCGCCGCCGGTGAAACGGCCGACCATCGCCGACATCGCCCGTCGGGCGGGCGTCTCGAAGGGGGCGGTCTCGTACGCCCTCAACGGCCAGCCCGGCGTCTCCGAAGCGACCAGGCAGCGGATCCTCAGCATCGCCGCCGAGATCGGTTTCAACCCGAACAGCGCCGCCCGGGCACTGTCCGGAGCCACTGCGAACGCCGTCGGGCTGGCGTTGAGCCGACCGGCCCGGATCCTCGGCATCGAGCCGTTCTTCATGGAGCTGATCAGCGGCGTCGAGGCCGAGCTGTCCGCCCGCTCGTACGCGCTGACCCTGCAGGTCGTCGCCGACACCGAGGCCGAGATCGCGGTCTACCGGCGCTGGTGGGGCGAGCGTCGGGTGGACGGGGTCTTCCTTTGTGACCTGCGGCTGGACGACCACCGGGTGCCGGCCCTGGAGCAACTGCAACTACCGGCGGTGGTGATCGGCGGGCCGGGGCACACCGGTTCACTGGCCAGCATCTGGGCCGACGACGCGGCGGCACTGGTCGAGACGGTCGAGTACCTGGTCGCCCTCGGGCACCGCCGGATCGCCCGGGTGGGCGGCCTGCCCGGCCTGCTGCACACCGAGATCCGCAGCGCGGCGTTCGCCGACATCTGTCATCGACTCGGCTTGCGGCAGTGCGTGACGGTGCCGTCGGACTACACCGGCGAGGAGGGCGCACGGGCCACCCGGCGGCTGCTCAGCGCGCCGTCCCGGCCCACCGCGATGATCTACGACAACGACGTGATGGCGATCGCCGGGTTGTCGGTGGCCCAGGAGATGGGCCTCGCGGTGCCCGGCGAGCTGTCGATCATCGCCTGGGACGACTCCCCGCTGTGCCAACTCGTACACCCGCCGTTGACCGCACTGAGCCGGGACATCCCGGCGCACGGCGCGCATGCCGCCCGGCAACTGCTCGCCACCATCGCCGGCGAACCGATCCAGGCGTACCAGGACGAGACCGCCCATCTGGCACCGCGCGGTAGCACCGCGCCACCACGCTCCGACTGAGACTCGTCCGTCCAGCTACTGGGACACGACTCTCACCCAGAGGCCCCTGAACCGGTTCAGTTTCCAATCAGTTAACAGGCACCAATCCCTGCATTCCGGACAGATCCCGTCCGGTCAGCGGCAACGACCCCACCCGACGGCGGAGTCGGACAGGTTGTCTCGGACAGGTTATCCTCGGCGTGGTCACGCGACTGGCGCAGCGAAGGTGGAACCGACCACCGGGGAGCGACCACCGACGTGCGCCGCGCGCCTGGGTGCACCGTCGACGGCACCGTCGTGCCCGGGACCCACCGGGCCGCCGGCCGCCCCGACTGCCAGGAGGGCACCCGTGCACGTACCGCAGATCCCCCACCTGACCGCCGCCGATCCGCAACTCGCCGAACTCGTCGAGGGCGAGGCCCGTCGTCAGCACGACAAGCTACGCATGATCGCCTCAGAGAACTACGTCTCCGCCGCGGTGCTGGAGGCCAGCGGCACCGTGCTGACGAACAAGTACTCCGAGGGCTACCCGGGCCGGCGCTACTACGAGGGCCAGCAGTTCATCGACCCGATCGAGGTCCTGGCCATCGAGCGGGCCAAGGCCGTGTTCGGGGCGGCGCACGCCAACGTCCAGCCGTACTCCGGGTCCCCGGCCAACCTCGCCGTCTATCTTGCCTTCCTCTCCCCCGGCGACACCGTGCTCGGAATGGGGCTGCCGATGGGCGGTCACCTCACCCACGGCTGGTCGGTGTCGGCCACCGGGAAGTGGTTCAACTCGGTGCGCTACGGCGTCTCCCGTGCCACCGGCCGGATCGACTTCGACGAGGTCCGTGACCTGGCCCGGCGCGAGCGGCCGAAGGTCATCTTCTGCGGCGGCACGGCGGTGCCCCGTACCATCGATTTTCCTGCCTTCGCCGACATCGCCCGCGAGGTCGACGCGATCCTGGTCGCCGACATCGCGCACATCGCCGGCCTGGTCGCCGGCGGCGCGCACCCGTCGCCGGTCGGCCACGCCGACGTGGTGACCACCACGACCCACAAAACCCTTCGCGGGCCACGCGGCGCGATGATCCTGACCACCGAGGAACATGCGGCAGCGATCGACAAGGCGGTCTTTCCTGGCTTGCAGGGGGGTCCGCACAACCACACCACCGCCGGTATCGCGGTGGCGTTGCGGGAGGCGTCCACCGAGGACTTCCGCCGGTACGCCCACCAGGTGGTCGCCAACGCGAAGGCACTCGCCGCGGCACTCGCCGGGCACGGCTTCGACCTGGTCTCCGGCGGCACCGACAACCACCTGATCCTGGCCGATCTGACCGGCAAGGGCATCGGCGGCAAGCCGGCCGCCCAGGCGCTGGACCGAGCCGGCATCGAGCTGAACTACAACACCGTGCCGTTCGACCCGCGCAAGCCGTTCGACCCGTCCGGGATCCGGCTCGGTACCGCCGCCTTCACCACCCGTGGGCTGACCGAGGTACAGATGCCGCAGGTCGCGACCTGGATCGACGACGCGGTGACCGCCGCCGTCAAGGACGACACCGCCGCGCTGGACCGGATCGCCGGCGAGGTAGCGGACCTGCTCGCCACCTACCCGATGCCCGGCTACACCCGCTGATCCCGTCACCGCTTCCGGCGGGGCGGAGCGGGACGCGGGCGGGGTCAGTGGGACGGGGTGTGGAATTCGGCGATGTACGCCTCGGCCCGTTCCGCCGGCGCGGGGCGGGCCAGGGCGTATCCCTGGCCGAATCGGCACCCGGCGGCCCGTGCCTGACCAACCTGGCGGGTGGTTTCCAGCCCTTCGGCGACGATCTCCAGCCCGAGCCGCCGGCCCAGGCTGACCACCACCTCCATCATCGGACGGGTGGGATCGGTCCGGGCGACGGAGTCGGTGATCAACGTACGGTCGACCTTGAGGATGTCCAGCGGCAGGCGGCGCAGCTGAGCGATCGAGGCCTGCCCCGCGCCGAAATCGTCCAACGCGATCCGGATCCCGCGAGCCCGCAGGTTGGCCAGTTGTACGGCGATCCTTGGCTGGTCCTCCGCCATCAGTGACTCGGCGACCTCGACGACCAGCCGTTCCGGTGCGATCTGGTGATCGGCCAGCGCCGCCGCCACGTCGGCGGCGAAGTCGGGTACGGCCAGCTCGACCGGGCTCACGTTGACCGAGAGCCAGAGGTCGTGGCCTTCCCGCAGCCAGGACGCGAGTTGCCGGCAGGCGACCACCCGCATCCAGCGCCCGACCTGCGACAACATCGACAGTTCCTGGGCAACCACGAGCAGCTCGGCCGGCAGTACGGTGCCCAGTGACGGGCTGCGCCAGCGCAGCAGCGCCTCCACGCCGACCGGCCGGCCGTCGGTCAGGTCCAGAATAGGCTGGTAGATGACATCGAGCTCGCCACGCCCGATAGCCCCCGGCAACTCGCGTTCCAGATCGAGCCGGCGGACCAGCTGTTCCTCCAGATAGGAGTCGTACCACTCGACCCGGTTACGGCCGAGTTGACAGGCCCGCCGCCGGGCCATGTCCGCCCGGCGCAGGACGTCGTCCACGCCGTCGCCGCCGGACAGCTCGGCCATGCCGATGCTCGCCTGCAGGTAGACAGTTGCGCCAGGCAGCTGGCACGGCTCACACAGCGCGGACACCAGCCGGGCGCCCGTGCCGTAGGCGAGCATCGGTCCGGCGACGGTGACGACCGCGAACTCGTCATCGCCGACCCGGGCCACCACGTCGTCCGGGTCGACGGTGTCCCGCAGCCGGCGGCCCACCTCGATCAGCACCGCGTCACCCGTTTCCCGGCCGTGCTGCTCGTTGATGCTGGACAGTCCGTGCAGCTCGATCATGAGCAGCGCACCGGGGTGGCCGGGCAACTCCCGGTGGCTGGCGATCTGCCGCATCAACTCCCGCCGGTTGGCCAGCCCGGTCAACTGGTCGGTGAAACCCAGCTTGTGCAGCCGGCGCTCCAGGCGCAGCCGCTCGCCCACGTCCCGGACATGTACGACCAGCGCCCCGACCTCCGGCACCCGACGCTGATCGGTCACCGTGGACTCGGTGTCGCGCCAACGCCCGTGCCCGTCGCGCAGCCGAGCGGTGACCAGCGGGATACGTCCCGGCCTCGTCGTGCGACCGGTCATCACTGCGCCCAGCACGGCGGTCACCTCGACCGCGTCCTCGGGGTGCATCAGGTCGCCGAACGGCCGGCCGAGCACGTCGGCGTCGGCCAGGCCGAACAGCCGGGCGGCGGCCGGCGACTGCCACCGTACGCGCAGGTCGTCGGTGAGGATCAAGGTGAGGTCGTTGCCGCCGGCGACCAGGGACCGGAAGTGCGCCTCCCGGACGCTGAGCCGCCGGGCGAAGGCCCGCACGTCGACCGCGGCCATCACCTCCCGGACCACCAGGGTGGGGATCACCGCCAGGCCGAGCAGGATCGACGTACGGTCGAACCGGCCCACCACCGCCATGTGGTAGACCGCCGCCACGGTGGCTACCAGGGCCGGCACGGTCACCAACGGGTACGCCGACAGCCGCCCGTGCAGCGGGGCGAGTGGCGCCGCACCGCCCAGGCCGGCCGCACCGCCCAGGCCGGCCGAGTCGGCCGAGTCGGCCGGAAGGCCGGCACCAGCCCCACTGTCCGGGTCGGTCCGCCCGCCCGCCAGGCTCGTCAGATGTTCCGTCTCGCGGCGGTGCGCCCCGAGCACCGTCAGCAGCACCCCGCCGACGACCGACGACGCGGCCACGCACCAGGCCCAGCCCGGGGCGTCGTACGCGAACAGCACGGTGAGCGACGCCAGCGCGACGACCGTGGCGACGGCACCACTGCCGCAGAACAGCACCGTCGGTCGCTGCCAGCGCACGCTCAGCACGGTCACGGTGATGATCGACACCACCGCGATCGCGCCGATGCCGGCGGTCAGGGCCGCCGGCGGCACCGGACCGGCGGGCCGCAGCAGCCAGCAGACGAACGTCAGGCTGATCCCGAAGCTCAGCCCGTCGACCAACCGCCGCAACCGCACTGCCCAGGTCTCGGCGGCACCGGGCAGCGTCAGTACGCCAGCCAGGTAGGCGGCCAGCGCCGGGATCAGCCCGGCCAGCGCCACGTCGGCGCGTACCGCCGACGGCACGAGCCCGGCGATACCGGCGGCGCCGGCGCCCACGACGGCGGCGACGGTCATGAAGCCGGTGCCCCGGCAGGCCTGGAACCCGGTCGACCTGGCGTGGATGTGCGCCGTGATCATGAACAGCCGTGCGCCGGGTACGGCGACTCCGGCGGTCATCCCCAGCGGCAGCGCGACCGCTGGCGGGAGCACGCCGGTAGCGCCGGCGACGAGTACGGCGGCGGCGAGCGCGGACATGGCGGGCAGAAATGGTCCGATAGCCCGGGCACGGTGCTGGCTGGGCCGGGACCGGGGTGGGTCGGGGTACGCCTCAGGCACGGCCGCCGGTCGCCTCCAGGGAAAGGGGTCAGGGCACAGGCGACACCGTCGGCCTCGCCTGTGCCTGCACAACGAGGCAACCCGGATCATGGTTACGGGTCGACCCGATGTGGATTGCGGCACCGGCCCGGGCGGACGGATCACCGCGTGACAGCCTACGCATCGCCCGGCCGGGTGTCGCCCGTGACAGGATGCCAGGATTGTCCCATGACTCGCAGGGCAACTGTCCGGTTCCGGCCACATCAGGCGATCATGCTGGCGGCGGTGATCGGGTTCGTCGGGTCGTTGCCGCTGGCCAGCACCCGTTGGTACCTGTTGCCGATCCTGTTGGTCCCGTTGGTGATCGCGATCTGGGCGGTCCGGGCCGGCACCGACGCCGACGACACCGGATTGCGGGTGCGCGCGCTGCTCGGTCAGCGCCGGATTCCATGGTCACGGGTGGCCGAGTTGGCCGCTGACCCGCGCGGTCGCGCGGTCGCTCGGTTGACCGACGGCGACCAGGTACGGCTTCCCGCCGTACGCGGGACGGATCTGCCCCGGCTGGTGGCGGCCAGCGGCCAGCCTTTGGATGACGCGCCCGGGGCCGGTCCGGCTCAGTAACCCTGCTCGACCACGTTGCGCAGCGTCTCTCCGTGCACGAAACGGCGCAACTGCCGCCCGGCGAGCCCGTACGCTCGGGGCAACAGCCCGCGGACCGAGCCGGCGATGTGCGGACTGATCACGACATTCGGCATCGTCCACAGCGGATGATCGGCCGGCAGTGGCTCGGGATCGGTCACGTCGACGACCGCACCGATGCGGCCGGTGGCCAGCTCGGCGGTCAGCGCGGCGGTGTCCGCCACGGGGCCACGGGCGGCGTTGACCAGCAGGGCCCCGTCCGGCATCGCGGCGAGAAAGGCGGCGTCGACCATGCCCCGGGTCTGGGCGGTCAGCGGCACGATCACCACCACGATGTTCGCGTGTGGCAGCAGCCGGGGCAGTTCGTCGACCGCGTGCACCCGCTCGGCCGGCCGGGCGGTCCGCGCCACCAGCGTGAGGTCTACTTCGAACGGTGCCAGCCGGGCGCACGCCGCCGCACCGATCGAGCCGGCACCGACGACGAGGATCCGCTTGCCGGCGAGCTCGTCGGTGGGCGCGAAGGCGTCGTAGGACCATTCCCGCCGGGCCTGGGACCGGACGAAGCCGGCGAAATCTCGTACGTGGGTGAGGATCGCCGTGACGATCCACTCCGCCGTCGACGAGTCGTGGACTCCCCGGGCGTCGCACAGGGTCACCCGCTCGGGCAGCCGACCCGCCCACGAGTCGGCGCCAGCGGTGAGCAGCTGCACCACGGCCAGTTCCGGCATCGTGCCGGCGAGTTCGGGGGTATCCGGACGGGCCAGGAACGGTGGCACCCAGAATCCGACTCCGGCGGGATCGCACGGCGACGCGGTGGGGTCGGCGACGACCTCGACCGTCACCCCCTCGGGCAGCGGTCCGAGCAGTTGCCGACCTTGTTGGTGAGGAATCCACATCTTCACCGGTCCGACAATAATGCCGGCGACCGCCACTCAGCGTTGGCTGCGCGACGGCCGCCACCGCGTGCTCGGGCCGCTCAGCCGGCGGTCAGGCCGGTTCGTACGTCATGCAGTCGGCCATGTCCCGACTCGGGCCCACCCGGATCGACGGCGCCCGGCATTCCAGCTCGGCGTTGAACCGGCAGTCGGCCCGTTTGCAGGCGCCGACCTGTGCGATCACCGCGTCCAGCCCGCCCTTGGTGGAGATGTCGAAGAACGTGTTGCAGCTGGCGTGTTCGGCGTCGACACCGACGGTGATGGCGAAGGCATGGCAGCCCTCATGCTGGTTGTAGGCGCAGTCGATGACGGTGCATTCCTGCACCCGGGGCATCTCCATCATCGCGGTCATGGTGGTCCTCCTCGGTATTCGGGTTCGGTACCCGGACGGTCGGCGCGCGTCCCAGCCGCGCCGTCAGGAAGACCGTACGGCGAAAAAGTCTTTAATGCTCTTTTATTTAATTTTGTCCAATTTTGGGTATGCTTACCTAAATCGAAGTTGGCTGCCCTTCCGTGCACGTCCACTACGACGGGCTAGTCTGATCCGGGTGAACGCACGCCCCCCGTACCGCCGCGCGACGAGCCGGGTGACCGCCACGGGCATTGCCACCAGCCTGGCTCTGGTCCTGCTCGCCGGCGGATGCGCGTTCGGTGAGCCAGAGCCCGATCAGGCCGGCGCGCCGCCCACGTTCCCCGCCCCCACCGCCACCCCGCCCGGCGGCGGCGTCGAACAGCAGATCGCGGTCACCGTGCTCGCCCGTGGCCTGGAAGTGCCCTGGGGTGTCGCTTTCCTACCGGACGGTGCCGCGCTGGTCACCGAACGGGACTCCGCGAGAATCCTGCGGGTTGGTCCGGGCTCGGACACCGAGGGCCTGACCGTCGAAGAGGTCCAGACCGTCGAGGGCGTCACCGGCGGGGGCGAGGGTGGCCTGCTCGGCATCGCCGTCTCGCCGCAGTACGACACCGACGAGACCGTCTTCATCTACTACTCGACGGCGCAGGACAACCGGATCGCCCGGCTCATCCTGGGCGAGGAGCCAGAACCGATCGTCACCGGGATCCCGGCCGCCGGAATCCACAACGGTGGCCGGCTGGCGTTCGGCCCGGACGGTTTCCTGTACGCGAGCACCGGCGACGCCTCCGACACCGGCCTGGCACAGGACCGGGAGAGCCTCGGCGGCAAGATCCTGCGGATGACCCCCGAGGGCGAACCCGCCCCGGGCAATCCCTTTGCGGATTCGCTGGTCTGGTCGCTGGGCCACCGCAACGTGCAGGGCATCGCCTGGGACGACCAGGACCGGCTGTACGCCACCGAGTTCGGTCAGAACACCTGGGACGAGATCAACCTGATCGAGCCGGGCAGCAACTACGGCTGGCCGGAGGTCGAGGGCACCGGCGGCGACGGACGCTTCGTGGATCCGCTGGTCACCTGGTCTACCGACGAGGCATCCTGTTCGGGCGCGGCGGTCGTCGGCACCATCCTGGCCGCCGCGTGCCTGCGGGGTGAACGCCTCTGGTTGGTCGAGCTGACCGGGTCAGGTACCGTCTTCGGCCAGCCCCGGTCGCTGCTCACCGAGGAGTACGGACGACTGCGGACCGTCGCACTCGCGCCGGACGGTTCAGTCTGGGTAACCACCTCGAACCATGACGGCCGCGGTGAGCCGGATCCGGCCGACGACCGGATCCTGCGGCTGGTGTTCGCCGACGGCGGTGCCGGGCGCAGCTGACCCGCCGTGACGCAGCGCCGGCGCGGGCGATGAACGGTTCAACCAGCAGCAGGACTTTCCGACCAGACAGGCATGATCCGACCATGAACGACGAGCAAGCAGCCGACCCTGGCCTTCCCGCCGCCGCCCGGCCTGACGCCCGTCAGGCCGGGCGGCGGGCCGCCACGGTAACGCGGGTCGGCGCGCTGACGCGGGCCACCGGACGTCAGCTGTACCGCGCCGCCCGGTCACGCCCGTCGCGCCGGCTCGCCACGACGTTGGCCGTGGTTCTGGTGAGCCTCGTCGGCGTCGTCATCGGCGTACTGCTCGGTGCCCGGACCGAGGTCGACATCGGGCCGTTCCGGGCGGAGATGGCGGTCACCCCGGCGGTCGACGGCGGCACCACGGTCTCGATCCCTCCGTTGGGATCGCTGCACCTGGACAGCCACGAGGGGCCGGTAGAGTTGTCCATCCGGCTCGGCTCCCTCGATCAGGTCCGGACCCTGGCCCTGATCGACGACCCGACCGGCATCACCCGGGCCAGCCAGACCGTGGTCAGCGACGTCACCGAGGGAGTCCTGCGACTCGGCGTCCGTACCCTCGCGGTCTCCGTGCTGGCGACCCTGGTCCTCGCCGCGTTGATCTTCCGGGACACCCGCCGGGTCGCCTGGTCCGGCACCCTCGCGCTGCTGGTCACCGGCGGCAGCCTCGGCCTCGCCGCGCTCACCCTGCGTCCCGAGTCGATCGAGGAGCCACGGTACGAGGGCCTGCTGGTCAACGCCCCGGCGGTGGTCGGTGACGTGCAGCGCATCGCCAGCAACTACAACCAGTACGCCGAGCAGCTGCAGCACATCGTGGCCAACGTCAGCCGGATCTACACGACGGTGTCGACGTTGCCGGTGTACGAGTCCGCGGAAGGCACGACCCGGGTGCTACACGTGTCGGACATGCACCTCAACCCGACCGGCTGGTCGGTCATCCGCACCGTGGTGGAGCAGTTCGACATCGACGTCGTCATCGACACCGGGGACATCACCGACTGGGGCAGCGAACCAGAGGCTGCCTTCGTCGCCTCGATCGGGCTGCTGGAGGTGCCGTACGTGTTCATCCGGGGCAACCACGACTCGGTGCGTACCCAGGAGGCGGTCGCTGGCCAGCCGAACGCGATCGTGCTGGACAACGAGGTGACCACGGTGGGCGGGCTGACCATCGCCGGCATCGGCGACCCACGGTTCACCCCGGACAAGCAGACCAGCCCGGCCGACGGCGGTCTGTCGAAACCGGCTGCCGAGCAGGTCATCGGGGTCGGCGAGCAACTGGCCGCGACGATACGCGCGGCCGGGGAGCCGGTGGACGTCGCGCTCGTGCACGACCCGGTGTCGGCGGGGCCGCTGTCCGGCACCTGCCCGCTGGTGCTGGCCGGGCACGTCCACAACAGACAGGTCCGGATGCTCGCCCAGGTCCCCGGCCAGCAGCCGACCCTGCTGCTGGTCGAGGGCTCGACCGGCGGGGCGGGGCTGCGCGGTCTGGAGGGCGAGGAGCCGACTCCGTTGGCCATGTCGGTGCTCTACTTCGATGCCGAGCAGCAACTGCAGGCGCACGACGACATCCGGGTCGGCGGCACCGGCCAGGCACAGGTCACCCTGGAACGGCACGTGGTCGCTGGCCCGGAACCCGATCCGGATCCGTCGGCGTCGCCGTCCACGACCCCGACTCCCGCTCAGTCCACGACCCCGGCACCCAGCCCGTCCTGACCTCGTCAGCGCCTCACTGGCGCGGGCTCACGGGTGCATCCGGGCGCCCTTGACGACCTTGTCGACCGGGTTGCGCGGGCCGTACACCGCCAGGCCGACCAGGTCGAGCTGATCGCCGGGTACGGCGCGCACCGCCGCCCGGTTCGCGACGTCGTGCCCGGTGGCGAACAGGTCGCCGGTGAACACCGCGACCGACAGGCCCAGCTCGACGGCCCGCCGGTCCGGGCCCGCGTACCGGTTGCGGGAGCTGCTGGACGCGCGGATCACCGCCGGGCTCACCCTCGACGAGGCGGCGGCGCTGCTGCATTTCGATCCGGCATATCTGGTACGCGCGTTCAACCGCGAATTCGGCATGCCGCCGCACCGCTATCTGACCGCTGGTCGGGTGGACCGGGCCCGGCGGCTGCTGCTCGACGGTGTCTCCGTCGGCGTCGCGGCCACCACGGCGGGCTTCTTCGACCAGTCGCACCTGACCCGGCATTTCACCAGGATCGTCGGCCTCACCCCGGGCCGTTTCGCGACGTCGTCACGACGATGAACCGGGTGGCCGGGACAGACTGGCGGCGTTCCCGTGCCTACGCCGGGTCCACCCTGTTCCTGGCGATCGCCGCGCTGATCTCCACGGTCGTCACCGCGTACTTCGCTCGTGAAGCGCTCTTCCCGCCGAGGCGACCGCTGGTTGTCCGCGTGCTCTCCCCGGACGGTCCTCCGCACTAGTCCATCCCCCTGCGGCCCGGGGTCCAGAACGGCTTGGTGATCACGTTGCGGCGCGGCCAGTTCCGCTCCTCGACCAGGTGGCGGCGGACCAGCTGGATCGTCCGGGCTTCCCCGGCCAGGTAGGCGCGGCCGGGCTCGGCGGGCAACTCCAGCCCGCGAACGGCCTCGACCAGGGTCTCGGAGGAAGCCGCGGACCGGCCCCGGCGGTAGCTCCACTCCAGATCCCAGCCCGTCTCTGGGTTCAGGCGCTCGTTGTGGGAGTCGATCAGGTTCAGGCGCTCGTCCGGGGAGTCGATCTCGAATCGGCCGAAGACCCGGGCGCTGGCCGGCAGCGCCCGCAGCATCGGACCGTAGGCGGCCTGCGCGGTCTCCTCCCCGGCGAAGAGGTGGTACGGCGCCGGGGCGGTGACGAAGGTGCCCTGCGGTTTCATCAGCATCAGCTCGTCGCCCGGCCGGGTGGTGCGTGCCCACTCGGCGCCAGGGCCGTCCCCGTGGTCGAAGACGACCAGCTCCATGGTCTGGTCCTGGTAGCTCCACACCGTGTAGGTGCGTAGCGTGCCGACCAGCCAGTCCACGGCGGCCGGCCCCGGGGCGAGCTGCAGGCGTACGTGCTGGCCGGGCAGCCGGTCGAGACCCGCCAGGTCGGGCCCGGTCAGCGTGACCAGCCGTAGGCGGGGGCCCAGCGGCTCGACCGCGAACCTGGGCGGCGACCAGCAGGCGGTCGAGCAGACGACGCTTCACGGTCGGTCCTCACAATCGGAGTCGAGGTTGTTCCCTGCCGATCGGCAAGACATGACTTGCCGATCGGCAAGTTATACCCTGTGGCGGTGACCTCCGCCAACCCCACTCCCGAGCCGATGCGGGAGCGCATCGTGGATGTCGCCGTCGAACTGTTCGCCCGTCAGGGCTACCAGGGCACGTCGCTGCGGCACATCGCGGAGCGGCTCGGCGTCAGCAAAGCGGCGGTGTACCACCACTTCCACGCCAAGGACGACATCGCCCGCACGGTCATCAGCCGAGCACTCGACGTACTCACCGAGGCGTCCGACCGGCTGGTGGTGGCCGGTACCGACCCGGGCGCCTGGCAGCGGGCCCTGCCGCAGATCATCGACATCGCCCTGCGGCACCGGCAGATGCTCGTGGTCCTGGAACGCAACGAGGACGTCTTCCACGCGCTGTTCGCCAACGACCCCGAGGTCGGTGCCCGGATGGCGGCGCAGAACACGAAGCTGTCGGCGCTCTTCGCCGACCCGGCGCTCGACCCGCAGGTCAGGGTCCGGCTCGGTAGCACCCTGGGCGCGATCTTCGGCCCCCTGGTGATGCTGTCGGACCACTATCAGGACCTGCCAGCCGACCAGCTGCGCGAGCAGCTGATGGAGGTCATCGAGGTGCTGCTGGGCGACCTGTGACCTGGCGGTCAAGGCCGACGGCTCGACGCGGAGCTCACCGTCTCCGAGCATCTGGTGGACACCAGGGTCAATGTTCTGCTGAGCGAGTGACCGCGCCGGGGCGACGCAGCGCCGAGGTACGAACGGTCACCATCATCATCTGGCCGTCCCGGTTGCCGTGCAGTCGGGTGCCGAGCAGGTGAATCCATTCGATGTTCGGATGGGCGGCCTCGGCGCGGACGTGGATCACGCGCAGTCGCAGCACCCCATCGCCGTTGAGATAGTCGGCCGCGCCGATCTCGATGGTGTCCCACGGCTGCACCAGGGGCGATTTCCCGGGCTCAGTCATCGCCGCCTGCCCCGGTGGTCGGGTCGGCGGTGAGCCAGATGCCGACCGAGGCGAGCAGCCGACGGATGGTCCGGGCGGCGTCACCGTCGTACCGGTCCAGGTAGGCCACCGCGAGCCGCAGCGCCGGGCAGCCGACGGTGCCGCAGCGCGGGCAGCCGGAGACCGGGTCGGGCAGGTGTATCGCGGCCAGGTGGCGGGCGCGGGCGATCACCGGGTGGTTGACGTAGCCGGGCACGGCGCTGCCGACCGGCACCGACATCCAGCCGAGTACGCCGGGCCGACGCCCCACGCCGGGCCGACGGACCGCGCCGACCGGACACAATTGATCTTTGCCATTCATTTTTGCGCCATGCATCCCCCATCGGGACAGCGATGGACGCCTTCTCAAATTTCCCACCTCTCCACCCTGGACTTTCCCACCTCCCCTATGGAAGGTTCGATTCGCCCTCGTAGCAACAACATCCATTACGGGGCCGGCCCTGCCCACCGCAAAGCAATTCTGTAGAGAGCTGGAGGAAACGAATGTCTGGAGCAGCGAGCGCTTATCTGATAGCGGAGCTCCGCCGCCGTCGCGAGTTGGCCGGGCTCACCCAGGAGCAGTGGGGTGCCGCGCTGCACTGGTCGGCCCAGCACGTCAGCGCGGTCGAGCGCGGTGCCCGGCCGATCCGGCTCGACTACCTGGCCACCATCGACCAGGTCTTCAACTGCGACTACTCGACCCTCTGGGAGCTGCTGCTGCGCACCGAGCGGGCGCCGGTCTGGCTGCGCCCGTGGCTGGAGCACGAGCGGGAGGCGATCATGCTGCGCTGGTACGAGCCGCTACTGGTGCCCGGCCTGCTGCAGACCGAGGCGTACGCCCGCGTCGTCCTCACCCACGCCGGGGTGGCGATCGACGACGTCGACACCACCGTCGGCGACCGGCTCGGCCGCCAGGAGATCCTGCACCGGGCCGAGCGGCCGTGCCGTTTCGTCGGGGTGATCGACGAGGCGGTGCTGACCCGGGCGGTCGGCGGCCCGGCGGTGATGCGTGAGCAGGTCCTGGCGCTGATCGCCGCCTGCGACCGGCCCAACGTCTCGATCCAGGTGGTGCCGGCCGGGGTCGGCGCCTACCCGGGGCTCAACGGCCCGTTCATCCTGGCCAGCCTGGACGGCCGGTCGGCGGGCTTCGTCGACGGGCCGTTGGAGGGCCAGACCATCGAGCTGGAGGCCGATCTGACCAGATTGGAGCACGCCTGGGAGTCGCTGCGGGAGTACGCTCTGCCCAGCGAGCAGTCCGTGGCGTTGATGCAGGAGGCGGCAGACAGATGGGCATGACGACCGATCCTCGACCGGCCTGGCGGACCAGCAGCCGCAGCAACGGCACCGGCGGCGCGTGTGTCGAGGTCGCCGACAACCTGCCCGGCCGGGTCCTGGTCCGCGACAGCAAGGACCGCACCGGCGGCACCCTCACCTTCACCCCCACCGCCTGGCAGACCTTCGTCAGCCACCACCAGCGATAGGTGTCACGGGCCGCGCCGGGTACCTGCCCGGCGCGGCTCGACCACCTGCCCGACCCAGCGGCTCCGGGTTGTTCGCACCTGACCGCAGGGTCGACCATGGACGGTATGGGATCCGCCGACGACATGTACCGCGCGGCGCTCGCGGCGGCCACGTCGAGCCCACAGCGCCGATACGACGGTGACCCCAGGGTGATGCTCACCGCCCTGCACGAGGCGGCGGCGCGGGGCGACGTACCAGCGGACGAGTTCGACGTGGCGCTGCTGCTCACCGAGAGCCTGCGCGCGATGGACGACCTCGACTACGCCTCGTTGGTCGACCTGGTTGCCCGTACCGACGCGTTGTTGGCCCGGATCGGTGCCGACCACCCGCAGTTCGGGCTGCTCACGCTCGCCGCCGTTTCGCTGCGATCCATGGCCGAGCTCACTCGGGCCGACCCGGACGTCTGGTCCCACCCGACGAGCGGGCGGCGGCCCGCTCTCGCCGCCGAGGTCGCACCGGACAATCCGTTTCAGCGGATCGGCGTACTGATGGACCTGCACACCGAACTGACCCGCCGGATGATGGCGGCGTTGTCCGACCCCGACGGACCGGACCGCCCGCCCACCGATGACGAGGTGATCCGGCTCCGCCGGCTGACCGCCCTCAACCCGGGCGTCGGGGCCGCTCCGCAGGGGGCATTGTTCGCCGCCGTCGCCGTCATGATCATGGTGCAGATCGAGGACCGGCCAGGCATCGCCACCGCCGCCATCAACGACCTGAAAACCGCGCTCCGACTGGCGCCCCCGGACGAGCCGTACCGGCCGTACTATCGCCGTCTGCTCGGCAATGCGTTGATCCGCCGGGCCGAAGCGACGCTGGCCGCCGCGTCGTACCCGGAAGCCTTCCTGATCCGCCCGTCGCCACGACCACGGGCGGCAGCCATCCGCGACCTCGACAGAGGCATCGCCACCTTGGAACAGGCCCTCGACGAGGCGCAGACGCCCGCGTTCCCGCTCTGGGCCGGCACCGCGCTGGCCCTCGCCGACGGCTACCGGCGCACCGACCGGCTCGCCGACGCGCGCCGGGTCGGGCTGCAGGCGCTCCGGGGTCACGCCTGGGCGGTGCTGCTGCAATCGACCACGGCCGCCGCGTCCACCGCCACGAACATGGTGGCCGAGGACGCCGTGCGCATCGCCGGCTGGTGTGTCGCCGACGGTGACGCCGTCGGCGCCGCCGCCGCGCTCGACGCCGGCCGAGGGCTCATCCTGTACGCCGCCACCGAGGTCGAGGACGTACCGGCGAAGCTGACCGCGGTCGGCGCGACCGACCTCGCCGGCCGCTGGCCGTCCGGACCGGCCGACCTGATTCCGACGCCGTTGCGCCGCGAAGCCTTCGAACGGCTGACTATGGACGGCACGCTGCTCGATCCACCGTCCGCCGACGAGACGCGGTCCGCCCTGCGCGCCGCCGGCGCAGGCGCACTCGTGTATCTCCTGGCCGCCCGCGACGCCGAGCCGGCCCGGGCGCCGACCGGTGCGGCGGCGCAGGCAGCCCGACCCGGCGCGGCCGTCGTCATCCCCGCCGACGGCCCGGCCGTCGTGCATCCGCTTCCGGAGTTGACCGTGCCGCCGCATCCGGTAGGTGGTGAGGGTGGGCGCGAGCTCGGCGTCGCGGGTCCGCCGCAGCCGCCGGACGCCTTGGAGTCGCTCTGCGACTGGGCCTGGCGGGTGGCGGTCGGTCCGCTGCTCGACGTCCTCCCGGACCGGGTGATCCTGGTGCCGATGGGCGAACTCGCCGGGGTGCCCTGGCACGCCGCCCGGCATCAGGTGCCCGACAAGCAGACCGCCGACGAGCAGACCGCTGACGTGGCCGGGTCGGCCCGCAGGTACGTGTACGCCGTCGAGCGGATGGTCATCTCGTACGCGGCCTCGGCCCGGCTGTTCTGCCGGGGCAGCCGACCGGTGCTGGACGGACCGATGCTCATCGTCGGCGACCCGGACAGCGCCGGTGCCGCCGACGATCTGCTCGGGGCCCGGCGGGAAGCGCTCGCGCTCCACGAGCGTCACCCCGAGGCGCGCTACGTCGGCCGACTCGCCGACGGCTCACCAAGCCCGGCGGGCGCCGGTGATCCCGACGACGTGCTCGCCTTTTCCGGCGGCGTACTGCATCTGGCCTGCCATGGCGTGGTCCGGGCCGGACTGGGCACCGACGACACCTCCTACCTGCTGCTCGCCGGCGGGCAGCGGCTCGCCGCCGAGCGGCTGGTCGCCGCGCGCGGACGGCCACGACCTGGGCTGGTGGTGCTGGCCGCGTGCAGCAGTGGAGTCTCCGGACGGGGCTGGGACGAAGCGTTCAGCATCAGCACCGCGTTCCTCGCCGGCGGCAGCGCGGCCGTCGTCGCCGCACAGTGGAGCGTGCCGGACGAGGCGACGTCGACGCTGATGCTGTCGTTCCACCGCCACCTCGACCGGCTTGGTGGATCGGCCGCCGACGCTCTCCGGGCGGCGCAGATCGACATGATCCGCGCCGCCGAACACCCTCGGTCCTGGGCGGGCTTCGTGCACTTCGGCCGGTGACCCGCCGCTGACGTCAGCCTTGCGCGCCGAGGCGGGACAGGATCAACTCCCGGACCGTACGGGCGTCCGCCTGGCCCTTGGTCGTCTTCATCACCGCGCCGACCAGCGCACCGGCCGCCGCGACCTTGCCGTCGCGGACCTTCGCCGCGATGTCCGGGTTGGCGGCGATCGCCTCGTCCACGGCGGCGGTCAACGCGCCGGTGTCGGAGACCACGCCCAGACCGCGAGCGGTCATCACCTCGGTCGGGGTGCCTTCCCCGGCGACCACCGCTTCGAGCACCGTACGGGCCAGCTTGTCGTTGAGTTTGCCGGCGTCGACCAGCCCCTGCAGTTCGGCCACGTGCGCCGGGGTGACCCCGAGCGCCGCCAGCTCGGTGCCGGTCTCGTTGGCCCGGCGGGCCAGCTCACCCAGCCACCACTTGCGGGCCCCGGCCGGCGTGGTGCCGGCCGCCACGGTCTGCTCGATCAGCTCGACCGCGCCGGCGTTGACCACCGACTGCATGTCGTGGTCGGTCAACCCCCACTGCTCCTGCAGCCGCCTACGGTGCACCCGGGGCAGCTCCGGCAGGGCCGCCTTCAGCTCGGCCACCCAGGCGACGTCCGGAGCGAGTGGCACCAGGTCCGGCTCCGGGAAGTAGCGGTAGTCGGTGGCGGTCTCCTTGGACCGACCGGACGTGGTGTCGCCGCTGTCCTCGTGGAAGTGCCGGGTCTCCTGCGTGATCCGGCCACCGGCGTCGAGCACCGACGCCTGGCGCAGCATCTCCGCGCGTACCGCCCGCTCCACCGACCGCAGCGAGTTGACGTTCTTGGTCTCGGTGCGGGTGCCCCACTCGGTCTGCCCGGCCGGGGTCAGCGACGTGTTCACGTCGCAGCGCAGCGAACCCTGCTCCATCCGTACGTCGGAGACGTCCAGCGAGCGGATCACGTCCCGCAGCTCGGTGACGTACGCGCGGGCCACCTGGGGCGCCCGGTCTCCGGTGCCGGGGATCGGCTTGGTGACGATCTCCACCAGCGGGATGCCGGCCCGGTTGTAGTCGACCAGCGACTCGGTCGCTCCGTGAATGCGCCCGGTCGCGCCGCCGACGTGCAGCGTCTTGCCGGTGTCCTCCTCCAGGTGCACCCGCTCGATGCCGATGCGCACCAGCTCGCCGTCGACCTCGACGTCCAGCCAGCCGTCCACGCACAGCGGCTCGTCGTACTGGCTGATCTGGTAGTTCTTCGGCATGTCCGGGTAGAAGTAGTTCTTCCGGGCGAACCGGCACCAGTGCGCGATCGAGCAGTTCAGTGCCAGCCCGATCCGGATCGTCGCCTCGATCGCCGCCTTGTTGGCCACCGGCAGCGAGCCGGGCAGGCCGAGGCAGACCGGGCAGACCTGGGTGTTCGGCTCGGCACCGAACTCGGTCGGGCAGCCGCAGAACATCTTGGTGTTGGTGCCCAGCTCGACGTGCGTCTCCAGGCCGATCACCGGCTCGTAGCGGGCGGCGACATCCTCGTACGTGGGCAACGCGGTCGTGCTCATCACATGCTCCAACTCTCGGCGCGGCACCGACCGCACCAGCCTAGTGTCCACCTGGGCTCCGCTCATCGACCCGGCCGGTACCCGAGCGCCACGAGCGCATGCCGGGTGTCTTCCCACCACCGCCGGTACGCCGGCACCTGCTGCAATCTGTCAAGGGGCACTGCGCAGCGCCTGCCCGTCGGCGAGTAGCCAGGCCTCGGTCTCCCGGACCGGGACCACCGCGACGAGTTGCTCCCGACGATCGGTCCAGCGTTTCCGCAACGGATCCAGCCACTCCCTGCGCACCCGTTCGGCGTTCGCCCCCTGGTCACGGTGAAAGAAGATGATGGTGAAGCCGCCGTCGCTACGGTCGACCAAGCCGATCACGTCGTCGATGCCAACCGGGCCAGACCGGGCGCGCAGCGGCTGTACGTCGGAAACGTACACCGTCTCATCGAACTCGATCAGGCACAGTTCTTCCAGTGCGCGTGCCAGTAGGCGGGGCAGGAAGCGGTCATCGCTGAGACCTTCGGAAATCAGTGCTGTCGAGAGGTAGCGCATCAGCGATCCAGTGTCTCCAAGACCTCGAACTCGGCAATCTCGGCCTTGCTGACCACGCCGCTCGGATCTTTGAGGTCCAGCGTCAGCTGATCGCCACCGATCAGGCGGCTACGAGTGATCCGGCTACGCGGTTCACCCTTACGGACCCGGGTCACCACGTCCAGGTAGACCGCATGGAGCCGCCCCCGCCCTCGCCGCGTTCCAACGCCCGCAGGATCGCCGGCGAATGGCTACTCAGAATCAACTGGGTCAATCGATTTCCGCCCGCTTCGTCGCGCTGCGCCAGCGACCGTTCGACAAGCGCCCGAAGGTAAAGCACGACCTGGGCAAGCCGCTGTGGGAAGATACCGTTCTCCGGCTCCTCGAAGCAGATCAGGCCTGCACCACGCGGATCGTAGAGCGCGGCGAGCAGCGCGATCGCGCGCAGCGTTCCGCCGGAGGCGACCCTGGCCGAAAACGGTGCCTCGTCGCGGGTCACCACCTCGACCTGCCGTTGCCGGCGCGCCTCGTCCTCGGCGAGGCGGACCCGAACCACGCCCGGTATCACTTCGGACACATCGGCGGAAAGGTCGTTCAACGCGCCCTCCCGCCGATCCTCGGTGCCCGTTTCCGCCGCCAGGTAGCGCAGCGTGTTGGCTAGATGCGCGCCGTTGGGCGCCAGGCTGTCCGGGTCGTCGTAGGAGTCCGGGGTACGCAGCGCACTCGGATCAAGGTGCAGCAACCGCCACGACTGCAACTCCCGCTTCAGCGCGTACAGCAGCGGGAAGTCGGTGGCGGTGGTCAAGCTGGACAGCACGGTCGCGGTCGCCGCCGTTGCCGGCAGCTTCCGCTTGCGGCCCTGATTTCCCTGCTGCCGGATACTGAAGACCGCGCGGCCCTGCTCGTCCTGCTCGGTCTCCAACAGTTCCCGGCCACCGCCGCGATAGCTGGCTACCTGCTTCCATCGTGGGATCAATGCCCGCAACGCGGCATCGTCGGACTCGGGGTTCCGGTACGCCGCCTCCCGCACCACGTACGGCCGGCGGGTACCGCTGCTACTCGCGAGCCGTAGCTCGATCGCCAGCTCGTAGCGCAACCGGGAGTGGTTGACCTCGGCCGTGTCGCCGAACGCGTCGGTCACCGACGGCCCCAGCAGCACTTCGACCGCGAAAGTCATCACCGGCATCTGGGTGCCGTCGGTGTGCCGATGGAACAGGTCGGGGACTTCGCCACGCATCTGCTGGGCGGCTTCCAGCAGCGGATCGTCGGCCAGCCGGGACAGGAACTGGATCGCGTCGAACAGGTTCGACTTGCCGGCCGCGTTCCGCCCGATGATCACGAGAAACGGCGGCACGTCCAGCGAGAAGTCGCGGAACGACTTGAATCCGTCGATCTCGATCCGGGTCAGCACGTCGCGGCTCAGAGCTCCGGCGGGGTGAGGATGCCGACCGCCGACTCCAGGGCCGCCGCGACCCGGTACATCCGGTCGTCGGCCATCGTCGGCGCCATCACCTGCAGACCGACCGGCAGCCCTTCGCTGAGCCCACACGGCACCGAGATGGCCGGGCCGCCGTACAGGTTGGTCGGGATGGTGAACAGGTCGGCCAGGTACATCTGGTACGGGTCGGCGGTGCGCGCCCCGAGCGGGAACGCCACGAACGGGGTGGTCGGCGAGATCAGCACGTCGACCTGCTCGAACGCGGCGGTGAAGTCGCGGGTGATCAGCGTGCGGACCTTCTGCGCCTGCCCGTAGTAGGCGTCGTAGTAGCCGCTGGACAGCGCGTACGTACCGATCATGATCCGCCGCTTGACCTCGGGCCCGAAGCCCTGGTCCCGGGTCAGCGACATGACCTCCTCCAGCGACCGGTTGCCGTCGTCGCCGCTGCGCAGCCCGTACCGCACGCCGTCGTAGCGGGCCAGGTTGGACGAGCATTCACTCGGCGCGATCAGGTAGTACGCCGGCAGCGCGTACCCGAAGTGTGGGCAGGACACCTCGACGATCTCGGCACCCAGCTTGGTCAGCGCGTCGACCGCGTCGCGGAACGCGGCCTGCACACCCGGCTCGACGCCGTCGCCGCTGGCGAACTGGGTGACCAGGCCGAGCCGCACTCCGGTCAGGTCGCCGGTGGCACCGGCCCGGGCCGCCTCGACCACCGGCGGCACGGCGGCCGGAATCGAGGTGGAGTCGCGCGGGTCGTGACCGGCGATCGCCTCGTGCAGCAGCGCCGCGTCGAGCACGGTCCGGGCGCACGGTCCGGGAGTGTCCAGCGAGGACGAGAAGGCGATCAGGCCGTAGCGTGAGGTGCCGCCGTACGTCGGTTTGGCGCCGACGGTGCCGGTGACCGCGCCGGGCTGGCGGATCGATCCGCCGGTGTCGGTGCCGATGGCCAGGGGAGCTTCGAACGCGGCGATCGCCGCCGCGCTGCCGCCGCCGGATCCGCCCGGGATCCGGGTCAGGTCCCACGGGTTGTACGTCGGCCCGTACGCCGAATACTCCGTCGACGAGCCCATCGCGAACTCGTCCATATTGGTCTTGCCCAGGATCGGCAGGCCGGCGGCGCGCAGCCGGCCGACGATCGTGGCGTCGTACGGCGGGCGCCAGCCCTGCAGGATCCGCGACCCGGCGGTGGTCGGCGTCCCCTTGGTGGTGACCACGTCCTTGACCGCGATCGGCACACCGGCGAGCGGGCCGAGTGGCTGGCCGGCGGCGCGGGCCGCGTCGACGGCCCGTGCGGCGGCGAGCGCACCGTCGGCGTCGACGTGCAGGTAGGCGTGCACCTGTTCGTCGACGCCCGTGATTCGGTCCAGGTGGGCGCGAGTGACGTCGACCGCGCTGGTGCTGCCGTCGGCGATCAGCCCGGCCAGCTGCGCAGCGGTCATCCCGGTGAGTTCGGCCATGGCTCAGACCTCCTCGTCCAGGATGCGCGGGACCCGGAACCGGCCGTCCTCGGCGTCCGGGGCACCGGCGAGCGCGTCGTCCCGACCCAGACCGGGTACGACGACGTCGTCACGCAGCACGTTGGTCAGCGGCACCGAGTGCGAGGTGGGTGGGATGTCATCGGCGGCGACCTCGCCGACCCGGGCGACGGACTGCAGGATGACGTCGAGCTGGCCGGCGAACGTGGCCAGCTCCTCCTCGGTCACGGCCAGCCGCGACAGTCGCGCCAGGTGCGCGACCTCCTCGCGGGAGATGGCGGCCATCTGCGCCCCCTTCGTACGGTGTCGAACGGTTGTCCAGAATCCTCGGCGCAGCGCGGCGTGCCGGCGCCGGACCCGACGAGTCTATTTCTCCGCGGGGTCGGGTGGCTCACTGGGCCGCTCCGACAGGGCCGGGGAGATCGGACGGTAGCGCGCCAACCAGCTGATGAAGTCGTCGGCCGGCATCGGCCGGGCGAAGAACCAGCCCTGGGCGACATGGCAGCCCAGGTCGTGCAGTCGTCGCCAGGAGGCCTCGTCCTCGACGCCTTCGGCGACCACCCGCAGCCCGAGCGCCCGGGCCAGCTCGATCACCGACTGGACGATCGCCGCGTCGTCGCTGTCGGCGGACATCCCGAGGACGAACGAACGGTCCACCTTCACCTCGGACAGCGGCAGCCGGCGCAGATGCTGCATGGAGGAGTATCCGGTGCCGAAGTCGTCGAGCGCGATCGCCACCCCGATGGCGTCCAGCCGCGAGATGGTGGCCAGCACCCGGCGCGGATCGGCCATCAGCGCGCCTTCGGTGATTTCCAGCTGGAGCCGGTCGGCGGGCAGATTGTGTCGGTTCAGCCGGTCGGCGATCTGGTCGGCGATCTCCCCGGTGTGCAGGTCGCGGACGCTCACGTTGACCGCGGCGCGAACCTTGATCCCGGTCGCCGCCCACTTGGCGAGCTGCTCGACGACATCGTCGACCACCCGGCGGGTGAGCAGGCGCATCACCGCGCTCTGCTCGGCCACCTTGATCAGTTCCTCGGGGTCGACCATGCCGCGACGCGGGTGCCGCCAGCGCAGCAGGGCCTCGACGCCGACCACGTCGCCGCTGGCGATCTCGATCTGCGGTTGGTAGTACATGGTGATCTCGCCGACCTCGTCGGCGTCGCCGCCCGGGTCGGCGGCGTGTGCCCCGTTGACGTCGAGCACCCGGCGCAGATCGGCGAGCAGGCTGAGCCGTTCGGGCGAGTTGTGGTCGGATTCGGCGGCGTAGACGGCGGTGCCGTCGCCGGTGTCCTTGGCGTCGTACATGGCCACGTCGGCGTGCTGCAGCAGGGTGGCGAAGTCTTCCCCGTGCTCGGGGAACAGCGCGATGCCGACCGATCCGCCCACGTCGAGCGGTAGCCCGTCCAGGGCCACCGGCTCGGCCAGCGCGGTGACCACCTCCTCGGCGAGGTCGCGAGCCTCGGCCGCGCCGGTGACCCGGGTGGCGAGGATGGCGAACTCGTCGCCGCCGAGACGCACGACGAGGTCCTGCGGTCGGACCACCATGGCCAGCCGTGCCCCGACCGCCACCAGCAGCCGGTCGCCGACCAGGTGCCCGAGCGCGTCGTTGACCCGTTTGAAGCGGTCCAGGTCGAGCAGCAGCAGGGCCATCCGCCCGTCCGGCGCACCACGGTGCAGCGCGTTGGCGTGCACCGGCACCTGGTCGGCGATCTCGGTGATCAACGCCTTGCGGTTGGCCAGCCCGGTCAGCGGATCGAGCCGGGCCGACCGTTCCTGTTCGCTGGCCAGCCACGCCATCCGGTAGACGGCGTAGATCGGCACCAGCACCAGTGGGATCAGCGCCGGATCGGCCTGTGCGGCGACGGCCAGCACCGGTCCCAGCAGCAGCAGTGATCCGGTGGAGAGCAGTTCGAAGCCGAGGCCGCGCCGGGCCGCCCGCCACCACCGGCCGCCGGAACGCAGCCGGATCGCCAGGGTGACCGTGGTGTAGTTGACCGCGGACCAGGCGGCCGCCGCAGCCACCGCCACCGCGACGTCACGCGGTCGCGGGCCGTCGCCACCGGCGAAGGCACCGGGCCCGGCCAGGGCGGCGACCGCGTCGGCGGCGGCCAGCGCCAGCGCGTACTGGGAGCTGTTGAACACCGCCCGCCACGGCACATGGCCGGCCCGCCAGGCGAAGACCGCGACCGCCACCGCCTGCACGGCGACCGCCGGGCCGAGCCCCCAGACGAGCACGATCGCGAAGGTGAAGCAAACCGACGGGAAGACCTCGGAGCGGCGGCGGCTCCCGGGCGGGGTGAACGGTCGGGCGTCCCCCACCACAGCCAGCAGGGCCATCATCCAGAACGCCGCCGGCAGCTGCGGCACCTGGGCGGGCAGGTCCCGCAGCGGTACGGCGCAGACCGTCATCGCCGCCGCGGTGACGGCACCGACGAACCCGAAGAACAGCGGCGCGCGCTGCGGGGGAACGGAGTTCCGCAATGCCGCGGCCTCCATGGGCCCTCCCGTCGCGATCCCGTGGCACCTGCCGGCCCGCCGCCGGGCATTCCCGCCGACGAACTACACCTTAAAGACGGCCGGCCGGCGGGTCAGGACCAAAGCGCGGTCGTGATTGATTTGAGACGCGGACGAGAACCGGTCGGGGTTCGGTTCGCGACGGTCGCACAGTCAATGGCGTCCGCGAATTGCTGGCCGCAAGCCCTCATTCGCCGGCCGGGTCATGTCCCGGCGCGGTCTGCGCGAGCGCCTGCGCCGCTGCCACCCCGTCGGTGAGCAGTACGCCGAAACCCTCCTCGTCGAGGACCGGCACCCGCAGCGACAGCGCCTTGTCGTATTTCGACCCCGGGTTCTCCCCGACGACGACGAATCCGGTCTTCTTCGACACGGACCCGCTCACCTTGCCGCCCCGGGACTGTACCGCTTCCGCCGCCTCGTCGCGGGAGTATCCGGCGAGCGACCCGGTGACCACCACGGTGATCCCGGTGAGCGGGCGCGGCGCGTCGTCCACACCGGCCTGCTCGGCCATCCGCACCCCGGCGGCACGCCAGCGCTGGATCACCTCGTGCGCGTACGGGGAGGCGAACCAGTCGGCGAGTGCCGCCGCGATCACCGGGCCCACACCGTCGACGTCCACCAGCTGCTCCTGCCCGGCGGTGGCGATGGCGTCGATCGACCGGAATTCTCTGGCCAGCGCCTGGGCGGCGACCGGGCCGACGTGGCGGATGGAGAAGGCGACGATGATTCGCCACAACGGGCGTTGCTTGGCCTCGTCGAGATTGGCCAGCAGTTTCTTGGCGTTCTCGCTCAGCTCGCCATCCTGGTTACGGAAGAACTCGACCGCGGCCAACCGGTCCGCGTCGAGATGGAAAAGATCACCAATGTTTCGTACGGCACCGGAATCGACGAGCGCGATCGCCGAACGCTCGCCGAGCGCCTCGATGTCAAGGACGCCACGGCTGGCGATGTACTCGAGTTTGCGGGTCAACTGGGCCGGGCAGTCGAGATTCGGGCAGCGGATGTCGGCGTCGCCCTCCTTTTCGTAGCGCAGCTCGGAGCCGCACTCCGGGCAGTGTGCCGGCATCACGAACTCGTGCTCGTCGCCGGTGCGCAGATCGACCACCGGGCTGACCACCTCGGGAATCACGTCGCCCGCCTTGCGGATCACCACCATGTCGCCGATCAGCACCCCCTTGCGGACCACCTCGCCGGCGTTGTGCAAGGTGGCGAAGCCGACCGTCGAGCCGGCGACCTTGACCGGTTCGAGTACGGCGTACGGAGTGACCCGGCCGGTCCGCCCGACGTTGACCCTGATGTCGAGCAGCCGGGTGTTGACCTCCTCCGGCGGGTACTTGTACGCGATCGCCCACCGGGGTGCGCGGCTGGTGGAACCCAATCTGCGCTGGACGGCCACCTCGTCGACCTTGACGACCACGCCGTCGATCTCGTGCTCGACCTCGTGCCGGCGGGTGGCGAACCGGGTGATGAACGCACGCACCCCGGCCAGGTCGGCGACCACCTCCCACCGCTGGCTGATCGGCAACCCCCAGGCCGCCAACTGCTGGTAGGCGGCGGACTGGCGGACCGGCTCGAAGCCCCGGCGGGCGCCGATACCGTGCACCACCATGCGCAGCCCGCGCCCGGCGGTGATCCGGGGATCCTTCTGCCGCAGCGAGCCAGCGGCGGCGTTGCGCGCATTGGCGAACGGGGCCTTGTCCTGCGCGACGAGGCTGGCGTTGAGCTCCTCGAACGCCGACACCGGAAAGTAGATCTCGCCACGGATCTCCAGCAGGTCGGGTGCCTCGCCGGTGAGACGCTCGGGGATCTGCCGGATGGTGCGCACGTTGGGGGTGATGTCCTCGCCGACCCGCCCGTCGCCACGGGTCGCCGCGCGCACCAGCGCTCCCTGCTCATAGGTGAGGTTGATCGCCAGGCCGTCGACCTTGAGCTCGCACAGGTAGGTGACCGGGCCGCCGGCGTCACGCTCGACCCGCTCCGCCCAGGCGGCGAGTTCGTCGTCGTCGAACGCGTTGTCCAGGCTCATCATCCGCTCGGCGTGCGAGACCGGGGCGAACTGGGTGGCGTAGGCGTAGCCGACCCGCTGGGTCGGCGAGTCCGGGGTGCGCAGTGCCGGATACCGCTGCTCGAGCGAGGTCAGCTCACGGATCAGCTGGTCGTACTGCCCGTCTGAGATCTCCGGCGAGTCGAGGACGTGGTAGCGGAACTGGTGGCGGTCGATCTCCTCGGCCAGGGTGGCGTGGCGTTCCCGGGCGCACGCGTCTGGCTCCTCCCCGGCCTGCGCCTCCTGGGCGGCGCTGACCTGCTGCGGGACGGCTTCCTCGGACACCGGCTGACCTCCGTGTTCGGATCTACCTCAGCACGGTATCGGTCAGCACCGACATTGAGGTACGGGCGGCTCAGCCTGCCCGGTCCGTGCCCTGCACCAGGCTGAACACCGCCACGCCGGCGCACCACAGGAAGCACAGCACCAGCACCGCCACCACCATCGCGACGACCAGCCCGCGATACATTGACCACCAGCCACGCCGTTGCGACGCCGGATCACCGTCGAAGCCCATCACCGGCCACGGTAGCCGCTGCCCGCCCCCGCTGCCCGCCGATCGTGCCCGGCCGGCGGTCGGCTACTGCTCGGCGAGTCGGCGGCCGGCGTCGCGACAGGCGGCGAGCGCGGACCGGGCGTACTGTCCAGAGGCACCGGCCAGGCCGCACGCCGGGGTCACCACGACCTGTGCGGCGGCCTGCTCCGCCGGGAAGCCGAGCTTCGACCAGAGGGTACGGATCCGCCCGGCCGCCGCCGCTGATGTCGGCGTGGCCGCTGATGTCGACATGGCCGCTGATGTCGGCGTGGCCGCCACCGCGCCGGCGAACAGGCCCAACCCGGCGTCGATCGCCTCGCCGAGCGGGTCGAGCTCGGCCAGCAGACTCAGGTCGACGGCGACCGCGACCGCGCCCGCCTGGCGGATCAGGCCCAGCGGTACGTCCGGCGCGCAGCAGTGCACCACCACCGGCACCGCCACCCCGGTGATCACCTCGGCGAGCAGGTCGCGCACGGTAGCGGTCTCGACGGCACGGTAGGTGTGCAGTCCGCTGTCGGTGGCCAGGGTGCCGGCGAGTACGGCGGGCAGCGACGGCTCGTCGAGCTGCAGCAGCAGCCGTGCGCCGGGTACCCGTCGGCTCACCTCGGCGACGTGCGCCCGCAGGCCCTCGGTGAGCGAGGCCGCCAGGTCGCGTACCGCACCGTGGTCGCGGATCAGCCGGCCGCCGAGACCGACGTCGAGGTTGGCGGCAAGGGTCCAGACGCCGGCCGACTGCACCTTCAGCGCCCCGGTGTACCCCTCGGCCTGCTCGGTCAGCTGGTCGAGATCGCGGTCGGCGAGGTCGAGCGCGCGGCGCAGGTCCCGCCCGGGGCGGTCGGCCACCCGCCAGCGGCCGGCGTACAACTCGACCGGCAGGTCGACGAGGAAAGCCGCGCTGCGGCCGACGATCTCCGCGCCCGGACCGCGCTGCGGCAGTTCGGCCAGGTGCGGCAGGGCCGGCAACTCGCCGAACACGATCCGCTGCGCCTCGGCGATGTCGGTGCCGGGCAGCGAGCCGATGCCGGTGGCGGCACCGGGCGGCCACGGCCACGATCGGTCCTGCGATGCGTCGGTCACGTCCGCGGACTCTACCGCCCGGCTCTTTCGTCCACGGATCTCGCCGGGGTGGTCAGGTGATGGTGGCGCAGCCGAGCACGATGTCGCCATCCGGATCCGGACGGTACGCGACCATCGCCTGCCCGGCGGCCACACCACGCAGCGGCTGGCGCAGCTCGGCGTGTATCCCGACGGCGGTCGCCTCGATCACCGCGGGCACCACCGAGCCGTGCGCCCGCACCTGGAGCATCGCCTCCACCGCCCCGTCCGGCGGTGCCCCACCGGTCCACACCGGTCGTACGCCGTCGACGGCGGTCACGTCGAGCGCCTCGGCCGGGCCGACGGTGACCGTGTTGGTGGCCGGTGTGATCGACAGCACGTAGCGGGGACGTCCGTCCGGGGCGGGCACACCGAGCCGCAGGCCACGGCGCTGGCCGACGGTGAATCCGTACGCTCCGGCATGGCTGCCCACCACCGCACCGGTGCTCGCGTCGACCACGTCACCGGGCGCGTCGCCGAGCCGCTGCGACAGGAACCGGCGGGTGTCGCCGTCGGCGATGAAACAGATGTCGTGCGAGTCGGGCTTGTCGGCCACCGCCAGCCCACGCCGCGCCGCCTCGGCCCGCACCTGCGCCTTGGTGGAATCGCCCAGCGGGAAGATCGCCCGGTCCAGCTGCGCCCGGGTCAGCACCGCGAGCACGTACGACTGGTCCTTGGCCAGATCCACGCTGCGCCGCAGCAGGCCGTCCGGGTCGAGCCGGGCGTGGTGCCCGGTGACCACGGCGTCGAACCCGAGCGCGACCGCCCGGTCCAGCACCGCCGCAAACTTGATCTTCTCATTGCAGCGCAGGCAGGGATTGGGGGTGCGTCCGGCGGCGTACTCGTCGACGAAGTCGTCGACCACGTCGGCGTGGAACCGCTCGGCCATGTCCCAGACGTAGAACGGGATGCCGATCACGTCGGCGGCCCGCCGCGCGTCGCGGGCGTCCTCGACCGTGCAGCAGCCGCGGGCACCGGTGCGGTAGGTCCGCGGGTTGCGGGCCAGCGCCAGGTGCACACCGGTCACCTCGTGGCCGGCCGCCACCGCCCGGGCAGCAGCCACCGCCGAGTCGACCCCGCCGGACATCGCCGCCAGCACCCGCACCGCAACCCCTCCTGCCGCTTCGTCGCCTGCCGCCTGTCGCTCTTCGTCGACTGCTGTCGAGCCTAGCCCGGGTCAGCGGGCCCGGCCGGGACGGGCGCCACGGACCGCACCGGCCCGCTGCGCCCGCTCCACCGCTCCGGGCAGCGCCGTGACCAGAGCATCGACATCGGCCGGAGTCGAGTCGTGCCCGAGCGTGAAGCGCAGCGACGAACGGGCACGGTCGTCGTCGGCGGCCATCGCGAGCAGCACGTGTGACGGCTCGGCCACCCCGGCCGAGCAGGCGGATCCGGTCGAACAGGCGATGCCCTGCGCGTCCAGCAGCAGCAACAGGGCGTCGCCCTCGCACCCGGGGAAGGAGAAGTGTGCGTTGCTCGGCAGCCGGTCGGCCGGGTCGCCGTTGTAGATCGCGTCCGGCACCGCCTGGCGTACCCGCTCGGTCAGGTCGTCGCGCAGCGCGCCGATCCGCGCCGCGTGTTCGGCCTGGCGCTTCACCGCGACCTCGACGGCGACCGCGAACGCCGCGATGCCGGCGGTGTCGAGGGTGCCGGAGCGGATGTCGCGTTCCTGCCCGCCGCCGTGCAGCAGCGGGATGCACGGCACGTCGCGGCCGAGCAGCAGCGCACCGACACCTGCCGGTCCGCCGAGCTTGTGCCCGCTGACGCTGAGTGCGGCGGCACCGCTGGCCGCGAAATCGACCGGCACCTGCCCGACGGCCTGGATCGCGTCGGTGTGCATGGGCACGCCCGCCGCCGCAGCGGTCGCGGCGAACGCCACGACCGGCTGGAGCGTGCCGACCTCGTTGTTGGCCCACATCACGGTTGCCAGGGCGATCTCGTCGGCCGCCGCGTCCAGCGCGGCCTGCAGCGACTCGGCGGCGACCCGACCCGAGGCGTCCACCGGCAGCCAGGTGATGTCGGCCTGCTCGTGCTCGACCAGCCAGTGCACCGCGTCGAGGACCGCGTGGTGCTCGATGGCGCTGGCCAGAATCCGCCGACGGGTGGGCGTCTCGGCGGCTCGCGCCCAGAAAATTCCCTTTACGGCCAGATTGTCACTCTCGGTGCCACCGGCCGTGAAGATCACCTCGGAGGGACGGGCGCCGAGCGCGGCGGCGACCCGTTCACGGGCCTCTTCGACGGTACGCCGGGCCGCCCGCCCGGCCGCATGCAGCGATGACGCGTTGCCGACCTGACGGGCGGTGGCGAGGTACACCTCCACCGCCTCGTCGAGCATCGGTGTGGTAGCAGCGTGATCCAGATAGGCCATCACCATCAAGCCTATCGGCCTGGCCAGGAAACCAGGCCAGCGCACGGGTGCGGCTGGCTCACTTGCGCCTGCGGACCTCCTCGACCGCCTGTGGCACCACCTTGAACAGATCGCCGACGACACCGAAGTCGGCGAGCTCGAAGATCGGGGCCTCACCGTCCTTGTTCACCGCGACGATCGTCTTGGAGGTCTGCATGCCGGCCCGGTGCTGGATCGCCCCGGAGATGCCCAGGGCGACGTACAGCTGCGGGGAGACGGTCTTGCCGGTCTGCCCGACCTGGAACTGGTGCGGGTAGAACCCGGAGTCGACCGCGGCCCGGGAGGCGCCGACGGCACCGCCGAGCAGGTCGGCGAGCTCCTCGACGAGCTTGAAGTTGTCGCCGCTGCCGACACCCCGGCCGCCCGAGACGACCACCGACGCCTCGGTGAGCTCGGGCCGGGAGCCGGACTGCTCGGTGACCCGTCGCACCACCCTGGCGAGCTTGTCGGCCTCGGTCGTTTGCACCTGGAGCTGCTCCACCTGGGGCTCGGTCGGCGCCGGCTCGGGCGACACGGAGTTGGGCCGCAGGGTCACCAACGGCAGGCCCCGGGTGACCCGGGAGGTCACGACGGTGGAACCGGCGAAGGCGACCTGGGTCGCGGTGCCGTCGGCGGCAAGGTCGACCACGTCGGTCAGCAGGCCGTTGTCCAGCCGTACGGCGAGCCGTCCGGCGATTTCCTTGCCTTCCTGGGAGGAGGCGAGCAGGACGGCGGCCGGCTGCACCCGGCCGATCAACTCGGTCAGCACGGTCACCTTCGGGGCGACCAGGTAACCGTCGATGTCGTCGCTTTCCGCGGCGTACACCTTGCCGGCGCCGTACTCACCGAGCTTGCCGGTCATCGCGGCGGCCGCGCCGGGAGCGCCGAGCACCACCGCGGACACCTCGCCGCCCAGCCTGCGGGCCAGGGTCAGCGACTCCAAGGTGACCTTCTTGACCTCGAACTCGCCGGTAGCCTCGACGACAACGAGAACTTCGGACATCACACCCACCCCGCTCACACGAACTTCTCGGACGACAGGAACTGGACCAGCTGCGTGCCGCCGTCGCCGCCGTCGACGACCTTCACCCCGGCCGAGCGCGGCGGACGCCTGCGGTGCTCGAGCACCCCGCTGGTCGCGCCGCCGAACCCGACGTCAGCCGGGGCCACCCCCAGGTCGGCCAGGGACAGCGTCCGCACCGGCTTCTTCTTGGCGGCCATGATGCCCTTGAACGAGGGGTAGCGGGGCTCGTTGATGGTGTCCCAGACCGACACCACCGCTGGCGTGGCGGCGGTCACCACCTCGTACCCTTCCTCGTTCTGCCGCTCCACGGTCAGGGTGGTGCCGTCCACGGTGAGTTTGCGGGCACCGGTGAGGGCCGCGATGCCGAGCCGCTCGGCGAGCATGTGCGGCATGACCTGCACCCGTCCGTCGGTGGATTCGGCGCCACAGAGAACGAGGTCGGCGTCGAGGCTTCGCAGGGCCGCGGCGAGCACTTTGGAGGTCGCGACCGCGCAGGAACCGCGCAGCGCGTCGTCGACGACATGTACCGCTTTGTCGGGCCCCATCGACATGGCCTTGCGGATCGACTCCGCCGCCTGCTCCGGCCCCATGGTGAGCACGGTCACCTCGCCGCCGTGGGCCTCGCGCAGCCGTAGCGCCTCCTCGATCGCGTACTCGTCCATCTCATTGATCACGTTGTTGGCCGACCCCCGGTCGACGGTGCTGTCGTCACCGCGCAGGGCACGCTCCGCGCCGGAGTCGGGCACCTGCTTGACGAGTACGACGATGTTCATCGCGCTTCGACGACCCTCCTGTTGTGGTGCTGCTTCCCGCCCTCGGCGCAGCCTCTCGCCACCTTAACGATCGGTCAACCGAGCGGCGGTGTGGGATCTCCCACCCGCAATGTTACCCGCCAGTAGGCAAGGGTCAAACGGCACCGCGCCGCAGGTCGGACGACCCGGGCCAGGCAGCCTGACACGGTGCCGTGATCGTCGCGGTCAGGAGGGCGTGGCCAGTGCCTGCCTGATCTTGTCGACCATCGTCGCCTCCGCCGGATCGACACCGGAGGCCGCCTGCGCCACCCGGTCCGCGGCGTCGATCACGGTAGACCGGTAGGGCTCCAGCTCCTGTGGAGCCTTGGCGGTGAGAATCGCCACCGATTCACGCAGCGCCGGCAGTACGAGCCGCTCGACCTCCGCCGGCGTGTCCCGGGGCAGCCTGGGCAGATCGCCGGTGGCCAGCACTTCTCTGACCAGCCCGGTCGCCCCGGCAAACGCACCAGAGGCGGCGAAACTCTCCTTGACCATCCCAAAGACCCCGGGATCGGCGTTCGACACCAGATAAACGGCACCGAACGCCGCCGTCTTCAAGGTGCTGCGCTCGTCGTCGGTCAGCTCCGCCACAGGTGGTGAGTCTAGTCGTCGATAATGATCCGCGTGTGGAGAGCGCTGCGTCAGTGGTTCGACCCTCGCGAGCTGCGCCGGGTGGGTACCGCGCCGGACTACCGGTTCTCCCTGGCCAACGAGCGGACGTTCCTGGCCTGGATCCGCACCGCGCTGGCGCTGGTGGCGGGCGGGCTGGCCACCGCGCAGTTCCTGCCGCAACTGTCCGTGGCGCATCTACGCGAAGGCCTCGCGGTCGCGCTGCTGTTGCTGGGCGGCACGGTCGCGCTGCGGGCGGTGGACCACTGGGCCCGGACCGAACGGGCCATGCGGCTGGGCGTCGACCTGCCCGCCTCCCACTTCCCGGCGATCCTGGCGATCTGCGTCGGCACCGGCGCCGCCGTGCTCACCGTCGTGGTCATCGTCGAGGCCGCCAGTGGCTGACCGGTCGGGCGGTCCGGCACCCGACCCGGGACTGCAGCCGGAGCGCACCCAGCTCGCCTGGCGCCGCTCGGCGCTCGCGCTGACCCTGGTGGTCGTGCTGACCACCCGGCTGGCCATCGAGCGCGGCGGCGGCGCCATGGTCATCGGTCTGCTGGCCATACTCGGTTGGGCGGCCGCGGTCGCCTACGCGTACCGCCGCACTCGGGGGCCGCACCGGCCGGCAGCCGGACAGATCGGCCACGAGGTGCCGCTGCTCGGTCTGCTCACCGCGGGGTACGCGGTACTCGGAGTGATCCTGATCCTGCACTGACTAGGCTGAGCCGTTCCGGCGGGGCATCATTGCGGGATGGCCCGCGTGTTCATCTTGCTCTTCATGCTCCACGTCGTGCTCATGGCGGTGGCGCTGATCAGCTGCCTATCGGCGGAAAAAGGTGACGTCCGCGCCCTGCCACGGCTGCTCTGGGTGCCGGTCATCATCGTCATCCCGCTCCTCGGTCCGGCCGCCTGGTTCCTCAGCCGGCGCACCGCTCTGGGCAGCACGCCGCCGCTCGGCGGCCCGCAGCGACCCGCCGGAGCCACGCCCCAGACCAAACGCCCGGTCGCCCCTGACGACGACCCAGAGTTCCTGCGTGCTCTCGACGCCGAACAGTCCAAGCAGGACCGGGAGCTGTTCGAGCGGTGGGAGGAGGACCTGCGCCGCCGGGAGAAGGAGATTCGGCGGCGGGAGGCCGGGGACCGGGAGGACCACCGCCCCGAGCCGTAAGGTCACACCCGGCGCTTGAACCTGGCCAGGGCCAGCGGCGCGAAGATCAGGGCGATGCCGAGCGCCCACAGCAGGGAGTAGCCGACCGGGCCTGCCGCCGCGGCGCCGCTGAGCAGTCCGCGGATCGCGTCGGACAGGATGGTGACCGGGTTGACCTCGACCCAGGCCTGCAGCCAACCCGGCATCGTCTCGGCGGGTACGAAGGCGTTGCTGGTGAAGGTGAGCGGAAAGATCACCATGAAGCCGAAGATCTGCACCTTTTCCGGCTCGCTCACCATCACGCCGACCAGCACCGAGATCCATGACGCGGCCAGGGTGAAGGCCAGGATCAGCGCGAACGCGCCGAGCAGCCCGAACACGCCACCGGTGACACGGAAACCGAGGATCATCCCCACGCCCAGCAGCAACGCCACCGACCACGCCTGCTTGACGGTGTCGGCGAGGATACGGCCGGCCAACGGGGCCCACCGGGCGATCGGCAACGACCAGAGCCGGTCGAACACCCCTTTCGTCAGGTCGCTGTTGAGTCCGAATCCGGTGGTCATGGTGGTGAACAGGGCGTTCTGCACGATGATGCCGGGCAGTGCGAAGGTGAGGTACTCCCCGGGCGAGCCGGCGATCGCACCGCCGAAGACGTAGGTGAACAGCAGCACGAACATCAGTGGTTGGATACTGAGATCGAGCAGCTCCATCGGGTTGTGCTTGATCTGGACCAGGCTGCGCCAGGCAAGGGTGCCGGTGTGGCGCAGCCCGGCCACCGGGTTCACCCACTGCTGGCTGCCGGCCAGACCGGGATCGGTAGCGGTAGCGGCGGTCATGCTCGGGTACCTTCCATCGTTTCGGTCGGTTGCTGCCGTCCGGTCGGTCGCTGGCCGGTGCTGGTCGGCGGCCCCGATGCGCCCGGCTCGGCGGGATGCCCGGTCAGGGAGAGGAAGACCTCGTCCAGGCTCGAGCCGCGCAGTGCGAGCTCCCCGACCCGGACCCCGCGATCGTCAAGCCGGCGGACCACCGCTGGCAGCAACGCGGCGTCCGTGGTGCTCACCGTCACCGTGGTCTGAGCCAGAACGGGCTCGTGGCCGGCGAGCTCGCGCAGCGTCGCCAGCACGGTCGGCAGGTCCGCCGGGTCAGCCGGGCGCACCGCCAGCACCTGGGCCCCGGTTTTGGCCTTGAGCTGCTCAGGAGTGCCGCTGGCGATCACCCGCCCGTGGTCGACGACCGCCAACTCGTCGGCGAGTTGGTCGGCCTCTTCGAGATACTGGGTGGTGAGCAGCACGGTCACCCCACCGGCGACCAGCCCACGGATCAGCTCCCACAACTCGTTGCGGCTGCGTGGATCCAACCCGGTGGTCGGCTCGTCGAGAAACAGCACCGGCGGCCGGCCCACCAGGCTGGCGGCCAGATCGAGCCGGCGGCGCATGCCACCGGAGTAGGTCTTGGCCGCCCGGTCGGCGGCATCGGTGAGATGGAACTCACGCAGTAGTTGGCTCGCCCGGGCTCGGGCGTCCGGCCGGGACAGCCCGAGCAGCCGACCGATCATCAGTAGGTTCTCGCTGCCGGTGAGGGTCTCGTCCACCGACGCGTACTGCCCGGTCAGGCCGATCCGTTGGCGGACCTGATGGGCCTGCCGGACCACGTCGAACCCGTGCACCCGGGCCTGCCCGGCGTCCGGGCGCAGCAGCGTGGCCAGCACCCGTACCGCCGTTGTCTTGCCCGCGCCGTTGGGCCCGAGCAGCCCGAACACCGTCCCCGTGCGGACCGCGAGATCCACCCCGGCCAGCGCGGTGGTCGGACCGAACCGCTTGACCAGCCCGTCGGCCCAGATCGCGTGCGACATTCTCGCTCCTGTCGTTCGTTCGTGAGACCACGATGAACGACAGGGCTGACACTTCGCCAAGCATTTGCCAACACCGACGGCCGGGCGCGGACATCAGGCCAGGTTCGACGACCGTGGGTAGGCGTCGTCCGGGTCGGTCAAGACATTGACGAGGTAGGGCACCCCGGCATCGAACGCCCGTCGCAGCGCCGGACCGATGTCGCCGGCCTTGGTCACGGTCTCCCCGGCCCCACCCAGCGCGCTGACGATCTCGTCGTAGCGCAGCCCCGGCTGCAGGTCCGCGGCGACGTCGTAGCCGTACATCGCCCGCATCGGGTGCTTTTCCAGGCCCCAGATGCCGTTGTTGCCGACCACGATCACCACCGGCAACTTCTGCCGGGCCAGGGACTCCACGTCCATCAGCGAAAAGCCCGCGGCACCGTCGCCCATCAACACACAGATCTGCCGGTCGGGGTAGGTGATCCGGGCACCCATCGCGTAGCCCATGCCGGTGCCGAGACAACCGTACGGGCCCGGATCGAGCCAGCTGCCGGGTACCGCCGGCTCCAGGTAACGCCCGGCGTACGAGACGAAGTCACCACCGTCGCCGATGGTCACCGCGTCCGGTTCGAGCATGGCGCGCAGCTCGCCGTAGATCCGTGCGGGCCGGATCGGGTCGGTCTCGGCGGCCAGTTCGGCGGCGTCCCGGGCCCGGGCGGCGTCCTCGGCGGTCCGCAGATCGGCCAGCCACCCGGTGTGGTCGGTCCGATCGCCGCCGTGATCAGCCAACGCGGACAGGATCAGCCGCAGGTCACCGGCGGGCGAAACGGCCGGTTGTACGTGGCCCGCCCGTTGGCTCGGCGCGTCGACGATGTGCACCACCTGAGCCACGCCGAAGTCGCCGAACCCGAGCCGGAAGTCCAGCGGGGTGCCGATCACCACGATCACGTCGGCACCGCCGAGGGCGGCCCGGCGGGCCTTGGCGAAGGCGAGCGGGTGGCCGGGCGGCAGCGCGCCGCGACCCATGCCGTTGGTGAAGACCGGCACCTGCAACGCCTCGGCGGCCTCCCGCAGGGCCGGGACGGCGTCGGCGGCGTACACGTCGGAGCCGGCGATGATCACCGGCCGGTCCGCGCCGGCGATCAGCCGGGCGGCCCTGGTCACCTCGTCGGGATCGGGCTCGATCACCGGCACCGCGGCGGCCACCGGCGGATCGACCTCGGCGGTCGAGAAGATCACCTCCAGCGGCAGGTCGAGGAAGGCCGGGCCACGGTGCGGGGTGAGCGCGGCGGTCAGCGCGGCGCCGATGGCCGCGGGGACGTTCTCGGTCGCGCCGACGGTGGCGGCGTGCTTGGTGACCGGGGCGACCAGCGGCACGTGGTCGATCTCCTGCAGGCTGCCGGCGCCCCAGCGGAACGCCGGCGCCCGACCACCGAGCACCAGCACCGGCGCGGCGTTGAACAAGGCGCTGGTCAGGCCGGAGATACCGTTGGTCACGCCGGGCCCGGCGGTCAGCGCGGCCAGGCCGGGCCGGCGTTGCAACTTGGCAACCGCCTCGGCGGCGAAGACCGCGGTCTGCTCGTGACGTACGTCGTAGAGCGGGAATCCGGCGCTGTGCGCGGCGTCGTACAGCGGGAAGATGTGCCCGCCGGAGAGGGTGAACAGCTCCCGGACGCCGTACGCCCGCACGGTCGCCAGCGCCAGTGCGCCGCCGTGTCCCTCGATCTGCTCCGCCATCGCCGGGTTCCTCCCCTCGTGCGGGACGCCGTCCGCCCCGCCCCACGGGCAGGTTACCGCCCAGTCACTTCGCGCTCTACCGGCCGGTGAAGTCGGGCCTGCGCTTGGCCACGAAGGCGGCCATGCCCTCGGTGCGATCGGCGGTGGCGAACAGCCCGGCGAACAGCTGGCTCTCCCAGGCCAGCCCGGCGGCCAGGTCCCGGTCCAGACCACCGTCGATGGCCAGCTTCGCCGCCCGCAGGGCCTGGGCCGGACCGGTGACGAAGGGCCGGACCAGGTCGAGCGCGCTGGCGTACACCTGATCGGCCGGCACCACCCGGTCGGCCAGGCCGATCTGACGCGCCTCGGCGGCGTCGACCATCCGGCCGGTGAAGATGATGTCCTTGGCCCGCGCCGGACCGACCAGCCGGGCCAGGCGCTGCGTGCCGCCGGCACCGGGGATCACCCCGAGCTTGATCTCGGGCTGGCCGAGCTTGGCGTCGTCGGCCACCACCCGCCAGTCGCAGGCCAGCGCCAGTTCGCAGCCACCGCCGAGGGCGTAGCCGGTGATCGCGGCGACCACCGGCTTGGGGATCCTGGCGACGGCGTCGAAGGCGCTGGAGAGGTTGGCGGCCCGGGTCGACATCGCCACGTACGACATGTCGGCCATCTCCTTGATGTCGGCACCGGCGGCGAAGACCTTCTCGCCGCCGTACACCACGACCGCCCGCACCTCGGGGTCGTCGGTGAGCGCCTGCGCCACGGCGCGCAACTGCTCCTGCACGGCCGTGTTGAGCGCGTTCATCGGCGGCCGGTCCAACCGGACGGTGGCGATCCCGCCATCGATCTCGACACGTACCAACTCGTCCACGGCAGACCTCCGGTGTCGGGTTGTGAGACAGCCTACGGGTAACCCCGGACAGTGGGTAACGTGATCCACAACGCGACGATGGGCGGGCGGATGATCACCTATTACGATGACAAATCCGTACGAGTTACCAGCGCTGAGATCCGGGTGGGTGAGCAGGTCTATCCCCTTGCCGAGCTGACCCGGATCTGGCACCGTCGGGGCGCCCGCTCATGGGGTGCCCTGGCCGGCCGCGGCATGGTCGGTGTCGCGTTCGTCGCGCCGGTGGCCACCGCGATCATCGGTCTGGTCACCGCGCTGACCATCGACGCGTCGACAAGCGTCACGATTGCTCTGGTCGGCGGCTCCATCCTGGTCGGACTCGCCATCGTGCCGCTGGCCGACCTGTTGCTCGGGTTGCTGGACGATTCCTACGACCGCGGCGCGTACGTCCTGGAGCTCTGGGCCGAGGTGCGCGGCACTCCGATCCTGCTGGTGGCCAGCCGGGACGCGTTGCGGATGGGACGCATCCAGCGGGCACTGCGCCGGGCGGTCGAAGCCGCGCTGGACGCCCGCCCCGCGCACTCGCCGCGCTCCGCGCGGTCCGCCGAACCGCCGGCCAAGGCCGGACCAGCCAAGGCCGGGCCGGCCAGAGCGAGGCCGGTCGCGGCGCGTACGGCGGCCGGCCTGCCCGGTCCAGGTGCCCAGCGGCGCTCGTCGGCGCGGCGCACAATGGGTTGATGCGACTGCCGCTGCCTGCCGATCTCGCCGCCGTCACCCGGACCATGGCCGCGACGGCGGCCGACGTCGCCGCCCGCGCGGCCGGGCGGGTGCTGGCACCAGCGGGCGGGCTTCTCGCCCAGGCCGGCCGACTCGCCGCCGGCTACGCCGGGGTGCCGTCGCGGGCGTTCGCCGTGCTGGACGAGATCGAAGCCCTGGTGCAACGGGTCGGCGCGGTGGTCGACCGGGTCGAGACGTTGCTGCAGCGCAGCGAGCTGGTTGTCGAGGAGACCGAGGAGGCGACCCGCCGGGTCGAGGTCATCGCCGCCGCGGCGACGGCCGCGGTGGAGGCGGCGACCCGGGTGGCGGCGGCCGCGGAGCAACTGCTCACCGACGCGGACCGGGTGGCGGTCGGCGCGAGCCGGGTGGTGGGACGCAGCGAGCAGATCGCCGCCCAGGCGACCGATCTGCTGGACGAGTACGAACCGACCCTACGCCGAGGTGCGCCGATGGCCCGGCACTTCATCGAGCAGTTGAGCGAGGACGAGGTCGTCGCGGCGATCGAGCTGGTCGACGAGCTGCCCCGGCTCACCCGACACATCCAGTCGGACATCCTGCCGATCCTGGCCACCCTGGATCGGGTCGGCCCGGACATCCACAGCCTGCTGGAGGTGACCCGGGACCTGAAGCTGGCGGTGGCCGGCATTCCCGGGCTGCGGATGCTGCGCCGACGCGGCGCTGACCGGCTCGGCGAGGACGAACAGGTACCGGCTCAGGAGCCGTGATCCGCGCCGGTACCGCACCGGCCGGCACCCGCTTCTAGTGACAGGGCTAGCTTATATAAGACACCACTGATAATCTGCCGGCTGGCCGGCCGGTCCGGTCCGGCCGCAGACCATGTCAAGGAGCAGTCGTGATCGACATCGACCAGCAGATCAGCACCGTGCAACGGCGTCTCGGCAGCCGGGTGCTCGAAGCCGGAACCGCCCGCGTGCAGACCATCGCCCAGACGTACCCGGCCGCCGTCGAGGACGTCTGGGACGCCTGTACCAACCCGGAACGGATCCCCCGCTGGTTCATGCCGGTGTCCGGGGACTTGCGCCTGCACGGTCGGTACCAACTCGAAAGCAACGCCGGCGGCGTCGTCGAACGCTGCGACCCGCCGAAGAGCTTCGCCGCCACCTGGGAGTTCGGCGGCGAGGTGAGCTGGATCGAAGTACGCCTCGCCCCGCTGGCCGACGGCCAGACCAGGTTCGAGCTTGAACACGTGGCGCACATCGACGACACCCGGTGGGAGCAGTTCGGGCCGGGCGCCACCGGAGTCGGCTGGGACCTGGCGCTGGTCGGGTTGACGTTGCACCTGTCGGCACCGGACGTCCTGGTCGACCCACAGGCCGGCGAGGCCTGGGCCGCCTCGGCGCAGGGACAGCGGTTCATCGCCCGCAGCAGCGATCAGTGGCGGCAGGCCAGCGTGGCGGCAGGCACCGATCCTGGACAGGCGACCGCCGCGGCGGCCCGGACCACCGCCTTCTACACCGGCAGTGGCGAGGTTCAACAGGATGTCCAGGCAGCCGACGACGACGATACGAGGCCGTCGGCCTGATCCTGGTCCTGGCGGCCGGGGACGGGCTCGCGCACGCCGACGGGGCTCGGGCGAAACCGCCCGGCGTCGCCCGGGTCAGGCCGGGGCCAGGTTCGGCCGGCGCAGGTCCGCCACGTCGACGACCTCTCGGCCGAGCGGCCAGAACGCAGCCGGGACCAGCTTGAAGTTGGCGAGGCCGAACGGGATGCCGATGACGGTCAGGCACAGGGTGACCCCGGTGACGATGTGGGTGAGCGCCAACCACCAGCCGGCCAGCAGCACCCAGAGAATGTTCGCCAGCCCGGACCCGATGCCGGCACCCGGCTTGGCGACCAGTGTGCGGCCGAACGGCCACAACGAGTAGTAGGCCAGTCGCAGTGACGCCACCCCGAACGGGATCGTGACGATCAGTACGAAACAGACCAGCGCCGCGATGCCGTACGCGATGCCGAGCACGATGCCGCCGCCGAAGAAGAGCCAGAGCAGATTGAGAATGACTCGCATATCCTGATCATCCCGCATCCGCGCCACCTGACGTCCGGTTTCACCGCCGGCCCACCCAGACGGCTGGGCAGCGGCGGGGCAGCGACGCGACCGCAGGATCACTCCACGTCGGCCGCCAACGCGTCGATCTCGGCCCGCTCGGGCAGCGATACCGAGGCGCCGAGCCGACGTACGCAGGCCGCACCGGCCGCCGACGCCCAACGCACCGCCGACCCCAGGTCCCGGCCCTCGCCCCAGGCCACCGCGAGCGCACCGGTGAACGCGTCCCCGGCCGCGGTCGAGTCGACCGTCGCCACCACGAAAGCGGGCACGTGGTGGGCCGGGCCGTCCCGGTCGACGAACCAGGCGCCCCGCGCGCCGAGTGTGAGCACCGCACGGGGTACCACCGACAACAGCGCCGTCGGATCCTCACCTGCGGCCCCGGCGATCGCGCGGGCCTCCACCTCGTTGACCACCAGCAGGTCGACGAGGTCGAGCAGCTCGGCTGGCAACTGCCGGGCCGGCGCCGCGTTGAGCACCACCCGGGTGCCCGCGTCGCGAGCCGCCGACGCGGCGGCCTGCACCGTCTCCAACGGGATCTCCAGCTGTGCCACCAGCACGTCCGCCCGCCGCACCGCAGCCAGCTCCGGCTCGGTCAACCCGTGGAACGCGGCATTGGCGCCGGGGGTGACCACGATCGCGTTTTCACCGGCCGCGTTGACCATCACGACCGCGACGCCGGAGGGCCCGTACACCACCCGCAGCTGGCTGGTGTCCACTCCGGAACGTGCGATCCGGCCGGTGAGGGTCACCCCGAACGAGTCGGAGCCGACCGCGCCCAGAAACACGCAGTCGCCGCCGGCTCGCGCCGCAGCGATGGCCTGGTTGGCGCCCTTGCCACCCGGCACGGTCACGAAGTCGCTGCCGAGCAGGGTCTCGCCCGGCTGCGGCAGCCGCGGCGCGGTCGCGACCAGATCCATGTTCGCGCTGCCCACCACGGCGATCCGTGGCCGCGACAGCCGGCTTCCGTCCGGCCGCGACAGCCGGCTTCCGTCCCGCCGGGCCATCCGGACCGCCTCAGGCGGCGCGGGCGGCGAAGCGCTCGCCCGCCCGGTCGACCACCAACGGCAGACCGAACGTCTTCGACAGCTGCTCGCCGGTGATCGTCTCGGCGAGCGGACCGGCGGCGACGATCGCGCCCTCACGCAACAGCAACGCGTGGGTGAAGCCCGGCGGAATCTCTTCCACGTGATGGGTGACCAGCACCAACGCCGGGGCCTGCGGATCCCGGGCGAGTTGGCCGAGCCGGGCGACCAACTCCTCCCGGCCGCCCAGGTCGAGTCCGGCGGCCGGTTCGTCGAGCAGCAGCAGCTCCGGATCCGTCATCATGGCGCGGGCGATCTGCACCCGCTTGCGCTCCCCCTCGGACAGGGTGCCGTAGCTCCGCTCGGCGAACGCGCCGACGCCGAACTGCCCGAGCAGCGCCCGGGCCTGGGCCTCATCGATCACGTCGTACCGTTCCCGCCACCGCCCCACCACCGACCAGGCCGCGGTGAGCACCACGTCCAGCACCCGTTCGGTGCCCGGGATCCGCTCGGCCAGCGCGGCCGTGGACAGCCCGATCCGGGTACGCAGCTCGGCCACGTCGGTCCGACCGAGCTGCTCGCCGAGCACCCGGACGGTGCCGGTGGTGGGATGCAGCCGGGCTGCGGCGAGGCTGAGCAGAGTGGTCTTGCCCGCGCCGTTGGGGCCGAGCACCACCCAGCGCTCGTCGGGACGCACCTGCAGCGTGATGCCCTGCAGCAGGGCCGTGCCGGAGCGGGTGACTCCCACCCCGTCGAGCTCGATCACGAGGTCGTCAGCAACGGTAGGCACCGGACCATCCAACCACGCCGGCCGGCGGACCGTCCCGCCTGGCCGGGCGGGGGTGGCCGGGCGGGGTGTGGCCGGCTCGACACGACCGCCGTGGTCAGACCACGGTGGAGCCGAAGACCTCGTCGCGGACCGCGTCCAGCGCGATCCGCAGCGCCCCCTGCAGCACCGGCTCGTCGGTCACTCCGGTGACCACGACCCGTGGGGCGACCAGGGTGATCGCGGCGACCTCGTGCTGCACCCGTTCGGCGAGCGCGCTGCCGCCCGCCACGCCGACCTCGCCGGTGAGCACGACCAGCGGCGGGTCGAGCACCACGCATGAGCTGGCGACACCGAGCGCGAGCCGGCGGGCCAGCTCGTCGAGCAGCGGTCCGCCACGGGTACCGGCGGCGATCGCCGCGTGCACCGCCTCACCCGCGCTGGCCGCCCGGAAGCCGTGCTCACGGGCTACCGCACGGACCGCGTCGGCCCCGGCGAGCTGCTGGAAGGCGGGCTTCGCCCGGCGGGACACGTCACGCGGGATCGGCGCGCCGGGCACCGGCAGGTAGCCGATCTCACCGGCGGCACCGGTGCTGCCGTGGTGCAGCCGGCCGCCGAGCATGATCGCCAGGCCGACGCCGACGCCAGCCCAGACCAGGACGAAGTCCTTGTCGTCGCGGGCGGCGCCGGCGTGCGCCTCGGCGACGGCGGCGAGGTTGACATCGTTTTCGAAGACCACCGTGGTGTCGAGGTCCTCGCGTAGCGCGGCGAGCAGACCTCGGTGCCAGCGCGGCAGGTTGTACGCGAAGGTGATGTCCCCGGTGCCCGGGTCGACCAGACCCGGCGTGCCCAGCACCACCCGTCGCACGCTGGCCAGCTGCGTGTCCGCGCTGGTGGCCGCCTGGACGACGGCGTTGTGCACGACACCGACCGGATCGTCGGTGTCTCTGGTGGACTGTTCGACCCGGCCGATCACCGCTCCGGTGATGTCGGCGCAGGCGGCGACCACCCGGTCCGGCCCGACATCGACCCCCACCACGTGCGCGCTGCCCGGTTCGACCGCGTACAGCTGGGCGTTGGGCCCCCGCCCGCCGGCCTGTTCGCCGACCCGGGTGACCAGTCCCCGTCCTTCGAGCCGCTCGACCAGTTGCGAGGCGGTCACCTTGGACAGTCCGGTCAGTTCGCCCAGCTGTGCCCGGGTCAACGGCCCACGGGCGATGAGCAGCTCCAGCGCGGCCCGGTCGTTGAGCGCTCGCAGCAACCGGGGCGTGCCGGGCAGGCGCGGGGAACCCATATGTCGTCCTCTAGCATTTAGGAAACTTAACTATTATCTTTGTGAACCTTAGTAGCCGTAGCGTAGTGGCCGCGCACACCCTCAGCGGTCCCACGACCCGGCACTCCAACGGCAACGACTGTGCCTTTCGCGGTGCGACACTCGGACCGCCGAAGGCGTCACGGAGGGAGAAACCGTGCCGATCGATCCGGGTCTGCGCAGCCTGGCGCTGCGTACCCTGCTGGCCGCGTTCCCCGGCACCACGGTGCCGCAATGGGCGATCGACCTGGTGGGCGACGGGCTCGCCGGGCACACTCTGTTCGGTGGCAACATCACCGATCCGGCGCAGATAGCCGCGACGACCGCCGCGTTGCGCGCGGCGCGTCCCGACGTACTCGTCGCCATCGACGAGGAGGGTGGCGACGTCACCCGGCTGGCACACGCCACCGGCAGTCCGTACCCGGGCAACGCCGCCCTCGGCGCGGTCGACGACCCGGCGCTCACCCGCCGGGTCTACCGGGCGATCGGCGACGAGCTGGCCGGTTGCGGCGCCAATCTCAACCTCGCCCCGACGGTGGACGTGAACACCGTCGACGACAACCCGATCATCGGGACCCGCTCGTTCGGCGCCGATCCCGCCCGGGTCGCCGTGCACGCCGCGGCGGCGGTCACCGGGCTGGCCGACGCCGGCGTCGCCAGCTGCGCGAAGCACTTCCCCGGCCACGGCGCGACGGTCACCGACTCGCACCTGGAGTTACCTACGGTGGACGTACCCTTGGCGGTGCTGCGCGACCGGGATCTACCGCCGTTCGCCGCGGTCGTCGGCGCCGACGTTCCGGCGATCATGACCGCGCACATCCGGGTTCCCGCGCTCACCGGCGACCTGCCGGCCACGCTCAGCCCGGCCACGCTGACCGGGCTGCTCCGTCAGGAGTACGGATTCACCGGCGTCGTCGTCACGGACGCGCTGGAGATGCGTGGCGCCACCCTTGCCGCCGGTGGGATCGTGCCGGCGGCCGTCGCCGCGCTGGCCGCCGGCGCCGACCTGCTCTGTATCGGCGCGCGGGTGGATCATGCCCTGGTGCAACAGGTCGCGACGGGGATCGCAGCGGCGGTCGCCGACCGGACGCTGCCGCTCGAACGGGTCGAGCAGGCGGCTGAGCGGGTGGCGGCGCTCGCCGCCGCCGTCCGCCCCGGTCCGGTGACGCCGGCCGGACCGACCGATCTCGGGTACGCGGTCGCGCGGCGCGCGGTCCGGGTGGAAGGTTCCCTCGACGGACTGGCGTCCGCGCTCGTCGTGCAGATGACCGCCGGTTCGACGATCGCCGAAGGCCGGGTGCCCTGGGGGCTCGGCCCGCATCTGCCCGGCACCGAACTGCTCCGGATCGTACCGGCGGAGGTGGGCGCCGACACGATCGCGGCGGCCGCCGCCGGCCGGCCGCTGGTGCTGGTCGGCCGGCACATCCATCGGGTGCCCGGCGCGCCCGAGCTGGTACACCGGCTCGCCGCCCGGCACGCCGTGTTCGTGGTCGAGATGGGCTGGCCGTCGGCCTGGCGACCGACCGGGGTACGGGCGTTCGTCACCACCTACGGCGCCAGCCACGCCAACGGCCGAGCCGCCGCGCAAGCCCTCGGCCTGGCCGCCTGATCCACCAGCCGACCTTCCGGCGATCTTGGGCTTATCGATGGACGTATCGGACAAAGTTCTCGATAAGCCCAAGATCGTGACAGCGATCAGTAGCGGTAGTGGTCCGGCTTGTACGGGCCGGCCACGTCGACGCCGATGTAGTCCGCCTGGGCCTTGGTCAGCACGGTCAGCTTGGCGCCGAACGCGTCGAGGTGCAGCCGCGCGACCTTTTCGTCGAGGTGCTTGGGCAGTACGTAGACCTGCTTGCCGTACTCGCCGATCTTGGTGTAGAGCTCCACCTGGGCGATCACCTGGTTGGAGAACGACGTGGACATCACGAAGCTCGGATGGCCGGTGGCGTTACCCAGGTTGAGCAGGCGGCCCTCGGACAGCACGAGCACCGAGTGCCCGTCGGGGAAGCGCCACTCGTCGACCTGCGGCTTGATGTTGATCCTCTCGATCCCCGGCACCCTCGCCAGGCCGGCCATGTCGATCTCGTTGTCGAAGTGGCCGACGTTGCCCACGATCGCGTTGTGCTTCATCCTGGCCATGTGATCGGCCAGGATGATGTCCTTGTTGCCGGTCGTGGTGATGAAGATGTCGCCGCGCTCGACGACGTCGTCCAGGGTCACCACGTCGAGGCCGTCCATCGCCGCCTGCAGGGCACAGATCGGGTCGATCTCGGTCACCACGACCCGGGCACCCTGGCCGCGCAGCGACTCCACCGCGCCCTTGCCGACATCGCCGTAGCCGCAGATCACCGTGAGCTTGCCGGCGATCATCACGTCGGTGGCCCGGTTGATGCCGTCGACCAGCGAGTGGCGGATGCCGTACTTGTTGTCGAACTTGCTCTTGGTCACCGAGTCGTTGACGTTGATCGCCGGGAACAGCAGGTTGCCCTCGCGCGCCAGCTCGTACAGGCGGTTGACGCCGGTGGTCGTCTCCTCCGAGACACCGATGATCGACTTGGCCATCTCGGTGTACCTGGTCGGGTCGGCGGCCAGTGACGCCCGCAGCGTCTCCAGGATGATGCCGTACTCCACCGAGTCGGACTCCGCGGTCGAGGGCACCGCGCCGGCCGCCTCGAACTGCTTGCCGAGGTGGACGAGCAGCGTCACGTCACCGCCGTCGTCGACGATCGAGTCCGGCCCGGTGCCGTCCGGCCAGGTGAGCATCTGCTCGGTGCACCACCAGTACTCGTCGAGGGTCTCACCCTTCCAGGCGTACACCGCGACGCCCTGCGGGTCGTCGACCGTGCCGTTCGGGCCGACGACGACCGCGGCGGCGGCGTGGTCCTGGGTGGAGAAGATGTTGCAGGAGACCCAGCGGACGTCGGCGCCGAGCGCGGTGAGGGTCTCGATGAGGACCGCGGTCTGTACGGTCATGTGCAGCGAGCCGGCGATCTTCTTGCCCTTGAACGGCTGCTGGGCGGCGTACTCACGGCGCAGCGCCATCAGGCCGGGCATCTCGTGCTCGGCGAGCTCGATCTCCTTGCGACCGAAGGTGGCCAGGGACAGGTCGGCGACTTTGAAGTCGTTGACCGAGCCTGCGCTGTCAGCGGTCAGAGTGACGGTCACGAATACTCCTCGGGTTTCTGCGGATGCGTCCGTCCAGCCGGGTACGGCGCACGACACCCATCCACCATACGGCCCGGAACGCCGGATCCGACCCGAGGGCGGCGACGGCACGGTCAGTCGCGGGCCAGCGCGAATCCCACCGCAGGACCGGTACCACCGCCGTAGGCGGCCTGAATGAGCAGTGCCGCGACCGGCTCCAGGTAGCGGGCGCTGGTCAGCGGTCCGGCGTCGACAGTATCGAATCCGAGCTGGGTGCCCAGTTCCTGAACGGTCTTCTTGGCAGCGAGGTCGTCCCCGGCCACCGGTACCGACTGACGCACACCGCCGAGCACCGGACGGGCGTGATTGGGCGCCAGTACGGTGTTGAAGGCCTTGACCACGTTCGCCGCCGGTATCCGCGCCGCGACCTGCTCGGCGGCTGAGGTGTCATGGCCGATCCGCAGTGACATGTGGTCTGGATCGAGCGGATTTGTCACGTCGATCACCGTGGTCCCGGCGAGGGCGTCGGCCATTGGGCCGGCCAGCGCGTCGGGCACGCCGTCGAATGGGACGGCCAGCACCACCAGCTCGGCAGCGGCGGCCTGGGCGGGCTCGACCGCGGTGACGCCGGTGGCCGTGGTGGCCTCCGCCAAGCGGGGCGAATCCGGGCTCGACGCGCAGAGTGCCACCTGGTGGCCTACCTCGGTCAGTCGGCGGGCCAGGGCGGATCCGACGTTGCCGGCGCCGATGATGCCGATGTCCATCAGTTTCTCCCTCTCCAGGCCGCTACCGCGACGGTTCTCCCTCTCCAGGCCGCTACCGCGACGGTTCTCCCTCTCCAGGCCGCTACCGCGACAGGCTTCCGCTGCGGACCACTGCTGATCCATCGGTTACCCCGCCGGGCAGGACGGAAACGACGACGGCCGACCGTTGATAGCTGGACCCGGCCGGCGAGGTCGCCGGCCGACACCGACGGTCAACGCCCCAACGGTTGCACCAGCTCCGGAGACGCGGTGTCCAGCGGGACCGCGGCCGGCGGCACCAACCCGAGTTGTACGCCCTGGCGGGACAGCAGCGATTCCAGCATCCAGTCGGCGGCGACCCGGACCCGGTTGCCCGGGATGGACGCCAGGTGGTAGCCGCGGGTCACCGCCTTGGCGACCGGACCGGCCAGCGGCACGTGCAGCGGGTTGGCCGCCGCCTGCGCCCCACCGAGGTCGACCGCGAAGCCGAGGTCCTTGTGCCGGTACGGACGAAACGAGCCGTGGCCGTACGAGGCGGCGACGTTGTGCGCGGCGAGCCGGCCCTGACGAACCGCGTGCTGGGCGGTCATCGGGGTGATCTCACCAGGACGACCCGGATCCGGCACCGCCGCCGCGTCGCCGCAGGCGAACACCTCCGGATGCTGCGGGACCGCGAGGAACTCGTCGACCACCATCCGGCCCTTGGTGGTGGCCAGGCCAAGATCGTCGACAACCGGATCGGGTCGCACCCCGACGCACCAGATCAGTGACCGGCTGGCGACGAACTCCCCGGTGGACAGCCGGACACCGTCGCTGGTGGCTTCCGCCACCGAGGTGCCGAACATCGTCTGCACCCCGCGCGAGTCGAGCACCCGCTGCGCGGTCGCCGACATCCGCTCGTCGAGTTCGGGCAGCACCCGGTCGGCAAGGTCCAGCAGCAGCCATCGCACCTGCTGACCGGCGAGCCGCGGGTGGCGTCGCAGCAGCAGTTTGGTGGCACTCACGCAATGCGCGGCGACCTCCGTACCGGTGTATCCGGCACCGACCACGACGAAGGTGCAGCGGGCCGCGCGCTCGGCCGGATCCTCGGCGAGGTCGGCCAGCTCGATCTGCCGGGTGAGGTGGTCGCGCAGGTAGAGCGCCTCCGGCAGGGTACGGAAGCCGTGTGCGTGCTCGTCGACCCCAGGAATCGGCAACAGCTTGTTGACGCTGCCGATCGACACGATCAACCGGTCGTATCGCATGTCCGCCGGGGATCCGTCGCCGTCGACGTAGCCGACCCGCCGATCCGCCAGGTCGATCCGGTCGATCTCGCCGAGCACGATCCGGACCCCGGGCAACGTGTCTGGTAGCGAGACGGTTACCCGTCGTGGCTCCAGCACGCCGGAGGCCACCTCCGGCAACAGCGGTACGTAGAGAAAGTAGTCGGTCGGGTTGATCAGGACGATCTCCGCCGCCCCGCGGGCCAGCCGGGAAAGGGTACGGGCGGCCTGGTAGCCGGCGAACCCGGCGCCCACGATGACGATGCGCGGTCGGCTCATTGCTGATCTCCGATCGGATACGAAACGGCAGGGGGTGTGTGCGGCCGGTGACGGCGGCGCGACATCCGGAAAGCGGGTGTCCCCTCGTCCGCCGGTCCCGGCGCCGCAGGCCGGACGGACTGCACGAGGACACCCACCAGAGGGTTCCGGCACCGCCCGCCGAACGAGCGGTCGGTGCATGGTCGGTGCGGCGGCGCCCCTCGCCGGGTGCCGCCGCACCGCCGGTGTCAGTTGTTCGGCTCGTCGGTGCTGATGTCGGCGAGCACCGAGTCGGGCTCCCATTCGACGGCGAGGTCACCCATCGACACCACGCCGACGAGGCGCCCGTCGTCGACCACCGGTAGCCGCCGTACCGAGTAGGTCCGCATCAGTTCCGCGGCGGCGACCGCGTCGTCGTACGGCGAAACCACCACCACGTCGTCGGTGAGAATCTGGCTGAGCTGGGTACTGGCCGGATCCATCTCGGCGGCCACCGCCCGGACGGTGATGTCCCGGTCGGTCACGATGCCCCGGATATCGCCATCATTGGTGACGATCACGTCACCAATGTCCGCGTCGCGCATCTGTCGCGCCGCCGCGGTCAGCAGGTCACTCGCGTCCATGGTGAACGGCCGGGCGGTCATGAACTCTCCGACAGTCGTCATCGCGCACTCCTCTCGGTATCGGCGCCACCTCCCGGGTACCCGGGCTGGGTGCGGGAAAACCAGACGCTCACACGGGTCAGCCGGCCGTCGCTCGCACGGGTCAGCCGACCGGCACCTGATCGGTTACCCTCGGAGCGAGTACGGCCTGCTGACGCCCTGGCAGTGCCGGGTAGGGAGCAGGTCGTGTGGGTGCGCCGGGCGGGCTGGCGTACGCCGAGTTTTTCTGACCGGGCGCTCCTCGCGCGTGACTGGACGTTCCTGGCGCGGACCGAGCGGTGGCGCGGGATGCCTGCGGCGCTGGCGCTGATCGCGGCGATCACCGTGGTGGACATCGTCACCCAGACCAACGCCGTGGTCCTGGGCTTTCTCTCCCTCCCCCCGCTGTTCGCGGCGGCGATCGAGAAGACCCGCCGCACCGCGGCGGTGGCGGCGGTCGCCTGCTTCGTCGCGCTGGTCGCCGGGTTGCCGAGCGGGGTGTTCGGCAGCCTTGACCATCTGCTGCGCACCAGTGTCGTGTTCGCGGTCGGTGTGGTCTCGATCTATGTCGCCCGCTCGCGCAACCTGCGGGAGGCCCGGCTGCGGCGGATGACCGAGATCGCCGAGGTCGCCCAGCACGCCGTGCTGCGTCCGCCACCACCGAGGTTGGACGATGTGGCCCTGGCGGCGCGCTATCTGTCCGCCTCCGAGGCGGCGAACGTCGGCGGCGACCTGTTCGCCGCGGTGGCCAGCCCGTACGGCGTCCGGCTGGTCATCGGAGACGCCTGCGGCAAGGGCCTGCAGGCGGTGCAGATGGCCGCTACCGTGATGGGAGCGTTCCGGCAGTCCGCGTTCGTCCAGCCAGAGCTGGCGGCGGTCGCCGCCGACCTGGACCAGGCGGTGTCGCGCGACGCCGCCGGCACCGGCCAGCCGGCTCAGTTCGTCACCGCCGCGCTGGTGGAGCTCTCCGGCGACACCCTGACCCTGATCAACTGTGGACATCCGGCCCCGGCGCTGCGCCAGGTGTCCGGCGTGCTGGAGATTCTGGAACCCACCGATCGTTACCCCCCGCTCGGGCTACGCCGCGACGCCCCACAGCCGCACCGGTTGATCCGTCCCTGGCGGCCCGGCGACCGGCTGCTGCTCTACACCGACGGGCTGGTCGAGGCCCGCAACGGTGGCGGCGACGTACTCGCCGCCACCCCGCTCATCGCCTGCCTGCAACTGCCGGATCGCGAGGAAGTGCTCGATCGGATCGTCGCCGAACTGCAGCGGCACGCCGGTGGACAGACCAACGACGACGCCGCCCTGCTGTTGGCCGAGCGGCAGGATGACTCGCTCAGCCAGGCCGGCCGGCTGAGCCGGTCCGACTGAGCCGGCCCGACTGAGCCGCGCCGGCGATCAGCAGCTCGGCGATCTGCACCGCGTTGAGGGCCGCGCCCTTGCGTAGGTTGTCGTTCGAGCAGAACAGGGCCAGCCCGTGCGCGACGGTTTCGTCGGCCCGGATCCGGCCGACGTACGTCGGATCCTGGCCGGCGGCCTGCAGCGGCGTCGGCACGTCCGACAACGCCACGCCCGGCGCTCCGGAGAGCAGTTGCCGCGCGCGCTGCGGGGTGATCGGCCGGGCGAAGCGCGCGTTGATCTGCAGGGAGTGTCCGGTGAAGACCGGCACCCGTACGCAGGTGCCGCTGACCAGCAGCTCCGGAACACCCAGAATCTTGCGGCTCTCGTTGCGCAGCTTCTGCTCCTCGTCGGTCTCCGCCGAGCCGTCGTCGACGATCGAACCGGCCAGCGGCAGTACGTTGAACGCGACCGGTCTGGCGAACGAGCGGGGCGGCGGAAACTCGACCGCGGTGCCGTCGAACGTCAACGCCGCCGCACCCTCGGCCACCTTGCGGACCTGCTCGTCGAGCTCGGCGACGCCGGCCAGGCCGGCCCCGGAGACCGCCTGGTAGGTCGACACCACCATGCTGACCAGGCCCGCCTCGGCATGCAGCGGGCGCAACACCGGCATCGCCGCCATGGTGGTGCAGTTGGGGTTGGCGATGATGCCCTTCGGGCGGTCGGCCGCCGCCTGCGGGTTCACCTCGGCGACCACCAACGGTACGTCGGGGTCCATCCGCCAGGCCGACGAGTTGTCGATCACCGTCGCGCCGGCCGCCGCGACCCGCGGCGCCAGCTCCTTCGAGATGCCCTTGCCGGCGGAGAACAGCACGATGTCGCAACCGGCGTAGTCGGCGGTGGCCGCGTCCTCGACCGGGACCTCACCGCCGCGCCAGGGCAGATTCCGCCCGGCCGAGCGAGCCGAGGCGAACAGCCGTATCTCGTCGACGGCCACCTCACGCTGCGCCAACACCTGCCGCATGACGCCACCGACCTGGCCGGTCGCGCCGACAATCCCGATCCTCATGTCGAGGAGGTTACCGAGGGGCCGGGGTGAGGCGGTACCGAGTTGCGCCACATCACGTCCGGCCCGCTCGCAGGGGTTCTGCCGACCCGCTCGTCAAGTTCAGCCGGAACGGCGGATGAGCCGGGGCTGGCGCCACATCGGCCAGAGCATCGGACCGCCGTCGGGCAGGGTGAACGGCGCGGCGGCGGTCGGCTGGTAGCCCAGCCTGGCGTACAGGTCCCGGGCGCCCGTACTACTGGCCACCACGTACGCCGCGCTGCCGGCGGTGTCGAAAATGGCGTGCCGGTGCGCCAGCAGCGCGGTGCCCAGGCCGTAGCCCTGCCGGCTCGGACTCACCCCGAGGTAGGCCAGGTAGTGGTGCTCCCCCACCGGGTGCCGCTCGGCCAGTGCGTCGTCGAGCAACCGGAACCGGTAGGCGTGCACGCCGCAGGTGTCGTCGAGCAACTGCTCGTACTCCACCGGATTGGGCAGGATCAGGCTGCACGGACGCCACACCGCGACCGCACTGTAGTCCTCGGTCAGATAGATGCTGCCCTGGCGCAACCCATAATCGATCAGGGCCGGGCAGAACCGCTGGAAGACCTGCCGTCGGGTGGCGGGATCCGGGATGAGCCAGGCGGCCTCGGGAGTGTCGAGGAAGGCGTCGACCAGGGTCCGGGCCACCCGTAGGGTGTCGGTGTAGGTCGCATACCGGATCATCACGGACGTCTCGAGCTGGGGCATCGGCGTTCGCCTCTCTGCGGCACGATGCGGACACCCGGGTACAACGGACGACACACCGTTTCGGGTTCGACTGTGTTCGGTCGCCTACCGTCAGCGATTGGGATCCCCGGTGGACACTCGCCCATGTATCAAGCTGCGACTTCAGCAGATACACTGGGTAATAGATGTCGATACAATGCAGCAAAACAGCTGACAACGGACCTCGAAAACGATTTCGGAGTCCCGCATGAACCGCACCTCGCCTCATACCCGTCGCGCCCGTCTAGCCAGGACGGCATTGATCTCCGGCATTCCGATCACCAGCGCCGCTGTCGGAATAACGACAAATCTTGTCACCGCTACTTGGAGCTGGACGCTGGGCAGCGCACTGCTCGCGTTCGTCGCCGGCAGCATCGCCGTCGCCGTGCTGGTCGACCGGGAGCACCACGTACCGGGAGCACCACCGCCGGCGCGGCCCGACCAGCCGGCTGAGGACAAGCGCGTAACGCCACCGGCGCAGGCGGCCGGCTCCGGCGTCAACACCCTCCCCCGCGACATCGGCGTCTTCACCGGTCGACATGAAGAGGTGCGACTCCTACTGGCGGCGGCCACCGGCGAAGAGGGATCCGCCCTGGCCATTCACGCTGTGGACGGGATGGGTGGGGTGGGCAAGACAGCCCTCGCCGTGCATGTCGCACACCTACTCGCCGCCGACTATCCCGATGCACAACTGTACGTGAATCTGCGTGGTTATCTCAGCGACCAGGCACCAATGAGAACCGACGAAGCGCTCGAAGTGCTCCTTGTCGCACTTGGCGTCCCATTGGATCGGATTCCGCCCAGCCCGGATGCCAGATCGGTGTTGTGGCGGGCACAGATTTCACGTCGACGCGCCGTGGTCGTCATCGACAACGCGTCCGACGCGGAACAGGTCCGCCCGTTGCTGCCCGGCACCGGGGAATGCGTCGCGATCATCACGAGTCGTCGCCGGCTCACCCTGCCCGATGTACGTCCGGTTTCGCTCGACACGATGCCGGCGCGGGAGGCGGTCGCGCTGTTCATCTCGATCGTCGGACCGATCCGCACCGCCGATCAACTGCCGACGGTCGACGCAGTCGTCGCCCGCTGCGGATATCTCCCGTTGGCCATTGAGGTCGCAGCCGCGTGGCTGGCCCACCGCCCGTCGAAGATAGTCGATGACCTACTGGCCGCGCTGGACACTCCACTCGATGCGGTGGTGGCCACCTTGGAGCTGTCGGTCCGCAGCCTCCCACCGGCCGCCAGGAAGGTATTCCTGCACCTCGGCCAGCATCCGGGTCCGAGCATCACCGCCGCAGTGGCGGCCGCCCTGACCGACCTCGACGAGGCCGGCGCCGACCGGGCAATCGACACGTTGTACGAACACAACCTCCTGCAGGAGGTCGCCCGTGGTCGGTACCAGTTTCACGACCTGGTGCGGGAATTCGCGCGGCAGGCCGCGGTCGATCTGGATGCGACCGGAGTGGAGCGGCTGCTTCGCAGATATCTGGAATCAGCGACGGTCGCCGACCGGCTGCTCGGTCCCGGTGTGCCCGGCTGCCCGGACCCGGTACCCGACGGCCGGACCGGGCAGACCAGCGACACCGCAGCTCGCGCCTGGTTCGCGGCGGAGCTACCCAACCTGCTCGCCTGCGCGCGCCACGCCATCGACCACCGCGTCGTGCCGTACGCATGGATGCTGCCGTCGGTGATGTCCCGCTTCTTCCGAGAACGGGGCTATGCCCTCCAGGCAAGACCGTTGCTGATCGGAGCGCTGCGGGTCGCGACCGACACGGGCGACCTGCTGGCAAAGGCGAACTGTCATCTTGGGCTCGGCACGCTGGATCAGATCGCCGGCAACCCCACCGCCGCACGAAGTCACTTCGATGCGGCGGACACGCACTACCAGCAGGTGAAGAGCCTGCTCGGCAGGGCCAACGTGCTGATGGAAATCGGCGTGCTCGACCAGATCGCCGGGGACTACCTGGCCGCACAGCGCCGGTTCGACGAGGCGATGCAGGGCTACCAACGGCTCGGCAACGTACTGGGGCAGGCCTACGCACATGCCGAACTGGCCGCCGTCGCCAAGCTGGTCAACCGCTACGCGGCAGCCCGGGCACACGCCAATCTGGCGCTGGAGTACTACGGCCGGGCCGGTAGCCAGGCCGGACAGGCCGAGGCGTACTCAAGTCTCGGCGGGATCGACCGGTTGACCGGTGACTGGGACGCCGCCCGGGTGCACTTGACCAGGGCGCTCCACCTGCACACCGCGTTAGGTCATGGCCGGGGACAGGCGTATGCCCAGGTCCAACTGGGCGCGCTGCATCGGGCGGCTGGAGAATACCCGGCAGCCCGCAAGCTGCTGTACGACGCGCTGACCAGCTATCACGACGCCGGCGACCGAATGGGCATGGCGTTCGCCTACAGCCAGCTCGGAATGCTCGACCGAGTAGTCGGGGAACATCCGACCGCCCGTAGTCATTTCGAGCAGGCCCTCAGCCTCTATCGAGGGGTGGGCAGCCTGGCCGGTGAAGCCAACACCCTGACCAGCCTCGGGATCCTGGAGCGGCTGATGGGTGACTACACCGCAGCGGTGGGCAATCTCGATCGAGCGCTCGGACTTTACTCCACTTTGGACGACCGTGCCGGCCAAGCGGACGCGCGGACGGAGCTCGCCACGGTCCATCAGGAGAGCGGGGACGTCACCGCGGCCCAGGCTCAACTCGCCCTTGCCCTGCCACTGTGGATCGCGGTCGACAACGCAGCCGCTGCGGACCGGGTAAGGGCGAGTCTGGCACTACTGCCCGAGTCAGGCCGGATCGCCGAGTAACTCCCCGAGGCCGGAGGCGGCCAGTTCGTCGCGCACCTGCGCGGCGTCGCCCTCCACTACGACGGTCAGGCCCTGGGCGTGCAGGTGGGTGGCGGCCGCGGCGGAGACCTGCTCGACCGTCGCCGACAACAGGTGTTCGCGCAGCCGGGCGTGGTAGTCGTCGGGCAGCCCGTAGACCACCAGGGTGGTCAGCGCGCTGGCGATCGCCGCCGGCGTCTGCAGCTCCACCGTCAGCTGCCCGGCCCGCCAGGAGCGGGCCGTCGCCAGCTCCTCCTCGGAGACACCGTCCGCCTGGGTCCGGGCCACCTCGCCGACCGCGTCGATGAGCGCGGGGGTGGTGACCGCGGTCTGCACGCTGGAGCTGACCGAGAACCTGCCGAACCGGCGGGCCAACCCGAAGTCGGACCGGATGCCGTACGTGTAGCCGCGTACCTCGCGGATCAGATGGTTGAGCCGTGAGGTGAAGGCACCGCCGAGCACGGTGCTGGCCAGGGTCATCGGCACGTAGTCCGGGTGGGACCGGTGCGGTGCCGGGTGACCGAGGCGCAGCGTGGACTGGACCGAGCCGGGCCGGTCGACCAGGATTATCCGCCGTCGGTCCCGCAACTGGACCGGCAACGGTGGATCGACCGGCGACGGTTCCCCACCGGTTCCGGCGAACGCGGTCGCCGCCAGCGCGTCCAGGTCGATCAAGTCCAGGTCACCGGTGACCAGCAGGGTGCCGGGCCGGCTGAACCAGGTGCGGTGGAAGTCGACCACGTCGGCGACGGTGACCGCGGCGACCGAGTCGGGGTCACCACCCATCGGCCGGCCGTGCCGCTGATCCGCGCCGAACAGGTCGGCCCGCAGCGCCGCGTCCGCCCGGGGGCCGGGGTTGGCCCAGTACATCCGCAGCGCGGTCGCCTCGTCGTCGCGGACCCGGCTGACGTCGGCCGGATCGAGTCGTGGCCGGCGGACCGCTTCGGCGAGCAGTTCGACGGCGGTGCCGAGGCGGGCCGCCGGAACCTGCACGCCGACCCGGAACGAATCCCAGTCCACCGAGAAGAACAACTCGGTGCCGAGGCTCTCCAGGGCCAGCGCGTAGGCGGCCGAGTCGCGGGCGGCGGTGCCTTCCTCCAGCGCCTTGGTCAGCACACCGGCGAGGCCTTCCCGGCCGGCCGGTTCGTGACCGGCACCGGCGTCGAGTAGCAGGCTGGCAACTGCCAACCGGTGGCCGGGCAGGTGGGCCGCGACGACCTCACCACCGGCGACCTGCCGGCGGATCACCTCGGGGAACCGGTACGGCCGGGCCGCGCCTGGACCGGGCCGCTGCGCGATGATCGTCACTTGTCGCCCTCCGGTAGGTAGCTGAGCTGGACCCGGTTGTCGGTCCGCAGCAGGCGTGCGGCCTCGTCGGTGACCGCCTCGGCGGTCACCGACAGCCACCCGGGCAGCCGCTCACCGGCCCGGGCAGGTTCGCCGAACAGCGTCGCGTAGCGGCCGAGGATGTCGGCCCGGCCTTCGAAGCTGGCGACCATCCGCCACCACGACGTGGTCAGCAGCGCCTGGGCGCGTTCGACCTCCGCCTCGGTGACCCCGTCCCGTGCCACCTCGTCGATGACCTCGGCGAGACCATCGGCGAGTCGCTCGGCGCTCACCTCGGGTTGGGCGGTCGCGGTGATGATCAGCGGGGCCGGGGCGTGCGCCAGATCGACACCGTAGGCGCCCAGGTAGTCGGGCTGGGCAAGCCGGGCACCGTCGGCGAGCCGCTGGTACAGCCGGCTGCCACGACCGCTGCCGAGTACGGTGCCGAGCACCGTCGCGACGTCGTACTTCGGTCCGCCGTACGGGTATGTCCGGTAGGCGAAGTAGTGCCGGGGCGCTGGCACGTCGGCGGTCACCAGTTGCTCGACCGGTCCGGCCAGCGGCGCGGGGTCACGCCCGTCCGGGGCCGGGGGGATGTCGCTGCGGGCGGCAATGCCGCCGAAATACTTGTCCGCCAGGCTCAACACCTCGTCGGTGTCGGTGTCACCGACCACGGTGAGCACCGCGTTGTTCGGCGCGTAGTACATCTGGTGGAACGCCTGAAAGGTCGCCAGATCGGCGGCGTTCAGATCGTCCATCGACCCGATGGTGGCATGATGGTACGGATGTCCGGGCGGGTACAGCAGCGGCAGCAGCCGTAGCCAGGCGTCGCCGTACGGAACGTTGTCGTAGCGCTGTCGCCGCTCGTTCTTGACCACCTCGCGTTGGTTGTCCAGGGTCTCCTGGGTCAACGCCGGCACCAGACCACCCATCCGGTCGGCCTCCAGCCACAGCGCGAGCGCGAGGTGCTCGGCCGGGATGGTCTCGAAGTAGTTCGTCCGGTCGGGGTTGGTGGTCGCGTTGAGCGAGCCGCCGGCCCCCTGCACCAGCTTCATGTGCTCGGTCTTGGCCACGTTGACCGAACCCTCGAACATCAGATGCTCGAAGAGGTGTGCGAAACCGGTCCGGCCGGTGGGCTCGTGTCGCGAGCCCACGTCGTACCAGAGGTTGACCGCTACGACCGGCACGCTGCGGTCGGTGCTGACGACGACCCGCAGTCCGTTGTCCAGCCTGGTGGTCTCGATCGGCCAGGGATACCCGTTGGGCGACATGTGCTCGACGTTAGCCGATGCGGACAGACCGCGACCGCACCGGCCCGGCCCGGTCGTCAGTCCGGCGGTTCGACCACCGGTACGGGCCGCGCGCCGCAGTGCTCCCGCACGGCGACTGCGTCCGGGCCCGCCACGCGCTGATCGGACTCGTCGAGGATCGCGGCGGCCTGGCGCACCGGATCGTCGCTGCCGGCCGCCGCCTCCTCGGGCAGCAGGTGGCCGGCGCGCGAGTCGATCCGATCCGCCTCGGGATCCGCGACAGGCTCGGTGACCGGGTCCGGCCCGGTCCGGGATTCGTTGGGATGCATGTCGGATGCCGTTACCCGCTACCGCGTCCGACTACGCCTGGCCGCCCGCGGGTCAGGACCGGAAGGGGCCCCGGACCTCGTAGGTGATCCCGCCGGAGGAGGCACCGGAGGTGCCCCGCTGGGAGGAGAAGTAGAGCCGGGAGCCGTCCGGGGAGAACGCCGGACCGCATATCTCCGACGACGACTGGCCGCCGATCCGCAGGAACGGCGCCACCCGTTCGTCCGGTGTGATGAGGCAGATCTCCATGTTGCCGCCGTCCTCGGCCACGTACAGGTCGCCGCCGTGCGATCCGGTGATGTTGTCGACCCCGGTCAGCGGCGGGGTGCCGGACACCAGCGAGTCGTCGTAGGCCAGGTCGATCCGTTGGTTCACCGCGTCGTACGCCCACACCCGGTTGTCGCCCTTGGTGGTGAACCAGCAGACGCCGTCGGCATAGTGGCAGCCTTCGCCACCGTTGAACCGTTTCGCACCGGAAACCTGGTCACGGGTCAGGGCCGGGCTGCCGTCCGGGTCGGGCACCTGGGCCCAGCTCACCGGCCCACTCGTGCCGGTGCCGGCGACCAGCACCTCCAGGACACCGGTGGACAGATCTGCCCAGGTGCTCGGGCGGAACCGGTAGAAGCAGCCGTTGGTCTCGTCCTCGGTCAGGTAGATCACCCGGCGGACCGGATCCGCGGCTGCGGCCTCGTGGCAGAACCGGCCCATGGCGGACCGGCGGACCGCGACGGTGCCGCCGAGCGGGTCGGTTTCGAAGACGTACCCGCGATTGACCTCCTCACAGGACAGCCAGGTGCCCCACGGCATCGCCCCGCCGGCACAGTTGCGGTTGGTGCCGGACAGGATCCGGTACGCCGAGGCGATGCCGCCGTCGGCGGTGAACCGGATCGCCGACGCGCCGCCGGTGATGGAGATCTCCGAGTTGGACACGTAGACCCAGCCGGAGCCGGCGGCGAAGCACGCGCCCCCGTCCGGCGCGTCGTGCCAGCGGTACGAGGTCGATCCGACCCGCTGACGGGATCGGGCGACGATCCGGCTGGTGAAGCCGCCGGGCAACGCGATGCCGTTGGCGTCGGGGCTGCCCAGCGGGCCGTACGGGCCGGTGCCGGGCTGGGCCGGGGCAGCGAACGCACCGGTCCAGAGGCTGCCGGAGAAGGTGACCGCTCCGGCGGCGACGACGCTGGTGCGCAGCAGGGTACGACGGTCCATCCCGACCTCCACATGGATTGGCCTAGGTCGATGACGCTAAACGCTCCCGGTGACCACAGATATCGACCAGAGTTAACAGGCGACGAGGAACCGGCGACGTCCGGCGACGGCGGCCGGCCGAGCATCCGGTACACTGAGCGCCGTGGTGCATACGTATCGATGGTTTAGGCGGCCGGCCCTGGTGCCGGTGACTCGGCCTTGACCTGACGTCACCCACCAGAGCCGGCCAAGGGCAGGGCAGCAAGCCCCTGCCCTTTTCCATGCCCCACGAGCAGCCGGCTCTGGCCTGGGGAACGCCGGCCCCCAGCGCAACCGGCGAAAGGAAACCCCACGATGATCCCCACCGGACGTGTCACCGACCAACGGATCGACCGGGTGGTCCCGCTAACCACCCCAGCGCTGCTGCATCACGAACTGCCGCTCGACGAGGAACTGGCCACGCGGGTCCTGCACGGCCGAAATCGGGTCGCCGACGTGCTGGACGGACGGGACGACCGTCTGCTGGTCGTGGTCGGTCCCTGTTCGGTGCACGACCCGGCCGCCGCGTTGGAGTACGCCCACCTGCTGGCCGCGCAGGCCGAACGGCTCGCCGACGACCTGTTGATCGTGATGCGGGTCTACTTCGAGAAGCCTCGCTCCACGGTCGGCTGGAAGGGCCTGATCAACGATCCCCGGCTGGACGGGTCCGGTGACGTCAACTCGGGTCTGCGGATCGCCCGCTCGTTGCTGCTGGAGGTGCTGCGCACCGGTCTGCCGGTCGGCTGCGAGTTCCTCGACCCGATCACGCCGCAGTACATCGCCGACACCGTCGCGTGGGGCGCGATCGGCGCCCGTACGGTGGAAAGCCAGGTGCACCGCCAGCTCGCCTCCGGGCTGTCCATGCCAATCGGCATGAAGAACCGACCGGACGGCAGCGTCGCGACGGCGGTGGACGCGATCCGGGCGGCCGCCGTACCGCATGTCTTCCCCGGCATCGACCTGTCGGGGACCCCGGCGATCCTGCACACCCGGGGCAATTCCGACTGTCACCTGGTGCTACGCGGCGGCGCCGACAAGCCCAACTACGACGCCGAATCCGTGGCCGGCGCGTTGGCGCTGCTACGTACCGCAGATCTGCCCGAGCGGCTGGTCGTCGACGCGAGCCACGGCAACAGCGGCAAGGACCACCGCCGCCAGCCGCTGGTGGTCGCCGACCTCGCCGCCCAGCTCGCCGCCGGGCAGCGTGGTCTGACCGGGGTGATGCTGGAGTCGTTCCTGGTGCCTGGGCGTCAGGACCTGGATCCGACCCGCGAGTTGGTGCCCGGGCAGTCGATCACCGATGCCTGCCTCGGCTGGGAGCAGACCGCCGAGGTGCTGCAGCGGCTGGCCGTTGCGGTGGGCGAGCGTCGGACGACGCTCGCCGCGGCACCATGGTGATGCCGTCGACGTCACGGTGATGCCGCCGGTCGCCGCAGGTTCCGCTGACGCGTCAGCGGGTGGCGCGGCCCGGCGCGTCGGTCGGCCGGTGCCCCGCCACCCTGGCGGCGATCCACACGAAGAAGACCGCGAGAGCCACCTGGATCGCGTGCCGCAACCAGTCGACACCAGCCGTCTCGCCGATCCCGAGCCAGGCGGCTATCACCCCGCCCAACAGGGCCGCGGCGATGCCGACGCCGATGGTGAGCCAGATCGAGATGTTCTGGCGGCCGGGCAGCAGCAGCCGCCCCAACGCGCCGATGACCGCGCCGGCGATGAGCGCCCACAGGATGGTGCCGATCATGATTCCACCTCCTCGACCGAGGGTAGGTGCGCTGGCCGACGCAGGAGGCCGAACACGGATGCCCGCAGGGTGAGTCACCCGGGCCAGGTACCGGACCGCCCCGCGACCCTGGAGGGTCGCGGGGCGGTCCGGCGCCGGCACGCAGGTCGCCTCTCGGCGAGTGGCACGACGCGGCTCCAGCCGGACGGTATTCCGCGAGGGCGATATTTGGTGAGGCCCGGGGACACTGGACGTGCCGACGTCCTACTCAACCACACGCCGGGCAGCGGTGTTCCCGCCCAGGCGTGGTGTCGATCACCACCGCAGCTCGATCACCACCGCAGCTCGATCACCACGGCGACCGGCGTTTGGTGGTCGTCGGCCCGGGTAGCAGGCATGGGTGACCGATGAACCGTCCCGGGCCGGGCTGTACGAACTGCTCGACGACATCTACCTGGGCAAGGAACGGGTCAGCCGGGCGGAGATCGCCCGTCGGGCCGTCGCCGCTGACCTACCGGCAGATCTACTGACCAGGATCAGCGCCCTACCCGAAGGTGAGTACGCCCAGGACGAGGCCGAGGAAGTCCTGCACCAGCCGAGGGAAGGCAGCTGACGAGGATGGCCGACGACGACTCCGACCGCAAGCAGCCAAGGCCGGCACTCGGTCAGACTCCGACCGGCCAGGCACCCGACGACGACGCCGACTTCGCCGGTGAGCACGACGACACCGCGGTGGCGAAGGACATCATCGAAGGCACGGACTCCGACCGTGAGCCGGAGACGCCACGCGGTTGGTCCGGGCTCGAACGGCCCGGCCTCACGGTCAACTGAGCCGACTGAGCCGTTGAGCCAGACGTCAGCCTGCGTTGAGGTTGTCGGAGATCGCCCGGACCAGGCTGGTCAGCGTTTCGTCCGCGATCCGGATGAGCTGCTCGTGCGGCAGGTCGGCATCCAGCTCCAAGCTGACCATCGCGCCGCCGGCCTGCACCGGATGTACCTGCACCGCGGCCGACCACGGCCCGTGCGGGGCCCGCCAGCGCGCCCGCAGGCCGTCGCCGCGCGTGCGTTGGGCGCGGGCGCTGTGCCGCAGGGGAGCCGGCAGCCACGCCGTACGTCGATCCGGGTCGGTGGCCGTGTCGAAAGCTACTTCGGGAGGCACCGACACCCCGCGTTCGACGGACGCAGCCACCGCTCACCGCCCCTCGCGCAACCGGGCCGGGTCGACTTCCCGGCCGGGATTGCGGGTGAGGTATTCGGTCTCCAGATCGGCCGTGCGGTGCAGATGGTTCGCGAGCGCCGCATCGGTGCCGTGCCGCAAGGTGTCCAGCCGGGTACGGTGCAGGCTGCCCATCTCGCGCAGCAGGTCGTCGTCGGTCAACGCGATCGGGTCGATGCCGGTTTCCGGGCCGCCGCCCGCACCGCCAGCGTCCCCAGCGTCACCGTCCCCGCCGACCGGGACCTGGCCGGGTCGTGGTTCGAACGGAGTGCCGGCCGCCGCTGGCGTGTAGTCGCCGTACCGTGCCGAGTCAGTCATCGGGGCCTCCGGGGAGTCGATGAGGCGTTCTCCGGCTGGTTTCCCCGACCGCCGGTCGGCAAACTTCCCAGAGCCCGCAGCCACGACCCCCTGGTGCCCGGAGCGTTCCGCTTCGTATCGGGCTCGCCGTCGTGGTATCGGATTCACCTACGACAGCTCGTCGGAGAGCCCGGTCGGACGCCGGTACGCTTCGTGCATGCGGCAGCTGTGGTCCCCAGCCTGGATCCTGCGTCATCTCGGCGCGGTAGTGCTGGTTGCGGGCTTTCTCGGGCTGGGCTGGTGGCAGATCAGCCGAGCCGCTGCCGGCAATACGCTAAGTTGGGCGTACGCGGTCGAATGGCCGGTCTTTGCTGGTTTCGTGGTGTTCGTCTGGGTCCGTGAAATGCGTCTGGCGACCCGGCAGGCCGCACCGGCCGGGTCGGCTGAGTCCGCCGGATCGGCCGGGTCCGCCGGATCAACCGAGGCGACTGGAGTTGGCGTGGCCGAGGCGGCGAACGACGCAGAGCCGGCCATCGGCCGGCCGATCCGCACCCGATCGATGCTCACCACGCCTGTCACGGGCACCGACGACCCCGAGTTGGCCGCGTACAACCGCTACCTGGCCTGGCTCAACGCCAATCCACAAGCCCGGGCAAGCGAGTATCCCGGCTGACCGTCCACGTCCCGGGACAGCTCCGAGCCCGGCAAGAATCCGGGCGCGGGCCCGGCAAGGAAGGGAAGACGATGTCTGGCGCTCTCACCCGGTACCGCCTGATCGCGTACGTGGTCGGGGTGGTGCTGATCGTGCTGATGGTGATCGGCATGCCGATGAAGTACTTCTTCGGCGAACCGGTCGTGGTGGAGACCGTCGGCCCGGCCCATGGTTTCCTCTATATGGTCTATCTGGTAGCAGCCTTCGACCTTGCCCGCCGGGCCAACTGGTCCCTGAGCCGGATCCTGGCGATCATGCTGGCCGGTACCGTGCCGTTCGTCTCGTTCTACGCCGAACGGGTGGTCACCCGCTGGGTACACCAGGCCAAGCAGGGACAACCGCAGACCGCCGTCAGTGGCTGACTGAGCCCGGCGGAGCACCGGTCTGCCGGCATCGCGGAAACGTTCCGGTGCCGAATCCGCCCGAATCAGCCCTGATTCGGGCGGATTCGCGGCGGGCGGCACGCGCTGGGCGGACCCTCCCGGTCCGGCCCAGCGCCGCTTCGGCCCAGCGCCGCTTCGCACCCGACGCCAGCGGAGCAACCGGTGCTACGACCGGCCCACCGGTCCGGCTGCGGTGAGCCGGGCCACGAAGGCCGTCCAGGCCGGGGCCGAGAACTCCAGGTGTACGTCGGGCTCGGTCGAGTTGCGTACCCCGACCGCCCGGCCGATCGCGGCGACTTCGACGCATGTCGTCGCCTCGCAACGACGGCTCTTGCGCCACGCCGGACCAGCAGTGTCCATCCCAGTCAACCCAGACTCCTTATAGGAATATTTCAGTAAATTTGCCATCAGAGCACGCAGGCAATCGGGCGGACTGTACCAGTCGCGATCTTGGACTCAGCGGGACGGGTACATCCCGCGGACGGTTACCACACAACAAGGGGCCAGCCGTCCATACCAGACCAGATGTGGTCGGTGTAGCGTGCAATCAGGTAGCAGCTAGCCAGGTGGCATTCTGCTGGCAGATCGCTCTTCCTGGCGGTTCACCCACCGGGCTGCCCCCGCTTGGAGCCGGTTCACTTCCCCGGAGCGTTCCATGCCTGCCCGACATGAGGGTCCGACCATCGGGCGTCGGCGCCTGCGCGCCGTATTGCGACGCGCACGCGAAGCCGCCGACCTGACCCAGGACTACGTCGCCCGGCAGATGGACTGGTCGCTGTCGAAGCTGATCCGCATCGAGTCCGGCTCGGTGAGCATCTCCACCAACGACGTCAAGGCGTTGCTGGACCTCTACGGCGTACGTGATCACCAGCAGGTGCAGGAATTGGTGGAGCTCGCCCGGGCCGCCCGGCGGCGGGCCTGGTGGAGCAGCTACAAGGATCAAGTGCCACCGGCGTACGCCGCGTACATCGGGCTGGAGGCAGAAGCAAGCGCGTTGCAGTACTTCCAGCCGATCAGCTTTCCCGGCCTGCTCCAGACCGAGGCGTACGCCCGAGCGGTCATCCCGGCCGACGGGCCGCACCACGTGCCCGCGGCGGAGATCGAAGGGCGGGTGCAGATCCGGCTGGCACGCCAGCATGAGGTGCTCTACGGCGCAGACCCGCCGGACATCGAGGTGATCCTCGACGAGGCCGCACTGCGGCGGATGACCGGCGGGCCGCGGGTACTTCGGGAACAACTTCAGCACGTGGCCAAGATGTGCGAGAGCACGCACATCACCGTACGGGTGCTGCCGTTCACCGCCGGCAGCAACACCATCCTCGGACCGTTCGTCATCCTGCGCTTCGCTGAGCAGGCCGAAACCGACGACGTGGTCTATGTCGAGAGCGCGCTGGTCGAAGAAATCGTCGACCGGCCGGCCGACGTCCAGTCGTACCAGCACGTCTTCGACCGGCTCAGGGCCGACTCGCTTCCGCCGGCCGAGTCACTGGCGCTGCTGCACCGCACCGCCCGCCAACTTGACGAACGTCCGGCGTAGTGACGGTCACGGCCGGCCAGGCAGCCACGGCTCGATGGTGATCACCGGATCCTTGGCCCTCGCCAGCCGGGACGCCTCCTGCGCCCGCATCACCGCTCGGCGCACCTGCCCGAACTGGCGCTCCTCGTCACTGCTGAACAGCAGCTTCCACGTCTGCTGGTGACGGCCCCACAGCTCGTACGGGCGGGGCCGTAGCCGATCGCCGAGCCAGGCCAGGCCGACCGGGACGAACGCGGCGACGAACAGGGCCAGGTAGGCACCGGCGCTGACCTCGTCCAAGCCTCGGGTGAACCCGATCACCAGCGCGATCCCGGCCAGCATCACCGCGACGAGAGCCACCGCCCGGGCGGTGATCCGGTCCCGGGCCCCCCGGGCGATACGCAACTGCGCGATGTCACGGATGGCGTAACGCTGACCGGCGACGACGAACCAGTCCCGGGTGACGCGGATGCCAGGCTGACGGTAGTACGCCGGTAGGCCGTCCGATCCACCGTTGCCCCGGCCGACCGACGCGGCCCCGGCCACGGGCTGCTGTCCGTATGTCGCGGCCCGGCTGTTGCGCGTCGCCGGCGCCGGGTAGGTCGATGGGGTTGCCGGGACGGTCGCCGGCGGGGGGTTCCACCCGCGAGGGCGGCTGGCGTCGCGCATCGGCGGGGATCCACGCAACGACGGGGTCTGGCGAGTAGCACGCATAGCGGCCTCCGAAGGGCTTGTGCGGCGCTGACCTTGCGGGTCCATTGTGCAAACAGCGAGCTACTCGATGGAAGATGAGCAATCTGCCACCTAGCAGAATGCCGTACGGCAGGACGCATCCTGGACGCCAATTGGAGGCTTTACGGGTAATTTGTCAGAGTTACCCGCCGGCAGCAACTGCCTCAACTTACTAAAGCGACAATTTGGTCTTGGATCACGGTAACACCTCGAGTCGATACTTTCCGTTACCAAGATGTCTCACCGACCCGTCGCAATGTCGTTAATCACGATCACGCTACTTTCCGGTCACAAGCGTTACGGCTAAATTGGTTCCGCTGGTCCGGTCGCCAGTCACCGACAGTGGTGACGCCGGTCCGGTGCCGCCGAATCATTCACGACAGAGATTACGTTCAGTAATCAAATTGTGATCGACTGTCAGTGACTCGGGGACCCACCGAGCATCTGGGGTGAATCCGCGTCCGACGCGGTAGGGCGATCTTCCCGCCCGAATCCGTCAGCTAACCCGGGAGGCGGCGATGGAAGAAGGGTTCTGCGTTCTTGTCATCAGCGCGGATTCTGCTGCGCACCCTCACGCTGGCCGGCGTGGTCCTCGGCTTGGTCGTACCCGCCGCCGCGGCCTCCGCCCAGCCCAGCGTCAGCGAACTCACGCAGCAGATCAACGAGGAATCGGCCGAGTTGGCAAAGGTCGTCGAGTCGTACAACCGGCTCCGTGAGGAGGCCAAGGCGACCCGGGCGGCAGCCGAGAAGATCAACTCCCAGCTCGGCCCGTTGGAGGCCGAGCTGGCCCGGGCAGAGACGGAAGTCGGGCAGATCGCGATCACGGCATACAAATCCGGCGGCCTGAGCACCGCCAGCGCACTACTCGACGGGACATCCGGCAGCTTCGTCGACCGGCTGGGCACCCTGGACCACCTGGCCCGCGACCGGCAGCAGCGGCTCACCAGCTTCACCGACACCCAGCTGACCTACCTGGCTGAGCAGGAGAAGCTGCAGGCGGCGCTCAAGAAGCAGGATGCCCAGGTGAAGGAGCTGGCCGACCGTAAGAAGCAGATCGAAGCCGACATCGACGAGCTGATGGCCAAGCGGGAGCAGGCCTACGGCACCGCGACCGAGACCGGTTCGTCGTACACCGGACCTGTGCCGTCGGTCTCCGGCGCCGCCGGCACGGCGGTCGAGTTCGCCTACGGAGCCATCGGCAAGCCGTACGTCTGGGCCGCCGACGGTCCCAACGGCTACGACTGTTCGGGCTTGACCCTCGCTGCCTGGCGGGCGGCCGGCAAGAGCCTGCCGCACAACGCCGCGATGCAGTGGGACGTGGTCGCCAAGATCGACCGTGGTTCTCTACAGCCGGGTGACCTGGTGTTCTACAGCAACCTCAACCACGTCGGGCTGTACGTCGGCAGCGGCAAGGTGATCCATGCACCGACTTTCGGTCGCGCCGTCGAATTGGCCAGCGTGGACATGATGACCCCGTACGGCTACGGCAGGGTGCGCTGACGCCGTCTGCGCCGTCCCCTGGGACACCGGTGGCCGGCGTCTCCTACTGGCAGGAGACGCCGGCCACCGTCATCATGGGCTCGGCTCAGGCGGCCTGCAGACCTTCGGCCCGGGCCAGCTCGCGGAGCCGGCCGAGCGCCTGGATCTCCAGCTGCCGGATCCGCTCGCGCGACAACGAGAACCGCGAGGCCACCTCGGTGAGCGAGTGCTCCCGCCCGTCCTCCAGTCCGTAGCGCGCCCGCATGATGCCGGCCGACCGGTCGTCCAGGTGGTTGAGCAGGCCCTCGATACGCTGGCGTTCCAGCCCGGTGAGCACGATGTCCTCGGGTGAGGGTGCGTCGCTGTCGGCGACGAGGTCGCCGAGATTGGTGTCACCGTCGTCGCCGACCGGCGTGTCGAGTGAGACCGTGTCCTGCGACCAACGCACCAGCTCGTGCACCCGCTCCACCGGCACGCCGAGCGCGGTGGCGATCTGCTCGGGCTCCGGGTCCGAGCCGAGCTCCCGGGTCAACTGACGGGCGACGTTGCGCATCCGGTTGACGTCCTCGACCAGGTGCACCGGCAGCCGGACGGTCCGCTCCTGCTGGGCGATCGCCCGGCTGATCGCCTGCCGGATCCACCAGGTCGCGTACGTGGAGAACTTGAAGCCACGCTCGTAGTCGAACTTCTCGACCGCCCGGACCAGACCTGTGTTGCCCTCCTGGATCAGGTCCAGCATCGGCATGCCGGAGCGCACGTAGCGGCGGGCGATCGACACCACCAGTCGCAGGTTGGCCCGGATGAACAGGTCCTTGGCCCGCTCACCCTCGAACACGAGACGCTCCAGTTCCTCCCGGCTGACCCCGGCGCGCGGGGTGCCCTGGTCCAGCAGGTACTCCGCGTACAGGCCGGCCTCGATCGCCCTGGAGAGTTCGACTTCCCGTGCGGCGTCGAGCAACGGCGTCCGGGAGATCTCATGCAGGTAGACACCGACCAGGTCCCGCTCCTCGGCGACCTCGTCGGTACGCAAAGTCATCGTCTTCTCCACGTTGCCCACGGCCCCCTCGTTTACCCCACTTGCTCTGTCACCTGCGGTGCGCATCTCCATCAGCCTCTCCCCCGTCACGTCCACCTTCCGGTCCGACGTACTGTTGTCTTGGTGGTGCGGCCGGCCGGCGCCGACATCTACACAACAGTTGAGACGCATCAGGGATTCCGTCTCGTGGCTCGAAGCTGACACGATTGCCTGAATAATCGCTGTGAGAAGGATTGGCGTTTCCTGCCAGGCACCCGGATCGTGCGCGGTGACGGCTGCGTCGCCGCGCCGCGACCGGCCGGCTGATCACCGCAACGGCCGCGACCAGCAGGAAGCTTCAAGCTTCCAGCACAGCACGACGGCACTGGGGCCGCAGCGATTCCCGTCACTGTCCCTCCTGCGATCCTCGTCACTGCCTACCGGTTTCGGGTCATGGCCAGGAGTACGGTCTGACCGGGCACCTGGTTCAGCCTCACCCGGCACGTCGGTCTCACCTGGCGACGTCGGTAAAGATCACCGGATGGCTCGCGTACCGTCGACACGATGTCGGAAAGCCGACGCGAGATGTCCGTCTCCGACAGCATTCCCGACCGGTGCGAGCGATTAAACCAAAATCACTTCTCGTCTCAATAGATGCTGAAGCTAGGCAGATCACTAGTAACGGTACAAATCACTAGCAATAGAGTGATGTCGACGGCGTCGCTCCAGGCCCTGCGGCGGGTGGTTCCGGTTGCGGCCGGCGGCCCGACACCGACTACCGTCACGGGTATGAGTGAGCGCACCGTGCTGGTCACCGGCAGCACCGGAGGTCTCGGCCCGACGGTCGTGGACGCCTTCGCCACCGGTGGTTGGCGGGTCGTGTCGACCAGCCGCACCGCCGGCACCGGCACTGTCGCCGCCACCGGCACCACCGCCATCCGCGCCGACCTGACCGATCCCGACCAGGTGAACGAGGTCGTTGCCACCGCCACAGCCGACCCGGCCGCCCCACTACGGGCCGTTGTCAACCTCGTCGGCGGGTACCGAGGGACGGGGGCGATCCATGAGACGCCGATCGACGACTTCGAGCAGATGATGCGAATCAACCTGCGGCCCACGTACTTGACCACCCGGGCCGCGCTGCCGCATCTCGTCGAGGCGGGCGGCGGTTCGGTCGTCTGCGTCTCGTCGCGAGCCGCGCTCGTCCCGTTCGCCGGGGCCGCCGGCTACGTGACCGCCAAGGCTGCGGTACTGGCCTTCGCGGCAGCGGTCGCGGTGGAGTACCGCGCCGCCGGAGTGCGGTGCAACACCGTTGTACCTGCGATGATCGATACGCCGGCCAACCGGCGCAGCCAGCCGGACGCCGACCACGCCAACTGGGTGCGACCCGCCGAGATCGCGCCCGTCATCGTCTTCCTGGCCGGTCCACAGTCCGCACCGACCTCGGGCGCGGTCGTGCCCGTCTACGGCTAGACGAGTAGTTCCGATGTCAGGGGTCGATGTCCGGGCGTGAAGAGAGGGTGTCCAAGATCGTGTTGTGACGCAAGACCTGGACACCCTCCTGACCGCACTGTACGTCAAGATCGACGACACCATCCGCACGCCCCGGTGGCGCGGCAGACCACCGCTGCTGACCGACTCGGAGCTGGTGTGCCTGGCCGTGGCGCAGGTCCTGCTCGGCGCCCGCTCGGAAGCCCACTGGATCCGCTACGCCCGCATCCACCTACGCCCCTGGTTTCCCTACCTGCCACAACGACCCGGCTACAACAAACGGCTCCGCGCCGCGCTACCACTGATCAAGAAGACGATCCGGGCCCTGGCCCGCGACAGTGACTTCTGGTTCGACAACCACTGGATCGTCGACTCTACCCCGGTGCCGTGCGGCATGTCCCGCCCCACCGTGCAACGCTCGGACCTGGCCGGCTGGGCCGGATACGGCTACTGCGCCTCCCACTCCCGGTTCTTCTGGGGACTGCGCCTGTACCTGGTCTGCACCCCGACCGGGATGCCGATCCTGTGGGCTTTGGCCAACCCGAAGCTCGGCGAGCGGGAGGTCCTCACCGCGATGCTGGAGGTCGAGGCCGGTGTCGTCGCCGAACACGACGGCATCCTGCTGATCAGCGACAAGGGCTTCGCGTCCGGACCCTTCGAGCGGAACCTCGCCGACCAGGGCATCACCCTGCTACGCCCGTCCCGCAAGAAGGAGAAGACCCGCCACGGCGAACCGCTGCTCAAGAAGGTCCGCCAGCTGATCGAGTCGGTCAACGACACCCTCAAAGGCCAACTCGACCTTGAACAACACGGCGGCCGGACCTTCACCGGTGTCGCCGTACGCGTCGCTCAACGCCTCCTCGCGATGGCCGCCGCGATCTGGCACAACAACAAGACCGGCGCACCCGTCACCCGGTCACTGATCGCCTACGACCACTGACCGAACTTCGGAACTACTCGTCTAGGGCACCGCTACGTCCCACGCCGGCCGGCCCGGCGGTTGAGGTCAGCCAGCGCCGGCCGGCAGCCACTGGGACAGGTGCTGGCGGATCGACTTCGCCACCTGCGCCGCGCTTCCCCGGGCGTCGATCACCACGAAACCAGCCGACTCGGGCAGCGACTGGTACGCCGCCGCGCTGCGGGCCAGATAGTCCAGCGACTCGCTGTCGGTGCCCCGCGCCTCGATCCGGCGACGGGCCTCGGCCGGCGGCAGCCAGAGCAGAAACGTCACGTCCGGCGCGGGAAAGGCCTGGTACGCCACTCGGGCGACCCGCTCCCACCGGACTGCCCGGTGGGCTCGGATGCTGGCGTACTGGCAAACGGCATAGCGATCCATCACGGCGATCCGCCGACCCGACCCGATCAGTGTCCGCGCGATGGCGAGCCAGCGCAGCAGCGCCTCCAGGAACAGCAGGCCGCCACGGCCGAGGAGCCGCCGCGCGTGCGGCTGCCCGAGCCGTACGGCGAGCCGGTCCATCCAGCGCCGGCCACCCGCGTTGCGGCAGTAGCGAGCCGGTCGCCCGGCCGCGGTCAATGCCTCGGCGAGCAGGTGTGCCTGCGTCGTCTTGCCCGCTCCGTCAATGCCTACCAGAGCGATCCGACGTGGCGTGGGTGCCGGTACGGACGGGGACGACGGTGCCGGCGCGGACGGGCGTCGGGAAGCCTGGGTCGGAGTGGCGAGCACCCTTCCAACGGTAGCGAGCACGCGCACCCCGGCCTGTCACGCGACCGACGGCACGGCGCGCCCAGCGCGAACCGGCACCACCGGTGCCACAGGTGTGAACGCGCCGCGCGTCGGGTAGGGGTGAGTCCCGTCACACACCACCACCCAGCACGGGAGCACAGATGGTTCGCCGAGAGGACGAGGGCCTGCTGCACACCCTCAAGCGGGTCGCGGCCGTGCTGAAGCAGTCGCAGATCCCCTTCGTACTGGGTGGCAGTTTCGCGGTGTACGCGCACGGCGGGCATTCCAGTGACCACGACGTGGATTTCCTGATCCGCGAGTCGGACGTCGATCCGGCGCTCGCCGCCCTGGTCGAGGCGGGGTTCACCGCCGAACGGCCGCCGGAGGACTGGCTGGTGAAGGTCTTCGACGAGCAACGGATGGTGGACCTCATCCACCGCCCGATCGAGACGCCGGTCACCGATGCGACGCTCGCGGACAGCGTGATCCGACCGGTGGACGCGATCCATCTGCCGGTGCTGCCGGCGACCCTGCTGATGGTGCACAAGCTGCTGAGCTATTCGCAGCACTACTGCGACTTCGCCCGGGCGCTACCGGTGGCCCGGTCGCTGCGGGAACAGATCGACTGGGAACGGGTACGTAAGGAAACCGCGCACTCGCCGTACGCCGAGGCGTTCCTGGTGTTGCTCGATCGCCTCGACGTGGTGCCGGACTACCAGCGGGAGGTACGAGATGACATCGAGGCAGTCACCGGACCGGCTTGACCAGGCCAGTCGGTACGGCGAATACACCGAGGCCACCGTGCAGCGGATGCTCAGTGAGGAGCCCACGGTCGCCGAGCAGGGAATCACCGTCGCCCGTCGGGATCACACCCTGGTCCTCGCCGGAGAGGTGGAGAGCGCGTACCGCCGGGACGAGATCGTCCGGCTGGTCACCGAACGGTTCCCGGACGTCGAGCTGACCTGCGACATCGCGGTCAGTCGGACCGGCGCGCCGACCGGGGCGGAGGAGTTGTCATGATCCGCATCGCGGCGGTGGGTGACGTGCACATGGACAGCGACGTGCTCGGACGGTTCCGTCCGGCGTTGTCGGGCATCGACGAACACGCCGACGTGCTGCTGCTCGCCGGAGATCTCACCCGGCACGGCACCGAGTCGGAGGCACGCTGTGTCGCCACGGAGTTCGGCGCAGCCGCTGTTCCGGTGGTCGCGGTGCTGGGCAACCACGACCACCACTGCGACCAGGTGCCACAGGTGGTGAAGATCCTGCAGGAAGCGGGCATCGCCGTGCTCGACGGCAGCGGCGTGGTGCTCGATCTGCCAGGTGGACGGCTCGGCGTGGCCGGGGTCAAGGGGTTCGGCGGAGGCTTCGCCGGCCGGTGCGCCAGCCAGTTCGGTGAACCGGAGATGAAAGCGTTCGTCGGCACCACCGCAGCCGCCGCCGACCAGCTCCGGCAGGCGCTGGCAGGTCTCGACTGCGACGTACGGGTCGCGTTGACCCATTACTCGCCGGTGCCGGAGACCCTGGCGGGCGAACCGTTGGAGATCTACCCGTTCCTGGGCTCGTATCTGCTGGCCGAGGCGATCGACGCGGTGCCGACCGCGCTCGCGGTGCACGGGCACGCCCACTTCGGCAGTGAACGGGGCACAACTCCCGGTGGGGTACGGGTGCGTAACGTCGCGCATCCGGTCATCAAGCAGGCGTACAGCGTGTTCGCTCTCACCGGGTCGGTGGCCGGCCGGGACGGCTAGAAGGTTTCCGTAGCCGGGCAGAAGGGTACTCATCAATCATGGAGCTACTTCTCTGGATTCTCGCAGTCGTACTGGTCGTTGCCGGTGTTCTCGCGCTCTTCCGCCGGCAGCTTCTCTGGGGGATCGTCCTGATCGTCGTCGGGTTGCTGGTCGGACCTGGTGGCGTGAGCCTGTTCGCTTGACCTGCGGGAAAGTCCCCCTGATCCGTATCAGCCCCCGGCCCGGCTCGGGCCGCTACGAAGCTTGCCGGGACCGCCCGTCGCCGATTGCGGACCTCCTCCCTCCCGCCGATCGGTGGTGGCGGTCCCGGCATACCCGTCTTCTCTCCTGATCTGGCGCTCCCCTGACACCCGCCCCGACCGACCGGACCAGCCGCCCGGTCTGAGTGATCGGTCAGGGTCGACGCGTGCCTGGACTGCAGGAGCCGGAGCAAGGTTTCCGAATTGTTACTGGCCTGTGGCGTGACAGGGGTGGACGAGTTCCGGTGCAAGCGCTTACATGTGAGGACGCCCAGACAGCAACCGACCGGCGTGCCCGAACCGCAGGACTCGCGGGCGGCGTCGGCTAGGAAGGGAGGACGGCATGGCGGTCTTCACCAGACCACGCCAGGCCTTCGCGCTCGCCAGCGTGATCGGGCTGGCGCTCACCGCCACCGCATGCACCTCAGACACCGGCACCAGCGCAGACCCGGACTCCGAGGAATGCGCCCCATACAGCGACTACCAGGGTACCGACGGCACCGAGGTGTCGATCTACGCCTCCATCCGGGACGCTGAGGCAGATCTGCTGGAGGAGTCCTGGAGCCAGTTCGTCGACTGCACCGGCATCGACATCGAGTACGAGGGCAGCGGCGAGTTCGAGGCCCAGCTGCAGGTCCGGGTGGACGGCGGCAACCCGCCGGACATCGCGTTCATCCCGCAGCCCGGCCTGGTGGGCCGCTTCGCCGAGTCCGGCCAGTTGCAGGCCGCCTCGGACGAGACCCGGGCAATGGCCGAGGAACACTACAGCGAGGACTGGCTGGCGTACGGCACCGTGGACGGCACCTTCTACGGGGCTCCGCTCGGTTCCAATGTCAAGTCCTTCGTCTGGTACTCGCCGAGCATGTTCGCCGACAACGGCTGGGAGATCCCGGAGACCTGGGACGACCTGATCGCGCTCAGCGACGAGATCGCGACCGGCGGCACCAAGCCGTGGTGCGTCGGCGTCGAGTCCGGTGACGCGACCGGCTGGCCGGCCACCGACTGGATCGAGGACATCATGCTCCGGACCCAGACGCCGGAGGTCTACGACCAGTGGACGACCCACGACATCGCGTTCAACGACCCGCGGGTCGCCGAGGCGGTCGACCAGGCCGGGGCGATCCTCAAGAACGAGGAGTACGTCAACGGCGGCTTCGGCGGCGTCTCCAGCATCACCGCAACATCCTTCCAGGAAGCGGGCACCCCGATCCTGTCCGGCGACTGCGCGCTGCACCGTCAGGCGAGCTTCTACGCCAACCAGTGGCCGGAGGGCACCGAGGTCGCCGAGGACGGTGACGTCTTCGCCTTCTACTTCCCGACCACCGACCCGAGCGCCGGCCAGCCGGTCCTCGGCGGTGGGGAGTTCACCGTCGCGTTCGCCGACCGCCCCGAGGTCCAGGCGGTGCAGACCTACCTGGCCTCGCCGGAGTACGCGAACAGCCGGGCCTCGCTCGGCAACTGGGTGTCGGCCAACAGCGGCCTGGACATCGCCAACGTGGAGAACCCGATCGACCGGCTCTCGGTCGAGATCCTGCAGGACGAGAACACCACGTTCCGCTTCGACGGGTCGGACCTGATGCCGGCCGCGGTCGGCGCCGGCACCTTCTGGCGCGGCATGGTCGACTGGCTCAGCGGTGACAGCACCGCCGAGGTCCTCGAATACATCGAAGGCTCCTGGCCGAGCGAGTGACACCACCACCCGGCCGGTCCGGTCCGACGTGTCGGACCGGACCGGCCGGTCCCGTATCCAGTCGACGCACCGCTGGGAGGGCGGATGTACTTCGACTTCGCAGACGAGGGCCCGAAGCTGGCGATGCTGCTGTACGGCCTGATCGCGTTCGCGGTCATCGTCGGAGGGCTGCTGTTGTTGCTCGACGCGGTGCCGACCTGGCTCACCCGGCGCCGGGAACAACGGCTGATCGCCGCTGGAGCCACCGGGGCGACCGCAGCCACCGGGGCGGCGGGCGGCTCCGTACCGGTCGGCCGTCGACGACGCGGCACCGAAGGCCTCTTCGGCACCTTCTTCCTGCTGCCGGCGTTGGTACTGCTGGCGATCGGTCTGGTCATCCCGGCACTGCGGACCATCGTACTGTCGTTGATGGACGGCCGCAGCGAGGACTGGGTCGGCCTGGACAACTACCGGTGGATGTTCGCCCAGGACGAGATCATCCAGGTGCTGACCAACACGCTGATCTGGGTGGTCCTGGTGCCGACCGTCGCCACGGCGGTCGGATTGATCTACGCCGTGCTGGTGGACAAGGCCCGGTTCGAGGCGCTGGCCAAGTCGCTGGTGTTCATGCCGATGGCCATCTCGTTCGTCGGTGCGAGCATCATCTGGCGGTTCGTGTACGCCTACCGTGGTGGTGAACAGGAACAGTACGGCCTGCTCAACTACCTCGTCACCCTGTTCGGCTGGGAGCCGCAGCGTTGGCTGCAGCTCAACGCGCCGCTGAACACCCTGCTGCTGATCGTGGTGATGATCTGGATCCAGGCCGGGTTCGCGATGGTGGTGCTGTCGGCCGCGATCAAGGCCATCCCCGCCGACATCATCGAAGCCGCCCGTCTCGACGGGGTGAACGCCTGGCAGATGTTCTGGCGGGTCACCATGCCCAGCATCCGACCGGCGCTGATCGTCGTGGTGGTGACCATCTCCATCGCCACCCTGAAGGTCTTCGACATCGTCCGGACCATGACCAACGGCAACTACGACACCGGCGTGATCGCCAACGAGATGTACAACCAGGCGTTCCGCTACGGCCAGACCGGTCAGGGCTCGGCGCTGGCGGTCTTCCTGTTCGTCCTGGTCATCCCGATCGTCATCTACCAGATCCGTAACCTGCGCAAGCAGCGGGAGGTGTGACACCGATGGCCACCACCACGACGCCCCCCGTGGCCGCACCGGCCACCAGCGGCGAGCAGCCGCCGCGTACTCGTGCCGGTCGGGTCCGCAAGCGGCTCAACACCCCGATCGCGACCATCGCCTCGGTCGTCATCGCCGTCGTCTGGACCATCCCGACCTTCGGCCTGTTCGTCTCCTCGTTCCGGCCCGCGGAGCAGATCAGGACCACCGGCTGGTGGACCTTCTTCGGCGACCCGCAGGTCACCCTGCAGAACTACCAGGACGTGCTGTTCGGCCGCTCGTCGTCGTCCGGGCAGCTGGCCAGCTACTTCATCAACTCCTTGGTGATCACGATCCCGTCGGTGCTGTTCCCGTTGGCCTTCGCGTCACTCGCCGCGTACGCGCTGGCCTGGATCAACTTCCGTGGTCGGGATCTGATCTACATCGGAGTCTTCGCGCTGCAGATCGTGCCGCTGCAGATGGCCCTGGTGCCGTTGCTGAGTTTCTTCTCCCGCGGCGTGACCATCGGTGGCGTGCCGATCACCCCGGCCTGGGATCTGTCCGACGAACAGCGGTTCATCCAGGTGTGGTTCGCACACACCTGCTTCGCGCTGCCGCTGGGTATCTTCCTGCTGCACAATTTCGTCTCCCAGCTGCCCAAGGATCTGATGGAGGCGGCCCGGGTGGACGGGGCGACGCATCCGAAGATCTTCCGGAGCATCGTGCTGCCGCTGATCACTCCGGCACTCGCCGCGTTCGGTATCTTCCAGTTCCTGTGGGTATGGAACGACCTGCTGGTCGCGTTGATCTTCGCCGGTGGCGGCAACGACGTGGCGCCACTCACTGTCCGCCTGGCCGAACTGGCCGGTACCCGGGGCGACGAATGGCAACGGCTCACCTCGGGTGCATTCGTCTCGATCGTCGTACCCCTGATCGTGTTCCTGTCCCTGCAGCGGTACTTCGTCCGCGGCCTGCTCGCCGGCAGCGTCAAGGGCTGACCGGCCGCTCGGGCCCGCGTTACGCACGCGGCAGGTGAACCATGACCAGAATCGACGACGTCGCCCGGTTGGCCGGAGTCTCCACGGCGACCGTCTCGCGGGCTCTGCGCGGCCTGCCGACGGTCACCGAGGCGACCCGGCTACGGGTGCTGGACGCCGCCGCCCAACTCGGATACATCGCCTCGCCCAGTGCCTCCCGGCTGGCCGGGGGCAAGACCCGGGCGGTGGCGGTCGTGGTGCCGCGGATCACCCGTTGGTTCTTCAGCACGGTGGTCGAGGCCGCCGAGGAGACTCTGCAGGAGGCCGGTTACGACCTGCTGTTGTACAACCTCGGCGGCCAGGAGCACGCCCGCCAGCGGCTGCTGCACACCGCAAACCTGCACCAGCGGGTCGACGCACTGATGCTGGTCGCGACGCCGCTGGAGCCGGTGGACTTCGCGGCGATCTCGGCGCTGGCGATGCCCGGTGTCACGGTCAGCTCCGGCACCGGGGTGCCCGGCTGGCCGAGCGTCCGGATCGACGACGTGGCCGCGGCCCGCAGCGCCACCGCCCATCTGCTCGGACTCGGGCACCGCCGGATCGCCCACATCTCCGGCAACTCCGCCGACGAGCTGGCGTTCACCACCCACCTCGACCGGCGCCGCGGATATCAGGAGGCGTTACGGGCCGCCGGACTGACCCCGGACCCGGCGCTGGACGTGGAGGGCGACTTCACCATCAACGGCGGCGGTCGGGCCGCTACTGAGCTGCTGCGCGTCGATCCACTGCCGACAGCCATCTTCGCCGCCTGCGACGAGATGGCCCTCGGCGCGATCGCCGCCGTACGGTCCGCCGGACTGCGGGTGCCGGCGGACGTCAGCGTGATCGGTGTGGACGACCACGACGTCGCCCGGGTGGTCGGGTTGACCACTGTCGCGCAACCCGCGGCCGAGCAGGGCCGACTCGCCGCCCGTACGCTGCTCGGCCCGCTGTCCGGCAGCAGCCGCACGGTCGCCGACGCCACCGTGATCCTGCCCACCCACCTGGTCGCCCGCGAGTCCACCGCCCCGCCCCGGGAAACCCGATGATTCCCGGCCCCGACCTGGTAGACCACATAACCGGGACCGCTACCGAACCAAGGAGTGCATCGGTGAACACACCAGTCACCCGAACCCGTGCCGACGACGCTGAATCCGCCGCCGGCGCGCAATGGTGGCGGCAGGCCGTCATCTACCAGATCTACCCGCGCTCCTTCGCCGACGCCGACGGTGACGGCATCGGCGACCTGCCCGGCGTCATCGCCCGCCTGGACCATCTGGTGGCACTGGGTGTCGACGCCGTCTGGCTCTCCCCGTTCTATCCGTCGCCGCAGGCCGACGCCGGCTACGACGTCGCCGACTACCGCGACGTGGACCCGGTCTTCGGACAACTGGCCGACGCCGACCGGCTGATCGCCGAGGCGCACGACCGCGGCCTGCGGGTGATCGTGGACCTGGTGCCGAACCACACGTCCTCGGCGCATCCCTGGTTCGTCGAGGCGCTCGACGCCGGACCGGACAGTCCGGCCCGTGACCGCTACGTTTTCCGCGACGGGCGTGGGCCCGGTGGACACCTGCCGCCGAACAGCTGGCGGTCGGTGTTCGGCGGACCGGCCTGGACCCGGGTGGACGGCCCCGACGGTACGCCGGGCCAGTGGTACCTGCACCTGTTCGACGCCGGCCAGCCCGATCTGAACTGGGATTCCCCGCAGGTGCGCGCCGAGTTCGTGGACATCCTGCGGTTCTGGCTCGACCACGGCGTGGACGGGTTCCGCGTCGACGTCGCCCACGGTCTGGTCAAGCAGGCGGACCTGGCGGACTGGCACTACCCGGAGGAGACCTCGTCGGGCGACCACGTCGACCAGCCCCGGCCGCCCATGTGGGACCAAGACGGGGTGCATGAGATCTACCGGCAGTGGCGCGCGGTGCTGGACGGCTACCCGGGCGAGCCGATCCTGGTGGCCGAGGCGTGGGTGCAGCCGGCGGAGCGGCTCGCCGCGTACGTGCGCCCGGACGAGATGCACCAGGCGTTCAACTTCGAGTACCTGGAAGCGGCATGGACCGCGGCCGTACAGCACACGGTGATCTCCCGGTCGCTGGCCGCCGCCGGTGCGGTCGGTGCCCCTACTACCTGGGTGTTGTCCAATCACGACGTGTTGCGGCACGCCACCCGGCTGGCGTTGCCGGTCGGTGAGCGTCGTCCGCGCGGCATCGGCGCCACCGATCCGCAGCCGGACACCGCGCTCGGGTTGCGCCGGGCCCGCGCCGCCAGCCTGCTGATGCTGGCGCTGCCCGGCTCGGCATACCTGTACCAGGGTGAGGAACTGGGCCTGCCGGAGCACACCACACTGCCCGACGAGGCCCGACAGGACCCAACCTGGCGGCGCAGCGGGCAGACCGAACGAGGTCGTGACGGCTGCCGGGTGCCGATCCCGTGGGAGGCCGACGCTCCCTCGTACGGCTTCGGGCCGGCCGACCACAGTTGGTTGCCGCAGCCGTCGGCCTGGGCCGAGTACGCCCTGGACCGGCAACTCGGCACGCCCGGCTCGACGTACGAGATGTACCGGGCCGCTTTGGCGCTGCGCCGCAAGTACGGGCTCGGTCTCGCCGAGCTGCACTGGCTGGAGTCTCCGGACGACGTGCTGGCCTTCCGGGTCGGTGAGCTGACCGTGGTGACGAACTTCGGCACCGAGCCGGTGTCGCTGCTGCCGGGAACCGAACCGGTGCAGGCCAGCGGGCCGCTGCTCGACGGCAACCGGGTGCCGACCGATGTCACGGTCTGGGCCCGCCGCCGTCCGTCGTGACCGTCGCGGGAGAGTCCGCGCCGGCCCGGGTGACGAGCAGGGCGTGCACCCGGGCGATGTCGGTCGGTGCGGTCCGTGACGCCAACCAGTACATGATTCCGGTCGGCACGAAGAACAGCTGGAAGGCGGCCAGCCCGACCGCGTAGTTCAGCGGTGGCGGCACCGCCACGCCGATGAGCCGCAGGGCGACCGGCAGCAGTCCGTTGCCGGTCGCCCGGCCGACGCCGTTGACCAGATTGCCGAGGCTGTAGACGGTGCCCCGGTGCTCCGGCGGGTTGACGTCGGCGATCAACGCGAACCAGTTCGGCGAGTTTGCCGAGGTCAACGCCAGGGCGAGCAGCGCGGTCAGAAAGGCCAGCCCGATGGTCGGCTCGGTCAGCACACCGCCCAGCACGGCGGCGGTCACCGCGCCGGCACCCGCGCCGTCGGGCACCTCGATGCGCATCGGCACGAAGAACAGCACCAGGTAGAACGGCACCGCGGCGAGGATGCCGACCGCGGCGACCAGGGCCCGGCCCCGAGGGGTACGCCGCTGCATCCGGTCGCCGACCAGCCCGCCGACGATGGACAGCGCCCCGCCGAGCTGGAACAGGGTGGCGAACACGCTGCCGACGACGATCGCCGTACCGGCCGAATAGCCCTGCTCCTCGGCGCGGGCCCGGAACAGCGCCGGCAGCCAGACCAGCGAGCCGAACGCGACCTGCGCGGTGAGGCCCTGCAGCACCAGCCACACGTTGGTCCGGCGCTCGACGATCGACGGCAGGTCGGCCCGGCCGATCCGGTGCTCGTAGTCGTCACCGGCGGCGAACCGGCCGGCGAGTTCGGGTTGGCTCTGCCCCCGCCGCACGTCGTAGGTGAACAGGTACGCGGCGCTGGCCAGTACCCCGGCGGCGGTCAGCACCAGGAACGGCCGGCGCCAGTCGTCGTGCCCGAGCAGCCCGCCGAGCAACGTGCCGGCCAGTGTGCCGACGCCCTGCGACAGCCCCCAGAAGCTCATCACCAGGCCTCGGCGCGCTGGCGTGATCAGGTCGCTGACCACGGAGAACCCGACCGAGGCGACCGCGCCCAGGCCGACCGCGGCGACCAGCTGGGCGGCGAGGAACACCGGGTAGCTGCCGGCCAGCCCGGTCCCGGCGGCACCCGCCGCCCAGATCAGTGTGCCGGTCATCAGCAGCGGCTTACGGTCGCCGCGGTCGCCGACGTACGCCCAGGCGACCGCGGCGACCGCGCTGACCAGGAAGGTCGCGGCGGTGACCGCCCCGATCGCGGCCTCCGGTACGGCGAGGGTGTCGGCGATGCTGCCGTACAGCGGCGGGACCAGACCGATCGTGACGTTGTCCAGTGACGCGAGCACGATGAACACGACGACGCTGTAGATGCGGCGGTGCACCCGTCCAGTGGTCAGCGTCATGCCGCTGAGTATGGATCAGCACCCCGCCGATCGGTTCGCGGGTCAGAGCCAGCAGAGCAGTTGTCCAGCTTGCTTGGCCCAGCCTGAGAGACTTTCTGCACGGGTCAGCACTCCGAGGACGATCCGCCAGGCCCTGCTGTGGCCGGAAGTCCGGCAGGCAGCCAACCTCCGCCAACGCAAGACCCGTCGCAGCCACCAGCGGACTGCCGGCCCTACGGGGACCGTATGCCACCCCAACTGCGACGGCTATGGGAGAGCGTGCCTGGTTGAACGGCAGCATCACCAACGCGCATACCGCCGCGACGCCCACGGTGAGCAGGTACGCCACGCCGACCGAGCGGTGCGCCACCGGCCAGCGGCGGCGCAGCCGGTGGCCTGAGATTGACGTCGTCGAGGTGACGCTGACGCACGCTATTTTGCCGAAATAACGTGCGTCAGCGTCACCTCGCGAACGCCCAGCCCGAGCTACTACAGCTCCGGCGCAAGCTTCCCTGCGCACTGAGCCACCGTGGGACAGCCGGCCGCCGGGCCGGTGGGTGCGGTCACGGATGAACAGTTGATCGCGATGCTGGTCGATCGGGCTCGTGGTGACGGGCTGCAACTGACCGGTGAGGGTGGGCTGCTGCAGCAGCTCACGAAGCGGGTTCTGGAGTCGGCGCTGGACGGTGAGATCACCGACCACGTCGGCTACGACAAGCACGACCCAGCTGGTCGAAACGGCGGGAACACGCGTAACGGCAGCCGGACCAAGACCGTGCTCACCGACGTCGGGCCGGTCGAGGTACACGTCCCCCGCGACGCGGCGGGCACGTTCGAGCCGCAGATCGTGCGCAAGCGGCAGCGGCGGGACTCCCCGCCTCGCCCCGTACATCTCATCCAGATCGGCAGACAGTTCGGCGACGTCATTCCGGACCCGCCGGAGCGGCTGACCCGGTCCCCCGAACTGTCCCGGGCGGTCCACGACGCGAACTCGACCGCCCGTACCCACATCCCGAACCGGACCACCGGCGAGTGCCACCGGTGCGGCGGTGGTCCGGACCCTGCCGGCCGTTCCTGCTGGCGATCGCCATCCTGGACCGCTGGGACCCCAGTAGCGCCCGGCGATTGGCTCCGTGCTCCGTCTCTCCGGGCTGATTCTCATGGGTGCTGCTCTACGGGTCAGCCGGCGGCGACCCGGTTCAGCACATGGTCGCGGGCTTCGGCGTATCGGTCGCGGATGGCCGGCACCGGATCGGCGGCGTACTCCTCGGTCTCGGCCGGGGTCCAGTCGGGTGCGTCGGCGGTGCCGGCCGCCAACCAGGCGGCCTGCCGGGCGGCACCGTCGGCGACGTACTCGCCGGGTGGCGGCACCAGCACCGGGCAGCCGAAGATCTCAGGGGCGATCCGGCGTACCGCGCCGGATCGGGCCCCGCCACCGACCAGGATGACCCGGTTGACGGTGGCGCCCTGGGCGACCAGGGCGTCCAAGCCGTCGGCCAGCGCGCAGAGCATGCCCTCGACGGCGGCCCGCGCCAGGTGGGCGGGGGTGCTGGTGGCCAGGGTGAGCCCGTGCAGCGAGCCGCTGGCCGTCGGCCGGTCCGGGGTGCGCTCCCCTTCCAGGTACGGCACCAGCACCAGCCCGTCGGCGCCGGCCGGCGCGCTGATCGCCAGCTCGGCGAGCCGGTCGTGGTCGACGCCGAGCATCGTGGCGGCGGCGTCCAGCACCCGGGCGGCGTTGAGGGTGGCGACCAGTGGCAGGAACCGGCCGGTGGTGTCGGCGAAGCCGGCCACCGTGCCGCTCGGGTCGGCGGCCGGGCTCTCCGCGACGCTGAACACGGTGCCGGAGGTGCCGATGGAGACGATGACGTCGCCGGGGCGGGCACCGACGCCGAGCGCGGCGGCGGCGTTGTCCCCAGCTCCCGGGCCGAGCGGGACACCGGTGGGCAGTGCCCCGGCCGGATCGGTCGGGCCGAGCACCCGCGGCACCACCGGCTGCCGTCCGAAGGCGTGTTCCAGCAGGTCGAGCCGGTACTGCCCGGTGGCGGCCGACCAGTATCCGGTGCCGCTGGCGTCGCTGCGGTCGGTGCGCAGCGTGTCGAGGTCGCCGCTGCCGGCCAGCCGCCAGGTGAGCCAGTCGTGCGGCAGGCAGACCGCCGTGGTCCGGGCGGCGGCGGCCGGCTCGTGACGGGCCAGCCAGCGCAGCTTGGTGATGGTGAAGCTGGCCACCGGGACCAGGCCGACCGCGTCCGCCCAGGCCCGCCTGCCGGCCGGCCCGCCGCCGAACTCGTCGATCAGTTCGGCGGCGGCACCGGCCGAGCGGGTGTCGTTCCACAGCAGCGCCGGCCGGACCACCTCGCCGGCGTCGTCGAGGCAGACCATGCCGTGCTGCTGGCCGGCGACCGCCGCGGCGGCGACGTCGGCCAGCCCGCCGGCCGCGTCGATCGCCTGTCGCAGCGCCGCCCACCAGGCGTCCGGATGCACCTCGGTGCCGTCCGGATGCGTGGCCCGACCTTCGCGGACGAGCGCACCGGTGTCCGCGTCACGAACCACCACCTTGCACGACTGGGTCGACGAGTCGACGCCGGCGACGAGGGTCACGGCTGGGTCCTCCACGGGTGCGGGTTCGGTCGGATGTGCTTTGGACTGATGTGCTCAGGACCGGGCGCCGAGCAGGTGCTCGACGGCGAGCTGGTTGAGCCGGACGAAGTGGAAGCCCCGGTCGGCACTCGCCTCCACGTCGAAATCCTCGAAGCTGGACCGGTCGGCCAGCAGGTCGGTGTAGCTCTCCCCCGGGTTCAGCGTCGGGGTGGCCAGGTCCGGCACCTGGCTGACGGCGAGCGCCTCCTGCACCTCGGGGTCGGCGCGGAACGCCGCGGCCCGCTCCTTGAGCAGCAAATAGGTACGCATGTTGGCGGCGGCCGATGCCCACACGCCGGTGTAGTCCTCGGTGCGCGACGGCTTGTAGTCGAAGTGCCGTGGGCCCTGGTAGGCGGGCCCGCCGTTCGGACCACCGTTTTCCAGCAGGTCGACCAGCGCGAACGCGTTCAGCAGGTCGCCGTGGCCGAAGACCAGGTCCTGGTCGAACTTGACGCCCCGCTGACCGTTGAGGTCGATGTGGAACAGCTTGCCGTGCCACAGCGCCTGGGCGATGCCGTGCACGAAGTTGAGTCCGGCCATCTGCTCGTGGCCGACCTCGGGGTTGAGCCCGACCAGCTCCGGGTGGGCCAGGCTGGAGATGAAGGCGAGTGCGTGCCCGACGGTCGGCAGCAGGATGTCGCCGCGCGGCTCGTTGGGCTTGGGCTCGATGGCGAATCGCAGGTCGTAGCCGCGGTCGATGACGTACTGGCCGAGCAGGTCGACGGCCTCCCGGTAGCGGTCGAGCGCGGCCCGGATGTCCTTGGCGTGGTCGTACTCCCCGCCCTCGCGCCCGCCCCACATGACGAAGGTCTTGGCACCGAGCTCGGCGGCAAGGTCGATGTTGCGTAGCACCTTGCGCAGCGCGAACCGGCGTACCGCCCGGTCGTTGCTGGTGAAGCCGCCGTCTTTGAAGACCGGGTGGCTGAACAGGTTGGTGGTGACCATCGGCACCACCAGGCCGGTCTCGTCGAGCGCCTTGCGGAACCGGGCGATGTGCTGGTCGCGGGTCGCGGCGTCGGCGCCGAACGGGATCAGGTCGTCGTCGTGGAACGTGATGCCGTACGCGCCGAGCCCGGCGAGTTGGTGCACCGCCTCCACCGGGTCGAGCGGGCCACGGCTGGCGTCGCCGAACTGATCACGGGCCTGCCAGCCAATGGTCCATAGCCCGAAGGAGAACTTGTCAGCCGGAGTGGGCTGGACTGCCATGGTGACCTCCACGTAACATGGCTGATTTGTTTAGCCATTGAATTATTTTCCTGTGGTGTGGCATTGTCAAGACCATGCCCACGCCAGATGCCCCGGTGACGGGACCTGCCGACACCGGCCGATCCACCCGCACCGGTCGGCCAGCCGGCGGGCCGCTGCGGCAGGCCGGTTTACGCGAGCACCACCTCGGCCTGGTCATGCGTCAGGTGGCGGCGGCGCGGCGCCCACCGTCACGGGCCGACATCGCCGCCGCCACCGGATTGACCCGGGCCACCGTCTCGGCACTGGTCGACGAGCTGATCACCGGTCGGCTGCTCGCCGAGGTCGCCCCACCGCCCCGGACCGGAGCCGGACGCCCGGCGACCGGGCTGGTCCTGGCCGCCGACGGGCCGGCCGGCCTCGGGCTGGAGATCAACGTCGACTACCTCGCCGCGTGTGTGGTCGACCTGGCCGGAACGGTGCGGCACCGGACCGTCCTGCGTGCCGATCAGCGACCCGACCAGCCGCGACAGGTGCTGGCCCGCCTCGCCGACCTCGCCGGCACCGCGCTGGCCGCACCGCAGGTCGCCGGCCTGACGCTGGCCGGCGCCGCAGTCGCCGTACCGGGTCTGGTGGCCCGCGACGGGCTCGTCCGCCTCGCGCCCAACCTGGGTTGGCACGACGTCGACGTGCCGGGCGCGTTGGCGCAGCAGCCCACTCTCGCCGATGTCGCGGTGGTGGTGGACAACGAGGCCAACCTGGCCGCGCTGGGCGAACTACACGCCCGTGCCGGTGAGCTCACCGACTTCGTCTACGTCTCCGGCGAGATCGGAATCGGCGCCGGCATCATCATCGACGGACACCTTTTCCGCGGAGCCCGGGGCTGGAGCGGCGAACTGGGCCACATGGCCGTCCGCCCGGACGGCCCGGCCTGCCGGTGCGGAGCCGCCGGCTGCCTGGAACAGTACGCCGGGCAGGAGGCGATCCTGCGGGCAGCCGGGGTGGCCCGAGCCGGTCTGCCGGCCGCAGCGGCGCTGCGTCGGCTGACCCGGCGCGCGGGGTCAGCCGACGTGGCGGCACGGTCCGCGCTGGACAGCGCCGCTACCGCCCTTGGCGTCGTGCTCGCCGGGGTGGTGAATCTGCTCGACGTGCAGACGGTGGTGCTGGGCGGGATCTATGCCCCGCTGGCGGACTGGATGGTGCCCCACGTCGAGGCGGAGATCACCCGACGGGTGCTCACGGCGGCGTGGTCTCCGGTCGCCGTACGTGCGTCGGTACTCGGCGCGGAGGCCGCCGCCACCGGTGCCGCGGGTTCGGTCGTCCGGGCGGTACGCGACCACCCCGCCCCCTGGCTCGTCCGCCCCTGACTCCGGCGCGCACTTTTCCCCTCGGGGCGGTGGGGCAGTGGGGGGGTGGGGGGTCAGTAGGCGCCGCGGCCGTTCACTACGGCGCCGAAGGTCTTCCAGAGGATGGTCAGATCGCTGGCGAGCGACCAGTTCTCCACGTAGTAGAGGTCCAGCCGGATGCCGTCCTCCCAGGACAGGTCGGACCGGCCGCTGACCTGCCACAATCCGGTCATACCCGGCTTGACCAGGAGCCGCCGGGCGACATCGCCGTCGTAGCGGGCCACCTCGGAGGGAAGCGGCGGCCGCGGACCGACCAGGCTCATGTGGCCGAACAACACGTTCGCCAGCTGCGGGAGCTCGTCCAGCGAGTATTTGCGCAGGAACTTGCCGACCCGGGTGATACGCGGGTCGTCGCGCATCTTGAACATCAGCCCGTCGGTTTCGTTCTTGGCGGCCAGCTTGGCGAGCAGGGCGTCGGCGTTGACGACCATGGTCCGGAACTTGTAGACGTGGAACTCCCGGCCACCCTGGCCGACCCGGACCTGCTTGAAGATGACCGGCCCCCGGCTGTCGAGCTTGATCGCGAGGGCGAGCACCGCGAGCAGCGGTGCCAGCAGGGTCACCGCCAGCATCGAGATCGACCGGTCGACGAAGCCCTTGACCAGCTTGCGGGTGCCCCGGAACTCCGGCGCCTCGACGTGGATCAGTGGCAGCCCGGCCACCGGCCTGGTGTGGATGCGCGGACCCGCGACGTCGGTCAGCGCCGGAGCGAGTACGAGATCGATCCCGGTGCCCTCCAGCTGCCAGCCGAGCCGACGCAGCCGGGTGGCGGTCAGCTCCCCGGACGCGGTGACCGCCACCGTGTCCGCGCCGGTCGCGGCGGCGGCGTCGGGAATGTTGCGGAACGAGCCGGCGACCGGCACGTCGCCGAGGCGCTGCGGCACCGGCGCCAGCAGCGCGTCCGGGATGCAGGCTCCGACCACCCGGTACCCGGCGTACGGCTCCCGGCGCAACGTGTGCACCAGTTCCAGTACGTGCGGGGTGTCCCCCACCACGAGCACCCGGCGGAACCAGCCGCTGCCCACCGCGCGGCGCCGGTGCAGCGCCTTACGGGCACCGAACCGCCCGGCGACCAGGCCGACGGTGCCGACCGCGAAGGCCACCGCGAGAAAGCCACGGCTGATGCCGACGTTGGCGACGTATCCGATGATCGCGACGGTGCCGGCGAGACGCAGGCTGGCGCTGACCACCCGCCGGTACTCGTCGGCGCCGTAGCCGAGCACCCGGTCGTCGTAGCAGCGCAACAGCTTCAACGAGACCAGCCAGGCGACCATCAGGCAGGGTGTCACCAGGACGTACGGCAGGTCCGTACCGGCAGCTTCCTCGGCACCGAAGCGGACCAGGTAGCCGGCCGCCACGGCAGCGCACAGGATACTGAAGTCGAGGGCGGCCACCGCCCGGATGTAGGCACGCTGGCGTGCGTGCAGGACCGCGATGGGTGCCTCCGGAGTGGAGTCCGGTTGCACGATCGCAGTGTTGACGAGTGTCGCCGACGTCACTAGCCCTCCCCAGCTCGCTCGAGTCGACGCATCCCCCGAGCCGCCCGCTGACCCGTCGTTGGTGCCTGCGGCGCCAGGGCACCCCGATATCTTGGCCTACCTGGTGGTGCGGTCGCAGCTTGCGACAGATTACTGTCACTTGACCGGAGCGCATTCACACCGCATGTACAATCTGGAGCCACCTGACAACCCTTAGTCATGAAGGGGTGTCGCAAACCACCCAGATTTCCCATAACAACCACTCACCGAACCGTCGTCGGTCGCAGGGCGATCGCCTTCAGCAGGATGTCACCGATGTTCGCCGGGTCCTCGGTGACGAAGACACCGCCGCCGGTGGTGTTGGTGATCGACTCCAGCTCCTCCTGACTCACCCCGTCGCCGATGCCGACGAAGATGACCTGGATGGGCCGCTGTGGATCAGCCGCGTCGGCCAGCTCGGCCAACAGCTGCTCCCGGGTCAGCCCGTTGTCGTCCTCGTTCCTACCATCAGTGAAGATCACCACCGAGTTGACACGCCCAGCTGCCCACTCTTCCTGCACCGCGAGGTACCCGGCCAGAGTGGTGTCGTAGAGGCCGGTGTTGCCGTTGCGCTTGGGCACCACCTCCACCAGGGAGTCTTCCAGCGCGTCCCGCTGGCTGCTGAGCGGAGCGATCGGGACCAGTTCGCGCCAGTCCTGGGCGCCCTCCAACTCGGTGGAGAAGATCCACAAACCGACCGCCCAGGAGTCGTCGAACAGCGCCAAGCCCCGGCGGGCCGCCTCCCGGGTGACATCCGCCCGGCTGGCGTTGTTCGCGGTCGGCACCGGCTCCAGCATCGACCCGGAGACGTCGATCACCGCGAGCATCCGGGCCGGCAGTGTCACCGCGGTCCAGGTGGCCAGCGTACGGTCGATGACCACCGGGTCCAGCCCGCCGGCAGCGGTGCCGCCGCCGTCCGGTGAGACCGTGGCCTGCGCGGTGCCCGCCGGACTCGGCGCGCCCTGCGGTGCGCTGAATCCCGTTCCCCAGGTGCCGTCCGGCGCCCGCAGCCCCTGCGCGCCGAGTTGATCTCTGAACAGCACGCCGCCCAGCACGGCGAAAAAGTTGGCCGCCGCCGCGGACTTGGCCGGATCGGCCCCCGGTAGCAGCGCGTACGGGTAGTCCAGCGACATCGGTGCCGGCTCAAGGTAGAGCGCGGCGAGAGAAATCGGCGGCTGGGTCGCGTTGTACTCGATCACGTCCTCCTCGCTGAGCGCGGCGGCGCTGAGCGAAGAGGCGATCGACGCCGGATCGGCCGAGCGCGGGAAGCGGGCCAACAGGTCGTCGCGCAGCGCCGACCGGCCGGTGGCCAGGGTCCGCAGCGCGGCGGTGGTCGCCTGCTGGGCGTTCTCCCCGGCCTCCCCGGCGGCCTCACCGAGGGCGAGCAGGCCGGAGAGTCCGGCCGCGTCGCGGGTCGGTTCGACGATGCCGGTGCGCAACTGGGTCCCGGTGGTGATCTGCTGCAACAGATCGGTCCAGGTGAGCTGCTGGTTCGGCCAACCGAGATTGGCGGCCACCGGCTCCGGCATGGCGACCACGACCGGGCTGCGGGCGACCGACTTGTTGTTCTCGGGTGCGAACCCGGGAGCCAACGAACTCAGCCGCAGCAGCCAGGTGGAGGAGTCGGGCACCCAGACGTCCGGGGCGACCGCGGTACCGCTGGCCTGTCCGACGCCGGCCAACGCCACGCCGTGCTGGCCGGCCACCACCGCAGCCACGTCGACCGGGTCGGTCGCGGTGATGTCGACCGCGACGCAGGTGTCGCCGACCGAGCCACCCTCGGTCCGCCACTGGTCGGCCGCCGCCTGTAGCGCCGGCGCGATCTCCGGGGACGCCGCCAGCGTCAACGGCAACTCGCCCGAGCACGACGCGGCGACCAGACGTTGATAACCGAGCCAGCCGCCTACCCCGACGACGACAAGCGCCATCGCGGTCGCGATGGCGCCTGCTCCGCGGATCCGGCTTCGCATCCGATGGCGGCCTGGCACGGTCCCATACTCCGGATGTGCACGCCCAGGTGGTAGGTACGTTCGGACGATAGTTACGGAGGAGAAACACTTGAATAGGATTTGGTGACTTGCCGTAGTCGCATCACTTCCGTACGTTTCAACCGACCTTCGATCAGGCATCCGCCAACGAAAACACCCAGCCGATCGCAGGTCGGCCGACAGTCACCGTCCGACACCGACTCACCAGGAAACCGGCAGCAGACACGTCGGACTCGGCACTGATACCGGGTCACCGAGAGCAACCGGAACACCACTAGAATCATCGACCACATAGGCGCTTATCGAATCGGATCGTTCGTTGGCGACATAGAGATGGTTGTCGACCAGCACGAAATGCCGGGGCCAACGACCGCCCGTAGCGACCTCGGTCACATAGCGCGGCTGCGCGGGCACGGCCAGCGCGAAGACCGCGATGGTGTCCGGCCCGCGATTGGCCACGTACAGGAACCGCCCGTCCGGGCCCATCGCGATCTCGGACGGTTGCGCACCGCCCGCCGTGCTCGCCGGCACCCGGCCACACTCGGTCAGCCGACCGGCACCATCGATCTCGTACGTGGTCACCGAGGCGTCCAACTCGCCGACCAGGTAGCCGTACCGACCGTCGGGGTGACGGGCCAGGTGCCGTGGCCCGCTGCCCGGCGCGGCCGCGACCGCGGGATCCGGCTCGGTCAGCGTCCCGGCCTGCGCGTCGAGCAGGTACCGGTGCACCGCGTCGGTGCCCAGATCAACCACGTACAGTCCGGGTCCGATCGGGTCGGGCGACACCATGTGCGCGTGCGGCCCCTCCTGCCGCCGTGGGTCCGGCCCGGCACCGGCGTGCACGTGCAGATCGCTGCGCGGCGCCAGGGCACCCTTGGTGGTGATCGGATGCACCGCGACGCTCCCGGTGCCGTAGTTGACGCTGACCAGATGCTCCCCGGAAGCCACGACCGCCAGGTGGCACGGACTGGTCCCGCCGGTGTCCTGGCTGCCCAGCGGACGGAGCGCCCCGTCGGCGTCCGCCGCCCAGGCGCTCACCATGCCCTGTTCGATTTCGCTGACCGCGTAGAGCACCGACCGGTCGGGGTGGCGGGCGAGAAAGGACGGGGAGGCGGACGGTGCGACCAGCACCGGCTCGCTGAGACGCCCGGTGGCCGGGTCCCGGCGCGCGAGCATGATCCCGGAACCGTTGCCGCCGGCGTCGGCCGTGTAGCACCCGAGATAGATCGTTTCGATCGCTGGGATGGGTTCCGTTGCACTCACCAGGGCTCCCCTGCCTGACCCGTACGGGCACTCGCTCGGACTCGAAAGATCCTATAGGATCTTTGATCTACCCGCCGCCCGGCGGGCCAACCACGAGGGAGTTCCCGTGCGGCCAGCCCGTCGACTCACGCTCACCGACGACGTGTACGGGACGATTCGCGCGCAGTTGATGGACCACATCGTCGCCCCCGGCGCCCGGATCAACATCGACGCCCTCGCCCGCAACCTGCAGGTCTCACCCACGCCGGTACGCGAGGCGCTCGCCCGGCTCGAAGCCGACGGGCTGGTCCGCAAGCGTCCACTGGTCGGATACACCGCCACTCCGCTGCTTACCCGCGAGGAGTTCGACGAACTCGTCGAGATGCGGCTGATTCTGGAGACCGCCGCGGCCCGCCGCGCGGCCGGGCGGCAGCATGTTCCGGTCGACCTGGACCGGCTGCGCGACGCGGCCGACCTGCCCGGCCCGGTGCCCGGCGCCCAGGGCTACGCCAGCATCGCGGCCTTCACGGCGGCCGACGCCCGGTTCCACAATCTGCTGGCCGAACTGTCCGGCAACGGGATGCTGCGCGAGGCCGTCGTCCGGCTCCGGCCGCACCTGCATCTGTTCCGTCTGCACTTTCCACCCACGCACTACCAGACCAGCGGCGCCGAACACCACCGGATCGTCGAGGCGGTGGCGGCGGGCGATCCGGATCGTGCCGACGCCGCGGTCCGCGACCACCTGCTCGCCGCACGCGAGCGCCATCTTCCCTACTTCCGGCCTGGGCCGGTCGGCCCTGCTCACGACGCAGGGCCGGCCGGCCCCACTGCCCGTTAGGACGTGCCGACGATGCGGATCGCGCTCTTCGTAACCTGTGTCAACGATCTGCTCTACCCGGGCACCGGGCGGGCCGTGGTCCGGCTCCTGGAACGGTTGGGACACACCGTCGAGTTCCCGCTGACGCAGACCTGCTGCGGGCAGATGCACGGCAACAGCGGCTACCGGGCCGAGGCGGTGCCCCTGGTCCGCAACGTCGTCGAGACGTTCCGCGACTATCCCGCCGTGGTCGCCCCGTCCGGCTCCTGCGTGGCCATGATCCGGGACGCGTACCCCCGGCTGGTCGTCGACGACGACCGGCTCGCCGCCGCCGTGGCCGAGTTGCGTCCCCGAGTGTACGAACTGTCCGAGTTGCTGGTGGACGTGCTGGGTGTCACCGACGTCGGCGCCTGGTTCCCGCACCCGGTGACCTACCACCCGACCTGCCACGGGCTGCGGATGCTGCGACTGGGCGAGCGCCCGCTACGGCTGCTGCGCGCGGTTCGCGGGCTCGACCTGATCGAGCTGCCCGATAGCACGGAATGCTGTGGTTTCGGCGGCACGTTCGCGGTCAAGAACGCGGCCGTGTCCACCGCCATGCTCGCCGACAAATGTCGGGCGGTGGCTGGCACCGGGGCGACGTACCTGGCTGCGGCCGACAACTCCTGTCTGGCACACATCGGCGGCGGACTGGCCCGCACGTCCACCGCGGTGCACGCCGTCCACTACGCCGAAATCCTGGCCAGCACCCCTGAGGAGCCACTGTGACCGGCACCGGCAACATCTCGGCCCATCAGCCCTTTCCCGCCGCCGCGACGCGTCAGCTGGCCAACACCCAGCTGCGCGCGAACCTCGACAGGGCCACCCGTACCATCCGGGCCAAGCGGGAGCGGGTCGTCGACGAGGTACCCGAATGGGAAGCCCTGCGCCTGGCCGGAGCGGCGATCAAAGACGACGTGCTGGACCGGCTGCCAGAGCTGCTGGAGCAGTTCGAAGCGGCGGCCGTCGCGGCCGGAGCGCAGGTGCACTGGGCCCGTGACGCGAGCGAAGCCGGTCACCTGGTGACCGACCTGGTCAAGGCCGCCGGTGCCGACGAGGTCGTGAAGATCAAGTCGATGGCGACCCAGGAGATCGGACTCAACGAGATTCTCGCCGCCGCCGGCATCGAGGCGATCGAGACCGACCTCGCCGAACTCATCGTCCAACTGGCCGGGGACACTCCCTCGCACATCCTGGTACCCGCGATCCACTACAACCGCACACAGATCAGGGACATCTTCGCCCGCCGGATGCCCGGGGTCGATCTGGCCACACTGACCGACGATCCGCCGGCCCTGGCCGAGGCCGCCCGCCGGCATCTGCGGCAGCGTTTCCTCTCCGCCCGGGTGGCGGTCTCCGGCGCGAACTTCGCGGTGGCGCAGACCGGCACCCTGGTCGTGGTCGAGTCCGAAGGCAACGGGCGGATGTGCCTCACCCTGCCACCGACGCTGATCTCCGTGGTCGGGGTGGAGAAGCTCGTGCCGACCTTCCAGGACCTGGAGGTCTTCCTGCAGCTGCTGCCACGTTCGTCCACCGGTGAACGAATGAACCCATACACGTCGATGTGGACCGGGGTGACCCCCGGGGACGGCCCGCAGGAGGTGCACATCGTGCTGGTCGACAACGGCCGGGCGGACACCCTCGCCGACCCGGTCGGTCGCCAGGCGCTGCGCTGCATCCGCTGCTCCGCCTGTCTCAACGTGTGTCCGGTGTACTCCCGGGTCGGTGGCCACGCGTACGGCTCGGTCTACCCCGGCCCGATCGGCGCCATCCTGTCGCCGCAGCTGACCGGCCCGCACTCGGCCGCCAACCGGACCCTGCCGTACGCGTCCACGCTCTGTGGGGCCTGTTTCGACGCCTGCCCGGTCCGGATCGACATCCCCGAGGTGCTGGTGCACCTGCGCCAGCAGGGGGTGGACGCGGTCCGGCACCGCCCGTCGGCGGAACGTGGCGCGATGCGGGCACTGTCCTGGACGATGCGCGACCGCCGCCGCTACACGACCGCGCTGCGCGCCGCCCGGCGGGGATCGGCACCGCTACGGCTGGTCACCGGCCGGCGCGGCACACTCCGGCGGCTGCCGTGGCCGCTCAACGCCTGGACCGCTGGCCGGGACGCGCCGCTGCCCGCGCCGCAGAGCTTCCGTGACTGGTGGCTGGCGCGCGACGCCCCACGATCCGACACCGCGACGCCGCCACGCCGCGACACACCGCAGCCCGGCGACGGACGGGAGATGCCACGGTGACCAGCGCCCGCGACGAGATCCTGAGCCGACTACGGGCTGCCCGGCACCTGGGGGGTCGGCCCGTGCCACGCGACGACCGGGCCGGTCGAGGGGGGACCGGCGGATCAGACACCGATGATCCGGTCGGGCTGCTGGTCGACCGGTTGCTCGACTACCGCGCGTCGGTCCACCGCTGTACCGCCGCCGAGCTGGCCGGCCGCCTCGCCACGGTGCTGGCCGCGGTGCCGGCGATCGCGGTGCCGGCGGATCTGCCGGCCGGCTGGCTGACCCGGTACCCGGGGACCGTGCTACGGGACAGCCGGGCGAGACCGCTGTCCGTGACCGATCTCGACACGCCGGGACTCGCCGCGGTGACCGGCTGCGCGGTGGCGATCGGACAGACCGGCACGTTGGTCCTGGACGCCTCGGCGACGCAGGGTCCCCGACGGCTCACGCTGGTGCCGGACCAGCACGTCTGTGTGGTACGGGTGGAGCAGGTGGTGTCCGGGGTACCCGCGGCGCTGGCCCGGATCGTCGACCCGACCCGGCCGCTAACCCTGGTCTCCGGACCGTCGGCCACCAGTGACATCGAACTGAACCGGGTGGAAGGGGTGCACGGGCCGCGCCGGCTCGACGTGATCCTCACCGGATGAACGCGCGGTCCACCGGGCTCACCCGGTCGGCACCGGCTGACCGCGCCGGTACGCCACATGCTCGACCAGTGCGATCAGGACCGTCTTGCCGGAATGCCGGTTGCGGGCGTCGCAGAGCACGACGGGCACGTCGGGGTCGAGATCGAGGGCCTGGCGGACCGACTCCGGGCTGAACTGCTGCGCGCCGTCGAAGCAGTTGACCCCCACGACGAACGGGGTGCCCCGTTGTTCGAAGTAGTCGACGGACGGGAAACAGTCCGCCAACCGGCGGGTGTCCGCCAACACGACCGCTCCCAGCGCACCGAACGCCAACTCGTCCCACAGGAACCAGAAACGGTCCTGGCCCGGCGTACCGAACAGGTAGACCTGCAGGTCGTCGTTGATGGTGATGCGGCCGAAGTCCATCGCGACGGTGGTGGTGTTCTTGGCCTCCACACCGGACGTGTCGTCGGTGCCCAGGCTGGCACTGGTCAGGACCTCTTCGGTCTGCAACGGTCGGATCTCGCTCACCGCCCCGACCAGGGTGGTCTTACCCACACCGAATCCCCCGGCGATGAGGATCTTCAGTGCCAGCGGGATACGCCGCGAGGGCTCGTTCCGGTTATAGCGCACGGAGTCCATTGACCACCGCCTTGAGTATGTCGTCGTGGGGGTGATTGGCCGAAGCCGGGGGTTCGTACAGGGCGATGAGGCCGGCGGCGAGCAGGTCGCCGAGGAGTACCCGGACCACGCCGAGGGCCAGGTCGAGGTCGGCCGCGAGGTCGGCCACGGATACCGGCTGCTGGGCCAGACCGATGATGCGTCGGTGCTCCGGCTGCAGGTACGCCTGCCCGTCGGCGTTCTCCGGCAGGCCAGCCACCACGAATGCAAGCAGGTCGAAGGCTGCGCTGCTCGGGCGTACCCGGCCTCCGGTCACCGCGTATGGACGGACCACCGGACCGGCGGCGGAGTCCAGCCAGTCGTGGCGCGGCCCGGCTGGGTCACCGTCCATCGGGTTGCGCCGCGGATGGTCGGGTCGAGGCGCTGAGGTTCTGTCCCACGCGGGTGACAAGCATCGCCATCTCGTACGCGATGAGGCCGATGTCCGCGTCGGCGTCGGCGAGCACGGCCAGGCAGGCACCATGCCCGGCGGCGGTGACGAACAGGTACGCCGACTCCATTTCGATCACGGTCTGCCGTACCGGGCCGGCGCCGAAGTGTCGGCTGGCGCCCTTGGCCAGGCTCTGGAACCCGGCGGCCATCGCCGCCATGTGCTCGGCGGCCTCGCGGGTGAGGCCGCGCGACGCCCCCATCAGCAACCCGTCGGCGGACAGGACCACCGCCTGCTGTGCGGGGGGAACCCGGTCGACCAGGTCGTCGAGCAGCCAGTCGAGGTTCATGGCATGCCGCATCGTGTGCACTGCTACAGCTCCCTCTGGGACTCGTCCGTCGCCACCGGTGGTGGGAGCACCGCGCCGGGGGGTGGCGTCGCGGTGCCACGTGCCGTGTCGTTGTCGAGACGATGCGTGTCATCGGTGGCGGCGCCCGGGGCGGACTCGACAGTGAGTTCGGCCGCGCGCCGACCCCGGGCGGTACCGGCCTGCAGGGCGGACATCAGCGCCCGGACTTCCTGCGGTGAACGCTGCGGAGACTCCCGGGACGGCGCAGCGCCGGTGTCGGCCGGGTCCGGCTGCTGACGCAGCTGGGGGGCGAGGCTGGACTGGCGGACCCGGCGGGGCAGACCGTCCTCGGTGGTGACCGGCTCGTCGCCGGCTCCGCGACGGCGCGTCGGCACTGTGGTGGGACGCCGCCGGGCCGGCAGTTGCGCGCCGGCCGGGTCCGGCACGCCGGGCACCGCCGGCACCGTCGGCACCGCGACCTGCTCGGTGCCTGGCCCGGCCACCGGTGCCGGGGACGCTGCCGAGACGGTCGCCGCCGAGACGCTGGCGGACGGCTCCGGTGCCGCCAGCGACCAGGGCCCGGGGTCGCCCGGCCCGAACTGGCCCGGCCCGAACTGGCCCGGCCCGAACTGGCCCGGCCCGGGGTTGCCCGGCCCGGCGGCGACCAGCGCGGTAGGCGGCCGGCCGGACGGCAACGCCAGCACTTCGGACTCGGGTACGACCAACTCGGTAGGGATCAGCGCCACCGCCGTGACCCCACCGAACGGGGACGGCCGTAGCCGGACCTGCACGCCGTGCCGGGCGGCGAGCTGCGCCACGACGAACAACCCCAGCCGGGCGCTGTTGTTCGGGTCGAAGTCGGGTGGCTGGGCGAGTCGCTGGTTGGCCTCCTCGATCGCCGTCGGTGCCATGCCGAGTCCACGGTCCTCGACCTCGACGGCGTACCCGTTGGGCACGCGTTGTCCGATGACGGTGACCCGGGTCTGCGGCGGGGAGAACGACGTCGCGTTCTCGATCAGTTCGGCGAGCAGATGGATGACGTCGCCGACCGCCCGGCCGGTCACGGCAGCCGGTTCTACCGTGGTGACGTACACCCGGGCGTAGTCCTCGACCTCGGAGACCGCGCCCCGGATGACGTCGACCACCGGCACCGGGTTGCGCCAGCCGCGACCCGGGGTGGCGCCGGCGAGGATGACCAGGTCCTCGGCATGGCGACGCATCCGGGTCGCCATGTGGTCGACCCGGAACAGATCCTCGAGTTCCTCCGGGTCGGTGCTGCGCCGCTCCATCCGGTCGAGCACGGCCAACTGCCGGTGCAGCAGTGTCTGGCTGCGTCGGGCGATGTTGAGGAAGGTCTCGTTGAGCCCACGCCGCAGCGCCGCCTCCTCCACGGCCGAGCGTACGGCGGTGCGCTGCACCTCGCTGAATGCGTGGCCGACCTGACCGATCTCGTCGGTGCCGTACTCCAGTGGCGGTGCCTCGACGTCGACATCGACGTCTTCGCCCTTGCGTAGCCGGGTGACGACGGAGGGAAGACGCTCACCGGCGAGATCCAGTGCGGCCGCCCGCAGTCCGGTGAGCCGGTGGATGATCGACCGGCCCACCCGTACCGAGATGATCACGGCCGCGACCACCCCGGCGAGACCGGCCAGACCGGCAGCGGCCAGCCGGGCCAGGATGCCGATCGCGGTCGGCATGCTCCGTTCCGTCAGGGCCTGCGCCGCCAGCAACTCGAAGTCGCGCAGCTGCTGCTGTACGGGTTCGTAGCTGCCGCGCCAGCGGGACTGCTCGACGGGTATCCCATCGACGCCGGGTTCGACGGCGATCAGCGCGTCCTGCATCTGACGCAACGCGAGGAAGTCGTCGCCGGCCGCGATCTGGTCGTAGGCCGAGCGGTCCGCGGCCGGCAGCTCGGCAACCGCGCGGTCGAGCAGGAACCGCTGGGTGGCGACGATCTCGACGAGCCTGCGCTGATCCCCGATGGTGAACTCGTCGGCGATGAACACGCCCGCGAGCAGCGCATCCGCACGCCCGAGGAACTCCCGACCCTGCCCGATCTCGGTGAGCGCGCCGGCCTGCCGGTTGATCTCGCTGTCGGGCAGGGTGGCCAGCGCCCCGAACATCTGGAACGTGGTGTCGATGATGCCGTTGTAGAGGCCGAGCGCACCGGGGGCGTCCATCTCGCGACGCTCGACGAAACCCCGCCCGGTACGCAGGATCTCCAACTCGGTGAGGGCGAGCGCGATCCGCTCATCCAGCACGGACGGATCGGTGGGCGGCTGGTCACCGCCGGCCCGGCGGCGGAACTGGTCGATCGCCTCGTCCGTGTCGTCCCACTGTGCCCGCAGCGCGGCCAGGTCGGCCGCGCGCAACCCGTCCTGCCCGTCGGGCCGGGAGAGATAGACCACAGCCAGCCGACGTTCCCGTTGAAGCTCACCGACGACCGCTTCACCGGGCCGGCCGACGTCGTCGAGCAGGCTCCGACTGCCCAACAGGCTCACCGCCGGTCCGACGGTCAGCGAGGTGGCGAAGATCCACAGTACGAGCAACGCGGCGATCGGGACAGCGACCAGCGCAACGATCTTGGATCGGATCGACCAGTTGCGGGTATTCATCAGACCTCGCCGACGCGTCATGTGGCAGAGCTGGCAGCGGAGGCCGGCCGATCGTCGCGGGTGAGCCGACGATCAGCGGCGTCCGTGCCTCCGGCAGGATACGTAATTAACGGCTCAGGCACTACCAGAGGCACCGAGCGGTCGATTGTGGGCACGGAGCGTATCGATACGACGGACGTCACGGTCCGGTTCGGCGACCGGGTCAACCAGTGTGCCGGAACTGGATTGAAGACCCCGGTACGACGGGAACATCCGGTGGTGAAGGAGGAACGCCCATGTCACCCACCGAGATCGTCATCGTGACCGTCGCCGTACTCGCTGTGCTCGCGGCGGCCGTACTGATCTGGAACTTCGTCCGCCGCCGCAATCTGCGCGCCACGTTCGGACCCGAGTACGACCGGGTGGTCGCCGAGCGGGACAGCCGCGGTGCCGCCGAGCGGGAACTGCGCGAGCGGGAGCGCCGGCGTGAACAGTTGACGATCACGCCGTTGAGCGAGGAGGCCAGGGCTCGTTACGCAGCGGCGTGGGAGGAGGTCCAGGCAGAGTTCGTAGACTCCCCCACGACGGCGGTCGGCAATGCCGACGAGTTGCTCACCCGGCTGATCGCCGAGCGTGGCTACCCCAGTGGTGACTACGCCGAGCAGACCGCCCAGCTGTCCGTCGACCACGCGCGCACGCTGAGCAGGTACCGCGAGGCCCACGAGATCCACCTGACCAACGAGCGCGGCGAGGCGGACACCGAGCAACTTCGCCAAGCCGTCGTGCACTACCGGGCGCTCTTCGCGGAGCTGCTCGGCGAGCAACCCATCCATCCCCCGGCTCCGGCGCAGACCGAAGCATCGACCCGTTGAGGAAAACCACCATGGCGCACACCGACCAGATGTACGACGACGACCGTACCCAGGTGATCACGGACGATCGCACCGAGGTGACCAGTCCGTTGCCGCCCGCCGACGATTCCGCGGACCGTACCCAGGTGGTCTCCGGCACAGCCGCCGTACCAGACCGGGCCGACGTGCCGGAAGACGCGCCGGGAGACGCGCCGGTCACCGATCCGGCACCGGCCACCGGCCTGTTCGAGCCAGGTACCGCCGACGCGTTCCGGGACCGGTGGCGCGAGGTGCAGTTGCGCTTCGTCGACGACCCGCGCGCGGCGGCGGAACAGGCCCAGACGCTGGTGACCGAGGCGGTGGAGGCGCTCACCGTGGCGCTCACCGCGCAGCGTGACGGGGCCGGCGGATGGTCCGGGGCCGGCCCGGAGGACACCGAGCGGCTTCGGATGGTGGTACGCCGCTACCGCGACCTGCTCGACCACCTGCTGGCGAGTTGAGCCCGGCCGACGGGATCCGCGAATAACCGAAGCGTCCTCGGGTACTGCCAACGGCGACGGACCGATGGGAGGAATCTCGATGACGGACCGGGATCGCGCGGTCGGGCGGGCGCCGGTGGAGGAGCAGCCGGAGGTGACGTCGGCGGTCGAGGACGACACCACCGTGCCGTTGCTGGTCACCGACCCAGACACCGGCCAGGACGACCCAGACTTCCGGCCGCCGCAGGGCAATGCCGGACCACCATCGCTGCGAACCGGGGCGGAACAGCCGTGGGACCCGGAAGACCTCGCGGTAGCCAAGGGCGGTGACGGCACCCGACCCCAGGTGGACCGGGCCAGACGGGAACTGGAGCAGGACGGACCGGCAGCGATCGAACGGACCGTGCCCTGACGGCCCGACGTCCGACGGCCGCGCACCGGTTCGCACCGCTCACACCCGTCGACACGAGCCGGATGGGCGGGGCCCGGAGTCGATCCGACGACTCCGGGCCCCGCAGAGACTGACCAGCCGGCTCCAGGCCCCCGTGCGGGGCCGGACCTGCCGCCTTACAGCGGCGGGTACGCGTTCTGCATCAGCTCCCGGATCTGGGCGGAGAACCAGTGTCCGGACACCGGGGCGTTCGCCAGCGCGCCGGTCGAGCTGTTGCCGTTACGGGGGTTACCGCCGTAGGTCGGGTCGCACATCCGGTCGAAGCCCTTGCCCTCGTCGTTCGGGATCTCCGAGCTGGAGCCGTCGGACTCACCCGGCGGCTTGATCCAGACGTAGGCGTCGATACCGGACGCGGGAGCGGCCGTCGGCCGCTCACCCAGACCAGCACCGGACTGGTTGCACCAGTTGCCCTTGTGGATCCGCCGGTCGATACGCGACTCGTTGATCCGGGTGTTCAGGTCACTGGCGTTGCTCGGCCCGCTCGGCCGGGCCGAACCGCCCCACCCGTTACGCGAGGTGTCGATCAGCATCCCGACGCCGGAGTTGAAGCCGGCCTGCACCAGCCGCTGCCGGAACGCCTGGGCGAACGACAACTCGTCGTTGTAGAGGTTCCAGTCGATCCAGGACGACTGGCGGGTGGTGGAGTCGACGGTGATGTACGGCTCCCGCAACGCCGAGTAGTTGGCGGTGTTGGTGATGAAGCCGTGCACGTCGGCGAAGGTGGACCCGGACGCCTGGGCGGCCTGCGCGATGACCTGCGCGGAGGCTCCGAAGTTGTCCTCCCAGCCGATCCAGCCGTGGTGGCCGGCGTCGATGTAGTTGTAGACGTTGGGCACGTCGCCGAGCTGCGCCAGGGCGTAGCCGACACCGTTGACGTAGTTGCCGTTGGCCAGCATCACGTCGCACTCAGGCGTGGCGGTCGGGCGGCTGCCGACGTTCGTGACCAGGTTCGGCAGCGAGTCGATCTCGATCACCGACACGATCCGCAGGGCCCGGTACTCCGCCCTCGACATGATCTCCCGAATCGGATCGATGTACTCCGTCCGGTAGACACCGATCTCAGTCGGACCCAACTCACCGTTGGACGCCAACGCCGCACAGTCACGACCCGGCAGGTTGTAGATCACGATCTGAACCACCAACGGACGACTGCCATTGGCCGCGTCCTGCCGGACCGCCTCATCCAGATGATCCGCCAGACCCATGTCACCCGTCGTCGGGCTGTTGTTGCCGTAGATCGCACTGGTGCGGTCCAACCACACACCCGTCGGCTGGTTCGCGATCCGGCTACCACCCGGCTCCGCCGAAACGTTCGCACTCCAGATCGGGTTCACATACACATCCGCACCCACGTACGGGTTGTCCACCCGCGGACCACCCGTCGGCGGCGGCGACGTCGGCGGCGCGGTCGTCGGCGGCGCGGTCGTCGGCGGGGCGGTCGTCGGCGGCGCCGTGGTGGGCGGCGCGGTCGTCGGCGGCGGCGTGGTGCCACCCACCTGGCCGGTGCAGGCGACGCCGTTGAGGTAGAACACCGTCGGTGCCGTGTTGGTGCCCGAGTAGCTCGCGTTGAAGCCCGGGTTCACGCTGGCGTTGGTGCCCAGCGAACCGTTCCATGGCGCATTGCGGAGAGTAACCTGACTCCCGCTCTGGGTGAATTCACTGTTCCAGGCCTGCGTGATCTGCTGGTTGCCGGAGTACTGCCACTGCAGGTTCCAGCCGTTGATCGGGTCGCCGAGGTTGGTGACCGTGAGGTTGGCGGTGAATCCGGTGTTCCACTGGTTGACCGAGTAGGTGACACGGCACCCGGCCGCAGCGCTGGCCTGGGTGGCCGCGACCACGAGCACACCGGAGCCGAGCACGACCGCGGCAGCGGCGGACAACCCGCGACGCAACCGCGAGCGTCCAGCCCCGCGTAGTGGGTTCAGGTTCATGCGGAGTTTTCTCCTCGCGACATAACTGGTCGCCGACACGACATGCCGGGACCCTGGTGAGGTCGGTGCACCACCTGCCGTCGTACGGACGACTCGGCGGGCGCGATCGCCGGTCCGGAAAACTCCGGTTGCCCTCGGCGACACAGCTGTGCTTGGCTGGCTCCGCAGCGCCAATCGATCATCATGATGTCATGGGAACGCTCCCACCGCAACCGCCCGGAAACCTCCCGGTGACCTTCTGGCACCACGGACAGTACCGTCGGCGATGATCGAACGACCCGGGACGGCACACCGTCCGCCGCGCGAGAGGGCTGCCGGCGACTGATCGACGGATCAGCGGTGCGCGCGCCCCGCCGGCCACCGCCACCCCCGCCACCAGCGACGACGAAAGCGCGGACAACGCAGCGGCCCACACCAGGCGCAGTCCGACCCACGCCGGTAGTGGCGGTGCGCCGCCCGGTCGTGCCCGCAGGTGCATTCGGCAGCCATCACCCACCCCCTTCGCCGACAGTAGTCACCCCACGCGCTTGCGATGTGACCCGGCTCACCCGACATCACCATGCCCGAAATAACCGTCATATCTGGTTGTTGACTCCCGGTGATGGACCGCTAGACCAGCCAGCGGCTCGCGAACGGCCCCGTGCCGCCTGGGACTCCCCACCCCTGTCACCTCCCGGAGGCCATCGGCATGTCCGTGTTCACCAGCACCCGTCCGGCACCCACCCGTCCGGCACCGCCGCCAACCGGGAGCGCCGTCACCCGGCCACCCACGGTGACCGTCGTCGTGCCCACCCGTAACGAGGAACGCAACCTGCCGCACGTGTTCGCCCGCATGCCGCGAGACGTCGACGAGGTCATCGTGGTCGACGGCGGCTCGGTGGACCGCACCGTGGCGGTGGCGCGCGAGCTCTGGCCGACGGCGATCGTGCTCCAGCAGACCCGCACCGGCAAAGGAAACGCGTTGGCGTGCGGTTTCGCGGCCGCGACCAGCGACATCGTGGTGATGATCGACGCCGACGGGTCGACCGACCCGGCCGAGATCCCGGGCTTCGTGGCAGCGCTGCTCGCCGGGGCCGACTTCGCCAAGGGTTCCCGCTTCCGCTCCGGCGGCGGCAGCCATGACATCACGCCACTGCGCCGGCTCGGCAACGAGGGTCTCAACGGCATGGTCAACCTGCTGTTCGGCACCCGCTTCACGGACCTGTGCTACGGCTACAACGCCTTCTGGCGGGGGGTGCTGCCCACGCTCGACCTGCCGGATCCGGCAGCCACCGCGCCGGGACACGGCGGCAAGCTCTGGGGCGACGGGTTCGAAATCGAAACGCTGATCAACGTCCGGGTCGCCACGAGCGGGCTGCGCATCGCCGAAGTACCCAGTGTCGAGCACCTGCGCATCCACGGCGAGAGCAATCTCGACACCGTACGTGACGGGACCCGGGTGCTGCGCACCATCCTGCACGAGTTCGGCCGGCGGGTCCGGCACCGTCGCCGCGCCGGCAGCCGTACGCCCGTCACCGTAACGGAGGGCTGAGCGATGCGAACCGCTCCACCGACGATCAGCGTGGTCATCCCGACCCACCACCCGGACCGGCTCGCCGGCCTGCGGGCCGCGGTCGACTCGGTGCGCCGTCAGGAGCCACCACCGGCGGAAGTCATCGTGGCCGTCGACCACCACCCGCAACTGCTCGCCCGGATCGCCCGGGAACTGCCCGGGGTCACCGTGCTCGGTAACGCCTACCGCCAGGGGGTCTCCGGCAACCGCAACACCGGGGCCTTCGCGGCCCGCGGCGAGCTGATCGCCTTCCTCGACGACGACGTCGTCGCGCACCCCGGCTGGCTGGCCGGGCTCACCGCCGCCTTCGACGACCCAGCCGTGATCGGCGCCGGAGGCCGGATCGAGCCCGCGTGGGAGCATCGTCAGCCCGACTGGTTTCCCGACGAGTTCCGGTGGACGGTCGGTGGCTCGTACGCCGGGCAGTCCGACCGTCCGGGCCCGGTCCGCAACGTCTGGTCGGCCGGCGTCGCGGTACGCCGCGAGACCTTCCTGTCGGTCGGCGGTTTCCGCACCGGCTTCGGCAAGGTAGGTAACCGTGCCCGACCCGAAGACACCGAGCTCTGCCTGCGGATGAGCGCTGCCTCCGGCGGGCGGTGGTGGTACGTACCGCACGCGGTGATCTCGCACGGTGTTCCCGTCACCCGCAGCACCTTCCGGTACTTCCTGCGCCGCTGCTTCGCCGAAGGCCGCGGCAAGATCATGATGGCCGGCCTGCTCGACGGCGCACCCAGCCTCGACGCCGAGCAGGACTACCTGCGCCGTACGGTGCCCCACGCGCTGCGCCGGGAAATCGCCGCCGCGCTGCGCGGCCGGGGCAACCGGCACGCCGCCCGCGCCGGCGCCATCCTCGCCGGGCTGGGCGCAGCCGGCGTCGGCGCCCTCGTCGAGATCGGAGCGAGCCGATGAACATCAATCTCAACCAGGACCTGGATCCACGCGTCGACTGCCCGGTGCCGAACGACCGGATCCCGGCGGTCGTGGTCGACCTGGAACTGACCGGCCCGCTGCCGGCGGTGCCCGGCGTCGACCCCACCGGCCGGCGGGTGCAACGGGCCTACCTGCTGGTCCGGCAGTTCACCCAGCCGATCGGCGCGCTACTGCTCGACGTACCGGTGGCCGGGCTGACCCCGGCGGAGCTGGCCGACGTCGTCGACCGGGAGATCCCGCCGGCCAGCCGGCCGGAACCCGGCTATCTGACCCGCCGCGCCGAGATCCTCGCCGACGCCCCGTCGATCACCGTGGTGGTGTGCACCCGGGAGCGGCCCGCCGGACTCGCCCGCACCCTGGACAGCGTCCTCGCCCAGCGCTATCCCGGATTCCGGGTGCTGGTCGTCGACAACGCTCCGGCCAGTGACGCCACCGCCGACGTGGTCGCCACGCTCGCCGCCCGCGGTGCCGCCGTCGACTACGTACGCGAGCCGCGCCCCGGCCTGTCGCACGCGCGCAACCGGGCCCTGCGGGCCGCGCCCGGCGAGATCCTCGCCTGGATCGACGACGACGAGGTGGCCGACCCGCACTGGCTGGCCGAGATCGCCCGGGCGTTCGCCGAGCACCCGGACGCCGGCGTGGTCACCGGCGCGATCGTGCCGGCCGAGCTGGCCACCGACGCCCAGCTGTGGTTCGAGCAGTACGGCGGGCACAGCAAGGGGCGCGGCTTCACACCCGACGTGTTCTCCCCCGCCACCGCACGTCGGCAGAGCCCGCTCTACCCGCTGCCGCCGTTCGGCGCCGGTGGCAACATGGCCTTCCGGCCGGGCGTACTGGACCGTGTCGGTGGCTTCGACACCGCGCTCGGCGCCGGTACCCGGGCGATGGGTTCCGAGGACACCCTGGCGCTGACCCAGGTGTTGCTCGCCGGCGGCACCGTCGCGTACCAACCGAGCGCCCTGATCTGGCACCACCACCGGCCGGATCTGGCCGGACTGCGTCGCCAGCTGGTCGGATACGGCACCGGGCTGACCGCGGCCTACACCAGCCTGCTGCTACGCGACCCCCGGCAGCTCGGGCCGCTGCTGCGGTTGGCCCCCACCGCACTACGTGATGTCAGTGGTGGCGGCGACCGGCTGGCCGGGCTGCGCGAGGACTTCCCCCGCGAGCTGGTCGGCGCCAACCGGCGGGGACTGCTCGCCGGGCCGGCGGCGTACCTACGCAGTCGTTGGGCCGACCGGCGAGGGCGGCGGCGGCTGCGGGAGCTGCCGTGACAGTCGTCGCCCGGACCAGGGCAGCCCAACCGGTGGTCGACCGGCCGCCGCCCCCGCCACCTCCGGCAACAACACCGACCGTCGACCGGCCGGTCGGTACCTTGCTGCGCAGTGCCGCCGCGTTGATGACCTCCACCGTGGCCAGCGCCGCGCTGGGGTTCGTGTTCTGGGTGGTGGCCGCCCGTTGGTTCCCGCCGGAAGCGGTCGGCCGGGCCTCCGCGGCGGTGTCGGCGATGACACTGCTGGCCGGACTCGCCCAACTCAACCTGATCAATCTGTACGCACGGTTCCTGCCCGGCGCGGGCCGGCACACCCGGCGGCTCGTGCTCACCGGGTACGCGGCCTCTGCCGCGATGTCACTGCTGCTCACCACCGGGTTCCTGGTGTTGGGTCGGGGCGGCGGGATCGTCGGCCCGGCGCCGACGCAGCAACTGGTGTTCGTGGCCGCGGTGATCGGTTCGGCGATCTTCTTCATCTCCGACGGGGTACTGACCGCGCTGCGGCGGGCGGGCAGCGTACCGGTGAAGAACGTGATCGCGTCCAGCGCGAAGCTGGCCCTGCTGCCGGTGCTCGCCGGCACCGCCGCTGGCGACGGCATGCTGATCGCCTGGTCCGCACCGATGCTGGTGGCGATGCTCGGCGTCAACTGGTGGGTACTCGGCCGGCTCGCCCCGGCGCACGCCCGCGCCGCCGGGCCCGCGCCGGCCCCGCACCGGCGCGAACTGCTCGGCTTCGCCTCCGCCGAGTACGTCAACGGGCTGCTCACCAACGCGGTGGCGTTCCTGCCGCCTGTCCTGGTCGCCGGGGTGCTCGGCGCCACCGCGAGCGCCTACTTCTACATTCCGTGGACCATCGGGGTGGCCGGCAGCACCCTGCTGTGGAACATCGTCACCTCGTTCGTGGTGACCGCCGCGAGCGATCCCGAGTCCGCTCGGGTCCACGTCAACCGGGCGGTCGGACTGGTCGGCGCGGTGGTACTGACCGGCGCCATGGTGCTCGGCGGGGCGGCCGCACCGGTGCTGCGGCTACTCGGCGGCGAGTACGCCGCGGCCGGCGCGGACACCCTGCGGCTGGTCGGGTTCTCCCTGCCGTTCACCGGGATCATCCTGCTCTACTGGGCATTCGCGATGATGGAGAAGCGGATGTGGCCGGTGGTAGCCGTGCAGTCGGCCGGCATTGCCGCCTTCCTGGCACTGAGCTGGTACGCGCTGCCCGTAGCCGGAATCGTCGCGCCGGCCGGGGCGCTGTGTCTGACGCAGGCGGCAGTGGCGCTCACCCTGCTGCCCGGTCTGATCCGCCGCTACCGTGCGACCGGGACCCCCGACCCGGCGTCGGCGGTCTGGGCACCGCGTACCACGCAGCGAACCTAGCCGGGCTTCGGAGCACCCACGGAGGAGTCTGATGACCGATCTCGCCGTCCGCCCCGCCGGACCCGCCATCCGCCCGGCAGCCGGGCGGGGCACCACGCCGTCTCGAACCACACCGTCTGGCACCACGCCGTCTCGTACCACGCCCGGTGGCACCACGCCCGGTAGGGCGGGGGGCGGCCGGGGCGCGGTGGCGTGGACCGGGCTGGCCGTCGCCGTCCTGGCGCTGGCGAGCATCGCGGTCGGCGGGCCCGCGCGGATGCCCGCCGCGGTGGCGTTCGCGTCGCTCGGCCCGGGTGCCGCCGTACTGAGCCATCTGCCCGTCCGGCAGCCGGCGACCCGGTGGGCACTGACCGTGCTGGCCAGCCTGGCGGCGTACGCCGCCGGAGCCACCGTCTCGGTGTGGATCGGTTGGTGGCGTCCAGAGCAGTTGGTCGGTGCGATGGCAGTCGCGGTGGCCGCCTCGTGCGGTGCCGCCGTGATCCGTCGCACCGCACGAGGCCGCCCGACGGCCGGTCGGATCCGAATCGGTGGTCGGGCGCTGCTGACACACGCCGCCGTGATCGTCGCCGCGCTGGCACTGTGGCAGTTCGCGATCAACCGCACGGATGCGTCCGCCGTCGGCGAGTTCGGGCTGCTCGCCACGATCCACCCGGCCTTCCTCGCCGCGCTCGGGATCACCGTCGCCGGGTTCGTCACGGTCCTGGCCGGCCTGCGTCCCGGATCCGGTTCCGGCGGACAGCGCGACCTCGGCATCGCCGCCGCCGGTTACCTGGTGCTGCTGGTGGTGCTGCTGCACGGCACCACCCCACTGCTGCTCGACCAGCCGCAGTACGCCTGGACCTACAAGCACCTCGGCGTGATCGAGTTCATCGCGGCCGGTAGCCCCGTCGGCGCCTCGGGCGACATCTACCAGCAGTGGCCCGCGCTGTTCGCCGGTGCCGCGCAACTCACGACGCTGGCCGGGACCACCCCTGCGGCGTTGGCCGATGCTTCCGCCGTGTTCTTCAACCTGACCGGCGCGCTTGTACTTTACGCGGTCGCGCACACACTCGCGGGTGATCGGCGGGTGGCGTATCTGACCGTGTTCGGGTTCCTTGCGATCAACTGGGTCGAGGAGGACTACCTCTCCCCGCAGGCCCTCGGTTTCCTGCTCAGCCTCGGCATCATGCTGGTGGTACTGAGCTGGCTGCGGTCGGACCGGACCCGTGTCCGCCGCGCCGGCGTCACCGCCGGTGCGGCCGGCCGCACCGGTGCCCACACCGGGGCTGCCGGCCGCGCGCTGGCCGTCGCCGTGGTGCTGGCTCTGACCACCGTCCTCGCGGCCGCCCACCAACTGTCGCCGTACCTGGTGGTGGCGCAGGTGACGGCGCTCGTCGCGGTCCGACGGGTCCGGCCACGCTGGCTGCCGCTGGCGATGGCGGTGGTGACGATCGGTTATCTGCTGCCTCGGTTCGGGTTCGTGTCGCAGGCGTTCGGCGTCTTCGACGGATTCGACATCTTCGCCAACGCGGCCGGCAACGCCGACGGCTGGGGATCCACCGGACAGGCGTTCTCCGCGGTGGTGGTCCGGACGCTGGCGCTGAGCGTCTGGGCGCTGACCGTGCTGGCGGTGCTGTCGTACTGGCGCCGGGTGTCCGGGCCGGGCAACCCGCGCCGGCTCGACGCCGTGCTGGTCCCCGCGGTGTTGGCGGCCACTCCGTTCGTGCTGCTCGCCGGGCAGAGTTACGGCGGCGAGGCGATCTACCGGGTCTTCCTGTTCTCCGCGCCGTGGTGTGCCTACCTGATCGCGACGGCGACCGTGGACCGGGCGGACCGGCGGCGACGGGCAGCCGGTCGGCGTCGCTGGCTCGGCCTGGTCACCGGGGTCACGGTCGCGGTGGCGCTGGCCGGGTTCGCGCTCGGCACGCTACAGGGCCGGCATGGACAGTTGCTGGTCGATCGGCAGAGCGGGGACGAGGTGAGCGCCGCCCGCTACCTGTACGCGAACGCGGAACCCGGGGCGACCATCGCGGTGGCCAGCTCGAATTTTCCGAGCCGGCTGACCGCGGCATACCCTGAGTTCAACGCGGACGTGCCGGCCGGCGAACCCGATCTGGTGGTCGGCGCCGACCTACGGGGACAGTCACTCGACGGCGAGCACCTGCCCGCGGTCGAGGAGTTTCTCCAGTCGTTCGACGGCGAGCCGGCGTACCTGGTCGTCAGCGACGGGATGCGCCGCCAGTCCGACTATTTCGGCTACTTTCCGCATGGGTCGCTGGACCGCCTGGTGGACCTGCTCGACGGGCGCGACGGTTGGTCGCTGTTCCACCGGTCCGACGACGTCACGATCTACCGTTACGCCGGCTGACCAGCTACGGCCGACCAACTACCCGCCATGCCCGGCTGGCCGTGTACTAGCATGATGATCGAGTCGATGTCCGCCGTACGCACCAGCAACGCCGTACGCACCAGCAGCAGTGCGGACCGTTTCGAGGAGGTGAGTTCCCATCAGCGCAACATCCAGCCGGGTGCTCCCGCCTCACGGCCGGCCGATCCGTCCGGCCTAGGCGTCTCCGAGCATCCGTGGCCTGCCGCGAAAGGCTCCGATGCCCGTTCATCTGTCGCCGCTGACCCAGTATCGACTCGTCGACCGGCTCCGCGCCGCCGGATGCGTCTTCGCCGAGGACGAAGCCCGGTTGCTGGCCGGTGCGGCCGCCACGCCGGACCGGCTGTCCGTGATGATCGGCCGCCGCTGCGCGGGGGACCCCTTGGAACACGTCCTCGGCTACGCGGAGTTCTGCGGGCGGCGGATCGCCGTCGGCACCGGCGTCTTCGTACCTCGACGGCGTACCGCGCTGCTCGCCGGCGTGGCGACCAAGGCGGTACGCCGTAGCAGGTCGGCCGTTCATGGCCGGGTGGTGCCCCGGCCGGTGATGGTCGAGCTGTGCTGTGGATCGGCGGCGGTGTCCGCGGTGGTGCTCAGCCGGATCGGCGGCGACCGGATCGAGGCGTACGCCGCGGACGTCGACCCGGTCGCCGCCGGGTACGCCCGCCGCAACGTCGCCGTTCCCGTCTTCGTCGGCGACCTGTACCAACCGCTGCCGGCCGGATTGCGACGCCGGATCGATGTGCTGGTGGCGAACGTGCCGTACGTGCCCACCAAGTTGATCGAACTGCTGCCGGCGGAGGCGCGCAGGCACGAGCCGCGGCACTGCCTCGACGGCGGGCCGGACGGTCTGGATCTGCTGCGTCGGGTGGTCAGGGACGCGACGAGTTGGTTGGCACCGGGAGGCCGACTGCTGGTGGAGGTGAGTGCCCACCAGACCACGCGGGCGGCGACCGCCGCGCGCGGCGGCGGGCTGACCGTCGAGGTGGTGACCGACGCCCGGCTGGACGCCACGGTCATGGTCGGTCGGCCGCGGCATCCGCCGCACCGGCTCCGGGCCGGGCGGTGAGCCACGGATCAGGACGGGGCGTAGCCGGCGACCCAGTCGATCTGGAGATTGACCACGTCCGGCGTGTGCTGATCCGGGCATGCCTCCCAGGTGTGCCCGCAGTACCACGCCTGACTCTGCAGGGCGAGTGCCATCGCCTCGTCGGGAACCTGGTCACCGCTGACCGTCGCCCAGGGTTCACCGTCCAAGGTATAGACCAGCTCACCCGGAGTCCACTGCAGACCGGCAGTGTGCCAGCGGGTGAAGTCGCCGGGCACGCTCCGCTCGATCGGCTCGCCGGTGACCGGGTGCAGGACGCCGTACATCCGGTCACGCCCCTTGCCGTTGTCCTCGGCGATGTCGATCTCCGGCGGGTACGTGTCGTCGCCCGGCCACAACAGCAGCGCGTACGCGATGCCGGTGCCACGGTCCATCCGGAACCGGATGTCGTACCGGCCGTAGGCGCGGTTGACCGACCGCCGGATCGACACCCCGCCGGTGACGTAGATGTTGTCGCGGGCGGCCTCGCGCCAACCCCCGATGGTGAGCATGCCGCCGCCGACGGAGACATGACCCGGGTCGAACCAGCCCCCTGGGTCCCCGTCCGGCTGCCCCGAGTAGGCGAACCAGTCCTCGCTCAGCTCGACGCCGGTGAAATCGTCGACGAAGATCTGCCGCCAGCCGGGTAGATCACCGCGAGGCGCCGCGATCCCGGACGGGTGCGCCGTGCCGCTGCCGCCGGCCGTGGTCGGCGGTGGACCGGCCCGCGGTGGCGGTCCGTTGCCCGCCGGTGCGGTGGGCTGAACCGTTGCGGTGCCGTGGCGCAGCAGGGGCACGGCGATACCGAGTGTCAGTACGACGGCGGCGAGCGCGGCGCCGACGGCGAACACGGTGCCCCGGCGATGCCACCAGCGGCCCGCGTTCATGTCAGTTGGCGTCCGGCCCGCCGCGCCACCCGTCGGGTCAGCCGCCAGGCCGGCTGGGCCAGCCGCTTGGCGTGCGGAATCATCCGTGGGCCGCCCGTGCGGACCAGGTCGAGCGTCGCGGCCGGATCATGGTCCACGGTCGGCAACAGCCGCGGTACGGCGAGCCTACGATCACCCGGGCGGTAGCGTCGCCGGCCGACCTCGCAGGCGTTGTCGTGGCCGGCCCGGCGAACCGCGGCCCGGACCCGCCAGTCGTGATATCCGTGCGGGTAGCAGAACGACCGGATCGGCTGTCCGAGTCGCTGTTCGAGCCGGTCCCGGGCGGTGACGATCTCGTCGGCGGCCCGACGGGGCGGCAATACGTCGAGCGGATGGTGCAGCAGTCCGTGCGAACCGATCTCGACGTGACCGGACTGGGCCACCTCGGTCAGTTGTGGCCAGTCGAGCAGCGGTCCGAAGGCGGCGGCCCACTGGCCGAGCCACCGTGCCGGTTGGCCGAGATGCGCGACTGACGGGTAGAGGGTGGCGCGGGCCCCGGCCGCGTCGAGCAGCGGCAACGCGCGGGTGAGAAAATCGGCGTACCCGTCGTCGAAGGTGAGCGCGACCAGCGGCGGGTTCGGCCGGCTGCGGTCCACGACGGCGGCGTCGAACAGGTCGAGAGCCTCGCTCAGACCCACCATTCGGTAGCCGGCGCCGGCGAGTGCGGCCAGTTGCTCGGCGAATCTGGCCACCGGTACGGCCAACGGGCGCAACGGCCCCCGGTCGACCGTGGAGATCGAGTGGTACATCAATACCGGCAGCGCTGCTGCCGGCGACCTGCCGGACGACGTCACCCGAGGTGTCTACCCCGTCTGGCCGGAGCAAACCTGCCCGTTGGGGGGTCGGCGGGGCTGCCCACCCGCCGGTCGAGGCACAGCATGTCGCAGGCCGTCGGTCAGCAGCCCGCACATGCGCCGACTGCGGGCACCTGGCGGGGGTCGGAGTTCGCCAGGTGCCCGCAGTCGGTGGTCGGGGCGGGCAGGCCGCGATCGGCGACCCGTCACCGAAATTTCCGGGCGATCATCCGGTAGTTTCGGTTGCCTCGCCGGAAATGTTACGGGCCCGATGCGCCCGGGTCAACGGGTTCCGAGGGTTGCGACCGCGCTGTCCACCGGAAAACTCCCGGTCGCTCACCCGCCGAGGGCCACGGAGGGTTCACCATCGGGGTGGCGCCACCAGCGCCAACGTGGCACGCAGCGCGTCGTACGCCGGTTTTGGCTGGAGGTCCTCGTCAAGGATGTTCGCCGCGCCCTGGCCCTCGAACCAGCCCGGCACCCAGGAGTACCTGTCGGTGAAGCCCCACACGGTGAACGAGTTGCAGCGAGACGCGAGCAGGCAACCCTGCAGCAGCGTGTCGTATCCCTGGGCCTGCGCCTGCAGCTTGATCGTCTCGGTGGGCATCGGCATCCGCACATCCGCCTCGGTGACGGCGGTCTCCAGCCCGAGCGCCTCGAACCGGCGAAGGTTCTCCGCCACCGCCGAAGCCGGCCAGAACCCGTACTGAATGCCCAGGTGGCCCTGGATCCCCATGCCGTGCACCGGTACCCGCTGCCGGCGCAGATCCTTGATCAACTCGTAGTAGGCGGTGCTCTTCTCGTTGATCCCCTCGACGTTGTAGTCGTTGAGGAAGAGCTTCGCGCTCGGGTCGGCCGCGTGCGCCCAGCGCAACGCGTCGGGGATGTACGAGGGGCCGAGCTCCCGCAGCCAGAAGCTGTCCCGCAACTCGCCCTCGTCATCGAAGATCTCGTTGGCCACGTCCCACTGGTAGACCCGGCCCTTGAAGTGGCGCATCGTGGCGGTGATGTGCTCGCGCAAGATCTTCCGCAGTTCGCCGGCGGTGATCTCGCCGGACTCGACGCCCTCGGTCAGCCAGGCCGGGTTCTGGTTGTGCCAGACCAGCACGTGGCCGCGTACCACCTGCTTGTTGCGCCGGGCGAAATCGACCAGCTCGTCGGCCTGGCCGTAGTCACGCTGGCCGCGGACCGGCTCCAGGGATTCCCACTTCATCACGTTCTCGGCGGTGACGCTGGAGAACTCGGTGGCGATGCGGTCGCGGTAGGTCTCGTCGGCACCCAGCGCTGCCATGTCGACAGCCGTGCCGATCTGCAGTTTGTTCCACCTGACCAGTTCACGCAGGCTCTGTTCGGTGCTGGGCGGGTCGCCGGCCGGTGGCCGGCCCGGGTGTGCGGTGGCGGCCACGCTGGCACCAACCGTAGTCAGCATTGCTACGGACAGTACGCCGGCGGCGAGTAGGCGGATCGCCTTCATGGCATTCCTTCCGGAGACTGCACGGGGGAAGTGCCGGCATGGACGGACGGGCCCGAACCGGTACGGGACCGAAATCTGGACGGTACTTTCCGGAACACTTCCGTAAGTTGTCTGGAACCTATGACCGCCGCAAGCCATAGTCAACCCTGGATCGCGCCCGCACACTCAGCACAGCACCGTTACCAGGGGTGAGCAGGACACGCCTGGGTTGGCCGGCGTGTCCGCGAAGTCGGGCTCAGTCCACCCAGCCGCACTTGCGCGAGAACCGGAGCAAATGGCCACGCAGCTCGACGATCTGTGCACCGGTCAGGTACGGAGCATCGGCGAGCAGCAGCTCGGTGATCCGCTGCAGATACTCCGGCTCGGAGAAGATCTCGCAGAGCTCGTCGTCGGCACCCTCGCCAGAAACGCTCACCGAGCGGGATCCACCGCCCGCCGGCGCGGCCGGGACATCGTCGAGGATCTCCACATCGTACGCTTTCGGGCCGCGACCACCGTCAATGACCTTGAAGGAAACCCGGGTGCCGGTCGCTACCCGGATACCACGCTGGGTCAACTCACCAGCGTGCACGAACACGTCATCGCCGCCGTCGTCCGGTGCGATGAACCCGTAGCCGCGGCCCTCGTCGAAGCGCACCACCCGGCCAACACCCATGCCATCCTCCAAACCACACCACCCTCGACCGCCACCAGCCGCCGATCACACATCGTACGCCGACGTACCACTGCGCCGGAGCATCGTTCGATCAACCCGGTCATGATGCCGAACCGCCCACAGTCTGACAACCGCGTGCTGGGAGGTGTTTACCCGGACGGCGCCGTCCGCATCCGGCACCGTCCTCATCCGGCACGGTCGGCGCCGGATGAGGACGGGGGATGTCGGCCCACGGGTTACGCAGTGGCCGTGCAGTTCACCGTCGGTACGCCGTTCGTCCCGGTCCACGTGCCGATGAAACCGAACGTGGTGCTGGCGCCGGCGGACAGCCGGCCGTTGTAGTCGACGTTGCGTGCGGTCACCAACGATCCTTGGCTGGCCACCGTCGCGTTCCAGACCTGACTGATCGTCTGGCCGTTGCCGTAGGTCCAGGTCACGGCCCAGCTGGTGACCGCTGTCGAGCCGGCGGTCACCCGGACCTCGCCCTGGAACCCACCTGGCCATTGGCTCGTCACCGTGTACCCTGCGGCGCAGCCCGCTCCGCCCGGCGGCGGCGTGGTCGGATTCGGCGGCGGGGTCGTGGGGTTCGGCGGCGGGGTCGTCGGATTCGGCGGCGGGGTGGTGACCGGACCGCCCCAACCCGCGGTCGAGTCCAGCCACGCTGCCCGACGCAGCATCCAGTCCTGCATGTACTGCACCTGGCCCTGCCAGGTGGGAGCGGTCGGGGTGATGAAGAACCCGATCATCGGCGTGGTCAAGTTCGGCCAGCGCTGGAAATTGCGCTGTGCCCCGTTGGCCAACGGCGTCGCCAGAGCGTTCACCCTGGCCTGCAGGGACGCGTTGGAAAGCAGACCACGGCGCAGGGACTGCCAGCGCAGCCGGATCTCGTTGACGAAGGCCGGATCCCGCATCAGCTGGTTGTACCAGTCGTTCGCCAGCGGCTGACGGGTCTGCTGGTACTGCCAGCCGGCGGTCTGGTTGTTGCCGAAGAAGCCGCCGACACCGAAGGTAAGGTCGTAGTCCCATAGTGGACCGGCGAATATCTTGGTGTCCCGGTCCTTGTAGAAGTACGCGCTGCGGACGTACGAGTCCATTTCGCGGCTGAGCTCGTTGAGGATGAGCTGATCGATGAAGGAGGGCACATCGATGTACGCCCGGTAGCCGGTGGCCGGGTCGGCGAAGTTCGGTGCCCGGAGCACATCGTGGAACTGCTGAATGTAGTTACGTAGCCAGTCACTCTGCTCCGGCTGCAGCGGGTCCGGGTCGGCGACCTCCAGATAGTTCCAGCAGGTCGCCGCCGGGCCGGTGCACGGCAGGGTCGGCTCCTCAGCGGCCATCCACTCGAACTTCCAGATGTAGCCACCGGTGATCTTCGGCAGGGTCCGGTCGTCCTCGTCCAACTGCTTGAGGTCGAGACGATTCTTGGAGTTCTTGATCGTCTCGACGATCATGTAGACGCCCATGTAGTCCTCGCTGCCGACCGGGCTGGCGTCGGTGTTGAGGTAGAACTCGGCAAAGGCGTACCGGGGAGCGGGCAGTCCCATCTCCCGGCCGAGATCGTAGACGAGCGCCTCACGGATCAGCGCTTTGTCGGTGAACGGCCCGCGCAGCACCCAGTCCGAGTCCTCCGGCATGCCCAGCACCGGATAGTCGGCGTCGTCGTCCTCGTTGTCCCAGAACTCGATTCGGTACGGCGTCTTGTCGAACGTCGCCGACGAGTTGCCGCGCAGCCGGAACCCGGCCCGGGTGGCCACGGTGGGCGCCGCCGCCAGCGATGTCGTCCCACCCGACGGTTGGAAGATCATCGTCGCGGCGTCGAAGTACTCCCGGTCCGGGCGGCCGGCACCGTACGAGTCGATCAGGATCAGCGGCAGGTCGTGGTTGGTGCTGGCGGCGGCGCGGGCGACGTACATCGCGGTGCCCGGTTCTCCGGCGGCCGCCGCGCCGACGAAGGCCTGCGCCCGCAGCTGGGTGGTGCCGGTCAGGCGCAGCGGCGAGCCGGGGTAGAGCGGTGATGCGGCGGTGGGCAACTGCCCGTCGGTGGTGTAGCGGATCTGCGCACCGCTGATCGCGGTGCTGAGCGAGACTGAGACCTCGCTCTGGAAGGTGCCGCTCGGCACCGAGAAGGTGATGTCACCGAGCAGTTCGTCGGCCGCCGCGGCAGTGGCCAACCCACTGTCGGGCGCGGCACCGGACGCGGCACCAGGCCCGGTGCCGGACGCGGTGCCGGAAATCGGTTCGGCCCCTGCTGGGGACGAGTACGGGATCAGCAGCCCGGCGATGAGCACGGCCGCGGCCACTGTGCCCACGGCGCGGACGGTCGCCGTGGTGCGGACGGTTAGACGCACGATGCCTCCTGTTCGAGTCGGCGGGTCATCAGCAGCTCCGGACCGCCCGACGGTGCGGCGCCGCAGAAATGCCGGCGCAGGGTACGCCGCCACGGGGTGTCCGGCAGTTCCGGACGCAGGGCGGCCAGGCCGGTGGCGTACTTGGAGATGCGGGCCGGCCGAAGGCCGCGATGCCACAGCATCCGGTCGACCAGCGACGCCGCTGCCCTGGTCTTGGTTTCGACCACGGCGAAGTCGGGCAGGTGCAGCATCCGGACACCGACGTGCCAGCTCAGGCCGGTGTCGATGGTGACCCGGCTGGCCGCACCGGCCAACAACAGCGTGCTGCGCCGGTAGCTGGTGACCAGCACTGGATGAAGGTCGCCGCCGGGCGAGATCGACTCCCGTAACAACGCCTCGTCGACGAAGTCACCACCGGGCCGTACGGTGGCGCGATCCTGCGGTCGATAGGGCAAGCGGTGTTTGGTGATGTTTCCCCGAGCTCCGTTGATCTTGACCTCCAACCAACACTGTCCGGAGTCGAGATAGGTTCGGGTACGCACCTTGAACCGCCGTCGGCGGCGGTACGCGGCACTGTGGTAGCTCACCAGCTCGGGCGTGTCGAAATACACCGACTCGTACCGGAACGAGCGCTCACCGTCGATGTCGAGCACCCGTGCGTACGGAGCGGCGCGGCTCAACAGCGGCGGCAGCTCGGCAAGCGGGACCAGATACTTGCGATCCACCCGGGTTTGCAGAGCGGCCTGGTCGATGAGTTCGGCCAGTCCGACCACGGCCAGGTCCGCCAGTGACGAGGCGATCGGCAATGTGATCATCACAGGGCTCCCGCCTGGGCCGGAGCGCCCGTGTTCGCCGCGGCGCCGGTGGTTGCGATCCGGCGACCGGCGACCGAGAAGCGGACGTCGACGATGGTCGTCTCGTTGACCAGATCGAGCCGCTGGACCGTGACCGTGTGCACCCGTGCACCAAGCAGCTGCTCCAGATGGGCGATCAGGGCGATCTGGTCGGTGTGCGCGGAATCGAGCACAATGATCTGATGACGGTAGTGCCGCAGCAGCCGGGGGTGGTCGCCGCTGAACATCACCACGAGGATCAACGCCATCAGTCCGGCGCTGAGCCAGATCGAGGTGGTGCTCAGCGCGCCGAGGATGCCTAGCGCAAGGGCGGAGAAGTAGTACGCGACCTCGTGCTGGTCCAGCTCCGTCGAGCGCAGGCGGATGATCGACAGTACGCCGAACAGCGCCAGGCCCAACCCGAGTCCGGCGCCGACGTTGCTGGCGCTCAGCGCGCTCGCGACGGCGAGCACGCCGACGTTGACGCCGAGGTAGGCGACGACGAGATCACGTCGGCGGTGGCGCGGGAAGTACAGCCCGAAGACGAGCAGCACCACCGCACAGATGTCGATCGCGAACAGGACGAGCTGCGACATCTCGTACGTTCCTCCTGGATCCACTGCCGGGCCCGATCGGTTCGCCTGCGGCGCTGCCAGCGCAGACACGGCACACCACTCGGAACCGCAGGCGAACAACCCCAGAACTTCCGGTAAACTTTCGGGAACTCTTCCGAAACGGTAGCCATGGCATCGACCGACGTCAATGCTTTAGTTCGGTTTGCCAGGTCCTGCGGCGTCAAACGACAGCACCGACGCGGCAGATGCCGGCATCGCCGCTGGTGGATGCGCTTCACGGCAGCCGGCCCACTGGATCTCTCACGGCAGCGGCGTACCGAAACTTTCGGCCATCACCGCCGACCGGACACGGCACCGGACCCACCGAAGCGCGACGGCGTCGCTCCCCCCGAGGCGTGACGTGGCTCGCCGGCCTGCGCCTACCGGGAGCGGTCGGAGCAGTCGGATCGTTGACGTAACCCACTGTCGGGACAGCAGATGACGAACGCTGACGGCACAGTGGCCCGATGCCCCGCGTCGCACGGATTCCTCGCGAGTTACGCCTCAAGCCATTCTCCGGCAGCGGCGCGGTGGCTGCCGGACTGCTCACCAAGCGCAATCTGACCGGCCCTTCCTGGCGCCGGCTCCTTCCCGACGTGTACGTCCATGCCTGCGCGTTCGATGATGGTGACCACCGAATGTGGTGCGAGGCGGCGGCGCTGAAGCTGCCCGCTGGCGGCGCGGTCAGCGGCCTGAGCGCGGCATTCCTGTGGGGTGTCGACCTGCTCCCCCGCCGCAGTCCGGTGCACATCACCCTGCCTCGCTCGGCGCGGCCCGATCCCCACCCGCGGTTGGCCGTCGCCCACTGGGCACTCGGCCCCGAGGACCTGACGCGGCTGTTCAGCGGGATACCGCTGACCACCGAGGTGCGTACGGCATTCGACCTGGGCAGATCACTGTCCCGCGCCGATGCGGTCGCTGCCGTCGACGCACTACTGCACCGCCGCCTACTGCGCCGCGAAGCGCTGACTCACTACGTCGGCTCCCACGCCGGACTGCCCGGCGTACGGCGGGTACGGGAACTCCTGCCCCTCGTCGAGGCGTCGAGCGAGTCGCCGATGGAGTCCCGGCTACGCTTACTGCTGCACGATGCCGGTCTGCCCCGCCCGCTCCCGCAGTACGAGATCCGGTTGTCCCCGGCGGCCACGCCGTCGAGCGCAAGGCGGGATGGCCCCTACCGGTCAGGCCGCTTCCTGGCCCGGGTCGACCTTGCCTATCCGCAGTGGCGGATCGCGATCGAGTACGAAGGTGATCACCACCGGGAGCGGGCAACGTTCCGCCGCGACGTCAGTCGCTTCAACGTGCTACGGGCGGCCGGCTGGCTGGTGTTGCGGTTCACAGCAGACGACGTACTTCGGCAAAGTGCGCAACTCATCCGAACTGTCCGACAGGCCATTGCCGAGCGCACCTGACAACCGTCGCTGCTCGCCGCACACGATGTGAGGCTGAAATACCTTACCTGGCTTGTGTAAGGTATCCCAGCCTCACATCGCCACCCAGACTCCCACCGCTGGCCGCGGGCGCAGGAGACGACGCCGCAGAAGTCCATCAAACCCGGGCTTGACGTACCGCTTCTTCAGCGGCAACCGGTACGCCATGGATCCTGATGTCGAACCGGCCTCGACCCCGATCGTTTCGACGTCTACGGCGACTGGACCGAACGGCCACCCGCGCGTACCCGGATCACCGTGATCCGAGCACGCGCTGAACCGGTGCACGGCACGGGTGGCGGGTCGGCCGCCCGGCTGGACGACCCGCCACCCGGTGCGCGCGTCAGATCAGGCGACGGCGCAGGGAGTGCCGTTCAGGGTGAACGAGCTTGGCCTACCACTGTTGCCGGTGTGGGTGGCCTGGAAGCCGATGCTCTGCGAACCGTTCGGCGCAATGGTCGGGTTGTAGGACATGTTGCGGGCCGATATCGCACCGCTGCTCGGGGAATAGGTGGCGTTCCAGCCCGAGATGATGCTCTGCCCGGACGGCAGGGTGAACGCCAGCGTCCAGCCGTTGATGCCGCTGGTGCCGGTATTGGTGATGGTGATCGAGGCGACCAACCCGGTGTTCCAGGCGTTCACCCCGTACGCGACCCGGCACGCGCCGGACGGCGGCGGGGTGGTCGGTGGTGCGGTCGTCGGCGGAGCCGTCGTGGGCGGAGCCGTCGTGGGCGGAGCGGTCGTCGGTGGGGCCGTCGTCGGCGGCGGGGTCGTCGGCGGAGCCGTCGTGGGCGGAGCCGTGGTCGGCGGAGCGGTGCCGTCCAGGCCGAAGAAGCGGATCACCTGGGCGGCGTCGACCGGCAGGTTGTGCCCGACACCCTGCATGCTGATCGCCTCGACCGGAGCCATACCGCCGGAGCTGCCGTACCGGGTACGGGTGTAGCCACCCTGGGGGCTGTCGGTGTAGGTCGGGGTCTGGCTCAAGCCGTGCACGTTGGTCCACTGCTTGATCTGCTCGGCGAAGTTCGGGTAGCGCAGCGTGTCGTCATTCGTGCCGTGCCAGATCTGCATCCGTGGCCACGGGCCGGAGTAGCCCGGGTTGGCGTTACGGACCGCGTCGCCCCACTGCTGCGCCGTACGGACGATCTGGCCGTTGGCGCACTGGCTGTTCCACTCGGAGCCGCCGGTGGTGGCGAAACAGGTGAACGGAACACCGGCGAACGACGCACCGGCGGCGAACACGTCCGGGTAGACGCCGAGCATGACGTTGGTCATCATCGCGCCGGACGACACCCCGGTGGCGAAGATCCGACCGGGATCGGCGTTGTACCTCTGCTGAACGTAGCTGATCATCGAGCGGATGCCGACCGGGTCGCTGCCACCGTTGCGGGTCAGTGCCTGTGGCGAGTAGACGTCGAAGCACTGGCTGCTGCGGGTCACCGACGGGTAGATGACGATGTAGCCGTAGCGGTCGGCCAACGAGGCGTACTGGGTGCCGGAGTAGAAGGCCGGCCCGGTGCCGGTGCAGTAGTGCATGGCGACCAGGATCGCCGGCCGGGGTGCGACCTGGTCCGGCACGTACAGGTACATCCGCAGGTTGCTCGGGTTGGTGCCGAAGTTGGTCACCTCGGTCAGCGTGGCCGCCGAGGCCGGCGTCGCCATCATCAGCGCGGCCGCCGCAGCGGTCGCCGTCGCCGCGGCGACGGCGAGGATCTTGGCTTTGAGTCTCATGTGGTGTTCCTCCGGAACGCGTGCAGGAGTATCTGACGCGGGGTTGCCCAGACGCCCGCTTTCTCCGGCTCGAAACAGTTACTAGTATCAGTAGAAACGGTTCGAGTGGCAAGGTCCACGCCCGATAACATCGAGATGCTCCTATGGAAGCGCTTCGACAGTACGTACCATGGGCCGGACAGGGACCCGATGGCAAGCGGAAGGTCGGCTCGATGGTCGTGGATCCAGCCTCGACGCACCAGCCCGGAGCCGTCCCGAACGGCACCGAGCCAAACGGCACCGAGCCGAACGGCACCGAGCCGAACGGCGACCCGCGCAACGGGCAGCGCCGCGGGCGGCGGCCACGGGAGCTTTCCGTCGCGACGATCGCGCGCCTCGCCGGGGTCTCCAAACCGACCGTGTCCAAAGTCCTCAACGGCCGGTCCGGGGTTGCGTTGACGACTCGCCGGCGGATCGAGACGCTGCTACGTGAGCACGGCTACCAGCGTCCCGGGAGCGTCAACCCCGCGCCCGGCATCGAGGTCATCTTCTACGAGCTGGAAAGCCACCTCGCGATCGAGATTCTTCGCGGGGTGGAGCAGGTGGCCAGCGTCCACGAGCTGTCGGTGGGCTTCACCGAAGCACGGGGACGGACCGTGCCGGGCCGGTCATGGGCCGAACAGTTACTCGCCCGCCGCCCGGTCGGGGTGATCGCCGTCTACTCCGCGTTCACCCCGGAGCAGCACGCGCAGCTGGCGGCCAGCGCCATTCCGCTCGTCGCGCTGGATCCGGTCGGGGAACCGCTGCACGCGACCCCGTCGGTCGGCGCCACCAACTGGAACGGCGGCATCACCGCCACCCGCCATCTGTTGAGCCTCGGTCACCGGCGGATCGCGGTGATCGGCGGACCCCGCGAGATGCTCGGCGCCCGGGCCCGGTTGGAGGGCTGTCGGGCGGCGTTGGACGCCGCCGGCGTCCAACTCGACGAGCGACTTGTCCGGAGCGGCCGGTTCTACTTCGAAGACGGCCAGCAGCTCGGTCGTGAGTTGCTGGACCGCCCCGATCCGCCGACCGCGGTGATCTGCGGCAACGACCTGCAGGCTCTCGGCGTCTATGCGACCGCCTGGCAGCTCGGCCTGCGTATCCCGGACGATCTGAGCGTCGTCGGTTTCGACGACATCGACAACGCCCGCTGGTGCTGCCCGCCGCTGACCACGATCCGCCAGCCGCTGGCGGAAATGGCGGCCACCGCCACCCGGATGGTGCTCGACCTCGCCGCCGGCCAGGAGATGACCCGGTCCCGGGTGGAGATCGGCACCACTCTGGTGGTCCGCAACAGCACCGCACCGCGTCGATGACTGGATGATTGCGCACTCAGTCAGATACTTTGTTTACCAATCGAGTCTGATCGATTACTCTCGGTGTGGTACCCGACCCGATCGGGGTGGCTGTGAACACATCACACGCGCCGAACACACTGCACACGCCCGCCTTCGCCGCCCACCGGCCCGCGCAAGCCATCGAACTCTGTGACTACAGTGGCCTGGCTCAGGTCCTGGCCTGGAACCGGAGCACCGGCCGGCGCGAGGTCCGCACGAACGCGCCGCACGGTGTGACCGCCTGCGACATCGAGCCGGACGGCAGGCACTTCTGGTGGTTCGACGCGGACGCGGCGGGCATCGGTGTCTGGCGGCGTCAACCGGTCACGCCCGCCCCAGCCGATTCCGCCCCAGCCGATCCCGAATCACCACCCGCAGCGCTCACCGGCCTGCCGCCCGGACGCCAGCACGGACTCGCCTTCGACGCCGCCGGCCGCCGCGCCGCAATCTGCATCGGCACCGGCGACGAGACGCGGTGCTACGTCGGTGTGCCCGGTGGGCCGGGCCACCTGGTGGCAGTCGCCGAGGGCTACACCACCCTGGTCGATCTGACCGCCGACGGACGCACTATCGCCCTGGCCGGGCGGGCCGGCGGTGACACCGCGATCAGCCTCATCCGCCTCGGCGACGGTCAGTGCGAAACCGTAGCCGGCAGCGACCACCACCGGATCTGGGCACTGGAGTTCCGCCCCGGCGATCGGCCCGCACCGCAACTTCTGGTCGTCGTCGAGACGCAGGGCCGCTACCAGGTGGGCACCTGGCAGCAGGATCGGGGCATCGAGTTGCCGCGAGACCTCTCGTACGACACCGAGGTCACCGCCCACTGGTACGGCCAGAACGGGCGGGTGCTGATCCAACATGACCGCGCTGGACGCAGCCGGCTACTGCTGGCCGACCTCGACACCGGCGAGCATGCCCACGACACCGGCGAGCATGCCACGGTCGCGACCCCGCCCGGCACCATCCTCGATCTGACCTGTGCCCCGGATGGCGGCATTCACTACGTCTGGACCTGTGAGTCGGTGCCGCCCCGGCGTCTGGTCGCCGATCCCGCAGCGGCGACGGCCGGACCGGCGCCGCCGGCCGACGCCAAGGCCGGGACCAAGGCCGACGCAGCCAGCGACACCAGCGCAGCCAGCGCCAGCGGCATGGCCGGGCGGACCGAGTTGTGGACCGGCCAACCGTACGGTCGGATCCACAGCTTCCTGGCCACCCCGGCCGGCACCGGGCCGTGGCCGACGCTGTTCCTGGTGCACGGCGGGCCGTACCTGCACGACCGCGACGCCTACGACCCCCGGGTCGAGCTGTTGGTACGAGCCGGTTACGCGGTGGTGCGCACCAACTACCGGGGATCGACCGGGTACGGACCCCGGTGGCAACGAGCGTTCGGGCACCGGGTCGGGCTGGCGCAACTGGACGACCTGGCGGCCGTACGCCGGCATCTGGTCCGCCTCGACGTCGCCGCACCGGGCCGAATCGGCCTGTGCGGCTACTCGTGGGGCGGCTACCTGGTCCTGCTCGCGATGGGCGTCGCCCCGGCCGAATGGTCGGTCGGCCTCGCCGTCTCTCCGGTCGCCGACTACCCGGCGGCCTACCGCGACACCACCACGGCGCTACGCGAAGTGGACGACGAACTTTTCGGCGGCGGTCCCGACGAGTTGCCGCAGCGGTACCGCGCCGCGAACCCGATGACCTACCTGGACCAGGTACGCGGGCCGCTGTTCATCGCCGCCGCCGTCGACGACGACCGCTGCCCACCGGATCAGGTACGCCGCTACGTCGCGGCGTTGCGCCGCCGTCGGGTGCCGCACCACCTGCACTGGATGTCCGGCGGCCATCACGGCGACGCCGCCGGCCAGACGCAGGCGTTCGACGAATTGCTCCGGTACGCCGGCGAGACGCTGCGACCGGACCGAAGCGGGGCGGCCGCGGCGAAAGGTCGCCCGTACCTGACAGCCAGCCAGGGAGGGAGGTGAATGCAATGAAGCGACGCAGCGTACGTCACGACCCGATCGCGACCAGCGAGCGGGAGCGCGGGGCGGTCATCGTCAAGATGCTCCTCGACATGGACCGGGCGGTACCGGCCAAGCGGACCGGCGTGACCGAGGCGGCGGCCGACAAGGTGGCCGGCGAGTGACGCAGCAGTGGTGACCGCGAGTTCAACGGCTTCGTTCCGGGGTGTCGAGCCAGCCGCTCCGGAACGGCGCCCACCAACGGGTGGAAGGGACCGGCGATGAAGGTCGTCCTGGTGCACATGCCGTGGGGATCGATCGACGTACCGTCGCTGGCGCTGGGCATCCTGCGTACGGCGGCCAGCCGGGCCGGCCACGAAGTCCAGGTCCGCTACGCCAACCTCGACTTCGTCGACTGGGTGACCAGGGTCACCGGCTTCACCCTGGCCGACTACCGGTACTTCTCGGAGTCCTCCTACTTTCTCGGGGCCGGAGACTGGGTCTTCTCGGGGTTACTCGACGACTCGGACCGGCCGTTCGACCCGTACGCCCGGTTACTCACCGAAGGTGGCGCGACCGACGCGGAGATCGCGTTGACCGGGGCGATGCACCGGATCGTGCCTGATTTCATCCGCGATCTCGCCACCGCACTGACCGCCGAGCTGGCCACGGACATGTCCGGCGAACCTGGCGGCGCGGTGGCCGGGGTCGTCGGTTTCACCACCACCTTCCAGCAGAACGCCGCCAGCCTCGCCGTCGCCCGGTTGATCAAGAAGTTGCGGCCGGACATCCGGATCGTGTTCGGCGGGGCCAACTGCGACGGTCCGCAGGGAGCGGCGCTGCACCGCAACTTCCGGTACGTCGACTACGTCGTACGTGGCGAAGGCGAGGTCGCCTTGCCGCAACTGCTCGACGCGCTCGACGCGCTCGATCCGCTGGATTCCGCCCCGCCCGAACAGGCAAGCCTGGCCGCCGTCTCCGGCCTGTGCTGGCGGGACCCGGACGGGACCGCCCGAGCCAATCCGATGTCGTCCCGGCCACTGCCGCCGACCGGCATCGTCGCTCCCGACTACACCGGCTACCTGGAACGGCTGGACGCTTCGGCGGCGGCCGACTGGGTGGCGCCCAGGCTGGTCGTCGAAGGATCCCGGGGCTGCTGGTGGGGCGAGAAACACCACTGTACGTTCTGCGGGCTCAATGGATCGTTCATGCAGTTCCGCAGCAAGAGTCCGGCCCGTTTCCTGGACGAGGTCCTCGACCTGGCCCGCCGCCACCAACTGCTCGACTTCATCGTGGTCGACAACATCCTCGACATGGCGTACTTCGACTCGGTGCTGCAACGGCTGGCCGATTCGGAGTACGACGTCCGCCTGCACTTCGAGGTCAAGGCCAACCTGCGCCGGCACCACTTCCAGCAGTTGAGCGACTCCGGCGCGGTCCAGGTCCAGCCAGGGGTGGAGAACCTCAGCAGCCACGTGCTGCGGCTGATGGACAAGGGCGTCACCGGCTGCCAGAACGTACGGGCGCTACGTGACGCGCAGAGCGCCGGTGTGACGGCCAGCTGGAACTATCTGTACGGGTTCCCCGGCGAGACGGCACAGGACTACACCGGCGTCATCGCGCAACTGCCGGCGTTGCACCACCTGGAGCCGCCGATCGGCTCCGCCCGGATCGCCATCGAACGGTTCAGCCCCTACTTCGACCGCCCCGAGCTAGGATTCGCCACCCTGCGGGCGGCCCCGCAGTACACCGAGATCTACCAGCTGCCCGAAGCCGAACTCGCGGATCTGGCGTACATCTTCACCTCGGTGCCCAGCGGCATCGACCAGGCGCAGGCCGCCGACCTCGACGCGGCGCTCGCCACCTGGCAGGCACGCTATCCGGTCAGCCGGCTCACGTACCAGGAACTGCCGGACCGGATCGTGCTGGTCAGCCAACGGGCCGGTTACGACTGGACGGTCATGGAGCTGGCCACGCCGCCCGAGATCGAGCTGTTCCGGCTGCTGGGGCAGCCGCGCACCGCCGCCACTCTCGCCGCCAAGGTGCCCGGTGGTGCGATGGTCGTCGAACCGCTGCTGGCGCACTGGTCGGCGCTGGGCCTGTTGTTCCACGACGGCGGCTACCAGGTGCACCTGGCGGTCGAGTCCAACAACCAGGTGCTGACCCGACTGGACCATCGCCGGGCCACCGACTCGGCAGCCACCGACTCCGCAGCCACCGCTCCGGCGGCCACCGCCGCCAGCCGGCCTGTCGTTGGCCGCTCTGAGGAGGAACCACGTGCCGCAGTCGTCGCCTGAGCGCACCGACCTGGCCGGGTGGACCGGGTGCGGGGTCGAGATCGAACTGTCCCGGGACTACGAGCCCGGTGCCGCGCGGATTCCGGGGATGTCCTTCGGCGTTCGGCGCATCACCGGCGGATGGGGGCCGCAGGTGGCGGATCTCTACCGGGCCGGCGTACGGCATGCGCGGCTCGCCGACCCGGTCGACCTGTGCCCGGACGCCGACGTCGCCGCCGCCCGCGCCCTGGTGCTGGTCCGGGAACTGACCGCGCATGCGATCGCCGTGGACTGGGTGGCCCGTTGCCACGACGGCTGCGCCGGTGGAGCTCTGTTCAACCACCTGTACCCGCCGGACCGGGTCGACGGTGCCGGTGACGACGCGGCGGTACGCGGCTGGCGTGAGTCGTTCTTCCTCGGCAAGTGCGTGTTCCGCCGTGGTCCCGGGTTCGCCGAGGTACGCGACCGGCGACTCGGTTCACTGGAGATGTTCACCATCGACGAACCGCGCCATCTGGCGGCGGTCGAGCGGATGACCGAAGGCGTCCCGACCGGACAGGTGCCCGCCACGGTACGCCGGGATCTGACCGACGCGCGGTTGATCGTCGAACAGGCCGGGCACCTGTGGTGGCTGCCGACCCGGGCGTACCGGTGGCCATTTCCGGCACTGGGCATTTGAGCACGCTGTTTCCCGCATGAACCGTTGCTGCGAGGAGGGGCTATTGGACACCGCGACCGGCACGCCGGCGCAGCCGCAGGTGCCGTACATCGCCGATCCGTACCCGACGTTGGCCCGGATCCGGGCCAACGGCCCGGTGTCGATCCTGCACAGCGACGAAGGCCTGCCGATGTGGGTGATCGCACGCTACCGGGACGTGCGGACGGTCCTGGCCGACCCACGGTTCGGCCAGGACGCGCGCCGCGCCCAGGCGCTGGCCGACAGCCGGGTCGCCGGGGTCACCCTCGGCGGTGACGTCGTCCACATGCTCAACAGCGACCCGCCGGACCACACCCGGTTGCGGCGGCTCATCCACGCGGCGTTCACCGCCCGGCGGGTGGCGGCGATGCGGCCGATGGTGGACCGGATCACCACCTCGCTGCTGGACGGCCTCGCCGGTCGGGAGACGGTGGACCTGGTGAAGGACTTCGCCTTTCCGCTGCCGATGCTGATCATCTGTGAGCTGCTCGGCTTCCCGGCCGAGGAGCGTGGCGCGTACCGGGCCTGGTCGACGGCGATCCTGACGCACAGCGACGATCCGGCCGACTTCGCCACGGCGCTGCGCGAGATGACCGACTACATCGCTGTCCAGTTGCGGCATCGGCGGACCCATCCCGGTGACGACATCCTGACCGAGCTGCTGACCGCGCGCGACGCCAACCAGCTCACCGACGACGAAATCGTCGGCATGGTCTTCCTGCTGCTGATCGGCGGCCACGAGACGACCGTCAACCTGCTCGGCACCGCCACCCTCGCCCTGTTACGCGATCCCGACCAGCACCGGTGGCTGCTGGCGAACCCGGACGCGCTGGCGGCCGGAATCGACGAGTTCCTCCGCTACGAGTCCCCGGTCAGTATGGCGACGCTGCGGTTCACCACCGAGCCGGTCACCGTCGACGACGTACCGATTCCGGCGGGTGAGCTGGTCCTGGTCTCGCTCGGCGGGGCCAACCGGGACCCGGACCGCTTCCCGGAGCCCGACCGGTTGATCCTCGACCGCAGGGATACCGGGCATCTCGCCTTCGGACACGGCCTGCACCGCTGTCTCGGCGCGTTTCTCGGCAAGCTCGAAGGCGAGGTGGCGCTCGGTGCTTTGCTGGCCCGCCACCCCGGGCTGACGCTCGCCGCCGACGAGCACCAGTTACCCTGGCGCAACACGATCATGCTGCGCGGGCTGGAGTCGCTGCCGGTGGCCCTCGATGGGTGAGGGCGCGGTGGCCACCGCCACCACCACGGCCGGCCGGTTCCGGCCGCAGCTCAGTTTCGCACCACTGCGCGTACGCGGGTACCGGCTGCTGTTCGCCGCAGAACTGGTGTCCGTCTTCGGCGACGCCTTCCACGCGGTGGCGCTGCCGTTCCTGGTGTACCAGCTCGGGGGCGGCGCCCGTGAACTCGGCCTGCTGGTCGCGGGCTACGGGCTGTGCCGGCTGGCGACGACGCCGCTGGGCGGGATCCTCTCCGACCGGATCGGCCCGTGGCGGGTGATGCTGATCTCCGACCTGAGCCGGGTCGTCCTCACCGCCGCCATCGTCGCCGCCGCCGTAGCCGGCGACCCGTCCGTACCGGTGGTCGCGGTGCTGGTCGCCGGCACCGGTCTGGGCGCCGGGCTGTTCCAACCGGCTGCCTACGCGATCACGCCACGGCTGCTGCCCACCGAGCAGTTGCAGGCCGGCAACGGGCTGCACACCACCGCCACCTTCGCCGCCGGGATGATCGGCCCAGGCGTGGCCGGGCTCGTGGTGGCCGCGCTGTCGCCAGCGGTGGCGTTCGGGGTGGACGCCGTGACCTTCGCCGTCTCGGCAGCCTGCCTGGCGATGATCGGCGGTGTCGGGCGCGCTTCCGCGATGCCGCCGAAAGCCACCAGCGGTGGCGACGGAGCCGCCCCGGCCGAGGCTCCGATCGGGTTCTGGCGACTGCTACGGGAGTCGGCGCTGCTGCGTACCGTGCTGGTGGTGACCGCCGCCGCCAACCTGACCGTCGGCGGGATGGTCCGGATCGGGTTACCGTCGCTGAGCAACGACGACTTCGCCGCCGGTGCGGGCGGGCTCGGCGGACTGCTGGCCGCCTTCACCGCCGGCTCGCTGGTCGGTGGGCTCTTCTCCGCCGGCCTGGCCGGACTGCCCCGGCGCGGGGCGACCGCGATGCTGTCCGGCATGGTGCTGGGCGTGGCGATCGCGCTGGTGCCGTTCGCCGGCTATCTCGGTGCCGTGCTGGCCCTGGTGGTGGCCGGGCTCGCCAGCACCGTCACGAACGTGCTGGTGATCACCATCGTGCAGCAGAGCACCGCGCCACACCTGCTCGGCCGGGTGATGAGCGCGATCGTCTTCGCCGCGCTGAGCCTGTTCCCCCTGTCGACGATCGCCGCCGGCCTGGTGGTCGACGTGTACGGCAGCACGGCGGTCTTCCTCGCCACCGGAGCCACGCTGCTGGCCGCGTTCGTCTACGGCCTCACCCGTCGCGAGCTGCGCCAACGGTGACGGCGAACCGGCACATACGCTGTGCCGATGACAGCTTCGACGGCGGTAGAGAGCAATCGACCAATGCCGGCGTACGTGGCGGTGATCGGACCCGGCGACGCGGCCACCGAGCTGGAGCGCCTCGCGTACCGGGTGGGTGAGCTGCTGGCCGATGCCGGCGCCGTTCTCATCTCCGGTGGCCGGGGCGGGGTGATGCGCGCCTCCTGCGCAGGTGCGGCCAGCCGTGGTGGGCAGGTGGTCGGCCTGCTGCCGGGCCCAGATCGTGCTCAAGGAAACGAATTCCTGACCGTCTCGCTGCCGACCGGATTGAGCGAGATGCGCAACTTCCTGGTCGTCAACGCCGCAGACGCGGTGATCGCCATCGGCGGGGGTTGGGGCACGTTGAGCGAGATCGCGCTCGCCCAGCGGGCCGGTAAGCCCCTGGTGGCGCTCACGAGCTGGACGGTGAGCCAGCCAGGAATGGACGTTGCGCTGCGGGCCGCCGCTACACCGGAGGATGCCACGGCCCAGGTGCTGGCATGGTGCGCCTCCAGCCAGTAACGCATCCCACTCGCCACCGCAACACCGCGAACCCGCCCTTTCCGATGCATCGGGTCGACGAAAGGAGGGACTAGTCGGTCTCTTTTCAGGGCATCGCGCTAGGCCATCGACCGGTAATATCCGGTCGCTGCCCTGGAGCCCCGACTCACCAACCGGGAATTGCAGGCAGCACATGACATCCTTTACCTGGTCACAAAAGGAGTGCAGTTGATGGAGTTCGATGAACGGGTCGCCGCGCTCGCCACAAAGGTCCGGAATCAGCGGGACGCGATTCAGACGGAAGAAGCCGCCAAGAACGCTTTCGTCATGCCGTTCATCTCAATGATCCTCGGCTACGATGTCTTCGATCCACTGGAGGTCGTTCCGGAATTCACCGCCGACGTCGGAACCAAGAAGGGCGAGAAGGTCGATTACGCGATCATGCATGCCGGCGAGGTACAGATCCTCATCGAATGCAAGCAGCCACGCGACTCCCTGAAAATTGAACATGCATCTCAGCTTTATCGATACTTTTCGGTCACAAATGCACGGATCGCCGTTCTCACAAATGGGCAGGTGTACCATTTTTACACCGATCTCGACGCCCCCAACAAGATGGACGCCAAGCCCTTCCTGGTGTTTGACCTAGAAGATATCGACGACAGCCTTCTGCCCGAACTGCGTAAGCTCACGAAGGAAGTATTCGATCTCGATTCGATCATCAGCGCAGCCGAGGAGTTGAAGTACCTCGGCCAGATCAAGCGTTCGATGGCAGCGCAGTTCAAAGACCCCGAGGACGAGTGGATCAGATTCTTCGCGACGCGGGTGTACGACGGTTCGTTCACCCAGAAGAGGCGCGAACAGTTCAGATCGCTCGTCTCCAAGGCCGCCTCGCAGTTCGTCAGGGACCAAGTAAACGAAAGACTGAAGGGCGCACTCTACGCAAGCCTTCCCAAGCAGGCTGCCGAAACACCCTCCGAAGCATTGGAGAGCCACGAAGTCGCGCTGAGCGACGTCGCCCGTGACACGGAGGTGGAAACCACGCTTGAAGAACTCACCGGCTATCAGATCATCAAGGCGATCGCATGCAGCGAAGTCAAGCCCCAACGCATTGTTGGCCGCGATGCGAAATCATACTTCGCAGTCATTCTAGACGACAACAATCGTAAACCAATCGCGCGTCTTCATTTCAACGGAAAGTCTCGGAAGTACGTTGGAACGTTCGACGCAGACAAGGCGGAGACCCGCCATCTGATTGGCTCTATCGACGACATCTATCTTCACGCTGACGCAATACGTACTGCGGTAAGGGCCTTCATGGGCGAGGGGGGAAACAAGACTCTTTGAGAAGCCGGGTATTCCCTCTGCAACCTGGTTCAGTGCGCCGATCGGGCTGCGCGGGTGCAGACAGCGGTCACGTCGTGAAATGGAGCCAGCCAGGCGGTAGCCACGAACGTTCGCGGTACTGAATGACACGCCGCCCGGCCCGTCAGCCGGGCGGCATCGTGGCGTCAGGCTGTGGCGGTCGTAGATCCGGTTGGCCAGCAAAGCTCGCTGTTGGAGGGGAACCGCAGGGATCCGTAGACGGTGTGGCATCCACCGGGGGCGGCCGCGGTCCACCAGCACACCACGCTTCCCGCTGCTGGTCATCAGCCATCTGGGTTCCGATGACCCCGTCGTCGTCGGCGACCTGCACCATGTCCATCCTGGCTATAGGCGGTCGCCGCGCCGGCGGTGAAGGTGTTCCCGCAGCCGCCGGCGCAGGCCACCGATCGGTCCGGTGGCGTCGAGCCGGCGCAGGAAATCCGGCACGCTCCAGGTGACGAGGGCGCCCTGCCGGGATAGGTACAGGCCGACCCGGTCGATGCCGTACCGGTCGTCGTAGTCCAGCAACAGGTAGCTGGCGAGTTGGTAGATCTCGTCACGGCCTAGCCGGCGGGGTTGGATGGCCGCCTTGCAGTCCAGCAGCAGGCCGTCGAGGATGAAGTCGGCGTCCGCTCCGCCGATGTCCTGGCTGCCGAGGAACGTCGGACCGCAGATCCGGGCAGTCGCGGGCAGTTCGAGGAACGGCCCGAACGGCTCCTGGGCGATCGCCAACTGCCGGTTGATGTCCTCGATGGCGTAGTCGGGAACCGCCATCAGGAGATCGTCGAGAGTGGTGGCCGGGGTGGCACCGGTCAACATGCTGTACCGCCGGATCTCACCGGTTCGGTAGATGTCTTCGTAGTAGGCGGCCACGAAGCACAGGCGGCCCAGGATCTCCCCGTCGAGGTCGTCGTCGCCATGCAAGTACGCGTCGACCATGGAGATCAGGTCGCGTCCGGCTCTGTGCAGGGCGTCCCGTACGGGTGGCACGAGTGCGCCTCGGAGGGGCAGGCGGCTGCCGACGGCGTCGACGCCGATGGTGACCGGCGCGCCGAAGGGATTACCCAGGCAGAGCCTGAGCCGGAAGTCGATGGCGTGGCCGAGCGCCGACCAGTCGGGGTATTTCACGTCGAGTGGCTGCACCGGGCGAGGCAGATCGCAGATTCGCCGAAGGTAGTCTTGTACAACGGCCGCGCTGTTCGGCAGGTGCTGGGCCACGAACTGCGACATCGGGGAGTTCGGATACCTCAGCTGGCGGGTCAGGCTGAGCTCGATCATCGGTCGCCCGGCCACCGTGCCGTCGCCGGCCGCCTCGGTGGCCTTCTCGTAGTCGTCGATCCAGGTGATGCCCGCCGGGTCGAGGTGGTGCCGGGCTCGGGTGACCGCCACATAGATCAGGCGGGCCTCAGTGGCCCGTAGCGGGCGCGGATTTCCGTCGTCGTCGACCGACGGTGCCGCGAAGCCGTCGCCGATCCGTACCCGCGACCACTCCCGGCCCTTGGCCTTGTGCGCGGTGGACACGGTGACCTTCGCGGTGCGCTCGTCTGCGAGCCGGTCGACCGCGTCGATGATCAGGTCCGGCCCGTAGGTGTCGACGAGCGTCACGATCGCCTTGAGATCCTGGCCGGCGGTGTCGTTCTCGGCGTACTCCTGCACGTCGGCCCAGGAGGTGAACAGGAACAGCTCCGGATGAGTGGTACGTCGACCGGACTTCAGAGCTTGGGCGGCCTGCGCGATGTTCCGCAGCGCGCCGCCGCCGCCCGTGAGCGCGACCGGTACGCCCCGCTCCAGAAAGCCGAGGACCTCCTGCATCGCGTCGGCGTTCCCCCGGCACAGCACGGCGTCGATCTCCGCCGCCGAGCCGACGCGGGAGTCGGTGGCGCTGTTCCCGGTCAGTTGCAGGTCCGACTCGGCGTGCCGGAGCCACCGGTTGGCCGTCCGGGCGATGCGTGGGCCGAAACGGAACGACTGCGTCAGGTACAGGTGATCCGCAGGGAAGCCGGTCATCACGTCCCGGGCGTTGCGCCAGGCGTAGATCTGCTGGGCCGGGTCGCCGACGCACACCCGCTGCGCGTTCTGGGCGAGGAAGACCTCCTCCAGTACCGGGTTGGTGTCCTGCGCCTCGTCGAGCAGGACGAAGTCCGCCGCGAGCGCGGGCTCGGTCAGCGCCCACATCTTTAGGTAGTGGTCGTGTTCGAAGCGCAGTTTGCCGTCCGTTGAGCAGATGTCGTCCCAGGCCCGGCACGCGTACGGGAGGAGCACCCGGGCGACGTGGTCCTGGGCCGCCGGGTCCAGCCCGTTGACCCGTTCCAGATGCCGGGCCATCAGCTGGCGGTCGGTGCTGTAGCAGAATCGACGAATCATGCCCATCACCAGGCGTGCCTGGTGTCCGCAGGCGATTGGACGGGAGCTGACCCACAGATTCTGGTGGATGCCCAGCAGCCGCGCGGTCTCCTTGGAGGGTATGCGGGCCGACCGGTTCAGACGTTCCCGGTAGTTCAGCCCGACGGCACGATGTGCCAGCGAGTGCGCGGTACGGCAGTCGACATTCGCCCCGAAGCGCTGCCTGGCCTCGTCGGCGATCGCCTTGTTGAATGCCACGTAGAGACCACGCTTCCTGGTAACGCCAGCCATCAGGACCAGCGTGGAGGTCTTACCGGTGCCAGCCCCAGCCACGAGGGCCAGTTCCCTACCCGCGAGGAACGTGTCCCGGGCGGCGAGCTGTTCCTCGGTCGGCTTGACGTCCATACGCCCCTTCCAGGACTGATTTCCGTGCTCAACCGTTGTGATCCCATGGACCACCGGCGGGTCCGCCCGAGCCCGAAAGCTGCTCGCGGAACCAGTGGAGCCTACTCGAAAGCAAGCGCGGTGTGATCACTCCGCTACCGTCATCGCGAGCAATTCGCGCTCTCATCAGGCACTCGGAGGGCCAAGAATTTCAAGGGCGCCCGAGAACACGTGCCCCGCTCCGTCCACGTGGTCAGCAGGCGCAGTCTTCGTATCCATGTGCTCCGCCCACCAGCGGACTTTGCGCGCGTTCAGCCCGAAAAGACCCGCCTGTTCCAACAGCTTCGACGCCTACAGTCCACACAGATTTCCCAGCGCCGGTAGTCCCACATCCCTTACCAGTCCATTGCCTGTGAGCCGCCGTGTGCCACCGGATGTCAGTCGCCGATCACGACCCCTCCGGACCCAGCGGGACTCCCCCGGACCAGGCGACCCGAACCGCCCCCGCCCAGGACAGAAGTGCCGTCCCAAAAGGCACAAGCCGCTGAAGTCTGAGCTCCGGACGGGCGCGCGCCTACCTCGCCACTCTCGCGGACCGCCTCACGCCGTACGCCGGGCTGCCGACGGTGCAGGAGGTCACCGCGCGCGTACGGCCGCTACTCCAAGCCGCCTAAATTCGCCCTGTCGCTCTGGCCAGCAGCACAGCGAGCAGACCGGCGACAGACCCCGCACCGACGATCTCCCCGGCGTGGATCCGTTGCTCTACCTCGGCCAGCGGGATCCAACCGATTCGCGCGGTCTCGTTGATGTCAGGCACGGTGCCCGTGGGGTCGGCCCCTCGGGACAGGTAGATGACGTTCTGCTGATCGATGGTGCCGACCATGGGCTGGAAGCCCAGCAGCGGCTCCATGGTCCTGGGCCGCCAGCCGGTCTCCTCCTCGACCTCCCGCGCCGCACAGACGACTGGGTCCTCGTCGTGGTCAAGATAGCCGCCCGGCAACTCCCAGACCCACCGGTCGATGATGAACCGGTGCCGCCACATCATCAGCACGCGGTCGGCATCGTCCAAGACGATCACCATCGCGGCGGACGGCACCCTGAGTACGTACTGCTCGAACCGGACGCCGTCGGGTAGCTCGACATCGGCGACGCTCAGCACGGCACGCCTCGTGTCGTCGATGACCCGCTCGTCGTGGATCATCCACTCACTTGCCCGCCGAGCACCGGTACTCATATGCCGCACCCTATCGCCGCATTGCTGGTCCGACTCGCGGTGCACGTTGATCCGGCTGGACGCGCCAGGCACAATCGCCGGGTGATCGCGAGCGTGTTCTTCGATGTGGGCGAGACCATCGTCGACGAGTCCCGTGAGTACGGGACCTGGGCGGACTGGCTCGGCGTGCCGCGCCACACCTTCTCCGCTGCCTTCGGAGCCGTGATCGCACGCGGCCTCGACTACCGGGAGACCTTCCAGGTGTTCCGGCCGGGGTTCGACCTGGCCGAGGAGCGGCAACGCCGGACGGCGGCGGGGCAGCCGGAATCCTTCACCGAGGAGGACCTGTACTCGGATGCCCGACCGTGCCTGGCGGCGCTGCGCGAGTCAGGGCTGCAGGTCGGCCTGGCCGGTAACCAGACGGCGCGGGCGGAGACGATCCTGCGGGCCCTCGACCTGCCGGTGGACATCATCGGCACCTCGGACGGCTGGGGTGTGGAGAAACCGTCTGCCGCGTTCTTCGACCGGGTGGTCGCCGAGGCAGGTTGCCCGGCTGACCAGGTGCTCTATGTCGGGGATCGGTTGGACAACGACATCCGGCCCGCGCAGCAGGCGGGGATCGCGACCGCCCTGATCCGTCGCGGCCCGTGGGGACACATCCTCGACGACCAGACGGTCATCGACCGCTGCCTGTTCCAGCTCGACTCGCTGGCAGAGCTGCCCGACCTCGTCCGCAAGCACAACGAGTCAGCTCGCTGACTATCCCGAAAGCGCGGCCCGGCCGGCGGTGAGAGCGGCGACGCGTTCGTCGAGCAGTGCGCCGTGTCGGCTGTCGCCGAGCGTCGGACGGACGGCTCGGACCCGGTCGAGGCCGGTGCCGTACCAGTCGGTGTGTAGGGCGTCGACGGCCTGGTTGAGGTAGTCGGCGGCGCGATCGCCGTCACCGCCATGCGCGGTGGCCAGGTCTGCGAGGACAACGCTGCGCTGCTTGGCGCTGGTGCCGGTGAGCGTGGCGAGCGCCTGGTTGAGCTGTCCGGCGGCTTCGCTGTGGTCGCCGCTGGCGAGGGCGGCGTACCCGGCGAACGAGTGCAGGCGGCCGTTGTCGTAGAAGTCGAGCCACTCGGGTGGGGTGGAGTCGCTGTCGACCGCGCCGGCGGCGAGGTCGATGTGGCGGCGACTCGCGGCCGCCTCTCCGGCGCGGGCCTCGACCTCCGAGGCGACGCAGTGCAGCCAGGAGCGGATTGTGGGGCTGACGCCGTGCCAGGTGTGTTGCAGGGCAGCGTCGATCAGCGGGCGGGCGTTGGCCGGTTGGTGGCCGAAGGCGGGGATGAACGCCATGTGGCCGAGGACGGTGGCGGCCAGGGCGTGGTCGCCGGCCTCACGGGTGGCGGCGAGGGCGACGTCGTAGCAGCGTTCGGCGACGGCGGGTTGGCTGAGGTCGAAGAAGGCGAGCCGGGCGGTGAGCAGCGCGGATTCCGCGAGGGCGCTGGCGAGAGTGGCCCGGCTGGTACCGGTGGCGGCGGCGCGCAGGAGTCCGACGCCGAGCTGGGTGTGGGCGTAGGCGGCCTCGTAGAGCGGGCGGGCCGGGCTGGTCCAGTACAGCTCACGCTGGCAGCGCACGATCTGCTGGTACGAGTCGGGGTCGACGGTTCTGCCGTCGGCGTGGGCGGCGTCTGGATCGAGGGACAGCAGGGGCGCGACCAGGGGCAGCATGCTGGCGCCGACGAGCGCGCGTAGTACCGATGCGCGGTCCCATCCGTTGCTGTTGTCGTCTCCAATGAGCATCTCCCACAACCTCCTGAACTCGTGCAGTGTTTCCGCGTCCGGGCGCACGGCCAGCTCGTCGGGGGTGAGCAGGCCGAGGTCGCTTGCCGGCTTGCCGAGGATCGCGACCAGATGCTTGCGGTAGCGCGGGTCGGGCCACCGCTCGCCGATCTCCCAGCGTCGGACGGTGTTGGCGTTGAGCCCGGTGTCGGTCTCGCCAGCGCGACTCATCTCGGCGCGGATGTGTTCGGTGATCTCCTCGTAGGACCAGCCGCGTTGGAGCCTTTCCCACGCGAGCCGCCGGTTCGGGGGGTAGCGCCGTCCCGCCATCACGTACCTCCGGGCTTCACCTGTCGACATGGATCACGCTAGCCACCGCGGCTACGGGTCGTCACTACCTGGTCGCGATTGGACGGGTAGCGGACGGTACCGGTCACCGCCTGTAGACGGTTCGCTGATGCCGAGCATCGAATGACGCCGCTCCCTGGCGCCCCCGATTCTCACCGACCCGATCCGTCAACGGCATGAGGTTCATGGTAGACACATCGATCAGATTCGAGAACGCGTCACCTCGGCAGGACCGGACTGCCGCCACGGCGGTCGGATTCGGTTCCGTGAGGTTGATTCCTCACCCGCGTACCGCCACTGGGGCTGCGCGGGTGGGTGACCGGCGGGGTGCTCCCAGCCGCCGCCTCGCGGTGGCGGACCCGCCGGTATCGCGGCGGGTCCGCCACTCCGGCGACCAACGCCGACGACCCGGCGGCGGGCTTGCCCGACTCAGGCGCGGCGTGCACAGGTCGGAGGCGGGACTGCGATGACGATCTACCTCTCCCGTAACGCCGCGAGGACGGCAGTTGTCGCCGGCACCGTCAGGTCGGGCGACGGCGGCTCGCCGATCGCGGGAGATGGCCCCGCCGCGCCGAGCACCGATCCTCCGCTGTTCACCCACGTCTGGCAGCGGCTGTTCGAACAGAGCGTGCGGAAGGAGCGACGCCGATAATGTCCCGCGTTCTGGTCACCGGAGCAGCCGGCTTCATCAGCTCGCACCTGGTTGACGCGCCGCCGGTCAGCGAAGTCAGGGGCGTCCGCCTGCATCAGCGGAGGCTCGGTGAACTGTGATGCATCGACCGATCTCGACCCTGCGCGGCACTCTGACTCACTCCACGGCCGTGGAGCTGTACCAGCGCCACCACGCCACCACAGCCAGAACGTGCTCGAGCTGTGGCAGAACTGCGCCATGCCCGGTACGGGCATCCGCCGCGTCTGTCATCGTGGCAGCCGGGGACGACCCTGATCGGTATCCCGGCTCGCCACCGCCTTCTTCTGGCCGCGAGCCGGACGCGGGACAGCTGCCGCCGGATCGCACGGGTTGGGCAGTCGCTGGGCGCAGCCGGGCGCTCAATCCCGAGGATCTGCTCTATGACCGCGATCATCGAGGTCGTTGAGATTTGGGCATACATGGCGCAATTGTCCAGTAAGGAGGATTGTGGTGACGCTGATGTCCAGTGCGGCTGGGCTGCCCAAGCGGTCATCGGGAGCACCAAGGGACCTGGTTCTTGCAGGGCATTGCCTACGGTTCACCGCCGACGCGCAGGGCCTGACGGATGACGCACTGGCGGTGTTGGCCCCGCCATGTTCAATGGCGGAGCCGTCGGCTACGAAACCTGGTTGGTCGGTCCACATCGCGCTTGCCTCGGTCAGCGCTGGTCGCCGCCGTGGCCATCCGGTCCTTTCATGGGCTGACATCGGCCGGCGGCTGGAGCTCGTCGATGTAGCGGGCGGCCGTCTTGTCCTCGCCGGTCAGTATCGGCGGGGCTCCGCTGAGACTCTCATTGAGGTAGACGCCCAGTCCCAACGAACACGGTTGCTGCTGCCCTCCGGGGACGAACCGAGCCGGCGGTGGCCGGACTGGGTTGGCCGGATGTTCTTCGGAACGCGCTTACTCGCGGATGGTTGGTACCTGATGCACGCTGCGGCCGTAAGCGTCGACACGGACGTCGGTCCTCAGGCGGTGGTCTTTCTTGCCGGCTCACATGGCGGCAAGTCGACGCTGGCGCACCGGGCGTCTGTCGAGTTGTCCGCCAAGTTCATGTCCGACGACCTTGTACTCCTCCGCCCCAGTTCCGGCGGCGTGATCGCGGTCGGCTGGCCAACCCGAGTCAGTATCCCGTTGGAACTTCTGAACACCATGACACACGAAAGGCCCACCACTGCGACTGCGCTCAACACCTTCGGGAGTAGCTCTCGACGGCACCGGTTGGTGCTCAGCCCACCCGAGTACGCTTCCATGTTTGACATCCAGCGGACCGGACCCACGATGGTGGGGGCGGTCGTCGTGGTCAGTCCAACCAGTGCCACCTCCCCGGGGCGGCACGGGCTGGTCGATGGGAATATCGGCGTAGACCGGCTCGGGTCAGCGCTGACGGTCGCGGCTCAGATTCCCGCTCAACGGTTGATGATGCTCGACCTTCTCGGTGTCGCTGGGCCGCCAGCGCAGCTGCTCCGGTCAACGGAGATCGGGCAGGCCGACTTGCTCGCTGCGCTCCGCAGCGCCGAGGTTGCGGTAGTCGAACTACGCGTACCGGACATGGCGCGGTTGCCGTCGCTGCCAGTATGGGATGCTCTCGCCGCCCACCTCCCCTGGATCATGGGGAGCGCGTCGTGACCATCCGTTGGGCTGTTCACAGCGGTAGCAACCGGTTGGTGGTAGCAGGACCACCCCACCTGGGCCGGTGGTGGCACACGCTCTTGGCGCAGATCCCCACTGCGCGCAGCGAACCAATCGAAGTGGATAGCGAGAACACGTCGCTCACCCTTGCTGACGCGACCACCCAGGCCGATGCCCGGCGCACCATCAACGCCAGATTCCATGCCGAGCACCTCTACGACGACACGCTGAGCGTGCACGGTGTCGCCGTGGCGAAGGCGGGCCACGCGATGCTGCTGATCGGCGACTACGGCGCCGGAAAGAGTCTCACTGGGCTGGCCATGATCACGTCGATGGGCTGGTCTCCCCTCGCGGGGGACACCTGCCTCGTGAGGCTGAATGGCCAGGGCAGCTTCGACGTGGTCGGCGGCACCCGCGCCTATGTGTTGCGACGATCTGCGATTGAGCGGTGGTTCCCCACCTTTGTTCTCGGCCAGCCGGATGACGAGCGGGTAGATCTCGCCGCGAGCCTTCCCAGTGACGCCAGCAATGCGGTCGCGGATCTTGCGGGCATCGTGATGGTGGCGGTGGATGGCAACAGCTTCGGGTCACCACCGGCTCCTTGTGGGGAACAGGTGGCCGCGAACGCGCTGTACCGGGCGAGCGGGCACCTGCTGAGCAAGATTCTGGACGACGCGGCGGCGGACCCGTTGTCGCTTCTGGAGGGCCCCGAGTTAGCCCGCCGTCGACTGCGGCTGGTGCGTCGGCTGGCATCCACCATTCGTTGTTGGTGGGTGCGGGGCAGCCCAGGCGACATCGCGTCGGTGGTTGATGCCATGCAGCGTGAGGAGGATCGGCGGTGAATACGTTAGCTGTGGCAGCGGTGGCGCTAGATTTCGGCGGCACGCTCGCAACTCCAGGGGCGTCACCGTGCGGCCGCGACGTCGTGGCCGTGTTGGAGTCGCGGTCTGGCTGGCCGAGTCCCGCTGGGCTTGACGTCGCGGTCGACGAAGTGCGTGCCGAGGCGAAGGCGGCATACCGGCAAGGTGTCCAGACACCGTGGGAGACGATTCTCGCGGATGCCTGGCAGCGCGTGAGCGCTCAGCCGCCAGACCTGGACGCGGTGGTTGACGCGCTGTGGGAGTCGGTGCCCGACGCTGTCGTCGATCCGCGTGCCGCCGCTGCGGTCCGGACGCTTCGCCGCAGCCAGCGGGAGCTGGTCCTGGCTTGCAACACTCAGCGCCCGATCGCCCACCGGCGACGGACGCTTGCGGTCGCCGGCTTGGTGGAGCATTTCGATGCCCTTGTGCTGTCCAGCGACATCGGGTTCACCAAGCCCGATCCCCGCTTCTACGCTGCGGTGGTCGACGCTGCCGGAGGTGTACCGGGGGCAGTGCTGTTCGTCGGCGACACTCTCGACAAGGACGTCGTCGGCCCGCGTGCCGCCGGGATGCGGGCTGCCCTGGTGTGCGCCGGGGAACCGCCGCCTGGCCTGCCCGAGGACGTCCCGGTCATCGCGCACGTGGCCGAGCTGCCAAACCTGCTGGAGCGATGGCCATGATCGATCCGAAAGGTATAGGTGCTCGGATCATCTTCCGGCGGGGTACCGCCACTGTCGTGCCGCGCGTGCCCGCGAGGCAGGGTTGGCTCGCGGCTCGGTACAGCGTGGTCAGCCCTGGGACTGAGCTGCGGCATCTTCTCGCCACAGCTGATGAAGACGATCATGCTGCCGGGTACATGACAGTCACCGATTCGCTGGATGGTGGGCAGCTACTGACACCCGTGCCTCACGGTGCTGACGCCCAGCCTGACGACCACCGCGCGCTGCCGATCCCGCCGGGGACCAGACCCGAGCACGTCGCAGTTGCCCGGTTCCAGCTGATAGCGGCTCTTGGCCTGCGCCGCTGGATGTCGGACAACCGCGTCTCGGAGCCGGTTGTAGTCATCGGCGGCGGACCGGTCGCCCTCGGCTGTGTGCTGGAACTCAAGCGCCGAGGTGTGGCGCAGGTGGTGGCAGTTACCCGGCATCCGCGACCGGCTGCGGCGGTCATACCGGACGTGACCATGCTGACCGAGCCGCCCGGGGTAGCGACGCAGACTTTTGTCATCGACTGCACCGGGCGTCCGACGCGAGCGCTGGCCATGGTCACCCCGGGCGGGCTCCTTGGCTTGCTGGGCACGCCGGGAGACGCGGCGGACCTGTCTTCCGCTGCCGTGCACCGGCAAGGCGTCGCTGTGGTGGGCATGCATGAACTTGCCGGTCACTCGGACCAGGCGAGGCGGTCGGCATTCGAGACCGTGCTGGGTTGGGTGGGCGACACGGTCGACATCGACGCAGTGCCGCGCTGGTTCGCCCGGTTTCCGGGCGAGCGGGCCGGTCCGTTCTACGCCGCTCTGGCCGGCAATCGGCGCGGTACTGCACCATTCGTGATCCTGGAGTGGTCGTGACCAGTTCGACGCCGACGGCCGTCGGCCTCTACAGCATCGGAATCCGTGGCGTCGATCCGGAAGCCCTACTCGCGCTCGCGGTGGAGCACGGGGTTCCGTTCTTGCACCTGCGCGGCGGCCCGCGCGGATTCGATCTGGCCAGGCGTGACACCCCCACGCTCGATCGGTGGGCCCGCTGCTCCCAGGTCAGCGTGCCGATCACCGTTGTCACCGCAGATCTCGATCTGATCGATTTCGCTCGGCCGGGCACTCCTACGTACTGGCGGGCCAGCGCCGAACTCAACCGGCTGGGCCACGCCGCGTCCGTACTGCGAGCGCACGCGGTTCGACTGCTCGCCAGGCATCACCTCGACCAGCGGCAGTGGGCCGACCTGGCGGTGCCAGACCTCGCCGCCCGCCACGGGCTGACGACGCTCATCGAGCTACATGAGCCGGCATGGTTCACAGATCATTCAGTCGATGCGCTGGTTACGCACCTCGAACGAGCCCCATGGCTCGCGTTGCTGATGGACACGGCTCAGATCCAACAGGCGTGGCGGCGTTCCGAGGATCCCGACAATCTCGCCGCTCAGGTGTCCGTCCTCGCACCGCGCACCCGCGTCATTCACATCAGCGACGGTGACGATCATGTGCCCGGTGCCGGCTACGAAATCGTGGCAAAGACGTTCGGGCACCTGGAGAACGACAGCCCGGTCGAGATCGCCTTCGAATGGACCGGCGCCGACCGCAGCCCGCAGGTCTGCCTGGACCGCTACCGCCGCGCCGTTGCCTGGTGGCACTCCCGCTCGGAGGCAAACCTATGACGTCCGCACCGACCGCGATGCCTCGCCGATGGGTCATTGCCACGGACTACCCACGCTGGCCGAGCCCGTACTTTGCTCACCTCCACCGTTACGCCCCGATGACGCTTCCGTTGGCCTTCCGTCCGGACCTCGCCAGCGTCAACGCGATGCAGCCGCCCGGCGTACTCAACCTGCACCGGCTCAAACGGCTCTACCACGACGCGTCTGAGGGGGCACGTACACCACAGGCTGCCGAAAGGTTGTTGGCGACCCTGGCCGGTCTGCGGCAGGCCGGCTGGCGCGTGGTCTGGACGGTCCACAACCTGAAACCGATCGACGGCGACGCGGCGACCGACACCGATGACACCGTGACCCGGGGTGTCCTCGACCTCGCCGACGTCGTCCTGTGCCACACGCACGCAGATGCCACCGCGCTGCGAGCCCGCACGGGCGCGGACGTGCGGGTGGTCGGCTGGGCCGGGCTGGACGACCCCGAGCGAGCGCCGAGCGGCGCGGTCTCCGAGCTGGTGAAGCACATGCGTGACCAGTCCCTGACGTTCCTGCTACTGGGCCACATCACCCGGTACAAGGACGTACCCGCCACCGCTGCGGCCTTCCTCGCTCACGCCACCCGCGCGAGCCTGGTAATCGCCGGCGCCAGCCGCGACCCAGCGATCTCGGCCGACATCAATCGCGTCGTCGCCGACGCCGAAGGCCGAGCCATCTGGTATCCACACCGCGTGCCACCTGAGCAGGCCGGCCACCTCTACGCTGCCGCAGACGCCGCTGTCTGCCCGTACCGCAGCGATGACGGCTACGACTTCTTCTCGGAGGTTCTGCACCCCAGCTCGGTCACCACCGCCATCTGCTATCACCTGCCGGTAATCGCCCCCGATCTACCCGCCGTCGAGGAAATCACCCGAGACCGTCCCCGATGGCTGACACCCGCCGAAGGCGACCTCGGACCCGCGATGGCCGCAGCGGAAGCCGCTCTGATGACACCACGACGTGCCGTCGAGCGGAAGGCCCCCAGGCCGCCGAGCAGCTCAGCCGGCCGGTGGAAACGCACCGGCCAGATCTACGAAGCGCTCGCCAAAGAACTGCTACCGGACCAACCCTCCGCACCAGCCGCGTCCGGTTGCCCACCACACGAAGTCGCGACGGGAGAGTCCCTCCGATGACCGAACTCACCAGCGAACCCGCACGCACGATCGCCGACCTTCTCCTGCGCCGCTACGGACTCGCACCGGCCCGTCTGGTCCAGCTACCCATCGGGCAGGGAACGACCAACTACCGGGCGACGTGCGTAGGCCGAGACGTCTTCGTCAAGAACTATCCACCCGGCACGGACCTGGCCGGCGAAGCCGCCGCTATCGAGCTGTCGGCACTCGCCGAGCGCCACGGCACGCCGGTCGCCGGGCTGCTCCGTAACCATGCCGGAGACCCGATCGACACCAGTTCCCTGTATGCGGTATCCGTGTGGGAGTGGATGCCCGGGGCCGTCGTCACCACTGACCTGACAGCGGGTCAGGCGCTCGCCGCTGGCACGACCCTTGGTCGTATCCACGCCGCCTTCGCCACCCTGCCCGCCAGCGCGGGACCATCGCCGCAAGCACAGAACTGGCTCGCCGTCGACCTCGTCGGTCTGGCAGCAACCGTCGACCGTCTCATCGACATCGCCGAGGCTCGCATCGCGGCCGGTCCTGCCGACCCCTTCGATACCCAAGCCGCCCGCACGCTCGCCGAGCGACGAGATTCCATCGCCGAAATTCCCCGGCTCATGAAGGACCTGCCCAAGCTCACCACCCAGATCCTGCACGGCGACTACAGCCCAGTGAACCTGATCTTCGATGGCGACCGGCTTTCCGCCGTGATCGATTTCCGGCCGCCGGACCCGTTCTTCGTCTCCTACGAGGTGGGCCGGGTGGCGTTCTACCCCAACACGGTCGCCACGACGGCAGATTGGCTCACCATCGCGCGAACGCTGATCGAAGGCTACGTGCGGACCAACCCCACGGTGACCGACGACGACATCCGGTCCTGTGCCCGGGTCGCGCTGCTGCAACTGCTCACCAGCCTGTACGGAGTCAAGCAGCACTACCTCAAGCCTGGCCTGTTCCAGGACGCCCTCGACGAATTCTGGCTCCTACGCCACCGCGCAGCGATCGTCCTGCTCGACCACCAGGCCGACACCGACGATCTCCTCCACGGCATCATCGCGGACCGCTGACACCAACCACCTCCTCACAGTGAGGAACATGATGACCACCCAGAACCCCCCACTCGACCGGAACTGGCACGTCCTACATGGCCCGGTGACCCCGGAGGAGTTGCGCGCAGCGCTGGGACAGATCGCCTCCGTGCACGGGCTCCTCGTCACCCACCCACAGCCCGACACAGCAGTCCTCCTGCGGGAGGACCAATCAGTGAATGTCACCGTCCGCTGGCGCGACCATCTCCCACAGGCCCCGGACAGCCAGGCCCACAACCTGGAGTCTGAAACGCACCTTGAAGTCCTGCTCGACTCCAGCGCCGACGACGCAACGAGAACCGCACTGGTCAACGATCTGACGCTGCGGCTGCGCCGCCACAGCGACAGCGAACTGGGTCGCCTCCGCACCCACTTGCCGCTCATCGACCAGTACGCCACCGCCGACCTCGGCCTCGACGGCTGGGCCCTGATCTTCCGCGACCACTATGTCGAAAACACGCTCGGATTTCTGCTCGGCATCCACCGCGCCGGAATCCCAGCACACCGGATCTATGCCCTAGCTAAAGGCGACCGCACTCTCCGCCGCGACCGAGTTCACGCCACGCTGCTTGCCCACGGCATCGCCAGCGGTGTCCTCGACAACACCGCAATCAACGCGCCCGCCAGCCACGAAATCGAGCTGGCAGCCGCGCGGGCCACCGTCGACGCCTTCATCGACGAGGCCCACGCCGCAGGATGTCGGGTGCTCGTCATCGACGACGGCGGGCTCATCGCACAGGGGTACGGCGGCAGAGATGCGCCCCGTCGCGTCGACGCCGCCATCGAGCTGACGGTGTCCGGAATCAAACGCATCGACGCCGCCGGGCCACTGGCGATCCCGGTGCTCAACCTCGCCCACTCCGAGCTCAAGACGCGCCTCGGATACCATGAGATCGCCGAATCCTGCGCCCGCCGCCTACGGGCTCTTCTGGCCGCCCACAAGCTCAGCGGACGTCGGGTGCTCGTCGTCGGCTTCGGTGAGCTTGGTTCGCGCCTCGCGGGCAACCTGCGCGCTCAGGGCGCCCAGGTCCACATCGTCGACACCGATCCGCTCACCCTCATCACCGCCGCCGAAGCCGGCTACACCACCCACCGCCGTGTCAGCGACGCGCTGATAGCCGCATCCCCATTCCTCGTCGTCGGTACCGCCGGAAACGACGCCATCACCGCCACCGACCTGACCCTCATGCCGGACGACGTGTTTCTCGCACCGTTTGCCACCAAGGATTTCAGCCTGCTCGCCACCCCCCGATACGCGGGACAGGCGACCAATGTCCCCGGCCTCGGTCGCAGATACCGCCTCGACAACGGACGCCACGCCACCGTGCTCGGCGACGGTCGCTCACTCAACCTGTACGAAGCCGACGCCATCCCCAACCAGGGCTACGACGCCTACCGGGCCGGCACCTTGATCGCCGCCGGGTGGATGTGCCGAAATGCAGACCAGCTGACGCCCGGCGTGCACGTCGAGGTCGTCAACGACGCCGTACGAGCCGCTGGGCTCTACGAGGCCTACTACGACACGTATCTCACGACGCCGCCAGCCGACACTCCGGCCGCGACCGCGCTCTCCGGCGCCGCACCCAACGTCGGCGGGCTGCGGGCCTGCATCGTCGGCTACGGCGTCGCCGGGCGCCTGCACGCGGAGATCCTCGCCGATGCGGGTGCATCGCTGACCATCCTCGACCCCAAGCACCAGCACCTCCCCAAAGACTTCCGCAAATTCACCACCGGCGTCGATGATCTGCCCGATGCCGTCGTATCGGCCGTGGCCCTGTGGTCGGTGTGCTGCCCTACCGCCGATCACCTTCCGGTCCTCCGATCGATCCTGGCCCGCGATCCGCAGGCACGGGTACTGCTGGAGAAGCCCGCCTGCCAGGGCCACGAGATCGCCGAACTGACCGCGCTGCTGGCCAGCCACCGCAATGCCCGGCTGGTCCTCGTCGACCAGTACCGGCACAGCCGGGCCCTCGACGCGCTATGGAAAACCGTCGGCGAGATCGAGCCCGACGCGACGATCCACCACATCGGCGTCACGTTCAGCAAGGACCGCACCGTCGACATCTCACGCGGACGCTTCGTCGACCGTTCCTACGGAGTGCTCGGCTACGAGTGGCTGCACATGCTCACCGCGCTACGGCAGTTCCTGCCCGCCGAGGTCTGGACAACGTACCTCGCAGATGACCCACAACGCTCCGAGCTGACCGCCACCTACGACCCACGCATGTTCGTCTCCGCGCTCACCGAACGAACGACCATCGCTGTCAACGACCACCACGTCACCCTCGAACTCGCCTCGACCATCACCGGCTCAACTGTCATCCTCGGCAGCACCCCTCGAACAGGCTCCGTCGGTCGCAGCCAGTGGAGCCGAGGCCGCCGGCCGTCAGACGACAGGCACCGCCACATCACGGTGCACGCCGGGCAAACCAGATTCGTGGCGCACCTCGACCCCGTCACAGCCCCAGACGGCTGGCAGCTCGATCGCAACCAGCACCGCATCACCGCACACCGAGGCGATCGCCTCCTGCACGACGACGTCATCGAAGATTCGCCCCTGCACACCGCAGTCCGCGACGCGGTGTCCCAGCTTCTCAGCGACAGCCCTATTCCGCCGCCAGACTTGTCACCGCTACGGCGAATCGCCGCTCTCGCTCAGCTCCTCCGCGCCCAGCAGCCCGACCTCGCGCTGACCGCGAGCTAGCCTGGGTGGGTTCACCGTCCACGACGCCTCGATCCAGGCCGGATCGATGATCCGGCTGTTCAACTGGTTAACGGATCGCGCCGCCTCGACCGCAGAGGCGCGCTTTGCCAAGCGTGCGATAGTCGTCGGCGTGGCGTTCCCGCTCGATGCGCTGTCCGACGCGGTGCTGGCGCGGACCGAAACCTGGTCGAGTCTGACCGTGTCGTGGCACACACGGCCGATCGAGCCGAACCACGGCAAGCCGATCGTAATCAGCGAACTCGAGTCCGCCTCGTGGATCGCCGAGATCGCAATCTGGAGCACCGGGGAAGCCGAACTGGCGACGGTCCGCCTGGCTGACGACAGGATCGTCAACAAGCACTACGACCTGCACAGCGTCGGCGATCTCGAACGGCTACTCGACGAACTCGTCGCTCTACTCACCGAAGACCGCATCCCCGAGGCCGCGATCGTCGCCCACCAGCCGACGACACCAAGATGAGACCACCCCGAGGGCTGCGCCGGTGGCGTCCACCAAGGCGGCCCTGGTCCCTTCGGACGGCGACCGGTCCAACGGCTCCCGAGCACCCGGCGAGCACCCGGCCGGCCGTGCGGCGTACGACCAAGGCCCCGACCGGGCGGAAACCGCCGGTCGGGGCCTTGGTGTCTGGTACGCCGCGTAGGACTCGAACCTACAACCCGCGGATTAAGAGCCAGCGTCGATCGACGCTTCCCGTCCGTCCGGGTCCCACCGGTCCACGTCGCTCCGGATTTCATCCGGTTCCAGCGGACGAACGTGCCGCACGATCCAGCCGACGTCGGTCCGGTGCACGGCCTCCGAGCACCCGACGAGCACCATGACCGGCGCCCAAGGATTGTTAAGCTACCCGGCTGACCCAAGCGTCACCCGGTCAAGCCGTCTGCTCGTGGTACCGGGGGTGGGGTTGACCCGGTTTGACGGACAGGGTCGGTAAGTTATCTCACGCTACCTTGCTGTCCGGCCTGCGGGAACAGGCCGTCGCCTCATACTCGGCCGGGCTCATGTAGTCCAGGGTGGAATGGCGGCGGCGGGTGTTGTACCACCCCTCGATCCACTCGAAGATCGCCGCACGGGCGGCGGCCCGGGTCGGCCACGCCCTCCGGTCGAGCAGTTCGGTCTTGATCGTGGCGAAGAACGACTCCGCGACGGCGTTGTCCCAGCACTGACCCCGCCCACCGACCGACAACCGCACCCCGTTGCGGTCGGCCAGCCGGGCGTACCGCGCACTCGTGTACTGACAACCCCTGTCGCTGTGGAAGATCACCGGCCCCCTCGGGCGTCGGACGGCGATCGCGGTGGACAACGCCTGAGCGGGCAGATCGGTCCGCAGGTGGTCGGCGGTCGCCCAGCCCACCACCCGACGTGACGCGATGTCGATGACGGTGGCGAGGTACAGCCAGCCCTCCCACGTGTGGATGTAGGTGATGTCGCCGCACCAGCGGGTGTCGACCCGGCCGGCGGCGACGTCGAAGTCCCGGCGGATCAGGTCCGCCGACAACGCCGCCCCCGGGTCGGGCACGGTCGTGGTGCGCCACCGCTTCGGCGTGCGGCCGCACAGCCCGGCGCCCCGCATCAGCCGCGCGACGCGTTTACGGGAGTGCCGCCGCCCCTGGGCGGCGAGTTCGGCGCGGACCCGGGGCGCGCCGTAGGTGCCGGCCGAGTCGGCGTGGATCTCCGCGATACGGGCGGCAAGGTCTGCGTCGTCGCGTTCCCGCCGCGACGGCCCGGTGCGGTGCTGGTAGTAGGCGGACCGGGAGACCTCCAGCAGCTCACAGGAACGCTTCACGTTCCCGTCGGGCCGCGCCTTCTCCGCCTCGATGAACGGGTACACGTTCACCGGGTCTCCGTCGCGAAGAAAGCCGTGGCGCGTTTGAGGATGTCGACGTCCTCGCGAAGCCGGCGGTTCTCCCGCCGCAGCCGCGCCAACTCGTCGCGCTCGTCGCTGGTCAACCCGTCCGACCGGGTGCCGGCGTCGACGTCGGCCTGCCTGACCCACTCACGGACCGCGGTCTCGGTCAGGTCGAAGTCCCTCGCGACCTGCACGATCGTCCGGTCACCCCGCCGGCACACCTCGACGATCTCCGCCTTGAACTCCGGCGTGAACGCTCTGCGCGGCCGGCGTGGTTTCTTGCCCATGCCTTCCATGATGAACATCCTCCCGAGGAGCACACAGCCCCTCTGAGCTGGGATGTCCGTCAAACCGGGTCAGGCCCAGGGTCGGGAACGCGTTCGTAGAGTAGATCCTCGGCGTCGAGCATCTCGCGCTCGGCTGCCTCCGCGAGATTCCGGTTGTCGATGAGCACCCCGAATTCGATATTGCCGTGCTCCGCACTCCAGGAGAAGTTCGCGCTGGTCACTAGCAAAAAGCGGTGATCTATCGCGATGAACTTCGCATGATTACGGACCTGGACACCATCGAACTCCTTCGTTCGCAGAACGGTCCCGGGGTGAAGATGTCTGGCCACCTCGAAGGTAGTCGGGGTCGAGCGGCTCGGGCTCTGGTCGGCAGCTGCCGTGTCGACGTAGACCCGCACGCCCAGCTCTGGCCGCAGCGCCGCGCGCCGGAGCGTTGTCCAGAGTGCGGATGAGCGTCGAAAGTTGAACGTGGAGCAGGTCACCGATTGCCGAGCGCGGTCGACGAGGTGGCTGATCGAGCTGGTGAGCGGGCCGCGCTGGGCGATGTGGCCAGGCATCGTCCACAGCGCGCTCACGGCGTTTGGGGCGGTGCGCGCCCCTTGGATCGCTCGCAGGACTGCGATCAGGGAGATGGTCGGGCTGGTCTCGGCCAGCGATCGGAGGTGGGCGCGGCGTCCGGCCGGGATGGTCTTCAGCGCGACGGTCAGGGTGTCGCCGTCGGCCAGCCGGTCGGCGAGCTGTTTCGCCTCGGTGCCGGTGAGTAGTTCACCCAGGCGCCGGGCGGCGGAGGCGTCAATCGATGTCTCCGAAGAATCCAACGCGGCTCCCGGGAAGGTTGACAAGCAGGCGGCGGTCCAGGAAGCGGTTCGCGCGTTCGCAGGACGTTTCGGACGCCATGACGCAGCAGTGGCACGCCGCGCCGTGGAGGAAGTCCTCGGACTTGTCGGGCTGTCGCATCGCGCAGATCGGGTCTGAGGAGCATCGCGTCGCGCGGTAGAGCGCGTTGGCCACCACTCGTTGCAGACGGGCGGGTTCGCTCTGCTGGACGAGTCCGCCGAGAGTGCCGTCGCTGTCGGACGCGGTGGTGCAGATCAGCAGGCCGGCCGCTGCCTCCCGGTTGTTTGTTTCCGGCCAGGCGTAGAGGCGTTCGCTCAGGCTCGCGGCGGAGTAACCACTGGTCATCGCCAGCTGCCGGATGAGTATGTGGGCCAGCGTGTGGACCAGCCAGTACCGGGGCGGTTTGAGGCGCGAGTCGGCGTGCACACTCTTGGCAGTTTCCGAGAAGCGCCGTTCGAAGTTGCGTTCGTGGGCGTCTCGGTGAGCCTCCCAGAGGTCGGTCGCGAGGATGCGTTTCTCCCAGGTGGCGACGGCCTGCTCGTCGAGTTGCAGGAAGATGCCTTCGCCGCGGTCCTCGGTGGCGACCGTCCAGGCCGGGCGCGGGGCGCGGGCGAGCGGGGCGAGGCGCTGGGGCAGGTCGCCGGCCCGGTCCATGTCGTCGATCCGGGTGAACCCGACCAAGGCGTTGACCTTCCGCAGCCGTTCGACGGCCAAAACCCGCACGATTTCGGTCCGAAGGTCGGCGTCGCGGTCACGCCTGGACAGTGTCAGTCCGCTCGTCTCGTCCTCGTGGCGCAGACCGAGTGGATCCTTCTGCAGGTAACGCCACTCGGGGACGAGCAGATCAACGGGATCCCAGTCGCGAAGCCATGCCTCCTGCTCCTCGGCCGACTCCGGGGGCGACATGGCGGCGGCGACAGCCTCGCTCAGCTGTTCGTCGGACAGTTCGGAGACGTCGACCTTGCCGTCGAGCACGTCCCGCAGCGTGTCGAGGTCGTCGCTGTACTTGGCGAGCTTGTCTCCGAGCGCGACGCGGATCCGGTTGGCGAGGTCGCTGGTGCGTTCCTGCTGGGACTCCGGCATCACGATAATCGACTGGGTGGCGGGGAACCACAGGTTCGACGCGCCGACGAGCATAAGCCTGGCCTTGTTGCGGCACCCGTTCGGCTCGAACGCGTCGAGGTGCGGATGACGGCCGCGGCAGTTCGGCAGTTTGCTGCGTCCGGCCTCGCCCTGTGCCTCGTTCATCGGTCGGCGCTGTCCGCAGGATTCGCAGTGGATGACCGCTGAGGCGCCCTTGCCGGCGGTGCGGTCGACCATCCTCAGCGCCGGGAACTCCGCCTCGGAACATGCCTTGCCGTGATGCACCCACAGGTCGTACGGGAACTCGTCGAGGTGACCGTCGACGCAGGCGAGCAGGTAGCGGGCCGGGATAGCGGTGCGGCTGGTCGCTTTGCGACTGCCGCCGCCTTTACGTCCGGTGCATTTGGCGTGTTCGAAACACGCCAGGTCCGTGCGGAACGGATGGGTGTTGGTGTATGAAAACTGTGAGAGCAGTCCGAGCATGTCGCAGCCGGTGCAGCGCAGCCACTGCGGGAAAACCCGAGCGGGTACGCCGAGGTCGTTGCCCTCGGTGGACAGGCTGACCTTCTTCTCCTGCCAGGGATGAGGACGCAACTGGACGTCGCGTGAGCGTAGAAGACGGGCGACCACCTCCCGCAGCCGCGGCGCGCGGATCTGCCGAATGCCGTCGCGGCGGCGCCAGATCCGGTCCCAGTCGTCGATTCCCGTGGGCATGATCGTGAACTGGGGAAGATCCATGATGGAACCGGGACCGTAGGTGTAGAGCAACGATGACGGACGGCCGGAGCCGACCTTGGCGCGGTTGTGCTTGGTCGCCTTCTCGGCTTCCTTCTCCGCATCGCCCAGCGGGTCGACGGCGGTCGCGGCGTCGTAGACGAATCTGGCTACGTCGGTCATGACGTTCCGCTCTCCTCGGGCAGTTCCCACCGCGGGGCGCCGGGCGGCGCAATGTAGAACAGGTTCTCCTTGATCGGGCTCACCAGCAGGTTGATCTCCGGCTGCACCTCACGCATCGAGTTGGCCACCACGAACGGGGGCGCGTCTCGCCCGTCGGCCCGGGACCGAGCGTTCTCTGCGCTCATCATCAGGGCGTCCTGGCGGCTGTCATCGGCCACCTTCTCGTACACCAAAGACTTGCGCCGGTCGGCCAGGTGCTTGCGTCGCTTGTCCCACTGGTCGAGCCGGTTGAGCAGCCGCTGCCGCGCTCGGTCCGCCGAGTCCTCGTCCGAGGCGTCCAACACCCGGTCGACCAGCGCGTCGATCAGCTCGACCGCGAAGGTGCGCTGGCCGTCGATCCGGCCGGCGCTCTGCTCCGGCGACAGCCCCTGCGCCTCGGCGGCCTGCACCACGCGAGCGGCGCTGATCAGGACCCCGTCGAGCCCGCGTTCCAGCGACGTCGTCGAGAACGGAGTTACCGACAACGCCTCGACTTGTGCGTAGAAGGTCTCGTGGTAGTGGCGGAACTGCTCGAAGTGGGCCAGGTCGCGGGGCCGCGCCCAGTTGCCCAGTGAGATCACCAGACCGGGCCGCTTAGCGTCACGGCCGACGCGCGAGGATGCCTGGATGTACTCGGCGGTGTTCTTCGGCTGACCAACGACGAGCATCAGCCCGAGCCTGGTCACGTCCACACCGACCTGAAGCATCGAGGTGGCCAGGACAGCATCGTACGGGCTCACGTCCCGGGAAGGCAGCGGCTTGTGCGCCTCGCGCAATGCCCGAAGCTCCCGCTTGCCGGCAGTGGAGTCGAACCGCGCGTCGAACGGCACCGCCATCTGGTCCAGGGTGGCGGTGATGTCGGCGCTGGAGACTCGGGACGTGAGCTCGGCGATGTTGAGCGACCCGAAGTTCGTTCCGGTCCGGCTCGGCAGCAACGACCAGGGACGCCTCTTGGCCAGGGCGGTCTGGATGTCGTCGCCCATGTATCGGGCCATGCCGGCAAGCTCCCGCGTAGCGCTGAAGTAGCCGACCAGCGTCAGGTACGGGTCGGCTACGTCACCGCACCGGTCCAGCAGCAACTGCGCTCCCGCCATCAGCACCTCGGCGACCCGGATCTCCGCGGTCGTCAGGCGAACCCCGGTGGTCGACAGCCCGACATAGCGCCGACCCGGGAACTCCTCCGAGATCTTCTCCTCCTTCGAGAAGAATGTCTTGCCGGCATCGAGGACCTGCGGCGGGAAGATCGTGACATCGCGGCCGTACAACGCGCGGACCTGGTCCGGGGCGTTGCGCGCGGTCGCGGTGGAGGCCACCACCAACGGCCGCACCCGATCACCGGCCGCCGTCCGCCAGCCGGCCATCACGTCGATGGCCACCTCGAACAACCCGACCGTCGTCCCGAGCGCACCGGTGATCAGGTGCAGCTCGTCCTGAATGATGAGGTCGGGTGGCCGCAACCGAGACGTCGGGTGCACGGCCGCCTGCGGAAAACCGTCCTTGCTCCGTGGGTGCTTGCTGCCGTCCTTGATGTCGCAGTGCCGATAATCGGCGTGCACGAAGCCGTGCCGCCCGCAGCGCCGCGACACGTAACCGAACAGCGACGCCGCCTCACCCTCGCGAGCCAGGCGGGCGAACTTGTCCACCGTGGCGATGAGGAACGCGGGCGCGAGCCGGTAGATCTCCTCGTCGACCGTGAGGACCGGCAGGCCGTCCGGCACCTCGCCACCCTCGGCGAACGGGCAGCCCGCCAGATCATCGCCGCAGTACACGAACACCCGGCGAGTCCCCTCGGCGGCGCGCACATTTCGGGCGCTGACCCGGCTGCCGCACCACGGACACCGCTGAATCTGCAACACCGTCAGCCGGTATCCGCCGCCGCTGCGGTTCGCCCGGTTGAGCTGCGTTGCGGCCTCGTCGTACCGCTTCGGGCTGACATCCGTGCCCACCCACAACCCGATCCGGAACGGCTCTGCGCCCCACGTCGCCTCATCCTTCAGGCGAACCCGTTCCGCGGCGCACACCAGCGTCGTGGCGCGCTGGAACTGCTGTGCGGTCAACAGCCGCAGCGTGTACCGCATAAGCACCGCCACACCGCGGCCACCGTCGAGCGGCCCGTCCGGGGTCTCGACGATGCCCTGTCGGCGGCGGATAGCGAACGTGTACGCGGCCAAGCCGAGATACGCCTCGGTCTTGCCACCACCGGTCGGGAAGAACAACAGCTGCGCCTTGGCCAGATCCCCGGAACGCCGCGGCGCCGCCGGATCACTCAACAGCGGAAGCTGCATCAACACGAACGCGAGCTGGAAGGTACGCCACGAGTGCGCCTTCGGCCCCTCGGCGAGCACCGCCTCCCGCGCCTGCTCGATGCTCTCCTTCGGGTTCTTCGCCCGGCGGGTGGCGACCTGCGACTGAACCCGCTGGTCGGCCATCACCCGGTTCATGAACCGGAAGCACCGCAACGCCTCTGGATCACCGAGCAGATGGTCTAGCCCTTCGGCGAGCTGCTGCTGAACCCGGCCTGCTTCCCGAACCGCATCTAGCCCTTCGCCACGCAGATGCTCGGGAAGCGCGTCGGCAACCTTTTTCTGACCTTCCAGCCAGGTCGCATAGCCCTTCACGATCGACTCAAGGCCGGCCCGCAGCTCTTCCTCGCTCGCCGACTCCAGACGCTTCATGTCCAGCAGCGCCGAACCGATCTCCTCGGCGGTGGTCTGCGGCGTTTGACACGTCGGCAACCAGGTCGTCCACACCGCACGCGCCCGCCGGGCGCCGTCCTCCACGTCCCAGTCGACCGAGCAGGTCCGACCCACAGCAAACTCCAGCCGGTCCCGATACTGCAACCGCAGCCGACGCAGCTCGTCATCGCGCTCCGGACGCGTATCAATCAACGGATCAGAGACCGGCAGGAACACATCCTCGCCACCCGCCTCGACCCGCAACACGGTCTGGAAAAGCCACGCGTTCACCGGGATCTTGCGGGGGGTCACCTGGTCATTGCACAGCGCGATTTCGATGAGCCGACAACCACGTTCCGGGGCGTCGTGCCGATCGATCCGAAGGACCACCTTGTCCTTCAACGACACCGTCGTGGTCTTTCCGGGTGCGAGGTCGGCGACGACGATCTTCGCCGGGATCTCGACGGGGGTGCGTTTGTAGCTGCGCATCCCGGCCTTGCCGTCCTCGCCCTTCTCCTTGATCGGCTCGTAGACACCCCACGACGCGGTCACCGTGAACTCCGCGACGTCCATAGGAAGCTGACAGCGCAGACCCATGGACGCGGGAATCATCAGCCCGCGCTTCTGCGGCTCGTCTTCCACGGCATCCTCATCGGCGCCCGCGCCGCTCTCCTCGACTGCGGTAACCGGAACGCCCCGGCTCTCTAGAGCGTCGAGGGCATCACCGACATCGGTGACGACATCGTCGGAGTCCGCGTCCTTCGGGTCGTCATTGCCGGCCTTGAGCCGCTCCGGAGCGATCCGACCCACCAAGTACACAACGTCAGGGGAAGCGTCGAGCACTTCCTCTGGACCGTTTGCTGGGCCGCGGAGCTCGCGTTCGAGGATATCGACCAGGTCTTCCCGTGCCGTCCACGACCGCCCGTCCGGCTCATACTTGAGCCGGTACTGCTGGTCCTTCGGCGGCTTCTGTGGGGCGGTCACTCGTCGTCCCCCTCATCCAATTCATCCTCAGTAGGCGGCGGTGCCTCACCCTGGGCTGCAGCGCGTCGGTGGTTTTCCGCCAGCAGCAGGTCGAGAATTTCCACACGCGCGTTCGGGCTTACGGTCCACCTCTGCATCCGACGATAGGTATGGAAGCCGTGATCCAGCGACACCGAACCCCATCCACACGCGCCCATGACGGCTTCGTCAAGTTCGACGTGGATAGCGCGAATTGCAGCAACGTCACGATCTGCGGAATCTATCGTGGCAGGATCGTTGATGAGATTGTAGAGGTCGGTCAACCCTATTTCCCGCCGAGCCATGATCTCTCGTCGACTAGAATCTAGCTTCCGACCCATCTGCTCCAGGCGTTCCGTTGGCAGCGGTCTCGGGAATGCAGCGAACACATTCGACGCGGTATAGCGCGGATCCCTGCGTAGACCCGATCCGTACTTAATCGCCCACATCTGGTGAGGGCTTGCCGACAATACGGCCTGATCGGCATAGGAATCGGTAGCGAAGATTACCAGCGCGTCACCGAACAAAAAGGACCTCTTCACGCGGTATGGCATGAGCGTAACAGAATGCCTTGAGGTCTATTCACAGGCGATCCTATAGAAGTGCAACCCGATGACGCAGGAGATCGTTTCTGTGAAGGTCGCAAGCGGTCTGCGGTAGTCGGTGTGCAGGATTCGCCATGTCTTCAGGTTCGCGATGACCTGTTCCACAACCCAGCGGATCTTGTTGACCTGCCTGTTGTATTCCTTCTGCCATTCCGCGAGCTCGCCGCCCTTGGGCTTCTTGTACGGGGTGATCATGCCGTTGCCGACGTAGCCCTTGTCACCGATCCAGTCTCCGGGATTCAGGGTGACGAGGACCTCGGTGTCGTTGATCGCGTACGAGTCGTGGTGGTTGCCGGTGACGGGATCGGAGATCCAGGCGAGCGCACCGTCGAGGGTGCAGGCGACCTGAACGCTCATGCCCGTGGTCTTGTGCTTGCCGGAGTACAGACAGCGGTGCGTGCGCCATGACCAGCAGGGAAGCAGCGTGCCGTCGACGATGTACTGGGTGGTCGGGCTGAGGTCGTCGGCTGTCGGCACGAACTCCGTCAGCACGCGATCGAGGACCGGGGTGATGCCGGTGACCGCTCGCGAGATCGTCGACTGGGAGACGCCGTGCGCTTCAGCGATCTCCGCTTGGACGCGGTTACGACGCATGTAGGTCAACGCGACGACGACAGCGCGGTAGAGACCAAGGACCGGGGGCCAGGGCTCCATATTCAGATCCTGGCATTCCGTTCGGACCAGCACGCAGAGGTCGCGGATCTGGTCCGTGGTGAAGCCAGTGGTATGATACATGTCCGGCGGTCCGCTTTTCTTTGAGATGTGGTGTGGTAACTCCATCCTACGGAAGAGCGGATCGTCCTTTTTGTTGGGGGTCTACTGTAGCGAGTCGGAGGCCTGCTGAATAAGCCTCCTTGCCATGACAAGAACCTCATCCAAACCTGCGATTGCCCGACGCATAGCTGGACGAGGTCGCTCAAAGAGCCACCATGGGGCGTCCCTCATTGCCATTGACCCTTTCGCCCGCTGTGGCTTTACGCGTTCGCGCACATGCCGGTAAGGGATGGGATATGCCCGCGCATCCTGCTCCGACGCTTCGTTGAAGTCGATAATCCATCTGGAAGCCGACGCATCATGACGCGAGTTTAGGTCGCCACCGTTGAGATATGGGAACAATATGCGAGCGTTTCGTTTGTCGGCTTTAATCCACGCATTCGCCTCATCGGGAGTAACAATGAATCCAGCTCCGGAAGGTTTGCATCCCTCAAACGCCGTAGCGAGATTTTCGACGAGCCGAACGGGTCGCCCTTCTACCTTGCCTGCGGGTTCCAATAATGTCGTGATCCGATGGGTTTGAACGCCGTCTGCGATTCTAGACACAGAGGGCGCAACGACGCCAGGCGATCCCCAGACTGCTGAGTATTCCAGGCTTGCTCCCTGCGCCGGCCAGGGTTCACTCTGGATCGACCTCGTAATGGTAAATCCCTTATCCACCATCTGATCCAGACCCACCTCGCGCGTTTTGCCTTGCGCGATACTGTTTGTTGCAATAAGGCCGAACGCGCTTCGACTCGCGGCGAGCCCGGCAGCTCGTAGGAAGAAGTAGGCTACGAGGTCGGCGTTGCCCCGTTGTCCATACGCGAGGATATGGACCAGCCAGTCTCGAACGTTAGACCCTATCGCGCCCGTAATATCTGACCCTGTTACGAAAGGCGGATTTCCGATGATCGAGTCGAAGCCACCACGCTCCATGACATCGGGCACGGCGAGGATCCAGTGCAATGGCTTCCAGCGCTCGTAATCGGTTTCCACCGTCGGGCTGAGGCCGGCGTCAAGGATCTTGTCGAGCATGGTGCGGTCCGGTGTGCCGCCAGAGCCAGGGTAGGCCTGCTCGATGGCGATGAGAAGGTTCTCGTACGCCTCGCGCAGTGCCCTTCCTGGCTTGCCGCCGAGCCGTAGTCCGGTGGCGACCACGGCATCGGCGATGTCGGTGAGCTGTGCCGTGAGTTGTTGGTATTCGCGCCACTGCCGGCGTTTGGTTGTTGCCGAGCGCTGCGGGTCGCTGTCGTCTACCTCAGTGGCGAGCTTCTGGCGCAGTCGGGCTGCTTTGCGGAGGATCCCGTCGATGTCGAGGTCGAGCAGGCTCGGCTGATGGGGTGCGGTGTCGGGGTTGATGTGTTTGTGCTTGAGCTGCCGGGCGTTGGTGAGGCCGAGCAGGGCGTTGCCGTGCAGGATCTTGTCGTCGACGAAGGAGAATGGCAGCTTCGGGTCGAGTGATACCAGCCAGAGCGAGAGCTTGCACATCTCGACTGCCATCACGTTGATGTCGGCGCCGTATAGGCAGGTTGCCACGATCGTGCGGATGGCGTGGGTCTGCTGTTCGTGCGGCGTGCCGACCGCGACGCCCTCACTGCGCCATGCCTCGACGAGGCGGGCGGTGAGGAAGCGGGCGGCGGCGACGAGGAACGCGCCGGAGCCGCAGGCGATGTCAGCGACCTTGAGGTCGAGGATACGGTCCGACGATACCGGCACCCAGCCGTCGACCTGCTGGTGTGGCCCCGGGTCGTAGACGAGCGGTTCGAGGGCGTAGTGGACGACCTCTTCGGCGAGAGAGCGCGGGGTGTAGTGGGCGCCTGCCGTCGCCCGCGACGGGGTTTCGACGACGAGGACACCGCCGGGGACGACGACGAGAGGGCGGTTACGCAGGTCGCGGCGGAGGATGCCGATAAAGGGGCGGAGCCGGTCGCGTAGATGCTCGTCGGTGGTGACCGCGCGCAGCGCGCGTTCGGCGTCCTCGACCTTCGCGCTGTCCCGGATCGCTTTCGTGAGTGCGGACTTGGACGGTGCGGTGGCCGCCGGCTGGTGTTCCTTGACCCACGCGAGGATGGAGTCGGACAGGGCCGCGTCGGTCTGCGTCTCGGCGGCGAGTGTTTCGAGCTGGGCGAGGGGGATCTCGGGTTCTTCGCCCTCCTTGCCGATGAGGCCGACGACGACCTCGTCGACCTGCGTGCTGGAGTAACCGAGCAGGCCCTCGTAGATGTAGCCGATCTGCTCGACGTCGATGTCGCGGAAAGAGATCCTGCGGGCCGGCTGCCCCTTGAGCTTGGCGACCTGGACGGCGTCCAGGACTTCCAGCATCACCCGGTCGCTGACGGTGATGGCGAGAGTGCTGCGGTCGTTGCGGGCGGTGAGGAAAGGGAAGCGGCTCGGGTCGAACAGTGACCCGCCGTACGAGGGCAAGCGGATGTCTTCGAACGACGAGCCGTGAAACAGCGCCTGTGAGGTGGCCAGGAGCCGGTGCCAGGTGAGGTAGGTGGCGTCGAGTGCCTCGGTGCCTTCCTCGCGGGCGCGGGCATCGAGGGCGTCCAGTTCTGCGCTGACGCCATAGCCTGCTGCGAACAGCCGTCCCTGGGGCAGCAGGCCGCGTTCCTCGGCGAAGAGCAGGAACACCACCCGCATCATTACCGTTACGGCCGCCTCGTATACGTGAGCGCGGTTGTTCGGCAGCGGATCGGGATCGGCGTCGAGGGCTGCTTCCGACAGGGCTTGGACGAGTAGTTCGACGGCGCGGCGGACCTGGGTGCCGAGCGCCTCGGTGACCTCTTCGGCGGCGGCGACGGATTGGCCGAACAGCTCGGTGAGCCGGTCTTGCGGTTTGCCGCCGACGAGTCGGCGGCGCTGGAGCAACTCGATGAACGCGTTGCGGGTTTGGGGTTCCTCGATCCAGGTCTGGGCGTCCACGATGCCTGAGGCGACCATGGTCTTCTCGCGGGCGCTGACGATCGCCCACCAACGGCCGTCGGTGACGACACCGATGGGAACCTTCGCCGTGCGCAGCAGTTCTTCCATGCGATCGATCGGGGTGGCGGCCCAGCCGTCGTTGAGCGGGTCGCGCAGGGAATCGACCGGGTCGGTGATGAGGACCAGCGCGCCGGTCAGATCGCCGTGGACGAGGGCGCCGTTGGGTTGTACGGTCACGGCGTGATTCGGTGAGCGCACGCTCGCGATGCCAGTGTCGGTGCGGTAGGTGTCGCCCCAACCGAGGACGTCGCGCACCACGACGTCGACCCAGGTGTCGCGGGCTTGGCGGTAGAGATCCAAGGCGGCGTCCCCGGGCTGCTTGTCCCAGTTCTCCCATGCCTTCTCGAACGCCGGCTTGGCATCCTTCAGCGCGGCGAGCACGTTGCGTTCCAGCTGCGGCATGCCCTGCGGCCACACTCGCCGCAGCGCCGGCACGGCCAGGAATGGACCGTCGGTGTCGACCAGCTCCAGCCACCCTCGGTGCAGGTCGGCAGCGGTCGGTGCGTGCTTGCGGATCATGCCGCGACCCTCCCCGCTTCGGCATCGGCCAGGGTTAACGCGAAGACGACTGCGGCAGCTGACACGTGCGGCTTGATGTCGCGATATCGCTCACGGATAGCGGCGATCTCGCGCTGTTCCTCGTCGTCCAGGCTCGCCAACCGGTCCTCCATGGCGCGTAGGTCGCGGCGTCGCTGGGCCTGCTGATCGTCGGTGAACAGGAGTTCTTCCTGGCTGCGGATCTCGGCGGTCAGCCGGTCGCGGGACTCTTGCAGGTTCGTGCGGAACGCGCCGAAGATTTCCCGTGCTCGGGTGACGTCGGAGTCCCGGCGCGCCTGTAGCGCCTCGGTGACCTTCTCCTGCCGGCTCGCGGCCTTGCGGGCCATCGCGGTCAGCAGACGGGCGCGCAGCCGGGAGTCCTCGGCGTTCCACAGGTCCGCAAGTACGGCGCGTACGGGTTCATCGGCCAGGGCAAGGTCGTGCGTGTCGAGTGTCTCGTCGAGGACCTGTTCTACCTTGGCCTCGGCCATCGCTTGGCCGTGGACCCGGACGCCGGTGAGGAACACCTCCTCGTGCAGGCGCAGGCCGCCCCGGCCGACGAGAACCAGGCGGGACACTGCGGCGACACAAGACTGTGGCAGGCCGTCGACGATGACGGCGGTGACCCGGTGGACAGGGGAGTCGACGCTGAACAGCGCGCTGCGCAGCACACGTGCCGAACGTTGCATCAGAGCGTGCCCGAGGTGGATGTGGACCAACTCCTTGTGGCGACCCTGCGCGGCCTTGTCGTCGAACGTGATCGGGCGGGGCACGCCGGGCTCGCTGCGGGTGTCCAGGCCACGTAACGCCGACTGCCATGCCGAGCCGAGGTTGGGTACGCGGAAAACCTCGGCGTCGAGGTCCTGGGCGAAGCTGTCGTCCGGTACCAGCGGCGGCTGCGCGGTGAGGGTCAGCGCGGTGTCGACGACCCGACGGGCGTTTGCGGCCGTCAGGTGCATCTCCGCCTTGCGGACGTCGTAATTGCGGGACAGCTCGGTCAGCTGACGGTTGAGTGTGATGCCACCGGCGAGAGCGCGGGTGATAACCGCGTTCCCGTCGTCAGGAGCAGGCGGCCTGCCTCTGCGGCCGGCCGCAGGCGGATTGAAGTGGTCCTGTACGGCGGCGGCGATCACCTGGTTGACCGAGCCCAGGTCAGCCGCGACCGTGCCGACCTTCTTGGCGATGTGCTCGATCAGGAAGTTCATGTCCCGCGCGTACGGGGTCTCGGTCGAGTCCGGCACCAACTGGTAGATCTCCGGGGTGTGGTTCTGGCCGTATCGGTCGATGCGGCCGATCCGCTGCTCCAGGCGCGACGGGTTGAACGGGATGTCGAAGTTGACCAGCCGGTGGCAGTGGTCCTGCAGGTCGATGCCTTCGCCGGCCGAGTCGGTGGCGACCAGCACCCGGACCGGGTACCTGACGGGGTCCTTGGTGAACTGGTCGCGGATCAGTTCCCGCTCGATTGCCGGCGTAGAGCCCTGGATAGTGGCGAGGACATCGCGGTAGCCGCGCTGCGCCAGCACGCGGGCGATCCAGTCCAGCGTGGCGGCGTACTCGGTGAAGACGACGACCCGCTCATTGGTGAACGTCTTGCCGTCGGGGCGGCAGATCGCGTTGAGGAAGCTGATCAGCGCGTCCAGACGGGAATCCGGGCGGTTCTCGTAGCGGCGGCCCCAGTCGATGAGCTTGTCGATTTCGTCGTTGGTCGCCGTCACGAGCGCATGGGAGCCCTTGCTCTGCCGCAGGGTTGTGAACTCGGGATGCTCGATGTCGCCCTCCTCCTCGTCGGATTGTCCGCTACCGAGCACCTCCTGGTAGTACTGCTCCTCGTCATTGATGGCCAGCCGGCCGCCGTCAGTCGCCTCCTCGTATAGCTCCAGCGTGCGGGCGAACGCCCACGGGCTGGACAAGAACCGCTTCTTCAGCAGCATGGCCACGATGCCGCCGGCACCCGACTTTCCGTTGGCGCGAGCGCTGTCAGCGAGGATCCGAGCGAGGGTGCCGAACTGCCGCTGCTCCTCATCGCTTGGCGTGAACACAATTGGTCGGAGCACTCGCTGGTGGAAGCCCTTCTCCGGCAGGTCGGTCTTCAACCGGCGGACCGCGATGTCGCGCAGCGCACGTTCGTCGAGGTTGGCGCCCCGGGTGAATCTGCGCCCGTCGATCATCTCCAACAGCGCGGTGAACGACTCCGAGTACCCGTTGTGCGGTGTGGCACTGAGGAAGAGCCGGTGCTCACATCTCTCGGCGAGTGCTTTGGTCGCCGTCGTGCGGTGGCTGTCCACGGCGTAGCCGCGCCGGCCGGGCGCGGTAGTGGGGCTGGCGGGTGCGACGTGGTGCGCCTCGTCCACCACCAGGACGTCGAAGGAGAAGCGCCGGGCGGTGGCCGTGTCCGCCACGTCGGCGTACACGTCGCGCAGTAGCCGCTGTGCCCGCAGACTGGGTAGCCACGACATGCTGACGATGACCCGGGGGAATAGCCGGAAGGGGTTAGCGTTCAGTCCGTGGCTGCGTCGGACGGTCGCCATCAGGTCGCTGTTGACGATGACGAAGTCGAGACCGAACTTCTCGCGCATCTCGTCCTGCCATTTCAGGGCGAGGCTTGGTGGGCACACGATGATCACGGTGCGGGCTCGGTGGCGCAGCAACAGCTCCTGGATGACCAGGCCGGCCTCGATCGTCTTGCCCAGGCCCACGTCGTCGGCGAGCAGCAGGTTGGTGCGCGACGACTGAAGTGCGCGCCGCAGCGGCTCCAGTTGGTATGCCTCGACGTTGGCGCCGCTGCGAAAGGGGGCCTGGTAGGAGTTCGTGTCGGCGGAGGTGACCGCGCCCCACCGCACCGCGTCGACGAACGCGGCGAGCGTGTTCGGGTCGTCGAATGCCTCCGGACTGATGGCCTCGGGGAGTCCTTGGTCCGGTGCAACCGTGTGGCCCACCTCCAGCTCCCAGACGACCGAGAGCTCCTGGCCGAGGCGGTCCTCCTCCAGCGACTGCAGCGCCACCACGTGCGTCAGGCCGGCTGCGCCCTCGTCGGCGGGGCTGCGGGGCAGACCCTGCGGGCGCACCTCGACCACGGCCCAGGTCGAGCCGCGTACGGTAACCGCCTGGCCCGGCTCAGGCAAGAGCGGCACGGCGAATCCGGGCTCATTGCCGGTCCGCTGGTTCGCCATGATCGTCACGTCAGTGTCTTCCCCTCATTGGTCACCGTCCGCCATTCTCCACAGGGCTTGCGATTTTCGCAAGGTCGTGGATAGGCTTGGTCTTGTGTCAAGCGTCGTCGAGCGAGTCCTGGGTCTGATCGAGGCATCCGGGATGAGCCGTCGCGCCTTCGGGCAGCGCATCGGCCTCGACGAATCGAAGATGTCGAAGTCCCTCAGCGGTGCGCGCCGGTTCTCCTCGGTCGATCTCGCCCGCATCGCGGAGCTATGCCAGGTCACCGTGGACTGGCTCATCACGGGTGACGAGCCACCCCTGGCGATGGCCGCGCGAACAACCGGCGGCAGCGCCACCACCGCGATTACCGCCGCGCGACGGTACAGCACGTTGCGCTCAGACATGGACTCGCTCGGCTACCCGCAGCCCTGGCGGCCGCTGACCGGCAGGCAGGAGGGCGGCGGGTACGCGGATCAGGGGCGCCGGCTCGCGCAGGAAGCCCTCGCCCGCGTGTCGCAGGCCGACCGGTCAGTGGCGACCGGAAACCTGGCCGGCGTGATTGAGGAAGTCTTCGGCGCCGACGTCGCCGTCGTCGAACTCGGCTCCGGCTTCGACGGCCTGGCGACCTCGTCCGAGCACGTCAAGCTCGTCGTCCTGGCCACCTCTCACATGCCCACCCGGCAACGGTTCACCCTCGCCCACGAGCTGGCCCACTTGCTCACCGACGATGACCAGGACGTCCACCTCGACCTGGACGTCTACGACAAGTCGCAGGCCAAGGACCCGAGCGAGATGCGGGCCAACGCCTTCGCCGCCGCCTTCCTCATGCCCGAGGACATACTCCGCCGCGCCGCCGGCACCACCGGCTTCACCGACACCACGTTCGCCGCACTCGCCTGCGACCTGATCGTGACGCCGTCCGCGTTGGCGTACCGGCTACTGCAGCTGCGGCTCATCGACGCGGGCGCCTGCGACCGCTTCAAGTCCCTCACCGCCGCCAAGGCCGCGCACACAGCCGGCCGGGGCGAGGCGTTCGCACACCTGGTCACCGAAGCGGCCCGACCACGCCCGCCCCGGCTTCTCGTCCGCGACACCTACGCCGCCTACGAAGCCGGCGCGGCGACCCTGCGCCCCTACGCAAGCCTGCTCGGAGTCGAGGTCGACCAACTCAGGCGCGAGATCGAGTTGGAGCACGGAACTCACGATGCCCCATGACCGAGTTCCTGTTTCCGGACAACACCGTCCTGTGCAACTTCGCCGCCGTGGACCGGCTCGACCTGCTCAAGGCGGTACTCAACGGACGGGGCCGCTGGACCGCAGCGGTCGCCTACGAGGCAAGCCAATCGGCGGACGTCCTACCCGCCCTGCACCGGCTCGCCTCGGACGGCTGGCTGGGCGAGGCGATCGAAATCACCGACGAGTCCGAGATCAAGCAAGTTAGCCGCATCCGACGCGCCGTGTTCGGCGGCACAGACGACAAGCCGCTCCAGCACCTCGGTGAAGCGGAGACCTGCCACGTGATCGAGCACTGGCCGGAATTCGCCGGCTCGTGGTGGATCTCCGACGACCAAGAGGCCCTGCGATTTGCCCGCTTCCGCGGAATCACCACGCGCGAAACGATCGACCTCGTCGCCGTCGCGGTCATCAACGGTGACCTGCTCACCCGCGAGGGCTTCGAGCTGATGCAGGCGATGTCCCAGCAAGAGCGGTACCTCCGGCTGCCCACCTCGGCAGCCGATCTCACCCGCTGACAACGGCCGGCTACCGTACGAGTGCGGAAGCGCATAGGAGGGATGAGTGGACGAGCTCTTCGACCTCGCCGGCGGCACCGCCGTGTCCGGGTCACCGGCTTCGGCGGAACTCTCAGCCTTCGACCGCACCTTCCCGGCGCGGGTCGCGGTGCTCATGCGATCCCGCCCAATCACCGAGGCGATCGTCGCCGCGAACCGGCAGGACTGGCCGGCGGCCACCTACGACCTCGCGACGTTCGCCCTCGCCGCCATAGATCTGGTCATTGCCCAGCAGGGCTTCGAGGAGGAAGCCACCTACGACGACGTCGTGGACGGCCTCACCACGCTCGCCCGCCGTACCGCACCGGAGCGGCCCACATCGGAACATCGCCGCGTGGGCGAGTACATCGTCAACGCACTCCTGAACCGGGGCGAGCGCGAGGCGCCGTTCACCTACCGGATCAGCGACTTCACCGACGAGGCCCGGACCCACCAGCGGCGGCAGGTGCAGTTCCGGCTGCTGATCGAGCGAGAGGACCCGGTACGCGGCGAGGTCGTCCTCAACGCCACCCGCGACGCGATCAACGCGCTGGTCGGTGGACTGGAGTTCGACGTCGAAGACGAGCAGGTCGCCAACGAGGTGCTACTGGAACGCCAGCTGGCCAAAGGAGCGTTCGACGCCGCGGAACGCGCCGCGGTCCGAGCTCGGCTGCTGTCGGTCTCGCTCGCCGAAGACCTCCACGAGCTAATCAAGAACACCCGCCGCGACCTGCGTGTCGTCATCCAGGAGTGGGCAACGGTCGTTCCGCAACGCCTGGCCACGGCCCGGAAACACATCGCCGGCCGGATGGAGGCCGAGCATCGCCTGCTCGCCAAGGTCCGCGAGTCGCTGGAATCCGACGACCAGCAGGTGACCATGGCGGCAGCCCGGATCGCCGCCCTGCTCACCGAATGTTCCCGTCGGCACGACGCGCTGCACCGGCAGGTCATCGCCGCGCGCAGCGTGTTCCTGGAGGAGCAGGATCGGCAGTCGTTCCGGTCACCGGCGCTGGGCCACCTGCCCGACCTCAGCCGTGAGATCCTCACCCCGTTGCTCGGCCTGGACAGCGAGACCGCCCTCCTGGTCACCGACAGGTGGCTGTCGGACATCACCGGTCCGCGCCCTCCAAAACTGCCTCGGCTGTACCGGCTGGTCTACGACCTGTGGGCGGTGCGCGACCCCACCGACGACGATCGTGACCTTGACGACGATGATGAGGCGGGAGACCCGGATCCGCCGACGATCGGGCCGGACATCGTGGACGCCGCGCGGCGGGTCGTCATCAGGATCGGCCTGCCCGCCCGCCTGTCGGCGCTACTCGCCGATGCCCTGACCGATCCCGGCCTAGACAGCGGCACTGACCGGCAGCGGGCCGCGGAGATCCTGGCGTTGGCCGCGCTGTGGTGCTTCGCGCCCGAGGAGACCGATACCGAGCACACCGCATCGGTCGACCTGACCGCGCGGATCCTGGGGCCGCGTGCCGTCGCGGACGCCGACGACCTGAAGCTCGATCTGCCGGGATGGGACGGCGACGACCTGATCATCGTTCCGCATCCCGACGCCCTGGCGACCGCCGACCCGCAACCGGTCACCGGCCACCCCTGGATACATGCGGAGACGCGATGACGCTGACACAGAACGATCACACCGACATCGGGACCCTCATCGCGTATGCGCTGCAACCCACCCGGCGACCCGGACGCAGCCATGAATACCGTCGGGTGCTCGGCCGGTACCGCACAGAGTCCGACTTCCGGATCGCCGCCGATGCTGTTCTACACGGCCTGCACGCCCGCGTCCTGTCCGACGGCGACTTCGGACTCGTCCTCGGCGTCAGCCCCGAGTCTCCGTTCGCCTACCGGGTCGGCGACATGCCCCACGCGGGAACCCGAATCGGGCGCCTGATGGCCGGCCTCGTCTTGGTCGGGGTGGCCGCCTACGCCTACCCCACCCCGGCCGATCTGGAGGAGGAACGAATTCGCCGCATGGCGGACGTCGAGTTCGAGCAGTGGATGCGCGCGATGTGCGAGCGCCTGCAAGAGCACGACGCCGCTGGGGAGCCGGTCCCCGACGACGGCTTGGACGAGGCGTGGCGGGCCTATCACGAGATGCCGTCCACGCTCGTCGGCGATAAGGGCCGCAGCTCCGGACGGCTATCGCCAAAATGCACCCTGTACTGGGTTCGCAACGTCCTCGGCTGGCTGGTGGAGCAGGGCATGGCTCGTGCCGACAGCACTGGCGGGACCTGGATGCTCACCGAGCGGTTCCGCGTCCAGGTCAAGGACATGGCCGGTGAACCTGCCTACACCTTCCTGGCGGACATCGCCCGACGGCCGCACATCCGGCCGTCAAGCCCCGCTGTCCAGCCGCCCGCCGCAGACGACGGGGAGCAAGCATGACCTACCATCTGGCCGCATTCCGGCTCCACTCGATCGGGGAGAGATCCGCTCGCTTCACCGACGTCACGCTCGACCTCACCGGCCCGGACGGCAGCAGCAGCCACCCCGCCGACTCGGTAGTGTGGCTGCGTAACGGAGGCGGCAAGTCCTCACTGCTGTCGCTGTTCTACGCGCTGCTGTTGCCGAGAGCTATCGACTTCATGGGGCGTACGGTGAAACGCAGCCTCACCGACTACGTCGACAGCGGCGACACCGCGCACACCGTCGCGGCGTGGCACCCGGCCGCCTCGGACACGTTGGACGGCTCGCCGGACCGCATCCTCATTACCGGAGTCGTCTACGAATGGTCCGACCTGCGCCGTCCGGCCGACGCCGACCGCGCCCGGGACCGGCTCGACACGACCTTCTACGCGTTCTATGCCATGCCTGGCGTGCTGGATCTGCACCGGCTCCCCATCCTCGACGCCGCAGGCGCACCCTGGCGCCGGGCGGCCTACGTCGCCGCCCTCAAGGAACACGCTGCGACCCACCCGCAAGCCATGGATCTGGTCACCACCGAAAAGCAACACGAGTGGACGGCAGCGCTGATCAGCCGGGGCCTCGACCCGGCGCTGTTTCGCACCCAGAAGCAGATGAACCACGTCGAGGGCGGCGTGGAGGACATGTTCCGGTTCTCGTCCGCCCGCGAGTTCATTGACCTGCTCATCGACCTCACGGTCGCACCGGAAGACGCGATCAGCGTCGCCGATCGCCTGGCCTCGATTGCGTCGCTGCTCGCGACCAAGCCCGCCAAGATGGCTGAGCGAGGCTTCTGCCTCGACTCGGCAACGGGCCTGGACCGCATCCACGTCTGCCAGCAGGAGGTCGACGCATCAGCCGTCGCCCTCCAACATGCCGTCAACGGATCGGCCAAACTCTCCGCCGCCTTTGCCGCGACAGTCACGCAGGCGAACAATCAGATCGAGGCGCTCGCCGCGCAGCGCGACGGTATTGAGAAGCGACGCGCCGCAGCGGTGACCGAAGGCGGCGCCGCGTACGAGCTTGTCTACCTGTACGAGGAACGCGCCGCCCAGATACGACTGAGCACCGCGCAGGACCAACTCAGCAAGGCCGACACCGACATCAGCAACGCCGCCGAACTCATCGAAGCCTGGGAGGCCGCCGGACACCTGGCGGAAAAAAAGGAGTTACAGGACGCGCTGGAGCGCACGCGGCGCGAGGCCGGCGAGGAACGGGAACGCACCGCGCCACTGCGGCGAGAGCACGACGAGCACACAGCTCGTCTGCAAACCCGCCTGCGTACACTCGTCGACGCCCACGAGACTACGGCAGGAACGGCCACCGAAGCCGCCATGAAGGCGAAGGCAGACGTCGAGGCCCACCGCGCGGCAGCGAAGAAGGCCGGCCAGGAGGCCCAGGCAGCGGACAAGGACGCGGCGACCGCGACCGCCCGGCTGGAGTCGCTGGCCACAGACCTAGGCACGGCTGTCCGCGACGGCGTGCTCCCGAACGAGCAGACCGACCCGGCCAAACATGACGCCGCTCTCGCCGAACAGCACACCACCCTCACGGGCATTCTTGCCGAGATCCAGAGCCGTCGTGAGCAACGCCCGGCGATTCGGCGCGCCCTGACCGGCACGCTCACCACGCTGACGGGTGAGCAGGTCCGGCTCGACGCGGAGCGTACCCGGCTCGCGGAGGACCGTGCCGCGTTCGCCGAACGCGCAGCCAAACTCGTCGCAAGCGAACGCGTGCAGGACCTAACCGAGGCCACCGGCGACGCGCCCGTGGATCTCTGGGCAGAGGCGGACACCCTGACCCGCCGGTTGTCCGACGCGATTGTCGACACCGACGTAGCGCTGGTGCGGCTGGAAGCCGAACGCATCGACGACCAGCGCATCCTCGACGTACACGCGCGCACCGGACTGCTACCCACCACCCTCGACGCCGAACGAGTCCAGGCTGTTCTGACCGAACACGGCGTCATGGCCGAAACCGGCTGGGCCCACCTGCGTACGCTGCTACCCGGTACACGCCTGCTCGAGACGGTCACGGAACCGGACCTCGCACGCCTCGGCGTCGGTCTCGTCATTCCCACCGCCCAGGCCACCGCCGCCGCGACCGCGTTGACCGGCGTCGACACGGCGACCACAGCACTCGTCGGCGTCTACACCGCGCAGGCCGCCGCCGCGATCGTCGGCTCCACCCATGCGGACCCCGACGCACCTGCTCCGGTGTGGGCCGGACTGCATCGGGGCTTGGTGGATCCGGCGTGGGCCGAAGGCACCGTTCGCCAGGTCGCGGGCCGCACCGAGGCGTACGACGGGCAACAGTCCCGCCTGACCGAAGCACGTGAGGCCGACAGGGTCTTGCTCGGCAAGTTCACCGAACTGCTCGCCGACTGCCCCGCCGGGCACCTCGACAGCCTCACCAGCCGCGTCGACGACCTCGACAGCACCCTGCGCGATGTCGCCGCAGCACTCGACAAGGCTCACGTGGATCTCGCCGAGCTCGACGAGGCGGAGGCGGCCGACACCGCAGCCGAGCAGCAAACGCAGCTCCGGATCTCCGACATCGAGAAATCACGCGCCCGCCTATCCGGCCTGATCCAAAAGATCGAGGCGGCCGTCGAATGGCGTAGGGACCTCGACGAGGCCGAGTCCCGAGCCAAGGACGCCCACACCCGGGCCGAGCGCCTCGCGGAGGAGGCCAACCGGGCGCTCGACCACGCCACCGAGCAGAGCAGGCTCGCCGACGCCGAGGGCAGGACCGCCAACGCATACCAGGGCGAGGCGGCCGGCCTGACATTCCTCGACTCCAAACCGGAGGTTCCCGACGATCCGGCGGCGTCCCTCGACATCCTCCGCGCTCGGCGCCAAGAGGCCGCCCGCGCCTGGGAAGTCCAAGCCTCCCAGTCCGTACTCGCCGAGCGGGAACGCAACCTCGCCGCCGCGCTGGCGACCGAGACGCAGGCCCTCGCCGCGGTCAGTGTCGAAGTCTTGGAACGTGCCGGTGTCCTGCTCACCACCGCGCAGGGACAAACCAAGCCGGCTCGGGCGGCGGCACTGGCCGCCGCCCGAGAAGCCAAGGAGGAGGCGGTCGGCCGGAAGGGCCGCGCCTCCGGCGACATCGCACAGCACTCGGCGACGCTCACCCGAGTTCGATCACGGCGCACCGATCCACCCAAGCGCGCGTTGCCTGTTGAACCGACCACAGCGGAGCAGGCCGACAACCTGGCCGCCGAATTTGAAGGGATCGGTCAAGCCTCCATCGAGAAGCGGGCAACTGCAGAGCGAGAACTCCGCGACCTTGAGGGCAAGCAGGGCGAATACCGGAGCCGGGTCACCGCGTTCGAATTGCTCGCCGACGGCCTTCCCGACCCGGCCGACTGGGGTGTCGCGCCCTTCGCCGGGTCTGAGGACGAGGCGAAGGCCCACAAACAGGCGGTCGTGCAAGCGCTGCGCGCCGCGGAGAAGGGCGCGAGCGACGCGGCGGTCTCCCGGGCGAACGCGGTCGGAGACTTGCGGACAACAGGCGGCAGGTACCCGGGGGTCGCTACACCCGCGAAAGACCGAGTGCTCCACGACACCGAAGAGGTGCTGGCGCAGCACGCGGGAACGCTGGCCAAGCAACTCAGACTGCGCGCGGACATGATCGACGGGGAACTCGCCGACATCGCCAAGGACCAGGCGATAGTGACCGACTCCCTCGCCCGTCTCGTCTCGAACACCCTCGACACCTTGCGCAAGGCCGAACGGTACTCGCGAGTGGCGACGAAGACCGGAGGCTGGGCCGGGAAGCAGATGCTCCGAATTTCCTTCGAGCCACCTGCCAGCGACGCGGACCTGCGCACCTACGTCAACCGCGTCGTGGAGCGGCGCATCGCGGATGGCGTCAAGCCGGAGGGACTGCCGTTGCTCAAGGATGCCGTCCACGAGGCAGCCGGGACCCGGGGCTTCACCGTCAAGGTACTCAAACCCGCCCTGGACCTCGTGCCCACCACTGAGGACATCACCCGGCTTGGCAAATGGTCGGGCGGAGAGAAGCTGACCGTCTGCGTCGCGCTCTACTGCACCATCGCGGCACTGCGCGCCGGCAACGCCGGACGCCGGGATCGCTCGGGCGGCGTGCTGCTGCTCGACAACCCGATCGGCCGTGCCTCACACGGCAGCCTCGTCGGCCTCCAACGAGCGGTCGCCGCCGCACACAAGGTCCAGCTCGTGTACACCACCGGGGTGAAGGACCCAGATGCCGTATCCCGGTTCCCCAACGTCATCCGGCTGGACAACCGCCCGGGCCGCACCCGGAACCGCCGCTACATTGTCCCGGACGACACGCTAACCGACGGAGCCAACCAGCGCCTCATCACCGGCGTCCGGGTCGCACACGACGAGTCGTCCAGCGGTCATGACAAGCACGGCCAGCCCGAGACTTCGACATGACTACGACGCTGGGTGACATCATCGCTGCCTACGTCGCGGAGCAGCCGGCCAGTCGAGTCCGGGTCGACGGCCTGCTACGGCATGCCACTGCCGTCGACCCTACGCTCGTCGGCGATCCGACAGCACGGGCCCGGCTCGCCGCCATCCTGACCGGCCTCGCCAAAGCGGGCGCCGTCGTGCTGCCAAAGGCACGCTCCGGCTGGGACGATCGAACGAAACCACCATTGCCGATATGGGTGGGCAAGCCGACGAAGCCACGTCGGACCCAAGCGGCACCGGCACCGCGAGTCTGGCCACAAGCACTCGAAGCAGCCGCCGCGATCGCAAGCCGACCAAACGAATACCAACTTCTGGACAAGATCGCCAGCTGGCTGCGGAACAACCCCGACGCTGAACCCGTCCCCCTTGAAGAACGCTCGTTGGAGATCCTCGACGACGAGAAGGCCCTCGCCATCGAAACGACCAAACGACTGTTCACCACCGGCGCCCTGACCCTCGACCTGCTTGCGTGCTACCCGACGCCCGTACCTTTTCCCTCCCAGCACGTCCCCGGGGTAGGGCCGACGCGGCTGCTGGTAGCGGAAAACAACGCGACGTTCCACTCGCTCCTGCAGGCCGCCCGACAAGTGGATCCCGACGTGCGCCCCGACCTGCACATCGGATGGGGCTGCGGCAACCAGTTCCCCACTTCCATCACAGCCGTGACCCTGCTCGACCCGGCGCCAACCGCACTGTACTACGTGGGCGACCTCGACGCCGCTGGACTGCGCATCGCGGCCGGCGCCGCCGCGAAGGCGAACGCGCACAAGTTGCCGCCCCTTCGACCTGCGACCGCGCTCTACGAGTGGCTGCTCGCCCACGGCGTTCCTCGCCCAGACAGGTCCAACCCTGGCATCAGCAACCCTGGCACGCTAATAGCCTTGATGCCGGAACATCTACATGAACCGGTCTCCCAGTTGCTCCGGGCACGCCGACGAATTGCTCAAGAGACCCTTGGCCTACGCGCGCTGCGCGCCAATCCAAATCTGCTTATGCAGGCCGTCGGTTAGCACGCGGAGGCGTAGCCCTATGGCGCTATGCCGACTGCGCTCCGCTAGCGGGACGTCGTGGGACGAGAGCGGCGGTGGCTTCGGCGGCAGCGTGAGACAGCTCGGGTAGGACGTCGCCGTAGAACTTGGCGGTGAAGTGTGGGCTGGAGTGGCGGAGCCGGTTGGAGATGACCTTCATCTGGACGCCGGCGGCGAGGCCCATGGTGGCGGCGCCGTGGCGAAGGTCGTGGAGCCGGATGGGTGGTAGTCCGGCTTGGGTGGCGAGGTGGTGGAAGTGGTCGGTGACGTCGGCGGGGTGTAGCCGGTCGCCGGTGGGGGTGGTGAACACCAGTCCGGTCTTGGTCCAGGCGGCTCCGGCGGCGAGGCGTTCGCGGTGGTGGCGTGCGCGGTGGGCGCGCAGGACTGCGACGGTTTCGGCGTCGAGGGCGATGGTGGCTTCGCTGTCGGTGGTTTTGGGGGTGTCGATGGCGGTGGCCCAGCCGTGTTGGACGAGTTGCCAGCGGACGGTGAGGGTGGCTGCGTCGAGGTCGAGGTCGTCCCAGTGCAGGCCGCAGGCTTCGCCTCGGCGTAGGCCGGTGAAGGTGATGAGGTGGTAGAGGGCGTAGAGCCGGTTGTTGGCGTCGTGGGTGTGGTCGAGGAAGCGTCCGGTGTGTTCGGGGGTCCAGATCATGACGGGGCTGGGGATTTTGCCGGTGTCGCGCCAGGTCTTGACGCGTTGGTCGGTCCAGATGGTCGGCTTCGGTGGCCGTGCTGGGGGTAGTTCGACCATGAGGGCGGGGTTGGTGTCGATGTAGCGGTGGCGGCGCATCGCGTCGTTGAGGGCCTTGCGCAGGGTGGCGTGGATGCGGTGCTGTGTGGCTGGGCCGACGATGCGCTGGTTTTTGACCTGGTCGCGGTTGGCGGGGTCGCGGCTGGCGCGAAGGGTGGCGATGGTGGTGTTGCTTTCGTCGATGGCGTCGTGCATGGCGTCGATGTGGCCGGGGCGGAGTCGGTCGATGCGCAGGTGGCCGAGGTACGGGATGAGGTACAGCCGGATGTGGCCTTCGTACGAGCGCAGGGTGCCTTTCTTGATGTTCTTGCGTCCGGCGAGCCAGTCGGTGAGGTAGTCGGCCATGGTGGGCAGTTCGGTGGGGGTGATGTCGAGATGCAGCGCTCGGCGGATCTGGTCTGGGGTGGGGATGGGTGCGCCGGTCTTGACGGCGGTTTCGATGAGGTCGCCGGTCTTGACGGTGGTGTGGGGGTCGGTGGGGTCGGGGACGGCGAGCGCGGCTCGGATGCGGTCCAGGACGGCGTCGGCGTCGGTCTGGTTGGTGTAGGGGCCGTGGCGGAGCGGGCGGCGGGTGCCGTCGGCGCGGGCGGGGATTTCGATCTGCCAGTGCCAGTGGCCGTGGTTGCGGGACCAGCCGCCGCCGGGCCGGCGAAGCTGGGGGCAGGAGCGTCCTAGTCGCCGGCCCGTCGAGGTGTCGCGGCAGCCGCAGCGTTTGAAGGTGGATCCCTTCACTCGTCGTCTCCTGGATGCTCGGGGTGGCGCCGCCAGCGGTGATGGTGGTGGTAGTCCGCTGGTGGCGGGGTCGTTGCATCCACGCTCGGCTCGGGCGCGGGATCAAGTCGCCGGCCGTCGTCGGGGGTGGTGTCGAGCAGGAGGAGTCGTAGAAGGCCTGCGACCGGGACGATGATGCGGGTGCCGGCCCGGATCACCGGTGTGGGGAAGGTGTCGGCGGCGGCCAGGCGGTAGGCCTGGGATCGGCTGATGCCGAGTACGGCTGCGGCGGTGGGCAGGGTGGTGGCGGCGCCGAGCGCGCGGATCCGTTCGGCGGTCCACGCCGTGCCTGCTGGCCGGTTCGGGTTGGTCGGTCGGGTGTCGCGGGTCGAGGTGGTGTTGGGGTTCACGGTGTGGGGTCTCCTGACTGCGGTGGAAGCTGTTGCGACGCGGATGCGGTGGCGGGTGTAGAAGCGGTGGGTGTCGGGGTTGGTGGTGGTGTGCTGTCACTGGCCGGTCCCCCGATGGCCTGGCGGTGAGACGACGCCGCCGATGGTTGTTCGGCTTTGAGGATCTTCAGCAGCTGCGAGGCTCTGGTGTTGGAGACGGTGTGTCCGGTGGAGCGCAGCGCGGCTGCCAGGGCCGCTCGGGTCAGCGGTTGGCCGTCGGTGGCGAGCTGGTTGTGGGCGTGTATGGCGGCGGTGAGTAACTCGTCGGTGGGGTGGGTGGACGGTCCGCGCCCTGATGGCTGGCGTCGGTGGACCGGTCCACCAGGACCGGGACGGTCCGGCTCGTCGTGATCGTGGTGGCTGTTGATGGTGTGGACGGTCGGCGCATACAGTGTTTCGTCCGCGTCCTCCGGTGGGGTGGACCGGCTTTCGCGGTCCCCGCCCGGGCGGGCCGGGTTGGCGGTGGACTGGTCCCCCTGCTGGACGGTCGGCGCGGCGGCGCCCGCTTGCGTGGGTACGGATTGGGGTGTGGTGTCGGCGTAGCCGAGAGCGATCTTGACCATGACGAGGAAGCCGAGCGCGGGCACGGCCGCGGCGATCCAGCCGATCGGTGACGGCTCGGCCTCCACGACCTGCGCCGCGAGCGACAACGTCACCGCGCAGGCCAGCACCGTCGCCGGGAACACCGTCGACACGCCGGCCCGTTTACGGCGGCGGAGTTCCAGTCCGGAGGCGATGGACATCAACTCCAGCACGATCGCGTCCGCCCAGGCGAGCCAGCCGGGCTGACCGTGCGCGGCGGCGACATCGCGGACGTGGGTGAAGCTGGCCGCGCCAGCCGCCCCGCCGATAGCGAGCATGATCACGACCTGGACGTAGCCCTCGACCCGGCTACGTCCCGAGCTGGCGTCCGGGTCACCTGATGCGGTCGCGACAGGCCACCTCCCCGGACCAGGCCACACGCGCCGCCCCCGGGCCACCCGGCCGTACGGACCGGACGGGTAGCCAGGTGGGCCCGGCCCGCTGGCCCAGGACCGTGAGCGGACCGGACCATCTGGGGGTCGCGGACCGGCCCGGCGCGGGCCGGGACGATACCTCTGCCCTCGCACTTTCGGGGCTGGCTGGTTCTGTCACCGGTCTGTCAGCCGCCTCCGGTGCGGCGCTGACAGACCGGCGGGAGGACCACCCCGCTGCGGCGCCGTACGGGCAACGGACAACGACGGCGGTCGGTGATCTGTCAACGGTCACGCCGCCGCCTCCTCGGCCAGGTGACGGTCGTCGACGACCCACACCGCCAGGTCGGCGAGCGTCTGTCGTGGTCCGTCGCCGCCGGCCACGGCCCACACCGCCCCGGCGGGGCTCAGGCCCGCCCTGGTGGCGTGGTCACGGGCTCCGGTGGCGACCGGCACCAGCGGCGGCGTATCGGCCAACAGCAGGCGCAGGTTACGTTCCCGGGCTGCGGAGTGCAGCCAGAACAGCACCGGCCACACCCGGCCCAGCCTGCCGAACAACTCCTCGTAGCCGGCCAGCTTGCGGGTCAGCACCGACAACTGCTCACCACCGGTGTCGAACTCGACGAAGAACGGCACCCCGACACCCCGCACCGTCCACAGTCCGTAGCCGTCCGGGCGTACCCGAGGCTGAAAGGCGCGCACCAGACCCGGATCCTCCGGCCGGGTGAACGCCCCCGAGCGTTGGCACGCCGCCTCCGACAACCACCGCCCGAGACGGGCCTCAGGGTGGGTGCGGGCGTAGCCGGCCAGGTCGGTGAAAAAGCCGTTCACCCCGAGCCGGTGCTCCAAGGTGCGGCTCGACGTCCACCGGCGCCGCTCCACCCGGGCATGATCCCGACGCGGTGGCCGCTCATCACGGCCAGCGGCCACGACCTCCGCGCCGAGCTGGTCAATGACGTAGTGATACGGGTACGAGCCGCCGTCGGCGCGCTGCGGCCGGAACCGCCCCACCAACCGCAACCGGTACAACGTCAGCAACCGGCGCTGACAGAAATCCAGCGACGGGAACAGGGCGTCCGCGATCTGGAACGAGGTCAGCACCCCGTGGTCGTAGAGCCAGCCCAGCAACACCCGATCCCGGGCAGTCAACTGCGACTGCACCCGCAGAACCGGATCATCCATCCACCATCACCTCCTCTCCGATACGCATACGAGCCCCCCGGGGGGGGGAGAGACCCGAGACCAGCACAGGTCTGTCGCAGGACAACCAGCCCTCGCTGACAGACCGCCCGACCTGCGGTGTAAGACGGAACCAGGGGTCCGTCCGGGGGACCGGTCCAAGACCGACCCCAACCCGGACGGCAAGCCCGACCCCCGAACGGGGGTCAAGCCGGAAACTGTCACCGCCACCAGCAACGGCAGCGGTCGAAAACATGGGGAAAAACAACAGAACTCCTCGTCGAAGACGACACCGACACCAGCGGAGCCGGCACCGGATGAATGAAAGCCGCAGACCGCGCCCACCAGGCGGCAAGCGACACCCGACAGGCAGCGGTAGCAGCGCAACGCCCCCCAAACCGAGGGCAAGGCAGCACAAACACCACTATGGACATGTCAAGGATCGAGCTGTCCCGAAGCAGGGACGACCATGCGGCAACGCAGACGTGCAGGAAGACATGCGCGACGACGTAGCCGAACCGACACGCAGCCGGTTCTGGCAGGGACTGGTCGAGCACAGTTCAGAGACAGGGCAACGCCGACGCGGTCAGCCACCAACGGCGCTGGCTACCCACCGGCTCACCCAGCCGGGAGAAGATCCTTCATGACGGTCCCCCTGTCGCTCATGACCATCGACGGCCTACCCACGTATCCGGGCCCGCAACGATCGACGACGCCGGCGAAGGAGCGCCACCAGACCAGCCGATCGAACCCGGCAGGCAGACCACCGAACGGTCGCACGTGTCCCAGTACGCTCCACCAGCAGCACCCTGTCAACCACCATCGCCAGCCACCGATCACGGCCCCTCTGGACTCAGCGGGACTCCCCCGGACCAGGCGACTCGGATCCGCATTGGCCAGGACGGAGATGCCGCCCGGAAAGGCGAAAAAATCTTGGCACGCACGAACTCTTGTCTCAAGATGTGAGACGTCGATTCGTCGGCGACGTTCACCCGGCTTGCGCACGTGCAGTCCGGTGAGCCGGAGCAAGCCGGCGCGGTGGGGGTGCAGGCAGCACAAGCCGCTGAGAATCTGAGATCCGAACGGGCGCGCGCCTACCTCGCCACTCTCGCGGACCGCCTCACGCCGTACGCCGGGCTGCCGACGGTGCAGGAGTTTTCCGCGCGCGTACGGCCGCTACTCCAAACCGCCTAAAGTCGCCCTGTCGCTTTGGCCAGCAGCACAGCGAGCAGACCGGCGACAGACCCCGCACCGACGATCTCCCCGGCGTGGATTCGTTGCTCTACCTCCGTCAGCGGGACCCAGCCGATTCGCGCGGTCTCGTTGATGTCAGGCGCGGCGCCCGTGGGCTCGGCCCCTCGGGACAGGTAGATGATGTTCTGCTGATCGATGGTGCCGACCATCGGCTGGAAGCCCAGCAGCGGCTCCATGGTCCTGGGCCGCCAGCCGGTCTCCTCCTCGACCTCCCGCGCCGCACAGACGACTGGGTCCTCGTCGTGGTCAAGATAGCCACCCGGCAACTCCCAGACCCACCGGTCGATGATGAACCGGTGCCGCCACATCATCAACACGCGGTCGGCATCGTCCAGAACGATCACCATCGCGGCGGACGGCACCCTGAGTACGTACTGCTCGAACCGGACGCCGTCGGGTAGTTCAACATCGGCGACGCTCAGCACGGCACGCCTCGTGTCGTCGATGACCCGCTCGTCGTGGATCGTCCACTCACTTGCCCGCCGAGCACCGGCTCCCATGTACCGCACCCTATCGCCGCGTTGCTGGTCCGACTCGCGAGGCACGTTGATCCGGCTGGGCGCGCCGGGCACAATCGCCGGGTGATCGCGAGCGTGTTCTTCGATGTGGGCGAGACCATCGTCGACGAGTCCCGTGAGTACGGGACCTGGGCGGACTGGCTCGGCGTACCGCGCCACACCTTCTCCGCCGTCTTCGGGGCGGTGATCGCGCGCGGCCTCGACTACCGGGAGACCTTCCAGGTGTTCCGGCCGGGGTTCGACCTGGCCGAGGAGCGGCAACGCCGGACGGCGGCGGGGCAGCCGGAATCCTTCACCGAGGAGGACCTGTACTCGGACGCCCGGCCGTGTCTAGCGGCACTGCGCGAGTCAGGGCTACAGGTCGGCCTGGCCGGTAACCAGACAGCGCGGGCGGAGACAATCCTGCGGGTCCTCGACCTGCCGGTGGACATCATCGGCACCTCGGACGGCTGGGGCGTGGAAAAGCCCTCCGCGGCGTTCTTCGACCGGATAGTCACCGAGGCAGGTTGCCCGGCTAGCCAGGTGCTCTATGTCGGGGATCGGCTGGACAACGACATCCGACCGGCGCAGCAGGCGGGGATCGCGACCGCCCTGATCCGTCGCGGCCCGTGGGGACACATCCTCGACGACCAGACGATCATCGACCGCTGCCTGTTCCAGCTCGACTCGCTGGCAGAGCTGCCCGACCTCGTCCGCAAGCACAACGAGTCAGCTCGCTGACTATCCCGAAAGCGCGGCCCGGCCGGCGGTGAGAGCGGCGACGCGTTCGTCGAGCAGGGCGCCGTGTCGGCTGTCGACGAGCGTCGGACGGACGGCTCGGACCCGGTCGAGGCCGGTGCCGTACCAGTCGGTGTGTAGGGCGTCGACGGCCTGGCTGAGGTAGTCGGCGGCGCGGTCCCCGTCACCGCCATGCGCGGTGGCCAGGTCGGCGAGAACAACGCTGCGCTGCTTGACGCTGGTGCCGGTGAGCATGGCGAGCGCCTGGTTGAGCCGTCGGCGGCTTCGCTGTGGTCGCCGCTGGCGAGTGCGGCGTACCCGGCGAGGTAGCAACCCGGGTGGCGAGAGATTCTCGCTCGGCGCGCGGTGCACAGAGGGCAAAGAGGCATGAACAGCAACTATTCACCCTGCGCGGTCACGGTCGGAGCAAGGTAACTCCTTTGCCAGGCGTGCGACAGCCACCGGTAGCATGAACAGCTATGACTGACACCTCTGCGGGCTCTGCCGTGCCGTCGGCACCGTCGTTGAACGGGCTGGAAGACAAGTGGGCGCGTCGCTGGGAGGAGCAGGGCGTATACCGGTTTGACCGGTCCGCCGACCGGGACGGGGTGTATTCCATCGACACGCCGCCGCCCACGGTGAGCGGGTCGCTACACGTCGGTCACGTTTTCTCGTATACGCACACCGACGTCATCGCCCGGTATCAGAGGATGCGGGGCAAGGCCGTGTTCTACCCGATGGGTTGGGACGACAACGGCCTGCCCACCGAGCGCCGGGTCCAGAACTTCTTCGGGGTGCGCTGCGACCCGTCCCTGCCGTACGACCCGGATTTCACTCCTCCAGAGCAGCCGGGCAAGTCGGAGATCCAGGTGTCTCGGCGCAACTTCATCGAGTTGTGCGAGCGGTTGACGGTCGCCGATGAGCAGGTGTTCGAGTTGCTGTGGCGGCGGCTGGGGCTGTCGGTCGACTGGCAGATGACCTACCAGACCATCAACGCCGACTCACGACGGGTGTCGCAGCGGGCGTTTCTGAGGAACGTCAAGCGCGGTGAGGCGTACCTATCCGAGGCGCCGACGCTGTGGGACGTCACGTACCGGACCGCGGTCGCGCAGGCGGAGCTGGAGGATCGGGAGCGGTCCGGCGCGCACCATCGGGTCGCATTCCACCGGCCGGACGGCAGCCCGGTCTACATCATGACCACCCGGCCGGAGTTGCTGCCGGCGTGCGTGGCGCTGGTGGCGCATCCGGATGACGAGCGGTACCGCGACCTGGTCGGCACGACCGTCCGTTCGCCGCTGTTCGGGGTCGAGGTTCCAGTCACCGCACACCGGCTCGCGGCTCCCGACAAGGGCACCGGCATCGCCATGATCTGCACATTCGGCGACCTGACCGACGTCCTGTGGTGGCGCGAGCTGCAGTTGGCCACCCGGCCGATCATCGGCCGGGACGGTCGCATACTGGCGGACCCGCCGCCCGGCTTGAACGACCCGCAGGGACGCGCTGCCTACGCCCAACTGGTTGGGGCCACCATGCACACTGCTCGGGAACGGGTGGTGGAGCTGCTGCGCGCGTCCGGGGACTTGGCCGGCGAGCCGGAGAAGATCACGCATCCGGTGAAGTTCTACGAGCGCGGAGACAAGCCGCTGGAGATCGTCACCACCCGACAGTGGTACCTGCGCAACGGAGGCCGCGACACCGACCTGCGCGAAAAGCTGTTGGGACGGGGCCGGGAGCTGGCCTGGCAGCCGGAGTACATGCGAGCCCGCTACGAGAGTTGGGTCGGTGGTCTGACTGGGGACTGGCTGGTCAGCCGGCAGCGGTTCTTCGGGGTGCCGATTCCGCTGTGGTACCCCCTCGACGAGCAGGGTGAGCCGGTCTATGACAAGCCGATCCTGCCCGATGAGGCGGCGTTGCCGGTGGACCCGAGCGTGGACACCCCGCCGGGCTACCAAGCTGAGCAGCGGGGAACGCCTGGAGGGTTCGTCGGGGACCCGGACGTCATGGACACCTGGGCGACGTCCTCGCTGACCCCGCAGATCGCCGGCAAGTGGGGCACCGACGATGACCTGTTCCAGCGGGTGTTCCCGATGGATCTGCGTCCTCAGGCGCACGAGATCATCCGGACCTGGCTGTTCTCCAGCGTCGTGCGGTCGCATCTGGAGCATGGCAGCCTGCCGTGGTCGCACGCGGCGATCTCCGGCTGGGTCCTGGACCCGGACCGCAAGAAGATGTCGAAGTCCAAGGGCAACGTCGTCACTCCGTTGGCGCTGCTGGAGGAGTACGGATCCGACGCGGCGCGCTACTGGGCGGTCAATGGCCGGCCGGGTACGGACACCGCATTTGATACCGGGCAGATGAAGGTCGGCCGCCGGCTGGCGATGAAGATTCTCAACGCCAGCCGGTTCGTGCTCGGCCTGGGTTCTCCGGCCGAATCCGCCACTGTGACCGAGGCCTTGGACCGGGCGATGCTCGCGGAGCTGGCCAGCGTGGTGGATGAAGCCACTGCCGCGTTGGACAGCTACGACTACGCCCGAGCATTGGAGCGCACTGAGCAGTTCTTTTGGCGGTTCTGCGACGACTACCTTGAGCTGGCCAAGAGCCGGGGGTACGGCGAACGTGGCTCCGAGCCAGCCGAGTCTGCCCGCGCCGCACTGACCATCGCCCTGGCCACGCTGCTGCGGCTGTTCGCGCCGTTCCTGCCCTTCGTCGCCGAGGAAGTGTGGTCGTGGTGGCGCACGGGCACTGTTCACCAGGCTGCCTGGCCCAACGGTGACGAGCTGCGCGCGGCTGTCGGTGGTGCCGACTCCACCGCGCTGACCGTTGCCAGTCAGGTCATCGCCGCGATCCGCAAGGCCAAGTCGGAGGCGAAGCTGTCCATGCGAGCCGACGTGTCCAAGGTCCTGGTCCGCGCCGAGCCAGAGATGCTAGTCGCGCTCGGCAGCGTCTCGGATGACCTGTGCGCCGCCGGCCGGGTCGCCTGGCTGGACACCGAGGAAGCTGGCGAACCAGGACTGACCACCCTGGTGACGGTGTAGCCAGAGGGCAATCGACGATCGGGCGCGGGGATCGTTCAGTTGAAAAGCCGGACGATCCCTCGCACCGTCGCTTCGATGGGATAGGTTGCCGCGTGCGCCAGGCTGCGTGACCGCGCCTGCGTGAGCAGGGCGGGGTCTGCGGCGAGTTCGGCTATGGCATCCACGATGTCAGTTTCGGTGGGCGGCACCAGACGAGCGTGCTTGTGAACTTCCGGATAGCACAGGGCGCTGGGGCAAACGCAAGCCGCCCCGGCTGCGGCGTGCTCAAGCATGGCCACTCCAAAGCTCTCCTCCGCAGAGCAGCTGTAGGAGATGTCCACCTGCGACAGCAGCTGCCAGTACGATCGTGCCGAGTCGAAGTGTTCCACGAAGCGAACTCTGTCGCCGCCCTGCGCTTGCAAGGAGCGAGCTAGCGTCAGGACCTCTTCCCTGAACTCGGGTGGACTGTGCTGGTCGTCGAGCCAGGTCCCCGCCCTGCCGATCGTGACGCGAAGGCCCGGATCTCGTTTCAACACTTCCGCCGCGACCCGCAGGGCCTTGTCCGGATTTTTCTGGCTGCGCCACATGTGCGCCCACAAGACATGGACTCCGGCTTTTTCGCGGCGATCGTCTCTGGCTGCTCGGATGCCGTTGATATCCACGCCAAGCGGCAGGATCGACACCTCGCTGTCGACGCCTGTCTGTCGCAGGTTGCCTGCCGTGTACTCGCTGTTTGCGGCGAGTATTCGACAGATCAGGAGGGTGTCTTGGAGTACTGGCGTGATCATGTGCCGGTAGGTCTGATGTCGCCAGTCCCAACCGAGGAGCTGGTCGGGAAACAGTACCCAACCGACAACGTCGGCACCTCGATCAAATGCCGTCATCGGTGTGACGGCTGATTCCATGACGGAGGGAGAAAGAAGTATACGGCTGCCTGCAGGCGGCGTGGACATCTGGCGGGGAGGGCTGAGCCAGTTGCCGCTCACCCCGCCGAAGGAGTCCGCAAGCAACTCCAGCCCACGTTCCCCGAGAAGGCCATCCCACATGTTCGCAAGAAAAATCATCGGAACATCCTCCTACCGACGCGCGTCCGCGCAATACCGAGGATCGTCCCATTATGGAATAGCGCAGCCGTGATCATGAACGCAAAACAGTACGCGATGTTCGCTGAAGTTACCTGGAGACGCCGGACGACCCCCGCACAAGGGGTTATCTGCCGCGACAACGCGATCCACCGCCGAAGCAGGTGAGTCGCCTGACCAAGCTCGAGCTGATCCCACGCTGCGGCACCGAGTTGGCCGCGGAGCCGACCCATTCCGATTCCGTGGCGGACCTTTCTACCAATGAAGGACCGGTAGGTAGAAGGGTAGAGTACCGCAACTGCCGTTTCGACCAACTGCGGGAATGCCCCGGACAGGCGGAGCCGGCAAGCGAGTTCGATATCGTCGACCCGGTTTCCCGCTGACAGGTCGAGACTAACGCTATCAAAGACAGTTCGAGTGATTCCGAGATTTGGGAACGACACAAACTTGACCGTACCGTCGGCGGCACGCGCAGCAGTTCGGTAGTGATCAATGAGCTCGTCGCATCTCTCAAAGAACCCTTCGGTTCTGCTCTGAATCAAACCAGTCACAATTCCGTGCTCCTCGACGCCGAGTGCCATCCGAGCTGCCCAATCGGGCGGGACCACAACGTCGTCGTCGGTGAAAAGAAGAGTGTCGTAGGCAGCGTTGTCGACGCCGAGGCGTCGGGCGAAGGACGACCCGCGACGACGTCCGGTCCAGATGACCGTGACCGGATGGACTTTCGCCGCCGACATCCACTCAGCGGGTACTGTTCCAGGCGGGCTGTCTCGGACGAGCACGATTTCAGCGGGTCCCGGAAGTTGTGATAGAGAAACGCCGAGCGCCTGGATGCTGTCGGTGACGGTTTCTGGATCCCGGATTGAGGCGACGACTACCGACACTCCCTTCGACGGGATCATGGCGCCCACTCCAAAAGTGTCCGCATCGAATTAGCCAGATCGTCGCCATCAGGTCGTACCTTTCGACCGTTCTGCACTGACGGGTTCGCCGGAAGGTAGCTGAGCGTTTCGAGGCAGCGCAGAATACCTGCGGTGACGGCCGCGAGTCTCAGGTCTGGGCTGAGCTGGTCCAGGTGAAGCCGCAGCCCTTGGCGCAGATTTGGATCAATGATTCCTTCGGCGAGCAGGCCACCGTAGTTCAGGACGGGGTGGCCGCCGATCGGCAGCTCCCAGTCGATGATTGACGCACCTCGGGGACCAATGATGATGTTGCCAGGCTTGAGGTCAGAGTGCACCAGATTCGGTCTGTCGGTGCTGACGAGGTGCATGTTCTGGACCGCAAGTTCGACGGCCGCTGCCAGCAATGAAGGATCGGCGAGCCGCTCTCGACCGATTACGGCGGCGTACTCATCAACCTGGTGATGAGTCTGGCTACCGGCCCCGCCTATCTCCCCATCGGCGGTGTGCAGGTAACCGTGGGACAATACCGGTAGCGCCGAGATGTGGCGGATCGTGGTATCCATAAGGGGCGTAATGGCTGCAGCGATTGTCGATGCGTCCAGGTGCCGAGCCGCCGCACCCAGATCTTCGCCGGGTAACAGTTGGTATATGAGAAACGGGGTGCCGAAGACCGGGCAGGCGAGCCCCCAGGACTCCGGCCTTGGAGTAGGAGCACCTATCCGGGCAAGCCGAATCAGTGTCTCCAGCTCACATGAAAAGCGATCGAGGTCTCGCTGGAGATAGATCCGGAGCATCAGATCGGGGCTTCCCTGGGATGCGACACGGACAGACATGTTGGCGCTGCCGCCAGGCATTACCCTGATCAGCATTCCGTCGCCAAAGTGGGCGGCGGTAGCCGCCCTGATCTTGGCACTGACAGTCTCGGCGGTCATTCAGTTACCGATCCTCGGGAACGGAACCGCGGTGCTTGGCGAGCTGCCGGACGAGTCGATCTCCGAATCCGGACTTGGCGCGCAGCCAGATTGAGTCGGCGTATTCGTCGGTCACATGGTCGGGGTGGTACCAGGATCCCTCCTCGAATGAAGTGTATGGGTGTCGCAGGTTGGGCGGTTCGTGATTGAAGTCGAATCCGGCGAGCAACTCTCTGCGCATCTGACCCAGTGGAGTCCGTGGGTGATAGGAGTACATGCTCATGCTGACGTACTCGACAAGTTCCTGTTCACGGAGACGTGTTGCATAGTCGAGCGTAGCTTCAACTGATTGCGGCGTCTCGTATGGCAGGCCGAACAGCAACGACACCCCCAGTCGGATGCCTGAATCGTTGCAGTTCCGTATGCCTGAGTCGATCTGCTCGGTCCGGAGTTTTTTGTGCATCAGATCCAGGCTATGGTTCGAGTACTGCTCGATCGAGGCGTACAGGTACACTAGGCCAAAGTCCCGCATCCGCGCCAACTCTTTTAGGTCCTGGACCTGGTCGAATCGCGTCAAGGCGCCGACCTCCAAGCCGAGGCCATGAAATCCTTTCAACAGTTCGGCGAAGGCAGGGTCATCCTGAACGGTGCTGTCGTCGAGGAATACGGCACGAACGCCAGAACTTGCTAGTTCTTGTGCTTCGGCAAGGATGTGGGAGTGGGAGCGAGACTGGTAGGGCAGTCCTTCGGAGCAGAAGTTGCACCGGGCTCGGCAACCCCGGTGTGTGATCATCGTGACGGTAGGTTTCCGATGCCCGCCGGCATCCCTGAAGCAGTCAAAGTCGTACAGATCCTCCACCGGTAGCAGATGTCGCGGCACGAAGGGAAGATCGTCCAAGGGAAGCGGGTTCCGGAAACGAACCGCTCGCCGGTCTCCGTCGAATACGTAGACTAGATTGGCCGCGCCCGGCAAACGTGAAGTCTCGTCCCGACGGGAATGCACCCGCGCAGTCGCCTCGGCGGCATTCTCGGCTCCAATGGTTGCCTCCACCAACCAGCGCAGGATGTATTCGCCGTCGCCACCTACCGCGAAGTCCACTGCGCTGCCGGCATCCCCGTCCAGCGGGTGCAGTTCAGGTGTGCGGCGAAGCACGAACGGCTCGAGTACCTCATCCAGATGCGGACCCCCCTGAATGATGATCACATTAGGGAGGATCTCTCGTGCGACTCGCCCGAGAAGCAGAGCGACGTGCCAGGAGTCATATGTTGAGCTGATGGCGAGGTGAGTCGGCCGCTCGCGGTCGAGCATCGCTCGCCACAGCAACGCCGCTTCCTCCGTGAACACCTTCGGATGGTAGATACGGTCGCAGTAGGAGATGTCGATCTGACCGTTGTCCACCGAGTGCACGAGGGGTGCAATTGCGTGGAGCAGGCTGCTCGGGTAACAGTTGAAGAAGCGGTCGTGGGTATCACGGGTAGGAGCGAATGCGAACAGCAATCTCGGTTGAGTGGAATGCACAGGTTCTCCCCAGAGGTAGCCTGGCCGGCGCCGACCGCAGTGCGACCAACACGGCTGTGGTAGCAAACATCCCGCCCGCCGGTCTACTTACGTTCGCCAATGAACGATGATCCAGGGGCGGCAACCAGGTGTCAAACTAGTTACTCTGAGTGAATGATACGGAGAAGCGGTTGCCGTGACGACGACGCACGCCTGTCGGGACAGCGCCATACCTACGGGTCTACTGCCCCTGCCACCTAGTAGAACGGTCGGCCCGGGACAAAGTGTTCAAGCGGTGAGCGAGCTCGCCTCTGAGCCTGGGGTTGCCCGGAGCGAGCCGGATCAACGCGGTAAGGGTGCTGAGCTCCCGGATGTTGTAGAGGGTGTCGTAGCCGGGCCAGTGTCGCAGGTCATGACCGTAGGCGTGAGCGAAGGCGTCGACGGTGGCCGGGTCGACGCCGAAGCGGGTCTCCGCATAGGTGGGGATGAGGTCGATTTCGAGTGGGCCGATGCTGACGGAGTCCCAGTCGCCAAGGACGGCCCGGTGCGGGCCGGCGTTCCAGAGCAGGTTTCCCGTGTACAGGTCGGCGTGGATGAGTCCGTGCCCGAGAGGGAACTGCAGGCCGTGATACTCGTCGCGGAGTTCCTTGATGCGGCGGGTGAGCCACGTGTGTTCGTCGTCAGTCAGGGCCTGACGGGCGGCGGGTGCCTGAACGGTCGACGTGAGCGTACGAAGGGGCTGGTACTGCGGCAGCGACGGCGGGTTGTCAGGAACCTGGTGCAGTGCAGCCGCGAGCCGGCCGAGGATTCTTGTGTCAGGCCAGCCGGTGTGCTCGGGCTGCGCGTAGTAGCGCCAGAAGCTGACAACTGTCGGAGCGTCGGCTGGGCCGAGAATCAGTGGTTGGGCCTCCCCGCTGGGCAGGTCCGTGGGGGCGGTCGCCGGGAAGCCCTGGTCGAGCAGCCAGCGGGTCACGTTGATGGCAGTGCGCGCCTTGTCAACTACTCCAGGCCCGTACCCGATTCGGGCGACGACTGGCACGGCGTCGAGGAGATACACGGCATTGGCGAAGTGGCGGATCAGTCGCGCGCCCGACGGGTAACCGGCACGGAGGCAGGCTGCGTCCAGGGCCGCTTGGAGGTTTTCCGGTCGCCTGTGGCGATCCGCACCAGGGCTCACGTGCTGATCTCGTTAGCTGAGTGCCGGCGGCACTGCTCGACCAGGTCGTCGATAGTGCCACGCATCTGGTGCGCGAGTCGCGCGTTCTGGTAGCGCGCCGTTGCGAGTTCACGCTTGAGCACGGTCAAGGGCTGCACGAGGGCCGGGATACGCATCGTCGAGGGCTGGGCATGCACCACGGCGAGGGCTTCGGCGGCGCCGTCCAGGTCGCGCAGCGGGTCGGCGACGCGTGCGGCGGCGACGTCGACCCAGGCGAGGGTTTCATCGCCGTAGGACCGCTGGTCAGCCGGGCCGCTGGCGTATGCGGCGATAGCGGCCAGCGACGCGTCGTGAGCGGCAGCGGCGTCGCCGAGACGCAGGAAAACCGAGCCGGCGTAGAAGCTCTGCTTGGCCGGGGTGAACTGCAAAATCCCGCCTATGTCGTCGAACTCGTCTCGCTGACCAGCGTAGTGATCGGCGCTGAGGTCACGGGCCGCGCGAGCCCGGTTGAGGGCTTCTCTGGCCGCCGGTGCGTTCCCCAAGCTGGCGTGCGCGCGCGCCTCAATGCTCGCCAGCCGTACCAGCACGGTACCGGGCACCGGCGCCCGGCGGGCGTGAACGGTGGCCTGCCCTGCCAATCGGACACCTTGCCCGGCCGCGCCGTACCACTCTTGGGTCATCGCCTGGTTGCCCAGGACCCACGCGGTCAGCGTAGGACTGTCCGCGCGTTCAGCGCAGGCGAGCGCAGCCTGCGTCTGGATCATGGCAGCTTGCGGCGCGCCGAGGTCCCCCGAGGCGTAGGCGAGGACCGCGCACGTGGTCCCCGCGAGCAGATAGGTCTCCCGCAGCCGGACCGGGTCCGGATGGTTCCGGATCAGGGTGAAGAGATCATCGCGGAGATCAACCAGATCAGCGAAGACCGGTGTCAGTGGTGAGTAGACATACGCGTGCGTCAGCGCCGTCAGCCGGGCTCGCAACGAGGCCAGCGACAGCTCCCCAAGTCGGGTCGAGTCGGCCCAGAGCGCGAACTTCGCCGAGCCTCGAGCGGCGTCGTCCACCGCCCCGGGAGCGATGTCGCGGCCCGCTTGAAGATGTGCCCTGTGCGGAGGGTCTTGTTCGGCTGTCAGAAGCTGATCGACGGCGTATCCGAACTCTGCCTCCACGACCCGACAGGTACTCGGCCGTGGCGCTGTCCTCACCTCGCCACCGAGCCACCGGTCAAGCTGCCGCAGGCTCAACGTGAAGTCCCGAACGCCCAGGACTCGCGCTCGCTTCTCCAGTGCCCTGAGTGTCTCCTCACGCGTCAGGCGCCGGTCCGTCATGAGTCGTTGCATGAGCGTGATCCGCGGCCGGGCACCCATCACACCTCCTACGGTCGAACGTAGTTGTCAGTAGACACACCGTAGCGACGGGCAAAAAGCCGTTCAACGTCCGCTGCTGGGCCAACGGAAGTCCCGACGCCACCGGACGAGATGCCAGCGCGGCTCCGCATGTCAACCCGGCGGCAGTCCGAGGGCGGAGCGCCGTCGTCCCGACGTCCCGCGAACCCGGCCAAGAATGGGCCTTCGAACCGGCACGCCCCGGCTCACCGAGGTTGCTTCATTCCACAAGGTCCACGCCTGTTCCGGCATGGACGACTCGCAGCTAGAAGGAGGTTCTGATCATGGCTACGGAAACGGGGACCCAGGCCGACGGTGCAGCCGCCCCCGTGCGCTGGCGCGGAGCCGGTTCGACCGTTGTCGGACGGACAGCAGCGGGCAGCGCCGAGGACACGATGCTGACTGGACTCCACTCATGTTAAACTCCGCGACTTACCTCAGCACCGAGGCTCTGGACCGCTTGAACAGGGCGCAGCAGGTCGTGAACAAGCATCTCCTCGAGTGCAGCGCCTGCGGTTCCAACCGGCTTTGCTATGACCGCATCGAAGCCGAGCGCGTCTTCCTCCGCTACGGGCGCCTCCCGCGACGTACCCCTGGCCTCACCGGCACCGCCGCCACCAAGCGCACCGGTCTGACCTGGCACTACCGTCTATGAAGTTCCCCTGGGACCTGACCGATCCGCCGGCGAAACCACCGCCCGGCTGCCGCGACGGCCAGCGCTGGCGCACCGCCCACGCCCTCTACCGCGAACACGACCTCGAAGACACTGGCGCGCACTGCCGCTGCGGCGAGTCGTGGCCGTGCTCTACTCACCGCCGCGCGATTCGCGCCCTGGCGACCGCGTACCTACAAGCCGGCCCTGTCATGGTAGGCGCTTCAACGGCGCACGACGTCTGTCGCTGGTGCGCCCGCACGATCGTTTCGCACCCGGACCACGGTTGGATCCATCCCTACGACGGGTACGTCACCTGCGACCCGCCCCACCCCGACGTCTCGCCGGCCGCCACCGCCGAACCAACCACCACCACCCGGTAGACCGTCCCTGACGGTGCCCTCGGTCCAGCCCCGGCCAGACCGGTCCAACGGCTCCCGAGCGCCCGGCGAGCACCCAGCCGGCGGTACGGCGTACGGCAAAAGGCCCCGACCGGGCGGAAACCGCCGGTCGGGGCCTTGGTGTCTGGTACGCCGCGTAGGACTCGAACCTACAACCCGCGGATTAAGAGTATGAAATCTTCGATGCCGCGCTCTGCGGACTGATGCCAGTCAAGACCGTTTGAGCAGGTGAAGGAGCCGGTGGCATGCCCCCACGTGCCGCCGGCTCCCGCACCGTTTCGGGACGTACGGTCTCCCCACGGTCTCCCCCTGACACTCCAGCCGAATCAATCAATCCATTCCGGGCAATCCGGTCTCGCATAGTGATCCAGATAACAAGAATCTCGGTGAGGGCTGCCGTCGCAGAGCGAGCGGGGCACGCCGAATATGCCGCAGTACGACACGGTGCTCGCCGAGGCCGAGGGGAGAGCCGGCCTGGACCGTCGACGACCTGACCGCTCTGACGAGCCGGTTCGGGCTCGTCACCGCCGCCGGCATCGTCCAGCGGTTGACTCTCGCATCTGATCCGCCGGTGCCGACGGAGGTCCTTCCGCTCGGTGAGGAGAAAAGGAGCGGTGAAGACCCGCTGCGGTGGCGCTCCCGGTTCGGTCGTCTGTCCCAGCGGGTGCTGAACGTTCCTCGCCGAGGACGGTGATTTCGCACGGACGCGGATCACCACCACGGTCAACAGGATCGGCCGAGCGCCGAAGATCATCGGTGCTTGCGGCGTAGTGCCTTCAGCCGGGCTGCCCGGTCCGCGCTCCGCGGGTCCTCCGGCTCGGCAACCGCCGGCCACGGTGTCGCGGGCGGCGCGGACAGCCTGAGCTTCACCGCGACCGCCTGCATGATTCGGGTGACGTCCTCGGCGGCCAGCCTGGCCGTGACACCCGGCGGCCGGTGCAACAGCCGCTGGAGCGGAAACCGGAAGTCGGCCCGGACGATACGGCCGCCGGTGCGCACAGCGCCACTGTCATCGTCGGTGAGCTCAATGACGAGGTCCAGCCGCTCACGGCCGGCAACCGCCCACCACGACCGCCAATCGTCGCGGGCGTCCAACGCCGTGGCGATCTCGTGGACGGCGTCGGCGTAGGAGAGCCAGTGCCCTGCGCTTCCGAACACCAGCGGCCGGCACCAGCCCGGTGGCCCGGCGATCTCCTCGAACACTCGGCCCAGCCGGTCGGCTTCGCTGAAGGACCACCGCCGCGTCGTCACGACGGCCGGGTCCGCACGGACCGACCCGTACACGTCGGGCCCGGCCGCGACCACCGCCAGTAGCAGATTCTCCAGCGCCGTACCGGTCAGGGGCAGCGGCTCGACACCCGGAGGATCCGACACATCGCCGACCAGCAGGCCCTGGAGCCGGCTTCCGTCCAGGGCCCGCACCATCTCGTCGACGCGCTGCTGCAACGCCGCCGCCAGGTCACCCAGCTCGCCGCACAGGCGCGCCACCGTTCGCTCGTCGGCCACCCCGCCGAGCGAACGGATCAACGCCCAGAACTCCTCATCGGTCACGAGAACACGTCCTCGAAGACGGGCCGGTCCGCGCCCCGAAGCGGGGCGCGGACCGGCCGGATGTCAGCGGCAACTACCGTACTGCCCGGGCGGGCAGTGCCAGTGTCGGGCGACGTACTTTAGGATCTGCGCGGCTTCCCAGCGACGGGCGTTGTACCAGCCGTGGAGTCCTCACCGGGCCCCGGATCATGCCGGCCACCTGGGAGAACCCGATGTTGAGATCCTGGCCGCCGGCGAACCACCGGCGCCGGACCTCCTTCGGACTTCTGCTGTCCGCAGCCCGGAGACAAATGTCCGCTGACCCGAATCATTCCCTGGCCGCTGGCAGGTCGACGGCTACGCGTACCGGATCCAGGCGGAAAACCCCTCGTGCGTGGGGAGGACTCAGGCGAGGTCAGTCGCAGCCAGAAGACTCGCGAACACCCCCACGTGCGTGGGAAGGACTTGTTCGCCGTGATCTGGTCCCAGGCCACGATCGGAACACCCCACGTGCGTGGGGAGGACATCGACTCCGGGTCGGCCCACCAGCAGGCCTGCGGAACACCCCCACGTGCGTGGGGAGGACTCCATGCCGCCGAGGCCGACCGTGGTGCGGGTGGGAACACCCCCACGTGCGTGGGGAGGACTGGATGATCTCCGTACGCGCTGTTCGGGGTACCGGAACACCCCCACGTGCGTGGGGAGGACACAGCGACGCGGCTGAGTAGATCGCGCCACACCGGAACACCCCCACGTGCGTGGGGAGGACGCCGCCACCCTGCTGACGACCTGGTCCTACGGCGGAACACCCCCACGTGCGTGGGGAGGACGCAGCACTGACACGGACCTGGCTCGCCGTCCTCGGAACACCCCCACGTGCGTGGGGAGGACGTGCTCTTCGTAGACGGCTATGACGCCGTCGGCGGAACACCCCCACGTGCGTGGGGAGGACGGCTTTGATCCAGGCGATGACGAGGGTTCCGGCGGAACACCCCCACGTACGTGGGGAGGACAAGTTCCGCAGTGCCGATCTGGAGAGCACCATCGGAACACCCCCACGTGCGTGGGGAGGACGGCAAGCCACTGGTGGAACATGGTGGCCTCCGCGGAACACCCCCACGTGCGTGGGGAGGACTCGCTGCCGATGTCCAGCGTGCGGCCGTTCTCCGGAACACCCCCACGTGCGTGGGGAGGACACCCTGCGCGACATCCGCGCGGCCATCACCAACGGAACACCCTGTCCCGCACCGGGTTTGATGGAGACATCGAAACCTGGGAGGAACACCAGCGATGCCCGCACCGAAGAAGTACTCCGACGAGCTGCGTGAGCGTGCGACCCGGTTGGCCCTCGACGCGCGCCGGGACCCGGCGTCCGCTGTCGGCGCGATCCGGCGGATCGCCGACCAGCTCGGCGTGCACCCCGAGGCGCTGCGGGTCTGGGTGAGGCAGGCCGAGACCGACGCCGGCGACCGTCCGGGCACCACCAGCGGCGACGCCGACCGCATCGCCGCGCTGGAACGGGAGGTCCGTGAGCTGCGGCGGGCGAACCAGATCCTGAAATCCGCCGCGAGTTTCTTCGCGGCGGAGCTGGACCGTCCGTCGCGATGAGAGTGGAGTTCGTCGACTCCCAGAAGGCCGAACACGGTGTCCAGCCGGTCCTGCGGGCGCTGCACGACACGCCGGCCGGGATCGCACCGTCGACCTACTACGCCGCCAAGGCCCGCCCCGCCTCGGCCCGATCGAGGCGCGACGAAGAGCTGACCGCGATGATCGCACAGGTCCACGCTGCCAACTACGGCGTCTACGGAGCCCGCAAGATCTGGCACGAGCTGCACCGGCAGGGCGTCAACGTGGCCCGGTGCACGGTCGAGCGGCTGATGCGTGAGTCCGGACTGCGTGGGCTGCTGCGCGACAGGTCACCGCGCACGACCCGGCCCGCCGCCGAGACCAGCCGGCCCGCTGACCTGGTCGAACGCGACTTCACCGCGGCGGGCCCGAATCGGCTGTGGGTCGCCGACCTGACCTACGTGCGTACCGCCGTGGGTTGGGTGTACGCGGCGTTCGTCCTCGACGTGTACTCCCGGGTGATCGTCGGCTGGCAGGTGGCCACCAGCCTGTACACGGATCTGGCGCTCGACGCGCTGAAGATGGCGATCTGGCGCCGCGAGAATCAGGGCGCTGACCTGGGCGGACTCGTGCACCACTCCGACCGGGGAGTTCAATATCGAGCGATTCGCTACAGTCAACGGCTCGCCGAGGCGGGCGCCGTCGCCTCGGTCGGCTCCCGGGGCGACTCGTACGACAACGCCATGGCCGAGGCGTTCAACTCCCTGTACAAGGCCGAACTCGTCCGCAACACCGGTCCGTGGCGCGGCCTCGACGACCTGGAGATGGCCACCGTCGAGTACATCGACTGGTACAACAACCGCCGCTGCACGGCGAGCTCGGCCACGTCCCGCCCGCCGAGTACGAAGCGCTACACGCGATGACCCACCCGGTCACCGCATCCCTGAAAACCAGATAACCAACTCTCCATCAAACCCGGGGCTTGACAGAGTTTCTGCGGAACACCCCCACGTGCGTGGGGAGGACGCGGTCGGCCCGGTTCGGCACCGGGCCCGGTGCGGAACACCCCCACGTGCGTGGGGAGGACGAGTTGTCGTTACTCGGGTTTCCCTGAAGTAGCGGAACACCCCCACGTGCGTGGGGAGGACCGTGCCCCCGCGTGCTCGGCCTCAAGTAGCTCCGGAACACCCCCACGTGCGTGGGGAGGACGTCACGATGCTGCCGACCGCCGCCACCAGCGCCGGAACACCCCCACGTGCGTGGGGAGGACTCGTTGAGGTTGCGGCCGTAGGCGGCCAGCACCGGAACACCCCCACGTGCGTGGGGAGGACCGTGGCGTGGTGGTGCACATCGCCGCCGGCTACTGGAACACCCCCACGTGCGTGGGGAGGACGATGGCGATCATCACCGCCGCCTCGACCTCGTCGGAACACCCCCACGTGCGTGGGGAGGACTCCGCGCGGGCTGGGCGGAAACGCTGGAGCTCCGGAACACCCCCACGTGCGTGGGGAGGACAGCTGGACCGACAGGCTGAGTCTCTGGTCAGCCGGAACACCCCCACGTGCGTGGGGAGGACCAGGACAACGTCGACCAGATAGCTGGTCGCGACGGAACACCCCCACGTGCGTGGGGAGGACTCGGCCGGGCTGGACGCCTCGGACCGGAGCAGCGGAACACCCCCACGTGCGTGGGGAGGACATGGGTCCGGCCGCCGACATCGTGGAGCCCGCCGGAACACCCCCACGTGCGTGGGGAGGACTCGATGGCGTCGTCGAGACCGGAGAACGCGGTCGGAACACCCCCACGTGCGTGGGGAGGACCCGCGTGCGGTGCCGTGGCCGTTCCGGTTCGGCGGAACACCCCCACGTGCGTGGGGAGGACCGGGAATGATGAATTGTCCGTACGTCCGGGCGGGGAACACCCCCACGTGCGTGGGGAGGACACTTCGCGACCTGCGGCGTTACGGGGTGGGGCGCGGGTTTTGGTTGGTGTGGTGGAAGTGTCGTACGCCTGTGGTTGCATGCGGCTGCTGTCGTGATCGTGAGTGGGGGATATCGGAGTGAGCGCCGATCGGGAGTGGGTCGATGCTGGGATCTGGGGGAAGTCTAGGGGGCTGGTGCGGCCGTACCCGTTGATCTGGCATCTGATCGACACGGCTGCGGTAGCCGGTGTGTTGTGGGATCGGTACTTGGCTGCGAATCAGCGCAGGATCATCGTGGAGGGCTTGGCCGTTGATGAGGGGCACGCCAGGTCGTTGATCATGTTCTGGGCCGGGTTGCATGACGTCGGTAAGGCGATACCTGGATTCCAGAAAAAGCACGAGGGTGCGTTCGCCGCGTTGCGCCGCGACGGCACCTATGAGGACTATCGCGGCGATTGCTCTTTGAACCACGACGTCGCTGGTCAGTTGGCGTTGCCGGAGCTTCTGGGTGCTCTCGGCTATCCGCAGTTGGGGCGCCGGGCCAGCGGTCGCCTGGCGTACCGGGTGGGGCAGGTCGTCGGTGGCCATCATGGTCGTTTTCATCAGACCAGCAGTCCTCATGGTGGGCGCCTGCAGTTGGGCGGGGGTCGCTGGGGTCGGCAGCGTGAGGCGTTGGTGCGGCTGGTTCATGGGGCGGTAGGTTCGCCCGCGCCGCCTGCGGCGGTGGATGCGGCGGCGTGTGTTCTGATCACGGGGCTTGTGATCTTGGCGGACTGGTTGGCGAGTCAGGAACACTTCCTTCGTCGGCAGCTGTCACAGGTGCCGGAGTTGGTGACGGTAGAGTCCGCTGGGGCTCATCTCTCGGCGCTGACCGGGCCGGCCGTGGGCTTGGTCGATGAGGCTGGGCTGGCGGTTCCGTCATATCGTGCGGCTGGTTTCGCCGATCTGTTCCCGCACCGTCCGAACGCGCTTCAGCGGTCGGTTATCGACGAGTTGCTGCCGGTGGTGGATGGTCCGGGGCTGCTGGTCGTGACGGCGGCGACGGGGGACGGTAAGACGGAAGTGGGATTGGAGGCGGCCCGCCGGTTGGCCGAGGTGTGTGGCGCGAGTGGTTTCTTCTTCGCGTTGCCGACGATGGCGACCTCGGACCAGATGTACCGGCGGGTGCGGGAGTTCGCGGTCAGGCTGGCTGATGGACCGGCGCCGGTCACGCTGTTGCACAGCATGTCGTGGTTGAACGCCGATTATGAAGCGCGGGCGGCTGTTGAGGTCGATGAGTTGGGTGCGGTGGTGTCCGACGACCCGGCCGGTCATGTGGTGGCGCCGGAGTGGCTGCGTGGCCGCAAGCGTGGACTGTTGGCCCCGATGGCGGTGGGCACGGTCGATCAGGCGCTGCTAGCCGCTTTGACTACCAAACACAACGCGCTGCGGTTGCTCGGCCTGTCGGGCAAGGTGTTCATCGTCGATGAGGCGCACTCCTACGACGAGTACATGAGCGCGTTGTTGCGGCGGCTGCTGAGCTGGTTGGGGCGGTACGGATGTCCGGTGGTGCTGCTGTCGGCGACGTTGCCGTCATCGCAGGCGTCGGCTCTTGTCCGGGCGTATCAGGAGGACGCCGGGGTGGAGCCGGCTCGGGTGTCCGTGCCGTATCCGGGCTGGACGTTCGTGCCCGCCGCGAAGGCCGACGTGGTCACGATCTCGGCGACGGCGCGTGAGCAGGTCGTGGCGGGCCGCACGATGCGATTCCGCCTCGACGTCCGGCCGGTCCGGCATGCCACGGGACCTGAGAGGCTGGTTCGCTAGGTCTTGTCCATTGTGGGTTGGTCTGATCGTGCGGATGTGAACGTTGGTCGTAACCGGTGAGGACCCGACCGCGTTGGGTCGATCATGGGTGAACGCGCGGCGTATCCGAGTGACCTGACCGACGAGCAGTGGGCGGTGATCGGACCGTTCCTGCGGGCGTGGAAGACCCGCCACCCGTCGGTGTCCGGGCATCAGGGCCGCTACGAGCTGCGGGAGATCGTGAACGCCATCTTCTACCAGAACCGGACCGGCTGTCAGTGGGCGTACCTGCCGCACGACCTGCCGCCGAAGTCCGCGACGTACTACTACTTCGCCCGGTGGCGTGACGACGGCACCGACCAGGTCGTCCACGACCTGCTGCGCTGCCAGGCACGGGAGAAGGCCGGCCGTACCGAGGACCCGACCGCGGTGGTGCTGGACACCCAGTCGGTCCGCGTGGCCAACAATGTGCCCGCCGCGACGACCGGCAAGGACGCCGCCAAGAAGGTACCGGGGCGGAAACGGGGCCTGGCAGTGGACGCGTTGGGGCTGGTCATCGCGGTCGTGGTCACCGCCGCGTCGGTCACCGACAACGCCATCGGCATCCGGCTGCTCGACCGGGTCGTCGCGCACACCCCCACCGTGACCCGCGCGTGGGTCGACGCCGGGTTCAAACAGGACATGGCGCTGCACGGCGCCCTGGTCGGCGTCGACGTCGAGGTCGTCAAACGCGCCGACACCCGGCCCGGGTTCGTACCGGTCCGCAGACGGTGGATCGTGGAACAGACCCTCGGCACCCTCATGCTGCACCGCCGTCTCGTCCGCGAGTACGAGAGCCGACCGGAGTCCAGCGTGTCACGGACCTGGTGGGCGTCCACCGCGAACCTGGTCCGCCGACTCACCGGCACCAGCACACCCACCTGGCGGCACCGGTGAACCTCACCACGGTCCTCGACCTGATCACCCACCGGGAAACCACCGCCGGCCAGACAGCCGACCGGCTCCGCGAGCAGATCGCCACACTTACCGCCGAACTCGGCCGCGTCGACAGCGAACTGGCCGCCCTGGCGACCACCCGCACCACCCTGCGCGCGCTCGCCGCCACCGAGTTCACCGCCGACGACCCGACCTTCGCCAGCACCCCCTACCAGCAGATCCTGGAAGTCCTCGCCACCGCACCCGCCGGGATGCGGGCGAAGGGCATCTGCCTCGCGCTCGGCGTCGAACCCTCACCGAAACACGTCGAAGGCACCCGCGCGAAGCTCAAACGCATGGTCAACCGCCAGGTCCTCACCGAAGACGAGCCCGGAGTATTCACTCTCGCCCCGAAAAGGACGTAATCTTCCGAACTGCCCTCTGAGGTGGACCCGCTGGATCGTCGAGGTGTCATACGGCAGGTGCTGGCGCCGGTGGCGTCAGGCGGTGGCTGCGCGGCCGTGGTCTGCAACACGGTCAACAACGCTCAGCAGACCTGGCGTCTGGTCCGTGACTGGGCGCCGACCGGCGTGGATGTGCTGCTGCTGCATTCCCGGTTCCCAGCTCGCCGCCGGGAGGAGATCACGGCGCAGATCACCGGCAGGTTGGGCAGGGACGGCGACCGGTCGGTTCCGGCAATCGTGGTGGCGACTCAGGTGATCGAGCAGTCGCTGGATCTGGACTTCGATCTGTTGGTGACCGACCTCGCGCCGATGGCCCAGTTGTTGCAGCGGGCGGGCCGGTGTCAGCGTCACCGCCGGGCCAGGCCGGCGTGGGCCGGACAACCGCAGGTGGTGGTGCTCGATCCGCGGGATGCGTCCGGTGACGGGCACGTCCGTCCGGTCGTGTGGGGTGACGTGTATGCGCGGTACCTGCTGCGGGCCACGCACCTGCGCCTGAAGGGGATCGACAGCATCGCCGTCCCGCAGTCTGTGCAGGAGCATGTGGAGGCGGTGTACGTTCCGGGGCCGATCGTCGACGATCCGGTGCTGAGCGCGGAGTATGACGAGTATTGGGCGCAGGGAACGGTGAAGCGGGGGGTCGCGGAACTGGGCGTCGTTCCTGACCCGGCGGAGGTGGCCGACCTGGCGGTGTTGAGTCACAACGACACACCGGAGTGGCTTGCGACGACGCGGCTGGGAGCGGACTCTGACCGGGTCCTGTGCTGCTACCTCGACGCCGACGGCCGGCAGTGGCTGGATCCGCACCGGCGGACCCCTCTGCCGCTGCGTGGCTCCGGTGCTGGCGGTCGGTTCAGGAACACGGAGGTTCGGACGGTTCTGCAGGAGACAATCCCGGTGCGGGCGAACCTCCTGCAGGGATACGAACCTTCCCTGGCCCTGCCTGCGAGTTGGGGTGACAACGGTTGGCTCAAGGACCTGCGGCCGCTGTGGTTCCAGATCGGTGAGGCCGGCCCGCAACCGGCTGTCTGGGGCAACAGGACGGCCCGACTCGACCAGGAAATCGGTCTCGAGGTGCTGTCGATCGGGGGAGCGCCGTAGTTCCGCTTTGGTCATCCATCCGACACGAGGCTTCGCGCCGGGCCATTGGTTCGGCAACCTCAGACCGGCCTTTTCTCAGGGAGTGTCATCGACATGACGAAATCGTTCGACCTGGTTGATCGGTCGTGGATTCCGATGGTGGCCGGAGGTGAGTCCGTGCTGGTCGGGCTCCGGGAGTTGTTTGTTCGGGCGGCGGAGTTCAATGACATGGTGTTGCCGGTGCCGCCGGCGGCGTCGGGGCTGTGGCGAATCCTGTACGCGATCGCCGCCCGGGTGACCGGGCTGGACACGGTGGGCGGGGCGCAGTGGCGGCGGCGCCAGGAGCAGGTCCTGGATCAGGGGGCGTTCGTCTCGGATGATGTGGACGCCTACTTCGCGAAGTACCAGGGACGGTTCGACCTGTTCGACCCTGTCCGCCCGTGGATGCAGGATCCCCGGCTGGCCGTGGAGTGCCCCAAGTCGTCGGGTGTGAACAAGTTGGTGTTCGACAGGCCGGCCGGTAACACGCAGGTGTGGTTCGGCCATCACACGGACGCCGACGCGGTGTCCGTTCCGGCTGGGGAGGCTGCCTGGTACCTGATCGCGCAGTTGTATTACGGCGCGTCGGGCCGGTGCAGCAGTCGTGAGGTGGCGGGTCAGAGGTTCGCCAACAGCAACGCTGGCCCGTTGCGTGGCGCCATGTCGTACCACCCGCTCGGCGAGAACCTGTTCGAGTCGCTGGTCGTGGGGGTTCCGCCCCGGGCGTCTGGGCAGGACGAAGGGCCTGACCTGTGTCCGTGGGAGCGGGATGAGTTGCCGGATCCGCTCGGTGTGCCGTGGTCGGCGTCGTGGCCGTGTGGTGCCTTGACCGGCAGGGCCCGGCACGCGGTGCTACTCGTTCCCGACGACGCCGGGGAGGCGGTGACGGACGCCTACGTGACGTGGTCGTTGCGTCTTCCCAGCCCGGTGCAGGTCGACCCGTATGTCGTGCGTCGGCAGAACAAGGAGGGCGGCTGGTATCAGCTTCCGGCTGACGGCTCCCGGGCGTTGTGGCGGGACGTCGAGGCCCTGCTGGGCGGCAACGCCGAGGTCAAGACCCACCGTCCCGACATCATGATCGCCGCGGCGGACCTCGGGCTGGACGGGCGGGTGCGGGCGTACGGGTTCGACCAGGACGGGCAGGCCAAGGACCGGCAGTGGTTCACGGCGGTGACCCCACCGGTCCTGGGTTGGCTTCGGGAGCGCGATCCGGTGACGGCCGACGGGGTGGCCGTGCTGACCAGGGCGGCGGAGACGATCGGCCGGCGGGTGGGCACGTCGTTACGGCAGGCGTGGCGGGACGTCGCCAACGTGAAGGACCGCGACGGCCCGTGGGCTCGCGCGGGCGAGGCGTACTACTGGTCGCGCGCGGAGGCGGTGTTCTGGGAGCACGTCGGTGAGGGCCGTTTCACCGACGGCGGCCGGGTGTTCGCCCGCCTCGGGCACGAAGCCATCGACTACGCCGCGGACGGTGAGGCGAGTCCACCCCGGATCGTGCAGGCCGTTCAAACGGCGCACCGGTTGCTGTCCACTCCAGCGAAGAAGGGATCCGCCACGTGACGTCCACGGATGTCGAACAACGGCCGTCTGACAGGTTCGTCAGCAGGGTCGCCGAGCGCTGCGCCCGCGATCGCGGCCAGCGGGCCGCGTTGCGTCGCGGTCTGCGTCGCCCCCCGGAGCAGGCGCACACGATGCACGCGGTCGTCGCCCCGCTGCTGCCCTCCGGAGTTTCCCCGGATCACGAGTACGCCTACTACGCCGTCGCGGCGATGATCGCGGCAGCCACGCGGGACCGGTCGGACACCAGCACGAGCGGTGAGGCGTCCGATGAGGATGACGCGGAGGAAACCGGCGGGCCGGACCTCGACGGCGGGCCGGTCACCCGCGCGGACCTGGGGGCGTCGATGGCGTGGGCGGTGTGCCGTCCAGGTAAGGGCCGCCGGGCGATGAACCGGGCCACTGCCGAGAAGCGGCTGCACCTGCTGGTCCGGCAGGGTCATCCGGGCGTGTACCAGCAGCTCGCCGGCGTCGTCCGCTACATCGGCGCGGTCGAGGTAGAGGTGAACTGGGGACAGCTGCTCGACGATCTCTGCCAGTGGCGGTACCGCCGTGACCGGGTCGCCAAACGGTGGCTCCAGTCGTACTACCGCGTCCTACACGAAGCCGACCGCCGCGCCGCGCGGCGCGACCCCAACCTGGAGGAGTCAGCATGACCGCCCGATACGTCGAGATCCACCTGCTGCAGACCGTTCCGTACGCCAACCTCAACCGCGACGACCTGGGCTCCCCGAAGACGGTGCGGTTCGGGTACGCCGACCGTACCCGCGTTTCCAGCCAGTGTTGGAAACGGTCTGTCCGGGAAGCGCTGGAGGTGTCCTCGGGTGACGCGGCCAAGCGCACCCGGCGGCTGCCGCAAGCCGTCCACGACCGGCTGGTCACGCGGGGCTGGGAGCCTGCGTCGGCGACCTACGCGGCGGCGCAGGTCATGGCCACGCTCGCCTCGATCGCGGTCAAGGCCGACGGTTTCAAAGTCGACAAGGAGACCGGCGAGGCGCAGGTGCTGTTCTACCTGCCGGAGCGGGCCTTCGACGAACTGGCCGACATCTGCGTTCAGCAGCGTGAGCGGCTCACCGGTCTGCAGTCGGGAACGGTCAAGCTCAAGAAGGGCGAGGCGCCGCTGCCGGCCGACGGCGTCCGCGACGTGATGGGCCGCCGCAACGACGTGATCAACCTGTTCGGGCGGATGCTGGCCGAGCTACCCGGCACCAACGTCGACGGCGCGGTCCAGGTCGCCCACGCGTTCACCACCCACGCCACCGATCCGCAGGTCGACTTCTTCACCGCCGTGGACGACCTCAAAGCCGACGCCGACCAGGCCGGCAGCGGGCACATGAACAGCGCCGAGTTCAGCGCCGGCACGTTCTACCGGTACGCCAGCGTCAACCTCGACGACCTCGTCACCAACCTCGGCGACACCGCCACGGCGACCGAACTCACCGCGGCGTTCCTGTCGGCGTTCATCACCGCCATGCCGCAGGCCAAGAAGAACTCCACCGCACCGTTCACCGTTCCCGACCTGGCCTACATCACGGTCCGCGCCGACCGGCCGGTCTCCCTGGCCGCCGCCTTCGAAACCCCGGTACGCGCGTCCCTGGACAGCGGCTACGCCGAACCGTCACGTCGGCAGCTCGCCGACTACGCCAGCCGCATCCACCGCCTCATCGGTGACCGCGGCCGGATCTACCACGGCTACGCCACGATCGACGACAAGGGCCTGGAACACCTCGGTGACGCACGTCAAAGCTTCGACAGCCTGATCGCCGCCGCCGTCGAGCACGTGGGGACGCGGTGACCGGTCTGCTGCTGCGGCTGGCCGGGCCCATGCAGTCCTGGGGCGACCACAGCACCTTCAGCGTCCGGGACACCGCCACCGTCCCGACCCGCTCAGCGATGATCGGCCTCATCGCCGCCGCCCTGGGACGCCGCCGCGGCGAGCCGCTCGACGACCTCGCCGCAGTGCACTTCACGGTCCGCGTCGACCGGCCCGGCACGCTCATGTCCGACTTCCACACCGTCGGTGGCGGCCTGCCCACCGATCGGACCGTGCCGACCGCCGAAGGCAAACGCCGGCAGGCCGGTGCCGCGACGATCGTCTCGCGCCGGTTCTACCTGGCAGACGCGGTGTTCACCGTCGCCGTCACCGGACCCGACACCCTCATACCCCGCCTGCACGACGCGCTCGCCAACCCCGTCTGGGGCCCGTACCTCGGGCGCCGGTCCTGCCCGGTGGAACATCCGTTCCTGCTGACAGGCCCGATCAGCGACGCGGTCGAGCGCCTGGACCACCTACCGCTGCACCGGCGCCGCCCCGCAGGCGACGCGACCACCGTCACGGTCGACTTCGTGACCGAGACACCCGGCGGCGACGGCGCAGCGAGCCGGATGACCCTCAACGACGTGCCCGTGGACCTGCACCCGAACCGGCGGCGCTACCTCACCCGCCAGGTCCACATCACCACCCGCACCCTGCCAGCCGACCTGTGCGCCGGCATCGGAACCGACTACCTGAACGCCCTCGACCAGCACCTACAAGGAGCCGGAACGTGACCGCCTGGCTGACCCGGATCTCACCCGATCTCCGACACCCGGCGGCACGACGCGACCTACGCGACATCACCGCCGTACACCGCCGGGTGATGTCGCTGGTCCCCGACGACCTCGGCGATCAGGCACGCCACCAGGCGGGTGTGCTGTTCCGGCTCGACCACACCACCACCGGCCCGGTACTGCTGGTCCAGACCACCATGGCACCCGACCCCGCCCGGCTGCCCGACAGCTACGGCACCGTCCAGACCCGCGACATCACCCCGCTGCTCAACGCCCTGACCACCGGAATGTCCGTGCACTACCGGATCGCCGCCAACGCCTCGAAACGCGCCTGGAAAGGCGACAACGCCGGCAAGGTCGTCGCCCTGTCCGGCCCACACGCCGAACAGTGGTGGCAACGCAAAGCCGACACCCACGGTCTGACCCTGCGCCACATGCACACCCAACCACAACCCGCCGCGGTCGGACGCGCGACTCCCGTACGCCACGCCATCACCCTGTTCGAAGGCCAAGCGTTCATCTCCAACCCGGACCAGGCACGCGCCGCCATCCTGTCCGGCATCGGCCGCGGACGATCATTCGGTTGCGGACTACTCAGCCTCGCTCCGGCGCCATGACCTCCACCGCACGACGCCGACTCGCCGCCCCGACCCTGGCCATGCTCCCCCGGGTCGCTGACTCACTCAGCTTCCTGTACGCCGACATCGTCCGCATCGTCCAAGACGACACCGGAGTCCTCGCCCAGGTCGACACCCCCAAAGGCACCGAACGCGTCTACCTGCCCACCGCCGCCATCAGCTGCCTCCTCCTCGGCCCCGGCACCTCCATCACCCAACGCGCCATGTCCACACTCGCCCGACACGGCACCACCATCGTCTGCGTCGGCTCCGGTGCCGTCCGCTGCTACGCCGGAATCACCCCCACATCCCTCACCACCACCTGGCTGGAAAAACAGGTCCGCTGCTGGGCCGACGACGACCAACGACTACAAGTCGCAACACGGATGTACGAACGCCGCTTCGGCGAAACCGTCCCCGAGGGCACCACCCTGGCACAGCTTCGCGGCATGGAAGGCCAGCGGATGAAAACCCTCTACCGGCTCCTCGCCCAGAAGTACCGCACCGGAAAATTCCGCCGCAACTACGACCCCGACGCCTGGGACACCCAGGACCCCGTGAACCTGGCCCTGTCCGCAGCCAGCGCCTGCCTGTACGGAGTCGTCCACGCGGTCATCCTCGCCCTCGGCTGCTCACCAGCACTCGGCTTCGTCCACAGCGGCACCCAACACGCCTTCGTCTACGACGTCGCCGACCTCTACAAGGCGAAGGTCACCGTGCCACTCGCCTTCTCCATGAGCACCTCCGCCCAACCCGAACGCGACGTCCGACGCAAACTCCGCGACCAGTTCCGCCTACTGAAACTGATGCCGGCCATCGTCACCGACATCCAGCACCTCCTCGACCCCGACAACGCCGTCAAACAGCGGCAACCCGCAGCCGAGATCACCTCCCTGTGGGATCCCGACACCGGCGCCATGCCCTCCGGCGTCAACTACGGCTCCGACTCCTGGGACTGAACCCATGGCGTCGATGGTCGTCATAGCCACCACCGCCGTGCCCGACCACCTACGGGGCGCGCTCAGCCGCTGGATGATCGAAGTCACCCCCGGCATGTTCGTCGGCACCCTGTCAGCAAAAGTCCGCGACGAACTGTGGAACGCCGCCAGCGCCGTCGTCGGCGACGGAGCCGCCGTCCTCCTCCACCCCGACGACACCGAGCAAGGCTTCACCCTGCACACCGCAGGACAACGCCGACGCCGCCCAATCAACTTCGACGGCCTCACCCTCGTAGCCATGAGCCCCCTCGAACCACAACACCCCGACACCACCACTGACGAAAGCTGGCCAACCGACTGGTAAAACCCCAGGTCGCGAAGTGTCCTCCCCACGCACGTGGGGGTGGTCCGTTCACCGTGGCATCGACGCCCCGGGTTTTCGAGTCCTCCCCACGCACGTGGGGGTGGTCCCACGGGCCAGCCGCGCGCGGCGTAGTCGAGCGCGTCCTCCCCACGCACGTGGGGGTGGTCCGTTCGGGAACGCACCCACCCGGCCGTCGCTGCCGTCCTCCCCACGCACGTGGGGGTGGTCCGGTCGCCCATCCGGTACTCGTCTGCCTGTCCCCGTCCTCCCCACGCACGTGGGGGTGGTCCGAGTGAGCGTTGAGCAGATTCTCCAGTACGGTTGTCCTCCCCACGCACGTGGGGGTGGTCCGTCTGTCAACGGTCAGTTGGTTCGCCGGGTGGGCGGACGTGGGGCATCCGGGCAGGCGGACAGCTTTTCTCCGGATGGGCGGTCACGAGATCTGGATGTTGTCTAGGTCAGTGGTGTGACTCCTTTCCCGGCGAGGGCCTCGGCGAGGCGGTGGCTGTCGCCCTTGGTCAGGACCAGGTGGGCGTGGTGCAGGAGCCGGTCGACGGTCGCGGTGGCGAGGGTCTTGGGCATGATCGTGTCGAAGCCGCTGGGGTGGATGTTGCTGGTCACGGCGATGGACCTGCGTTCGTAGGCGGCGTCGATGACGCGGTAGAACGCCTCGGCGGCGTCCTGCCCGGCGGGCAGCATGCCGATGTCGTCGACGACGATCAGGTCGACGCCGCAGATCCGGGCGATGGTCCGGGCGACGGAGCCGTCCACTTTCGCTTTCCCGATGGTCTGGGTCAGCGTTTCGAGGGTGAACCAGGCGACCCGCATGTCGGACTCGATCGCCGCCGCCGCGAGGCCTTCGACGAAGTGGGACTTGCCGGTCCCGGACGGGCCGGACACGACGAGGTTCTCGTGCCGGCCGACCCATTCCAGGGTGGTGAGGGCGTTCTGGGTGGCTTCGGGGATCGAGGAGTCCTCACCACGCCAGGACGTCAGGGTCTTGCCGCTGGGGAAGTTCGCGGTCTTGCGCCGCAACCTGCGGGTCGCGGCGTCCCGGCCGGTGACCTCCTCGTTGAGCAGGACCCGCAGGACCTCGGCGGGGTCCCAGCGTTGCGCGCGGGCGGTGGCGAGGACGTCGGGCGCCGCTTTCCGCAGGTAGGGCAGCCGCATCCGGCGCAGAATCCGCTCCAGATCCTCCGGCATCGGCGGGGCCTGGGGCCGGGTCATGAGCCGAATCCTTCCCACGGGCTGGTGCCGGGCTGCACCGAATGGCTCTCGTCGACGACCACCACATCCGTCGGCGCGCCAGCGGTCGCGAGGTGATCCAGGATGGACACGAGATCGCCGTCGTCGAACCGGCCCGCGATCGCCGCGAGACCCAGAGCGTGGTCGACCTGCTCACGGTCGATCGCGGCCGCCAACTCGACAGCCCTGCGCATCTTCGCCCGGACCCGGACCGCGCCGGCGGCACCGGCCTCGACGAGCCACCGGTGGGCGCCTTCACCCAGGTCCAGGAACGCGACCTCGTCCGCCGTGCGTGGCCTGGGCCGCGGTGGACGTGGCAGGTTCCCACCCCGATGGTGCGGGTAGTGGGCGTCGACGATCGACGGGTTCCCCGGCGTCGACAACCGGTGACGGGCGATCTCGGCCAGACCGGCGGCGGTCCGCCCGACGATCACGAGTTCATCGCCGTCGACCCGGCACCACACCTTCGTCGCGACGTGTCCCGGCGGGGTCGAGTACCGCACCGACCCGAACGACACCGTCTGATCGTCGTTGACCAGGCGTTCATCACCCAACGCCACCGCGTGCGGCCGGGCGGGCAGGACATGCAGGTGACGGCGTTCCTCCACGAGACGCACCGCCGGCACCGCGCGGGTCTCCCGGTGCACCCGGTTGTTGACCCGTTCGCACCAGTCGACGCAGGCGTCCGCCAACTCAGCGAACGACCCGTAGACGGGGGCGAGGTTCGCCGACGTCGGCACCAGATCCGCCTTCGCGATCTTCACCGTCGCTTCGACGCCGCCCTTCGACTCCGGGTCGAACGGCTCACACGTCTCGACCTTGCAGCCGTAGTGCCGGCCAGCGGCCACCATCTGCGGATGACGGACCGCGACACCAGCGACGTGCTCGACCGTCACCGTCTTCGCGTTGTCGGTCAACACATACGTCGGCGCGCCGCCGATCCGCCGCAGCGTCGTGTCCAGACACGACACCAACGTCGGCAGCGTCTGGTCCCAGACCGGCAACACCACCCGGAACCGCGACCACGACAACCACGCGCAGAACAGACTGGCCCGCCGTCCGGCGATGACCGGCCCGGAACCCCAGTCGAACTGGAGCCACATCCCGGGCTCAGGCGTCCACGGCCGGTACGAACGCCGCCGGCCCGCCTTCCACTGCGCCTTCGCCTGCGCGACCGCCCGCCTCGTCGACCGCTCGTTCCCGCTGTACCCCATCGCGGCCAGGCGCTGATGCACCACATCCGCGCGGATCCGCGCCTGGGAGGCCTCCACCAGCTCCTCGATCTTGTCCACGAACGGGTCCGTGACCCGCCGTCGACGCGCACGCGTGAACGGGTCACCACCCTCGTCACGGATCGCCACGTACCTCACCACCGTCTTCTCATCGACCCCGACCAGCCGCGCCGCCGAATGCGCACAGCGAGTCAGATCGAACGCTTCCAGAATCTCCACGATTTCCCTGCCAGACTTGGTCACGGGTCCCCCGACGTTGCAGCAGCTGATCTTCGACAATCAGTGCAACGACGCGGGGACCGCCTACACATCAGGGCGTCATCCACCGATCTCGTGACCGTCAACCCGGAGTTCCGCTGTCCGCCAACCCGGAGACAAATGTCCGCCCACCCGGATCATTCCGTGACCGCTGGCACTGTCCAGGCCCACCGTCTGCGCTTTCGCTCCAGCGTCCTCCCCACGCACGTGGGGGTGGTCCGGACCGGGTGGACGACTGGGGCAAGCCGTCGATGTCCTCCCCACGCACGTGGGGGTGGTCCTCGGTGTGACGCTTGCGGAGCCGCTGATACTCGGTCCTCCCCACGCACGTGGGGGTGGTCCGGTTGAGCTGATCCGGTATTGCGACAAGGAGCAGTCCTCCCCACGCACGTGGGGGTGGTCCGTCGGCCGTTCGGCAGCTGCAGAAGTGGGTGCCGTCCTCCCCACGCACGTGGGGGTGGTCCGGAGAAGGGCTTCTTCCAGTTCCAGCTGAACATGTCCTCCCCACGCACGTGGGGGTGGTCCGACCGAGGTCGACGCCAAGAAGCGGCTGATGTTGTCCTCCCCACGCACGTGGGGGTGGTCCGGTACTCAGCGTCTCGGGATCAGTGACCTTGTGGTCCTCCCCACGCACGTGGGGGTGGTCCGCGGCGGCGGTGGTGACTGGACCGGGGCGAACCGTCCTCCCCACGCACGTGGGGGTGGTCCGCCGGTGGTGGAGCAGCTCGACATCTTTTCGGCGTCCTCCCCACGCACGTGGGGGTGGTCCGGCGGCGGCCCCGACGGTGTGGGCGGTGACGGCGTCCTCCCCACGCACGTGGGGGTGGTCCGTGGACGGTCCCGTTGGCGAGCGCCTCGCCGATGTCCTCCCCACGCACGTGGGGGTGGTCCGTGGTGGCGAAATCGGGTACTACCGCAGAGCACGTCCTCCCCACGCACGTGGGGGTGGTCCGGAAACGCCGGTCGTTGCCGACATCGACGCGCTGTCCTCCCCACGCACGTGGGGGTGGTCCGCTGAACGTCAAGGGCTTCGAACTCGTCCTGCAGTCCTCCCCACGCACGTGGGGGTGGTCCGGCCGCCGAGGGTGCCCGTTTCGACTTGTACGCGTCCTCCCCACGCACGTGGGGGTGGTCCTCGTCGCACGTCCAGCGCGCTCCCTTGTGCGCGTCCTCCCCACGCACGTGGGGGTGGTCCGGCGGCCGAGATCGCAGAGGCCTTCCAGGAGGTGTCCTCCCCACGCACGTGGGGGTGGTCCGTGCGAGGCGGTGCTCACGACGGCATCCCGCCTGTCCTCCCCACGCACGTGGGGGTGGTCCTGCGACCGTGGGTGGACGCGGGTTTACGATCCCGTCCTCCCCACGCACGTGGGGGTGGTCCGGCCGGTGCCGATGACGGTGCTCTGACCAGTGCGTCCTCCCCACGCACGTGGGGGTGGTCCGTCGGCGAGTCTGTGGCTGACCGCTGCAGGCAAGTCCTCCCCACGCACGTGGGGGTGGTCCGCCGAGATCTTTGAACGCCTCACGCGAGCCGTCGTCCTCCCCACGCACGTGGGGGTGGTCCGTTGGGCGGAGACGATTGGACGATCACGTGGCAGTCCTCCCCACGCACGTGGGGGTGGTCCAGCGCCCGGTCGGGGCGCGACTTGAGACCCCGCCGTCCTCCCCACGCACGTGGGGGTGGTCCGCACGTTGACCCCTAGCTGTCAGGGGCAAGCCTGTCCTCCCCACGCACGTGGGGGTGGTCCGATGGCGGGCGTGAAAGCGATAATTTCCCTACGGTCCTCCCCACGCACGTGGGGGTGGTCCGCCCGGCGACTCTGACCGCTTCGTCCACTGCGCGTCCTCCCCACGCACGTGGGGGTGGTCCGTCGAGGCGAAGCTGACCGCCGTCTACCTGCTGGTCCTCCCCACGCACGTGGGGGTGGTCCGCCGGACGGAACACCGGCGTATACGTCCGCCTGGTCCTCCCCACGCACACGTGGGGGTGGTCCGGAGACGTAGACGGGGTTCGAGTCCCCGGTGCCGTCCTCCCCACGCACGTGGGGGTGGTCCGGTGGCGCGGTTGCGTCCGTCGACGGGCGCACCGTCCTCCCCACGCACGTGGGGGTGGTCCGCGAGAGTTACCCGGTGGAAGTTGCACGGGACGGTCCTCCCCACGCACGTGGGGGTGGTCCGGAACGACAGCACCCCGCTGAGGTTCTCCTGGCGTCCTCCCCACGCACGTGGGGGTGGTCCGCCGTGGCGGCGGGCCGACCCGATCGTCGTCATGTCCTCCCCACGCACGTGGGGGTGGTCCGCAGCGGCGGACGGTGTGCGGCCGGTTCGTCAGGTCCTCCCCACGCACGTGGGGGTGGTCCGGGCTCGTACAGTCCCGTCAACTGTTGACCGCCGTCCTCCCCACGCACGTGGGGGTGGTCCGTTGACCACGATCCGGCCCGGTGGTCCGGTCTCGTCCTCCCCACTCACGTGGGGGTGGTCCGGGTGATCATCTCGGGTCCCCCAGTGGTGGTGTGTCCTCCCCACGCACGTGGGGGTGGTCCGGTCCACTGCACCGGCAGCGCCTGGTCGGGCGAGTCCTCCCCACGCACGTGGGGGTGGTCCGTCGAGCGCGAATGCCCACGCCACTCCCCCAGTGTCCTCCCCACGTGCGTGGCGGTGGTCCGCGGAGGTGGCCGGTGGCTGAGCCCTGCGAGGTGTCCTCCCCACGCGCGTGGGGGCGGTCCGGTGGATCTGGACTGGTCGGGGCCGGAGCACTTGTCCTCCCCACGCACGTGGGGGTGGTCCGAACGTCCGCCTGTCCGCGGGCGCCACGACCTGTTGTCGACGACGCGTGAAAATTTCAAATGTCGTTGACACCTGTCCTACCCACGCACGCTCGCGGCGACAGCACCAGCTGCTGCTCGGTCCTCGAAGAGTGTTGTCAGCTGGGCACCGGATGGGACATCCCCGCCGGAATATGACCGGCATCCTTGCCGGCCGGCCAGGTTTACCAGGTCTGTCAGCCCTGCGACGGCGGTGTGTCGTGCAGCCGCCGTCGGCGCTGGTGTCCAGGCCGACGCAGGCAGGCTGGTAGTGGCGGCGTGTTGGGCCGCACCCGATCGAGTACTCCGCCCGGCGGCCCGCGTTTGCTGTCCTGCTCGCGGAGCTAGTCGCGCATCGAGTGGGTAGCTGTCGCGGAGTCTCTGCGGTGACGACCGGTCTCGAGGTGGACATCCTCACGCAGCCGGTCGACGATTCCGTCGGTCACTCGCAGCTGCTCCCATCTGCGATTCTGCCTGTGCACCGTCTCTCACGGCAGAGTCCGTCTGCGGCTGCCGCTACGGACAGCCGGTCCGCACCACGTACGGGTCGCGTTCACGCTGTCCCGACGCGGATGCTTCGGCGGGCGACCGGGCGCCTTGATCAACGGGAGCATCGGGTGCCACGGCTGTACGTCGGTCGAGCCCTATCCCGCCGACGGATAACGCCATCCGACACGCCTATCGAAAATAATCACTACGAGTGCACGAAGGGCATCCACGGGGATTCTAAATGGCATCTTGCAGAGTGGTAGTTGCGGGCTGGTCGCGGATTCGCTATGCGAACCGGTCGGCCTCCGGGCAGCAGGCCATTCGCGTGGCGCGAGTTTCTGCACCACTCCGCTGATGTGCCCACCATTGTGCAAGATCCTCCGAGCCGGCAGGGGTCCGCATTTGTGGAATTTCCACCGTTTGCGGCCTGGATGGTTCGCGCCGGTCCGCGCGCCGACGCACCGCGCGGGTGCGGTGTTCAGCCCGCTGCACTGTTCTGCTCACATGGTGCTGGCCATCGGTTGCCGCAGCTGCATACACTCGACGCATGTTCATCAGCGTCGATGATTTTACGGTCGTGCCGCTGGTGGTGTTGACCTTGCGGTGTGATCTGTTGCTGCGGTCGGATCATGATAGGAGGAGTGGTGGTCGAGGGTAGCTGGAGGAAGAGTAAGGCGAGTATGGCGGGTGACAACAATTGTGTGGAGGTGTCGTCCGGGACGGGGCGTGTTCTCGTCCGTGACTCGAAGGATCCCAATGGGGGCCGGCTGAGTTTCCCGACAGCGGGGTGGGCGTCGTTCGTTTCCTTGCTGAAGGCTGACATCAGCCCGCGTGGCGCCTCTTGACGGTTCTGTGGGTGTTGTCGACGGTGCCCGCCCCGCCGCAGGAAGAGGGGTTCTCCTACGGTGCGATGGGGTCACGGGCGGGCCTCGCCGGCTACGTGTTGTTACAGTTCTGCTTGTGCGGCGGTGATCAGGCGGAGGGTGTCGTCTTCGCTGGCCGCGATGGCTTCGAGGGTGTCGAAGTCCTGTCTGTATCTGGCGATGTCCTCCGGGCTGTCTTTTGTGGCCAGGCTGCTCTGGCCGCTTTCGAGGAAGAGCAGGTCGTCGTCGGCGGGGTCGGGGAACTCCAGAATGACGAATGACCCTCGTAGTCCGGGGTGCACTCCGGCGCGCAGGAAGATCGCCCTGAGGTGGACGTGTTTGAGAGCGGCGATCTCTTCGAGGCGTCTGAGTTGCGATCTCATGACCTTGACGCCGCCAGCGGGTCGGCGGATAGCGGACTCGTCGATGATGAAGTGCATCTGGGGTGGGTCGGGTCTCTCGAGGATCTCCTGTCGTTTCATTCGGACCTCGACCTGTCGCTCGATTGTCTGAGCGGAGAGTTCAGCGCCACCCACTCCGGTGATGACGGCCCGCGCGTACTCCTCGGTCTGCAGGAGTCCAGGAAGGACCTGTGGCTCTCCCTGACGTATGACCGATGCTGATCCTTCGACGTTGAGGTAGGTCAGGAAGTCCGAGTTCAGGATGTCCCGGTATGGACCCCATTGCTGTCTGCGGCCGTCCTTGGCCATGGCCGCCAGGTCGTTGACCGTGGCGGGGTCCGAGACGTTGTACTCCTCCAGGAGCGTGCGTAGGTCGCCGCGGGAGATACCGACCTGCCCGGTTTCGATGCGGATCATCTTGGACAGCGACCATCCCAGCTGCTCCGCCACCTCCTTCTGTGTCAGTTGCCTGTCCAGCCGGAGCCGACGTAGCTCCACCCGCAGCCGTCGTCGCTGCACTGCGGGGTCCGTGCCTGTTGTCATTGGTGCCTCTTCCTCCCCGTTTCGTGAGTTCGTCCGGGGCACTACTGTAGTGACCAGAAGTGCCGACACGACCACTGTGGGTAGTTGTCTGCAACTTGCCATAAGCTAGTAGCTACCCCGGTAGGATCACACGGTAATCTAGCTAGTCGCTTCTAGCTACGAGCAACTAGGTACCTGAGACGGCCATCTACGACGGGGAGTCGCCACCGCGCTGAGCCGTACCGAGGCAACGCCGCCTCCGCACCACCCCCCAGCACGCACAGCCCATACAGAAGGACGAGCTCGGTGCCCAGCAGCACGCCCCCCTCCGCAGACAATGGCGGGTCTCGGAGCACAACGACGGCAGCACCCACCACATCGGCGTCCCACCCGCACGACCAGGCCACGGAGTCCGGCAACGACGACACCGGCGACGCACACACAGGCGGCGACACCACCGACACCCTCACCGGCGCGGACCACTCCGCCACCGCGCCGGTCAACGAGCCCACGACCGGCTCCACCCGACCCGCGCCGCCACCACCCCCGCAACGCCCAGACGCCCCCACCCGGGGCGGCGACAGCAACGTCCCTGCGATACGGCCACCGGCCACCCGCACCACAGCATCAGTGCCTCGCGGCCCCGCGCCCGTCGTCGCGATACTCGACTTCCTCGAACGCCTCATCACAAACGGGCACACCACCGAGGAGGCGGCGAAGCTCTACACCATGATCGTGAAGCCCTGGCAACGAACCGTCCTGGTCCTGGCCGGCCTGCTCACGTTCATCGTGACGGCATGCCTCATCACTGTGGTCCTCGTCCCGCAGATCGCCGTGGTGCTGGCGGTACCCGCAGGCGGCGCCCTGTTCGGACTTGCGCAGCAGATCCGAGCAGGGTGGCGCAAGCGTCCACCGCGGGGATAGGCATCGACGTCACAAGAAACAGGTGTGTCTACCGTTCATCCCGGACACGAACAAGCCGCTCGACGGCCGGACCCAGCACCGGTTGCAGCCACCAGCCGACCAACCCGGTCCCGACCACCGTCCCGACCAGGACAAGCACCACACGAACACCCAAACTCAGACCGTCGGCGAAGACCCGCACCAGTAAGGCCACCACGACCAGCAGGACGCTCGCCACAGCCATGCCCGCACCAACGACGACAACAACACCTACCACCCGTCGTCGTGCCACCACACGGCCGCGCCGCCGCTCACCGCGATCCACGTCCATGTACTCACCCATCGCATTGTGATCGACGATCATCTTTGCAAGTTTGTGGCTTGAGGAGCCAGAACGCCTGCTCACGACCGATGATCCCCTAGCTAAACCCCGACCCTCATTCCAACACATCGACCAACGTGCAGGCCAGGGCAACACCGGCAAGGACGAGCACGACCCAGATGACCAGCGGCGGCGATCGACTCTTCCTGAAGGCGTACCCGCCCGGCATCGACCTGGCGGCTATCGACGTGGCACGCTGGCCCTGGGGGATGGCCGGGTACGCGGTGCGGTGATCGCTCTGCGCGGTCAGGATCAGCCGGACGATGTTTACGTGCAGGACGTCATGACTCACCCCGACACCCGGGGCCGTGGAAACGCCCGCGCGTTGCTTACCGTGGTGGCCGACCGCGCCGCCGGCTGGGGATGCCGGCGCCTGTACCTCACCTCCGAGCCGGACAACACCACCGCGCACTCGGTTTGGCTGTCGATGGGATTCACCAACATGCCCGGCGACCGGCGGGTCAACGGCATCGACGTGATCACCGCGTTCAAAGGACCGGGCAAGGACCGCGCCGTCTACCAGCGAGTACTGCCCTGAGCCGACACTGCAGGCGGGCTCCCGGAGCCGCAAAAGCTGGCACCAGGCGTGTCATGTGCCTGTGGAGGTCTGGCACTAGGGCGAAAAGTATGGCCGGGTGCCGACTGACCCTGGTGATCGGCCGGCGTGCTACGCGAGGTCTTCCACGGCCTGCACGATCGCCTGTGGTGAGGGCATGCGGTCGATCTCGGCGCGGACCTGTCGGGCACCGGCCTGGTGGGTGCCGCCGTCTAGGATCGCTTTGGCGTCGGCCCGGATGCGGCCAGGCTGGAGATGGTCGGGTCGGATGGTCAGGCCCATGCCGGCGGTCTCGCAGGCGTGCGCGTTGGCGGGTCGGTCGGCACCAGCCGGGACGCAGAGGACCGGGACGCCGTTGGCGGCCGCGGCGATCACGGTGCCCCAACCGCCGTGACAGATGACCAGGTCACACGACGGCAGTAGCCGGGTGAGGGGAACGTAGTCGGTGACGGTGATCGACGGTGGTTGGGGTTCGACTCGGACCGGATCGCAGTTGCCGGTGGTGGCGACGACGTCGGCGTCGAGATCGCGCAGGTCGCGGAGGACGGCGTTCAGTACGTCGACGCGGCTGCTGACCGTTCCCAGGCTGACATGGATCAGCGGCCGTCCACGACGTCGCGCGGGCGGCGACAGCCCGGGCGTGCCGGTGTCGTCGAACGGGACGGGCCGCAGGGACCGGGTATGCGGTGGGCGTGGCCGCCGGGTGGGCAGATCCAGCGACGGCGGGCACACGTCCAGGTAGAGGTCGCCGTCGACCCAGTTCAGGTCGTCGCCGGTGAGCCCTGCGCTTGACCACAGGCTACGCAGCCGGGCCGCCCCGGCGTCCACGACTTCCTCCACGTTGAGCCAGCGGCCGATCCCGTGGACCACGCACGGGACGCCGAGAATCGCCGCGGCGACGGCCCCTCCGAACTCCCAGATCTCACGCACGATGACGTCGGGCCGCCAACCGCTTGCCAGGCCGATCAGGTCTTCGGCCATGAGACCTGCGGTGCCGCAGAAGATCTCGTCGAGGAAGAACCGTTTGCCGTCGTCGCCGACGACCGCGTCGAGCGCGGGAAATGTGGCTGTCGCCTCAGACTCCAGCCAGTCCAGACCCGCACTGGCGGTGGGCAGGCCCGTCCGTTCCAGCTGAGGTTGGAAGGAGGCGGAGGACACGAGACGCACGTCGTGGCCGGCGTCTGCCATCGCCCGGGCCAGGGGAACCAGTGGATGCAGGTGACCAAGGGCGGGCTGGGTGGTCACCACGACACGCATCAGCCGTCTTACCTCCTCGCGTTCATCGCAGACCTTGTCGATGGCCTCCGCCGCCATCGGGGTGCGGGTGGATCGGGTGCGGCAGGGCCGTCCTGGCGCGGCACGTACTTCACGTCCTTGCATGCATCGTCGTCATGCCAGGGTAGTAGCGCTGTCGCGGTGAGCAGGATCGCCGCAGCAACGATCAAGGCGGTTCTGGCAGTGGTGGCGGCGGCGAGGAGACCGGCTGCGGCGATGAAGACCGGCTGGACCGTCTTGGACGTGATTGACCAGGCCATGACGACACGCGACATGTACTCGTCGGTGGTGGCGTTCATCCGGTATGTCGCGAAGGTGGGGTTGAACAGGCCGACGAAGAGCAGCAGCATGAATTCGGACACGGCGATCAACGCCAGTCCGCCGAGGGTGGCTGGGGCGAACGGGATCAGTCCCAGCCACAGGCAGCGTCCGACGCCGGCAGCCAGCAGCACCGTACGGTGGCCGAGGCGGTCGATGAGCGGCCTCGCCAGAAGCGAACCAGCGACGCCGGCGAGCGCGGAGAAGCCGAGTACGAGACCGTACTGCCACGGGGCGAAGCCGCGATCGCGCAGCATGAAAACCGTCAGAAGCGGGAACGCGGCCATGATGCAGCCGCCGAAGACCATCGCGTTGAAGAACAACGCTGTCAGGCCACGATGGCGCAGTATGTACCGCCAGCCGGCCAGAACGTCAGCGGACCAGTGATGCTCGGCAGCGCGCCGCGGCGGCGGACGTTCGGGAGCTGCCAGCCGGCGGATGCCGGCGGCGGAAGCGAGATAGCTGATCGCGTCGACCACCATCGCGGCCGGTACGCCGACCCAGGAGATGAGGAGGCCGCCGGCCGGCGGGCCGATGGCGTTCGCCGTCCACAGGGTGGCCTCGAAACGGCTGTTCGCATCGGCACGGTGCTCGCGCGGCACCAACGCCTTCAGGTTGGCCACGCCCGCGCAGTTGAACGCCAGCGTGGCAACGGTGTGCACCACGGCCACCACACACAGATGCCAGTAGGCGAGCCAGCCCAGATACGCGGCCACCGGCACCGACCCCACGGCGAGAAACCGCAGCAGATCCGTCCCGATCATGACCGGCCGCTTCGAGCGGTACTCGATCCATGGTCCGAGCGGCAGCGCGACCACGGCGGCGACCACACCGGACAGCACGGTCAGCATCGACACCCGCAGGTCCGAGGCATCCAGGAGCAGCACCGCGATGATCGACAGCGCCGAGTAGCCGACAGCCGTCCCCAGCTCGCTGGCACCGTACGCGGCCCACAGCCACCGGAAGTCACGACGCCAGACGCCGCCGGAGACCGGATCGGGAGACAGCGTGGAGCCTACGGACCCGGACGCTGACATCCGATGAGCGTGAAGGAGGCGGCCGGCGGCAACAAGCAGCCACACCGCAGCGTCGGAGCGTCCGTTCTATTGGACGAGAGTCCCCCTCAGCGCCACCTTGCCACGCGACGACGAGATCAGCGCGCTGATGCGCTCGTGACCAGCGCCGCGCTCAGCTTCGTCACGAACCGCGCCATGTGCGGATCGAAATGAGCGGCGGACCAGTCGACCGACTCATCCAGGTCGAACCAGGCCGTACCCCGGAACTCACCAGGGTCAGGCGTTATCGCCTCCGCACGGTCACTGGGCACCACCACCGAGTTGTCCGCGAAGTACTTCCACGAGTTGGTGTCGACTGCCAGGACGGGTCCGCCGATGTCCTGGCAGTCGCGCACGGGCACTATGGCATGAATGGGGACGGAATCGTCCGCCACCTCTACGCATGAGCCACTATTGTCGGAGCGGCTGGACTTCCGGAACCGCGCGGACTCGATCGCTTCGCTCGTCACGAAGCACGCACCGATATATCGAGGCTGATCGCAATATCCACCGCTTGATCAGGGGTGATGATCGCCTCTAGTAGCGTAACTTCACGAGGATCGAACGCCGTCAACACACTGCCCCGCAGGTCCGCGCGGGTAAAATCCGCCTCCCGAAGGCCCGCGCCGGACAGATCCACATCGCGCAGCACGACCCCCTGACACCGCGCGCCACTCAGATTCGCCCCACGCATCCGTACCCGGGTGAACTCGGCGGTGCCGAGGTCCGCGCCTAGTAACTCGACATCCGACCAGTCGCCGCCCTGCACCTCCAGACCAGACAGCTCACACCGGTCGAACACCGACGCGGTGAGTGTGCAATCCGTCAAAGACGCATCCCACCAATTGCAGCCAGCAAACCGGCAATCCTTGAATGTCGAACCGATAAGCTTCGTACAGTTGAAACGAACAGCGGTGAAGGTACAGGACTCGAAGGAGCAGTCCTCAAGCATCGCCTCACACAGGTCGACCTCCCGAATCGCGGCCCCCTCGTACCGCAACCCCACAAACCTCGCGGGCCCGTCCGGAGCCGATATCGGTACCGGCCAGTCACCACTTCCAACTACCCTCCGTGACGCCGGTGCCCGCCGCCCTGTCCTCATGCGTCATCACCCTCGATACGAATGCCCACCGCAGCCGCGAGCCCGTAAGAAAGGCTCATGAGATCAGTGTGATGCACAACAGCGCCCCGCCAACTCGACAGATCACCAACACCTGCCAGGTCGCAGCCACGAAACCGAGCACCGTCCATATCGGCATGATGAAACACCGCGCTGGTCAGATCGCAGTTCCGGAACGTCGCTCCGCGCAGGTCGGCATTCGTGAAGTCGGCGCTGGTCAAGTTGCATCCCTCAAACACCACCGCGTCAAACGCGGTCATCCGCCACGCTGACAAATCCGCACGACACTCAGTGATGGCGACATCCCGCACCAAGCCGTCAGCCCAGGTCAGACCGGTCGCCCGGCATTGCGCTAGTCGCGCCCTCGTCATACTGCCACCGTCGGCGCGCACATTGGCCAGACTGGAGTCCGTGAAAAGGCAGTCAGTGAACGCGACCTGGTCCAGGCGGCAGCCCGACAAGTCGGCACCTCGAAAACGGCACTGCGTGAACGCCAGCGAATCAACCTCCTGTCCTGCCAGGCTCAAACCGTAGAACGCTCGACGTTCAAGCTCCGACTCGGACTCTAACTCTGCGAATTCAAACAGCTCCAGTTCAGGTGGCGGCAAAGGACTTCGAGGCTCCCTCGCTCTACGCGGGGAGACGGAAGCACGCTTGGCAGGGGTGCGCCGCGAAGACATGCCCCACACCCTAGCCTCTTGCTGACGCATGAACACGTCGCCGCAGATGGCGGCAAAAAGGCGAGGTTCACCCGCGTCCAACGGGAGTCGACTTGGTGGGCAGGACCCGGTAAGCCTCCCGAGTGGGACAGGGCCGAAGCCCAGAATCCTGCTCCGCTCTCAGCGAGTTGTGTGGCCGGATGAGCAGGTACACCCACAGGTACACCACGAAGGCGCGACCGTCACCGTCAACGACCCCAGGTCATTCCCCGAGGCATCAACTCCCCGGCGGCGTGAGACGGGCTCGCGTTGTCGGCCCTGAGCCTCGATCCACGTGTGTCACGAACGTTGAAGGGAGCCTGATGTAGGAGGAGCTTCGGGACGACCGCGTCGGTGGATCGAGGCTCAGAGTCGGTCGTTCAGTAGGTATAGCAGCGCGACGAGGGTCGTGCCGGCGACCACGTGGCGCTTGTCGATCAGCGAGCGGATTTCGTTGATCGGTACCCATTCGACCTTGTCGCTTTCGAAGGCGTCCTTGGGCGGACCGATGTGGGTGGCGGAGTCGGCACGGAAGATGTGGTGCTCGGAGGTCATCAGACCGGGCGAGGGTTGGCTGTAGATCAGGGGTCGGATGGGGCGTCCGGGTCGCCAGCCGGTTTCCTCTTCGGCTTCGCGGGCGGCGGCATCGGCTGGGTCTTCGCCTGGTCTGATGCTGCCATGCGGGATCTCCCAGGCGTAGGTGTCGGTGATGAACCGGTGCCGCCACATGAGCAGCACGCGTCCGTCGTTGACCATGACGATGCCGGCGCCAGGGGCTGCTGTGCGGATGATGCGATGGTCGAGATGGCGTCCGTCGGGTAACTCGACGTCGGCGGTGGCGACGTGGACCCATTGGTCGCGGTAGAGGTCACGTTCACCATGGACTGTCCAGCGCATCAGCTTTCCTTCAGGTACAGGTATTCGTCGGCTCGTTCGAGGTATGCGGCGACCACGGGTTCGCCGGCATGTGGTCGCAGTGCTCGGGTTACGTGGGCGACGCGGTCGTGGAGGCGACCTGAGTCCATGCCGTCCGCCCGGTCGAGCATCCGTTCGGCCACGTGTACGCCACGGTCAAGTTCGCCCTGGGCGGTCAGGATAAGCGCCAGTCCCGCGTACCGGTGGACTTGGCCTCGTAGGTGGGTGGAGCCTGCCGTACGGACAGACTCCTCCGCGTAGATCCGGGCGGCGGGAAGGTCGTCGAGCCGGCGTAGCGCTTCAGCGAGCTGGGTTTCGATCAGGCCGGGTTGGACGTAGGAGACCTCGTCGTGTCCGTGGTGTTGGCCGAGGTTGGCGGCGATGGTCGCCGACGTGCGCAGGTGGGGGTGGGAGGCGCGGGCGTCACCCATGCGGGCGTATGCCTTGCCTGCGAGCGCGTGTAGGTCGGTGACCAGGGCAGGGCTCAACGAGGGGCCGCCCGCGCGGAGCGCGCTCTCAGCGTATTGGACGACGAGGCGGCGTTCCTCAAGGTAGAGGGCTTGGTTGGCGAGCAGGGCGACGACGTAGGCGCCGAACTGTCTGTCACCGGATGCTTTGGCGAGACGCAGGGCGGTGAACAAATGGCGTTGAGCGAGGGGTTGCTGGTTGGCGTCGTACGCGCAGACGCCGGCGAGCGCGGCGAGCCCGCCCACCGCCCGGTACAGCTGTCGGCCAAGGGCATTGTCGTAGGAGGCGCGCAGCAGTGGTGCCGCGCGTTGGGTAAGCAAGGCTGTGATGCGTGGGCGGACGGGCATGCCGCCGACGCGCCGGTACATCTCCTGGAAGTGGGTGCGAGCGCGGCGCAGCATCGCCACGTCGGCTGTGTCGACGCGACGTTCGCCGAGCCGCGCGATGAGGTCGTCTTCGGGCGGGTTCTCCCACTCGAAGACTGGAGCGGCGGCCTTCGCGCCAGTGAAGATCCTGCTGGGGACACGGCCGCGGCTGTCGCCGTGCCACAGTGCTGCGCCCTGCTCGACGGCTGCGGCGAGTGACGGCAGTCGGTCGGTTGCCTCGCCCCGAACCATGCCGATGTCAGCAAGCGTCACGTCGTTGCCCAGGCGTTCGGCGATGATCCGGCAGATCAACTCAGGGGCCGGGTCTCGGGGGATGGCATGGTCCCGGATCCACCGGGCCACAGAGGCGTGGTCGTAGCGTAGGCGCAGGTCGGCGCTGCGGATGTTGACCTGCTTGGCGAGGCCGGCGTGGGAGATGCCAGCGCGAGCCAGCAGTGCCTCCAGGAGCAGATTGGGCTCGGCCACAGAGGAAGCCTACGGAACGGACGCGCCACATGCGAAGCGTCGCGCTCTATTCACACCCTGTGTGGATTGAGTGCCACAACCGTCACCGTTCACACGCTGTCGTGACACGAATGCATCTCGTGTCATAGAGGCATCCCGATGCTGATTCCGGACCCCTCGCCTGACTGGCCTGACACCGCCGGAGAAGCCCGGAACCCGCAGGGGCCGCCGCGTCCGGTCGATGTCGGACCCGGCTTGCTGGAGTACCCAGAGCTCACAACGAAGGAGATCAGGTGACTACCACCTATCCCGACATCGACCGCCGAGAGGTCGATCCGCGGCTTGAGTCGGCGGCGATCGACCGGAGCGCTGCGGAACTCGCGGTCGCGGGTCTGCTGGCGGCGCTTGGCGTCGATGCTGCCAGCGAGATCGCCCTGCGGACCCCGGCACGGATGGTTGCCGGCCTGGCGGAACTGCTGAACGCCCCCGACTGGGAGTTCACCACCTTCGCCAACCGGGAAGGTCACCACGACCTGGTCTTGTCGCGCGATGTTCCGTTCACCTCGGTGTGCGCCCACCACCTGCTGCCGTTCTCCGGGCACGCGCACGTGGGTGTCTACCCCGGTGATCGGCTTCCTGGGCTGTCGAAGCTGGCCCGCACCGTCGAGACGTTCGCCGCCCGGCTGCAGGTGCAGGAGGAGCTTGGTCAGCAGATCGCCGGGTTCCTTGAGGAGAAGCTCGACTGCGCGGGCGTCGGCGTCGTCCTGCAGGCCGAGCACCTGTGCATGACCCGCCGTGGTGTTCGGGCCGTTGGCGCGAACACCCTCACCGTGGCCACCCGTGGCCGGCTGAGTACCGATAGCGCCGCCCGCGCCGAGTTCCTGCAGTTGGCCATGGTCGCCGGGCGGCCATCATGACGGGTCCAACATCCGTCGTGGCCGTGGATCTTCTGCCGCCGGCCCGCCCGATCGGTCACGCGGTGGCCATCGTGTCCGGAGGGCTCGACAGCACCACCCTGGCCTACTGGTTGCGTAGGCACGCCAACGGTTTGACGATACTGTCCGTCGACTATGGTCAGCGGCACCGTAAGGAGTTGCAGTTCGCGCGGGCGACGGCCCGTGTTCTCGACGCAGCGCACCACACCGCCGACCTGGCGTCACTGGGCGCGCTGCTGGGTGGGTCTGCGCTTACCGATACGGCCGTGGCGGTGCCCAACGGGCATTACACCGACGCGTCGATGGCGATCACCGTGGTCCCGAACCGCAACGCCCTGCTGCTTGACGTGGCGGTCGGCTTGGCCACCGTGCTGGGCGCGGACACGGTCGCGTTCGGCGCGCATGGCGGCGACCACGCGGTCTATCCCGACTGCCGGCCCGAGTTCCTTGCCGCCTATCAGCAGATGGCGACGGTGGCCGGGGCCGGCTTCCTGCCCGACGGGTTCCAGGTCATCGCACCGTTCATGGCGATGACCAAGACCGACATCGTGGCGCTCGCCGACCGGCTCGCCGTTCCGGCGGACAGCACCTGGTCGTGCTACCGCGGCGGCGACCTGCATTGCGGAACGTGCGGTACGTGCGTGGAACGTCGTGAGGCGTTCGCTCTCGCTGGCGTCGCCGACCCGACCCGCTACGCGGATGCCACCGACGCCGGCCGGGTGGGCTAGATGTACCGCATCGGTAAGGCTTTCACATTCGAGGCGGGGCATTGGCTGACCGGCTTGCCCGACGGCCACAGGTGCGCCCGTCAGCACGGCCACTCGTACATCGTCGAGGTCGTCCTAGCTTCGCCGACGTTGACCGATCCTGGTTTCGTGGTCGACTTCGGCGAGCTGGCGCCGCTGAAGGACCACCTGGATCAGGCGTTCGACCATCGTGTGCTCAACGACGTCGTCCCGGTCGTGCCGACCAGCGAAAACCTCGCCCGGGTGGTGTTCGAGTGGTGCGCCGCCAAGCTCACCCTGCCCCATGACGCCGTCGTCGAGTCTGTCCGGATCCGTGAAACGGCTGCCACTTGGGCGGAGTACCGCCCGGTGCCCGTCGGCAGGAGACATTCATGACCAGGATGGGCTTCCCGGCGCCTGCCGTCGCGTCCGCGGACCAGCGGGTACCGGTCGCGGAGCTGTTCTACTCGTTCCAGGGCGAGGGTGTGAACCTCGGCCGCCGCGCCTTGTTCGTCCGGTTCATAGGATGCAACCTGACGTGTGGTTATCCTCAGCCGCCCCGTACTGCTGGCGCACCAGCCGAGGGTGCCATGCGGTGCGACACCGAGTACACGTGGAACGCCGCCAAGCACGACCTCGGCGCCGGCCGGCACCTGAGTGCGGCTGAGATCTGGTCCGAGCTGCTTCAGCTCGATCCGGCCACCACAAACCCGGCGCTCCCGCCGGTCGATCTGATCGTCGTATCTGGCGGGGAACCGCTGATGCGCACGGACACCGTGCTGTATCTGGCACGCCAGGCGCGGTCGACCGGACGCCGTTTGGAGGTCGAGACGAACGCAACGATCGCCCCCGTCGGCGACTTGATTGACGCCGGTGTGTCGTTCAACGCGGGGCTGAAGTTGGCCAGCTCCGCGGTCCCGCGCGCCAAGCGAATCAAGCCAGCGGCCATCGCCGCGTTGCGAAGCACCGGCCGGACGCGGTGGAAGTTCGTCATCACCGGCCCGGACGACCTGGACGAGGTCGCCGCGCTACAGGACGAGTTCGCGCTCACCGGGATTTGGCTGTCGCCGGAAGGTGTCACCAGGCAGGCCGTTATTGACCGGATGCGCATGGTCGCCGATGAGGCGCTGGCCCGCGGCTGGAACCTTACTACTCGCCAGCACGTACTCATCTGGGGTGACGAGCGTGGCAAGTAGCGGAGAGCTTGTCGTAGAGGCCGGGCCTGGGCAGGGGCGTCTTTTCCTGGCGGCCGGTTCGCACGTGTACGGAAGCGAACCGTGCCCCAGCGGGGCTGGCCATCCGGGAAGTGTCCCTGCCGCCCAGGTTGCCTTCACCGTACCCGCGTACCCGCCGCGATGGATAGATGTCGACGGTGGTGTTCTTCCCGCCAGCCGGTGGCGCTCGGCCACCACCCTCACGGATCTGCAGTGGATGGCGGTTCCCGTCACCGTCGCCCTGCTCACCCACCTCGACGGCGCCGATCCGCCGTGCTGCCCCTGGTGTGCGGCGCTACCGGCGGCGAGCCTCACCTGGGGGCAGGCAGCCCGGGCGGCAGCGCAGCTGGGCGGGCGGCTGCCGACGTCACAGGAGTGGGAGTGGATGGCCGGGTCCGGCGTACGCCGCTACCCGTGGGGTGACGACGAGCCCGGTACCGGGCTGCTGCGGGCAAACGTCCGTGGTGTCGGCCCTGACGGGCCGACACCGGTCGGGGCGTACCCGCACGGTGCCACACCCGCCGGGATCTTCGACGTCGCCGGGAACGTGTGGGAGTGGACCAGCACCGTCGTGCCCGGCGGCTATGTCGTGCGCGGCGGCTCCTACCGCGCGCTCGCGCTGTACGCCCGCTGCGGCTACGGCAACGAGGTTCCGGCTTCGCTTGCCTCACCGGGGATCGGTGTGAGGGTGGTGCGTAGGCCATGACCATCAGCATCGCCAACCCGCTGCCGGCACTGCCGCGCGCCGCCGACCCGGTCAACTCCCGGCTGATCATCGTCGGATGCTGCCCCCGTAAGCGGGTCACCCGTCACCCGGTCCCGGCGCTCGACCTGTACGACGAAGGCTGCATCCCACCGCTGCGAGCCCGGCTCGGCACCAATCCCCGCCTGCGGAACCGGATCCGCATCCTGTCGGCCCGGCACGGCCTCGTCCATGCAGACACCCCGCTGCTCGCCTACGACCAGGCCCTCGACGCGGACACCGCCGCCAGGCTGCGTCCAGCGGTGACCGCGACGCTCGCCGACGACCTGGCCGCGACCGGGACACCGTGCGAGGTCCTGGCGATCGTCGAACCGCTGTACCTGGTCCTGATCGCCGACCTGCTCACCACCGGCGCCCGCGTCCACTGGGTGCCCGACTACTTCACCGGCTGGCCTGAGGCCAGCGCCGTCCTCGACTCGTGGAGCTGGACATGACCGCACACCTCGCCACACCAAGAGTGCCCTCGCAGCGGATCTTCGAAGGGCAGCGCATCTGGCACATGTCCACCGATCTGCTGACGGCCGCTACCTCGCTGCTCGCCGGAGCCGAGCAGCCGTTCGCTCCCGACGTGATCATCGGCATCGCCCGTGGCGGCGTGCCGGTCGCGTCGGCGCTGTCGCAGCTGATGCGCGTCCCGGATCAGGTGATCACGGCTCGCCACAACCTCGACGACAGGATCATGGTGCAGGCCACCGGCCGCGTCACCATCGACACCGCAGGGCTCCCGCGTGAACGGGCCGGACAGCGGATCCTGCTGGTCGACGACATCTGCGGCACCGGCGCCACGATCGATGCCGTCCGTGCCGCCCTGGACGCGCAGCTGCGACCGGCCGCGGTGCGCACGGTGGTGCTGTGCCGTAACAGCGGATCACCGGTCATGCCCGACACGTGGGTGTGGGATGTGGCGGACTGGACCGTGTTCCCGTGGGAGACCGACCCGGGCCAGGTGACCGAGTCGCTGCCCGTACCGGCCGGGGTGAGGCATCCATGACCAGCACCGCTTCGCTCACCGTCGGGATCGTCCTGTTGTCCTACGCCGAGAACGCCCCGGCAGGGCTCGAACGAAGCCTTGCGTCGCTGCGGCAAGGCCTGCGAGAGCTCGGCCACCGAGCGGTGATCGTCACCACTGCCGGCAACATCGCAGGCGACGACCCCGACCTGCTGCCGCTGACGTCTGTGACCGTTCCCGTCCCCGCTACCGAGGAGGAGCTTCTCGCCGCGCTCGCCGACCCGAAACCGGCGTGCACCGAACTGACTGGGCTGCTCGCCCGGGAACGCGTCGACATCGTTTGCTGGGCGGACGCGTCGTGGGGGATGGGCTACCTGGCGCCCGTCCCGCCAGGGGTTCGGTCCGCGTTACGGGTCGCGGTGATGCGCACCGATCCGCTGTTCCGGCAGGCACTCGACCGGCGACCAGACGCTGTCCTCACCCCGAGCCCCTACATGATCGCGGAGGCGGCAGCCGCCGGCTACGACACCACCGCCTGGCATCAGGTGCCCAACGCGCTGCTCACTGGCGGTCAGCCGCCGGACCACGAACGCCGCGAGCAGCTGCGCCGCACCGGACCGGTCCGCATCGTCACCCGCGCCGAACCCCACAAGGGGATCCTCGAACTGATCCAGGCCGTCCCCGCCGGACTCGGCCGCAGCGTGGAGATCGTGCTGGCCGCGGCCGGTTTCGAATACTGGCCCGGCATGCAGGACGCCGTGCTCGCGCAGTGCCGCGAAGCAGCCGGCCATGCCCCGGCAGATGTGCGGATCCTGCCGCCTTTGCCCTGGCAGGAGGTGACCGACTTCTTCGCCTGCGCCGCGCTGACGATTATCTCCACCACGAGCCCGGAGTCCTGGTGTAACGCCGCCGCCGAGGCCCTGTCCGCCGGCACCCCCGTGGTCGGCTACGACTTCGGACACGTTCCCGTACTCGCCGGCCCCGCCGGCGTCATGGTCACCCCCGCACCCTCCGGCGAACCCGCGACCACCCTGTGGAGCGCCGCGACCGGCCTGCTCAACGACCCCATCGCCTACCACGCCGCGAGCCGACAGGCCCCCGCCCAGGTCGCTGGCCACACGCCATACGCGTCCGCACAAGCGTTCCTGGCCTCGTTCGGACTTTGACCACCCCCACCCCTCACGGTTGGAGGACCCGTGCACCCCGCACCATCCACAACGCTCACCGCTGACGGTCTGTTCGGCCTGAGCGAAGGCCAACGCCTGCTCGCCGTGGTCAGCCACCCCGACGACGAAACCATCGGCCCCGGCGGCACGCTGTACCGCGCCGCCGCCGCGGGGATCGTCGTCGACGTGCTCGCCGTAGCGTGCCGCACCCGACCGATGTGGGGTGGAGACAGCGACCCCGCCGTGCGGGTCAAGGAGTTCAACGCCGCCTGCGACGCGCTCGGCGTCTACGGCCGGATCATCGCCTGGGTGGACGACGAGCGCGCCCACACCCCCGGCAACCACCCGTCCGACCTGGTCACGCTGATCGAGTCCGGAACCGAGGTATCGCTGTCCGAGACCCGACCCGACCTGATGCTGATCCCGTCCGCAACCGGCTTCCACCAGGACCACCTGGCGGTGCACCACGCCGGGATCGCAGCCGCCCGCCTCGGCGGCAACGGCAAACCCACGCCGCGAATCGTCCTGGGCTACTGCGGACCGGAGGACGTCTGGACCCGCACCGTCGAAGCATGGACGGTGCTGGTCGACACGACCGACAGCTGGCCCGCGAAGGAACAGGCCCTGCGCGCCCACGCCTCCCAGCTGCGTGACTGGCCACACCCGCGCAGCCTAGAAGGAATCCGGAAGCTGGACGCCGCCAACGGGGTGCGCATCGGCACCGACCTCGCCGAACAATTCGTCGCCTACCGGATCGCCTTCTGATGGGCGCTGTCGCTGACCCAGCCAGGGGCATCCTGGTCGCCCACCAACCCGCCTATCTGCCCTGGTGCGGCTACTTCTCCCGCCTGCTCGACGTCCCACAGATGATCATCCTCGATCATGTCCAGTTCTCCGAGCGCGGCTACCAGCACCGCAACCGCATCCTCGACCGGACCGGAACCCTGCGCTGGCTGACCGTTCCCGTCCGCCGCCGGTTTGGGCAGCCGCTGTGCGACGTGCGCATCGCCGACCCTGAATGGGCGCGCCGGCACTGGCGAACCCTCACCGCCACCTACGGAAAGGCCCCGTTCTGGCCGGTCTACGCCGACCATCTCGGCGCGGTATTCGCCCAACAATGGACGACCCTGGTCGACCTCGACCTTGCCCTGACCCGGCTGCTACTCGACGCGTTCGGCATGTCCGTCACCCTCGTGCGGTCCAGCACCGTTCACCCCGCCGGGACGAAAACCGCCATGCTGATCGACCTGTGCTCCCGCACCGGCGATCGGGTCCTGCGTGTCGGCACCGGCGCGCTGAAATACCTGGACCGGGCGGCCCTGCACGACGCGGGTATCAGAGTCGAAGTCGCCACCTACACCCACCCGCCCTACCCGCAGAACCATCCCGGCACGTTCATCCCCGCAGTATCCGTGATCGATCTGCTGGTCCAACAAGGACCAGCAGCACGCGACATACTGGCCCGCGGCTGCGCCATCACCCCATGGCCCACAACATGAGCGCAGCGACGGCTGGTCAGGCGGGACGGCACCCGGCAGCACACACGCTGATGCCGCTGGTCACCGACCCGGTCCGACTCAAAAACTGCGCTCGCGCCCTGATGCGCCACCGCGGCAGCCCCGGCAGCGACGGGATCCGCTGGACACAGTACCGCCGCGACCTCGACCGCAGGATCGCCAACCTCGCCACCCGCCTGAGCGCCGGCACATGGGCTCCCGCGCCGGCACGCCACGTCGTCCTACCGTCATGGGGCAAGGACATCGCCCTCGCGATCCCCACCGTCGAAGACCGCATCGTGCACCGCGCCCTGCGCGAAGCCGCAGAACTCATCCTGTGCGCCGACGCGTACCCGGACTGGATGTACGGGTGGCGACCCCGCGCCGGCCGGGTCGACGCGCTGCACGCCGCAGCCTCCCATCTCACGGCCGGCCGGAACTGGGTCGCGGACCTCGACGTCGCCGCCACGACCCGCGACGCCGACCTCAACAGTCTCGTCGACGGTCTGGCCTGCTGGATCAGCGACGGGACCTTCCTGGCGCTCGTCCGCACCGTCCTAGAGAACCTGCCGACACCGCTGGCACCCGGCAGCGGCCTGACACCGATGCTCACCAACATCCGGCTCCTACCCGTCGACGAGCGCCTGCGGGACCTGCCGGTCATCCGCGTCACGGACAACTACACCGTCTTCTGTCTCGACCGAGCCCACGCCGAGCTCCACGCCGCCCGGGTCGCCGACGCGCTATCGGCCCAAGGGCTTCGACCCAGCCCGACCAAGTCGCATGTCTGGCAGCCCAACCCCGAAGACCTCTACCTCGCAGGATGATCACGATGACCACAGCACGCGGCGGCCGACCGCCGTCCAGGGCCTTGCTGTACTGCACGTTCAACGGAGCCGCGAACTGCACCAACGGCATCGGCCGGCAGACCCAGACACTACTCGGCACCCTCACCCGCCGCTGGGAAAAGCTGACCGCGATCACCGGGCCGTTCACCCCGTACCTGGCGATCCCCGAACCCGGTCCTGCGACCTGGGCCTACGACCCGCACCTGCTGGCCGCCACGTGCCGGACCGTCGAAAGCCGCGGCGGACGAATCCTGCCGCTGGCATACGACACGACCGCCGCGTTCTGGACGCCGCCTGTGTGGCGACAACTGTCCCAGCAGGCAGCAGAAACGGCGCGAACCCTCGCAGGCCGCTATGACCATGTCGCTGTCATCGCGGTCGACACCCCGTTCGCCGGGACCGGCCGCGCCTTCCTCGAAGGAGCGCTTCTACCACCAGGAGCCGGCACCGTCGAAATCCTGTTGACCCTGTACGGGACGGCCTACGTACACAGTCATCCGGCACCGGACCCTGGACGGCTCGTGTGGGAGCAACGGTCGCTGACAGTCGCCGGGCAGCCCGGCGTGCGGGTCGCGGACATTGGCGAGGCATTCACCCGCCATCTGATCACCGAGTACGCCGTCGACCCAGCGCATCTGGTGCCGTACCGGTGCAGCCTCGACCTGACCGCCCCCGATCTGCAGCCGATGCCTGCGGCCGATGCGCTACAGATCACGGCCACGTTCGGCGTGCCGCTGGACCGCCCGATCGTGCTGGCCGTCGGCCGCACCGACCCCACCAAAGGCTTCGACCAGCTGATCACCGCCGTGGCACCGCTGCGGGACATCGTCCACCTCGTCGCCGTCATCGTCGCGTTCAGCGACGCCGACCCGCTGACCCGCACCTACCGGCAGCAGATCGCCGACGCCGGCCTACGAGCCACATACGTCGACCGGTTCACCCGGGACCTGCCACGCGCACTGGCCAGCCTTCCTCACACCGTCGCCGTCGTCTGCCCCTCCCGTGGCGAATCTCTGGCGAACCTCCCGTTCGAAGTGGGCCTGTGGGCTCGCCACCAAGGTCCGATCGTCGTCGCCCCGGCCCTCGGCGGTTTCCCCGAGACGATCACCGACCTCGACAACGGCCTGCTCTACAACCCCGCGGAACCTGGTGGCCTCACCGCGGCACTGCAGCACGTCATCGCGATGGACGACACCGCCCGATCGGCGATCCGCCAGCGGGCCTACCACAGGGTCGTGCGCGAGCGAGACGTCGTCACCGCATACGCCGAGACACTCACCCGTGCCTTCACCCCGACACCGGATCCAACCCGGTAGGCTCGACACCCGTCCCCGTCCCGAGAGAGGAACGGTGGGCACCCGCCCGCCCCGGTCACCGGCGATGATGTGCCGCGCCCACCGGAGGGGGAACCCTGTGACACCGTTGCTGACCGTCGATGGCCACCACTTGCTCTACCGCTCCTGGTGGGGATTCTCGCAACGGCGCATCACCTCTCGCGACGGCGACCGCGACTTGACCGGCGTGTTCGGATTCCTCGCGATCCTGCGCAAAACCCACCTGGAAATGGCGCCCGATCATGAGATCGTCGTGGTGTTCGACGGGGAGAACGCCGCCGCGACCCGTCAAACCCGAGACGCTGGCTATAAAGCCGACCGGGCCGACGCCGACCACAGCGCGATCCGATCGCTGCCGATGGTCAAGGACGGCCTCGACGCGGCCGGGATCGCCTGGCTCGAACTCGACGACCACGAAGGCGACGACGTGCTCGCCACGCTCGCCCGCACCGCAGTCGACAGCGGCCGCACGGTCACCTGCTACACCGGCGACCGGGACCTGCTGCAACTCGCCGCACCCCGCGTCACCATCCTCAACCCGGCCCGGCACCGGATCACCCCTACAGACGTGCTCACACGCCACAGAGTGACCCCAGCGCAGTGGCCCGACTTCCGAGCGTTGACCGGCGACCCCTCCGACAACATCCCTGGCGTACGCGGCGTAGGCCCCAAAACCGCAGCCGACCTGCTCGCCGGCGGTCTCCACCTCGACCACCTGCTCGGCAGCGGGCGACTGTCAGGCTCCCGTGGCCAGGCCATCGCCGACACCTGGACTCGCGTCCTCACCTGGCGAGACATCATCCGTCTCGACCAGCACCTCCCACTCGGAGGCGACCCGGCGACTGGCAACCCGACCCCGGCAATGCCGCGCGCCGCCGCGATTCTGGAGGACCTGAAGCTGTGGTGACCGCGACCGAACCGACCAAAGTGTTCCTCGACGCCGAGTTCCTCGGCACCGGCCGGCTGATCGTGCCCATCAGTATCGGCCTGGTCGCAGCAACAGGAGCGGAATACTACGCCGTGTACGCCGACATCGACCTACGGCAGGTCTCCAAACATCCGTGGCTGAACCAGCACGTCGCACCGCACCTACCGGTCTGCCGGACTGGCGCCGGCTGGACATGGGACCGCAGTCACCCCGAGTTCACTGCGGTCAAGCCCCGCACAGCGATCGCCCGAGAGGTCGCCGACTTCTTCGCCGAGCTGGCCAACCCGCAAATCTGGGCGTATTTCTCCCCGTACGACACTATCGTGCTCACGCAGCTCTACGGGCCGCTCAGTGACCTGCCACCGGGCATTCCCGGCTTCACCCAGGATCTGATGCACGAGGCGCACCGCAGCGGGACGGCCCTGCCAGAGCAGAAACCGCCGGTACATCACGCGCTGCACGACGCCCGCCATCGCTGTCACGATCGGGCTCATCGATACCCTGCCCAACGAAGCGTAGTCCGGCTGCCCTCGACCACTACCGCTCTGTGATCCGGCGGCATCACCAGCGCCGGATGATGTCTGTCCGGGGAAACGGCGGCCCAGACAAGATGGCACCGATGGTGACCCTGTCGGATGCTCTCGTACCGAGACCACCCGATTGGTCAATCCATGGACCGGGCCGGGTAGCCGGCCACGATGGCGGCCAGCGTCGGGATCTCCTCCCACCCCGGCCAGTCGCTGTTGAGCACGACCTGCCCGTCGGTGTGTCGTAGGACGGTGTCGGTGTCGAACTGCAGCACTGCTTCCGCCGGATGCGCCCGGAGCAGGGCGAGCACGGTGTCGAGGATCTCCCGGGTTTCCTGGTCGGCGGTCTCGATGGTGTCAACCGAACGGAGCCGGAACAGTGCGCCGATCTTCGGTTCTGCGATGCCTGCGTCGTGGGCGAGCTCGATTCGTTCCTCGCTGTCGACGGGCCAGGCGGTCACCGCGAGGGATTCACCGCGTCCCAGGCCGAAGTCGGTATGCTCGGCGTCGAACTCCGCCGCCAGCAGAGCGATTACCTGCTCTCGGGTCACGTCGGCTCCGCTGTAGAGCCAGTATTCGTTCGCCAACGCGAGGTCCTTTCTTCGTTACGGCTACAGGATCAACCGCGACTTTCTGTGACATTCAACCTGCTTCGGTCACGTTGATGATCAGTCGTCGATCTCAGCGCTGTGACCTGGTTCGTTGCTTGCGACCGCGCCGGGATTCGCGCACTAACAGGTGTGTTGTGTGTCGGGGAGGGTGAGGTCGTGCACCGGGGCGTCTGCTGGTAGGGGTGCCTGCCAGGGGAGGTGCACCGGGTGGGTGATGTCCCAGAGCCAGAGGTGGGGGTTGTAGTCGGCGTTGGTGTGGCGGAACAGGACGACGGTGTGGAGGGTGGATCCGGCGGCGAGGTAGGGAGCGAGTCGTGGGTAGACGGTGGTGAGGGTGGCGCCGGTTCGGCAGGTGTCGTCGGCGAGCAGGACTGTGCCGACGAGGCGACGGCCGTTGAGCGCGGTGTCCAGCGGGCGCAGGTCGACGGTGACGTGGCCGCTCGTTCGGGAATCGGCTGGGGCGGCGCGTTCGTGTCGGGCGTTGATGCGTAGCGGCTTGGTGGCGAGGCGGGTGGCGAGGCTGTGGGCGAGGGAGACACCGGTGGCTCCGATGCCGATCACGGCGGTGGTCGGTCCGAGCCGGCGAGTGACGGCGTCGGCGAGCAGTGTGGTGGCGTGCTCGTAGCTGGTGGGGGTGAGCCGGTGCACCGGGTGGCAGGTCGGGGCGGGCCGGTGGGGGCGGGCGGTGCTCACTCGGGCGGCTCCCTCCGTGGGCGGGTGGTCGCGGCGGTGGTGAGGTCGTCGGGTGCGGCGAGTGACTGATGTGCGGTGATGGACAGGGCGTGGCGGTCGTATCGCCAGATACGTCCGTCGGCGCGGATGGTGGTGGCACTGCCGGTGAGTTCACGGGTGCGCAGGTGCACGTGCAGGGTGTCGGGAATGCGCAGCCAGGTGGTGAGGTCGAGGGCGGCTACGTCGGTGAGCATCTGGTCCTGTAGTCGCAGTCCGGCGCCGGTGGGCAGCATCTGCAGGAAGGTGACGCCGGTGACGCCGAGGTCATGGGCGAGGTCGATGAGGCGTTGGGCCTCGTGTCGGTTGTCGGCCATGAGTACGGTCTGGATCTGCACGGGAATTCCGGAGTCGAGGGCGGCGTGGATGCCGGCGCGGGCGGCGGTGAAGCTGCCGGGGCCGCGGAGCCGGTCGTGGGTGGCCGGGGCGGCTCCGTCGAGCGAGACCCGGACGGCGTCGACGACACCGGTGAGTTCGTCGACACGGCGGGCCAGGTGGGTGCCGTTGGTGGTGACGGAGACCGCCGCCCGGCCGCCGGCGGTGATGGTGTCGGCGAGGCGGGGCAGGTCGGTGAGCAGGAGCGGTTCCCCACCGGAGATGTCGACGCCGAGCACTCCGCTGGCGGCGAGGATGTCGGCGATCCGTTGTCGGTGGGTCGAGTCGGGTTCGCGCAGGGTGGTGTCGTCGAGGCAGTGTGGGCAGCGCAGGTCGCAGCGGACGATCGGTGTCCAGCAGATGCTGGTGGGCTGCGATCGTTTGATCTGGTCGGGGGTGATGACCGGCCAGTTCCGTACCTGGGTGGGGTCGGCCTTCCGCCGGCCGGCGGGTAGCGGGTCCGGGGCCAGGTGGGTGGTACCGGTTACTGGGTCGTGGACGAGGTGGCCGTCGACGCCGTAGACCCGGGTCATCGCAGGACCTGCGCTCGGTCGAGTAGGTGTTTGGCCCGTGCGGTGAAGTCGGTTTCCCTGCTGGTGGAAGGTGCCGGCTGGTCGAGCAGATGCCGGTAGTAGGCGACGCGGGCCGGCGTGTCGGAGGCGGTGAGCTGGCGCTGTCGGCCGGCGTCGGGTGGGTTGATGCACCATGCGCGGAGCTGGCGCAGTGGTGCGACTTTGCAGCCGGCGGCGATGAGGGTAGCGCCGAGGTGGGCGCCTTCGAGGCCGGTGCCGCTGGCTGTCCAGCCCGGTTCGAAGCCGCCGACGTATGCGATCGCGGCTCGGGGCGCGGCGATCAGGGCGGGGTCGACCATTGCGGGGAGGTCGAGGTTGAAGTAGTGGGCAGCGTGGCCGAGGTCGATGAAGTCGCGGGTGTCGTCGAGTGGGCGCAGGTGTGACCAGTGGACTCGTTCGTCTGCGGCGAGGTCGGGTTCGCTGGTGGGGGTTTCGGCGCGTAGGTGTGGGCCGGGCTGGTAGGGGACGCGGTGGCGGAAGCCGGCCAGCAGGAGGCCGGGGTGGGCGCGGGCGCCGATGTCGGCGAGGGCGTGTGGGGTGAGGACCATGTCGGGGTCGAGGAAGACGACGGTGTCGGTGTCGGCGAGGTAGGCGCCGAGGTTGCGGGCTGCGGCGACGCCGACGGGTTCGGGCAGCCGGCAGGCGGTGTCGACGGCGGGATGCAGTCGGGCGATGGTGGCGGTGCTGTCGGAGGAGGCATCGTCGATGACGATGACCTGTACGGTGCCGGAGGTGTCCTGCCTGGCGAGTGCGTCGAGGACGCCGCGCAGGCTGTAGGCGTTGTCACGGGCCGGGATCACCACGGACACGGCGGTGCCGGCGGCGGCGCTGGCCGGGGTGGGCTGGTGCCAGCCCAGCCCGGCGCGGGCGGTGAATGCGGCGGTCAGACCCGTGTGGTCGTTGTCGCGGGCGGTGAGCGCGTGAGCGAGGGTCATGGCGGGCGTCATGGCTGCTCGTACTCCGTCGGGTCGGGCACCCCGGCGACGAAGAACGCTTCCCGACGTGCCACGCATGCGCCGCACGCGGCGCAGTGCCAGGCGCGGCCCTTGTAACAGGACCAGGTGTCGGCGAACGGCACCCGGAGCGTGACGCCCTCGGCGACGATGTCTGCTTTGGTAGAATCGGTGAACGGCGTGAGGAGCCGGAAGTCGGGGTGGAGGTAGCCGTCGTTGCCTGCGCGTGTCGCGCGTTCGTAGGCGGTGACGAACTCGGGCCGGTGGTCGGGGTGGATGGTGGGGTCGGCGGCGCGTCCGCCGAACGCGACCGCCTGGGCGTGGGTGGCGATGGCGTGGGCGGTGGCGATGCCCAGCATGATCGCGGTGCGGTTGGGAACGACGGTGGCGCGCATCGACGTGTCGGTGTAGTGGCCGTCGGGGATCGCGACCGCCGAGTCGGTCAGCGCGGACCCGGCCAGTAGATCGGTGATATCGCCGAGGTTGACGACCCGGTGCGTCACGCCGCTGAGGGCGGCGGCTGTCCGCCAGGCGTACTGAATCTCCCGCCGGTGTGTCTGGCCGTAGTTGAAGGTGAGCGTGGTGAGCCGCCAACCGGCGGCCGACAGCCGGTACGCGAGCACCGCGCTGTCCAAGCCACCGGACAGAAGGACCACTGCCCGCCGCTGCGAGCTACTGGATTTGGTGTCCACAGCTTCTCCTTAGTGAGGCCATCAAGGGCTAGTGCGAGCCGTCGCCGGGGTGCTGACCGCCTGTGAGTCGTCCGGCGACCTACGCGGGTGCCGGGGTTCGGCGTCGCCGGGCCGCCGGCCGTACCAGCCGATACCTGCGACCACCTGCTGAGGATCTGCCGGCGGTCGGGAGTCGTCGCGTTGAGCCTGGGTCACGGGTCACGCCCCGGGTTCCTGACCGAATACCGGTCGTTCGGCCGTCGGCACGACGCCGGGCATGAGATGGGCTGCGCCGGCCTGGGTCAGCAGGGTCGCCAGGGCGTCGCGGAGCGACGATCCTTGGTCCAGCCGCAGGTAGTGCGACCGCCGCTCCTCGAAACCACCCAGCTCGACACGGACGAAATCCGTCTGCGGCGGGTCGTCGACGAACCGCACGAGCTGGATGGCCACCTCCGTCGGGTACCGACCCGGCCGACGGTTCGGGTTGCAGTCGTACCGAGAGCTCCAGTGGGCCGGCGGCGACGTTTCAGGGTGGAACTCGTTGGCTCCGGCGGCGGTGCACTCGGTCGGCTCGCACCAGGCCGGGTGGTCCAGGCTGTCGACGGTGGAGGGAATGTCCATGATGGCCTTCTTCTCGGGATCGGATGTCACGCGGGGACAGCGGAGGTGTCGCGCGGTCGGGAAGGCAGCGCGCCGCCGCTGCGGGCGTTGACGCGCTGCCCCGGGTCCCGGGGCATCACTTGCTGGGGGAGCAACGTGTCGACGCCGGTGCCGCCACCGGTGTGTTGGTGGGTGACCCGTACCGCGAGGTCGGAGGCGGCGTCCACGACACCGGGACGCCACCCCCCGGCGCGCGGCGGCCACACCCACACCGGATCGTGCGGGTGGTAGGTGGCCGCTGCGGCGACCTCATCGGGGTTGCGCAGGTAGGGGTTGATCGACGGGGGGTGAGGGGTGGGATCGTGCATCATCGCTCCTGCTACACAGATTGCTATGTAATCGATGAAGGTTCCGGTGAGGGGCGAGGGGTCGGTGCCAGCGGGCCACCTCCTTTCGCGGTGACCGGTGGCGGCCGACCGTCGAGTGCGTTGCGTGAGCGGTGGAGTGCGAGGTCGGGGTGCCACCACACGATCGGCGTGGCGGCACGTTTCGCGACGAGCATGGCGAGATCCGCGCGGACTACTCCCTCGCCGAGACCGCCCACGTCGGTGACCTTTGCGATGCCCACCGACGCACCGACTTGCAGGAGCACGTTTCCGACCGCGACGGGTCGAGCGAGGCGCTCGACAACCTCGGCCGCGGCAGCCGCCGCCCGGCGCTTGCCACCGGCCACGAACCCGGCGAACTCGTCGCCGCCGAGTCGCGCCGACACGATGAGCCCGTCGACACCGGCGAGCCGCCGGGCCACCGCCACCAACACAGCGTCGCCGATGGCGTGCCCGAACAGATCGTTCACCGGCTTGAAGCGATCGAGATCGAGGACGAGAAGCGCACCGTCGAGTACGCCGCCCCGCCCCGCCAGGCCAGCGACGGCAGCGTGAAAGCCGTCCCTGTTGAGCAGGCCGGTCAGACGATCATGAGCCGCCGCCCACCTCGCCTGCCGCTCGGCCAGACGCAGCCGCGCAACCTCCGCACGCAGCAGACCAACCTGCCTGCCCAGCTCAGCGTGTTCGGCAACAGGACAGAGCCTGTCTCCGGCAGACGTTGATGACCTCACCGCCGCCACCGTTCGGCGCTGGGCGCGCGAAAGGCGGAGGAACGCTGGACGGTGTCAACTGTGGGGGGTACGACGCTGGCAAGGACGAGAACCATAGGATCTCCCGGTCCCTAGTGCGGTGTCGCCCAGACTGGGGCATCTCTGTCGAGCCTTCGAAGCTCGTAGTCACGCCATGACCACACACAAGCAGGTCATGCCTGAGAGTATGTACGTGATACTCTCATCGCACAAGTATTAGCGTGAGAGTATCTTGATCGTTCCCTGCTCAGGCTTGATGTGCAGTCTCAATGTGAGACACTGACTTGGCGGCCGGGTGTCCCCCAGGAGGTGAGGAACGTGCTTGCTTCAGCCCCAGTTGCCGGCCCGACCATCGTTCGTCGGCAGCTTGGACGTCGGCTCAAGCGGCTACGTGCCGGTGTATCCGTGGACGAGGTCGTGGCCCACCGCCAGCTGGGTATCTCTCGGGCGAAGCTGTTCAAGATGGAGGCCGGGCGTCATCCTGTGAAGCCGCAGGATGTAGCTGCGCTCTGCCGGCACTACGGTGCGAGCTCGAAGGAAACCGAGACCCTGACGGCACTGGCATTGGCGACGCAGGACGACAGCTGGTGGCACGTCTACGGCGTTGACGCGGTGCCAGAGTGGTTCTCGCTCTATCTTGACGTCGAACCTGCTGCAGCGACGATCCGCACCTACGAGGCAGAGCTGATCCCTGGCCTGCTGCAGACGCCCCAGTACGCTCGCGAGGTCTACCGGGCACGGAATCCGGGATCCCATCCCAGAGAGTACCCAGGTGACATCGAGAAGCGGGTGGCCGTGCGCATGGAACGGCAGGCCATACTGACGCGGGTGGATCCGGCGCCGCCGGAGCTACACGTGGTGCTCAACGAAGCGGCAATCCTGCGCCAGGTCGGCGGGGATGCCGTCATGAGGGAGCAGATCGCCCGTCTACGCGAGGCCGCCGAGCTTCCAAACGTCAAGGTCGAGGTACTACCGCTTGCTGCCGGGGCGCACGCGGCGATGGAGACCGCGTTCGTCATCCTCAACTTCCCCGAGCCTGACGACGACCCAGCGGTGGTCTATATCGACACCCCAAGCTCGGCCGCGTACCTGCAGAAGCAGGTCGACATTGACCGATACGAGCTCATCTTTGGTCACGTCAGCAACCAGTCCATCCCAGTCTTGGAGTACCTGACATGACTAACAGCCGGCCGCCTCGGCCCTACACCAAGAGCAGCCGGTCCGGTGGATCTGGTGGAAACTGCGTCGAGTGGGCCTTTCAGTCGGATGGCGTGTATCTCCGCGACAGTAAGGACCCGACCGGTCCCGAACTGCTCGTCACCTACCCCGAGTGGTCGTCCTTCGTCGCAGCGGCTGCGGCGGGCGATGACCACCGGCTGATCGAGCGTTGCCCGTCGCGCTCCGTGAATCTGCACCATGCTGGGCGAATGCTGCGTTTCACCTCATCCGAGTGGACAGCGTTCGTCGAAGCCGCACGTACGGGCGAGTGCTCTGCTCCTTCACGCAGTCCAGTCGGATCTGCGGCCGGTCGATAGCCTCCAAGGGCTAAGGCCCTCCGCTCACCAGCCGGCGACAGCAATGCGCGCTGGCTGGCATCCGATTCAGCGCGTTGCGGTGCGCAGAACAGATGCACCGGCAGGATGCCGCTTGGACTGTGAGGTGTTTGAGAGTCTTGCTGGGGGTGCGGAAGGAGCCGCAGTGGAGCCGGATAGCTGGCATCGGTGCCCGGTGTGCGTGGGTCCGATCGAGGATGTGTCAACCGTCATCGAGCTCACCGCTGAACATATGGTGGGCCGGGAGCTGCCGCCGGACGCGATCCCGGACGGTGCCCGGTATGGCTTCTATGTCGAGCCATGTGGCCATGAAGCGACAATTCTGCAATTGCGGGAGGTTGGCATTGAGGTCGAGCGGTTCGAGCACTGACCGCGCTCCGTCGGTGCTGTGTCGAGGGCGGCGGAGCTGGTGATGCCGGCGGCATCACCACGGGGCGCGTGAAGGGGCAGTGTCTATCAGTGTTCGCCACGTGACCGCGTCCGCCGTTGTTTTCGACGATGACGATCGAGTACTGCTGGTGCACCACCGCAAGATCGGCCTCTGGCTGTACCCGGGTGGTCACGTCGACCCGAATGAGACTCCGGCCGAGGCCGCTGTTCGTGAGGTCGTCGAGGAGACCGGCGTGCAGACCGTCGTTCTCGAAGGTCGGTGCCCATCGGCACATCGACTTCGTGTACGTGTGTCGGGCAGCCGGAGTGGACCTAGCGGTGCGGCTGGAGGAGGTCGTCGGCGCTCGTTGGGTGCCGGTCGCTGACGTCGCCGAGTTGCGCACTCCGGCCGAACTGCCCGATCTGGTCGTCGCGGCTGGGCAATGGGCCAAGGCGTGGCGCGGTTCCGGGCGGTGAGAGGGCTGGGACGATCCGGTCACTCGGGCGCGTAGGTCACGTACACGCCGCGGCCCTGGTGTCCCTGGAGCACGCCCCGTTCTTGTAGCCGGGCGAGTGCTTGACGGGCTGTGGGGGCTGAACATCCGTACTGCTCGCAGAGCTGAGCGGTGGAGGGCAGTTTGTCTCCGGGCTTCAGCTCGCCGGTGGCGATCGCGGTCTCGATGGCGCGCATGATGCGCCGGTACACCGGTTCGGCGGGTTGGGATGGGGTCGGCATGAGGGGCTCCCTTGCGTAGGTGGGGCCCATCGTACGGCTGACCTGGCGTTCCAGGTAACCATAGTAAGTCATGTTGACCTGACAAACTTTGCAATATAGGTTTTGGTTCCCGGCCGGGCGTTCCCCGCGTAGGGCCTGGAGCCATCTGGCCGGGAGCCCGCCTTCCCTTCTTTCGGTCGTGGCGCCACCCCCCGTTGCGTCAGGGCCTTCTCGGGGAAGGCGGGTCTGCATGCCTCTACTGCTGGCCAACTTATATTTCTAAGTAAGCGAGGTCTGATGGCATACACGGTCAGCCGCCGGCGGCTGCTACTCGGCAGCGCCGGGGCGGTGGCTCTGGCCGGCGTCGCGCCGATGTCGGCGTGTGGGGGTGGTGACCCGACGCCGGGTGGGTCGTCGCGGGAGAAGGTGACTGTCCTGACGGGGGCGGGGTTCCAGGGTCGTGAGGCGCCGCTCTTCGTCGCCCAGGCGCAGGGCTGGTTCGCCGAGGAAGGGTTGGAGGTGGAGGTGCTGCAGGGCAAGGGCAGCACCGAGAACCTGAAGCTGTTGGCGGCCGGGCAGGTCGAATTCGCGACCATCGATGTCAACGCCGGTCTCATCGAGTACACCCGGCCGGGCGGGATCCGGGACTTCGTCCTGACGTCGGTGCTGCACCAGAGGAATCTGGCCTGTTTCGTTGCGGTCACCAGTCGTGGGGTCACCGTCCCGAGTGATCTGGCGGGCCGGCGGCTGAGTTTCCTGCCGGGCGGGATCAACAAGCTGTTGTTTTCGACGTACGCGCAGCTGGCGGGTTTCGACGCGGGATCGGTGACCTGGGTGGCCAACCCGGTGCCGGCGCAGCACGTGCCGCTGCTTGCCGCCCGGCAGGTGGATGCGATCAGCCAGTTCGTGCCGGCCGTCGATCTGGTGCGGGAAACGGTGGGAGAGGAGGTCACCGTGCTGCCGTTCACCGACTATCTCACCGATCTGCACGGCTCCGCGATCGGTGTTACGACGGCGACCGCCGCCGGGCGGCCCGATCTGGTCCGTCGGTTCAACCGGGCGCTGCTGCGCGGGCTGCGGTTCGCGATCGACGACCCCGACACGGCGGGAACGATCTACGCGGGGCGGCCGGAGACGCAGGGCCAGCAGGCGCAGGAGGCGACGGCGGAGCTGACGCGGATGGCCGGGTACGTCACCCCGGTCGGTGACGTGCCGGTAGGGCACTTCGATCCCCGTCGGGTGGCCCGTAACGTCGCGATCCTGCAGGGCGCCGGAGCCCTCGGCGAGTCGGGGTTGTCCGAGTCGGATGTCGACACCGTGTTCGCCTACGACCTGGTCGGATAGGCGACCGTGCGGCGTTGTCACGATGCGGGCAGCCGGCTGCCGGCCGCGGTGGGGCGGGCTGCCCCGCCGGTGCTGGGCACCGCCGCTCTCCTCGCGCTGTGGTGGGCCGGGGTGGTGGCCTTCGACCTGCCCGCATTTCTGCTGCCGGCGCCGCCGGCGGTGGCAGCGGCGATCGTCGACCAGCCTGGCTACCTGCTGCACAACACCGCGGTCACCGCCGCGACGGCGGCGGCGGGCTATGGGCTGGCGGTCGCCACGGCCGGGCTGTTCGGGGCGGTGCTGGCGGTGTCGGGGCGGGTCGGCCGAGCGGTGACACCCATCCTGCTGCTGCTCAGCACGGTGCCCAAGCCGGCCGTGGTGCCGATCCTGATCGTCTGGCTGGGGTTCGGCGCCGGCCCGAAGCTGGTCCTGGTGTGGCTGATGTGCTTCTTCCCGATCGTGTCAGCCACCCACACCGGACTGACCGCCACCCCGGCTGAGCTGGTCGACGTGGCCCGGTCACTGGACGCCTCCCGCTGGCAGACGTTCACCCGCTTCCGGGCACCGGCGGCGTTGCCGTACCTGTTCTCCGGGCTGCGGACGGCGCTGCCGCTGGCCGTCATCGGCGCCGTGGTCGCCGAGCTGTTCGGCGGCACCAGCGGTCTGGGCGTCGTCATCCAGACCGCAGGCACCCGCACCGATGTGGCGTTCGCCGCCGTCGTCCTGCTCGCCGCCACGAGCACCGGACTGTTCTACCTACTCACCGCCGTCTGCGAGCGGGCGGCGCCCTGGATCCGGCACACCACCGCCTGAAACCGACGTTCCTGTCCGAGAAGGAGAGACCCCTCTGTGTCCCCGTACCTGTTCCACGACACCCCGGACACCGCATGCACCGATAGTGAGGCGATGTTGCAGGCCCTGGCCGGGATGCTCGACCCGTTCAGCCGCCGGCAGCTCCGCGCTGTCGGTGTACCGCCGCATGCCCGCTGCCTCGTCGTCGCGGTCGGCGCCAGCCGCATCGCCACGACCCTCGGCGAGATGACCCCGACCGGTGAGGTCATCGCCACCGACATCGACCTCACCCCCTGCCGGCGGCATCCCCGGGTCGCGTTGCTGCGGCACGACATCGTGCGGGATCCGCTGCCAGACGGACACTTCGACCTGATCCACGTCCGGCTGCTGCTCGGGCACCTGCCCGAGCGCCACGACGTCCTCGCCCGCCTCGGCGCGGCCCTGGCCCCTGGCGGAGTCCTCCTGGTCGAGGAGTTCGAGGCGACCTGGCGCAGCTCCGTGCTGGCCGCGCCCGACATCGACGAGGCCGACCGGTTGTTCGCCGCCTACCACGACGCGTTCCAGGCCACGCTTGTCACCGCCGGCAACGACCCCGCGTGGGGGCGACGGGCACACCACGCGATGCGCGGCCTCGGCCTGCACGTCGACACCAGCGGCTGGACCGGCACCTGGACCGGCGGCAGCGACGGCTGCCTACTGCCCAGAGCCACCGCCGCCGTCATCCGCGACCAGCTCACCACCGCCGGCATGACACCAGCCGACATCGACGCCTTCCGTGACCTGCTCACCGACCCCGGACTCGTGGTCAAAGGCAACCTCGCCCTGTCCCACATCGGCCACGCGGCCCCTACCTCGCCGACGTTCACGTCCCACGGCGGCTGAGCCGGCCACCGCTGATCAGGAGTCTTTCACCGTGCCCAGTTTCACCTTCGACCTTGCCGGCACCGCGCCGCTGCTCATGCACAACGCACGGTTGGTCGATCCCCTCGACACCATCGTGCGGCAGATCCGGCCCATCTCGGCCAAAGCGAAGAAGACCGACGACGACCACGCCGAGATCGCCCAGCTGGAATGGCTCGGCGGCCTCTACCACGACCCCGACATCGGTCCGTTCATCCCGGCACCGAACCTGACCAAGTGCCTCGTTGAGGGCGCCCGACTGTCACGCGACGGCAAGAAGGTCGAACGAGGCGTGCTGATCGAAACGATGATGGTCCCGGTGCTGTACGACGGCCCCCGTGATCCCGTCGCCCTCTACGCCGACACCCGCCACGTCCACCGCGCCCCCGTCAAGGTCGGAAACGCCCGCGTCATGCGCACCCGACCAGTGTTTCCTCGCTGGCGGTTACAGGCCCGCGGCGTCTACGACCCCGCCGTCATCAACCTGGCCGATCTCCGCAACGCCGCCCACACCGCCGGAGCGCTGATCGGACTCGGCGACGGACGGCCCACCTACGGCCGGTTCGTCGGCACCCTCGACGGCACGGACTGACATGGACACGCCCCACCCGACCCCACCCCCGGATGATGACCGCCGCGCCGCTCGCCGGCCTGGCCAACCGGTCGGCACCGTCCCCCGATGGCAGATCCTCGTCGCCGCGATGTCGCGGCTACAGCCCGGTGACATCCTCAGCTACGACGAGATGGGACAGCTGCTCGGCCTCGACCCCGCCGACCACACCGGTGGCCGGCAGGCCATCCACGCCGCCGCCCGCAAGGCCGCAGAGGTCCTGCTCACCCAGGACCGCAAGGTGTTCGCCGTCGCGCGGGGCCGCGGCTACCAGCACGCCCGCCCCAACCAGGTCCTCGACCTCGCGCACCGCCACCAGGCCCGCGCCGTCGCCGAGGTCACCGACGCCCACACCAAGGTCGACACCATCGACCTCACCAGCGTCGACGCGACCACCGCCAGGCTGGTCCAGGCCACCGCCACCGGATTCGCCCACCAGGCCGCGATGATGCGCCAGTTCGACGTCCGCCAGGACCGGCTCGACACCGCGATGGCCGCCTTGCAGCAAATCCCCCGGACCGGTGACGCCCAGACCGAGCTCCACCAGCTCCGGCACACCCCCGGCGTGCGGCGTGGCGGCGATGACAAGACCGCCTACCGGCCACCCTTTGTCGTTTCCCAGGTCTACCACCGGGCGACCGAACTCGAAACCGGCGGGCACGGCACACCGCCGTCTATCAGCTCCCCACACCCCGACCCAGGGGCGTAGGGGGAACCATGGCACGCCTGTGTCGCGGCGCGCCGAGCCAAGCCGCTCGCTCGGCTCGGCAGGGCAGCGCACGGCATCCCAGGGCCATCCAGGGAGGAACACCTCCGGGGTCCGGCACCCGACAACGGGCCGGACCCCGGAGCCCTCACCGGCCACGACGACACGAACCCAGCAGAACCTCAGCCCGCACACTCCCCGGCCGCCCGCCGAGGTGATGCCGCCGGCATCAGATCCCGCACCCCGACGAGGTACCAGTGACTCCACACCAGCCAGCACCAGCCGATGCGCCGTAGCGCCCTGACCGCCCGGCTCGCCCGAATGCGCGACAGCCAGGTCCGTGTCCGAGTCGGCGACCACCAGGTCGAGATCGTCGACGTTGACTACGACCCCGACCGCGACCACATCGTCATCGGCCTCGACCCGATGGCCACCGCCACCGGAGCAAACATGACACCCGGACATCAACACCAGTACGGACGAGAAAGGAGCGAGTAGTGATCGACATCGCCCTGTTCAACTACCAGGACGGCGGACGTGCGGCGGACGGCAGCTACGACTTCACCCCGCTCCAACGCGCCTTCGCCGACGTCACCACTGCGCCCGCCTTGATCCTGTTCTGCTTTACCGACCGCCGACAGTTCTGGGTGGCTTCTGAGCTGCGCTTTTCATGTCCCGTACATGTCAACGACGGTTGCGGCGTGAGGACATGGCGCTTCGGTGCCGCGCCGGAGCGGGCGGCGCGGCACCCAAGCGTGACGTTCCTATCGTTGTGGTTCCGGCCAGGGGTAGCCGAGTTGCTCGGCGTAGTCGCGCCGTCCGCCGACCACAGTGGCCTTGGTCTTCGGGTCGATGGTTTCCAGTTGTTGGGCAAGCCGGTCGGCCTGCTCGATGGCAGGTGTGTCGTCGACGGTGATGATGCGTTCGAACTGAAGCCAAGGCGTGTCGTCGGTGAATTTGGGGCGCTCGGGGTAGGTGAACGAGAACCGGACCTGGTCCGGTTCGTTGGCTCGTGCCCAGATCCAGCCCGGCTGGCACTCCCACCTTGTCAACAGGTCGGGCTGGGCGTCCAGTCGAGCGCGCAGCAGTCTGGCTGTTGTCCGGGCTGGCCACTCCCACGTGTAGTCGGTCTCGGCCCTGATGAGTTCGGCGTCGTACTGTTCTGCGCTGAACCGCATCTCGGGCGGCACGGCGGCGCTGGTGTGCCCGCGCCAGTCCCGCCATATCACGGTGTCGCCATCCCGCGCGATGGTGACGTACAGCGCTCCGCAGCAGCCTTCCGTGCAGTATGCCTCGGCCAGGCGCGCCTCGTGCGGCTCTTCCGCGGCGCGCAGGTGGCCACGGGTGAGCAGTGTCTCGGGCGGGTATGGCGGCCCTTTGTCGAAGGCTGCGGCGACAACTGGTCGGCCGTTGACCAGGATCCGTGTCTGGACGTCGTCACGCCGGAGCGGGTCCGGGGCAACCACGTTGATCTGGAACGGCTGCGGAGCTGGCGGGTCGTTCGCTGGACGCACCGCGTCGGCGACGCGGCGTCGCGCCCAGTCGGCTCGCTGTCGGGTGAGTGGATCAGTCGACTGCAACGCTGTGGCCAGGTGGCCGCTCCAATCGTGACGCAGGAGTGTCGTGCGCAGGTTGGCCACGGTTTCCTCGCGCTGGCCTGGGTTCCAGTCCAGGCAAGCCGCGAATCCGGTACGAAGGTCCTCGATGAGCGATGCCAGCATGGCGTATCGCTGCATCGACGCCGGGACGTCGGCAAGGCGTTGAGCCAGTGTGTGGTAGGCGCGCCGGGCGTCACCGTAGTCGACCAGTTGGGTCCGGTAGTCGTTGGGCGTGACCATGGCCAGCAGCAACTGTCCGGCCTGATCGAGCACCCTGTCATCGACGTTCGGGGCATCGAGTGCGTCGGCCAGCGACACCGCTTCGGCGACCTGCCTCGCCAAGGACGCGCTCATCTCTTCGTCGTTGACGGCGTGTCGCCGCAGCCAGGCAACGGCGTCGGGGTCGTCGCGCTGGCAAAGCGCCTCGATGGCCTTGATCCTGGCCCAGCGTTGGGAACGCTCGGCCAACCAGATCAGATTCGGGGTGGCGCTGGGCAGAGCCGTCAAGGCGGTGACCGCCAGCGGGCCGAAGTAGTCCAGCAACCCTATCGTTCTGATCAATGGAGCGTCGTCCGTCCGGCCGGTACCCGCCAGCAGGGCAAGGCCAACCATGGCAGGACGTCGATCGGTGGCATGGCGAACCAGCCACGCGCCGGTTTCCCTGGCGCGCTCAGCACCGAGCGTCGGCAGCTTGTCCACGGTGGATTCCACGGCCCGGCCGAAAAGGTCGAGGCGGGACAGGGCGTCGTGGAGAACTTGGACCGACGCGGAGGGGTCGGACAAGAACGCTTCGAGCACCGACATCAAGGCGGCGACGCGTTCGGCGGTCTTGGCTCGACGTTCCGGGCAGCGGCCAGCCCGGTCATCCGGATAAGGGCGGCCACCGCGAGGAAGCGGGGCATTGGGGTGCTGTTCATGGAGCCGCGTCGCGTGTTCGAACAGCGACAGTGGGCGGTCGAGCGCAATGCGCTCGTCAACCGTGCTCACCAGCGGGGGGAGGACTCGAATCTCTCAACCATGCCGATCACCCTGCCACCACGCCCCGTGCCGTGGCAAGCGGAACTCCTTGGAGCCGACGGCCGCCGATGCCTCAGCGGGCCGTCGTCTGCGCTCGACGGGGCACAGCGGTCGCGTGGCGCAATACGGTCACCGGGCGAGGTCGGCGGCGATTCGCGCCTCGAGATCGGCGATTCGCCTGTCCAGGAACCGGTTGTTGGTGCGAGCTGCGGTCAGCTTGTCGTCGAGTTGCCGGTTGGCCGCCGACAGTTGCCGGATCTGCTGTTTGAGCTGGGTGTTGGCGGAGCTGGCCGCTTGGCCGCTGCCGATGGTGTGGGCGGCCTGGGTGAGGTCGTCGAGCTGGCCCATCAGCTCGCCGATGCGGGTGCGCAGGGCGTGGATCTCGCTATGGCTGCGGCGGAGTTGGTCTTCGGCGTTGAGCGCGCGTTCACGCCAGGACGCTTCCTTCTGGCCGCTGGTGTACTCGACCTGCCGGCTGACGCGTCGTTGGTCGCGGTTGGTGGCGGTGGCCTCGGCGAGCAGACGCCGCGCGTCGGGGTTCTGGTAGAGGAAGGTGCGGGATACCCCGGCGAGATGCGCGACGCCGCGCACCGTGATACGGCTGCCGTCGCGTTGCATGCGGCCCACCGCGGTGCGGACGGTGTCCAGGAGACGCTGGACGTGGGCGCGACGCGCGGCGACCGCCGCTTCGGTGCTCACAGTTCGGCCTCCTTCGCGGGGTGTTCGTCATGAGCATCGGCGAGCTGAGCAACGCGGAACGCGGTGCTCCAGATGCGATGGAAGTAGTCCTGGGGCCGACGCAGGTCCAAGGCGAGCGCGTCGTCGAGCAGGCCGAGGCCGGCGAGGGCCTTTTCCAGGCCGTCGATGGCGCGGGCGGTGGGTGCGAACACCTGGTGCAGGTAATCGGCGGTGGCGTCGTCGGGGGCGCGTTCGGCGATGGCCATCCACTGCTCACGTTTGCGGCGCCAGTAGAGCAGGTCGGCACCGGACATGACGAACTTGTCGCAGCCCTCGCAGTTCAGTTTCCACGGGCAGGCGCCGCCGTCGACGACGGGCTGGAAGGTGCAGAAGCCGCCCTCAGTGGGGGTGCTGCGTCGGGACAGGTCGATCGCGAGGGCTTCGGCCCGCTCCCGGCTCAACCCAGCCGCGCCGTTGGTGAGCAGCTCGCCGGGGTTGGGTGCGCCGGGGCCAGCGACCCACACACGGCCGAGGACGTCGTCGATCTCCGACAGGGCGATCTTGGCGTAGTGCTCGGTCATCCGGGTGGAGACGTGGCCGAGGTAACGGCGGATGTGGTGCAGCGCGGCGCCGTTGGCCAACAGTCTGGTGGCCAGGGTGTGCCGGGCCTGGTGCGGCACCCACGTGCCGAGTTCCAGCCCGTCGACCCAGGCTCGGAAGTGCCTGTGGAACCAGGTGTAGGTGGCCGGGCGGGTCAGGTACCGGTTGCGCTGCGGGGACGGGAACAGCACCATCCGGGCGCGTTCGGCGTCGGTGGGTGGCCGGCCGTGGCGGTACTCGAACCGCTCGATCGCGACGCGTTGCCGTTCACGAAGCTTGTCGTAGAGGACTTCGGGGATGCGGATGGCCTCTTCGTAGTTGCCGACCTTGGTCTGGTCGTGCCACAGCATCGGCAGCCCGCTGTAGCGGCCGACGCAGTCCAGCGAGAGCCGGATGACCTCACTGGGCCGACGACCGGTGTAGACGAGGGCTTCCCAGATCAGCCGGATACCGCCGTCGTGTCGGTCGTGGACATCGGCCAGCACGGCCAGGTTGGCCTCGTCGGCCAGCGCCCTGGCGACGTCGTCGGGGAACGGGCGCCGGGTGCGGTTGGGTTCCACGCCACCAGCGGGTGCGGCCACGACGAACTCGCGGGCCAGCCCGATCCGCGCGACCGCCCCGCAATCCAGGGATTGACGCAGAACCTTGCGGATGTAGTTGGCGCCGATGCTGCGGCTGATGTCGCTGGCCGGGGCGGCTGTGCCGTCGCGGCGGCGGATCCCCAACGAGGGCAGGCCGTTGCGGGCCCGGTGCCGCTGGTCGGCGACGAAAGCGTGCATGTGCTCGGCCCGCAGCCGGGTCGGGTCGTGGCCGCCTTCGGGTGCTTCGAGCTCGAGGTAGGCGCTCAGCTCTGCGCAGGCGCGGCGTGCCCCGTCGTACGGGGTATCGCTACGCGGCGGCTTCGGCCGGCGCATCAGGCCGGCGAAGTAGTCCCACAGCGCATCGCGCAGCCACCGCTGGGACACCATCGTGAGGTCCCAGAAGCTACCCCGGGCGGGCAGCCGGGCGCCGAAATGGTCGAACTCGATGAAGCCGGCGTCCCTGGTGTCGGCCGGGCTGTAGTAGACCAGCCGAACCTGGTTGCGGATCTCGGTGACGATCATCCGGTCGGTGTTGGGGCAGCCCGCCGGCTCCACCGCCATCACCGACTCCACACCGTGGGCGCGACAGCGGTTGGCGAAGCCCTGCAACCAGCGCAGCGGCCACATCGAGTGGTGCGGCTGCTGCCCGTGTACGAACATGCCGTACTTGACCTCGGCCGCCAGCAGCGGGGACAGCCCGACCAGGTTGAGCCGGCCTGGCCGCCAGACCGCATCGACGCGTGCGCACCACGACCGGAACGCGGCCTCGTCGTCGAATCGCACGGCTCGGCCTTTGCCTCGCTGGCGACCCGGGCAGCCTGCGCGGCGGTACCGGTTCTCGTGGCCAGAGCACAGTCCCAGCGACGACGCCGCGAGCGAGGTGCACACCCGCACCTGGCATTCGCCGAACCCGGGCGCGGGTTGCTGGCCGGCCAGCCAGGACTCGAAGTCGCGCACGGGCTGCCGATGTTGCAGCGTCGCCCAGGCGTCGCCGTGGCGTCCGCACAGCCGCAGCCGGATGTTGCGCGATGGCCGGACCTGGCAGATCCGGCACGGTGGTGGTTCGACGTTCTCGCTCTCGTCCAACGGCTGCGCGCCGCGCACGAACGCCGCACGACCAAGCCCTCCTGCGCGTGCCTCGGCGAGCAGCTCCGTATGGCCGTTGCACAGGTCCTTGTTGTCCTGGCGGGCGCGCAAGCAGCCGGCGACGCGGCAGCCCCAGCCGAACACGGGGTGATCGCGGGGCAGCACGATCAGGTCCGGGCGCAGCAGCGGATCGAAGCGTGGCCCGCCGATCAGGGCGGCCAGCAGCTCCAAGCGGTCCCGGCCCACCCGAGTGTCCCGGCCGCCGTGCGGCGGGGTGAGGACCCGCAGCGTCGGCACAATGGCGGCGGTCATCCCGGCTCACCCCACACCCTGCGCAGGGCGGCGCTGAACGCCGGGTCGGTGATGTCGACATGCGCGTAGATCTCGTCGACCACCGCCGTGGAGGCCCAGCCACCAGCATCCCGGGCGATCATCAGATTTCCGCCAGCGGCGTCCAGGACCGCCGTGGCGAACGAGTGCCGGAAGGCGTGGGGCAGCACCGTGCCGAGCCCCGCACGGTGTCCGGCCCGGCGCAGCATCCGCCGTGCGGCGACCGCAGCCCACGGTTGGCCAGCGGCCGGTCCAGTCAGTTGCACCAACAGCATCCCGTGCTGCGCGCCGGCCGGGTACTCGGTGGTCACGTACTCGAAGTAGGTGTGGATCATCGCCGGGCTGACCCGCTTGATCAGCCCGCCCCGCACCGTGCCGTCCTCCAGCGACCACGGCCACTTCGTCTTGGCCGCGGCCAGGTTCGGGTTGTTCTCCCGATGACAGATGTGCGAGTGCGGTGTCCGGCACTCGTCGCACGGCGCGCCTTCGCGCAGATGGAGGTCCGACAGATGCAGTCCGCACAACTCGCCGATGCGGTACCCGGCATCGGCCAGCCAGGTCACGACCATCCGATCTCTCGCCGTGCGCGCCGCGGCGAGCAGACGGTCCTTGGCGCCGTCGGGCAGCATCTTCGGGTGCCGGCGACGCACCCGATGCGGCGCCAGCGGGTTGGCCGGCATCGCCTGTCTGAGGTGACCCAGCAGCGCCCGCTCGCGGTCGGCCCGCGACGGCAGCCGGGTCAGGTTCAACTGCCCGCCGAGCCGCTCGTTGATCCCCAACCCGGCCTGGTGCAGGTAGAACCCCTTCACACACGACGCCGCCGTGCCCAGCGTGCTCTGCCCCAACGGCCGGTCCCGCCATGGCTCACCGAACGGGCCGGCGAACTTCGCGCCGATTGCGGCCATGTACCGCTTCAGATCGTTCAGGGACGCCGCTTCCGGCGACAGTCCCTCCCTGTCCAGCCACCGCAGGTGATCGACCAGCAGGTACGCGTACGTCCGCTGCGTACCAGAACCGTCGAACTCGGTGAGGAACCGATCGGCCTGCCGATACACGATGCCGTCGGGCCACACGATCGTGTACGACCGGCGGCCACCGGGCCGACGGACTTCCTGCACCCGAAGGTCACCAACAACCGGCGTACCACTCACTCGTCCTCCGACCAACGATGGGAACCGACGTCCCGGACCAGTCGGTTAGAACGCACGCGAGGTCAAACGACAACGCCCGTACGGACGTCGCGTATACCCTGCGACCAGGTCGGAAAACTCTGCGAGGCCAAGCGGTATCGAGACAACGCCGGTGCGGCCAAGTACGCCGCCGCCGAGGCGCTGTCGGACCAACTCGGCGTGCCGTACGTCGCCGAGCTGGGCTGGATGCCACGCGGACCGATGCCGCCCGCGATCTTCTACAACCCGAACCTGCTGGTGCTACGCAACTGGTGGGGCCCCGACGACCCGGCGGTGTTCGACGACCAACGCAACGTCGCCCGGTTCGCCATCCGCGACAACGGACGAGTACGCGACGAACGGCGAGAATTCCTGGCCTTCGTGCACCACTTCGACCCGCGCTCCGGTGACGCCCGGCTGGAAGAAGCCAGACGCCTCAGCCGCTACGGCAGCACCGAGCCGCTGCCGGTCATCGGCGGCGGCGACCTCAACGGCACCGCGTCCGGCGGCCACCTTCCGCAGCGGGACTGGATGGCCGCCACACCCCACCAGCGCACCCACAAAGGCATGCTGCGGCCCGACGGCACCTGGGGGCCGGACACCCGCGCGCTCGACCACCTCATCGGCGACTGGGACGACACCACCGGGCAGCGCACGAACGGCTCTGGTCTGCACGCGGTCGCCGAAATTGCCTGGCGGACCAATTCCACCCAGCCGATCGCACCGACCGTCAACCCCGACATCGACCCCGGCGGTGGTCTGCTCATCGACTGGCTCCTGGCCAACGACGCCATGGCACCACACGTCCTGCCCGACACCTACCGCGTCCACCTACCCGACCCCGGCCAACGGCCGCCGTCGGACCACCGGCTCGTCACCGCCGCGATCGACCTGTAACGCCGACGGCCAGCCCAATGACCGCGTCAACGACCCCGTGACCTGCCGCCACGCAGGCGCCACCACCGCCTTCACCCGAGACCACACCGTTTGATCCGGAGAGGCAAACCCAATCGTGACCACCAACCCGTCCACCGCGGCGTTCGGCCGACCGAGTACCCAGGACGGCATTCCCGAGACGACTGACCGATGACCGAGGGCGCGGCCATAGCCGTAGGCATCATCCTGCTCGCCATCGCACTGCTACATAGCAGCCGCAGTCCGACCTGGGCCCTCGCCAAGTACCGCCTCCGGAAACTCCTCACCACCGCCGTCCTCATCCTGGCCGCCGTGATCATCTTGCGTCACGGGATGGGCGAGCCGAACGACCACTGACGAACTCCGGACGCGACCAGATCCTCCTGCACCTCGACCCGACCGCCCTCAACGACATCATCACCATCGTCACCCAGGACCAGACCAGCGCCACCACCCGGGAACCCAGGCCATGAACCACCACCACGGCGGCCACCTCGCCAGTCGCCCTGCCCAGAGAAGCAGCCAGGACACCTGCACCAACCCTGCCGATATGCTGCAGCCGGGCGGCGCGGCACCATCTCCATGTCGATCTCCCGCAAGAGCCGACCGCGCCGCCCACGCCACATCCCGACGGCCACGGCACCGCCGATGCTGTCCGGAGCACACGGACATCCACGGATAGGCGGCGCCCGCCGCTGCCTATGGTCGTCATGATCGCGGCTGCCATGATCGGATTCACCGCCTGCGCGCCCCCACCCAGCCAGCTGTCGTCCTCAACGAGGATGAGGCCCTGGCCGCCCCAATCCGGCAGGTCCACTGTGCCCGCGACGAACAACCTCACCCCCACCCCGGCGAATATAGCCAGCAGGTGCGACTCCAGCCTAAACCCCCGGATCCACCACCCTCCGACTCGCCGACCCGCAGACGCCGAGGCCGATGTCGGCGCGGGTCCGATCCCTGACCTGGTGAACCGCGACTTCACCGCCGCGCTCAGCCCATCCGCAGGAGATCCCGAAGCAACTCGTGAATTTCCGCGTATGTGTCTGGCGAGAGGTCCTCCGGGACTTCAACTTCGCGTGTGCGTACAAGGTCGTCGAGGAGTGCGCGGAGTTCGGCCGATCGGCCATCGGCCTGGGCGATGCGCATGGCGTCGATCCATGGGTGGTCGTCAAGACGGGTGGGGTCTGCGAGCCAGGCCCGTTCTACGGCCCACCGGGCACCGCTGGTGTCTCCAGCTTGGAGGTACAGGTCGACGAGTTGGTGCGCGGTGTCAACAACGGCGGAGGCGAGATTGTGCGGTTGTATGCCGCTTCCTGGTAGCCAAGTGTACGGGTTGCGGTAGCCCGATGAGTATGGCAGTTCTGCACCAGCGAGGGGTTCGCCGCGGACAAGTTCGAGTGCGCGGCGGAGGTCAGTTGCGCCTGCTACTCCCCTGGATTCGCCCCGAGCCCGGAGACGGCGGAACAGTTGCCAGTCGAGGAGTACGCCGGGGGTGAGGCGGTAAAGCCGGTCTGCTCCGGCGTTGGGCGGCAGCCATTGGGTTCCGTCGCTGTTCTCCCCGAGCCAGCGGCGAACTTTGCTGATGGCGACGCGGCGGCTCCTGGCGTTGACGCCTCGTTCTGGCCAGAGCGCGTCGTCGATTTGTTCGCCGGTAGCCCCGACTCGGCCCCGTTGTGCCAGGTAGACGACCAGCTCGGAGTAGAAGCGGATTCGCTCGTCGGGTGTCTCCCCGGGTGCGTCGACTTCGACGGGACCGAGGATGGCGATCCGCGGCCGGTAGGGGTCAGTTCGGTACCAGTCGTCGAGGTCCTCGTCGAGGGTGGGGTCGTGGGGTTTGCGGTAGGGGGTTAAGGGCGTCGGTCCGGTCCGGGTGGTCGCTCCGTTCGTGATCGGGGTGATGGCTGCGATGTCGGCTGGGTGCGCTGCGGTGGTGCCGGCTTGGGTGGGCGCCGGGGTGCTGCGGTCGGGTGCGGGCACGGCCGGTCGCCTTTCCTGTGCGTGTTCGTCTGTCGGGTGCACGTCGGGCACGCCGTGGTGGTTGTTCTCCTCTGGTGCCTCGTCTTGGGCTCGCGGGGAGAGGTCGTGGACGTCGAGTAGATGCCCATGCGCGTCGGTGCCCTCCGCCCAGGGGTCCGGCTCGGTTGCGGCGGGTACTTGCTCGTCGCCGGGCTGGTCCTCTGTGGGGGCGGTAGCGCGGGCGGCGCGCATGATGGGTGCGAGGCGGGTGAGTTGTTCGCGGGGGAGCCTGGTGGCGGCAGTGTTGGTGATGCTGAGCCAGTCGATGGTCAGGCTGCCCTTGGCGCTCACGTCGATCTGCCAGGTCGAGGGGGTGGCGGTGACGACTGCGACGGCAACGGCGCACGGGCCGACGGTGTGGAGTTCAGCGGCGAGGGTTGCCAGTTGTTCTTCGGCGTCGGTGGCGTCGGCGATTAGGAGCACGTGCGGCATCCATGCGTCGGCGACGATGTCGTTGACGCGGCCGGCGAAGGTGGATGTGATGCCGGTGTCGGTCATGGCCTTGGCGTTGGCTGCGGCGCGGCGTCTTGCGCGTTCGATCGCTCCGGTTGTCGAGGTTGTCGCGGTGATGCGGTTGCCGCCGATGTCGATCAGGTTGTCGGCGTCGAGGGGGTCGAATCCTGCCAGCACCACTTCTGCGTCGTCGCTCCACTGGTTGGTGGCGATTTCGGCAGCGACGTATCGGATGAGGTCGGCGGTTCGGTCGGCGTCGCCGCTGATGGTGAGCACGCCGGTCCGTTCGAGGTCGATGAGGAGATGGTCGCCGCCTGGTCGGGAGGCGACGGTGACGAGGGCTGGCAGGGGTGCCAGCGTCTCTTCGACGGTGGGAAGGGACGCCGTGGCGGGCAGCATCCAGGTCATTGCGGTGTCGTCGGCCTGGAAGGGTGGGGGCGCGGAGGTGTTGGGTGCGGCCAGCATGAGGTGAACCTCGCCTCCGGACAGCCAGGCTGCGGCGAGGTCGGGCAGGTTGCCGGGGTTGTGGTCGCGGAGGCCTGCGGCCAGGGCGCGGAGGGCATGGTCGAGCCGGTTGACGTCGACGGGTTGGGCCGCTGCTCGGACGCGACGTTCGATGGTGGGATTGGGCGTGTGGATTCGGCGGCCGGGGCGCCGGTGCTGACGCTGACGGTGTCGGCGTTGTGTGAGGCGGACCAGGAGCAGAGCGGCGAGCAGTCCGGCGGTTGCGAGGGCCGCGGTGATGGGTAGCGCGGCGTCGAGTTCGCGGTCGTCGGCGTTCGGGCCCGGTTGGTCCTCCTCTTCGGTGGTGACGGTAGGCGTTGATGTTGCTGTCTCGGGTGGCGTCGATGTTGGTGCAGACGCCTCGGGTGTCGGTGCGGCGCTGGCCGTCGGCGGCGGAGTCGGTGTCACTGGTGGCTGGTGGGGCGGCATCGACTGGTCGGGCACATTCTCTGGACCCTGCTGGCCGGGGGCGTTCTCGGTCGTTGGCGGTTTCGGGGGTGTGTGGAGTTCACCGGTGGCGTGGTGGCGGGGGCCTCGGTCGTGGGCGTCGGCCGGGAGTCGGAGTTTTTGCCCGGCGACGATGTGGTCGGGAAACCGGGGATCCGCCTTTTGTAGTTCGGGATTGAGCTTGGCGATGTCGATGTAGCGGTCGCCCTCGCCCAGGAACCGGTCGGCGACGTAGTACAGCCAGTCGCCACGCTCTACCTCATATACCGAGCTGTGGTCTGTCGCGGTCTGCTGGCTGAGGGTGGTTGTGGAAGAAGCGGTGTGGAAGGACGTGATGGTGGCGGTGCTCTGCCCGGACGCGGTGACGGTCAGGCTCGGAGGTGAGGGTGGCATGGTGACCGCGTTGGCGCTGGCCACGGCCGGTGCCGCGCCGATTGACAGGGCTGCGGCGACGAGGGCCGCTGCGCGACGTTGCTGCCAGGCGAGTCCGAGGAGTCGGGGAGGACGCCAACGGAAGGCGTGGCAGATGATCTCTACGAGGAGGGGAACAGCGAAGGACGTCCAGCCGATCCAGCCGGCCCAGGTGATCGCGGTCAGGAACAGCCCGCCGTCGTCCCTGCTGGTGAGTAGCTCTCCGAGCTGGGACAAGGTGGGCAGCTGTTCGGGTAGCGGGTTGCCGGCCAGGGCGTAGAGGGCGTACGGGATTCCGATCAGGGTGGCCAGGATGCTCAGTTGAGCTGCGAGGCGGGAGGCGATGCCGGTGCCGCGTGGCTGGCGCGTGTTCGGAGCGGTTCTGCGAGCCGGGTTGGGCATGGGTCATCCCACCAACAGGGTTGCGGTGACGGTCGACGTTGCGGGGATCGTCGTGATGCCGGGCAGGACGTCGACGAGAAGTGGGTCGTACTGCACGGTGACGGTGACGGTGAGCTGTTGGCCGTCGTCGGCTACGGTTGCCTGCCAGTCGGTGATTCCGGCGGTGGCGAGATAGTCCGCGACGGCGTCAACGGCGTTGGCAGTGTCGACTTCCTTCACCTCGCCGTTGATGGCTTCGGGTAGTCGGATCGCTTGTCCGCCCGCCCTGGCTGCTTCGGAAGCGATGTTGTCCGCCCTCTGGGTGGTGCGAACGTATCCGGCGCCGTCTCCGGCCAGGCCGATCATGGCGATCAGGCCGGGCAGGACGACGGCGTAGAACAGCCCGATCCGGCCGGCGTCGCGGCCGGCCGGCGAGTTTGCCGAGTGGCGTCGGTTCATCCGGTTCTGCTTCGGAAGAGATCGAGCGGTGAGCTGTAGACGGCCGTGATCCATCGTGAGGTCGGTGTACCGGGCATCGCGCCGGCGGACAGGTCGACGCGGCATTCGACGGTGACGGTCACGCTGGCCGGCTCGCCGACATCGCGGGCGAACTGGGTGGTGTCCACGTTGACGAGCAGGTTGAGGCAGTGGATGTTCTGGGCGTCCAGGGTGGTTTGTAGTGAAGACTCCGCGCGGCTTTGTGCGGTGGTGGCGTCGCGGGTGAGCGACGCGGCCCGTGCCGCGGAGTAGGTTGCCGCGTCGAGCGCTGCGTTTGCCAGGGAAACCCGCCCGACGAGCATGGCGAAGCTGGCTACCAGCAGCAGGCTGGGTGCCAGGATGGCCAGCTCGATGGTGACGGAGCCGCGTTGTCGCTCTTGTCGCCGTCTCACGAATCGCTCTCCGTGGTGAACCGCTCGATCGGGCTGTAGGCGGTCTGGCTGACCGTGAACCGGATGCCCAACCAGCCGATGACGTTCCCTGTGGTCGTGACGCGCACCGCGGTGGCCTCCCCTCCCCCTTCCGTGACGGGGGTGACCGTTATTTCCCAGTCGGTGAGCACGTCGCCCATGCGGGTCAGATAGGCGCTGGCCTGTGTGTGGCCGGCACCGTCGGGTGCCCCGTAGGCCGACTCGGCGGCGGCGCCCTGCTGTGCGGCGGCCAACGCGACCGTGCGCCCGTAGAAGACGATCGCGACCTGTACGCCGAGGAGAATCAGCATGACGAAGGTGGGAAACAGGATCGCCATCTCAATGTTGGTCGATCCCCGGTCGCTGGCTGGGCCCCTGAGTCGGCGGCGCCGGCTCAGGGGCTCAGCAGATGGGTGACTCACGGTGCGGGTACGGCCGGGGATGCGGCGTCCGGCCAGAGCCCGATCCATCCGTACACGTAGTCGGATGCGGCCGTGAGCAGGGCGAGCGCGACGACAGCCGCGACCGCGTAGATGATCGCGGTCGGCACGACTTCGCCTCGGTCATCGCGGTGCAGCGCCGCGAGCAGCCGCAGCGCGTACTCGGCCCAGCTAGCTCTGGTGGTGTCCATGACAGCCTCCTGTTTCGATGGTCAGTTGACGGCGGGCGCGGCAAGTAGCCGTGCCGCGAAGGGGTAGAGCGCCAGCAGCATGAGCACGACCAGCAGCAGCGCGCCGGGGATCTCCAGTTGCGAGGTACGCAGTTCGGCGTGGGCCAGCTCGTCGGTGCGGATCTGAGCCCGTAGTGACGTGGCTCGGGCACGCAATGTTCGGTAGACCTGCGCGCCGGTGACGCCGGCTGCCTGCATGATGTCGCCGAGGTCGCCGAGCTCTGGCACACCAAGGTCGGTGCCGAGTTGCTTGAGCCCGTCCCATGGGGCGGAGACGGATAGCTCCGCTCGAAGCAGGGTCTGCCGGATCCGGGCGAAGACCCAGCCGCTGCCTTTGCTTGCCGCGCGGATGAGCGATTCCTCGGTGCCACGGCCCGCCGCACGCTGCAGCGCAACCAAGTCGATGAAGGTGCACACCGCCCGACGGCATTCGCGCCTGGCGAAAGCGGCCTTGTGCCCAACGTCCCGGTAGACGATGAGGACGAGCAACGCGGCGAAGCCGACCGCGGCACCGACCGGTACGCCGGTGCCGAAGCTACGCCCCATCAGCGTCAGCAGGCCGAGCAGGACCGACGGTACCGCTAGCCCGATCAGTCCGGCCACGATGAGGCTGGTGACGAACTCCTCGGAGGTGCGGCCTAGTAGCCGCAGGTCAGTGGCTGGGATGACCCTCCGCATACGGTCAGCCAGCCGGCCGATGGCCACGGACCGCCCGGGGACCGCGTCGCCTGCCCCGCTTGGAGGTTGCAGCCGAGCCAATGCCGGGCCGAGCGATGGGCTGGCCGGGCGTAGCTCGTGGACGGCGAGGAACACCGCGAGGCCGAACCCTGCCCCGAGGCCGGCACTGATGCCGATCCAGGTGGGTGTCATGCCTGACTCCCTTCGACGGCGCTCGGGCCTGCGGTCAGAAACCTCTGTTCTGCCGGTGGCAGGCTCAGCGACCGTGCCCACCACAGGCAGCCGATGAAGGCGCATGCCAGGACAGCGAGCACGACTTGGCCACGGGTGTCGGCGTACGGGGCGGTGTACTCACCGCTGGCCAGGCCGAACCCGACCAGCAGGACCGACCCGATGGTGAGGAACCGGATCTGGAATCGCGCCCGAGCCCTCTTGGATGCGGTCTCCCGCCGCATGGCGACCTCGTCGGTCGCTGCTTCCGCGATACCAGTCAGCGCATCGGTCAGCTTGGCACCCCGGTCGCTGAGATGCAGCGCGAGAGCGACGACCACCTGGTCGCTGACCGGATCCCGGAGGGCTTCAGCGAACTCGTAGAGCGCCGCTTCTACGTCCCATCCGGCCTGGACACGCGCGGCGAGCATCTGAACCTCGGACGCGATCGCCGTCGGGGCAGTCTGCGCGGTCCCGACGATCGCTTCCTGGAGCCCAACTCCGGAGTCTTCCACGTCCCGCAGGCGTCGGGTCCATGCCTCTACCGCCTCGACGCGCGTGATCGCGCGCTGTTCCTCCTTTCCCGCAGACAGCAGCCAGGGCACGCCCGGGACCGCGAGAGCGACGAGTGGGGCCGCGACCGGAACCCCGCTGATAATCCAGGCGAAGATTCCGGCCGTGAACGCACCGAGCACCCAGGCTTGGTGACGACGCTGCGCTTGCCTGGTAGTGCCGGATCCGTACCAGAGCCAGCGGGCTCGCGCAGCCCATCGCGACGGTGGCCGGTCCGGCTCGGCGGTGCCGGCGAGCGCCGTGATACCCAGCGCGAGGCTGCCGATGAGACCGGCACCGACCAATGCAGCGATGAGGACCGGATTCATGACGGCCCACCGAGACGAGGTAACGGCCGTGGCCAGGTGCCCCGGCTGCGGTAGGCGGTCAGCACGGTGGAGTCATAGCCGACAAGGCGGAAGTGTTGTTTGAGTCGATCCGGTTGATGCATGGGCACGGCGCGTCCGTCGAGGCCGGGGCCGAAGACCTGCGTGGTGCGTGGGCGGCCGTCCTCCACCAGGCCACCGACCTCGATCACGTGGCTCACGAAGCGGTGCTTGCGGCCTCCGATCGCGCTCTCGTCGACGAGGCTGACATACACGACCAGGTCGAGTGCGTTGGCTACCTGAAGGTACGCGCGCCGGTCGGACCGTTCGTCGCGGTGGCTGAGCGCCAGCTCCACAACGCGGTCGAAGACAAGGCCGGGCTCGCGGGCGTGGATGGTGCACAGAGACCCGTTGGTCGTGCCCATCGCCTGGAGCATGGCGACGACCTCCCGGGACCGCACCTCGCCGACGATGATGCGCCGCGCGTTGAGCTGCAGACCGATCGGGATCAGGTCATCGAGAGTGATCTCCCCGACGGGCCGTCCGTCCGATCCTCTCTCTCCGTGGCCCTCCCTGGTCTCCATAGAGACTGCCCAGGGGTGACGGCCTGTCTTGTGTAGACCAAGTTCCCGCGCCTCCTCCATGATGATCATCCACTCGTCAGCCGGGATCTCGCTGGCCAGCGCGCGCAGAAGGCTGGTCTTGCCGCTTCCTGGTACGCCGGCGACCATGATGTTGAGGCCAGCCATCATCGCGGCGCGTAGGAAGTCCCGCAGAAGCGGATCGATCATGGCGCTCTTGTTCGGGTCCCCCTGGTCGAGGGTGACGAGTTCATCGAGCGTGACCTGGAGAATCTGGTGGCTCCGGATGACCGCTACCGGCCGCTGTGTCACGAGGTACGTCGCCGCCAGCCGCTGCCCGCCGGGCATCTCCATGCTCAGCGTGGGCTTGTCCTTCGTGAGCGCCCGTTCGGTGCCACCGGCACGGCGGGCGAGTGCCTGGAGCAGCAGGACAAGTTCCTCGTCGCTGTCCGCCACCGGTGATTCGATATCGACACGACCGTCGGGACGCTCCACGCGGACGCCGTCACATCCGAGAATGGTGATGGTGTCGAAGGGCTCGTGCAGCAGCCGATCAAGTCGGCCGAGGCCCAACAGCGCGGCGAGTACCCCGTCCAGCAGCCGCTGCCCGTAACTGGCGCTCAGCGGCGTCCCACTCGCCCGTTGCCGGTCGACATACTCATCAACGCGCCGCGATGCGATCCGTCGCGCCTCTGCCTCGCGGTCGGACAACCGGGTGTACTCGCGCCCGGCCAGCACCCGAGACAACTCGTCGCTGACCGATTTGTGGAGCGACCGAATCACAGCGTAGTCAGGCTCGGCCACCACCGCAGAGGACGACGGTGCAGGCGATACGACGAGCGCGGCGGCCCTCCCGTTGGGGTGCCCGTTCCCCGCCGAGCCTGCCACGCTCACCGTCGTGGGTGCCCCATCAACCGGATCACGCCACCGCGGATGCTCAAACGTCGGCATGCACAGCCTCCCAGATGCCGGGGCCGCGGAGACGCTCGCGCCGGCCGTTGATGGATCGCATGACCTTGCCCTCGGCGGCCGTCGCCGCGCGTAGCAACGGCCGGCGCGTACGAGCGGTGCCGCCATGCGCGAGCACGCGGGCGGAGCGGTCGTCGTGCGGAAGGTGAGCAATCACCGGTACGCCGAGATGCCGGGCCACGGCCCGGTCGTCGTAATCTCCATCGCCGACCACCACCAGCCCAATTCGCCCATCATCGGCAGGGCCCGCACTCGACAGGAGCGTCTGCACGACGGCACGGGCTGGCAGAAGCGAGGCCAGCGTCGGCTTCACCACGAGCAGCACGAGGTCTGCCCGGCCGAGCAACGGCCATGGGGCGTACGGGGTGACGAGCCGGCCGCAGTCGACGATGACGTCGAAGCCTGGGTTGCCATGTTCGAGCGAGGAGAAGAATCCCGCCAGGGAGTGCCAGGTGGGATCGAGGCTGGCCGCCTGGGCGGATGTCGCGATGCCGGGTAGCAGCAGACGGCGTGCCCCCGGTGGGTCCAAATCGACCAGGTGGGACCAGAACTGCTCGCTGGCCTGGCCCCGCAACTCGGCCACGACAAGCTGAATGAGCCCATGTCCGCCGTCCAGTTCCAGGTGCCGCAGGTAGCCGGCCCCGATGTCTCCGCCAGCGGGATCGCACTCGGCGAGCACGACTGGACGCGACCAGGTCAGCGTGAAGGCCAGACCGGTCGTGGTCACTCCGGGAGATCCCTTGGCGCTCGCAAGGCAGATGACCGCCATCGTCAGTTCCCCGCCGTCAGAGTGAGCACCAGTCGCCCTTGGGCAGCCAACCGGGCGACGATGGGGCCGTCGCTCTCCCGGACCGCGACCGACACTGTGGCCGTGCCATCGCGTGCCCCGGCGATGACATGCACCACCGTGGCGCGGATCGTGGGCGCAGCCGTCGCCGGTCCGTCCTGGCGTGTCTCCTCCGTCGAAACAAGCAGAACGGTCGACCCCGGACGCACAGTGGTGGACGGCATCTGACCGGCTTTGAGGGACAGCCCGACCACTTGGTCACCCGGCTCCGGAAACGGCTTGTCCACCAGGGCAGACGCATTCAGAAGACTGCCGGACAGCAGCGTCACCGAGGTGTACATGCCGATCACCGAGTCGACCCGGCTGCTCGGTACCGGCACGATCCCGGCGTTCGGGTTCAAGTGCACGGTGACCAGGTCGGCCGCGGCGAGTTGGGCGCCCACCGGCACGTCTCTGGCGATCGCCAGGTACGGCTCTGTGCGGCTCACGTACCCGAACAGCGCCGCCGCGCCGAGGGCACACACCGCCATGAGCGCCACCGCAACACCGAGGCGGCCACGGCGTACGGTGCGTACGCGGACCACTCGCGGCTGCGGAATCGCCGTCGTGGGCAGGCTGGAAAGGTCATCCGTCGTGGTCACCCGGTCACCACCTGAAGCTCGTCGATGCGAATTGATGTGCTGGACTCACGAGTCACCGTTTCGGCGCCAGTCGCGCCGCCGCCAACCACCCACCATTCGATGTGCCAGGTGGTCGTGGCGACGACCGTGTACCGCCCATCGGGCTGCGTACGACTGGGAACGGAATACCCGGGGTAGCCACACGTGGTGGACGCCGAAGCGCCATGCGTGGCCTTGTTGTACGGCGTACCTGGGTTCTCGCACGTGACCGACCGTCCGTCTCCCATGTCCCATCTGATCTCGGTAGCCTGGCCCCTGGCGGTAACGGACAGTCCCGGCACGGACGCCGTCGCCGTGATCGGTCCCCAGGTCAGCGGCGTGACGGCGGTCCACAGCCAGATCGGCAGACCCACAAGGCCAGATCCCGACGGATCGGGACTGATGCCGATCTCAGCGCCGCGCATCGGAAGCTCCCTGATGGCCCGCGCCGCCAACTCGGCCGGCGAAGGACTCCCAGGCGTGCCAGGCGGCGGATCCTCCCGCCACACAAGGGCACCAACCACGTCGCCAAAGCACCGCTGCCGGTACACCGCCCCATCGCCTGGCTCATGCCCCTCCCATGCTGGATCGCCCGCGGACGGCTGCGGAGATTCGAGGATGTAGTAGCAGCCATCGGCAGGGTTGAAATACCCCCAGCCGGCCTGCCAGCAGGGAACGACGACGCCGTTCGACCTGCACTCCTGCGTGCCACCGCCCTCTCCCCCACCAGGCGGCGCACCGCCTCCCTCTTCACCGGGCGTCTCGACCACGAGATAGCAGTCCCCCACAGGGGGGCACACCCAGTAGTCCGCCTGAGCCGGGGTCGCCACCGCACCGAGCCCGACAGCGACGAAGGCAGCCGTTAGTGCCGCGCGCCGCAGGATCCGGATCAGCATGTCGAACCTCTGTCCGCGGTCGACTCGTACACATACCAGTTGTCGTCGACACGCCTCACCTTCGCGACCACGGGGTACCTCTTCGCCTGGGCGGTTGGCTGCGCCTTTCCTCCGACCGCGTTCCAGTTCGTCGAGTCGAAGCAGTCCTGAATCACCGCCTCGTCCGCGGCAAGGCGAACTTCCGTCACCGTTGGGCTCCAGACCGGCCGACCCTCGTTGCGCACGCCGCTGCGCGACATGTTGAACAGGTTGTTCAGCAGCTGGCCCAACAAGGGCTCGCCGACGTAGGTCGCCAGTTCTTCGGTGCGGTAGTCGGCGGTCGCCGATGCCCTGATGTACGCCTCGAGGTAGCCGTTGTAGGTATCGAGAATCTCGCGTCGGGCCTGGTCCTCTTCCGAGGGCGGCGTCGGGGACGCCGTAGCCGAGGGGGACGCCGAGTCGGCTGGGCCGGCACCCGGCTCTGCCTGGGTGCACCCCGCCAGAACGCCTAGCGCGATTCCCAGCACGCAAACCCACGCGCCGCGCAGCTCGATCCGAGTCGCCATCTGAGTGCCTCCCTGCCTCCACGACCGCACGGAGGCGGCCGACCGGTCGGGGATGATGTCCCCACTCCAGCTTGGCGGCATGAACAGGCGCCAGCATCGCGGCTGCCGTCGGAGACGGTGTCGTGTGGACATGAGCGTTGACCGACTGCGCATCCGTTGCCACCTCCCCCGCACGGTAGGACGCACCCATTGGTCTTAGCGCATATAAACGCCGAACCGCTACGCACCGTTAGGTACGCCGCCGCGGTACGGTCATTCCGCCGCGCACCTGGACGTGCGTTGCGACAAGCGCGTCCCCAGCGGCGATGGATCTACCGCTTCCCACCCTGGCCCAGGTCCGGCGATCACAGATGCGGCCAACCGAAAGCAGTCGATCACACATCTCGATACATCACTACTCTCGGTATCTGCCGGCTTTGCCGGAGGCAGAGGTAGATCAACAAGGACCTTCCCCTTGCACCGTCCCTTCAGTACCCTCGGAGTACGGCCGATGGCCGCCACTCACCGACATCAGCGAGAGAGCCGCCGCCCGTAAGGAAGTGCCAAATGGAGATCCGAGAAGATAGAAGCGAACTACGCTCCGTGATGGATTTCTTCAGCACCCCGCTGATTGTCGATGTGCTGCTTGCCGCCAAGGATGGCCGCGCCCCCAGACAGTGCCCAACCCTCAGCACGTACGGTGACGCTATCGATACGGCAATTTCGGCGCTCGCGAGCACGGGCGCTGTCACCCAGGTCGCGAGCCCGAACCCAACGGCAGAGCCATCACTCAGACTGACCCACAAGGGTAGGAGGCTCTGCGATCTCGTCGAAGAGATCATCGGCCTCGGTACTTCCAACCGATCCGCATAGAGATAGTGACCAATCAAACAGTAAATACTATAGAGAACACCCGAAACGGGATGAAACGCTCCCTATTGCCTTGACAGCAAGACACGGATCGCCTACACATTGATGCTCTACTGTCGGGTAGCCGACACGTTGGGACAGACACAGCGGCGGGCGGCGACGCAGCACCGGGGGACGCAATGGAGTTCGGAGACCTGCTAGAAATCCGTGACATCGTACAGTATCAATATGTTATTGGTGCCGTGATCTGTCTCGGTGAGCGTCCGATGCGGTACGGCGAGCTGGGTGCAGCGATCACCGCGTGGACCGGCAGCCGCATCGGCGACGGCGAGGTCACCCGCACTGTCGCTCGGCTGGTTGACAGCGGTCTCGCACGGGAGACCTTCGTTGACGGGCACCGGGTGTTGACGCTCTCGAAGGCAGGGCTGCGCCGGCTGGAAACGATTCATTCGCTGGGCCGCGCGTTGCGCGGTGACGCTGACGGCCGGGATGACGGCAACAGAGCCTGAAAGGTTGATGTTCGTCGGCTTGTCGGCGTGGCGGCCAGGGCGCGGCGGCAAGCGGTCCGGGAACGGACCGTGACCTTGTTCGTCGAGGACCGGTGGGTGGGGTGCGGTTGGATGTGGATCGGTTGCCGACCGGAGAGATCGCATCTGAGCTGCGGGTTTCGGAGAAGTCGGTGCGTGAGTGGCGACGGCGGTGGATCGCCGGCGGGGCCAGGGCGCTGGCCTCGGCCGGGCCTGGTGGAGCCGACTGCAAACTCACCGCGCAGCAGCAGCGACAGCTTGTCGGGTTCCTGGACGAGGGGCCGGTTGTGCACGGTTGGGACGATGCCCGCTGGACCCTGGCCCGGGTCGCGGAACTGATCCGGCGTCACTTCGGGGTCGGGTACACGCTGCGCGGCGTGTCGTATCTGCTGCACCGGATGGGTTACAGCCTGCAGGTTCCCGCGCGACGGGCGGTCGAGCGTGACGAGCGGGCGATCGCGGCATGGCGGCGTCGGAGGTGGCCGGCGGTAAAAGGCTAGCGGCGGCGCGGGGTGCGTGGATCTGCTTTCAGGACGAGGCGGGTCAGACCCTGCGACCGCCGAGGAGCAGCAGGGCACTGGTGGGCCGCTGGCGAGGTGCCTGCAGGGGTTGCGGGTCCTTCTCCGGCGGCCCACCAGCGCCCTACTCAAGAACCTGAGTGACACCGTCGAGAAGGTCGTCCGTGGACACCGCCGGTGCCTGCAGACGCACACCGACCCGACACCAGCCCTGGCCGCACCTGCCCTGGGCGAGACGGCCGGGACGGGACGCCGGGCGGACAACACCCGCCACCGCCACGCCGCCGTACACGCCCTACGAGCCGAAGGACTCTCGATCAAAGCGACAGCCCGCCGGCTCGACATGAACGTCAGGACCGCCCGCAGATACGCCCGCGCCGCCACCGCCGAGGCGTTGATCGGCCCGAACACCAGCAGCCGACCCAGCGTCCTCGCCCTGTTCCACCCCTACCTGCGGCAACGACTCACCGACGGCGTCCACCAGACAGCCGACCTGCACGCCGAGATCCTGGCCCGCGGCTACCCGGGCAGCCTGCCCGTACTACGGGACTGGCTCGCCACGAATTGCACCCGACCCACCCCCGTGACCGTCCGGGTGCCGTACCCGGATCGACCGCGCCCGCAACTGCGGATACCCCGAACTCCGCGGCTTCGCCGCCGGCCCGGTCAGCGACCGCGACGCCGTCATCGCCGGCCTCACCCAGCCCTGGAGCTCAGGCCCAGTCGAAGGCCAGGTCAACCGCATCAAGACGATCAAACGGCAAATGTACGGCCGCGCGAACCTCGACCTCCTCCGCAAACACGTCCTCGCAGCAGCCTGAGCGACCGCCAAGACCAATCACAAAATATTCGCCAGAGCCAAATTTCAAATGTCGTTGACAAACCCATCTCAAACACGCTCTGAGCCGCTCGGTGAAGCCCCTATTCGGCAAAGATCGCCACATCGGATTGTCATGCTTGCGCGACGCGGCCCGACAGCTCTTGCGCGCTCCCTGCCACCGGGCGTGCCCCGCTCCTGTCCATGACAGCCTGCAGGACGCCACGGGCGACCGCGTAGGAGCCCTGCTCGGTGTCTGGGCTAATCCCCGCTAGTCGGTTGTGGTGCATGTGCAGGACACTGCGCAACTGGGACGAAGGAAAGGCAATCTGGCCCTTGGCAGCCAACGCCCGCAGGGCGTCGCCATACTGGGCGATCGATGGTGCCCGGCGTTCCCAGATGCGGGTCAGGTTCTCACCGCCGGGCAGATCCGCAAGTCTGTACTGACTCCCGCCGGAGCCAAGTAGCCGGACAGCTTCGCGCCGGTGGCGCTGGAAGACTTGGTGGTGCCTGCCCTTCGGGTAGCCTGCGAGCAGCCAGTCCTGCCACCCTTCCCCGTGCAACTGGGCCACCAGATCGAGGTAGTTCGCCGCAAGCAGCAGCTCTACCGGGAGATTTAGCAGGCCTTGCCCGCGCAGCGCGAGCTGCTCGATGACTGCGCGGGAGTCGGCGCAGAACGCCTGCTCGGCGACATCGATTGCATCAGGCCCACCGTAACGTGCGACCTCCGGACGATAGGTGCCGACTTCGAGGTCGTTCATCATTCCCCCCGCCGCGAGCCGGTCCGCCCAGTCGTGCACGGCAGGCAACAGTTCTGTGTGAAGGTCGGCCGGTATGCCGTGAAAACGGATCCGTAGGTGGGGTCCGCCGGCGTCGTAGCGGATGAAGTGCCAGCGGTCGGCGACCCGGTCCGCGTGCTCCAGCAACGCTGGCAGATGTCGGACGAGTATGTCGTCATGTCGGTCTGCGGTGGCGCCGATCCTTAGGTAGAGCCACTCACCGCCCGGTCGATGGACAGGCCGATTCGTCGTCCCGTCGATGGCAGCCTCGACTCGCGGCGGTAGTTTCACTGGAGGGATGGAGCGTGACAGGACAGGCCGAAGTGGGACGGCCACCTCGGCCGTATGACCAGCGGCCCACCCGGTGCCGTATTCACCGCCGAGCGGCTCTTCCCGGATCACCGTACTTCGCTCACTCCCTTGCAGTTCGGCGCGAAGCAGGAGCAGGTCGGCGGCCGAGCTGAGGTCCAGTGGCAGCCGCAGGTCGCCTCGAGCCACCTCTACGCGATCAGGGACCCTCCAGTCGTCCCGCCAGCGGTGGACCGCGTTCTGCCAGTCTTTGACGGTTAGCGCGGGATCGCGTAGTTGAGGGCAAGGCAGCCAGCGGGCGGACGAAAGAACGGTCCGGCCGTACCGGATCCGGGGCAGGAAGGGCAGCCGGTCCGCAGCTGGGCCCCAGTCCCAGAGTGGCCACTTGGGCGTGCGGAGTGCGCCGATCTGAAATAGGAACCGGACGATGTTAGGCGTGTCCGGGCCGATCTGGTTAGCGTGGAGGACTAGCGGCACGACCTCCCGCCCCGCGGATAGCGAGACGACGAACATTCGGTCCGGGCGAGCTCCGACGGCCAGGTCGTGGGGCTGCGAAGTATAAGGGTCAGTGGGGTCGGCGAATAGGCCAGCGCTCAGGACATAGCGAACTGCTTGCGGTACCTGGACGACGTTCAAACTGCGCGCGCTGATCGTAGCGCCGACGAGTTGAATCGGATGCGCCCCTGGCCACCCATGCGCCAACTCCTCGAGATGAGCGGCCAGCGCGTCGTGCAGATCGGGCAGGAGGCGCAGGAATCGTCCGAACATAGCACCAGGGCGAGTGTAGTTCATCGAGGAGAGGAGTAGACGGAACTCGCCAGCGCGGAGCCGCTCCGGGGAGTCCGCGAACAGTCCTGCACACGGTTCGACGTACGCCGCTGGTTGGTCAGCATCGCGCCAAGTAAGCCGTTCGGCTAGTTCCTCGTCAATGTAAACCTCCCGTTCGTGAAGGCCGGTCGCTCGCTGGGCGATGCCGCACATCAGTACATCTCGGTCTCCCAACGCTACGTTCGGTCGTGCTGGTGCCCGGTGACTGGGCGGGATCATGTATCCGGCTGGCGCTCCAAGCCCGGTGTGCGGGTCAAGAAGCTCCTTGATCGGCACGAGTCCGCGGAGTCCGTAGCGGGCGATGAACTCCTCCCGGTAGCTGGCTAATGCGGACTCCTGCGGCGGAGCCGATCGCCATGCGAAGGTCGCCGCTCGCTCGAGTTCGTCCGCCACCTGCACAGGAAGCACAAGCTGCGCGTCCACAGCAAGGTCGACCTGGAGCGGTCGGTCGTTGACGTGGATCTGGCGCATCGCGGTGGCGGCGTCGCGCAGGACCTGACGGCCCTCGCCGACGGGTGTCGTTCCGTATTGGTCCAACTTCCGTTCGATATCCGTGAGTGCCTCACGCGCCGGGTGTGTTGGCAGGCGGGCGAGGACCTCGAGAACGTGCCGCAGCGGGTCACCGGAGGTCACCGGCGGCTGCAGATCGCTCAGCAGAAATCGCCGTTCAACCAGGTTGGCCAGCACGGCTTGAACCGCGTTCTCCGTCATGCCCGGGAAGTCTGCGGAGACTTGGCGGACCAGATCGACGTAGCAGATGGGAGCCTGTGCGCCGGTCATCGCTCGCCGAACCGGGGCGGTGCATACGACTTCATCCTCAGCTTTGTCTTGAGGGTGCAGGCCCTCCGCGCCGAGCAGTCGCGGGACGACCAGCCGATCGTCCCGTTCGGCGCACAGGTCGTTGGCGACGACACGCAGCTCGGCGAGAACCTCTGGATCTCTGTGCAGGCCACGGACGACCTCGGTCAGCCAGCCCATGTCCGGGCGCACGTGCTTGCGATGCGCTGCGCCGATTGCAACCGTGGCCCGGTCACCGAAGCGCAACGAGGCGACCCCGGCCATCAGCCCGAAAGGCGTCGCACGCCGACGCATCCGATTTAGGTAACGGGCCGCCACGGCTGCTGCACGGCGCAGCTGCGCAGGCTTCAAAGGGCGACCGGTGGCCACGTCCTCCAGCGTGTCGTCCAAAGAAAGGCTAGACACCGCGATTGCTTCCCGGGCGACCGGATCGGCTGCCACTACGCGGAGGAATTCACACAGCTGCTCGGTGTCCTCCAGGTCCTCGGGCATATGCGAGTCGACCGTTTCGGCAGGAAGCAGCGAGAGTCGCGCAATCCCGAAACGGGCTGCCCGAAACTGCAGTTCATGAACCATTTGTCGCTCCTGTTCTGTGTTTGTGTCAGCCGAAGCAACGCGTGATTTCCGCCTCGGCGGCGGCCAGCCGTTCGGCAACCTGTGCCTCGTCTCTTCCTGACACCGTGATGACGGCGGCGGCCTGTTCCAGAGACCGGGGCGGCGGCAATTTATCACCACGGCCGACTCTCAGATGCAGGTCCACAAGCCACGGTTCGTCTAGCGTGACGTCCCGCGTCAGGGTCCGATCTGAGATGTAGAGGAACGAAAACCCAGTGATCTCGTCGCTCCACCCTGCTGACGCCGGTATCGGCCCGCCGAGTTGTGCGTTTAGCATCGTTGCGATGAGATCAATTCCGGTGCGAAAACGGAAACCCGCGCGTATGCCGCCCCCGCCCCAGCGCGCAGCGATCTCACAGAAGACGACTTCATTGTCCGAAACGAACGCCTCGTGATGCATGACGCCCGTGAAGTCCGGATAGCATTCGATGACGCGCTGGTTGAACGCTAGCAGGCGGTTCCGCAATGGGCCCTCCGCCAACTCGATGTCCCAGTAGTGGCTACCGCTTTGATAGCTGGTAGTCGGAAATACACTCCTGCCAACGGACGCCACCAAGACGCGCGAACTCTGCACTACGCTGTCGATGTGATAGATCCGCCCGTCAATGAACTCCTCCACCTCGAAGTCGGCAAGCCGGTCGCGATATCGCGCCTCGACCTGTTCGAGGGCGGCCACAGTGCAGACGATGTTGACGTCCTTAGAACCGGCGTCTAGACGTGGCTTGACGACAACAGTGCCAAACCTTTGGAGGAGGTCGCGGGCGTTGCCAGCCGAGTAGGGCGCAAAGCAAGGCACACGTACGCCTCGGGCGCGAAGAAACCCCTTCATCGGCACCTTGTCCCGGAAGATGACAATATCCTCGGGCCGGTCTCCTGGAATGTCCAACGCCTCCCGCAGCGTCGCTGCCGGTAGGAGTTGGCGCTCCGTCAATGCAACTACCCTTTCGGCCTTTGCTCCACCGAAGGCGCTTTGATACCGACCCGCTTCCAGCAGCGTCTCGATTTCTGAGCCCGGCGTGGCGACGACTGATTGTAAGGCGTTGCCGACCGCTAGGGGCAGCTTCTTGACGCTGGTGATCAGGCGAACGTCGAATCGGTCCTCTGGAAATAGAGACTCACCCGTTGGGGTCCGGTAATAGGAGGAGTCGAAACCCAGCCGGTCAAGCAGGATGATAGGGGTCTTCACGGCTTCAGCTCCTTAGGGATTATCGCTACAGGCCGCCGGCTTGACGTACTCGGTGAATCGCATGGCCAGCCAGCGGAGGTCCGGTTCGATCCGGGGCGGCGGCGTCATCCCTTGTATGGAATCGATTGTACAATGCACAAAGGTGGGGCCGGCACACCGGAGTCCAGCGCGCAGCAGCTCGCTGAGTCCGCCCACATCGCCGGTCTGCGACGCGTCACGGTAGCCGGCCGCAAGTGCCAGTGCGCCGAAGCGGATCCGCTCCGATGGGACCGCCTGTCCTCCTGTGGATTCGTAGCTTCGGTCATCTAGGACTAGGTGTACCAACCGCAGGTCTGGTAGCGCACCGGCGGTGAACAAACAGCTGGGATTCATCGTGAGGCTGCCGTCCCCGTCGACGACCACCACGGGACGCCGCGACGCTAGAGCAACACCGATTCCAATGTTGGCTGCGAGTCCCATACTGCCAGTCATGTAGAAGTGGTTGGCCCGATCGGCGATGCTCCGGGCGATACGGCAGGAATATCCCGTGGTGAAAATTACCGGCTCATCGGTAGTTTCCCGGATCACCGTGGCGATGGCGTCGGTCTTGTTCATGGCTGCCACCCAAACAGCGTCGGCCGGACTAGTAGGGCGGCTGCCGTCCGTTTCTTAACAACCAGTTGCCGGCTCCACTCGGCGTGGTCTGCTAGCCCAGCCTCATCTAGCCAAACGGCGGGGATCGCCGACTGCTGGAAAATTGGCTCGGTCAGGCGCCCCATTACCTCGTTCTCACTCGTCGCGTCTGGCGCGACACCGCGCATGCCGATGATGAACAGCAGCGGGATTCCGTAGGGTGTGACCAGAGATGCAATGGCGTTAACCGATTGACCCAGGCCTGAGTTCTGCATCAGGACGACCGGGCATTTTCCCATCAGAGCGCTCCCAGCAGCAACACCCACTGCGTTGTCCTCCCGGGAAACGGTTATCAGATCGGCCCCGGCCTGCAGTTGAGCGTAGAGGGGCGCGAGCACGCCACACGGCGTGCCGACGAACGGAGAGAATCCGTGCTCGATGAGCGCAGTTGCGAGTCTGGATGCGCAACTGCTGCCTTTCCTGTCCAACATGCGTTTGATGCCTCTCAATCGGATGAGTATCGGCTGCACCAGCCTCAAATGGCTCGCGGCTGCACGCTATACCCGGGTAGCCGGGCAGCCCTAGTCCGTATTCGGCGCCGTCTGGCGCTCGGATAGAAACATGTCCAAATCCACGTGCCTTACCCGATCCACGCCAGGCGCCTCGGCCTGATAGTCCACCCGGGCAGGTCGGCGCTCGTCGTAGAAATAGATCCCTTCGAGCAGGCTGTCGTCACCCTCTGCGAGTATGGGATTCGCAACAAGAAAGTCACGCACCTGGGGTGTGTCTCGGCGAACCTGGAGCCACAGCCGTTTGTTGCCAAAATGGTTTGGCGGCAGGATTACCCGAGTGCCGTAACGGCGCTTCATCTGAAAGGTACCCTTACTCAAGAAGGCTTCGGTGCCTTGCAGGTCGAGCCGCTTGACTCCATTTCGGCCAGCCCATTCGATCATTCGGAAGTACATGATCTTCAGTGCGCCGGCCGCGTAGTAGTCCTCACGGCCATCAAGAACTCCGAGCAGGCGCGATGTCAGGACGCCGGTTGCCCGATCCCAGTGGCACAGGTGTCCGGCGACGCGCTCGCCGTTCATCGACAAATAAAAGAGAATTCCCGACCGAAACAGGCACTCGTACGCTGTGTCCCTGCTCTCAGTGCGAGCCCGGCCGCCATAGCGCTGCGCCATGGTTGCCTGGTACATCCGTTCGTAGAAGTACTCGAACCAGCTGCTATCGCGTGCGATGCCGAAGCCCCAGTCAAACTTGCGCGACTGCTGGCGGAAGTCGCGCCTGCTGTGCTTGGAGGCGCGCAGCATCACCGCTTCGGTGTCGTCGTCGAAGTCCACAACGAAGTGCACCCGGATCGGAACTACCAGGGACGACGGCCTCGGTAGCCGGCGGGCACGTGCTGCATTGGTCCCGACAATCACGATGTCTGCGTCAGGCAACGCCCTTGGCGTCAACAGGCTGTTGCCCTGGATCGTTGAGGACTCCCGGACAACGCTGTCACCGGAGCCGTTTTCCCGCCGCTGCTCGGTGAACTCTAGCGTGTATGCGACTCCTTCAGGTAAACCCGCGTACGAGATGGAGAGCCCGCCGACATGCGAACGCACGGCCGGGAACTCAGCCCAGCTTCGCGTGTCCCAGCCGACCCGCAAGGCGGTCAGAATGGGATTGCTGCTGTTGCGCCACTCGTAACCAGCGCGAATACGAAGCCGCTGATGCGCAGGGACGCGCGACTGCAGCGGTGGCCATCCGACAACGTTCTGATCCAACCCAGCCCCCTAAGGCGATGGCGGTAACTGATGCCGGTTCGACTATGCCGTAGCTGCCTTGGCGACAATGTCCCGCAGTGAATCGGCGTCCTGGACCGGGTGCAACTCGCGGAGACTGAGAGCATCGAACTCTCCACGAGAGTAGATTCCGGAGCCGTGGACCAATATGTCCCAATCGGGCACGAGGTCCCGATCAATGGCGTTGAGAATTCCGGTCATCGCCATGATGAGGGACCACTCCAGCACCGCTGTCGGGTTCGCGGGAACGTGCAGGCCGGTCGGCTCCAGGAGCGCGCGAACCTGCCCGTATCGTTCCAGGCATTCTGCAAGGGACACAACGATCCCGCCGCCGCCTTGGGTGTGGATGAGCGAGTTCATCCTTGGCGAGGTGACTGGTGCCTTGGTGTAGAACGTCGTGTCGAGGACTTCGCGGGAGTCGAATGTGACCGTTGGAAAGCGAAGGTTCTCCCGCTGCTCGTATAGGCCCGTGAGGTTGTTCAGTTTGTACGCCGGCGTTTGACCTTCGGCGGTGCCCGCGTACAGGCTTTCGACCATGTCCGCCGTGCCAAGGTGCTGAACCAGAAAGTATCGAGATGGCCGTCCGGGCGCATGCGATCCGAGGAGTTCGCGTCCGTAGGCGTGCCCAAGCAGGCCGTACGCGCTAGATACCGCGTGTACGTGCAGGCGGTCGTGGCTAGGGGTTGGGGGATGAAGATCCGCCTCGACAAGCGCCCGCACCACATCGCCGACGAGATAGTTCTCCAGCCTAAGCGTGTACCAGAGGTGGGTGCTTGACTCCTTCTCCAGCGAGATGCGGTGCCGATCGACCATTCCCTGGGCGAGAGCCTTGACCGCATCAGGCTTCGAACCTGTGTATACGGCGATCGGATTACGGATGCGCAGGTCGGGTTGGGTGGCGAGTTCCGTGGCGCGGAGCTTGTGCCCCGACGCGGCAGGAACGACGACGATGATGTTGAGCTGCTCGGCTGTGACCAAGCCCAGCATAATCGCGCTCAGGACAGCGTCACGCAATGCGGTGGCCTTGTTCGCCGAAGACGGCGAGATGAGAGTTACCCGCTGGCCGGTGTATTGGATGAAACGGATCGCTCGTGCGACCATGACCAGCGACGCAAAGGTCTTGGTCGTTCTGGTGCCCGGATTGCAGGTGAGATCGAGAAGCGACAGCTTCCGCCCCTGGTACTCCGGCATCAGGCTGATTGCCGCAGAAGAGACGGACAAGTACTCGCGCATGGCCGGGGTCAGTTCAGGCAGGCCGATTCCCGGTGTGAAATCGGCAGAAGTACGCTCCTCGCCGCCGAGCAGTGCCTGTAGCGCGGATTGCACCTGCGCATAGTATGTGACAAGAGTGTTGTCAATCTTCATCTCAATCCCCCTCGCGACTCATAAAGTGCTCCGTTGCCGATCGGCCGCTAGCATTGACTTTTGTAGAGTTCCATTTGCACTGAGCTCTATCGACGTAACTCGAACGCTGGTTTATTCGGCCGACGGACCGTGCGGGAGAACCCGCACCGACTCAAACAAGTCAGTTAGATACCGCTCCAGAGATTCCGTCGAACCCGGTCCTATCAGCCCGCCTAGCGGCACGTGGGCGAACGCGTACGAGATAGTCGGCCTGAGTGGTTTAGCATTTCTCCGCTCGACCCAGCGCCGTATCAGGGGACCATCGCGAAACTCGTCAAGCCCAGAAATGCGGCAGTACGGGGTGCCCAGCGTATGCCCCGGGAACGTGAACCAACCGAACCTCTCCTCGGCCTCCGGCAATCTCGGCGGTGGCAGAGCGGATGCGCCTTCCACGGCTAGACGGATCGCCGCCCCGGGTAACCGGACGCCGGTGGCCAATTCGAAGGTGTCCATGGTGCCTCCGCTGCCGCACCGTGCCGCAACCTCCAGGAAGACCAACCCATCTGAAGACTCGATCGCCTCAAGGTGGAAGGGGCCGTCGATGATGCCGACCGCCTTAAGACAGGACAGCGACCAGTCAGCCAGGGCGCCTCCTGTCTCTGTCTGTATCGACCCCAGGGGCGCGCCGTACGCATAGCCGAGGCACGTTCCTACGTACCGGCTGGCCTGGATGACGGCCAGGGTGCCACCGGCCATCAGGCCGTCGATATGCAGTACTCGGCCATCGACGAACTCCTCGATCTCCCAGTCCTCGACTTGGCCGGACGAGCCCGCTTCGCTGACGGCCTCTAGGGCGGTGCCGGGCGAAGGGAACGTGACGACACCTGCGCTGGACGCACCTGCAACTGGCTTCACAACAGTGGACCCGGTCCAGGGAAGCGACGACGCACCACAACGGACCGCGCTAGCGAGTGACATGAAGCGTGGCACTCGGACGCCGGCGGCCGCCACTGCCGACTTCATCACCACCTTGTCCCTGGAAGGCAAAACCTCCCTCACGGTCGGACCGGGAACGCCGAGCGATTCACGTATGTGTGCTGCCGGGATCAGGTCGAATTCCGACAGAGCGAGAACGACGTCCGGAGCCGGCCGACCAGCCACGGCGGAGAGCACCTCCTGGGCTGTGTCACCGCTACCGGAACGCTCGATCGCGCGAAGCGGAACACTGTGGGGCACCGTTGTCAGCCGGTCGGCAGTGCCGACGTAGGTTACCTCGTGCTGGAAATGATCGATGTTTGCGGAGTAGCCCGCGAAGGAGTCTGAAAGACTATGCAAGACCAGGATGCGCACGGCACCTCCATTTTTAATAGTAGTGGAGAGCGCCGTCGTCAGACGGGAGCACCCATCAGGACTCCTGGCCATGCGCCGTACGGCCGGGTCACTGGTCCGATTTGATCCGTAGGGTTAAACCGCATCGAGCAGCCCGTCGCGACTCCGCCAGCGCAGAATGGCGAGATCCGAGGATTGGCTATTACGGTTTCGACGTGGCCGGCCTCGTCGATTAGTGCCTGGATCGGACGCCTTACGGGATAAACGACCTCCTGCGCGACTAAATACTCGGAATCCACCGACTGTCGCACGAGGTCCCCCCATTCCTGTGCCGAGGTATTCAGGCCGAAGAACACTTCCTGCGACGAGTAGCCTGCAGCGCCCTTGAGTACGAAGTGCTCCTGCCGGTCTATGAGCAACTGGGGCAGCTCGTATGTCTCGCCCCGCCAGGCGACTCGTCGATCACCCATCGTCCGGCTCCACGGAACGTAGCGCCGCACCAGGTCTCGGTCCTCGGCGGTCATCCAGTCGAAGCCTTCAGATACCATAGCCAGCACCTTTTTTGAATCCACCAGGCGAGCCGTTTGCGACGGTATGCCGACTAGGCCGCTTCGCATTGCTGACGCAAGCCCGGACAGGTCCCAGCCGCAGCTGTTAGCCTCCCGCTCTGAGAACTGCATGATGCCGACCAACTGACGGCCACTTGTCGAGCCCATTTCCTTAGCCAGCTCATTCAGGTCGGCGTACCGTGCCTGGACGCCGTACTCCTGGAGGAGTTTGATCTGGGCGTTGAAGTACCGCGTCGTCTTGGCTGGGTCATCGAGCGAGCCAACCAGCAGCGCAGCTGGTTCGATTCCTATATCTGCGCAGGTTCGTTCCACAAGTGACGCGATTAGCTGGTACAAGCTCTTCGCGGTCAACGGAGCTGCGCCAGCCTCCCGGCGGAGCCTCTGCCAGATGCGGTGTTCCAACTCGTATTCCAATGCGGCCCCGACGCCCGCTCCGACGTTGAACTCGACGAACTTTGGGCCGTCCTCCGCGACGACTACGTCCGCGCGCGACATGTCGATCGCGTGCGCGATCTCGAAATCGTTGTCGTCGGTGAATCGCGGGAAGTCCGCCGGATCGCCCTTCAGTGCCTTGAGCCGGCCACGATAGTCGGGCGCGAGATGCATAACTGCCCTGAGTTGGAGTTCGAGCAGCCGTTCGGTGGCATGCATGAGGTCTCGGTACGACTGCAAAGGGACGACCATCGGTTCGAACGCTCTAGGGAAGCGGGTCCTGGCTATTTCAGCGAGCTCGTTCTCGAATGTTACGGCCAATTTCCGGGGCGTCGGACCCCCGGTCCGCGGCTCATACTCGCCGAACCACGAGACGGACGTGGAACTCATCGATATGCACTCCTCTCTGCGAAAGTAGATCTGCCGGTCAGATCGGTGTGGCGGCCGCTTCCAGAGGACGCCGACCCCGCCTGTTCTTGGTCGTGTCGACGGGTGACTGGCAAGCTTCGGGCCGGTACCGGGCGAGGAACTCGGACACAACCTCGACTTGGGTCACAATGTCGTCAACCTGGCTGGTCGTGGGTTTGGTGCCATGGCCGTCCAACGCGCTGTTCCCGGTCTTGAGGTATACCGGTGAGGCGATCCGGACGAACTCTGGGGCGTCAAACGTTCGCACAAACCCACCCGAGAGGCGAGGGTTGTCGACATGAATGTCGATTGGGATAGAGACGGTAGCGCGGAGCGCGCCGATCATGGGCAACGTCAGGTCGCGCACTGGGTTGAAGCTGTTCGCGCCCAGCATCTCTAGAATTCGTGCGGAGGCAGGGTTGCCGTGACCGCAGTGCGCGGAGGCTTTCAGATGGATGTGAGCGGGAAGTTGGCCCGCCTTGCGCATTTGGTCTACCACCCACACTAGGCCCTCGTCGTATACGACAAAGCCACGTACGCCCAAGTCGATTGCTCGCTTGATATCTTCGATAGCCCGCACAACCTGTTCCTGACCACGCAGGCGATAGCCGGTTCGGGCTCCTTCTGGCGTCTGAACTCCGCCGCCAATATCGTAGGTGGCCCGAGGGCCGACTGACATCAGGATTTCCGCGCCGTATTGTGCGCCGAGATCGACGTACTGGCGGATCTCGTCGGCCGTGTGGCGAAACATGCCGAACGTTTCGGTGATTCGGTTGATGGTGAAACCGCGTCGCTGGCTTTCTGCCAGGATCCGGCCTGCCGCCTCCGCTGAGTTCACCGTGGGAACCTCGATGCGATAGTGGCCGCCGTCAGGGAAGGTCATCGTGGAATCAACCGGCTCGGTGTCGCCAGCGGGTAGGCCGAATCCGCGCAGTTGCAGGCGGGTCGCACTATAAAGCGTAGTCGTCGTACTCACCTCCATGCAGTTGGGGGCTCATTTCTTTGTCCGAGCTGTCTACAATCATCGTTGCCGGCGGGTGGACAAGAATGAGCTTTGGCCAGGGTTTCATGTGCAGCGTGAGCACAGATGTCCTATGTCTCACCCTGCGCCTTGAGCTCTGTGTGGCCTTGCGCAACACAGTAGAGGCGCTTCCCGTTCCGTGGCACGATTCGCATCTCTACCAGGTCGCACGAGCACTTGCTCCAACTTTTGCCTCGGCGAGCGAAGCTGCTGGGTCATTGAAAATTGCCGCTGGATCATCTAACTGGAGCAAACCCGCGCATCGACTCGAACGAACTCGTCTCGGGCAGGGACAGCGAGTACGGATTCAGCGGGTCCGACGTCCTGGAATCGACGTCAACGTCGGTGCCTATTCCAGCCTGCCTCGCAAGTTCCACGAAGACGTTAAGCGTGATGTGATCCTCGATGGCCACCCCAGTCGAGTCGAAGACTGTGGGTCCGTGTCGGGAATCGCCGGCGGACTCCGGCTCCGCGCAGATCTGTGCGAGAGTCAGGTGGACTTGGTTAGCTGAAAGCTGCTGACACTCGCCCTCTCGCAGTGCCTGTTCTGGATGATCGGCGCAAACCGTCGCGCGCAGCAGCAGGCTTCTGGGCAGCTCTACCTTGCCGACGAGGTCTGCGCCGACTGCGTTGACGTGCACATGGTCGGCTAGCCCCACGTCCTCGAATACCGGCCCCGCGCCGGCGCCGACGGAGGTGGCGGTCACGATGACGTCCGCGAACTTCCCGACCTCCTCGGGTGTCGCCTCCTCCACCTTGAGATTGAGGAACGCAACTCGGTCGGTATAACTGAGGAGATGCGCCCGGCACACATCCCATGCGAGCACACGCTCGATCGGCATGACTCGGCTGAGCGCATGCAGCTGGGTGACGGCCTGTGCACCCGTCCCGATAACGCCCACAGTGCCGCTGCCCGGAGCCGAGAGGACCCGCGTGGCGATGGCCGACGCAGCACCAGTCCGCATTGCGGTAAGCAGTGCGCCGTCGCACAGCGCAGTTGGCTGGCCGGTGACGTCATCGAACTGCGCGACCGTTGCGGCAATCGTGGGCAGGCCGAACTGCTGAGGGTTTGCCGGACTATATGACACCGTCTTAATCGTGGTGGATGCGCCGTCAACGCGGTGTGGCATCCACTCAATGATACCGGGGACGGGATGTGACCGGAGAAACCCGTCGCGCGTGGGAGACATAGCCGCCCGACCCGCGTGCACTTCGGCTAATCCCTCAGTGAGGCGCTCGATGATGCGGTCCATCACGCCATCGCTACCAAACGCCGTGAGGATCTGTTCGACATCTGACTGTGCTAGGAGCAGCATGTTCTCTTTTCCTTCACGAGAGAATTGGCAACCTGGATTGTTGGTGAGGTCAGGACCACGCAATTAATTCCCCGCTTATAGTGAAGCCAAGGAAGAAGGAAAACGTCACACGGCGGCCACCTGCAAAATCATCTACTTTATGAAAATTCCGGCAGTCAAAGAAGACGCCATCGCCCGGCATCGCGAGCAGTGTTGCGCTGGACGTTCCCACCAATAGGTCCTCCGCCCAGCCGTAACCGTCCCGCGCTTTGTCATCGCCAGGCACCCAGCGATGCCGCCAGACTGTCAGCGCACCGCCTGAAGCTGCTGCTGTAAGATGGAGGTTGAACGCAAGCTGAACGATGGGCTCGACGTCAAAGTGGCCAGGGAACTCACGGCTGATCTCGTCGTAGTGAATACGCGAACCGCTAGTGAATTCGCGCAATATCCCCACATGCAGGTCGCGACCCCGAATGGACGCTGGACGGACGGGCAGTGAAAGGCAGCGCGACAACCGCTGTAGCAAAAGGTCCGCTGGGTCGACCCCGCCAAACATCGCGGACATCCTGGCCCTCGCCTCGCCAGCCTCGTGCCAGTAATCCCCGCCGACGGCGCCCCGGGTGTAATGGTCGTAGACAGCCGGCCCTACCTTAAGAATCGGTGGGTCGAGCCGGCTCACATCATACGGCTCGAAGGTAGCCGATGTGATGCTGCGGCTCAGGCCGTCAGGCCCGCCATCGCAGAGATTCGGCCAACGGACGATGGCGCTGGTGCCAGCCGCAAGCCTGCGTAGTGCCCCAGGTAGGTTGGCATCAATAGCTGTCTCGGCGGAGAACAGCGGGTCAATGGTCGCACCGGCCACGCTTCACCACTCCAACTCTTCCGGTTGTACCTGCTAGATGCGAAGCCTGCGCCACGCGCGTCCGCGTGCCACAGAGCCTCGACGGGTCGATCTCGCTGACAGAGTCGATTGCGATTGTTGCGACGCATCGTGAACTCGCTGCATTGTTGCCTTGGTCGCAGCAGTTCTACCCGAATCGGGCGCGCGTGATATCGCCGCCAGGAACAGTTTTGCGCAGCGTTGGATACGCCCTACCCTCGCGCGGGCAGCGATGCCCAGCTGCAGAAGGCCGGGCATCCGCTTCGTTGTAGCCGCGTGCGGACTCCTACCCTTGGTCTGATTTTGACAGGGCTTGGGGAATGACTGCAACCCGCACTAAAGGCGCGACTAGCTGCTGATACTCTTCATGACTCCCCCGTATGCGCGACCCCGATTGGCGTTCGTTGGCTTGACTTAGAGCGAAACATGCACGACGGTCCGTGTCAACATTGACTTCGGTGAGTGACGACGGCTTATGCTGCCCCCGATGACGGCTCTTCGAAGTTGAGCGGGGTTCGCGGTTGACGGCGACCCTGGCGTAGAGGGCTCGCAGCCCTTCGGTGATCATCTGAGTGTCTAGATCGGATGGTCACAAGCGGAGAGCTGCGAGCATGGTCAACGATACGACCCGGCTGCTGGGCCTGGACGGCCTGGTGGTGGATCAGGTCAGGTTGGACCCCGACGGTGTCCCGGTGGTCGCTCTGTCTACCGCCGATGACCAGGCACGATGCTGCCCGGACTGCGGCACGCGGGCCCGGCGGGTCAAGGACCGGGTGACGACCCGGCCCCGGGACCTGCCCGTCGCGGGCCGGGCGACGCGGCTACGGTGGCGCAAACGCCGCTGGCACTGCGACCAGGGCGGATGCCGACGCCGGACGTTCACCGAGCAGGTGGCGCAGATCCCAGCCCGGCACCGGGTGACCGCCCGGTTGCGGCAGGCCGCCGGGGCGGCGGTCGCCGACGGCGCCCGCACGATCGTGCAGTCGGCCCGCGATCATGACCTGTCCTGGCCGGTGGTCGCGGCGGCGTTCACCGCCCACGCGGGCGTGGTGCTGCCCGACGAACCGGAACCGGTGGAGGTCCTCGGGATCGACGAGACCCGCCGGGGCCGGCCGAAGTGGGTCTTCGACCAGGCCGGCCGGGCGTGGCAGAGCAGTGTGGACCGGTGGCACGTCGGGATGTGTGACCTGTCCGGCGGTCAGGGACTCCTGGGCCAGGTCGAGGGCCGCACCGCCCAGGTGGTCGTCGACTGGCCCGGCCAACGCGGCCAGGCGTGGCGCGACCAGGTCCGGTACGTCGCGATCGACATGTGCGCGATCTTCAAGTCCGCGGTCCGTGAGGCGTTGCCGCACGCCGTCCTCGTCGTCGATCACTTCCACGTCGTGCGCCTCGCCCACCAGGCGCTCAACGAGGTCCGCCGTCGGGTCACCGTGCAGGTCCGGGGCCGCCGGGGTCGCGCCGGTGACCGCGAATGGGACCCGCGTAACCGGCTGACCCGCTCCGCGAGGCGGATGCGCGCTGACCGCGTCGACACGCTCTGCGACGAGATCGCCGGGCTACCCGCCGGGATCAGCGTGCCGGTCCTCGCCGCGTGGAACGCCAAGGAAGACCTCCTCGACCTGCTGGCCCTGGCCCGCACCCACCCGGACCGGGAACACGTCGCCCGGCTGCTGCACCGCTTCTACCAACGCTGCGCCGACAGCGCTCTACCCGAGCTTGCCCGCCTCGCGACCACGATCGAGATCTGGTGGCCCCAGATCCTCGCGTTCCTGCACACCGGTATCACCAACGCCGGCTCCGAAGGCACCAACCGGGTCATCAAGACCGTCGCCCGCGACGCCTACGGCTTCCGCAACCCGATCAACCAACGCCTACGAACCCGCTGCGCGACCACCCGAAAAAGCCGCGGCCACCTCAACCCCGCTTAACTTCGAAGAGCCCCGATGACGTGCCCGCGCACAGGAAGGTCAAAACCCCTCCTGCGGTCTGGCCGAGGGATATCACCGCGAGGCCAGCCGACGTGCCACGCCGGCATGGCATGGCGTAAGCCGGGGTCGGGACGCCGGGGTGTCGACAGGGCGGGGCGACTAACCTCGCGCCATCACTGACAGTGATACCGTGATCGCAGAGGTGCAACATCGGCCCGTGCCAGCCGGGCGGGCCAGCAGCTCATCCCGCGCTCGACGAGCCGCCTCCTCGGATGGGAACCGCCCCGGCACACCCGCTCCACCCGGCCCAACAGACTTCTCGTCGAGCAGTGGAAATACCAGCTCCCATGACCGCGCTCCGACAGCCTCAAGCACGCCTTGCCCAGCAGACGCCTGGCCGTCGAGTCCAAGCACCCACACCGCTTGATAATCACACCCTGGCTCTTCATCGCCTTGCCTTTTCCGATCTGGTGTACGCACACCTTGACGGAGTCACGACCAAGGACCGTCCCATTCAGGACAGTATAGCAAATACGTGCTGAATTGTATTGTTGTGCCCCGAACACGAAAGAGTGGAGATATGTAGGAATGTCCGCCTTGTAGTGATTCTGCGCGAGAGATGAAGGTTTGGCCCTTCGGAGTCACCCTGCTGGGGAGGCTTCAAACCACCTCGTGCTGCATTAGCTGAAGAATGTTGTGGTAAACGATGAGGAAAAGGCATCCAATCGAGATTGTCAGGTGGGGGTCTGGAAGGTAAGCGGAAGCGAATCGCTGATGACGTGTCGAAAATTAGAAGGTGGCATCGAAACCGGGGTGTCAATGCTATCCCCGGATGAGTCTGGCGGGGACCAGTTACTGGCCAGGCGGTGTCCGGCATATAGGCGACGCGAGCCCGACCTGCGGCTTTCGTGTGGAACGGGAGGAGGCGCGTGAGGAAACTACCCGCCGTGGCGGGTGAGAGAAAGCGTTCCGGACGGCCCGAAGCCGCGAGGAACTGAGTACCGTCGCCGATCGCGCCGGCGGACCGACCCGTAGTAGTGACGATGCTCCTGTAGTGGAGGTGGAGCGAAGGGATCGGGTCGTTCATGACTAGTTTACCCGATCAACCGGCGATTGCTGGGAGGAGTCGCGTGAATGAGCTGAAAGCACCGGGCAAGCCGTTCCTCATTTCGAAGCGGGCTGACTTGGAGGCGTACGAGAAGGTGAAAGCGGACAAGGCCGCGCCGGGTGTGGACGCGGTGTCCCTGGCGGAGTCCGAGAAGGATCTGAAGAACAACCTCTACAAGATCTAGAAATCGAATGTTATCAGGGACATAGTTTCCTCCGCCGGTGCGTGCGGTCGAGATCGCGAAGACCGGGAAAGGCGTGCGAACGCTCGGTGTTCCCACAGTCGGGGACAGGATCGCACAGACGGTGGCGGCACGGAAGCTGAAAGCGAGGGTCGAACCGATCTTCCACGCAGATTCGTACGGCTACCGACCTGGGCGGTCGGCGACCGACGCGGTAGCTGCCTGCCGGAGGCGGTGTTGGCTGAACGACTGGGTGATCGGTTTGGACATCCGGAAGTTCTTCGACACGGTCTCGTGGGAAGTGCTGCTGAAAGCGGTCCCCGCGCACACCGAGAAGCCCTGGGTATTGTTGTATGTGGAGCGCTGGCTGAAGGCCGGCCACGGACAGCCTCCGCTGCAACTACCGGATGGCGTTTTTCAACAGATAGATCGGGGTACTCCACAAGGCGCGTTATGCGCAGCTGCGCATAATCCGCCCTATGAGCAGTGCTGGGTTATGCGCAGGGTCTGTCCGTTGGGCCTGGAGAGACGGACAGGGAGTATCCAGCGCTGCGCATAACGTGGCGACGATTCCGATCAGGGCACGGCGTGGTGCCGGGCCCACGTGATCGGAGGTCGGTTGCGATGGTGATGTTGTCTGCGCTGGTGTCGGATCTGGACGCCGAGCTGAGGCGTCTGGGCTACAAGGAATCGACGTTGGTCTGGTATCGGGGCTGCTGGCGTCGTATGTCGAGGTTCTTCGTTGCTCGTGGCGTCGAGGATTTTTCCCTGGACATGGCGATGTCGTGGGTCGACGAGGCGTGCGACGGGTTCTTCGACAAGGAACGGGCGGGCACGCTCAAACCCACTGATGTCTACTTGTTCAGAGTCGCGCAGATGCTGGGCGAGTACGCGGCCCACGGGGCGGTGCTGCGCCGCTACTCGCGGTCGGTGAACAAGCTGGCCGGGGAGGACGCCGACGCGGTCGTCCGGTTCCAGGACTGGTTGCGGGCCGCTGACCTCGCGGTGTCGACCGTGCGGGTCTACACGACGGTGGCCGCGGAGTTCGTGGCGTTCATGGCCACCCGGGGAGGGCTGGCCCGGTGTGACGCCGGGGTGCTCGGGGCGTTCGTGGCAACACTGGCCGGATACCAGGCCAAGACCATCGAGCAGAAGATGTGCGCGGTGCGGTCGTTCCTGCGGTTCGCCTGCGCCGACGGGCTGGTCGACGCCGCCGTGCTGGACGCGGTCCCAGCGGTGCGCTCCAGCCGGCAGGCCAGGATCCCGTCGGTGTGGGATCCCGCAGAGGTTGCCCGGATCCTGGAGGCTGTCGATCGGGGTAACCCGTGCGGGAAGCGGGACTACGCGATCATTTTGCTGGTCGCCAGGCTCGGACTGCGGGGCGTTGACGTCAAACGGTTGGAGTTCGCCGACTTCGACTGGCCCGGAAACCGGCTCAGTGTGGCGCAGGCCAAGACCGGCGACCGGGTGCAGTTGCCGTTGTTGAAAGAGGTCGGCTGGGCGGTGATCGACTACATCCGCCATGGCCGGCCGGTCTGCGACTGCCCGCAGGTGTTCCTGCGACACCTCGCTCCGATCGGCCCGTTCTCCGACCAGGATCATCTGCATCAGATCCTGGTCAAACACGCCCGGGTGGCGCACGTACCCGATCAGCGAGAAACGCCGCCACGGCATGCACTCGCTGCGACACACCCTGGCCACCCGGTTGATGGAGGACGGCACACCGATCGAGCAGATCGCCGACGTCCTCGGCCACCAGTCGGTGCGATCGACCGGCGTGTATTTGAAGTCGTCGCTGGGTCTGCTGGCCCGCTGCGCGCTGGACCCCGACGCGCCCGGGTCGGAGGCGTCGCGATGAGCGCCGGCATCACGATGGCCGATGCGATCATCGCGCTGGTCGAGCAGAAACGCGCCGTCGGCTACAAGTACGCCGCCGAGGCGCGGGTGCTGGCCCGGTTCGAGACGTTCTGCCGCAGCGAGTTCCCTGGGCTGAACGCGCCCGATCAGGCCTCGGTCGAGGCGTGGCTTGCGGCCGCGCGGCGGCGGAAAGTCACCCCGGCGACCCTGCAGACGCTGGCCGCGCCGGTCCGGGAACTGGCCCGTTGGCTGGGCCGCCGGGGCACGCCGGCCTACGTCTTGCCCAAAGGCGCGCTGCCCAGACCCGCCCGCTACGTCCCGCACATCTACACCGACAAGGAACTGGCGGCCCTGTTCGCCCAGACCGATCGCTGCCGCTACTGCCCCCAGGTTCCGTTACGGCACCTGGTCATGCCGGTCCTGTTCCGCACGATCTACGCCTGCGGGCTACGGGCTTGCGAAGCCCGCCTGCTCCAGGTCGGCGACGTCGACCTCGACGCCGGCGTGCTGCAGATCCGCGACGCGAAGGGCGGCAAAGACCGGCAGGTGCCCGTCAGCGCGTCGTTGCGCGTCATGCTCACCGACTACCACGCTCAGCTCATCGGCCGCTCGGGCAGCATCTGGTTCTTCCCCGGCACGGCCGGAAAACCGCTGACGCTCGGGAACATCGACAAGAACTTCCGCCGATTCCTCTGGCAGGCCCGCATCTCCCACGGTGGTCGAGGCCGCGGCCCCCGCGTGCACGATCTGCGCCATACGTTCGTGGTCAACAACCTGCGTTCGTGGTTCGCCCACGGCGAGGACGTCGGCGCGTTGCTGCCGGTCCTGCAGACCTACCTGGGCCATTCCTCGATCGCCGACACCGCCTACTACCTGCGGCTGACCGCCGAGTCCTATCCCCACATCACCGCCCACGTCCAGCACACCATCGGCGAGATCGTCCCGCCCACCGCCGCCCGGCCGCGCCATGGCGACTGACTTCGCGGTCTTCCTGCGCCGTTTCCTCACCACGCACCTGGCCGGACTACGCGGCTACTCACCCAACACCATCGCGTCCTACCGCGACACGTTCAAGCTCCTGATCGTCTATCTCCGCGACGACCAAGCCGTCCCACCACAGAAACTCACCCTCGACCACATCGACGCCGCCGCGATCACCGGGTTCCTCAACTGGCTCGAAGCCGGCCGCCGCAACAGCGTGTCGACCCGCAACCAGCGGCTGGCCGCGATCAACTCGTTCTGCACCTGGATGCAAACCGAGGACCCCACCCGGATGGCCCGCTACCAGGACATCCTCGCCATCCCCGCCAAGAAACAGCCCCGCCCCTGCGTCAACCACCTGACCGTCGAGCAGACCCGCCTCCTGCTCGCCCAACCCGACCGGTCCACCCGTCGCGGACGCCGCGACGCGACCTTGCTCGCCACCCTCTACGACACCGCCGCCCGCGTCCAGGAACTCGCCGACCTCACCGTCCGCGACCTCCGCCTCGAACACCCCGCCATGGCGGCCCTGACCGGCAAAGGCGACAAGACACGCCACGTCCCCCTCATGGTCAACACGACCGCGATCCTGGCCGACTACCTGGCCGAACATCGCCTGGACAAGCCCGGCCACGACGACCACCCGATGTTCTTCAACCAACACCGGACCAAACTCAGCCGCGGCGGCATCGCCTGGATCATCCGCAAATACCTGGCCGGCACAAACACCCCGCGGCTCGCTGCCGCCAACGTCAGCCCGCACACCCTGCGCCACAGCAAAGCCATGCACCTCTACGAGGCAGGCGTCCCGCTGCCCTACATCCGCGACATCCTCGGACACGTCGACCTGTCCACCACCGAGATCTACACCCGAGCCTCAACCGAGGCCAAACGAAAAGCCCTCGAAGCCGCCTACACCGACGTCATCGCCACCGACGACCTACCCGAATGGAACCAAGACCCCGGACTACTCGACTGGCTCACCACCCTCTGACCCGACACACCCGCTTATGCGCAGCGCACAACCCCCGGAACCGTCCCCACCAGGCCCAACGGACAGACCCTGCGCATAACCCAGCACTGCTCATAGGGGTCCGCGATTTCCCCCGGTCCTGGCTAATCTGTTTCTCCATTACGCGTTCGACGCGTGGATGGCCAAGGTGTTCCCGGCTGTCCGGTTGGAGCGATACGTGGATGACGTGGTCGTGCATTGCGTCAGCAAACGGCAGGCACGGTACGTGCTGGCCGAGATCACGAAACGGATGACCGAGGTCGGGCTTGCCTTACACCCGGAGAAAACCCGGATCGTCTACTGTCAGGACGACAATCGGCGTGGCTCGACGAACACACCGATTTCGTCTTCCTCGGCTACGGCTTTCGGAGACGCTCCACAAAAACAAGGGAAGGAGCGATGTCCATGTCGTTCCTCCCGGCGATCAGTAAGCAGGCTCTGAAGAAAATCAGTTCACAGATGCGGTCATGGCGGCTGCACCACCGCGCCAGCCTTACCGAAGCGGACCTCGCACAGTGGATCAACCCCATCGTGCGAGGTTGGATGAACTACTACGGGGCGTTCTACCGATCAGCCTGTATCCCCTCCTGGAACGCATCAACGCCTACCTTCTGCGGTGGGTCCGTCGGAAGTACAAACGACTGCGGGGCAGCCGAAAGGCCAAGACAGCATGGAACAAAGCAGTCCGGAAACGACCGCGCGCCTTCGCCCACCGGGCCTGGGTCACGCACGCCCCCACAGTCTGGTGACCGGAGCGACAAGAGCTGTATAACGGGCGACCGCTACGTACGGTTCGGTGAGGGCCCGGGGGGTGGGGCAGCCGTTTCGAGTTCGATTGATCAAGTGGGTTACTGTCCGGATTGCCTCGTCGGACGGCTTGGATCCAGTAAGTCCGAGTGCTGGGAGCACACCGAACGTCCTCGGCAACCATCTGAGACCGTGGTGCCGGAAGAACTTGCGTGCGATACAGGTGGTGTACTCCTCGGCGTTTTGCCGCTTCGCCAAGGCAGAGTGTGGTCTGCAGCGCCCTACTGGGCGGCTGCACCCGAGGTCGCAGCCGCCCAAATTTGTCGGCGATGTTCAGCCGGTGGGCGATGAGGAGCTGGTGCCCATCTTCCGAATGCTGCCAATAACGATCGGTGCCGCGAGCAGCAGTACGACAATGCGGATTGCCCCCGCGCCAAGGAATGGGGCGCGGAGCCCGAAGTGCTGGGCAATGAGCCCGCCGAGCAGGCTGCCGACGGGCATGAGTCCCCAGCCGATCATTCGATAGACACTGTTGACTCGGCCGAGGAGTCGGTCGGGCACCATCTGCTGTCGGAGGCTCACCGTGACAATGCTGGTTACTGTGACGACGAGTCCGCACGCGCCGAGCAAGATGGTGAGAGCCCCACCATTCGGCGCCAAACCCATGGCAATATAGATCACAGCGTTGGCCGCATACGACAGCAGAAGGGCGGGGAGCGGGCCGAGCCATCGGGCGATTCGCGAGTTAACGAAGCCTCCGATGATGCTTCCTACGCCTACGCCTACGAGCATCAGCCCATAGTCTCTGTAAGATAGGTGAAGAGTCTGTGTAGCAAACAACACTAGTGTCGCGAAGCCCATTTGATGGCAGAACGTGTTCATGCCGAGCATGAAGGCAAGGGTCCGGAGAAGCCGGTGCCGCTTGAGCCACAGGAGCCCTTCGGTCATTTCGGCCCGCATTGAGGACTCTCTGCGGCTTCCCTTCTCGATCCGTGGCAGCGTGAATAGCAGGAAGGCGGAAAGGGCGAAGGATGCGGCGTCGAGGCCGAACGGCAGCGCGGCCGCGACCACGAACAGCAGGCTGCCGAGCGGTGGCCCAAGCATGCTCTGTCCCAGCGTCTGCACGACGTACTGATTCGCATTTGCGCGCTGCAGGAGCGGGGCCGGGACGAGCTGCGGTAGCACGGACTGGGCGGCGTTGGTGATCACCACTTGCGCGCTTCCTAGCAGGAAGCTAGCGGCCAGCAGAAGGGGAATGCTGGTGTGGCCTGTCGCTGCGGCCAGCGCTACGCCCGCCACGACGACACCTTGGAAGGCCTGGCAGCGCCACATAAGTGTCGCCCGATCATAGCGGTCGACGATCACACCGACCGGCAATGACAGCAACAGCCATGGTAGGTAGGTAGCAGTGGCGATTGCAGATATGTCGCGAGGATCCGTTGTGACACTAACGGCGAGGAGAGGCAATGCGGCGACGAAGGCTCCGTCGCCTACGCTGTTGATGGTGTTAGCCCACCAGAGACGCCAATAATGGCCGCCGAGCCGGCTCTTACCCTCTGTGGCGCGGTCGGCGTCACCGGCTTGTCTGAGCACCGGAGCGCCGGTCACTTTCCGGCCATCCAAGCAGCCCTCTTCCGGTAAGGAGTTGCTAGGCTGCGGAGATGTGTGTAGGCGCTATGCTTCGAACAATTAGCTGCCGGCATTAACGTTCACCTTTCATCTCGGATTCAGCCGCTGCGGAAAGCGCGAAAACAGGTCGATACCTGTCGACCAAAGGGCATCGGATGCCCGCACTTTTGAGCGGCGGCGACCGTCGATTCGAACATACTATCGAACGCCGGTTTCGTCCAGCCCCTCCAGCTTTGGGTCGGGATTCGTTCGTTGCTCTGGCATCGAGCTGGCCTTGTCCCCTTCCAGCAGCTGAGGTGAGGAGATGGGTCGATGCGTGGGAGGGTGTGTTTGGGGCGCGCCGAACAGGTTGTCAAGGGTCACGACGAAGTGGCTCTGGTGATCGCGGGCAGTCGATTAATCGGAGAGTAGGACGCGTCGGCGGAGCAGGTCGGGGTTGGCCCGGCCGTACATCTGCCTTTTGAGCATTTTGATGCGGTTCACAGAGCCTTCGACGGCACCGGAGTTCCAGCCCATGGTCAAGCCGGCTCTGACCGCGTCCCAGTCTGGGCGCAGGCCTTTGGCGAACGATCGGATCTCCGCGATGGTGCTGTGTTCGGCCTGTTCGACCCAGGCCGTGAGGTGGTCGCCGCCCCGGGTCCGGACCAGGTCGGTGAACCCGCGGGCCAGGTCTCGGATGGCCGCCAGATCCGGGCAGAGACCACACAGCCGAGCAAGTTCCTCCCGGTGTTCATCGGTGAGCTTGTCGATCGGGCGCATGATCCAGCCGGTGATGTCACGGGTGGGCGGCGCTGGTGGTACCGGCAGGCGCCGGCGTGTCACGGCCCCGGACGCTGATCAACCAACGGCGGAGCGTCCGCTCCGCCGTTGGTTGCCGCGACCGCGGATCTCGGTCAGCAGCTGGTTGGTGCCGGTCACTCCCTCAGTGATGCGTTGTCGCAGGTAGGGCTTGAAGGTGTCGAGGATGTTGTCCCGGACGGTGCCGTTCGGGCCAAGGAGGTCCTCGGGGGTGGCGGCATCGGCGTAACGGCGCACGGTCTTCGGGTCCAAACCGAGCCGCCGGGCGATCGTGTAGGCGCCGACGCCCTGGTCACGCAGGGCGTGGACGTCGGCGTGCCGGGTCCGGGTGCGCTGCACCCGTAGCCCTTGCGGCAACCGGATGACCTCAGGGATCGCCGCGTCCATCGGCCGGCTCACCGGCGTCGGTTCTGCCGCTGGCCGTTGTTCGGTCGACGGCATCAGGCAGCGGCGGTGATGGCCGACCGCCCTTCTCACCGCGTCAGACAGGTTGTGGAGCAAGGCACTGGTGGGCCGCTGGCGAGGTGCCCGCAGGGGTTGCGGGTCCTTTTCCGGCGGCCCCCAGTCCGAACGACGCATGCGACTTTCACCGCACGTCGCTCTCCGGTGACTACTACGTGAGTTGCGGGGTCGGTTGCCCCGCGTGGATCGCATCGTGGCATGAGGGGCAGACCACGAGGGTCTTGCGCCGCCGTCGTGCCATCTGCTGAGCCCACGCGGGTTGTGGCTGTCCCGGCCGGTGCAGGTCCGCCAGGCGGCGGACGTGGTGCACCGAGATGCCGTCGGTGTCGCGGCAGATCTCACATCGGTTCGCCAGCAGCCGGGTGACCAGCTCCTTGTGGCGGCTGATGCCCGGGACCGGGAGACGGTCGCCGAGGACCGCGTCCCGCTGCCGCCGGAGTCGATGGTGGTCTTGTACTTGCGGGCCATCTTCGACACCGACGAGCGGTGCTTGTTGGCCAGGGTCTTCAGCAGCGAGGTCTCCATGACCCAGTGCAGCCGGTAGAGCCGAGCGACGTTACCGGCCAGCAGGTAGTACTGGACGATGCCCCGGTATTCGGCTGCGTACGTGTTGACGATGGTGTGGTCGTCGTCGTTGATCAGCCGGGCCCGGCGCTCGGGTTTGCCGCGCGCCAGGTAGGGGGCACTCTTGGCCTTGATCACCGCCGGTGGGACACGCAGGCCGACGACACCGTTGGCGCTGCGACGGCCCCGGGTGACCTTGCGGTCGTTGTGGTGCACGGTGATTTCGTAGCCGAGGAATCTCGCCGCCTGAGTGCGGGCGTGCGTGATCAGGGTCTTCTCCTGCGACAGTTCCAGCTTGAGATCGTCACGCAGGAACGCCGCGAGGCGGGCCTTGATCTGTTCGGCTTCGGCCTTGGGTCCGGCGAACCCGAGCAGGGTGTCGTCGGCGTACCGGGCGCAATGCAACCGGCGGAAGCCCGGATCGCGGGGATCTCCGCTGGGCATCCCGCGCAGTTGTTGACGCAGCTTACGCGCCGTGGCGCGGTCACCACGCCGGTGTGCCCGGTCTCGCGCGGCGCGCACCCTGGCATAGGCGGTGTCCTGCTTGCGGATCCGCCCTCGGGTGTACTCCGGAATCAGAACGGTTTCCACGAACTCGTCCAACCGGTGCAGGTAGATATTGGAGAGCACGGGCGAGACGACTCCGCCCTATGAGCAGTGCTGGGTTATGCGCAGGGTCTGTCCGTTGGGCCTGGAGAGACGGACAGGGAGTATCCAGCGCTGCGCATAACGTGGCGACGATTCCGATCAGGGCACGGCGTGGTGCCGGGCCCACGTGATCGGAGGTCGGTTGCGATGGTGATGTTGTCTGCGCTGGTGTCGGATCTGGACGCCGAGCTGAGGCGTCTGGGCTACAAGGAATCGACGTTGGTCTGGTATCGGGGCTGCTGGCGTCGTATGTCGAGGTTCTTCGTTGCTCGTGGCGTCGAGGATTTTTCCCTGGACATGGCGATGTCGTGGGTCGACGAGGCGTGCGACGGGTTCTTCGACAAGGAACGGGCGGGCACGCTCAAACCCACTGATGTCTACTTGTTCAGAGTCGCGCAGATGCTGGGCGAGTACGCGGCCCACGGGGCGGTGCTGCGCCGCTACTCGCGGTCGGTGAACAAGCTGGCCGGGGAGGACGCCGACGCGGTCGTCCGGTTCCAGGACTGGTTGCGGGCCGCTGACCTCGCGGTGTCGACCGTGCGGGTCTACACGACGGTGGCCGCGGAGTTCGTGGCGTTCATGGCCACCCGGGGAGGGCTGGCCCGGTGTGACGCCGGGGTGCTCGGGGCGTTCGTGGCAACACTGGCCGGATACCAGGCCAAGACCATCGAGCAGAAGATGTGCGCGGTGCGGTCGTTCCTGCGGTTCGCCTGCGCCGACGGGCTGGTCGACGCCGCCGTGCTGGACGCGGTCCCAGCGGTGCGCTCCAGCCGGCAGGCCAGGATCCCGTCGGTGTGGGATCCCGCAGAGGTTGCCCGGATCCTGGAGGCTGTCGATCGGGGTAACCCGTGCGGGAAGCGGGACTACGCGATCATTTTGCTGGTCGCCAGGCTCGGACTGCGGGGCGTTGACGTCAAACGGTTGGAGTTCGCCGACTTCGACTGGCCCGGAAACCGGCTCAGTGTGGCGCAGGCCAAGACCGGCGACCGGGTGCAGTTGCCGTTGTTGAAAGAGGTCGGCTGGGCGGTGATCGACTACATCCGCCATGGCCGGCCGGTCTGCGACTGCCCGCAGGTGTTCCTGCGACACCTCGCTCCGATCGGCCCGTTCTCCGACCAGGATCATCTGCATCAGATCCTGGTCAAACACGCCCGGGTGGCGCACGTACCCGATCAGCGAGAAACGCCGCCACGGCATGCACTCGCTGCGACACACCCTGGCCACCCGGTTGATGGAGGACGGCACACCGATCGAGCAGATCGCCGACGTCCTCGGCCACCAGTCGGTGCGATCGACCGGCGTGTATTTGAAGTCGTCGCTGGGTCTGCTGGCCCGCTGCGCGCTGGACCCCGACGCGCCCGGGTCGGAGGCGTCGCGATGAGCGCCGGCATCACGATGGCCGATGCGATCATCGCGCTGGTCGAGCAGAAACGCGCCGTCGGCTACAAGTACGCCGCCGAGGCGCGGGTGCTGGCCCGGTTCGAGACGTTCTGCCGCAGCGAGTTCCCTGGGCTGAACGCGCCCGATCAGGCCTCGGTCGAGGCGTGGCTTGCGGCCGCGCGGCGGCGGAAAGTCACCCCGGCGACCCTGCAGACGCTGGCCGCGCCGGTCCGGGAACTGGCCCGTTGGCTGGGCCGCCGGGGCACGCCGGCCTACGTCTTGCCCAAAGGCGCGCTGCCCAGACCCGCCCGCTACGTCCCGCACATCTACACCGACAAGGAACTGGCGGCCCTGTTCGCCCAGACCGATCGCTGCCGCTACTGCCCCCAGGTTCCGTTACGGCACCTGGTCATGCCGGTCCTGTTCCGCACGATCTACGCCTGCGGGCTACGGGCTTGCGAAGCCCGCCTGCTCCAGGTCGGCGACGTCGACCTCGACGCCGGCGTGCTGCAGATCCGCGACGCGAAGGGCGGCAAAGACCGGCAGGTGCCCGTCAGCGCGTCGTTGCGCGTCATGCTCACCGACTACCACGCTCAGCTCATCGGCCGCTCGGGCAGCATCTGGTTCTTCCCCGGCACGGCCGGAAAACCGCTGACGCTCGGGAACATCGACAAGAACTTCCGCCGATTCCTCTGGCAGGCCCGCATCTCCCACGGTGGTCGAGGCCGCGGCCCCCGCGTGCACGATCTGCGCCATACGTTCGTGGTCAACAACCTGCGTTCGTGGTTCGCCCACGGCGAGGACGTCGGCGCGTTGCTGCCGGTCCTGCAGACCTACCTGGGCCATTCCTCGATCGCCGACACCGCCTACTACCTGCGGCTGACCGCCGAGTCCTATCCCCACATCACCGCCCACGTCCAGCACACCATCGGCGAGATCGTCCCGCCCACCGCCGCCCGGCCGCGCCATGGCGACTGACTTCGCGGTCTTCCTGCGCCGTTTCCTCACCACGCACCTGGCCGGACTACGCGGCTACTCACCCAACACCATCGCGTCCTACCGCGACACGTTCAAGCTCCTGATCGTCTATCTCCGCGACGACCAAGCCGTCCCACCACAGAAACTCACCCTCGACCACATCGACGCCGCCGCGATCACCGGGTTCCTCAACTGGCTCGAAGCCGGCCGCCGCAACAGCGTGTCGACCCGCAACCAGCGGCTGGCCGCGATCAACTCGTTCTGCACCTGGATGCAAACCGAGGACCCCACCCGGATGGCCCGCTACCAGGACATCCTCGCCATCCCCGCCAAGAAACAGCCCCGCCCCTGCGTCAACCACCTGACCGTCGAGCAGACCCGCCTCCTGCTCGCCCAACCCGACCGGTCCACCCGTCGCGGACGCCGCGACGCGACCTTGCTCGCCACCCTCTACGACACCGCCGCCCGCGTCCAGGAACTCGCCGACCTCACCGTCCGCGACCTCCGCCTCGAACACCCCGCCATGGCGGCCCTGACCGGCAAAGGCGACAAGACACGCCACGTCCCCCTCATGGTCAACACGACCGCGATCCTGGCCGACTACCTGGCCGAACATCGCCTGGACAAGCCCGGCCACGACGACCACCCGATGTTCTTCAACCAACACCGGACCAAACTCAGCCGCGGCGGCATCGCCTGGATCATCCGCAAATACCTGGCCGGCACAAACACCCCGCGGCTCGCTGCCGCCAACGTCAGCCCGCACACCCTGCGCCACAGCAAAGCCATGCACCTCTACGAGGCAGGCGTCCCGCTGCCCTACATCCGCGACATCCTCGGACACGTCGACCTGTCCACCACCGAGATCTACACCCGAGCCTCAACCGAGGCCAAACGAAAAGCCCTCGAAGCCGCCTACACCGACGTCATCGCCACCGACGACCTACCCGAATGGAACCAAGACCCCGGACTACTCGACTGGCTCACCACCCTCTGACCCGACACACCCGCTTATGCGCAGCGCACAACCCCCGGAACCGTCCCCACCAGGCCCAACGGACAGACCCTGCGCATAACCCAGCACTGCTCATAGGGCGCGTTATGCGCAGCTGCGCATAAGCCACCTTGCGGGACCCCGCTCAGCGTCGCGTTCCAGACCCAGTCCTCCAGGTATCCGGCTTGGAGCATGATCCGCATCAGCCGCAGGAACCGGTTGTCGTGGATGCGCTCGGCCATCGTGTCGAGCATGAGCTGATGGTCGAAACCTCGATCCCGGGGTGCTCGCGCAGCCAGGCTTCCAGGGTGTCGGCGGTGCGGTCGGGCAGTACGTCGATGCGGTCGTGTGTCTCGGCGTCGATGATGACGGTGGCGTAGCGGTGCCGCCGGCGTAGGGCGAAGTCGTCGACGCCGATCACCCGGGGCGTGCGTGCGGTGGGTAGCGGGATGCTCAGCAGGGTCCGCAGGGCCGTGTGGCGGGACAGGCCGATGGTGAGGGCCGCGAGTAGCCGTGCCCCGGCTCGGCCCGCCAGTTCGGTGACGATGGCCTTGACCTGCTGGGACAGCCGGTGTGTGCGTCGTTGGTAGCGCTCCAGGATTCCGGGGGTCTGCTCGCGGAAGGTCTGTCGGCAGCCGTGGGTGGGGCATACCAGGCGTCGCACCCGGACCCGGAGAACGGGCGGTGTCGGCCAGCCTCGTAAGTGTCCGGACTCGCTGTCGGCGGACAAGGCGTACTCCTCGAAGGCGAACCGGGCCGCGTTGCGCGCCCGCAAGATTGAGGCGGTGATCCCCGAGCGGACGGATCAGAAGGCCAACCGGGTGAGGAAGGGATCTTCCGGTGGGCGTCCACCGGTCTTCGATCCTGACCGGTACAGGCGGCGGAACCAGGTCGAGCGGGGTTTCGGTCGGCGGAAGCAGTAGCGTGGCCTGGCGACCAGGTACGACAAGCTTTCCGAGTCTTACCAGGCCACGCTGGACCTTGCTGAAACCCTCGATTGGCTCCGTGCGGTCCCGGACCGCACGTCATGATCCGCGAGACACGGCCTAGGGCTGGCGGTCGGGCTGATCCTGCGAGTGCAGGTCTTCCGCAGTTCGGTGCCCGAAGGGGACCTCCACTGGCCGTGTGCCCTCGATGTTCCCGCCCTGTCGCGGGCACCGTTCCCGTGCTGCAGGGTGTGGCCGAGTTGCGGTCGGGTCGATGCCGCTCGTGTGGGCTGCAGCTCGGACCTCCGAGGATGTCGGTGGAGCTGGCGGCAGCGAGTGCGCTCGGCGTCCTCACCGTCGTCGTCGATGAGCCGCTGCCGCTGCTTGCGTTTTGCTGGATGGCGGTGTTCGGCATCGCCCTCGCGGTCGTCGACGTCGCGGTCCATCGCCTGCCGGACCGGCTGACCGCGCTTCTCGCCAGCGGTGTGGCCGCGTCCCTGACCGTGGAATCGCTGATCCTTGGCGACGCGCGCCGCCTGGGGGAAGCGCTCGCCGCAGGTGTGGGCGCCGGGCTCTTCTACCTCTTGTTCTCGCTGCTGACCGGAGGTGGAATTGGCCTGGGCGACGCCAAGTTGGCGCTGGGCCTTGGTGCTGGAGCGGGCTGGTTCGGCTGGCCCTCGGTTGTGCTCATGACGTTCCTCGCGCTGGCGCTCACCGGGGTCGTAGCCGCCGCACTGATCGCACTGAGGAGGGCGGGACGCAAGGACGCGATCCCCCACGGGCCGTTCATGGTGCTCGCGGCGACGGTCACGGTCGTCCTCGCCTCGCTGTAGGATCTCACGCCCGGCGTCATCACCGTCTCAGCGACCGCGACGGGCTGCGCCTAGCCGGCACTGCGACCGTGTCCATCGGGAGCGAATCCGGTCGGGCCACCGTCGGTGTGATGTGGCCTGTTCGGGCGACGTTGGCGGGCCGCACGGGAGTCGCCGCAACCTCATTGGAAGGTGTCGGGGACTGGCTGCGGGCCGGACCTTCGGATACGCCTGCGGCGATGCCAGCCTTGGCCCGAACGATGCCACGAAAGTGATCCCACCGCTGGCCTCGGTCGGGATGGCCGTCTGGACAGTGCACCTCGGCATCGTCGAGTCGCTTCAGCGCTGTGGTCGCGTCGCCTCGTTTCATCGCCTCGGTGGCTTCTGCGAATGCCCTCGCCGCTGCTTTCCTGTTGATGGCGTGGATGCGGCCGTCGCCGAGACGCTCTCCCTCCAGCACTTCCGGATGGTTCCGGGCATAGGCAGTCATCCACTCTCGTTCCCGCGGCGTCGCCCGTGCTGCTTCGGCCGCGTATCGGACGCCGTCGCCGGTGAGGGCTTGGTAGCCAGGTCCGTACTGTTCCAACGCGAGCAGCAGTTGGCGCTCCCGCACGCGCGATTGTCTGCCAGCCAGTCCGTCGTCGCTTTCCGGTGTCTGCTGCTCGCTCCGCTCGTGGGCACCCGATCGCGTGTGGGACGCAGTCTGATCCGCTGGGGACGCTTGTATGTAGTCGCAGCCGTCGCGCCACTCGGCGAAGGACAACACGCCACATGCCCGCGCCTCGTCGAGCCAGTTCAGAGCTCCGGACAGGTCACCGGCGGCGTGGGCCGCCTCCGCTCGCTCGAATGCCTCTTCTCCGCGCCGCTGCCGGGCCTTGTCCCACTGGTCGGGGGTACGGTATGGAAGATCCAGCACCTCGGGGTGATCACCGATAAAGCTCTTGATCCACTCCTGCTCCGCCGGAGTGGCGTTGACCATCTCAGCGATGTAGCGGTGGGCTGCTCCGGTGCTCCGGTGGTAACCGGCGGCGTGTTCCTCGATCTTCAGCACGATCTCGCGGCGGCGGACCTGCTGCTCCCGATGGTCCAAGTCGTCAGCGTTTTGTCGCCTGTGGACGGTATTCGGCGTGACCTCACCGTCTTCGGGGTCGGTGTCGTGGCCAGGGGCTGCGTTCGGCTCGTCGCCGGGCGCTCTGGCCGGATGGGTCACTTCCGGTTCAGCCTCGGGCGGTGCTGCGGCCGTCTGGCTGTCGACGGCGTATCGGACGGCGGCGTGGACTGCCTCGGCGGCGGCGGTCTGCAACGCGACTCTGTCCTGCTGGTCGCCGAAGTAGGCCCATCGGAGGAGGTCAGTGCGTTGCTCGAACGCCTCCGCAAGGGTGTCGGCGAGTTTGTCGGCGAATGGGTGGGTGAAGTTGTCCGGGGAGTTGGCGAGTGCCCACACCTGCGTCTGCTGATCGTTGGCCAGCCCGGTTAGCACGGTGGAGAGCCAGGTGATGTCGTCTGCGCTCGCTCGTGCGCCGGGGCCGGTTGTCCAGGCGTCGAGGTTTACCGGTGCTGTCACGGTGACGATGGTGGTTGGCGGTGTGGGCGCGGTCTGCGGTACCGGCTCAGGCGAGGCGGCGATTGCGCCGGTCGGTTGATCGGTGGCGAGCGGAAGGCGTTGCTGTCCGCTCAGGTCGGCGGTTCTCGGCCAGTCCACTGGCTGGTCGATCGGGGTGAGGACGCATCGGCCGAGTTCCGTCTGCCGGTGCCCGTCGGTGGTGTCGTGGCCCTTGATCTTGCCAACGACGTGGACGTACGTGCCGGTACGGAAGGCGTTGAGGTTGGGCGCCCGCCACGTCCATAGGTTTCCGGACGCGTCGGCGAGGTAGAGCGTGGTGGCGGCGGACTGGCCGCCGCCACGCCGTTGGCGGTTGTAGCTGCGGGCGGCGAGGACTCGGGCGGTGAAGCTGACCTGGTCGGCCTTCTTGCCTTGCCATGTCGACGTTGCCGTGGTGCGGCGGATGGCGTCGTCTTGCAGGTGACGCTGGTAACTGGAAACCGCGGAGACCAAGGTAGCGAAGTGGCGAGGGCCGATGGTGTCTTCGGCGGCGGCGAGCCGCAGTTGGTAGGCGTAGTCGCTCACGTCGCGGTCGTGTAGCGCAATCGCGTACGCGCGGGCCGCTGCGGCTTGGTCGCGGGTTTCGTCGGTGACGGCTGCGTCCAGTTCCTCGCGCAGCCCGGCGGCGTCGTACCCATCGCCGTTGATGGCGGTGTCGACGATGGCGGCGGTCGGGACGAGTGTGCCGTCGCTGGCGTCGGCGTCGCGGCGGGACACCCATCCATAGAGTTGTACGGCGGCTGTCGTGAGGGTGAGGACCTGCATGGTGTCGTTGCCGTTGGGGTTTCCGGGACGGCCACCACGGATGATGGCTGGGTCGACGCGTCTCGGCGGCACCGTGGTCCCAACGGCGGCGGGGGCAGGTGGCGGCTCGGACCGACTCGCCTCGGCGATCTTCGCGTTCACCTCGTCCAGTCGCTGGCGGGCGGCACGTAGGGCCTCGGTGTGTTTGAAGGGCGCGTCGAGGCCGCTCGTGATCCTGTCGAGGTCTTGTTCTTTGCCTGCGAGGTCACGTTGCAGTTGCCCGACGATGGCGTCGAGCCCGCGCAGCCGCTTTTCCAACCTGTTGACGATGTCTGCGTTGTCCAGTTCGGTGTGGGAGAGTGCGAATTCGGCTCTGGGCAGGTCGGGCATGTTGACGTACAGCAGTCGCCGGTTCTGCGCCTCGATCCACCGATGTTCCGCCACGACCTGGAATCCACCGATGGTGGCGACCTCCTGCTCCCCGCGTGGCGGTGGAAGGGCGAGGGTCTTGAGCGCGTCACGCAGGAGGATGTTGCCCTGCTTGCGTTCTGCGGTTACTTGGCCGAGCACGGTGATGCGGAACTTCTCCCCGGTCGTGTCGATGCGGCGCGCTTGGGCTGCGATGGCCTCCTCGATCTCGGCCCGCTGAATGGTGATGTCCTGCTCGCGTTCCCGCCGGACCCACGCCATCCGGTCGCGTTCCCGGTGATGCGAGCGTTCCATCCGCTCCAACTTGGTCACTTCAGCCTGCAGCGCGGCGTGGTCGAGCAGCAGAGGGTTGCCGGTCGCCAACGCTTTCACCTCGTTGTACGACAACGCGGCGTCGCCGACGTCCTCGATCTCGCGGACGTCGAGCCGGCCGCGCATGAGTTGGGCGATGAACTCGGCCTTCCTTGCCACCGTCTGCCACATGAAGCCGTCGAACGAGCCTTCGGTGACGTACCGGATGATCTCGACCTCGTTGTTCTGGTTGCCTTGGCGGAGGATCCTGCCTTCTCGTTGTTGGAGATCGGCGGGCCGCCAGGGGCAATCCAGGTGATGCAACGCGACCGCGCGTTGCTGCACGTTGGTGCCGACGCCCATTTTCTCGGTGCTGCCGACCAGGACGCTGATGCGTCCGTCGCGGGCGGCGGCGAACAGTGCGGCCTTCTCGGCGTCGTTGCCGGCCTCATGCATGAATCGGATGTGAGCCCGGGGCACGCCACGAGCGACGAGTTGATCCCGCAGTTCGTCATAAGCGTTCCAGCCGGCAGCCGGCACGCCGAGGTCGCTGAAGACGATCTGGAGCCCGCCGGGACGCGGGTGGGCATTGCCGTCGCTGTCACTGAAGATGTCGTCGCGGTGTTCGGCGTAGATGCCGGCGATCGAGTCCGCGGCGGCGGTCAGCTTGCTTGACGAGCCTGGGGCTATGCCGCGGATGCCGAGCAGCGCTGACTGGACCTCCTCGTCGAAGTGCCCCGACCACAGTAGTTCAGGCTCAGCGACAATCGGTGCTGGCCATGCCATCGCCGCCGCCCGTTCCCCACCGGGGCCGACGTCGGGTCCTGACGGGGGTTGGGCGCTCCACAGACCGGCGAGTTCTGAGGCGAGTCGCTGACGGATACCCGAGTCCGCGAGGCGGTCGTAGGTGTCCATCAGCTCGGCGAGCCGGTCCGCAGTCAGGGTGCGGTCAGCGTTTGCCCCCTGGTACACGGCGGCGAGGGCCTGCTTGAGGGTCTGTGGCAGGTCACCGCTCCAAACCACACGCCCGGTGGCGTCCTCGACGCGGTCGGGCCAGCGAACGCTTCTTCCGACTTGTGCGTAAGGCGGCTCGGTCGCCCAATGGTCGATCAGGTGCTCTGCCACCCGCTGCCGGACATCGGCATCACCGAGCCCGTCGTAGGTGGCCAAGGTGTCGAGGATCTGGTCGCTCGTCAGCGGGCCGACGCTCCAGTCATGGGTGTCGACGAGGCGGAGCAGGGCCTGTTCGGTGGCGTGGTCGAACTGCCCCGACCACAACGTGTCGCCCTCGTCCTGCAGCACCTCGCCAGGCCACACAGTATTGGCGGGATCCAGGGGGTTTGGCCTCTGCCGAGCCCACCTGCCAGCGAGGTCGGCAGCCACTGCCGCGATAGCTGGCTCGCCTTCGAGTACCTCCAACCGACGCAGCACGTCTGCGATCTCGTCCGCCGTGGGCGGCACCAACCGCAGGTCCATCGCGGCTGAACGGCCGTTGTGCGTGATCTTCAGCAGGTTGTCGTCGGTGGGGTCGACGTCGCCGCGGCGGACCTTGTCGGCCCGGTCGACCAGGGCGGTGAGGTACTCGCTCAGCCCGTCGCTGGCGGGTACGACCACGGTCCGGGGCAGCCGCTGGCCATCCTCGCGTTGTTTGAGCGCCGGTACGGGCAGGGCCAGGTCTTCGGCTGTCTTGACGTCCGCGACCTGGTGGAGCAGCCGCAGCAGCTCGGGGACGTTGTAGAACTTGGCGAACCTGCTGTTGACCCGTAGACCGCCGCCCTCGGGGACGACCTCGATTCCTTCGACCGTTTCGCCGAACGTCGCCGCCCAGGCGTCGAACTCGTCGATGCGGAGGGAGCTCATGAGGTTCGGGGCGAGGTATTGAAGCATGGTGTGGACCTCGCCGAGCGAGTTCGCGACAGGTGTCGCGGTCGCGAGGGTGCCCACCCGGTCGTTGGTCTCGCGCAGCCACCGCAGCTTCATGTCCAGATCGGTGGACCTGTTGGATCCTGGGATTCCCATTCCAGGGATGCGGCTCGGCCGTTCCAGGTTCTTGAACAGGTGGCCCTCGTCGACGAACAGGTAGTCGACGCCCATCATCTCGAACGTCAGACCAGGGTCCTTCTTGGTGTCGAGCTTCTTCTTGATCCGCTCCTCAGCACGGCTGATGGCACCTTCGAGCTGCTTGACAAGCCGCTTCTGATCGGCGCTCTTCGCCGCTTCCAGCCGCTGTTCCAGCTTTTCGATCTTCGACTTCAGATACTTGCGCTGATACTCGGGCGACATGGCCACCTGCTCGAAGGCGCGGTGGGTCATTATGATGGCGTCCCACGCGCCGGTCGTCACCCTCGCCTGGAACAACCTGCGACGGTCCGCGGTCAGGTCCGCGCTGCTGGCTGAGAGCAGCCGCGCCTGGGGGTACAGCTGGAGGAATTCCCTGCTGAACTGCTCCAGCATGTGGTTCGGGACGATGATCATCGGCTTGCGGACCAGGCCGAGGCGACGCAGTTCCATCGCCCCCATGACCATCTCCGCTGTCTTGCCGGCCCCGACCTCGTGCCACAGTCCAACCGCCGGTTCATTGACGATCCGCGCTACCGCGCTGTGCTGGTGCGGGTGGGGTTTGAAGGTGAGGGCCAGGCCCGGCAGGGTCAGCTTCACTCCGTCGTACGAGCGCAGGACAATCGAGTTGAATCGCTCGTTGTAGACGGCCAGGTGAGCGTTGGCGCGCTGCGGATCCGACCACAGCCACTCGCTGAACCGTTCGTTGATTTCGGTCGCTTTGGTTTGCGCCGCGAGTGTGGCGTCGGCGTTGAGCCGGCGCTTCTCGGTTACCGGGTCGATGTCGTAGACGCGCACAGGCCGCTGCTTCAACAGGTCCTCGGCGATGTCGACGGCGGATCTCCGTTCGGTGCCCCACGTGCTCGTCGCGAGGGTCGAGGCGCGGCGCTTCGAGGTGACCGTCCAGTCCGTGCCGCCGTCACCGTGTTCGACGGCCAAGGTGGGGTCATCCAGGAGCTCTTGGAGGAACTGCGCGACCGTGTCGCCGCTGACCCAACTCGCGCCTAGGCGGACGCGGATCTCCTCCGGGGTGAGGTCAGCGGGTTTGACGGCGGTGAGGGCCTCGACGTTGGACGCGTACTGCTCGTCTTCCTCGGCTGCGGCACGGGCCTGGTCGAGCTTCAGTCGCACGTTGCCGGACAGGTATTCCGCCGCCGGAACGAGCCGTTCGGTGCCTGGTTCGTCGAAGACGAGGGTGCCCAGTTGCTGACGCGCGTCGTCCTCGTCCACGCCGAGCAGCCACGCCACCCGATTAAGGGTGATCTGGCCGTACACGTCCTGGCAGACCGCGATCGCGTCCTCGGGTGTCTCCGCGCCGAGCTTTGGTGCGCGCGGGGCGATGGCCCGGGTGGTGAAGATGTCGGACTTGTTGGCGATCTGCGATGCGTCGTCGAAGCGTTCCAGGGCGTAGACGAGGTTGGCGAACGGGTCGGCGCGGAATCCGCCCTGGGCTGGGGCGGCCCGTCGCAGGATCGGTTCGCCGGTCTCGTCGTCGACTTTGCCCGTCTCGTACGTGTTGTAGCGGTTGATCGGCCCGAACCGTGCGACGTAGCTGTCGTAGCGGCGGCCGAGCTGTGATCGCAGGTGATCGATCTCTTCGGTGTCGTCGGGCGTGGCTGCCTCGGCCTCCAGCAGCCGCATGGCGAGGTTGCGTAGTCGCAGCAGCTCTCGCAGTTCGTCAGTTTGCGTCTTCGGCGGCACATACGGCTCGGCTTGGCCGTTGATGACGCGGGTGAACGTGCCGTCCGTGCGCAGCGCCAGGTATCCATCGGGTTGCTGCGCTGCGGCGACGACGAAGGCGACCGGCTGCGGCTGTATGGCCTGCCGGGCAGGGCTGTAGGTCAGCGTCTGGGCTTGCGCTTCCGCGACGATGTCCTGCAAGGCGGCGCGGAGGGCCGGTGCGCAGTCGCGGTCACCGACAATGGCCAGCTCGTCCCCGCGGTGAAGGCCGCCGGTGCCGAGCCGGCCGAGCACCCGCCCCGGGCGGTCCAGGAAGTAGGCGTTGACGCGCACCTCATCCTCGCCCAGCGTGATTCGCCGGGTCGTTTCCCAGTCACGGGTGGAGGTGGCGGGGCGGCTTTCCTCACGGCGGCGCAGGATCAGTACGTCGATGACGGCGTCGGTGCCAGCAGCTCTCGCCATCGCCCCCGAGGGCAGCCGTACGGCACCGACGAGGTCGGCAAGTGAGGCGATCTCCCGGCGGGCCGCTGGGTTCGCGCGGTCCATGCTGAAGTGCGAGGTGAGCACCGCCATGAGCCCGCCTGGCCGCAGCAGATGCAGCCCTTTGATCATGAAGTGGTCGTGGATGCTGTGGCCGGCCGGGTTGTGCCGTCGGTCCGTGAGCGAGATCTTGCCGAAGGGGACGTTCCCGAGGACGAGGTCGAAGGCACCGGCGGGGATGCGGGTGTCGGCGAAGCTCTCGTTGAGGATCTGGGCGTCCGGGTAGAGGGCTGCAGAGATTGCTGCGGTGATCGGGTCCAGTTCGACACCGACCATCCGCGCGTTTTCGGGGGCGAACCCGATGAAGTTGCCCGAGCCGCTGCCAGGTTCAAGTACGTCGCCGTCAGTGAAGCCGAGTTGCCGCACGGCGTCCCACACGGCTTTGACGACGGAGGCGTCGGTGTAGTGGGCGTTGAGGGTGGTGCGTCGTGCGGCACGCCACTCGGTTTCGTCGAGCAGTTCGGCGAGTTGTTCCCGCGCCCAGACGTAGGTGGTGTGCTCGTCGCGTGCCGGGTCGAAGATGGCGGGGACGGCACCCCATCCGGACCAGCGGGCGAGTACCTGTTGCTCGTCCTCAGTGGCGGGCCGCTGGTCGGCTTGCAGCTGGCGCAGCAGGCGCAGCGCGGTGATGTTGGCCCTGATTCGGGCGGCCTGCCCGGAGGGGGCGAGATCGGCCTGCTCTGTGGGCCGGAACCTCGGCCCGCTCGGTTCTGCCCCGGCGTCGTACGGCTCGGCTTCGGAGGCTCGGGCCGGAGGAACGGGATCGCCCGCCGGCTCCGTTGGGGGTGCCGGCGGGTTGGGTGGCAGGTTCGCCAGATCGCCAAGCAGGTCGGTGGTCGCGGTCGGGGTGTTCGTCGGTCGCTGGGCGGGTGGGGTGACGGCTGGTGCGGTGGAGTCGGATGAAGCCGTCACCGCCGAGGGCGGCGCTACCGCCCCCGGCGGCGGTGCGGCGGGTACTAGCGGGTCGGGCTGAGGTCGGTCTCCGGGTCGGGCAGCATCTCGCGCAGCACCTGACCCTCGGCGCTCAACCGGGCGTTGTTCAGCCGACCGAGCTTGTCCAGGTATGTCTCCCGCTCCGGGTCCGGACCGGCCAGCGCCATGCTCAGTTCCTGGATCTGCTGGGCGATCTGCTCCCCCATGTCCGTGAAGAACTCGTCCGGCTTCGCGATCTGCCGGTATCGGTTCGGCAGGTGGTTCTGCCAGTGCATGCGTGCTTGCGCTGCGTACTGGTTCACTCGTCTCCACCTCCAATTCGTCGGAACCGGCTGGTTCCGGCGCCCGCGCCCAGAGGTAGTCGTCGAACGACAGTTGACCGGCTATCTCCTTGCGCCTTCTAGCCAATGGAATCACATCCCCCGCTGCCTGCGGACTCCCTATCTGAGCCGTCTACCTGGGCCGTCGTTGTGGTGCGTCGGTGCCGCCGACTAGGAAGTGCTGGGGCCGCTGACCGTGGTGTAACGCTGAGAAGCGGCGTCGGTACGGGCATGCTGCGGTCCGTCGTCTACCTGGAGTGAGGGCTGCTGGCCGCCCGGGGCAGATCCACCGCGCCCGGTTGGACGGCTGGCGATCTGGTGACAGGGCCCGACATGGTGGTCGCTGGCGTGGCGAAGCTCGCCTGGGCAACGCCGCGAGGTGGAGGCGTCGCCATGGGCGTCGGCGCGCTACCCGGACGGGAGGCCGCAGCGTCGCTCTGGACCGGCACCAGTTGGGTCTGGGCCGCGGTGGTCCGCGCGGTGACGGCTGCCGTACGGACGAAGTTGCGGGCCGCGTCGATGGGCAGCGGTCCGTTGGCGGCGTCTGTCAGGACGGTGAGGGTGGTCGGGTTGGTCCGGACTGCCACCCAGGGCCGGGACGTCAACCCGATGCACTCAACGAGCCCTCTGGTGATCTCTGACCAGTCGTGGTCGGAAAGTTGACGCTCGGTGGGATGGGTCCGCATCGCGAGCACGGTGACGCGGCCCCGGCCAGTGAGCCGCCGCAGGTTTTCACGCCAGGTTCCCACATGCCAGCCGCCGCCAACGTCGACGACATGGGTGTCGGTGGTTCGCTGAACGGAACCGGATCGGCCCGCTGCTCCCGCCGTGATCGAGGATGCGATCCGACGCGAGGACTGGGGGTCGTAGGTGTTCACCAGCATTCCTTGCCTCCGGGTGACGTCAGGTCTTGATCAGGTGTTGGAGGGAGCGAGCGATCTGGGGATCTGGTGGCTGTGGCTACCGCCGGATGTTCACCCCGACGGCGTCCATGAACAGCAGCGGGTCGATTGCGTTGTCGGCGTTCAGCGGTGGCGCGTTTCGATGCACCTCGAAATGCAGGTGAGGCCCTGAAGAACGGCCTGTGCTGCCGACCCAGCCGATGAGTTGACCGGCCTGGACCTGGGTGCCTGCCGAGACGGCGAGGCGTACGGCGTGGCAGTAACGGGTGGCGATGCCGGCGCCGTGGTTGATGTTGACCAGTAGTCCGCAGCCGGACAGGTTCGGGTTTCCGGGTCGGTCGCAGTAGTCGCTGTCGCATCCGGCGTAGATGACGACGCCGGCTGCTGCGGCGTAGATCGGGGTTCCGGTGTGCGCGGCGAGGTCGACGCCGTCGTGGCTGGGCCGCGATGGCGGCCGGAACCTGCTGACCAACTGGTAGCTGTCGACAGGTAGAGGCGGGTGCCAGGCGCCGGAGCCGCCTGTCGTGAGGGTGTACTTGTCGATGCGGGAGCGGATCTGCTGGGGGTAGTCGTGCGCCTTGCCCGCAGCGGGGACGCCGCCAGCGTCGAGAACGCACGTTCGGCCGCAGAAGTAGGCGGCCCAGGCGATGTCGAGCGGGTCACCGGACAGCAGGGCCGCCCCGATGTTGCGGGTGGCCCAGCCGACGAGGTCACACATCAGGCGGCCCATCGCATAGATTGCGTCCTCGGGGTCGTCCGGCGCGTTGCGGCCGTCGTTGTCGTAGTCGTCGCCCCAGGTAGCCCAGGTAGCAAGCTGAAACTGGGCTATGCCGATGGCGTCTCCGCCGCGTTCGGGTGGATTGTGGGCGACGGCACCGGCGTTCCAGCTGCTTTCCAGATCGATCTGCGCCGCGATCATCGGTGGGGTGATCTGTGGGCAGATCGAGCCGGCGCGCACCACCCACGGGACGAGGTGGCGAGCGTGCGCGGGGATGGCGTCGACGTTGAGTTGGCCTCCGCCAGCGGGGGCGGCGATCAATGTTGGGCTCGCCGCCAGCAGGGTGGCCGCACCTGAACTGACGAAGGCGACCAGGCCAGCCCCCACTACGAGCACGCTGGCAAGCAGCAGCACGACCGCCCAGGTCGACGTTGCATTGGCCTGCCCGTTCGTGTTGGTCATCGCGGTCACCAGACCTCGTAGTCGCTGATCCGCCAGCCAACCGTGGTCAGCCGAAGGGTGCATACGACGGTGTGGCGTTGCAGCGGGCCGCGCCAGCCGTCGCGCCCCACCGGCTGGACCGTGGTCAGCACGGCGTGATGCCGCTGTTCAGCAGTGTTCGGCGGGAGTGCGTCTCCGGCGTACGCGCTGACCTGGACCTCGCTGTAGGCGCGGTGGAGCGTCCATTCCTGCCACCACGGGCTGCGGCGTGGCAGAGCTCGACTCGAGACCGCGGCGGCCAGCGTCGCGTCAAGGTATGCCGCAGTCCGCTGGTATGCGTCGGCCGGGTCTCGATCGACGTTGGTGTCGATGAGGTGCACGGCGGCGGCGAACGCCTCGCACACCGCTGGCGGATCGAGGTAGTCGACTGATGGGTCGACAGCGAGAGGGCCCGGAGTCACGGTCACTTCTGGCCGGGCCTGTGGACTGGTGCAGGTGCTGGTGCTGGTGCTGGTGCAGGCTCCTAGCAACCCGGTGGTGAGAGCAAGCGCCAGAACGATGAGTCGACCGGTGAGGATCATGCTGGTCACGCTCGCGACCAACGGTTACCGGCGGCGCTGCCGTAGCCCCGTAGCCTGACGTACCGCTCCTCGCACGGCGGTGCGATCGCGCGAGTCGAAAGACGAGCGCTGCCTGCTCGGACACGACCTGGCTGCCGATCGCTGCCGCTATCACGCGCGCCGTGTTACGCGGCCGCCGCGAGACCGCAGCTCATCCACGGCGCTCCGCTCGCCGAAACCCGGCGGGGAGGCGGCGGAACGGGCGTCCTCCACATCGCCAGCGGGTCCGGGACGGCCGGCAGCCTGGGCTAGCCCTAACGCCCGTAGCGCTACCGCTGACCCTGGCGGCACCCGTAGCGGCCCCGCACCCCCACAAACGTCTCCGGCAGCGGCCCCCAACGAGGCCGCACTCGCATGTCGGAGGAGTTCAGCATGTTGCTCAAGCTCGTTGTCGCCGCCCAGTCGGTTCCCGCACTGGAAGCCCCAAATCCGGCTCCGTCGGCACCGCCCGGCATGACCGATGTGGCTACCACCTTTCTCGGCTGGGGCAAGTGGATTCTGCTGGTTGCCGGCGTTCTCGGGTTCATGATCTGCGCCGGAATGATGATCGTCGGCCGGCGCAACCGGTCGCAGACCGCCGTCGATGGCGCGGCCGGGGTGCCCTGGGTGCTCGCCGGTCTGGCGCTGACCAGCCTGGCGGCCGGCATCGCCGGGGTGGCGCTGACATGAGCCGTCCACGTTTCCGGCATGCGGCGCCCCGTCGTCGCATCCGCCCTCTGTCTATCGCCGCTGCCGGGCTGGTCCTGCTCGTGCTGGCCTCAGTCGCGGTTGCCCGGAGCAGCGACGCGCCCCGGCACTCTCAGACCCCGCCCGAGCAACAACTCGCCTCAGTGGATCCGCGGCCGATCGGTGACCAGACATCCGTGGCACCCCAGCAACCGGCTGTGGACATTGCCTGGCCGACCGACCTGACCTGGATCACTGTGGCCGGGCTCCATCTGCCCGTCTCCGCAGCAGCAGGTCCGAATGATCTGGCGGAGGGGCGGTCGCAGCGCTTCGCCCAAACACCGTCAGGTGCCGTTTTCGCGGCGCTTCACCTGCTGGTGCGTACCAGCCCGCAGGTGGGCCCGCGGATCTGGGAGCCGACGCTGCGTGAGCAGGTCGTCGGGCCGGACGTCGCCGCATATGTCGACGCAGTCACCCGGGGCTACGCCGTCGCCCGTGAGCAGTTGCAGACTCCCTACGGCGATCCGCTGGCTCCCATCTACGCCTCGATCGCCGGCGTACGGATCGACTCCTACAGCCCGCAGGCGGCGAGCCTTCGCCTGCTCATTGAGGCACCGGACGGCGAAGGCGGCATCGCCCGCGCGGCCACCGTCGTACAGGTCTCCTGGTCAGGTGAGGACTGGCACCTGGTCGCCCCACCACGTGGCGACTGGTCCACGGTGCGCGCACTGGTCGGGCCCGCCTTCGTCCGCGGCTACACGCCGCTGCCGGGCAGGTAGGCCATGTGCGACGCATGGGATCTCAAGTGCCAGTTCACGGAGGGTGCCACCGAAGTCGCCGGTGCGGTAGCGGACAGCATGATCGGTCACCTCGCCGGTCTGATTGGCGATGCGCAGTCCACCCTGATCACGTCAACGGTGACCTGGTGGCTGTACCTGCCGCCGGTTGATGTCGAGAATGCCCCGGCGGCGGGAACCCTTCAGCAGTGGATGCTGCCGATCGCCCTGCTGGTCGCGGTCGCCGGCATCATGTGGCAGTCCCTCCTGATGATGATCAACAGGAAGGGTGAACCGCTGATCGCGGTCGTGAAAGGGCTGTTCACTACCGCGTTGTTCGGCGCTCTAAGCCTCGCCGGCACTCAGATGCTGCTGAGGGCGTGCGAGTCCTACACCGAGTGGGTCCTCACCTGGGGTATGGACTGTGCCCCGGGCATCGGCCAGGACCCTGGCTGCAAGACCGACGCGCTCGCCGCGCGTATGCAGCTGCTGCTGATGCCGGCTGGCCCTGGCATCAGCAGCATCCTGGTGGTCGTCGTGGGCCTGTTCGTCCTCGTCGCCAGCATCATGCAGGCGATGTTGCTGCTGTTCCGCAGCGGCGGCATCATCATCCTCGCCGGGATGCTCCAGCTCGCCGCCAGCGGTACCTTCACCGGCGCCACAAGCAACTGGCTACGCCGAGTGCTCGGCTGGCTGCTCGCGCTGACCTTCTACGAGCCGTTCGCCGCTACCTCGTACGCGGTCGCGTTCATGCTCATCGGCGATCCCGAGAACCGCGACATCTCGACCTGGTTCACCGGGGCCGGCATGCTCGGACTGACTATCGTCGCACTGCCGGCAATGATGAAGTTTTTCAATTGGACCGTGGGTGCCGTCCAGCAGTCCGGCAACTCGGCGGGCATGCTGGCCACTGCGGGGGCTGCGGGTCTACACGCGGTCGCCTCGCGCCGTGGCTCGTCTGGCATGACGGCCACGGACTACGCCCGAGACATGGATCGCCGCAGCCCGCCGTCCTCGGGTGCCCAGGGCGACAGTGGCTCGGGGACTCCTCGACCGACACCGCCGACGTTCACCGGTCCGGCGCCCACCGGCGGCGCCACCCCGTCGGCGGGCACCACGACGACAACCACCGCGACTACCACAGCTGGTAGCGCCACCACGGCGACGGCCGCCGGCAGCAGCGCCGCAGCCGGTGCGGGCACGGGTGCCGCCGGAGCCGCCGGGGTCGGAGCATCCGCCGCCGCAGGTCCCGCCGCGCCCATCGTCGCCGGTGTCGTCGTCGGCGCCCAGGTCGCTGGGGCAGCAGCCAAGTCGGCGGCGAACACGGCCAGCCGTTCGACGGAAGACAGGTGAGCGAGATGTCCGCTGATTTTCCCGCCGACGAAACGCGCACCTACGGCGGATGGCGCCGGGCCAGGAACATGGGCCTGTTCGGACTCGGCTTCGGCCAGACGATGGTGGTGCTCGCGGCGATGACCGTCGCACTGATCACGATGTCGGTGAGCCTCGCCGCCATCGCTGTGGTCGGGCCGGTCTGCCTGATCATCATCATCGGCAACGTCGCCCAGTGGGACGGGGTGTCGCTGGCGCAGGCGCTTGTGCAGCGCCTCCGCTGGGTCACCGGTACCGCCCGTGGTCGGACAAGCTACCGCGGCGGTGTGATGTCGGCGCAGGAGCACGCCTGGCAGTTGCCGGGCGTGCTCGCCCCGACCGTGTTGTTGTCCGCGCAAGACGGCCACGGCGGCAACTACGGCGTGGTGTGGCATCGCAGGCTCGGGACCATGACGGTCACCTTGCGCTGCGCCGCGCAGTCCACCTGGTTGGCCGACTCCGCAGCGGCCACCGCGTGGGTGTCGAACTGGGGCGGCTGGCTGGCCGGTCTCGGCCATGTCCCGATCGTGCGGTGGGTCGCGGTCACCGTGGACACCGCGCCGGACTCCGGTACCCGACTGGCCGACTACATCACCGGACGGCTGGCTCCGGACGGACCAGCAGCGGCGGTACGGGTGCTTCAGCAGCTCGTCGCCACCGCTCCGCAGGCTGCGGCGGATGTTCAGACGACCGTGTCGATCACGTTCGACCCGGCCGCCTCACCGGCCCGTCCCAAGACGGTGCCGCAGTGCCTCACGGAGGTCGACCGCGCCCTGCCGGGCTTGCAGGACGCGCTGGCCGGGTGCGGGCTGACCGTGCTGGGACGAGCTACAGCCGCGCAGATCGCGGGGATCGTCCGGCACTGCTTCGACCCGAACAGCCGCGGCGACGTGACCCGGCTACTCAGCGCTGATCCTGGCACGGCAGCCGAACTGCTGGACTGGAGCAACGCCGGCCCGGTCGCCGCGCAGGAGCACACCGACCGGTACGAACACGACGATGCCACCAGCGTGACCTGGGCGTGGCACGAGGCACCGCGCCAGCCGGTCACCCATCACGTGCTCGCGCGGCTGCTCGCCCCCGGCGACCACCCGAAACGGGTCACGCTGATGTACCGGCCGTTGACTGCGGCGCAGGCCGCAGGCGAGGTCGAACGCCAAGTCAACGCCGCCCAGTTCCGCAGCTCCTACCGGCGAGCCCGCAAGCTCGACCCCACCGCGCGGGACATCGCCGACCACGAGCAGGCCGCCCAAGCCGCGCGAGAAGAGGCACTCGGAGCCGGTGTTGGCCTGATCAGCCTGTGGGTCACCGCCACCGTGTTCGATCCAGCCGAACTGGGCCGCGCCGTCGCCGACGTGGAGAGCCGCGCGGAGACCTGCAAGGTAAGGCTGCGCCGCCTATGGCGTTCCCAGGCCGCCGGATTCGCGGTCACCCTGCCGGCCGGAATCTGCCCGCCGGTGCTGGCCCAGCAGTGGCCCCGCTAACGCTTCCTCCATCTGCCTTCTGACGAATCAGAAACGAGGCACAAGGTGCACCGCAAGGACTACGACGAACTCGCCGACGTCATCGGCAACGTGACAGCCAACATGCTGACCAACCCGGCCGCTCTGCCCGAATCGATCACTCCGGCCCAGGCCCGGGAGCTCATCCACGAATTCGTGAGAGGCATGGCCTGGTGGTTTCCCAACTTCAACCGGCACTTCGACGAGACGAGGTTCCTCCGCGCTTGCGGCGTGCCGCTGTGGGAGGAACCGTCGAGCAGCCCCACGCCGCAGGGTGGCATCGAAGCTGCGCCTGACCGCAAGGCCGAAATCCGACCAGCGACACAGCCGGCAAGTGCAAACAAACCGACCCGGCCACAGGTTACTTCGCTGGCTGACGGACCAGCCACGTTACCTGCCGGAGAAACCGCAGGTCCTAGCGACGCGGAGACCCATCCGGTCGCGCTGGCGAAGGCATCCGGTCCGCCCGGTGGGTCCGGTCCTGCTACTTCCCCGGGCAGTGAGGCTCCCAGCCTGCCGCTTCCCGATCAGGGACCAACCCGGCGAACAGGAGCCACACCACGACGCCCGGACATCGGGCACCCAACTCGTCGATAGGGGGTATCACCAATGGCAGATGATCCGTACAACGATGTGTCGTACGGGGGAACCATCCCCCCGGCGTGGGGCTGGCGTCGGCCGGGTGCCGGACGGGCCGTGCATGTCACGGCCGGCACCGAGTACCAGGCCACCACCGTGCAGGCCGCCGGCCTTTACCCGTTCACCGCCGGCTCCGGCTCGCCGCTACTCGGTGTGCCGATCGGGCGCCACCAGCTCTGGGGCGAGTCAGTGCTCCTCGACCCGTTCGAGTGGCTCGGCGCCGGCTTGATCACCAACACCGGCGTCTTCGTTCTCGGTCAGCCAGGTGCCGGTAAGTCCGCGTTCGCCAAACGCCTGGTCATGGGCATGGCCGCCACCGGCGCTCAGGTGCTGATCCTGGGCGACACGAAGCCGGACTACACCAGGGTCGTGCAGCACCTCGACGGGCAGGTCATACGGGTCGGTAGAGGGATGGACCGGATCAACCCACTCGACGCCGGTCCACTCGGAACGGTGCTGTCGCGAATGAGCGGGGCGGACGCCGATCAGCTCCGTCTGGAACTGCGCGGACGGCGGCTCACCCTGCTCATCGCCTTGTGCACGTTGGTGCGAGACGGCGGGCGGGTCAGCAACACCGAGGAGGTCGTCCTCGGTCGTGTGGTGGATCTGCTCGCCGAGCGACGTGCCACCGACCCGGTGATCCCCGACGTGCTCGCGGTGCTCGAACAAGGGCCGGACACGATCCGGGCTGCAGCACGCGCCACCTCCCTGGCCGACTACCGCCGCCGCATCGACGACCTCGTCGCCACCCTCCGGCTGTTGTGCGAAGGAACCCTCGCCGGCGTCTTCGACGCCGCCACCTCCACCCCCATCGACCTGTCCGCCAAGGCGGTCAGTATCGACATCTCCAGGGTCGCCGCCGCAGGCGACAAGCTCGTCTCCGCCGCGATGCTCTCCACCTGGAGCTACGGGTACGCCGTCATCGACGCCGCAGCCGTACTCGCCGACCAGGGCCTCGCCCCCAGACGTCGGCACCTGGCAGTCATGGACGAGTTGTGGCGGGCGCTACGGGGAGCACCGGGCTTGGTGGAGCCAGCCGACGCGCTCACCCGACTGTCACGCAACCTCGGCGTATCGCAGATCATGCTCACCCACTCCCTGGACGACTTGGACGCGCTCGCCAGCGATGAGGACAGAGCCAAGGGACGCGGCATGGCCGAACGCTGCGCCATCAAGGTTCTGGCCGCTCTGCCCGGCCGGGAGCTGGACCGGATCAGCCAGATGGTCCGCCTCTCAGGGCCTGAACGGGACATGGTCGCCTCCTGGGCCGCCCCGGACGCTCTGGTACCCGGCGCGACACATCCGGGCCGCGGAAAGTACCTCGTCAAGACGGGCGAGCGGGCCGGCATGCCGGTGGCGCTGCACCTCGTCGGCGACGAGGTATCGCTGTACGACACCGACACGGCGGTGCGGGCGGGTGCCCGATGAACGGCGGCATCCGCAGCCAGCAGCCGATCTACCCCCGCGGCAGCGCGGGCGGACACCCCCTAACTCCATGGTTGATCCTTGGCGCTTGCGCCGCCGCCGCAGGGCTGACCTGGTTGGCGTGGCTGTCCGGACGACTCGCCGCTGTGGTGTCCGGGCACCCATGGAAAACCGGCCCGCCGTTCGGCTGGGACTTCACCAGCCACCTGGTCGACCAGGAATGGCAGCACCTGTGGCCTGGCGTGCCACCGCTACGGGTAGCGCTCATCTACACGCTGCTACTCACCGCGTTCGTCGTGCCGGGATTCTGGGGCTGGGCGTGGTGGCAGGCCCATCGCCCACAGGCCGGAGACCCTCTACCGTCTCTCGCCCGCGCCCGCGATGTCGACGAACTCATCGGCGTCACCGCGCTACGGCGTGCCCAACGGCTCCGGTCGAGCCTCGCCGGACGCGCCCCGAGGCAGGTCCCGGCCGCCGCGATCGGCATCGCCGTCGGACGGCTCGTCGCTGGCAGTCGGAAACGCGGCCCGGTGCTTCGGTCCAGCTGGGAGGACGTCATCCTCGCCGTGATGGCGCCCCGGGCGGGTAAGACAACCAGCCTGGCGGTACCCCCGATCCTGGACGCACCCGGGCCGGTGCTCGCGACAAGCAACCGCTCCGACCTGTGGGCCGCCACCGCGCGAGCCCGCCAGCGGATCGGCCGCGTCTGGACCTTCGACCCACAGCGGGTCACCCGCCAGCCACAAACCCTCTGGTGGGATCCTCTCGCCACGATCAACGGTGTCGAGGACGCCGCCCGGCTCGCCGACCACTTCATTCAGGAAATCCGCGGTGTCGGCTCCTCCGACCCGTTCTGGCCGCTCGCGGCCGGAGATCTGCTCACCTGTCTCTTCCTGGCAGCGGCCAACTCCGGCGGCACCCTCACCGATGTGCAAGCCTGGCTGTCCGACGTAACCACTCGCGAGCCGGTAACGCTGCTACGCGCCGCCGGATACCCGCAGGCCGCCCGGTCGCTTGCAGGTCGACAAGGCGGCGCCCCGGAGACCAGGGACGGGGTCTACGAAACCGCGCGCACCGCCGCCCGCTGCCTGTCCGACCCAGACATCATGGCCTGGGTCACCCCGCCGGCAAGCAGCATCGACCGCCTCGACGTCACGGCGTTCCCCACCTCCAACGACACGCTCTACCTCTTGTCCAAGGAAGGAGCGGGGGCCGCCGCTCCCCTGGTCGCCGCGCTCACCGACGCGGTGTTCCGCACCGCCGTCGTACACGCCGAAGCCGGTGGCGGCCGCATCGACCCACCCGTGCTGGCGGTGCTCGACGAGGCCGCGAACATCTGCAAGATCGCCGACTTGCCCCAGCTGTACAGCCACCTCGGCGGCCGAGGAATCATCCCCATCACCATCATCCAGAACATCGCCCAAGGCCAAGGGGTGTGGGGCGAACGAGGGATGACCGCCCTGTGGACCGCCGCCACGATCAAGCTCATCGGCGCCGGCTTGGACGATTCCCGCCACGCCGAAGACGTCTCCCGACTCATCGGCGACCACGACGTCGCGGTGACCTCGATCAACCGGGACGGCAACGGCCACACCAGCTACTCCACCAGCGCTCAACGACGGCGAATCCTCGAACCAGGAGATCTGCGGTCCCTCAAGCGCGGACGGGCGGTCCTGCTCGCGACCGGTGCCCGCGCCGCCATGATCGACCTGATGCCGTGGTACAGCGGCGACCACGCCGACACCATCGGCGCCGACACTGCCGCCAGCGTCGAGTCCATCACCCACAACGCCCGCACCGACCTTGACACCAGCCGACGCCGTTCCACACGGATCGACGTGGACAACCCCGGCTTCGACGACCGCGGGCATCAGTCATGAGCGGCAACCACCCAAGGTCGGAAGCGGAACAGCGTTGGCTGGAGGCGATGTTCGCCGACCTTCAACGTCAGATCGACGAGCTGGCCGGCGAGCTCCTGGCGCTGACCTACCTCGTACACGCCCACACCCTCGCCTCTCTGAAGGCCGAACCGGCGGCTGACGCCGACTTCGTACGGCGCACACGCGAGGAAACCGACGATGGCCGCTGACCACCCGCCACCCGAACGTTTGTACGCGGTCAACGACCTCGCCACACGCTTCTACGCCAGCCGGCTGACCACCTCGAAGAAAGCGACCCCCTACCTGCACAGCCACGGCATCAGCGACACCACCGACCCAGCGGGGCCATGGCGGATCGGGTACGCGCCGAAACGCTGGACCGAACTGGCAAGCCATCTGCAGCGAGCCGGCTTCACCACCGACGAGGTCACCGCCGCAGGTCTCGGATTCATTCACCGCACCAGCGGACAGCTCCTCGACCGATTCCGCGACCGGCTGATGTTCCCCATCACCGACGACCGCAACCGTGTCGTCGGCTTCACCGGCCGCGACCTGTCGGGTCACGCCGACGCCAAGTGGATGAACAGCCCGGACACCTCCCTCTACCACAAACGAGAGGTGCTCTTCGGCCTCGGACAACAACTCGCGCACCGCCCCGCCGGCATCGGCGACCCCGTGGTGTTCGTCGTCGAGGGAGCCGCCGACGTGCTCGCGATGCACCGCATGGCTGCCGCGCACTACGCCATCCCCGAGACGCAACCCGTCTACGCGGTCGCGCCGTGCGGCACCAATCTCACCCACGAACAACTCAACCTGCTCCAGCGGGCGCTACCCGGCGCACACCTGGTCCTGGCCTTCGACGGCGACGGCGGCGGACGCCGGGCCGCAGAGCGGGCCTACCCGATCGCGGCGCGATGGCCCGGTCAGCTCTCCGGAGTCCGCCTACCCAAGGGACAGGATCCCGCCGACATACTCGCGGACATGGGCCCCATCAGGGCAATGAGCGAAATCGTCGGCGCCATACAACCCCTCGCCCAGCTTCAGCTCACCAACAAGATCAGCGGCCTGTTCGAAAGCAGGCGCATCACGGATCCGGTCCGGTTCGTCGACGACCGACTCACCGCATACCATGCTATCGCCGAACTGTTCATCGACGCCCCGCACGCCACTCGCGCCATGGCGGAGGCCGCCTCCGAGCAACTCGGACTGGACGCCACTGACGTCGTACGCGGTGTCGTCGAGGCATGGGAGGCCCGAACAGACTCCCCCAGTGGATTGGACCCGCCCCCACCGCCCGACCCGCCACCGACGTCTCACACCGTGAGCTCTCCGCCTCCGTCGGACGACGAGCCACCGACCCCGGCCGCGAACGCGAACGCTGCTCCCATCACGGTATCCGCGTCCGCACGAAGCCGAGGCGGACGAACCACCCACACCGCCGCCATGTCCACTCGCCACGATCCCCGCACCGGGATCAGCGTCTGGGCGCTCGCCGACGGCATTGGGCGACACAGGGAAGCGACGACCGCGGCAGAGATGGCCGCCGACATCGCCGCCACCGTCACCCTGCGCTCATCGCCGGCGACCGGACTGCACGCCGCACGGGCAGCGGTCAACGCCATCTACGACGGCGTGCACCACAGCCAGGCCGGAGACGCGTCCCTTCTGGTCGTCTCGGCGTATCCCGCATCCGACAGCCGCCATGGCGTGCGGTTCGAAATCGCCTGGGCCGGGGACTGCCGCGCCTACACCATCAACGCCGGCCAACTCGCCCAAGTCACCGCCGACCACACCGCCGCGCGGAAACGCCGTGACCAAGGAGAACACACCTCGCACGGCGTCATCGCCGATACCCTGCTCACCTCCAGCGTCCGCGCCGGTGACATCAGCATCTGCCCGGTCGACGACGGCCCGATCCTGTTGTGCAACAGCTCCCTCCACAAGGCGATCCCCCCAGACCAGCTAGGTGCCGAACTGGCCGGGATGAGCGACGCCCAAGCCAGCGCGAACCGAATCATCAACGCCATCGGCTCGCACCATCCCGGCAACCCGGCCGTGTTGCTCATCCATGCCCGCTCAGCTCCGCCTTCACTAGTCACCACCACCGGGGCAACCCGGAAAACGACGCACACCGCCACCGGTTCAGCCGCTGCGCTGGCCAAGACCTCGTTCGTCACCTCGCTATCCGCAGAGCCTGCCCCGGCCGCCACCAGCGGCATGTCTTCTGGCACACCCGGTTGGTCACCCTCATTGCCGCTGCCACCGCGAAGCAGCCCACGCCGACCATGAACAGCAATAGAGAGGAAACCACGGTGAGCAAGCTAATCCGGGTCGACGAACAGGTGCACGCCGCGCTGCGCCAGCGTGCCATCGAATCACGCAAGCAGCCAAACGACGTTCTTCGGCAACTCCTCGGCCTGCCAGTGCCCAAGCGGAGCCCACGGCCCGCAGCGGGCCAGAGCATTCCGCACCCACAGTTTGAAGTACCAATCCTGAGCGCATTGGAACAACTCGGTGGCAGCGCACCTGCACACGAGGTCATCGAAAGGGTCGGACAGTTACTCGCCCGGCAGCTCACCGATGCCGACCGGCAGAAACTGGGTGACGGCCAGATACGGTGGCGGTTGCGCTGCAACGTAGCCCGAACCGACCTGATCAAACGCGGCCACCTGAGTACGCACAGTCCCCGCGGCCTGTGGGAAATAACGGATGCGGGCTTGGAACGCCTCCGCAAGTTCGATCAAGCCCTCACCCTCGTGGGCCAACAGCAGAACGCCGAGAGCGCACCAACCACGGCCCGAAGCTCGTTCGCCAGCCAGGCAACGAACGAGGCACCGGGACCTCCAGCCGCAGTCCCTTCCTCGCAGACGGACACCAAACGGTCCGCAACCCGGCGTCGCTGAGCCGGAAGCGCAATCCGTCCACCCCAGATGTGCACCGGTCGCACACCCGGTGGGATCGTCGACTGAAAACTGACGAAGCCAGTCAACGCGCTCGCGTCTGCGACCGTCTACCCGGCCCTCTCACGGGGACTCAGACTGCTCAAACTACACAACAGAAGACGACTTCGAACGGCGGCGGCGGCACCCGATCACCGGCAGGAACAGTGTTGTCAACGGCGGCCGGAGCGGCTCGCACGCGGCAAGGGCTCCTGTACCGCGCGGTCGGCTGCACGACCCGTATGCTGGCTCGGCTTGGCCTCGGCTGTTGCCGCGAACGCCAGCCTGGCCAGGCGCGGCGCGGTGCGCGGTAGCTGCGACGGCGCCGATGCGAGTGCGGAGGTTCCCACGGCGGCGAGCGCTGACCGCAGGCGGTAGACCTGCTCGGCGTTCGGCAGCGCAACGCACCATCGTTCGACAGCGTGATACACCAGCGACCTGGGCACGCGTTCGAGCTCCCGGCGGCCGACAACGAAGAAGTGGCGGTGTCGAGCGGCCGTCAGGGTTGCCGCATCCAGCACCTCCGACAATGACGGGAGCACCCCGGCCAGCTCGTCGATCGCTTCGAGTCGGAAGCCGCGCCTGATGCCCTGCCCTGGTCTCCGCGGTTCTGGGCGAACCCACCTGGTCACCAGGTCGAGCTCACGGGCCATTCGTGCTGCTTCCGGGCCGTGTGGGGGTGTGCCGCGAAACTGACCGGCCACATGGGCAGCTGTGCTCCACGATCGCCAGTCCGCGCCAGCGCCGGGTGAAGCGAGCGCGCTAACCGCGAGCGCTGCCTGGGTCGCCTTGGCCAGGTGCAGTGCGCGCACCTCGTCGGGGTTGCGGTGCATCCAGTCTCGTGCCGCGACCAACGATGTCCGCGCCGACGCTCCATCGCTGATGGCCCGGCGGGCTGGCGAGACCGGTGGCGGTTCCAGCAGGTGCAGCAGCGAAGGGGCCCCATCCGCGTCCGACGTAACCTGGTGCAGGACCTCGGTCAGGTAGCTGTCGTTGGTCCAGCGTGCCTCATCCGCAACCGTCTCGAAGGCCCGGTATGCGAGTCGATGGCTACTCGACAGCCACTCAGGTAGTTCTGCATCGATAGCCAGCATCGTCTTGGTCAGTGCTGCGATGTCGGCCAAGCCGGCTTTGCGCCCGGCGCCGGCGCGAATCGCCGTTCCCTCTGGAGTCAGCGGCTCCCGCGCGGGTGGTGCGTGGCTAGCCAGGATTTCCCCCGCCACCGCCACTGCCTCTGCCGCTGACTCCAGGTGGCGCCCGACCCTGCCGATCGCAGCCGTGGGATGGACAGCCGGCAGGTCGGAGCGAGCCGCAGCGGTGAGTCCTAGGTAGAGCCGAGTCGTGTGGTTTCCTGCCTGCATCTGCAAGGCGATATCGACGGTGCTGCGGTCAATGTCGGCACGAGCCGGCTGGCCGCCGATGACGAACTCCACGAGCTTGGCCAGCCGGGTATAGACGCGGTGCCGGGCTACGACGGTCGCTTCAACGTCATCGAGAGTGACCGCCGGGTTGGACGGTAGGCGTGCCTGCGCACCGGCAAGCTCGTCGTGCGCCCGCGAAAGCCAATGTCCGTACGTCACAACAGACCTCGCGCCGCACCGCTGAGCCGACCGGCTGTCGCGGCGTAGGCGAACCGACGCCCGGTCGGCAACTCCGGCTGTCTGCTCGCCTGGTCGTAGCCGTTCGCGAGTACCGACACGAAGCGGATCAGAGCCTGCTGCGTCGATGCGGACGTGATCGAGGACCGTGTGGCGAGTACGGCGATCGGCGCCGGATCTGGGTACAGCTCGGTGAGCGCGGCGAGCAGCTCGAACCCGAGCAGCGCCCATTCCCGGGAGGGCACATCCGGAGAATCGAAGGCCAGACCCGCAAGGCGCAGGCCGGCCTGTACCTCGGTCTCATCGACGACTCCCCGTTCCTCCAGATAGGCCGTGGCCTGCCGCAACGCGGTGATGTAGTTCATTCCCGAATCCTCCCGACTGCGTGTACGCGCCTCCACAGCGGTGGCGACGCCCTGTGGATAACCGGTGAAGCCCGTCGAGGCCCGGCCCGTCGAGTGTTGTCCACGCCGACTCGCCAACGGTGCCGATCAGGTGAAGCAAGAGCTGTTGTCGCAGAGGCCGACACCAGGCTCACCATCGAGCCCTGGCAGGGTCTGCTGCGCTCCGGGGATGGCGTCGACGAGAGGGCGGTTGTACCGCGACAGCCAGACCGGATCCTTGCCGAGCATGTTCCGCCGCGCGTTCAACAGGGCTTCCAGATCGCAGGCCGAGCGGAAGAGGCTCGGTCTGTCGCGCCGCATCTCGCCCCAGCGCCGAGGGGATTTCAGCGGGCAGAACCAGCAGGCCGACTTGGGTGGGATCGGCAGTTTTGCTGCGGCGATGATGCCTGCGCAGTCGTGCCGGCGCAGTGGCGGATCGTGGTCAAGCAGGGGGTACACCGGGATCTCGTACGGCATGCCCATACGTCGGTTGACGCGTTCGATCTCGTCGAGACTGATGCCGATGCCCACCGTCGCCGGGTCATCACGGCTGGCTCCACGTTGCTTCAACCACTTCCCAATGATCATGATCTTGAAGTCCGCAGTACACGATCTCGTGCCGGGTGCCCCGTTCGACATGCGAACGGGGATGGGCAGGCTGCGAGACCCATCGCGGGTGAGTCGGCCCCACAAGGTCTCGACGGCGCCGTCGCGGCGGACGCGGCGCAGTTCGTGAAGCTCGATGCCGTGCGCGGCCGCGTATGGCTTGGCGTACCGCTGCAGGTACGCCAGGGTTGCCGGGTCCTCGGAGTCGTCGCCTGTGTTCGCGAAGAGGAATGTCGGAAAGTTGATCCGGCCGGTGGCGGCGAGAACCAGCAGCGCCGTCGACTGAACCCCACCCCCGTACGCGACCGCTGGAATCGAGGTAGCCATCAGTCCCACCAGCCTTTGGGGGCGGGTTCGGCAGTCGCCGACGCAACTTCGGTGTGCCGAGCGGCGCGGTCGTCATCGGCGGCCCGGCACTGTCGGAAGGGACCGTCGTCGCCGAGCAGTTCGTGGATGTGCCGGTCGACCTCGATCGACCAGGCGGACATGCCGGTCGCTGCGAGGCGGTTGACTTCCCACGAACGCCAGAGCAGTTCGAGCCGCCAGATCGCCTCTGCGTGACGCCACCACTGGGGACACCAGTGCCAGCGCTGTCCGTCGACGCGCCACCCGAACATCGGTAGGAACAAGCCCGTGGCCCAGGCTTCGACGGTCGGGAACCGCAGTGCTGCCGGCGCGGTGGCGGGCGTCTGGTCGTCGAGCCGCTGGGTGAGTTCCGCGACCTGGTTCTGCAGGGCCGCGACCGTACCGGTCAGATCCTCGTCGCGGCGGCTGGTCACCGGCTCCTCCTCTGGGCGGGGTGCGCTACCGGGGCGCGGGGTGGCATCGAGGTCGGATGGGCGGTGAGTGCCTGCTGCGCAGGCAGAGCGAAGGACTCGGCCGCTAACCGTGCCGCCGGCTGGGCGGCTGCGGCGCGCGCGTCGGCGTCGAGGTCACCTGCGCGGCCCGAGGCCGCTGCGGCGGCGGCGCGAGCCGCTTGATGTTCATTGACCGCGGTGGCGGGGGCGTCGGGTGTGGCCGCAGTTGTGGCAGCGGTACGCCGCTCGGCCTCGGCTCGGTCGAGGAGCGTCTCGACGTGGGCCAGCGATTGTGCGGACCAACCGCTGTCTTCGAGGTTGCGTAGCAGCCGTGCCTGCCCGATCGGGTCCAACGTGCCGGCGAGTCGGGTGATCTCCTGGTCGAGCTCGTCGCCGATCTGCGTAAGGGCGCCGGCGGTGGAAGGTCGGCCGCCGTGCCTGCGGGCGGGGCCCGATCCGGACCAGACGTAGCGGGCCGCGTCGGCCATCGCTTCCTGGCGCGACAGCCCATCGTCGCGCCCACGGGCGTAGAAGTCGATCAAACTCGGGGCCCGACGTCGAAGTTCGTCTTCGGCCGCGGCCAGCACAGCCGCGTCGGTGGGATTACTCTCGGCGCTCTGAGCCGCCTGTCCCCAGTGCCGCGCCACCTCCACGAAGGGCAGGTCCGAGAGGTAGTCGCGGAGCCGCTCGCCGTCCCCGGCGAGACGGGACCACTCGCGCCTTCGCCGAGACGAGTCAGCTGCGGCGAGCCGGTCGGCATTCCGGCTCGTTTTCTGCTCGTCCCGATTCCGGCGACCCTGGTCGCGCAGTTCCTGTTCGGATCGGTTGGCCTTGACGCGGGCGTTCTCTGCCGCCAGCCGCGACCCGGCCTCGACGAGGACGCCGAGTGCCATGAGCCGTTCCATCGCGCGCTGGTTGCCCTCGCTCCAGGGATCGTGATGCTCGTGTTCCATGGTCGCGACGGTGCCGGTCGTGGGTAGTCGGCGGGGTTACCGGCGGGCGGTCCCGGCGGTGGTCAGATAGACAGGCCGCTACGGGTAGCGGTGAATCGCACACCGCTGTGAGACCGGGAATGCTGGCGGTGGATCGTCCGGGTCAGGCTGGGCAGTCGGTTTGCCGTCGAGTGCGCATCGGTTCGGCCCGCGACCGCCTGCGGCGAAATTCCCTGATTGCGTCGTAAGCGCCCGGGATCGCAGGCACACCTGCCATGCCAATGTGGCGAATGCGGGCTTGCGGTGGAGCGGCCCGATTCGTCGAGCGCGCTGGGCACGGCGTGGGTGTTGAGGGTCCTCGCCCCACTGTCGCCGCGCCCGTCGACGACGCATGTCATCCGACTACGCCTCGGTTCCGACGAAGCTTCCCCGCGCACTCCGCCAGGCCGGGTCGGCCCCTGCACCGGTCTTCCCCCGTCGCAAGGCTCCGGTCCTTGGGCCGTCAACTTGGCGAGTCAGCCGGCGGCCGAGTCGATGAGCTCGTCGGCGCCAGCGCTCAGCAGGTAGCCGGCGACACCGCGCCCCAGGTCGGCGGCGTCGGAGTGAGGTCCTCGCATGGTCGTGGTGACCTGTTTGGCGCCGTCGGGGCTGTAGACGGCGCCGTGCAGTCGTACCGTGTCGGTCTCGACTTGGGCGAGCCCGCCGATCGGGCTGTGGCAGTGGCCGGAGAGTGCGCGGAGCATGGCGCGTTCGGCGGTGGCCGCCAGCGCGGTGGCCGGATCGTTCAACCGGGCGACGAGGCTGGTGGTCGCGGTGTCGCTGGTGCGGGTGGTGACCACGATCGTGCCGGCGCCGACGGCGGGCAGCATGTCCTCGACCGGCAGCACCTGGGTGATCCGGGCGGTCTGGCCGATGCGGCGCAGCCCGGCGACGGCGAGGATCATCGCGTCGTACTCGCCGTCGTCGAGTTTGCGCAGTCTGGTGTTCGTGTTACCGCGTACGGCGGTCACCTGTAGGTGGGGCCAGCGGGTAGTGAGTTGGGCGCGACGGCGCGGCGAGCTGGTCGCGACGGTCGCGTCGGCGGGCAGGTCGTCGAGCGTGCCGCCGTGGCGGGACACCACCGCGTCATGGACGTCCTCGCGTGGCAGGTAGGCGGCGATCGCCAGCCCTTCGGGCAGGGCGACGTCACCGGGGACATCCTTGAGACAGTGGACGGCGACCGTGATCTCCCCGGCGAGTTGGGCGCGGTCCAGCTCTCGGACGAACGCGCCCTTGCCGCCGATGACCGCGAGGTCACCGGTCCACCGGTCGCCGCTGGTCGTCATCGGCACCAGCCGGATCTCCACGGCAGGGTCGAGCAGCGCCAGCACCTTACCGACCTGCTCCGCCTGCGCGAGGGCCATCGGAGAGGCTCGGGTGCCGACGGTGATCACATGTATCGCCACCCAGGAAGCGTACGGTCGAGTCGTGTCTGCGGTGGCTGCACGGCACGGCGATTCGTTCCACGATCGAGCAGCGCACCGCGATCTCGGCCGGCCGCTCGATGATCGTCAGCGTCTGCTCGAACGAGCGGGACTGCGTGGGTGACCGGCGGCAGGTGCACGCCTCACCGCCGGTGGTCTCCGTTCGAGGCGATGCAGTCAGGCCCGCCAGGTCGCGCGGCTAGCACTAGTCGACATCAAGGAGTCTCAGCAGGGCTGGAACGCTGACGAGGTAGCGACGCCCGATGCGGAGAATCTTCACCGGAAACTTGTTGGACTTGGCCAGCTCGTATGCTTTCGTCCGGCCGATGCCGAGGATCTCCCCGGCGGTCTCGACGTCGGTGGTCATGCCGAGGGCGCGTACCGCCTGCTCCGTCCAGACCTGAGACCGAGGTGTGGTCGCGGTGCTGGTCGCCATCGTGGTCCTCCCGCTGTTGTCCGGTGCCGGCCTGTCGGCCTGCGACAACAGCGACGGTGCCGATGGTGGGGTGGCAGCGGGGCTACCCCGTGGATGGGCTTGCGCTAGGCGTAGCACCGTTGGACCGAGAAGGACTGATCACCGCAGCCTGCCGGGTGCTACCGGTAACGTCGAGTCAGCTTTCGACACCGGGCTGTGTGACCTGCTTCGGCCGGCCTGTGCTCGACGCCGAGCCGGTCCGGCTGTTGATCCAGGTTTCGACTCGATGGCGCTTCCAGGAGCGGATCACCCCCCGGCGTCCCGGTTCCTCAACATCGGGCTTGATCAGGTAGCCGTCGCGGCCCTTGTCCCATGCCTGGGCGCTTTTCTCCACGTATTTCGACCACGTGCCGTGCGTGACTCCGATCAGGTCGCGGAACTCCTTCGCGGTGATCAGGTCGTCCGGGTCGCCCTCCAGGCTGACGTGGTGCACGCGCGCCATCCGGGCGGTCCGCTTGGATTGGAAGTACGAGACGTTGAACGCGTCGAGATCGTCGAGCGCGTACCACTCCTGGCCGTCCACTTCTCCGGCCGGATCCCGCCAGCCCGTGGTGGGACGCTGTTTGGGTGAGGCGACAAGGTTGATGGTGTGCAGGCTCCGGTTGAGGTACTCGGCGGCTCCGCGACGGTTCGTGCATGGGCGGCCGTTGATCACCCGTAGCTCCACGTCTCCCCCTGCGTTCACGTGCCGACGTGCCCGGCGTCGCCCGACAGTCCGCCGTTTCCGCTTCCGCTCCCCGCAGCCGGGTAATTCCGGTCGCGAATGAGGGTCACTGTACCGGCGGCAAGGTCATCCGGTGCTTTCGCCGCTTCCGGAAGCAGTACGTCGATCGTCATCACGAACCGTCGCAACGAGCCCGTGGGTTGGGGACGGAGCGTGCCGTTGACGGGCACGAGCCAGGCCCGGCCAGGTACGCACACGGTCACGCCTCCCGGCTGGCAACGGCCGGGAGACGTGACCGAGCGGAGTTGGCGTACCGGTCAGGCGGTGGCGGTCGCGAGTTCCCGGCGCGACGCCGCCGAGAGCACGCTCCGGATCGTCCTGTCTGACACGCCCACCCGCGATGCCAGTTCCTGCTGTTTCTCGTCCGGGTGATCCCGGTACGCTTCGAGCACCGCCAGTACGGTGGCCGGGCTGACCCGGTCGACCTGCGGCACCGGCCGCCCGTCGAACATCAGTGGCTCACTCGCTGGCGCGTTTGACGCCGTTCGGCGACGGCGCGGTGACATCTGCTCCATCAGGCTGCGGAGTTGTTCCTCCGCAGCCTCGCGGCGCTGCTGTTCGTCAGCGAGAGCGCGCTCGACGGTGGCCACCTGGACCTCAAGGTCTCTGCGGTGCCGCGCCTGCTCCGTGCTCGCGTGACGGAGGGTGGCTGCTTCCTCTTCCGCCTGTTCGCCGCGTCGACGCCATTCCTGCGCTTCCGCTTCCGCCCGCCCCTGGCTCCGAGCCGTCTGCTCTGCTTCCGCTCGGGCCGTCGCTGCCGCTTCTTCGGCAGCCGCCCGCAGTGCCGCTTCCTGGTCGGCCCGCTGCTTCGCCCGTTCCGCTTCCTGCTCCGCCTCCGCTCTCCGCGCTGCTTCCGCTTCCGCGGTGTGCCGGGCCGCGCGGGTTTCCGCTTCCGCCTGAACGCGGCCTGTCGCTTCTGCGTTCAGGCGCGCTTCCGCTTCCGCTGCCGCCGCGCGAGCCAGCCGGGCGTTCTCCTGTGCTGCTTCCATCTCCTTTCGCGCCGGTCCCGGCAGCGCCAGCGACGGTATCGGGGTGCCGGTCTGCGCGAGGTGCAGCAGCATCGTGAGTGCCTTGCCGGTCTCCCCGGCGCGGGCAGCGTTGCGGGCGGCGGTGCGTGCCTGTTTCCGGACGTCGGCCGCGAGTGACTCCCTCCGCTGCCGGTCCCGGTCGATTGAGGCGAGCCGGCTGCGTTCCCGGCGAGCGGCCTCGGCACGAGCGGCCAGGGCCGCCGCGCCAGGGCTCAGCCGGTCGAGCACGTCCAGCCGCCAGGCGCTGAAGGTCGAGCGGGGGGCCACCAGCCACCGCCGCCATCCGAACCGCTCCGGCGGAGCCGGTAGCATGCCCCGGTCCCGCAGCGCAGGGCGGTGTTTGGCGCCGCTGCGGACCTCCCACACGATGATGCCAAGCGCCGAGAGAAACGACAGTCCGACCGCCTTGACCGGGTCGGCGTGGTGGCCGATGGCGTTGATCGCCACCGCCGCCGCCGTGCAGATCCAGATCAGCGCCCGAGCCGCGAGCGCCCGCTCCCCGGCGAGCCGCTGCTGCTGCGCTGTCAGGGCCATCGCCAGGCCGGTGCCCTCGATGGCGACCGCCGCCACGACGCCGATCGGCGTGGGTAGACCGTTGATCCTGGCGGCGTCAACCTGCCCATACACGGCGCCCGCTACGGCGAGGCCGTAGATCACGCCGGAGTAGACCGACGCGGCGTTGGCCCGTACATACTCGACTCGACGCGCGTACCACGCCGCCGTGTCCCGCCGGCGGGTCCGCCGCCGCTTACGCCGCGCCTCGCGCTTGTCCTCGCGTTGCTTCCGCCGACGCTCGGCGCGGTCGGCCTGCTGCCGATCGCGATGGTCATCCAGGCGCAGCCGCCCTTCCTGCTCGCGCAGGCGACGCTCCACCGCCGCATCCTCGTCGGCGATCCGCTGCTCGCTGGCCAGCCGCTCCCGCTCGGCGGTCGCCAACTCACGGGCGACCCGCCGATCGGTCCGGGCCACGTTGGTCAGATCGGTGCTCATCGCGCCACCGGACCTTCCAGCACCCCGCGAGCCGGCACCGACCCTGTCGGCACCTGGCAAGTCGGGGGCCAGATTAACGGCGCTGTCGAAGCCGTAATGTCTGTCATGGGTCGGACCTCCGATGTCCGATCAAGGTCCCGGCCGGGAGGTTGCAGCCACCGTCCGGGACCGCTTGCGGTTACGGGCCGAATGGGACACCAACGGTGGGTGATCATCCGGCTCATCGTGGGAGCTACGGGTTATCGGCAGCGCTACGGGTAACGCCCCGGGTGTACGGTGCTCGACTTCCTGCGTGGCGCCGGCCGATCCGGCCGGCCGGCGGAGACGGCCCGCCGTCGACGCGGCGCTCAGCGTGCTGGCGACTCGCTGGGTGAGAGGTGGATCGGCGCGGCGAACGCGTTGACGCAGTAGCCGGAGCAGTGCCCCCGCCATGCGATGTCATCGATGTCGTCGGCGTAGAACAGATGACCGGCGGCCCGGCGAGTGCCGAGCCGGAACCCGGCAGCGCGAAGCCGGGTGGCGGCGTCGGCGCGGCTGATAACGTGCCAACCCACCGCGCGCAACACGGTCTCCACGTCGGCGGTCGTCCGCTGGGCGAACCCGTGCCCGGCCGGCAGAGGTACCGGTGTGGTCGCCTCCAGCAACCTGAACCCACGAGCCACAACCGGACCCTTGTCGTGATGGGGACGGATGCCGATCAGACCGGCGGCCCCGGTCGGCAGGTGCAGCCACACCTCACCGACATTGCCGGCAGCGAGCGGGTCGCCCGGCCACCCTTCGAGGGGACCAGCACCGCCGCAGCGGTCGACCGCGTCGCGATGGCTCGTAACGTGCGTGGTCATGGCGTCTCCGATGGACTTGGTGTCGGGCGCTGACAGCACCATCGACATGATTTGCAATGATACCGCATCTAGATTTGTTGTCAGCCGGGCCATCGAGCGCAGCCGCCGCTCATACCGGGCCTGCCCGTCCTGAATGATGCGGCGGCCATACCCACCTGCCGAGCCAGCCGGTACAGCTGGGCAGCGTGTAGCAGCCACGCTCTAGTTGTGCAGTAGGTCAGCTTCGGTGCGCAGCGGGTCACAGGGTCACCGCCGGGTCCGTCGCGAGCGGGTACGGCAGTTCGACCAGTCCGATTGGGCATCGCCGACGCCAGGCCCGGTCGCCCACCGGCCAGGCAAAGCGGTGGCAGCCGCGATGGCGTACCCGCCGAGCGCCGATCTGGGCGAGCGCGAGCTCCAGCCACTCGCCGGGGGCCAGGTCCACACCGGCACGCGTGTACTCGGCCCCCATCTCCGGCAAGGGCCGGGCACCCAATGCCACGATCGAGCCCTTCGCCGCCCGCCGGTACCGCGGCGGCGGCTCATCACTGCGTCAGCGCCTTCTTCACGGTGTTGCGAGGCATCCTCAACCGCCGTGCGATGGCCTGAATCGCTACACCCGCCAACCGCCACAGCCGCCGGATCTCCGCCCAGTCCTCCACGCTCAGCACCTCCCAATGCTTCAGGAGGTGGTCCCGATTCAGCCGGAACCACGTGGTCAGTTTTCAGCGGAGCTGACAGACTGAGGCGGGCATGGCCCGACTGGCGGTGCACCCTACACGCGATACCCTCGAACGTCTGTTCGGTTCGACCAGGCGATCCGGTAGGCTACCCCGCGCTGACGCGGTGAGGGGGCAACGTTGCGCTTAGTGGCAAACAGGTATCTCGTCAAGACCGACGCTGAGCGCATCGGCGGCCAAGGCAAAGTTGTCGAGGCAACCGACGGTGAAGATCGAGCCCGGGTCGCCCTGAAGCTGATCTCTCGACGCGACGCGGATGCGACGCAGCGCGCGTTCTTCCGACGCGAAGTCGATGCTCTTCACCGGTTGGATCATCCGAACATCGTGTCGTTGCGCGACTTCGGTGAGGATGAGCAGCAGGACGCCTTCTACCTGGTGATGCCGTGGTTCGACAAGAACCTGCTGCAGGAGTTAGCGGCCGAGGAGGACTTGGGCTGGGACGACTTCGCCGACCGGTGGGGGCTTCCGTTGGTGGAAGCGCTGGCCCACGCGCATGAGCGTGATGTTGTTCACCGCGACGTGAAACCGGCGAATATCTTGATCGCCGAGGACGGCAGCCCCAAGCTCGCCGATTTCGGCATCAGCAAGATCCGTAGCCAGATGATCACGGAGTTGACGCTCGTCGAGCACTTCTCCCGTCCGTACGCGCCGCCGGATCTGCAGGGCATGGCCAATGCCAGCCGGGATGTGTGGGGCTTCGCCGCGACCGCGTTGCGATGCCTGACCAACGGGCCGCTCGACGACTACCCCGATATTCAAACTGCTCTGGCCGACATCGATGTGCACCCGAGTGTGCACCAACTGCTCACTCAGTGCCTCAGCTACGACCCGCAGGCTCGGCCGCAGAGCGCGGCCGTGCTACGCAGCCGTCTGCGGGAGATCCAGTCCGCTCGGCGGCGTAGGTTCTCCGACTACGTCCGGCGGGTGGAGGTGCGGGTGAAGGACGAGGCGGCCCGGCGGCTTGCTGCGCCGCCGCTGGACCGCGACCCCGCAGCGATCGAGCGCGCTCTGACGAGTGAGCTTGTCCAGGGTGCGCATCTGTTGCGCTACGTCGACGGGGCAGGCACCGTCTCGGCCGACACGCTGGAGCTGATCGGCCGGGACCGCCGACTGCGGCTCGCGGTGGTGCCCGGCCGACACGAGCTCGTTCTGACCAAGGTCAACGAGGCCCCCGAAGCGGTCCTCGAAGGTCTGCGCCGACGGGGTTGGCCCGTGAGCGATCAGATCCTATGGACGTCACGTCCACAGCCGCCCGAGGCGGCGATGCAGGCCAAGGAGCTGGTCCTCGCCGGTGTCGACGATCACTACCTCCGGCTCGACGACGAGCGGGATCGTCAGTTCGAGAACCGCATGTTCGACGCATGGATCGACCTGCTCGACGCAAAGGAAGCCCTGGAGATTGAGCGGGAGCCGCCGCTGGCATACACGTCGATTGACGTAGAAGGCCGACGCGTCAAGTTCTTCCTGAAGGAGGCCAGCGGCTCGGACATCCTGGGGAAAGATCGGATCTGCCGCGGACCCGCCGGCCGGCTCGCCGGCGGCCCGGGCGTCGTGATCGCACAAGACGACACGACGATCACGCTCGCCTACACGAGGAAGATCAAGAGCCTGCCGGGAACTGGCGAGCTCGTGCGGTACATCGGCCCGACCGCAGAGGCGCTGCGCCGGCAGCGCGAAGCTGTTGTCAACGTCCGGGCCGGGATCTCGGTCCGCCCGCAGCTGCGCAAGCTGCTGCTCGACCCCACTCGGATCGCTGTCCCGGTTGCTCGCTTGATCGAGTCGTGGTCTGGCCGAGAACTGGACGAGGACAAAAAGTCTGCGGTCGCCGCGGCGATGGGAAGTCCCGACTTCTTCCTGCTAGAGGGTCCGCCGGGCACCGGCAAGACCAGGTTCATCACAGAGCTCGTCCAGCAGAAGCTGAAGCGCAAGCCCGACGCGCGGATTCTGCTGGTCAGCCAGACCCACGTGGCGGTCGACAACGCGCTGGTCCGCCTCGCCGAGGCCGGTGTGGCAGACCTCGTCCGGCTCGGCAAGGAGGACAATCCACGCATCGCCGCCGAGGCACGTGAGCATCTGCTGGACCGGAAGATGCCGGGCATCGTTCGCCAGGTCAGACAGCGGGCCGAGGCGGAACTGAAACGCCGCGCAACGGCCGTCGGAGTCGATCCCGGGCATGTGGCGGGCGCCGCGGCGATCCTTGAGCTGATCGAGGCGCTGCGTGAGCTCGGTGCCGCCCAGGCCCGCCTCGACGGCGTCGACACAGTCCGCAGCAGTAAGGGCGGGCGTCCACCCGACTTCGGAGAGCAAGACACCGAGGCGCAGACCGCCGCGCTCAACGACCGTGTTCAGTTGCTCGTAGAGCGGGCCGATGAGCTGCGCCAGCGTGCCAACGTGGCCTTGGACGGGGACCTGGAGCTGCCCCAGGATCTGACGCTGCAGGGCGCCCTGGACGCCTTCGACGCTGTCGTCGGCGACGATGACCAGCTTCGCAAGCTCGTCGAGCTGCTGACCCTGCAAGCCGAGTGGTTCCAGCGGATCGAGTCGGGCCGCGAGCTGGAAGGGGTGGTGCTGCGCGGCTCCAGGGTGGTTGCCGGTACCTGCCTCGGGTTCCTATCACACCCCGCCGTGCGTGACCTCGAGTTCGATCTGTGCATTCTCGACGAAGCGTCGAAGGCGACCGCGACCGAGACGTTGGTGCCGCTGTCGAGGTCCAAGCGATGGGTGCTGGTCGGCGACCCGCACCAGCTTCCGCCGATGCAGGAGGAAGTCCTCGACCAGCCCGACCTGATGCAACGCCACAACCTGGAACCCGCAGAGATCGGGCAGAGCCTCTTCCAGAGGCTGCTCGACCACGCGCCGGTAGGTGCCCGGCGTCAGCTGACCCGCCAGTACCGGATGGTCCCGGGCATCGGCGATCTCGTGTCGGCGTGCTTCTACGACGGCCGACTGGTGTCGATGTCGACTCATGCCCTGCCCGGCTGGAAGGCGTTGTACAAGCCGGTCACCTGGCTGGACACAGGTTCTATGGCCGACCGGCACGAACGGGCCGAAGGCACGAGCGTGGTCAACCACTGCGAGGAACGCATCATCCGGCGCGCGATCACCTCGCTTCGCGGCGCCGTGGACAAGGGCGTGATCAAACCTTCGGACGGCAAACCGCTGCGGGTCCTGGTGCTGACCGCCTACAGCAAGCAAATGGAGCAACTGCGCCGCGCGGTGGCCGGACCACCATCGCCGAACCTGGAGATCGAGGTCAACACCGTCGACGCCGTCCAGGGCCGCGAAGCCGACATCACTTTTTACTCCGTCGCCCGCAGCAACACACACCGCCGGCTGGGGTTCCTCGGACCGCTGCACTGGCGACGCATCAACGTCGCGCTGTCCCGGTCGCGCTACGGCCTGGTCATCGTCGGCGACGCCCCGTTCTGCGAGTCGATGCCCGGCCCGTTGAGCACGGTGCTGACCCACATCCGGCGCAACGGCGACACCTGCCGAATCGGAGACGCGCGCAATGGCTGACACCACCGTCATCGCGGCCCGCCGCTACAGCGACCAGCACCCCGGCTACCGACTCGCCTACGTCGGCGAAGCAGCCGTTCCGGTATCGCTGCTCACCCTCGATGTGCTGGCACAAGAACGCAAGAGGCTTCCCCTGGTGGACGAGTTCGTGCTGCGACTCGCAGACCATGGCATCCACAAGATCGACAAAATGGCGGCCGTTCTCGGCATCGACACGGCGACCGTCTCCGCTGCCGTCACGGCTCAAATGTCGGCCGAAACTGTCGAATACCGGCCGGACAGCTTGGGCGGCCATAAGGTGCTGCTGACCCCAGGCGGCCGGCGCGCGGTCGAAGAACTCTCGACCGTAACCCCGCAACGCACCGAATACCCGCAAGCCTTCGACCGGATGCTGTGGCAACCGACCCCACACGTCCGAGCTGACCTGGTCACCCGCGCCGACGCCGAATCGCAGGGCATGCGAATCCTGCCGTCCGTCCGCACTGCCGATGTAGACACCAGCGATGTGTCTCCCCGACGGCTCAACCTCCTGCTAGACCAGACTCAGCAGGACAACGGCCGCCCGGCGATCGAAGTGCTCAGCATCGAGGCAATCACCCGTCAGCCCCGGCTATGCTTGCCCGCCGTGCTGCTGGTCTTCGCCTCCGACAGGGCCGACGACCTACGCTTCAACATCGTCGTCGATGACATGCTCAGCGAGCACCACGACAACGCGCTGCACCAGGTGGGCGGGGTCGAACGAACCAAGATCCAAGTAGCGCCCGCCGTCGGTGAACCGGATCTCCCGCCACCGCTACGGCAGCAGCGCATACCATACGACGTAGTCCGTGACCTGCAACGCCGGGCCGACAACCTACCGACGCACGACGACAGCATGCCCGGCGCGGCATCGACCAGCGCCAAGGAGCACGAGAGCGTCACCGCCCGCACCGCGCTGGAAGCCCTGACCGTTCGCTCCGTGCCGCTGTTTGAGCATCGGGAACTGCTGACAACCGCGCTCAACACCGCCCGCAGCAGGTTCCTGCTGGCCGTACCGTTCGTCCGCGACGCCGTCGTCAATGGTGACTTCCTCGCGAAACTTGAGATCATGCTGCGCAGGTCCGGCCTGACCGCTCACATCGGTTACGGGCTTGGTCAAGACCCTGCGTGCAGCGACGACAACGCCCTCAGCCGACTGCGCGCACTCGCCCGTCGATACTCCCTGCTCAAGCTGGCCTACGTATCCGACCCCCATCCGAATGTCCTGATCTTCGACAACACGTGGGTAAACAGCGGCTTCGAATGGCTGTCGTTCCGCGACCAGCCCACACACACCTACCGCCCAGTGGAAGGAACGCTAGTACGGGACAAGACACATGTGGACGAGCGACACAACCACTATTCCGAGCTGATCAGTAGGGCCGACGCCGCAACCAGAGACTGATAGGGTGCAGCGTACCGCTCAGTGGCCGTAGTACGAATCGACATCGTCCAGCTCAACGGCTGTTTTCATCCCCGAGGTCGGCTGACCTCACGTAGGTAGCGCGTTGTTATACCAGTTTCCCTGCCGGAGCGCACGGATTCATAGGCGACGAATGGGGTGGTCTCTGCGAGACGACCGCCCGTTACCTTTTTGATCGTCCCCAGCCGGGGACGACTCGGTCGCCCGGCTCGGTATGACTGAATGCCCCTGTCGTACGCATGATCCGGGGGGTGTTGTCGCCGGGCCGGGTGGCGTCGGCGGACCGCTGATAGGGACCCGGCCACCCCCGTCGTGGGGTAGGTCTCTCCGTAACGTGGATGCCGGCAGTCCGGCGCCGTGACCAGCGGCCGAGCTAGGTCATCGCCGTGAGGAGGCAAGCTGTGCACGACGGGTTCGGCGTCTTCATCGGACTCGACGTCGGCAAGGAAGGACACCACGCGGTCGCGTTGAACCGCGACGGCAAGAGGCTGCACGACGCGACGCTGCCCAACACCGAAGCCGGCCTGCGGAAACTGTTCGACAAGCTGGGCCGGCACGGCCGGATCCTGGCCGTGGTCGACCAGCCCGCCTCGATCGGCGCGCTGCCCGTCGCGGTCGCCCGCGCCTGCGGCCACCAGGTGGCCTACCTGCCCGGTCTGGTCATGCGCCGCCTGGCCGACCTGCACCCCGGCACCGCGAAGACCGACGCCCGCGACGCGTACGTCATCGCCGACGCCGCCCGCACCCTGCCCCACACCCTGCGCCGGGTCGACACCGGCGACGAGACCCTCGCCGAGCTGGAGGTGATGGTCGGCTACGACGACGACCTCGCCGGCGAGGTGACCCGCGTGGCCAACCGCATCCGGGGCCTGCTCACCCAGATCCACCCACCCCTGGAACGCGTCCTCGGCCCGAAACTGCAGCACCCCGCTGTCCTGGAGGCCATCTCGCGGTGCGGCGGACCCACCGGAATCCGCAGGGCTGGCCGGGCGAAACTCACCGAGATCGTCAAGGCCCGCGCGCCACGCATGGGCGCCCGCCTGGTCGAGCAGATCTTCACCGCGCTCGACGCGCAGACCGTCGTGGTCCCCGGTACCACCGCCGCCGAGACCGTCCTTCCCCGACTCGCCGACAGCCTGCGTGACCTGCTGCGACAACGCGACCAGGTCGCCGAACAGGTCGAAGGGATGCTTGATGCGCACCCTCTTGCCCCGGTCCTGACCTCGATGCCCGGCATCGGCGTCAGGACCGCGGCCCGCATCCTGCTCGAAGTCGGCGACGGCACCTCGTTCCCCACCCCCGGCCACCTGGCCGCCTACGCCGGCCTGGCCCCGGTCACCCGCCGATCCGGCACCAGCATCCGTGGTGAACACCCACCCAAGGGCGGCAACAAGCAGCTGAAACGCGCGTTCTTCCTGTCCGCGTTCGCCGCGCTCGCCGACCCGCTCAGCCGCGCCTACTACGACCGCAAACGCGCTGAGGGCAAGAAGCACAACGCCGCCCTCATCTGCCTCGCCCGCCGCCGCGTCGACGTCCTCCACGCCATGCTCCGGACCCAGCGGCCATACCAGCCCAAAACGGCGGACGAACCCCGCCTCGCTGCTTGACACAACCCATAGGGACACCCCCCCGGAACCAAGAAGTGGGCTGCTGGCGCATATTCCTGCATGCCGGCCATATACGGATTCGTAGGTGACAAGGTCGGTCCCGTTGTCCTCCCCAGCAGTCTGGGCCGTCCGACGCTCGGTGTGGACCACCGTGGCGGCAGCGATTCACTGCCGAAAAACTATCTTGGATCGCCACAAACAAGCCCGCTGCGGTGCCGGCACCGACTGCACACGCCGTGCTGTGGACGGCCAGCACCCCGGCGCCCGCAGCCGCGGCAATCGTGGCCCACCGCCGCGAGCCGCCCGGGCCAGGCGTCGATGAGGTGCGTGTTCTGGTCATAGAGGTGTTGACTCCTTCGGATGTTGAGCGACGTTCGGATGGCAGTTGGGCTTAGTGCTTCAGGCGCCACCAGCACACCAGCACCCGACAGTCCGATCCTGGACAAGCTCGCGGGGCTCCAAGAGCTGACATGGGCCGGTACGGTCGTATCCGATGGTCCGCAAACCCCTCTTGGTCAATTCGAGTTGCTGCCGGTTTTGCTGCCACCGTTCCTGTACCGGCTGGCCAACCTGGTGGCTGCTGACCTGCCCGCCAGCCTGCGTCCTGCGAACTCGGTGCGGCCTCACCTGGGAGAACAAGCGCGCTACAGCGGTTGAATAGCTCGGGTCTGTAGCTGTCAGGGTGGTTCCGGTTCGAGTTCGAGTCCGGTCTGGGCAAGGAAGCCGGGTATCAGCTCGGGCCGGTACTGGATGCGTTTGAGCCGGTTGCGGATGATCGCGGCGAGGTGGTCCACGCCGTCGACGGCGAGGTTGCCCAGGCCGGCTTTCACTGTCGACCACAGACTCTCGACGGGGTTGAGGTCCGGGGCGTACACGGGTAGCTGGACCACGGTCAGCCACCGGTGGCGGGCGGCGGTCAGGCGACGCATCGTGGTGCTGGTGTGGGTGTTGACCCCGTCCCAGATCAGGATGATCGGGGCGTGGAGCTGGTGGTGCGCGGCGGTGATCAGGGCGGCGTAGTCGTCCTCGGACAGGCTGCGGCGTTCACCGGTGCGGTTGCGGTGCACACGGAGCCGGTAGAAGACGTCGCCGCGCCGGCCGGGTTTGAGGCAGACCAGGCCGGCGATCGAGACCCGGCCCGAGCCCTTGGCGTTGACCCGCACGACGGGTGTGTGTCCTCTGCGGGCCCAGGTGGTGGCCCGTGGCGGTCGCAGGGTCTGTCCGGCCTCGTCCTCGAAGACGATCCACGCCCCGGTCGCCGCCGCTAGCCTCGTACCTTGGCCCAGGTCGTGGCCCGCCAGGCGGCGATAGCGTCCTCATCGCGCTGGACCGCCCGGTGCTTCGGGACCTGCGGGGTGTAGCCGATGCGGTGCAGCAGGTAGGACACGCCGCGCAGGGTGTAGGAGGTGTGGAACAACCGGCCGATGAGCGTGGCGACCCGGGCGAGGGTCCAGCGTTGATCCTCGCTCCAGCCGTGTTCGGCTGGGCCGAGGTCGAGCTCGGCGCGTAGTCGCAGCAGCTGGTCGGGTGAGAGCCGGCAGATGGTTCCGCCGGGTCCGGTCGAGGCGAGGGCGGTCATCCCGCCCGTCTGCCAGCGGCGTCGCCACTGGTAGGCCGATTTCGTCGACACTCGCAGCCGGGCCGCGACCTCGGTCGCGGGGACACCGGCCGCGAACATCCGCGCCGCCTGCATCCTCACCTGCTCCCGCTTGGCCCGCCCGGCAGCGGACAGACCACCACTATCGGCGTACCTCATACCTCCGGCATAGACCGGCCGTCATTGATGGTCACGCCGACACGCCGCCTGTGATCAACCAGACCCGAACCGCCCAACAGACCCCGGCTATTCAACCGCTGTAGTAGGCCGTCAGTGGCGCTACTCCAGCATCGAGACGACCTGAGGGCCGAGCGGGTCGCCGATGAGTTCGAGGGAGTTGGCAGCCCTCGCCGCTAATTCCAGCGGCCCGATACCGGTTTGGAGCTTGCTATGCACAATCCGGTCGAGCCCGGCACCCACCAGCGGGGGTGCGGTACGCAGGGTGGCCTCCATCGCTACCGAGGCGGTCGTCCCACCGTGCACCACGATGTTACGCTGCCGGTACAGCCTACGCAGCACGCCCTCAAAGACAGCTCGCACGTCGCAAAGCTCCCTATAGGGGTTGGCCAAGACTGCAACCATCCGCTGGCGGGCTGCGGTGTCGCTCGACGACCGGGTGGCCAGCACCTGGCCGCTGGCCAGCGCATCGGCAACGACACGGCTGCGGTCGATGTTCTTTGTGTGTTGGCTGAGTTCTACGGACAAAGCGTCTGGGGACGATGGCGTGTGGCGCCACGAGAGCGTCGTGAGTTCGGCTCGTGGCCAAGAGCAGGTGACCAGGGCCGCAAGGCGATCGGCGGCGACGACGCGGCCGGGTTTGCCCTGACCAGTGTCGGCGGCGTGCGACAGCAACGATTCGATCGCTGACCAACCGCCGGAGATCGCCGGCGCGGGCGGTCCGGCGTTGAGCGGCGCGGCCATCTCCAGAGCGTCATCAAGCAGGTCCTGGCTAGACGTTGAGTACATGGTCCGTTCCCGCACCAGGGACAGGACGTCAACGCCGCGGGAGGGCGGGGCGACAGGCAGCGCCCGGTCGTGGCCACCGATCCAGACCTGTCCTACGGGCTCGATGCGGCTACTCGCTTCACCCCGCGCGTAGGAGGCGCGGGCCTGCAGCCGCTGGACGAGCGTGCCGGCGGCGCGGGCTGCAGCAGTCGGGTCCTTGGCGGTGATCGGGAACAGGAATGCCCCGTACTGACGGGGCGGCTGGATGACACCGTTGGCGGTAAACCACTCGGCGGCGCGAGTGGCATTCCGCCACTCCGGTAGGGGAACGGCGAGTTGATCATGATTGGGTAGGGAGATGAACGGTACCAACACCTCGTAGGCGGTGTCCGGCCGACGGGCTAAAGCGCACGCTTCGTCGAGCAGGTCGCCGAGCGTCGCTCCGGGCTTCTGCGACAGCTCTCGTGCCCAGCGGTGTAGCTGGCCCGAGCTATGGCCGAGGTCGAGCAGGTGAGTGGCGATCGCCCGCGCCAGCCGCTCGGCCGAAGGCAGGGGCCCGGCGTCGACGGCGTCGCGCCATCGGTCGAGGTAGCCGATGGTGATGGAGGGCAACAGCTGGCCCAGTTGCCGGCGTTCCGGACTGTTTGCCCCCAACCCGGACCGCAGCAGGCCAGTGAGGTGCCGCCGTAATTTGCTGTCACCGAGCCCTCGATCCGGTCCCAACTGACGCTCAAGTCCGTGCAGGTACCAGGTCACCGCCCCAGGCGAGATAACCTGGCGGGCCTGCCAGCGGCCGGCCTCATGAGCCTCGCTGAGAGCCAGGACGCTACTGACGTCCCAAAGACGACGAGGCCAAGGGGTCGTGTCGGCGAAGAAATCCAGGAGCCGCGCTGCGACATGACTTGCGTGGGTGTCAGTGGCCAGCGGAACCGCGAGCTGGGAGGACGGGGCAGCCATAGGTGCTATGCTTTCACCAGAGCAGCAAAACGCTCGTAGACTAAAGCAGGGGAGTCGTCCGCATAGCGGGCCACTCCCCTCTTTCTTTGACTACCCTGGGCGCAATGTCCGCTTTTAGGTGTCAATGAGCTGTCTTCTCGTTGAGCCTGATCTGGCCCCGGCCGGCCTCTGGCTGTTGCTGTCAGTGTTGGACGAACTGATGATCATGCCATCAGTACCAGCAGACCGTGAGCCAAACGGATCACACACCGCTCGTTCTCACATGTGTGATGCCGTCGCCCACACCATCACCGTCCGGTCGTGGCTGCCGGTGACGATGCGGGTGCGGCCATCCGGACCGGTCCACACCGCGACCGCCACTACCCAGTCAGTGTGGCCGGTGAGTTCGGCGAGTTGGGTGCCGCTGTCCGGGTCCCACACCCGCACCGTCCGGTCCCAGCTGCCGGTGACGATACGGGTGCGGCCATCCGGACCAGTCCACCCCGCGACCGCCACCACCACGCTGTTGTGGCTGGTGAGTTCGGCAGGTCGGGTGCCGCTGTCCGGGTCCCACACCCGCACCGTGTCGTCGTGGCTGCCAGAGGCAATGCGGATGCGGCCATCCGGACCGGACCACGCTGCGACCGCCACCACCGCGTCGGTGTGGCCGGTGAGTTCGGCGAGTCGGGTGCCGCTGTCCGCGTCCCACACCCGCACCGTCCGGTCCCAGCTGCCGGTGACGATACGGGTGCGGCCATCCGGACCGGACCACGCTGCGACCGCCACCACCGCGTCGGTGTGGCCGGTGAGTTCGGCAGGTCGGGTGCCGCTGTCCGGGTCCCACACCCGCACCGTGTCGTCGTGGCTGCCAGAGGCAATGCGGATGCGGCCATCCGGACCGGACCACGCTGCGACCGCCACCACCGCGTCGGTGTGGCCGGTGAGTTCGGCGAGTCGGGTGCCGCTGTCCGCGTCCCACACCCGCACCGTCCGGTCCCAGCTGCCGGTGACGATGCGGATGCGGCCATCCGGACCAGTCCACCCCGCGACCGCCACCACCACGCTGCTGTGGCCGGTGAGTTCGGCGAGTTGGGTACCGCTGTCCGCGTCCCACACCCGCACCGTCCGGTCGTGGCTGCCGGTGACAATACGGGTGCGGCCATCCGGACCAGTCCACGCTGCGACCGCCACCACCGCGTCGGTGTGGCCGGTGCTGGTATGCGGCGCCGTTCGCGTTCGCGGTACCCAGGACTCCGTTATCGCTCCCGTGTTGGTGCGGTGGTAGGTGATGTCGGCCCAGATCGCGGTGTGGACGTGCCAGGGCCAGGCAGGATGGTCGGTGATCAGAGCGTCAGCCAGTGCGGTGGCCCGGGTTTTGCGGGCCCACACGTGTAGCCACCAGGCCTGCCGGTCGGTGTTCCAGCCTTCCCAGTCTCTGGTGGTGGCGGCATCTAGCGCGGCAGCCGCGGTGATTGCTTCGCGGCTGGTGAGGGTGCGCGAGTGCTGCAGGATCCGCATGGGTGGGCAAGCCAGCAGGAATCCGGGATCGGTCATCAGGTCGTCGAGCAGGCGTGCGGCGGCGGCGTGGCTCGGCAGATGCAGGCGGGTGTAGTCGTCGATACAGGTCCAGCCGCGGGGCGCTGCTGGCCGGTGGAGGGCTGCCGGTGGCACGGTGGCTGCGATGTAGAGCCAGTAGCGGGCGGTCGTTGGCAGCAGTGTTGTGGTGATCGCTGTCTGGTCACGGCGGCGCAGACCGTCACGGTCCCGCAGGAGTTCGTCGGTGAGGGCCTGGTGGAACAGACGGGTGATCAGGTCGTAGTCGCTGGCTACTGTCTGCAGCAGATAGTCCGCAGCTGCGGAGCCGCGTAGAGCATCCAGGTCGGCGCCGGTTGCCGGGTAGCCGAGCACGGTGGCGAAGGTAACCCATCGGTCGTGGTCGAGGCCGCCTCCCTCGGCGTAGGCAAGCGCGGTCAACAGGCCCCTCGCCGCCACGGCGGCTTTCGGGTCGGCGAGCCGGTCAAGGTATTTGGTGATCGCCTCGCCGACGGTCGACGGGATCACCGTCGGGTCGAACCCCGGCAGGGCGGGGTTGACCACCTGCTTGCGGTCGGTCAGCGCCGCCGCGGCGAGCGCCGCGACCAGATAGCTACTGCCGGGCTGCTGGTGGTTGCTGCTGGCTCGGGTCGCGATCACCTTGGCCAGCCGGCCGGCGACCTGCGGCTGGTCCCGGTACGGGCTGGGCGGTTCCACACCGTCACCGGTCAGGATCGCGAGAATGAACTGTCGTAGCCCGTCGGGGTCGAGATAGCTAGGCGTGTCCAGGTCAACCAGGTTCTCGCCGTCAGGGCCGGGTACGCCCAGTGCCGGGAGCAACCCGCCTGGCCTGTACCGGTCACCGGCGCTCAGGGGACGGGTAGCGACCACGACCCGCAACCGCGGCAGCCGGGCCAGATCCGCCAACAGCAGAGCGATCCGACGAATCTCTCCGTCGAGAGCCTCGTCCAGTGCGTCGACCGCGACTACCAGCCGCGGCGGGACCCCACGGTCGTCTTTCAGGATTTCGTACAACTTACTCACCGAAACCGTGCCTGTGATCCCCGCCGCTTGGGCGACACCCTCGGCCACCTTGTCGCAGGTGGCACCGCGGGCATGGACCGCGACCCCCGCCACCGGCGAGTTCTGTTCCAGTTCCAGCACCACCCGGGCGAGCACCGCGGACTTACCCGCCCCGGGCTGCCCGGTGACCACCAGCGGCCGGCCCGGCGGCAGGTCGCGCCGCAGCCAGTCCCGCACCGCCTCCACCGCTTCCCGCCGACCCCGGAACCGGTCGGCACCGTAGACCCGGCCCTGATAACCCTGCGCACGAGAGATGAAGTGCCCCCGCGGATCATCCAGCCCAGCTATCACCCACCCCGGTCTGGGCCCTTTGCCGGCGTCCATCCACAGCTGGCGAATCCGCGCCCGCTCAGCGGCAACCTCGCCATCGCCTAAGTGAGCCAGGACCCCGGCAACCGTCTCCACATCGAGAATATTCTTCGGAAAATCCGGTTTGGAAAGAATCCGATAGATCGTGTCACTACTCGGTGCCCCTGGAAGATCAAGATCCTTCGCACTATTGGCTATTGCCACCAAGGTCGGCGTGCCCGCAACCTCATACAGCTCGTACAAGGCGTCCTTGAGGATCTTCAGCGCCCCCGCACGAACGTCGGGCCGGCTCACCAACCTTTGAGACCCGCTCTTCGACGCGGGCGGCTGCTGTTTCTCATCTCGACTCATCGCACACCAGCATCAACTACCCCGCTCACAACCACGCAGCAGGGTCCTCCCATCGCGACTGAAAATGATCTCCACGGATGCTCCGACAGTGGGGATACGAACCGCTGTCGCCGTCGCCAGCGACGCGACCCGCCCACCTCAGAACGAGGAGCACCCGATGCCCAACCGTCACGAACAGCCCCGCACCGTACGCGACAGGCTGACCGCCGCCGCCCTCACCGGCCTGATCGCCGGCACCGTCCGCGCAATCGTCGACTGGTTACTGCAGCACTTCACCCGCAGCTGATACCACCACCTGTGGGCTACCTGATGTCACCCCCCAACCAGCTCAGACCGAGGCCAGGCGTGGTTCCCGCCGCGCCACCGCATGGCAAAGGCAGGATCGAACAAGGAGAGCTGTTCAAGGATGGTGCACCCCGTCGATCTCTTCGATGGATGTGAGCGGGCGGGTCGCCGCCCTGGCAGGTCGATCTAGACGCCATTGGCGCGTCGCTGGTCGCCGTTCCTCCGGCCGCCGCAGTCCGGCGGCGGCCGGAGAGCCTCGCGGCTGGCTACGCTTCGGGGGCAGCGAGGGTTGCGGGGTCGGCGTCGGTGGCCGGTAGCGGTGACTCGCCGCATGCCCGCAGCTCGACTGTGGACAGCTCGTACCCGTTGGCTTCGAGGTAGCGCAGGTAGCGGGTGGTGCTGTCGCTGACGGTGCGCCACGAGTTGCGGCTCGTCGCGTCCTCGTACGCGGCGAGCAGCAGGCCCAGTGCGATCATCTGGGTGCGCTCGTCGTTGGCCTTACCGACGAGTTCGACCATCGCCGGGGCTCGCCGGCCGAGCGTGGGAGCCTGGTCCGGCAGCCCGAGCAGGTCATGGGCCAGTCGGTTGCCGCCGGTCAGCGCCGACGTGATGGCGTGGTCGGTACGGGCGAGGCTGCCGGCGATGAAGCCGGCGGCTGTCTTCGGCGCGGCTTTGCGAGCGAGGAACGTGCGCAGCCAGTTCCGGCGGACCGTCTCGGCGCTGTCCCACGCCTTGTTGGACTGGATCACGTCACGGCGCTGGACTCGGGCTTCCTCCCGTTCGGCGTCGGTCATCTCCGCGACGGTTTTGCGCCCGTTGCCAGAGTCGTGCCCCCGCCAGCGCAGCGCGTGTCCGTGGGCTGCGAAGTCGGCGCACACGTACTCAGGCAACCAGGCGCGGTACGGGCGGGCGGGTTCCGGCTCCTGCCCGTCCTCGTCTGCCTCGGTCGGGGTGTCGTCGCCCCACGGATCGTCCCCGTCGTCCCCGTCCCGGTCGTCCTCGTCCGGGTTGACCCATTCGTCGTCGAGAAAGGCAGCGTGCCCTGGGCAGGAGGCGTGGTTGTCCTCGGTGAGTTGTTCCTCCCCGTGCTTCAGCTCCGACAGACGCTTGACCTTTTCGTCGTTCCACGACGGCCGGTCAACCACGGTGATCCCGACGGCTGCGAGGGCTGCGGCGGCTTCGGCCTTGGCCGCCGTCTCCGCTCGGGCGTCACGCGACTTCTGCGCCTCGTGGTCGAATCCGCCGCGCTGAGCGGCGACCACGAGCCGCTTGACCGTCTCCGCGTCGTCCTCGAACTCCGCGACCACCGCGGCCTGGTCGATGCTCAAAAACTCCCACCGTTGGGTAGCGCCACGAGCGAGCTTGCTGCGGGCCACGGTGAGCGCCTTGTCGACCACGGGCCGGCTCGTGGACATCCGCTTGGCGATCTCCCCGGCCGGGACACCACACAGGGCGAGTTGGTCGTACGCGGCCACGCGCTCAGCGACGGTGAGGGGCTCGCGGTGGTCGTTCTCGTTCACTTGGTCGGTCAGCCGATCGGCCTCGTCCGGCTTGGGGACCACTATCACCCGTACCCACGGGCGCTTGGCCTGTACGGCCGCGAGGGTCCGGCGTTGCCCACGCAGCACTACGAGACGGCCGTCGTCGTCGCGGTAGGCGACAACCGGCTCCAGAACTCCACGAGTGCGGACGTTTTCCACGTAGGTCTTGCGCAGCCGTGGGTCCAGGCGCACGTTGGCGCCTACGACCAGTGCCGATGGGTCGGCACGAAGCAGTTCATCTTCGAACTGCTCGTCTTCGACGGCGGCCGTGGCCGTCATGGGAGCAGAGAACGTCACGGTGAAGGTCCTTCCGGGGGATGTGCGCGGGCAGCAGCGACCGCGACGGCGGCAGGCATGGCTGGCCCACCGCGTCGGCCGGCGGTTGGTGAAGCAGTGGGTGGCGACGAGCTGCGCTACAGGCAGCCCAGCGGCTACGCTGGCCGGTGCGAACCGTCTGGCGATACGCCGGGCTCGGGTTGTAGCGGCTTGGAGCCCCGGTGCCGGCCCTCGCGACACAAGACCGCGCGGGCCGGCACCGCTACTCCCGGTCCAGCGGGATCTCCATCTCGCACTGACCGATCAGTTTGCTGGCGCATCCACGTGCGGATACGGTACCGGGCCATCCCGTCAACGATGGGTAGCTCGGTGGTCTCCACGTCGACCGGCACCAGGGCGTCGGCCACGCGGAGGTATACAGCGGCGAGGGCATCGCGTACGGCGGGTCCGTGCAGATGCCGGGTGATCTCCGCGTGCGCGACCGCCCGCACGCCTCCCACGAGGAGGCCGGAATCTGGACGCAGCGTGGTCAGGATGATGTAGGTCGCGGACTCACGGGTGGGCATCACGTTCTCGGCTGGCGCTGGGTTCGAGTGCTCGGCGTCGCCGGGCTGCTGGCCGGTCACTGCGCACCGCCGGGGCTTTCGGCTCTGGTCACATCTGCGATCGACGGAAGGGCTTCCCACACCTGCCCGGTCCAGATCTGGTAGATCTCGCCGTCGTTCAGGGGCCGCTTGTAGTGGAGCGCCCGCACGATGGCCCCCCACCAGTCACGGTCGGCCGGTGCGCCAGCCCCGAACGGCACGCCCTTGACGTGACCGTGGCCTTGGCCGACCGGCTGAATAGGCGTAAGCAGGCGGATCGGCGTCCAGCCCCGTTCCAGCACCCGACGCAGGGCGTCGGCCGCCTCCTGCTCGTTGATCAGCGCGTCCGGCACGATCATGGTGCCCGGTGCCTCCCCAGTCGGCTCCGACGACGGAGCCGCCGGGGCGAGCAGGAACGTCTGTCCACCGGACAGGTCCAGGACCATGCCAGCGTCGGTGACGACGTTGTAACGGGTACGCCGGCCGGAAACGGCTTCCTTGCCGAGGACCGTCGCGACGGTCACCCCGGTCCTGATCCGGCTCGGGTGCCAGTCGCCCCGGGTACGGGTCGATGACTTCGTCACGTCGTCGGTGATGAGGATCCGATCACCCCGCACCAAGCGGGTGGTGGTCTTCTTTCCTTGCGCAGTCACGGAAGTTCCTCCTGTCTGGCGGTTGTCGGTGACGACGTGAGCCGGGTGGTAGCGACGCCCGAAGGCCGAACGCGTCGAGAGGTCAGGGCTGCGTGAGACCGGCCGAAGTGGTTCACCGGCAGGAGCGCCACGGGGTCGGGCGGCCCAACGCCCGTGGCTTGCTCCTGTCGTGCCGGCAGCGACGGTGGCCACCGCCACTTCCATCCAATGCTTCTAATGATGCCGCATCAAGTTTCAGGGTTGGTCCGCAACAGCCTCATCGGAGTTGGTCGTGGCCTCGCCGCGCTCACGGTGCCAGTCGAGGATCGCCAGCCGGCGCAGGCCGGTCGCCGTAGCGTCCCGTTTGGTGCGATGCCAGCCGGAAGCACCATCGCCCGGCAGCGTGAGCTGCCAAATCCCCGGCTCCCCGTAGGGCATCTCGGCTCGGGTGCGCTTGACGACCGAAACCCGCGCGTCCTTGTCCGGAATCGGAGTGCCTGCGGGGGCGACGCGCTCTGGTTCGCACTTGCGAACTGGCAGACCGCCGGCGAGCAACGCGAAGCTCAGGGTGACCCAAGGGCCACCGTCGCCGCCGCCGTACTCCACCGGATCGCGGTCGTACCACGAGATCACGCGATCACCGACGACAGGGACGCCGGCCGGCAACAAGGCAGTGCCAGCGTCGGCAACGTTCAACTGATCAGACATGCAAGTCCTTCCATCGGAGGTGGGCGAAAGCCCCGGGATCTACTTATAATGATACCGCATCAAAGCAAGAGAGGCCAGCCCATACAGCGTTTGACGTGCAGCAACGCTCCCAATGACACCGATACAACTGGCGTAGCAGGGCGCGACTCCCGCCGCCGAGGACGCCGGACAGCTCTGGCCGGACGCCCGTTCCAGCGCCCTTTCACAGCTCCACCTTGGAACACCGACCCGCCATCACGATCACCGAATTCCGCCGGACATCGGCTTCTCGGTGATCACGGGAAGGCAATGCGGAAGAAGAGAGAGGATCCGCTGAGCCGTGACCGAGGCGGAGATGATCTTGGGCGAGCAAGTTGTAGTACGGGTCACCGGACCTGCCGACCGAGCGCGGTCGGCAGGTCCGGCAACCCAGCGGAACGCTGACCCAGCGGGGTCAGCATGAGAGCAGCACCGTGGACACCGTAGCGCTGCTACGGCAGAGATCGGGACTGTCGACCGGCCCCCGGCCAGCTAATTTGGCAGCCGGCTCGCGCCACTTTGTTTCTAGGACCAGGCCGGAAGCGGACCCGTCCGACGGCAGTCCGCCCCGCCATGTGCACATGTGCTTCCGCTTCCCTAGCAGGGCGGAAGTCCTGGCAAGTCCGCTTCCAGTCGGAGGCTCTGCTTCCGTCGCCTCGCCCGAACCGGAAGCGGAACCTCACCGGCACCGCTTGCGCGTGGCGCTACCCGTAGCGCTTCCGGCAACCCGGCCGACCGACGTTCAAAGCGCACCAACCAGGAAGCGGAGGTGACGAGGTGGACACCAACCCACGGGCGGCGGCAGCGGTTGAAACGCAGCGCCCGCGCGGCGCGGATCGACGTCATCAGTTCCCCGGTCGAGGACAACGGATCAACCTCCGGCTCGACGAGTCCGAGCACAGCGACGTCCTAGAGGCTGCTGCCCGCGCAGGACTCACTCCGACCGGGTTCTGCGCCAATGCCGCGTTGGCCATGGCCCGGGGCACCGCCGGTCCCGGCGGCCTGGTTTCCGGTACCGGTGTCACCCGGGCGGAACTTGCCGCAATGCAGCGAGACCTGTTCTCCGCGCGTACCGCCGTTACGCGTACCGGCACCAACCTCAACCAGGCGACTGCGGCGCTCAACGCGACGGGTGAGGCGCCCGTCTGGCTCGCGCACGCGGTCAAGAGATGCGTGCATGCGCTCGACAAGCTCGACGCTGTCGTGGCTGACATCGACCGGCGGCTGCGCTGATCCCCGCCATCCATCCCCGCGGCACGAACGTGGGCGGCCTGCTCCGCTACCTGTTCGGTCCTGGGAAGAGCGAGGAACACGTCAACCCGCACCTCGTCGCCGCCTGGTCCGGCCCCGGTCAACTGCCATCGCTGGAACCCCCGACCGGGCCAACCGGCCGCCACGACATCCGGAACCTCGCCAGGCTGCTCGAACAGCCCGTACGCGCCGGCAGGAACCCGCCGCAGAAGTACGTCTGGCACGCCTCCGTCCGAAACCACATCACCGACCGCATTCTCAGCGACAGCCAATGGGCGCACATAGCTGCCGAGATGGTCGCCGCCGTCGGCATCGCTCCGCACGGCGACCCGGACGCCGTGCGCTGGGTCGCGGTCCGTCACGCCGACGATCACATCCACATCGTGGCCACGTTGGTACGGCAAGACGGCGAAACCGTCTGGGCCTGGAACGAACGCCTCAAGGCCCAAACCGCCGCCCGCGACCTCGAACAACGCTACGGCCTCCATCAGGTCGGCCCGGTCGACCACACCAGCCACCGCCGCCCCACCGCCGCCGAACAGAACAAGAGCCACCGCCAGGGCCGCCCGGAAATCCCACGGGACAGGCTCCGCCGCGAGGTTCGCGCCGCCGCAGCAGCATCCATCGGCGAGGACGACTTCCTCAACCGGCTCCAGGCCACCGGTGTCCTCGTACGGCTCCGGCACAGCACTACCAACCCAGACGAGGTCACCGGCTATGCCGTCGGACTCCCCGACCACCACACCAGCACCGGCGACACCGTCTGGTACGGCGGCGGCAGACTCGCCCCAGACCTCACCCTCCCCCAACTCCGACAACGCTGGGACTCGGGCCCCGGCACCCACCCACGCGGTGCCACGAAACGCCCAAGTGCCCAGCACCGAGCAGACACCTTCCGCAGAGCAACGGCAACCGCGGACCGCAGCGCCCGACACCTAGCAGAGGACCCTAGCGGCGACGAGGACGACACCGCGTCCCTCGCCTACGCCGCAGCCGACCTCCTCGCCTCCACCGCACGAGCCTTCGAGGGGCGCAAAGGCGGGACCCTCACCGACGCCTCAGAAACCTTCGACCGCGCAACCCGGGAACCATATCGGCGGCTCCCCCGCCACCCGCACCCCGCCGCAGGTCAACTCCGATCCATGTCCCGACTCATCGCGGCAGCGGGCCGGCTCACCAGCGAGGACGACACGACCGCGGCGCTCCAGCTCATACTGCGCCTGTCCATGATCGCGGACAACCTCGCCAACCTCCGCGAGGCCCAAGACAGGCTGCACCAGGCTCAGGCAGCCCGACAAGCCGCCGAAAACCTTCGCGCGGTCGCGGCGAACGCCGCTACCGCTCTGGCAGGCGCCCGAGCAGGCACCGTACCTGCACCAGCAACTCGGGAACGAGGTCAGCCCCGTGGCCGCGTGACGTGAGTGCCCACCATCCCTCAGCGGGACGGTGGGCACTCCTTTGATCCGTCTACTCGATGTCGTAGTCGTCGTAGTCGTACGGATCTTCCGCGTCGTTGCGGCCGGCTGCCTCCTGCGCCCGGTCGTCGAAGCCGCTGGTCGCGGTCGGCGAGTCCGGATCACGTTCGGCCGCAGCGCTGATGCGGTCGGCAGACTCGTGGTCCATCGGTGTGGATCGGGCCATGACGGTTCCTCCGTCGGCTCGCGCCCTCGGTTACGCCTGGGGCCACTCGCACCCGAGCCGCCCCCGCGACCCTGGTGACCGATCACTGGGCTACGTCGGCGCATGGCCCGCGCTGTACGGGCTGCCCGCTGATACGCCGCGCGTGGGGCACCCGGCGGGATCTGCCGGAGGTGCTCACCCCACGCTCCCGGCAAAGGAATGCCGGTCCCTCTTGGTTGGACTCCAGGCTACGTCGGTCGCCAGCAGGGCGCCTGCTGCCACGCCGACACCCGATGTTCGCGCGCCCACCACCAGGTCAACTGACTACGGCGGTAGATCGGGGCGTGCGCTGCTAGTGAAACAGTTCCTCGTGCTGGCGGCAGCGCTGCGTTCGCTTGCCGATGGTCTGGGCTCGAATTGGACGTCTGGGCCGCGCTACCCGTAACCCTTCCGGTAACGGCTAGCCGAGACGGTGCCTTGCATGGCGATCGTCCTCAGCCGGCCTGGCCGGCGTCCCCGTCCGGCACAGCCCAGTCGGGCCGGTAACGACCGGCAAGCACGTCGTCCACCAGCAACGCGACGATGCCCGAGGGCACCAGATCGGGTCGTAGCTTCCCGAGCTCGTGAACCTCGCGCAGGGTCAGCCTGATCTTCACCTGCTGATCCCGCTTCTCGCGCTCAGGTAGTGCTGGCAGGGCGGGATCCACGCTGCGGCGTCGCGGCATCGGGGACTCCTTGCCTACGGGGTTCAGGGCAGTACGACGACCTTGCCACATCCATGCAGCAACACGGGTACCCACCCGCAGATTCTTCAAGGTACCTTTTATAGGTACCTTGTTTAGGTACCGTTTCAGATGGGGAGGACACTGTGAGCGGTTCTACGTACAAGAGATGCCGATGCCGCGGAGAGGCAGGCCGCGAACTCGGCGCGAACTGTCCGTCGCTGCACCGCAAGGACGGGGCCTGGAACCCGCGACACGGCCAGTGGTACTTCCGGGTCGAGCTCCCGGTCATCCACGGGGCCCAACGGAAGGTGATGAAACGGGGCGGCTACGCCACACAGACCGAGGCCGACAACGCCCGTCAGCAAGTCGAACTGCTGCTTGCCATCCCCGACGCCGGCGTATCGGGCGATCAGGCCCGCCAAGACATTCTCACCGCCATCGAACGGGCGCTCAAGACAAAGCAGCCTCTGCCCAACTACGACGAGACGCGCAGGCGCTACCAGTCCGGCCAGATCATCAACGGGGACATGCTGGTCGAGCAGGGCCTCGACGAGTGGCTGGCCGGGCGCAAGATCGCTAAGGGCACACGCCGGTCGTACGAGGGGCACATCCGCCTCTACCTGAAGCCCCACCTCGGGCACCTGCCCATCGACCGGCTTCGGCGGGTACACATCTCCACGATGTTCGACGAGATCGACGCCAACAACGAGTTCATCCGATCAGCACGAGTGTCCGGCGACCCCGAGCAGCGGAGGAAGGTCAAGGGGCGTCGCATCGTTGGCGCCGCGACGAAGCAGCGAATCCGGGCAACGCTTCGAGCTGCGGTCAACCACTGGATCCGGGAGCAGATGATCACCATCAACCCAGCCAAGCTAGTGGAGCTTGACTCCGGCAAACGTCCAAAAGCCTTGATGTGGACCGACGCGCGGGTCGAAGCTTGGAAGGAGAATCGAGCACGGCACGCTGCAGCAGCGCTCGAGCTGGGTGCCGCCCGCGAGCGGCACGACGTTTCTGCCGTCCACCGGCTGCTCGTGGAGATCGACCACCTTGACACGACGGAGCGCCCCTCGCCGGTGATGGTCTGGACTGCCGAGCAGACCGGCTACTTCCTCGATTCCATCCACAACGACCGCCTGTACCCGCTATACCACCTGATCGCCTACCGCGGGCCCCGACGGGGCGAGGCGTGCGGCAGCCGCTGGGTAGACCTCAACAAACAGGCACACACCCTCAAGATCACCGAGCAGCTTGTGCAACTCGGCTGGGCAGTCGAGCCGGGCGCCCCGAAGAGCGATGCCGGCGGGCGTGAACTCACGCTCGATGACATCACCCTCAAGGTCATAGAGGCGTGGCGCAAACGTCAAGTCGCCGAGCGCCTAGCCTGGGGTGGCACGTGGATCAACTCGGGGCGAATCTTCACCCACGAAGACGGCAGCGCCCTACATCCAGCAGACGTCACCAAGCACTTCAACGAGTTGGTCGCAGCAGCCGGACTCCCTCCGATCCGCCTGCACGACCTCCGGCACGGTGCCGCGACGTTGGCCCTCGAAGGGGGCGTCGACATCAAGGTCGTCCAAGAAGAGCTGGGTCACTCCACGAGTACCCTCACCCGCGACACGTACACCAGCGTCTCGCCCCGACTCGCCCGCGAGGCGGCCGAGAAGATAGCCGGCATCGTGCCGCGCGCCGTGAAATCAGTCAGTGACGAAGCGGCTACGGGGACGGATGGTCTCCCTTCGGTCTCCCGTGACCCATGGACGACGAAGCGCGCCGATCCAAAGAGGGATCGACGCGCAGGTCGGAGTGGTACGCCGCGTAGGACTTGAACCTACAACCCGCGGATTAAGAGTCCGCTGCTCTGCCAGTTGAGCTAGCGGCGCTCGCTGACAACGCCGGCAACCCTAGCACGCTGGGCGACACAGCTTCCAACCGGTTGCCGGCGACGAGCCGACTGTCCGGCCGACCTGCCCACGTGCACGGATCTGGCACCCTTCCGGATCAGGCACGAACGCCGTGGCGGGTGATGCACGATGTCGGCAGGGACGCAACGAGGAACGGGGACTGGGATGGACAGGGTCAGGAGGAGTTGGCCGGTCGCGGTGACACTGGCAGTCATCGCCCCGGCGGCGTTGGTGGCCTGCGGGACGGACAAGGCGCCACGATTCGTCAACGGCAAGGCGGCGACCGCGAGTCCGACACCGCCGGAGCCGTACAAGTTTGATGTAACGCCGCAGACCGACGCGAAGGACCTGCCGGTCAGTACGGAGATCGGCACCACGGTCAGTGGAGGAGAGATCACCTCGGTGACGCTGACCGAGTCCGGCGGCGACGAGCTGAGCGGCAGCATGCGCGACGACGGCACCTCCTGGGTGCCGGACAAACCACTCAAGTACTCCAAGAAGTACACGGCCACGGTGGTCGCGACCAGCGCCGGTGGTGACGAGGAAACGAAGACCACGACGTTCACCACGATGGGCAAGACCGGCGCGCAGACCGGCACCGGCCTGTACCTGTTCGAGGGACGGACGTACGGAGTGGCGATGCCGGTGGTCGTCGAGTTCTTCCCCGGCATTCCGGAGAAACAGCGGGCCGGCGTACAGAGGCGGATGTTCGTTTCCACCGACCCGCCGCAGCCGGGCACCTGGTACTGGGTGTCCAACGGGACCCAGGCCTTCTACCGGGCGCCGGACTTCTGGCAGGCCGGCACCACGCTGAGCACCCGGATCGCGCTGGCCGGTCACCCGACCGGGGATGGCCGCTACGGCGACATGGACCGCTCGGCCACCGCCACGATCGGCGAAAAGGTGACCATGGAGGTCGACAACGCCAGCAAGCAGTTGTCGCTGTTCAAGGATGACAAGCTGGTCAAACAGATGCCGGTCAGCTTGGGCAAGGCGAGCACTCCGTCGTCGAGCGGCACGATGGTGGTGATGGACAAGCAGGAGCAGACGGTTTTCGACACGTTCGCCGAGTTGGGGCCGACCGAGGGCTACCGTACGGACATCTCGTTCGCCCAGCGCATCACCTGGGGTGGCGAGTTCATCCACGCCGCCCCGTGGTCCGTGGGCGACCAGGGTGTACGCAATGTGTCGCACGGCTGTGTCAACCTGTCGATGGACAACGCCAAGTGGCTGTTCAACCAGACCGCGGTCGGCACGCCGATCACGGTCAAGGGCACCGAGCGTAAGCTGGTCGACGGCAATGGTTGGACGGCGTGGAACCTCAGTTGGGCCGAGTTCGTCAAAGGTAGTGCCCTGCCGGTTCCGGCAGACCTGCAGCCGACCGCCGCCGCCGGGTCCGGCTCACCGACGCCGGCACCCATCCCGACGGCTACCTCGGGTTGACGCGTGTAGCGCGAACGTGCCCGGGGAAAGAGAACTACATCAAGACATTTTAATGACGAACGATGACGAGACCGGTTGCACCGTCGCAGTCGCCTATATACCGGCATGAACCGGGAATATCGGAGGCCGCGACGGTGCTGGTTCGGTTGAGGCACGAACCCGGGAGTTGCCCCATCGCGTCTTTGATGGACGATGGGTCTGGGGACCGAACTTTCGTGAGGGGATCATGCGAGTCAGCCGTAACAAGGTAACGCCGCGAGCCGGACGGGCACACCCGCCGGCCCTGCGGGCGCTCGCAGCCGTCGCGCTCGCCGCCACGCTGACGTTCACCAGCGCCTGCACCGGTAGCGGCGGCGCACCCACCTGGCAGGGTGGGGCCGAACCCGAGCCGAGCCCGAAGGCCCAGGCGACCATCAGTGAGCCGGCCGCCGACGCCGCCGAGGTGCCAACCTCGACAGCCATCACGTTCGCCACCACCGAGGCGGTGGAGACCACCGTCGAGCTCACCGACGCCGCCGGCGACCCGGTAGCGGGCGAGGTCAACGCGGCCGGCACCGAATTTCTGCCGGCCGGCCAGCTCGAATACGACGCGGCGTACACCGCCACGGTGACGGTGACCGGTGACGACGGCAGGACCTCCACGGTCAGCCACGACTTCCGTACGATGGCACAGCCGCAGAACCAGGTCCGGGTCTCCAGCTTCCTTGGCGACGGCGCGGTGGTCGGGGTCGGCATGCCGCTGATCGTTCGGTTCAGCCGCAACATCCCCGAGGACTATCGCGACGACGTGCAGCGCCGGATGAGTGTGCAGAGCACACCGGTCCAGGAAGGGATCTGGCACTGGGTCAGCCCGACCGAGGTCCAGTACCGGCCGCGCGAGTTCTGGCAGGCCGGCACCGAGCTGTTCTACAAGGTGCAGGCCGGTGGTCTGCCGTTGGGTGACGGCTGGTACGGCCGCAACGACCTGACCGTGCAGGCCGAGATCGGTGCGGCGCTGGTCATGACCGTCGACAACGCCACCAAGAAGATGGTCGTCACCAAGGACGGCCAGGTGGTCAAACAGATCCCGGTCAGCCTCGGCAAGCCGAAGACGCCCTCCTCCAGCGGCACCATGGTGGTGATGGAGAAATTCACGGAGACCGTCTTCGACACCATGGAAGAGCTCGGTCCGGAGGAGGGTTACCGGATCGACATCGAGTACGCCCAGCGGCTGACCTGGGGTGGCGAGTTCATCCACGCCGCCCCGTGGTCCGTGGGCGACCAGGGCGTACGCAACGTGTCGCACGGCTGCGTCAACATGTCGATGGACAACGCCAAGTGGCTGTTCAACCAGACCAAGGTCGGCGACCCGATCACGGTCAAGGGCACCGAGCGTAAGATCGCCATCGGCAACGGCTGGACGGTGTGGAACCTCAGCTGGGACGACCTCGTGTCCAGCAGCGTCGTGCCGTACGAGCCGCCGGCCGCCGCGTCACCGGACGACGAGGACGAGGACAGCACCGGTTCGCCGGACGACGGCACCGGACAGAGCTCCAGCCCGGACCCGCAGGCCTGAGGTCGTCGGGCAGCGCGAGACGACACAGCTGACGAAGGGTCGGTCAGGATCAACCTGACCGACCCTGTCGATGTGGGGTGACTGAAGGGACTTGAACCCTCGACACCCGGGACCACAACCCGGTGCTCTACCTGCTGAGCTACAGCCACCAAGAACCTCACCCGGCGGATCGCCGTGCGCGGTGCCGACCAATGATAGCCCTATCGCAGCGCTTCACGTCGACAGGGTTCCCGCCGACACGTACCGGCCGGTGGCGCTGTCGTGGCGGGCCGGCTACAAGCCAGCGGCGATCGCCTTGGCCGCGTCGACGTCGGGGCCGGGCAGCGGCACGAAGATGGCGCGCCGGTAGTACTCCAGCTCCCGGATGCTCTCCTGGATGTCCGCCAGCGCCCGGTGCGACAGCCCCTTCGCCGGCTGGCCGAAATAGACCCGCGGGTACCAGCGCCGGCACAGCTCCTTGATCGACGACACGTCGATCATGCGGTAGTGCAGGTAGGCGTCGAGCCGCGGCATGTCCCGGGCGATGAAGCCCCGGTCGGTGGCGATCGAGTTGCCGCACAGCGGCGCGGTCCGCGGCTCCCGGACCAGGCCGGTCACGTACTCCAGAATATGGTCCTCCGCTTCGGCCAGGCTGACCGTCGAGCGGCGGACCGCGTCGGTGAGCCCCGACTTGGCGTGCATCTCGCGGACCACGTCCGGCATACCGGCGAGCGACTCCTCGTCGGCGTGGATCACCAGATCGATCCCCTCGCCGAGCACGTTGAGATCCGAGTCGGTGACCAGCGCCGCCACCTCGATGAGCGCGTCCTTGCCGAGATCGAGCCCGGTCATCTCACAGTCGATCCAGACAAGAAGATCAGTCACGCGGACAGCCTACGCGCCGCCGTCCAGCCGGCAGCTGATCACCGCGTACGGGTGTCCGGTTAGGCTCGCGGCGTGCCCGCCGACACCGCGCCCGACCGCGTCGCGTCACGCTCACCTGGACGGTACGTCGCGATGCGACGCATCGCGATCGTCACCGGGCTCAGCACCGCCGTGGTCACGGCCTTGATCTGGTACGGCAACCGGCACAACTTCTACGACCTGCGCATCTACCTCAGCGCCATGCGCTGGTGGGCGTCGGGCCGGCCGCTGTACGACTACGTGCAACCCGACCCGGTGCAGGGCGAGCTCTACTTCACCTATCCCCCGTTCACGGCGCTGCTGCTGCGCCCGTTCGCCGTGCTGCCCACCGGCGCCACCGCCACGATCTTCACCATCGGTACCCTGCTGGCCGTGGTGGTCACCACCCGCTGGCTGCTCGCCCCGGTCGCCCGCCGGCGCGGGCTGCCGGTGTGGTGGCTGGTCGGGCTGACCGTACCGCTGGTGGTGCTGATCGAACCGACCCGGGAGACGATCTTCCTCGGGCAGCTCAACATGCTGCTGGTGGTGCTGATCGTGGCAGACCTGCGGTACGCCGTACCGCGCGGGTCGCGCTGGGCCGGTGTCGGCATCGGCCTGGCCACGGCGATCAAGCTGTTCCCGGGGATCTTCATCGTCTATCTGCTGGCCACCCGGCGGTGGCGGGCAGCTCTGGTGTCCTGTCTCGCGGCGGCCGGCGCGACGCTGCTCGCGGCGGCGGTCGCGCCGGCCGAGTCGTGGCGGTTCTGGACCCACGAGTTGTGGAGCACCGAGCGGGTGGGTCGCACCGACTACACCGGCAACCAGTCGGTGCAGGGGCTGCTCGCTCGGCTGGTCGCGCCGGACGAGTCGCCCCGGCTGCTGTGGTTGGTCCTGGTCGTCGCGGTCGCCGGTTTCGGGCTGTGGCGGGCCGCCCGGGCGGCCCGGGCCGGCGACGAACTGGCCGGGTTGGCGTTGACCGGACTGGTCGGCGCGCTGATCGCCCCGATCACCTGGCCACACCATGTCTACTGGTTCGTACCGGCACTGATCGTGCTGGTCGACGCCGCCCTGCGGCCGGCGGACCGGGCCCGGTCCGCCGGCCTGCTGGCGCTGGCCGCGACGGTGTTCGCCGCGCTGGTATTCGGTGTGGTGTCGCTGATCGACTGGGGTCACGAGCTGGTGCCGACCGATGATCCGGTCACCTTCGGACTGCGCAACCTCTACGTGCTGGCCGCCGCGCTGCTGCTGGTCAGCCTGCCGACCCGCCGGACGCCGCCGGATCATCGGCCGACGCCGTCTGACCGGCCGGGGTCGCCGAAGAAGCCGGCGTCGGCGGAGCTGGCTCGGCGCGACGGGTCCGGATGAACGCCAGGCCACCGAGCAACAGCCCGCCGAGGCCGGCGAGCAGGCCGACGATGCCGGTACCGAGCGCCAGCCCCGATCCGGTTCCGGCATCCCCGGCGGCGGATTCCTCGCCGGCCGGTGACTCACCACCGGTCGCGGCCCCGTCCCCGGGACCGGTGCCGTCGCCGGCCGCCGGCTCGTCGGCGGCGGCGAGCACGGTGAGCAGGCTCGCCGGCGTGGCCGGCTCGTCCTGGCCGGGCACCGGCACCTCGATCCACCGTACGATGTTGCCGTCGGAGTAGGTCTGCAGCGACTTGAACACCATTTGGTCGACGTCGGGCAGCGGACCCATCATCGCGACGAACTCCTGGAACTCGCCGGGCTGGACGGCCGATTCCGGATCGTCGGCGGTCCACACGATCCGGGCGACGGCCTCGGTCACCTGGGCACCGTGCACCTCCATCGGCGGGTCCACCGGCTGCCGCTGGACACTGGCCGTCCAGCCGGCGACCGGCAGCAGCGTCACCGAGGCGACCGGGGCATCCTCCGGCAGCACGAGCTCCACCTGGGTGGTGCTGGCCGAGTCGCTCTCGTTCGGCACCTGGAACGCCAGGCGTGCGTAGTCGCCGGCGATGGCCTGTTCCGGGCTCACGGTGATGTGGGCCGCCACGGGAACGGCCGACCCGAAGACGCCGACGAGGACGGCCGCGCCGGTGAGTCCCACGGCGCGGGCCAGCGTGCGTCGGTGACGGAGCATGGAAGCACCCTCTCTAGTTGATCTCCACGGTGGTGGACACGGTAGCTTGGTCGATGTCGGAAATGCGGACCGTGATACGCAGTTCCCAGTCTCCCGCGGTCGGTAGGCTGATCTCCCCGGTGGCGTGGTTGTCGGTCAGCGGCAGCAGCGGAATCTCGATCGGCTCCACCCCCTCGGCGGGCAGCGCCGCGGTCGCCTGCCACTCGATCACCGGCTGTGGGCGGTTCTCGGGAGTGTAGGCGTACAGGTGGACCGAGTTGTTGCCCCGACGGGACGGATCGACCTCGACCTGCAACGAGTAGATGTCACTGGTGAGCGTGGCGGAGAAGTAGCCGCTGGTGGCCCGCAGGTCCTCGCCGATCGCGGTCCGTGCCGGGGTGGTCTGCACCAGCACCGAGGTGACCGCCAGTACCACCACGGTGACCGCCAGCTCCGCGATGACGGCCTGACGGACCCGGCCGGGCCGGCCGGCGGCGGTACGGTTGCGCACCAGTTGGCGCGAGTACGCCGCCACCGCGAGCACGACCACGAATAGGCTGATCTTGGTCAACAGCAACCGCCCGTACGTGGTGCTGATCAACGCCTCGAGCGTGCCGACCTCGATCAGTGCCTGCACCGTGCCGGCCAGCAGCAGCGTGCACACCGCCAGCGCGGCCCACCGCGACCAGATCGGCAGGATCGCGCCCAGTTCGCGTTCGTCGGCGCGGGGCAGCAGGAACACCGCCAGCATCACCAGGCCGCCCAGCCACACCGCCATGCCGGCCAGGTGGGCCGAGTCGACCACCACCGATACCGCCGGCACCGGCGACGCGGACGGATGACCGGCCAGCGGCCAGGTGAACGTCCCGACCACGGCAAGCACCCCGAGCAGGATCCGGTCGCTGCGGCCGTCGGCGCCGGCCAGGAACGGCCGCAGCAGCACCGCGGCGGCGGCCAGTACGCCGAGCCGGACCAGCAGTGCGGCGCCGAGACCGCTGCCGAGGACGTCCCGCAGCGCCGCGCCGTCGACGTCGGTCAGCCCACCCCCGGTGACGTACGGCGCCTGCAGCCAGATGCCGGCGACGGTCGCCGCCGCCAGCACCCCGAGCCCGGTCCAGGCCACCCGACCCGCACCGGTGCGCGACAGCCGGCGTGGCCAGAGCATGCTGAGCACCAGCGCCGGCCCGACGATCAGCATCAGGCCGGCGTACCCGAAGAACTTCGCGACCTGGACCAGAGTGCTGACCACCGGGTCGGTGTCGGCACCGGCGGATTCGTCGGTGGGCACCGCCGACGGGGCACCGACCGAGTAGGTGAACCCGCCGGAGACCGGATGGCCGTCGGCCGAAATCACCCGGTAACTGACCAGGTAGGTGCCACGGGAGGACTGCTGGTCCACCGTGATGATGACCACCGCGCCGTCGAAGACCGGCTCGCCCTGGTCGACCCGCTGGCCGTCGGGGGCGATAACCCGCACCCGGTCCGGCACCTCGCGGACCGACTCGGAGAAGGTGAGTACCACCTCGGCCGGCGCGTTGGGCAGCACCGAGTCCAGCACCGGGCTGGTGCTGACCAGGACGGCGTGCGCGCTGGCCGGCGCGGCGGGCAGCAGTACGGCGGGCAGCGCGGCCAGGAACAGGCCGGCGACGGCCGCGAGACGCGAGACCCATCGATTCGTTGCGGCAGTCATGTCGCATATGTTCGCCGGTCGGCCCGACCTACCGCGACCCGGCTCTCCCTCATCATCGATTGGTCGGGTGACGCAACCGTAAAGTTCCACCCGAATCAGTCACGAAAGCGACAGCCCCGCCGGAGTTCAGCCCCGGTATTCGCCCACCCCTGCCGCAGATGTGACGCAGACCATCCAAAAATCGGGTTTGATGTCATAACATCGTGGAACCCAACGTCGGATACGAAACGACTAATCAACCATGACAGGCAGCACGGGCGTGCGCTGGCCGACGCTCCAGCCGTGGCTCAGCACCGCCGTCCGCCTCGGCTTGGCCGCGGTCTGGCTGGTCGCCGGCGGTTCGAAGGTCACCGACCTGGCCGCCTCCGGCCGAGCCGTCAACGCGTACCAGATCTTCCCGTACGACCTGGCAATGATTGTCGGTGCCGCGTTGCCCTTCGTCGAGCTGGCCCTCGGCGCGCTCCTGGTCGCCGGACTGGCCACCCGATTGGCCGCCGGTGTCTCCGGCGCGCTACTGGTGATCTTCGTCGCCGGCATCTCCTCCGCTTGGACGCGCGGCCTGCGCATCGACTGCGGCTGCTTCGGCACCGGCGGCGAGCTCGCCGCCGGCCAGAACCCCGGCTACGGCCTGGAGATAGCCCGCGACCTGGCATTCCTCGTCCTGGCCGGATTCCTGCTGTGGTTCCCGCGCAGCCGGTTCTCGACAGATTCGCACCTGGACCGAATCCTTACATAGACCAGATTCCTTTCACAGATCGGCGGTGACGGCGATGAGCCGACGAGTTGAGCAGAAGAAGGCCGCCCGGGTGGTACGCGAGCAGCTCGCCCGGGAACGGCGGCGGCAACGGACCCTCTGGACCTCGGTCATCGCCGCGGTCGCGCTGGTCCTCGCCGGTCTGATCGGCTGGACCGTCTACCAGACCCAACGCAGCGACGGATACACCGCCCCGGCCGCGGCCGTCGCCGACGACACCGGCATCGCCAGCGGCGACGGGCCGGTCACCGTCGATCTCTATGCCGACTTCCTCTGTCCCGCCTGCCGCCAGTTCGAGGAGCAGGTCGGCCCGACCCTCGACCAGCTCGTCGACGATGGCAGTATCACCCTGGTGTTCCACCCCGTGGCCATCCTCGACCGGCTCAGCAGCACCGCGTACTCGACGCGGGCGGCCGCCGCGTCCGGCTGCGCGGCCGACGGCGGCACGTTCCACGAGTACGCCGCCGCACTCTACGAGCAGCAACCGGCCGAAGGCGGCCCCGGCCTGACCGACGAGCAGTTGATCGAGATCGGCACCGGAGTCGGACTCGACGCCACCAGCTTCGGCCAGTGCGTCCAGGACGGCACCTACCACAGCTGGCCGGAGCACGTCACCGAGCAGGCCAGCCGGGCTGGCGTCACCGGCACCCCGACCGTGCTGGTCGCCGGCGAACGGGTGACCAACAGTGCTGACGCGATCGTCGCCGCCGTGGAGGCGGCCGGCTGACCCATGCGCGTCACCGCCGTACTCATCACCGCCGCCGCGCTGCTGGCCGGCACCGCGACCCCGGCCGCGGCGCACGGCGCGGACGCGCCGGCAGCCACCGACTACCGGGTGAGCGTGACCGGGATCAGCCCGGCCGTCGACGGACTCACCGTACGGGTGATCGAGGCCGGCGCGCGCCTGGAACTCGCCAACCACACCGGCCGGCCGATCGAGGTGCTCGGCTACGGCGGCGAGCCGTATCTGGAAATCCGCCCGACCGGTGTGTTCGAGAACCTCCGCTCCCCCACCACCTACCAGAACCGGACGTTGGCCGGCGACACCGCCGTGCCCGACACAGCCGACCCGACCGCGCCACCGGCCTGGCAGCGGGTCAGCGACGAACCGGTGGCCCGCTGGCACGACCAGCGAACCTACTGGCTCGGCGACGCCCTGCCGGCCGCCGTACAGGCCGAGCCGGACCGCCCGCACCAGGTACGCCAGTGGAGTGTCCCGCTACGTGACGGGGTGACCCCGTTCGAGGTACGCGGCACGCTGGACTGGATCCCGCCACCCGACCCCTCGCTGTGGTGGGCCGGCACGCTGCTGGGTGCGGTGCTGCTGACCGCCGGCCTGCTCGCCGCCGACCGGCGTGGCCGCGACGCCGCCGGTCGGCGCTCAGCGGGCGGGCGGCCCACCGGTGCCGGGCGGCTCGCCGCCGGCCTGCTCGGCGCGGCCGGTCTGGTCGCCATCGGCTACGTCGTGGCCCGGGCGTTCGACGCCGGTGCCGCCGGCCCGCTGGAACTCGCGTCCGCGTTGGCCCGTGGCCCGGTGTGGGCGCTGCTGAGTGGTGTCGCCGCGGTGGCGGCGGCCGGCTACGCCGCCAGCCGCGCCGGCGGTGACTTCGGGCTTGCGCTCGCCGGCACCTGCCTGGCGATCTTCGCCGGTGCCGGCAACGCCGCCGTGTTCACCCGGGCGGTCGCTCCGGTGCCGGGGCCGGCGCTGTGGCCACGGCTCACCGTCGCCGCCGTTCTCGCCTGCGGTACGGCGGTGGCCGTCGCCGCCGTGCTACGGCTGCGGGCCAGGGTCCCCCGCGCCGGAGCCCCGCACCGTGGCGATCCGACGAGCGGCCAGTTGACGGACGGCGAGGTCCGGGTCGAAGCCGACCGGTAGTTCGAGCCGGTGCCGGGCAAGCAACTGTTCGTCGGACAGCAGCTGCGCGGTCGGGCCGTCGGCGACCACCCGTCCGGCGTCCAGGATCACCGAGCGCTCGCACAGCTCCAGCGCGTACGGCAGATCGTGGGTGACCATCAGGATCGTCACCGGCAGCCGGTGCAGGATCTGCGCGAGGTCCCGCCGGGCCGCCGGGTCGAGGTTCGACGACGGCTCGTCGAGCACCAGGATCTCCGGGCGCATGGCCAGCACGGTCGCCACCGCCACTCGCCGGCGCTGACCGAACGACAGGTGCTGTGGGACACGGTCACGGTGCTCGGACATGCCGACCGCGGCGAGCGCCTCGTCGACCCGGGCGGTGAGTTGGGCGCCGCGCAGGCCCAGGTTCGCCGGCCCGAAGGCGACGTCCTCGGCCACCGTCGACAGGAACAGCTGGTCGTCCGGATCCTGGAAGACGACGCCCACCCGGCGACGGATCTCGGCCAGGGTCGTCCGCCGGCCGTCCACGGTCAGCCCGGCGACGGTGACCCGCCCGCCGCCACCGGCCAGTACACCGTTGAGGTGCAGCACCAGGGTGGTCTTGCCCGCCCCGTTCGGGCCGAGCAACGCCACCCGGGCACCCTTGGGCACCGTCAGGTCCACTCCGCGCAGCGCCGAGTGGCCGTCCGGATATGCGAAGTGCAGATCGCGCACCTGCAGCGACGGCGGAACATGACTGCTGTCCCGGGTGTCCGCGGTGACCGCCGTCATCCCAGCACCGCAGCCACGGCGACGGCCGCGGCGGCCACCGGCAGTGCCCCGGCCGCCAGCCACTGGCCGGTGGACGCCACCGAGGCGGCCTGCCAGGCCGGTGGCATCCGGCCGGCGTACCCGCGCGAGACCATCGCCAGGTAGACCCGCTCGCCGCGTTCGAAGGCCCGCAGGAACAGCGCGCCGACGCCGGCGGCGAACCCACGCAGCTGCCACAGGAAGCGGGGATCGTCGCCGCGCGAGATGCGCGCGATACGCATCCGCCGCGCCTCACCGACCAGCACGTCCAGGTAGCGCAGCATGAACGCGGCGATCTGGGTGACGATCGCCGGGCAGCGCAACCGGTCCAGCCCGACCAGCAGGTCCCGGCTGGTGGTGGTCGCCGCCAGCAGCAGCGAGGCGAGCACCCCGAGAGTGCCCTTGGCCAGGATGTTCCAGCCGCCGTAGAGGCCCTCCACCGACAGGCGTACACCCGCGACGGTGACCTGCTCGCCGCCGGCGAGAAATGGCAGGGCGAAGGCGAAGACCACGAACGGCACCTCGATCAGTGACCGGCGGGCCAGCCAGCCGGCGGGCACCCGGGCGACCGCGGCGACCGCCGCGATCAGCACCGCGTACCCGCCGAAGGCCCACAGCTCCACGCGCGGCGTGGCCACCACCACGACGGTGAAGGCCAGCATCGCCGCGATCTTGACCTCTGGCGCCAGCCGGTGCACCGGGCCGTCACCGTCGCGGTGCAGCAGATGCGCGTGTCCTGCGCCCATCCCGGCAGGCTACTCGGCGCCGACCGGCCCGCCCGGCGGCCCGCCGGCCGCGGCCGACTCTGCGGCCTGTCGGCGGCCCCGCGACAGCCAGAACAGGCCGCCGGCGACCGCGAAGGTGAGCAGCACCCCGACGACGCCCGCGACGGCGGTACCAAGGAACTCGTTGTCCAGTGCGGTCAGACCGTAGTCGGCGAACGGACTGTCGGCCAGTTCGTGGTCCTCGGCACCGAGCGCCATGCAGCTGCCGCCGACGATCTCCTCGTTCTCGTCGAGCACGCAGCCCTTGGTCGAGGCCGAGTCGAGCCCGTCCGGTGAGCCGGACGCGAAGTTGCTCACCACTGCGGCGAGCAGCAGCGAGACCAGCAGGCCGGCGAGCAGGAATCCGGTGTTGCGCTTCATGCCGCACCTCCGGCGGGGACGTTCCGGCTGCTGGCGGCACCGGCGGCGGGCCGCAGCCCGCGTAGGGCGTACACCAGGTCTGGGCGGGTCCTGGCGACGGTGACCACGGTGACCGCGGCGATCAGCCCTTCGCCGACGCCGATCAGGACATGGGTACCGACCATCGTGGCCAGCACCTGCCCGAGGCCGACGTCCTGCAGCTGGGTGGTGCCGCCGAGGGCGTACTGCAGGACGAAGCTCAGCGCGGCGGCCACCACGCTGACCACGGAGGCGACGAAGGCGGTCACGGCCAGCCCGGTCGGGTTGCGCGGCAGCACCCGCAGCAGCACGAAGATCAGCCCGTACGCGGCGGCGGTGCCGACCAGAGCCATGTTGGTGATGTTCGGGCCGATCGCGGTGACCCCGCCATCGGCGAACACCAGCGCCTGCACGATCAGCACGATCGACACACACAGTGCGCCGACCCATGGCCCGACCAGCAGCGCGGCGAGCGCGCCGCCGAGCAGGTGGCCGCTGACCCCGGGCAGCACCGGGAAGTTCAGCATCTGGACGGCGAAAATGAAGGCGGCGACCAGCCCGGCCATCGGGGCGAGCCGGTCGTCGAGGTCGCGGCGGCCGCGAGCCACGCAGTACGCGAAGCCCACTGCGGCGATCACCGCGTAACTGATCGCTACGGGGCCGTTGAGCACCCCGTTCTGGATGTGGAGTGCGAGGGGGTCCACGAGGTTCCTCCGAAGCTGGGAGTCCGAGGGGTCGCGTGACCAGCCTATTTCGGTGTCGGTGCTCTTGCATAGAGGATGCAACTAGCCAGCCGTGGCGACACGGCCGGCCCACGGCCGGCCCACTGCCGGCCGGTAGGCTCCCTCGCATGACCGCTGCTTCGTCCGCTGGCCCCGTCCGCCTCGTACCAGGGGATCCGGCCCCGGATTTCACCCTGCCGACCGACACCGGTGACCAGTTGTCCCTCAAGGAGCTACGCGGACGCAACGTCGTGCTGTACGCGTACCCGGCGGCGATGACGCCCGGCTGTACCAAGCAAGCATGTGATTTCCGCGACTCGCTGGCGTCGCTGCAGGCCGCCGGCTACGAGGTGGTGGGCATCTCGCCGGACGAACCGAGCAAACTGGCTCAGTTCCGGGAGCGCGACGGCCTCACCTTCCCGCTGGTCGCCGACCAGGACAAGACGGTGCTCACCGCGTACGGCGCTTACGGCGAGAAGCAGCTGTACGGCCGGACCGTCACCGGCGTGATCCGGTCGACCTTCGTCATCGACCCGGACGGGCGGATCACCAAGGCGCTCTACAACGTCAAGGCCACCGGCCACGTCGCCAAGCTGCGCCGCGACCTCGGCCTGGACTGAGTGAGCCCAGCTGTTATCAGACCAACCGGCCGTTAGCCTACGATCGACGCCAATGTCATACCGGCCCGCTAGCCTCCAGCCATGCGTTATTCACCGGAGCTGCTGCGGCAGGCCGTCGAGCAATCCTCGAACATGTGCGCTGTACTACGCTTTCTCGGGCTGCCCATCAATGGCGGTTCGCATGCGCACCTGCGGCGGCGGATCGACGCCCTCGGCATCGACCGATCCCACTTCACAGGTCCGGTGGCCAGTGGCAGTTCACGGCGCCGTCGCAGGGCCGACGAGGTACTGGTGCTACGTGCTCCCGAGCGGCGCCGCGCACACCCTGACATCCTGCGTCGCTCGCTTACCGAACTCGGCGTACCGATGGTGTGTTCGGAGTGCGGCACCGGCGAGCAGTGGAACGGACGACCACTGACCCTGCAGGTCGATCATGTTGACGGACGATTCTGGGACTGTCGGCCGGAGAACCTTAGGCTGTTGTGTCCGAACTGCCACACCCAGACAGCCAACTACGCCGGGCGCAATCGACAACGCCCGCTCGCCACGAAGCCGATCACACAACCGGCTCCAGCGCTGCCACCCAGAACGGGTAAACCGGTAAATGTCTCAGCGGTGTTACGTCAGGTCGACGATGGTCTGCTCGGCGTCTCTGCGGCAGCCCGGTTGATCGGATGCCACCGTAACCATGTGTACCGACTACGGCACAGAATGGCAGCCGAATCCGCCGGCCATCCACGTCAACGGCGCGGTCGAGCAGCCGCTCATCGCGATCGGGTAATCGCATTCGCTCTCGACAACCCAGATCTGGGGCCAAAGCGTCTCGCGCGTGAGCTACGTGCCGCCGGCCCGAGAGGCTGCGTGATCAGTCACGGGTCGGTCACTCGCATTCTGCAATCGGCAAAGCTCTCCACCATCTCGGCGCGTCGCGCTGCGGCTGCGGCTGCGGCTCAGCATGGCCAAGATCACCGCGACAGGGCAGGCCGGGAGGGCAGTGGCCACTGGGACACTCTAGACTCGGTCGAGTCGGCGGGAGTGGCGTAATGGCAGCCGCGGCAGGTTTAGGTCCTGTTGTCCGGAAGGACGTGGGGGTTCGACTCCCCCCTCCCGCACTTCCGGGGGCTCTCGCTCCACGGTGCCGGGCTGGGTTGATCGCATCAGCCGCCGGATTGCCTGGTCGTCCCCGATTTACGCCCGAACCGGATATCCCGGCGTCGGCATCGCCGCAGGTGACTGTGGGTCACGGCTATGGTCCGGGGCAGCCGAGCTACTGACGATGCTCCGAGGCTGCAACGAGATCCATAATCCACCGGTGCAGTTCGAACTTGACCCACCACTCGACGCTGGCCTACGCGAGCGAGTGATCGCCATCTGGACGGACGCCACCAACGCCGGAGGGGCGGTCGGGTTCGTCGCTCCGGTGACCGCCGACCGGGTGCGCCCGACCGCCGAGGACACGTTCGCCGCGGTCGCGGCCGGCGTCGACCGGCTGCTCGTCGGCTACGACGCGGCCGGGCTGGCGGCGTTCGTCTTCATCACCAGCAACCGGTTCGACCTCAAGGAGCACTGGCGAGTGCTCAAGCGGGTGGTGGTCGCACCGGACCGGCAGGGCCGCGGCTACGGCACGGCTCTGATGGCCGAGGCGGAGCGGGTCGCCCGGCAGATGGGTCTCGCGGCGCTCCAGGTCACCGTCCGGGACGGGCACGGCCTGCCCGCGTTCTACCAACGGTGCGGCTACCGGGAGGTGGGTCGGCTACCCGGCGCGCTACGGGTGGCCGACGGTGACGACCGCGACGAGATCATCATGTGGCGCGACCTCGACTGACGGCGCCGGGAGCGGCGCGGACCGGCGTGTTCGACCGCCGGCCCGACCTGCGGCAACAGGTGTACTTAGGTTCTCTGACGCCCACACTGATCGTGCGATGGTCCGGCGACGCTCCCCCGGCTACCACTGCTGTCGGCGGCACCGGAGGGTGCCGACGCGCCGGGCGTGGCCGCCCCGGTGGCCGCTGCCGGTGGGCCGGTCGCCGGGACCCCGGTGGGCGGCGCGGCGGACGGCGCCGGTCGCGGTTCCCCGCCGGGGCCGGAGTCGCCAGAGCCGGAGCCAGTGCCGGAACCGGCGTCGGCGTCGGCGTCGGCGTCGGCTGAGCCAGTGTCGGCCGAGCCGGACCCACCCGAGGCGGAACCCGAACCGGCAGCACCGGCACCGGCGCCGTACAGCCGTACGTCGGTGGTCTGCACCTGCTCCGGCGCCATCCGGATGCCGGACGCGACCGCCTGGTTGCCGTACACGTCGGTGACCCGCAGGGTGTACGGGCCGGGCCCGAGGCCGTCGTCGGCGAGCCAGTAGTTGTAGTCCTGCCGGACCAGCGTGCGCCAGCCGGACCCGATCCGAGCCTGTACCGAGGCGAGTGGGTTGCCGTGGTCGGTGACCCGCACCGCGAACCACCACTGCGAGGCGCCTTCCTTGATCCGGAAGGCGAGCGGGCCGACCGGCGGGTCGACCACGGCGCGGTAGCTGACCGGGACGATCCCCTGGACCGGGTCGGCGATGCGGGCGAACGCCTCCCGGGACAGGTCGATATGCCCGGTCGGGCACTCCGGGCACTGATCCATGACGATGACCCGTACGCTGCCACGCGGCCCGGTGACGTCGAGGTAGCCGCCGCAGGCCGCCGCTGCAGCGTACTCGTTCGGGCCGAGCGCCACGTACATCCGGTTGGTCGGCGCGGAGCCGAACGAGCAGTTGCCACCCTGTCCCTGCGAGTCGTAGAAGGTTGCCTTGCCCTGGTGAGTGGTGCCACCCACCGGCGGCGCGGCGCAGGCCGGCGCGGCACCGACCTGGGCGGTCAGCGCCAGGCCGAGGGCCGCTGCGGCGGCGGCCGCGCCGCAGCCGGCGAGCCACCGGGTCCAGCGGATCGGCACCCGGTGGCCGCCGCGACGCCATATCGAGGGCCGGTCGCTGGTCGCGTCGTCGGTCACGAACGGTGATGCTGCCCGATGGCGGTACGGCAGAGCAATGGTCCTAAGTGAGACCTAAGGGTGATTCTGGGTGAACCGGGTCACCGGTGGCGATCGGGCCACCCGTTTCCGGAATGATGTTGACCCCGAACAGGACCTTACCGGCGACCCGGCGGTGCCGGGCGAGGATTCGCAGCGGCTGCTCGCCGCGTTCGCCGGTGTCCTGGTCGGTGGTGGTGACCACGCAGCGGGCACAGGACTTGGCCACCCGGAAGGTGACGGCACCGATCCGCAGCCGGGTGCCCAGCCAGGTGTCCTCGGCCCACGGCTCGACACCGGCGACGACGATGTTGGGCCGGAGGCGGTCCATCGGCAGCGGCACGGCCGGGTCGCCGGTCTCGGCGAGCCAGCCGTTGAGCATGTCGAGGGAGGCGGTGTTGGTCAGCAGCAGCGGGTAACCGTCGGCGAAGCTGACCACGTCGCCCGGGTGGCCGTGGATCGGGTCGACGGCGCGGGCGGTCGGGTCGGCGAGCCAGACCAGCCGGGCGGGCCGGCCGAGCAGGTCGCCGAGCCAGTCCGTGGCGGCGTCGCCGGCGAGCCGGGCCGGGACCGGGTCCATGTTCCGGAAGACCCGGACCGGCACCGGTCGGCCGTCGACCGGTTCCGGCACGTCGAGCGCGGGCCGGCCGACAGCGCGCAGGACGAGCCGGCCGGGTGCGGTCCGGGGGTGGATGGTGACCAGGCGCGGGGTGGTGCGCTGGGTGAGGCCGACACCCTCCGGGTCGATGATCATCCAGCGGCGGTCGCCGGCCAGACCCCAGGGTTCGACCCGGGCGTCGGCGTGGTCGAGCCGGCGGCACCCCTTGACCGGGTACGTGTGCAGCGCGGCGACCCTGGCGCCGGTCACCAGGCCAGGCCGATCCCGTCGCCGACGTACCAGTGCCGGGCCGGGGTCTCCCGGTAGGCGAGGAACTTGCGCCCGGTGCGTTCGGCGTATTCGGCGAGCACGTTGGTGCTGGTGGCGTTGTCGGTGAGCAGCATGGCACCGGAGGCGAGGTGGGCCTCGACGGCTTCGAACTCGCGTCGCTCGTGCGCGGAGCTGTGGTCGCTGTCGTGCAGGAACAGGTCGACCGGCCGGTCCAGCGCGCCGATGCTGGCGATCGAGTCGCCGATCACCAGGTCGACCACCGTGGACCAGGGTTCGGCCTTGGCCAGGTAGCCGGCTTCGGGGTTGATGTCCAGGCTGGTGACCCGGCCGGGGTGGCCCTCGGCGGTGTTACGCAGCAGGGCGGCGGCCAGGACGCAGCTGCCGAGTCCCTTGTCGACGCCGGTTTCCACGATGTGCCCGGGGCGGCGGGCCCGGACGATGGCGTACCAGCCGATCCGGCGGGCGTAGCGGACGGTGCGGTCGGCGAGGCCACGGCGGGCCGCGGTGGCGGTGGTGGTCTCGATGTGCCGGCGCAGCTCCTGGTCGGACTCGATCTCGTCGAGATACGCCTTGACCTGCTTGACCGGCACGTCACAGGTGATCGCGACGAACCAGGCGAGGTGTTCGCGGCTGAGCCGGGTCAGGTCGTACGTGTAGTTGTGGTGCTCGCGGGAGGTGAACAGCCAGCGGGCGGAGGTCCTGAGGACCTGCGCGTCGTGGCGGGCCACCCGCAGCATCCGGGTGGGGAAGGCGGCCACCGGGGCGAGCGGGGTACGGGCCAGGGTGCGACGGAGCCTCGTGCGATCCACGGGCTGGTTTCTACCACACCGCGCGACGTTGCCGGTTGAATGAATTCATGCATACAGTGTTTTCGTGAATGACAGCGACGTCATGCCGGCGGCTTCGGCCGAACGGGTGCTCGACCTGTTCACCGGGGTACGCCTCACCCCCACCCAGCGCCGGATCGCGCACAGCCTGGTGCAGCACGCCGGCTCGGCCGCGTTCCTGTCGGCCGCCGAGGTCGCTGAGTTGGCCCGGGTGAGCCAACCGTCGGTGACCCGGTTCGCGATGGCGCTCGGTTACGACGGCTACCCGGCGCTGCGCCGCCGGCTACGGGAGTTCGCCACCGGCCCCGGCCCGGCCGGGACATCGGCCGGGGCTCCAGCCGGGACATCACCCGGAGGAGGCGGGCCCGCGGCCCGCGACGCCCGCCGGGGCACCCGACGCTCGACCGCCGCCGACAACGAGATGCAGCGGGCGATCCGGGCCGAGGCCCGGCACCTGAGCCTGCTCGCCGACCAGCTCGCCGACCGGGACCGGCTCACCGCCGCCGGCGCCGTGCTGGCCGGCACCACTCCGCTGCCGGTGCTCGGCGTGCGGGCCGCCGCACCGCTGGCCAACTACTTCGGCTTCTTCGCCGCCAAGGTCCGCCCGGACGTACGGGTGTTCGACAGCGGTGGCAGCCTGCTGCCGGAACGGTTGGAGCAGGCCCGCGACGCCGGCGCTAACGCGCTGCTGGCGATCGTGCTGCCCCGCTACCCGCGGGAGGCGGTGGACGCCCTGGCCGAGGCCCGCGCGATCGGTCTGTCGGTGGTGCTGATCACCGACTCGGCGTTGAGCCCGGCCGCCGAGCACGCCGACCTGGTGCTGCCCGCGCAGGTCGGTGACCAGTTGGTCTTCGATCTGCACGCCGCACCCATGGCGTTGGCGATGGTGCTGCTGCAGGCGATCTGCGACGCGGCACCCGGTGAGGCGCAGCGCCGGCTGGAACAGTTCGAACGCTCCGCCACCCAGCGCAGCGTGTTCGTGGACTGAGACGACGTCTTCGTTGACCGAGGGCCCAGGCACACCGGAGGTGACCAGGAATGGCCGCGACGATAGCGGCGGCGCGCGGTGCCACCCGTACCGCCAAGGGGTGGCCGCAGGAGGCGGCGATCCGGATGTTGATGAACAACCTGGACCCGCAGGTCGCCGAGCGTCCGGACGACCTGGTGGTGTACGGCGGCACCGGCCGTGCCGCCCGCGACTGGCCGTCCTACCACGCGCTGGTGCGCACGCTGACCGACCTCGACGACGACGAGACGATGCTGGTGCAGTCCGGCCGGCCGGTCGGGGTGCTGCGCACCCACGAGTGGGCGCCCCGGGTGCTGCTGGCCAACTCCAACCTGGTCGGCGACTGGGCCACCTGGCCGGAGTTCCGGCGCCTGGAGCGGCTCGGGCTGACCATGTACGGGCAGATGACCGCCGGGTCGTGGATCTACATCGGCACCCAGGGCATCCTGCAGGGCACCTACGAGACGTTCGCCGCGGTGGCCGCGAAGCTGGCCACCCGCTCGGCCGGCCTCGCCGCCAGCGGCGGCTCGACGGGCGACGGCCCGGCCCAGAGCGACGATCCGGCGGCGCCGCCGTCCTGGGTCGGCGCGGTCGGCTCGGCGTCGCTGGCCGGGACGTTGACGCTGACCGCCGGCTGCGGCGGAATGGGCGGGGCACAACCCCTGGCGGTCACCATGAACGGCGGTGCCTGCCTGATCGTCGACGTGGACCCGCAGCGGCTGGCCCGCCGGGTCGCCACCCGGTACCTGGACACCGTCGCCGACTCCCTCGACGAGGCGGTGGTGCTGGCGCTCGCCGCCCGGCGGGAACGCCGGGCGCTGTCGGTGGGAGTGGTGGGCAACGCGGCCACCGTCTTCCCGCAGCTGCTGGCCCGAGGCGTGGAGATCGACATCGTCACCGACCAGACCAGCGCGCACGACCCGCTCAGCTACGTGCCGGCGGGAGTCGCGGTGGCCGACGCCGCCGGGTACGCCCGGCGGTCCCCGCAGGAGTACACCGACCGGGCCCGTGCCTCGATGGCCCGCCACGTCGCCGCGATGGTCGGTTTCGCCGACGCCGGCGCGGAGGTGTTCGACTACGGCAACTCGATCCGCGACGAGGCCCGGCTCGGTGGCTTCGAGCGGGCGTTCGACTTTCCCGGCTTCGTGCCGGCGTACATCCGGCCGCTGTTCTGTGCCGGCAAGGGCCCGTTCCGGTGGGCGGCGCTGTCCGGCGACCCGGCCGACATCGCCGCCACCGACCGGGCGATCCTGGACCTGTTCGGCGACAACGAGGCGCTGTCGCGCTGGATCCGGCTGGCCGGCGAGCGGGTGGCGTTCCAGGGGTTGCCGGCCCGGATCTGCTGGCTCGGGTACGGCGAGCGCGACGTCGCCGGGGTGCGGTTCAACGAGATGGTGGCCCGGGGCGAGCTGTCCGCTCCGGTGGTGATCGGCCGGGACCATCTCGACTGCGGTTCGGTCGCCTCGCCGTACCGCGAGACCGAGGCGATGCTCGACGGCTCGGACGCCATCGCCGACTGGCCGCTGCTGAACGCCCTGGTCAGCACGGCCAGCGGTGCGTCCTGGGTGAGCATCCACCACGGCGGTGGGGTCGGCATCGGCCGGTCGCTGCACGCCGGGCAGGTGTGCGTCGCGGACGGCTCGGCGCTGGCCGGGCAGAAGATCGAACGGGTGCTGCGCAACGATCCGGCCACCGGGGTGCTGCGCCACGTCGACGCCGGCTACCGGTTGGCCCGCGACGTCGCGGACCGGCACGACCTGTCGGTGCCGATGGACCGGCCGTGACCGGGGCGACCCGGTTCCGGGCGGTGTGGGACGAGCTGGCCGGCATCGGCCGGGACCCGGTCACCGGCGGCTACCTGCGGTACGCCTGGTCGGCGGCCGAGCTGGCCTGCCGGGAGTGGTTCGTCGCGGCGGCCACCCGGCGCGGGCTGGCCGTGCACGCCGACGGCAACGGCAACCTGTGGGCCGACTGGGTGCCGTCGGGGGTGGATCCGGCGGCACCGGCGGTGGTCACCGGTTCGCACCTCGACTCGGTGCCGCACGGCGGCGGCTACGACGGTCCGCTCGGCGTCGTGTCCGCCCTGCTCGCCGTCGACGAACTGCGGGCCGACGGCTTCGCCCCGGCCCGGCCGATCACCGTGGCCGCGTTCGTCGAGGAGGAAGGGGCCCGGTTCGGCGTGGCCTGCCTCGGTTCCCGGTTGCTCACCGGCAGCGTCGCCGCCGACTGGGCGCTGGCGCTGGTCGACCGGGACGGGGTCACCCTGGCCGAGGCGATGCGTGCGGCCGGTGCCGACCCGACGGCGGTCGGTCCCGATCCCGACCGGCTGGCCCGCGTCGGGTGTTACGTCGAGTTGCACATCGAGCAGGGTCGGGCGCTGGTGCACACCGGCGCACCGGTCGGGGTGGCGAGCATGATCTGGCCGCACGGGCGGTGGCGGCTGGAGTTCGCCGGTGAGGGCAACCACGCCGGCACCACCCGGATGGCCGACCGCCGGGATCCGATGCCGACCTGCGCGTACACGGTGCTCGCCGGGCAGGCGCAGGCCCGTCGGCTGGGCGGGCACGCCACGGTCGGCCGGATCGAGGTGGCGCCCAACGCGACGAACGCCGTACCGGCGCTGGTGCGGGCCTGGCTGGACGCGCGCGCCCCGGACGCGGCCACCCTGGCGGAGCTCGTCGACGCGATCACCGGGGAGGCGGCGGCGCGGGCCGCGGCGGACGGCGTCACGGTGACGGTCGTCCACGAGTCGGACAGTCCCGTGGTGGCCTTCGATCCGGCGCTGGCCGGCCGGCTCACCGCCGCGATCGGCGCCGCGCTGCCCGGATCGGGGGCACCACCGGTGCTGCCGACCGCCGCCGGGCACGACGCCGGTATCCTCGCCGGCCGGGTCCCCACCGCGATGATCTTCGTACGGAATCCGACCGGGGTGTCGCACGCCCCGGCCGAGGCCGCCACCGACGCCGACTGCGCCGTCGGGGTGCGGGCGCTGGCCGCCGTCCTGGCCGATCTGGCGGCCAAGCCGTGACCGCCACCGCGGGTCCCGGCCCGGCCGCCACCCGCTGGTATGCCGAGTACGCCTGGCTGGGCGGGCCGGAGCCGGCCGCCGGGGTGCTGATCGAAGCACAGGGCGGGCGGTTCACGGCGGTGCGGGCACAGGTGCCTCCTCCGGCGGGGGTGCCCCGGCTGCCCGGGCTCACCCTGCCCGGACTGGCCGATGCCCACTCACACGCCTTCCACCGGGCGCTGCGCGGGCGCACCCACGCCGAGAAGGGCAGTTTCTGGACCTGGCGGGAACGGATGTACGCCGTCGCCGACCGGCTGAACCCGGACAGCTACCTGGCGCTGGCCCGGGCGGTGTACGCCGAGTTGGCGCTGGCCGGGGCGAGCTGCGTCGGCGAGTTCCACTACCTGCACCACGACCCGCGGGGCCGGCCGTACGCCGACCCGAACGTGATGGCCGACGCGCTGGCCCAGGCCGCCGCCGACGCCGGAATCCGGATCACCCTGCTGGACACCTGCTACCTGGCCGCCGGGGTGGACGGCGCGCCGCTGGCCGGGACGCAACGTCGCTTCGGCGACGCCGACGTGGCGGCATGGGCGTCCCGGGCCGGTGCCTGGGAACCGGCCGGCGGGCACGCCCGGCCGGGTGCGGCGGTCCACTCGGTGCGGGCGGTGCCGGCGGCGGCGCTGCCCGAGGTCGCCGGTTGGGCTGCGCGGCGGCACGCCCCGTTGCACGTGCACCTGTCGGAGCAGCCGGCGGAGAACGACGCCTGCCTGGCCCGGCACGGCCGCACCCCGGCGGCGTTGCTGGCGGACGCGGGTGTGCTCGGACCGCGTACCACCGCGGTGCACGCCACCCATCTCACCGGCGCGGACGTCGCACTGCTCGGCGACAGCGGCACCGGCGTCTGCCTGTGTCCCACGACCGAGCGGGACCTGGCCGACGGGATCGGGCCAGCCGGCTCGCTGGCCGCCGCCGGGGTGCCGCTGAGCCTGGGCAGCGACAGCCACGCGGTGATCGACCTGTTCGAGGAGGCGCGGGCGGTGGAGGCGCACGAGCGGCTGCGTACCGGGCGGCGCGGCCACTTCCCCCCGGCCGATCTGGTCGCCATGGCGACCAGCGCCGGGCATGCGGCGCTGGGCTGGCCGGACGCCGGAGTGATCGCTCCCGGTGCCCGCGCCGACCTGGTCACCGTACGGTCCGACAGCCCGCGTACCGCCGGGGTCGACCCGGCCGGGCTGCCGCTGGCGGCCACCGCCGCGGACGTGACCGACGTGGTGGTCGGCGGGCGGCCGGTGGTCCGGGCCGGCCGGCACCTGCACATCGATGTGGCGGCGGAGCTGACCGCCGCGATCCGGGCGGTGACCCGGTGATGCCCGCGTCCGTGCCGGCGCCGGCACCTGTCGCACCCGGGTCCGTGCCGGCGCCGGCACCTGGCACCCTGCTGGTGGACGGGATCGGTGAGCTGGTCACCAACGATCCGGCGCACGGCGGCGGCCCGCTGGGCCGGCTGACGCGGGCGGCGGTGCTGATCGACGGGGATCGGATCGCCTGGGTGGGTCGCTCGGCCGACGCCCCGGCGGCGGACCGGCGGCTGCCGGCCGAGGGTCGGGCCGGGCTACCCGGGTTCGTGGACAGCCACGCGCACCTGGTGTTCGCCGGCGACCGGGCGGGCGAGTTCGCCGCCCGGATGGCCGGGGCCCGCTACGACGGCGGCGGCATCCGGTCGACGGTGGCCGCGACCCGGGCGGCCGGCGACGGCGAGTTGCGCGCCACCGCCGGGCGGCTGCGCCGCGAGGCGCTGCGGCAGGGCACCACCACGATCGAGATCAAGTCCGGGTACGGGCTCAGCGTCGCCGACGAGGCCAGATCACTGCGGATCGCGGCCGAGTTCACGGCGGAGACGACGTTCCTCGGCGCGCACGTGGTGCCGGCCGAGTACGCCGGCCGCGCCGACGCCTACGTGGACCTGGTGACCGGCCCGATGCTGGCGGCTGCCGTCCCGTACGCCCGATGGATGGACGTGTTCTGCGAGCGCGGCGCGTTCGACGGCGACCAGGCACGGGCGGTGCTGGCCGCCGGTGCCGCCGCCGGGCTCGGGTTGCGGGTGCACGCCAACCAGCTCGGCCCGGGGCCGGGCGTGGCGCTGGCCGGGGAACTGGGGGCGGCCAGCGCGGACCACTGCACCCATCTGTCCGATGCCGACGTGGCCGTGCTGGCCGCCGGGTCCACGGTGGCCACCCTGCTGCCGGGCGCGGAGTTCTCCACCCGGTCACGGTACCCGGACGCACGCCGGCTGCTCGATGCCGGCGTGACGGTGGCGCTGGCCACCGACTGCAACCCCGGTTCGTCGTACACCACGTCGATGCCGTTGTGCGTCGCGCTGGCGGTGCGGGAGATGGCGATGACGCCCGCCGAGGCGGTGTGGGCGGCCACCGCCGGCGGGGCACGGGCGCTGCGCCGCGACGACGTGGGCGTGCTGCGCCTCGGTGCCCGTGCCGATCTGGTGCTGCTGGACGCGCCGTCGTACCTGCACCTGGCCTACCGGCCGGGAGTGCCACTGATCAGCCAGGTTCTGCACGACGGAGCACCGATCCTGCCGGACGGAGGGTAGCCGGATGTCCACTGTGATGATCGAACCGGACGGCCTGACCGCCGCGCAGGTGCGGGCGGTGGCCCGCGACGGCGCACCGGTCGAGCTGAGCCCGCGGACGGTGGCGGCGATGACCCGCAGCCGCGACATCGTCGAGTCGATCGAACGCGACGGCCGCCCGGTCTACGGCGTGTCCACCGGGTTCGGCGCGTTGGCCAGCAGCTTCGTCTCGCCGCAGCGGCGTACGGAGCTGCAGCACGCGCTGATCCGCTCGCACGCGGCCGGCGTCGGCGCACCGATGCCCGACGAGGTGGTGCGGGCGATGATCGTGCTACGGGTACGGTCGCTGGCGTTCGGCCGTTCCGGGGTGCGTCCGCTGCTCGCCCAGGCGTTGCTGGATCTGCTCAACCATCGGGTAACGCCATGGGTGCCGGAGCACGGTTCGCTGGGTGCCTCCGGTGACCTGGCGCCGCTGGCGCACTGCGCGCTGGTGCTGCTCGGTGAGGGCTGGGTGCGCGATCCGGCGACCGGCGCGCGGGTCGACGCGGCGTCGGCGCTGCGCGAAGCCGGGCTGGTTCCGGTGCGGCTGGCCGCCAAGGAAGGGCTGGCGCTGATCAACGGCACCGACGGGATGCTGGGCATGCTGCTGCTGGCGGTCGCCGACGCCGGGCACCTGTTCACCATGGCGGACGTGACCGCGGCGCTGGCGATCGAGGCGATGCTCGGCTCGGACCGACCGTTCCAGGCCGAGCTGCACGCCATCCGACCACATCCCGGCCAGGCGGTGTCGGCCGGCAACATCCACCGGCTGCTGCAGCATTCGGCGGTGATGGACTCGCACCGCGACGACCTGCTGCACGCGGTGCAGGACGCCTACTCGATGCGGTGTGCCCCGCAGGTCGCCGGTGCGGCCCGGGACACCCTGGCGTTCGCCGCCACGATCGCCGGCCGGGAGCTGGGGTCGGTGGTGGACAACCCGGTGGTGCTACCGGACGGGCGGGTCGAGTCGACCGGCAACTTCCACGGCGCGCCGCTCGGGTTCGCCGCCGACTTCCTGGCCATCGCCGCCGCGGAGGTGGGCGCGATCAGCGAACGGCGGGTGGACCGGCTGCTCGACGTCAACCGGTCACGGGACCTACCGGCGTTCCTGTCCCCCGACGCCGGGGTCAACTCGGGACTGATGATCGCCCAGTACACCGCGGCCGGGATCGTCGCGGAGAACCGGCGGCTCGCCTCACCGGCCTCGGTGGACTCGGTGCCGACCTCCGGGATGCAGGAGGACCACGTGTCGATGGGCTGGGCGGCGACCCGCAAGCTGCGTACCGTGCTGGACAACCTGACCAGCCTGTTGGCGGTGGAGCTGCTCGCCGCGGTGCGCGGGCTGCAGCTACGGGCGCCGTTGCGGGCGTCACCGGCCGGGCGGGCGGCGGTGAAGCTGGTCGGCGACTTCGCGGGCGAGCCGGGGCCGGACGTCTTTCTCGCCCCGGCGCTGGAGGCGGCCCGGGACGTGGTGGCCGGCCGTGAGCTGCGCGACGCGATCGAAGCCGAACTCGGCCCGTTGCGATGAACGATCTGCCGCATCGATGCTCCCGGCCGGCGGTGATCGAGGTCAGATGCCCCGGCCCTGACTTGGGTCATGTGGTGCGTACGACGATCGGTGCGGCGTTTCCGCTGCAGGAGCACCTTCGCACTGGATAGCGGCGCGTCGGCTTGACGGATACTTCACGGCAGGTCGCCGCGCCGACATCGGAAGGTGATCGTCAACGTGGCCCGGGTCGGGATTCACCATGCCGCCGCCGTGCTCGGCTGCCGGCTTACCCGTTGCCTGCCGCCGCTGAGCCCGTTGTGTCCGGCTGGACGGCGGCTGACCGTCGGTGGATGAGCCGGCGTAATCACGCACGGTCACGAATGTGATGTCACCTCCTGCCCATTTCGGGCACTGCGTCGTGCTGCCTCCGTCCAGCCATCGTCATGTCTGCGGCGAGTGGAGCCAGACTGACGTCATCCCTGGCTTTTGAGGTGTGCCAGAGTCCACTCGCGATGGAGATCCCGTGGTTACCCGGGCCGGCTCCAGCTCCCTGGTCACCGTGAGTGACCCGACTGGGGTCATGTGGTGCGTACGACGATCGGTGCGGCTTTTCCGCTGGTGGCAGCGGTGCCGCCCGTTGAGCGCCCCGACTGGAGGAGCGCCTTCGCTCTGGATGGCGGCGTGTCGGCGTGGGCGGATACCTGGCATCCGCCGGCGTGGGTCCTGGTGGGCACGTCGTGGTCGGCGGCCCTTGCGGCTCTTCCGGTAGGCTTGATCATCCACATCGGATGCTGGTGTCTCTTCCTGGGCGTAGGGAAGTCGCCAAGATGGAACATCGTGCCGAGGTCAGGGTGTCGGTTAGTGCGCAGATTTCGACACTCGCGAGCAACACGGCAGGTCACAACGCCGAGATCAGAAAATGATCTTCAACGTGGTGGCCGGCCGTGAGCTGCGCGACGCGATCGAAGCCGAACTCGGCCCGTTGCGCTGAACGATCTGCCGCATCGATGCTCCCGGCCAGCGGTGATCGAGGTCAGATACCCCGGCCCCGGCGGTGCAACGAACGCAGCACCAGGTCCGGACGCACCGCCCCGCTGGCCACGGCCAGAGCGAGGTAGGCGCGCGGTTCACGCGGGTTGTGGGCCAGCGTGTGCCGGGCCCAGCGCAGAGCCCCCCGGCGGTGACCGGCGGCGGCCTGGGCGAAGGCGATCTGGCCGGCCACCCGGGCCTGCCCGGCCGGCTGCGTGGCGAACTCCGGATAGCGCTCCAGCAGCCACTGCAGGGCGGTCGCTATGGTGTCCCAGCGCTGCGCGAAGTACGACCGTTTGTGCCAGCGGACCAGCACGTACGGGGTGCGCAGGTTGATCAGCGGGGCGCTGCGGGCGGCCCGGAGCAGAAATTCGTAGTCCTCGGCGTAGCCGCCCGGAATGTCCTCGTCGACGAGCCCGAACCCGTCGATCAGCGCGGCCCGGCGGATGAGGAACGTGGACGGATGCAGCTCGGTCATCCGGTCGCGCAGCAGCGCGTCGAGCGGCACCCTGTCCCGGTCGAGAACCCGGTCGGTGGTGGCTCCGTCGTAGCTGATCCGGATGCCGCAGCTGACGAACTCGGCGCCGTGACCGGCGTCGATCGCGGCGACCTGGGCGGCGAGCTTTCCGGGCAGCCACTGGTCGTCGTCGTCGCAGAAGGCGACCAGTTCGCCGGCGGCGGCCAGGATGCCGGTGTTACGGGCGCCGGCCAGGCCGGCGGACCGGCTGTTGGTGACCACCCGCACCGGTCGGTCGGCATCCGGGGTGGCCACCGCCGGATCCGGAGTGGACTGGTCGTACACCACGATGGTCTCGACCAGGCCGGGGTAGTCCTGGGTGCGGATCGCGGCGATGGTTTCGCGCAGCAGTTCGGGGCGGTCCCGGGTGGGCACCACGACGCTGACGGTCGGGGCCGGTGCGGGCCGGCCGCTCACCGCTGCCGCCGAATGGACAGCCGGCGTGGGTTGGCGGAGGCGATGAGCTCCTCGACGATCCGGCCGACCCGGGCGACGGCCTCCAGCGGAGAGGCCGCCAGTGCAGAGGCCGCGGTACCGGCCCGGCCGGCGGTGACGAAGCCATCGGGATCCCGCAACCCGGTGTCGAGGGCGGCAGCCAGTTCCGCGCGTGATTCGCACAGGTGGACCAGCCCGGCGGCGGCGAGTCGCCGGGCGAACAGCAGCTGGTGGTCGTCGACGTGTTCGCGGTGGGCAGGATCACGGGGTACGACGATCGGCAGGTGCCGGTGGCGGCGGGCCTCCAGGATGGTGGCCGGCCCGCCGTGGCAGACGACGAGGCTAGCGCCGGCCATGGCCCGTTGCATCGTGTCGTGATCCAGAAAGGCACTGGCACCGTCGAGGTCCGGAGTCCGGCTGTGGCCGTACTGGATGATCATGTCAGCGCGACCACGCGCGCCTGTGTGCCAGTCCTCGAGCCAGTCGATCAGCCGGTCGAACCGGTGCCGGTCGGTCCCGACCGCGACCAGGACCGTCGCCGGACGGGGCGTGGTGCGCTGGCGCGGGATACGCACGGCAGCGGCGGTCACCGTGCTGGCCAGTAGCGGGGCCGGGCGCGGGAATCCCGGATCCGACAGGGTGGAATCCACCATGACCGACTCCTTGACCTGGTCATACGTTGAATTGTTACAGGCACGTATCATCGTCGTTCGAGAATGGTCTGGCTTATAGCAGGTTGCCGACCACGATCGCCTCCGGGTACTGGCGACGCTGTTCTTCCCACTGCACGAGCATGGCCGACAGAAAGGGCCGACAGAGTCGCGCGGTCAAAGTCGGGGTGTCAATTCGGTCATAAACCTCGATGTAGACCGCAGGTATCCGACGCAGCCAGGAGAGCATCACGAACGGCAGGGCCACTCCGGCCCCCGTGGTCACCACCGCGGCGACCTCACGGCGCCGGAAGATTCGTACGGCCAGCCACGCGTTGCGGATCAGGTTCGGCACGTTCCTCGTGGTTGGATGGTGGGCCCAGACGACGTCCTCGTCGCGCAGCAGCGAGGTGGCGTCCGGTGTGTCGAAAGTGACCCAGAATCGACGCCTGGTGGCGTACCACGGCTCCAGGGCAAGCAGTTGCGCGAGGTGCCCCCCGCTCGAGCCAACGAGCAGGATGGTCGGCGCAGCAGCGACATCGTCCATCTTGTTGGCCACAGATGCCCCCAGAGTTCACTAGCCGGCCAACCGCTGTTTGACTAACCAAGATATAAGACGGGGGCAGAAAAGAGAATTGGCGCCGGTCTTTTGGCACGAACTCGCCGCTCAGCGACACATCCGCCCTCGCCGCGACGACCGCGCCGAGCGGCGTTCACCGACACCCGCGCCATGTTGCCCGATCGCCAATTCCGCAAGTAGCGGCAGGCCAGCATGCTCAAAATCCTATCGCCTCAGTGGGCTTAATGGGATTTGGCCACACCGCCGACCGGCCTGCCGCTGGTCAGCCGACGCGGCGTTGCTCGACCACGTCGAGCAACGCCGGATGCAGCTCCGGATTCCAGCCGGCCCCGCCCGCGGCCAGCCGCCAGGTCCGCAGCCACATCTCGATCAGGTAACTCTGCACGACCACGAACCGCCGCTCGGCGTCCAGGCCGAGCAGTCCGGCATGGCGCCGCAGCTGCCCGTCCGCCTCGACGGCCGCGGCGGCGACCGGCTCCGATCGCAGGACCACAGCCCGTTGGAAGGCATCGTGTGCCAGGTCGAAACCGACCGGGACGTCCGGTCCACTGTGCTCCCAGTCCCAGGCCACCAGCTGACCCGCGTGCCGGCCCAGGTTCCACGGCACCCAGTCGCCGTGCCAGTGGCCGAACTCCAGCGTGACCGTGCCGAACCGATCGGCGAGATGACGCACCGCCGCCAGCGCCCGCCCGCCGGCCGTACCAGCCGTGCCGGCCGGGCCAGCCGTACCGGCGGCCGACTCGGCGGCGAGCCGGTGCAGCCGGTCGAGGAACCTGGAGCCGTGCAGTGGACACGGTGTCGCGGGCGGGCCGCCACGGCGGGCCACCGCCAGCACCGTTTCGGGCGCGGCGACCCCGGTGCCGAGTCCACGTACCCGCGGCGGCAGCGGCTCGACCACGGTGACCGCCTGGCCCGCCCAGTCGCCGGCGAGCAGCACGCCGGGTACCACCGGGTGGCCGCCGGGGGCGGGGCCGGCGGGCGGCGGATCGGCCAACGCCGCCGCCTCCGCCCGTACCAGCTCCCGGGTGGCGTCGTTCCAGCCGATCTTCGCGTAGCCGCGCGGCTGCCCGCCCGCGTCGAACAGTTGCACGGTGGGTTTGTGGTTCGGATCCGGCGGTCGCACACCGATCGCCGCGTACCAGCGTCGCCCGCCCAGCCGGTCAGCGAGATGGTCCACCAGCATCAGCTCACCCGGCGGTACGCCCTCGACCGGCACGGACACGCTGAGCACCGGCGGGCGGGCCAGCTCCAGTGCCCCGAACCGGGCCGCCAGGCCCAGCACGGCCCGGGGCAACCGTACCGGTAGCGGGCGCAACGCGTTGTACGCCCAGACCGACGCCGCGGTGACCCGACGCCGGCCGAGTGGCAGCAGGAAACGGGCGCGTGCCAGCGACGGCACGACGGCGTAGCGGGCCGTCACCCGGTAGCCCGGTCGGGGCACCGCGCCCCGATCGCCGGCTGCGCCGAGCGCCAGGCGCAGCCGGCGATCGGGAAACACCGCCCGGGTGACCCAGCCCAGCCCGTCGCCGCGATCCCGCGGATCCGACCCGGCCACAGCCGGATCCGTCGCGCCCGGTCCGGCTCCCGCCGGTCCGGTCATCGCGGCGACCCGGCCCAGTCCAGCGGCAGGTCCAGCCGCTGCCGCAGCGCTTCGTTGTAAGGCTGGTAGTAGGCGGTCAACTCGGCTCGCAGCACTTCGTCCAGCGGTGCCGACCGGCGGTCGTTGTAGACCTTGAAGGCCAGTGGTTCGTGCTCGGGCAGGCCGAGGAAGTCCAGGGTACGCAGGTAGGCCGTCCGGGTGTCGCGGTAGAACTCCTCGCTGGTCAGGAAGAGGAACTGGGATCGGTCGAACCGCACCAGCCAGGGCTCGAGGTGCTCCAGGTAGCGCCCCCGGGCCCGGTAGCTGTACCAGTCGTACGCCTCGCTGAAGTACGTCGGATCGACGATCAGCCGTTCCCGCTCGCCAGCGGTGCGTTCCTCCTCCCGGGCCAGGGCCTGCGGGAAGTCCAACGGCTCCTTGCCCTCGGTACGGCGTTCCTTCCAATGCGAGTACGCCCGTTCCACCGGGTCGCGCAACAACACGATCAGGCGTACCTCCGGCAACAGCCGCTGCACCCGCTCGGCGGCCAGCGGATGGAACATGTACAGCGGCGCGGCCTCGCCGGCCCGCACCGGAGCGCCGTACCGGGCGGCCAGCGCGGTCCGCTGGCGCCGAGTGGGAAAGTGCGACCGGTACCACGCCTCGCCACGCGTCCAGTGCTCCTCGAAGTAGTGGGTCGCCTTGGTGTTCCAGGCCGGAAAGAGCCGGGGCACCAACGGATGCTGGATCAGGTAGTTCCACAGTGATGTGGTGCCACCCCGCTTCGTCCCGATGATCAGGAAGTCCGGCAGCGGGCGCTGGTCGCTGGTACGCACCCCGTAGTGCACCATCGACTGCCGTACCCGGTCGGTCACCTGCGCCGGCACCACCTGCTTGATCCGGTCCCTGATGGACGGCATGGCTGTCTCACCCACCTTTCTGTCGCAAGCTCGGCCACAACCCGCGCCGCTTGTCCAATGCACGCCGCAGCCGGCGCCGCACCCCCGGCACGGTCAGCGCGGCGAGGCCGACCACGACCAGCAGCACCAACGCCAGCACGAGGCCGCCGGCACCCCGCCCGGCCAGCGCCGTCGCGAGTGCGCTCACCGCACCGACGCCGAACAGCACCGCCCCCGCCGCGACCACCGTCGCCCGGTCCACCAGCGGCTGACCGACCACGACCCGGGCGGCCACCGCCGCGATCAGGTTCTCCAGCACGATCCCGGTGCCCCAGGCCACCGCGACGCCGAGTACGCCGTACCGTGGCACCAGCACGTACCCCAGCGCCACCGTGACGGTCAGGTTCACCACCGTGGCCAGCAGGTGCAGGCCGCTGCGGCCGCTCATCAGCAACAGCGTCTGCACGTTGCCCACGGCGATGTTGACCAGCATCGCGACGGCGAGCACGGTCATCGCGGCGGCCCCGGCGGCGAACTCCGGCCCGAAGATGGCCAGGAATCCCGGCGCGAAGACCGCGAGCAGCAGGTAGACCGGCCAGGACAGGACCAGCGCCCAGACGGTCATCTGCCGATGCACGGCGGCGGCCTGCGCCGGTCGGTCCGCACCGAGCAGTCTCGACAGCTGCGGCGCGACGGCGACCCGTAGTCCCTGCAGGGCCAACTGTCCGGCGAGAACGTACCGGCCGACCGCGCCGAAGATGCCCGCTTCGGTCTGGCCCGCCAACACCGCGGCCAGCAGCACCCCGATCCACATGCTGCCGGCGTCGATCACGGCCGAGCCGGCACGGGGCAGCGCGAACCGCCAGAAGCCGCCCCAGTCGCCGGGCCGGGAACGCAGCCCGGCGCCCGCGCCGATGCCGAGCGGTCCGGCGACCAGCCAGGCACAGGCCAGCAGCGCGACCAGCGCCGGGGCCAGCCAGCCGGCCACACCGAACAGCACGGACGAGCTGGTCAGCGCGGCCAGCCCGACCAGCAGTGGCCGTCCGATCGGCAGTAGGAAGAACTGCACCGCGACGTACCCGCCGATCGGTCGTACCCCGCGCACCGCGGCCAGTGCCAGCCCGGTCGCGACCAGGACCGGCAGTCCGATGGCGCAGAGCCGGACCAGCGACGCGTCCGGCCCGACGACCGTGCCGTCCGACCCGGTCACCGCGCCGCCCGGCCCGGCGACCGACTGGTCGAACAGCACAGCGGCCAGTCGCGGCGCGGCGAGCAGACCGACGGCGGCGACCACGGCCACGACCAGCAGTGGCGGCAGCAGCGCCACCGGCAGCATCCGAGCGGCGTCGCCACCGGCACCGGTACGTCGCCGGGGCAGCGCCCAGAGCAGACCGGTCTCCGCGCCCAGAGTGCAGCTGGCGGCAACGACGGTGAGCAGGCCCACTGCGGTGAAGAACGCCCCGGCACCGGTCGGTCCGTAGCCACGGGTGACCACCACCGCCAGGACGAACCCGAACAGGCCGCTGACCGCGGCACCTGCCAGCCCGATCGCGCCGCTGCGAGCGCTGCGCCGGGCCTCCCGCCGATCCGCGACGGCGCCCGGCGACCCTGGGGCCGTCGTGCTCATCGGCCGGCTCCCGGCGATCGTCCGGCCATCACCGGTGCCGCCGCAGCCAGTGCCGGCGCCGCCGCAACCAGTGCCGGTGCTGGTGCCGGCCCGGCCGTGCCACGCTGTCGCTCGACCAGCGCCAACGCGACGGCGGTCGCGTAGAAGGCCGCGGTGAGGTTCTGGTTGACCAACCCGTAGAAGGGCAGTTGGACCAGAGCGATCAGCGGCACTATCGACAACCACTGTGCCGCCGCCGACCGGGCCGGCCAGCAGACGGCCAGCACCAGCAGGAACCAGCCGACGAAGCAGACCAGCGCGGGTATGCCGTGGCTGAACAGCACCGTCCAGAGCTGGCCCTGGGTTCCGATCGGCGCGTTCGCCGACACGGTGTCGACCTGCAGCGGCGTGCCGAACCCGAGCAGCGGTGACCGCTCGACCCAGCGCAGCACCTCCAGATACAGCGACAGCCGGTCGGTGTTGGTGTTGCTGACGGCGACCCGGCGCTCGATCAACTCACCGATCGGGATGACGAGCGCCGCCACGCCCCCGATGGCCAGTACGCCGAGCGTGGAGGCCAACGCCTTGACATTGCCCCGGACCGCTGCCCGCAGCCCGAGCGCGACGAGCCCCACCCCGAGGCTGAGAAACATGCCCCGGTTGAGGGTCAGGAAGGCCGGTGGCAGCGACAGCGGCAGCGCGACCAGCAGCACGGTGCGCGCCGGTCCCCGTACCCCCAACAGCAGGCAGGCGACCACGGCGGGCAGCATGATCGCGTACGTGCTGCCGAAGGTGTTGGTGTACGCGAACGGAGCCGCCGGCCGGTAGATCGGGTCGAGCGAGCGGGCGCTGAACTCGGTGGCCTCGGCGTGCACCATGTCCCGGATGAACGGGTGGCCGGCCAGCCCACCCGGCAGCAGCAACTCCATCGGCGTGGTCATCGCGAAACGCGGCACCAGCACGCCGAGCCAGCCGAGCAGCACGAGCGCGACGAAGAAGGCGCACAGCGGTCCGAGCACCACCGTCAGCGTGGCCCGCTCGCGGGACATCGTGTAGACGTAGCAGCAGACGATCAGCGCGGTCAGGTAGAAGACCAACCGCAGCGCGAAGGTCAGCAGGGACGACAGGTTGGCCAACTGGGTGGCACTGACCACGACGAGGGCCAGGAAAATCAGCCACACCCCGCTGCCGACGGGCAGCGGAACCCCGCCCCGGGTGATCATGATGATCAGCAGCAACGCGCCGAAGACCGGCCAGCCGAAGTAGAAGACACCAAAGATCCACCAGACAGGGACCAGCCCGAACATCACCCACAGCGGCCAGATCGGCAGCGCCGGGGAACGCCGGACCGGCTCAGCCACGTCCGCTGCCGGTCAGCACGAAACCGAGCGGGTCAGCCCCGGCCGCGCGGATCCGGTCGGCCAGCCGGCGCAGGTCCGCCAGCCGGGTGCGGTCCCGCTCCACCACCACGATGGCGGTTCCGGAGCGTGCCTCCCGGACACCGCGTTCGTCCGATTCGGCCGGTGGTGCGTTGAACAGCACGATGCTGCCGTCCGCTGGCGCTTGGGCGTACGGCCCGATCCGGACCATCCCGGTGCCGACGGTGAGGGCGTCCAACGGCAGGGTACGCACGGCGACGGTACCGATGACGCCGCGCTCCGCCCCGTCGAAGGCCCGGCTGTCGCCGTTCGGGACCCGGCTGTCGCCGTCCGACCGGCGATCGGCGGCCGGTCCGCCGTCCGGTCCGGACTGGAGCGCGGTCGCGGTCGCACCGGGCTTCGGCCGTGGCGACGGCCGCCTGGTGCCGCCGCTGCCGCCGGCCGGCGCGTCGGTCAGATCGGTGACCCGAGGCAGGATGACCGTACGGTCGTCGCCGCCGGCCACCGACATCACCATGGTGTCGTCCGGATCGCCGCCACGGTCATCCGCACCACGGTCACCGGTGTCCGGATCGCCGATGTCCGGATCGCCGGTGTTCCCGGCGCCGGTCCTCCCGACGCTGGGTTGGGCGGGTACGAACGGCACCGAAGGCACCCGCCGCCGGTCGGCGAGCAGCGCGTCGCGCAACGCCCGTAGGCGGTGGTTGTCATCACCGACGTACACGTCGCGGCCGTCAGCGGCGAGCGCCACCGCGAGACTGGCCGTCATCGGCGTGATGTCTTCCCGGCGGCGTGCGGCGATCACCACCACGGGCGTCCGCGGTTCCTGCCGAAGCTGCTCGGCGATGGCCATGGCCACGTACCGCGCGTCGGCGTCCACGGTCCGGGCGTCGACGCGCGGACCGCGGCGGCGGACCATGCCGAGCAACGGCATGCCGGTGGCGTCCCGGGCGTCTGTCTCGCTGCGCACCCGGCGGTCCGTCGACTCGCGTAGATAGCTGAACACCACGCCGAGGAGCGCGCCGGCCAGCAGCCCGGCGGCCAGGTACAGGATCCGGGACTGCCCGGCCGTGGTGAGCTGCTGCTGGGCCCGCTGGGTGACCCAGCCGGGCGTGACGTCGATCGCCGCGATCTCGGTGCGGGCGGAGTTGAGCTCGGTCAGCTGATTGCTGAGCGAGCCGAACTCGGCCAGCGCGGCATCGGCGGCAACGCCGTCGGTGTCGGCCTCGGCCACCCGGCGCTGCACGTCGGCCTGCTGCTCGGCCACCTTGGCGATGCTCCCGTCGTAGGACGCCAGCATGTCGGCGCGCTGTTGCTCGTACATCTGCTCACGCACGGCGAGATAGGTGCTGGCGGCGAGGTTGACCGTGGCCACCGCCGCGTCGACCGTGTCCGCCGCATAGGTGAACCGCAGGATCTGGCCGCCGGCGGGTACCTCGATCTCCAGCGCCCGACGAACCGTGACAAGGTCGGTGCCGCGCTCCTGCGCGATCCGGGACAACACGTCGGTGCTGGTGGCGATGCCACTTTCGACGTTCATGTTGATCGACCGGTCGGCACCTGCGCCCGGGTAGGTGAAGGCGTCGGTGACCACCGGACGCACCGCGACGACCGCGGTCGCGGTCGCCGCCGGCGGCGCGACCAGCAGGAAGCCGATGGCCAGCAACAGTCCCACGGCGGCGCCCGCCACCACGACGGGCCAGCGCAGCAGTGGGATCCGCAGCAGCTCGGGCAGGGTGACGGTGCGCTGTGGTTGGTCGCTGGTCGACAGGTGGTCACTCATCGAATTTCTTCACAATCTGCTGCGGGTTGCCGGCTACCACCACACCTACGGGTACGTCCACACGAACCACTGTCGCCGCCCCCACCACGCTGTCGTGGCCGATCCGGACGCCTTTGAGTACGAGCGCGTGAGCCCCGACCCAGACGTTGTCCTCGACCACGATGGGTGCCCGGGTCGCCGACATCGGGGGTGCGTGGCGCATCAGCGGAGGGAGGTTGTGGAAGTCGTTGTCCATCAGCTCGCAATCGGACAACAGGCAGCGGTCGCCGATGTCCACGGTGGTCCACACACCGATCCAGGTCGCGTTGAGCAGGCAGTCGGCACCGACCCGGACCTCCCCCGGGCCGGCGAACCGGACGAGCTTGTTCAGCCGGGTCCGGTCCCCGATGCTCACCCGCACCCCTCGGCGTAGCCGCACCCTGCCGCGGATCTCGACGTCCTTACCGAGACGCAGACGAGGGTATTTGACCCGGTAGTAGCCGCGCTTGACCGCGAAGGCCATCCGTAGCAGTCGGCTCTGACGCCGAGTGGTCGTCCCCACGGGTGCGCCTCCCTGTCGAATGAATCCTCCACTCTACAAAACTGCCGGGTGGGCCGGTTCCTCACGTAACCGGCCCACCGGCAATTACCAGGTCAACATTTCCATCCCGTTACTCCACCGCGAAGAACATCGACCTGTTGCTCCAGTCCAGGGCCGGATCCGGCTCCGCCAACACGGTGCCGGCCGCCGCGTCCACCGCCACGCCGGCGGTCGGATCGAACGGAACCGAGCGCAGCCGACCGTCGGTCGAGCCGAAGACCACATTGCCGTCGACCCATGCCATGCCGCGCACCGTCGTCCAGGTCATGCCGCTGGTCGGCACCACGAACTCGGTGCCGCCGAGATAGTTGCCGTCGAGTTCGAAGTACCGGTAGAAGAGTTGATTGTTGCCACTGCCCGTACGGGTGTAGTAAAGACGCCCGTCAAGGTAGAAAGCGGCATTCATCGCCAATGCGTTGAACCAGTCGTTGTACCCCGAAGCCTCCCACGACCCGCCGACCGTGTTCCCGTTGAACGTCGAGATGTCCAACCGGGCGCCGGTAGGCGTGCCGGCGACCGACCGGGCCCAGTAGACCCGGTCGTGCACCCGCCAGATCGCACCCGCACCAACGAGGTTGGGCTGGTTGCTCACCGTCGCGGCGCCGAGGGTGGTCCCGTCGAACGGCACCTTGGTCAGGTCACCGGTCGGCGAGGCCAGGTAGAGGTGACCGGTGGCACCCGTCGGAGGGTTCCGGGGGGTGATGCCGCGCCCGCCCGCCGTCGGGAACATGCCCAGCCGGCCGTGGTACTCGTTGCCCATCCCGTCGGAGTCGTGGCCGAAGTAGAGCCCGTCGGAGCCGAACCACAGCACCGGTACGTCCGGTCCCCAACTGACCGCTCCCGGCGGCAGCGCGGATCCACCGCTACGGCGCGGGTTCCAGTTCACCGGCATGCCGGTGGCGACGGTGACCGCGCCGACCCCGAGCCGGTCGATGGCGCCGTTGCCGGCCGCGTCGCTACGGTTGGGGTTGTTCAGCCAACGGAAGTGCCCGCCCAGGTAGGCGATCCCATTGCGGACCGCGACCGCGGTGATGGTGTCGTTGCCGGTGAAGTTGACCCAGGTGGCGTCGATGTTGCTGCCCCGGGTGGCGGTCTCGAACCGCAACAGCGCGTCGCAGTACGCCGCCGGCCAGCCCGCGCCGCCGTTGGTGCCGACGACGAAGTAGCTGCTGTCCTCGCCGAAGTTGAGATCCTGCACGTAGTGGGTGAAGGTCTGCCAGGAGCAGTTGGGCTGGAACCGCTGGTTGCTGTTCCAGTCGACCACGGTCGGCGTGCCGGTCAGGTCGACCATGGCGATCTGTTCCCTGGGCAGGCCCTCGACCTCACGGAAGTTTCCACCGAAGACCAGCGTGTCACCGTCCGGTGAGACGTCGAGGGTCCAGACGTAGGGCGCCACGTCGTGGCGACCCACCGCGATGTCGACGGCGAAGGTCGGGTCGATCTCACCGGTCGCGGCGTCGAGCCGGGCGAGCCCGGCGTGCGCGGTGCCGTTGAGCCAGTTGAAGGCCCCACCGACGTAGAGTTTGCCGGCGCTGACGTCCAGGTCCCGGACCGTACCACCGTCGGAGCGACCTTCCCAGGAGGCGACGGTGCCGCCGAAGACCGGATCGAGCGCGACCAGGTTACGCCGGGGTTGCCCGTTGACGTTACGGAACACCCCACCGACGATCAGGTGCCCGTTGGGACTGACCGCGAGAGCGTTGACCGCCCCGTCGAGCACGGGCGCGAAGCCGGCCACGATCGCACCGCTCGCCCGATGGTAGGCGAACAGGTAGGGGTGGGATTGCCAGATGACCGCTCCGACCGAACGCGCCTGGGTGAAGGTGCCACCGACGTAGATCACGTCGCCGATCTCGGCGAAGGCACGCGTCTCGCCGTTACGCGCGTTCGGAGTCTGGTCGACCGGGTCGGTGGCGACCAGGGTGGCTGGCCCGGGAACAGGGACGATAGCGGCCGCGGCCGCGGTGGCGGTGGTCGCGAGCAGGAGCACTGACACGAGCGTCGAAACGCCAGCGGCCAGCAACGATGTCCGCAAACGGGAGCCGCCGGGCAGAGGCCTACCGGGCTGGGATTGGTTCACGCTTCCCTCCAGATGGGAAATTATCTCAGCTAGCGTGAGCCAACCTCAGCCGGGTTAGACATCCACCGATCGGCTGTCTGGTTACCGAATTGCCGGTGGCTTGCCGGATCGAGCTGCGTTGTGTCGGTTTATCGATTGACAGGGACTGGCTGGTTGAAGTACAGGTCGTTGCCTGCTCTGGTGAATCCGGTGAGCGCCGACGGCGTGTGGTTCATCGTCATGTCGCAGGTCGCCGAGGTCGTCGTGGAGCCGGCGGAGTTGAAGTAGACCACCGCCTTCACCTTCGGGTGGGCCTTGACCGCCGCCGGGAACTGTTCGAACCACCGCCGCTTGGCCGCCGGGTCCTCGGTGTCGAAGTTCGTGCCGAACTCCGCCAGCATCCGCGGCTTGCCCGCGCCGATGCCGTGTTCATCGAGCCAGCGGTAGAAGCCGCCGACCGTCGTATGTGGGTCCTTCCAGGTCTTGCCGCCGTTGCAGGCGTAGAAGTTGTACGGGTCGTAGCCGACCCAGTCCACGTAGGCGTCACCCGGGTACAGGCCGGCGTACCTGTCGTAGTGCCCGGACCAACCCATCATGACCCACACCCAGACGGCGTTGTCCGCCCCTGCCTTGGCGAACCGGTGATGCACGTGCTGCCAGGCCCGGACGAAGTCGGCGTCGCTGCCCTTGGCCGGCTCGTCCTCGGGCTCGTGGTCGAAGCCGATGAACACCGGGACGCCGGTGGCCTTGATCCGTCCCGCCACGTCGTCGATCACGTCGTCGTACCGTCCGCTGTAGACGTCACGCCAGCTCAGCGTGGTGCCGTTGGAGAAGACGCGTGACTCCCAGGCGAAGAACATCAGCCGGCCGCCGCGCATCTGCGCCCGCTCGAACTCGTCCGGGAAGGCACCGTTGCTGCCGGCATTGGAAAAGTCGTGGTAGCGGTGGACGATGTCGAACCGCCGGCCGACCTGCGCCTCGACCTCGGCCACCGCCGCGCCGTGGTCCCACCCCCTGGCCGCGCTGGTCGGCGAGTACATTCCCCACCACGCCCCGCAGGACGGCACCAGCAGGCCGGAGACCCGCCCACAGCCGACGCCCGGATCGGGCGGACCGGCCGACGGCGACGCCGGAGCCGGCGGGCTCGCCGGACCCGACGGCGATGCCGCCGACGTGGTGGGTGCCGGCACGGTGGTCGGCGCCTCGGCCGGGGTGGTCGGCGCCGCCGACGCGATAGGTGTGCCTCCGGGCGGGCCGGACCGGCCAGGCTCTCCGGTCGTCGGATAGGTGATCAGCAGCCGGGGCCGGATCGAGGGATCGCGGTACTCCCTGGACGGCCAGTAGACCCGGCTGGACAGCCCTGCCTGGCGCAGCGCGAAGGTGTACGTGCCGTTGCCGGTCACCCCGCCCGACACGTCCCACTCGTTGTATCCCTTGCGGACCCCGACGACTGTCGCGAGCGTCTCGGCGGTCGCCGCCAGGGCGGCCGCGCCCTCGGTCAGCGCCGGGCGCGGCTGGCGTGCGTCGAGCGTGGTCAGATGGGCCGAGACCTGCGCGTCGAGGTCCTGCCAGGAGTACAGCTGCAGGCGTACCCGCACGTCACGCGCACCGACCGGAATACCGTCCACGACGAATTCGACCACCGCGTCGCGCGCTCCACGAGGGTTGCGCTCGCAGCGTATGGGGCATGTGGCGAGGGTCGTCTTGACTGCGTTGTCACCGTCTTGCGGCACGTCGGTCGCGGTGGTGTCAGCTGCTGACATGACCACGATCTCGTCGTCGGCGATCAATGGAAGCGCCGTGACCGCCATGCCGGCCAGCAGGACCAGACATGCCCCGCCGACGATGACCCGGCGACGTACCGATCCGGTTCGGCCGATGGCGTCGATCAATCTGTGGCTACTCAAGAAAACAGCCCCCTGTGACACGGACTTGCCACGCCGAGCGTATCGGGGGTGAGCTCAGCCATACATCGAGCAACCACAGATCTAAGCACCAATTAAAGCTACCGGTGTGGGCGGCGGCGCACCGTCGGGCACGCCGGCGATGCCGACGACGATCAGCCCAGCGCCTTGGCGATGACCTTCGCCATCAGGCGAAACGCCTTTCCTCGGTGGCTGATCGCGTCCTTTTGCGCCGGAGTGAGCTCGGCGTTGGTCAGCTCCTGCCCGTCGCCGAGGAAGATCGGGTCGTACCCGAATCCACCGTCGCCCCGGCCCGTGCGCAGCAGTCGCCCGGACTGCCGGCCCTCGACCAGGTGCTCCTTGCCGCCGGGCAGCACCAGCGCCGCGGCGCACACGAATGCCGCAGAGCGGTGCTCGTCCGGCACGTCGCCGAGCTGGGCCAACAGTAGGCCGAGGTTGGCCCGGTCGTCGCCGTGGCGCCCGGACCACCGCGCGCTGAACACCCCCGGCATGCCGCCCATGGCGTCCACCGCCAGACCGGAGTCGTCGGCGACCGTGGGCAGGCCGGTGTAGCGGCTCCCCTCTCTGGCCTTGAGCAGGGCGTTCTCTCCGAAGGTCAGACCGGCTTCGGGCACCTCGGGGTAGGGCTCCACGTCCGCCAGACCGACCAGCTCGACCCGGTGGGCGCCGAGCGCGCCGTCCAGGATGCGCTGCAACTCGGCGAGTTTCTTGACGTTACGGGTGGCCAGCAGCAACCGGGTGCCGGCCGGCGGGGCGCCGGTCACTGGTCGAGCACCTTGCGCTGGGCAGCGGCGAGTTCGGCGCAGCCGGCTACCGCCAGATCCAGCAGGGCGTCGAGCTGGTCGCGGCCGAACACCGCCGCCTCCGCGGTCCCCTGCACCTCGACGAAGTCGCCGTTGCCGGTACACACCACGTTCATGTCGACGTCGGCAGCCACGTCTTCCAGATAGCACAGGTCGAGCCGGGATTCGCCGCCGATCACCCCGACACTGACCGCCGCGACCGAACCCGGCATCACCTCGGCCGGCTTGCCGATCAGTGACCTGCGCCCGGCGAGCCACCGGACCGCGTCGTGCAGCGCCACGTAGGCGCCGGTGATCGCGGCGGTACGGGTACCGCCGTCGGCCTGCAGCACGTCGCAGTCGAGCACGATCGAGTTTTCGCCGAGTGCCTTCAGATCCAGCGAGGCACGCAGGCTCCGTCCGATCAGGCGGGAGATCTCATGAGTACGGCCGCCCAGGCGCCCCTTGACGCTCTCCCGGTCGGACCGGGTGGTGGTGGCCCGGGGAAGCATCGCGTACTCGGCGGTGACCCAGCCCAGGCCGGAACCCTTGCGCCAGCGCGGCACCCCCTCGGTGACGCTGGCGGTGCAGAGCACCTTCGTCTGCCCGAACTCGACCAGCACCGAACCTTCCGGGTGCATGCTCCAGTTGCGGGTCAGGGTCACCGGCCGTAGCTGCGCACGGGTGCGTCCATCAGGTCGTGCCATGCGCAGAGCCTATGTGCCGCCCGTCACCCGGCCGAGGCCGGGTGTGTGTCCTGCCCCGGTTGGTTCAGGCCGCCACCGGCAGTCGGGCGGGTACACCGGGAACGTCGAGCACCGCGCGGTAGTGCTCGATCAACTCGTCGCCGACCGCCGCCCAGGTCCGGCCGGCCAACGCGGCTCGCGCCGCCTGCCCGTACCGGGACCGGCGCTGCGGATCGGCGGCCAGACCGGCGACCGCGTCGGCGATGGCCGCGCCGTCGTTCGCGGGCACCAGCAGCCCGGTCACCCCGGACGTGACCAGATCGACCGGCCCGCCGGCCGCCGGGGCGATCACCGGAACGCCGCTGGCCTGTGCCTCCTGCACCGTCTGGCCGAAGGTCTCGTGCGGGCCGGTGTGCACGAAGATGTCGAAGCTGGCGTACAGTCGGGCCAGCTCCTCGCCGTGGCGGGCACCCAGGAACTGGACAGCGGGCAGGGCCCGTTCCAGTTCCCTGCGGGCCGGACCGTCACCGACCACCACCACCCGTACCCCGGGCAGCTGGCTGGTCCGCGCGAGCAGATCGACCCGCTTCTCGGCGGCCAGCCGGCCCACGTACCCGATCAGCACCTCGCCGCCGGCGGCGAGTTCCCGACGTACCTGCTCGCTGCGACGGTCCGGCGCGAACCGGACAGGATCGATGCCCCGGCCCCAGATCCGCACCCGTTCGATGCCGTTGGCCGTCAGATCGGCGGCGGCCGTGGTGGACGGGGCCAGGGTGCGGTCCGCCGCGTTGTGGATCTCCCGCAGCCAGCGCCACACCGTGGCCACGCTCCATCCGAGGTGGTACGCACGGGCGTAGGCGGCCACGTCGGTCTGGTAGACCGCCAGGGTGGGCAGGCGCAGCCGCCGGGCCACCGTCAGTCCCCGAGCGCCGAGAACGAACGGGCTGGCCAGGTGCACCACATCCGGGGCATGCCGGACCAGCACCTCGGTCAGCCGCCGGCTCGGCAGCCCGAGCCGGAAACTGCGGTACAACGGCACCGGCAGGCTGGGCACGCGGACCACCGGGTACGGCTGGTCCCCGGTCACCCCGCGACTGGCAGCGGCGGGTGCCGGTGCGATGACCATCGGCTCGTGCCCCCGCTGCACCAGGTGTTCGGCGACCCGGACGACGGAGTGCGCCACCCCGTTGAGATCCGGCGGGAATGACTCGGTGACAATCGCGACACGCATGGGGTCACGTTCGCGTCCACGCGAGTGGCCGAGACTACGTGGCGTTGACCAGTGGGCGAACACTGCGGCAAGAGAACGGACACCGTGCCGTCGCAGGGCGGTGCGGTAGTCGTGGGTCAGATTTCGTACCGGGCACCGGCGCGGACGATTTCGATCGGGCCGTCGAAGGTCGAGGCCGCGGCCTCGAACGTCGACGCTTCGCTGCCCCACGCGGTGACCAGGTGGGTCAACAGCAGCCGACCGACCCCGGCCTTGGTGGCCGCCTCGCCCGCCTCACGACCGGTCAGGTGCAGATCGGGCGGATTGTCCACGCCGTCGAGATAACTCGCCTCGCACAGGAACACGTCGGCCTCCTGCGCCAGGCGCAACAGCGCGTCGCAGGGTGCGGTGTCCGATGAGTAGCTCAATACGCGGTCGCCGTGCTCGACCCGGACCCCGTAGGTCTCCACCGGATGGTTGACCCGGTCGACCGTGACGTGCAACGGGCCGATCGGAAAGCTGCCCGGTTGCAGGCCGTAGAAAGTGTAGACGTCGTCCACCGGGGCGCCGTCCGGGCTGTAGGCGGTCGCGATCCGGTCGGGAGCACCGGCCGGGGCGTAGACCGGCAGCGGCGGGTACGGCCCGTCCGGGGCGTAGCGACGCACCACCACGTACGTACAGGCGTCGAGCATGTGATCGCAGTGCAGGTGGGTCAGCAGGATCGCGTCCACCGCGTGCAGGCCGGCATAGCGTTGAAGCGCGGACAGGGATCCGGAACCGAAATCAATCAGTAGCCGGAACCCCTCCGCCTCGATGAGATAGGCCGAGCAGGCAGACTCAGGCCCCGGAAAACTGCCAGCACAGCCGAGAACAGTCAAACGCATCAAGTGGTCCAATGGTCACGCAAAGACATCGACAACGCGCCGACCATGCCATCGAAGATCTCCCCCAGCGGCTCTGCCACGCTCGGCAGCCTACGCCGCAGTCTGCGAGGTCATGAAAGATCCGCTGCAACTTGTCGCGAACGTGACACAGAAGCGCGAACAACCGGAGCGACTTCGACAAGCCGACCACCGTCGCCCATAGCACAACCAATCATTTGCCCAGCGGACAGCCGGGCTCGGCTATGCCCAGAGCTGACCTTCGAGCGCTTCCTCGGCATCGGCGAGTGTGCCACCGTAGGCACCGGTCGAGAGGTACTTCCAACCGGCGTCGGCGACCAGGAACGCCACATCCGCCCGCCGACCGGCCTTGACGGCTTCGTGCGCGACGGCGAGGGCGGCGTGCAGCACCGCACCGGTGGAGAACCCCGCGAAGAGTCCCTCCACCTCGACCAGTTGGCGGGTGCGCAACACCGCGTCGCGGGTGCCGACGGAGAACCGACGGGTGAGCACGTTGGCGTCGTACAACTCGGGTACGTAGCCTTCGTCGATGTTGCGCAGGCCGTACACCAGCTCGCCGTACCGGGGTTCGGCCGCGACGACCTCGATGCCGTCGACCTTCTCCCGCAGGTACCGTCCGGTGCCCATCAGGGTGCCGGTGGTGCCCAGCCCGGCGACGAAGTGGGTGATCGTCGGCAGGTCGCGCAGCAGCTCAGGCCCGGTGGTCTCGAAATGGGCCTGCGCGTTGCCGGCGTTGCCGTACTGGTAGAGCATCACCCAGTCGGGGTGCTCGGTGGCGATCTGCTTCGCGGTCGCCACCGCCTGGTTGGAGCCACCGGCCGCCGGGGAGAAGATGATTTCCGCGCCGTACATCCGCAGCATTTGCACCCGCTCCGCGGAGACGTTCTCCGGCATCACACAGACCAACCGGTAACCGCGCAGCTTTGCCACCATGGCCAGGGAGATGCCGGTGTTGCCGCTGGTGGGTTCGAGGATGGTGTCGCCGGGCCGCAGCCGGCCGGCCTGTTCGGCCGAGCGGACCATGAACATCGCGGCCCGGTCCTTGACGCTGCCGGTCGGGTTGCGGTCCTCCAGCTTCGCCCAGAGCCGCACCGGTGGTGCCCCGTCGGGCACCACCGGGGAGAGCCGCGGCAAGCCGACCAGCGGAGTGCCGCCGCACGCGTCCAGCAGGCTGTCGTAACGCGCCATCGCCGGACCCCCGCTCAGCCCGCGGCAGGCCGCGTGGCCGGTGCCGACAGGTGACCGGCCGGCGCCGACTGATGGCCCAGCAGCGCGGCGGCCGCGGCGAACCCGAGGGCGCCGCCGGCAACGGCCGGCAGGACCGTCACCGTGTCGCCGTCCGACAGCTTCGCGTCCAGTGCGCCGAGGAAACGGACGTCCTCGTCGTTGACGTAGATGTTGACGAACCGGTGCAGCGTGCCCTCGGCGGTCACCAGTCGGCCGCGCAGCCCGCCGTACTTGGCGTCCAGGTCGTCGAGCAGAGCCGCCAGGGTGTCGCCACTGCCCTCGACGACCTTTGCTCCGCCGGTGTAGCTGCGCAGGATGGTGGGTACGCGTACTTCGATTGCCATTGAGGTGCTCCTAAAACGACGGTGGGTGGGATCAGACTGCGGTGCGGGTGCGGCGCCGGAATCAGCGGCCGGACGGACACTCGTAGTCGACCGTCGTCGGGGTCTGCCCGAACAGGTACGACTGCACCGCGTGCGAATCGACACCGGCGTCGATGAGATCGACCGGTTCCTCGGTCACCACGCTGTCCACGATGCGGAACGACCGGATCTCGGTGACCTCGGGATCACGGGTGGAGACCAACAGGTAGTGGGCCTCGGGCCAGCCGGCGATCGCCGCGTCGGTGCGGGACGGGTACGCCTCGGTCGCGGTATGCGAGTGGTAGATCACCACCGGCTCCTCGTCCCGGTCGTCCATCTCCCGCCAGAGCTGCAACTGCTCCATCGAGTCGAACTCGTAGAACGTCATCGAGCGGGCCGCGTTCTGCATCGGGACGTGCCGGGTGGGGGTATCCGAGCCCACCGGTCCCGCGACCACGCCACACGCCTCGTCAGGATGGTCCCGGCGGGCGTGGGCGACGATCGCGTCGATGATCGACCGGTCGATGCTCAGCACGCCCACCAGACTACCGCCTTTCGCGGCCCGGACCCGGCGTGGTGGTCGTCACCCGTGGGGCGCAGGGCCGGGCGGGGCAGCGGTCCACGGCCGGCCCGACTAGTCGATCATGGCCCCGAGCAGGGACTCCTGCAGATAGCCGAGGTAGGCGTACACCGAAAGCTGGAAGAGCCGGCCCGAGGACGGATCCGCCGTCTCGGCCGCCGAGAGCTCGGCACCGAGATCGGTGTCCGGTTTGATGTCCAGCCGCACACCCATGGCCAGCCGGGCGTCGTTGATCGCCCGCAACCACGCCTCCGCCGTCTCGCCGTCCAGGCGGACCTCTCCCCCTTGCTCACCGGGCAGTGCCGCCAGCACCGCACCCGCTTGGTCGATCTTGGCGGTCTTGAGATCACTTTCGGTGTAGCGACGGAACTCCGCCGAGCTGTCGGGATCGTCCGGATAGGTGTCTGGAAACAGCCGACCGACGACCGGGTCGTCGTGGTCGAACCCCTCGGTCAGCAGGCCGACCACTTCCGCCGCGACCTTGCGCAGCACGCGTACCTCATCGGGGGTGAAGGTGGCGACGATCCGCCCGCCCCAGCGCCGGAACATGCTCATGCCCGATCGACGGTCGCCCACAGCCCGTACGAATGCAGCCGGGACGCGTCGAGCTCCATGCGTTCCCGGGCACCGCTGGACACCACCGCCTTGCCCTTGTGATGCACGTCGAGCATCAACTGCTCCGCCTTCGCGTGGCTGTACCCGAACAGTCGCTGGAACACCCAGGTCACGTACGTCATGAGGTTGACCGGATCGTCCCACACGATAGTCACCCACAGTCGCTCGTCACCCGGCACCTCACCAATGTCCGGCGTCTCGACCGGAGCAACCTGTGGAGCCGCCATGCCCCCCATCGTGCCACCGCCACCACGCGCGTGAGCAATCGGAACGGTCATCCGATCCGCTACCGGGGCAGTTCGCCGAGGTCGATCGCGTCGGCGAGCAGTCTTGCCAGACCTCGAAGCAGTGCGTCGAACCGCTGCGTGACCTCCCGGGACAGGGCGATCTCCAGCGCCCGGACCACCTGCTGGGTCCACCAGCGGGCCTGCTCGGGCGCCATGCCGGAGGGCCCGGTCGCGGGATGCCAGCAGTCGGCGGCCAGCGCCAGGCCGATCGGCGGCAGCACGGACCACGACCCGGGCATCGAGTAACCGGCAAAGACATCCGCCGGCTGGTCGGACGGCACGCCGACGGACACCCGATGGTCGGACGGCACGCCGACGGACACCCGATGGTCGGACGGCACGCCGACGGACACCGACCGCACCTCGCCGGACGCGGAGCAGAGCAAGCCGGCCGCCATCGGGCCCGGCGACAGGTCTGACAGCATCCGGCCGCGCAGCGACTCCCCGACCCGTCGGCGATTTTCAGGCCCGGGCCGGACCCCGGGCAGCAGACCGCACATCTGGTCGATGATTCCGTCCACCGCGGCGGCGATCGACGCCGCCGTCTTGGTGGCCAGCGCGAGCAACTCACCGTCCAGGAAGCCGGCGGTGGCCGCGGGACCGCCGCCGAAGAGTACTTCCTGCACCCCGGCCAGGTGGATGTTGGCCAGGTCGATCGCGAGCTCCTGGCGCACCCGCTGGCCGGCCCGGCGTACCGAGCGGTCCAACTGGTGGGGCCAGTCGGCACCGCCGGTCGCGTCCGGCCGCGTCGCGGGCGTGCGGCGTCGTGCCGCCTCGCGGTCGGCGAGCGCACCGCCGGTACGGTGCAGCGTCTCCCGGTCCGCCCAGTCGATCAACGTCCGGCGCAGGTGCGCCACGTCCCCCGCCGCCGGATCGACCGCCAGCCAGGACGCACCGGCGAAGTCGGGCACGGTGGCCGAGATCGCCGCCGCCGGCGTCACCGCGAGGAACACCGCGGCACCGGCCGCGACGGTCTGCCGCAACAGGTCGTACTCGGGCTGCTGCGGAGGTGGGCCGGCGCCGATCACGAACAACAGCGCGCCGCCGCGACGCGCCGCGTCGACCAGCACGGCCCTGCGGGAATCGGTCCGCGCCCCGGTGTCCGGTGTGTCGACCAAGGTGAAATGCCGTAGCAGTCGGTCCGGTCGGGTCATCTCGATCCGCCGGGGTGGCCGGGGCAACGATGTCGCCGGGTCGGAGCGCGCGGTACGGACGGGGATCGGCCAGGGTTCCGGCCAACCGGGCAGGTATGCGCCGATCCACGTCCGGCTGCCGTAACGGACCGTCAGATAGCTCGGCGAGGGCCGGTCGACCGGTGGCACGGCGTCGCCGAGCAATGCGGACAGTACCGCGCCCCGGCTGTCCCGGTCGCTGCCGGCGATCACCACGGCGACCGGTTCGTCGGCCGGCCACGACCGGCCGGTCGGACGGAGGTCCGGGCTCTGCGCCGGATCCATCGCGGGCACCCCGCCCGGGTCGGCCGCCGACCCGCCTGCCGGCGACGCGGCCGCTCGCCCACCGGGCTGGCGCCGGGTCCGGGACCCGCGCTGGCGGGACGTCGGAACCCGGCCGGCCGGCAACGGGACGTTGGACGCGGTCGCTGACTGCATGGATCTAGCTCCTTTGTGTGCTGATGGCCACAAGTACCAGCAAGCCAACGCTATGTGCATGATCAGTTACATAACGACAACTGTCTCTACTCAACTGATCAAACACTCGATACTCAAATGCGCTCCGTCACCGGGCCAGGTCGCTGGGCGATGGTTCTATATGCTGCCCTGCCATGAGCCTGTGGAGCTTTGTGGGACGGGCCGAGGAGCTCGATCGGCTGTCCGCCGCGGCCACCGGCGGCGGACGCGGCCTGATCCTCAGCGGCTCGGCCGGTATCGGCAAGAGTAGGCTGCTGCGCGAAGTCGTCGACCGGCTGCCGACGGAGACGTACGCCGTCTGGTTCGCCTCGGGCAGTATCAGCGCCGCCGGGCTGCCGTTCGCCGGGCTCGCCCAGGTCCTGCCGGCGGAACAACCGCCCGGACTGTCACCGTCCGCACTGCTGCGGTGGGCGGTCGAGTCGCTGCGCCAGCGGGCTGCCGGACGGCCGATCGTGCTCGCCATCGACGACGCGCACCTGCTCGACCCGTCCTCGGCCGCGGTCACCAATCTGATCGCCCGCTCCGGTCGGGCCACTGTGCTCGGTACCCTGCGCAGCGGGGAGCCGGTGCCCCTACCGGTACGCGCGTTGTGGGCCGATGACCTGGTCGAACACGAGGAGCTGCGCCCGCTGAGCGTGCCGGACACGGCTGGGCTGCTGACCGAGATGCTGGGCGGGCCGCTCGATCCGCCGTCCGCCGAGCGGCTGTGGCGACTGTCCGAAGGCAACCCGCTGCTGCTGCGGGAGCTCGTCATCGCCGCCCAGTCCGGACACGAACTGACCCAGGCGTACGGGGTCTGGCGGTGGACCGGCCGGTTGGAACTCGCCCCCAGCCTGACCGATCTGATCGACACCCGCATCGGCGCGCTCAGCCCGCAGGTCCGGGCGGTCGTCGAACTCGTCGCGTTCGGCCAGCCGATCGGCCTGCGTCTGCTGCTACGTACCACTCGTCCGGACGATGTGGAGACCGCCGAGGAACGCGGCCTGATCCGGGTGGTGGTCGACGACCGGCGGCACGACGTGCACCTGGCACACCCGCTGTACGGCGAGGTGGTACGCCGCCGCTGTCCGGTGACCCGGGCCCAGCGGCTGCAGGCCCAGCTCGCCACGCTGGTCGAGCGGGCCGGGGCCCGCCGCCGAGACGATCTGCTGCGGGTCGCGGTGTGGCGGCTGGAGTCGGACACCGCCGACGATCCGGCCGTGCTGCTCACTGCCGCCGCGCAGGCGTTCGCCGGCTACGACATCCCGCTGGCCGACCGGCTGGCCGCGCGGGCGCTGGCCGTCGGCGGCGGTTTCGCGGCGGCCGAGCTGATGGCCACCATCCTGATGTTCCGCGACGAGCCCGAGCGGGCACTGGTGATCATCGAGTCGGTCCGCGACGAGATCACCACTGACGAGCGGCGCAGTCACTGGCTGATGGTGTTCGGCCTGGTCGCCTACTGGGGGCTCGGGCAGGAGTCCACCGTAGAGGAGCTGGCGGCGGGCGCCGAGCAGCTGCCCGACCCCGCCGCCCGGGTCCGGGTCAACTCGTTCGAGGCGATCATGCGGCTGCACCGGCTGGAATGCGACGCGGCGCTGCGCCTGGCCAGGTCGGTACTGGACCGGCCGGTCGCCAGCCCCGCTGCCCATGGCCTCGCGCAGTGCACGATCGCCCACCTGCAGGCCGCGCAGGGCGACTTCACCGGCTCCACCCGGGCGATCACCCGGGTGGAGGCCGACGCCACCCGCTGGCGGGCCGAACTGCCGTACCTGCAGCTGGCCCTGGAGCTGGCCCGCGGCACCCGGCTGGTGCTCGCCGGCGACCTGGCCGGCATCGACGCGATCGTCGCCGAGGAGTTCGCCGACCTGGCCGATGCCGGGGACTTCCGGCTGGGCTCGGGCTACCTGTCGGTGATCCGGGCGCAAGCCGCCCGGCTGCGTGGCCGGCTCGACGAGGCGGTCCGGCACAGCCGGCAGGCCTGCGCCGTCCTCGCCTCCGGCCGGGTGTTCGCCGGCCTGGCACACGCCGAACGCGCGTACGCCGCGGCCCTGCGCAACGAGCCTGTGGAGGCCCGGGTTGCGATGACCGACTCCGACCGTGCCCAGGCACCCGGCATGGCGATCCTGTATCCGTGGCGGGAGCAGGCCAGGTGCTGGGTGGCGGTGGCCGAGGGCGATCAGGCCGGTGCCGTCGCCATGCTGCTGGAGCTGGCCAGCAGGCTGCGGGCGGACGGTTTCGCCGGGCACGAGTTGCTGGTGTTGCACGACCTGGTCCGCCTCGACCGGGCCGAGCTGGCCGCCGACCGGCTCGCCGAACTGGTCGGGCAGGTCGAGGGCCCACTGCCCGCCCTCGTCCTGCGCCAGGCCCGCGGCGCCAGCGGCGGCCCGTACGGCGAACTGATGCGCGCCGCCAACGGGTTCGCCGAACTGGGGTTGTACCTGTTCGCGGCCGAGTCGGCGGCGATGGCGGTGCACCGGTCCCGGGTGGCCCGCGCGCCCCTGGTCGGACAGGCGAACGTGCTGCTCGGCGAGCTGATGCAGCATTGCGCCGAGGTGCATACGCCGGCGCTGCTGGCCGGCCAGCCCCGGCTCACCGATCGGGAGAACCAGGTGGCCCGGCTGGCGGCGGCCGGGGTGGCCAGCAAGGACATCGCCGAACGGTTGTTCCTGTCCCCCCGCACGGTGGAGAACCATCTGCAGCGGGCGTACGGCAAGCTGGGCGTGACCAGCCGCACGGAGCTCGCCAGCGCGTTGCGGGCGCTGCCGCCGCCAGCCGTACAGTAGCCGGGTGACCAGCCAGAGCCCCGCGCTGCTGACCGACCACTACGAGCTGACCATGCTCACTGCCGCGTTGGCCGATGGCAGTGCGCACCGGCACTGCGTGTTCGAGGTCTTCGCCCGCCGACTGCCGACCGGGCGGCGTTACGGCGTGGTCGCCGGCATCGGGCGCCTGGTCGAGCTGATCCGTGACTTCCAGTTCGATCCGGACACCATCGGTTACCTGCGGGACCGGGGTGTGGTCGACGCCACCACCGCGAAGTGGCTGGCCGACTACCGGTTCACCGGCGACATCGACGGGTACGCCGAGGGGGAGCTGTTCTTCCCCAACTCGCCGATCCTCACCGTGTCCGGCACCTTCGCCGAGTGCGTCCTGCTGGAGACGCTGGTGCTGTCGGTGCTCAACCATGACTGCGCGATCGCGGCCGCGGCGGCCCGGGCGGTGACCGCCGCCCGCGGCCGGCCGGTGATCGAGATGGGTTCACGACGCACCCACGAGCAGGCCGCGGTCGCCTCGGCCCGGGCCGCGTACCTGGCTGGTTTCGCCGCGACCTCGAACCTGGCGGCCGGTGCCCGGCACGGCATCCCGACCGCGGGCACCTCGGCGCACGCGTTCACGCTGCTGCACGACGACGAACGGACCGCGTTCGCCTCCCAGGTGGCCGCGCTGGGCAGCGACACCACGTTGCTGGTCGACACCTACAGCATCAGCGACGGCATCCGCAACGCGATCGCGGTCGCCGGCCCGGACCTGCGGGCCATCCGCATCGACTCCGGTGACCTGTCGGTGCTGGCCCAGCAGTCCCGGGAGCTGCTGGACTCGCTCGGCGCGACCGAAACCAAGATCATCGTTTCGGGCGACCTCGACGAGTACGCGATCGCCGCCCTCGCCGCCGAGCCGGTGGACATGTACGGGGCAGGCACCGCCGTCGTCACCGGCTCCGGCGCCCCGACCGCCGGGCTGGTCTACAAGCTGGTCGAGGTCGACGGGCGCCCGGTGGTCAAGCGCTCGGAGAACAAGGCCACCGTGGGCGGGCGCAAAGTGGCGGTACGCCGGCACAAGCCGACCGGCACCGCGACCGAGGAGATCGTCGTCTCCCAGGGGGTGCCGGACCGGGTCAACGGCGACCGGGTGCTGCAACGGTCCTTCGTCGCCGCCGGTGAGCTGTTGGACGTACCGACCCTGGCGGACTCCCGCGAGCATCTGCGCCGCTGCCTGATCTCGATACCGTGGGAAGGGCTGAAACTGTCGGCCGGCGATCCGGCGATCCCGGTCACCATCGTGCCGGCGGAGTAGCGGCCGGCACGTCGCAACCAGACGTCCGGAACCGACCGGCACCGGCACCGGAAGGAGAGACCGATGCACCGCGCGTTGATCATCGTCGACGTACAGAACGACTTCTGCGAGGGTGGCTCGCTCGCGGTCGGCGGCGGCGCCGGCGTGGCGGCGGCGATCTCCCGCACCGTCGCGCAGGCGCCCGCGCAGCGCTGGCAGCACGTGGTGGCCACCAAGGACTACCACATCGACCCCGGCGCGCACTTCGCCGACCAGCCGGACTTCGTCGACTCCTGGCCGCCGCACTGCGTGGTCGGCACCGGCGGCGCCGACTTCCACCCCGATCTCGACACCGGCGCCGTCGAAGCGGTTTTCCACAAGGGTCGGTACGCCGCCGCGTACTCCGGATTCGAGGGTCGCACCGACGACGGCGCGGACCTGGCCGGCTGGCTGCGCGAACGTGGCATCACCGGCGTGGACATCGTCGGCATCGCCACCGACCACTGCGTACGGGCGACCGCGCTGGACGCCGCCCGGGCCGGTTTCGACACGACGGTCCTGCTCGACCTGACCGCCGGTGTCGACCCGGCCACCACCGAGGTCGCGCTGGACAAGCTGCGTACGGCCGGAGTCACGCTCAGTGGCGAGCCCGTCCTGCGCGCCTGACGTTCCCGCTCCTGCCACCCGGGGCGGAATCACCTACCCGCAATCCGATGGCGCGATGTCGTACCCGGCGGGGATGATGCCCGCCGGAGGTAGCGACCGCGATGAGAATGGCCCCTTACCGACAGGCACTCGCCCTGCCCGGTGTCCTGCGCCTGCTCGCCGTGTCGATCCTGGCGCGGATTCCGAACACGGCCGCCGGGGTGGCACTCACCCTGTACGTGGTGCTGGAGCTCAGGCGGGGCTACGCCGCCGCCGGTCTGGTCGGCACCGCGTTGACCGTCGGTGGCGCGATCGGTGCGCCGCTGCTCGGACGGTTGATCGACCGGCACGGATTGCGGCCGGTGCTGGCCGGATCGGTCTGCGCACAGGCGGCGTTCTGGGGTTGCGCCCAGGCCCTGCCCTACCCTGGGCTGCTGGTGGCGGCGGTCGTCGGCGGCCTGCTGACGCTGCCGGTCTTCTCGGTGATCCGCCAGTCACTGGCCGCCCTCGTGCCGCCCGAGCAACGACGGCCGGCGTACGCGCTGGACTCGATGTCCGTCGAGGTCTCCTTCATGATCGGGCCGGCGCTGGCCGTCGGGCTGGCCACCGCCGTGTCCGCCCGGGCCGCGATTCTCATGGTCGGTGCCGGCCTGGTCGGGGCCGGTCTGCTGCTGTTCGCCGTCAACCCGCCGATCCGGGCACTGCACGAGACCCCGCCGCAGGCCGGGGTGCGCGTCCCGCGGCGACAATGGCTCACGCCGCGGTTGCTCGGGGTGTTCGCGGCCGGCGGTGCCGCGACGCTGGTCCTCGGTGGCACCGACGTGGCACTCGTCGCCACGCTGCGGGAGAGCGGACAGCTGGCGTACACCGGCGTGGTCCTGGTGGCCTGGGGGGCGTACTCACTGGCCGGCGGGTTCGCCTACGGCGCGACCCGCCGGACGCTACCGCCGGTCGGCTTGATGATGCTGCTCGCGGTGGCCACCATCCCGGTCGGCGTCGGCGGCGGCACGTGGTGGCTGCTCGGGCTGGCGCTGCTGCCCGCCGGGATGCTCTGCGCGCCGACGATAGCGGCGACGGCGGACGCGGTCAGCCGGCTGGCACCGGCGGCGGTACGCGGTGAGGCGATGGGGCTGCACGGCTCGGCGATGACCGTCGGGATGGCGGTGGGCGCTCCGCTCGCCGGCGCGGTCGCCGACGTCGCCGATCCGGCGTGGGCGTTCGTCGCGATCGGCACGGTCGGCCTGTTGGTGGCGTTACCCGTGCTGGCCTACCAGACCCCGACGATCTTGGGCTTGTCGAACGACACAACGGGCATGTCGTCTCGATAAATCCAAGATCGTCGGGATGTTGTGGCCGGGCCAGGGGACGCCGAGTCAGTTGATGTTGGCGGCGGTGTCTTCCTGGTAACTGGTACCGCCATCGGACTCGCTGGTCAACGGCTTGGCACCGCCCTCCGGCGGGCCGGCCACGGACTGGTGGCCGGCGGCCAGCTCGGGGAACTTGAGATCGAACGCCGGCCGCTCGGATCTGATCCGCGGCATCCGGTCGAAGTTACGCAGCGGTGGTGGGCAGCTGGTGGCCCACTCGAGCGAGTTGCCGTGCCCCCACGGGTCGTCCACCTCGACCAGCGGACCGGCCTTGTACGACTTCCACACGTTGTAGAGGAACGGCAGCGTCGACACGCCGGTGATGAACGAGCCGACGGTGGAGATCGTGTTCAGCGTGGTGAAGCCGTCGGTGGGCAGGTAGTCGGCGTACCGGCGGGGGAAGCCCTCGGTGCCGAGCCAGTGCTGCACCAGGAAGGTGGTGTGGAAACCGATGAAGGTGAGCCAGAAGTGCACCCGGCCGAGCCGCTCGTCGAGCATCCGCCCGGTGAACTTCGGGAACCAAAAGTAGATCCCGGCGAACACCGCGAAGACGATGGTGCCGAAGAGTACGTAGTGGAAGTGCGCCACCACGAAGTACGAGTCGGAGACGTGGAAGTCCAGCGGTGGGCTGGCCAGCAGCACCCCCGACAGGCCGCCGAAGAGGAAGGTCACCAGGAAACCGATCGCCCAGAGCATCGGGTTCTCGAAGCTGATCTGGCCACGCCACATGGTGCCGATCCAGTTGAAGAACTTCATGCCGGTCGGCACGGCGATCAGGAAGCTCAGGAAGCTGAAGAACGGCAGCAGCACCGCCCCGGTGGCGAACATGTGGTGTGCCCAGACACTCATCGACAGCGCCGCGATCGCGATCGTCGCGGCGACCAGCCCCTTGTAGCCGAAGATCGGCTTACGGGAGAAGACCGGGATGATCTCGCTGATGATGCCGAAGAACGGCAGCGCGATGATGTACACCTCGGGGTGGCCGAAGAACCAGAACAGGTGCTGCCACAGCAGCGGTCCGCCGGTCTCCGGGGCGTACACGTGCGCGCCGAGCATCCGGTCGGCGGCGAGCGCGAACAACGCGGCGGCCAGCAACGGGAAGACCATGATCACCAACAGGCTGGTGATCAGGATGTTCCAGGTGAAGATCGGCATCCGGAACATCGTCATGCCGGGGGCGCGCAGGGTCAGGATCGTGGTGATCATGTTGACCGCGCCGAGGATGGTGCCGAGGCCGGAGATCGCCAACCCGACGATCCACATGTTGGCGCCGACGCCGGGCGAGTGTTCGACGCTGCTCAGCGGGGTGTAGGCGAACCAACCGAAGTCCGCCGCCCCACCCGGAGTGAGGAATCCGCCCATCGTCAGCGTGCCGCCGAACAGGTACAACCAGTACGCGAAGCTGTTCAGCCGGGGAAACGAAACATCCGGCGCGCCGATCTGGATCGGCGTAATGTAGTTGGCGAACGCGAACACGATCGGCGTTGCGAAGAACAGCAGCATGACCGTGCCGTGCATGGTGAACAGCTGGTTGTACTGCTCCGGTGAGAGAAACTGCATTCCGGGCCGGGCCAGTTCGGCCCGCATGATCAACGCCATCAGGCCGCCGAGCATGAAGAACACGAAGGCGGTGACCATGTACATGATCCCGATCTGCTTCGCGTCGGTGGTGCGCAGCAGCCGTGCCATGGCCGAACCCCGGATCGGCTCCCGGACCGGGAAGGGCCGGGTGGCGATCGGCTTCGGTGCGACGGTGGTCACGAATGGCCTCCGGTTCTCGTCTATGCCGCGGCACCGCGCTGCTGGTCTGCCGGCCGTGCCTCGCAGGCGAGGATAGTCCCCGCTCGTCCCCGGTCCGCACGCCGGGTACCGGGACGCACCGGCTGGTCACACCGCAGGCCCGGTTCCGGTCGACCAGCGACGCCCCGGACCGGCCGGCGGCGCTCAGGCCGGGTCGGTCAGCAGCCGGTAGTGCTCCTGGAAGATCCGGGCGCCCTTGTCGCGCAGCTGCGGATCGCGCAGACCGGGCGCGACGTCTCGGGTCCGGTCACGGTCGCGGGTCCGGTCCAGCACCCACTGGGTACGGGGACGACGCCGGCTCTCGTACCCGACGAGCGCCTCGGCCACGGACGGGCGGGTGCGCAGCATCTCGGCGAGCACCAGGGCGTCCTCGAACGCCATGGCCGCTCCTTGCGACAGCGTCGGCGAGGTGGCGTGTGCCGCGTCCCCGACGAGCACCACGGCGCCCCGGGACCAACTCGGCACCTCCACCTCGTCGGTGACGGCGACCTGCACCCCTTCCATGGCGTCGAGCACGGCCGGCACCGGTCCGCCGTACCCGCCGAAGATTTCGCGTACCCGGGCCAGCGGGTCGGCCGGCGGCGTGGACCCGGTCGGCAGCGGCTCGTCGGCATAACAGTAGAGCCGGCCGTAGCCCATCGGCATCAGAACGATTCCCGACCGTTGGCCGAGCAGCGCGGTCCACTCGTCGATCTGCGGACCGCCGGTGATCACGCTGCGGTACGCGATCGTCCCGACCGGGTGCGCCGCGCCGCCCAGCCCGGCCAGTCGACGTACCGTCGACCGGCGTCCGTCGGCACCGACGACCAGGTCGTACTCGGCGTACGAACCGTCGCCGAAGGCGACCTTGGTGGTCTCGTCGTCCATCTCCAGGTCGCACACCTCGGTGTTGTGCCGCACTTCGCCGCCGGCTCCGGTGAGCAGCACCCGATGCAGGTCGGCCCGGGGCAACGCTCGGCACTCACCGACACCGTGCCACAGCTGTTCGAGATCGACGCCGCACAGTGGGTCGCCGGCCGAGTCGAAGTAGCGCTGTCTGCGGATCACCGCGCCGAGCGGACGCAGCGGATTGTCCAGGCCGAGGTCCCGCAGGGCCCGAATCGCGTTGCCCGGCAGAAAGATGCCGGCACCAGCCACAACCGACGGTGCGAGCTTCTCCACCACCACTGGCCGTAGGCCAGCCAACCGCAGCGCGCGGGCCAGCGCCAATCCGGCAACGCTGGCGCCGACGACGAGCACGCGCACGGGTGCTTGAGCCATAGTCCGCGCCGCCTCCGGGGGAATAGACACTCATTGAAGCCAAGAGACTACTGCCGGCAACACTGTCGGCGGTAGGCCCATCCCACCCTCTTATTTCGCGCAGATCTTGCGGTTATGGTGCCCATGACAATCTGGTTAAATCGCCCGACTTGCGCCCAGCGGGCGCGAACCGTCGACTCGGGACCACGATGGCAACATCCACTCGTGGAAATCTTAACGGGTCAACAGTGCCCGTGGCAGCCACCAACTCCACGCAGGTCCGCGTACGCGACTCAGCGTTGCACGCGCGCGCCGCCACCGGCCACCAGCGACTCGACCTCCTTGCGGCTGGCCATGGAGGTGTCGCCCGGAGTCGTCATGGCCAACGCGCCGTGCGCGGCACCGTACTCGACCGCGAGTGCCAGGTCGCCGAACTCCAGCAGGCCGTAGAGCAGCCCGGAGGCGAAGCTGTCCCCGCCGCCCACCCGGTCCATGATCTCCAGGCCCGGCCGGTGGGTGGCCGTCACGAAACCGGTCGCGGACGACCAGGCGATCGCCCCCCAGTCGTTCACCGTGGCGGTCCGCACAGTACGCAGCGTGGTCGCGACGACCTTGAAATGGGGGTACGCCCGGGACACCTCGGTGATCATGCGCTGGAAGTTCGCCACTTCGAGCTCGGTCAGACTGTCGTCGGTGTCCGGCACGGCGAAGCCGAGACTGGCGGTGAAGTCCTCCTCGTTGCCGATCATGACGTCGACGTACCCGGCCAGCCGTCGGTTGACCTCCTGGGCGCGGGCCTGCCCGCCGACCGCCTTCCACAGGCTGGGGCGGTAGTTGAGGTCGTACGAGATCACCGTGCCGTGCCGGCGGGCGGCGGCCATCGCCGCCTCGATGGTGTCCGGCGTGGTCCGCGACAGCGCGGCGTAGATGCCACCGGTGTGCAGCCAGCGCACCCCCAGGGTGCCGAACAGGTGGTCCCAGTCGACGTCGTCGGGACGCAACTGACTGGCCGCGGTGTGGCCACGGTCCGAGGTGCCGACCGCACCACGGACACCGAAGCCACGCTCGGTGAAGTTGAGACCGTTGCGTACGGAGCGCCCGATGCCGTCGTAGGGCATCCAGCGGACGAACGAGGTGTCCACCCCGCCCTGCAGGATCAGATCCTCCAGCAGGCGTCCGACCTCGTTGTCGGCGAACGCGGTGACCACGGCGGTACGCAGTCCGAAGCACCGGCGCAGGCCACGCGCGACGTTGTACTCGCCGCCACCTTCCCAGGCCCGGAAGGTACGGGTGGTACGCACCCGCCCCTCTCCCGGATCCAGCCGCAGCATGACCTCCCCGAGCGACACCAGGTCGTAGCGACACTGTTGCGCTGCCCTCGGGCGCAGCGGCGTTACAGGGTGGGCTTCCGACATGTCCTCGTCTCCTGGATGGGAAAGATGCGGATCGTCGTTGACGTCACGGCAGCGGCCATGGAACGGCTCAGCCGCTGATCACTCTTTCGCCGCGGGCGGCGGCGACCGCAGCGGCGGTCAGCCGGGTCACCTCGGCCCAGTCGCCGGCGTCCAGCAGTGTGGGGGCGACCATCCACGTGCCACCGACGGCGAGCACGGCCGGATGGGCCAGGTAACCGGCGACGTTGGCGGTGTTCACTCCGCCGGTCGGGATGAACCGTACCGACCGGAACGGCGCGGCGAGGGCGGCGACCATGCCGATGCCGCCGAGTTGCTCGGCCGGGAAGAACTTGACCGTGTCCAGACCGGCGTCGAGCGCCATCTGGATCTCGGTCGCGCTGGAGACGCCCGGAAACACCGGTACATCGAGTTCCTGGCATCGGCGTACCACCGCCGGACCGAAGCCGGGGCTGACCACGAACCGCGCGCCGGCCTGCACCGCGCGGTCGACCTGCTCGACGGTGAGGACGGTGCCGGCCCCGACGAGCATCTGCGGGTGTCGTGCCATCGCGGCGATGGCGTCGGCGGCCGCCGCGGTCCGGAAGGTCACCTCGGCGGTCCGCAGACCACCGTCGGCCAGCGCGGCGGCCAACGGCTGCGCGCCGGCCGGATCGGACAGCACGACAACCGGCAGGATCCGCCCGGCACCGATCACCGAGACGACGTCGCCGCCGAACTTCTGTTCACCATCATGAACATTGGTCACGTATCTGACCCTACTCTGCGCGCCGACCCTGTCAACCAACCCGTCGTTCTGGCTAGAGTGACCGCCATGGCGGCGAACGAGGGGTTCCAGCCGGTCAAGTCGGCCGGCCGGACACTTGAGGTGCTGGAGGCCCTGGCCGCCACACCCGAGCGGCGCTCCCTCGGCGAACTCGCCCGGACCCTGCGGATTCCCAAGAGCAGCCTGCACGGCATCCTGCGCACGATGGTGCAGCGCGGCTGGGTGGAGACCGACGGCACCGGCACCCGATTCGGCCTCGGCGTACGCGCTCTGCAGGTCGGCGCCGCCTATCTGGCGGCGGACGACGCGGTGAGCCTGCTCGACGGGATCCTCGACGGGTTGGCCGGGAGGTTCGGGGAGACCGTCCATCTCGGGCGCCTCGACGGAGCGCACGTGGTCTACCTGGCCAAACGCGAGTCGGTCCATCCGTTGCGGCTGTACAGCGCGATCGGCCGCCAGTTGCCCGCGCACGCCACCGCGCTCGGCAAGGTACTGCTCGCCGAGCATCCCGACGACCTGGTCGACCGCCTGCTCACCTGGCCGTTGCACCGGTTGACCAGGCGCACGATCGTCGAGCCGGCGGCGTTGCACGCCGAGCTCGCCACCATCCGGGAACGTGGTTACGCCGTCGACCGCGAGGAGAACACCGAGGGCATCGTGTGCCTGGCGATGGCGATGCCGCTGCACCACCCGGCCACCGACGCGATCAGCCTGTCCATCCCGGCCGCCCGGGTCGACGCGGCCGGCGAGGCGAGCGTGGCCGACGCGCTGCGGGCCGCCGCCGACCAGGTCCGGGCCGCCCGCAGCCTGATCACGACCTGATCGGGCAACGCAACGCTGCGACGGCCGGACCGGCAGGAAAACGCCGTCCCACCACACGAACAGCTTCCGACCAGCCAAGCAGATCGCTATCGATCTATATCTGGCATCGATTTCCGGCTACGTGTTGCCGGCTCTTTTCAGGTGTGTGAATGTGCCCTAGCGTCTATGGGAGCGCTCCCGCGACGTTAGTTCGGTACCTACCCCACCCCACGGACAGACAACCAAGGAGCACGATGAGACGCCCGATCCGCGCCGCCGCAGCAGCCGGCCTGCTGCTCACCGGTAGCCTTGTCGCCGTGATCGCCGCCACGCCCGCCCAGGCTGACACGGTGATCTGCGAGCAGTACGGCACCACCACGATCCAGGGCCGTTACGTGGTGCAGAACAACCGCTGGGGAACCACCGCCCAGCAGTGCATCAACGTGACCAGCACCGGCTTTTCGATCACCGCGCAACAGGGCAGTTCGCCGACCAACGGAGCACCCGTTTCGTACCCGTCGGTCTTCTACGGCTGCCATTACACCAACTGTTCCCCGGGCACCAACCTGCCGATCCAGGTCAGCCGGATCAGCAGCGCGCCGAGCAGCATCGACTACACGTACGTGAGCAGCGGGACGTACAACGCCTCGTACGACATCTGGCTCGACCCGACGCCACGGACCAACGGTGTCAACCAGATGGAGATCATGATCTGGTTCCACCGGCAGGGCTCGATCCAGCCCATCGGTTCGCCGGTCGGCACGGCCACCGTCGGCGGTCGCAGTTGGCAGGTCTGGACGGGCGGCAACGGCGCCAACAACGTCGTGTCGTACCTCGCCCAGTCCTCGATCACCAGCTGGAACTTTGACGTGCTGGACTTCATCGACGACGTACGGGCCCGTGGCCAGATCACCAACTCCTGGTACCTGACCAGCATCCAGGCCGGCTTCGAGCCGTGGAACGGCGGTACCGGTGCCGGGGTGAACACCTTCTCGGCGGCAGTCAACACCGGCGGCACGCCACCGACCACCGCGCCGCCGACCACGGCGCCGCCGACCACGGCGCCACCGACCACCCCACCGCCGGCCGGTGTCGGCTGCCGGGTCGGCTACACCCCGAACACGTGGAACAACGGATACACCGTCGACGTACGGATCAGCAACACCGGTAACAGCACGATCAACGGCTGGACGCTGGCGTACCAGTTGCCGGCGGGTCAGACCATCAGCAACTCGTGGAACGCCACCGTGTCGCAGAGCGGCTCCTCGGTGACCGCCCGCGACGTGGGTTGGAACGGGACCATCGCGCCCAACGGCACCGTGTCCTTCGGCTACCAGGCGACCTACAGCGGGTCGTACTCCTCACCGACCAGCTTCACCCTCAACGGCACGTCCTGCGTCACCGCCTGATCCAGTCACGACGGTCTGCCGACCTGCTCGCCCGCCGTCGTCGTCGAGCGGGTCGGCAGGCCCAGGATCGGGCCCAGGAGCACCGGGCTGGGCGCGGTCTGGGCGCGGGCTAGGCGTCAATTGCCGCCATCTCCTCCGGACTCAGCTCGAAACTAAAGATGTCAGCATTTGTCGTGATCCGCTGAGGTGTGACCGACTTTGGGATTACCACGATCCCGTGCTGGACGTGCCAGCGCAACACCACCTGCGCGGCGGTGACCTGATGCGCCCGGGCGATCCGCAGCAGCGTCGGATCGTCGAGATCGGTGTTCTTGAACGGGCTGTACCCCTCGACCACGATCCCCCGGGCCCGGTGTTCGTCCAGGCTGCGCCGATCGTGCCGACCCGGCGCCCAGGGCACTTGATTGACCACAGGGGTCACTCCGGTCGCGTCGGCCAACTCGTCGATCTGGCCGACGCCGTAGTTGCTGACCCCGATGGCACGGGCCGCCCCCTTGTCCCGCTGGGCGATGAATTCCCGCCATGTCGGCAGACCGGGGTCGCCACCGTACGGTGGCCAGTGCACCAGCCAGAGATCGACGTAGTCGGTGCCGAGCGCGGCCAGACTCGCGGCCATGGTTTCCGGCTCGCGGCCGGCCCGCTCGGGCGGTAGCTTGGTGGTGACGAAGATGTCTTCGCGCGGGACACCGCTGTCCCTGATCGCCCTGCCCACCTGCGCCTCGTTGCCGTACATCGTTGCGGTGTCCACGTGCCGGTACCCAGCGTCAAGGGCGACGCGCATCGCCCGATAGCCGGATTCGCCGGTGGCCCGCCAGGTGCCAAAACCCAGCAACGGCATCTCGACCTCAGAAGTGAGGGGTACCACTAGCTGCTCTGCGTACCCTGCCATGTCCGGCACCTACCCTCCACGACCTGCGGCTATGCCTAGCCGGACGATGCATCGTCCGGTTGCTGACACTGGTTGCCACCCGGGGAGCCGAGGGCACATGCTGTTCACCGCGCGTACATTCGTCGTTACCAAACCATCATCGGGGTGGTTCTGACCTGGTCAGCTGACCAGGTCAGAGATCAACAGGACGGGAATATGAGCAACATCGGCACCACCACTGCCACGGAAACGCTGGACGCCTCCACCACGACTGCGGCAGCGCCGGCCGCAGGCCCGACGACCACCGGGACACCGCCTACGCTAACGACCCGACCAGCCGCTCTCGACGCCGGCTACCCGGCCGACTCGGTCACCGGCCAGACGCTCGACGACCTGTGGCACATGGCCCGCGCGGTGCTCGACGCCAACTGGTCCCACAACCACACGGTGCCCTCGCGTACTCTCTACCCGCACCAGTGGAGCTGGGACGCGGCCTTCATCAGCATCGGTCTGGCCCGGGTCAACCCGCAGCGGGCCTGGCAGGACCTGCGCAGCCTGTTTCTCGCCCAGTGGCCCGACGGTCGGGTGCCGCACATCGTCTTCGATCCCAACGTCGCCGAACGCGACTACTTTCCCGGCCCGACTTTCTGGCAGGTGCCACGGTTGCGGCCAGGGCATTCGGACGGAACCGGGATCGTCCAACCGCCCGCGCACGCGATCGCCGTCTGGGAGATCTACCGCCGGTCGCCGGACGACCGGTCGCTGGCCGAGCTGCGCTGGTTCTACCCCCGGTTGGTCGCCGCCCAGGACTACCTGCTGACCTGCCGTGACGCGGGCCGCGGTGGGCTGGCCAGCATCGTGCACCCGTGGGAGTCCGGACTGGACAACAGCCCGGCCTGGGACGCAGCCCTGTCCGCCGTACCGGCCGACCTGGGCGTGCTCGCCGGCCGGCAACGCCACGACAACCGCGTCGCCGCGGTGGCCCACCGGCCGACCGACGAGGACTACGCCCGGTTCGTCGCGTTGGCACTGGCCTACCGCGACGGCGGTTACCGCGACGACGACCTCCCCGGACGGCACGACTTCGTGGTCGAGTGCCCGACGTTCAACGCGCTGCTCAGCGCCGCCGAGCGGGCACTGGCCGCGATCGCCACGGTGATCGGCGTCGATCCGGGACCGCACCTGGCACGGGCCCGGCGGATCACCCAGGCGATCGACGAACGGCTGTGGAATCCGCAGACCGGCATGTACCACGCCTTGGACGTACGCACCGGGCGGCTGAGCCCGGCGCGCTGCGTCAGCGGACTTGTGCCGCTGATCCTGCCCGATCTTCCGGCACCGCGGGCAGCGGCGCTGATGGCGATGGCCGAGTCCGCCCGGTTCGGGATCTCGGCCGCGATGCCGGTGGCGAGCTACGACCGTACGGCGGACGACTTCGACCCGGTGCGGTACTGGCGTGGCCCGGTCTGGATCAACATCAACTGGCTGCTCTGCCGTGGGCTTCGCGACCATGGCCGGCCCGCACAGGCCGCGCAACTCCGTACTGCGATGTTGGATCTGGTCCGCCGATCCGGTTACTACGAGTATTTCCATCCGGTGACCGGCGACGGGGTGGGATCGGCCGCCTTCAGTTGGACCGCGGCGCTGGTCCTGGATCTCCTGGCTGACCCGGAAGGACTGGACGAAGTGACGAGTGACCAGGCGGCCGCGGTTACCGGACGGTAGTCGAACAGGTGTCGACCAGCGCCGATCCGACACTCCGCCCGATACCAATGCCCTTTTGGGCTGGCCACCCGCAGATGCTGGTGATTCCGAGATTACTCGCAATCCGGTCAGCAACCGATTGCACTGCCATGAGAAACGTCCGTAAGTAGCCACTCGAATACCGTGAGTCGCAGTTCGCCGTACGGTGAGCGACCGACGGCCTCACGGATGGTTCCCGCCCGCCGGCAGGGCATCTATCTTTCCCTGCCGGCGGGCACCAAGCCGGGCCGCAGGTCGTACGCCCGGAGGTCGCCCACCGCTGTTCGCTGTGACCGCCAGGGGGGTGGGCGATGCAATCTGCACACGAAGCCGTACGGCAACCCGTGACCAAACCGTTCGGCCGGCGACGCCAGCTCGACGGACCCATGCTGCGTTCTGTAATCGCGGCACTGGTGATCCTTCCTGTCTGCGTGCTCTTCGTGCAGCTGTGGCGAGGCACCTCGACGGACATCGCCTTCGCCGAGCGCGAGCGCGAAGGCGTGGCGTATCTCGACGCGCTCAACGAACTCACCGTCGCCGTGGTCGACGCGCAGTCGGCCGCCGTGGCCGGACAGCCGGTCAACGACGAGGCGCTGGCCCGCGCGCTCGACTCCGTCGCCCAGGTCGACGAGCGCCACGGCGCGTCGCTACGGGCGCAGGAGCGCTGGAACACCTTGCGGGCGGCGGTGGAGGCGCTGCCGGACCGGCAGTTCCCAGACCGGACCGCGGCCTATGTCGCGTACGGCGAGGTCACCGAGCTGCTGCTGGCTCAGTACGCGCGGGTACGGGAAAGCTCGAACCTGATCCGGGATCCGGAAGGCGACGCCTACCACCTGCAGGACGGCGCGGCCGAGGAGTTGCCGGAGGCGATCGTGGCGACCGCCCGCTTCGCGGACCTCGCCGTGTTGTTGCCGGCCCGCCCCACCGCCGAGCGCGGGCTGGCCCTGGTCGAGTTGATCGCGGCGATGAACGATGTCCTCTCCCCCGCCGACGACCTGGCCAGCAACGTCCAGGCCGCGGTGGAGAGCACCGACAGCCGGACGATGAGCAGCAATCTGCTGGCCCAGGTCGACCGGTTCCGGCGCAGCATGGACGGGATCGCGGCAGCAGCTGCCACGCTCAACGCCGGCAGCGGCGCCAACGCCGGTGACAGCGGCAACGGATCGGGCGCACCGCAGGTCAGCCAGCTGGTCCAGCTACGCGGCGAGGCACAGGCAGCCGCCGCCGAACTGGCCGCCACCATGCTGACCGAACTGGACGGCCTGATCGCGGATCGGCTCGCCGAGCTGCGTCGGGGCCAGTGGCTCTCGGTAGGTGCGCTGGTCGTGGCGATCGCGCTCGCCTTCGCTCCGATCGTGACCACCTACGTACGGGGTGCTGGCCACCCGGCCGGGTCGGGGCCGTCAACGGCGGACCGGCCCGGCGGGTCCGAGCGACGAGGTCCGGACCAGCCACCCCGGTGGCCGGAACTGGAGACGGTGCCGCGCGACCCGGCCGGCACCGACGGCACCGACGGCACCGGAACGGGACGACGGGGGCAGACAGTTGCTGCTCGATAGGCTCCGGATCCGCGGAAAGCTCGCGCTGCTGGTGATGGTCCCGCTGATCACGGTCGCGGCGCTGACCGTGCCGATCGTGGTCGACCGGCTCGCCTTGGCCAACCGGGCAGCCGAGATCGTCCGTACCGTGCAGGCCGGCGGCCGGGTCGGTTCGCTCGTCCAGGACCTGCAGCAGGAACGGTTGTTGGCGGTCGGCCACCTGCTCGGCGCGGTGGACCGGTCCCGGCTGGTGCTGCAGGAGGCGACGATCACCGACCGGATCGCCGACATCCGGGCGGACATCGGCGGGATGCTCGGCCCGGAACTGGCCGCGGCGGTCGACGCCGTCGACGATCTGGCCGGGCTCCGCGACGAGGTCCTGACCGGCACGGCCGACAGCGATCAGGTGATGGCCAGCTACGGTGCGCTCATCGTCCGGTTGATCGACTCGATGCGGCTGGTCGACACCGCGGACGTGACGACAGCGGAAGGCCGGCAGATCGTCGCGCTGGACGCCGCGCTACGGCTGGACGACGCGATCAGCTCCGGTGCCACCCACATGCTGCTGGTGGTCGGGACCCGCAGCGCCGCGGCGACGGCCCGGTACGCGACGAGCCTGGTCGCCGCGCAGGACAACGCCACCCGCTTCAGCCGGTTCGCCACCACCGACCAGTTGGCCCTCTACGAACTGGTCGAAGAGGCCCTCGACCAGCGGCTCGGCGTCGGTTTCTCCGCCCAGTCGCAGAGCGGCGCCCTAGACGGGTCCTCGACGGATCCGACCCAGGCACTGGCCGAGCTGACCGCGCCGGTGCTCTTCCCGTCCCTGGAGTCGCTGATCGCACTCGGCCGGTTCGTGGAACGGAAGATCGTCATCGACGTCTCGGGCGAGGTGGCCCGGCGGCAGGAGCAGGTGCTGGTCACCGCGTACGGCGTGGTCGCCGGCGTCGGCCTGATCCTGCTCGCGGTGATCGCGTTGAGCCTGGTCATCGCCCGGTCGGTCGCCCGGCCGTTGGCCCGGCTAACGTCCTCGGCCGACCGCGTCGCCCGGATCGCCGAAGCGGAGCTGGTGCGCGTCGCCGACGACGAGGCGGAGACCCCGGACCCGGTACGGCTCGACCCGGTCGACGTGAGCGGCACCGACGAGATCGGCGATCTGGCGCGGGCGTTCGAGCGGGTGCAGAGTACCGCCGCCCGGCTCGTCGAACGGCAGGTGTCCAGCCGGCGCAACGTGGCGCAGATGTTCGGTCACGTCGGTCGGCGTACGCAGAATCTGGTCGGTCGACAGCTGGCCCTCATCGACCGGCTGGAGCGCGAGGAGACCGAACCGCACCGACTACAGCACCTGTACCGGCTGGACCACGTCTCCAGCCGGCTGCGCCGCAACGCGGGCAGCCTGGTCGTGCTCTCCGGTGCCACGGGCGCGGCCGAACACATGTCGCCACTGCCGGTGTCGGACGTCATCCGGCTGGCTCTCGGTGAGATCGAGGACTACACCCGGGTCGACGTCGCGGCCCCGACCGGTCGTGCCCTGCGGCCGTCGGTCATCGCGGACGTGGTGTTGCTGCTCGCCGAGGTGATGGAGAACGCCACGGTCTTCTCACCGCCGCACACCCGGGTGAGCGTCACCGCCACACCGGTCGACGACGGGCTACGCATCACGGTCGTCGACCGTGGTCTCGGGCTCTCGCCGCAGCGGTTGGCCGAGGAGAACACCCGGCTGACCCGGCGGGAACGGTTGGATCTGGTTCCCACCGAGGTCCTCGGTCTGTTCGTCGTCGGCCGGCTCGCCCGCCGGCACGGCATCGACGTCGAACTGTCGGCCACCGACGGCGCAGGCGTGACGGTCACCATCGATCTCGGTGCCGAACTGCTGGTCGCTCCCGCCAGTGAGCTGCCAACCCAGGCCGCACCGGCACACCCGGCACCCAGGTGGCCGACACCGGTCCAGCCGGCCCGACTGGCCCCGGTGCCGGAGTCGCCGGACCACACTGGTGGGCTGACCGGGTTGCCCCAACGGCGGCGAGCAGTGGCGCTGGCGTCGGTAACCGACATGGCTCGTGACGGGTCCGATCCCGAACGCGATTCGGCTGCCGCAGACTCGGCCGCCACCAGCACACCGGCCACCAGCACACCTGCCTTCGACACGTCCGCCCTGGCTCGGGCCACGCGCACGCTCGGTGCCGGCACCCCATGGAACGCCTTCGCGCCACCGGCACCGGTCCCACCGGCACCGGCACCGGCACCGGCCACACTGGCACCATCGCCGCCGTCGGCGACGCCGGTTGCCACCCCGGTGCCCGCTGCCAAGGAGCCGGGTGGACGGACACCGCTGCGGCAACGGGTGCCGGGCGCGCAGCATCCGGTCGGCACCGGGCCAGCACCGCAGGTCGGCACCGGGCCAGCAGCGGCCGGCGACCGGACCGGCCAACCTGCCGGCGACCCGGCCACCGCCCGCGCCTTGGTCGAGGAGTTCGAAGCCGGGGTCCGGCGGGCACAGGACCAGGTCGCCAGGGACGCCGCCGGCACCGGATCGATCCGTCTGACCCAGCGGGTACCCGGCGCGAGCCTGCCAGATCCACCACCGGCTGCCCGCAACGGTGCCCACCAACCGTGGCCGCCGGATCCGCAGGCGGCCAAGAACGCACTGGACGAGTTCGAGACCGGCGTCCGGCAGGCGCTCACCGAAATCACCGCACGACACCAGCACCGTAAAGGAACGGAAGCATGACCAGTCCGTACAGCCCGGAAACGGCTGAACGCACGGCGCAGACCACGGGCACGAACGGCGCGCTCAGCGCCGAGGCACAAACTTTCAACTGGTTGCTGGATTCGTTCACCTCCAGCACGGCCGGCGTCCGGGAGGCGATCGCGGTCTCCTCGGACGGACTCCTGATGGCCATGTCGGCGATCCAGGACCGGGCGAACGCGGAGCGCCTCGCCGCGGTCGTCTCCGGCATGACCAGCCTGGCCGGCGGCGCCGCCAACTGGTACTCGCTGGGCGCCTTGAACCGCGTGGTGGTGGACATGGCCGACGGGTATCTGCTGATCAGTTCGATCAGCAGCGGTTCGGTACTCGGCGTGATCGCCGACCGTTCGGCCAGCCTCGGTACGGTGGCGTACGAGATGACGCTGTTCGCCGGACGGGCGGGCGGCGCACTCACTCCCCGGCTGATCGCCGAGTTGAAGAACTCCGTCCAGTCCTGACCCGCTCCCCGCCCCAAGGCGGTGGATTCCTCCGGCCGCCCGGAAGGATTCCTGGTTCACCGCGGACAGCACGAAAGGAGAGTCCTCGTGTCTGACGTCCACTCCGCAGGCGTTCATGGTTTCGACCGGCCCGACCGCGACCGCGGTGTTCGTGGCGGCCTTGACGTCCCGACCATGCCGGGTGAACGACGCCGACTGGCAGCCGTACCGGTGGTTTCCCGGTGACCCGACCCCCGTCCGACACGGGCGACTCTGGCGATTCGGTTGGACCGCCGCTACGGATCCGGCCCTACCTGCGTACCCCTCCTCCCGGCGACGGTAGTCCCGGGGCGGAGCGGGACCGTACCGGCCGGGATCGCGACCGTGCCGACCACGACCCGGACGACAGCCCGCCGGAAGCCGACGCCGGCCCGGTCGTACCCACCCTGCGGCCGTTCGTACTCACCGCCGGACGGGTCACCGGGGCCGATCCGGACATCGGACTGGAAACACAGGTCACCGCTCGCATTCCAAACCCGTTCCGGCCCGGCCCGCCGGTGCAGAACCTGGCACCCGAGTCGCAGGCGATCCTCGCCCTCGCCGCCGATCCGATCTCCGTGGCGGAGATCTCCGCCCGGTTGGGGCTGCACCTGGGGGTCACCCGGGTGCTGGTGGGCGACCTTCGGGCCGCCGCCCATCTCGACGTACACGTCCGCGACGTCGAGGCCCCCGCCGACGCCGACACCATCCTGCGAGTGATCCGTGGACTACGTGCCATCTCCTGAGTTCCCGCCCGTCGACCCGCCGCCCGGTGCCCGGCACCGGGCGGCGACCCGCACCGCGCCGATTCCCGTCAAGATCGTCATCGCGGGCGGCTTCGGAGTCGGCAAGACCACCACCGTCGGCGCCATCTCCGAGATCGCTCCGTTGACCACCGAGGCGGAGATGACCGCGGTGTCCGTCGGCATCGACGATCCCGGCCCGGAATCCGGCAAGACCACCACCACGGTGGCGATGGACTTTGGCTGCGTCACCATCGACCAGAGCCTCAAGCTCTATCTGTTCGGTACGCCCGGCCAGACCCGCTTCGGTTTCATGTGGGACGACCTGGCCCGCGGCGCGCTCGGTGCACTCGTCGTGGTGGACAGCTCACGCTTGGATGACTGCTATCCCGCGGTCGACTACTTCGAGCGGGCCGGGCTGCCGTTCGTAGTGGGTGTAAATACCTTCGAGGGGCAGCTAGGCCATAGCATTGACGAGGTGAGGTGGGCGTTGGCCACCGACGCGGCCGTGCCGGTCATCGCGTTCGACGCACGCGACCGGCTGTCGGTACGCGACGCCCTGCTGGTGGTCCTGGACCGTGCGCTGGACCGGGCGGTTAGGAGTCAGCCATCCTGACGGAGTAACGGAGGGGAGAGACATGCGTGGTGACCTGGACGACGCACTCGCCCGACTCGCCAGGCGCGATCAGTTGCAGCGACGGGTGAATCAGGGCAGCGACCCGACGGGTACCGCCGCGCAGGAGATCGCCGCCGCCGTCCGCGAGGTGGTGCAACGCCACCCCGGGCTGCACGCGACGATCCGGCTGGAAAGCGGTGGTCAGACGATGGAACTGACCGTCGGCTACCAGGGCGGGCGGGTACATGTCGCAGTCGTCGGCGACCGGCCGGCGGCCCGACCGTACGACGGAGCCGGCCAGTCCGACGCGCCGCGCCAGTCTGAGCTGCCGCGCCGGGCCGATCTGCCGCGCCGGGCCGACGACCACACCGGTACGACGAACGCTGCGGCCGGCGACGCGCCGGTGATCGCCGGCACGTTCACCGAGTCGCCCGCAGCCGGCGTCCCCACCGCCGGGGGACCACCGGAGTGGCCGCCCCGGATGGAGATCACGCCAGCCGGCTCGGCCGCCCGGCTCGCGGAGCTCATCCGCCAGGACCCGTCCCTGCTCAACGGCGCGGACGACAGCTGACCGGGCCGGCCGGGGTCAGGCGGTCGGCGGCTCGTCCCGGCCGGCGGCTTCCGCCGCGTCGGCCTCCTCCTTCGTCCGGTGCACCACGCCGTCGGCATGCTCCGCGGGCCCGTACACCGTGTAGAGGACCAGCGGATTCGGGCCGGTGTTGACGAAGTTGTGCTTGGTGCCCGCCGGCACGACCACGAGGTCGCCCTGGGCCACCTCGCGACGTTCGCCGGCCACCTCCGCCGCACCGACCCCGCTGACGAAGGTCAGGATCTGATCGACGTGATCGTGAACTTCCTCACCTATCTCGCCGCCTGGCGGGATTGTCATGATCACCAGTTGGGAATGTGCGCCGGTCCAGAGCACCCTGCGGAAGTCCTGGCTCTGCTCGGCAACGGTGGCAATCGAAAAGTGCTCCATACCGCTCAAGGTACCCTCCACCGGCCGTTGTCACGCCTGCAGACCGTCATGACAACTCGGCGATCGCCTCGACCAGCAACCAGCAGCCGAACACCGCGAACAACGCGGCGGCTCCGTACCCGACGGCCCGCTCCGGCAGTCTCCTGCCGAGCCACCGTCCCACGGCGATGGCCAGGGCGTCCGCGGCGACCATGCCCAGGGTCGAACCGAGCCAGGTCCCGAACCAGTCGTGTCCCGCAGCAAGGGTGATCGTCGCGAGCATTGTCTTGTCTCCCAGCTCGGCCAGGAAGAAGGCGATCCCTACGGCCACGATCGCCGATCGGGTGGTCCGCTGCGCACGCCGGGCCTCGTCCTCGCTCAGTGAGTCACCGCGTAGGGTCCAGACACCGAATCCGAAGAACGCCAGCGCCGCCGCGAGCGAGATCCAGCCGGTCGGCAGCGCCACGCCCAGTCCGTACCCGATGCCGACCGACACCAGGTGCACCAGCGAGGTAGCCACGGTGATGCCGAGCAGAACCGGCCAGATCTTGAACCGGGTGGCGAAGGTCAGCGCCATCAACTGCGACTTGTCGCCCAACTCGGCGACGAAAATCACGCCGAAGCTCACCGCTGTCGCGGCCAGAAACCCGTCCATCGTGCCCCTCATCCGATCCGGGCCGGATCGGGGCATGCGGACCTCGACCCGGCTTGTGCAGCCAGAGTCGAAGGTCTCGCCCACCTGGCGGCAAGCCGCCAGGTCGCCGCAGCCGGATGCTGATCACCGGCATCAACCGGGTGCTCGGCACCAGTGTGTCGACTGCGATGTTGGGAGCTACTCCCCCTCGTTGGAACCGAGAGTAGTCGATCCGGCGGTCCCGACGCCAGACAGTGATCTGACACACGGGCCCGGGTCCACGGGCCCGCGGCGTTTCCGTTACGTTCACCATCGTCCGCGATACCTCGACGCTCATCGTCCGCCAGCGGCACCATCGCCCAGGGTGGACGTGGCGGCGACGCTCGCGGACACTATGCCGGAGCTTCCAGGAACATCAATCGCCGATACCGTGGTGAGGGCGTGACCATGACCGAGCCGATCCTGGTGGTCGATGTCGGCACATCGGGCACCCGGGTGGCGCTGGTCGTCGCAGACCAGACAACCCTGGTCAAGGAGCCGGCCAGCGGAGCCACCAGCTGGCCGTCGTCAGTGTGCCTGGCCGATGAGGGATTTCTGGTCGGTACGCCGGCCGAGGTGCGCAAACGAGCGGCCCCCCGACGCTACATCGACGGGCCCCGTCGAGCCGTCGACGCGCAGGCCGCGATGCGGCTGGAGCACCGGGAGGTGACCGGCGTCGAGGCGCTGACCGCCTACCTCACCGTCATCGGCACCGAGGTGCAGCAGTTCTACGGTGGACCCATCGACCGGCTGACGCTCACCGTGCCGGCCGACTACCTACCCGGCGACCCCCGCCGTGACGCGATGATCTCCATCGGGGAGGCCGCCGGGTTCCGGGACGTCGAACTGATCAGCGGCACGGTCGCCGCCGCGCTGGACCCGCAGACCGACGGCAACCTGTCGTCCGGTGCGCTCGTGCTGGTCTGCGACGTCGGCGCGACCTGGACCGCCGCGGTGGTCCAGGTGTACGGCAGCCACACCGTGCAGCTCGCCCAGGACAGCAGTGACGCCGGCCGGGAACTCGACGCGCTGCTCATCAATGATCTTCGGACCGAAGGACGGTCCTGGCTGGAGCCGATGCTGGCCGCTCCCGGCGATTCCGGTCTGCGCGCCTACTACGAGGCGATCGACTTCGCCCGTCGGCTCAAGCACCAACTGGTCGACAGCGACGAGGTCGTCGATCACCTGACCCCCCTCACCCCGCCGTACCGGCTCACCCGGGCCTGGCTCGACGCGTTCGCCGAACCGGCGCTGCGCTGGCTGGTGGACAGCGCACACAACGTCCTGGCCACGGTCGGCGTCTCGCCAGCCGATGTCGCCGCGGTGGTCGTCGCCGGCGGCAACGCGTACGTGCCGGCGGTGCACGCCGCGCTGCGCGCCGGGCTCGGACTCGACGGCGCGGCCGGGGCCGGTGGGGGCGGCGAACGGCTGCGCAGCGGCGCGCACCCGGAGTTGGCGGTGCTGCGTGGCGCGGCCCGGTTCGCGGCCGGCGGCACCGCCCGCGTCGTCGTCGCCGAGCCGCCGCGCTGGCGGGTCGAACCCGCCTCCTGGGAGATTCCCGGAGGCCGGGCTCGGCTGCTGCGCTGGTGCGTACCGCCCGGTGAGCCGTACCCGGCCGGCACCGTGTTGGCGCACATCCGCACCCCCGACGAGCGGGTCTTCGAACTGGCCGCCGCCCAGCATGGCCGTCAACTCGGCGATCAGGCCTTCCCCGGCGACCTCGTCGGACCGGTCCTGGTGGTGGCCACCGCCAAGGATCCGGTCGCCCTGCAACGCCAGCCGCCACCACGGCGACGGCATCTCGAATCCGCTGGGACATGGCTGCTCACCCCGGATGGTGAGCACCTGGTGGAGTGCGACCGGGCCGCCCAGACCGTTCGACTGCGGTCGATCGCCGACGATCTGATCCGCGCGGAGTTCCGCCCGGACCACGCGGCCGGCCCGCGACCGCAGGGCCGGGTCTTCATCGATCCGGACGGGCGGCTGACCGTCGTCGCCTGGGACGCCGACGGCTTCATCTCGGTGTGGGACGTCGAAACCGGCAAGCTGAACGCCCGGTTCCGCGATCCGGGAGAGCCGGACCGGGTGCTGGTCGACGAGATCGGCTGGCGGGCGGCAGCCGAGGGTCACGCCAAGGCGGTCGGGCGCTACCGGCGCACGGTGACCACCTTGTGGGATCTGCGCACCGGCAATCGCATCGACCGGATCACCGACGACCGTTGGCAGCAACGGATGCCGGAGTTCACCGACCAGAGCCGGACACAGGGGTTCGGTGGCGGTGGCCCCAGCCCGGACGGGCAGTTGCAGGCCATCGTAACCAGCCACGACGGGATCGCCGCCGTGGTGTTGCAGGACGCGGCAACCGGGCAGGAACTGTTCCGGGTGCTGGGCGGAACCGGACAGCAGGTACGGGTCGGGTTCAGCGCCGACAGCCGGCATCTGCTGGCCAACTGGGAGTCCGAGGAGCGGAGCCTGATCGATGTCTGGGATGTCTGACCAGCCGGTGCTGGTCGTCGACTTCGGCACGTCGTCGTCGGCCGCCACCGTCGTCGTCGGCGAGGCCAGCTACCCGGTGCCGGACCCGGTGACCGGGTCCGGCACCTGGCCGTCGGCGGTGCACTGGGACGGGCAGAGCATGATCGTCGGCGCGCTCGCCGAACGGCGCAAGCGGTCGGAACCGACCGCGTACGCCGCCGAGTTCAAGCGCGGCATGGCGGCCGACGTGCCGGTGGCGCTCGGCGACCGGCGGTTCCGGCCGATCGAGCAGGTCGCTGCGGTGCTGACCGCGCTACGTGCCGAGGCCGAACGGCGCTACGGCACCCCGATCGGGCGGACGGTGGTGACGATCCCGGCCTCGTACGGCCCGCAGGATCCGCGCCGGGCGCAGATGATCGCGGCGGCGGAGGCGGCCGGGCTGGGACCGGTCGAGTTGCTGCCCGAGCCGGTGGCCGCCGCGTTCGCCCCAGTCACCGGACCGGCCCCGGCCCCGGGTGAGCTGGTACTGGTCTACGACCTCGGCGGCGGCACCTTCGACACCGCCCTGGTACGCATCGACGAACGCTGGCACGAGGTGCTCGGCCACGCCGCGATCGACGACTGTGGTGGGCGCGACATCGACTCGCTGCTGGCCAGCCGGATTCACGCCGACGGCCAGGACTGGCTGAGCCCGCTGCTGATCACGGCCGCGAACAGTCAGTCCGAGCCGGCGTCCCTGCGGCTGGGCATGGCGGTGACCGACTTCGCCAAGCGGATCAAACACCAGCTCAGCGACATGCCGACGGTGGAGGACTTCCTGCTGCCGGACACCCCGGCGTACCGGATGACCCGTGCCGATCTGGCTCAGCTGGTCGCCCCGCTGTTGGACCGGACGCTCGACTGCTGCCGGCGGCTGCTGGCCGACCTGCGGGTGCCGGCGGCAAACCTCGGCTCGGTACTGCTGGTCGGTGGCGGGGCCCGGATGCCCGCGGTCGCCGAGGCCGTGCAGCACGCGTTCAACCGCCCGTTGCGCCAGGTCGAGGAGCCGGAGCTGGCCACCGTGCAGGGGGCCGCCCGTTGGCTGCCGCGTAGCGGCCCCCGGACGATCCGCGCCTCGGCGGAGACCAACCAGATGGTTCCCCTGTCGTTCACCATCCCGGGCGGCTCGGCCCGGCTGTTGCGCTGGCTGATCGTGCCGGGTCAGCCGTACCCGGCGGGCACGCCCCTGGCCCGGGTACGGCTGACCGGCGGCGCGTTGTGGGACCTGGTGGCTGCCACGGCCGGCACTCTCGATCGGCTGCTGGTGGCGCCGAGCACCGACATCGCCAGCCACCAGTGGCTGGCGCTCAGCCAGTCCTGACACACTCAGCCAATCCTGACAACACTCAGCCAGTCCTGACAGCAGCCGGTCCGGTATCGCGCTCATCTCGCGCTCAGCCGGAAGGCGGGGCCCCTCGGCGGCGGGACCCGGCGCTCAGCAGCCGGAACATGGCCAGCCACTGCTCCGGCCACACCGCGCCGGCCAGGGTGTCGGGCGGCAACCGGGTCGCCCGCGCGGCGCCGGCGACCTGGCCGGCCGGGTAAGCGCGCCGTAGCGAGGCCACGACCGATCCGCCGACCCCGCTGAAGCCGAGTTCGACGAAGCGGTGGTACGCGGGCATGGACCCCGGTGCCAGCAACGGCACCGGACGGCGGTCCAGCCGCAGGATGCCGCCATCGACCCGGGGGACCGGCCGGAAGGCACTGCGCCGGATCCGCCCGGCGAGCCGCCAGTCGAACAGCGGCCAGGTCCGGACCGTGAGCAGGCTCCAGTGTCCGAAGTCGCCGGTCCGCTTGCGGGCGTACTCCAGTTGGGTCACCAGGGTTGCCGAGCGTAGCCCGGTGGCGTGCAGGCACCAGTCGACGATCGGCGCGGTCGCCGCGTACGGGATGTTGCCGACCACGGCGAACGGCCCGTCCGGCGCGGTAGCGGACAGGAAGTCGGCCGGCACCGGCGTCACGTTGGGCAGGTCGGCGCAGCAGCGCCTCAGCCGGTCGAACATGGCCGGATCCACCTCGTACGCCAGTAGCCGGGTGCCGCTGCCGGCGAGCGCCCGGGTCAGCTGGCCGGCACCGGCGCCCACCTCGATGGTGAGCTGCGCCGGGTCCGGCTGGGCGGCCCGGACGAACAGCTTGATCGCCGACCGGTCGTGCAGGAAGGTCTGTGACAGGACACGTCGGGTCCGGTCGGCGGCACCGCGCCGGGTCCGGTCGGTCCCGACGCGTTCGGGAACGGAAGTCGTCGATGGTCGTTGAGCGTTCGTGGGTCGTTGTCGGTGGTTCGGTTGACGTGCCACGCCTGGTCCTCCGGCAGAGCCGATCCGAGATGGAGACAAGGGCTCGGGACGCCATGGCCGGACCGCCAGGTCACGCAGAAAGCAAGTGATCGATGTGGTCCGCCGCCGAGGTCCTGGGGTGCGACCGCGGCGCGGGGACGGGTCGAATCAGACGCCGGACGCGACCTGGCCACCGGCCAGGGCGGGACGCCGGACACGCGGACGGGCCACCGGAAGCAGCAGCCATCCGACCGGCGTACGGCCGGCACGGATCAGCGCGTGGAACGTGATCGACACAGCGCGACGCTATCCCGGGCTGCTCCAGCGGACAACCGGTTTTCGACCCGGACGTGACCGGACCAGCCGGATCGCCGTTGTCAACGCGTGCGACCCGAGCAACCATCAGCGCCCGTCTCGCCGGCCGGCACGGTACCCGGCGGGCCGGTGGACCACTGCTACGACCGGCTGGTCCGGGTGGCATACCTGGTGATGACGGACTCGACGGAGGCCGGCGGAGACCCGGACGGTCCGGCCTCGATCGCCCGGGCGCACCGTGTCGTCCGGCGATCGCTGCCGTGGCGCCCGGTCGGCGAGGCCGATCACCTGTGGCTGCTGGCCCGGGTGCTGCGCAGAGCGGGCAGGCCTGGCCGGTTCAGCTGTCCGACACCGCCCCGTTGGGGCAGACCGGTACCGGCCGGGCGAGAACCGCAGTGGGATCGACTGTTCACCGCGCTGGCCACCCTGCCCGCGCCGGTACGCGCCGGATACGTCCTGTTGATGGTGGAGCGGTTGTCTGCACGTGACGCGGTTCAGGTGCTGTACGAGGCGGGCTGGCCGGATCCGGTGGCGCAGGTCGTGGCCGCCGTCACCGAGCGGCAGCGGCTCGCCGACGCCGTGGGGCTCACGCCGCGCCGGCAGCGGGAACTACTCACCGGCCCAGCCGCCGATCCGACGACCGTTCGGTTGCAGGCACCCGATCTGCGCGCACTCCGGCTGGCCCGACTCGGCCGGCGCGCCGCCGTGGTAGCGATCGCGCTGGTCGCCGCGACCGTCCTGGCCACGGCGACGCCGCAGCTGGGCAGGTACGTACCGGGCCACGACCCGCGCTCGGCGGGTACGCCGTCCGGTACGCCGTCGGACGGCGAGATCCGTCGGGTCGCCGAGCAGGCCTGGACCGGGGCCGCCCAGCTCACCATGGCGTCGTGGCCGACCCGCGGCGACCGGGTCGGCGACGTCCAGTTGGTGACCGCCGCGCACGACGCCTGGCTCGGCCTCGCCGAACTGATCGACCGGGATCCGAGGGCTGAGGAAGCCGCGTACGGATCGAGTCCGGTGGATCCGGACGGCACGCCGGTCGGCCTGGCCGTGTCGACCACCGCCGGGGTGGTCACCGCGCGGGCACCGCGCGGCGTCGGGCTGGCGCCGCCGGTCGGCGCCGCCCAACTGCTGTACGCCGGGAAACTGCCGCCGGGCGGGCCGGCCGCGTCGACAGCCGCCACGTCGACAGCCGCCACGTCAACGGCCGCCGGCCAGTCGCCGGATTCCCCGGCGACGGTGGTGGCGCTTGCCGACGCGACCAGGATCGTGGTCTACCGGGTGGCCGGGGCGTCCCGGTCGCTCCGCGTCGAGCCGGCGCCGGCGGCCGAGCCGCAGTCGGCCAGCGCGATCCGGATCAGCGGGCACGACGAACCGGTACGGTACCTGGTCGCGCCATGGGTGAACGGCATCGAGACCAGGACGCTGGCCGACCGGGAACCAGGAGGCGACCGACAATCAGGAGGCGACCGGAAACCGGGCAGAGACCAGACACCGGCCACGGGTCGGTGGCGGCCGTTGCCGGTGGTCGCCGGGGTGACCGGGCCGGCACCCACCGGCGCAGCCGGTTGCTGGTCAGGTCCGTTGCTGCGGCTGCGCGCCACCGACGTGCAGTCCGGCCAGCCGTACACCCTGGCCGACTTGGGTCGGACCACCCTCAGTAGGCTCGCCCACCTGCCGGTCGGCTCCGATCCGGGCGATCCGCCGCAGGACCCGGACGCCGTCGGTGGCGCTGGGCTCTGGTCCACGCTCGGCTGCCTGATCGGCGAACTCGCCGGACGCGGAGCGGCGTCGGTGCTGGCCTGGGAAATCTGGTCCGGGCCACTGCCGGGGACGACGCACGACGTCGCGATCGCCTGCCTGCGGGCCGAACTGCCCCGAGACGCCAGTCTGGTCGCCGCGGTCCTGTTGGTGCCGGGCGCACCGGCCCGCGCGGTGGCGACCGCGGCCGACACCCGGTTGTGCAGTCCACTCGCTCCGGCGGTGGTCGTCAGTTGGTGGTGGGCGGCAGGCGGTGATCGCTGGCACCACGTGACGGTCGGCGGTGGCCCGGTGACCGACATCGTGGTACGCATCGGCGGCGCGACCGCCCGCGGTGATCGGATGGTGGTCTCGGCGGCGCGACCGCAGGGCCCGATCGGTCCGGTCAGCGTCGCCGCCACGGACAGCGCCGGGCAGGCCGTACCGGTGCTGGGCTAGGTGCGGCTCGGTCACCGGGTGCCCGTCGGTGAGCGTGCGCCACTCGGCCGTCGGCTACTCGACGTCGACGCTGCGCTGCTGCGCCCGGGCGGATTCGGCGGCGGCGAGCACCGCGACCACCTCGCGGGCGAACCGCACGTCACAGGGGTGGCCGGGTTGCCCGGCCGCCACCTGGTCGAGCAGTGCGTCGATGGTGCCGTGAAACGCCTGTACCGCGGTGATGTCCCGGCGCGGCACCGGCACGACGCCCGGTTCGCCGAAGAAGGTGAAGTCGAAGATCTTGGCTGCCGGCGGCCCGTCGAGGTTGAGCGACAGGCTGCTCGTCGCGCCGCCGGTGTGCCGCAACAGCAGGTGCACGCCGCCGGCCGGGCCGTCCATCGCCGCGACGCTCGTCACCGGGCCGAGTACCGGCAGCACGATGGACAGCGCGTGCGGCCCGATGTCCCACAGCCCGCCGTAGGTCTGCCGCCACGGCGAGGCACCGTACGGGCTACCCGGCTCGGAGACGGCGACGAAGATGGCGCCCCGCGCGCCGTGCCAGGTCTCGCCGACAGCGGTGGTCAGGAACTCCTCCATCGCGGGGTTGAAGCGGCTGGTGAAGAAGACCACCGATGCCACCGACTGCCGGTCGACCGCGGCGACGACCTGGTCGGCGGCGGACAGGGTCAACGCGAGTGGCTTGTCCAACAGCAGGTGCCGGCCGGCGGCGGCGGCGCGAAGCGCGATGTCCGCCTGCACGTCCGGCGGCAACGCCACGGCGACCGCGTCCACGTCGGCGAGCAACGCGTCCACCTCCCGGTACGGCGGCACGTCGTACTGGGAGGCCACCGCCTCGGTCCTGCTCCGGTCGCGGCCCCAGACGCCGGCCAACTCCACCGCCGGATGCGCCGTGAGGGCTGCGGCGTGGGTGTGCACCGCCCAGTAACCGGTACCGAACAGACCGAATCGCAGCGCCATCGTTCGCTCCCCTTCTCGACCGCAGGCCAGTGTGCCGCATCCGCTTCGCCCGGCGATGCTCGGCAGGCGGTGGATCAACGACGCCGCCGGCCCCCGGCGGCATGGTCGGCGGCGTACCGGGCCTCCTCGGCATCCAGTGCCGCCGCCGCGGCTTCGTCGATGAGCGCGGCGGCGGCCACCTCGGCGATCCGGGCCGCGTCGGCCGCCCGGCGGGCGAGCGCCGCCGCCGCGTCGTACTCGCGCCGCGCCGCCCGGTCCCGCATCCGCAACTGATCGGCGGCGCGGTCGAGGTCCCGGCGGCCCGGATCCGAGCCTGAGTCGGGATCCCCGGACCGCTGCCACACCTGCCGCAGTTGGTCGACCGAGATGTCACCGCGCCGGTACGCGGTGAAGGCGGCCCGGCTGAGGTCCCGGTCGAGCGCGGTGCCGGCGGCGGGTACCACCCGCGTGGTCGGTGGAACCGCGCCATCGGCGGAGGCCGCCACCGGCCGGCGGCGGGCGGCGTGCAACGCCTGCTGATATGCCAGACCGGCGTCCTCTTGACGCCGCCAGGCGTCATCGCGGGCCTGTTCCGCGGCGATGGCGCGGTGTCGGGCCGCGGCAGCCGTCCCTCGCGCGGCGGCCGCAGCCGCGGCGATCGTGGCGGCTTCGGCGGTCAACTCGTCGGCGTCGGTGCGCAGCTGACGATGGTCGGGACGGTCGCCGGCCGGCCGGTCGGCGATGGCGGCGAGGGCGAGCAGCGCCAGCAGCACACAGCAGCAGACGATCAGCAGTCCCCAGATGCCGGCGCCGGTCACCGCGCCCTCCCCAGGTGGTTCGGACGGTCCCGGAGTTGACTATAGACTCCGGCTGATACCGAGAGCCACCGTCTGGACACACCTGGCCGGGCCCCATCCCGTCGCCGACCTGCCGCAACGGGTTGGATCCCTGGTGAGTATGGTGTTGGCGTGGCTGTGCCAGATGAGGTGGCGGCGCGGTGAACGGGCCGATAGCGACCGTGGCCATCGTCGGTGCGTTGGCAGTGGCCGGCTGGGCTCTGTTGTGCGCCGCACTCGACCGGACACCGGGCCGGCTCCAGTTCGGCGGGCTCGTCGTGGTCGAGGTCGTACTGCTCGTCCTGGCGGTGGTCGCCGCGGTGTCGGCGCTCGGCGGTCACCGACCCGGCGATCCACCTGTCTTCATTGGATATCTGATAACCACCCTCAGCCTGCCCCCGATGGCGGCGGTGCTGGGCCGGATGGAGCCCACCCGCTGGGGATCGCTCACCATCGGCGTCTTCTGCCTGGTGATCCCGGTGCTCGTGGTCCGGTTGCAGCAGACCTGGACGGCGGTGGCCGGTGGCTGAGCAGCCTACGACCGGCGGCACCGCTGCCGAAGACCCGCCGTCGGGTACCCGGGTGCGCAAAGGGCCTGGTCGCGTACTCATCGGCGTGTACGTGCTGTTCGCCATCGCCGCCTCGGCCCGCGCCGGGGTGCAGATCGCCACCAAGTTCTCCGACGCGCCGGTGGCGTACCTGTTGTCGGCGTTCGCCGCGCTGGTCTATCTGGTCGCGGCCGTCGGGCTGAGCGTCGGCGGACCGGTGGGGCGGCGGATCGCGTACACCTGCTGCACCGTGGAGCTGGTGGGCGTGCTCGGCATCGGCACCGCGAGTCTGGCCATATCCGCCGCGTTCCCGGACGAGACCGTCTGGTCCGGCTACGGCAGCGGGTACGGCTTCATCCCGCTGGTGTTGCCGGTGCTGGGACTGCTCTGGCTGCGCCGTACCAGGGCTCGTCGGTAGTTTCCTCTTCGGTCCGTCGACCGCGACCGTCGGATCCGCTGTGCACGGTCGCTCCGGGTTGAACTGCCGGGCCAGGCGGCCACCACGCACCGTGCCCGGTCTGTAATCATCGACTCGGGTTCCGTGATCGGTACCCGGGGTCGGATTGCTAAGTGAAGAGGGCGATGAACCATGGCGACCATCTACGATGTCGCGCGGCAGGCAGAGGTCTCCCCAGCTACCGTGTCCAGAGTCGTCAACGGCCACGCCAATGTGGATCCGGCCCTCGCCGAACGGGTCCGTCGTGCCATGCGGGAGCTGGACTACCGGCCCAACGCCGTCGCCCGGAATCTACGCCGCAGCCGGACCACCCTGTGGGCGGTGGTGATCAGCGACATCGGTAATCCGTTCTTCACCGCCGTGGTACGCGGCGTCGAGGACATCGCCCAACGGGCCGGATACTCGGTGGTGCTGTGCAACACCGACGAGGACCCGGCCAAGGAGGCCCGCTACCTCAACGCCGTACTCGCCGAACAGGTCGCTGGCGTGATCATCGCCCCGTCCGGTCCGGCCGCCGGCCTGGATCGGCTCACCGACGCCCGGGTGCCGATGGTCGTGATCGACCGGCAGTTGCACGGCGGCCGGGTCGACACCGTGCTGGTCGACAACGAACACGGTGCCCAGCTCGCCACCGCCCACCTGGTCGAATCCGGGTACCAACGGATCGCCTGCATCACCGGCCGGCGCGGCGTCTACACCGCGAGCAGCCGGCTCACCGGTTACCGGCGGGCGCTGGCCGACGCCGGCCGGCCGTACGAGGAGGACCTGGTCCGCTATGCCGACTTCCGCTCCGACGGCGGCTACCGGGCGATGGCGGATCTGTTGCGGCTGGCGACACCGCCGGACGCGCTGTTCGTGGCGAACAACCTGATGACGGTCGGCGCGGTGGAGTGTCTGGTCGACAACGGGGTGAAGGTGCCGACCGAGATGGGCGTGGTGGGGTTCGACGAACTGCCCTGGGCGCATCTGGTCCGCCCCGCGTTGACCACGGTCACGCAACCCACGTACCAGCTCGGGGAGAGCGCTGCCCGGCTGCTCACCGAACGGATCGCCGCCCCCGACCGGGCGGCGGCCACGGTCACCCTGCCGACGAAGCTGCAGATCCGGGAGAGTTCGACCGGCCGGCCGGGCTGAGCACACCGCAGGTGTACGTCCTCGCCTTGGCGGGTACCGCAGGGACCCGACCGGACGCGAGGAGGCCCATGGCTGTCACCGTCGATACGCCGTCGGCCGCTGCTCCACCGCCGGACGCCGGTGGGGTGACCGGCTGGGTGGCCGGCGTGATCGAGAGCCTCGGCGAAATCGGCGTCGGACTGCTCGTCGCGTTGGAGAGCATCGTCCCGCCGATCCCCAGCGAGGTGGTGCTGGCCATGGCCGGCTATCTGGCCAGCACGGATCGGGTCAACCTGGTCGGGGTGTGGCTGTGCGCGACCGCTGGATCACTTGCCGGCGCGTTGTTGCTCTACTGGCTGGGTGCCGCGATCGGAGAGGACCGGCTTCGGCGGTGGCTGCACAAGGTGCCGTTGGTCGGCCTGGAGGATCTGGACAAGGCGGACCGGTGGTTCGAGCGGTACGGCCGCTGGGCGGTGCTGATCGGCCGGATGGTGCCGGTGGTCCGCAGCCTGGTCTCGGTCCCGGCCGGCGCCAACCGGATGCCGTTGGGCCAGTTCGGCACGTTGACCACGGTAGGCAGCGGGGTGTGGAACTCGTTGTTCGTCGGTGCCGGGTATCTGTTGGGTTCCCGCTGGGAGCAGGCCGAGCAGTACAGCCGCTGGTTCGACATCGCGATCTTCGTACTGCTCGGCGGGCTCGTCGTCTACTGGGTGATCGGTCAGGTGCGGCGTCGCCGGCGGTGACCGGGCCGGGCCGCCCGCCGGCCGCCGCTCAGCGGAAACCGGCGGTGATCGCGGTGAACTCCCAGTCCCGCTGGTCGATACTGCTGCAGCCGGAGCTCAGTGGCGCGCCCGGGCAGGGCCGGTCCCGGTTGACCGACCAGAAGGCGAGCCGGGCCAGTCCCCGTGCCCGGGCCCAGTCACGGATCTGGGTCCACTGTGCGGCGGTGGTGATCTCGCCCTGGTCCGAGCGCCCGTTCATGCCGGAGATCCCCATTCGGGCGTACGCGGTGGCGTCGTTCCAGCCGTACGCGGCCTTGAGGGTGTTCCGCAGCCCATCGGCGGCGCTGACCGTCGCGGAATACATGTTGGCGTGGCCACCGAAGTTGAACGGCATGATCGTCCAGATGTCGACTCCGGCCTGCAACTCGGCGCCCCGGTTGATCATCCGGGTGCCCCACCAGGTCGGGCCGGTGGTGGCGGTACCGATGGTGACGATGGTGATCAGACCGGGATTGTTCTGCTTGAGGATCTTCAACGCACCCAGGATCCGGTCCTGCACCGCCTCGTTCTCGAACTCGTCGACGTTCTCCACGTCCATGTCGATCGCGCGCAACCGGTAGGCGTTGATGACCTGTTGCAGGGCACCGGCCAGGGCCGCCGCCGAGGAACAGTTGGGGCCGAGCTTGTTGCCGCTCCAGCCGCCGACCGACGGGATGATGTCGCCGCCGGCGGCCCGGATCGCCGCGATCTGCGCGGCGTCGCTGCCGCCGAGCAGCGGCCGTACGCCGTCCCAGGCCGGGGTACAACCACCTCCGGAGAGGATGAACGCCCGGGTGAACCAGCGGATCCCGGTGGCGGACATGACCGTCGCCGGTGCCGGGGCGTTGCCCCAGTCGTAGATGTACGGCGCGGCGGCCATGCCGGCGGGCTGCTGCGGTGGTGTGGTGGGTGGCGGTGTCGGGTTCGTCGTCGGCGGCGGGGTGGTCGGCGGCGGTCCACCGCTGCACGAGGTGCCGTTGACCACGCAGTTCGTCGGGTCGCCGGTGCCGGCGGCGATGAAGCCGAAGGAGGTGCTCGCGCCGGGCGCGAGGGTCCCGTTCCAGCTCTGGTTGACCGCGGTGATCCGCTGGCCGGAGGTGGTCAGCCGGGCGTCCCAGAAGCTGCTGACCCGGGTACCGGCCGGTAGGTCGAACTGCACCGTCCAGGAGCTGATCGACGCCGAGGTGTTGTTGGTGACGGTGAACTTGGCCTCGTACCCGCTGCTCCAGCTGGCGGTGCGAACGAAGGTCGCGGTGGCGGCGGATGCCGCCGGGGCGAAAAGTACGGTCGCGGCGGCGACCAGGGTGGTCAGGCCGGCGGTGAACGCCACGGCGCGAAAGGGCTGGGATCTCAAGCGAACCTCCATCATCGGTCGGTCGTTCGGTGCGGCGGCAGACACCGGCACCGGAGATGTTCAGGGCAGCGTGGCCAGATGCGGCTTGACGGTGCGGGCGAAGGAGTTGCCGTTGGTCACGTCCCAGTTGATCGACCAGGTCATCGCGCCACGGATGCCCGGATAGGTCCGCGGTGGTCGGAAGCTGCCGCAGTTGGTGGCCCGGGCCAGACAGGTCAGCGCCTGGTTCACCGTTGCCGGGGCGACCACCCCGCCGCCGGCCGCACCGGGACCGGCCGGCAGCCCCAGCGCCACCTGGTCCGGTCGCAGTCCCGCCTCCAGCTGCAGGCAGGCCAGGGCGGTGAGGAAGTTGACCGTGCCCTGGCTGTACGGGAACTGCTGGTCGCAGCCGAGCATCGTGCCAGAGTTGTAGTACTGGGTGTGTACTACGGTGAGAATGTCACGGATGTCCAGCGCCAGGCGGAAGTAGGACACGCTCGGTGACTGCATGTCGATGGTCTGCGGCGCCATCGTGATGATCAGACCCGATCCGGTCCTGGCCCGCAGCGCACGCAGGGCCTGAGCCATGTACGTCGGGTTCAGTCCGTTCTCCAGGTCGATGTCGACGCCGTCGAAGCCGTACCGCTGGATGAGCTGGTGCATGCTGTCGGCGAGCGCGGTGGCCGAGGCGGCGTCGTTGACCGCGACCCGGCCGGTCTCGCCACCGATCGAGATGATCACCTTCTTGCCACGTTGGTGCAGGGTGGCGACGTCGGCGGTGAACTGGGCGTCGGTGTAGCCGCCAAGGGCGGCCGAGAGACCCGGGTCGACGCCGAAGTCGACTGCGCCGGGTGTGCCGGTCGCTTCGGCGAAGGCGACCGCGATCAGGTCGTACTCGGCCGGCACGTCACGCAGCCGCAGCTCGACGGCCTGGTTGTCGAAGTTGTGCCAGTAGCCGGTGAGAAAGTGCCTGGGCAGCCCGTCCCCGCCCGGCGGCACCGTGGTGGGCGGAGCCGTGGTGGGCGGCGTGGTCGTCGGCGGAGCGGTCGTCGGCGCTGGCGTCGTCGGCGCTGGCGTCGTCGGCGCTGGCGTCGTCGGGGGCGCGGTCGTCGGGCCGGGTGTCTGCGGCTGGCCGGCGCAGGGCACGCCGTTGAGCGTGCATCGCTGCGGCGCGCCCGGTCCGGCGCCGATGAACCCGAACGACACCGAGGCCCCCGGGGCGACCTGCCCGTTCCAGCTGCGGTTGGTGAAGGTGTACCGCTGGCCGGAGACGGTGAGCAGGGCGTCCCAGTAGGTGCCGACGGTGGTGCCGGCAGGCAGGTCGAAGGCGACGGTCCACGAGGTGATGGCCGCCGAGCCCCCGTTGGTTATCGTGATCCGGCCTTCCCAGCCGGTACCCCAGTCCGAGGTCTTGACGAACGTGGCCGTCGGACCGGCGGCCAGGGCCGGCCCGGCCGTCCAGACGACGCCGCCTGCGGCCACCGCCGCGGCCAGCAACGGCGCCAACACCCGTACCCGTCTCATCGACGTCCTCCCAAGCAGCCATCGACAGATGGCCAATTATTAGGAGTATTAACAGTTACTGTAAAGACCTCTTCTTAAAAATGTCGCCGGCCGGCCTGCCCGTGAGCAGACCGGCCGGCGAACCGGTGCCGGGGTCAGCGGCGGAAGTGGAACCAGTTGACGTTGACGAAGTCGCTGGGCTGGCCACTGGTGAAGGTCAGGTACACGGTCTGCCGGCCGGTCACGCCGGAGACGTTGCCCGGCACCGTCTGCCAGGTCTGCCAGCCACCGGTGTTGCCCACCGCGAAGCTGCCGATCGGCGTACTGGTCGGACTGCCGATCCGGACCTGGATCAGACCACTGACGCCGGCCGCCGCGCCGGAGGCGACCCGGGCCACGAAGTCACGCGGTGGCGTCGAGCCGAAGTCCACGTTGTCGTAGCGCGCCCAGTCCCCGTTGGCCAGCCAGCCGATGTTCTGGCCGCCCTCGCTGCACGCCTCGACGCCGACGCCGTTCTGCCCGTTGTACGACTCCGCCTGGATCGCCGCGTAGGCGTTCACGCCACCACCGGGCGGCGGCGTGGTCGGCGGCGGCGGGGTGGTCGGCGGCGTGCCACCGCCGCGGGTGTAGACGGCCACGTAGTCGACCAGCATCGGTACGCCGGAGACGGTGTTCGCCGTCGGCGTCGTCGACCCGGCCACACCGTTCGGGAAGGCCCCGCCCATCGCCACGTTGAGCAGGATGAAGTACCCGGCGTGACTGGTCATGTTGGACCAGTGCGGTTCGGGGATCTGCCCCTGGGTGACGGTGTGGTAATGCTGCCCGTCGACGTACCAGCGCAGCTGTTGCGGGCTCACCCCGGCGTCCCACTCGAAGCGGTACGTGTGAAACGCAGACTGGCAGGTGCTACCCGGACAGGCCCGGGAGCCGCCGAGGCCGTTGAACTCGTCGCACGGCCCGCCGGGCGCGACGCCGCAGTGCAGCACCCCCCAGACGTTGTTCAGACCGTTGACGTTCTCCATCACGTCGAACTCACCGATCGCCGGCCAGTTCTGGTAGTTGCCCCGGTACGGCGAACCGAGCGCCCAGAACGCCGGCCAGTAGCCGGCTGCGGCGGCCCCGGTCACGTTCGGCACCTGGATGCGCCCCTCGATCGCCAGCACACCGCCGGACGGCGGCTTGAAGTTGCTGCGTGTCGTCTCGATCCGGGCCGAGGTCCAGTTGCCTGCGCCGTCGCGGATCGGCGTGATCCGCAGGTTGCCGTTGCCATCGTGGCGGACGTTGGCGGTGCTGTTGGTGTACGTCTGGATCTCCCCGGTGCCCCACTGGGGTGGTCCGCCGGGGTAACTGGTGCCGGTGTCGATGATCCAGTTCGCCGACGAGGGCAGCGTGTTGGCAGCGCCGGTGAAGTCGTCGCTCCAGACCAGATTCCAGCCGGGTGGGGTGGGCGGTACGGCGGCGTTGGCGTGTACGGCGACCGACGCGATCGCCACGGTCGCCGCGGCCAGGACGGCAGCCGCCAGGGTGCGCCGGCGACGCGTCGGTCTGACCGGATGGGGCAGCGGTTTCATCACGGGACTCCTTGGGTGAACCGACAGGGTGTCCTGACACCGCAACGGGATCGGCAGCTCCGCCAGAGAGCGTTCTCCCCGAGAGTCCGATCGACGCTACGAGCAGGACAAGTGAGCAGATGAGGACGGATCGAACGCTTCCCTCTCATCAAGAGAGCGCTCTCAGAGGTTGTACGTCGCGGGACCCTACTTGTCAACAGCGGTCGATGCCATCCCACTGCGGCAACAGCGCCTGCTCCAGCGCGGTCCAGCTGGTCGTGGCGGCCAGGTACAGCCCGGCCGCCAGCGGCAGCACCAACGCGACCGCCACCGAGCCGTACGGCAGCAGCGGCATCACCCGCTGCAGCACCCCGCCGGCCGGGGCGGCACCGGTCTGGTTGCTGGTGACGGCCCGGCGCAGCCGGCGCGAGGTCGCCCACGCGGCCATCAGGACGACCGTCAGCACCCCGACGAACACCAGGACCTCATCGGCGCCGGCGAGACCCGCCGGCCGGGTATCGAGGCCGACGCCGAGAAAGGACCCGGCGAGCAGAGCGCCGCCGTCCGACCCGACCGGTTGCGTGACCAGCTGGTACATGAGCACGAAGAACGGGGCCTGCAGCACCGCCGGCAGGCATCCGGCCAGCGGCGAGGCGCCGGCCGAGCGGTACAGCGCCATCGTCTCGACGGCGAGCCGCCGGGGTTCGTCGGCGTACCGCCGATTCAGCTCACGCAGCTGCGGAGCCAGCGCCGCACGGCGCGACTCGGCCCGGACCTGCAGCCAGGACAGTGGGCTGAGCAACAGACGGACGGCGATGGTGGCCGCGACGATGGCGAGCGCGGTCGCGTTCGCGCCGGCCAGCGGTACGAGGGCACTCGACAACGCGGCGACCAGCTGGGCGGCCGATCCGACGACGGTGTCGAACGGCCCGAACGCGGTGTCGAACGGCCCGAACGCGGTGTCGGACAATCCGAACGCGGAGGAGAACGAACCAGCGGTGGCGGCGGGCGTACCGATGGCGGTGGACAGGTAGGCAGACAGGGCGGCAGGCATCGATGGACCTCCGAGGGCTGGCCCCGGTGGCCGCGCACCGGAGTGAGTCGGGCACCGGGGTGAAGGGAACTGGGCGCCGGATCAGGCAGCTGCGATCGCCGGATCGGGGATCAAGCAGGTGCGGTCAGGCGGCGGCCAGGGGCCCGAGGTCGGGGGCGGCCCGGTGCGTCCGGGTCGAGCTGCCGGGAACTCCCCTGCGGGCGGCGACGCGGCGGCTCGACGGGGGACAGTCGCTCGGCGTCGGGGCGCGGCAGACCGGTCCCGAGCAGGATCTGGGCAGCCAGCACGACCGCGAACGCCATGGCGACCGAGGCGGCGGTCGCGGCCAGGTGGCTCGGCGGGGCGCCGGCCAGGCTCAGCAACGGGTACGCGTACGCCCAGCAACCTGCCAGGATCACTACGACGCGCGACACGACTATCAGAGTACGGAGCCGGGGCAACCTGGCCCGACGAGGGAAGCGGGGATGGAGGCACAAATTCGTACAATTGGTCCGGACAGCCGGGTGCCTGTTTTCGCCCGGAGACCGTCGGCAGAAGGAGCCGGAGTGCGCGCGATCCGTGAAGCAAGCCGTTGACCGACTGGTTCGCGCACACCGTCGTGGCAACCGGCCGGCTCCCGCTGTTCTGCTTCTTCGTCGGGGTGGTCGTCGGCTTCGCGTTCATCCGCTTCTCGGTCCGGATGATCCGGGCCCGGGTGCGCTGGTGGCCGGGCAACATCACCCCGGGCGACCTGCACATCCACCATGTCGTCTTCGGGGTGGTGTTCATGCTCGTGGCCGGGGTCGCCGGGCTGGTGATCCCGGTGCAGGTGACGCCGTGGCGAGCGGTCGCCGCCGCGGTGTTCGGCGTCGGCGCGGCTCTGGTCCTGGACGAGTTCGCCCTGCTGCTGCACCTGAGCGACGTCTACTGGTCGGAACGCGGCCGCACGTCGATCGACGCGGTGTTCGTGGCGATCGCGCTGTCCGGGTTGCTGCTGCTCGGGCTACGGCCGCTGGGGGCCAACGAGTTCCTGACCGGGGAAACGGATCCGGCTCAGTTCACCGGTGCCGCGCTGATCGTGATCAACCTGGTACTGGCCGGGATCACCTTGATCAAGGGCAAGATCTGGACCGGCCTGCTGGGGCTGTTCATCCCCGTCCTGCTGATCGTCGGAGCGCTGCGCCTGGCCCGTCCCCACTCACCCTGGGCCCGTTGGTTCTACCGGGGCGAGAGCCGCTGGGCGCAATGGCGACGGGCCCGCGCCGCCGCCCGGGAGCGGCGCTATCGACAGCCGATCATCCTGTTCAAGATCCGGGTCCAGGAGTTGATCGCCGGTCGGCACGACCTGCCGCTGCCCCGACCTCCCCGACCTCCCCGGCGCTGACCGCCGCTCGACCACCCGCACCGCCGGCTACCCGCCCGCCGCTGCGGCCTATCTGCCGACAAATTGCAGCCTATGGCAGCGCTGGAGGCGGAAGATGACCTCATGTCGACCTGCGCGGTAGCACCCGACCACGCCACCGGACGAGGGGTGTTTGCCGTACCTGCCCCACCGGGTAAGCCCACGCCCGCAGGTCGACCGGCGGCCGTACCGGATCGGCCGGCAGCCGTACCGGCAGGCCGACCGGTAGCCCGGTCGGCCCGGACTGACAGGCGGTGCCCCCGGTGATCAGCAGTACCGTCGCGCCAGCTGCGGCCCTGCACCGACCGGGCGAACTGACCGTCGGGGTGGAAGAGGAGTTCCTGCTGGTCGATCCGGTCAGCGGCGCTGCCGTGCCGGCCGTCGCCGAAGTCCTCGAACAGATCCCGCCGGAACTGCGTGGACAGGTGCAACGCGAGTTCCAGACCAGCCAGATCGAGATCGGCAGCCCACCCGGGCTGGATCTGCGCGCACTCCGGCGTACCCTCGGCACGCTGCGCACCGCGGTGTCCGACGCCGCCGCACGGGTCGGTGCCCGGCTGATAGCGGTCGGCACCGCCCCGGTCGCCGGGCCCCAGCCGGACGTGGTCGACGACCCCCGGTTTCACCGGATCGTCGAACGGTACGGGATGCTGGTGCCCGGCCCCGGCAACAACGGCCTGCACGTCCACGTCGGGGTGCCGGATCCGGAAACCGGCGTCCAGGTGCTCAACCACCTGCGGCCCTGGCTGCCGGTCCTGCAGGCGGCCACCGCCAACTCCCCCTTCTTCCAGGGCGCCGACACCGGGTACGCGAGCTGGCGGTCGATGATGTGGGAGCGTTGGCCGGCGGTCGCCCCGGCACCCCGGCTGCGCTCGCACGCGCATTACCTGCAGCTGGTCGACGACCTGCTCACCACCGGAATCATCCTCGACGAGGGGATGCTCTACTGGTACGCCCGGCTGTCGGCGCACTACCCGACCGTCGAGGTCCGGCTCGGTGACGTCTGCCCGAGCCTCGACGACACCATCCTGCTCGCGGCGCTGACCCGTGCTCTGGTCGGCGCCGCGCTCGACGCCGTCGAGCAGGATCGCCCGGTGCCGAAGGTCGAGCACCACGTGCTGGTGGCGGCACACTGGCGGGCCGCCCACGACGGGCTGGAAGGAGTCGGTGTCGACCTGACCGGGCCGTCACCGGCGGTACGCCCCGGCTGGCATCTACTGCGCCGACTGGTCGAGACCGTCCGGCCGCATCTGGACCGGCACGGCGACGTGGCCCTGGTCAACTCGTTGCTGGGCCGGCTACGGTCCCGGGGCACCGGCGCGGCCCGGCAGCGTGCCGTCCACGCCGCCAGTGGCGACCTGCGGGACGTCGTCGAGTTCCTGGCCGAGCAGACCCGCAGCCGGTCGGTGCTCCCGGCCCCGCCACACATGGCGGCCGACGACGTCGGGACCCACGACGTCGGGGCCGCGTCCACGACACCGGATGGACGACGACAGGAAGGGCAGTGACGTGCCGCAACGATTGGTCGTGATCGGTGGCGACGCCGCCGGAATGTCGGCGGCGTCGCAGGCTCGCCAGCTACGTGACGCCGACGATCTGGAGATCGTCGCCTTCGAACGGGGCAGGTTCACCTCGTACTCCGCCTGCGGCATCCCGTACTGGATCTCGGGCCTGGTGAAGGACCATCAGGAACTGATCGTGCGGGAGCCCGAGACGTTCCGCCGGGACTACGACATCGACGTACGGATCCGTCACGAGGTGACGCACATCGACCTGGACGCGCGCGAGGTGGTCGCGACATCGTCCGCCGACGGCGACCGCGAGGTACGCGAACACTTCGACATCCTGGTGTACGCCACCGGCGCGGTGCCGACCCGCCCGCAGTGGGCGAGGACCGACACGATGGGAGTCTTCGGGGTACAGACCCTTGACGACGCCGCCGCCCTGCGTGACTGGTTGGACCAGGACGAGCCCCCGCGCCGGGCGGTGGTCGTCGGCGGCGGCTACATCGGGGTGGAGATGGCCGAGGCGCTGATCCGGCGCGGCTTGGCGGTCACCTTGATCGACCGTGGCGAGCAACCGATGTCCACCGTCGATCCGGACATGGGGGTCAAGGTCCGGGACGCGCTGGCCGGGCTCGGCATCGACGTACGCAGCGGGGTCCTGGTCACCGGACTGGACGAACGCGACGGCCGGGTGCGCGGGGTACGCACGGACGACGACACGGTGCCGGCCGACGTCGTGGTCCTGGGTCTGGGGGTGCGGCCGAACACCGGGCTTGCCGAGCGGGCCGGACTGCCGGTCGGCGTCACCGGCGGAATCCGTACCGACCTGCAGATGCGGGTGATCGGAGTGCCCGACGTGTGGGCGGCCGGCGATTGCGTCGAGACTTTCCACCGGGTCAGCGGGCAGCCGGTGCACGTGCCGCTCGGCACCCATGCCAACAAGCAGGGCCGGGTCGCCGGGTTCAACATCGGTGGCAGCTACGCCACCTTCCCCGGCGTGATCGGCACCGCGGTGACCAAGGTGTGCGAGTTGGAGGTGGCCCGCACCGGACTGCTGGAACAGGAAGCCCACGATGTCGGCTACTCGTTCGTCACCGCCACCGTCGAGTCCAGCAACCGGGCCGGCTACTTCCCGGGGGCGGCTCCGATGACCATCAAACTGATCGCCGAGCAGCACACCGGCCAGTTGCTCGGCGCGCAGATCGTCGGATCGACCGAGGCCGCCAAGCGGATCGACGTGCTGGCGGTGGCGGTGTGGAACCGGATGTCGGTGTCTGAGATGACGGCGCTCGATCTGGGCTACGCACCGCCGTTCTCGCCGGTCTGGGATCCGGTCCTGGTCGCCGCCAGACGGGCCAACGACATCGTCTCGAACACCGACTGAGACTCGAACACCGACGAGCACCGACACCGGCACCGAACCGGTCCGCTGACGCTGGCGGACAATGGCGTCCGTGCCCGCCGCCAGCCCGCGCCCGTCCACCGGGCCATTCGCCGGCCCTGCCGGGCCATCCACTGCGCATGCCGGCGTGTCGGACCTGATCGCCCGGTACGCCGACCGGTGGTCGCTACGGACAGGGGCACCGCTACCCGGCGGGTACGTCTCGGTGGTGGTCGCCGCCCGCTGCGTGGACGGCACCGACGCGGTACTGAAGCTGCAGCCGCCGGGCGACCGGGAAAGCGAGCTCGAAGCGGCGGCGTTGGCCTGCTGGAACGGGCAGGCGGCGGTCAGGCTGCTGGCCCACGATCCGGTCGGGCGGGCGCTGCTGATCGAACGATGCCGGCCCGGCGATCCGGTTGCCTCGTTGGCACCCGAGGCGGCCCTGGACGTGTACGTCGACCTGCTGCCCCGGCTGTGGCGACCGGTGACCGGGCCGTTCACCCCACTGACCCGGGAGGCACGACGCTGGGCGACGAACATTCCGAAGCGCTGGGAGCAGGCCGGCCGGCCGTTCGAACGGCGGCTGGTCGACGCCGCAGTCGATCTGCTCACCGGGCTCGCGGCCAGCCAGCCGCAGACGCAGGTGCTGCTGCACCAGGACCTGCATGCCGGCAACGTGCTGCGGGCACAGCGCGAACCGTGGCTGGTGATCGATCCCAAACCGCTGGTCGGCGAGCGGGCGTTCGGGCTGGCACCGGTGGTGCGCGGTGTCGAGTTGGGGCACTCTCGCGCCCTGGTACGCCGCCGGCTCGACCGGCTTAGCGCCGAACTGGGCGTGGACCGGCAGCGGGCCTGCGGCTGGACCATCGGTCAGAGCCTCGCCTGGGCGTTCACCGACGGCCCGCCGCTGACCGCACACCTCGACGTGGTCCGCTGGTTGCTGAGCGAGCTGAGCGACCGCTGAGGCAGCGGCTCGCCCGGCGCCACCGGCCGGGTCGGCCGGCCGATAAGCTCCACAGGGTGGAGGACCCCGCAGCGCGCCGCAGCGACGACCATCTGCGCGTCTCCGACGCCGAGCGCGAGCAGGTGGTCGAACTACTCGGCCAGGCGACGGCGGAGGGCCGGTTGACCCTCGACGAGTACGCCGAGCGCGCCACCGACGCGCACAGTGCCCGGACCCGGGGCGAGTTGGCCCGGCTCACCGCGGATCTGCCGGTCGGCCCGCCGGTGCCGGGCAGGATCGTCGGTCCTCCGGGTGGGATCGTCGGTCCTCCGGGCGCGGCGGCACCGGCCCCGACCGAACGCATGATCGCCATCTTCGGCGACGAGGTCCGCAAGGGACACTGGCTGGTGCCCGAACGGGTGGACGCCCGAGCAATCTTCGGTGACTGCAAGATCGACCTCCAGAACGCCCAGTTGCAGCACCATCTGACGACGATCGAGGTGTGGGCGGTCTTCGGATCGGTGACGATCTACGTACCGGAAGGTCTCGACGTGCGGATGAGCGGCACGGCCGCCTTCGGCGAGAAGAAGTCGAAGCTCACGGCACCGCCCCGCCCGGGTGCCCCGATCATCCAGGTCACCTGCAACGTGGTCTTCGGTTCGGTCACCGTACGGCCGCCCCGGCGCAAGTGGTGGTGAGCGCGACTGCCGCGAGTCAGCCGGCCGATGGCTGGCAGGTCGGGCACCAGTAGGAGTTGCGGGCGGCGAGCACCGCCCGCGCCACGGTGCCGCCGCAGAGCAGGCACGGCAGGCCGGCGCGGCGGTAGACGTACACCTCCCCACCGTGCCGGTCGACCCGCGGCGCCCGATCCATCGCCTCCGGCAGGTGCTCGGCGCGCACCGTGTCGATCCGGCCGGCGGCCACCCCCGCGCGCATCAGGACTACCAGGTCGGCCCAGATCACCGCCCACCGGTCGGCGGACAGCGAGCGGCCGGGCAGGGTCGGTGCGATCCCGGCGCGGAACAGCACCTCGGTGGCGTAGACCAGACCGACTCCGGCGACGATCGACTGGTCGAGCAGCAGCGCGCCGAGCGGTCTGCCGCTGCGCCGGATCCGGTCGCCAGCGGAATCTCCGTCGGCGTCGTCGCGCAGCGGATCGGCGCCGAGCCGCCCGCGCAGCGCGTCGGCTTCGGCCTCGGTGAACAACTCGCAGGCGGCCGGCCCACGCAGGTCGAGCCAGTGCCGCCCACCCGCTTGTCCACCGACCAGACGCAGCCGGATCTGCCCGACCGGATCCGGCGGCGCACCCGGGCCGTCGGCGACGGTGCCGTAGAGCCCGAGATGCACGTGCAGGATGCCGCCGCCGGCGCCGCCACGGTAGTGGTGCAGCAGGTGTTTGCCGTATGCCTCGGTGGCGGTCAGGGTGGCACCGGTCAGCCGGGCGGCACCGGCCATGAATCGGCCCTGCGGGCTGGTCGCCTCGACCACCGATCCGCCCAACACGGCGTGGTGGTGTGCCGCCAGCCGGTGGATCGTGTGTCCCTCGGGCATGGACGTCAAGGGTAGTCAGCGCGGTGTCGCACCTGTCAGCTGCCCACCCGAGCAGCCCCCTGGAAGGCCCCAGTGACGACAACGCCGACTCACATGACCCGGCCCAGCGTCGAGGTAACAGAGATGGACGCAGCGGAATGGAAGGCCACGGTTCAGCGCGCCCTCGACGGCCTACGATTGACGTACGATCAGCTCGCCGACCAGGCACAGCGACGGGACTTCAGCTCCCTTGCTGCCCTGAAATTGTGGGTGGCCATCGGTGGCAAGCGCCCCTGACATCGGGGCGGCGCAAGTGTCGGCACCAAGTTGGACAAGCGCACGCTCCAATCAGCGCCGGTCCGGCTCAGGTCCCAGGCCCGCGGGCCGATCTGGATCGATCTCAGCTGCAAGCTCATGCTGGACACGGACGAAGGACTGTTCCCCGCCGTGCGAAGCTCGTACGTCGGCGTCCACCTCGGCGAGTCTGCCGAGCACCCGGTTCTTCACTATGACTTCGAACGCGACAAGGACAAGTACACCGAGGCTCACGTCCAGGTCTACGGTCACCACAGGCCATTTGAGGAGTACCTGACCGAAATTGGCGCCAAAGCCCGGTTGGAGAAGCTACACCTGCCGGTAGGGGGTCGACGATTTCGGCCATCACTCGATGGACATCATCGAATTTCTGGTAGCGGAAAAGGAAGCGGATGCCGCGTCGTTGCCGTCGCGTCGCGGGCACCGGCCAAAGCGACGGTAGACAGGGCCAATGCGACGGTAGATGCGACGGCGAGGGCAGCGACAGGCCACCGGGACCGGGACAGCCACCCCACCCTGCCCTGCCCGCCCCGCCAGGGCGGGCAGGGCAGGGCACCGGATCGGCGTCTACGCCTGTTTCGGCGAGCGGCGATGGACATTCGGGTGTGGCGGACCGGACATCGGGGTATCCGGTTGTCGTAACCGCCGGTGCAGGCATCCATCCGGAGGCATGAGCCGGCGCATCGATAAGGAGGTGTCCCATGCCCAGGATCCCGATGCTCTCCCGGCGGTCGGAGCCGGTGGAGCCGGCACGGTCCGACGAGCCGACCACACCCCGCAGCACGACGGCCGCCGCTACCGCCGACCGGGAGCATGCCCGGCGTTCGGCCGAGCACGCCAACGCGGAACGGGCGGCGGCGCAACGGGCCGCCGACCGCGCCGAGACGCAGCGGCTCGACACCGCCCGGACCGGCGGTGACCGCCCCGCGCCCGCCGGCGCCGCCGGTGGCGCCACCGCGGTGGCCGACCCGGCTACCCGCCCGACGCCAGGTCCCCGACCCGAACCACCCACCCGGGAGGAGACCCCGTCCCGGCCCGCTCCCCCGCCCGCCCCGGCTGGCCCGCGCCCCCGGGCGAGCGTGCTCGCCACGCTCGGCCTGATCATCGGGATCACCGGCGCGCTGTTCGTGCTCTCCGGCCCACTGGCGCCGTACGGCATCGCGCTCGGCGTGCTCGCGCTGGCGCTCGGGATCGGCGGGGTCTCGGCCACCAGCCGTCGACACGTGGCCGGCCGCACCGAGGCGCTGATCGGCATCGTTCTCGCCCTCGGAACGATGATCGTCGGCAGCCTGGCGATGACCGGCGCGCTCAGCTGGCTCACCACCGAGACGGACATGGTGACCCAGGTACGCGAGTGGCTTGATTCACAGTTTGGCGCGATCTTCTGACGGGCATCCGGTAACGCGATGGTGGGCCGCCGGTACGGTGGTGCCACCGCACGACAAGATGCCGCATCGCGGTGGTTCACCGCCGGCAGCCGTCATCGGGGGGCGACAGTGTTGTCGCCCCCCGACATGCTGTCCCGACTGGGTCACCGAACGCGATAGCGCGCGATTGCGCAACGAATCAGTTGTCACAGCACCTGCATGCGCAACGATCTGCGATCAGACGCAAGGCTTTCCGATGGTTTCTGTGGGTTCAAGCCCTTAGCGTGAGAACGAGCGCCAGCCCCCAGAGCGCAGCGCCGGGGCGCGCCCGACCTCAGGAGCCCGACGCATGACGATGCACGCCACCCCCCGACACTTCCTGATGTGCCGGCCGACGTACTTCGCCGTGGAATACGCGATCAACCCATGGATGGACCCGGCCCGCCCGGTCGACCGGGAGCTGGCCCTCGCCCAGTGGACGCGGTTACGCCAGACGTACCTCGAACTGGGTCACACGGTCGACGAGATCGAGCCGCTACCCGGCCTGCCCGACATGGTCTTCGCCGCCAACGGTGCCACCGTCATCGACGGGCAGGCCCTCGCGGTGCAGTTCCGCGAGCCGCAGCGGGCCGACGAGGCACCCGCCTACCGGGGCTGGCTGGAGCAGGCCGGGTTCGTCGTGCACGACGCCAAGTACGTCAACGAGGGTGAAGGCGATCTGCTGCTGGCCGGCGACTTCGTGCTGGCCGGCACCGGCTTCCGCACCTCGCACGCCGCGCACGCCCGCGTCCAGGAGGTCTTCGGCCGCCCGGTGATCACCCTGCAGCTGGTGGACCCGTGCTTCTACCATCTGGACACCGCGCTGTGCGTGCTCGACGAGCGGACCATCGCCTACCTGCCGGAGGCGTTCTCGCCCGGCAGCCAGGCCGTGCTGCGCCGGCTGTTCCCCGACGCGATCCTGGCCGACCTGCCCGACGCCGCCGCGTTCGGGCTCAACGCGGTCAGCGACGGCCATCACGTGGTGCTGCCGGTGCAGGCCGCCGGACTGATCTCGACGCTGCGCGCACGCGGCTACCATCCGATCGGGGTGGACCTGTCGGAGCTACGCAAGGCCGGCGGCGGGCCCAAGTGCTGCACGCTGGAGCTGAGAGGGGCCGGCCGATGATCGTGGACGGGATGCTGCGCACGCCGGAGGCGTTGCACGACGCACAACGGTGGACCGCGCACAACTACCACCCGCTGCCGGTGGTGATCGGCACCGCCACCGGCGCCTGGGTCACCGACATCGACGGGCGGCGCTATTTGGACTGCCTCGCCGGCTACTCGGCGCTCAACTTCGGCCACCGGCACCCCCGGCTGATCGCGGCGGCGCACGCCCAGCTCGACCGACTCACGCTCACCAGCCGGGCGTTCGTGCACGACCGGTTCGCCGACTTCTGCCGGGAGTTGGCCGCGCTGTGCGGCAAGGACATGGTGCTGCCGATGAACACCGGCGCCGAGGCGGTGGAAACCGCGATCAAGGTGGCCCGCAAGTGGGGTCACCAGGTCAAGGGCGTACCGGACGGCCAGGCCACCATCGTGGTCGCGGCCGGCAACTTCCACGGTCGGACCACGACCATCATCAGCTTCTCCACCGACCCGGACGCGCGGGACGGTTTCGGACCGTACACCCCCGGCTTCACGGTCGTCCCGTACGGCGACCTGGCCGCGCTCGCCGACGCGATCGACGAGACCTGCGTGGCGGTGCTGCTGGAGCCGATCCAGGGCGAGCAGGGCGTGGTGGTGCCACCGGACGGCTACCTGACCGGGGTACGTGACCTGTGCACCCGCAACGACGTGCTGTTCCTCGCCGACGAGATCCAGTCGGGGCTGGGCCGCACCGGGAACACGTTCGCCTGCGATCACGAGGGCGTCCAGCCCGACATGTACATCCTCGGCAAGGCGCTCGGCGGCGGCATCGTGCCGGTGTCGGCGGTGGTCGCCGACCACTCGGTGCTCGGCGTCCTACGTCCCGGCGAGCACGGGTCCACCTTCGGCGGCAATCCGCTGGCCTGCGCGGTGGGCACCGAGGTGGTCCGGCTGCTGGCCACCGGCGAATACCAGCGCCGCTCGGCGGAGCAGGGCGCGCGGCTGCACGCCGCGCTGCGGGCGCTGCGTGAGCAGGGGCGCCTGGTCGCGGTCCGGGGCCGGGGGCTGTGGGCCGGGATCGATCTGGACCCGCAGGCGATGACCGGGCGGCAGGCGTGCGAGCGGCTCGCCGAACGCGGCGTCCTGGTCAAGGACACCCACGGCGCGACGATCCGGCTCGCCCCGCCGCTGGTGGTCGGACCCGACGACGTGGACTTCGCCATCGAACAGCTTTCCTTCGTGCTGCGCTGAGCACACCGGCCGGCCGGGGGGCGATGCGCCGCCCGGCCGGGGGCCGGCCCACCCGTGGGCGGGCCGGCCGCGTCGACCGCGGATCAGCCGCCGGTCAGCAGGTGGCGAGCATGCTCGACAGCGCCGACTTCTCCGCGCTGTCGACGGTCAGGCCGTAGTACCACTTCGCCTGGATCCAGGCACGGGCGTACGTGCAGCGGAACGAGGCCAGCGGCGGCTGCCAGCTCGCCGGGTCCTTGTCTCCCTTGGCCTGGTTGACGTTGTCGGTGACCGCCCAGAGTTCGGGTCCGCCGAGGTCGTTGGCGTACGTCTGGCGTCGGGCCGTCGTCCACGACCAGGCGCCGGAGCGCCATGCCTCGGCGAGCGGGACCATGTGGTCGATGTCGACATCGGCCGGGTCGGTCCAGGTCGCCCCGTCGAACGGGCTGTACCAGGATCCCGAGGTCGGGTAGCAGCTGCTGTTGACCACGACGTTGCGGCCGTCGCGCTTGAGCACTTCCTCGCGGGTGTTGCACGATCCGGAGATGGTGATCCAGTGCGGGAACAGGTTGCGGTTGTAGCTGGACTGGTGCGACTCGGCGGCAACGGTGAGCGAGTTCAGCCGGCTGAGCGCGGTGCTGTAGGACGGGATGTTCGGCGGGGTGGCGCTGGCCGGGACGGCGAGCAGACCGACGGCGACGGCGACGGCCGCTGTCGCGGCGACGACGGCTCTGGTGATGCGGCGGGTCACGGGGATCTCCTGACTCTGCCCTGCCGCGGCCGGATTGGGGGGTCTCCCGGTCTTGGGTGCGCGACAGGCACATCGATGCAGGGAAATCTAATGATCGTGGTGGCCGCCGCCGAGACAACCGTGTGAACGCCGTGTGAAGAAGTCCTTGACCAGGCAACACGCCCATGATCGACAGCCGGACGAAACAGACCCACCCGACCCACCCGACCAGATTGGCCAGACATGAGGTATCCGATTCCGACCCCCGCGCCGGGGCAGTTGAGCACGATGACCCGGCCACGTGGCGGCGACTGGCTCGACACGGAGATGGCCGTGCTGGCGGCCGACGGCGTCGACGTGCTCGTCTGTCTGCTCACCACCGGCGAGCTCGACGAACTCGACCTGGCCGACGAGGCGGCTGCGGCCGCCCGCGCCGGGCTGGAGTTCCACCGGCTGCCGGTCACCGACTTCGGCGTGCCGGACCGGGCCGCCGCGCGGCCCCTGCTCGACCTGCTGCACCAGCGGCTCGTCGCCGGACACGACGTCGCCGTGCACTGCCGGGCCGGCATCGGCCGGTCCTCGGTCATCGCCGCCGCCTGCCTGGTCGGGCTCGGCGTCGAGCGCACCGAGGTCTGGCGGATCATCGCCACCGCACGCGGCGTACCGGTGCCGGAGACCGACGAGCAGCGCGCCTGGCTGGCCGACGGTTGACCCCGCGTCAGCTGGTGGACAGCTGACTCCCGCGTCGACCGTCGGCGCTCACGCCGCTCGCTCGTCGGTCAGGATGCGGTCGAGGGTGCGCCGGCCCATCCGACTCATCGCCGGATTACTGTCCACGTAGTACCAGACCGCACCCATCGCCTGCTCGAACGCCCATGCCTTGCCGCGCTGCCACTCCAGGTCGGCACAGCCCAGCTCGGTACGCAGCACCTGCCGAGGGCCGTCTGCCAGCAGGTGCCAGGCGGCGACCAGGTCCAGCGCCGGGTCGGCCGGGGCGAGCGCGCCGACGTCGAGGACCCCGGCCAGCCGGCCATCCGACACCAGCACGTTGCCGGGAATGAGGTCGCGGTGGGACATCACGTCAGCGTCCGGGCCGTGCGGCAGCTCACGCAACGCCGACCAGATCCGACGCAACCGGGGTACGTCGAGCAGCCGCTCACTGTGTCCGAAGCAGGTCTGCATCCACTCGTCGTGCGAGCGCAGCTCGCCGCCCCGCCAGCCGCCCTGGAAGCTCCGTCCCCGGGTGTCGATCGCCCGTACGCCCCGGATGAACTCCGCCAGGTCGCGGGCGAACCCGACCGACCCTCCCGGATCTGCGTCGGGGTCGGCGGCCACCGTGCCCGGCAGCCAGGTCTGCACCGACCAGGGCAGCGGGTAGCCGGCTCCGGGCTGCCCGAGGGCGACCGGCTCCGGGGTCGGGAACCGGGTCCGCCCGGCCAACTCGCGGCCGGCGTCGGCCTCCCGCGTCAGCCGGCGTCGCACCGAGTCGACGTCGTCGGGTTCCAGCGGGAATCGGGCCGCGAAGCGGTCCCCGATGCGGAAGATCGCGTTGACCGTGCCGTGCTGGTCGACGCCGTCGACCGGCAGCTTCCGCCACTGCGGAAACTGCTCGTACACCAGGGTGCGCACCGTCTCGACCGGTACGGTCAGCTGGTCGGGATGCATCCGCACGGCGGGACCGGCGGCCGTCAGCGGGGCACGGCGTACGCCAGCGGCAGCGGTTGCGGCTGGCCGGGCCAGGTGCCGGTCAGCAGTTCACCGTTCCTGCGCCCGGGCTGGCCGTCGAGGCGGCGCAGCACGGTCAACTCGACCCGCTCGGTGACGATCAGCGTGGGATCGCCGTCGACGATCCGGCTGACCGTGCCCACGGCGGGCACGGCAGCGGGCACCGCGGCGCCGGTCGTACCGCTGCCGGTCGTAGCGCTGCCGGTGATGTCCATGCTGAGCGGACGGATCTCGCGGACGCCGTCGACCTCGAAATACTCCTGCGCCTGGCCGGCATCGGCGAGGATGGCGCCGGCCAGGGCGGCGGCGTAGACCGGGTCGCCGCACGCGTCGTACACCCAGCGGGGGCCGAGCGCCGAGTGGTCCATGGTGCCGACCAGCCATGCGTCACCGCCGTCCAGCGGCGCACCACGGTAGGTCAACGGCACCTGGAGCACCGGGCCGGTCTCGGCGCGGACCAGGATCGTCTCCATGCCCACGTCGCCGGCCGGGTCGTCGAACCGGTACCCCGCCACCCGTTCGAGATCCGCAGTGGACCGCCCCGGCCACCAGTCGCGCCCCGGCAGCCAGGCGGCGAGGAGTTCGAGTTTGGTCGGGCGCAGCTCCGCCCGGTGCAGTAACGCCACCCGCCGATCGTAACGGTCACCCGTGCGACCGGCGCCTACTGCTTGTCGTGGACGGTCACCGCGTAGCCGTCCGGGTCGACGAAGGTGAAGGTGCGACCGAACGGGCCGTCGAACGGTGCGGCGGCGATCGGGGTGCCGGCGGCGGCCAGCCGGTCGTGCAGCGCCTGCGCGTCGGTGGCGTGCAGCCACAGCGCCACGCCGAGGCCGGGGCGGCCGCCGGCATCGAGATCCACGCCGGGCAGCGGGTCCCGCACCGCGAAGGGCACCGGCGTGGTGGCGAACACGACGGCGCCGGGCGGACTGACCGGAGCCCGGCGCAGGCCGAGCCGCTCCTCGTAGAAGGCGGCGGCGCGGTCCAGGTCGCGCACCTGCAGGGCGACGAAATCCGGTCCGGTGACGGTCATGATGCGATCTCCCACTCTCATGTCAAAGTCCTGACATGCCCGAGCATATGTCAGGATACTGACATGGCGCAACACGAGCCGGTCGGCCCACCGGACAGCGACGAGACCACGGGCCAGGCGGACAGCGACGAGACCGTCGGCCCGGTGGACGACGCCGTCGGTTACGTGCTCAAGCAGGCCGCGGTCGCCCTGCGCACCGCGATGGACGCGGCGCTACGGCCGATGCGGCTGACGGTGCCGCAGTACGCCTGCCTGGAACTGCTGGGCCAGCGTCCCAACCTGTCCAACGCCGAGCTGGCCCGGGGCGCCTTCGTCACCCGTCAGTCGATGAACGTGGTCCTGCGCGGCCTGGAGGAACGCGGTCTGGTCACCCGGCCGGCGACCGCGCCGCACGGGCGTGAACTGCCCGCGGCGCTGACCGACGCCGGGCGCGACCAGCTGCGGACCGCCAGCGCGGCGGTACGGCGGGTGGAGAAGCAGATGTGCGCCGGCCTGTCCCCGGCCCGCCAGCAGGAGCTCCTGGAAGGCCTGACCACGTGTGTCGGCAACCTCACCGGCCCGACCTGACCCGCCGGTAACAGGAGCCGCCGACGGGCAGAGCCGGTCGGCAGCATCGCCACCGACGGCGGTGCCGGCCGGAACGTTCCCGACCGGCACCGCCGCCCGCTCAGATCAACTCGCGCAGATGCCGTACGCGAACAGTGCCCACGGCAGCACCGGACCGGAGGCGCTGGCCCGGGTGGCCACCTTGTCCGTGCCGATGGCGTGCACCAGGTCGAGGAAGATCTCCCCACCGCCGCCCGACACCGATCCCCCGATCCCGTAGAGGGCGGTCCCGGCCGGGCACGACCCGGTGATGCTCTTCGAGTCGTCCGCGCTCAGCGGATTGGCGAACTCGACCCGCTGGACACCCCTGACGCTCGCGCAGACCGCGTACGCGGTCACCGACCAGTTGGTCGGCGTCGTACCGGGAACGACCGTGCCACGGACGCTGACCGAGGTCAGGTCGGCCGTCGGCACGACGTAGTCGAGGACGACGTCGCCGAAACCGTTGTTGATCCGCCCGCCGGCTCCGATCACCCGCTTGCCGCCACACGAGACCGAGGCGATCTGGGTGTTCGGGGCCTGGGTGAACGAGACCACGTCCCAGCCGGGCGGGGCCGGCGCGCACATCGCCTCCGCGGTGAGCGCCCAGTTGCCCCCGTCCGGGTGCACCTCACGCATCCGGGCCACGAAACCGGTGCCGTTGTTCAGCGGCTCCAGCCGGTCCAGCGACACCAGCCCCTGATGTGACGCGGCGGGTGCGGTCAGGTAGCCACCGCCACCGGTGACCACCGTCCCGGGCGGGCAGGACACCGTCATGTTCTTGTCCGAGCTGGTGCTCGCCGAGGTGGCCCCGACCCGCACCAGGCCGGGCGGATCGGCGGCGGCCGGCCCCGCCGGGCCGAGCCCGACGAGGACGGTGCCGACGAGCACGGCGGCGGCGAACCCGGCACGCGCCGTTGTGACTGCCTTCACGATTCCCCCATTCTTTCGGTACGCCGGCCGCAGCCCGGCCGGCTCGTTTGACACTGGACGGTCTCGCTTGGCGTCGGCTATGCGACCGCTAGGCGCGCTGCCCCGGGCCTGACGACGAGAATGGCCAGCGCCCACGAAGGACGGGAACGGCGCCGATGAGGTTTCGGATACTTGGTCCGGTCGAGGTCGTCGTCGACGCTCGGGCGCTGCCCATCGGCCGGCCGCAGGAACGGGCCGTGCTGGCCCTGCTCCTGCTGGACGCCGGCCGGGTCGTGCCCACCGGCCGGATCGCCACCGCGCTGTGGGGTGACGGACCGCCGGCGAGCGCACGGACCCAGGTGCAGGTCTGCGTGTCGCGGATCCGCGCCGCGCTGCGCGCCGCCGGTCTCGGTGACACGCTGTCCACTGAGGCCGGTGGCTACCGCCTCGCGGCCACCGGCGACTGCGACTACCCGGAGTTCACCGCGCTCGTCGGCCGGGCGCGCGCCGCTGCCGTCGCCGGGGCATCGGCGGCGGCGGCCGAATCGCTGCGCGCCGGTCTCGCCCTGTGGCGGGGCGAACCGCTGACCGGCGCGGCCGGGGCGTTCGTCGAGGCAGCGGTCACCGCGCTGCAGGCGGACCGGCTCGCCGCCCAGGAGTTGCTGGCCGAGGTCGAGATCGCCGAGCGGCGGTACGCGGCGGCGATCGAACTGCTCGGTCCGCTCGCCACCGCGCACCCGCTGCGGGAACGCCTCGTCGGGTTGCTGATGCTCGCGCTGGCCGGACACGGCCAGCAGGCACAGGCCCTTTCCCTGTACGAGCGGACCCGTGCCCGGCTGCGCGACGAACTCGGCGTGGCACCCGGATCCGACCTGAGCCGGGCCCACCTACGGGTGCTACGCCATGAGCTACCCGTCCCGCCGCCGACCGGGTCCCGCACCCCGGCCCGGCGGTCGGCCCGCACACCCGCCCAGCTACCGCCGGGTGTCCCCCGCTTCGCCGGCCGGGTCGCCGCCCTCGCCCGCCTGGACGCGCTCCTGCCCGCCGAGCCCACCGACGCCCCGACCACCGTGGTGATCTCGGCGATCGGCGGTACGGCCGGGGTGGGCAAGACCGCGCTCGCGGTGCACTGGATGCACCGGGTCGCGGCCCGCTTCCCCGACGGACAGCTCTACGCCAACCTGCGCGGCTTCGATCCCGACGGACGCACCGCCACCGCCGGCGAGGTGCTGCGCGGCTTCCTCGCCGCGCTCGGCGTCCATCCACAGCAGATTCCGGCCGACGCGGGCCAGCAGGCCGACCTGTACCGCAGCCTGATGTACGGCCGGCGGATGGCGGTGCTGCTGGACAACGCCCGCGACGCCGAGCAGGTACGCCCGCTGCTGCCCGGCGCACCCGGCTGCCTGGTCCTGGTCACCAGCCGGGACCGGCTCACCGGCCTGGTGGTCGCCGAGGGCGCCCAGGCGTTGCCGCTGGACCTGCTCTCCGTCGAGGAGTCCCGGCGCCTGCTCGCCGCCCGGGTGGGTGCCGACCGGATCGCGGCCGAGCCGGCGGCCGTCGACGACATCGTCACCGTCTGCGCCCGGCTGCCGCTGGCGCTGGCCATCGTGGCCGCCCGGATCGCCGCCACCCCGGACTTCCCGCTCGCCGGGCACGCCACCGAGCTCCGTGGCACACCGGGTCAACTGGCTCCGTTCACGGCGGCGGATCCGCGTACCGACGTACGGATGGTCTTCTCGTGGTCGTACCGCACGCTCGACGCGCCGTCCGCCCGGCTGTTCCGGCTGCTGGGCCTGCATCCCGGCCCGGAGGTGTCGGTCGCGGCGGCGGCGAGCCTCGCCGGTGTGCCGGTGCCGGCGGTCCGTCCGCTGCTGGCCGCGCTGACCGAGGCGAACCTGCTCACCGAACGCGGGCCCGGCCGCTACGACCAGCACGACCTGCTGCGGGCGTACGCCGCGGAGCTGGCCGCCGACCTCGACGCGGTCGACGACCGGGACGCCGCCGACCGGCGGTTGCTGGACCACTGTCTGCACACCGCACGGGCGGCCGACCTCGGCATCGACCCGTACCGGCTGGCGACGCCGACGCCGCTGCCCAAGCCGGACCCGGCGGCGACGGTGCTCGACCATGCCGGCCACGCCGCTGCGCTGGCCTGGCTGCGGGCGGAACGGCCGGTGCTGCTCGCCATCGTGCGCCAGGCCGCCGACGCCGGCCACGACTGGTACACCTGGCAGCTGGCCGCCACCCTGGTCACGTTCCTGGACCGGCAGGGGCACTGGCACGATCTGGCCGCGTCGCAGGCGACCGCGCTGGCCGCCGCCCGCCGCGACCGGTCGCTGCTCGGGCAGGTACAGGCCCACCGGGGGCTGGCGATCGCGTACACCTGGTTGGGTCGCACCGGCGACGCCCGGGTCGAATACCGGCACAGCCTGGAGCTCAACCGTGCGGTGGGCGACCGCGAGGGACAGGCCGACGCGCACCTCGGTCTGTGCTGGGTGCTGGCCCGCGAGGGCGACCTCGACGGGGCGTTGGAGCAGGCGCGGTCGGCGTCGACGCTGTACCGGGCGGTCGGCTCACCGGCCGGGCAGGCGAAGGCACTCAACAACAGCGGCTGGCTACAGGCCCGGCGCGGCGCGTTCGACGAGGCCCTGACCTGCTGTGAGCAGGCGCTGGCGCTGCACGAGCGGCACGGCGACCGGCACGGGGCGGCGCTGTCCTGGGACAACCTCGGCTACGTACGGCACCGGCTGGGCGAGCACGTGGCGGCGGCCGACTGCTACGAGCGGGCGCTGGCGCTGCACCGCCGGCTCGGCGACCGGTACGACGAGGCCGATGTGCTGGTCAACCTGGGTGAGACGCACGATGCCGCCGGTGACCGCGCCGCCGCCCGCGCCGCCTGGAGCGAGGCGCTCGGCATCTACGAAGACCTCGGCCACCCCGACGCCGACCGGGTCCGTCGCCGGATCAACGGCTAGCACAAGCGGCGAGCAGGTGCAGCCGTTCGGCGTCGGCGCTGCCGGGTGCGGCGGTGTAGACGATCAGGATCGGCCCGGTGCGTCCCGGCGGCGCGTAGGCGTCCCAGTCCAGGTGCAGCTCACCGACCTGCGGATGCCGGAACGTCTTGCTGCCGTTGACCGATTCGCGTACGTCGTGGCGGGCCCAGAGCCTGCGGAACTCCTCGCTGCGGATGCTGAGCGTGCCGACGATCTCCTGAGCGCGCGGGTGCTCCGGGTCGGCGGCGACCGCCGCGCGCAGAAAGCCCAGGTAGTCCAGCACCGTTTCCCGCCAGCCGACGCACCGGTCGTGCTCCTCGGCGTAGGTGAACATGTCGATCAGCGCGTTGCCCGGACCGATGCCCGGGTGGAGCGCGGCGGCCATGCTGTTCCAGGCGAGCAGGTCCAGGTGGCGGCTGACCACCACGGCCGGCGTGTGCAGGCTGTGCAGCAGCCGGCGGGTGCTCTCCGGGACCGTTTCGCGGGTACGCCGCCGTGGCTTCGGCGGCTGCTGCGCGCGGCGGGCGAGAGCACGCAGGTGGCGGGTCTCCTCGGCGTTCAGCGCCAGAGCGCGGGCGATGCCGGTCAGCACGTCGTCGGACGGGCGGACGTCCCGGCCCTGCTCCATACGCTGGTAGTAGTCGGTGCTCACCCCGGCGAGCAGGGCCAACTCCTCGCGGCGCAGGCCGGCGACCCGCCGTCGGGGGCCGGGTGCCAGCCCGATCTCCTCGGGGCGCAGCCGGGACCGGCGGTTACGCAGGAAATCGGCCAGCTCACGGGCGTAGACCGTGGTCGTCACACCGCCAAGTGTGCCGCTGGGACCCCTCGGCAGGGTAGGTCCCGTGGTCCCAGGTTGGTGGGGTCTCTCCGGAGGACCGCGCGGCTGCCTAGCGTCGCCGCCATGCAGAACTGGACTGAAGATCAGATTCCCGACCAACGTGGCCGGCGCGCGGTGGTGACCGGGGCGAACTCGGGCGTGGGCCGGGTCACCGCGCTGGAGCTGGCCCGGCACGGCGCCGCCGTGGTGCTCGCGGTGCGCAACGTGGCGGCCGGCGAGGAGGCCGCCGCCGGGATCCGGCACGCGGTGCCGGGCGCCGACGTCGAGGTCCGCGAGCTGGATCTGGCGTCACTCGCGTCGATCCGCGCCTTCGCGTCGGACTTCGCCGGTGGCGTCGACCTGCTGGTGAACAACGCCGGCCTGGTGCTGACCGGCCCGCGACCGCCGCTGACCGTGGACGGGTTCGACCTGCAGATGGGCACGAACGCGCTCGGCCCGTACGCGCTGACCGGTTTGCTGCTCGACCGGCTGGCCGCCGGCAAGGAACCCCGGGTGGTCACCGTGTCGTCGATCGTCCACAAATGGCGCAATCTCGACCTTGGCGACCTGATGTCCGAACGCTCCTACAGCGGCAACCGGGCGTACTCGTTGTCGAAGCTGGTCGGCACGGTCCTCGGCCTGGAGCTGGACCGGCGGCTGCGGGCCGCCGGATCACCGGTGATCAGCGTGCTCGCCCACCCCGGCATGACCCGCACCAACCTCACCCCGCGCGCGATGGCCGACCGGAGCCCGCTGATGCGTGCCGCCAGCCGGCTGATGTCGCTGGCCGTCAGCCCGGTCGAGGCGGGGGCCCGACCCCAGCTGTACGCCGCGACCGCGCCCGGCGTACGAGGCGGGCAGTTCTTCGGCCCGCGCGGGTTCCAGGAGATCCGTGGGCCGGTCACCGAGGTGCGGGCCAGCGCTCAGGCCCGTGATCCGGGCAACGGCCGACGGATGTGGGCGCAGGCGGCCCGGCTCACCGGCGTCGCGTATCTCTGACCGCCGCAGAAGACCATCTTGGGACCAACCCATCGATGGACGTAAGGTCGACCACGACGACGACCACGACCTGGCCGGCCGGCGCCGACCGGCCATCGACCACCTGCGGAGGTGTGCGTTGACGCTCGTTGCCGGGGTGGACACGTCGACCCAGTCGACCAAGGTCGTGGTGTGCGACGCGGACACCGGCCAGGTGCTGCGCGAGGGCCGCGCCCCGCACCCGGACGGCACCGAGGTCGATCCGCACGTGTGGTGGGCCGCCTGGGAGCAGGCCAGCGCCGGGCTGCTGGACGGGGTCGCCGCGATCGGCGTCGGCGGGCAGCAGCAGGGCATGATCTGCCTCGACGACGCCGGCGAGGTGGTCCGGGACGCCCTGCTGTGGAACGACACCCGCTCGGCGCAGGCCGCGGTCGATCTCACCGACGAGTTCGGCGGTCCGAAGGCGTGGGCCGACGCGGTCGGGCTGGTGCCGGTGGCCAGCTTCACCGTCACCAAGCTGCGCTGGTTCGCCCGCGCCGAGCCGCAGCTCGCGGCCCGGACCGAGACCGTACTGTTGCCGCACGACTGGCTCACCCACCGGCTGCGGGCCGACGGCGGTCAGCCGACGACCGACCGGGGCGAGGCCTCCGGCACCGGCTACTGGTCGGCGGCGGCCGGGGACTACCGGCGGGACCTGGTGCGGCTCGCGTTCGGGCGGGACGTGGCGCTGCCCCGGGTCGCCGGGCCCGCCGAGGTGGTCGGCGAGACCGCGTCCGGCGCGCTGCTCTCGGCCGGCACCGGCGACACCATGGGTACGGCGTTCGGCGTCGGCCTGCGCCCCGGCGAGGTGGTGGTGTCGCTGGGCACCTCGGGCTGTGTGTCCGGGGTGAGTGAGCTGCCGACCGCCGACCCGAGCGGGCTGGTGGCCGGCTACGCCGACGCGACCGGCCGGTTCCTGCCGCTGGTCTGCACGCTCAACGCGGCCCGGGTGCTGGTCACCGTCGCCGACCTGCTGGGCCGGTCGCTGGCCGAGTTGGACGAGTTGGCGCTGTCGGCACCGCCGGGCGCGGGCGGATTGACGCTGCTGCCGTACCTGGACGGGGAACGCACCCCGAACCTGCCCGACGCGCACGGTCTGCTCGCCGGGATCACCCGGGCGAACGCGTCGGCGGCGAACCTGGCCCGGGCGGCGGTGGAGGGCATGCTCGGCGGCATCGCCGACGCCCTCGACGCGCTGCGCGTCCAGGACGTGCCGGTCGACCGGGTGCTGCTGGTCGGCGGTGCGGCCCAGTCCCGCGCGGTACGGGCGATCGCGCCGGCACTGTTCGGCGCGCCGGTGAGCGTGCCCCGCCCCGCCGAGTACGTGGCGCTCGGCGCGGCCCGGCAGGCGGCCTGGGCGCTGTCCGGTGCCGCCGAGCCGCCGCGGTGGCCGGTCGAGGCCGAGGAGGTCACCGCCGCCGCCACCCCGCAGGTGCACCAGCGCTACGTCGACGTGCGCGACCGGGCGCTGCCGCTGCTGGCCTGACGAAGTTCAGCCGAGCAGGTCTTCGATGTCGGCGGCGGACAGTTGGGCAGAGGCGAACTCGCCCCCGTCGAGCACGCTGCTGAACAGCTCGGCCTTGCGCTGCTTCAACGCCATGACCTTCTCCTCGATGGTGTCCTTGGCGACCATCCGGTAGACCATGACGTTCGACGTCTGGCCGATCCGGTGGGCGCGGTCGACGGCCTGGGCCTCGGTCGCCGGATTCCACCATGGATCGAGCAGGATGCAGTAGTCGGCCTCGGTGAGGTTGAGGCCGAAACCGCCCGCCTTGAGGCTGATCAGGAACACGTCGGCGGTGCCGCCTTTGAACTCGGCGATCACGGCGGCCCGGTTGCCGGTCGATCCGTCGAGGTAGCCGCATCGGAAGCCGGCGGCGACGAGTCGGTCACGCGCCGCGCCGAGGAAGCGCGTGAACTGGCTGAACACCAGCGTACGGTGGCCTTCGGCGACCAGGTTGGTGATCTGCTCGACCAGCACGTCCAGCTTGGTCGACGGGACGCCCTGATGCTTCGGGTCGACCAACGCGACGTCGAGACTCGCCTGGCGCAGCAACGTCAACGACCGGAAGATCTCGAAGCGGTTCTTCTCCAGATCCCCGAGCAGGCCGAGGACCTTCTGCCGTTCCCGCTGCAGATAGGCCTGGTAGATCCGGCGATGCTTACGGTCGAGGTCGAGTTCGAGGACCTGTTCCTGCTTCTCGGGCAGGTCGGCGGCGACCTCCGCCTTGCGGCGACGCAACATCAGCGGCCGGATGCGCCGGCGCAGCTGGGCGAGCCGGTCACCGTCGTGGTCCTTCTCGATCGGCGTACGGTAGTAGTCGGTGAACCGGTCCAGCCGGGGAAACAGCCCAGGGGCGGTGATCGAACACAGCGCCCAGAGTTCGAGCAGGTTGTTCTCCATCGGTGTACCGGTGATGGCCAGCTTGAACGGCGCCGACAGCAGCTTGGCGCACCGGTGGCTCTGCGACTGGTGGTTCTTGACGAACTGGGCCTCGTCGAGGATCAGGCCGGCCCAGTCGAGCGCCTGGTAGTCGTCGAACTCCAGCCGCAGCAGCGTGTACGAGGTGACGACGATGTCCGCCCCGGCCGCGGCCTCGGCGAGTTCCATGCCGCGCCGCGCCGTGGTCTGGGTGACCGCCCGCACGGTGAGGTCCGGGGTGAACCGCGCGGCCTCGTTGACCCAGTTGTGGATGACGCTGGCGGGGGCGACGACGAGAAACGGTCCGTCGGCGCGGGCGTGCCGGATCAGCGCCAGCGCCTGCAGGGTCTTGCCGAGGCCCATGTCGTCGGCCAGGATGCCGCCGAGCTGGTGTTCCCGCAGGGCGGCGAGCCAGCGGAACCCGTCGAGCTGGTACGGGCGCAGCTCCGCCCGTACCTCCTCGGGCACCTGGTGGTCGACGGCGGCGCCGGCGGCGGCCAGCTCGCGGACCGCGCGCTGCCAGGCGGCGGCCTGCCCGGTGATCTCCCCCAGCTCGGCCAGTTCGGCCCAGAGGCCGACCTGGAACCGGCCGACGCGCAGCAGGCCCGGCGGCCGGTCCTCCAGTGCCCGCGATTCGTCGATCAGCTCGCGGAGCTGAGCGAACTCGGGGCGGTCGAGGCTGAAGTACGTGCCGCTGGGCAGGATCAGGTATTGCCGGTCCTGCGCCAGCGCGGTGAACAGCTGATCGAAGACGACCTGCTCGCCGCCGACGCTGACCTGCACGGACAGGTCGAACCAGTCGTGTTCGCCGGCATGGTCGGTGCCGGCGAACCGAATGACCGGCGCCTCGTCCGCCTCCCGGTAGTCCGGAATGGACTCGTCGGTCGACTCGACCACGTCGACACCGTCGATATCGGCGATCCGGGGTACGACCTCACTGAGGAACCGGATCATGGCGTCGCCGCTGAGCGTGGCCAGGGCGGCGAGTCGCGGACCGCTCGGCGTCGACTCGATCGCCTCCGGGACCGCCTTGGCCGTCACCTCGGTGACCTGGTTGACGACGGCGTCACGCGGGTCGGCGTACCCGCGCGGGCCGGCCGCCCACAGCGGCTCGGCCTGCCGGTGCGCTCCGATCGCGCGGATCCACTGCCAGTGGACTGACAGCGCCTGTCCCGGCAGCGGTGTCACGGCCAGGGTGAGCGTGGGCGGCGACACCGGTGGCAGGCGCACCGCCGGGCCGGCGGCGACGACCTCGACCTGTTTGAGCAGCTCCGGGTAGAACCGTTCGAAGAACCGCGCCTCGTCGGCAGCGGGGACGCGGATCGCGGCACCGGCCAGGGCCTTCGCCGCCGCCGGGGACACCGCGCCGGACAGCGGTGCCAGCCGCAGCACCCGGTCCCGGGGTTGCGGCTCGACGCCGCCGCGCTCCCCCCACCAGGCGATCCCGTGCGCCGGTCGGCCGACGAAGACGGAGAACTCGGCGGCGACGGGTACGCCGTCGGCCAGCAGCACCGGCTGCACGATCAGGTCCTCGTCGGTGCGGTCGACCTGGACCGACAGCCGGGCCGGCTGCCGGCCGACGACCACCGGTCGGGCATACTTGCCGGGTTGGACCAGCGGCAGCCCGGCTTCGTCGGCCTCGGCCAGCAGGTCCCAGATCCGCCGGCTCGCGAACGCGTCCAGGAAGATCGTCGTCGGGGGGCTGTAGTAGCCGTACCGGTCGGCGTCCACCATCGACAACGTGAGGATCTCGCCGAGCAGCTGGCGGTGCCGTTTGGATTCGGGCGACCTGCCGTAGCCGGCATATTGTACGTTCGACCAGCTGATGCCGGAGCGGACCCAGCCGTTCTGGCCGGGTAGGACCGGACGCAGCGCGATGCGGCCGGCGTGCCCACCGCCGGCCGCGCCCGGCTTGACCAGCTCGAACTGCAGGCCGACGGTCGCCTGCTGCGGCGCGGCGGTGACGGCCGGGGCGACGTGCGATACCAGCGCCGACAGGCTCTTCTCCCAGGTCGCCGTCGTCGCGCCGGACCCTTGCCGCTGCTGTGGGACGGTCGGCGTGCCGATGACGGTCTGCAACACCAGCGCGTACGGGTGGGCGCAGGATTCCTGGCCGCAGGAGCAGGCACCGTCGACGCTGACGAGGAGCCCTTCGTCATCGGTCGTGACCGCCGCTGTCACCGTGCCAGCCGGTCCGGCGTCCAGCCGGGCCTGGGCGTGCCCGGTCGACGGATCCCAACGGGCTCCGGTCAGCTCGCCGTGCGCAAGATGGGTACGGGCGCGCAGGAAGCCCCGCACGCCCACAATCTCACACAGCGCCGCTTCTTCGACGGTGAGTTTTAGCTTCGCCACTGATCGTCGTCTCCCGAGTCGGCCACGTCGCGACGTAGATTAGCCGGGTTGTCAGCGCAACGATTGATCGCCCACGCCGGTGACGCGCCACGCCTCGATGGCGTCAGCGACGCGGCTGTCACGCCGTTCCCGTGCCCGTACGATGATCTCGTCGACAGATACTCCGTGACGCCGGACCAGTTCGATCGCTACGGCGAACACCGCCACCCAGGATGCGTCGGCGAGATGTTCCCTGACCACGTCGATGAATGCGTCAGCTGACATCCTGGCCAGGTGGGAAGCGGCGAGGTGCTCACGGAACGCGGTGTGCGTGAAGGCGAACCACTCCCGCTCGACCTCTCTCAGCACGATGACGCGCGACGTCAACGCGTGGACAAGCAGCTCCGTACGTCGACGGTGGCCGGCTCCATGGAGGTCGTGAACCACTCGGCGAGCCAGGTCGCCGATCACGTCACCGCTGATCACGACGCGGTCATCCGAACTGGACTGCATGTGGTACGCGATGCGTTCCAGAGCCTCGCGCAGGTCACTGGCGGTGGGTTCGAGGGTGCCTCGGCTGTACTCCCGGGAGTAGACCATCTGTTCGACGATCTCCTGCATGAGCCCGGTGAAGCTCCCCGCCGCCAGATGGTCGGAATCCGACATCGACAACGCCATCTGCAGCCCTAGCGGGCTCATCACGGCCGGGTTGTCGTACCGAGGAAAGCCCTTCATGCCGGTCTTGCCGAACTTGGCCAGGTAGATCGCCGCCAGATCCCGGTCCCACTGCCTGATGCCCACCTGGTCGAAGCCGGGCAGATCATCGTGCAACGCGGCGTACGGCCGGGTGGTCACGAGCATCGGCACCTGCGGGTTCTCCCCGGCGAACCGCCGCACCGACGCCACGGTTTCACGACGAGCCCGGTCGACGACCTCGTCCAAGCCGTCCAGCACCAGAAAGACCTGCCCGCTGCGCAACGCGACGTCCAACGCGTCCGGAGTCAACTCGATCCCACACCGATGGGTGAGGCTGCGTCTGATGAGGGCGGGCACGCCACCCTCGTCGTCACTCGCGCGCCAATCGCGCAGCAGGACCATGATCGGCAGCGGGCCCTGCTGGTCGCGAAGCCGCCGTTGCGCCGCCCCGTGGCACAGATGGTTCACCATCGTGGTCTTGCCGGTGCCACCCGGTGCGACCAGCATGAGCCGACGGCGGGCCGGGAACACCTCGGCGAGTTTGCTTGCTCCGCTGGTCGGCTCCGCCGGCAGCAACGGGGTGTCCAACGGGGTGTCCACGTACAGGTCGGCGGGCCGGAGGTCACGCAGACTCGTTCTTCTGGCAAGTGCCGGCAGCAGGTTCAGCTCGAACTCGAACTGGGGCAGATAGTCGGTGTCGAGCCGGTTCAGCGACCAAATGGTCATCCGCTCCTGAGCTGCGCGCTGCCGGTCCGGCTGTTCCTCGGCTGCTGCCAACTGGCGGGCGCGCAGCCACAGCAGATCATGCATGCGTACGGCGGTGTCGGTCTCGGGCTGCAGGAACGCGTACCCGATCAGCTGGTCGAGGATCTCCTCCGCCAGGTCGGCATCGTCAGCGACCAATGCTCGGACCAGGTCCGGGTTCATCAGCGACGACGGCGCGAGCCCGAGCAGCCGGTAACCGCGCGCGACGGCGGGCGGCAGTTCCCGGTACGCCAGCTCGAAGCTCGCCTGCACGGATAGCTCCCCCGCGGCGAGTTTCCTGAGCCGGTCCGAACCAGGGCCACCCAGTCTGCGCGCCAGGTCTCGCCAGGTCCAGTGGGGTCGAGCTTTGAGCATGGCTCCGGCAATCCGCAGCGCCAGCGGAAGGTTCGCGGCGCATCGGTTGATCTGCCGCACCTCGGCCTGGTCGGCTTCGGTGATCTCGCGCATCGCGACGGCGGCCAGCATCACCATGGCCTCATCGTCGGGCAGCGGTTGCAGTGGCAGGATCCGGACGCCGGGCAGCTCGGAGATCGGCGTCCAGCTCGTGATAAACACCACCGCCTCGGAAACTCCGGGCAGCAACGGCTCGACCTGAACGGCGCTGGAGGCGTTGTCAATGACAATCACCGATCGCCGACCGGCCAGCGCCGACCGGTAGTACGCGGAACGCAGCAACAGGCCGCTCGGCACCTCGGCCGGCTGCACGCCAAGTTGCACGAGTACCCCGCCGAGCAGGTCTTCCACCAGAATCGGCTGATCGGTCGACCTGAAGTCGAAGTACAGCTGGCAGTCGGGGAATCTGTCACTCACCTGGTGCGCGAGGTAGATCGCCAGAGCCGACTTTCCCGCCCCGGCAAGACCCGCGACGTTGATGACCGTCGGCCGGGACCCGATGTCCAGCCACTGGTGGATCGTGCCGATCTGCGCCCGCCGGCCGCTGAAATCGGGTGCGGCGAACGGCAACTGCCGCACCTGCTTCGGCGCTCTCAGCCCGACTTCGACGGGACCGTAGTTGTTTCCGCCAATATTCAGCTGCACAGCGTGGTCGGCCGCCTCGGCGGCGACTCTGCTTGCGGGCTGGGGATCCATCGCAGGGGCGCCCATCAGGTGAAGGTCACCGGTCCGTAGTTGTCGCCGCCGATGTTGATCTGCTTGGCGTTGTCCCGGGCCACCGCGATCACCGTCGCCAGTTTCTGGTCGCCGCCGGCCTGGTCCAGCAGGGTGGCCACATCGGCACGAAACACTGGGTCAGCTACGGCTGCGGCGTGCACCTCGCCGGCTATCACCTGCGCATCGGCGTCGTTACCGCCGTCAGCTCCGCGTTCGCCCGTTGTCAGCCGGTCAAGCGCATTCGCACCACCGGGTGTCAGACGTGCCCGCACCGCACCCAGCATCCGCTGGACCGCCCGCCACGCGTCGGTACCCGCCTGGTTGGCGAAGCCTTCAGCGGCGCTGGCACCGGCCACCGCCGCGACTGCAAGTCCGATCGACACCGGATCCATCCGCCTGCCTCGTCTCCGGAGGGTTGAGCTGAATCAATCGCAGGGGCGATTATCCGGTTCCAGTTGCATTCATCAAGGACGGAGTCAGAAACCGGTCACGTCCAGAGTTGGCTGCGAGATACCGGGCCGATCGGCGAGCCCTCCCCGCCGTTACGATGACCGCCGTGACCCGTACGGATACGGCAGCCCGGGTGATGTCTGCCCCGGTCGAGCGTATCTACGCCGCCCTGGTCGACCCGGACGCACTCACCGCCTGGCTGCCGCCGCAGGAGACGCCCGGCCGGTTCGCCGGATCAGCCCAGATCGTCTGCTGGTCGGCCGGTACGATCCCAGCCTCGGCCAGTTCCGCTTCGGCTACTTCGAGGGCGACGCCGCGCAGGTTGGCGATGACCTGGGCGGAGAGCACACCCGCAGCCCAACCCTCGATTGCGCGGGACAGTAGTCGTTGTGGTGCCCGCCGTCGGTTCGAGTCGGCCTGCAGTGCGTTGTACTGGTCGATCCATCCGAAACGGACAGCGAGTTGGGGGGTCGTCACTCCCATCCACTCCGCTTTCCTGACGGCCTCGATGTACCCGGCCTGCTCCAAAGCGATGGCGGCAACGGCTGGGGACACCAGGTAGCGCTGGACGACGGCGGATAGCACGGACCGACTGGTCACCCGCTGGTCTGTGAGGAACTGCTGCAGACCATCCAGCGGCAACAGCAGGTGCCGGGCGAAGGCGTCGGCCCGGATCTCCGCCGGCGATCGTCTGCCGCAGTTGCCCGCACCGTCGGCCGCCCAGTCGCCGAACTGCACGTGGCCGAGCTCGTGGGCGAGCGTGCTGCGCTGCCGCATCGGGTACCGGGTCCGGGCGACGCCGATGAAGACGGTGCCGTAGGCCGGGTCGCACATGGTCAGACCGTGTTCGTCGGGTCCGGCGTCAAGGACCGCCACATCGACGCCGGTGGTCTGTTCGATGACCGCGACGAGATCACCCAGCGGCTGAATCCCGAGGTGATGCTCCAAGCGGAAACAGCTGGCCGCCGCGCGTCCCTGTGCTTCAGCTGTCACGCCCGGAACCGATGTCGCTGACGGCAGGGATAGCTTGTTGGTGAAGATAGTCATCAAGCTCCAGAAACCCCAGAAGGGCCTGTCTCATCCCCTCCATGTCCGGACCACCGGTCGCTCTGGCGGCGAACTGGACCCGGTCCGCCACCGCCACTACCCCGGTGAGCTGAGCAACCGTGTGCCCAGTCGCCCAGGCAATAGCGACGATCTCCGGCATCTTGGCCACCCGATCGCCGGAGATGATGCGCGACAGGGTCGACTGCGAGACACCTGAACGTTCGGCGAGAGCTCGCTGGCTCAGACCAGCGGCGATCCGAGCACGTTCGATCCGGACCCCGGTACTCATTGCCGCCACCCTTTCCGGCTTGAATCAGCTTCCCATGCGGTGATTCAGTCTACCTCTCCCAGGGCCTCCTGTCTTGCACTGCCGGCACGGCCGACGCCCAGCAGTCAGACCGCGAGGCGGTCTCGAAGCCGGTGGCGAAGTAGCCAGGAGTGCCACCAGGGCGTGGCTATCCTCGGCCTGAACTACTCGGCTCGCCGACGATCGCCGGCTCCGCGGCACGCAGCGGTGGGAGACTTGTGACAGCATCCGTCAGGAGGTGAGTCTGCCGATGACCGTTGCCGCACTTGATCACCCCGAGCCGTGGACCGAGGCCGAGTACTTCGCGCTCGGGGAAACCCGAAACCGGATCGAGTTGATCGACGGAGGACTGTGGCTGAGCCCCGCACCGAACAGACCGCACCAGGACATCTCGTTCCTCCTCCTGACGGCGATCCGGCCGGCCGCGCGATCGGCGGGTCTGCGGGCACACGAGGCGGTCAACGTACGGCTGGCCGCCAACCGGATCGTGATCCCGGACCTGGTGGTGGCGAAGGTCGGACGGCTCGGCGGCGTCGCCGACGCGCACGAGGTCGTCCTGGCCGGGGAGATCACCTCGCCGAGCACTGTCGCCACCGACCGCGTACAGAGAATGCAGTTCTACGCCGCCGCGCGGATCGGCTGGTACCTGCTCGTCGAGCCCGACATGGTCGAGTACGAATCACTCACGCTGCGGCTGTTCCGCTTGGAGGGCGAGCACTACGTCGAGCATGTGGTTGCCGCAGACGGACAGCGGCTGACCTCCGACCTTCCGTTTCCGATCGAGATCACGACCAACGCCCTGCTCGACTTCTCAACCACTAATGACTGTGATCGCTCATCACTCGGTCGTTAGTGATGTGTCGAAGCTGAGGCAGACATCCGGCGGCGCGCCCGGCACCGAGGCCACCTCGGATTGGTACCAGCGCGGTCCCACCGCGTCGGTCGCCACCCGCAGCCAGAACGACTGCGCTCCGGGGTTGTACGACTGGAAGACGATCCTCCACCGGCCTGGCCATCCGGCGATGACCTGGCCAGCCGCCACACGTCCCACGCCGGTCCGCCGCAACGGCCGGACCACGAAGCAGTCGTTGATCGAGGCAACCTGATCAACCCGGCCCGCCATGACGAATCCGCCGAGCCCTCCCGCCACTGTGATCAGCCAGGTCCGAGTGTGCGGATCCGCGCCAGCCAGAAAACGGTCGAGACGGCGATTGTGGTAGGTGCCGTCCGCGTTCGGCAGGTGACGATACGCCTCAGCGAGGTCGTACCGGTACAGCTGCCCCAGGTTGCCGAGCACCGCACGGTGGGACCGGTCGACCGGCGTCAGGCGACCGGCGCCGATGGAAGCCCCGGCGGACGCACGCCGGCCACGGTGGTCAACGTATGGCTGACGGGGTGTGGGCGACGAAGGCGGACCAGGCGACCGGCGCGAAAGCCAGGGTGCCACCGGCCCGGTCCTTGGAGTCCCGCACCAGCACCCGGCCCGGCAGATTGTCGGCGACCTCCACGCAATCGCCACCGTTGGGGCTGCTGCGGCTGGATTTGCGCCAGATCGGCTCACTCGCGTTCATCGAACATCCCCAATCGGATTGCGGCCCGGGATCCGGGCCTGGCTTGGACGAGTACCTGGTGTTTGGACTCCCACAACTGTCGCACCTGCGGAGGCAGGACCAGGGTTGGCCAGAGGCGGACGAGCGTTCCGCCGTCCAGCCATCGAGCGAGATCATCGACTGTCGTCGCTTCGCGGAGCACCGTCTCGTACAAGCTGGCCAGCCGGCGAGGGTTGGCGAGGTCATACTGCGCTCGCCCCGACCAGTCCAACCTCTTGATCAGCGTGACCTGGCCACTGACCGGCCCGCGCAGATCGTCGAGCCGTTCGCTGACCACGTACGGACGCTGGTCGGCGTAGCGCGATCCGGGCGGCACGGCTCGCGCCGCCGGACTCGTCCCCGGTTGGTGATACGGGGACGAGCCGGTCGGCTGAGCGCACATGCCTAAAAGGCGGGGTGAGGCGGCGTTGGGGGTGGGTCAGCGTACGGCTGACGGGGTGTGGGCGAGGAAGGCGGACCAGGCGGCCGGCGCGAAAGCCAGGGTGCCACCGGCCCGGTCCTTGGAGTCCCGCACCAGCACCCGGCCCGGCAGATTGTCGGCGACCTCCACACAGTTGCCGCCGTTGGAGCTGCTGCGGCTGGACTTGCGCCAGATCGGCTCACTCGTGTTCATCGATCATCCTCACGATCAGATCGCGGCTCTGGCTGACGGTGAGCGCCAGTCCCGACAAAGCATCCCACGTCTGTTCCAGGTCAAGCACGTCCTGAGCCTCGGTGACGATCCGGCCGCTCAACTGGTCGTCCAGGTAGCCGATCCGCCGGTCGTTGGAGAGGCAGGCGACCACGAACGCGCCCGCGATCCCGGGGTGCATGCCGACGTCAGCGGGGAGCACCCGGATCTGAACATCCGGACGGTGGCCGATGTCGACCAGGTGCTCCAGCTGGTCCTTCATGAAGGCAGCGGTCAGGCGCAGCGCCGCCTCGGCGATGATCGCGGTGAACTGGATGTCCTCGTCGCGGTCCAGCGTCGCCGACTGGCGTTCCAGTCGGACGGCGAGCGCCTCGTCGAGCCGCCGCCGGGTGCGCGGGCCGACGGCGAGGACCGCGCGGGCGTACGCCTCGGTCTGCAACAGCCCCGGCACCACCAGCGGCTCGAACGAGCGCAGCACCAGCGCGCGGCGCTCACTCTCCAGCCAGGAGCGCAGCCACAGGGCCTGCGAATTCTCCCGCGCGGCGGCGGACAGCCGCTGGATCTCGTCACCGGTGCCGTACAACTCGTCAAGATCCAATGCCGTTCAGATAGGGCGTTTGGCGAGGTCGGCGTGGTGGGCTGACGTCGGTTGTGGGTGGGCCGGTACGGTGGCTGGCCGTGACGTCATCGGTAGTCGAGACAGGATCACGGCCGTGGGGCCGGTTGACCGACCACATCGGGCTGGGTGTGGTGTCGGCCCGGTTCAGTCGTGACCTGCTGGAAGAGGTCCTGAACCGTACCGAGCGGCGGGAGAAACGCTCCCGGCGGCTGCCCGCGCACGTGATGATCCGGTACGTGATCGCGATGGGCCTGTTCTTCGCCGAGTCGTATGACGAGGTGATGCGCCGGCTGGTCGGTAACCTGCGCAGACTCGGCTCGTGGGACGACGACTGGCAGGTCCCGACCAGGTCCGCGATCACCCAGGCCCGGCAACGGCTCGGGCCTGAGCCGATGAAAGCGCTGTTCGCCCGGGCCGCGGTGCCCCTGGCCGGTCCGGGGACGAAAGGCGCGTGGTTGGCCCGACGCCGGCTGGTGGCGATCGACGCGACCAGCTTCGACGTGGCCGACACCCCGGCGAACGTGGAACGGTTCGGCCGGATGGGGTCGGGGCCGAAGTCGTCGGCCTATCCGAAGCTGCACGTCGCGGCCCTGGCCGAGTGCGGCACCCACGCGATCGTGGGCGCGGTGCTCGGTGGCTGCCGCACCGGGGAACGCACCCTGGCCGCCGACCTCACCAGCGTGGTGGAGCCGGACATGCTGGTCCTGGCCGACGCCGGCCTCTACTCCTGGGAACTGTTCAACCGGTACGCGGACACCGGCGCGGACCTGGCCTGGAGGGTCGGCGCGTCGGTGTCGATCGGCCACGTCCGCTGGCTGCCCGACGGTTCCTACCTCGCCCTGGCCTACCGGCCCGGACTGAGCGCCGACCGACGCCGTCGTCTGGTCGAACTGGCCGTTGCCGGCGGCGACATCGACCCGGACGTGGCGCGGCTGGTGCGGGTGGTCGAGTACACCGTGCCGGAGCGTAACCCCGATGGTGACCTGATCACCCTGGTCACCACGGTCCTCGACCCCCACGAGATACCCGCTGCGGACCTCGCCGCCGCATACCAGCAACGGTGGGAGGAGGAGTCCGCCCTCGGCGAGATCAAGACCGACCTACGCGGCCGAGGCGAGGTCCTGCGGTCGAAGACCCCGGACCTGGTCGAACAACAGATGTGGGGACTGCTGCTGGCCCACTACGCCATCCGGGCGTTGTTGGTCGACGCCGCCGACCCAGCCGGCTACGACCCGGACCGGATGTCGTTCATACAGGGCGTCCGGGTCGTCCGCCGCCAGGTCACCGACCAGGCGGCCATCACCCCCTGAGCGCCTGAACGCCGCTGTCGCCGACGCCATCGCCGAACTCCTGCGTCACCGACTCCCGCCACGCCGACACCGCACCTGCCCCCGCGCGATCAAACGCGCCCGTCACAACTCCTACCGCGTCAAACGCCCCACCGACCGCGACACCCGCCACCCCGGACCACCAACACCCCACCTGGCCTGCCCAAACATCCTTAACTGAACGGCATTGCGTCAAGATCGGCGGCGGTGTCCGCCATCGGGATCAGCTTGCCGGTCTCGAACCCGCCGATCGTCGAATTGCTGACCCGGATGGCCTCGCCCACCTGCGCCTGGGTGAGGTTGCGCTTGGCGCGCTCGCGGCGGAGCAGATCCTGAAGCTCACTCATTGACTGGCCTCCACTGGAATCCATTGGTGCGTGCTGGAGTGATTTCCCGTTCGGCACTGCGCTGCCAGAATCTTCCCCTGTCCACGTCGGTTAGTCCAGGGTGGAAATACGACAACCTTTTCGCGGCAAGGGGGACGACGTGTTCAGGAACGACGGGATCGGGGGTACGCCCCGCCTCGCCAGGTACACCTCGATCGGTACGCCACCACGCGGGAACAGGGAAAGCGACTCCACCCCGAATCGTCCGCCGCTGCCGAGGCGGACTCCCGGAGAAACCGACATCAATCAAGATCCACGATTCCGGCTGCTGTCCGCACGCGCGTCCGCGCCAACACCGGCACCGGCACCGGCACCGGCACCGGCACCGGCACCGGCACAACCGTCGGGCACGACGCCGACGAATCACGAGAGGGAAGTCGATCATGTCGTGCTGGCGCGAGCACGGGAAATCGTCAGCACGCACCTGCCGAGCCGGCTGGCCGAATGCCGGGTGTGCAATTCTGCGGCGCTCTGCGAACCGTTCACGAAGGCACTGGCAGTCCTGCAACGGCACGACCCCGGGAAAGCGCGACGGGTGATGGCCGTGCTCTATCTGGCCGGGCTGTGGCCCCCGGCGTACGTCGACGCCGGGGACGACGACGATGCCGCGTAAGGAACTGCTCCGCGTCGGCGACACGCTGCGCCTGGGCAAGGCCGACTGGGTGTACGGCGACCGGTCGATGACCGTCCGGGTCGCCGATATCCGCTACGGCCTCGATCAGCGGGAGTCGCTGGTGGTCGGCGTCATCGCCACGGTGGTGGCCAGCGGTCGCGACGGCCGGATGGTCGCGATCGCGATCTACAAGACCGCCCTGACCCGCCCCGGTGTCCTGGAACGCGCCCGCCCCGTCAACGGCCACGACCCGACCGGAGGCGACGACTGAAGAGACCCCGACACCGTGACATGAGGTCTCTGGCCCTCCAGGTAGGGGCGCTTATCCCGGGCGGTTGACGGTGCGGATCGACATGGTCGGCGCGTCGGCCATCACCGAGCTGGGATTCGACACGCCGCCGGTGGCCCAGACCCGCGACCGCGCGATGTGTACGCCCGGATACAGCTCCACCACGTCGGCGGGCAGCAGCGGCCGGGCCTGCCGCTTGATGGTGCGGCGTTCCTCGTCGTCCATCGACCCGCCCGGGCGCACCCCGGTGCCGTTGGTACTGACGTCCTGCACCACCAGTTCGGTGCCGTGCAGCTCGAACCGGACGTGACTGCGGCTGATCCAGCGGCGGGCCTCCTCGGTCAGCCACTGCCCGAGCATGATGCCTTCGCCGCGTTCGGGTGCCCGGCCGACCACCACCGGATGGTCGGCGGAGACGACGAACCGCTGCCGGACCGAGCCGTCGACGCGGATCGACAGCACCTCGGCCGGCGGTCGCGGGCCGGTCTCGGCGAGCCGCTCGCCGTGCCGAGGGCAGGTGGGTCTGCCGGTACGCAGCGTCGGCGGCGGCTGGCCGCCGGGGCGACCGACCCGCATCCGGCCGAACAGCGCGCAATCCGGGTCGGGGCAGTGCCACAGCCGGACGAGCAGTTGCGCGCCGTCCGGTGACGGGTCGACGCTGACCGGGGCCGTCGCGCCACCGCCGGACCGGGCGACCAGCGCCGGTCCGCCGTGGCCGGGTAGCGGGGCGAGCAGCCGGCCGGGCTGACCGAGCCACTGGTAGCGGCCCCGCAGGCCGTCGAAGCGGTTGCGGCTGAGCACCGGCAGGCCGAGCAGCTCGGCGACCTCCAGCAGCCGGTCGGCCGGGTCGGCGAGCACCTCGACGAGGCCGTCGTCGGCCCACCGGCGGGCCACCATCCGCTCGTTGGAGGTCAGGTCGGCGTCGGAGAGCAGGCCGCGGTGCACGATGACGTACACCGGGACGTTCTCCTCGGCGACGCTGCGCCCGAGCGCGTCGATGAGCTGCCCGAGGCGCAGCATGTTCGCCGGGCGGCCGTTGTCGAAGTCGGCGTACCGCACGACCTCGGCCAGGTCCACGACGGCGCGTGCGGTCGCCGGATCGGTGCTGAGCCGGCGCTCGATCGCGTCGAGCACCTTACTGACCTCGAATCTCACCGCTTGCCTCCCCCGGGTGTCGGATCCGCACCGCGACCGTCTGTCTCAGCTCCGCGTGTCCAGCTCTGCGCCGTCAGCGTCAGTCCCGCGCCGTCGGCGTCAGCTCTGCGCCGCGATGATCTCATCGATGCGGCGGGCCAGGTCGATGTCGAGCTGGGTGGTGCCGCCGGCGGAATGGGTGCGGCACCGGAACGTCAGGTTCCGCCACCGGATGTCGATGTCCGGGTGGTGGTCCATCTCCTCGGCGACCGTGGCGACCCGGGTCACCACGGCGATCGCGTCGGGAAAGGTCGGCAACTGCGCCGTACGCGCGATCGCGCCGGAGTCGCCGGACCAGTCCGGCATCCCGGCGAGCGCGGCGCGTACCGCCGCCGGTTCGAGCACCTCCGCCATGCCGCTGACCTTACCTTCTCGGCCGCCGTCCGGACCTTCTCCACCACCGGTCCGGACCTTCTCCACCACCGGTCCGAACCTTGTCCACCGCCGTCCGGGAGGGTGCGAGCCGCCGCCGAGCCGGGATTGCGATGGCTGGTTACGCTGGCCGCGCACCAGCCGGCGCAGCGTCTCGGCCGGCCCACCAATCGACAAGGATGGACCCTTCATGCGCACTCGACGGCTGACCACCGCAGGGCTCGGCGTCGTCGCCACGCTCGCACTCGCACTCACCGGATGTGCCGGCACGACTACTACCGGATCATCCACATCGGAATCCGGTGCCGAGGCTGGCACCGAGGCCGGTGCGGCCAGCGACCAGGACGATGCCCGCGAGGCGTTGACCGCCGCCGCCGCGAAGCTCAACGAAGACACCGTGCGGGTGGCGATGACCCTCGCGATGGGCGCCGACGGCAGCATGGAGGCCACCGGTGCCATGGACCCGGCCAACCGACGAGGCCGGTTCGAAATTCACGTGGCTGTCGACGGCGAGCTGATGAAGATTGAGATGATCATGCTTGAGCAGGACATGTACCTGCAGCTGGCCGGCGACGAGATGGCCGAGCTCGCCGATGTCTGGATGCACATCGACCGGTCGAAGCTGCCCGAGGGCAGCAGCTTCGACATGATGCCGCAGGACGACCCGGCCGGCGCGGAGGACATGGTCCGGGACCTGATCGACATCGAGTGGACCGGGGACGACACTCTCGCCGGCACCATCGACATGACCAAGTCGCCGACCGCCGACCCGGAGATGATCGACGCGCTCGGCGAGGGAGCCGACTCGGTGCCGTTCACCGCCACTCTCGACGACGAGGGCCGCCTCGTCGAAATGATCATCGAGACCTCCAGTCTGGCATCGGAGATGGGTGACATGGAGACCCGTTACTCCGGCTTCGGCGAGCCGGTCGACGTCCAGGCCCCGACCGACGGCGAGATCATGCCGCTGCCGGACGCCATGCTGGGCATGTTCGACGCCTGACGCGTACGACGGTCCGGGGGCCGCGTGACCCGCGACCCCCGGGCGTGCGCCGTGGCCCCACTCAGCGTGCCGTGCCCCCGCTCAGCGCAGCGGCCGGCCGACGGCGTGCAGGTGGCGCAACGCCTCGGCGTACGAGTCGAGCAGCCCGGCCTCGGTGTACGGCAGCCCGTGCTCCCGGCAGTGGGCACGCACGATCGGCCGGGCGTGCCGCAGGTGCGGGCGCGGCATGCTCGGGAACAGGTGGTGCTCGATCTGGTAGTTGAGCCCGCCGAGCAGCAGGTCGGTGAACCAGCCGCCGCGCACGTTGCGTGAGGTCAGCACCTGCTTGCGCAGGAAGTCCAGGTTGTCGGCGGCGGAGAAGGTCGGCATCCCCTTGTGGTTGGGCGCGAACGCGCATCCCATGTACAGCCCCCACAGCCCCTGGTGCACCGCGATGAACGCCACGGCCCGCCCCGGTGGCAGCGTGGCGAAGACCAGGCCGAGGTACGCCGCCGTGTGCACCGCCAGCAGCGACCCTTCGAGCACACGGCGGCGGACCGGGCCGGACAGCACCGCCCGCACGCTGGACACCCGCAGCGACAGCCCTTCCAGCAACAGCATCGGGAAGAACAGGTACGCCTGCCAGCGCGCCAGCCACCGGGCCGCGCCCTGGGTGGCGGCGGCCTGCTCCGGCGTCCAGACCAGCGCCCCGGCCCCCACGTCCGGGTCGTCGTCGATGTGGTTCGGGTTGGCGTGGTGGCGGGTGTGCTTGTCCATCCACCAGCCGTAGCCGAGCCCGGTCGCCAGGTTGCCCAGCAGCAGGCCGGCGGTTTCGCTGGCCCGCCGGGTGCGGAACATCTGCCGGTGGCCGGCGTCGTGGCCGAGGAACGCGACCTGGGTCGCGGCGACGGCGAGCCCGGCCGCGGTGAGCAGCTGCCACCAACTGTCCCCGGCGAGGACGAACACCGCCCAGCCGGCGACGTAGGCGCCCACGGTGCAGATGATGCGGGCGGCGTACCAGGCGGGCCGGCGCTCCAGCAGGCCGGCCTGGCCGACCCGGCGGGACAACGCGGCGTAATCACTGCCCCGGCCGGTGCCGGGGCGGATGGGTGCGGCAACAGTCATCGGTCATCCGTCTCGCTCGGTGGCAGCCCCGGCACCCCGGCCAGGGCCTGCCATCGAGTCTGCGGATTTAGGTCGCGCTGAGTAATCCTGTGCTCCCCCGCAACCCGGGTAGGGACAGCCATACCCGGGCCGACGCCCCACCCCCGACTATCCCAAGATCGTCGAGGGTGGGGCGGGTGCGGGGATCAGGTCATCCGGGTGACTGCGGAGCGTAGCCGACGGAGATCGCGGCGGCGACGTTCGTAGGTGATCGCGAGCGTGATCAACAGCAGCCCGCCGGCGGCCAGGAAACTCCACCGGGGCAGCAGGTCCCAGACCGCGACCAGCTCCCGCACCGCTACGACGGAGAGGACCGCGCCACCGAGCACCACCGGCGCCTGCCTGCGGTACACCGCGCCGACCACCACCACGGCCAGCGCGCCGACCCCGAGCAGCAGCCGGCGCACCGGCTGGCCCTCGGCGACCAGCACCGAGCCCAGGCTGGGCAGCAGGGCGGCGGCCAGTCCGGGGCCGTACCCGAGCCAGCTCGACAGCTGCGGGCGGGCCCGCAGCGCCAGCCAGCCCACGGCCAGCCCGACCACGGCCGGCGGCACGGTGTACGCCTCGGTCAGCGCCACCTCGGTGGCGACCAGCAGCAGCCACCAGGCACCGATCTCGCTGGCCAGCGCGGCGGCGGTGAGTGCCCACGGCCGGTGCGGCAGGGCCGCACGACGCCGGTCGCCGCCTGCCGCCGGCAGAACGCCGACCTGCGGCAGGCGCACCGCCGCCAGCGCCCGGGCGCCGAGCACCAGGCCCCACAGGGTGCAGATGCCGGCCGCGTGCCGGGCCGAGCCGACGGTCATCAGCAGCGCCGCGACCGCAGCGGCATGGCCGGCCGCTTCGACACCCACCGCTTCGGCCCGTCGTCGCGCCACACCGTCCGGCACCCCGGCGGGCGTCCGGGCGATCAGCAGGACACCGGCCGCCAGCGCGGCGGTGGCGACCGCGAGCACGGCGTACCCGCTGGCCCGCACGGCCAGCCCGGCGGCCTGGGCACCGGCGAGTGCGAGTACCGAGGCGGCGACCACCGCGGCGACCCAGCCGGTGACCCGCACCTGCGTACGGGAACCGGCGTACCCGGCGTGGCCGGCGACCGCCACGACGGCGGCCAGCGCGGTCAGCGTGGCGGCCTCGGTGGGCAACATGGCGGCCAGGCCGGCGGCGGCCAGCGGGACACCGGTCGGCACCGCCACGGCGGCGGTCCGGGCCACTCGGCTGCGGGCCGCCGTCACCAGCGCGGCGAGCCCGGCCGCCAGGCTGACCGCCGGCACCAGCGGCCACGGGGCAGTGGCCGCGGTCAGGGCGACCAGCACGGCGAGCAGACCGGCCGGGGCGGCGAACAGCACGGCGCGTCGCCGGGCGAGCAGACCGGCCACGGCGGCCAGTACGGCGAGCGTGACCGCGGCGGCCGCCGGGACGCGCGCCGGCTGGGCGGGGGTGAGCCCGGCGCCCTCCGGCACTCCGGTCCAGATGGCGTCCACCCACAGGTACGGCTCCAGCAGCACCGCACGCAGCGCCGGCAGCACGGACCCCACGGCCGGCAGGGCCAGCACCGCCGCCCCGGCGACCAGCGCCAGCCGCAGGCCGCGCACCGACACCCGGTCCGGGTCCGGGTCCCGGATCAACAACGCGGCGGCGAGCAGCAGCGCGCCCCAGGCGGCGTACCCGCCGGCCGACTCCCCCGGCAGCGGATCGGCGATGCTGCCGGACGCCGGTGCCAGCACCGCACCGACGGTGGCGAGGGCGAACGCGGCGACGGCGTACCGCAGGTAGTCCGGCCACCAGCGGCGGACCGCGACCAGCGCGACCGGCAACAGCGTCGCGGCGATCACGGCGGCCCGCGCCGACCAGCCGGCGGCCACCCCGCCGGCGACCTGATCCGCCGCCGGTCCGGTGCCGTGCCAGCCGGCGGTGTGCACCGTCAGGGCGGCGGTGGCCGGCCAGGCCAGGACGGCCACCGCGAGTCCGGTCCCGCCGACCAGCCGGTGGTGACGGCCGGTGGCACCCGCGTCGACGGCCCGGCGGGCGACAGCGGCGCTCGCCAGGCCGATGGCGACCGTCCCGACGGCCATCGCGGTGGCGACCGCCGGAGCACCACCACTGAGCAGGCAGGCGTACCCGAGCAGGGCGGCCGCGGCGAGACCGCTCGGCGCGGCGACCGCCACCGAGCGGGTCCACGCGGCCCGCACCGCCAACACGGCGGCCGCCACCGCAGCCGCGGTGGCCAGTGCCCACCAGGGCACCGGCACCGCCTCCGGAACGGCCAGCAGCAACGCCGCGCCACCGACGACGAGTACGGCGGGCCGGGCCACCCGGGGCAGCGACGCCACCGCGGCGACGGTGGCCAGCAGCACCGCCACCGGCAGTTGCCAGTCCAGCGGGGCGTCGATCGGCCCGGGTCCGGCCCGCCACAACGGTCGGGCGGCCTGCACGCCGACGGCGGCGGCGATCAGGGCGGCCGCCAGGAGGATCTGGCTGATCACGCCGGTGACCAGCAGCGTGCCCGCCCACAGTCCGGTATGGAAACTTGTCGGCAGGCGTCGCCGGGCCGCGGTGACGAGCAGTGCCAGCCCGGCGGCGGCCACGGCGGCGGCCAGCAGGGGTAGCGGCGGGTCCGGCTCGACCGCCGCTCGGACCAGGGCGAGGGTCAGCGCCGGTGGCAGCCCGGCCAGCGCCACCGCGAGCGGCCACCGCCGCCCGGCCGGCCGGGCGGCGGTGGCCGCGACGAGCGCGACGCCGACCGCCACGGCGAGCAGCGGGGTACCGGCCAACGCCGGGGCTCCGTCCGGGTGCCCGGCGACGAACGCGACCAGCGCGGCGACGTTGGCGGCGACCAGCGCCAGCCCGACGAGCACCCAACCGGTGATCCGCAGGCCGGCCGGACGCGGTGTGTTGAGCGCGACGAGGGCCAGGGTGACCCCGGCCGCGCCGAGCAGCATCAAGGTCCAGCCGGCGGCGTCGGCGTGGGCGTCGGCGGCGAGCAGCGGCAGCACCGGCCAGGCCGCGAGCAGGGTGACGTACCGGGCCGCGCTGACTCCGGTGAGCAGGTGATATCCGGCGGCCACCAGGCCGGTGACGACGAACGCGGCGGCGGCGTACCGGGGTGCGGGCAGCGAGGCCGCGCCGAACAGGTCGACGTAGCGGGCGGCGTAGCCGTCGAGGAGCACCAGCAGCAGGCCGAGGGCGGTGAAGGTTTCGGCGGTGCCGCGCAGGCCGCGCCAGGTGGCCAGCGGCGGCAGGGCGAGCACGACGGCGGTGACCCCGGCCAGGATGGCGGCCCGCCCGGCCACGCCGACGGTGGCCCAGGCGACGGCGGTGAACACGACCGCGGCGGTGCCGAGCAGCAGTCCACCCAGGACGAACAGGACGTTCTGCACGGTACGGGTGGAGGTTTCCGCCGGCCGCGCCGACGGCGGGGCGGGAGCCGAGGCCGGCGCGGGAACCGCGGACTGCGCGGGAACCGCGGACTGGACGGCAGGAGTCGACGGCTGAGCCGGGCGGTGTGCCGTACCGCGTACCGCCGCTTGCACCTGGACCGCCAATTCGTGCCGGCGCAGCTGCGCGGCGCGCAACTGACCGCTCAGTCCGATCCAGGCCTGTCGGGCCTGCTCGGTCCGCGCGGCCAGTCCGGCGATCTCACCGTCGAGCCGGATCACCTCGGCGGCGACCGGGTCCGGCGCCCGGCCGCAACCTGGGCATGCGGCGGCCAGCGTGGTCGTGGTGCCGCAGACAGGGCAGGGGTAACGGAGCGGCGCGGTACTGCTCATGGCGGTGCTGCTCATACCGGAATGGTTGCCCGCCGACAGGTCGCTTCGACAGAGTCCAGATACTCAAATTCGACCCTGAATTACCAGCTCAGGGCCGAGTGTGTTCATGCACCCACCGTGCGTAGTCAGGGTTGCCGGCTTCGATGACGGTGACCAGGATTTCAGGAATGTCGTACGGGTGTGCTGTCCGAAGGTAGTCGACCAGTGGCTCACTGCGATCATTGGCGGTCTTGAACTGCACGGACCATTCCTTGGTGGTCTCCACTCGGCCCTCCCACCAGTAGGTGCTGGCTACCGGTCCACCGATCTGGGCACAGGCGGCGAACCGCCCGGCCACGGCGGAAGCGGCGAGCACCTCGGCAACCGAGCGGGCATCCACCACCGTCGTCACCACGGAGATCTGTTCCACGGGGCGAACCCTACGCCCTCAAGGTGTCCGAGTGGTTCTTCTCGATCCACGAGTCGATCCGGGACCACCAGTCGTACAGCCATTCGATCCGTTCGTCCCGCCCTGCCGGAATCTCCTCCGGCGGCACCGACCAGAAGCGCATCACGATCCGTTTGTCCATTGGCAGTTCCCGCCATGCATCGGCGACGGTGACCATCCGATCCAGGCCGGTGTGCGCGACGAAAATGACGCCGGCATCCGGCGCGGCGTCCAATGCGGCGAGCAGCCCGCCGGGGCGGGGCGCGAGCACGTGCCGCATCGCCTCGGCACGCGCCGCCATGCCGTGCAGACCGAGGGAGTGCAGCCGGTCGATGGCCCGGCTGCGCCGGCCGGGGGTGAAGTTGCCGCCCTCAGGGAAGATGACGAACGCGTCGTTGGCGTCGAGGCCGGTGGCCAGGTGGGCGATCTGCGTCTCGACCGGTTCGGTGCGCTCGCCGCCAGGGGCGATGAACCGGTTGGGCAACCGGTTGAGCAACACGTCGATCGCCGGATCCCACTGCAGGGTTTCCTTGAGCACGATCCGTGGCTCCCGGTCGAACCAGTTGACCAGGCCGTGGATCAGGATGAACGAGTCGCCGGGGCCGGCGTGCCGGGAGACCACCAGCTCGGGACGGCCGGGCAGGGCGGTGTCGGGATCGGTGCCCACGACGTCGATGCTCAGCCGCAGCGACCAGCGGGCGTGCCAGAAGAAGAAGGTCAGGAACCAGCCGGTCAGCACGTAGTGCGCCCGCTGGAACGCCGAGCTGCGGATCTTCCAGCCGCACCCGGAGGCGAGCCAGAGCCCGAAGAGGGCGACCAGCGCGGCGGCGTCCCACAGCAGGTAGACCGCGGCGATCCAGAACAGCCGCAGCACCCGCAGCCGGCCGGGCACCAGCAACGACGCGGCGGCGGCCAGGAACACCCAGAACGGCAACGTGGTCACCATCGCGACGGCGAGCAGCAGGACCGCCGGTCCGAACAGGACCCGGCGCACCCAGCGGGGTGGCAGCGGCATCAGCAACCGGCCACGTTGGTCTTGAGGTAACGCCGCGACGCCGTGTAGGCGCGGCTGATCCGGCGCCCGACCGCGGTCATGTCCCGGTACGCCCACGGTGTGTCATCGCGGGTCTCCCCTCCCCCGGTCGGCAACACGTGCACCTCCACATCGTGGCCGACGGCCGCCAGTTCCCGGGCGAACCGGTGCCGGCGGGAGATCTCGAACGCGACCTGGGCGACCTCCCAGGGCCGCCGAGGTGGGCTGAGCGACCGCTCGATCCGACCGACCTGGAGGACGAAGATGCGCCGGGCACCGGCCTCGACCGCCTTGCCGATCGGGATCGAGTTGACGATGCCGCCGTCGATGAAGTGCTCGCCGTCGATCTCGGTCGGTGGCAGCAGACCGGGCACCGCGGCCGACGCGAGCACGGCGGGCACCAGCGGGCCGGTGTCGAACCAGTGCTCGGCGGCGCGTTCGATGCTCGCCGCGCAGCAGGTGAACGGCACCTTGAGGTCGGCGAAGGTGGCGGTGTCGCCGAGCTCGGCCGCCAGCAGCCGGCGCAGTGGTCGCGGCGAGTGCAGGTGGGTACGGGCGGCGAACCGACGCAGCTGCCGGGCCATCGAGTCGCCGTACACTTCGCTGGCTTCCGGGGAGGCCCACAGCCGGACCAGCCGCAGGGTGACCGCCTCGGTCGGGTCGGCGGCGACGAGCACCCCGTTGACCGCGCCGATCGAGGTGCCGATCACGAGATCGGGACGGATACCGGAGCGGAACAGGGCACGGAGCATCCCGACCTCGACCGCGCCCAACACGCCGCCGCCGCCGAGCACGAACGCCACCGGGCCGTCGACCATGGCGTCCATCCTGGCACGGGGGTGACGGCGACGAGATGCGGAGCCGGTCGGACCGCATCCGGTATGGCCAGCAGTTAGGCAATCGATAGCTATGTCGGCTTAAATGATAAATGTTCAGCTGTTTAACCTGCCGTTGACAGGACGTGCTAATTCGCGGAGCCTGATACGACCTCCCACTCCCCAGGCAGGTGCGAACAACGATGGCATCGCTGCACGCGGGCGAACTGCTCGCCCGCAGGTACCGTCTCATCGATCGGATCGGCGCCGGCGGTATGTCTGTCATCTGGCGTGCCCGCGACGAGGTGCTCGACCGGGTGGTCGCGGTCAAGGTGCTCGCCGCGTCGCTGTCGGCCGACGCCAGGTTCCGTGGCATGGTCCGCGAGGAGGCCCGCTCCGCCGCGCAACTGATCCATCCGCACGTCACCGCGGTGCACGACTACGGCGAATCGGTGGCCCCGGACGGCACGGTCACGGCGTTCGTCGTCATGGAGCTGCTCTCCGGCGAGGAGTTGGACGCCCGGCTCACCGCGGGACCGCTGCCCTGGCCGCAGGCGGTGGAGATCTGCGCCCAGGCCGCCGAGGCGCTCGCCGCCGCGCACCGGTTGGGCATCGTGCACCGCGACGTGACCCCGGCCAACATCATGATGACCCTGGTCGGCGCCAAGGTGCTCGACTTCGGCATCGCCACCCAGATCGGCGCACCCGACGAGGACGAGGACGGCGAGACCTTCGGCACCCCGGCGTACGTGGCACCGGAGCGCCTCGACGGCCGCCCGGCCCAACCGGCGACCGACGTCTACTCCCTCGGCGTACTGCTCTACGAGACACTCACCGGTCGGGTGCCGTATCCGGCCGACACCTGGGAGGACCTGCACCGGGCGCTCGACCAGGAGATTCCACCACTGGTGGTGCCCGGGCTACCCGGGCCGGTCGTCGAGGTGTGTCTGCGCTGCCTGTCCCGCGATCCGCTGGACCGGCCGACCGCGCACCAGGTCGGCGTCGCGCTGCGCGACCAGCTGCTGCCGGCCGACCCGCAGGCCGCCACCATGCTCTCCCCGACCGTCACGCTGCCGACGGTGGTTCCCGACCTCCCGGCGGGCAGCTCCGCCGCTGCCGGCACCGGGCCGGGCGGCTCGGTGGCGGGCGGCTCGGTGGCGGGCGGCTCGGTGGCGGGCACTGGTGAGCGCCGGGGCGACGCCGGTGGGCGCCGGGGCATGGGTTCGCCCCGGTTCGCCGCGCTCGTCGCCGCGAGCGCCGCTACCGTCGCGCTCGTCGCGGTCGTACTGCTGCTGCGGCCGTGGGCGGGTGAGATGCCGCTGGTCGCCGGCCCCAGTCCGACCGGTTCGCCGGTGCCGCCGGCGTCACCACCAGCGACGCCACCAGCGGCATCCGTCGGACCCACCGCAGGCGATACCGCGAGCGCCGGCGTACCTGTCCCGAGCATCACCACGGTCGCCCCGACCACGGCGCTGCCCACCGTGCCCACCGTCGACGACGCGATCGTCCTGATCGGTCAGGTCATCGACGACGGCATCGCCGAAGGTGCCATCCGCCGGGACGCCGGGCTGGACCTGCAGAATCTGCTCCGCAACCTGCAGACCTCGCTGACCAGCGGATCAGCCGACATCGAGCGGGAGGTAGACCAGATGCGGCAGAAGGTGGGAATCCGTGCCAACGAGGGTGCGATCACCTATGCGTACGCGCGAGAACTCGGCGCCGCGCTCGACCTGTTGGCCGGCGCCGCTACCTGAGCCCGAACCCGAGTCAGCCCAGTCGGATCCGCTCGCCGGACCGGTCGAACAGCAGTAGCCGGTCGACGGCGACGGCGAGGACCAGCGTCTGTCCGGGTCGGGGCAGCCCGGGTGCCGGGACCCGGACAACGACGTCACCGCCGGCCGCCGTCTCCTGCGGTTCCGGCTCGTAGACGGGGTAGAACCCGTACTCGGTCCGCGCGGTCGGCGGCGGATCGGGCCGCCGGTGGTGCGGGATGATCCGGGCGATGGCCTGGCGGATCTGGTGCCCGCTCGGCGGTTCCTCGGCGAGCAGTTCGGCCAGATGGGTGTCCGGGTCCGGCAGGTCGAGCCGCGTCTGGGCGGGGGCGCTCGGCAGGCTGCCGGTATCCACCCAGACCAACGCCTCGTGGCCGAGGTTCTCCACTGTGCGCACGGTGCCGCGCAGCACGACCTGCGGCTGGTCGGTGGCCGACGCGCCGGTCCCACCCGGCACGTCCGCACCGGTCACGGACGCCGCCGGGGACAGTGCGTCGGCGCGCAGTGCCACGGTGACCCGCTCGGTGTGATGTTCGGCGAGACCGGCCAACCGGGGGTCGTCCGCCGGCAGTTCGAGCACCTGTGCGCCCAGGTCGAGCACAATGCGGCCGGGCTCGGCGTACACCGCGCCCTGCAGCAGACTGGTCCGTGGGTTGCCGAGGAACGCCGCGACGAAGACGTTGGCCGGGTCGCCGTACACCTCGGCCGGCGGCCCGATCTGCTGCAGCCGGCCACGGCGCAGCACCGCGAGCTGGTCGGCCATGGTCAACGCCTCGGTCTGGTCGTGGGTGACGTAGACGGTCGTCACGGACCGGCGCCGGGCCAGCGCGGTGACGTCGGCACGCAGCTCGGCCCGCAATCCCGCGTCTATGTTCGACAACGGCTCGTCCAGCAGGAACGCCTTCGGGTCACGGACGATGGCCCGGGCCATGGCGACCCGCTGACGCTGTCCGCCGGACAGCGTCGTCGGCGGGCGGTGCAGGTGCTCGGCGATCCCCAGCTCCGCCGCGACCTCACGGATCCGCTCCTGCACCGCGGGCGCCTGCCCCATCCGCAAGGGGAAGGCGATGTTCTGCGCCACGGTCAGATGCGGATACAGGGCGTAGTCCTGGAAGACCATCGCCACCTGCCGCCGCTGGGTCGACCAATCGTCGGCAACGCGGCCGTCGATCAGCACATGCCCGGACGTCGGTTCCTCCAGGCCGGCGAGCAGCCGCAGGATCGTCGATTTCCCACACCCCGTCGGACCCAGCAGGACCAGGAACTGTCCCGGCTGCACCGCAAGGCTGACCTCGTCGACGGCCACGGTGCCGTCGTCGAATATCTTCGTCAACCGGTCGGTGGCGATGGCGACCAAGCGACTACCTCCTACCCCTATCGTCGGGGCAGAGACCCATCGGCGCCAGTCCCTGTCGACAGGCGGCCGGCCATGACCGCCGAGCGGTCGTCAGCGGAATTCGTCGGGCAGGTGGAGGTTGCTGCCGATCAACCCGCCGCCGGCCGCTGGTGGCGGCTCATAGCTCGGTGGCGGCTCGTGGTGGGACTGGTGCTCGACCGTACGGTCGAGCCAGCCGTCTCCGTTGTCGTCGTACTGGGTCTGATCGAAGTACCCGTCGCCGTCGGTGTCGTAGGAGGCCGACTCGACCAGGCCGTCGGCGTCGTCGTCGCGGCCGATGAAGTCGACCCGACCGTCGCCGTCGTGGTCGACCAGGATGTCCACGCCGCCGTCGGAGCGACCCCGGACGATGTGCCGGTCCCACTGGCCGTCGCCGTCGACGTCGACCCGGGTCTGGTAGCCCTCCGGCACCGGTGGCTCGATCTGTTGGGGTGCCGGACCCAGCATCGCGTCACCCGGTTGCAGCAGCGAACTGATCGAAGCGCCGAGCCCGCCCGCTTCGCCGGTGTGGCCAGTCGCTGGCGGCACGGGAGCCTGCCCGAAGCCGCTGGTCGCCTCCGCCGGACCGAAACCGCTGGTCGCATCGAACCGGTCGCCGAACCCGCTGGGAGGTGCCGGACGGTCGCCGAATCCACTGACCGGGTCCGCCGAGCGGTCGCCGAACCCACTCGTCGCCGTCGGGCTGTCGCCGAACCCGCTGCCTGCCGAGCCGGAACCGAACGCCTGGTCGGCGACCCCGGCCACCGGGCCGAAGTCGCCGAGCCCGCCCATCATGCCGGTGAGCGGGGAGAGCAGACCGAACCCGCTGGACTGGTTGGCCCGGGCCTCCACGCCGGTCGTATCGGCCGTCCCGGCCCCGCTCATCTGGGTGCGCAGCAGCTCCACCTCGTCGGCGGAGAGCTGGTAGCCGGCGAGCGCGGCGGCCGGATCGGCGCCGAGCGCCGACGCGAACCCGGGATCGGTCAACAGCCGTTCGAGTACGGTGTCGAAGTCGCTCATCGAAGCTGTCCCCTCGTCGATGACAATCCAGGGTAGTCCTGCCTGGCAATCGACCTTCAAGACCGTACCGCCGCCGTCACCACCAGCTTGGTGGCCCTGGTCGGATCGGCTCAATCCGGGTTCTTGCGGACAACCAGCATCGGGTACCGGGCGAGCCGGGCGCTCCACCCGGGCAGGCGGTCCTCGACCGCCGCCACCCCGGACACCATCGCCCGGCCGGTCCGCCCGCCGGGCACCAACGTACGGGTGATCTCTGGTGCCAGGATGGACCAGCTCCGGACCTCGATCCGCGCACGGTCGCGCAGCCCGGCCCGCAGCCGTCGATGGTCGACCGGGTGGTAGGGCAGCGCCGGGAGGTCCACCACCGGGCGGGAGTCCAGCCGCAGTCGACGGGCCAGGCTCTGCAGCCGGGCGAACGTCTGGATGTAGACCACCACCGCGACACCGCCGGGCCGCAGGACCCGGCAGATCTCCGCCAGCGCCAGGAGTTGCCGGTCCGGCGCGAGGTGGTAGAGCACGTGAGCGCAGAGCACCCGGCCGAAGGTGGCCGCAGGGAAGGGCAACCGACAGATGTCGGCCTGCAGGTAGCTGGCGGCGTCACCGAGGGTCTGCCGCGCACCGCGCAACGCCGCCGCCGCGAGGTCGAGATTGACCCGCAGATCACCGTTGGCCTCGACCTGCAGCGGCGCCCCACCGCACCCCAGGTCCAGCAGCGGGCCGGCGCCCGCCAGCAGCTCAGCGACCCGCTGGTCCCGGCGCCGATGGTAGCCGTCCATCACCGGACGCAGGTCGACGAAGGCCTCCGCGTCCTGATACTGCCCGGACGATCCTCGCTGCCAGCCGTAGGTTTCGTAGAACTGCCGTACCGCCACGTCGTCTTCGCGGGTCTGGGTCATGCGGCCAATACTGGTCCATTCAGATATCGCAATCAATCATTGCGGCACCCACACTGCGGGCCAGCCTGGTGGCCTCGATCAGTCCAGCTCCGGCATAGGGACGGGCTGCGGCCGTGGCCGGCAGGTGCCGCACTGCAGTGCGTCCTCCACCACCAGCCCTTCCGCCCGGCTCCGATGCTCAGAACGGTGCACTTCAAGCAGGTACGGGCCGAAGCGGGCATGGTCCTCGCAAACCCCCCGGCTGCAGAACCGGCACCCGCCCCGTGCCGCCTTCGGACAGAACCAACAAAGCACCTATATCTCCACTCAGGTAGACCGGCTCATCTCAAGGTGATGACCACTGGCTGGCACGGCACGACAGAAACCTTCGACTCGACCGAGTCGGTCAGTCCGCCCCGGTCGGTGACCACCGCACGGATTGTCAGAGAACCGCCTCTGTTGGGCTCCCCGGGGTACGGGACCGGACCGACGGAGCCGTAGTGGATGTCCCCGTCCGGCTGCATGACCATGCTGCCCTGTGCGAATCCACTCCACGTCAGCACCACCCGGAAGCCCGGCGTGTCGTCACTCACCCGCGCCGAAGCCGAGGCGGTGGTCGAGTTCGCACCGCCGCACGGGAACCCGTCCTGGTCTTCTTGGCCGATCTGGCCGGACGGCACGGTCACCCAGGTGATGACCGGCGGCTCGTTCGGCGGTGGTGCGGTCGTGGGCGGAGCCGTGGTGGGTGGTGCGGTCGTGGGCGGCAGGGTCGTGGGCGGTGGTGGCGTGGTCGGCGGAGCTGTGGTCGGCGGCGGCGTGGGTGACGAGGTCGGACCGGGCGTGCGGGTCGGACCCGGCGTCGGGCTGGACGGTGCCGGCGGGGTGGTGGTCAGGCCGGGCACCGGCAACCGACTCGGTGACGGCACCGGCTGACTGGTGGCCGACAGGTCCGGTGCCGGACTCTCCACCGTCGGCGACGGCGGGGTCGGCGACCCCGGCGGGACCGCGGTGCTCGGCGTACCGCCGGGTGGTGACACCGCCGTCCCGTCACCGCAGCCGAGCCGTTCCCCGGTGGCCGGCTGCGTCACGCCGCTGCGCCGTACCTCGCCGGCGGAGACCCGGACCACGCCCGTGTTGACCGCGAACCAGGCTTCTCCCCGGTTCGCCACCGCCTCGCCCTGGCTCTCGACCGTCAGCGCCAGTGGCTCGAAAGCGGTCGACGTACTGGCCGTGTCCGCGAGGATCCGGCCCCGTTCCAGCCTCAGCTCCCCGTTCGGCGCGACCGGTCGTGCCCCGGTGCTCCACAGCGTCCCGACCCGTACCTGTACGCCGGCGCAGAGCACGGTCGCCGCGCCACCACGGAAGGTCAGCTCACCGGTCGACCGGTCGCGCACCCCGATCCGGTCGCCGTCACCGACGTAGTGGGCCCCGCCGCTGCGCAAGGTGATCGAACGCCCGGCGGTGGTCTGCACCACGGCCACCCCGCGTTCGACCCGCAGCAGCGCCCGGTCGGTGGGCATCTCCGCCCACGCCGGACCGGGTCGCAGGTTGCTGCCGGTGATCAGGAGTGCGAACAGCAGCAGGAGCAGCACCAGCCACCACAGCCGGCGTTCGAAGCGCCGGTCGACGTCGTCGTCCGCGTCGGGCGGCGGCGGACCGGGCGGTGCGGCCAGCGGCGGGTAGTCGGCGGGCGGGTGCACCCCGCTGGCCGGGGCACCGCCCCGGGTCGCGGCGGCGTCGGCGGCGACCACCTCGGCCGGGGCGGCACCGAGCAGCATGGGCAGGCCCGCGACGGCCGGCAGCTGCCACAGCCGCGACGGGGTCCGGGTGACCGCTACCGTGTCCGGCGGCGGCGCGCCGACCGGGCCGATCATCGTGCCACGGCGCAGCTCGGTGCCGTCGGCGAGGGCGATCACCCCGGATTCGACCACGACCGCGTCGTACGGCCCGGCCAGGCGCACCGGCGCTCCCGGCGGCACGGAGACCGGCCGGGCCCGGGCGACCAGCCCCAACCGGTCCTCGGGCGTCAGCCCGGACAGCGCCGGCGTCTCGACGAACAGCGCCTCGGCGGCGGCCCGGTCGGCCGGCGGCGGGCCGGGCAGCGGACCGACGATGGTGGCGACCGCGGCCGGCGGCAGCGCCAACAGGGTCGTGCCGGCGGTGTGCCAGCTCAACGTCGCCGCGCTACCGGTGAGCGCGCTGGCCAGGCCGACCAGCCCGCCCGGGCCGAGCCGCTGGCGCACCGTGCCGGCCGGATCGCCAGGTGAGCGACCTTCCACCGCGCCGTCGACGACGACGAACACGGCCGGTTGGGCGGCACCGGCGGCGACGAGTTGCTGACCGGTGTGCGGATGCATCCAGCGTGCCTGGGCGGCGAGCCGGTTGAGCGCTTCCGGCGGCAGCACCCGCAGCGCGCTGGCGCGCAGCGCGTCGAGCCGACGCGGGGTGTCCGAGGCGTGCCGGCGCTCGGCCAGCGCCGTGCGCAGCCGCCGCCACCGCCGGACCAGCCAGCCGGCGGCCAGGTAGACCAGCGGCGCGGCCAGCCCGGCGACCACCGCGGCCAGCAGCAGCCGGGCCGGCCAGCCGGACCGCCACAGCCCGATGACCAGCCCGGCTACCCGGTCGGTCCAGATCCGCCAGAACAGGTTGACCGCGATGACCAGCCAGAGCACGGCGAGCATGCCGTAGAGGGCGACGAGTCGCCCTTCGCGGTCCAGCGCCGACCAGCGGGGTGCCCGCCGACGCAGCTTGCCGGTGACGTACGCCAGCCCGCGGGCCCGCAGGTTGGGAATCTCCAACCAGTCCATCAGCAGGTAGTAGCCGTCGAGCGCGAGGAACGGATTGAGGTTGAACAGCGCGTTGAGGTACCAGGCGAAGGCGAGCTTGAAGGTCCATGGCGCGGCGGCCGGGAACACCAACCCGACGATGCCGGCCACGCCGGCGAGGACGAGCCCGGCGGCCGGCCCGGCGGCGGTGGTGATCAGCCGCGAGCGGCGTCCGGCCATCCAGACGTCGGTGGTGTCGACGAAGACCGACGGGATGCCGAAATACACCAGGAACCCGGCGGCCGGCACCCGCCGGCCGGCGTGTTTCGTCGCCAGCGCGTGACCGAGTTCGTGGCAGGCCAGCGCCATCACGTTCAGCCCGAGCAGCACGGCCGCGCCGGCCACGTACGAGCCGCCGGTGAGGAAGACCGACTGTTCGCCGCGCCACCAGGTCCAGCAGAAGGCGACGAAGCCGGCCAGCGCGACGACACCCAGCGTGATCGCCGCCGCGCGGGTGAACAACAGCCGGCCGCCGCCGCGGTAGAGGACCCCGATCAGCGGATCGACGTTGGCCAGCACGGTACGTCGACCCTGCGCCACCGCCAGCAGGCTGCGGCCCAGCCGCGCCGGCCAGGGCCGGCGGTGCACCTTGTCCAGCGGCCGGAACGCGTCGACCGGCAGCTCGGCCAGCATCCGGTTGCCGGCCAGGTCGGCGACGACCCGGGTGACCTGGTCCGGGGCGAGCCGGCCGGCGATGCGGGCGAACTCGGCGACCAGCCGGGCCACCGTACGGCTGCCGTCCATCAGCTGGGCGAGTCGCCACTCCTCCGGTGCGAGCCGCAGGTAGCAGCTGCCGCCGCGGTCGTCGGGGGAACGCAGCATGACGTACGGCACGCCGCGCACCGAGGCCAGCTCTACGTACTCGATACCGGGGCGCAGCACCGGTCGGGCGCGGGCCGGATTGAGCCGTTCGACGACGGCTTCCCACAGCCCGGCGTCGGCGGGCGCGACCGGTTGTCCCGGTGCCCGGCCGGCCAGGGCCTCCCACACGCTCATCCTGGTCTCGACGACCGTCACTGCCTGCTCCTCCGCCGATCTACGCGGCTGCAGGTTAGACCGCCGTGTCGACCGTACGCGACTGCTGGACCGCTTTCGGACAGCATGTCCTGCGAAAGTTGCCTGGTCGATCGACTACGCCGGGATCAGCAACTCATCCTTTCGGCCAGGGTACGGGCCCGGAACATCTGTACCTTCCTGGCCGTACGCACCACATAGGAACGCAGCAGGGTGGGCATCTGCAGGGTGACGCTCACCGTCACGACGGTGCCCGGATCGTGGCCGACGCCGGTGCCGGCCGGCTCGACGTCCATCACGAACCGGACCCGGACCCGGGCCGGGCTGCGCACCCGCATGACGAGTCGTCGACCCGGCACGGTGTTGGTCTGGCACACCCGCAGAATGTTGTCGTAGTGCAGCGGCCCGGCGACGGTGAACCGCTCCACGGCCACGTACCGCAACTCCTGCTGACCGGCCGGGTCGGTGCCGCGCTCGATGTCACGCACCGCCACGATCAGCGGCGACAGGCCGATGTGATTGGTCGGCTCGGCCAGGTGGTCGTAGACCCGCCGCGGCGGCGCGGCGACCGGGAACTGATCGACGAACGTCTCGATGCGCATGGCCCGTCAATGTAGCGAGCGGCGGGTGGGGTGACCAACCCCCTTGGTCACCCCACCCGCCGCTCTTCCAGGGGAGGCAGGCTCTTTCTCGGGCATCCGGTTTCCCGGGCAGCCGGCTGACGGGCACCCGCTCAGGGTGCTTCGGCGAGCGTGGCGGTAGTGGTCTGTTCCTCGTCCTCACGCTGGTAGGTGATCTCGATCTGTGCGCCGACGTCGCCGGCCTGTACCACCGCGACCAGGTCGTCGGAGTCGTTGACCGGGGTGTCGTCGATCCGGGTGACGACGTCGCCGCGGGTGAGTCCGGCTTGGTCGGCGGGGCTGCCTTCCTCCACCGCCGCGATCACCGCGCCGCCGGTCTCGGAGTCGGTCACGCTGACCCCGAGGTACGGGTGGCTGACCTCCTCGCCGGCCATCAGCGCCTCGGCGACCTCCTTGGCCTTGTTGCTGGGGATCGCGAAGCCGACGCCGATGTTGCCCTCGCCCTGGCCGGAGGTGGCGATCGCGGTGTTGATGCCGATCACCTCACCGGCGGTGTTGACCAGCGCCCCGCCGGAGTTGCCCGGGTTGATCGGGGCGTCGGTCTGCAACAGACCGGACATCGAGGTGACACCGGTGCCACCGCCGCCGAACGGGTTCTGCTGTTGGCTGCCACCCACGGCGATGGTGCGGTCCTGGGCGCTGATGATGCCGGCGGTCACCGAGCCCTGCAGCCCCAACGGGCTGCCCAGGGCCAGCACGGTGTCGCCGACCCGCATCGCGCTGCTGTCGCCGAAGGTCGCCGCCGACAGCCCGTCGACGCCGTCGACCTCGACCACCGCGAGGTCCGTCCGCGCGTCGGTGCCGATCACGGTGCCATCGGCGCTGCTGCCGTCGGCGAAGATCACGCTGACCGAGTCGCCCTGGGCGGACGCGACGACGTGGTTGTTGGTCAGGATGAACCCGTCGGCGTTGAGCACCACCCCGGAGCCCTCCCCGGACCCGGTGGAGATCGACACGACGCTGTCCTGGACGGCGTCGGCGATCTCCGCGAGCGAGGAACGGTCGATCACCGGCGCGGTGCTGCCGGAGCCGCTGTTGCTGGTCTGCACCGCCGGGGTCACCGCGTCATCGTCGAAGGCGGTGACGATGGCGGCACCGGCGACACCGGAGCCCAGCATCAGCAGCACGGCGACGGCCGCCGCCGCGACGGTGCGACCCGCTCGGCCGCCTTGGCGCTGCCCGGCGGCCTGCGGCGGCTGACCGGCGTACGGCCAGCCGACGGTCGGCTCACCCGGTCCGGGTCCATAGCCCGGTCCGGGTCCGTGACCCTGGCCGTAGTCCGGGCCGTGACCGGGGTACGGCTGGACAGCCGGCTGACCGGCGTACGGCTGACCGGCGTACGGATGGTTGGTCGGCGTCCAGCCGGCGGACTGTCGTTCGCCGCCGGGGGCGCTGGTCGGGGCCGCTGCATCCGGTGCTGGTGCCGCTGGTGCTGGTGCCTGCCATGGGTTGGCCGGCGGTTGAGCCGTGCCCGACGGCTCTGCCGGCGGTGTGGTCTCGTGCTCGCTCATGTATTCAGCTTGCCCACTGGCTCTTTGATCCACCTGATTTCCGGCTGAGGTTTTGCTGAAAGTCATGATTCGTTACCGTCGATCAATCCGGTGGCCGCGAGCGGCAGCCGGACCCGGAAGGTGGCACCGTCGCCGGGCCGGCTGTCCACCTCCACGCTGCCCTGGTGGGCGGCGACCAGCGCCGCGACGATGGCCAGCCCGAGCCCGGTGCCGGCCGGGCGCTCGGCGGTACGGGTACGCGACGCGTCGACCCGGTAGAACCGTTCGAAGACCCGTTCGGCCTGTTCACCGGTGAGTCCGGGACCGTCGTCGGCGACCTCGATCACCGCGTACCCGGGCTCGTCGGCGCGCAGCCGCAGGGTCACCGCCGCGTCCGCCGGGGTGTGGTTCACCGCGTTGGCCATCAGGTTGCCGATCACCTGACGCAGCCGGGCGTCGTCGCCGAGCACCACCAGCGTGCCGGCACCGGGGCCGATGTCCAGCTCGATCCGGCGCCGCGGGTCGACCGCCCGTGCCGCCTGCACCGCGTCGCTGACCAGCACCGGCAGCTCCACCGGCGCCAGTTCCAGCGGCCGTTCCCGGTCCAGCCGGGCGAGCAGCAGCAGGTCCTCCACGAGCAGACCCATCCGGGAGGCCTCGTCCTCGATCCGACGCACCAGCCGGGCCGCCTCCTCGGGCGAGGCGGCGGCCGCCCCCTGGCGGTACAGCTCGGCGAACCCCCGGATGGTGGTCAGCGGGGTGCGCAGCTCGTGCGAGGCGTCGGCGACGAACTGGCGCATCCGTTCCTCGGACCGGCGGGCCCGTGCTTCGGAGCGCTGCGCCGCCGTAGCCGCCTCCCGGGCGGCGGACTCGGCCATCCGGGCCGCCCACTCCGATGCCGCCCGGGCGGTGAACGCCGCCTCGATCTGGGTCAACATCGCGTTGAGGGTCCGCGACAACCGGCCCAGTTCGGTCTGCGGCACCCGCACCCCGGGCTCCGGGTCGGGGACCCGGCGGCTGAGATCACCGGCGGCGATCGCCGACGCGGTCTGCTCGATCTCGACCAGTGGCTTGAGGTTGGACCGGACGATCGCCGCGCCGGCCAGCGCGAGCAGCACCACGACCCCGCAGCCGACCAGGATGTCGATCCAGACCAGCCGGCTGACCGCCAAATCGGCGTCGGTCAGGCTCTGCCCGACGGCGATCACCTGGCCGGTGGGCAGCGACGCGTAGAGCATCCGCCAGCGGGGTGCGCCGTCGCTGGCGATGGCGGTGAACGGTTCACCGCGCAGCCGCTCGAACCCGGCCAGGTCGCCCGGCCACTGGGGCAGATCGCCGCGGTCGAGCCGTTCGGTGTCGTACCACGGGGTGCCCGGCACGCCGTCGCCGTCGGTGGCGATGACCAGATAGTCGGTGGGCAGTCGAAGGGTGACCTTGTCCGGCTGCTCCCACGGCGGCCGGCTGGTCACCTGGCCGAGATAGGCCTGCAGCTGGGCGACGTAGGCCCGCAGATCCGAGTCGATCTGCTCGACCAGGTAGCTGCGCAGGAACACCGCCGTGCTCACGCTGATCACCAGCAGGGCGGTGACGACCAGCGCGAGCACCGAGGTGACGAGCTTGACCCGCAGCGGTACGCGGCGCAGCCAGCCGAGCATCGGCGCCGGCGGGTTCACGCCGCCGGTTTACGCAGGACGTACCCGACGCCACGGAGGGTATGGATCAGCCGTGGCTGGGTGTTGTCGACCTTGCGCCGCAGGTAGGAGATGTAGGACTCGACGATGTTGTCGTCGCCACGGAAGTCGTAGTTCCACACGTGGTCGAGGATCTGCGCCTTGGACAGCACCCGGTTGGCGTTGAGCATCAGGTAGCGCAGCAGCTTGAACTCGGTCGGCGACAGCTGCACCCGGTTGCCGGCCCGGTACACCTCGTGGGTCTCCTCGTCCAACTCCAGGTCGGCGAAGGTCAGCCGGGAGGTGACCTGGTCGCCGTTGCCGGTACGGCGCAGCACCGCCCGGATCCGGGCGGTCAGCTCCTCCAGCGAGAACGGCTTGGTGACGTAGTCGTCGCCACCGAGGGTCAGTCCGCGGATCTTGTCGTCGGTCGCGTCGCGGGCGGTCAGGAAGACCACCGGGGTACGGGTACCCGCCTCCCGCATCATCCGGATGACCTCGAATCCGTCGAGGTCGGGCAGCATCACGTCGAGCACCACCAGGTCGGGACGACGGTCCCGGGCGGCGTTGAGTGCGGCACTGCCGCTGGTCGCGGTGGTGACGTCGAAACCGGCGAAGCGCAGACTGGCGGAAAGGAGTTCGAGGATGTTCGGGTCGTCCTCGACGACAAGAAGTCTCGCCTCGGTCTGCGGTGCGGCCATGCCGGCTATCATCCCCGAGGGAGCTGGATCCCGCCTGTAGGACGGCTGACAATCGCCTGAGAGCAAGCTCGGGAGTAGCTGGTGCCCGCCTCAGGCGACGAGGTCGAGGGCCGAGCGGATCGGTCCAGCGGCCGGGTCCGCGAGCCGGGCCAGCGCCCGCCGGTGCGGCACCCGGTCCGGTCGTAGCGGCACCCCGGCGTCGACGGTCACCACCAGGTGACGCAGCGCCAGTATCCGGCGGGCCGACGGCCACAGCGCCTCCTCGCCGATGAAGGCGGTGACGCTGGTCGGCACCGGCACCGGCACCGGCACCGGCGCCGGCACGGGCACCGAGGCCGGCACCGGCCGGCCGGCCGGACGGCTGGCGAAATGGTAGGTCAGCGTCAGCGGAACGACCGGCGCGCCCGCGTCGACCGCGGCCTGGAACAGGGCCGGACGAAACGGCACCGGGTCGCGCCGTCCGGAGGCGCATCCGTCACCGGCCGGGAACCGCTCCATGATGCCGCAGGTCGTCGTGCCCTGCGGGAAGACCGCGACGTGGCTGCCGGCCCGCAGTGCCGCAGCGACCTGCGCGACGGTGCGCGGCAGGGTGCGCGGCCGGTCGCGGTCGATGAACAGGGTGCCACCGACGCGAGCCAGCGACCCGATCATCGGCCATCTGCCGACTTCGCTCTTGGCCAGCATCCGCACCGGTGCGACGGCGAGGATCGCCAGGGTGTCGAGCCAGGAGATGTGATTCGCGGCCAGCAACGCGGGCTGGCGCGGCAACCGGCCGGCCAGGCGCAGCCGTACGCCGAAGGCACGCAACAGGCCGCGCGCCCAGCGGCTGCCCGCCACCGGCCGCAGCCGCCGGGGCAGCACGGGCAGCAGTACCAGCAGAAACACTCCGGTCAGCAGCATGGCGAGCACCCCCGCCAGGCGCAGCACCGGGGTCAGCGGCCCGGCCGCCGGCAGGGTGCCGACCGGGGGCAGGCAACCCGGGCCGCAGCCGGACCGGGGACGCCAGAAGGTTGTCGGGACGGTCAGGGAGGCGTTCATCGGCCCTCCAGGAAATGTCGCAGGTAGCGGGGATCCATCCGGTCCAGCGACAGCAGGACGTACAGGTCCGCGACGGCGAAGTCGGGGTCGTAGGCCGGTTCGCCGCACACCCAGGCCCCGAGCCGCAGGTAGCCACGCAGCAGCGGCGGCATCGGCGTGCGTCGGACGGCGGCCGGCGCGTCCGTAGCCGGCGCGTCCGTAGCCGGCGCGTCCGTAGCCGGCGCGTCCGTGGCCGGCGCGTCCGTAGCCGGCGGTGCGGCTGGCCCCTGCGCCGATGGCTCGGCCAGCCAGGGACGCCGGGGCCGGACCCGCAGCAGCGGCGGGGCCAGATGCGTGTGCCGGACCTGGTCCCACACCGCGTGCGCGGTCGCCCCACCGTCGTGCAGCGGCAGGGAGGCGCAGCCGCCCAGCCACCGCAGGTTGCGTACCTGCATGTAGCGGGCGATCCCGGACCAGATCAGGTTGATCACCGCGCCGGTACGGTGCTCCGGATGCACGCAGGACCTGCCCGCTTCGACCAGATGGGCGTCGAGCAGGCGCAGCGGGCGGGTGTCGAACTCGGAGTCGCTGTACCGGCGTCCGAGCCGGGCCGCCCGCGCCGGCGGCAGCAGTCGGTACGTCCCCACCACCGCCCCGGTGCGCTGCTCCTGGACGATCAGGTGATCGCAGTGGGCGTCGAAGTCGTCGACGTCGCGCCCACCGGGCCCGGTGCCGGCCAGCCGGGCGCCGAACTCGGCCGCGAAGACCTGGTGCCGTAGCCGTTGTGCGGCGGCGACCTGATCGCCGTCCTCGGCGAGCGAAACGGAGTACCCACCGGTCCTGCCCGGCGCGGGGGCGGTCAGCAACATGGCCATGACATGTGTGTAAGGGGTGCCGGAACCGTCGACGTGTCGACCACGGATGGCACCGGTGTCGATCGGGTGAACGCCGGTGGCAGGCTGCTGCAAGGATGGGCGCGTGATCATTCCCGCCCGGTTCAACGGCCCGGCCGGCTCGGCCAACGGCGGATACGCCGCCGGGTTGTTCGCCCAGGCGTGGCCCGCCGCCCGGTCGGTGACCGGGGTCACCGACCCGCCGGTCCGGGTCACCCTGCGCCGTCCTCCGCCGCTGGACACGCCGCTGCGCGCGGTGCCGGTCACACCGGTCCGGCTGCGGATCGAAGTCGACCGGACCGGGTCCGCCGACGACTCCGGCCTGGTAGCCGAGGTCGAACAGGTGGACACCCCGCTCGGTCCGCCGGTCGCCCCGGTGTCACCGCGGCGGGCGGTCGCCGCCGGCGCCGCGTACCCCGGCTTTTCCGCGCACCCGTTTCCCAGCTGCTACGTCTGCGGTCCGCGGCACCCCGACGGCCTACGGATCTTTCCCGGTCCGGTGGGTGACGGGCGCGTCGCAGCGCCGTTTCTGGTGCCCGCGTCCACTACGGTGGCGACCGTCTGGGCAGCGCTGGACTGCCCCGGTGGCTGGGCGGTGCTGGCCCCGGGCCGGCCGTACGTGCTCGGCCGGATGACCGCGACGGTCGCCACGCCGCCGGTGCCCGGTCAGCGGTGCGTGGTGGTCGGCGAACTGGTCGCGGCCAGTGGCCGCAAGGCCGAGGTCCGCACGGCGCTGTACGACCCCACCGGCGGGGTGCTCGGGCAGGCGCGGGCGACGTGGATCGCGGTGGCCGCGCCGGACGCCGGTGCGCCCGCCTGATCGTGACCGGGTCGACGCCGACCGGGTTGACCCTGATGGGAAGGAGTCACATGTCGGACGGACGCATCGTCGTCTCCGGGCTGACGAAGCAGTACCGCAACGTACGGGCGGTCGACAACCTGTCGTTCACCGTGGAGCCCGGCCGGGTGACCGGCTTCCTCGGGCCGAACGGGGCAGGCAAGACCACCACGCTGCGGATGATGCTCAACCTGGTCACACCGACCAGCGGGCACGCCACCATCGGCGGGGCCCGGTACGCGGATCTGACCGACCCGCTGCGGCACGTCGGCGCGGTGCTGGAGGCGTCCAGCGCGCACAAGGGCCGGACCGGCGTCAACCACCTGCGGGTGATCTGCGCCGCGGCTGGCCTGCCACGGGCACGGGCCGACGAGGCGCTGACCATGGTCGGGCTGACCCCGGCGGCCAAGCGCAAGTTCAAGGGCTACTCGCTGGGTATGCGCCAACGGCTGGGCATCGCCGCGGCGATGCTCGGGGACCCACGGGTGCTGATCCTCGACGAACCGGCCAACGGACTCGACCCCGAGGGCATCCGGTGGATGCGGGACCTGCTCAAGAGTTTCGCGGCGCAGGGCCGTACGGTGCTCGTCTCCAGCCATCTGCTGGCCGAGATGCAGCTGCTGGCCGACGATGTGGTGATCATCGCGGCGGGCCGGCTGGTCCGGCACGGACCGGTGGCCGAGGTGATGGCCTCGATGTCCGGCGCCGTGACGGTACGGGTGCGGACCCCGCACGTCGACCGGCTGGTCCCGGCGCTCGACAAGGCCGGCGCCACGGTGGCACCGACGCCGGACGGCGCGTTGCTGGTGACCGGGGTGGACGCCCCGGCGGTCGGCCGGGCCGCGCTGGCCGAGGGCGTGGAACTGCACGAGCTCAGCACCGAACGCCCCGACCTGGAACGGGTCTTCCTCGAACTGACCGGCGCGAAGGCGGCTATCCGATGAACCTGGTACGCAGCGAGTTTCTCAAGATCAGCACAACCAACACCTGGTGGATCTTCGCGCTGATCTACCTGCCGTTGTGGGCGCTGACCCTGCTGGTCAACTATCTGCAGACCAGCGTGCTGGCGGACTCCAGCCGTCTCGGCGAGGTCTCGCCGGCCGACGCCGAGGTGTTCGACGTGATCAGCGAGCCGCCGGCGCTGGCCGCCAACCTCTACACCAACGGTCAGTTCTTCGGCCTGCTCATCGTGATGCTGCTCGGCACGATCGTGGTCACCAACGAGTACTTCCACCAGACCGCGACCACCACCTTCCTGACCACTCCGCAGCGGACCGCGGTGATCCTCGCCAAGCTGGCCGCCGCGATGCTGCTGGGCGCCCTGTTCTGGCTGGTCACGACCGGGTTCAATTTGATCGGCGGCAGCCTGATCATGGTCTCGCTGGACCTGGGTGCACAGCTCGGCACCGGTACGGTGTGGGAGGCGGTCGGGCTCAACGGCCTCGCGTACCTGCTCTGGGCGATCTTCGGGGTCGGCTTCGGCGTGCTGATCCGCAGCCAGCTCGGCGCGACCGTCTCGGCCATCCTGCTCTACCTCGGCGGCTACCTGGGCGCCGCGATCATCCTCAACATCCTGGCGGCCCGGTTCGGTGACTGGATCAGCGACCTACAGGTGATCGTGCCGTCGCTGGCGTCGCAGCTGCTGGTGGCCGGGACCGACGACCTGCCGGGCAGCCCGCCGCGCTGGACCGGCGCGGTGGTGCTGATCGGTTACGCGCTGGTGACCGGGATCGTCGGCACCATCATCACCCGGCGCCGAGACATCTCCTGACGCCGAGGCCGCTGACGCCGGGCCTGACGTCGGGGGCCGCCTCGTCGGGGGCCGCCTCGCCAGGGGTCCGAACCACGGTCGGGGCCGGTGGGACCGACGTTGTGAAAAGTGACACGAGTCGCATGCGACAATGCCGGCCGTCGGAGCACGGCGTAGCCTGGAAGCCGTCCCCGACCAGCGCCCCGATACGTGGTGGCGTCCCCGCGTGACAATCCGACCCGCGTGAAAGAGGCGATTACCGGCCGTGTCAACCCAGCAGACCTCGCAGGAAAACCCGCTGGCGGGTTTCGGCCCGAACGAGTGGATCGTCGATGAGATGTACCAGAAGTATCTCACCGATCCCGGCAGTGTCGACCCGGCTTGGCATGACTTTTTCGCCGACTACCAGCCGGCCCCGTCGGCCGCCGGGTCCGGGCAGTCGGTGACACCGGCGGAGGCTACCGCCGAGGCCGGCGCGGCGACGGCAGCCCGGGTGGGCACGGACGCACCGGCCGCGCGCCCGGTCCGCCAGCCGGCGGACCGCGGCACCACCGCAGCGGTGGGCGCCCCCCCGCCCACGCAGGTGACGAGCGGCCCGACCCGGGCGAACGCGGGCGGCGCGCCGGCCACCGGAACGACGGTGACGAAGACCGCCACGACCAAGGAGGCACCGGCCAAGCAACCGGTTCCGGGCAAGGCGGCCGGCGGCGGTAGAGCAGCCGGTGGCGGTAAGGATGCCGGGGGCAAGGCGACCGCGCCCAAGGCACCGGCCGGCGCGGCAGGTCCGACGGACACCGCCAGCGAAGGCAGCCGACGGACGCCCCTGCGCGGCGTGGCCGCCCGGATCGTGCAGAACATGGACGCCTCGCTCACGGTGCCGACCGCGACGAGCGTGCGGGCGGTGCCGGCGAAACTGCTGGTCGACAACCGCATCGTGATCAACAACCACCTGGCGCGGGGCCGGGGCGGCAAGGTCAGCTTCACCCACCTGATCGGGTACGCGCTGGTCCGGGCGCTCGCCGAGCATCCCGAGATGAACAACTCGTTCGCCGAGGTCGACGGCAAGCCGACCATGGTCGCGCCCGGGCACGTCAACCTCGGCATCGCGATCGACCTGGCCAGGCCGGACGGCTCACGCACCCTGGTGGTGCCGTCCATCAAGGGCTGCGAGCTGCTGGACTTCCGGCAGTTCTGGCAGGCCTACGAGGACATCGTCCGCCGCGCCCGGCGTAACGAACTGACCATGGAGGACTACGGCGGCACCACCATCTCGCTGACCAACCCGGGGGGCATCGGCACCGTGCACTCCCAGCCCCGGCTGATGGTCGGCCAGGGCACGATCATCGGGGTCGGCGCGATGGAGTACCCGGCACCGTACGCCGGCATGTCCGAGGAGACCCTCGCCGATCTGGCGGTCAGCAAGGTCATCACGCTGACCAGCACCTACGACCACCGGATCATCCAGGGCGCGCAGTCGGGCGAGTTCCTCAAGATCATGCACGAGCTGATCCTGGGCGAGCACGGCTTCTACGACCAGATCTTCACCTCGCTGCGCATCCCGTACGAGCCGGTGCGCTGGGTGCGTGACGTGGCGGTCAGTTCCGAGGGCCAGATCAACAAGACCGCCCGGGTCAACGAACTGATCCACGCCTACCGGGTGCGCGGGCACCTGATGGCCGACACCGACCCGCTCGAATTCAAGATCCGCAAGCACCCGGACCTAGACGTGCTGGAGCACGGCCTGACCCTGTGGGACCTGGACCGCACCTTCCCGGTCGACGGTTTCGCCGGCAAGCAGCGGATGAAGCTGCGCCAGATCCTCGGCGTGCTGCGCGACTCGTACTGCCGCCGGGTCGGCGTCGAGTACATGCACATCCAGGATCCGGAGGAACGCCACTGGATTCAGGAGCGGATCGAACGTGGCTACGAAAAGCCCGACGCCGGCGAGCAGAAGCACATCCTCAACCGGCTCAATGCGGCCGAGGCGTTCGAAACCTTCCTGCAGACCAAGTACGTCGGCCAGAAGCGGTTCTCGCTGGAGGGCGGGGAGTCGCTGATCCCGCTGTTGGACGAGATCCTGCAGGCCTCGGCCCGGGCCAACCTGGACGAGGTGGTCATCGGCATGGCCCACCGCGGCCGGCTCAACGTGCTGGCCAACATCGTCGGCAAGCCGTACGAAAAGATCTTTTCCGAGTTCGAGGGCCACCTCGACCCGAAATCCACCCAGGGTTCCGGCGACGTCAAGTACCACCTCGGTCAGGTCGGCAAGTTCACCACCCCGGACGGCGAGTACGGCATCACGGTCTCGGTGACCGCCAACCCGTCGCATCTGGAGGCGGTCGACCCGGTACTGGAAGGCATCGTACGGGCCAAGCAGGACCGCATCGATCTCAAGCTGGAGGGCTACACGGTGCTGCCGCTGCTGGTGCACGGTGACGCCGCGTTCGCCGGCCAGGGTGTGGTCGCCGAGACGCTCAACCTGTCCCAGCTGCGCGGCTACCGCACCGGCGGATCGGTGCACGTGGTGGTCAACAACCAGGTCGGTTTCACCACCGCGCCGGAATACAGCCGTTCCTCGCTGTACTGCACCGACGTGGCCCGGATGATCCAGGCACCGATCTTCCACGTCAACGGCGACGATCCGGAGGCGGTGGTCCGGGTGGCCCGGCTGGCCTTCGAGTACCGCCAGGCGTTCAACAAGGACGTGGTGATCGACCTGGTCTGCTACCGCCGGCGCGGGCACAACGAGGGTGACGACCCGTCGATGACCAATCCGCTGATGTACTCGATCATCGATTCCAAGCGCAGTGTCCGCAAGCTCTACACCGAGGAGCTGATCGGTCGCGGTGACATCACCGTCACCGACGCCGAGGAGCTGCTGCGTGACTACCAGGCCAGGTTGGAGCAGGTCTTCAAGGCGACCCGGGACGCCGCCACCTCGGCCGCCAGCCGGCTACCCAGCCCGCAGCCCGAGCCGGAGCCGGAGGTGGCCACCGCGGTCGACGCCGCGGCCGTACGGGCCGTCGGTGAGGCGCACGTCAACCTGCCGGACGGCTTCACCCCGCACCGACGGATCCAGCAGCTGCTGGAACGGCGCGCCAAGATGGCGGTGGCCGGCGACATCGACTGGGGCTTCGGCGAGATCATCGCCATCGGCACCCTGCTCGCCGACGGGATCACCGTACGCCTGGCCGGTCAGGACTCGCGCCGGGGCACCTTCGTGCAGCGGCACGCCTCGGTGCTGGAGGCCAGGACCGGCGGGGACTACCTGCCACTGTCCAGCCTGACCACCAACGGGTCCCGGTTCTTCGTACACGACTCCCTGCTCAGCGAGTACGCGGCGATGGGCTTCGAGTACGGCTACTCGGTGGAGAACCCGGAGGCGCTGGTGCTGTGGGAGGCGCAGTTCGGCGACTTCGTCAACGGCGCCCAGTCGATCGTCGACGAATTCGTCTCCTCCGGCGAGGTCAAGTGGGGGCAGCGCTCGGCGTTGACCCTGCTGCTGCCGCACGGCCACGAAGGGCAGGGCCCGGACCACACCTCCGGCCGTCCCGAGCGCTACCTGCAACTGTGCGCCGAGGACAACATGCGCATCGCGATCCCGACCACCCCGGCCAACTACTTCCACCTGCTGCGCCGGCAGGCCATCTCGTCCAAGCGCAAGCCGCTGGTCGTGTTCACGCCGAAGTCGCTGCTGCGGCACAAGCTCTGCGTGTCCACCGTGGAAGACTTCACCTCCGGCACCTTCCAGCCGGTGCTGACCGATCCGGTGGCCAACGGCCGACCGGAAGCGGTCAAGCGGGTGCTGCTCTGCACCGGCAAGGTCTACTACGACCTGGTACAGGCCCGGACCGAGCGGCACAGGGTCGCCGGTGGCAACGGGCAGATCGACACCGACGCGGCGATCATCCGGGTGGAACAGCTCTACCCACTGCCGGTGCAGCCGCTGCGGGCCGCGCTGGCGGCGTACCCGAACGCCGAGGACTTCGCCTGGGTGCAGGAGGAACCGGCCAACCAGGGTGCCTGGTCGTTCGTGGCGCTCAACCTGCTGGAGCACCTCGACGGCGTACGGCTGCGACGGATCTCCCGGCCGGCGGCGGCGGCGCCGGCGGTCGGCTCGACCAAGCAGCACGACGTCGAGCAGGCGGCTCTCATCGACGCGGCGCTGCCGCGCCGCTGAGAGGGATCCGACATGTACTTCACCGACCGCGGCATCGAGGAGTTGGCGCAGCGGCGTGGCGAGGAGGAGGTCGCCATCTCCTGGCTCGCCGAGCGGCTGCGTGACTTCGTCGACCTGCACCCGGAGTTCGAGACCCCGGTCGAGCGGCTCGCCACCTGGTTGGCCCGGCTCGACGACGAGGACGACTGAGCCGCCGTACCGGGGGACGCCCGTCCCGGCACGGCCGGGACCAAGGTCACCAGACCGCCACCGCCCCGGCCTTGTAGGTTGGGGCGGTGGCGCGAAGTGTCTACCTGGCCGGCCTGGGTCCCGGTGGTGGCAAGTCCACCGTCGCGCTCGGCCTGGCCGAGCTGCTGTCCCGCCGGGTCGAACGGATCGGGGTGTTCCGGCCGCTGGTCGCCGACGACGGGCCGGACGCGACGCTGACCCTGCTGCGTGAGCGGTACCGGATCGACCTGCCCGAGGACCAGCTGTACGGGGCCCGCTACGCCGAGGCGGCCGAACTGGTCGCCGACGGCCGGCGGGAAGAGTTGATCTCCCAGATCGTCGGGCGGTACCGGGAGCTGGAGCGGCGCTGTCCGGCCGTCCTGGTGATCGGCAGCGACTTCGACGACCCCGGCGACAACGGCGGACTGCCCCGCGAGCTGGCCTTCAACGCCCGGCTGGCCACCGAGTTCGGCAGCGTGGTGGTCGCCATCGTCGACGGGCTGCGTCGCGACACCGCCGAGGTGGCCGGTGCCACCCGCAGCGCGTACCACTCGCTGACCGAGCTCGGCGCGACGGTGCTCGCGGTGATCGTCAACCGGGCCACGACCGCGGTCACAGCGCCGGACCTGCCGGTGCCGGTGTACGCGATCCCGGAGATTCCGGCGGTGTCCGCGCCCACCGTCGCCGAGGTCGCCGCCGCCCTCGACGCCACCGTGCTGGCCGGTGACGATACGGCGCTCGGCCGCGACGTACTCGACTACGTGGTCGGCGCCGCGCACGTGCCGGTGCTGCTCGACCACCTCGTCGACGGTGCCCTGGTGATCACCCCCGGGGACCGGGCCGACCTGCTGGTGGCGGTCGGCGCCGCGCACGCCGCCGGGCTGGTCTCGCTGGCCGGGGTGGCGCTGACCCTCGGCGAGCAGCCCGATCCACGGGCGATGCGCCTGGTCGGCCGGCTCGGTACCAACCTGGCGGTGCTGTCCGTGCCGTCGGACAGTTTCCACGCGGTCGCCGCCGCCGGGCGCATCTCCGGGCGGCCCAGCCCGGCCAATCCCCGCAAGGTGGAGGCCGCGCTCGGCGCCTTCGAGTCCAGCGTGGACACGGCTGAGCTGGCCCGGCGTCTCGACGTCACGCGGTCGGCCCGCGTCACCCCGATGATGTTCGAGTACGAGCTGATCGACCGGGCCCGCGCCGACCGGCGCCGACTGGTGCTGCCCGAAGGCACCGACGAGCGGATCCTGCGCGCCACCGAGATCCTGCTGCGCCGGGGCGTCGCCGAGTTGACTTTGCTCGGCGACGCCGACGAGATCGCCCGCCGGGCACGGGAGATCGGCGTACAGATCGACGGTGCGCGGATCGTCGACCCGGTCACCAGCTCGTGGCGCGACGGCTTCGCCGCCGGCTACGCACAGCTGCGCCGGCACAAGGGAGTGACCCTGGAGCTGGCCCACGACGTGATGGGCGACGTCAACTACTTCGGCACGATGATGGTGCACGCCGGCCACGTCGACGGCATGGTTTCCGGCGCGACGCACACCACGGCGGCCACGATCCGCCCGGCATTCGAGATCATCAAGACGGTGCCGGAGGTGTCGGTCGCGTCCAGCGTCTTCTTCATGCTGCTCGCCGACCGGGTGCTGGTGTACGGCGACTGCGCGGTCAACCCCGACCCGGACGCCGAGCAGCTGGCCGACATCGCGGTCAGCTCGGCGCAGACCGCCGCCCGGTTCGGCATCGAGCCCAGGGTGGCGATGCTGTCGTACTCCACCGGGGCCTCCGGCAGCGGTGACGACGTCCGCAAGGTCGCCACCGCCACCGAACTGGTCCGCAAACGTCGCCCCGATCTGCTGGTCGAAGGCCCCATCCAGTACGACGCGGCGATCGATCCGACCGTCGCCGCGACCAAGCTGCCCGGCAGCGAGGTCGCCGGACGGGCCACCGTCTTCGTGTTTCCGGACCTCAACACCGGCAACAACACCTACAAGGCGGTGCAGCGCTCGGCCGGCGCGGTCGCCGTCGGGCCGGTCATGCAGGGTCTGCGCCGGCCGGTGAACGACCTCTCCCGGGGAGCTACCGTGCCCGACATCGTCAACACCGTCGCGATCACCGCGATCCAGGCCGCCGGTGAGCGCTGATGGACCTGGCCCGCATCCTGGTGCTCAACTGCGGCTCGTCGTCACTGAAGTACCAGCTCTTCGACGGCGACCGGGTCGTCACCAGAGGGATCGTCGAACGGATCGGCGAGCCGGACGGCGGCCCGGCCGACCACGCGGCGGCGCTGCGGCTGGTGGCCGGTCGGGTCGACCTGGCCGGGCTCGCCGGAGTCGGGCACCGGGTGGTGCACGGCGGGGTGCGCTTCGCCGAGCCGACGCTGGTCACCGACCAGGTGGTCGACGAGATCGAGCGGCTGGTGCCACTCGCCCCGCTGCACAACCCGGCCAACCTCACCGGTATCGCCCAGGCCCGGCGGCTGCTGCCGGCGGTGCCGCAGGTCGCGGTCTTCGACACCGCGTTCCACCAGACATTGCCGCCGGAGCAGGCGACCTACGCGATCGACGCCGACAGCGCGGCACGCTACGGCATCCGCCGGTACGGCTTCCACGGCACCTCCCACGCGTACGTGTCGCGGCGCACCGCGGCCGTGCTCGGCCTGGAGCTGGCCGAGGTCAACACGATCACCCTGCATCTGGGCAACGGCGCCAGCGCGTGCGCGGTGGCGGGCGGGCGCAGCGTGGCCACCTCGATGGGTCTGTCGCCGCTGGAGGGTCTGGTGATGGGCACCCGCAGCGGCGACCTCGACCCGGCAATCGTGTTCCACCTGGAGCGTGTCGCCGGTTGGTCCACCGCCGAGGTCGACCGGCTGCTCAACCAGCGCAGCGGGCTGGTCGGGCTGTGCGGTGCCGGCGACATGCGTGAGGTGCTGCGCCGGCGTGACGACGGCGATCCGGCGGCCCGGCTGGCGTTCGACGTCTACTGCGCCCGAATCCGGTTCTACGTCGGCGGTTACTACGCGTTGCTGGGCCGGGTGGACGCGATCGTCTTCACCGCCGGGGTGGGCGAGAACGCCGCCGCGGTGCGCGCTGGCGCGCTGGACGGACTCGGGCAGTTGGGCGTCCTGGTCGACCCGGCCCGCAACGGCGGCGGCTCGGGTGAGCGGCTGATCTCCCCGGACGGCACTCCGGTGGGCGTCTGGGTGATCCCGACCGACGAGGAATACGAGATCGCCAGCCAGACCCGGGCCGTGCTGCGGGAGTCGGCCAGCGGCTGAATCAGCCGCTCAGACGAGCAGCCAGACGGCGAGCACGGCTACGATCACCACCGCGACCGCGATGCCGATGATCAGTGGCAGCCGGGACGGCTGCTCGGGAACCGACGGCGGCTGGGCGGTCTGGAAGGCACGGAACGCCTCGGTGTTGCCGCTGGGGTCGACGTACTCGTCAGGCATGGCGACGACCCTAGCGAAGTCCGGCAAGTGCTGCCATGACCGGCTACCAGCCTGTCGGAACAGTGGCCGACCCGGCGGATGCCCGGTAACAATCGTCCAGTGCCCGCGACCCGTCCCACCGCCCGTCCCGTCGCCGCCGTCGCGCGTCCGCTCGCCGCGGCGCTGACGACGGTGCTGGTCGGGTCGACGACGGTGCTGGCCGGCTGCGGCACCGCGCCCGACGCGGCACCCGGGGCGGCGGCACCGGCGGACGCACCGCTGACGGACGCACCGGCGACGGGCACGCCCTCACCGGTCACGTCGACGACGCCGGCCGGGGCGGCCCCGGGCCGCCCGGCACCGGCGGAGGAGTTCCCGGTCGCCTACCGCACCGTCGACCTCAACCGCGACGGCAACCGCCGGTTGCCGGTGCGGGTCTGGTACCCGGCGGCCGGAGACGCCGTCGCCGACGGACGCTTTCCGGTGGTGCTGTTCAGCCACGGCCTGGGCGGCGTGCCGGCCGACTACCGGGTGGTGTTGGAGCAGTGGGCGGCGGCCGGGTTCGTCGTCGCCGCGCCCACCTACCCGTACACCAGTCAGGGTGGTTCCGGTGGCAACGCGCTCGACGTGCTCAACCAGCCGGCCGACGCCTCGTACGTGCTGGACGAACTGCTCGCGCTCGACGCCCGGCCGGGCGATTCGTTCGCCGGGCGGCTCGACGTGGACCGGGTGGCCGCCGCCGGTCACTCCGCCGGCGGGATCACCACGGTCGGGCTGTTCACCGTCGCCCGCGACGACCGGCTGGACGCCGGCATCGTGTTGGCCGGCAGCGCGCTCGGCGTGGGCACGGCGTTCAGCGGTGCCGCCGCCCCGCAACTGTTCATCCACGGCGAACTCGACGAGGTGGTGTCGTACGCGTCCGGCAAGGCGGCGTACGACCGGGTGCCCTGGCCGAAGGCGATGTTGAGCCTGCCCGACGGCGACCACGGCCGGTCGTTGCTGCAGCCCGGCGATCCGGCCTTCGCGGTGGTCCTCGACACGAGTACCGACTTCCTGCGCTGGACGCTCTACGGCGACGCGACGGCCCGGCAACGGCTCGACGCGGTGCCGCCGGCCGGGGTGGCGATCCTCGACAACCAGCTCTGACACGCCGCCCGGCGTCGTCACGGCCGGACGGGCTACCTGCGGTGGTCCAGCACCAGCTTGCCGAACACCGCGCCGGTCTGCAGCCGGGCGAACGCCTGTCGGATCTCGGTGAAGCCGAACTCGGTGTCGATGGCCGGCCGGATGCCCCGCCGATCGCACAGCGCGACCAACTCGCGCAGCTCGCCGATGGTGCCCATCGACGTACCGAGGATCTCCAACTGCATGGCGAAGACACGGCGCAGGTCGACCGGCGGCCGGTGCCCGCTGGTGGCGCCGGAGACCACGATGCGGGCTCCGGGCCGGGCAGACTTCATCGAATGGTCGAAGGTCGCCTCGCCGACCGTCTCGATCACCACGTCGACCCGCTCGGGCAGCCGCGTACCGGGTACGGCGGCGGTGGCGCCGAGGGCTGCCACCCGTTCTCGTTTGGCGCCGTCCCGGCTGGTCGCGTAGACCCGCTTGCCGAGCGCCACAGCGAGCACCACGGCCGCCGTCGCCACTCCCCCACCCGCGCCTTGGACCAGCACCGACTCGCCCTGCTCGACACGTCCCGTGGTGACGAGCATCCGGTACGCGGTCAGCCAGGCGGTGGGCAGGCAGGCGGCTTCGGCGAAGGACAGCCCCGCGGGCTTGGGTACCAGGTTGGCCCGGGGTACGGCGACCCGGTCGGCGAAGGTGCCGGGATGGCGCTCGGACAGGATCGACCTGCCGCGCGGGTCGTCCGGGTCGGGGATCACCGGATACACGACGACCTCGTTGCCGTCCGGGTCGATGCCCGCCGCGTCGCAACCGAGGATCATCGGCAACTGGTCGGCGGCGAGCCCCACCCCGCGCAGCGACCACAGGTCGTGGTGGTTCAGTGAACTGGCCCGTACCTCGACCGTGGTCCACCCTGGCGTCGGGTCCGGATCGGGCTGCTCGCCGACGCTCAGCGCGGCGAGCGGGTCGGCGTCGTCCAGGGCCGAGGCGAAGACTGCTCGCATGCACCGCACGCTAGCAGCCCCGACGTCCTCGCTGGCGCGATGTCCTCGCTGGTTCGACGTCGGGGCCGGCGGGAGCCGGATCTGTCCGTGCGGTGGGTGGTCCCGCTCAGCGCAGCAGCATGAGTGCGGTGAGTACGACCAGCGCGACCCCGGCGATCAGGAACGCCATGGCCAACTCATGCGACCTGGCCGGGCCGGCCGAGGAACGTCGGTCCGGCTCGACCGGTAGATCCGCCAGGACCGCCGCCAGCTCGCCGTGCGTCCGGGCGCGCAGGGTCCGCTCCACCCGGTCGGCGTGCTCATCGAGACTCAACCGCCCGGCCGAGGTGTGCCGCTCCAGACAGCGCACGACCCGCTCCCGGTCCTCGTCCGAGGCACGCGGTGTTTCCGCTCCTGCGATGAGGCTGCTCGTCATCGAGCGAATCCTGCGTGACCGAGACGGCGTCTGGCGGCAGATCGTGGACGAACGGGACCTGCGGCCGTTGATCAGCCAGATGATCAGCAGCTCGGCGCTGAGCCTCGCGATCTACGGCGCGGTGCTCGGGGCATCGTACGGCTGGCCGCAGATCATCTCCTCGCTGGTCAAGCTGCCGTTGCTGTTCCTGGCGACGCTGGCCATCTGCCTGCCCACCCTGTACCTGTTCAACCTGGTCTTCGGCGCTCGGCTGTCGGTGGTTCAGGCGGTCGCGCTGATCCTGGTGTCGATCACCGTGACCGCCGCGCTGACCCTGGCGTTCGCGCCGGTCAGCCTCTTCTTCCTGGTGACCGCGCAGAGCTACGAGTTCTACAAACTGCTCAACGTGACCATTCTGATACTTTCAGCCATCATCGGCCTCCGTTTCCTGGTGGCGGGCATGCGGGCGCTCAACGACCATCAGCAGCGGGTGGCCATGGCGGTCGTGCCGGCGACACCCGCGACCGTGCCAACGCAGCCGGTGCCGGTGCCGGTAGCGGTGCCGGCGACCGTGCCGACCGGGGCGGCGCCTGTTGCGGCGGCGACCGAGGCCGGGGCGGTCCCAGCGGTGAACGGCATGCCCGACCGGCCCCAACTGCCCGTGCACCCGTCGGCGCGTCACGGTCAGCCACTCGGCACGGCTGCGCAGCGGCCTGCCAGCATGGGTCTCGTCTACATCTGGATCATGCTCTTCGGGTTCGTCGGCACCCAGCTTGCCTGGACGCTACGACCCTTCTTCGGCGACCCCGGCGGGCCGTTCAGTGTGTTCCGCGAGATCGACGGCACGTTCTACGCCGACCTCCTACGTACCATCGGCCGGTTGCTCGGCGGCTGACCAGCGTCTGACGGTGCCGTTGCCACCGGGCGCGGCCCATCCGGGCCGGGCGCGCCCCATCCGGGTCATCAGTCGGGCGTCCACCACGATCGGTTGACGCAGAGCCGGACGACACTCCGGCGCTGGCCCCGCTCTGCATCAACCGATCTTCGGCCTCGGCGTGCTGCAACCCGACCGGTTCCCCGCCCGCCTCTCCCGACCCGGATCAGCGGCGGGCGACTCCTTCCCGGCGGGCAGCGGCGGCGACCGCCGCGGCGACCGCCGGAGCAACCCGTGGGTCGAGCGCGGACGGCACGAATTCCTCCGGCCGGAGCAGATCGGCGACCACGGCGGCGATGGCGTCCGCGGCGGCGACCTTCATGCCTTCGGTGATCCGGGTGGCTCCGGCGTCGAGCGCGCCCCGGAAGACCCCCGGGAAGGCCAGCACGTTGTTGATCTGGTTGGGGAAGTCGCTGCGGCCGGTGGCGACGAGTGCGGCGTACCGGCGGGCGATCTCCGGATGCACCTCGGGCGTCGGGTTGGCCAGCGCGAAGATGATGCCGCCGGGAGCCATGCCGGCGACCGCTGCCTCCTCGATCTGGCCGCCGGAGAGGCCGATCAGCACGTCCGCGCCGACCAGCGCGTCGGCGATGCCACCGGCGCAGCCGGCGGTCATCGCGGCCAGTTCCGCCTTGATGCCACTGAGATCGGCACGGTCGGCGTGGATGATGCCACGCGAGTCGCAGACGACGGTGTTCGCCGGCTCGACGCCACCGGCGACGAGCATCTTGGTCACCGCCACCCCGGCCGCCCCAGCACCGCTGATCACGACTCGCAGCTCCCCGAGCTCGCGGCCGAGCAGGGTAGCGGCGTTGCGCAGCGCGGCGAGCACGACGATCGCCGTGCCGTGCTGGTCGTCGTGGAAGACCGGGATCGGCAACGCCGCGTCGAGCCTGCGTTCGATCTCGAAACACCGTGGTGCGCTGATGTCCTCCAGGTTGATCCCGCCGAAGGACGGGGCGAGCGCGGTGACCGCCGCGACGATCCCGTCGATGTCGCGGGTGTCGAGACAGATCGGCACGGCGTCGACGTCACCGAACTGCTTGAACAGCACGGCTTTGCCCTCCATCACGGGCATCGCCGCCCGGGGGCCGATGTCGCCCAGGCCGAGCACGGCGGTGCCGTCGGTGACGACCGCGACGGTGTGTGACACCCAGGTGTATTCGTCGACCAGGGCGGGGTCGGCGGCGATGGCCTCGCACACCCGGGCCACGCCCGGGGTGTAGGCAAGGGACAGGTCTTCCCGGTCGGCCAGCGCGACCGTGGGGGCGATCGACATCTTGCCGCCCCGATGCAGGTCGAAGACCGGATCAGAGATTGCCACTGTAGACATGGTGACTCCTCAGCCGTCGAGCATGGGAAATGTCGCCGGCTCGGCGCGAGGTCAGCGTTGACCGGCGAGGCGCTGCGGGGGTCACCCGAGTTATGTGACGAGCATAGTGTCACACAGGGTGGCTGACGACGAAGCGGGTCGTACTCACCGGTAACGAAAAAGCCGCGGTCGTGGCCAGTACCGCAGCACGACCCGTCCCCGCACGTCGGCCACCCCGTACGCCCGGGAGTCGTCGACGATCAGCCCGTTGTCACCGCGAATCCACCAACCGCCGTCCTGTCGCCGGATCGCCCGCTTGACGACCAGCAGATCCGGCCGGGTCCGGAAGGTGGCGACCACCACATCACCCGGACGCACCGCCCCGGCACCCTGGCGGACCAGCAACGCGTCACCATGGTGCAATGTCGGGACCATCGACGGCCCGTGCACCAGCACGGCGAACAGCGGGGCCCGCACTTGTACCTCCCCGCGGGTAAGGCGGCCGGATGCGCGATAAGGTCGGCCGGGGAGAACTTTTCCCACCTTACGCGTGCCGGCGATCGTGCCGTCGGCCAACCCTACGGAGGGTCCTGATGCGACTTCCACGCATGCTTACTCCGCGCACGGTGGTCAGCGCCCACTGCGATCTGCCGTGTGGCGTCTACGACCCGGCGCAGGCTCGGATCGAGGCGGAATCGCTCAAGGCGATAGCCGAGAAGTACCAGGCGAACACCGATCCCGAGTTCCGCACCCGGGCCCTGATCATCAAGGAACAGCGGTCCGAGTTGGTCAAGCACCACCTGTGGGTGCTCTGGACCGACTACTTCAAGCCGCCGCACTTCGAGAAGTACCCGCAGCTTCACGTGCTGTTCAACGAGGCCACGAAGCTCGCCGGCGGCGGCGGCGGGACCAAGGCTTCGGTCGACCCGGCCAAGGCCGACGAACTGCTGCAGAAGATCGACGAGATCGCCAAGATCTTCTGGGAGACCAAGCAGGCCTGACGAGCTGCGTCTGACCGGGTGCCCCGGCCGGCACGAGTGCGAGTGCCGGCCGGCGTCCCGGTCGGCCACCCGGCTCGACGAGCGCGTGAACCGCCGGCTCGTCCTGGAGCCTCGCTGGAGGGAGCCGGTGTGGGCAACAAATTGTCGCGGATGAGGCCACGCTGATCGATATCAACCGGTAGAGTCCACGCGGGGGTATGCCGGGATGAGTTCGCTGGTCACACAATCAGAGTCGACGCTCGATGACGACGTCGTGCTACTCACCGTGCCCGCTGATGGCGGCTATCTGAGTGTCCTGCGGACGGCGACGGCCGGACTGGCCGCCCGGCTACAGTTCGCACTCGACGAAATCGAAGATCTGCGCATCGCGGTCGACGAGGCGTGCGCCATACTGCTCGCGGTGGCCGCCCGCGGCGCCGATCTTGAGTGTCGCTTCTCGGTCACCGAGGACGCACTCACCGTCGAGGTCACGGTATCGACCGTACGCGGTGCCAAGCTGCCGCCGGAGCCGTCCTTCGCCTGGCAGGTGCTTCGGGCGCTGACCACCTCCACGACCGCCGCCATCGACGGTGGCCAGGCCAGCATCAAACTCCTCAATCGCCGGTCCGCCGGCCGCTGATCCCGGCACCGGTTCGCCAGCCGGACCCGGCCGGTTCGCCAGCCGGACCGGGCCGCTTCAGTGCCGGCCGGACGCTCGTCAGCGCAGGCCGAACGCCCCGGTGCTGGGTGGGCTCACCAGCAGGACGCAGACCACCAGCCCGAGCACGATCAGCGGCACGCCCAGCCAGGACGAACCACCCACGATCAGGTAGTAGCCGACCGGCAGCAGCATCAACTGCAACACGATGGCGGGCGCCCGCGCCGCGGCGCGACGCCGGTAGAGCAGCCGGGCGAGCAGAGCCAGCAGCGCGGCACCGCCGACCGCGAAACCGGTCACGATGAGTGCCGACGCGAGATCGGTAGCTGTCCCGGCGACGTCCTGATAGGCGAGGTATCCGGCGATCAGACCGAGCGCCACCGCTTCGCCGGCGAGTAACCGGACCGCCCACCGCAGCGTCGCCGGAGTGGGCTGTACGTCACTGGTCACGGCGTCACGATACCCGCGTCGCGGCGCGATACAGTGCCGGCCATGCGGGCCCTCCTGGTGGTCAATCCCAAGGCCACCACCACCAGCGAACGCACCTGGGATCTGATCGTCCGGGCGTTGCGCAGCGAAGTCGACCTGTCGGTGGAGTACACCCGCCGGCGTGGGCATGCGGTGGCGCTCACCCGCGCGGCCGCGGAGGACGGCTTCGACGTCGTGGTCACCCTGGGCGGCGACGGTACGGTCAACGAAGCGGTGAACGGGCTGATGACCTCCGCACCGGCGCTGGCCGCGCCGGCATCGGCCGCGAGCCGGCTACCCGTGCTGGCCGTGGTGCCGGGCGGCTCCACCAACGTCTTCGCCCGCGCCATCGGCCTTCCGCCGCAGTGGTCGGAGGCGACGAGCGTCTTGCTGGAAGGGCTGCGCGCCGGGCGACTGCGGACCATCGGTCTGGGTCGGGCCGATGACCGGTACTTCACCTTCTGCGCGGGCCTCGGTCTGGACGCAGCGGTCATCCGGCAGGTCGAGCGGGCCCGGCTGCGCGGGCGCAAGTCGACGGCCGGCCTCTACCTGCGGTCGATGGTCGGCGAGTTCTTCATCGGCATGGACCGGCGGCACCCGGCGATCCGGCTGGAGCAGCCGGGAGAGCCGACAGAATTGGAGTTGGCCACGGTGGTCATTCAGAACACCGCTCCGTGGACCTTCATCGGAGATCGGGCGATCAACCCGAATCCGGCGGCGTCGTTCGACCTCGGCCTGGATGTGTTGGCCCTGCGGCAACTGCGTGTGCCGAGTACGGCACGCACGATGGCACAGGTGGCGGCGCGGCGGCCGGATCCTCGGGGACGGAAGGTGGTCCAATTGCATAATTTGTCCGAATTTACGCTATCCGCAACTCGACCACAGGCCTTTCAACTCGACGGAGATTATCTCGGAGAACGGCTCAAGGTCCGCTTCACGGCAGTCAGAGAAGCACTTCGGGTCGTGTTCTGACACTCTCCGTAACCAGATGACAACTGCAGAGCGTGACGAGTCAGCCGGGAGACACGTGGCGGAAATGCCTGCAGTGCAGGGCGGACCGTACTACATTGATTCTTGACTGTCGCACTCCGGGTGTCGGTGGGTGTCAGAAAAGGGACAAACAGGTCGTGACGTTGCTCACCCAAGTGGACTTTTTCTGAGCACCACTCTTGACATCACAGGAGTTCGTGAAAGTATTCACAAGCGGACCGATTCACCCGGGACGTTGCCTGGATGCGCTCGCCACGCGGCAGCTCGGAGCAACGTTCCAACAGGCTAACGCCTGCTCACGCGCTGCCGATCCGACAGATGCACTCTGTCGTGGCCGGCCTCGCGGGCGCATAGAGAAAGACCGGAGCATTTACCGCCACCGATCCAGAATGAGGAGTGTTGCCGCCATGGACTGGCGTCACCATGCTGCCTGCCGCGACGAGGACCCGGAGCTGTTCTTCCCGATCGGGACGTCCGGCCCCGCGATCCTGCAGGTCGAGCAGGCCAAGGCCGTCTGCCGGCGTTGCTCCGTGACCGACGAGTGCCTGCAATGGGCACTGGAGTCCGGGCAGGACGCAGGCGTCTGGGGCGGGATGAGCGAAGAGGAGCGGCGCGCCGTCAAGCGTCGCGGCGGACTGCGCGTCCTGCGCGCTCACACAGCCTGACCCCACATCACCACCAACCACGCGACGTCCGAACGACGCCCCGGAGTCAGCTCCGGGGCGTCTCGCGTTGTCCAGGGAACCCGCCGGATCAGCAGGCCGGCACCGGCAGAGCCGCTTGGTCGATCCGGCACAGCACCAGTCGGGCCACTTCGGCGGCACCGGCCAGCGGAGCGGCGACGTGCCGCACACCGGCCCCCCGGGCCGACCCCACCGCCGTGTCGAAAAGCAGTCCCGGCGCCAGGAAGTAGGCCGCCAGTGCCACCCGCCGGGCACCTGCCGACCGCAGCGTGCGAACGACCGTACCGGTGCTCGGCGGTGAGGCCGACGCGTAGCCGGCGGCGCACGGCACGGCGAGCGCGGCACCGAGTGCCGCAGCCGCGGCAGCGACGGTACGCCGGGCCGGCTCCGACCGGGTACCCGCCGCGGCCAGCACCACCGCGTCCCAGCCGGATCCCGCCTCGGCGAGCCGCCGACGCAACCCGGCCACCAGCAACGGATCCACGGTGCCGGCGCCGACCGCCGGCCCGAGTACGCCGGTGAGGGTGACCGGCATCCGCAGCCCGTCGAGTCGGGCCGCCCGCACCACCTGCGGAACGTCTACTCGCCCGTGGAACGCCTCGGTCAACAGCAGCGGCACCACCGTCGCCCGGTCGTACCCGGCGGCCTGCAGATCGGCGAGCACCGCGCCCGGCCGGGCCCCGGCGTGGTCCAGGTAGGCGGCCCGTACGTCGACCCCGGGGCGGGCCGCGGCCACCGAGCGCACCAGCGACCTGGTGGCCGCCGCCGCCCGCGGGTCCCGGCTGCCGTGCGCCACGAGCACGATCGGATCCGTCGCGGCGCGGGCGGATCCGGCCGGCGGCGAACCGGACGCTTCGGGCCCGACCAGCACAGATCCGGCTGTCCCGGACCCGAACGGGCCGATCATGCGTGCAGGCCGCACTCGGTTTTGTCGAACATCGCCCACCGCCCGGCCCGGGGATCCTCCCCGGCGGTGGTCCGCCGGGTACACGGCCAGCAGCCGATCGAGGTGTAGCCCTGCCGGAACAGCTCGTTGACCGGCACGGTCCACCGGGAGACATAGGCGTCCACGTCGGCCTGGGTCCAGGCGGCGATCGGGTTGACCTTGACCCGGCCGCGCCGGGCGTCGAAGCCGACCACCGGGGTGTTGACCCGGGTCGGCGACTCGTCGCGGCGCAACCCGGCCGCCCAGGCGTCGTAGTCGCCCAACGCCCGCTCCAGCGGCTCGACCTTGCGCAGCGCGCAGCACTCGTCCGGAGCCCGGTTGAACAACCGTGGACCGTACTCGCCGTCCTGCTGGCCCACGGTCATCCGGGGCCGGATCGACCGGACGGTGACCGGCATCGTGGCGGCCACCTGGTCGCGGACCCGCAGTGTCTCCGGAAAATGCAGCCCGGTGTCCAGAAACACCACGTCGACGCCAGGGGCGACCCGGGAGGCCAGGTGCGCCAGCACTCCGTCGGCCATCGAACTGGTGAGGCAGAACCGGTCGCCGAAGGTGTCCGCCGCCCACCGGACGATCTCCTCGGCCGGGGCGTCGGCCAGCTCACGGCCGGCCCGCTCGGCGAGCGCCCGCAGCTCGGCGGGGCTACGACGGGTCGGCGGGCGCTCGGCCATCGGGCCGATCCGGACCAGATTCAGATCAGCGGCGAGGACCGGGGCCATCATGACCTCACCTGCCGGGCCAGCAGCCCGGTGAACGTGACGGTGAAGACCCGGGCGCAGGCGTGGCACTCCCACCCGGTGTGCGCCCCCTCGTGCGGGCGCAGATCCTCCTCGCCGCAGTACGGGCAGTAGAGCGGTGCCGCGCGTGTCTCGGCGCTCATGATCGCACCTCACCTCGCTCGTTCATCGCAACTCCTCCTCGTCGGCCCGCACGACCCAGTGGGCGAACGTCTCGCCGTCGGCGCGAGCGGCCAGGTAGCGGCGGACCACGCGTTCGACGTACTCGGGAAGCTCGTCCGCGGTGGTCTTCAGGCCGCGGACCTTGCGGCCGAACCCGGCGGTCTGTCCCTGGGCCATGCCGAGACCACCGCCGAGATGGATCTGGTAGCCCTCCACCTGGTTGCCGTCCGGGCCGACCACCAGCTGACCCTTGAGTCCGATGTCGGCGACCTGGGTGCGGGCGCAGGCGTTGGGGCACCCGTTGATGTGGATCGAGATGTCGGTGCCGTCGTCGAGGCCGGCCGTGGCCAGCCGTTGTTCGAGGCGCTCGACCAGGTCCGCGCCGCGCTTTTTGGTCTCGACGATGGCGAGCTTGCAGTACTCGATCCCGGTGCAGGCCATGGTGCCCCGTCGCCAGGTCGACGGACGGGCCTGCAACCCGATCGCCCGCATCCCGTCGACCAGTGACTCGACCCGCTGCGGCGCGATGTCCAGCACCAGCAACTTCTGGTACGGGGTGAGCCGCACCCGGTCCGAACCGTGCTCGGCGGCCAGCTCGGCCAGGGCGGCGAGCTGGCTGCCGGAGACCCGGCCGACCACCGGGGCGGCGCCGACGTAGCGCCGGCCGTCGGCCTGGTCGTGCACGCCGACGTGGTCGATCGGCTTGTCCGGCAGCTGCGGCGCCGGTCCGTCCAACAGGGTCCGGCCGAGGTACTCCTTCTCCAGCACCTGCCGGAACTTCTCCGGACCCCAGTCGGCGACCAGAAACTTCAACCGGGCGCGGTGCCGCAGCCGGCGGTAACCGTAGTCGCGGAAGATGCCGACGACTCCCGCCCAGACGTCCGGCACCTCGGACAGCGGCACCCACACCCCGAGTCGCTTGGCGATCATCGGGTTGGTGGAGAGCCCACCGCCGACCCACAGGTCGAACCCGGGGCCGTGGTCGGGGTGGTCGACACCGACGAAGGAGATGTCGTTGACCTCGTACGGGGTGTCGGCCAGCCAGGAGATCGACGACTTGAACTTGCGGGGCAGGTTGGAGAACTCCGTGCTGCCCACGTACCGCCGGATGATCTCGTCGATCGCCGGGGTGGGGTCGACCTTCTCGGTGGCGGCGACGCCGGCGACCGGGCTGCCGAGCACGATCCGCGGGCAGTCGCCGCACGCCTCGGTGGTCTGCAGGCCGACGGCTTCGAGCGCCCGCCAGATGGCCGGCATGTCCTCGACCCGGATCCAGTGCAGCTGGATGTTCTGCCGGTCGGTGATGTCGGCGGTGTCGCGCGCGTACCGCTGCGAGATGTCGGCGATGGTCCGCAGCTGGGCCAGGTTGAGCTGACCACCGTCGATGCGCACCCGGAGCATGAAGTACTCGTCTTCCAGCTCGTGTGGCTCCAGCACGGCGGTGCGCCCGCCGTCGATGCCCGCCTTGCGCTGGGTGTAGAGGCCCCACCAGCGGAACCGGCCGCGCAGGTCGGCCGGATCGATCGAGGCGAACCCGCGGTGGGCGTAGATGTTCTCGATGCGGGCTCGGACGTTGAGCGGATCATCGTCCTTCTTGTTCCGCTCGTTGGGGTTGAGCGGCTCGCGGTGCCCGAGCGCCCACTGTCCCTCACCACGCCGGCGGCCGGGTCGGGTCGGGGTGCTGCTGCGCGCCATCGCGGCGTCCTCCGTGTCTACGTATCGATCGCGTCTACGTATCGATCAGTTTCGAATAAGCGGCACGGACGCCGGGGCCATCTCAGATGGCCGGACTCAGGCTGGAGCTAGGCCGGCGCGGATGCCGCCCGGAACACAAAAAAGGTCGGGCGTACTCAGCCGGCCGGACAGATGGCGCTGCGGACGCGTCCGTAGTCGACGTGGCGGCGGGCCACGAAGCGGCGCTCAACGGCAGCGGTCATGTACGGTATGCTGCCACATCCGTACTGCGCAGGCCAGGAAACCAGCGCCGGCATCCCACATGACGGGCGCCGGGTGACCGGCCTCACCTGCGGCCGAGCGGCACCACCAGGACCGCCTCGGTGCCGCCCTCGGCGCGATTACGCAGCTCGATGCTTCCCCGCAGTTCGCCGGTGGCAAGCGCCCGGACGATCTGCAGTCCGAGCCGGCTCCCGGCGTCGGCGTCGAAGTCGGCCGGCAGCCCCTGGCCGTTGTCGGCCACTGTCACGTGCAGCTGTTTGCGGAGCCGTTGCACGGTCATCACCACCCGGGCGCCGGGCCAGGCCACGTCGGCCGGCTCGGCGGGGGGCGGAAACCCGTGCTCGACCGCGTTGAGCAGCAGTTCGTTGAGCACCATCACCAGCGAGGTGGCGATCTCGGCGGGCAGTACGCCGAAGCTGCCCGCCCGGTGCATCGCCACACTGATCTCGGTGCTGGCCACCTCGGTGGCCGCGCTGGCCACCCGGTCGACGATGCCGTCGAACTCGACCGCCTCGTCGCTGGACATCGACAGCGTCTCGTGCACCAGAGCGATGGAGGCGACCCGGCGTACCGATTCCTCCAGGGCGGCCCGCGCGCTCGGCTGCTCCACCCGGCGGGCCTGCAGCCGCAGCAGCGCGGCGACCGTCTGCAGATTGTTCTTCACCCGGTGGTGGATCTCCCGGATGGTGGCGTCCTTGGTGATCAGCGCCCGGTCCCGGCGACGTACCTCGGTGGTGTCGCGGACCAGCACCAGGGCGCCGATCGGCACGCCGGCGGGCATCAACGGCAGGGCCCGGGTGAGCATGGCGGCGCCGCGTGCGTCGATCTCCTTGCGGGCCGGAGCCTCGCCACGCAGCGAGGCCAGGAAACGGTTCGCCACGTCGGTGCCGTCCAGCGGATCGTCGGCGAGTCGGTGGACCAGCACGGCCAGGTCCTCGCCGACCAGGTGCGCGGAGAACCCGAGCCGACGGAACGCCGACTGGGCGTTCGGGCTGGCGTAGGTGACCTTGCCGCTGGCGTCCAGCCGGATCAGCCCGTCACCGACGCGGGGCGCGGAGGTGGTCTCCCCGGGATGGCGCACCGGCGGGAAGGTCCCGTCGGCGACCATCTGGGCCAGGTCGTCCGCGGTGGTCAGGTAGTTGAGTTCGAGCTGGCTGGGGGTTCGCGCGGTGGACAGGTTGGTGTCCCGGCCGATCACGGCGATCACCCGCCCCGTTTCGCCGGCGGCGTCGCGTAGCCGCACCGGCATGGCCTCGTGCCGGGCCGGGGTGTTGCCGTACCAGACGGGATCGCCCTCCCGCCAGATCCGGCCCTGGGCGTACGCGATGGTCAGGTGCGCGATCTCCGGGCCGTCCACCGTCCGGCCGACCTGATCGTCCTGGTACGCCGTGGGCGCCGTGGTCGGACGTACCTGGGCCACGCACAGGAACGAGCCGCCCGCCGCCACCGGCACCCACAGCAGCAGATCGGCGAAGGACAGGTCGGACAACAGCTGCCACTCCCCGGCCAGCCGGTGCAGGTGGTCGATGTCGACCGGGCGCAGCGAGGTGTGCTCTTCGACGAGATCGCGCAGGGTGGACACACCCGTAGCCTGCCATGCGCGGGGTCAGCCCGGCAGGTCCGTCACCGGGTCGCGGTCACCTTGGCCAGCCCACGCGGGGTGTCCGGATCCTCGCCGCGGGCCAGGGCGAGGGCCAGCGCCAGCCGTTGTGCCGGCAGGATGTCCAGCATCGGGGCGTACCTCTCGTCCACCCGCGGTAGCACGATCCCGGTGCCACCGGCACCGATGGTGAGTACGTCGGCCCGCCGCTCGCCGAGGCGACGTAGCACCTCGCGCATGGCCGCGCCACCCGGGCCGGAGCCGACGACGGCCAGCACCGGCACGTCCGGATCGGCCATGGCGAGTGGGCCGTGCAGCAGGTCCGCACCGGAGAAGGCCAACGCCGGCAGGTAGGAGGTCTCCATCAGTTTGAGCGCGGTCTCCCGGGCCGTCGGGTAGGCGTACCCCCGGCCGGTGGTGACCAACTGGGCGGCGAAGCGGTAACGCGGCGCGAGGTCGGTGGCCGCGCGGTCGGCCAGGACCTCGTCGGCCAGCCCGGGCAGGGTGTCCAACGCCGCCCGTTCGGCCGCCGGTAGCCGGCCGTCGCCGCAGCGGATGCCCTCGATGAGCATCAGCAGGGCGAGCAGTTCCGCGGTGTACGTCTTGGTCGCGGCGACCGCCCGTTCGTGACCGGCCGCGATGTCCACGTGGAACTCGGCGGCTTGCGCCAGGGCCGAGTCGGGGTTGTTGGTGACCGCCAGGGTCAACGCCCGTTGGGCCCGAGCGACCTGCAGCACCTCGGCCAGGTCCGGCGAGCCACCGCTCTGGCTGACGCCGATGACGAGCGCGTGCCGCAGGTCCGGCCGGGCGCCGAAGAGGGTGATCGCGCTCGGCGAGGCGAGGCCGGCGGGCAACCCGAGCCGGATCTCGGTGAGGTACGCCGCGTACAGCGCGGCGTGGTCGGAGGTGCCACGGGCGGTGAACACGACATGCCGAGGCTGGTGTCGGGCGACGGCCGCCGCCACGGTCGCGATCGCGCCGGCCTGGTCGGATTCGAGCAGCCGGGCGTATCCGGCCGGCTGCTCGGCGATGTCGGCGGCCATTCCGGCTCCCGGCTGCGCCGGTCCGACCGCAGCACCTGGCGGGTTCCCGTCTCCCGGTTGACTCACGGCGCCTCCCCAGTTTCCGCGTCCACCGAACGCTGCGCATTGCCGCTCGAATTCTGCTCATTCTTGCACGTTGTAGCACCAAAGATCAACCAAACAAGCAGTAACGCGCAGGGTACGACGAATCGCGCTCCGTGCCCTAGGCTGCCGGAGCCAAGGGGGGACGATCACGCTGCGAGGATCGGAAGAACGTGTCCGAGGGACTGCACGACCCACGCCTGGCCGCCGAGGGTGAGCTGGCGCTGGCTCGGATGGCGCTGGCGGAGGGCGACTACCGACATGCCGCCGACCACGTCGCCGGAGCCATCACCCATGCCCCGACCATGCCGGAAGTTCACGAGATGCTCACCCGGCTGGCAGCGCGTACGGCCGGCGGTCTCGACCTGTTCCCGTTGGAGGAACACGTCTTCATCGGTGCCGTCGTCGCCCGGGCACACCTGCTGGCCGCCGCGGGGCGCCCCGGTGAGGGCCTGGAACTGCTCGCCGCGGCCACCGGCCACACGCCGACGATGGACTGGGCCGGGGTGCCCTGGATCAGCGCCGCGGAGTTGCCTGACCGGGTCGACCCCGACCAGATAGCCATCGTACTCATGCAGATCTGCGCGAGCGTGCCCGATCCGGTGCCGGTCACCGACCGCCGGCCGCTGCTGCCGTACCTGCGGCTCGCCGAGCACGCCACGGCCGCGCACGCCGAGCACGGGCTTCTGCTCGGTGCCAGTTCAGCGCTGGCCCGCCGGCTCGGCGAGATCGGCATCGCACTCGACTGGGCGGTGCAGGGGGTCCAGGCCGAACCGTCCAAACTGGCCGAGGTCTGGCTCGGATACGCGTACCGCAGCGCGGGTCGCACCGGTGACGCGATCGCCGCGCTGCGGCGCGCCAGTGCGCACGACCCGGACGACCTGTCGATCTACGCCGACATCGCCGGCACGCTGGCCGACGCCGGGCGGCTCGACGCCGCGCTCGACTGGATCGACCAGGCGCTGATCCGCAACCCGACGTTCGACTGCGCGGTGCACACCGCGCACCGACTGCGCTTCCGGCGCGACGGCGACCTGAGCCACCTGATCGCGCTCGCGGACTTCCAGCGCGATCATCCGGACGACACCCACGAACACCACGACCTGGCCGAATGCTGCCACGACCGGCCGTGGCTGTCCCGGCTACCGGCCGCTGGCGGGACCGTGGTCGCCACCATCGAACGGGCGCTCACCCGCGGCCAGGTGCCGAGCCGGTTGTCGCTGCGGCACCCGGAACCGCCCAGCGCGATGCGGCTGCTGGACGCTGCCTTCCCGGGACTGCCGGTCACCGTCGAGCGGACCCCGACGCCCGACCCACGGCAGCCACGGCGCACCTCGGTACGGGAATTGTGGCGCTACGCTGGTTGGCAGCCGGACCCGGCGCTGGAGCATCCGTCCGCCCAGGCCTGCGAGCGCATCCGGCAGGTGGCACGCCCCGGATGGCAGCACCCGCCGGGGGCCTACGACGACGCGGTCGCGTTGGCCACCCTCGACGTGGACGACCTGCTCGGCCTGCTGGTCCATCCGCCACCGCCCGACGATGCCACCGTCGACCCGGCTGGTTGGCTGCGGTGCGTGCAGGTATGGGCGTGTCTGGGCATGCTGCATCACCGCACCGACGAGGCCTGGCCAGGCTCGACCAGGCGCCGGGTTCTCGTCGACGTCGCCTGGGGCGTCGAGGACTGGGCCGCCGAAGCCGCGCTCTTCGCGCTGGTCACGGCTGCCTGGGTGGATCCGGCGGTACGCCCGGACGTGGCCCGGGTGGTCGCGGAACGGCTGACCGACGCGGTGGAGGTGGCCGGTCATCGGAGCATGCCGATCCTACGGTCGTTGGGACATCTGGCTCTGGCCACACCGGAACTGGATCCGGACACGGCGGCCACCGCTCGGCGGGTCGTCGGCCGATCGGCCCGGATCCCGCGCCAGCGCCGCCCCGGGCTGCTCCGCCGGCTGCTCGGTCGGCCGTGACCCGCTGACCCGCCGGCAGTGACCAGCCGGCAGTAGCCGCTCAGCAGCGACCGGGCCTACTCGATGACCGCGATCAGATCGCCCTCCTGCACCACGTCGCCTTCGTCGACCGCGAGTCGGGCCACCACGCCGTCGCGCTCGACGATCACCGGAATCTCCATCTTCATGGACTCCAGGATCACCAGGGTGTCCCCGTCCGCGACGGTGTCACCAGCGGTGACCACCACCTTCCAGACGTTCGCCACCATCTCGGCCCGGATCTCCTCGGCCATCGCCGCCCTCCCTCATCCACCGACGCGATGTGGGAACGGTATCCAACAATGTGCCCACCACGCATGCCGGTCACCGGGCCGGCCTAGCATCAACTCTGTCAGCTCCCGGTCCACGGGAGGTTTCGTCCCGACGGGAGGACAGATGGCCAAGAAGTCACGCAAGAAGAAGGCCCGCAAGAAGAGCGCGGCCAACCACGGCAAGCGCCCCAACTCCTGAGTCGTCGCCGCTCGTCGGGGCGGGATCCGATGGTCCCGACCCGGCGGGCAGGCACGAGCTGTCAGTCCGGCAGGTACTCCCGTGAATCGCCTTCGAAGACGAACTCGCTGAGCCTGGCCCGCAGTCGGTCGCGCAACTCGGCCGGCGCGATCTCCTTGCCGCAACACCGCGCGACGAGCGCCTTGACCTCCTGCTCGATGCCGTACTCGCGCAGGCAGCGCGAGCATTCGTCGAGGTGGTGGCGGATCAGCCGGCGCCGCTCGTCGGCGCACTCCAGGTCCAGGTAGAGGTAGACCTCGGCGAGCACCTGACGGCAGTCCTGGTCGAATGAGTCACCGCCTTGCACGATTGTCACACCTCCTGGCGGGCTGCGGTGGAGTTGGTCGACCGGGCACGGTTGAGCCCGCGATCGGCGGCATAACGCTCCAGCATGCCACGCAGGTTCCGCCGGCCACGGTGCAACCGGGACATTACCGTCCCGATCGGAGTGCCCATGATGTCAGCGATCTCCTTGTAGGAGAAGCCTTCGACGTCCGCGAGGTAGACCGCGAGTCGGAACTCCTCGGGCAGCTGCTGCAGGGCGTTCTTGACGTCGCTGTCGGGAAGGCGTTCCAAGGCCTCGGTCTCGGCCGACTTGAGCCCGCTCGACGTGTGCGACTCGGCGGCGGCGAGCTGCCAGTCGGTGATCTCCTCGGTGGGGGCCTGCACCGGCTGGCGCTGGCGCCGACGATAGGAGTTGATGTAGGTGTTGGTCAGGATGCGGTAGAGCCAGGCCTTGAGGTTGGTGCCCTCCTCGAACTGGTGGAAGGCGGAGTACGCCTTGAGGAACGTCTCCTGCACCAGGTCCTCGGCATCGGCCGGGTTACGGGTCATCCGCAACCCCGCCGCGTACAACTGGTCGACGAAGGGCAGCGCGTCGCGTTCGAACCGCGCACGCCGATCGTCTGTCCGCTCGGATCGGGTCAACCCCTTGTCCCCCCTCGACTGTCCCGCCGAGGATACGCGGAAAACCTGACCCGTAGACGTGCTTCGGCCAGGTGTGCCCGCGCTCACCGATCGCGACACTGCCGCGTCTGCGGATCGTCGGGCAGTCGACGACCCGGTCGACGACCCGGTCGACGGCCACGACGAGTCACCGGTGGCGAGCCGCGCCGCCAGCCACACGTCAGGTGACCAATCGGTCGCGTTTCGCAGATCCGGTCGGACTGCCGACCGACCAACCAGCCCGGTCCCGCCCTGTATGTCGGCTCGCACCGGTTCACCCCTTCTCGCAGATCGCTCCTGCGGGGTTGTAACGCCGGCCGGGTACGGCGGCATTCCGCACATCGCGGCCTGCCGGTCCCGGGGTGACCTGGCCCGCGCCGCGTTCACCGGCCGGCCTTCCGCCGCGCCTCCCGGCTCCGTACGCGGTGGTTCCGGAACCGGGAGGGGCCTGGGAGGCTCCGCGGTGGTGTAGCCACTGCGGCGTTCGGGCGGGTGCCCGCGGCACCGCGCCCACCGGATGCAACGAGGTCCGGGGGGATCAGACACGGACACCGGCTACGGACACCGGTCAGCGACGTGCCCAGCCGTGCCGGGCCAGCCAGTCGACCGCCACCTCGGCCAGTCCGGCGGGGTCGCCCCGCAGGTCGTGCCGCTCCCCCCGGCGGATCACCACGTCCCGCTGCGGGCCAGCGGCCGGTACGCCGAACGGATCGCGGTCGCCGTTGATCACCAGGGTCGGTCGGTCGGTACGTAACTCGTCCGCCCGGGAACGCTGCGGGCGGCCCGGCGGGTGGAGCGGAAACGCCAGGGCGATGACACCGGCGGCCCCGACAGCCGCAGCGCTGCGGCAGGCGACCCGGGCGCCGCTGGAACGACCGCCGACGATCAACGGTGGCGGATCCTCGAACCGGGCGAGGATGCCGACGACGACGGCGTGCCAGGCCTCGTCCAACTGCTGGGCGGGCGCCGGAGCCCGACGACCGGCGACCCGGTAGGGCTGGGTGACCCGGGCGACCGCGACGGCGGCCCGGACGGCGGCGGCACGCAGGGCCACCAGATCCGCCGCGGTGACGTCGCCGCCGGCACCGTGCCCCAGCACGAGCAGGCTCGCCGGTGGCGCCAGCGGCGTCACCAGGTCGATCCGGGCCGGCCCGCGCGGTGTGTCCACAAGCTGGGCGCCGGTCGGCCCATCGGCTGCGGCCCGGGTCAACTCAGTGGGACCAGGCTCAACAGCCGGTCGCGCACCGGTGGGCCGGACTCGGCCGGCGGCGGCGTGTCAGGCCCGGCCCCGCCTTGCCAGGCCACCAGCATCGCCCGGCGTTCCCGTGGTGTGGTCGCCCCCCACACGCCATGGCTGTCACCGGCATCGAGTGCCCACGCCAGGCACGGACCCTGCACCTGACATGTCCGGCAGAGCGCCACCGCCGCGTCGGCCGGTTCGCTCGGCGCCGGGAAGAACGTCTCCGGGTCGACGCTCTGGCAGACGCCTCGGGTCCGCCAGGCCTCGTCCAGCCGACGTTCCGCCAGCGCCCTGAGCAGCCTGGGGTCGCGGCGCGCGGCGGCTACCTCGTGCGGGCGAGGCATTCGCGCCCGAGTCATTTACCCACCTCCCCCGTGGGATGATAGACATTGATCAAAGTCGCTAGATTGGGTCGAATCAAATTCCACTGTCGGCGCTGGTTTCTATCGCACTTCGCCGGGGGCAGACAAGAGGTAGCATCGATTCTGGGAAAAATACGGCCCGGCGATTCGGTCCCAACTCTGGCAAACCTCCGCCTGAGTATCGGACCGATCACGTTTGGTGATCCCCGCTCTGCCCCACGTGAGTGGGAGCGGTACCATGGCGCGGTCAGAAAAGTACGGACTGGCCGGCGTCGTCTGGCCCGTTCATCGCCCCTCGCGGAGTCACCCGTTGCACCAGCTCGACGCCGTTGTTCCGGACGTTGCCGACGGCCGGGCCCACCGGCCGGATCTCGATGCCGTCGAGAAAATCCCGATCGGGCGGCGCAAGCGACGCACTGCCATCCACATCCGGGTCGAGCCATTCCGACCAGCGATCAGGCGGCAGCAACAGCGGCATTCGATCATGAACGTCGGCCAACCGGCCGTCCGCCACGGTGGTAATGACGCTACTGGTGATCAACGGTTCGTCCCGTCCCCAGACCGACCAGATGCCGGCGAAGGCGAGCACCTGGCCGCTCGCCGATGCCATGAAGTACGCCTGGGCGCCGGCCCGTCGACCACCGGCCGGGCGGACCCACTCGTACCATCCGTCCGCCGGGACCAGACAGCGACGCCGGGCAAAGGACGGGGCGAACGCCCGACTGGTGGCGACCGTCTCCGCCCTGGCGTTGATCATGCGCGCGCCGGATCTGGCGTCGCTGGCCCACGGCGGGACCAGACCCCACCGGGCGACGGTGAGCACCCGTCCCACGGCTGCCTCCGCGTCGGTGTCGTCACCCGCATCGGCCCCGGCACGTCGGGACAGCCGTACGATCGGCACCGGATCGGTCGGTGCCACGTTGTAGTCCGCCGTCAACGACGCACCGGTGTCGTCGGCCGCTTCGAAGATCGAGCTCAGATCCGCCGAGCTGCGCGTAGTCGCGTACCGCCCGCACATGCCGACCAGGTTAGTCGGCGATCCGGCGTCACTTGGCACACTGTACGGGTGCCCGAAGCCAACAGTCCCGAGCCCTACGAACCCTGGCCCGCGCCCACCGCCGCCGGCGGCGTCCACCTCTCGGTACGCCTGCCCGGGTCCAAGTCGATGACCGCACGCGCGCTGGTGCTCAGTGCGCTCGGCGACACGGCCGGCACCGTCACCCGGCCGTTGCGGGCCCGGGACACCGTGCTGATGGCCGCCGGGCTGGCCGCGATGGGCACCGGCGTGGACACCACCGCGACGCGGCAGTGGCAGGTGCGACCCGCGCCGCTGCGTGGTCCGGCTCACGTCGACGTCGGACTGGCCGGCACCATCATGCGGTTCCTGCCGGCGGTCGCCGGCCTGGCCGACGGTCCGGTCACCTTCGCCGGCGATCCGGCCGCCCATGCCCGTCCGCTCGGCCCGCTGCTCGACGGGCTGCGCTCACTCGGCCTGCGCATCGACGCGGCACCCGGCGGCGGCCTGCCGATCACCGTGTCCGGCCGTGGGCGGATCGCCGGCGGCGAGGTCACCGTCGATGCTTCCAAGTCCAGTCAGTTCGTCTCCGGCCTGCTGCTGGCCGCGCCCCGGTTCGACCGGGGGATCCTGGTCCGGCACGTCGGTCCGCCGCTGCCGTCCGCCCCGCACGTGCGGATGACCGTACGGATGCTGCGGGCCGCCGGTGCGACGGTGGACGACGTGGCGGCGCACACCTGGCGGGTCGAGCCGGGCGACCTGCACGGCCGGGACTGGCCGATCGAGCCCGACCTGTCCGGGGCGCTGCCGTTCTTCGCCGCCGCGCTGGTCACCGGCGGCACGGTCACCTTGCGTGATCTGCCGGTCGAGAGCGCCCAACCGGTGGCACAACTGATCGGGCTGATCGAAAGACTCGGCGGGCAGGCCACGGCCGGGCCGGACGGATTGACCGTACGCGGCACCGGCACCATCCATGGCATCGACGCCGATCTGCGCGACGTGAGCGAGCTGACCCCGGTGCTGGCGGCGCTGGCGGCGCTGGCCGACGCGCCGTCGCGGCTGACCGGCGTGGCGCACATCCGCGGACACGAGACCGACCGCATCGCGGCGCTCGCCGCCGAACTGGGCGGGCTCGGTGCCGAGGTGACCGAACTGCCGGACGGGTTGCAGATCGACCCCAAGCCGCTGCACGGCGGCCCGTTCCGCACCTACGACGACCACCGGATGGCCCACGCGGCGGCGGTACTCGGGCTGGCGGTACCCGGTATCACCCTCACCGACGTGGCGTGCACGTCCAAGACCCTGCCGGAGTTTCCGGCACTATGGTCGACGATGGCGGCCGACGCCGGTGCGGGCGAGGCGCGGCGGTAGCTCGGCGGCCGACCGTGGCGGCCATCAGCAACCAGCGGTAGCGCTCCGGCCGCCGGAGCGAACGCACGCGGAAGGGAGCGTCTCCTGGCCGGCAGGCGCAGGGAGTACGACGAGGACGACGTACGGGTCCGCCCGCAACGGTCCTCCCGTCCGCGCACCCGCACCCGGCCTGCGCACTCCGACGCCGTCGACGGGTTCGTCGTCGCGGTGGACCGGGGCCGCTACGGCTGCGTGCTCAACGGGTCGGCCGTCCCGGACCCGGGGCCCGGGCCGGTTGCGATGGTGACCGCGATGCGGGCCCGGGAACTGGGCCGCCGGTCCGTCGTGGTCGGCGACCGGGTCAGCCTGGTCGGCGACGTGTCCGGCACGGCCGGGGCCCTCGCCCGCATCGTGCGGATCGCCGAGCGCGTCTCGGTGCTGCGTCGCACCGCGGATGACGACGACACCACCCCGCAGGGACGGCTCGAACGGGTGGTGGTGGCGAACGCCGACCTGCTGGTGATCGTCAGCGCGCTGGCGGACCCGCCACCCCGGACCGGATTCATCGACCGTTGCCTGGTCGCCGCGTACGACGCCGGGATCGACCCGCTGCTCTGCCTGACCAAGGCCGATCTGGCCAGCGCGGAACCGGTGATCGGTTACTACCGTGATCTTGACCTCGATCACGTGCTGTGCCGGCCCGGTAGCGACCTCACCGAGTTGCGCGGGCGCCTCGCCGGACGACTGTCGGTGCTGGTGGGACACTCCGGCGTCGGCAAGAGCACGCTGGTCAACCGGCTCGTGCCGCAGGCCGTACGGGCGGTCGGTCGGGTCAGTGCCATCGGCCGGGGCCGGCACACCTCGTCCAGCGCGGTGGCGTTGCGGCTGCCCCGGCTGGAGCCGACGTCGGCGGGACCGGAGCCGGGGTGGATCGTCGACACCCCGGGCGTACGCAGCTTCGGGCTCGCCCACGTGTCCGCCGACAGTCTGCTGCACGGCTTCCCCGATCTGGTCGACGGCACTCTGGCCTGCCCGCCGAACTGCGAGCACACCACCGACGCCGAGGGTTGCCAACTGGCCGACTGGGTGGTTGCCGGCAACGCGGACCCGCGCCGGCTGGCATCGTTCCGGCGGCTGTTGGACTCCAGGGCGGGCGAACTCGACACGCCGGACGCGCCGGACACGCCGACGGAGCGCCCTGGCTGAGGCAGCCCGGCTGATCGCCGGACGCGGTACGGTGATCTATACGCGGCGGGAGGTCCGACCATTGCGCTGGGTAATCGGATACCTTTCCCGCCATGGCCCGGTACGCCGACGATCTCTCCCTCGCCCACCTGCTCGCCGACACCGCAGACTCGATCTCGATGGCCCGGTTCCGCTCCCTCGACCTGGCCGTGACGGCGAAACCGGACCTCACACCCGTGTCTGACGCGGATACCGCCGTGGAGAAGGCGCTGCGCTCGACACTCGCCCGTACCCGCCCACGCGACGGGGTGCTCGGCGAGGAGTTCGGGGCGTCGGTGGCGGCGGCCGGCCCGGGCAACCGCCAGTGGGTGATCGACCCGATCGACGGCACCAAGAACTTCATCCGGGGCGTGCCGATCTGGGCCACCCTGATCGCCCTGATGGAGGCCGACCAGCCCGTCGTCGGGCTGGTCTCCGCTCCGGCGCTGGGCCGCCGCTGGTGGGCGGCGACCGGACACGGCGCGTACGCCGGTCGGCACACCGCCGCGGCCACTCCGATCCGGGTCTCCGGGGTACGTCGGCTGGCGGACGCCAGTTTCTGCTACTCGTCGCTGACCAGCTGGGAGGAGTCGGGGCGGCTGGACGCGATGCTGGACATCATGCGTTCCGTGTGGCGCAGCCGCGCGTACGGCGACTTCTACGGCTACATGCTGGTCGCGGAGGGTGCGGTCGACGCGATGGTGGAGCCCGAGCTGTCCCTGTGGGATCTCGCCGCGCTGATCCCGATCGTCACCGAGGCCGGGGGCACCTTCACCGACCTGACCGGTCGCCCCGGCCCGGCCGGTGGCAGCGCGGTGGCCAGCAACGGCCGGCTGCACTCCGACCTGCTGCACCGCCTCGACCGCACCTCCCCGACGATCTTGGACTGATCGACGGACAAAACAGAGATTTCTTCGCGATAAGCCCAAGATCGTCGAAGGTGGGGGCGACCGTCTATCCTCGCCGGGTGACGTCGACCGGATGGTGTTTCCTCGCGGCGATGGTCGCCACCTACGGCCTGGCCCACCTGTTCCAGGCGATCGCCGCCGCCCGTACGACGGTCCGCCACTGCTTCGACCCCGGGCTGCTGCTGCGGCTGGCCCGGCACCGGGTCTACCTGGTCGGCATCGGCTGCCAGATCGCCGCATTCGTGCTGGCCTTCCTTGCCCGGCGATACCTGCCGCTGTTCCTGGTCCAGGCGAGTGTGGCCGCCGCGCTCGGGGTGACGGCGCTACTCGGCGTCCTGGTGCTGAACTGGCGGCTCCCTCGCACCGAGGTCATCCTGCTGGTCCTGCTGCTGATCGGGGTGATCGCGCTCGTCGTCGCGGCTCAGCCGGCGCCGGCGCACCCGTTGGGGCCACGGGCGGTCCTCGCGCTCACCGGCGCCACCGGCGTCATCGCGGCGACTAGCGCGGTCGCGGCCCGGGTGCCGGGTCCGGCCGGCTCGGTCCTACTCGGACTGCTCGCCGGCTTCGCCTTCTCCGCTGCGGCGATCGCCTCCCGACCGTTGGCCGGCGCCGCCTCGTACCGGGAATTCTTCACCGAACCGCTGCTCTACCTGCTGATCACGCACTCAGCCATCGGCCAGTGGCTGATCGGTCTGGCGATGCAGCGGGGCTCGGTGACCGCCGCGATCGCGGCGATGGACGCCGCCGGCGCCGTCCCGGCGGCGATCGCCGGGCTGCTGCTGCTCGGCGACAAGATCTGGCCCGGCCGTGAGTGGCTGGCCGCAGCCGGCTTCCTGATCACCCTGGTGGCGGTGGTCGGCCTGGCCCGGTTCGCCGCAGCGCAACACCACCCCGCGCCGACCGCGACCCGGGCAGCCGATTCGACACCGGCAGGCGGCCCGACAGCAGCGGCCGACCAGCGGCAAGCGGCCAGCCTGGCTCAGGCGGCACGGGCCGGTGTGACCGTCGACGCGGCGGACGCCGCGGTCGCTTCCGCGGCCTCGATCGCGGCCAGATCGATCTCTATGTCGACCGGTTCGATCGAGTCGCCGTCGGGCAGTGGCGCCGCCGAACTGGATCCGGCCGGGACCAGCGGTCCCCGCAGCCCGATCACCCGCTGGTAGAGCCGCTCCGTCGCCGCCGCGGCCCGCTCCCAGCCGTACCGGCACCGGATCCGGTCGACCGCGGCGTGACCGTAGGCGAAGCGCTCCGCCTCACTGGCAAGCAGCCGACGTAGCGTGACCCCGAGTGCCCGCACGTCGCCGACCGGAACCAGGCAGCCGGTGACGGCATCGACCACACAATCGGCCACGCCGCCGTGTGCGTACCCGACGACCGGAATACCGCAGGCCATCGCTTCCAGCGCGACGGTGCCCGACGGTGCGTACCGGGCGGTGCAGGCGACCACGTCCACCGACCGGTACAGCTGCGGCATCTCCGCAGCGGGTACCGCGCCGACCAACTCCACCTGGTCGGCGACCGCGCACCGCTGGGCCAACTCGCGCAGCCGCCTCGCCGCGGGGTGACCGTTCAGCGCCGCCCGGGACGGACCGCCGGCGATCAGCAGGTCGACGTCGCTGGCAAGGCGCAGCGCCCGGATCACGTCCTCGTGGCCGTACCCCGGGGTGAGGTCACCGACGGCGAGCACCCGACGACGACGGCGCTGCGGCGGATCGCTGTCCGGGGTGAACCTCGCCGTGTCGATCCCTGGCGGGATCATCACCACCGACGCCCGGTCCCGGCCCATCCGGGCCAGTTCCTCGACCTCGTCGGTGCACTGCGCGACCGCCGCGTCGACCACCCGGCTGAGCGCGCGTTCCAGCGGAATCCGGACCTGCGGTCCACGGTACTCGGCACCGAGTTGGCGCTGCTGCTGACTGCCGATGCTGTGAAAGGTCTGGACCAGGGGGATTCCGGTCGGGCCGGTGGCCGCCGCAGCCGCCAGTCCGCCCGGCCAGAAGTGTCCGTGCACCAGGTCCGGGACCCACTGCCCGGCATCCCACTGCTCAGCCAGCCAGCGTCCCGCCTGGGGCAGGTCGGCGAGAAAGTCTCCGGTGGGCAGCGGGGCCGGCGGGCCTACCGGTATCAGCACCACCTGATAGCCGTCGTGCTCGCGGACCGCCGGTTCGTCCGGGGCCGTCCACCGCTGATACACCCGTACGTCGTGACCGAGCGCGACCAACTCGGCCGCGAGGCGGGCGATGTGCTGACCGGTGCCGGTCAATATCCGACCATCGGGGTCACGGTGTGCGGGGTCGCGATCTACGAGGTCACAGCCGATGGATACTCCACCGTGGGCGGACACCAGGCCGACACGCATCTGTCACCTCCGTTGCTCGTCACGGGTGGTAGCGGTTCTTTCTAACCGCTGCGATGGTGCGAATCTGCCGGTTCCGGCGAGCACCACCCTGGGGTGAGCGCAGATGGGTGAGGCGCGGGCGCGCACCCGGACGGTATGACCGGATCAAACCGGGGTACCCGTACGCATGGCAGCGACCAGGACACAGCGCCGCCGGATCCGCCCATCAGGTACGTCGGTGCAGATCGGGATGGCCCGACCCGGCACAGGCCGTCGGCTCACGCTGCTGCTGGCCGGCCTGGCGCTCGGCTACCTGGCCGGCCGACTGGCCGGCACCACGCGTCGCTGTGGACCGGCCAGCGGCGGACCGACCGGCAGCGGACCGACCGGCAGCGGACCGACCGGCAGTGTCCGGTCGGCGGGTGCGGGCCGGACAGCGGCGGCACCGGTGTGGGGCGAGGCCGCCCCGGTCCGTCCGGCGGTCCCTCCGGCCGGACAGCGGCCCGGCACAGACCTCGGCTACCACCCGGGACGGCACGCGGACGACGAGTTCGCGGCCGACACCGTGAGCGGGGCGTCGGCGACGACGCCGTCGCATCCGTACGAGGTGCCTCCCGGCCGGACCACGGCGACTCCTGCCGCGCCGGTCGGACAGCCGTCGTCGCCGGACGGTCGCCGCCCGCGCGGTGGCGTGTGTGGCGGCCGCGGTGACGGGTAATGGGACGGCATGCGCGAAGACGACTTCCCCAGGCCGGTTTCCGACACCGAGTCCGAAGGCATCCCGGAGACCGCGGATGACGACTCGACCGCGTACGACGACGTGCAGAGCGGGCGGGAGGCCGACGGTCCGGATCCGGAGACGATCCCGGTGGACTCGCCAGTGGCGGTCGACCATTTCGGCAACACCGCGCAGGAACAGCTCGACGGGGAATCGCTCGACTACAAGATCGCCCGGGAGGCGCTGGAGCGGCCGGTGACCGACCTGCTCGCCGGATCGGCGGACACCGCGCTGGGCGACGAGGCGGACAGCGAGGACGCGCAGCGCCAGGCGCAACGGGACGCGGACGTGCTCGATCCCGGTCCGTACTCGGACCCGCGCTCACCGGTGTCGGTGTACGACCATGGGCAGCTCGGCGACGGCGACGACGGGGCGCTGGTGGGCCGGCTCGTCGAGCCGGACGAAGGGGCGCACGTCGATGCCGAACCCGATTCGGTGGCGATGGACGCCGGAGCCGCCGGCGGCGGGGCGAGCGCGGAGGAGCTGGCCGTCCGTCCCACCCAGCCGCCGCCGGACCGGCCGGTCGAGCGCTGAGGCGGTCCGGCGCTACCCGTCGAGGCCCTGCTCGATCGCGTACCGGGTGAGTTCCACCCGGTTGTGCAGCTGCAGCTTGCCGAGGGTGTTCTGCACGTGATTCTGCACCGTACGGTGCGACAGTCCGAGCCGCTGCGCGATCTGCTTGTACGACAGCCCTTTGGCCACCAGGCGCAGCACCTCGGTTTCCCGATCGGTGAGCCGTGGGCGGTCGTCGCCCGGTTCCGGCGCGGCGGCCAGCCGGCGGTACTCGCCGAGCACCAGCCCGGCCAGCCCGGGGGTGAAAACGGCGTCACCCACGGCGGTACGACGTACCGCGTCCAGGAATTCAACCGGGCTGGCCGACTTGACCAGGTAGCCGGTGGCACCGGCCTTCACCGCGTCCAACACACTCTGCTGCTCGCCGCTGGCCGACAGCATCAGCACCCGTACTCCGGGTTGGGCGGCGAGCAGACCACTGATCACCTCGACACCGGACATGTCGGGCAGTTGTAGATCCAACACCACGACATGTGGTCGGGCGGCCGCGCAGATCCGGATCGCCTGGCGGCCCTCACCGGTAGTGGCCACGACATCGTGTCCGGCCTCAACGAGATCCCGGGCGACGCCCGCGCGCCACATCGGATGGTCATCGACCACCATCACCCGGATCGGCGCGGGCTGTTCCATCGACCGGGCACCGGCTGTCGGGTGCCGCTCGGCTTCCACGTCTGGCTCTCCTCGTCAGCCGGGCATCGGCCGCGGCACTCTCAGCTCGATCTCCGTGCCCTCGCCCGGCGCGGACACGATGCGTACCGTGCCTCCGAGTGCGGCTATCCGCCCCTGGATGGACTGGCTGACCCCGAGCCGGCCCTGAGCTGCGGCCTCGGCGAGCCGGCCGGGCCGGATACCGCACCCGTCGTCCCGGATCGACACGGTGATCGTGCCGTCTTCGTCTTCGAGCAGCAACCAGCCGCGGACATCGGGACCGCCGTGACGCGAGGCGTTGTCCAGCGCGGCGCCCACCGCCGCGTCCAGCTGGGCGGCCAGGTCGGCAGGCAGGTGCACCGGCTCGGCCGGCGCGGCCACCGACACCCGCGGCGAGGCATACCGGGTGATCACCGCGCGCAGGTCGGACACCGTCGCGGCCGACGGCGCCGGCCCGACCGGAACCGGCCCGACCGGAACCGGCCCGACCGGAACCTTGCCGGCCGAGACCTGCCCGACCGGCGGAACGGCGGCGAGCCGGCTGGTGACCAGGTTGCGTAGGGCCGATTCCTGCTCACCGGCGAGGCGGGCCAGTTCGCCTGCCTCGCCGTCGAGATGGGCACCCCGCCGGGCGACCATGGCGAGCACCTGCAGCACCGAATCGTGGATGTCCCTGGCCAGCCGCTCGCGCTCCCGGGTGGCAGCGGCCCACTCGCGGGTGGCCGCCTCCAGTTCGATCGCCCGCTGCAGCCGGTCCTCCGCGTCGACGATCAGCCGGGCGACGTGGCCGACGGCGATCCCGGCGAGCAGCATCAGCGCACCAGGAGTCACCGACGACTCGTTCAGGCGTTCCCGGACGGCGAGATCGGCGGCGGTGAGCACCAGGGCGGCGGTCGCCCCGAGCCGGCGCCCACCGGCGACGGCCCAGGCCAGCACCGGGCCGGCCAGCCAGGCCACGGCGAGGGTCGGCACCGCGTCGGCCAGCGCGGCCCGCCCGATTACCCACGGACTGACCAGCAACGGAGTCAGGCCGGCGAGCAGGTCCGCGACCAGCAACGGCCAGCGGCGCCACGCCGGGCGGGCGTACGCGTAGCTGGCCGCCACTGTCCAGCCGATCATGCCGAGCAGCACCGGAACCGCGGCGACCGGATGCGCGTAATCGCCGACGTTACGGGCGTAGAGCACCAGCACGTAGCCGAGGGCGGTGAACCGGAAGACGGTGATCGACCGCCAGAGCGGGACCAGCAGAGTGCCCGCCGGCGGGGAGCTCTGGTGCACCTGACGACCATGGCACATCAGGTACCGAGCGGCGACAATGGGCGGGCGGCCCAGCCGGGTCGATGTGCATTTCCCCACAGCTCAACGTAGGGTGAGAATGCCGCGAAAGCACCTTTCGACCAGCAGCCGGATGGGCCATGACCGATGCAGATCCTCCGTCATCGCGTACGGTCGTGCCTATCGGCCCGATAGATCTGCTCAGCGAGCGCTTCGACCGGGGCCAGGTCACTGACCTGCGGCACCGCGTCGCCTCGTGCGCCAGCGAGGCGGGCATGGGCGGCCAGCGGCTGGACGACTTCGTGCTCGCGGTCAACGAGCTGATCACCAATGCGGTACGCCACGGTGGCGGGCGCGGCTGGCTGCGCATGTGGCGCGAGGCGCAGTCGATGTTCTGTGAGGTCTCCGACAACGGTGACGGAATCGCCTCCGAGCAGTTGCGCAACCGGGACCGCCCGGCACCGAACACGGCTGGCGGTTGGGGGCTGTGGCTGACCGAACGACTGACCGACACCATGGCGGTCGCCACCGGGTCGGAGGGTACGAGCGTCCGGATCAGCCTGCGGTTGTCCGACACCGGCACCGGTTCCCCCGGGCGCCAGCCGGCCGGGCCGGCACCGCGCGGCTGACCGCCCCGCGGTTCGCACCGGGCACAGCGGCTCAGCTGAACAGCGCGCTCACCGACTCGCCGTTGTGGATGCGCCGCATCGCCTCGGCCAGTGCCGGCGCGACCGAGAGCACCTGCAGCTTGGGCACCTGCTTGGCGCTCGGGATCGGCACGGTGTTGGTGCAGACGATTTCCAGTACGCCGTCCTGATTGCTCAACCGGTCCAGCGCTCCACTGGCGAACAGACCATGGGTGCAGGCGATCCGGATCGACCGGACCTTGAGTTCACGCAGGTGATCGATGAGTTCGATCACCGTACTGCCCTTGGCGATCTCGTCGTCCAGGACGATCACGTCGCGGTCGGCGACGTCACCGATCACCGCGCTGATCTGCACCCGGTCGTCGCTGAACCGTTGCTTGGCGCCGGCGGCGACCGGGGTGCCGAGCATGCGCGCGAAGGCGGCGGCCTCCTTGGCGTTGCCCAGGTCGGGTGAGACGACCACGGAGTCGCTCAGGTCGTAGCCGTGGAAGTGGGCGGCGAGCTCCCGCAGCGCGTGCAGGTGATCGACGGGGACGCTGAAAAAGCCGTGCACCTGCGGCGAGTGCAGGGTCATCGCCAGGACCCGGTCCGCGCCGGCGGAGACCAGCAGGTCGGCGACGAGCCGGGCACCGATCGAGATCCTCGGCGCGTCCTTCTTGTCGGAGCGGGCGTACGCGTAGTGTGGCAGCACCACGGTGATCCGGCCGGCGGACGCGCCCCGGGCGGCGTCCAGCATCAGCAGCAACTCGACCAGATGCTCCTGCACCGGCGGGACCAGTGGCTGGATCAGGAACACGTCGCGTTCCCGGCAGTTCGCCTGCAGTTGGACCTCCAGGCAGTCGTTGGCGAACCGGGAGACCCGCACCGGGTGCAGCGGGACGTCGAGATGGGTGCAGATCTCGGCCGCCAGGTCGGGGTGGGCACTTCCGCTGAATACCGCAATGTCACGCACGGGGTGCATCGTAGGGCAGCCGCCACCAGGCCAGGCAACAGACCGAAAGCAGGTGAGAGCGCTCTATTGACATCAAGCTCATCAATCAGTAAACCTTGTTTCCAATTTTGCTGGTCGAGTCGAAAGCGATGATGCCGCATGTCCGAGCCACAGAGCCGCACGTCCAGACCATGCAGCCGCAACACGTCCAGGCGATTCCGCAGACTGATCGCGGTCGGCGCGACCGCGGCAGCCACCGCCGGCCTGCTGGCCCTGCCCTCCGGCGGCGGCACCGCCGCAGCCGCCCCGGGACCCCTCACCTGGTCCGACGAGTTCAACGGCGCCGCCGGCACCGCACCGGACGCGGCCAAGTGGCGACGTGACATCGGCGGCGGCGGTTGGGGCAACAACGAGCTGCAGTACTACACCGGCAGCACCGCCAACGCCGCGCACGACGGCAACGGCAACCTGGTCGTCACCGCCCGTCGGGAGAACCCGGCCGGCTACAACTGCTGGTACGGCAGCTGCCAGTACACCTCCGCGCGACTGCTCACCGCCGGCACCTTCACCCAGGCGTACGGGCGGTTCGAGGCCCGCATCAAGATTCCCCGCGGCCAGGGCATCTGGCCGGCGTTCTGGATGCTCGGCGACAACTTCGGTTCGGTCGGCTGGCCGGACAGCGGCGAGATCGACATCATGGAAAACATCGGCCGCGAGCCCGCCACCGTGCACGGCACCCTGCACGGCCCCGGCTACTCCGGCGGCGCTGCGGTGACCGGCAGCTACACGACGCCCGGCGGTCGCCCGCTCGCCGACGACTTCCACGTCTTCGCCGTCGACTGGGCACCGGACGCGATCACCTGGTCGGTCGACGGCACCGTCTACTCCCGCAAGACCGCCGCCGACCTGCGCGGCAACCGGTGGGTCTTCGACCACCCGTTCTTCATGATCCTCAACGTGGCGGTCGGCGGGAACTGGCCCGGCTCACCCGACGGCAGCACCAGCTTCCCGCAGCAGATGCTGGTCGACTACGTCCGGGTCTACGCCCACGACGACGGCGGCGGCACCGGCGGCGGCCAGATCACCGGCTACGGCGGCAAGTGCGTCGACGTCGCGGCGGCGAACACCGCCAACGGCACGCAGATCCAGCTCTACGACTGCAACGGCACCGCCGCCCAGCGCTGGACCTGGGCCGCCGACGGGTCGGTACGCGCGCTCGGCAAGTGCCTCGACGTCGCCGCCGGGGGCACCGCCAACGGCACCCGGGTGCAGCTGTACGACTGCAACGGCACCGCCGCCCAGCGGTGGGTGTTCTCCGCCGCCGGCGACATCGTCAACCCGCAGGCGAACAAGTGCCTCGACGCCACCGGGGTCAGCTCGGCCAACGGCACGCCGCTGCAGATCTGGGAGTGCGGCGGCGGCCCCAACCAGAAATGGCAGCGCTCCTGACCTGGTCCTGCGCCGGCCGCCCGGCTCAGCCGAACTGCTTCTGCACGAACTCCACCGCACGCTGATCGAAATGGGATCGGCCACCGTCGTGGCCGTCCCACTCGTACACCTCGATCTCCTTGGGCCCGGCGTAGGCGTTGTAGGCGGCGAACACGGTCGACGGCGGGCAGGTCTGGTCCATCAACGCGACGCTGAACAGCGCCGGCGCGCTCGCCCAGGGCACCAGGTGGGCGGCGTCGACGTAGTCGACCGTGGCCAGGGCGGCGGCGGCCCGCTCCGGCTGGATCCGGCAGAAACGGACCAACTCGTTGTACGGATCCGCGTCGGTGATCGTCACGGCGCGGCGGATGTGGCACAGGAACGGCACCCGGGACACCGTGGCGGCGACCCGGTCACCGGCCAACGCCGCAGCGGCCAGCGCCACGCCGCCGCCCTGGCTGGTGCCGACCACGGCCAGCCGCGACCCGTCCACCCCGGGCAGGTCAGGGGCGATCTCCACGGCCCGGACCGCGTCGGTGATCAGCCGGCGGTAGAAGTAGCTGGCCGGATCGAGCACGCCCCGGGTCAGGTAGCCGGAAGTGGCCGGGCCGGAGCCGTCCGGCCCGGCGTCCGGCGTGTCGCCGCCGCGCCAGGAGCCGCCCTGGCCACGGGTGTCCATCACCAGGTGGGCGAAGCCGGCGGCGGCCCACAGCAACCACTCGTGTGGGCGGCCCCGGCCGCCGCCGTACCCGATGAACTCGACCACGACCGGCAACGGCCCGGCGGCGGCGGCCGGGACGTTGAGCCAGGCCTTGATCTCCTGACCGGCGAAGCCGGTGAAGCTGACGTCGTACGTGGTGATCGCGCGCAACGGCGTGTCCACCGGGGTGGCCACCGGCTTGGCAGCCATCGACCGGGCGTCGGACAGCGTGTCGTCCCAGAACGCGCGCAGATCCGCCGGGGGTGACAGCTCAGGCTGATAGCGCCGCAGCTGATCGAGGGGGAGATCGAACCAGGCCATGGCCGGCACGGTACCAGCGCCAGCTTGGTCCGAGGGGACCCGCGTCGCCGGCCATACTGACCGGATGACCGACCAGACCGGCCAGAACACCGCCACCATCAGCCGACAGCGGCACATCGCCGCGATCGATCAGGGCACCACGTCGTCACGGTGCATCGTCTTCGACGCCACCGGCTCGGTGGTCGCCCTGGCCCAACGCGAGCACCGGCAGATCTTCCCCCGGCCGGGCTGGGTCGAACACGACGCCGAGGAGATCTGGACCAACGTCGAGCAGGTGGTCCGCCAGGCGCTGGCCGACGCCGGCACCACGCCGGACGGCAGCGGGCTGGCCGCGATCGGCATCACCAACCAGCGGGAAACCACCGTGCTGTGGGACCGGGCCACCGGCCGCCCGGTGCACCACGCCATCGTCTGGCAGGACACCCGTACCGGTCCGCAGCTGCGCCGGCTCGGCCAGGCGTACGGCGAGCAGCGGCTGCGGGCGCGCACCGGGCTGCCACTGGCGACCTACTTCGCCGGGCCGAAGGCGATGTGGCTGCTGGAACACATCGACGGGCTTCGTGAGCGGGCCGAGCGCGGCGAACTGCTGTTCGGCACGATGGAGAGCTGGCTGATCTGGAAGCTGACCGGCCGGCACGTCACCGACGTGACCAACGCCAGCCGTACGCTGCTGATGGACGTGCACCGGCGGTGCTGGGACGAGGAGATCCTGGCCGCGGCGGGTATCCCGGCCGCGATGCTGCCGGAGATCGTCCCGTCGGCCTCGATCTACGGCGTGGCGGACGCCGACGTCGCCGGCGGGGCGCTGGCCGGCGTACCGGTGGCCAGCGCGCTCGGTGACCAGCAGGCGGCGCTGTTCGGGCAGACCTGTTTCCAGCCGGGCGAGGCCAAGTGCACCTACGGCACCGGCAGCTTCCTGCTGCTCAACACCGGGACCAGCGCGGTCACCTCGCAGCACGGGCTGCTGACCACGGTGGCGTACCAGATCGGCGATTCCCCGGCGCACTACGCGCTGGAAGGCGCGATCGCGGTGACCGGGTCGTTGGTGCAGTGGTTGCGCGACAACCTCGGGCTGATCTCCAGCGCGCCGCAGATCGAGGAGCTGGCCCGCAGCGTCGACGACAACGGCGGCTGCTACATCGTGCCGGCGTTCTCCGGGCTGTTCGCCCCGCACTGGCGGGCCGACGCCCGGGGCGTGGTCGCCGGGCTGACCGGCTACATCACCAAGGGGCACCTGGCCCGCGCGGTGCTGGAAGCGTCGGCGTGGCAGACCCGTGAGGTGGTCGACGCCATGAACGCCGACTCCGACGTGGCGCTGCGCCGGCTGCGGGTCGACGGCGGGATGACCGCCAACGGGCTGCTGATGCAGTTCCTCGCCGACGTGCTCGACGTGCCGGTGGTGCGCCCGGCGGTCAGCGAGACCACCTGCCTGGGGGCGGCGTACGCGGCCGGGCTGGCGGTCGGCTTCTGGCCCGACCTGGACACGCTGCGTGCCCAGTGGCGGGCCGACGCGCACTGGCGCCCAACGATGGACCCGGCGCACCGCGACCGGGAGTACGCCCAGTGGCGCAAGGCCGTCAGCCGCACCCTCGACTGGGTCGACGACTGACGGCCAGCCGCACCGCCGTTCAGCCCTCAGAAACTCACGCAGCGTCACCTCTTCGGGTCGGGTTCACCCGTCAGGCTTGATGCCACGGGTGCATCAAGATGCACCCGTGGCATCAAGCCCGCGAGGCACCTCGGGTTGGTTCCCGGATCCGGCGATCGGGCGCGGCGACCACTTCGCCCGACACGCCGACACCAGCCCGTACAACGCCTACGTCGATCGACCAGCGATGCTCGCCCTCGCCGGAGACGTCGGCGGGCAGCGGATTCTGGATGTCGGTTGCGGGGCGGGGCACTACGCGGCGGAGCTGCTGTCGCGCGGTGCCGAGGTCGTCGGGATCGACGACAGCGCGACACTACTGGCGCACGCCCGGCGCAGGTTGGGCGACCGGGCCGACCTGCACCGGCACTGATTTCCACGACCCATCCGACCGCCGACTGGCGACACTTCGGCGGCTCGTACTTCGCCGACGACTGGGTGGACCTTCCGCTGGCCGGCGGCCCGCTGTCGATCCGCTACCAACGTATGACGCTGGAAACGTTCCTGGGCGAGCTGCTGGACGCCGGCTTGCGCCTGGAGCGGTTCGTCGAACCACGCCCGGTGTCCAGCCTCCTGAACGTCGACGAGGCGGCCTACCACAAGCTGCACCAGTCGCCGTCCTTCGTCGCTGTCCGGCTCCGGCGACCCTGACGACAGGCGGAGGTCCGGTGCCTCGTTGGTCTGCGGGGCACCGGACCACACAGTCGAGGGAACATCGTCTCTGTCAGGGGGCGAGTCGGTGCAGGTCGCGCGGGAAGAGGGTGACCTGCCGGATGTTCGGTACGCCGAGCAGCCGGGCCACGAACCGCTCCAGCCCGAACGCGAAGCCGCCGTGCGGCGGCATGCCGTACCGCATCGCGTCCAGATAACCGGCGTACGGGGTCAGGTCGGTCTCGCCCCGCTCGGCGAGCGCCTGCGCGTAGTCGCCGTGCCGGTGCAGCCGCTGCCCGCCGCTGACCAGCTCCACCCCCCGGAAGATCAGGTCGATGGCGCGGGAGTAGCCGGGCCGGGCCGGGTCCGGATGGGTGTAGAACGCCCGGTGCCGGGTCGGATAGCCCTCGACGAAGACGAAGTCGCTGCCGTGCTCGCGCAGCGCCCACTCCCCCAGCCAGCGTTCGTGCTCCGGTGCCAGGTCCGGCTCACCGGTCACGTCCCGGCCGGTCGCCGCGCTGATCATCGCCAGGACGTCGGCGAAGTGCACGATCACCGGCTCGGCCGGCAACGCCGGCATTCGTACGTCGAGCAGCTCCAGCGCCGGCCCGGCGCGTTCGGTGACCGCCGCCAGCATGCCGGCGACGGTGGCGTGGCAGGCGGCGATCACGTCCCGATGGTCGTCGACGAAGCCGAGTTCGGCGTCGAGCGACGTGTACGCGGCCAGATGCCGGGCGGTGTCGCTCGGTTCGGCCCGGAACACCGGCCCCACCTCGAAGACCCGTTCGAAGACGCCCACCATGATCTGCTTGTACAGCTGCGGTGACTGGGCAAGATAGGCCCGGCGGCCGAAGTAGCCGAGGGCGAAGACGTTCGCGCCGCTCTCGGTCGCCGTACCGACGATCTTCGGAGTGTGGATCTCGACGAACCCCGTGCTGGTCAGGGTGTCCCGGAAACCGGCGACGGCGGCGGCCGCTATCCGGTGCGTGGCAGCCAGCTTCGGGTGCCGCAGCGCCACCGGCGCGTGGTCCAGGATCGTCGGCAGGGTGGCCCGCAGGTCCGGCCGATACAGATCGAACGGTACGGGTGCCGCCGGGTCGGTCAGCGCGGTGATCGTCGGGTCGGTGACCTCGACGCCGCCGGGGGCGGCCGGCTGGGCGGTCACGGTCCCGGTGACGGTGACCGTGGTCTCCTCCGGCAGGTGTTCGAGCTGGGCCCGTACCGCCGGGTCGGTGACGACGACCTGGGCGAGCCCGGCGGCGTCGCGCAGGATCAGGAACGCGACGGATTTCAGCAGCCGCCGCCGGTGAATCCAGCCAGCCAACCGTACGGGCTTTTCGACGTAGGCGGGCAGTTGAGCGGAAAGGATGCGTTGCATGGTGGTGACCTCCTGGAGTGTGCGCAACGCGTCCCCAGAGAGGTGCGGGCGAGCGGGATCCTCGCGGTGCCACCACACCTTCACCGCGCCGCCGCGTGGTGCGGGCGGCGTGGCCTTCGCTTACCCGTGACGTGGGCGAGTCGGCGGGAGTCTACTGAGCCCGGACGGGCCGTTCTTTCCCGCAGCTCAGGAGGGTCTTCACGGCCGGGCCGGAGTCCACCCTCTCAGCTGTGGGCGGCTCTCTGTCACTCCGGTGGGCGCAACCGCTACTCGGCTCCGTCGTCGCTGTTGGCTGTCGACGTTAGCGGTACGGCGTCGCCGTCCGCATCCGGAATCCGACCGGTCAGGCTCGGTCCGCACGTCGGACCCGTAGCCCAGTCACCGCCGCGATCGTTTCGAAGTCGTTGTCGATGTGCAGAACTGTCAGACCCCAGGCTTGCGCGGTGGCGGCGATGAGGAGGTCGACTACGGATGGCCCCTTGTGGTTCCCGAGGTTGACCAGTTCATGTTGCGTACGTTCAACGAAGCCCCAGGCGCTGTCCGGCACGGGATGCCAGGAGAACAGTGATCGAAGCGTGGCCTGTAGTTGATCACGGTCTGCCTTGCTAGCCACCGCGCGGGTCAGCTCCGCCTCGACAGGAGGGCAGACCGCGACGAGGCCGGCGCGGACCACATCGAGCCACTGCGGAGCGATGTCCTGTCTCCGTCGAAGGCGCACCACCATCGACGTGTCGGCCAGGTAGGTCACGCCGCGATGTCCTTGTGATCGTCAGCCTCGTCCTGCTCGATGAGGTCGACATCGAGCCGGCCGAGTAGCTCGCGGAAGGACTCCAGCAACTCGGCACGACGGTTGGCGTCGACTGCGGCGGCCAGCTCAAGCGCGGCGTTCACCGTGTCCCGCTTGGTGGTGGTCCGCAGGGCACGCTGAGCGCGGAGCAGCATCTCGTCGTCGACGTCGATCACAGTGCGACTCATATATCTCACCCACCCGATAGATATCGAGATGCCAGCCTACCACCGTATCCATCGTCGGTGTTGCCGCTGGCGGGCGGCCCGTTGCACGGCATGCCCGGGTCGTCAGCCGTCAGCAGGGCTGTCAGCTGGCTTGCGCCAGACGGAGACGTGCTTGTCGCTGTCGGAGGTGAACGGCGACCCGTCCCAGTCCGCTACCCGCTGCTCCAGCGTCAGGCCGGCCAGCCGGGCCATCAGGTCGCACTCAGCCGGCCAGATGTAGCGGAAGTTGCTGAAGAAGTAGCTGGCGCTGCCATCGTCACCCCGCTGATAGTGGTGCGAGGTCCCCTGCTGGGTGACCATGTCCAAGGTGTCGAAGCCGACGTGTCGGTCCGTCACCTCGAACGGCACCGCCGACTGCCCCGGCGGGAAGCGCCGGATGCCCGGCACCCACAGCTCGACGACGAAACGCCCGCCGGGCGACAGGTGCCGGGCGGCGTTGCGGAAGCACTCCACCTGCTCGCCCTGCGTGCGCAGGTTTCCGATGCTGTTGTACACGACGTATACCAGGGAGAACCGCCCGGGAACCGTCGCCGTCGCCATGTCGCCGACGACGACCGGCAGGTCGTCTGCCAGTGGGACCTTGCGGCGGAGTTGATCGACCATCGGCTGCGACAGCTCGATCCCGCTCACCGGAATGCCCTTCGCGGAAAGCGGGATCGCCACCCGGCCGGTGCCGATCGCGAACTCCAGCGCAGGACCGGTGCCGGCCAGTTGGGCCAGAAACTCCACTGTCGGCGCAAGTACATGTGGGGCGAACATCTCGGCCGAGCCCTTGTCGTACGCCTGCGCTGCCCGCTCGTCCCACAGGTCACTGCTCGTCATGGGCACGATACTCAAAGCGTTCCCGTACGCACGCAAGTCATTAAGTGCGGAGTGGTCACACCGTCGAGGTGAGGCTGACGCACGTCATTTCGCGATTTGAGGTGTGTCAGCCTCACCTCGATGCGGCGGACGACGGCGGTGCGGCGCGCCCCAGGTGGCGGCGAAGGTCTCGGTAGGGTCAGCGCCGTGACCGTCGCGCGATCCCTCGTCCTGTTCGTCCTCGCCGCGCTGGCCGAGATCGGTGGGGCGTGGCTGATCTGGCAGGGCTGGCGGGAGCACCGCGGCCTGCTGTGGATCGCCGCCGGGGTGATGGCGCTCGGGCTGTACGGGTTCGCGGCGTCGCTGCAGCCGGACCCGCACTTCGGCCGGATCCTCGCCGCCTACGGTGGGGTCTTCGTCGCCGGTTCACTCGCCTGGGGCGTCGTCGTGGACAAGTTCCGGCCGGACCGCTGGGACATCACCGGCGCGGCGATCTGCCTGATCGGCGTCGCCGTGATCATGTACGCCCCACGCGGCTGAGCCAGCACAGCCACGCTGTCGGCGGTGCTCCTGAAGCCGGGAGTGTCTTCTTTAGTCGGATGCGCGACTGGACCGGCGTATCGGGCAGAAAACGACGGCTACGACAGGGCAAGCTCCTCCGATGTCCCGCCCCGCCACGGTGCCACGTGAGTTGAGCTTCGAGCCGTTCTCCGGTAGCCGTGCCATCGCTGCCGGCCTGATCACCCGGCGGATGCTCGACGGCCCATCCTGGCGCCGCATCCTGCCCGACGTCTACGTGCACAGGAGCTCGTACGACCCCGACGACCACCGGATGTGGTGCGTGGCCGCCGCCGTACGGCTGCCGCCCAGGGCGGTGATCCACGAGCTCAGCGCGGCCTACCTTTGGGGGATCGATCTTCTGCCGCTACGCGGTCCCGGGCAGCCGATGGTGCCGGTACACATTGCCCTACCGAAGACGGCCAGGCGATACTCACACCCCAGGGTAAAGTCCACATACCGGACGCTCGCCCCTGACGACATCACGTCCTTGACCGGACTCCCCTTGACCGCTGGAGTCCGTACCGCGTTCGACCTGGGTCGCTCGCTGCCGCGCGCCGACGCGCTCGGCGCCCTCGACACCGTCCTACGCCGCCGCCTCGTCACGCGCAACAACCTCGCGGCATACATCGACACCCGCCCCGGGTTGCGCGGCCTACAACAGGTCCGGGAGCTTATTGCCCTCGCCGAGCCGTTGAGCGAATCGCCGATGGAGAGCCGACTCCGTCTGCTGCTGCACGACGCCGGCCTGCCAAGACCTACGCCGCAGTACGAGGTGCGGGACGCCCCGTCAGGTAAGAATGGGCGATTTATCGCGCGGGTCGACCTGGCGTACCCGCAGTGGCGGATCGCCATCGAGTACGAAGGTGACCACCACCGGGAGCGAGCGACGTTCCGCAAGGACGTGTACCGCTTCAACGCGCTCCGGGAAGCCGGCTGGCTTGCGCTCCGCTTCACCGCCGACGACGTACTCCGCAGGAAGGAACAAGTCGTGCAAAAGGTACGGTACGCGATCGCCGAGCGCGCCAGCTGACCATGTCGCGCACTGTCGAGGTGACACTGACACACGTAATTCCCGCGTTTTAACGTGCGTCAGCGTCACCTCGACGCCGAGCCGCGCCGAAGGGCGGCCACGAAGCCAGACCAGGAGGCGCCAGAAAAGGACAACACCGGACCGTACGGATCCTTCGAATCCCGCACCGCGACGCCGAGTGCGTCAGGGCCAACCACCCCAGTGAGCCCAGCCACCTCGACGCAGTTGGAGTTCGATCCGCTGCGGCTCGACTTGCGCCACGCCAGGTCCGGCAGGTCGGCTGCGTTCATCCTCGCCTCACTCACGCTCGTGTTCTGTTGCGAGCCGGGCCACCAGGTCGATCGACTCGGCGGGGCTCAGCGCCACTGTGAGCAGCCTATCCAGTTCCTCGCGAAAAAAGCTCACCTGCTCGGGCTCCTCCAGGAACAACCCGGAGATCTTGTGCTCAAGGTGCACGACCGTCCGGTTGCGTGGGAAGTCGAGGATGGCGAATGCGCCGTCCAGTCCCGTGTAGCCACCGACTGACTGCGGCACCACCTGGAGGGTGACGTTCGGGCGGTCAGCGGCGTCGATGAGGTGCCGCAGTTGCCGGCTCATCACCCATGGACCACCGAGCGGCCGACGCAGCGCCGTCTCGTCCAGGATCGCGTGCAGCGCTGGTGGTTCTGACCTCGCCAGGATGGCTTGGCGGCCGAGCCGAGCGGTGACTCTGGTCTGCGTGTCGGCCTCCGGAACGCCACAACCTCGCAGTACCGCTCTGGTGTAGTCCGGGGTCTGCAGCAGACCTGGCACGAGCAGCGGCTCGAAGTCGACGATCGCCGACGCCTCGGCCTCCAACTGGATCAACGTCCGGGACTCGACCGGGAGACCGCCCAGCACCTCCCACCAGCCGGGCTCGGAACGCTCCGACATGGCGAGCAGCCGCTGCCGTTCCTCACCGGTGACACCGTAGATGACCAGCAGGGATGCGACATCCTCCAGCTTGCTGCCCTGGCGGCCGGTCTCCATTCTGGACAACTTCGACGCCGGCCAGCCGAGTCTCGCCGCCACCCCACGGACGCTCAGCTTCCTGCCCTGCCGCAGCGTGCGCAGTTCGCCGGCGAGGCCACGGATGGCGATCGTGGGCGGCGTTGGCTTGGTCATCGAAATCCTCCTGTCCCCGACCTCTTGACAGGAGGCTACCGCCGTAGCCATGTTGTATGCAACGTTGCTTCTCTGAGAGATACAGCCTGAGTGAGGTGAGCCAGTGATGTTGGTGAAGGTGCGGGCGTACGACCCGGCGGACAGCCCGGGGCCGATCCCGTCGGTGATCGACCACTTCCGGCCCGGCCCGGAACTGCCCGAGCAGCTCAGCGAGGCGGAGCACACGGCGGCCCGCTACACGGTGGTGCTGGTGCCGCCGGAGGAGGCGGAGATCCTCGACCTCGGCAGGGAGAACCCAGGGCTCAAGCTCTACCTGGACCACCACTGGGAGGCGGACGTGTCCGACCTCGACGAGGCGGCGACGCTGATCTCCGAGCACTGCGGCAAACCGGTCACGCTGGTCGAGCACCGGGCCGACCTGCACTACTGGACGGCGTATGTGGAGCTGCCCTACGCCGACGGCGGAAACTGACGCAGCGCCAGGAAGGCGAAGTGCGTACTGACGAACGGCTGCCGGGCTGGCCGTGATCGGCCGGCCCGGCAACGTACAGCGCGGTCTTCAGGCTGACGACGTGCGGTGGGCCCGGACGACGAAGTCGTGGATGGTCAGCTGCTTCGAGTCGTGCTGCACCTCTCTCGTCCGGGACTCCGCGACGGCCACCTCCCACTGGACTTCGGGCAGGGACCCGACGACGGCGTCCAAGCCGATCGACGCGGCCTGAGGGGCGTGGGCCGCCGAGTGGGTGTCGGCGTGGTCGTGGCCGACGACCAGCAGCGTCCCGCCGGGGGCGACGGCGGCGGCCAGGCGTGCCACGAACTGGTCGAACGGCAGGTCGGGGTGCACGTACTGACTGATCACCAGGTCGTAGCGCTGCGACGGCTCCCAACAGGTCAGGTCGGCGGTGAACCAGGTGATGCGCTGCGCGACGCCCGGTTCCTGCTGCGCGGCGAGCTTCTCGGCGCGGCCGATCGCGGTCGACGAGGCGTCGACGGCGGTCACCTGCCAGCCTCGGCTGGCGAGCCAGATCGCGTCGGCACCGGTGCCGCAGCCCGCGTCGAGCGCCGTACCCGGGGGCAAATCTGCGACCTCGGCGACCAGCTGTGGTCCCGGCGAGACGTGTCCCGTCGGGCGTGCCTGATAGTGCTGCTCCCACCAGTGCGCACTGAACGCGGGATGATCGGCATGCGTCTCGTTGCTCATGTCCCGACGGTAGTGAACCTTCCGAAAACTGGAAGAGTTCATGCGGTTTCCGCAAGAAGGCGGTCGGTGGCGCCTAACATGATGGGCGTGTCAGAGGTCGATCTTTCCGACGTGGTCCGGCAGCGCATCCGTGGTCTGCGGCAGGCACGTGGCTGGAGTCTCGACTCGCTCGCCGCCCGGTGCCACCTCAGCCCGTCCACGGTGAGCCGCATCGAGACCGGCCACCGGCGGATCGACCTGGACCAGCTCGTCGCCCTGGCCCGGGCGCTGGACACCACGATCGATCAGCTCGTCGAGCCGGTCGACGACGCCGATGTGCTCATCCGGCCGATGGAACACCAGGAGCCGGGCCTGGCCACCTGGGTGCTGTCGCGCAGCTCAGGGCAGCCGGGCGGCAGCATGGTGGCGAAGATGCGGATCACGCCGGAGCGCCGGACCGGTCCGGGGCAGCTGAGCGTGCACCCTGGGCGGGAGTGGTTCTTCGTGCTCAGCGGCACCGCGTTGCTGCACCTGGGTGAGCGGCAGATTCCGGTCGGTCCGGGGAACGCGGCGGAGTTCTCCACGATGATTCCGCACTCGATCGGCGCGGTGAACGGGCCGGTTGAAATCATCACCATTTTCGACCAGGACGGCGAGCGGGCACACGCGCAGTCGTCGAGCGACGCGCCGCCCGGTTGAGCGACGGGCACCGCTATTGCTGCCAGCCTTGGTGCCGATAGCGCAAGACGGCGTGAGCTTTCCCCGCATGACCTCTTGACGAGGTGACGCACTCTCACCAGGTGCGGCCGGTGATCCGTTCGTAGACCTCGACGTAGCGGGCCCGGGTCACCTCGACGATCTCGGCCGGCACCTCGGGAGCCGGTGGCCGCTTGTCCCAGCCGGTGCCGGCGGCCCAGTCCCGCACGTACTGCTTGTCGAAGGAGAACTGCGGACGGCCCGGCTGGTACGCGTCGGCCGGCCAGAACCGGGACGAGTCGCTGGTCAGCACCTCGTCGGCGAGGACCAGGGTGCCGTCCGGTGCCCAGCCCAGCTCGATCTTGGTGTCGGCGACGATCAGGCCACGTTCCTCGGCCAGCGCCGCGCCGCGCCGATAGACGTCCAGGGTGATGTCGCGCAGCCGCTGCGCGGTCTCGGCGCCGACCTGCGTGACGACGTCGGCGTACGTGATGAACTCGTCGTGTTCGCCGACCGGCGCCTTGGTGGTCGGGGTGAAGATCGGTTCGGGCAGCCTCGACGCCTCGACCAGGCCGGCCGGCAGCGTGATCCCGGAGACCGAACCGGTCTTCTCGTACTCTTTCAGCCCAAGTCCGGTGAGGTAGCCCCGGGCGATGCACTCGACCGGCACCATGTCCAGTCGGCGACAGCGGATGGCCCGGCCGGCGAATTGGGCCGGCACGTCGGTGGCGGAGATGACGTGATGCGGCACCAGATCGGCGAGTTGCTCGAACCACCACAGCGACAGCGCGGTGAGCAGTTTGCCCTTGTCCGGTATCGGGGTGGGCAGCACGACGTCGTAGACGCTGATCCGGTCGGAGGCGACCAGGATCAGGTCGTCGCCGTCGGCGTACACGTCCCTGACCTTGCCCGAGTGCAGCAGCTTCACGCCGGCAAGTACATCACGGACCCCGCTGCCGCCCGTCGAGGCCGCCGCTGGTGAGACCGGCGACGAGCAGGTCCGACAGGCCGCGTCGCAGATATATCCACCCCTATCACTGCGGTCGGTCGCACCATTTGATCGATTATCTCGAATGACGCCGATTCGTTACATGCGGTACACGTGACCATCCATTCAGGATTGATCAGGCTGGGGAGAGATCCGGCCAAATACAGCTAAGTAGATCGTTGGCGCCCGAACGCCCGCTGGTACCATCGCAGCCGAGACTTCGTGGCCGCTGACGACGCGGGGAATGCTGGAGGTAATGTGAGCAGGCCATCCATTTTGCTGCTAGGCGCGGACCCCTATGTTCTGCGTGCCTGCGACCAGCATGACGTCGATGCCGTGCTGCTGTGCAATTCGGGTGCCTACGACTCGGGCCGCATCCGGATGCCCGCCCGAGGGACCATGATCCGGGTCGACGACGTGACCAACGCCGAGGACTGCCTCGGCGCCCTGCACCGGGCCGGCCTGAGCGACCACCAGTTCGACGCGGTGCAGACCACCTGGGAATTCTCCATGGTCACCGAGGCGGTCCTGGGTCAGGCCCTGGGCTGCCGGTCGCTGGACCCGACGGTCGCGTTGCACTTCCGCGACAAGTCCCTGCAGAAGGCACGTCTTCGTGCCGCCGGTGTGCCGGTCACCCGGTCCGTGGTCATCGAGGACATCTTCGACGTCAGCGGCGTTCCGCTGGAGTTCGAGCGGGCGGTGTTGAAGCCCATCGCCGGCGGCGGGACCGCCTCCACCAGCGTCGTACGGGAACGCGCGGACCTGGAGAAGGTCAGTCGCACCTGCCGCGAGGAGAAGGAAACCAAGCGCACCTTCCTGTTGGAGGAGTTCGTCGAAGGCGACGAGTGGATGGCCGAGGGTGTGGTGTTCGGCGGCGAGGTGCTGTTCTTCGGCCTCGGCGCGTACACCGAGCCGTGCCTCGACGCGCTCACCGGCCAGGTCCCGATCTCGCTCCGCCGGCTCGACCCGACCCGGGAGGCCGAGGCGTACGAGACCACCGGCCCGGTGGTCCGCGCCGCGATCGCCGCGCTGGGATTGCAGGACGGCGTGTTCCACATGGAGCTCTTCCGCGAGCGCGACAGCGGGCGGATCGTGTTCAGCGAGTGCGCCGCGCGCCGTGGCGGGGCCATGACCCAGGAGCAGGTGCTGGCGAAGTTCAACGTCGACCTCGGTGAGGCCGCGCTGTTCTGCGCGCTGGGCCGGCGGCCGGACATCAACGTGAAGGTCAACCCGAAGGTGGTCGGCTGCGCCGGGCTGTTCGGCCCGGCCGGCACGCTCGTCAGCTATCCCACCCCGGACGAGATGCTGAGCCAGCCCGACGTGGTCTTCGCCCAGTCGTGGGTTCCCCCGGGTGCGAACCTCAACACGAAGTTCTCGGCGTCGGCGGACATGCTCGCCGCGATGCTGCTCATGACCGAGACCGTCGAGGAGTTCGACGAGCGGGTACGGCAGTTGCGCGAGTGGTTCGGTGACCGGGTGGTCGTGGCCGAGCCGGCACTGACCAGCGGGCAGCGGTGGGCCTGGCAGCAGCGGAACTGGCCGGAACGGCAGTACCGCGACTGGCTCTACGACGGGCAGTGAGCGCGCAGGCGGGGGCACCCGCTGACTCGTCACCGGCGTCGGCGTCGGGCCCGGCGGACATCCCCCACCCGCCGTCCGGCCGGGTCCGCAGGACGCTGAGCCGGTTACTGCCGCCGACCGGTCCGCAGCGGGCGCTGGCCAGCTCGGTGTTCGCGGTGACCGTCGGCGGCGGGCTGCTGCTGGGCAGCAGCACGCTGTACCTGACCCGGATCATCGGGATGTCGGCGACCGAGGTCGGCAGCGGCCTCACCGTGGGCGCTGTGGCCGGCCTGGTGGCCGGGCCGCTGATGGGGCATGTCGCGGACCGGCGCGGCCCACGGGAAGTGCACATGGTGACGATGCTCTGCGGCGCGGCGGCGACCGCAGGCTTCGTGGTGGTGCGATCGTTCTGGGCGTTGGTGCTGGTCTCGCTGTTCACGACGCTGGTCAGCGCGGCGGGGCAGGCGAGCCGGGCACCGCTGATCCGGGCGGTCGCGGCCGGCCGTACCACCTGGTTCCTGTCGTACCAGCGGGCGATCTCCAACGTGGGCATCATGGCCGGCACGCTGATCTCCACGATCGGCATCCAGCTGGACACCGGCCCGGTCTACATCACGATGATCCTCGCCGCGGCCGTGACCTTCGTGCTGGCCAGTGCGGTGCTGGCCCGGATACCGCACGTCGAGCCGCTGGCGTCGGTGCCCAGCCAGGGGCGCTGGGTGGCGCTGCGGGACCGGCCGTACCTGCTGGTGACGTTGATCAACGGGGCGATGTCGGTGCACCTCGCGATCCCGGCGTTCGCCCTGCCGTTGTGGATCGTGAACAACACCACCGCACCACGGGTGGCGGTCACCGGATTCGTGCTACTCAACGGCATTTTGATCGTCGCCCTGCAGGTGCAGGTGAGCCGGGGCGTGATCAGTCCGGTCGCCGCCGGGCGGCGGATGGTCTGGGCGGGTGCCGCGTTGCTGCTGTCTCTCGCCCTGATCGGGGCGATGGCGGGCGTGCCGTGGTGGACCGCGCTGCTGCTGTTGTCGGCCGCGACCGTGGTCTACACGTTCGGTGAGCTCTGGCACGCCGCCGCCTCCTTCGAGCTCGCGTTCGGCCTGGCGATGCCGCACGCGCAGGGCCAGTACGCCGGGGCGTTCGGCCTCGGGCAGGGTGCGGCGAACGCGGCCGGGCCGGCGATCCTCGCTGTACTCTGCCTCAACGGCGGACTGCCCGGGTGGATCGCGCTGGGTGCCATGCTGATGGTCCTCGGCCTGCTGACGCCGGCCGCGGTCCGCTGGGCGCAGCACAACCGGTTCGACTCCCCCGCGGCGCCGGTCACGCCTGCGGTCGCGACGTGACGACAACGGAAGTGAAACTTATGTCGAGTGAGGACGTCTACCACAAGTTGATCACCCTGCTCGACGAGCGGGGTGCCAGCTACCGGGTGATCGAGCACGAGCCGGAAGGTGTCACGGAGGCGGTGAGCCGGCTGCGCGGCCACGACCCGGGGCAGGCGGCGAAGTGCATCATCATCATGGTCAAGGTCGGCAAGAAGGTCACCCGCTACATGGCTGCCGTCATCCCCGGTGACAAGCGGGTCGACTTCGCCAGGATCAAGGCACTGTTCGACGGCACGTACGCCTCGTTCGCGTCGCGCGAGGTCGCCGAAGAGCTGGCGGGTACCGCGATCGGGACCATCCCGCCGTTCGCCTTCCACGAGCGGCTGGAGCTGGTCATGGATCCGGAGCTGCTCCAGCACCCCGAGGTGTTCTTCAACGCCGCCCGGCTGGACCGGACGATCGCGCTGGCGACCGCCGACTACCTGACGATCGCCGAGCCCCGGGTGGAGCCGATCGCGCAGTCCTGAACCGTCCCGTCCGACCGTCCCGTCCGGCCGTTGCGGGCGGCCGTTGCGAGCGGCCGCCCGGTCAGTTCAGCAGCCGCAACGCGGCGGCGTGCAGCCGGGCGTCGCCGGCGGCCACCACCTGGTCGCGCGTCGCCGACCGCTGGTCGACAACCGCCGCCGGCTGCTGACCTGCCGCCGCCGACCGCGGGCCAGCCGCCGCCGACGGCGACTGGTCCGGCGACGTCAACCGCAGCTCGGCACCCGACCAGTCGGTCAGCATGCCGCCGGCGCCACCGATGACGGCGGCGGGGGCGAACAGGTCGTAGGCCTGCAGCCCGCCGTCGACCACCAGGTCGGTCCGTCCGCTGGCCAGCAGTGCGTACGCGAACGAACTGGCACCGTACATGGTGTAGCGGACCTGTTTGCGGACCCGGGTGAACGCCTCGAACTCCTCGGGCACGAAGAAGTCCGGGTTGGAGCAGGTGGTGAGCGCCGCCGACAGATCGGGGCAGCGTCTGGTCCGGACCGTTCGGCCGTTGCGCCGCGCGAACAGTCCGGCCACCCCGACCCACCGGTCACCGGTGGCCGGGTAGTCGAGCACCCCGATCCAGGGCCGGCCGTGCCGGCTCACCCCGATCAGGGTGCCGTACAGCGGTATCCCGGCGACGAGGTGGGCGGTGCCGTCGACGGGGTCGACGATCCAGGTCACGTCGGCGTCCAGGTTGGCGCAGCCGTACTCCTCCCCCAGGATGCCGTGCCCGGGGTACGCCGCGCTGATCCGCTCGCGCAGCCGGGTCTCGATGGCCCGGTCCACCTCGGTGACGAAACTGTTGTCCGCCTTGGTGTCCGCGTGGGTGGCTGTGGCGGTGGGTGCGGCGGCGGCGAGCAGCCGGCGGCTGTCGTCGGCGAGGCACTCGGCGAACCGGACCAGCTCCGCGGTGTACGTGTCGATCATCAGATCCCGCCTTCGACGCTGAGCTGCCACAACGTGTCGGCGAACGCCCAGTCGACCCAGGGCAGCAGCGCCTCTATGTCCGAGGCTTCGACGGTCGGGCCGCCCCAGATCCGGATCCCGGGCGGTGCCTCCCGGTGGGCGCCGATGTCGTAGCCGGCACCGTGCTCCGCCACCTTCGCGCACACCGCCCGGACGAACGCGGCCTGCCGGCCGGGCGGGAGCCCGTCGAGGACCGGGTGGCGCAACCGCAGGCAGATGCTCGTCGACGAGATCGTCTCGGGGTCGCGGGCGAGAAACTCCACGTACGGATTGCCGCGCACCCACCGGCGCACGACGTCGAGGTTGCGAAGTGAGCGCGCGATGAGCGCGGGGGTCCCGCCGAGCGCGGCGCACCAGTCGAGCGCGGTGAGGACGTCCTCGACCGCCAGCATCGACGGCGAGTTGATGGTGAACCCCTGAAACAGGTCGTCGTCGAGCTTGCCGTCCCGGCTCAGCCGGAAGATCTTCGGCAGCGGCCGGTCCGGTTGGAACAACGCGAGCCGTTCGACGGCCGCCGGCGACAGGGCGATCATCCCGTGCGCGCCCTCGCCGCCCAACGCCTTCTGCCAGGACCAGGTGATGGCGTCCAACTTGGTGTAGTCGATCTCCATGGCGAAGATCGCCGAGGTCGCGTCGCAGATGGTCAGGCCGCGCCGATCGGCGGGAATCCAGTCCGCCGCGGGCACCCGGACCCCGGACGTGGTGCCGTTCCAGCAGAACACGACGTCGCGGTCGAAGTCGACCCGGCTCAGATCGGGCAGTTCGCCGTACGTGTCCGCCCGGTGCTCGGCCACGTCGGGCAGGCCCAGCTGTGCCACGACGTCGTGGAGCCAGGTGAAGCCGAAGTTCTCCCAGCAGCAGACCGCCACCCCGGTGTGTCCGAGCAGGTTCCACATCAGCATCTCGATGGCGCCGGTGTCGGAGCCGGGGACGACCGCGACCCGGTAGTCGGGTGGCAACCCGAGGACGTCCCGGGACTTTTCGATCACCGCGCGCAGTTTCTCCTGGCCCGCCGGGTCACGGTGGGACCGGCCGACGAAGGCGTCGGTGAGCTGGTCCGGTGCCCAGCCCGGCCGCTTCGCGCAGGGGCCGGAGGAGAACCAGGGTCGGACGGGCCTGACCACGGGTGGCACCGGTCGTGGGGGATCCGTGGTGGGCGTCATGCGGCCAGGCTGACGAAGTGCCGGCGCGCCCCCTGGAACGCGAACCGCCCGTGCTGCACCACCTGGTTGTCCAGCACGAGCACGTCGCCGTCACGCATCCGTACCGCTCGGGTGGACTGCCACAGCAGCCCGCGCAGCGCGGCGATCAGGTCCTCGTCGATAGGGGTGCCGTCGCCGTAGGTGGTCGTCGCCGGGTAGTCCTGGTCGGGCAGATCACCGGGGAAGTCCGGATGCGACCGCCAATAGGAGCAGTGCAGTTCGGTGACCTGGTTGAACCACAGCTGCTCACCGGTGTCCGGGTGGGCGACGAACGCGTCCCGCTGGTAGTGGTAGCGTAGCCGCCCGTCACCGGCCCACCGGTACTCGTACCCGCCGGCACGCAGGTGCTCCTCGACAAGGTGCCGATCGCCGGTGCCGAACGTCTCGGCCCAGCTCGTCTGACCGGGTGACGACCTGCTCGGCAGGCTGCGGTGGTAGCGGATGCCGCGTTGCTGGAAAATCCGCCTGATGTCGTCGGGAAGCCTGCCGGTGGTGTCCCGGATGTCGTTGATCGGGACCTCGCCGCCGGTGGTCGCGGCGCGTTCGCAGAAGAACATGATCTTCCGGGGGTACGTGGGCAGGTACGCCATCTCGTTGTGCGGCGACAACGTGATCCGGGGATCCTCCTCGGTGGTGTTGAGCGCGACGTCGGAGTCCCGTTTGCGCACGGCGATCCCACCCTGGTAACCCATGCGCCGGTAACCGAGGGCCGCTACCAGCCATTCGAAGTCTGCCCGGTCGACCAGCGGCAGCCCGCGCAGCAGCACCCCACCGGACGCGGGCAGCGCCTCGTCGATGGCTCGGCGGACCTCGGCGGCCAGCGCGGCGCGGGGGATGTCCCCTGCCGCCTCGGCCAGCAGGGTCGGGATCATCTGCCCGACGTCCGGCACGGACTCGGGGAACCATTCGTGTGCCGAGCCGGCGAGGAAGGGCCGGTCGCGGACCGGGACCCGGAACTCCTCGCCGGGCCCGACCGGGCGGAAGGTGGGCGTGGCCGCCCCTGACGCTACGTTCACCATGTGGTCACCTCGTGGTCGACGTTGTCCGGGCCCACCGGGTGTCCCCGCAGGACGCACACCTCGTGAAAGACCGGTAGCGCGGGATGGGCGGTGAGGCGTTGCCTCGCCTCGCCCGCGCTGATCCGCTGACTGCCGCCGGGATCGGCGTAGAACTCGCAGGTGAAGTCGTGCTCGTAGCCCGTACCGCGCAGCGCGGTTTCCAGCCCGGCGAAGAAGGAGATGTCGGTCTGGCCGTCCTGGCGGACGATGCGTGAGGTGAGTTCCTCGGGGCGGTAGCCGTTGGACCGGAACAACTGCAGCAGGACGTTCTTGCCGATCCGGCCACCGAGGTTGAGGACGACCTGGGCCTGTGGCGCGCAGGCGCGGACCCGCCGCAGCAGCGCCTCGATCAGCCCGAGACCGACCGCGTTGAACGGGTACTGGTGAAACGCCGCCCACGGGTAGTAGTGCGCGCCGTGGTCGTCCAGATGCCGGCCGGCTACTGCGGTCGTACGCAGTGCGGCCGAGTTGAACCGGGTGCACATCGCATCCTCCGGATCCGGCACCTGCGGGATGGACGCCACGACGACGTCCACGCCGGCCGCCTGCGCCGCGGCCGGCGGGTCCAGCAGGTTCACCGCGCCCTCGACGGGCCGGAACCGGTCGAGCAGGTCCGGCACGGCCTCGGCGACGAACCGACGGGCCAGCCCGGTCAGCCGGGGATCCAGGTCGCTGCCCAGCACCACCGACGCGGCGCAGTGCCGCAACATGTAGGCGACGTTCACACCGCTACCGACCCCGACCTCGTACACCCGCCGGCCGCCCAGGCCGGCCCGGTCGAGCCCGGCCTGGAAGGTCAGCGTCCACGGGTCGCCAGGATCGAAGGCGAAGCTCGGCATCGGGTCGGCGGGCCGGTCCGCAGGGCCTGCCTGGACCGTTGTCACCGATTCGGGGCTCATGTCATTGACCTCCTATCGCGCGGCGGGCGGCGGGTTGCGGCCGGTCCGCCGGGTCGTCGTCGATCAGCAGGACCTCACCGGCCGCACCGCGCAGGCAGTGGTCGGACCGCATCGACGCGGCGTAGCCGCCGGCGTTGAGCAGCGCCACCCGGTCGCCCTCGCGTAGCAGGGTCATCCGGTGCTCGGCCGCCCAGACGTCGAGCGTCTCGTTGATGTTGCCGACCACGGTGTACGTGCACTCGCCCTCCGCCCATCGGGGAGCGACGGCGACGGGTTCACAGGGCAGGCCGTAGAAGGCCGGCTCCATCGCCAGGTTGAACCCGGCGTCGAGGCCGGCGAATCGCACCTCGCGCCGCTGTTCCACCGAGGTGACGGTGGTCAGCAGCAGTCCGGCGTCTTTGGCGAAGTAGTCGCCTGGTTCGACCGCGACCCGCAGCCCACGGCCGGCGAAGCGGGCGGCGATCGTGTCCGCCCAGACGGTCAGGTCCAGCGGCTGGTCCGTGGCGGTGTGCGGCACGCCCAGGCCGCCGCCGAGGTTGATCTCCCGCAGATCGGCGAAGGCGTCGAGGAACTCGCCGGCCGCGTCGAACGCGGCGGCGAGTTGCCCGAGCTGCCCGTCGAGGTAGCCGCAGCCGACGTGCATGTGCAGCCGGACGACACGCAGCTGCCACTGTTCGGCGATCGTCCTCGCCTCGTCGACGTGTTCGGGATAGATGCCGAACTTGGTGGTCGCGGCACCGCTGTAGGTCAGCAGCTCCTTGTCCTGGTAGCCCACGCCGACCGCCGGGTTGATCCGTAGGCCGATCTCCCGGCCGGGGCCGGCCCGGCCGAGCCGGGCCAGCGACGACAGTGAGTCCACGTTGACCCGCAGCCCCGGGAACCTCGACAACACGTCGATGTCGCGGGCGGACAGCGACGTTCCGGTGTACGAGATCGCCTCGACCGGAAACCCGCACCCGAGCACGTGCATCAGTTCCCCGGTGGAGCAGACGTCGACGCCGCACAGGTCACGGGTGCGCAGGTACGCCAGCAGCGCCGGGGAGCGGTTGGCCTTGACCGCGTAGTAGATCCGGTGCTCGACCCCGGCGTGGGACAGTGCCGCCGCCACCCGGTGGATGTTGTCCCGCACCCGGCTGGCCCGCAACACGTACGTCGGCGTGCCGACCTGCCCCGCGAGCTCTTCCAGGTCGGTGCCGCCGAGGTGTAGCCGGCCACCGTGGTAGCGCAGGTCGTCGCGTTGCCACCAGGACGACGGCGCGGCCGGCCCGGTGTCGCCGTCCGCGATCACGTACCGCACCCGGGAGGCGATGTCGGCGAGCGCGTCGGAGATGTCCTGCGGTTCGCACCCCGCGCCGAGGACGACCCGCAACGGCGTGTCGGTGCCCTGGCTGGTGATGGCGGCCTGTTTGATCCGCAGCACCGCCAGTGCCGGTGGCAGGCCGCGGCAGTCGAGAATGGCTGGCGACGCGTCCATGACGTCCCGGTCCCTAACCGAGGTCGCCGGCGGCCAGGTCCCGCTCGGCCCGGGCGAGTGAGTCGGCCACGATGGACACCATCCGGTCGATCTCGCCGGTGGTGATGATCAACGGCGGCGACAGGATGCACAGGTTCTCGGACGGCCGTACCAGCAGCCCGGACGTCTCGCAGTAGTGGTCGACCCGGCGGGCAAGGGCCTGGTTGCGCAGGGTGGGCCCCTGCTCACCGGGCACCTGGCACTCCACACAGGCCATCAGGTGATCGCCGCGCACGGCGGCCACGATCGGCGAGGCACGCAGTTCGCGCAGTCGCCGCAGGAAGTACGGGCCTACCTCGCGTACGTGCCCGCAGATGTCGTCGCGTCGCATCACCTCGATGTTGGCGAGCGCGGTGGCGCAGGCGACCGGATGGCCGGAGTAGGTGAACCCGTTCGAGAAGACCGGCTTGGCCGGGTCGGCCGTGCGGGCCAGCGTGTCGGCGACGTGGTCGGCGACGAGCACCGCGCCGAGCGGCTGGTAACCCGATGTCAGACCCTTCGCCGTGACCAGCATGTCCGGCACGATCCCGAACCTGGTCTCGGAGGCGAAGAAGTGCCCGAGCCGGCCGAATCCGCAGACCACCTCGTCGGAGACGTAGAGGATGTCGTGCCGCCGGCAGAGCTCCCGGGCCGCCTGGTGATAACCCGGCGGCGGCACCAGGACCCCGCCCGAGGCGAGCACCGGTTCGGCGATGAAACAGGCGATGTTCTCGGCGCCGATGCGCAGCACCGCCGCCTCCATGCCGGTGATCAGCTCGTCGAGCCGCTGCCCGGCGGACACGGCGGACACGTCCGGGTCGAACACCGGGCATTCGAGGTGGTGCACCCAGTCGTTCTCGTAGTGGAAGTAGGTGCGGTCCGCGCTCTTGCCGCACAGCGACGCCGCGAGGAACGTGCTGCCGTGATAGGCGTTGTCCAGCGTCAGGACGTGGTGTTTCGCCGGCCGTCCCTGGCTGGCGAAGTAGTAGTGCGCGATGCGGACGGCGGACTCCACCGCCGTCGAGCCGCCGGTGGTGAAGTGGACCCGGTTCAGGTCGCCGGGTGCCAGCTCGGCCAGTGTCGCGGCGAGTTCCGCCGCCGGTTCGTTGACCATGTCGCCGAACGGGGTGAAGTACGGCATCCGGCGGGCCTGGGCGGCCATCGCCGCGATGAGTTCGTCCCGGCCGTACCCGACCGTGACGCACCACATGCCGCCGATCGCGTCGAGGTAACGCCGGCCCTGACTGTCGATCACCTCGACGCCACGGGCTTCGGACACCACGAGCGACTCCGGACGGCCCAGCGTGCTCAGATCCGCCCACGGATGCAGGACGTGACGGGCGTCCATCGCCACGTGCGACGTGGCGGTGCCCGGCGTACGGGCGTCGGTGTCGTGGGTGTTGTGCGGCAATGCCCTGCTCCCTGTCGGTCGACCGGCGGCTACGGCGTGCCGAGGATCGCGCGGTAGTGGTCGTGGGTCGCGGTGACGGCGCTGGCCCGGTAGCTGGCGTGGTACTCGGCGAGGCTCGGATAGCCCGCTTCGCCTTCCTTCGCCAGCGCCTCGACGAAGCCGCCGTCGCGGATGTCTTCGATGATCTGCCGGCCCTTGGCCCTGACCTCGTCGCCGATCAGCCTGCCGAGGTAGCGCTGCACGCCGAACCGGCAGGTCGGCGAGCCCTGCTGCTCGATCACCTCGTACAGGCCGGTCGTCGCGGCCTCCACCATCATTTCCGCCATCTCCCCCGAGGCGTACATGTCGAGCAGGGCGGGAAGCGGGTCGTAGCCGGCCTCGACCAGCACCTCGAAGGCCATCCGGCAGGCGTCGAGCAGCAGCGGGGTCAGGAACTGCTCCTGGAACAGGTCGAGCTCGGTCTCGACGGCGTGCGACACCGGCAGTACGCCGTAGCGGGTGAAACCGACCGCCTTGGCCAGGCCGAGTGTGCGGCGCAGCGCCGTGCCCGACGGGTCCTGCACGACGTCGACGAAGGCCAGCACCCCGCTGCCGTCGAGGTAGCGCTGCCGGATCGGCTTGCCGAACATCTTCGGCGCCAGCAGCGCCACGTCGATGTGGCGGGGCAGGTCGATCCGCCGGTACCGGATGGAGAATCCGTGCGCCACCACGAACAGCGCGCCGTCGTCGAGGTACGGCGCGATCTGCCCGTCGTACACCTCGGGGTGCGCCTCGTCGGGGATCAGCAGCAGCACGATCGACGCGGCGCGCACCGCCTGGGCGATCGGCCGGGTGTCGAAGCCGTCGTCGATGGCGGCCGTCCGGTACTCGTCGGCACGGTTGCCGACGACCACCCGTACGCCGCTGTCGCGCAGGTTGGCCGCGAAGGCCTTGCCCTGGATGCCGTAGCCGATGACGGCGACGGTCGCTCCGTCGATGTCGTCGAGACTCGCGTCCCTTTCGAAGTACATGCCTGACCGCTCTCCGTGAGTGGGTGTACGTATGGAGAGGTCCGCCCACGCCCGGCGCGGCACCGCGTCTGGGTAGGTGGACCGTGCGTACGAGGAATCGGAGGGACAGGGATCGTGGTCCGCTGGTCGACGGGTCGACGGGTCGGTCAGTCGACGCCGCCGGCCCGCGCGGGCTCGGCGCGGACGGTGGCGGGTGGCGCGGGAGGCGCTGCCTGAGTTGCGTGGGCGATCTGGCCGGACAGCGACGCGGGTTCGTGACCCCGCAGCCGGTCGCCCAGCTCCGTGTAGGCCATGTTGCGGGTGTAGATCTGCGCGAACCGCTCCCACTGCGCGCGACGCTGTTGCCCGCTCCAGTGCAGCAGGTCACCCATCTGCCGCAGGACCAGGTCGAGCACGGCCAGGTCGAGATCGCAGCGACCGACGTCGTCGAACACCACGGCGTCGCGGATTCCACCGGCGTTGAGCAGGTAGTCCGCGTAGCTGGTGGCCATCAACTGGTCGACGTGGTGTTCGACCTTCCGCCGGACGAAGTCCGAATCCCGCTGCGGCGGTTGCCCGATGTGCGGCGCGTAACGGTCCTCGTCCGGTACGGCCAGGAACTCCATCCGGTGCGTCGTCGAGCGCCCGAGCCGCTTGACGTCCTTGCGGCGTAGCTCGCGGGCGATGTGCGCGGCCACCTCACGACCGGCCCACCGGAACTCGGTGAGCTTCACGTTGATCATGTCGTAGACGACGCCGCCACCGCAGCGCCGCACGGCGATACGGAACATGCGGGAGATGTCCTGCACCGCGATCTGGCCACCGTCGGTCGAGGCCAGCGGACGGATCCCGCAGAACACGTTGAAGATGTCCCGCCGGCTGATCTTCCACCGGTCCCCGACCAGGGCGTTGTACGAGTGCAGCAGTTCCTCGATCTCGTCTTCCTCGGGAACGACAAGGTCGGGGTCGGCGTGTGCCCGGTCGGTGGTGGTGCACTGGATGTACCAGAGCCCGTGCTGGTGGAACGGCCGCAGGTAGTGTTGGCGGACCGCGTTGAGCGGCACCAGCCCGACCTGCAGCGCGGGATCCGCGGACAGGCTCTCGTGGATGAACTGGTTGGTCGCCTCCAGGTGCGACCCTCGGGAGTAGACCACCGAGGTCCGGTTGTCCGGCTGGACGGTCCGATTGCGTGCCTGGTCGATCCAGGGGCCGGCGGCGTTGGTGATCGTGTGCGCCTTGACGGTGATCGTCTGCGGCAGCGTGTCGTGCGGGAAGCGCCGGGCCAGCGTCACCAGGAAGTAGCCGCCGTCCGGGTCCTCGATCCACTCGTAGTGTTCGACCTCGACGTGGCACAGCGCGTGGATGGGATGCGCGTCGGTGCCCCGGTGGTACGCGTCGCGGATCGCCTTGGTGACCAGGATCTTGTCGTTGTTCGCCTTGCCTTCCCAGTACCTGATGCCGCCGAGCACGTCGTCGGCGGCCAGATTCGGTAGTTCCCGGTGCAGCGACGCCTTGTTCCAGTACAGCTTCACCCGGCTGAACCGGGGGGCAAAGCTGAGCCAGGCCCAGCAGGCGGCGAAGGCGTCGTACAGCGAGATCCCGAAGAACACCGACCACTTCTTCTCGGGGCTGTCCGGCAGGACGAACACCACGTTCGGGATCTCGTCGACGGTCCGGCGGCTGGTGTCGAGCAGGATCTTGCGTTCCCGGGTCCCGTACCAGACCAGCTGCAGATCCAGCCAGGCTCCCCGCAGGTTCTGGGCGAACGTCTGCCTGATCTTCGGGTCGCGGCGCAGGCGCACCGCCAGCAGCAGGCGGTGGAAGGCCATCCTGAGGTAGCGGATGCCGGGGTGGATCGCCTTGCCCGTCTTGCTGGACGTCTCGCCGCCGAACGTGCCCCGCTCGACCAGGACCGCGCTGGCGTTGGACCGGGAGGCCAGGTCACGCAGTACCCCGGCGCCCGCCGCCCCGCCTCCGATGATCAGCGTGTCGTAGACGAGGTCGGGTCCGACCCGCGACCGCTCGGCCAGCTCCCGGTACTGGCGTACGACGTCCGGCATGGCGAACGTGCCGGTGACCTGGTCGGCTACCTGCGTCGCCTCGATCACGATGTTCGACCTCCTCGTTGTACCGCGACCACCCGATGGGCGGCGTCGCGCCAGGCGCGGAACGTGACCGCTTGGTCAGGCGGGACCGGTGCGGTCACCTGCCAGTCCCACGCTGTGTCGATCATGTACGTCATGAACGCGCGGATCTGGTCGCGGGTCATGCCTCGCGCGCCGTGGCGCTGCTCGACCAGGCGTTCCTGTGCCTCGCGTTCCCGGACCATCTGCTCGAAGGACGGCCAGTCGAAGCACCAGAGCGCGTCCATCCGGTCGAACACGGGTCGCCACGAGCGCAGGCTCTCCGCGACCCGGCGGCGCAGCCCGTCCGGCACCGATGCCGGATCCACCGTGGTGTCGGCGCCGGCGAACCAGAGGTCGAAGAGGAAGACGCCGACGGTGCCCCGTACCTCGAACCAGCGGTCGGGCCCGGACGGATGATCGTCGAGCTTCTTGTCGAAGTTGGCCATCCGGATCACGCCATGAGCGTGGCTGTGCTCCATTTCGTGCAGGTTCCGCAGCAGCCAGTCGAGATCGTGGGTGCCGGGCAGCGCACGGTTGGACACCCCCGGTACGCCCGGATCGTATCCGTGGGCGACGAGCCGTTCGCGGTCACCGCGGCCGAGGTACCAGTGGTCGCCGCTGCGGGCCACGGCCCGCCCCTGGGTCTCGGTGTCGAGCAGCTCGTCGAGCACGACCGCGAGGGCGTTGGTCAGCACCGTCTTTCCGGCGCCGGGGCTTCCGTTGAAGCCCATCACGTAGAGCTCGTCGGGGCGCCGCCGCTGCTTCTGTGCCATGATCCATCCGGCGAGCGGAAGGTAGAGCCGCCACAGCTCGACCACCGGCACCGGGGTGGCGGCACCGGGGAAGTACGACCGCCACCACCGGGCGAACCCCGGCCAGACCTGCCGCAGTGTCCGGATCCGCTGTTCGGTCCCCCGGTGGTCGGGCGCCGCGCCGGACGTCTCCTGGACGAACCGCGCCGGGACCGGATCCTGCCGGGTCGCCTCGACGAGGGTCGTCAGGTCGTCCCGGCCGAGGGCGGCTCCCTCGGCGACCGGTCGCAGGATCAGGTCGAGACGCGCGTCGGACGCGGTCGGCGGCTCGGACGCGGCCAGTACGTCGGACGCGGTCGGCAGCTCGGCACTGGTCCGCGCGACAGCTCGGGTTCCGCCGACGTTCCCGGACATGCCGCCACCTCCGATCGTGCCTGTCGTGTGTGTTCAGTAGTTGGCGAGCAGCGTGTACAGATCGCCGAGCAGCTGGTCGGGTTTCGCGATCGCCGCCAGCGGCACGTCCTTGCCGAACGACCTGGCGAACTCACCTCTGATCCGGGCGAAGTCCAGGGAGTCGAGTCCGAGCTCGACAAGCTTCTTCGACTCGTCCCACTGGTGCACGTAGGCACCCAGGAAGGTGCGGACGTCGTCGGCGTCGCCCGCTGGTGCCGGGGTGGCGTGCGCGCTGGCGACCGGGTACGGGTCGAGGGCCGGGCCGGTGTCGGCGAGCGCCGACAGCAGCGGCAGGCCGGTCCACGGTGACCGGTGCCAGTCGACGTCGCAGGCAACCAGGTTGTGCCGCGTCGTACTGCCCGCCAGGGTGGCGGCGAGCGCGTCGCCGAGCAGCCGCAACCCGGTGCCGCTGCGCAGCGGTGTCTCCCCGCTCACCCGCGCCGCGTCGCGCGCCCTCGCGCTACGCGCCGCCATCCCGACGTCCGCCCAGCTCCCCCAGTCGATCGCGACGACACTCGGCCCGGCACCCGGCGCCGACCACATCGCGTACGCGTCCATCCAGGCGTTGGCCGCCGCGTAGTTCGCCTGGCCGGGTGCGCCGAACAGTCCACTGGTGGAGGAGAAGGCGACGACCCATCCCGCGCCGGCCAGCCGGCCCAGTTCCACCAGCCGGGCCAGGGCGAGCTTCGGAGCGAGGACCGCCGGGAGCCGGTCCGGGGTCAGGTTGCGCACCATCGCGTCGTCGAGGCTGCCGGCCAGGTGCAGGACGCCGGCCAACGGACCGGTAGCGGCGGCGAGCGCCGCCGGATCGACCGGTCCGGTCAGATCCAGCTCCAGGAAGCGCACGCCCGTCCGCAGGTCGCCCGGGTCCGCCCGGCCGGACACCACGATCCGTCCCGGCGCCACGCCCTGGTGTTGGATGAGCCAGTCGGTCACCACCCGACCGATGCCGCCCGCTCCTCCGGTGAGCAGGTAGCGACCGGCGGCGGTGCCGAGCGTCCCGGCAGGCAGCTGCGGCAGGCTGACCGGGAGCAGCCGCTGGGCGAACAGGCATCCGCCACGGTAGAGCAGGTCGGTCTCTGCCGGGTGGGCGGCCGCGGCACGCAGGATCTGGTCGAGCTGCCCGTCCCGCCCGCCGGTGCCGTCCGCCGGCCAGTCACCGAGATGGACCCGCTGGATGGTGAGCCCCGGCTCCTCCTGGTCCAGTGACCGGGTCATGCCGGCCACGATCCCGCTGCCGGCACCGGCCGGCACGAGCACCACCAGCCGTCCACGTACCTCTGCCTCGGCGACACCGCGCAGCAGGTCGAGCAGCCGGGCGCCGTGCTCGGTCGGGGTGGTTGCGGGTGACATCCGGCACAGCAGCGCGACCCGGGCGCCACCGTCGGCGAGGCCGTCGCGGACGAACCGCACCGCGTCGGCCGTGGAGGTAGCGTCGATGTCGAGCCACCGGACCGGGTCGTCCGGGTCGACGACCCGCGCCGGGGCGACCGGCGCCCACGCCAGCTCGTGGCACCGGTCCACCCGCCGGTCGCCGTTGCCGCCACCGGGCGGGTCGAGGCGCTCGATCAGCGAGACGATCCCGTCGAGAATGCCGGTCCGTTCACGCAGCATGAAGTCGTGCGCACCGTCGTGCTGGCGTACATCGGTGATCACACTGCTGGTGACCGCCGTCCATGCCGGGGCCGACCCGCTGGGGAAGGACGGGTCGTGCGTACCGCAGTGCACCTGTACCGGCGCGTCGATCAGCGCGACCCCGTGCTCCGCCTGCCGTCGACGGATCCGCAGCTCCGCGCGGGCATCGGCGGCGAGGTCCGCTCGCAGGACCGGCAGCACCGTCCGGCGCCACCGCGGGTCGTCACGGACCTCGTCGGGTGCCATGAGGTAGGTGTCGACGGGATCATCGCCCGGTTCGAAGCCCGGTACGACCGGTGCCCGACCGACGAGGCAGACCAGGGCGATCCGCCGGTCCCGGGCCCAGTCGGCGAGCGGTCCGCCGAGCAGGTCCAGCAGCAGGGTGGCCCCGAAACTCATCCCGCAGAACGCCACCGCGCGCGGGCCGGCATCCGAGCGGATGTCATCGGCCAGTCCCGCCAGCAGTCGCAGGTCGTCCGCGTCGGTGACGTCCGGGCCGGCCGGGGCACCGGTGCTGGCCTCGGGGCCGGCGCGGTCCGGCAGCTCGACGGCGGCGATGTCCAGCCAGGACGGTGCCGTGCGCGCCCAGGACTGGAACGCGGCCGAACCGCCGCCGGCGTACGGCAGGCAGTACAGCGTCATCGCGGCGTCCGGCTTGGCGACGAACCGGACGATCCGGGCGGTCCGCACCGTCGCCCCGCTCACGTCGGCCGGGCGGATCGTCTCGGGATCGCCGTCGACGTAGATCGACGCCTCCGGGCGGGTCCAGAATCTGGTCCGCTCGAAACTGTACGTAGGCAGCCGGTGTCGGACACCGGAGGGCACCGGCGGCGTCGCCGGTACGTCGTGCAGCGCGCCGAAGTCGACGTCGACACCACGCCGCCACAGGTCCCCGATGGTGTCCAACAAGACCACGTCGTCGTCTCGGTCGGGACGCCGGCGGTCGTGCACGAGGCTGACCGGCTCGGGAACCGGGCCGTCCAGGTTCGCCAGACACTTGCCGGCCAGCGTGGTGAGCACACCGCCCGGCCCGACCTCCAGCAGGACGTCGGGTGCCCACTTGAGCAGGGTCGCCACGTCGTCGCGCCAGCGCACCGTGGCGGTCACGTGGTCGCCCCAGTAGGTGTCCGGACGGTAGCCGGCGTCGAGCCAGGTGCCGGTGATGTTGCTGGCCATCGGCACGGTCGGTACCCGTGCATCAAGGTCCGCCGTCACCGCGTACAGCCGCTCGGCCACCGGTGCCAGCAGGGCGCTGTGGAACGGGTGCGACACCGGGACCGGGCGGCAGGCGTAGCCCATCGCCGGCAGGTCGGCCCGCGCCCGGCGCAACGCGGCCGGTGTCCCGGACAGCACCACCCGGGCGGGCGCGTTCTCCACGGCGAGCCAGAGGTCCGGGCGCCCGGCCAGCCAGTCGTGCAGTCGTTGCTCGTCGCCGACGACGCTGAGCATCCCGCCCAGTCCGGCATCGGCGTCGTCGGGTCGCGCCGCGGCCGGCAGCGCCTCGGTCGCCTGGGCCCGTACGGCGACGAGCTCCGCCGCTTCGTCCAGGGTGAGCAGGCCGGAGACGATCGCGGCGACGTACTCGCCGATGCTGTGACCGGCCACCGCCACGGGCCGTACGCCGAGGTCGACGAGGGTCGACGCGAGCGCGTACTCCACGGCGAACAGCCCGCACTGGGTCACCGTCGGGCGCTGGACCGTGCGCTCGTCGGCGTCCAGGATCGCCGTGGCGGGATCGTCGGGCAGGTGCCGGGCGAGGCTGCGGCAGGCCGCGTCGAAGTACCGACGGAACCGGCCACCGTCAGCACGTCCCCGGTGGAGTCCGCGCGCCATCGCGGCGGACTGGGAGCCCTGGCCCGGGAAGCAGAAGGCGACCGTCGTCGCTCCGGCCGGCCGTCCCGCACCGGCCAGCAGCCGTTCGCCGAGGCGCACCGGGTCGGCTCCGGACACCGCCTCCGCGGTCACCACGGTGCTGGCCCGGACGGAATGCGCCTGCCTGGTCAGTTGTCCGGTCCGGATCGCCGGGCCGACCTCGTCGGCGGGCAGCGTGGTGACGAACCGGGTGAGCCGGTCGACGTTGCGGCCCAGCGCCCGTTCGGTGGCACCGGACACGGTCAGCAGGTGCAGCGGACTCGACGGCGGGTTCGGGTCACCGGCGGGCCGGGCCACCGGGACCGCCGGGACCGCCGGGACCGCGACGGGCGGCGGTGCTTCTTCGACGATCACGTGGGCGTTGGTGCCGCCGATGCCGAAGCTGGAGACGCCGGCCCGGCGTGGCAACTGGGTCCCGGGATCGGCCACCGTCCAGTCGCCCCGGCCGCGCCGGACCACGAACGGCGACCGGTCGCCCTCGACCAGGTCGACCAGTTTCGGGTTGAGCGTCCGGTAGTGCACGGTCGGCACGAGTGTCCGATGGTGCAGGCACAACACGGTCTTGATCAGACCGGTGATGCCGGCGGCGCAGTTGGCGTGGCCGATGTTGCCCTTGACACTGCCGATCTCGCAGCGCCCGGTCGCCGGGGCGGAGCCGGGCCGGTGCCGGTCGAACGCGTCGCGCAAACCGGCGATCTCGATGGCGTCACCGACGTGGGTGGCCGTCGCATGGCACTCCACGTAGGAAATCTGCTCGGCGGTGACGCCGGCCATCGCCATCGCGTCGGAGATGCACTGTGCCTGGGCACTGGCGCTCGGCGCGGTGTAGCCCGCCTTCATCCGTCCGTCGTTGGACACCCCGAAGCCGGTCAGGACGGCCCACACGTCGTCGCCGTCGGCGATCGCGTCGTCGAGACGTTTGAGCACCACCGCGCCGACCGCGTCGCCGAACAGCGTCCCGCTCGCCTCGGCGTCGAACGGGCGGACCCGCCCGTCCACGCTGCCCACCAGCCCTTCCTCGTAGCGGTAGCCGAAGTTCGGGAAGTTGATCGAGGAGGCGCCGGCCACCGCCATGGCACACTGTCCGGTCATGATCGCCTGAGCGGCCGCCGCCACCGCGACCAGGCCGCTGCTGCACGCCGAGGTCACCGTGACCGCCGGGCCGCCCAGGTCCAGCAGGTACGCCACCCGGGTCGCGATGTAGTCCTTCTCGTTGCCGATCTCGGTGAGGAACAGCCCGGCCGGGTCCAGGGGCTGCGTCAGGCCGCCGCCCTGGAGATGGTGGACGAGGTAGCCGTCGATGCCGCAGGCGGCGAAGACACCGGTCCGGTGGCGGTACGGGTTGTCCGCCCGCGCGTACCCGGCCTGTTCGAGCGCGCCGCACGCCACTTCGATGAAGACCCGGTGCTGGGGATCCATCAGCAGCGCTTCCCGCTGGCCGATGCCCCAGAACTCGGCGTCGAACGCGTCGACGTCGTCGATGATCTGGCCGGCGCCGACCCACTGCCGATGGGTGCGTACCTCGTTCGGCACGCCCTTGCGACGCAGCCGCTCGGCGGAGAACGTGGTCAGCGAGTCGACCCCCGCGGTGAGGTTCGCCCAGAAGTCGTCGAGTGTGGCCGCACCGGGAAAGCGCCCGGCCATCCCGACGATCGCCAGCCTGGTGGTCGTCGTCGGGTCGGGCCGCCGTCGCCTACCGTCCGCCGTCCGGTCGCCGCCCACCGGAGTGCCCGCGCAGCGCGCCGCCATGGCCCGTACCGTGTTGAACTGGAAGACCTCGATCACCGCGAGGGACAGGCCGAACCGCTGCGCCAGCAACCCGGACAGCCGGGCCGCGCTCAGCGAGTCGCCGCCGACGTCGAAGAAGTTGTCGTCGGGCGCGGGCGGCGGACCACCGAGCACCTCCTGCCAGGCGGCCGCGATCCGCTGCTGCATCGTCGTCAGCGGGCCGGGCGACCCCGGACCGAGCCCGGATCCGGGGCCGAAGCCTGACCCGGAGCCTGCCCCGGAGCCTGACCCGGAGTCGAAGGGCGGCCCGGAGCCCGGCGTCGGTGCGGGCGCGGCGTCGTCCGGTGGCGGCGGCAGCGCGGACAGATCGAGCTTGCGCGAGTCACCGCGGCTGATCGGCAGGGTGTCGAGTCCGATGACGTGCCGGGGTCGGGCGTACTCGGGCAGGTTTGTGCGGGCGCGCTGACGCAGCCGCGCCAGTGCGGTCTCCGATGGCGCGCCGTCGTCGCCGACGGCGTACGCCACCAGTCCCGTCGGCTGACGGATGCGGCTGTCCACGATGGGCCGTACGACGACCCGCGAGACGTCCTGCTGGCCGCTCAGGGCGTGCTCGACAGCGCGCAGCGACACCTTGAAGCCACGGATCTTGACCACGTCCCCGACCCGGCCGAGGATCTCCAGCTCGCCGCCGGGCAGGAAGCGGGCCCGGTCACCCGTACGGTAGAAGGTCGCCTCGGCGAACGGCGACGTGGCGAGAGCGTCCGGGCAGGGCACGAACCGTTCCGCTGTCTTCGCCGGGTCATTGAGGTAGCCGACGGCGACACCGGGGCCGGCGACGTACAACTCGCCGACGCCGCCGTAGGGCACCGGCCGGGCCCGGTCGTCGAGCAGGACGGCGGCGCTGCCGGCCAGGACTCGGCCGACCGGCGCGTAGGACGATGCCGACGTCACCGCGGCGGCGCCGTCGGCCGGGCGGGGCAGCAGGTCGGCGTACGACACGTCGAGGCTCTCCCACGTGCTGTACGCGTTGACCAGCCGTACCTGCTCGGGGAACAGCCCGGCGGCCTTGTCGACGACGCGGACCGGGACCACCTCGCCCATCAGGAACACGATCTCCAGGTGCTGGAGTTGCCGGGCCAGCGACGCCGCGGCGACGGGGTGGTCCAGCACGCTTTCCAGCAGCGAGGGCGTGACGACGAGGCGGGTGATGCCGTGCGTGGCGATGGTACGCACCAGCCGTACCGGATCGACGATGTCCTCGTCGGCAACGACCACGGCCGGCTTCCCCTGCAGCAGCGGACGCAGGCACTCCCAGGCGAAGAAGACGTTCAGCCCTTCGCGCGACGATTCCTGGTACGGGTAGCGCTCGTACCGCGCGTCGAAGCAGTAGAGGCAGCCGAGGTGGGTGTTGAGGACCGCCTTCGGCGTGCCGGACGTCCCGCTCGTCATGGAGATCAGCGCGATGTCGGACGGCTCGACGGAGGGAAGGCTCAGCTGCGCGGGCCGGCTGAGCTGCTCCTGCGGCGGCGCGCCGTCGAGCACCAGCAGCCGTTCGGGGCTGCGGTACGCGGCGGGCAGCAGGTCGGCCAGCTCGGCGGTCGTCACCACGGCCCGCACGCCCGCGCTGTCCAGGAACTGGGCGAGCAACGTCGCCGGCCAGTTCTTCTCCAGCAGACAGGCCGCAGCGCCCAGGCCGAAACAGGTGAGCAGGGCGACGCAGTATTCGGCGGAGTGCGGCAGGAGCAGTCCGACCGCGTCGCCCTTGCCGATGCCGCCGGCGGCCATCCGGGCGGCAAGGGCGGTGACGGTGTGGTCGAGCTGGCGGTAGCTCCACTGCCGGGGGTGGTCGACCAGGGCGAGGGCTTCGGGTGCCGCCGCGACCTGGGCCCGGAACCGGTCCCACAGGCTGCCCGGAACCTGGGGGCGGTAGTGGGGGTCGGTGACGGCGATCGCCGGGCCGAGGCGGGTCCGCACCTGGTCGAGGTGCCCGCCGATGCTGGCCAGCAGGGCGGCTTGGGAGCTGACCGGGTAGAAGTGGTCGCCGGGAAGGACCTCGACGGCGAACGGCACGGCGTCGGCGAAATGTTCGCGCCAGGCATGCAGGTCGGCCAGGTCGACCGTGCGGTCCCGCGCGCCGCCGTACACGACCGACGCGACGGCGAGCCGTTCGCCCGCCGCGTCACCGGTTCGGCACGGATAGGTCTCGTCGAGCCACAGGTCGGCGCGCAGCGGCGGGATGACGAGCCGGAGCAGGTCCTGATCGGCGAGCAGTTCCGCCGGGACGAGTCCCCATGCGCGCACGAGATCGAGCAACTCGTCCTCGGCGAGGGCGTGCATGCTCCGGCCGGCAGGCAGGTGCGGTGCCCGGTGCGCGGACAGGAACAGGACCTCCGGCTGGCGACGACCGGACCGGCCCAGTTGTCGACAGACGTCGAACGCGGTCAGTGCGCCGAAACTGTGGCCGAAGAACGCGAAGGGCGTCCCGTCGTCGATGCTCCGGACATTGTCGACAAGATCGTCGACCAGGGACGACCAGTGTCGATAGGGAACACTGTCGCGCCGGTTGCCCCGGCCCGGTAGGGAGAACGACACCACTTCGACGTCGTCCGGCAGGCCGGCGGGCCATCCATTGAATATGGAATGATTGCCACCGGCGTGCGGAAAGGCGAACAACCGGAGGGCGACGTCCTCGCGTCGGGAAAGAAAGGCGACTTCGATACTGCCGGTCGGGCCGAAAGCTCCCGTAGACCGTACCAAAGCGACACTCCCCCCCGCGTTGTCAGTGGTGATCATCAGACGCGTGGCCACTGTAGCAACGCGGACTGTGGACAGGGAGCGCGTCGTCGGCTGGCGTAAGTATTCGCATACACCATCTTCTACCCATGTCCTCTATAGATCCTGGATCTCGACAGGCCGAATACGGCAGGTCTGGGCGCAAGCCGGGCAGAAAGCCTTGGCTTGCGTCAGCTTGACCGGACTGTCCTGGTGAATCCACGCCCGCCGGATGCCCGTCCACCCAAGGCTGGTAGGGCGGACGGGCGGGCCAGGCAGGGGGGTGGAAACCTGGCCGATCCCGTCACACCGCCGAGGATTCCCGGATCGGCGGCGCGGCGGCGCTCAGCGGTACGGCGCTGCACCGGCGCACGTCAGTGGCACGACACTGGAACGGCACCAAGGAAAGCGTTTTCCAGTCAGTCGAACATTACGGGCACATTGCCCTCATGTCAACGCGTCGATCATCGGCAGTTCGACGATCGACCGATCGGACCGTTGACACCCACCGGGTCGACTTGTGTAAATGGTCGGGCCGCCGACCGGTCGACCCGCCCTGATCAGGAGAAACTCGTGCCACCATCCACGACCTCAACACGTGGAGCATTCCCCCGCACACTGGCGGTCGTACTCGCTGTCACCATCGCGGCGGCCGGGTGCGGCGTGGGCACCACCGGCGAGACCGACGACGGACCGGTCGAGCTGTCCATCTTCTGGTGGGGCGCCGAGCGCCGGGCCGAGCTGACCCAACAGGCACTCGATGTCTACAGCACCCGCAACCCCGGGGTGAGATTCAAGGTGACCTGGCAGGGCTACAGCGGCTACTACGACAAATTGTCCAGCCAGGCTGCCGCCGGTAACGCACCTGACCTGTTCCAGATCGACGACAACTACCTGACCGAGTACGCCGAACGGGATGTCGTGCTGGACCTGACCGGGTACGTCGACAGTGACGAACTCGATCTTTCGCAGTTTCCCAACAGTCTGGTCCAGTACGGACAGCTCGGTGGCCGGACGGTGGCGGTCGCCGCCGCGGCCAACACACCCGGCATGATCTACAACAAGACGCTCGTCGACGAGCTCGGCGTGGCCGAACCGACGATCGGGATGAGCTACGACGAACTCATCGACTGGGCCAGCGAGATCACCGTGCGCACCGAGGGCGAGGTCGCCGGCACCATGGATCCGTCCGGCGACTACAAGGCCCTCTGGCTCTGGCTGCGTTCACAGGACATGGAACTCTACCGGGGCCGTCAGATGGGGTTCGGCACCGCAGAGCTGACCGCCTGGTTCGAGTTGTGGCAGCGGGCGCGGGAGCGCGACGCCACCCCGAGCGTCGCGGTGATAGCGGCGGCCAACAGCGGCGACGTGACCCAGCAACTGGTCGTCACCGGGGCGGCGGCTACCTCGTTCATGTGGTCGAACCAACTCGCCGAACTGCAGAAACACACCTCTGACGACCTACGCGTGGTGTCCTATCCGGGCGATCCGTCCGGCCAGTGGGCACGAGCTTCGATGTACTGGGCCGGTTTCCGTGGCACCCGGCATCCGCAGGTCGTGGTCGATGTGATCGATTTCCTGGTCAACGATCCACAGGCGGGCCGGGTCCTCGGCACCGAGCGCGGCCTCAGCTCTAATCTCGAGGTCCGCGAGGCCGTGCAGACGACGCTCGCCGACGAGAAGATGAAGGTGTCGGTCGCGTTCGAACAGGAGATGGCCGAGTTGTACGGGTCGGCACCGGTGCCCCCACCGCGTGGCCACGTCCGGATCCGTGCCCTGCTCATCACCGCGGCGGAGAGCGTGCAGGCCGGCCAGGCCACTCCGCGACAGGCCGCCGAGGAGTTCCTCGCGCAAGCCAACGCCGCGCTGGCAGGCTGAGCGAGCCGGCCGAACGGGCGGCCCGAGCGGGTCCGCCACATGGCGAGAACCGGGTAACAGCGCGTTACATTGGTCGACGTCGTGCCGTTCGAACCGTACCGTCGGCGTGGGAGGTACTCCGATGCCGGAGGAATACATCGGCCTGCGGGTCGCGCGGTGGCGTGACATCGCGGGTATGACGCAGCAACAGCTCGCCGCCGAGATCGGGGTAAGCCGCGAGTACGTCTCAATGATCGAAAACGGCAAGCGGGCGGTGACCAAACGGTCGATGCTGATCGCGCTCGCCTCTGCTCTCGGGGTTTCCACCACGGATCTGACGGCGCAGCCGTACCTGCCGAGATCCCGCAACGATCTCGCGCTGTACGCCGCCGTACCGGCGATCCGCAAGGCGATGGACGACGACGAACCGGCCACCGCCCGCCCGGCGGCGCAGCTCGCCGCCGAGGCGGACCGGGCGATGCGGGCCCGGATGGCCTGCGACAACCCGACGCTCGGGGTGCTGTTGCCCCGGCTGATCTGCGACGTCCGCTCGACGGCGAACGTCGACGACGACCCGGTCGCCCACCGCATCGCCGTCCAGGCCCTGGTCACCGGCTCACTGGCGCTCAAGCCGCAGGGCCACGTCGATCTGGCGATGCGGCTGGCCGAGCGCGCGGTACGGGCCGCCGAGCTCACCGCCGACCCGGCCTGCGTCGCCGCCGCCGACTACGCGCTGGCACAGGCGATCCTGGCCACTGGACTACGCAAGCGGTCCTGGACCCTGGCCAGTACGGCAGCTGAGAAGATCCAGCGGCGCTGCGGCACCGACGAGTGCCGCGCCTGGTACGGCATGTTGAACCTGCACGCGGCGATGTCGGCGGCCAGTCTCAGCCAGTACGACCTCGCCGAGGGACACCTGGCCGAGGCCGAGGCCGCTGCCCGTCGTACCGCCGGCGATCCGTGGCGGATGGAGTTCACCACGGCCAACGTGGCGGTGTGGCGGGTCGGGGTGGTGCTGGAGAACGGCGAACCGGCCAAGGCTCCCGAGCTGGCCCGCCAGGTGGATCAGAGCACGCTGCGGACCCCGCAGCGACGGGCCAGGCTGCACATGGACGCCGGGCGCGGGCTGCACGCCGCCAAACGCAACGAGGAGGCGGTTCGCGCCTTCCTGCGGGCCGAGTCGATCGCCCCGCACGAGACCCGCAGCCGGGCCGCCGTACGCGAGATCATCGCGCACATGGTCCGCGACTCCCCGCTGCGCGGTGGCTCCGACGAGCTGCGGCAACTCGCGGTCCGGATGGGGATCGATCCGCTCTCGCCTGAAGGGCACGCAACGTAACCGTCGGTTACGCAAAAGCCGCCTACGGTCCTTTACCGTCGTCAGTACGGGGTACGGCGCCGGGTGTCAGTGGAGAGCCCTCGGCGCCGTACCCCGGCCTCTGACGCCCCCGGCGCACCGCGGTGACCAGCCCCTCGGCTCCCTGCGCCCGTCGCACCCGGACAGTCCTGACAGGAGGGACCGTGGTCTCGTACGACGAGTACCTGTTCGCCGTCGCGGCGACGCTGGCCCGCCGGCACCGCCCGCAGTGGTCATGGCGACGGTGGCGGCGCACCTGCCGGTGCGGGGCCGAACTCCCCTGCCGGGTCCTGCACCGGGTGCCCATCAACCGGGGCCACTGGCCGCGCTGATCCGGAGGCCGACCAGGCCGGCCCCGGTCACCAGCACCGCCAGCGCGACCAGCACCTGCGGCAGGTCGGCACCGTCCGCGGTGTCCGCCGCCCGGCCCACCGCCGAGGTGGACCCCGCATCGGCGCCCGGACCGGCCGCCGGGGTCAGCACCGCCGCGGTGGCGACCAGCGACGGTGCCGGACGCTCCGTGTCCGGCTCGGTGCCGGTCCAGTCGTAGCCCGACCCGTCGGCGCACCGCTGCACGGCGGGAAACCAGAACGTCTGGCCCACGGCGCCGGTCAGCCGCACCAGCACCGAGAACTCGGCGGCCCCGGCGGCGATCTGCGCGTCGTCGATCGCCGGCCCGGCCCAGTCGACCCGGCTCGGCGTGACCTCGGCGGTCCAGCCCGGTGGCTGTCCGGTGGCGGTCGCGGCGATCGCGCCCTCGGGCATGCGCACCGACAACTCGGTGGTGTCGGCGGTGTCGCAGCCGTGGTCGAAGGTGAAGGTCAATGTGGTCGCGCCGGCACCGTTGGGCTGCGCACCGGCCAGTTGGGTGTGGGCGGCCGCCGGCGTCGCCAGCCCACCGGCGGCGACGCCGGCGAGCACCGCTCCCAGCGCGGGCGCCAGCAGCAGGCGACCGGCCAGCCGCCGGCCGAGCAGCCAACTCATGGGATCACCACCGACAGTGTCGCGATCGGGCTGTCGAACCGGGAGGTACGGGCGTTGACGGTGACCACCCACTCGCCGGCCAACGGGAAGTCGGCGACCGCCTCGTACCGGCCGGTGCCCACCTGGGACAGTCGGCGTTGCAGCGGTCCCACCCCGAGCTCAGGCTGGCTGACGGTCACCGTCGGCGCGGCCACCGGCTCCAGCGGCTGTCCCGCGCCGTCGAACAGTGCCAGCTCCAACGCGTTGATCCCGGTCGTACCGGGGGTTATCCGGACCCGTACCGTACCGTCACCGAGAACGCCGTCGACGGTACGGGCGCCGGCCACGGTCTGGGCACCGTCGACCGGCCGGGCCCCGGTGGCACCACCGGTCGGGTCGCGGGTGACCAGCACTCCGGTGATGGCGAGCACCGCGACGAGCAGCACCGCTTCCGCCCGTACGGTGCGTCGCAGCACCCGCGAGGCGGCCGGCTCGCTACCCGGGCGGACCACCCGGGGCACCAGCCGGTAGCGGTTCCAACCGGCGATGCCGAGCAGCACCGCCACCACCGCGACCTTGGCGAGCAGCAGCTGGCCGTACGTGGTGTCGGTCAACGCCGACCAGGAACCGAGGATCCGCCAGCCCAGCAGCACCCCGGCCAGCCCGAGCAACGCCACCGCGGCGGCGGCCGCCTGGGAGAACCCGGCCACGGACCGGGCCCGAAGTTCGGTCGGCAGCTCGCCGGACCGGTCGGCCAGCACCTGCCACAGGCCGAGGACGCCACCGACCCAGACCGCGGCGGTGACCACATGCAACAGGTCGGCACCGAGGACCAGCCAGGCCGGTCCGGTGCTACGGGTGTGCCCGACGACGGCCAGAGCGCCAAGGGCGAGCGCGGCACCCGCGAAGACCGCAGCGGCACCTGCCCGGCCCCGGCCGGGCCCGACCCGCCGGCCGCCGACGGCGACCAGGACCACGACGACACCGGCCGCGGTGAGCCCGGCCGCCAGACCCAGGTCGGATCCGTACCCGTCGCGCCAGGTAGCCAGACTGGCCAGCGCGGACACCTCCGCTGCGTCCTGCCACCCGGTGACCACCGGGGGCATGACGATCAGCGCGGCCAACGCCAGTGCGCCGAGCGCCCGTACGCCCCGGCGCTGCCGGCGACGCAGCGCGGCGAGGGCATCCGCGCTGGCCGGACCACGCACGAACGCGTACCCGAAGACAGCCAGCCCGGCGCTGGCGAGCACACCGACGTACAGCACCGCCTCGGTGACCGGACGCAACACCCGCAGGCCGGCACCGGGTTCGGCGACCGGGATGATGACACTGCCGGCGCTCGGCGCACCGATCGCGAAGCTGAACCCGCCGGCCACCGGATGGCTGTCAGCCGAGATCACCCGATAGCTGACCACGTACGTACCGTCGGTCAGCTCCGGCGGCAGATCGATCACGACCGTGGTGTCGACCGAGCGGGCCGACGCGTCGAGCGCAGTGCCGGCCGCGTCGAGCAGCTGGATACCGCCGGCGCGCAGCTGGACCTGCTCGTTGAAGGTCAGCGTGACCCGGGCGGGCGCCTCGGCGAGCAGCGCCCCGTCGGCCGGGTCGGTGCCGAGTAGCGTCGCGTGCGCGGCGGCCGGGCCGGCGGGCGCGGCGAGCGTCAACAGCACGCCGAGCACCATCGCGGGTACGGCGACCCGACCCGCCCGCCGTACCCGCGATGCGCCGCGGCCCGGCCGCGCCCTGCGGCGCGGCCGGTGCGGTGAGCGCACGCCTACGCGGTCTTCCTGGTCCGGTGCAGCGCCAGCGCACCGGCGAGGAAGCCCAGCAGGCCGAGGAACAGACCGAACCAGCCGGCGAGGGAACCGCCACCTGCGTCGGTGGTCGAGCTGGCGGCCGCCAGCTCCGGTGAGGCGGCGTCGCCGTCCTCGCCGACCTCGTCGTCGCTGCTCGCGCCGTCGCCGGCGTGCTCGCCGTCGTCCTCGGCCGCGGTCAGTACGAACGACGGTGCGGGGTGGTCCAGCTCGTGGCCGTCCTGACCGTCCTCGGGCACCTGGGCCCAGGCCGTCTCGCCCTGCTCGCAGGTCTGGACGGCGGGGAAGATCAGGGTCTCGCCAGGAGTTTCGGGCAGCCGCAGGGACAGCTCGAAGGCGTCCCGGTGATCGTCGGGCAGCGGCGTCTTGGCGGTGTAGACGATCTCGGTGACCCGCTCGGTGAGCTCGTTGCCGTGGCTGTCGGTGACCGGCGGGTCCAGCTCGGCCATCACCTTCGCCACCGTCCAACCCTGGTTGACGGTGGGCGTGACCGCGTTGATCGGTTCCGGGATCTGGATGGCGACCTCGGTGGTGGCCGAGCCGTCGCAGCCGTGCGGTACCGAGACGGTCAGCACGGTGTACGAGCCGGCGGTGGTGACGCTGGGGGTGACGGTCACATGGGCGGCTGCCGGTGCGCCGGCGAGCAGCACGAGGCCGCCGGCGGCGGCCGCGACGGCACCGACCCGGGCGGCGCGGCGCAGGGTGGATTGCATTGACGGGAACCTCTCGACAGGTTGATCACCCGGCGTCCCGGGTAGGCGGACGTATGGCACGTTGAGGTAGTCGCGTGCCGCTGCCTGCTGGTTCCCGCGCGTTCACGTCGTCTGCGGAGCCCGCCAGAGTCGTCGGTCACCAAACTACCGTGGCGTACGCCACATCGGCCAGACCGGCGGTCCGTCCGGCAGCTGGATCGGCCCGCGCGAGACGTACCCGTGGCACAGGTAGAGATCCCGGTTACGCGGGGTGGTGGCTTCCAGGTACGCCGGCAGCGCCGAGCAGTCGAGCAGCCGGTGGTGGTACTCCAGCAGTGCGGTGCCGACACCCCGGCCCTGCAGCCACGGCGTCACCCCGAGGTACGCGAGGTGGTGGTGCGGCTCATCCGGCTGATGCGACCGCAGCACCGCGTCGAGAGTGGCGATCCGGTGCTGCCAGATGCCGGCGGCGAGCAGCAGTCGGCGCTGGTGGGCGGTGACGTGGCCGGCGGGTAGCGGTCGCTGCTGGTCACGCCAGATCGCCACCCCGCTGTACGGGCCGGCGATGTAGACCGGGGCGCCGCTGTCCAGGGCGTGCTCCAGTTCGATGGTGAACAGCGTCCGGAAGGTGGTGACCCGCGCGTCGATGTCGCCGACGAGCCACCGCGACACGGGCGCGATCAGAAACGCCTCGGTGAGCAGGGTCGCCGCTTGTGGAACGTCGTCGTGGGTGGCGGTCCGGACAGCGGTCGTCGGTGTGGTCGTGGTCATAGGTTCCTCCATGGTGAACGGTGGTGGCCAAATCGGGTCGTCGGGTGGCGGTCAGGCCCGACCGGACAGCACGGCGTTGCCGACCGCCGCGCCGGTGTGGACCAGCAGGTCCCGAAACGTCGGCCGCATCTGGTGCAGCAGCACGGCGAGGTGCTGGCCGACCTCAGGGTCGGCACCGTCGAGCAGGTAGGTGTCCAGCCCGGTCTGAGTGGCCAGCCCGGCGAGGAACAGGTCGGCCTCGTCGAGTGGCTCCAGCCGGCGCAGTCGCATCGACAGCCGTGCCCAGGGCCAGGCCGCCGTGTTCATGTCCACCGGCACGTACACGGTGCGGGTACGCATCAGTCGGCGGGATTGTTCGGCCCGCAGCACCCCGGCGGCGACGAGCCGTCGCGCGACATGCCGGTGCGCCCGTTCGGACAGCACGGCGAGCCAGGTTCGGACGGCGGTGTGCGCAGGCTCGTCGAGGAGCAGCCCGAGCACCGACCGGCCCAACGGGTCACCGGGTGCACCCGGGTCGACCACCCACATGTGTCCCGAGCTGACGGTCACCGCGCCCGTGGTGACCAGCTCCCCGACAACCGCACTTGCCAGGCCGAGGCCGACCGCACGTGGATGCAGCCTGGGCCGACCGGTGACGTCGTGATGGGCGAGCAGGAAGAACTCGTCCGCGAGCAGATGCGCCATGTCATATCAATCCAGCCCATCATTGGGCGCACGTTCGTACGCGACGCCAGCCCAACCGCGTGGGCGGTCGGGACGGGAGTGAATCAGGCGGGTGTGCTGTCGGGGGAGAGCCTCTTGGCGGGTGCGGTCACGTGGACCAGATGAGCTCCAGTTCGTCGGCGGTGCCGCCGATCCGGACCTCGGTCAGCACCTGGCGCAGGGTCTCGGTGACAGTTCCCGTCCCGGCACGGCGCAACAGATCTGGAAAGCGTGCTGCGACAGCGTCGAATACGGCCTGGTCGACGGTGCGTGCGTCGACCGGGCTCAGCCGACAACCGCACGGCGCGCCGTACGTCCGGCCGTCGAGTCGGGTCATCGGGATCATCTGCCGGCGACACGGCGCGCAGAAGAGCAGGCCAGCCAGTGGGGACGTGTCGGTTCCGGTGGGGTCACCGCCGGACGCGATGCGAATTCCACTCGGATATGCGTTGTCAGTGATCTCGTGGCGCATGTCGCGGCTCATGGCCATCGCCAACTCCTCAGTCTGATCACTGGGCGGATCCGCCGCCATCGGCGTACGCAGATCGAGTTTGCCAGGGTACCCACAATGGTGCAATATCTAACGCGCCGGTGAAACCACTATCAATCTTTGAAAACCCGAGATTCTTGTAGGTTTGCCCCATCGACTCGCCCGATATCGAGCGTCGACGATACTGTGGGACCCGAACGGACGAGTGACGTCGCGCCGACCAACGAGGACGGTGACCAACCGGTGGACCCCACCGGGCACGCGTCTCCGATAGCCTGTTACTCCCACGCCTCGTGCGGATGATCCCGGTGGCCGGCGGGCCCCTCCCCATCACCCTCGTCTCGCCGGCCACCGCCGGCGGTCCCGCTGACCGGCGTCCGGCACGCCCGGCATGGGCTCAGCACCCAGAGCCACCGGCTCCGGCCGGACGCGGCCCGCGGCGCCGAGCTAGTCGATCGAAAACCGACAATCGGTCGGTCTGCCGCTTGACGACAGTGACAGCAGCGGGACAATCCTAATGTTGAAAGATGGGAATGCGGCGCGCTGGCGCAATCATGGTCGTCGCAGGCGGCGCTGCCGCTGCCAGCATGATGATCGGCCTGGTGACCAACGCCGCTTCCGAGCAGGAGTGGCCGGGTCAGCTCAGACTCATGCAGCAACATCCCTGGCTCGCTCTGGCAGCGCTCTCCCTGATTACCATCGCGCTGACCGCGACGTTCGCCCTCATCTCGGACGCACCGACCACGGTGCGCCGAGCGGTGGGACTGGCCACGACGGTCGAACCCGGACCAACCGCAGAGCCGACACGGGCGGCGGAGCCGGGACCGACAGCCGCGGTGGTCATGCGGTCACTACCACGCGCTGCGGGCGACTTCACCGACCGCAGCGACGAGCTGAGTCGGCTCGTGGATGTCGTCGAGCGGGCCGCCACCACCACATCCCAGCTGCCGATCATCGCGATCGATGGCATGGCCGGGATCGGTAAGACCAGCTTCGCCGTACACGCCAGCCGTCGTCTCGCGGCTCGCTTTCCCGACGGCCAACTGTTCGTCAACCTCAACGGCCACACGGTGGGCCAGCGGCCCGTCCTGCCCGCCGACGCACTCGCCTGCCTCCTCCTCGCCGACGGGGTGTCCGCGCACGCGATACCGGCGATGGACGACCAGCAGGCGGTCATCCAGGCACGCGGGTCGCTGTGGCGCAGCAGGCTGGACAACCAGCGAAAAATCATCATCCTCGACAATGCCCTTGATTTTCCGCAAATCGAGCCGCTGCTACCCGGAGACGGCTCCTGCCTCGTGATCGTGACAAGCCGCCGCCGGCTGTTCGGCACCGATGCCGTCACCATCCCCCTGCACCCGTTGTCCAGGGCCGATACCGCGATCATGTTCACGTCACTGACCAGAGATCCGAGACGGACCGGGAATTCCACGGCAGCCGACGGATCGGGGCGGGCCGGCGACGACGGGTCGATACATCGGCTGGTCGATGTCTCCGGCGGCCTGCCGTTGGCGATCGCGCTGCTCGCCGCCCAGATCATTCACCATCCGAGCTGGACCTACAGCGATCTCGACCACCATCTGCGACGTGGCCCGCACCGTCGACGTGACATCCGGGCCGGACACCGCGCCGTCGCCGCCGCATTCGATCTGTCGTACCACGACCTACCAGCCGAGACACAAGACTTCTTCCGGAAGATCAGCACATTTCCCGGTCAGGATCTCGATCGTTATTCAGCTGCCGCGGTCGCCGGAACGGGGTCGGACGAAGCCCAGGACCGGCTCGACAGCTTGTTCGAGGTGCACCTCATCGAGGAAAATGAAAATCTTCGATACCGGATGCATGACCTGGTCCGCGACTACGGAACCATGCTGGCGGGGTCCGATATGAGCACCGATCAGACAGATGTCCTGCAACGCGTCGGAAACCATTATCTTGCCACGCTCGCCGACGCGAACTGGTTCCTGAGCAGGGTCCGGCTCGATCCACGTCCACGCGCCGCCGACCCGGCAGCCGCTCCGGACATAACCAGCCGCGCCGGCGCGATCCGCTGGCTGGAATCGGAACGCGCCAACCTGTTGGCCTGTATCGAGCAGGCCCGCGACCACCAGCTGCACCGCCTGGTCATCCGGCTCGCCGCTGCGGTGGCGCCGTTTCTACGGCAGGCCGGTCCGTGGGACCAGGCGGCGAAGCTGCACCGATCCGCTGCGGACACCGCGCACACGGCCGGTGATTCCACCGCCGAGGCGGAAGCACTGCTCAACCTGGGCGTCGTCCGGCGCATGATGGGCTCGTACGCCGACGCGCTGGCGGCGTTCACCGACGCCCTGGGCATCTACCGCAGCCTCGACCAAGCGCCGGGGCAGGCCGCGGTGCTCAACCAGATGGGCATCGTCTGGTATCTCACCGGCGACCACGGCGCTGCCGAACAGGCCCAGATCGAGTCCCGCCAGCGGGCGCGCGAAGCCGGCGACCAGCTCATCGAGGCGAACGCGCTCGCCGATCTCGGGATGGTCCACCGGCAGACCAGCCGCTACCGGTCGTCCGCGCAGGCCCAGTCCGCCGCGCTGGAGATCTACCGACGCCTGGAAGACCAGTACGGCCAGGCCAACGCCCTGCGGGACCTGGGGGTGGTCGCCTGCCAGCGAGGCGACCACGAGTACGCGTTGGACTGCCACCGCCAGGCGATCGACCTCTACCGACAACTCGACGACCGGTTGCACCAGGCGTACACGCTCAACGAAATGGGCGTCGTGTACCGCTACCGCGGGCAACTCGACGCCGCCCGCACCGCCAGCGAGCAGGCACTACGGATCAACGCGGGCCTCGGCGACCGCTTTGTCGAAGCGACCGGTCTCAAACAGCTGGCCGTCGTGCAACGGCTGGCCGGCGACGCGGCGGGAGCGGCCGTGACCCAGGAGCGTGCGCTGGCCGTGTTCGAGGAGATCGGTAGCCGCACCGGGACCGGCGCGGCACTGGCCGAGCTGGGACTGCTCGCCGGACAGGCCGGCGACATGGGACTCGCCGGACAGCGGTTGGACCGGGCGGAGGCGATCGCCGCCCAAACCGGCGACCGGTACGCCGAGGCGGAGATTCGCAATCACCGTGCCGCGGTGCTGCTGCGACATTCGCAGGACCGCCAGGCGGTCGAAGCCGCAGTGGCGGCGGCCGCGATCGCCCGCGAGATCGAATGTCCGCTGGAACAGGCGCGTGGGCAGTATCTGTCCGGCCTCGCCCGGCACGCGGGTGGCGATCTCGATGGGGCGCGGTCCGACCTGGCCGAGGCTCTGGCGACGTACGAGCAGCTGCGTCTGCCACAGGCAATGGCCCAGGTACGGACGGCGATCTCGCAGGTCAACGAAATTCGGTGACCGGGTTGGTAACGGGTGCCCTCTGTCGTACCGCAAATAGTGCGAACCAACAATCGGATCACTTACGTTGATATTCCTGCCGGGCCTACGCTTTCAATCGCAAGGAACACGCGACGAATCAACAAGATCGAGGTTTCGAGATGGCTCATCCGAACGACTCGTCGACCCCGGCCGGAGCAACGGTCCGGCCGGACGACGGTGGCCATGGCGCCGCTGCGCCGCCCGCCGCGCTGGCGCAGATCGTGGCCCGCGTCCAGCAGCGGATCGCGGCCGACAACGATGGACCGCGACCGGCCTCCGGTGGGCACCCGGCGTCGACCGGATCAGGTCAGCGCTGACCGTCCGACGGTGTCATGGCCGCCTTCGACACGTTCGTACTCAAGGTCGCCAACCGCTGCAACATCGACTGCGACTACTGTTACGTGTTCAACCGTGTCGACCAGCGGGCGCGTCGGTTGCCCGCCCGGATGGGGTTGCCGGTGGCGAGCGCCGCGGCCGACCGGATAGCCGAATACGCCATCCGCAACCGACTCCACCGGGTACACGTCGTGTTGCATGGCGGGGAGCCGCTGCTGGCCGGCGTGGCGCACCTCGACGCGCTGCTGAGCACGGTTCTCGTTCGGGTCGGCGCGGTCAGCGACGTCCACCTGCAACTGCAGACGAACGCGACGCTGGTCCATCCTGGCTGGCTCGATCTGTTCGAGCGGCTTCAGGTCGCCGTCGGGGTCAGCCTCGACGGCCCGCCGCAGGCCAACGATCTGCACCGGTTGACCCGGGCCGGCAGGTCGACCGCCGCCGCCGCAGAGCGCGGCATCGCGCTGCTGCGCAGCCGGCCCGGCCTGCTCGCCGGGGTGCTGGCCGTGGTGGATCTCGGCAACGACCCGGTCGAGGTGTACCGACACCTCGCCGGGCTGGCACCTCCGATGATCGACTTCAACCTGCCACACGCGACGTACGACGAGCCGCCGCCGCGGGCCGGGCACCCCGACGACGCGTACGGCCGGTGGCTCGCCGGGGTCTACGACGCCTGGCTCGCCGACAGCGGCCAGGTCCCGCAGATCCGGGTACTCGAGGACATCGTGGCGCTCAGTTGCGGCGCGCGGGGCTCCGTCGAATCGCTCGGCCTCGCCCCGTCCGGGGTCGTGGTGATCGAATCCGATGGTGGGATCGAGAGCACCGACGCGTTGCGGGCCACCGCCAAAGGCGCCAGCCAGGTAGGCATGAACGTGTTCACGCACGGTCTGGACGACGCCGTGGCACATCCCGAGGTACGGCTACGGCGAGGTGGCCGCGACACGCTGGCCGGCACCTGCCTGCGCTGCGACCTCGTCGAGGTCTGCGGCGGTGGGCACATCGCCCACCGGTACCGGGCCGCAGACGGATTCCGCAACCCGTCCGTCTACTGTGCTGATCTTGACTATGTGATCAGGCATGTACAGCAGTCGATAGCGCGTCATCCGGACACCGGGCTGATCCTGCGCACCACGCACCGACACACCATGGCCGCCGGCGACCCCGGCGCGGGCAGAGGGAGAGTTCCTTGACGACAGCCAAGATCCGTAAGGCCACCCCGCAGGACGTGGCGCAGCTCGCGACCCTCATCGGCGAGATCGAACGGTTCTACGGGGCGAGCCACATCCAGGACTACGAGGAGCGGGTCGAGCAGGTCAGAGAGGCGCTGTTCGGCGTACCGCCGATCGCTTCCGTCCTGATCGCCGAGGACGACCGCGGCCAGCACCTCGGCCTGGCCGCCTACTCCTATCTCTGGCCGGCGGCCGGATCGACCCACTCGCTGTTCCTCAAGGAGCTGTTCGTCCGTGAACCGGGCCGACGCAGGGGTATCGGTTCGCAGCTCGTCAGCCGGCTCCGGCAGATCGCGGCCGAGCGGCCCGGCTGTACGCGGATGGAGTGGAACACCGACCGGGACAATCCGGCCGCCCGCTCGTTCTACCAGTCGCTCGGCTTCCCGGAACACAACGGCAAGATCGTCTACCGGATCACGTGTTGATTGGCGAGTGCTCACGGCCCGATGTGCCGGGTGACTGCCCACTCTCGCATTGGTATTCTTGAATACATTTGTCCGGTCGGTGACCGTCCACCCGGGTCCGAGTGTCGTGACCGGCCCACCCCGACCCGGCACCGACCGGATCCCCCCGCAAGGAGCCACCAGCGCCATCCGGAAGGAAGCAGATGAAGCGTGTCCTCCTGCGCGCGGCGACCGTCCTCGCCGCCGCGCTCACCGCCGGCGCCATCGCAGCCAGCGGCGCGACGGCCAGTCCCGCCATCACACGACGGTTGGGGACCGGCCGCTGCCCGACGATCCGATCTCGGCGCGAACAGCGCCGTCCGTGGCATCGACCGGGTGGTGATCCAGGTCTGCCGGGTATCGCTGCTCGGCACCAGCCCGATCCCCGACTACTGCGGCCGCGCGTACACGTTCACCCCGATCTTCCCGACCGCACCCGTCTGAATGTGAGCGCCCTGGTCTCGGCTGACCCGGTCAGATCCAGATGGTGCCCAGCCAGGCGGTCACGGCAGCGGCCACCAGCAGGCCGATGTTGAGCCCGATCAGCCGGGCCTCACCCCGGGACAGGTGGACCACGATGCCACCGGCCTGGACCAGGACCAGGCCGATCGCGGCGGCGATGGCGAGCCAGGCCGCGATCCCGGTCAGCGGTGGCAGGACCAGGCCGGCCGCGCCGAGCACCTCCAGCACCCCGATGGTCCGGACCAGCGGCATCGGGACCCGGTCGACCCAGCCCATCATGGGTCGGAGCTGCTCCCGGCTCTGGGCGACCTTCTTGCCGCCGGCGTAGAGGTAGAAGACCGCCAGCAAGGCGGCGATGATCCAGTAGGCCAGTTCCATGGTTGCTCCTCGACGGGCGAAATCGACGGCACCAGTACGGTTACCATCCGTAAGTAGCCACATCATGCGGCACGGTCGAGAGGCTTACAAAAGGCACACGCGTGTGCGTGAGGCACAGGGAGTTGTCGGTGTCGGAGTACCAGCACACCTGCATGATCCGAGGCGACGCGGGCGCGACGATCCGCCCGATCCTCGACCGGATCTGCAACAAGTGGACGCTGCTGATCGTGGTGACCCTCGACCGGGGCACGCTGCGCTTCACCGACCTGCAGCACCAGATCCCGGGAATCTCCCAGCGCATGCTCACCTTGACGCTGCGGAACCTGGAGCGGGACGGCCTGATCACCCGGACGGTGTACGCGGAAGTCCCGCCCCGGGTGGAGTACGCGTTGACCCCGACCGGCAAGAGCCTGATCCCGCCCGCACTGGCCCTGGCCAGCTGGGCGATCGAACACGTGCCGCACATCGAGGCCAGCCGGGCCGCCCACCAGATTGGACCGTCGGCGACAAACGGCTCGTAGCATCGACGGGTTTGCCGCCTGTCGATGCCTTCGGGCAGGATCCGTTCGGGAGGATCACATCGAATGGCGACAGCGCACCTGATTCTGAGCATCGGCAACAGTCACACCATCGGCCGGGACAAGTCCGTCGACCGGGACCGGTTCCACCCGAAGGTGTACCAGTGGACGAAGGACGGTGCCCTCGACCGGCCGTCCCGGGCGATGCTCGACCACGTCGACGGGGAGTCGGACGAGTTCTCCCCCGATCTCACCTTCGCCGACGCCTACCTCGCCGCGAATCCGTCGATCGACATGCTGGTGTTCGTGCCGCACGCGGAGGGCGGCACCGGCTTCAAGGACAAGAGGGAGAACTGGTCCCTCGGTGGACGTCTGCTGACCGGCGCGGTCGACCGGTACAACGCCGCGCACGCGGCGCTGGTCGCCACCGGAACCTCGGTCGTGCCGGCCGGCGCGCTGTTCCACAACGCCAACCCCGACTACGACCGGTCGGACCCGGACACGCACCGGGAAGACATCGGCAACCTCATTCGCCATCTGCGGGAGAACCTGGCGGGCTACACGCCGCGTACCCCGGTCGTCATCGGCGGCGGCATGAACGCAGCGGAGTTCGCGACGCTGGAGTCGGCCAACTTCGCGCTCTTCCAGGCGAACCTGAACGGCGCCGACAAGCGGCACCCGTACGTCGGCACCTTCGACACGATCAACCCCCGGCATGGTTTCGCCAAAGGGCTTCCGGTGCCGCAGTGCGACCCGATCCACGCGTCCCGGCTCGGCGACCAGACGATCGGGTTGCTGCGCTACTTCGCGCTCGCGCGGGCGGCGGTGAACGCCGACCCCCGATCGCCGTTCGGCGAGCTGTCCTTCGCCGCAGATCTCACCGCCTTCTGGGATTTCCGGTCCGGCACGCCGCTGGACTTCAGCGGCAACGACAACCACCTGACCCGCTTCGGCGACCAGCCGCCGCTGTACCGCCTCGATGCCCAGCTCGACGCGCTCGCCTGGGTACGCCCCGCGCCGTCGCAGACGCGGATCCACCAGGTGCCCATGCGGCTGCCGGCCAGCTACACCGTCGCGGCGTACCTGAAGCTGGACACGTTGGATGAGCCGATGGCCTTCCTGCAGCAGGCGGACGGCCCGGTGGCACATCAGCACCGACTGCAGTACAGCAGGTCGAACAAGGACATCCGGGCCGGCCACGGCGGCTCCGCCGACGCGGTCACCTTCCCCGCCTCCCTGATCGACACGACCAGCTATTTTCTGCTGACGCTGAGCTACGACGCGTCATCGGGGATCATGAAGCTGGGTCTCAACGGCACCGTGGAGTCGAAGAACGAGAACGTGTCGCCGCACGGTTCCCGGGTGGGCAGCTTCCTCGGCGCGGCCGACGCCGATGGCAGCAATCCGCTGATCGGCGCGATGGCGTACGCGATGGTGGTGGATCGCGCGCTGACGAACCCGGAGCTCAAGGAGCTGTGGCGGGCCACCGCGCTGCTCGGGTTGCCCGTACACCCCAGGTCGTGACGGCAGGATACCGGGCAGGGACAGCAAGTCAGGGTAGGGACAGCAGGTCGGCGCTGTCGGCCCACAGGGCGTCCCGGGCGTCGTCGCTGCGGGCCAGGCGCGACGGAGCGGTCCAGGTGAGCCGGTTGCGCACGACGCGGGCGTAGTAGTGCCCGGGTGGGGCCGTGACGGTGCCGAGGGTGAGGTCGGCCAGGGCCGCGGCCACCGCGTCGCGGCGGTTGAACCGGGGCATCAGCCGGGTCGCCCGGCTGAGCAGTCGCCAGGCCAGCCGCATCGCGGGCGAGGTGTCCCGTAGCAGCCCGGTGCCGGGGGTCGGTCCGGGGTCGAACGCCATGACCCGCCAGTGCCCGCTGCGGGCTTCGGGCCGGGCGGCCAGGGCACGCACGGTCAGCACGTTGCACAGTTTCGACGACGTGTACGCGCGACCGCCGGCCGCTCGCGGGTCGGTGTCGCGCCCAGGATCGGTCTCGGGGCGGGCCAGCAGACGGGCGTCCGCGTGTCGGGGTGACGTCCGCAGCAGCGTGCCGTGGTCGGGGTCGTGGGTGCCGCTGGTGGTGACAATGATGATGGCCTTCGGCGCCAGGTGCGACATCAGCAGCCGGATCAGCAGGTAGTGCGCGAGGTGGTTGACCGCGAAGGTGGTCTCGAAGCCGTCGGCGGTGCGTTGGTCACCGGTGCGGAAGGTGAGTCCGGCGTTCAGCACGAGCGCGTCGACCGGGGCGCCGTCGAGGCGGTCGGTGATGGCTCCGGCGAAGGCGCGGACACTGTCCAGCCGCGCGAGGTCCAGGGGCAGGGCGTCGGGGTCGCCCGACGCGGCGCCGCGGGTGCCGGACAGGACTCGGGTGTCTGGCCGTGCGGCCAGGCGCGCCCGAGTGTCCGCGCCGAATCCTGACGTGCCGCCGGTCATCACGATGGTCTTCACGGGTCCGACAATATGAGTGTGTCACTCATGTTGTCAACCGGAGTTCGTCACTCACTTTCCTTCGCTGGATAATGTCCCGGTGACCTCATCCTCCTCGCCTCCGCCGCAGCCCAGACGGATGCGGGCCGACGCCCAGCGCAACCGGGCCCGGATCCTGGCCGCCGCCGAGCAGGTCTTCGCGGCGGACGGCCCGTCGGCCTCGACCGAGGACCTCGCCGAGCTCGCCGGAGTGGCGATCGGCACGGTCTTTCGGCATTTCCCGACGAAGGCTGCCCTGATCGAGGCGGTGTTCGTGTCCCGGCTGCGGGCGATCACCGCCTACGCGCGGGAGATGGCCGCCGCCGATGACGTCGCTGACGGTTTCTTCGCGTTCTTCACCGAGGCCGTCCGGCAGTCGACGATCAAACACGTTTTCACCGACGCCACCGACTCAGGCGACGAGGCGATGGCCGCTGTGTGGGCGGCGATCGCCTCGGCCGGCGCCGACCTGCGCGACGCGATGAGCGAGTTGCTGGCCAGAGCGCAGCAGGCCGGTGTCGTACGCCCGGACATCGCCACACCCGAGCTGATCGGGCTGATGAACGGCACCGCGCGGGCGCTGGAGCAGGTCGGACCCGACCAGCAAGGCAGGCAACGGATCCTCGCCGTCCTGCACGACGGCCTTCGGCCCCGCCACGGCCAGGTGCCGTCACCGTAGTGTCGACAGCATGGACGTGGTTGCCGGGCGGACCCGCAGCCAGCCCGCCTACCGGACCCGCGCTGGTCGCTCAGAGCCGGTTGAGGACTCTTCCCAGCTGTTCCTCGGCACGGGACGTCTCATCCCATCCCCGGCCGACCACCACATACTCGACCGTGCCGGTGTCCTCGGTCGTGTCGTTGTAGATGATCACGCCGTGATCCGACCCCCGGGTGAACAGCAGCCCTTGCTCGTTCAGTGCCTTCGCGAGAAGGTCGCACCCGGGCGCGGGCACGTCGATCCGCGAGGCGAGGACGTAGTGGTCGAGGTAGTCCTGGCCCAGCAGCCGTCGTCCGATGGTGTCGATGCCGGTCGTGCCGCCGACCCGCCCGTTGAATTCGTTGAACAGCAGTTCGCCTGACCTGGTGAGGATCGCATCGATGTTCATCGGGCCGTAGTAGCCGAGTTGCTGGGCGACGATTGCGACCTGCTGCATGTAGGCACCCAGATGCGCGTGCAGTCTGGGCGTGAGGTCCTGTGGCGGGTAGACGCTGCCCTTCCAGGTCTCGGCCATGCGCAGGTCGCTGTAGCTCATCAGCGTCGGCGCGCCGGTCCGCGGCACGAACACGTCGGCGGACAGTTCGCGGGCCGACTCGTGGTAGACCTCGATGACGCTGTGCGCGGGACTGGCGCCGGCCGGCAGGTCGGGCACGTCCGTGAGGCCGAACGGGCTGAGTGCCGACGTGACCGTCGCACGGTCCGTCGCGGCCAGGTGGACCACGTAGTGGGCACCGGCCTGTTTGCCTCCCTCGACCGTCGTCAACAGGATATTGCCGTCTCCACCGGCATTCACGTCCTGCTTGATGATCACGGCCCCGGTGCGGGCGAGCAGTTCGGACACGCCGTCGACGAGCTCCGGTCCGCGATCCACCACGCGTCCCTCCGCGACCGGGATGCCGCAGGCCGTCGCCATCGACCGGAACACCGATTTGGAGTTGACGAGTTCCGCGGTCCCCTGCGCGAAGCGTACGGACTCCTCCGCGCCGATGCCGAGCAGGCGTTCCCAGCTCGCGATATCCCGGTCGTGTATGTAGCACTCCAGACGCCACGGATCCGCGGCGCCGTCGCCGGCGCCGACACCGTCGCCGACGCTTCCAGCCATGAGGTCGAGCAGTGCCTCGGCGAGCTGGGGTCGCCCGCCGGGATACCACCCGTCGCCGGGGTAATCAGGCAAGGAGAGCACAGTGGGCGGGGACGCGAGGCCGAGCAACTCGGTGACGTACGACAGCCAGGCATCACTGATGCTGCCCGGAAGGATCACCATGTCGCCCTCGTTCACCGACCACAGCATCCGGTTGGCGAGAAAACGGTAGGAGTCCTTCGCGTCATCCGGGACGTCATCCGGCCGAGCCGCCATCGCACGGCTGGTCGAATTGGCGAATATCAGCTTTGGCAACGGTCGTCCTCCCGGCTTGGCGTGGTGTCCCCGGGTAGGGCCTTGACCACGTTGGTGTGAATAGCGCTGCAACTCGACTCTTCGATGCCGCCGAGGCACTGGTGAAACAGGGTCGACAACGAGAAGGTGAAGCTGTCAAGCGCCGGAGTGCACCGGCATCGGCAGCGGCGGGTATCACGTGTACACGGTTCCGTGACTTCCGACAAATGTCTTCTTCCATGTTGCTCTCTTCGCAGTGCGTCCCCGTCGCGTACGTCCTCCGACCGCGCCGATCCACCTCGACCACTACGGAGCTCGACATTGGCGCGCGGGCACCGCTTACATTCAATTTAGAGATGCCGCCTTCCGTGACGGCAACTTCACGCTCAGGACCGGCGACGCACCACGCGCCGTGACCTCCACATCGGATTCCGACTCTCATCGCACTCTGTGAGGGCAATTCAGAAGAAGCGCCGATCCGCTACTCCCACCATGATGTGTGGGTCACAGAACGCTTGCCGTCAGGGTCATTTGCAGGGAGTGATGAAGGCCATGAAATACGATTCAACCATGTCCGACGTCATGGATGTGAGATCCGAATACATTCGTGCCAGATGGGCGTTCGTTGACGGAGAGCGAATGGTCTCGCTGCTGAGTTCACTCGGTGCGACGGACGAGGATTTCGAGCGGCTCAAGCTGGTAAGCGACCAGCTGAAGTCGGATCCCACGCTCCCTTTCCGAAAGAGCAGGAACGGGCGGATCTGCCTGGACCCGAAGACGCGACGCGGATATCGACTGGAATCGCAGCCCTTCGTTCTCTCCCGCGAAGAGGATTTCGTCCGGCACGACTCGGAGACGCTGCGCAGGTTCGACGAGGTGCAGGACGACCTGCAGCTGAACACCGCGCTGCAGGCGATGCTCGTCTTCAAGTTCCTCGTCATCCACGGTGTCGACGTGGCACGGCGGCCCCGGCTGGACTACGGACGCGCCGAATGGATCTGCACTTTGTTCAACCTCAGGACCGTCACGACCACGGGCCTGCTGGGCGAACCCGCACTGGAGGGCGTGCATTCCGACGGGGTCGATCACACCATGACCACGTTCCTCTCCGCACGCAACATGACCGCCGACAGCGCGCAGACCTTCCTCCACGACATGGAAGAGGCCAACGGCAGCCGGTGGAATGAGACGGATCCTGCGTTGGTCAAGGGCAGGGCGCAGCACCGCGACTTCCTGGACACCTTGCTGGTCGTCGATCACGAGTACAAGCACAGCGTCTCGCCGGTCTTCCCGATCGACGACACCGAGTCGGCCATCCGGGACATGCTCATTTTCTTCACCAGGAAGCCCACCGAGAAGGGACACGTCTCGTTCCGGTACGACTCGATCGCCCCGCACCGGACGCTGCCCATGTCGTTCGGCCTGCCCGCAGACCTCCCCGCTCTCGCACCCGCGAACTGATCGGAGTGACACATGACCCAAGAGGTGCCTGCAACGGTCGAGGCCATCGAGCGCGTGTGGTACGACGGCAGCTGTCACTGTGGCGGGGTGACGTTCGCTGCGGCGGCCAGCCGAAACCTGACCATCACACTGTGCAATTGCGGGATCTGTCACAGGCACGGCCATCAGGAACTGATGGTCCCGGAGGAGCGGTTCAAGCTGCATCAGGGGCAGGAGTTCCTCAAGCCGTACCGGTTCGGTAACCGCATCGCGGACCATACCTTCTGCGCGGTCTGCGGCGTACTGCCCTTCTACCGTCCTCGGTCGCATCCCACCGGCTATTTCAGCGTCAACGCGCGGTGCCTCGACCTCTCCCCCGCGGAGCACATCGAGTTCGTGGAGTTCGACGGTCAGAACTGGGACGCGAGCATCGCCGCTGGGAAACACGTGCTGACGGAGTAGGTGACATCGCAGGTGTGGACAGGTTTCGACACCATCACGGTGGACTCGTTGCGCGAGCGCGACGGGCTCAAGTGGGCCACGGCCGGCCCGGGCAGACTGGCGGCGTGTGTGGCCGAGATGGACTTCGGGACCGCTCCCGAGATCACGGCGGCGTTGCACGACGCGGTGAACCGCAGTCAGGTCGGTTATCTGACGCCCCAGCTGACGGCACAGCTGGCCGAGGCGTGTGCTGCCTGGCAACACGACAGGTACGGATGGGACCTGTCACCGGCTGACGTACGGCCGTTGCCGGACGTCATCCGTGCCCTGCACATCGCCGTCGAGTGCTTCTCCCAGCCCGGCTCCGCCGTCATCGTGCCGGTGCCCGCGTACCCGCCCTTCCTGGTCGTCCCCCGGCTGCTCGGTCGGCGCGTCATCGAGATCGAGATGCTGCAGTCCGGTGGGCGCTACGGCTACGACCTGGTCGCCCTCGACCGTGCCTTCGCTGCGGGCGGGAACCTGGTCGTCCTGTGCAATCCCCACAACCCCCTCGGCGCGGTCATGGAGCCCGGCGAACTACTGGCCGTCGCGGAGGTCGTCGAACGGCATCGTGGCCGGGTGTTCAGCGACGAGGTCCACGCGCCGCTCGTCTATCCGGGGCACCGCCATGTCCCGTACGCGACCATCTGTGACGCCGCGGCGGGGCATACGGTGACGGCCACGTCCACGTCGAAGGCGTGGAACGTGGCGGGGCTGAAATGTGCCCAGTTGTTGACCAGCAACGACGCCGATCGGAAGCGGTGGAGTGAACTCGGACGGCTGCACACCGACGGCACCGCCACCCTGGGCGTCCTGGCTGCCACGACCGCGTACCTGACCGGTGGGCCGTGGCTCGACACGGTGCTCGCCCGACTCGACCGCAACCGTCATCTGCTGGCCGAGTTGCTCGGCTCGCACCTGCCGATGGCCCGCTACACCCCGCCCGAAGGCACCTACCTGGGCTGGCTCGACCTGCGCGACTACCCGCCGTCCGCGGACCTCGCCGAACGCGCGCGGGTGACCGTGATGGACGGTGCCGAGTTCGGTTCGCCCGGCACGGGTTGTCTCAGGCTCAACTTCGCCACGACCCCCGCTATTCTCGCCGAGATCGTACGACGGTTGGCCCACGCCGCCGGAGCAGCGGGTCCCATACGGTCGATGACATCCCGGAGGTTGGTCCCTTGACGACAGTGGACGTGCCCGAGCGGGTACGGCCGGCCGACGACCTGCTGCGCTCCCATCGCGGCTTCCGTCTGCTGTTCGCCTCCGATGTGGTCAGCCGCACCGGCGGCCAGGTCGCGCTCGTCGCCCTGCCGCTGATCGCGGTGCTCGTGCTGGACGCCTCCGCCCGGCAGGTCGGGCTGCTGGTGGCGTCGGGCACGCTCGCCTTTCTCGTCGTCGCGCTGCCGGCCGGGGTCTGGGTGGACCGGCTACGGCAGCGGTCGGTGCTGGTGGCCGCCGATCTGACCCGCGCGCTGGCGCTGCTGTCGGTGCCGGTGACAGCCGCGTTCGGCGCGCTCAGCCTCGGGCAGCTGTACCTGGTCGCCCTGGTGATCGGTGTCGGCAATGTCTTCTTCGACGTGGCGCAGCAGGGCTACGTCACGTACCTGGTGGGCAAGGACCGTCTGCTGTCCGGGTTCGGCAAGCTGGAGGTGTCGGGGAACGGGAGTCTGCTGGTCGGGCCGCCCGCCGGAGGGGCGTTGGTCCAACTGGTCACCGCCTCGGGCGCGTTGGCGTTCAACGCGGTCTGCCACCTGGCCTCCGCCTGGCTGCTCGGCAGAATCAGACCGCGAGAGCCGCAGGTCCGGCGGCTCGGCCAGCGGCCACGGTTGGGCCGGGAACTCACGATCGGCGTACAGTACGTCGCCGGTCAACCGATCCTCCGGCTGGTCGTGCTACACGGCATGATCGCTCTGCTGTTCGAGTACGCGCTGCTCACCGTCCAGCCGTTGCTGCTGGTGGGCACGCTCGGCCTGTCGCCAGCGACGTACGGCCTGGTGACCGGGGCCGTCGCGGTCGGCGGGGTGGTCGGCGGCGTGTTCGCCAACCGCTTCGTCGCGACGTTCGGGATCGCCCGTACGCTGTGGCTGCCGTTCGCCGTGACGTTCCCGCTGCTGCTGCTCATGCCGCTGGTCGGTCAGGGCTGGCTGGTGGCGCTCTACCCGATCGGCTACGCCGCCTACATCGGCGGCAGCGCCATCCAGAACGTCGCGCAGATCACCTACCGTCAGGCCATCTGCCCGCCGGAACTGCACGGGCGGATGAACTCCGCCATGCGGTTCCTGATGTGGGGCATGATGCCGGTGGGCGGGGTGTTCGGCGGCTTCCTGGTCCAGGCCGTCGGGGAACGGACCGCTCTGTGGGTGTGCGCCGTCGGGATGCTGGCCAGCCTGCTGCCGATGCTCGGCAGACCGGTGCTTCGGCTGCCCCGCGACGCCGGCATCGGTCAGGGGTGATCACACTCCGCCAGCCGGGTCCGCGACTGCGTCTGCGGCAACTGCGCCTACGGTGACTGCGCTGGTCAGGCGGGCCGCGAGCGTAGCCACCGCGGCGCGCAGCTGTGGGCCGCCGTCGACCCGGAAGGCGAACGGCAGCCGGGCCAGCCACTCCTGCGCGTACATGCCGGGGTTGTTCGTGCTGCCGACGAGGACGCACCCATCGCCGTAGGGTTCGAGGCGACCCATCGCGGCGTGGATCCACGGCGCTACCTCGGCCGGCGGGGCCTCGACCACGACGCGGGTGGGAAACTCCCAGCCGGTGGCCAGGTTCTCCGCCACCGCCGCCACCGGGTCGAGGTCGTCGGGGGGCGTGAAGGCGCGTTCGGTCTGGCGGACCCGGCGGATCCGGTCGATCCGGTAGGTACGCAGCGCGTCGGCGCGGTGGCAGTGGCAGAGCAGATACCAGCGGCCGTGGCGCACGACGATCGCCCACGGGTCGACCTCGGCCTCCCACTCGCCGCCGGATCCGCCGCCGGACCGGCTGCCGGATCCGCCACCGGATCGGCTGCGGTAGGTCAGCGCCACGCCCCGGCGGGCGGCGATGGCGGCGACGAGCGCGCCGGCGGTGGCCGGGTCCGGGCAGGTCGGGTACCGGTCCGGCGTGGCCGAGGCGTGCTCCCGCAACGCCACCGCCTGCCGGCCGACGCTGTCCGGCAGCGCCCGGATGACCTTGTCGAGGGCGAGTCCGACGATGTCGTCGGCGGCCGTGGCAGCCGGCTGGCCGTCCAGCACCGCCATCACCAGGCCGAGCGCCTCGGGCTCGGTGAAGACGACCGGTGGCAGCCGCGTCCCGCGACCGAGCCGGTAGCCGCCGTACGGGCCGCGGGTGGACTCCACCGGGATCCCCGCCTCGCGCAGGATGCCGACGTAGCGGCGCGCGGCACGCTCGGTGACGCCCAGGCCCGCCGCGAGTTCGTCGGCCGTGACGCCCGGCCGGTTCTGCAGAATCTCGATGGTGCGCAGCGCCCGCGCGGTCGGGCTGAGGTCGGTCGGCACCCGGGCAGGTTAGAAGATCGTCCGAGGAACCGGAAGTCGATCGTCCGGAACTGGTTCTACGGTGCCTTGACGACACGTTGGAGCAAGGAGACTGATCGTGGACATTCTGCTCATCGCCGGCCTGTGGCTCGACGGCTCGGCCTGGGACGAGGTCGCACTCGCACTGCGGGAGCTCGGCCACCGGCCGGTGCCGCTGACCCTGCCGGGCCAGGGCGATGGCTCCTCCTCCGCGACCCTCGACGACCAGGTGGCGGCGGTGCTCGCCGCCGTGGACGCGGCGGCCGACCCGCCGATGGTCGTCGGACATTCGGCCGCCTGCACGCTGGCCTGGCTGGCCGCCGACGCCCGACCGGCGCGGGTGGCGAAGGTCGCCCTGATCGGCGGGTTCCCGACCGCCGACGGGCAGCCGTACGCCGACTTCTTCGAGCCGCGCGACGGCGTCGTACCCTTCCCCGGATGGGCGCCGTTCGACGGACCGGACGCCGCCGACCTGGACGAACCGGCCCGGCAGCGGATCGCGTCGGCGGCCATTCCGGTCCCCGTCGGCGTGTCCAAAGGCCTGGTACGGCTGACCGACGAGCGGCGGTTCGACGTACCGGTGCTGCTCGTCTGCCCGGAGTTCACCCCCGCCGAGGCCCGGCAGTGGATCGACGCCGGCGACGTGCCCGAGCTCGCCCGCGCCAAGCACCTGGAGTACGTCGACATCGACTCTGGCCACTGGCCGATGTTCACCCGGCCGGCCGAACTCGCCCGCCTGCTCGCCGAGGCGGCGACCGACCGCTGAGTGGTACCTGTCCTCGCCCAACGAGGTCTACCACCTGACGCAGCAGCAGGACGGCAACCTAGTCCTGTACAGGTCCGCCACCAGCGTGCTGTGGTCGTCCGGCACGCACCAGACCGTGGTGGGCGGCATGAGCATCCGGGAGACCCGGGCGCAGGCTGACGGCAAGCTGGTCGTCTACGCCGGCTCGGCCGCCACCGCTCCGGCCCAGTTCGACGTCAATGCGCCATGCCGCTCGACTTCACGTACGCCCCGCTCGACTTCACGTACGCCCCGCGCCACTCGCTGTACGTCAATGCTCTCGCCAATTCGATACCACTTTGATATAGACAGTGCACTGAGGATCGCACGGAAGCCCCGGGAACCACCAACGCTAGGATCATTCGTATCGGGGCATTAACCGGGCGACGATCGGAGTGGTGTTGGGACCGAACACGCAGACCACACGTGCGCAGATCATCCGGTTCTGGCGGACGGTGGAAATGTTCAGTCCGCAGGGTGTCGAGAAGACCGACCCGGATCGACTGGTGTTCCCGGTCAGCTCCGGGCAGCCATTACCCTGGGAAAAGAGCCACCAGCTCGCCCGGCGGAAGCTACACCGCATGCAGGCCTGGCAACATGTCGTTTACCTGGGCATCTACCGCCTCGACCACCTGTTCGAGAAGCTGGCGACGGTCTTCGGGCCGGACCAGGACAGCTATGACGAGCGGCCAGCAGGAGAGAGCGCCCTCGCCGCCTTCGTGGTCGACGAGCACGGTGTGGTCCTTCCCGAGTCGGTAGTGCTGTCGAGCTGCGCCTGGGCCACCGGCAAGGTGGTAAGGGACAAACGCCCCGACGGAGACCTACTGTCCGAGTTTCACGACGTGACATCCACATTCCGGAAGACAGTGAAGGCGATCACTGGCGAGGACGACTACTCCGATAAGCCCGTGCCGAGATGGCAGTGGTTGCCGTATCTGATAGATCACGAGCTACTCGCCTCGTGCCTGGAGACGGCGGCGGAGGTAACAGGCATCGACACGTTGCTGTCGTGCACCGAAATCAGGATCAAAAGCCAGATCGTGGCCCGCAGCGCCGCGCAGGCCGCCGGCAGCGAGTTCCTCAACAGCTTCATCATGAACGATCTCGATCTGGTCGCGGACGAGACAGCCAACGGCAGCATCGGCGTCGCGCTGCGGGACTACCTACGTCCCGAGGCCGACATCACGACCAGGGACCGGGTAAACGTACGAGATCGGACCGACGCGGTGTTGACGGCGACGGCACCGGACACCGTTCCGGCGGGACGCTGGCCGAGCCAACCGGAGCACGCGCTCGCGCTCAATCAGCAACTCGCGGTCAACGACGCCTTGAGCATGACCACCGGCGGCGTACGCGGCGTCAACGGCCCACCCGGCACAGGCAAGACCACGATGCTGCGCGACCTCGTAGCCGCGCTCGTCGTCGAGCGCGCCCACCGGCTGGCAGCGCTGACCGACCCGCGCCAGGCGTTCACCGGCCGGACGCTGCGCTGGCGGACCGCGACACGGACCCGCACCGTGAACGTGTGGCGTCCGGCCCTCACCGGCTTCGAGATGGTCGTCGCTTCGGCGAACAACGGCGCCGTACAGAACGTCACCGACGAAATCCCCGCCGCTGGGGCGATCGGCGAGTCGTGGCGGGAACAGGCCGCCGCCGTGGACTATTTCCCCGATGTCGCCACGGCGCTGCTCGCCAAAGGCCCGGACGCCACGGCCACACCGGTCACGGATCACGCGTGGGCGCTGGTCGCGGCACGGCTGGGCAACAAGAGCAACCGCAGCCGCTTCGTCGACAGGTTCTGGTACCACACCCCGGACAAACCGACGGACAGGCCAGCCGACAAACGCACGGGTGAGAGCGACGACGGTCACCGCTGGTCGGGACTGCTGTCGGTACTCAAGGAGTACGAGCAGACCGGCCCGGACGTCCCCTGGCCGCAGGCGGTGGCACAGTTTCGGGCTGCGGAAACCCGTGTGGCGCGGCTCCGTACGCAACGGACCGAGGTCTACCGGGACGTCCAGCGCCGGGCGCAGCTCGCCGAGAAGCTCGCTGACCTGCGTCACGCGGTGAAATCGGCGACGGACGCGGTCGAGGCGGCGCGACTACGGCACACGGCGGCCGTCGACGACGAACGCGCGCGGGCGGCGGAGGCCGACCGGATCGCACGGACCCGCCAGGCCGAAGCCGAACAGGACGCCCGCCGGCGCCTCGTGGCCGCCGAACAGAGCATCGCGGACGGTCAACGCCAGGCCGAACGCCTGATCGCAGGCCGTAGAGCGACCGCGGAGCGGGCTGTCCGGTCGTGGGAGGCCGAGCTGAGCCGACGGTGGCAGACCCGCGCCGCACACCAACAGTCGCGGCCGAGCCTGTGGGAGTGGTTGCGCACCCTCGGCGAGGCCTACCGGAGCTGGTCACACTACGACCGTTGGCTCCTCAACGAGGTCCACCGGGCACAAGCGTCACTCGACGCCGCGCACGCGGAGTCGAGCGCCGCCCAGCGGGAAATCGACGCCGTATATCAGGGTGTGGACGACACACGGCGCGAAGCGGACGCGATCAAGCGCAAGCTGGACGCGGGCATTCCCAAGCCAAAGGTCGACCACCCGCCGCTGGCCGCCGCCCGGCGGTCGGTCGAGTCGGCCGCCCGCGAGGTCTCGGCCGCCGACCGGGTCCTCCGCGAGACCGAGGACGCAATACGGGCAGCCGACAGCGAGCTGGCCGCGCTGGACGTCGCCCTCGCCCGGGCGGCCGATGCCCTCGGCCGGCACTACCCGGACGCCGGCTGGCACACCGATCGTCCGCGCCGGGAAACGGCGGCACCCTGGACCGACAAGGACTGGAACACGGCCCGCAGCGAGCTGTTTCTCGCCGCGTTGGCGCTGCACAAGGCGTTTCTTCGGCACAGCGCCGCCCCGCTGCGACGCAACCTGCAGGCCGCGATGGACCTGGTCAGCGGGGACGCCCCCGACGACGTGCCCGCCGATGCGGCGTTGGCGGCCTGGCAGAGCCTGTTCTTCGTCGTACCAGTGGTGTCCACCACCTTCGCCTCGTACGCCCGACTGTTCGGCCACCTCGGCAAGGAGGCGCTCGGGTGGTTGCTGATCGACGAAGCCGGCCAGGCGACGCCGCAGAACGCCGTCGGCGCGCTCTGGCGGGCCAAACGCGCCGTGGTTGTCGGCGACCCGCTGCAGCTGGAGCCGATCACCACCCTGCCGTTCCGTACCGAACAGGCGATCCGGGCCGAACTCAAGGTCGACGAGCAGTGGTCGCCCAGCCGTACCTCGGTGCAGCGTCTCGCTGACCGGCTGACGCCGCTGGGCACCTGGTTGACGGACGCCGACGACAGCAACCCGACCTGGGTCGGTGTGCCGTTGACGGTGCACCGACGCTGCGACCAACCGATGTTCGACATCGTCAACCAGGTCGCCTATGACGGCCTGATGATCGACGGCACCGGTACGGCGGCCCGGGAGAGATTTCGCGCCGACTACCCGACGCTGCCCCCGTCGAAGTGGATCGACATCGCGGGCTCCGCGGCGCAGGGTCACTGGATTCCCGACCAGGGCCGACAACTCGACCGCATCCTCGGAACGCTCGCCGACCTGGGCTTCGACATGTCGGAGGTGATGGTGATCGGCCCGTTCCGTGACGTCGCCCGTGAGGTCAGGCGGCGTACCTGGCGCTATCCCGGCTTGGTCGCCGGCACCGTACACACCGCCCAGGGCAAGCAGGCCGATGTCGTGGTGTTCGTCCTGGGCGGTGCGCCCGACCGCCTCGGCGCGCTCCGGTGGGCGTCGAGCAAGCCGAACCTGCTCAACGTCGCGGTCAGCCGGGCCAAACGCAGGCTGTACGTCATCGGGGACCGAAAGGTGTGGTCGACGATGCGCTACTTCGATGTCCTCGCGGCGAAGCTGCCCCACCAGTCCCCAATCGAACCGTAGCGCCGCCCGGCAGGTCAGGCGGTCGTTCGACCGAGTTCCGCGTCGATTCGCCGTTGTTCGGCGTCACGTAGCCGCCGGTAGTGCTCCGCTCTGGCCTGGTCGCCGGCCTTCTCGGCGGCTTCGATAGCGGTCCGTAGCACCACCGGGGGCAGTGCCGGGACCTGGCGTGCCTGCCGGTCGGCCTCGGCGAACACCACGCCGGCCAGCCCGCTTCCAGGGAGTGTCGGCGTACCGCAGCCTCTCGCGCTGAGCCGCAATCTCCCGCGCGGACGCCCCAGGTCAGCCAACTGGTAGTGCAGCACGCCCAGGGTCACCCTGCCCCACTCACGGCCGGCCGCCCAGCGGAGCCGGTACGCGGCGGCCGGGTCGGCCGGGAAGCGCGACCGCTCGTTCGCCGCCCACTGCGCGACGTCGTCGGGCCATCGATCGTACTGCAACGCCCACAGCCCGCCCGGCGCCGCGTGGCGGTCGTCGTCGTAGCGGTCGTCGTAGCGGTCGTCGTCGTAGCGGTCGTCGTCGGCGCCGGTGGCGCGCTCGTACCGAAGCTCATGCCAGGCGGACGGAGCCCGCATCAGGGTCCCGATCACGCCCGCGCCGCCTCCATGACCGGTCGAGGACCGCACGGGGTGGTTGGTCGGGTGGTGCACCGCCCCGGCGCATCGCCCGCAGCGGCGGTCCGGCGGCCGGCAGGTGCGCATGTCGCGTCCGTGAAGATCATCGAATGGCGACACTTGATCAATTCAGGCCGCGAGCTGAAAAGAAATGATCTCGCAACTTCCATCTGACGCCGGCATGCCGTAGTCAGAATTCTGTCACTAGGCCACAGAGATCATTCATGGGCTTCAACAGAAGTTACAGTGGAACCACCGTGACTACCCGCAAGTAGCGAGCACCAGCAACCAAAGCCGAACCAGGGACACTTATGTCGGTAGAGGATGTTGCGAAGATCATTAGACAAGCGGTCGAGGAACTGAATCGATCGACCGCCGGTCGCATCGGCGACGAGGTTCAAGGTGTCATGACAGCGCTGACCCTGACGCTGCAGGGAGCGCAGGCCCCAGACGCCCTGTCAGCCTTGGCTGAGCTTCGCGCTGCGGTCGACGAACTCGAAGGCGTACGAGTTGAACTGGACGCGGCGGCCGGCGAGTGCAGAAACTACCTTCGGGTCATGGGGGCGTAGTTGGCGCTCGACAAGGTCATATCCGCCCTTCAACGAGCGGTGCGGCAGCTACCAACGCGATCAGTCGCCGACCTGGCGGCAAGAACCGCCAAGCTGACCGAGGCGCTACAGAGGTCCACCCGAGGAAGCAGCAATCCACACATACTCGCCGCGATCGCAGCGGTCAATCGTGCACAACAGCATCTCACCGCCGCACTGGAGCATCTGTCCAGGTCACGGGAGCACATCAGCAACTACGCCGGCAGGATCAACGGATCTTCAATCGAATCCGAAAGCTCTTCGTCGCCGTCTCCGGCGAGCGCTTCGTGGTCTCGTCCGGAAACCCTCCCCCGAGATGTCGCGGAGGCAGGATCGACGTTCCTGCCGCGCCCGGAAGGCGTGAGCCGTCCCACCTCGGGCATCTACGCCGGCAACCAGGTCGAGTCTGGCGGACGGGACAAAAGCGTTGCAGCGGACCTGAAATCCGATCCCCTGCGAGGCCCACCTGTCACCTTTTATCAACACGTCGAGTCCAAAGTAGCCGCGATGATGCGGCGCGACGGCACCGACAAGGCGGATCTCGTGCTCGACAACACCGTGTGTGGAAGCAATCAACGAGACCAGGATCATGAATGGTCCTGCGACAAGATTTTGCCGTCCATCATTCCCTCGGGCTCCGAGCTAACGATCTACGCGACACGGGACCAGGGAAAAACCTGGTGGAAAAGGACTTACGTGGGCACGGGCGAGAGGATCATCCGATGAAGTTCGTCATGACCGACTACCACGGACATCGGGAGCCGCTGGCCGGCCCGGATGACGCCGGTGAGTGGTTCGACGAGCAGGCAACATCGATCATGCCGCACGGCGGATGTGGCCAGACGATATGGTTCGGACCGGCGGACGCACCGCCCGAACTACGAATCGACGTGGACATCGACGTCGGACGAGCTGCCCTGCGCTGGTCAGACGGCTCGTACGGCGTACAGCTCGACCCGACCGTGCCGATAGCCGTGCTGGAGTCGCCGGACAGCGGGACCGTTGACGTGCCCGCCTGGCTGGCCCGGGTCGGCGTCGACACCGCCCGACAGGCCATTGTCGAGTACGTGACGACCGGCCAACGACCGACCGGCCTCACCTGGTCGTCAGCACCGCCGGACCAGGCAGCACCGCCGGACCAGCCAGGGCCGACGGCCGCTGGCTGAGGCGCCCTCTGCGCATACGACAAGGGCAGCCGCAGAACGAACCACAGCACCACCACGCCAGACGCTGCGGGAATTCGCCACCTCTGCGCCGCGCGGGATCCGTCACCGCTACTCACACCGGTAACGATGCGTTCCGGCTCACGGAGCGTGCCCAGCCCCGCGACGTCGTCGACGCACAGTTCGCCGTCGGGCAGGCGGACGGTCCGGCGCACTTTGGCAATCCGTACGGTGGCGCGGGAGCCCATCGCCAGGATGGCAGCGTGCATCTGCTCGCGGCCGGTGACCGCCGTCTCGTACTCGTCGCAGGAGAGCGCGTTGTCGACGGGGCGTTTCAGGGTGAAGGTGTGCCGGCGGTCGACGGCCGCAATCGTACGAAGGGGACGCCGGTCTTGCTGTCGCCGTACGACCGGGTGGCGGGGGCGTACGCCTGATCGTCCTGGACGACCGGCGGACCCGGCTCGATGCCGCGTGCGGTGAGCGCGACGAGCAGCGCTTCCCGGTCCTGGACGCGGTACTTGACCTCGGCCTCACGCACCACGCCTCCACCTGCCGTCGCCACACTGATTGCGCAGCGTCGCACGACCGTCACCGGACCGACAAACGCGGCACGCCAGCGCCGCGTCTTCGCCGGCCGAGCCACCGTGCCAAGAACCCCAGCTGCTCATACCCAATGGAGTAATGCAGGGTTCACAAGGAAACAACGTACGGCTCGTGCAAGAAGTACGGTTCGTACGTGACCGCAGAACCGACCAAGCCCGATCAGGAGCTGAGCATCTCGGCCGCCCGGCACCAAACCGGTCTCGCTGGCAGAGCTTCGCACCGAGTTCGGGTTGTGACCGGACCAACTCGGCGGCCGCCGTATGAGATCCAGCTCGATACGAAGCCGCCAAGCTGCTGCGCAAGCTAGACCGGCCCGTCCAGTCCCGGTGCGGGACAAGACCGGCAGGCCGATCGCGGCGATCAGTAGGGCCGTCCGGCTTCTCTCATCGAGCCATGCCGGTGAGCTCGTCCCGGAACGTGGTGGTCCACTCGTCGATCTCCGCCCCTGACCAGTTCAGATGCCGCGGCGAATATTTCCAACGGATGCGCGTCGTCCCCCCGGCGATGTTGCATTCGAGGTAGAGCGGCGATTGTCGTACGCCGGCCTCGGGATCCCCCATGTCGCCGAGCGGGGACTCGCGCAGCGAGAACAGGCCGCTGCCGCTGCGCGTCGGTGCCTCTCCCTGGAAGTTGAACCACAGCGTCGGGGCAGGTGCACTCCGGATGTGGTTCTGCACGGCCGGATCGTCGTTCAGATACTTGAGCGCGTCAAACGACATGCCCGCGGAAGGGACACGGGTGAGCCGCTCGGCCACCGCGGTCACCGTCTCTCCCGGGCTCTGGGCGATGCTGTCCTCGAAGGCGAGCGGGAAAGCGCACTGCACGTTGCCCGCCGTCCGCGAGAGGTCGAGGCCGTGCACCGCCGTCTGTCGCCCCGAGCTGGCCAGCTCGATGACGAGACGACCGCATTTCCACTGGCGTTGAGCGGTCCGCAGCAGCGCGGCGAGCAGCGTTGTCGCGATCGGCGCCCGAGGTCCGTCCGGGCCACCTATCCGCATGTTGCGAAGCGCGCGCGTCTCATCGGGTCGGAGGTACTGGTCGGCGTACGCCAGGTCCTTCAGCAGGATGCCCGGTTGCACCCGCGAGTCGTAGGCGGCCGGTGGCGGCACGGCGAGCTGTTCGCGCCAGAAGTCCAGGTCGGTCGTCGCTTCCCCACGCGCGAAGTCGCTCATCCGGCGGGTGAACGCCTCGAAGCTCGCCGACGACTGCGGCAGACCGAGGGGCTCGCCGCGTTCCTCCCCCCGGCAGAGGCGGTCCAGTTCGTCGACCAGGATGCCCAGCGTGACACCGTCCATGACGAGGTGGTTGACGGTGATGAACAGGCGTTGCTCCGAGCCGGTCTCCACCAGCAGGAGCCGCATCACCGGGCCGCTCTCCAGGCTGAGGCGGCGATGCTGCTCGTTGAGCAGAGGCAGGAGATCGTCGGACTCGTGCACCGTGACCGACTCGACGGCGAAGCTGCCCTCGACGTCGCCGTAGCGCTGGGCGAAGCCGCCGTCGACCCGGCGGAACCGGAGGCGCAGCGCCTCGTGCCGGGCGACCAGCGCAGCCGTGGCACGGCGAAGCTGTTCCGGCGTGAGCCGCCGGTGCACGTCCAGCATGACCGCGCGGCTCCACCAGGTCCACTGTCCCCGCTGTAGGGCGGCCGTCTGCCCGGCGCTGAACGGGACGTCGCCCGTGCTCCGGCCCGCCGCTTCGCCGGGCTCGGAGGGCGCCAGCGCGAACCACCGTACGACCGAGGTCGCCATCGCCCGCAGGGTCGTGCCGTCGTCGACGCTTGCCGGCGGTACGCGCGCTCCGGTCCGGTCCTCGATGCGCTTCGCCAGGTCCATCAACCCGAGCGAGTCGAGGCCGAGATCGCGGAGCGGCTGATCCACCGGCACGTCGTCTGGACCGGGCGACTGCAACAAGGCGGCGACCTCGGTCTGCAGCAGCCGGAGCACGTACTCCGTGCCCGCAGCATCGGCGGGGACCTCCGGCGCCGCCCGGTGCTGTCCGGAGAGGGCCGACGAGCGCAGCGAGCCGCTCGCCCAGCGCTGCCTGCATTCGCCGCGCCGGAGCTTTCCACTGGTCGTCTTCGGCAGACTGTCCGGCCTCATCAGCAGGACCTCGTGACACTGCACGCCGCAGTGCGCGGCCACCGCGGCGCGAATCGCGGCCACCGCGCGGTCGAGCGGGACGGACTCTCCGCCGCCGAGGAACTCCCTGCGCACCTCAGCGGCCACCACGACCCGTTCGACGCCGTCAACCTGCACGCCGAAGGCGACCGCGTTACCCGTCCGCAGGATCGGGTCGGCCGCCACCACCGCCGCCTCGAGATCCTGCGGATGGATGTTGCGACCGCCGACGATGATGAGGTCCTTGAGCCGGCCGCAGACGAACACCTCACCGTCGTCGCCGACAACCCCGAGGTCACCGGTACGCAGGAATCGCCGCCCGTCGTCGTCGGATGCCAGGCGCGCGGCGAAGACGGCCGCGTTCTCCTCGTCGGTCCGTCCCCAGTAGCCCTCCGACACGCTCGGGCTCGAGACCCAGAGTTCGCCGACGGCGCCGGGTGGCCGGGGAAGCCGCGTGACGGGGTCGACGGCGATCACCGAAACGCCCAGTTCCGCGTCGGGGACGCCGCTGCCCACCAGCGTCACCACGGGTGCGTGTGGTGACGGCGGGACGATCACGCCGTCCCGGTCCAGCACCGTCCGGTCCCCCCGAAGCAGCGTCGGCTTCCGGCCGGCCTGACCACAGACGAACAGCACGGACTCCGCCATACCGTAGACGTTGCAGAGCGATGCCGGGTCGAGGCCCATCGGCGCGAGCCCGGCTCCGACGCGGTCCATCGTCGCGGGCAGCATCGGCTCACCGCCCTGCAGGGTGGCGCGGAGCGACGAGAGGTCGAGCGTCCCGCCGTCGCCCAGGCCGCGGAGCACGTAGTCGTACCCGAAATTGGGCCCGGCGATGTGTGTGCCGCGATAGCGGTCGATCGCCTCCAGCCACAGGCGCGGCGAGGCGAGGAAGGTCATCGGGGAGAAGGCGACGCAGCGCGCACCGGTGTACATCGCATTGAGGATCCCGCCGGCGAGCCCCATGTCGTGGAACAGGGGCACCCAGCCGACGAGCACCGATTCGCTGTCGACGTGTGTGTTGCGTGCGATGAGTTCGAGGTTGTGCACGAGGTTCCGGTGACGCACGACCACGCCCTTGGGCGCCGACGTCGAGCCGGAGGTGTACTGGAGATACACGATGTCGTCCGGGCCGAACCTGCTCGCCGCGTGGGCGAGCGCGGCCGCGGCCTCTCCCGGCTCGGCACGCCGGATACGATTCGACAGCAGCCAGGTGAGCGCGGGCCAGCTCGAACTCTCGCGGCCGCGCAGACGGCTGGTCACGGTGTCGCGCACCGACGCTAGGGTCGTGAGCGCGCGATACTTCGCATGCGTGAGCGCGACGCGTGCGCCGCTGTCCTCGACGATATGGCGGAGCTTCGGCAGTTCCCGGTCGAGATGCCGTGGGTCGGGGCTCGCGACCGGGACCGCGATCGCGCCGGCCAGCATGCAGCCGAAGAAGCTCGCGACGAACTCGAGACCGTCCGGCGGAAAGACCAGGAGAACGGGATCGCCGGGCCCGACCCCGGCCGTCCGGAGGAGATCGGCAGCCCCGACCGCACGGCGCGCGATTTCCTCGCAATCGGCCGCGTCCACCTCCACCCCGTGCCGGTCGAGAAACGAATACAGGGGAGCCCGGGGAGCGATGTCGAGACGCTCGACCATCGTGTCGAGGAGGCTCGCGGTCAACCTGGCTCCGTACGTCTGTTCTGATCGGACTACCAACGAAGAGACTCCCGGGTCTAGTTTCAACGCCGCTCGGTCAGGGCGGGTGGGTGGCTAGACCCATCATGGGGCCCCCGAACGACCGACACTTGAGGGAAAGCTGACGGGAGCCTGAGGAACCATGGCGGGGTCATGGGGCCGCCGCACTCATCTAGGCGCGACTACCCGGAGTGATGGAGGCATGCGCACCAAGCCCGACCCGACGGTCGTGTTGACCGGTGAGCCGGAGCGTTCCCCTCTCGTCAGGATGGTGTGAGACACCCCGTGTGATGGGGGTGCTGACCTGAGGACGGGGATCGGAGATCCTTGTGTACGTGTCCACTTCATCTGGCAAGCAGCCGACGTCCGGCGGCGGGGACCCGGTGCCGAAGCCGTCGCGGCGGGTCTTCAGCCCGGAGTACAAGCTCGCGATGGTCGCCGAGTACGAGAACGCCCCGAACGGCGAGAAGGGTGCGATCCCTGCGCCGGAAGGCCTGTACTCGTCGCACATCATCGAGCGCTTCGCTGCACCCGACAGCCGGAAGTAGGAACGAACACATGTGGCCGTCGCTGACTACGACCCGACCGGGCACCGCCCGACCTGCGTCACCTGGTCACCGCCGCCGGAACGGCCGGCAGGGCACGGCGCTCGCCGGGTGAAGGTGAACTGGTCCTACGATCGCGGCGACCGTAGGGAAAGCCACAGCACCGCCAAGACGGACGCCACTGCTCTGGGCTCCCTGCTGCGCGAGATCCAGCAGCGCGCCGAACCGGTCGTCGTGACGATCTATGGTGCCGGACCAGACAGCCCCGACGAGCTGACCCCCGGGCTACAGCTCGGGCTCGGCCACCCCGACCATGCCTTCGTCGCCTACATCGCCGACGACGGCTACCACCTCACCGCGCCCGATGTCCGGCCGCCAACGACCGGGATCAGCTTCGACCTCGGCGGCGTTCCCACCGAGTACGCGGCCGAGCACCTGCGCCTTCGCCCCGAAACTGCGATCGCGGCCGCAGTCGGCTATCTGCGGACCGGCCGCGCACCGCCGACCCTGCCACGACCGGCCGCCGATCGGGAGAGGATGACGCCGTGAAGGGACACCACACCAGGTGGACTGTTCCGGACGAGCACCGGGCAAGCCCTGAGTACGTCGAGGCCGGTGCCCGCATCGCTCTCGGGCAGGCCGTTTACGATCGTCGGGTCGCGCTCGGCCTCAGCCAGGCCGAGCTCGCCGCTCGGGCTGGCACCACGCAGACCGTGATCTCGCGGCTCGAAGGTGGCGCGGTCACGCCGACGCTCCCGCTGCTTCATCGCCTGGCCGGGGCGCTGGAAGGCGAGCTGGACATCAAGATCACCGGCACCAGCACCCGCGCGGAGTTCCCGCTTGCCCCGTGACCTGCTCGCCTGCTGGAGCTGGGCACCGAGGCGCTGCTTGTCAGCTCCCGTGCCCTGCCGGTCCGAAGTGCAGTTGCGGTACGTCGTACAGGTCGGGGTTCGGTAGCCGGCGCATGGTCGGTGCGGTGACTTCGATGATGAGCATTTCGGTGAGGAACTGGACGGTGGCGTCGAGGAGGTGACTGGTGTGGGCGGTGGCGCTGTGTTCCTTGAGTCCGACGGTGAGGTGGATGTGGGGTGTGATGGTCCCGGTGGTGTCGTCCCAGGCGATGGTGCCGCCGCCGAGGGCTTCGATGTTGGTGAGGTCGACGTGTGACCAGACGGGTGCGTCGGGGTTGTCGAGGCGTTGGCAGGTGCCGACGATTTTCGCCGTGGCGAGGCCGGCGATGAACATCGGGATGTAGCCCTGTCGGATGTCGTGGGTGCGGCAGGCGTCGGTGAGGGCGGTGAAGAAGTCGTCGCCGTGGTCGAAGACGACGCCGATCATGCGGCCGGGGGTCAGGTCGTGGCTACGCATCTGTCGGGCTCGTTCCCGGCCGGTCGTCGCTGCTGGTGGTGGTGGTCCAGGGCCAGGCGGTGGGTTCGGTGAGTCCGCCGGCCGTGGTGACCGCGGCCGCGATGTCGTGCGGCTTCGTGTCGGCGGCGAGCAGGGCGCGGAGCAGGATGCGGGCCTTGTAGGGGTGGAGCCAACCGGCGGGGATGAGACCGCGACCGATGAGGTCCTGCTCGGAGCCGGGGAAGCCGTAGGTGCGGGTGAGGGCGGGTCCGGCGGGGGTGCGGGAGGCGAGGACGACGGGGATTCGTCCGGCGAGGGTGGTGAGGGTGTCGACGAGGGGTTCGGGGACGTGGCCGACGCCGAATCCGGCGACGACGAGGCCGTCGCAGGGCCGACCGATGGCGTCGAGGAGCGTGGGGTCGTCGTCGAGGGTGACGGTGTGCAGGGCGACGGTCGCGGTGTCTGCCCGGCGTGGGGCGGGGAGGGTCATCCGGTAGGGCACCTGGTTGAGCATCCGTACGGTGCCTTCGAGGACGTAGCCGAGGGGGCCGGTGTCCAGGGAGCGGAAGGTGGCGCCGCTGGTGGAGTGGGTCTTGGTCACCCATCGTGCGGCGTGGATCTCGTCGGCGAAGGCGACGAGGCAGCCCTGGTCCCGCGCCGCCGGGGAGGCGGCGGTGTGGATGGCGGCGAGGATGTTCGCGGGGCCGTCGGCGCCGGCGAGGGTGGGGTTACGCATCGCGCCGGTGACGACGACCGGTTCGGGGCGGTGGTGCAGCAGGTCGAGCAGGTAGGCGGTTTCCTCGATGGTGTCGGTGCCCTGGGTGACGACGACACCGGCCGCGCCGCCGGCCAGGGCGCGCGTCGCGGCGGTGTGCAGGTCGGTGAGGTCGGCGACGGTGAGGCTCGCGCCGGGGCGGCGGCGGAAGTCGACGACGTCGACCGCGATTGAGGCGTCGGCGAGTCCGGGTACGGCGTCGACGAGTTGCTGGGCGGTCAGAGTGGGGCTGACCGCGCCGCCGCCGGTGCTGCTGGTCATGGCGATGGTGCCGCCGAGGCCGAACACCACCACCCGTGGCGTGGACGTTGCCGGGGTTGAGGACACCGGGTTCCTTCCGTACGGACGGGAGTTGTGACGAGCACCGGGCAAGCCCTGAGTACGTCGAGGCCGGTTCTGCTACCGCGCAGCTGGGGCCGGTCACTTCCGACGGCGGAGCCGCTCGTTCAGGCGTTGCTCGTAGCTGACGACGTTGTCTTTCCGGAGCCAGTACACGTTTGGTCGCCGGGCGGATGCCACCGTGCAGATCTCGGCGAGGTTGGCTCCGACGACCTCCAGGATTTCCGCGCGGCTGATCCCGCCGGGGAAGAGGAACATGTGGACCTTCGCGTCGAGGAGTGCGCGGATCTCCACTTCCCGCTTGAGGATGTTCTGGTCACGCCCGAACACCACCCAGCCCTTCGATCCGACCACCGGCAGCCACTCCTCATCGCGGAGCCCTGCTTCGAGCCGCTCCCTGCCGAACACCGATGCAGGGCTGTGTACGACGTAGCCCAGACCGACGATGAACCGGCGCAACGAGCGCCCGTGCATGTTCTCGTCGACGTAGAACTCAGGCGGCGACGCCCAGGAGGATGCGGGCGGAGGTACGGACGTCGCTGATGGAGAGGCCGAACTCGTCCGCGACCGTTTCAGCGCTCTCACCTGCCTTGATCATGCCTGCGACGTCCGCCACCCTCGTTCCGGTGCCGGCGAAGATGGGCTGGCCGAAGGCTCGGCGCACGTCGACCTCTACCTTCGACGGGAGCCAGGCGGACAGTTGCAGCCGCTCCGGGAAGCCATCGCCGCCGAAAGCGATGTACTGCATGTGATCGGCGACGATCTCCCGGATCACGTGCTGGTTGGTGCCGCCGACGATGAGCCCGTGATCGGCCAGGCTCTTGTTGAAGTCCCACAGGACGTCGACTCCGTCGGTAGCCAGCTCGGGTGCGACGAGCACGTACTCGCGGCCGAACTCCTGCTGCAGGGCTTCGAGGGCGGGGCGGATCCGTTGCGGACGCACGCCGGCAGTACGCAGCGCCTCCAACACGTGCGCCTCGGCCAGGGCGATGAAGGTGACCGGCAGCGGACTCGACTGAGGGTCAGCGATGTGCAGCAGCGGCCCGCCCCGGGGGTAGCCCTTCGCCCAGCGGTGGAAGGTCTGCTGCGGCACCCGCAGGTGCCGTGCGGCCTGGGTGAAGTTGAGGATTCCCTCGGTGAACCGGATGTCGTTCATTCCACCCCCTCAACGTCCCGACCGGTCGTCAGCATCGCACGTGAGGTCCACCCGTCGCATCAGCTCCCGCTCCGTGTCACGGAACACGGTCTGAGAGGGCAGTTCGGAAGATTACGTCCTTTTCGGGGCGAGAGTGAATACTCCGGGCTCGTCTTCGGTGAGGACCTGGCGGTTGACCATGCGTTTGAGCTTCGCGCGGGTGCCTTCGACGTGTTTCGGTGAGGGTTCGACGCCGAGCGCGAGGCAGATGCCCTTCGCCCGCATCCCGGCGGGTGCGGTGGCGAGGACTTCCAGGATCTGCTGGTAGGGGGTGCTGGCGAAGGTCGGGTCGTCGGCGGTGAACTCGGTGGCGGCGAGCGCGCGCAGGGTGGTGCGGGTGGTCGCCAGGGCGGCCAGTTCGCTGTCGACGCGGCCGAGTTCGGCGGTAAGTGTGGCGATCTGCTCGCGGAGCCGGTCGGCTGTCTGGCCGGCGGTGGTTTCCCGGTGGGTGATCAGGTCGAGGACCGTGGTGAGGTTCACCGGTGCCGCCAGGTGGGTGTGCTGGTGCCGGTGAGTCGGCGGACCAGGTTCGCGGTGGACGCCCACCAGGTCCGTGACACGCTGGACTCCGGTCGGCTCTCGTACTCGCGGACGAGACGGCGGTGCAGCATGAGGGTGCCGAGGGTCTGTTCCACGATCCACCGTCTGCGGACCGGTACGAACCCGGGCCGGGTGTCGGCGCGTTTGACGACCTCGACGTCGACGCCGACCAGGGCGCCGTGCAGCGCCATGTCCTGTTTGAACCCGGCGTCGACCCACGCGCGGGTCACGGTGGGGGTGTGCGCGACGACCCGGTCGAGCAGCCGGATGCCGATGGCGTTGTCGGTGACCGACGCGGCGGTGACCACGACCGCGATGACCAGCCCCAACGCGTCCACTGCCAGGCCCCGTTTCCGCCCCGGTACCTTCTTGGCGGCGTCCTTGCCGGTCGTCGCGGCGGGCACATTGTTGGCCACGCGGACCGACTGGGTGTCCAGCACCACCGCGGTCGGGTCCTCGGTACGGCCGGCCTTCTCCCGTGCCTGGCAGCGCAGCAGGTCGTGGACGACCTGGTCGGTGCCGTCGTCACGCCACCGGGCGAAGTAGTAGTACGTCGCGGACTTCGGCGGCAGGTCGTGCGGCAGGTACGCCCACTGACAGCCGGTCCGGTTCTGGTAGAAGATGGCGTTCACGATCTCCCGCAGCTCGTAGCGGCCCTGATGCCCGGACACCGACGGGTGGCGGGTCTTCCACGCCCGCAGGAACGGTCCGATCACCGCCCACTGCTCGTCGGTCAGGTCACTCGGATACGCCGCGCGTTCACCCATGATCGACCCAACGCGGTCGGGTCCTCACCGGTTACGACCAACGTTCACATCCGCACGATCAGACCAACCCACAATGGACAAGACCTAGCGAACCAGCCTCTGACGCCGCGGGCACCGGTTCAGCCGACGCGGAGCGCGGCGGCCATGGGCGGTTAATCGACCGGGTCGCCGCTGCGGCGCATCGCCCACAACGGCGGGCCACCGGCCGGCAGGTGCGCCACCCGTACGACGCGGTAGCCGTGGTGTTCGTAGAACGCCTTCGACCGTTGGCTGCTCGCCTCGACCACAGCCGGCATGCCGATCCGGTCCAGCCGGTTGTGATGCGCGGCCAGCAGCGCCGACCCGATGCCTTTGCGTCTCAGCCAGGGTGCCGCCGCCAGGAACGCCAGGTGGTGGTGCCGGCCGGTCGGTTCCAGACGGCCGGCGGTGAAGGTGTAGTGCGCGTACGGTCCGTGCCGATCCCCGCAGGACCGCAACCTGCGCCGCTGATGCTCCGCACCCAGCAGCCGATCCGCCGGATGCGGATACCAGATCGCCACCCCGTCACAGTGCCCCACCACATCGACGACCCCGTGCCGCACACCGAACTCCACCTCGGCGGTGAAGAACTGATGCATCGTCAGGTAGCGCAGCGCGTGATCACCGATCAGCCACGCCACCACCGGATCCACCACACACGACTGCGCCAACAACTCCCCCAACGGCTCCACGTCGGCGGCCGTCGCCGCCCGCACGGTCAGCACGGCCGCCACGTCCACACCAGGAACCGGTCGAACAACTCCGCCGCCGTCACCTCGGGCAGGTCGAACGCCGCCTCGGTCATCCGCTCCACCGCGTACGTCGCCAACGCGACCGGCCCGAACACCCCTGCCAACTCCACCCGCGCCACCAGACACGGCCACAACCCGCCGCAGCCGGCACACGACCACGACGGCCGCACCGCCACATGACCACCACCGCCGCCGCTGTCGGCCGCCGGCTCCACACCGGTCACATCGCGGTACGCCGAACCGCCGACCCGGCCGACCCCAGGTTGCCCGCCGTGCCGGACGACCAGCACCCCACCACCAGCAGCGGCCAGCTCCCGCAACTCTGCCCTCACCGCGACCACCGGCCACGGTTCACCCGAGCCGCGTCCACCGCCGCCCGACCCACAGCCCCGGACCGACCAGCACCCGCCGCACCGGGCACGCCGGCCGGACCGGTCGGGCTGAACCGCATCGAATGCCGAGGCCCACACTCCGGACACCGCAACGTCGCCCCACACACCGGACACCACCGCTGCTTCAACCGGAACGTGAAGAAGCCGAGCATGAATCCGGCAGCTATGCCCACCGTGGTGAACGCCAGCAGTCTTCCCACAGTCGTCTCCCGCAAGATCGATCGGACACGAATCGCGTGCCCACCGAGCGAACTCGCCCGATCTCGTTGTCGGCTACGCCGTCACGCCACGGCAGCAATCGGCTGACACTCCGGGCACATCAGCCGTCGACCCATCGGTGCGCCATGATGAGGACATGCGGCTGCTGATCCTGGGCGGGACCTGGTTCCTCGGACGCCACCTGGCCGAGCGGGCTCTCGCCGCCGGCTGGGCGGTCACCACCTTCAACCGGGGCACGTCAGCAGCCGACACCCCAGGTGTCTCCGCTGTCCACGGCGACCGGGAGAGCCCTGACGACCTCCACCGGCTGGCCGACCACGGCCCGTGGGACGCCGTGATCGACACCATCGGCTACGTCCCGAACCAGGTCCAGGCCGCCGCGACGGCGCTGGCCCCCGTCGTCGGACACTACGTCTACCTGTCCACTGTCAACGTCTACACCGGTTGGCCGGACCAGCCGCTCGACGAGGACTCCCCTGTCTTCGACTGCCCACCGGACGCCGGATCTGACTTCGGGGCAGACCTCGGCTACGCCGGCCAGTACGGCGCGCTCAAAGCCGGCTGCGAACAGGCCGTGACAGCGGCCGTCGGCACCGACAAGACGACGATCCTGCGCCCCGGCGTGATCCTCGGCCGCTACGAGTACGTAGGTCGGCTGACCTGGTGGCTGGCTCGCGCCGCCCGCGGCGGTCAGCTACTCGCGCCCGCCCCGGCGGCACGACCGATTCAGCCGATCGACGTACGCGACGTGGCCGACTTCGCCCTCCGCTGCGCCCGCCACGGCACCTCGGGCACCTTCAACATCACCGCCCCGCCAGGGCACGCCACATTCGCGGACCTGGTCACCGGCTGCATCACGGCAACCGGATCGGATGCGGAACCGGTCTGGGCCGACCCCGACTGGCTGACCGCACAAGGCGTCGAGCAGTGGACCGGCCTGCCGCTGTGGCGTACTCATGCCGGCGTGTGGGCCGTCGACAGCTCACGGGCACAGGCCGCCGGGCTGCGCTGCGCACCTCTCGCGGCGACCATCGACGACACCTGGGCGTGGCTGACCGACGGCGGCAGCTGGATCGTGGGCGAGGGCGAAGCGGCCCGCGCCGCCGACCACGGCCTGCCGCAGGACCGCGAACGCGAACTGCTGACCGAGTGGCAGCGCAGCTCAGACGCCAGGTAGCGCCGGAATCTCCGGCCGTACGGCCACGAACGCTGCGGCCCGATCGACGGTCGACCGGGCGATCGAGCTGCCACGCCAACGGCGGTCGTTGAGCGAGCCTCGGAGACTGTCGATCCGGCCGATCAGTCCGGCGCGACGCCACTGCGGCGGCATCGCCCACACCGGCGCGAGCGTCGGCTCCACCGCGTCGAGCTGCCCACCGAGCAGCAGACAGGCCGCCAGGTCGACGCGGGCTTCCGCAACAACCGTCGGCCACTGCGCCTGGGTCGCCGCCGCCAGATCGAGCGCACGTCGCGCCGCGTCGGTGGCCTGCGCGACCTGGCCGACCTGCAGCAGCGCGGTCCCGTCGCAACGGGCCTGCTGCTCGACCGTGAATCCGAACTCGCCGCCAACGACATCGTGCAACTCGTCACGACCGGCCTGGCTACGGGCGTCCGCTGCGGTGGCGATCGCGGTCACCACCGCGCCCGCGTCCCCTCGGTACGCCAGTGCACGAGCAAGGACGCTGTACGCGCGGACCCGCGCGACCCCTGCCGGGGCGAGGTCGGCGGCGGCCTGTGCGTAGTGAACGGCGTCGTCGACCTGCCCTGTCCAGTAGGCGATGGTCGCCTGCATCCCTCGGGCATAGGCACAGGCACCGGCGTGGCCGACTATCTCGCCGTAGGCGTAGGCGGCTCGGGCGTACTGCATCGCCGGTGACCACAGGCCGAGGTCGACGCTTTCGCTGACCAACAGCGCCGCTGCCTGGGCGACGATCAGATACAGCTCACTCTGCTGCGCGGGCCTGCGGGTGTGCTCCAGCAGACCGACCGCGAGATCGCGAATCCGAAGCGTCTCGCCGACGATCTGCTGCAGCTCCAGCTCCGGGAAGCGCCGCGCCAGCCGGCTGACGTCGTCGCGCAACTGCTCGATAGCAACATCTGACACTGCCAATGCACCTGCGTTCAAAGCATGTTCACGGGTCTCGTGCGCGGCCTGCACGATCGTTCGGACGGCTCCGCCCTGACCAGGCTCCGGCGGGGTCTCCGGAATCACCTCGGCCGGAAACCGGCTGGCCATCTGATCAACTTTATGCCGGCGGTGCTGCGACTCGACACGGTCAAACGCCGCCAGCAGGTCACCACCGGCGTCCAGCAGCTTGTCCGCCCGCTGCCAGAAGTCTCGTGGCGCTCGCTGACGACCGGTCTCCACGTTCGCCACACTGCTGCGGTGGTAGTGGATCAACCTCGGCAACTGATGCTGCGTGTAGCCGGCCGCCTGCCGCAGCACCGCCAACCGACGACCCAGCGCACGTCGCACCTGTAGAAGATCATCGACCGGCGACTCTTGATCAACACGACCATCGGACATACACAAATGATCTCGCATCCGCCGCCCAACGTGGAGGCGCCGGTTGTCAACATTTTGTCGGCAGGGCTCCGGAGATCACCTACACGGACCCTGGAACTATATTGTTTCCCTAAAGCTCCGCGACCGAGCCCAGCACCCCACAGACTCACTCTCACAAGCAATACGAAAATCGACATCTGCAAATCAAGGGAGTGCACTGGGGGCGTGATCCCGACCAGGATCCTCCAGGAGGTATCAATATGAGATAATTTCTCATCCTGATCTTGATCAACCGTTCGGAGACTTCACCGCCATGCGCGACACGTTTGACTTTGTGATGACCGAGCACGCCGCCTGGCAACCGGCCAACGGCACCGTACGACGAGTCTTCGTCCTTGACGACGGCGGCCGATGGCTGGCCTCACACCGCAGCGGCCAGCTGACTCTCGACCGTTTGACCGGCACTGGGGCTGGGCCGATGCACGATGTCTTCACACTGCCAAACACGTTCGACAGCGCTCCCGAGCTGGCAGACTCGCTACGCTCTCTGGGCTCGGTCATACGGCTTCGGAACCCGAGCCTATGGGACGCGATCAGCACTGCGGTCATCCGGCAAGTCATCCGCGCCGGACAGTCGAAGAAGCTGTATCGGGCCTTCTGCGATGCGCATGGCGAGAAGATCCCCCTACCGGACGGCAACTTGTATGCCCTTTTCCCGGCACCAGAGATCGTGCTTGAGTTGAGCGACCACCAGTTCAGTTCCCTCGGGATGGCTTTCAAGCGTCGCCCCTTGCGGGCTGCCGCCGAGGCCTACCTGGAGCGTGGCTTCAAATGGCGTGAGCTTGTGCCCGATGTGCTCGTCGCCGAGCTCCAGACCGTGCCGCGCATCGGCCCGTGGACCGCGCAGGCCGCCGTGGCTGACTGGTGCAACGACTGGTCGCTCTATCCCTACGCCGATCTGGCAGTGCGCACCTGGGCCAAGCGAGCTGCACCCTCACACGACTGGCCGGCCGACGAATCAACTTTCGGTCGCACCTGGCGCGCGCTCGCTGGCGAACATCTCTGCTCGCTCACGCTGTTAACGCTCGCTTGGGGTTCTCGACATGGAGATATCGGCTGACCGTGCCGTGGCAGGCGCGGACATCACTCGCCCTCTTGACGCCCTGTTCATCAACGCGCCGCTACGCGACTACAGTCTCCGTCCCCGCGTAAACGACTTCACGCTGCCCGTGCTCGGCATGGGCTACATCGCCACCTACGCCAAACACCAGGGCTTCAACGTCGGCATCATCGACGCCGAAGCCCTCGGGCTCGGCCTCAGCCAGACCGCGCAGTTCGTCAACCGCCTGTCGCCACGCTGGGCAGGCTTCAACCTGCTCGCCCCGACCTACGAAATCAGCGCCCGAATGGCGTCGCAGCTAGACCCGTCGATCAGCCTCATGCTCGGCGGCCATCAGGCCAAAGCCATGCCGACTGAGGCGCTGACCGACCCGCGGTTCGCCCGCTGCCAGGCGTTGGTGCTGGGTGAAGGCGAAACGCGAGTGGCCCAACTGCTTCAGGACCACCGCTTCCGCACCGAACTTCCAGGCGTGATGTGGCTCGACCCCATCCTGCACACCCCGGTCACCGGCGGCAGCATCGGTGCTGGACACCACCTCGCGCCCGACATCAACCGCCTGCCGTTCGTGGATCGCGCGTTTCTGGCTGACGACCCGTACCTCGCCGCTGACGGACGGCTGGAGGCGAACATGGTCGGGGCTCGGGGCTGCCCCTACGACTGCTCGTTCTGCGGAGCAGCCGTGTCAGCCAACCCTGACATCACCATCCGCACCCGCACGCCGGAGAACATCATCGAGGAAATGATGGACCTGCAGACAAGCTACGGGGTGACGGCCTTTCGCTTCGTCGACGATCTGTTCCTGGGGTACGAGCGCTTCATCCAACCCAGCATGGCCGCGTTCGCGGCAGCCGGCATCGGCGACCGCTTCGTCTGGGATGCGACCGGCCGCATCAACATCCTGCACCGCATGAGCGACGACATGCTGCAGACGTTGCAGCTCAACGGCTGCCGGGAGGTCGCGCTCGGCATCGAGTCCGGCAGCGAGCGACTGCTGAAACACATGGGCAAGCGCATCACCTCGGACATGACGCGCACAGTTGTCCGGCGCCTGACCGAGCGCGGCATCTCGGTCAAGGGCTACTTCATCCTCGGGTTCCCGACGGAGACACGGCAGGAGTTAGCGGAGACCGTGCGTCTCATCCACGACCTGTGGGAGACAACCGCCGACCAGCCCGGACGCTTCCGGGCCAGCGTCTTCGAGTTCCGGCCCTACCCAGGCACACCTGAGTGGAAGCGACTCATCACGACAGGGAAGTACAGCCCGCAGCAGCTCCTGGACTACACCGCCGTGGACCTCACCGCCGGTGGCGTCGATGAGGCGATGCGCGGACGAGACAAGTTCAACTTCTCGGTCAACATCCAGTTCGGCGAGGCTCCCGTGCACGAGGTGCGAGCCCGACTAACGGAACTGTCCCGCGAACAGTTCCAGCGTTCGTTGGCGATCTCCGCATGAACTTGGAGCCTGGGCTCTTCGTCGTGGTCGAAGGGCCGAGCGGCGTCGGCAAGAGCACGGTGGTCGAACACCTACGCGCCGAGCTGACCACCCGCAAAATCTCGGTTGTCGCCACCAAGGAGCCGTCGGACTCAACACTCGGCAAGCTGGCACGCCAGGGCACTGACGAGTACCGCGGTTTGGTGCTCGCCTGCCTCGTCACCGCCGACCGGTATCACCACCTGGAGCACACCATCCTGCCTGCTCTCCGGACAGGCACCATGGTCGTCTGTGACCGGTACGTGCCGACATCTCTCGTGCTGCAGCGGCTCGACGGCGTCGATCCGGAGTTCTTGACCCAGCTCAACCGGTACGCGACCAAGCCCGACCTGACGGTCGTGTTGACAGGAGAGGCGGAGCGTTCAGCCCAACGCGCGTCAGACCGTGGCATCTACAGCCGGTTCCACCGTGGTGGGGCAGCGACTCGGGCCGTCGAAGACCGGCTCTACCGAGACCTTGTACGCCAGCTTCGCGAGGCCGATTCGGACGTGCTGCACCACGAGGTCACGGACGAACCGGCCGAGGCCGTGGCAGCCGTCGTGCTCGGTGCCGTGCTGCAACGGTGGGAGCAGCGATCAGGCTGAGGCGAGGGCCGCGCGGACGAGGGAGTCGTACGTTTCATCGGTACGGAACGCCGCGATCCCGAGCGAAGCAACGAACGCCGCCAACTCGGCCTGCACGGCCTCACCCGGCACGCCTTCGGCCACCATGCGCTCCAGCTCCAGGAACGTGCCCAGTTCCGCGACCTCGTCCACGCACAGCTCACCACCGGGCATCCTGGCTACACGGCGTACCTTGGCGATCCGCATCGTAGCGCGGAAACCCATCGCCAGGATGGCGTTGTGCATCTGCTGGCGGTCGGTGACTTCCGCCTCGTACTCGTCACACGACAGGGCGTTCTCGGCGGGGCGCTTGAGGGTGAAGGTGTGCCGCCCGTCGACGGTCCGTAGCCGCACGAAGGGGACGCCGAGCTTGCTGTCGCCGTACGACCAGTCCTCAGGCGCGTACGCCTGATCGTCCTGCACGACCGGCGCACCCAGCTCGATGCCGCATGCTGCAAGCGCGGCGAGCAGCGCTTCGGTGTCCTGGACGCGGTATTTGACCTCGACCTCGCGCACTGTGCCTCCGTCGTCCCGCCATGCTGACGGCGCAGCTTTGCACGATCAGCACGACGGAGCAAAGCAACGCGCCAGCGCAGGTCTGGCAACGGGCGACGCTGGCCGCAGCGATAAGGAAGGTTGTTCATGCGCGAGTCAGTGCACTGTCAGGTCGTCACGGCTACCGACTCCCGTGCGGTGGCGGAGACACTGGCCGATACTGCGGTCGCGGCGCGGCTGGCCGCCTCCGCGCAGGTCGCCGGCCCGGTCAGGAGCACCTACAGGTGGCAGGGCGAGGTGGTGGCCGCCGAGGAGTGGCGGGTGACGTTCAGGACCACGGTCACCCGGTACGCGGAGTTGGAGGAGCACATCCGGGCACGCCACAACTACGACGTGCCCGGCATCGTGTGCATGCCGATCGTTGCCGGATACGCACCGTACTTGGAGTGGATGGCCGCCGAGACGCAGGAGCGTTGAACGTTTACGCCACGTGGGTCAGTAGCCGGTCGTCCAGCTCGGCGAGCACCGGGGCATCGAACTTGTTCCGGGTCCGGTGATCCAAGCCGTCCCAGTTCAGCCGACCCGGAGGGCGGCGGCCATCGGTGGTTGGTCGACCGGGTCGCCGGAGCGGCGCATCGCCCACAACGGCGGCCCGCCGGCCGGCAGGTGCGCGACGCGTACGACGCGGTAGCCGTGGCGTTCGTAGAAAGTCCGCTGCCGCACGCTGCTCGCCTCGACCACCGCCGGCATCCCGATCCGGTCGAGCCGGGCATGATGCGCGGCCAGAAGCGTCGACCCGATGCCCTGGCGTCTCAGCCAGGGTGCCGCCGCCAGGAACGCCAGGTGGTGGTGCCGGCCGGTCGGCTCCAGCCGGCCGGCAGTGAAGGTGTAGTGCGCGTACGGGCCGTGCCGGTCACCGCAGGACCGCAACCTACGGCGCTGATGCTCCGCACCCAGCAGCCGATCGAACGGATGCGGATACCAGATCGCCACCCCGTCACAGTGCCCGACCACATCGACGACCCCGTGCCGGACACCGAACTCCACCTCGGCGGTGAAGAACTGATGCATCGTCAGATACCGCAACGCGTGATCGCCGATCAGCCACGCCACCACCGGATCCACCACACACGACTGCGCCAACAACTCCCCCAACGGCTCCACGTCGGCGGCCGTCGCCGCCCGTACGGTCAGCACGGCCGCCACGTCCACACCAGGAACCGGTCGAACAACTCCGCCGCCGTCACGTCGGGCAGGTCGAACGCCGCCTCGGTCATCCGCTCCACCGCGTACGTCGCCAACGCGACCGGCCCGAACTCGGTCGCCAGCTCGACCCGCGCCACCAGACACGGCCACAACCCGCCGCAGCCGGCACACGACCACGACGGCCGCACCGCCACATGACCACCACCGCCGCCGCTGTCGGCCGCCGGCCCCGCACCGGTCACATCGCGGTACGCAGCACCGCCGACCCGGCCGACCCCAGGTTGCCCGCCGTGCCGGACGACCAGCACCCCACCACCAGCAGCGGCCAGTTCCCTCAACTCTGCCCTCACCGCGACCACCGACCCCGGTTCACCCGAGCCGCGTCCACCGCCGCCCGACCCACAGCACCAGTCCGACCAGCACCCGCCGCACCGGGCACGCCGGCCGGACCGGTCGGGCTGAACCGCATCGAATGCCGAGGCGCACACTCCGGACACCGCAACGTCGCCCCACACACCGGACACCACCGCTGCTTCAACCGGAACGTGAAGAAGCCGACGCACAACCCGCCCAGCGCGGCCAACACGACTCCTACCAAGGTCAACACTCTTGATCCTCCCCACCACACCGGTACGGCCGTGGCCAATCGGCGTGCTCATGAGCGTCTGAGTTGTCCTGTCGCGGATCGCGACGACACGCAGCTTGGCGATCACAGATAGTCAGCGCCACTCACAGCGGCATAGGAATCAAGATCTATACCTTCAGGCATACGCCTGCGACACGGAAGCGGCATAGTAGAGGAGGTCCGTGCGCTTCCCTGGCGAACGGATGCGCAGCACCGCAGGAGGGACAGATGCAAGGGCACGAACCAGCGCCGAGCTGCGCAGGCATGAGCGAATGATCAAGCTGCCACCCGAGATCCTGGAGCGAGCAGATGTCCGCCAGGCGTTGAAGGCCGGCGACTGGGCCACCGTCCTTCAGGTCGTCGCGGCAGAAACTCGGGTGTCGCAGACGGAGATTGCGCAAGCCGTTGGCGTATCGCAGCCACACGTTTCTCGACTACTCACCGGACGGAGCCGAGATCCAGGGCTTCGCACCGTACGGGCACTTTGCGACGGCCTGGGGATACCTCGATCTCTGGCCGGCTTGCTGGATGAACAGGAGAGTGATACGAACCGCCGCCAATTCGTCGCCGCAGCCGCAGCAGCCACGGGGGTGGCCCTGGTCGGCACAGCCGCTGGAGGCGTTCCCCTCGAATCACGCGACGACGAGCAACTACTGACCATCCCCTCGACCACCTACCGCAGGCTGGAACAGCGCATGCCTGCGCGCAGCCTACTTCCGCCCGTGAGCGCACACCTTGCGCTCATCCGCCAACTCGCATCGCGGAACGAACGCTCACCTGTGCACACCCGCCAGCTTTACTCGGTGCTCAGCGAAACCGCAGGGCTGACCGCGTGGCTGTACGTCGATGTCGACGACCGAGCCAACGCCCGCCGCCACTACCAGCTCGCGGTCCACGCGGCAGATCGGTCTGGACACCCGCTGCTCCTCGCATACATGCGGGCCAGTCTGGGCCAGTTCGCGGCAAACTGCGGCGACGCACGCGAAGCCGTCCAGATTGTCGCATCCGCTCGCCTTGCCCTCCCCCGTTCAGCGCCCGCTATCTCTACGGTCTGGATGGACGCGATCGAATCACTCGCGCTCGCTGAGGCTGGCGACAAAAAGTCGCTTCACCTCCTAAGCCAGGCCGAAGATCGCCTAGCGAAGGCTCGGAACGATGAGCCCGTCTGGCCTTGGATCTTCCGCTTCGATCACCAAAAACTGGCATCGTTTCGAGCGCACGTCGCAAGCAAGCTGGATCAGCCCAACCTGGCCAGCCGGGCGCTCTCTATAGCAGCCAGCGGTCCAGCTCAGAGCCCGAAAGCCAAAGCCTTATCCGACGTCCTTCGAGCAGAGATCCTGGCAAAGTCCGGACGCCTCGACGAGGCATGCAACATCGCCTGTGAGGCTTTCGACGCAGGCAAGAAGTACGAGTCAGAAAAGATCCTCCAATCAGTCTCGCGATTCCGCGAAGCCATCGGGGGACGGGCCGGAAAGCTAACCCTCGATCTTGACGATCGACTCTACGGAAGATATCAGGAGGATCGCTAAGTTGCGGATCGCCATCACCGGACATCGCGAACTGAACGACGAAGTCACCGCCAAGGTCACCGAAACCTTGAATATGAGGCTTTCCGAAGTCAAGGAGGAAATCGTCGGCCTAACCTGCCTCGCCGACGGAGCCGATCAACTCTTTGCCGAGGCGGTGCTCCGGCACGGCGGTCAGCTTGAAGTCGTCGTCCCCGCCCAGGAGTACCGCGACGGACTGCCCGAGCATGCCCACGCCACATACGACAGGTTAATCAGTCAGGCCGTGACCCTCCACCGCTGCGACTACCGCATCTCCGACTCGACTGCCCACATGGCCGCAAGCGAGTTGATGGTCAACCAGTCGGATCGGCTCTTCGCCGTTTGGGACGGCATGCCCGCCCGAAGCTACGGCGGCACCGCCGACGTCGTCGCCTACGCCGAGGCGCGCGGGATCCCGGTGACTGTCATCTGGCCGCCTGGCACCCACCGCGATTAGCCGGTTGACCGCTAACGGGGTTGACGAACGATCAGGACGCCGAAGAACCATGCGGACAACTTCCCGAGCCTCCCGAAATCTTCTTAGAGATTTTTATCTTTGGCTCGACCTCAAGGTCGCGACAGCGCCGCGCCCACGCATCGATCTTTTGTTTCAAAATTATCGATCCCGTATCTGATACACGAGCAGGGGTACGACTGACCGAAAAGGCGAACCAGAGGCAGTAGCTTACAAATTTTTGATCAAGAGCTTTGGTATTAGCCTTATTGCGCAAGATCTCCAGCACATTGCTTGCTTGATCACAGGCATAGCCAAGTTTTTGCGGCGTTCCAAACTTGACCGCGTAAACAGTTCCATCTCGGTATAAATCCCACGCCTCAACGGGAGTGCCTGTCGAAACACCAATCTTCGTAAAGTCCCTGTCAGCACTAGCATATCCGTAACTATTTATATACTCTGCCGCGTTGAAGCAACACTCCTTCATGTCGATTTCAAGCAGATCAGTTTCTGTCGACTCAACCGTTATTTCATCGATTGATAAGTTAAGCTGATGGATATAATCCTCGTTGAAGCGAACCCAGCGACCCTGAGATAGCATCACGTTCTCATCGTCGACAACGAACTCCAACGCGTCACGCAGGCCTTTTGAGTAAGTTCTCTGCCCTTCGTTCTCGACCTGGATCCGAACATCGAAAATCTCGCTGACAGGAATCCGCTCGGCTAGCACGTATTCTTGCAAAGTAGCCAGGTCCAATTCTCGCTCCCCGAGCTCGGCCACCCTCCTTCCCCTTAGAGAGAAGGAATATCGCTCGCTCCCCGAGAACACGAAATCGACACCCACGATATCATGCGTATCACACGAGAACTCGGCGTATCCGCCGTTCCCAAAAATTGCATCCAACAGCTTCTTATCATACTTTGCAACTTCGTCATCATCTCGAATAACACTCGTGCGAGGGAGTTGAAATTTCTCCTCTCGCCCCATAACCGCTACAATCTCGTCCAGAAGAAGTCCGAGTCTGTCCTTAGTAACCGGTGCTCCGATAAGCATGGAGGATCCGAACTTGCCGGAACGACCAAACTTGTCTTGCACCTCTGGGTCGATGGTTATCCTGAGATAATCAACCGACTCACCGCTCTCTACGCTGAGAGGTGAGTTGGTCGTATAGCTCTTGATTTCCTTCCGCTTCCGCCCCGCGAATCGTTTCGAAGAAGTTTGCTTCACATCCCGCTTATTTCCTAGCCTCTTAGCCATCTCAATACCGAAGTCATGATCACAGTACTGACGCACGTAGAAGTGACTCTTGCCGTAACTCAGAACGAAACATTCTCGCCCCTTCCGAAAGAAGTAGACCGCAAAGTAGATCAGATTGGCGGGCCGCCCTTCATCCATGAAAAAGTCGCTGAACGTTTCAACCCAGGGTATCGAACTCGGCCCTTCATCCTTCGAAAAATAGAACTTTCCCTCCCAGCCTTCTAGCTCACCTTGATGAATTACCCTCAATCCAACCGAACTAAGCTTCCCTTCCAAAGCAGCCACGTTAGCTTCGGGAATCCGAAAAATATTCATCTTCACTGAAGATATCCTCCAAACGAAATTGCGACTAAACAGCATCAGCATTTCTGCTAGGAGCCTGGCGCGAGATCTAATCTTATTGACATTAAGCGGCAAGACTGACCACTCATACAGCTGGCCGAGTCGAACCAAACGGAACCAACTTAGACGACAATTTTAAATACCTCAGGCCAGACTCAGAACTCGGGATAGCTTCGCAATTCTCAACTTTGCCGAATTTTAGCCGGTTGTGCGACTCAATAGCAAGAATCGGAGGGTGGTTCACGAGCTGAAGGAGGCTGACTCATGATCGAAAATGCCATCCTTGATCAGTCAGGAGGGGACGCGACCCTCGGATAAGTGCTTCCCGTGAGGGCTTCCGCGATGGCGGCGAACTCGCGTAGGGCGGCTTGTAGGTCTTCGACGATCTCCTGGGCGATGACCTCGGGTGGCAGGAGCGCGTCGGCGTCCTCCAGTGAGGCGTCCTTCAGCCAGGTGATGTCCAGGTTGACCTTGTCGCGGCTCAGCAGTTCGTCGTAGTCGTACGCCCGGAACCGCTCGCTCTCCACCCGCTCGGCCCGGTCCTTGCCCGGCAGGTAGCAGTCGACGAACTCCTGCAGATGCTCCCGGCGCAGCGGGTTCTGCTTAAGCGTGAAGTGCTGGTTGGTCCGGAAGTCGTACACCCAGAGCTTGCTGGTCCACGGCTCCTCGCGGGCGCGCTTGCGCTCGAAGAACAGCACGTTGGCCTTGACCCCACCGGCGTAGAAGATGCCGGTCGGCAGCCGCAGCATGGTGTGCAGGTCGTACTGCTTGAGCAGCCGCCGCCGGATCGTCTCCCCCGCCCCGCCTTCGAAGAGCACATTGTCGGGCAGCACCACTGCGGCCCGCCCGTCGATCTCCAGCATCGAGGCGATGTGCTGCACGAAGTTGAGCTGCTTGTTCGACGTCGTCGCCCAGAAGTCGGCGCGCTCGATCTCCCGCTCCTCGCGGCTGGCCCGCCCGTCCTCGCCGATCATGCGGATCGACGAGCTACGCCCGAACGGCGGGTTGGCCAGCACCAGGCTGACCTTGCCGTCAGGCTCCCGCCCGAGCGAGTCGCGGACGTCGATCAGCGACGGGCCGCTCGGCGTACCGATGCCGTGCAGCAGCATGTTCATGGCCGCGAGCCGCGCGGTGCCGTCGACCAGCTCGGTGCCGGTGATCCCGCCGTTGGCGAGGTGCCGGGCCTGGTCGCGGGTCAGGCTGTCGCCGTGGTGCCGCTGGATGTAGTCGTACGCCGACAGCAGGAACCCGCCCGTGCCGCACGCCGGATCGGTGATCGTGTCGTCCGGCGTCGGCTGCACGCAGTCGACGATTGCCTCGATCAGCGCACGCGGCGTGAAGTACTGCCCGGCACCCGACTTGGCGTCCTCCGCGCCCTTGGCCAGCAGCTCCTCGTAGGCGTCGCCCTTGACGTCGACGCCGGCCTGCGACCACTGTTCCTTGTCGATCAGGTCGACGATCAGCTTCTTCAGCTTCGCCGGGTCCTGGATCTTGTTCTGCGCCTTGCGGAAGATCGTGCCGAGCGTGCCGGACTCCTGCCCGAGCCCGCTCAGGATGTTGCGGTACTGCACCTCCAGCCGGACACCATCACTGTCGAGCAGCGTCTGCCAGCTCAGGTCAGCCGGCACGATCTGCTCCGGCTTGAGCGGCCGGCGCGCCCGCTCGTCGGCCATCTTCAGAAACAGCAGGTACGTCAACTGCTCCACGTAGTCGATCGTGGAAACCCCGTCGTCGCGCAGCACGTCGCAGTAGTTCCACAGCTTCTGCACCAGCCGGCGCGAATCCACGTTGCTCACAGCGGCAACTCTCCCTGCTGAAAATCGGTCCCAATCGCCCTGGTCGCGGGCGCTGCCAGCTCCTTGGCCGTACGCCGACCCCGCTGCTTCGGCACCTTCACCCGTTGCGCCCGGATGCGCGCCAGCAACTCCGACGCCGGCTCATCCGCCGGATCCTGCTCCACCAACCGCCCCGCAAACGCCTCCGCCAACAACGCCTCACGCAGCCGCCCAGCCCGCACCCCCGCGAGCTGGACCGAGTCCGCCAGCCGAGTCAGCCCGTCCAGCCGCTCCTTGGTCTGTGCGACGATCGCCCGCTGCTCCTCGATCGGCGGCACGGGGAATTCGACTTCCTTGAAACGGCTCGCAGACAGGTGTGCGATGTTGGTGGTAATTCGTACTTCCTTAATGAAACGTCCCGCGTGCATGTGCCTCCGGAACACCAGCAACGCCCACTCAGGATCGATGCCCTCGTACGCCCTAAACCGCAGCAAGCTGTTGGTGAAGGCCATTTCCGCTGGCTCACCCCGGTACATGGCGGGGCGACCGAGGTACTCCGGGCTCTGTCCCTCGTTGAGCAGGATGTCACCCGGCGTCAGCCGGAAACGCTCGAACACCTCGGGCGGAAAGTCCATCTGCATGACATCACGAAGATCGATTCGATCCTCGAACACGTTGGCCACCCGCAGGTACGGCCGCATGTTCGGCCCAGTGTGCCAGTCAGGATGCCGCTGGCGACCGAGATCCACCTTGCCAGCCTGGCCGACCGTGATAATTCGCCATCCAGGCTTGCCAGTCACCGGCACCGACTCAACCAACACGCGCTTCGTAAGCAGCTTCAGCCGAGCGCCGCCTGTCGCCACACTCTCTGTAGCTGCGGTGAGATGAGAGAACAGAGTCTCGATCTTCGTAACCATGCGGCGCTGCTCGACGAGCGGTGGCAGTGGGAGCCTTACAGCTCGCAAGCTCGCCCCTGAGATTCCGGCCTGGCCTGCGGTTGTGCGAGCGAGTGACCGTACCTGTTCGCGGATCGTCGAGGCGTTGAACGCGAGGCCGATGAAAGCCGAGTCAACGAGTCCTGCATCGACTCGAACCCGGATCAGCTTGTCGGGATAAGTCAACAGGTCAAGGCCACGAGGAACCAAGGCGCACGCGCCAACATAGTCGATGTTGCCGTTGTAACGGGTGAAGAGCAGGTCACCCGGCACAAGCAGCGCATCTGCAGCGGCGAGTTCCCGCTCATCCTTCCCGCTGTAGCGAACATCATCGGTCTGCAACTCGCCTGGGCGTACTGCGCTGATTCGTAGGATCGGAACGCCCTTGGGCTCGGTCCCCGGACGCGACACGAAGATGCCGTTCTTGACGGATGTCGCCACCTCTCCGAGAGTCGTCCACTCCCAGCCGGGGGGTAGGTCGCTCATGCGGTGAGTTCCTGGTTGAGTTCGGTGAGGAGGGGTTGAGCACGGTCGTCACCGAAGGCTCGCAGGTAGCCGTCGATGCCGCCGCGTTCGGTGAACGGGGCACCGTCCAGGTCGTCGGGGGTGACGGCAACACTTGCCGCTATCACGTTCTTGATCCTTTCCAGCCACCAGAGTTGTTCGGGGGTGAAGGCGGCGCCGGCCTGCTCCTGGCGCAGCAGCCAGGCGTGGAAGCGTTCCTCGACGACCGACCGGTAGGGGCGCAGCTCCTGGTCGAGGCCCAGCTCGTAGCGGACCAGGGTGATCAGGTCGGTGACGCCCCGGTCGCCGGGTGCTTCGGCGGTGCGGCCGAGCACGGCGTACGCCTCCCACAGCCGGTCCGGGGTCCACGCCTGCGGCGGTCGGGAGATCCGCGCGGCCAGCTCTTTGAGCTGGTCGAAGTCGACGCGGCCTTTGCCGTCGAAGAAGATCTGCAGCGCGGTGATCTCGTCGCGGTGTTCCTTCAGGTAGGCGTGCCAGCTGCGGACGACCTTCTGGGCGCGTTCGGCGGCCGGCACCCCGGCGGCGGACAGCAGGGTGTCCCGGTTGACTTCGTCGATGGTGATGTCGTGGGCGCGGCGGATCTCCAGGATGCGTTGCCGCAGCTGCGGTGCGGCGGCCAGCGGCCGGAGCGCGTCGGCGAGCAGGTCCCGTACCGCGTCGGGGCCGGCGGTGTGCGCGGGGATCAGCGATTCGGGGGCGACGGCGTCGGTGAGTCGGCGGGCGATCGCGGCGAGGGGTTGGCCGTCGGCGAGGTCGGTCAGCTCGGCGCGTTCGTCGTCGGTGAGCTGGCGGTCGAGCCGGGCCAGTCGGGCGGCGAGCGTGGCCACCTCGTCGGCGTCGGCGGTGAGGGTGCCGGCCTTGCCGAGCAGTTCCTTCAGCGAGATCTGCGCTTCGGTGCGCCGGTGCAGCGGCACCGCCTCGTCCAAGTCTTGCTCGGTGACGCCGACCGCGTCGACGATGACGAACCGGTCCTTGACCTGGGCGTCCGGGGTGACGGACTGGAAGTCGGCGGGGTCGATGGTGCGGGCGCCCCGGCCTTTCATCTGCTCGAAGTAGGTCGCTGTCCGCACGGGGCGCAGGAACAGCAGGCATTCCAGCGGCCGTACGTCGGTGCCGGTGGCGATCATGTCGACGGTGACGGCGATCCGCAGCTCGGGGCTGTTGCGCAGCGCCTGGATCAGCTCGTCAGGGTTGTCGCCGGTGCGCCACGACGCGTACGTGATCTTGGTGGCGAAGTCGTTGCCGCGGCCGAAGACGTCGCGGACCATGGTGACGATCTCTTCGGCGTGGTTGTCGTCCCGGGCGAAGATCAACGTCTTGGGTACGGTCGTGCGGCCCGGGAAGATCTCGGTGAACAGCCGGTCCCGGAAGGTCTCCAGCACCAGTTTCAGCTGCCCCTTGGAGATCACCGACCGGCCGACGTCCTTGCCGGCGTAGCTGAAGTCCTCCTCCAGCTCCTGGTAGCGCTCGGCGCGGGTCCGCCGGTCGCGCAGCGGCACCACCGTCTTCGCCTCGATGGTCGACCCGGCGTCGGTGATCTCGGTGCGGATGCGGTAGACGTCGAAGCCGACGTTGACCCCGTCGGCGACGGCCTGCTCGTACGTGTACTCGGAGACCAGATTCTGGCGGAAGAAGCCGAGGGTCTGCTTCACCGGCGTGGCGGTCAGCCCGACCATGAAGGCGTCGAAGTACTCCAACACGGCCCGCCACTTGCCGTAGATCGACCGGTGGCATTCGTCCACGATGATCAGATCGAAAGCTTCCGGCGGGATGGCCGGGTTGTAGGCGACCTGCGCCGGCTCGTCCAGCTCATAGCTGTCGTACGCCTGGTCGTCGACGTCGACGTCAGGCAACTCCCGCCCGGCCAGTGCGCCGTACAGCCGCTGGATCGTGGAGATCACCACCGCCGACGAGTCGAGCATGCCTGCCCCGGCCAGCCGGTCCACGTTGAACAACTCGGTGAACTTGCGCCCGTCGCCCGGCGTGGCGTAGCCGGCGAACTCGCGCAGCGTCTGCCGCCCCAGGTTGTTGCGGTCGACCAGAAACAGGACGCGGATCGCCTTGGCATGGTGCAGCAGCCGGTAGCTGCTGGTCACCGCCGTGAACGTCTTGCCCGCGCCGGTCGCCATCTGGATCAACGACCGGGGCTTGTCTGCGGCCAGCGCACCTTCGAGGCCACGTACCGCATCAATCTGGGCCTGCCGCAACCCCTCCTCCGCAAGCGGCGGCAGTTGCCGCAACCGGGCCCGCAGCGTCGGGGCCGCCGGGTCGTCGTCGGCCTCGCGCATCCAGCGGGCCAGGGTCTCCGGGCGGTGAAAGGCGAAAACCTCGCGGGTACGCGGCTGCGGGTCCAGCCCGTTGACGAACGCCGTCTCGGTGCCGGTGGCGACGTAGCCGAACGGCAGCGGCGCGTCCCGCCGCCACGCGGACATCCGCTGCGCGGCGGTCAGCCCGCGCAGGTAGCGGTCCAGCTGCGCCTCCACCCCACGCGGCGCGGTGCCTTCCCGCTTGGCTTCGACCACCCCGACCAACCTCTGCTGTACGTAGAGCAGGTAGTCGGCCCGGCCGGTCGCCAGGGTCACCTCCCGTACGGCGACACCCGTCCCCGCGTACAGATTGATCTGCTCCTGGTTCTGGACCTGCCAGCCGGCGGCGGCGAGCTGCCGGTCAATCTCGACCCGGGTCTGCACCTCGTTGAGCGGCTCGGCCGAGGCACGCCGGGCGCGGCTGATGAAGTCCTCGCGCCTGGCCGCCGACACCTTCGCCGGCTTACGGGCGGCGAACTCGGCACTGGCCGCCGTCATCTGCGGCTCCAGGTCGGCGACCAGCTCGGCGGCGACCGCCCGGCGGGCCGCCGACTCGGTGACCGCCCGGTCGGCGGCGGCTTCGGCCGCCGCCTGCGCCGCCGCCACCGACGACTCGCCGTCGAGCAGCAGTTTCGCCTCGGCCAGCTCGTGGCGGTAGCGGTCCAGCTCGGCCCGCAGACCGTCGACGACCTGCTGCGGCACCTGCTGAGGAGGTGGGCTGGGCGGGACGAAGCCGATCGGCCGGCGGTCGCCGCTCAACGCCCGGTGGAACCACACGCCCAGCTCGAAGCAGTCGCGCAGCAGCTCCAGCGCGGTGCGCACCTGGTCGAGGTGGTCGTGGACGGCCTGGTTGCCAATTGTCCGGAGCCGGTGGAACGCGTCGTTGATCTTCGGAGTGAGGACACCTGCTGCGTTGAGCGCCCGCACCTGGTGGAAGAAGCTGTCGCTTTCCGCCTGGGTGGCCGTACGGTGCACCAGCTCACGGGCGAGCGTGTCGCCGAATGCCCGCGCCTTGAACATCGATGCCTGCGCGTCCACGTAGATCAACGACTCGGCGCCGACGCCGTACCAGACCAGCAAACCATGATCCACAAGGAACCCGAAGTTGGCGGACTGGTTGGCGAGACGCCGAATCCGTTGATGATCCACAACTCTCCACAGGGGTACCCGACCGATGTAGAACGTCGGAGCCTATCCAGACTCTTGCCGGAATGGCATCAGCCGGGAAGCATCTGTTCGGTACCGATCGGGCAGCTTCCGCCGATCCGTCGAGGTGGCAGCCGGCTACGGTTGGCTGGCAGCCGACAATCCAGCGGAGTCCGATGGCCTGCGGATACCGGAGGCGTATCCGGGCAAGTTCTGCGCCACGACGCTGTCGACCCGCGAGTGGAAGCGGCGCTAACCGGGCAGCGAGACCCCGGTGGCCGGCGACGGGGTGAAGGTGGCGGGCAGGTTGACGTACCCGTTGACCACGCCGATGGACGGGTAGCGCTCGACGCGGTCCTCGTCGATGACGTAGTCGGGAATGCGCCGCAGCACCTCCTGCAGCATCACCACCGCCTGCACCGTGGCCAGGTGGGCACCGACGCAGCGGTGGACGCCAGAGCCGAAGGCCAGATGCCGGTTCGGCGTACGGTCCAGGCGCACCTGGGCCGGGCAGTCGAAGACGGCCGGGTCCCGGTTGGCGGCGGCAAACGACACCATCACCCGCTCCCCGGCGGCGATGCGCTGCCCGCCCAACTCGACGTCACGGGTCGCTGTCCGGGTCATGAACTGCACCGGGGCAGCCACCCGCAGGAACTCCTCGACCGCCACCGGGATCCGGGCCGGCTCGGCGATCAGCCGCTCGCGCTGTGCCGGGTGCCGGTGCAGCCAGTGCAGCGCGTGCGAGACCAGCGCGGTCGTGGTGTCCACTCCCCCGGCGATGACCAGCCCGCAGGCGGAGATCACGTGATCGAGCGGCAACAGTCGCCCGTCGTCGCCCGTCGCGGTCGCCAGCAAACTGATCAGATCGTCGGTCGGGTCGGTCCGCCGACGTACCACGGTCTGGCCGACGTCGGCCATCATGTCGCCGACGGCGGCCGCGGCCCGCGAGGCTTGCGCGCTGGCCGGCGGCGAGTGGACGATCCGGTGCACCGCCCAGGCGTAGCGTTCCCACAGTGGCAGCGGCAGGCCGAGAATGTCCAGCGTGACGATCGCCGGCACCGGGTTGGTCAGCGCAGCCACCAGGTCGGCGGCACCGGATTCGGTGATCCGGTCCAGGCAGGCGGTGGTGATCTCGCGGATGAACGGCTCCCGCTGGCGGGCCTGCTGCGGGGAGAACGGACCGCTCAGCAGCCGCCGGTAGACCGTCGACGCGGGCGGGTCGAGCTCCAGCGGCACGCTCAGTTGCGGTTGCGGCGGGGTGCTGGTGCCGCGTCGCGGGCTGGTCGGGTCGTGGTGATCCTGGTACGACGAGAAGGTCGTCCACTCGCGGAGCACCCGCACCGCGTCCTGGTGGCCGGAGACCACCCACACTCCGCCGTACGCTTCGGTCCAGGCGACCGGGCAGCGGTCCAGCAGGTCGTCCGAAATCTGCGGCCAGTGCTCCCGGTACGTCGCCGAGTGCTGGTCGAGGTCGACCGTGACGCGTTTCCGCCCGCCGGTAGTCGTCCCGTTCGTACCGCTGTCGGTCGTCGCCTCCACCACCGGACCACCTCCGCGTGTCGTCCGTCCATGTTGGCAAGATGGCCGCGCATCAGGCATGAACATTCGATTACATATCGAAGGCGACGGGTGACACGGGCGGGAGCCTGCGACCAGGCGGTCGGCGCAACCCCGGACGACGATGCGGATCGGGCCGGGTGAATGATGATGCGGTGAGCGAGTACCAGTACTACGAGTTCCTGGCGATCGACCGGCCGCTGAGCCCGGGGCAGATGGCCGAGCTGCGCGCGCTGTCCACCCGGGCGGAGATAACGCCGACGAGTTTCACCAACACCTACCAGTGGGGGAACTTCGGCGGTGACCCGGCCGCGATGGTCGAGGAATACTTCGACGCACATCTGTATCTCACCAACTGGGGCACCCGGCAGCTGATGTTCCGGCTGCCTGCCCGCCTACTCAGTCTGGAGACCGCGCAGGTCTACTGCTGGGCGGAACCGGCCGAGGCGTACCTGGCCGGCGAGCACGTCGTGCTCGACTTCACCAGCGACACCGAAGACGACGACACCTTCGACCGGGGCGGCGAAGGCTGGCTCGGTTCGATCGTGCCGGTGCGGGAACAGCTGGCCACTGGCGACTTTCGGGCTCTCTATCTGGCCTGGCTGGCGGCGATCCAGACCGGCGAATTCGGCGATCAGGCGAACGAGCCGCCGGTGCCGGCCGGGCTGGGTGAGCTGACCGGGGCGTTGGAGAGCTTCGCCGATTTCCTGCGGGTGGACCCGTACCTGATCGCGGTGGCCGCCGCGAGCAGCGCCAAGGCCGCCTCGGCCGCCGCCGATGCCGCCGAGCTCGCCACCTGGGTCGCCGGACTGCCGGTCGCCGACAAGGACCAGGCGCTGATCGCCCTGCTGGGCGGGGACGGGCTGACCGTCGGCGCCGAGTTGCGCCAGCGGTTCCGACTCGATCACGGCCAGCTCAACGGGGTGGCCAGCGGCGGCGGTTCAGGGCCACGGACCGTCGGGGAGTTGCTGGACGCGGCCGAGGCGATGCGAGGACAGGCCGGATAGATCGATTTCCATCTATTGACGTACGTCTGAGCGCCGGCGGAGAATCAGCGGACCGCTCCATCGCCCACACCGCGCACCCGGTTGGGAGTATCGATGAAACGATTCATCCGTCCGCTTCCTCGGCGTACCATGCTTCGCGGCCTGGTCACCGGCGCGCTCGCCGCCGCCGGTGCCACCGCAACCACTGCGGCCACCGCCTCCCTCGCCGGCTGCGGCACCCCGCTGGCCGCCGGCCTCACCGGCGCCGATCCGGCCCCCGGCACCGTCGAATACTGGAACCTCTTCGGCGGCGGCGACGGCGTTCGCATGCGGCAGATGGAACAGGGCTACCGCGCCGCCGACCCCGACCACCGGTTGCGCGCCGTCACGCTCGCCTGGGGCGATCCCTACTACACCAAGCTGGCCCTGGCCACCGTCGGCGACCAGCCACCCGACGTGGCGATCTCGCACCTGACCCGGATGACCACCCTGGTCGAGGCCGGTCTGCTGCGTGAGCTGACCCCCGGCGACCTCGCCCGGCACGGGCTGACCCCCGACCGGTTCAATCAGCGTGCCTGGCGGGCCGGCCTGATCGACGGCCGGGTGTACGGCATCCCGCTGGACACCCACCCGTTCGTGTTGTTCTACAACACCGACATCTGCGACCGGGCGGGGCTGCTCGACGCCGACGGCCAGCTCACCCCGATCCGCGGCGAGGACGGCTTTCGCGACGCGCTGGACCGGGTCAAGGCGGTCACCGGCCGGTACGCCGCCACCCATGGCGTCAACGCCGACCCGGCCTCCCCCTGGCGGCTGTTCCAGACCATGTACTCGCAACTCGAAGGCGAGATCCTCGCCGACAACGGCCGGCGCATCGTGCTCGACGACGACAAGGCCCGGCAGGTGCTGGACCATCTGCGGCTGCTCACCGTCGAACTGGACCTGATCCCCAGCGCCGACTATCAGGGTGCCATCGCCCTGTTCGCCGACGGACAGGCCGGATTCCATCTCAACGGCGAATGGGAGATCAGCACCTTCCAGACCGCCGGACTGCCGTTCGGCATGACCCTGGTGCCCAACGTCTTCGGTGGACCGCACGCGGTGCAGGCCGACTCGCACATGCTGGTCCTGCCCCGGCAGCGACACCTCGACCAGGCCGGCTTGGACCGCTCGCTCGGCTTCGTCCGCTTCCTGCTCGACCAGAGCGAGACCTGGGCCGCCGGCGGGCACGTGCCGACGTGGCAGCCCTTCGCCGCCAGCGACGCCTATCGCTCGATGACCCCTCAGTCGAACTACGCCGCCGCCGCGGACACCGCCGTGTACGACCCGCCCGCCTGGTACTCCGGCTCCGGTTCCAACTTCGAAGCGGTCATCGGATCCGCCGTCGGTGCCGTCGAAGGCGGGCAGCTCACCCCCGACGACGCGATCGCCCAGATCCGCTCCGACCTCGCCGTCCTCGCCGCCACCCCGTCCCCGGTCTGAGAGCGCAGAAGCCGACAGGAGGATCCCGTGGCCACCACGGCCGTCGAAGCGGTTCCGTCCGCCGCCGAGCCAGCCCCCGATACGCCCCGACGCCCCGACCAGAGCCGGCCCGCCTGGCTGTTCCTGACCCCGTTCCTGCTGCTCTACCTGCTGTTCGTGCTCGGCCCGGCACTGTACGGCCTGGTCATGAGCTTCTTCCACGCCAGCCTCGTCCAACCAGGGCTGGGAGCCTTCGCCGGCATCGACAACTACGCCGAAGCGCTGGGCCGCGACGACTTCTGGTCGGCGCTGTGGAACACCATCTGGTTCACCCTGCTCACCACCCCGCCGCTGGTCGTCCTGGCGCTGGTGTTCGCGCTGCTCGCCGAACGGGCACGCCGGGGCCGCTGGTTCTTCCGGCTGGCCTTCTTCCTGCCGTACGTGTTGCCGTCGGCGGTCGTCGCGCTGATCTGGATGTGGCTCTACGCCCCGTCGCTCGGGCTGCTCAGCCGCGCCGTGACCGCGCTCGGGCTGGCCGAGCCGAACTGGCTCGGGGACCCGGACTGGGCGATGGCGTCGCTGGCCATCACCACCGTCTGGTGGACGCTCGGCTTCAACTTCGTGCTCTACCTCGCCGGGCTGCAGGACATCCCCCGCGAACTGTACGAGGCGGCGGCGATCGACGGCGCCGGTCCCTGGCAGCAGATCCGCCGGATCACCCTGCCACTGCTCGCCCGCACCACCACCCTGGTCGTCGTGCTGCAGATCATCGCCTCGCTCAAGGTGTTCGACCAGATGTACATCATGACCAGCGGCGGGCCGAACTTCAGCACCCGCTCGGCGCTGCAGTACGTCTACGACGTCGGCTTCACCGACTACCGCACCGGCTACGCGGCCGCCGTCTCGACGCTGTTCTTCCTGGTGGTGCTGGCCGCCTCGGTGGTCTGGCTCACCGTGACCCGGCAGACCAAGGAGATCTGAACGACATGGCCGACCAGATTGTCCGCTCCGTCGACCGCCGGGTACGGCTGTTCAACCGCTGCTGCGTCGGCGTACTGATCGCCTTCGCGTTGCTCTGGCTCGTGCCGCTGGCCTGGGCGGTGGACACCGCGCTCAAACCCAACGCCGAAACCACCCGCCCGACCTGGCGGATCGAGGATCCGACCCTCGAATCGTTCCGCACCCTGCTCGTCCAGGGCGACATCCTCGACTGGTACGCCGCCAGCTTCGTCACCGCCACGCTCGCCGCGCTCGGCACCGTCGTCACCGCCAGCCTGGCCGCGTACGCGCTGTCGCGGCTGCGGTTCCGCTACCGCCGCGCGGCGTTCTGGTTGATCCTCGTCGGCGTCATGGTCCCCGGACAGGTGCTGATCGTGCCGCTGTTCCGGGAGTTCGGCGCCGTGCACCTGCTCAACACCTACTGGGCGGTGTTCCTGCCGCAGGTGCCGACCGCCATCGCGGTGTTCATCTTCAAGCAGTTCTTCGACGGGCTGCCGCGCGACCTCGACGACGCCGCCCGGGTCGACGGGGCTAGCCTGTTCCGCACGTACCGGCAGATCATCATGCCGTTGTCCCGCCCGGTGGTCTCCGCGGTGGCGATCTTCAGCTTCGTGTGGACCTGGAACAACCTGCTCTGGCCGCTGCTTGCGGTCACCAACCCGAACCTGATGACCATCCCGGTCGGGCTGGCCACCGTGCAGGGCACCTACGGCATCCGGTACGCCGACACGATGGCCTCGGCCGTCCTCGGCGCGCTGCCGCTGGTGCTGGTCTTCCTGCTCTTCCAGCGTCGCATCGTCGAGGGAATCGCCGGCACCGGGCTGAAAGGCTGACCGCTTCGGGAAACCCGGGCTGACCGCACCCGGCCGCTCGATCGGCGCGGACCCGGCCGCTAAGGTGCTGCGGGTGAAGTGGCCTACGATGCGGAACCTGCGCCAGCGTGTCCTGCTACCCGTAGTCGGCGTGTCGATCCTACTCAGCGCCAACGTGCCGCCACTGTACGACTTCACCAGCACCTGGCTACACGAGCGTGAGCTCAACAGCGTCGAGTACCAGCGGGCACACGGCTACTGGCGGATCCTCGAACTGCCCGAGAGCCAGCGGGTCAACGCCATCCACGCCGCGCTGCTGCCCACCGGCAAGGTGTTGCTGATCGCCGGCTCCGGCAACGACCGGGAGCAGTTCGACGCCGGCACGTTCAAGACTCTGCTGTTCGACCCGGCGACCGAGCAGACCGAACTGGTGCCGACCCCGGAGGACCTGTTCTGCTCCGGGCACGCGTTCCTGGCCGACGGCAACCTGCTCGTCGCCGGTGGCACCCAACGGTACGAAGTCCTGGAGTCCGACGTCGAACGGGCCGGCGGCACCATGCTGGTCAAGAACGAATCCCCGGACGGCGGGCCACGCAGCTTCGTCAAGGGCACCGAGTTCGTCGCCCCGGACGGGCGACGCTACACCGCCGGGCACGATTTCGTCGTACCACCGGCCACCAAGTCCGACGAGTCGGCGGGGCCGGCCGTCGTCACCGCCAGCGAGACGCAGGTCTGGGTCGACGCGGCCGGTTTCGGCGACGAGTACGTCGTCGACGGGCAGACCCAGTACCGGGTCAACGGCCTGGTCGGTGCCGACGCGCGAAACGTCTACGGCCTCGCCGAGGCGATCACCATGGACAAGCAGGACTACCAGGGGCTCGAGGACGCGTTCGAGTTCAACCCGTACACCGAACGGTACGAGCGGGTCGACGACATGCACGTCAAGCGCTGGTACCCGACGATGACCGCGCTGCCGGACGGGCAGGTGCTCACCGTCGCCGGCCTCGACGGCAGCGGCCAGGTCCTCGACGGCACGCAGAACGAGATCTACGACCCCGAGACCAAGAGCTGGACCCTGCGCCCGGACCTGGAACGCTACTTCCCGACCTACCCCAGCCTGTTCCAGACGGCAACACCCGACCTGCTGTTCTACACCGGGTCTAACGCCGGTTACGGACCCGACGACCAGGGTCGCGACCCCGGCTTCTGGGATCTGGGCGACAACACGTTCACCGAGGTCGACGGGTTGCGCGACACCGACCAGCTGGAGACCAGCATGAGCGCCTGGGCCGGACCGGTGCAGGAGCAGCGGATCATGGTCGTCGGTGGTGGCGGGGTCGGCGAGTCGGCCCTGTCCAGCGATCGGATCGACCTCATCGACCTGACCGCCGAGGATCCACGGTTCACCGCCGGGCCGGATCTGCCGGACGGGACCCGCTACCCCAATCTGGTGCAGCTGCCCGACGACACCGTGCTGATCACCAACGGTTCCAGCGACTACCGGGGCCGTGGACTCAGCGACAACCACGACGCCCGGATCTACCACCCGGACAGCAACACCCTTACGCCCGCCGCCGACCCCCGGGTCGGTCGCAACTACCACTCCGCGGCGCTGCTGCTGCCCGACGGGCGGGTGCTGACCGTCGGCTCCGATCCGCTGTTCCGCGACGCCAAGAACAGCATCAGCGGCGAGTTCGAACAGCGGCTGGAGCTGTACTCGCCGCCGTACCTGTTCCGGGGCACCCGCCCGGTCGTCGGCGCGGTGCCGCAGCAGGTCGAGCGCGGCGGCAACGTCGTCGTCATCAGCCCGGACGTCGACCGCATCGCCGCGATACGGCTGATCCGGCCCGGCGCCGCCACCCACATGCTCAACAACGAGCAGCGGTCGGTGGCCGTCGACTTCACCGCCACCACCGCCACCGGGCGGCTGGAGCTGGACCTGCCCGGGGAGGCGACGATCCTGCCGTCCGGGCCGTACCTGCTGTTCGCCGTCGACGTCGACGGGGTGCCGTCGGTCGGCGCACCGGTGATGGTGCGCTGACCCGTCGCCCGTCGCCCGTCGCCCATCGCCTGTCGCCCATCGGTCGCGCGTCGCTACCGCCGATGGTCAGGCCGCGCCGGCCAACCGGAGGGCGTACTCGGGCCACCACCGGCCGGCCGGCGGCTCACCCGGCCGGCAGTCGCCGTCGGACTCACCCGGGCGCTTGATCCAGAGCAGGGCGTCCACCCGGTCCAACCCGGTCGTCGTGGTCGGGGCCTCCCCCAGCGAGCGGCCGGGCGGGTTGCACCAGGCCGGACCGCCGTCGACGGACGCGCCGTCGACCGGTCCGGCACCGTTTCGGCTGGTGTCGACGACGAAGCGGGTACGCCCGCCGAGCGCGTCGGAGAGCCGGTGGCCGTAGTCGACGTTCTCCGGCGTACCGATGAAGTTGGAGACGTTGAGGGCGAAGCCGTCGGCCTGCGCGATCCCGGCCCGGCGTAGCGCGTCGGCCAGCTTCGGCAGGTCGCCGATCCAGCGGGGGTGACCCGCGTCGAGATACACCTGGGCGCTACCGGTCTGCTTGAGGACGGCGACCGCCTCGGCCAGCAGGGCCAGCCGGTCGCCACCGGCCGCGCAGCTGTCCAGGCTGTGCGCGACCGCGTCCGGTTCGACGATGACCGTGACCGGGCGGCCGGCGATCCCGGCCGCGAAGCCGCGGATCCAGGCCCGGTAGTCGTCGCCGTCGAGCGCGCCGCCGCCGCTGAAGCTGCCGCAGTCCCGGTCCGGGATGTGGTACGCCACCAGCACCGGCATGCCACCGGCCGCACCGGCCCGGGTCAGCACCGCATCGACGTCGGCCCGCACCGCGGCGGTGCCGCTGGTGATCCAGGCCGCCATCGGCCGGTCGCTGATCCGCCGGATCCGCTCGGCGTCGCCGGTCCGCCCGGCCGTCTCCCACTGGGCCGCCTGGTCGGCGGCGGCACCGGCCGGATCGACGAACAGCCGCGCTCCGGCGAGCGGCACCGCGACCGGCTGGCCGCCTTGGCCGGGCGGCGCGGCGGTCGGGTCAGCTGCGGGCTGGTTGCTGGCGGACTGGTTACCGAGGCTGTCGGCGGCCGTCGACGACGGCGCCGAGCCGCAGCCGGCGGCCAACAGTACGGCCGGCACGGCGAGCAGGGACACCGCCGACCGGCGGAGCATCGACCACAGCACCGTTCGTCCTCCGTCGCTGGCGTAACGCACGGCCGAGACTAGCTCAACCGGCCGATCCGGGCGCAGATCCCCGGTGCCGTACGATCGCCGGGACCGCCGGCCGGGGCGTGGAGGCCGGTGGGCACGCGGACGTGACGGCAGGGCTTGCTACTTGTGGCGGAACCATTCGACATCCCGGTGTACGGGCAGTCCTGGGCTCGACTCGAATCCTTCAGCCGGCTCGCCGGCCCGCTGAGTGAGCCACTGAGCGGCGAGCCACCTGGCGGCGAGCCCTACCGGGTGCGTTACCGCAGCATGCACCGGACGTACGGCAACCGGCAGATCGTTACGGCGGTGCTGATCGCGGTGGCGAACATCTGCTTCGAGGTGTTCTTCTTCGTCTGGCTGCTGCAGCCGGGCCACTTCGCCGACACCAACCCCGGTCCGGTGGCCGAGGCGGCCCGGGTCGCCAACGTCTTCGTCATCTGCTCGATCGCCGTCGTCGAGGCGTTACGGCTGGTCAACGTACTGTCGTTGTCGCTGGCCTCGGTGATCGCGCGGGATCCGGTGCCGGTCGTCCCGCCCCGGGGGTTGCGGGTCGCCTTCCTCACCACGATCGTGCCGAGCAAGGAGCCGATCGCGGTGGTACGCGACACGCTGCGCGCGGCGAAGCGGATCCGTCACCGTGGCGTCTTCGACATCTGGCTGCTCGACGAGGGCGACGACGCCGAGGTCAAGGCGATGTGCGAGCAGCTCGGTGTCCGGCACTTCACCCGCAACGGTGCAGAACGGTACAACCAGCCGCGCGGGCCGTTCCGGGCCCGGACCAAGCACGGCAACTACAACGCCTGGGTCGACGCGCACGGCGACCGGTACGACGTCTTCCTCTCCGTCGATCCCGATCACGTGCCGCTGGCCAACTTCGCCGAACGGATCCTCGGCTACTTCCGCGACCCGGACGTGGCGTACGTCGTCGGCCCGCAGTGCTACAAGAACGGCGAGGCGTTCGTCACCCGGGCCGCCGAGTCGCAGCAGTTCCCGTTCCACAGTGTCATTCAGCGGGCCGCCAACGCGTACGGCACGTCGATGTTGGTCGGCACCAACAACGCCGTACGGATCAGCGCGCTGCGCAGCATCGGCGGGCTGGCCGACTCGATCACCGAGGACATGGCCACCGGGCTGGCCGTGCACACCACCCGCAACCCGTCGACCGGACGGCGGTGGAAGTCCGTGTACACCCCGGACGTGCTGTCCGCCGGCGACGGTCCGGCCAGTTGGAGCGACTACTTCTCCCAGCAGCGGCGCTGGTCGCGGGGCACCTTCCAGCTGCTGGTCGGCCGCTACTGGCGGCACTTTCCCCGGCTGTCCGCCGGCGGGATGCTGCACTACACCCTGATCACCACCTTCTACCCGTCGATGGCCGTCGCCTGGCTGCTCGGCATCGTCAACGCGGTGCTGTTCCTGGCGCTGGGTGTCAGCGGCATGACGATCTCGCCGCAGATCTGGTTCGCCCTCTACACCGACGCGACCGCCTTCTCGCTCTGGCTCTACCTGCACAACCGGCGGTACAACGTCAGCCCGTACGAGGCGCCCGGTTCCCGCGGGCTCAAGGGCATGCTGATGTCGATCATCTCGGCACCGATCTACGCCGGGCAGCTGGTCAGTACGCTGCTGCGCCGCCCGGCCCGGTTCGTGGTCACTCCGAAGGGCGCGCACAGCAGCAGCGACGCGCTCTACACCTTCCGGGCGCACCTGGGTTGGCTGGCCGTGCTCGCCACGGCGATCGCCGTCGCCGTCGCCCGCGACTACGCCAGCCTGCCGTCGCTGCTGTGGCCCGGGGTGGCGCTGCTGATCTGCCTGCTGCCGGTGGTGCTGTGGCGCCGTGACCTGCGGTTGCGCTCCCGCCCGGCGCCCACGCCTGCCGACGATGCCGCCCACCTGCCGGCGCCGGTCCCGGAGGTGCGCGGTCCGGACCGGGCCGGCGACATCACCATGGAGATCCCACGCGCGCTGCTGGCGGCGCATCTGGCCAGCCGGTCGGCCGGTCAGCAGCCCGACGACGTCTCCGCCACGATGATCCTGCCCAGGGTGTCGGATGCGCCACCGATGGTCGACGCGCCCCGGGCCGCGGAGATCCCCCACCAGGCCGGCCCGCCCAGGACGGAGCGGAGCGACCTGCCGACGTCTGAGCGGCGTGCCGCCGCGGCCGACCGCCCGAAGCCGGCCGACCGCCCGGAGCCGGCCGGCGCAGACGGACTGGGTGCAGCGGACAGCGCGGGTGACGCCGGCCCGCCGCGACCGGCGGGCCGGGGGGCGTAGCGGCAGGAGCGCCCGCAGCGGCGGGAGTGCCCGGCGCGGGCGCTCGACCGCTACGATTGCGTCACGGCGTCCGGGGCAATCGGCAAGTCCGCGCCCTGCGGCGTGGATCCATGGCTGCCGACCGGCTCGGCCGGGGCGCGGTCGTCACGGTTGAGCGTGAGGAACACTGTGGCCGCCACCGCCGCGCCGATGAATTCGGCTACCAGGTGGACCCAGATGATCGACCAGGAGAAAAGGCCGGTGGCTGCGGCACCGACCGCGACCGCCGGGTTGAAGGCTCCGCCGGAGATCCCGCCCACCGTGAACGCCCCCACCATGACGGTTCCCCCGATGGCCAGGCCGTAGAAGGAGTTGTTCGGGTGGCTGCGGCTGGTAGCGACGTTGAGCACCACGTACGCCAGCGCGAAGGTGAACAGCGCCTCGACGGTGAACGCCGGCCCGATCTCACTGCCGGTGAAGGACATCGCGGTGGGCTCCGGCTCCGCGAGGACCAGCCGGGTGGTCACAGCGGCCAGCAGCCCGCCGATGACCTGAGCCACCACGTACCCACCGGCCTCGGCCCCACCGATCCGGCCGCGGATCAGCGCGGCCAGCGTTACCGCCGGGTTGAAATGCGCGCCCGAGACGTGACCTCCCGCGTAGACCATGATCATCAGAATGCCGCCGATAGCCAGCGGCGCCATTGCGTTCATCGTCGTCACCGCGATACCGACGGTGAGCACAAGAAAGAACGTGCCGACGAACTCTGCGGTGTACCTGCGCATACCACCCTCCCGTTCGGCGGGCCTTCCGTCCGGCGGGCAGATGAACGCTACGCCGCCGGGTAGATGAAGCTACGCCGCCGGCCAGACCTGCATGGACACGAGACCCGACATGAGCACAGCCAAACCTCTTGGCGATTCCCCGATAACCCTATGCAGCCACACCGAGCGACATCGATAGATGTACATCTTACGGATGTGTTACGTTCCATTACCCTACGATCATGTAGCTGATCTATTCCCATGACGAACCGGAACCCCGGGCCCGATCCGGGTCGGCCATCGGTCCGGTCGTATCCGTGCGCGAAACGGCCCGCCTCCCCGGACGCGAAACGGCCCGCCAGGGATTCCCTGGCGGGCCGTTCACCGTGGTAGCGGGGACAGGATTTGAACCTGCGACCTCTGGGTTATGAGCCCAGCGAGCTACCGAGCTGCTCCACCCCGCGGCGATGCGTTAACCCTAGCGCACTCGGTCAGCCGGCCGCAAAACGACCCCCAACCCGCCCGGCTGTCCCGCACCGTTTCCGACGATCTTGGACTTATCGAGGGACGAATCAGACGAAAGCTCACGACAAGTCCAAGATCGCGGGAAGGGCGGGAGGAAGGGCGCGGGGTCAGCCGCCGGTGCCGGCGCTGGCCGCGGCCTGCTGGGCCTGCTGGAAGGCGGTCATCGCGGCGTCCAGCCGGGCCAGCGCCTCGCCGTACCGCTGGAAGTCACCGGCGGTCTGTGCTTGCCGTACCTCCTCGATCGCGGCGTCGACCTCGGCAGCGGCGGCGGCCAGCTCCGGGGTGAGCACGCCCGGCGTACCGGTCGGCGACGGGGTCGCCGTCGGGGTCGGTGTCGGGGTCGCGCCCGGTTCCTCGCCCTCTCCCTCACCTTCGCCCTCACCGGGTGGCGGTTGCTGCCCACCGGCCTCCTGCCCCTGTTCGATCAGCTGCTGGATGCCGTCCTCGACGCTGTTGGCCAGCACCACGTACGAGCCGCCGTCGCCGTAGGACAACAGCACCCGCTGCAGCAACGGGTACGCGTTGGTCTGATTGCTCTTCACGTACACCGGTTCGACGTAGAGCATGCCGTTGCCGAACGGCAGCGACAGCAGGTTGCCGTACTGCACCTGGGCCTGGTTGGACGAGAGCAGGTTGAGCTGCTGGCGGATGGACGCGTTGTTGGTCATCCGCTGGTGCACCTGCACCGGGCCGGAGATCGCCGTCTGGTCCGGCAGCTCCAGCACCTGCAGCACCGGCTCACCGCCGACGTACGACCCGGAGATCAGCGCGGCCAGGTTCTGCCGGCCGAACGGCGTCACCGCGGACGTCAGCTGGAAACGCGGCTCGTCCTGCTCCGGCAACTGGGTCATCAGGTAGTACGGCGGCTGCTTGACCCCGGTGTCCGGTGCGTCCGGGACGTTGGGGACCTCCCAGAAGTCCTGTCCCGAGAAGAACTCCGCCGGATTGGTCACGTGGTAGCGGGCCAGCAGGTTGCGCTGCACCTTGAACAGATCTGCCGGGTAGCGGAAGTGCTCCAGCAGTTCGGTAGGCATTTCCGCCTTGGGGGTCACCAGGTCGCCACCGAAGGCCGCGTTCCAGGCTTTGAGCACCGGGTCGTTGTCGTCGAACTCGTACAGCCGGACCGTGCCGTCGTAGGCGTCGACGGTCGCCTTCACCGAGTTGCGAAGGTAGTTGACGTTCTCCCGGGCCAGCACGAAGGTGCCCTGGCCGGTCAACTCGTCGGCGGTCTCCACCTGCAGGTTCACCCGCTCGGAGTACGGGTAGGTGGCCGAGGTGGTGTAGCCGTCGACGATCCACTGGATACGCCCGTCGATCACCGCCGGGTACGGGTCGCCGTCCAGGGTGAGAAACGGTGCGACCTTCTCCACCCGGTCCCGGGGGTTGCGGATGTACAGCAGCTTGGAGTTCTCGTTGACCGCCTCGGAGAGCAGGAAGTTCGTCTCCTGCTCTTTGATCGCGTAGAGCAGCTTGCGGCCGAACGAACCGATTTCCACCCCGCCCGATCCGGTGTACGTGTAGTACTGCTCGCCACCGCTGTCGGTCGGCCGGTCGAACTCGACGTTGCTGTCCCCGGGGGACCCGACGATCGCGTAGTCGGTGCCGTCCATCTGCTCGCCGTAGTAGACACGCGGCTGCTCGACCGGAATCTCTTCGGTGCGTGACGAGCACGCCTCCTGGGTCTGGTCACCGAGGAACCCGGAGACGAAGTACGGCTGTCCGCCGCAGACCACCCGGTTGGCGGGCGCGGCGACCATGCCGTACCCGTGGGTGAAGACGGTGTGCCGGTTCAGCCAGTTGCTCTGCTGCTCGGTCAGCTCGCCGTAGTTGATCTCCCGCATGCCGACGACGTAGTCCTGCCGTTCCCCGTCGACGACGTACCGGTCGATGTCGAGCTTGGTGCCGAAGTCGTAGAAGCCGCGCACCTGCTGGAGCTGGGTGTAGGTCTCGGAGACCAGTTGCGGATCCAGCAGCCGGATGTTGCCGACCACCGTCTCGTCGCCGACGAGGCTCTCCGGCGGGGTCAGGTTGGTCGCCGGGTACGGGGTCATCATCGTGTCGGCCAGCCCGAAAGCGTCGCGGGTGGCGACGATGCCCCGCTCGATGAACTCGGCCTCCTTGTCCCGCAGGCTCGGATTGACCTCGAAGGTCTGCACCGCCCACGGGTAGATGCCGCCGATCGCCACCGCCGAGATGCCCAGCAGGGCCAACGAGATGCCCGGCCAGACCAGATTGCGCATCACCGCGTTGGAGAAGACGACGATCGCGATCGCCACCACGATGGAGATGTACGCCAGGATCTCCTTGGCCGGCAGCAGGGCGTTGATGTCGGCGTAGCCGGCACCGTAGATGTTGGCCTGTTCGTTGTACTCCAGCAGCATGCCGCGCCGGTCCAGTACGTACGCCACCGCCTTGAGCAGCACGAAGAGAGCGACCAGAGTGGTCAGGTGGGCGCGGGCGGCGGTGGTCATCCGGTCACCGATGCCCTGCAGCCGCACCCCGCCGTAGATGTAGTGCATGGCCAGCGCGCCGATCACCGACAGGACCACGGCGGTGAAGGCGAGCCCGAGCAGATAGCGCAGGAACGGGTACTCGAAGACGTAGAAACTGATGTCGACACCGAACTCGGGGTCGACGACGCCGAAGTCCTGCGAGTTGCGGAACAGCATCCACTGGCTCCACCGGCTCTGCGCGGACAGGCCGGCGAACAGTCCGACCAGCACCCCGACCACCGCGATCCAGGTACCCAGGCGCGGGCTCAGCACCATCCGGTAGCGCTCCAGGCTGACCTGCTCGGGTGAATGCGGACGCAGCGTCGGGCGCAGCCGGTACGCCAGCCACAGGTTGCCGCCGACGAGCAGCGCCATGGCCAGACCGACCGCGGCGAACAACAGCAAGCGGGTGACCAGCACGCTGGTGAAGACCTGGGTGTACTCGACCTCGTCGAACCACAGCCAGTCGGTCCATGCGTTCACCCCCCAGCCGAGCAGGGTGAACAGGAGAAAGATCCCGACGAGTACGCCGACCGTGACGCGGCCGCGTCGGCTCATTCCTGGCATCGGACTGCTTCGCATGACCACGATTTGCTCCGCACGTTGGATGTGATCCGCTGGCGATCAGGCACCAAGACTACGGGGTGTGTCCATCGCACCCCGGTCGAGGTCGGGCCGGATCTCGGTCGGGTTCGGCCCGACCACCGTTCAGTTGCCACCGCACAACGTCGGGTCGCCCCCGGTGCGCAGGGTCGCCAGCGCGTCGAGGGCTTCGTCGAGGGTGGCCACCCGCAGCAACGGCAGGTCCGGCTGGGCGTTGGCGAGCGCCTCCTCGCAGTTGGCCGCCGGCACCAGGAAGGCGACCGCACCGGCGGACTTGGCCCCGACCAGCTTCTGCGGGATGCCGCCGATCGCCCCGACGGTGCCCTCGTGGTCGATCGTTCCGGTGCCTGCGATGATCTTGCCACCGGTCAGGTCGTCCGGGTCGAGCTTGTCGATGATGCCGAGGGCGAACATCAGTCCGGCGCTCGGTCCGCCGATCTCGTCGAGGTCGATGGTCAGCTCGAACGGGTGGGGTTGTTCCTCGACGATCTCGATACCGATCCGGGGCGGGCCGCCGTCGGTGGCCCGGGTGGTGATCGGTACGGCGCCGGGCTCGCCGTCGCGGGTGTAACCGATGGTCAGCGCCGTCCCCTCCGGCTCGGCACGGATCAGCTCGGTCAGCTCCGTCGCGGACGTCACCTCGGTGCCGTCGACCGAGGTGATCACGTCGTCGACCTGCAGCAGCCCCACCGACGGCCCGTCCGGGGTGACCGCCCGGACCTGGACCTGGACGGGATAGCCGAGCTGACGCAGGGCGGCCGTCTCGGCACTGGTCTGCGAGGCGGCGAAGTCCTCCGCGTTGCGCTCCTCGACCTCCTCCTGGGTCTGCCCCGGGGGATAGATCACCTCGTACGGGACGACCGCCTCGGAGTCGCGCAGCCAGCCGGTGACCGCTTCGCGCAGCCCGACGTTGGGCCGTACCCCGACCGTGGTCAGTCGGAGCTGCCCCGCCGACTCCGACGTCTCGGTGCCGGAGATCTGGATGACCTCCGCGCCGTCGGAGCTACCCAGCGTGTCGACGGTCGGCCCGGGACCGAGTACCACGTACGGCACCGGGGCGGCGAACACGCCGTAGGCGAGCAGGGCGGTGAGCAGCGCGCCGAGGATGACCGTGACACCGCGACGTTTCATGCGCCTGAGGGTACCGACTCCGGTCATCGAGCGAGCCAGGTCATGGGTCGGCTTCGCGCTGAGCGGAACCCACCTCCGGCGTCCGACCGGCCGGCACGCGTACCGTGGAGGCGTGCCTGATATCCCGTTCGGCTTTCAGCTCCCCGGCGGCCAGCCTCCCGACCCCAACGACCCGCAGCAGTTGCAGCAGTTCATGGCTCAGCTGCAGCAGTTGCTCGCCGCGCCCGGCAGCGGACCGGTGAACTGGGACCTGGCCCGCCAGGTGGCCGCCAGCCAGCTCGCCGCCGAGGGCGACCCGGCGGTCAACCCGCACGAATGGCAGATCGTGACCGAGGCGCTACGCGTCGCCGATCTGTGGCTGGAGCCGTCGTCGGCGCTGCCGTCCGGGATCCGGACGTCGGTGGCCTGGAACCGCAACGAGTGGATATACCGGACCCTGGACGTGTGGCGCAAGCTGTGCGACCCGGTGGCCGGACGGATGGTGGGCGCCATGGGTGACCTGGTGCCACCGGAAGCGCGCGGGCAACTCGGCCCGATGCAGGCGATGATGACCACCCTCGGCGGAGCGCTGTTCGGCGGGCAACTCGGGCAGGCGCTCGGCTCGCTCGCCACCGAGGTGCTGTCGGCGAGCGACATCGGGCTGCCGCTCGGCCCGGCGGGCACCGCCGCACTGGTTCCGGCCAACATCCGCGCCTACGGCTCCGGCCTGGAGCTGCCGGAGGAAGAGGTGCGCCTCTACGTCGCGCTGCGCGAAGCCGCCCATCAGCGGCTGTTCGAGCACGTGCCGTGGCTACGTGGACACGTGCTGGCGGCGGTGGAGACCTACGCCTCCGGCATCACGGTCAACCGCGAGGCGATCGAGGACGCGCTCGGCCGCGTCGACCCGACCAACCCGGAGTCGATGCAGGAGATCGCGCTGGAGGGCATCTTCACCCCGGAGGACACGCCCGCGCAGCAGGCCTCGCTGACCCGGATCGAGACCGTCCTCGCGCTGATCGAGGGATGGGTCTGCCACGTGGTGGACGGTGCCAGCGCCAACCGGCTGCCGAACGTGGCCAAGCTGGCCGAGGCGTTGCGCCGCCGCCGCGCCGCTGGCGGGCCTGCCGAGCAGACCTTCGCCGCCCTGGTCGGGCTGGAACTGCGGCCGCGGCGGCTGCGCGAGGCGGCGGCGCTGTGGACGGCGCTGACCGACCACCGGGGGATCGACGGGCGCGACGGGCTGTGGAGCCACCCGGATCTGCTCCCGTCAGAGGAGGACTTCGCCGACCCGGAGGCGTTCGCGCGGGCCAAGCTCGACTTCGACCTCGGCGACATCGACTTCGACGGCCCGGAGCAACCGCCGCCCGCTGAGCCACAGCGCTGAGCCGCTACCCGCCGAGCCGCCGCGCTGAGCTACAGCTGCTGAGCTACAGCTGCTGAGCCGCCGCCCGTGTCGTCGCGCGCGCACCCGCGCCAGGTGTCGTTCACGGCACCGACAGCAACGCGCGGGTCGTTTCCCAGCCTTCCACCGCAGGATCGAGGGTCGGCAGGTCGGCCGGACCACGTACCCGCCGCCAGGACGGGGTGACCGCCACCGCCCCGCGTCGTGGTGCGGCGACGCGGACCGTCTCCGGGTCGTCGTCGAGATCGACCGGTGGCAGCCAGAGCGGTACGGGCAGCCGAGCCGCGACGCCGAGCAGCCCGCCGCCGGCGGCACCGACCGACTCGCTCGGCGCGACCGGCTCGGCCGGCGCGATGGCCACCAGCCGGGTGGTCAACGGGCGCAGCAGCTTGCCGACCAGCAGACCGGGCAGGTCGGGGGCATCGGCGGCGAGCACCGCAGCCTGATCGAAGCCGTCGGCGGCGGCGGCGGCCAACGCCGCGTTCACCGTCGGCTCCGTCAGCTCGTACGTGGGGGTACCGGGCCAGGCGACCGATCGGGCCAGCGGCAGGTCCGCGCCGGCCCCGGCGATCGCCGGCTCGATCTGGCTGAGCGTGGCGAGCAGGTCGACCATGTCCTCGGCGAGGGCGGCCCGCCACCGCGCCAGCCCGATGCCGGGCGGGGACCAGTGCACCGGGTTGAGCAGAACGACCACCGCACGACGCATCGGGCCACTGTAACGACTGTGTCCGGCCGACCGTGTCCGGCCGACCGTGTCCGGCGGATCAGTCGGCCAGGACGAAGCCGGTCGCCGCGGCGACCCCTTCCAGGTAGCCGCGGGCCCGTTCCGCCTTCGGGTAGCGGCTAACCAGCTCCCAGAACCGGGCGTTGTGGCTCGGCACGACCAGGTGCGCCAGTTCGTGCAGTAGCACGTAGTCGATCACCCAGTCGGGCATCTCCTGGATGCGGTGGGAGATCCGGATCGTCCGATCGGCCGGCGTACACGATCCCCACCGGCTGTTCTGGTTGGTCACCCACCGGACGCTGGCGGGCACCGCCAGCCGGCCGTGCTCCGGCAGGTACCGGTCGATCAGCCGACGGGCCCGGCCGATCAGCTCACTGTCGGATCGGCGGAGCCGCTCCTCGCGGGCGGCGAGGCGGGCGAGCATCCGGTCGACCCATTCGCTCTCCTCGGCCCGGGAGAACTGGTCCGGGATGAGGACGACGACCCGCTCGCCCTCGCGGTACGCGGACACCGTCCGGCGCCGACGCTGGCTGCGCCGTACCTCGACGACCGGCTTGCGCGCCCCAGCCATTAGCGGCCCGCGCAGCCCCGGGTTTGGCTCACGATGGCACGCTAATCCGTACCGACTGGGTGAACGCAAGAGGCAACACAGGGTACGCCGCCCGAATCACCCCTTTTAGGGCCGATTGTCGCGAAAAAAGTTGCCCGATCGACCGCGATCCGCCGCGCTCGACCTACCACCGACCACCGTAGGCGATCACGAAGAAGTTTTCACCTCTGCACCGCACGAGAGGGCCACCTGCGGATCTTCTCCCGGCGTGTCACTGCGAATCTGACTTATCCGACCTATTCCGGCATGCACACTCTCGACGTCGACTTACTCACAGTGTCGGCGGATTGTTGACATGGAACCACCCAGTCCTGGGTAGGGTCCGCGGACCGGCGGTCAACAGCGACCGCGGAAATCCCGACGCGCGGCGCCATCGACGGCGCCCGCGGTCGGGTGCACGCCGGGGCCGCAACCGCCCGGCGAAGAGACGAGGAGGGGGCACCGTGGCCGACCAGGCCCAGACCTACAACGGTTACTGCGTCAAGTGCAAGGAGAAGCGCGACTTCCAGGGCACCGTCGAGGTGTCGAAGACCGGGATGAACATGGCCAAGGGCAAGTGCCCGGTGTGTGGCACAACAGTGAATCGGATCTTGGGCAAGGCCAAGGTCTGAAGCGACATCGCGGACAGGGGCGGCTCCGGCCGCCCCTGTCCGCGCCGCCAACCGAGGACATCCACACGATCCGTGATGTCCTGGGTGCGACAGAGTCACCACCAGGTTGTGGATAACTCGCAAGCAGCTGTGGATAACCGAGTATTTTCGGGTCCACAGCTGTGGATAACGAGCGGCCCACCGTTCGGTAACGGTGACAGCCTGTGATCCATGACGCGCACCCCTCTGCTGCGACCCACCCTGTTGCCTGGGCTCGCCCGTCTCTGGCGGGACCCGCACACGCTCCAGCTCGGTGCCGATCCGGCGCACGCCGTACTGCTCGAACTCGCCGATCCCGCGCTCGCCAAGCTGCTCGATCATGTCGACGGCAGCCGACCGGTACGGGCGGTACTGGACCAGGCAGACCGACTCGGAATTCCGCGCACCCAGGCGCAGGAACTGCTCGACACGCTGTCCGCGCACGGTCTCGTCGTCGGGGCGCACACCCTGCTGCCGGCCGACCTGCCGGCACCCGCCCGGCACCGGCTGACCGCCGAGGCGATCTCGATCGCGTTACGCGGATCCGAGGCCTGCGGCACCCCGGCACAGATCCTGCGCCGGCGCCGCAGCGCCCGGATCGTGTTGGCCGGCCGTGGCCCGCTGGCCAAGCCGCTCGCCGTCGCGCTGGCCCAGGCCGGCATCGGACATCTGGGAGTCGATCTCACCGGATCACCGGCGATCCGCGACGCGGTGGCCGACGCGGTGGCCCAGGCCGTCGTCGGGACCACGACCGGGCCGGTACGCCGTGGCCAGGCCACCATGGTGGTCCTGCTCGGCGCCGACCGGCCGGCGAACCTGATCGCCGAGGCGTTCGCCCGGCACCGGCAGGCCCACCTGCTGGTGGACATCCGGGACCGGATACCGGTCGTCGGCCCGCTGGTGCCGGCCGCCGGTAGCCCTTGTCTCAACTGCCTCGACCTGCACAGATGCGACCGGGACCCCGGCTGGCCGCAGCTGGCTGCCCAGCTGTGTGCCCTCGGTCCGGCGACGACCTGCGACGCCACCACCCTGCTCGCGGCCGCGAGTGTCGCCGCGGCGGAGATCCTGACGTTCGTCGACGGCGGGGAGCCGGAGACGGTCGGGGCGGCGGTGGAGGTGCACGGGCCGACCCGGTTGCGGCGCCGGGCGTGGCCGGCGCACCCCGGTTGCCGCTGTCGGCAGCGGCGTCGGCGTGGCATGAGCCACGCCCAGGGAGGGGTCACCGTACGCGATCGTCGGTAACAATGGCCGGGTGACCGATATCCCGCGCTGGGCCGTTGCCAGGACCGCCAAGCTCGCCGCGCTGCCCATCGGCTTCGCTGGCCGCACCGTCCTGGGCTTCGGCAAGCGGGTCACCGGCCTCGCTTCCGACGTCATCTCCGCCGAGATCCAGGAGCGCACCGCGGAACAGTTGTTCAGCGTGCTCGGCCAGCTCAAGGGCGGCGCGATGAAGGCGGGACAGGCGCTGTCGGTGTTCGAGGCGGCGCTGCCGGACGAGTTGGCCGCACCGTACCGGCAGGCGCTGACCAAGCTGCAGGAGGCCGCCCCGCCGCTGCCGGCGAAATCGGTGCACAAGGTGCTCGGCGAGCAGCTCGGCGCCGACTGGCGGGACTCTTTCGCCGAGTTCGACGACCAGCCGGCGGCGGCGGCGAGCATCGGCCAGGTGCACAAGGCGCTCTGGCGCGACGAGTCCGGCCGCGGCCGGCCCGTCGCGGTCAAGGTGCAGTATCCGGGTGCCGGCGACGCGCTGATGGCCGACCTCAAACAGCTTTCCCGATTGAGCACGATGTTCCGGGCGATACAGCCCGGACTGGACATCAAGCCACTGCTCACCGAGCTGCGCGATCGGCTCGCCGAGGAGCTCGACTACGAGTTGGAGGCCGAGTCCCAGCGGGCGTTCGCCGCCGCCTACGCCGACGACGCGCAGATCCGGGTCCCAGCGGTGCTCGCCGCCGCGCCGCGGGTACTGGTGACCGAGTGGCTCGACGGCATCCCGCTTTCGAAGATCATCGCTGCCGGCACGCCCGCCGAACGTGACCGGGCCGGGCTGCTCGTGGCCGTTCTGCACTTCTCCGCGCCCACCCGGGCCGGGTTGTTGCACGCCGACCCGCACCCGGGCAACTTCCGGCTACTCGACGACGGCCGGCTGGGCGTGGTCGACTTCGGAGCCGTCGCCCGGCTGCCCGGCGGTCATCCCGAGCCGATCGGCCGGCTGGTCCGCCTGGCGCTCGACGACGATGCCGACGCCGTGGTCGCCGGGCTGCGCGAGGAGGGTTTCATCAAGTCGGACGACCCGATCGACGCCCGGGCGGTGCTGGACTTCCTGCTGCCGATGCTGACCCCGTTGGCCGTGCCGGAGTTCCAGTTCACCCGACAGTGGCTGCGTGACGAGGCGGCCCGTCTGGCCAACCCGAAGTCACCGGCGTACCAGTTGAGCCGACGTCTCAACCTGCCTCCCGCGTACCTGCTGATCCATCGGGTGACGCTCGGCTCGATCGGTGTGCTCAGTCAACTGGAGGCCCGAGCGCCCTATCGCGACGTCGTGCAGCGCTGGTTGCCCGGCTTCGCGCCGACGGGCTGAGCCGACCCCGCGACGCGGCGCGGGCCGGAGGGAAACCCCCCGGCCCGCGGATCGGTGTCAGTCGTCGGCTGCCGTCGGCTGGTCGCCGCCCGGCTCGGTCAGCGCCCGCCCAACTGCCGGGCCCAGCGGTGCCGGGCCTGCATGGCGACGGTACGGGCAGGACGGTTCGCCTCAGTACGCGGGTAGCCGGTCTGAGGCGGTTGCATTCGCGCCCGTGACAGCGCTTCGTGCAGTAGATGCATGGTTGTCTCGCCAAGAAGGGTCGGTGTGGTGTTCGTGGTCGTTGCCGGCGTCCGGCCGGCGGTTGCCGTGATCAGGTACATGTCAGGCCGCCAACCGGACCGCGCGGCGGGAGTCACCGACGCCGTTCGCCGCCATCCGCGCCTCGACCTCGACCTGCAGGGCGGCGTCGCGCGCGACGTCCTCCTTGCGCGGGCGGCCCCGTGGCCGCTTGCGCGGCACCACCGCGCCCCGCTCGAAGATCTCGCCGCCCCAGACGCCCCAGGGCTCGGCCCGCTCCACCGCTCCGGCCAGGCACTCCACCCGCAGGGGGCAGTCCACGCAGAGCGACTTGGCCAGCTCCAGCTCGGTCGGGGAGTCGGAGAACCACAGGTCAGGGTCGAACTTCCGGCAAGGCAGGTCGGCCATGACATCCGGTCGGCCGGATCCGGCCGGCCGGCATCCCGGCTGGGAGACGCTGCGCTCGAGTGTGGCCAACGCCAGACTCATCGCCCGGTCACCTCTTTCTTTCGCTTCGATCTCGTAGATCGCTTCCGACGTACTCGTACCTGTGCGGTCGCAAAAACTAAGGCCGCGGATCCCGGTTGCGGGTTCCGCGGCCTCGAGGTGAGCCGGTTGGTCTGGTGTGTCAGACCGGCCTTCCTCGAGGGGGAACACCGCGGGCAGCATCCATGAACGGCTTCTTGACCGCCGGGATGGTCGTGCGGACGCTGCCCTGAGAGCTGTTGACACCACTGGTCGCCACTACGGCCGCACCACGGTGCCGGAGCCATGCCCCGCTTGCCCGGCGCTGGACCTGGGCCTGGTGCTGGTGCTGGTTCGGCCCGGTCGGCAGGCCGGTGGGCGCAGTGGTGGTCAGATAGCCACCGACCATCGGAGCGCAGGCAGCAGGCAGCGTCGACAGCTCTGGGATCGAGATGATCTCCATCGTCAACACCTCCTGCCTGAGACTCGTCGCGGTAACCCTCGGCACCCCGGTCGAGCAGCGAGAACGCCCACTGCTCGCGAGGTGTGACCTGAGGCTAAGCCTCTTGCGCTGCCGGGGGCAAACCATTTTCCGGGTCGGATCCTGAACTTTTTTTCGAGTCAAGATCATCTACGGTCGCGCCGTCGACGAGAGCACATACCGACTGGCCATAAAGGCCCAGCTTGCGCGCGCCGATCCCGGCGATCGCCAGCAGTTCGGCGTCGGTGCGGGGGTGGCGCTCGGCGATCGCGACCAGGGTGGCGTCGGTGAACACCACGTACGCCGGAACCCGCTGCTCCCCGGCGGTGCGCGAACGCCAGGACCGCAGCCGTTCCAGCAACTCCTCGTCCAGATCAGACGGGCAGGTGGCGCACCGGCCCAGCTTGCGGTCCGCACCGGCCAGCAGGGTGGCCCCGCAGACCCGACAGGAGACCGGCTGCCCTCGCCGACGCTCCCCCGTCCGGCCGCCGGACGCCCCGGCCCGCGCGGCCGAAGCGCCACCGCCACCGCCACCGCCACCGCCGGAACGGTCCAGCTGCGGCAGGAACCGGCACGGCCGGCGGGCACGGCCCCCCGGCGAGCGGGACGCACCGTAGGACAGCCAGAGCCACTGCCGCGCCCGGGTCACTCCGACGTACAGCAGCCGGCGTTCCTCCTCCAACTGTTCGCCGGTGCGGGCGTAGCTGGTGGGCAGGGTGCCGTCGGCGAGCCCGACCAGGAAGACCGCGTCCCACTCCAGGCCCTTGGCCGAGTGCAGGGAAGCCAACGTCACTCCGGCCACGGTCGGGGCGTGCTGGGCCGCCGCCCGGCGCTGCAGTTCGGCGCAGAAGTCCGCCAGCGACGGCGCGCGCTCGCTCACCGCCGCCTCGCCCACCGGCACCAGCACCGGCCGGGCCGTGTAGTCCTCGGCGAGCCCGACCAACGCGGCCAGCGCCTCCCACCGCTCACGCGCCGCCCCGCCCGGCGGTGGCGCCCCAGGGGCCCAGCCGGCGGCGGCCAGTGCCGCGACGACCGCCTCGACCAACGGGGTCTCCCCCGGCGTCGACCGCACCGCGGCGCGCAGCGCCACCACCGCCTGGCGGATCTCGGCACGTTCGAAGAACCGCTCCGCCCCCTGCACCACGTAGGGCACCTCGGCCTCGGCCAGTGCCTTCTCGTACGCCTCGGACTGGGCGTTGGTGCGAAACAGCACGGCGATCTCCTGCGCCGGTGTACCGGCGGCGATCAGCTCGGCGCACCGGACCGCGACCGCCGCCGCCTCCGCCGGCTCGTCAGTGAAGATCCGTACGTCCGGTTCGGCCCCGGGTGGACGCTGGCCGACCAACTCCAGCCGCAACCGGGCCTCGGCACCGCGGGCCTGTTTGATGACCGCGTTCGCCAGTCCCACCACCTGCGGTGTCGACCGGTAGTCGCGGACCAGCCGGACCACCACCGCGTCCCGGTGCCGACGCGGGAAATCGACCAGGTACTCCGAGGTGGCCCCGGTGAACGAGTAGATGGTCTGGCTGGCGTCACCGACGACGGTCACGTCGTCACGCCCGCCCAGCCAGGCATCCAGCAGACGTTGCTGCAACGGGTTGACGTCCTGGTACTCGTCGACCACGAAGTGCCGGTACTGCGCCCGGACCTGCTCGGCGACGTCCGGGTGCTCCTCGATTCCCCAGATCGCCGCGCGTAGCACGTCCTCGAAGTCGATCACCCCGCTGGCCCGCTTCGCCTGCTCGTACCCGGCGTAGACCTCGGCCACCCTGGCCGGCTCGTGCGGCGTCTCGCGCAACGCCTTGGCGGCGGCGACCGCGTACTCGGCCGGCTCGACCATCGACGACTTGGCCCACTCGATCTCCCCGGCGAGATCGCGGCTGGCGGCCCGGTCGGTGCGGACCCCGACCCGGCCGGCCGCCAGGGTCACCAGGCGGATCTTGCTGTCCAGCAGCTCCGGCATGTCCCGGCCGCCGAGCAGCCGGGGGGCGAAGTAGCGCACCTGGCGCAGCGCGGCGGCGTGGAAGGTACGCGCCTGCACGCCGCCCACGTCGAGAGTGCCGAGCCGGGCCCGCATCTCGGCGGCGGCCCGGGCGGTGAAGGTGACAGCCAGCACGTGCCGGGCGGCGATCTCACCGCGGAGCGCCCGGTAGGCGATCCGGGTGGTGATCGCGCGGGTCTTGCCGGTGCCGGCACCGGCCAGGATGCAGACCGGCACGGCCGCCGCGGTCACCGCCGCACGCTGCTCCGGGTCGAGGCCGGTGAGCAGCCAGTCGATCCGCGTACGGGCTGGGTCTGGGTCTGAGTCCATGTCCGCCACCACAGCACGGAATCATCGCAGCCGTGTCTGACGTTGCACCGGCTAGCCCGGCCGACGCCGGGCCGGCACCGTCTGCCCGCACGACCCGTGGAGGACCGACCGATGTTGACCATGTACTCGACCTCGTGGTGTGGCTACTGCCACCGGCTCAAGTCGCAGTTCGACCGGGAGCAGATCGCCTACCAGATCGTCGACATCGAGCAGGACGCCGATGCCGCGGTGTACGTAATGGGTGTCAACGGTGGCAATCAGACCGTTCCCACGGTCCGTTTTCCGGATGGTTCCGCATTGACTAATCCGAGTATCACTCAGGTTCGCCAGCGACTCGCCGGCCTTGCCGGGAACTGAGTCGCACTCGCGGTCCGTCGAACGCCGTCCGCAACGTCGCATTTGGCGAACACGCCCCGCAGAGGACCCCACCGACGCATAAACAGGGCCATACTGGTTCGGGCCGCGACGTACGCTGGCGCCACTTCGACGGATCCAGGGGGAGTTTTCGGTGCAGCCCGAGCAGCCGATACCGAGCCCGACCCTGCGCCGCCGTCGCCTCGGCAGCGAGTTGAGGCGGCTACGGGAGACGGCCGGGCTCACCGGCGAGCAGGTGATCGAGCAGGTCAACTGGGCGTCCGCGTCCAAGCTCTCCAGGCTGGAGAATGGGCGTAGTCGACCAGACGTCGGCGACGTGATGGACCTGCTCGATCTGTACGGCGTGACCGGTGCCGAACGCGAGGAGTTGGTCGGCATCGCGCGCGACGCCGGCAACACCCGCGCTTTCCTCAGCTCGTACGCGGTGATGACCAGCCTCCAGCGCGCCTATGCCGAACTGGAGGCCGGCTGCACCGAGATCCAGGAATACGGTTCCATGATCGTTCCTGGGTTGTTGCAGACGTCCGCCTACGCCAAGGTACGGATCCTCGCCGCGCGCCCGCTCGTCGGCACCACCGATCGCCGCGCGATCTGGCAGAAAGCGACCGGAAAGGCCGCGGCCGGGCAGAAGGCCGCGGCCAAGGCGGCCGCCAAGAAGCGCGATCTGGACGACCCGGACACCGAGGTGGCCGCGCGGCAGTCACGGCAGTCGATGCTACTGCGGGAAAACGGCGGACCGAGCTATACGGCGGTATTGGAGGAGGCGGCGCTCGGCCTGCGGTGCGGGCCGCCCGATGTGATGGTCGGCCAACTGCAGCATCTGTGTACCGTGGCGAAGCTGTCCAACGTCACCCTACGAATCCTGCCGCCGACCGCGACCATCGCATCGTGGTACCTGCCGGAGACCGCCTTCTCGATCTACCACTTCGCTGATCCGGAGGACCCGAGCGCCGTCGCGGTGGAGTCGCTGGCCACCGATCTGATCGTCAACGACGGCCCGGTACTCGAACAGTACCGCAAGGTATTCAACTGGCTGTGTACGGCCGCCCGCAGTCCCGACGAGTCGATCGACTGGTTGACCGACGCGATCGTCCGGCACGTGGCCGCCGGCGCCGCTGAACTCGGCACCGTCCCCGGTGCCGCCGCCCCGCTCGACGCCACTCCTGCCCCCCTCGACACCACCCCTGCTGATTCGCCCACCACCACCCCTGCCCCGATGTCTCCGCCGGTAGCAGGCGGGACAGGCCCCGGCCGCCCGGCCGGGCCGCCCATCCAGCGTGAGCCGCAGGAGCCGGCCACGCACCGGGCCGAGCAGGTGACACCGGACTAGAGGTGTCCAGCGGCGGCTCGGTATGACCAGCAAGGAGCAGGAATGAACCCAGCAGATCAGTCCAGCGTGCGCAGCGGCGTCATGGCGACGCCGGCCTGGCGAAAGAGCAGCCGCAGCCAGAGCACCAACTGTGTCGAGGTCGGGCCGTTGGCCGGGGCGAGCGCGCCGGTGCTGATGCGCGACAGCAAGGACCGCGACGGAACGGTGTTGTCGTTCGACCGGGCCACCTGGCGTGACTTCATCGACGGTGCCAAGGACGGCGAGTTCGACCTGAACTGATCAGGACATGTACCGGCAGATCGGGTCGGGTAGCGCCAGCCGACCCCCGGCCCGGCTCGATCTGCCGTCACCTTCCCGACGCCGCTCATGACCGGACGGACGAGTGTCGATCAATCGATCAGTCACCAGGTTCGGCCCGGTTGTCAGGTTAGGCGATCGGCGGCTCGCCGCCTGACCACGACGGCCGGTGACCTCGGCCCGTCGCATCGCGGCAACGGTACCTACGGACCGAGGTTGGGCCGGTCATCCGCCATCCAGCGACGGATCAGAAAAGCGGCGATGGATGCCGGCGGCGCGAGCCGTACGGCGAACCCGTCTCCGGAGTCGACCCGCTGTCCCGCCAACAGCGCGGCGACCTCCGCCCGGGTGAACCAACGTGCCCGGACGATCTCCTCGGGATCTACCTCGATCGGCTGGTCGGCATCGACGTACGCGAAATAACCGAGCATCAACGTGCCGGGGAACGGCCAGGACTGGCTGCCCAGATAGGCCAGCCCGGACAGTTGTACGCCCACCTCCTCGGCGACCTCCCGGGCCACGGCGGCCTCGGCCGACTCGCCCGGCTCGACGTAGCCGGCCAGGCACGAGTAGAGCCGGCCGTGGTCGTCGCCACGCCGGGTGTGGTGGTTCGCCAACAGGCAGCGTCCCTGCGGGCCGGCGCGCCCGTCCTGCACCAGCGCGATGACCGCCGGATCGGTACGCGGCCAAATGCGCACCCCGCCGCTGTCCACCCGCGACCACCCGCCGTCGACCGAACGGGTCGGCAGCCCGGTCGCGGGAGCGTACCGGTGCCGGGCGTGCCAGCCGACCAGGGCGGCGGCCGTGGTCAGCAGCCCGGCGTCGCGGTCGCCGAGCAGATGACCGACGTCGCGCACGGTGACCCGCCGGGTGCCCGGCAGGTCAGGCAGCGGGGCGTCCACCGCGAACAGCGGCGTGCCGTCGACGTCCACCCCGACGAAGATCCGTGCGTCGAGCCCGGTCTCCGGCGCCTGCGCCGGGTCGACCAGCACCAGTTCGGCGTGTTCTCCGGCCCCCGCGGCGTCGCGGACCAACGCCTGGCCGCCGGTGTTGGCGTCGACCAGCAACACCCGGGCGACCGGCCACGCCTGCCGCAGCCACTGCTCGTCCGTGCGGTGCTGCGCCGCCCGGGCGAGCGCCGCCCGGGCCAGCGGCGGCGGCTCACCGGTCAGCGGTGCTGGGTCACCGACCGGCGAAGGCGGGCCACCGGCCAACGACGGCGGGTCATCAGTCATCGACGCTCGCCTGCCAGCTCGACCGGGGTCAACGCCGCCACCGGGCCGGCGATCCGGTCGACGTCGCCGAGCACGACACCCAGCGACGAAGCCGGTGCCAGGTAACGGGTGGCGGCTGCGGCGACCTCGTCCCGGGTGACCGCCGCCAGCCGGGCGGAATGCTCGGCGAGAAACTCCAGCGGCAGGCCGAACCCGGCGTAGGTGGTGGCCACCCCGGCCAGCCCGGCCTGGGTGGCCATGCCTAGCTGCAGGGTGCCGAGGGCGTACTGGCGGGCCTGCTCGAGCTCGTCGGCGCCCGGTGGCAGCACCGCCAACCGGCCCAGCTCGTGCAGGGTCTCCAGCAGCGCCGGTGCGGTCACCTCGGTAGCCACGTCGGCGGCGAGCAGCAACGCCGAGCCGGCCACCGAATGTTCGACAAGAGAGTACGGACTGTAGCTGTAGCCCTTGTCCTCCCGGATGTTCTCCACCCAGCGCGACGAGAAGTACCCACCGAACACCATGTTGGCCAACTGCAACGCGGCGTGATCGGGATGGCGACGGTCCACCGCCGGCAGCGCGATGCGCACCGACGACTGCACCGATCCCGGGCGGTCCACCAGCAGCAGCGGCGCGGGCCGTGGCTCAGGCGCCGGTGGCAGTTGAAGTTGCCGCCCGGCGCCGTTCCAGTCGCCGAGAGCCTGCTCCGCCGTGTCCAGCGCCCGCTTGGGGGCGACGTCCCCGACGAGCACCAGATGTGCCCCGGCGGGATGCACCCGGTCGGCGTGCAGGGCGCGCAGTGCGGTCGGGCGGACGGCCCGCACCTGGTCGACCCCGGGCGTCGGCTCGGCGTACGGGTGACGGCCGTACATCCGCCGGGCCAGGGCGGTCCGGGCCAGGTGAGCGGGCTGGCTCAACGCCACCTGGATCCGGTCGGCGAGCCGGTCCCGTTCGACGGCGACCTCGCCGGCCGGGTAGGCGGCGGTGGCCACCACCTCGTTGAGCAGCTCAAGAATCCGCTTCAGCCCGGCCGCCAGGCCCGCGCCGGCGATCAGCAGCCGGTCCGCGTCGACCCCGGCGGACAGGCCGCCACCCACCGCCTGCAGTTCGGCGGCGAGTTCCACGCCGGTCCGGGTCACCGTGCCGGAGAACAGTGTCTGGGAGAGCAGGGCGGCCCGGGGCAGCGGCGCCTTGCCGAACGGCAGCCACAGGCGGATCTCCACCAGTGGCACCGACGGCCGGCGGATGGCGATCACCCGCAGCCCGTTGTCCAGAATCCGTTCGGCCGCTTTGGGCAGCGGCGGTGTCCGGTTCGGTCCCAGTGGCGGCAACGGCCGGCGGCCAGGTGTCGTTGCGGTACCGGTCACCGGGCGCCTCCTGGAATGACTTCCACCACGGCCCGACGCGGTGGCCGCAGGGTGGCGGCAGCGGCCCGGACCTGTGCCTCGGTGACCGTACCGAGCCGGCGGGGCAGTTCGTTGATCAGCTCGGCCGCGCCGCGCTGCTGTTCGAGCACCGCCATCCGCAGCCCACGGCCGAGCACCGCGTCGGTGTCGCGCAGCAGGTGAGTCGCCATCCGGGCCTGGACGCGGGCGAGTTCGCCCCGGCCGAACCCGTCGCTGGCCAGCCGGTCCAGCTCCTCGTCGACGGCGACCAGCACCTTGTCCACGTCGCCGCTGGGCGGCAGGTGTGCCTGCAGCACCAGTACCGACGGATCCCGTACGTCGAACGGCTCGCCCTCGAAGCTGAGGTACCCACCGACGCTGGTCACCGACCGGTCCCGACGGACCAGGCGCTCGACCAACCGGGCGGCGTCACCATCGGTCAACACCTCGGCGAGAACCACGTACGGCAGGTAGGCGTCCAGGTTGGCGATCGGGTCGGGCACCCGCCAGGCGGCGGCGACCGCAGGCAACGGGGCGAGTGGATCGGTGTACGACTGTCGGCGTTCGGCGGTCAGATCCGGTTCGGTGAAACTCGGCCGTTGCGGCGCCGGCCGGGCCGGCACGTCCCCGAAGTGCGTCTCGATCAGCGCGACCGCTTCGGCGACCGCGAAGTCGCCGGCCACCGCCAGCACCGCGTTGCCGCAGGCGTAGTAGCGGGTGAAGAACTCGGCCGCCTCATCGACCGTGGCGCTCTCCAGGTCGACGAAGGAGCCGTAGCCGTCGTGCGCGTTGGGAAAGGTGTCGAAGACGACCGGTGGCAGGCGCAGCCACGGAAACCCACCGTACGGGCGGTTCAGCACGTTGACCCGGATCTCTTCCTTGACCACGTCGACCTGGTTGCGCAGGTTCTCCTCGGTCAGCGCCGGACCGCGCATCCGGTCGGCCTCCAGGAACAGCGCGCGTTCCAGCGCGTTGCTCGGCAGCACCTCGTAGTAGTCGGTGTAGTCCAGGTGGGTGCTGCCGTTGAACGTCCCGCCGGATCCCTGGACGTGCCGGAAGTGTGCCAGCTTCTCCAGGTTCTCCGAACCCTGGAACATCAGGTGCTCGAACAGATGGGCGAACCCGGTGCGGCCCGGTGGTTCGGACCGGATGCCGACGTCGTAGACGACGGCGACCCCGACCACCGGCGCGTTGCGGTCCGGGGCGAGCACCACCCGCAGGCCGTTGGCGAGGGTGAACCGTTCCGCCGGATAAGCGGTCGCCGGGATCCGCACTGTACGCGCCACGACCCGACCCTAGCCTGTCGGTCAGCTGCCGTGGCGCGCCGGCGGATCACTCGACCCGCACCGAGGCGTACAGGTCGTCGACCACCCAGTCATGCTGCCGGTGGGTGCCGGGGATGGACACGAACAGCACCGCCGCGCTAGGACGACCGACGTCGATGCAGGCGATCGCGACGAGTTCGTCGGTGGCCCGCAGACCGGGCTGGGTGAAGTACAGCCGGAACACGGTCAGCCAGGCCGGGCGCCCACCGAGGCTGGTCCGCTCGTCGCGGATCAGTTCGGACCGGTTGGGCTGTGGGTAGTACTCCGCGCGCACGTCTGCGGCGACCTGCCGGCCGACGCATTCCAGGTCGAAGGTGATCGCGTCGTTGTCCGCTGCCGGCACCGCGGCCGACAGGATCGAGGCGTGGTAGTCGCTGAACCCGTTGTAGGCGGCCTCGGTGACGAAATGCTGACCCACCTTGTACGGCACCTGCAACGTCCCGGCGTTCCACACCGCCCGCCACGGCTGCCACGGCTCGCCGTAGGCGGCGTATGAGATGCCCGCCTCCGGGTCGACGGTACGAGGGCCGGTCGGCGCGGGCTGCGGTGGCGGCGCCTCGGCCGGCGGCGTCGGCTCCGGGCCGGTACCCGGTGCCGTGCTGGATCCCGGGCAGAGCTGGGCCAGCGGAGGCCGCACGTCAGCGGGGCGATCGGGGGTACGAAACGAGCCGGTGTTGCCGGTGACCGCCAGCGCGCCGACCACGACCAAGCCGATGGCGAGCAACGCCGCGGCGACGCCGCCGAACCACCACAGCCGCCGCAGGTCCCGCCGCCGCTCGGTCGGGCCGGCGACGGCCGGTGCCGTGTCCGGAACCGCTGCCGGGGTGCCCGGCCGGGTGACCGCACCGGCGGAGAGGTCCACGGCGGTGGTGGACGACGGCCGAGCGGGCGGCGAAGCGAACATCTCCCCTAGTGAAGCACCTGACGGCCGGAAATCCGGCACCGGGCCGGTCTCAGCGTGGCCGCGCCGCGCCCAGATCAGGGGTGAGGGTGGGCTGCTGCGGCGCGTGCATCTCGACAACGACCGGCCGTCGGGTGTCGAGCGGGCCCGCGTACCAGGGTGCGAGCACCGAGACCAGCGCCAGCAGCACACCGAGCAGCGCGATGCTGACGACCACCAGGATTTCGCGCGCCGCGCAGGTATCGAGTTCCACCAGACCTCCCCAGCCGGGTAACCGTCCCGGAGCCGGCGGACGTGCCGCACGGAACAGGTTCCCTGCGAGGGACAGGATTCCGGCCATCGGCACGCGGTGCAGTCAGCCATCGGACCGAAAGCGTGGATGTCTCGCGGTATGGACCATCCGGACGACCATTCCGTCCCACCCGGACGGCGGACCCGCGCGCGAAACCGCCGACCACGCCCGGCCGGCCGGGCGAGTCGGTAGCGCCACGATCGGGTAGCAAGGAAGGGCAGGGTAGCGAGAGAGAACAGGGAGGCGCCCGTGTCGGACCAACTCACCGAAATCGCCGCACACCCCGTACCACCGCTTGTCGATGGATATCCGGAAATAGCTGATCATGGGCTGATCGGCGACGGACAGACCGCTGCCCTGGTCGGTCTCGACGGCACCGTACGGTGGCTGTGTCTGCCCCGATTCGACGGCGCTGCGCTGTTCGCCGCCCTGCTCGACGCCGATCGCGGCGGTGCCTGGACCCTGCGGCCGGCCGGCCTGCGTGCGGTACGCCAGGAGTACCTGCCGGACACCGCGGTGCTGCGCACCGAACTGCACGCCGCCAGCGGCCGGCTGGAGATCCGGGACGCGTTGCTGGTCGGCGGCGACGATCCCACCGACGGCCCCGACGGGCGTCCCGCAGGCGGCCCCGAACTGGGCGTGGCCGGCGGGGAGCTGGCCCGGCTGGTCACCGTGCTCGACGGCGAGGTGGACCTGGCGATCGAGCTCACCGGTCGGGGCGGGCTGCGCGCGTGCGCCGAGACCGACGAGATCCGCCTCGACTTCCCGGCGGGCGGGTCGCCACCGTTGCGGTTGACCGCCAGCCGACCGATCGCCGGACTGGACCGGCTGGCCGGCCGGATCCGGCTGACCGCCGGCGAGCGGATCGGTCTGGTCCTGCGCTGGGCCGACGGCCCCACCCGGCACCGCAGCGCCGATCAGGTCGCGGCGGCGATCGACCGGACCGCCGCCGGCTGGCGGATCTGGAGCCGGGAGATCAGCTTCACCGGGCCGCACGCCGACCTGGTCAGGCGCAGTGCCATCACGCTCAAGCTCTGCGACGACCACGACAGCGGCGCCGTCGTCGCCGCGCCGACCTCGTCGCTGCCGGAACGCATCGGCGGCGAGCGTAACTGGGACTACCGGTTCACCTGGATACGCGACGCCGCGTACACCGTCTACGCACTGCGCCGGGTCGGCCTGGCCAGCGAGGCGGAGTCCTTCCTGTCCTGGATTCTCGACGCCTGCACCCGCGACGGCGGCCCGCGCGTGCTCTACACCGTCGACGGCACCCGGCCGGCCGCCGAGCGGATCGACCACGAACTCGCCGGCTACCGGGGCTCGGCACCGGTACGCTGGGGAAACGCGGCAGCCGATCAGGTCCAGCACGACGTGTACGGGGAGATCCTCGACTGTGCCTGGCAGTGGGCCCGGGCCGGCGGTGAGATCGACGACCGCCGGTGGGGCAGGTTGACGTCGCTGGGCCGGTCGGCGTTGGCGCACTGGCGCACGCCGGGAAACGGCATCTGGGAGATCCGCCGATCGGGTCGGCTGTTCACGTACTCGGTGGCGATGTGCCAGGTGGCGGCGGACCGGATGGCGCGGATGGCCACCGCGACCGGACGCCGTGGTGAGGTGGCGCAGTGGCGCCAGGCCGCCGCGGACATCCGCGAGGCGCTGCTGACCGAGGCCTGGGACGAGCGGGCCGGACACTTCACCGAGCATCTCGGCGTCCCCGGCACGCTCGACGCCAGCCTGCTCGCACTGCCGCTGCGGCGGCTGGTCGAGCCGACCGACCCACGGATGGTGGCGACCGTCGAAGCGGTGCAGCGGCGCCTCGGCGCCGGTGGTGACCTGCTCTACCGTTACCTGCCCGACGAGTCGCCGGACGGGCTGACCGGGCACGAGGGCGCTTTCCTGCTCTGCTCCTTCTGGTGGGTGGACAACCTGGCCGGCAGCGGGCAACTGGACCGGGCCCACGAACTGTTCGACCAGCTCTGCGCCCGGGTGAACCACGTCGGGCTGTTGCCCGAGCAGATCGACCCCGCGACCGGCGCGTTCCTGGGAAACTTCCCGCAGGCGTTCAGCCACATCGGGCTGATCAGCAGCGCGGTCAACCTGGCCAGGTACGGAGGGCGGCGGTCGTGACGGCGAACATCATCGTGCTCGGCGCCACCGGCGACCTGACCAGCCGTTACCTGTTGCCCGGGCTCGCCCAACTGCGCGAACTCGGCAGACCGGTCGACGGCCTGCGGTTGATCGGGGTGGCCCGCGACGAACTCGACGACCGTGGTTTCCGGCAACGGGTCGGCGCGTCACTGCGCGCCCATGCCGCCGACGTCGCCAGCCGGGTCCGTGGCGAACTGGCCGACACGGCGAGCTACGTCCACGGCGACGTGACCGACCCGGAGGTGCTGGCGGCGGCGCTGCGCACAGCGCGCACCGGCGAGCACGCCAGTCACGGCGACGACGCCGTGGTGGTCTACCTCGCCCTGCCGCACGGGCTGTTCGAGCCGGTCGCCGTCGCGCTCGGTCGCTGCGACCTGCCGGCCGGCGTACGGGTGGTGGTGGAGAAGCCGTTCGGTGAGGATCTCGCCAGCGCCCGGCGGCTGAACACGGTGCTGCGCCAGGTGTTGCCGGACGACCGGGTCTTCCGGGTCGACCACTTCCTGGCCAAGCAGACCGTGCTGAACCTGCTCGGGCTGCGCTTCGCCAACCGGGTGCTGGAGCCGTTGTGGAGCAACACCCACATCGCCGGAGTCGACATCGTCTTCGACGAGACGATCGACGCACAGGGCCGGGCCAGCTACTACGACCACGCCGGGGCGCTGCGCGACATGGTGCAGAACCACCTGCTGCAACTGCTCACCCTGGTGGCGATGGAGCCGCCGCTCACCGTCGACCCAGCCGACCTGGCCGTCCGCAAACTGGACGTACTGCGGGCGGTGCGCCCGATCCGCGACGCCGACGTCGACCGGTGCACGGTCCGGGGCCGCTACACCGCCGGTACGGTGGCCGGTCGCGGCGACGAACGCGAGGTCGCCAGCTACGTACACGGGCCGGGGGTGGATCCGGCCCGGGGCACCGAGACGTACGCCGAGCTGACCGTCCACATCGACAACTGGCGTTGGTCAGGAGTGCCGTTCCGGCTGCGTACCGGCAAGGCGTTGGCCCGTGACCGGCGGGAGATCGTGATCCGGTTCACCGATGTGCCGCACGCGATCTTCCACGACCGGGACAGCCAGTGCAACGAGCTACGGCTGCAGCTCGACCCGGACCGGATGGCGCTACGACTCAACGTCAACGGCATCGGCGACCCGTTCGACCTCGAACCGGTGGAACTGGTCACCGAGCTGGCCCGGCAGGCACCCAGCCCGTACGGGCAGCTGTTGCTGGCCATCATCGACGGCGACACCCGGCTGTCCGCGCAGGCCGCCGAGGCGGAGGAGAGCTGGCGCATCATCGAACCGGTCGTCGACGCCTGGGCCGCCGGGCGCTCGCCGCTGCGGGACTACCCGGCGGGCAGCGGTGGTCCGGCACCGGAACCGGACGCGGAACCGGAACCGGAACCGGACGCGGCCGGTCCGGGCCGGTAGCCCGGCGTTCACCACCACCGGCGACGAAGCGGCGGGAAACGCAGGATCCGGTCGTCGTCAGCCGCCGGGATGCCCCGGCCGTCGCGATCCGACCCACGCCCACGCCCGACGGTGTCACCGAGAAACGCCACCAGCACAGACATACCACTGCCCGGCGCTGAGCTTCCCACTGCTCGCCCAGCGCAGGCCAGCCGGCGACGGCTACTCCCCCTGCGACTGCGGCAGCTGGGTGATCAGCGCCGCCAGCCCGTCGCGGTCGAGCAGGTCGGCCGGGCGCACCGTGACACCCTCGCGTACGTAGTGGAACGCCGCCCGGACCTGGTCCACCGGCACCCCGGCCAGATCCGCCCAGGCCAGCCGGTACGCGGCGAGCTGGATCGCGGCGGCGGTCTCGGCCACCCCGGTCGGACGCCGCCCGGTCTTCCAGTCGACCACGTCGAAGCGGCCGGCCGGGCCGGTGAAGACCGCGTCCATCCGCCCGCGCACCACCACCCCGGCGATCACCGTGGCGAACGGGACCTCCACCTCCACTGGCACCCGGTCGGCCCACTCACTGGCCAGGAAGCGCTCCTGCAACTCCAACAGGGCCTCGTCCGGTGCGGCGTCCTCGTCCGCCGCGCCGGGCAGCTCGTCCACGTCGAGCAGCCGGTCCGCGCCGAAGCGCTGCTCCAGCCAGGCGTGGAAGGCGGTCCCCCGCCGGGCGTACGGATCCGGGCGGGCCGGCAGCGGCCGACGCAGCGTGCGGGCCAGCGCGAACCGGTCGCGACGCAGCGCGACCAGCTGCGACACCGACAACTGCGGCGGCAGCGGCACGTCGACCGGCCCTATGCCGTACGCGAGACGTTCCCGCTCGGCCAGCAGGATCTCCGCCTCCCGCGCCCATGTCGACGCCGGCTCGTCGCCCGAGCCCGGATCACCGTCCACGCCGGGATCACCGTCCACGCCGGGATCACCGCCCGGCCCGGTCAACCGTTCCATCGCCTGGCGGACCAGAGCGGCGGCCTCGGCGACGCGTGGCCGGGCCGAGCCGAGCGGATCCGCCGGCCAGTCGGCCCGTACCGCCACCTCGTCGATCGGGTTGGTCGCGCCGGCCGCCGGCTCGGCCGCCCACCGGTCGACCACACCCGCCCCGGCCAGGCATTCGTCGTACGTCTCGCGAAGCAACGCCGACGGACCGCGGTGCCGCTTCACCCCGGCCCCCCACCAGTAGCCGGAACAGAGCAGCAGCCGCCGGGGCCGGGTGATGGCCACGTACGCCAGCCGCCGTTCCTCCCGCTCGTCGTGTTCGCGCCAGCGCTGGCCGAAGTCGGTCACCGCCCGCGCCACCGCCCGCTGATCGGCCACCTCGGCCAGGTCCAGCGCCGGCAGGCCGTCCGCGTCGCCGCGCAGCGGAAACGGCAGCACACCCAGGCCGTACAGGTAATGGTCGGAGCCCCGAACGGATCCCGGCCACACCTCGCGGGTCAGGCCGGCGACCGCCACGATGTCCCATTCGAGACCCTTCGCGGCGTGCGCGGTGAGGATCTGCACCGCGCCTTCCACCACGTCGACCTCGCCCGGGGTGAGGCCACGCTCCTCGTCCTCGGCGGCGGCGAGAAAGGCCAGGAACGACGACAGGGTGGCGGTGTCCGACTCGCCGGCGAACCGGGCGGCCACGTCACCGAGCGCGTCCAGGTGGCCCCGGGCCAGGCCGGCGTCTCCCCCTCCGCCGGCGCTACCGGCTCGCACCGCCACCTCGACGTCCAGCCCGATCGTCCGCTCGATGTCGGCGATCAGGTCCGGCAACGACTGGTCCAGGCGTTGGCGCAGCAACGCCAACTCGGTGCCGTACGCACGCAGCCGCGCGTAGCCCTCGGCGGAGTACAGCTGCGCCGGGCCGGGGTCGGCCAACGCCTCCACCAGGCTGGCCTCGTCGAGATAGTCGGCGACGGCCGCCGGCTCGGCCGGCTGTCCGGACGCCCCAGGGCCGTCCGGTCCGGCGTGCGGCAGATCGCGGCGGGCCTCGGCGATCGCCCGGGACCGGCGGTGCAACGCCACCAGGTCACGTGGGCCGATCCGCCACCGCGCCCCGGTCAGCAACCGCAGCAGCGCCGCACCGTCGGTCGGATCGGCCAGCACGCGCAGCGTGCTGACCACGTCGCGGACCTCCGGGGTGTCCAGCAGGCCGCCGAGGCCGACCACCTCCACCGGCAGCCCGCGGGCCCGCAACGCCGATTCGATCATCGGGATCTGGCTGCGGACCCGGACCAGTACGGCGCTGGTCGGCCGGGCGTCGACCGGGATCTCGTCGCCGCGGCCCGGTTCGACACCGGCCGCGCCACGCCAGGCGGCCAGTACGCTGTCGGCGATCCACTCGGCCTCGTCGAGCACCGTGTCGAGCAGGGCGCAGTGCACCGTGCCGGCCGGCGCGCCGCCGGCCGTGCGGCCCGGGACCGGCGCGGCGACCCGGGCGGCGGCGGCCAGTCGTGCCACCCGCGCGCCGGCCGAGCGCAGCGGCCCGGACAGCCGGTTGGCCACGCTGAGGATCTCCGGCCGGTTCCGCCAACTGATGGTCAGGGTGAGGGTGCGTGCCGGGTCGCCGCCCGGGCGGGCGAACTCGGCCGGGAAGCGGTCCAGTGTGCCGGCGCTCGCTCCCCGCCAGCCGTAGATCGACTGGCACGGGTCACCGACCGCCACCACCGGGTGGCCGCCGCCGAACAGCGAGTTGAGCATCACCACCTGGGCGTGGCTGGTGTCCTGGTACTCGTCGAGCAGCACCACCCGGTATCGCCGCCGTTCCTGCTCGCCGACGGCCGGATGGTCCCGGGCCAGCTGGGCGGCCCGGGACATCTGGTCGGCGAAATCCAGCGCCTCGAAGTCGGCCTTGCGCTGCTGGTACGCCCGCACCAGCGGCAGCAGCCGCAGTCGGATCTGCTGAATCGTCAGCGCCCGTTTCACGTCGGCGTACATCCGTCCGGGATGCGACTGCAGCTCGGCGAAGAACCGACCGGTCCAGGCGGCCAGCGCGTCCGGGGTGACCAGATGCTCGGCCAGCTCGCCGGCCAGGGCCAGCACCGCGTCGGTGACGGTGCCCGGCGCCCGGTCCACCTCGGACATGTCACCGTCGTAGTTGCGCACCAGGAAGTCGACGATCTGCCAGCGGGACGCCTCGGTGAGCAGCCGCGCGGACGGCTCGAAGCCGGCGCGCAGGCCGTGTTCGGTGACCACCCGGGCGGCGTACGAATGGTAGGTGGCCACCATCGGCTCGCCGGAGAGCGGATCCTCGTCGGCCATCCGCCCCTCGCGGCCCAGCCGACGCACCAGCTGCCCCAACCGGGTACGGATCCGGTGCGCCAGCTCACCGGCCGCCTTGCGGGTGAAGGTCAGGCCGAGCACCTGTTCCGGGCGTACCTGGCCGTTGGCGACCAGCCAGACCACCCGGGCGGCCATCGTCTCGGTCTTGCCGGAACCGGCACCCGCCACCACCAGCAGTGGCTCGACCGGTGCCGCGATGATCGCCGCCTGCTCCGGGGTGGGTGGCGGCAGCCTCAGCAGCTTGGACAGCTCGACCGGGGTGTAGCGGGGGCCGGCGTCGGCGGACCGGCGCGGCGGCGGGGTGCTGAACAGCGACTGCTGGGTCATCGCTGCTGCTCCGGTGGCGGCTCGACGACCTGGCGGCCCTTGCCCGAGACCGGGCAGCTGGTCTTGACCGGACAGACCCGGCAGCTGGAGTTGGCCACCGCGGCGAACGTCGACGCGGCCATGGTCTGCGCGGTACGGCGGACCATCGCCGACGCCCAACCGGCGTCGTCACCCTCGGCGGGCGGCGGCTGGTGCTGCTCGCGGGCGTCCTTGACCGGCGTGCCGAGCTGGATCAGGGCGGCGCCACCGGCTTCGTCGCCGTAGTCGGTGAACGCGCCGGCCTCCACCGCCGCCTGGTAGGCACCGAGCTGCGGGTGTTCGGCCAACTCGGCCGCGGTCACCGCGCTCGACCTGCCGGTCTTGAGGTCGATCACCACCAGCCGCCCGTCGGCGTCGAGCTCCAGCCGGTCCACCCGGCCGACCAGATCCACCGGCCGGTGCGGGTCGTCCAGCCGTACGGTGAACTCGTGCTCGATGGCGAGCAGCCGACGCGGATTGCCGGCCAGCCAGCGCAGCAGCTTGTCCACCATCGCCTCGGCCCGGGCCAGTTCCGGTCCGGCCATCCAGCGGGCGGCCAGGTCGATCGCGTCGAACCGGGCGGCCACGTACTCCAGTAGTTTCGCCCGGTCGGCGCTGGCGTCCTCGGCCAGCATCGCCGCCGCGTGCACCAGGTTGCCCACGGCGGCGGCCGGCCCCGGCTCGCCGCGTCCGCCGTGGCGCTCCAGCAACCAGCGCAGGCTGCAGCGCAGCGCGCTCTCCATGGTCGACGGGGTGACCCGGACCGGGTCACCGTCGTCGACCAACGGCCGGTCGTCGGACAGCCCGCGCAGCCCCCACCAGTCGTCCGGATGCGCACCGGGCACGCCGGCGGCCGCGAGGCGGGCCAGCACCGCCGCCGCGTCGTGCCGGCGGCGGGGCGGCGCGGCCGGGTCGGTGACCACCGTACGCAGCTCGGCGACCAGCGCCGACAGGGTCATCGAGCGGGGTGGGCGGGCCACCGGCAACGCCGGCAGTTCGCTATCGGTGCCGGTGCCGGTGCCGGCATCTGCATCGGTACCGGCACCGGCGCCCGCCGCCTCGATTCCGAGTTCGTGCAGGAACCGGCTGGGTTGTTCCTCGTGGTCGGCCCCACCGACGCCGGCCGAGGCGACCGCGGTGACCAGCAGCCGGCGGCGGGCCCGGGTCACCGCGACATAGAACAGCCGGCGTTCCTCGTCCAGCAACGCCGACGTCTGGGCGACCAGCGACGCGGTGATCCCAGCGCCGTCGGCACGGCCGGTGAGCACGTCCACGAGTCGTTCCGAGCCGAGCAGGCTGCCGCGCAGCCGCAGGTCCGGCCAGACCCCTTCCTGCACCCCCGCGATTGCCACCACGTCCCATTCCAGCCCTTTGGCGGCGTGCGCGGTGAGCAGGCGGACCGCTTCCCCCCGGTCGCCGCCAGGGGCCAGCGTGTCGGCCGGCAACTGCTGGCCGAGCACGTGGTCGAGGAACACCTCGGTGCGGGCACCGGGTAGCCGGTCGACGAACCGGGCGGCCGCGTCGAACAACGCCATCACCGCGTCGAGGTCCCGGTCGGCCGCCGCCGCCCGCCAGCGGGTACCGGTGTCCGCCGCGCCACCGACCTGCGCGGTGCCGGCCGGGCCGGCCGGGGTACGCCCCCGCACGATCGCCCCGAACCAGCGGTCGGCCAGCCCGCTGGCATGCCACACCGCCCACAGCACGTCCTCGACGGTGGACCCGGGACGGGCCGCGGTGTCCCGGGCGGTGGCCAGCAGGCCGGCCACCGCCTGCGCCGGTGCCGCCCAGCGACGCTCGATCGCGGCCAGCTCAGCCGGCTCCCGCAGCGCGTCGACCAGCAACTCGCCGGAGGGACGGCGGTCACCGGCGGCCAGCGCGAGGGCTCGCAGACCTTGCCGCAACCGCCGCTCGGCCAGCGGATCGACCCCGCCGAAGGGGGAGTGCAGCAGTGCGACGGCAGCTTCCTCGTCGAGCCGGTCCGGTTCCAGTGCGCACCGCAGCAACAGCAGTAGCGGCGCCACCGCCGGCTGCCGGTGCAGCGGCAGGTCCTCGGCGTGCACCACGGCCGGTACGCCGGTGATGTGCAGCGCCCGCTGCAACGGTGGCAACTGCAGGGTGGTGGAGCGCACGATGACCGCCATCCGCGACCAGGGCACGCCGTCGACCAGGTGGGCCACCCGCAGCAGGTGGGCCAGGTAACCGGCTTCACTGGTGGCCGACCGGAACACCCGGACCTGGGCGTCGGGCACCGCCTGGCCCGGCGCGGGGCCAGTGGATCGCGGCCCGCTCGCGGAGTCGATGCCGGCGGGGCGCATCGTCCGGTGGCCGGCCGGGCCGCGCAGCCGCCGGGCTATCCGCCCGGTCACCGCCAGCAGTCCGGCATCCGCCCGGTAGCAGACCGGCAGCGTGATCTGCCGGGCCACCGCCCCGGACGCGGTTGGGAACCGGTGCCCGAACACCGGCACGATACCCGGGTCGGCCCCCCGGAAGGCGTACGTCGACGAGTCGGGGTCGGCGAAGGCGACCAGCGGACGGCCGCCGCCGGCGATCAGGGTGAGCAGTTCGATCTGGGCGGGATCCGTGTCGGCCAACTCGTCGACGTACACATATGACAGTCGGTGGCGCTCGGCCTCCAGCAGCACCGGATCGTCGGTGAGCAGTCCGGCCGCGGCCCGGACCAGTTCGGCATGGTCGTAGCCGACCGAGCCCCGGTTGCTCACGTCGCGCAACGCCAGCACCGCCACGTACTGGCGCAGGAACCGCGCGGCGGCCGGCCAGTCGGCCCGGCCGAGCCGCTCGCCGAGCCGGGCCAGCTCGACCGGGCCGACGCCGCGCTCGGTCGCCCGCTGCAGCAGGTCCCGCAGTTGGGTGGCGAAGGCCCGGGTCGGCAGCGCGGCACGCAGCTCCGGCGGCCAGCCGACCGGGTCGGGCGACTCGTCGCCGGCCGGCTCGTCCGGCCGCGCACCCGATCGCGCACCCGGTCGCTCGCCCGGCTGCGGTCCCGCGACGTCCAGCAACTCCCGGATGATCAGATCCTGTTCCGGGCCGGTGAGCAGCCGGGGCGACGGCTCGCCGCGTTCGGCCGCGGCCCGGCGCAACAGACCGAACGCGTAGGCGGGAAACGTCCGTACCAACGGCTCGTGCAGCACCCGGCGGGCGCCGACGGCGATCCGGGCTTCGATACGCCGGCGCAGCGCGAGGGCGGCCCGGCGGTTGAAGGTGAGCACGAGCACCCGTTCCGGGTCGGTGCCGTGCGCGACGCGCGCCGCGACCGCCTCGACCAGCGTGCTGGTCTTTCCGGTGCCGGGACCACCGACCACCAGCAGCGGGCCGTCGGTGTGCGCGACGACCGCCTGCTGCGCGGGATCGGGCGACCACGCCGGCTCGGCCTGCGCCGGCCGGCGGACCAGCCGGTACGCCTGCACGACGCTCATCTCACGCCAGCCGCGCCTCGACGGCGTCCACGGCGGCTGGCACCGTGTCGACGACGACCAGCGTGTCGCGGGCGGAGTGCCCGACGAACGCGGTGTCGGCGAGCCGACCGAGCCAGTCGAGCAGGCCCTGGAAGAATCCGTCGGTGTTGACCAGCACCACCGGCTTGTGGTGCATCCCGAGCACCGTGGTCGTCCACACCTCGAACAGTTCGTCCAACGTACCCAGCCCGCCGGGCAGCGTGATGAAGCCGTCCGATTTCTCGATCATCAGGGTCTTGCGGCTGGCCATCCCATCGGTGACGACCAACTCGTCGGCGTGGGTGTCGGCGACCTCCAGGTCCACCAGCGGCTGCGGGATCACCCCGAGGGTGTAGCCGCCGGCCGCCCGGGCACCGTCGGCGAGCGCCCCCATCATGCCGACACAGCCACCGCCGGAGACCAGGGTGTGGCCCCGGTCGGCCAACTCCCGCCCGGTCCGGGTGGCCAGGTCCAGCCAGCGTTGCTCAAGCGTGCGTGACGAGGCGCAGAAAACGCCGATCGCGGCCACATGTGCTCCCCTCATCCGCCTGCCGGTGCTCACCGGCCGGCCCAGCGGTGCTCGGTCTGCCGCTCGGCCTCGGTCTGGGCCAGCGCCGTCTCCCGCAGCGATTCCTGCTCGGCGGCGAGCGTCGCGTCCGCGTCGACGATGTGCCGTACCGCCTCGCTGACGTCGTCGGTCAGGCAGATCAGATCGAGATCGACGGCGCCGATCTTCCCCTGTGTCTGCATGGTGTCACGCAACCAGTCCAGCAGCCCGGACCAGTACCCGGTGCCCATCAGGACGACCGGGAACCGGGTGACCTTGCCGGTCTGCACCAGGGTGAGTGCTTCGAACAACTCGTCGAGGGTGCCGAAGCCACCGGGCAGTACGACGAACGCCTGCGCGTACTTGACGAACATGGTCTTACGGGCGAAGAAGTAGCGGAAGTTGATGCCGACCTCCACCCACTCGTTGATGCCCTGCTCGAACGGCAATTCGATACCGAGTCCGACGGAGATGCCGCCCGCTTCGGTGGCGCCCCGGTTGGCTGCTTCCATCACACCCGGACCGCCGCCGGTGATGACCGCGTAGCCGGCCTTGGCGAGGGCCGTACCGAGCCGTTCGGCGAGTCGGCATTCCGGGCTTTCGGCCAAGCTGCGCGCAGATCCGAATACGCTGACCGCGGGTGGCAGATCAGCGAGCGTGTCGAAGCCTTCGACGAACTCCGACAGGATGCGCAACGCCCGCCAGGCGTCCTTGGTCTTCCATTCTCCACGGGTCCGCGAATCGAGCAGCCCTTGATCGGCGGTGTCCCGGCGGATCGCCTCCCGGCGCAGGGTCACCGCACCCCGGTGCCGCCGCGGCTCGGATTCTGCGGGCACCGCCCCGGACTTCCCGGACGCCGTGGCCCGGTCGTTGAGTTGGTCCATTCGGCCAACCGTAGCGGCCGGCCCGGCCTACGGTGTACCGGCCGGCCGCGTGTCCAGTGCGGACTCGGGTGGCCGATGGGGTGGCGGCCATCCGGATAGCGCCGGATAGGCGTCCGGACATCGACCGCCACCGGAGCGGAGCGGGTCGGTAACGCGACAGTGGCAATGTCACGCAGATCAGGTGCAGATGCAACCAAATCAGCTGCGGGTACGTCTTCATTGGCAGATACTGGGTTTGCCCGGCGGTGGGGAGGACACCGTCGCGGCATGTTCCGGGGGGAGGAGCAATCGTGATGACCCGCAACGAACTCATTCGGGTTCGGCGCCAGATGGACCGCCGGATCCGGGCGGTGGTGGCGGAGCGCCGGATCGCCGGAGGACGACCGCATCCCGCAGAGCCGGTGACCGAGGCCGCCGTCGAGCCGCAACCGCTCTTGCTGCAGTGACGCCGTACGGTGGGCGGCTGGTCCACTCGGGCCGGCCGCCCACGGCCGTATCGAGCGCCTGCCTGTCAGGCCTTGCCCAGCCAGCGGCGCAGCGTCTCGGCCCCGTCGCGGATCTTCCCGATCTCCACGTGCTCGTCCCTGGCGTGAGCCAGGTTCGGGTCACCCGGGCCGAAGTTCAGCGCCGGGATGCCCAGCGCCGCGAACCGGGCCACGTCGGTCCAACCCAGCTTGGCCACCGGCGGTTCGCCGATCGTCGCCAGAAACTCCTGGGCCGGCGCCGACTCCAGCCCGGGCAGCGCGCCGCCGGCACAGTCCGCGATCTCGACGTCGAAGCCGGCGAACACCTCGCGTACGTGGGCCTGGGCCTGCCGCTCGTCACGGTCCGGCGCGAACCGGTAGTTGACCTCGACGTCGCACCGGTCGGGGATCACGTTGCCGGCGATCCCACCGCCAATGCGCACCGCATTCAACCCCTCCCGGTAGGTACAGCCGTCGAGGGTCACCTCGCGGGCCCGGTAGTCGCCCAGCCGGCGCAGCACCTCGCCCGCCGCGTGGATGGCGTTCGAACCGTGCCAGGACCGGGCGGAATGGGCGCGCCGGCCGGTGCTGGTGACCACTGCCCGCAGGGTGCCCTGGCAGCCGGCTTCGACCACCCCGTACGTCGGCTCCAGCAGCAGCGCGAAATCGGCCGCCAGCCATCGCGGGTGTGCCTGCGCCACCAGACGCAGCCCGTTGAACCGGGAGTCGATCTCCTCGGCCTCGTAGAACAAGTACGTCACGTCGTAGCGCGGGGCGTCGACGGAGACCGCGAGATGCAGCGCGTGCGCGACACCGGACTTCATGTCGGACGTGCCGCAGCCGTAGATCAGGTCGCCGACCACCCGGGACGGGAAGTTGTCCGCCAGCGGGACGGTGTCCAGGTGCCCGGCCAGCACCACCCGCTGTGACCGGCCCAGCGTGGTGCGGGCCATCACCGTGTTGCCGAAACGTTCGGTGCTCAGCCACGGCACCCCGACCAGCACCTGCTCGACACAGTCGGCGATGTGCCGCTCGTTGCGCGACACCGACTCGATGTCCACCAGCGCGCGGGTCAGCGTCACCGGATCGGCCAAGACCTCGGGGGTCAGCGGGTTCACCATGGCTGGCACGGTACCGTCTCGACAGGGCCGGCCCGTCCACTGATCACCCAGATCGTCCGTATGCCGGCCGCTGGTCCGTATACCCCGATCGGAAGGCGACAGTTCGGTGACAGTTTCGACGCAGCCCGCGTGGGGCATCGGTCTGGCCACCATCACGGAGCAGGGCCAGGTGCTCGACACCTGGTACCCGGCCGGCCAGTTGGGTCTCGGTGACCGACGTCGCGACACCCGGCCACCGGCGGCGGCCGGCACCGCCGGGCACGCCGCCACGTCGGACGGCGACGACGCCGAGAATCCGCTCGGACTGCCCACCGCCGCCCTCGGCCCCCGCGCCCTGCCTGGTCTGCGTACGGCCACGGTGCGCGTCGAGATCGACTCACTCGCCGACCCGATCAAGGACGCCTCCGACGCGTACCTGCGGTTGCACCTGCTCTCGCACCGGCTGATCCGGCCCAACGAGGCCAACCTGGACGGCATCTTCGGCCAGCTCGCCAACGTGGCCTGGACCTCCGCCGGCCCGTGCCCGCCGGAACGCGTCGACGAGCTGCGCCTGATCGAACGGGCCGCCGGGCGGCATCTGGCCGTGTACGGGGTGGACAAGTTCCCCCGGATGACGGACTACGTCGTTCCCGCCGGGGTGCGCATCGCCGACGCCGACCGGGTGCGGCTCGGCGCCCATTTGGCCGCCGGGACGACCGTCATGCACGAGGGTTTCTGCAACTTCAACGCCGGCACCCTCGGCACCTCCATGGTCGAGGGCCGGATCGTGGCCGGGGTGGTGGTCGGGGACGGCTCGGACATCGGCGCCGGCGCGTCGATCATGGGCACTCTCTCCGGCGGCGGCACCGAGAAGATCCGCATCGGCGAACGCAGCCTGCTCGGCGCCAACGCCGGAATCGGCATCTGCCTCGGGGACGACTGCGTGGTCGAGGCGGGTTGCTACATCACCGCCGGAGCCAAGGTGACACTGCCGGACGGCCGGGTCGTCAAGGCCCGGGACCTGTCCGGCGTCGACGGGTTGCTGTTCTGGCGCAACTCGGTGACCGGGGCGCTGGAGGCCCGTCCCCGCACGGGCGCGGGCATCCAGCTCAACGCCGCCCTGCACGCCAACGACTGACCAGCGACCGACCCGGGCGTGCGCTAGGAGTGGGCCGATTCCACCGGTTTGCCGCCGCGCAACCAAGCGGCGGCGTGCGCCTCGGGCAACGGCCGGGAGAACAGGAAGCCCTGACCGAAGCCGCAACCAAGATCACTGAGCAAGTTACGATCGGCGACCGTTTCGATCCCCTCCGCCACCACATCCAGTTCCAAGGTGTGTGCCAACCGGATGATCCCGTCCACCAGCGAGCGCTGTCGCGGCGAGCAGGCCATGTCCGCGGTGAAGGACCGGTCGATCTTCAGTACGTCGATCGGCAACTGTCGCAGGTAGCTCAACGAGGAGAATCCGGTGCCGAAGTCGTCGATGGCCATCCGTACCCCGATCTCGCGTAACCGCGTCAGGTCGGGCCAGACCTCGTTGTCGCCGTCGAGCAGCACGCTCTCGGTGAGCTCCAGCGTCAACGCCCCGGCCGCCAACCCCGCGGCGGCGATCTCGCGGCGCACCTTGGCGGTGAACCCGGCGGCCCGGAACTGACGGGCTGAGACGTTGACGCTGACGTACGGCGCCCCACCCGACGGCAGATCCGCCTGCCACCGCGCGGCGGCGACGACCGCCTGACGCAACACCCAGTCACCGATCGGCTCGATCAGCCCGGTCTCCTCGGCCACCTCGATGAACTGGTCGGGGTGAAGCAGACCCAAGGTGGGGTGCCGCCACCGCAGCAGCGCTTCCATGCCGACCGCGCCGCCGGTAGCCAGGTCGACGATGGGCTGGTACTCCACCGAGAAGTCCGTCTCGGGCACCGCCCGCTCCAGGACCGCCCGCAGCTCCATCCGGCGTACCAGGCCGACGTGCAACGCCGGCTGGTACCGCCGCCAACGGCCCTTGCCGGCGCCCTTGGCGACGTACAGCGCCAGATCGGCATGCCGCAGCAACTCGTCGGTGTCGGCAGCGTCCGAGGTGGTCGCCACCCCCACGCTGACCGCGCCACCGACCATCCGCCCGGCCAGCCGGAACGGCTCGGCGAACGCCGACACGATCCGCTGGGCGACCTGCTCCACCGCGGCCGAGTCGGCGGCATCGTCGACCAGCGCGGCGAATTCGTCGCCGCCGAGCCGCGCCGCGGCGTCGACGCACCCAAGGATTCCCGTCAGCCGGTCGGCGACGGCGGCCAGCAACTCGTCACCGGCCGCGTGGCCCATCGTGTCGTTGACCACCTTGAAATCGTCGAGATCGATGAAGAGCACACCGACGGTGTGCGCGCCCCGCTGCGCCCGGGCCACCGCCTGGTGCACCCGATCGTGGAACAGCACCCGGTTGGCCAGCCCGGTGAGCGAGTCGTGGAAGGCGCGGTGGGTCAGCTCACGTTCCAGCCGGCGCCGCTCGGTGACATCACGCAACGTGACCACCAGGCCGTTCACCGTCCGGTCGGCACGCAGGTCGCGGCAGCTCACCTCCATCTGGACGGCGCTGCCGTCGGCGTGTCGCAGCTGCCAGTCCGGCCAGTCGTGCGGCTCACCGGAGGAACGGACCAGGGCCAGGCCCGCGGCCGCCTGGTCGTGGTCCACCGGGTTCACCAGCTCGGTCACGGCGATGCCGGCGGTCGCGGTCCGGCCGAGCACCGCCTCCAGCGCCGGGCTGGCGTACCGGATCCGGTCCTGGTCGTCGACGATCAGGATGATGTCCGCGCTGTTCTGCACGAGGGTCCGGAAGTAGGCCTCGGCGTCCCGCCGACTGATCTCGTCGGCGAGCCGGATCCGTTCCAGTGCCGTCGCGGCGTGGCTGGCGAGCACCTCGATCGAGTCGCGAAGCACGGACAGCACCGCGGTCTCCGCCGACACCAGCAGGACACCGGCACGTGGGCCGGCGGCCGGCTGTCCGTTGTGCCGGGCGCCGCGACCGGCGGTGTCGGTCCGGTTGTCGCGGGCCGCGACGCTGTGCTGCGCCGAGACCGGACCGGGCGGTCGCCGCTCCGGTAGCACCAGCGGGCAGAGCAGCGCCATCGGAAACGGGCTCAGCTGGTTGGCCAGGACCGGCTGGAGCGCCGGCCGACGCAACAGCCGGGTACGCCGGACCGCGACGGTCGGCGGCAGCAGCGTCCCGGTCGCCGTGATCGACACCGACGGACCCCAGATGCTGCTGGCCAGCGCCGGTACCCCGCCCGCGCGGTTGAGCACCAGTACGAGCCGGTGCACAGCGCCCTCCGGCATGATCCGGGCCAGCCCGGCCCGGACCGCGCGGTCGACCTCGCCGGCGTCGGCGGCGGAGACGAGTTCCGCGCACACGTCCCGCAGGCCCTGCTCCCGGCGCACGGTCTGGCGGTGCGCGGCGAGCACGTCGCCGAACCGGCTCAGGACCAGCGCAAACACCACCCCTGAGGTGATGGCGAGCATCGCGCCGTCACGAATCCGTCCGGTCAACGTCTCGATCAGCAGGATCGCCGGAGCGATCATCGTGGCCAGGATCAGCAGGATCGCCCAGGGCCGGCTGACCTTGCCCTGCTCCACGTCCACCGGTGCGGACAGTTCCGCCATCGACGGGTGTAGTCCCGCCATCCCCCAGGTGACGTAGAGCACCAACCAACCGAGCTCGATCGGCCCGCCGGGCTGCCACTGCGAGCCGAGGGTGGTCAGCCCGTAGAGCACGTCGCCGATCAGCATCCCGGCGGCCCCGACGAGCAACAGCAGCAGAGCCGGAGTACGCACGTTCGTGGCGATCAGCCGGATCATCACCGCCAGGATCAGCAGATCGCCGAGCGCGTACGCGGCGAGCAGGGACCGGTCGACCGTACTCAGCCCGGGAGCGGTGATGTAGGGACCGATGATGAAGATCCAGGCGAGCAGCGCGGCGGTGCACAAAAACGTGAGCACGTCGAGCAACCTCGCCCGGTCGCCGATCACCCGGGCGCCCTGGGTCAGGATGAACAACCCGGTGGCGGTCAGCACGAATACCGTCAGATAGCAGAGTTCCGTGACCGCTGAACCAGGAAAGACCGCATACACCGTGTCACCGGCGGCGAGGGCGACCACCGCAGCGGCCAGGCACCACCAGGCGACGGCCCGTTTGGGGCGGTAGTGACGGATCCCGAATACGATGGCACCGGCGCTGGCCATGCCGAGTCCAGGCCAGATGAACGGATGCCACGCGGGGGTGATGAACACTCCGGCCGACAGCAGGGTCGTCGCGGCGACGTATCCGCCGGCGAGTTTCCGGACCGACACAAGCCTCCCCTCAAGCCGGTGGTGCAAGCCAGTGGTGGACGGCCGCCCAGCGCCGGATCCCGGCGGCGCCGGTGTGCCGGCAGACCTTCGAGTGGGCGTCGGTTGCCGACGGCGACACGTCCACCGATCGGTTTACCAGCCCGGCAACCCCTTGGCTATACCTCTGCCGGGCAATGGTCGGCGACGATGAGATGCCGCTGCCGCGCCAATTTCCGGCAATGTCGGGGCGGCCGTTGTGGAAATGCGCCGCCACCTGGGCCGATATTGAATTTGCGAATCGCCGTACGCGGATCAAGCCGACCGACGCAGGGCCGCCGGTGGGGTTATCGTGAACCGGGCGTCGACCGCGGCTTGGACGGTCTGCACCTGGGGGTCAAGATCGATCTGCGGCAGGGCCCCGGATGCCGATTCCATCGCGGCGAAGCCAGGGGCCGCGGCACGCAGCATCACCGGCTGTGGCGCCGACATCCCGTGGTCGGCCAACTCGACGAGGCCGGTCACCTCGGCACCGAGGGCGGCGGCGTAGTCGCGGGCCCGGGCGATCGCGTCGTCGATCGCGGCCCGGCGGGCCTCACCCAGCACCGGGCTGTCCGGTCGCAGCGACCACCAGGGTCCACCGACCCGGGTCTGGTCCTGGTCGGCCAGCCGCAGCATCAGTTCGCCGAGTATCGTGAAATCGACAACGGTGACGGTCGTGGTCACGCTGGCGTGGTACGCGGAGACCCGTTCACCCGAGCGTTTCCACTCAGGGCGCACCAGCAGGCTGCCGGACTCCCGCCGTTCGATCGCCGGACCGTACCCGTCGATGAGGGACCGGACCGCGTCACCACGCTCGGCGAGTCGAGCCAGCGTGGCCGGCCGGTCCTTGCCCCGGGCGACCACCGTCACGCTGAACCGGGCCAGCTCGGGTGGGACCTCTCGGGTCACCTCGCCGCGCACCGCCACCACCGGGGTGTCCGTCATGTGGCGAGCCTAACCGAGCCGGTCCACCGCCGCGGCCACCCGGTCATCGCTCGCCGTCAACGCGATCCGCACATGTGATCGCCCCGCCGGGCCGTAGAAGGAGCCCGGCGCGACCAGGATCCCGCGGGCGGCGAACCAGTCGGCCGTCGACCAGCAGTCCTCGTCCCGGCTCGCCCACAGATACAGCCCGGCGGTGGAGTGCGTGATGCGCAGGCCGGCACCGGTCAACGCGGTTCGCAACCGCTCGCGGCGGCCGGCGTACCGCCGTCGCTGGACCGCGACGTGCTCCTCGTCGCCCAACGCGGCGACCATCGCGGCCTGCACCGGCGCCGGGACGATCATCCCCGCGTGCTTACGCACCGCCAGCAGGTCGGCGACGATGCCCGGATCACCGGCGACGAATCCGGCCCGGTAACCGGCCAGGTTGCTCCGCTTGCTCAGCGAGTGGACGGCGAGCAGCCCGGCATGGTCCGCGCCACAGACCTCGTCGCTGAGCACCGAGATCGGTTGGTCCTCCCAGCCCAGCGCGTGGTAGCACTCGTCGCTGGCGACGACCGCCCCTCGTTGCCGGGCCCACTCGACGACCTTGCGCAGATGTGCGGCGGGCAGCACCTGACCGGTCGGATTGCCGGGCGAGTTGACCCAGATCAGGCCGACCCGGCCCGACGGTCCGAGGGCGGTCAGCGAGTCGCTGCGGACCACCTCGGCACCGGCCAGCCGGGCACCGACCTCGTACGTCGGGTAGCACACCGACGGCACCACCACGATGTCGCCGGGTCCGAGCCCGAGCAGGGTCGGCAGCCAGGCGACCAGCTCCTTGGAACCGATCGTCGGCAGCACCGCCAGACCCTCGGCGGAGGCATCGCACCGGCGCACGCACCAGCTGCGGATGGCTTCGCGCAGTCCGGCACCACCGGCGGTCATCGGGTAGCCCGGGGTGTCCGTGCTGGCCGCGAGCGCCGCCTGGACCACCGGGGGCACCGGGTCGACCGGGGTACCGACGGACAGATCGACGAGGCCGTCCGGATGCCGGGCCGCCTGTGCCTTGACCGGCTCCAGCTGGTCCCAGGGAAAGTCCGGCAGGCCGGCGGCGCGCTGGCCGATCAGTGCGCGTCTCCGCGTGGTGGCTGCGCCGCGATGAACGGGGTGTCCTTCTCCACCTTGCCGAGCTTGGAAGCGCCCCCCGGCGAGCCGAGGTCCTCGAAGAACTCGTAGTTGGCGGTGGTGTAGTCCTTCCACTGCTCCGGCACGTCGTCCTCGTAGAAGATCGCTTCCACGGGGCAGACCGGCTCACAGGCACCGCAGTCAACACACTCATCGGGGTGGATGTAGAGCATCCGATTGCCCTCGTAGATACAGTCGACAGGGCATTCCTCGATGCACGCCTTGTCGAGCACATCCACGCACGGCTCGGCGATGATGTAGGTCACGGGCCTTCCTCTCCGCACGACATGCCGCGATCACCCGCGGCGCTTCGAGCCTAGTATCTCGCCGGGGAGGGGGTCGATCGTGCTCGGGATGCAAGATGTGGGACACCGGGTCGTGGTCCGGAGGATAGTCGGAGTCAGCGGCGGTCGTCCGCTCTACACCGATCTGCTCGGCGTACTCGCCGAACTGACCGGGACCGAACTCACCGTACTCACCCGGCACGGACCCCAGCGGGTAGCGCGCGCCGACGTGCACCGTGGCAAGCGGGTACCGCCGAGCGCCGATCCGGCGGTGCGCGCGGCGGCCCGGCGCGAAGCCGCCGCGATCGACCGGTTGGAACTCGTCGCCGACGAGACCTGGCCGGCACCGACACGGCAGCGGCTCGGCGACTGGCTGCTGCGCGCCGCCGACGGGTGGACCGGTCGGGCCAACTCGGCGTTGCCGCTCGGCGACCCCGGTCGGCCGCTGCCCGCCGCGGTGGACGCGGTGCACTCCTGGTACACCCGGCTCGGCCTGGCGCCGCAGGTCAACGTCCCGCTGCCGGCAGCCGCCGACGTCGCCGCCGAGCTGGCCGGCCGGGGCTGGCGGGCCCGGCGGCTGGTGCTGGTGCAGACCGCGGACCTCGCCGACCTGCTCCAGCGGGCGACCGACCAGCGCAGTCTGCCACCGGTACGGCTGGAGCCGACACCGTCGCCCGACTGGCTCGCGATGGTCGCGGCCGGCAAGCCGGTCACCGCCACCACACCTGAACCGGGTACACCGGCCGGTCCGTCGCTGCCGCCGGCGGCCTATCATGTGCTGACCGCGGTGCCGCAGGTCAGATTCGCGCAGGTGTACGACGGCGGCGACCTGATCGCCGTCGGCCGGGGCTGTCTCAGCGCCGACGGCCGGTGGTGCGGGCTGTCCCTGGTGCAGGTGGTACCGGCCGCCCGTCGCCGGGGCCTGGCCATCCGGCTGATCGCGGCCGTGGCCGGCTGGGCGCACCGCGAGATGGGCGCCCGGCATGCCTTCCTCCAGGTCGAACAACACAACCCGGCGACGGCCCTGTACACCCGGCTGGGCTTCACCACGCAGCACACCTACCTGCCGTGGCAGGCGGTCAGCGACGTACCACCCGGCGGGGCTTGCTGAGCTTGGTCTCCGCGTACCGCTTCAGCGACTGCGACCGGTGGTCCCAGCCCATCGCGGTCAGCACCAGATAGCCGATCAGCACGCCACCGACGGAGAACCCGGCGTAGAGCCAGATCTGGGCGAAGAACGCCCCGGCCCCGTTGGAGAACGGGTGGTCGCCGCTGATGAACGGACCGACGAAGATGGTCAGCACCAGCGCGCCGAGCACCGCCACTGCCAGGTCGCCGCCCCACCGGTCGACCGGCCGGTGCCGTCCCCAGAAGAACGCGACCACGCCCAGCGTCACCGCGATCACCGCGAACATGGCCAGCGAGAGCCGGTCCTGGGCCTCGGTGTCGGCCTCGAAGGCGAACCGACTCACCAATCTGGCCACCACGTTCACCGTGAACAGCGCACCCGCGAGTACGCCTACCGGCAGCCATCGCTGCCTCATCGCCACCTCCCGTGACCTGATCACCGACGATTCTAGAATTCGACGACCAATTCTAGGATTCGACGACGATACCGTCAGCTACCGTCGGCCGGTCGGCACGACCGACCGACGAGGCGGCTGAGACAGGATCATCCGGAAGGCGAAGACCGCGTACGCGATCGCGCCGGCGAAGATCATCGCGAAGCCGACCCAGTTGTCGCCGGCCAGCAGGATGTCGCCCTCGGTGGTACCACCGGCCGCCAACACCATCACCGCGAACCAGGCGAAAGCCGGCAACGCCAGCGCCCACCGTCCCCCGGTGACCCGCACCACGAACCAGCTCACCAGCACGTTGCCGACGACAGCCAGCAGCACCGACACGCCGACCAGGTACCCGCCGACGCGCGTCGTGGCGAGCAGCACCTCCAGGACCGCGCTGACCAGCGCCGCGACGACCGCGATCGTCCCGCCGGCTACCCGTAGGCCCAGATCGACCGCCCGCGGCCACCGTCGCGGTGCCGGGAGTCGGTCCACCAGCACCACCTCCTCCAGCGCCGGCACCGGGCCGGACATGCTCGGCGAGGTCACGGTGGCGTGCCAGGGTCGGTCAGGCCGGCGAAGAGGTCGTCCTCCCAGCCGTACGGGCCGCTGCTCGGCCCGCGCACGCCGTGGCCGAGGACGAAGTACTCCACCCCCATGAACTCGCCACCGAAGTTACCGGCGATCGAGTACAGCCAGGAGTCGTCCGCGATCTGCGTGGCGTGCGCCCGCATCGCGGCCGTCTTCGCCGGGTAGTGGTCGGTGCCGTCGATGCGCGCCGCGATCTGCGGATCGGGAGTGCCGAACGGCAGTTGGTCGACCTGCTCGACATCGCCGAACGGGTTGTTCGCCGCGCCTCGGAAGGCGTCGATCCCGGCGGCCAGGACGCTCTTCGGCATCGCCGTCCAGTAGACCTTGGCCGGTGCGACGCCGTCCGCCGTGGCCAGCTCGACCGCCCGCATCGTCACCCGGTGTGCCTGGATGTGGTCCGGGTGGCCGTAGAAACCGTTGGCGTCGTAGGTGATCACGACCTGCGGGCGTACCGCACGGATGATCTCCAGCAGCGCTCCGGCGGCCTCGTCGAGATCAGCCTGCCAGAACGCCCGTGGATGGTCGTTGGTCGCGAGCCCCATCATCCCGGAATCCCGGTAGCGGCCGGCTCCGCCGAGGAACCGGTGATCGGTGACCCCGAGCGCCGCACAGGCCGCGGCCAGCTCCGCGATCCGGTAGCCACCGAGCTGGTCGGCCCGGTCGGCGGCAAGCCCGGCCAGAGCCGGTACGTGGATCTCGCCTTCCTCGCCGAGTGTGCAGGTGACCAGCGTGACGTGGGCACCGGCGGCGGCGTAGCGGGCCATCGTGGCACCGGTGCCGATCGTCTCGTCGTCCGGATGGGCATGCACCAGCAAGAGCCGTTGGGCGGCGGCGGTCTCGGTCACCCGGCAACTTTACGCCGGACGGGCACCGGTGTGGATTACCGGTCTCATTGGTGAGCAGCCGGTTCTACCATCCGGGAGTGGAACATGCGCAGCCGACCAGCCCGACCGGCGCCATCGCCCGTGGCGCGCCCCGGGCGGTGACCGTCGGCGCCGACGGGGCCCGGGTGGTGTTCCTGCGCTCCGCCGGGCCAGGGGATCCGGCCGAGGCGCTGTGGTCGTTCGATACCGCCACCGGGGAGGAACGCCGGATCGCCGACCCGGCCGTACTGCTCGGTGACGGTCCCCGAGACGACGGTGACGGTCCCCGGCCCGGCCCGGCCCGCGGTGCCGGCATCGACCGGTACGCCGTCGACCCGGCCGCCAGGGTGGCCAGCTTCACGCTGGCCGGCCGGCTGTTCCGGGCCGATCTGGTGGACGGACACGTCGTCGAGGTCCCGGTGGTCGGCAACGTCACCCACGCCCGCCCGGACCCGACCGGGAGCCACCTCGCGTACGTGTCGGACGACGACGCGGGCAGCGCCGCGAGTCCGGCACCGGAGCGTGGCCGCAACCGACCGGCACCGGGCAAACTGCGGGTCGTGCGCCCAGACGGCGACGACATCCTGCTGGCCGGTGAGGACGGCGACATCACCTGGGCGCTGCCCGACCCGGCGGCGGCCGAGTTCGGGCGCGACCGCGGATACTGGTGGGCACCGGACGGACGCAGCATCCTGGCCGCCCGGGTGGACCGGTCCCGGCTGCCCCGCTGGCGGTACGCCGATCCGGCGCGGCCCCAGCAGCCGCCGGAGATCCGGCCGTACCCGCTGTGCGGGGGACCGATCGCCGAGGTGACGCTGCACCTGCTCGACCTGGACGGCGGCTGGGTCGACGTGCACTGGGACCGGGAGACCTACCCGTACCTGGTGTCGGTCGACTGGTCCGACGGCGGTCCGCTGGTCACCGTGCTGCGCCGGCTGCAGCAGCACGGCCTGGTGCTGTCCATCGACCCACGCACCGGAGAGACGCAGGTGCACGCCGAACTCGCCGATCCACGCTGGGTGGAGCCGGTCCCGGGCACCCCCTGCTACCTGGGCGACGGGCGGGTGCTGGTCGGTGGCGAGTTGGCCCACGACGGGTACGACGCCCGGTGCCTGTTCGCCGACGGCACCCTGCTCACCCCCTCGGCGCTGTACGTACGCCGGGTCGTCGGCCGGTTGCCGGGCCGGCACTCCAGCGCGGACCTGCTGGTCGAGGCGAGCGGCGGCGAACCGAGCGAACAGCACCTGTACCGGGTCCGCACCGCACCCGGTTCGGGCAGCCTGGACGCCACCCGGATCACCACGAACCCTGGCTGGCACGTCGGCGCGGTCGGTGGTGACGTGCTGGCCGTCGGCACCGCGACGCTGGACCAGCACGGTACGCGGTGGACGATCTGGCGCGGCGACACCGAGATCGGCACGCTGCGGTCGCTGGCCGCCACGCCACCGGTCACCCCGCGCCCGGCGTTGCAGCGGGTCACCGACCGCCGGCTGCCCACCGCCGTGCTCTACCCGCAGGCGCACGTCACCGGCCGGCGGCTCCCGGTCCTGCTGCAGGTCCACGGCGGTCCGGGCCAGCAGCAGATCACCGCCGCGCGGGCCGGCTGGTTCGCCGCGCAGGGCTGGGCCGACGCCGGGTTCGCAGTGGTCACCGTCGACAACCGGGGTACGCCCGGGGTGGCGCCGAGTTTCGAGAAGGTGGTGCACCGGCGTCTCGCCGACGTGCTGCTCGCCGACCAGGTCGACGCGCTGGGCGCGGTCGTCGACAAGCATCCCGACCTGGACCTCGACCAGGTGGTGGTGCGCGGGCACGGCTTCGGCGGCTGGCTCGCCGCACTGGCGGTGCTGCGCCGCCCGGACGTGTTCCGAGCCGCGGTGGCCCGCTCGCCGATCACCGACTGGGGTCTGCTGCCGGCCGCCTACGCCGAGCGTTACCTGGGCACGCCGGAGGAAGGCGGCGAGATCTACCCGCACCACAGCCTGGTCGAGCTGGCCGGCGAGCCGGCCGGCAGCGCCCCGCTGCGGCCGCTGCTGCTGATCCACGAGCTGACCGATCGGGCCGTGCCGGCGGCACACAGCCTGCGGCTGTCCGCCGCGCTGCTGGCCGCCGGCCGACCGCACGCGATGCTGCCGCTGGCCGCCGGCACCGACCCGCACGGCACGCCGCTGCTGCGCGCCGAACTCGACTTCCTGCGGCAGGCGCTGGTCGCCACCGGTGCCTGATCCGTATCGACATCTGCTACTCGTGAGCCGCCGTGGCTGTCGCATAAAGTGCAGCGCATGACCCACTTCGAGGTGGCGACCGCTGCGGTGCAGGCGGCGCTCGATGCCGGTGCCCGGTACGCCGACGCCCGCGTGATGCACCGCCGCCACGAGTCGATGACCGCCCGCAACGGGGAGATCGAGGCGCTGGTCCAGCACAGCGACGCGGGCCTGGGCGTGCGGGCGCTGGTCGGTTCCGGTTGGGGCTTCTACGCCGTACCGGATCCGTCGTCGGCCGCCGCGCGGGCGGCCGGCGGCCGGGCGGCGAGGATCGCCGCAGCCAGTGCTCAGGTGCCGGGCCCGGCGATCGACCTGGTGCCGGCGGGCGCCGGTACCGCCAGCTGGGCCAGCCCGTGCCTGATCGACCCGCTGTCGGTGCCGCTGACCGACAAGGGCGACCTGCTGGTGTCCGCCACCGGAACCATGCGCGAGCACGGCGCGGACCTGGCCGAAGGGCTCTACCAGATCTGGGACACCGAAAAGTGGTTCGTCTCCAGCGAGGGGCACCGGATCGACCAACGGATCCGTGAGTGCGGGGCCGGGCTGTCGGCCACCGTGATCGGTGACGGGGAGACCCAGCGCCGGTCCTACCCGAGCTTTCGCGGCCAGTACGGCACCAGCGGCTGGGAGCTGGTCGACGGTCTCGACCTGCCGGCGCACGCCGCCCGCATCGCCGAGGAGGCCCGGGCGCTGCTGACCGCGCCGCCCTGCCCGGCCGGGGAGACCACGCTGATCCTCGGCAGCGAGCAGCTGGCGTTGCAGATCCACGAGTCGGTGGGGCACGCCATCGAGCTGGACCGGATCCTCGGCTGGGAGGCCGCCTTCGCCGGCACGTCCTGGCTGGACCTGGCGCAGCTGGGCAGCCTGCGCTACGGCTCGGAGCTGATGAACGTCACCATCGACCCGACGATCCCGGGCGCGTTGGGCAGTTTCGGCTTCGACGACGAGGGCAGCCCGGCGGTCAGGCGCGACGCGGTCCGCGACGGACGGTGGGTCGGCGTGCTGGCCGGGCGGGACTCGGCCGCGGTCGCCGGGCTGGACTACGGCGGCAGCGTACGGGCCGACGGCTGGGCCCGGCTGCCGATGGTGCGGATGACCAACGTCGGCCTCGAACCCGGCCCGCACACCCTCGACGAGATGATCGCCGCCACCGACGACGGGGTGTTGATGGACCTCAACCGGTCGTGGTCGATCGACGACAAACGGCTCAACTTCCAGTTCGGCTGCGAAATCGGCTGGGAGATCAGGAACGGGCGGCTGGGACGGATGCTGCGCAACCCGACGTACACCGGGATCGGGCCGGTCTTCTGGCGCTCGATGGACATGCTCTCCGGCGAGAGCGTGGCCTGGGGCACCCCGAACTGCGGCAAGGGCCAACCGGGCCAGATCGGGCACACCGGTCATCCGGCGGCACCCGCCCGCTTCACCAACGTCCGGGTCGGGGTGCGCGGATGAGTCTCGACGCGGGGTTGACCGGAGCGGCGATGTCCCCGGCCGAGACCGACCTGGCCGCCCGCGTGGTGGAGCTGGTCCGCCGGGCCGCCGGCCCGGCGGCGCAGGCCGAGGTGTACGCCGATCACCATGCTCTGGCGTTGACCAGGTTCGCCAATTCGTACATCCACCAGAACGTCGCCGAGGCGGCCACGACCGTGTGGCTGCGGTTGCACATCGACGGCCGTACGGCGATCGGTTCGACCACGCTGACCGAGCCGGACGGGCTGACCGATCTGGTCGATCGGACCCTCGCCGCGGCCCGGCTCTGCCCACCGGATCCGGCCTGGCCGGGGCTGGCCGGGCCGGCACCGCTGCACGCCGCCGGGCTGTGGGACGAACAGACGGCACAGGCCGGCCCGGCCGAGCGGGCGGCCCGGGTACGTGACTTCGTGGCGGCTGCGGCCGGGTTGGAAAGTGCCGGCTACTGCCGGACGGTGCACCGGTCCACCGGTTTCGCCAACAGCGCCGGTCAGAGCGCAGGTGGGCGGACCGCCGAGGCGGCCATGGACGGGGTCGCGCGGGTGGCCGGCTCGGACGGGGTGGCCCGGCAGTCGGTGGCCCGACTGGCCGACCTCGACCCGGCCGCGCTGGGGGCCCGGGCGGCGGCCAAGGCACAGGCCGGGCAGCAGCCGATCGACCTGGCCCCGGGCCGGTACGCCGTGGTGCTGGAACCGACCGCGGTGGTCGATCTGCTGCAGATGCTGGCCCGGTACGGGTTCGCCGGCAAGGCCCACCACGAGCGGCGTTCCTTCGTCCAGCTCGGGCAGCCGCAGTTCGATCCGGCCGTCTCGCTGATCGACGACCCGCTCGCCGGAGCCGGGCTGCCGTTCGACGCGGAAGGGACCCCGACCGGGCGTACCGTCCTGGTCGACGCCGGAACGAGCATGGCGCTCACCCACGACCGGCGGACCGCGGCCGAGGCCGGGATGGCTTCGACCGGGCACGCCGCGCCGGGCGGCGTCGGCTGGGGCCCGGTCGCGCAACACCTGCGGCTGGTTGCGGCCGACGGTCCGCCGACCGCCCCGACCGCCCCGACCGCGACCGGTGCGACCGGTGCGGAACCGACAGTGGCCGGCCCGACCGGGGCGGACAGCGCCGTGCTGCTGTCCGGGATGGAACGCGGCCTGCTCGTCACCGACCTGTGGTACACCCGGGTACTCGACCCCCGCAGCCTGGTGGTGACCGGGCTGACCCGCAACGGGGTGTGGCTGGTCGAGTCCGGCGAGGTGGTCTCGGCGGTCCGCAACCTGCGATTCACCCAGTCCTACCCCCAGGCACTCGCCGCCGGTGCCGTACTCGGCGTCGGGACCGCGCTCGCCCGGTTGCCGGAGGCCTGGGACAGTACGTCCTGGCACGCGCCCGCGCTGCACCTGGCGAGCTGGCAGGTCACCGGCGGCGCCACCGGCTGACAGGTATCGGCGGCGAGCCGATTCATCGTATTGACCCGAGCGACCCTTCCGATTTAGGTTAGGCATACCTCACTTCTGGAGGTCCGCGACGGGCGGTGCGGGCTGGTCGACCGCGCCGCCCGTCACCCCGCCGCCGGCGCGATCTGTGACCGACGCCGCTGGAATAGCAGTGAGCTTGTGCACATCCGCCGCTCCACGGGCGGGCCGGGCTTTCGTAACCGGCGCGATACCGGCGAGACTCCCTTGCGCATACGTCCGCCGGTACGGGGCGTAACGTGTGCACCGGACTGCACCTACCTCCCGCGTAGATGGTCGCCAGCCACTGCGCGGGACGTGGCGCGGGTTGGAGCACACGGTCGTACGGCAATCTGGGCTGTGCCCTGTCGCCACGGACCGGCCGAAGATATCCGGGCCCGCCTGCTGCGGGTCGGGCCCCGTCAGGGAGACAGGATGACGACTACGGCAACGATGCCGGGGCAGGCGCGGGCGCGCGCCGCCATCGCGGCGAAGACGTTGCGCACCGACCGGTGGTGGCTACCCCCGCTCATCACCGTCATCGGACTCGGTGCCTGGGTCACCTACGCCACCGTCCGCGTTTTCATGCACGACTTCTACTGGGTCGCCGAGCACCACTACCTGACCCCGTTCTACTCACCCTGCGTCACCGAACGGTGCGTACCGGAGGCGGCGCACTTCGGCCGCTTCCTGCCCGGCTGGTGGATCATCCCCGATGCGGCGTTGACCCTGCCGTTCCTGCTGCTGTTCCGGCTGACCTGCTACTACTACCGCAAGGCGTACTACCGGTCGTTCTGGCTGTCCCCGCCGGCCTGCGCGGTGCCGGACGGTCACAAGAGCTACTCCGGCGAGACCCGCTTCCCGCTGATCTTCCAGAACGTGCACCGGTACACCTTCTACGCCGCGTCGATCATCTCGCTCATCAACACCTGGGACGCGGTCCTCGCCTTCGACGGCGAGGCCGGCTTCGGCATCGGCCTGGGCAACGTCATCCTGCTCGGCAACGTCATCATGCTGTGGGCGTACACCCTGTCCTGCCACTCCTGTCGGCACATCACCGGCGGCCGGCTGAAGCACTTCTCCAAGCACCCGGTGCGGTACCGCTTCTGGACCTTCGTCTCCAAGCTGAACACCCGGCACATGATGCTCGCCTGGATCACCCTCGGCACGCTGGCGCTGACCGACTTCTACGTGCTGGCGGTGTCCGCCGGCTGGTTCGGCGACCTGCGGTTCTTCAACTAGGGGCTTGGACGATATGACTACCCGAATCGAACGACACCACTACGACGTCGTGGTCATCGGTGCCGGCGGCGCCGGGCTACGGGCGGCGATCGAGGCCCGACTGGCCGGCAAGCGCACCGCGATCATCTCCAAGTCGCTGTTCGGCAAGGCGCACACGGTGATGGCCGAGGGCGGTGCCGCCGCCGCGATGGGCAACGTCAACAGCCGCGACAACTGGCAGGTGCACTTCCGCGACACGATGCGCGGCGGCAAGTTCCTGAACAACTTCCGGATGGCCGAACTGCATGCCAAGGAGTCGCCGCAGCGCATCTGGGAGCTGGAGACGTACGGCGCGCTGTTCGACCGTACGAAGGACGGCAAGATCTCGCAGCGCAACTTCGGCGGCCACGAGTACCCGCGACTGGCCCACGTCGGTGACCGCACCGGCCTGGAGCTGATCCGCACCCTGCAGCAGAAGATCGTTTCCCTGCAGCAGGAGGACAAGCGGGAGTACGGCGTCCACGACGCCCGGATCAAGGTCTTCGCCGAGACCACCATCACCGAGCTGATGCTGGAATCCGGCCCGGACGGTCCCCGGATCGCCGGTGCCTTCGGCTACTACCGGGAGAGCGGCGAGTTCATCCTGTTCGAGGCGCCGGCCGTGGTGCTGGCCACCGGTGGGGTCGGCAAGTCGTACAAGGTCACCTCGAACTCCTGGGAGTACACCGGCGACGGGCACGCCCTCGCGCTGCGGGCCGGGGCGAACCTGATCAACATGGAGTTCCTGCAGTTCCACCCGACCGGCATGGTCTGGCCGCCGTCGGTCAAGGGCATCCTGGTCACCGAGTCGGTCCGGGGTGACGGCGGGGTGCTGCGCAACACCGACGGCAAACGGTTCATGTTCGACTACGTCCCCGACGTGTTCCGCAAGCAGTACGCGGAAACCGAGGAGGAGGCGGACCGCTGGTACACCGACCCGGACAACAACCGGCGCCCGCCGGAGCTGCTGCCCCGTGACGAGGTGGCCCGAGCCATCAACAACGAGGTCAAGGCGGGCCGGGGCACCGAGTCGGGCGGGGTGCTGCTGGACATCGCCAGCCGGCTGCCGGCCGAGGAGATCCGCCGCCGGCTGCCATCGATGTACCACCAGTTCAAGGAGCTGGCCGACGTCGACATCACCAAACAGCCGATGGAGGTCGGGCCGACCTGCCACTACGTCATGGGCGGCGTCGAGGTCGACCCGGACACCGCGGCGGCGGTCGGTCACGTCAGCGGCCTGTTCGCCGCCGGCGAGGTCTCCGGCGGCATGCACGGCTCCAACCGACTCGGCGGCAACTCCCTGTCCGACCTGCTGGTCTTCGGCAAGCGGGCGGGCGAGCACGCGGCCGCGTACGCCGGCGGGCTGGACCGGCGGCCGAAGGTCTCCGCCGACGAGGTCGAGACGGCGGTGGATCAGGCCCTGGCGCCACTGTCCCGGGACACCGGCGAGAACCCGTACACCCTGCAGCAGGACCTGCAGGCGGTGATGGGCGATCTGGTCGGCATCATCCGCCGCGAAGGCGAGCTGGCGGAGTCCCTGGTCAAGCTGACCGAGCTGCGCGAGCGGGTGGCCAAGGTCAGCGCGGCCGGCGGTCGACGTTACAACCCGGGCTGGCACCTGGCCCTGGACCTACGCAACATGCTGGTCGTCTCGGAGTGCACCGCGAAGGCGGCACTGGAGCGCACGGAGTCCCGGGGCGGGCACACCCGCGAGGACTTCCCGACCATGTCGCCGCAGTGGCGCACGGTCAACCTGGTCTGCTCGATCGAGTCGGACGCGGCGGTCAAGCTGGAGCGCAAGCCGTTGCCGACGATGCGCCCGGAGCTGATCACGCTCTTCGACCGGGCGGAGCTGGCCAAGTATCTGACCGACGAGGAACTGGCGGAGTTCGACGCACTGGCGCAGGACGCGCTCGCTGAGGAGGCGGACAACTGATGGGCACCAAGCGCCACTTCAGGGTGTGGCGGGGCGACGAGACCGGCGGTGAGTTGCAGGACTTCCAGGTCGAGGTGAACGAGGGCGAGGTCGTTCTCGACGTCATCCACCGGCTGCAGGCCACCCAGGCACCGGACCTGGCCTGTAGATGGAACTGCAAGGCCGGCAAGTGTGGCTCCTGCTCCATGGAGATCAACGGCATGCCCAAGCTGGGCTGCATGACGCGGATGTCGACGTTCGAGGAGACCGAGACGATCAGCGTCACTCCGTTGCGTACCTTTCCGGTGATCCGGGATCTGGTCACCGACGTGTCGTTCAACTACCGCAAGGCCCTGGAGACGCCGGCGTTCGACCCGCCGGAGGAGCTGGCTCCCGGCGAGTACCGGATGCAGCAGGTCGACGTCGAGCGCTCGCAGGAGTTCCGCAAGTGCATCGAGTGCTTCCTGTGCCAGAACACCTGTCACGTGGTCCGCGACCACGAGGACAACAAGAAGGCGTTCTCCGGCCCGCGGGTGTTCATCCGCGCCGCCGAGCTCGACATGCACCCGCTCGACACCAGGAGCGACCGTAAGGAGTACGCGCAGGCCTCGCAGGGTCTGGGCTACTGCAACATCACCAAGTGCTGCACCGAGGTCTGTCCCGAGCACATCAAGATCACCGACAACGCGATCATCCCGATGAAGGAACGCGTCGTCGACCGCAAGTACGATCCACTGGTGTGGCTCGGTAGCAAGATCTTCCGTCGTGGCCAGAACGGCACAGCGCCGGCCGGCCCCGCTCCCGGCGAGTCGGGCATCGGCCAGCCGGTCGGCGCGGCCGTGCCGGCCGACGGCGACCACAGCCCGCAGGCGGACGCCGAGCGGGGCGTGAACTGGCATCGCCAGGTGCCGCGGCCGCAGGCGGCACCGGTGGACTCCAGCGGACATCTGCCGATCAGCGAGTTGGCGTTCGACCGGCCGGCGGCCCCGTCGCCGTTCGGCGAGGACGTCACCTTCCCGCTGCCGGACAAGTCCCTGAACTACCACCACCCCGACCAGGACCGCTGACCCTCACTTCGCCCCCATCCCCGTCCTACCCTGTCCCCACCCCCGTCCCCACCCGTCCCCGGCGATCTTGGACTTGTCGCGAGGCTTTGCCAGATTCATCCATCGACAAGTCCAGGATCGCCGGGGGACGGGGCGGTAGGTTGCCCGGCAGGGATCGACAGTCGTAGCATCCTCTGCGGAGCCGGGAACGAATCACATCGATCGTTTCCCGTCGTGGGTGGTGCCGGGCCGCCACGCCCACGGCACCAGTCCGCTGATGCGGGCTGCCCGCCGAAGGAGCTCCGCACCATGACGCTGCTCAGGCGCTACCGCCTGCGGTCGATATTCTTCGCCGCCGTCGTCGCGCTCGGCATCACGATCTTCTGGCTGGCTCCGGCCGCCGACGCCGCCGAACTCTGCGGCCGGGCGGACACGATCAACATCGCGGACAAGCGGTACGTGGTCATGAACAACGTCTGGGGCGCCCGTACCCTGCAGTGCCTCACCGTCGCCGGCGACGGCCGATTCGAGGTCGCCCACTCCGAACACGCCAAGTCGACCGGCTCCGCAGCCGCCTACCCGACCATCTACCAGGGCTGCCACTGGGGCAACTGCACGGTCGGCAGCGGGCTGCCGATCCAGGTCGGCAAGCTACGCTCGGCCCGGTCCAGCTGGGCGGTCAGCACCGAGGGGGTGCCGGGGCGCTGGAACGCCACGTACGACCTGTGGTTCCACACCGACGCGAACGCCCACCGGTCTCCGGACGGCGCCGAGCTGATGGTCTGGCTGGACCGGGCCGGTGGTGCCGAGCCCGGCGGCGTCCTCGTCGCCCGCGATGTGGTCCTGGCCGGAACCACCTGGGACGTTTACCACGCGGACTGGCATTGGAGCTATGTCGCGTACGTGCGGACCAGCCCGACCGCCGAGGTCCGCGACCTTGATCTGGCGGTCTTCACCCGCGACGCGGTCGGCCGTGGCTACCTCGAGCGGAGGTGGTATCTCAGCGGTGTCGAGGCGGGTTTCGAAATCTGGCAGGGCGGCAGCGGGTTGGCCGCCCGATCGTTCCAGGTCGACGTCAACCTTTGAACCCTGACGGCACGGGGCGGATCGCCGGTCACCGTTGACGAAGTCGTTCGACGACCCGCAAGCGGCGCGGGGTGGCTCGGCGCGGGGTGGCTCGGCACGGGGTGGCTCGGCGCGGGGTGGCTCGGCGCGGGGTGGCTCGGCGCGGAGACAGGCATGACCGCGAGCCGCTCTGGCTACCGGGCGGCCGCCCGCAGCACCGGGCCCAGCTTGGCGACGATCGGTCGGTCCGCCGGCATCCAACGCACGTCGTGCAGCTCGTCGGCGGCCAGCCAGCGCAGGGCCGAGTGTTCGAGCGCGGCGGGTGCCGTCGGCCCGAGCAGCTGTGCCAGGTAAACACGCAGCACGGCCCGCCCCTGCCCGAGCACCTGATCCTCGCCGAGCCGCTCGCCCACCGAGATGGTCACGCCGAGTTCCTCCTGGCATTCCCGGATCAGAGCCACCGGCTCAGTTTCCCCGATTTCTACCTTTCCGCCGGGAAACTCCCATTTCCCCACTGCTTCGGGCGGGTGAGACCGCGCGCACGCCAGTACCCGGCCGTCGAGCACGATCGCCGCACCGACAACGACCTGCAGTCTGGGCCGCCCGCTTCGCACAGCAGACCAGCCTGCCAGATCAATCAGCAATTCGGCCAACCCTGCTGGCTGCTAGGACAGCAGAAGCGGGAAGGGTGGACGTGGACACCCGGCCGGTCAGCGGTAAGACTGGGGACCACCGACCAAGACACAGGATGGCGACGATTTGGCCACAAGCCGGCAACGACGCCTGGGAGGTGTGGCTTTGCGAGCACTCTGGCCCGGCCGTCCGGGCCGCGACTACCTTAGCGACGCGCTGACCCAACTCGTAGGTTGGACTCAGGAAGGCCAGCAGATCCGGCGTGTCCTGCTGCTCGACGACAGCCAGCACGCCGAGTTGACCGAGCGGATCAAGGTAGCCGCCGACGCACTGCACCTGCGGCCGGATGTCCGGCGGATCGACGGAAGCACGCAGATCTGCCTCGGCTCGTCCGGTAGCGAGAAGATCACTGAGGGTGACGTTAGACTTGCCGCACGGATCGAGGACGCCTACCGGACCATCATCGACGCCGCGTGACCTCGGCCGTGGTTGCCGCCGCGACCTATCCTCGGTGCCATGGCCAACGTGACGTACGACCGGCGCGAGCAACTGCGGCAGATCGAGAGCGGCCTACTCGACGGGGAACAGGTGATCGCGGTCTACGACGCGATCGGCACCGGCACCGGCTTCATCGGACTGACCACCCGCCGGGTGATCATCCAGGACAAGTCCTTCGTCGGGAAGAAGGTCGCCATCACCAGCATCCCGTACGCGAAGATCACCAGCGTCAGCGTGGTCAGCAACAAGTCCTGGGGCGGTTCGTACTTCTCCACCGGCGCCATCGCCATCAACGTCGGCACCCACACGTACGAGATCGAGTTCCGCGGCGACCAGAAGTCGCACCACGTCCACAACGTGATCCTGCACTACATCTCGTGACCGACTGCGGGACCGACAGGCCGCAGGGCTGACCGCTCGATAGAGGTCAGGGCTGCGGATCCGGTCTGACGAATGCGCCGCGCCCGGTGAAGGTGACCACTCGGCCTTCCTCGCGCAGGATGTCGAGCGCGGTCCGCACGTGCCACGCTCGCACTCAACTCAAGCGGTCGGCTTCTCCGGCTCGACACCGCCGGCTCGCAGGATCCGCCGGACCTGTTCCCGGCCGTAGCCAGTCACCCGAGCGATCTCGCCCACGCGGGCACCGCCTTGGTATGCAGTCACGGCCGGCTCAGGCGGAACCGGTCATCGGGTGGATGTCGCCGTCGACCGACTCCGGCTGGCAGATCGACTCCGGCGAAGGGGTCACCGCCCTCTACCGCCAGCGTCGAGGTGAGGCTCACGCACCTTAAGACCGCCTCTTAAGGTGCGTGAGCCTCACCTCGATGCGGCGTAGACATCGAGGCTGAACGACGGTAGGACAGCAGAAACCGGATGTTACGGTGAAAAACATGACCGCGGTGCCCGAGTGGATGCAGCCGCCCCGCCCGGAGGGGTGGTACGCCGACGACCTCGACCAGCTTTCGCAGGCACCCCGTCACACCGAGCTGATCGATGGAGCACTCGTCTTCATGATGTTCCCCCAGCGGGTCTGGCACGCACGTACGGTCACCGCGCTGGTGAACAGTCTGACTGACCAGGCACCGCCGGGCGTCGAGGTCGACCGGGAGATCACGATCCGACTCGACAAGTGGAATCGTCCCGAGCCCGACCTTCTGGCCGCAGCGGCATCCTACGATCCGTCCCGGACCTTCTACACGCATGAGGAGACTCTCCTGGTCGTGGAGGTGGTGTCGCCGGAGTCAGCACACCGGGACCGCACGGTCAAGTTGCGCAAGTATGCGGAAGCCGGCATCCCGCACTACTGGCGCGTCGAAGACGAGGGTGGATCACCGGTGGTCCACGCCTACGAGCTCGACGGACCCGCCCGGTCCTACGTGCCGACCGCGATTTATCGCAACAAGCTACGCACCGCCACGCCGTTCACGATCACGCTCGACCTTGATGGGCTGGTGCCAGGCCCCAAGAATTGAGTTTGTCCCGGGCGGGAGCACCCGAACTTTGTCGCCGCGTCGCGCCGGCCTGCCGGGCAATTCGACGGCCTCGGGCTGGTGCTGCTCAAAAACACTTTGCGTGCCTGCCGCAGCAGTTCCGTCGGTCTCGACAACGGTGCGCCTCCCTCGCCTGCACCGATAACCTCCGTCCGTCAGCTTCTTGCGCTAGACGTTGAAGCGGAACTCGACCGGGTTGCGTCGCCGAACAACATCACCAGGCGCGCGGCCGATGACGCCGGAGCCGGACTCACACCGCCACAAGCCGGACGCGATCACCGCAGAGCTTGGCCATGTCGTCGACGTCGGAAGTCACCATGACCACCGGGCGATGCTGGCGCAACGCAGCCTCGGCGACTGCCGCGTCGATCGCGTACTTGTGTCCGTGCAGACCAGCATTCATCAGCAACTCCGACGCCGCCCGCGCTTCCTCGTCGCCGACCGGAATCACTCGCAGCCCAGAAAGCAACCAGTTCAGGCGTGCCTTGTGTGTGCGGGCATGGACGGCCTCGATGATGGTTAGTGCGCTGATCACGGCCTCCATGCCGCGCGAGCGCGCCTCGGCCGTCATCGCCACCACCTGCTCGTCGTCGGCGAGCAGCTTCGAGAGTCCTTCGCTGTCGAGGACCAGCGTTCCCTCGTGGATCAGCTTGCGGCGGGCCACTCGCCCTCCTCAGCGAACACCTCGTCGAAGACCTGCCGCGCCCGCTGACGAGCCCTCTCGGAGACCGGCCCCTTGCGACTCTCATAGTCGGCCAGGTATTCGTCGAGCACCTGGCCGCGAAGCTCACGCTCGACTGCCTCAGCGATAAACGCGGAGAACTCCCGCTTGCCCACCCGAGCCCGGATCGCCTCAGCTGTCCCCTCGGGCAACGACAGGCTCACCCGCGTCGCCGGCCCCTCGCCGATGCGGTACACCGCTTCACTCATCGGCCCAGTGTGTCAAACGAGTAGGAAAAGCGCCACGCGCTGGGCAGCTGACCGGGATCGAGCTACGCCCCAGACGTTGGACCGAAATCAGACATTAAATCTGAATTCGACGACGTCGCCGTCCTGCATGACGTACTCCTTGCCCTCCATCCGGACCTTGCCGGCGGCCTTGGCCGCCGGCATCGTCCCGGCCGCGACCAGATCGTCGTAGGAGACGATCTCGGCCTTGATGAAGCCACGCTGGAAGTCGGAATGGATCACCCCGGCGGCCTCCGGCGCGGTCGCGCCGACCGGGATGGTCCAGGCCCGTGCCTCCTTCGGCCCGGCGGTCAGGTACGTCTGCAGCCCGAGGGTGCGGAAGCCGACCCGGATCAGCTGGTTGAGCCCCGGCTCGCTCTGCCCGGTCGACTCCAACAGCTCCAGCGCCTCGTCGTCGGGCAGGTCGATCAACTCGGACTCGATCTTGGCGTCCATGAAGACCGCCTCGGCCGGGGCGACCAGCGCCCGCAGCTCGTCGAGCAGCACCGCGTTGCCCAACTCCTCCTCGTCGACGTTGAATACGTAGAGGAACGGCTTGGTGGTCAGCAGGTGCAGCTCGCGCAGCTCGGCCACGTCGATGCCGGCGGAAGCGGCGCCGGCGTACAGCGTGGTGCCGTTGTCGAGCAGTTCGGCGGCGGCCTTCGCGGCGGAATGCACCGGTGCCCGGTCCTTGCGCAGCCGGGCTTCCTTCTCCAGCCGGGGCAGTGCCTTCTCCAGGGTCTGCAGGTCGGCCAGGATCAGCTCGGTGTTGATCGTCTCGATGTCGTCGCCCGGGGAGACCTTGCCGTCGACGTGCACCACGTTGGGATCGGAGAAGACCCGGACGACCTGGCAGATCGCCGCCGCGTCGCGGATGTTGGCCAGGAACGCGTTACCGCGGCCCTGGCCCTTGGACGCTCCCCGGACCAGGCCGGCGATGTCGACGAAGGAGACCGGCGCCGGGATGATCTTCTGCGAGCCGAAGATCTCGGCGAGCTTGTCCAGCCGCCCGTCCGGCAGCCCGACCACGCCCACGTTGGGTTCGATCGTCGCGAACGGGTAGTTCGCGGCGAGGACGTCGTTCTTGGTGAGCGCGTTGAACAGGGTGCTCTTGCCGACGTTGGGCAGGCCGACGATGCCGATGGTGAGACTCACGTCGGACGAGTCTACGCAGCCGAGTGGATCAGGTCGGGCCGCGGCACCCGGCGGACGGGGCCAGGTGCCGCGCTTCACGAGCCGTGATCAGGCGCAGGCGGCCTTGATGTCGTCGGCGAGCTTGGCAGCGCCGTCCACCAACTGGCCCATCGGAGTGTTGTCCTGCGGGTCGTTGATCTGGGCGACCCATTCCGAACCGTCCAGCAGCGCCTGCCGCACGCCCTCGTCGACCGGCTCCGCCGCCAGCGAGCTCAGCGATTCCTCCCACTCGGTGAGCATGGCCCGGAACTGCGCCTCGGCCTTGTCCCCGCCTTCGGCGCCTTCGACCGCGACGGCCATCATCTCCGCGAGGTCGTTCTCGAGGTTGGCCGCCCGTTCCTCGCTGAGCGCGATCGCGCTCTCGCACGCGGCAGCCGTCGCTTGGGCGTCCGCTCCGGCGGACGCGGCCGGGTCGGCCGAAGCCGTGGTCGCCGCCGCGCCTGCCTCGGCGGCCGTCTGATCGGCGGATTCCGCCTCGACGTCGGCGCCGCAACCGCCGAGCGTGAAGGCCAGAACAGCACCCATCGTCACCGCAACCAGTGTCTTCCGCATCCTGTCCATCCAATGTCCACTACGGGCAAAACCCGTGCACTCTAGCGGACAGTCACCGGCGATAGGCAAACAGAAATTCGGATCGAGCGGTCACTGGCAGACGGCACGCAGGTTGTCGGGCACTGCCGTCACCGCCGCGATCTGGTCCTCAGTGAACGCCGTGTCGCCCACCTCGGTGGCCGCCTCGATGGCGGTCACGCTCTCGGTCAGTACGGCGTGGACCTCCTCCCGGACCGGCCCGGTGGCCAGCGAGGTCAGCGTGGCCGACCAGGCCCGCATCTGCGCCTCGAAGTTCTCCACCGCCTGCGGTGGCACCTGCTCGCCGGTGCTGGCCGCATCGGCGAACTGGCCGACGTCGCGCTGGAACCCGGTCGCGAAGTCGCTGCTCATCGATACGGCCTGGTTGCAGGCGGCGTTCGTGGCGGCGAGGATGTCGGCCTCGGTCGCGGTGTTGGCGGTGTCCGGTGCCGATGTGCCGTCGGTGGTGTTCGGGGCGGACTCGAAGCCACAGCCGGTCAGGCCGGCGGCCACAGCCACGCCGAGGACGGCGGCGACCAGTGAGCGACGCATGATATTTACGTACTCCTTTATTGAGATGGACCGAACCGAGCTACTTTATCGATTCGCCGGCCGGTCCGCCCGGTGGCGAGGAGCCGTACCGACCGGCCGGGGGGCCGATCGGGGCCGATCGGGGCCGTCAGCGGACACTTCGGGGCCCGAGTGTGCCCAGGACATGCCGAGAGCGCTTCAGGACGTGATACGGGCGATCGCCCGGCGGGCCAGCACCATTCCGCCGACCATCGTCGTCGCGCCGCCCACCGCCGCGTAGCTCGCGGTCAGCAGCACCCCACCGAGCGGTGTACCCCCGGCGGCCTCCGATGCTTCGGCGGTCTGCTGGGCGAGGGTCACCGCCGCTGGCGGAAGCGCCGCCGACAGCCAGGAGACCGGTGCCGGTGACTGCAGCCACGGCAGCGGCAGCCACGGCAGCGCGGCCAGTGCCAGCACCGCCCCGCCGAGCAGTTTCAGCAGGGCCAGACCGTGCACCTTGTTGCGGGCGTACCCGGCCACCACCAGCAGGATCAACACCGCCTGGCCGGCGGCGAGCAACACCGCCGCGAGCAACTGACGCAGCGGTACGACGGCGAGCCCGCTCACCGGTACCGCGATCAGCAGGCCGACCAGGGTCAGCCCGACCGTCGATCCGGCGCGGTAGCCGAGGTAGCGTTCCAGCGTGACCGGGGTGACCCGCAACAGCAGCAGATGCCGCTCGTCGAGGTCGTCGAGCAGCAGCAACGACCCGATCATGCCGCCGATGACCGGCACGTGGACCAACACCAGCAGCCCCAGCAGCACCCCCTGATGGGCGGCGAGGTCGACGCCGTAGCGATCCGCGACGATCCGGGCCGCCGGCGGAAAGCCGTACCGCAACGCCAACGCGAGTAACAGCGGCGCGCCCAGCAACACGATCAGCAGCCGATCGGCGCCGAACAGTCGCAGGTCCAGCCGGACCAGGGCCGGCAGCCAGCCTGCCCGCCATGGCCACGGCAGCCGCAGCCCGGCCGGCCACGGCCCGGCGGCCATCGAGCGTGCCCGGTGCCGGGCCGCCGGCGCATTGGCCGCACCCGTGGTGGAGCGCCGCACGGCGAGCAGCACCAGTCCGATGATCCAGACGAGCGCGTAGCCGGCCAGCGCCGGTGCCCGCCACCAACCGGCCAGCGGCCAGCTTGAGCCGGACCCGGCCGACCCGGACCCGGCCGACCCGGACACGCCCGAACGGATCAGCTCGGCGGCCCCGGTGGTCGGCAGCAGATAGGTGAGCGGGTGGTCGAACAGCCCGGCGAGGTACGCCAGCGGGACCACGAGCCCGGGCAGCAGCACCAGCGGCGCGGACGTCAGATAGCCGGTCATCGAGCCCTGCCGCAGGGCCAGCACGAGTGAGGCGGTCAGGATCAGCAACGCGGCCAGCCCGACTCCCAGCAGCACCGAACCGAGTCGGCCGGGTCGTCCGGCGGCGACGGCGACGGGCACCGCGGCCAGGACCGACAACCCGGTGAGTACGGCGAGCTTCGCCGCCAGATGCTCGCCGGTGCGCAGCGGGGTGACCCGCAGCGCGGCGAGCGCGCCCTCGGTGCGCTCGTGCAGCACGAGCAGCCCGACGAAGAAGGCGCCGAACGCCGCCGTGTCCAGCAGCAGTACGAACGAGCCGAGCGCGCGGGCAACCGGAGCGGGCACGACGAGCAGCAGGGCGGTCCAGCCGACGGCGAACGCGGCTGCCGCAGCCACCACCCGGTAGCGCCACTCGATCCGCGACTCCAGCAGCAGCGCCGCGGCCAGCCGCCGAGCGGTTCGGGTCATGGCTGCGAACCCGCCGAGCCAGGCTGCCCGTCTGCCCCTGCGGGCCGCTCGCCGGCCGGTTCCGGCTGCCCCCCACCGGTCACCGCGACGAAGACCTCCTCGAAGCTCGCCTCCCGGGTGTGCATCGTCTCGATGGCGCCGCCGTCCAGCAGTTCCCGGAAGCCAGCGTCGGCACCGAGCCCGACCAGGTCGAACTCGCGCCGGGCCGGCCCGGCGTCGTTGCGGTACTCGACGATCACCGTGGCCCGGCCGTACCGCAGCCGGTGACCACGTGGGGTGTCGATCGCGGCGATCCGCCCGTCGACGATGAACGCTACCCGGTCGCACACCTGTTCGGCGGTGGTCATGTCGTGGGTGGTCAGCAGCACGGTCCGGCCCTGCGCCGCCTGCCCGCGGATCAGCTGCCGTACGGCAGCGGCGTGCACCGGGTCCAGTCCGGATGTCGGCTCGTCGAGAAAGAGCACGTCCGGGCGGTGGATCAGGGCTCGGGCCAGGTTCAGCCGCAGCTGCATCCCTTTGGACAAGCCGGCCACCTGCTGGTCGGCGACGGACGCCAGCCCGACCTGGTCCAGCAACACCGTGGCGGATTCGGTCGTCCCGCGCGGGTAGAGGCCGGCGACCACCTGCAGATTCTCCCGGGCGGTCAGCCGGGCGAAGTGTGCGGGCAGCTCAAAACTGACGCCGATCCGTTCGTACAGTCGCGACCCCCACTGACGCACCGGCCGGCCCAGGACGTCGGCCCTGCCCTGGTAGTCGCGCAGCAGCCGGGTAAGCACCCGGGCGGTGGTGGACTTGCCGGCACCGTTGGGGCCGAGCAGACCGAAAACCTCACCCAGGGCGACCGCGAACGACGCTCCGTCGACGGCGTACCGTGGCGAATCCCGGTAGCGCACCCGCAATCGCTCGACGACGATCGGAGCCGGATCCGGCACGGCGACCTCCGTACGCATCCGGTTGGTGAGCATTGTCATGTTACCCGCGCCGGTCCAGTGCTCTACCGTCTGCGCTGGTAATCACCGGTTGCGCAGGCAGTGGTTACCGGGAACGGGACGACACGGGAAGCGGACGGACGTGGTGGCGGATCAGGCGGGCACCGAACCGACGGGCACCGGGCCGGCGGACTCGGGACAGGTGGATACGGTGCCGCACGTGGTGGTGGACCGGGCACGGATCGCGGTCGGGCTCGCGTTCTGGGTCAGTGGACTGGCCTTCGCGTCGTGGATCTCCCGTACGCCGGCCATCCGCGACGCGCTGGAGCTGAGCAACGCGCAGTTCGGGTTGCTGCTGCTGTGCATGTCGGCGGGTGCGGTGAGCGCGCTGCCGCTGTCCGGTCCGCTGGTGCACGCGATCGGGCCACGCCGGACGGTGCTGGCGGGGGCCACCGCGGTCGCGGTCGGGATGCTGGCCGTCGCCGCCGGCGCCACGTTCGGTACCGCCCTGCTGGCCGGCGCCGGGCTGTTGCTCACCGGCGCCGGTGTGAGCAGCTGGGACGTGGCGATGAACGTGGAAGGGGCCGACGTCGAGCGCCGGCTCGACCGCCCGCTCATGCCCCGCTTCCACGCCGGATTCAGCCTCGGTACGGTGACCGGCGCGCTCGCCGGCGCCGGTTGTGCCTGGCTCGGGGTTCCGGTGGACTGGCAACTGGTCGTCACCGCCGTGTCGACGATCGCGCTCATCGCGGTCACGGTCCGGATGTTCCTGCCCGTTCCGGCGCGTGAGCCGGGCACGTCGGCGTCGCGTTCCGGGGTACTGCGGGCCTGGCGGGAGCCGCGCACGCTGCTGATCGGTCTGCTGGTGCTGGCGTTCGCGTTCACCGAAGGGGTGGCCAACGACTGGATCACGCTGGCCGTGGTCGACGGTTACGGGGTCGGCGACGCGCTCGGCGCGGTGGCGTTCGGGGTGTTCGTGGCGGCGATGACCGGTGCCCGGATGATCGGTGGGGCGGCGCTGCAGCGCTGGGGACGGGTGTCGGTGTTGCGGGGCACCGCGCTGCTCGCGCTGGTCGGGCTGGTGCTGGTGGTGTTCGGTACGGCGCTGCCCTGGGCACTGTTCGGCGCGCTGCTGTGGGGTGCCGGAGCGTCGCTGGGTTTCCCGGTCGGCATGAGCGCCGCGGCGGACCAGGCGGACCGGGCCGCCGTACGGGTCTCGGTGGTCAGCTCGATCGGATACACCGCGTTCCTGGCCGGCCCACCGCTGGTCGGTTTCCTTGCCGAGCGGGGCGGGATCCTGCGGGCGCTGCTGGTGGTGCTGGGCGCGCTGGCCATCGGCCTGCTGGTGGCCGGCGCCACCCGGCGTCCGGAGCCGTCCGGACGCTCGTAGCCGGGACGCTCGTGACCGGGACGCTCGTAGCCGGGACGCTCGTGACCGGGACCCGGCGCTGCAACACCAGGTCCGATTCCCGCCAGCCGGGGCGACCACCGGCGGGGCAGGATCGATGGCATGGAGCTCGACTTCGAGCGGTGCTACCGCGCGGTGGACAGCCGCGATCCGCGGTTCGACGGGTGGTTCTACACCGGCGTCACGTCGACCGGCATCTACTGCCGGCCGTCCTGCCCGGCGGTCACCCCGAAGCGGCACAACGTGCGGTTCTATCCGTCGGCGGCCGCTGCCCAGCGGGCCGGCCTGCGGGCCTGCCGACGATGCCGGCCGGACGCCACGCCGGGCTCGCCCGACTGGGACACCCGGGCCGACCTGGCTGGGCGGGCGATGCGACTGATCGGCGACGGGGTGGTGGACCGCGACGGGGTGCCCGGGTTGGCCCGCCGCCTCGGCTACACGCAGCGGCATCTCAACCGGGTGTTGACCGAGCAACTCGGTGCGGGGCCGCTGGCGCTGGCCCGGGCCCAGCGTGCCCAGACCGCCCGGATCCTGGTGGAGACCACTGAGCTCGGACTCGCCGACGTCGCGTTCGCGGCCGGGTTCGGCAGCGTACGGCAGTTCAACGACACGTTTCGCGCCGTGTACGGGACGGCACCGGCCGGGATGCGGTCGCGTCGCCGCGTGCCGGCCGGCACGGCCGCCGACCCGATCGTCGGCACGCCGCCGGACGGGACGCCCGGTGCGGTGCCCGGCGGCACGATCGGCGTACGGCTGGCGTCGCGTCAGCCGATGCCGGCCGGCCCGGTACTGGACCATCTGTCGGCGCGGGCGGTGCCGGGCGTGGAGTCGACCGACGGTGGGACGTACCGCCGGGCGCTGCGTCTGCCGCACGGTGCCGGTACGGTCGCGCTGACGCCGCGCGCGGATCACGTCGGCGCCGTGTTCCGACTGGCCGATCTGCGGGATCTGGCGCCGGCGGTGGCGCGCTGCCGCCGGCTGTTCGACCTGGACGCCGACCCGCTGGCGGTGGACGCCACACTGGGCGCGGATCCGGCGCTGGCGGCGGCGGTCGCCGCCGAACCGGGGGTACGGGTGCCTGGTGCGGTCGACGGCTTCGAACTGGCCGTACGGGCCGTCGTCGGGCAACAGATCTCGGTGGCCGCGGCCCGGCGGGTCCTGGCGCGGCTCTGTCAGGCCGACCCGACCGCCGCCGGCGATCCGGCACCCGACCTGCTGCCGTTTCCCGACCCGGCGCATCTGCTCGACCTACCGGACGAGGCGTTCGCGATGCCGGCGGCCCGCCGGAACACGTTGCGTGCGCTGGCCGCCGCGACGGCCGGCGCGACACTGCGGCTCGACCCGGGCGGCGACCGTACCGAACTGGTCGCCCGGCTGGTCGCGCTGCCCGGCGTCGGAGAATGGACCGCTGGATACGTCGCGATGCGGGCGCTGGGCGATCCTGATGTGCTGCTCGCCACCGACCTCGGAGTACGGCGCGGGGCGGACCTGCTCGGCCTGCCGGTCGAGGTGGCGGCGCTGCGCGAGCACGCCGTACGGTGGCGTCCCTGGCGGTCGTACGCCACTGTACGGCTGTGGCGCTCGGCGGTGACGACGGCCCGCCGGACCTGACTCGGACCTGGCCCTGGACCTGGACCTGCCCTGACCTGTCCTGACCTGTTCTGACCGGACCTGTCCTGACCTGAACGAATCATCATCAATGTAGGGATCGAGCATGTCTCCGACTACCTTGGACTTCTCGCTGATCGACACTGCGGTCGGCCCGTTGAGCCTGCTCGCCGGTGCGGACGGGGGTGTGCGGGCCGCCGGCTTCACCACCGACCCGGCCGAACTGCTGCCGCTGATCCATCCCGAACTGCGCGGGCCGGTGCGCCAGCGGGCCGATTTGGGCGTGCTGACCGCCGCGGTCCGGTCGTACCTGGCCGGTGAGCTGACGGCGATCGACGATCTTCCGGTCGACCAGCGGGGTGGCGCGTTCGTCAGCACCGCCTGGTCCGTGCTGCGCGACGTCAAACCCGGCGATCCGGTCACCTATACCGGATTCGCCGCGCTGGCCGGCCGGCCCCGCGCGGTACGGGCGGCGGCCGGAGCGTGCGCCAGCAACGCGGTGGCGCTGATCGTGCCCTGCCACCGGGTGCTGCGCAGCGACGGCACGCTCGGCGGATACCGATGGGGCCTGCCGGTCAAGAAGTGGCTGCTCCAGCACGAACGGCAGGTGACCGATCGGGGGCGGTAAACGCCGGCCACACCGGCTACCGTCATACTGTGGACGCCGAATCTGCTCGATCCCCGTCCAGACAGCAGGCGATCCACAACCTTTGGCGGCTGCGTCGCTACCTGCGCCCTTACCTCGGGCAACTCGGCTGGCTACTGGCCGCCGCCGCGACCGCGACCGCAGCCGGCATCACCATCCCGATGGTCATCGCCGCCGTGGTGGACGGACCGGTGGCCGCCGGTGATCCGGCCGGACTGGTCGTCCTGGGCGGGCTCGCGTTGCTCCTCGGGCTCGTCGAGGCGCTACTGATCTTCATCCGGCGGTGGGCGCAGACCGCTTCGTCGATCGGCATGGAAACCACCATCCGCAACGACATCTACACCCATCTGCAGCGGCTGCCGGTCGCCTTCCACGACCAGTGGCAGTCCGGCCAGCTGCTGTCCCGGGCCACCAGCGACCTGTCGGTTCTGCGCCGGTTCCTGTCGTTCGGGCTGCTCTTCCTGATCGTCAACTCGGCCACCTACCTGACCGTCATCGCACTCCTGCTGCACCTGCACTGGCCGCTGGGTCTGGTGGTAGCGGCCAGTGCCGTCCCACTCTATTTGTTCAGCCGCCGGTTCACCCGCGCCTACCTGCAGGTGTCCCGGCGGCTGCAGGACCAGCAGGGGGACCTGGCCACTCTGGTGGAGGAGTCGGCGCAGGGGATCCGCACCATCGTGTCGTTCGGCCGCGCGCCGTACCTCACCGACCGGTTCGCCCGGCAGGCGCACGTCCTGCACGACACCGCGGTCGGCAAGGGTCGGCTGCTGGCCCGCGCGTCGGCCCGCTACGACCTGGTGCCGAACGCGAGTCTCGCGGTGGTGCTGGTCGCCGGCGCTATCGCGGTCGCCTACCAGCAGCTCACCATCGGGCAACTGGTCGCCTTCGTCACGCTGCAGCTGATGCTGATCTGGCCGATCAAGTCGCTCGGCTGGATCATCGCGCAGGCGCAGGAGGCGATGACCGCGGCCGACCGGATCTACGAGGTCCTGGACACCACGCCGGCGATCGTCGACCGGCCGGACGCGGCCCGGATCCACGTCGACGAGATCCGTGGCGAGTTGCGCTTCGACGGTGTCACCTTCGGCTACTCCGGGTCGGCCACGCCGGTGCTACGCGGAGTCGACCTGGTCGTACGCCCGGGCGAGACACTCGCCATCGCCGGGGTCACCGGCAGCGGCAAGACCAGCCTGGTCTCGCTCGTGCCCCGGCTCTACGACGTCACCGGCGGCCGGATCACCCTGGACGGGCACGATCTGCGTGACCTGCGGCTGGACGAACTGCGCCAGTGCGTCGGCATGGCATTCGAGGATCCGACATTGTTCTCCATGTCGGTACGGGAGAATCTCACCCTGGGCCGGCCGGGCGCCACCGACGCCGAGGTGCGGGCCGCGATCGCGCTGGCGCAGGCCGACTTCGTCCACAGCCTGCCGTGGGGGCTGCGGACCCGCATCGGCGAGCAGGGGCTCTCGCTGTCCGGCGGGCAGCGTCAGCGTCTGGCGCTGGCCCGGGCGGTGCTCGGGCGTCCTCGGGTGCTGGTGCTCGATGATCCGCTGTCCGCACTCGACGTACACACCGAGGCGCTGGTCGAGCAGGCGCTGCGCCGGGTGCTCACCGGCACCACCGCCCTGCTGGTGGTGCACCGGCCGTCCACGGTCGCGCTGGCCGACCGGGTGGCGCTGCTCGACGACGGCCGGATCGTGGCGGTAGGCACACACGCCGAACTGCTCGCGACCGTACCCGCGTACCGGTCCGTGCTCTCAGCGGACGGGCACGGGCTGGTCACGTCGCGATGACGACCGACTGGCGGGGTGTCGCGGACGGATCCAACACCGAGCCGACCGCGTCCGACGCCGCCAGCGGTGGCAACCCCGATACCGCCGGCGGCGGTAACCCCGACGACGTCGGCGGCGACCTCGACGACGACGTCGGCGGCGCCCGGTTACGGGCCCGCAGTCGGGCCCTGCTCGGCTCGCTCGCCCGGCCGCACCGGCGGATGATCGCGGTCGCGGTCGCGCTGCTGCTGCTGCAGAACGGCGCCGCCATGGCCGGGCCGTACCTGGTCATGCTCGGCATCGACCGGGCCATCGGGCCGCTGCGCGACAGCGGTGACGCCCGCCCGCTGACCGCCATCGCGGTGGCGTTCGCCGTCGTCACCGCCGCCGAGTACGCCGGCAAGCGCAGCTTCCTGATCCTGTCGTCCCGCATCGGCCAGGCCATCCTGCTGGAGCTGCGGCAACGGGTGTACCGACACTTCCTGCGCCTGTCGGTCGGCTTCCACGAGCGCTACACCTCGGGGCGGGTGGTGGCCCGGCTGACCAGTGACATGGACTCGATCGCCGAACTGGTCGAAGGCGGTATCGACGACCTGGTGCTGGCCGGCCTGTCGGTGCTCTCGGTGGCGGGCATCCTGATCTGGCTGGACCCGCCACTGGCGGCGGTGACGCTGGTGGCGTTCCCGTTCCTGTTGTGGATGTCGGTGTGGTTCGCCCGCGCGTCCGCCCTCGCCTACCGCCGGACCCGCGAGGCCGTCTCGCTGATGATCGTCCACTTCGTCGAGTCGATGGGTGGCGTGCGGGCGGTGTACGCGTTCCGTCGCGAGCCCCGCAACCAGGAAATATTCACCGAAGTCAACGGTGGTTTCGGCCAGGCCAGCCTACGGGCGTTCCGGCTGATCGCGATCTATTCCCCGAGTTTGAAGGGCATCGGCAACATCGCCATCGCCGTGGTACTCACCTACGGCGGCTGGCAGGTGCTGCAGGGCAACACCGAAATCGGCGTACTGGCCGCGTTCCTGCTCTACCTGCGGCGGTTCTTCGAACCGATGCAGGAGCTGAGCCAGTTCTACAACTCGTTGCAGTCGGCGACCGCGGCGCTGGAAAAGCTGTCCGGGGTGCTCGGCCAGCAGCCCGAGGTGCCCGAGCCGGCCGAGCCACGCCCGCTCCCCCAGCCGGTACGCGGCGCGGTACGACTACGCCAGGTGTCGTTCGGGTACCGGCCGGACCGGCTGGTGCTGCCGGAGTTGAGCCTGCACGTACCGGCCGGGCAGACGGTCGCGCTGGTCGGTGCGACCGGTGCCGGCAAGTCCACCATCGCGAAGCTGGTCGCCCGGCTCTACGACCCGCTCAGCGGATCGGTCACCCTGGACGGGGTCGACCTGCGTGACATCGACGGCGGGCAACTGCGCCGGCACATCGTCATGGTCACCCAGGAGAACCATCTGTTCGCCGGCAGCATCGCGGACAACATCCGGCTCGGCCGTCCAGACGCCACCGACGCGCAGGTGCAGGCCGCGGCGCGGGCGATCGGCGCGCACGGGTTCATCGCCGGTCTACCCGACGGGTACGCCACCGACGTGCACCGCCGGGGCGGACGGCTGTCCGCCGGTCAGCGGCAACTGGTCGCCTTCGCCCGGGCGGTGCTCGCGGATCCGGCCGTGCTCATCCTGGACGAGGCCACGTCATCGCTGGACGTACCGACCGAACGGCTGGTGCAGCAGGCGCTGCGGACCATGCTCAACGGTGCCGTCGGTGACGGTGACAGCGCCGGTGACGGCGGACGGACCGCGCTGGTGATCGCCCATCGACTGTCCACCGTGCAGATCGCCGACCGGGTGCTGGTCCTCGACGACGGCCGGATCGTGGAAGACGGGCCGCCCGCCGAACTGATCTCCGGCGGTGGTCGCTACGCCGTGCTACATCACCAGTGGCGGGACAGCCTCAGTTGATCTTGACGGCCTGCAGGGTGTAGCTCAGCGGCAGCCGCTCGCGTCGCTCGGTGAGCCGCCACTCCCGGTCGTCGCCGCGAACCATCCGGCCGGGCAATGCCTCCCATGGCACGCTGTCGTGCTCGATGAGCATCGTCACCCGCAGACCGGCGCCGGTGAGCGCGGTGAAGATCTCCCCGAGCCCGTGGTTCCAGGAGTGGGTCAGGTTCTGGGTGAAGGTGACATCGGTGCTGACGTACGTGCCACCCTCGTCCCAGACCAGCGGTTCGGCGGTCTCGAAGTACGGTAGATCGGGCACGAGCAGCCCGTCCGGCCGATTCTCGTTGATCGCCCACAACGCGGGGTGACCTTCGCGGATGAACAGCCGCCCGCCTGGGCGCAGCAGTGCGGCCACCGTCTGCGCCCAGCGGACCACGCTCGGCAGCCAGCACAACGCACCGATCCCGGTGAAGACCAGGTCGAATCCGTTGGTGCCGAGCACCTGCGCCGCCCGGTAGACGTCGGCTTCGACGTACTCGATCGGGGTCTGCGCCGCGGCGGCGATCCGCCGGGCCTGCGCCAGCGACGCGCCGGACAGGTCCAGGCCGGTCATGGTGGCGCCGAGACGAGCCAGCGACAGCGTGTCGGTACCGATGTGGCACTGCAGGTGCACCCCTCGTACGCCGGTGAGGTCGCCGAGTCTCGGCAAGTCGAAGCGCACCACCTCGCTGAGCCGCGCCGGGTCGGCGAGCAGCCGCTCGACCTGGTAGTCCGGCGAGGCGGCGTGCGCCGGGGCACGCTCGTCCCAGCTGGCCCGGTTGACGGCGAGGTAGTCGGTCATGCCGACGACGATGGCACGACCGCCTGCCGTCCGGCATCTCGTTATTCGTCCCGGCGTTCGTCCCTGTCATCGACGAGCGGGTGGTTCCGGGCCTGTCGCGCGCCCGGAACCACCCGCTCCCTTCGGTTCGGCTGCGTCACGCCCTGCTCACGCGCCGACGGGCGAGCAGAAGCAACGCGATACCCAGGACCACGAGTGCCCCACCGCTGGTGATCAGGCTCGTGGTCGCGCTACCGGTGACCGGCAGCCCGACGTACCGGAAGGCGATCGCGTTCGACGTCCCGTTCGGTGTGGTCACCGTAATGGTCGTCGCGCTGCGACCGCAGGCCGGAGTGACGAAGACCAGCGAGGTCCCGGTGCTGTCGACCGTGACGGAGCTCGCCGGGATCGTCTGGTCGCAGATCGTCACCGTGGTCTGGCCGGGAATGAACCCGCTACCGCCGACGACCACCGTGGTTCCGCCACCGGCCGGTCCCTGTCCGGGATCGACCGAGTCGATCACGGGAGCCGGACCTCCCGCATAGGTGAAGGCGTCCGGTGCGGTGGCGTCGTCGCCCGGCAGCACCACCGTCACATCGACCACACCAGGCGCACCCGGCGGCGTCACCACCGTCAACGACGTCCCCGACGGATCCACCACCAGACCGGTCCCCGGCACACCACCGAACAACACATCCGTCGCCCCGGTGAAACCCGTACCCGTCACCGTCACCGTGGTACCACCCGTGGACGGACCCGAATCCGGCACCACCGCATCGATCGTCGGCGCCACGTACGTGAACGTCCCCGCAGCCGCCGAACCAGCCGGGAACGTGATCACCACATCAGCCGGACCCGCCGTCCCCGGCGGAGTCACCACCGTGATCTCCGTACCAGCCGGATTCACCGAAAACCCCGTACCCGCCACGCCGTCGAACGTGACCCCGGTCGCCCCCGTGAACCCACTACCGGTGATCGTCACCGCCGTACCACCCGACGTCGGCCCGAAATCAGGATCGATCCCGGTCACCACCGCATCACTACCATCAGCCAGATACGTGTAAGCCAACGGAGCGGCAGAACCACCATCAGTGGTCACCACCACATCAGCCGGACCCACCGCACCCGCCGGCGTCACCGCCGTCAACGACGTCCCCGACGGATCCACCACCACACCAGTAGCCGGCACCCCGTCGAACGTCACCGTCGTACCACCCGGCACGAACCCCGTACCCGTGATCGTCACCGTCTGACCACCAGACTGCGGACCAGAATCCGGATCAATCGCCGCCGCCGTCGGTGCCACAGCGACATAGGTGAAGGCGTCCGGTGCGGTGGCGTCGTCGCCCGGCAGCACCACCGTCACATCGACCACACCAGGCGCACCCGGCGGCGTCACCACCGTCAACGACGTCCCCGACGGATCCACCACCAGACCGGTCCCCGGCACACCACCGAACAACACATCCGTCGCCCCGGTGAAACCCGTACCCGTCACCGTCACCGTGGTACCACCCGTGGACGGACCCGAATCCGGCACCACCGCATCGATCGTCGGCGCCACGTACGTGAACGTCCCCGCAGCCGCCGAACCAGCCGGGAACGTGATCACCACATCAGCCGGACCCGCCGTCCCCGGCGGAGTCACCACCGTGATCTCCGTACCAGCCGGATTCACCGAAAACCCCGTACCCGCCACGCCGTCGAACGTGACCCCGGTCGCCCCCGTGAACCCACTACCGGTGATCGTCACCGCCGTACCACCCGACGTCGGCCCGAAATCAGGATCGATCCCGGTCACCACCGCATCACTACCATCAGCCAGATACGTGTAAGCCAACGGAGCGGCAGAACCACCATCAGTGGTCACCACCACATCAGCCGGACCCACCGCACCCGCCGGCGTCACCGCCGTCAACGACGTCCCCGACGGATCCACCACCACACCAGTAGCCGGCACCCCGTCGAACGTCACCGTCGTACCACCCGGCACGAACCCCGTACCCGTGATCGTCACCGTCTGACCACCAGACTGCGGACCAGAATCCGGATCAATCGCCGCCGCCGTCGGTGCGGCGGGGGCCGCTGGGCGTTCACAGGTGGCCTCCGCGACGATCACTTCACCGACCGGGATGACCACCGGGATTCCGAGAACCTCACCCGACAGCGCGACGGTGAGCACGATGGTGGCCGCCGCCGCGGTGTCGGCGGTGACGGTCTCGGTACGCGACAGCGACACGTCGAGGCTCGCACCGACCAGACCGGGCACGGTCACCGCAGCGCTCAGGTCGAGGCTCGGCCCGTTGGCGACCAGGACCTGCGGCAACCCGAAGACCGTCAAGTCGGTCAGCGTCGTGTCAGCCGTCTGCGGGCCGAGGTACGGGCAGCTGACCGCCGCCTCGACCGCCGAAGCACCGACTACGTCCAGCCCGAGAATGCTCAACGACAGGCCGGCCACCGATGAGGAGGCGAAGGAGGATATCGGCCCTCTGGTCGCGCTGACCTCCACGACGGTGCCGTCGGCGATCACTCCGATGGCACCCGGCAGGTCGATGTCGATCAGGGTCTCGGTGTCGGTGCCACCGCCGGGTGGGGCGGTGGCCGAGCCGATCACGGCGTCGGCCTGGATCACCGGGATCCCGAGCACTTCCGCATCCAGGTTCACGACCACCCCGCGCGCCTGCGCGTCTCCGGGAGCGGCATGGGCCGGCGTGGTGGTCACCGCCAAGCCGCCAGCGGTCCCGAGTAGCGCGGCCATCGAGAAGGCGGCCACCCGGTTGATTGTTGAACGCACGTCTTCCTCGTCTCGTCTGCAACGTGAACCGGACGGGCGGAGTGCCCGTCCACCAGAAACGAGAACGAGGGCAAATCAGGTTAAGTTGCTGCGAATAGGATGCATCGGACGAACATCGGCCCGATCGACCGACCGCGCTCACCGGACCATCGACCGGCAGATCCGCCGGACGAGCAGACTTCGGCCATCGACCAAGCCCTCACCGCATCCAACACGTAGAGTGATCGCCTCGAACGGCCAGTTCTGGCCCAGCGTGCCGCGTCCACCCGCGCGGGATCCGCGTCACAGCGCCCTTCGGTACCGGGAGGTAATTTGGTTCCCGCCGGTGCGGGACGGGGAGGTCGCGGGTGCGGTACGTGGCGATCGGGGACAGCTTCACCGAAGGCGTCGGCGACGAACTGCCGGACGGGACCGTACGCGGCTGGGCGGACCTGGTCGCCGCCGGCCTGGCGACGGCACACGGCGGCACCGTGCAGTACGCCAACCTGGCAGTGCGGGGGCGGTTGCTGGAGCCGATCGTCACCGACCAGTTGGAGCGGGCGCTGGCCCTCTCCCCCGCCCCGACGGTGATCACGCTCAACGGCGGCGGCAACGACATGATGCGCCCCGGCGCGGACATGGCCCGGCTGGTCGCGTTGACGGAAGGCACGGTGCGCCGCTGCGCCGACGCCGGCGTACGGCTGGTGCTGCTCAGCGGTGGCGATCCGTCCGCGCGGCTGCCGTTCGGCTCGGTGATGCGCCGGCGCGCGCTGGCGCTCACCGCCGCCACCGCCGAGCTTGCCGCCCGCTACGGCATGGAGTTCGTCGACATATTCAACGATCCCGAGACCAGCCGCTCGCAGTACTGGTCGACCGACCGCCTGCACCTCAACTCGGCTGGCCACCGGCGGGTCGCCAGCCTGGTGCTGGCGGGGCTGGGTCACACCACCGCCGCGCACGTGGTCGATCCCGATCCGGTCGGTCGCCGTGGTCTGCTCGCCGAGGCCCGGTACTACCGCGAGTTCGTCCTGCCCTGGGTGCACCGCCGGCTGCGCGGGCGCTCGTCGGGTGACGGCCGCGTCGCCAAGTATCCCGGCTGGGTGCCGGTCCGGGCCGCCGGGGCGAACACCGCACCCGACACGGGAACCCGAGCCTGATGCGGGACCGGACGCGACTGCTGGCCGGTGCACGGACGTGGCCTTGCTGATGTGCCCTTGAACCGGTGGTCACCAGCCACGCAGGAAACGCAGGCCGAGCAGGAATGCCACGACCGACGGGCCGGCGAGCAGGGTGACAGCCTGCAACCGGTACGGCATCCGGTGTCGGCCGAGTTCGAGCGCGTTGGCGAAGACCACGGCGGCGGCGAACATCATGAACGCCCCCCACCAGCCGGTGTCACCGAAGTCGACCACGCCGTTGACGACCAGTCCGAAGGTGGCGCCGACTCCTGCCCCGGTGAGGGCGAGCAGGGCAACGGTGCGGTGCAGCCCACGGGCGAGCGGATGGTCCGGGCGCCAGCCGTAGGTGCCGGTGACCGCCAGGCACGGCAGCGTGATCATCAGTGGCCAGCCGACGGCCATCAACCCGAGCATCAGCAGCGTGCCGACGGTGAACACGAGCGCACCGATACAGGTGATGACGTACCCGCCGAAGGCCCGGCCACCGCCGCGGGTCAGCAGCGGGCCGCCGACGGCGGCGATCAGCGCGCCGGGCACCAGGACGAAGCCGGCCCACCAGTGGAACCGGCCAACGGACTGGGCGGCGGCGGTCGCGACGCCGGTGGCCAGCGCGGCCGTGCCGAGCCCGGCGAGCCAGCCGACCCGTTCGGGCTGACGGCTCATGCCGGCGGCCGACCGGCCGGCGGTGCCGGCCGGGCGGTTGCCGGCGGCCTCGGCCGCGCTGGTACCGGGGGGACGCTGTTGCTGGGTTTCCACAACGACGACTCTGCCGGCTGCGACGCCGACGCACCATCCGGTTAGCCCTACTCCATCGGGTCTGCCCGGCCCTACCTAGAAGTCTCCGAAGCCGCCGAAGTCGCCACCACCGAAATCACCACCGCCGAAATCCGCACCGAAATCACCACCGCCAGGGTCTTCGACACCGCCGAACTCGTCGCTACCGGTGAAGTCCTCGTCGCCGGCGCCGGCATCCTCCAGTCCGGCGGCGTAGCCGGCGTCGTAGCCCGGGTCGGCGAAGGCCGGGGAGAACAGCGCGCTGAAGACCAGCATGCCGCCCACGGCACCGGCGGCACCGGCGAGCGCGGGCTTCCACAACGGCTGCGAGTACCAGCCGGCCGGGACCGGCCGGCCCTGGTAGTAGCCGCCGGGGTAGTAGTGCGGGGTCTGTGGCCCCGGATGCGGGCCGGCCCGGAAGGTCTGTCCCTGGACGTCGACCTCGCGCTCCTTGGTGAGCTGCCCGGCGCCGCGGGCGGCGGCCAGCTGGGGCAGCTCGGGACCGGGGTCGATACCGAGCGCCACCCGGGCGGCCCGCACGTACGCCAGGCCCTCCAGTGCCGTTTCGCGGGCCAGTTCGAACTGCTTGACGCTGCGGGCCTGCTCCAGCTGCGAGCCGGCCGCGTTGTAGCGCTCACCCGCGTCGAGCAGCGCCTGCTTCACCGCGGGCTCGTCGCCGTGCAGGTTCATCACCTGGCCGCCGAGCCGTTCGTACCAGCGCTGCGCCTCGGCCCGGGCGTCGGCCAGCGCCCGCTGGGTCCGCGCGGTGCTCTCCCGCCGCCACCACAGCACGCCACCGGCAAGCAGCGCCACCAGCACCAGGAGCAGAAGAAATTCCATGGGTACGACGGTAGCCGCCCCGATCCACCGTCAGCCAGCACGCCGCCGCACGCCAGCGGCGGCCTGCGGCGCTACGTCATGAGTGTTTGGCATGCTTTCCGGCGTGGATGTCGCGACGGTAGTGGTGGTGATCGTCTGTCTGGGTTGCGGGGCGGCACTCGGCTGGCTCGCCGCTCGGGCCCGGTCGGCGACCGAGATCGCCCGCCTGGACGCGACGCTGCGGGCCACCCGGGACGGCGAGGGCCGGCTGGAACAGTCGCTGCGGGCGCTGTCGTACGAGGCGACCGCCCAGTCGCAGGAGGCGGTGGCGCGGGCGGTGGCACCGCTGCACGACGCACTGCGCCGCTACGAGCAGCGGGTGGCCGAATTGGAGCACGACCGGATCGACGCGTACTCCGAGCTGCGCGAGCAGGTACGAACGATGAGCACCGTCTCCGGCGAGCTGCGGACCGAGACCAAGCAGTTGGTCGCGGCGCTGCGGGCCCCGCAGGTGCGCGGCCGGTGGGGCGAGCACCAGCTGCGACGCATCGTCGAGGCGGCCGGCATGCTGGAGCACTGCGACTTCGCCGAGCAGGTCACCGCGGCTACCGATCAGCAGGTGGTACGTCCGGACCTGGTGGTCCGGCTGCACGGTGGGCGCAGCGTGGTGGTCGACGCCAAGGCACCGTTCGAGGCGTACCTGTCGGCGATGGAGGCACGCGAGGAACGGTCCCGCGACCAACAGCTCGACAACCATGCCCGGCACCTGCGCGCCCATGTGGACGGACTCGCCGGCAAGCGGTACTGGTCGGCGTTCGAGCAGGTGCCGGAGTTCGTCGTGCTGTTCGTGCCGGCGGACCCGTTCCTGGACGCCGCGTTGCAGCGTGATCCGGGTCTGCTGGAGCACGCGTTCAGCCGGGACATCGTGCTGGCCACCCCGGCGACGCTGGTGGCGTTGCTGCGCACGGTGGCGTACTCGTGGCGGCAGGAGGCGCTGGCCCGCAACGCGGTCGCGGTGCATTCCCTGGCCCGCGAGTTGTACGGGCGACTGGGCACGCTCGGCGAGCACGTGACGAAGCTGGGTAGCGCGTTGGGTGGGGCGGTCACCGCATACAACCGGGCGGTCGGGTCGCTGGAGGCACGGGTGCTGGTCAGTGCCCGCAAGCTGGCCGATCTCGGGGTTTCCGGCAGTGCGCTGACACCGCCGGAACAGGTGGAGCTGGCGCCGCGCCAGGCGCAGGCACCCGAGTTGGTGGAGCCGACCGGTGCGGACGGACAGCGTCCGTCACGTCCCGAGTGGACGGGTTGAGCTGGGAAAACCCCGGATTGACATCACTAATTGCAGGCATATCGCTACAGCCATACCACCCATTCAGGCCAATGCATGTCACGGGCTGGTCACAACGCGGTGAGAAGTAGTGACAGCGATCGTCCACAGCGCAAAGGATGCGGTCACACGTGTCCTGCACCCCAGGGCCAAGTTCTTCCGGAGGAAGAGAAAACGTGAGTAAACCCCGCATCTGGAGACGGCGAACCTCGGCCGCCCTCCTGGCATCCGTCATGGTGGCTGGTGCCATGACGCTGGCGGGTGGTGCGTCCACCGCTAGTGCCAACCCGTCGACCGAAGCCGACGTCTTGAAGGACACCCCTGCCGACACGTTGGGGTCCCACGACATGGACCTGCTCGCCGAGGCGGAAGCCAAGAGTGAGCAGAGCGTGACGCTGATCGTCGCGACCGACAAGGGCCAGGCCCCGAAGGTCGCCGCGGAGTTGACCAAGCTCGGCGGCGTGATCGGCAACCAGGTCGACGAGGTCGGCTATGTACGGGCCCGGGTACCCACCAGCAAGGTGCTTGCAGCGTCGAAGATTCCCGGTGTGTCCGCGGTCGACCTCAACGAGACGATCCCGATGCCGGACCCGGTGCCGGAGAGCGCGCCCGCCGCTTCCTCCGTCGCGACCGAGGCCACCGGCCCTGGACCGGACACCCCGGCGGTCAACCCCTACATGCCGACGCACGAGACCGGTGCGGTCTCGTTCAAGAAGAGCCACCCCCGCTGGGACGGCCGCAACGTCGTCGTCGGCATCATGGACTCCGGCATCGACCTCGATCACCCGGCGCTGGCCACCACCTCCACCGGCGAGCGGAAGATCATCGACTGGGTCACCCCGATCGACCCGGTGTACGAAAACGACGGCACCTGGCGCCCGATGCTCACCAGCGTGAGCGGCCCGAGCTTCAGCTATGCCGGCGTCACCTGGTCCGCACCGGCCGGCTCCTACATGATCAACCTGTTCTCGGAGTCGATCACCGTGGGTGGGGCGGCCAACGGTGACGTCAACCGGGACGGCGACACCACCGACCGGTTCGGTGTGCTGTACGACCCGGCCACCAACGACGTACGGGTCGACGTGGACCAGGACTTCGACTTCACCGACGAGCCGGTGATGCGCCCGTACCAGGAGAACTTCGACATCGGCCACTTCGGCACGGACGACCCGGCGACCCCGATCGCCGAGCAGGTGCCGTTCGTCGTCGAGTACCGCACCGACGTCGACACCGCTCCGGTCGGCGGCCCCGGTCTGATCGACTACGTCAACATCGGTCTGATCTCCTCCTCGCACGGCACCCACGTGGCGGGCATCATCGCCGCCAACGACATGCTGGGCAACGAGGACTTCGACGGTGCGGCGCCCGGCGCCAAGCTGGTCTCCTCCCGGGCCTGCACGTTCGCCGGCGGTTGCACCGCGGCGGCGCTCACCGACGGCATGATCGACATGGTCATCAACCGGGGCGTCGACATCATCAACATGTCGATCGGCGGCCTGCCGGCGCTCAACGACGGCAACAACGCCCGCGCGGAGCTCTACGACATCCTGATCGACGTGTACGGCGTGCAGATGTTCATCTCGGCCGGCAACTCCGGACCGGGCACGAACACCATCGGTGACCCGTCGGTGGCTTCCAGCGTGGTCAGCGTCGGCGCCAGCGTCAGCCGGAGCACCTGGCTGGCCAACTACGGCTCCGAGGTCCGCACCCGCAACGCGATGTTCAACTTCTCCTCGCGCGGCCCGCGTGAGGACGGCGGGTTCAAGCCGAACATCAGCGCCCCGGGTGCGGCCATCTCCACCGTCGCCGGCTGGGAGGCCGGTGAGCCGGTGCCCGAGGCCGGCTACCCGCTGCCGCCGGGCTACGCCATGTACAACGGCACGTCGATGGCTTCCCCTCAGGCCACCGGCGCGGTCGCGCTGCTGATGTCGGGCGTCAAGGCCAGGGGCCTCGACGTCACTCCGATGCAGTTGCGTCGGGCACTGTACAGCGGTGCCCGGTGGATCAACGGCGTCGACGCCCATGAGCAGGGCAACGGCATGCTGCACGTGGCCGACACCTGGAAGCTGCTGCGCGAGGACATCGAGGTCAACGACTACGACGTCACCGCTCCGGTGTGCACGCCGATCTCCGAGTTCCTGGCCACCCCGAACGAGGGCACCGGCGTCTACAACCGGTGTGCGGCCGACGCGGGCGGTCACCGGCCGGGCCAGTTCAAGTCCTACCCGGTCACCATCACCCGCACCAGCGGGCCGGACATCGACCTGCTGCACAAGCTCAAGTGGGTCGGCAACGACGGCACCTTCGCCGCTCCCGGCCAGGTCGTGCTGCCGCTCAACGAAGAGGTCACCATCAACGTGCGGGCCACCCCCGACGCCGGGGTGCACAGCGCGATCCTGCGGGTGGACAACCCGTTCACCGCCACCATCGACTTCGAGATCATGAACACGGTGGTGGCGTCGACCGCGATGCCGGGCCCGGACTACGGGTTCAGCACCTCCGGCAAGGTCGACCGCAACGCCTACACCTCGTACTTCGTCACCGTGCCGGAAGGCGCGACGGCGCTGCAGGTGAACCTGTCGGGCATCGCGGACGGGTCGCAGACCCGGTTCATCCCGATCAACCCGTACGGCGTACCGGTGGAGAGCTCCAGCAGCCTGGTCTGCTACACCAACTTCTCCGACCCGGCCGGCTGCAAGCCGGACGAGCGGGACTACCAGAACCCGTTGCCGGGTGTCTGGGAGATCCAGGTGGAGTCGCGCCGGACCTCGCCGCTGATGCAGAACCCGTTCGAGCTGACCGCGCAGGTGCAGGGCGTGACCGTCGACCCGGCCACGACCGTGCTGGACGGGGTCACCGTCGGTGAGCCGACTCCGATCACCTGGACGGTCACCAACGCCTTCGGCCCGGTCATGGTCTCCGGCGAGGGTGGTTCGCTCGGCTCGGCCAACAGCGAGCGGCCGACCATCGCCGATCTGGAGGTGCAGACCTTCCAGGTGACGGTTCCGGCCGGCGCGACCAGGTTGTTCGCGAAGATCGGCAACACCAGCGATCTCGGCGCCGACCTGGACCTGTTCATCTACCGTGGCGGGTCGCTGATCGCGTACAACGCCGACGGTGACTCGGAGGAACAGGTCACCATCAACAACCCGACGCCCGGTGTCTACGACATCGAGGTCGACGGTTACGCGGTGCCGGCCGGCACCACCGAGTACGACTACCTGGACGTGTTCTACTCGACCGGGTTGGGCACCATCTCGGTCGAGCCGGTCTCGGTCGAGCTGGCCAACGGCGCCAGCACGACCCTCAGCGGCAGCGTCACGGTGGACGCCGCGCCGGACGCCGGCCGGGAACTGTTCGGTGAGATGCTCGTCGTCACCGGACAGGGTGCGGTCGTGGGCCGGGGCGGTGTCTCGGTCAACTCGGTGAGTTAGCAACCGACTGTCTGATCCGTACGACGGAAGGGGCCCATCCCGGTTCGGGATGGGCCCCTTCCCCGTTGGCGGGTGTCGACCGCCTCGTCTCAGGCGGGTTCGACCCGCTGCACCATGAACGGGATGCCCTGTTGGCAGGTGGTCATCAGATCCGCCTGGACGTGACCGGTGACGCTGAGCCGGGCACCGGGACGGACCAGGTCACGCGCCCCGCCGACGAGCAGGTAGCCGTCCAGCAGGAAGCAGTTGTGCTCCACGCCGGCCACCACGGTGCCGGTCAGCGTCATCGACCGCGACGACCCGCTCGGCTTACCCGAGCCGGGGGTACGCCCCGGCGACGTCGGCGCCGGCAGGTCTTCGGGCGGTCCAGGGGTCTGCTCGGGTGGTGTGCTCACCGTGGCACCTCCGCTCGGGGAATCCGGTGCCGAGGTCGGTTCGACCGTCACGGTCGGCACCGGGTCGGGGTCGGGCTCGGTGCCGGGCTCTGCGGTGCCACACGCCGGCAGCGCCAGGCAGGCAAGCAACAGGGGTACGCCGATCCGAGTGACTCTCATACGATCTAGGACGCACCGGCTCGTACGTCAGTTCCCACCACGCCAGGGCCGGTCTCCGTCGTCGTCGCGGCGGCGGCCCGCAGGTCACGGCGCAGCTCCGCCGGCAAGGCGAAGGTGATCTGCTCGTCGACGGTGGTGACCTGCTCGACGTCGGCGAAGCCCCGTTCGGCGAGATGGGCCAGGACCTGCCCGACGAGTTCGTCCGGCACACTCGCTCCGGAGGTCAGCCCGACCGTGGTGGCACCGGCCAGCCAGGCGTCGTCGATCTCGCTGGCGTAGTCGATCAGGTAGCCGGCCCGGGCACCGGCACCGAGCGCCACCTCGACCAGGCGCACCGAATTCGACGAGTTACGGGAGCCGACCACCAACACCACGTCGCACTCGGCGGCGAACTGCTTGACCACCTGCTGGCGGTTCTGCGTGGCATAGCAGATGTCGTCGGTGGGCGGCGACTTCAGCATCGGCAGCCGGCGCTTGAGGTGGGCCACCGTCTCCATGGTCTCGTCGACCGACAGCGTGGTCTGCGACAGCCAGACCACCTTCTCCGGGTCGCGTACGGTGATCCGGTCGGCGTCGTGCGGGCCGTCGACCAACTGGATGTGCGCCGGGGCCTCACCGGAGGTGCCGACGACCTCCTCATGGCCTTCGTGCCCGATCAACAGGATGTCGTAGTCCTGCGCGGCGTACCGGCGGGCCTCCTGGTGGACCTTGGTCACCAGCGGGCAGGTGGCGTCGATCGCCTTCAGCGAACGCGCCTTCGCCTGCTGGTGCACCTCCGGCGCCACCCCGTGGGCGGAGAACACCACGGTCGAGCCGGGCGGGACCTCCGCGTTCTCCTCGACGAAAATCGCTCCCTTGGCCTCCAGGGTCGAGACCACATGCTTGTTGTGCACGATCTGCTTGCGTACGTAGACCGGGGCGCCGTACAGCTTCAGCGCCTCTTCCACGGTCTGCACCGCGCGGTCGACTCCGGCGCAGTAGCCACGGGGATTGGCCAGCAGCACCCGCTTACGGTGGATTGGACTCGCGTCAAGCTCGCTCACCCGCCCGAGTCTACGTGCCGGGCGGACAGCCGGCAGAGCAGCCGCTGCCGGCAGCGGACGGCCACCGGCGGGGCGTGCGTCGGCGGTGTCACCACCCGCCCGTACCCTGGCCGGGTGACCGACACCGACCCGACACCGCGCAGCAGCGCGGCGCAACCGTGGCCGGTCCGGGTGGTCAGCCAGAAGATCAACGCCTGGATCGGCCGGCTCGGCTGGGTGTGGGTGGACGGGCAGGTGGCACAGATCAGCCGGCGGCCGGGCGCGACCACGGTCTTCCTGACCCTGCGCGACCCGTCGGCCGATCTGAGTCTGACGGTGACCACCCACCGGGACGTGCTCGACACCGGCGCCCCGGAGCTGACCGACGGTGCCCGGGTGGTGTTGCGCGCCAAGCCGGAATTCTATCCGGCGCGTGGCACGCTGAGCCTACGCGCCGACGAGATCCGGCAGGTCGGCCTCGGAGAGCTGCTGGCCCGGCTGGAGAAGCTGAAGAAACTGCTGGCCGCCGAAGGGCTGTTCGACCGGGCGCGCAAGCGCCGTCCGCCGTTCCTGCCGCAGCGGATCGGACTGATCACCGGCCGGGCGTCGGCCGCCGAGCGGGACGTGTTGACCAACGCCCGCCGCCGCTGGCCGGCGGTCGACTTCCGGGTGGTCAACGTCGCCGTGCAGGGCCCCACGGCGGTGCCGCAGATCCTCGACGCGCTCCGGGCGCTGGACACCGACCCGAGCGTGGACGTGATCGTCATCGCCCGGGGCGGCGGCAGCGTCGAGGACCTGTTGCCGTTCTCCGACGAGGCGCTGTGCCGGGCGGTGTTCGGCTGCCGTACGCCGGTGGTCAGCGCGATCGGGCACGAAACGGACGCCCCGCTGCTCGACTACGTGGCCGACGTACGCGCGTCCACACCCACCGACGCCGGCAAGCGACTGGTGCCTGACCTGTCCGAGGAGCTACGGCTGATCGCGCTGGCCCGGCACCGGCTGGACCGGGCGGTGACCGGCCTGCTCGACCGGGAGACGCATCGGCTGGAGATGCTGCGGTCGCGTCCGGTGCTGGCCCGGCCGCAGGTGCTGCTGGACGGGCGGGCCGGCGAGATCGACGCGCTGCGGGACCGGGCCACTCGGTGCCTGACCCACCGACTGGCCGCCGGTACCGCCGAGTTGGGTCACACACTGGCCCGGCTTCGGGCGCTGTCCCCGGCCGCGACCCTCGACCGGGGGTACGCGATCGTGCAGGATCGCGCCGGCCAGGTGGTCCGGTCGCCCGACGAGGTGTCCAGCGGCGACCGGCTGCGGCTGCGGCTGGCCGGCGGCGATCTGGCGGCAGTGGCGACGGACGAGTCCTGAGTTGATGATCGAAGTCCCGAGCTGACGGAGTGAGGCGCGAGATGAGCGCGAAGAGGGCTGCCGCGAACGGTACGGCGCAAGCCTCGGCCACCGGGGACCTGTTGAGTTACGAACAGGCTCGTGCCGAGCTGGCCTCGGTGGTCGAGCGGCTGGAGTCCGGTGGCGTCTCGCTGGAGGAGTCGCTGGCATTGTGGGAACGCGGCGAGCAACTCGCCGGCACCTGCCAGCGCTGGCTCGACGGTGCCCGGGAACGCCTCGAAGCCGCCCGCCAGTCCCGCCCGGCCAGCGGTTGACGGCCGGGTCAGGCAGATAAGACACAGACTGGCATTTCCGAACAATACGGACTAGATCTTGCCAAGTCGATAGACCTCCCCCTATCCTCGCAAGGGAAAGCGCTTTCCGGGGATACCCGGTAACCGTGTGCTGCAGCACACCGGCGGCGCGGACGCGAGGCGGTCCGGGTGACCTCACGTCCCTACGCTGACGGCCTTGGCGTCCAGGCCGCAGTGCGGCCGTCACCGTCCACATCACCCAGGAGCAACGCCGCACCGCGGCACCGCTCCTGGGGCCGCACGGTCTGCCAGCGACCGTGGGCCGGCTGCCACCCGGCCGACGGTCTGCCTACAGCCGCCACCACCTGGGCCCCGCACGGGCGGGGCGGCCGACCCACGAAACGTGCGATCCCCCGGGCGTGCGATCCCACCGGCATGCGGTCACCCGGATCTGCCGCAGCACACCCCACATCCAAGACGAAGGTGAGACAACGATGAGACGACCAGTCGCACTGCGGCTTCTCGCAGGGCTGGCCACGACAGCCGTCGCCGGCACGATCGGCGTAGCCATGTCGATCCCCCAGGCGTCGGCAGCCACCGGCAGCGCCACCGGGTTCGCGACCCAGAACGGTGGCACCACCGGAGGTGCGGGTGGCCAGACGGTACGGGCCACCACCGGCACCGCGATCCACACGGCGCTGTGCAACCGGGCCAGCAGCAGCACCCCGATCGTCATCGAGGTGCAGGGCACCATCAACCACGGCAACACCAGCAAGGTCTCGGGTGACAGCTGTAACACCGCCGACGGCGTGATCGAACTCAAGCAGATCAGCAACGTCTCGATCATCGGGGTCGGTAGCGGCGCCGTCTTCGACCAGATCGGCATCCACGTCCGCGAAGCCAGCAACATCATCATCCAGAACGTGACCGTCCGCAACGTCAAGAAGTCGGGCTCGCCGACCTCGAACGGTGGCGACGCCATCGGCATGGAGGCCGACGTCCGCAACATCTGGGTCGACCACGTCACCCTGGAGGCGTCGGGCGGCGAGTCGGAGGGCTTCGACGGTCTGTTCGACCTGAAGAACAACACGCAGTACGTGACCCTGTCGTACAGCATTCTGCGCAACTCCGGCCGCGGTGGCCTGATCGGGTCCAGCGAGAGCGACCAGTCCAACGGCTACATCACGTTCCACCACAACCTCTACGAGAACATCGACTCCCGCACGCCACTGCTGCGGGGCGGCATCTCGCACATCTACAACAACTACTACGCGAACCTGCACGAGTCCGGCATCAACTCCCGGGCCGGGGGACGCGCCAAGGTGGACAACAACTACTTCGAGGACTCCAAGGATGTCCTCGGCACGTTCTACACCAGCGAGGCCGGCTACTGGCAGGTCAGCGGAAACATCTTCGACAACGTGACCTGGTCCAGCCCGGGCGGTGACACCAACCCGGCCGGCCCGAACCCGCAGTCCAACACCAGCGTCAGCATCCCGTACTCGTACAGCCTGGACGGGGCCAGCTGCGTGCCGAACCTGGTCCGGCAGCTGGCCGGCGCCAACAAGGGCAACCAGGTGTCCAACGGCAGCTGCACCCCGCAGACACCGGCGCCGAACCCGACGACCCCGGGCCCGAACCCGACGACCCCGGCGCCGAACCCGACCACTGCCCCGCCGAACCCGACGAACCCGCCGAGCGGGACCAACCTCAGCATCGGGGCCGGTTCGGACGGCTCCAGCAAGGCCAGCGGGACCAGCTACGGCGACGTCCGCGACGGCAGCATGAGCAGCTACTGGTCGCCGAGCGGTTCGACCGGCCGGATCTCGATCAAGTGGGACTCGGACACCACGGTCTCCTCGGTCAACATCCGGGAAGCCTCGGGCGGGGTCGGCAACATCGGATCGTGGCGGCTGTACAACCACGACACCGGGGCCACCCTTGCCACCGGCAGCGGAGCCGGCGTGATCAGTTTCGCCTCGACCGCACTGCGCAAGATCAGTTTTGAGATCACCAGCTCGTCCGGTACACCACAGGTCGCCGAGTTCGAGACGTACGCCTGACCGGCAGCACCGCACCCGCCGCCGGTCGGCGACCTGTCACCGAGCCGGCGGCCATGGGCCGAACACCGGATACCCGACCTGCACAGGGAAAGGTATCCGGTGTTCGGCTCATGCCGGCCGGTCGATGGCCGGCCCACAGACGTGGGCGCTCTCGGAGACGTGGGCGCTCTCGGAGACGTGGGCGCTGACGATCCGCCAGCCGGCGGGAAAACGTATCCAGGTCTGCGACTGCCGGCCCGCCATGCCGGTGGGATAGTCGAACCGGCAGGTGACCACCGCGAAGTCGGCACCGAACGTCGTCAGCGCCACGTCGTGCAGCCGCCGACCCGGCGGTAGCGGCGGCTGGGCCGCCCGCCACCGGCGCTGTTCGTCGATGCCGTACTGGTGGTCGGCGATCCCGAAGCGCACCGTGTGCCCACTCGGCCAGAACCAGCCGACGATCGCCTCGACCTCGTTGTCGACCAGGGCCTGCTCGTAGGCGGTGAAGGCGGCTGCCACCTCGGCCAGCACCTCCGGTCGGTCGACGTCGGTGCTGACCGGACCGCCACCGTCCCTGCGACTCATGGCCGGACCGGTCACGCCGACACCGACGGGGCGAGCGCGGCGAGCAGGTCGGCCGATTCGGCGACCCAGCCGAAGATGCCGCCCTGCGCGGCGATCATCGCCAGGCCGACGGCGTGGAACTGCGGGAAGTACGACCCCACACAGTCCGCCAGCACCAGGCACTCGTAGCCGCGGTCGTTGGCCTCCCGGACCGTGGTGTGCACGCACACCTCGGTGGTGACCCCGGTGACCAGCAGGCTGGTGACCGACCGCTCGCCGAGCAGCCCGTCCAGGTCGGTGGCGTAGAACGCGCCCTTGCCCGGCTTGTCGATCACCGGCTCACCGTCGGCCGGCGCGAGTTCGTCGATGATGTCGTGGCCGTACTCGCCGCGGACCAGAATCCGGCCGTTCGGCCCCGGGTCACCGATGCGCTTGCTCGGCGCCCCCCGGTTGAGCTTGGCCGGCGGGCAGTCGGACAGGTCCGGCAGATGCCCTTCCCGGGTGTGTACGACGGTCAGCCCGGCCGCCCGGGCGGCGGCCAGCACCGCCGCCAGCGGCTCGATCGTGCGGCGCAGCTGCGTCACGTCGTTACCCAGGCTCTCCCCGAAGCCACCCGGCTGCAGGAAGTCGCGTTGCATGTCGATGACCAGCAGCGCGGTGGTGGCCGGTTCGAAGCTGTACGTGGACGGCCGGGCCGGCACCCGTACCAGGGGATGATCAGTCACGGTCGCAATCATCGCTCAGTCGCGGCGATCACGTCGTCCGCTGTGGACACCGCGCCGAAGACGCCGCCTTGCATGGTGACCATGTGCAGCGCCGCGGTGTGGTTACCCGGGTCGGTGGCGCCGGTGCAGTCGGACAGGATCAGGCACTCGTAGCCGCGGTCGTTGGCCTCGCGCATGGTCGTGTGCACGCACACGTCGGTGGTGATCCCGGTGAGGAGCAGGTGGGTGATCCCGTGCGTACGCAGCACCAGGTCGAGGTTGGTGGCGTAGAACGCGCCCTTGCCCGGCTTGTCGACGATCACCTCGCCGGCGACCGGTGCGACCTCGGGGACGATCTCCCAGCCCGGCTCACCCTTGATCAGGATGCGGCCACAGGGACCCGCGCCACCGATCTCGGCGCCGATGCGGGCCGAGCGCCACCGCTTGTTGGGCGGCAGGTCGGACAGGTCGGGCGGGTGCCCTTCGCGGGTGTGCACGACCAGCATGCCCAGCTCACGCGCATGGGCCAGCAGTCGGGCGGTGGCCGGCAGCCCGGCCCGGGTCAGGCTGATGTCGTAGCCCATGGCGTCGACGTATCCGCCGGGGCCGCAGAAGTCGGTCTGCCAGTCGATACACAGCAGCGCGGTCCGCTCGACCGGTGCGGCTCCGTCGTACGGCCAGGGATAGGGCGCTGCCTTGACCGGACCGATCCGGACCATCACGCCTCCTTCGGTGGCTGTGGATACGGTCGATTGTCGACCGTATTGTTTCCGACAACACCATCTCTGGTAACGAGCGTGTGACGTGATCACCGAACGCCGGCGACGGTGGTCAGCGCAGGTAGGTACGCGCCCCGTGGTCGGCCAGCTCGTGCAGCACCACCGCCGGGTCACCAGCCTCGATCGCGGCGAGTAGCCGCTCGTGTCGGTGCACGCCGTCGATCGGCTGCGCCACCTCGGCCTCCCGCCGCAGGTTGATCGCCATGTACAGCTGCAGCTTGACCAGAATCGACTCGTAGACCGCGATGAGCTGCTGGTTGCCGGCCAGGCGGACCAGCTCGACGTGGAACCGCCGGTGCGCCTCGGCGACCCGCAGCCGGTCACCGACGGCGGTCGCCATCCGCATCTGGTCGATGGCCGCCCGCAGGCCGCCGAGAGCGCGGTCGCGCACCACCGGCAACGCGACCTCGACGGCGTGGCGCTCCAGCACGTCACGTACTGCGTACAGCTCCTGGACGTCACGGTCGGACAGGGTGGCCACCCGCACCCCCCGGCGCGGTACGTGCTCGACGAGGCCCTGCTGGGCGAGCAGCCGAAGCGCCTCACGCAGCGGAGCCCGGCTGATGCCGAGCCGGCGGGTCAGGTGTTCCTCGACGAGCCGTTCTCCCGGGTCGGTCTTGCCGCTGAGGATCTCGCGACTGAGTCGCCGTACAGCCAGTTCCACGAGGCTGAGGCTTTCCAGCTCACCTTCAACTGACGATGCGGCCACGTCGCTCACTCTGTTGAGTCTGCCACCAGTACGCACATGAGTCTGCCACCAGTACGCACATGAGTCTGCCACCAGTACGCACGGTGTAGGGTTCGGCAGCCGGTCAACCTTGGGTCAGGGCCGCCGCCGGGGCGCCCGGTCCATCGGGCACGCTCCATCCTCCCAGGCCGAGGCGTTCCAACCGGTGGGCCCGCCACCACCCGCGAGCGACCGCGCCGGTGCGCACGTGCCAGGATCCGGACACCGCCGCAGCTCGGCGACATCGCCCTGCGGCCTGCGCCCCGCACCGTCGCGAGGAGGAGCACGATGTCCGGTCCCGGTACCCGTAAGCCGCAGAATCTCGACCGTAACCTGGCCCTGGACCTGGTCCGGGTCACCGAAGCCGCCGCGATGGCCGCGGGCCGCTGGGTGGGCCGGGGCGACAAGGAAGGCGGCGACGGCGCCGCTGTCGACGCCATGCGCAAACTGATCAACTCGATTCAGATGCGCGGGGTGGTCGTCATCGGCGAAGGCGAGAAGGACAACGCCCCGATGCTCTACAACGGTGAGCAGGTCGGTGACGGTTCCGGCCCACAGGTGGACGTCGCGGTCGACCCGATCGACGGCACCACCCTGATGAGCAAGGGCATGCCCAACGCCCTGGCCGTGCTGGCGGTGGCCGAACGGGGGGCGATGTTCGACCCGAGCGCCGTGTTCTACATGGAGAAGCTGGCCGTCGGCCCGGACTGTGCCGACGTGATCGACATCGACGCGGGGGTGCACGAGAACCTGCGCCGGATCGCCAAGGTCAAGAAGTCGAGCGTCGCCGACGTGACGGTCAGCATCCTGGACCGCCCGCGGCACACCGAGCTGGTCGGTGAGATCCGCGACGCCGGCGCCCGGATCCGGTTTCTCTCCGACGGAGACATCGCCAGCGCGATCTCCGCGGCCCGCGAAGAGTCCGACGTCGACGTGCTGATGGGCATCGGCGGTACGCCGGAGGGCATCATCGCCGCTACCGCGCTCAAGTGCATGGGCGGGGCGATGCAGGCCAAGCTCTGGCCGCGCGACGACGCCGAGCGGGACAAGGCGTTGTCGGCCGGGCACGACCTGGACCGGGTGCTGGCCACCGACGACCTGGTGACCGGGGACAACTGCTTCTTCGTCGCCACCGGGGTGACCTCGGGCGATCTGCTGCGCGGCGTGCGCTACCGCTCCGGCGGCGCGTACACCCAGTCGATCGTGATGCGCTCCAAGAGCGGCACGATCCGGGTGATCGACTCCTACCACCGGTTGGAGAAACTGGCGTTGTACTCCGCGGTCGACTTCGACGGACGCCCGATCGCCGATCTCGGCACCTGACGGGCCCGTGCCTCCGCCCGCCGGCACGCCTGCGGGGCGTGCCGGCGCGATGGCGCCGCTCAGGGCAGGCCGAGGGGATCGGCGTCGTACGGGTCGTAGCTGTGCCGGCGGCGGAACAGGATCGCGGCGAGCACCCCGCCGACGAACCCGAACAGGTGGCCCTGCCAGGAGATCAACGCGTCGGTGGGCAGGATGCCCACCAGTTGCCAGCCGTAGAGCAGCCCCACCAGCAGCACGACACCGAGATTCCACCAGGTGCGTTCGACGATCCCGCGCATCAGCACCAGGCCCAGGTAGCCGAACACCACTCCGCTGGCGCCGACGACCACGGTGTTGGGCGACCCGGTGAGCCACACGCCGATCCCGCTGACCAGGACGATCACCAGGGTGGAGTAGAGGAACCGGCGTACCCCGGCGGCCAGCACGAACGTGCCGAGCAGGATCAACGGCACGCTGTTGCTGTAGAGGTGGTCGAAGCCGTGGTGCAGGAACGGGGCGAAGAACACCCCGTCGAGGCCCTGGGTACGCCGAGGGATGATCCCGGCGGTCAGGTCGAGTCCGGCGTCGAGCCAGACGTCGAGCGCCTCGATCACGAACAGCACCGGTACGACGGCGCACATCGCGACGAACGCCCGGCCCAGCGAGGCGTAGAAGGCCTCGGTGCCGAACCGGCTCGGGTCGCCGCCGGAGGAGCTGCTCGGGGAGCCGCCCGAGGAGGACACGCCGTACGCCATCCTCAAGTAGCTATCAGGTCGGCGCCACCCGCGCCAGCCGAGCGCCCGGAAGCGACCAGAAATGGCGGTGGCCGGATCCGATCGGATCCGGCCACCGCCGAATCGGCGTGCGCTCGACGGCGGGCCGGTCAGTACCAGCCGGCGGCCTGTGATTGTTGCCAGGCCCCGCACGGGGTGCCGTACCGGTTCGCGATGTAGCCGAGACCCCACTTGATCTGGGTCGCCGGGTTGCTCTGCCAGTCGGCACCGGCGGCGGACATCTTGTTGCCCGGCACCGCCTGGGGAATTCCGTAGGCCCCGGAAGACGGATTCTGGGCCTGATGGTTCCAGCCGCTCTCCTTGTTCCAGAGCTTGTTCAGGCAGGCGAACTGGTCGAGTCCCCAACCCCGGTCCAGGGTGAGCGCACAGCCGATCGCCCGGTTGCCGCTGAACTCGTCGCACGAGGCCGGGATCGGGCCGGCGTACGGCACCGTCTCGGTCGACGGCTGGGCGGCCGCCGCCTGCTTCTGCTCGGTGACCTGCTCGGCCCGCTTGGCCTTGGTGGCCTCGGCCTTGGCCGCCGCGGTCGCCTTCTCGGCCGCTTCACGCTCCGCGTTACGGCGCTGCACCATCTGCCGTTGGTGCTCGGCGCGGCGCTCGCGGAGCAGTTCGAGTTCCACCTGCTCGGCCTCGGCCGCCAGCCGGGCGTCGGTGATGCGTTGCTGGGTTTCCCGGTCGCTGTCCAGGTAGAACCCGCCAGCGACGCCTGTGACGAGCAGGCCGACGGCGAGCGCCCGGACACCGAACCGGCTCCACAGCCGAGTCACGTAGTGGTCCCTTCGTCGGGGGCAGGGGCACGGCGCGGCCACCGCCGGCCCGGTCACCGGCGCTCAGACCGGCGACGGCCCAGGCTAGGCACGCCGTGAGCGCCCGACCGGGTGGGTCGCGCGCCGGCCGGTCGCGATGGTGCCCGGCCGGCGCGCTCCACCGACGTCCTCGTCACGTCCGTCCTCGTCGCATCGGATCCGCTGGTCGTGTGGATCGCGGATCCCGAGGGCGTCGTCGGTGCGCGCGCTCGCCGACCACCATCGCGCACAGTGAGGCGGATGGGAAACGCGCGGCATCGTTTGTGACATTGGACACGCCGCTTTTCGCCCTCAAAGCGGACTAAATATCCGCCCAGCCGAGCTCAACGCGGGATGTCCTCCAACAAATCAGTGACCATTTCGGCGATAGGAGAACGCTCCGATCGGGTCAACGTGACATGTGCGAACAGCGGATGCCCCTTCAGCGCCTCGATCACCGCGGTCACCCCGTCGTGCCGGCCCACCCGCAGGTTGTCCCGCTGCGCCACGTCGTGGGTCAGTACCACGCGGGAACCCTGCCCGATCCGGGAAAGCACGGTGAGCAGCACGTTGCGCTCCAGCGACTGGGCCTCGTCGACGATCACGAAGGCATCGTGCAGGCTGCGGCCCCGGATGTGGGTCAACGGCAGCACTTCCAGCATGCCTCGGGCCAGCACCTCCTCCATGACGTTCTCGTGCACCACCGCGCCAAGGGTGTCGAAGACCGCCTGAGCCCACGGCGACATCTTCTCCGACTCCGAGCCCGGCAGGTAACCGAGCTCCTGCCCACCGACGGCGTACAACGGCCGGAACACGACCACCTTCCGGTGGCGGCGCCGCTCCATGACCGCTTCCAGCCCGGCGCACAGCGCCAACGCGGACTTGCCGGTGCCGGCCCGCCCGCCGAGCGAAACGATCCCGATCGACTCGTCGAGCAGCAGGTCCAGCGCGATCCGTTGTTCGGCGGAGCGACCCCGCAGCCCGAACGCTTCCCGGTCGCCGCGCACCAGCCGCACCGTCTTGTCGGACATCACCCGCCCCAGGGCCGATCCGCCGGTGCCGTGCAGCACCAGCCCGGTGTGGCAGGGCAGCCCGGCGGCACTGTCCAGGTCGACGGCTTCCCCACCGTACAGGTGCTTGACCTGCTCGTCGGTGAGTTCCAGCTCGGCCATGCCGGTCCAGGTGGGGTCGCTGGCCTGGCCGTGCCGGTACTCGTCGGCGGTCAGGCCGACCGAGGCCGCCTTGACCCGCAACGGCATGTCCTTGCTGACCAGGACGACGTCCCGGCCCTCGGCGCCCATGCTCAGCGCGACCGAGAGGATCCGGGTGTCGTTGGACTCGTTGCGGAACCCGGGCGGCAGCACGTCGGTGTCCGCGTGGTTGAGTTCGACCCGCAGGCTGCCGCCGAGATCGTTTGCCGGGACCGGCTGGTCCAGCCGGCCGTGGCGCACGCGCAACTCGTCCAGCATCCGCAGGGACTGCCGGGCGAACCAACCCAGCTCCGGATGATGCCGCTTACCCTCCAGCTCGGAGATGACCACGAGCGGGATGACCACCTCGTGCTCGGCGAACCGGTGGAACGCGCCCGGGTCGGACAGCAGGACCGAGGTGTCCAGCACGTACGCGCGGGCGGTCGGGACGGGCTGATGCGGCTGATCGGTACCGGCGGGCCGCTCGGCCGGCGCGGACGCGATGCGCGCGTCCGGGGTGCGGCGACGGGTCCGGCTACGGCTGGACGGGACAGTGGCGGTCGGGTCCTGATCGGCCCGGGGGGTGGTACGTCGACTCGTCACAGGCCTGCTCCGTCGGGCGTGCACCCGATCCGCCCGCGATCCGGCTCCACCGGGGCCCGGAAGCACGGGTCGGATGCGAACCCATGCATACGTAGCAGGTCCGGACCGTCCGGCTGGCCCGGGATGGCCCCGGACCATGACTAGACGCTAGCTGCCGGATCCGGCCTCGGCTAGGCGTCGGCACCGATCATCAGCCCCGACCTGGGGCGGGGCGGGCGGCATCGCCGACCGGTACGCATGCCGGACATATTGCCGTTACGTGCTGGACATATCGGTACGCCGGGGGGTGGCCGGCCGGGACGCGCACCCCCTGCACGCGTCCCGGCCGGGAGGAACTCCGGCGCGGTGACACCGGGCTCCCACATGGTGTCGCGTTCGCCTCAACGTCGACGCCATGCTCGAAGAAAGCTCATAACAGAACAAACACATTTATAGTATCTCAGAATCCCTTATTAGGGACGCTGGCCGACCACGATCTCCCGCGCGTGCCGGCCGCCACCGGCGGTGGCACTGCCTACGAAGGCGGCGCCGGTGTAGGTGGTCCCGTGTCGCACCGCCAGGTCGGTGCCGGTCGCGCGGGCGACGGACACCACCGGAGCGACCTGGACCGGTTCCGGCCCGGGCACCGGTACGTCCCCCGGTCCACGCACCGGCTCCGACTCCCGCACCGGATCGGGCAGCACGGAGGCGATGGCCGCCCGCGTCTCCCGCCGCCGGCGGTTCCAGGCACCCCGATCGCCGTCGAAGTAGCCTTGGCGGTAGCCGAAGCGGTAACCGATCCGGTAGCTGAGTTGACCGTGCAGCCGCCCGGCGGCATAGCTGGACGAGGCCAGCAGCAGCACCAGGAAGACCGCGAAGAACGGGCTCATCCGATGACCCCGATCCGTCTGATCATGTTTCCTCCGACTCGAACGACGTCGGGTCGTCGGTGAGAAGCCGATCGATGTCGTCGGTCCTCACCTCTTCGACCAGTTCGACACTGATCCGGCAACCGTCGAGCACGACCTCGGCGACCGAGGCACGCCTGATCTCACCTCCGGCGTCGTAGACCCGGACGCTCAGCTCCGGGCAGCCCAGGTGCGCCCGCCACGCGTTCCACTCGGCGCGGTCACCCACGTTCAGCGAGAGGTACCGGCATCCGCGCGCGAGGTAGAGCCGCCACGGCGCGCTGAGGCCGGCAGAAACCCCGTCCGCGATCAGGCCGAACGCCTGAGAGCGGGTCGCGAGCTCGGTCACCGCACCGCCTCCGTAGCACATAAGCGACAACTACACTCGCGCAGTGTCTCAAACACGTGACGTATGGTAAAGCGTCACGCATGAGTGACAGCATCGTCTTTTCGGGTGATTAGCACCACCTCGCGGCAACCTTAGACTGCACCTGTGACACCCCTCGTGACAAGGGATAGTTTCCCGACAGAGATTCACAAAGCTCTGTCACAGACGCAGTACAGGAAGCTTCCCGCCCCCAGGAAGAGTGGCGATCGGCCGTACCGTCGGCCGGTGCCGGACAGCTCCGCCGGGCGGAAAATTGCCTTCGCCGCCTTCGTACGTAAGGCGCTCGCCGACGCGCGGGCGACCCGCGCCTGGACCGGCTCGGAGGTTTCCCGCCGCACCGGCGTCTCGCGCCAGACGGTCAACCGGTGGGTACGCGGCGAGTGGTCCAGCGACCCGGAGGCCGAGCGGGTGGTCGCGTTCTGCGAAGGGCTCGGAATCAATCCGATCGTGGCGTTCGGCGTCCTGGGTTGGGACCGGGCGACCAGCGCCCGGCCGGCCCCGGCCGCACCGCCGATGGATCCCGACGTCGAGGCGCTGCTCCGCAGGCTGGTCGACCCAAACGTGTCAGACGCGGAAAAGTTTCATATTCGGGAGACTATTCGCTATTTGGCCTATCGACCACCGCTTCCGGCCGAACCACGCAAAGGCCCCAAGAGGGCAGGGTAGTTCTCAGATGGCGAAAGAAAGCCGATCAAGCAGCCCGATTCCGTCCCACTTGCACGCTGAGTCACGATAGCGTTCCTCTCCGTACTGCTTGGGCTCGTCGTCGGCGGGGGGACGGGACAAGGCCGAACACAGCCCTGCGGGACAGAAGGGGGGGTCGAATCCGATGACCCTCAAATGGTCGGCAGTAGTGGTCGCGGCCGTCGCGATCACGCTTTGCGGAACCACGAATATCGTTGTCGCGGTCCTACGCACCGGCGAGGTACCGGTGGTGGTCAATATGTTCGCCATCGCCTGCGCATCGGTCGCCACCCTGGTGGCGGTCATCGCACACCTCAACGACCGGCAGCAGGGACGGCTGACCGCACTCACCGAATTTCTGGTTGCCCGACTCAATGAAGTCGATTCACACGTCGGCGATCGGAACGCCGGCTTCGTCGAGGGATATCTGCTCCGGCAGGGCCAGCCACAAGACGCTGCCGTCGTGCAAATTGCACCGAGGATGCACGGCCGGCGGCTGATGACCGGTGGTGAGGACTGACCATCGGGCGGTTCCGGACCGTAGTCAGCGGGCCCGTGCTACCCAAACGTTCATCCGGTGAGAGGTCTGGCACCAGGGCCGTCAGCAGGTACGCTGGCGCCCGTGCGGCCGTTCGATGTAGGGAATCAGCGCCTCGCCCGCCCGCTGACCGCGGAGCAGGCATGGCGAGCCACCATCGATCGCGCCGACCGGTGCGTGCTGTTCTTCGACTTCGACGGCACGCTCGCCCCGGTCGGTGACGATCCCACCTCGGTGCAACCAGCACCCAAGGTGCTGGCGGCGATCGAGTCACTTACCGGTGTGGTGCAGCGGGTCGCGATCGTGTCCGCCCGCCCGGTGGAGTTCCTCCGGGCCCAGTTCGCGACGATCTCCGAGGTGGATCTCTACGGTCTGTACGGCCTGGAGCACAGCCACGGCTCCGGCCAGACCGTCACCGAACCCGCCGCCCTGCCCTGGGTGCCGGCGATGGAGGAGTTGGCCGATCTGGCCCGTACGGAACTCCCTGACGGCACCCTGGTCGAGTTCAAGCGACTGTCGGTGGCGCTGCACTACCGGACCGCGCCGGAACTCGCCGGGACCGTCGAGTCGTGGGGCCGCAGCCAGGCCGAACGGCTGGGTCTGCGCCTGCAGGCCGGCCGGATGGTGGTCGAGCTGAAGCCCCCGGTCGACCGCGACAAGGGGATGGTCATCGGCGACGCGATCGGCACCGCCAGCTGTGCCTGGTACTTCGGCGACGACGTCTCCGACATCAAGGCGTTCGCCGCGCTGCGGGCCCACGAGCAGGCGAACCCCGATTTCTTCGGGGTGTGCGTCGCGGTGGCCAACGCCGAGACCGGCCATGACGTGTCGGCCGCCGCCGATCTGACCATCGACTCGCCGGAGGCGCTCGGCGATTTCCTGACCTCGGCGGTCCACACGCTCGACTGAGCCGTCGCCGTCCCGGCCCGCCGCCGTGGGCCGGGCTCAGGCACCGTAGCGACGCTGCCGGTTGGCGTACGAACGCAGCGCGCGCAGGAAGTCCACCCGCCGGAAGTCCGGCCAGTTGACGTCGCAGAAGTAGAACTCCGAATGTGCCGACTGCCAGAGCAGGAAGCCGGACAGGCGCTGCTCGCCGCTGGTCCGGATGACCAGGTCCGGATCGGGCTGCCCCCGGGTGTAAAGGTGTTCGGCGATGTGGTCGACGTCGAGTACCTCGGCCAGCTCCTCCAGGGTGCCGCCGGACTTGGCGTACTCGTAGAGCAGTGACCGGACGGCGTCGGCGATCTCGCGGCGGCCGCCGTACCCGACCGCGATGTTGACCTGGGCACCGTCGATGCGCTCCCGGGTCCGCTCCTGCGCCGCCTTCAGAGCGGTCGCCGTGTTGCCGGGCAACAGGTCGAGTGCGCCGACGATACGCAACCGCCACGGGTTGCCCGCCTCCGCCAGCTCGGTGACCAGTTTCTCGATGATGTCCAGCAGCGGATCCAGCTCGCGGGCCGGTCGCCGCAGGTTGTCGGTGGCCAGCAGATAGAGCGTGACGTGCCCGATGCCGGCCTGGTCACACCAGTTGAGCAGGTGCTTGATCTTCGCTGCGCCGACCCGGTGGCCGTCGTTGGGGTCGACGAATCCCATCTCCCGGGCCCAGCGGCGGTTGCCGTCACACATCACTCCGACGTGTCCCGGCACTGGTTTGCCCACCAACTTCGCCATGAGCCGCCGCTCATAGGCCGAATAGAGGAGGTCCCGCAGAGTCATCCCGTGCAGCCTAGCGACCACGCCTGCGACGTACCGTACCGGCTGTCTGGCAAACCACCGCGTTCGCGACAGCTTTCCGTACCGTTCGCGCATTCAACAGGCCGTCGCCGAGGCCGAGATCGACGATGGCGTCGAACACCTGGCGGTCCCGAGCGGCCGCCACCACCGCCGCGTCGACCATCGCCGGGCGCCGGGCCAGCCAGCTGGCGGCGGCACTGTGCCGCAGGTGTGCCCCCAGGCGACGGTGCAACGCCCGCCGGTAGCGGCTGGCGGCGTGCGCGGGCTCCCGGGCGGCAGCGGTACCGGCCAGCGCGCCGGACAGGACGGCGTAGAAGATGCCTTCCCCGGTGAATGGATTGATCAACGACAACGCGTCGCCGGCCAGCACCACCCGCCCGGCACCTGGTGACGGACGCCAGGTGGCCAGCGGCAGATGGTGCGCCCGCAGGTCGCTCACCTGTGCCAGGTCGGTCCCGTCCAGCAGCGCCACCAGCCGGTCGAGCAGGTGTGCGCGGGTCACCGGACGACCCCGCAGCACCTCGCCGTACCCGACGTTCGCCCGCCCGTCACCGATCGGGAACGACCAGGCGTACGCCGGCCAGCCAGCTGCCGTGGTGACGATCCGCTGCTCGTGCGCGGACGTCGGGGCAGCCGGGGCGTAGCCACGGATCGCGAGCGCGAGATGCCCGGCCGGGTTGGCGTCGCAGCCCAGCGCCCGACGTACGACCGAACCCGCACCGTCGGCACCGACCACGGCCCGCGCGGCGATCTCGCCGTCGAGCACCACCAGCCCGTCGTCGGCCACCATCCGCCGTACGGTGTGCTGGCGCAGCTCGGCTCCGGCGTCGAGCGCGGCGGCGACCAGGCGGGCGTCGAAGACGGTCCGTGGCACCGTGTACGCCGGGCGGCGTAGCTCGTCGGCGACCTGCCCGCCGTACGGGGCGACCAGCCGTAACCGGGTCACCGGAGCGTACCCGTCGACCGGGTCCGGCACCCCGAGGTCGGTCAACACGTCGATCGTGTGCGGGGCGATACCGTCGCCGCACGGCTTGTCGCGCGGGAACCTGGCCCGGTCGAGCAGCAGCACCCGGGCACCCGCCCGGCGGGCGGCCAGCGCCGCGGCGGCCCCGGCCGGGCCGGCACCGACCACCGCCACGTCGACCACCCCGGTACCGCTCACCCGGCCCTCCTGGTCATCGTCGCGGAACCCGCAAGAACCCGCGGAACCCGCAGATCGCTGCCGGGTGTCCGCGCCGCCGGCCCGCCACCCGCGGCCGGTCATCACACCGTAGACCGCCAGCGCTACCGCTGGCGCCGGCGGCGCGCCGCCGGTCAACCAGCGACGTCCAGCCGGGCCCGCAGCGCGTCGAGTTCCGCCCAGAGCACCCCGGGCAGCTTGTCGCCGAAGCGTTCGAACCATTCGACGATCTGCGGCAGTTCCGCACGCCACTGGGCCGGGTCGACGTCGAGGGCCGCCGCGATGTCCGCCTGGTCGGTGTCGAGGCCGGACAGGTCGAGCGCGTCCGGGGTCGGTACGTGACCGATCGGTGTCTCCACCGCCGCAGCGGTCCCGTCCAGCCGACCGACGATCCACTTGAGCACCCGGGAGTTCTCCCCGAACCCGGGCCACAGGAACCGGCCGTCGTCGCCACGGCGGAACCAGTTGACGTAGAAGATCTTCGGCAGCTTGGCGGCGTCGCCGTCGGCGCCCTTGCCCATCTCGATCCAGTGCCGGAAGTAGTCCCCGGCGTGGTAACCGATGAACGGCAGCATCGCCATCGGGTCGCGCCGCACGACGCCGACCTTGCCGGCCGCCGCGGCGGTGGTCTCCGAGGACAGGGTGGCACCCAGGTACACCCCGTGCACCCAGTCACGGGCCTCGGTCACCAGCGGTACGGTGGTCCGCCGCCGGCCGCCGAACAGGATCGCGTCGATCGGTACCCCACGCGGGTCGTGGTACTCCTCGGCCAGGATCGGGCACTGGGTGATCGGGGTGCAGAACCGACTGTTCGGGTGGGCGGCGTCGGTGTCCTGTCCGGGGGCCCAGTCCGCGCCACGCCAGTCGGTCAGGTGCGCGGGCGGCTCCCCCATCCCCTCCCACCACACGTCCCGGTCGTCGGTGAGCGCGACGTTGGTGAAGATGGTGTTGCCCCGGGCGAGGGTCCGCATGGCGTTGGCGTTGGTCCGCCAGTCCGTGCCGGGGGCGACGCCGAACAGGCCGTACTCGGGGTTGACCGCGTACAACCGGCCGTCGTCGCCAAAGCGCATCCAGGCGATGTCGTCGCCGATCGTCTCGACCTTCCAGCCGGGGATGGTCGGCTCCAGCATGGCCAGGTTGGTCTTGCCGCAGGCGGACGGGAAGGCACCGGCGATGTAGCGGACCTGGCCGTCGGGAGCGGTCAGCTTGAGGATCAGCATGTGTTCGGCGAGCCAGCCCTGATCGCGGGCGATCACGCTGGCGATCCGCAGCGCGTAGCACTTCTTGCCGAGCAGCGAGTTGCCACCGTAGCCCGATCCGTACGACCAGATCTCCCGGGTCTGCGGGAAGTGCGAGATGTACTTGGTCTCGTTGCACGGCCACGGCACGTCGGCCCGGCCGGGCTCCAGCGGCGCGCCCACCGAGTGCAGGGCGGGCACGAAGTCGGCGTCGTCGCCCATCGCGGCCAGCACCTCGGCACCCATCCGGGTCATGATCCGCATGGAGGCGACGACGTACGGGCTGTCGGTGATCTCCACCCCGAACATCGGTTCCGGTGCGTCCAGTGGCCCCATGCAGAACGGGACGACGTACATCGTCCGGCCGCGCATGCAGCCCGCGTACAGCGCGGTCATCTCCCGCTTCATCTGCGCGGGATCCACCCAGTTGTTGGTCGGCCCGGCACCGTCGGGGTCGGGCGAGCAGATGAAGGTACGTTCCTCGATCCGGGCCACGTCGGTCGGGTCGGTGCGGGCCCAGAACGAGTTGGGCCGGCTCTCACCGTCCAGCCGGACCAGGGTGCCGGCGTCGACAAGTTCGTCGGTGAGCCGGTGCCATTCGGCAAGGGATCCGTCGACCCAGAGCACCCGGTCGGGGGTGGTCAGCGTGGCGATCTCCTGTACCCAGGCGAGCAGTCGGCGGTGGTTGGTGGGAGCGGGAACGGGATTGTTCGACGGGACGGACGCGGTGGCCGCGACAGTCATGGCAATCTCCTCGTGGTCGGCGCTGACCCTCGTTCCCGGAGCGCGCATCCTCGTTTCGAAAGTGCACGGCACCGGCGGATGGCCGGGCCAGCCGCCGAGAATAGAAGTCCGGGAGTTGGACTCAGGGTAAACCGATCAGCTGCTCAGGACAGCGGGCGAGCTTGTGAAGAACTGCACAAGATGGCGTCACATGCAATCTGAAGTGCCGTTTCTCGCTCCCACGCGCAGTTGTACGCAAAATCCTCCGGCCTGTTAGCAATTCCACAGCCGATTACCCTTGGTAGTCGGGCACCGGGTCGGCGAGCGCTTCGCGCCGGCGACAAAGCGTGGTGCCGCCCTGCGCGGCGCCGGTAGCCGCTACGCTCGATCACGTGCCCGTGTCCGCCGCTGGCGAGCCGTCCGCCGCCGCCACCCGCTCGAGGCTGGTCCACCGGCTCCGCGACCGGTTCGGACGACTTGGTCGCGAATTGGGCAAGTTCGGCGTGGTCGGCGGCGTCGCGTTCGTGGTCGACATCGCGCTGTTCAACATCGCGCAGAGCGCGCTCGGGCTCGGTCCGCTGACCGCCAAGACGCTGTCGACGGTGATCGCCGCCTCGGTGGCGTTCGTCGGCAACCGCTTCTGGACCTGGCGGCACCGGGCCCGCTCCGGGCTGGCCCGTGAGTACGGACTGTACTTCTTCTTCAACGCGGTCGGACTGGGCATCGGGCTGGCCTGTCTGGCAATCAGCCACTACGGCCTGGGCAGCATCTGGCCCGTGTTCCGCACGCTGCTGGCGGACAACATCGCGGCCAACTTCGTCGGCGTGATGCTCGGCACACTGTTCCGCTTCTGGGCCTACCATAGATTCGTTTTCATCGCTGCAACCCCGGCCGTGGTCCAGGCAGCGGCTACCGAAGGTGAGTAGACCGACCCGAATGCCGGCTACCCGCCGATCGCCCGGAACACCCGACCGACCTGCCGTATGGTGATCTGATGCGACTACTCCACCTTCTGCCGCAACGTTGGCAGAGGTTCATCCGCGAGGTCCTGAAGTTTGGCACCGTCGGCGGCATCAACACGGTGGTCAACTACGCGGTGTTCAACGTACTCGCCCTCACCGTGCTCACCGACGGTCAGCTGAAGGCAACCGTGATCGCGGCAGTGGTCGCAACCACCAGCTCGTACTTCATGAACCGGCACTGGACCTACCGGGACCGACCCAAGTCCACCATCCGCCGCGAGTACCTGCTGTTCTTCTTGTTCAACCTCACCGGGCTGGCCATCGAGGTCGGGGTGCTGGCGCTGGCCAAGTACGGCTTCGGCATCACCGGGCTGCTGGCCCTGAACATCATCAAGACCTTCGGTCTGGTGATCGGCACAATCTTCCGGTTCTGGGCCTATCGGACCTTCGTGTTCCGGCCGGGCACGCCCGCGGACCACGCCGGCAGCGGGCACATCCCGCACCAAGCGAGCCGAGCGCAAGCCGCACCGGCACCGGCGTCCCGGGTGCCGGACAGCCCGGCCGCTCTGCCCGAGTCGCTCGGCGTCGAATTGGCGACGGAAGTCGCCGCGTCGACCCGGCCGGCCAACCCCTGACCGACGACGTGCGATCCGGCACCGGCGGCGATGCCGAGCTGTTCTTCGAGGACCTCGCGCCGGGCGGCTCCTTCGACCTGGGTATCACCGTGGTGGACGGCGCGGAGATGGTCGACTTCGCCGAACGGTTCGACCCGCAGTGGTACCACGTCGACCCGCGACTCGCCGGGCAGAGCCGGTACGGCACGGTGATCGCGAGCGGCTTCTTCACGGTCAGTCTGTTCATGCGGGCCTACGTGGACGCGGTCCTGTCCCGCGCCGCCGCGGACACCTCACCCGGGCTGGAGGAACTGCGCTGGCTCGCCCCGGTGTACGCCGGTGACCGCCTGGCGGGCCGCCTCGACGTGCTGACCCGCAAACTCTCCACCGCCCGCCCCGGTCTGGGTACGGTGACGCTGCTGGGTTCGCTGACCCGGCTCGACAGCTACGACCGACCAGAACGCGAGGTGCTGCGGACCCGCTTCCGTGGCTGGTTCGCGCTGCGCGACACCGATCTGGCCGGCTGACCGCCGGCCCACGTCACGGTCGGCTGACGGTTGGCCCACGTCACGGCCGGCTGACGGTCGGCCCACGGGTCACGGATTCGCCGGCGCGCCGTCGGGCCGCTCGCGGTCCTGGCGCACCTCGTCGAGGATCTCGCGCATCTCACCGTCGCCGAGACTGTGCCGGTCGTGGTGCGCCTCGGCGAGCTCGTACAGGGTGGTCTGCACCCGGCCGACCGACGGGATGTCGGTCAGCACCGTCTGCCCGCGCTCACCGGCCGACTCGATGGTCAGCGTGCCGCAGCCCAACAGCCGTTCGCTGAAGCGCTGGTTCATCGAATGGTCGTTGACCCGGTTCAACGGAATGTCCCGCCGTTCCCGGGCGAACACGCCGTGCTGCAGCACCACCCGTTCATTGGTGAAGACGTAGTGTGTGGTACGCCACATCAAAAACGGCCAGAGGCTGAGCCACAGCGCCAGGATCAGGGCGGCCGCTGCGATCGCGTAGAGCGCGACGGTCCCACCCGTACCGGCCGGCAGGAAGACGAACCCGGCCACCACGGCAGCGATCGCCACCACCAGCACCGCTACCGGCCGTACCAGGGCCTTCCAGTGCGGATGCAGGTGCAACACGACGTGCTCGTCGTCGGTGAGCATGTCCTCGGGAAATGCCACGGCAACCTCCTCACCCGGCGCCGGGCGACCACGCCCGGCCGACGGCCCGCTGCGACCGCCGGGAAGACCGTAGCGGTTATCGGGCGCCGTGGCGGTCAACCGTGCGTACCGTTTCCCGGCGCGTCGCCGGGCCGTACGTGTACCACGTCCCCGGCGGCCACCGTCACCTCGCCGTTGGAAGTCCGCACCACCAGCCGGCCGTCGCCGTCGATCGTCCCGGCCACGCCCACGTGCCCGACACCGGACGGCAACGACACCCGCACCGTACGGCCGACCGTGACGCAGTGTCGCAGGTAGGCGTCTCGCAGCCCGGCCGGCACCGGATCGCCGCCAGCGGCGCGCCACCGCTGGTACCACTGTTCGACGCCACGGAGCAGGGCCCGCAGCAGCGGGTCACGGTCGGCAGCGGCGGCACCGGCCAGTTGCAGCGAGGTCACCGGCAGCCCGGCAGCCGCCGGTGGCAGTTCACCGGCGCGCAGCGTCACGTTGAGTCCCACGCCCACCACCACGGCGGTTCCGCCGTACCCGGCGCATGATGCCGCCTCGGCCAGGATTCCGGCACACTTGGCTTCCCCGATCAGCAGGTCGTTCGGCCACTTCAGGCCGACCGGCAACCCGGTGAGGTGAGCGACCGCGTCAGCCAACGCGACACCGACGAGCAGCGGCAGCCAGCCGAAGCGGGCCGCCGGCACGGCCGGCCAGTCGCGGGACGGCTGCGCCACGTCCGGACGCAGCAGCACGCTGACCGCCAGCCCGGCACGCGCCGGCGAGAGCCAGCTGCGTCCATGGCGACCACGACCCGCGGTTTGCCGCTCCGCCGTCACGACCAGCCCTTCGGCCGCCCCCGCCTGCGCTGCGGCCAGCACGTCGGCGTTGGTCGAGCCGGTTTGCGCCCGAACCTCCAGCGCGGTCCACAGCCCGCCGGGGACGACCAGCGCCCGCCGCAACGCCCGCTGGTCCAGCGGCGGGCGGTCCAGGTCGGTGTACGGCGAGCCAGCCATCCGCCCAGCCTACGGCCGATCACTCCCGGAGGTGCCTACGGCCGGTCACTCCCGGAGGTGCCTACGGCCGATCACTCCCGGAGGTGCCTACGGCGCCGGTCACTCCCGGAGGTACCGCCCGTCCGGCATCGGGACCACACCACGGAACGGTCTGCCGGTGACCGTCGTCCCGATCACCGGCACGACCGGCGTCGCCGGTGGTGGCAGCACGACCGTGGCCGATGGCGGTGGGCTCGGACGCTGCCCGGCCAGCCAGCCTGCCGGCTCGCCGGATCGCTGCCTCGGCACGGCGGTCAGCGGATGGCGGCCGACCACCGCCGCCCGCCGCCGCAGGCCACCGCGACCGGCCCGGCGCCGGCCGCGATGACGTCGCCGGCCCGGTCCTGCCCTGGTGTCCGGTCCCGCCGGGCAGGAGTGCGCGTCGACCACGGTCCACGCTCCGGCCACCGTCCACCCGTCCGCGCTGCCGCCGGTGTCGGCACCGTCGGCGGTCCGCCCCGGCCACAGTGTGCGCCACATGCCGGCCAGCACCGTCAGGCCGGAAACAAGCAGTGCGACTCCCAAAACGGTCACGGTGGTGGTAACGAACCGGGCAACCAGCAGGAAACGTCGCACGGCTCGCACAACTTCCGGCTGGCCGACAGCGACGACGAGCCGAACTGCCAGGTGGGCGGGGTCGCCGATACGATCCGCAGTGTGGGCGCGACGAGTGAACATTCCGAGACCGTGACCGAACCGAGCAGGACCGGACCGAGCAGGACCAGATCAGGCACGACCGGATCAGGCAGGACCGAACCAGGCACGACCGGACCGGCCGGGATCGGGCCCGACCTGCACAGCACGGCCGGCAAGCTGGCGGATCTGGAACGTCGGATGGACGAGGCGGTGCACGCCGGCTCCGCGCGCGCGGTGGACAAACAGCACGCGCGCGGCAAACGCACCGCCCGGGAACGGATCGCCATGCTGCTCGACGAGGGCTCGTTCGTCGAGCTCGACGAGTTGGCCCGGCACCGCTCGACCAGTTTCGGACTGGAGCGTACCCGGCCGTACGGCGACGGGGTGATCACCGGCTACGGCACGGTCGACGGACGCCAGGTGTGCGTCTTCGCCCAGGACTTCACCGTTTTCGGCGGCTCCCTCGGCGAGGTGTTCGGCGAGAAGATCGTCAAGGTGATGGACCTGGCGATGAAGATCGGCTGCCCGGTGGTCGGGATCAACGACTCCGGCGGCGCCCGGATCCAGGAGGGCGTGGTCAGCCTCGGCCGGTACGGGGAAATCTTTTTCCGCAACGTCCGCGCCTCCGGGGTCATCCCGCAGATCTCACTGGTGATGGGCCCCTGCGCCGGCGGCGCCGTCTACTCCCCGGCGGTCACCGACTTCACCGTCATGGTCGACCAGACCTCACACATGTTCATCACCGGCCCGGACGTGATCAAGACGGTCACCGGCGAGGACGTCGGGATGGAGGAGCTGGGTGGCGCCCGTACCCACAACGCCACCAGCGGCAACGCCCACTACCTGGCCACCGACGAGGACGACGCGGTCGACTACGTCAAGACGCTGCTGTCGTACCTGCCGAGCAACAACCTGGACGACCCGCCCGCCCTGCCGGCCGGCCCGCAACCGGAGGTCACCGACGCCGACCGTGAGCTGGACACCATCATCCCGGACTCGGCCAACCATCCGTACGACATGCACCGGGTCATCGAGCACGTCCTCGACGAGGCCGAGTTCCTGGAGGTCCAACCACTGTACGCGCAGAACATCGTGGTCGGCTTCGGCCGCGTCGAAGGCCGGCCGGTCGGCGTGGTCGCCAACCAGCCCATGCATTTCGCCGGCTGCCTCGACATCGGTGCCTCGGAGAAGGCTGCCCGGTTCGTGCGCACCTGCGACGCGTTCAACATCCCGGTGCTCACCTTCGTCGACGTACCGGGCTTCCTGCCCGGCACCGACCAGGAGTGGGACGGCATCATCCGCCGGGGCGCCAAGTTGATCTACGCTTACGCCGAGGCCACCGTACCGAAGGTCACCGTGATCACCCGCAAGGCGTACGGCGGCGCGTACGACGTGATGGGTTCCAAGCACCTCGGTGCCGATCTCAACTTCGCCTGGCCGACGGCGCAAATTGCCGTGATGGGGGCTCAAGGGGCGGTAAACATCCTCTACCGCGCCGAACTGGCCGCCGCCGACGATCCGGCCGCGGTCCGCGCGCAACGCGTCACCGAGTACGAGGAGCACCTCGCCAACCCGTACCTCGCGGCGGAACGTGGCTACGTCGACTCGGTCATCGCGCCGTCGCAGACCCGCGCTCAGGTGGCGCGCGGCCTACGGATGCTGCGCGGCAAGCGGGAAACGCTGCCACCGAAGAAGCACGGCAACATCCCGCTGTGACGGCGGGCGTCCGGGCATGGACGCGCCCCGTACCGCTTTCCTTTCGGCACGGGGCGCGCTGATTTATCTGACGGTCAGCGGGTGACGCTGGCGACGAACGACCGCCAGGCGGACGGCCCGAACGTGAGCACCGGCCCAGTCTCGTCCTTGCTGTCACGGACGTGCACGCGGCCCGGAAGGTTCTCCGCGACCTCGATGCAGGTGCCCGTGTCGCTCCTGGTGCTCTTGTGCCACCGTGCGCCGGTCAGGTCCATGTCTCTCCTACCTTCATCATCAATTCTTGCGACTGTGCGCACGGGAGAGCGTACGCGCGGACCGCCTCCCAGATGACCTCAAGGTCAGTAACCGCCTCGGGCGATTCGATCACTCGACCCTCAAGGTGGCCCTCCAGGTAGCCGATCGTGCGACCCTCGACGGCCGCCAGCACGAGCGGGCCGAGCAGTCCGACGTATGCGGGGGTGGCCAGTGGGACCACGTGGATCTGCACGTTGGTCCGGTCGCCCGCCTCCGCCAGGGCCTTGAGCTGGTCGCGCATCACCTCGCCGCCGCCGACGCAGCGCCGCAGCGACGACTCGTCGAGCACCACGGCCAGCCGGCACGGGCTCGCCGCGCGGGTGACAAGGTCCTGCCGGTCGAGGCGCGCGGCCAGCGTCGGGTCGAGCTCGCCGGGGCCGACGTTCAACGCCTGCAACAGTGCGCGGGCGTAGTCCTCGGTCTGCAGCAGCCCGGGGACGAGATTGGGCTGATAGATCCGGAGCAGCGTGGCCCGGTTCTCGTAGTCGATGAAGGGGCGGTACCAGGACGGCGCCCACTCGCCCCGGATGTGCTCGCGATAGAACGCGAGCAGCGTCGTGCCGAAGACCTTGTCGACGGCATGCAGATAGTCAGGCAACGCCGGCCGCTCACCGCGCTCGACCGCGCCGACGTGCGAGGTCGAGAAGTGCAGCTTGGTGCCCCATGCTTCTTGGGTAAGTCCGGCAGATTCACGCAACCGGCGCAGCTCGCCAATCAACCATTTGGATCCGCTCATGCCCCATCTTCACGGTCGGCGGCATGGTGTGTCCAGTAAGCACTGTCGCGGTCTGGCGGAGAAAGTCGAAGGATATTCAGAAATACGTTTCAATCGTTCGTCGGATTCGCTATTGCGGCTGGTGTGGCTGGCCGGCCGCGGACAGTCCGGCCGTGGGAAGCTCCAGCTCGGCCAGCCACGGGCCGGCGAGCAGCAGCGCCCCGACGATCAGCGCGGCGATGTTGACCAGGCCGAAGAATCCGACCCACATGAGTCCGGGCACCCGGGTCAGCCAGGCCAGCTGATCGGCGTCCGACTCCGGCGAACGGCCCCTGGCGCGCAGCCGCTGCAGCTCGCCGACCGGTCGGAGCCCGCCGATCAGCAGGAACCACACGCCGGTGTACGCGAACGCGGCCTGTACCTCCGGGCTGGCGAACCACGAGACCGCGAAGACCACGCCCCCGGTGACCAGGATGGACACGATCCCGAAGATGTTGCGGATCATCACCAGCATGGCGAACAGCAGCACCACGGCGATCCAGAGCAGCAGGGTGATCCGGTTGCCGCCGAGCAGCCAGGCACCGGCCAGCCCGACCAACGACGGGGCGACGTACCCCGCCAGCAGGGTGAGGATCATCCCCGGTCCGGTCGGCCGGCCCGCTGACAAGGTCAGTCCGGAGGTGTCCGAGTGCAGCCGGATGCCCTTGAGCTTGCGGCCGGTGAGCAGGGCGATCAGCGCGTGCCCGCCCTCGTGGGCGATGGTGATCGCGTTGCGCGCGATGCGCCACGGCAGCCGGGTGACCACGACGGCCAGCGCGACGGCCGCGGTGATGAGCACGAGCACCGGCGGTGGGTCCGGCTGCGCCCCGAACAGACGGTTCCAGAGGTCAGTCAGCCCGGTGATCGACACAGCTCGGGAGCCTACTCACCGTACGCACGGCAGGCCAACCGGCAGATCCGCAAGACTTGACGGTGTCTCTTTCGCCGTCGTGGTGCCGGCCCACCACCTGGTACGCCGCGACGGCCGCGACCGCTACGACGGCCACGGTGGCGAGGCCGACGAGCGCCAAGAGCACGGTCAGCAGGCCCACACTGGCAGTCAGCAGAGCCGCGTCGGCCACCGCCACCAACGTCCACAGCGCCAGGCTCGGCTTGACGACCCGTCCTCGGCTACTCACGTCGTACCTCCCGTTCGTCGTGCTGCGAGAGGTACCCAGAAGATCGTCGAGTCATGCCCCTGCGGTCACGGCGCGGGCTGGAACCGGTCCGCCATCAGCTCGAAGTGCCACAGGTCCTCTTCCCACCGCTGCGCCGTGGTCAGCCAATAGATCGAGTACGCCTGGTCCTCGGCGGTGACGAAACCACGATTGCGCACCTGCAGCCGGTTGCCCTGGTTGCTGGTGTAACGGAACTCCCAGTCGGCCGCCTTGAGGAAGTAGTCAACCGCTTCGATCCGCACCCGTTCGTAGTCGTTGTAGGTGCCCCGCCGGGCGCGTTCCTGGTTCTCCCAGTCCGCCACCGGATCCGGCCGGGGATCGTTGGTCTGGTCGATGATGATCAATCTGCCGAGCTGTGCGTTCTCCCGGAAGTAGACCCGAGGGCCTTCCCGGCTGACCGTCCAGCCGGCCGGTACCGGCACGGCGAAGCCGGTCGGGTCCTCGTGCAGACGCCAGCCGTCGGGTAGTGGACCGGGCTGGCCCGGATCGGGTTCCTCCTGCGCCGGAGGCGGTACGCCCGGCTCGCCGGCGGTCGGTGCCGACGACGCGGTCGGCTCGGAGGTCTGTTCCCCGTCGGATGATCCCGACGGCGTCGGGTCCGCCGGTGCCGACGAGGAGGATCCCGCCGGCCCAGTACCGTTCTGCTCACGCTGATCGCCCTGGTCGCCGCGGCTGACCAGCGCGATGGCGGTCGCCAGCACCAGCACGAGCACCACGACGACGCCGCCGAGTAGCCAGCCGCGCGGTGCGGACCGCACGGCGCGGGCGGCCCGGTCGTACAGCAACGCCGGTGTCGACCGGTTCTGCCGCACCGGCGGTGCGGCAGGCACGGCGGCCGCCGCAGCCACCGGTCGCGCCTGGACAGGCTCATCGTCGCCGGGCGGGGCCGGTGCCGTCTCGGGCGGGGCCGGTGCCGTCTCGGGCGCGCCGGCCACATCGTCGGATGCATGTGGCCCAGACGCCTCGGGCGCCGGTTCCGCGGCCATTCGTTCCGGCACGTCGTCGGATGTCGGAGTGCTCGCCGAAGGTGACTGCTCCGCGCCGGCGACGGTGTCAGCGGGGTCGGCGGGCGGGTCCGGCGTCGTCGCGGGTGCGGGTGCGGCGTCAGCCGGCGGGAGCACCGTGGTCTCACCGGCCGGCAGCACCGTGGTCTCACCCGCTGCCGAACCGCCGTGCGGGTCGACCACCCGGGTGGGGTCGGCGGGCGGTGCGCCGACGACCCGGCCGTACTTCGCCGGACCGGGCACCACCGGCAGAGCAGTGGGCAGCGAAGCGACCGGCGGCGCGGCGGCGTCGGGCGGCGGGACCGGTGGCCGGGTGGTGCCGCCGCGCGGGCCGGGCACGATCCCGGAGCGGGACTCGCCCGGGCGTACTTCCCGGGAGCCGAGCGTGCTGGGTCGGCGTACCCCATCGAGCAGTGAGCGCCCACGGCGCGGACCGCGACCGGCAGCCCGGGCCAGCAGCCGTTCCGCCTCGTCGGCCTTCATCCGGGTCAGCGGGTCCTTGCGCAGCAGGCCGGCGAGGACCGGCTTGAGCGGTCCGGCCCGCCTGGCCGGCGGAGGCGGTTCGGTCGCCAGCGCGGACAGCGTGGCGATCGCCGTCGGCCGGGCGTACGGCGATTGTCCTTCCACCGCCGCGTAGAGCGTCGCACCGAGTGACCACAGGTCGCCCTCCGGACCGGCGCTGCCGGTGCGGGCACGCTCGGGCGCGATGTACGCCGGCGAGCCGAGTACCAGACCGGTCCGGGTGACGTTGGGGTCGCCGGGCACGGTGGCGAGCCCGAAGTCGGTGAGCACCACCCGCCCGTCGTGGCCGAGCAGGACGTTGCCGGGCTTGACGTCCCGGTGCATCACGCCGGACAGGTGTGCCGACCGCAGTGCGCCGAGAACACCGAGTCCGATCTCGGCCGCCCGGGTGGACGGGACCGGACCGTCCTGCGCGAGCACGTCCTGCAGCGACCGCGACGGTACGTACTCCATGACGATCCACGGATCGCCGTCGGTGCGCAGCACGTCGAAGACCCGAACCACGTTGATGTGGTTGAGCCGGGCGATGGCCCGTGCCTCACGCAGCGACCGCTCCCGCATCTCGCGGCGTTCCTGGTTGGTCAGCCCCGGTGGCGGCACCAGCTCCTTGATCGCGACGTCGCGGTGGAGCACCTCGTCGCGGGCCTTCCAGACCCGGCCCATGCCGCCTTGACCGAGCGGCTCGACCAGCCGGTAACGGTCAGCGATCAGTTGCGGGGGCGCAGCGGACATCCAAATGACCGTACCCGGAAGACGTGAGTGTCACACGATCGGCACGCGGCCGTGTGAGCCGCGCGTCATATTGTACGGTCCGCCAACCCGCTCCCTGGCTCAGCACGCTTGCCGTCTTCCACATTCCGGCGTCGGCGTAGGCTCGGTGGTATGACGGAAGGCTGCGCAGATGGCGGCATGGTGGACGCTGACCGGGACTGGCGGATCACGAGCGGCGTCCCGAACGCCGAGGAGCTGGCCGCGTTGGTCGGCGCGGTGCTCATCCGTATCCGTCCGGTATCTGACACCGAGGATGGGTCGAGGGGTGACTCCCGGTGGGCCCGCGCCGCCCGCCCGACCACGCGGCCACTGCCGCCACCTGGGCCGGGTGCCTGGCGGTCCACCGCCCTGCCCGGCTGACCGACCCGCCAGTCAGCCCATGGGTCGACGCGTCGGCGGACGACCGGCCGTCCAGGGGCGTCGGTCGTGGCCGCCGACAACTACCCTCACCAACTGAAGCCGTACGGTGACAGGAAGGCTGTCGGATGGGGCTGCTCGACGAGGACCGCCACCTGCCGTCCTGGATCCGTGACTACGGTGCGCTTGACGTCGACGCCGCCGCACTGACGGAGTTCGCCGCCGCGCTGGCGGCGGAGACCGCCGACCACTACGCGGGCCACGTCGAGCGGGTGCGCGCCGACCTGCAGCCGCCCGACATCGACGCGGGCCAGTTCGGGCCGGCGGACTTCGTCGAGTTGGCCGGCTTCGTCGAGACACATCGCACGGCCGCCCGCGACACCACACACCTGCTGCACTTCCACGGCAACGCGGCCGGTGCGTTGGCGGATGCGGTGGCTATCGCGAGTGGGCGCTATCGCAGCACGGACGCCCTGGCGGCAGCCCGGCTGGACAACCGGCTCGACCGACCGGACCGGCCGGATGCATGAGCCGGGTGCCGTCGGCGGCGGGACCGACTGGCACCAGTTCGACACCGAAGCGATGTGGCGGATGCTGGAACACCACGACGTCGAGCGACAGTGGCGCCAGGTCGCCGGCTGGCAGCGTGCCTACGAACTCGCGGCAACCCACCTGACCCGACTCCGCCGGCACCGGGACCGGCTGGTGGTGATCTGGCCGCCGGCGGTCGGCACCGCCTCGGCCGCCCACATTGCCCGGTTGGACCAGCTGATCGGTAATGTGCAGCAGACGTACGAGGTAGCGACCGCCAACCAGGCCGCCACCCGCGCCGCGACCGCCGCGCTGTCCGCAGCCCGCAGCGCCCTGCGCCACCTGTACGCCGAGCACACCCGTCTGCGGCAGCAACAGGCGGAGCAGCTGCGGGCCGCCGCCGCGCCGGGTACCCGACCGATGCGTGAGCGGCAGATCGGCCCCTTGCCGGTCACCACCGCCGACCTGGCCGTCGTGGCGGAGCGGGCTCGATCGGTCATGCGGCAGCTCAGCGACACTCTGGTACAGGCTCAGGTGCGGATCCGGCAACCACCGACGTTCGCGGCCGGTGGCGCCGGCTCGACCGTGCCGGACCACGACATCGTCAGCCCGTTCGAACCCGGCAGGAGCACACCCGACATCGGATCCGGCTCCGCCATGGTCACGGCGGCGACAGCCGAAGTCCCGACCGGCCGGACCGCCGCCGGGGTGACCACCGGATCCGGCCGGCCGGTCGCGACCGGGACAACGGCCGCGATGGTGGCCGCCGGGGCAGCGGCGGCCGTCGGTGCGGCCAGGACGGCCGGTGCGGTCGGGCCGGTCGACGTACGCCGGCCGCTGGTGGTCCGCTCACCTGGTGACGTAGTGCCCACCGGCATGCCCGACGCGGGTACGACTCCCGCCGCCGCGAAATCGGGACCGGTGCCCGCACCGACGTCGGGACCCGTACCCGGATCGGCGTCGCCGAAGGGACCGGTCGGGGCACCGTCACCGGCGAGCCCGGCAAGGGTGAATCCGGTCGGTGCGGTGATCGCGCCGCCCGTCGGCCCGGTCGGATCATCCGGATCGTCCGGCGCCCAGCCCGCACCGTCACCACAGTCCGCACCGTCACCGCAGCCCGCACCGGTGCCGCAGCCGGGTGCGGCCACCGGCCGACCCGGCGGCGACCGCCATCCCACACACGTCGCCGGCCGGGAACCCGGCCCACGGTGGACGGTGCCTGCGGTGGTCCCCGGAGTCATCCGCCCCCGCGCCGGTCGCAGGCACGATCCGGGCCCGGTGATCGGGCCGCCCGGATGAGGCTCCGACGGTGCTGCCCGATCCTCGCGGCGGTCCTGCTGGGCTCGCTGATCACCGCCGCCGGACCAGGTCCGGCCAACGCGGCCCCGGCCGGGGCCGCCGCCTGGCCGGGACAGTGGCATCTGGAGTTCCTCCGCGTCGCGGCGGCCCATCGGATGTCGACCGGGACCGGGATCCGCATCGGCGTCGTCGACACCGGCGTCGCCGACCATCCCGATCTGCGACGCAATCTGCGGCAGCGGATCGATTTGGTCGCCGGCCGCTCCGGGGCGCCGGCCACCGAGCCGGCCGACGTCGACGGACACGGGACCGCCATGGCCGGTCTGATCGCCGCGCACGGGCGACCGGACGGCAGTGGGGTGCTGGGGCTCGCACCGGACGCGGCGGTGGTCTCCGTCCGGGACCGGTCCCTGTCCGGGGCCGCCTCAGCCGACGGGGTTGCGGCTGGCATAACGGCAGCCGTCGCCGCCGGTGTCGACGTCGTCAACGTATCGACGGCCACGGCCCCGTCCCCGGCGTTGGCCCGTGCCGTCGAGACCGCGATCGCGGCGGACGTCGTGGTCGTGGCCGCGGCCGGCAACCGACCGCGCGATCACGGCGTCGCGTTCCCGGCGTTCATCGACGGGGTCGTCGCGGTCGGTGCGATCGGACGCGACGGCAATCATCATCCGTTGTCGGTGACCGGGCCCGGCATCGTACTCACCGCGCCTGGCGAGCATCTGCGTACTACCGGGTCGGATGGCGGGTACCGCGAGGTCACGGGCACCTCGGCGGCAGCGGCGCTGGTCTCCGGAGCCGCCGCGCTCGTCCGGGCCCGCTTCCCCGAGTTGACCGCCCCGCAGGTCGTCGCCCGGCTCACCGCGACGGCTGTGGACCGGGGGCAGCCCGGCCGCGACGAGCAGTACGGGCACGGCGTACTCGATCTGGTTGCCGCGCTCAGCGACGGGCCGCCGGCACCGCCGCACGAGACCCCGGCTGCTGCGGCGGCGGTGGGCGCGGTAGCCGGCGGCGGCGCCGGGCCGCCCCGGCCCGACGGCTTCGTACTGGCCGGCACCGCGATCGCGGCGGCGCTGCTGGTCGCCGTGCCGGTGCTGGTGCTCCGGCGGCGACGGGGCCGGCGGTAGCCTGACCACCCGTGCATACCTCGCTGCGACCGCGTCTGGTGCTCGCCTCGGCGAGCCCGGCCCGGCACAAACTGTTGCAGGCCGCCGGCATCACGCCTGAGGTGCTGGTCAGCGGAGTCGACGAGGAGTCGGTGACGCTGGCGCGGGCGGACGAGCTGTGCCTGGCGCTGGCCCGGCTGAAGATGGCCGCCGTGGCCGATCGGCTCCGGGCGGCGTCCGGCCCGACCACCGGTCCGACCACCGGCCCGACCACCGGCCCGACCACCGGCCCGACCACCGGCCCGTCCGACGGCCCACCCGCCGGCTCCACCGGCGTCGACCCGCTGGTTCTCGGCTGCGACTCGGTGCTGTCCTTCGACGGGTCGGTGCTGGGCAAGCCCACGGATGCCGCGGACGCGGCGGCGCGCTGGCGGCGGATGCGGGGGCGCTCCGGGGTGCTGTACACCGGGCACGCGCTGGCCAGTCTGGCAACCGGCGGGCAGGCCACCGGCACGGCCGCGACCGTGGTGCATTTCGCCGACATCACCGATGCCGAACTCGCCGCCTACGTGGCGACCGGCGAGCCGTTGCACGTCGCCGGCGCCTTCACCATCGACGGGCTCGGTGGCCCGTTCCTGGAACGGATCGAGGGTGATCACGGTAACGTCGTCGGCCTGTCGTTGCCGCTGCTGCGCCGGTTGGTCGCCGAGCTCGGGTATTCGATCGTCGATCTGTGGGGTGCGGCCGACGCCGGGCGGTAGCCAGGTTAGCGTCAGCGCCATGACCACCAAGACCTTGCCGATGACGGACGAACTCCAGGCGTACGTCGTGGCCCACGGCACCCCGCCCGACGACGTCATCGGCGACCTCATCGAGGAAACCGCGACCGCCCTGCCGGACAGAGCGCAGATGCAGGTGGCGCCCGAACAGGCGGCGCTGCTGACGTTGCTGACCCGACTCGTCGGCGCCCGCCAGGCGGTCGAAGTAGGCACCTTCACCGGGCTGTCGGCCCTGTCCATCGCCCGTGGCCTGGCCGCCGGCGGCAAACTCGTCTGCCTGGACGTCTCGGCGGACTTCACCTCGGTGGCCCGCCGCTACTGGCAGCGGGCCGGCGTCGCGGACCGGATCGACCTACGGATCGGGCCGGCGGCCGATTCGCTGCGGGCGCTGCCGACCGAGCCGTATCTGGATCTCGCTTTCATCGACGCGGACAAGATCAGCTATCCGGTCTACTGGGGCGAGCTGGTGCCGCGCATGCGACCGGGCGGGCTGATCGTGGTGGACAACGTGCTGCGCCACGGCCGGGTCCTGTCTCCGCAGGGCGAGGAGGACGACGCGATGGTGGCCTTCAACCGCCAGGTCGCCGACGACGACCGGGTGGATGTGGTGATGTTGGCGATCGCCGATGGGCTCACCCTGGCCCGACGGCGCTGAGCGCGGGCCGGGCCCGCCGGCGGTAGCCTGGTGCGGCTGCCCTCTGTGCCGTTGCCGTGCGCAGAGGGCGGCCCGGTTCCGCGCTGACCGGACAGGTGCCGGTACCGCGCGGGAGCCGCACTATCGCACGCTGCGGGCGAAGGCGCGGGCTGCCCAGATCACGGCGAGGCTGGCCAGGACCAGCGTGATCAGCAGCCCCTGCCAGACGGCGTCGTCGCCGAGGTTGCCGGCGAACAGGGCCCGGGTGCCGTCCACCGCCCAGGAGAACGGATTCCACCGGGCGACCCGCTGCAACCACACCGGCGCGAAGCTCAACGGCAGCAGGATGCCGGAGAGCAGCAGCACCGGTTGCGCCACCGTGTTCATCAGCGGGGCCAGTGCGTCCTCGCTGCGCACCAGCAACGCCACGCCGTAGGAGACGGCCGAGGTCATCAGGGCGATCAGGGCGAGCAGCAGGTAGGCCAGCAGCAGGTTGCCGAGCACCACGGCGAGCCCGAACGGCACCGCCAGCACAGTGATGATCACCGCTTGGAACAGCAGCGACATCACGTCGCGCAGGCTGCGGCCGAGCAGCAGCGCGAGCCGGCTGATCGGAGTGACCCGGGACCGCTCGATCACGCCGGCCCGCAGCTCGGCGATCAGCCCGAAGCCCTGGAACAGGCCGCCGAAGAGGGCCAGCAGCACCAGCAGGCCGGGTACGAAAATGCGGTAGACCTCGGCGTTCGTCGTCGCGCCGAGCGGGGTGAGGGCCGGCTTGAGCAGCGGGGCGAACAGCAGCAGGTACATGACCGGTTGGAATACCCCGACGAACAGCCAGACGGGGTTACGCAGCAGGAGCAGTACCTGACGTTGGAAGATCAGCCAGGTGTCGCGGACGAACTTCATGATCTGTCTCCGATGCGGGGCCGGTGCGGCGGTCAGGACTCACGCAGCGAGCGGCCGGTCTTGGTGAGAAACACGTCGTCGAGGCTGGGCCGGTGCAGCTCGATCGAGTTGAGTTCGAGCCCGGCGCCGTCGAGGGTGCGCAGGATCTGCGGGATGGCGATGGCGCCGTCGGCGACGAACAGCCGCAGGCCGTTGTCGTCCGGGGCTTCCAGCTTGCTGACGTACGGCTGGGAAATGAGCAACTGCTCGGCGGCCGGTGCCTGGCCGGCCAGCAGGCCGACGGTGACCACCTCGCCGGCGATTTCCCGCTTGAGCGCGGCCGGGGTGCCCTCGACGACGATCTCGCCGTGGTCCATGATGGCGATCCGGTCGCACAGCGCGTCGGCCTCGTCGAGGTAGTGCGTGGTGATGAAGACGGTCATACCCTCGGCGCGCAGCCGGCGGATCTCGTCCCACATGTGGGCCCGGCTCTGCGGGTCGAGCCCGGTGGTCGGTTCGTCGAGGAAGACCACCCTCGGTTCGTGGATGACGCCCAGCGCGATCTCGACCCGTCGCCGTTGACCGCCGGAGTACGTCTTGCACTTGCGGTCGGCGTAGTCGGTCAGCTCGAACGCGGCGAGCGCGCGGGTCGCCCGCTGCTGTGCGTCGGCCTTGCCGATGCCGTACATCCGGGCGTGCATCACCAGCTCCTCGCGACCGGTGACCTCGTCCCAGGTGCTGCCGCCCTGCGCGACGTAGCCGATCCGCCGGCGTACCTCGCCGGGGTTGCGCCGCAGGTCGGCCCCGGCGATCACGGCCTCCCCGCCGTCCGGCTCGATGAGCGTGGCGAGCATCCGCAGGGTGGTGGTCTTACCGGCGCCGTTCGGGCCGAGGAAGCCGAAGATCTCGCCCTCCTCGACCAGCATGTCGACGCCCCGGACCGCGTCCACGGTCTTGGTCACGCGTCCCTGCCGGGAGCGGAACGACTTCCGCAGCCCGTTGGTCTCGATCATCCGTGGTGCGCTCCTGGCTTGCCGGGCCGGACGCCGCCGGCCGGATCCCCCGTGGGCACGCCAAGCTGGCGCCGGCCTGTCCACCCTGCGTCTGGCACGCTAATCTCCCGCGAGACGATTGGTCAATCTTGACTATTGACGGGTTGGCTATTGGCTGTCCGGCTCCGCGTCGAGATCAGCCTGCCACCCGGCCCAGGTTTCGTCGCCCGAATTGACCGCTGGCCGGTACGGGACACCGGCCGAGATCAACTCGGCGATCCGCTCACACCAGGCGATCTCCCCCTCCGTACGGACGATCGTCAACTCCAGCATCCACCCGACGTACGACGGTTTGCGGCGCAGCCAGCCGGCGGCGAGGTCGTCGCGGGCGGCGGCGTTGCCCGCGCGCAGCGCTGCGGCCCGACTGCGCAGCGCCGCCACCGCCTCCGCCCGTGGCAGTGCCGGCAGGAACGCGAACGCGCTGAGGAACGGGTCGGCCGGTGGCCGGCAGTCGCGCCAGTGCCGGCGCAGCAGTGTCTCGAACTCGTCGATCCCGGTCGCGGTGATCTCGTAGCTGGTCCGGGCCGGGCGGGCCCCGACCTGCGCGGTGCCGACCTGGCGCAGCAGCCCTTCGTCGGCGAGCTTGCGCAACGCGTGGTAAATCGATCCCGGCGCCACGTTCGCCCAGCTGTCCGCGCGCCAGCTCAGCAGTTCACGGCGCACGTCGTAGCCGTGCACCGGTTGCATCCATTTGACCAAACCGAGAATCATCATCCGGGTGGCAGACACCCCCGGCAGCCTAGTGTCCGGTGCTCAATCCCACAGTGAGCAGCGGTTTCAGCGATCGGCGGAGTCGATAGACTCCGGGACCGGGCCCGTGAGCAAAGGAGAACGCGGCGTGCGCAAGGTTCTCATCGCCAACCGGGGCGAGATCGCGGTCCGGGTGGTCCGTGCCTGCCGGGACGCGGGCCTGGCCAGCGTCGCGGTGTACGCCGACGCCGACCGCGAGGCGTTGCACGTCACGCTCGCCGACGAGGCGTACGCCCTGAGCGGGCAGACCGCCGCCGAGACGTACCTGCGCATCGACAAGCTGCTGGAGATAGCCGCGCGGGCCGGTGCCGACGCGGTCCACCCCGGCTACGGGTTCCTCTCCGAGAACGCCGACTTCGCCGCCGCCGTCATCGACGCCGGGCTGACCTGGATCGGGCCGAGCCCGCAGGCGATCCGCGACCTCGGGGACAAGGTCACCGCCCGGCACATCGCCCAGCGGGCCGGCGCACCGCTCGTTCCCGGCACCGCCGACCCGGTCGCCGGCCCCGACGAGGTGACCGCCTTCGCCCGCGAACACGGCCTGCCGGTGGCGATCAAGGCCGCGTTCGGCGGCGGCGGCCGAGGACTCAAAGTGGCCCGCACCATCGACGAGATCGCCGACCTGTTCGAGTCGGCCACCCGCGAAGCGGTGGCCGCGTTCGGCCGTGGCGAGTGCTTCGTCGAGCGCTACCTGGACCGGCCCCGGCACGTCGAGGCCCAGGTGCTCGCCGACCAGCAGGGCAACGTGGTCGTGGTCGGCACCCGGGACTGCTCGCTGCAACGCCGGCACCAGAAGTTGGTCGAGGAGGCACCGGCACCGTTCCTGACCCCGGCGCAACGGGTCACCATCCACGACTCCGCCAAGGCGATCTGCCGCGAGGCCGGCTATCACGGCGCCGGCACCGTCGAGTACCTGGTCGGCACCGACGGCACCATCTCCTTCCTGGAGGTCAACACCCGGCTGCAGGTCGAGCACCCGGTCACCGAGGAGACCGCCGGCATCGATCTGGTCCGTGAGCAGTTCCGGATCGCCGCCGGTGAGCGGCTGCGGTTCACCGACGACCCGACCCCGCGCGGGCACTCCATCGAGTTCCGAATCAACGGCGAGGATCCGGGCCGCAACTTCCTGCCCGCGCCCGGTGCCATCACCGCGCTGCGGCTGCCGTCCGGCCCGGGGGTACGGGTGGACACCGGCGTCACCGCCGGCGACGTCGTCAGCGGCAACTTCGACTCGCTGCTGGCCAAGCTGATCGTCACCGGCGAGACCCGCGCCGAAGCGTTGGAACGGGCCCGGCGGGCGCTGGACGAAATGGTGGTCGACGGGATGGCCACCGCCCTGCCCTTCCACCGTCTGGTGGTCCGGGATCCGGCGTTCACCAGCGAGCCGTTCGCCGTACACACCCGGTGGATCGAGACCGAGTTCGACAACACCGTGCCGGCGTTCACCGCGCCTGCGGCGGCCGACGGGCCCGAGGCCCGCGAGACCGTCGTGGTCGAGGTCGGCGGCAAGCGGCTGGAGGTCAGCTTCCCCGCCGGCTTCGGCGGTGGTACGCCGCCGGCGACGACCGCCGACCGCCGACCGGCCCGTCGCCGCGGTGGCGCCACCGCGGCGACGGCGGCCGGCGGTGACGCCCTGGTCTCGCCGATGCAGGGCACCATCATCAAGATCGCCGTGGCCGACGGCGACCAGGTAGCCGAGGGTGACCTGGTCGTGGTGCTGGAGGCGATGAAGATGGAACAGCCGATCAACGCCCCCAAGGCCGGTACGGTCAGCGGTCTGTCCGCCGAGGTCGGCGCCGTGGTCGGCGCCGGTGCCACGATCTGCTCGATCACCTGACCGGCCCGACCTGATCACCCCGGGACGGTCCAGTGCCCCGGAGCCGCAGGCCGGTGCCGGCCGGGCGACCCAGCAGTGCACGTCCACGTCACGCTCCTACGGCTGCAGGGCCTCGGTCAGTATCCGACCGGCGTCCTTGCCGTAGAACACGACCTGATTGCCCTTCCAGCGCGCGGGGAGCCCGTGCCTGACGAACTTGTCGACGTTCATCAGCATCGGCCCTTCCACCACCTGGTACCTGCCGAGCGGGTTGCCCCGGGCACCGGTGCGGTAGTGCTTCACGACGCCGGCCAGATCCGGGCTGGTCGCGGTGAGCCTCTTCGTCGCCAGGGCGTCGAGCTTCGCGTTCGGCACCTTGAAATGCAGGACCACGCCGTCCCCACCGAACCGCGGACTCCCCGCCCAGTCGGCCGCCTGCTGCCGCGACCGGGTGGTGTAGAATCCCTTGCCGAAGTCCATCTTCGACCGTGACGAGAATCCGGTGTCCACGCCGTTGGCCCGGATGTTCTCCGCCGCCTGCCGGCTGGTGCCGTGGTACAGGTCCGTGTAGCCGTCGCAGTTGTGCACCAGCACCGGCCGGTCGGCCGCCACCACGTAGTAGGTGTGGACGCCGGCGACGGTGAGGTCGTTCATCCACGTCAGGCCGGTCCAGACCCGGACCGCGGCGACCCGCTGGGTGGTTTCGCCGTCCGGGCTGCGCAGCCGGTCACCGGGACGCAGATCTTCGGCGTCGGTCCACCGCCCGGTGTCGGCGGTCCAGAACGGGTGGTGCGCGGTCGTGCTGATGACCGTACTCTCACCGGTCTCCGTGTCGGTCACCGTGACATCGGTCAACTCCCGGTCGGCGTGACCGTGCAGCACCCGCACCGGCCGGGCGGTGCTCCGCCCCGTGGTCGGGTCGGTGGCCAGCACCTCGTCACCGAGCTCGACCTCGCCGATCGGCTTACTGCTGCCGTCGGCCATCCGTACCCGGGTGTCCGGGGCGAAACTGTGCCGCACACAGCTGGCGGCCGCGTCGGCGAGGTCGTCGACCCGGCTGCCGCCGGCGCGGGCCGCGTCGTCGGCGTAGTCGGCCGCCTCCCGGGTAGCTCGGCTGGTGCCGCGTGACACCGCCCGGGACACGTCGTCGATCTTGCGCCCGACCGCCTTGCCGGCCGACGCGACAGCCTTGCCGGCCGAGGCCGCGGCCTTGCCGACACCGGTGCCGGCGACCTTCTTCGCCCCGGCGGACCCGGCCTTGCTCAACGCCTTGCCCGCTGCCGGGCCCATCATCGGCAGCGCCGCGCCCAGGCCACCGACGACACCGCCCAGGACGGCGGTGCGCAACAGCTCGACGCCGGTCTGGCCCTGCATGGCACCGGTGACCAGGGCACCGGTCACGCCGGAAGCCACCCCGCAGGCGACCGCGCCGACCCCGGTCCAGCCGATCGCGACCATGCAGGCGGCCTCGACGACGAACCCGACCAGCGCGCCGACGATGTCGGCCTTGTGCTCGACGATCCAGTCCCTGGCTGTCCGGGCCCACTGGCCGACCTGGTCGACGGCCCCTCTGACCGCCTCGGCCATCTTCTGATAGGCCTGCGACACGGCCTGCTTGACGTCGTTGAGCTTCTCGGCGATCTGCTCACGGGCCGCCTGCGCCCACTCGGAGACCTGCTCCCACGCCTGCTGCACCCCGGCCTTGACCGTGTTCCAGGCCTTCTGCACGCCGGAGGAAACCTTCTTCCAGGCGTTGCGCAGCCGCTTGCCGAAGTGACCGGTCGGGTCGGTGACAGTCAGCGAGTTGCCGTCGCCGTACTGGTAGCGGTTGGCCCGGATCGAGTCGGGCACCGGGCTGACGGTGACGCTGTCGCGGCTGTCGAACTGTCCGACGGCCGGGTCGTACCAGCGGGCGTGCATGTTGACCCGCGCCGACCGGGGATCGGTCCACTCCGACTGGTAGCCGAGGTTGCCCTCCATGCCGCTGGTCGCGGTCACCTCACCCAGCGGCGAGTAGGTGCGGTTGCCGGTCACCGACGTACCGGCGGTGTTGAACTGGGCGACGATGTCGTCGTGCAGATCGGTCCAGAACATCCGGCTGGTGCCGCCGTCCCGGACCGCGACGGCGCCGCCGTCCGGGTCACGCAGGTACTTCGCCGCGCCGTCCATGGCGAGGTCGTTGCCGAGCCCGGAGTACCGGAAGTCGCTGCGCAGCGCCCGGCCCAACGCGTCGTAGGTGTACTCCCGGGCGTTGCCGCCACCGGTCGGCTGCTGGCTGACGATCTGGTCGAAGGCGTCGGCGACCCCGACCGCGGTGGTGTTGCCGGTGACGGTCCGGTCCCGGGTGCCCCGGGCGGTGTACCGGTAGCTGGTGCCGGTGCTGTCGGAGACGAGCCGGTTACGGGCGTCGTGGACGTAGTCGGTGTCACCGACCCCGGTCCGGTTGCCGGCGGCGTCGTACCGGTAGCCGACCGTGGTGTTGCCGTCGTCCCACGAGGTGAGCCGGTCGGCCAGGTCGTAGGTGTAGGTGTTGCTCACCGTCGTCGAGCCACGGGTGACGGTCTTGCTGGTCTCGTTGCCGTTGGCGTCCCACCCATAGGTGATCGTCCCGAGGATTTGCCCGTTGGCCCGCACCAGCCGGTCGCTGGTCAGCCGATGCAGGTCGTCGTAGGCGAACACCCGCCGGTTGTTGGTGCCGCCGTAGGACATCGACGACACCGCCGACATCTCGTCGTAGGCGTAGCTGACCGACACCCCGGCGGTGCTGTTGCTCAGCGACGCCAACCGACCGGCGCTGTCGTAGCCGTACTGGGTCAGTCCGGCAACGTCGTCACGGGAGGCCATCGACCCGTCCGGGGTGTAGGTGAACGCCGCGTCCCCCGACGGACCGGTCACCGACAGCGGCAGCCCCCGGTCGTCATAGACGACCTGGTTGGTGCCGCCGGACCCGGCGAACTCCACCAACCGACCGGCCGGGTCGTAGCCGTACGTCCGGTCCGCCGTCGCCGCCTCGGCACCGGATCCGGACTGACGCACCAGCCGACCGGCGTCGTCGTAGACCAGGGTGCGGGTCACCCCGCCGGGCGCGCGCTGCGACACCGGCTGCCCGGCCGCGTCGTACACCGTGGTGTACGTCCGGTCCGCCGCGTTCGGGTACGCCGCCGTGGCCGGCTCGATCCGGGACTGCGGCAGCCCCCAGACGTTGTACGTCGTCCGGAACGCCTGCCCCCGCCCGTCGGTGAACCGGGTCGGATTGCCGGCCAGGTCGTAGCCGTACGACGACTCGATCGTGGTGCCGGCAGCCACCGGCTCGGACTGGGTGCGCGGCAGCCCGGTCGCGTCGTAGCTCAACCGGGTCGTGGTGCCCCGCGCGTCCGTCGCCGACACGGTGTTGCCGGCGGCGTCGTAGGTCCAACTCGACGTGGTCAGCGGGGCCCCGCCGGACGCCCGGTACGCCGCCGTCGCCCTCGGCTGGGACAGCGGGTCGTACGTGGTGGTGGTGTAGGTGCCGTCCGGGTTGGTCTGCTTGACCGGTCGGCCGAGGCCGTCGTGATCGACCCTGCTGGTCTGCCCGGCACCGTCGACCACACTGGTCAGCTCACCGGCGGCGGTGTAGCCGTACCCGGTGGTCACCCCCGCCGGCGTGGTCACCGCCGACAGCCGGCCCGCCGCGTCGTAGGTCATCGTGGTGGTGTGCGTCTGGCCGGTCTGGCGGACCGCCTCGCTGACGCTGGTCGTCCGGCCCAGCAGGTCGTAGCTGCTGCCGGTCAGCGCCCCGGTGGGATCGGTCACCGCCAACAGGTTCCCCGCCAGGTCGTAGCGGGCGGTCGTGGTGGCACCGTCGTTCGCCACCTGCCGCACCACCCGGCCCAGCTGGTCGTAGGTGAACCCGGTGACCCGGCCCAGCGGGTCGGTCTGCGACACGACCTGGCCGAGGCTGTCGTACGCGGCCGTGGCGACCGGCGTGACCGGCGTCGACCCGCCCGGCGGGGTGTACGCCGGCAGCCGGGTCTCGTACGGCCGGCCCGCCCGGTCGAACGCGTACCTGGTCACCGCGCCGTTCGGGTCGGACTCCGCGGTGACCTCGCCGAACGTGTTGTAGCCGATCCGCTCCACCGGCCGCGCCGTGACCACCGGATCGTCGAGTTCCCCGGTCTCGGCCTGCACCTCGGGGCCGGTCGTCACGGCCGGCCGGTCGGCCTCGTCGTAGGCCACGTTCGTGGTGTTGCCCAGCGGGTCCAGCATCGCCGTGGCCAGACCGCTGTCGTCGAGCACGTGGCTGGTCCGTGACACCGTGGCGTCGGCCGCCGGTACGGTGCCGGCGACCACCCGGTCGGCCCAGCCGGCGTCCGCCGACACGCCCTGGTACAGCTGCAGGTCGGAGATGGCCCCGTCGAGCCCGGAGCCGATCCGCAGCCCGCCCATCGCCATGCTGTCGTAGCCGGCACCGGCGCTTTCGCCGACCTTGTCGCCGTCGATGAACACGGTGAACCGGTCGGCCTGCGGGTCGACGCCGACGGCCAGGTGCTGCCACTCGCCCTCCTGCACCGTGCCTTCCCCGAAGGGACATTCGCACCGGATGATCGAGCCCATCTGCTGCTCGTTCGTGGCGACCCGCCATCCGTCGATGGTGTGGTCGAACCGGAGCTGGAAGGCGAAGTCGCGGTTTGCGGGGGACGCACTCACCCGCGCGGCACCGGGCACGGTCAGCACCGCGCCGGACTTGCCGGCGTTGTCGACCCGCACCCAGGCGGCCACCGTGTATGGCCGGGTGGTGTCCACCGCCGGGGCATCCGTGGTGATCTGCGACGACGAGGCACCGGTGAACGCCGCGACCCGCCCCCGCTCGGCGTCGTTCTCCCAGGTCACACCGGTTGCCGTACCGGGGCTGTTGCCGGCCGAGTCGGCGGCCGTCGTGCCGCTGGTCTCGGTCAGCCGCCACCGGGCCACCGGCGTCGTCGTCCGGTCCGTCGACCGGTACCGGGTCTGCGAGACCTCCCGGCCGAGGATGTCGTACGCGTGGTCGGTGACGGCCAGCGGCGCGCCGGAGCCGTCCCGGGCGACGCTGGACAGCACCTGGTCGCCCGGCGACAGCGTCGTCTCGGTGACCCGGTGCAACCCGTCGGGGTCGAGCACGCTGCGGGTCTGCCGGCCCGCCGCGTCGTACTCGTACTCCGTCACCGTCGCACCGTTGTCGGTCCGCTGCTCGACCAGGTTCCCCGCCTCGTCGTAACGGTTGTCTTCCAGCAGGAACGAACTGTCCCCGTCGGTGCGGGTGACCGACGCGGTCCGCCCGTCATCGGTGTACGTGTACCGCGTGACATAGCCCATCGCGTCCGTACTCGACGCCAACCGACCCGCCGGGTCGTACACATTCGACTCCACCACCAGATCCACCGGATCCGTCGGATCGTTGGGATCCCCGGTGTACCCCTTCAGCGTGCGCGACAGCAGGTCGCCGTTGACGTTCAGCTGGTAGGCGTTGACCGTCCCGTCCGGGTCGGTCTGCTCCACCACGTGCCCGTAGACGTCGTAGCGGTAGTCGGTGGTGGCGCCCATCGGGTCGACGGCCTGCGACCGGCGGCCGTGGTCGTCGTAGGACCATTCGCTGACCCGGGCCACGTCCCCACCGGTGGCGTCGCTGACCGTCTGCCGGGTCAGCAAGCCGTCCGGGCTGTACGCGTGCTGGGTCACCGCCGTGTGCACCGCACCGGTCACCCGGTCCGTCACCGCCGGATCGGTGCGCGTCGCCACCCGGCCCATCGCGTCGTACGTGGACGTCGTGGTCCGCCCCTGCGGGAACGACGGCGTCACCACCGTCTCGGTCAACTCCCGGCCCAACCGGTCGTACGTGTAGCTGGTGGTGGCGCCCGCCGGGTCAACCACCGTCGCGACGTCACCGGCCGAGGTGTACGTGATCAGCTGCCAACCCTTCGACGGGTCCAGCACCTTTGCGGGCAGCCCGGCCGGAACGCTCCCGCCGGTGGTGTAGGCGATCTCCGTATGCCGGCCGAGCGGATCCACCGTGCTGCGCAGGTTGCCGTTGGAGTTGTCGTAGAAGTACTGCGTCCGGTAGGTGTCGTCCTGCGCGCTGAGTGAGCCCGGCCCGCGTACCGCCGTCAGCCGGTCGCTCTTCGGGTGCGTCGGGTCGCTGCTGTAGAACGTGTAGGTGGAGTAACTGCTGGCGCACTTGTCGGCGGCCTGGTCCTGGCAGGTCACCTCCTGGATCGTGTTGCCCCGCTCGTCCTGCACCGACCGGGTCACGATCCCGTTCGGGTCGTACTCCAGGCTGGTGAACCCGCCGGTGTCGTACCCGTACAGGGTGGTGCGGCCCAGCGCGTCGGTCTGCGACACCTTCCGCCCGGACAGCAGGTCGTAGGAGTAGGACACCTGATGCCCGCCCGGGTCGGTCACCGACACGATCGTCACCGGGTTGGCCACCGTCGTGGTCTGCGCGTCGCGCGCCGCCGCGTCGGTGTGCGACGCACCGGGCGGCAGGGTGTCCGCCGGCAGCTGGCCGGCCGCCGTCTCCGACAGGGACGGCGTGTCGGTCCCGCCGCCGGTCGCGGCGGTGACCACCAGCGGCACCGTCTGCCCGACCGACCAGTGGTGCAACGCGACCTCGTCGGCACCCAACGCCCGAGGGTAGAACGCCACCTCCGCCAGCGACCCCGCGTAGTACGCCGTCGCCCCGGCGGCCAGCCCCGACCAGCCGTTGGCGGTGTACCCCGCGCCGAGATACCCCTGCCCCTGCGGGCCGGCGGCCGGCAACGCGCCGGTGCTCGACTGCACCGCCACCCCGTCGAGATACAGCACCTGCGTCGTGGCGTCGGCGGCATTGGTCGTGGTCAGTACGGCGTGGTGCCACGCGCCGTCGTTGACCGGCGACGGCGACGTCAGCGCCAACGCCCACCGCTGGTTGGCCTGGCTGGTGGCGCAGCTGCGGATGGCCAGCGCGGTGCCGTCCATGGTGGACGAGCCTGGCACCTCCAGGCAGCGGCCCGACCCGGTGTTGCGCCAACCGCCCTGGTGCGGCGTCCACTTCTGGTTGGCGCTGGTCGAGCAGGTCTGCGCCTGGACCAGCGTGCCGTTGCCGGTGGCCTGACCGGTCAGGCCCAGACACTTGTCACCCCGACGCAACTGTCCACTGCCGCCGACGTACCGCCAGCTCTGGGCGGACGTGGCGGCACAGGTGCCGACCTGCACCTTGGTGCCGTTGGTGGCCAGTTCCGCGCACTTGCCGGCGAGCCCTGACGTCAGCGGCCCAGTCGGTTCGGTCGACGGGGCCAGGCCGCGCAGCCGACCGTCGGCGTCGATCCACAACACCGGCGATCCCGCCGACGGCGTACCGCCGACCGCCGCATCCTGCGTGCCCAGCAGCACCCCGGCGGTCGCGGTCGTCCTGAACCACAGCTCCTGTGACTTCGCGCCGGTCGGCGCGACCCGGCCGCCCGGTACGGACACCAGTGACGACGTCCCGTCGAACGACACCGCGCTGCCGTCGGCGAACGGACCCGCCGCGCCCAGTGTCACCGCGCTGAACGTCGCGGTCTCCTGCCACGTCTCGTTGACCGCGTCGACCCCGGCGGCGTCACGCAGCCGCCAGTAGTCGGTGGGTGCCGAGCCCAGCACGGCCGCCGCGTACAGGGCGCTGGTGCCGGCCACCCGTGGCGTGCCCATCGTCCAGGTCCCGCCGTTGCTGTCGGTCAGCGTCGCCAGCTTTCCGGTGACCGGGTCCGTCGACAGCGACGCCACAGTCCGCCCTTCGGCGCTGGTCACCGTGGACAACTGCCAGCTCTGCGCGCGCGCCGTACCGTTGAGCTCGTCGACGTCGGCGGCGGTCAACGTCCGGTCGAAGAACGCCACGTCGGCGATCTGGCCGGTGAAGAAGTTCGCGTGCCCGGTGTTGTCGGCCGAGCCCTGATGCGGCTGGTCCGGCCAGTTCCCACCGACGAACCCGGCGCCCACGTACTCGTACGCCGACCCGCCGATGTCGAACATCTCGATCAGGCCGTCGCGGGTCGCCTGCCGGGTGCCGTCCAGGTACAGGGCCTGGCTGGCACCCGCCCCGGCCAGCACCACGTGATGCCACTGGCCGTCGTCGACCCGACCGGACGACTGCATGGTGGTGCCGGCGAAGCCGTCGTAGAACTTCGCGTGCAGCTTCCCACTCGTCCCGACGTAGATCGCCGGCGTGTAGTTGCGCGACGTCGTGCCGGCCGAGATCGGGTCGTGCTGGTAGGAGAACAGCACCCCGGCCCGCGACGACGCACCGGTGCGGAACCACATGCTGACCGACTGGTACGCGCTGTCGTTGACCAGCCCGCTGGGCAGCCGCACCCGCGACGAGGTGCCGTCGAACGCGGTCGACGTCGACGTCGACCCCGGCCACACCGTCGGCGTCACCCCAGGCGTCGTGTTCTCGTAGAACGCCACGTCGGTGCCGCCGCGTTCCAGCATGTCACTGGCGGCCCAGGTGGACCCGCCGGGTTCGTTCAACCGCCAGTACGACGACGGCGCGTGGTTGCGCACCGCGTTCGCCCCCTGGTTGGCGTCGTTGCCCCAGCCGTACGTGGTACACGCCGACGTCGGCGTGCACGCCTTCGTCAGGCGGTCGTGGCTGCCGTAGGTGTACTGCCACACGTAGCCGCTGCCGCCGGCGGTCGGCGCGTCCGTCGTCACCTTGGTGACGTGCGACCCGACCGACGGGCTGGCGGTGCCCGCCCAGGTCAGCGTCAGCGACCGGCCCGAGGCGTTGGTCAGCTTCGAGATCTGTCCGCTGCCGTTGTAGGTCGCCGTCAGGGTCCGGTCGTTGGCGTCGGTCACCGCCGTGAGCCGGAAGACCCCGCTGCCGGCGGACCGGCCGAACACGTACGTCGTGCCGTGTTTGACGGTCAGCCGGTACCCGGTGACCGACGTACCGGACCGCACCTCGGTCAGCACCTCGTAGCGCCCCGGCGGCGGCACGAACGATCCGTCCGAGGTGGGGCCGAACCCGGCCTGCGACCCGTCCGGGTAGGTCACCACGGCACTACGCAGCGCCTCGGTCGTGCTGGTCCGCCCGGTCACCTGGGCGTCCAGCAGACTCGACCAGCCCTGCCCGAACGCCCCCGACCGCCGGGTGTCCAGCGTGTTGTACGACCGGGTGATCGCCAGCTCCGGCCCCACCCCGGCCACCTGCGCGTCGGTCGCCGTGGTCGTGTAGTTGCCGATCTCCGGGTGGTAGCCCACCCCCGGGTTCTGCGCCAGCCGGGATCCCAACGCCGGCTGCGGCACCCGGGTGTAGAACGTGTACCTCGGATACCGGGCCCCGTAGACGGCACCGTCGAACGGCTGCACCACCCACGAGTACTGCTTGTTCGAGCGCAGCAGGCCGGCGGGGACGTCGTAGTAGGAGCCGGTGCCCTCGAGGACGCGAAGGACGGTGCCGGCGTCATCGTGCAGCCAGAGCTTGTAGCTCACCGTCCCGGAGTCGTCCGGGTCGTGGCCGCGCACGTACAACCGGGGGGTCAGCGTCGAGACGACCGCGCCGTGCACCGGGGAGCGCTGGCTCACCTGCGGCGGCAGGTTGGCCGTCATGGTCAGTTCCAGTCGGGGCGCGTAGGCCCCGTTGCCGTAGTTCGCCGAGGTGAACCTCGCCCCGGCGGCCAGGAACTGTTCGTCGTCGATCAGCGCCAGACCGAGGTTGCGCTGCCCGAGCGCCCACCCGGAGATCAGCTCACGGACGTCGACCTGCACCCACTGGCCGGACGTCGGGCCCGCCGACGGGTTGGCGCACGCCTGCCCGTTGTCGGTGTAGTAGCGGTACCGCACCGAGCCCGGTTCGAGGTCCGGCCCGGGCAGCGCGGCGGTCGCCAGCTCACCGACCGTCCACTCCTGATCGACCAGGCCGACCTGCAGGTCCTTGACGTCGCAGCGCACCCGGTGGTTCAGAAACAGCCGCAGGTACGCCGAGGCGATGATCGGCTTGGCGTCGGTCACCGCAGCCGAGATGTCGAAGTTGAGGAACGTCCGGGAACCGACTCCCCCGCTGTACCCCACCTGCAGGTGGTTGCCGTTCTGCACGGTCGCGCCGGTGGCCGGGTCGGAGTCGACGAACACGTCCCCGTCCGGGCCGGTCGTCACCGTCGGATCCACCCGTACCGGGAACACCCGTGCCGGGTCGGCGAGCCACGACCGGTCGGCGACCAGCTTCAGTGCCGGCCCGCCGTCGACCTCGGTCAGCTCCATCGTGACGGCCGCCGACTGCGCGGGCAGCCCGGTCTTCGCGTCCACCGATGAGTCCTGCATGTACGCCGGCGGGATCGACGCCACCACCGCGCCGGCGTCGTCGACCAGCTCGACCGACCCGGCCGACCCGGCCGACCCGGCCGACCCGCTGCGGGCCGTCACCCCCTGCAGAGCCAGCGGGAACACCCACGCCGACCCGGCCTGTGGCGACGCCAGGATCAGCGTCTCCTTCACCCCGTCCGGCCGGGCCACCAGCTCCAGGTCCGTGCCCGGCAGCACCTGCCGGTACGTCGCCGTCGCGCCGTCGACCTCCGGGGTCACCGCCGCCGCACCGGCCAGGCTCCACCCGAGTGCGCCACCGCCGGGCAGCGGCAACTCGACCAGCGGCTCCCCCGCCGCCGTGCCGGATGCCGCTGCCCCCGCCCCGGACGCCGCAGCGTCCGCCGTACCGGATGTCGACCCCAGTGACACCCCCAGCGGGTTGTCGGTGACCCCCCACCGGTCACCCCGACGCACCAGGGTCGGATCGATCGGCCGCCACGACCCGTCCGCCGCCCGGTAGTTGACCTGACCGGTGCTCAGCTGCGCCGTCGTCGAACCGTCGGCGTTGTCGTACACCGTCATGGTCGACCGTGACGACCGGGCGTCGCGGCGGCTCGTCGCCGGATCGTGGCGCGCCGCCGTCACCGGCGTCACCGACTCGTCCGCCGCCGGCTGGCCGGCGTACCCGGGCAACCCGTCGACCAGCCGCTGCGCGGTGCCGGCGCCACCGTCGGCCCGGGTCGCCGCCGCCGAGGTGTACCCGCCGGGGCCGGCACCGTCGCCGACCGGCGACACCGTGAGCTCAGCCGCCGCCGGGCCGCCCCATGGCAACCAGCCCGGCCGATCGGTGATCCACGACGTCAGCCACCCCACCGGAAACTCACCGTCGGCGGGCACCGCCCCCGGCGGCACCGACGATGACAACCCCACCAGCGCCGCGGCCACCACCGCGACCCCACCGGCGGACCGCCGCCACCGGGCGAACGTCCGGGTGGTCCCTGTTCGACGGCGCTGCGGCTCCTGGCTCGTTCCCATCAGTGGCGGCCTTTCTCGCTGCGGTACGCCGTTCGCCCAGTTAGGACCAAAACAGATCGTGCCGGCTCGGGGCCGCCGAGTAATGAGGGAAATCTGAGGAAGCTGTTGGGGAATACCAGGGAAGCGCTGAGCGTGCGCCAGCAGCCAGCCGGGCATGATGGACAGAGTGCGTGGTGCTGGCGGCGATGAAGCTGGAACAGCCGATCAACGCGCCTAAGGCCGGCATGGTCAGCGGCCTGGCCGCCGAGGTCGGCGCCGGTGCCACGATCTGCTCGATCAGCTGACCTCACTCACCAGAACCGGTCGCCGTCGTGGACCAGGCAGTACGCCTCGTCACGATCGCCTCCGACGCGGTACGCGTCGGCGGGAACACCCACCGCCCGTAGTCGTGCGGTCAGCTCCGACGCCTCTGAGGTACTGCTGTCGGGCGGGCCGGACCACGTGCCGGCGGCGTGCGCGAAGGTCCTCACCGCGTTGGGCTGAGACCCCCCACCGCCGGCACACCACACCCCGGGTTCAGGATCTGGTCGTCCAGTGGCCGGACTGCCGGGAGGGCGCGGGCCGGGGAACCCAGTCCGACCGGTCGGCGTCGTCGCTCCAGTCCGGTACCTCGCCGAAGTAGATGATCATCGCCCAGTAGCGCCGGTCCTCGTGCAGGACGATCTCGTCGTCGCCGGAGAAGTCCTGCCCGTGCCACTGCTCGTTGATCCGGGCGACGGCTTCGGCACGCGAGATGCCGAACAACTCGACCATCTCGGCCGCCGTCGCGTCCAGCAACTCCCGGACCTCGACCGACAGGTCCATCTGATAGACGTCCATCGTCCTTCTCCTACGGCTGCAGGGCGTCGGTGAGCACCTGGCCGGCGTCCCTGCCGTAGAAGACGACCTGGTTGCCGGACCAGCGGGGCGGAGCCCCCGACCTCAGAAATCCGTCGACGTTCATGAGCATGGGCCCCTCGACCACATCGTAGCTATTTGACAGGTTTCCTCCGGCACCGGTGCGGTAGCGGCGTACGGTGTTGGTCAGGTCTCGGCCGCCGCGCCGGTTGAACGTCTTCGTGAGCATGGCGTTGAGTCTCGCGGTCGGCACCCTGAAGTGGAGAACCACCCCGTCCCCGCCGAATCGCTTGCTGGCCCACTTCTGTGCCTGCTGCTGGGAACGGGTGGTGTAGAAGCCCTTGCCGAAGTCCATTCTCGACCGGTTGGAGAAGTTCGGGTTCACGCCGTTGTTCCGAATGTTGTCCGCCGCCTGCCGGCTGGTGCCGTGGTACAAGTCCGTGTAGCCGTCGCAGTTGTGCACCAGCACCGGCCGGTCGGCCGCCACCACATAGTAGGTGTGGACGCCGGCGACGGTGAGGTCGTTCATCCACGTCAGGCCGGTCCAGACCCGGACCGCGGCGACCCGCTGGGTGGTTTCGCCGTCCGGGCTGCGCAGCCGGTCACCGGGACGCAGATCTTCGGCGTCGGTCCACCGGCTGGTGGTGGCATTCCACAACGGGTGGTGCGCGGTCGTCTCCACGACCGTGCTCTCCCCGGTCTCCGTGTCGGTCACCGTGACATCGGTCAACTCCCGGTCGGCGTGGCGGTGCAGCACCCGCACCGCCCGCGCGGTGGTCCGCCCCGTGGCCGGGTCGGTGGCCAGCACCTCGTCGCCGAGCTCGACCTCGGCGATCGGCTTACTGCTGCCGTCGGCCATCCGCACCCGGGTGTCCGGGGTGAAGCTGTGCCGCACACAGCTGGCGGCCGCGTCGGCGAGGTCGTCGACCCGGCTGCCGCCGGCGCGGGCCGCGTCGTCGGCGCGGTCGGCCGCCTCCCGGGTGGACCGGCTGGAGCCGCGGGACACCGCCCGGGACACGTCGTCGGCCTTGCGGCTGACCGCCCGGCTGAACGACCGGGCCCCGGCGGCAGCCTTCGCACCGACCCGGGCGCCGGCCTTGCCGACGCTCGTGCCGGCGACCTTCTTCACGCCGGTGGAGGCGGCCTTGCTCAACGCCTTGCCGGCGACCGGGCCCATCATCGGCAGGGCGGCGCCGAGACCACCGGCCAGGCCGCCGATCACCGCGTCCTGCAGCAGCTCCATGCCGGTCTTGCCCTGCATTCCGCCGGTCACCAGGGCACCGGTGATACCGCCGACCATGCCGCAGGCGACCACGCCGACACCGGTCCAACCGATCGCGACCAGGCAGCCGGCCTCGACGACCATGCCGACGATCGCGCCGACGATCTCGGCCTTGTGTTCGACGATCCAGTCCCGGGCCGTACGGGCCCACTGGCCCACCTGTTCGGCGGCGGCTTTCAGCGCCTCACCGGCCTTGATCAGATCCTGATAGCTCTGCTCCACCGTCTGCCTGATGGCGTTGCCCGCCTCGACGAGCTGCTCCTGCGTCCACCTGGTGGCCGCCCCCAGGGTCTCGCCGACCCAGTCGAGGAAGTCGGTGAAGTCTTCGTACCGGTCGCCGACCCAGTCGACGGCGTCGTCCCACCTGTCGCCGGCCCAGTCGGTGAAGTCGTCCCAGCCCCTCGTCAGCCGTTCTCCGACGTGGCCGGTGGGGTCGGCCACCGTCAACGGGCTGCCGTCGCCGTACTGGTACCGGTTGCCCCGGATCGAGTCCGGCACCGGACTGACGGTCAGGCCGTCGCGGGCACCGAACTGCGCGGTGACCGGGTCGTACCAGCGGGAGTGCATGTTGACCTGCCCGCTGCGGATGTCGGTCCACTCCGACTGGTAGCCGAGGTCACCGAGCATGCCACTGTCCGCGGTCACCTCACCCAACGGCGAATAGGTGCGGCTGCCGGTCACCGTCGCCCCGGCCGGGTTCAGCTGGGCGACCACGTCACCGTGCAGATCCGTCCACACCAACCGGCGCGTGGTGTTGTGCCGCGCCCCGACCACACCACCACCCGGATCCCGGGTGAAGAACGCGTTGGAACTGTCCCGGGCGAGGTGGTTACCGAGACCGGTGTACTCCCAGCCGTCCCGAAACGCCCGACCCAACCCGTCGTAGTCGAACACCCGGGCGTTACCACCCGCCGGAGTGTGCTCGACCACCTGGTCGAACGCGTCCGACACCGTCGCCGCCCCACCGGCCGAGCTGCGGGTGCCCCGCGCCGTGTACTGGTAGCCGACACCGGTACTGTCCGACACGAGGCGGTTACGGGCGTCGTAGGCGTAGTCGACGTCGCCGACCCCGGTCCGGTTCCCCGCCTTGTCGTAGCGGTAGCCGACCGTCGTGTTCCCGTCGTCCCACGACGTCAACCGGTCAGCCAGATCGTAGGTGTAGGTGTTGACCGTCGTGGACGAGCCACGGGTGACGGTCTTGCTGGTCTCGTTACCATTCGCGTCCCAGCCGTACGTGATCGACGCGATCTTCGACCCGCCCGAGGACACCAGCCGGTCGCTAATCAACCGGTGCAGATCGTCGTAGGCGAACACCCGCCGGTTGGTGGTACCGCCGAAGGTCATCGACGACACCGCCGACATCACGTCATAGCTGTAGCCGATGGCGGTGCCCATGTCGGCGTTGTCCACCGACGCCAAGCGGCCCGCACCGTCGTACCCGTACTGCGTCAACCCGGCCGCGTCGTCGCGCGACGCCATCAACCCGTCGGGCGTGTAGGTGAACGACGCGTCGCCGGACGGTCCGGTCACCGACAACGGCAACCCCCGGTCGTCGTACACGACCTGATTGCTGCCACCCGGCGCGGAGAACTCCACCAGCCGACCCGCCGCGTCGTAGCCGTACGTCCGGTCCTGCGTCGCGGCCTCCGCGCCGGAGCCGGACTGGCGGGCCAGCCGGCCGGCGTCGTCGTAGACCAGGGTGCGCGCCACCCCGCCGGGCACCCGCTGCGACACCGGCTGACCGGCCGCGTCGTACACCGTGGTGAACGTCCGGTCCGCCGCGTCCGGGTACGCCGCCGTCGCCGGCTCGATCCGCGACTGCGGCAACCCCCACACGGTGTACGTGGTCCGGAACGACCGCCCCTCCCCGTCGGTGAACCGGGTCGGATTCCCCGCCAGGTCGTAGCCGAACGTCGACTCGATCGTCGTCGTCGCGTCCACCGGCTCCCGCTGGGTCCGCAGCAGACCCGTCGCGTCGTAGCCGAACCGGGTCACCGTGCCGCGTGCGTCCGTCGCCGACACCACGTTGCCCGCCGCGTCATAGGTCGAGGCAGCCGTCGCCAACGCGCTGCTGCCACCGGCCGCGTACGCCGCCGCCGACACCGGCCGCGACAACATGTCATAACCCGTCGTCGTGTACGTACCGTCCGGATTCATCTCCCTCACCGGCCGACCCAGGCCGTCGTGGACGACACCGCGGGTCTGCCCCGCGCCGTCGACCACAACTGTCAGCTCACCGGCCGCGTTGTAGCCGTACCCGGTGGTCACCCCCGCCGGCGACCGCACCGACGACAACCGCCCGGCGACGTCGTAGCCCACCGTCGTGGTGTGCACCTGACCGGTCTGCCGCACCGCCTCACTCACACTCGTGACCCGACCCAGGAAGTCGTAGCCACTACCCGCCACCGCACCCGTCGGATCCGTGGCCGCCAGCAGGTTGCCCGCCAGGTCGTAGCGCGCCGTCGTCGTGCCGCCGTCCGGCGCCACCTGGGTCACCACCCGACCCAACTGGTCGTAGTCGAACTCCGTCACCCGGCCCAACGGATCCGTCTGCGACACCACCTGACCGAGGCTGTCGTACACCGCCGACGCCACCGGCGTCACCGACGACGACCCACCCGGCGGCGTGTACGCCGGCAACCGCACCTCCACCGGCCGACCCACCCGATCCACCCCGTACGTCGTCACCGCCCCGTTCGGATCCGAGGCCGAAACCACCTCACCGAACGTGTTGTAACCGACCCGGGCCACCGGCCGGGCCGTCACCACCGGACCATCCAACTCACCGGTTTCCGCCTGCACCTGCGGACCCGTCGTCACCACCGCCCGGTCGGCCTCGTCGTACTCGACGAACGTGGCGTGACCCAACGGATCGATCACCGACGTCGCCAGACCTGCGTTGTCGACCACGTAACTGGTCCGCGACACCCCCGCGTCCGCCGCCGGCACCGCACCCGCCATCACCCCGGCGGCCCAGTCGTCGTCGTTCGGCACCCCCTGATACACCTGCAGATCAGAGATCGCCCCCTCGTGGCCGTCGCCGATCCGCACCCCGCCGGCCGCCACGCTGTGGAAGCTGCTGCCGGTGAAGTCGTCGACTTTCTCGCCGTCGAGAAACACGATCCACCGGCCAGCCTGCGGGTCCACGCCCACCGCCAGGTGCTGCCACTCGCCCGCCTGCATCAAGCCCTGCCCGAAGGTGCGGCTGGGTACTGTGTAGGCACCGCCTTTGAACACGAGCTGCTCGGTCGCCAGCGCCCGCCACGCGTCGACGGTGTGGTCGTAGTTGAGTGCGAACGCGGGTGCGCCCCGCTCGGCCACGTTCGTCCGGGCGAGGCCCGGCATCGCCAGCACCGAGGCGGAGTACCGCAGATCGTCCAATCGCACCCAGGCAGCGACCGTGTACGGCCGGGTGGTGTCCACCACCGGCGCATCGGTCGTGATCAACGACGACGACCCATTGAACGACGCGACCCGACCCCGCTCGGGATCCGACGCCCAGACCACGTCCGTGGCCGTACCCGGACTGTTCCCCGCCGAGTCGACCGCCGTCGTCCCACCCGTCTCGTCCAACCGCCACCGCGCCACCGGCGTCACCGACCGGTCCGCCGACAGGTAGCCCGTCTGCGACACCGGCCGGCCCAACACGTCGTAGGCGTAGTCGACGACCGACAACGCCTCCCCCGCAGCGTCCCGATCCACCCGCGACAACACCTGGTCGGTCCGGGACAGCGTCACCTCGGTCACCCGATCCAGGCCGCCCGGATCCAGCACGCTGCGCACCTGCCGGCCCGCCGCGTCGTAGGCGTACGCCGTGACGGTCCGCCCGTTGTCGGTGACCTGCTCGACCAGGTTCCCCGCCGCGTCGTAACCGTTGCTCTCCAGCAGGAACGAACTGTCCCCGTCCGAGCGGGTCACCGACGCGGTCCGCCCGTCATCGGTGTACGTGTACCGCGTCACATGGCCCATCGCGTCCGTGGTCGACGCCAACCGACCCGCCGGGTCGTACACATTCGACTCCACCACCAGATCCACCGGATCCGTCGGATCATTCGGATCCCCGGTGAACCCCTTCACCGTCCGCGACAACACATTGCCGTTGACGTCCACCTCGTAGGCGTTCACCACCCCGTCCGGATCGATCTGCTCCACCAGATGCCCGTACACGTCATAGCCGTAGCTGGTCACCGCCCCCTCGGCGTCCACCGACGCCGACCGACGCCCACCCCCGTCATACGACCACGTACTGACCCGGGCCACATCCCCACCGGACGCGTCACTGACCCGCTCCTCCGCCAGGAACCCGTCCACGCTGTACGAGTAACGCGTCACCGCCCGGTGCACCGCACCGGACACCCGGTCCGTCACCGCCGGACCCGTCCGCGTCACCACCCGACCCACCGAGTCGTACGTGTACGACGTCGTCCGCCCCTGCGGGTACGACGACGTCACCACCGTCTCCGTCAACGTCCGGCCCAACCCGTCGTACGTGAACGTCGTCTCCGCACTCGCCGCGTCCGACACCCACGCCACGTCACCCGCCGAGGTGTACGTGATCGTCTGCCAGCCCTTCGACGGATCCAGCACATGCCACGGCAGACCGGCCGGGGCGGGCCCACCGTCGACCGCGGGCACCTCCGTACCGTCGGTGTATTCGATCTCCGTCTTCCGGCCGAGCGGGTCCCGCACGGTGTGCAGGTTGCCGGAGTTGTCGTAGGCGTACGTCGTCAGGTAGGTGTCGTCCTGCGCACTCTGCGAGCCCGGCCCCCGCACCTTGGTCAGGCGGTCGCTCCTCGGGTGCGTCGGGTCGCTGCTGTAGAAGCTGTAGGTGTAGTAGCTGCTGGAACACCTGTCGGCGGCCTGGTCCTGGCAGGTCACCTCCTGAATGGTGTTGCCCCGCTCGTCCTGCACCGACCGGGTCACGTGCCCGTTCGGGTCGTACACCAGGCTCGTGAACCCACCCGTGTCATAGCCGTACAACGTCGTCTGACCCAACGCGTCGGTCTGCGACACCTTCCGCCCGGACACCAGATCGTACGAGTACGACACCTCGTTGCCACCCGGATCGGTCACCGACACGATCTTCACCGGATTCGACACCGTCGTCGTCTGCTCGTCCCGCGCCGCCTCGTCGACCCGCACCGCACCCGGCGGCAACGCCTCGACCGGCAACGCTCCCGCCGCCGTATCCGACAACCGGGCTTCGACAGCCCCGTCACCAGCCGCGGTCACCACCAACGGCACCGCCCGACCCACCGACTGGTAATGCAACGCCACCTCGTCCGCGCTCAACGTCCGGTCGTAGAGCGCGACCTCCGCCAACGCACCCGCGTAGTACGCCGTCGAGTCCGAGGGCAGCCCCGACCAACCGTTACCCGTGTACCCCGCACCCAGATACCCGTGGCTGAGCCTTTCGACCCCGCCGGCCAGGGAGCCGGTGCTGGCCTGCACCCGCACACCGTCCAGGTACAACGCCTGGACGGTGTCATCGTCGGCGGCGGTCTTGGTCAGCACCGCGTGGTGCCACTTGCCGTCGTTGACCGGCGCCGCCGACACCAACGCCAACGCCCACCACTGATTGGCCTGGTCGTTGCAGGTGCGGATCGCCAGCTGGGTGCCGTCCGTGGTCGACGAGCCCGGCACCTCCAGACACCGGCCCGCCCCCGAGTTGCGCCACCCGTTCCCGGACGTTCCCCACTTCTGGTTCGCGCTGCTCGAACAGGTCTGCGCCTGGACCGGGGTGCCGTTGCCGGTCGCCTGACCTGCCAGGCCCAGACACTTGTCACCCCGACGCAGCTGCCGACTGCTGCCGACGTAGCGCCAGCTCTGCGCCGTCGCACCGTCGCAGGTGCTCAGTTGCACCTTCGTGCCGTCGGCCGCCAACTCGGCGCACTTGCCGGCGAGCCCCGACGTCAGCGGCCCGGTCGGATCCACCGACGCGGACAGCCCCCGCAACCGGCCGTCGAAGTCGATCCACAACACCGGCGACCCCACCGACGGCGCACCGTCCACCGCCGCGTCCTGCGCCCCCGCCAGCACATCGCCGGTCCCCGTGGTCCTGAACCAGAGCTCCTGAGACCGCGTCCAGGCCGGCGCCAACCGCTCCCCCGGCACCGACACCAGCGACGATGACCCGTCGAACGACACCGCCGTGCCGTCCGCGAACGGACCCGCCGCCCCCAACGTCACCGAATTGAACGTCGCGGTGGTCTGCCAGGTCTCGTTGACCGCCTGAACACCGGCCGCATCCCGCAACCGCCAGTAGTCCGTCGGCGCGGACCCCAGCACCGCCGCCGCGTACACCCCGCTCGTCCCCGCCACCCGCGGCGTCCCCAACGCCCAGGTCCCACCGTTGCTGTCGGTCACCGACGCCAGCTTCCCGGTCACCGAGTCCATCGACAACGACGCCAGCGTCCTGCCTTCGGAGCTGGTCACCTTCGACAACTGCCGGCTCTGACCCCGCGCCGTCGCGTTGATCTCAGTGACCTCGGCCGAGGTCAACGTCCGGTCGAAGAACGCCACATCGGCGATCTGCCCGTCGAAGAAGTTCGCCTGCCCGTGGTAGTTCGGCGAACCATGATGCGGCTGGTCCGGCCAGTTCCCGCCGACGAAACCCGCACCCACGTACTCATGCGCCGACCCACCCACGTCGAACATCTCGATCAGGCCGGTGCGGCCCGCGTGCCGGAGCCCGTCCACATACAGCGACTGACTCGAGCCGGCCCCGGCCAGCACGACGTGATGCCACTGCCCGTCGTCCACCCGACCGGACGACTGCATCGTCGTCGAGTTGCCGTCGTAGAACTTCGCGTGCAACTTCCCACTCGACCCGACATAGATCGACGGCGTGTAGTTGCGCGACGTCGTACCGTCCGAGATCGGATCATGCTGGTACGAGAACAACACCCCCGCCCGGGACGCCGTCCCCGTCCGGAACCACAGACTGACCGACTGGTACGCACTGTCGTTGACCAGCCCGCTCGGCAACCGCACCCGCGACGACGTGCCGTCGAAGTCGGTCGACGTCGACGTCGATCCCGGCCACACCCCCGGCACCCCACCCGCCGACGTACCCTCGTAGAACGCCACATCGGTGCCGCCGTTGTCCAGCATGCTGCTGGCCGCCAGGGTCGACCCGGACGGTTCGTTCAACCGCCAGAACGACGACGGCGCGTGGTTCAGCACCGCGTTCGCCCCCTGGTTGGCGCTGTTACCCCAGGAATACGTGGTGCACGACGCCGTCGGCGGACACACCTTCGTCAACCGGTCATGGTTACCGTACGTGTACTCCCACACGTAGCCACTGCCACCGGCGGTCGGCGCGTCCGTCGTCACCCGGGTCACATGGGACCCGGCCGACGGACTCGCCGTCCCCGCCCACGTCAGCGTCAGCGACCGTCCCGACGCGCTGGTCAGCTTCGACACCAGCCCACTGCCGTTGTAGGTCACCGTCAGGGTCTGGTAGTTGGCGTCCGTCACCGACGTGACCTTGAACGCGCCGCCACCGGCCGCCCGGCCGAACACGTACGTCGTCCTGTGCTTGACGGTCAACCGGTACCCGGTCACCGTGGCGCCGGACTTCACCGCGGTCAGCACCTCGTACCGCCCCGGCGGCGCCACGAACGACCCGTCCCTCCTCGGCCCGAACACCGCCTCCGACCCGTCCGGATACCGCACCACCACACCCAGCACCGCACCCGCCGAGTTCGTCCGCTCGGTCACCCGCGCGTCCAACAGACTCGACCAGCCCTGCCCGAACGCCCCCGACCGACGGGTATCCAACGTGTTGTACGACCGGGTGATCTCCAGCGCCGGCCCTACCCCCGCCACCTGCGCATCCGTCACCGCAGACGTGTAGTTGCCGATCTCCGGGTGGTAACCCACCCCCGGGTTCTGCACCAACCGGGATCCCAACGCCGGCTGCGGAGCCCGCGTGTAGAACACGTACTTCGGATAGCGGGCGCCGAAGACAGCCCCGTCGAACGGCTGCACCGCCCACGAGTACTGCTTGTTTGTCTCCAACAACCCGACCGGGACGTCGTAGTACGACTTGGTGCCCTCGTTGACGTGGATGACGGTCCCGGCGCTGTCGTAGAGCCAGACCTTGTAGCGCACGGTGCCGGACTCGTCGAAATCGCGACCCCGCACGTACAACCGGGGCGTCAACGTCGACACCACCGCACCGTGGGTCGGCGCCCGCTGGTCCACCTGCGGCGGCAGGTTGTTCGACAAGGTCAGCTGCAATCGCGGCGCGTAGTCACCGCCGGCATAGTTGGCCGAAGCGAACAAGGCCGCCGCCGCCTCAGACCAGTGTTCCTCGTCCAACAACGCCAGACCAAGATTGGGCTGACCGAGCGCCCAGCCCGAAATCAGTTCCCGGACGTCGACCTCGACCCACTGGCCGACGGACGGATTCGGGTTCGGGTTCTCACATGCCCGCCCGTTGTCGGTGTAGTACTGGTAGTGACCCGGCCCCAGGTCGATCTTCGGCCCCGGGTAGGCGGCGGTCCGCAGATCCCCGACGCTCCACTCCTCCTCGACCAGCCCGACCTTGATCCGTTGGACGTCACACCTCGCCCGGTAGTTCAGGTACAGCCGCAGGTTCGCCGAGGAGACGAACCAGCCCGCCTTCGCAAACTCCGATGGGATGGTGAACTTGAGAAACGTCCGGGACAGGACGTCATCCTGATCCTGGAATCCGATCGCGAGACGGTCGCCGTCCTGTACGGCCGGGCCGGTGTCCGGATCGGTGTCGACGAACACGTCCCCGCGCGTCGAGATCAGCGCGCCCACGTCCGCCCGTGCCGGGAACACCCGCGCCGGATCCGTCAACCACTCCCGGTCGGCCACCAGCTTCAGCGCCGGACCATCGTCGACCTCCACCAACTCCATCGCCACCGCCGCCGACCGCGCCGGCAACCCTGTTTCCGGATCGACCGACGAATCCTGCATGACCGCCGGCAGAATCGACCCCACCACCGACCCCGCGTCGTCGACCACATCGACCGACCCGCCGTCACCGGCCCGGACCGACACCCCGTCCAGCGTCAGCGGAAACACCCACTCCGACCCAGCCTGCGGCGAGGCCAACACCAGCCCCTGCTGCACTCCGTCCGGCCGCGCCACCACCTCCAGATCGGTGTCCGCGAACACCTCCGCGTACGTGGCCGTCCTGCCGTCGACCGCCGGTACCACCGCCGCCGCACCCGCCAGACCCCAGCCCACCGACCCGCCACCCGGCAGCGACAACTCCACCAACGACTCACCGGCAGCAGCGCCCGCCAGCGACAGACCCAGCGAGTTCTCCTTCACCACCCACCGGTCACCCCGACGCACCAACGTCGAATCCACCGGCCGCCACGAACCATCCGCCGCCTCGTAGTTGACCCGCCCCGTACTCAACTCCACCGACGTCGAACCATCCGCATTGGCGTACACGTCCGCGTCCGGCCCCGACACCGCCGCGTCCCGCACACTCGACTCCGGATCGAACCGGCCCACCGTCACCGGCGACACCGACCCGGCCACCACCGGCTCCCCCGCGAACCCCGACAGACCCTCCACCAACCGCTGCGCCGAACCCGCCCCACCCGACTCCCGCGTCACCGCCGACCCCACGTACCCACCCGCACCAGCACCGTCACCGACCCGCGCCGCCGGCAACTCCACCGCCGACCCACCCCACGGCAACCACCCCGACCGACCCGTGAACCACGACGACAACCACCCCACCGGAAACCCACCGTCCGCCGGCACCGCACCCGGCGGCACCGACGACGACAACCCCACCAGCGCCGCGACCACCACCGCGACCCCACCCGCCCACCGCCGCCACCGAGCAGACGAACGCGACGTCCCAGCACCACGCCCACAGCGCAGATCACGGTTCGCAGACATCAGCGACGACCTCTTTCACACATCGAAACGACGGTCCAGCGACGCCGGACCAGAACAGATCGTCCATGCCCGACGCCCCCGAAACCTGATTGATTTCTGAGGATTGCCTGCGGGAATTTCCAAGGGGATTTCTGAGGATTCCCGGCCGGAGCATCACCGCGACCGCCGTGATCTGGAGCTACGGCACTCGGGCCGCAGGTCGGATCCGCGCATGCCCGCCCGGACGGGCGGGCATGATGACCGAGTGCGGTTCACATCCGGTGCGCCCAGCGCACACGAGCTCACCTACAACGACGTCTTCATGGTGCCCAACCGCTCCGACGTGGCGTCGCGCCTCGACGTGGATCTGGCCACCACGGACGGCACCGGCACCACCATCCCGATCGTGGTCGCCAACATGACCGCGGTGGCCGGTCGGCGGATGGCGGAGACTCTCGCCCGCCGGGGCGGTCTCGCGGTGATCCCGCAGGACATCCCGATCGAGGTCGTCACCGAGGTGATCGCCTGGGTCAAGCGACGACACCTGGTGTACGACACCGCGCTCAGCCTCGCCCCGTCCGACACCGTCGGCGACGCGATCCACCTGCTGCCCAAGCGGGCCCACGGCGCGGTGATCGTCGTCGAGGCGGGAATCCCGGTCGGCATCGTCACCGAATCCGACTGCGCGGGTGTGGACCGCTTCGCCCAGCTGCACGAGGTCATGTCGACCGAGTTGCTGACCGTGCCGGACAGCACCGATCCGCGTACCGGATTCGACCTGATGGCACAGGACCGCCGCCGGGTGGCCCCGGTCGTCGACGGCGACGGCCGCCTCGTCGGAGTGCTGACCCGGGCCGGGGCACTGCGCGCCACGCTCTACCGGCCGGCGCTCGACGCCGCCGGGCGGCTACGGGTCGCCGCCGCCGTCGGCATCAACGGTGACGTCGCGGGCAAGGCCGCCGCGCTGCTCACCGCCGGGGTGGACACGCTCGTCGTCGACACCGCGCACGGCCACCAGGAGCGGATGCTGGCGGCCCTACGTACCGTCCGTGGGCTCGATCCGGCGGTGCCGGTGGTGGCGGGAAACGTGGTCGCCGCCGCCGGCGTCGACGATCTCATCGACGCCGGCGCCGACATCGTCAAGGTCGGTGTCGGGCCGGGCGCGATGTGTACCACCCGGATGATGACCGGGGTCGGCCGGCCGCAGTTCTCCGCCGTGCTGGAGTGTGCGGCGGCGGCCCGTCGCCGTGGCCGGCACGTCTGGGCCGACGGCGGGGTGCGCTACCCGCGCGACGTGGCGCTCGCTCTCGCCGCGGGGGCGGCCAACGTGATGATCGGTTCCTGGTTCGCCGGCACCTACGAATCACCGGGGGACATCTACACCGACGCCGACGGCCGTCGCTACAAGGAGAGCTTCGGGATGGCCTCGGCCCGTGCGGTCAGCGCCCGTACCGCCGACGACAGCCCGTTCGACCGCGCCCGCAAGGCGGTCTTCGAGGAAGGGATCTCGTCCGCGCGGATGTTCCTCGACCCGGTCCGGCCCGGTGTCGAGGATCTGATAGATGAGATCGTCGCAGGTGTACGCAGCGCCTGTACCTACGTCGGGGCAGCCAATCTGACCGAGTTCCACGACCGGGCGGTCCTCGGTGTCCAGAGCGCCGCCGGCTACGCCGAAGGAATGCCGGTGGCGGGCAGTTGGTGACCGCACTATGTTGAGCCACGAAACAGCCTGCGGGCGGGAACGGACGGAGCCACAGTGACGCCTGATCGGGAAGGAACCGTCGCCGAGCTCGGACAGTTGCTGTGGTGGCACGCCCAGGAGGCGTACCGGGTGCAGGCCGCCGTCGGTGACCAGCTCGGACTGCACGTCACCGACCTGGCCTGTCTCAACACCCTGAGTACGCAGCAGCGCACGACCGCAGGTGAACTCGCCGACCGGCTCGGGGTGACCACCGGGGCGGTCACCCGGATGACCGACCGGCTCGCCGAGCGCGGCTACGTACGCCGTAGCGCCGACCCGGCCGACCGCCGGCGGGTGCTGATCGAGCTGACCGCCGCTGCGGTGGCCGAGGTCGGACCCGCCTATCAGGAGGTCAGCAGGGATCTGGCGGCCACGGTCGCCGCCTGCACCGATGAGCAGATCCAGTTCCTGATGGACTTCCTGCGCCAGCGCATCGTCAGCAGCCGCCGGATGACGGCACACCTTCGCGGGCAGCGGCGCGACGAACCGGATCAGCGCAGCCGGGTGAGCACCACCTCGACGCCCTGACCGGTGTTGGCCGGGCCGGCGTACACGCCCTTGAGCGGCGGCACGTCGGCGTACTCGCGCCCCCGGCCGACCACGACGTGCCGTTCGCCGACCGGGATCCCGTTGGTCGGGTCGAACGCTGTCCACCGGCCGGCCCACCACTCCACCCAGGCGTGGCTCTGCCCCACCACCCGCTCGTCGGTCACCGCTGACGGGCTCGGATGCAGGTACCCGGAGACGTATCGGGCGGGGGCGCCGATCACCCGCAGCAGCCCCACCACCAGGTGGCTGATGTCCTGGCAGACGCCTTTGCGCTGACGCCAGGCGTGCACCGCGTCGGTCTGCACCCCGGTCGCGCCAGCGGTGTAGGCGACTTCCTCGCGCACCCGCTCGCAGATGGCCAGCGCGGCGGCGTGCGGGGTCGGCTGGGTTGCCCGTACCGACTCGGCCAGCTCGGTGAGCTCCCCGTCCAGGGCGGTACGAGGGGTGGGCAGGAGGAACTCGTGCCAGCGGTCCACCTGCTCCGGGCTGGCCAGCTCGGTCCAGCCCGCGCCGGCGTCGGCGTCCAGCAGGTCCCCCGGCGGCAGGGTCTCCACGGTGGATGTGGCGGTGACCTCCAGCGTGTCGTGCGGGGTGTGAACGTCGAACGCGGTGACCACGGTGCCCCAGTAGTCCTCGTACCGGTAGGTCCGGGCCGGCGGGAACGCTTCGATGCGGGCCTCCAGCACCGCCTGCCGTGGCTCGTTGCGCGGCGACATCCGCGCCTCGTTGTACGACGAAACCACCTTGCCCGCGTAGCTGAACCCGGTGCGGTGCTCGACCTTCAACCGCCAGCCGCGCACGCTCACGCCACCGCCTCCGACAACCAGGTCACCGCCGAGGTCTGGCGGAAGTAGCGCCGCGACACCGCGTCGTTGACGTGCGAACAGGTGCGTTCGAGGCTGGCCAGCACGGCGGCCAGATCGGTCAGCAGCTCGTCGGCGCCGCGGAACTCCAAGTTGTTGCGGGCCCGCCCGATGATCCGCTGCGCGTCGGTGACCGCCCCGTGCCGGCCGGTGGAGCCCGGCCCCGCGCTCGGTTCCAGCTCGATCAGACACGACTCGGCGGTGGTCAGCGCGGCGAACACCGACCGGGGGAAGAGCCGGTCCAACAACAGGAACTCGGCGGCGAACTGGTCGTCGAGAGAACCCCGGTAGGTGCGCAGGAACGTCTCCCAGGCGCCGCAGGAGCGCAGCAGGGTCAGCCAGGACGGAATGCTACCGCCGGCGCGTTCGTGGGTGGACAGCAACCGGGCGGTCATGTCGACCCGTTCGATGCTGCGGCCGAGCACCAGGAACAGCCAGCCCTCGTCGCGGCTCATGGTGGCGTCGGTGAGCCCGGCCATCAGCGCACACCGCTCCCGTACCCAGCGGAAGAACGCGTGCACCCCCTGCTGCTCGACCCGGCGCCGGGCGTCGGGCAACCCGTGCCAGGTCGCGTTGAGGCACTCCCACATCTCCGAGGAAATGGTCTCCCGCGCGCCGCGTGCGTTCTCCCGGGCGGCGGCCAGTGCACCCACGACCGAGCTGGGGCTGCGCTCGTCGAGGCCGAGCAGGCCGACCAGCCGCGCCACGGAGACCGGCTGGTCGTCGACGGCTACGCCCATCACCGCCAGCAGTGACCGGCAGGCGGTCGGTTCGTCCACCCACGGGTCGGAGATGATCCGGTGCAGGTGTACGTCGAGGATGCGGGCGGTGTCCTCGGCCCGCTCCACGTAGCGGCCGATCCAGTACAGCGACTCGGCGATCCGGCTCAACATCGCACGCCCCTTTCCTGCCGTACCACCGCTGGCTCTTGTGCCTGCTGCTGCTGTTGCTGCTGCTGTGCGGTGGTGGCGTCGCCACCACCCGGACCGGGGTCGGGCAGCGGCGACGGCTCGGACGGCTCGCCGAGGCGTGGGGCGAGCTCGGCCAGCACCGGCGCGTCATCCGGGTGGGGGGTGGCCGACGGGGATGCCAGCACCCAGGTGTCCTTCGAACCACCGCCCTGGCTGGAGTTGACCACCAGCGCTCCCTCCGGCAGCGCGACCCGGGTCAGGCCACCGGGCAGCACCCAGACCCGCTCGCCGTCGTTGACCGCGAACGGACGCAGGTCCACGTGCCGGGCCCGCAGTCGATTGCCGACCAGGGTGGGCACCATGGACAGCGCCACCTCCCGCTGGGCGACCCAGCCCCGCGGATCCATCTGAATCCGCTCCCGTACCCGGGCCAACTGCTCGTCGGTGGCCTGGGAACCGATCACGATGCCCGCTCCACCCGAGCCGTCGACCGGCTTGAGCACCAGTTGGTCCAGCCGATCGAGCACGTGTGCCAGCACGTCCGGGTCCTCGTCGGGCCGGTGGGTCTCCACATTGGGCAGGATCGGTTCCTCGGCCAGGTAGTACCGGATCAGCTCGGGGACGTACGTGTAGAGCAGCTTGTCGTCGGCGACGCCGTTGCCGACCGCGTTGGCGATGGTGACCCGGCCCGCCCGGGCCGCGTTGAGCAGGCCGGCGACGCCGAGCACCGAGTCGGCCCGAAAGTGCACGGGGTCGAGGAATTCGTCGTCGATACGCCGGTAGATCACGTCCACCCGCTGCTCACCGGCGGTGGTGCGCATCGAAACCTCGTTGCCGACGCAGACCAGGTCCCGGCCCTCGACCAACTCGACGCCCATCTCCCGGGCCAGCAGTGCGTGCTCGAAGTACGCCGAGTTGTGCACGCCGGGGGTGAGCACCACCACGGTCGGCTCGCTCACCCCGACCGGGGCGGCGGCCCGCAGCGCGCGCAGCAGTTGGGCCGGGTAGGACTCGACCGGCCGGATCCGGGTCGAGGCGAACACCTCGGGCAGGACCTGCGCCATCGCCCGCCGGTTCTCCATCACGTAGCTGACCCCGGAGGGAACCCGGACGTTGTCCTCGAGGACCCGGAACGTGCCCTGCTCGTCGCGGATCAGGTCGACCCCGGCGACATGGATGCGTACGCCGTTGTGCGGGGTGATGCCGGCGGCTTCCCGATGGAAATGGGCGCTGGTCACCACCAGCCGTCGGGGCACCACGCCGTCGGCGAGCACGTGCGCCGGCCCGTAGATGTCGGCGAGGAACGCCTCCAGTGCGCGTACCCGTTGGGCGACCCCGGCCTCGACGGTGCGCCACTGGTCGGCGGCGATGATCCGCGGCACGATGTCCAGCGGGAACGGCCGTTCGACGCCCTTGAGTGCGAACGTGATGCCCTGATCGAGGAAGGCTCGGGCGAGCACCTCGGCGCGGATCTGCAGCTCGGCGCTGGACAGCGGCTGCAGGGTGGCGTGCAGCGCCTCGTACGTCTGTCGGGGCATGCCCGGCTCGCCGAACATCTCGTCCCAGCCGGGGCCGAGGTGGTAGTCCTCGAACAGATCGGCCATCGGCCAGCCCCGCCCTTCCTCCCGGCGCCTGCGGTCACCTCACCCCGTGGGTCCTGCCCGACGAAGGTCGAGCCTCTCCTGCATCACACCACGGTCCTCGGCAACCTGCATCTTCGTGATCTCCGCACGGTACGCCGGACTCGTTGCGTACGGGTAACACCGCTCGCCCCGCCCGCCGCCCGCCGCCCGCCGCCCAAGATCGTCGGGCAGACAGAAGGGCGGGCTGCCGACACGGGACCTGCCGGCAGCCCGGGCGCTCCACGACCACCGTGAACGGGGGGATCCGGGGGTAGCGGATGTTGCCGCGTCAACCGTACGCCGTTGCGACCGGTTCCCGCCGCCCCAGCCGGTTTTCAACCGGTCACTCTTCGTCGTGCCACATAAGTTGACGTGCGGCTTCAGCGATTGATCCGGACAACGAAGGATAAATTGTGATTGTGTGCGCCAACTGACTGACCGTCATGTGGTTCTCCACCGCCACCGTGATCGGCATGATCAACTCGCTGGCCCTCGGCGCCACCACCACCCCGCCGATGATCTGACCGCTCGCCGGCCGGCAGAACAGCTTGACGAAGCCGTCGTGCAGGTCGGCCATCTTCGCCCGGGCGTTGCCGGCCAGCGGCAGCATCACCTGCCGGGCCGGTACCCGGCCGTCGTCCACCTCGTTCTGCGACACTCCGACCGTGGCCAGCTCCGGATCGGTGAAGACGTTGGCCGCGACGGTACGCAGCCGCAGCGGCACCACCGCCTCGCCCAGGGCGTGCCACATGGCGATCCGCCCCTGCATGGCGGCGACGCTGGCCAGCGGGAGCACACCGGTGCAGTCACCGGCGGCGTAGATGCCGGGCACGTTCGTCCGCGACACCCGGTCGACCGGAACGAAGCCGCTGTCCGCGACCGTGACGCCGTACTCCGTCAGGCCGAGCCCGTCGGTGTTCGGCACCGAGCCGACCGCGATCAGCGCGTGCGATCCGGTCACCGTACGGCCGTCACTGAGCCGGACCTCGACGCCGTCGCCGACACGGGTGACCGCCTCGGCCCGGGAGTTGTTCAGGATCGTCATACCACGGGCCCGGAACACCTGCTCGATCGCGGTCGCGGCATCCGGGTCCTCGTGCGGCATCACCCGGTCGCGGCTGGAGACCAGGGTCACCGGCACCCCCATGGCCAGGTAGGCGCTGGCGAACTCGGCACCGGTGACGCCGGAACCGATCACGATCAGCCGCTGCGGTAGTTCCGGCAGGTCGTACACCTGGCGCCAGGTGAGGACCCGCTCGCCGTCCGGGACAGCGGAGGCCAGCACCCGAGGGGTGGCGCCCGTGGCGATCAGTACGATCGAAGCCTCGATCGCATACTCAGAGTCACTGCCATGCGGGCTGACGACCACCCGATGGGTGTGACCGAGCGTGTCCTCGCCGAGCCGGGCGGTACCAGCGACGAAGGTCACGCCCGCCTTGACCAGTTTGCTGTGCACGTCGGCGGACTGGGCGAGCGCAAGTCGTTTGACCCGCTCGTGCACGGCTGTGGCGTCGACGGTCACCGCCTCCAGACCGTCCGAGTGGATGCCGAACTCCTCCGTGTCCCGGTAACCCGTGACAACCTCCGAGCTGGCGATGAAGGTCTTCGACGGGACGCAGTCGGAGAGCACGCAGGCACCACCGGCACCGTCGGCTTCGATCACCGTGACATCGGCCCGCAACTGCGCCGCGACCAGCGCCGCCTCGTAGCCGGCCGGGCCACCGCCAATTATGACTATCCGCTTCAAGACGACCTTCTCCCCAAATTAGAACTTATGCTGGCAGTTCTACCGCCCGGTCCCGGCCAGCCGCCGGGCGCTCCGCCGGGTGCCCGACACGCGACACGCACACTCGTATTCTCCCCCACCCCGGTGCCGGGCTATCGTCATCGCCGTGCGTCACTACGCCGCGTATGGCTCGAACCTCGACCCCGCTCGGATGCGTGCTTACTGTCCGCATTCGCCCATGGTGGGCACCGGCTGGCTGGAAGGCTGGCGGCTCACGTTCGCCGGCGAGGGGGTGATCGGCTGGGAAGGGGCGGTCACCACCGTCGTGGAGTCACCGGGTGACCGGGTCTTCGTCGCACTTTACGACGTCCACCCCTGGGACGCCGCCCAGCTCGACGAGGTCGAGGGCGCGCTGTCCGGCACCTACCGGCGGCTCACCGTTCGAGTGGCCACGCTGGACGGCGAGGTGACCGCCTGGGTCTACGTCTTCGACGGCTACGAGGGCGGGTTGCCGACCGCCTGGTACCTGTCGGAGATCGCCAACGCGGCGGAGAAGGCGGGCGCGCCCGACGACTACGTCGCCGCGCTGCGCGCCCGGCCTACCCGTACCGCCACCACCTGACCCGGTGGACCGGCCAGGCCACCGTCGTGTCGTCAGGTCGTCGGCTGGATGTGTGCCAACGCGTCGGCGAGCAGGGTGACCAACTCCCGCCGCTGCGCCGGGTCGATCACCGTGAACGCCTGCCCGGCCAGCCGGTTGGTCACCTGATCGGCCCACAACCGACGGCGGATCAGCGGGCCGACCGGCGGCCACGGCGGCGACCAGCCGGCGGCGACCGCGCCGTTGGGTCCCTCCGGACCGCTGAGGATCGCCTCCACCGGCGTCAGCCCCGCCACCCGTACGGCGAGCAGGTGCGCACCCGAGCGGTGTTCGGACAGTAGCCGGACCGCCACGGCGGCTTGTGCGCCGGCTGATTCGTCCGGCCGCGGCATCGCCCGCCAAGCGGCGAACAGTGGCATCGCGGTGGCGTCCGCCGCTCGCACCACCGGGCTGGCCAGCTCGACCAGCCGGTCCACGCCGGTGAACTCCCCCAGCCGCTCGACGCCCCAGCGGCAGCACTCGGCCATGGCCACCGTGGCGACCTGCTGCGGCGTGCTGACAGCGCAGGCCGCGTCCCAGCCCTCGGTGACCGCGTCGGGCGCGATGAAGCCGATCGCGGCGGCGACCGTCTGCGCGGTCACCGGGCCCAAGGCGCCGGCGCGGCCGGCGACGTGGAACGCCCAGCCGCTCAGCCCCAGCTGCCGGGACCGGCGCAGGGTGCCCGGGCATTCGCTGTAGGCCGTGCTCAACTCGTGCAGGCTACGCCGGCACGCCCCGGCGGCCTGGTCGGCAATCACGCGTCCTAGCCTCTCGCCCACGCCGCACGACGGCGACCGTGGCAGTTGACGCATGTCACCGGTCGGACCACCGCTGCGGCAGATCCTCCAGCGCGGCCGCCACGTCGCCGACGTAGCGTCGGGCGGCGGACGCTGACCGTTCCGCTGTCTTGCGGGCCACCTTACGACGCGCCAATTCCTGCTCGGCGGCGGATCGGCGACGCTCCCATTCGGCCAGTTGACGGTGTGCCTCGGCGACCGTCTCAGCGGCCTCGTGCTCGGCGGCGGCGGCCCGGGCGAGGTCGGCCTGGGCGGCCCGCTGTCCGGCGTTGGCTCTGTCGAGTTCCACGGTGAGTCGCTGCCGCCGCGCGGCCAGCTCACGATCGGCCAGCTCACGATCGGCCAGCTCACGCTCAGCCGGCTGCGGTGCCCGGCCCTGCTCGGCGGCGGGCCGCGTCCGGGCAGTGGGTGGCGGCACCTCGTCGTCCGGGCCGACCAGGCGCAGCCGCGGGCGGGGCACCTCGCCGAAGCCGGCGTAGTCCACCGCCCGGACCAACCGGCCGGAGCGCACCTGGGCGGCGATCTGCTCGTCGGCCAGGGCTGCGGACAGAGTCGCCTCCACCTCGGCCAGCGGCAGCTTGCCCGATGCGGTGCCGGGATCCGCCTCGGCGGCGAGCTTGCGGGCCTCGGCGACCAGCCCGTCGACCAGCGCCCGCCGCCGGCTGGACAGTTCGCGCAACGCGGGCCCGCGCAGCTGTCGTTGGGCGTCCCGCAACTGCCCGGAAAGCTCCACCAGCCCGTCGATCAGCTCCGGACGGCGCAGCGCGAGCAGGTTGACCAGCCAGGCGGCCACCGTCGGCTTGCGCAGCTGCCCGATCGCCCGGGCGGCGGCCGGATCGTCGCCCCGGGCCGCGGTCACCGCCTCGGTGCGGGCGGTGACGAACCGCGCCGGCGGCAACACGTACAACTGCGCGACGACCTCGGCGGGCACCCCTGCCACGACGGCGACCGCCCGCTCAGCGCAACGTGGTGCCGGCCGCCAGCCGGGTGTACTCGCACCCGGCCAGCTTGGTCATGTTGCTGTCGGTGACCGTGTGACCGGCGTCGTTGAGCAGCCCGTCGTGCAGGGCGAAGGCCCGGCGCGGGGCGACCGCCCGGACGAAGTCGACCGCCTCGGACAGTTTCAGCCATGGCGCGGATACCGGTACGAACAGCGTGTCCACCTGCGCGTCGGCCGGCACGTCGAACGAGTCGCCGGGGTGGTAGACCGAGTCCGCGACGAGGAACCCCAGGTTCGGCACCCGCGGGATGTCCGGGTGGATCTCCGCGTGCCAGCCGCCGTACGCCCGCACCGGTATCCCGGCCGCGGTGAAGGTGTCCCCGGACTCGACCGTGGTCACCACGTCGCCGATCTGTTCCAGTTTGGACCTGACGGCTGGGTGGGTGTGGACGGTCACCGACGGACGGGTGGCCAGCGCGTCGGCGAGTAGATCGACGTTGAGGTGGTCGAAGTGCTCGTGGGTGATGAGGACCGCGTCGACGCCGTCGAGCGCGGCCGGCTCGCTGAACGCGCCCGGATCGATCACCAGTACCGCACCGTCGTGTTCCAGCCGTACGCAGGAATGCCCGAACTTGGTCAACCGCACCGTGACTCCTAGCCAACCGAATCGTGATCTGACAACCGAATCGTGATCTGCCGCCTCGCAGTCTGCCGGAACCGGGCGCCGCGCGCCGCGCGTCTCAGCGACACCGGGTGCAGATGTGAAACGAACAGATGTAGGACGAGTACGAGGAGAACCCCTTGATAGCGAAGAGTAGGCGCAACCACCGGCGGCTCGGTGGCCGGCGCGGCGTGGCCGCGGCCGGCGCCGTGACCCTGCTCGGACTGGTGATCCTGAGCGGCTGCTCGGGATCGGATTCCGGCGAGTCGACGGACATGTCGACGCAGGCCGAGGCACCGGTGCAGGAGGACGGCGGCGCGGCGGACGGCGCGGACACGGCCGGCGGCGGCGCGGTGGAGCGGCAACGGGAGGCCGCACCCGCTGACGACAGCGCGCAGGAGGCGTCCGCCGGTGGTGCCGCCCCGGCGGATCTGCGGGTCGGCAACCGCTCGATCATCTATTCCGGATCGATAACCATTGAAGTAACCGAGGTCTCGGCGAAGGCCGCCGAGGCGGCCACCATCGCCCGGTCCGTCGGCGGATTCGTCGGGCGCGACCAGCGGTCGGAGTACGACTCGTACGGGCGGGCGACGCTGGAGCTACGAGTGCCGGCCGCCGAGTTCGACGTCGTGGTCGACCGGCTGTCCCGACTGGGTGAGGAACTGAGCCGGGAGCTGAGTACCCAGGACGTCACCGAGGAGGTGATCGACCTGGACGCCCGGATCGCCACCCAGGAGGCGCGGGTGCGCAGCGGCCGGGCGTTGCTGGCCCGCGCCGAGACGCTGGCTGAGCTGGTGATGTTGGAGGGCGAACTGGCCAGACGGGAAGCTGATCTGGCGGCGCTCCAGGCCCGCAAGCGCGGCCTGGACGATCTGATCACCCTCTCACGAATCACCGTCGAACTGGTCGGCCCGGACGCGACGCCGCCCGAGGAGGAGTCGGAACTCGGCTTTCTGAGCGGGCTCGCGGCCGGGTGGCGGGCGTTCGTCGCGTCGTTGCGGGTGCTGGTCACCGTGATCGGCGCGTTGCTGCCCTGGCTGATCGCGCTCGGCGTACCGGCACTCGGGGTGCTCTGGCTGGTCCGGGCGGTGAACCGGCGGACCCGGCTGGCGACCTCGCCGGGACTGACGACGGCCACGGTACCCACGCCACGCGAAGGCGCCGAACAGACGGGGACGCAGCCAGACAGCGCGGAATCCGAGTCCGGCGCGGAACGGACCGGCACGGCCGAAGGCGCGGCGGACCGGCCAGCCGGCAAGGGCGCGCAGCCGCCACACGAGTAGGGCGGCCCGCGACACCGGTAGGGCGGCCAAGACGGATACCGGGTGGTGGCGCGGTCCGCGCCACCACCCGGTGTCAACCCGCCTCGGGTGCCTGCAGCACGGTGTGCACGAGCAGCCGTACGCCGACCCCGATCGCCCGCTCGTCGACGTCGAACGACGCCCGATGCAGGTCGCTGCCGGGTTCGGCGCGGCCCACACCGAGCCGGGCCAGGGCTCCGGGCACGTACTCCAGGTACCAGGAGAAATCCTCACCGCCCATGCTCTGCGGCGTGTCGGCGACCGCGGCCGGGCCGAGCGCGGCGCTGGTGGCGGCGGTCAGTACGCCGATCGCGGCGGCATCGTTGATCACCGGTGGCCGGCCGCGCAGATACTCGATGTCGACGGTGGCACCGGTAGGGGCGACCACTTCCCGGATGATCTGGGTGACGATCTCCGGGGCGGCGTCCCAGGTCGCCCGGTCGAGCACCCGCAGGGTGCCGGCGGCGCTCGCCTCGTTGGGGATGACGTTGTACTGGGTGCCGGCCGAGGCCTGACCGAAGACCAGCAGCAGCCCGGAGTTGGCCGGCACTCGCCGGTTGACCAGGGCGGGCACCTCGGTCACCAGCCGGCCGAGGGCGTTGACCAGGTCGACCGTCAGGTGCGGGCGGGCGGTGTGCCCGCCCGGGCCGGACAGCCGGACGCTGATGTTGTCGGCGGCGGCGGTGATCGGCCCGACCCGCAGCCCGACCTTGCCGACCGGCAGGTTGGGGTCGCAGTGCAGGGCGTAGATCTGACTGACGTCCTCCAGCCCGCCGGCCGCGACGACCTCCAGCGACCCGCAGGGCAGAATCTCCTCGGCGGGCTGGAAGATGAGCCGGACCCGCTGGTTGAGTTCGCCGCGTTCGGCGAGCTGGGCCAGCAGCATGGCCGCGCCCAGCAGGACCGTGGTGTGCACGTCGTGCCCGCAGGCATGGCAGACACCGGCCGCGGTCGACCGGTAGGGCACGTCCTTGACGTCGGTCAGCGGCAACGCGTCGATATCGGCGCGCAGCGCGACCACCGGAGCACCGGGCGGTCCGGCCTCGATGTCGCAGAGCACTCCGTTGCCTTTGGGCAGCAACCGCGCGGTCAGTCCCATCGTGGAAAGCTGATGGGCGATGAAGGCGGCGGTCTCGAACTCGTGGCCGGACAGCTCGGGGTGGGCATGCAGATGCCGCCGGATCGCGGTCAGCTCCGGACCACGGACGTCGAGCAACTGGTCCAGCCCGGCAGGCAGGGGTTGGGCGCCTGGCAGTGGATCGGGCCAGGACGACGCCATCTCGCTGCCGGTGGGCAACGTCAACGCACTCGTCACGTCAGATTCTCGATCACTGTGGATGGGATGGGACGGAGACAGCCTAGACCGGAGCCGGTAACGCTGCGCAACATCATTCGGGTAGTGACCGCATCGCGTATTGTCATGGAATGCCTGGTAGAGGCGTTCAGACCGCTGCGGTCCGCCCCGAATGTCACCATCGAAGGCAGCCATCGGTCCCACACCTCCTACAGCGCGTAACGACGGAGGCAGACACGCGGCCGTCGGTTCGCCCACGAACTGACGGATATCCGACTCTTGCCGACCCCACACCCGGTTGTCACCGACCACCCGCGGCAGGTCACGATAGCTAGTTGCGGCGCGGTGAGGAGTTGTGCACCGAGCGTCCGATCTGGTGTACATTGAGCTATCACACAACGACACAGAGTGGACTTCTCACCAACCTCGGCGCGTGGCTTTCGTTCCGCCGAGTGACCCAGCAAGATAGAGGGGTTGGTTCCCCGGCCCCTCGATTTCTCTCGGCGGCATTTCCTGTGACTCAGATTCCGACGTGGAGTGGCGGACCAGTCAGCTCTACCAGCGCGCGGGCGGCACCTGGCACCACCATCGGTGGCCGGTACGCGCTGCGTGCCGCGGTCGGGCACGGCGGTATGGGCACCGTCTGGCGCGCCACTGACACCCTGCTCCGACGTGACGTTGCGGTCAAGGAGGTCGTCCTTCCCCCGGGACTGGCCCCCAGCGACCGCGACGCGATGTACGAACGCACCCTGCGCGAGGCACGTGCCGCCGCCGCCCTGCAACATCCGGCCGTCGTCCAGGTCTACGACGTGGTCACCGAAGCCGGCCGGCCCTGGATCGTGATGGAGTTGCTGGACGCCCGCAGCCTCGCCGACATGGTGATCGACGACGGCCCGATGGCCCAGCGCGCGGTCGCCAAGATCGGAATCGCGCTGCTCGGCGCGTTGGAGGTCGCTCACGCGGTGGGGGTGCTGCACCGCGACGTGAAACCGGCCAACGTGCTGATCTGCTCCGACGGCCGGTGCGTCCTCACCGACTTCGGTGTCGCCCGGATGCCGACCGACGTGCAGCTCACCACTCCCGGCATGGTGCTCGGCTCCCCACATTTCATCTCCCCGGAGCGGGCCATGGGCCAGGACTTCGGGCCACCGAGTGATCTGTTTTCCCTCGGCGTTACGCTCTACACCGCGGTCGAGGGGCGTCCTCCCTTCGACAAGGGTGATCCGATCGAGACGATGCACGCCGTCGTCGAGGACCCACCGGCGGCGCCGGTACGCTCCGGTCCGCTGACCGAGGTACTCCTCGGCCTGCTGGAGAAGGATCCGGCGCACCGGTTCGACGTACCCACCGCGCGCAGCATGCTGCGCGAGCTGCTCGCCGGCCCGCTGGCCAGCAAGGCGCCGGCGAACCTGGTCACCGACCCGTACGCGGTCGTCTCGGTCCAGCGCCCACCCGCCTGGCAGTTGCAGGCCCAGGCGAGCGCACCGCCGCCGCCCCAGCAACCGCAGCCGACCGGAAAGATCGGCGGTCGGGCGATGTTGGGGCCCAACGAGTCACTCACCGACCGGCTCAACGAGTTGCGCAGAGCGGGCCGGCAGATGCCGACCGCCGCCCAATGGTCGGCCGCCGGACTCGATCAGGCCTACCCGACGTCCCCGGCCAGCGGCCCGGTCAGTCCAGCCGCGCCACACAGCCCGGCCGGCCCGACACCGGTCAGCCCGGCCACCGGACCCACCCGGGCCACCCCTGTGGTCGGTCCGGCCGGCGTTCCCGGCCCGCGCGGCCGGCACGCCGGGCCCGGCCAGGAATTGCTCACCCCGACCGGCGCGATGCCGACACCGAGTTGGAGCGACGGCCCGCAGGGCTGGGGACAGGGCCACCGGCCGACCGACCGGTCGACCGGCGACGGTGCCACCGCGGGAGCCATGCTCGACCGGGCGATCGCCAGCTTCCGGCAGGCCGGCGGCACGGTGGTCACCAAGGTGAAAGCCTGGGACCGCAAGGTGCAGATCGGTGCCGCCGCCGGCGCCACCCTACTGGTGCTGCTCGCGTCCACCCTGCTGTTCAACAGCGGTGACGAGCCGCAGGGACCGACCCTTGTCGCGCCCACCAACATCGAGCCGCCGGGTCCCTCGTTCGAAACTCAGACGTACGCCGACCGCGGTCTTTCGGTCAACGTCCCGGACGGCTGGGTCAAGACCGGCGCCGGTGTCTGGGTCGACTACACCGACCCCGACGACGGTGGTCGCCGGGTGCGGATCCTCGTCGAGAACGCGGGGCCGAGCACCCAGCCGCTGCCGTTCCTGCGCAGCGCCGGCGAACGCCTGTCCACCAACCGTGGCAGCTGTGACGAGCCGTACGAACAGATCGCGCTCGTCGAGGCCGAGGTCGCCGGCAAGCCGTCCGCCGAACTCGAGTACACCTGCGGAGCGGAGTCGAACAAGCGACACGGCATCTGGCGAGCGGTCATGCACGACAGCAAGGCGTACTCGTTTTTCATGACGACGCCCGACGCGCGGTTCGCGGAGAGCAAGCCGATCTTCGACGAGATGATCCGTTCCTTCCAGCTGGCCGAGGCGGGCTGATCGGCAGATGGTCCCCGACGAACGGGACACGCTGCGGGCACAGGTGGCTGCGTGGCTGGCCGACGAGCCGGATCCGGCCGCCCGCACCGAGCTGCGGGAGCTGCTCGACCGGCTGCCCGGCAGTGCCGACGAGCTGGCGGACCGGTTCTCCGGTCCGCTGACCTTCGGCACCGCCGGGCTACGCGGCCCGCTACGCGCCGGTCCCCACGGGATGAACCTGCAGGTGGTGACCAGGGCTGCGGCCGGGCTCGTACGCTGGTTGGCCGCGGCCGGCGCGACCGGACCGCTGGTGATCGGCTACGACGCCCGGCACGGCTCGCGGGCCTTCGCGGTACGCACGGCGGAGGTGGCCACCGGTGCCGGGCGGGACGCGTACCTGCTGCCCCGCCCGCTGCCCACCCCGGTGCTGGCCTACGCGGTACGGGCGCTGGACGCCGCTGCCGGGGTGATGGTCACCGCCAGTCACAACCCGCCCCGGGACAACGGCTACAAGGTCTATCTGGGCGCCGGGCTCGGCGGGGTCGCCGGGGCCGGCGCCCAGATCGTGCCGCCGGCGGACGGCGAGATCGAAGCGGCGATCCGGGCCATCGGCCGGCTGGCCGAGGTGCCGCTCGGCGGTCCCGGCAAGACGCTCGACGACGAGGTGGTCGCCGGATATCTGCGCTCGGCTGCCGCAGTGGTGCGTCCCGCCGCGCCTCGGGCGTTGACCGTGGCGTACACACCGCTGCACGGCGTCGGCGCGGCGGTGGTCCGGGACGCGTTTGCCGCAGCCGGTTTCCCGGCCCCGCTGGTCGTGGCGGAGCAGGCCGAACCGGATCCCGATTTTCCCACGGTGGCCTTCCCCAACCCGGAGGAGCCGGGCGCGATGGACCGGGTGGTCGCGCTCGCCCGCGAGCACGACGCCGATCTGGCCATCGCCAACGACCCGGACGCGGACCGGTGCGCGGTCGCCGTGCCGGTACCGGACCCAACACCGGCCGGGGGCACCGTCGGTAGCGGCTGGCGCATGCTGCGCGGCGACGAACTCGGCGCGTTGCTCGCCGACCACCTGATGCGACAGGGCCGGCACGGCCGGTACGTCACCACGATCGTCTCGTCGTCGCTGCTGCGGGCGCTGTGCGCGGCGCGTGGCGAGCCGTACGCGCAGACCCTCACCGGCTTCAAGTGGATCGTGCGCGCCGGAACGGACGAGGCCACCGCTACGGCTACGGACGCCCGCCGGGCACCGGTGCCGCTGGTCTTCGGCTACGAAGAGGCTCTCGGCTACTGCGTCGCCCCCGACCACGTCCGCGACAAGGACGGCATCACCGCAGCGCTGATGGTGGCTGAGCTGGCCGCCGGACTCAAAGCGGACGGGCGGGATCTGCTGCAGCGGCTCGACGAACTCGCCGTCGAGTTCGGCGTGCACCAGACCGACCAGCTCGCCGTACGGGTCGAGCAGCTGGACGAGATCACGGCGGCGATGGCGCGGCTGCGGGCCGACCGGCCGGCGACCCTGCTCGGCGAGCCGGTCACCGCGTTCGAGGACCTGCTGCCCGACGCGGACGTGGTCGTCGTGCGCACCGGCACCGCCCGGGTGGTGGTACGCCCCTCCGGCACCGAACCGAAGCTCAAGGCGTACCTGGAAGTGGTGCAGCCGGTGGCCGACGGCGACCCGGCTGGCGCGCGGGAACGGGCCGGCGCGGCACTGGTCAGGTTGCGGGCGGAGATGGCAGCCGCGCTGCGCATCGCGTGACGATCACACCGGACTGAATCATCACCTTATGCCAGATGGATCCGATAAATGAGATCCGGCCCGATAAACGTGACCTTCACCTATCGTAGGTCGTTTATCCGGACATGCTGGCTCACCTCGCCTCGTCGCCACCACCACCGACACCACCACCACCGGCCACACCACCACCACCGGCCACCCCGGCACCATTGGCCACCCCGACACCACCGACCACCCCGACACCACCGACTCCGTCGCCGTTGCACCGGCGGCGTCTACTGCACCGGCTGGCCACCCGGCCCCATCAGGTCGCTGGCTGCTGGTTCGCCGGGCTGCTCCGCACACCGGCACCCAGGCACGGCGAGCCACTGCGGCGGTGGACGATCGTCGACGGTCGGTCGACGCTCGCGGTGGTCGACGAGTCCGTCACCGCCCTCAACGCCTACCGCCGCAACCTGCGCCTGGTCACCGACGCGCTCGACCGCGCCGGGATAGCTCACTTCGTCATCCCGGACAGCACCGGCCTGCGCAGCCGGGTCGGCGTACCGGAGCCTGCCCGGCGATCCGCCCTGCGGGCGCTGGCCGGCGTCGCCGATCTGGTCGCCGCCGTACCCGGCCGGCGGGCCCGCCGCTTGTCTAGTCGGCGTCGCGGCGGCCTGTCCGGGCGGCGGGCCCGACGGCTGCGCCACGCCCCGGTGGTGCAGGCCTTCCAGCCGGTCACCAGCCCGGCCGGGGAGCTGACCTTCGGCGCGGAGCTCGCCTGCGAGATCGAATTCTGGCCCGCCGACGGCGACCAGTTGCGGGCGCCGCGCGCCAACGAGTTCACCGTCGCGCTGGCGACCGGTTCGGCACGGGTACGGGTCACCGAGGACGAGGTCAGCGCGTTCGCACCGGAGGACCCGATCGCGCGGTACGTGACCCGCGCCGGCTTCGCCCAGCGGCCCGCCGGGTGGCCGGACTTCCCGGTCGATCTGGTCTGCTGCTGGGCCGATCCGGACGACCCCCGCTGGCGGTTACGCCAGCGCCGGGCGCTGTCCCAGCAGGAAACGGCGACGACGACCCGGCGGACCCGGTCCCGGCGTCGGCGACCCGCCCGAGCCGGCGGCGGCCATGGCCGACATGCCGACGACACCCCGCGCTGGACCGGCGACGCGACCGGTGGGGACAGCGACAGCGCCGGTTGGACCAGCGGCGAACGGTTGCGCTACCTGCTGCGCTCGGTTCATCTACACGCCCCATGGATCCGGCGGATCTTCCTGGTGACAGCCAACCAGCTGCCGCACTGGCTGGATGTCGACCAGCCTCGGCTGACCGTGGTCGACCACCGGGAACTGCTCGGTGCGCACACCCTGCTGCCCACCTTCAACCCGTACGCGGTGGAGTCGGCGCTGCATGAGATCGACGGTCTCGCCGAGCGTTTCCTCTACCTGCCCGGCGACGTCTACCTGGGCCGTCCGGTCACCCGCAGCACCTTCTTCGAAGCCAACGGAGTACCGCGGGTGCTGCTCGACGGGTCCCCGCCAGAGGTCGAATGTCGACAGCTGATCTCGGCACAGTTCGACCGGCTGGTCACCGCCGGCGTACCGGGTGGCGTGCCACTGCCGCTGCGTCGGTCCACGCTCGCCGACATCTGTACCAGCCTGCCCGACCTGGTCACCGGGATCCGGAGTCATCAGCTCAGCCAGGCCGGCGACGTGTCGCTGGTACGGTCACTGCACCACCATTGGTCGTTCCTGCACGGCACCGCCGTGCCCGGGCAACTGCGGTGGCACCAGGCCACTCTGGACGGGGCGGGTACGCGGCAGTGGCTGCACCGGCTACTCGACCGGCGCGACCTGGACGCGTTTCGCCTCGACATGTCCAGCGAATCCGCCACCTCTGGCCGTGGCCGTGATCCGGACGCGGGCGACCCGCAGGAGACGGCATCGCGGCTGGCGTACGACTTTCTCGGACGGTACTTCCCGACCGCCGCGCCGTTCGAGGTCAGCGCCGAGGTGGCCGCCTCGCGCGTCCCGTTCACCGCCACCGAGCTGGCTCAACGACTATTGCGGCCGCCGGTCGGGCGTTATCCTGCCAGTCCACTGGTCCGGATGCGTCCGCCGGTCGAGACGTTCCAGCCACGTCCGCCGGTCGAGACGTCGCGTGACGAGATTGGCTGTTCCGGGCGGGCCGGTCAGGACCTCGATGTCCTGGTCGCACACCGCTGCGGGTGACCACTCACCGGACCGACGGCACCGGTCCGCCTAGAGTGGCCCGGTGCAGGCGATACTCGCGACCCTGGGCTATGTGCTGTCAGCCGACCGCGGTCAGGTGCTGATGGTCCGCCGGGACACCCGTCCCGACGACATCCACTTCGGCTACTACAACGGACTCGGCGGCAAGCTGGAACCGGGCGAGGACGTGGTCAGCGGCATGCGCCGGGAGATCCGTGAAGAGTCCGGCCTGGAATGCCGGACGGTGGACCTGGCCGGCACCATCTCCTGGCCGGGTTTCGGTCGGCAGGGGGAGAACTGGTTCGGCTTCCTGTTCCGGATACCGCACTGGTCGGGCCAGGTCCGACCGGATTGTCCGGAGGGCACACTGATCTGGACCGACCTGGCCGACATGCTCGCCGGGCGGGTGCCGATGTGGCCCAGCGATCGGCACTTCCTGCCGCTGGTGTTCGCCGAATCGCCGGCCGTCTTCCACGGCGTGATGCCGTTCGCCGACGGCACCGCGACCGGCTGGAGCTACACCGACACCGCACACTGACACCGCACACCGACACCGACGACGCACCCGAGCGACGGGCTGGTGGTCAGAACCGTGGCATGCCGCCGAACTGCCGGTCGCCGGCGTCACCGAGCCCCGGCACGATGAACATCTTGTCGTTGAGCCGCTCGTCGATCGAGGCGGTGACCAGCCGCAGCGGCAGACCGGAATCCGCCAGCCGCTCGATCCCGGCCGGAGCGGCGAGCGCGCAGATCACCGTGATGTCGGTGCAGCCCCGGTCGGCGAGCAACCGGCAGCAGTGCTCCAGCGAGCCGCCGGTGGCCAGCATCGGATCGAGCACCAGCACCGCGATGCCGCCCAGGTCGACCGGCAGCGACTCCAGGTAGGCACGCGGCCGGAAGGTCTCCTCGTCGCGGGCCAGCCCGACGAAGCCCATGGACGACTCCGGCAGCAACGCCAACGCCGAGTCGGCCATACCCAGGCCGGCTCGCAGCACCGGGACCAGCAGCGGCGGGTTGGCCAGCCGGGTCCCGTCGGTCGGCGCCACCGGGGTGGTCACCGGATAGGTCTGCACCGGAAGGGACCGCGCCGCCTCGTACACCAGCATGGTGGTGAGTTCGTGCAGCGCGGCGCGGAACGCCGCCGAGTCGGTCCGGGCGTCACGCATCGCGGTCAGCCGGGACTGGGCCAAGGGGTGGTCAACTACGAGTACGTCCACGAGCGTTGAACCTACTCGCCAGCCCGACGGCCGACGCATACACCTCGGCGATCGCCTCGGCGTACCGGGCCGGAGTGTGCGCGGCGGCCCGCCCCGCCGCGGCAGCCGCTATCCGCCGGGCGCTGTCCGGGTCGAGCAGCAGGCGGAGCACTCCGGTGGCCAGCCCGCCCGGGTCCGGATCGGCGCAGACCGCGGCGCCGGCGAGCGCGCCGTGCGCGTGCAGCGCCCGGTCCACCAGCACCACCGGTACGCCGGCCAGCCCGGCCTCCTGCAGCACGAGTGCCTGGGTGTCGGTGCGTGACGGGAAGGCGAACACCTCGGCGGCACCGTACGCGGCGGCCACCACCTCGGGCGGCTGCTGTCCGGTGAGCGTCACCCGCTCGGCGACCCGAGGGTCGGCCAAGCGCAGCAGCCCGGCGAGCCAGCGCGGCTCGTAGAGGGCACCGACCAGCACCAGACGCGCGTTCGGGCAACCGGCCAGGACCTGCTCGAACGCCGAGATCAGCAGTTCGATGCCCTTCTCCCGGTTGACCCGGCCGACGTAGAGGACCACCCGGTCGCTGGGCGCGATGCCGTGGCCGTACCGGAAGTCGTTGATCTGCCGTGGTGTGGTGGGTCGCGGCGCGACACCGGTCGGCACCAGGTGGACCCGCTCGGCCGGCACCGGCAGGTGGATCCGGTCCAGCACGGCCCGGGTCGGCACCACGACCGCGTCCGCTCCACCCAGCAGCAACGTGTTGGTCGCGTCCATGGCGGCCCGACGGCGGGCGACCGCGCCGCTGGCCATCGGCCGGTGGTCACGGGCGTGGCTGGCCGGTGCGGCGGCCGGGCGTGGTACGCCGAGCCGGCGGGCGTACAACCGGACCCCGGCGCTGAGCGCGCGGGCCGGCACCCGGTAGGCGTCGGCGTAGGCGTGCAGGTCGGTGTGGTACGTCTGGACCAGCGGCAGGCCGAGCCGGCGCGCGGTGAGTACGCCGAGCAGCCCGACCGGGCCGGGAGTGTGTACGTGTACCACGTCAGGGCCGACCGCGGCGATCTCGGCGATCGTCCCGGTGGCCGCCGCGCCACGCAGCAGCCACGGCGACAACCGCAGGTCGGCCACCCCGCAGGGTAGTGCGCGCAACCGCAGCACGTCCGGTTCATCCGGCTGGTCCGGATGGCGGGGCACCACGGTCAGCCCTGGATGACCAGCGGTGGTCAGTGCCGCCGCGAGAGTCCGCAACGAGGTGACCACCCCGTCCCGGCGGGGCAGGTACGTGTCGGTGAAGTGCACTGCTCGCACGTCAGGGACGGTGGGTCACCCGGCTCAACATGATGTAACGGTAAGCCAACGGCATCGTTAAGTCTGCTCGTCCGATCGGACCACGCTCAAGATCGTGAAGTGCGGGGCGACGTAGACTCGCGGGCATGACAGCGGCGACCACAGCAGCGCCGGTCGGCCATGACACGGCGCCCACCGGCCACGACCTGGCCGAGGTGGGGCGGTCCCCGGCCACCCTGCGTACCTTCCTGCACGGGTTGCCCGGAGTCGACCAGGTCGGGGCGGACCAGCGGGCCGCGATGCTCGCCACCCGCTCGATCAAGACCACCGCCAAGGCGTGGGCGATCGATCTGGCCATCCGGATGGTCGACCTGACCACCCTGGAAGGCGCCGACACCCCGGGCAAGGTACGGGCGCTGGGTGCCAAGGCACGCCGCCCGGACCCGACCGACGCGGGCTGCCCACCGGTCGCCGCGGTCTGTGTCTACCCGGCGATGGTGCCGGTCGCCGCCGAGGCGTTGGCCGGCTCCGGCGTCCACCTGGCCAGCGTCGCCACCGCGTTTCCGGCCGGGCAGGCACCACTGGACGTGAAGCTGGCCGACACCCGGGCAGCGGTCGCCGCCGGTGCCGACGAGATCGACATGGTGATCAGCCGAGGGGCGTTCCTGGCCGGGCGCTACCACGAGGTGTACGACGAGATCGTGGCGGTCAAGCAGACCTGCGGCGACGCCCACCTCAAGGTCATCCTGGAGACCGGGGAGCTGGCCAGCTACGACAACGTGCGCCGGGCCTCCTGGCTGGCGATGCTGGCCGGCGCCGACTTCATCAAGACCTCCACCGGCAAGGTGCCGGTCGCGGCCACCCTGCCGGTCACCCTGATCATGCTGGAGGCGGTCCGCGACTTCCACGCCGTCACCGGCCGGCGGATCGGGGTGAAACCGGCCGGCGGAATCCGCACCACCAAGGACGCGATCAGGTACCTGGTGCTGGTCAACGAGACCGCCGGTGACGGCTGGCTGACCCCCGACCTGTTCCGCTTCGGCGCCTCCAGCCTGCTCAACGACCTGCTGATGCAGCGGGCGAAGCTGGCCACCGGAGCGTACTCCGGTCCCGACTACGTCACCCTGGACTGATCGCCGTGTTCGACTACGCACCCGCTCCCGAGTCCCGCTCGGTCGTCACCATCCGCGACTCGTACAGCCTGTTCATCGGCGGCGAGTTCGTCGACCCGGCCGACGGCGGCGCGGTCAAGTCGGTCAACCCGGCCACCGAGGAGGTGCTCACCGAGGTCGCCGAGGCCGGTCCGGGTGACGTGGACCGGGCGGTGGCCGCCGCGCGCACGGCGTACCAGCGGGTCTGGGCTGTGATGCCGGGCCGCGACCGGGCCAAGTACCTGTTCCGGATCGCCCGGATTCTCGCCGAACGCAGCCGTGAGCTGGCCGTGCTCGAATCATTGGACAATGGCAAGCCGATCCGCGAGTCCCGTGATGTCGACCTGCCGCTGGCCTCGGCACACTTCTTCTACTACGCCGGCTGGGCGGACAAGCTGGGCTACGCCGGGTTCGGTCCAGGTCCCCGCCCGCTCGGTGTCGCCGGGCAGGTCATTCCGTGGAACTTCCCGCTGTTGATGCTGGCCTGGAAGATCGCTCCGGCGCTGGCGGCCGGCAACACCGTGGTGCTCAAGCCGGCCGAGACGACCCCGCTGACCGCCCTGCTGTTCGCCGAGATCTGCCAGCAGGCCGACCTGCCGCCCGGCGTCGTCAACATCGTCACCGGGGCCGGCGCGACCGGTCAGGCCGTGGTCGCCCATCCCGGCGTCGACAAGGTCGCCTTCACCGGATCCACCGAGGTCGGCCGGCAGATCGCCCGCACGGTCGCCGGCAGCCGCAAGAAACTCACCCTGGAGCTGGGCGGCAAGGCCGCCAACATCGTCTTCGACGACGCCCCGATCGACCAGGCCGTCGAGGGCATCGTCAACGGCGTCTTCTTCAACCAGGGACACGTCTGCTGTGCCGGGTCCCGACTGCTGGTCCAGGAATCGATCGCCGAACCGCTGCTGGAGTCGTTGCGGCGGCGGATGGCCCGGCTGCGCGTCGGCGACCCGCTGGACAAGAACACCGACGTCGGGGCGATCAACTCGGCCGCCCAACTCGACCGGATCCGTACGCTGGCCGCCGCCGGTGCCGACGAAGGCGCGCAGGCCTGGTCGCCACCGTGTGAGCTGCCCGAGCAGGGCTTCTGGTTCGCACCGACCATCTTCACCGGGGTCAGCCAGGCGCACCGCATCGCCCGGGAGGAGATCTTCGGGCCGGTGCTGTCCGTGCTGACCTTCCGCACCCCGGCCGAGGCGATCGAGAAGGCCAACAACACGCCGTACGGGTTGTCGGCCGGGATCTGGTCGGAGAAGGGTTCCCGGATCCTGTGGGCCGCCGACCGGCTGCGTGCCGGAGTGGTGTGGGCGAACACGTTCAACAAGTTCGACCCGACCTCGCCGTTCGGCGGCTACCAGGAATCGGGCTACGGTCGTGAGGGTGGCCGGCACGGGCTGGAGGCGTACCTCGATGTCTGACAGTGGCACCGCCTCCGTACGGGTCGCCGTCCGCAAGACGTACAAGCTGTTCATCGGCGGGAAGTTCCCGCGCAGCGAGTCGGGACGGACGTATCCGGTGCAGGAGGCCAACGTGGCGCTCGCCTCGCGCAAGGATCTGCGGGACGCGGTCGTCGCCGCGCGGGCGGCGGTCAAGGGCTGGTCGGGCGCGACCGCGTACAACCGGGGGCAGATTCTCTACCGGGTCGCCGAGATGCTGGAGGGTCGGCGCGAGCAGTTCGTCACCCTCGGCGAGCCGGCCGCCGAGGTGGACGCGGCGATCGACCGCTGGGTCTGGTACGCCGGCTGGTCGGACAAGCTGCCCCAGGTGTACGGCGGAGCGAACCCGGTCGCGGGCCCGTACTTCAACCTGTCCGCTCCGGAGCCGACCGGGGTGGTCGGCGTCGTCGCACCGGCCCAGCCGTCGCTGCTCGGGCTGGTCAGCGTGGTCGCACCGGTGATCGTCAGCGGCAACACGGCGGTGGCGCTCGCCTCGCCGACCAGGCCGCTGGCCGCGGTCACCCTGGCCGAGGTGCTGGCCACCAGCGACCTGCCCGGCGGGGTGGTCAACATCCTCACCGGACGGATCGCCGAGACCGCACCGTGGCTGGCGTCGCACCTGGACGTCAACGCGCTCGACCTGACCGGGGTCACCGACCCGGAGTTGGCGACCGAACTGGAGCAGGCCGCCGCCGGCAACCTCAAGCGCGTGCTGCGCCCGGCGGTCACGCCGATCGACTGGTCGGCCGATCCGGAAACCCGGCGGATGACCACGTTCCTGGAGACCAAGACCGTCTGGCATCCCAAGGGGGTGTGATGTCGCGGCGCACGGAGATGGAACGTGTCGGCCGCCCCTGGCCGGGTGCCGCAGGCGCGATCATTGACCGAGGCGCAGGCCGGTGGCGTCGGGATCGCCGACCACGGTGAACGCGGCCCAGTCACGTGCGTCGGTGCCGGTTCGGCGCAGGTGAAGCATGCCGCGGCGCAAGGCTTCACCGACGGGCAGGCCGCTTCGCAACTGCCGGTGCAGCTCGATCATCAGGTCGGCGGTCGCCTCGTCGTGCACGGGCCACAGCGAGACGACCACGGCACGGGCACCGGCGGCCAGGAAAGCACGGGCCAGACCGAGAGTGCCTTCGTAGGTGCTCTGGCCCCAGCCCGTACGACAAGCGCTCAGCACCGCCAACCGGCATGACGTCAGCCGCAATCGAGCGACCTCGTCCGAGCGCAGGTAGCCGTCGTCATCGCCGTCCGGACTCAGGCAGAGCGCACCAGGAGTCTCGCCGCTGGACGCGCCTTGAACGCCGTGCGTGGCAAAGTGCACCATTCCGCATCCCTCGATCCGGGCCAGGACGGCCGCCTTGGTGGCCGCCGCGCCGACCAGCGGAGGTCGAGCATCACCGTGTACGGAGGCGATCTCGTTGACCTCGCGTTCGGCGTGGACAAGGGTGGGTAGATCAGGTACGGGAAAGCCGGGCGAGAACGGGTGCCGGGGCGAGGTCGGATTGCCGACCAACAGCAGATCGTGTGTCCGGCCGCGGGGAGTCGCTCGCGCGGCCAGTTCGGCGAAGACCGCCATGCTTGGGACCACCGCGACCGGCCAGCGGTCGACGACACGTTCCCCGGAGCTCAGCCGCAGGGCCGAAAACGGCACCCGTTCCAGCTCACCGTGCGGGATCAGGACAAGGTTGCGTGCGGGGGACCCGGTCAACGTCCCTTCCAGCGGCTCGATAAAGATCTTGGAAAGCGCCTCCAGATTCAGGCCCAGGTCAGGATGTGCCATCGGCATTTCGATCTCGCGGGTCAGCCCCAGGAACGGGTCGGGTGCGGTGGCCGGATTGACCTCGGTCGTGTAGACCATCTCCGGACCGATCGAGCGGTAGGTGACGCCCCGAGCGTCCACGAGCCACATGTGAAGCCCGGCGTATTCCGACTCGGACAGCTGCTGCGCCTGCGGCATCGGCGACAACAGACTGCAGACCAGGAAGCCGGTCTCCCATCGTTCAGCCAATCTGACGGCGTCGGCGACGGTCACGTGTGGATCTTCCACCGAGCCCGGCCGGATCGTCCGAAGCAAACTGCGGCCGCGCGTCCGTTCGAAGACCTCCAGGCACCCCGCCGTATCACCGGCCAGTAGCCGACAAACCTGCCAAAGCCGGTATATGGTGCCCTGCCGTTGCAGGACATCGACGTTGATCCGGTCGCTGGACACGGTCCGGCGGAGTTCCTCCCAGTCGTCAAGCGCTTGGCGGATCTCCGCTTCCGCCCCGACCGCGTCCCCTGCGGCCAACATCATGTACGCGAGGTTGTAGTGCACGGCCCCCCGGTTGTTGATGCCCCCGCGCACACTGAGTCGCACCGCGTCGCGTGACCATTCCCGCGCTTCGGCCAGCCGACCGCGCCGGAACATGGCCGAGGCGAGGTTGTTGGCTGCCCGGCCGGCCAAGGTGAGTTCGCCCCGCTCGATCAATTCCCGGTAACTCTCGACAAGTTCGGCGCTACCGCGTTCGAGGTCACCGCCCTCCACCTCGGCGGTCGCCCAGGTCAGCTTGGCTGCCATGTACTGCGCGGGACGCTGCCGCTGGCAGAACAGCATCAGCTCTTTCGCGTCGGCGATCGCACCCGCGAAGTCGCCGCTGTTGCGCTTGACGGCGACCTTGCCCGACAAAGCGGAGATTCGCAGCATCGCCACGGTCGACTCGTCCGGGATCTGGGCAGCTTCCGCCAATCCATCGTCGATGGACCGTAACGCGTGGTCGAACTGCTGGAGATCAGCGAGCGCGTGGCCCTGCTCGATCATCACGGTGGCCAGCAGGGGGGCCGAGTCACCGGGCTCAGCCAGTTCGAGGACCCGCCGAGCGCAGCCCAGTGCCTGAGCCGACCGGCCATCGCGGTAGTAGACCTGTTGCAGTGCGACGTACGCCTCCATCTGACGAAACCGATCGCTGGCCGTCTCGGCGAACGCGACGGCTCGGCGCGCCACGCTCTCGGCCTCACCGACGCGCTCGAGCCACTGCAGTGCGTCGGCAAGCATGAGCAGGCTTTCGAAGCCCGTCTGCACGGTCAGCCTGGTGCGCCACCTCGCCTGCGGTGGCAGCGTTTCCAACGCTCTCCGGCACTCCGCGAGTTGGGCAGCGCGATCCTCCAGCTTCGCCGACTGGTTGGCGGCGTCGAGCCAATGCATCGCACCGATCACTCGGTCGTGGGTGGACCGGAACTCGGCCAGCTCCCGGTAGATCTCTCTGGCCTCGGCGTACCGGCCCTGCTCTGCCAGGTCATTCGCCCGCGCACGTCGCCTGATGGCTTTCACGACCCCGGATACGCCTTCGAGCATGTCGGTCCTCCTGACGGCTGCTCGTTTCCTGACGGACACGGTCCGGCGGTACGCCGACGAGCCGTCCGTCAGTCCAGATGGGCAGGAGCAGGTACGTTCGACTTCCTCGATCAGCTCCGAGAGCCTGTTGCGGGCATCAGTGAACGGCATGATCGCCATGCCGCAAGCAGAGCAGAAATGGCGCGATTTCTGTGCAGTTCCTGATCCTTCGGGAACCAGCTAGTCGCTGCGACACACCATCGCTGCGGCTCTCACATGGTGACGACGACCTTGGCGCGGGCGTGCTCGGTCTCGACGTACCGGATCGCGTCCGGTACCTCGCTCAGCCGGAAGGTCCGGTCGACGACCGGGGTCAGCTTGCCCGCCTCGGCCAGCTCCCGCAGCGTCGCCAGATGCCCGCCGCCCGTCGTCGCCATCGGCGCGACGATGCGGTGCCGGACGAACCGCCCCAGCAGTGGCCCCCGGACCAGCAGACTCATCGGCCCGAAGACGCTGCCGCCGCTGGAGACGCCGCCGCCGGACAACAGCAGCGTCCCATCCGGGGTCAGTACCCGCCGGCAGTCGGCCAACGACCGGTTTCCGACCAGGTCGAGCAGCACGTCGTAGCGACGGCCGGCGCGAACCGCATCGGTACGGCTGAAATCCTCGCGGGTGTAGTCGACGACGTGGTCCGCGCCGAGCGACCGGACGAGCTCGATGTTGCGGGTCCGGCACACCGCGGTCACCTGCGCGCCGTACGCCTTGGCCAGCTGCACCGCGAAGGTGCCCACCCCACCGGACGCCCCGTTGATCAGGACGTGCTGGCCGGCACGCAGGTCGGCCGCGTCGCGCAGACAGACCAGGGCGGTGGTGGCTGCCAGCGGGACGGCCGCCGCCTGCACGAAGCTCAGATTCGCCGGTTTCGCCTCGACCAGGTTCCCGGCCACGCACACGTACTCGGCGAACGCGCCACCGGCGGAGCCGACCTCGCCGTACACCTCGTCGCCGGGCCGGACCCGGGTCACCGCCCGGCCGACCGCCTCGACCCGGCCGGCGAAGTCCTGGCCCCGGATTGCCGTACCGGGTCGTCGCAGCCCGAAAGACAACCGGGCCAGGTACGGGTCGCCGCGCATCGCGTGCCAGTCGTACGCGTTGACCGAGCTGGCGTGCACCCGGACCAGCACCTGGTCGTCGCCGGGGGTCGGGGTGTCGATCTCGCACATCCGTAGGACGTCGGGTGGGCCGTACCGGTGCTGCACGATCGCCTTCATCGCTGGATCTCCTCAACTGCGCCGGGTCAATTCGCTCGTGGCACAGCATGTCTGCGCCGGCCGGGGTGGTGCGTCCGCGCGTCGGCGGTATCGCGACTGCGCCCGACACGGCAGCGCGCCGGCCGGTCTACTCCACCGGGAGTACGCCAGGCTGCCTCCCTCCGGGCTGCCGCAGCCGACGCCGGTCGGCCTACAGTGCGCTTATGAGCCGGTCGGGCCCTGACGCCGACGTCGCGGCGCCGGGCGGGCGGGCGACGTCACCCGACGGACGGTCGGCGTCGCGGCGCGGACCCGGCCTGGCGGTACTGACCGCAATCGTGCAGCCGGTCGGCACCGCGGTCGCCGCCGGCTGGCAGTCGGGCGGCGTCGGGATCATCGGGTACGCGCTGCTGGTCTTCAGCGGACTGGCGCTGGCCGACCGGCACCGGTTCCCGAGGCGCAACTTCCTGATCGTGCTCGCCGCGACCCTGGCGTACCACCTGCTGGACCGGCCGGCCGGGGTGACCCTGCTGGCGCCGATGATCGCCGCGTCGGCGGTGCTGACCGCTGGTCACCGGTGGCTGGTGGCTGCGGCGTCGGCGACCTCGTGCGGCATCTGGGTGCTGGTCGACGGCGTGACGCTACGTCAGGTGTTGCTGGCGGTGGCGCTCGTCGCCGGTGCCGGGCTGATCACCGAGATCGGCACGCTGATCGCCGGCAAGGTCGACGAGGCCGTCGCGGAGCAGCGCCGGCTCTCCGAGGAGCGGCAACGCCGCCGGGCCAGCGAGCAGCGACTGCTGATCGCCGCCGAGCTGCACGACGTGCTCGGCCACCACCTGTCGCTGATCAACGTACGGGCCGGGGTCGGTCTGCACCTGATGGACCGCGACCCGGAACAGGCCCGGGCCGCGCTCGACGCGATCGCGCAGTCCAGCGCGGAAGCGTTGCGCGAGGTCCAGGCGGTGCTCAACACGCTCTACCCGACCGGCGGGAGCGCGCCGCTCGCCCCCGCACCCGGACTGGACCGGCTCGCCGAGCTGACCGACGACGCCGCGGTGGCGACCCGGACGGTGATCGACGGCCCGGCCCGGTCACTGCCCGCCGCCGTGGACCGGGCCGCGTACCGGATTGTGCAGGAAGCGTTGACCAACGTGCGTAGGCATGCCGGACCGGGTGCCGCCGCGACCGTCACCATCGCCTACCGGCAGGATGCGGTGGTGGTCCAGGTCGACGACGACGGTGGGACGGCGCCCTCCAGACCGGCTGCGGGCCCGGCGGGCAATGGCATCACCGGGATGCGGGAGCGGGCCGCCGCGTTGGGCGGCGAGTTGACCGCCGGACCGGCACCGGACGGCGGCGGTTGGCGGGTACGGGCCACGCTGCCGCTTGATCCTGATCCGCCGCAGGAGGAGGTCGCCATATGATCCGGGTACTGCTCGTCGACGACCAGGCGCTGGTGCGGGCGGGGTTCCGGGCGTTGCTGGACGCCGAGACGGACATCGAGGTCGTCGGGGAGGCCGGCGACGGGGCACAGGCGGTCCGGCTGACCCGGCAGGTCCGCCCGGACGTGGTGTTGATGGACATCCGGATGCCCGGTGTGGACGGGCTGGCCGCCACCCGGCAGATCGCCGCCGACGCCGAGCTGTCCGGCGTCCGGATCGTTGTGCTCACCACGTTCGAGCTGGACGAGTACGTCGGTGAGGCGCTGCGCGCCGGTGCCGCCGGCTTCCTGGTGAAGAACACCCAGCCGGCCGAGCTGATCCACGGCGTCCGGGTGGTGGCCGCCGGGGACGGCCTGTTGTCGCCGAGCGTGACCCGCCGGGTGATCGAGCAGTTCGCCGCCCGTACCGCCGCTCCGGCTGCTCCCCGGCGACTGGCCGAGCTGACCGACCGGGAGCGGGAGGTGGTCGCGCTGGTCGGAACCGGCCTGTCCAACGACGAGATCGCCGCCCGACTGGTGGTCAGCCCGGCGACAGCGAAGACCCACGTGTCCCGGGCGATGGTCAAACTCGCTGCCCGGGATCGCGCCCAACTGGTCGTGTTCGCCTACGAGGCCGGCCTGGTCCGCCCCGGCTGGCTATCGTGACCGGTTTCAGTGCCGGTGACGACGGCACCAGCGAGCCAGAACCCGCTTCGTCGTCGGCACCAGCCGAAGGCCCGGGTCGTCGGGCTGCCCGACACGTTCGACGCGACCTTGATCAAAAGGTCGGCCGCCGGATTCGACGTGATCGCCAGCCAAGGGCTATCGGGGAAGCCACGGGGTCGTCGTCCGAATCGGTCACGCCAAGATGGATGGTTGCGGGATCACGTACGCGAACGCAGGTCGCTCAGGCGCAGCGGGGCAGCCGGCGGCAGCGGGGCGGCCTGCTCGGTGTGGAAAGCGGCGAGCAGGTACGCCACGAATCGTCGGGAGGCTCGCGGTGCCACGCCTGCCGCCGCGGCGACGACGCCGCAGTTGGCCATCAGCAGCAGCGGGAGGTCTTCCAACGCGAAGTCGGCCCGCAACCGCCCGGTAGCCTTGGCCCGCCGGGTCAGCTCGGCGAAGCCCGCCATCGCCCGGCTGCGTTCGGCGTCGACGTCGACCGCGTGGGGAAACGCCGCGATGAACGCCGCGCCGAATCCCCGGTCGGCCGCCTGCATGGCGCACACCTTGCCCGCCATCGCCCGGCTGCGTTCGGCGTCGACGTCGACCGCGTGGGGAAACGCCGCGATGAACGCCGCGCCGAATCCCCGGTCGGCCGCCTGCATGGCGCACACCTTCTCGATCGCGGCGCAGAAGCCGTGCCACGGGTCCGGATCAGCCAACGCGTCGTCGATGACGGAGACACACGCCTGAAACTGCGCCGCGAACACCTCGGTGACCAACGATTCCTTGGTGGGGAACCGGCGGTAGAGGGTCGCGACACCGACCCGGGCGTGTCGGGCGATCGCGGCCATCGGCACGTCGAGACCGCGTTCGGCGAACAACTCGCGGGCGACGTCGACGATCCGGTCGCGGTTCTGCCTGGCGTCGGCCCGCAACCCGGCCTCGGCCGGTGATCTGGTCTGGGCCGGCGATCTGGCCTCGGTCGGCAACCGAGATGATGCGCCGTTCACCTGTCTCACTTTAGCCCAAGTGGACGGGGGTCTCCGTTTGCCGTGTTAGCTTGGCCGGCAATGGATTCCAGGGGCGAGGGAGACGTGGTGGGTTACCAGAAACCGCTGCCGAAGCGGCTTGTTCACGGGCTCAACACCGGCGTACTGGCACTGCGTTCGTCACCATGGTTCGGCCGGCTGATCAGCCGGCGCCTCACCGTCGTCACCTACACCGGCCGCCGTTCGGGGCACACCTTCAGCACCCCGGTGGCCTACCGCCGGACGGGTGACGTCGTCACGATCGGCGTTCAACTACCCGACGCCAAGGCGTGGTGGCGCAACTTTCTGGGCGAAGGCGGTCCGATATCGCTGCACCTCGACGGGACCGACCGGGCCGGGCACGCGATCGCCCGACGCGACGAGCGGGGCCGGGTGCGCGTCACCGTCCAGCTGAAGCGCTGACCGGCGGTTTCACGGCCACCACGAAGACCCGCCGGAACGGAAAGCCGACCAGTCCGTTGTCAGCGGGATAGCTCATGGCCAACCGTTCGCCGAGTCGCTCGCGGAAGGCTGCCCACTCAACGTCGTCGAGCGCCGCGCGGACCGGCCGCAGGGCGGTGCCCTCGACCCAGGACAGCACCGGATGCGCCGCCGGATCGGGCCGTGCGCAGGGCAGCAGGTGCAGGTAGGTGGTTTCCCAAGCGTCGACCGCACAGCCCTGCCGTAGTAGCGGCGCGGCGTAGCCGACCGGGTCCAGCACGGCGTGGCCGTCACGCAGCCCGGTCAGCCGGGCGCGCCATCGTGGGTCGGCCGCGACCGCCCGGATGGCGTCGTGCGACGGCGCGGTGAAGTTGCCCGGGACCTGGAACGCGAGCACCGCGCCCGGAGCCAGCCGGGCCGCCCACCGTTCGATCAGCGCCGGGTGGTCGGGCACCCACTGGAGTACGGCGTTGCAGACCACCACATCCGTCTCGGGTCCGGGATCCCAGTGCCGCACGTCCGCGACCTCGAACCGTAGGGGTGACGCCAGTGCCCGCGCTGCTTCGATCATCTCGGGCGAGGCGTCCAGTCCGGCCACCCGGGCCCGCGGCCAGCGTGCCGCCAGGTGCATCGTCAAGTTGCCAGGGCCGCAGCCGAGGTCGATGACCTCGGTCGGGTCGTCGGCCTCGACGCGGTTCAGCAGATCGGCGAAGGGACGCGAACGCAGGTCGGTGAAACGCAGGTAGGTGGCAGCTTCCCACATGGCACGCCGCTCCCTTCAAGAAACCGTACGTACGTACTGCCACGACGCTACCCGAAAGCAGGGTAGTTTCGCGTCGTGACGTTCACTGGCCGGGGCGCCGGAGAACCCGAGTACCAGCGCCGGACTCCCGGTGCTCGTCCTCGAGTGACCGCGCCACCGCAGGTCCGCCGGGCCGTCCCGGCCGATGCGCCTGATCTGCTCAGGCTCCGGATCCTCATGATGCAGGCGATCGGCGCGGCGGTCGGTGACGAGACGGCACCGTGGCGGGTCAATGCCACCGACTGGTTCACCCGGGCGCTGCACGATCCCGGCACCTTCGCCGCCTTCGTCGTCGAGGATCCGCGACACGGGATCGTCAGCAACGCGGCCGGGCTGTGCGAACGGTTCGTTCCGGGGCCCAAGGACCCGACCGGGCTGCGGGGCCATGTCTTCAACGTCAGCACCGACCCGGATGCCCGTGGCCGCGGCTACGCCCGCGCCTGCCTGACCGCGCTGCTGGACTGGTTCGCCGACGAGACACAGGTGAGCGTGGTCGACCTGAACGCGACGGCCGGCGGCGAGCGGCTGTACCGGTCGTTGGGCTTCGCGCCACCGCGCTACCCGGCACTGCAACTGCGGCGGGTCCGGATGTCCGGGCGGGCACCCGGACCGGGTCGGCCCGGGGACGACAGCCGGTAGACGGACCAGGTGAAGCCGACTCGGCGGGAACCGCCGATCCGGGCCCGGTCCGCGTGCCGGCCTTTCAGGCGGAATGTCAAGTGCGGCGATGTTCGTCTTCACCACATGGGTGTCGCCGTACTCCCTGCCTGCGGCTTGTGGACAACCAGGGCGCGTTGTCCGCACCGGCGGACAACAAGACTGGCGCATCGCACCGTGAAGGGTTGACGGCAGGGAGTTATCGAGATCAAATGTTCGCCGATAGCGCGTTCCACGATCTTCGATGACCACCGGCTGATCCCCGGCCCTGCGATCCAGGAGACGATCGATGTCAGGACGCAACCCCGCCCATCCACGACCATGGACCAGAATGCGCCGCGTTCTGGCCGCCGCCGCCGGCGCGGTCCTCGCCGGCGGCTTACTTGCCGCCCCACCCGCAGCCGCCGCACCGACCGGTGGGGACATGTCGGCCGGCGCCGGTTCGGCGCCGATCGCCGCCGAACTGCAGTCCGCGGTGGCCGAATCGGCCGGCGAGCGGATCCAGGCACTGCTCATGCTGCCCAATCCGCAGCGCTACCCCACCAACCCGGACACCGCGGTCGACCAGCTCCGTACACACGCCCAGGAGCTGCAGGACGAGGTCGAGAACGCCCTCGAACAGCGGGCCGAGATCGCCGGTGACGTCGAAGTGGTCAACCGCTTCTGGATCACCAACATGTTGCTCGTCGAATTCACCGCCGACGCCTCCCGGCTCGCTGCGCTGGCGAGCGTCCCCGGCGTGCAGCGGGTGCTGCCCAACTTCACCGTGACCCTGCCGGAGACCGACCTGGACGCCGCAGCCGACCCGGCCGCGACGATCATCGATGGCCGGATCACCTGGGGCATGGACCGCATCGGTGTCGAGCAGGTGTGGAACGAACTCGGCCTCGACGGCACCGGCGTGCGGGTGGTCACCCTCGACACCGGCGTCGCCATCAACCACCCCGACCTGGTCGGCAAGATGGCCACCGACAATCCCAGCGACCCGACGTACCCGGGTGGCTGGATGGAGTTCAACTCCAGCGGCGGCCTGGTCTCGTCACAGCCCCGGGACTCGTCGACGCACGGCACCCACGTCTCCGGCACCATCCACGGTGGTGCGGCGTCCGGCGTGATAATCGGCGGCGCGCCCGGTGCCGAAATGGCCCACGGCCTGGTCATCCCCGGCGGCTCCGGCTCGTTCGCGCAGGTCGCCGCCGGCATGCAGTGGGCGATCGCGCCCACCGACTCCGCCGGCCGCCCCGCCGGCCGCCCCGCCGACGTGGTCAGCATGTCGCTCGGCGCGGCGATCTACTCCCCCGAGATGATCGCCCCGACCCGGGCGATCGTCGCCGCCGGCGCGTTCCCGTCGTTCGCGATCGGCAACGAGGACATCTTCGGCAGCTGCGGCGTCGGTTCGTCCAGTCCCGGCAACGTGTACGAGGCGGTCGGCGTCGGCGCCACCGACATCGACGACAACGTCGCCGACTTCTCCTGCGGCAACGTGGTCAACAAGTCCAGCTGGACCAGCCCGCCGGCCGACTGGCCGGACAGCTGGGTCACCCCGGACCTGTCCGCCCCCGGTGACGAGGTCTGGTCGGCCAGCCCGGACGGCACCTACCGCTACGCCAGCGGCACCTCGATGGCCACCCCGCACACCAGCGCCGCCGTCGCGCTGCTGCTGCAGGGCGCGCCGGAACTCACCGTCGACGCGACCCGGACCGCGTTGATCGACACCGCCTTCTGGGACGACCGGTACGCCGACGTCGCACCGGACACCCGCTACGGCCACGGCCGCATCGACGCGTACGCCGCCGCCGTGCAGGTGGCCCTGGAGAGCGGCATCACCGGGCAGGTGACCGACGCCGGCTCCGGCGACCCGGTCGCCGGCGCCAAGGTGACCGTCAGCCCGGGCGGCGCCTCGGTCACCACCGGCGAGGACGGCGGCTACACGCTGCGCCTGCCGCCGGGTGACTACTCGCTGACCGCCACCGCCTTCGGCTACGAAGCCGGCTCGGCCAGCGGCATCACCGTCACCGAGGACACGTTCACCACCGTCGACCTGGCACTCGTGCCACAGCCGACCGGCGCCGTCGCCGGCACGGCGATCTTCGCCGAGAGCGGCGAGGGCGTCCCGGGCGTGACGGTGTCCGTACTCGGCGTCCCGACGCCGGTGTCGGTGCTGACCGACGTGGACGGTGAATACTCCGTCGACCTGCCCGCCGGCACCTACCGGATCGCCGCCGACCACCCCCGGTTCGGCACCCCGCCGGCGTTCGAGGTGATCGTCCCGAACCGTGAGACGGTGACCGCCGACATCACGCTCACCCCACCGCCGCAGACCGTCGCCCTGGTCGGCAGCTACGTCGAGTCGTACGCCGAGGAGATCTTCACCCCGCGCGGCATCGAGACGGTGATCTACGACTGGGACGACCTCGTCGCCGCCGCCGACCACCCGCTGGTGGTCCTCGGCTACGGCGTGACCAGCAGTTACGACGCCGCCACCTTCCAGGCGTTCCTGGACGCCACCGACGCCGCCGGCACCGGTGTGATCTTCACCGACCACGCCTACAGCACCGGCAACGGCATCCGGCAGCTGTCCCAGCACACCGGGCAGCCGGCCACCACCGGGTCGAACACCGGCGGCACCGGGGTCGCCGAGTCGTTCTACGAGGTGACCGCCGAGCACCCGATCTTCGACGGGTACTCCGTCGGTGACCGGATCCCGCTGGACACCAGTACCCAGGCCAAGTGGATCGCCTGGTTCGGCGACTACGCCGGTGACGGCCGGCAGACCATCGCCGAGCTCGGCCGCACCGACGCCACCGAGATCTACGGCAACGGCATCGGCGTCGACCAGCGGGCCACCAACCGGCACGTGCTGCTGTCCACCCACGGTGTGTCGGTGACCCGCGGCCCGGTGGACTGGACCGAGGAGGCCACCCAGCTGTTCCTCAACGCCGTCGACTGGGCCGCCCGGCCGGGCGAGACGGGCCAGCCGTACTTCGCGGTACACGGGCTGACCGTCAGCCCGGACGTGGTCAAGAGCGGCGAGCCGGTCACCGTCACCGTGCAGGTGAAGAACATCGGTGCGTCGTCCGGGCCGTACCAGGCGGTGCTGCGGGTCGGCGGCCAGAGCGAGGCGACCACCACGGTCACCCTCGACTCCGGCGTCAACCGCACGCTGAGCTGGACCGTCGACCGGGACGACCTCGGTGACTACGACGTGTCGGTGGAGTACCTGACCGACTCGTTCCGGGTCCGCGCGCCGCAGGTGGGCCTCACCGCGTACACCGTGGACGCACCGGACGCCGAACCGGGTCCGCTGGCCGAGGCCACCGTCGAGCTGATCCACGACGGTGCGATCCTGCCGGTCGGCGCCACCGGCTCCGACGGCACCCTCACCTTCGAGGCGCCGGAGGCCGCCGGCCGCTACACGCTCGTCGTGCGCAAGGCCCCGACCGACGGCGGTACGGCGTACCTGCTGCACAAGACCATCACGGTGTTCGACGACGACGAGGTCGTGCTGGCACCCCGGGTGCTGGCCGGCGGTCCGGTCGGCAGCGAGCTCACCCAGGACTTCGTGACCCGGGTGGACCTGGCCGCCGACCTGGTCGCCAACGGCCACCGGGCGCTCACCTACCTGCGGCCGGCCGGGCTCGCGCCGTGGGCGTACCCGTACGGTCCGGGCACGCTGGTCGCGACGCTGGACACGTACGAGGCGGTCGCCGTGCACCAGGTACCCAAGCTGGAGCGGGACTGGTGGCTGGTCAGCGAGATCATCGGTGGGCTGGACTGGTCCGACCCGTTCGACACGGCGTTGCCGTACGGCGGGGCGGCCCAGGTGCAGCTGGCCGCGACCGCACCCGAGCCGGGTTCGGTCCAGGTCGACTGGTCGGTGACGGACGCGCACGGCAACCCGTTCGCGACCGTGCTCGCCACCGACATCCGGCCGTTCGCCGACCTGCCCGGGGTGACCCGGCTGGAGGACCTGGTCGCCGCGGTGAAGGCGCTCGCGCCCAACGAGCAGCGCCCGATCCTGCGGCTGTACGCGCCGGACGGTGACGAGGTACGGGCCGGCTACATCACCTGGGCCGACCAGCCGTTCGCGTTCGACGTCGAGGACCCGGCGGCCGGCCAGTACCGGGTGGAGCTGGAGCTCGACACCGGCTTCTACAGCGGACTCATCGACGCCGAGGACTCGCTGGCGTTGGCCGAGGCGGCGACGGTGACCACCACCTACCCGACGACCGCGACGGTCGACGGTTGGTTCCTGCCGCAGGTGCGGGTGGTCAACCAGAGCGGCGTCGACCAGGACACTGCCGAGTTGACGCTGACCGTCAGCCACCCGGACGGCGATCTGCTCGCCCGGGATCTGGCGGTGCAGTTGCGGATCGACGGCGCCTGGGTGCGGATTCCGTTCACCGTGCAGGACGGCACTCTCGTCGGCACCGTGGTCGCCGAGGTCGCCCTGCCGGCCGGCGCCGACCACACCTTCGAGTTGCGGTCCCGTACCCGTCGGGCCGGGGAGTTCACCTTCGCCCACGCGCTCACCGGTGACGGCGTCGCCGCGACCGCGAGCAGTGTGGTGACGGTGACCCCGGCGGTCGCCAGCTACGGCGTGCTGGCGGCCTGACGGCTGCCGGTCCGGTCCCGACGGCCACCCGCTGGCCGTCGGGACCGGACCCGTCCGGGTTAAGGTCTGCCGGTGCGGACCAAGCAGGAGCTCAGCGATGCCATCCGGCAGCAGCGGCGCGCCGCGCTCATCGTCAACGCAAAGTCACGACGCGGACGCCAGCTGTACACCGATGCCCGTGAGCGACTGACCGGTGCCGGCTTCACCCTGGTCGGCACCTACCCGGTGGATGAGCCGGGTGAGCTGGAACGCAGCCTCGACGCGGCGGTGGCGCTCGCCCCCGACCTGCTGGTCGCCGGCGGGGGTGACGGAACGATCGGCGCCGCCGCCCGGCTGCTCGCCCACCGGGACATCGCCCTCGGCCTGCTGCCGCTGGGCACCACCAACAACTTCGCCCGCACCCTGGGCATCCCGCTGGAACTCGACGCGGCCGTGGGCATCCTCACCGATGGCAAGGTGATCGACGTCGACCTCGGGTTGGCCGGCGGCATGCCGTTCGCCAACCACGTCGGCATCGGTCTGTCCGCCGAGGTGATGACGCGGACCCCGCCGCCGCTCAAGCGGGCGATCGGCAAGCTCGCCTACCCGGTCACCGCCGCCGCGCTGACCGTGAGCCACCGCCCGCTGCGGTTCACCGTCCGCGCCGAGGGCCAGGTCCGCGAGATCCACAGCCATCAGCTGTACGTCGCCAACGGCGGCCACCAGGCCGGCCGGCCGATCGCCGCCGACGCCAACGCCGACGACCGGCTGCTGGTGGCGTACCCGGTGGGCGGTCGCACCCGGCGGAGCCTGATGGGTGCGACGGTGCGCAACGCGGCGACCGGCCACCGCCGCACCCTACGGCACGATCCGTTCCTCGCCGTCGGCGAGTTGTGGGTGGAGACCGACCGACCGGCGCCGGTGGAGATCGACGGCGAGGTCTGCGGCGAGACCCCGATGCGGATCACGATCGACGCCAACGCGTTGCGGGTGATGGCCGCCGCCAGCGTCGTGGACCGCTGACCGGGCGGGTCCTTCCACGGCCGTACCCGCCCCCGACGATCCCCGGATCGAGTACAAAGACGCGGCGTACGCCTTCCACTACTCGCTCGACGGACGGTACTGGCACCTCGCCCGGCTGTTCCGGCTGGCCACCGGCTCGACGGACGGAGCCGATGCCGGTGCCGGTGGACCTGCGGGACGGCCGGTCATCCGGTCGGCAGCGCTACTCCGTAGCCGTGCCGGACCACCCGCTCGGCCTGCGACCGGTAGGACTGCGGGTCGTCCGGCGCGTAGGTGCCGAGGCCGTCGACATAGCGGTTGAACATGCAGAAGGCGGCGGCGATCAGTACCGTGTCGTGGATCTCCAGGTCGGTCGCGCCCGCCTCGCGCGCCACGGCGACAAGTTCGCCGGTCACCTCACGGCCACTGCGCTGAACCGCTGCCGCGATCCGTAGCAGGGCCCGCAGCTTGTTGGACACCGGTGCGCTCGCCACGTCGGTGAGGACCTGGTCGACCAGTACGGCACCGGTGTCGAGTTGGGCGGCGGCGAACGCCGAGTGAGACGAGCAGCAGAACGTGCAATCGTTGAGGCGGGACACGTAGGCGGCGATCAGCTCCCGCTCTCCCGGGGTGAGTGGGTGTGGCAGGCTCCGCAGCAGTACCTCGGCAAGTGCGTTGAGCGGCTCGGCGGTCTCCGGACGGAAGCGCATCGGCCCGGTGATCCCGGGAAACAGCCGCTCATCGAGGCCGAGTTCGATATGCGCCACGTGGCGTACCTCCTGATCGGTCGGTGCCGGCCCGGTCGGACGCCGAGGTCTGCTCCATGCTCGCAGCCGACCGGCCCTGCGGTCTTCTCGCTGATTGCCCATTGCGGCGGGGCGCGACCACGAGGCGCTGCCCGTGGTCGGCCGCACCATTTCGATCTCGAAGGCGTAGCGGTCGCCCCGGTACGTCGACACGGCCCGTTCCACCGGTCGGTCCCGCTGGTCGTACGTCGTCCGCTCGACCAGTAGGGCCGGGCTGGACGCCGGAACCGGAGCGGCCCGGATTGGTGCCGTGGCGGTACGGGTCAATCACCCCGACGACGTGCGGGCCGCCAAGTCCGCCATGGATCTTCCAGTGATCGCCCTGCACAAGGAACAGGCCACCGGCCGTGGCGAACTGCCGGTCGGTACGGTCGTCGCCCGACGCGCGGTGCGCGACATCCGTTGACAGTCCTGTGTAGTTCGTGTCGTCGGAAGGCGACTCGCGGCTGTGTCCACTCAGTCCACCACCGCCGGCCGGCTGGGTAGCGGACGTGCCGTAACGTGAGGCGATGGATACCGATACCGCGCCCCCCGGTTTCGGTGTCCTGGTCGCCGGGGCGGTGGTACCGACCGGCACGCTGGTAGGCCGTGGACCTATCGGCTTCGGCCAGGACGCACCGGGGCGGCCGGAGGTGCCGTACACGTTGCACATCCGCACCAACCTGCTCTGTGAGCTGGTCGGGCCGACCTACGACCGGTTCCTGGATGACGCGCTTGTCGACGTCGGGCAGTTTCCGGACGACTGGCCGGAACTGGTGGCGGTGATCGCCGCTGGTTGCCCGCCGATCGAGCGGCTGCCGACGATGCTGCCCCACGATCTGGCGCACATCCTGCGGAGCTTGCTGGCGCCCGAGATGCTGGACGCGCTGCTACCGCCGGGCGGCGCGGCCCCGGCCCGCTATCTCGCCAACACAGTGGACCATTTGTGGGTGGATCCGGACTGGGCGGCGATCTGCGGACGCGCCCTGCTGTCCGGGTAGCCGACTGCCGGATCCGGGGCTTGCCCGCACACCCGGCCGGGAAGCAGGCAGACTGGGGCCATGGCGCTACTGCGGGTCGACTTCTTCTCCGACGTACTGGAACAGGCCACCGCGATGACGGTACTGCTGCCGCAACAGACCCGGAGCAGGATCGGCGCCGCCGGGCAGACGAGCGGCGGCGCGCCGCCGGTGCTCTACCTGCTGCACGGGCTCACCGACGACGCGACCGCCTGGACCCGCTACACCAGCCTCGAACGGCACGCCGAGCAGCGCGGCCTCGCCGTGGTGATGCCGCAGGTGCATCGCAGCTTCTACGCCGACGAGGCGCACGGGGCGCCGTTCTGGACGTTCCTGCACACCGAACTGCCCGCGGTCGTCGGCTCGTTCTTCCGCGTCTCCGCACGCCGCGCGGACACCTTCGTCGCGGGCCTGTCGATGGGTGGGTACGGCGCGTTGCGGTGGGCGCTACGCGAGCCGGAGCGCTTCGCCGCGGCCGCCAGCCTGTCCGGGGCCCTCGATCTCGGTCGCCGCCAGCACGAACCGCCCTCGACCACGGATCCGCTGATGTCCCGGGTGTTCGGCGACCGGCAGGTCGCCGGCAGCGACGAGGACCTGCTGACGCTGGTCGACAAGGCTGATCCGGCCGGGCTGCCGAGGCTGTACCTGTGCTGCGGCACCGACGACGTCCTGTACCCCGACAGTGTGCGGTTCCGCGACGCCTGCGCCACCCGTGGCGTGCCGTTGACGACGGACTTCAGCCCCGGCGACCACGACTGGGAATACTGGGACGCCAAGATCCGTGAAGTGGTCGCCTGGCTACCGCTGACGTCCGACGGCCGCTGACATCATGGTCGAACCAGAGGGCGGGCCGGCCCTGGCGACGGCACTGTCCCGCCGGCTGGCCGCGCTCGCCTTCACCGACCGCACCACCGAGCAGGTGACCGAACTGCTCCTCGACACGATCGTGGGCTGGGGCAGGAGCCAGGGCTGGCGGGTCTACCGGCGGGCGGCCAGCGTGATGCCGCTGCCGCCACCGATGTCCGGTCAGCACTCGGTCGTCGACGTGGCCTGTGCCCGGGTCGGCGCGCCGCCCGTGGTGGTCGAGGTCGACCATACCGACCGGGGCCGTACGGTGGAGAAACTGCTCGCCGAGGCCGGCGCCGGACGGGTGCCGGTCTGGGTCCGTTGGGGCGTGCGCGGCTTCACCACCCCGCCGGAGCCGGTCCAGATGGTGACTGTCACGGTGACCGCCCGGCGCGATGCCAACTCCGGCATCCGGCTGTTCACCCGGACGCCGCAGCGACAATTGGCAGCACCGGAGCACCGCACCGACCCGGTCACCGCGGCCGGGCCGCCGCCGCAGCTGTTCGGCCCGGATGGCGCCGGTGACGGCGGCTACCGCGCCTGAGGCACCTGCGGCATCGGCCAGCACCGCGAGTCGTTCCGGCGCGACCAGGGCGTCGTCCGCGCCGGCCGCGTCGACTCCGTCGTACAACTCCCGGTCATAACGCGGGATACCTCATGACAAAGTTAGTTCTTGTGGACGTACGCCACCGGCTGCCATCCTTTCGACAACCATCGATCGAGATTGTTGGTGAGATCCCGCAGTCTCGTCCCGGATCCGGCAATCCACGCCGGATCCGGGCTCGCCCGGCAGGCACGCCGACCGGCGTGCAGACCTCCAGGAGGCGTACGTGACAACCACCAGCTCCCACCTCAAACGGGCTGCGGCCGCTCTCGCCGCACCGTTGCTGCTCGTCGGGATGGCCCTGTGGCCGTCCGCCGCTCAGGCCGCCCCGGCGCCGTTGCTCGCCGCCGACGCCGAGGCCGCCGTCGAGCTCAGCGAAGACCTCGGCGCCCTCGCCTTCCTCGATGAGGCGACCGGTCGCATGGTCGTCACCGTCACCGACGAAGCGGCCGCCCGCACCGTACGGGCAGCCGGCGCGGTCGCCAAGACCGTCGCCTACAGCGCGGCCGACCTGGCCGCGGTGACCACCCGGATCGAACGGGCGGCTGCGCTGCCCGGCACCGCCCGTGCCATCGACCCGGTCACCAACCAGGTGGTGGTGACCGTGGACAGCACTGTCACCGGCGCCCGGCTCGCCGTGGTCGCAAAGGCGGTCGAAGCCGCCGGCAGCGCCGCCCGGCTGGAGCACGCGCCCGGCGAGTTCAGCCTCCTGATCGCCGGCGGCGAAGCCATCTACGGCAGCAACGGCTCCCGCTGCTCGCTCGGCTTCAACGTACGCACCTCGAGTTACTACTACTTCCTGACCGCCGGACACTGCACCAACAGCGCTGCCACCTGGTACGCCAACTCCAGCCGTACGACCGTGCTCGGCAGCCGGGTGGTGTCGGTCTTCCCCGGCAGCGACTACGGCATCGTGCAGTACACCAACAACAGCATCGCCAAGCCCGGCGCGGTCTACCTCTACCCGGGCAGCCAGACCATCAGCTCGGTCGGCAGCGCCTACGTCGGACAGTCGGTGCGGCGCAGCGGCAGCACCACCCGGGTACGCAGCGGCAGCGTCACCGCGGTCAACGCCTCGGTGACCTACCCGCAGGGCACCGTTCGCGGTCTGATCCGCACCACCGTCTGCGCCGAGCCGGGCGACAGCGGCGGCTCGCTGTTCGCCGGCAGCGCCGCGCTCGGCCTCACCTCCGGTGGCAGCGGGAACTGCTCGACCGGCGGCACCACCTACTTCCAGCCGGTGAACACCATCTTCGCCACTTACCCGCAGCTCAGCCTGGTCTGAGCGGTCGATGCCCGACTGACCAGTCGAGACCGGCCCGGCCGGGCCGCCGGAACGCAACCGGCGGCCCGGCCGTCGTGCCGGCCGCGCCCGCGACGGTGCCCTAGGCTCGACTCCGGTGGAGGCGCGGATGACAGGTGGGCAGCTGTTCGGCCGGGCAGGCGAGCAAGTCGAGCTGGACGGCTTGCTGGCGCAGGCGATCGGCGATCAGGACAGCTGCCACGGCGGCAGCCTGGCGCTGCGCGGTGCGGCCGGGATCGGCAAGTCGGCCCTGGTGACGTACGCGGTTTCCAGGGCACGACAGCTTGGCATGCGAGTGCTGGCGACCAGCGGCGTGCAGGCGGAGATCCACGTACCGTACGGCGGGTTGCACCGGCTGCTCGGCCGACTGCCCGGCACCGGCCGCGAAGGGCTCGCCGTGGCGCTGTCCGGCAGCGACGAGCCGGGCCACGGCTCGTTCCGGGTGAGCATGGAGGTGCTCGACCTGCTCGTCGACCAGGCCGTGGAGGGGCCGCTGCTGCTGGTCGTGGAGGACGCGCAGTGGCTGGACGAGGCGAGCTGGGACGTCCTGGCCTTTCTCGGCCGCCGGCTTGCCCACGACCCCGTCCTGATGCTGCTGGCGATCCGCGACGGGGTCGAGACAGAGCGCCGGGTGGCCACCTCCGGCTGGCGTGAGTTGTCTGTCGGCCCGCTCGCCGAGGCACCCGCCGCCGATCTGCTCGACCGTCATGTACCCGGGCTCGCACCGCAGTTACGCCAGCGGGTGCTCACCGAGGCGGCCGGCAATCCGCTCGGCATCGTCGAATTCGGCGCGGCGGCGGCTCGGCTCGGCACCGGCGCCTTCCTACCGGCGTGGCTGCCGTTGAGTACCCGGGTCGAGCGGACGTTCACCGCGATCGTCGCCGAATTGCCGCTGGCCACCCGCGCGGTGCTGGTCGTGGCGGCCCTGGACGACCACGACGACCTGGCCGAGATCCTTGCGGTGGCCGGCGCGATCGGCGCCGATCATGGCGCTACACCAGACACAGCAGATACAACAGACATACCGGACACGCCCGATATGCCGGACACGCCCGATACACCGGCCGGACCGGCTCCCCCGGCCGACGAGCGGGCCCTCGAACCGGCGCTCGCCAGCGATCTGGTGTCCGTCGACGCCGGTGACCGCTTGGCGTTCCGGCATCCGTTGCTGCGCTCGGCGCTGCTCCAGAGCACCCCAGCCGCGCAACGCCGCCGGGTCCACGCCGTACTCGCCGCCCGCCTCGACCCGACCGACGGCCGCCGGGTGTGGCACCAGGCGGCGGCTACGCTCGGCCCGGACGAGCGGATCGCCGCGGAACTGACCGCGACCGCCGAGCGGGCGAACCGGCAAGGGGCACCGCAGATCGCGGTGACCGCGCTGGAACGCGCCGCCGAGTTGACCGCGGGACCCGCCGGTAAAGCTGGCCGGCTGCTGCGCGCCGCGATCCTCGTCAGCCAGATCGGCGACCGCACCAGACTGGTCCGTACGCTCGACGCCATCGCCGAACACCACCTCGGGCCCGCCGAGCGTGCCCACCTCGTCTGGCTGCGCGAGGTCTACCTGGACGCCGGCTGGTCCGGCGCCACCCGGATCCCGGCCCACCTGGACGTGGTGGAGCGGCTCGCCGCGCGGGGCGAAGCGGAGCTCGCGCTGGAGTCGCTGGCGGCGATCACCGTGCGCTGCTGGTGGTCCGGCCCGGATCCGCAGTTGCGACGCCGGATCGTCGCCGTCGCGCGGGCGTTGCCGGTGCCGTCGGACAGCCCGCACCTGCTGTCGATCCTGGCCGGCGCCGACCCGCTCACCGAGGGGGCGACGGTACTCGCCGGGCTCACCCGGTTGGCCGGCCGGATCACCGGCACCGACCCGGATGAGCTACGGATGTCTGGCACGGCAGCCGACGCGATCGGCGCACACCCACTCGCGAAGCCGCTGCTGGCCGATGCGGTCCTGCTGATCCGCAGCCAGCGGCGGCTGGGCATGCTCGCTCAGACACTCACCGGCCAGGCGTGGAACGCGGCGCTGTTGGGCGACACCCGGCTGGCGATCACCGCCGGTGCGGAGGCCCGGGCGATGGGTGTGGAGACCGGTCAGCTCCGGTGGGCGCTGACCGCGGATCTCGCACGCGGGATCGCCGAGGCGCTACGCGGCAACAGCACGGCCGCCGCCGGCCTCGCCGACCAGGCCGAAGCCGTCCTGCTGCCGAGCGGGGCGTTCCCGATGCTGGCCATGGTGCACCTGGTACGTGGGCTGGACGCGCTGGCCGGCGGGCGGTACGAAGACGCGTACCAGCAGCTGCACCGGATCTGCCATCCGGACGGCGCGGTTTTCCACCCGTACCTGCGGTTGACCGTGCTGGGGCAGCTGGCCGAGGCGGCGGCCCGCAGCGGCCACCGCGACGAGGTCGCCGCCCTGGTCGCACCGCTGGCACCGGTCGCGCGGTCCGGCGTGGCGCCGGTGCTCGCGGTCACCCTGCGGTACGCCCGCGCGGTGCTGGCCGGCGACGGGGATGGGGCTGAACAGGCATACCGGGACGGGCTCGCCGCCGACCTGACCGGCTGGACGTTCGAACGGGCCCGGCTGGAACTGGCGTACGGTGCCTGGCTGCGCCGCCGGCGGCGGGCCGCCGAGGCACGGGCGCAGCTGCGCTCGGCGGCCGGTACGTTCGACGCCCTCGGTGCCCGTGCCTGGGCCGAGCGGGCCCGCCGGGAGCTGCGCGCCTCCGGTGAGTCGCTGCGTCGGCCGGCGGACGGGCTGGACCGGCTTACCCCGCAGGAGCTGCAGATCGCGCAGCTGGCCGCGGCCGGGTTGAGCAACCGGGAGATCGCAGAGCAGCTGTTCGTGTCACCGCGTACGGTCACCACCCACCTCTACCGGATCTACCCGAAGGTCGGGGTGCGTTCCCGCGTCGAGCTGGCCCGGGCGCTCCCCGCGACGTAGCCGCCAGGATACGTCGCGGTACGTGGGTGCCAGATACGTAACGCTACGTACGCGAGGGCCTCGAGTGGGCGGTGCGGCACGCCGCGACCGACCCGGCCGCACCGACCGACCCGGCGGGCTGACCAGTTCCAGATCGTCTACTGTGCGGTGTCGGGTCGCCGGCCTATCATCGGCCGGTGACCCGACACCTGCTGGTACCGGGCCGGGGTGCGCCCCGGCCCGAGCACTGGTTGAGCCGCTGGGCGCGGGCCAACCCCGACTACCGGTGGGCGTCGGAGCCGACCGGGCCGCCGTTCGTGCTCGCCGACCGGGTCGTCGCCCTGCATGCCGCGGTCACCACCAGCGGCGAGGCCACGGTGCTGATCGCGCACAGCGCCGGTTGCATCACGGTCGCGGCCTGGGCCGCCCGGTACGGCAACGCCGGGACAGTCCACGCGGCGTTGCTGATCGCTCCCCCGTACCTCGATCCGCGCCGACGGCCCGGCCCGGACGATCCGGGCGACCTGCGCCACGACATGATCCCCCGACGGCCGCTGCCGTTTCGCACCGTCCTGGTCGCCAGCCGCACCGACCCGTACACCAGTTACGAGCAGTTCGAGCAGTACGCGGCAGACTGGGGCAGCCAACTGTACGACGCGGGTGACGCCGGGCACCTCGAAACCGCCAGCGGATACGGCCCCTGGCCCGCCGGCGAACGTCTCGTCGCCAGCCTCGCCTAGCGCCACACCGTGTTCTCGGGCGCCGCCCGGCCGGCCGGGTCGCGCACCACCCCGTCACGGTCGATCAGCCGCCAACTGCTGCCGAGCCGGTTCATCGGCCGTCACCTCGCCAGCCAGGGGGCGCAGGTCCCGCAGCAGGTGGTGCCGTTCGGCCCTGCCGCCGGTTGCCCGCGGCACGGCATCGTACGGGTATGACAGCGCGAACACTGAGCCGACACCCGGACGCCAAGTGCCCGATCCGGCCCGGCGAGCCGTGCACGCTCTGCCTGCCAGGTGCCACCGGGCCGGCCGACTGCGGATTGGTCTATCTGGTGATGGGCGACGACGAACTCCGGGAGGGCCTGCACCAGACCCGGCTGGCCGTGCGGGGAACCGTCACGGATGCGCTGGCCGAGCGGCCTGCGGCATAGCGGGTCGCCGGCGTCCGGCACCGCCGCCACGGTCCGCCGCCAGCGCCAAGGTCGTCCGGGTGCCGACCGACACCAGCTATGGTTCCGGCGGGCGCACGAGGATCGGCCGGGCCGGGATCGGCCGCTCGACCGCCGTACCCGCACGCCCACCGGGTTCGATCAGGTACGCGGCGGCATCCGGCAGGCAGCTGACAGCTTCGGCCAGCTCGGTGTCGAGATAGTGCAGTCCCACCCCGTCGTCGGTGGCATAGCCCGCCGGCAGCGCACCGCCCGCCACGCACTCCAGATAGCGGTCCCGGCGCGGCTGCTCTGCCAGGTCGTGGTGCACGCCGTTGCTGAACGGCAACAGCGCCAACGCGTCGGTGACCGGGTCGAGCCAGTCGGAGAAGGAGTCGGTCACCCCGCCGACGTGCCAGCACAGGCTGCCGGCGCTGCCACCACCGAGCACCACACCGGCCTCCCAGCACTCCCGCAGTATCTCGTCGAGCCGATGCGCTCGCCACACCGCCAGCAGATTGACCAGGCTGCCTCCGCTCACCCAGATCAGGTGCTGGCTACGCAGGAAGGTGCGCACGTCGTCGACATTCGGCTGGGTGAACAACTGCAGATGTGTGGAAACCGCATCCGTCGCGCCACGGAAAGCGGCATGAAATGAGTCGATCAACTGCCGGCTGTCACCGGTGGCGGTTGGGATCAGACAGACGTTGGCGATCGGAACCCCGGTCAACGAGATTGCATGGTCCAGCAGCGCGCTTCTGGTCGGAGCCAGTTGACGGGCCGGTGGGTGCAGAATGCCGGAAACCGCAAAGATCTGCCGGACGGGAGGCATTCACCAGACAGTACCTGTACTGCGGGCCGGGCCGCTGCCCTGAGCAGCCGGACGTCTACTACCGGCGGTAGGCTTGGCCGGTGACGCGACTCGGTGAGCTCGAACGCGCGGTGATGGACGTGCTGTGGGACCGCGACCCGGCGGCCGGCGCGGTCACCGTTCGCGACGTCGCCGACGCCCTGCAGGAGCGGGACCTGGCGTACACCACGGTGATGACCGTGCTGGACCGGCTCGCGGGCAAGGGGATGGTCAGCCGGGAACGGTCCGGCCGCGCCTGGCGGTACCAGCCGGCGGCCAGCCGGGAGGCGTACATCGCCCAACTGATGCTGGACGCCCTCGACCTCGCCGGCAGCCGCGACGCGGCGCTGGTTCGATTCGCCCGATCGGTGACCGGCTCCGAGGCCGAGGTGCTCCGGGCCGCGCTCACCGATCAGGCACAGGCCACCCAGCGGCAGGGCTGAGCCGGCCATGGCGTACGCCTCGTACTTCGCCGCGGTGCTCGTCGCGTGCTATCTGGCCGCGCAGACACTGACCAGGTCGAGCTGGCTCGGCCGGGGTTGGACCTGGCGCAGTCCCCGGGTGGCGATCCTGTGCTGGCAGTCGCTCGGCCTGACGGTCGGGCTGGCCGCCATCGGCCTGCCACTCGCCATCGGCCTCGCGCCGTACCACACGGGTCCGGGCGACGCGACCCGGCTGTTCGTCGCCGACCTGGCCACGGCCGTGGCCGCCCTGGCCCGCGCCGACGGCTGGCCGACCGCGGTCTTCCCGGCCGGGTTGGGTCCACCGCAACTGGCGCTGGTCGCGTCGGCCGCCGCGATCGCCGTGGTGCTGCTGGGCTCGACGGTACGCGGTCTGCTCGCCGCCGTACGCGCCCAGCGCCGCCATCGGGACCTGCTGGCACTGGTCGGTCGGGCCGATCCGGCGGCCCCCGGCGCGCTGGTGCTCGACCACCCGAGTGCGGCGGCGTACTGCCTGCCGGGGGTAAGACCGACCGTGGTGGTCAGCGCCGGCACACTCGACCTGCTCGACGCCGGCCAGTTGGCGGCGGTGCTCAGCCACGAACGTGCCCACGCCGACGAACGGCACGATCTCGTGCTGCTGCCGTTCACTGCCCTGTGCCGGGCGTTGCCCCGGCTGCGTCGGCTACGCGCGGCGCACCGGGCGGTCGCGCTGCTGGTCGAGATGCGCGCCGACGACAAGGCCCGCCGCCGGCACCCCGATGAGCTGTTGGCCACGGCGCTACGCCGGTTCGCCGCCGCCGGAACACCGATCACCCCGGCCGGTGCGTTGGGGGCCGCCGATCACGATCTCGACGCCCGGGTGCAACGGCTGCTGCCCGGCGGTCCGCCGCCTCGGCTACGCCCGCTGGTGGCGAGCGTGGCCGCCGCCGCGCTGCTCGCCCTACCGGTGTCGCTGTACCTCTCCTGATGTCCGCCTCGCCGCCGTCCGCGCCATCGAATGTCCCGGTTGAGCGCCGCCGGCCGTTCGACCCGCGATTGGTGCGTCAGGTGCCGGCGGTCCGGGCGCACCTCGGTGCCCTCGGTGTCCTCGGGGTGGCTACCGCGGTCCTGGTCGTCGCCCAGGCCACCACGCTCGCGACCGCCTTGGCCGCAGCCGCCACGGGGAGTTTCGACCAGACCGCGCTGACCGCCTTCGTGCTCGCCGTCGCCGCCCGGGCGGTGGTTGTCTGGTCCCAGGGTGTCGTCGCCGCCCGAGCCGCCGCCACGGTGAAGGCGCAGTTGCGCACGACCCTGCTGGCCGCGATCCAGCAACGCGGACCCGGCTGGCTGGCCGGTCAGCGCACCGGCGCGCTCGCCACCCTGACCGGCCGGGGGCTGGACGCGCTGGACGGCTACTTCACCGGGTACCTGCCGCAGTTGGTGTTGAGCGTCACCGTGCCGGCGGCGGTGCTCGTCCGGCTGGCCCTGGCGGACTGGAGTTCCGCGCTGATCGTCGCGCTCACCCTGCCGCTGATCCCGGTCTTCGGCGCGCTGCTCGGCTGGCACGCCCAGGCCGCCACCGACCGGCAGTGGCGGCGGCTGAGCCAACTCGGCGGCCACTTCCTGGACATGGTGGCCGGCCTGGCCACACTGCGCGCCTTCGGCCGGCAGCGGGCCCAGGCCGAGGTGGTACGCCGGATGGCCGACCGGCACCGGGTGGCGACCATGCGTACGCTGCGGATCGCCTTCCTGTCCGCGCTGGCGCTGGAACTGGTCGCCACGCTGTCCGTGGCGTTGGTGGCGGTGCCGGTGGGTCTACGGCTGCTCACCGGCGGGATGGTCCTGTCCACCGCGCTGCTGGTGCTGTTGCTCACCCCGGAGGCGTACCTGCCGCTGCGGGCGGCCGGCAGCCGCTTCCACGCCAGCATGGAAGGGCTGGCCGTGCTGGACGAAGCGCTCACCTTGATCGGGCCGCCGGCGCCTGCCGTACCGACGGCGACGGCACCGCAGCCGGCCGCGGCGACCAGTCGGCCGCGGCGACGAGGCGGGCCAGCGGAGATCAGGTTCGAGTCGGTCACCGTCGACTACCGGCGTACCACCGCGTTACACGACGTCAACTTGACCGTACGGGCCGGCGAGCGGATCGCCGTGATCGGCCCGAGCGGTGCCGGCAAGAGCACGTTGCTGCAGCTGCTGCTCGGATTCGTCCAGCCTACCGCCGGCCGGGTGCTGATCGACGGGGTCGACCTGGCCCAGCTCGACATCGATGGTTGGCGACAGCAGTTGGCCTGGGTTCCGCAGCACGCGCACCTGTTCGCCGCCTCGCTGGCGGACAACATCCGGCTCGGCTCGCCGGATGCCGCACCGGCCGACCTGGCGGCGGCGGTACGGGCGGCCGCGCTGACCGATGTGGTGTCCGCGCTACCCGAGGGCCTCGCCACCCGGCTCGGTGAACGCGGCCACGGACTCTCCAGCGGCCAGCGGCAGCGGGTCGCGCTGGCTCGGGCGTTCCTGCGCAACAGCCCGGTGGTCCTGCTCGACGAGCCGACCGCCAGGCTGGACGCGACGTCCGAGGCAGCGGTGCTGGCCGCCGCGCGTCACCTCGTGACCGGCCGGACCGCGCTGATCGTGGCGCACCGTCCGGCCCTGCTCGACGGTGCCGACCGGATCATCCGGCTCGACGGCGGGCGGATCATCGAGAGCCAGCTCAGTGGAGCACCGTCGTGACCGCCGCTGGTAGCCCGGCCGGCCAGCGCCTCCGGCGGACCAGCCGGTCGGCTCCCCGACACCGGGCGTGGTGGGGCCCGGAGTCGGCAGTGCTGACCATCGCCCGACCGTACCTCGGCCGCTTGATCGCCTCGGGGTTGCTCGCCGCCGCGACCGAACTCGCCGCGCTCGCGTTGATGGCCACCGCGGTCTGGCTGCTGATCACGGCGGCCGGCCGGCCGCCGTTGGACGCCGTCACCGTGGCGATCGTCAGCGTACGAGGGCTGGCCATCAGCCGCGGAGTGCTGCGTTACACCGAACGACTCGCCGGGCACGACGCCACGCTACGGGTGGTCACGGACGTACGGGCGGGTATCTTCAGCACTCTCGCCGCCCGCCGGCCCGGCGCCGCCGACCGGTCCGGAGACGCACTCAGCCGGCTGGTCTCCGACGTCGAAGCCGTCCAGGACCTGCTGCTGCGGGTGCTGGTGCCGGGTGCCGCAGCGGTGACGGTCACGGTGCTCGCGATCGTCGGGGCGGCGGTGATCAGCCCTGCCGCGGCGGTCGTGCTCGCCGCCGGGCTCACCGCCGCCGGTGCCGGGCTACCGGCGATCGCGGTCGTGCTCACCCGACGTACCGCCGAGCGGGTCGCGCCGCTGCGCGGCGAACTCGCCGCCGGCAGCACCGATCTCACGTACGGTGCCGCTGATCTGGCGGCCTACGGCGGCACCGAAGCGGCGCTGGCCCGGACGACCGGCCAGATCGAGGAGGTGGCGAGGCTGGAACGTCGGCTGGCGACCGCTGGTTGGGCGGTGGACGGCGCCGGTGTCCTCCTCGCCGGCCTGACCACGGCTGCCGTCGTCACGACGGCACTGCGCGCCGGCGTGGACGGCGTCCTGGTCGGGGTGCTCGCGGTCGGGAGTCTGGCCGCCGTCGAGATGAGTCTGGCTCTGGTCGCCGCGGCGCGGCAGTGGAGTCAGCTGCGGGGCGGCCTACGGCGGGTCGCGGAGCTGGTGGCACCGTTCCCGGCCGCGCCCGCAGCACCCCAGCGCCGGGGAGGTTCCCTCCGGGAGACGGCAGTTCGGGAGACGGCACCCGGAGAAACCTCGTCCCGAGAAGTCTCGGGACCCCCGTCCCGAGAAGTCTCGGCGGTGACCGTCGTCCTCGACCGGATCACGGTGCGGTACCGGCTGGACGGGCCGCCCGCGCTCGACCGGATCGGACTACGGTTGCGGCCCGGCCGGCGGGTGGCGGTGGTCGGACCGAGCGGAGCCGGCAAGAGCACCCTGCTCGGCGTGCTCACCGGGCAGATCCCGCCGGACCACGGCCGGGTGACGGTCAACGGCATCGATCTCGCGGCCGTGCCGGCCGAGTCCCGGCCCCGGGTCGTCGGCGGGCTACTCGCCGACGCGTACGTGTTCAACGCCACAGTCCGCGACAACCTGCTACTCGGCCGCCCCGACGCCAACGATGACGAACTCGCGGCAGCCATGGCCGCCGCCGGACTGCTCGACTGGGTACGTGACCAGCCAGCCGGCTGGCAGACAGTCGTGGGTGCCGCCGGCAGCCAGCTTTCCGGTGGTCAGCGGCAGCGGCTGACGCTGGCCCGGGCGCTGCTGGCCGGGCCAGCCGTTCTGGTGCTCGACGAGCCGACCGAAGGACTCGACCCGGTCGCCGCGGACGCGGTGCTGGCCGATGTGCTCGCCGCCGCCGGGCACCGCAGCGTCGTGTTGGTGACCCACCGGCTGGCCGGGCTGGACTCAATGGATGAGATCCTGGTACTGGCCGGTGGGCGGATCGCCCAGCGAGGCAGTCACGCCGAACTGAGCACGCGGGCCGGCTGGTACCGCGAGCAGTGGATCATGCAGCTTGCCGCGGAGAAGGGATACCTGACGGTTTCTGGTTGACGCACTGGGCGGGGTGCGGGCTGCCGTACAGCGGGCTGCCCACTAGGGTGTGCGCAGAGTCACCCACCCGACAGTCCGGGTCTGGGCGCCGTCACCGCAAGAAAAACGGAGGTCAGCGTGGCCAAGTCGCCGAACCAGCCCGACGCCGACCGGCTCGAAGCCGGGTCCGCCGACATCGACACCGAGGCCAACGACGCTACTGAGACCGGCATCGGTACCGAGACCGACGACGACGCCTCGGCCAGCGAGTCGGTCCGGGCCGGGTCCGCCGACCGGTCGCTGTGGCAGGACGTACGGATCGATCCGGTCGAGATCGCGCTCCCGTCAGGCGTCGGCTACACCCTTCGGGCCTACCGCTCCGTCGGCGCGCTGACTCCGACGGACATCTCGGGGCGGGAAGAAGACGATCCGTTCGCCGCTCGCCGTCGGATCGCCGAAGGCGAGGACGACGACGAGACCGTCGTCATCCTCGACGAGGAGTTCGCCGCGGCCCTCGACGAGGAAGATGCCGCCGAGCAGGCCCGGCCCGGCCGCGACGACCGCGCGAAGGACAACGACGAGGTGGTCGCCGACGCCGACCAGGACGACGACGCCGCCGGCGAGGACGACGACGAGGCCGGCGAGGACGACGACGAGGCCGGCGAGGACGACGACGAGGCCGGCGAGGAGGTGCCGGTCTTCCTCAGCCACCGGGGCAGCGTGCTGCTGTTCAAGAATCCGGAAGCTCTGGTCAGCTTCATCCGCTCGAGCGCACCCCACGATCTCGCCCAGCTCGACACCTGGTCGGAGCTGGTCGACCGGGTGCAGCCAGCCGACATCGACGCCCTTGCCGAGGACACCTACGAGCTCGACCTGGTGGTGGAGAACCTGCGGGGTGGCCACGACGTGTGGGACGCCCGGCTGCTCATCCAGTCCGGTGAGATCGCACGGGATCTGGCCTACGCGCTGCGGATGCCATCGGTGTTGGACATGCTTTCCGCCGGTTCCAGCCTGGACGATCTCGACGAGGCGCTAAGGTCGACCGTTGACGGCGGCATTGGCGGGTTCATGGCCCGACGGCGGCTGAAGAAAATCGGGGCACAAACCGCAAGTCTCGGATGGCGCACGATTATCGGGAAGATCTCTGCCGCTGCGGACTGGCGCGACTGACCCCTTACCAGGGACCATCAGTCCTTGGCACATGGCAGGTTCCCGGGAGGAGGACGGCGCGGTGGCGCTCGTACGGGTGTACTGCGGTCTGGCATCGGCGGACCGGGCTGCCCGGTCGGCTTCGGCCGGTCCGGCCCTGACCGCCGCGATTGTCGACGACGCCGGGCGGCTGCTCGACGTCTGCGGGATCGACGACGATCCGGCCGGCTATGCCCGGCTCAGCGCGCTGCTGGTCGAACGCGCGAGCGGCCCGAGTGGGGCAGCCATCGCCGCGGACAGCGACGATCATGTCGTCACCTCCCTGCTGACCGCCGCAGGACGCCCGCTGGCCGTCGCCGACGACGATGCCACGGACGACTACGCCGAACGCTTCGCCGACGACGAGTCGCTGGAGGAGATGTCCTCCGCCCCGGCGCAACGGCGGGCGGTCGGCCTGGCCCGGGCGCTGCAGGCCGGTGCCCTCTCCGCCGTCACCCTGCCCGCCCCCCGCGACCTGATCACCTACAAGCCCGTGCTGGCCGCACACGCGGCGCTGGCCAACGGGCGCCAGGCCGCCGCTGTCGCACTGCGCGAAGTGCTCCGCGAGTTGTACCCGGCCGCGCTGCGCGCGTATCCCGACCCGGCGGAACCGGTCGCGCTCGCGGTTCTCGACGCGTTGCCCGAGCCGGGCATGCTCAGCGGCACCAGCTCGCGCAACCGGGAACTGGCCGTCGCCGCCGACGCGGTGGCCGCGCATCTGAGTGCTGACGGCGTCGCCGACGCCGAGACGATCGAGGATGCGGTCACCGCGCTGCGGGTCGCCATCGTGGAGTCCCCCCGCCGTGGCGTGGTCAACAAGGTGATCACCTCGGCGACCGCCGAGACCGTCCGGCACGCGGTGGCCGCGGTACGCGCCTGCGACGCCGCAGCGGACGCTCTGATGGCCACTCTCACCGCCCGGATCACCACGCCCACCCCGATCGCCGGGCGCCGGGCCGGCCGCCGGGCGGCCGAGCCGACCTCGGCCCCGCCGTCGACCGGCCTGCACGCCGTACCGGCCATCGGTGGTGACCCCGCAGCGAGCCGTCCGCCGGCCGGCGGACGGCGGGCCCGTCCGCAACCGGCCGGCGGTACGGCTCCCCCCGCCGTCCCACAGCCGCTGGCCCCGCCGCCGGTCGCGCCGGCACCGGTCGCGCCACCGCCGACCGCCCCGGCGCCGCTGGCGCCGGTCGCACGGCGGGCAGCGGAACCGGGTGGCAACCGTCCCGTCTCGGCTCCGCCACCGCCGCCCCCGGGGATGACCCCGATGCCGGCACCGCGACCGGGTGTCGCGCCAGCTGACGCCGGTGAGCCGTTCCGGGCCACCCTGACCACGGCAGCCCTCGCCGACGCTCGGGCGCAGCGTCGGCCCACTCCGATCGTTCCACGGCCGGATACGCGGCACGGACGCAATTCGACCGGTGCCGCTGACGTCACCAGGCAAATGCCGGGCGCACCGGTGTCGGATGCGCCGGTATCCGCTGATCCGACGTCCGGAATGCCGGCCCCGCATATGCCGGCCCCCGCACTGGGTCCATCCAGTCGCCCGGCGTCGGCGCCTCCGCTGTCGGGTTCGCCCGCGTCGGCACCCCCGCTGTCCGCCGGTCCGCTGGCCGAGCCGCCGACCGGTGGTTTCGCTGCCACTGACTACAGTCTGCCGGTGCCGACGCCACGGCCGGGACCGGCCGGTCCGCCCGGGTCACGCAGCAACTGGCCACTGGTCGGGTCGACCGGTGAGCATCCGGTGGCTGCCAATGGCAACCACTCCGTAGTGGACAACCCGCTTGCGCCCGGTCACAGCAGCCGGATGGACCCGCCCGCTGCCAGCCACAGCGGTCGGGTGAAGCCGCCCTGGCTCGCCGATGATCTCCCACCGGAGCCGCCGGTGCTTCGGCTCGTCGAGCCGGCGATGGCCGAGCCGGCCCGCGACCCGTACGGGAGGCCGGCGCAAGACCCGCTGGACGCGCCGTCGCTGCGACTGGTCGAGCCGGACCGTCCCGAGTACGCCCGTGGTCGGCAGGCTATCGCCGAGCCGTTCAGTGCCCCGCCCGTTCCGGACGAAGGTGACGGCGACCTGTTGATCTTCGCGGCCGCACGGTCCGCGTGGTTCGTACGCAGCCCGGAAGAAGGCGACGGCATCGACTTCTCCACCCCCATGGACACCGGCTGGCGGGCAGCCGAGCAGGCCGCCCGGCCGTCCATCGGCTCGGAGACCGAAGCCGGGTTGCCCAAGCGCGTACCGCAGGCGAACCTGGTGCCCGGCTCACCGCTACGCGATGACCGCCCGCTGCGGATCGTGCGAGACGCCGCCAGGATCGCCGAACACACCAACGGCTACTTCCGTGGCTGGCGTAGAGGGCAGGAGATCGGTGGCTACGCGGTCGGCGGACGGCCTGGTCGCGAGGCCGGTGGCGGCTGGGACTTCAGCCGTGACCAAGGCGTGCAGGGCGACGGCCGGGAGTTCGAGTACCGCCCCGCAGGCTACCGCTCCTGAGACTGGCTACCGCTCCTGAGCGATCGACCCGACCCAACCTACTCACGATCTTGGGCTTGTCGCGAAGAAATATCTGGATTTCTCCGCGACAAGCCCAAGATCGTCGTATCAGGCCGGAGCGACGGCGCGCTGACGACGCATCGTCAACACGTACTCGACCAGCGAGATCAACACATGCTTCGTCGACTCGCGGTTGCGGGCGTCACAGGCGACGACCGGCACATCGCTGGAGATCGCCAGCGCGTCACGGACGTCCTGTGGATCGTGGTACTGCATGCCGTCGAAGCAGTTGATCGCCACCAGGTACGGCAGACGACGGTGCTCGAAGAAGTCGATCGCCGCAAAACAATCAGCCAGCCTGCGGGTGTCGACGAGCACCACCGCACCGATGGCGCCTCGTACCAGTTCGTCCCACATGAACCAGAATCGCGTCTGGCCCGGGGTACCGAACAGGTACAAAATGAGATCCCGGTCGATCGAGATACGCCCGAAGTCCATGGCCACCGTGGTGGTCGTCTTTCCCGGCACCTGTCGCGTGTCGTCAACGCCGACGCCGGCCGAGGTCATGATCGCCTCGGTGGTCAACGGCGTGATCTCCGAAACCGAGCCGACCAGCGTCGTCTTGCCGACGCCAAACCCACCGGCGATCACGATCTTCGCCGATGTCACGCGCCCGGCCATGGGGCGGTGCGCCATGTCAGAGCCTGCGAAGTCCACTCAGCACCCTCTCCAGCAGTTCCGTGCCCACCGCGTCGTTCGTGTCGTCCAGGGATGTCGGCTCATACACCGCGACCAGGCCGTCTGAGGCCATGTCGGCGATGATGACCCGGGCTACTCCGAGTGGAAGCTGCATCCGCGCCGCGATCTCCGCGAGCGACTGCAGCCGGCCGTCACACAGCGCGGCAATGTATTGATGCTCCCGACCCGTGCCACCCTTTGTGGCACCAGCAGACCGGCCCCGCACCGTCGTTTCCACGAGCGCCTCAAGGGCGATTTCCAGCTTCGGCCGGGTACGACCTCGGGTGACGGCGTACGGCCTGACCAACGCGCCGGTTGGCTCGTCACGCTCGGTCACTTGCCGTCACCCCCTCTCGTCCTGCCAACCGCTCCACCCCGTCGGAGCTCGTAGTGTTCAGTTTCATCTTGCAGATCCGTACCGATCACCTGCACCGGCACCAACCTCACCGACGTGGTCAGCCCAGCATCCCGGCAGCCGTACGCGGTGCGGGGGTCAGGGCGTCACCCACCCGGTCGACAAGCAGGGCCATTTCGTACCCGACCTGGCCGACGTCGCTGCTACGTGCGGCGAGAACCGCGAACGACGAGCCGTCCGAGATCGACATCAGGAACAAGAAGCCGTTGTCCATCTCGACGACTGTCTGCAACACCGCGCCACCCTCGAAGCAGCGAGCGGCGCCCTGGGTGAGGCTGACCAGTCCGGAGGCGATGGCCGCGAGTTGGTCCGCGCGGTCCCGGGGAAGATCCCGGGACGCCGCCAGGAGCAGACCGTCCGCCGAGACCGCAATCGCGTGAGCGACCCCGGGCACGCGGTCGGCGAAGTTGGCCAGCAACCAACCGAGATCCTGCGTAGTTGTCATCCCTCATGCTCCTTGCCAGCCTGCGAGGATTGCTGCCCTCCCGGGGTCGCCCCCGGGTTGGTCGAGTGGTCGTCCTTGGGCTGTGTCCGGCCACGTTGCACACCACGGTGGTACGCGGACAATAGCCCACGAACCGCTTCAGGTGTACGACGCTGCACCGAACTTGTCGCCTTCTCTACGCCACCTGGTACGAGTTGCGCCATCGGGACCCGTTTGGGGAGTCCCGCCTGAGTTCTCTCGGCCACCGAGACCTCGGCGGCGGCACTGGCCGCGCGCCAACCGTCGTCGGCAGCAGTCTGCCAGCTGTTCGACTGGCCGTCACCGCCGCCAACGCCGGACGCGGCCACCGGCTCAGGACGCCGTGGCAACGACGATCCCGATCCGGCACCGCCGGCGGCAGTCGTGGCACCTGCCGCCTGGTTGGTGTCCGAGCGAGCGGTATCCACTGTAGCCACCGGTTGGGTCGTGGTGGTCGAGGTGGTAGCCCCAGATGGTTTGATCACGGATGATGCCGCAGCCCGGGCTTCCTCTGCCGTCGGGCGACGGGTACGGAACCAGGCCGACTCCAGCTCGCGGAAGATCGGCAATTCCATGGTCTCGTCGGCGAACCGCTTGATGCCGGTGTCAGGTGTCACCACCGGATGTGCGGCGGTCACCGAGTTGTCACCGCCACGGACGACCTTCGGCAGCTCGGCGGTCATGTCCAGCGCGGCGGCCAGCTTCTCCGGCACCGGTGGGGTGGCCGCGTCACGGTCCCCGGTGACCGGCGGCCACACCGGCGGCGCCGGGTTCGGCGGTGTCGGCGGTGTCGGCGATCGACCCGGCACAGTCGGCTGCTGGTGGGTCGGCGGTCGTTGATGTGCCGGCGGCTGCTGGCGGGGTGGGACGGGCTGCTGCAACGCCGATGGCTGCTGCGCAGCGGTCGGCACCGGCGGCACCGGCGGAGCCGAGAACGGCCGTACCGGCGGCGCGGAGACCGGCGGGACCGATATCGGCGGCGGCGCGGAGACCGGCGGCACGTACGGTTGCCCGCTCACCGGTCGCTGACTGATGCCAGTCCCGGGAAGCTCCGGCGACGAAGGCATCTGCCTGGGGATCCCGCTTGTCGGCGCGGCTGCGCCGGCTTCCCCGTCGACTGTCCAGTGGTCGGTGGAGCGGCGCTGCGGCAGTGGTTCGGTGCGCTGTCCGTTGGACGGCCGCCCGTTGAGCACCTCCGAGCCGTTGGCACCGTTCGTCCCGTCGGTGGCCCCGGTCAGGTCGGACCAGGCCGGCATCGGAGGTGGGGCAGCGGCCGGCTTGCTCGGGCCGCCGCCCCCGTTGATCGGCGCTGGCTCGAACGGACGCGGTGGCGGCCCGGCCGGAGCGGGTGGCTCGACGGGCCTACCACCGCCGAGGCCGCCGTTGGGCCCGCCGCCCTCCAGCGCCAACGGAGCGGGGAACGGTGGGCGTCCGGCAGCGACCGGGCTGATGTTCGGTCCGCCGGCTCCGAACGCAGCCGGTGTGGGGTTCCGGTTGGCGAGCGCCCGCGGAATCAGCACCGACGTCGGCAGGGTGACGTCGGCGACGGTGCCCCGTTCTGCCGCCGGCCGCAGCTCGACCTTCACGCCGTGTCGGGCCGCCAGCCGGGCGACCACGACCAGGCCCATCATCCGCGAGACGGCGACGTCGACCATCGGCGGATTGGCCAGCCGTTCGTTGAGGTCGCGCAACTGGTCCGGGGTGATTCCGATGCCCCGGTCCTCGACATAGAGCGCGGCGCGGTCGCCGACCCGACGTGCCTCGACCATCACGTGCGAGTCCGGCGGAGAGAAGGCGGTCGCGTTGTCGAACAACTCGGCGACGAGGTGCACCATGTCGTTGACCGCGTGGGCGGCGACCTCGATATCCCGGTCGACGACCCCGAACTCGATCCGGGTGTAGTGCTCGACCTCGGACTGGGCGGCCCGCAGCACGTCGATCAGAGCGGCCGGCTCGCGCTGCACCCGGGTCGAGTCCGCGCCGGCGAGCACGAGCAGGTTCTCGTCGTTTCGCCGCATCCGGGTGGCGAGGTGGTCGAGTTGGAACAGCTCGCCGAGGCGGTCCGGGTCCTCTTCACCCCGCTCCAACCGGTCGAGGTGACCGATGAGGCGGTCGACCAGGATCTGCGACCGGCGGGCGAGGTTGACGAACATCGTCGACACCGAGGAGCGCAGGGCGGCCTGTTCGGCCGCGGTCTTCACGGCTTCCAGGTGGACGGCGTTGAACGCCTCGGTCACCTGGCCGAACTCGTCCTTGCTGCGCACCGGTAGCGGTTCGGCGATCTGGTTGGCCAGCTGCTCGGGCGAGGTCTGCGCGCTGACCTGCGGGTCGCGCAGCCGGGCCACCGCCTGCGGCAGACCGTGCTGGGCCACTGCGAGCGCGCCCTGGCGCAGATCGCGCAGCGAGCGGGCCATCGCCCGGGCGACCAGTGCCGCGAAGAGAATAGCCAGCAACAGCACCACGAGCAGCAGGATGGTCTCGATGAGCAACTGCTGTTGGACGTCGTCACGCAGAATCGTGGCTTCGTTGACGACGTCACTGTCGATCTTCTGTTCGACGGTGCGGATGAGATCCGCGTGACCGAGCAACGCGGCGTCCCAGGCGTCGGCGTCGAACGGCGTGTCGCGCATCGACTCTTCACTCTGGCCACGGATGAAGCCACCGTAGGTATCGGCTTCACGCAGCGCCGGACCGGCCACTGTCTGGTTGTAGAACTCCAGGTCGTCCTGGGTGGCGGCGGCCTCGAAGCTCTGCCGGGACTGTGCCTGCCCGGCCCGGGTGCTGATGTAGTCGGTGCGCAGTGCGGGAGTCAACGCGTTCTGGCTGAAGGCCCGCAGGACCACGATCCGCTCGCGGGACAGGAACTCCTTGTTGCGGGCCAGCGAGGCGGCGGCCCGCATGTGGTCGCTCAGCGCGGTGTCGTCGGCGAGCTGCGCGGCGGCGTCCCGGATGTCGAGCAGGTCGCTGAGCAACACCTCGTACGCCCGGGCCGCCTCGGTCAGCCGGTAGCTGCCGTCGGCCGTGGCGCTGTTGACCACCTGGCTGCGCACGCCCGGCAGGTCGGCGAGGTTCTGATCGATACGGGTGAGCAGGTTACGGAAGTTCAACGGCAGGTCGGTCAACTCCGCCCGACGCTGCGAGTACGGCGTACGGGACGAGTCGACGACGCCCTGCTGGGCGTTGTACGCGTCGAGATACCGCTGTCTGGCGCCCTGGTCCCGGGTGCCCAGCAGAAGCACCGCGGCGGCCCGCTCGTTCTGCAGGTCGTGCACCAGGTCGCCGGAGGCGGCGGCCAGCGTCGCGAGAGTCCGTGACTGGGCGGCGTTGTTGGCGGTCTCGAGGTGGCCGATGAGCCCGTTGGTGCCGACCACGATCGTCGCCAAGGTCGGGACGATCATGATCAGACCGAGCTTGGACCAGATCGGCAGGTCGTTGAGCCGGCCAAGGGGCCGGCGGAGACGCGACAGGAAGGAGTCTGCCGTCTTCGGCCGCTTGCTCACGTCACCGCCCTCCTCATCGGTGCCAGTCGAGTGCCCGGGCACCGCCCATCGGCCGACCCGGGCGGATCGGACCTCCGAGATTCCATCACGACACCCCTCAAAGAGAAAGCCCAGGTGGCCAGTCACTTGGAGTGTGACGCGATGGTTATCCGAGGTTGCAACAAATTGCACCGATCCGATTACGCTACGTAGTTGATTCCGTCCAAACCTCCGGGTCCGGGAGCAATCTCACTCCCGCAGTGCGACGTGCCATACTACGCGCATCCCACCAGACCTCCACCGCCCGAGAAGACGGCGGCGACCGACCGTACACGAGGGCCGGCCAGCCATCCAGCCCATCGACTTGGACCGAACGGTCGATGGTCGCAGGCACAGGACGGTGGCAGCAGCGGCGGACGTCAGCCGATCAGCTTCGCGTACGCCGGCTTGATGACGTCGTCGATGATCGCCAACCGCTCGTCGAACGGGATGAACGCGCTCTTCATGGCGTTGATCGTCAGCCACCGCAACTCCGGCCACCCCCACCCGAACGCCTCCACCAACAACGCCAGTTCCCGCGACACCGACGTCCCGCTCATCAGCCGGTTGTCCGTGTTCACCGTCACCCGGAACCGCAGGTCCCGCAACAACCCGACCGGATGCTCACCTATCGACCCCACCGCGCCCGTCTGCACATTCGACGACGGACACAACTCCAACGGAATCCGCTTGTCCCGCACGTACGATGCCAGCCGCCCCAACCGCGTCCCGTCCGCACCCACCTCGATGTCATCCACAATCCGCACCCCGTGGCCCAACCGGTCCGCCCCGCACCACTGAATCGCCTGCCAGATCGATGGCAACCCGAAAGCCTCACCGGCATGAATCGTGAAATGGAAATTCTCCCGCTGCAGATACTCGAAAGCGTCCAGATGCCGGGTAGGCGGGAAACCCGCCTCCGCACCCGCGATATCGAACCCCACCACCCCCACGTCCCGATACCGCACCGCCAGCTCCGCGATCTCCTGCGACCGCGCCGCGTGCCGCATCGCCGTCAACAACGTTCCCATCCGGATCACCCGGCCCGACCGTGCCGCCTCCGTCGCTCCCGCGGCGAACCCCGCCAACACCGCCTCCACCACCTGGTCCAGCCCCAACCCCCGCGACAGATGCTGCTCCGGCGCGAACCGCACCTCCGCGTACACCACCCCGTCGGCCGCCAGGTCCGCCGCGCACTCCGCCGCCACCCGGAACAACCCTGCCTCCGTCTGCATCACCGCCACGGTGTGCGCGAACGTTTCCAGATAACGTTCCAACGATCCTGAATCGGCCGCCGCCACAAACCACCGACCCAACTCCTGCGAATCCGTCACCGGCAGCACATGCCCCACCTCATCGGCCAGCTCCACCACCGTCGCCGGACGCAGGCCGCCATCCAGATGGTCGTGCAACAGCGCCTTCGGCGCCCGAACAATCTCCGCGAACGACACAGCCACCATGGGGGAAGGGTAGCCAGGCATCCGGCGATCGGTCCGGCCGGGACGCCAGCGACCAGGCCCGATCCGCCACGCCAGCTCACCGGGGCGAACTCCAACCGCCAGGACCGGGCCCGGGATCGCCGGGAGGCGGTTCCGATCCGATCGGGATCCCGGTGCCCGGAGGCCGGCTCGGACCTGCAGGATAGGTAGCGATGTTGCCTGACGTACTGCCGTGCCTGCGTTGTCCGTTCTGCCACGCAGCGCTGGCCGCCCACGGCGACGGCTCCGCCCGGGTGCTGTGCTGCCCTGCCGGACACAGCTTCGACGTGGCCCGACAGGGCCACGTCGACCTGCTCGGCCGCCGATCGGCGCACGACGGCGACACCGCCGAAATGGTCGCCGCCCGGGACCGCTTCCTGCGGGCCGGTCATTTCGCCGTGATCAGCGACGGAGTCGTACGGGCCGCTCGGACGCAACTCGTAGCCGCCGACCGGTTTGCCGACGCCGACCGGCTGACGCGACCGCCCGGCCCGTTCGTCGTCGACGCCGGGGCCGGGACCGGCAACTACCTGGCGGCGGTGCTGGACGCGGTGCCTGGGGGTGTCGGGCTCGCCCTGGACATCGCCAAAGCGGCCGTACGCCGTGCCGCCCGGGCCCATCCGGCGGCGGCCGCCGTCCGCTGTGACACCTGGCAGGCGTTGCCCCTGGCCGACGGGGTGGCCGACCTGGTGCTGAACGTGTTCGCCCCACGCAACGGCGCCGAGTTCGCCCGGGTCCTGCGACCGGGCGGCGCGTTGCTGATGGTCACCCCACTGCCGGACCATCTCGGCGAGGTGGTTGGCCCGCTCGGTCTGCTCGGGGTCGATCCGGACAAGGAGGGCCGGATCGTCGCCGCGCTCGGCGACCATCTGGTCGAGGTGTCGCGGCATCCGCTGCGCCGGCGGCTGCGTCTGAGCCACGGCGAAGTCGAGGCGCTGGTCGCGATGGGGCCGAGCGCTCGGCACGCCGACCCGGACCGGTTGGCCGCCCGGCTCGCCACGCTGCCCGATCCGGTACCGGTCACCGTCGCGGTCCAGCTCACCGTCCACCGGCGGCGATGACGACCGGTCCGGCGACGATGACGACCGGTCCGGCGACGTCGCCACGGCCGCTCAGGTCGACAGGTCGATCTCTTCCCAGCCCGCTGGTGGATCATGGTAGGGGCCGCGGAGAACGACCACCCATTCCAGGGCCCACCGCCGCTGGCCGATGGCGTTCGCGTCGACCACTCCGGGCAAGGCCGCGCCTCGGCGTTCTGCCTCCAGGTAGCCCCAGTCGAGGCAGTAGTAGAAGTCGAGCAGCACCGCCACCTCGGCGGCGTCCCGGGGCGCCACCAACGTCCGCGACCGCCATTGCGCGAACGTCTCCCCGGCCGGCAGATTCGGCAGCAGTGACATCAACCGGTCGTCCGAGGCGGCGACCGGGTCGAGATGCCGGGTCAGACCAAGCACCCAGGCGAGGGCGAAGATCGCGTCGTGATGCAGGACGAAGGACCGGTGATCGCCCCGACCGCCGATGACGAACTGCCACTCCGGCGGCGTGACCAACTCGACCAGACGGGAGTTGAGCAGCCAACTCATCGCCGCCTGCGGTGGCATCCCGAAGCAGCGGGCCAGCACGACGTGCAGGATCGCCGTACGTGCCTCGATCTCCGCGGTGGGTCGCAGCTCGACCCCGTCGCCCGGCTCCCACACCAGCGGAAAGCCGGGCGGTGGCAGTGGCAGACGGAGCCGACGCAGCTCGTCGAGACTCTCCGCGCGGATGGCCCGGGGGTCAGGAGCGAGTACGGTCACAGGCTTCGTTCCCTGCTAGTCGGCGTCGGCTTCTCCTGAACGGACCCCCCGGCGAGGCAGGATATCCGCTCTGTGTCACGGGCACCACGACCCGGGGTAGGCGCTGTGGATTCCCGATTTCGCCCGGTGGGCTCAGCCGACCCGTTCGAGCACCAGGTCACGGGCCGGTGGCGGCTCCTCGGCGAGTTCGACCGTACCGGCGAGGTACGGCAGCACGTCGGCGATGCGACGTGGATCGTCGGCCCGCAGTTCGAGCAACGGATCGCCGGCGCGCACCGGTTCACCGGGTCGGCGGTGCAGGACGACACCGGCCGCGGCGCTCACCGGATCCTCCTTGCGGGCCCGACCGGCGCCCAGTCGCCAGGCCGCGACGCCGATCGCACGGGCGTCGGCGCCGGCCACGTACCCGTCCCGATCGGCCCGGATCAGCTCGGCCTCGGCCGCTACCGGCAGCGGGGCCAGCGGATCGCCGCCCTGCGCGGCGATCATCGCGCGCCAGGTGTCCATCGCCCGCCCGGCGCCCAGCGCGGCGGCCGGATCGGCGTCGGGCAGGCCGGCCGCGTCGAGCATCTCCCGGGCCAGGGCCAGGGTCAGTTCGACGACGTCGGACGGGCCGCCGCCGGCGAGGACCTCGACCGCTTCGGCGACCTCGACCGCGTTGCCGACCGTCCGGCCCAACGGGGTGGACATGTCGGTGAGCAGCGCGGTGGTGCGTACCCCGTGCGCGGTGCCCAGGTCGACCATGGTGCGGGCGAGTTCGCGGGCTTGCGCCATGGCGGACATGAACGCCCCGGTCCCGACCTTGACGTCAAGGACGAGCGCCCCGGTCCCCTCGGCGATCTTCTTGCTCATGATCGAGCTGGCGATCAGGGGGATCGCCTCGACGGTGCCCGTCACGTCACGCAAGGCGTACAGCTTGCGGTCGGCCGGAGCGAGTTCGTCGCCGGCGGCGCAGATGACCGCGCCGACCTCGGTGAGTTGTCGGACGAACTGGGCGTTGCTGAGCCCGGCCCGCCAGCCGGGGATCGACTCCAGTTTGTCCAGGGTGCCGCCGGTGTGCCCGAGGCCGCGTCCGGACAGTTGCGGGACGGCCGCGCCGCACGCGGCGACCAGCGGTGTCAGCGGCAGCGTGATCTTGTCGCCGACGCCGCCGGTGGAGTGTTTGTCGACCGTCGGTCGGGCGACCGACGACAGGTCGAGCCGCTCGCCGCTGGCGATCATCGCGGCCGTCCAGCGGGCGATCTCGCCGGCCTCCATGCCGCGCAACAAAATGGCCATGGCCAGCGCGGACATCTGCTCGTCGGCGATCTCACCCCGGGTGTACGCGGCGATCGTCCAGTCGATCTGGTCGTCGGTGAGCCGGCCGCCGTCGCGCTTGGCGCGGATCACGTCCACGACCCCGGCGATCTTGGTCTTATCGTTAGACAAATCGGTCATACCTTCTCGATAACTCCAAGATCGTGCGAGATCTGGAGAGAGGTCAGGGTCAGCCTTGCCAGCGGGTGCGCACTTCGGCCGGCGGGTCGCCCTCACCGGCCCAGGAGACCGCCCCGTCGGCGTCGACCACCACCACCCGGTGTGTCCGGGCCCGGCCCCAGGCCACCACCGACTCGACCGACGGCCAGCTCGGCGCCTCCTCCAGGATGCCGGTGCCAGCGGCCTCACCGGTGGACTCCGACCGTTCCCAGTAGCCGGTCCAGATCACCTCGCCGCCGGCCGAGTCGGGGTGCACGAACACCGTTCCGCGACCCCGCCACTTGGCCAACCGGGCGGGTACGGCGGTGTCCGGTGCCACCACCGGACGCCCGGCCGCGTCCGCCCGCCCGACGTGCTCGGTGCTCACCCTGGCCCGCTCCGCCGGAGCGAGCGCCGCCGCCGCCAGATCCGCCGGCCCGAACGCGTACGGCAGCAGTTGCGCCACGGTAAGCGGCGCGGGTAGCGCCTCCACCAGGCACTCCGGCCCGCCGTGTTCCCACAACAGCTGCCGGCACCGCCCGCACGGCATCAGCGGTTGACCGTCGCCGCCCACGCAACTGAGCGCCACCAGCCGACCACCACCGGTGGCGTGCAGCGCGGACACCACGCCGCACTCCGCACAGAGCGCCACGCCGTACGCCGCGTTCTCCACGTTGCACCCGACGACGACCCGACCGTCGTCGACCAGCCCGGCGGCACCCACTGGAAAGTTCGAGTACGGCGCGTACGCGTGCTGCATCGCCGCTATCGCGGCGCGCCGCAACTCCACCCAGTCGATCTCCACGACTGCCTCCTTACCCGTCCGGGCCACCGCCGCCGGCCGCCGGCCGCCGGTCCGGGACGTTCCCGGCCGCCGAGCCCGGACCGCGACCTTGCCCGGTCACCGGGCCACGACCTTGCCCGGTCACCGGGCCACGACCTTGCCCGGTCACCGGACCGCGACGTTGCGGGTCACCGGGCCACGACCGACCGGCCAGTAGTAACCAGTAGTAAACGGTAGACCGCGCTGGTCAGGACTTGATGTAGGGCTTGCCGTCAGCGGCCGGGGCACGGACCCGGCCGACCAGCCCGGCCACCGCGAGAATGGTGGCCAGATAGGGCAGCATCGCCAGGAACTGGCTGGGGATGGCGCTGCTGATCGCCCCGAGGTACGCCCCGAGCTGGTCGGCGAAGCCGAAGAACAGCGAGGCGAGCAGCGCCCCGGTCGGGCTCCACCGGCCGAAGATCATCGCGGCGAGCGCGATGAAGCCCTTGCCGCCGATCATGTTCTTGGTGAACGAGTACAGCAGCAGGGTGTAGGACCCACCGCCGATCCCGGCGACCATGCCGGCGAGCAGCACGTTGCGGTAGCGCAGCCCGAGCACCCGTACGCCGAGGGTGTCAGCGGCGACCGGATGCTCGCCGATCGACCTGGTCCGCAGCCCCCACCGGGTCCGGAACAGTGCCACGTTGATCACCACGACGAGGATCAGCGCGAGGTAGAGGAAGATGTTGGTCCGGAACAACGCCGGACCGATCACCGGAAGCTGCGACAGCAGCGGAATCTCCCAGATCCCGAAGTGCGGCGGCTGGTTGAACCGGGGCTGGTCGGTCTGCATCAACCGCTCGTAGAGGAACCCGGTCAGGCCGACCGCGAACAGGTTCAGCACGATCCCGATGACCACCTGGTCGACCAGGTAGCGGATGGCGAACAGGGCCAGCAGCAACGAGATGAACGCGCCGCCGAGCGCGGCGGCGATCAGCCCGGTCCACACGTTGCCGGTCATGGTGCCGATCAGTGCCCCGGTGAAGGCGCCCATCAGCAGCTGACCCTCGATGGCCACGTTCACCACGCCGGAGCGCTCGCAGAGCACGCCGGCCAGGGAGCCGAAGATCAGCGGCAGGGCCAGCAGGAAGGTGCCGCGCACCATGTTGACCATCGGCATGAAGTTCTGCCCGGCCGGCGCGGTGGAGATCTGCCAGCACAGGAAACTGACCACGAATCCCACGATGCCGATGCCGAGCAGCCAGCGGAACCACCGGACGCCGTACGGGGTGAGCAGGATCGCGCCGACCGCGACGGTGATCAGGCCGAACAGCACCGCGCCCAGGTTGCCGGGAATGCGCAGGGCGGCGCCGCCCGCGGTCTCACTCAACGTGAACCGGGCCTGCTGCGAGCTGGCCAGCGGGCCGAACACGGCCGCGGCGATCACCCCGGCGGCGGCCATCCCGGCACCGGTGATCCGGGTACGGTTCCAGAACCGGTCGGTGACCGCGATCGGTGTGTCCGCGACGATCATGGTGGACAACGCCGGTCACCAACCCTTCGCCATGCTGGTCTGCATCCGGACGGCCCGCGCGGCCCGGAGCTGGAAGATCGCCTTCACCAGGGCGGGTGCGGCGATGAAGATCACGATCAACGCCTGCAGGACGGTGACCAGCTCCAGCGATATGCCGGAGAACGACTGCATGGTGTTGCCACCGGCGCGCAGCGCGCCGAACAGCAGGGCGGCCAGCGCGACCCCCCAGGGTTTGACCCGGCCGAGCAGCGCGACCAGGATGCCGTCGAAGCCGATCTGGGCCGCGACCAGTGGAGTCAGCGCGTTGGCGGTGCTGCCCAGGACCATGTTGGCGCCACCGAGTCCGGCCAGCGCGCCGGCGACGACCATCAGCAGCACGTACGTGCCGGCGACACTGATCCCGGCGGTACGGGCGGCGTCCGGGTTGGCGCCGACGGCACGCAACTCGAATCCGAAGGTGGAGCGGTTGAGCAGCCAGGCGACGGCGGCGGTGGCGGCGATCGCGACCAGGATGCCGGCGTGCACCCGCAGCCCGTCGCCGAGCAGCCGGGGCAGCTGGGCGCTGGCGTCCACCGGCCGGCTGATCGCGTCGGGGCGGTCCGGGTTCTGGATGCCCCGCTGGATGATGATCCAGGTGAGGAAGTACAGCGCCACGTAGTTGAGCATGATCGTGTTGATCACCTCGTGAGCACCGGTGCGCGCCTTGAGGAAGCCGGGGACGAACCCCCAGATCGCGCCGCCGACCGCGCCGGCGAGCACCGCGACGATCACGTGCAGCACCGGCGGCAGCGGCAACAGGAAACCGGCGAGCGCGGCCAGGATGACACCGACGATCGCCTGCCCCTGGGCACCGATGTTGAACAGGCCTCCCCGGAACGCCAGCGCCACCGACAGCCCGGTGAACACCAGCGGAGTCGTGTAGGTCAGGGTCTCCGAGATCGGGCCGAACACGGCCGTCCACTGTGCGTCGCCGCCGGCCCAGGCCGCGACGGTGTCCGGATTGACCACCGCGCCCTTGAACAGGTTGGTGTACGCCTCACTGACCAGATTCCAGCTCGCGGTCAGCGCATCGTCCGGACGGGCGAAGAAATAGGTGTACGTGGCGAGCACGTCCGGATCGGAGACGATCATCAGTATGCCGCCGATGACGATGGCCAGCACCAGCGCGAGCACCGTGACGGTGACCGTGTTGGCCGACCAGAGATTACGCAGGAAATGCTGCCCGAGGGCACCACCGGAGCTGTCGGCCGGGGGCCGCGTGCCGACGGATCCACTCGTCGCGGAACCATCTGTCGCGGCGTCGGATGCCGCGGCATCGGGTATTGCGGCGGGCGGCTCGGCGCCGGCGGGCGGCTTGTCCGGCGAACCTGCCGTCGAGCCGTTCTCGCTGGTCATTGCGTCCCTTCTTCGTCTACCGCCGGGTCCGCCGGCGCACCCACCGGGTCGACCACGCCGGCCATCAGCAGTCCGATCTGTTCGCGCGGGGTGTCCGGCGGTACGACCGCGATGATCCGGCCGCGGTACATCACCGCGATCCGGTCGGCCAGGCCGGTGACCTCGTCCAGTTCGCTGGAGACGACCAGTACACCGGTGCCGGCGTCACGCTCGTGGACGATCCGGCCGTGGATGAACTCGATCGATCCGACGTCGACCCCCCGGGTCGGCTGCGCCGCGACGAGCAGCTTCAGCGGCCGGGAAAGTTCCCGGGCCACGATCACCTTCTGCTGGTTGCCGCCGGAGAGCGTGCTGACCGGCGCGTCGGCGGAGGAGGTACGTACGTCGAACTGCGCGATCCGCTCCCGGGCGCCGGCCGCGATCGCGGCCGGGCGCAGCACCAGCGCGGACCCGTACGGCGGCTGGTCGTACAGATCGAGGACCAGATTCTCGGCGACGCTGAACTCCTTGACCACCCCGTCGACGCTGCGGTCCTCGGGCACGTAGCCAACCCCGGCACGCAGCACCCGTTTCGGGGTCCAGCCGTCGATGCGGTCGCCGTTGAGGGTGATGGCACCGGCCCGTACCGGGCGCAACCCCATGATCGCCTCGACCAGCTCGGTCTGGCCGTTGCCCTGCACCCCGGCGATGCCGAGCACCTCACCGGCGTGCACGGTCAGGTCGACCCCGTCGACCACCCGGTAGTCGCGTTCGTCGGTGACCACCAGGCCGTCGACGGTGAGCACCGGATCGCCGGGGTCGGCCGGGGACTTGTCGACGGTGAGGCTGACCGTCCGCCCGACCATCAGCGCGGCCAGTTCGTCACGGCTCGCGCTCGGCTCGGCGGTGGCCACCGTCCGGCCTCGGCGGATCACCGTGATCCGGTCGGCGATCGCCTTGACCTCGCCGAGCTTGTGGGTGATGAACACGATCGACTTGCCGGCCCGCGCCAGCGAGCGCATCACGGCGAGCAGGTCCTCGGTCTCCTGCGGGGTGAGCACCGCGGTCGGCTCGTCGAGGATCAGCAGGTCGACCTCGCGGGTGAGTGCCTTGACGATCTCCACCCGCTGCTGGATGCCGACCGGCAGGTCCTCGATCACCGCGTCCGGGTCGACCGCCAGGCCGTACCGGTTGGAGACGTCGACCACCTCGGCGCGGGCCCGCCGCTGGTCCAGGAAGCCGAGCAGCCCGCCATGGGTACGTTCGGCGCCGAGCATGACGTTCTCGGTGACGGTGAGCACCGGCACCAGCATGAAGTGCTGGTGCACCATGCCGATTCCGGCGGCGATGGCGTCCCGCGGGCTGCGAATCTTGACGGGCTCGCCGTCGACCAGGATCTCGCCCTCGTCCGGCTGCAGCAGCCCGTAGAGGACGTTCATCAGGGTCGACTTGCCGGCGCCGTTCTCGCCCAGCAGGGCATGGATCTCGCCGGGTTCGACGGTCAGGTTGATGTTGTCGTTGGCGACCAGATCGCCGAAGCGTTTGGTGATGCCGCGCAGTTCGAGTCTCAGCGGAGCCTCCTGGGGGACCGCCGGGCCATCGGAGGTCCGGACGGGTGGACGGCTGAGGCCGCCCCTGTCACCGGAGGTACGGGATCCCGGTGACAGGGGCGGGTGTGCAGGTGCGCCGGGGGCGGCGCCGACCGCGGTCGGTTACTCCGGCTGCGCCTCGGAGACGACCTCGATGGTGCCGGCGATGATGTCGGCCTTGAGCTGCTCGATCTCTTCCTTCAGCTCGGCCGGGACCCGGTCTTCGAACTCGTTGTACGGCGCCAGCGAGACGCCCTCGTTCTCCAGGTTGCCCAGGTAGCCGGGGTCGGCGCTGAGCTCGTCACCGGCGGCACCGGTCAGCACGGCCTGCTTGACCGCGTCCGGGATGTTCTTGACGACGGTGGTCAGGAAGGTGTCGCAGTACTGCTCGGCACTCTGGCAGCCGTCGACGTCGACCCAGATCACGCTGTACGCACCACCGGCGGCCTGCGCGGCGGCGGCGGTGCCGAGCCCGGCGCCACCGGCCACCGGCATGATCACGTCGGCGCCCTGGGCGACCAGGCTGTCGCTGACCCGCTTGCCCTCGTCCTGGGCGACGAAGTCGTTGGTGAACGAGCCGTTCTGGGTCGCCTTGTCCCAGCCGAGGACCTGTACGTCGGCGCTCTTGACCTCGTTGTAGTGTGCGACGCCGTCGACGAAGCCGTCCATGAAGATGGTCACCGGCGGGATCGGCAGGCCACCGTAGGTACCGACGATGCCGCTCTCGGAGAAGCCGGCCGCCAGGTAGCCGGCGAGGAACGCGGCCTGGGCGGTGTCGAACTGCATCGGGTAGACGTTGGTGGGCTCCAGTTTGGCGTCGACGATGCCGAACTGCTGGTCCGCGTTGGCGCCGGCGACGGCAGCGGTGGCGTCGCCCATCAGGCCGCCGACGGCCAGGATGAAGTCGCAGTCCTGGTCGACGTAGCCGGTCAGGTTCGGTTCGTAGTCGGCTTCCGCACTGGAGGCGACGTACTTGCCCTCGACCGCGTCGTTCTCGCTCTCCGCCGCCTGGACGCCCGCCCAGGCCGAAGCGTTGAAGGACCGGTCGTCGATGCCGCCGACGTCGGTCACCATGCACGCGGAGTACGTTTCGGTGGCCTCTCCACCAGTGCCTTCGCTATCGGGCGCCTCGCCACACGCGGCAGCGGTGAGCACCAGCCCACCAGCCGCGAACACCGAGACGATCCGCATCCCACGCGTAGCGCGCAAGACGGTCTCCCTTCCATTGCACACCGCCACTGTCGCGGCGCAGCGTCTTTCCGCCCGGCCGGTCCGACCGGACGCACTTGGGACGGGAGCGTACGCCCGGTCCCGTCCACCGGCCGACAATCGTGCACGACTGTTGAGCCGCCGTTACCCTCGCGTAACTCTCCCGCGCGGGAGGTGACTCACCGGCGTACGGCGGCGCTCCCTGCCGTGACCCTATCCGGGCCGGTTGCCGACGGTGGACGCTTCACCCGGTCGCGCCCTGGCCGCATGGGTCAGCGCCAGAAGACCGCGACGGCCGCGTTGGCCAAGGTCAGCACGACAACCGCGATAAAATGTCCCTTATTTACCGCTTCTCGCTTACGCGGAAAGAAGACCATCGCCAGAATGAGCAGCGAGAGCACCAGTTTGGTAACGAGTTTCGCCGTAGCCGGCTCGTCGCCGTCGCGTAACGGCGCGGACAGCCCGATCCCGGTGACGACCTGGATCACGGCTCCCCAGAGCATGGCGGGATTGATCCGGATACGGCCACTCGCCCACTGGACGACAGCGCCGCCGAGCAGCAGCGCGAACCCGATCAGATGCACGTAGAGCAGTACGAGCCTGAGAGCTTCCACGGGAGCATCCTCCCGTACCCGGGCCGCCGCGGCCGTCCCCGGGTCCGGCGCGTTACGCCGACGGTGGCCGGTCCCGCCGGGCGACGGCCGGACCGACCACGACGACCGGTGGGTGTAACGCCACGAGGAATCTCAGGTCTGCTTCCGACGCAGTCCGACGATTTGAAGAACGGCGAACAGGCCGACGACGCCAGCCTGCATCACGATCCAGACGCGGGCGACGACGGATGGATCGCCGAGGCCGGCACCAGCCGTCACAAGGCTCCCCAGCACCCAAATCAGATTGACAGCAACCACTGTCACCGCAGCCGGCTGCCACGAGGTACACCAGTCCATTCAGACCGGTCACCACGGCATCCAGTTTCAGCGCGAGCCGCAGGAACTTGTCGGAAGCGAGTCGATGCGTGATCAGCTACCGGAAAGCGCGAACTGATGCGTCTCCCGCAACACGCGTGCGGTCTCCTGATCAGCCGGGTAAAATGATTCGATCGACAACTCGGACACCGTGATGTCCAGCGGAGTGCCGAATGTGGCGACCGTCGTGAACATACTCAACAGCCGCCCGGCGCGCCGGATCCGTAACGGAACCACGATGCTGGCGACCGGAGTCGGCTCTGCCTCGCCGGAGTCGTCCCCCGGATAGTCGGACAGCTCATCCTCCAACTCGGCCAGCGCCGGGTCGCCGCTGGCCTCGACCTGGCGGCGTAACCGATGGAGCAGGTGGGCGCGCCACTCACCAAGGTTGACGATGTGCGGTGCCAGGCCCTGCGGGTGCAGGCTCGCCCGGAGAACGTTCGCCGGCGGAGCGAGCAGCCATGGTGAGACCAGGTCGGTCAGCACACCGAGACTGGTGTTCGCCTCGACGAGATTCCACCCCCGGTCCACGACGACCGCGGGATAGGGTTCGTGACCGGTGAGTACCTGCCGGACGGCCGCCCGGATCACCGACATCGACGGCTCGTCCAACGACGTCTCCGGGTACACCGGCGCGTAGCCGGCCGCCATCAGCAGCCGGTTGCGTTCACGCAGCGACAGGTCGAGCTGATCGGCGAGCTGGAGCACCATCTCCCGACTCGGTGCCGACCTACCGGTCTCCAGGAAGCTGAGATGACGGGTGGAGATGTCCGCCCGGATGGAGAGTTCGAGTTGGCTGAGCCGGCGGCGCCGCCGCCAATCCCGCAACAGCTCACCAACCGCCGACCTCGTCACGGTGATCGACATTCTGCCATCGTGCAGGCCGGCACTACATGACGTCCATTACCTTGAAGGTAGTTTCCTGCGAACAGACTGGTTGTCGTCGGCTCGGTACAGGTAGGTCACCCCAGCGCGCAGGACGACGGTCATGGTGGCATCGACCTCGGTCTCCATCTGCACGCCGAAGACCGACTCCCAGTACCCCCGCGGACGTGCCCGCGCCGACCGCAACTCGATCCGGGCGCGCAGCCGTGCCCCGACCCCGACGGCGGCGCCGAGCCGGATGCCGTCCACACCCTTGTTGAGGATGTGATCCACCCCGTCCACCATGATCACCTCGGCGAGCATCGCCGGGATGAGCGACACCACCAGGAAACCGTGCGCGACAGGACGGCCGAACGGCCCGGTCGCGGCCCGGCACGGATCGACATGAATCCATTGCCGGTCACCGGTGATCCGGGCGAAGTCGTCGACCGTCTCCTGGTCGATCCGTTTCCAGGAGCTCGTCCCCAGTTCGGTCCCGACCAGGGCCGGCAGGCCGGTGGGGCAGGCCAGGCGATGCATCATCGGACCTGCGCGGGGACCGGATCGAGATCGCGGCCGACAGCGGACGTCACCGGCGCCGGCGCCGCACCGACGGCATGTACCCCGCCATCGACATGGATCACCTCTCCGGTGACCGCCGGCAGCCAGTCCGACCAGAGCGCGCAGATCGCCCGACCGACCGGCAGGGCGTCGGTGACGTCCCACGGCAACGGCGACCGGTCCCAGGCAGTCTGCAGCGACGTGAACGAGTTGATCGCGGTGGCGGCGATGGTCCGCAGCGGGCCGGACGCCACCAGGTTCACCCGGGTGCCCTGCTGCCCCAGGGCGTGGGCGAGGTAGCGGCAGCAGCCCTCCAGCCCCGCCTTGGCCACCCCCATCCAGTCGTATCCCGGCCAGGCCTGCCCGGCATCGAAATCGAGCCCGACGACCGATCCGCCACCGGCCTTCGCCAACAGCGGCGCGCAGGCCCGGGCGAGCGCGGCGAACGAGTACGTGGACACCTCCATCGCCCGGGCGACATCGGGCCACGGTGTATGCAGGAAGTTGCCGTCCAGTGCCGAGGGCGGAGCGAAGGCGACGGCGTGCAGCAGGCCGTCCAGCCGCCCCCAACGCGACTCGAGGTCCGCCGCCACGGCTGAGAGATGGTCCGGCTCGGTGATGTCGAGTTCCAGCACCGGACACGGCTCCGGCAGCTTCTCCGCCACCCGTCTGGTGATCGACAGACCTCGGCCGAACCCGGTCAGGACAATCTCCGCGCCCTCCTGCTGCGCCAGTCGGGCGGCGGCGAACGCTATCGACCGGTCGTTGAGCACACCGGTGACCAGGATCTTCCTGCCAGCCAATAGCATCGCTGCTCCAATTCCTTGGGAGAACGGCAGTCGGCACTGCCGACGTGCCACATTTCGGACCTCATTGTCAGTGGGTGGCCTGACAAGGCATTGACAGGCCGCTGATGGAGTACGGCTTCGGCATCATGAGTGGCCGACGCGTTGGCCGCCGGCGTTACCCATCAGGTAATCGACGACCCGGCCACGACATGCCATATTCCCAATGACTTTGTCGGTCCCGGCAGCATGGCTGCCCATACTGAAACGGAGCCAGGCGTTCCATGAGTGATTTCATCAAGCTCGCCGAGCGGTACCTTGAGATCTGGAACGAGCCGGATGCGCAGGCCCGCGCGCAGAAGATTCGCGACCTCTGCCAGGAAGACGTCACCTACACCGATCCGATGGCGGACGTGAGCGGGCACGAGGCGTTCAACGCGCTTGTCGGCGCCGTCCAGCAGCAGTTCGCCGGGATGGTGTTCACGCTCGACGGCAGCGTCGACGCGCACCACGATCTGGCCCGCTTCACCTGGGGTCTGGCACCGGCCGGAGCGGACGAGGCCCTGGCGATCGGGTTCGACGTGATCAAGACCGGCCCGGACGGCCGACTGGCGGCCGTCTACGGATTCCTCGACAAGATCCCCGGCTAATCGCCGCTCTCCCCACGGATGGCCCCGGCCATCCAGCCGTCGGACGTCCGTCCGACCGGCATCGATCTGGCCAAGGTCCGCGCTGGCGGGCTTTGGCCAGACTGCCATCGGCCCGGTCCGCAACGGCCGGCCGGCCGACATCATGCCGGCTCGCCGGTCGGCGGGCGGCCAACGGCTGGAGCACCCTTGACGCACTCCACCACTTTGCCCAAACCGGCGAACAGCGCTTCGATCGGCGCACGCCTCGACCGCATGCCGATCATCAGCGCACATCGCACATTGACTTTCCTCATCGGCATCGGCCTGTTTTTCGATTACTTCGACAGTAATCTCTCCGGTACGGTGTCGAAGGTCCTGCAGGTCGAGTTCGGCGTGGACGGCAACACTCTCAAGCTGTTCCTCGCCTCCGGATTCATCGGCCAGTTCTTCGGCTCGATCCTGCTCGGCCGCCTGTCCGACATCACCGGACGCCGCCGGGCGTTCATGATCAACCTCGCCGTCTACTCGGTGTTCACCCTGCTCGGCGCCTTCTCCCCGAACGCCGCGTGGCTGATCCTCACCCGCTTCATCGCCGGCGTGGGCATCGGAGCGGAGCAGACACTCGCCGACTGCTATCTCGCGGAGGTGCTGCCGGCTCGTCGGCGCGGGCGTTTCATCGGCTGGGCCTACTGCATCGCGTTCTGCGGCGTTCCCGCCGTCGGGTTCACCGCGCTCTGGCTCGCCCCACAGACGATCCTGGGGCTCGCCGGCTGGCGGTGGGTCTTCATCATCGGGGCGCTCGGCACCGCGCTGATCTGGATCCTCCGGCGCCGGCTCGTCGAGTCGCCACGGTGGCTGGCCGAACAGGGCCGCACCGCCGAGGCGGAGGCGATCGTGCGGGGCTTCGAGCGGCAGGCCGGCATCCAGGGGCAGCCGGTCACGGCAGAGCCCGCGTCGCCGGCCACGGCAGAACCCGCGCGGCAGGCCACGGTTGAGCCGGCGCAGACCGACCCCGTCCGCCTGCGCCGGCCGGGCTACCGCGAGTTGTTCGGCCCGTTGTACTGGCGCCGCACCGTCATGCTCTGGACGTTCTGTCTGCTGTCGGTGACGGCGTACTACGGTTTCGGCGCGCTGGCCCCACAGGTACTCGCGGTCAAGGGATTCGACGTCGTCGCCGGACTCGGCTACACGGCGATGTCGTTCCTCGGCTATCCGATCGGTTCGTTGCTGTCCGTGCCGATTCTCGACCGGGTGGAGCGACGCACGCTGATCTGCGTCTCGGCCGCGCTGATGGCCGCCAGCGGCATCGGGTTCGGCCTGGCCGGCAGCACCGTCGCCGTCGTCGCCTTCGGCTTCTGCTACACGTTGCTGAGCAACGTCTTCTCCACCGCGTCGCACGTCTACCTGTCCGAGCAGTACCCGACCGCCTTCCGGACGACCGCGGCCGGAGCGGCCTACTCGTTGTCGCGGCTCAGCGCCGCGCTGCTGCCCTTCGTCCTCCTGCCGATCCTCACCAACGCCGGAGCAGGCTGGCTGTTCACCGTGATCGCCGGCTGCGTGGCGATCATGATCGCCACGATCCTGCGGCTCGGGGACCGTACCACCGGGACGTCGGTCGACCTGCCGACCACGGCGGGAGCGGGCCACGACGGCAGCAGCTGACGGACGTACACCGATGCGGGGTGTGCGCGGTCCGGGCGACGGACCGCGCACACCCCGCGGGCATCTGGGTGAGGCTGTTACCGGAGAACGATCTGGGACTGCACCACGATCCCGACCGCTGGGCGCTCACCCGTGCGCTCACCCCCGTGGGTGCCGTTCGCGCAAGCGGGTTCCATCAGGTGCAGATCCGTCTGGACCACGATGACGCTACGGCCGACGCTCAGCGGTCGGGCGACCGCCTGCACCGTCCCCCGACGGACCGCCGCGAGGAAGTTCACCGTCAACTCGATGGTCGAGGTGACGGCCCCGGTGGGCAGGTTGAGGTACGCGCACACGCCTGCCACCGAGTCGGCCAGCGCCACCAGGGTGCCGCCGTGCATCACCCCGCCCGCCGTGCACAGCCGTGGGTGCCAGTCCACCTCACCCGCGACCCGGTCCGGACCGAGCTGGCCGAACCGGATACCGAGGGTCGCGGACAGTGGCATGAGGTCCGGCAGGGTCCGCGCGGTGAGCGGTGGACCGACGGTCGGTGGACCGGTGGTCGACCCGCGGCCGTCCACCGACGGCATCAACGGGTCCCGGCCGCTTCGAAACGGTAGAGGTGCCGGGCGAAGTCGGTGGTCACGGTCAGCGCATGGGCATCGATGTAGAAGTGCCCGCCGGGGAACTCGCTGTTGCCCAGGTAGCGGGGAGTCCTGTCGCGCCACGACTCCATCGCGTCCTTGCGCTCCATGAGCGGATCCGAGGCCCCGCCGTAGGAGACCACCGGACAGCGCACCACGGCCGGCTCGTCCACGTACTGCGCGCAGATGGCCAGGTCCGCGCGCAGGGCCGGCACCACCAGGGCGAGCATCTCGGGATTGTCGTAGATCTCCGCCGGGAACGAGCCCAGCTTCTTGATCCACTCGACCATCTCCGATTCCGGCATCCGGGACTGTTCGTCGGTCGGCTGGAAGAAGCCCTGCGGTGCCCAGCCCGACATCCCGAGCAGGATCGGTCCCGGATCGCCTTCGGCCTCGATGCGCTGGGTCAACTGGTACGCGAGTTGTGATCCCATGCAGTGGCCGAAGAACGCGTACGGGCGATGGTCGAGTTCGGCCACCACCGCCTCGTACAACGCGTCCATCAGCGGTTCCCACTTGTCGTACGCCTGCTCCTCCCGCCGGTTGTGCCGGCCGGGCAGGGTGATCGCCTGGGCGGCGACGTCCGACGGCAGCAGTTGCGGCCAGTCCCGGTAGATGATCGCGCCGCTGCCGGCGTGCGGAAACAGGAACAGTCGGATCCGGGAGTCGGCCGACGGCTCGTCCGGATGCAGCCACTGCCCGGCTTCGGACGTCTGCCCGATGTAGTCAGTCATGGTCAACCTCGATTCCGGATCAGTTGGCGGCGATCGGGACGGCGGCTTCCCGCAGCGCGGGGAGAACGGTCGCACCGAGTTGTGCGAGATGCGGTCCGGGATCCAGCGACCCGATCCGGATCACGACATGACGGGCGCCCGCCCGCAGGTATCCCACCAGCCAGTCGGCGCATTCCTCGGCGCTGCCCCAGCCGTACGCCTGGATCTGCGCCATCGTCTCCAGCGACCTGCCGTAGTACCGGTGCAGGTAGTCCGCCAGCTCCGCTTCGGCGGCGGCCCGGCTGTCACCGATGGTCACCGTGGCGTACATGCCCGGGACGACCGCGTCCTGCGCACGGCCCAGGTCGCGGCAGTGCTCCTGCACGGTACGCCAGGCCGTGTCGTACGCCTGCGCGGTCGGCAGGAAGGGCATCCACCCGTCGTAGCGCTCGGCCACCCGGCGCAGCACCCGGGGCGTGTCGCTGCTGGCCAGCCAGAGCGGCGGCCCGCCGGCGCGGTACGGGGCGGGTAGCCGGTCGAGACCGTCGGCCTGCCAGTACCGCCCGGTGAAGTCGGTCGGCTCCGAATGCCGGCTCCGCCACGCCGTCCGCCACAGGTCGACGATTTCGTCGAGCCGTCCCGCCCGACCGGCGAAGGCGGCGTCCACGAGGCCGAACTCCTCCTCCGTCTCGGGAATCGGAAAGCCCGAACCGAGGCCGAGGGCCAACCGGCCGGTACACGCGTGATCCAGGCTGGCGATCATGTTGGCGCCGATCAGCGGGTGCCGCAGCGCCGGCGTCATCGCCGCGGTGCCGAGGGTGACCCGGCTGGTGACGGCGGCGCAGGCGGCGAGCACCACCATCGGGTCCAACCGTGGCCGGGCGACCAGCGAGTCGCCGGTCCACACCGAGTCGAACCCCAGCGACTCGGCCTGCCGCGCGAAGTCGAGGATCTGCGCCATGTCGATGCTGTCGGTTATCGCCTGTTCGCGGGTCGGCAGCAGGACCCCGATCAGACACGGCTGGTCGATGATGGACATGTCAGTCTCCTTTCGAACCCGACGCGGCGGCCACGAGATCCGCATCGCCCTGCCCGGCGAGACGTTCCCGGACGAGCCGACGGAGGATCTTCCCGGACGGATTGCGCGGCAGCTGCGCCACCATGTGGTACTCGACCGGGATCTTGTAGTCGGCGACCCGGCCACGGAGGAAGACCAACAGTTCGCGAGGGGTGGCCCGGTGCCCCGGCCGAATCACCACACAGGCGTGGACCGCGTCCCCCCAGCGGGGGTGTGACATACCGACCACGGCGACGTCGGCGACCGCGGGATGGTCGGCCAGTTCCTTCTCCACCTCTGCGGGGTACACGTTCTGCCCGGCCACGATGATGGTGTCGTTGATCCGGTCGCCGAGGAAGAGGTAACCGTCCTCGTCGAGACGACCGGCGTCGCCCATGTACAGCCACTCGCCGACGAGGGTCCGGGCGGTGGCCTCGGGCAGATTCCAGTATCCGAGCATCCGGGCTGGGGTACGCACGCACACCTGGCCCGTCTCGCCCGGTGGCAGTGTCCGCCCGTCCCGGTCCACCACCTTGATCTCGGTGCCCGGGCAGGCCCGGCCCGCCGCGCGCAGCAGCCCACTGCCCGGCACGTGCGCCGCCGGCGGCAGGCAGACCGCGACCGTCCCGGTCTCGGTGCTGGCGTAGATCTGCGCGAACTCGCAGCCGAACGTCTCCAGACACTGGCGGAGCAGTCCTTCGGAGATCGGCGCGGCGCCGTAGGCCACCTTGCGCATCGACGCGAACGTGTCGGGGCCGACGCCGTGTTCGGCGAGCATCATGGCGAGCATGGCCGGGGCGACGAAGGTGATGGACACCTCGTACTCCCGGATCAGCCGGACCGCTTCCTGCGGTAGGTACATCCGCATCACCACATTGGTGGCGCCGGCGTTGAAGCCGTGCATGAACCAGCCGATCCCGGCGATCCCGAGGCCCGGTAGGGAGATGAGGCTGACGTCGTCCGCACGCCAGTCGATCCAGTCGACCCCCTCGGCGCGCATCGCCGCCGGCAGGCTGAAGAAGCTGCGGTGGGCCAGGACGACACCCTTCGGTTTGCCGGTCGTACCGCTGGTGTAGATCTGTACGACCGGGTCGTGCGGCCCGCAGCGATGCTCCACGTCGCTGTCCGCCACGTCGGCCAGCCAGTTGGTCAGCCCGGCGCCGGGATCGTCGGAGCCTTCGGCGTCGAGCACGACGACCTGTCGGATCGTCGGTACGTCCGGGCGCACCCGGTCGACGACCGGGTGGAACTCGCGCTCCACGAACACCAGTTCCGCGGTGGAGTCGCGCAGGATGTGGTCGACCTCGCCCGCGGTGAGCCGCCAGTTGACCGGGACCAGCACCGCGCCGATCTTCGCGCAGGCGAGCACCGTCGAGTAGTAGTGCTCCGATTCCTTGCCCAGGTAGGCGACGCGGGTCCCCTCCCGGACCCCCGCCTGGCGCAGCCGGTGGGCGGTCCGGTTGCTGTGCCGGTGCAACTGGGCGTACGTCACGGCCCGGTCCGCGCACCGGATGGCCACGTGCTCGCCACGGTCGCGGGCATGTGCCGCCGATGTCGCCGACAGGGTCCAGTCTTCGGGCAGGTCGTCCACATGTTCCTCCAGGTCGGTCAGGCAAGGTGTTCGACGGCGAACCTGCGGTGCAGGAATTCCGCGAGTTCCTGCACCGACGGATGGTCGAAGGTCAGCGAGGCGGGCAGCGGAATCCGTAGCGCCGACTCCAGCCCGCTTTTCAGTTCGACCGCCATCAACGAGTCGAGCCCGAGCGAGACGAACTCGGCACCGGCGTCGAGATCACCGGGGTCGTCCAGGTGCAGCGCCTGCGCCACCTTCGCGCGGACCAGGTCGCCGATGACGGCGGCCCGGTCGACGTCCGGGCTCAGCAGCCGCTCGCGCAGGTCGCCGCCGGGCGACCCGGCCGCCCGGCCGCTGGCGACCCGCGAGTAGAGCGCGTTGTCCAGCGGCAGCGCGCCGGCGATCCGCTCCCAGTCGTACTCGCCGACCACCCGGTGCGCCACCGGTCGGTCCCAGAGCTGGGTGAGCGTGTCCAGGGCACGCGCCGGCGAGAAGAACCGGATGCCGCTGCGATCGATCTCGCGGCTCAGCTGCTCGTCCAGCCGGGCCGACATACCGACCTCGGCCCAGGCGCCCCAGCTGAGGCTGAGGCCGGGCAGCCCCCGCGCGACCCGCCAGGCGGCCAGCGTGTCGAGAAACGCGCTCGCGGCGGCGTAGTGGGCCTGGGTCGCGCCGCCGATGACGGCCGCGATGGACGAGTACACCACGAAGAACTCGTGTTCGGGGCAGCCCAGGCTGAGCTCGTGCAGCAGCCACCCGCCGAACACCTTGGGGCCGAACTGCTCCTCGATCGCCGGCCAGTCGAGCTTCGCGACAAGTTCCTTGCCGATCGCGCCGGCCGCGTGGATGAACCCGCCGACCGGGTGCGGCATGGCGTGCAGCCGGGCCGTCAGGTCGGCCATGTCCGCCGGCCGGCCGATGTCGGCGGCGAGCACCGTCACCGTGGCCCGCTGGCGCAGGTCGGCGAGGATTGGCTCCGCTTCCGGGGTCGCCCGGCCGCCGCGGCTGACCAGGACGAGGTGGCGGGCACCGCTCTCGACCAACCGCCGTGCGGTGACCAGGCCTAGCCCGCCCAGGCCGCCGGTGACGAGATAGGTCCGGTCCGCCCGCAAACGCCGCACCGCACCGGTGACGGCGAGCGGGCCGGTGTCGGCATCGACACCGGTCAGGGACAGCGCCACCGAGCCCGGCGCGGCACCGGCGCGCAGCCGCGCCGCGACCTCGTCGAGTTCGTCCAGTCCGTACCGGATGGGCCGCGCCTCGCCGGAGGCGCCCGCGCCCGCCACGGCGGCCTGGTCGGCCGCGGCCCGAACCGGGTCCGTTCCGTGCGCCACCGCGCGGGCGGCGTCGTCCGGCACGGTCAGGTACCGGGCCGGCGGCCCTTGACGCCGGACCACGACGACGTCCCCGACCTGCGCGGCACTGTCTGGCGGGGCGAGCGACACCGTGCCGACACAGACGCTGTGGTTCAGTTCGGCGCCGGCCGGGACGGTCACGTCAACCAGCACCTGCAGCTCCTCAGGTCCTGGCGCGACGACCGCCGCCGGCTCGATCCGGTACGACGGCCCGGTGTCCGCCGGGTCCGGACCGGTCACCACGAAGCCACCGGACCAGGACGGCGTGCTCTCACCCGGCAGCAGCCGACGCACGTGCCGTCGACCGCCACGGAACGCCACCTGGAAGTCGTCCGGGCGGGGTGCGCTCCACTCGCGGGCCAGGGCGGCGAGATCGGCGGAACCAGCAGGATCGACGGAGCCAGCAGGACCAGCGGGATCGACGGCCGCACCGGACGCGGCGGGCGGCGCGAGGTCGACAAGCGTCGCCCGGTACTGCGGATACTCGGTGAGCAGGACCGGACCGAAGCCCCACAGCGACGCGGCGCCGAGACTGGCCGCCGCCGGGTCGTCGCCCGCCAGCAGTTGGGCTCCTCTGGTGACCAGCCAGAGCCGGGGACGGCGTTCGACGGGTGCGCTGTCGATCGCGGCCACCACCCGCAACAGGTCACGGTAGTGGCACTCGGACTGCCGGCGTAGCTCGGACACGGAGACGTCCGTGCCCTCGTCACGCCAGAACCAGGCGACGTCGGTGATGCCGGCATCGGTCAGCGCCGCCGGGACGCGGTCGGCGTCCGGCTCCACGACCATTTCGACGCCTTCGCGGTCGACCGCCCCGCGCAGCGCGGCGCTGAGCGCCGGCTCGGCATGCAACACCAGCACCTTACGGCTGCCGGCGGCCGGTGACCGGCCGGGTTCCTCGCGCAACCAGCTGAGCCGGTGGGTGAAGGATCGCTGTTGGGCGGTGTCCCGCACGCCCCACCGGATGTCGTGCAGTTCGGCGACCACCCGGTCGCCGTCGAACAGCCGCAGATCGACGAACCCGGGCCCGGTGGCGTCGGTCGGTTCCCGCAGCCGTGCCTGGAAGCGGACCTTGTCGGTGCGCGGCCGGCGCAGCACCTGGACCGACCCGATCGCCAGCGGGCCGGCGGCCGGCCCGGCGTCGTGTACGGCGGCCAGTCCGTGCAACGCCGCCTCGAGCACGTCGGCCGGAAAGTATTCGCCGGTCCGGGCCAGGCGGTTGGTGATCCGACCGGTGATCGAAGCACCGTGCCGGACCACATCGTCCAGCAGCCGCAGTCGCGACCCGTAGACCCGCCCCACCGAGGCCAGGTCGACGTAGGCGCTGCTGCGGTCCCGGGTCCGGGCCGGCTCCCGGGCCGCTGCCGAAGGCTCGGAAGACGGCGTCGCGGCACCGCGGTCCTCGATGAGCGCGGTGGCATGCCGCAGCGTGACGCCGTCGACGACGCTCACCACCTCCACCGCGACCGTGCCGTCCGGACCGGTGCCGCATCTGGTGTGCACCGTGCGTGGCTCCTCGGCCAGGGTCAACGGCTCGTGCAGGACCAGGTCCCGGATCAGGCCACCGTGCTGACCGAAGAGCTCCTCCTGCAGCGCGAGCAGCAGCTCGACGAAGGCCGGGACCGGCATGGTCGGCACCGTGTCGATCACATGATCGGCCGCCAGCGGCAGGTCGGCAGAGGAGTGCTCGCTGGTGAACTCGCGGCGCTCGGGCGTACCGGTCTCCCGGCCGAGCAGTGGGTGGTACGCGCTGGCGGCGTTGCCCGCCCCGGCGGCTCGCGGCGTCTGCCGGCCAGCGGCCGGCAGCCAGTGCCGTCGCCGCTGGAACGGGTACGTGGGCAGCGAGAGCATGGGTTCCCGCCGGGTGTGCAGGCCACGCCAGTCGACCGGTATCCCGGCGACGTAGACCGCCGCGAGCGAGCGCAGGGTCGTCTCGTCGGTGCGGTCGCGGCGGCTGAGGCTGACGGCCCAGACGTGGTCGTCGGCGCTGATGCACTGTCGAGCCTGGGCGGTCAGGACGCCGGCCGGACCGACTTCGACGATCGCGTGCCGTCCCCGCCGGGCGACCGCCCGGATACCGGACAGAAACCGCACGGGCTCGGCGACGTGCCGAATCCAGTACTCGATGTCGGCGATCTCCGCGAACCGGGCCGTCCCGCCGGTCACGTTCGACACCAGGGTGGTGTCCGGTTCCCGGAATTCGATCCCGGCCAGCGCGGCCCGGAACTCGTCGAACGTCTCTGCCATCAGCGGCGAGTGGAAGGCGTGTGACACGGCGAGCCGGTCGACGCGGATCCCGCGCTCGAGCAACGCCTGGATCGCGTCGTCGAGCGGTCCGACAGCCCCTGAGATGACGCACTGGGTCGGGCTGTTGTGGGCGGCCACGGCGAGTTCGGGATGCCCCGCCACGTACGGCTCGACGTGCTCGATCTCCGCGTGCACGGCGGCCATCGCACCGGCGCGACGTACCGACTGCATCAGTCGTCCCCGGGCGGCGACCAGCGTCACCGCGTCCGGCAGGGTGAACAGTCCGGCGACCGTCGCCGCCACGACCTCGCCAATGCTGTGTCCGATGAGCACGTTGGGCCGGACCCCCCACGACATCCACAGCTTGGCCAGGGCCAGTTCCAGCGTGAACAGCGCGGGTTGGGTCAGCCAGGTCTGATCGATCTCGCTCGCGTCGGACGCCTCGTCGAGCAGCAGGGCGCGTACCGACCGGCCGAGGACGGGGGCGAACAACGCGTCGCACTGGTCCACCCAGTCGCGAAAGACCGGGAAGCGGTGGTAGAGCGCGGCTCCCATCCCGGGGTACTGGGCGCCCTGCCCGGTGAACATGAAGGCGACCTTGCGCAGCGGTGTGGTGGGCTTGCCGTCGGCCGGGCCGTCGAGCGTGGCCAGCAGCGCGTCGAGTTGGTCGCGGTCGGCGACCGCGCCGGCGAGGCGTTGGTTGTGATGGGAACGCCCGACGTTGCTGGTGTAGCACAGTCGGGCCAGGTCGATCTCGGGCTGGTCGGCGAGCAGCCGCCGGTACCGCTGGCCGAGCGCCTGCAGCCCGGCGCCGCTCTTGGCGGAGAGCGTGAACACGTGCCGGGTGGGTGGCTGCCCCGCCGGCGCCGGCTCCGACACCGCGGCCGGCTGCTCGGGTGCTTGTTCCAGCACCGCCGCCGCGATCGTGCCGGCGAAGCCGAAACTGTTCACCACCGCCCGGCGCACCGGCGCCGACCACGGCTGGCAGTCGGTGGGCACGCGGACCGGATAGCTGTCCCAGGGAATCCGTCCGGACGGGGTGCGCAGATTCAGGTGCGGATAGATCGTTCCTGCCCGCATCTGCAGCACGACCTTGATCAGTCCGACGATGCCGGACGCCGGCTCCATGTGACCGAGGTTGGTCTTGACCGAGCCGACCAGGATCGGCGACCGCGGGGTGTGCGACTCGGCGAACACGTCGTTGATGGCGCCCATCTCGATCGGGTCGCCGAGCGGAGTGCCGGTACCGTGCGCCTCCACGTACTGGACGTCGGCCGGACGCAGCCGCGCCGCGGCGAGGGCGGCTCGGATGACCTGTTCCTGGGCGGCACCGTTGGGCACGGTCAACCCGGCGCTGTCGCCGTCCTGACCGACGGCGGTGCCACGGACGACGGCCAGGACGGTGTCGCCGTCCGCGACGGCGGTCGACAGCCGCTTGAGGACCAGAACGCCACAGCCCTCGGCCCGGACGTAGCCGTCGGCCGACTCGTCGAAGGTCTTGCACTGCCCGTCCGGGGCGAGCATCTGCCCATGGGAGAAGATCACCGGGATCCGTGGGTGGTGCAGCGCGTTGACACCGCCGCACAGCGCGATGTCGCACTCACCCCGGCGCAGCCCACTGGCCGCGAGGTGCAGCGCGGTGAGCGACGACGAACACGCCGTGTCCACGCTCAGGCTCGGCCCCCGCCAGCCGAGGAAGTAGGACAGCCGCCCGGACAGTGGGAACATGGTGATCCCGGAGGCGAGATGTCCGTCGAGTTCGGCGTACGGCAGATCGCCGATCTCCAGGGCGTAGTCGATGGAACTCGCCCCGACGTAGACGCCGCCGTTGCCCCGGCGCAGTCGCGCCGGGTCGATGTTGGCGCTCTCCAGCGCCTGCCACGCGGTCTCCAGCAGCATCCGCTGTTGTGGATCGATGTACTGGGCCTCTTTGGGGGATATGTTGAAGAATCCGGCGTCGAACTGATCGATCCGATCGAGGAAACCACCGCCCGTCGTGTGTATCTTTCCCTTCTCCGTTGGATCCGACGGAGTGAAGGCCGAAACGTCCCATCGGTCTGCCGGCAGCGGCACGATGCCCGAACGTCCATCGCGCAGAAAAGCGTCGAACTCGTCGAGCGATTCGCAACCGCCGGGAAATTTCAGCCCGATGCCGACGACGGCGATCGGTTCGTCCTGGTTGACCGGCGACACGGGGTCGGCCGCACGGAATTGCGGATCGACTAGGTCGGTCATCGGGTAACCTCCGCATCCAGCGCACCGGCGTCGCTGCGAGCGGGTACCACGAGTTCACTCAACAGATAGTCGATCAGTTGCGCGATCGTCGGCTGGTTGAACAGCACCCGGGCGTCGATCCGCAGACCTAGTCGCTGCTCTAGAAGTTGACGTATCTCGATAAGTCGTAAAGAGGTGAGGCCAAGTTCGAAAAAGCCGCTCTCCAACGGGAGGTCGTCATCGCCCTCCATCAGCAGAGCCGCCTTGAACTGGTCGAGTACGAGGCTTTCCACCGCGTCCCGCCGCTCGGCGAGAGGCAGCGTGGGCAGAATCAGATCGTCGGGCATGCTCTGGTCACACCTTTGTCGTGGACGCCCGCACTGGCGGGTCCGGCGGATCGGGGGACGGCGGGATCAGCTGGCAGCGGACCCGGTCGCGACGGGCGACGGGTGGCGGGCTGGCTCACTGACCTCGTGCAGGAAGGTCGCGACCTCCCGGTACGACGCGACCAGGCCCACCTCTCGGTACGGAATGCCGTGCCGGCTGCAGTAGCGCTGAACGATCGGCCGGCACCGGTTCAGGTTCATCCGGGGCATCGTCGGAAAGAGGTGATGCTCCACCTGGTAGTTGAGACCGCCGTAGAGGAAGTCGACCAACACCGAGGGACGGATGTTGCGTGACGTCAGGACCTGACGCTCCAACCAGTCCAACGACTCCTCACCGGTACGTACCTCCATGCCCTTGTGATTGGGAGCGAAGATGAGGCCGAAGTAGACACCGAGCACCGCCTGCTGCACGACGATGAAGGCCAGGGCCTTGATCGGTGAGAGCACGAGCAGCAACACCCCGGCGTAGACGACGACATTGGCGAGGATGAGCAGCCCCTCCTGCACCGGACGACGCAGGTTCCCACTGAACAGGGCGAGTAGGGAGGTCCGGCGCATCTTGTAGCCCTCAAGGGTCAGCAGGACGAAGAAGAGCGTCCGTTGGTGACGCACCACGAACCGTCCCCATCGGGACCGGCTCGGGTACTGGCTCATGTCGAAGATCGCCGTCCGTCGTCCGATGTCCGGATCGAGGTCGATGTTGTTGGGGAAACTGTGGTGTCGGTGGTGGTGGTTGACCCACCATCCGTAGCTCACGCCGTTGACCAGGTTGGCGTGGACGAGCCCCATCGCGGTGGCCGCGGTGCCGCGGAACATGGCCTTGTGCCCGGCGTCGTGCCACATGAACGCGCTCTGCGCGCAGCTGACGCCCATCCAGGCAGCCACCGCCAACTGCCACCACGAGTCGCCGATCAAGAAGAACGCCATCAGGCCGGCGCCGAACAACGCCGCGTTGAAGGCCAGCCGCCCGTAGTACCGTGCCGGTACGAGATCCAGCAGCCCGGCGGCGCGGACCTCCTTGGCGAGTTCCGCGAAATGAGCACCCACCTCCTTGGCGGTTGCGGCGGCCGGGTCGACGCCGACCAGGCCGCTTCTTGCCGGCCTGGCGCCGTTGGCCAGGTTTTGCTGCTTGGCCTGCATGGACCAATCTCCTTCCTGAATGCGTACCTGCTCAAGAGCCTGCGCCGTAGCACTGACCAGCACCTGACCGGGCACTGACCAGATGCGGCCGGACCGGTCAGGCGCGGCCGACGAGAACCGCGGCGTTCTGTCCACCGAATCCGAGCGACGTGCTGAGCGCGAGGTCGATCCGTAGCGGTGTCGCCTTCTGCGCGACCTCGATCTCGAGTTGGCTGTCGGGTTCGTCCAGATTGGCTGTCGGTGGCACCAGTCCCTGCTCCACCGCCAGCACGGTGAACGCCGTCTCGACCGCACCGGCGGCACCGAACAGGTGCCCGGTGACGCCCTTGGTCGAGGTGACCAGAGCGCCGGAACCGATCACCCGGTGCAGCATCTGTGCTTCCACCAGGTCGTTCAACGGCGTGGCACTGCCGTGGGCGTTGACATGCTCTACCTCGGTAGGCGCGATCTCCGCGTCGGTGAGAGCACTGCGTACGGCCGCCTCGGCTCCTCTGCCGTGCGGATCCGGTGCGGTCACGTGATAGGCGTCGGCGCTCGCCCCGAACCCGGCGATGCGTGCCCGCACCGGGGCACGCCGGGCCTGAGCGTCGGCGATCCGCTCGAGCACCAGCACACCGGCACCTTCGCCGGCGACGAAGCCGTCACGCGCCGAGTCGAACGGACGTGACGCGGTGGACGGATCGTCACAGCGCCGGGACAACGCCCCCATCTGCGCGAAGCCGGCCATCACCAGCGGGGTCACCATGGCCTCGCCGCCGCCGGTGACCACGACGTCACAGCGGTCCAACAGCAACAGATCGCGCGCGAGTCCGATGGCGGAGGCGCCGGACGCGCAGGCCGTGGCGACGACCAGACTCGGACCGGTCGCGCCGAGCTCGATGGACACCTGCCCGGCCATCATGTTGGGCAGTTGCCGCGGCAGCAGCAGCGGCGAGACCTGATTGGGGCCTTCGGCGAGCAGTATCCGGTGCTGGTCCTCGACGGTGCCCGGACCGCCGTCGGCGCATCCGAGCACGACACCGACCCGGGCTCCGTCCCAGCTACCGACGTCGAGCCCAGAGTCGGCGACCGCCTCCAGCGCCGCTACCACCGTCAGCTGGACGAACCTGTCGAGCCGCCGGGCCCGGCGCGGACCGAGTATTCGGTCCGGCGTGAAGGCCGGCACCCGGCAGGAGATGTCCACCGGGCATCCGGCCAGCAGCGGATCGGTCTGCGCGGTCGGTTGACCGGCGCAGACCCGGTCCCAGCTGGCCGCCACTCCGATGCCGGCCGGGCTGACGATGCCCAACCCGGTCACCGCCACGTCGCGGCTGGACATCAGACCCTCGCGCTCCGCGACTCGGCGAGGTCACGGACCGCTCCGACCGTCCCGGCCTGGATCAACTCGTCGTCGGAGATGGCAACACCCAGCTCCTTCTCGATCACCAGGCTCAACTCGACCATGTCGAGCGAATCGAGCTCCAGGTCCTGGAACGTCGCCTCCGGGACAAGCGCCGCACGGTCCAACTGGAACTTGCGGGCGATGATTTCCTTGAGCTGCTCGAACATCAATGGCACCTTTTCTCACCGACCCGCCGCGCCGCGACGGGTCTCCGGTCTTGATGACTCAGCGATTTCGGATATCGGTCGTCTTGACGGTTGCGGTCGGAACGGTCAGTCACCGAAGCCGAGGGTCCCCGGCCAGGTGAAGGTGGTCGCGCCCCAGGCCAGACCACCACCGAAGGCGGCGATCAGAATCCGCGCGCCGGGATCGAACGCGCCCGTCGCCGCCGACTCGGCGATGAGCAGCGGGATGGACGCAGCCGCCGTGTTGCCGACCCGTTCGATGTTCGACGCCACGCGATCCGCCGGGATTCCGATACGTTCCCCGACGGCCGTACAGATCCGCGCGTTGGCCTGGTGCGGGATGAAACAGTCGACGTCCGCCGGACGCCAGCCGGCCCGGTCCAACGCCGCCAGCGCCGCGTTCGACGTGTGTTCGACGGCGTAGCGGTAGACGTCTCTGCCGCGCATGTGGAACCACAGATCGTCCGGACCCGGCAGCTGTCCCGTCGACCGCTGGGCCGACCCGCCGCCCGGAATCATGATCAGTTCAGCGAGTTCGCCGTCGCTGCCGAGCACGCACGGCCCGAGGGCACCCGGCTCCGAGGCGGACCCGGCGCGCAGCACCACCGCCCCAGCGCCGTCGGCGAATATCACCGCGGTCTGCCGATCCATCGGGTCGACGATCGTCGAGAAGGCGTCGGCACCGATGACCAGGACGCGGTCGGCAGTGCCGGTCGCGATCTGCCCTGCCGCGCTGTTCAACGCGTAGACGAACCCGCTGCAGACCGCCGCGACGTCGTGCGCGGCGACTCCGCTGAGGCCGAGCCCGGCGGCGACCTGTGGTGCCGTGGCCGGGCACAGCCGCTCCGGCGTGGCGGTGGCCACGATGACCGAGTCCACGTCACCGCCACCGGCCGACTTCAACGCCGCCGCGCCCGCCTCGATGGCAAGGGCCGCGGTGCCCACGCCCGGATCGACGACGTGCCTGCGCGCGATGCCGGTCCGGCTGCGGATCCACTCGTCGGAGGTGTCCAGATATCGAGTGAGTTCCTCGTTGGTGACGATCCGGGGTGGCACCCAGGAGCCGACGCCGGCGATGACCGCCGCCCGGCCGGCAGCGGGTGCGACGGCCGTCGCCGCCGACAGGTCGGGATGGCCGTTCATTCCGCCAGCCCCAGTACCGGCAGCGCATCGGCAAGGCCCATGTAGCGCAGCCGCACCGCCGCCATCTCGTCGGTCCAGCGTTCCGCGGTGGCGTACCGCTCGGCCGGCGTGGTGTCCAGCAGCCGCCGGCCGGGCCACACCTCGTAGTCGCCGACGAGGTCGGCGTACTGCGCCATCCCTTCCTGGAACAGCGTTTCGCGCCGCATGATGTACGCCTCCTCCGGCAGGTCGTCCCAGAGCTGTCGGCCCTTGCGCAGAATGTCGAGCAGGCGTGGTCGGTAGCCCGGATGGGCGGCGAGATGATCGCGCAGAATCGAGCTGCCGACGGTGAGATGCCGGATCTCGTCGATGGAGGCCCCGCGGGCGATCTCACTCGCCGCCGGGTCCAGCATCTGCCACTTCCGTTCGCTGAGCTCGGCTGCGGGCGCCAGCACTCCCTCGATGACGATGGTGAAGATGGCGACGCCGCCGATGAAGTCCCCCTCGTCACGCACGGTATGGTTGGCGAACTCCTCGACCGGTTCCAGGATCTCCTTGGTGTAGTCGGCCGACATCTCGGCGATCGCCGCGACGAGGCCGTCCTCGGGCAGGCCGAGTTCGATCAGATGATTACGGAAGACCATGGCATGACGTGCCTCGTCGACCAGCTGCGTGGTGTAGAACTCCAACTCCGGTACGCCCGGCGCCTGGGCGACGTAGTGCGCGAGAATCCGGGTGGCCTTCTCCTCCGCGATGGACCGGTAGCCCAGTTCCATCACCAGAGCGTCACGAAGCGGTCCAGGCCGGCGCATGTGTTCCGGCGTGATCGCGGTCGGCGCGTGCCCGGTCTCGGCACGCCCACGCAGCGTTCCCTGTGCCACTGCCGCGAGCCAGTACGCAAGATTGCACTGTTCGGCGGTGAGAGCCAGATTCATCGCACCGTCGAGCAGCGTCGGCGCGTCGTCCCAGTCCGCCTCGGGCGGCACCGTCCGGGTCATCGTTGCTCCTTACGTCGATTCGCTTGGCGCGACACCGGCTGCCGGGAGCGCGTACGAGCGCTCCCGCAGCTCGGTGTCGTCGTTGTCCTACAGCTGCTCGGCGCGGCCGGTGCGCCGGCCCGCCGTCCGGTTGTTCTCCTCGTCGGCGTGTCGGGTCGGTGCCGGCGGGATCGGAATCATGGTGGTCACCTCGTGCAGGCGGCCACCGTGGTTGAGCAGTGGCTGGCCATCGGCAGCCGAACCGCCGGTCACCTCGGCGAGGAGCAACTCGTGGTCCCCGGCGTCGACGACGCGGACCAACCTGGCGCTGAGCCAGGCCAGGGCGCCGACGATGAGCGGTGCACCGCTGATCCGGTCCGGCTGCCACCGGACGCGATCGAACTGGGCCCGGCCACGGGGCCGGTCCGGGTTGGAGAACCATTTCGCCGGTTCTGCCTGGGCGGCGTCGAGGACACTGACCGCGAACGACCGATGGGTCTTGAGCAGGCTGAGGAACTGCGAACGCCGGTGCAGGCAGAGCCCGATCAGCAACGGGTCACGCGACACGGCGGTCAGTGAACTGACGGTCACACCATGCATAGCTGGCCCGGTACCGACCGTGAGAACCGCCACCCCCGACGCGATCTGACGTACGGCCGCGCGATTCTCGGTCGCCTCGTCGACTCCGCCGGATGTCACTCCAGCCGATCGGTCGTCCAGTTGGCCCGCTGCCGTCGACCTTGCCATGATCGTCCAGCCGGTCCGCGCCTCGACGTTGTTCACTTCGACGACCCGATATGGGCGACGAGTGGCTCAGGCGCGGAGTTGGTGGCCGGTTGTTGCCCGGGCGACCGGATCGACTCGATGAGCTTGGCGTAGAGCGGGTGGGGCACCGGCTCGAACGGCATTCCGAACGGCTTGAGGAAGTTTCCGAACAAGCCGCGATCCCCGAAGACGTGGAACGGGATCACCAGCAACGCCCACTCCGGCCCGATGAGCCACAGCCACAGGCCGACGACGACCGTCTGGGTGATCAGGCTGTGCATGACGTTGTAGAGCACGTAGTAGACCTTGGAGATCTTCTTCGTCTTGCTACGGTGGTAGGCGATCGCTCCCGGGATGTAACCGATCAGGTCGATGTACAGGAACAGCGCTATCGCGGGGAGCCAGCGGACCTCGTTCCAGTGCATGACCAACAGGACTGCGCTGACGCCGAAGCCGACCAGGTACTCGGCCCGATGCAGTCGAAAGGTGTTCGGAGTCTCGAACGGATTCTTCTGATCCATGATTCTGCCCTTTCCGGTCAGGCTGAGGCGACGGGCGTGGCCTGCAGTCCGTGTGCTTCGTGGCCGCCATCGAGGCGGACATCCTCGAACATTCCGACGACTACCCAGGCCACGGTCTCCCTGATCACCCGCTCCGCGATCGGATCCAGGATTCCCTGCAGGCTCGGGATGCCGAAGTCGAACTCGGCGGCGAATGTGAGCTCGCAGCCGTCAGCGGTACGGCCGAACGTCCACCGCCCCGTGAACGAGTCGAAGTCGCCGTCGGTCTGAACGAAGTCGATTGCCAATTCGTCGCGGTGGAACTGCTCTTCCTCACTCCACCGCAGCAGGCCGCTACGGAAATGCAGTTCCCAACTCGAGCTCCCGGTCGGCTCGGGCAGTGTCCGGTGGACGGTGGTCGACTGCACGTGCGGCGCAAGCTCCGGGTAGCGCTCGAAGCGGGCCACGCCGGCGAAGACGACCTCGGGCGACACTCGGGGGACGAACGCTGTCAACTTTACTTGACGCATGATCAGTTACTGCCTTCCGGCATCCGGGCACGCTTGTCCACGAGATCGCGGGTCGCGCCGTCCAACGCTTCGAGAAGAAAATTGATGTCCGAGTCACTGAGGATTGCCGGCGGCGTGAACCGGACGACCGAGCTGCCGTTCATCGAGTGGTTGCCGACGACACCGTGATTGAACAACTCGATCAGCAACTCGCCGGCGAGACCCGCCTCCACCAGTTCGATGCCGATGAGCAGACCCTCGCCCCGCACATCCACGATGAGCTCCGGGCAGTTGGCCAGCATGATTCGTCGGATCTCCGGCAGGATCCGGTGTCCGATCTCCATGGCCCGGGTCACGAGCCGTTCTTCCTTGACCGCCCGGATGGCACCACGCACCGCGGCCATCAGGATCGGCGCGCCGGAGAACGTACCGGTGTGCAGGTACGGATCCTTGTCGAATGGCAGGAAGGCGCTCCGGCTGGCCAGCGCGGCCGAGACCGGCAGCAGCCCACCGCCGAGCGCCTTGCCGACGAGCAGCACGTCGGGTACGACGCCGGCCAGGTCTGCTCCCCACCAGTGACCGAGCCGACCCATCCCGGTCTGCACCTCGTCCAGGATGAAGAAGCCCTTGTACCGCTGGCACAGCAGGGCCACCTGACGCAGGTAGTCCGGCGGCGGGATGATCACCCCGCCCTCGCCCTGGACCGGCTCGACGATGACACAGACCTCGCCCGGATGTGCGGCGAGTTCGCGCTCGACGGCCGCGGCGTCGCCGTAGGGCACCCGGGTCACGTCGGGCAGCAGGGGAGCGAAGGGTTTGCGGTAGACCTCCTTGCCGCTGGCCGACAAGGCACCCAGCGTCTTGCCGTGATACCCCTGGTGTGTGGCGAGGATGCGGCGCTTGCCGTGACTGCGGGCCAGTTTCAACCCGGTCTCGACGGCCTCCGCGCCGGACAGCGCGAAGTGCACCCGTTCCAGGCCGTTCGGGGCCACGGAGATCAGCGCCTCGGCGGCCTCGGCGACCGTCGGTTCGAGCAGGATCCGGGTGGCGATGGGGTGTCGGTGCAACTGTTCGAGTACGGCGTCCATGACAATCGGGTGCCGGGCACCCATGATGAACACCCCGTAGCCGCCACAGTTGAGGAAGCGCTCGCCGTCGCTGGTCTCCAGCCAGGCGCCGGACGATGCGACCTCCATGTGCGACCCGAACAGTTCGGCCAGGGTCGCCCTGCCCTTGCTCAGATGCGCCCGGTAGAGGTCCAACGTCCGTTGTTCGGTGCTGGCGCCGGGCAGTACGACCGCCGGCTCGACCATGGTCATGCCAGCTCACCTCCGTTCGTCGTGGTCGTGGACAGGGGTCGTGGACAGCTCAGGACAGCACCAGCGGTTGGCCGGCGAAGTAGTCGACCAACGGCTCAGCCGCGCTGGCCTGCGACGGCGGGTGGAATACCAGCGGCCGGGCGGCGGCGGCCAGGTAGGCGACGTCGCTCGAGGAGATGAACGCCATCCCGCCGAGTAGTTCGACAGCGGAATCGGTGGTCCGGCGGATGGCGTCCTGTGCCGCGTACCGGGCGACCAGAACGGCGGCCACCGCCTCGTCACCGTCGACACCATCGAGGACCGCCCTGGCGACCCCCTCGACCCCCGCGATGGCGGACTCCAGGCAGATCGCCATCGCCGCCCGATCGGTCGCGGATCCGCGGCCGCTGGCGAGCGCGCGTTCGGCCAGTGCGCTCGCCGCACCGAGATAGACCGAGGTAATCATCATCTCGAACCAGACGAACCCGGCGGTCTGCAGGTCGTCGAGCCGGTCCGGGTCGTCCGGCACGGTCCGGATGACAAGATCCTCTGGTACGTGCACGTCGGTCAGCCGTACCTCGTCGCTCTCGGCACCCGGCAGCACGTAGGTCGACCAGAACGGGTGGACCGAGACACCCGGGCTCTGCGCCGGAATCAGCAGGACGGCCAGGCTCGGCCGGCCGGTCTCGTCGGGTACGGCGATGCTGGCGGTGAGAAGGTCCATCGAGGCGGACAGGCTGCACGGCCGCTTCCCGCCACTGACCAGATAGCCACCGTCGGGCGCGGGACGGGCCGTCACGCTCGGCGTCAGGATGTTGGCGTTGGGGCGACCCTCGGCCCAGCCCGAGGCCATCAGCAGCCCTTCCGGCGCCACCCGGCCCAGCAGCGACATCTGAGCCGGGGTGAGTCTGCCGGCCGTCTCGGCCAGCTTGAAAAGCATCGCGGCGGTGAAGTGGTGCATCGTCACCGCCGCCCCCAACGACGGCGAGTACGCCGAGATGGCACGGGTGACGCGGACCGCCTCCAGCGCATCGGCACCTGCGCCCCCGTACGCGGCAGGCACCAGCAGTCCGGCACCACCGTACGCACGGTAGGTCTTGATCGTCGTGGTCTGTTCGGACTCGTGGACGGACAACGGGGTAGCGGCGAGCGCATCGCACAGACCTGGATGGAATTTCTCGCATGCGGCGCGCGCAAGGTCGAGAGATCGCATTTCGAATCAACTCCTGTAGCGATTGTCCTGGCCAGTCGGCCCGGCACGGCTGGCTACCTGAACCGCGCCGGACCCGGATGGAGGTATTACTCGCCGAAGACAGCGGTACGCGGTCGAATGCCGGCCGACACGCTCACGCCCTGCAGGTGAGATGTCTTGAGAATGGGATAGTTGGCTTCGCCGAACGCTCCTCCGGTCAGCCCGGTTCCGCCGTGGCTCGGCAGATAGGGCAGGAAGCCGATGTGCGAATCGTTGACCTTGAGCAGGCCCCCGTTGTGGGTACGGGTGACGAAAGTGTCGATCACCCGCTGGTCCTCGGCCCACAGCGAATTACGCAGGCCGTAACGGTTGGAGTTGATGAATTCGACAAAGCCGTCGAGCAGTGCCACATCGTCGTCATCGTCCGGGACGACCACCGGGATGAGCGGAAAGAAGGTCTCGTGAGCGACGACGTCGAACCGCCGTGCACCGGCCAGACCGTTGACCCGGACGACTGTCGGTTCGAGGAAGACACCGGTGTCCGACGGGGTGCCGTCGAGTTCGGTCCGACGCCCGCCGCAGACCAGTTCCGCGCCCGCGTCCAGGGCCTGTCGCAGGAGACGGAAAAACCGTTCGCTACGCCGTACCGGGGACAGCAGCACGCCCCGGTCCTCGGGATAGCCCGGACGGACGTTGGCGACCTGGCGGACGACCTCGGCCAGCAGGTCGTCGGCGATCGACGGATGCGCCAAAACGTAGTTGGGTACCATGCAGATCTGGCCGGACCCGTAGAAGCACTCGGTGACCGCCTCTGCGGCCATCGACAGATCCGCATCCCGCCAGACCACCAGGCCGTCGTTGCCGGCCAGCTCAAGGACGGGCTTCTTCCCACGGGCGACGCACTCTCTCTCGAACTGCAGTCCCTCCTCACTCCCGCCGAAGTAGATGATGTCGTCCACACCCGGGTGCTCCAGCCACCGGTCGAGCGTCTGCTGCGGCTTGCTGCAGACGACGTTGAGGGTGCCCGGCGGCGCGCCCAGCTCCGTCAGCAGCGGCGCGATCAGCTCCCGCACGACGTACATGGTGCTCAACGCGATGCTTCTGGGCGCTCGGACCACGACCGTGTTGCCGGCCATCAGGACCAGCACCGCGAGCGCGGCACTGGGCGCCGGCGCGTTCTGCGGAGGGTTGATGCACACCACACCGTCCGGGCTGCGGCGCACGACCAGGCGTCGTGGGCCGTACTGGAACTCGGCCTGCATCTGCTGGCGGTACCAGGAACAGCTTTCCGCGCTGTAGACCTGTTCCAGGCAGGAGAGCTCCCATTCGGCGAGCATCCGTGGGTGCGCTTCGGCCATCAGCAAGGAGAGGAACGCTTCCCGGTTCTCCCGTAGCTGCGTCAGGAACAGTTCCCCGAGACGCATCCGGTCATCGAGCGGAACAGCTGCCCAGCCGGTCCGGGCGTGCACCGCGGCGTCGACCGCGGCGTCGATGTCCTCCGTTGTGGCCACTGCGGCACGGCCGACCACATAGGGATGTAGCGCGGCTGACGAGTCGGGATTCTGCTCCAGAGTGCGCTTGACACTCACACTGGTGAAGACGTCCTCCAGCAGCGATCGGGAACTGACCGTGTACACCCACCCCGCACCCGGCACGTCTCGGTCACCGATGTAGGAATCGTAGCTGCGCACCGGCACCGGTGGCGGATTCTCGGATACGCCTGCGATTCCACCCCGAGATATGGGGCGCACGGCATTGACGTCACTGGCGATAGCCACTCGAACAGCTCCTCGAGCCATTGGCAAGAACACCCCAGGTGTCCTCAATCAGTGAGACAACAGAATATTGCCAGCAACTCCTGACGGCTGGCTGACAACCACCTGACGACCGACAGCACAGATCAGCGACATGCAATGAGCGACCTGGAAACAACAGTTATAACCGTTTCCGTCTTGCCGGAAAGCACTGACGGAAAGATGACGGAAACTTCAGCGCAGGGCGTTCTGCACAAGCACCGCAAGACGCTGCGGGGTGGTTTCCACGAGATTCTCGATCTCGTCGGCCACGGCACCTGCGCCGCCACTGGCGGCGAACTTCGCGCGGACCAGCTCGCGGTGTGTCCGGCGGGTCTGCGGTCCGGCCCCACCGAGCGGAATGGTCTGCTCCCGGCTCAGAGACCGCCCGTCGGCGAGCCGGACCAGAAGCCGAGCCGGAGTCGCCTTCGCCGCGTCCCGGAAGGAGACCAGAGCCGGCGGAAGGTCGCCCCGCCCGAGGGCGCCGTCGGCATCCACCGTCCGGCCGTTCCGCAACACCGACGCGGCCACGTCGACGCCGACGAACTGGCGCAGCCAGGGCAACGCCCGATCCCCTGCCTGCAGCAGGGCCGCGCCGAACGGAGCGACGCAGGTGAGCAGTTGGGAGGTCATCGTCGGCTCGTGGACAAGGCGTACCCGTTCCGCGAGGGCCCAACGGGCCGGATCGGCGATCGCCGGCTGGTCGAAGTCCGCGGCGGTAAGGTCGCCGGTGAGCAGAGCCGTCGCGACCGGGTAACCGGTCGAGAGCAGGAGCGCGCTGATCGGGCTGTCCGGGCCGGCGAGGTACTCGGTCGCCTGCCTGGCCGCGAACAAGGTGTAGACCGATGCCGCGACCTCGATGTCCACGATCGCGGCAGGATCCACCTGATGGTGCAACGCGATGGCGCAGTCGACGGCCGCGTCGATGCCGGGGCCGCCGGGCCGCAGCTTGAACGACAACGTCTCGGTATGCCACCGCTGCCCGAGCAGATCGGTGACCACCTGCGGGACGGGAACCGTCGCGAACCGGGCGAGAAACCCCCGAGGATGCTCCAGGACGTCGGCGGGGCCGGTCAATCCGGCGATCGCCCCGTCGCAGGCGTCCATGGCCGAGCGCACCGGCACCAGTACGTGCAACAGCTTCGCCGCACCGCCCAGGAACGCGTGCATGACCGGCCAGGGCGGGGCGGCAAACGCCAGGCTCATCGCGTCGGTCCAACATCGGGCGGATACGTCCGCACAGCTCAGCCGCCCGGCCACCGCACCGGCCAGATGGGTGTGCATCGCGCTTTGGCCGCGCAACGGTCCCAGGGTGGCGGCAGCGGTTATCCGGGCGGCGCATTCGTTGGCCACGACCACGGCCTTCAGCAGGGTCCGCCCGTCGACGCGCCCGGCGGCGGCGTAGGCGAGCGGGACGCTCACGGTGGATGCGGCCAGGTGCCCGGCGTACGCCGTGTCGTCGAGGTTCAACCACGACCCGGCCGCCGCCAGAACCCCGGCCGTACGCCGTGGATCCGTCTGAAAGACCGGACCGTACGCGTCGACCAGCCGGCGGCCGAGGGAGTGCCGTAGCCCCGCTCGGATCGCCGCGAGATGGGCGAGGATCTGGCTGGCCGCGAGTTCGACCACCGGCTCCGGAAGGTCGGTGAACCGGACCTGGGCGGCCCATTCGCACAGCGCACCGAGCAGGGTCGAGCCCGGCTGGTGCAGCGGTGCCGAGGACAGATCGCGCAACGGGGCGGCCAAGGTTTCACCCCGTACCCGGGGCGGATCGGACCCGGTCGAGTCGACCGGCCCGGCAGAACACCGGTAGCGCTCGCGGCAGCACTTCCAGCGTCACGCTCGGCCAGATCCTCGGCAGCAGTTCGCCGTCGTGCTCGAACCACAACGGGTCGCCGGCTGTGTTGCTGATCGTGATCTGGCGGCCCCGCGCGTACACGGTCCCGAGACGGTCCAGGTGCTGCGCGGTCCGGGTCAGCTCGGGCACGTCCGCAGGTGCGATGTCGTCCCCGATGACGCACACGTCGAGCAGCCCGTCGTCGAGAACCGAGTACGGCAGCACCTCGTACTGACCACCACGGTGCCGACCGCCGCCGACGTTCGCCAGCACGGTTCGTCCTTCATGCACGATCTGGCCGTCGACCGTGACCCGGCCCGGGTACGCCGAGAAGCCCGCAGCTGCGCACGCCAGGGCCACCTGGTAGCGGGACCGGCCGGTCAGCGGTACGTCGGGCGCGAACCGCAACGCCTTGGCGATCAGGCCCGAACAGGCACCCAGCATCACCAACTCGTCAGTCTCCACGAGCCGGCAGAGGTCGAGCTTTCGCACCTCCCGGCCGATTCGATCAGCTGCCGGTTCGGTCTCATCCGGTCCGGTCCCGGTTGGTCCGGTCCCGGTTGGTCCGGTTGCGGCACCACCGGTTGCGGAGGGCGACAGCGCTGCTGTCACCGCGTCCTGCCAGGGCAGGTCACCCCACTGGGCGAGGTAGTTGGAGTTGCCGGTGCCGGCTGGGATCACCAGCAGCGTCGGTACCGGGCCCGAACTGCCCGGATCACCACTGCCGGTGGCGCTGACCGGCGCCAACCGGGTCGCCGCGACCAGGCCGGAGACCACCTCGCGTACCGTGCCGTCACCGCCCACCGCGATGATGATCTCGGGTCGGGTGGCTTCCGGGCGGGCCACGGAATCGTGCGCCACCGCCGATGCGTCGCCGGGCCCCGAGGTCCAGTGCACCTCGACGCGTAACAGGAACTGCCGGCACCGGGCGGCCAAGTCCGCCACCGTCTCCGGACTGTTCGTACCGGCCGCCGGATTGGCGATAATCAGGGCAAGACGGTTAGCCATCTCTTCTCGTGGCATCGCAACTCTTCTCCGAACGTAACCGGTTGCGGAGAGGGCAGGATTCGAACCTGCGTGGGCAATGCCCGACCGAGTAGACCCCGGCCCCCAATAGACCACTTCGGGTACCTCTCCCCATCGATCACTCAACCCCAGAATCCGGCCAACACCCGCGACCATCAACTCCGGCCTCGCTCTCGATGACACCAATACTGCAACCACCCACTGACCACACACTGACCACCCACTGACACCCCAAAACCCAGCCACCACCACCCCAAACAACGCAACGCAACAAAAACTGGCCCCACCGAAACGACAACCGTCGGCACACCGGCCAAGACTCAAAAAGACCAACGAACAGCGCATCACACACGCTCACGACACGGCCGCCACGGCCAAACCGGCCCACCGGCGAAATCAACCACCACAAAATCTCACCCAGAGATCAGCAACTGCGGAGAGGGCAGGATTCGAACCTGCGTGGGCAATGCCCGACCGAGTAGACCCCGGCCCCCAATAGACCACTTCGGGTACCTCTCCCCATCGATCACTCAACCCCAGAATCCGGCCAACACCCGCGACCATCAACTCCGGCCTCGCTCTCGATGACACCAATACTGCAACCACCCACTGACCACACACTGACCACCCACTGACACCCCAAAACCCAGCCACCACCACCCCAAACAACGCAACGTAACAAAAACTGGCCCCACCGAAACGACAACCGTCGGCACACCGGCCAAGACTCAAAAAGACCAACGAACAGCGCATCACACACGCTCACGACACGGCCGCCACGGCCAAACCGGCCCACCGGCGAAATCAACCACCACAAAATCTCACCCAGAGATCAGCAACTGCGGAGAGGGCAGGATTCGAACCTGCGTGGGCAATGCCCGACCGAGTAGACCCCGGCCCCCAATAGACCACTTCGGGTACCTCTCCCCATCGATCACTCAACCCCAGAATCCGGCCAACACCCGCGACCATCAACTCCGGCCTCGCTCTCGATGACACCAATACTGCAACCACCCACTGACCACACACTGACAACCCACTGACACCTCGGAGAAGCCGGTTCTTATCAGCCTCGATGCCCTCTAGACTGAAGTCGAGGCCAGCGGTGTACTCGATGAGGTACTCCACGGACAGGAGCATGAAGTGACTGGCATCCTCACCACCGGAAATCCCGCCCTGCACGCTATTCGCACCTACACCTCGGCAGAGAATCCGAGCTCCTTCCTCGCGGTCAGCGAGGGGAACCGGTACTTCCAGCTGCCCGGGCACGAAGGAGTGATCGTCTACCGCCGCTCCGGACGCTTCCTCGTCCAGTTCGGTGGCCCGTTCGCACCCGCGGCCTCCTACCGGCCGCTGCTCGACGGGTTCGTCGCCATGGCCCGGGAGGAGGGCCTCGAAGTGGTGTCGGTGCAGGTCCAGCAGGCCGACGCGCCGATCTACGCGGATCGTGGATTCACCGTCAACCAGGTCGGCGCCTCGTGGGCGCGCAGCCTTGCGGACTTCTCCCTCCGAGGCACGAAGTTCATGCAGTTGCGCAACAAGATCTCCCGGGCGCTACGGGCCGGACTGGTCATCTCAGAAGCGACGGACGACCGCTGGTTCCCCGCACTGCGCGAGATCGACCAGGTCTGGCTACGCGACAAGGGTGAGCACGCGCGGCCGTTGGAGTACCTGGTTGGGCAGTACGGTGACGCGATGCAGCCGCACCGGCGCATGTTCATCGGCTTCATCGACGAGGCACCCGTTGGCTACATCTCCTACTCGCCGGTGTTCGGTAGCCGGTCGGGCTGGATGCACGACCTCAGCCGGCGGCTGCCGAGCCGACTGCCCGGCATCATGGAAGCGATCAACGTGCATGCCATCGAGACCTTCCGCACGGAGGGGTCCGCCTGGCTGCACTTCGGGTTCACACCGTTCAGCGGGCTTCGTCGCGAGTGCGAGCTGCCCGGACACGACCGTGGTTTCCGCCGGTTAATGGAGTTGCTGTGGCACCACGGCGAGGCGGTCTACCCGGCGCAGTCACAGCTGGCTTACAAGGACAAGTGGGCTCCTGACCTGTTCGTACCGGAGTACGTAGCCTTCCACGGGTCGGCGAGCATCGCGGGCTTCGCCCACATCTTCCGGGCGTCGAACGCCTTCTGACTCCGGTACGACGGTCCGGTACGACAGCTCGGGTACGCACACCGCAGCTGGCATCCAGCCAGCGCCACCACTGGAGGAACCGATGACGGATGACAGGCAAGCCCAGCTCACCGCAGCACTCGGCAGGGTCGCCGAACTGTTCGCCGCGATCTGCGGAGCACCGGACGATCTAAAACTCGCAGCCCAGGCGGACGAGGCGCTGGTCGCGGTCAACCGGCTGGACCCGGAATCGCCGGCTGACAGCTGACGCGACAGCCTGGGCCCAGCAGCAGGCCAGGACGGCGCACCGAAGGCAGGTGACGTAGAGCGCCCCCGGGGTGAGGCTCACGTACCTCACGGGAGTTCGTGAGGTACGTGAGCCTCACCCCGGCGCGACTCCGGGGCCCAGCATCCGTCAAGGCAGCGACACGGTACGGAGTGGGCCCGATCAGGGCGATGGCACGCGAGTGCAGTAGCGTAATGCGGCTCGCCATCCGCCGAACGAGATATCGTCCTGCGTCTGCCGAGGATGTGCACGTCAATGGAGACAGCCCGGCGGCGAGAGCATCGTCCGCGCGGCGCGGTCGTCGTGCCCGGCGAACCGCGCTGTCAGCAGACCCGCTCGCGGAGATTGAGGTGGCCTTCTCTGAGTCGCAGTTCCGGGTCATGCGAAAGGATGGCTCGCTCGTGGTGGCGCAACATCGGCGACGGATCAACGCCGAGTTCCTCGGCCATTCGGTTACGCATCCACTGGTAGACACTGAGCGCGTCTGTCTGTCGGCCGCACCTGTACAGCGCCACCATGAGCTGCTCGCACAGCCGTTCGTTGGGCGCTTCGGCCCGTACGAGAGCGGTCAATTCGGGCACAATGTGCGTGTGCCCACCGAGCTGAAGCTCGGTGTCGAAGAGAAGTTCCAGCGCCGCGATCCGGGACGCCTCGATTCGGGCCGCCGCGGCTTGAGCGGTCAACCCGATAGTCACGCCGCCGAAGACTGGGCCGCGCCACAGCGCCAGGGCCGCCCGCAGCCGATAGGCGGACTCGGCGGGCCGCGACATGGCCAAGGCTCTGGCATCGTTCAGTGACGACGTGAACGTCATGGCGTCGACGCTCGCACCGTCCAGCACGAGACGATAACCGCTGGCCTGTACCTGCAGCCGCGACGTCGCCCGCCCGGGCTCGATCGACTGAAGCTTGCGCCGTAGCCGACTCACGTGCGCCTGCAGCGCGTTCTCTACCTGATCAGGCGGATTGTTGCCCCACAGCTCGGTTATCAGCGAGCCGGTCGAGACCGCCTGCCCCTCCGCAGCGAGCAGGGCTGCCAGCAGCACGCACTGCATCCCGCTTCGGAAATGAATCACCTTGTCCCTGGATCCGACCGTCACTCTTCCCAGGATCCAGAATTCCATGTCAATCCCTCCCGCGCGTTCACTTGCCGGCCACATCGAAACCAGTGTTGAACAACAACTCCGAATCGGAGGAGTAATTGACTCAGACGAGACGACATCCCTTCCGCAAGGCGATCCTAGTTCCGCTCCCCAGTAGAGGCTAGCGGTGGAAGTTGCACTCGTCAATGGTATTAAACATTGCTACAGCAGATCGATTGACGGATAGAAGACAGAACGACAACGGACGCAGGACAAGTCAACCGCCCAGCTAGCCAATGAGCTGACCACCGGCGGCAACAGCCACGGAACATAGGCACAACACTGCCGCACCCAACACGACGGTCAATTACGTGCCAGGTAGCCACGGCTCGATGACCAAACTGCGTTATGCACAACGAGCAACGACCTCTTGCGCCGGTAACTATTTCGGCCGACGAAGCATCGGCCACCACCCACCCCCGACAAGTTCACCTGCCACCCAGGTCACACCACGCCCGCCCGGCCCGCAAGGACACCACGCACACTGACCCACCTCTACGCAACACAAGCCATACGCAGCCACACCGACACTGAAAGTGATCATGACTCCCAATCCCCAGTGGTATGGATCACATCAGGATGTGTCCTTATACTGACAAACAGTCAGAAGTCCACCAGCGCACAAGGCTGTGGATGCATCGGATCGCTCAGCTGGGCACGAACGGCAATCAGGCGGATCCACGAAACGGATCAAAGGAATGCAGTCGGCCTGCTGACTTCCGACCGCCAGAACCTCGCGCAATGTTGCTGTCAGCGAACAGTTGGGGGCTCCTGTCGGAATCCCGGCCCAACAAGCCGTCGACACTCCAAATGATCCGGGCTAGTCACTTTACCCAGGACGTAATCGACAGAACGGACCATAACCACCAAGATAGCCGGGAAGAGTCCGCCAGCGGCGACAACCCGGTCAGACATCTACCGACGGCACTGGCACATCAACCCTGACAGGGTCGCCGGTCACGCGTCGGACAGCAGCGGTGTGGACATGGCGGGCGGCGACGCTCCGGGCGGCAGTCGTCGGGTGCACAGCCGCCACGAGTTTCGTCGAAGGGAGGTAGAGATGTCGGGAACGGTGACATCCGCGGACCAAGTCGAGGCCACGCGATCCGGCGGGCAGGCAACGGGTGCCGGGCCGCGCTGGGTTGTGATGCCTATCATCCTGGCTGCGATCTTCATGGTCGCGCTGGATTTCTTCATCGTCAACGTCGCGATCCCGTCGACCCAGCGCGACTTGGAAGCAAGTCCGGCGGCAATTCAATTCATCATTGCCGGTTACTGGCTGTCACTGGCCACTGGATTGATCATCGGTGGCCGCATCGGTGACATCTACGGCCGACGCCGCGTCTTTCTCATCGGGCTGGCCTGCTTCACCGCGTCCTCCGCCGCCTGCGGTTTGGCACCGACTGCGGACTTCCTGGTTGCCGCCCGAATTGCACAAGGCTGGTCAGCAGCCTTGCTGATGCCGCAGGGGCTGGCGATTCTCGGCGTGGTCTACGCAGGAGCAGCACGCGCACGTGCCTTCACTGCCTACGCCGTCACGCTCGGGCTGGCATCGGTCTGTGGGCAGCTGATCGGCGGCCTGCTCATTGCAGCCGACATCATGAACCTGAGCTGGCGAAATTGTTATCTGGTGAATGTACCGATCGGCGTAGTGACGTTCTTTCTCACCTTACGATTCGTACCCGAATCCCGGGCGGGAGCCAGCAGCAAACTCGACTTCATCGGCACCGTACTGGTCGCTGCGGGACTGGTCGCGCTCGTTCTGCCGCTGGTCGAAGGGCGGGAGCGCGGATGGCCACTCTGGACCTGGCTCATGCTGGCCGCCTCCGTTCCGGTCTTGGCCGCCTTCGTCCGATACCAGAGCATGCTCCTCGCCCGATCCGGGGGACCGCTGATCGACGTACGGCTGTTCCGGGAGCGAGCCTTCAGCGTGGGGTTGATCGTCACGATGCTGTTCAACATGCTAATGGGGTCGTTCTTCCTCTTCCTCGCAATCTACCTGCAGGAGGGCCAAGGGATGACACCGCTCGAATCGGGGATCATCTTCACTCCGATCGCCGCGGGATACTTCCTCACCTCGCTGTACGCCGAGGCGGTATCCCGGCGTATCGGACGACACGTCCTGACGGTCGGCTCGGCGGTCATGTTCATCGGGCTGTCGATCACGCATCTGATCGTCAGCGGGCTCGGGACCGGCGGCCGGACCTCGGTCCTGGTGCCTGGCTTCGCACTCGCGGGCGCAGGCATGGGGCTCGTGCTCGCCCCGTTGACCAACACCGTTCTCGCCAATCTCGATCCGGAGTACGCCGGGGCGGCGTCTGGCGTACTCGCGACCTCGCAACAGGTCGGCGGTGCGGTAGGCGTGGCCATCGTCGGTGTGATCTTCTACAACCGATTGGGCGGTTCATCGGATCCGGGCGGCTATCCGCCTGCGTTCCTGGCTGGTTTGGTCTGGCTACTCGGATTCACGATTTTGATTGGTATGTTGGTTCAATTCCTTCCCCGGCATCGGCCGGAAGTTCCCTAGGAGATTGGAATCTCATATGACACGTGACGACCGCGATGGCCTGAAAGTGGCTGATCAGGTCAAGAGTGAGGCATACACCCGTTTGGCCCGCAAGGGAACTGCCGCATTACCGCTCGCGAACATTGCCGCCGATCTCAAGGTCGACCCAGCCGAAGTGCATCGCCACTTCTCCGACCCGGCGCACCTTTTGACGGCGATGATCCTGGATGCCTATCAAGACATGGGCGACGCCGCCGAGTACGGTGCCAAACAGGCAGTTGGGCACGGTCCGCTCAGCCAGTGGGTAGCCACCTGCCGCAGCATCCGCGAATGGGCCATGGCGAACCCCGAACGGTACGTGCTGATCTGGGGTCCCCCGCAACCGGACTACAGCGCCCCTGCCGAGACGATGGTCGTCGGCGCACGCGCCGCCACGATCCTCATCAGCCTGCTCAGGCAGGCTCACGATGCCGGTACGTTGACCGTGTTCGACGACCCGACGATGAGTGAGGGGATGCAGCGGAACGTGGATGCCCTCGCCGAGGGCTTTCTTGCCGGCCTGCCACCAACCACGATAGCCCGGACCCTGGTGGCGTGGACTCAGCTGCTCGGCATGGTCAGCTTCAGTGTGTACGGACACGTACAGGGTTTCGCCGCAGATCCGAACGCGTTCTTCGACCACGCCGCCGCCGCGATGGGACGCTTTGTCGGGCTGACCGCGTCGGGCTGACCGCGTGCTCCTGGCGCTCGCAACAGGATCGACGCGACTCGACCGTCGAGTCGAAGATCGCCTGCGCAGGTGCGCGATCCGGGGGCAGGAGACAACTCCTGTCCCCGTTTCGCACGCCGTCATCGCTTCCTGAGCCATCTGCGTGCCCTCGTTTGTGTCAGTAATTCGTCAGGTCGACGGATAACAATATGTCCACGCAAGTTGTCGTCACCCAGTGATGAGGAGTCGCGATGGACCTGCACGAACAGCAATGCGTACTGGATTGGCCCTTTCCACGGGCACACGACGGCACGGTCCCGGCGATCCTCGACGAGCTACGCAAAGACGTGCCATGCGCGGTAACGATTCCGGCTGGAACCGCCGAGGCCCGACGCGCATGGTTGGTCACCAGACACCCCGACGTGCAGCAGGCTCTGATGGACCCACGACTCAGTGCCGACGAGCTGCTGCCGGGAGCACCTCTCCGTATCCAGCTTCCACCGGGTGACCGTCCATCGTCCTTCCTGCGTATGGACGATCCGGAGCACAACCGACTCAGAAGCATGATCACGTCACAATTCACCGCGCGGCGGGTCCGTGCCATGCAGCCCGCTATCGAAGCGCTGGCGGAACGACTGCTCGACGACGTCGAAACCCGGCCACGCCCGGTCGATCTGCACGACGCGTTCTCCAGGAAACTACCGACGCTGGTCGTCGCCAACCTGATCGGTGTTCCGGACGAAGACTCATCGTTCTTCGTGGAGAAGACCAGGATGGTGATGTATCAGGACGATCCCGCGAAATCCTTCGCCGCCTACCAGGATATGTCGAACTATCTGGCAGAACTCGCCCAACGCCGGCAGCACGACCCGCAGGACGATCTCATCAGCCAACTGGTGGTGAACAATCTCGCAACTGGTGAGATCTCGCTCAACGAGTTGATCGGCATCGCGCGACTGGTCCTCGTCGCCGGTCACGAGACGACGACCAACCAGATTGCCCTCAACACCCTGAGTCTGTTGCTCGACGCAGATCTACTCAAGTCGGTGCTTGCCGACGACGGAGCGCGGGTACCGCAGTTCATCGAAGAATCGATGAGATTTTGGTCGATCTCACAGGACGCCATAGTTCGACTTGCACTCGAGGATCTGGAACTCGGCGGCCGACAGATGCGTAAGGGCGACGCCGTCGTCATATCCATACCAGCCGGGAACCACGATCCCAAGGTCTTTCCGAATCCGCGTCGGATCGATATTCAACGGAATACCCAGGAGCACTTGCAATGGGGAATTGGGCCACACTATTGCCAAGGTGCACCGCTCGCCCGGCTGGAAATGGCAATCGCGGTGAAGTCCTTGTTCGCGCGGTTCCCGACACTGCGGCTGGCCACCGACAGACCTGAGACGCTCTTCCGCCGAAACACCGTATTCCACGGCCTGGAATCACTGCCAGTCGAGTGGTAACAACGACACGGAGGATACAATGCCGTTTGTCAAAGCAACCGATGGTACCAACATCCACTATGTAGACAGTGGTGCCGGTCGGCCCATGGTCCTGCTGAGCAGCGCCGCGATGGGTCTTCAGATGTGGGACCGGCACCTACCCCTACTGGCCGCCGCCGGCATCCGGGTCGTCGCCTACGACCGTCGTGGTCACGGCAGATCCGACTGGCCGTGGGACGGCTACGACTACGACACCCTCGCCGACGACCTGGCCTGCCTGATCGAAGGCCTCGGGCTGACCGAAGTCACCCTGGTCGGCAACGCGATGGGTGGTGCCGAACTGGTGCGCTACCTCGCCCGGCACGGCGCTGACAGGGTCCGTCGGGCCGTGCTGATCGCCACCGTCACCCCCACCCTGCGTCGCTCACCGGACAACGCGAGTGGAATGACGGCCGAGGAGTTGGAACACGTCCTGACCGCCCTGCGGGTGGACCGTCCCCGATACTTCACCGAGATCGCGACCCCCTTCTACGCCGGTGTCGATGCCGCGCCTGGCGATGTCCCGCTGTCGGCGGAGTTCATCCGATGGTTCAGCGACCAGGCGTTGCAGTGCTCGAGCCGAGCGACGATCGAGTCGAATCGACTGCTGTTCACCAGCGACCTGCATGAGGATCTCCCACATGTCACGGTCCCGACCATGGTGATCCACGGTGCTCGCGATCCGATCGCCAGGCTGGCGGAGTGTGGCGAAGCGACTACCGGTCTGATCAAGGACAGCCAGCTCGTCGTCTACGACGACGCTTCCCACGGCTTGGCGGTGACCGCCGCCGATAGGCTCGTCGCCGATCTCCTTGCCTTTGCCCGCGACTGACCGGTCGCCGGGACAGTCGGCACACCCGACTGTCCCTCCCAGCAGGTGAACTGGACACCGGCCAGCCATCGGGTATGACCCGAGGTCGGCCGGTGTTCAGCTTCTGGCCCGTCGGGGCCCGGCCCACCGGTTTTCCGCTACGGCAGCTGCTTCGTCTCGTCGACGGCGGCCCGTCGCGGTGAGCCCCGGCGGTTCGAGCCGCCTCGGACCGCCCGCCGCCTCGGACGTTGCCGCATTCCACAGCGGCTCAGCCCAGCGGGAGCTGGGCGACCGCCGGGTCATTTTCGGCGGCTGGTGATGGTGATGGTCTGGCTCGGTCGAGGCGGGTCGCGGCAACGTAGCCGATCAGCAGGCCGACGGTGATGGCACCGGGTAGGTAGGGCACACCGTCGTAGGCTCGCCCGTACTCCATCGGGAAGAGCACGAGCAGGGACAGGACCATGCCGACGATCACGATGGCGGGCGTGACGAGGAGGCCGACGACGAGCAGCGGCGGGGCGAGGAGCAGGTGTTGCCCGAGGCGTCGGGGGGAGGCGGGTCGGCCGCGGATCGCGGCGATCGCCCAGGCCGCTACGGGGACCGCCGATGCCAGAGGCACCGTCGTGGAGAGGAAATCGATCATGGGCCGTTGTCCATTGAGCGTGGGCTCGGGAGAGTACTGGTAGTAGAGGACGCCGCCGATCGCCGTTGTCAGTGCGACAGCGGCAGGCAGCCGCCAGAATGGTCGACGCGGCTGGCGACTGGACGTGGCCAGCACGCCCATGGCGGCGACGATCGTGAGTACGGTCGGCAGGCCGACCGCGACCAGCAGCAGGACCGGCGGTGCCGACACGTCCGGCACGATGTAGACCCGGGTGTAAAACCCGCCCGGGACGAGGAACGCGGCCAGCACGGTGATGGTGATGACGAGGCGGCGAGCGGGTGGCCGCCGCCGGGCCACGGCCGGGCGGGTCGAGACCGACCAGACGACGATGCCGAGGACGAGCCCACCCGCGGCGAGCCAGGGCAGCAGCCGGGGCGTCGTCCACCCGCCGCGTACCACTGCCATGTTGACCCCCACCAGTACGGCTGAGCCGGCCAGCGTCGGCAGCAGCGGCCGGCCACGGTAGGCGGCGGCGATGAGCAGGCACAGCGCGGCGCAGACGATGCCGGTCAGCTGAAGCTCGTGCATCCACACCCGTCCCTCCTCAGTCGACCACTGCGGCCAGCCGGCGGGCTGCGGGGGCAGCAAAGTGCCATCCGGCATCACCCGGCTGGGCCAGGAGTTCTGCACCCCGATGTTGGGCGTCAGATAGGCCAGCGTCACCGCCCAGGCGAGCACCGAGTAGATCGCGCCCGCCAGGGCGACCCGATGCCACCACGGACCACACGCCACAGCCGGAATCAGGCTGGTCGAGCGCTGGCCGGTCTGGCCAGGCGCGATCGGACCGATCTGGTCGGACGCGACCTGGCCGGACGCGACCTGGCCGGGCCCGGTCGCCGACGGCACAGCAGTCGCGGCAGCGGCAGCAGCAGCCGCGGCGGGGCCGAGCGGCCTGGCCAGCCTGATCGTGTGAGCCAGGGCCAGCACCACCGCGATGAACACGAGCCCAGGCAGGACCGGCAGGACGGCCTCGATCGGCAGCAAGTCGCGCGAGGTGCGGTAAGACAGTAGTGGAAAGGGCTCGCGGCTGAGGTAAGCGAGCCACCACCAGGGTCGCCCCGCCGCCACAGCCGGTGTCTGGGACGCCAGCAGCACCAGGGCATAGGTAGCGGCCAGCGTCAGCGCGGGAGCGGCGAGCCCGGCCAGGGCGATGGCCGACACCCGACGCGCCCGGCGGGACAGCACCGCGACACCCACCGCCACCGGCGGAAGCAGCACCACCAGACACGAAGCCACCACGACGGCGAACAACGCACCGTCCCACACCTGATTCGCGCCACGCGCGAGCACGTCGACAGCCAGCAGGCCCGCGATCACCGGTAACGTCGCCCACCCACACCCCGCCACACCGACCGGCCGGCCGACACGCCGCCGCAACAGCCGCCGGGCCAACAACGTGCCGACCACCGCCGCGAGGACGACATGAACCACGTAGTTCATGACCAACGAGGAGATGGCGGTGGCGGGCGTCGGGGGCAGCCAGCCGGTCAACGGCCCCAGCGAGCCCACCGCCGCCATCGCCACCACCAGACTGAGCAGCGGCGCGAGGAACAACCACCCCGCATGCGCCTGTACGGGTGAGGACCTACGCAGCCAGGACAGCACCCCGGAATCAGCACCCGGCGGACGGGCGAGCGCCAGACTGCCCGCGAACCGCACCTGCCGCCACATCCGTACCGGCGCGACGACACCGGCCTCGTGGCCGAGCGCGTGCAACTCGCCGGTCCACTCCCGACCCATCTCCTCGCGCAGGTACGCCGGCCAACGCCGCACCGCCACACCCAACAGCCACACCGCAATCCGTTGCGACACGACCCTCACCACCCCGGAACCGACGTGAACGTCGCGGCACCGGCCGCCCGCGTCCCACCCGCACCACGCGGACGCAGCTTCGCCCGCAGGGCCGCGAGCTCAGCACGGGCCGCTACCACCCCCTCCGGCGTGAGGCGGTGGTAGCGCCGGGCGGGCCGCCCTTCCACGCTGGGGTCGATGTCCTCCCAGTCCGCCCGCACCCAACCCGCCTCCTGCAGCCGGGTCAGGATCGGATACAGGGTGCCGCTGGGCTGGCCCGTGGCCTGCATGAGCTCCAGCCCGTACCGGCCGGTCTGCGGATCGTCGAGCAGCACTGTCAACACCTGAGCCACACTGGTGGTCATCCGGACACGTTCAGTCATGGGTGGGACCATACTCGGTCCTCTACATAGGGTCCATCCCTGATTCGGTTCAGTCACAGGTGCTGGCCCGTCCGCACGCACACGTACCGCCGCTGACCTCACCGTCGCTCCAAGACGGTTCGAGCTTCAGTACATCATGGATGAAGCGGGGCGGTGGCGCGGTAGAAGACGAAGCTGCTGAGGTGACCGAACCGGCCCCGACCGCGACCGTTCTCGGAAACGGCCGTCAGGCCTGCCCCCGACAGCGCGGCCAGCATCCGCTCGGGTCTGCTGGCCACCACTCGGGGATCACTGTGCAGCCGGCCCCTTCCGTGGCCAGGGGCCGTACCGTCGATGTCGACGAGGTGTAGCTGGCCGTCGGGGTGCAGCACCCGCCGGATCTCCCGCAACGCCCGGGTCCGTTCCTCATCGGCCAGGTGATGCAACATGAACGAGGACAGCACCCGGTCGACGCTGCCGTCGGGCAACGGCAAATCGTCGGCGAAGGCGACCTCGTACCGGATCGGGAGCCTGGCCCGGCCGGCCTTGCGCCGGGCCAGGCGCAGCGCACCCTGGTCCGGGTCGATGCCGACGGCGTCGACGTCCGGTTGTCGACGCCCGAGCGCCCGCAGCAGGTTGCCGATGCCGCAGCCGATCTCCAGAACGCGCTGACCGGGCCGGATGTCGGCACGGTCCAGCAACTGTTGGTGCACGCGCCCCGCACCGACGAGCCAGCTGAACGGGTCGTACAGGGGCAGCAACCAGTGCCGTCCCATGGCTGGCACCCGGGTAAACCCTGTTGACGAATGGTCCGACCAGACGGGCGGTCTGGTCAGACCCCAGATCGAAGGTGCTATTAACGCAACGGCCTGAGCGTGAACTCGTCGGTGACCGTGCCCGAAAACAGGGAACCGAGACGGCCCTCGACGACATACGTGCCAAGCGGAGTCACGGTCGCGGTCGTCGGGTTCTGCTCCGGTTGCGGCCACGGCTGCTGCCTGGCCGTGACTGCGGAGGCCCAACCGTCGGTTGAGCGCAGCACCGATACGCCCGAGGCGGCGGTGGAGGCAAGATGGTTGGTCACCACTGCAAGTGTGCCGTCTGGCCGCAGGGCCATCCCGTCCCCGCCAACGAGTGCGGTGTCGAGGTGGACCTCGGTCATCCGCTCCGGAGAAGCTACTGGGATGCGCCACAGGGCTCCCGTGTCGTACCGGACCACAAGAAGGTAACCGCCTGGATGCCAGATTATGCCGTTCGGCCCGACCCCGTCACGGCCCAGCCGCTCGTCGCGCAGCAGAAGGGTCGCGGTGCCGTCCCTGCGCACTCGATAGATCTCGCTGCTGACGATGTCGGTGACGTAGGCGTTCCCGCTCTTGTCGATCGCCAGATCGTTGGCGCCGTGGATGTATTCGGCGCCGCCCGGCACGGCCGACAGGTCGACGCGGTGCTGCAACGCACCGGACCGCAGGTCGAAGATGCCCACCCCCGACTGCCGCAGCCGCGTGGCCTCGCCGGAGCGTACGCCCACCCCCGGATCCTGATAGGCCACCAGGATCCGTTCACGGTGCGGGTCGACGTGCACACCGATGACCGAGACCATCACGCCGTCGTCGATGAGGGTGCGCACTGAGCCGTCGAGGCGCACGACGGAGACGGTGCCGTGGCGTACCGAACCGACGAGGAAGGCGTGCCGCAGCGGGTCCCAGGCGACCCCCTCGGGGTGCAGGCTTGGCGCCCGCGTTTCGATGACCCGCGGCGCCACGCCGGCGTGCGCCGCAGCCGGTGCGAGGGCGAAAACGAGCAACGCCAATGCCGTGGCGCGCGCCCGATGCCGAAGCTCGATCATTCTCGTACGGTAGGCCGGCCTCCCGGCGCGGGCAGGTGTCCGGGACGGACTTGGACGACTCGGGACGGGCGCGCGCCGATCTCGTATCCTCGGCTCGTGTCCGAACTTGACGCTGTGGCGTCGCTGCCGCAGATGCTGGCCGAGCTTGACCTGTTGCGTCGGCACGCTGCCACGGGCACGGGCAAGCTGCGTCTTTCCCTCTCGGACATCGCGAAGGCCAGCGGGATACCACGCAGCACACTGGCCTCTTATCTCAACGGCAGCACATTGATAACGGCCGATGCACTGGATTCGGTGGTGCTTGCCCTGGGCGTGACACCGCATGAGGCGCGCCGCTGGGCGACCGCGTGGGAGCGGATCAGTGCGGGACCGCGCACCCCGCCGGCCGTGCCGGTGCCGCACCAGGTGCCCGCCGACGTGGTGGGGTTCGTCGGCCGCGCGGCTGAACTGGCGGTGCTCGGCGGACCACCGGTCACGGTGATCTCCGGTCTGGCGGGAGTGGGCAAGAGCGCGCTGGCGATCCGCTTCGCGCATCAGGTGGTCTCGCGCTTTCCCGACGGGCAGTTGTACCTCGATCTGCGCGGTTACGATCCGGCGCTGCCGCTGGACGCCGACTCGGCGCTGGACTGCCTGCTGCGCTCGCTCGGCGCGTCGGTGCCAGCCGGGATCCAGGCGCGTGCCTCCGCCTATCGCAGCCTGCTCAACGGCCGGCGGATGCTTGTCATCCTTGACAATGCACGCTCCGCCGAGCAGGTGCGCCCGCTGCTTCCCGGCTCGGCGGGCAACACGACGATCGTGACGAGCCGTGACTCGCTGCCCGGGTTGGTCGCCCGTGATGGCGCTCGCCGTCTGGTCCTGGATGCGCTCACCGAAGCGCAGGCATACGACCTGCTGGCCGCGATGCTCGGGACCGGGCGAATCACTCAACGAGACGCGAGCGAGCTCAACCGGCTGTGCGCCGGGCTCCCGCTGGCGTTGCGCGTTGCGGCCGAGCGGATCGGGGCCCATCCCGCGCGCACCCCGGCCGGGCTCATCGAGGAGATCGCGCGTTGCGGGCTGGATGCGCTTGACGCGGGCGGCGATCCGCTCGTCGACGTGCGCACGGTCTTCTCGTGGTCCTACGCCGCGCTGAGCGCACCGGCCGCGCGGATGTTCCGCCTGCTCGGCCTGGTGCCTGGCCCGAGCGTGGCGGAGCCGGCGGTCGCGTGCCTGGCTGACACGACGGTCGAAACGGCTCGGCGTGCCATGGACGAACTCGTGCGGGCGCACATGGTCACCGCGGTTCCGCCGGTCGGATTCCGGCAGCACGATCTGTTGAAGCTCTACGCGTCGGAGCTGGCCTGCACCGACCCCATGTCGAGCGCTGCCCGCGCCCGTCTTCTTGATTTCTACCTGGGCACCGCATCAGCGGCGATGAATTTCATAGCGCCACACGAGCGACACCTGCGACCGCCCGCGCCCGCATCCACGTATGACTTCAGGGACAAGGCCAATGCACTGTCGTGGTTGGACACAGAGCGAGCCGGTGTTCTGGCTGCGGTCGACACCGCGCCGGACGCCTACGTCCACCGCCTGGCGGCCACGATCTGGCGTTACCTCGACACGGGCGGCCATTACACGCTCGGCCTGCGCCTGCATTCGCGTGCGCGCCTGGCCGCCCGTGCGCAGGGCGAGCCCGTCGCGGAGGCCATCGCCACGGGAGCCCTGAGCCTGGCCGAGTTTCGCCTGGGCCACCACGAGCGGGCGATGTACCACGCCCGGATTGCCGCCAGAGTCGACGATCCCGGCATCCGCGGACTCATGATCGTCCATCTGGCCGTACTCCACCTCGGCGCGGCCCGGCCGCTGCGCGCGCTGGCCACGGCGCGGCAGGCACTCACCCTGCTGGAGCGCGCGGGAGACCGGGCGAGCGCGGCCGTGGCGATGAGCAACATCGCCACCGCGCACGAGCGGCTGGGCTACGACGAACCGGCACTCGAATACTATCGCCGTGCCCGCGACACGTTCCGCGAACTGGACAACCTCGCCGGCGTCGGGCACGCCATCGCCAGCCTGGCGAACCTGCACGCCCGCCGCGGCGCCCACGCGTCCGCGCTCGCCAATCACGAGCAGGCCCTCGCGCTGTTCCAGGCGGTCGGCTACGCCGATGGCAGGGCCGCGGTCCTATGGGAGATGGCACGGCTGCACGCCCGCATGGGTGACATCCAATCCGCACGGACGCTGTTCGACGGGGCACGGGCAGCCAGGCACGCCATCGACCAGGCCGAGTGATCACACGGCGAGAAAGCGGGGAAACCTCAACTCGCCCCATGGACACGAACACGTAGATGGGCATCCGTTGACACAGCCGACGACACGTCGAGGTCATCACATGCTGCGCCGCCCCGGCAAGCCGAGTTGAACAGGCCGCGCCGCCCCGGTCGGCGTGGATCGTGTGCGGCTCGATCCCGTTCCGGCCGATCGCGTCGGCGAGGGGCGGTCGTTCGGGTACGCGGCGGCCGTGGCACGCAGGTCGGCGACGAAGGCAGCCGGCACGGCCCCGGAGACCCCATCGGGGGGTGACGCGCGGCCACGCGGACGACGCGCCCGGCGTGAACAGCACGCGCAGCAGGTTGCGCTCGTCCGGGGTGACGGCGGCCGGGTCGCCGGGCAGGGCAGCCCACAGCGGGGTCCAGGTGAGCAGCGTCCAGTCCGCCGAGAACATCGCGAGCGGGACGTCGCCCAGCCGGGCGGCGACCTGCGGGGACGGGTGGCGGGCGCGGCCCTGCTCCAGACATACCACGTAGTCGACCGACAGGCCGGCCAGCGACGCCAGTTCCTCGCGGCGCAGGCCGACCCGCCCGGCGGCGGGCGGTCGCCGGCAGGCCGGTGTCGGCGGCGGAGAGCCGGCCCCGCCAGGCCTTCACAGCGGCTCCGAACGCGCTGGTCACCCCACCAGTATCCGGGCCCGGCCCGGAGCTGTTCCTGGTACCGCTGGTCCTACCGTCGCGCCGGGTGCTGGCTACGCGTCGCGGCGGCGGCGACAGTCGGAGCATGGACGAGACGATGCTGATGACCGGCGCGAGTCGGGAAATCGGGTGGCACGCGGCGGTCGCGATGCTCGCGGCCGACCCGGGGCTGCGGATGTTCGTGACCGACCACACCGGCGGGTTGGCCGAAGGGCTGCGCGACAAGAACGGAAACCCGCAGGTGTACGGCGTACCCGCGGATCTGTCCTCGCTGGACTCGGTGCGCGCCGCCGCCGATCACGTGATGGCGCGGGCCGCGGTCACGTCGTTCGTCGGCGACGCGGGACTGCAGGTGACCGGCGGGGCCCGGCGCAGCGCCGACGGGTACGAGGTGACGTTCGCGGTCGACGTACTCGCCAACCACCTGCTGCTGCGGCTGCTCGGCGACCAGCTGCGACGGGTGGTGATCACCGGCTCGGACACCCACTTCGGGGACCTGCGGCACAACCTGGGGCTCGCTCCCGCGCCACGCTGGCGGCCCCCGACGGAGCTGGCCCGTCCCGACCAGCCGGACACCGCGGTCGCCGGGCGGACCGCGTACTCGACCAGCAAGTTCTCCGTCGTCTATCTGGTGCACGAGTGGGCAGCGGGAGCGCGACCTGTTCGCCGCCGCCGACGCCCTCACCGCGACCTGACGGTGGGTGCGGGCACTATCGTGCTGGCGTGCACATCCGTTTCGACGTCCCGGCCGATCCCGACTACCCGGGCCGGGTGGCCGCCGCGCTCAGCCGGGTGCGGCTGCGCAGGTACGGCTACATCGGCGCGATCCTGACGGCGACCGGGGTGGCCGCGTTCGTCGCCTCGCGGACGCTCGGCTGGGGTGAGCAGTTCTCGCTGCTGTGGATGTCGCTGGTCACCGCCGGTGTGCTGTCGATGCTGTACGGGCCGTGGGTGCGCTCGCGCGCCCGGCGCCGGTCCAGCGAGTACGCGGTCGAGGGCGGCTACGACATCACCGACGAGAACATCATGATGCGCAGCGGTACGGAGTCCAGCGGCATCGCCTGGGACGGAGTCAGCCAGGTCCACGACACCCCCGGGTTCTGGATCGTGTACGTCGGCCGGATGCCGGCGACCGTGATCCCCCGCGAGTTGATGTCCGGCGAGGACGTCGAGACGCTGCGGGCGTTCCTGGCCGACCGGGGCCTGCTCCCGGCCCGGTGAAGGCGGTCTCAGCCGTACCGTTCGACGAGCTCTCAGCCGTACCGTTCGACGAGCGCGGTGCCGATCGCGGCCAGGTGCTCCCGCACACCCGCCGGGCCGGTCACCTCCAGCCATTCGACCAGCCAGGCGAGCTCGCCGGCGAGCGTGTACTCACTGTGGCCGCGGATCACGACCTCGATGCGGCCGTCGGCCGTGGGGCCGCCCACCTCGAGCCGATCGCCGAGCGCCATCCGGAGCTTGCCTAACCCGTCGGGCGTGCAGACCGCCTGCATCTCGACGGGTGTTCGCCTGCGGTCGACCTCGTCGGCGATTTCCCGCCAGCTCCCGGCGAGGTCGAACCCCGCCGGCCGGTGCACCGGATCGTCGGTCGGGTCGACGGACGACACCCGGTCGATCCGGAAGCTCCGCCGGCCGGCCTCGGTGGTGGCGACGAGGTACCAGGATGGGCCTTTGGCGACGATGCCCAGCGGGTGGACGGTCCGCTCGGTTTCGGTGCCGGCGCTGTCGACGTAGCCGAGACGAACCTGGACGCCACGGATAACCGCCTCCTGGAGTTCGTCGAGGAAGCGAGGCTGCGGACGATCGGCCCAGCTCGCCCCCCATCGTTGGGGGTCCACGACGATCGACGACGCCGCTGCCTGCGCCTGCGCCCGGAACGGCTCCGGCAGGGCCTGGACGAGCTTGCGCAGCGCTGCTTTCACCTCCGGCGTCGCGGCCGAGGCCGGGCCGGCGACCAGGAACAGGGCGCGGGCCTCGCCTGCGGTCAACCCGGACAGGTCGGTACGGGCACCGCCCACGAGGCGCCAGCCGCCGCCTCGGCCCTGCGTGGAGTACACGGGCACCCCGGCCATGGCCAGGGCGTCGAGGTCGCGACGGGCGGTGCGCTCGGAGACCTCCAGCTCCCGGGCAACCTCCGCCGCGGTCACCTGCTCGCGCTGTTGCAGCAGCAGGAGGATGGCCACCAGCCGGTCGGTTCGCATGCCGCCAAGATTCTCAGATAAACCGGTCATGAGGTGACCGGTTTCGGTCGGCAGGATGGCGGCATGAATTTTCCCGAGCCAAGTCTTGTCCCCGTCAACGGCGTGAAGCTCGAAGTCTTCGAAGCCGGCCGACAGAACGCAGGAAACCCGATCGTGCTCTGTCACGGCTGGCCGGAGCACGCCTTCTCCTGGCGTCACCAGATGGCTGCCCTCGCTGAGGCGGGCTACCACGTCATCGCCCCGAACCAGCGGGGCTACGGCAATTCGTCGCGCCCGTCCGAGGTGACCGACTACGACATCGCGCACCTGTCGGGTGACCTCGTCGCGCTTCTGGATCACTACGGGTACAACGATGCCACCCTCGTCGGCCACGACTGGGGCGCGATGGTCGTCTGGGGGCTCACCCTGCTGCATCCGGACCGGGTCAACAAGGTGATCAACCTGAGCCTGCCGTACCAGGAGCGCGGAGACACGCCCTGGATCGAGCTGATGGAAGCCGTACTCGGCAGCGACTTCTACTTCGTCCACTTCAACCGACAGCCGGGCGTCGCGGACGCCGTGTTCGACGAGAACACCTTCCAGTTCCTGCGCAACCTGTACCGGAAGAACGTGCCGATCCGGGAGCCTCAGCCGGGCATGGCGTTCATCGACCTGGCCAGAGCGGAAGCTCCGCTGGGCGAGCCGGTGATGAGCGACGACGAGCTGGCCGTCTTCGTCTCGGCCTTCGAGTCGACCGGGTTCACCGGCAGCATCAACTGGTACCGCAACCTCGACCGCAACTGGCACCTGCTGGCGGACGTCGACCCGATCATCCAGCAGCCCACACTCATGATCTACGGCGACCGGGACACGATCGCGAAGTCCGACCGACTGGCGGACTTCGTGCCCAACGTGGACGTGGTCACCCTGGACTGCGGTCACTGGATCCAGCAGGAAAAGCCGGAAGAAACGACCCGAGCGATCCTGATCTGGTTGGAACAGCAGGACGCCACGGCCCGCGTCCGTTGATCCGCCGTCGGACGTACTCGTCGAGGCTCCGTCGTCGTCACGCCGATGCGCCCGATCCCCCTGATGCCCGGTAGGTCAGCTCTGGGGTTCCGCGCACGGGAAGCACCAGTAGATCGTTGTTGTAGACGGAGCGTAGCCCGTTCCGTAGACTAGCGGCATGGCGACTACGACGATCAGGGTCAGCACGGTCACTCGTGACCGACTGATGCGCACCCGTGCACAGGATTTCGGTGACGCACCGATCGACGAAGTGATCTCGCGGCTCCTCGACGAGCATGCCGACCAGGCGCTGCGAGCGAAGATGCGGGCCGATGCGGAGCACGCTCGCAGCAACGCCGATGACCTCGCGGAGATTCGCCGAGTTCAGGCAGAGATGGACGAAATCAGTGCGTGGTGACGTCTATCGGCTCCGCGCACCCCGCGATGCGGTCGGTCACGAACAGCAAGGCCGACGGTACGCCGTGGTGGTGCAGTCAGACGATCTCAACCTCTCGACGACGGTCGTTGCTCCTACCTCCACCTCGGCGCACCCCTACGTGTTCCGGCCTGAAGTCACCGTGCGCGGCGAGCCGACCCGACTCATGCTGGATCAACTGCGTGCTGTCGACGTCGAGAAAACCATTGGCGACCGGGTCGGACGGCTGAGCCCAGCTGAGATGATCGAGATCAACCGGCTGCTACGGGCTGTTCTCGACGTCCTCTGACCGGAGCTTCAGACACCCTCGCCAGCATCATCGAGCATCACTGTTCAGCGTTGTGCGACGGACGGACCGACTGTGCCGAACGGTGGGCGCGTACGGCGGTGGAGGAGGTGGCGGCCAGCGCTGGACGGGCCGGCAACCAGACGGTCTGGATGCCCAGTCGCTCGTTCATCACGGCGAGCCGGTGCTCATAGTGAAGGTCGGCAGCGGTGCGCACGCCACGGACGATGACCGTGGCGCCACGGTGAAGGCAGTAGGCAGCAGTCAGGCCGGTCCAGGTGTCGACCTCGACGTTGCCCCAGTCCGCCGGAAGGACGTCGCGCACACGTGCCGCCCTGGCCGTGGCCTCGGTGGTCGGCTGCTTGTCGGCGTTCACCGCCAGCAACACGATGACCCGGTCGAACATCACCCGGGTGCGAGCCACCAGGTCGCGGTGCCCCGGGGTGAACGGGTCGAACGTACCAGGATAGACAGCCAACGAACCGCGCACCGGCGTCAGCCGGCCGTGATGGGGTAGCTGTTCTGGAAGGCGAGCCGCTGGTCAGCGTCCGCCGCGATGCCGTCAAGGTGATCGTCGAGGTTGACGAAGGCCCGCCAGGGTTCCTGCCCGGAGGAGGCAGCGAGACGGTCCACGACGAGTTGTTCGAGGTCGACGACTCGTTTGGCCTTCCAGATCATGTCGGCCAGGCTGACGAGCAGGTCTTCGCACTCGATGCCGGGCGACCGCCAACCGGCGTGCGTCGCGGCGAAGCGCGCCAGGTACGGGTCGATGCCGGCGTCGAGCAGGATCTGTCGACCGGCCGGCTCGTGCCGCGAACCCGGCCCGGACAGCTCCGCCACGTGGACGGTCTTGCCGATGTCGTGGGTGGCGGCGCCGAAGAGTACGGCGTCGCGGTCGACAACCAGGGTCGGGTAGTGGACGGTCAGCCAGTCCGTGAGCTGGGCGGCGACGTCGTGTACGGCGCGCAGATGCGCGGCCAGCCGTGGTGACGCGTCGAGCCTGAGCAGAAGGTCACCGACCGGGGCCGGCAGCTGCCGCAGCGGCGGATCATCCAGGGCATGGCGCAGCGTCAAAGGCATGCCAACTCCGTCCCTGCTTGGCGTGCCGGCCTCGGCAAACAATCGTAGTGCGCAGTCAGCTGCCGCATTGCCACCCGTCGCGCGTGGCCTGCTGATGGGCCCGTCAGCCGTACCCGCGCCACCTGGCACCGCCTGCGCCGGAGCCGGCCGTGGTGGCCGCCTGATCTTCGGATGCTCCGCCGAGGTGTCGCCTACGCACGTCAAAATCGCCCCGTGAGGTGTCTGAGCGTCACCTCGATGCACGTCTGCCGTCAGCCTGCACTTCGCTGTCCGGGGTCCGGTCGATCCGGGCTTCATCGGTGGAGAGCTTCATCAGTGGAGCGGGGCGAGACAGCATCGTCGGTCCGGCCAGCCCGTGCGACGTGGCGACGAACCCGTCAGCCGGTGGTCCGGGTCAGGGCGGCGGTTGCTGTGTTGGTGGGGTCACCGAACTCTGTCCAGTACATGTCGACACTGTCCGGGGCGCGGGCGATCAACATCCAGTCCGCCGCGTCGACACAGATCGACTGCGGATCACGAGTGGTGCGCTGGCGCAGGTGCACCTCGCGCTCGGTCGGTAGTGGGGCGACCACGGTGATCGTGCCCTCGCAGCCCAGGCGGGTGGAGCTGAACGTCCCGACATCGGTTCCAGGGCCGAGGGCGATCCGTACGTCCCATGACGTCACCAAGCCGTTCGGCTGTCTGACGGTCCCGCTCCACTGTCCGATGAAGCGTTCCGGCGGACCCGGTGCCACGGACGCCGACGGGCTGGGCGTGGGAGTCGGGGTTGCCGGGCTGGAAACGCCGTTGGTCGGCTCTTGACCTGTGGGCGTCGTGCCGGTGGCGTTGACACCCGATCCGTCTACCCGGTCGCGCACGATGGGATACGCCACAGCGGCCGTGACCAGGATGACCAGACCGAGCCCGGCGGCCACCAGCGACCGCCGGTTCCGCACCGCTCTCCTCCACCAGTCGTTCCGGGGCGGCGGCAACAGTGGTGGTGGCGTGACGGATTCAGCTGACGGCGCGGGACCGGCAGGACCGGCGGGTGCGGTCGGCTCCGTACCGTTGGCGGGCGACAGCGAACCGACCTGCCGGCCGATGTCCGGGACGGAGGCTACTTCTGGAACGGCCGCTCCGCTCTGGACAGCGGCCGTGTCCGCGACGGCTCCGTACGCTACGGCGAGTTCTGGCTGGTCGAAGACGATCGGGGGGCGGCCCAACGCGCGGTGCAGCAGGGTGCCGACCAGCGGGATCCGGGTCGACCCGCCGACCAGGAAGATCGCCGCGACGTTCTGCTCGCTGACGTGGGCGTCGCGCAGCACCGCCCGGGTCGCGGTGACCGTCCGATCGAGGATCGGCAGAGCGAGCGATTCGAACTGCTCCCGCCCGAGCGGCACCTCCGCGTCCAGCACCGGAATGTAGATCGACGTGGACGACGTTCGCGACAGCACCTCCTTGGCCGCCCGTACGCCGTCCATCAACATCCGACGGTTACGCAGGTCGGCTGGGGTGCGCGGATGACGCAGACGCTGCCAGGCCTCATCGGTGGGGCGTAGGTGGGCGTAGATCGAGGCGACGATGGTGGCGTCGATGTCGAGGCCGCCGGCGTCCGGCAGCCCTTGACTGGCGACCACCTCGAACCCGGCCGCCGACCGCCTGATGAGGGTGGCGTCGAACGTGCCCGCGCCCAGGTCGTACACCAGGGCCAGGTCGCCCTCGGGCAGGTCGACGCCGGGCAGCCCGACGAAGTGCGCGGCGGCCGCCACCGGCTCGTGGACCGTCGTGGGCGTCGGCAGTCCGGCGAGTGACGCGGCGGTGGTGAGGGTGGCGAGCCGGCGCGATCCCCACGCCGCCGGATAGGACAGGGTCACTGCACCTACCGGCCCCGCTACCTGCTCGGCCGCACCGCGTACCCGCCGCAGGATCGCCGCGAGCAGCGCTTCGACCGTCACCTCCTGCTCGCCGAGCAGCACGGACCGGTCGTCGATGCACCGCTTGGGGTTGGGCTCCAGATGGGCGGGTCGGGCTGTGGCGGCCTGCTGGGCGTCCACGCCGACCAGGACGGTGTCGCCGTCGACGAACACGGCGGACGGCAGCAGCGGCACGCCGTCGAAGAGGACCGGCCGGACCTGTCCGTCCCGACCGCGTACGGCCGCTGCCGTGTTCGACGTGCCGACATCGATGCCGACGTGGATGAGACCACGCGGTACGGGGCTTTCACTCATTGATGCAACATCCTATGGCCGTCCGACAAGCGGTCCCGGAATCGGCGGCTGGTCTACTGTGGATCAGAATCGCTTCGGTACGGCTCCGTGGTCCGCGAGGTCGGAGCTTCCTCCGGACTCGGGTGCCAGCGCTTCGATGGGCATCTGATGCGGGGTGGGCAGGTCGTCGGGGGTCACGGTGCCGTGCAGCAGCTCGACGACCCGGTCGGCGCTGATCACGCCGTGCCGGTAGGCCCGCATCACCGCCTGCGCGTACGCCGGGGCGAGCGCCGGCGGCTGAAGCTCCTGGACGAACCGCGCGCCACGTACCTCGAGGTAGTCGCCGACGGTCGGCCGCTGCACCTGTAGCAGCTCGCGCTCGGCCCGGGAGATCAGCTCCAGGGTGTACGCGTGGGAAACGACCGCCGACCAGCTCACCCGGTGTTCGGCGGCCAGGACGAACAGCCGCTGACGGGGGTACTCCCACTCGCCCGACAGCTCAGCCCAGCGGGATCTGACCGACGGCCCTGGCATCAGGAAATGGATCGCGAAGGCGTCGATCAAGGCTTCCCGCTCGGACCGGCCGGAGCCGCCACCGACGTCCGCCGCGTACTCGTCGGCGAGCAGGTGGTGACCGAGCTCGTGCGCGAGATTGATCCGCCGCTGACCGGCAATCGCGGCACCGTTGACCAGCGCCACGCCCACCTGACCGGTCCGCAGATAGCCGCCGTCGATCACGCCCGGACCCAGGTCGAGCGAGAACGCGAGCAGGCCCAACCGTTCGACCGCCGCCTGCAGGTCGACCAGCGGACCGTCCCCGCCGCCGAGCAGGGCGCGCGCCTCGGCCGCCCCGGCTTCCGCCTCGGCGAGGGTGGTGACGCCGGGCTGCAGGGCTACGGGCGCCAGCGTCAGGGCTCCGACGTCGCAGAGCAGCTCGACGTCGCGGCTGACCCGATCCAGAATGTCTTCCAGCCGCTGCACGTCCTGGTCTGCCGAGATCCCGGACCGCCGGCTGACGACGGTCTCCGCCGGGGCGGTGAGAAACCATTCGACGGTACGGCCGAGCAGCTCGGCGATCCGCGCCAGCTCAAGCGCGTCCAGTTGACGCTGACCGAGCTCGACACGGGTCAACGCCGAGCGATGGATGCCGAGTCGTTCGGCCAGCTCACGCTGGCTGAACCCGGCCAGCTCGCGGGCGGCTGCCACCCGGCCACCCACCGCTGTCCAGCTTCGCAGCCGTGCACGCATCACAGCCCCACTCCCGCCTCGATGGTGCGAAAATCGCACTACTGAAGGATAGATCGGCAAGATCTGGTACGCCTTGCATACCTCGACAGGTTGCAGTTGTAGTACCACCAGCGGTACCATCGACCCATGCCGTCCGTAGAGAAGCTCATTGAAGCGATGCGAAGAAGCCAGCAGAACATCGCCTACAACGACCTCTACCGGGTGTGCGAGCACTACTTCGGGAAGCCCCGACAAGACAGCAGCTCCCATGCCGTGTTCAAGATGCCCTGGCCAGGCGATCCGCGAGTCAACATCCAGAACGACAAAGGCAAGGCCAAGGCGTATCAGGTGCGGCAGGTGCTCAAGGCGATCGAGAAGAAGGAGGTGCTGTGATGCAGTCCGCTGACCGGCCCGAGGTGTCTCACTTCACCTACCGCGTCACGTGGTCGGCCGAAGACGGCGAGTTTCTCGCTACCTGCGCCGAGTTCCCATCCCTCTCGTGGCTAGCATCCACCCAGATCAAGGCTCTCCAGGGGCTCCAAGATCTACTGCGTGAGGTGCTCACCGACATGGAGGAGCAGGGCGAGCAGGTGCCGCAGCCGTTCGCTGACCGCAGCTACTCAGGCAAGTTCAACCTCCGCGTCGGAGAGAGCCTGCACCGCGAACTCGCTATCCGCGCCGCCGAGGACGGCATGAGCCTCAACCAGTACGTCTTGCGAAAGCTCAACGCTGCCTGAGCATAGAGCTACCGGCGACCAAGCCGCGCGAGGTGGTCCGGCCAGAGAATCCTGTCGCGTCGCGGCGAAGGCGATGATCGGGGCCGTGACCAGCTTCCCAGCGCAGGCGCGCCGCGTACGCGACAGCACGCTCGCGCCACAACGCAGGCTGTCCGCGTTGCGGGAGTGCACCCAGCACTGCGCGCCGTACGGATTCCGCGCCACCTGGCACCACCTGGTCGTCTCCGCGTGTATCCCACGCAAGCCGGTCGACGACCCCGACGCGCTCGTCCGCGCCGTCGACGAACTGCAGCGGGTACGCGACGTGGTCCTGCCCCGCGCACACGAGTACGCCCGCTTACGGCGTCGGGAGAAGCTCGATGGCCAGCGTGGCAAACGATCGTCGCCGCCCTGGTACTCGTTGGGCTGGTCAGACATCGCCTACTGCCCCGACCCGGAACACCACCCGACAGCACCACTGGACACGGTCGTCCGGGCGGTCCTCGACCGCCAAGCAGCCGGTGTCAACTCCGATACGCACTGCCTCGCGTGCGGCAAGGAACGACCCCGACCCGGCCGCGCCTGCCCGACCTGCGGCGTCCATCCAGCCGGTCTCGGCGCACGCTGGTATGGCGGTGGCTGACATCGACGAGTTGCTGCCACGCTCACGTTCCCCTCGGGACTACCTGGATCTCGTCGCCGATCCTCGGGTCGACCAGGCGGTATTGCACACCCTGGCGACCAGCCCGTACTCGTTCGTGCGCCAAGCGGTCGCCGACCATCCGCTCGCCGACGCACGAACCCTGCCCACGCTGCCGACAGACGACCTCGACCGGTGGGATCGCAACCGCCTGGTCGCCACAATCGCGCGGCACCCGAACGCCGACCGGGCGGTGCTGCTCGGCGTATTGGCTGAGACGTCGATGATGCTGCGGCTGCCTGACGTCAGGCCGTATGCCTGTGCCCTCGCTCTGGCTGAGCGTCCCGAGCTTGAACCCTTCGAGGTGTCAGCCCTCAACGATCAGCCTGGCGCCTCCCGCCGGATGCGCCGCGGTGTGCGTCGTCGTCTGGCCATGCGTCCACCAGCCCACCGGTCGTTGTCGTCACCGGACTACGCCGATCGGTCATGATCGGGCTCGTGCCCGCCGCCGCTGGCGCACGTGTTCATGTACCGGCGAGTGGCCAGGCTGGTCTGGCATCCAAAATGTGTCGTCGAGGTGAGGCTGACGCACGTCAAAATCGCGAGGTGAGGTATCTGAGCCTCACCTCGATGAAGTCCCCGCCGTCTCGACACCCGGATCTGCCGCCCGCAGTACGGGCGACGGCACCGGAACTCTCGGCGGGTTACCAGGCATGCTGATCCTCCGCGTCGGGTGGGGGCGGCGGGGCGTACTGGCTCCAGGCACCGTCGCGGAGCATGTAGAGCCGGAAGTAGGACTCCTCCTGGTCCATCAGGAACACCTGCACCCGCTGCGGGTAGCGCCACGGCGTCGCGCGGATCCGGTCCAGTAGCGCATCCAGGTCGGCGTGGTTGAGCGCCCCGGCCCAGACCTCGCACTCCGGGTTCTTCCACCCACCCCAGTGGTTGACGCCTGGCCCAGTCAGAGTCCGAAGCGTGCCGACTCCCCGCGCCTGGCTATTGCAGGCGTCAGCCCTCCAAGGTGCTTCGCGTTCCAGCCAGGCGCTCAACGACTCCACGTTGCCTCGGTCCGCCATGTCCGTCTGAATCATCAGGTTCGCCACCCAGCTCACCCGTACAGGCTTCACGACCTCGCGGCGCCGGACCACCGATTTCGTTGCGTAGCAACTCCTCGACGCGCTCGGAGATGTCGTCGCACCCGCTCCGACCGGCCGCACGTGCAGCAAGCGTCCGCTGGCCAGGCGGGCCGGACTCTGGCAAGGGGCGCACCGCCTCACGGACGTCAGCAGCCGACGAATCCTTCACGATGTCAGCCTCGCTCTCTCCGTCAGCGACCATTCCATCGTCATAGCAGCACCGCATCCAGTCGACCAGCATCTCCACGAGATCGACGGCACCCTACGCCGGGCAGCAGTAGGCTGCCCGGGTGGCCGAACGAGTGGATGCTCGGATCGCCGGCGTGATCCTGGTCGATTCGACAGGTCGATTGCTGTTGCAGCTCCGGGACGGCGACACCCGCGTCGACCCGTACCGCTGGTGTCTGCCGGGCGGGAACGTCGATCCGGGCGAGGATCCACTGGCGGCGGCTCACCGGGAGTTGCTGGAGGAGACCGGCCTCACGGTGCCGGAGCTGCGCCTGTTCTGGCAGGGCCTCGCCCCGTCGGCGAAGTTCCCTGGCGCGGTCGGCGAGTTCTCGATCTTCTACGCGCCGACCGACGCCACGGACGAGGATGTGGTGTGCGGGGAGGGTGCCGCGATGCGGTTCGTGGCCGGCACCGACGTGCGCACTCTGGAGTTCGGACGGGCGTACGGCGAAATCGTCCCGCGCTTCCTGGACTCCCCGCTGTACCGCGAGCTGATCACCGCCGGTTGACCCGATGGCGGGCGGCCGGGTGGATCGCTGATCCGGCGGGGCTGTCCCGTCAGGAGACGCGTGTTGCGTGGGGCGGCGCGAGTAAATCGTCGATCGCCGCGTAAAACTCCTCGAAGCTGTCAATCCGGTCGAGCTTCCTTAGGTAGCGGCGAAACGCCTGGCTGAAGTGGTCAGCAAGCTGGTCGATCTCATCGACCGCCTCGGAAGCCTTCACCGTGAGCGTGCTGGTGAAGCCGAGATCGTGCGCCACCGTCAGGTCGACGAAGATGTCGCCGGATTGGAGGATGTCCGCCAGGTCCGGGCGGTCATCCTGGCTGAGGGCTGCGGTCAGCAGCTCGGCCCGGTCTGGGACGGAGAGCGCGAAGAGCGTGAGTTCCGAGCTGGCATCGCCCGAGACAGCCAGGTGCAGATTGAGGAGATCTTCGGAGCTGTCGAGCGTGAACAGACCAGCGAACCCGGCGTGATCGCGTTCCCACTGATCCGCCGGTGGCCACATGAAAACGCTGGCTCGGCCTGGGACAAACCCGACATCGGCCGCAGGCCACTCGGGGCCTTCAGAGTCGACCTTGTACTCCCACCGGACCAACTGCACCGCCTCCCGGTCGATGCCGAGGAGCCGCGCTGCTGCGTCCCGGTAGTAGGCGGGTATGGCGTACCGACTCCGGCCTGCGGTGAGCGCCCACGCAAACGCCCGCCAGACGGCGAGCGCCTCCCCATCGTTGTTGTTGATCGCGTACCGACGCCACGGGTTCCGGCGCGGCTCCCCGGGATAGTCCTGCTCCCACAATCCGGTCCACGCCGGGCCAGGCAGCTCCGCCTCGGCCGGACGAGCGACGTAGACGTGCAGCCCGTCTCGGTGCTCGTGGTCGAACGTCAGGAACCGCTCCCGGTCAGCCATGGCGTCAGGATGTCAACTCCTGCCGCCGAGGGTCGAGCCCGCTTGTCAAGGGGATGTGGTGGGGATGGTCAGCGGCGGCGGTGGGAGGCGCCGTCGAGGCGGTGGCGGGCGATGGTGAACAGTTCAGCGATCTCGCCCGGCAACCGGGCTGCGGTCTCCCGGTGCAGGTGGCGGCGGGCCTCCGCAGGCAGGCCGGTGAGCACGAAGTCGTCCAGCCCGGTCACCAGACACAACCCGCCCAGCCGGGCCTCGAAAGCCGGCAACGGTTCGCCGTGCTCTAGGCGTACGGTCAGGCGGGCACAGGCCCAGGCGGCCCGGTCCGTGTCGGTCGGCACAGGGACCACGGCGGTGGTCAGCAGCCGGCGACTTACTCCGCCGAGCTCATCAGTGGATCCGGTTAGACGTCATGAAGGCAAATATCTGACCAATTTCGCTCGGGTGACAGCGAGACGCCCAGCTTTTGTCAGGCTCCCTGGAGATTCACTGCCACCGTAGGTCAACCAAGGTCCGACAGACATGACGATCCAAATAAATGACAAAAACCAGCCAGATTCCTGTCCACAATCCACCATTAGCCAGACCGACTTATGCCTCGAAAAGAGATCCTTTCTCTGGGTGACTTGCTGCTAGCTTGGATGGAAGCCCGACACCGTAAAATCAACTCACGCAAGGAGACACGCAGAGTGAGATTGACGCCACGATCGGCAATTTACAGAACGCTTGTGATCAGCATTTTGATCGCGATCACATTCTCCGGCCAGATGGGCGCGGCACACGCAGCGCCGAGCCCAGTTGCGCCGACCGAGCCGACTTTGCCTCGAATCACACAAGAGCCAGAAGGACCTGCGCCTGTAGATCTTGAATCAACCGCGCCAAGCAACAGAAAGGAGATCACTGCAGCGGACATACTTCGAGCCAACCCGAATGCAAAACAGGTCCGAGAAAACGCGGTCAACATCGCACCGGGAGTCGATGTACTACTGCCACCGAAAAGAACCGGGCAGGACAACACTCAAGCTCGGACAGATATTTGCGACTACTACAACCTTTGCTTTTGGGAACACAGCTACGCGGACCTGTTTGGTGCCGGACTTGGATTCTATGCCTGCCAACCAGCAAATGCCATCATGAACCTCGGTGGCATGCGATATCCCGATGGAGCATGGGTAGGAACAGGCAGCTCGGCGCCGAAGTGGAACGACCGCATCTCATCGTTCGAGAATAACCAAACGCCCGGAACGGCCAGCCGCTTTTACAACTACCTTGGATCCAACAACTGGAGCGTCGTAGTCACAAGCTATGCATTCGACTACGAAAGCAACATGCACAACCGGAACGCGAATGACATAGTCGACGGGATTCATGTCTGTACCGAATGACATGCAGCAAGCCCAGCTCTCCCCTTGAGGTGCGTCGGGGCGGCTTCCATCGACCTGGAAGCCACCCCGGTCAACGTCAGCCAGCTTCAGCTGTGCGTCCGTAACTCAGAATCAGATTGTAGACCTGCACCTGTCGTGGTTCGGTAAGCTTGACCAGCTCGTGTGCAAGCAGTTCTCCGGTAACCGGGTCGAAGATCAGCAAGTGTTGGACGTTGCGCTCGGTGTCGTCGGCCGTGACAGCAACACCAGTCCGACCAGCGCGGTCGACGACCTCGCCACGCCAGTGCAGACCAGGCGTGTCAGCGAGGATGCGTAGAATCTGCGAACGGACCGAACGCGGCACCAGGTACAGGCTGTAAATGTCGTTAACTGCCTTGACCGTTGCCCCTGCACCGGCACCGGCACCGACCTTGAGCTTCCTGGCGAGTTCGGACGGGTCCTCGGTGATCGGCTGATCCGGGCCAACCAGCCCTGTTGACGTAACGGGCGTACCGGGTGTCCGGGCGCCAGGTTCGAGGACGCCTTCCCAATACAGTCGGGACTCTTCAGTGGGGAATTCCGGCATCAACTGCTGAGTCCTAGTCATGCCGTTTCCGCTACTGTCCGACCAGGTCTCGACCTCCTCCGCGATACTCATGACATGACCGCCTGGCCCCAGCGCTTGCCGGGCCCCCCAGGACTTACGCCGATGATACGAGTAGGTCCCGCCGGCGTTGTCATATGGGGCATCAGAAATACGGTCGGCGAGGTCCATGAGCATTGGTCCAGCAGCCGGAGGACTGTCCGGCTGTTGGTATGCAACAGGCGTCAACACCTCCAGTTCAGCTCCGGCAGCCGTACTAAGGGAATCATTCGGTGCAGGGCCGGTGGTTCGGTCTCCCAACATCCAGGCCGGCACAGTCACCGCCGCCGCTGCTACAACGATCGCGACAGCAGCCACAACGGCCAATCGTGGCCTGCGGACAAGTGACGGACGCACATCGCCGCCAGCCTTCAGATCCAGCCGAACCGAGCTGTGGTCAGTACGCTCGATGATCTCGTGTGCTGTTTGCTTGGGGGATGGCAAACCCATTCCCCCGACCGGGTCAGCCGGCCCGAGAAGTTCTTGAACTCGCTGGGATGCGCGCATCCTCGCCCCTCTCACTTACAGAGTCGTTCCGCTGTGCGGTACCACCGGTTGTCGAGTCGATGGCTGACTTCAGGCGGCGGCGGGCGCGGTGTAATCGCACCGCTGCTGCCGTCCGACTGCAGCCGAGCGCCGAGGCGGCTTCGGCGACTGATAGACGCTCCCAGCCGATGAGGCGCAGCAGTTCCTGATCCGCCTCAGGCAAGGTCAGCAGTGCCCGCCGAAGGTCAACCATTTCCGCCCTGGACTCGGGATGAGACCAACTGCTCGCATCAGGCTGACTCATCTCGGCAAGCGGCGTTGTGGGTGGCCTTGCGCGTTGTACCCGCCAAAGGTTGGCCAGGAGCCGCCGGGCGACGCCGTACAGCCAGGGGAGCTCGCGGTCCGGCACGTCCGCACGCCGCCGCCACGCGACCGTGAAGACCTCCTGGGCGAGCTCGACCGAGACATCCATGTCAGCCGTACGCCTCAACCCGTACGCCACTATGTTTCGGTAGTGGGCGGCGTAGACGCCAGTGAACCAGCGTTCGTCACGCTCCCCCGTGGGCTTCATACGGTCTCCTGACTGACGGGCTGATGCGGTCTCCCCTACTTGTGTACAGATTCGCGTAAGTGTTACCGCCAAGGACACGTCGATCAGCAGCCGGGCGGGAGAAGACGTCACTGCCAGTGCCACGGTCAGCGGCGGCGGCGGTGGGCGGCGCCGTCGAGGCGGTGGCGGGCGATGGTGAACAGTTCGGCGATCTCGGCCGGCAACCGGGCTGCGGTCTCCCGGTGCAGATGCCGGCGGGCCGCCGGCGGCAGGCCGGTGAGCAGGAAGTCGTCCAGCCCGGTCACCAGGCACAACCCGCCCAGCCGCGCCTCCAGCTCCGGCAACGGTTCACCGCGCTGTAGGCGTATGGTCAGGCGGGCCCTGGCCCAGGCGGCCCGGTTCGTGTCCGTCGGCACCTGGACCACGGCGGTGGTCAGCAGCCGGCGGCGTACCGTCCGGGGCCGGACCACGCCCGCCGCGGTCAGCCGCCGCGCGACCTGGCCGTGGGCCCGCGGCGCCAGCAACGCCAACCACGTCCCGACCCGCCGGTGCCTCGGCTCCGCGTCCAGCCAGCGCAGGATCCAGCCGCCGAGCGCGTCCACCGGTACGTGCCGCGCGGCCAGCCACAACCGGCCGTCGTGCACCCGCACCGCGCCCGCGTCGACCAGGTCGGCCAGCAGGGCGGCGGCCAGACCGTACCCGAGCGGCCCGGCCGGCAGACGCGGCCGACCCGTCACATCATCGGCCGCCAGCAGGAAGAACTCGTCGGCCAGCAGCGGCGACCGGCCCCGTACCGCCGCAGCCGGCACCGGCACCCCACCACCGGAAGCTACAGCGGCGGCCGTGGTGGTCCGGGTGCGGTAGACCGTCATGCCGGATCCCGCCGCCGCGCCCAGGCGATGAACCGCGCGTACGTCTGCGCCGGGGTCAGGCCGGGCAGGTCACGGGCGGCTTCGGCGGCGAGCTCGGCGACGTACATGCAGCGGCCGATCCGGTCGAAGCTCGCCATCAGCTCCGCGCGGGCCGGCTCGCACGGCCACGGCCGGCGGCAGGCCCGGCACCGCCACGACGGACGCCACGCCACATGCCCGACCCGGCCCACCACGGCCACCACCCGCGCGGTCACCGGCCGGCCCGCCGCCGGGCCCGGCCGGGCCACACCCAGGTCCGCCGCAGGGTGACGGTCCGCGCCGGCTGCGGCGCCCACCGACGCCCGGCCGCCTCGACCTGCGCGGGCAGCAGCCCGCCGGTCGGACATGCCGGGCAGGTCAGGGTACGGCCGCAGCCGGGACACCAGCGATGCCGATGCCGGCACAGACTGAACCCGACCACCGCGCCGACCAGCACCGCGATGGCGGCGGCGAGCACCACATCCAGCATCAACGCACCCCTCTCCCTGCATCGCCTACTGTGTTCAACCGACCGGCCGGGCCTGGAACTGCTGCGACTGCCAGTCCCGCAACGCCTGCTTGATCCGCACGTTCTCGTCCCGGGTGGCCGCCAACTCGGCCCGCACGGCGGTCAACTCGTCGGCGACCAGGTGCAGAAAGGCGCGTACCTCGGTCGGGTCGCAACCGCGCCGGCTGCGGACCGCGAACCGCCGGTCGCGGACCAGCCCGGGGCTGATCGACGGCCGCACCACACTGGCGCCGTAGTAGAGGTGGGTGCCGGCGTTGCCGCCGCGCCGGGCCGGCGGACGCGACCCGCCGCCGCCAGCAGCGGCGCCAGGCCGAGCGGCCGGCCGGGTCTGGTTGGCGAGGCTGGCGAGCAGCCGGGCCTGCCGCCGGGTACGCCGAGGGAACAGGACACGGTCGAGGAGTCTGCGCACGGGTGGGACCGCCCTTTCGATAGGTCACGGGATCGCCGCTACATCGCGGTTCGGTGGGGTAGGTGGGATGGGCGGCCCGACCCCGAACGGGGGCGCGGAGGTCGGGCCGCCCGCCCTGCGCACGCAGCCACAAACGGCGGTACGCCCACAGGGCCGCTGGTACGGACATCCGACGGCTCACGTTCCGCCGAACGCCGGAGGTCGGGTTCCTCCTGGTTGCGTGCAGTGGCCGACGGTGCCGCGTGCACCGGCCCGGCCGGGGCGTCGATGGGGATCGCCGAGGTAGCGCCGATCGTCGAAGGAGCAGCTGAGCGCCGCTCCACGGGATCGACGCCACCCCGGCGGGTCTCCCGCAGTGCCTAGCTGGGGGAAACCGTCGCCCACTTTACCGACGTTGCCGGTAAAGTCAACGATGCACTTGAAGTGACCTCGTGATCTGTGATCGAATGTGCGGGCCTAGCTGGGGGATTTCCACATGCCCGCACGTCAGTTCGAGCCGCACTACCGACGCATCATCGCCGACATCCGGCAGCGCATCGCCTCTGGCGAGTGGCCGCCGGGACACCGGCTGCCGTCAACCCGTGAGCTGGCCGACTTCTACGAGGTCAGGAGCCAGTCGACCGTCCGTCAGGCCATCACGATCCTGATCGAGACCGGCGAGCTGTACGGCCACCAGGGACTCGGTGTCTTCGTGCCCAAGGAGACCCCGGGCCGGTAGGTCGGCACAGTGGCCGCCTGCCACGCCGTCTCGCTCCGGCACGACCGGGACCTCGCCGTCGGGCAACCGGGGCGGCACGCATCGCTTCCAGCATCACAACCCCTTTCCCGGGTACGTCCACTATGTTGGCCGGTTGGCCTGGGCTCGTCGCGGGGCCTGCCGCCGCCGGTCACGGGGGCTTCCGGCGGCGGCAGGCCCCGTCGGGGTCCGGCGACTTCTGCCGTACGGCGTTTGTGCCGAACCCCGTACACACCGTGGCCGATGACTGACCGCCTGCGGTAGGCGTCCCGGCCGGGACGGGGCGACGCTCCCGCGCCACTAAAAGGGATGCTTCCCGTTGCGGGAACCATCCCCTGCCTCCCCCTCTTGACATTCACGCGTTGACGTATTCCCCGGCAGGGACAGAAATTGCTCGACGCAGATGGTTGAAGGCGGCGTTCACCAGGTGGGAGATTGTCCAAAATGGATTAGTGCTACAGGCATCCCATCAACAACCTGGGCGCACCCGAAACGGCAAGATCTGCTACCCGCCGAGGACCACCGCACCAACCCATGCACCGCCCTCGCGCCGACACCGACGACGAACTCGAATTCCGACCAGCACGGGAGGCGAACCGCAGTCGCCCTGGCCCGACGCCCCCCAGGTCCGGCGCCGAATTCCTGGTGCACCGAGCCTTACATAAGTCGCTGCCTGAATGGCCCGCGGGGAACGCAGCGCACAGAAGATAGGCCGTTTGGAGACGATAACGGCTGGTCCGGCCTCAGCGGCTTTTTGTCCAATGTGCGGTCAGTCTAGCAATCTGTGTAGACTCTTTCCACCAGGCATGCCGGCAAGCCCCAACTCGACGGAGGCGCGCGCCGCCAGCGCAGCAGGTGTTGACGGCATCGGCTGGAATGCGGCATGCACAAGGCGGTCAACACCTGCAGCAACCAGCATCGGCACAGTACGGAGCGTAGCCCCCAACGCTACCGAATCTGACCTCCCCTTATGCATTACCAGGTTACGCTGTTGGTATAGCCTACGAAATGCATCGCAATAGTAAGAGCGCACCCTTCCAAGAACGGCTGGCGGATCGTCGTACAAGGCTCGCATGCGGGCCAAAGCCGCCATGTCGCCTGGTTCAGCTAGCAGTAATGCCTGCTTCTTGGCGAGAAGATTGTCCAGGACGTCGAGGCGATCAGTGACCGTAGGTTTACTTTCAAGTAGATTTCCGATCTCTCCTCCACCTGATATCAGAGCATCAACTAATTGTGTCATCTCAGCCCGTGGCCAGCTGCACGCAACGATAGCCGCCATTCTGTCCGCAGAACTGGCGCCCGAGTCATCCGGTGGAGCGAGGAGACCTTCCACAACCGCCCACGTTGCAGCTACCGACGCCCAAGTGGTCGAAGTACCTGCGCTCGCCAACAGCTCAAACGCGTCGTCTAGGGCGGCCGTGACGTCGGGATTGGAGCGCTTCAAGAGCAGTCCGTTGCGCTGTATTGAGGGAACGACGACGTCCTTGCGCCAACTGCGAAACGGGCGCCATCTAAGCACGTCTTGGCTAGAACCAACCAAGGCGTCCGAGGCAGCTTCGATCGAATCGGACGATAGTCCGACCACGGTTCGAGCAGTCAGGCGCCGCACCTCATCTTCCGCTGCTGCGATGGCAGCGAAAGGTTCTCTTGCGACGACGCTAAGACGCAAGGCTCCTACCCCTTCACGGAGCTTCGGGGCCCCGGACCGAGTCGAGGTTTGTACCGCCCGGAGATCGTTCCAAGATACAAAATCTTCTCCTGCGGCGTTCACTACCTCAGCCGGCAATTTCTGAAATGGGACGATAACTATGTAGGTAGCGTCTGCCCGCTCCCACATCCTATGAGCTTGCAAGAAAAGCTCACCCAACGATATATCTCGATTTTTATCAAGCGTCGACAGGAGCCAACCGTGTAGATGGTTGGCGGAGAATTGCGCGTCCAAGAGAAAGGCGGCTACCGATCGGGACGCCATTTCAATGCGGTCAGGAGTGATACGCCCCTGATCCGCGACTTCGGCCCACGATTCGAGATACCGCATTTGGGTTCTACGAGCCAGCTCACGCAATTCGTCAGCGTTCGTGGTCGAGGCGAGGCCAGCCGAGTTCTTGCGCGCATGTGATGTGTTCAGAAGCTTAGTGATCTTGTCGCGCACCCCGTCCGGCCCAAGCCCGATGTCACGCCGCACCAGGGTAGCGGCCGACGCAGTCACGTACTTGAGGCCTTCGTCCGAGACCATCGCCGACGAGCGGTACCCGTCGGCATACTCGAGCACCTCCTGAAGCGCAAGGTTCGTTCCGACCTGCCAGAGGCTCCGGTTCCATGAGCTGCGGCGGTCGAAGAGCTCTAGAAGCCGGCGCTTGAGCATTACCTCGACGTTCTCGTCTTGCAGGCTCATGCTTCCATGCTACGGTAGGACCTACGGGCCTCTGGCTCGGTGCTTCCTAAGAAGCGGGAGTCGCCTGATGGCCGCTCCCGCTTTTACCTTGCCTACCAGCCGCAGCTTTCGTCACAGCGTTCGTAGGTCTGCCGGAGCACTCAGCTCGCCCAACCGCTGCACGAGGTGCAACACGCCGTTCCGCCGCAAGCGTCGACCTTCACCCTCGCGGCGGCTCGACAGAGTCGCTGCGCAACTACGGTAAGTCGCTACCGCATCCGTGACATCGGGCTGAGGCAACGACGTCGAACTCACCTGTGGATGCGGCTGAACTGCGGCTCATGGTCCTGCCGGGGGCAGGTCAAGGCGTCAGGGAGGCGCCAGTGTTGGAAGGTGGGGGCCGTCTGCGGGCAGGGTCAGGATGCCGTCGGCGGACGGGCGTAGCGGTGGTGCGCCGCCGTACAGGTTGGCCAGTGCCGGAGCAGCAGCGGACGGCGGGGCCACCAGACCCATCAGGCGCACCGGAGCACCCGACGCACGCCGCGCCAACGCCAACACCGACCCGGACGGCGACTCCCGCAGATAGACCAGGGCATCGTCATCGGCGTACACCCAACGAAGCCCACCGTGCCGCAGCTCCGGCACCTCCCGACGCAACGCCACCAACGCCCGATACACCCCGAACGTCGCCTCATCCCACGACTCCGGCCGATCCCACGGCATCGGCGTCCGCGAACCCTCCCCGTTCTCCCCCCGCAACCCCAACTCATCCCCCGCGAACACCATCGGCGTCCCCGGCAACGTGAACTGCAACCCGGCCGCCACCTCCTGCCGACCCGCGTCCCCCACCACCGTCCGAATCCGCGCCGAATCATGCGAACCGAGCAGCTGCCACGAATGCACCAACGACCGCCACGACACCAACGCCCCGAACGCCCGCATCGTCGCCAACGCCGCCGACCCCGACCGGGCCGGCACACCCTGCGGCTCGGTGGACGTGGCTTCCGCAGAGCCTGCCGCCGCCGGTCGCGCCGGCTTCCAGCGGTGACTGGCCGCGCTCCCGCGCTACTGGAGGGGATGCTTCCCGTTGCGGGAACCATCCCCTGCCTCCCCTCTTGACATTTACGCGTTGACGTATTTCCTAGCAGGGCCAGGAATTGCTCGACGCAGATGGTTGAAGGCGGCATTCAGCAGGTGGGATACTGTCCAAAATCGATCACCGCCACAGGCAGTTCGCGCCACCACGTATCAGATCGTGCGCCACACTTCGGGGGTGTCATGCAGAACCATCCGCTCACCGCAGCACGCGAACGCCTGGGCCTGACCCGCCGGCAACTCGCCGACGCCGTCAACAAGATCCTCTACCCCGACCCCGGCCAAGCAGCCCACAGCGCCTTCACCGCCAACTACCTGGGCAAACTCGAAAACGGCAAGATCCGCTACCCCGCCGAGGACTACCGCACCGCCCTCCGCATCGCCCTCAACGCCGACACCGACGACGAACTCGGATTCCGGCCAGCACGCGAACTGAGGACCACAGTCGCCCTGGTCCGAAGGGTCTACTCCCGATCGGCGAGACATGAGAGTGACCCAGCCGGCGTACTCCCAGGGAACGACATGCGACCCGGGCAGATGCCAGAACACGGCGAGGCCGGAGAGCCGGACACGAACCGTCGCTCCCTGCTCCAGGGGATCGCAGCGGTTGCCGCCTCAGCCGGTCTTCTCGGCGGCTCCGCCGATGACGGCTCGCGTCGGGTAGGCCACAGCGACATCGACCGACTCGACGCCGTGATATCACTCTACCGATCTATCGACTACGAACGCGGCGGAGGCGCGCTCTACCGCGACGTCGCACACCTAGCCGACTCCGCGTCAGCCATGCTGGACCAGCCCTACCCCTCATCGGTGGGCTCTCGGCTGCTGCGGTCGGTCGCGTCAGTCCGACAACTGGCGGGTTGGACCGCGTTCGACGCCTGCCGACATCTCGATGCACAAAGGCACTTCCTCCTGGCTGAGCGGATGGCGGTCGCCGCGAACGATGTACTGCTCACAGCGCGGGTGCGCTACTGCCAGGCCCGCCAGTTCCAGCACCTGCGCCACAACAAGGACGCGCTGGAGACGCTTCGCCTGGCCCGCGACGAGGTAGGTCGACGGGTCACCCCGGCTGTCAGCGCGATGCTCCACGGAGCCGAGGCTGCCTCCCTTGCCGCTCTCGGCGACGGGCCGTCGGCGACACGCGCCCTCGGGTCGGCCACAGACGAGTTCGACCGCATCAACCCGGACAACGAACCAGACTGGATGCGCTTCTACGACCGCGGTGAACTCCTCGCCCAGTACGGACGGGTCTACCGCGACCTCGCCCGGAAGGAAGAAAGCGACCGCTACGGCGAAGCCGCCACCCGCACCGTTACGGAAGCGATCGACACGCTGGGGTCACAGAACGTACGGAGCAGCGTCCTCAGCAGCGTCAGCTTGTGCAGCTCACTGTTCCTGGCAGACGAACCCGACGAGGCAGTAAGCGTCGGCGCCCGCGTCATCGAACAAGCCCGGCAGCTCAGCTCACCACGCATCCTGGACCGCATCCACAACCTGCGACGGGACCTCAAGCGCCACGAACGCCTGTCCACCGTCGCCGACTTCTCCCGCACCGTAGCTGCGGTAGGCGTAGGCAGCTGATGACCGGATCGGCCGGACGGTTCACCGAGCAGGCAATGAGAGCAGCGATGCACCAGATCGCCGCCCGACTCGGCGTCGCTGCCGGCGACGTCCAACAGCTACGGATGACCAACAACGCCGTGTTTGCACTCCCCTCAGCCGGCCTCGCCATCCGCATCGCCCGGTCCCACGCCCTGCACGACCGGGCACTGAAGGTCACCCGCCTGGCAACCTGGTTCGCAACAGTCGACGCCCCGACCATCCGCCTCGCACCCGACATCGAGCAACCGGTACGGGCCGACGGCCTCTCCGCCACGGTGTGGCGGCTCGTCGCTCCTACGCCACGACCGCCGACCGTCGAGGAACTTGGTCAGGTACTCCGCGAGTTCCACTCCCTCGGCTTGCCACAGTTCCCGCTGCCCGAGTGGGACCCGGTCGACGACGTCCGCGCCCGTCTCACCGACGCGGAAGCGCTGAACCCCGACGACCGAGGCTTCCTGCTGGACTGGTGCGACCAGCTCGCACCACGCATCGCGGACCTGAACGCCCAGGCGCGCGGACTGATCCACGCCGACGCACACGTCGGCAACCTGCTCCGCGAAGCCGACGGCCGCGTAGTCCTCTGCGACTTCGACCCGACCTGCATCGGGCCGTGGCAGGTCGACCTGGCCGCCGTCGCCGTCGGCGAGATCCGCTTCGGCCGAGCCGGCGCACACCAAGCCCTCACTTCGGCGTACGGCTACGACGTCACCACCGACCCCGCCTGGCCGACCCTCCGCGAAGCCCGCGAACTGAAGATGATCGCCGCCGCCGTACCGCTCCTAGCCAGTACCCCCGGCGTCGCCGACGAGTTCGCCGTCCGCCTGGCCTCCGCCCGCGACAACGACGACACCGTACGCTGGACCCCCTTCGCCCAGCTCACCGACCGACATCGATAATGTCGTGTCGCTTCGCGTCGCCCATGACAGTGAATCACTGGTACCGTCCGCCTCCGGCGTAGTGAGCGATTGCGAGCAGGAGCAGGAAGGTCCCAGCAAACGAAGCGCCGCCGGTGAGGGCAGCCCGAGGCACCGACGGATCGTCAGCGTAGGCGAGCAGGCCGGCCACGCCGCCGACGATGGTCGACGTGAGCAGCATCAACAGCAGCCACATCCAGCGCGGGGCAGCAGGGCGGTGAGAGGTCTGGGGCGTCACCATGGCTGTCGAAGTTTCATGCATGGAACTACGGTAGCGCCTACGCAACATGTCGCACAAGTGAGCCTGTTGCGGTAGCGTGTTGCGCACACGCAACACCTCAGAACGGAACCCGCAACATGGCAGACGCTGACGAGACAGCCCGCGAGGGTACAGCCGTTGCACCCCCCAACAAACCTGGCGACCGCTTTGCGCAACTGATACGAAGTGCACGCAAAAAGGCTGGATTGACCCAAGACGACCTTGCCAACCACACGGGGATCAGCCGAAGTTCGATCATCCGGTGGGAGCATAGCCATTCTAACCGACCCGATCCCCAGGGCGTCCGCGTCGTCTGTTCTTTTCTAGGAATTGACCCACGGGAAGCAGCTATCGCGCTCGGCTACCTGAGCCGTAACGAGGCTTACAGCTCAGCACCCAAAATCCTCGACCCCCTTGCGGAAGAAGTGATCGAAATACTCGCAGATCCGAATATACCCGACACAGAAAAGGAACATTGGATCGACTACCTGAGGTTTCTTGCCAACAAGCATCGCCCAACTAAGGCTGCAGCAATGCGAGCAACCAACACGTACGGCGCCGCCGAGGCAGCCAAATCCGTTGAATCTGACCCACGGTAGTCTAGATTCAAACCGCATGAGTAGCGCCGAGAAATGTGGCAGCGCAAAAATGAGCAGGAATGACGTCATCGCTGGAACATTCACCTGCAGCGGAATGGACTTCACGCGCATCGACGAGACGTCAACCGGAGTCACATATCCAGTTCCTTGCTAGCCTAGAAGCAATGGTATTACTCTCAGCCCAACAGGGCCTTCCTTAACTACAGGTAGGGCTGGCTGGTATTGTTCGCCGCTATGTCAAGCGACAGGGCCATCCGAGCACGGCAGCGCCTCTTCATCATCGAAGGGGACCGCTCCAAGGAGTTGTTTGGCAGTGACCGCCGGCTTGCTGGAGGCGTCCATGGCAGATGCAAACTGTGTCGAAAGACCAAAAGGTTGCAGTTGAGCCACATTGCACCCAAATGGGCATATCGGTGGATGAAGGAGGAAGGTGCCGTTGTCGGTCGTTACGATTCACTTGGAGTAAGGACCCAGTCTCAGGACGGGGGCAAGCACTATTTGCTGTGTTCCGCCTGTGAACAATACCTAGGTGACGCCGAATCTTATCTCGCTGCTTTGACGCGTGGCACCGCCGAAGACCTGGCAGCTCACGGAATCTCCATGTTTCCGGGTCCTGTACTCTCGGGCGTCAAAGCGCACCTAGTGTACCGTTCTCTAATCGGCCTTTTGATCAAGACCCATTACAGCGATTCGCCTCCATATCACCGCATCGGTATACGTCGGCGGAATTTGGAAGTGCTGCGCCAAGCGGTTGTCCAGGATACGTATAGTGACTTCAGGGTACTGGCAACTCGGTGGATGTGTTGCATGACTCCGGGAATCAACCCGCGAGCCATGTTGTTTGAATCGATACACAGACTACAGGGCTTTGCCGTCTTTGCCGCGACGATTGGTGGCACAGAATGGATGCTATTCTTCGAACGCGCCTCAATCGCTGCACAACAGTTCGAATCCGTCCTCATGGGTTGCAACTATCTGCCGATATTGCTTGGCGATATTACCGAGCACCGAAATCTGGACGAGGTGCGGAATGCCATTGGTGCCACAGCGGACGACATCAGACCGTGGCGAGTCTCTTCACGCGACCAGCCCTGCCCGTGTGGATTGGACGTGAATCGGAATTTTGGTAACTGCTGTGCCGACACATGGTGCCATGCCGCCGAGGTGAGCAACGACTTCGGGAACATGGGAATATTGCATGTCCTGACAGCCGATCTCGCACGCTTATCTGCAGTGGCCAACGCCGACAGCCCACCCGCCGCCCGTTACTGGCGTGGAAGTGCGTAGAGATGGAGCGCTTGCCACGCCCATTGCTAGCCAAGCGTTAAGCGTGTTTGAAATTCAATTGTCAAGGTAGGTCAACCTGACCGATCCCTGGATCCTCGGGTGACCGCAACGCGCCTTTCTGGCGCCAGTGAGCGATCCTTGCCTCGGTTGTTGCAACACTGGCTCGCATCTCCCTGGCCCAAGACAATTGTTCGTCGAGAATTGCTGCAAATCTCTCGCCATCCGGGACCGATACTAAGGTAGTACCGTCAACAGTTCTGATTACTTGATCCACTTGTATGCCCCGGTATAAGGGCTGCTCAAGCTGCGATCGGAGCCGCCTGCGCCACTCCCGGACGGCCCTAGTCGGTATCAGCTGTCGCCAGCCGCTACTTGGTCTCTCCCTAAGGATTCTGTTGAGCCCACTGTCACGGCGTCGGCAATCCACCACCGACGCACGCACTTGCTCGTACGCCGCGGCCGAGCCGTCATTATTGGCGAAAATCGTCTGGTAAAATTTCCCCAGCACTGGCCGAATGACGTTCATATCGGCCGCATGGGACTCCAGCTGGTCGATGCCTTGGACGAGAAGGGCGTGGCACCTCCGAGTTCCTTCCTCCCTATCACGCTTCGTCATTGATTGAAGTCCGTCCACTTCATCCACGTAACTGCGGGCGATGAAGTTCCAAGCTACATCCCCAGCCGCCAAGATCAAGTCGTATGCCGATTCTCGGGCTTGAGCGTGCCGACCATCGAGAGCGACGCGCCCGTCAACGCGCTTTCCATAGATTGCAACGATACCGGCGATAATGGCGCAGGCCAGTGGGACAAGGGCGGAGACGGTGACGGTTACGATGACTGCAGTCGGCACAGCCCCCATTATCGAGATGGGCGGCGGCCTGTGCTAGGCATAGCCCGGCCATTGAACATGTTGCAGTGTCGGGTTTGCGACAGACTCTCGCGTCCATCCCTTGCTGGTCAGACTCTGGATGGCAGTCGGTGCTGCGGTCGATCCGCTGGACGAGTTGGTAGGCGTGCCAGGATCGGCGGTGGTCACAGTTCGGAAACCCAAAGCACAGTTGCCCGCGACACCGTTCGATGTTCGCGTTAGCATGCTGCGATTGCGTAGGCTGCTCATCCAGTTGACCGCCACGACGGACCGCGTGACGACAGCCAGCTACTCCTGCATCGTGGTGTGCCGAGCTGTACGCCAGCCACATCTAAATGCGAGCCAGCGTGACTAGCCTACAGCTCGTGGTCCTACCGGGGCAGGATCAAGGCGTCAGGGGAGGCGCCACACCTGAAAAGTCGGGCCGGTGGCGGGCAGGGTCAGGGTGCCGTCGGCGGACGGGCGTAGCGGTGGTGCGCCGCCGTACAGGTTGGCCAGTGCCGGAGCAGCAGCGGACGGCGGGGCCACCAGACCCATCAGGCGCACCGGAGCACCCGACGCACGCCGCGCCAACGCCAACACCGACCCGGACGGCGACTCCCGCAGATAGACCAGGGCATCGTCATCGGCGTACACCCAACGAAGCCCACCGTGCCGCAGCTCCGGCACCTCCCGACGCAACGCCACCAACGCCCGATACACCCCGAACGTCGCCTCGTCCCACGAGTCTGGCCGCTCCCACGGCATCGGCGTCCGCGAGCCCTCCCCGTTGTCGCCCCGCAACCCCAGCTCGTCCCCGGCGAACACCATCGGCGTCCCCGGCAACGTGAACTGCAACCCGGCCGCCACCTCCTGCCGGGCCGCGTCCCCGACCACCGTCCGAATCCGGGCCGAGTCGTGCGAGCCGAGCAGCTGCCACGAATGCACCAACGACCGCCACGACACCAACGCCCCGAAGGCTCGCATCGTCGCCAACGCCGCAGACCCCGACCGGGCCGGAACCCCACCCGGTACGCCGAGGAAGTCCGGCAACTCCAGCGTCGGTGACCGCAGCCAGCTCCACACCGGCCGGGTGAACCCGGCATAGTTCATCGTGCCGTGCCAACCGTCGGCGTCCAGGTCACGGGTGAAGTCGTGCCCGTGCTCGGCGACGATCAGCCCGTCCGGCCGGGTGTCGGCGACCGCCCGCCGCAGCAAGGCTGCCACCTCCAGCGTAAGCGCGTCGGCACCGCGCCGGCCGGTCATGTTGGCCACGTCGATCCGCCAACCGTCCAACCCGTACGGCGGCAGCAGCCACCGACGCGCCACCGACGCTGGCCCGTCGACGAAGCGTCGCCGCAGCTCAGCGCTGCCCCAGTTGAGTTTCGGCAGCGACTTCACACCCAGCCACGACTCATAATCGCCGTCGTCGCCGAAGTAGTACAGCTCCCGCTCCGCCGACGACACGTCCGACACGGCGGCGGTGAACCACGGGTGGGCGTCACCGTTGTGGTTGCTGGTGATGTCGCCGAGCAGCCGCCACCCGCGATCGTGCACCGCCGCCGACAGCCGCGCCAACGCCTCGTCCCCGCCGAGCAGCGGGTCGACGTGGTCGAACGCGGCGGCGTCGTACCGGTGATTGGACCGGGCCGGGAAGATCGGCGTCAGGTAGACGGTGTTGACGCCGAGCCGCTCCAGGTGGTCGAGCCGCTCCCGGATGCCGTCCAGGTCGCCGCCGTAGAACTGGGCCGGCGTCTCCGGCCCGCGCCCGACGACCGGGGTGTCCCAGTCGCACCGGATCGCCCACTCCGGCAACTCCCGCCCGTCAGCGGCAGCCGACCGGGCGAACCGGTCCGGGAAGATCTGGTAGATCACCGCGTCGGCGGCCCAGGCCGGCGGCGCATCGTGGGTGACGAGCCGGAAGTCGGTGGCGTCCGGCACGTCGTGGTCGACCTCGCCGACCCCGGTCAACCAGCGCCGCCCACCGCCGGCCAGCAGGAAACGGTACGGCGTGACCGGGTTACGGGCCTCCACCTCGCCCCGCCACCACACGTCCCCGTTCGGATCCTGCCGGTCGACCACCGCCTCCGTGAAGCGCGGCTCACCGTCGGCTGTGGAGCGTACCCACAGCTTGTCGACCGGCCGCGCGCCCGCCGGCACCCGGACGAAGACCGACACCCGATCACCCAGGTTTACCCCGGCGGCGGCACCCGGCGCATACAACGACGATCCGTCGTGGTGCGCCTCGAACAGCTGGCCCACAAGCTAACCCTTCACAGACCCGGAGGTGAGACCGGCGACGATGTAGCGGCTGAGCAGCTGAAACACCAGCACCGTCGGGATCGCCGTCAGCAGCGTGCCGGCGGCGAAGATCCCGAAGTTGTTGTTCCGCTCCCCCGCCACCAAGCCGTACATGCCGACCGCAAGAGTCTTCGCCTCCGGGTTGGTGAGGAAGACGTTGGCGATCAGGAACTCGTTGATGGTGTTGATGAACGCCAGCAGCCCGGTGACCGCCAGGATCGGCGCCACCAGCGGCAGCATGATCCGGAAGAACACCTGGGCGTGCGACGCCCCGTCCATGGTGGCCGACTCGTCCAACTCCCTCGGCAGGGTGTCGAAGAAGCCTTTCATCAGCCACGTGTTCACCCCGAGCGCGCCACCGAGGTAGAGCAGCATCAGCCCCCACGGGGTGTTGAAGCCGATCGTCGGCCACAGGTCGGTCATCGTCGAGAAGATCAGGAAGATCGCCACGATCGCCAGGAACTGCGGGAACATCTGGATCAACAGCAGCGACAGCAGCCCGACCCGCCGGCCACGGAACCGCATCCGGGAGAAGGCGTACGCCGCCAGCGACGACAGGAACACCGACGCGAACGACGCCAGCCCGGCGATCAGCAGCGAGTTGCCGAACCAGCGGCCGAACGACGTGTCGGCGAACAGCCGCCGGAAGTTGTTGCCCGACGCCCCGGTCGGGAACAGGTCGGTCGACGACAGGGTGCCCAGCGGGTTCACCGCCGCCGACAGCACGAACACGATCGGGAACAGCGAGAACGCGACGGCCAGCAGCGCCACCAGGTGCCGCCAGCCGACCCGGCCCAGCCAGCGGGTCAGCCCACGACGGGTCAGCGAGCGCCGGTTCACGCGTACACCTCTTCCTGAGCCCGGGTGCGCCGGAAGCTGACCGCGGAGATCACCGCGACGAGCGTGAAAATGAAGATCGAGATGGCGGCGGCGAAGCCGTACTGCGCGCCGGCCGCGCCGAACGCCAACCGGTACGTGTAGGTGATCAGCAGGTCCGTCGCGCCGACGCTCGGGTTGTCCGCCGGGAACGGCCCACCCTCGGTCGTCAGATAGATCGCGTTGAAGTTGTTGAAGTTGAACGCGAACGAGGCGATCAGCAGCGGCGTCAACGCCACCAGCAGCAGCGGCAACGTCACCCGGCGAAACGCCTGCCACGGATTCGCGCCGTCGATCGAGCTGGCCTCGGTCAACTCCTTCGGGATCGCCTGCAACGCGCCGGTGGCGACCAGGAACATGTACGGGTACCCGAGCCACAGCTGTACGCCGATCACCGCCAGCCGGGCCGACCAGTCCTGCCCGAACCAGTCCACAGTCAACCCGAAGAACTGGTTGATCAGCCCGAAGTCGGTGTTGAACATGTCCCGCCAGACCAGCAGCATCGCGAACGACGGCATCGCGTACGGCAGGATCAGCAGCACCCGGTAGAGGTTGCGCCCGCGCACCCGGTCGGAGTGCAGCGCCAGCGCGCAGAGAAGCCCGAGGACGAACGTGCCGCCGGTGGAGCCGATCGCGAAGGCAAAGTTCCAGACCAGGGTGCCGAGGAACGGCCCGGAGATGCTGCGGTCGGTCAACACGCGGGTGAAGTTGTCCAGGCCGACGCCGACCCGCCAGCCCTGCAGCAGCCGGTCGCCGTCGGCGGAAACGAACGAGCCGGCGTCGTCGTCGGCCGTCCACACCGTGCCCGTCACGGTGTCGGTGACACAATCACAACCTTCGTCGTACGCCCGGACGGCGACCCCTTCGTACGCCCTCGACAGCCCGATGGAGCGGATCGCCCCGTCGTCGGTCGGCACCGCCAGGTCGGTGATCTCCTGGCTGCGGGCGCTGGCCTGACCGGCGTTGAGCAGCGTGAACCCGTCGGCCGACGTCACCTTGCCGGCGTCGGTGACGGTGACGTCGCCGGCCGGCAGTTCACGCAGCCCGGACTCGTCACCGGCGTAGACGACCCCGTCGGCCGGGTCGACGACCAGCAGCACCAGGTCACCGGTGGCCGGGTCGCCGACCGTGGCGACGGTCATCGCGTACTCGATGGATCCTGGGACCTGGACCACCGACGTGGCCTGGATGGCCGCGATCGCCTCGGTCTTGCTGCCCCGGTGTCCGTCGCCGAAGTTGGTGAACGCGGTGGAGGCGGTGTAGAGCACCGGGAAGATCTGGAAGGCGATCAGGAACAGGGTGCCGGGGATCAGGTACTTCGCCGGCACGTGTCGCCGGCCCAGGTAGAGGTAGCCGATGCCGGCGGTCGTGACGACCAGGATGCCGAGCCCGACCCACGCCTCGGCGTCGATCAGCGGGAACGCCGCCCAGATCGCGATTGCCGCGACCAGGCCGAGCAGCAGCGCCTTGGCCAGCAGACCGCCGGCCGTGACCGGGTGCGGGGCCCGCTGCTCGGCGGGCCCCGCTCCGGTCGATCCGGTGTCGCGCATTACGTGATCTGTTCGGCGATCGTCTGACCGGCGGCGGTCATCGTGCTCGCCACGTCGGCGCCGCCGATGATCGCGGCTTCGGCCTTGCCGAACGGGTCCCAGATGGCGGCCATCTCGGGGATCGCCGGCAGCACCGCGCCGCCCTGCCCGGCCTGCTGGAACTTCGCCAGATCCGGGTCGGCCCCGGAGACCTGCTCCAGGGCGGCGGTCAGCGCCGGCGGGCGCGGCTCGGCCTCGTACAGGGCGACGGCCAGCTCGGTCTGGGTGGTGTAGTTGGCGACGAACTCCTGCGCCAGCGCCTTGTTGGTGCCCTTCGCGGCGACGTAGAAGGTCTGCACGCCGACGAACGGCTGCGCTTCGGCGCCACCGGCGAAACCGGGGACCGGGCTGATGTCGTACGCGATGTCCGCGCCCTTGGCGTCGGTGATCGCCCACGGCCCGGAGACCAGGAACGCGCACTTGCCGCTGGTGAAGGTGGCGATCGAGTTCTCCGGGGTGATGGAGCGCTTCAGCGCACCTTTGCCCTTCTCGCCCAGCGTGGCGATCTTCTCGAACGCGGCGATCGACTCGGGGGTGCCGACGCCGAGCTGCGTCGGGTCGTAGTCGCCTTCGGCGGTGGTGCCGAACAGGCTGCCGCCGGCCGAGGTGTAGAGCGGGTACAGGTGGTAGGCGTCGCCGTTCTGCCCGACCTGCAGGCAGAGGATCTCCGACACCTTGCCGTCGGCTTTGAGCTGCTCGCCGGTGGCGACCAGTTCTTCGATGGTGGCGGGGGCGTCGGGGGCGAGCGCGGTGTTGCGGATCAGGGCGATGTTCTCCATGGCGTACGGGACGCCGTAGACCTGGCCGTTGAAGGTGACGGCTTGGATGGCGACGTCGGCGAAGCTGGCGGTCTGGTCGGCGGTGAGCTGGACGGGCTCGATGGCGCCGTTCTGCACCAGGTTGCCGATCCAGTCGTGCGCGCCGACCATCACGTCCGGGCCGCTGCCCTGCTGCGACGCGGTGACGAAGGTGGTCTGCTGGTCCTTGGAGATCGCCTGCACTTCGACGGTGACGCCGTTGTCGGCGCCGAACTTCTCGGCGAACGGGGCGAGGGCGGCGCTGCGCTTGTCGTCGGCCCAGATGACCAGGGTGCCGCCAGCGGCGGTGTCGGCGTTGTCGGTGGTGGCGGGTTCGCCGTCGCTGCCGCCGCAGCCGGCCGCGGCCAGCGCGAGCGCGGCGGCCAGCCCGGCGGCCACCGACGTGGTACGGACGCGCATCGGGACTCCTGTCCTGGAAGCTATTGCAGTACGGTGCCGGGTTCGCGGCACAGGTTTCGTCGCGTGTTGCCGGGACGTTAGCAAGACGTTGCAAGTAATGGAAGGGCTTGCAGGTCCGGTCGCAAGAACTTGCCGGTGCGCTACCGTGAACGCCATGCGCGCACGACTGTCCGACATCGCTCGCCAGGCCGAGGTGAGTGAGGCCACCGTGTCCCGGGTGCTCAACGACCGCCCCGGGGTGGCTCCGGAGACCCGCCAGGCGGTGCTGACCGCGCTGGACGTGCTCGGCTACGAGCGCCCGGCCCGGTTGCGCAAGCGCAGCGCCGGCCTGGTCGGCCTGGTCGTGCCGGAGCTGGACAACCCGATCTTCCCGGCGTTCGCGCAGACCATCGAGTCGGCCCTCGCCCAGTCCGGCTACACCCCGGTGCTGTGCACCCAGACCCCGGGCGGGGTCACCGAGGACGAGTACGTCGAGATGCTGCTCGACCGGCAGGTCTCCGGCGTGGTCTTCGTCTCCGGCCTGCACGCCGACACCACCGCCGACCACGAGCGCTACCGCACGCTGATCGCCCGGCCGCTGCCGATCGTGCTGATCAACGGGTACGCCGAAGGCATCGCGGCGCCGTTTGTCTCCTGCGACGACCGGGAGGCCGGCGAGCTGGCGGTGGCCCATCTGGTCGCGCTCGGCCACCGCCGGATCGGCCTGATCACCGGACCGGACCGGTTCCTGCCGGTGCAGCGCAAGGTGGCCGGCTTCCGCGCCGCCATGCAGCGGCTGGTCGGCAGCACCGACGCCGAGCTCGACGAGTTGGTGGCGTTGTCACTGTTCGGTGTGGAGGGTGGCAAGGCCGCCGCGAACCGGCTGCTGGACCAGGGCGTCACCGGCATCACCTGCGGTTCGGACCTGATGGCGCTCGGCGCGATCCGGGCCGCCCGCCAGCGTGGTCTGTCGGTGCCGGGCGATGTGTCGGTGGTCGGCTACGACGACTCGCCGCTGATCGCGTTCACCGATCCGCCGCTGACCACGCTGCGCCAGCCGGTGATCGCGATGTCGGTGGCCGCGGTCCGGGCCCTGGTCGACGAGATCAACGGGCACGCCGCCCCGCACTCGGAGTACGTGTTCCGCCCCGAGCTGGTGGTGCGCGGCTCCACCGGCATCGCCCCGCAGGTCACCCACCTCGCCGCCGCGGCAGCCGCCACCACCGGCTGAATCGGCTTGCGCAAGGATTGCTTGACTCTTGCAACAGCGGCCGGGCATCCTCGATGGCAGGCCCAGCACCACACCGACCGGAAACGGGGAGTCCGTGACGATCAACCCTGCCCAGGCCCACCCCGGCACCGCCCGCGACGACTGGTGGCGCGGCGCCGTCGTCTACCAGGTGTACGTGCGCAGTTTCGCCGACTCCGACGGCGACGGCATCGGCGACCTGCAGGGCATCCGCAGCCGGCTGCCGTACCTGCGCGACCTCGGCGTCGACGCGCTCTGGCTGACCCCGTTCTACCGCTCCCCGATGGTCGACGGCGGCTACGACGTCGCCGACTACCGCGACGTCGACCCGATGTTCGGCACCCTCACCGACTTCGACGAGATGATCACCGACGCGCACGCGCTCGGCCTGCGGATCATCGTCGACATCGTGCCGAACCACACGTCCGACGTACATCCATGGTTCGTCGCGGCGCTCGCCGCCGCGCCCGGGTCGCCGGAGCGCGACCGGTACCTGTTCCGCGACGGCCGCGGCGTCGACGGCGAAGAGCCGCCGAACGACTGGGAGTCGATCTTCGGCGGCCCGGCCTGGACCCGGCTGCCCGACGGCCAGTGGTACCTGCACCTGTTCGACCCGGCCCAGCCGGACCTCAACTGGCGCCACCCCGAGGTACGCGCCGAGTTCGAGCAGATCCTGCGGTTCTGGCTGGACCGGGGCGTCGACGGGTTCCGCATCGACGTCGCCCACGGGATGATCAAGGCCGACGGGCTGCCGGACATCGGCTGGACCTCGGCCACCACCGGACGCCGGCAGATCGAACTGCTCGGCAAGGGCCGGCTGCCGTACTTCGACCAGGACGAGGTGCACGACATCTACCGCGCCTGGCGGCCGATCCTGGACAGCTACCCGGGCGGGCGGATGACGATCGCCGAAGCGTGGGCGGAGACGCCGCAGCGGCTGGCCAGCTACATCGGCCCGGACGAGCTGCACCAGGCGTTCAACTTCGACTTCCTCGACGCCACCTGGTCGGCCGACTCGTTCCACAAGGTGATCGACACCGCGCTCGCCGAGGCGGCGATCGTCGGCGCGCCGACCACCTGGGTGCTGTCCAACCACGACAAGCAGCGGCACGTCACGCGCTACGGCGACGGGCCGGTCGGGCTGCGCCGGGCCCGCGCGGCGGCCCTGCTGATGCTCGCCCTGCCCGGCAGCGCCTACCTCTACCAGGGCGAGGAACTCGGCCTGCCGGAGGTCCTCGATCTGCCGGACCACCTGCGGCAGGACCCGGCGTTCGGCCGTACGGGGGAAAGCCGCGACGGCTGCCGGGTGCCGCTGCCCTGGCAGGGGACTCAGCCGCCGTACGGATTCGGGCCGGACGGCTGCGAGGCGTCCTGGCTGCCCGCGCCGGCGGACTGGGCCGGGCTGTCGGTGCAGGCGCAGACCGGCGTGGCGGACTCGACGCTGGAGCTGTACCGCCGGGCGCTGGCGATCCGGGCGGAGCATCCCGCCCTGCGGGCCACCCCGGTCGCCGGAGCCGGCGCGCAGCCGGGCAGGCAGCGGCCAGACAGACAACAGCCAGACAGACAACAGCCAGACCGGCAGCAGCCGGAGGGCACCGGGGTGACCTGGTTGGCGAGCGAACCGGGGCTGCTGGCGTTCCGGCGCACCACGCCGGCCGCGCCGGCCGAGCCGGTCGGGACTGGCAAGCCGGACAAGCTAGCCGGGCCGGCCGGGACCAGCGGGAACAGCGCCGCCGACCTGGTGTGCGTGGTCAACCTCAGCGGCGCGCCGGTGGCGGTCGGCCGGTACGGCGTACCGCTGATCACCAGTGAGCCGCTGGCGGAGCAGCCGGACGCGACGGTCCTGCCGGTCGACGCCGCCGGCTGGTTTACGTCCTCGCGAGCTGGGTAAACACGGGACAGATCCTGGTCGTTCGTCGAGCTGGCATCGCCGCCGGGCGGCTGGGCGCGGAACCCCTTGTGGTGGGGGGCGAAGGTGGTGTGGTGCCCCGGGAACCAACGGCTCCCGGGGCACCACCGCTGTTCACGGCTGCCGCTGTTCACGGCGGGGAGGTCAGGATGGTGGCGATCCGGGCCATGCCGGCGCGGACCTCGTCCGGCGACGGCGGCGGTGACGGCTCCACGTGCCGCTGCTCCGGCTCGTCGTCGGCGCCGCCGACCAGATCCTCGAAGTCGCCGTACTCGGCGACGTCTTCCTGGCTGGCCGCCTGGGTGGCCGCGATCTCGGCCCGGATCTGGTCCACGGTGACCAGGGTGAGCAGCGGTTCCACCACGGCCATCAGTTCCTCGTCGGCCACCACCGTCTCGGCCAGCGCCAGCGCGTGCGCCCGCTCGTACGGACCGCACACGACCGGCTCCCATTCACCGTCCTGCTCGCCCAGCGGGCCGAAGGTGATGATCCACGGCATCGTGTGCGCCGGCGAATCGTCCGGCAGCTCAAGCGTGACTAGTGCCCCCACCCGACCGATCATCGCGGTCGGAAGCTGCCGCACCACGACTTTGGAGTTATTTCCTCCTTCCGCCGCCTGATCGGGCCGGCGGGTCGGGTCGACCACCCGACCGTGCCGGCTGGTGGCGGCCAGCGCGGCCCCGAACAGCAACAACTGGTTGAGCAGGTAGAGGTAGATCAGCAAACCGACCGCGCCGGCCACCACGGTGTACGCCGGATTGCGCTCGAACCGGCCGACGTAGAACCGCCCCACCGTGTTCAGCACGGTGATGCCGACCGCGACCCCGATGATCGGGACGGCCAGGCAGCGGGCGGGCATCCGCACCCGGGGCAGCACGATCAGCAGCGCTGCGGCCAGCACCATGTTGATCACGACGGCGAGCGCGACGCTGGACACCGCCGCGGCCACCGAATTCTCGCCCAGCAGCCAGCCGAGCAGCGAGCGCAGCGCGTCCACCGCGCCGACCGAGACGCCCAGCAGCAGGAACACCCCGACCAGCGCGACGAGGTCGATGACCTGGCGGACGCCGGGATAGCCGGGCTGCTGGTCGAGCCCGTGGATGAGCCGTTGCGAGGACCGGATCGCCTCGACCCAGCCGATGCCGGTCAGGGCGAGCAGCACCAGACCGATCACTCCGACCCGGCCGTTGTTCTGCTGGATCTGGGCGAGGTCGAGGAACGGCAGGTTCTGCAGCAGGAAGTCGGACACCGCCACGGCGACCTCGGCGTTGCCCTCGACGACCGCCCCGAAGATCCAGTACGCGACGAGACCGAGCGCGAAGAAGGCGAAGAACCCGTAGTAGGCGATCGAGGCGGCCAGCCGCCCGCCGAGCACGTCGTTGTAGCGTTCACCCGCCCGCCACAGGTGGTCGAACCTCGGGTACCGCCGCCTGGTCCGGTTGATCACACTGAGCACGGCGGCGACGATCCGGCCGATGACGTTCACGCCGTCATCTTGCTGCACGCGGCACCCGTTCGAAGCGCCCAGGTGCGGTCAGCCGCGCAGCGACGCGGCCCCAGGTGCGGTCAGCCGCGCAGCGGGAAGTCGCGGTGCGGGCGCCAGCGGCCCTCTCCGGTGTGCGAGAACAGGGTGAATGCGTCGACGTCGAACTGGGCCTCGAAGCCGGCCAGGTCGTCGAAGACCTTGTCCAGCGCGTCGGTGGGCACGTCCTGGGCGACGGTGACGTGCGGGTGGTACGCGAACCGGGTTTCCCGGGTCAGCTCGCTGGCGGCGCCGATCGCCGTGGCGAGCAGTTCGCATTCGCTGATCCCGGCCGCGACCGCGACGAAGACCACGTCGGTGATCGGCCGGAAGGTGCCGGTGCCGCGCAGGTGCAGCGGGTACGGCGGATACGCCGCCGCAACCGCGTCCAGGTGCTCCTCCACCTGCGGCAGGTGGCACTCGACGATGTCGGTCGGGCCGAGCAGGGTGATGTGGGCCGGCACGTACTCGGCGGCGGGATCGCCCGCCTCGGCCCGACGCCGGGTCAGCACCTCGCCCCACGGTGGCGGGACGTCGATGGCGACGCCGATGCGCATCCGCCCGGGGGCCGGCTCGGTCCCGATCACCGCCACGTTCAGCGGCCCGTCGCCGGGGGCAGGAAACCGATCCGGTCGTACGTCGCGGTCAGGGTCTGCGCGGCGATCGCCCGCGCCTTCTCGGCGCCGATCGCCAGCATCTTGTCGAGCTGGGCCGGATCGTCGAGGTAGCCGCGGGTGCGGTCCTGGATCGGCCGGACGAACTGCACCACCACCTCCGCCAGGTCCTTTTTCAGGTCACCGTAGCCGCTGCCCTGGTACGCGGCGACGAGGTCGTCGATCGTACGGCCGGACAGCGCGGCGTAGACGGTGAGCAGGTTGCTGATGCCGGGCTTGTTCTCCGGATCGTAGATGATCTCCCGGCCGGTGTCGGTGACCGCCGAGCGGATCTTCTTGGCCGATCGGGCCGGCTCGTCCAGCAGGTCGATGACGCCGGCCGGGGCGGACGACGACTTGGACATCTTGGCCGTCGGATCCTGCAGGTCGAGGATCTTGGCGGTCTCCCGCACGATGTACGGCGCGGGCACGGTGAAGGTGACCCCGTACCGGGAGTTGAACCGCTGTGCCAGGTCCCGGGTGAGCTCCAGGTGCTGCCGCTGGTCCTCACCGACGGGGACCGCGTCGGCCTGGTAGAGCAGGATGTCGGCGGCCTGCAGGATCGGGTAGGTGAACAGGCCCACGCTGGAGCGGTCCGCGCCCTGCTTGGTGGACTTGTCCTTGAACTGGGTCATCCGGCTGGCCTCGCCGAACCCGGTGATGCAGCTGAGCACCCAGGCCAGCTGGGCGTGCTGCGGCACCTGCGACTGGACGAACAGCGTGCACCGGTCCGGGTCCAGGCCGGCCGCGAGCAACTGGGCCGCCGCCACCCGGGTCCGCTGGCGCAGCACCACCGGATCGTGCCCGGCGGTGATCGCGTGCAGGTCGACCACGCAGTAGAGGGCGTCGTGCGTGTCCTGCATCGTCACCCAGTTGCGCACCGCACCCAGGTAGTTGCCCAGGTGGAACGAGTCGGCGGTGGGCTGGATACCGGAGAGCACCCGGGGGCGGGCGGCAGGCTCGGACATGCCAACGATTCTGACAGCCTCAGCGTCCAGCGGTCCCCCCGGGCAACGGCACCAGCGCGAGGCGGGCGACGCGCCGCCCGTCGAGGCGACGTACCCGCAGCTGCCACGGTTGCGCCGGGATCGGCACGGCGTCGTCCACCCGCGGCAGCCGGCCCAGGACGGCCATCACGTATCCGGCGACCGTCTCGTACGGTCCGGCCGGCAGCGCGAGGCCGGTCCGTTCGGCGAAGTCGGCCAGGTTGAGCCGGCCGTCGAACTGCGCGGGCAGGCCGACCGCCGGCGGGTCGGGTGCGCTGTCGTACTCGTCGTGGATCTCCCCGACGACCTCTTCGATCAGGTCTTCGAGGGTGACGATGCCGGCGGTGCCGCCGTACTCGTCCACCACCACCGACAGGTGCTGGCGTTCCCGGCGCATCTCGGTGAGCGCGGCGAGCACCCGCTTGCTGCCCGGCAGCCGCTTCACCTCACGGGTCAGCTCGCCGATGGTCCGGCAGGTGTCGCCCGGCGGGCGCAGCAGCACGTCGCGCAGGTGTACGAAGCCGATCACGTCGTCGTGCGTACCGTCGACGACCGGGTAGCGGGTGTGGGTCTGTTCGCGTACCAGCCCGGCGGCCGTGTCGAGGGCGAGCCCGGCGGGCAGGAACACCACCTCGGTACGCGGCATCATCACCTCCCGGACCAGGCTGGTCCCGGCGACGAGGACCTCGTCGATGAGCCGCCGTTCGACCGGATCCAGCAGGGTGTTGGCGGCGATCAGGGCCCGCAGCTCGGCTCCGCTGATCCGCTCCCGGCCGGCCGTCGGGCCGGCCCGCAACAGGCGGGTGACCAGCCGGATGGTGGTGTCGGCGGCGCGGACCATGAGCCGGGCGGCGGCACGGGCCAGCGGCCCCGGGTGGTCCGGCAGGGCATCCCGCGCGGCGGGGCGTCGGCGGGTTTCGGCAGCGCCGGCAGGCCCCATGAAGCGATGGTAGACACTCCGGCCGGGATAACCGGGTCGCCACGCGTGCGGCGGATACCGTCGTGCGGTCCGGTACCTTGTTGAGCGATCATGTTCGACTCTGTTGAATCATGGCTGAATATGATGGAATACCTGTCGGCCAGCTGGCCTCCGCGAAGGGACGCCAACGTGAAACTCCTGGTAACCGGCGGCGCCGGATTCATCGGCAGTGTCGTGACCCGGTTGCTCGTCGACGCCGGACACGAGGTCGTCGTCCTGGACGACCTGCGGACCGGGCACCGGGTGGCGATCGCCCCGGAGGCGACGTTCGTCGAGGCCAGCGTGCACGACGCCGGTGCGGTGCTGACCCCGGACGCCGGCTTCGACGCGGTACTGCACTTCGCCGCGTTGATCGCCGCCGGCGAATCGGTCGCCCACCCCGAGTGGTACTGGCACAACAACGTCGTCGGATCGCTCGCGCTGATCGACGCCGCGCGCGTCGCCGGGGTACGACGGTTCGTCTTCTCCTCCACCGCAGCGGTCTACGGCAACCCGGCCGAGATGCCGATCACCGAGACCGCGCCGAAGGCACCCACCAACCCGTACGGTGCCACCAAACTCGCCGTCGACCTGGCGCTGACCGGCGAGGCCGGCGCCCACGGGCTGGCGGCCGTGTCACTGCGCTACTTCAACGTGGCCGGGGCGTACCTGCGGCCGGACGGTACCGCGCTGGGTGAGCGGCACGACCCGGAAACCCACCTGATCCCGATCGCACTGGAGGTGGCCACCGGTCGGCGGGAGAAGCTGCAGCTGTTCGGCGACGACTACCCGACTCCGGACGGTACCTGCGTGCGGGACTACATCCACGTCGAGGACCTGGCCCGGGCACATCTGCTCGCCCTCGGCACGGCCACCGCCGGTCAGCACGCGATCTACAACCTGGGCAACGGCAACGGCTTTTCCAACCGGGAGGTGGTGGACGTGGTCCGTGCGGTGACCGGGCATCCGGTACCGGTGGAGATGTCACCCCGACGGTCCGGCGACCCGGCGGCCCTGGTCGCCTCGGCCGACCGGGCGCACGAGGATCTCGGCTGGCGGCCGACGAAACCGGCGCTCGCCCAGATGGTCGGCGATGCCTGGGCGTTCCGGCAGCAGCAACGACCGACGACCAACGTCGGTGCGGCGTGAGCGGGCCGGTCGGACGCCAGGTGAGCGGGCCGGTCGCGCGCGGTGGAAGTGAGCCGGTCGGACGCCGCGCGGACGCCGGCTACCGCCAGCGGTACGGCGGCCCGCCGACCGGGTGCTGGGCGGCGCCGGGACGGGTGAACCTGATCGGCGAGCACACCGACTACAACGACGGCTTCGTGCTGCCGTTCGCCCTGCCGCACCGCACGGTGGTCGCCGCCGGGCCCGCCCCGGCCGGCGGGCCGACGTGGACGGTCTGGTCGGAACAGTCCGGCGAGGAGATCGTCATCGACGAGTCCGACGCCGACTCGCCGGGCGCCGTCGACGGCTGGGGCGCGTACGTCGCCGGGGTGATCTGGGCACTGCGGCAGGCCAATTTCGCCGTGCCGGCGGCCCGGCTGGCGATCGCGTCCGACGTACCGCTCGGTGCCGGGCTGTCCTCGTCGGCCGCGCTGGAGGCGGCGGTGCTGACCGCGCTGGCCGACCTGGGCGGCATCGGCCCGGACCGGCTGCCGGTGCCCGACCGGCCGGTGCTCGCCCAGCGGGCGGAGAACGGCTACGTCGGCGTGCCCTGCGGGATCATGGACCAGTCGGCGTCGATCCGCTGTCAGGCCGGCCACGCGCTCTTTCTGGACTGCCGGTCGCTGGAGGTCGAACAGGTGCCCTTCGACCTGGCCACCGCCGGGCTGGCCGTCGAAGTGATCGACACCCGGGCCCCGCACCGGCACGTCTCCGGCGAGTACGCCGCCCGGCGGGCCGCCTGCGAGCAGGCGGCGGCCATGCTCGGCGTACCGGCGCTGCGGGACGTGCCGGCGGACGGACTGCCGGCTGCCCTGGACCGGCTGCCGGACGAGACGATGCGCCGACGGGTCCGCCACGTGGTGACCGAGAACCAGCGGGTACGCGACACGGTCGCGCTGCTGCGGGCCGGCCGGGTAGGCGGGATCGGCCCGCTGCTGACCGCGTCACACGCCTCGATGCGCGACGACTTCGAGATCACTGTTGCCGAGGTGGACACCGCGGTCGCCGCGGCACTGACCGCCGGGGCGTACGGCGCCCGGATGACCGGTGGCGGCTTCGGCGGCTGCGTACTCGCCCTGGTCGACGCGGGTGCCGCCGGCCAGGTGGCAGCCGCTGTCGGCGAGGCGTTCGCGGACAACGGATTCGCCGCACCGGCCTGCTTCACGGCCCTGCCCGCCACCGGGGCCGAGCGGATCGACTAACCTCGCCGCCGACACAGTAGACCGGTGCGGTGGAGGTTGCCCGTGGTGCAGGAGATGACCGACCGGGCGTCGACGGACAGTGCGCTGTTCGTGGTGCGGGTCGACAGCAACAAGTTCCTGGCCTGGGCCGGCGGGTCGGCGGCGGGCTGCTGGCTGCTGCTCACCGGGGCGCTGTCCGGGGTGGCGTTCCTGCTCGCCCGGGAGCTGGCCGCCGGCGGGCTGCTGGCCACCGTGCTGGTCGGGCTGCCGCCGGTGTTGCTCGGCGGGATGCTCGCGGCGGCGGTGGCGGTGTGGCACGGCCGGTTCACCGGGCGCGGCCCGGTGCTGGCGGCGGACCGCACCGGGGTGTGGGTCGTCAACGGCAGCTTCCGGGCCAACCCGGTCTGGCTGCCCTGGGACGCCGTCTCGTCGGTGCAGGTACGGCACACCCTGCTGGAGGATCTGATCTTCATCGACGCGCGGACCCCGCATCCGGCGGTGCCGCCGGGCGCCCGGCTGATGGTGCCGACGCTGCTGGCCGACCGCCGCAGCGGGGACATCGTGGCAGCGCTCGGCGCGCTCGCCGCCGGCCGGGCACCGGTCTACGGCCCCTGGTGACATCGCGCTGCCGGCCCGGCCTGCTGGCCGGGCCGACCGCACGCGAATGGATCAGGCCGCCTCGATGATCATGCCGGCGGCGGCGGTCCGGTTGGTCTGCTCGTCGATCAGAATGAACCCGCCGGTGGTCCGGTTGCGCCGGTACTCGTCGGTGAGCAGCGGCACGGTGGTCCGGAACCGGACCCGGCCGATGTCGTTGAGACCGAGCTGGCTGGCCGTCTCGTCGCGGTGCAGCGTGTTCACGTCGAGCCGGTACTGCACTCCCCGGACCACCGCCCGGGCGCTGCGGGTGGTGTGCTTGATCGCGTACTTGCCGCCGACCTGCAGCGGCCGGGTCTCGTCCATCCAGCAGATCATCGCCTCGACGTCCTGGGCCGGGGTGGGCGCGTTGTGCGGCCGGCAGATCAGGTCGCCCCGGGAGATGTCGAGCTCGTCGGTGAGCCGGACGGTGACCGACATCGGTGGGAACGCCTCGGCCACCGGGCCGTCGGCGGTCTCGATGCTGGCGATCCGACTGGTCAGCCCGGACGGCAGCACCATCACCTCGTCGCCGGGCTTGAGCACCCCGGAGGCGACCTGGCCGGCGTAGCCCCGGAAGTCTGTGACCGTGGTCGACTGCGGCCGGATCACGTACTGCACCGGGAAGCGCACGTCGACCAGGTTGCGGTCGGAGGCGATGTGCACGTGCTCCAGGTGGTGCAGCAGCGACGGGCCTTCGTACCAGGGGGTCTTCTCCGACCGGGTGGCGATGTTGTCACCGTGCAGCGCGGATATCGGAATGACCGACAGGTCCGGCGCCTCCAGCTTGGCGGCGAAGCTGGTGAACTCGTCGGCGATGGTCTCGAAGATCTCCTGGGACCAGTCGACCAGGTCCATCTTGTTCACGCACAGCACCAGGTGTGGCACCCGCAGCAGGGAGCAGAGAAAGGCGTGCCGGCGGGACTGCTCGACCAGCCCTTTGCGGGCGTCGACCAGGATCAGCGCCAGGTCGGCGGTGGAGGCCCCGGTGACCATGTTGCGGGTGTACTGGATGTGCCCGGGGGTGTCGGCGATGATGAACTTGCGCCGTGGGGTGGCGAAGTAGCGGTACGCGACGTCGATGGTGATGCCCTGTTCCCGCTCGGCGCGCAGGCCGTCGGTGAGCAACGCCAGGTTGGTGTACTCGTCGCCGCGGGCAGCGCTGACCGCCTCGACCGCTTCCAGCTGGTCGCTGAACAGCGACTTGGTGTCGTAGAGCAGCCGGCCGATCAGCGTCGACTTGCCGTCGTCGACGCTGCCGGCGGTGGCGAACCGCAGCAGGTCCATGGACCGGGTGGTGGAGGCGTCAGTCGCCTCGGCCGTCACCGTCATCAGAAGTAGCCCTCCCGCTTGCGGTCCTCCATCGCGGCCTCGCTGACCCGGTCGTCGCCGCGGGTCGCCCCGCGCTCGGTGATCCGGGTGGCGGCGACCTCGTCGATCACCTTCTCCACGGTGTCCGCCGGGGAGCGGACCGCCGCCGTGCAGGAGGCGTCACCGACGGTACGGTAACGAACCTGTTCGATGAACGGCGTCTCACCGGAACGGGGCTGGATGAACTCGTTGACGGCGTAGAGCATGCCGTCGCGTTCGATCACCTCACGCTCGTGGGCGAAGTAGATCGACGGCAGATCGATCTGCTCCCGGGCGATGTAGTGCCAGACGTCCAGCTCGGTCCAGTTGGACAGCGGGAAGATCCGGATCGACTCGCCGGCGTGGTGCCGGCCGTTGTACAGCGACCAGAGCTCGGGACGCTGGTTCTTCGGGTCCCACTGGCCGAACTCGTCGCGGAACGAGAAGACCCGCTCCTTGGCCCGGGCCTTCTCCTCGTCCCGGCGGGCCCCGCCGAACAGGGCGTCGAACCGGTACTTCTCCACGGCCGCCAGCAGCACCGGCGTCTGGATGCGGTTGCGCATGCCGTCCGGCGACTCGCTGACCAGGCCGGACTCCAGGGCCTCGGGCACGCTGGCCACCACCAGCTGCAGGCCGAGCTCGTCGACCCGGCGGTCGCGGTAGTCGAGCACCTCGGGGAAGTTGTGCCCGGTGTCGACGTGCATCACCGGGAACGGGATCCGGGCCGGCGCGAAGGCCTTCTGCGCCAGCCGCAGCATCACGATGGAATCTTTGCCGCCGGAGAAGAGCAGCACCGGCCGCTCCAGCTCGGCGACGACCTCACGCATGACGAAGATGCTCTCCGCCTCCAGCGCGTCCAGGTGGGAGACGCGGTAGGCGGTGGCGCCGCTCATTGCGGCCGTCCCTGGGCCGAGGTCATCCGAAGCTTGGTCATCCGAATACCAGACCTTTCCGGTTGGCAAGCTGGAGATAGATGGTCAGGATACCTGCAGATGCCGTCGCAACGCTGCGAGCAGTTTGCTGGCAAGATCCCGTCGGCATACCACCAAATCTGGCAGCCGCGGGTTGGCCTCGTTGTATTGCAGCGCAGATCCGTCGATCCGGGAAGCGTGCAGTCCGGTGGCGGTCGCCACGGCCACCGGCGCCGCCGAGTCCCACTCGTACTGGCCGCCGGCGTGCACGTAGGCGTCCGCGTCGCCGGCGATCACCGCGGCGATCTTCGCCCCGGCCGAGCCCATCGGCACCAGCTCGGCGCCGATCTCCTCGGCCAGCGCGGTGACGAAGGCGGGCGGGCGGCTGCGGCTGGCGGCCAGCCGGATGACGCCCGGGCCACCCGAGCCGGTCGGACCCCCCGAGCCGGTCGAGCCCGGCGTCGGCATCGGCGGGTACGGCGGTGGGTACTCGGTGCTGATCGTCCGGTGCTGTGCGGGCAGCGCCACCGCGCCGGCGACCAGCCGGTGCGTGGTGGACGCGTTGCGTGACCAGAGCGCCACGTGCACCGCCCAGTCGGTACGGCCCTCCTCGGAGAACTCCCGGGTGCCGTCGAGCGGGTCGATGATCCACACCCGGTCGGCGGTGAGCCGGGACGGACCTGCGTCGGCGTCGGCAGGGCCGGCGGTCGGGTCCGGCAACGCCTGGCGGGCGCCGTCGTCCTCCTCGGACAGCACCGCGTCGGCCGGCCGCCACCGGCCCAACTCGGTGCGCAGCAGATCGTGCGCAACCTTGTCTCCGGCCGATTTGAGCGCCTTCGGGTCGGCGTACCCCAGCTCTGCGCGGACCTGTAGCAGCGACTCGCCGGCGCGCCCGGCGAGCCAGCGGGCGAATGCGGCGTCGGTTACCGGCGGCGTGGTCATCTGGCTCCTCTCCTGCCGGCCCGGCGGTTGCGGGCCGGTTGCCCGGGATCCACGGGCGCGGCTGCGCCCGGTTCACGATCCAGCTGTCCCAGGTGTAACGGACAGCTTCCCGTTCAGGTGCTGTGGTACGTGTTCTGCGCCCACTCGAGTCCACGGACGACGACCGCTTCCACCAGGTCAGCGGCCCGGTCGACCAGATAGTCGAGTTCTTTTCGTTCAGTTGCCGAGAAATCTGACAAAACGTAGTCCGCCGGATCCTGACGACCTGGCGGGCGTCCGATGCCGAACCGAACCCGCAGATAGTCCTTGCTGCCCAGCGACCGCGACATCGAGCGCAAGCCGTTGTGGCCGCCCTCGCCGCCGCCGCGCTTGGTCCGCAGCCGCCCGTAGTCGATGTCCAGCTCGTCGTGCACCGCGACGACCTGCTCGACCGGCACCTTGTAGAACTGGGCGAGGGCGGCGACCGGCCCCCCGGACAGGTTCATGTAGGTCAACGGCTTCGCCAGGACGAGCCGTGGCCCGCCGAGGCCGAGCCGGCCCTCGCCGGTCTCGGCGGCGGCCCGGCGGTGCCGACTCAGCCGGGTGGCCAACCGTCCGGCGAGCAGATCGGCCACCATGAAACCGACGTTGTGCCTGTTGCGGGCATACTGCTTGCCTGGGTTACCCAACCCGACGACCAGCCACGGTGCCGTGTCCACCACACCTCCCGAAAACGGATCAAGGCGTCACCGTGCTGGCGGGGCCAGCGACGGGACGCCCGGATCGCAACGGCTGGTCAGGCCTGGGCCGGCTGCTCCGCGACCTCGGCGGCGCCTTCCTCGGTCGGAGCCTCGGCACCGGGCTCCTCGGTGTCCAGCTGCGCCGCGGTCGGCGCGGCCGAGACGACGACCAGCACGGTGGCCGGGTCGGCGGTCAGCTCGACGCCACGCGGCAGCGTGACGTCACCGGCGGTGATCTGGGAGCCGGCCTCCAGACCCTCGATGGACACCTCCAGCGACTCCGGCACGCGGGTCGCCTCGGCGCTCACCGCAAGGGTGTCGTGCTCGTGCATGACCAGCGTGCCCCTGGCCGGCTCACCGACCAGTTGCACCGACACGTCGACGGAGACCTTCTCGCCCCGGCGGACCAGCAGCAGGTCGACGTGCTCGAAGGTGTCCTTGACCGGGTCGCGCTGGATGGCCTTGGTCAGGGCGAGCGCCTGGGTGCCGTCGGAGATCTCGATGGCGAACAACTGGTTGGCGCCGCCGTGGCGGATCGCGGCGGCGAACTCGCGGGCGGGCAACGCGATGTGCTTGGGCTTCTCGCCGTGGCCGTACAGCACGGCGGGCACCTTGCCGGCCCGGCGGGTACGGCGGGCACCACCCTTACCGAACTCGGTGCGGGGCTCGGCGCTGATCTTTACCTCGGACACGGGAGTACTCCTGGAGTTTCGGCAGTGCGTGCGGGGGGCGAACGGGATCCGGCTCCGGAGAGCCGGACGTGATGTCGGCGGTGCCGGGCGAAGGGGCACGCAGGGCGCTCGTCCTCGGGGCAGTGCCCGGAGCACCGCGTCGATCACGGTGCTTCCGTGCTGGCAACGCTTGGTCAGCAGCGGCCCGCAGGGCACCCTCGCCGTGGCAACCGCACCAGTTTACCCGAGGCCGCTGAACTGGTTCAGGCAGTACCCGGTCAACGGGCCCGTCGGCTTCCCGGAGCCGACCGGACCGGGCTCAGCTGAGCCCGCCGAACAGAGTGGTGACCGAGCCGTCGTCGAACACCTCGCGGATCGCCCGGGCCAGCAATGGCGCGATCGACAGGACGGTCAGCTTGTCCAACTGCTTCTCGGTCGGCAGCGGCAGCGTGTTCGTCACCACCACTTCGCTGATCCGACTGTTCTTCAGCCGTTCGGTAGCCGGGTCGGACAGCAGCGCGTGGGTCGCGGCGACGATGATGTCCGACGCGCCGGCTTCGTACAGGATCTCCGCCGCTCTGGTGATGGTGCCACCGGTGTCGATCATGTCGTCCACGATCAGGCAGACCCGGCCCTCCACGTCCCCGACGACCCGGTTGGCCACCACCTGATTGGGCTTGAGCGGATCGCGGGTCTTGTGGATGAAGGCCAACGGACAACCACCGAGCCGGTCGGTCCAGCGCTCGGCCACCCGTACCCGGCCGGAATCGGGCGCGACCACGGTCATCGGTCGCCCGGCGAACTGGCTCTCGACGTAGCCGGCCAGGATGTCCATGGCGAACAGGTGATCGACCGGGCCGTCGAAGAACCCCTGGATCTGGGCGGTGTGCAGGTCGACGGTGAGGATCCGGTTCGCCCCCGCCGTACGCAGCAGATCGGCGATCAGCCGGGCGGAGATCGGTTCCCGGCCGCGGTGCTTCTTGTCCTGACGCGAGTACGGGTAGAACGGCAGCACCACGGTGATCCGCTTGGCCGAGCCCCGCTTGAGCGCGTCAATCATGATCAAGGTCTCCATCACCCAACGGTTCACGCCGTGGGTGACCGACTGGACGACGAACGCGTCCGAGCCACGGACCGACTCCTTGAACCGGACGAAGATCTCGCCGTTGGAGAATTCGTACGAGTCGGCCGGCGTGGGTGCGATGCCCAGCACCTCGCCGATCGCCTCGGCCAGCTCAGGAAACCCCCGGCCGGTGAAAAGCATCAGGCTTTTTCGGTTCTCGGCGACGATGCTACCCATCGAGACGTCTGCTCCCGTGCGGTGATAGCGGACGCCTACCTCTGCTGGTGACGCGCCGCGGGTCTAGTCAGTCGCAGTATCTCCCGGATCGCCGCCGCCGGCATCGGGATGGTGGTCGGCTTCACCGTCGGGGCGGGCAGCTGCGGCAGCGGCAGCGGCTGCCGCAGCGGCGGCGGGGGTACCGGGCCGGCGGGAGTGCACCCAGCCCTCGACCGCGCGCTGCGCCGCCCTGGTCACCGCGAGCGATCCGGGCGTGACGTCCTTGGTCACCACGCTGCCGGCGCCGACGTACGCGCCGGCGCCGATCTCGACCGGCGCGATCAGGCAGCTGTCGCAGCCGACGAAGGCCGCCTCACCCACGGTGGTGTGACTCTTGCGGACGCCGTCGTAGTTGACGAAGATCGTCGCCGCTCCGATGTTCGCCCGTGCGCCGATGGTGGCGTCACCGACGTAGCTCAGGTGTGGCACCTTGGCTCCGGCCCCGATCTGCGACTTCTTCACCTCGACGAAGGTGCCGACCTTGGCCCGCTCGTCGAGGTGCGCCTCCGGGCGCAGGTACGCGTACGGGCCGACGCTGGCTCCCGCGCCGATCCGGGCCTGTACGGCGTGCGAACGCAGCACCGTCGCACCCGCGCCGACCACCGTGTCGATCAGGGTGACGTCCGGCCCGACGCTGGCCCCGGCCGCGACCGTCGTCGCCCCACGGAGCTGGGTGTTCTGGTCGATCACCGCGTCGCGGTCCAGCTCGACGGTGACGTCGATCCAGGTCGTCGCCGGGTCCAGGATGCTCACCCCGGCGCGCATCCATCGCTCGTTGACCCGGTCGGCGAGCAGCCGACGCAGCCGGGCCAGCTCCACCCGGTCGTTGCAGCCCAGCGTCTCGGTGACGTCGGCGGCGACGTGTACGCCGACCGGCGCACCGGCGGCGGCGAGCAGCCCGACGGCATCGGTGAGGTACTCCTCGCCCTGGTCGTTGTCGGTGGACAGCTTGCCCAGCGCCTCGCGCAGCCCGGCCGCGTCGAAGGCGTAGATCCCAGCGTTGATCTCCCGGATCCGGCGCTGTTCGGCGCTGGCGTCGCGTTCCTCGACGATCCGTTCCAGGCCGCCGGTCGAGTCGCGGACGATGCGCCCCAGGCCGGTCGGGTCGGCGACCTCGGCGGTCAGCACGGTCGCCGCCGCACCGGCCGTTTCGTGCGCGGTGATCAGCTCGGTCACGGTCTGCGGGCGCAGCATCGGTACGTCGCCGTTGAGCACGACCACCGTGCCGGTGGTCTGCGGCGCGGCGGCCATCGCCAGGCGTACCGCGTGCCCGGTGCCGTGCTGCTGGGCCTGCAGGACCGGTCGGGCGGTCGGGGCGATCTCGCACAGGTGCGTGGTGACCTGCTCGGCGCGGTGCCCGACGACGACCAGGGTGCGCTCGGCGACGGCGGCTTCGGCGGCCGCCAGCACGTGCCCGACCAGGGTGCGGCCGAGCAGTGGATGCAACACCTTGGGTAGATTGGACTTCATCCGCTTGCCTTCGCCGGCGGCGAGGACGACCACGGTACGGGACCGGGGCTGGGTCACGAGAAATGCTCCCGTCAGGGCGGCGACACAGGTGCTGATCCGGTGCGACGCTCAACGTCGCCGACGGGTGACGCGCAACGTCGCGGGAAGCTCGGCCGCTAGGACTCGAACCTAGAATATCGGGACCAAAACCCGAGGTGTTGCCAATTACACCACGGCCGACCGCGCTACCCGCACAGCCTATCGCGCGGGACCGATCCCGTCGCGCTCCCGGTGCCGTCACCGCCCGGCCGCCCGCGACACCGCACAACCGTAGAAAACTACGGCTCCGTAGGTTACGGTGACGTAGGCGTAAGTTCCCAGACTTCACGCTTGTCGCCGTACCATCACCCGCTGCGAGGTGCCATGTCCACCGCCCTTCTCGAGTCACCACAGACCAATCCCGGACCCGCCCCCAAGCCGCTGACCGTCGGCAAGCAGTCGGCCGGCATCCTGATCGCCCTCGGGGCGTTCGTGGTCATCCCCTTCCTGGCGCTGATCGCCGCCGTCCCGGTCGCCTGGGGCGGCTGGCTCGGCTGGACCGACGTGGTCATCGGATTGGTCTTCTACGTGGTCGCCGGGCTGGGCATCACCGTCGGGTTCCACCGGTACTTCACCCACAACTCGTTCAAGGCGAAGCGGTGGCTGCGCATCACCCTGGCGCTCGCCGGCTCGCTGGCCATCGAGGGCAACGTGATCCAGTGGGTCGCCGATCACCGTCGCCACCACGCGTTCTCCGACGTCGAGGGCGACCCGCACTCGCCGTGGCGGTTCGGCTCCAGCGTCTGGGGCCTGACCAAAGGCCTGTTCTACGCCCACGTCGGTTGGTTGTTCCACCGCGACCTGACCAACCAGGAGCGGTTCACCCCGGACCTGCTCGCGGACAAGGACATCCGCCGGATCGACAAGCTCTTCCCGCTGCTGGTCGTCGTAACGATGCTCGCCCCCGCGCTGATCGGCGGCCTGGCCACCGGGTCCTGGCAGGGCGCGTTGACCGCGTTCTTCTGGGCCGGTCTGGTCCGGGTGGCGCTGCTGCACCACATCACCTGGTCGATCAACTCGGTCTGCCACGTCTACGGTGAGCGCCCGTTCGAGGTCCGCCAGGGCGACAAGGCGTCGAACTTCTGGCCGCTGGCCATCCTCTCCTTCGGCGAGAGCTGGCACAACCTGCACCACGCCGACCCGACCTGCGCCCGGCACGGCGTGCTGCGTGGGCAGATCGACATCTCCGCACGGGTCATCTGGCTGCTGGAGAAGACCGGCGCCGCGTCCAACGTCCGTTGGCCGAAACCGGAACGGATCGCTGCCAAGCGCGTCAAGTCGGTCACCGGCGCCTGAACGCCGACCGCTGCCCGAAATCCTGCCAGTGCCGGGCTACCTGTCAGGTAGCCCGGCACTGGCAGGATGAACCAAGTGACTGACAAGCCAATCACCAACGGTGAGGTTCCGGCGGACCGCACACCAACATCGGCGCCGGCACCGCCCGCCCCGGCGCCGGCAAAACCACATTCGCGGGTACGCATGTCCGCCGCGCAGCGACGGGAGCAGCTGATCACCATCGGCCGGCAGCTCTTCGCCGAACGCGGATTCGACGCCACCTCCATCGAGGAGGTGGCGTCCCGGGCGAAGGTCTCCAAGCCCGTGGTGTACGAACACTTCGGCGGCAAGGAAGGCCTGTACGCCGTGGTGGTGGACCGCGAGGTCCGCTCCCTGCTCGACCGGATCACCACCGCGCTGACCGCCGGACACCCGCGTGAGCTGCTGGAACAGGCCGCGCTCGCGCTGCTGGACTACATCGAGACGGAGACCAGCGGCTTCCGGGTCCTGGTGCGGGAGTCTCCGCTGCTCTCCGCCGCCGGCAACTTCTCCAGCGTGATGAACGACGTGGCGCACCAGGTCGAGCACATCCTCGGAGCTGAGTTCAAGAGCCGTGGCTACGATCCCAAACTCGCCGAGCTCTACTCGCAGGCGTTGGTCGGGATGGTCGCACTGACCGGCCGCTGGTGGTTGGAAGTGCGTAAGCCCCGCAAGGAGACGGTCGCCGCCCACCTGGTCAACCTGGCCTGGAACGGACTGTCACACCTGGAGGCCAAACCCAGCCTGCTCACTCGGCGCCGTACCCGCTGACCGCCGTACGCTCGGCGCGGCGGGTGCGGTCCTCGCCACCGGCGTCCCCGCTCGGACCCACCTTGTCGTACAGACCGGTCGCCAGGAAGATCAACCCGAAGATCAACGAGACGACGACGGTGGACATGGAGAAGTTGAGAAAGTTCGCCGACGTCTGCAACAGGCCCATCATCAACAGCCCGGTGACCATGAAGATCACCGCGATGGTCAGGTTCGCGTAGTGCCCGAGCCGGCCGCCGGCCAACGCGCCGATGAAGATCAACCCGCCGAAGGCCACCGACGAGAGGGCGAACGCCAAGTTGGTCCGCAGGCCCAGCACCCAGACGTCGTCCCGGGCGAACGGCGGTTCCCCCCAGGTGGCGATCGTCCCGGCGATCCCGAAGACCAGCACGTAGAGTCCGGTCAGTCCGGCGATGGTCCGGTACACCGGGCGGAGCGGATGGTTGACCGGAATGTGCACCATGGCCGCATCTTCCCGCGCGGCTCGGGGTGGCCGCAGCCGAACCACGACAACCGGCGGCCAGTCGGCCCGGCGCAGCCGGCTCAGTGCACCAGCCGGGCCCGCTCGGCGGCCTCGGCCTCCTCTGCGGTGCCGGTCTTGCCGTACATCGCGGTCATCAGCAGCACCAGACCAACGATCATGATCACGACGCAGGTGCTCATCGTGAAGTTGAAGATGTTGGCATCGGTACGCAGTACCGCCAACCCGGCCAGGCTCAGCACCAACAGCCCGTACGCCGACGCCTGGTCGATCGCGACGTCGACGTTGCGGCCCAGCACCACACCGACGATGATCACCACGCCCAGCGCCACGCACAGCACCGCAAAGCCCAGGTTCGTGCCCTGGCCGAGGGCCCGGGTCCCATCTTGGGCGAACGCCTCGTTGCCGCTGTTGGCGACGAGGCCGAAAACTCCGAAGACAATCAGGTAGAGACCGGTCAGTGCGCCGATCGCCCGGTAGATCGGCCGAGCAGGGTGGTTCACGGGGGTGTGCGCCATGGGGTCTGTCTCCAACGCCGGACGAGGGGTGACGAGGGGTGGTGCGACATAGGGGTGTCGCCGTGGATTGTCGCGCATCGGTCCCGGCCGGCGGCGCGTGGCCCTGCCCGGCAGCGGCCCGGATCACTGGCAGCGGCGCTCAGCCGACCCGGTCGGCGAGGGCGAGCCACCGCTCCTCGGTGCGGCCCCGCTCGGCCCGCACCTCGCGCAGCCGCGCGTCCAGCTCGGCGAGCCGGTTGAAGTCCGTGGCGTGCCTGGCCAGTTCCTCGTGCAGCGCCGCCTCCTGCTGTTCCAGCTTGCCGACCTGGCGTTCCAGTCGGGCGAGCTCCTTGCGGGCCGCCCGCAACTCGCCGGCGGACAGACCACTGCCGTCCTCGGCGTCCGCACCGGCGGTGGGCGTACTGGCGGTGGGCGTACCGGTCGCGTCCCCGCCGGTGGTCGATCCGGCCGACGGCGCCGCCGGTCCGACGGCCACCGGTCGCACCGCCGCGGCCACGCCACCGGCCGCCGCCCGCGACAGGTACTCGTCGACCCCGCCCGGCAGGTGCACCAGGCGGCCGTCGCCGAACATGCCGTACACCTCGTCGGTGACCCGCTCGATCAGGTAACGGTCGTGGCTGGCCACCAACAGCGTGCCCGGCCACGAGTCGAGCAGGTCCTCCAGGGCGGCGAGGGTGTCGGTGTCCAGGTCGTTGGTCGGCTCGTCGAGCAGCAGCACGTTCGGCTCCCCGGCGAGCAGCCGCAGCAGCTGCAACCGGCGCCGCTCGCCCCCGGACAGATCACTCACCGGAGTCCACAGCCGCCGGTCGGTGAAGCCGAACATCTCCGCGAACTGGGTGGCGGCGAGTTCCCGCTCGCCGAGCACCACCCGGCGGGCCACCTCCTCCACCGCTTCCAGCACCCGCAACTGTCCGGGCAGCTCCGCGAGCTCCTGGGACAGGAAGGCGGGCCGGACCGTCGCCCCGGTGACCACCCGGCCCCGCTGCGGCTCGCGTACCCCGGCCAGCAGCCGCAGCAGCGTCGTCTTTCCCGCGCCGTTGGCCCCGACCACGGCGATCCGGTCCCCCGGACCGACCTGCCAGGTCAGCCCGTCGAGGATCAGCTTGTCCCCGGCGTACGTGGTGACCCCGTCGAGTTCGTACACCTGCTTGCCGAGCCGGCTGGTGGCCAGCCGCTGCAGCGACACCGTGTCCCGGGGCGGCGGTACGTCGGCGATCAGCGCGTTGGCCGCCTCGATCCGGAACCGGGGCTTCGACGTACGCGCCGGGGGTCCGCGCCGCAACCAGGCGATCTCCTTGCGGAGCAGGTTCTGCCGACGTGCCTCGGTGGCCGCGGCCACCCGCTGACGCTCGGCGCGGGCCAGCGTCCAGGCGGCGAACCCGCCCTCGTAGGCCCGTACCGTCTGGTCGGCGACCTCCCAGGTGCCGGTGCAGACCGCGTCGAGGAACCACCGGTCGTGGGTGACCACGACCAGTGCGCCGCGCCAGCGTTGCACCAGATGGTCGGCGAGCCACGCCACCCCGGCGACGTCCAGGTGGTTGGTGGGCTCGTCGAGGACCAGCAGGTCGGCCGGACGGATCAGCAGCGCGGCCAGCGCGATGCGGCGCCGCTCGCCACCGGACATCGGGCCGACCGGCTGGTCCAGCCCGAGGTGCGGCATGCCGAGCCCGTCGAGCACGGTACGCACCCCGGCGTCGCCGGCCCACTCGTGCTCGGCGCCGAACCCCTCGGCCAGCCAGGCGGTGCCGAGTACGACGTCGCGAACGGTCGCCTCGCCGGCCAGGTCGACCGCCTGGGGCAGCGCGGCGGCCCGCAGGTCGCGACGATGGGTCACCCGGCCGGAATCCGGCTCCTCGGTCTTGCCGAGCAGCCGCAGCAGGGTCGACTTGCCCGCCCCGTTGAGACCCACCACGCCGATGCGGTCGCGGTCGTCCAGCCCCAGGGACACGTCGGTGAGCAGCTGGCCGGCGGCACCGTAGCCCTTGTCGACCCGGTCCAGGTTGACGATATTCACCATCGGGATCAGATTAACCGGGCACCTGGTACGGCGCCGTGGGTCAGGTGCACGTCCCGGCAGACCGCGGCGTCGTGCAACGCGTCGGCCACCGTCTCCGCCTGTGCCGTGTCGCGGGCCAGGAAGGCACAGGTCGGCCCGGAGCCGGAGACCAGGCCGGCGAGCGCGCCGGCGGCCACCCCGGTGTCCAGCACCTGGGCCAGCGCCGGGCGCAACGACAGCGCCGCCGGCTGCAGATCGTTGCCCAGCGCACCGGCCAGCACCTGCGGATCCCGTTGCCGCAGGGCGGCGAGCAGATCGTCGGGTGGTCCGACCGGATCCGGTGCCGCCCCGGCGGCCCGGAGCCGGTCGAGTTCGGCGTACACCGCCGGGGTGGCGAGGCCGCCGTCGGCCATCGCGAGCACCCAGTGCCAGGTGGCCGGGCGGGCGAGCACCGGGCTGACCGCCTCGCCCCGGCCGGTACCCAGCGCGGTGCCGCCGTGCAGCAGGAACGGCACGTCCGATCCGATGCTCGCGGCCAGGGTGGCCAGCTCGTCACGGGACAGCCCGATCCCCCACAGCTCGTCGCAGGCGACCAGGGCGGCGGCGGCGTCCGCGCTGCCGCCGGCCAGGCCACCGGCCAGTGGGATCTGCTTGCGCAGGTGCAGCCGGGCCTGAGCGGGCACCCGGGCGTACGCGGCGAGCGCCCGGACCGCCCGGATCACCAGGTTGGTCTCGTCCAGTGCCAGCTCACCGGTGCCTTCGCCGTCCATGGTGAGGGTGAGGGTGTCGGCGCGCCGGGCGGTCAGCTCGTCGTAGAGCGCGACCGCGTGGTAGACGGTGCTGAGCTCGTGATAGCCGTCCGGGCGCAGCGGCCCGACCGCCAACCGGAGATTGATCTTGGCAGGCACCCGTACCTTGACCGACCCGCGGGCACCGCGACGGAACCGCTCATCCTCGTCGTCCGGCCGCCACGCCTCGGTCACCGGGGGAAGCCCTGGATGGCCCCAGCCGTACCCGCGCTCATCGCGTACCTCCCGTAACGATCACGGCGCCAGCCTACTCGGCCGCTGGAGCGGCCACCGGCGCTGCCGCGGCGATCGCCGCGAACTGCGCGACGGTCAACGCCTCGCCCCGAACGCCCGGGTCCACCCCGGCGGCGACCAGGATCTCGGCGGCCAGTCGCGCGCCGCCGGCCCAGCCGGCGAGCGCCGCGCGCAGCGTCTTGCGCCGCTGGGCGAAGGCCGCGTCCACGACGGCGAAGACCCGCCGTCGGAACCGGTCGACAGGCTCACCGGGCGGGACCGGCGGCGGGTCACGGCGGGTGAAGGCGACCAGGCCGGAATCGACGTTCGGCACCGGCCAGAACACGCTGGGCGGCACCCGCCCGGCGGTGCGGGCGGCGGCGTACCAGGCCAGCTTGACCGACGGCACGCCGTACGTGCGGGAGCCGGGCGGCGCGACCAGCCGGTCGGCGACCTCCTTCTGCACCATCACCAGTCCACTGTCCAGGCCGGGCAGCTCGGCGAGCAGGTGCAGCACCACCGGGACCGCCACGTTGTACGGCAGGTTCGCCACCAGCGCGGTCGGTGCCGGAGCACCGAGGTCGGCGGCGGTGACCCGTAACGCGTCGACGGGATGCACGGTCAACCGGCCGGTGTCGCCGCCGTGCGCGGCGACCGTCGCCGGCAGCGCCCCGGCGAGCACCGCATCGATCTCCACCGCGTGCAGGTGACGGACCTGGTCGAGCAGGCCCAGGGTCAGCGAGCCGAGCCCGGGACCGACCTCGACCACGACCGCACCGGCCGGCAGCTCGGCGGCGGCCACAATCCGCCGTACCGTGTTCGGATCGTGCACGAAGTTCTGCCCGAGTCGTTTGGTCGGCGCGACCCGCAGGCGACCGGCCAGCTGGCGGATCTGCGCCGGACCGAGCAACTCGCTCACCTGGTCACTCTCGCCTGCCTGGTCACCATCGCCTGCCTGGTCACCATCGTCCTCGCCCACCCGGTCGCCACGGCGTGCCTACCACGGACCGAAGACCCGGTCACCGGTCGCCGAGATCGCCGCGCACAACTCGTCGAGGTCGGTGCCGATGGTGGCGGCCAGCGACCGCACCGTGTCCGGGATCAGGTAGGAAGCGTTGGGCCGGCCACGGTTGGGTACCGGGGTCAGGTAGGGCGCGTCCGTCTCCACCAGCAGCTGGTCGGTCGGGGTGATCTGGGCCGCCGCCCGCAGCGCCGACGCGTTGGCGAAGGTCACGGTGCCGGCGAAGCTGAGCACGAAACCCCGACGGACGCAGTCGGCGGCGAACTCGGCGTCGCCGGAGAAGCAGTGCATCACCACGGTGTCCGGCGCGCCTTCGGCGTCGAGCACCCGTAGTACGTCGGCGTGCGCGTCACGGTCGTGGATGATCAGCGGCTTGCCGTACCGCTTGGCGATCGCGATGTGCGCCCGGAAACTGGCCTCCTGCGCCGCCCGCCCGTCCGGGCCGGTACGAAAATGGTCCAGCCCGGTCTCCCCGATGCCCCGGACCCGCTCGGCGCCGGCGAGGGCCTCGATGCCGCGCAGCGCCTCGTCCAGGTCGGCCAGCCGGGGTGCCTCGTTGGGGTGCAGCGCCACCGTGGCCAGCACCGCCGGCACCCGGGTGGCGAGTTCGGCGCCCCACCGCGACGAGTCCAGGTCCACGCCGACCTGGACCAGCCGGTCCACGCCGACCGCCGCCGCGGCGCAGACGAGTTCGCCGACCGGGTCCCGGCCACCGCCGTGCCCGGGTGCCTGCGGCTCGGCCGCGGTCAGGTCGAGATGGGTGTGGCTGTCGATCACCGGCACCGGCAACGGCGCGGCCGGTGGCGGGAACTCACCGGCGCGGCGCGCGGCGCGCTCGCGCCGGGTCTCGGCGGGCGGACGGCGGGTCTCGGCGGGCTGTGTCATCGCCGCAAGCATCACACGCGCCCCGCCGCCCCGGTCAGCGGCCCGCCCGAGAGCCGGCCCCGGCGATGGACATGCACCGGTAACCAGGTATTCACCCAGTGATGTGAGCGGACGACTACCTTCAGCGCGGTGACCGTGAGCTCTGCGCGTGGTGGTGTCGCCGACGCCCCGGCCGGCCTGCACGTCAGCTACGGCGGTGCGGTCTACCCGGCCGAGGAGATCGCCCGTGGTGCCGCGTACCGGCTGGTCAGCCGCGACCGGGTGGCGGGCTTCCAGCCAGCCGGCCGCGACGGTACGACGTGGCAGCGGTACGTGCACGTCACCGAGATCGACGCGGTGCACGGTGCCCGCGCGGTGACGCTGGACGGTGGCGCACCGACCGTCGGCGGGCCGGAAACGCCGCTGATGGTGCCGCTGAGCCGCACGGCCACCTGGGCGAGCGTCCATCGGCTCAGTCAGAGCCCGGCGCGCGACGGAGGTCCCCACGGGAGTCCCGACCGGGATCGCGACCGGGATCGCGACCGGGATCGCGACCGGGATCGCGACCGGGATCGCGACCGGCAGCCGATGATCGCCACGATCCGCCGCACCGCCACCATCGCCCGGGGCACCCGGCTGATGAAGCTGCTCTCCGGCCGCCAGGCGGCCGGGTTCCTGCGCGGTTGGTCACCGGCCGGGTTCTGCTACCGGGAGTACGACATCGCCCACCTGCGCACCCCCGCCGACCTCGCGTTGCTGCGTACCGATGGTGCACTCGGCCGGGACGGTCAGGACGTCGCGTACGCGCTGCGGTGGCGGGCGATCGACCCGGTCGACTACGAGGCTCCGGTCGGGCCGGCGTACCAGGGGCTGGTGTCCATGCCCCCGCACGACCGGGTGGGCCCGCCGGTGCTCGGCACCGGGTTCACCCCGAGCGAGCGGCACCTCATCCCGGAGTTCGTCACCGCCGGGTTCACCGACGTGCCACTGCCGGCGAACGCCTCCCTGCTGGCGTACACCCCGCAGGGCACCGAGGTGGTGCTCTACCTCTTTCAGCCCGAGCAGCGGGGTTGGATCCGGATGGCCGGCCCGCAGTGGCGTCACCTGCTCGACGGCATCCCCGACATCTCCTCCGACCAGGAGTACCTGCCGACCGGCGAGGTCGCCCAGCCGACGCAGCTGGTCGGCTGGTACCGCGACCAGTGCTACGAGGCGGTCGCCGACCCGCCGGACGAGTTCCGCATCCTGGCGATGACCCGGGCCGCCCGCTACCCGGTGCAGTCCCTGGCCCGCCGGCTGCGGTTCGCCACCTGGCGCGGGGCCCGGTGCCAGGTGCTGCGACACGAGTCCGGATGGAGCCGGCTGCGGTTGTGCCAGCCGGCTCCGGAGTCGGTGGCCGCCCTCGGCGCACAGTGCTACGAGCGCGGGATCTACGAGGTGTGGGCCCCGACCATGGAAATCACCGACGAGGATCCGACGGACCTGCCGTACGAGTTGTGACCTCGCGGGTCGCCGACCGCCGGTCAGCCGCCGATGCGGGACAGTTCCTCGTCGACGATCGACTCGTCCAGCTTGCGGAAGACCGGCTTGGGCGCGGACAGCACCCGGCCGGCCACGATCGGCGTGGACACCCAGCGGGCGCCCCCGGTGTAGTCGCCGGTGAGGATCGGGTACGCCGGGCCGCCGTCCAGGTCGTCCACCTCGACGATCTCGGGCATCGGGGCGTGCACGCCGGTGCCGCCGAGCAGCTCGTGAATCCGCTGGGCCGAGTGCGGCAGGAACGGGGTGAGCAGCGTGTTGGCGTCACTGACCACCTGCAGCGCGACGTGCAGGATGGTGCCCATCCGGGGCTTGTCCGCGTCGCCCTTGAGTTTCCACGGTGCCTGATCGGACAGGTAGCGGTTGGCCTCGGCGACGACCCTCATCGCCTCACCGATCGCCTGCTTCTGCCGGTGCCGCTCGATCAACCCGCCCACCGTGGCGAAAGCGGCCCGGCTGGTCGCCAGCAGCGCCTCGTCAGCCGGGGTCAACCCGGCCGGGCCAACCGGTGGGATGGCGCCGAAGTTCTTCGCGGCCATCGAGATCGACCGGTTGACCAGGTTGCCCCAGTCGTTGACCAGCTCGTCGTTGTTGCGGCGGCGAAACTCGGCCCAGGTGAAGTCGGTGTCCTGGCTTTCCGGGCCGGCCACCGCGATGAAGTAGCGCAACGCGTCGGCGTCGTACCGGGCCAGGAAGTCGCGTACGTAGATGACGACCTGCCGCGACGAGGAGAACTTGCGGCCCTCCATGGTCAGGAACTCGCTGGACACGACCTCGGTCGGCAGGTTCAACCGGCCGAGCTGGCCGGGCTCGCCGTCCCGGTCGCCCGCGCCTGAATAGCCGAGCAGCAACGACGGCCAGATGACCGAGTGGAAGACGATGTTGTCCTTGCCCATGAAGTAGTACCCGCGGGCGTCCTTGCCCTCGCTGTCCGCCGTCCACCAGCGCCGCCACGCCTGTGGGTCGCCGCTGCGCCGGGCCCACTCGATCGAGGCGGACAGGTAGCCGATGACCGCGTCGAACCAGACGTAGATGCGCTTGTCGGCGCGGTCGCGCCAGCCGTCGAGCGGGATCGGCACCCCCCACTCCAGGTCCCGGGTGATCGCCCGGGGCTGCAGGTCGTCCAGCAGATTGCGGGAAAACCGTAGTACGTTGGGCCGCCAGCCGTCCCGCGAGTCGAGCCAACCGGCGAGCGCCTGGGCGAACGCCGGCAGGTCCAGGAAGAAGTGCTCGGTCTCCACGAACTTCGGCGTCTCGCCGTTGATCTTCGAACGTGGGTCGATCAACTGGACCGGATCGAGTTGATTGCCACAGTTGTCACACTGGTCGCCCCGGGCCGCGTCGTAGCCGCAGATCGGGCAGGTGCCCTCGATGTAGCGGTCGGGCAGGGTGCGGCCGGTGGACGGGGAGATCGCGCCCAGCGTGGTGCGGGCCACGATGTAGCCGTTGCGGTACAGCCCTTCGAACAGCTCCTGGACGACCTGGTAGTGGTTACCGGTGGTGGTCCGGGTGAACAGGTCGTAGGACAGGCCGAGCCCGTGCAGGTCCTGCACGATGACCCGGTTGTACCGGTCGGCGAGCTCGCGCGGGGTGACCCCCTCGTGATCGGCCTGCACCTGGATCGGGGTGCCGTGCTCGTCGGTGCCGGAGATCATGAGCACGTCGTGGCCGGCCATCCGCATGTACCGGCTGAACACGTCGGACGGGACTCCGAACCCGGACACGTGGCCGATATGGCGGGGGCCGTTGGCGTATGGCCAGGCGACCGCGGCGAGAACGTGGCTCATGCCGCCAGCCTAATGATTCGGCCGTACGGCACGCGAACGGGTTGTCCGGCCGGTCACCAGCGCGGCGGCCACGACACACCCCCGTGGCTTGGCCCGGACGCCGCCCGAACGGGTGTGAAATGGCGGGGTGACCCATGATCCAGCCGCCGCCGCGCCGGACGGCCAGCCGGTGGCGCAGCAGCCGGCCACCGTACGGCCGCGCGCTCCGGTACGGCGGAAACTGCCGAGTCCGTGGGCGGCGATCGGCCCCGAGGGCAGCTGGTGGCACGGTGGCAGCGCCGGCCCACCGACCGGCGGTGACGACGCCACCGACGAGCGGGCACCGCACGCCACAGACGAACCGGTACCGCACGCCACCGACGAGCGGGCACCGCACGCCACCGACGAACCGGCACCGACTCCGCCACCGGCGGCTCGGCCACCGACCCCGCAACGGCCCGCCCAACCACCGCCCGCCCAACCACCGCTACCCGCCCGAGCACCGCTCACCCAACCACCGCTCCCCGCACGACCGCGGGCGGCACGGCCGACGCGGCGGGCACGCCGCCGCCAGGTCAAGGTCCGTCGGCCGGTCACCGGGCTGGCCTGGATTCTGGTGCTGTCAGCGGCAGCCGCGTTCTTCGGCTGGGTCAGCGCCGAGCCCCTCTGGCTGGCCGCCGGTCGGGGCACCGCCGGCACCGCCACCGTCATCGGCTGCAGCGGCAGCGGGCTGAGCCAGCGCTGCCTCGGTGACTTCGTGGCGAACAGCGGCTTCGCCGTCGAACGGGTCCGGCTGCTCGGCGTTCCACCGCAGGCACAGCAGCACGGCACCCAACTGGCCGCGCAGATGCTCGGCCGGGAACGCGGTACCGCGTACGTCGCGGCCGACCTCGCCCTGCTGCACCTGCGCTGGACGGTCGGCTGGACGCTGGTCGGGGTCTGTGCCGTGGCGCTGGTCTGGGGCAGCGGTGCCCGGCGCCTGGCCACCAGACAGGCACGGTGTGGCGCGACAGCCGCCGCGCTGGCCGCGCCGATACTCGTCGCCGCCGGTTTTCTGGTCGCGACCTGGTAGATATATCGACGACTCAGAATGTATTTCGATGGACGATGTCCCCGGATCGTCGATCGGCAGCCTACGATCACTGGGTGATCTCGGCGGCAGCTTCGGACGCAGTGCATGACGACCCCGCTGGCCCGGCCGTTGTGGCCCGGCCCGCCAGCCCCGACGTGTCGGTTACGGCCGGTCCGCCCCGACCCGGGCCGCACGGTCGGCACACCGGGCCGCCCGAGCCGGCCGGTGCCGGCCTGCCAGCCATCCTGCGGCGCCGGCTGGCACCGCTGGACAACTGGTTGGATCCGTGGTCGTGGCTGGCCACCGGGGTAGTCGTGGTGATCGCGGCGGTGCTGCGGCTGGTCAACCTGGCCCACCCGTCACACACGATCTTCGACGAGGTCTACTACGCCAACGAAGCCAACGAGCTGATGCGCTACGGCTTCGAGTGGGACGAGAACAACAACACTCCGGCGTACGTGGTGCACCCGCCGCTCGGCAAGTGGCTCATCTCGCTCGGCATCCGGGTGTTCGAGTTCGACGCGTTCGGCTGGCGGATCTCGGCGGCGGTGGCCGGCATCCTGATGGTCCTGATTCTCACCCGTACGGCGCGCCGGTTGTTCCGCTCGACCGTGCTGGGTTGCACCGCCGGCCTCCTGCTCGCGCTGGACGGGTTCCACCTGGTGCTCTCGCGCACCGCGTTGCTGGACATCTTCCTGGCGTTCTTCGTCCTCGCCGCCTTCGCCGCGCTGGTGCTGGATCGGGACTGGAGCCGACGGCGCTGGCTGCGGGCGGTGGAGAACGGGCTCGACCCGGGCCTGCCCGGCCGGTCCGGCCGGCCAGCGCTGCGCGTGCCCTGGTGGCGGCTGATCGCGGCGCTCCTGCTCGGTTGCGGACTCGCCGTGAAGTGGAGCGCGGTGTGGTTCGTACCTGTATTCGGCCTGTTGGTGCTGCTGTGGGAGGTGGGTGCCCGCCGTTCGGTGGGAGTCCGCCGGCCGTGGCGGGACACGCTGATCGACGAGAGCGGCTGGCTGGTGCTCGGCGGTGTGCTGATCGTCTGCACCTATCTCGCCAGCTGGTCCGGCTGGCTGGCCACCGACGGCGGCTACCTGCGCCACTACCGCGCCGACAACGGCCTGCCCGAACCCCCGGGGATCGGCGCGCTGCTCAACCTGTGGCACTACCACCAGCAGGCGTACGGCTTCCACAGCACGCTGGAGACCGAGCACCGCTACCAGTCGTGGCCCTGGCAGTGGTTGTTGTTGGGCCGACCGGTCGCCTTCCACTGGACCGACCAGGCGACCTGCGGGGCGGCCAGTTGCGCCGAGGAGATCCTGCTGCTCGGCACCCCGCTGCTGTGGTGGTCGTTCCTGCCGGCCGTGGGCGCGCTGGTGTGGCTGGGTATCGCCCGACGCGACTGGCGGGCCGGCGCGATCCTGGCCGGGGTCGCCGCCGGTCTGCTGCCCTGGTTCTACTACGCCGCCGAGAACCGGACGATGTTCTCCTTCTACACCGCCCCGGCGCTGCCGTTCCTGGTGCTGGCGGTCACGTACGTACTTGGCGCGATCGCCACCCCGGCCCCGGCCGTCGGCGTCGGCGGGTACGGGACGCCGGGTCCGGTGAGCGGCGACCGCCGGATGGTCGGCGCGGTGATCGCCGGCGCGTACGTGCTGCTGGTGGCGATCTGCTTCGCCTATTTCTATCCGATTTTCGCCGGCCAGGCACTGCCCTACGAGGACTGGTCGGCCCGCATGTGGCTCGGCAACCGCTGGATCTGACCGACGATCTGGGCTGCAGGGCCTGGGTGGGCGAGGCCGGGGCACAAAGAGGCGCGCCCCGATCGCCTGCCACGGGGGAAGCGGGCGATAGGGGCGCGCGACTAAATCTTAACCAGGCAGACGTTGCTGCACAACGGGCCGGCCAGGGAGAGTTTGACGTTCCGCACGGGACAGCAAAAGTCCCAAAGCGCTCAGGTCAGCGGGTCTGCGGGTCAGCGGAAACGGTGCTGCAGGCTCCGCCGGTTCTGCCCCGGCGCGGTGCGGTCCAACTGGCGGCGGGCCAGTTCGGACTCCCGCCGACGTTGTTCAGCCACGTCACGCAGGGTCAGCACCAACCCACGCACGCCGCGCACCTTGCGTAGATCCCGACACCACACCTCCAGCAAGGTGTGACTGCCGTCCGGACGACGCAGCACCCACTGGTCGCCGGCAGCCCGGCCGGCATAGTGTTCAGCGCCGTCGCCGCCTGCCTCGGCGGACCCGGCGGGGTAGCCGATGCCACGACCCGCGCCACGTTCGCCGGCCTCGGCGAGCGTGCGGGCCACCTGGCCGTGGTCTTCGGGGTGGATCAGCTCACGCCAGTGGGCGAGCACCGGCAGCTCGATACCGAGCAGCTGGCCGCAGGGTGGGCTGGCGTACCGGATCCGGCCGTCCGAGTCGATGATCATCACCGCCTCGCCGACCGTGCCCGCGATGAGGTTCAAGTACCGGTCCCGGTCGCGGCGGGCCGATTCTTCGGTGGCCGCCATCCGGTGCAGCGCCGACGCGGCCAGCCCGGCGATCACCTCGATCGCGTCCCGGCTCGCGGTAAGCACGCCGTCGGCGGCGGCGACCAGCAACGCCGTACCCGAGCCCGCCGACTGGACCGGAGCCGCCAACGAGGCGACCACAGTGGTCGGCGCCGGCGCGAGCCGCGCCGCCAGCACCGGGTGCAGCAGCCGGGTGGGCAGGATCCGGCTGCGCAGCCGCCCGGCGTCGACCGGCAGCGGGTCATCCATCACCAACTGCGGCTGCCAGCCAGCCATCACCGCGGAGTCGATCTGCTCCGCGCCCGACTCCAGCGCCGACCGCTGGATGACGAAGAGCAACGTAGCCTCGGCACCGGCCGGCATCAGGTCGGTCACCGACCGGCGTACCGTCGCCGCGACATCGTCGACGGTCGTCGCGCCCAGCAACTCGGTGCCTGCCGTGCGCAGCGACCGTTCCCGGTTGACCGCGCTCCGGTGCTTGTCGACCGAGTCGATCACCCGGGTCACCGCCAGCAGCGTGGTCAGCCCCGCCGCCGCGGCGGCGAACAGACCGTCGGCGAGATCGGCGGCGGCCCCGGTGAAGGCCTGGATCAACAGCAGGACCGGAACGCTCAGGCAGGTCAGGGTCACCAGGCTGACCCGCATCGCGGCGACCTCGTCCCGGCTCGGCCACGCCACCGCGGTCAGCGGCGCCATGCTGCGGTGCAGGGCCGCTGCCCCCCAGGTCAGGTAGAAGACGAACCAGCCGAGTTCGACCGGGCCGCCCGGCTGCCAGCCGGCGCCCAGCTCGGCGATCGCGTAGCAGACGTCGGCGACGAGCATCGCGGCCGCGCCGGTGGTCAGCAGAAGCACGGCGGGGCTGCGCCACGCGGCGGCGGCCAGCCGCAGCATCACCACCACGACGAGGACACCGCCCAGGCTGTGCACCGCCAGCAGGGCTTTCTCCACCGCCGGCAGGTCCGTGTCGGCAATCGCGGGCTTCATCACCAGGATCCAGGTGATCAGCCCGGTGACCAGCACCAGGGTGAGCATGTCGAGCAGCCCGGACCGGTCCCGCAGCGCGAGCGAGGTCCGGGTCAGGCTCAGTACCCCGGCCGCGAGCAGGCCGAAGGTTGCCAGGTAGCAGACATCCGCACAGATCGCGAGTATGTCGCCGGCCGGCAGCCGCAGGGACAGTTCATAACAGACGTCGCCGCCGGCGAGGGCAGCCACCCCACCGGCGAACAGCAGCCAGGGAGCACGCCGGGGTGGACGGTGGCGGTGGATTCCCCAGCCGATCGCCCCGACGCTGACCGCCCCGATCAGTCCCCACCACAACGCCGCGGCACCGGGCAGCGTGAACACCGCTGTCGCGAGGGCACCCAGCACCGTGAGGTAACCGGTGAGGGTGTGCCGTGGCAACGGAACTCCTTCGGACCCCGGCGGACACATCGGACCACCGGATTGAGCCGACCCGGTTACAGCATGCTGGCCACTGCGGACTGGCACAACATCGGATCGGGTAGCAGCACCCGGAAGATGGCGCCGCCACCGTCGCGGTCGAGCAGTTCGACCCGGCCTCCGTGGCCGTCCACGATCGCCGCGACGATCGCCAGGCCGAGCCCGGAACCACCACCGTGCGCCCGGTTGCGGCTCGCGTCCACCCGGTACAGACGCTCGAAGATCCGGGCCGCGTGCGCCGCCGGCACGCCCGGTCCGGTATCGGCCACCTCGAAGACCGCCAGCGGTACGCCGATCGGCAGCTCCCGGCCGACCGCCGCGAGCAGCCGTCCCGGCGTGAACGACGGCCCCGGCGTGAGTGTCGGCGCAGCCACGAGTGACGGCTCAGCCGTGATCGACCGCTCAGCCGGGAATGGCCGCTCAGGGGCGACGGCGCAGGCGGGCAGACGCGCCACCCGTACGGTGATGTCGGCGCCGACCGAGGTATGCGCCAGGGCGTTGGCGACCAGATTGGCTGCCACCTGCCGCAGCCCCGGCTCGTCACCCGGCACGCAGACCGGTTCCAGGTCCGGTGCACGACCGTCGGGCGCGACGAGCTCGGCGTCGTACGCCGTACCGGCCGGCACCATCCGTACCGGACGGTCGGGGTGACGGGCGTACGCGTCGCGAATGGTGTCCGCCGCGACGGCCAGCAGGTCGACCTGGCGTGGCACCGGCCGGCGACGCTGGTCCAGCCGGGCCAGCAGCAACATGTCCTCGACCAGCAGGCCCATCCGGGCCGCCTCGGCCTCGATCCGGCGCATCGCCTCGTCGAGCTCGGTGCCGGGCCGGGCACCGCCCCGACGATACAGCTCGGCGAACCCGCGGATCGAGGTGAGCGGGGTCCGCAGCTCGTGCGACGCGTCCGCGACGAACTGCCGCAGCCGCTGCTCGGAGGCGGTCCGCGCGGCCACCTCCGACTCGATGCGGTCGAGCATCGAGTTGAGGGCGCCGCCCAGCCGGCCGACCTCGGTGTGCGGATCGACGTCTGCCACCCGGTGCGAGAGATTACCGGCGGTGATGCTGGTCGAGATCCGCGCCATCCTGGTCAGCGGGCGCAGCCCGAGTCGTACGGTGGCCGCAGCCACCAACCCGAGCAGCACCAGGACCAGCAGTACCACCGCGATGTCGATCATCAGCAGGGTGTCCGCGGTGGCGTCCACCTGCCGCAGCGAGACGCCGTGCACCGCCACCCCGCCGCCGGTGAGCGGCACCGCCAGCATCCGCCACGACCCGTCACCGTCGACCGCCGGCACGGTGTACGGCCGGCCGGCGTCCGCCCGCTCGACCAGCACGGCGTAGTCCTCGACGGACGGCAGCGAGGTGTCCGGATCCGAGGAGACCTCGTCGGTCTGCGTCCCCTGGGCGTCGTAGAGCCGGACGAGTTGTGCGGGCTGCAGGGCGGCGCCGGCGAACAGTCGTGGTCGCCGACCGTCCGATTCGATCGACGGCGGAGCTGGACCGGCGTACGGTCGGCTCATCAGCCGCAACTGCCCGTCCACCCGGTCGGTGAGGCTCTGCCGCAGCAGCACCAGGCCGGCGAAGTTGGCCAGCACCAACGCCACGGCCGTGAGCAACGCGGTGGCCAGCACCAACCGCGCGCGTAGGGTCCAGTGGGACCAGCGGCGCAATCTCGGCCGCCGCCAACGGTCGCGTGGCCGTGCCGGCATCACTCGTCCGCCGGGGTCCGGGGCAGGCGCAGCGTGTAGCCGACGCCCCGCACGGTATGGATCAAGGCGGGCCCGTCCTGGTCGATCTTCTTGCGCAGGTAGTAGACGTACGACTCGACGATGCGCCCGTCGCCACCGAAGTCGTAGCTCCACACCCGGTCCAGGATCTGCGGTTTGCTGACCACCCGGCCGGCGTTGACCATCAGATAGCGCAGCAGCTTGAACTCGGTCGGCGACAGGTCGACCCGCCGGCCCGCCCGGCGGACCTCGTACGCGTCCTCGTCGAGCTCCAGGTCGGCGTAGCGCAGGGTCCGGGTGTCCAGGTCGGTGTCGGCGGCCACGCCGATCCCGCTCCGCCGCAGAATGGCCTTGATCCGCAGCACCACCTCCTCCAGGCTGAACGGCTTGCTGACGTAGTCGTCGGCGCCGACGGTCAGCCCGGCGATCCGGTCCTGCACCGCGTCGCGGGCGGTCAGGAACAGCACGGGTACGTTGCGCCGGCCGCCCCGGCGCATCGCCCGAGCCACCTCGAACCCGTCGATGTCCGGCATCATCACGTCCAGCACCACCAGGTCCGGATCGAACTCCTCGACCGCGACCAGAGCGGCTCGGCCACCGTCGACGACACGTACCTCGAACTCGATCAGGCGCAGCGTCGCGGCGAGCAGAGCGCAGATGTTCGGCTCGTCGTCGACGACCAGGACGCGGGGTCGCCCGGCGACGGTGGGTACAGTCATGCCGGCATGGATACCGGCCGGACCTCGAAGAAGCCTGAGCCCGACCTGTACGGTTCCCGCAAGCACCGCAGCGGTCCTGGTAGATCGCCGGCGGATCGCCGTCAGCTGTGGCCGACCGTGCCGAAGCCGACCGTGTCGAACATGACCCGGCCGAGCACGGCGTGCGCCCGCACCGCGGGGTGGGTGGCGCCGTAGTCGTCCAGCTGGCCGAGTCCGTCGGCGAAGAACGCGTACACCAGGGCGGGCGCGCCCGCCGTGTCGAACACGACGCCCGCCTCGTGCCGGGCCGCGCCACGCTCGTCGTAGTCGGCACCGTGCTTGGTGGCCACCCGGCCGCGCTCGATGGACGACATCTCGCGGCGCACGCCGTCGTGGTAGCCGTCGACCCAGCGCAGGATGGTGAGCAGGAAGCGGCAGGACGCGTCACTGAGCAGGGTCCGCTCGGCCAGCCGGGTGAGCAGGTCGTGCGTCTCGCGCGGGGTGGTGGTGCCGAGGTGGAACCGGTTCGGGTCGGCCACCGGCTCCACCCGGGTGTGGACGAAGCCCTTCGCCGCCAGGATGTCGTTGATCTCCAGTGCCGGCGCGACCCGGCCGCACATCCGTACCGCGGTGTTGTCCGAGACCAGCAGCATCGCGGTGAGGACGTTGGCGATGGTGATCTCGTCACCCCAGACACCCTGCAGGTGATAGATGCCGCTGCCGCCGACGATGACGCCCGCGTGCAGGTCGAGCCGCCGGTCCAGGCTCAGCAGACCCCGGTCGACCTTGTCCAGCACGGCCGTGGCGACCGCGAGTTTCTGGACGCTGTAGCCGTGGATCACCCGGTCGGCGTCGTCGGCCAGCACCGGTTCCCGGCCGCCGGTGGCACCGGCCCGGGTCACGTACGAGTGCCAGGTGCCGCCGGCGATCGCCGTCTGCTCGGCATAACTGCGTCGAATCCGCTGCACGCTCCGGATGGTGCCATCACCCGGGACGCCGGCGGTGCCGGCGCGGTCAATAGAATGGCCTCGGTAATCCGCACACCCGCCGGCCGGTGCACGCCTGACACGGCACCGGCCGCCGCCGATTCTTGGGAGCGAAACTCGTGCTGACGATGCAGGACGCGCTGGCCCGCCTCGCGGCGTACTGGGCCGAGCAGGGTTGCCTGACGGTCCAGCCGATGAACACCGAGGTCGGCGCCGGTACGCTCAACCCCGCGACGTTCCTGCGGGTGCTCGGCCCCGAGCCGTGGCGGGTGGCCTACGTCGAGCCCTCGGTGCGCCCCGACGACTCCCGCTACGGCGAGAACCCGAACCGCGTCCAGACCCACACCCAGTTCCAGGTCATCCTCAAGCCGGAGCCGGGTGACGCCCAGGAGCTCTACCTCGGCAGCCTGGCCGCACTGGGCATCGACGTCGCCGCGCACGACGTCCGCTTCGTCGAGGACAACTGGGCCTCCCCCGCGCTCGGTGCCTGGGGGCTGGGCTGGGAGGTGTGGCTCGACGGGCTGGAGATCACCCAGTTCACCTACTTCCAGCAGGCGGGCGGCATCAACCTCGACGTACCGTCGGTGGAGATCACGTACGGCATCGAGCGGATCATGATGGCGCTGCAGAAGGTGCGCCACTTCAAGGAGATCGCGTACGCGCCAGGTGTGTCGTACGGCGAAATCTTCGGCCCCGGCGAGTACGAGATGTCGCGTTACTACCTCGACGACGCCGATGTGGCCACCAACCGGCAACTGCTCGACCTGTACGCCGCCGAGGCGCAACGCATGATCGACGCCGGCCTGCCGGTGCCCGCGCACAGCTACGTGCTCAAGTGCTCGCAGGCGTTCAACGTGCTGGACGCCCGGGGCGCGGTCTCCACCGCCGAGCGGGCCACCGAGTTCGCCCGGATGCGCCGGCTCGCCGGCGAGGTCGCCCAGCTCTGGGTGCGTCGCCGCGACGAGCTCGGCCACCCGCTCGGCGTGGTGGCGCCGGCCCCGCCGGCTCGGGCACAAGCCGCCGACCCCGCGACGGGCGACCGCCCGGCGGCCGGTGCCGCAGCCGGCTCAGCGGTCGGCACCGGTACGCCCCGGCAGCTGGTCTTCGAGATCGGCACCGAGGAGATGCCCCCGTCGGAGGTGCGCTCCGCCCGCGCGCAGGTGGCCAAGCTGGTCGCCGACCGGCTCGCCGGCACCCGGCTGGCGCACGGCCACGTCCGGGTGCTGGCCACCCCGCGCCGGCTGGTCGCGGTGGTCGACGAGGTCGCCGCCGGCGAGCCCGACCACACCCGGACGGTACGCGGCCCGAAGGTCAGCGCCGGGTTCCGCCCGGACGGCAGCCCCACCCCGGCGGCCAGCGGCTTCGCCCGCGCCCAGGGCATCGAGGTGACCGACCTGGCCCGGGTGGAGATCGGCGGCGTACCCCATCTGGCGGTGCTGCGTGACGAGCCCGGCCGCCCGGCGACGGAGGTCCTCACCGAGGTACTGGCCGGGGTGGTCACCGGGCTACGCTCGGCCAAGAACATGCGGTGGCGGGATCCGCAGCTGACGTTCACCCGGCCGATCCGCTGGCTGCTCGCCCTCTGGGGCGACACGGTCGTCCCGGTCGAGGTCGCCACGCTGGCCGCCGGGCGGATCACCCGGGTGCACCGCACCGCCGCCGAGCCGGATGTCACGGTCGCCGAAGCGGAGAGCTATCTGGCCACCGTCCGGGCCGCCGGGATCGTCGTCGACCCCGACGAGCGTCGCGGGACCGTCACGACCGCAGCCGCCCGGCTGGCCGCCGACGTCAACGGCACGGTGGACCTGGCCGCCGAGGCCGGACTGCTCACCCAGATCGTCGACCTGGTCGAGCAACCGACGCCGCTGCTCGGCCGGTTCGAGGAGCGCTACCTGGAGCTGCCCGAGGCGGTACTGGCCACGGTGATGCGCAAGCACCAGCGCTACCTGCCGGTGCGCGACGCACAGGGTGCCCTGCTGCCGTACTTCGTGGCGGTCGCCAACGGCGCCATCGATGCCGACCTGGTCCGGACCGGCAACGAGGCGGTGCTGCGGGCCCGGTACGAGGACGCGGCCTTCTTCTACCGGGCCGACCGGGCCACCCCGCTCGCGCAGCTGCGGGACCGGCTGGACCGGCTCACCTTCACCGACAAGCTGGGCTCGATGGCCGACCGGGCCGGGCGTATCGCCGGGCTCGCCGGCGAGCTGGCCGGCACGGTCAACCTGTCCGCCGCCGACCGGCAGACCCTGGACCGCGCCGCGCAGCTGGTCAAGTTCGACCTCGGTTCGCAGATGGTCACCGAGATGACCAGTCTCGCCGGGCTGATGGCCCGCGACTACGCCGAGCACGCCGGCGAGCCGGCCGCCGTCGCCCAGGCGGTCTTCGAGGCCGAGCTGCCCCGCAGCACCGGTGACCAGCTGCCGCAGACCCCGCCCGGGGCGCTGCTGTCGCTGGCCGACCGGCTGGACCTGGTGGTCGGGCTGGCCGCCACGGTCGGACTGCCGACCGGCAGCAGCGACCCGTTCGCCATCCGGCGGGCGGTACTCGGGCTGCTCGCGGTGCACCGCAGCCAACCCACGCTGGCGGGCATCTCGCTCACCGACGGACTCGCCGCGGCGGCCCGACGTCAGCCGGTTGCGGTCGACGCGGCGGTGCTGGCCGAGGCCGGCGAGTTCCTCACCCGCCGGGTGGAGCAGTTGCTCACCGAGGAGGGCCAACCGGTCGACCGGGTCCGGGCGGTGCTGCCGCACGCCGACCGACCGCAACTGGTGGACCGGTTGCTGGCCCAGCTCGACCGGCTGCTCGGCGACGAGCAGTTCCGGGCGCTGGCCGAGGCCGTGGCACGGGCCCGCCGGATCGTGCCGGACGACGTGCCGGCCGAGTACGATCCGGCGCTGCTCACCGACCCGGCCGAGGTACGGCTGCACGAGGTGGTCAAGCAGGTCCAGGCCGACCTGGACCACAGCGCCGACCTGGACCGCTTCACCGATGTCGCGGGCCGGCTCACCGCACCGGTGAACGTGTTCTTCGACGAGGTCTTCGTGATGGCGGAGGATCCGCAGCTGCGCCGGGCGCGGCTGGGGCTGCTCGCTTCGGTCGCGGCACTCGCCGCGGAATTGCTCGACTGGCCACAACTACGGATGTGACACCCCAGATTCCGACACAGTAGACAATTGCGCCACTCGATCCGGTACGAATTCCGCTGAACTGACCATTCCCATTGCCGTGCTAGCATCTGCCCGTTCTCACCCACCGGCGGTTGTGGCAAGGAAGGGTAGGATTCCTCATTTCAGCACGGGGAGATGGCGGCACACGCGCGGAGAACGCTGCGGCTGACGCGTCGCCGGTGGCTGACGCGCCGTCACCGCACGGCCGGGTGGACGGCACACCGCACGGCTGGGTGGACGGCACCGAGGGCGGCATCGCCAACGTACCGAATCTGATCACCACGATCCGGACCGTCGTCGCCGTCTGTCTCGGCGTACCGGCCATCGTCACCGGCAGTGCCGCGCTGACCGGCGCCGCGATCGCCTGCTACTGGATCGGCGACATGCTCGACGGCCTGGTCGCCCGGCGGATGCGCCAGGAGACCCGGTTCGGCGCGGTGTACGACATCGTCTGTGACCGGGTGTGCTCGGTGGTCGCCGCCGCCGCCCTGGTCCCGCTGCTGCCGTCGATGGCGCTGCCGCTGGGCATCTTCGTCGTCCAGTTCGTGCTGGTGGATCTGCTGCTCAGCCTCGCGTTTCTGCGTTGGCCGGTGCTCAGCCCCAATTACTTCTACCTGATCCACAAGCAGGTCTTCCGGTTCAACTGGTCGCCGTTGGCCAAGGCGGTGAACACCGGCGGCCTGGTGATCCTGGTGGTGATCGCTCCGTCGCCGATCTATCCGGTGGTGTTCGCGTTGGCGGTGACCACGGTGAAGATCGCCTCGCTGGTCGCCGTCGCCCGGATCCCGCCCGCCCGGATCCCGCCCGCCGGCGCACCGGGTGCCGAGGTTTCCGGCGTGCGAGCCGCTACGTCGTGATCGCGGCGATCGTCGCCACCTTCGCGATGGGTGCGCTGTCGGCGGTGCTGCCGGTGACGCCCATCGAGCCGTACCTGGTCGCGCTGACCGCGACGTCGACGTACGATCCGGTGGCACTCGGCGTCGCCGCGGCGGCCGGGCAGACGATTCCCAAGCTGGGCATGTTCCTCGCGGCGCGCGGCGTGATCCGCTCGCCCCGGGTCAACAAGTGGCTGGCCAAGCGGACCGCGACCCGGAAAGGGGACGGGCGGGAGACCCCGGGGCGGGTACTCCGGCTGGCGCACCGGGCCGCGGACCGACTGCCGGAGCGGGCCCGCAGCAGGCTCGCCGGCTGGTCGAAGTGGCTGGCCAGGGAACACCGCCGGCTGTACGAACCGGCCTTCGTCGCGCCCACGTTGTTCGTCAGCGCGGTGGTCGGCGTACCGCCGTTGCTGGTGACCAGCGTGGTGGCCGGCGGCACCCGGATGCCCGGTGTGGTCTTCACCGTCGTGTGCTTCGTCGGCCGGTCGATCCGCTTCGTCGCGCTGGCCAAGGTGCCCGGCCTGTTCCTGGACTGAGCCTGCCGGCAACGCTCAGGTTCCACCGGTTTATGAAACCGTTACATGTCGAACCCTTGCCGGAAACAACCCTGGCAGTCCCTAATTTGTACAACGGCTTAACAAAACCGGCGAGCGGGTAGTGGCAGCGCGCTCGTCGGCTGGACCGGGCGGCCATCGGCGGGTTGGCCCGGGAATCGACGTTCGACAGGACGAGGAGACCAGGTGTCCCGAACCCGCCGACGCCACGTTCCGCGTGGCCCGTTCACTGCTGCCCTTCTTTCGTTAACCCTTTTGTCCACTGTCATGCTCGCCGCGCCGGCCGCGCAGGCGGCTCCCGGCACCCCGGGCAACCCGGTCGACCAGCCGCAACCGGGTGCCGGGGCCGCTGTCGAGGTGGCCGACGCCGAGGCCGAGGGAGCTCAGGCCGCGGCCGATGAGCCGTACTCGGTGCTGGTCTTCTCCAAGACCGCCGGCTTCCGGCACGGCTCCATCCCGGCCGGCATCGCGGCCATCGAGCAACTCGGCGCCGACAACGGCTTCACCGTCGACGCCACCGAGGACGGTGCCGCCTTCACCGACGAGAACCTGGCCAACTACCGGGCGGTGATCTGGCTCTCCACCACCGGCGACGTCCTCGACGCCGACCAGCAGGCCGCGTTCGAGCGCTACATCCAGGCCGGCGGCGGGTACGCCGGCATCCACGCCGCCTCCGACACCGAGTACAGCTGGGCCTGGTACGGCGACCTGGTCGGCGCCTACTTCGCCAGCCACCCGGCCAGCCAGCAGGCCACCGTCACAGTGGAGGACCACGCGCATCCGGCCACCGGCGGCCTGCCGACGCAGTGGTCCCGCTACGACGAGTGGTACAACTTCCAGTCCAATCCGCGCGGCGGCGTACACGTGCTGGCCAGCCTGGACGAGGACAGCTACACCGCGGGTGCCGGGGCGATGGGCCACGACCACCCGATCGCCTGGTGCCACGACTTCGACGGCGGCCGGTCCTGGTACACCGGCGGCGGCCACACCGACGAGTCGTTCGCCGAGCCGGAGTTCCTGGCGCACCTGCTCGGCGGCATCCAGACGGCCGCCGGCGTGATCGACGCCGACTGCCGGGCCTCGCTGACCGAGAGCTTCGAGAAGGTCACCCTGGACAGCAACACCAGCAACCCGATGGAGCTGGACGTCGCGGCGGACGGCCGGGTGTTCTACATCGAACGCGACGGCCGGGTGCAGATCGTCAAGCCGGACACCGGCAACACGGTCACCGCGATCGACCTGGACGTGTTCACCGGCAACGAGGACGGCCTGATCGGCATCCGGCTCGACCCGGACTTCGTCGACAACGGCTGGGTGTACCTCTACTACGCCCGCAACGACGGCGTGGCCCGCAACCTGCTGTCGAGATTCACCGTCGCCGGTGACACCATCGACCCGGCCAGCGAGCGGGTCGTGCTGCAGGTCGACACACAGCGCAACACCTGCTGCCACGCCGGCGGCAGTATGACCTTCGACAGCGCCGGCAACCTCTACCTGGCGACCGGGGACAACACCAACCCGTTCGAGTCCGACGCGTTCACTCCGATCGACGAGCGCCCCGGCCGGCAGGACTACGACGCGCAGCGCAGCTCCGGCAACACCAACGACCTGCGCGGCAAGGTGATCCGCGTCCACCCGGAGGACGACGGGACCTACACCGTCCCGCCGGGCAACCTGTTCCCGCCGGGCACCGCGCAGACCCGCCCGGAGATCTACGCGATGGGTTTCCGCAACCCGTTCCGGATCGGCGTCGACCCCGCCACCGACGTGCTGTACGTGGCCGACTACGGCCCGGACGCCGGCGCGGCCAACCCCAACCGGGGCCCGGAGGGCACCGTGGAGTGGAACATCGTCGACACCCCCGGCAACTACGGCTGGCCGTACTGCACCGGGGCGAACTACGCGTACAACGACTACCAGTTCCCGTCCGGACCGAGCGGAGCGCCGTTCGACTGCTCCGCACCGGTCAACGACTCCCCCAACAACACCGGCCTGACCCAGCTGCCGCCGGCGATCCCGGCGACGGTGGACTACGACTACGGCGGCAACCCGCTGTTTCCCGAGATCGGCGGTGGCGGCGCCCCGATGGGCGGGCCGGTCTACCGATACGACGCAGACCTTGCCTCCGACCGTCAGTGGCCGGCCTACTACGACGGCAAGGCGCTGTTCGGCGAGTGGAACCAGTCCAAGATGTACACGATGCAGGTCAGCGCGGACGGCACCGAGCTGGTCGACATCAACGAACTGCTCGCCGGGATGAGCCTGATCCGGCCGATGGACTTCGAGTTCGGCCCCGACGGCGCCATGTACCTGATCGAGTGGGGTACCGGGTTCGGCGGCAACAACGACGACTCCGGGGTCTACCGGATCGACTACATCGCCGGCAGCCGGGCACCGATCGCGCAGGCCAGTGCCACCCCGACCGCCGGGCAGGCACCGCTTGACGTGCAGTTTTCCAGCGCGGGCTCACGCGATCCGGACGGCGGCACACTGACCTACGCCTGGACGTTCGGCGACGGCGGGACCTCCGACGAGGCCGACCCGACCCACACGTACACCGAGCCGGGCAACTACACCGCCCAGCTCACCGTCACCAACCCCAACGACCGGACGGCGGTGGCCAACGTACCGGTGACGGTCGGCAACACCGCCCCGACGGTGACCATCGAGTTCCCGCCGTCCGGCGGCTTCTTCGACTGGGGTGACCAGGTCGAGTACACGATCACCGTGACCGACCCGGAGGACGGCGACATCGACTGCGACCGGGTGGAGCTGCAGGTGCTGCTCGGCCACGACGAGCACGCCCACCCCCTCGAACAGCACACCGGCTGCTCCGGCACGGTGCAGACCCAGCTCGCCGCCGGGCACGGCGCCGAGGCGAACGTCTTCGGCGTGTTCGAGGCCACCTACACCGACGACGGCGGAGTCGGCGGCGCGGCGGCGCTGACCGGCCGGGCGATCGAACTGCTGCAGCCCAAGCGCAAGCAGGCCGAATACTTCAGCTCGACCGGCCGGGTGGCCGGTGCCACCGGCGGCGGCGACCCCGGCGTGCAGGTGGAGGCCACCAGCGACCCGGCCGGCGGCGGCGACAACATCGGCTTCATCGAGGACGGCGACTGGTGGTCGGTCGACCCGGCGAACCTGACCAACATCGACTCGATCCGGTTCCGGGTCGCGTCGGCGACGGCCGGTGGCCGGATCGAGGTACGCGCCGACGCGGTCGACGGTGCGCTGGTCGCCTCGGTCGACGTACCGGGCACCGGTGACTGGCAGTCGTGGACCGACGTCACCACGTCGGTCGGCGGCGGTGCCGACGCCACGACGCTGTACTTCGTCTCCCGGGACCCGGGCGGTGGCAGCGGGTCGCTGTTCAACGTCAACTGGATGGACTTCCTCGGCCGCGGTGTCACCGAGAACGCGCCGCCACAGGTCAGCGTCACCGCGACGCCGGTCACCGGCACCGCGCCGCTCACCGTGGCGTTCGACGGCACGGCCGCCGACGCCGAGGGCGACACCCCGTTGACGTACGCCTGGGACTTCGGCGACGGCGGCACGGCAGGCACCCTGGACGCCAGCCACACGTACACCGCACCGGGCACCTTCGTCGCCACCCTGGTGGTGACCGACGCCCGGGGCGCACGCGCGTCGGCGTACGTGTCGGTACGGGTCGACGCGCCGAACACGTCCTGCTTCGGGGCCCGCTCGGACGACTTCCTCGGTGACACCCTGGACCGGGACCGTTGGCCGACGGTGGTCCGGGAGAACCAGCTGTACTCGGTGGTCGACGGGGCGCTGCGGCTGCCCACCGGCGTGGGCGACCTGTACGGCGACCGCAACGACGCCACCAACCTGGTCCTGCAGCCGACGCCGGACGGTGCCTGGCAGGCCATCACCAAGGTCACCTTGCCGACCAGCGCCAACTACCAGCAGGCCGGCCTGCTGGTCTACGGCGACGACGACAACTACGCCAAACTGGACGTGCTCTACTCCGGCAGCCGCCGGGTGGAGTTCATCCGGGAAACCGCCGGCACCCCGCGCAACGAGGGCGCCGACGCCACCGACGCACCCGCCGGTGACACCATCTACCTGCGGCTGACCAGCGACGGGACGAACCTGACCGCGGCGTACTCGGCCGACGGGCAGACCTTCACCCCGGTCGGCCGCCAGGCCGCCCTGGCCGGCATCACCGACCCGCAGGTCGGCGTGTTCGCGCTCAACGGCGGGACCGAAGCACCGGTGGTGGACGCGGTCTTCGACTGGTTCCAGTTCACGCCGGACACCCCGGCCGGACCGGTCGAGCCGTCCGACGAGTTCGACGGCGGCACGCTGGACGCCTGCCGCTGGGACGCCGTCGTCCGCGAGGACGCGGCCGCGTACCGGGTCGTCGACGGATCGCTGCACATCGACGTACCGAACGGTGACATCTACGGTACGGACAACTCCGGGCCGACGAACTTCATCCTGCAGACCGCGCCGGACGGCGACTGGACCCTGCAGACGAAGGTCGACGGCAGCCTGCTGGACGAGCAGTACCAGCAGGCCGGGCTGCTCGTGTACGCCGATGACGACAACTACCTGAAGTTCGACTTCATCGCCGACAACACGGTCGGCCAGCCGGTCAGCCGGCGCATCGAGTACCGCAGCGAGATCGACGCGGCGGTGCAGAACCCGCAGCCGCAGGTCACCGAGCTGACCTCGGCCGTGTGGCAGCTGCGGCTGACCCGCGTCGGTGACACCTACACCGCCGCGTACTCGGCCGACGGCACCGACGACTGGACCGAGTTCGAGCCGCTGACCAACGCGGCCGTCGGGGCCAACCCGAAGGTCGGGCTGTTCACCCTCGGCGCCAACCAGACGGCGTCGAAGACCGCCTCGTTCGACTACTTCCGGTTGACCACCGAGGTGTCGGAGGAGGACACCACCGCGCCGGTGACCGCCACGGCGGTCTCCGGAACCGGTGAGCCGGTCGAGGGCTGGTACCCCGGGCCGGTCACGGTCACCCTGACCGCCGCCGACGAAGACGGTGGCAGCGGGGTCGCCGGCACCGAGTACTCCCTCGACGACGAGACCGGGTGGACGGCGTACGCCGAGCCGGTGCCGGTGAGCGGCGACGGCAGCCACGAGCTGCGGTTCCGGTCCACCGACGAGGCCGGCAACGTCGAGCAGACCAGGTCGGTCACCATCCAGATCGACGGTACGGCACCGGTCAGCTCGGCGGAGTTCGCCCCGGCGAACGACAACGGCTGGCACGACGGCACCATCCCGGTGGTGCTCTCCGCCACCGACGCCGGCTCCGGGGTCGAGCTGCTGGAGTGGTCGCTCGACGGCGGAAGCTGGACGCCGTACACCGAGCCGGTGCCGGTGGCCGGGGACGGCAGCCACGAGCTGCTCTACCGGGCTACCGACGTCGCCGGCACCGTCGAGGCGCTCAAGTCGGCCGTGGTGAAGATCGACGGCACCAGGCCGACCCTGCTGGTCTCCGGGCTGGCCGACGGCCAGCTCTACGGCGACAGCCAGGACGTACGGGTGTCGTGGCAGGCGGTCGACCCGACCTCCGGCATCGCGACGGTGGTCGGCACGCTGGACGGCCAGCCGTACGGCAACGACACCCTGCAGGTGATGTACGACCTGCCGCTCGGCCTGCACGAGCTGACCGTGACCGCGACCGACCAGGCGGGCAACAGCACCACCTCGACGGTCCGGTTCTTCGTCACCACGTCGTTCCGGGACATGCAGAACCTGATCGACAGGTTCAGGTCGACCGGTCGACTGTCCAACAAGGCCCACCGCAAGCTGTCCAACAAGCTGGGCGCGGTCCGGCTGTCGGAGGCGGAGGGCAACGACAAGCGGGCGATCCAGCAGCTGACCGCGTTCAAGGCACTCGCCGACGACCCGGAGCTGGTCACCGACACCGACGTGCGGGACACGCTGATCCGCGACGCCGACGCCATGATCGAACGGCTCGGCGGCACGGCGAGCGCGGCCGGGGTGGCGGCGAACGGCGGCAAGCCGGTCACCGGTGCCGGCCGGTTGGCCGAGGATCCCACCCGGATCGGTCCGGACGAGCAACTCTGACGGTTCGTGGCCCTGTCCCGTCCCAGGCTGGGGCGGGACAGGGCCCCGGCCGTTGCATGCCCCGTCCGTTCGACAGGGCCGCGACCTGCCGACAGGGCGCGACCCGATGAGGAAGTCGCGACCGTCGACGAGGAAGGAACACTCTGATGGGCCGTGGTATCCGGGCGGTGGCTGCCGTCCTGGTCGGGCTGCTGTCGGCCGTGGTGACGGCCGTGGTGGCGGCCGCTCCGGCGGCGGCGCACGACCGCAATCTCGATCTCACGGTGGCCGGCGACGGTGCCACCGGCGTCACCGTGCAGGCCACCCACACCGACGGGCACCAGCTGGATACGGTGATCCGTCTGGTGCTCACCGCGACCGCGCAGGACGGACGGATCGTCGGGCCGCTGCAACTGGAACCGGCCGGTGAGGGCAAGGGTTTCTACGCCAGCGGCCCGGTGCTGACCCCTGGCGCCTGGCGGGTGACGGTCACCGCGCCGGCGCCGTACGCCGGTACGGCGACCGTTGACGTGCGGGCCGCGCCGGCCCAGTCGCCGCCGGTGGCGGCCGCGCCCCCGGCGGAGTCCGACGGGTCGCCCTCGGTCGGCGCCGGCTGGTGGCGGTGGTGGCCCGCCTGGCTCGGCGTCCTCGTCGGGGCCGGGCTGGCGCTCGCCGTGCCGGTGGCGCGCCGCCGGGGGACCCGACGCGGCTGATACTTGCGGCTGATACTTGCGGCTGACAACACGCGGCTGGACGACGGTACGGGCGGGAAGGTGGCATCCCGCCCGTACGTCTAGGGTCGCCACCGTGGCGGTTCAGGGGTGGCGGGTGCGGCTGGCGGGTCTGGCCGCCGCGGGCGGCTTCCTTGCGACGGCGCTCGGCATCCGGGTGCTGACCCAGGGTGACGGCGTCCTGGACAGTTCCGGCGCGCTGCGGCAGCATTCCGGTACCGCCCTGTACGCGTCCATGGTCTACGCGGGGGTTTTCGTCCTGGCTCCCCGTGCCCGACCGGTGGTGGCCGGGACGCTCGCCGTCGCCTTCTGCTGGCTCGTCGAGTTGCTGCAGCTGACCGGCTTACCTGCGGAGCTGTCCGGACGCAGCCTGGCGGCGCGGCTGGTCCTGGGCGTCCGGTTCGACGCCGCCGACCTGGTCTGGTACCCGGTGGGCGTGCTGCCGCTGGTGCTGATACATGCCGGTGTCGTCCGCTGGCGGTCACATGAGGCCGGGTCCCCGTCGTCGCGCACGATCTGAGTGCCGCCAAGCCGGTCGAACATGGCACGTCCCCGACGGTCGTCGCAGCCGTACGGATCCTCGCGCGAGTTGATGAACCCGATCCCGCCCGGTCAACGGGCCAGGCCGAGCGCCGTCGCCAGCCGGGCCACTCCGGCGACCTGCGGCCCGCGCCGGGCGACCTCACCGATGACGGTACGGGCGGCGGGCCGGCAGCGGATCTCAGCCGGTGCGACGCGGTGCGCCTCGACCAGCCACCGTCCCGCCGCGACCAGGTCACCGAGGTCGAGGTACGCCCGCGCGGCGTCCACCAGGTACGCCGCCCGGTGCTCGACCGGCAGCCGCAGCCAGCCGCCGCGCCGGATGATCGTCGTGTGCCGCCGGACGGCGTCGGCGGCGTCGCCGAGTTCCACGGCCGCCGTCACGCGGGCACACTCGACAGCAGCCGGACCGAAGCTCAGCTGCTGGTGGTCCTGGCCGTCGCCCACCTGCCCGGCGAGGGCGCCGGCCTGCCCGATCAGGTCGGTCACCCCTGCGGTGTCGCCGCAGCCGGCAGCAGCCAGGCCGGCCTCCAGCAGCAGCGTCCCGTACACCGAACGGAGGTCTGCGGACGCGACCGCATCGGCCGCGCCGGCCCTGCCTGCGGCGTCGGCGCCATCGGCCGCGTCGGCCGGTGCGGCGAGCCGGCCGGCGGCGGCGATCGTCGCCATCATCGCCAGCCGGCTCTGGCCCAGGCCACGCAGCGACTGCCCGTGTCGGTGCGCTGTCGACGGCGGTGAAGACGTCGTAGCGGGCCAGCGCCGTCCGGACCGCGTCGACACCGGGTGTCGCGGTGCCGGTCTCCGATCGGCGGTCGCCGCCGAGCAGCTCCGCCGGGTCGACCCGCAGCACGTCGGCGACCGCGCAGATCACCGAGAACCGGTCCAGGGTCCGGACCCCGCGCTCGACCTTCTCCACCCAGCTTTTCGACCGGCCGATCCGGTCGGCGAACACCTGCTGGGTCATCCGTCGCCGGACCCGCCACAGGGCAACCCGACGCCCGATCGCCACGCTCATCGGCGATCGACTCCGACCCACGTCCAGCAGACGAACCGTTCGTACAACTCGGCCGGATCGGCGATGCCGGCTTCCTCTGCGGCGATGGGCAGCAGCTCACCGACGTCGACCGACAGCGCCACCGGCTCTCCGACGTATGCCTCCGCCAACTGGACCCGACCCGGCGGACACGGCCATGGCGTCCCCTCCGGGCACACCGCGCACGACCAGGAGGGACGCACGGGCTCATGCACCGGCTCCCCACCGCCGGCCGCGACCCGCCGCAGGGTCACGGCAGGAAGTGCCGGCCGGCGTTACCGCCGCGCCGCTGGGCGCGGTCCGTCCGGGTCGCCGGCCGCCGATCCGGCGGCGGTGCGCTCCATTGCGCGTACTGCCGCCGACCTGGCACCGGATACACCACATCCACCGGCAGGTCCGCACGCTGAAACCACTTGCCGAGCACGACGGCCCCCTCAACGAGAGTTGGCGGGCGGCGACCCCGAGGTGGCTCTCCACGTCGACCCCGAGGCCGCCGCCCAGCGGGCGGGCCCGACGCGCGAAAAGGGCGATCACGGGGTACGGCGTCGGGCCCAGCTGATGCGAGGCCGCGCAGCCGCCGGAGTCACAGCCCCGATACGGGAGGCGACGGCGCAACCTCTGCAGGCAGCCTGCCTGCCGTGTGCGGTGACGGTCTACAGTGTGGGCGTCTGACCGGCGTCCGCAGACCGGCGGACAGCGGTCAGCAATCGATCTCCCGCTCGACCTGCGCAACTTCCCCGGCGAGGCGCCTCGCCCCAGTCGAGTCGGCGATCTCTCGCGCCTCCGCGATCCACGATGCCGCTATGTCACGATCACCCGCAGAAAAATGAGTCGAAGCCAGCTGGCACACGTACCAGCCGATCCAGTCTGATCGGCGAACCTCATCCGAGAGCTGATCAAGGCCGTCCGTGAGCAGGTCGGCTGCCAGGTCGAACCGGCGCAGGTACTGCTGTGCCAGGCCACGCTGCAGCGAGAAGAAGGTGGGATCGTAGAAGTACAACCAGCCGGGCTCTCGATCTCGCGCGTCGGCAGCCCTAATCGCTAGCTCTTCGGCATGGTCAAGCTGCCGATCGGTACCTTCGGCGTCGCCCAGGATTGCCAGTCCACGCGCCTCCTGCTGGGTCGCGAGCGCGTGCACTCCCGGGCTGGCCGGTTGCCACGCGGCGGCGCGCGAGAGTTCCACCATCGCGGCGGTTTCGCCGCAGACCCACGCCAGGTGTCCGCGCATACTCAGTACGGTGGCCGTGAGGTGCGGATTTCCTGATTCCGTCGCCCACTCCATGGCTCGGACGTACCAAGCGCGACCGGCGGCGTGGTCGCCAGTGGTCGCGGCCAGCCAACCGCCGAACTGAGCCCACTGACCGGCAACGTCAACGAGCCGCAGCCAGTGCTTGTCGTGCCGGGCCCCGTTCACGAGCTGCTCGATGGCTGACAGTTGTGCGAGCACCGGCTTGACCACCGCCGCCGATCCAACGACATCTTCGAGCCGACGCTGATGAGCAAGCACCGCTGTAAGTGAGTCGACTGTGCCCGCATCGATCCGACGCGGCTGGGCGATGGCAGCACGGAGTCTCTGCTGTTCCTCGCCGGACAAACCGGCTGGATCCTCGCGCACCATCGCGATAAGGTGTCCGCCGGCCTGTAGCGCTTCATCAAGCCGAGCGATCAATTCTGACGGTGGCGCCTTGCGGCCTTGCTCAAGGTCATGCAGATGCGACCGACTGGAGTAGGCGCGTTTCGCAAGATCGCGGAGTGACAGTCCAGCCTGCTCCCGGAGAGCCCGTAACGTCGCTGGCAGACGTGGATCGACGATTCGTGACATAACCGTTCACCACCACCCCAGGCAGAGGACGACCGGTGACAGTCGTGTGCGCGCTACGCGCCCGCCACCGCATCAGACAGTACCCCTGGTGTGTCGCTCCGCCCGATCGCGACGCGTCGCTGGCTGCCCGTCCTACGACCCAGACAGTAGTCCGAATGCCCCGTCGCTATCCAGAAGCGCCGACACCCGTGAACTCGGATCCACAGCGGCCCGGCGGAATCCGCGTGGAAACCCGCTCGGTTGCTGACCAACCGCCGACAATCATCGTCGATAATCGATGCGGTTCGCTGTGCATACCGGCGTCACTCCAGGGCACATGCGGTACGCCGTCGAGCTGATCGACCGCGCCGAGGCAGGGGAAGGTGCCAGGTTGACGAGTGGTCCAAGCCCAGATGTCGGCAGCGGGCAGGGCAGAAAACCGGAATCTGTGGCTCGCGGCGGACCGGCTGCAACCGTCGCCCAGTTGGTGGAGGTGCACCGGCTCGCGGTGGCCGGCAGGGAGCCGACGATCGCTCGTGACGTCGGGCGGTGGGTGGCGAGGGTGTGGCTGCGTACGTCCCGGTTCGCCGACGTCGCGGCCCTGTCGACCGCGACCCTGACACTCGGCCCGGACGCCGGCGCCTTGTACGACCTGGGCTGGGCCCGGTCCTCCACCGGGCAACCCCGGCAGGCTCTGACCAGCTACGAGCAGGCCCTACACCTTCACCGCCAAGCCAGCGACCGCGGCGATCTTGGCGAGCACGGCGGGCGGCCGAAAGCGGTTGCTGGTCACCAGCAGGCCGAGGCGCAGCCGCCGGGTCTGCGCGGCGAGCGCGGCGAGCAGGGTCCAGCCCTCGTACGTCGGCCCGCCCGGATCACCGCCGATCGGCTTGAAATGGTCGTACAGCCAGGCGTGCTCGATCGCCGGGATCGTGTCCGCCTCGCGCCAGACCCGCAGCACGTCGTGGTAGTCGACCTGCGACGGCGCGGTCATGATCCCGAAGCTGGGTCGGGGTGTCAGCGACATGAGGTCCCTTCGGACGGTACGGGTCAGCGGCGGCGTAGCGCCGGGTCGAGCAGGGCGGGCGGGGTGTCGTGCTTCTCGTGCGGCGCCAGGTCGACACCGGGGGCGACGATCGCGTCGACGGCGTCGAGCACGTCGGCGGTCAGCACGGTGTCCGCGGCGGCCAGTTGCGACCGCAGGTGCTCCACGGTGCGCGGGCCGATGATCGCGCTGGTCACCCCGGGATGCGCGGTGACGAAGCCGAGCGCGAGTTGGATCATGGTCAGGCCAGCCTGGTCGGCGACGGTGGCCAGGCGCTCGACCGCGTCGAGCTTGGTCCGGTTGGCGGGCACGCTCAGGTCGTACCGCTGAGGCATCTTGCCGGACCGGTTGGTGCTGATCTCGCGGCCGGCGCGGATCGCGCCGGACAGCCAGCCCGAGGCGAGCGGGCTCCAGGCGAGCACGCCCATGCCGTACTCCTGGGTCGCCGGCAGGACGTGGGCTTCGATGCCGCGCTGCAGGATCGAGTACGCGGGCTGCTCGGTGACGTACCGGCTGGTCCTGTTTTCCCGGGCGGCCCACTGTGCCTGCACGATCCGATAGGCAGGGAAGGTCGACGAGCCGAAGTAGCGGATCTTGCCGGCCCGCTGCAGGTCACTCAGCGCCGACAGGGTCTCCTCGTCGCTGGTCGCCGGATCCCAGCGGTGGATCTGGAAGAGGTCGACGTGATCGACGCCCAGCCGGCGCAGGCTGTCGTCCAGCGCGGTGACCAGCCAGCGACGCGAGCTGCCCTGGTGGTTGCGCTCGTCACTCATCGGCATGTTGGCCTTGGTGGCGAGCACGACGTCGTCGCGGCGGCCGGCGATGGCCTTGCCGACCATCTCCTCGGACTGGCCCTGGCTGTACCAGTCGGCGGTGTCGACGAGGTTGATCCCGGCGTCGAGCGCAGCGTCGACGATAGCGGTGGCTTCGTCCTGGCTGGTGTCACCGATCGCGCCGAAGTTCATCGCGCCGAGCGCGAGGGCGCTGACCTGCACGCCGGTGCGGCCGAGGGTGCGGTACTGCATGGCTGTTTCTCCTTGAGCGGGGTCGGCTGGTCTGGCACGCTGACGAAAACCGGATCAACGTTCCGCTAAAACAATACGGAACCGTGTTCCGTTTGCCAACCGGAGTGACGGAGGTAACCGCGCGTGGTCGACACCAGCGCTGGCAGCGACAGCAACGACAGCGGACAAGGGCAGCCGGCCCGGTCGGCTCAGCCACGCAAGCAGCGGGCCGACGCCCGGCGCAACGAGCAGGCACTGCTGGACGCCGCCGCAGCGGCGTTCGTCGCGTCCGGCGTCGATGTGCCCGTACGCGACATCGCCGCCAGGGCCGGCGTCGGCGTCGGCACGATCTACCGCCACTTCCCCACCCGGTCGGACCTGATCGTCGCCGTCTTCCGGCACCAGGTCGAAGCCTGCGCCGCTGCCGGCCAGACCCTGCTGGCCGGCAGCGACACGGCGCACACCGCCCTGGCCCGGTGGATCGACCTGTTCGTCGACTTCCTGGTCACCAAGCACGGCCTGGCCGGGGCGTTGCAGTCCGACGCCGCCGCCTTCCAGACGCTGCACGACTACTTCCTCGGCCGGCTGGTCCCCGTGTGCACCCGACTACTCGACGCCGCTGCCGCCGCCAGCGAGATCCGTCCCGACATCGACGCCTACCAGCTGCTACGCGGCGTCGGCAACCTCTGTGTCGGTGCCGACAGCGATCCCCGCTACGATGCCCGCCGCCTGGTCGGTCTCCTCGTCGCCGGACTGCGCCTCCGTTGACGTGCGCTGGCGACGCCGACCGGTATACTGCGGTTCCGTACGATGAACCGTAGGTAGCGGATGGACGTCCGCAGCGGCTGACCCCGGTGCCCTCACCGTAGCCGGAAGACCGGGCCGCGCGGAGTGAACGGCAGCCGGGCGGCCTGCGGCACGAGAAAGGCGTGTTCACGGCGGACGCGCACCACGTCGCAGTACCCGTCGGTGATGACCAGGATCGGTGCCGCGGCGGGAAAGTCAGCGGCGGCCTCCAGCAGCCGGACGCCGGGCTGGAGCACGGTGCCGCCCCGGCCCCGCACCCGCACCCGGCCGGCGATCTGGTCCACCGGCAGGTATCCGGCGTCGTAGGGATGGGCGTCGCAGAACACCACCCGGGCGGCGGGCACGTCCCGGGCGGTGGCGTAGGAGGCGATCGCGCCAAGCGCCTTGCCCAGCAGTTCGTGGTTCATCGAACCGGAGGTGTCCAGCACCACGCCGAAGGTCCAGCGGGATGCGGGCTCGTCCGGCCACCGCCAGCCCGGTCGCGGGATTTCCGGCGTGCTGGCCTGCCGGCGGGAGGGGCGGGCGTACGAGCGGACCCGCTGCGGCGATGGCACGTACTCGTCGAACCAGCGGGCCAGCCGGGCGTCCCACGGCAGCGGCGGCTGTTCCAGCACCCGGATCTCGGCGACGAGCCCGGCCGGCAGGTGGCCCCGACCTGCCCGCAGGTGGTACGCGTAGCCGGTCAGCAGCGCCCGCCGGTAGAAGTCGTCCAGGTCGACCCCGTGACCGGGTGTGCCGCCGACCGGCAAGGGCTCGCCGAGCAGATCACCGAGACCGGTGCCCCGCAGGGTGGCGAGTTTGCGCAGCCGGCGCAGATCCGTGGCGATCTGGTCGTAGACCGCCTCGGCCGACATACCGGCCAGCTGAGGGTCGTACAGCAGCCCGTCCGGCGGTTCACCGATGCCCATCTCGATCAGCCAGCCGTTGATGACGTAGTCCGCCGCCACGTTCCACAGGTACGGATCACGGCCACCGACCCGGTCACCGTGACGCAGCGCGGCGTGCAGCATCTCGTGTGCCAGCACGAACCGCCACTGCGTGGCCGACAACTGCTGCAGCGGGTTGAGGTAGATCTCCGCGGCGGCCGGGGACACGGCGGCGATCGTGATGTCCCAGCCCCGCGCCAGCTCGGCGTCGGCGACCAGGGTGAACCGTGCCGCCAGCGCACCCAGCAACGGGTACGACGACAGGAACCAGCTCATCGCCAGGCGCCACGGCTGGCGGCGGCTGGCCGGATCGGTCAGCGAGGTACGGGCACCACCGGCGACGTCCACGGCCGCCGTCGCCGCGGCCGACAGGCCGACCGCGAACTGGGCCGGCCAGTCCGGCACGCCGAGGCGGTTCGAGTTGGCGATCTCGTACGGTGGGATCAGGTCCGGTCCGTGGCCGCCGGTGCCACAGCCGGCGTACTCGGCCGGTGTGCCGGCCTGTCGCCACTGCCGCAGCAGCGCCTGCTCGTCGACGGTCGGCAGCTCGGCCGGCAGCGGCGACGGCTCGGTGCCGAGCTTGACCGCCCGCTGGAACCGGGTGACCGCGAGGCAGGCCACGTCGGCGTACGCCCGGTCGGCGGCGTAGCGGTCCGGAGCGAGGTGGCCGAAGCCGAGGTGCAGCAGGCAGTGAGCCAGCACCCAGGTCCACTGCTCCTCGTCCAGCCGGTGCGCCTTGCTGGCCCGGATCTTCCCACGCGCGTCGACCACGGCGATCGCGCCGGCCGCCGCGAGCGGACCGGCGTCGACCAGCACGGCCTGCGCTCCGGCGCGCCGCCACGGGCCGACCTGGAAACCGAGCAGTGGAGCGAACATCGGGTGGCCGGTCAATGTTCGCCAGGCGGCTTCGAACGCGGCCACGTTCGGGTCGACCGGTGCCCGCTTCCGCTTTCCCATCGCGGCGTCCTGCCCCTCGCGTCAGTTCCGGGCGGCGACCAGCCGGGGCAGGTCCCGGCTCACCTCGACCAGGAACCAGGCCGGCAGCACGGGTGCGCTGTCCTCGTCGGTGGCGATGACCAGCTGGGCGCATTCCAGCGAGATTTCCGCCAGCTCGACCAGCAGCGCCTTGGCCCGGTGGGCGAACTGCCGCAGTGTCGGCGAGGCGTGTTCCTTGCTGGCCGGTAGCTCCTTGACCAGCCGGGCCCGGAACGTCTCCGCCAAAAAGTACAGCAGATCCCGGTCGTCGGCGGCGGCCGGCCAACCAGCGTCGCCGCGGACGACCGCGTCGATCCCGTAGCGGTGCCGCACGATCTTGACGTACCCGCAGAAGCCGCCGGCGTGGGCCGGGCTCAGCGTGCCCGCGGCCAGCAGCCGCAGGGTGTGCTCGTCGATGTCGTCGCCGTAGGACAGCAGCGCGTCGGAGAGCATGTGCCAGCTACGTGGGGTGGAGAACACCTCTTCCACCTTGGGTGGGTTCACCCACAGCTGGTCGGGGCGCTCGGTCAGGTAGTCGACCACCCAGCGGTGGATGCCGGCTCCCTGCGCCCAGGCCAACCAGTCGTCGGCGCTGGCCCGCAGGTGGACGTGGACCAGCCGGTTGACCAGCGCCGAGGCCATCGGCCGGGCTAACGCGTTGTCCGTGGTCCGGTTGCCCGCACCAATCACGATCGATCCAGCCGGCAACTCGTACGCGCCGATCCGGCGGTCCAGGATGAGCCCGATCATCCTGCCTGCCGCCGGTGCCGGCGCGCATCCCGATATCCATCACGATGGCGCATGACGACCAGACGCGACGGTTGCCGTGCCGGCAGCCACCGGTGAAGAATGACGGGATGGCGATCCTATGGCTGGGCGGCGCTATTCTATTGACCGTTGTCAGTGGTTTTCTGGTTAGCGAGGAATCGACGATCATCGCCGGACTCCCGTTGGCGGTGGGTGGCGCGGCGTGCTATGTGGTCGCCGCCGTCTGGGCCGTCCACGGGCCCGCCGAAAAGCAACGGCGCTGGGTGTGGACGGTCGCCACGACGGGACGGACCATGCTGGGACTGGCGGTCGCGGTGCTCGCGTTCGGATTCAGTGTCTCCTTCATCGACCGTGATCGTGTGACGCTGAGCGAACGGATGACCGCCGAGATCACCGACACCCGGGTGTGCGAGCAGGCCGGGCCCGGCTGCCAAGACCGCTACCGGCTCTCGGCCGACGGCGAAGATCTCGGCTGGACCTACCTGTGCGACTCACCCGGCCCGCAAGAGGCAGGCGGGCCGGTCGGCACGCAGATCGAGATCGTCGCTGAACCGCTTGGCCGGATCCCGCCGCAGGCCGCCTCGTGTACCGGCGGGTGGAACCCGGCGTCGTGGGTGACGCCGCTGTGGCTGGGCGGTGTCGGGGCCATCGCCGTGCTGATCGCAATCGGTTCCAGGTGGCGCGCGGTCGCTGGTGACGCTGCCGGGAGGGACCAGTCCCTCCCGGCAGCCCGCCGACGCGGCGACTAGTTCCGGACGATGGTGAACGTGGCCGTGGTGTTGCGGATGTCCTGCCAGTTGTTGCTCATCCGCAGGTTGGTGAAGGTGGCCGAGCCGACCGCCGGTCCCTGACCCGCCTCCGGCATCTCGTTGACCCAGATCCCGAAGCCCGACTTGGCGTCGAACTCGTCACCACTACGCTGCGCACCGCTGATCGACACGTTCGTGAAGACCGTGTCGGTGACCGGATACTCCGGCTGGCCGCCGGTGTACTTGGTCTGGAACATGATTCCCGAATACGTCGGATCCACGATGTCCACGTTCGTGACGCGGATACCGCGGAACTCCTTCGACGCGGAGAACACCCAGATCGCCGGGAAGGTCTGCCCGCCCCAGAAGTGTCCACCGGCCCGGACGATCGAGATGTTCTCGAACCGGGTCGGCGGGCTCGCCCCGAACCCGATGAACGGATACCCGAAGTCCAGCGAACTGATCGTGATGCCCGAGTACGTCAGCATGTCCGCGATGTAGATGTTGCGGAACACGTTGTCGTAGCCGCCGTACACCGCGATCCCGGCCGCCCGCCAGGTCAACGTGGCGGTCAGGTTCTCGAACACGTTGCCGTGGTTGCCGGTGGTCGCCCCCTGGTCGGTGGCCGAGAACAACGCGAACGCGTCGTCGCCGTTGGACCGTCCCTCAGAGTTGCTGACCAGGTTGTTCGTGCTGCCGTTGGTCAGGTTCACCGCGTCGGCGAAGGTGTTGCGGAACCGGCTGTCGGTGATTGTCAGCCCGCTGACGCTGACTCCCCAGTACGCGCAGACGGTGTGCTCGACCCACACGTTGTCCAGGGTCAGGTTGTCGACGTCCTTGAGCTCACCCCAGACCTTGCCCGGCCCGTCCTGGCGGACGGTGTAGTTGCCGAAGAACGCGAGATGCGCGAACGACGACCCGCTGGCGCTGGGCTCCACCCGGAACCCGGCGTCGGTGTTGCTCTGCCCTGGCGGGGTACGGAACCGGGTGAACCACATTCCGGCGCCGACCACCTGCACCGCCTTGCCGTACACCTGGAACTTCTGCGCCGTCTCGTAGGTGCCGGCCGGCAGGTAGACACCGATCAGGTTGCCGGTGGTGTCCATCCGCACCGCGTCCAGCGCGCTCTGCACGTCGGCGTGGCCGAACCCGGTCGGCACCCGGTAGCGGGCCGGGTCCGGGTTGTCCCGGGGCGTCACCCGCTCCAGGTTGATGAAGTCGATGGCGTACGTCGTGGTGTTCGCCGGATCCTTCTGCAACCGGATCCGGGAACCCGCCGGGATCGTCGAGTCGAGCAGCACGTTCGCCTCGTCGTAGAGGTGCCGGGGTGGCCCGGCGCCCGGCGAGTCGCTCGGGCTGGCCTCCCCGCCGTACAGCCAGATGTGCTTCGAGGTCAGGCTGATCGGCTTGTGCAGCGTCCCGTCGACGTAGATGTTGAGCGTCGCGGTGATCCCGCCGCCGCCCGGGGCGTCCGGGATGGAGAACCGGGTCACCAGGGCGTTCGCCGGCGCCCTGGTGGTCCACTCGACGTACGCGCCGGTGCTGTCGAGGGTGACCGCCCGCCGCCCGGACGCCTCACCGGCCAGGTCGCCGATGGTCCGGTTCGGCCCGACCACCCGCGCGCCGCCGCCGACGGCGCCGTCCTCGGCCTCGTACATGTCGTACGGCAGGTTGGCGCCCCGCCCCACGAACAGTGGCCGTTCACTGGTGTTGTTGGCCCGCTTCACCGGCAACTCGTTGACGTCGGCGGCGATCACCACGCGTACGGTGAACCGGCCGTCGGCAGCCGTCCAGGTGCCGCCCAGGTTGACCGGGCCGGCACTCGCGCCGACACCGATCGTGCCGGTGTACGAGCCGGTCAAGGTGCGCACCGCGGTGCCGGCGCCGTCGATCACGGTGAGCGTGACACCGTGCCCGCCGCCCGCCGAGGCGATGGTCCCCTGATTGCGCAGGGTCACCGCGAAGCTGACCGGCGCGCCGGCGTTCGGGGTGGCCGGCGACCAGGTGACCGCCGAGGCGACCAGGTCCGCGCTGTCCACCGGGCGGACCACCAGCGCACTCGGGCTGGTCCGGCTGTTGTTCGACTCGTCCCGCTCGACGACCGTATCGGCAGGGTCGGCGGTGGCGCCGAGCTGGTAGCTGCCGGCATCCCGTGCCCCGATGCCGGTCGACACGGTGGTCGAGGCACCGGCGGCGAGCGCACCGAGAGCGGCCTGGCCCACCGTGGTGCCGTCGAGGGTGAAGTCGACCGTGGTCGCACCGGCCGCCCGGTCACCGGCGTTGCGTACGGTGGCGGACAGGGTGATCTGGTCGGTCTCCACCGGTGCGGCCGGCGCTGCGGTCACGGCGGTGACGGTGAGGTCCGGATTCGCCGCCGGAGCGCCGATCACCTGCAGTTCGGCGACCTGCCCGTTGGGCGCCCCGGTGTTGGCGGTGAACCGCAGCCGTACGTCGGCGACGGTCGCCGACACCGGGATGGTCACCCTGTTGCCGCCGGCCGGGCTGAACGCGTAGTCCGCCACGCCGACCAGCGTGCTGAACCCGGCGGCGGACTGTTCCCGGCCGAGGACCTGGAGGGTCTGGGTACGCGGCCCCCACGCCGGGTCGGGGTTCAGCCTGACCACGATCGCGGTGATGGTGGCGTTCGCGCCCAGTGCGACGGTCAGCGTGCTCGGGTACGCCCCGGGTGCCCCTTCCCAGTAGGTGCTGACGTCGTCGTCGACGGCGTTGGCCGCCTCGAACACGTGCACCGTCGACGAGGCGGTGGCCGGTTTGCCGACGGCGAGGTTGGTGCCACCCGGCGGTGGGCCGCCGGACTGCCCGTACACCTCGAACTCGGCCAGTTGCCCAGCGGGCCAGCCGGTGTTCGCGGTGATCAGCAGCCGGACGTAGCGGGTGGTCGCCGACCCGACGGCGATGCTCACCGTGTTGTCGGCGGCCGGGGTGAAGGGGTAGCCGGCCGAGGCGACCAGGGTGGCGAACCCCGACCCGGTGGTGCTGCCCTGCACGGTCAGCGTCTGGGTGCGGGCCCCCCAGCCGGCGGGCAGCGTGAGCACCAGCTGGTCGACGGTGACCGTGGCACCGAGGTCCACCTGGATCCACTGCGGGAACGCGTTGTTGACGCTCTCCCAGTAGCTGCTCTGGCTGCCGTCGTTGGCGTTGCCGGCGACGTACACGTCAGCGTGGCCGCTGGCGGTCATCGGGCGCCCGGCGGCGAGATTCGGGCCGTCGGCGGCGCTGGCCGGCGGAGCGGGTGCGGCGATCAGGAGGAGGCCGGCCACGGCGAGTACGGCGGTCAGCCGGGTGCGGAATCTGGACATGGCGGATCGACACCTTCTTCCGGGGGTCAGGCGGGGTGCACCTCGAACTCGGCGATCTGCCCGGCCGGCCAGCCGGTGTTGCCGGTGATGCTCAGCCGCAGGTAGCGGCGTTGCCCGGCAGGAACGGTGATCGTGACGGTGTTGCCGGCGGCCGGGTCGAACACCCGAGCGGCCGGGCCGGCGAGCGTCGCCCAATTGCTGCCGTCGGTCGAGCCGAGCACCGACAGCGTCTGGGTCCGGGTCTGCCAGGCCGGCGACGGCGGCAGTTTCAGCACCACCCGGCCCACCTGCCGGGCGGCGCCCAGATCGACCGTAAGGGTCTGCGGGAAGGCGTTGTTGGCGCTCTCCCAGTACGTACCCGCGTCACCGTCGACCGCGTTCGCCGCCACGTACACATCGGTGTGACCGGACGCGGTCACCGGCCGACCCAACGCCAGATTCCCATCCGGCGGCGGTGCGGTCGTCGGCGGTGCGGTCGTCGGCGGCGGCGGGGTGCTGCCGCCGTACACCCCGAACTCGGCGATCTGCCCGGCCGGCCAGCCGGTGTTGCCGGTGATGCTCAGCCGCACGAACCGTCGCTCACCCACCGGCAGTGCGATCGTGACGGTGTTGCCGGCGACCGGGTCGAACACCCGAGCGGCCGGGCCGGCGAGCGTCGCCCAATTGCCGCCGTCGGTCGAGCCGAGCACCGACAGCGTCTGGGTACGCCGCTCCCAGCCGGCCGGCACCGTCAGCGCCACCCGGTCGACGGCGCGGGCGGTGCCCAGGTCGACGGTCAGCGTCTGCGGGAAGGCGTTGTTGGCGCTCTCCCAGTACGTACCCGCGTCACCGTCGACCGCGTTCGCCGCCACGTACACATCGGTGTGACCGGACGCGGTCACCGGCCGACCCAACGCCAGATTCCCACCCGGTGGCGGCGGGGTCGTCGGCGGTGCGGTCGTCGGCGGCGGGGATGTCGGTGGGCTGGTCGGCGGTGTGGTCGGCGGACTGGTCGGGCCACCACCCCACTGCGGCTCCGGCCACGGCCCGCAGTACGGGGTGGCGGTGTACCAGCCGGAGTTGCCGCCGCCCTGGGTGATCTGGAACCCGCTGCCGACACAGTTGTGGATCGGATTGGCCTGGGCTATGCCGGTGGCCCGCACGTTGGTGAACGACACCTGGCTGGGTGCCTGCACCTGCAGGGCGTAGGTGCCGGCCCCGTCGATGCGTACGTTGGTGAAGCTGATTCCGCTGGTCGCGCCCTCGATCCAGTGCAGCGCCGCGTAGGAGCTGTCCAGGATGTCGGTGTCGGTGACCACGATCGAGGCGTTCTGGATCGGCTCGTTCAGCGCCGAGAACCAGATCGCCCCGACCCCGAAGCGCCAGTTGTAGTCGGAGTTGCCGTTGCGGATCAGCGTGTTACGGGCGACCGTGATGGTGCCGGCGACGGCGGTCGGGCCGGTCACCCCGGTGTAGCGGTTGGCGACGTGGATGCCGCCGCCGTTGGTGACCGAGTCGGCGGTCACGTTGTCGGTGATCCGGATGTCCCGCCCGCCGTAGGTGACCAGGTGGTTGGCGAGAATGGTCACGCCGATCGTGTTGTGGGTGAACGAGTTGCCCACGTTGGGCACGGTGTCGGCCCACATGGCGAGGGCGTCGTCACCGGTGTTACGGACGAACGTGTTGGTCACCGTGGAGTTGGTGACCCCCCAGTGGAAGTTCACCCCGTCCGCCGTCTGGTTCAGGATCCGGCTGTCGCGGATGGTGAAGTTGTCCATCGGGCCGTCCATCCAGGCGCCGACCTTGGTGTGCTGCATCCACACGTTGTCCACCACGGAGTCCGACATCGCCCCGCCGATGGCGTTGACCTGGTCTTCGTCGATCCGCTCCCGGATGTCGCCGATGATCGCGAAGTCGCGCAGCACCACGTTGCGGCTCGGTCCGCCCGCCTCGTGCGGACGGATCTCGCCGCGGTATCCGCCACCGGCCACGTACTTGCCGTAGATGCCGGCTGCGCGTTTGCGGTCGGTGGGGTGCCGGCCGCCGAGCACCGAGTACCAGGGACCGGCGCCGCGCAGGGTCACCCCGTCGACGACGACGTGGTCCCACAGGGTGTAGTTGCCCGGCGGGATCCAGACCGCACGGCCCTGGGCCCGACCGGCGTCGACGGCGGCCTGCAATCGTGCGGTGGAGTCGGTGGCGCCGGTCGGGTCGGCACCGAAGTCGGCGACCACGTCGAGCACCCCGGCCGGTTTAGCGATCGGCGCGGCGACCAACTCGAAGTCGGCCAGGTCGATGGTGAACGTCGGTGACTGCGCGGTCGACGAGACCTGCAGCCGGATCTTCGTGCCAACCGGATAGGTGGTGCCGAACAGCGTCCGGGTCTCGTCGTAGAAGTGGTGCGGGTTGATGTCGCCGGGGTTGTTGTTGAACGGGTAGCCGCCGTAGTACCAGCCGTACCGTGAGGTCACCGGCACCGCCCTGACCAGGGTGCCGTTGGCGCGCAGGTCGATGGTGGCGTCGCGGCCGGTGCCAGCGGCGTTGTCCGGCAGGCTGTAGCGGAACGTGACGGCGTTCGCCGGTGCGGTGAGGGTGAACTCGACGTACTCCCCGACCGCGTCGAGGGTGACCGCCTCCCGTCCGCTGGCCTCCGACGGCAGTGTGCCGTAGTGCCGGTCCGGGCCGATCCGGGTGCCGTTGTGCGCGGCGTTCTCGGCTTCGTGTTCGATGAATCCGACGGTGGCTCCCCGGCCGACGATGTCGAACGGGGACAGTCCGGCGGCACGGGCCGGGCCCGCGGTGGTGAGGGTGAGGACCGAGATCGACGCGGCGGCGAGGACGGTGCCGGTGACCGCGGCGACGGCCGCCCGGGTTCGGCTCCTCGCGGACGAGCGGGACTGGTGGTGCGGGACGGGGTCGGGTGGGACGGTGCGGTTGGCCATGAGAGCGCTCTCCCTTTCTACGGGTGGCCTGATCCCCCGTGCGTGCGGTGCGGCGGTACCGGTGGTGCGGTCAGGAACTAATCGGACGTACGCAGCCAGACAGTGGTGTCCGGGGGCAGTCGGTCGTCGTCGAGTGGACTGCTGGCCAGCAGCAGCGCGGTGTGCTCCGGCAGCGGCACCGCGCCGCCGGAGAGGTTGACCAGGCAGGTGAAGCCGGCGGCGCGGCGCACCGCCAGCACGTCGTCCGGGGCGGGCAGCCAGGCCAGCTCCCCGTCGCCGAGCGCCGGCTCGGTCCGCCGCAGCGCCAGTGCCGCCCGGTAGAGCTCCAGCATCGAATGCGGATCACCGGTCTGGGCCCGGACGGTGCGGTCCTTCCAGTCGGCCGGCTGCGGCAGCCAGGGCCGCGCGGTGGCACCGTCGGGGCTGAATCCGAACGGCGGCGCGTCGCCGGCCCACGGCAACGGCACCCGGCAGCCGTCCCGGCCGGGATCGGCGCCGCCGGAGCGGACGAACATCGGGTCCTGCCGCAGCGCGTGCGGGATGTCCTCGACCTCCCACAGCCCCAGTTCCTCACCCTGGTAGAGGTAGGCGGCACCGGGCAGGGCCAGGCTGAGCAGCACGGCGGCGCGGGCCCGGCGGGTGCCCAGCTCCAGATCGGTGGGCACGCCCTCGCGGCGGGTGGCGAAGCTGAAGGTGGTGTCGGCGCGGCCGTAGCGGGTGACGTGCCGGGTGACGTCGTGGTTGGACAGCACCCAGGTTGCCGGGGCACCGACCGGAGCGTGTGCGGCCAGGGTCGCGTCAACGCAGGCCCGCAGCGCCACGGCGGTCCAGGCACAGCCGAGGAAGTCGAAGTTGAACGCGGCGTGCAGTTCGTCAGGGCGCAGGTAGTTGGCGAAGCGCTGCTGGTCGGGCAGCCAGATCTCGCCGATCAGCGCCCGGTCGCCCGGGTACGAGTCGGCGATCCGCCGCCAGTCGCGGTAGATGTCGTGCACCGCGTCGACGTCGACGAACGGGTGCGGGCCGTCGTCGGTCACCTGCGGCAGGGTCGGATCCTTGGCCAGCATCGCCGCGGAGTCGATCCGGATCCCGTCCACCCCACGGTCCAGCCAGAACCGGATGATGTCGGCGAACTCCGCCCGTACCCGGGGGTGGTCCCAGTTGAAGTCGGGCTGCTGCGGGGCGAACAGGTGCAGGTACCAGTCGCCTGGGCTGCCGTCCGGGTCGGTGGTGCGGGTCCAGGTGCCGCCGCCGAACGGGGAGACCCAGTCGGTGGGCTGCTCGGCGCCGTCCGGGCCCCGGCCGGGCCGGAACCAGAACAGGTCCCGCTCGGGCGCGGCCGGGTCGGCCAGTGCCGCCTGGAACCAGGGGTGTGCGTCGGAGCAGTGGTTCGGCACCAGGTCGACGATGATCCGCAGCCCCAGCCGGTGTGCGTACCCGATCAGCTCCTCGGCCTGGGCGAGGGTGCCGAAAACCGGGTCGATGTCGCGATGGTCGGCGATGTCGTAGCCGGCGTCGGCCATCGGCGACGGGTACCAGGGGCTCAGCCACAGGGCGTCCACCCCGAGTCCGGCCAGGTACGGCAGGTGCTCGCGGATGCCGGTGAGGTCACCGATTCCGTCACCGTCGCCGTCGGCGAAACTGCGCGGGTAGATCTGGTAGATCACCGCGTTTCGCCACCACCGCTCGTTGTCTGCTGTGGACACGGACACCTGCTTTCTGGGATCGGTCCGATGTTTCACCGGATTCCGGCGACGGATCAGCTGAGGCCGCCTGTCAGCCTTTGAGGGCCACCTGTCAGCCTTTGAGGCCGCCTGCGGACAGGCCGCTGACGATGCTGCGCTGGAAGATCAGGAAGATGACGACCATCGGGATACTCGCGATGACCAGACCCGCCATCATCTCGGTCGGTGGCACCTGGCTGGTGTTGGACAGCCGGCTCAGCGCCACGCTCAGGGTCTGCGTGTCCGGGTCCTGCAGCACCAGCAGCGGCCAGAGGAAGTCCTTCCAGATGGCGATGATCGAGAAGATGGAGACCACACCGAGTACCGGGCGGGACAGCGGCAGCACGATCGAGGTGAGCACCCGCAGCCGACCGGCGCCGTCCAGGCTGGCCGAGTCGAGCAGGTCGTCGGGAATCTGGTCGAAGAAGCGTTTCAGGACGTACACGTTGAACGCGTTGGCCGCCGCCGGCAGCCACAGCGCCCATGGCGTGTTGAGCAGGTTGACGCCGAAGATCGGCACGTCACTGACGGTCAGGTACGCCGGCACCAGCAACGCGGCCGCCGGCAGCATCAGGCTGGCCAGCATCCCACCGAGCACCAGGCCGCCGAACCGGGGCCGCAGTTTCGACAGCGCGTACGCGGCGCTCACCGCCACCGCGAGCTGGATCAGCCAGCCGCCGAGCGCGTAGTAGACGGTGTTGAGGAAGTAACGCGGAATCCGCATGTGCTGCCAGGCAAGCACGTACGTGTCGGGATGGAACGACTCCGGCACGAACGTCGGTGGGGTACGGGCGAACTCGGCCGGCGCTTTCACCGCCGAGGTCACCATCCAGTACACCGGGAAGAGGAAGACCAGCACGAACACGACCAGCACCAGGGTCAGCACCACGACGTACCCGATCCGGCCGTGACCACGGCGCAGCTGGGTGTCGGAGATGAGCGTGCGGGTCGCCGGAGCGGTCCGGCGCTTCGGTGCGGTCATGACCGTGTCTCCTCAGTCCGCCTGGCGGGTGAGCCGCAGATAGCCGGCGGAAAACGCGCCGAGCACCACGAACAGCAGTACGCTCGCGGCGGCGGCCAGGCCGAAGTCGTTGTTGACCGTGAAGGCGTACCGGTAGATGAGCACCAGCACGGTGACCGTGTCCGGGTTGGTGGTGCCGGTCAGCTGGTACGGCTCGATGAACACCTGCATGGTGGCGATGATCTGGAGCAGCAGCAGGACCAGCATGATGAACCGCAGCTGCGGCAGGGTCACGTGACGCAGCCGCTGCCAGATGCCGGCACCGTCCAGCTCGGCCGCCTCGTACAGTTCGCCGGGCACGCCCTGCAACGCGGCGAGGTACATCAGCGTCGCGCCGCCGAGGTTCGCCCAGGTGGAGACGAGCACCAGGGACAGCAGCGCGGTGGACGACGACTGCGTCCACTGACTCTCCGGCAGGTGCGCCCCGCGCAGCAGGGTGTTGAACAGGCCGTTGCCGGGATCGTAGAAGTACTTCCAGAGCAGCACCACGACGATCGGCGGCAGCATCACCGGCAGGTAGACGGCGATCCGGAAGAAGCCGGCGAAGTGTCGCAGCTCGTTGAGCAGGATCGCCAGTCCCAGCGGCAGCAGGTAGCCGAGCAGCAGGGCCAGGCCGGTGAAGACCAGGGTGTTACGCCACGCGGTCCAGAACAGCGGGTCGGCGAACAGCGCCCGGAAGTTGTCCAGCCCGACGAAGGACGGATCGGTGACGAAGTTGACCTGCTGGAAGCTGAGCACGACGCCGCGCACCAGCGGATACCAGGAGAAGAACGCGAAGCACAGGATGCCGCCGGCGAGGAACGCGTACGCCAGCAGGTTGTCCTGCACCCGGCGGCGCAGCCGGGCCGCCCGCGCCGGGTGCGTGTCAACCGTCATCATCTGGCCGGCGGCTATCCGACGGTGGCGAGGATCGCGTTGACCTGCTTCTCGGCGTCGGCGAGCAGCTGGTCGACGTCGGCGTCGCGATCGGTGAGGACCTTGAGCATCGCCACGTCCAGGACGGCGTAGATCTGCTGCGCGTTCGGCGGTTCGAGCTTGACCGGGATGTCGTCCATCGCGGCGACGAACGGCGCGTAGTTTTCCTGCGGGACGTTGGCGTACTCGGCGTCGGCGGCGGCCTGGGTCTCGGCGGCCGCGCCGGTGAAGATCTGCGGCTCGGGCAGGCCGACCGGCAGATTGTTCTCGGCCGCCCACTTGTTCTCCGCTTCGATCCGCTCCGGGCTGGTGAACCAGTACGTCAGCCATTTCAGTCCGGCGCGGATCTTCGCCGGAGACGCCTTGGCGTTGAACATGTAGCCTTCGCCGCCGCCGAGGGTGCCCTGGCCGCCGGGGATCGGGCCGAGTCCGTAGTCGGCGAAGTCACCGTCGTACTGGTTGACGATGGTGGGGATGTTGTCGGCGGTGGCCAGGTACATGCCGAGCTTGCCGGATCCCATCAGCTGGAGCAGGTCGGCCCATTCCAGCGACTGCCGGCTGCCCATGCTGTCGTCGGTCCAGCGCATCTGCTTGAGCTGGGTGAGCACGTCACGGCCGGTGTCGTCGTTGAACGCCGCCGTCCAGGTGCCACCGTCGTTGGTGGCGATCTCGCCGCCCCGGGAGTACATGTGGGTGGTGAAGTGCCAGCCGCCGGTGTTCGACTTGCTGTACTCACCGAACCCGACGACGTCGTCACCGAGCGCGGCGATGCGCTTCGCGGCGGTACGCACCTCGGCCCAGGTGGTCGGCGGGTCGTCCGGGTCCAGCCCGGCCTGGCTGAACAGCGGCCGGCTGTAGAGCAGGCCCATCGAGTAGTTCTTGTACGGCAGCCCGTAGAGCCTGCCGTCGTCGTCGGAGAAGACCCGCTTGACCTCGGGACGGATCTGGTCGACGACCGGGAACTCGGCGGCGTACTCGGTGATGTCGGCGACCTGCCGCTTGGCGATCAGGTTGGCCGGGTCGGTGAAGTAGACGTAGAAGACGTCCTCCAGCTGCCCGCCGGCGAGCTTGGCCGAGAAGGTCTGCGGGTCCATCTTGCCTTCACGGGCGTCGATCCTGATGTCCGGGTTCTGCCGCTCGAACTCGGCCACGTTGTCGAGGAAGCGCTGGTGGTTCGCCGCCTCGGTGGCCGGTGGTAGCCCGTTCACGGTGATCGTCACCGTGCCGTCGTCGGACTGTCCGTCGTCGGAGGAGCCGCAGCCCGTCGTTGCCAGCGCGATCCCGCCGACGAGAAGGACCCCGAGTGCGCCGTGCAGCCTGGTTCTGGTCGCGCCGTGCAGCCTGGTTCTGGTCGCGCCGTGCAGCCTGGTTCTGGTCATGGAAAGCACACCCTTTCTGGGTGGATGTGATCTCAAGCTCGTCACTGCCTTGTTTCGTGGCGATGACGATACAAACACAGACCGAGCTGCGCAAGAAGTTGACGTTCATACGAAAATTTGGGACGGTCACTCGGATGCCGGCGATCCTGGATGCAGAAAAGGGGCGAACCCACTCGGTTCGCCCCTCGCCTGGTCGATCGTTTCCGCAGGCGGCCGCCTAGCCCCTCGGGATCGGCGCGGTCGACCCCCGGACCACCAACTCCGGCTCGAAGAGCAGTTCGTCGGCGAGCACCCCGCCGCCGTCGATCTGGGTGACCAGCAGGTCCACCGCCGCCTGGCCCATCGTCTCGATCGGCTGACGCACCGTGGTGAGTGGCGGATCGGTGCAGGTCATGAAGGCCGAGTCGTCGAAGCCGACCACCGACACGTCGCCGGGCACCGATCGGCCGAGCCGACGGACCGCGCGGATCGTGCCGAGCGCCAGTACGTCGCTCGCGCAGATCACCCCGGTCGCGCCCCGGTCGACCAGTCTGGTCGCCGCGACCCGCGCCCCCTCCATCGAGAAGCTGGACCGCTCGACCCACTCGCCGTACCCGGCGGACCAGCCGGCGACCTGCCGCATCGCGGCCAGCTTGCGCTGTGACGGCACGTGGTCGGCCGGACCGAGCACCAGACCGATCCGCTCGTGTCCCAGTGCGCGCAGGTGACCGTACGCCTGTTCGACCGCCACCGCGTCGTCGGTGGACACCCGGGGGAAGCCCAGCTTGTCGACCCCCGCGTTCACCAGCACCACCGGCAACCCCCGGTCGGTCAGCCGCCGGTAGTGCTCGTGCGCAGCGTCGGCCAGCGCGTACGACCCACCGGCAAAGATCACTCCGGACACCTGGTGGTCCAGCAGCATCTCGACGTACGCCGACTCGGAGACCCCACCGATGGTACGGGCACACAGCGCGGGGGTGAACCCACGCTGCGCCAGCGACCCGGTGACCACCTCGGCGAGCGCCGGGAAGATCGGGTTCTGCAACTCGGGCAGCACCAGCCCGACCAGCCGGGCCCGCTCTCCGCGCAGCTTGCTGGGCCGTTCGTAGCCGAGCACGTCCAGCGCGGTGAGCACCGCGGTCCGGGTCGTCTCGGCCACGCCACCACGGCCGTTGAGCACCCGGCTCACGGTGGCCTCACTGACGCCCGCCTTGCGGGCCACCTCGGTCAACCGTTTCGTCACGGCCGCAATCTTACGCTCCACCGATGAAAAAACAGGACAACACCCTGCCGCAGATTGACGTACGGCGACGGTCCGCCGCTCGACACCGCGCGGCTGGCCTCCCGCGCCCTCCCCGGTACGCCATCGGGCACTGGCCCGTGTCGTGGTCACGACACCGACCGGACGTATCAGCCACCACGCCTCGCGCCTCTCGTGGACGACCGATGCCGCACGGCCCCGGGCGCTCTCGCGCCGGTCGTACGGTTTGCTCCGCATGATCCCGGAGGTGGATCCAATGACGACCCCGATCGAACTCACGGTGACCGCCGACGTCACCTCGTCACACTGGCTCGGCGGCCAGCAACAGGCCACCGGTGCCTGGTGCTTCGCGGCCGCCACCGCCACGGTGCAGCACGGCTTCGGCACCGAGATCTCGCAGGGCGAGATCGCACACAAGGTCCTGATGGCACGTGGCGAGGCGAACGACCCCCAGCAGAACGCCGCGCAGTACCTCGTGGGCGTGCAGAACCTGTGGGCGCTGCACAATCTCAATGACACGAGCTGGGCCAGTGTCGGGCAGTACGTCAACACCGACGACACGCTCCGGGGTTACCTCCGCCAGAGCTGGGGGTCGCCGCTGCTGGAAGGCCGGACCTCCAACCTGGGCGGCCGGCTGACCGAATCCGAGATCACCACGACCCTCGACAACAACGGCCTGGTCCTCAGCGGCAACGCGATGCACTGGAAGGTCATCTACGGCTACCTGCGGTACAGCGACGGATCGCTGAAGCTGAAGGTGTACGACCCGATGAACGGTGCGAGCAACCCGGTTCCCGCCGCGACCGTCCGGAACGACATGCAGGTCAGCTACCGGATCACTGCCTAGTACGGCAGCCGCCATTTGCTAGTTGACCAGGGCGTAGTCGCGGTTGAGGCGGGTGCGTTGGTGGTGCCAGCGGGCGCGGGCCTGGTGCCGGCGTCGCCAGGTCAGCCAGTCGATGGCGTGGTCGGGTGGTTGTGGGTGGTGGAGTGCGTCGGCGAGGAGTCGTCCGATCTCGGGCACGGTCAGCGGGATCAGGCCGGGCTCGGCCGGTGGCGGCTGGTCGGGTGTGGTCGGCGGGGGTGCCTGGGTGTCGGTGCGGTGGCGTAACCGCGCGGCGGTGACCGCGCAGACCGCGTGCCCGGTCCACCAGCAGCGCGATCAACTGCTCCATCCGTGGCCGTACCCACCGACCCGCCTGCGGGCTCCTGCTCGATAGTGGTCTCGGTCGTCATCTGGCGCATCTCCCTTGATCAGCAGATCCGCCGTTAGTTGTACACACCCGCCGTGGATGGCGTACGGGGCATGGCTTCGCAGCGCGGGACTGGGCGCTATTCCCCCAGACGGGGAGTCCCGCAACGCGGCCGTCGGGCGGATGCTCGCCGGGCTTACGGGAAGCCTCGACCTGCCGGGGCCTCGGCTCGTCGTCGGCCACGGCCTGATGATCTCCGCACTGCTGCAACTCCTGCGCGGGCGCAGCCTTGACCGTTGGGACCTACCCGACGCGCCGCACGTGAAGCCGATTCCGCTCACCGACCAGCGGCTCCGCCAGCTCATCGCCACGTACCACAAGGGCGAGCGAAATCATCGCAACTTCGCTGATGTCTCCCACTAGCCTTGGATGTCTGCCCAATCGGATGGAGATGAGATGCACGACCCACGACACCTCCTGGATCCCGCGACCGACGCCGTCCGGCGGCTGTCCCGCCGCAGCTACAGCCTCGACACCGACCGGCTGGGCAGCCTGGTCTCCTCTCGCAGCCAGGCGATCCAGGCCACCGACGCCGCCCGCGCCGAGGCCAAACGCCTCGCCGCCGCCGTCCAGGCAGCGGGCCGTGCCGGAGAACCGACCGCCGAACTGGCCGACCAGGCCCGCGCGATCAAGATCCGCATCCAGGAGCTGGAGGCCGAGCTCGACCAGCACGAGACCGCCCTACAGGAGCTGCTGCTGGAGATCCCCAACCTGCCTGAGGACCGCTGCCCCGACGGAAACAGTGACGAGTTCGCCACCGAGGTCCGCCGCGAAGGAACTCCGCCCGTCTTCGACTTCGACCCGCTCGACCACGTCGACCTCGGGGAGCGGCTCGGCATCCTCGACTTCGCCGCGGCCACGAAGCTGTCTGGACCCCGATTCGCGGTGCTCAAAGGTGCAGGTGCGGCCCTGGAACGGGCGCTGGCGAGCTTCTTCCTGGCGCTGCACACCAGGCGGCACGGCTACGTCGAGCACTCGGTGCCGTCGCTGGTCAGCCGCAAGACCATGACCGGCACCGGCCAGCTGCCGAAGTTCGAGCAAGACCTGTTCAAGACGTCGGTCGGAGACCGCGAGCTGTTCCTGATCCCCACGGCCGAGGTGCCGCTCACCAACCTCTACTCCGGTGAGGCGCTGCGCGAAAGCGACCTGCCCATCGCACTCACGGCGCACACGCCGTGCTTCCGTTCGGAGGCAGGTTCCTACGGCCGCGACACCCGTGGCCTGATCCGTATGCACGAGTTCTCCAAGGTTGAGCTCGTCCGCATCTGCCGACCCGAGGACTCCAGCAAGGAGCTCGAAATCATGGTTGGCCACGCCGAGGCGTGTCTGCGGGAACTCGGCCTGGCGTACCGCGTCGTTGCCCTAGCGGCTGGAGACATCGGCTTCGCGGCACAGTTCACGTACGACCTGGAGGTCTGGATCCCCAGCCAGAGCCGCTACCGCGAGATCTCCAGCGTCTCGGACTGCTCCACTTTCCAGGCCCGCCGCGCCGGCATCCGCTACACCGACAGCACGGGCAAGCGCGGCTTCGCCGCTACGCTCAACGGCTCGGGCCTGCCCATCGGGCGGACGCTGGTGGCCATCCTGGAGCAGTACCAGCAGCACGACGGAAGCATCCGGGTACCAGAGGCGCTCGTACCCTTCACCGGCTTCCGGAAGATTCTCCCCGACGGCGCGACCGAGTAGGGCACTCGTGGAAACACTGGCCGTGCATCAGCGAGTGATGCACGGCCAGCGCAGCGTGCAGCCGACGCTCGATGCTGTCCCAGTAGGCTCAACCACTCATGACCTTCACTACCTTGAGTTGAGGAAGTTGGCTGCGTGTCGCGGATCGAAGAAGTTACGGGTGAGTTGCGCGCCCACACGTTTGTGGGGGGTTTTCGGGGGGTGATTCAAAATTACATAGACAAATGCTAAAGCCCTGACCAGGGTTGTTGCTGGTCAGGGCTTTAAAAATGTGGAGCTGAGGGGATTCGAACCCCTGACCCCCTCGATGCGAACGAGGTGCGCTACCGGACTGCGCCACAGCCCCATGACGGGTGATCCACTGCCGGACCCGGCGGTGGACCGGCGCCAAGGCTAACAGGTCAGACACCGGACGCGCGAATCGATCCCCACTCCCCGCACCCACCACCATCCCGCCGATCTTGGACTCATCGTGAGCATTTGTCGCTTCTGTCCAACGACAAGTCCAAGATCTGCGGGAAAGGGTGGAGGGGGTCAGGAGCGGCCGGTGTCGTAGCTGCGGCCGGCTTCGTAGGCACGCCCGCGCAGCCCACCCGTACGGCGGTAGGAGACCGACCCGGTGACCCCGCCGCCGCTGGCCGCGGCCGGCAGGTCACCGGGGCGATCCAGGCCCATCGCGGCCCGGCGCATGACCTCCCGCTGGGCGGCCAGCCGGCGCTGCTGTTCCCGGCGGGCCGCCGCCCGACGGGCCTGCTCCCGGCGTACCTCGGCCTGGCGGGCGGCCAGCCAGGCGGCTTCCCGGGCTCGGCGCCGGCGCCGGCGCCGCTCGGCGATCGCCCGGTTGCGCAGGTGCACCAGGTACACGACGAGCAGCAGCGCTGTCACCGCGAAGCTGATCCAGAAGCCGGGACCGACCACCAGCACGCCGATCAACTCGACCAGGTTGAGCAGCAGCAGCGCGGCGAAGACCCGGCGGCGGCGGATCACCGCCGGGGTGTGCCGGCGGGCCGGGGCAGGGCGTGGCCGGGCACCGGCCTGGACGAGCCGCAGCCGACCGCCGCGTCGCCCACCACCCCGTGACGCCGGGTACGCCGGGTACGCCGTCGCTGGGGACGGAACGGAGGATCCGTTGAACGACCCGGCGTCGGGCGCCGTACCACCGTCCGAACCGACTCCGGAGCGTACGGTGAGCCGGCGACCCAGCGGCGGGTTGACCGGGTGCTTTCCGGGCACGGTACGGCGACGGCGGCGGCGTTGCAGCACCCGCGCCGTCGACTGCGCCCGCTCCGCCACCAGGCGCTCGGTAGCGTCGTACCGACGGACCAGCGCCGGTGCGAGGGCGAGCAGCCCGGCGGCGGCGAGGACAGCGAGGAGCACCGACGTCGGCACCCTCACTCCTCCCGTCACCCCGAGGCAACCAGCTACCCGCACACGAACATGAAGGCTTGATAGGTTGCCGTACCTTCTCGTTACTTGAGGTTACGGGCGCACCACCAGGAAATTTTGACGCCGCGCCGGCCGTGGCCAGGGAAACAGGTCAGTGCGTGGTGGTGCGCAGCCGTCGCCACCGGGCCAGCAGACCACCTTCGACCAGGACTTCCTCGCTGGTCAGGGCATACCCGATGTGATCACGCCAGGCACCGTCGATGTGCATGTAGCGCGGATGGTAGGCCTCCTCACGGAAACCCAACTTCTCGACTACTCGACGTGACGGAAGGTTCTCCGGACGGATGTTGACCTCGATCCGGTGCAGACCACCGGCGGCGAACGCGTGGTCCACCGCCAGCGCCAGCGCGGTCGGCACGACACCACGCCCGGCGACCGCCGAGTCCACCCAGTACCCGGCGTAACCGGAGCAGAACGCCCGCCGCACGATGTTGCCGATGTTCAGGTGCCCGACGAACCGCTGAGCACCGTCCTCGACCAGGCAGACCGCGAAGGGCATGCTCTCGCCGTGCCGGGCCTGGCGGCGCTGGTCCCGGTAAAGGTAGCGGAAGGCGTCCGGCGAGTTGAGCTCGTGCCACGGCCCTGGCGGCGCGGACTCCCAGGGCGCGAGCCAGGCCTGGTTGCGTCGGCGGACCACCGACCAGTCAGCCGCGTCGGTGCGCCGGTACGGTCGCAGCAGCACCGGTCCGTCGGAAAGCTCTGCCGGCCACCCCGGCGGACCGTCGCCGATCACCGCTGCCGGTCCAACAGCAGTACGTCGACAGTAGATCCAGCAGCGGCCGTGGTGACCCGTTCGCCGAGCACCAGCAGTCCGTTCGCCTCGGCCAACCCGGACAGCGTGAACGGTCCGCCGGTCAGCGGCTGCACCGTGTAGCCGCCGCCCCGGCGCTCGGCCACGTGGGCTGGGCGGAACTCGCGCAGCCCGCCCGGCGACGACACCGTCTCCAGCAGGTGGGCGCGCACGCTGGGCCGGAACACCGGCTCGGCACCGGCCAGCAGCTGGATCACCGGTCGGGCCAGCACCTCGAAGCCGACCAGCGCGCAACCGGGTTCACCGGGCAGGCAGACCACGGGCACCTCCTCGGCTCCGACCGTACCGAATCCCAACGCCGTACCGGGATAGAGCGCGACGTCGGTGAACTCGACCGGCCCCGCGCGGCCGCCTTCCCGACGGGAGAATATCCGGCGGACCATGTCGCCCGGCCCGGTGCCGGTGCCACCGGTGGTGATGATCAGATCGGCGCGCATGGCCTGATCCTCGAGCAGCCCCCGCAGCCCCTCCGGATCGTCGTCACAGATGCCGACCCGGTACGCGAGCGCGCCCACCTCGGCCACGGCCGCGGTGAGCGCGTGCGAGTTCGCGTCGACCACCTGCCCCGGTTGACTGCTGCGGCCGACGTCCACCAACTCGTCGCCGGTGGCCACGATGACCACCCGCGGGCTGGGCCGCACCACCACGTGCCCGATGCCGGTGGCGGCGAACACCGCCACCATCGCCGGTGTCACGTAGGCACCGGCCGGAGCCAGTACCGCACCGGCCGGCAGTTCGTCGCCGGCCCGGCGCACGCCGTGACCTCGACGCGGCGCCTCGAAGATCTCCACCGCGGCCATGCCCTGGTCGGTCCAGTCGACCGGAACGACCACGTCGGCGGCGATCGGCAGGGGTGCCCCGGCGGCCACCGAGAAGCAGGTACCCGGGGTGAGCCGGACCGGCCGCCAACTGGCCGCGCCCAGGTCGCCGACGACGTTCAGCCGCACCGAGCGCGGCGGTGCCGGCGGGACCGGTGGCACCGCCGATCGGCCGGACTGGTTCGCCGACCAGCCGGCCGGATGCGCCGACCTGCTGCGCTGCTGCGCGGACCAACCGGCCGGGTGCGCTGCCCGACCGGTGGGGTACGCGGAACGGCTGGCCGGGACCGTGTTGCCACCCCGGCCGGCCGTCGCGATGTCCTCCCAGCGCGCCGCGTAGCCGTCGATCGCGGCCTGGTCGAACGCGGGGAAGGCGTGCGGAGCCACGACAGCCTCGGCGAGGAGATTGCCGTGCGCCTGGGTGAGGTCGAGGTCGAGCGGCGGCAGCGGCCGGATCCTGCGCAGCACACTGCCCAGGTATTCGGCAAGCGGCGTCAGCTCGTTGAAGGCCGCCTCGGCGCCGGCCGTCGCGGTCATGTAGTAGGCACCCCGGGCGAGTCGGCGATGAACTCCTTGAGCCAGGACCGGAACTGGTCGCCGAGCCCGTCACGCTGGCAGGCGATCTGCACCACAGCCTGCAGGTAACCCAGCGGGGCACCGGTGTCGTAGCGGGTCCCGCGGTAGACGATGCCGTGCACCGGCGTGCCCTCGCCCAGCAGCATGGCCATCGCGTCGGTCAGTTGGATCTCGCCGCCGCTACCCGGCTTGGTGCGCTTGATCGCGTCGAAGATGCTCGCCGGCAGCACGTAGCGGCCGAGTACGGCGAGATTGCTCGGCGCGTCCTCGGCGGACGGCTTTTCCACCAGGCCGGTGACCCGGACGATGTCGGCACCGTTCTGCACCGACTCGGCTGCCGGCTCGACCGAGGCGATGCCGTACCGTTTGGTCTCGGCCGGCGGCACCTCCATAAAGGCCAGTACGATCCCGCCGGCCCGGGACTGTAGGTCGATCATGGCCGGCAGCAGCGGATCGTCCTCATCGACGAACTCGTCACCGAGCAGTACGGCGAACGGCTCGTCGCCGATGTGCGCCTGCGCGCAGCCGACCGCGTGACCGAGCCCGAGCGGCTCGTGCTGGCGGCAGGTGTAGATCTCGGCCAGCTCGCTCGGCCGGCGTATTGCGGCCAGCCGTTCCTGGTCGCCCTTGTCGGCCAGCCGGGACTCCAGGTAGGGCTGGCGGTCGAAATGATCGACCATCGAGGTCTTGCCCCGGCCGGTGATCAGCAGTACGTCGTTGATCCCGGCGGCGGTCGCTTCCTCGACGATGTACTGCAGGACCGGGCGATCGACGAGCGGGAGGAGTTCCTTCGGCACTGCTTTCGTGGCAGGCAGGAAGCGGGTGGCGAGCCCGGCGGCGGGGATGACCGCCTTCACCGCCCGCTGACCGGCTCCGGCGCGAAGGGGCGTTGCTGGGGTGGCTGCATGCTCCGACATGCCGCGAGACTATCGGCCACGGCTCTGTCGCGGCGGGTGTGGCCCAAAAGACGCGCCGCCGCCACGTGGCAGTCCGCCATCCGGGTTGGCCGTGCTGGTGCCCACGGTGAGACGTCCGGTACGCCGGGGTGCGGATTCGGCGACCCGGAACGTGTCGCGGCCAGCGGCTTTCGCCGCGTACAGCGCGTCGTCCGCGGCGTCGAGGACGTCTCCCCCGCTAGCGGCATGATCCGGATAAACGGCGATACCGATCGATACCGTGACGGAGATCGTGGTACGTCCACGGCCGGTCGGGCCGGCGTGCGGCTCGACCCGGATCGGGGCTTCCCGTACGGCCGCACAGAGCCGCTCGGCGACGATCAGTCCACCGCGTACGTCGGTTTCCGGCAACAGCACGACGAACTCCTCACCGCCTTGACGGAAGGCCAGATCGACTTCGCGGATCTCGGCCCGGATCCGGCGGGCGAACTCGACCAGGACGCTGTCCCCGGCGGCATGCCCGTACGTGTCGTTGACGTCCTTGAAACGGTCCAGATCGAGCACGAGAACAGCGAGCATCCGACCGAACCGGTTGGCCCGCTCGATTTCCCGGTGGATCGACTCCCGCAGGTGCCGGTAGTTCCACAACCCGGTGAGCGGGTCGGTCACCGACAGCCGCTCGGCTTCCTTGTGCATCCGGACGTTGTTCACCGCCACCGCCGCGTGTCCGGCGAAGGTACGCAGGGTCATCAGGTCGGCGTCGTCGAACTCGTCCCCGCCGAGCCGGTCGTAGACGGCGAGCACCCCGAATGCCGCCGGGGCGGCGGCAGCCGGGCGGCGGACGGACTGCCGGGTGGTCTGCGGATCCGATGTCTCGACGCTGGCGGCTCCGGCATCCTCGCTCCAGTCCGGGACCGAGAACGGGACCGCCACATAGGTCCGGCAGGCCGGTTCGTACGCCGACAGCGCCGGACCGTCCCGCTCGATCCGGCCCCGCCTCGGCTGACCGCTGAGCGCGACGGTGCCGAGCAGGCCAGTGCCGAGGGGAACCTGCAGGTCACCGCCTGAACTGTCGTCGTTGCCCTGGCCCGCACCGGCCGCCTGCGGGCCGGGGGTCGCGCCACCCGCGCCACCCGCGCCAGTGCTGCCGGCAGCCCCGGATACCCCGGATGCGGTCGATGCCCCCGGTGTGGCGGATACTCCCGACGCGGTGGATGGGGCGGGTGCCACGGTCCGGTTCGAAGTCTGCCCGACCAGAACGCCGGCGGCCGGGTCGAGGACCAGCACCGCGCCGTCGCGGGCACCGGTTGCGGCCAGCGCGGTCTGCAGAATCACCCGCAGGATCCGTTGCAGGTCATGGGTGCTCGACAGGGTGTCGCCAAGGATGGTCAGTTGCCCGCGCAGTTGGTCCCGGCTCGCGGTCAACGCCTGCACGTACGACTGCGCTTCCCGGGTCATCCGGTTGAAGATGCCGGCGAGCTGGCTCACCTCGTCGGATCCGCGCACCGGCACCCGGGCGGCGAGATCGCCGTCGACCACCCGGCTGGCCGCCTCGGCGAGCTCGGCCAGCGGTGCGGTCGTCGATCGGGCCAGCCACCAGGCGGCGACGACCGCGAGCAGTCCGGCCAACACGACGGTGGCGACGAGCATGGCGTACAGCCCGGACAGTTGCTCACGTGGCGTGGACAGCACCATCGACAGTGGTTGACCTGGCCCGGGACCGATGCGCCGGACGTGCCGACCGCCGTCGATCCAGATGCTGTCACCGTCAGCGAGGCCACTGACGGTAGCCAGCACGCCGCTGCGAGTATTTGCCGATTCGGTGCTGTACACGACCTCCGTGCCGGCGAAGTCGCGCAGCACCGTGACCGCTACTCCGCTGGAGTCGGCCAGCCGGGCGACGAACTGGGCATCGAGCAGTTGCGCCGCCGTCACCCGGCCCAGGAAGGCGCCGTCGGCGTCGCGGATCTCGACCTCGGCGGCGACCGCGAGAAGCACGGCAGACGGATCCGATGACGCGCTGGGAGCAGGCGATGCACTGGGAGCAGGTGACGCGCTGGGAGCAGGTGACGCGCTGGGAGCAGGTGACGCGGCCGACGGTTCCGGCGAACGTGCGGTGGCATCGCCGGTGCCACAGCTGAGCCATGGCTGGGCGAGGTCCTCGCCGGTGGCGGCGATCGGCGACCCGTCCGCCGCGCTCACCGCCACGGCCGAGGCGAGCCCACGCCGCACCGCTTGCTCTGCGGCGGTGCGCAGCCGCCCAGGTTCGGACAGCAGCGCCACTGAGCCGGCAGTGGCCTCCAGCCGGGCGCAGAGCGCGCCGATCGAGGTACGGATGCTCGCCGTCGCCAGGTCGAGGCGCTCGGCGGAGCGGCTTTGCCCGACGGCGGCCACGGTCGCCCCGACGAAAAACGCTCCGAGGAGGACCGGTCCGAGCACGACCGACAGGAAGGCGGTAGTCAACCGTCCACGCAGGGTCACGCTTCCCCCAGAGAATTCTGCACCTCGATGGTGCGATGCTGACACAGCTCAGATGATCCGCAGCGATGGCCACCAGGAGTGTTGGGTGTCGGATTTACCCGATAGAGCAACTGACTGCTCGCTGACCAAGGACAGACTCCGTACTGCCATTCTGGACCGGCGGCGCAAGCTGGGCGAGCGCCAGGTCACCGCAGCCCGGATCCAGGTTCAGGCGACGCTGCGGGAACTGGTGCGTCACACTGCCACAGTGCAGGTCGCGGCGTACGTACCGGTGGGCCGCGAGCCGGGCGGACCGGATCTGCCGGCGCGCCTCGCCGAGCTGGTCGGCAGGTCGGATCAGGTACTCCTGCCGGTCCTGCTTGCCGACGGTGACCTGGATTGGGCCGCGTTCGGCGGGCCGGTGGGGCTTCGCGGCACCGGGCACGGGCTGATCGAACCGACCGGCCCGCGACTCGGACCCTCGGCGGTTGCCGACGCCGGCCTGGTGGTGGTGCCGGCACTCGCCGTCGACACCCGCGGCGTACGACTGGGACGCGGCGGCGGCTCGTACGACCGGGCGCTCACCCGGGTGTCCAGCCACGTCCCGGTCGTCGCGCTGCTGTACGACGGCGAGATTCTCGCGGAGGTGCCGGCCGAACCGCACGACCGTCCGGTGACCGCCGCCGTCACCCCGGCCGGGCTGCGTCGACTGCCCGCAACGTCGGTCCGGGGCCGGCCCCCGCCCGACCGAGGCTGGCCGCCATCGCGGTAGTCAAGGTGAGCCGCTGCACACTTCTGCTGGACGTAGTGGCCTCCGATGCCGCACCATTGGCACTCGAATAGGTTGAGTGCCAGACGGCCGGCCAAGTTCGGAGGAGACCGTGCCTACCTACCAGTACGCCTGCACCGAGTGCGGACACCAGCTTGAGGCGGTGCAGTCCTTCACCGATGAGCCGCTGCAGGAGTGCCCGTCGTGCACCGGGCGGCTTCGCAAGGTCTTCAACTCCGTCGGCATCGTGTTCAAGGGTTCCGGCTTCTACCGGACCGACTCCCGCAACGGGGAGGGCAAGGGCACCGCCAACGGTGCCAACTCGTCGGAAAAGTCGGACAAGAAGGACTCGTCGACCACGAAGCCCTCGACCGGTTCGAGCGAGTCCGCCGCATCGAGCAGCACCACGTCGAACGGCAGCGGCACGGGTGGCTCGACCACCACGGCCAAGGCACCGGCGGCGGCGAACTCGGCGAGCAGCTGAGCCGTCAGTCCCAGTGCGGCGGGCGCTCGGCCAGCAGCCACTCGTCGTCGCCGACGCGCTCGCCCCAACCGCGATCGGTGTCGTCGCTGGTCTGCTCCGGCAGCAGCGGCCCCCCATCGTCGCCGAGATCGACGAACCGGTCGGCGTCACCGGTGCGGTCACCCGGCCGGGAATCGTCCAGTCTGCGCACGGTGTCAGGCTACTCCCGGCGAGGTTACTGCGGCGGCGGCGCTGGCGCGCCCGCTGCCGACGCGGGCCTTCACCCACCGCCCGGACAGCGGAGAGCGGGACGCCCACCCGTGTTCCGGTAGCGTCGATCAGCGTGACGAACGATGACGGCCGGGCGGGCGACGCGGGCGACACTGGCGACGAATACTGGCAGCGACCGAGCCCGCAGGCCACCGGCGACGAGTTCGGCGCGGGCCACGGCCACGGCCACCGTCACGGCACCGGTCGCCGCGACGCCGGGCAGGACCACGCCGCTGCCGGTGCCGACCCGGCGAGCGGCTACTGCGGCCCGCCGGTCGGGACGCCTCCGCCGCCGGGCTGGCGCCCACCGCTGGTCGTCAACCCCGCACCGCCACGATCGCTGCCGGCTCAGGACGCCGCCGCGCTCGACGAAGCAGAACGCGGCGCCCGTACCGTCACCTACGGTGTCGGCATGATCGTCGGTGCAGTAATGATCGTCCTGGTTTGTCTGCTCTGCTCCAGGTTGCTGTTCTGAGATCCGGGCGCTGTCACGAGGTCCGACCGACCATGTTCCGCCGCCCGACCGACCATGTTTTGACGCCCGACCGACCAGCAGCCGGTTGTGGCAGCCGCCACGATAGCCGTGGCTCTATCTTGAACAGCGCTCACCTGCGTGTTTCGATGAACGGATGGCGGCAGAAGAGCAACTGCGTAGCCGGGGGCTCAGAGTGACCCGGCCACGCCTGGCCGTGCTCGACGTGCTGTCTCATGGCGGCCATCGCGGCGTCGACGAGATCGCCCGTGAGGTACGCGACCGCATCGGCTCGGTGTCGACCCAGGCAGTGTACGACGTGCTCAACGCGCTGACCCTGGCCGGGCTGGCCCGACGGATCGAGCCGGCCGGCGGTGCGGCCCGTTACGAGGCCCGCACCGGAGACAACCATCACCACGTGGTGTGCCGCGACTGCGGACAGGTCGACGACGTGGACTGCACCGTCGGGGCCGCTCCCTGCCTGGAGCCGAGCACCACCCACGGGTTCGCGATCGACGAAGCCGAAGTGACGTTCTGGGGACTCTGCCCGGCATGCCAGGACGGTCGCGCCCGATGACCGCCGGTGCGCGATGACCGGATCGACCGACGATCTGGGGCTGTTCGGTCCGGATTCCGTCACCTGGCGGGTGCACGACGAGCCGATCCTCGTCGTGGCCGGGCTGCGCTCGCTCTACTTGCAGGCGCTGCATCCGCAGGCCATCGCCGGGGTCGCGCAGAACTCCGACTACCGGTCGGATCCGTTCGGCCGGCTACTGCGCACTTCGAGCTACGTCGCGACGACCGTGTGGGGCACCATCGCCGAGGCCGAAGCCGCCGGCGAACGGATTCGCCGGCTGCACGCGCGGCTGCGGGCGACCGATCCGCAGACCGGCGAGAAGTTCCGGATCGACCACCCGGATCTGCTGCGCTGGGTGCACGTCGCCGAGGTGGAGTCGTTCCTGACCACCGCGACCCGGGCCGGTCTGGCGCTGAGCCCGGCCGAGGTGGATCGCTACTACGCCGAGCAGCGCCGCAGCGCCGCCCTGGTCGGGCTCGACCCGGCCGGCGTGCCGGGCAGTGCCGCCGAGGTCGCCGCGTACTACCGTGACGTCCGTCCGCAGCTGCGGATGACCAGGCAGGCTGCCGACACCGCCCTGTTCCTCACCGCACCGCCGGTGCCAGAGCAGCTGGGCCTGCCGTGGCGGCTCGGTCTCGGCTTCGGCCCGCCCCGGCTGGCGTACCTGGGGATCGCCGCCACCGCCGCCGGCCTGCTGCCGACCTGGGCCCGCCGGATGTACGGCGGGCTCGGTCTACCGGCGGCCGGGCACTGCGCCGCGTTGTCTGCCCGCAGCCTGCGGCTGGCGCTGCGGGCCGTACCCCGCGACCTGCTGGAGGGGCCGATCCGCAAGGCGGCTCGGGCGAGGGTGCAGCGGCTCCGGCAGCCGGTCACCTGACGGCGTCGCCGGTGCCACCGGTCCGCTCAGCGTTGCCGCCCGACAGCAGCCGATCGACCGCAGCCCACTGCTGATGCTCGGGATACTCCCGCCCGGCCGGACAGATTCGCCGGTAGTCACACCAGCCGCAGAGCGGGCCGGCCGTGGTGGGGAACGCCTCGTCCCGATCGGTCCCGGCCGCAACCGCCCGCTCCGCCGCCATGATGTCCCGGGCGGTCGCCTCCGCCCGGGCGACCTGGCGGGACAGCGATTCCGGTGTGTGTTCATAGGCGCTCACCGAGCCGGACGGCAGGTGGTGCAACTCGACCCGCCGGCACGGCCGGCGGAACACCCGTGCGCTGGCGTACGCGTACAGGGCCAGCGCCTGCGAGCCGCGGGCGTCGTCGACGGTGAGCCCGCTACGACCGGTCTTGTAGTCGACGACGACGGCTTCGGGACCGTCCGGGCCCGGCCTGGCGTCGATCCGGTCGGCCCGGCCGTTGAACGCCAGCACTGCCGTCTTGACCGCCACCACCCGTTCGACGCCGAGCGGTTCATCGGCTGGGTCGACCGACGACAGGTAGCCATCCAGCCAGCGCACCGCCTGCCGGTACGCGGCGCGTTCCTGCGTGTCGTCGCGGTAGCCGTCGCGCACCCACGCGCCCTTGAGTAGCGGCACCACCGACTCAGGCCGGCGCTGCCGGGCAGGTTGGCTGAACCAGCCACGGAGCGCGGTGTGCACGCTCGCGCCGAGCGAGTTGTGCGCCCAGGGCGGTCCTTTCGGCGGCGCCGGGCGGTCGAGATAGGTGTAACGGTAACGGCGGGGACAGTCGGCGTACGCGGCTAGCTTGCTCGGCGTGCAGACGAACAGCCGCTCGGGCATGCCGGCGAAGCCGAGTTGTTCGGCCTGCCCGCCTGGGGAGGGACGGCTTGGCACGACCCCGATCCTGCCATCCCGGTCGGACATCGCCGCTACCGCACCCGGCACGGTCGGCGCCACCAGTGGAATTCGGCGTTTGGCCGCCGGTCAGGCGCCGGACGCATAGGAGCGTACGAAGGCCGCCACCGCGTCGGCGATCAACTGGACGGCGATGGCCGCCAGCAACAGCCCGGCGATCCGGGTGAGAACCTCGATGCCGCCGGGGCGCAGCACCTTGACGATGATCCCGGAGAACTGCAGCGTCAGCCAGACCACCAGCATGACCGCGAGAATCCCGGTGGCGATCGCGAGGTGGTCGGCGACCGTCCCGGCACGCTGCACGAACAGCATGGTGGCCACGATCGCGCCCGGCCCGGCGAGCAGCGGCGTGCCGAGCGGGACCAGCGCGATGTTCGACGTCGACTGCTGACCCGGATCGTCGGCCTTGCCGGTCAGCAGTTCCAACGCCACGAGCACGAGCAGCAGGCCGCCGGCGGCCTGCAGCGCGGGCAACTCGATGTGCAGGTAGGCCAGCAACGTCTGGCCGGCGACCGCGAAGACCACGATGACTCCGAGCGCGAGCGCCACCGCCTGCCAGGCGGCCCGGCGCCGCTCCCGCAGCGGCAGCGCGCCGGTGAGCGCGAGAAAGATCGGCACCATTCCGGGCGGGTCGGTGATCACCAGCAGGGTCACGAAGACCTCGCCAAAGAGCGTGACATTCACCAGCTCACGGTAGTGGGCAGCCGATCCGGGCGGTCGGGCCACGGCGGTCAGAGCGGCGGTACGCCCCACGCCGCGCCGACCAGTCTGTCGTAGGCCGCCACGTCGGTCGTGTGCGCGCCGAGCGCGACGGTCTTGTGCGCGCCGTGGAAATCCGACGAGCCGGTCACGACCAGGTCGAGTTCGGCGGCCAACCGGCGGACGTGTGCCCGCTCGGCCGGCGTGTGATCGGTGTGATCGGCTTCCAGCCCGGCCAGACCCGCGGCGGCCAGTTCGACGATCAGCGAGTCCGGCACGACCTGGCCGCGTCGGGTGGCGCGGGGGTGGGCGAAGACAGCCACCCCACCGGCGTCACGGACCAGCCGTACCGCGGTGAACACGTCGATGTCGACTTTGGGCAGCCGGTAGCGTTCACCGAGCCAGTGCGCGGCGAACGCCTCGTCGGTGCTGGCCACCAGGCCGGCCCGGATGAGTGCCTGGGCGATGTGCGGGCGGCCGACGCTGCCTCCGGCCGCGTAGCCCAGCACCTCCGTCCAGCTGACGTCGACGCCGTCGGCCCGTAACATGTCGACGATCCGCTCGCCACGCACGGTCCGGGCGGCGCGGACCCGGTCGAGTTCGGCGGCCAGCCGCTCGTCAGTCGGGTCGAACAGGTAGCCGAGCATGTGCAGCGGGACGGACGGCTCGGCGCCGTACCAGCGGCAGGAGATCTCGGCACCGCGGATCAGGGTCAGCCCGGCAGGGCGGGCCGTGGCCGCCGCGGTCCAGCCCGCGGTCGTGTCGTGATCGGTGAGCGCCACCACCGCCAACTCGGCGGCGGCCGCGGCCGTCACCACGTCCTGCGGGTTCAGGGTCCCGTCACTTGCCGTGGAATGGGTGTGCAGGTCGATTCCGCCGGTGCCGGTCACCGGCGATCCGGTACGCCGTCGACCAGCACCAGCTCGGCACCGGGCCCGGTCGGTGCCGTCACCTCGGTGCGGCGGATGGCGCCGCCCAGGCCGTTGCTGATCCGGTCCACATCGACCTCGACGATCTCGCCGGCGCCGGCGGCGTGCACCACGGTGCCTTCGTCGATCCACACGGTGGTGCCGGCCAGCCGGGGACCGGCCTCGCGTACCGCCGCCGATTCGACGTCGAAGACGCTCGCCAGGTCCACCAGCACCGCGAGTTGCGCCTCGCTGGTCGCGCGCACGTCGGCCGCTCCGTTGGCCATCAGCCACCGACCGTCGCGGGAGACCGCCCCCCGGCCGTCGCTGGTCAGCGGCAGCGTGCAGGCGGTCTTCTCGACGAACAGGTCACGCAACACGTCGAGCAACGCCAGACATGAGCGGCCGGTGGCGTCGCTCACCTGGCCGACGACGGTTCGCCCGTCGGGCATCGGCCCGTACACGGCGCTGGTGGCCTCGTTCCAGACCGGTTCGACCGCGCCCCGGCTCGGCCACCAGACACCGTAGCCCTGCACCCGGTCGCCGCCGCCGTCGCGGGCCATCAGCACCGCGTCCCCGACGAAACCGACCGGCCGCCCCTGCTCCGGCGCGGAGGCCCGCTGCTCACCGCTGAGTCGACCGCCGACCACTGTGGCGACGCCGACCTCCGCACCGCTGCGCCAGGCGATCCGGGTGCTGGCCGGGTCGACCGCGATCGCGTCGACCGCGGGCAGCACCCGGATCGCCTGCGGTGCGGTGCGGGTCGTCACGTACCACACCCCGGTGCCGCCCATCGGCTGGTCGCCGACCACCAGCCAGCCATCCGCGACCCGGCTGGCCGTGGACACCCGTTCGATCGGGGTGAGGTCGAGCAGCTGCCCATCGGCGGTGCGCAACTCGTTCGCCACGACCAGGTCGACCGGTGGTTGCTGGACCGCGGCCAACGGCTGCCGGCGCAACTCGCCGCTCACCGGGCGCGGCGCGGCGGGCGGGTCCGGGTTGGTGACCGTGGTGGTCGGGCTGGTCGACAGCGCTGGCATCTCGGCGAGCACCGCCGGTGCCGGCACCGGGACCGGGAGCAGGTAGCTGCCGGCGAGGCCGCCGACGGCAAGCGTGCAGACCGCCGCGACCGCGGCGGTACCGACCCGGGCCCGGCGAATCCGGCGGGCCCGCCGGATCGCCTGTCCGGCCAGGTCACCGGCGATCAGCTGGTCACCGGCGAAGGGCTGGTCGGCCGCGCGGCGGACAAGGCAGTGCCGCAGCGCTCGTTCAAGGTCGTCGGTGGCCACACGAGGTGGACGCTGCCACGACGGCTCCGGGTTGTCGCAGTTCGGGCGTGAGGGACGGGTCACTGCTTCTCCAGGCCGCTGCTCGCGTACGCCGGCATCGGCAGGATGCACCCGCCGGGGAGGGCGGCCGACGGTTCGGGCGAGGGCAGCTCACGCGACGCAGACTCGCGCGGCGTCACCGCCTGACGCAGCCCGATACGCCCCGACACCGGTCGCGGCGCCCCGCCGCGGGCGGAGAAGTCCAGGCCCTCGGCGACGAGCCGCTTGCGAAGCGTCCCGAGGGCCCGTGAGGTCTGGCTTTTGACGGTGCCGGGCGAGATGTTGAGCAGCGCGGCGGTCTGTGCTTCGGACAGGTCCTCGTAGAAGCGCAGCACCAGCACGGCACGCTGGCGGGCCGGCAGCGCCTTGACGTGCCGCCAGATGACGTCCCGTTCCAACTGCTCCTGGATCAGGTCCGGGCCGGCGCGTTCCGGCAGGATCTCGGTGGGACGTTCACCGTGCCAGCGCCGCCGCCACCAGCTGGTCGCGGTGTTGACCAGCACCCGGCGGGCGTACGGCTCGACCGCATCGATCTCACCGAGCCGTTTCCACGCCAGGTAGGTCTTGGTCAGCGCGGTCTGCAACAGGTCCTCGGCGGTGGCCCAGTCGCCGGCGAGCAGGTAGGCGGTGCGCAGCAGTGCTCCGGACCGGGACGCGACGAAGTCGCGGAACTGCTCCTCCATCGACTCGCTCGGCATATCCGGCAGCCTCCCCCGTCACTCGATACGGTACGCCGGAGTCGTCACCGGTGGGGGGCGGGACGGCTCGGCGCCGCGCGCGGCGGAGCGGGACAGTGACCGTGGTACCGTCACGCCCCGTCGTCCGCCTTGGCGGCTGCTTCTTCCTTGCTGAGCCGCGCCTCGACCGCCTGCGGCTCGTACATCTCCTCGACCACCCGCAGGTAGAGCTCGTTCGGGTTGGGTAGATGCTTGACCTCGCGTAGCGCCTGCTCCTGGCCGGCCGACTCCAGGATGAACGTGCCGTAGTTGAGGAAGCGGCCGAGCGGCGACTGCTCGTACTTCATGTCGGTGACCCGCAGCAGCGGCATCATCGCGACGTTGCGGGTGATGATGCCGTTGACGACCATCACCCGCTTGTTGGTAAGGATGAAGCGGTCGAACCACCAGTCGGCGATCTTCCACCCCACCCAGCCGAGCACACCGAGCCAGAGCAGTACGGCGACGGTGGTCAGCCCGCCGACGTCCTGACCGGCCAGGAAGCCGGAGAGGTAACCCAGGATGAAGGTCGCGACCACACCGACCAGCAGTGGGGTGATCAGGTGGATCCAGTGTCGCTTCCACTCGCCACGGTAACGTTCGGTAGGGAAGAGGTACCGCGCGACCAGTGGTGTCGGCTCGTCCTCCAACGGCAACACCCGGCGCGGCTGCACCGGCATGCCGGAGGCGTCGACCTGCAGGCCGGCGATTTCGTCGGCCGAGATGTCGGGGGGCGCGTAGCTGATGATGGGCTCGTCGCGGACCCGTCTGGTGCCGCCGGAGCCGCCGTACCCGGCGCTGGCGGAGTAGGACGGACCATCCGAGTAAGCCGGACCGTCACCGTACGACGGCCCTTCACCGAAGTGAGGGCCGTCGTCCTCACGGCGAATCCGCGGAATCGGCTCGGTGTCGCGTTGCCGGCGTCGACGTGCCGCTTCGTCGTCAGCGTCAGGGGGCTCGGAGGGGCTACCCATCGGCTACTAGGCCACGAGGCTGGCTACGAAGTCACCGAAGCCCTGTGCGATGTCGACGATGCCGCCGCCCAACGACTTGAAGACGTCGGCCGCCGAATCGGGACGGAACGCGACGAAGAAAATCAGAAACGCGATTCCGCCCCAGGTGAGGACCTTCTTGACCATTGCGGGCCATCCCCCTCCGTGTGGCGCGCCGCGACCCTCGTCCCGGCGATACTAGAATATCAGTCCTTCGTCCCGCAGTGGTGTAGTTGATCGTGGGAAAAGGTGTTCACGCTTTCCCGTGCAGGTACGGTGACGGCGCGCCGTACACCAGACCAGCGGGAACCTCCTCCGACAGGTCGTGCAGGGTGATTTCCTCCGCCAGCAGGTAGCCGGCGTTGGCCGGCCACGCGACCACGTACAGCCACAGCCCGCGGGCCTCGCCCGCGTACGCGCTGCGGTCCGGCTCGGCACCTACTGACCACAAGGGAGTGGGATGTCCGCCCGCGCGGACCTTGGCGTGCGGCCCTCTACCGGCGGGCTGGGCGCCAGCCAGCACACCCGCCAGCAGATCGCCGGGATCCGGTCCGGGTAGCCCCGCGAAGCGGGTGCCCAGTCCGATTCCTGGCTCCTCGGCCACCAGCACCAGGTCCGCCGGACCGCCGGAGACGGGCGCCGGGCCGCTCAACGCGGTGACCGTCGCCCGTACGGTGTCACGCTCCTCGCCCACCCAGCCGACACCGGTCAGGGTCCAACCGGGCGGCAGCGGCCAGAGAGCCCACAGTGGGACCGCGGTGGCGGGCGGTACGGCCTGCAACCGGCTCACCGTACTCACCACGATCTCCGGTCCGATGTGCTCGGCCACGTGCAGCGGCGGCACCGGACCGCAATTGTCGCAGCGCGACTCGGTGTGCATCAGATCCGGCGGCCGCATCGGACCGCCACAGCGGGGACAACTCACCATCACGCCCACGCCACCTACGTTGCTCGCCCCGTTGCTCACCGTCAAGCGAACCGGCTTTTTCGGTCATTGTTTCCTACCCGGAGCCGCCGTCCGGCCTGCCGATACCGGGGCGGGTGACCCTGGCCGAGGCACACCCCGCGCCACTCACCCGGCGTGCTCACCCGGCCGAGGCGCACCCGGCGGCGGGCCGGCGTGCACCCGGATCCACGCGTGCATCGCGATGCCGCTGGCCACGCCGGCATTGATCGATCGGGTCGAGCCATACTGCGCGATCGAACAAAGCAGGTCACAACCGGTGCGCGCCGCGGCGGACAACCCAGGGCCCTCCTGCCCGAACAGCAACACGCACCGGCGCGGCAGTTCGACGGTCTCGATCGGCCGGGACCCCGCGAGGTTGTCGATCCCGACCACCGGCAGCCGGGTCTCTCCGGCCCAGGCCAGCAGCGCCTCGATGCTGTCGTGGTGCCGGACGTGCTGGTACCGGTCGGTGACCATCGCGCCGCGGCGGTTCCACCGCCGCCGACCGACGATGTGCACCTGCGCGGCGAGGAAGGCGTTGGCGTTGCGCACCACGGTGCCGATGTTGAGATCGTGCTGCCAGTTCTCGATGGCGACGTGGAAGTCGTGCCGGCACCGGTCCAGGTCCGCGACGATCGCCTCCCGACGCCAGTAGCGGTAGCGGTCGACGACGTTGCGACGGTCGCCACCGGCGAGCAGCTCGGGGTCGTAGCGCGGATCGTCCGGCCACTTCCCCGGCCACGGACCGACCCCCACCGCCAGGACCGGGTCCGTCGCCTCAGCCGGTTCGCCTCGCCACTGCTCCACGTTCTGCAGAGGGTACGTCTCGCCGGGGGCGCGACTCGCCGGGACGCCGACTGCCTCCGGCGGCGGCCATGACCTGACAGCGCCGCAATGCGCCCAAAAAGCATCATTCAAGCCGCTAAGTGATGACGGGCGGGCACAGTGTGATACACCCTGCCGGTGTCCGCAATCAGGATCACGACAGTGCCCACCAACCACACGCCGATGCTATGACTCGCAGACAATGACCGCGGGTGCCGAATGCTCCGACGCACAAAGATCTGGGATGCGCACCCGGCCCCGGACGCAATGAACGGCGGGGCCCTCCCCGGCACCCGCCGTCCACGCTCTGATAGCTAAAGATTGTGCCGTACGCCACCACCCGACAGGAAGGGTGCGAGCCGAGACGGAAGTCACAGTTACCTTTTTGTTACAACACTCTGAGTAATCAATCTCTCGATCACCCGTACTCGCAAACCGGGCCGTTTGCCCTTGTCACGCACTCACTCATCGATTCACGCCAGCCCTACCAGGGTAAACGGCTGGAAGCGCTCCCATCACCCGACGTAGCAGCTCGGGGACGTGTTTCGGGGTGGATCGATCGGGAATGCGGGAGCGCGCCAGACGGTTCGCTCCAGTAGGCACGACGCCCCAACTCTGGTGATCGGAGACAGCGATGGCAACCGTTGAGCTAACCGCGCAGAACTTTGACGAAGTCACGTCCGGTGATGGCATCGTGCTGGTCGACTTCTGGGCAAGCTGGTGCGGGCCATGCGTACGGTTCGCTCCGGTCTACGAACGCTCGTCGCAGAAGCACACCGACATCGCGTTCGGCAAAGTGGACACCGAGGCGCAACAGGAACTGGCCGCGAAGTTCGACATCAGGTCGATCCCCACCATCATGGCGGTACGTGACGGCATCGTCGTCTTCGCACAACCGGGCGCGCTGCCCGAGTCCGCGTTGGAGTCGCTGATCGAGCAGGTGCGAGCGCTCGACATGGACGACGTACGCAAGCAGCTCGCCGCCCAACGGCACTGAGCCTTTGGCACGGCACTGACCAGTGCCGCGGGTGATGTCGTCGGCGAGTCAGCGCTCGCCGACGGCCGCCCGGTATCCAGCGATCGCGGCGTGCAGCACCTCGCCGCCCGGCTTGTCCCACACCTGCTGGTGAAACACCTCGACCTCGATCGGACCGCGGTAGCCGGTGCCGTCGACGGCATCGGCGAACCTGCCGAGCTCGATGCAGCCGGCGCCGGGCAGGCCCCTGCCCAGCAGAACCCCGGCCGGCAACGGTGTGACCCAGTCGGCGAGTTGGAAGCAGGCCAGGCGACCGGTGCGGCCGGCCCGTCGCACCTGCGCCCACACCTGGTCGTCCCACCAGACGTGATAGGTGTCGACCACCACGCCGACCGCTTCCGGCGGGTACGGCTCGGCCAGATCCAGCGCCTGGCCGAGACTGGCCACCACGCACCGGTCCGCGCAGAACATCGGGTGCAGCGGCTCGATCGCCAGCGTCACCCCGGCGTCCAACGCGTGCGGCACCAGGCGACCGATCGACGCGCCGACCCGGGCCCTGGCGGCGTCGATGTCCCGTCCGGTCCGCCCCGACGTCTGCGGCGGCAGCCCGCCGGAGACGAGAACCAGGACCGACGCACCGAGTTCGAACGCCTCGTCGATGGCTCGGCGGTTGTCGTCGTACCAGTTGTCCGCTTCGAAGAAGCCGCCGCGGCACAGCGAGGTGACCGACAGGCCGGCACCGCGTACCAGCGCGGCCGTCTTGCCGAGGCCGTAGGCCTCGACTTCCTCCCGCCACAGCCCGATGCCTCGCACCCCAGCCGCGACGCAACCCGCGACCATCTCCTCCATCGGCCAGTACCTGGTCGTGGCCACGTTGAGGGAGAACCGTGGCGGCGCCGGGCCGTCGGCGCCGACTCCCGCCGCGATGCCGGCGAACGGGTCACTCACCGCAGCGCCCGCCGCGTCACTCACCGGACAACTCCGGGATCTCGATCCGCCGGCCCTCACGCGCGGACCGCAGCCCGAGCTCGGCCAACTGCACCCCGCGTGCGCCGGCCCAAAGATCCCAGCTGTACGGGGTGTCCTGCGCGACATGGCGCAGAAAGAGCTCCCACTGGGCTTTGAACCCGTTGTCGAACTCCTCGTTGTCCGGCACCGTCTGCCACTGCGCCCGGAACTGCTCGGTCACCGGCAGGTCCGGATTCCACACCGGCTTGGGGGTGGTGGACCGGTGCTGGACCCGGCAGTCACGCAGCCCGGCGACGGCGCTGCCCTCGGTGCCGTCGACCTGGAACTCGACCAGCTCGTCCCGGTACACCCGGACCGCCCAGGAGGAGTTGATCTGCGCGATGACCCGGCCACCGTCCGGACCGGGCCGGTCGATCTCGAAGATGCCGTACGCGGCGTCGTCCGCGGTCGCGTCGTACGGCTCACCGGCTTCGTCCCACCGCCGGTCGATGTGCGTCGCGGTCTGTGCGGTCACCGCCGCCACCCGCCCGAAGATCTGCTCCAGCACGTAGTGCCAGTGCGGGAACATGTCGACGGTGATCCCGCCGCCGTCGTCGGCCCGGTAGTTCCACGATGGGCGCTGCGCCGGCTGCCAGTCACCCTCGAACACCCAGTAGCCGAACTCACCTCGTACGGAGAGGATGCGGCCGAAGAACCCGCCTTTGACCAACCGGTCGAGCTTGCGCAGCCCGGGCAGGAAGAGCTTGTCCTGGACCACCCCGTGCTTGATGCCGGCGGCGTCGGCGAGCCGGGCCAGGTCGACGGCGCCCGCAAGGTCCTCGGCGGTCGGCTTCTCGGTATAGATGTGCTTGCCGGCATCGATCGCCAGCCGCAGTGCCTTCTCCCGCTGCGCGGTGACTTGCGCATCGAAATATACCTGTATGTCCGGCCGGGCCAGCGCGGCGGCGAGGTCCGTGGTCCAATCAGTCAGGCCATGCCGCTCGGCGAGTTCGCGCAGCTTGCTCTGGTTGCGGCCGACCAGCACCAGTTCTGGCCACAGCCGGGTGCCGTCGTCCAGCGGCAGTCCACCCTGGTCACGGATGGCGAGCAGGGACCGGACCAGGTGCTGTCGGTAACCCATCCGTCCGGTGACGCCGTTGAGCACGATCCCGATCGTGGTGCGGGCCATGCCTCGCCTCCTTGTAGTGCGGGTGTCTGGTGGTGGGGAGCAAGTCAGGCAAGCGCTTTCCCGGCTACCGTAGTGGCCATCCACGACCTCCGGCAAGGGCTTTCCACTCCTTGGCGGGGCGTCACGCTATCCTCACCGCAGGCATTCGGGACCGCCGGCGGGTAGCGATCGCGGTCCAGCTGGACACCACCGATCCGGACGGGGTCACCGGCCGGGCCGGGAGAGGAGCGGTTCGTGGCCACCCTGGCAGACGTCGCGAAACGCGCCGGTGTCTCACCGGCCACCGCCTCACGGATCATCAATGGCAGCAGCAAGCCGGTCACCGAGGCACTGCGGGAACGGGTGCTGGCCGCCGTCGAGGAACTGCAGTACGTGCCGAACGCCCATGCCCAGTCGCTGGCCCGGTCCAACCGCAGCGCGATCGGTGTCATCGTGCACGACGTATCCGACCCGTACTTCGCCGAAATCACCCGCGGCCTGCAGCGGGTGGCCACCGAGCACGGTCGACTGGTGATCATCTGCAACAGCTACCGCGACCCGGACAAGGAACTCCAGTACGTCGAACTGCTGCGGGCCCACCAGGTGGCGGCGATCATCCTCGCCGGCTCCGGCTACCACGACGAGACCTTCACCGCGCTGCTGGAGAGCAAACTGCGGGTGTACGAACGCACCGGTGGCCGGGTCGCGGTCATCGGCCGTCACGAACACGCCGGTGACGCCGTCGTGCCGGACAACGAGATGGGCGGCTACCTGCTCGGTGCCGAGCTCTACTCGCTGGGGCACACCAGTTTCGGGGTGGTGGCCGGGCCGAAGGTGCTCACCACCACCACCGACCGGCTGACCGGGCTGCGCCGGGCCGCCCGTGAACACGGGCAGAAGTTGCCGGCACGGCGGATCGCGTACGCCGATTTCGACCGATCCAGCGGTGCGGCCGCTGCCGCCAACCTGCTGGACTCGGAGCCTGGCCTGACCGCCATCGCGGCGCTCAACGACTCGATGGCGATCGGCGTGCTGGCGCTGCTGCGCTCACGCGGAATTCAGGTGCCGGAGCAGTTCAGCGTGGTCGGTTTCGACGACATGCCGGTCGCCCGCGACGTCACGCCGGCGCTCACCACGATCCGGTTGCCACTGGCCGAGATGGGTGCCCGAGCGATGACGCTGGCGCTGCAGCCGGCGACGAACCACGGGACCTCGCTGGTCGAGGAGGTCGGCGCCGAACTGGTCCGCAGGGACAGCGCCGGCCCGCCCGGCCCGGCGGGTCGCTAGCCCGCGCCACGGCCGCACGGGCTTGCCAACCGATCGCACATGTGTTCGAATCAGAGTCATGCGTTGGGACACCCTGTCGGCTCCCCACGACGAGGTGTCCCCCGACGGGGCAACGCCAGCGGCTCCACCCCTGCCGCTGGCGTTGCCCCGAGCAACCCGGCGCACCTTCGACACTCCCGGGTTCGCCGGGATGACGTTCTACGAGATCCACGCGAAGTCGATCATCAACCGGGTGCCCGGCTCGGCCCGGGTGCCGTTCGAGTGGACGATCAACCCGTACCGTGGCTGTAGCCATGCCTGCTCGTACTGCTTCGCCCGCCACACCCATACGTACCTCGACCTCGACGCCGGCCGTGACTTCGACACGAAGATCGTGGTCAAGGTCAACGCGGCGCGATTGCTACGCCGCGAACTGGGCGCGCCGAGTTGGTCCGGTGCGCCCATCGCGATGGGCACCAACGTCGACTGCTATCAACGGGCCGAAGGACGCTACCGCCTGATGCCACCGATCATCGACGCGCTCGGGGCCGCCGCCAACCCGTTCTCCATCCTCACCAAGGGCACGCTGATCCTGCGCGACCTGCTACCGCTGCGGCGGGCCGCCGAGGTCACCCGGGTCAGCCTGGCGGTCTCCGTGGGTTTCGTCGACGAGTCGCTGTGGCGTGCCGTGGAATCCGGCACGCCGAGTCCGGCCCGCCGGCTCGACGCGGTACGCGCCCTGTCCGACGCGGGATTCGCGGTCGGGGTCCTGATGGCGCCGATACTGCCCGGGCTGACCGATGACGAGAAGTCGATCGACAGCACCGTGTCGGCCATCGCCCACGCCGGAGCGGCGAGCATCACCCCGCTACCGCTGCACCTGCGGCCCGGTGCCCGTGAGTGGTACGCCGCCTGGCTCAGCCGGACGTTCCCTCACCTGGTGCCGCGATACCGATCGCTGTTCCGCTCCGGTTCCTATCTCCCGCAGGCCTACCAGCGGGAGGTCACCGCGCGGGTACGCTCGGCCGCCCACCGACACGGGCTCGCCGCCGCCGGCCCCGGCACCGCCCGTGGCGACGGCGCGTCGTCCAGCGTGGCCGGCCGACCGCCGGTCGAGCAGCTCGCCCTCCTGTGACCGGACGACGCACTACGCTCGCAGGGTGAGAAGTCCGCAGCAGATCCTGGCCGGTGCGCACACGATCGCGGTGGTCGGCGCCTCCCGTGATCCGGCCAAGCCCGCACACAGTGTGCCGGCGCAACTCGTCCGATACGGCTGGCGGGTGGTCCCGGTCAACCCGTTCGTCGACGAGCTCTTCGGCGAACCGGCCTACCCCAGCCTGACGGATCTGCCGATGCCGGTGGATCTGGTCAACGTGTTCCGTCCGACGCCGGAGGCGGTCGCGGTGGTTCGCCAAGCGGTCCAGATCGGCGCGCCGGCGATCTGGCTGCAAAGTGGCATCACGTCCGACGAGGCCCGCAGGATCGCCGCCGCCGCCGGCATCGACTACGTGGCGGACCGTTGCATCGCCGTCGAGCGTTCGCTCGGCGGCCTCACCCGGGGACGGCCCGACCGGGACGACCAGGAATGCTCCGACCGAGACGGAAGGACCTGACGATGAGCTACCCGAATCCGCCACAGCCGGGCTACCCGCCGCCACCACCGCCGCGCGGTACGAACGTGATGGCGATCCTTTCGTTGGTGTTCGCGTTCGTCTTCGCACCCGCCGGCATCGTCCTCGGCCACCTCGCCAAACGCCAGATCCAGCAGACCGGCGAGGACGGCGCGCCGCTGGCCCAGTGGGGATTGATCCTCAGCTATGTCTTCACCGGCCTGGCCTTGCTGGCCTGCTGCGGCGGATTCGCGGCGATCCTGTGGGGTGCTGGCCAGGGTGCGACGTCGTAGCCGCCCCGCTCAGCGGTACTGGGCCTCCCGGACACTGTTGCCGCCGTCCACGACGAGCATCTGGCCGGTGATGTACGAGGCGGCCGGGGAGCAGAAGAAGGCCACGGCAGCCGCCACCTCGTCCGGCGCACCGGGCCGGCCGATCGGCGTACCCATGCCCTGCTTGAGCTCGGTCACAGTGGAGGCCGCGGTGTAGATCGTGCCGGGCGCCACCGCGTTGACGGTGACCCCGTCCGCCACCATCTCCATTGCCAGCGCCCGGGTCAGTCCGACCACTCCGGCCTTTGCCGCGGCGTAGCCGGCCTCGGTCGGCAACGCGTTCACCGGGCCGGCGGTGGCCGCCAGATTGACGATCCGACCCCAGCCTCGCTCGGCCATCCCGCCGATGAACGCCCGGCTGCACAGGAATGCGGTGGTCAGGTTCCGATCGATCTCGGCACGCCACTCGTCGAAGGTGAGCTGCGCGACCGGCCGGAGTACCTCGGGACTGGCCCGGCTGGCCAGCCCTGCGTTGTTGACCAGCACCTCGACGTCGCCAAGCTGCTCGGTGATGGCATCGGCCAACGCGGCGACCTCCGCCTCGTCGGTCAGGTCCGCGACGAACCCGGTGGCCTCGAGTTCGGTGGCGCGCTCGTGGATCCGTCGGGTGGTGGAGACGATCGCCACTCGGGCACCGAGCTGCCCGAGCCGGCGGGCCGTCGCGTACCCGATCCCGTCCGAGCTGCCGGCACCGGTCACCAGTGCGACCCGACCGTCCAGGCGCAGGCTGTCCGGGGCCGACACGCTGGTGGCGGCCGGTTTGTCCGGCCGGTCCAGCCCGGCAACAGCGGGGGGCCCGCCGGAAGGCAGGTGGTGTTCGGCCCCGGCGAGGGCTACCGCACGTGCGTCAATACCCATGCGCTGATCCTGCCTGTTGGCGCCAGGACGGGCAACGACGCGCCGGGGTCCGGCGCTGTCCGTCAACCCACTACCCTGTTCCCGCAAACCAGTGTCCGACGCCAACGGAAAGACCCCCGATGAGCCAGCCCTACCAGCCCGGCAACTGGAACGATCCCTCCTGGCCGAGCCAGCAGCCCTTCGGCAGCCCTGATCCGGCCGGTTCGATCAGCGGACAGCCGTCATCTCCGGGCGGTTACCCGGCCGGCGTTGGCAGTCCCCCGGCCGAGATCCCCGGGCTGCCGCCGGGCTATCCGGCCGCCAGCCATCCCGGCGGCGGGTATCCGGCCACCGGCTACCCCCCGCCGGGGTATCCGACCGGTTATCCCTACCCGGTCGCGCCGCCCGTCCCGATGAACGGGCGGGCGATCGCCGCGCTGGTCCTCGGCGTCATCGGCATCCTCGGGCTCTGTGCGTACCTCGCGCCGGGCACGATCGGCATCGTCGGTGCGCTTCTCGGCCACTCGGCGAAGCGCCAGATCCGGGCCGCCGCCGCGCAGGGCCGGCCCGAGCAGGGCGACGGGTTGGCGCTGGCCGGGATCATCACCGGCTGGATCGCGTTCGGCATCGGGCTGGTGGGGTCGATCGCGATCGGCATCGCGATCGCGGTCAGCATCAGTCAGGGCAGTTGAGTGGCGCCGCCACTGGTCGGCCCTGCCGCCACGGATCTCCGCTGCCGCGGCCAGCTCGGTGGCCGCTACCAGCTCGGGGTCGCTACCAGCCAGCGAATGACTCAGATCCGACAGGGAGAACTGGCATGACCGGCCCTGACCCGAACGGCATCATCGTCGGCTACCCAGGTGGGTACGCCGGCTACGCCCCGCCACAGACGACCAACAACATGGCACTCGCCTCGTTCATCGTCTCACTGGTCAGCCTGTTCAGCTGCCCGCTGATCGGCGCGGTGTCGATCTACCTGGGTCGGCGTGCCCGCGACGAAATCCGTCGCTCCGGCGAGCAGGGCGACGGGTTGGCCCAGGCCGGCGTGATCATCGGCTGGTGCGGCGTCGGTCTGGCCATCCTCACCGTGCTGCTGATGGTGGTGTACTTCACTTTCTTCCTCGTCGTCATGGGCAGCAACGCGACAGGTTAGCCGGGACTGACGGCGGCTCGGACGGGGCGGACCGCCGACGGGTCAAGCGGTAACCTCGCCCGATGGATCATGAGAACGGTCCGGTGGACGGCCGTGCCACCCCGCGGCTGGCGGTGATCACCGGGGCCAGTTCCGGTATCGGCCTGGCCGCGGCGATCGCCCTGGCCCGGCGGGACGTACCGGTGGTGCTCGTCGGCCGGCACGTCGAGCGGCTGGCCGCCGCGGCGGCCGAGGTCCGCGAATCCAGCGGTACGACGCCAGCCACGTACCGGGCCGACTTCGCGGTCCTCGACGAGGTCCGCGCCCTCGCCGGACAACTGCGGGCCGCGTACCCCCACATCGACGTGCTGGCGAACAACGCCGGTGCCATCGCGTTGCGGCCGGTCGTCACCGTCGACGGATTCGAGCTTTCCATCCAGACCAACCACCTGGCCCCGTTCCTGCTCACGAACCTGTTGCTGGACCGGATCCGGCGGGTGGTCACCACGGCGTCCGCGGCACACCGCTTCGGCGCCGTCGATCCGGCCGACCTCAACGCGCAGCTCGGCGGGGGTGGGCCCAGCCGTTACCGCCGGATGCGCGCGTACGGCACGAGCAAACAGGCCAACATCTTGTTCGCGGCGGAGCTGGCCCGGCGCCACCCGACGGTCACGTCGGTGTCGTTCCACCCCGGGGCGGTGCGGACCCGGTTCGCCACCGACCACCCGCTGGTGGCGTGGGGGATGCGGGTCGCTCCCCTGCTGCGCAGTCCGCAGCAGGGTGCGCAGACGCTGGTGTGGCTGGCGCAGGAGGCACCGACCCGGCTCGTCAACGGCGGCTACTACGCGGACCGCAAGCTGCGCCGGCCCTGGGCATGGGCGGCCGATCAGCAGTTGGCGGGCGCGCTGTGGGCGGCCAGCGCGCGGGCGGTCGGTCTGGCCGAAGGCTGAATCCTCCCGGGGCGCGGCTCCGCCGGCTCCAGGTGCTACACCGCCTCCGGCGGGCCTGCCTCCGGCGGCACGGGTGGGGTACGGACCCGGGTACCGCCGAGCACGACGACCGCGACACCGGCGAGCAGCAGGCCGAGTCCGGGCAGGGCGGCGGGCCGTGGCACCTGGCCGAGCCACAGCCAGGCGATCAGCGCGGCCCCGGGCACTTCCAGCAGAATGAGTACGCTGACCGTGGTGGCCGGGATCTTGTGCAGGGCGTAGCTGAACATCGAGTGACCGAGCAACTGCGCCCCGACCACCAGGCCCAGCACGGCCAGCCAGGTGCTGGCCGAAAAGCCGACCAGCGGGACACCGGCGGACAGACACACACCGAGCAGCACCACCGCGCAGGTGCCGTAACAGATCGTGGTGTACGTGGTGGTGCTGATCGTTCGCCGGGCGTACTCGCCGATGGCGGTGTAGATCGCGGCGAACACCGCCCCGGCGAGCGCCAGCAGGTCGCCGACGACGGCTCGGGCGTCGAATCCGATGTCCGCCCCGGTGGCGAGCGCCGCGCCGGCCACCGCCAACACGATGCCCGCCCAGGTGAGGGCCGGCAACCGTCGTCCCTGTCCGAGTGCGATCAAGCCCTGCCAGACCGGCTGGGTGGCGACCAGCGCGGTGGCGGTGGCGACGGAGGTCAGTTGCGCGCTGGGCATCCAGGTGCCGAAGTGCGCGGCCAGTGCGGCCCCGGCGAGCACACACCAGCCGGCCTGGCGGCGGCCCGCGCCGTTGGCTGACAGCAACCGCAACTCGGACCGGCGGCGGACCAGCACGAACGGCACGACCGTGCCGGTGGCCAGCAGGTTTCGCCAGAAGGCGACCGCGAGCGCGGGCGCTGCGGCAAAGGCGATCAAGGGCGCGGAGGTGGAAACGGCCAGTACGGCGACGGCCGCGGCACCGGTGGCGAGCACCTCGGCTCGGCCGGCGCGGCCTGGGGCGGGCTGGTCACCGAAAGACACGGGGTCTGATCCTCACAGATCCGCCGGACAGCCGTACAGGCAGCGCCGGCCGAGCGCGTCCGACAGGATCCGGCGTCCGTCCGGCAGGATGGCAGGATGCCCGACGAGTCCGCCGTGCCCTCCGCCGGTCACCGCAGCACGACCAACGATCACGCCACGACGCCCGAGCAGCCGTTGATCGACGAAGCCGTCAGAAAGGCGGCGGTCGCCTGGATCTCCGTGGCCGGGGCTGCGGCCCGAGCCGTGTGGTGTCTGCCGGCAGATGGCGCGCTGTACGTGGTCACCGGCCCGCATGAACAACCGGCTGACGGGCTCGAACCCGGCGTACCGGCGACGGTCACGCTGCGCGGCGACCACGGCGGACAGATCGTGACCTGGCCGGCCGCGGTGAGCCGGGTCGAGCCGGACAGCGCCGAATGGGAGTCGGTGGCCCCGCAGGTCGCCGGTAAGCGGCTGAACACCCCGGACAGCCTGCCCGACCTGGTCCGACGGTGGGCGACGGAATGCCGATTGTTCCGGCTGGCACCGGTTGGCACCGTGCTCGCCGCCGGCCCGACGCTGCCCGACGGATCGCTGGCCGCCCCACCCCGCCCGGCCACCGTCACCCGGGCGACCCGCCGGCCGTTCCGGCTGCACCGGGTCCGCCGCCGCTGACCAGCACCGGGTCCGCCGCCACTGACCAGCACGGGGTTCACCGCCCACTTGAGCGCCACGGGGGCACAGGCACGGGGCACGGGGCGGATCCCGGGCGGGACGGGACGGATTGTGGCGGGTGGCGGGCCAGCCGCGGTCAGCCGACGAACGGCGGGACCGCGATCTGCCCGGTCGCGATGGGCACCACCTCGCCGGTGACGGTGGCGGCCCGGGCCCGACCGCCGAGGGCGGTGACGGTGCAGTCCAGGCGGGACGGCCGGTGCAGCTGCGCGCCCTGTCGGACCGTGTACCGGGACTGACCGTTGGCTGGCAGCAGGCCGCTGGCCACCGCCCACAGTCCGAGCCCGAGCGCGGCCGAACCGGTCGCCGGATCCTCGACCACCCCGGCGCCGGGGCAGAACACCCGGGCGTGTGCGCCCGGGCCGTCCGGCTCCCAGGCGAAGACGCTGATCAGCTGCACACCGGCCCGCAGCGCCGCCGCCGGGTCCAGCACCGCCTGGGCCACTGCTTCGGTGCGTACGCACAGGTAGTCGAACTCCAGGCCACAGCCGGCGCGGCGCGGTGGCGGTCCGGTGTGCTCAGCCGGCCCCAGCCCGACCGCCGCCAGCAGCGGCGCGGCGTCCACCGGTGGTCCGACCACCGGCTCCCCGCCGGTGAGCGTCGCGTGTCCGTGCTCGGACAGCCGGACCGGCAGTAGCCCGGCGCCGCACTCCTGCACCAGGTCACCAGGGCGCACGAGGCCCCGGCGGGCCGCGACGACCGCGGCACCGATGCTCGGATGCCCGGCGAACGCCAGCTCCCGCTCGGGTGTGAAGATCCTCACCCGGTAGCTGGCTCCGGCGGCGTCGGCGGGCAGCAGGAACACGGTCTCCGACAGGTTGAATTCACGGGCGAGCGCCTGCAGCTGGTCGGTGGCGAGCTGTTCGGCACCGATGACCACGGCAAGTGGATTACCGGCGAAGGGCCGGTCGGTGAACACGTCGACGATCTCGTAGCCGAGGCTGGACATGCCGAGAACCTTACGGCCCGTACGCTGTGGCGGTGACTACGGCGACCAGGGTGTACATCGCCCGGCTCGCCGGGCTCGCCGTCTTCGACCCCAACGGCGACCAGGTCGGGCGGATCCGGGACGCGGTGGTACGGCTACGTACCACCAACCGGCCGCCCCAGGTGGTCGGCCTGGTGGCGGAGATGCCGATGCGCCGGCGGATCTTCCTCCCGATGGGCCGGGTGACCGTCATCGACCCGGAGGCGGTGCTGCTCGGCACCGGCACGCTCAACCTTCGGCGGTTCGAGAAGCGGCCGAACGAGCTGCTGGTGCTGGAGGATCTGCTGGACCGGCGGGTCCGGGTGGATCCCGGCGACCAGCCCGGCACAGTGGTGGACGTGGCGATGGAGATCAACCGGACGGGTGAGTGGTCGCTGACCCGGGTGGCGGTCCGGGAAGCGACCGGTCGGCTCACCCGGCGCGGCCACGTCCACCAGCTCGACTGGCACCGGGTACGCGGCTTGATCGGGCTGCCGGACACCCAGGGCACGGCCGGGCTGCTCGCCGTACTCGACCAGATGCGGGCGGCGGACCTGGCCAACGCGCTGCAGGAGATGCCGGGCAGCCGTCGGCAGGAGATCGCCGCCGCGCTCGACGACGAGCGGCTCGCCGACGTGCTGGAGGAACTGCCGGAAAGCGACCAGGTGGCGATTCTCACCGCGCTGGACCGGGAACGCGCCGCCGACGTGCTGGAGGAGATGGATCCGGACGACGCCGCCGACCTGCTCGCCGAACTGCCGCCGCCGGAACAGGATGTGCTGCTGGACCTGATGCAACCGGAGGAAGCCGACTCGGTGCGTCAACTGCTGCAGTACCAACCAGGTACGGCCGGTAGCGTGATGACCTCCGAACCGGTCATCCTGACCCCGGACGCCACCGTCGCCGAGGCACTGGCCCGGATCCGGGAGCCGCAGCTGCCGCCGGCGGTGGCCGCGCAGGTCTTCGTGGCCCGGGCACCGATGGCCACGCCGACCGGTAAGTACCTGGGCGTGGTGCACTTCCAGCGGCTGCTACGGGAGCCGCCGGCGGAACTGCTCGGCGGGGTGGTGGACAACGGTATCGACCCGCTGCAGCCGGAGACACCACTGCTGGAGATCACCCAGCGGATGGCCACCTACGACCTGGTGGCGATGCCGGTGGTCGACGCGGCCAACCGGCTGGTCGGCGCGGTGACCGTCGACGATGTGCTGGACCACTCGTTGCCGCCGGACTGGCGCGACCGGGACAACCCGCTGGAGGGAGGCGCCACCCATGGCTGAGCACCGCCGGGCCGCCCGGCTCGACCAACCCCGCGAGCCGTCCCGGATCTCCCTGCCCCGCTACGATCCAGAGACGTTCGGGCAGTGGGCGGAGGCGATCGCCCGCTTCATGGGCACCGCCCGGTTCCTCGTCTACATGACCGTGGTGGTGCTCGGCTGGATCGGCTGGAACACGCTGGCCCCGGCCGACCTGCGGTTCGATCCGTACACGTTCACTTTCCTCACCCTGATGCTGTCCGTGCAGGCGTCGTATGCGGCACCGCTGATCCTGCTGGCGCAGAATCGACAGGCCGACCGGGACCGGGTCTCGCTGGAGGAGGACCGACGGCGGGCCGAGATGCAGAAGGCCGACACCGAGTATCTGGCCCGGGAGATCGCCTCGTTGCGGGTGTCGATGGGTGAGGTCGCCACCCGGGATTTCCTGCGGTCGGAGTTGGGCCGGCTCGCCGAGGAACTGGACGAACAGGCGCTGCGCCGGCACCGCCTGCAACGGCGGACGGCCGACGAGTCCTTCCCCGAAGACGGCGACCGGCGCGGCGAAACCGCCGGTGAACGGCGTGGCCAGGCCGACCGCCGGCGGCAGCAGCAGTGAGTGGTGAAGGCAGCAGCTGATCCGACGTAACATGGCGGGCATGTCCGCACCGACCAGCACCCTCACCGAGGCTGTCACCGCCGCCCTGGCCACGGTCGACGACCCGGAGATCCGCCGGCCCATCACCGAGCTCGGCATGGTCCGGTCGACCACGGTGACCGAGAGCGGCCAGGTACGGGTCGAACTCCTGCTGACCGTCGCAGGCTGCCCGCTCAAGGACAAGCTGCGCGGTGACATCACCGCCGCGGTGACCCGGGTGCCCGGCGTCACCGGGGTGGAGATCGAGTTCGGAGTGATGAGCGCGCAACAGCGCAAGTCGTTGCAGGAGCAGTTGCGCGGCGGTGGCGGCGCCGAACCGGTGATCCCGTTCGCCCAGCCCGGCTCCCGGACCCGGGTGTACGCGGTGGCCAGCGGCAAGGGTGGGGTCGGCAAGTCCAGCGTGACGGTCAACCTGGCCGCTGCGCTGGCCGCCCACGGCCTCGCCGTCGGCGTGATCGACGCGGACATCTACGGGCATTCGGTGCCCCGGATGCTCGGCGCGGACGGCAAGCCGACCCGGGTCGAGGAAATGATCATGCCGCCGCAGGCGCACGGGGTGAAGGTCATCTCGATCGGGATGTTCACCGCCGGCAACGCCGCCGTGGTGTGGCGCGGTCCGATGCTGCACCGGGCGCTGCAGCAGTTCCTCGCCGACGTCTACTGGGGTGACCTCGACGTCCTGCTGCTGGATCTGCCGCCGGGCACCGGTGACGTGGCGATCTCGTTGGCGCAACTGTTGCCCAACGCCGAGATTCTGGTCGTGACCACGCCGCAGGCCGCCGCCGCCGAGGTGGCGGAGCGGGCCGGCGCGATCGCGTTGCAGACCCACCAGCGGCTGGTCGGGGTGGTGGAGAACATGTCCTGGCTGCAGCTGCCGACCGGGGAACGGATGGAGATCTTCGGCGCGGGCGGCGGTCGGACGGTCGCGGAGTCACTGACCCGGACGGTCGGCGCACAGGTGCCACTTCTGGGGCAGATCCCACTGGACACCCGGGTCCGGGAGACCGGTGACGGCGGCACCCCGATCGTGCTGGCCGAGCCGGACGCACCGGCGGCCAGGGCGCTCAGCGCGGTGGCCGACCGGCTGGCGGTACGCCGTGAGTCGCTGCTCGGCAAGCCGCTCGGTCTGCGCCCGGCCGACCGCTGACCACCGACCACGGCTCCGGTGTGCCGGAGTCAGGTGGCGTCTATCACGGCGGCGCCGGAGCCCGTGGCACCCGCCGAACCTGCCGAACCTGCCGAACCTGCGGCACCGGCCGCGCCGGCGCCCCCGGTGGCCGTACCGGCGGTGGCCGGGCCGTTCGCGGCGACCGGCTTCGCCGCCGCGGTCGCCTTGGTCCCTGACCGCAGGTCCGCCGCGGCCGCGACGTCGCGCAGTTCGTCCTGTACCCCGCCGACGTCCTTGCGCAGGTCGTCGTACACCCCTTGCAGCGGCTTGCGCAGCGCGGCCTCGTCTTCCTCGCTGAGCAGGTGCTTGCGGATGAACGCCTTCGGGTGCAGGTCCTCGAGCTGGATGTCGGTGCCGAGTTCACGGCTGAGGTCGGAGGTGGCGTTGCGGGCCATGTTGCGCAGGTTACGGACCATGCGCAGACCGTCGGAGATCACCTGTGGCAACCGGTCACCGAAAATCAGCAACGCGAGCAGCAGGAGCAGACCGAACTCCCACCCGTTCAGGTTGTCGAACATGCCGGGGCCTCCCTGTGCTGCCGTCGAAGGCAAGGGTACGCACGTCGACGGCCGGTCCGGGAGGGCCGACCGGGTGTTAGTTGTCGCGGGCTACTTGGCGTCGGCGGCCAGGGTGACCGAGGCGGAGCGGGTTTCGGTCCCTCGGCGGTACTCCACGGTCACCACCGAGCCCGGGGCGTACTTGCGAACCAGGGCGATCAGGTCGGTCGCCTGGTCCAGCGGCCGGCCGTCGAGCCGCAGCACCACGTCCCCGGCCTGAAGTCCGGCCGCGGCGGCGGGGCCGTCGACGACCACGTCGGTGAGCCGGACCCCGGCCCCGGGGCTGCGGGCGGCGTCGGACACCTGGGCGCCGAAAACGGTACGCCGGGCCTTGCCGGTGTCGATGATCTCCTGGGTTATCCGCTTCGCATGGTTGATCGGAATGGCGAAGGCGAGACCGATGTTGCCGGCGGTCTCCTCGTCCGTCGCCAGCGACTTGATCACCGAATTGACCCCGATGACCCGTCCCGCACCGTCCACCAACGGACCGCCCGAGTTGCCCTGGTTGACCGCCGCGTCGGTCTGGATGGCCGCGTAGTAACGCAGCTGCCCACCCGGCTCGCCGGCCTGGATGGTCCGGTCGATCGCGCTGACGATTCCGGACGTCACGGTGTTGGTCAGGGCCAGCGGGGAGCCGAAGGCGAGGACCGGATCGCCGACCGCGATCGCGTCGGAGTCGCCGAACTCGACCGGGATCAGTCCACTGCGATCGACCTTGATCACCGCGATGTCGGACTCGGGTTCCTGGCCGACGACCGTGGCGCGGGCCGTGGTGCCGTCGCTGAACAACACCGTCGCCTGCTCCGCGCCCACACCGACCACGTGGTCGTTGGTGATCACGTACCCGTCGGCAGTCGCCACGAAGCCGGATCCCACGCTCTGCCCGCCCCCGTTGCTGACCTGCACGGTGACCACGCTCGGCAGCACCCGTTGAACCACTGCGGCAAAGGAGTCGGCGGGCCGGTTGGCCAGCACCGGCGGGTCGAGCGGTGCCCCACCGAGAACCGTGGTGCCGGCACCACCGCCGCGTACCGCGAACGCGAACCCGAGCGCCCCGCCGAGGCTGCCGGCGAGCAACGCCGTGATCATCGAAACCAGCACGATCGGGGTCAGCCCGCGGTGAGGCACCGCATCCGGATCGGTAACCGGCTCGGGGACGCCGCCGTCGCCGACCGGCGACGGCGCGTGGACCACCACGGCCGCCGGGGCGTGCGGGTCGCGCCACGGATCCCGCAACGCGTCAGACCACCAGGGCGATGCCGCCGTCGGGTGGTACGGTCGCGGCCCCGGCGTCGTGCTCCCGTCAGCTTGACGCCAGTTCCCGCCGTCGGTCACGGTTGCCTCCCAGTCCATCCCCCAGCGCGACGGCGCCACCCCGATCGGCGACGTCGCTCCGCGTCCAGGATTGCACGGATAATCGAGGAACATTCAGTGGTCGCCGGAGGGTGGCCGGCAGCGGTGCCCGGCCCACCGGCCGCACGCAGGGGATCTAGTCTCGTACCGGCAACCGCCAACGCCCGACCCCCTGCTGGAGGTGCGCCATCACCCCGGTCACCCGACCCGCTGCCGCGGCGACGCCGCAGATCCTCCAGTTCATCGCCGGCTACGCGGCAGAAGACCTGGTCCTGCGGACCGCCCGCAGCCTCGCCGAGGAGGTCGGCCTGCGTGCCGTGACCCCGGACGCCGGTGCCACGCTGCGGCTGCTCGCCGCCGCCGGCAACGCCCGCGCGGTGGTCGAGATCGGCACCGGGACCGGCGTCAGCGGTGTCTGGCTGCTGCGCGGGATGCGTTCCGACGGCGTGCTGACCACGATCGACGTGGAGAACGAGCATCAGCGGATGGCCCGGCGGATCTTCGTCGAGGCCGGCTTCGCCGCCTCGCGTACCCGGATCATCACCGGCCGTGCGCTGGACGTGCTGCCCCGACTGGCGGATTCCGCGTACGACATGGTGTTCGTCGACGGCGACAGCGCGGAGTTCGGCGCGATCGTCGACGCGGCGCTGCGGCTGCTGCGGCCGGGCGGCATCCTGGCGATCAACGGTGCGCTCGCCGATGGTCGGATCGGTGATCCGGCCGCGCGAGATGTCGAAACGGTCACCATCCGCGAATTGGTCAAAGCAATCCGGGAAGCGGACGAATGGGTGCCAGCGCTGCTGCCGGCGGGTGACGGACTGCTCGCCGCCGTCCGCCGCTGACCGGCCGGCCAGTCGGAAAGCCCGGTGACGTCCGGTTCGCGACCAGCTCATGCGGGCCGGTCGAGGGAGGCCAGCCAGCGCAGCAGCGTCCGCACCCCCCAGCCGGTGGCGCCCTTGACCAACTCCGCGTGTTCCTCGTCGGACCAGGCCGGTGCGGACATGTCGTAGTGCGCCCAGCGGGTCCGCAGTTCACCGGTGAACTCCCGCAGGTACAGCGCGGCCACCACGGAACCCGCTCCCCGGTCCGGAGCGCTGAACAGGTCGGCCAGATCGCTGCCCAGATATTCGGCGTAGTCGGTGGCCAGCGGCATCCGCCAGGCGTTCTCACCGGCGGCCGCCGAAGCGGCCAGCAGGTCGGCGGCGAGCGCGCCGTTGTCGCTGTACAGGGCGGCGGTACGCCGCCCGAGCGCGATCGCGTTCGCACCGGTCAGAGTCGCCAGGTCGATGAGATAGTCCGGCCGCAACCGACTGGCCGCGTAGGCGATGACGTCGGCCAGCACCAGTCGGCCCTCGGCGTCGGAGTTGGTGGTCTCGCTGGTCAGGCCGCCATAGTGGCGGACGACATCACCCGGCCGGAAGGCTGATCCGCTGACCATGTTCTCGGCGAGCGGGATGAGCACGGTCAGCCGGACCGGCAGGTCGAGCGCGGCGGCCCCGATGGCGGTAGCGGCCACCGCCGCCGCACCGCCCATGTCCTTGCGCATCAGCCGCATCCCGTCCACCGGCTTGATCGAGACGCCGCCGGTGTCGAAGGTGATGCCCTTGCCGGCCAGCACGACGTGCCGGCGGGGTCGCGGCGGCGACCAGTCGATCTCGACCAGGCAGGGTGGCGCAGCCGAACCGCCGCCGACGGCGAGCAACCCGCCGAAACCCTCGGCGGCGAGTTCGGCCGGGCCGCGCACGGTGACGGTGAGCCCCGCAAGGCCCGCCGCCGCGGCGGTGATCTGCTCAGCCATCCAGGCCGGGGTCTTGATCGAGGACGGCATGTTCGTCAGGTCGCGCGCCAGGCAGGTCGCCGACGCGGTGACCGCCGCCTGCCGCAGGGCTTGCTGCCACGACGCCCGCTCGGCGGGGTCGGCCGGGGCCGCGAGCAGCACAGGCACGTCGGCGTCGGTACGGGCGCCGGGGCCCGGATCGAGGCCGGCACGGGCGACGGTGGACAGGCCGGCACGGGCGACGGTGAAGCGGTAACCGGCGAGCGCGCAACCTTCGGCGAACCCGCGCACCGCAGCCGGACCGGCGGTGGGCTCGATGGCGACCACACACGGCGGGTCGGGCACCTCGCCACCGGCAACGTCCTGGCGCAGGGTCCGGCCGGTGGCGGCCCCGGCCGCCCGCCAGCCGGCCTCGTCGCCAGTGCCGACACCGACCATGAGCACCTGGTACGGGGCGTGTAGCGGCTGACGCAGGACGGTCACCTCGCCGGCGCGCCCGGTGTGGCCGGACCGGTCGAGCAACGCCGCGGCCGAAGCGGTCACCGCCACCGGGTCGCCGTCGACGCGCAGTTGCGGGGGCAGCGGCGCCGGTGCGGCCCGCACGGTACCGGTAGCCGGTTCGACCGGCAGTACGACGGTGCCGGCGGACGTGGCGTCCACCAGCAGACGGATGGCGAACACGCCGGGGATACCTCCAGAGACGGAATGACTGTCTGCCCACGGCGTACCAAGTCCGCCGACCCGGCGGGGACCGGATCGGCGGACTCGTCAACCGTCGCTATGTCGGCCCGTGGACCAGTGCTGTCCGTGGGCCCGGCTCGATCAGCCTGCGGCGGCTTTCAGCGCATCACCGAGCGCGTTGGCTTCGTCGGGCGTCATCTCGACGACGAGTCGACCACCACCCTCCAGCGGAACCCGCATGACGATGCCCCGGCCCTCCTTGGTGACCTCCAGCGGACCGTCGCCCGTCCGCGGCTTCATCGCCGCCATGTTGTCTCCCCTCAGACTTGCCCCAGGGCCGCTGGGGTGTGCCCCAGCCACCTCGTCAGTCTCACCGCGTGCCACTGCCACGGTGCCGACCAACGATTTTCCCTGATGAACACCGCCGGACCCAAACTGAGCCCACAAAGCTGTGACAGCATCTAGCTTATCTTGAACCGGGCTGTCACAATGTGCGGTCATGCAGGCACGGTCGGCTCTCTTCGACCTGTTCGGCGACCACCTCCGCCCGCGGGGTGGTCGCGCACCCGTTGCTGCGCTGGTCAAACTCCTCGCCCCGCTCGGCATCGCGCCTCCGGCGGTGCGTACCGCAGTGTCCCGGATGGTCCGACAGGGATGGCTGCATCCGCTGCGATTGTCTGCTGGGCCAGGCTATCTATTGAGCCCGAAAGCCGCCCGAAGATTGGACGAAGCCGCCGCCCGGATCTACCGCACCGGCAGAATGTCCTGGGACGGCAAATTCGATCTGCTGGTACTCGATGCGCCGGGCGCACGCCGGGAACGGCAACGCCTGTGCGCGAACCTCAGCTATCTCGGTTACGGGATGCTCGACGAACACACCTGGGTCGCCCCTCGGTCCGCCCACGAAGTGGACGGCCTGCTGGCCGACCACGGCGTACGCTTCGAGCGGTTCTCGGCGGCGCACGCCGCCGGCACCCCGGGTGCCGCCGCGCTGGTCCGGCGGGCCTGGGACCTGGCCGAGATCGGTCAGGCGTACGAGCGGTTCGTCGCCGAGCAGCGCCCGCTGCTCAGCAAGGTGACCGTACGCAGCAGTGACGAAGACGCGTACGCCGCCCGTTTCCGGCTGGTGCACGCCTGGCGGGGATTCCTGTTCCGGGATCCGCAACTACCGCCGGCGTTGCTGCCGGAACGCTGGCCGGGCACCAGCGCCGCCACCTTCTTCGACCGGCACGCCGCCCGGTTGCGCCCGGCCGCCGACCGCTTCGTCGAGGACTGCCTGGAGAACAGCCAACGACCGGGCGGCTGACGGGCGAGGTGGACAACGAGGGAACCGCTGAAGGCCGAAGGAAAGGTGTCTGTCCCGTGACCGAACCATTGCTCGTCGAACGTACCGGTGCCGTGGTGACGCTGACCCTGCACCGCCCCGAGTCACTGAACTCGCTCGATGTGGCGTTGAAGGAGGCGTTGCGCGAGACCCTGACCGAGCTGGAAACCGACCAGGGTTGTCGCGCGGTGGTGCTCGCCGGTGCCGGCCGGGCCTTCTGCGTCGGGCAGGACCTGCGGGAACACGCCGAGATCCTGGAGTCGGGCACCCGCGACCCGCTGGCCACCGTACGAGCGCATTACAACCCGATCGCCACCCGGTTGGCCGGCCTGCCCAAGCCGGTGATCGCTGCCGTCCGGGGCAGCGCCGCCGGTGCCGGCGCCTCGCTGGCCATGCTCGCCGACTTCCGGATCGGCGGTCCGGGCACCAGCTTCTTGATGGCCTTCGCGAACGTAGGGCTGGCAGCGGACACCGGGGCGGCCTGGAGCCTGCCCCGGCTGGTCGGCTATCCCAAGGCGGTCGAGTTGCTGTTGCTGGCCGAGCCGGTACGCGCCGCCGAGGCACACCGGATCGGGCTGCTGCACCGGCTCGTCGACGACGACGAACAGGTCCTGCCCGCAGCGCAGGAACTCGCCGCCCGGTTGGCAGCCGGGCCGACCGTGGCGTACGGGGCGATCAAGCGGGCGCTGGCCGCCGGTGCCTCCGGCAGCCTGGCCGACGCCCTCGCCGCCGAAGCCCACGCGCAGGCGGTCTGCGGTGTCACCGCCGATCACCGGCAGGCGACCGCCGCCTTCGTCGCCAAGCAACGGCCGGTCTTCGAGGGCCGCTGAGCGCACGGGATCAGTCGTCCTCTTCCGGGTCCTGGTTGGCTTCGACGCCGAGCACGAACGCCTGCATGGCCAACTCGTCGCCCGGCGGGTAGACGAAGGCGGGCAGTTCACGCGGACCGAGCTCACGCACGTACGACCAGAACAACCGGACCGCCTCGGCCGCGGTCGGCGCCTCGATCGGCAGGTCGAGGCTGACCAGCCAGGTCCGCCGGTCGCCGAGCGGAGCGAGCCGACCGGCGAGCGCCCGGTAGACGGCCGGCTCGATCGGGGTCACCGACCCGGTGAGGACCAACTCCTCGGCCGGCACCGGTTCGTCGAAGGCCCGGCAGACGTAGTGGACGACCAGCGGCTCGGGCTCCCCGGCCGGGGTCTCGCCGCCCTCTGCCGTGCCGGTCTCGGTGCCGTCGGTCTCGGTGCCGTCGGTCTCGGTGCCGTCGGTCTCGGTGCCCGCGCCGGCGGTGCCGATGCGGCCGGTGGCGACCACGAACGGCCGGTCGCCACCGGTCACCACCAGTACCGGAGCACCGAACGGCGGGCGTGGCCCACCGTCGACCCCGGTCAGTTCCAGGGTGTCGTGATGGAACAGCCGCTCCGCCTCGTAGCGCGAGGCCGGGATCACCACCGCCCAGGCACCGGTGTCGGGTTGGACCGCGCCGGTCGCGGCCGGTCGCCTGTCGAGCTGGCTGACGTCCTGCATACCGCTATCTCATCACGGCCACGGCCGGTGACGGGCCGGGTGGTGGGTAGGACGGCGGCGGCACGTGGCAGCCGGCGAGATGGTCGTCGACCATGCCAGTCGCCTGCATCAACGCGTATGCCGTGGTCGGGCCGACGAAGCGGAAACCGTACCGCTTGAGCGTCTTGGCCATCGCCGTGGACTCGGCGCTCGTCGCCGGCACCTCGGCCGTCGTGCGCGGCCGCCCGGTGCGCGGCGGCGGGGCGAACGACCACAGCAGGTCCGTAAGGCCTGCGGGCAGGGCCGTGACGGCGCGCGCGTTGGCGATCGCGGCCTCGATCTTCGCCCGGTTGCGCACGATTCCGGCGTCGGCCAGCAGCCGGGCCAGGTCGGCGCTGCCGTAGCCGGCGACCTTCTCGACCTGGAAGTCGTCGAAGGCGACGCGGAACGCCGGACGCTTACGCAGGATCGTCAGCCAGGACAGACCGGACTGGAACGCCTCCAGGGTCAGCCGCTCGTACAGCGCGTCGTCGCCCCGCACCGGCCGACCCCATTCCTGGTCGTGGTACTGGCGGTATTCGGGCGAGCCCGCGCCCCACGCGCACCGGGCCAGCCCGTCCGCGCCGGTCTGCAGCCCGCTCACGGCAGGGCTCCGGTCTCGACCAGCCGGCCGAACTTCTTCAGTGCCTGGGTCAGGCTCACCTTGGACCCGGGCCACAGCAGCGGCCAGGCCACCCGGCCGGCCACCCCGCCGGGCAGGTGGAACCACTCGTGCCAGACGACCTGCGTACGGTCGTGGTCCATCTGCGTGCAGCGCAGCACCCCCGGACCGCGCAGCAGGGTGCCGCAGTGCACCACCCGGACCTCGTACGGTGCGTCGAGGCGGACCACCCGCATCTCGTCACGCAGCGCGACCGGCCCGACCGAGGTGACCGCGACCACGAGGCTCCCCTCGCCGCCGTCCCCGGAAACCACCTTGACCTCGGTGAACGGGATCCACTCGGACTGCCGTTCCCAGCAGGTGAACGCGGCGAAGACCCGCTCCGCCGGGGCCTGGACGATCACTGTCGCGGTCACCTCGCCGGCGCCGGGCGTCGCGGTGCCGGCGTCCTCGGGCGTACTCATCCGGCAGTGCCACCAGGGCCAGCCGTGTCGGCTCCGTCGACTCCGTCGTGCGCGGCGGCCAGAACCACCACCGGGGCGTCCGCCGCCGATCCGTCCATGGCCGGGCTAGGTTCCTCCGCCGCCGTGGCGACGAGCGCCGCGTCGCGGGCGCGGCGCAGCACGTCGGCGTCTTCCATCCGGCCGTCGCGCAACGCCGTGACCTCCGCCTGGAGCACCTCGATCAGCTCGTCCTTGTACCCGATGTCGTACGCCGCACGACGCAACGCCTGATCCACCTGGGCCATTCGGTAGCCGCGCAGCGCGGTGTCGAACCGTACCCGGCTGACGTCCTGCTCCAGCAGCGGCCGGGTACCGGGCAGCGGCGCCGCCCGTCCGTCCGGTTCGGCCGGCACGAGCCCGGGGTCGTTCCCCGTGACGAGGACGGCGACCCCGAAGACGACCGCGGCGACCGTCAACGCGGCGACCAGAACGAGGAGAAACTGATCCATGACCCGAATCGTGGCACGCACCGGGCACCCGGGGCGACCCCCGCAGGGCGAGTCGTAGTGTCACTGGCCGGAGAATGGAGGCATCTGATGGCGCGCACGCTGCGGCTGGGACGTCGTACCTTCGCCGTCGGCGACCTGGCGGTGATGGCGATCGTGAACCGTACGCCGGACTCGTTCTTCGACCGTGGTGCGACCTTCGCCGCGGACGCCGCGCTGCGGGCGGCCGACCAGGCCGTCGCGGACGGCGCCGACATCATCGACATCGGCGGGGTCAAGGCCGGCCCTGGGACGACGGTCGGGGTGGCCGAGGAGATCGATCGTACGGTGGGCACGATCGCCGCGGTCCGGGCCCGGTTCCCGGACCTGGTCATCTCGATCGACACCTGGCGGGCGGAGGTGGCCAGGGAGGCGGTAGCGGCCGGGGCGGATCTGCTCAACGACACCTGGGCCGGCGCCGATCCGCACCTGGCCGAGGTCGCCGCCGCCACCGGCGCCGGCCTGATCTGCACGCACACCGGTGGCACGACACCACGTACGAGGCCGCACCGGGCGGCGTTCGACGATGTCGTCGCCGATGTCCTGGCGACGGTCACCCGGCTCGCGGACCGGGCGGTCTCGCTGGGGGTACGCCCGGACGGCATTCTGATCGACCCGGCGCACGACTTCGGCAAGAACACCCGGCACTCGCTTGAGGTGACCCGCCGGCTCGGGGAGCTGGTCGCGACCGGCTGGCCGGTGCTGGTGGCGATCTCGAACAAGGACTTCATCGGCGAGACCCTCGACCTGCCGGTCGACCAGCGGCTGGAAGGGAGCCTGGCGACGACCGCCGTCTCCGCCTGGCTGGGAGCGCGGGTCTTCCGGGCGCATCAGGTGACGGCGACCCGGCGCGCCCTCGACATGGTGGCGGCGATCCGGGGTGACCGAGCGCCCGCGGTCTCGCGCCGAGCCCTGGCCTGACACCCGCGGCCGGGCTGAACGGCCGATCTTCGACGCGCGCCGGCCGGATCAGGCGCACCGGCACGCCGGGTCAGGTCCAGCGCAGCACGTTCTTCCGCCAGGCGTACAGGATGCCGAGCGCGAGTACCGCCACGAAGATCCCCATCTCGGCGACGGTGGTCAGGCCGAACCCGACACGGTCGAAGACGACCGCCCAGGGGAAGAGAAACACCGCTTCCACAGCGAACAGGACGTAAAGAAAGGCGTACACGTAGTACCGGATCTGAGCCTGCGCCCAGTCGCCGCCGACCGGGTCGAGGCCGCACTCGTAGCTGGTCAGTTTGCCGCGTGGCGCAGCCGGCCGGGCCGGCCGCAACAGCCGGTTCGCCCCGTATGCGACGACGAAGAAGGCCCCGCTGACCACGAGCAGCAGCCCGAGTGTCGCGTACGAACCCAGGTAACCGCCCATGGCCTCGCAGCTTACCGGCAGCGAGATCCACCCTGGGTGATTCGAGTCCCACCGAACGGACCGGGACCGGTTTTCGACCCCGATCCGACGTAGGCTTTGACGAAGATGCGAGCATGGTTAGGGCAGCCTTACCGTGTGGGTGGCAGCCCTGCGAGCCGAGTACGAGGAGGTCAGCTTACGTGGCCAAGCAGGTCCGTCAACTGGATCGGGTGGTCATCCGATTCGCTGGCGACTCCGGTGACGGTATGCAGCTGACCGGCGACAGGTTCACCTCCGAGACCGCGCAACTCGGCAACGACATCTCCACCTTGCCGAACTTCCCGGCCGAGATCCGGGCGCCGGCCGGCACCCTGCCCGGGGTCTCCAGCTTCCAGGTGCACTTCGCCGACTACGACATCCTCACCCCGGGTGATTCGCCGAACGTCCTGGTCGCGATGAACCCGGCGGCGTTGAAGGCGAACATCGGCGACCTGCCGCGCGGGGCGGACATCATCGTCAACACCGACGAGTTCACCCGCCGCAACCTGACCAAGGTCGGCTACGCGGCCAACCCGATCGAGGACGGTTCCCTCGACGGGTACGCGCTGCACCCGGTGGCGTTGACCTCGATGACCATCGGCGCGCTCACCGACCTCGACGTGTCGAAGAAGGACGCCGAACGGGCGAAGAACATGTTCGCCCTGGGCCTGCTCTCGTGGATGTACTCCCGGCCGTACGAGTCGACGATCCGGTTCCTGCAGCGCAAGTTCGCCAAACGCCCGGAGTTGGTCGCGGCCAACATCGCCGCGTTCAAGGCGGGCTGGAACTTCGGCGAGACCACCGAGGATTTCGCGGTCCGCTACGAGGTCAACCCGGCCCGGATGCCGTCCGGCACGTACCGCAACATCACCGGCAACGCGGCGCTGTCCCTCGGCCTGATCGCCGCCGGGGTGCGGGCCAAACTGCCGGTGTTCCTCGGCGCGTACCCGATCACCCCGGCCTCGGACATCCTGCACGAGCTGAGCAAGCACAAGCGCTTCGGCGTGACGACCATGCAGGCCGAGGACGAGATCGCGGCGGTCGGCGCGGCGCTCGGCGCCGCCTACGGCGGGGCGCTCGGCGTGACCACCACCTCCGGCCCGGGGGTGGCGCTCAAGAGCGAGACCATCTCCCTCGCGGTCGCCCTGGAGCTGCCGCTGGTCGTCATCGACGTGCAACGGGCCGGGCCGTCCACCGGCATGCCGACCAAGACCGAACAGGCCGACCTGAACATGGCGTTGTTCGGCCGGCACGGTGAGGCTCCGGTCGCGGTCATCGCGCCCCGTTCCCCGGCCGACTGCTTCCACGCCGCGATCGAGGCGGCCCGGATCGCGCTGACCTACCGCACCCCGGTGCTGCTGCTGTCGGACAACTACGTGGCCAACGGCTCCGAGCCGTGGCTGCTGCCGGACGTCGATTCGCTGCCCGATCTGCGGGTCGAGTTCGCCACCGAGCCGAACGACCCGGACGGCAGGAGTTTCCTGCCGTACCTGCGTGACCCGCGGACGCTGGCCCGACCGTGGGCCGTTCCGGGGACCCCTGGTCTGGAACACCGCATCGGCGGTCTGGAAAAGGCCGACCGCACCGGTGACATCTCCTACGACCCGGCCAACCACGACTACATGGTGCGCACCCGGGCTGCCCGGATCGACGCGATCGAGGTACCCGACGTCGACGTGGAGGATCCGGACGGCACCGCCCGCACGCTGGTGCTCGGCTGGGGATCGACGTACGGACCGGTCGGAGCCGCCTGCCGAACGCTGCGTCAGCGCGGCCTGCCGGTGGCCCAGGCGCACCTGCGGCATCTGGCTCCGCTGCCGGCCAACCTCGGCGACGTGCTGGGCCGCTACGACCGGGTGGTGATTCCGGAGATGAACCTCGGCCAACTGGCACACGTCATCCGTGCCCGCTACCTGGTCGACGCGATCGGCTACAACAAGGTCCGTGGTCTGCCGTTCACCGCCACCGAGCTGGAGACCATGCTGGAAGAGGTCGTGAAGAATGTCTGAGCCCGCCCCCAACGGACGCTCCGGCACCGGTACGCCGGTGGCCGTCAAGCTCACCACCAAGGACTTCAAGTCCGACCAGGAGGTGCGCTGGTGCCCTGGCTGCGGCGACTACGCGATCCTCGCCGCGGTGCAGTCGTTCATGCCGGAGCTGAACATCCCCCGGGAGCGGATCGTCTTCGTCTCGGGCATCGGGTGCTCGTCCCGCTTCCCGTACTACATGAACACCTATGGGATGCACTCGATCCACGGTCGGGCACCGGCGATCGCCACCGGCCTGTCGGTGACCCGCCCGGATCTGTCCGTGTGGGTGGTGACCGGCGACGGTGACGCGCTGTCGATCGGTGGCAACCATCTGATCCACGCGCTGCGGCGCAACGTCAAGCTCAAGATCCTGCTGTTCAACAACCGGATCTACGGTCTGACCAAGGGTCAGTACTCACCCACGTCGGAGCTCGGCAAGATCACCAAATCCACCCCGGTGGGCTCGGCCGACTCCCCGTTCAACCCGCTGTCCCTGGCACTCGGGGCAGAGGCCACCTTCGTGGCCCGCACCCTCGACTCGGATCGCAAGCACCTGCAGTCGGTGCTGCGGGCCGCGGCCGAGCACGACGGTTCGGCGTTCGTCGAGATCTACCAGAACTGCAACATCTTCAACGACGGGGCGTTCGACCAGCTCAAGGAGCCGGCGACCCGGGACGATTACCTGATCCGGCTGGAGCACGGGCAACCGATCACGTTCGGTGCCGACGGCCGGTTCTGCGTGGTGCACCCGCCCGGCGGCTTCGGCCTCGAAGTCCGGGAGACCGCTGCGGTCCCGACCGAGGAGATCGTCGTGCACGACGCGCACGTCGCCGACCCGGCGTACGCGTTCGCGCTGTCCCGGCTGCCTGGCGACGACCTGCGCAACACTCCGATCGGCGTGCTTCGCAAGGTTTCCCGGCCAAGTTACGACAGTCTCATCCAGGCACAGCTGAACGAGGCCCAGGCCAGCGCCTCGGGCACCCCTGAGGAGCAGTTGGCCGGCCTGCTGCGCAGCGGCGACACCTGGTCGATCAACTGATCACGCCCGTCGACCGCGCCGCCGACGGGCACCATCGGCGTGCCACGTACGGGTCAGGTCGGGCCTGCGGCCGAGTGGTTGAGCCCAGCGAGGGGTGAGTCAGCCCAGCGAGGGTGAACTGGCCGGGGTCCGGTCGTCGCGGACGTACACGAGCAGGTCTCCGGTTTCCACCTCGACGCTGTCCGGGTCGGCGAGCGACACCACCCGGCCGCGCCGGATCAGGGCGATGACCAGGTTGTTCAGCTGTCGTGCGGAGAGTCCGACCTCGTCGCGGTTGGCCGAGCGCATGGCCAGCGCCATGCCCTGTCCCGGGGTGAGCAGATCCTCCACCACGTCGATCAACGGCGGCGCGGAGGTGGAGAGTCCGAGCAGGCGTCCGGCGGTCGCGGACGAGACGATGACGTGGTGTGCGCCGCTCTGCCGCAGCAGTGGCGCGTTCTCCGCCTCCCGGGCCGCGGCGATGATTCGCACCTTGCCGGCTGTCAACTGACGGGCGGTCAGGGTGACCAGCACCGACGCGTCGTCGCTGTCGGTCGCGATGATGACCGCCTTGGCGTTCTTGACGTGCGCCTCGTTGAGCACCGACGATCTGGTCGCCGAACCCTCGATGGCGACCAGCCCGGCGGCGGTGGCCTGGCGCAGCGCGACGCCGCTGCTCTCGACGACGACGATGTGCTGCTTGTCGAAGCCGTTCTCCAGCAGGGCGGACACCGCGCTGCGGCCCTTGGTGCCGTAGCCGCAGATGATGACGTGGTCCCTCACGTTCTTTCTCCACCGGGTCAAGCGCAGACTGGTACGGTACTGCTCCGTCAGCACCTCTAGTGTGGTGCCGACGAGGATGATCAGGAACACCACCCGCGCCGGCGTGATGATCAGGATGTTGACCAGCCGGGCGCTGTCGGTGACCGGGGCGATGTCGCCGTACCCGGTGGTAGACAGGCTGACCACCGCGTAGTAGAAGCAGTCGAGCAGCGAGACGCCGTCCCCGTTGACGTCGTGGTAACCCTCCCGGTCCGCGTAGACCACCCCGACGACGGCGAAGACCAGCGCGACAGCGGCGAACAACCGCACGCCCAACGCCCGCAACGGTCCCTGGCGTACGACGGGAAAGTGAATCACCGCCGGCTCGCCCCTGCCTGAATGTGCCCGTACACGTCCACAACATAGCTGTTTTGCGCGACCACGCCAGCGTGGCCCGGACATTATCGACGAACGTCCGGCAGGCAGGTGGATCCGTCCGGCGGCAAAGCCAATCCCGCCGTCTCAAATCTCGCTTACAGACATTGCGTCGGAACGGAGAGTCGTTGATGCTTCCCGGCGAGTCGTCCACCCGCCAGTTCCGGAGCCGCCCGTGAAGCCGTCGCGCCCGATCAACATTCCCGAGATCGCGCCCGGGACCGTCCTGCGGCTGGGCAAGGAAGATTGGCGATACGGAGGAGACAGCCTGATCCTTCAGGTGGAACAGATACGACCCGATCTGTCGGCCTACTACGACAATCAGTGGGTGTGGGCCATCGGCCAATCGCTCGGACCACGTGGCGCCCGGCTCGGTCGGGTGGTGGCACTGGTCCGGGTCGCCGCACTCCCTGGCGCGACCTGGTCGAACCCTTAAGGTGCGGTCTGCCCGCGTGGTCTGTTTACGCACTGGTCGGAGAAGATCAGGACAGCTAAAGATCGACGACAGATGATGCGATGAGACTGTGGACACGCTCGTAACCCACCGGTAACAAGTCCGCCCGATGTCGTACCACGCATCGCCCACCGGAGGTATCCGCGATGTCCCGTCGCCTGATCGCCCTGCTCACCGCCGCGTTGCTCGGTGCGCTCGCCGCCAGCGGGTTCGCCAGTGCGGCCGCCGCCGTACCGGCCGACAAACCAGCCGTGCTCGCCAGCTGGACCCAGACCAGCGCCAGCAGCTACAACGCGTGGAACTCGGCCCGAGTGAACCAGGGTGCCTGGACCGCCTACCAGTTCGACTGGTCCACCGACTACTGCTCGTCGAGCCCGGACAACCCGTTCGGCTTCGATTTCCGGCTCTCCTGCCACCGGCACGACTTCGGCTACCGCAACTACAAGGCGGCCGGCCAGTTCTCGACGAACAAGGCGCGCCTGGACAGCGCGTTCTACGAGGACCTGAAGCGGGTCTGCGCCCGGTACAGCGGCGTGTCCCAGACGACCTGCCTGAGCCTTGCCTGGACCTACTACCAGGCGGTACGGATCTTCGGTGCGCCGGTCGTCTCCGCCGCCGACCTGGAGCGCGCCGCCCGGGTGCAGGCAGCCGGGCCACGCCTGGCCAGCTGAGCGTCGCGATCCGGCCCGGGGTCGGTTGCTCACTTCGGGCCGGAGTCGGTTGCTCACTTCGGGCCGGGCGCACCGCCGTCGCCCAGCACCCCGGCCGATTCGTCGGTGAACCAGCGCGTTCCCGCCGCGAGGTCCGGGTGCTGAACGGCCAGATCCGGATGCTCCACCGCGAGCGCCATCGAGGCCGCCTCCACCAGGCTCATCCGGCTGCCCTCGGCGTAGCCGGCATCGAACGCGTCGTCGCCGATCACCGTCCGGACCTTCGCCTGCTCCTGTGCCCAGTAGCCGCCGAACATCCCGGCGGTGCTGCGCAACGCCGAACGGGTCGCCTGGGCCGCACCGAACAGCCGGGCCGCGGTCTGCGCGTCCCCGCCGAGCGCGCAGCGCACCGCCATCGCGTTCAACGTGTCGCAGGCCCGCCGGTGGAACCCGTACCGCATCCGGGAGCGCAGCGCGACCACCAGGTGATCGTGTGCGGCGACCAGGTCACCGCGGGCCAAGGCCACCAGGCCGAGCAACATGTCCACGGTCCGCCGGCCGCGCTCTGCCGGGCGGGCCGCCTCCGCCGGCCGTGCGGTGGCCAGCACCTCGGCGGCCTCGTCCAGGGCACCCCGGCGGCAGAGCAGTTCCGCAAGGCTGTAGACGGCGAAGAGCGCGTCACCGACAGCGCCGTTGGCCGAGGCCCAGCTGATCACGTCCCGACAGACCTGCTCGGCTTCGGCGAACTGACCAAGATCGATCAGCGAGGCACCTCGGCCGGCGAGCACCCGGGCGAGCAGGCCGGCATCGCCGGCCTGCCGGGCCGCTGCCTCGGCGCGGTGCGAGAAGCGCAGCTCCTCGCCGAACTCACCGTCCGCGCCGGCGTGCTGCGAGTGCATATGGTACGCGGCGGCCAGCTCAGCCTCCGGAATCACCTCACCGGTCTCGGCGATCCGCCCGTACAGCCGGAACAGCCAGAGCCGGCCCTCCCGGGCCAGTCCACGCTCGCGCCACCACTGGTCCAGGCCGCTGGCCAACTGCAGGCCACGACGCGCGCTGCCGCCGGTGGCGCTCCAGCGCAACGCCGCGCGTAACTCGTCGGCGAGCGGATCGAGCGCGTACAGCGACAGCGTGACCGGCCGGGCGTCCGGACCGAGATAGGCCCGTTGCAGGCCGTGCAGCGCCCAGGCCACGTGTCGGTCCCGGGCAGCCTGTTCCTCGCCGGCGTCGACCAGCCGCCGGGCCGCGTACGCCCGGATCGGGTCGAGCATCCGGTAACTGGTGCCGTCAGCCTCCGGCTCTGCCTGGATCATCGACTTGTCGACCAGCACCGCCAGCGGGGCGATCGGGTCGTCGGCCAACACCCATTCCACCGTGGACAGATCGACCGGGCCGGCGAAGACGGACAGCCAGCGCAACAGCCGGGCGGCCGGCTGGGACAGCGTCCGGTAGGACCACGTGACGGTCGCCTGCAGGGTGCGGTGCCGGCGGGCGGCGGAGCGGTCCAACGCCGACCGGCCCGGCGGCGACCCGTCGGGGCGCGGCGGGTCCGGTACCGCCGGCACCTCCCGGCCCGCGTCGAGTACGCCGAGCACGTCGTCGAGGCGATCGACGAGCTGCCCCACGGAGAGCACCCGCAACCGGGCCGCTGCCAGCTCGATCGCCAGCGGCAGCCCGTCCAACCGGGCCGCCACCCGGTGCAGCTGAGCCGACTCGGCCGGGCCGGGTTGTCGGCCTCCCCGGGCCGCCACGGTGCGATCCAGCAGCAGAGCGACCGCGTCACTGAGCCCGCCGGCCGGGCCCGGATCGGCGGACAGTGGCGGTATCCGCCAGACCACCTCCCCGGGCACTCCCAGCGGCTCCCGGCTGGTCGCCAGCACCCGCACCCCCCGCCCGCCGGTCAGCAACCGGGTGATCACCTGGGCGCAGGCCGCGGGCTGGGCGTCGCAGGTGTCGAGGATCAGCAGCATCTGCCGGGCGGCGGTGTACTCCACGACCGTGTCCAGGATCGGCCTGCCCGGTTCGGGCCGCAGGCCGAACACGGCCGCGACGGCGAACGCGACCAGGCCGGGATCGGTGACGGTGGCGACGTCGACGAACCAGACCCCGTCCGGGCAGCCGTCATCCGACGCGGGGCCGAGGCCGGACTCGCCGGCGGCCACGTCGACCGCCAGCCGGGTCTTGCCGGCGCCGCCCGCGCCGACGACGGTGACCAGCCGATGGGCCGACACCAGCGTGGCGAGCTCCCGCCCCTCGACCTGGCGACCGACGAAGGAGCTGATCTGGTTCGGCAGGTTGTGAGCGGGCGCGTCGGCGGTGCGCGGGCGTGGAAACTGTCGCTCCAGACCCGGCGCGATCAGCTGAAAGAGCCGCTCCCGGTCGTCGAAGCCACGCAGCCGGTGCAGGCCGAGATCCAGCAGGGAGGTGCCGGCCGGCAGCGGGTGCGCCGCGCGTGCCGTCGCCGCCGAACACAGCACCTGACCGCCGTGCGCGGCGGCGGCGATCCGGGCGGCCCGATGCACCTCCGGGCTCGCGTACTCGCCGCCGACCGGCTCGGCGTGCCCGGTATGCAAACCCATCCGCACCCGGGGCGCCGCTTCCGGAGCCGGCCAGTCGTGTGCGGCGAGGGCGCGCTGGGCCTGCTGGCAGGCGTCCAGGGCGGCAGCGGCCTCGTTGAACGCGACGAAGAACGAGTCGCCTTCGGTGAACAGCTCGGCACCGTCGCTGCCGGACAGCGTCCGGCGCACCAACCGTCGGTGTTCGCTGAGCACCGGGCGGTAGCCGGGACCGAGCAGCCGAGCAAGCCTGGTGGACCCTTCGATGTCGGTGAACATGAAGGTGACCAGGCCACTCGGCAGTGCGATCGGTGCCGACACCCGTGGAACCTCCGCCCCGCTGGGAAGTCGCGTTCATGCTGCCGCACGCCGGCAACCCGGCGCATCGCGACGACGACTGGGCTGATCGCGGCGTGTCTGGACAGGTCAGCCAGCGTGGCCGGTCAACATCCGCACCCACCACCGCAGCAGCCGCCGGCCGGTGCGCCGGCAGGTGGGCCGGCCGCGCGACCGGCCGTCGTAGCGGCACCGCGCCCGGTCAGCGCGACCGTGGACAGCAACTTGACGGTGTCGGCGTGGCCCTGCGGGCAGAGCGCCGGAGCGTCTGCCTGGTCCATCGGTCGGTTGACCTCGAACGTGTTGTCGCCGCAGGCGCGACAGCGAAACTCATACCGGGGCATGTGGATAGAGTACGGCGGGAACTGACGCTCGCGGGTGGATGGGTAATACTCGACGCATGGTCGAGGACGGGGCAGGCACGCCGACAACCCACCGGTTGCGCCCCGCCGTGCCGCCGGCCGAGCCACGACCGAAGGCCACCGCGCCGTTCACCACACCGGCGAGTCGACTGCATCCGGCCCGGTTGTTCCAGGCCGCCCGGTGGCGCCCGGTCAAGCGGGCGACACGACGCGCCGTCCGCGCGGTGACGGCCTGGTCCCGCCGGCCCACCGGCCGGTTGGTCCTACCGGGCCTGTTGCTGCTGTCGCTGATCGCCGGCAGCGGCACAGCCGGAGCCGTACTCGTCCCGGCGACCGTCGGCGGGCCTCCGGCAGGCGGGGACCCAGCGCCGACCGGGATCGCGACCACCGCCGTACCGCAGCTGCCCGGGACGAACGATCCGGACCTGCTCGACCCGACGGACGCGCCGCCGATCGGCGGGCAGCCCACCGGCACCGTCCCGACCCGACCCGCCACGGTGCTCGCCGGGTGGGCCGCGCAGACGGCGGGCCGGGTGCAGATCCCACCGGTCGCGGTCGAGGCGTACGGCTACGCCGAGCTGGTGCTGTCCAACACCACGCCGGCTTGCCGGCTGAGCTGGACCACCCTCGCGGCGATCGGCATGATCGAGTCGACCCACGGCTCGGCGAACGGATCCCGCCTCGACGTCGACGGTCGCGCGAACCCGCCGATCGTCGGGCTGCCGCTGGACGGGGCGGGAGACCGCCAGCTGATCGCCGATACCGATCGCGGGCTGCTGGACAATGACATCGTCTACGACCGGGCCGTCGGGCCGATGCAGTTCATCCCCACGACCTGGGCGGAATACGCGGTGGACGCGGACAACGACGGAGTCGCGGATCCGCAGGATATCGACGACGCGAGCCTCGCCGCCGCTAACTACTTGTGCCGAAACGGACGCGATCTGTCGACACCTACGGATTGGTGGAGTGCGATCCTGTCGTACAACAATGTCCAACCGTACGCTCAGTCGGTCTTTGACACGGCCAACGACTACGGGGTCCGCAGCCGTACTTAGCGCAATCGGTTCTGCACGATTCCGTCGCGAGCACTTTCGCAACAGGCGACTAAGCGGCAAGCTAGACGCGTGATGGTGCGCGAGTGGGACCCCCGGACCGCGTCGTCCGCCGAGATTTCGTCTCTGCTGGACTGTCTGAACCAGGTTTTCCGGACGGATCTTCCTGGCGACCCGTTGTGGCAGCCGAACTACCTACGGGAGTACCTCACCGAGACCATGCCGGGGGTACGTCGGGTCTGCTGGCTGGCCGAGGAAGCCGCCGCCGGCGGGCAGCCGGACCGGGTGGTCGGGCACGTCAACGTGCTGCTGCTCGGCGACATCGGCGTACTGGAGGTCCTGGTGCACCCGCAGGTGCGCCGCAGCGGACTCGGTCGGCGGCTGCTGGCCGTGGCCGTGCGCCGCGCGTACCACGAGGGCTTCAGCTCGGTCGGGGTCGAGGTCATCGGCGGCACCTGTGCGGTCAACTTCTACGAGTCGTTGGGCTTCGACCGGCAGTTCCGGGAGATCCGCAGCGTGCTTCGGCTGGCCGGGCTCGACTGGCCGGCCATCGAGAAGATGGCCGGGGATCTGGCGGCCGGCTACGAGGTCGAGTTCCACCCGGGCGGGCCGCCCGCCGAGCTGATCGACGCGTACGCCCGCACCAAGGCCGAGCAACGGGTGCTCGAGGACGGCGACCTGGACCTGCGGCCCAGCTCGTACGACCCGCAGCGGTTGCAGGAGAGCCTCGGCTGCCTGTACCGGCGGGGCATGAAGCCGTACATCGTGCTGGCCCGACACCCACGGACCGGTCAGGTCGCCGGGCTCACCGAGGTCGTCGTGCCGGCGCAGCACCCGAACCGGGCCGATCAGTACGACACCATCGTCGCTCAGGACCATCAGGGCCAGGGCATCGACCGGGCGGTCAAGGCACGGATGCTGCTGGAGCTGCGCTCGGCCGAGCCCCAGCTCACCGAGGTGCAGACCTGGAACGCCGAGGGCGACGAGCAGCTGATCGCGATGAACGAGGAACTCGGCTTCCAGCGGGACCGGGACTGGTGGGACTACGGTGCCGACATCCCGACGCTGCTGCACCGGCTCGGAGTGCGTAGCTGAACCGGCCCGCCTGAGGCCGACGGCGCGTCCTCGGCAAGGACCGCTGGCCGGGGCCGGCCGTCAGCGGCGCAGGGCGTGCGCGGCCTCGACCGCCCAGTAGGTCAGGATGATCTGCGCACCGGCCCGGCGGATCGACGTCAGCGTCTCCATGATCACCCGTTCCCGGTCGATCCAGCCGTTCGCCGCAGCCGCCTCGACCATCGCGTACTCGCCGGAGACCTGGTAGGCGGCGACCGGGACCTGGACGAGCTGGCGGACCGCGGCGAGCACGTCCAGATACGGCAGCGCCGGCTTGACCATGACCAGATCCGCGCCCTCGGCCACGTCCAACTCGACCTCGCGCAGCGACTCCCGTAGGTTCGCCGGATCCTGCTGGTACGTACGCCGGTCACCGACCAGCGCCGACTCGACGGCGTCGCGGAACGGGCCGTAGAACGCCGAGGCGTACTTCACGGCGTAGGCCAGCAGCGCGGTGTCGGTGTGCCCGGCCGCGTCCAGCGCCCGACGCACCACGCCGACCTGCCCGTCCATCATCCCGGACGGGCCGAGCATGTCCGCCCCGGCTTCCGCCTGGGCCACGGCCAACCGCGCGTACGCGGCGAGCGTGGCGTCGTTGTCGACCGTGCCGTCGTCGGCGAGCAGCCCGCAGTGCCCGTGTGAGGTGAACTCGTCCAGGCACAGGTCGCTCATCACCACGGTGGCGTCGCCGACTTCGGCGACCACGTCCCGGATGGCGACGTTGAGGACGCCGTCCGGGTCGACGCCGCCGGAGCCGGTGGCGTCCCGCCGCGCCGGCACCCCGAACAGCATGATCCCGCCGACTCCGGCCGCCACCGCCTCGGCGGCGGCCTTGCGCAGCGAGTCCCGGCCGTGCTGGAACACCCCGGGCAGCGACGCGACCGGTCGTGGCTCGGTCAGCCCTTCCCGGACGAACATCGGCAGCACCAACTCGGCCGGCGCCAGCCGGGTCTCCTCGACCAGCCGTCGTACCGCCGCGGTACGACGCAGCCGACGTGGCCTGATCTGCGGATAACCCATGCCCGGCCACCCCATCCTCGATCGTGCGTGGTCAGCGGACCCTGGTCGTGGTGATCAGCGGAACCGCAACGCGGTCGGGCCCTGCACCTTGGAACCGCGTCGCTGCTTGGCCGGCATGGCCACCAGTTTCTCCCGCAGCTCGACCGCGTAGCTGGCGAGCGCCTCGACCAGGTCGGGCACGGAAGCGTGCGCCGGCTGCACGTCGACCCGCAGGCCGAACTCGGTCGCGGTCTCGGCGGTCTTCGGGCCGATCACCGCGACCACCGTACGGGCGTGCGGCTTGCCCGCGATCCCGACCAGGTTGCGCACGGTCGACGAGGAGGTGAACAGCACCGCGTCGAAGCCACCGGACTTGATGGCGTCGCGGATCTCCGCCGGCGGCGGCGCGGCTCGTACCGTCCGGTAGGCGGTGACGTCGTCGACCTCCCAGCCGCGTTCGGTCAATCCGGCGGCGAGCGTCTCGGTGGCGATGTCGGCCCGGGGCAGCAGCACCCGGCCGACCGGGTCGAGAATCTCGTCGTGCGGGGAGAACTCCGCGAGCAGGCCCTCGGAGGACTGCTCGCCGGCCGGCAGCAGCTCCGGCTGGATGCCGAAGTCACGCACCGCCTTGGCGGTCGCCTCGCCGATGCAGGCGATCTTGACACCGCCGAAGTGGCGGGCATCCAGTCCGTGCTCGGCGAACTTCTCCCACACCGCCCGGACCGCGTTGACCGAGGTGAAGACCACCCAGGCATAGCGACCGTCGACCAGACCCTTGACCGCCCGCTCCATCTGCGCCGGGGTCCGTGGTGGTTCGACCGCGATGGTCGGCACCTCGCACGGGATGGCACCGTACGCGCGCAGTTGTGCGCTCATCACCCCGGCCTGCTCCTTGGTCCGTGGCACGAGCACCTTCCAGCCGTACAGCGGCCGGTTCTCCCACCAGCTGAGCTTGTCCCGCTCGGCGACGCCGGCACCGAGGGTGAGCACCACCCGGCCGGTGAACCCGAGCGCCGCCGCCACGAAGCTATCCACAGTAGAGGTGGTGGTGTACTGTGTCTCACCGGTGCCGTCGCCGGTGACCGCGACCGAGGTCGCACCGTCGACCCCGGCGGCCAGCAGTCCGTCGCGGACGGTCGCCAGCTCGCCGGCGTCGACCGCGAGGGCGAGGGATCCGCGGCCGACCGCTGCGGCGAGCGCGTCGAAGTCGAGGCCACCCGTGTCGTCGACATCGGCCACCGTACGGATGCCGGGCAGCGGCACGCCCGCGTAGCTCGCCACTCCCTCGGCCTGGCTGACGCCCGGCACCACCTCGAACGGCACCGCGGTACGGGCCACCGCCTGGACCTCGGTCACCACCGCGTGATGGCCGAACGGATCACCGGCGACCAGGCGGACCGCCGCCTGACCGGATCGGGCCGCGGAGATCAACACCTTGGCCACGTCGCCGGGCACGCCTTCGGCCGGGCTCAACTGGGCGTCCGCCTTGGCCTGGGCGCGGATCACGGCCAGCAGGGCTTCCGGGACACCCCGGTCGTACACCACCTGGTCGGCCTCGACCAGGGCGTCGTGCGCCCGGCGGGTCAGCAGGCCGGGGTCGCCGGGGCCAGCCCCCACGAAGGCGATGTGGCCTGCGAGCTTACGGGTGCGGGTCATCTATGCTCCCCATGTTCTGGGTCGTCGCGCCGGACGGATTGGGCGCTGAAGGTCGCTGGGGCACCACGCCGCCATCCGCGGCGTCTGCGCGCAGGCCGCCAGGCGTGGTCCCGGGAAGGATCGTGTCGGCCCCAGCGTCGAGCAACTCGGTGGCGAGTGCCTTGCCGATGTCGGCGGCGTCAGCCGGAGGACCGGTACGCGACAGCCGGATCTCCCGGACCCCGTCCGGGCTGATCACGGCCGCGCGCAGGTAGATCTCGTCACCGTCGTCCCCTTCGGCGACTTCGGCGTACGCCGCGACGGGTGCGCTGCACCCGGCTTCCAGCGTCGCCAGCAACGACCGTTCCGCGGTGACCACGCAACGGGTCGGTGCATGGTCGAGCAGGCTCAGCAGCTCGACCAGGTCGGTGTCATCGGCCCGGCACTCCACCGCCAGCGCGCCCTGCGCGGGGGCCGGCAGCATGAGCATCGGGTCGAGCGTCTCGGTGATCTCGTCGGCGCGGCCGAGCCGGACCAGCCCGGCCCGGGCCAGGACGACCGCGTCGAGATCGGCCCGCGGACCGCGGACCCGGCCGATGCGGGTGTCCACGTTGCCGCGGATCGGGGTGACCACCAACTGGCGACCGAGGGCGTGCAACTGGGCGATCCGGCGCAGCGCGCCGGTGCCGACGGTAGTGCCCGGGGACAGCTCGGCGAGCATCCGCCCGTCCCGGGTGAGCAGGGCGTCGCGCGGATCCTCGCGCGCCGGCACCGCCGCCACCAGCAGCTCCGCCGGGGTCGCGGTGGGTAGGTCCTTGTACGAGTGGACCGCGAGGTCGATCTCCTTGGCCTGCAACGCGTCGCGCAGCGCCGAGACGAACACCCCGACGCCGAGCGCGGCCACCGGTGCCGTGGACCGGTCCCCGGTGGTGACGATCTCCACCAGCTCGACGTCGCGGCCGGTCGCCGCGCGCAGCATGGCGGCGACCCGGCCCGACTGGGCCATGGCCAGCGCACTACCCCGGGTGCCCAACCGCAACGCGCTCACGAGGCACCGTCCAGATCCGGTATGGCAGCCGCGCCGGAGGTTCCCGGCACGTCCAGGTCGAACAGCTGGCGCAGCAACGCCGCGTACTGGTCCCCACCGGGTTCGGCGGCGAGCTGACGCACCCGCACGGTCGGTGAGTGCAGCAGGCGCTGCACCACCCGGTGCACGGTGTGCGCCACCTCGGCGCGTTGGGCATCGGTCAGGTCCGGACGGCGCTGCGCGAGCCGGCGCAGCTCGGCGCCGACGACGTCGTCGGCGCGGCCACGCAGGGCGGCCACGGTCGGCGCCACGTCCGCACCACGCATCCAGCTGAGGAACGCGGAAACCTCGGTGGTGACGATCTCGGCGACCGCGGCGGTGTCCGCCGCCGCGGGCGCCTCGGTCAACGCGCCGGCCAGTCCGTCGACATCGACGACCGCCACGCCGGGCAGGGCGGCTGTGGCCGGCTCGACGTCTCGCGGCACCGCCAGGTCGAGCAGGACCAGCGGCCCGTCGCGGCCGGCCGGGCGGTGCCGCAGGACCTGCTCGACGGTGGCGCGGGTGAGCACCGGTTCGGCCGAGGCGGTCGCGCTGATCACCAGGTCGACACCGACGAGCGCGTCCGACAGCCGCGCGTACGGCACCGCCGTGGCGCCGTACGTACCGGCCAGCCGCACCGCGCGCTCGTCCCGACGGTTGACCACCTGGATCGTGGTGACGCCGGAGCGCGCCAGGGTGGCGACGGCCAGCGCACCCATCGAGCCGGCGCCGAGGACCAGCACCGACCTGCCGGTCAGCCCGCCGGGCAGCAGGTCGCCGCCGATCCGCAGAGCCGCGCTGACGACATTCTGGCCGGCGCGGTCGATCCCGGTCTCGGCGTGCGCGCGCTTACCGACCCGCAACGCCTGCTGCATGAGTTCGTGCAGCAGGCGGCCGGTGGCGTCGGCCTCGTTGGCCGCGTGGTACGCGTCGCGCAACTGCCCCAGGATCTGGGCCTCGCCGACGACCATCGAGTCGAGCCCGGCGGCCACCCGGTAGGCGTGCTCGACCGCCGCCTGGCCGTAGTGCACGTACAGGTGGTCGGCAAGCTGGTTGGGCAGGCTACCGGTGCGTTCGGCGAGTACCGCGCAGATGTCGGCGAGGCCGCCGTGGAATCCGCTGACCGCCGCGTACACCTCGACCCGATTGCAGGTGGAGAGCACGACGGCGGCATCGACGTAGGGCTTGGCCAGCAGCAGACGCAGCACCGCGGGCTGGTCCGCAGGCGCCACGGCCAGCTGTTCCAAGGTGGCGACCGGCGTGGTCCGGTAGGACGCTCCGACGACGAGCAGATTCACGATCCAACCGCCTCCGCAGGCCCGGACGGCAGCGAACCGGACGGCAGCGCGCCGCCCGCTCCGGCCACGAAGCCGGCCGGTGCGCCGGTGCCGTCGAAGCCCGCCGCACCGGGCAGCCCGGCGTCGCGCCCGCCGGGCAGCGCGGTCAGCCCGGACTTGCGGTGCTCGCCGACCGAGGCGGACTTGCGGTGCTCGTGGAAGGAGAGGATCTGCAGCTCGATCGCGAGGTCGACCTTGCGCACGTCGACGCCGGACGGCACCGCCAGCACGCACGGGGCGAAGTTGAGGATGCTGGTCACACCGGCGGCGACCAACTGGTCGGCCACCTGCTGCGCGGCGGTCGCCGGGGTGGCGATCACCCCGATCGCGATCGACTCGTGCGCCGCGACCGCCGGCAGGTCGTCGATGTGCCGGACGACCAGTCCGTTGATGTCTTCACCCACCCGCGCGGCGTCGGCGTCGAACAGGGCCGCGATGCGGAACCCCCGGGTGGCGAAGCCGGCGTACCCGGCCAGCGCGTGGCCGAGATTACCGACGCCGACCAGGGCGACGGCCCGTCGATGGGTGAGACCGAGAACGTACTCGATCTGCTCGATCAACAAGGTGACGTCGTAGCCGACCCCACGGGTGCCGTACGAGCCGAGCTGGGACAGATCCTTGCGCAGCTTGGCGGAGTTGACTCCGGCGGCGTTGGCCAGACCCTCGCTGGAGACCGTCTCGTGGCCGGCTTCGGCGAGCGCGTGCAGTGCGCGGAGGTACTCCGGGAGTCGGGCGACCGTCGCCTCAGGGAGGTCCGGCAGCGCCGGAACGGCGTCGACCCGGCCGGACGCGCCTGGCTGGCGGTGCTGACTCATGCGTCTCCGTGCGGTGCGATCGTTGACCCGCCGACCGGCCGGTCACTCCGGTGCCCCGGCGGCGACCCGCCGTCACCTGTTGTGCTATCGGGGCTCGTCAGGGTTACAGCGTAGGCGCTTGTGAAGGCGCGCACAAATCGCGATCTTGATGGAGCATCATGAAGGAACCCGGTGCCACATCTTACCCACAAGGCAACCGATCCACCCAGGTGCGACTTGCTCTATTGTCCCCAAATCCGGACTTATCTCCCCGTAGGCCCGACCGGCGCACGAACCGCGACGACGAACCGGCAACTGCCGGGACCGGCGCCCGAGCAGGTAGGGACAACCCCACCCGAGTCCGCCAGCCGACGGGAATGACCCGACGACCGGCAGCATCTAGCGTCGACCTCATGACCACCGCCAGCCCCACGTCGGCCGTCGCGCCGGCTCCCCCCGGCCTGATCACCCGCCGGCTCGGCGGCGACTCGCTGTTCGTCCTCACCGGCCTGCCGCTCGCCGTGGCCAACTTCGTGGTCGCCGTGACCGGCTTCGCGCTCGGCCTGAGCCTGGTCGTCACGGTGATCGGCCTGCCGATCCTCAGCGCGACGTTGCACGCCGCCCGCGCCTTCGCCCAGCTCGAACGGCGGCGGGTGGCCACAGTGCTGGAGACGACCCGGATCGAGCCGAGCTACCACGGGGCCGGACCGGACGCCGGTACCTGGCGCCGCGTCCTGGCGCCGATCATGGAACCGCAGTCGTGGCTGGACCTGGCCTTCGGCGTACTGCGGTTGCCGGTGACGCTGATCGCCGTGCCGGTGACGCTCACCTGGTGGGCGGGGGCGGTGGCCGGTTCGCTCTACTGGGTCTACGACTGGCTGCTACCGGTCGATCGGGGCGAAGGGCTGGCTCCACTGCTCGGGCTCGGCGACGCCCCGGCCACCCGGATCGCCCTGCACACGGTGATCGGCATATTCTTCCTGATCACCTTGCCGATCGTGGTCCGCGGCTGCGCCCTGCTGCAGGCCGGATTCGCCCGTGGCCTGCTCACCGGAGTGGCCGAGATGCGCGACCGGATCACCCGGCTGGAGGAGCAACGGCAGGCGGCGGTGTCCGCCGAGGCGATCGCGTTGCGCCGGCTGGAACGCGACATCCATGACGGGCCGCAACAACGGCTGGTCCGCCTCGCGATGGACCTCGGTCGGGCACGCGAACAACTCGCCGCCGACCCGGACGCGGCGCGGCAGACCATCGACGAGGCGCTGAGCCAGACCAGGGAGACCCTCGCCGAACTCCGCGCCCTGTCCCGGGGCATCGCGCCACCCATTCTGGTCGACCGTGGGCTACCGAGCGCACTCGCCGCCCTGGCCAGCCGAGGGGTCGTGCCGATCGACCTCTGGGTCGATCCGCAACTCGCGACACCTGACGGACGGCTGGACTCGGCGGTGGAGAGTACCGCGTACTTCGTGGTCGCCGAGGCGTTGACCAACGTCGCCAAGCACAGCGGCGCGACCATCTGCACGGTGGCGGTGCGCCGGCAGGGCGACCGGCTGATCATCGCGGTTACCGACGACGGAGCAGGTGGCGCCCACCTGGCCAAGGGACACGGACTGGCCGGTCTCGCCGACCGGGTGCGCACCCACGGCGGTGTGCTGAGCGTCACGAGCCCGACCGGCGGGCCCACCGACATCCGCGCCGAACTGCCGGCCAGCCGGTGATGGCCGAATCAGCCGGCCGGCCGGTGCTGGTAGACATCAATGCCATGCGGGTAGTGATCGCCGACGACGCCGTGCTCCTGCGAGAAGGTCTCATCCGCCTGCTCACCGAGCACGGCCACCACGTGGTGGCGGCGGTCGCGGACGGACCGGCGCTGGTCGCGGCGGTCGTCGAGCATCGTCCGGACGTCTCCATCGTCGATGTGCGGATGCCGCCGTCGCACACCGACGAAGGGCTGCGGGCCGCCGTGGAGATCCGCCGCCGGCTGCCGGGCGCGCCGGTGCTGGTGCTCTCCCAGTACGTCGAGGTGTCGTACGCCGACGACCTGCTCGCCGACCGGGCCGGTGCGGTGGGCTATCTGCTCAAGGACCGGGTCGCGGCGATCGCCGAGTTTCTCGACGCGCTGGGCCGGGTGGCCGGTGGCGGCACCGTGCTCGATCCGGAGGTGGTCAGCCAGTTACTGGTCCGCCGCCGCCGGGACGATCCGTTGCGTGACCTGACTCCCCGTGAGCGCGAGGTGCTCGGCCTGATGGCCGAGGGACGGTCCAACGGTGCGATCGCGCGGCTGCTGGTGGTCAGCGATGGCGCGGTCGAGAAGCACGTCCACAACATCTTCACGAAGCTGCAGCTGCCGCCGGACATCGAGCAGCACCGGCGGGTACTCGCGGTGCTGACCTATCTGCGCAGCTGACGGCCGATACCGCCCTGGCCCGGATGACCGCCGGCCAGCCGGACCGCGTCGGTGAGGCTCTCCGCCACCGGAACACCACGGGCCCGTAGCCGGTCCGGGTCGGTGAAACCGCCCGTGTACAGGACGCAACTCGCACCTACCGCCTCGGCGGCGTCGGCGTCGTCGATCGAGTCGCCGATGAGCACCGTGGTGACCGGGTCCACGCCGAGCTGGGACAGGTGCTGGTCGAGGTGGGCGGCCTTACGGTCGCCGCCGACCTCGGTCCGCAGCCCGTCGATGCGACGGAAGGTGGCGGACAGCCCGTACGTCTCGACCAGTAGCACCAGTTCGTCGTGGAACCACATCGACAGCAACGACTGGGTACCCGCCCAGCCGCGCAATGCCCGTTCCGCGTCCTCGGCGAGGGCGCACGTGGTCAGCCCGGCCCGGTAGGCGTCGTGGAAGATCCGGTCCAGTCGGCCGAACTCCTCCGCGTCCACCACTCGGCCGAGCACCTCGGCGTAGTAGTCGGCGACCGGCCGTCGGAACGCGGTCCGGTGCTGTTCGGCGGTGAGGACCGGCCCGTCGACGGTGGCGATCGCGTGGTTGGTCGAGGCGACCACCAACGCCAGATCGTCGAGCAGGGTGCCATTCCAGTCCCAGACGAGATGGCAACCGGTCACGACCGGCGTCCCTGGCGCAGGTCGGCCAGCAACCGGTCCTCTTCGACCCGCCAGTAGCCGTGCTCGCGCCCGTCGAGCAGCACCACCGGCAGGCGTTCGCCGTACTCACGTTCCAACTCGAAATCGGTGGTGACATCGAGTTCGGACCACCGGTCGCCGGTCTGCCGCGCCACCCGGGTGATCGCCTCGCGGGCGGCCTCGCACAAGTGGCAGCCGGGTCGGGTGATCAGGGTCAGTCGTGACTGGCTCACCGGTCTCCTCACGGTCGGACGCGACACGCCCGAGCAGCGTACCGGTTACCGACAGCGCGTGCGTCGGGTAGCTGACAGCGCACAGAGTGTGCGATATCCCGAGATGGCCGACGGAAATACTTCGTCGTTGTGTAACGGACTCCACACGCCTGGGTGACGTTGGCCCTATCATCGCCTTGGGTCGGCTCACCCGTTTTGCCGTGAGTCGCCACCCCTCAGCCCGAGGAGGCCCGCCGTGCCCGTTAATGCACCGCACCAGCACCTCAGGGAGGTGTGTCGGTCGGCGACACACGTCACCGGCGTGACGGATCGTGCCAGCAACGGCACCCATCCCACCGAGCCAGGTGCCCGGGCCAGCCACCCGGCCGGATCGCCACGGGCACGAACGGAGGACGCCCCATGAGTGTCTACTCCCCCCGACTCGTCTACCCAGCGGTCAGTCGCGAGGTGCACGGCGCCCAGGTCGCCCTGACCCAAGGGCTCCGGCTGCTACGTGCCTCGATGGACGAGATGCTCAGCATCACCCTGCGCGGCGACGGCAACACCAGGCGGGCCAGACAACGCACCCACCCGAACGAGGTGCCGACCCGGCACCAGCCGGGCACCAACGCCAAGCCGATGGGTGGCGCGGTGGCGACCCCGGCCCGGCCGACGATGCCTACCCAGCCGGGCGGCAACGACGCGGAGACGGCCGTCCTGCCGGTGGTGCCGGACCAGGACCGCCGCCGCGGCGCACCGCCGGGCAACTACCCGGACCGTCCCGACGAATCCGACCCGGCCCGGGAGGTGTGGGCGCTGGTCGAGCGAGCGCAGGCCGGGGACACCGAGGCGTTCGGGCTGATCTACGACCGGTACCTCGACACGGTCTTCCGGTTCATCTACTTCCGGGTCGGCAATCGGCAACTGGCCGAGGACCTGACCTCGGACACGTTCCTGCGTGCGCTCAAGCGCATCGGCAGCTTCACCTGGCAGGGCCGTGACCCCGGCGCCTGGCTGGTGACGATCGCCCGCAACCTGGTCGCGGACCACTTCAAGTCCGGAAGGTACCGCCTCGAAGTTACTACGGGTGATGTTCTGGATGCAGAGCGCGAGGATCGTGGGCCGGAAGGCAGCCCGGAAGCCGCCGTCGTGGACCACATCACGAACGTCGCTCTGCTGACCGCGGTCAAGCAGCTCAATCCCGAGCAGCAGGAATGCATCGTCCTGCGCTTCCTGCAAGGATTCTCGGTCGCCGAGACCGCGCGGGCGATGGGCAAGAACGAAGGTGCGATCAAGGCGCTGCAGTACCGTGCGGTACGCGCGCTGGCCCGGCTGCTGCCCGACGGCTTCCAGGCGTAGCGGTCGCGCCTGAGGCTCTGGCATCGGTCACGCGTAGTGAGGATTCCCCGCGCCGGCCCGTAACCCAACTGGCCACTCAGCCGTTTCACGGGGTGCGACCGGTGGTGCCCTTGCGAGGTCAGCCATCCGGCGACGTACCCGGGTCCGTGCGGGACACCTCCCCAACGACCCTGGCCGTGGTCGCATCGGACGGCGGCGACACCCCGCCGCACAAGCCGTGACCTGCAAAGGGAGGGGCCCGCGATGAGCAAGCTCAAGCTCTTGCGTCGCCGCGCCGAGCGTTTCGCACAACTTCTCGATCGGGGAGACGGTGGTGGGCGGCGCCACGTCCGTGACCCGTTGGACGAGGAACTGGCCCCGCTCACGGATCTCGGACGTCGGATGTCCGAGCTGCCACCCCAGGCGACGGGCGCCGTGGACCCCGGCTTCCGGGCCTATCTACGCGCCACCCTCATCGCCACCGCCGAACGGGAGGGGATCGGAGCCACCGCTGCGGCGGCGGCCGGCGGCAACGCGCCCGAATCCAGATCGGTCCGGCGCCGTGCCCGTGCCGTGGTGCCCGGGCGCGCCATCGGGCGGGCACGTGCCCGGGCCGTCGTCATCGCCACCGTGGCCTTCGGTGCCATCACCGTTTCGGGCATGTCGGCCGCGACCGAGCAGGCGCTGCCCGGCGACACTCTGTACGGGATGAAACGGTCCACCGAACGCGCGCAACTCGCCTTCACCCACTCCGACGTGTCCCGGGGCCAGCTCTTCCTCGGCTTCGCCCGGGTCCGGTTGGACGAGGCGATCACCTTGCAGGATCAGCCTGACGCGTTCCGCGCGGTGCTCGACGACATGGACGGTCAGACGCGGCAAGGCGTCGAACTGCTCACCGCGGCCGCCGCCGAGCGCGGTGAGCACGGACCGCTGGACACCGTCGACGCCTTCATCGCAACCCAGCGACCGGTACTTCGCGAACTAGCTGCGGCGGGTACGGTCACCCAGGAGCGGGCCACGGACTCGCTGGCGCTGGTGGACGCGGTCCGCGCCCGTACCCAGGCGTTGCGCAACGGGCTGGCCTGTACGACATCAGCCGGGCTGGAAACCGATGCGCTCGGTCCGCTACCCACCACCTGCACCGTTGGCGAACATGCCGGCGGCGTCGGTGTCCGGATACCGGGCAATGGCCAGCCGGAACTGCCGGGTGAGGCCGCCGCTGGCGAAGGCAAGACAGATGTGGCGCCGGAATCCGTCGGCCCGCCCTCGGCCGCGACCGACGGGAGCGGGCAATCGTCCGCCGCCGCCCCTGATGCCCCGCCGACCGGCTCGCCGTCGTCGGAACTGGCCGAGCCACAGGTCGACGGCGCCGACCAGGTCTTGCCGAACACCCCGCGCCCGGCGGTGAAGGACACCCCGGCGTCCGACCGTTGACGTCCGGTCCCCCGCTCACGCCCCGGCCGGCCAGCTACCCTCGCGAAAGGCGACAGACCGGTGGCGGACGCAAGTCCCGGTGACGGACGGGGGGTGACATTGGGGTGGGCCGCACCCGCAAGGTGACCATCAGCACGGATGCCTACGGCCACACCGCAGGTTGGGCGACCGCCGACCTGGCGGCCGCGCCACCCACCCCCGACACCCGCTCGGCTGCCTTCTTCGACGTCGACAACACCATGCTCCGCGGCGCCTCCATCTACTGGCTGGCCCGCGGTCTGGCCGCGCGCAACTACTTCACCACCGCCGACCTGGCCCAGTTCGCCTGGCGGCAGGCCCGGTACCGGCTGCTGGCCACCGAACACGCCGCGGACATGTCCCGAGCGAGAGAAGCCGCCCTCGCGTTCGTCGCCGGCTGGCGGATCGACGACGTGGAACGGCTCACCGAGCAGATCTTCGACGAGTTGATGGCGCCGCGTATCTGGCCCGGCAGCCGGGCGCTGGCCCAGCTCCATCTCGACGCTGGTCAGCGGGTGTGGCTGGTCAGCGCCGCCCCGGTGGAGATCGGCCGGGTGATCGCCCAGCGGCTCGGGCTCACCGGCGCGCTCGGCACCGTGGCCGAAATCGTCGACGGTGCGTACACCGGCCGGCTGGTCGGCGAGCTGATGCACGGCCCGGCGAAGGCTGAGGCGGTGGTACGGCTCGCCGCGGTCGAGGGATTGGATCTCGGCAGGTGCAGCGCCTACAGCGACTCGGCCAACGACATACCCATGCTCTCGGCGGTCGGTCGCGCCGCAGCGGTCAACCCGGACGCCGCGCTGCGGCGGCAGGCGCGCGAGCGTGGCTGGACGATCCACGATTTCCGGACCGGTCGCAAGGCGGCGCGGATCGCGGTACCGTCGACGGTCGCCGCCGGGTTCCTGGCCGGCGTGGTGACGGCTGGTCTGGCCATGCGCCGCCGCCGGACGGAGGAAAGGTCATCGGTGTGACGGTCACCGTACGCCCGCCCGAGCAGGTCGGGACACCGGGTCGGCGGCCGGGGCGGCACCGGCGCCCCGGCCCGTGGCACCTGGCCGGTCTGGCCGCCGCGTTGGTGGCCGCCGCGCTGCTGATCGCGCTGCCGCAGGCCGGTCCGCCGTCGGCCGACGAGCCGCGCGGACTGCGTACGCTGGCCGAGGTCTGGCCGGACGCCGAGGTCGCCGACCTGGCCGCCAACCTGCCCGACGGCCCGGCGTACAGCCCGGTCCTGTTCATCGACGCGGGTACCTCGGTCGGCACCGCCCCGAGTCCGGACGGAACCGCGCTACGACTGGTGGTCCTGGCCCCGGACGGGTCCGTCCGGGAGCTGCGCCGGCTGCCGCTGACCGCCACCCCGCAGTACGGTGGATTCACCCTCGACGGGGCGACGCTGGCCTGGTCCGAGTCGGTCGCGGACGAGGCCGGGCACGGCCGTACCGAGATGTGGGCGGCCGACGTGAACGGTGGTGGAGCACCGCGCCGACTCACCGGTGACACCGGCGACGTGGTCTTCTTCAACTCCCAGTACGACATGGTGATCAATGACGGGCGGCTGTACTGGGTGGCGGTCGCGCCCGGCGAGGAGCCCGCCACCGAGCTGCGCTCGGTCGCGCTCAGCGGCGGCGACGTCACGGTCCGCACCGACCCGGGCGCCTGGTCGCTGTCCGCCTGGCCGATGATGGTCAGCGCCGGCAGCGGAGAAACCGGTCCGGTCCGGGTCCGGAACCTCGACGCGCGGCGGATAATCGACGTCCCGGCCGGGCCGACCGAACTGGTTACCTGCGGCCCGACCTGGTGCCGGGTGCTGGTGCTGGCGGCGGACGGGCCGGGCCGTATCGACCTGATGCGCCCCGACGGTACGGACCGTCGCCGCGTCGGTGATGGTTCGGTCACCGCCAGCACCATCGATGTCGGCATGCTCGACCGGTTCGAGGTGTTGTCCCGCTCGGCCGCCCCGAACGCGCTGACCAACGCCCAGCAGCTGATCATCTACGACCTGGAGCGGGACGAGGCGTTCGTGGTGGCCGACGGGGTCGGCATGGTCCTGTGTCGGGCCGGGACGCTCTGGTGGTCGGTCGGCGACAGCGAGAGCACCGCATGGCAGGTGCTCGACCTGCGCACGCTGCTGACCTGAGCCGGGTCAGCGACCGAACGGATCGGGCCGGCGTTCGAGCAGCCGGTGTACCGCCTGCTGGATGGTTTCCCGCACCTGGTCGGCGAGGTTGAAGACGACCAGTGGATCGTCGGCGAGCTCGGCCAACGCGGTGGTCTGGATCGGCGGGCAGAACTCGATCATCCATTTGCTCGGCAGCGGAATCAGGCCCAGCGGCCCCAGCCAGGGAAAGGTCGGAGTGACCGGAAAATAGGGCAGGCCGAGCAGCCGCGCCAGCGGGGCGACGTCGGCGAGCATCGGGTACGTCTCCTCGGCCCCGACGATCGCCACCGGAATGATCGGCGCGCCGGTCCGGATGGCCGCGGCCACGAACCCGCCCCGACCGAAGCGCTGGAGCTTGTACCGCTGTGCGTACGGCTTGCCGATGCCCTTGAACCCCTCGGGAAAGACGCCGACGAGTTCACCGGCACCGAGCAGCCGTTCGGCATCGGGGTTGCAGGCCACCGTGCCACCGAACTTGCGCGTCAACTCCGACAGGAACGGCAGCCGGAAGACGAAGTCCGCCGCGAGCAGCCGCAGGCGGCGGTGCTCGGGGTGCTCGTCGTACAGGATCGCGGTGAGCACCATCGCGTCCAGCGCGACCGTGCCGGAATGGTTGCCCACCACCAGGCCGGCGCCCTTGGGCGGCAGGTGCTCGACCCCGAAGATCTCGGTGCGGAACCACTCCCGGTAGAGCGTCCGTAGAATCGGCTGGAACACCCCTTCGGCGAGGTCCGGATCGAACCCGAACTCGTCAACCTCGTACTCGCCGGCCAGTCGACGGCGGAGGAAGGCCAGGCCGGCGGCGACCCGCCGGTCCCAGATGTCCCCGGCACGCACGTCACCGGTGCTCATGCCGGCTCCAAGCCATGGCGCTCGGCGCGATCGGCACCACGGACCCGGCGGATGCCGTCCAGGATCGCGCGCTCCGCCGCCGCCAGCCGATCCCGGCCCAGTACCGTGCCGTCCGGATGGGCCCGGAGGAAATCGTCGAACGCCGCCGCGGTGGAGCGGGGTACGAAGCCGAACTCGCGGGCCAATCGGCTGGTGTCGACCACCCGGCCGTGGATGAACAAATCGATCTGGTCCAGTCCGTACCGCCCCACGCCGAAGACCCGGGTGAAGCCGGCGGCGGTGGACATCCCCGGCTCAGGCACTCCGACGCCCAACCGGCCGGCCCGCCGAATCGCCTGGGACAACGTCAACACCCCGGGCCCGGCCACGTTGAACGTCCCCGGATGGTCCTCGACGGCTGCCCGGTGCAGCACCTCGAGCGCGTCGTCGACGTGCACGAACTGCAGTCGCGGATCGCGGCCGATGACGGTCGGGACCACCGGCTGGGCAAAGTACCGGGTCAAACTGGTGTGTGCCGCGGCACCGATGAACGGCGCGAACCGCAGCACGGTGGCGGTGACGTCCGGCCGACGACGCCGGAAGCCGCGTACGTAGGCCTCGATGTCGAGGATGTCACGGGCGAAGCCGCCCCGAGGGACCTCTCGGGGCTCGGTGTCCTCGGTGAACACCGCCGGGTCACGAAACGACACGCCGTACGCCGCGGTGGACGAACGGATCACCAGCTTGCGCAGTTGCGGCGCTTGTTGGCAGGCGGCGAGCAACTGCATCGTACCGATGACGTTCTGTTCCTTCATCGCCGCGCGACCGCCGTACTGCTGATCCGGTCCGCTGACCACGGCCAGGTGCACGACGGCCTGCGCGTCGAGGTCCGCGACGATGCTGCTGACCGCACCGGCATCGGCCCGCACCTGATCGACGTCACGGAGCAGGTCGGAAAAATCCGGCGACGGATTCGCGACATCCAGTCCGACGACCCGCCCGACCCGGGAGTCGGCGGCGAGCCGGCCCGCCACGCGGGCACCGATGAAGCGGCTGATCCCGGTGACCACGACGGTCGGGGACGTCACGATGTGGCCCTCCCAATGCCGGCGGGTGACCGGGGTGGGTGTGCGCCGGGCCGGAGCCCGGCCACGGTCACTTGCCGAGACGTCGACGCTGGACGCGGGTCTTGCGCAGCAGCTTGCGGTGCTTCTTCTTCGCCATGCGCTTGCGGCGCTTCTTGACCACCGAGCCCATACGACAGCCTTCCCAACGAAGTGCGGGTCGGTTCCTGCGCCGCACGGGGACGCTGGCGGGAACCGAATCTGGACAACCGGCCCGACCACGCTGGTGGTGCACCCACCCGCGCAGGCGATGGCACGGCCGGCGTCAAGCCTAGCCCGCACGCGTCATCAGCACCAACGCGGCCCCGGCACCGGCCGGTCGCCACGCTGGCGCCGCAGCGTCCAGGCAGACCGCTACGCGGTCTCTCGGAACGCACCTCGCAGGTACTCGTGCACCGCGTGTTCCGGCACCCGGAACGACCGGCCTACCCGAACGGCGGACAGCTCACCGGAGTGCACGAGTCGATAGACGGTCATCTTCGACACCCGCATCACCTTCGCCACCTCGGCGACGGTCAGGAACTTGACCTCCGACAGCCTGCCCTCGGACTGTTCGGACTGTGGTGATCCTGCCATGGTTCACCGATCCATCCCATTCCCCGGCACGTGCCGCCCGGCGGGACACTTCAAACGCCGCGACGGGCAACGCGCGTGTTACCAGTACGGTAACGGGGTAGCTGTGACCGGCGCGATCTGTTCCGTCATTTGATCATGCCGCGCCACCCGCCGACACCCGGACGGGCGACTTCTGCCGCCGCCGGCCACGACGGCCGTACGCTGGCGCTTCACCCGGTGCACGGCACCGTGGCTCATCCGGCGGCCTGCCGGACGTAGTCGATGCATGCCTGGTGCAGATCTTCCCACGGCTGGTCGAAATGCCGCCGGGACGCCACGTCGATGGCCAGTCCGTCGTGCACCACCGACCGGAAGAACATCAGCAGCCGCTCCTCACCGAACCGATCGACCAGATGACGCACGGCCAGGTAACCCACTCCGTAGCCGGCCCCCACCTGCCAGTCGGCCGTCTCGGCGGTCGGCTCCATGCCCTGCAGCGGCCCCTGCCAGTCCTGTTCCAGCACCAGCCGCCGGACGTTCGGCAATCCCTCGTAGCGGACCACCGGGCGTCCGTCGGCGGCGGCGTACTCGGCCAGCCCTTCGATGAGCCACCATGCCTCCCGCTCGCGGTGGCCGCCGTCGGGCAGCGAAGCGGCATGCGTCAGTTCGTGCCGCAGCAGGTCGGGCCGCAGCGCATCGCGCAGGTCGGTGCCGTTGAGCACCACCTCGTAGTGCCCGCCGCCGACCGCCACCGCGTAACCGGCAGTCCACTGCGGACGGTTTCCGCCGTACCAGTGCGACCACTCGTCCTCGCCCGCGTAGAAGACGCGGTACCGGTCGGGCAAGGTGCCCGTCACCGCGTACCGGTCGGCGACCAGCGCCGCCTGTTCGGCGTCACGCAGCAGCGCCGGCAGCAGGTCACGGTACGCCGGGGTGGTCGCGACCAGCGTACGGTTGCCGGTCGCCACCACCAGCTCGCTGACTTCCCACGGCCGGGGCCCGTCCTGCAGCATCATCGACGGTTCGACCGCGATCAGCTGCAGTCGTCCATGCACGGTGGTCCACCGCTGTCCGATCACCACCGGGCTGGTCCGACACGACGGTACGACGAAGCAGTGCTCGTAGCTGACCAGCAGCCGCCAGTGGGCACCGCCAGCCGATACGGTCGCCGTGGCCGTGGCCGTCGGTGCCGGCGTGGCCGTGGCCGTCGGTGCCGGCGTGGCCGTGGCCGTCGGTGCCGCGGTCGGCGTCGGGATCACCGTCGGCTCGGGGGAAACCGTGTCAGCGTCCGGATCGATCTGCACCGGCAACGTACTGACCGCCGGTTGCCACGCCGTCACCCGCATCGCCCGCAACGCGTGGTACTGCCGGGTCAACTCCTCGCGTGCCGTCGACCCGGCAGCGGCGATCGACAAGAAGGTCCGCTCGTCTCCGGCGAGTAGCGCTGCGGCCTGCTGGTCGAGCAGCGCCTCGATCTGGGTACGCAACCAGATCTGCGTCATTTCGGCCGGATCACCCGGTAGCGGGCTGGCCGCTGGTGGCGCCACGGTGGACGCCGGCACGGCCGGCGGCTCGGGCTCGGGCAGCCGGTCGACCAAGGCCACCACCCCGGCCACCGGTGCGACGCAGAACAGCAACGTGGCGACGATGCCGAGCACCGGCCAGAGCGGCCAACGCCGCTCAGGCGGCGGACCTGCCGGCTGGCTCGGCCCTGGCTCCGACGGCGACGGGGAATCCGCCGCGGCCGGTGCCGAGATGTCCACTGGAGACGGCGCACGGGGTGGGGGCGGGTCCACCGGTGGCGAGGTAGCGGCCGGCTCCTCCTGCCGGTCAGTCAGCCGGTCGGTCTCCCATTCGCGGTCCGGGTCCGTCACCCGCCGCATGATACGGCTATCCGGTGCGCCCCGATCCGCCCCGGTTAGCCACGAACCGGTTGGCCACGAACCACGGACACGGTCGGTCGTCAGCCGCGCGAACGCAGGGCCCGACCGAGGAAAGCCACGTTCGCCGGTCGCTCGGCGAGCCGACGCATCAGGTAGCCGTACCAGTCCGTCCCGTACGGTAGGTAGATCCGCATCGTGTAGCCCTCATCAGCGAGCCTGACCTGCTCCGCCGGACGGACCCCGTACAGCATCTGGAATTCGAACTCCTCGGGTGCCCGGTCGAACCAACGTGCCCGGTCCTCGCCGATCGCGATCAACCGTGGATCGTGGGTGGCCAGCATCGGATAGCCCGGACCGGACATCAGGATGTTCAGACAGCGGACGAACGACTTGTCGACGTCGATCGCGGACTGGTAGGCCACCGACTCCGGCTCGGCGTACGCTCCCTTGCACAACCGCACCCGTGAGCCGGGGGTGGCGAGCTCCCGGCAGTCGGCCTCGGTACGCCGCAGGTACGCCTGCAGCACCGCCCCGGTGTCCGGATGTTCGACACGCAGCGCGTGCAGGATGTCCAGGGTCGAGTCGGTCGTGGTGTGGTCTTCCATGTCCAGCGTCACGGTGGCGCCGACGGACGCCGCGGCGACACAGATGGCCCGCGCGTGCTCGGTCGCCACCGGCTCGTCGAAGCGCTGTCCCAGCGCGGACAGTTTGACGCTGACGTCGGACCTGGCGGCCAGCCCGGCCCGACCGAGCCCGTCCAGCAACGCGAGGTACTCCGCACGTACCGTGCTGGCCTGCTCGGGTGTCGCGGTGTCCTCGCCGAGGTGGTCCACGCTGATGGTCAGGCCGGCACCGGTGAGTGCCGCGGCGGCGGTCAGCGCCTCGTCGATGTTGGTGCCGCCGACGAAGCGACGGACGACATCGCGGCTGAACGGGGCGGTGGCGACCAGCCGTTCGATCGTGGCCGACCGGGACGCGGCGAGGATGACCGAGCGAAGCATAGGGCGAGCGTATCGTCCGCCGCCCGGGTCGGCCCGGGCAGCGCGCAAGCTGTTGGCGTACGGAGCCGCGCGGGCACAGGTCGCGACGTGCGGGGACAGGCACGGGTGACGACCCGGACGCGGCCGTGGGAGCCCTGCCCGGTCGTGCCCGACGTGCGCGGATGAGCTACAACAGTGCCGTGGACAAGACCTCCCCCCGCCGGCTGCGGTCGACCAGCGTCCAACTGGGCACGCTCACCGCGCTGGCCCTGACCCTGTCCGGCTGCAATCTGGTGACCGACGACGACTGCGACGACGACTGGTCGATGCGCTCCGGCACCTCCGCCGGTGGCGGCACGGCTGCGGTGGCGCTGGCGGTACCGGCCGTCGCTGCCGGTACCGGCGGCGAGGCGGCACTGGCCGCGCCGGCCGCGGTTCCCGACCGGGGTGGTTTCGGCACCCACCTCGCCTCCTGCGGCGGCTGAGCATGCGCCGCCAGACCTGCCGGCCCAGGCCGGACTGGGACGCCACGGTACGCGCGCAGGGCCTGGTGTACGTCGACACCGAACTGCCTGGCGGCTCCGTCATGTCCTACTGGGACGAGACCGCCTGCTACGCCCTTGATCTGCCGGAAGTGTTGCGGCTGGAGGAGGCGACCGAGGAACTGCACCGGATGGCGGTCGCCGCCGCCGAGCACGTGGTCGCCCACCGCCGGTTTGCCGATTTCGGCATCCCGCACTGGGCCGCCGACGCGGTGGCCCGGTCGCTGCGCGAGCAACCACCGACGTTGTACGGCCGGTTCGACCTCTGGTACGACGGCTCGTGGCCGCCGAAGCTGCTGGAGTACAACGCGGACACCCCTACCGCGCTGGTCGAGGCGGCGATCGTGCAGTGGTACTGGCTGGAGGACACGTACCCGCATCTGGACCAGTGGAACAGCCTGCACGAGCGGCTGGTCGCGGCATGGGCACAGCTCGGAGCCGGGCTGTACCAGCCAGGGCTGCACGTGACCTGGTCGAGCGAGGAGGAGACCGGCGAGGACCTGATGACGGCCGGCTACCTGGCTGAGACGGCCCGCCAGGCCGGACTCGACATCGAGTTGCTGCCGATGCTCGACATCGGCTGGGACGGCCGGCGGTTCGTCGACGCCGCCGACCGGCCGATCACCACCTGCTTCAAGCTGTACCCGTGGGAGTGGATGCTGGCCGAGCCGTACGGACGGCTGGCGCTCGAACCCGGCACCCCGACCACCTGGATCGAGCCGGCGTGGAAGCTGCTGTTGTCCAACAAGGCGCTGCTCGCGGTGCTCTGGGAGCTCTTCCCCGGCCATCCCTACCTGCTACCGGCCTACCTCGACGGGCCACGGGACATGCCGGAGTACGTGGCCAAGCCGCTGTTGGGCCGCGAGGGTGCGTCGGTACGGATCGTCACCCCGGCCGGCGAGTTCGCCAGTCCCGGCGAGTACGGCGCCGAAGGCTGGTGCTACCAGCAGTTCCAGCCGCTACCCACGTTCGACGGGAACCACCTCGTGCTGGGTAGCTGGGTGGTGGCCGGCGAGTCCGCCGGTGCCGGGCTACGGGAGAGCGACGGGCTGATCACCGACGGGTACGCCCGCTTCCTGCCGCACTACGTGGCCGCCCACCGCGAGGACTGAATCGTCTACGGTTGTCAGGTGGACTTCGACGCCTACGCGCGAACCGCGGTTGATCTGGTCAACTCCCCGCTGGCCGGCCTCGATGACCTGAAGACGCTGTTCCACGGCGACCACGCCTGGATGCGCGAGGAGGTCACCGAGCGCGATGTGACGACATTCCGACGGACCGCCAAGCGGCTACGGGACGTCTTCGAAGCCGGTACCGCGGGACGCGACACCGACGCGGTCGCCGAGCTCAACGCGCTGCTGGCGGCATTTCCGGTGCAGCCACGGATCTCCGGCCACGACTCGAACGACTGGCACATGCACGTGACCAGCCGGGGGGCGTCGGTCAGCGCGGAGTACCTCACCGGTGCGGTCTGGGGCCTGTCGGTCTGGCTGTGCGAGTACGGCAGTGCCCGGTTCGGTGTCTGCGCCGACACCCGGTGCGGCAACGTCTATCTGGACACGTCGTCGAACTGCTGCCGGCGCTTCTGTTCGGAGCGTTGCGCCACCCGTTCGCACGTGGCGGCGCACCGGGCCCGTAAGCGGGCGGCGGTCGGTGCCAAGGCCCTGGTCCCGGTCTCCTGACCGCCCACACCGCCAGGGACCCGCCGGCCGCGACCTTCTGCTCAGGGCCGCCGGTCGGCGGTCGTGGCGTGGTCGCGACTGGCTTCGCCGGTGCGGGCGAGGTGCCGGCGGGCGAACTCCAACGATTCCCGCAGATCACTTTCGCGCACCGTACGGCTGCGCGCACCCCGGGTGGCCACCTCCACGGCCACCGCACCGGTGAACCCCAGACGGGCCAGCGAGCCGAGCAACTCGCCGCAGGGTTGGTTGCCTCGTCCGGGGACGAGATGCTCGTCGCGGCCGAGCCCGGAACCGTCGCCGAGGTGCACGTGCTGCAGCGCACCGCCCATCGCGTCGGCGAGGGCGAACGCGTCGGCCCGCGACGCCGCGCAGTGCGAGAGGTCCAGGGTGTAGGCGTCGTAGCCGACCGTGGTCGGATCCCACCCCGGCTGATAGGGCACGAACTCGCGGCCGGCCATCCGCACCGGGAACATGTTCTCGACCGCGAAGCGCAGGTCGGGGTGGGCTTCGGCGAGTGCCCGCAGCCCGTCGGCGAACGTCCGGGCGTAGTCGCGCTGCCAACTGAACGGCGGGTGCACCACCACGGTCTGCGCGCCCAGCGTCTCGGCCAGCACCGCCGAGCGCCGCAGCCGCTCCCATGGATCCGGACTCCAGACCCGCTGGGTGACCAGCAGACACGGGGCATGCACGGCGAGCACCGGCACCCCGTAGTGACGGGCGAGGCCGCGCAGCGCTCCCGCGTCCTGGCTGACCGCGTCGGTCCAGACCATCACCTCGACGCCGTCGTACCCGAGGGTCGCGGCCAGCTCGAAGGCGGCCGCGGTCGGCTCGGGAAAGACCGAGGAACTGGAAAGCAGCACGGGGACCGGGGACGTCACGTTGCCCAGCCTAGCCCGGTCCCGCCCACCGCGCCGATCGGCGACGAGGCACTCCCCGTCCCGAGCCGGCTATCCGGACATCAGCTCCAGTCGTGCCATCCGACGCAGGATCACCCCTTCGCGCAAGGCCCACGGGCAGATGTCCAGTGACTCGATGCCCAGCTGGCGCATCACCGACTCTGCCACCACCGCCCCCGCCAGCAACTGGTGTCCCCGGCTGGCGCTGACCCCTTCCAGCTCGGACAGCTCTGCCGGCGGGATGTGCCGGATGAAACCGGACACCTGTCGCAGCCCGGTACGGGTCAGCCGGCGGGGGGCCCACAGGCCGGCGCTCGACGGCGCAGCGCCAGTCAGCCGGGCCAGCGTACGGAACGTCTTGGAGGTGCCGACCGCCTGATCCCAGCCCTGTGCCTGCACCTGCGGAACCAGCAGCTGCACCTGGGCGTCGACATGGTCGCGCAGGTCGGCGACCCGTTGGGCGGGTGGCGGAGTCTCGGTCAGTGGCGTCACGTCGAGCCACTCCCGGGTCAGCCGCCCCGCACCCAGCGGTAGCGACTCGGCCAGATGCGGTTCCTCGTCGACTCCGCAGGCCAGCTCCAGTGACCCCCCGCCGATGTCGAGCACCAGCAGCCGACCGGCCGACCAGCCGAACCAGCGGCGGACCGCGAGAAAGGTCATCCGCGCCTCGTCTGCGCCGGACAGCACCTGCAGCTGCACTCCGGTCTCCGCGCGCACCCGGGCCAGCACCGCGGCGGAATTCGCCGCGTCGCGCACCGCGGAGGTGGCGAAAGCGATCAGGTCGCTGGTCTGCCAGCGCACCGCTGACGAGCGGGCCGCTGACACCGCCTCCACCAGCGCGTCCGCCCCGGCCGTGGTGAGTGCGCCGTCCGGCCCGGTCTGCTCGGCCAGGCGCAGCAGGGACTTCTCCGAATGGGCCGGCCACGGGTGGGCTCCGGGATGGGCGTCCACCACGAGCAGGTGCACGGTGTTGGAACCGACGTCGAGCACACCCAGCCGCATGCGATCACCCTATGGCAACGCGACCGGCCGGCCGCTTGCCCGGCTCACCGTCTCGGCGCGGCGTAGGCTGACCAGGTGGCACGCCGTGACGAGCTCCGCGTACTGGTCGAGGACCCGGACGATCCGCGCAGCCGGGAGGTCGGGCTCGACTTTCCGCGTGAGTGGATCGAGTTCGTCGACCCGGCGGACGGCAAGCACCTGATCCGGGCCGACCTGACCTGGTTGCTGTCCCGCTGGACCTGCGTGTTCGGCCGGTCCTGCCACGGCATCATCGCCGGCCGGGCCGGCGACGGCTGTTGCTCGCACGGAGCGTTCTTCACCGACGTGGACGACGAGGCCCGGGTCAAGGCTGCGGCGAAGCGGCTCACCCCGCAGACCTGGCAACACCACCGGCGAGGTTTCAAGAACTACACCGAGATGGACACCATCGACGGCAAGAACCCGGCGCGGCGCACCGCCACCCGCTCCGTCGACGGTCCGTGCGTCTTCCTCAACGACGCGGACTTTCCCGGCGGCGGTGGCTGCGCTCTGCACGGGCAGGCGTTGCGTGACGGGGTGCACCCGCTGGAGTACAAGCCGGACGTCTGCTGGCAACTGCCGATTCGCCGGGACCAGGAGTGGACCAAGCGTCCCGACGCCACCAAGGTGCTGGTCACCACGCTCACCGAATTCGACCGGCGGGGTTGGGGCGCGGGCGGGCACGACCTCGACTGGTGGTGCACCTCGTCGCCGGAGGCGCACGTCGGCACCGAGCCGATGTACCTCACCTACGAGCCGGAGCTGACCGCGTTGATCGGCAAGGCCGCGTACGCCCGGTTGGCGGAACTCTGTGCCGCGCGGTCCCGGCGTGGCCTGGTCGCCGCGCATCCCGCCACCCCGCGCCGCCGCCCTCCGACGGCCCGCCGGGCCGACTGACCGGGCCCACCGCCGTCGGCCCGACCGCGCCGGTGCAGTGGTACGGATCACGGCTCGAACTTGTAGCCCAGTCCGCGGACGGTGACGATGTAGCGCGGTGCCGACGGCTCGGGTTCGATCTTCGAGCGCAGCCGTTTGACGTGCACGTCGAGGGTCTTGGTGTCGCCGACGTAGTCCGCCCCCCAGACCCGGTCGATCAGCTGTCCACGGGTGAGCACCCGACCGGCGTTGCGCAGCAGCAGTTCCAGCAGCTCGAACTCCTTGAGCGGCAGCTGGACCGACTCGCCGTCGACGGTCACCACGTGCCGCTCGACATCCATCCGGACCGGACCGGCGCTCAACGTCGGCGTCGCCGGCTCGACCGCCTCGGTGTTCTGCCGGCGCAGCACGGCCCGGATCCGGGCGACCAGTTCCCGTGGCGAGTACGGCTTGGTGACGTAGTCGTCAGCGCCGATCTCCAGCCCGACCACCTTGTCGATCTCGCTGTCCCGGGCGGTGACCATGATGATCGGCACCCGGGAACGCTGCCGCAGCTCGCGGCAGACCTCGGTGCCGGACATTTCCGGCAGCATCAGGTCCAGCAGCACGATGTCCGCACCGGTCCGGTCGAACTCGGTGAGCGCGACCGTACCGGTCGGGGCCACCGACACCTCGAACCCCTCTTTGCGCAGCATGTAGGAAAGGGCGTCGGAAAACGACTCCTCGTCTTCCACCACCAGTACGCGGGCCAACTGATCTTCCTTCCCTGTGTCCGGCCTGATCACTCAGACCTGCTCAAGACGCGGCCGGACCGACCTCGATCTCAACCGAATCGGGTAACGGCAGGACCTCGTCCGGCGGGCTGGTGGGCAGCCGCAACGTGAACGTCGACCCCCCACCCAGCGTGCTGGACACGTCGACCCGACCGCCATGGTTGGTGACGATGTGTTTGACGATGGCCAGACCCAGCCCGGTCCCGCCGGTGGCCCGCGAGCGGGCCTGGTCGGCCCGGTAGAACCGCTCGAAGATCCGGTCGACCTCGTCCGGCGCGATACCGATGCCCTGGTCGGCGACGGCGATGTCGATGTACTCGTCGCCGCGCGCCACGGTCACCGTCACCCGGGTGCCTTCGCCCGAGTACGCGATCGCGTTCTCCACCAGATTGGCGACCGCGGTCGCGACCTGGGTGTCACTGCCGTAAACGGTCAACCCGCGCACCCCGTCGACGACGACGTCGATCCGGCGGGCGGCGGCGGTGGTCCGGGTCCGGTCGACGACCTCGGCCACCACCCAGTCGACCGAGATCGGGTCCGGGGTGGGCAGCGGTTCGGCGCCCTGCAGCCGGGTGAGCTCCAGCAGTTCGTTCACCAGCCGGCCGAGCCGGGTCGACTCGTGCTGGATTCGTTCGGCGAACCGGCGGGCGGCCGCGACGTCGTCCGACGGATCGGCGACCTCGCTGTCCGGGTCGGTGGCGTCCAGCAGTGCCTCGGCGAGCAGTTGCAGTGCGCCGATCGGTGTCTTCAGCTCGTGGCTGACGTTGGCCACGAAGTCCCGTCGTACCCGGGCCACCCGATGGGATTCGGTCACGTCCGCGGCCTCGATCGCGACGTGGTTGCCGCTGAGCCCGACGGCCCGTAGGTGGACGCCGAGCGGATCCTGTGCCCCGCCTTCCCGTCCACGCGGCAGGTCGAGCTCGACCTCCCGGCGCACCCCGGTCCGGCGTACCTGCCCGGCGAGGGTCCGGATGATCGGATGGGCGGCGATGGTGCCCACGGTGGGTCCGGCCCGCAGCATGCCCATCGCCCGGGCAGCCGGGTTGACCAGCACCGGAATGTCCTTGGGGTCGAGCACGACCACACCGACCCGCAGCGAGTCGAGGCTCTTGCGCGCCAGCGCGTCGAGCAGTCCACGGTCCGGCGTCGATGCCGCGGCGGTAGAGGCGTCGTTGGTGGCGATCGGCGGCCTCCCGTTGCTGGGCATGCGGTCTGCGCCCGGCCGGGCATCCCGGGCGGCTGCCAGTTGTCGCGCCCGGGCTCGCGCCAGGAGCAGCCCGGCGATCAGCCCGCCGCCGGCGCCGACGGTCGTGCCGCCAGCGAGAACCGCCCAATCCACGGGGCGATCGTAGGGTCATTGTTAACCTGGGCGGCCACCCGAACAGGACATATCTCGCCGCCATCGCCAGATGTTCATACGTACGCCTGATTCCGTTCATCCCTGTTCACCTCGGCGCCCCACCGCCGCCATACGGTGTGCTCGACATCTGGTAGAGGCTGGAAGCACAGCTGCCCCGGCGGGAACTCCGATGGCGAGGCCTCCCGCCACGACGATGGAAGGCGATCATGCGCGAGGAGTTCCAGGCCGAACTGCAAGAAATCAGCGACCTACTGGTGTCGATGGCGCAAGCGGCCCAGACCGCGCTGCAGCGGGCCACCGGGGCGCTGCTCACCGCCGACCGCGAGGCCGGCGAGCTCGTGGTGGTCAGCGACGCGGAGATCGACGCCCTGTACCGCACCGTGGAGGAGCGGGCCAGTGACCTGCTGGCCCGGCAGGCACCGGTCGCCTCCGACCTACGGATGGTGATCACCGCCCTGCACGTGGCGTCCGGCCTGGAACGGATGGGCGACCTGGCCGATCACGTGGCCAAGACCGCGCTGCGCCGGCACCCGTCTCCGGCCGTGCCGGCCGAGTTGCGCGGCGTGTTCTCCGAGATGGCCGAGGTGGCCGACCGGATGATCGCCAAGGTGATCGAGGTACTGCGTACGCCGGACGCGCAGACCGCCGCCGAGCTGGACAGCGACGACGACGCGATGGACGAGCTGCACCGCCGGCTGTTCCTGATCCTGCTCGGCAAGGACTGGCCCTACGGCGCGGAGACGGCGATCGACGGCGCCCTGCTCGGTCGGTTCTACGAGCGGTACGCCGACCACGCGGTCAATGCCGGACGGCGGGTGGTCTACCACGTCACCGGGGTCAATCCCGGCGACTGACCGACACCGACGGCCCAGCAGGGCCGGGGGCCCGGCTGACGCGGATCCCGGGCAGGGGTACAGCGGCCGAGACCCTGCCGTACCCCTGCCGTCGCCCGGGTAGTAAGGTCAGCGCCCCTGGCTGGCGACTGCCGCGGCGGCCTCGGTGGCGGCCTCGGGGTCGAGGTAGTCACCGCCGGCGTTGATCGGGCGCAACGCGCCGTCGAGGTCGTAGCGCAGCGGGATGCCGGTCGGGATGTTGAGCTTGGCGATCGCCTCGTCAGTGATCCCGTCGAGGTGTTTGACCAGCGCCCGCAGCGAGTTGCCGTGTGCGGCGACCAGTACCTGCCGGCCGGCGAGCAGGTCCGGCACGACCGCGTCGTACCAGTAGGGCAGCATCCGCTTCACCACGTCGGCCAGGCACTCGGTGCGCGGCATCAGTTCGGGTGGCAACTCCCGGTAGCGGGGCTCACCCACCTGCGACCAGTCGTCGTCGTCCGCGATCGGCGGTGGCGGAGTGTCGTACGAGCGTCGCCAGAGCATGAACTGCTCCTCGCCGTACTCCTCCAGGGTCTGCTTCTTGTTCTTGCCCTGCAGCGCGCCGTAGTGGCGCTCGTTGAGCCGCCACGACCGGCGTACCGGGATCCAGCCGCGATCGGCGGTGTGCAACGCCAGTTCGCTGGTGCGGATGGCCCGCTTCAGTACGCTGGTGTGCACGACGTCGGGCAGCAGGTTGTGCTGGGCCAGTAGCTCACCGCCACGTCGCGCCTCGGCCTCGCCTTTGGCGGTCAGATCCACGTCGACCCAACCCGTGAAAAGGTTCTTTGCGTTCCACTCGCTCTCCCCGTGCCGGAGCAGCACCAGTGTCCCCACAGTCATGGCCTCATCCTGCCGGACCCGCCTGGTCCGGGCGCGCCGGCCCGCGGTGACGACCACCACGTGGAAAATCGGATGCCCGCCGGCCGGGCCGGCCCCTACGGTGTAAGGATCTGGGCTCGATACGGCCATTACGGCGGGGGTGCTGGTTGCGCGGCGTGCGGGTGTGGTTGGAGCAGACCGCGGGCGGACTGCCAGGCACCTTCTGGTATTTGTGGACCGGCAGCTTGATCAACCGGCTCGGCTCGTTCGTCGCCATCTTCCTGGCCATCTACCTGACCGCCGAGCGCGGCCTCACCGAGACCCAGGCCGGCCTGGTCATCGGCGCCTGGGGCGCCGGCGGGGCCGCTGGCACCCTGGCCGGCGGGACGCTCGCCGACCGCTGGGGGCGCCGACCCACCCTGGTCACCGCCCACGCCTGCGGTGCGGCCGTGCTGCTTTTTCTGGGTCTTGCCGAGCCACTGTGGTTGCTGGTGGCCGGCGCGGTCCTGCTCGGCGTCTGCAACGAGGGTGCCCGGCCGGCGTTCAGCGCGATGATGATCGACGTGGTGCCGGCACGGGACCGGCTGCGGGCGTTCTCGCTGAACTACTGGGCGGTCAACCTCGGATTCGCGTGCGCGGCCGTGCTCGCCGGACTGGCCGCGCAACTCGACTTCGTCCTGCTGTTCGCGGTGAACGCGACGACCACCCTGCTCACTGCCGCGATCATCTTCGTCAAGGTCGGTGAGACCCGGCCGGTCAGCCAGCGTGCGGCCGGCACCGTCGGTGGCGGAGTTGCCAGTGCCGGGGTTGCCGGCGTGGCCGGCGACGACCGACCCGGACTGCGTACGGTCGTCACCGACCGCGTCTTCCTCGCCTTCGTCGCGCTGAACCTGTCGTTGGCGCTGGTGTTCATGCAGCACGTGGCGATGTTGCCGATCGCGATGGCCGACGACGGGCTCGCCCCGGCGACGTACGGCACGGTCATCGCGCTCAACGGGGTGCTCATCGTCGCCGGACAGCTCTTCGTGCCCCGGCTGATCGCGGGTCGCGACCGCTCGCACGTACTGGCCCTGGCTTCGGTGATAGTCGGTGTCGGATTCGGGCTCACCGCGATCGCCGACGCCGCCTGGTTCTACGCGGTGACGGTACTGGTCTGGACGATCGGCGAGATGCTCAACTCGCCGTCGAACGCGACGCTGATCGCCGAGCTGACGCCGGCCGAAGTGCGTGGCCGCTACCAGGGCGTCTTCTCACTCTCCTGGTCGGCAGCAGCGTTCGCCGCACCGATCATCGGTGGGTTCACCCGGGAGTACGCCGGTGACACCGTGCTCTGGCTCGGGTGCGCCGTGATCGGCGTCGCGGTGGCGGTCGGCCAACTGGTGGCCGGACCGGCAAGGGAGCGGCGCGCCGCGATGCTGCGCAGCGAGCAGACCCGGGCTCGGCGACCCGCGCCGGAGCCGGAGCCGGAGCCGGAGCCGGAGAAACTGGAGATGTCGGACAGCGGCGGAACCGGCGGCGGAGAGCGACGCTCACCCCCGTGAGCGTCGCTCCCGCGCACCGCCGGTTCAGGTGGCGCCGTCCCCCAACGGCCCAATGCCACCGATCCCCCGACACCATCACCCGGTCACGCGGACCGTACCGGTCCGGCGGCCCCCGGCCATTCCGGGCTCGGTGCGTTGCCATTAACCGTAGTTGTCGACGGTTCGCCGGCACAAGCCGGAATACTTGTACCGCCAATCACATGAACCAGCGTGACCAGCTAGGTTTAAACCCAACGGACACCCGCGAGTAGCGGGAAATGTACGGTCAGGCATCCTCCCGGTCGGGCGATTCGAGCCGAAAGAAATTGCTCTGCGTACCATCAGTGCGCTGTTCCTGGTAGATGAAGTTGAGTCGCCGCAGATCAAACGTCTCAAACCACTCGTTCCAGGAGATAGGCCGCAGATTGGCGCCGCCATAGCCCGGAAAATCGAACCGCAGCACGCTGGCCCGCCCGTCGCGCGGGGCACCGACCGTCGCGGGTCGGCCTCCGCGCGCCTCGGCCCACTGGCGGATCACCTCGTGGTCGGTGGTCACCAGACTGCGTCCCGCCCGCTCGGCGTGCTGCCGCGGATCATCGATTCGCTGCGCGTACCGCAGCGAACGCGACGACGATCCGCCGGTGCGGATCTTGCCCGCGCCAGTGGTGGCGCTCTTCCGAGCACCCGAGCCGTTCTTGCGGGTAGCGGTCCCGCCGCCACGACCCGCCGCCGTGGTGCTCTTGCGCGCCGGCGTGCTGCTCTTACGCGCGGCGCTTGTGCTCTTCCGCGCCGACGCCGTGCTCTTGCCAGCCGTGCCCGCCGCACTCTTACGAGCCCTGCCCGCCGCACTCTTGCGGGCCCCGCCAGCCGTGCTCTTGCCAGCCGTGCCCGCCGTGCTCTTGCGGGCGTTCGACCCGTTACGGCGGGCAGCCGGAGCGCCGTTCCTCGGGCGCGACGCCTGTTGGGCACGGGCCGGGGTACCGCGTCGCATCGCCTGCGCCAGCGACTTGATCAGTTCCGGCTTCCGCAGATTGGAGGTGCCGGTCACACCGCGGCTGCGCAGCTGTGCCCGCAACTGGTCGACCCGTAGGTGTGTGAGGTCGCTCTCCCGGATGCGGCCGTTGGCTCGGGCGACGGTCGAGGTGGCACCGCGCGCCGTACCCGCGCTGCGGTTGGCCTGCGTCCGCCCGTTCGACCCGGACTTGCCGCGACGGACCCTGGTCTGCTGAGGCATGGTCTGCTCACTCCCTTGACAGTGACCTGCGGGGGGCAGTGGGCGACGGTTACGCCACTATGCGAGCAGTACCCGACTGGTTGTCTACAAACCCGGATCTTCTGCTGGCTTACTGTCGAAAAGGTGTGCAAACGCCTGCAGGTTCGTCAGTGATTCACCTCGCTTGACCCGCCATTCCCACTCGCGGCGGATCGCCATACCAAAGCCAATCTCCAGCATCGTGTCGAACGACTCGTCGGCGTATGCCAGTACCGCGCCCAGTATCCGGTCGAGTTCGTCCTCGGTCACTCCGGCGAGACCGATACGACCAGTCAGGTAGACGTCGCCCACCGCATCGATCGAAAAGGCGACGGCGTACATCCGGGCGTTGCGCTGCAGCAGCCAGGTCCACAGCTCGGTGCGGCGCTCGTCGGGCTGGCGCATCACGAATGCCTCGACCCGTAGCGCGTGCTCGCCGACGATCAGATTGCAGATCGTCTTCAGCTTGTGAGTGCCGGGCAGCGTCACCGCGTACCCGAAATCACCGGTCGATTCCCAGGCCAGGTCCTGTTCCGCGCAGACCGACTCGATCAACGCGGCCACCTCGGCTCGCCTGCCCATGGTCCTCCCGACCGCCGGTACGCGTCAGCGGATGCTCGCCGAGAGCTCTGCCGCCTGCCGGCACATCCCGCTGGTGACCGCCGCGCGGTGCTTGCACACCGCCTCACCGTAGACGTCGAGCAACCCGGCCGCAGTGCGAGTCCAGGAGAACTGCCGGGCGTGTGTGACCGCACCCTGGCCGAGTCGTCGGCGTAGCCGCGGCGCGGCGAGCAAGGTGCCGATGACACGCCCCCAGTCGTCCGGGTCGTGCCCGTCGACCAGTACCCCGCTGTGCCCGTCACGGACCGCCGTGACCAGGCCACCTACCGAGGCGGCCAGCACCGGCGTCCCGCAGGCCTGCGCCTCCAACGCCACCAGCCCGAAGGACTCGTTGTACGACGGCACCGCGACCAGGTCGGCGGCCCGGAACAGCGCCGGCAGGTCCGCCCCGCCCAGCGGCGGCAGGAACGAGACCAGGTCGTCGATCGCCAACGCCTTCGCCAGATCGATCAGGGCACCGGGCTCGTCCAGCCCACTACCGCTCGGCCCGCCCGCGACCACCACACGCAGATCGACCGCAGCGGCCGGCTCCCGGCGACGCAGTGCGGCGACCGCGCGCAACAGGACGTCCGGAGCCTTCAACGGCTGGATCCGGCCGACGAACGCCACCAGGTGGCCACCCGGTGGCAGGCCGAACCTGCGGCGGGCCGCCTGCCGGTCCGCCACCGCCTGCCCCGCGGGCGCCGGACGGAACCGGTCCAGGTCGACGCCGGGCTGCACCACCGTCACCCGGCCGGGGTCGGCTCCGTACCGGTCGATCAGATCGGCTGCCTCGGTGCGGGTGTTCGCCACCAGATGATCGGCCTCGGCCACCACCTGCTCCTCACCCACGATCCGAGCCGCCGGCTCCGGCCGGTCACCCAACGCCAACTGGGCGTTCTTCACCTTGGCCAGGGTATGCGCGGTGTGTACCAGTGGCGCCCCCCAGCGGTCCTTGGCCAGCCAGCCGACCTGGCCGGAGAGCCAGTAGTGGGAGTGGACCAGATCGTAGTGGCCGGGCGCGTACGCAGCCTCGGCGCGCAGCACTCCGGCGGTGAACGCACACATCTGCGCCGGCAGGTCTTCCTTGGGCAGCGGCTCCAACGGCCCCGAGATGATGTGCCGCACTCGGACGCCGGGCGCCATCTCCACCACCGACGGCAGACCGCTGGCGGTGGCCCGGCTGAAGATCTCGACTTCGACACCTGCCTCGGCCAGCCTCCGGGACACTTCCACGATGTAGACGTTCATGCCGCCGGCGTCCCCGGTGCCCGGTTGATCCAGCGGGGACGTATGCACCGAAAGCGTCGCGATCCGGCGCGGGATCGGCCACGGCTGGGGACTGCGCTGCCCGACCTCGCCCGCTCGCACCACGTCCTGCTCCCTCCGACAAGGCCCTGACGACAGCCACCGGCAGCAACCAGTACGGCCCGCCACATCTTCCCGATCGCTCCCGCGCCATGCCGGGCCCCGGCGGGCGGGGTGATCCACCTCTCCCTGCCATACGCCTGCCGGCCGCGACGAGCGGACAGCGACAATGACGGGATGACGCCGATTGCCATCGTCACCGGAGCATCCAGTGGAATCGGGGCAGCCACCGCGCACCGGCTGGCCGCCGAGGGCTTCCACGTGCTCGCCACCGCCCGCCGTGCCGACCGACTCGCCGACCTGGTCGCCACGATCAGCCGCGCCGGCGGCGCGGCCACCGCCGTTGTCTGCGACGTCACCGAGGACGCGAGCGTGGCCGCGCTGGCCGAGGCTGTCGCCGACCTGCCCGGCACGGCCACCCTGCTGGTGAACAACGCCGGTGGGGCACTCGGGATGGACCCGGTCGAGTCCGGCTCGGTGGCCGACTGGCGCTGGATGTACGAGGTGAACGTGCTCGGCACGCTGCGAGTCACCCAGGCACTGCTACCGGCACTGCAGGCGAGCGGAGCCGGCACCGTGGTGGTGGTCGGCTCGACCGCCAGCCAGATCGTCTACGAGGGCGGTGGCGGGTACACCGCCGCCAAGCACGGGCAGACCGCGCTGGCCGAGACGCTGCGGCTGGAGCTGTGCGGTCGCCCGGTCCGGGTGGTCGAGATCGACCCGGGGATGGTCCGCACCGACGAGTTCGGTCTCGTCCGGTTCGGCGGCGATGCCGAACGCGCGGCCAAGGTCTACGAGGGCGTCGCCGAGCCGTTGGTCGCCGCCGACATCGCCGACTGCATCGCGTGGTGCGCCACCCGCCCGCAGCACGTCAACATCGACCGGCTGGTGGTCCGGCCGCTCGCCCAGGCCGCCCAGCACAAGGTGCACCGGGTGCTGCCCGGGTGAGTACGTCGGGCACTCCCCGACCTGGGACGCCGCGCGCCAGCGGGTCGTCACCCGGGACGTGGTGCGCCGACGGACCGCGTCCGGTAGGTGCGATCACCCGCGGCACCACCACCGCCAACCGACTGCGTCGGGCCGACCGCTGGATCGTCCACCGGTGCGGCCCCGCCCTTTCCGCCGCGGCCGACCCGCTCGTCGTCGACCTCGGCTTCGGCGCCAGCCCGGTGACCACGGTCGAACTGGCCGACCGGCTGCGGGCAGCGGTGCGTCCGGACGTACGGGTGATCGGCCTCGATATCGACCCGCTGCGGGTCGCCGAGGCGCAGCCGGCCGCCGCGCCACCGGCACTTGCCTTCGCATCTGGTGGGTTCGAGCTCGCCGGGCTGCGGCCGGTGCTGGTCCGCGCGTTCAACGTGCTCCGCCAGTACGCCGAGGAGGAGGTCACGCAGGCGTGGGCGACGATACGGGCGGCGTTGGCCCCGGACGGGCTGGCGGTCGAAGGCACCTGCGACGAGCTGGGCCGGATCGCCACCTGGGTGCTGCTGGACCGGTCCGGCCCACGGTCACTCACCCTGGCGGCCAGGTTGGCCAGCCTGGCCGAGCCGGACACCGGCGGACCGGCGGTGCTGGCACAGCGCCTGCCCAAGGCACTGATCCACCGCAACGTGCCAGGTGAACGGGTACACGCGCTGCTCCAGGCGCTCGACCGGAGCTGGCAGGCGGCTGCCGGCTACGCGCCGTACGGGCCACGGCAGCGCTGGCTGCGGACGGTGGCCGCGCTGCGCGACGGTGGCTGGCCGGTGCTGGACCGGCCGGCCCGGTGGCGACAGGGTGAGTTGACCGTCCCCTGGCCGGCGGTGGCCCCCGCGACCGACTGACCACCTGTTGGCCGGTCCGGCACGCGGACGGCTCAGTCCAGCACGCAGTTGACCAGCACCGGCTCGGGCCGCAGGGTGACGCCGAAACGCTGGCGTACCCCGTCGCGGATGGTGCCGGCCAGTTCCAACAACGCGGCGGTGCTGCCACCGCCCCGGTGGGTCAACGCCAGGGTGTGCTTGCCCGAGATGCCGACCGGGGTGTCCGGACCGGGGTAGCCCTTGGCGAATCCAGCTCGGTCGATCAGCCAGGCGGCACTGACCTTGAGCGAGCCGTCCGGGCCGGGCCAGGCCGCTGGTTCGCCGACACCGGACGCGCCGGTCCGCGTGCGCAACCGCTCGGCGGCGGCGACGTCCAGCACCGGGTTGGTGAAGAAGGAACCGACCGAGCGGGTGTCCGGGTCGGTTGTGTCGAGCACCATGCCCTTGCCGGCCCGCAGCCGCAGCACCGCCGCACGGGCGTCGGCCAGCGGGACCCGGTCGTCCGGGGCGACGTCGAGGGCACGGGCGAGTTCGGCGTACCGGATCGGGGTCGACCGTTCGCTGCGGGTCAACCGGAAGTCGACCGCGAGCACCAGGTAGCGGTCGTTGCGTTTGAACAAGCTCTCCCGGTACGCGAACCGGCACTCGGCGGCGGGCAACGCCCCCCGCTCGCCGGTGAGCCGGTCGTACACGTGCACCTTCTGAATGGTCTCGGCGACCTCCTGGCCGTACGCGCCGACGTTCTGGATCGGGGTGGCACCGGTCGCCCCGGGGATGCCGGACAGGCACTCCACCCCGGACCAGCCGGCGGCGACGGTAGCCGCCACCAGCTCGTCCCACGGCTCGCCGGCCGCTACCCGGACGGTGACCGTGGTGGCGTCCTCGGTGACCACTCGCAGGCCACGGGAGCGGACCAGGATGACTGTGCCGGGGAAGCCGTCATCACCGATCACCACGTTGCTGCCGCCGCCGAGCACCAGCACGGGCTCGCCGCGCCGGCCGGCGGTGACCACGGCCTCGACGAGTTCGTCGGCACTGGTCGCCTCGGCGAGCCGGGCGGGCGGTCCACCCAGCGCGAGCGTCGTATAGCGTGCCAACGGCGCAAGGGCCGTCGGGTCTTCAGCAGATGGCGCGTGGGCACTAACGTCAGGCACGCCCCTCACCCTAGGCTGAACTCGACCCGCACCACGCCACTGGCTGTCAGCTCGACCCGGAGGATCGCGATGAGCAGGCTGCACGGCACCAAGGACTTCTGGCTCGGTGCGCTGCGGACCGAGGGTCCGACTTTCCGCGCCGCGATCACCGAGGCACCGATGGACGCACCGGTGCCGTCCTGCCCGGATTGGACGGTGCTCGACCTGGTCCACCACCTGGGTGCGCTGTATTCCTGGGTGCACGAGATAGTGGCGCGTGGGGTCACCGACCCACCGTCCGGGCGTTCCGACATGACTGGTCGGCCGGGTGGGGACGAGGCGGTCGTCTGGTGGCAGCAGGAATTCGACACGCTGGTCACGCTGCTGGACGGGCTGGATCCGGAGATGCCGGCCTGGAACTGGGCGCCGCAGGCCAAAAAGGTGGGCTTCTGGCCACGCCGGATGGCGCACGAGACCGCGGTGCACCGGTGGGACGCGCAGATGGCGATTGCCGGGGTCGAGCCGATCGAGACGAAGCTGGCCGCGGACGGCATCAGTGAGGTGCTGGACAGTTGGCTGCCGGCGGGTCGCGGGCGTGGCCCGAAGCCGGCGTACGGCGTGGTGCACCTGGTGGCGACCGACGCGGAGCACGAGTGGTACGTGCGGCTGCGTGGCGAGGGCATGGCCCTGCTGGACACCGACACGATCCTCGATTCCGACGACCACCACACCCGCACGGTGGCCTCGGGCACCGCGAGCGACCTGCTTCTCGGCTTGTGGGGGCGGATCCGGCTCGACGTACTGGACATCTCCGGCGACGTCGCCCTGCTGAACTCGCTCCGCGTCGGCTGAGGCCGAGGCTTCCAGGCGTGGCATGTAACGTGCTGGCAACTTTCTGAGAGCGCTCTCTTGACATCATGGTCACCGGCGTCCCACTCTCGTGAGAGCGCTCTCAAGCATCGTCGGCAACCGGTCCGGCGAGCGCGCGTGGGCGCCACCAACCAGCGCAGTTTCCCGCACCCCACCATGCCTGGACCGAAAGAGGGGTCAATCCATGGGCGCCAACCAACGCCGCCGGCTGGTCACCGCGACCGCCGCGGCAGTCACCGTGCTCGTCGCAGCCACCGGCTGCGGCGGCGACGACACCGCCGACGACGGCACCATCACCCTCACCGTCGACGTGTTCGGCCAGTTCGGCTACGAAGAGCTGTACAAGCAGTACGAGGCCGAGAACCCCGGCATCAAGATCGTTGAACGGGGCACCGGCAGCAACCTCGACGAGTACTCCCCCAAGCTGACCCAGTGGCTGGCCGCCGGCAAGGGCGCCGGCGACGTCGTCGCCATCGAGGAGGGGCTGCTCGTCGAGTACAAGGCCAACCCGCAGAACTTCGTGAACCTGCTCGACCACGGCGCCGCCGAGCTTGAGAGCAACTTCATGGAGTGGAAGTGGGACCAGGGGCTGACCGCCGACGGCAGCCACCTGATCGGGCTCGGCACCGACGTCGGCGGGATGGCCATGTGCTACCGCACCGACCTGTTCGAGGCCGCCGGGCTGCCCACCGACCGGGAGGAGGTCTCCGCGCTCTGGCCGACCTGGGACGACTACATCACCGTCGGCGAGCGGTTCGTCGAGGCCGAGACCGGGGCGTCGTTCCTCGACGCCGCGACCAACACCTTCAACACCATCGTGCTGCAGACCGCCGGTGCCGCCCAGGGCTACCACTACTACGACCTGGACGACAACCTGGTGGTGGACACCAACCCGGCGGTCGAGCAGGCCTGGGACATCACCATGGACATCATCGACTCGGATCTGTCCGGCAAGTACGGCGCCTGGTCCGACGAGTGGGTGGCCGCGTTCAAGCAGGCCAAGTTCGCCACCATCGCCTGCCCGGCCTGGATGACCGGGGTGATCGAGGGCAACGCGGGTCCGGAGGCGGCCGGCAAGTGGGACATCGCCGACGTGCCCGGCGACGGCGGCAACTGGGGCGGGTCGTTCCTCGCCGTGCCGGCGCAGAGCGAGCACCAGGAGGAAGCGGTCAAGCTGGCGACGTTCCTGACCAGCCCGGCGGGGCACATCGCGGCGTTCGAGGCCAAGGGCCCGCTGCCGTCGTCGCCGCAGGCGCTCGACGACCCGGCGATCCTGGAGTCGACCAACGAGTACTTCAACGACGCCCCGGTCGGCAAGATCTTCGGTGAGGGCGCCAAGAGCCTCAAGCCGGTCTACATGGGACCGAAGAACCAGGCGGTCCGCACCGAGGTGGAGAACGCCGTCCGCACGGTCGAGCTGGGCCAGCGTACGCCGGAGGAAGGCTGGACCGACGCGGTGAACAACGCCAAGAAGGCGGCCGAGAAGTGACCACCGGCCGGGTGGTGCCGACCGGCGTGGCGGCGGACGCGGCGGACGACGCCGCCAGCCCCGCCCCGGCCGGCACCACCCGGCCGGCCCGGCGACAGCCCGAGCCGCCGCCGGCGCGGCGCCGGGTGTGGCTGGACCGGCTGGACACCAAGGCCTCGCCGTACCTGTACATCGCGCCGTTCTTCGTCCTGTTCGCGATCTTCGGCGCCTATCCCCTGGTCTACACGTTCTGGGTGTCGCTGCACGACTGGGACCTGCTCGGCGCCGACCACCCGTTCGTCGGCCTGGACAACTACACTCAGCTGGTCGGTGACGCCGACTTCTGGAACTCGGTGGTCAACACAGTGGGCATCTTCGTCATCTCGACGGTGCCGCAACTGCTGCTCGCGCTCTGGCTGGCCCACCTGCTCAACCGGCAACTGCGCGCCCGCACGTCGTTCCGGATGAGCGTCCTGATCCCGAACATCACCTCGACCGCGGCCGTGGCGATCGTCTTCGGGCAACTGTTCAGCCGTGAGTTCGGCATGATCAACTGGGCGCTGGACCTGGTCGGCGTCGACGCCATCGACTGGCGCAACAACAAGCTCGCCTCCTGGGTGGCCATCTCCACCATGGTCGACTGGCGGTGGACCGGCTACAACGCGCTGATCTTCCTGGCCGCGATGCAGTCCATCCCCCGCGACCTGTACGAGTCGGCGGCGATCGACGGCGCCCGTCCCACCCGGCAGTTCTGGTCGATCACCGTCCCGATGCTGCGGCCGACCATCATCTTCTGCGTCATCATCTCCACCATCGGCGGATTGCAACTGTTCACCGAGCCCCTGCTGTTCAACTCCGGCACCAACCCGATCCGCGGCGGGCCGCTGCGCGAGTCCCAGACGATGACCATGTACATGTTCGAGAACGCCTTCGCGCCGCACTTCAACTTCGGGTACGGCTCGGCGGTCGCCTGGATGCTGTTCGCCCTGATCGTCGTCATATCGCTGATCAACGTGCTGGTGATCCGCCGGCTCGGCAACGGCAACCGGAAGGGGGCGTGACGGTGCGGGGCACAAGCGCGAGACCCAGCCAGCACCTGTGGAGCGCCAGCAAGCTGACCTACGCGACACTGATCGTCGCCGGGCTGATGTCGGTCTTCCCGATCTACTGGATGTTCGTCGTCGCCACCCGGTCCAGTGACGCGATGGGCGAGGTGCCGCCGCCGGTCACCCCCGGCGGCAACCTGCCGGCCAACATCGAACGGCTGCTGGGCAACACCGACGCGTACTTCCTCACCGGCATGCTCAACTCGGCGATCGTCGCCGGCACGGTCACCGTGTCGGTGGTGCTCTTCTCGTCGCTCGCCGGGTTCGCCTTCGCGAAGCTGCGGTTCAAGGGCGCCAACGCGCTGCTGCTGGTGATCATCGCGACCATGATGGTGCCCACCCAGCTGGGCGTCATCCCGCTCTACATGCTGATGACCCAGCTGGACTGGAACGACCGGCTCGCCGCGGTGATCGTGCCGGCGCTGGTCACCGGCTTCGGGGTGTTCCTGATGCGGCAGTACGCCAGCCAGGCGGTGAGCACCGAGCTGATCGAGGCGGCCCGCGTCGACGGGTGCACGACGCTGCGGATCTACTGGAACGTGGTGCTGCCGGCGCTGCGGCCCGCCGCAGCCGTACTCGGCCTGCTCACCTTCATGACCATGTGGAACGACTTCCTCTGGCCGTACGCGGTGCTGAACGACCCGGAGAACCCGACCGTCCAGCTGTCGCTGCGTGCCCTGTCGAACGGCTACTACACCGACATGTCCCAGGTGTTCACCGGTACGGCAATCGCTACGCTACCACTACTGATCGTGTTCCTGATCTTCGGCCGCCAGATCATCGGCGGCATCATGGAAGGTGCTGTCAAGGCGTGACGAACTCCGCAGAACCCGTACGTTTCCCCGATTCGTTCATCTGGGGAGCGGCCACCGCGTCGTACCAGATCGAAGGTGCGGCCCGCGAGGATGGTCGCGGCCCGTCGATCTGGGACACCTTCAGCCGTACGCCGGGAAAGGTGCACCACGGGCACACCGGTGACGTGGCGTGTGACCACTACCACCGCTATCGCGACGACGTGGCGCTGATGGCCGAGCTCGGGCTGCACACCTACCGGTTCTCGATCGCCTGGCCGCGCGTGCGGCCCGACGGCACCGGCCCGGTCAACCCGTACGGGCTGGACTTCTACGACCGGCTCGTCGACGAACTGCGCGGACACGGCATCGAGCCGATCGTCACGCTGTACCACTGGGATCTGCCGCAGCCGCTGGAGGACCGCGGCGGTTGGACCAACCGGGAGACCGCGGAATTCTTCGCCGAGTACGCCCGCGCCGTCTACACGCGCCTCGGCGACCGGGTCAACACCTGGACCACGCTGAACGAACCGTGGTGCTCGGCGTACCTCGGCTACGGCAACGGAGTACACGCCCCGGGCCGCGCCGACGCCGGGGCCGCGTTCCAGGCCGTGCATCATCTGCTGCTCGGTCACGGCCTGGCGAACCAGGCGCTGCGGGCCGCCGGCGCGTCGACCGTCGGGATCACCGTCAACCCGGTCGCCGTGTCTCCGGCCGATCCGCACAGCGACGCCGATGCCAGAGCCGTGCACCTGGTCGACGGCCTGCAGAACCGGATCTTCCTGGATCCGTTGCTGCGCGGCGGCTACCCGGCCGACGTGCTCGACCATATGCGCCGGTTCACCGGTGTGGAGCACATCCGCGACGGCGACGAGAAGATCATCGGCGAGCCGATCGACCTGCTCGGCATCAACTACTACTCGCCGACCTACGTGGCCGGACGCGACGGCGCGCCGGGCAGCGACGCCTACCCCGGTACCGAAGGCGTGGAGTTCGTCCCCCCGGCACCGCCGTTGACCGACATGGGCTGGCAGATCCAGCCGTCCGGGATGACCGCCCTGCTGGAGAAGCTGGGGCGGGACTATCCGGGCGTACCGCTGATGATCACGGAAAACGGTGCCGCCTTCCCCGACCAGCCCGACGCCGGTGGCGATCAGGTCGCCGACACCAGCCGGATCGACTACCTTGACGGGCACCTGCGGGCCGCGCATGCGGCCATCACCGCCGGTGTCGACCTGCGCGGATACCTCGTATGGTCACTACTGGACAACTTCGAGTGGGCGCTGGGTTACGCCAAACGGTTCGGCATCGTCTACGTGGACTACCTGACCCAGCGGCGGGTGCCGAAGGCCAGCGCCCGGTGGTACCAAGAGGTGATCCGGCGTAACGGCGTCGGCTGAGCCGGTCACCGGGTAGCGGGTCCTTCGACAGACGGGGAGCGTGCGTGAGCGTGGCCAGGGAACGACCGACGCTGGAGGCGGTGGCCCGGCGGGCCGGCGTGTCCCGGGCCACCGTCTCGCGGGTGGTGAACGGCTCCACCACGGTCGCCGAGTCGATCCAGGAAGCGGTCCGTCGGGCGGTCCAGGAACTGGGGTACGTGCCCAACCTGGCCGCCCGCAGCCTGGTCACCCAGCGCACCGACTCGATGGGGCTGATCCTGCCGGAGACCGCCACCCGGGTCTTCTCCGACGACCAGGTCTTCCCCGGCATCATCCAGGGCGTCAGCCAGGAACTGGAGGCCGCCGACAAGCAACTGGTGCTGATGATGGCCGGCTCGGTCGGCAGCCACGACCGGGTCGAGCGGTACGCGCTGGGCCGGCACGTCGACGGCGTCATGTTCGCCTCGATCCACGGTGTCGACCCGATGCCCGGCACGCTGGCCCGTAGCGGCCTGCCGGTGGTGTGCAGCGGCCGGCCGATGGGCCAGGTCAGCGCCGGAGTGCCGTACGTCGACGTCGAGAACGAAGCGGGTGCCGAGCGAGCGGTCCGCCACCTGTTCGGCTCGGGCCGGCGACGGGTCGCGACGATCGCCGGCCCGCAGGACATGATCGCCGGCGTGGACCGGCTGGCCGGCTACCGTACGGTGATCCGGGAGACCGGCGGCCGATCGCTGGTCGCCGCCGGCGACTTCACCCGTGAGTCGGGTGCGGTCGCGATGCGTCAGCTTCTCGAGGACGACCCGGCGCTGGACGCGGTCTTCGTCGCCTCCGATCTGATGGCCCACGGCGCCATCCGCACGCTGCGCGGAGCCGGCCGCCGGGTGCCCGACGACGTGGCGATCATCGGCTTCGACGACATCGAGATGGCCCGCTACATGGATCCGGCGCTGACCACCGTGCGCCAACCGATCCAGGAGATCGGCCGGACGCTGGCCCGACTGCTGCTGCACCTGGCCGGCGGCGACGCCGTCGAGCCGGCCGTGGTGCTGCCCACCGAACTCATCCTGCGCGACTCGGCCTGAGATTTGAGATTCGACGCGAGTTCCGGCGAATTCCTGCAATTGTCGAAACGCCTCAATGATCTCCCTTGCCCAGTTTAGTCATTTTGTGAGATCATGCAAAGAAATGCAGTCAACATAATCGCTGGTCAACCACGAATTCAATCTCGACTTTCCATGGTCGCCGCAGGTCGGGTACCATCACGGTAAACGAAAACAGCAACGTTCGACATTGCTCTCCGCAAATACATCCGTTACGGTGTAACCAAATCCACCCAGGAGAGGGGACATTCGTGCGCACTCTCGTGAAAGCAGCCGTCGCGGCGGCAGTGCTCGTGGGAACGATGACCGCCACCGGGACGGCGGCGGTCGCCGCCGAGCCGTCAACCAGCACAACGACCAGCGTCCAGGCCGTCGACTGGTACTACGGCTACGGATCTGGAAGCACCGCGAACAGCGCCTACCTCAGCGCCAAGTACCAGGCCGAGAACTGGGCATGGATTGGTGGTTACACCCCGATCATCGACTGCTTCGTGGCCAGTTCGTACGTGACTCCGGTCAGCGACTACTACTACACCGCGAACGTCACTCTGATTTGCTACTGACCTGAGCGGAGGTCGGGATAACGGAAACATATGCGCCGGCTCACCACTCAACAGCGGTGGCCGGCGCGGCCACAGCGGTCCAGAAAACGTCCACACCCAATCGTCAGGCGGGCGACATGGCGCCGTATCCGACGGGAGGCGGTCGGCCCTTCCCGCCCTACGGCCGGCCGAACCAGCGAGTGAGGGCGGCGCGAAGCTCGTCCGGATCCGGGTCGTCCATGCCGGACTCCCACGCCACGTAGCAGTCGGGGCGTAGCAGCAGGGCGAGGGTCGTACTCCCCTCGATCTTCGCGCGGACCACGTCGACCCGGTCCCGCCATGCCCCGGCGACTCCGGCGAGAGTGCCGGTGGCGTCCAGCAGCAGCGGCCGGGCCCCACGGGTCGCCTCGGCCAGCCGTACCGCCCCGGTGTCGGTGTGCAGGACCAGGTCCGGTGCCCACCGCCCGACCAGCGGCCGGTCCGGGCCGCCCATGTCGTACCGCAGGTCCGCGCCTGCCAGCAGAGCGGCGACGTGCGCGGCGGCGGCCGGCTCGGCGAGGAGTTCGGCGACGAGCGTCCGCAGCGCGGTGACGTTCGCGCCCGGCGTGATCAACGCCGACTGGGCCTGCGTCGACATGGTCACCCGCTGCGCGGCCGGGCGACGTTCGGCCTCGTACGTGTCGAGCAGCCCGTCGGGTGCCCAGCCGTGCAGCTGCGCGGCCAGCTTCCAGCCCAGGTTGACCGCGTCCTGCAGGCCCAGGTTCAGCCCGGGGCCGCCGATCGCGGAGTGCACGTGCGCGGCGTCGCCGAGCAGCAACACCCGTCCGGCGCGGTACCGCCCGGCGATCCGGGTGTTGCCGCCGACCAGGCGGCGCAGCAGGTGCGGTCCGTCGCCGGCCGGCGGGCCGATCGGTACGTCGACTCCGAGCACCCGGGCGACGCTGGCCCGCATCTCGGCGAGGGTCATCGGTGTGCCGCCGTCGTCGGTCGACTCGGGCGACTCGATCGTGTCTGGCCACTCGATCGTCGTGATGCCCGGCGGGCGGCCGGGGAACGGCGCCCAGGCGACCAGCCCACGCCCGGTGCGGGTGTGCAGGAACGGCGGGACGACGCCGTAGCCGGGCACCGCCAGGCCACCGGTCGCCGGGTCGATCACGTCGGCGGGCACGCTGACGTGGGCGGTCCGGGAGACCGAGTCATCGCTGGTCACGCCGGGAAAGTCGATACCGGCGAGGTTGCGTACGGTGCTCTGCCCGCCGTCCGCGCCGACCAGGTATCGGCAGGTCAGCGTCGCGCCGTCGGCAAACGTCACCGCCACCGAGTCCGCGTGCCGCGTCAGCCCGGTCACCGCGCACCCGCGACGCACCCGCACGCCCAGCTCGGCGGCCCGTTCGGTGAGCAACCGCACGATGCGGGCCTGCGGAACGGCCACCGTGTGCAGCGGGTTGTCGGGCATCGCGCGCAGATCCAGCGGTAGCGCCCCGAACACGTAGCCGGGTTGCGGTCGCGGTGGGCCAGGATCCCCGGTGATCCGCTGGTAGAGGCCACGCCGGTCGAGCATCCGGACGACCTGGCCGACCAGACCGTTGGCCCGCTGCTCGGTGGTCGGCCCGGTCAACCGCTCGCAGACGACCGGCCGAATGCCGGCCAGCGCCAGCTCACAGGCGAGCATCAGGCCGTTCGGACCGGCACCGGCGATAATCACATCGATCATGACAAGATCCCTCGTTGTCAACGGGTTTCGGGCACCGGCAGGCCGGCTGCGACCTGGTCCAACGCGTCGAGGAGCAGGTGTTTCATCGACGCGGGCGGGTCGGCGTACACGAAGTGACGCGTCGCCGTGTTGACCGCGGCGCTGACCGTCGCCGCGACCAGGCCCGGATACAGGTCGTGCTTGACGTCGGTGCCGGTACGTTCGGCGACGGCGGCGGCCAGCTCCGCCTCGGCGAGCGCGGCGGCGCGCAGCATCTCGCCCTGCAGTGCCGGCTCGGCGAGCATCACCTTGAGCCCACTCACCCAGTCAACCTGGTCACCCGGCGGTGACCGCTCGACCTCCGGGCCCGGCTCGAACTGCGCCAGGGTCGCCGCCCGAATCGACGTCCACAGTGGTTCTTCGGCCGGTCGGGTACGGAGCACGTCGGCCAGGCGCCGGCTGCGGTCGAGGTGCCGGGACGCGATCGCCTCGGCCTTGCTGGAGAAGTAGTTGTTGAACGTGCGAGGAGACACGCCTACGGCCTGCGCGATGTCGTCGACCAACACGTTGTCGAAGCCACGCTCCACGGTCAGCCGGATCGCCGCCCAGCTCAGCGCCGCCCTGGTCGCAGCCTTCTTCCGTTCCCGCAACCCGCTCATGCTCCGACGCTAGCACAACATGCGTGCTACGCAAATATTCGTGATGCGCACTTTCTGAACCAGGAGACGCGTCACCGCCACCCGACGGCGTCCGCGTCGACCTCGATGACCGTGGGCCGGTCCGCGGTGAGCGCCCGGCGAGTGGCACTGACCAGCTCGTCGATGCCGGTGGCCCGCACACCGTGCGCGCCGAACGCGCGGCCGAGGAGCACGAAGTCGGGTGTCACGAGGTCCACCGCGACCGGGGTGATGCCGGCCGCGACCATGCCGTCCCGGATCTCCGCGAAGCCGCGGTTGTTCACGACGATGACAGGAAGCGCGATCCCTTGTTCGACAGCCGTCGCGAGCTCGGCGACGGAGAACATGAAGGCGCCGTCGCCGACGAGCACCACCACGGGCGCCGCGGGTCGTCCGAGCTTGGCGCCGATCCCGGCCGGGAGCCCGTAGCCGAGGGTGGCGTAGATCGTCGGGTAGAGCAGCCGCATCGGCGCCCGCGCGGTCCAGTGATGGGCGGTGCCGTAGTAGGTCACCTGTGAGCTGTCGCCAGCGACGATGGTGGTGGCCGGCAGGGCGGCGCTGAGCGTCTGGTTGAGGCGTGCCCACGGCCCGGCGTCCCGGGCCGCGACGGCCGCCGACGCGACGCGGGCGCGCCCAGCCCGCTCCGATGCCACGCGTCGGGTCGCCGTACGCACCGCTGCGGGATGGTCGCCCGCGAGTCGCTCGGCCAGGGCGTGCAACGCCTCGCCGGCGTCGGCGTGCAACGCGAGCGTCGGCACGAGGTTCTTCGTCAGCGCACCGGCGTCGATGTCGATCCTGATGACGGCGCCGGGCAGCTCGGGCCGCCACCCCCACAGCTCCGCGTCGGACAGTCCGCTACCCACGACCAGGACCGTGTCGGCGGCGGTGAGCAGTTCCTGGGCGGGCCCGAGCCGCACCGACGCACCGACCGACAGCGGGTGCGTTTCGTCGAGCACGCCCTTGCCGGTCACGGTGGTGACGACGGGAGCGGCCAGCAGTTCGGCCAGGTCGCGTACCTCGCGCGCGGCACCGACGGCCCCGCGCCCCACGAGCAGGGCCGGTCGGCCCGCCGAGGCCAACAGCTCGGCGGCACGGGCCAGATCGTCGGGCGAGCCGGCCGGCGTCGGCGGCGGCACCGGCATCGGCGGGTGCCGGCCGTCCCAGGCGGCGGCGAGGACGTCGAGCGGCACCTCCAGGAACACCGGTCGTTGTCGGGCGGTCCGCCAGCGGGCGAAGGTTTCGTGGATCACGGTCGCGGCCTGCGCGGCGCTGTCGACCCGTACGCTGCGTTCGGCCACGGCGGCCATGTGACCACGCTGGTCCCGCATCTCGTGCAGGCTGCCGATGTCGGCGCCGTCCAGTCCGCGCGGCGGTCCGGGAGCGACGACGAGCAGCGGGATCGAGTCGGCGTGGGCGGTGCCGACGGCCGAGGCGATGTTGTTGACCGCCGGGCCGCTGGTGACGAAACAGACGCCGGGGCGCCCGGTGGCGCGGGCGTAACCGTCGGCGGCGTAACCGGCGCCCTGCTCGTGACGGGTCGTGACGTGGCGGATCGAGGTGTCCGACAGGGCCCGGTAGAGCTCCAGGTTGTGGGTGCCGGGAATGCCGAAGACGACCTCCACGCCCTCGGCCGCCAGGGCGGAGACCACGGCGGTGCCCCCGTTGCCGGACCGACCCGTGTCAGTGTCGGGTGTCACGCCGACGCTCCGCTCTTCCCCAGCGGAACCGTTCGGTAGCAGGTGAGGCGATCACCGCGCTCGTACCGTCCCGGGTCTCCGGGTCTCCGTGCCTCCGCGCCTGGTCATCCTGGTCTCCCTGTGACGTCATCCGCCGCAGATACTTCTGCAACCAGCGGCAAGACGTACTTCTCGCAGCTTGCGGTTGTGTTACGTCCGCGCGGAGGGAAGGGCGCAAGCGCGGAAGGGTAGGCATAGTGCGTTCGCCCCCCGGCCTCCCGCCGACGGCGTACCGACCAGGTGCCTCATCGCTATCCGGAACGTGGTCACGGCGATCTCCGCCGCCAGCCGGGCAGTCAGGTCGTCGACACCGCGACCGCGGAAGCCCTGCTCCATTGACTGCCTGCGACAGCAGCGAGAACTTGCGCAGGTCGCGCTCGTGCAGAGCGGGTTCGGCGTCGATCACGGCCCGTCGGCGTAACAGGTAGTCGAGGCTGCGGCCCTCGAAGATCGCGGCCGCAGCGGGGCCCAGACCCGTGGCGATCAGCTCCATCGGGCCGAGCGAACTCCCACCAAAGCGTCCGGTCGAACAGCAGGGTAATCACGAAGGCGAACAAGACCACGTCTGTCCTGGTTTCGACTGAGTCGTTGGCGACCTCAGGTGCAGTCGTCGGCAGGCTGCCAGGGGTTGATGATCTCGACACCGGCAGGTGCGAAGTCGGCCACGTTGCGGGTTACGACCGGGATCCCGTGCACGAGTGCGGTCGCGGCGATGAGCGAGTCCCGCACGGGCTGCGGGTCGGGAACGTTCAGCACGGCGCTGCGCCGGGCGACCGCAGTGTCGACTGGGAGGATGCGCTCGGCGAATGCGGGCAGCACCTGCGCTTCCAGCCAACGACGCAGGATCGCGCCCTGAGCCGGGTCCCGTCGTTCGGCCAGCAGGACCCCGATCTCCAGCTCATGCACGGTGATCGCCGACACGAACATCCTGCCGGCCGAGGCGCTGGCCGCCCAGGCGACGACGTTCTTGTCCGCTCTGCCGGCCTTGGCCTTCCGAAGTTCGGACACGACGTTCGTATCAAGCAGGAACATCAGCCCAGGTCCGCCGTCCGGGCGAGATCACGCGACGACGAAACCTCGAACTCGATGTCGGCTTCGTCCGGAGACAGCCCGATCAGGTCAATGATGTTCCCTTGGCTCCCGGTCAACCGCTGGTAGTCCTCGAACGTCAGGAGCACGTGCGCCGGACGGCCCCGATCAGTGATGAAGACTGGCCCGCTGCGAGCAGCGATCTTCGCCCGACCCGCGTCCTGGTTGAACTCACGACTCGACATCGTAGTAACGGTCATTGCCACCACCTCCCGACGACCAGCAAGTAGCAATGTTACTACGTTCGGCCCTCGCGGTGGTATCGCCGACACGGCGGCTGTCCATCAATGGAGCAGTGCATGACCACCGGCGGTCCGGCACAAACAGTGGTACCGAGAGAACGTCCCGGTCGCGGAGGTCCGGTACGAGGAGTACCTGGTCGAGCGCAAGAGTGGGGAGGAGTCATGACCGCCGGTGGAGCGGCGTGAACGACCTCCTGCCGGGCCAGCCGAGAGGCGAGCGACGTCTCGACGTCGTCCACCGGGCCGACGTCGGTGAGCACGTGCCGGGCGTACGCCTCGGTCTGCAGCAGACCCGGCACGACCGAAAGTTGGAAGGAGCGCAGCATGCTCGCCTGTGCCTCGTTCTCGGCCCACGAGCGCAGGAACGGCGCCACCGACAGCCCGCGTGCCTGGGCCGCCAGCCGCTGGATCCGGTCGCCGGTCTCGAAGACGCCGTCGAGCGCCTTGGCGATCGCCGGCACCGGGACCAGCCGCTCCGCCTCGTAGCTGCCGATCGACGACCCGCTCACCCCGACCAGCGCCCCGAGCTGCTCCTGCGACAGCCGACGCGCGGTCCGCTCCTTGCGGATGGCCCCCTGCAAGTCGATCATTATCCGATCTCCTTATCAGATTCGTAGGAACTCTCCGACAACCCTCGGACCCCGACATCTTCCGTTGCCCGGCTAAATAGTCCAGGGTGGAGGGGTAGGAAATCTCGGGGCCTATCCACGGAGGACTTTCATGATCAGCAATTGCAACCCTGGCGTGGTCGACCGCGACTGAGCGAGGGCCGCACAGAGCCCCGGGGCGCGTGCGAGAACTCATTTCACGGCCACAGCCGAAAGCGCGGCCGACACCGCGTTCCCGCCAGTAACCTGACTTGGGTCATGTGGTGCGTACGACGATCGGTGCGGCGTTTCCGCTGGTGGCAGCGGTGCCGCCCGTTGAGCGCCCCGACTGAAGGAGCACCTTCGCACTGGATAGCGGCGCGTCGGCTTGACGGATACTTCACGGCAGGTCGCCGCGCCGAGATCGGAAGGTGATCGTGGCCCGGGTCGGGATTCACCATGCCGCCGCCGTGCTCGGCTGCCGGCTTACCCGTTGCCTGCCGCCGCTGAGCCCGTTGTGTCCGGCTGGACGGCGGCTGACCGTCGGTGGATGAGCCGGCGTAATCACGCACGGTCACGAATGTGATGTCACCTCCTGCCCATTTCGGGCACTGCGTCGTGCTGCCTCCGTCCAGCCATCGCCATGTCCGCAGCGAGTGGAGCCAGACTGACGTCATCCCTGGCTGTTGAGGTGTGCCAGAGTCCAGTCGCGATGGAGATCCCGTGGTTACCCGGGCCGGCTCCAACTCCCTGGTCACCGTGAGTGACCCGACTGGGGTCATGTGGTGCGTACGATGATCGGTGCGGCTTTTCCGCTGGTGGCAGCGGTGCCGCCCGTTGAGCGCCCCGGCTGGAGGAGCGCCTTCGCACTGGATGGCGGCGTGTCGGCGTGGGCGGATATCTGGCATCCGCCGGCGTGGGTCCTGGTGGGCACGTCGTGGTCGGCGACCTTTGCGGCTCTTCCGGTAGGATTGGTCATCCACATCGGATGCCCGCGTCTCTTCCTGGGCGCTTAAGGAAGTCGCCAGTGCCTGGGCTGTTCAGGCGCTGGCCGGTGGCCGAAAGCGCGGCCGACACCGCGTTCCGCCAGTAACACAGAAATGGAGTACGCACGCGTCCCGGGCCACTCACCGTATTTGCTGCGTCGTGAATCATTTACTGCCCTGGTCGCCGTACCGCCGAGGAGGGCTGCGGTGATTGGGGCGGGGTGGCCCTGCCGAATCGGCAAGCGGCAGGGCCACTCTTTCACAGAACCCGACACGCAAGGGGAGGAAACGTGATGCGAGAACTGTGGCGACGGTGGCGGATGCGACGGCAACGGCGTCGGATGGCGTCCCTGCCACCGCGCGACTGGCCGAGCGGCAGCGGCGTGTACCGCGTACCCGGAAACGGCCGCAACCAGCGACCGACCGCGTACCGGCCGATCCGGCCGTGGCAGGTCCGCAGCCACCGCTTCCCCACCGTCACCCGGCGCGCACACGGACGCGGCCTCGACCCGGGCGAGGTCGCCGCGTTCCTCGAACGCGTCGCCCACGACCTCGGCGTCCTTTACGCCGAACTCGACCGCACCATCGAGCAGAACGACCGGATCAAGGACGCGCTGCGCCGCTGGCAGAGCAGCCACGCGGCCAGCTGATCGTGGACCATGCCTCATAGACTGCTACGCATGGTTCGGGAGGGGTCGCGCATCAGGCACGTCGGGCGGGTCGAGCACATCCGCTACGGCCGGAAACGCGCGGTCGTCACGGCGCTCCTGCTCACCGCGTTGCTGGTCGGCGGCTGCGGCGACCCGGCCTTCGATCCGGTCATCGCCCGGCCATGCGACTTTCTCACCGCCGAAGAGCAGAAGGATCGCGGATTCGTCCTCAAGCGCGACGAGCCGGACCAGTGCCTGTACGGGTTCCGATCCATCATCGAGCACCGACCGATCATGCAGGTGCTCGTCGAGTATCTCGGTGGTGATACTGCCACGGTCGCGTCGACGCTCGGTGTGCAGCGGCTCGCGGCAAGCGACGACGAATGGCTCGGTGACTCCCGGGTCGAGTTCGCCGGTTCGATCGACGTCGACCCGTGCTCGACGAGCGGCACCTGCGTCATGATCGCGCCGATCGACGACGAACGGGTCGTGGTCGTCTCGGTCAGGACCGACACCAGCAATGTGACGTGGTTCCAGGGTGACCGGATCGACGACCCTTGCGACTACGTGGCACACAGATTCGAAGAGATCGAAACCAAACTCCGCCCGCTCTGATCGGCGACGTCCTCGACCCTTCTGGCCCGGCTGGATCAGCGGAAGCTTCAGCCGTACGGCCGGACGACGGTGCCCGGCGCGGCTGGCCGCCGAGTTGCTGCTCGCCACGACGCTGCTCGGCGGCTGCGGCGACGACAGCGTCCCCGCCTTCGATCCCGCCAACGCCCCGACCGTGTGACTTCCTCAACGCCGAGGAGCGGGACGAACACGGGTTCGAACTCAAACGCAACGATCCCGACCGGTGCTTCCCGGATCGAGTTCGCCGGCTCGATCGACATCGACTTCTGGCGCGGCACCTGAATACTGATCGCGCCGATCGACGACGAACGGGTGATGATCGAGACCGGTAGCGGTGTATATACTCGTGAACATCCAGTATTCACAAGGAGGTAGACGTTGAAGACGGTGATCGACCTGGACGAGGAGTTGCTGGACCGCGCCCGTCGTGAACTCGGGACCAGCACCAAGAAGGAGACGATCCACGAGGCGCTGCGTCTGGTCGCCGAACGTGGGGCCCGGCTGGCTGCGATCCAGGAGCTCATGTCCATCGACCGGGACTGGGACGGCATCGTCGATGACGACAAGACGCCAACCAGCGGCAGAGACGCGGCGTGAACATCCCCCGAGGGCTGTACCTCATCGACACCTCGGCCTGGGCCCGGATGTCCGCACCCGCCGTGCACAAACGGCTCGTCATGATCCTGCAGGAAGGGGCAGCGGCGACCTGCCTCCCACTGGACCTCGAAGACGGCCGCAGCGCCCGCAATTTCCGGGACGCGATGGCGATCCGCGCCCGCCGCGCCGAAATCATGACTGATCTTCCGATCACCTCGGCAGTCGCTACTCGGGCACGGGACATCCAGATAGCGCTGACCCGACATGGGTACCACCGAGCGGCCAGCCCGGTCGATCTGATCGCTGCCGCGGCAGCGGCTGAGCACGGCGCGACAGTCCTGCATTATGACCGCGACTTCGACCTCGTCACCGAGGCCGGCGGACCGCGCAGTGAGTGGATCGCCCCTGCCGGAACACTCCGATAGCTATCCGCGGCTCCTGCCGCACCGCGTCAGCGGGTCGCCGGGTTGGCGGGTAGGCGGGTCGCCGGGTTGGCGGCGAGCATCGCGCAGAACAGGGCACCCTGCTCGATCGCGTCGTCCAGGGCGACATGCTCGTGCGGATGCTCGCCGAACCACTCCCGTGGCATGGTCCGCTTTGACGTCGTCCGGTAGCCGGTGCCGAGCAGCGCCATGGCGTACGACTTGATGTCCAGCGCCGAGTGGGAGAACGGGCTCGATCCGGTGAAGCGGATCAGATACCAATAGACGAACATGAAGTCGTACGCCGCCGGGTAGCCGATGAACACCGGCCGCCCCGGTAGCTGGGCCAGCCACTCGGTGTACCGGGCCATCGCGACCGCTGGCTCCTCCTGGTCGGCCCGGCACGCCGCCCACGCCTTCGGCTGCGTCTCCCACCACGCCATGGTCTGCGGGGCGCCGCTGGCGCCGGGCAGCGTGACGAGGTTGGCGCTGAACGTGCCGACCAGCTCCTTGCCGGCCGTGTACGCCGCCGAGGCAAAGCTCAACATCGAGTGTGGGCCGGGGATCGGCCCGTCCGCCTCGACATCCGTGCTGACGTAGATTTCCGCTTGTGTCACACCCGCACCGTACGGCAGCCGTACCGGCGGGCCACGAGTTGAGGGCTGACGCACGTAATTCTCGCGTTTCAACGTGCGTCAGCCCTCAACTCGGCGTCGGAGCCGGTGCTCAGCTGAGGGCGAAGGTGGCCGAGGCGCGGCCGACGGTGTCCGGTACGGCTTCCAGGTAGAGCAGGCCGTCACGGTGCCGGACATACTGGCCGGGGACGTTGACCGACTCCAGGGACAGTTTGCCGGCATCAGCCAGCCCGTTCCGCGCCATGAAGGTGGCGTCTTGGCGGAACAGGTTCGATCCGTCGTTGGCCTCCACCCAGATCTGGTGGTTGCGGTGCCGCAGGTAGTAGCCGGGGAAGTTGGTCGACTCCAGTGAGACGCCGGCCGGGTCGGCCAGCCCGGTGACGACCCGGAACTGCGAGTCGGCCAGGTTGGTGACGTTCGCCTCAAGGCGGACCCGGTACTCCCAGTGCCGTAGGTAGCGGTCCGGCTGGTCGTGGGCGCTGAGTCGGATCGGGGTGGCACCGTCCGGCACCGGTACGCCGAAGTTCGGCATACCGTCCGCGTTCCAGTAGATCTTCTGCACCCGGGTACGCCGGTTGGGGTCGTTCAGCGGGTCGTAGCCGTTGCCGAGGTACCGCTCGTAGTCGCGGGAGTGGTAGACGATGACGTCGCTGCCGTCCTCGGCGACGGTGAACGAGTTGTGCCCCGGCCCCCACTGGCCGGTACGGCTGTTGCTGGCCAGCACCGGGTTCGGGCTCTTGGTCCAGGACGACGCGTTGAGCAGGTTGCTGCTCGCCGACGCGGTGAGCAGCCCGACGGCGTAGTTGGCATCGGTGGCGCTGGCCGAGTAGGTCATGAAGACCCGGCCGTTGCGGATGATCACCGCCGGGCCTTCGTTGACCCGGTAGCCTCGGGTCTCCCAGGCGTACGTCGGAGTGCTGATCATGACCGGGGTGCCGGTGTAGGTCCACGGATTGACCATGCGGGCCAGGTAGATGTTGGAGTTGCTGCCGGCGTACTCGGCCCAGGCCAGGTAGCGAGCTCCGTTGTGGACGAAGGTGGTGGCGTCGAGGGAGAAGCCGGGGCGCGGCGGCTGGATCTGGCCGCGTTCGGTCCAGGGTCCGTCGAGCGGATTGGCGGCGGCGGACTCCAGCACGTACGGGCGGATCGCCCAGATGTCCTCGGCCCGACCGGCGGCGAAGTGGATGTACCACCTGCCGTCGATGAAGTGGATTTCCGGCGCCCAGATGTGCGCACCCATCTCCCCGCTGCCGTGCCTGCGCCAGATCACCCGTTCGGCGGCGGTGGCCAGGCCCTGCAGGGTCGTCGCCCGGCGCATGACGATCCGGTCGTACTCGGGGGCAGTGGCGGTGAAGTAGTAGTAGCCGTCGGTGTGCCGGTAGACGTGCGGGTCGGCACGCTGCTCGGCGATCGGGTTGGTGAACTGGGCGGTGGACGGGATCGCCGCCGCGAGGGCAGCCGGGGCGGCACGGGCAGCCGGGGCAGCGGCCCCGGCGGTGGTCGCGGCGGCCAGCAGGGCAGCGGTCAGCACGGCTGCGGTCACCGCTGCCAGCCGACTGGCGGTGGGTCGAGGTCGCTTCATGATCGACGCCTTTCGCACTCACATCCTTCGATCAATGCAGTGTTAGCGTTAACACGGCTCAGGTCAAGCCGCTGCCGACATCTACCCGAAACACACGAGACACCGGAGCGGGTGATCCGCTCCGGTGTACGACGGATGATCCACCGATCTGAGACGTTCCGATCCGACTCGTCTGATCGGAACGATCCCCTACTCTTCCTCGTCGCCGCCGAAAGCGTCGAAGACCTCCTCGGCCACCATGCCGGCGGCGAACCCGGCGATGGCGCCACCGGCCGCACCCGCGAGCATGCCGCCCATCCCGGAGCCGTGATCGCCGTGGTCACCGTGCCCGCCGTAACCACCCAGCAGCGTGTGGCGCTGCTCCAGGGACTGCCGCAACCAGGAGTCCACCTGGCCGACCCAGTCGACGCTGTCGGCCGCCGCGTGCTCGACGCGATAGTGGCCGTACGAGTCATGGCCCGGGGTGAACAGGCCGGACTTCTTGTCGAACTCCAGGACCACCGTGACCCCGTGCGGGTCGGCGAGGAACGTCAACTCGATCTGGTTGACCCCCGGGTACTGCGGCGCGGACGCGTACTCGATCTCCTGGTAGAACGGCATCGTCTGGGGCAGGCCGGCCAACTTGCCGTGCTCCAGGTCGGCGCCGGTGAACGGCAGACCGAGCGCGGCGAACGCCGCCAGAATCCGCTCCTGTACCGGCAGCGGGTAGACGTGCACGTCGTCGAGGTCACCCGGGTCAAGCGCACCACGCACCCAGATCTTGGTACGCAGGCCCATGGTCATTCCGGGCAGCCGTTGGCCGTACACGTCCGTGACCGGGGTCTCCCACGGCACGTCGACCTCGAACGGCAACGACAGCTGTTGCCCGGCCGCCAGCCGCAGCTCGCCGCAGATGGGCACCCGGTGGAACTCGACCGTACCGTCGTACTCCTCGTCGCTGGTCTCCATCTCGACGCGGGTCACCAGCGCCACGGTGATCTGATCGATCTCCACGTCGTGGTCGCCGCCGGTGATGTTCACCTGACCGGCCAGGGTCAGACCGGGGCGGGTGTTGGGGTTGGACAGAACGGTGTCGACACTCGGTCCGCCGACGCCAAAGGCACGGAGCATCCGTTTGAAGACCACGTGACTAGCTCTCCCTGGCAGTGCGGTCTATTTTGGAACCCGAATCACCGCGATGTTAACGACCCATCCTGAGAGATTCCTGAACGGCGGGCATCAGGTACGCAAAGCAATCGCACCCGGTCCGTTCGCCACCCCTATCAGCAAACTCGCAGGTTGAGGCAGCTACCGCCTGTCTATGCTGGCAGCATGTCGAACGACAGCGACCCTCCGAGTGCCCGCCGCCAGGTTGCCGGCAAGGGAGTGACCGGGCGGTGATGGAGTGGGCGCTACTCGGCGTCGCGGTGGTGCTGGTCGCTGTCAACGCCGTGTTCGTCGCCGCCGAGTTCTCGTTCGTCACGGCCGATCGCGCCACCGTGGAACGGCAGGCAGCGGCCGGCGACAACCGGGCGGCGAGCCTGCTCGCCGGCCTGCGTACCCTGTCCACCCAGCTGTCCGGTGCCCAACTGGGCATCACCGTGACCAGCCTGGTCGTCGGTTTCCTGGCCGAGCCGTCGCTGGCCGCCCTGCTGCGCGGCCCGCTCGGGCTGGCCGGCCTGCCGGACAGCGGTGTCACCGCCATCTCGCTGGTCCTGGCGCTCGCCCTGGCCACCGGCTTTCAAATGATCTTCGGTGAGTTGGTGCCGAAGAACTGGGCGATCGCCGAACCGCTGCGGGTAGGCCGGGTGGTCGCCGGTGCGATGCGCGGCTTCACCGCCGTCGCCGGGCCACTGATCCGGTTCCTCAACGGCACCGCCAACCGGCTCCTGCGGATCGTCGGCGTCGAGCCGACCGAGGAGCTGGCCTCCGCCCGGTCCCCGCAGGAGCTGGCATCACTGGTCACCCGCTCCGGCGAAGAAGGCACCTTGGACGCGGAGACCGCCGAGCTGGTGTCTCGATCCATCGATTTCGGCGCCCGGACCGCAGCCGACGTGATGACGCCCCGACCCCGGGTCCGGTTCGTGACCTCGGACATGCCGGTGGCCGAGGTCCTCGCGCTGACCGCCGCCACCGGGCACTCCCGTTTCCCGGTCACCGGTGCCGGGGTGGACGAGGTGCTGGGTGCCGTCCATTTCAAGCATGCTCTCGCCGTACCGGCGGCCGAGCGGACGAACCGCCAGATCCGGTCCATCATGGTGGAACTGCCCGAGGTGCCGGGCACCGTCGAGCTCGATCCGCTGCTGGCCACCCTGCGCAGCCGCGGCCTGCAGATGGCGGTGGTGGTCGACGAGTACGGCGGCACCGCCGGCGTCGTCACCCTGGAAGACCTGGTCGAGGAGATCGTCGGAGAGATCGCGGACGAGCAGGACCGGCCCACCGGACGCCACCGACGCACCCCGGACGGAGCCTGGCAGCTCTCCGGTCTGTTACGTCCCGACGAGGCGTCCCGGCTGGCCGGACTCGACCTGCCCGAGGGTCGCATCTTCGACACCCTCGGCGGGCTGGTCATCGAGCGGATCGGCAGGCTGCCGCAGGTCGGCGACCGGATCATCGTCACCGCCGACGATCGAGAACACCCCGATCCGGACGGGTTGCCGCGTCGCGTACCGGTCGAACTGACGGTAACCCGGGTCGACGGTCGCCGGATCGACCGGTTGCTGCTGCGCCGCGCCGGCACCCGGTCCCCGACCGGCCAGGCGCAATCGGCCGGCCAGGGACAAGCGGCCGAGCAGAGGCCGGCCGACGGGACGCAGCCGTGACCGACTCGGTCGCCATCCTGATCGGAGTGTTGCTGCTCGCCGGCAACGCGTTCTTCGTCGGTGCCGAGTTCGCGCTGATCTCCGCCCGCCGTACCCAGATCGAGCCACGCGCCGCCGCTGGCTCCCGGCCGGCCCGGATCACGCTGCGGGCGATGGAACACGTGTCGCTGATGATGGCCGGCGCCCAGCTCGGCATCACCGTGTGCTCACTCGGCCTCGGCGCGATCGGTGAGCCGGCGGTGGCACACGTCGTCGAGCCCGCCTTCGCCGCGGCCAACGTGCCCGAGGCGCTGGTCCATCCGATCGCGTTCGCCATCGCTCTCGTGATCGTGGTGTTCCTGCACATGGTGGTCGGCGAGATGGTGCCGAAGAACATCGCGCTGGCCGGACCGGAACGCTCCGCCCTCGTCCTCGGTCCGGCGCTGTACGGCATCGTCATCGTGCTCCGGCCGCTGATCTGGCTGCTCAACCAGCTCGCGAACCTGGTGCTGCGGGTGTTGCGGGTGCCGCCGAAGGACGAGGTGACCTCGGCGTTCACCCGCGAGGAGGTAGCCGGCTTCGTCGCCCAGTCCCGCCGGGAAGGGCTGATCGACGAACACGAGCATCGGCTGCTCACCGGCGCCCTCGCGTTCAGCGACCGACCTACCGCGCGGGTGGCCATCCCGCTACGGTCGCTGGTCACGGTCACCGCCACGAGCACTCCGGCCGAGCTGGAAGAGCACTGTGCGGCTACTGGCTTCTCCCGCTTTCCGGTCCTCGGTCCAGACCGCGAGATGGCCGGCTACGTGCACGTCAAGGACGTTCTCGGGCTGCCGGACGGCCAGCGGGACCAGCCGGTGGACAGCCGCCTGGTCCGGCCGCTGGTGACGGTCGACGCCGGCCAGCCGCTGCATGACACGCTCACCGCGATGCGGCGGCAGGGCGCGCACCTCGCCCGGGTCGTCGGCACCGACGGGCGGCTGACCGGCCTGGCCGCCCTGGAAGATGTGATCGAGGAGCTCGTCGGTGAGGTCCGGGACGCGACCCGGCCGGTCCTCGGGTAGCCCGGTGTCGGACTCCGCGCCGGATCAGGTCCGGGTGGGCTCGCCCACGGCTTGCCGGGCGAGTAGCGTCGCCCCGGCCACCGCGGCCGGCATGATCAGCACCGCGCCGAGGGGCACCAGACAGCAGCAGAAGACCGCCACGCCGAAGCCGAGCGCCTTGGACCGGTCGGCCCGCAGCGCCGCCCGGCGGTCCGGCAGTCGTAACCCGCGGCGGTAGAACGCCGAGCCGACCAGCTCCAGCGCGAGCCGCCAGCCACCGAGCACGGCTGCGAGCACCGGAACAACGGTCTGGCCGACGATCGGGACGAAGCCGCAAAGGAACAGCGGGATACCGACGGCGATGCCGAAGGCGATCAGCCGGGACGAGTCGATGAGGCTGTGCCACAGCGACCGCCACCATGGCACGTCGACCGCGTTCGGCACGCCACCGTGCTGTTCCTCCACCCACTCGGAGATTTTTTCGTAGAAGGGGTCGCCGATGAACAGGGTGACGGCGGTGAAGGTGAGCACCCCGAGCAGGCCGCCGAGGGCGAGCAGGGCGACGGCGACGGCAGCGCGAACGGCCTCCCGCACACTGCGTGACCAGCCGTCGGCGAACGGGGTGAGCCAGCCGGCCAGGTCGATCACGACGTTGATCCAGGCGACGAACGCGGCGACGAACAGGACGCCGGAGATCAGCGCCGGGATGATGCCGAGCAGCACCATCCTGGGATTTCGCAGGTACGTACCGAAGCCCCGCAGGAACAGCCGGACCCCGTCGAGGAACGAGGTGATCATGCCAGCCGGAGCCGGACCCGGCGGTTGGCCCGGCCTTTGCTCTCCACCTTGACCACCTGCACCTTTCCGATCTGCGCGGTCGAGGCGACATGGGTGCCGCCGTCGGCCTGCACGTCCAGGCCGACGATGTCGACGATCCGGATCTCCTGCTCGTCGGCGGGAATCAGGTTGGCCTGGGTACGGATGATGTCCGGGATGGCCAACGCCTCGTCGCGGGCGAGCACCCGGGTGGCTACTGCCCGGTCCGCCGCGACCTCGGCGTTGACCAGGTCTTCCAACTGGGTCTTGAAGCCGGGTGGCACCTCCGGCAGGTTGAAGTCCATCCTGGCCTCACCGGGTTCCATGTTGCCGCCGGTGACCAGCGCCCCGAAGTCGCGGAACACCACGCCACACAGCACGTGCAGCCCGGAGTGGGTGCGCATCAGCAGGCTGCGTCGCTCGTCGGCGACCGCGCCGGTGACCTGGGTGCCGACCGGCGGCAGCGGGTCGCCGTCGGCGGGGATCAGGTAGAGGTCGTCACCCTTGCGGGTGCCGGCGATCCTGGTCTGCACCCCCTGCCACAGCAGCACGCCGTGGTCCGGTGGCTGGCCGCCGCCGCCCGGGTAGAAGGCGGTCCGGTCCAGCACGATGCCCTGTTCGGCATCGGCGTGCAGCACCGTGCACTGCCATTCGCGCAGAGTCGGGTCGAGCAGGTCGAGTCGGTCGGTGCGACCGTGCCGGGTAACGCCCACAGCTGGTCAGGTTACCGCTGCCGGGGAGTTGAGGAATTCCGAGACCCGCTGACGCAGGTCGGTGCGATGGTTCCAGAGCACGCCGGGCCGGTCGTACAGGTGCAACTGCGCGGTGGGCAGGGCGGCGGCGAGTCGCCGCGCGACCTCGACCGGGTGCAGGTCGTCGCCGGCGCAGCCGATCACCAGGCAACGGGCGGTGACGGCCCGCAGTTCCTGCGGATCGGGTACGGCGACCGCGTCGGCGAGGTCGGCCAGCTCCGGAGCCAGCCCGTCGCGCAGCAACTGATCGATGCGGGTGCGCAGGTACGACCAGGCTGCCGGAGTGTTACGTACCTGAACCGGAGTTTCCGCGGCGATCGCCTCGGCGATCGATGAGACATCGCCTTCGCCGAGGGCTGCGACCAACTCGGCGATCCGGTGCTGGACCGACGCCGGTCGGGGCTGGTCCAGCACGTTCGGCAGGAAGAAGATCGCCTTGTCGAAGCGGTCCGGGCTGTCGGCCAGCAGCCGGGCGAGGGCGCCTGCGCCGAGGCTCATCCCGACCGCCTGCCGGGCACCCGCCAGATCGGCTACGGTCCGCAGGTCGCGGGCCAGGTCGTGGTAGTCCCAGGGGCCGGGCGGCGCGTCGGAGCGCCCGTGGCCACGGAACTGGAAAAAGACCTTGCGGCCGGCCACCGCGCTGCCGAGTGGACGGGTGGTGGCGATGCCGTGGGCGAATCCGTGGGCGAACACGGTCACCGGATCGCCGGCTCCAGTGACCAGCTGTTCCAGTCGTACCCCGTGCGGGGTGGCGATCAGCTCGGTTTCCGGCTCGGGCAGCACCGGACGTCCGGTACGCGGACCGGACGGGCCGGGGCCGTACGTGCGCGGGCCGCCATCTGGTGGCGGCGGCCAGCGAAAATCTCTCACCAGGATCCTCGGCCGTCGCTGATGTCACGTAGCCCGACCCGCACGTCGAGCAGGTAGACCAGGCCGGCGGCAATGCCGATCAGGCCGAAGAGGCTGATCTGCAACAGCAGGGTGAGCACCAGGCAGACGCCGAGAATGGCGAGCCAGGCGCCCTTGGGCAGGGTGCCGATCGCGGGAAACGCCTCAGCCTTCTGCGTGAGACAGTGCACGAGCGCGACGCCCTGCACGACGAGTGCGAAGACAAACAATGCCAGGTCAAGCACGTACCGGACATCGTGATAGAAGATCGGCGCTGCAGAGCCCATGGGTCAAAGCTTATGCCGCGAGCCCTGGATGCGTGCCACCTGCGTCGAGGGCTCGCGGACTCCCGGCCCGGTCAGGCCGCTGGCTCGGCGGCCTTGTCGGCCGGCTGAGCGGCCTGGCCGGTGGCCTTGTCGGCCGGCTGAACGGCCTGGCCGGCGGCCTCGACCTGGGCCGGGGCCTCGGTGGCATCCATATCGGCGTTGACGGTGTCGGCCGCCCGGACCACGCCGGTGCCGACGACCCGCTCACCGTGCGCGACAAGGTTGCCGTAGATGATGACGGCCCGGGCGCCGGCGGCCTGGGCGCCAGCGACCATCGCGTCCCGGTTGCGCAGCGCCAGCGCCCGCAGGCGGTCGAAGTCAGCGCCGTCGGTGGCCCGCTGCCGCAGCTCGGCACTGCTCTGGGTGGCCTTCTCCCGCAGTCCGGCGGTGGTCACCGCGGCCCGTCCGGTCAGCCTGGTCATGGCTACCGGCAACCGGCGGAGCCGTTGGTACGCCAGATCGCCGGCGCCGGCAACGGCGTACAGCGGGCCGGGAATGCGCTTGGTCTTCGACTGGCTCATCGCTACTCCTTCTCGTCCGCCGTGGCGGCGGTCTGCTCGGTCTTGTCGGCGCGGGATTCGGCCTTGTCGGCGCGGGTTGTCCGACGCCGGCTGGTGGTCGGCGGGGCCGGCGACGGGGCCGGCGCGGCGTCACTGTCGACGGCGTCACTGTCGCCGGGTGCGGTGGCGGCCGTAGGTGCGGTGGCGGCCGTACCGTCCGCTCCGTCCGCGTGCCGGGCGTTCTCCCGACGGAAGGTCTCGTAGATCTGGCTCAATGACTGCTTCTGCGACATCGTCAGGTCGGGGTCTGCGGCGATCGCCGCGAGGACGCCTTGACCGTCCTTGTCGTCGAGCAGACCGGCCCGTAGGTACATCACCGGGGTGGACACGCGCAAGGCGCTCGCCAGTTGCTGCAGTACTTCCGCGCTCGGCTTGCGCAGCCCGCGTTCGACCTGGCTGAGGTACGGATTGCTCACCCCGGCCTGCTCGGCGAGCTGGCGCAGCGAGATCCGGGCGTTACGCCGAAGATCGCGAATGAAGCCTCCGATGTCGCGAGGCAGGTCCTTTGGTGTGGCCATGGTTCCACGGTAGCCCGCCGCGCTTGCATCTGCTAGCGAAGTGCTTGCCCGAGTTAGCAAGGTCACCGGAAAGCGCGTCGCGCCGGCCATGCCCGGCCTGACGGTGAGCGGGCACGCTCACAGCGGTCGCAGCTCGCCGACCGGCTGACCACCGCCGAACACCGGCGGCGCGCCCAGGTCGGCCAGTGCCGGCTCGGCGGCGTCGTCATCGCTGACACCGAGCCGTCGCAACGCTGCCACCACCGGCGGGGCGACCGCCCGCGCACCGCCGTCGTCGATCTTGACGGCGACCGCACCGACCCCCGGCACGGCGACCGCGAGCACACCCTCCGCACCCCCCTTGGCGAGCAGGCCCGGCACCGCGCGCATCAACCGGGTGTCCACCCGCCCGGTGCCGGCGACCATTTCGGGGTACGCCCGCATCGCATCCGCCACGGTCCGTTCCACCGACCCGGGCACGCCGGACACCAGCCGCAGGAATGCCCGTGCCACCGCGGCCAGCGACAGGGCCAGCACCGGAGCACCGCAGCCATCCACCCCGACCGCGGCGACCGGCTCACCGGCGTACGCCTCGACGGCGGCCCGGATCCGTTCCTGCAGCGGGTGTTCAGGGTGCCAGTACTCCTCCAGCGGCCACCCCGCCGCCCGGCATGCCAGCAGCATCCCGGCGTGCTTGCCGGAGCAGTTCATCTGCAACCGGCTGGGTCCGCCGCCGGCGCGCAGTACGGCGGCGACCGCGTCGGTGCCGATCGGCAGATCCGGCGGGCAACGCAGCGCCGCTTCGGTCAACTCGGCGCTACGCAGCAGCGCGGCGACCCGGGCCAGGTGGAAGTCCTCGCCACTGTGGCTGGCACAGACCAGGGCCAGATCGGCCGGATCGGCCAGTCGCAGACCGCTGTGCAGCATGCCGATCGCCTGTAGCGGCTTGTTCGCCGAACGCGGGAAGATCGGCGAGGTCACGTCGCCGGCGTGTTCCCGTACCGCCCCGGCCGCGTCGAGCACGACCAACGAACCGCGGTGCACGCTCTCCCGACGACCAGAGCGGATCACCTCGACCAGCGGCACCCCGTCCGCGTTTTCCGATCGGTCCTCCCTCACGCCGCGAGTCCGAGCAGCTCGCGGGCCTGGGCGGCGGTGGCCGGCGGGCGCTGGGCCAGTTGGGCGAGGCTGACTGCCCGGGCGACGAGCTGCATGTTCGATTCCACCGGCCGGCCCTTGGCGTAACTGAGGGTGTCCGCCATGCCGACCCGCAGATGCCCGCCGCCGGACAGCGCGGCAAGCATCACCGGCACACTGGTGCGCCCGACCCCGGTGGCCGAATAGGTGGTGCCCGCCGGCAGGTCCCGCAGTGCCTGGCGACAGGCGACCAGGGCGTCGACGGTGCCCGGCATGCCCCCCGGCACCCCCATCACCAAATCGACGTGGACATGCCCGCCGGCCGGCAACCCGTACCGGCCCAGCAGCCGCTGCAGCGCGGCTAGTTGCCCCAGGTCGAAGATCTCGTACTCGGCCACGACGCCCCGGTCCTGCATCCGGGTGTGCAACTCGACGATGAACTCCCAGCGGTTGAGAAAGACGTCATCGCCGAAGTTGACCGTCCCCATGGTGCAGGAAGCCATGTCCGGGACGGCGTCGAGCACGGCCAGCCGGTCGGTCTCCGAATCGGTGACCGCACCGCCGGTGGACAACTCGACGATCAGGCCGGTGCCGGCCCGCAGCGCCTCGACGGTGGCCCGCAGCCGGCCCAGGTCGAGGGTGGGCTCGGCATCGTCGTCACGGACGTGGACGTGGATCACCGCCGCGCCGAGTGCGGCGCATTCGGTCGCCGTGCGCACCAACTCGTCGAGGGTGACCGGCAACGCCGGCACCTCGCTCTTGACCGATTCGGCCCCGGTCGGCGCGACCGTGATCAACGTCGTTGTCGTCATGCGGCGATCCTCGCACACCGTACGACCGGTGATCAGAGTTCGATCGCCTGACCAGGGTTCGACCGCCGCTGCGGATGGTCAGGGTTCGATCGCCGCCGCGAACTCGCCGACCCGCAACGCGGCATCGTCGGCCACGTTACGTTTGACCACCGCCAAGGTGATCATGCCAAGTTCGTAGTGCCGGACCGCGGTGCCGGCGAACCCGACCGCGCGACCGCCGAGCATCACCGCGGTACCGGCTGGCGGCGGGTCCTCGCTGGCCACACCGTCGAGGTGCAGCAGCACCAGCCGTCGCGGCGGGCGGCCCAGGTTGTGCACCCGGGCGACGGTCTCCTGCCCGCGGTAGCAGCCCTTGTCCAGGTGGACCGCAGGCCCGAGCAGCCCGACCTCCGCCGGGATGGACCGGTGGTCGGTTTCCAGGCCCACCCTCGGGGTACGGGCGGCGACCCGGACAGCCTCGTACGCCCACAACCCGGTGGGAGTCACTCCGGCGGCCGCCGCCTCGGCGACCAGTTGTGCCATCGCGGCCCGGGGCACCATCAGGTCCACCCCGAGCGGTACTCGACGCGCCCAGCCACCGGAGTACGGGCCATCGGCCGGCAACGGCGCCACCGGATACAGCGCGGTGGGTCGGCCCGGGATCGAGCCGGCGGCGAACTTGGCCTCGGGGATCGCCAGCAGGTCGGGCTCGTCGAGTCCGGGCACGCCGAGCGCGCCGACGGCCAGGGCTGCGCGCGGGCCGACCAGCGACAGCAGCGCCCAGTCGGCGGTCACCACCGTCGGATCGACCTGACTGAAAAAGCGCATCTTCAGCAGGTACGCCAACAGCTCGTCGGCCATCTGCGGCTCGGTGTCCAGCCAGGTGGTCACGCCGTCCTCGGCGACCATGGCATGCTGCTCGACGTGCCCGTGCGGGGAGAGCACCAGCAACTCGGTGCCCTGTCCGGCGGTCAGGGTCGCCAGATGCTGGGTGGTGATGGTGTGCAGCCAGCCGATCCGCTCGGCGCCGGCAACCGCGAGCACGCCACGGTTGCTCCGGTCGACCAGGCCGACGTCGGTGGCCAGTTGACGCTGCTCACGCATCGGGTCGCCGTAGTGGGCGGCGACCGCGGCGTCGCGGGAGCCGGGCGTCACGGCGGCGACGTCGACCGCCCCGGCGATGTCGATCATGGCTCGCCTCCGCACCGTCGGCAGGTGCCGAACAGCGCCATGTGGCCGATGTCGACCCGGAAGCCGCGCTCGTTCGCCAGCGCGGTGATCAGCGGCTCGGCGAGTGCCGGGTCCATCTCCGAGACCGCCTTGCAGGATCGGCACACCAGGTGCACGTGCTGATCGTCGGTGACCGAGTGATAGGTCGGCGATCCGTGCGACAGGTGGGCATGGGTGACCAGCCCGAGCTCCTCGAGCAACTCCAGGGTGCGGTAGATGGTGGTGATGTTGATCCCGGCGGCGACCTCGCGTACGGCGTTGTGCACCTGCTCCGGTGTGGCGTGCCCGAGGTCGTGCACCGCTTCCAGGATCAACTGGCGCTGCGCGGTCAACCGAAGCCCGCGCGAGCGCAGCATTTCAGCTAGAGATGATTCAGCCACCGTCGCCATCATAACCTCGTCGTAACGTGACGGCCCGCAGTCAGCCGCCGACCCGGATCAGTCGGGCGGACAGGTGCGGCGAGAGCGGCTGCCCGACCGCGGCCATCTCCTGGGCGTAGAGCAGGGCACCGTCGACGATGCCGAACAACCGGTGGCCACCGGTGACCTCCTTCGCGGTGGCGGTACGCACCACGGCGTCGGTAGCCAACTCGACCTGCACGCCGGTGACCCGGCCCAGGTAGAGCTCCATCACCCCGGTCGGGCTGATCATGAGCGCCTCAAGCTCACCGGTGGCCTTGCCGTCGGCCCCGGTCACCGCCCGCCACCAGCCGAGCTCCCGGCCGGACTGGCGCACCGGGCGGGACTGCCCGTCGAGCAGCCAGGCCCGCGACTCGTACTGCAGGAACGGCCGGCCGTCGTGGCTGATCCGGATTTCCTGCGCGTAGTCGAAATCCTCGATGGTCGGGAACCCGCCACGGCCCCGGCCCCGCCACACACCGATGTACGGCAGCAGCGCGCTCAAGGCCGAGTGCAGCTTCGGGCCGACCCGCAGGTCATGGCTTTCCTCGTACGGGTACGGGTCCACCGGCGGGGCGTCCAGCCACGGCGGCCGTACCGGATCCTCCGCCGCGCCCGGTCCGCTGCTGTCCGCCGCGCTGCTCGCGCTCATCGATCCTCCACCTCGTCGGTCTGCGTGCCGGTACGCGCCGCAGGGGCCCACGCCCGGGGAACGTCACACCGCCCGGGGTTCACCACCGGCCACGGCAGAACCGGACCGCGAGGTAGATCAGGCCACCGGCGAGCGCGCCGAAACCGGCGACCAGCAGGCTGACGAACCCGATCTCGGTAACCATGACAGGGTCATCCTATGCTGGCCGCATGGCTCGCACTCTCGTCGTGAAGGCGACCGCCGGCTCCGACGAACCGGAGCGGTGCGCCCAGGCGTTCACCGTAGCGGCTACCGCTGCGGCCGCCGGCGTCGAGGTATCGCTCTGGCTGACCGGGGAGTCCGCCTGGTTCGGGTTGCCTGGTCGGGCCGCCCAGTTCGATCTGCCACACTCGGCGCCGCTGCCGGATCTGCTGGCGGCGGTGCTGGCCGCCGGACGGGTGACGGTCTGCACGCAGTGCGCGGCACGGCGGCGGATCGGCCCGGACGAGGTCATCGCCGGGGTCCGCATCGCCGGGGCGGCCGTCTTCGTCGAGGAGATCATGGCCGACGGGGCACGGGCCCTGGTCTACTGATTCGTCGGCCCGGCCCGGTGGGCCGGTCAGCAGTCCGCTGTGGAGACGCTGTTGCTGGTGGTGGTGACCCGGATCTTGCCGCCGTCGGCCTCCACCACCAGCCCGCCGACCGTCGGATCCCACTGTACGTACACCGGTGGTTGGTCGGAGAGCACCGTGGCACCGGGCGAGATCGGCTGGGCGGCTTGCTCGGCCGTCTCGGCCGGCCCGGAGCCGACAGCGACGTCGGTGTGCCATGAGCCCCCGTTGGGGCAGCGGACCCGCACCGTCGGCGCCAACTCGATGTCATCCACGCCGAAGGTCTCGATCACCGTCTGAGCGCGCGACGTCGGTGGGACCTGATTCGCGACGGGTGTCTGCTCGGCCGGCGGGCGGCACCCGGTGCTGATCCGCAGCTCGACCACGCCCGGACGCGGCACATCGCCCCGGATCGCGACGAACTCACCGGCATCGGCGCCCAGTCGTGACCCCCCGGACGCACCGCCGTGCCGGGTCAGGGCCGCGTAGTCGGCCGGCAGCCGCTGCGCGATCCGGTCCAGCAGCGCCGGTCCGGCCGTGGGCGTGGTGTACGCGGTCAGGGTCCGGGTGAGCTCCGCACCGGTACGCAACGGCGTGATCCGGCAACCTTCGACGATTCGCTCCGCGCCGACGACCACCACGCCGGCGTCACCGACCGCGGCGATCAGGTGCCCGGCGGCCCGCTCGGCGACCGACCGCGCCTCGTCGATGCCGCGTTGCTCGCGTACGGTCGGTCCGTCCTGTCTGGTCGAGACCGTGGCGAGGCCGACCAACGCGACGATCCACATCACCGCGACGGCGGCCAGCAGCCAACGCCGCCACCGCTGTCGCGCCGGGGCGGACGCCGGTGCCGCCGGTGCCACCGGTGCGCCCGGCGGCACCGGCGGTCCAACTGCTGGTGGGTCGTGACTCACCCGGCCATCGTGCCAGGTGCCGACCAGCCGGTCGCCGGTCAGGACCCGAGTCGGCCGCCGGACAGCACCGCCACCTCGACGGACGTCCCCGTCCGCTCGCCGGACAGGTCCCGGGCCCGTTGGTCGGGCCGCTGTTCCGGCCGCAGGCTGGTGGCGCCGTCGGCGACGGTCGGTTCCAACCGCAGCCCGGCCTCGGCCAGGCCGTTCGCCGATCCGGTCCGCCGCCAGTCGCCCCTGCCCGGTTCGGCCTCGTCGGGCACGCGGTCTCCAGCCGGCCCGCCGTCGTCGGTGCCGGCCGGCAGGCCGTCGCCTACAGGCAGACCGTTACCTGCCGGCGCGGCCAGTCGGTAACCGACGCCGCGTACGGTTTGGATCTCCAGCCCGCCGCCGGCGCTGCGCAGTTTGCGACGCAGCCGCTTGACCGCCGAATGCAGGATGGCCGTGTCGCCGAGATAGGCCCCGCCCCAGACGGTGCCGAACAGTCTTTCGTAGGTCCAGACCACGACTGGCGGGGTCGCGAGCCGAGCCAGCAGTTCCCGCTCCAAGCGGGTCAGGGCCAGCGTCTCGCCCCGCCAGATCACCAGGTGACCAGGCACGTCGACGACCAGGTCGCCGAGGACGATCGGAGCGGCGGGCGCCGCGCTTTCCGCCGGTTCCGGCGGGAACAGCATTGCCCGAAGTTCCGCTAGATCCGTACAAATCACCACAGTTCCGCAGTCGTCAAGCCGTCTCACCACTCGTTCGCGAACCGCTACGTCAGCGGTGACACACACGACCAGTGGCACCTCACCGTTGACCACCGCATTCCTCCCCAGGTTGCTGCGTGTCATCAGACAACGCCGTTTAGTCGCCGTAGTCAACAGCGACGGTCACCGATCCCCGCGCCGCCCTCCGCTCGACCATAAGCTGTCTGATTACTGCCTGAAAACTGCCTGACAGAGCCCATTGATCACCAACGCTGCCCACTAAAGCATGACTCGTAGCCGTCGTGCGGGGACAATGCGTAGATCCGTGTCCACACACGCCGGGCGGAATCCGGGCTTTCCGGTCCGCTGACCCGGCGGCCTGACGAATACGGGCCGCCCACGAGCTTGGGGGGACCGTGGTCGACCTGACTCGCCGTCGTGCCAATACGAAGAATTCTCATCTTTGGCGGACCAGTGCCCAGGCACTGCGCCGCGCACTGATCACCGGGCTGGTCGTGCTGCTCGGCATCGCCGCGCAGCCCGCCACCGCCCTGGCCGTACCCGACGCCACCGCCGGCGCACCCGGTGGCGGAAGCACGCCAACCGCCGTGATCAGCCCGGACCTGATCACCGCACTGGCCGCGGAGGACACCGCCGACTTCCTCGTCTACCTGCGGGAACGCGCCGACCTGCCGCAGGCGGTCAGCGCGGCCGAGGCCGGCCTGCCCGCCGGGGACCGGCGGGCCGATGCCCGAGCCGCCGCCGTGTTCCGTGAACTGACCACCACCGCCGAGCGTAGCCAGCAAAACCTGCGCAAACTGCTCGACGAGCGGAAAGCCGGCTACACCGCGTTCTGGATCGCCAACGCGATCCGGGTCACCGGGGACCGGCAACTGGTCGAGCTGATCGCCGCCCAGCCCGAGGTGTTGCGGCTCGACCCGGCCCGCAGCTACCCGCTGCTCACCCCGGAGCCGGCCACACCGGTGGTCACCCCGACCGCGGTCGAGTGGAACATCACCAACGTCCGCGCGCCACAGGTCTGGTCGGAGTTCGGCACCCGTGGCGAAGGCACCGTGGTGGCCACCATCGACAGCGGCGTCGAGTACGACCATCCCGCGCTGGCCGCCAGCTACCGGGGAGCTGACGGCACCGGCGGATACGACCACGACTACAACTGGTTCGACCCAGCCGGGATCTGCCCGGCCGGCACCCCGTGCGACAACGACGGTCACGGCAGTCACGTCACCGGCACCATGACCGGGGATGACGGCGGCGCCAACCAGATCGGGGTCGCGCCCGGCGCCCGCTGGATCGCGGCGAAGGGCTGCGAGTCCAGCAGCTGCTCGGACGCGTCGCTGCTCGGCGCCGGCCAGTGGGTGCTCGCCCCGACCGACACCGACGGGCAGAACCCGCGGCCGGACCTGCGCCCCGACGTGGTGAACAACTCGTGGGGCGGCGGGCAGAACGATCTGTGGTACGAGCAGACCGTCGACGCCTGGGTCGCCGCTGGCATCTTCCCCGCGTTCGCCATCGGCAACGATGGCCCGTCCTGCGGGACCGCCAACTCCCCCGGCGACTACCCGCAGGCGTACGCGACCGGCAACTACGACGTCAACAACGTCATCGCCGCCCGGTCCAGCCGGGGTGCGTCCCTGGTGGACGGCGCGATCAAGCCGAACATCGCCGCGCCCGGCACCGCCGTGCGCTCCAGCGTGCCGGGCGGCGGGTACGCCGCCTTCAGCGGCACCTCGATGGCCTCCCCGCACGTCGCCGCCACGGTCGCGCTCGCCTGGTCGGCGGCGCCGAGCCTGCGCGGCGACATCACCGCGACCCGTGCCCTGCTCGACGGCACGGCCATCGACACCGACGACACCAGCTGCGGCGGAACCGCCGCCAACAACAACAACTTCGGCGAGGGCCGGCTCGACGCGTACGCGGTGGTCGAAACCGCCCCGCGCGGACCCGCCGGCCGGGTCACCGGCCTGGTCACCGGTGACGGTGAGCCGCTGGCCGGCGCGACCGTCGCCACCGCCGAGCGCAGCGTGACCACCGCCGCCGACGGCAGCTACTCGCTGACCCTGCCGGTCGGCGAGCACCCGCTCACCGTCAGCGCGTTCGGCTACCAGCCGGCGACCGCGACCGTCACGGTCACCGAGGACGGCACGGTCGAGCAGGACTTCGACCTGGCGGCCACCGTCCTGGTCACGATCAGCGGCCGGGTCACCGACGGCTCCGGCCACGGCTGGCCGCTCTACGCCCGGGTCGAGGTCGACGGGCAGCCGGGTACAGCCACCTACACGGACCCGGCCAACGGCCGCTATTCGCTGACCGTGCCCGGCAACACCGCGCTGTCGCTGACCGCGACCGCGGTGCCGGCCGGCTACCAGCCGACCAGTGTCGAGGTGCCGGCCGGTGACACCGACCGCACCGTACCGATCCGGGTGCCGGTGACCGCCGAGTGCGTCACCGACGGCTACGTGGCCGGCTTCGACGAGCCGATGCTCGCCGAGGACTTCCCCACCACCGAGGCCCCGGACGGCTGGTCGGTGGTCAACCGCACCGACGGCGGCGGCTGGGCCTTCGAAGACCTCGCCGGTCGGGGCAACATGACCGGCGGTACGGGCGGCTTCGCCATCATCGACAGTGACGACCTCGGCATCGGCGAGACACAGGACACCGACCTGATCACCCCGGTGCTCGACCTGTCCGGCATCGACGCGCCGTACCTGCGGTTCGCCAGCGACTGGCGGGCGGTCGGGCTCAGCGACAGCGCCGAGGTCGGCGTCTCGCTCGACGGTGGTGACAGCTGGACCACGGTGTGGCGCTACACCGCCAGCCGGCGCGGCCCGCGCGTGGAGGAGATCCCGTTGACCGAGGCCGCCGGCGCGGCCGAGGTGCTGATCCGCTTCCACTTCCAGGGCACCTACGCCTGGTGGTGGGAGGTCGACGACGTCGAGGTGGTCAACCGCACCTGCACCCCGCTGCCCGGTGGCCTGCTGGTCGGCACCACCACCGACCACACCACCGGGTCCGCGCTGAACGGGGTGACCGTGGCCAGCACCGCCGACCCGGACATCACCGCGGTCTCCGCGCCCACGCCGGACGATCCGGCCCTGCCGGACGGCTTCTACCAGCTGTTCTCCCCGCTCGTCGGCGAGCAGGAGTTCACCGCCAGCCGGCCGCCGTACCAGGCGCGGACCCGCACCGTGACGGTGGTCGCCGACGGTGCCCGCCGCGCCGACTTCTCGCTCAAGGCCGGCCGGGTGGTGCTCAGCCCGACCAGCCCGGTGATCTCCCACCAGCCGTACGGCAGCACCCGGCGGTCCACCGTCACGGTGACCAACACCGGTAGCGCACCGGCGACGGTGGAGATGCTGCCCAGCGGCGGCGGCTTCGAGTTGCTGTCGCGTCCCGGAGCGGCGTTGGCCGAGCACCGGGTCAAGGGCATCAGCAAGCAGTGGCGCGGTACGGCGTACGGGGCACCGGCCGGCGGCGCGCCGACCACCGTCACCCCGGCCCGGGCCGCCTCCGCCGCGGCCGACGCCTGGACCCGGGCGCCCGACTACCCGACGGCGGTGTTCGACAACGCGGCGGCCACCCTGGGCGGCAAGATCTACTCGGTCGGCGGTGGCAGCACCACCGGCACCGAACGTGACGCCTGGGTGTACGACCCGGTCACCGACGCCTGGAGCGCCCTGCCGGATCTGCCCTCGGCGCGCAGCAAGCCGGTGCTGGCCGCGGTCGGCGGCAAGCTCTACCTGTTCGGCGGGTGGGGACCGGGCGGTACGCCGGTAGCCACCGTCGACGTGTTCGACCCGGCGGTCGGGGCGTGGAGCACCCTGCCGGGGGTGACCAGCCCGGCGGCCCGGGCGGCGGCCGGCTCGGCGGTCATCGGCGACACGGTCTATCTGGTCGGCGGCTGCGTCGACGGCACCTGCACCGACTCGGCGACCGTGCTCGCCTTCGACACCACGACCGGCACCTTCCGGTCGCTGGCCAACTACCCGCTGGTCGCCTCCTGGCTGGCCTGCGGCGGCATCGGAGAGCGGATCTACTGCGCCGGTGGCGCGGGCGCCGTCGAGTACCGGTCGGCGTACGTCTACGACCCGGCGGCCGACAGCTGGAGCCCGCTGCCGGACCTGCCGCTGGACCTGTGGGGCGGGCAGTTCGCCGCCGCCGGCGGGCTGCTGGTGATCGCCGGTGGGGTGACCGCCGCGTCGACCACGATCACCAACCGGACCGTCGGGTACGACCCGACCACCGGCAGCTGGCGGGATCTGCCGAACACGCAGTTCGCCCGCTACCGAGGGGCAGGTGCGTGCGGTGCGTACAAGGTGGGTGGCTCGCCGTCGTCGTTCGTCGGCTCGCCGCAGGTGGAGCTGCTCGCCGGACTGGAACTCTGCGACGTCGGTGCGGACCTGCCCTGGCTGGGTACCGACCCGGGCAGCTTCACCCTGGCACCGGGTGCCTCCCGGTCGGTGACGGTGACGCTGTCGGCCACCGCCGAGGCCGGGGTGGACCAACCCGGTCGGTACACGGCCACGTTGGGCGTGAGCTCGGACACGCCGTACCCGGTGGGCACGGTCGCGGTGCAGATGAACGTGTCACCGCCGGCGTCGTGGGCCAAGGTGCAGGGCACGGTCTCCGGCCGCAGCTGTGCCGGGGTCGAGGTCGGGGTGGCCGGGGCGACCATCCGGCTGAACTCGCTCACCGACCCGGGCACCGGATACACCCTGCGCACCGATGCCACCGGCGGGTACGCGTACTGGCTGCCCCGCGGCCAGTACGAGATCATCACCGCCAAGGACGGCTGGGTGCCGCAGGTCCGGCAGGAACGGCTGCCGGCCGGGATCGTCACCACGGTCGACAGCCTGCTCGAACCGGTCGATCCGTGTCCGGCCCGTCTCGGCGGGATCTGAGGCAGGACCTGAGGCGGGATCTGCTCCCGCCTGGTTAGGCAAGGGTGCCGGGCCAGCCCAGCTCTGGCCCGGCACCCGCCGGCGGTCAATCCGTTGGGGTCACGGATTGACCGGGCACCGCACCCAGTTCCGGTCCGGGACGAAAGACCAGGAACAGGTATGCAGGGTTTGGCCTTTCCGGTTACGCAGGACCGCTTTGTCGCCGGATACGTCCCAGACGAATCCACCGCTGTTCCAGTAGACGGTCCGGGCGGTGTCTTCACCCGGACCGGAACGCAGCCAGATCCGACCGCCGTTGGCCTGGATGACGACGTCTCCGAATCGATAGGTCCGGCCGCTGTCGTCATGCACAACGTAGCCGCGCAGGTTGATCGGCTCGGTCCCCCGGTTCACCAGTTCCAGCCATTCACGATTCACCAGAGCGTGCGTCCCGTCGTCCGGGCCGCCCGGGTTGTACTGCACACTGTGCACCCGTAGTTTTTCGGCCACGCCTGCGGCGACCGGCGTGGCTCCGCTAATCGACGTGGTGACTCCGAACATCACCGCCGCCATGAATACGACAGTTCTCCGCATGATTCCCCCCACGGAACGAACAATTTTCGCGAGCGCCGGAATCTGTTGATTGATTCGCGATTCACTCGCTACCGGCTACGAAAATTGTGTTCGACCGGACCAGGAGAATGCCAGAGAGTGACGTCATCAAGTCAGTTCGACGTGAGCCTCCGGAATGGTGGCCGCCGGTGGCCTGTCAGCGCTGGCGCGCGACCCGGTGCCGGGGTGACGCCACCAGTCAGCCGTTTTAGGTGTCGATAGCGCGACAGTGCCATCGGAAATGAGTCGGCGATATGACAGAACCGCCGCCCGGAAAGATTCCCGGGCGGCGGTTCGGATCAGCAGCCCCGATCAACCGCCGACGGTGACGTTCACCTCGTTGACGCCCTGCACGGCGGACACCGGGGTGTCGCCGTTGCCGTGCCGGGACAGCGCACGCAGCGTCCAGGCGCCCGGCGCGGCGAAGAACCGGAACTGGCCGGCCGGCGAGGTCACCACCTCGGCGGTGAACTCTCCGGTGGCGTCGAGCAGTCGCACGTACGCCCCGGCGACGGCCTCACCGGCGGCGGACCGGACGGTGCCGGTGATGACGGTCTCCTTGGCCAGGTCCACACCGGCCGGCAGCGGCGCCGACTGGTCCGGCGCGGCGCACCCCGCCGCCGTCGCGGTGCTCGACGACGGGGTCACGGCGCTCGACGATGTCACGGCAGTCATGGTCAGGCCTTTCCGGGCTCGTCGCCGAGCACCACGGGTACGCCGATCAGCGAGCCGTACTCGGTCCAGGAGCCGTCGTAGTTCTTCACGTTGGTGTGTCCGAGCAGTTCCTTGAGCACGAACCAGGTGTGCGAGGAGCGCTCGCCGATCCGGCAGTAGGCGATGGTGTCCTTGCCGTCCTCCAGACCGGCGGCGGCATAGAGGGCGCGCAGTTCGTCGTCGGACTTGAAGGTGCCGTCCTCGTTGGCCGCCTTGGACCACGGCACGTTCACCGCCGACGGGATGTGCCCGGCCCGCTGCGCCTGCTCCTGCGGCAGGTGCGCCGGGGCGAGCAGCCGGCCGGCGTACTCGTCGGGAGAGCGCACGTCGACCAGGTTCTTGGCACCGATCGACGCCACCACCTCGTCGCGGAACGCCCGGATGGACAGGTCCGGCTCCTGAGCGACGTACCGGGTGGCCGGGCGGGCGACCACCTCGGTGGTCAACGGACGGCCGTCCAGCTCCCACTTCTTGCGGCCACCGTCGAGCAGCTTGACGTCGCCGTGGCCGTACAGCTTGAAGTACCAGTACGCGTAGGCGGCGAACCAGTTGTTGTTGCCGCCGTAGAGCACGACGGTGTCGTCGTTGCCGATGCCCCGCTCGGACAGCAGCGCCTCGAACTGCGACTTGTCGATGAAGTCGCGGCGCACCGGGTCCTGCAGGTCGGTCTTCCAATCGATCTTGATCGCCCCGGCGAGGTGGCCACCGTCGTAGGCGCTGGTGTCCTCGTCGACCTCGACGAAGACGACGCCCGGGGCGTCAAGGTTCTTCTCGGCCCAGTCGGCCGAAACGAGTGCGGTGTCGCGACTCATCAGATCACTCCCTGGTTGGTTCTCCCCCGCGCCGGGCGGATCGCCGGCCGGGCGAGGGGCGAGTTGGTGGTGAGTCCGCCGCAGGTTGTCGCACCCACGCGCAGACCCGGTAGGACGGATCACGGGCGTGCGACGGCGTCGCTGCCGGGCGATGGTGAGGGATCTCGGGCGCCGCCACCGACCTACGGAAGGGTCGGTGCGAGCCTGCCGGTCAGCCCGCCGTCAACGGACGGGGCGACACAGGCAGGTGGCCACACGGCACAGGTCGACCGCGCGCCGCTTGGTGAGGAACTTCCCCATGGGCACGGAGCTTACCAGCCTGTTTCCGGCCGGTCACCGCATCGACCACGCACTGAGACGGGGACCACCCACCTCGGTGACCCTCAGCCCAGCGTGTTCAGCGGCACGTCCCGGGCGGTCGCGGAGATCACCAGACCGGCCGGCTCCGCCCGTACCTCCTGCAGGTCGAGGTCGAACGGAAGCGTCGGCAGCGGTACGGCGATCGAGATCTGCTGCGCGTACGCGTTGACGAAGGCGCGGGCCGCCTCGTTGCCCGGCAGCTCTTCGGCGTCGAGGTCGTCGAAGCGCAGCAGTACCTCGCCGTCGGCCGTCTCGAGTTCGGCGGTGCCGGTGAGGGTGATCCGCTGCCCGAGGATTTCCACCGGGGCGGTCACCCCGAGTCGTCCGTCCTGTTCGGATAGTTGCAGGCCGGGCTGGCCGATCAGCTGCACCACGGTGTCGTACGCGACGGTGGCGGTGCCCGCCACGCTCGCCGCGGTGACCTCGCCCTGGCCGGTGCGCAACACGTCCAGCGGGGCCCGGACGTCACGGGCGTCCACATCGAGTACCGGCAGCCGGACGCTGTTGCCGTCCACCGCGGCGGAGACGTCGCGCAGCACGATGGAGACCGACCGGTACCGCCCGGCCGCCACCTGGGTCAGGAACGGAAAGCCACCGATCGACACCTCGGCCGTGGACGCCTCGATCTGCTGTGCCGCGATCTGCTGGTCGATCTGGTCGGCGACGGCCCGTTCCGCATAGGCGACGGCGACCCGGTCGGCGGCCACCAGCATGATCGCCAGGATCAGCAGCAACACCACGGCGACGGCGAGCAGCCGGCGAGCCCACCGCCGCCGGGGACGGGCCGGCGGCCGGGCATGTTCCTGCGGGTACGCCGAATAGATCGACACACTGCCTCCTCGCCTGCGGGCCGTCGATACCGGGCCGTCGAGCCGTACGGTAACTACCCAACCTGAGGAAGGCTCACCCGTCACAGGCGTACCCAATGTTTCGCCAAGGCGTCGGCCGAAGTGTGCTCAGCCGGGCGTCAAGTTCAGTTGAAGATCAGTACGCCGAGCGCGTACGACAGGGGGGCGGCCAGGGCGAACCCGCCCAGCGGGCCCTGCATGTGCCGGGCCACCCACATGGTCGGCGGATCCCCGGCCATCTGCCGGCTGGCCTCGGCGTACCCGGTTGCCAGGTCGACCAGTACCGCTGCGCTGGCCGCGACCAGTCCGACCAGGGCCGCGGTCACCGGGGTGAAGCCGACCACGTAGATGCCGAGCACCGCGCTGGTCAACGTCCCGCCCATCGCGCCGATCACCACGCCGGCCGCACCGCGCGGCACCTGAGGGGCGAGCCGTGGCCAGGCCAGCACCGCGTCGGTCAGCCGGGCGAGCATCAAAGCTGTCCCGGTGCCCGCCAGCGCCACCACGATGGTCTGGGTGCCGCCGAGCTGCAGCCGGCTGAGCACGATGAGGGTGGCGAAGGCGACCACACCGACGACGATCTGCCCGGTGGCGCCGAGCGATTCGGTGACCCGTGGCCGGTCGGCGGGTCGGATCAGCTGGGCGAGCACCGCGACGACGAACCCGCCGGCCGCGGCGTAGCCGACGGGGGCCAGGCTGGCGATGGTCGGCAGCAGGGCACCGATGTCGGCGGCGGCGGCCGCGGCGAGGCTCACCGCGCCGACCATCGGCATCGCCGGCGGCCGGATCGCCATCGTCCAGGAGACGACGAACAACAGCTGTACGCCGAAGACGACCACGGCGAAGGGCAACCGCGCCAGCCCCGGACCGGCGGTCTGCCCGCCGAAGATCAGCCCGAGGGCCAGCAGGACGGCGAAGCCGGCGACGGTGAACGACATGGCCCGACTGACCGGTACCGATGGTGCCGCAGGCCTACCGTCACCGCTCGGGTCGCCCCCGCCGGCGGCACCGCCGGCGGGGGCGTCGGTGGGGCGTTCGGGACGGGCACCGACGCTGGCTTGACCCGGTTGCTCGGGCTGCGCCGGCGGCACCGCCCGGGCCGCCGTCACAGCCGCCGCCGCGGTCGCTGACCCGGGTGCCGGCCGGGTGGCCGGTCCCGGACCGGGAGCCGGGGCCCGACCGGGAACCGGACCGGGCGCCGGAGCGCGACCAGGAGCCGGGGCGCGACCGGCTCCCGGCCCGGCTGCTGGTGGCCGGCCCGCGGATCCGGGTGGCGGCCCGGCCGGACCGGGGACCGCGGCCCGGCCGGGTACCGCACCCGGTGGTGGACCGCTTCGCCCGCCAGGTCCGGCCGGACCTTGCCGTTGGCCGTTGGGCCACTGCTCACGACCGGTCTCGGATGGCGTGGAGGGATACACGCCCTGATCGTGCCAGACGTACCGGGTGCACCGCTGGCGGCCGCCGGGATAGTCAAGGCTTCAACCTGTTCACCAGCGCCTTCGGCGCGGTAGTGCAACCCTCAACTGTTATGGCGGATCGCACAGATGAACGGCCGGCCGCCCGGGTGTTTCCAGCACCTAATCGGTTAAGCTCATGACTTAACCACCCGTCAGCGAAGCCGGGGTGCAACACCACTGTCTGCGGTAACGGCCGAAGGGCCGGTGACCGCGGTCACCATGCGCGGCCCGAGGAGGGCCGCGAGGACGGAGGTGATGTGTGGAAATCCTGCTGCTGGTGACCGCCCGCGCGGGCGAGCCGTCGGCTGTGCTGCCCGCACTGGACCTGCTGCCCCACTCGGTGCGGACCGCTCCGCGCGACGTCCGCACGCTGGTCTCCGGGCCGAGCCCGGACGCCGTCCTGGTCGACGCCCGCTCGGAGCTGTCCGAAGCCCGTGCGACCTGCCGGATGCTGCATGCCACTGGTCTGGGCGTCCCGCTGGTCGCGGTGGTCACCGAGGCCGGTCTGATCGCACTCAACGCTGACTGGGGCGTCGACGACGTCATCCTGGCCAGCGCCGGCCCGGCGGAGGTGGAGGCCCGACTCCGGCTCGCCGTCGGACGGCTGACCAACGCCGCCTCGGGCGCCGGCGGACTGATCCGGGCCGGCGAGCTGAGCATCGACCCGGACACCTACGCGGCAAAGCTCAAGGGCCGCCCGCTCGATCTGACCTACAAGGAGTTCGAGCTGCTCAAGTTCCTCGCCCAGCATCCCGGCCGGGTCTTCACCCGCGACCAGTTGCTGCGCGAGGTCTGGGGCTACGACTACTTCGGTGGGACGCGCACGGTCGACGTGCACGTACGACGGCTGCGCGCCAAGCTCGGCTCCGAATACGAGTCGATGATCGGCACCGTACGCCAGGTCGGCTACAAGTTCGTCGTGCCGCCGAACCGTTCGGCGCTGCCCGACACCGAGCCCGCACCACTGCCTGTCTGAGCTCCTGGCGTGCTGTCCTGAGCCTTGGCACGGCCTAGCACAGCTTCGTCGGTCCGGCAGGTCGTCCAACTGAACATGAACCGGGGCGCCATCCGATCCGACCGGATGGCGCCCCGGCCTTTAGAGCAAATAGACTAATTCGCCCGAGTTTTCCAGCTTGTCCTGACCGCCGGATGTGAAACCTCCTAGCCTCGGCACGACGGCGAGGCACGGAGGGCAGGGTGGCAGTGCTGGCAAGTCCCCGCGGGTTGACGCTAGCCGCACTGACGGTGACCGTGGTGCTGGCCGGTGCGTTCGTCATCGGCTACGGCACCGCCGCCGAGAACCGGACCAGCCCGACTCCGAGCCCGGCTCCCGCGCCGGTGCCCAGCAGAAACGTTCCCGACCCCGACCTCGGCCGGCCGCCGAGCCTGCCAGCAGCCACGACCCCCCAGCCGACGGCGCCGGTCGTGCCGTCGGCCCCATTGGCTCCAACGACCCCGGCCACTGCGGCAGGACCTGATCCACCGGTGGGTTCGCCGCCATCGACCGGTCTGCCGCCGTACGATCCGATCGCCACCGACCGTAGCGGGCCGTTCGGTACCCGCCGGACCAGCGGCAGCGCGGCGATCGCGCTCACCTTCGACGACGGCCCGCACCCGGTGCACACCCGGCAGATACTCGACGTCCTGCGTCGATACCGGGTCACGGCAACGTTCTGCCTGATCGGCCAGAACGTGGTCCGGTACCCGGATCTCGTCCGGGCGATCGCCGACGACGGCCACACTCTGTGCAACCACTCCTGGAACCACGATTTCGACCTGGGCAGCCGCTCACGAGCGGCGATCCGGGCCGACCTGATCCGCACCTCGGCGGCGATCCAAGACGCCACCGGCGGCCGGCCGGTCTCCTACTTCCGCCAGCCCGGCGGATTCTGGACCCCGGCGGTCGTCGGAGTCGCCCGGGAGCTCGGTATGGCCTCGCTGCACTGGAGCATCGACCCGGCCGACTACTTCCAGCCCGGGGCGGGCAGCATCACCGCCACGGTGACCGCACAGGCCGTACCCGGTTCGGTCGTACTGCTGCACGACGCCGGCGGCGATCGCACCGGCACCGTTCTCGCGCTGCGTTCCATCCTGCCCAACCTGCAGCGACGGTTCCTGGTCGACGCGCTGCCGCCGATGGCCGAGCCAGCCGAGCAGCGCAGCCGCCGGCTGCATCTGAAGACCGGCCAGCTCTGAACTCTGAGGACCGGCCAGCTCTGGCCACGGCCGACTCTGGGCCTACGGCAGACGCGGCTACCGTGATGCCATGGTTGCTTCCGTGACACCGGCCGGTCCCGCCGTACGCGTCGAACAGTCCGACCGGCTCGACGCCGGACAGGTCCGCGAGGTGCTGGCGCTGGCCGACACGGCCGCCGGGACCGACGGCGCGGATCCGCTGCCGGAGCAGGTCGTCATCGCACTGGGCACGGCGTCCGCCGCCCGGCATCTGCGGCTCACCGACCCCGGCGGCACGCTGGTCGGCTACGCCCACCTCGACCTGGCCGATCCCGGCGGCCCGGTCGCGGAGCTGGTGATCCACCCGGGTCAGCGGCGGCGCGGCCACGGACACCGGCTAACGCGTGCCCTGCTCGACGCGGCTGCCCGGGCCGCCCCCACGACCGTACGCCCCGGCTCCGGCCTGCGGGCCTGGGCGCACGGCGACCATCCGTCCGCCGCCGCGCTCGCGCTGGATCACGGGTTCACCCGGGACCGGGTACTGCTTCAACTGCGCCGCAGGCTCACCGCCCCGCTACCGGAGCCGGTGCTGCCGGCCGGAGTGGTACTGCGGGCGTTCCAGCCGGGCGTCGACGACGACGCATGGGTGACGGTCAACGCGCGGGCCTTCGCCGATCATCCCGAACAGGGCCGCTGGGGGCTGACCGAGTTGCGTGCCCGGACGGCCCAGCCGTGGTTCGATCCGAGCGGGTTCCTGCTCGCCGAGGAGCAGACCACCGGCCGGCTACTCGGATTTCACTGGACGAAGGTCCATCCCGACCCACCGGTGGGCGAAGTGTACGTACTCGGCGTCGATCCACGGACGCACCGTGGCGGTCTCGGCCGCGCGCTCACCCTCGCCGGTCTACGGTATCTGGCCGGCCGTGGCCTGGACCGGGCGATGCTCTACGTCGACGAGTCGAACGCCGCGGCGGTACGCCTCTACACCCGGCTCGGCTTCCTCCGTCGCTCGGCGGACGTGAACTATCGGGCGGAGTGACGAGCACGATCACTCCGCCCGGCCCGGCGCGGGATCTGCTCAGCCGAACCGTCCGGTGATGTAGTCCTCGGTGGCCTTCACCTTCGGGTTGCTGAAGATGCGCTGCGTGTCGTCCATCTCGATCAATTTGCCGGGCTGGCCGGTGCCGGCGATGTTGAAAAAGCCGGTACGGTCGCTGACCCGGGCCGCCTGCTGCATGTTGTGCGTGACGATCACGATGGTGAAGTCCGCCTTCAGCTGGTGCATCAGGTCCTCGATCGCCAGGGTGGAGATCGGGTCGAGCGCCGAGCAGGGCTCGTCCATGAGCAGCACGTCCGGCTTGACGGCGATCGCCCGGGCGATGCAGAGCCGCTGCTGCTGACCGCCGGAGAGGCTGGAACCGGGTCGGTTGAGCCGCTCCTTGACCTCCTCCCACAGGTTGGCGCCACGCAGAGTGCTCTCCACGAGTTCGTCGAGGGCCGCCCTGCGCATCCGGCCGCCGTTGAGTTTCACCCCGGCGGCCACGTTGTCGTAGATGGACATGGTCGGAAACGGGTTGGGGCGCTGGAACACCATGCCGACCTGCCGCCGTACGGCGACCGGGTCGACGCCGACGCCGTAGAGGTCTTCGCCGTCCATGTCGACCTTGCCGGTCACCCGCCCACCGGGCACGACCTCGTGCATCCGGTTGAGCGAACGGAGGAAGGTCGACTTGCCGCAGCCGGACGGGCCGATCAACGCCGTCACGGACCGCGGCTCGATGGTCATGTTGACCTGCTCCACGGCTTTGAAGGTGCCGTAGAAGATGTCCAGGTCGGAAACTTCGATGCGCTTGGCCACTGGGAGGGGTCCTTTCCGCGGTCAGCGGTTCGGCAGGGAGAAGAACCGGGAGATGAGGCGGGCGATCAGGTTGAGTCCCATCACGATGATGAACAGGGTCAGCGCCCCCGCCCACGCACGATCCACGCCGAACTCCGGCCGTGCCCCCGGGATGCTGTACGAGTAGTAGGTGAACACCGGCAGCGACGCCATCCTGCCGTCGAACAGGTTCCAGTTGAGCGAGGTGGTGGCTCCGACGATGATCAGCAGCGGCGCGGTCTCGCCGATCACCCGCGCGATCGCGATGGTCACGCCGGTGGCGATGCCGGGTGCGGCGGTACGCAGCACCACCCGCAGCACGGTGCGCCACTTCGGCACCCCGAGCGCGTACGACGCCTCGCGCAGTTCGTTCGGCACCAGCTTGAGCATCTCCTCCACCGAGCGCACCACCACCGGCACCATCAGCACCGACAGCGCGACCGAGCCGCCGATGCCGAACCGCACGCTCGGACCGAAGAAGATCGCGAAGAAGGCGAACGCGAACAGCCCGGCCACGATGGACGGGATGCCGGTCATCACGTCGACCAGCAGGGTGACCGCCCGGGCCAGCCGGCCTTTGCCGTACTCGACCAGATAGACGGCGCACATCACACCGACCGGCACCGAGATGAGCGCCGCCGCCCCGGTCATCAGCAGGGTGCCGACGATCGCGTGCAGCGCGCCGCCGCCCTCGCCGAGGACGCCCCGCATGTCGCTGCTGAGGAAGGTTGGGTCGAACCGGTTGATGCCGTTCTGGGTGACCGTGATCAGCAGGGACAGCAGCGGCAACATGGCCAGGGTGAAGGCGATGCTGACCATGATGGTGACGAATCGGTCCTTGGCCCGCCGGCCGCCTTCCACCTGCCAGGAAACAGCCGGCAGCACGACCAGGATGAGCAGCACGCCGATGGCGAGCGAGAGCGGGACGGCCATGCCGAGCGTGACGCCGCCGAGCAGGCCGACGGACAGGCAGGCACCCACCACGGCCCAGGGCGCCCAGGAGGGCAGCACACCGCGGGTGAGCGTGCTGGTGACCGCCGCCGGTGGCGGGGTGATGGTGGTCATGCGTTCGCTCCCGAGAAGTCCCGCCGGCGGGCCACCACGGCCCGGGCGGCGAAGTTGACGAGGAAGGTCAGCGCGAACAGCACCAGACCCGAGGCGATCAGGGCGTTCACCGCGATGCCGCTGGACTCGGGGAAGTCGAGCGCGATGTTCGCCGCGATGGTGCTGCTGTTGACCGAATCGATCAGGTTGATGGTGATCACATCGGAGGCGGACAGGACCATCGCGACGGCGAGCGTTTCGCCGAGCGCCCGGCCCAGGCCGAGCATGCTGCCGCTGATGATCCCCGAACGGCCGAACGGCAGCACGGTCATCCGGATCATCTCCCAGCGGGTGGCACCGAGCGCGAGGGATGCCTCCTCCTGCAGTCGAGGGGTCTGCAGGAAGACCTCACGGTTGACCGCGGTCATGATCGGCAGGATCATCACCGCCAGCACCAGCCCGGCGGTCAGCATGGTCCGGCCGGTCGCCGAGGTCGGGCCGGCGAACAGTGGGATGAAGCCGAGGTACTGCTCCAGCCAGCGGTAGACCGGGACGACGTTCGGGGCCAGGAAGAAGATGCCCCACAGGCCGTACACCACGCTGGGCACGGCGGCGAGCAGGTCGACCAGGTAACCGAGGCCGGCGGCGATGCGGCGCGGCGCGTAGTGCGAGATGAACAGCGCGATGCCGATCGCCAGCGGCAGAGCCACCACCAGTGCGATCACCGCGGCGAGCACGGTGCCGAACAGCAGTGGGGCGACGTACGCGATGAAGTTCTCGCCGCCGGGAAGTTCCTCGGGATCGGCGATCAGGGCCGGATAGCCCTCGTAGAGCAGGAACGCGGCGACCGCCGCGAGAGTGACGAGGATCAGGATGCCGGCGCCGACCGCGGTGCCGGAGAAGATCTGGTCGCCGATCCGCTTGCCGGACCGGCCCCTACGACGGTCCTTGATGCTGGGCGACTCGTCCGGTGACGTGCCGCGCGACGACGCGCCACCGGGGGGCGGGTCGCTCGATGGAGTGCCGCTGGTCGCGGTGGCGGGCTTTGTCACGGATTATGCCTCCTCAGGCCGTGTCGTGACCGGTGGTGCGAAATATGCCGCAGGTCCGGACGGCCACCGAGGGTGACCGTCCGGACCTGGAGTAGCGGTACTGGGCGTGGCGTGCTGCGCTCAGCCGGCTGGGCTCAGCCAGCGACGCTGATCGCGTCGATCGCCGTCTGGGCCTGGCTACGCAACTCGGCGGAGATCGGCGCGGAGCCGGCGTTGTCCGCCGCCGCCTGCTGGCCTTCCTCGCTGATCAGGTAGTTGAAGAACGCCTTGACCAGGTCGACCTTCTCCTGGCTGTCGTAGTTGACGCAGGCCAGCTGGTAGGAGACCAGCACGATCGGGTAGACGCCGGACTCGGTGGTGTCCCGGGGCAGGTCGATCGCGTAGCTGAACTCGGGGCGCCCGGAAACGGTCTCGGCGGCGTCGACGACCTTGGCGGCGGCCTCGGCCGAGTACTCGACGAACTCCTCGCCGACCCCGACCGCGACGACACCGAGGTCGGTGGCCTGAGAAGCGTCGATGTAGCCGATGGTGCCCTCACCGCCGCGCAACGCGGCGGCCACGCCCTGGGTCTGGGCCGCGGCCTCGCCACCGGTGCTCGGCCAGTCGCCGGAGACCTCGTACGGCCAGTCCGTCGGCGCGGCCTTGGACAGGTAGTCGACGAAGTTCTCGGTGGTGCCCGACTCGTCCGAGCGGTGCACCGCCGTGATAGCCAGGTCAGGCAGCTCGGCGTCCGGGTTGAGCTCGGCGATCGCCGGGTCGTTCCACTTGGTGATCTTGCTGTCGAAGATCTGGGCGATCAGCGACGCGGAGAGGTTCAGCGTCTCGACGCCCGGCAGGTTGTAGGCCACGGCGATCGGGCTGATGTAGCCGGGGAACTCGATGAAGCCCTGCTCGCCGCAGGTCTCCAGAGCGGCCGCGATCTCCTCCTCGTCGAGGTACGCGTCCGAGCCGGCGAAGTCGGTGCCACCGGTGGTGAACTGCTCACGGCCACCGCCGGAGCCGATCGGGTCGTAGGTGACGGTCGCGTCGGGGGCCACGGAGGTGAAGCCGGCGATCCACGCCTCCATCGCGGCGCCCTGGGAAGAGGCGCCGGCGCCAGCGAGGTCGCCGCTGACCGAGGTCTCGGAACCGCCTTCGGTTCCCGTACCGCTTTCACCGTCGTCGCCGCACGCGGCCACGCCGAGGGTAAGCATGACGGCGACCGGCAGGGCGGCCAGCCGGAGGGTCTTACGATTCACGGTGCGTTGCCTCTCTGAGGTCGGGTGGCGAGTCACCGCCCATGGTTGGGGGCGAGTCACCGTCTCGAACGCCGAGGACGGTACGAGCCGTGGCTAAACGCCTGACCGGAGCATGGTGAACGAAAGGTGAACGGGACCTGTAGTGTCGGCGTCACCGCGCCGATCGCGCTCAGCTGTGACGAAGCTCGCCGATGAAGGCTTCACCCGGTCGGTTGCTGCCCGCCTCGCACCAGCCGCCACCGACGCGCCTGTTCGGCGTTGATCCGGTACGACACGACCGCGGAGCGTCCCGGTTCCGGCCGTGGGACCCGCTGCAGCGGCAGCCCCCACTTGGGATAGTCGTGGTACGCCTTGACGATCCGGGTCAGCCCGCCCAGGGCACCGATCACCTTGTCGACCGGGCTGCCCAGCTCCGCGGCGAGGTCGCCGACGGCCATCGTCTCGTCCGGCCGGGTGGCCAGCAGGTCGAGGATCGCGAACACGGTCTGATGGGTCCGCGACCGGCCCTGGGCGAACCGGCGCAACTCCTCGACCGGCCATTCCTTCGGAGCACGGGCGACGCTGCGGCTGCGCCGCTGCGGCTTGGCGATCGGTCTCGCGCTGCGATCCAGCTCCTCGATCAGGCGGGCGATGTGATCGACGTACTCGGCGGGCACGGCAAGATGCACGAGCTCGCCACCACGCGACGGCGTGTCACTCGCGGAGGGGGTTCCTGATCGTGGAGCCATCGTTCCCGTCCGGTCACGGTGGCGGGTGGCACGCACCCGGCACTCATGGATCGCGTTCGTGCGCGCCAAAGTATCACCGCTCGGTAACGCAAGATCATCTATTCGCGTCCACCGAGGATCCGGCCGATCGCCGCCGGCCTGGTCGTCGTCGGCCGCAGCGACACGAAACGTCCCCTTCCAGAGGAGTTTTCGTGGCTAACGCCGGGGCACCGCGAAGCGGACCGTACCGGTCGGGTCGACCCGCAATTCCGGCGTGATCGCGGTCGCCGAGTCGCGGTGCGCGGCGGCGGCGAAGACCGCGTCGGAATCGGCGCAGGCCGCCACCTCGGTCAGGGTGACCCGGGTCGGCGGCAGCAACTGCCATTGTCCGGCCGCGGCTCGGGACAGTGCCTGCGCGGGTGTGATCCACACCGTGCGGTCCGCCTCTGCGGACGCGTTGCGGGCCAGCTGACCGGTCGGCAGCCGGGCGACGAAGAAGTACGCGTCGAAGCGACGCGGCTCGAACTCCGGGGTGATCCAGCGGCTCCACGGGGCCAGCAGGTCGGCTCGCAGGGTCAGTCCGCGCCGGCGGAGCAGGTCGGCGAAGCTGAGCCGCCGGGCGAGCAGGTCCTGCCGGTCGGCCTCCCAGTCGGTGCCGCTCACGTCGCCGACGACGCGGTCGCCGTGCGGACCGGCCAGCAGGACGCCGACCTCCTCGAACACCTCGCGGGCGGCGGCGCAGACGATCGCCTGGGCCTGGGTCGGCGAGCAGCCAAGCCGGCCAGCCCAAGCCGCCGCGTCCGGCCCGGTCCAGGCCACTTCGGTCTCGGCGTCGCCGGGGTCGACGCCGCCCCCGGGGAAGGCGTACACCCCGCCGAAGGCGACCGCCGGCACCCGGCGGAGCAGGTAGACCTCGAAGCCGGGCCGGCCGGGGTCGTCCGGTGGCCGTAGCAGCAGCACGGTCGCGGCGACCCGAGGGGTCACCGGGATCCGGCCGGCGGCATAGAACCGGCTGGCCTGCTCGACCATCGGCTCGGGAACCGCGAACAGCACGGCGTCGTCATCGGCAGGCACGCGGTGAGGGTAGGCCGGCGGTCGCCCGATCGCCCAATCCGGCTCGCCACGTGGACCGCCCCGGCACCCGACGCAGGCCCGGTCGGCACCTGGCACGCGCCTGGCCGGGCCAGTCGCCGCCCTGGTCGGATAGCTTCTCGGCATGACTCGTTGGGGAATCCTGGCCACCGGAGCCATCGCCGCCCGTTTCGTCGAGGACCTGCAGCTGCTGCCCGACGCGCAGGTGCTGGCGGTCGGCTCCCGCTCGCCGCACAGCGCCAAGACGTTCGCCGAACGCTACGGCGTCCCCCGGGCGTACGGCTCGTGGGAGGAGCTGGCCGCGGACGGCGACGTCGACGTCGTGTACGTCGCGACACCGCATTCGGCGCACCATGCCGCGACGATGACCTGCCTGACCGCCGGTCGGGCGGTGCTGTGTGAGAAACCGTTCACCCTCGACCTGGCGACCAGCACCGAACTGGTGGAGACCGCCCGGGCGCGCGACGTGTTCCTGATGGAGGCCATGTGGATGCGCTGCAATCCGACCGTACGGCGGGTGCGTGAGCTGATCGACGACGGCGCGATCGGAGAGGTCGTCGCCGTGCACGCCGATTTCGGACTGTCCGGGCCGTTCGCACCGCAGAGCCGGCTGCGGGACCGGGCACTCGGTGGTGGCGCCCTGCTCGACCTGGGTGTGTACCCGGTGAGCCTGGCCCATCTGCTGCTGGGCCGGCCGGACTCGATCCAGTCCTGGGCGAAGCTGACCCCGGAAGGAGTCGACCAGAACACCGGGCTGCTGTTCGGCTACGACTCGGGCGCGGTCGCCGCGCTGACCTGCGGGATCGTCGGTGCTACGCCGGTGCGGGCGACGATCAACGGCAGCGCCGGACGGATCGATCTGCCCGATCCGTTCTTCTGCCCCAGCGATTTCAGCATCCGTCGGGCAGGTGGGCAGCCGCAGACCGTCCGGGTGGTCGAACCAGCCGGCAACGGCTACCAGTACGAGGCGGCCGAGGTGCAGCGGTGCCTCGACGCGGGGCTTCGGGAGAGCCCGCTGGTGCCGCACGCGGTGACCCTGGAGGTCATGGAACTGCTGGACACCGTCCGCGGCCAGATCGGCGTCAGCTACGACTGATCCGCCTGACTGGCCGGCGCAGGTCGTCCGGGTGCCTTCTTGACATTCGGATATAGCTCAACGAACATTGACTCGATGTCTGCTGAGCGATTCATCTTCGCGTCCGCCCCGCCGCAGTCCCCGGACCTGCAGTCCCCGGACCTACGGCGGCGGGCCCGGGCGCACGCCGCGCTGGGCGATCCGGCCCGGCTGGCCATGGCCGATCTGCTCCGCCTCGGCGACGTCGCACCCGGCGAGCTGGGCCGGCGGCTGGGCCTGCCCAGCAACCTCGTGGCGCACCACGTCAAGGTGCTGCAGGAGGCAGGGCTGGTCCGCCGTACCCGCTCCGAGGGCGACCGTCGACGCAGCTACCTGCGGTTGGTGGACGCGACGTTCGCCGGGCCGCCACCCGCCCCGCTGGCCGGGGTGGACCGGGTCGTCTTCGTCTGCACCCGCAACTCCGCCCGGTCACAGCTCGCCGCCGCCCTGTGGCGGCGCTGCGGCCCCACCCCCGTCGCGTCGGCCGGCACCCGGCCCGCCGCGGCGGTGCATCCGCGAGCCGTCGCCCTGGCCCGTCGGCGCGGGTTGGACATCGACCCGGCTCGCACCGCCCACGTCTCGGCCGTGGTCGGCAGCGGCGACCTGGTGATCGCGGTGTGCGACAACGCGCACGAGGAACTCACCGGCCCGGCAACCGCCGACCTGCACTGGTCGGTGCCGGACCCGGTCCGGGTCGACACCGACGCCGCCTTCGAGGCCGCGTTCGCCGACATCGCCGGCCGCGTCGACCGGCTCGCACCCACCGTCACCTCCGGAGGCCACCATGCCTGACACCACCGACGCCACCATCCACAAAGTTCTGTCGATCGATCAACACGTCGCGCTCCGTACCGCCGCGACCCGGCTGGCCGCGGAATTCGACGGCACCTACAACGCCGAGACCATCGAACGCTTCCTGACCAGCAGCTACGACCAGTTCGCCAGCGGCAGCACGGTGCCCAACTTCCTGCCGCTGCTCGCCGAGCGATTCGCCCGGCAACGGTTGCAGGCACTGGCCCGGGTCGAGGGCCGGCACTCGGACGGGCGGCCGGTCGTGCTCTTTCTGTGCACCCACAACGCCGGTCGCAGCCAGATGGCGCTCGGCTTCCTGACCCGTTTCGCCGGCGACCGGGTCGTCGCCTGGTCCGGCGGCAGCGAGCCGGGCAACGAGGTCAACCCGGCGGCGATCGCCGCGATGGCCGAGCGGGGCATCGACATCTCCGGCGAATACCCCAAACCGTGGACCGACGAGGTGGTCCGCGCCGCCGACGTCGTGGTCACCATGGGCTGCGGTGACGCCTGTCCGGTCTTCCCCGGGACCCGTTACGAGAGCTGGGAGCTCGATGACCCGGCCGGGCGCGACGTCGCGGACGTACGCCCGATCCGCGACGAGATCGAGCGCCGGGTCCGCCGGCTGCTCGACCAGCTGCAGACCCCTGCCGGCTGATGCCCGGACGTCATCGGCAATCCCGACGAGAGCGGAGAGCTACGTGAATCCGACCGCCCGCTGGCGCCGGGTGACCGCCGAGTTCGCCGGCACGGCCTTGCTGGTCACGGCGGTCGTCGGATCCGGGGTGATGGCCCAGACGCTGTCCCCGGACGACGTCGGGCTGCAACTGCTGGAGAATTCGGTCGCCACCGCGTTCGCGCTCGGCGCGCTGATCCTGATCTTCGGGCCGGTGTCCGGTGGTCACTTCAACCCGGTCGTCTCGGTCGCCGACTGGTTCCTCGGCCGGCGCTCGGGCACCGGCCTGGCTGGCGGCGATCTGATCGGCTACGTGGTGGCCCAGGTCAGTGGCGGTGTGGCGGGCGCGGTCCTGGCGAACCTGATGTTCGCCCTGCCGGCGGTCACCTGGTCGACCACGGACCGGTCGGCGAGCAATCTGTGGCTCGGGGAGATCGTCGCCACCGCCGGACTGGTGCTGCTCGTCTTCGCGCTGGCCCGCTCCGGCCGGGCCACGGTCGCCCCGGCGGCGGTCGGCGGCTACATCGGCGCCGCCTACTGGTTCACCTCGTCGACCTCGTTCGCCAATCCAGCGGTGACCGTCGGGCGCGGTTTCACCGACACCTTCGCCGGCATCCAGCCCGGATCGATCCCGGCGTTCGTGATCGCGCAGTTCATCGGGCTGGCGGTCGGCGTCGGCCTGCTCCTTGCCCTCTACCCCGGCGTCGGCCGCGCCGCCGACCAGGTCGTGGTGCCCGCCGAGTCCCTTCGCCTGCCGATCACCCGTCCGGTGCCCGTCAGGCGAAGGGCGGCCCGTCAGGTGAACAGCGGGCGGACGGCGAAGTAGCTCAACGCGCCGATCGTACCGGCGGCGGGAAAGGTCAGGATCCAGGCACCGATGATGTTGCCGGCGACGCTCCAGCGGACCGCGGACAGTCGCTTGGTCACCCCGACACCCATGATCGCCGAGGTGATGGTGTGCGTGGTGGAGATCGGGGCGCCCAGCACCAGGGCGTTGAAGTAGAGCACCGAACTGGCCACGGTCTCGGCGGCGAAGCCCTCGGGCGGTCGCAGATCGATGATCTTCCGACCGAGCGTACGGATGATCCGCCAGCCGCCGGCGTAGGTGCCCAGCGCCAGCACGGTCGCCGAGGTCCAGAAGACCCACTCGGGGATGGTCTCGGCGTCGGACTGGAAACCGCCGACGTAGAGAGCGAGCACCACGATGCCGATGGTCTTCGCCGCGTCCTGCATACCGTGTCCGACCGACATGGCCGCCGCGGACACCGACTGGGCGATCCGGAACCCCCGGTTCAGCTTGCCCGGCTGACCGTGGCGGAAGATCCACTGTACGGCGAGCATGACGAGGAAGCCGAGCCCGAACCCGACCAGCGGGGAAAGCACCATCGGCGCGAGCACGTCGACCGCGATACCCGACCACAGCACGGTGCCGGCGGCCGCGATGGTCGCCCCGACGAGACCGCCGATCAGCGCGTGCGACGACGACGACGGCAGCCCGAAGTACCAGGTGATCAGGTTCCAGGTGATCGCGCCGACCACCCCGGCGAAGACGATGCCGAGGCTGGACACCCCGGTCGGCAACTCGACCAGCCCGCTGCCGACGGTCTTGGCCACCTCGGCGCCGAAGTGGGCCCCGACGAAGTTGCCCACGGCGGCCATGACCAGTGCGACCCGCGGGGTCAACGCCCGGGTGGAGATGCTGGTGGCGATGGCGTTCGCCGCGTCGTGGAACCCGTTGGTGTAGTCGAAGAGCATGGCGACGGTGATCACCGCGAGAACGGCGACGAGTTCGGGGTCCACGCGGCTCAGGACTCCTTGACCGCGATCGTCTCGACTGTGTTCGCCACGTGCTCGAAGGCGTCGCAGGCGGCTTCGAGCTCGTCGGCGACCTCCTTCATCTTGAGCACGGTGAGCGCGTCGTACTCGCCGGAGAAGAGCCGGACCAGCAGCATCCGGTACGACCGGTCGCCCTCGTTCTCCAGCCGGTTGCACTCGATCCAGTAGTCTTCGAGGTCCTTCATCGCCCGCAGTCGGGGCATCGCGTCGGCGGTGACCCGGGCCTGCTGGTCGAGCACGGCGATCAGCTCGTGCATCTCCCGGGGCAGCGACGGCAGCTGGGTGAGCCCGTAGAGGTAGAGCAGGTTGCCGACGGCTTCCAGGTGGTCCATCACGTCGTCGAGTTGGCTGCCCAGCCGGTAGATGTCCTCCCGGTCGAACGGGGTGATGAAGGCCGAGTTGATTTTCTTGTACAGATCGTGGGTGATCTGGTCGCTGTCGTGCTCCACCTCGGTCAGCCGTTCACTGACCGACTGCACGTCCACGCCGGGCAGGGCGAGCTCGTTGAGCAGCTCGGTGCCTCGCATGAGGTTCTGCGCGGCTTTGGTGAATAGTTCGTAGAAAGCGCCCTCAATGGGACGGAATGAGAACTTCACAGCGCAGACCTCGACACAGACAGGTAGCGGACAGGGGTCGGCCACGGCCGACGAGCGACGGACCTGCAGGAAATGCTAGGGAACCAGAAATCGCGTCTGCTCGCGGCCCACCCCCGTACACCTTCAAGTCAGTCCACGTTCATCCAACGTTAACCTTCGACGGACCCGCACCGTCTCCGGCGAGCAACCGGGCCCGCTCGAATCCCAGGTCGAAACGGGCCGGCGGGTAGGCCAGGTCCAGCTCCACGAAGTGCTCCCGCAACAGGTGCGCCAGCGCCCAGTCGCGGTACCACTTGCGGTCGGCCGGCACCACGTGCCACGGGGCCCGCTCGCTCGCGCACCGGCTGAGCGCCTCGGCGTACGCGGCCTGGTAGTCCGGCCACTTGGCCCGGGCGTCCACGTCACCGGGGTGGTACTTCCAGTGCTTGGTCGGGTCGGTCAGCCGGGACAGCAGCCGCTCCCGCTGTTCGTCGTAGGAGATATGAAGAAAAACCTTGATGACGACAAATCCGTCATCGATCAGCTCGGACTCGAAGGCGTTGATCTCGTCGTACCGGGGTCGCCAGACCTCCTCCGGCGCCAGCGAGTCGACCCGCACCACCAGCACGTCCTCGTAATGTGACCGATTGAACACCCCGACGTATCCGGCCGGCGGCAGCGCCCGTCGGATACGCCACAGAAAGTGGTGGTCCAACTCCTCGGCGGTGGGCGGGCCGAAAGCCCGGATGTGCAGGCCGAGCGGATCCATCGCCCCGGCGACCCGTCTCACCGCGCCGTCCTTGCCGCCGCAGTCCATCGCCTGCAGCACCAGCAGCAACCGTCGCCCGGTACCGGAGCCGGCGACCGCCTGGGCGTAGAGCATCTCCTGCTGCTCGGCGAGGTCCCGGCCGAGCTGGCGCACCTGCTCCCGGGCCCAGGACTTGCGGTCCGGACCGGTCACCGCGAGCGGCGGCAGGCCCGGCGTCGCCCGGGTATCGATCGCGGACAGGTCGACCGGACGACCCACACCGACCCGGAGCAGGCCACGGACAGGTACCTCATGCGCAGCAGTCATCCGACGATCATTACCCACCGGAGCAACTGGCGCCCACTACGGCCAGCGGGGACGCCCGCCGATCGGCGGGCCGGAGGCGGTCAGCTGACCAGGGCCAACCACTTGCGGTACGCCGACGCGAACGGTTCGGTGCCGTCACCGAGCACCTGCTGCAGCCAGCGGGCGGCGGCCCAGGCCGACTCCACCACGTCGTGCGGGTAGGCGTAGCGCACCCGGTGCTCGGCGAACTCGTCCTCGTCGCGCAACTCGACCAGGCCGGTCGCGCGCCGACGCACCACGTCCAGGTCGAGATCGATCAGGTGCACGGTGTCGTCGCCCTCCCAGCGGGCCGGGCTGGCGATGTCGCAGTAGACCTCGCTGGTGCGCGGGGGCGGATTGAACATGCCCGTCCACCACTGCTGGCGCGGGACCAGCAGCACGAACGGGATCTGCTCGACCGACGGGCGACCATGGTAGATCGACCGGGTTCCCTTGGGCACGCCGAGCCAGACGCCGAGTTCGTCCTCAGTCAACCGGCGGGCCGGGTAGTCGCGGTGCGCCGAACCGTCGTACTTGCGATAGACCACCCGTACGACTTCGCTCGACATGTCTGGCACCCTAGCCGATCCGATCACGCCGGAAGGTGACGTACGGGTGTCAGCAGGTGACGCGCGAGTGTGGAGTACGCCCGACGCGCTGTGGACAACCCACGGTGCCGCGGCCGGGATCGGTACTGTCTCCCGGTGACCCCTGCGACGACGACCACCGCGACCGACCAGGCAGCGCCGGGCGGCGCGAGCGACCAGGCGACCCCCGGCGGCCGGGCTCCGGCGCACCGGGGCAGGCCCGGCCGGCCGGGCGCCGCCGAGCTGCTCGCCGCCGCGGTCGGCGCCGTCCCCGGCGGAGCCGCCCGCACCGGCCAGCAGGCGATGACCACCGCCATCGCCGAGGCGATCCGGACCCGTACGCACCTGCTGGTGCAGGCCGGCACCGGGACCGGCAAGTCGCTGGCCTACCTGGCACCGGCGCTCACCGTCACCGGCCCGGTGGTGGTCTCCACCGCCACCCTCGCGCTGCAGTCCCAGCTCGTCGAGCACGATCTGCCCCGACTCGCCGACGCCGCCGAGCCGATGCTGCGCCGCCGGCCCACCTTCGCGGTGCTCAAGGGCCGCCACCACTACCTGTGCCTGGCCCGGCTGGAAAACTCGGCCGAGGAGGAGCCGGCGGACCTGTTCGACTCCCCGGCGGGCGGCGGCACCCAGTGGCTCGGTGCCGCCGGCCGGCTCGGCAAGCAGGTGGAGCGGCTGCGGGACTGGGCGATGGAGACCGAGACCGGCGACCGCGACGAGCTCGATCCCGGAGTCGACGACCAGGTCTGGCGGCAGGTGTCGATGCCGGCGCGGGAGTGCGTCGGTGCCGCCCGCTGCCCGTACGGCGAGGAGTGTTTCGCCGAGGCGTCGCGCGCCCGGGCCCGCGAGGCGGACATCGTCGTCACCAACCACAGTCTGCTCGCCGTCGACATGATCGCCGGGCGGCACATCGTCCCGCCGCACAAGCTGCTGGTCGTCGACGAGGCCCACGAGTTGGCCGACCGGGTCTCCTCGGCCGCCCAGGCGGAGCTGAACCCGGATCTGATCGACCGGTCCACCCGGCGGGCCCGCCCCCTGCTGCCACCGGAAACCGCGGAGATGCTGGTCGAGGCCGGCGACGCGCTCGCCGTCGGGCTCGCCGAAAGTCCCGCCGGCCGGTTGACCGGTGGGCTGCCCCCCGCGCTGCGGGAAGCCTGCACGCTGCTCGACTCGGCGACGCGCAACGCGCTGGAGGCCGTCGGCGACGTCAAGGCCGACGATCCGGACCCGGTACGCAAGCAGCAGGTCCGGGCGGTGCTCGACGAGCTCTCCAAGACCACCCAGCGGCTGCTGGAGAGCTCGGACAACGACGTGGCCTGGGTGGAGAAGCCGGACGGGCCGGCCGCCGGGCGGCGGGCTCTGGTCGTCGCGCCGCTGTCGGTCGCCGGCACCCTGGCCAATCATCTGTACGAGGAACGGACGGTGGTGGCCACCTCGGCCACGCTGACCCTCGGTGGCCGCTTCGACACGGTGGCCCGGTCGCTCGGGCTGGAGACGGCCGGACCGGTCCCGGCCGGGAGTCAGCCGGCCGGAGGTCAGCCGGCCGGGAGTCAGCCGGCCGGGAGTCAGCCGGCGCCCCCTGGTGGTGCCGACGCCAATGCCAACACCGACGCCAGGCCCTCCGGCCAGCTGGCCGACCTCGCGCCGGAGGACCTGTCCTGGCGTTCGCTCGACGTCGGCTCGCCCTTCGACTACGCCAAGCAGGGGATCCTGTACGTCGCCGCGCATCTGCCCCGGCCGACCGTGTCCGGGTTGCCGGCGCAGGCCGGCGAGGAACTGCTCACGCTGATCGGCACGCTCGGCGGACGTACCCTCGGGTTGTTCTCCTCCCGGCGGGCCGCGCAGCAGGCCGCGGAGCTGGTCCGGGCACGCACCGGCCTCACGGTGCACGTCCAGGGCGAACAGGCGCTGCCGTTGCTGGTCCGCCGGTTCCGCGAGGACCAGGCGAGCTGCCTGTTCGGGGTGATGTCGCTGTGGCAGGGCGTCGACGTGCCGGGCGACGCGTGTCAGCTGGTGGTGATCGACCGGCTGCCGTTCCCCCGGCCGGACGAGCCACTGGCCGCCGCCCGGGCAGCGGCGGTGGATTCCGCCGGCGGCTCCGGCTTCGCCGCGGTCAGCGTGCCGATCGCGGCGATCCGCCTCGCCCAGGGCGCCGGGCGGCTGATCCGCTCGGCCGGCGACAAGGGTGTGGTGGCCGTGTTGGACTCCCGGCTGGAGACGGCGCGCGGCTACGGCGCCTTCCTGCGCCGGTCGCTGCCGCCGTTCTGGTACACCACCCGGCCCGACGTGGTCCACGGGGCGCTGCGCCGACTCGCCGCCAGCTGAACGGATCCGCCGGACGGATCGCCGGGACCCCCCGCGTGGCGGCCGGCGGTCCACGCGGGACCACCGGCCGTCGTGCTCACGCCACCGGCCGTGGTGCTCACGCCGGCGGCTTGGCGCTGATGACGACCGATTCCGGCGGTGGTGGCGGTGGCACGTGCCGGCGGCGGGCCAGGCGGCGCACGGCGGTGTTGAGCACCGCGATCAGCGGTACGGCGACCAGCGCGCCGACGATGCCGGCGAGCACCACGCCAGCGGTGACCGCGAGCACCACCGCGAGCGGGTGGATGGCCACCGCCCGCCCCATGATCAACGGTTGGAGCACGTTGCCCTCCAACTGCTGGACCACGATCACCGCGCCGAGGATGATCAACGCGGTGACCCAGCCGCTGTCGACGAGAGCCACCAGCACCGCCACCGCCCCGGAGATCGTCGCCCCGACGATCGGGATGAACGCGCCGAGGAACACCAGGGCGGCGAGCGAGAAGGCGAACGGCACGTCGAACAGCACCAGGGCGATACCGATGCCGACCGCGTCGATGAACGCCACCAGCACGGTCGCGCGTACGTAGGCCACCAGCGTCATCCAGGCGGCCCGGCCGGCGTCGTCGAACCGCCAGCGGGCGGTGGTCGGGAACAGGCCGACGACGAACTGCCAGATCCGCGACCCGTCGCGCAGGAAGAAGAACGTCGCGAACAGCACCAGCAGGATGCCGGTGAACACCTCGACCACGGTCCCGGCGGTGGAGACCGCCCCGCTGGTCAACGTCTGCGTGTTGTCGGTGATCCAGTCCTGCCCGGCTTCGATGTACTGGTCGAGCGCGTCGTCGGACAGGTTGAGCGGGCCGTCGCGCAGCCACTGCTGGATCTCACCGATGCCGGCCGCCGCCTTGTTACTCAGGTTCGGCAGCTCGGTGATGAACTGGTTGACCACCAGGGTCAGCGTGCCGACCACCGCGGCCAGCCCACCGATCAGCACCACCGCGGTGGCCAACGTGCGGGGGAACCGCGCCCGCAGCAGCCAGCCGACCGCCGGGGCGAGCAGTGCCGCGAGCAGCAGCGCCACCAGCAACGGGATCACGACGATCCGGACGTTGCCGATCACCCGCAGCAACGCCCACCCGACGATGCCGATGACGATCAGTCGCCAGGACCAGGCGGCCGCGATCCGCAGCGCGTGCGGCACGTCGGCGTCGTCGCGGCTCGTGGTGGACAGATGCCCGTCGCCCGGTGGCGGGGTCTCCTGGAGGGACTCCGGGGGCAGCCCGTCTGCGTCGCCCGACCCGGCCGAGTTGGCCGCCCGGCGGGCACGTTCCCGCTCACGCGCGGTGCGTACCGACTCGCGTCCCGCCTCGTACGCCTGACGCAGCCGCCGGCGCATCTGCTCGAACCGGCTCAAGCGCACCTCCCGGGGAGTCGAGACCAAGCCTGTCCAAGGTAGCGGCCAGCCGGCCGCAAAGGGGCCCGCTGCCTCCCTGAAGTCTCCCTGATGTGGCCACGCACACTCCTGGGGTGAGAACCCCTGGCAGCGACCGGGCACGCACCGGGGACAGCCGGACGCGGCGGGGAAGAGCCACGCGGTACGGTTCCGTCGTGACTGCCGACTCCGACCACGAAAACGGCCTGCCGATCCGTCTGCTCCACGATCGGGTTCTGGTCAAGCTCGAAGGCAGCGAGGGCGAGCGCCGGTCGAGCGCCGGCATCGTCATCCCGGCGACAGCCTCGGTGGGGCGGCGGCTGTCCTGGGCGACCGCGGTCGGGGTGGGACCGAACGTACGCTCGATCGTCACCGGTGACCGGGTGCTGTTCGACCCGGAGGACCGCTCCGAGGTCGAACTGCACGGCCGGGGCTACGTCCTGCTGCGCGAACGCGACGTGCACGCGGTGGCCGCCCAGCGGGTGGAACCCGACTCGACCGGCCTGTACCTGTAGCTCAGAGGCCCACTCCGTCCCGCCTGTCAAAAAAGTCCTGGATGGTGTTGTGCTGACGCTGGAACGGGCGAAGCGCCGCGATCAGTTCGTTGAAACGGCCGTCGACGCGGCGGGATGTGATGCCGGTACGGTCATTGTGTGCGCGCAGCGCGACGCGGCCTGCTTCGTCGGGTTCGGCAGCGTGGAGAAAGGCTTGCGCGAGGCTGATCTGGTCGAGGACGCGGTTGCGGGCGAGTGACTCGCGCCTCAGATCTATGGCACGGGTGAGCCGGTCGACCGCGTCCTGGGCGTACCGAGGATGACGTCTGGCGAGGTCGACGTATGCGGCACCGGTGAGGCTGTACAGCTCGGCCTCGGTGACGTGTTGAGCCGCCCAAGCGGTTGACGAGGTGATCGGCGCACCCACGAACGCGTCCTCAGCGGTATCGACGGCGCGGATCACCTGATCGGCGTCCCCAAGTTGGGCGTGCGCCCAGGCACGGATACACGCCTGGTTGGCGCGATCGCCAGGAGTCAGGTCGCTGGTCTGGCGCTGTACGGCATCGAGTAGCGCGATGGTTTGGGTGGGTTGGCGCAGTTCGATGCTGTGGCCGGCCATCCGGACAATGGTGTGTGCGCCCAGGGCCGTTTCCCCCGCTCCGGCAGCGGCGGACAGGGCGAGGCGGGCGTGCTCGGCGGCACTAGCGTGTGCGCCGATGTCACGGGCGATGTAAGCACCGAGGCCGGCGAGATCGGCTAGGGCGACGAGGAGATCGTTTCGCGTCCTTGCGTCGGTAGCGGCAGCGTGTAGGTTCGCCGCCCTTTCGAGCAAGAGCGCAGCGGGCTGGCGTACGGCTGTGCCGCCGTGGCGAGAGACCCACGCTCGGTAGATCGCGGTGGTCTCAACCACGTCAGCTACGTGATCGGGCCCAACTCGGCGAGGCAGCTCAGCGGGACTCGACGTTGGCCAGCCGGCAACGGCCAGCCCCGCAGCGCCCAGCGCCCGCAGCACCGATCGTCGCTGCATGTCGGCTCCCCCTTCCGTGTCGTCGACGAGTGTGAGCAGGACACCGCTGGCGCGCAGGGCGGCATCGAGCTGCGCCGCCATAGCCGGCGTCGGCTGCCCGATTCCATTCTCTATCTTGCTCAGCCAGCCGACAGGGCATGGGACGGGGAGTGATCGGAGGGCCTACGGCTCCAGGCCGTCGGCGTGCGGATCCGGCTACGCACCAACGGCACCGGCGAGGTCATCTGGTACGGCGGCGGCCGCCTGGCCACCGACCTGACCATGCCCAAGCTCCGCCAGCGCTGGTCAGCAGCAGCGCGCACCCCCAAAGTGCGGGGATCTCCGACCTCACCATGACGATCAGCTCCACAGTCCTCAAGGGAAGATTGCACGCTGATGACCAGAGTGCCTCGACCTCATGGTCCGTACCCGTGGTGCTCTGTTCCACGAATCGGCTCCCGACCCGCGCTGGTGGGCCGCCGGTCGCTGAGCAAGGCGTTCAGGAGGCTGTCCAGGCGAGCCCGACAATCCTGCAACTGGACCGTCAGGTTGTTCAGCAACGCCGGCTCGACAGGTTGTCTGATCTTGGTGGATCGTAGCGTCAACACATCGATGGCGGCCTCGTCATCGCTGCTGCCGAGCCACAGCGCCCGTATCGCGGCGTGACCTTGCGCAAGCAGACGACCGGCGTCGCCCACCGCTTCCAGGAAGGCTTCGCGGTACGCGGCCGGGGCGAACTCGACCGATCCACGGGCAGCGCGTACTGCCTCACCCGGCTTGGCAAAGACCTTGCCCTGATCGCCGCCTTCCTGGTCAGCGCCGATCCAGGCCAACGTGAACTCGAGATCAGTCATGGCCACCGTGAGCCGCCCGATGGCCGCCAGTGCCTCATCCGAGATCGTGGCCACGACGCCTACTTCCAGCCGGCATCGCCGAGCGCGGCGGCCAACCGTGGCGCGACGATGCTCGCCTGCTGCACAGCACCGAGATGGTCCAAGCCGTCGAAGCGCAACACATCAAAGCCGGCACGATGCAGATCGTCGGTGGCGGCGTTGATGCGCTGCGCGACCGCGGCTCCGCCCAGCAGGTCGTGCATGGCACAACCAGGTTCGCTGTCCCGGTCGCCGTACCAGAGGATCTTCGGTCCCGGCAGCCGGGACAACGCAGTATGGTCATCCCTTGCCACCCACTCGCGATACAGCAGGACACTGACCCAGGCCAGCTCGGCCTGGGCATGCAGCCCGGCGCTCTGGCACGCCATCCGGGTCCCCTCGACACAGCCAAGCCAGTAGTCGTACGAGCACAACAGCGGAAAGCCTCCGACCATGACACCCGCAACGCGCCCGCTGGAGGGCGCGAGGAACCCAGCCAGGGCGGCAGTCCCAGAGTAACCGGACAACACGAACTGATCGGCACCTACCGCATCGGCGACCGCGTGAAGATCATTGATCTCCATCTCGATCGGATAGGTACGCAGAGCTTGCGGCTCCCACGGACCGCCACCACCCTCATCCGGCTCCATGACCGTCATCTGCCGGGGCTTATACCGCACCACCTGAAAGGTCTGCGCCAGCGCAGTCAACAGGTCGTCGTACTCCGCCCGACGACGAACCGGGAACAGCAGCGTGGGACCATACCCTGCCTGCTCGTACCAAAGGTTGAAACCATCGCTGGTCCGTACACCTGCCACGCTGCCCCGCTTCCGTCGTCAGCACTCAGACTCTAGCGGCACCCATGTCGAGCAGCCCGGCGAGTGTCACGACCCCATGATCAACCGAATCCGCCAAGTAAATCTGAACAGATTCGCCTCCAACCCTCCAGACCTACCTGACGAGGCCCAGCTCAGCCGCAGGGCCGCCGCCACTTTGAATCGGACGAGACACCTACCGATCGATAGACGGAAATGACCGTGATCTAACATCGGACTGGCTCCCGCCTTGCGGACAAACATGCTGCGGTCGGAGCCCATGGCGCGAGCATGCAAATGCTTGATGAGGTTCACGCGGTCGCCGACGCCACCGGATCGATCCGGCTGCGTCGAGCTTTTCGCAAGCGGCCGGCGAACGGCTGAGCCGTAGACCTCACCGCGCGTTGCCACCAGGCTGTTCGCTCGCGGCAAGAGCACCGTACAGCTCCGCCGCCTAGTGCACGGCCATATCAGTAGCTCTGGATAGGGACAGCTACGCGGAGTAGTGTCTCGTGTGGTGGCCCGCCAGGGATAAGTGTAACTGGTGTGCCGCTGTCCAGACCACTAGCGGGGAAGGACCACCCGATGGCCACCATCGGTGACAACATCGCGCAGGTCAGGCGCCGGCAGTCGATCACCCAGGAACAGCTCGCGGCGGCGGCCGGGGTGAGCACGGAGACGATCCGCAAGCTGGAGACGAATCAGCGTACGACGCCTCGGATCGCGACGCTGCATGCGATCGCGCGGGCGTTGGGGGTGCCGACGACGACTTTGCTCGGCGATGCGAGCACCGGGGCGGCCCGCCGGGAGCCCGGTCATCGTCCGCTGGCGTTGCTCGACCTGCGTCGGGTGTTGATCCCTGCCCGTGGCCCGGCCGGGCCCATCGCCGACGAGGTGACCGCGTTGCCGGCGGCCGGCGTGCCGGGCCGGCTCGCCGAGGCGGACCGCGCCTACCACCGGGGCGACTACGCGGCCGCCCTGGCCGTGCTGCCGCCGAGATCGCCGAGATCGCCGACGACGCCAACAGGCCGGCCGCGTACCGGGCGCTGGCCCGCACCTATGACCTGACCTGCAGTGTGCTGATCCAGGTGCGCGCGGTCGACCTCGCCTACCAGGCGGTGAATTCCGCGTTGGACGCTGCCTCATCCGCCGGGGACGAGTTGCTGAGCGCGGTGACGGTCAAGCGCATGTCGTGGCTGCTACTGCGCCAGGGCCGGCTGACCGATGCGGAGCGGCTGGCGGTCACCACCGCCGACCGGATCGAGCCCCGGTTCTCCCGCGCTACTCCGGACGAGCTGGCGGCATGGGGCTGGCTGATGGTAGCCGCAGCTGCTGCTACCGCCCGCGACAATCGGCCGGACGACGCGGTCGCCCAGCTCGACGCGGCGGCGGCTGCTGCTGCCCGGCTGGGCACCCGGCCGGTCAGTCCTGATCAACTAACGATCGTCGGCGGGATGCGGTCGAGCATGGTCGACATGATGCGGGCCGAGGCGGCGGCGGTCGCCGGCGAGCCTCGCCGGGTGCTCGACCTGGCGGCCAACGTCAGTCGTGGTGGTGCCGAGAAGACGACGTGGCGGCGGCACCGGCTCGACGTCGCCCGCGCCCACGCCGAGCTGCGGGACTGGTCGGAGGCGACGGCGGCGCTCAGCGAGCTGGCCGCCGACGCTCCAGTGTGGCTGCGACACCAGCGGTACGCCCGCGACACCGTACGCATGATCACTACCAGTCGACGTCGGGCGATGGGCCAGGAGCTGGCGAAGCTCGCCGCGCTGATGGACGGTCAGGCCGCCTGACCTGCACAATCGGTACCGAGAGTACCAGTTTTGGCGTGCGCCGATCGACCGGCACCACCCTTGCATTCACTCTCAGTGATCAACTCGGCATCCTTCTACGTAGGACGGCGGAGCCGGGTGCCGCACCATCACACCGGCGGAACACCACCCGGCCCGCCGTCCGCTCAGCCGGGCCCGACGCCGTACCCCGTGATCGCTCTTTTCGCGCGTCGGGCCCGCCCGCTGGGTGGCGGCTCCGGGGTCGACGTGGAGAGTCCCTCGGGGTCGCCGCCCGTCCAACTCTTGCCGAGAGGGGCCGTCTGTGTTCGGGAAGTGGTTTCAGCGAGCGGATGTACCGGTGGATGTCGTGTATCCGGTGCCAGGTCGACGCCGGCACGCCGAGGTGAGTGCATCGCCGCCGGACCGTCGGCCGGCGACGCGATCGGATCGAGCGCAGCGGCGTGGTGGTAACGCCGGCCGGCACTACCTGTCGTGAAGCCCAATCCAAGTGGTGGGGAGCGGGTACACGAGCCGGTACGGCCGTCCTGGTGGTGCGCGGTGTGTCCGGACGGGACGCCGTGGCCGTGCCCACCGGGCCGGACGCAGCTCGCGAGCCACGGTGTACGGCCCACGCCGCTCCGATCGTCCGCAGCCGCGCTGGTCCCACCGGATAGTGCGGACATCTGCCTTGAGGAGCCGGGCGAGTGGATGAAGGTAGTCCCACAGGCCCGGACCTCCGTGACAGAACACTAGCAGCGGCCCAGCGCCGGACTGCTCGACCCACATGCGGCAGCCGTCGTCGCTACGTACATCCAGACTCATGAGCGCCAGTATGGCGTTGGCGTAGTCCGCAGGTATCGTCCAATATGAGGCTGAGGGTAGCGCCCAGCGAGCCGGTTACCACCGCCAGACTCATCGCCCGGGAGCCTGCTCATGATCATTGTCGATCCCCGTTGGCCAATTACACTGCGGTCGTTGCGGCAAGCCGCTGGTCTGTCCTACCGAGCGCTAGGCCGCCAGGTTGCGTACTCAGCGAGCTATCTATGTGAGCTCGAGGCTGGTCGCAAGACGCCGACCATTTCGGTAGCCGAACACCTGGACGTGGCATTGGGGGCGGGTGGCAGACTCGCTTGTCTCGTTATCGATGACGCCGCCAGCCTTGACGGTGACCAGCGTTCCCGCCTCGCTGCCGGGGACACGAGCAGCACTGCTGTCGATGCCCTTGCGGTGATTCTGGCTCAGCACCGTCGGCTCGAAGACGCAGTGGGATCAGCTGCGGTGGTGGATGCGGCTGCCGCGCAGTTGGCCGCCGTGGAGCGACTGGTGGCCACCGCCGCAGAGTCCGGGCGGATTCAGTTACAGCACCTCTACGGACAGTCAGCGCAGCTCGTGGGATGGCTCCAGATAACTCTCGGCCAGTACGGAGCTGCTCGCCGTACCCTTGCTCGGGCTGAGACAGCTGCTAAGGCGGCCGGAGATGTGGATCTGGTCGCTCTCGTGGTCAGCTTCCGAGGGCACCTGGCAGAGCTGTGCGGCCGACCGACGGAGGCCGCAGAGTTGTCCCGAGCGGCGCTCGCCGGAGGTCCGAAGGTCTACATCGGCGAGCGGGTGTACGACACCTTGCAGTTGGCACGCGCGGTGGCTCAGGTGGATGGTCGTCGGGCGGCGACCGAGACGATCCGCGAGTCGGACCGACTGGTGGCGGAGTTCGACGTCGTCGGCGGCGATCCACCACCGTGGCACTACTACCGGTCCGCCGCCTTCCTGACGATGGAGCGTGGCCTTGTGCACGCCATCCACGCCAGCGCCGATCGGCGTGCAGCCGATGCCGCGATCAGTGATCTGACCGCCGGTCTTGCTGCTCTTCCCGATGCGCAGCGACACGCCGAGTGGGCTGGCGACTACCTCCTCGCGCTTGCGGACGTACATGCTGCGGTCGGAGCTCACGTCGCGAGCGTGCAAATGCTCGATGAGGTCCACGCAGTCGCCGACGCCACCGGATCGGCCCGGCTGCGTCGAGCTGTTCGCAAGCGGCCGGCGAACGGCTGAGCCATAGACCTCACCACACGTTACCGCCAAGCTACTCGTAGAGGTTGAGCGGCGCTGCTTGATACGCCAGGTTGCGGCGGCGTGGGAAGAACCGCGAGAGATCTCATCAGCTGGGCCCGACGCCGTACCCCGTGATCGCTCTTTTCGCGCGTCGGGCCCGCCCGCTGGGCGGCGGCTCCGGGGTCGACGTGGAGAGTCCCTCGGGGTCGCCGCCCGTCCAACTCTTGCCGAGAGGGGCCGTCTGTGTTCGGGAAGTGGTTTCAGCGCGCGGATGTACCGGTGGATGTCGTGTATCCGGTGCCAGGTCGACGCCGGTACGCCGACCGCACGGTGCCGCCGGCGGATCGGCGGCCGGCGACCCGGACGGATCGGGCGCAGCGGCGTGGTGGTAACGCCGGCCGGCACTACCTGCCGTGACCCTGCGGCGGATCGTGGCCGGCGGCGGTGAGCCGGTCGAGTTGTACGAACGCTTCGTCTGCTGGACGTGGGTCGGGGTCGATCGCCGGTGAGTGTGGCGGTCGGGCGTCGGGTTGCCCTGTGGCGGGTCCGGCGACGGATGACCCAGCAGGTGTTCGCCGACCGGATCGGCCGGTCGAAAAGCTGGGTGGAGAAGGTCGAGCGCGGCGTCCGGACCCTGGACCGGTTCTCACTGATCCAGCAGATCGCCGACGTGCTGCGGGTCGACCCGGCGGAGCTGCTCGGCGGTGACCGCCGATCGGAGACCGGCACCGTGACACCCGGTGTAGACGCGGTCCGGGCGTCCCTGGCCCACTACGACATCTTCGCCGCCGCCGACAGTGAACCGACAACGGAACAGGAGGTCACACAGCGGGTCGAACACGCCTGGGCGACGTACCGGCACGGCGACCATCCCCGGCTGCTGCGGATGGTGCCAGCGATGCTCGACGGCGCGCGACGGCTCGATTCGATACGACCGTCGGATGCAGCGGAGCCGCTGGTGCGGGCGTACCACGTCACCGCGCAGGCACTCGTCAAGGTCGGCGAGCCGGACCTGGCCTGGTTGGCCGCCGACCGGGCGCTCGCCACCGCCCGCGACGACCGGCTACTGGCGGCATCGGCGGCGGTGCCGCTCGCACAATCACTACGCGGCCTCGGCCAGCACCGACTGGCGATGACCGCAGCGGTCGCCGCCGCGCACCAGGTTGCCGCCGCGCACCAGGTCGCCGCCGCCGACCGGACCACCACCGCGTCGACCGGTGGGGCCACGTCGACCGACCACCGGCCGCTGTGCGGGACACTGCTGCTGCAGGCCGGACTGGCCGCCGCCGGCGGCGGAGACCAGAACAGTGCCGGCGAACTGCTCGACCGGGCCGCCGACCTCGCCGGGCAGGCCGGCGACGGCCAGGACTACCGACAGGCCAGCTTCGGCCCCGCCGCCGTCGAATGTGCCCGGGTCACCGCCGCCGTGGCGCTCGACGACCCCGCCGACGCCGTCCGGCGGCACGCGACGATCATCCGACGCGACGGCTGGCAGCGACTGCCAGCCGAACACCGGGCCGCCTACCTGCTCGACGCCGCACAGGCACACCTCGACCACGGCGACCCGGCCACAGCGGGACGGTGGCTCGTCGAAGCCGACCGCATCGCACCGGCCGAAGTCCGCTGCCGACCCTGCGCCCGTACCCTCATCGCCGAGATCAGCCGGTGCGGACCGCAGGCCACCGGCGTCGCCCGACTGGCGACGACGCTCGGCCTGACCCGCTGACGACGGGTGGTATCCGGGGCGGCGGTCTGCCACCCGATCGGTGCTAACCGGGCGGCGGGGGCGGGCCGTAGCCGGGCGGCGGCGGGCCGTAGTGGCCGGGCGGGGTCGAATATCCCGGTGGTGGACCGTAGCCGGGAGGCGGTGGACCGTAACCAGGTGGTGGCGGACCATAACCGGGCGGCGGGGGCGGGCCGTAGCCGGGCGGGATGCCCGGACCGGTGGGCCAACCCGGGTAACCGGCGAACATTGGGGGCGGTGGTGGTGGCGCGGTGAGAATCACCGGGATCGGCACCACCGGGTCGTCCGGTGCGTCGACCTGCCGCTGGCTGCCGTCCGGGAAGGTCATCTGGTAGCGCGCGCCGTCCCAGGTCGCCTGCGGTGCCTGCGGGTCGCGACCCACGAACGCCTGTCGGTAGCTGGACAGCGCGGCGAGTAGCCGCTTCTCCTCCCGGGAGTGCCGGGCCAGCTCGGTCGGTTTGGTCTCCAGACCACGCAGCAGTCCGTCGCGCAGCAGCGCCAGTTTCGTCGCGGCGGCCTGGAAGTCGCGCATCGCCCGGCGGCCGGGCTCCCCGGCGACCCGGGCAGCCCAGCGCCGTGCCGAATGCCGTCGGCCCAGGCTGCCGAGCGCGGCGACCTCCGGCGGGGTGAACCATCCGGCTCGTACGTAGTCCGGCAGCACCCGCTCGGTCAACCGGCCTTCCCAGCTGCGCAGCCAGATCGCCAGCCCCACCATGCCGAAGAAGATCGGCACCATCAGGCCGATGTAGCCGTACAGCAGGATCAGCGTCTGGCCGGTCGCCTCGACCAACGTCGGGATGAGGTTCCACGCACCGTGCAGCATCATCGCCAGCAGGAGGCCGGCGGTCGGCGCGAGGAGCCGGATCCGCCAGTCGGCGCTGCGGGCGGCGACGCCGAGGCCGATCCCGGCCATCGAGGTGAACAGCGGGTGGGCGAATCCGGTGAACAGGATCCGGACGATGAAGATCGCGAAAACGTTCTGTGCTCCGGTCGCCGGCCCGTACTGTTCCGCGCCTGCGGCGTAGCCGTACCCGCCCAGGTAGAGGATGTTCTCCACCATCGCGAAACCGATCGCGGACAGGCCGCAGTAGACGATGCCGTCGGTTACCCCGGACCACTCGCGACGGCGGGTCAGCAGCAGCAGGATGGGGCCGAGTGTCTTCGTCAGCTCCTCGATGAACGGGGCGACCAGCACCGCGACCAACGCCTCGGGATATCCCCACCAGTCGAGCAGGTACGCGGAGAGATTGTTCACCGCCAACGACGCCGACGTGGCCACGAACGCGCCCCAGGCGAAGCAGAAGGCGAGATACCGGACCGGCTCGGGTTCGTACCGGTCCAGCCAGAGGAAGCAGGCGACCAGCACCGGCACCGGTAGCACGGCGGCGACCATCCCGACGGTCAGCGCGGCGATGCCGAGCTGCATGCCGAGATAGCTCAGGATGGCGACCCCGCAGCCGGCGATGAAGACCACGATGCCGACCAGGGCAAGCCAGCGCAGCCAGACACTCTGCCGGGCCGGCTTGGTTGACCGGATGACGTCCGGCTCCGCCGGCTCGGGCTCGGCCGGTACGGCCGCAGCAGGTGCGGGGTCCGGTTCCGCGCCGCTGGTCTCGACGGGTCCACCGGGCTGAGAGTCGACCATTGGGTCAGCGTAGCCAGCGCCGTGACACGACGCGGAACATGCCGGCCGGCTACTCGTCGGCGTCCTGCTTCTCGGCCCGCTCGTCGAACGCTTCGCCGACCAGCTGTTCCACGTCCTCGGCGCTGGCGCCGCTGGCCCGTACCAGGTCGCTCGTGGTGGCCCGGATCTGGGCCACCACGACGCTGCCGTTGAAACCCACTCCCGTTTCGTACGCGTCGGCGGCGCCCCGCGCGGCGTCGAGGGCGAGCCGGCGGGTGTGCACCGGCTCGACGCCCGCGTCGAGCTCGTGGCGCAGGGTCCGGACCGCGTCACCGAGTCGGCAGATCGCCCGTGGCAGAGATTCCGGCACCGGCTCGTCCTCGGTCAGGATGGACGCCGCCCGCCGGGTCAGCACCCGGGAGTTGCGCAGCCCACGGGTGACGTACTCGGCGCTCTCGGCGTACTGGGCCAGCGGTGCCCGCGAGCGCCAACGCACCGGAGCCAGCACCGCGGTTTCGTGTCCGGCGTTGACCGCGTCACGGAAGGCGGAGAGTTCCTTCTCCGCGTCGTGCAGCCGCTGTGCGGCTGCCTGTGCCCTGCGGCGGTCCCGGTCGGCGAGGGCGGTGCCGCACCGCACCAGCGTGTCGGACAGCAGGTCGAGCGCCGGGTCCGCGGCACGGCGTACCACCGTGAGCGGGTTCAGCGGCAGCAGCAGGATCAGCACCACCAGCCCGACCAGGCCGCCGACCAACGCATCGACGAACCGCTCCAGGTAAAGATTGTCGGTCGGCGGGGTGAGGGTGGCCACCAGTACACCGGAGGACGCGGCCTGGGTGATCAGTGGGGCACCGCTGCCGAGGAAGACCGCGGTGATCACCGCCAGCGGCACGATCAGCGCCAGCTGCCAGGTGCCGGTGCCGATGGACAGGATGATCGCGTCGCCGATGGCGATCCCGACAGCCACCCCGACGACGAGCTCGGCGGTGCGCTTGAGCCGCTGCCCGACCGACGCGCTGAGGATGATCACCGCCGAGATCGGGGCGAAGAACGGGATCTGGTGCCCGATCACCCGCCGGGCGATGAACCAGGCCAGGGCCGCCGCCAGGCCGGCCTGCAGGGCCAGCACCAGATTCGCCCGCACCCGGCCGGAACGTTCCCGAATTTCCACCGAAGCCCATCGACGAGCCTTGGTGAGCGCGCCGGCGAGGCGTGGCGCGACCGCGGTGCCCGGTGACTTTCCGGCAGCGGCCATGCCGGCAGCGTACCCAGCAGGAGCAGCCCGAATGGCCAGATCACGCACGCCGGCGCGAGGTGGTCAGCCAGGCCCCTGGCTGGCTAGCCTGCGACCATGTCCGACCTCATCGACGCGCTGCGGGCGGCGCTGCCCGACACCGCCGTGCTCACCGACCCTGACCTGCTCAGTGGCCACCAACGCGACGAGGCGGACCTCTGCGCCGCCGGCATCCCGGCGGTCGTGGTCCGGCCCCGCACCACCGCCGAGGTGGTCGCCACGATCGGCGTCGCCGCGCGGTACGGCGTACCGGTGGTGCCGCAGGGCGCCCGGACCGGACTCGCCGGGGCCGCCAACGCCGTCGACGGGGCGGTGGTGCTCTCCACGGTGGCGATGAACAAGATCATCGAAGTCGATCCGGTGAACCGGATCGCCGTCGCACAGCCCGGGGTGGTCAACGCCGCCCTGGCCGCCGAGGTCGCCCGGCACGACCTGCGTTACCCACCGGACCCGGGATCGTGGGAGTCGTCGACCATCGGCGGCAACGTCGCCACCAACGCCGGCGGCATGTGCTGCGTCAAGTACGGGGTGACCAGCGAATACGTCATCGGGCTGGAAGTCGTGCTGGCCAGCGGTGAGGTGCTGCGCACCGGCCGGCGGACCGCCAAGGGGGTCGCCGGCTACGACCTGACCCGGCTGTTCGTCGGCTCGGAGGGCACCCTCGGCGTGATCACCGAGGTGACCGTCGCGCTGCGACCCGCCGCCGAGGCCTCGCTCACCCTGGTCGCGGTCTTCGACTCGACCGCCGCCGCCGGCACCGCGGTGGCCGGGATCGCCTCCGGTGGGCTCAGTCCCAGCCTGCTGGAGCTGCTGGACCGCACCCACCTGCAGGCGATCGAGGCGTACCGGCCGATGGGGCTGCGCACCGACGCCGCCGCGCTGCTGCTCGCCTCGGTCGACACCGGCGCGGCCGCCGCGAGCGACCTGGAACGCATCGCCGAGGTCTGCACCAGCGCCGGGGCCGCCGAGGTCTACGCGGCCACCGACGCGACGGAGGCCGCCGCGCTGCTGCAGGCCCGGCGGCTGGCCCACCCGGCGATGGAACGCTTCGCGGTCGACGCCTTCCCGGACGGCAGCGGCGGGTTGATCATCGACGACGTGGCCGTCCCCCGGACCGCCCTCGCCCGGATGCTGGACGGCATCGAGGCGGTCGCCGCCGAGCACGCGATCCCGATCGGGGTGGTCGGGCACGCCGGCGACGGCAATCTGCACCCCAACATCGTGGTCGACCGCACCGACCCGGACAGCCTGGCCCGGGGCCGGGCGGCGTTCGACGCGATCATGCGGATCGGGCTGGATCTCGGCGGCACCTGCACCGGCGAGCACGGCGTGGGCCTGCTCAAACGCGAATGGCTGGCCACCGAGATCGGACCGGTCGGGATGCGGGTGCACCGGGCGGTCAAGCAGGCGCTCGACCCGGCCGGCCTGCTCAACCCGGGAAAACTGCTCTGACGTCCGTCGTCGTCAGGTCACCGGCACACCGGTGTCCGACGGCCAGTCCACGCCGCGGTCGGCGGCGAACCCCCGGACGTCGGCCGCGCCGAGGCGGGCCGCGTCGGCGGTCGCGTCGTCCGGCATCCGCTGCGACTGCAACTCGGCGGCCACCTGCGCCTGATAGTGGGTGACCTCCCGGTCACGCACCGCCGCGTCCCAGCCCAGCGCCGCCCCCATGACTTCGGCCGTCTGCTCGGCCGACTCGGCGCCCCGGTGCGGCGACTCGATCGAGATCCGGGTACGCCGGGTGAGCACGTCGTCGAGGTGCAGTGCCCCCTCGGCACGGGCCGCGTAGGCGATCTCGGCCGCGAGGTACTCCGGTGCCCCCGGCACCGGGCTGGCCAGCAGTGGATCGTCACGGATCAACGCCAGCAGCTCCAGCGACAGGGTGCCGTAGCGTTCCAGCAGGTGCTCCAGCACTCCGCCGGGTACGCCGTGTCGGCGGGCCACGTCGGCCCGGTCGCGCCACATCGCCGTGTACCCGTCCGCGCCGAGCAACGGCAACTGCGCCGTACGCGACGGCCGGCTCACCCCGAGCCGGGCCGCCGCCCGGTCGACCACGTCGGCCGCCATCACCCGGTACGTCGTGTACTTGCCGCCGGCGACCAGCAGCAGCCCGAGCATCGGCTCGACCACGGCGTGCTCGCGTGACAGCCGGGACGTCGAATCCGCCTCGCCGGCCAGCAGCGGGCGCAGCCCGGCGTACACGCCCTCGATGTCGCGCGGGGTCAGCGGCCGGTCCAGCACCGTGTTCACCTGGTCGAGCAGGTAGCCGATGTCGCGTTCGGAGGCGGCCGGGTGGGACCGGTCGAGCCGCCAGTCGGTGTCGGTCGTACCGATGATCCAGTGCCCGCCCCAGGGCAGCACGAACAGCACCGAGGTGGCGGTGCGCAGGATCAGCCCCGCCTCCCCGGTGATCGCCGAACGGGGCACCACCAGGTGCACCCCCTTGGACGCGCGTACCCGCAGGCCGGGCCGGACCCCGACGTCGCCGAGCATCCGGGACACGTCGTCGCTCCACACCCCGGTGGCCGCGATGACGGTGCGCGCCCGTACCTCGAACTCGGCGTCCGGATCGCCGGGCCGCGCCTCCATGTCGCGCACCCGGACCCCGGTCACCTCGCGGGCCTGGCGCAACAGGCCGACGGCGCGGGCGCTGGTCACCACCGCCGCGCCGAGGCTGGCCGCGGTGCGCGCCATGGTGACCACCAGCCGGGCGTCGTCGACCTGCCCGTCGTAGTAGCGAATCGCGCCGGAGACCACGTCGGGACGCAGGCTGGGAAACACCCGGCGGGCGCCCTCGCGGGACAGGTGCCGGTGCAACGGCATGCCACGGCCGCCACCGAACAGGCCGGCGAACGCGTCGTACGCGGCGACGCCGGCACCGTAGTAGGCCCGCCGCCACGCCCGCGCCGGCAGGGCCCGCACGCCGGTGCCGCCGCCGGTGGGCAGCGGCACCAGGATCGGTACCGGGCGGACCAGATGTGGGGCGATCCGGGTGGCCAGCAGGCCGCGCTCGGTCAACGCCTCGTGCACCAGGCCGAACTCCAACTGCTCCAGGTAGCGCAGGCCGCCGTGGATCAGCTTGCTGGACCGGCTGGAGGTGCCGGCGGCGTAGTCACGGGCCTCGATCAGGCCGACCTTGAGGCCACGGGAGGCGGCGTCGAGCGCGGCGCCGACCCCGGTCACCCCACCCCCGATCACCAGTACGTCGAAACGCTCGCCGCGCAGGCGGCGCAGGTCGGCGGCGCGGCGGGCCGGGGAGAGCTGGCCGGCGGCGAACCGGGAGACGGCTGGGTCACGCACCCCTCCACGGTAACCGGCGGCCTATCGTGACGGCATGACGCAGGTCCCCGGCGATCCCGGCCACCCCGATCCCGGCCACCCGACCCTACCGAGCTACCCGGGATATCCGAACCGCCCGGAGTATCCCGGGTATCCCGGGTATCCCTGGGCGGTTCCAGGCCAGCCCTGGGCGGATCCGGGTCAGCCCGCGGCAGCCAGCCCGTGGCCGGCGATCGTCGCGGTGCTGGTCGGCGTCTGGTCGGTCGCGGTGACCACCGTCGGCCAGGTCGGCGGCTGGCTGACCGACCAGGTCCTGCTGGCCAGCGGCCTGCCGACCCCGGCGCCGGTGTGGCCGCTGCTCGGGATCGGCACCGCGCTGCTGGTCGGGCTGCCCGCCATGCTGCTGGCCGTGGTGCCCCGATCCCCGGCGGTCCGGGCCACCGGCCGGGCCTGGCTGATCGGCGCTCTCGCCGTCGCCGGATGCGGTCTGCTACGGGCCGTCCCGACGGCGCTTCACGAGCTGTACCTGGCCGGGCTGACACTGCTGGCGGCCGGCGCGGCGGTCGGGTTGCGGGCGCTGCGCCGACGAACCGGACACGGACCGGACCGGGCCGCGGCGCCCATCGCAGCGCCCACCGCGACGCCGACCGCGACGCAGACCGAGAGCGGGCGGGACCGGGAACGCGACCGTGCCGTCGCGCTGCTGCTGGCCGGCGCGGCCGGGCTGGCCGTACTGCTGCCGTGGGTGTGGTTCGGGGCGCTCGGCGGTGCCCTGGAGACGGTCCTGGTCGGCACCGCGTCGGCCGCCATCGGCTGGTACGCGGCCGAACTGCTCGCACCCGGCCTCTGGGCCGCCATCGGTCGCCACGGCACCGCTTCCCCGGCGCGGGTGATTCTCGTCGGCGGGACCATCGCCGGGGTCGGTCTCCTCCTGCTCGCCGCCGCGATCGGGCAACCGGGCCTCCAGTTGGCCGCGATGCTGGTGCTGCCACCCCTCGGGTACGCGGCCGCCGCCATCGTCTGGGCGGCACGCCGGGACAGCGGCGCACCCGTCGGCGTACTGGTCGGTCTGGCCATCGCCGGGCCGCTGGCCTTCTTCGACGCCGAGGAGGTCTCCCTACTGCTGGCCATCGGCCGTGAGGTGCCGTTCTGGGCAGCGGTCGCCACCGCCACCGCGCTGGCCGCCGCCGTCGTGGTCGGACTGGTGCTGGGCTTCGGCCTCGGCCGTCGGCGGGCCGGCTGGCCGTCCCGCCCGGTCGCCGCGGCGACGGCCGTGGTGCTCGCGCTGGCCGGCACCGCCGTGTATCTGACCGTCGGGCAGCCGGGCCTGCACGGCGAGCGGGTGTTCGTGGTGATGCGGGAGCAGGCGGACCTGTCCGAAGTGGCCCGCGACACCGGGCCGCAGGCCCGCGACGCCCGGGTGGGTGAGGTGTACCGGCTGCTGGTCGACACCGCCGAACGCAGCCAGGCGGAGCTGCGTCGGGACCTGGACCGGTGGGGGCTGTCGTACACCCCGTACTACCTGGTCAACGCGATCGAGGTGGACGCCGGCCTGGCGATGCGGGCCTGGTTGTCGCGCCGCGACGACGTCGACCGGGTGTTGGTCAGCCAGCAACTGCGGCCACTGCCGGCCACGGTGACCGCCGAGCAGGGCGACGAACCGGCCCCGGACCGAACACTGTGGAACATCGACATGCTCGGCGCCGAGCGGGTCTGGACCGAGCTCGGCGTCAACGGCGACGGGATCGTGGTGGGCAGCTCGGACTCGGGCGTCGACGGCGATCATCCGGCTTTGTCCGGCGGGTTCCGGGGTGGCGACGATTCCTGGTACGACCCGTGGACGGCAACCCGCGCCCCGACCGACCACAACGGGCACGGCACCCACACGACCGGCTCCGCGGTCGGTGCCGACGGTATCGGGGTGGCACCCGGCGCGTCCTGGGTGGGCTGCGTCAATCTGGCCCGCAATCTGGGCAACCCGGCCCGCTATCTGGACTGCCTGCAGTTCATGCTGGCGCCGTTCCCGGCCGGTGGTGACCCGTTCACCGACGGGCGGCCGGAGCGGGCACCGCACGTGCTGACCAACTCGTGGGGCTGCCCGCAGGTCGAAGGCTGCGACCTGGGCTCGCTGCGGCCGGCGGCGGCGGCGTTGGCCGCGGCCGGCCTGATGATGGTGGTCGCGGCCGGCAACACCGGCCCGTTCTGCGACTCGGTCGACGACCCGCCGGCCCCGTACGCCGACGTGTTCACCGTCGGGGCGGTGGACAGCGACGGCGATGTCACCGACTTCTCCAGCCGGGGACCGACGCCGGACGGGCAGACCAAACCGGACCTGGTCGCGCCCGGGGCAGGCATCCTTTCGGCGATGCCCGGTGGCGGCTACACCACACTGGACGGAACATCGATGGCGACCCCGCACGTCGCCGGGGTGGTGGCGTTGATGTGGTCGGCCAACCCAGCGCTGATCGGCGATCTCGACACGACCGCCCGAATCCTACGGAGCACGGCCACCGACGCGGGCACCGGCATCGACGAGACCTGCGGCGATCCGGCCAATCTCACCGGCGCGGGACTGGTCGACGCGTACGCCGCGGTGCAGGCGGCCCGATCGGCCGGCTAAGGTCGGCTGTCGTGGACCGCGAACCCCGTGTCGAGTTCGGCGTCGAAGAGTTGTCCCAGCGGCACTGGCCGGAGGTCGTCGCGCTCTGCCGCGACGCGCTGGATCTGCCCGAGGACGCGGCCGAGGCGGAGCCGATCGTCACCCGGTTGCACCCGGTGACGACCGTACCCGCCGACGTCGACACCGTGGTCGGGCCGCGCCGCGGCATCGGCCTCGTCGCCCTGGTCGCCGGAGCGGTACGTGGGGTGGTGCTCGGCTCCCTGGGCCACCGGGATCCGGCCGTCGGGCATGTCGACCTGATCGCCGTACACCCGGATTTCCGGCGCCAGGGCCTGGGCCGGGCGCTGCTCGGCCGGGCGGAGAGCACGCTGGCCGCGCGCGGCGTCACCGAGGTGCTGCTGGCCGGCAACCCGCCGTACTACGCGTGGCCGGGGATCGACGTGCGTTATACGCCGGCGATCTGCCTGGCCATGGCGCTCGGCTACCAGCAGGACCGCACCGCCTGGAACATGACGGCCGACCTGACGTCGGCCAGCTCCCCCGCGTTGCGCGACACCGCGTCGGCGGAGCGACGGCTGGCCACCGCCGGCGTGACGGTACGGCGAGCCGCGACGCCGGACGCGTCGGCGCTGGTGAGCTTCGCCCGGTCGACCTTCGGTGACGCCTGGGCGGCGGAGGCGGCCCAGGCGATCGGCCGTGAACAGGCCGGCTGTCACCTGGCCGTACGCGAGCGCGACGGCGAGGTGCTCGGGTTCGCCGCGTACGGGTCGTCGCGGCCGAGTTGGTTCGGCCCGATGGGCACCGCGCCGACCGCGCAGGGGCTCGGGATCGGCGCCACCCTGCTCCGTCGCTGCCTGCGTGATCTGCGGGCAGCGGGTCACCAGCGGGTCGAGATCGGCTGGGTCGGCCCGGTGCCGTTCTACGCCTCGGCCGCCGCCGCCCGCATCGAACGCGTCTTCTTCCTCTACCGCAAGCAGTTCTGAGCCGCGCGGGGAGCGACCGCAGGGGCGGTCACCGGTGTCCCCGGTGACCGCCCCTGCGGTCCTTGCACGTACTACTACCGCAAGCAGTTCTGAGCCGCGCGGGGAGCGACCGCAGGGGCGGTCACCGGTGTCCCCGGTGACCGCCCCTGCGGTCCTTGCACGTACTACCTCCGGACGAACTGCCGGGCAGCCCGTCGCCGGTGAGAGGTGGACTCAGAAGTCCATCTCGCCGCCGCCCGGCGCACCCGCCGGGGCCGGGGTCTTCTCCGGCTTGTCCGCCACCACGGCCTCGGTGGTCAGGAACAGCGCCGCGATCGACGAGGCATTCTGCAGCGCCGACCGGGTCACCTTGGCCGGGTCGATGATGCCGGCCTCCAGCAGGTCGACGTACTCGCCGTTGGCGGCGTTCAGGCCGTGGCCCGGGCTGAGGCTGCGGACCTTCTCCACCACGACGCCGCCCTCAAGGCCGGCGTTGACGGCGATCTGCCGCAGCGGGGCGTCCAGCGCCAGCTTGACGATCTGGGCACCGGTCGCCTCGTCGCCGGCCAGGTCGAGCTTGTCGAAGGCGGTCTTGCCGGCCTGTACCAGGGCGACACCACCACCGGGGACGATGCCCTCCTCGACGGCGGCCTTGGCGTTGCGCACCGCGTCCTCGATGCGGTGCTTGCGCTCCTTGAGCTCCACCTCGGTGGCCGCGCCGACCTTGATCACCGCGACGCCGCCGGCCAGCTTGGCCAGCCGCTCCTGCAGCTTCTCGCGGTCGTAGTCGGAGTCGCTCTTCTCGATCTCGGCGCGGATCTGGTTGACCCGGCCCTGGATCTGCTCGGCGTCACCGGCACCGTCGACGATCGTGGTCTCGTCCTTGGTCACCTGGATCTTGCGGGCACGGCCCAGCATGTCGAGGGTCACCGCGTCGAGCTTGAGGCCGAGTTCCTCGCTGACGACCTGGCCGCCGGTGAGGATCGAGATGTCGGTCAGCATCGCCTTGCGGCGGTCGCCGAAGCCGGGAGCCTTCACCGCGACCGACTTGAAGGTGCCGCGCACCTTGTTGACGATCAGGGTGGCCAGCGCCTCGCCCTCGACGTCCTCGGCGATGATCAGCAGCGGCTTGCCCGACTGCATGATCTTTTCGAGGATCGGGAGCAGGTCCTTGACCGACGAGATCTTGCTGTTGACGATCAGGATGTAGGGGTCGTCGAGGACGGCCTCCATCCGCTCGGGGTCGGTCCAGAAGTAGGGCGAGATGTAGCCCTTGTCGAAGCGCATACCCTCGGTGAGCTCCAGCTCCAGGCCGAAGGTGTTGCTCTCCTCGACGGTGATGACGCCTTCCTTGCCGACCTTGTCCATCGCCTCGGCGATGATCTCGCCGACGCTGGCGTCACCGGCGGAGATCGACGCGGTGGACGCGATCTGCTCCTTGGTCTCCACGTCCTTGGAGAGCTTGCTCAACTCCTCCGCGACGTTGGCCACGGCGGCCTCGATGCCCCGCTTGAGGGCCATCGGGTTCGCGCCGGCCGCCACGTTGCGCAGGCCTTCACGGACCAGTGCCTGGGCCAGGACGGTCGCCGTCGTCGTGCCGTCACCGGCGACGTCGTCGGTCTTCTTGGCGACCTCCTTGACCAGCTCGGCGCCGATCTTCTCGTACGGGTCTTCGAGCTCGATCTCCTTGGCGATGCTCACACCATCGTTGGTGATGGTGGGAGCGCCCCACTTCTTTTCGAGCACGACGTTGCGGCCCTTGGGGCCGAGCGTCACCTTGACGGCGTCGGCGAGGGTGTTCATGCCCCGCTCGAGACCGCGGCGCGCCTCTTCGTCGAACGCGATCATCTTGGCCATACGGCGTTGTCCTCCTGGACGCTCGCGACACCGGAGCCGGTCGGCCCCGCCATGCCGCCTGCTTTACGCACCTTCGGACGTCACTACCTGGCGACAGTGACGTCCGCCGGCCGGGCCGGATAGCCCGCGACGACCGGCCATGCCCGCAGCGTCCCCGAGGGGACCGCGGTGATGGCCCCACCGCCCCGACCTTTGGCACTCCCGCTTGGCGAGTGCCAATCCTTGTTTAGCACTCTCCCCTGCCGAGTGCAAGCGAACAGAAGCTTGCCACCGATGTGATCCGGCGGGATGCCTCGACGCCGGTGCCGATCGGGCGGCCGACCGCCGCCGCAACGACGAAAGGCGCCGGCTCCGTGATGGAGACCGACGCCTTGGTGGTACGTACCTGGTGCCGTCCGGTCGGCGGCCGGATCGACTACCGGCGGCTAGGCGATGAGCCGGACCCTCTCCGCCTGAGGGCCCTTCTGTCCCTGGGCAATCTCGAACTCGACGCGCTGTCCGTCATCGAGCGCCTTGTAGCCGTCCATCTCGATCGCCGAGAAGTGGACGAAGACGTCCTGACCTCCGTCGACCGCGATGAAACCGTAGCCTTTTTCGCTGTTGAACCACTTCACGGTGCCCTGCGCCACGGTGCACTTCCTCACTTCTGTCGTGCCGGGCCTCTGCCGGCCCTCAGCCAGGCGCGTTCGCCTGACTGAGCCGCCGATCGGACAAGCCTGACGGACGTCCGAACACAGCAGCCGAAATCGCACGCTACACGAGGCATGACGGCGCCGCACTATCCCAAAATAGGACATTTAATCCCAGTCAAGTCTCCGGAACACCACACTTCGTTGACCACGTGTGTCCCGTACACCGCAGAACGTGAAGACCGGACGCCATCGGGCCCCCGGCCGCCGCGCCGTCCGCCCCGCCGACGTCCGCCCCGCCGACGTCCGCCCCGACTGCCGGGTCCGTGGTTCCCACCAGCGGCACCCGGTCGCCGCCGGCCTCGGGCTGCTCGTGGTGCTCGCGGCGTTCGCCGGCGGGCTGCCCGGCGATGTCGGGCCGCCACCGGCTCGCGAGCCCGGCTGGACCGCTGCGGGTGTCGACCAACGCTACGTCCTGCTGCGCGACGGGCAGGTGCCCACACCGGCCGACGGCTTCTTCTCCTGGGCGGCACTCAACCGGCGTACCGGCCTGCTGCGCGGGTCCGCCAACCTCGCCGCGCCCAGCGACACCATGTCACTGGTGAAAGCCTGGTTGGCCGCGGACGACCTGCGCCGCTCCGACGAGCAGGGCCACCTGCCGCGCGCACCGCAGCTGGCGCAACTGTCCGCGATGATCCGGGACAGTGACAATCCGGCCGCCGACGCGACATACGCCCGGGTCGGCCGGCGCGCGTCGATCGAGCGGATGGTGGACATCTGCGGGTTGACCGACTCGGCACCGGAGATGAACCGGTGGAGCAACACCGTGGTGTCCGCCCGCGATTTGACCCGGCTGGGCGACTGCCTCGCCAACGGCCACGCCGCCGGCCCACGCTGGACGCCGTGGTTGCTCGGTGAGATGCGGGCGGTCCGTGGTGAAGGCGACTTCGGCCCACGGGCCGCGCTCACCCCCGAGTACGCGGCGACCATCGCGATCAAGAACGGCTGGCTGTTGCGCGACGAGGACGGGCTCTGGCACATCAGTTGCCTGGCCATCGGCGAGACGTGGGTGATCGCGGCACTGGCCCGCTACCCCGGCGAGCGCGGTCTGGCGTACGGAGCCGGATTCTGCCGACAGATCGGCGCGGCACTGCTCCTGGTGGTCTGACCCTCGTCGGCCGACGACCGGGTTTGCCGACCGCCGACGAGAACGGGTAGGCATTCCGCTATGACTCAGCTCAGCGGCGGGACCACGGTCGTCCGGCGGGTCCAGTTGGCCGACGCCGCCCGGATGCGGGCGCTGCGACTGGAGATGCTCGCGGACTCGCCGCTGGCGTTCATCGAGCGGCTCGCCGATGCCGCGGCCCGACCGCACGACGAGTACGCCCGGCGGGTCGCGCAGGCCGCCACCGGCCGGTACCTGGCGCAGTTCGTCGCCGAGGAACCCGGAGGACGGCTGGTGGCACATGCCGGCGGACACGAGGCACGTGACGATCCGGCCACGACGGTGCTGTTCGCCATCTACATCAGCCCACCGTGGCGCGGCCAGGGCCTGCTCCCGGCCCTGATCGACGCGGTCGGCGCCTGGTCACGATCGGTCAACCGGCCCAGGCTGCTGCTGGAGGTGGTTGTCGGCAACGACCGTGCGGTGCGGGCGTACTCCCGGCTCGGCTTCGTCGACACCGGGGCACGGCTGCCGCACCCCAGCGTGCCCACGCTCACCGAGTTGCAGATGCGCCGCGCGGCCTGACCGGCCGCCCCGATCGCCGGCCGGTCGAGGTGGCACCCGGGCGGTCGCGGACGCGGTCCGCTCGCTGTCCCGCTGAACGCGGCGCCGCCAACCGGCGGACCCGGTCAGACGTGCCGGCGGGACTGGACGATCCGGAACCGTCCGGCGACGTACGCGCCGTCGGTCAGTGCCGCGTTGGCGGCCGGGTTGGCACCGCTGGCGTGGAAGTCGGAGAAGGCCGCCGACTGGTTGACGAACACACCGCCGGTCAGGTTCGCCGACAGGTGCACTCCGACGTCCAGCGCCGCCGCCTCGACATCGGCCAGCACCTGCTCGTCGGTGCTGTAGACGCCGGCGGTGAGGGCGCCACAGCCACCGACCGTACGCCGGAAGATCTCCACGCTCTGTGCCGTCGACGCGGTGACGACCACGAACGTGATCGGGCCGAACCACTCCCGGCCGTAGACGTCGTCGGCGGCCGAGTCCAGCTTGACCAGCAGCGGGGTACGGACCGTCGCGTCCGGGTACGCCGGGTGGGTCAGTTCCCGCGATTCGAGCACCGGCTCGCCCAGCTTGGCCGCTTCGGCGAGCCGGGACAGCACGCCGTCGTTGACGATCGCCCCGGTCACCTCGACCGCCCGGGCCGGGTCGCCGGTCATCTTGCCGAGCGCGGCACCGATCCCGTCGGCGACCTCGTCGAGGCTCTTGTGGCCCTGGTCGGTGTCGATGCCGCCGGCCGGTACCAGCAGGTTCTGCGGTGTCGTGCACATCTGGCCGCTGTAGAGGGCGAGGGAGAACGCCAGGTTGCGGCACATACCGGCGAAGTCGTCGGTGGAGTCCACGATGACCGTGTTGACCCCGGCCTTCTCGGTGTAGACGCTCGCCTGCCGGGCGTTCGCCTCCAGCCAGTCGCCGTACTCGGTCGACCCGGTGAAGTCGATGATCCGCACCTCGGGCCGCTCGGCCAGGACGGTGGCCAGTCGGTCTTGCGGTGCCTCGGCGGCGAGCTGCACCAGGTTGGCGTCGAAGCCGGCCTCGGCCAGCACCTGCCGGGCGTAGCGGACGGTGATCGCCAGCGGCAGCACCGCGCCGGGGTGCGGCTTGACCAGCACCGGATTGCCGGTGACCAGCGAGGCGAACAGTCCCGGGTAGGAGTTCCAGGTCGGGAAGGTGTTGCAGCCGATGACCAGGGCGACGCCGCGCGGTACGACGTGGAACGTCTTGGTCATCCGCAGCGGTTCGCCGCGTCCGGCGGCCTTCTCCCAGGTCGCGGTGTGCGGGTGGCGGGTCATCTCGGCGTACGCGTAGGCGATCGCCTCCAGCGCCCGGTCCAGCGCGTGTGTGGCACCGGCCTGGAACGCCATCACGAACGCCTGGCCGGTGGTGAACTGCACCGCGTTGGCGAGCTCGAAGCTGTGCGCGTGCAGCCGGGCCAGGATCTCCAGGCAGACTCCGGCGCGGGTCTCGGCACCGGCGTCGCGCCAAGCGGGCATCGCCGCCTGTGCGGCGGCGATCAGCGGATCGGCGGCGGCGCGTGGATACCGTACGCCCAGATCGACACCGAACGGGCTACGTTCAGTGGCGATCGGGTCGCCACCGGTGGCGACCTGGCCCAAGGGGAAGTCCTGGCCGAGGTAGGCCTGGAAGGCGGCCTGGCCGTCGGCGGCGGCGTGTTCGCCGTACACCCGAGGGCTGGGTGATTCGGGGTACGCGGACCAGTAGTCCCGTTCGGTGATCGCGGTCAGCGCCCGGGCCAGGGTGTCGGCGTGGGTGGCGTACAGCGGGTGCGGGGTCTCCGTCATGCCGCCCATCATGCCGGACCGACCGGGCCGGGCGGCTAGAGCGACTGCTGCCAGTTCTGCCAGCAGTCGACCGCCCGGTACCCGATCGCCTCGTTGATCGCGATCATGTGCTGGTTGCTGTCGGCGTTCCAGGTGTCGATGACCCGCAGCGCCGGTTCGTGCCGCAGCGCCCGCCGCAGGTTCTCGATCTTGACGATCGTCCCCAGTCGGTGGCCACGATGGTCCGGATCGACGATGGTGATCTGCTGGTACGCGTGCCAGCCCGGCTCGGCCTGCAGCGTGATGGTGGTCCAGGCCACGATCCGCCCGCTGGCCAGATGCCGGGTCGCCGCGTGGTAGCTGCGGGTGTCCGCCGCCTCCCGGGCCAGATCGACCTCGTGGATCCGCTCGGCGTCGACCTGCTCCGGCTCCCACTCCAGGTCGCCCATTGGCGAGTCGGTGACCATCCGCCCGTCGAGGTAGGCGAGGTCGTCGCGGTATCCGACCGGACAGACCCCGACCCAGGTGACCAGTTCGTAGCCGGGCGCACGCCGCCAGCCGTCGGCGAGCATCGCGTCGAGCGCAGGCTGGTCCACGGTGTCGATGTCGAGCCGCCGGCGCACGTCGACCAGGGCCGACTTGGCGCCCATCGCGTGTGCGAAGGCGGTGGGCGACGGGTCGCGGACCACCCCGCCGGGCAGGGTGTCGCACGAATGGCCCATCAGCCGGGTCCGGCCTTGCGCGCGGGCTCGGTCGACCGTGTACGCGTACAGCGCCCGACCGACGCCGCGACGTCGGTGTTCCGGCCGGATCTGGATGTCCACCCCGACGTTGTCCAGGTTGTCGAGCAGCGGAAACTCGATGGTGGCCAGTCCCATGGGTACGCCGTCCACACTGGCCAACGCGGCCTCGTGCCGTACGCTGCGCCGAGGATGCCGCAGCAGCGCCCCGAACCACGGCCGGGACGCCGGTGGCATGTCCGGGGCGAAGGTCGCCGCCTGCCTGATCTGGAACGCCTGCTCGAATGCGCTCGGATCGCCCGGATCCAGCGGGGTGATGGTGAGGTCCATGCCGTCGAGGGTGACGGGGTCAGGCCGCCCGCGCGACCGATTTATCGGCGACGTCGATCAGGACCGCCGTCTTGGTCGGGAGGGGCGCTCGCACGACGCCTCCGGCGCCGCTGGTCGTTGGGACCCAAAGTGAGATCGTTGCCAAGCTCTGTCGGGGCCCTTACGGCGAGTCGCCCTCCCGCACGGAGCATCCTGCGCTGTGCAAGTGCAGTCGTCAAGACCCTGCAGGTGTGTTTTCTCAACCTATGGCAAAAGTGCGACTACGGAACGCACACAACGCATCGGCTGACCGGTGGATGCGTGTCGACCGGTTCAGATGATGTAACGCTGGTAGGAAGGTCAGCCAAGCAGACCGGCTTCGCGAACCGAACGCAACGACGGCTTGACACGGTGCGTCGGTCCGACCTGGCCGGCAACGGCGTCGATCGTCTTCAAACCCTCACCCGTGTTGTAGACGACCGTCTCGGCGGCCGGGTCGAGCCGCCCACTGTCGACCAACTTCTTGAGTACGGCGACCGTCACTCCGCCGGCCGTCTCGGCGAAGACGCCGGTGGTCCGGGCGAGCAGCCGGATCCCGGCCCTGATCTCGTCGTCGTCGGCGTAGTCCATCCAGCCGCCGGTCCGGCGGACCGCCTCGATGGCGTACAGCCCGGCGGCCGGGTCGCCGATGTTCAGCGACTTGGCGATCCCGGTCGGCTTGACCGGGACGATGGTGTCGGTGCCGGCGTGCAGTGCGGTGGCGATCGGATTGCACCCGGCCGACTGCGCGCCGAACACCCGCCAGCCGTTCGCCGGTGCCTCGACCAGGCCGATCTCCACCAGTTCGGTGAACGCCTTGTCCACCTTGGTCAGCAGCTCACCGCTGGCCATCGGGATGACCACCTGCTCGGGAATTCGCCAACCCAGCTGCTCGGCCACCTCGTAGCCGAGCGTCTTGGATCCCTCGGCGTAGTAGGGCCGCACGTTGACGTTGACGAACGCGGTGTCCTCGAACTCGTCGGTCTCGGTCAACTCGCTGCACAGCCGGTTCACGTCGTCGTACGAACCGTCGATCGCGACCAACTCGCCGCCGTACACGGCGGTCGTCACGATCTTGCCGGGCTCCAGGTCACCGGGGATGAAGACGATCGACGGTACGCCGGCTCGCGCGGCGTGCGCCGCGACCGAGTTGGCCAGGTTGCCCGTCGAGGCACAGGCGAAGCGGGAGAATCCGAGCGTACGGGCGGCGGTGAGGGCGACCGAGACGACCCGGTCCTTGAACGAATGGGTGGGGTTGGCGCTGTCGTCCTTCACCCACAGCGGCGCCCGCAGGCCCACCTCCTGCGCCAGCGCGTCGGCGCAGACAAGCGGGGTGAGCCCCGGATCCAGGCTGACCCGGGTGGCCGGGTCCTGACCGGCGGGCAGCAGCGGCGCGTACCGCCAGATGTTGGCCGGGCCGGCTTCGATGTCGGCCCGGGTGACGCGGGCGATGGCCGCCGGGTCGTACGCGACCTCCAGCGGCCCGAAACACTCGAAACAGGCATGCTGTGCGGCGAGCGGGTAGTCGGCACCGCAGCCGCGGCAGATCAGGGCGCGTGCCGGACTGGCCGGGCCGGAGCCGCCGCCCTGGGCAGCAGCGCCGGCGGCGTGCGTCGTGCTGGTGGTTGCGTCGATCAGCGACGTCATATGAGGCCGTCCTCTCATCTTTCCCTGCGCCGCGCGGTGCGGTGGGGACGGAATTGGCACCTGCCGCGCGTGGCCTCTGCATCGGGTCATGCGGGGTGGTTGCCGGAGCTTCGTCGGGCCGTGTCCCTCTGCTCCTCTGGATGAGTTATGTAGTTGTTTCCGGCCAGTGTACGGGCGGGCGGCCGGGCGAGCATCCGCCGATCCCAGGGTGTGAGCAAACCCGCACCCCCTGCTGCCGCCCGACCTCAGGCTGCGGTGCGCAGGGCTGCCGTGCGTAGCGCCGTGTCGACGATCGCGAGCACCTTGTCGAGGATCTGCGGCGAGCCGTCGACGTCGACGACAGCGGCACCCGCCTCTCGGGCGATGAGCGTGCCCGCAGCCGTGTCCCACGGCTTGTTCGACAGCGCGATCGCCACGTCGGCCCGGCCCTCGGCCACCCAGACCAGGTCGACCGCGGCCGAGCCGAGCATCCGAACTCTCAACGTGGTACGCGCGATGCCCTCGGCGAGGGCGAACCGGGCGGCGTTGCTTCGCTCGGCGTCCGCGCCGACCGCGTAGTCGCCCAGGTTGACCAGCGCGTCGGACAACTGCGCCGCACCCCGGATCCGGATGGGGCGGCCGTCGCACCACGCGCCGCCGCCGACGGTCGCGCTGTATCGGCTGGACAGGAAGGGCAGCTCGACCACGCCGAGCACCGGGCGCTGGTCACTGACCAGACCCAGGGACACCCCGCACAGCGGTACGGTGTGCGCGAAGTTCACCGTGCCGTCGATCGGATCCAGCACCGTCTCCTCGGCGAGGAACGCCCGCAGGTCCCGGTCGCCCTTGCCGGCCAGGTGGCCGGGATCGCGGGTACGCATCAGCTCGGCACCGCGGCCCGTGGCCGCCACCGCGATCGTGAGCAGATCGTCGAGCGAGTCGCGCAGCACGGCGTGGACCGGCTCGGACGGCTCAGGGTCAGCAGCCATGCGACCAGCCTAGGCCGGCACGGCGGTGACCGGACGATCGGGCTTTGGGGCGTGTGCTGGTCAGACGCTGCCCGCGTACCCACGACTGGACTCGACCGCACTCTGAGCGAGCGCAGCTGCCTCAGCCAACTTCTGTTTCGCCTGCTCCAGCTTTGCCAGCGTCTCGGCCACCTGCGCATGACTCGACCCGCTGGTGATCCCCCGCAACGCGGCACCGCTCGCGCTCAACGCGTCCGCGCTCGCCCGGATCGCCCCCACCTGCCGGCCCACCTGGTCGCCGAACCGGGCAACCCCCGCCTTGACCTCTTCGACCGTGCTCACTCGGGAATCCTCCCCATCGGACTTTCACCAGTCGTCCCGACGCTATCTGATACCGGCCACCCGCCATTCACCGAACCGGCGGTAGCCAGATCCACGCCGAGTGGAGCGCTGTTGACGTCATTCTTCAAATTTGACGTCGAGCGCGCTCCACTCGGGTACCCGGCGGGCCGGATGAACAGTCGGATCGGCGACGCAACGGGCGTACGGGGCAGTGCACGGCGACGCCGGGCGGGCACGCTGGGCCGATGTCCCGCCCGGCCACGGTGCCACCCGAGTTGAGCTTCGCTCCGTTCTCCGGCAGCCGGGCGGTTGCCGCTGGTCTGCTCACCTGGCGGATGCTCAGCGGCCCCACCTGGCGCCGGCTGCTGCCCGACGTCTACGTGCACGCCGCCGCCGTCGATCCCGCCGACCATCGGATGTGGTGTGCCGCAGTGGCGGTGCGGCTGCCACCGGGCGCGGCGATTCACGGCGTCAGCGCCGCGTACCTGTGGGGAGTCGATCTGCTGCCCAGAAACAACCGTGCGCATGCGCGGGTACAGGTCACGGTCCCTCTCGGCGCCCGACCCAGAGCGCACCCCCGGATCGCGTACGCCCGCGGTGTGCTCGACGAAGACGACCGGACCTCGTTGACCGGGCTGCCGCTGACCACCGAGGTCCGGACCGCCTTCGACCTGGGCCGGTCGCTGCCGCACGCCGAGGCGCTCGGCGCCGTCGACATGCTGCTACATCGCCGGCTGTTGAGGCGTGACGACATCACGGCGTACGTGGACACGCACCCTGGCTGGCGCGGGATACGGCAGTTACGAGAAATCGTCGCGCTCGCCGAACCGGCGAGCGCGTCGCCGATGGAGAGCCGGCTACGGCTGCTGCTGTACGACGCCGGATTGCCCCGGCCGACCCCGCAACACGAGGTACGCGTGGTTCAGCGTGATCGCCGGGACGTCGCTGCGCCGGAGCACGCGAACCTCGTGTCGCGAGGACGGTTCGTCGCTCGGGTCGACCTGGCGTACCCGCAGTGGCGGATCGCCATCGAGTACGAGGGTGACCACCACCGGGACCGGGGCACGTTCCGTAAGGACGTGCACCGCTACAACGAGCTGCGCGCCGCCGGCTGGTTGGTGCTGCGGTTCACCGCCGACGACGTCCTGCGACGCAGCGGACACCTCGTGCGGCAGGTCCGGCAGGCGATCGCCGAACGCGCCGGACGGTGAGCCGGTGAGCCGGGCGGCCGGGCCGGGCCGCCGGGCGGGGCGGCCGGGTGGGGGGCGAGCGCGGCCGGCACCGCGTACGCGACCATGGCTGGCATGACGACGGCGGTGTGGGTACGGGCGGACCTGCGGCGACGCGCCGCCATGCTGCTTCGGTTCGGCTGGATCGAGGCGCAGTCGTGCGGCTTCGCGGTCGCCGTCCTCGCCTGCCTCGCGCTGACCTCGGTCGTCCCGCTGCCTGTTCCCCGCTACGACGTGCTGCTGGCCTGTATGGTGGCGCTGACCATCGGCATGTGGCTGCTCGGCTGGGAGACCGGCCGGGAGGTCGCCGTCATCGCCGGATTCCATCTGGTCGGGCTCGGTCTGGAGCTGTTCAAGGTCAGAATCGGCTCCTGGTCGTACCCGGAGGACGCGCTGACCAAGGTCGGTGGGGTGCCGCTCTACGCCGGGTTCATGTACGCCGCCGTCGGCTCGTACATCTGTCAGGCGTGGCGTCGATTCGACCTGAGAGTGACAGGCTACCGCGCACTCACCGTCACCGGGCTGGCCGTCGCCGTGTACGCCAACTTCTTCGCCCACCACTTCCTGCCCGACGCACGCTGGGTGCTGGCCGCGCTGCTGCTGATCACGCTCCGGCGTACCTGGGTGTTCTTCACCGTCGGCGACGCCCGGCTGCGGATGCCGCTGGCCCTCGCCTTCGTGCTGATCGGCTTCTTCCTGTGGGTCGCGGAGAACGCCGCGACCTTCCTCGGCGCGTGGACCTACCCGGACCAGCAGCACGTCTGGACGTTCGTCCACGCCAGCAAGTTCGGTTCCTGGTCGCTGCTGGTGACTCTGTCGTTCGTGCTGGTCGCGACGGTCAAGGCGACTGAAGGCCGACTGTACGGCGACCTCCCCCGCCCGACCGTCACTCCCGAATCCGACTGACCGCCACCTACGACGTCACGTCCTTGCGGGTGAAGCGCCAGAAGGCCAGGCAGAGGAAGACCGTGGCGTAGGCCAACGCCGAGATGCATCCGCGCACGATGTCGTCGGTCTGCGTCGGCGTGGACAGCAGGCCCAGCCAGGCGGTGCTGAAGTGGGTCGGCAGAAAGTCGCGCAGCACCCCGAGCGCGGTGATCTGGTCGAGGATGCTGGACAGGATCCACAGCAGCACCGCCCCGCCGACCGCGCCCAGCGCCGCGTCCGTCGACACCGACAGCAGGAACGCCAGCGAGGCCACGATCAGCAGCACCATCGCCAGGTAGCCGACGATGCCGAGCAGCCGCAGCACACCTTCGCCGGCCGGGATCTCGGCGGCCACCGTCGAGCGCAGCGGCGACCAGCCGTACCGCAGCGTGCCGACGGCCAGTGCGGTCGCCGCGAGCAGCACGATCGCCAGCCCCGAGTACGCCAGTGCGGCGAGCAGCTTCACGACCAGCAGCCGGGTCCGGGGCACCGGCACGGCCAGCAGATAGCGCAGGCTTCCCCAGCTCGCCTCGCTGGCCACCGTGTCGCCGCAGAACAACGCCACCGCCACCACCAGCAGGAACGTCGACGACACGAAGATGGTGAACAGGGCGAAGTTGAGTCCGCCCGAGGTGGCCAGCTCGACCAGGCTGCCGAACTCACCGCCGCCGTTGTCACCCTCAGGGTCGTCGTCGAACTCGAAGGCGACCAGCACGATCAGCGGCAGCAGCACCATGAAGCCGAGCGTCAACTGCGTGCGCCGGCGGGCCGCCTGCCGGCGTACCTCCGCCCAGAACGGCAGGGTGGCGCGGGCCCGGTAGCCGGCCGCGGCACCCGAACGGTCGGCCTCGGGCGTAACCACTCCGGATGACGTACCGGCCATCAGCGGTCCCCGCTTCCCCGTGAATGCTCGCCCACCAGGGCGAGGAAGGCGTCCTCCAGCCGGCGACGCGGCACCACCCGGTCCACCGCCACCCCGGCCCGCACCAACTCGGCGACGACCTCGCTGCGTGCGGTGCCGTCGACGTCGACGACCAGACCTGTGCCTTCGGCGGTGACGGTACGTACCCCGGGCAGCCGGTCCAACACCGCTTCGGCGGCGGCGACGTCGGAGACGTCGAACTGCACGCTCGGCGAGTCACCGACGATGTCGTCGACCGGCCCGGCCGCCACGATCCGGCCCTTGTTGACCACCACCGCGTGGGTGCAGGTCTGCTCCACCTCGGCCAGCAGGTGGCTGGAGACCAGCACCGCGCGCCCACCGGTGGCGTACCGTTTCAGCACCCGGCGCATCTCGGCGATCTGCGGCGGATCGAGGCCGTCGGTCGGCTCGTCGAGCACCAGCAGCTCGGGTAGACCGAGCATGGCCTGGGCGATGGCCAGCCGCTGGCGCATGCCGTGGCTGTAGTTGCGGATCCTGCGGTGCACCGAGTCTCCCAGACCCGCGATCCGCAGCGCCTCGTCGAAATGGGCGTCCGATATCGGGCGGCCGGTGGCCCGCCAGTACGCGCGCAGGTTGTCGATGCCGGACAGATGCGGCAGGAAGCCGGGTCCTTCGACGAGTGAGCCGATCCGGGACAGCACCGGCGAGCCGGGCACCAACCGGTGACCGAACACCAGGATCTCCCCGGCGGTCGGCTGGGTCAGTCCCATCAGCACGCGCAGGGTCGTGGTCTTGCCGGCACCGTTGGGCCCGAGCAGGCCGACGACCTGGCCGCGCTCGACGGTGAAGTCGACCCGTTCGACGGCGACGAACCCGTCGGCGTACTCTTTGCGCAGGTCGCGCACGACGAGCGGGGTCTGCTCGTGCTCGGCGACCACCGAGTGGTCCACCCGCCGCTGCCGTAACCGCACGGCGACGATGACGACGATCAGCCCGACGACGATCGCGGCGACCAGACCGACGAGCACCCACCGCCACAGCGTCGCCGAGGTGGCGATCGGTTCGCCGGCCACCTCCGGCAGGGTCACCGGAGTGCCGTCACCGCCGCCGACCGCACCGACACCGACCGCACCCGTGCCGATCGCCACCGTGTAGACGGTCGGTTCGACCGGGGTGGCGTACGCCTGGTCCGAGGTGGCGACGACGATCCGCAGCCGGTTGCCGGTCTCGAACCGGTGCACGATGGCCGGCAAGGTCACCTGCACCGGTCGCGCGTCGGCGATGTCGGCCGGCAGGTCCGTCAGCCGCACCGGCGCGACCAGCCCGCTGGGCAGGTTCATCGTGCCGTCCGGATCGACGTCGTAGAGCTTCACGAACAGCACCGCCTCGCCGCTGGGGGACGCCGCCCGGATCGACACGGTCGGCGCGCCGACCACGTCGACCGGTTCGGCCAACGGTGCCGAGTCGAATCGGCTGTGCTGACCGGGCAGTTCGCTGGCGATGCTGCCGCTGAGCAGGCTGGTCAGCCCGCCGCCGAACGGCAGCGAGGAGATGGCCGCCGGGTTGCCACCCGGTGGGTTGGCGACCTGTTGCGGCGGGCCCGTGACGGTGACGGCGACGGCGCCGTCCGGGGCAGTGCCGTCGATGCCGGGATAGTCGGTGATCCGGTATCCGGTGGCGACCAGGCCACGGTCCATCGCGTCGAAGCCGGCGATCCGCGACCAGGTGAAGCTGCCGCCCGGCGCGCCGCCGTCCCCGGCCACGTAATGGTCGAGCCATCCGGCGGTGAGGAACTTGACCCGGTCCTGGTCGGATTGAGGTCCGGCACCGCCGTCGTGGCCGCCGGTGAACCACGCCACCCGGACCGGGGTGCCGTTCGCCGCGATACCGCGTGCGTTCGCGTCGGCCTCGGCCAGGGTGAAGAGGGTGTCCGCACTGCCCTGGATCAGCAGCGTCGGGGCGGTGATCCGGCCCAGCACCCGGTCAGGGCTGGACCGGTCGAACAGTTCCACCGCCTCCGCGCTGGCCCGGCCGGCGGTGGCGATCTGCAGGTACGCGGCGCAGACATCGGCGGCGAACCGCCCGCATGCCGGGCCGACCACCGGCGACATGCCGGTCACGCCCGGTGGTGTCGTCGCCGGATCAGGCCGCCCGCCGTTTGACGGCGGCGCACCGTCCGGCAGCGGCGCACCGTTGATCGCCGGGTCGCCGAGGCCGGCGGCGGTGGCACCACCGCTGCCGAAGAAGACCCCGGCCCAGCCCTTCTTGAACACCCCGTCGGCCGGGCCGGCGCCGGTGGCCTCGGGCAGAAACGACCGGGCCAGATCGTTCCAGGTCATCATCGGCACGATCGCGTCGACCCGGTCGTCCTGGGCGGCCAGCAACAGGGCCAGTGCGCCGCCGTACGAGCCACCGACCACTCCGACCTGCGGATCCCCGGCAGCGTCGGTACGCACCTCGGGCCGCCCGGCCAACCAGTCGAGCAACCGTTGCGCGTCACGTACCTCGTGGTCGCGGCTGTTGAGGTGGATCTGGCCGCCGCTGGCACCGAAACCGCGCGCCGTGTAGGCCAGCACCGCGTACCCGAGTCCGGCCAGTTCCTCGGCGTCGGCGGCCACGGTCCGTTTGCTGCCACCGAAGCCGTGGGCGAGCAGCACCGCCGGCACCGGGCCGGCCGCCGACACCGACTTGGGCAGGTAGAACGTGGTGTCCAGGTCGACCGGCTGGTCGCCGTCCGGGCCGGAGCGCACCGTGATGGTCTGCTCGGTGGTGGTGTACGGCACCGACTCCGGCCAGACCGCCCAGGTGACCACCCCGGCGACCATGGCAAGGGCGAGCACCCCGCCGGCCAGCCGCCGTCGGGAGGGCAGCGGGAGGGCACGGCGCACCCGTACGGACATCGGAGTCGGCATGTGCCACACGGTACGGCGCACGATCGGCCCGTACCTGTGAACCCTCTCAGCGGGCGTGCGACGGATAGTCTCGGCGGGTGGCCGACCGAGAGCTGACCTTGACGGCAAGCCTGCGTCCAGCGGCGCTGGACGCCCGGCGGGGCATCGTCCGGCTGCATCCCGCGGTGCTGGCCGCGCTCGGAGTCGCCGCCGGGGATCCGGTCCGGCTGGCCGGGCGGCGGACCAGCGCCGGGATCGCCGCGCGGGCCGACAGCGGCGCCAGCCGCGCCCTGCTGTACGCCGACGATCTCATCCTCGGCAACATCGGTCTGCGCGACGGCGGCCAGGTCACCGTCTCCCCGGTGCCGGAGGTGGCCGCCCGCCAGGTGATGCTGGACGGGCCGGCGGAGATCATCGCGCTGGTCAGCCCGGAGATGCTGCGTCTGGCGCTGCTCGGCAAGGTGGTCACCGCCGGTGACAACGTGTCGCTGTTGCCGCAGGACGTGCTGCCCGAGCCGGCGACCCGGCGGATGATCGAGGCCGCCCGGCGCAGCCTGGCGAACACCGTCGGGTACGGCTGGACCAGCACCTTGCTCACCGTCACCGCCGCCGAGGCAGCCGGTGGATCCGTCTCGGACGGAGCCGTGCTGGTCACCATGGACACCGTGGTGGGCTGGCAGCACGGACCGGTGACGCACGGGTCCACCGGGGCTGACGTGCGCCCGGCGGCAGGCACCGCCACTGCTCCGCCGGCCGGCTCACCGCCGGCCGGCTCACCGCAGGCGGCCGGGCTGGGCCGTGACGGTCCGGACCGGGCCGCGACGGACCAGCTTGACGAGCCGCCGCCGAGCCTGGACGACCTACCGGGATTGCGCGCCCAGGCCGACGAGCTGACCGAACTCCTCGACCTCGGTTTCCACCACCGTGAGGTGCTCGCCCGGCTCGGCACCACCGTCTCGCTCGGGGTGCTGCTCAGCGGCCCCGCGGGGTCCGGCAAGTCGGCGCTGGTCCGAGCGGTGGCCGGTGCGGTCGGTGCCGAGGTGCGGGCGCTGTGGGCGCCGGAGATCGCCGCGCTGACCAACGACGCGGCGGCCCAGCGGCTGCGGGCCGCCGCGACCGCGGTCCGCCACGGTGGGCCGGCGGTGCTGCTGGTCTCCGACGTGGACGCGCTCGCCCCGCGTGACCAGCCGGGGCCACTGGCGACGGTGTTCCGTCAGATGCTCGCCGAAACGGTGGCGGCCGGCGCGGCGGTGGTCTGCACCACGAGCCACCCGGAGTCGCTGGATCCCGGCCTGCGTCGACCGGACCTGCTGGCGGTGCAGATCGCGGTACCGCTGCCGGACGCGGCGATGCGCCGCGAGCAACTGGCGGTGCTGACCCGGGGTATGCCGCTGGAGGACGGGGTCCGCCTCGACGGTATCGCCGGGCGTACCCCCGGGTTCGTCGCCGCCGACCTGGCCGCGCTGGTCCGCGAGGCCGGGGTACGGGCGGCGCTGCGGCAGAAGTCGGTCGCGGCACCGGTGGTGACGCCGGCCGATTTCGACACCGCGCTGGAGGTGGTACGACCGACCTCGATGTCGTCGTCCACGCTGGAGCTGGCCCGGGTCACGCTGGACGACGTCGGCGACATGGTCGAGGTCAAGCAGACCTTGACCGAGTCGGTGCTGTGGCCGCTGACCTATCCGGACACGTTCGCCCGGCTCGGCGTGCAGCCGCCGCGCGGGGTGCTGCTCTACGGTCCGCCCGGTTGCGGCAAGACGTTTTTGGTGACCGCGTTGGCTGGCACCGGAAAGGCGAACGTGCTGTCGGTCAAGGGCGCCGAGCTGCTGTCCAAGTGGGTGGGCGAGAGCGAGCGGGCGGTACGGGAGCTGTTCCGCCGGGCCCGCGAGGCGGCGCCGACGCTGGTCTTCCTGGACGAGGTCGACGCGTTGGCGCCGGTGCGGGGGCAGGCATCGGACGGCGGTACCACCGACCGGGTGGTGGCGGCGCTGCTCACCGAGCTCGACGGGGTGGAGGCGCTGCGCAACGTGGTGGTGATCGGCGCGACGAACCGGCCGGACCTGGTCGATCCGGCACTGCTGCGGCCGGGCCGGTTGGAACGGCTGGTGTACGTGCCGCCGCCGGACGCCGCCGCGCGGGTGGAGATCCTGCGGGCGGCGGCCAGGTCGGTGCCGCTGGCCGCCGACGTCGACCTGGCCGAGCTGGGCGATACGCTCGCCGGCTTCTCGGCGGCGGACTGCGCCGCCCTGGTACGCGAGGCGGCACTCGCCGCGATGCGGGAGTCCCTGGAGGCTTCATCGGTGACGGGCACGCACGTCACCGTGGCTCGGGAACGGATCCGGCCGTCGCTGGATCCGGCCCAGGTCGCCTGGCTGGCCGCGTACGCTGATCAGCAGGCGGCCCGCTAGCCGGATGAGCCTATTGCCTGCTAGCCGGCTAAGTCGGTGCTGAACGCCTCGTCCAGCCAGAACCGGGCGTGGACCTGGCCCTGCTCGACTTCGATCACCGCACCGCAGCGGCGCAGCAGGTTGATCGCGTACCGGTTGGTCACGGTGGTCCGGGCCACGACGAGCCGGGCGCCCAGCCGGGCGGCTTCTTCGAAGACCGCGCGCAGCGCCGCCGAACCGATGCCCCGGCCACGAGCCGAGCGACCGAGCCAGATGCCGGTTTCCAGCGCCCCGGCCGGTGCGTCGAGTCGGGTGAGCCGGATGCCGCCGACGACGTCGTCACCGTCGACGGTGATCGCGTACAGAATGGTGCCGGTCGGTCCGCAACGCGCACCGTCGAAGTGGGATCGGTAGAAGTCGCGGAACGCGTCGCGGCGGGCGGCGGTCCAGCCGACGGGGCCCGGCACCGGCGGCATGACCTCGCCCGGATCGGCTTCGGCCACGGCGGTGGAGAGCAACGGCTCCAGCAGGGCGTCGCTCATCGGTATCAACCGCACGTCGTGCCGCACGGCGGTAGTCTTCCAGGCCAGTGCCGGTTCCGCCTTACTCATTCCGCGCCCTCCACCTACCCAGCGAGTGGCTCCTGCAGTGGTTAATTGCTCAGTGCCGCCTCGCACGAAACGCCCCAGCGGCGCGGCTGGCCAGTCGGCGCCCGCCCACGGCCGCTGCGGTGAGCTGTAGTTCCAGGTCAGGCCACATCGACGGGCAGCATCATCCGTCATCGAACTGGCACAATATGGCGGTCGCGTCGTCGTGACGTTTGTAGCGGGGCGGCTGGTCGCGGTTGTCGCTGTCCCGCTCCGCGACGCGGACCCGCCGGATCAGTTCGGCCGGGCCGACGCGGGTCAGCAGGTCCAGCAGGCCCGGCCAGTCGACCAGGTCGAATTCCTCGACCGCCCGGGTCGCCCCGTCGCTGAGCAGGGCCGCCCGCCGGATGCGCCCCGGACCGGTCAGCGGGAGGGTGCCGCACAGCGCCTTGGCCGCGGCGGCTGGATCGGCCGCGGCGATCCAGTAGCCGTCCGGTTGGTTGGTGTGCTGCCGCTGCCACCGGACCGCCCGCCGGTACTGCTCGTCGGCGGCGGCCGGGTCCGCCGCAGGCGGGCCGGGCGGCCGGGGGCCGCCCCACAGCTTGCTCATGGCGGCGACCAGGCGGTCGTCGGCCACCACGCCGACCTGCCCGTCCGCGTCGAACAGCAGTGGACTGTCGCCAAGCACCAGATAGTCGAGGTGCCCGCCGACCTGGCGGAGCAGGCAGACGGTCGCCGACGGGATACCCGGGTGGTCGAGATCGCAGCTACCGCCGTGATCGTCGCGCACCGCCCGGATCGCGTCGGACAGAATGTCCGTGAGCGGCACGGCGGACATGGGTCGGGCGGACGTCGACACGCTCGACGCGGTGGACGCGGTGGACGCCGGCGCGGCGGCGAGACCGAGCCGGGCGGCGAGTCGCCGGACGTACCAGGCAGGCCCATGTACACATCCGGTCTCGAATCCGGCCGGTGCGGTCGCCCCGTCCAGTACGCCGACCAGTCCGCCGTACTGGAACATCTGGTCTTCGTTGTCCGGTTGACCGGGCGCCGCGACCGAGCACGCGTCGACACGCATCACCGGCGGCGCCGTCGGCACGGCGCGGGTGCGGGTGCTGGTGCTGGTCATCGCGCCCGGTGGTGGTCGGGAATCACCCTGAGCATCTCGCTAACTCTCCGAGTTTGGTCTACCACTGAAGGTAGCGTGGCCGGTAAGTGGGTGTCGAGGATCGTGGGCCGCGCGGCGCGCACGAGCGATACCCGGGGACACAGGGGGTCAGCAGATGTTGCAGCAAATGCATGAAAAAGGTGTACGGGCCGAACACATGTATCTGGCCGGCATGGCCAGTATCGCCATCTCCTTCGCCAGCTGGATGTTGTCCAAGCGGTTCGAAAAGGCCGGCATCGAGCGGGCCGACAGGTGGGGCATCTTCGTCGGCGAGTGGGCACCGACCTTCCTCGCCCTCGGTAACGGCCTGCGGATGTACGAGAAGTAGTCTCCGGTCTTCACCGGCGTCGGGCGCGGGACCGCGCGGCCCGCAGCCGGCGGAGCCGAGCCACCAGCACCGGCTCGGCGGCGAGCGCGGCCGGATCGTCCAGCAGCTGGTTGAGCAACTGGTAGTAGCGGGTCGCCGAGAGCCCGAAGGTGTCGCGAATCGCCTGTTCCTTGGCACCGGCGTGTTTCCACCACTGCCGTTCGAAGTCGAGAATCCGCTGTTCACGTTCGCCCAGCGGGGCCGCCGCCCGGTCCGTCCCGGCCGCGGACTCGCCGTCGGTGCGCTGCCGGGGAACACTCGTCGGGGCACCCGCCGCAGGCTGCGGGCCCGCGTCCGGTCCGGACCCGGTCCGGGTTTCGTCAGCAGCCGGCACCTCACCAGCGTAATCGCCAGCCCGCGCCGGGCGCATCAGGTGATGTCGCGCCGGCGCATCGTCCAGGCCGCCACGCCGAGCACCGCCAGCACCACGACCGCGATCAGGCCGCCGGTGTGCAGCCAGGTGACCTCGATGGACGGCGGCACGCAGCCGGCCGAGCCACCGCCGCATGCCCGCCAGTCGATGATCTCCATCGAGGAGTCCATCCAGGCGATCCAGTAGGTGGGGATTATCAACAACTCCGGGTAGCGCACCTCCCCCGCGAGAAAGCCGAGTCCGGCCTGCACGACCACCAGGAACCCGAGCGCCCCGCCGAGGGCGAGCGCGGTATGCCGACCGATCGTGGCCAGCCCGAATCCGACCATGGCCGCGGCGACCACCAGCACCACCGAGCGGACCTCCGTCAGGGCGACCGAGCGCCACGCTCCGGCGGTCATCCCGGCGGTCACCCCACGGTTGGTCGCGATCAGCCAGAACCCCGCCGTCCAGGCGAGTGCGGCGGGCACCGTCACCGCCAGCACTCCGGTCAGCAGCGCGGCAAGCTTGGTGAGCAGCACCTGCAGCCGCCGGGGCCGCCACAGCAGCAGGTTCATCATGCCGCCCGAGGTCCACTCGGCACCGACGAAGGAGGCGCCGACCGCGAAGAAGGTGAGCAGCAGCAGGCTGACGAACGTGTAGAGAGTCGCCCGGAACTGGTCACGGAACTCGAACGTCGGCGGCAGGAACATCTGCGCCCGGAACATGTCCCGGGTGGGCGGGGTGATGGCGGCGCAGTCGGCCGGGAACCCGCCCGTGTCCGCCGCACCCGACCGCTTGCTCTCCTCGCACTCGGTACGCCATCGCTCGCTGTCGGCGAGACTGAGCTCGTACTGCTGTTGGGCGGCTTGTTCCGCCTCGGCCACCGCCTGCGGGTCGACCTTCTGGTTGCCGAGGAACGTCCCGACGGCGACGATGGCGAGCACCAGCAGGCTGGCAAACACGAGATAGCGGACGAAGCGGCGCTTGACGAGCCGGCGCAATTCGGCCCGGTAGAGATTCACCGCTCGGCTCCCGCCTGGTCCGACTCCGACGTGGTGCCGGTCAGGTGGAGGAAGACACTTTCCAGATCCACTGCGACCGGTGCGAGTTCGCTGACGTAGAGGTCGCCGGCGGCCAGCGTACGGGTCACCCAGGACGGCTGCCCGACCCCGTACACCAGCAGGTGATCGGCGTGCCGGGTGACGCTGATCCCGGAGCCGGCGGCTCCGGCCGGCGCCGCTTCGACCAGCACCGCTTCGGCGGCCGGCAGGTCGGCGACGGCGTCCAAACGTACCCGAAGACCGCCGCCGGAATGCGCGGCCAGCACCTCGGCGACCGGACCGGCGGCGACCCGCCGGCCCCGCGAGATGATCGTCACCGAATCGCAGATCAGCTGGATCTCGCCGAGGATGTGGCTGGACAGCACCACGGTCGTGCCGGCGGCGACCAGATCACGCATCAAGGTGCGCATCTCCCGGATGCCGGCCGGATCGAGACCGTTGGCCGGCTCGTCGAGGATCAGCAACGCCGGCTCCTTCAGCAGCGCCGACGCCACGGCGAGCCGTTGTCGCATGCCCAGCGAGTAGGTCCGGACCCGGTCGCCGGCCCGGCCGGCCAGCCCGACCAGATCCAGCACCGCCGGCACACGCCGCGACGCGACCCCGCCGGCCTGGGCCAGCAGCGAGAGGGTGTCCCGGGCGGTGAAGTGCGGGAAGAACTGTGGACTTTCCACGATAGCCCCGACCTGCCGCGCCACCTCGGGAAGATGCTCGGGCACCGGCCGGCCGAGGATCGCCATCCGGCCGCCGTTCGCACTGACCAGGCCGAGCAGCGTACGCAAGGTGGTGGTCTTGCCGGACCCGTTCGGCCCGAGGAAGCCGTGCACCTGGCCGGCTTCGACCCGCATGTCGAAGCCGTCGAGGGCATGTCGGACCCCGCGTCGGCTGCTCCGGTACGTCTTGCGCAGTCCGTCGATCTCCAGTACGGCAGCCATCCACCGGTCTCCGCCCGTACGCCGTCAGGACAGCGCACACCATACGCGTCGGTCGTCGCGCCGAGCGGGGTGGCACGCGAGGCAGCACGCGGGTGTGGCGCTTCAGGCGGTGATCACCGTCAGGCCCAGTTCGCGGAAGGCCGCCACCGTGGCCGGATCCGCGCCGGAGTCGGTCACGAGGGTTTCCACCCGCTCGATCGGGCAGATCCGGGCGAACGCGTGTCCGCCGAGCTTCGACGAGTCAGCGATGATCACCACCCGTTTCGCACGGGCCACCATCAGCGCGTTCATCGACGCCTCGCCCTCATGGTGGGCGGCGGCGCCGAGCTGCGGGTCGATCGCGTCGACGCCCAGCAGGGCGACATCGAGGGTGACTTCGCGCAGCAACGCTCCACCCAGCGGGCCGACCAGCTCGAACGACTGCGGGCGGACCACCCCGCCGGCGACGACGATCTTCATCCGGGAACGGACCAGCAGCTCGTTGGCGATGTTCAGCGCGTTGGTGACCACGGTCAGTTGGGCGCCGTCCGCGCTGGTGTTCAGATCCGGGCGTACGGCCAGTGCGCGGGCCACTTCGGTGGTGGTGGTGCCGCCGTTGAGCCCGACCACCATGCCGGGTGCCACGAGCGACGCCGCCGCGGTACCGATGCGCTGCTTCTCCGCCGAGTGTTTTGCGGTCTTGTAACGCAACGGCAGGTCGTACGAGACGCCGTTGGCCACCGCGCCACCCCGGGTACGGGTGATCATCTGCTGCTGGGCCAGCTGGTCGAAGTCCCGGCGAATGGTCGCCTGGGACACGTCGAGCCGGGCGGCGGCGTCCTCGACGGTGATCCGGCCGCTGTCGGTCAGCAGCTCCAGCAGGGTGTTCCACCGTGCGTACCGGTCCATCCGCATCCCTCCCGACGCCGCGCTGCGCAATTGGTGACTGATCTGCTGCACACTAGTGCGCGAAACGCCTGTAAGGCAAAAGTTCCGTCTGCGCGATCGAGGAGGTTTGTTGCCAGTCGCTTACGCGAGCACGCACAATGACGCGCGAAAACCTGTTGGTTTGAGCTGGAACACGCAGCATCGCAGGGTCAGCAAGGAGTGTGGCGATGACCTACGTCGACGCCGAGATCGCCAGTCAGCCCGAGTGCTGGCGGCAGGCCGCCGGCATGGCCACGGCGAGTGCGCTGCCCCGCGACGGCGAGCGGGTCGCCGTGGTCGGCTGCGGCACTTCCTGGTTCATGGCGATGGCCTACGCGGGACTGCGCGAACGGGCCGGCCACGGAGAGACCGATGCCTTCCAGGCATCGGAGTTCCCACCCGGCCGGCGCTACGACCGCATCATCGCGATCAGCCGCTCCGGCACCACCACCGAGATCACCGACCTGCTCGCCGCGATCGACGACCGGCAGCGGACCACCGTCCTCGTCGGTGACCCGGACTCGCCGGCCGCCGCGTTGGCCGGCCACGCCGTCGCGCTGCCCTTCGCCGACGAGCGGTCGGTCGTTCAGACCCGCTTCGCCACCAGCGTGCTGGCTCTGCTACGCGCCCACCTCGGCGAGGACGTCGCCTCCTTCGCCGCCGACGCCGAGGTCGCGGTCCGCGCGCCGCTGCCGATCAGCCCGGCGCTGATCGACCAGGTCACCTTCCTCGGCCGTGGCTGGACCGTCGGGCTGGCCCACGAGGCCGCGCTCAAGTGCCGCGAAGCGGCGACCTTCTGGTCCGAGGCGTATCCGGCGATGGACTACCGGCACGGACCGATCGCCGTCGCCGGCCCGCACCGGATGGTGTGGGCGTTCGGCGAGATTCCCGACCACCTCGCCGACGACGTGGCGGCCACCGGCGCGGCGTTCGTGCACAGCCGCACCAACGGCGTGTACGGCGTACTCGGTCGTTGGACGGCCGGCCGCCAGCCGCTCGACCCGATGGCCGATCTGATCCTCGCCCAGCGGTTCGCGGTCGCCCTGGCCACCAGCCGCGGGCTCGACCCGGACAACCCCCGCCACCTGAGCCGGTCGGTCGTGCTCACGTGAGTGTCGGACGCGTATGAGTGCCACGGACCTGCGGTGAGCGCGCTCAACGGAGCTGGCGACGAAGGCGAAGTCGTCGTCGCGCTCGATGTCGGCGGCACCGGAATCAAGTGTGCCCTCGTCGGGCTGGCAGACCGGGCCGTACGGCACGCGGAGCGACATCCGACCTGGGCGGCCCGTGGACCGGCCGCCGTCGCCGAGACCATCTGCGAACTCGCCGAGAAGCTGGCCGGCACCGCCCGCGACCGTGGACTCACCCCGGTGGCCAGTGGCATCGCCGTACCCGGTGTCGTCGACGAGGCCAGTGGGACGGCGGTCTGGTCGGCCAATGTCGGCTTCCGCGACGTACCGCTGCGAGACCTGGTCGCGGCGCGGACCGGTCTGCCCGCGGCGCTCGGCCACGACGTACGGGCCGGCGGTGTCGCCGAAGCCCGGATCGGGGCCGCCCGAGGCAGCCGGCACGTGCTGTTCATCGCGATCGGCACCGGCATCGCCGCCGCTTCCGTCGTCGACGGCAGGACGTACTCCGGCGCGCACGGCGCGGCCGGCGAACTCGGCCACGTGGTGGTCCGCCCCGGTGGGCCGGCCTGCGGCTGCCGACAGGCCGGGTGCCTGGAGGCGATCGCCTCGGCCGGCGCGGTCGCCCGCCGGTACGCCGAGCAGGCCGGCCGCGACCCGGCCGGTGCCGCCGAGGTGGCGCGGTTGGCGGCCGACGGCGATCCGGTCGCCACCACAGTATGGACCGAGGCAATCGACGCGCTGGCCGACGGCCTGCTGATCGGCCAGGCGATGTTCGATCCGGAGATCGTGGTGCTCGGCGGCGGGCTGGCCGAGGCCGGCGGGCAACTGCTCGACCCGCTGGGACGGATGATGCGGGCTAAGCGGACATTCCACCGGCTGCCTCGGCTGGTGCCGGCCGCGCTCGGTGACGAGGCGGGCTGCCTCGGTGCCGCCCTGCTCGCGGCCGACGCCATACCGTCGTCGGGTGACGTCAGCCGGGTGCAGGTGTAGTGGTGCGGCTGCACGGACGGGTGGTCACCCCGAAGGCGATCATCGAGCGGGGTCGTGTCACCGTCGACGGCGACACGATCAGCGCGGTCGAGGCGGTCGAGGCGGTCGAGGCGGTCGAGGCGGTCCGTGCGGCAGAGTCCGAGGCGGCCGGGACCGGGACCGGCTGGCTCGTGCCGGGCTTCGTCGACATCCACACCCACGGCGGCAGCGGGGACACCTTCACCACCGGTGACGCCGCGTCGGCCCGCCGAGCCGCCGCCTTCCACCTGTCCCACGGCACCACCACCCTGCTGGCCAGCCTGGTGTCGTCGCCGGTCGAGCTGATGCGCGCGTCGGTCACGGCGTACGCCCCGCTGGTCGCCGACGGCACCCTGGCCGGGCTGCACTTCGAGGGACCGTACCTGTCGGTGGTGCGGTGCGGCGCGCAGAACCCGGTGCACCTGCGCGATCCCGACCCGGACGAGCTGGCCGGCCTGCTCGACCTCGGCGGTGGCAGCATCCGGATGGTCACCCTCGCACCGGAACGGGCCGGCGCGCTGGCCGCGATCACCCAGCTGGTCGGCGCCGGCGTGGTGGCCGCGATCGGACACACCGACGCCAGCTACGACCAGACCCGGGCCGCCATCGACGCCGGCGCCAGTGTCGGTACGCACCTGTTCAACGGCATGCGCCCGCCTCATCACCGCGAACCCGGACCGGTGTTCGCGCTGCTCGGCGACGACCGGGTGGCCTGTGAACTGGTCGCCGACGGGGTGCACCTGCACGACGGCACGCTCGCCTTCGCCGCGACGGTCGCCGGGCCCGGCCGGGCCGTCCTGATCACCGACGCGATGGCCGCCGCCGGGATGCCTGACGGGGAGTACGAGCTGGGCGGACAGCCGGTGGTCGTCGCCGGCTCGGTGGCCCGCCTCGCCCGCGACGGGTCGATCGCCGGCAGCACCCTCACCATGGACGCGGCGCTGCGCCGCGCGGTCGGGGCCGGGATCGGCATCGTCGACGCCTGCCGGATGGCGGCCACCACCCCCGCGGCGGCGATCGGCTTGGCCGGCACGGTCGGGGCGATCGCTCCGGGCCTGCGCGCCGACCTGGTCGAGCTCGACGACGACCTGCGGGTACGCCGAGTCATGCGCGCCGGCGTCTGGCGCTGAGGCGCGGTCACCCGGGGCCTCACCGGATCAGGACAACCCCGCGCGGCGGTGGAGGCCGTTGGGCAGCGCCGGCACCGGTATGCCGTCCCACGGCACCCGCTGCAGCAGGCGCAGCAGCAGCAGGCCGAGCAGCAGGCCGGCGACCGAATCGGTGAGCCAGTGGTAGCCGAGGTAGACCGTGGTGCAGAAGACAATGACCGTGGGCAGCACGCGCAGCGTGAGGTAGCCGGGGAACGGCCGCCCCGGCGGCACCGGTTTGCCGTACGAGCGCAGCAGTCCGGTGATCAGCAGGGCGATCACCGCGTACCAGACGATGGTGTTGACGACGTGCCCGGACGGGTACGCCATCGCCGGTGTGGCATCGGTGAACAGCCGCTCCGGCCGCGGATCGTCGAGGTCGTGGGGGTAGCCCCGGGGCAGCAGCACCTTCATCGGCCCGATGGTCACCAGGGTCAGCACCAGCACGGCGGCCACCGGCAGCAGCGGACGCACCGAGCGGACCCGTACGGCCAGCCAGAGCGCCAGCAGGCTCGACAGCGGGATGAGCACCCAGCCGCCCTGGCCAGCGAAGTTGAGCACCCGGGCGATCCAGTACGCCGCCAGCGGGCGGTTGGCGTCCACCCAGTCACGGATCGCCAGGTCGGTGTCGAGAAACACCCCGGTGGCCAGCGCCCCGGTCAGTCCGGCCAGGCCGACCAGTAGCAGACCGTCGAGCCACCAACCGGAGCGCGGAGTACTCACCTGCCCGGTGCCGGCCGGGTCGACCGGGGCACCGGTCGGCTGGGGTGAGACGGGTTCCGGCACGCCCGCCACGTTACCCAACGGGCAGGACGTGACGATGCTGTGTCCGCAGCGCGACATGTCGGCTGCGGCACTGCCCTTATCGGGGCAGTACGGGATGAAGAGGCAGTGTTAGTCGAGCCACGGAGAGCGGCGACCGCAGGCCGTACCCGTCATGCTTGATGCCGTGCGGATCACCTCGGCCCTTGTGGATCCGGCGCTGCTCGACCTGCCCTGGTCGACACCGCTGGAGCAGTGGCCTGCCGACCACCTGGTAGCGCTGCCGCAGGGCATTTCCCGGCACGTCGTCCGCTTCGTCAGGCTCGCCGGCACCGTCTACGCGGTCAAGGAGACCGGCGAGCGGGTCGCCGAGCGCGAGTACGACCTGCTGCGGGCGCTGGAACGGATCGACTTCCCGGCCGTGGAGGCGGTGGCGATCGTGGCCGATCGCACCGACCCTGACGGCGAGCCACTCGACCCGGTACTGATCACCCGCCACCTGCAGTTCTCCCTGCCGTACCGGGCGCTGTTCGCCAACCAGCTGCGCCCGGAGACCCTGGCCCGGCTGCTCGACGCGCTCGCCGCGCTGCTGGTCCGAATGCACCTGACCGGCTTCTTCTGGGGAGACTGCTCGCTGTCGAACACCCTGTTCCGCCGGGACGCGGGCGCGTTCGCCGCCTATCTGGTCGACGCGGAGACCGGCGCGCTGCGGCCCAGCCTGTCCAACGGCCAACGCGGCGAGGACCTGGAGATCGCCCGGGTGAACATCTTCGGCGAGGCGCTCGATCTGCAGGCGGCCGGGCTGCTGCACGACTCGATCGACCCGGAGGAGGTCAGCGAGGAAGTGGTCGCCCGCTACGAACGGCTGTGGCACGAAATCACTTACGAGCAGCACGTCGAGCGGGAGTCGCGGCACGACATCGAACGGCGCATCCGCCGGCTCAACGAGCTCGGGTTCGACGTCGCCGAGGTGGCGATGTCGCTGGTCGACCGCGGGTCGTACCTGGTCCGGCCGAAGGTCGTCGACGCTGGCTACCACACCCGGCGGCTGCTGCGCCTGACCGGTCTGGACGCCGAGGAGAACCAGGCCCGCCGGCTGCTCAACGACCTGGACGCCTACCGGGCGGAAAGCGATCTGACCGACGAGCAGCAGGCAGCGCACCGCTGGCTGACCGAGGTCTTCGAACCGGTGATCCGGGCGGTACCCGCCCACCTGCGCCGCAAGGTCGAGCCGTCCGAGCTGTTCGCCCAGGTGATCGAACACCGCTGGCGGCTGTCCGAGCAGGCCGGCCGGGACGTGGGGTTGGCACCGGCGGTGCAGTCGTTCCTCGCCGACGTGCTGGTGCACTACCCGGACGAGCAGGCGGTGCTCGGCGTGGAAGTGGTCGAGATCCCGATCTGATTCCAGTCCCCGAATGACGGGGCCGTCGGGCAGAAGGACATCAGGCCGGCGGCAGTTGCGGGCTGGACGGTGGCGGCGGCTCCGAGGCCTGTTTGAGCAGCCAGCTGAGCCCGGACCGGCGAGCCACCACGGTGATCCGGTCCCGGGCCGCCAGGCGGTAGCCCGCACCCGGCAACCAGATCGGGCCGGGCTCGCCGAACTGGGCGAACGCGATCACCCGTACGCCCGGATTCACGGCGACCGCGGCGAGCGTCCGGCCGTCCAGCGCCGACCCGGCGGCGACGATCACCTCGGCGACCAGCAACACGTGCCGGTTGACCGGAATGGTGGCGATGACCTCGCGATCCATCAGCGCGGCAGCGAACGCCGGTGCCGCCAGGTAGGAGACGCTGCGCGAAATGCCGATGTTGAACGCCTGTTGGATCCGGTTGGCGAAGTCGCCGTCGAACAGCCGCAGCACGATGTGCACCTGCGGGTTGATCTCCCGGCTGTAGAGGGCGGCCTGCAGGTTCGTCACGTCATCGGTGGAGACGACCACCAGCGCGCGGCAGCTGACCACCGAGGCGCTGCGCAGCGTCTCCTCCTGCGAGCCGTCCCCGATGATCAGCGGAAAACCCCGTTCCCGCGCGATCGACACCCCTCGGGCGTCCGGATCCTTGTCCACTCCCACGACCTCGACGCCCAGGTCGTGCAGCTGCCACATGACCCGGGTGCCGACGTTGCCGAGCCCGACGACGATCACGTGGCCGACGCGCTCGGCCTGCGTACGACCGTCGGTCAGGGCCAGCCGGGCGTTGACCACCCCGTCCACCACGGCCGCGGTGAGCAGCGGAATCAACGCGAGCCCGGCCAGGCTGAGCACCACCTGCATGACCTGGACCGCGGCGGACCTGCTGAGATCCGGGTCGGCGCCGCTGAGCGTCATCACCACGGTCAGGTAGACCGCTTCGGCGACGCTGACCCTCTCGGCCCGCGACAGCGCCATCCCGAACAAGACCACCACGGCGAGCACCACCAGTGTGGCGATGCCGATCTTGCGGGTGGCGAAGGACCGCAGCGCGCGGGCCGGGTGCCGCCACAACCGGGCGCGTTGGCGGGCCCGGGCGATCCGTCGGGCGGCCCACACCGGCCCGGGTTGCGCACCGGCGGCCTCCGCCAGCACCAGGTCGGCGTTGTGCTGGTCGGCCGGCAGCACCCGGGGACGGCCTGGGTCGCGCAGGTCGGCCAGGCCGCAGATGACGTGCTCCGGGCGTACCTCGTCACGGCGGGCCACATGCAGCGTGCGTCGACCGTGCCGGAAGTGGGTCGGCGACACCACGCCGAGCGCGGCGGCGACGAAGGCCGGCGCCGCCATCGAGGCGTCGGACAGCACCTCGCAGTCGGCGAACAGCACCTTCACCCGATTACCCAGCCGGGTGTTGAACATCCGCATCACCACACGCAGGTCCGGTTCGACCTCCTGCGCGCACAGCGCGGCATGGATGTTGCCCACATCGTCCTGGTTGATCAGCGCGAGCCCACGGGCGCCGGCCAACCCGGCCGACCGGAACGTCGCCTCGGTGAGCCGGTCGGCCCGCAACAGCCGGATCCCCTTGATCGAGCGCATGTCCGGCCCGTCGGGACGGGTCCGGGTAGGCACGATCACGGTGACCGCGGCGGCGGCCGCCACCAACTCGTTGACAAGGCGGTACGCCAACGGGTCGGCACCGCAGACCACATAGTGCGGCCGGTTGTCGCCGTTGTTCCGCAGCCGCCCCTCCACGGCTCGGCGGGCTCGGTGCCGCCATGGATCGGCTGCCATGCCCGGATGGTAGTCGTGGCCCGCACGCGCCGAGGTAACCGTAAAATCGCCTGCCGGGCGCCAGCGACCGGCACACTGGACGTACCCGATCCGCAAGGGAGGCAAGGTTTGGGACTGTCCCGAGCGGTCGGCCGGCTGTTCGGTGTACGGACCGAAGTGGTGCAGTCCGGACCGGCCGGCACCGACCGGGTCGCCGCCGGGACCGACGCGTTGGTCGTCGGCGGCGGTATCGCCGGTGTCTCTGCCGCGGTCGTGCTCGCCGAACACGGCGTCCGGGTCACCGTGCTGGAACGCGCCGACCACCTCGGCGGACGGTTGTCCACCTGGCCGGAAACCCTCGCCGACGGCACCGTGCAGCCGGTCGACCACGGCTTCCATGCCTTCTTCCGGCAGTACTACAACTGGCGGGCCATCCTGCGCCGCGCCGATCCGGAACTCGGCATGCTCCGCCCCATCGACGGCTACCCCGTGTTGTCGGCGCAGTGGCCGGCCGAGGAGTTCGGCCGGCTGCCCGCCGCGCCGCCGTTGAGCCTGGTCGCGTTGCTGCTGCGCAGTCCCAGCCTACGGCTGCGCCAGCTGCGTCAGCTGGATCGGCGGGCCGCCCTGCCGCTGTTGGCCTACCACCCGGCACGCAGCTTTGCGGATCTCGACGAGTGCACCGCCGCCGAGCTGCTCGACTCGCTGCGGCTGCCGGACCGGGCCCGAGCCATGCTGTTCGAGGTCTTCTCCCACTCGTTTTTCAACCATGAGCGGCAGATGTCCGCCGCCGAGCTGGTAGCCAACTTCCACTTCTATTTCCTCGGCAACCCGGAAGGGCTCGGCTTCGACGCGCCGGACGTGGACTACGGGACCGCGATCTGGCAGCCGCTGCAGGAGTACCTGCGCCAGCGGGGCGCACGGGTGGTCACCGGCGAGGAGGTACGCGCCGTCACGCCCCGGCGCGCCAACGGTTGGCAGGTCCGGTGCGCGTCCGGTGCCGCACACACCGCCCGGTACGTGGTACTCGCCGTCGACCCGCCGGCGCTGCGGGCGATGGTCGGCGGCTCGCCTCGGCTCGCCGAGGCCGCGCCGGTGCTGGCGAAGCAGGTCGCCGGGTTCGGCGTCGGGCCACCGTACGCGGTGGCGCGGCTCTGGCTGGGCGGAGACGTGGCGCCGGAGCGTCCTGTCTTCAGCGGCGTTTCACGCCAGCCGACGCTGGACTCGGTCACGCTCTACCACCGGTTGGACCGCCAGGCACGGCAGTGGGCGCAGCGCAACCGTGGCGCGGTAGTCGAGTTGCACGCGTACGCCTGTCCGGAGGACACCGGAGCCGGCCTGCTCGCCGATCGGATGCTCGCCGAGCTGGCCGGGCTCTGGCCGGAGGTCACCGGGCTGCCGGTGGTGCAGCGGCGGGCCCGGGTGCAGGCCGACGCGCCAGCGTTCGAGCCGGGTGCGGCGGCCCACCGGCCGGGGGTGGTCACCGACGCTGACGGGCTGTTCCTGGCCGGCGACGGGATCGGCACCGACCTGCCGGGGGCGTTGATGGAGCGGGCCGCGGTGACCGGGATCCTCGCGGCGAACCACATCCTGCGCCGGGAGGGCGCCGCCACCGAGCCGCTGCGGACGATCCGGCGGTACGGCCTGCTGGCCAAACCCTGATCCGGTCGGTCCGGGGGACCGGACCGGTCGCCGGTCGGGGCATGGCCCACCGGCGACCGGTCGGGTCTCAGCCGTCAGCTGGTCTGCTGGACGGCGTCGCGGATGCCGATGAGTTCGCTCGCCGCTTCGGCACCGTCGGCGAAGTAGAACAGCACCAGGGCCAGTGCTCCCCGATCTACCCAGACGCACAGCCCGCCGACCTCGCCTTCGAGGTCGGTGTCACCGCAGCGGGCCAGGGCACTCGACGATCCGAGATCGATCTCGACGACGTTGGTCAGCTCGAAGCCGAGGGCACCGTCGGTGACGTCGGCCATCTCCTGCTCGGGGGCGGCGATCAGCCCGGAGACTCCGGCGATCATGAACAGGGTCTCGGACTCCACGTCCCCGTAGAAGGCGCCGATGCTGCTGGTCGCCTCCGGCACGCCGGATTCCATCTCGGTGACCATCTCGGTAGCGGCGGTCTGCAGGTCCGGGTCGGTGCTGATCGGCTGGCCGGCAAGGGTATCCGGGGTGACCAGGCGGGTCTGGGTAGCCTCGATGACCTCACCGACCTCGTCACGGACCGCGAAGAAGGTGATGGCCACCCCGCCGAGGCAGAGCACGAGCACGGCGGCGAGCACGATCAGCACGATCTTGCCGGCGTTGGACTTCTTGGGTGCCGCCGGCGGCATCGCCGCAGCCAGGTCCCCGGCTGGATCTACGGCCGGTTGGCCAGGGTGCTGCGGTTGTCCGGGGTGGGTCATTCGTACTCCTCGTTTTGAGTCCCCGTGCGCGCCCACGGTTGCTGGACCGATCTGGAAGCTTCCTGACCGTCCGCTGAGCGCAGAACCGGACGATCGTAGCGGTACTCGACGGACATCCGTGACCCGCTGCCGGACGACCGTCCACACCGCCGGTGCCACACCCCCGTGGTCGGCGGCTGTCGGGTCCGCGACACTCGCCGGCCGGCTGTATCTCCACCACGGTCGTCGGCCTCTATGTGGAGACGCGGGATTCGCCCGCGCGGACCACAAAGGGGAGGGCACATGGCCAACTTCGTCTGCCATCGCGGGGAGGATCCGGACAACTGGTACCCACCGGAGGTACGGTTGATCTACGGCCTGACGGTGCGGCAGCCCTGGCCGGGCGTACGACCCAGCGACAAGTTCGACGTCACCAAGATCTGGGCGGAGCTGCAGAAGGACATCAAGCAACGCGGGCACGAGAACGTCAACATGTACACGCAGACCCTGCGGCAGGCCGGACAGCCGGTCGCGCTGGCCTTCTCCCGGGAGTACGACAAGGCCTACAGTCACAAGGGCAACGTCTACTCGGTCTCGATTCCGGGCGCCCGGACCTTCCGGTTCGCGGAGTCGACCCGGAACAAGTGCGTGCCGGCGCTCGGGAAAGAGGTCGACTGGGTGACCGACCACGCCGCGATCGATGACCACTACCTGGTGCTGAACGCGGACAGCATCGCCGGATCGACGGTGCTCGGACTCGGGCACCGTTCGAGCGGCTTGGAGGTGACCTTCTTCACCGACCTACCACGGCAGTGGGTGACACAGGTCAACAAGGAACCGGCCAGCGACATCGAGGTGACGGATCTCAACAAGCTGGACATCGACACCAGGATCAAGGTGCAGAAGCTGGGCAGGTAGCGGCAGGCCAGGACACGGGTCGAACCGACTGGCCCGGCGACCTGACCGCGACGTCGACTGTCGGACCGATGTCGTCCGACATGCGTCGGTGGCAGCTGTCCCGGTTGCCGTCAAGGAAGTCCCGCCGTGCTCCGCACGGCGGGACTTCCTTGACTGTGCCGGAGCCCCCGGCCGGGCTCGAACCGGCGACATCTCGCTTACAAGGCGAGTGCTCTGGCCAACTGAGCTACAGGGGCAGTGTCGTGCACGGTCAGCATAGCCACTGACGTGGCGATACCGCCGCATCGGCCGGTTCAGCCGATCGATCTCTTCCGTTGTACGGACGGCGGTCCGTCCCGGATGACCGTCGCGGGGTGGCGTACGCCACCCCGTAGTCCGTTTTGCGCCTTATTTGCGGTACCCGTAGGCCGTCCCGGTCTTGGCAGCCGGCCAAATTGCGTTTACCGTGGCGTGACACGTGCGACACGACGCCTGGCGGCGTCGTGCGCCGCCCGTGGGCCGGCACACGACGCCGGTCGCTCCTTCACTCGGATCGTCCGGCACGTTCCTGCCGGTGAAAGGAAGCGTTGAACCATGGCTACGGTCACCTACGAGAAGGCGTCCCGCATCTATGCGGGCACCGAGCGCCCCGCCGTCAACAAGCTGGATCTGGAGATCGGCGACGGCGAGTTCCTGGTGCTGGTCGGCCCCTCCGGCTGCGGTAAGTCGACCAGCCTGCGGATGCTGGCCGGTCTGGAGGACGTCGACGAGGGCCGCATCCTCATCGACGACCGCGACGTCACCCACCTGCCGCCCAAGGCCCGGGACATCGCGATGGTCTTCCAGAACTACGCGCTCTACCCGCACATGACGGTCTACGAGAACATGGCCTTCGCGCTCAAGCTCCGCCGGACCTCCAAGGCGGAGATCGACCGCCGGGTGAAGGAAGCCGCCGCGCTGCTGCAGTTGGAGGAGTACCTCAGCCGCAAACCGAAGGCGCTCTCCGGTGGTCAGCGCCAGCGGGTGGCGATGGGCCGGGCGATCGTCCGCGAGCCTCAGGTCTTCCTGATGGACGAACCGCTGTCGAACCTCGACGCGAAGCTGCGGGTGCAGACCCGTACCCAGATCGCCTCGCTGCAGGCCAAGCTGGGCGTCACCACCGTGTACGTCACCCACGACCAGGTCGAGGCGATGACCATGGGTCACCGGGTCGCGGTGCTGCTCGACGGCGAGTTGCAGCAGGTCGACACCCCGCGGAACCTGTACGACGCACCGGCCAACGTGTTCGTCGCCGGGTTCATGGGCTCCCCGGCGATGAACATCAAGACCGTCCCGCTGACCGACCAGGGCGCCGTGTTCGCCGAGATGGTGGTGGATCTGAGCCGCGAACAGGTGGCCACGGCGAAGGAGGGCGGCAACACCAAGGTCACCGTCGGCTTCCGGCCAGAGGACTGCGACCTGGTCAGCGCCTCCGAGGGTGGCATGCCGATGGTCGTCGAGCTGGTCGAGGACCTCGGCTCGGACGCCAACGTCTACGGCTACGCCACGCTGGACGGCGATTCCGAGCGGTTCGTGGTGCGGACCGACCGCAGGCACATGCCGCGGATGAACGACACCGTGTTCGTCCGGCCCCGGCCCGGCCAGCACCACGTGTTCCACGCCCAGAGCGGTGCCCGGCTCTGAACACCCTTCGGCCCGGCTGCTGACCGTCCTGGATCTGGTCGAGGGCGAGAACTGACGCACCGGACGGCCGGTCTCCCTCGCAGGGAGACCGGCCGTTCGGCGTTGCCCGACAGGCACGACGCACGGACGCGCGGACAGGACGCGGCGACGGCCCGGAACCGTCGTGGCAGGACGGTTCCGGGCCGCGCCGGCCTGGTGGACCGGCGGCCGGGCGGGACCCGGTGGGAACGGGCAGGCTCCGCGCGGGCCGGGCTACCAGCCGATGGTGCGTCGCCCGGTTACGGCGTGGGTCACGGCGTCACCACCCGACCGCCGAGGGTCACCACGAGGCGGCCGTCCGAGGCGAAGGACCAACCCAGAGCTCCCGAGTACGACGAGCACCGGGAGCCGTTCGAGCCGGACCAGAACTGGTTCGAGCTGTCCGAGTTGCCGATGATCCGGTCGGTGGACCCGCTGTCGCACGAGGTGTTGTTGCGGAACACCGAGGTGCCGCCGTCGAAGTTGAAGTTGCGCTCCTCGTTGCCGATGCTGACGTTGTTCGACACCGTCATCGTGCCGAGGTTGCGGTTGTACGTGAACCCGTGCTTGCCGTTGTAGTACGCGATGTTGCCCCGGATGGTGTGGTTGACCCCGATGTCCTCACCGCCGAGTTTGTAGCCGTTGCGGTCGCCGTTGCCGGCCTGGCTGCCGTCGCTGAGCGTGCCGTTGTCGTACGCCAGGGAATATTCGATGGTGACCGCGCCGATGGGTCCGGTGTCTGTCTTGGTGTAGAGGTCGTACCCGTCGTCGATGTTGTTGTGGGCGACGGTGTAGCGGAACACGTTGCCGGGGCCGACGGTGAGCTTCGGAGCGAATCCGTCCGCGTCCTCCCCGTCGGAGTCGACGTTGTCGTGCGACACCGAGCTGAGCACCAGGTTGTTGGCCGGCCACTGACTACTCGGCGCACCGGCGACCAGCCGCGACAGCTGCAGCCCGGAGTCGCGGTTGTGGCGGGTCACCACCCGCTCGATGATGTTGTTGTTGCCGGCGAGGAGGATCCCGTTGTCACCGGCACGCTCGACGATGATGCCGTAGATGTGCCAGTACGATCCGCCGACGGCCAGCCCACGGTTCGCCGAGTCCTCGCTCTGCGCCGAGAAGTCCAACACCGGGGTTTCGCCCGGGTAGGCGTACAGCTTCTTGCGTGCGCTCGATGTGCCGTTGTTGTCCTGTCCGATGGTGACGGTCTGCGCGTAGCGGTAGGTGCCGCCGCGCAGATAGATCGTGCCGCCGGGCGCGATCCGGGTGATCGCCGAGGTGAGCGTCGTCGGGTTGGACACCGTCCCGGACGCGCTGTCGCTGCCGTTCGGCGACACGTACAGACTGTCGCTTGACGGCGGCGGAGTCGTCGGCGGCGCGGTGGTCGGCGGGGTCGTCGTGGGCGGCGGAGTCGTCGGCGGGGTCGTCGTGGGCGGCGCGGTGGTCGGCGGCGGAGCGGTGGTCGGCGGCGCCGTCGTGGGGTCCGGCACCGAGCCGATGGTGTCCACGCTGACGTCGTCGTAGCTGGCCCCGGCGTACCCGGTGACCAGCGCGATCCGGCCCGAGCCATAGTCGCTGTCGCTGCCGGATCCGATCTGGCTGCCGTTGACGAAGCCTCGGATGGTGCTGCCGCTGGCCTCGATCCGCAGCGTGTACCACGTTCCGGTGGAGACGGTCAGGGCGGCCGAGCCCAGCACGCTGATCGAGCTGCCGTTGACCACCTGCAGCTCGGCCCGGTTGCTGTTGGTCAGAGCCAGCCGGTACATCTTGGTGTTGCTGCTGACCCGCGACGCAATGCCGACGAACCGGTCCGAGCCGTTGAACGACAACGGCTTGACCCGGGCCTGCAGCTGGTAGTCGGTCCAGCTGGTGCTGCCGTTGAAGAACCGGGCCAGGTTGCTGCCGGTGTTGTCCTGCCGCAGCACGTTGCTGCCGTCGGAGACGATCTCCCAGCTGCCGCCGGACTTGGACCAGCTGCTCGTCGAGCCGTCTTCGAAGGTGGCGGAGAAGAGGGTTGCCGCCTGGGCGTTGCCGGTCACCCCGACCACCAGTGCCGCGGTGACGGCACTGGCACCGAGGGCGGCCAGCAACCCGCCCCGACGGCGGGATCTGGTTCTGCTCTGCACGAGCACTCCTTGGGTTCGGCACCACGACAGTGGTGCGGTCCGGGTGGGTCGCCTGGTGCCCCGCGGGCAGCGGGACCGTCCACTGCCCGCGGGAGCTTGCGGTGAGAACGGCCGCTGGTCGTCAGGCCGGCAGCTTGCCGGCGCCGGCGGTCAGCGTGGTGTAGCCGGGTACGAGCGGGGCGGGCAGCACCGGGCCGTGCCGCAACGTCGGGGTCCAGCCGGCGTCGGAACCCAGGTCCGGGTCGTATGCCGCGTTGTACGCGTCCAACAGGCTGGCCGGGCGCAGCGGCCGGCGGCCCTGCGCGACCCAGCTGCCCTTCTCGGTCAGCACCGTGCCACCCCAGTCGTGGAGCAGGTCGGCGGTGTCCAGTCCGGAGCCCAACCGGAAGGCGTTGTTCTCCAGGTACGGCGCGGCCTGCACACCGACGCCGACGGCGTACTCGAACGCATCGCCGGACAGCTTGTAGTAGTTGTTGTAGACGTCGACCTGACCGAACCGGATCCGTGGCAGGCGCTGCAGGCTGCCGTCGAAGATGTTGTGATGCAAGGTGACGTTGAGCCGACCGACATCGGGGCCGACGGTGTTCGACGACCCGATCAGCATCACCTTGTCCCGGCCGTCGAACTTGTTGTACGACACGGTCACCAGGCTGGCGGTGTGGGTAATGTCGAGCGCCCCGTCATGCACCTGCAACGGCCGGCCGAAATAGATCGGCTGGGCGCTGTCCGGGTTGTCGCCGTCGGTGAAGGTGTTGTGGTCGACCCAGACGTTCTCCGACCGGCGCACGGACATCAAATCGTACTGCGAATTCCAGTTTCCGGCGTCGCCGTCGTCCGGCGACCAGGCGGGAAAGCAGTCGTACGCGTCGTCGAAGAGGACGTTGCGGACGATCACGTTGCGAACGCTGTCCACCATCAGGGTCAGGTTCTCGAAGCGGGCCCCGTGCAGCCCGACGATGGTGGTGTTGGCACCGACGTTGATCTGGGTGTAGCGGGTCTGGTTGGTGACCGAACGGCGCCGGGCGTCCTCCAACGGACCACTCGGGTCGTTCTCCCACCCCCAGACCGCCGGGTCGTACGTGACCAGGAACTCATCGAAGTCGTACTCAGGGTCGGCAAGGTCGTCACAGGTCAACCGGCTGCCGTCCGGCCCCTCGAAACCGTTGATGACACCTTTCACATAGATGATTTTCGGGGTGTCGTTGTTCCGGTTGGTGGCGTTGTCGCCGCCCAGCGCGTCGATCAGCCCGGCCCGGCTGTCGACCACATGGATGTGCTCCTGGCTGGCCACCGATCCACCGGTGGTGCCGTCGCCGGCGGCGCCCCAGCCATCGTCGGCCGGCAGCACCTGCCGGCCCAGCGACCGGGCTCCCCAGGACAGCCGGTCGGAGTCGTTGTTACCGCCCGCCACGGCCGCCGAAGGGGGCAGCACCGCCACGAGCGCAACTCCGGCAACGACGGCAGTCAATCTCCTCAGTCGCATTACCACACTCCGCGCTATTGTTCGGATCCGATCACGTAACCAACACGCAATCTTCCTGAACCCAAACGATAAATATTACCGACGAAATGTGTCAATGCGATACGTTTGCAGGTTATTTGCAATGCGCCAGGACAAATTTGACTACCCGGCGCCGATCGGCCGAGCGGACGACTATTCTGTCCGAGTTTGTGACAACAGGGGAATCCGTCGATTTGCAATACGGTTTCCGTTCAGCCGGCCGCCACCTCCTGCCCCAACCAGGCCCGGTGCGGCCGGACCGCCCACGGCACCTCCTGCTCGGAAAACAACGCCAGCTCGGCCGCGCTGCGCCGGACGATCGCGTTGATGCCGTCGATCGTCAGCACCCGGTCGGCACCGACCGTCCCGGTGCTGGCCGTCCGGTCCGCGCCGAGCAGGCACGGCTCCGGCGCGGCCTGCACCACCTCCAGCAGCGCGGTGAACGCCTCGGTCCGCGCCAACGGGGCGACCAGCGCCACACCGGCCGGGTCCCGCCGGTGCGCCAGCAGGTTCTCCAGCAACCCGACCCGGCCCGGCACCACCGTCAACTGCGGCTCGCCGGGCAGCCGCAGCCGATCCGTCGGATACTCCAATACCGCCGTGCCGGCCGTGCCGTGCACCAGCACCTCACCGGCGATGAACTCCTCACCGGCCAGGGTCACCGCGACCACGATCGCCAGCCCGGAGTCCAGCGTGATCCGCATCGACGCGGTGTCGTCGACCTCGATCGGACGGACCCGGTAGCGTTCGAGCTCGACCAGCATCGGCGCGCCGGGCTCGACCGCCGCCGCCACCGCCAGGCACTGCATGGTGGCATGCGCCAGCGGGTTGGCCAGCGCCCCGTCCAGCGACGGCTGCCCGTGCACGCTGCGCCGCCCGGCCCACGGCGACCGCCGGTAGTAGGCGTCGTCACGCCGCCAGGCCGCGACCGTCGAGATCCCGGTCACCGTGCCCAGCCGGCCGTCGGTGGCGGCGGCGGTCAACTCGGCCAGCGCCGCCGACCCCAGCGCCTGGAAGCCGACCTGGCAGACCCGGCCGTGCCCGGCCAGGGCCGCGGCGAGCCGCCGGTGCTCGTCGAGCGAGAGCACCGGCGGCTTCTCCAGCAACAGGTCGGCACCGGCGGTGAGCGCGTCGAGCGCGATCGGCAGGTGGGTGTACGGCGGCGTACAGATGATCACGACCTCCGGCCGGACCTGCGCCAGCATCTGCCGGTGGTCGGTGAACACCGCGGCGCCGTCCGGGACCGGAGCCTCCGGTGCCGGCTCGACCGGTCGTACGTCGGCCAGCCCGACCAGCCGCAGCACCCCGGCCTGGTGCAGCGGCGCCAACTGGCGCCGGTGCCACAGGCCGTGCCCGCTGGCGCCAATCAACGCGACCCGGGGCGGCTCGTCGGTGGACCGCGCACCGGCCGGTAGCTCGCTCGTCACGTCGAACCTCCTATCCGCACGGTGTGCGCGGTTTCCTATCCGGACGGTGTGCTGTCGGTCAGGACGCGGCGTCGGCCAGCGTGGCGGTCACGCCGTGCTTGTCCAGGGTGTCCAGCCAGCTGGTGATCATCTCCCGCACCTCGGCGTCGGCCGCCAACTCGGGTGGGAACACCTCGGTCAGGTCGAGCAGCGCGTCCACCACGGCCGCCGGGTTGCCGCCGGTGCCGGCCAGCGCCGCCCGGATCGCGTCGGCGAGGGGATCGTCCAGCGGCAGCGCGGCGCCGCTGTCGGAGCGCCCCTGCACGAACCGCATCCAGGCGGCGATGACCAGGGCCGACCAGAACGGCCGGCCACCGGCCGCGCGCCGGTCCGCCATGGTGTGCAGCACCCGCTGCGGCAGCTTCTGCGACCCGTCCATCGCCACCTGGATGGTGCGGTGCCGGATCGCCGGGTTGGCGAACCGCTCCAGCACCGACTCGCCGTACTCGATGACCGACACCCCCGCCGGCGGGTCGAAGCTGGTCGCGACGTCCTCGACGACCAGCCGACGCAGCACGGCGGGCAGGCCGGGGATACCGACCAGTGCCTCGGCGATGGTGTCGTGCCCGGCCAGCGCCCCGAGATAGGCGATCGCCGAATGCACCCCGTTGAGACCACGCAGCTTGAGCCGCTCCCACGGGCCGGCATCGCCGGTCAGCACCGCTCCGGCGCGTTCCCAGGCCGGCCGCCCGCCGGGGAAGGCGTCCTCGATCACCCACTGCGAGTACGGTTCCCCGGCGATCGCCGCCAGGTCGGTGACGCCGAGCGCGGACCGGGCGGTGGCGATCGTCCCGTCGGTGGCCGCCGGCACGATCCGGTCGACCATGGTGCCGGGGAAGGTCACGTTGGCGTGCACCCAGTCCGCGACGTCGTCGGGCGCCTTCGCGTACGCCAACGCCTCGCCGACCAGGCCGTGCAGCCGGCGCCCGTTCGACGGCAGATTGTCGCAGCTGACCAGGGCCAGCGGTCCGGCGTCGGCGACGGCCCGGGCGGCCAGTCCGCGCAGCAGCAGGCCCGGCACGGTCATCGGTGGCCGGTCGCCGCGCAGGTCGGCGGCGACCGCCTCGTCCGGGCGCAGCCGTCCGGTGACCGGGTCCAACTGGTACGCCTTCTCCGTCACGGTCAGCGTGACCACCCGGATCGCCGGGTCGGCCAGCAACGCCACGATCGCCGCCGGGTCGCCGGCCGCGTGCCGTACCCCGGCGAACGCGCCGACCACCTGGGTGCGCGCCCCGGCCCCGGACAGCGTGGTGACGCTGAACAGGTTGTCCTGCGCGGTGAGGCGCCGCACGACGTCGAGGTTGCGCGGCGCGACCGCGACGATGCCCCAGTCGCCGCCGGCCCGGGCGATCGCCTGCTCGGTGTAGACCGCCTGGTGGGCCCGGTGAAAGGCACCGAGGCCCAGGTGCACGATGCCGGCCGGCACGTCGCCGGGACGGATCAGCGGCCGGCTGGTCGCCGGCACCCGGTCCAGCGTCCGCAGGCTGAGCAGCGGCGGGTCGGTGGCAGGGCTCCCGGACGCCGGGTCCTCGGCGCGTTGCCCGGCGCTCACCGCCATACCGGCCCGTCCGGGAACGAGTACTCGGCGATCGAGGCCGGCTTCATGGTGGCGCTGTAGCCCGGCTGCTCGGGCACCAGGTAACGCCCGCCCCGGGTGCGCACCGGGTCGACGAAGTGCTCGTGCAGGTGGTCGACGTACTCGACCATCCGGCCGTCGAGCGAGGTGCCGACCCGCAGATAGTCGAAGATCGCCAGGTGCTGCACGTACTCGCACAGGCCGACGCCGCCGGCGTGCGGGCAGATCGGCACGCCGAACTTGGCGGCCATCAGGATCACCGACAGCACCTCGTTGACCCCGGCGATCCGGCAGGAGTCGATCTGGCAGACCCCGATCGCCTCGGCCTGCATCAGCTGCTTGAAGATCACCCGGTTGGCGGCGACCTCGCCGGTGGCGACCCGGCACCGACCGCCGGACAGCTCGGTGACGGCGGCGGCGATCCGGGCGTGGCCGAGCACGTCGTCGGCGTGTGTCGGCTCCTCGATCCAGTACGGGCCGACCTCGATCAACCGCGTCATGTTGGCGATCGCCTCGTCGACGTCCCAGACCTGGTTGGCGTCCATCATCAGCAGCGCGTCCGGGCCGATCTCGGCACGGATGATCCGGGCCCGGCGGACGTCGTCGTCGATCGGGCCGCCGACCTTCATCTTCATCGCCCGCCAGCCGTCGGCGTACGCCGCCCGGGTCAGCGTCCGGACCTTGTCGTCGGGGTAGCCGAGCCAGCCGACCGAGGTGGTGTACGACGGGAACCCGTCGCGCTGCAGCTCGGCGAGCCGGTCGGCCTGGCCGGTCAGTCCCTTGTCGAGGATCGCGGCGGCCTCGTCGGCGGTGATCGCGTCGGTGATGTGGTGGAAGTCGATGCTGGCGACGAGTTCGTCGGTGGGCATCTCGGCCAGCAGCCGCCACAGTGGTTTGCCCGCCAGCTTGGCCCGCAGGTCCCAGACCGCGTTGACCAACGCGCCGCAGGCCATGTGGATGACCCCCTTCTCCGGGCCCAGCCAGCGCAGTTGCCCGTCGGCGGTGAGCGAGCGCCAGAAGACGACCGGCTCGCCGACGATCTCGGCGACGGTCCGCCCGGTGACGTGGTGGGCCAGGGCCCGGACCGCCGCGCAGGTGATCTCGTTGCCCCGGCCGTTGGTGAAGGTGAAGCCGGCGCCGAAGGTCCCGTCCGGGGCGTCGGTGCGCAGCTCGACGTAGGTGGCCGAGTAGTCGCCCCGGTTGATCGCGTCGGATCCGTCGCCGGCCGCCGCGGTCGGGAACCGTACGTCATGCACGTCGACGCCGGTGATGGTGACGCTCATGCCAGCTTCTCCCCGATCTTGAAGACCCGCTTGGGCAGGCGGTATGCCAGGTCGACGATGGTCTCGGCGGCCTCGTCGAGGCCGAGCCGGTGCTCGGCGACGAGCCGGGCCAGGAAGCCGGCGTCGATCCGGCGGGCCACGTCGTGGCGGGCCGGGATCGAGCAGAACGCCCGGGTGTCGTCGACGAAGCCGGCGGTGTTGTAGAAGCCGGCGGTCTCGGTGACCGCCTCGCGGAAGCGGCGCAGCACCTCCGGTGAGTCCAGGAACCACCAGGGCGCGCCCAGGTACAGCGCGGCGTACCCGCCGGCGAGCGGGGCCAGTTCGCGGGTGAAGGTGTACTCGTCGAGGGTGTAGACGACCAGCCGCAGCCGGGGGTCGTTGCCGTACGCGTCCAGCAGCGGGGTCAGCGCGTGCAGGTACTCGGTGGCCTGCGGGATGTCGCCGCCGACGTCGCGGCCGTGGGTGGCGTACAGCCACTTGTTGTGGTTGCGTACCGAGCCCGGGTGCAGCTGCATCACCAGTCCGTCCTCGATGGACATCCGGGCGAACTCGACCAGCATGTGCGCGCGGAACGCCTCGGCGTCGGAGGCGGTGGCCGTGCCACGCAGACCACGCCGGTACAGTTCGGCGGCTTCGCGCTCGTCCAGCAGCAGGGTCAGCGCGGTCAGGTGCCCGTGGTCGGTGCTGGTCGCTCCGGCCGCGATGAACGCCTGCCGGCGGGCACGCAGCGCGGCCAGGAAACCCGGGTAGGTCCCGGTGTCCTCACCGGTGATCGCGCCGAGCTGGTCGATGTTGTCCCGCCAGTTGTCGAACTCCATGTCGGCGACGTTGTCCGGCCGGAACGTGGTGATCACCCGTCCGCCGGGGCCGCCCCAGCCGTCGGCGGCGAGCTTGGCGTGCCGGGCCAGGTCGTCCAGCGGCGACTCGGTGGTGGCCAGCACCTCGATGTTGAACCGTTCGAACAGCGCCCGGGGCCGGAACGCCGGCTCGGCCAGCTTCGCCGCGATCGTGTCGTAGATGTCGTCGGCGGTGTCCGGGCCGAGGCGGTCGGTCACGTCGAACACCTCGGCGAAGGTCTTCTCCAGCCACAACCGCGACGGGGTGCCACGGAACAGGTGCCAGTTGGCGGCCAGCCGCCGCCAACTGGCCCGCCCGTCGGCCTCCGTGCGGTACTCGCCGTCACCGGCCGGCGGCCGGGCGAGGATCCCGGGCCGGGTCGGTACGCCGAGTTCGCCGGGCGCAATGCCCTGGCTGAGCAGCATCCGGGTCACGTAGTGGTCCGGCACGACGATCAGCCGCGCGGGGTCCGGGAACGGCTCGTCGTCGGCGAGGATCGCCGGGTCGACGTGGCCGTGTGGCGAGATGATCGGCAGATCCCGGACGTGCGCGTACAACTCCCGGGCGATGGCCCGCTGGGTGGGCTCGGCCGGGAAGAGCAGGTCGGCCCGATCGGGTTGAGGGAACACGGAAGCAGGCTCCTCGGGGTACGGGGTCGGTGTCTGCGCGGTCAGTCGACCGCGAGCAGATCGGCCACCTGGACAGGTTGGCCGGTCTCGAAGGACCGGTTCGCGGCGAGTCCGGTGAGCAGGGCGAGCGCGCCGTCGCGGGCGGTCGCCGCCCGGCCCATCGGGTCGGTCTCGCCGCCGAACAACACGGCGGTCATCTTGGCGTCGGCCCCGCCGTGTCCGGCCCGGCTGTAGCCGGCCACCGGCACCTGGCGTGGCTGCTCCCAGAAGGGGCGGACGGTGAGCTTGGCCCAGCCCTCCTCGACAGCCGCCTGGACGCCGTGCAGCGCGGCGCCTTTGAGTTCGCCGGCGGCGTACGGACTGACGAAATCGCTCTCCACCACCTCCAGCTCCAACCGACCCCGACTGCCATTGAACATCACCCGATAGCCCTCCCACGGCGCGTACGCGGTGAGGTGGTACGTCATGGTCGCGCCGGTGGAGTACGTGGCCAGCACCGACATGTCGTCCTCGATGGTCACCCCGGGAGCGAAGACGTTCTGGTCGCGGTGGTAGCCGTCCTCGGCCTCGGCTTCCAGGTAGAGCGCGCGCAGCCGTGGATGGGCGGCCAACTGCAGCGCGAAGGGGTCACTGGCGGCGGCCACCGATCCGTGTGCCCGCTCGTATTCACGCGCGTAGCCGTGTCGGCGGCCGTGCTCGCCGTAGAAGAACAGCCGGCCGGTCGCGTAGACCTGCACCGGAACCGCGCCCAGCCACCAGTTGACCAAATCGAAGTGGTGGCCGGCCTTGTGCACCATCAGGCCGCCGGAGTTGGCCTTGTCGCGGTGCCAGCGGCGGAAGTAGTCGGCCCCGTGGCGTACGTCGAGCAGCCACTCGAAGTGCACCGAGCCGACCTCGCCGATCTCGCCATCGGCGAGCACCTGGCGGACCCGCTCGTGCAACGGGTTGTAGCGGTAGTTGAAGGCGACGGAAACGGTGCGCCCGGTCTGCGCCACCGCGTCGAGAATGCGCCGGCAGCGTGGCGCGTCGACGGTCATCGGTTTCTCGGTGATCACGTCACAGCCGGCTTGCAGGGCGGCGACGATGTACTCGTCGTGCACCCGGTCGACCGTGGTGACCAGGGCGGTGTCGACGCGTTCCTTTTCCAGCATGGTGACGAACTCACGGGCCGGGTACGTCGGCAGCGCGTCGCGGCCCAGTTCCTCCAGCCAGGAGTTGTGGGCGTCCATCCGGGCCTGGTTGGTGTCGGCGAAGGCGACGAGGTCGGCGGTGTCCCGGTGGTCGAGCACCAGGGAGCGGACGAACATCTCGGCGCGGGCGCCGGTGCCGACGAGCGCGTAGCGCAGCCGTCGCCGATCGGATTCTGGGGACATGCTGCTCCGCCTCCGGATTGGCTGCAAAGGTTTGCAGCAGAAGCTGCCACGAGACGGACACCCTCGTCAATGGATCCAGTCGAACCAGTACCTATTGCGGTATTTTGCGAGGTTATGAACACCGACGAGGTTGCCGGTCGCAACAAACACGTAATCGAAGACCGTTGACACGTGAGCAACCGTTTGCATTAATTGGCGAACCAACGTGACCCCAGCCACACCGGCCGGCACCGTGCCCACGCGGCTGCGGCCACCCCCGAGCCGAAGGACTACGCGTGCCAGCCACCATTCGAGACGTCGCGCGGGCGTGCGGAGTGCACATCTCCACCGTGTCCCGCACGTTCTCGGCACCGCACCTGGTCAACCCGGAGACCCGCAGCCGGGTGCTGGCCTGCGCGGAGCACCTCGGCTACCGACCCAACCGGGCCGCCCGGGCGCTGATCACCGGGCGGACGCACAACATCGGCCTGATCGTCGCCGACATCGCCAACCCGTTCTTCCCGCCGCTGATCAAGGCGGCGGAGAGCCAGGCCCGGCACCGCGACTACCACATCTTCGTCACCGACACCAACGAGGATCCGGCGGTCGAGGAAGAGCTCGTCCACGCCCTGGCCAAGCAGGTCGACGGGGTGCTGCTGTGCAGCCCCCGGATGAGCAACAGCCTGATCGAACAGCTCAGCCGGGACGTACCGCTGGTCGTGATCAACCGGCAGGTTACCGGCCTGCCGAACGTGGTCATCGACGTCGGCCAGGGCGCCCGGGCGGCCGTGGAGCACCTGACCGGCCTCGGCCACCGGCGGGTCGCGCTGCTCGGCGGTCCGCGCGGCTCGTGGACCAATCGGGAGATCCGTCGGACCGCGACCGCCGCGGCCCGCAGCGCGGATGCCACGTTGACCGTGATCGGTCCCAACCCGCCCACCGAGGGCGGCGGCATCGCCGCGGCGGACCAGGTCCGCCGGGCCGGTGTCACCGCCGTTCTCGCCTACAACGATCTGATGGCGATCGGCCTGATCGAAGGGCTCGACGCACACGGGATCGCGGTGCCCCGGGACATCAGCGTGGTCGGCATCGACGACATCGCGCTGAGCCGGCTCACCCGGCCCAAACTGACGACGGTGGCCACCCCGAACGCGGCCGCCGGCAGGGCGGCCGTCGACATGCTGCTCCAGCATGGCGACGACCGTCGCACCACCGCCCAGATAACGCTCCAGACCGAGCTGGTCATCCGCGACTCGACGGGCCCGGGGCCGCACAGCCATGCGGACCCGGGCGACGTGGCTGCCGCCGCGCCGGCCGACGTCGCCTCCTAACCCCAAGGAGTGAGCGCAATGTACCCCGCAACATCACCGACGGCGAGCGCGCCTGCCACGCGTGCTCACCGTACCCCTTTCGGCCGCCGGCGCCTGCTGCGCGGCCTCGCCGCGACGGCCGTCGTGCCGCTGGTCCTCGGCGCCGCGGCGTGCGGCGACGACGGCGGCTCGACCGACCCCGACGCGCCGGTCACCGTCGAGTTCTTCTGGTGGGGCGGCGAGTCCCGTGGCGCACTCACCGAGCAGGCTCTCAAGCTGTACGAGGAGAAGAACCCGAACGTCACCATCAACCCCACCTGGCAGGCGTTCACCGGCTACTACGACAAGCTGGCCACCATCTCCGCCGGCGGCAACGCGCCGGACATCTTCCAGATCGACGACAACGGCCTGGCCGAGTACGCGGGTCGCAACGTCACCCTGGACCTGACCGAGTACGTCGCCTCCGGTGCCATCGACCTGAGCAACCACCCGGAGAGCCTGACCCAGTACGGCCAGATCGACGGCAAGCAGGTCGCGGTCGCCGCCGGTGAGAACACCCCGGCCCTGGTGTACGACAAGACGAAGATCGCCGAGCTCGGCCTGCCGGAGCCGGAGACCGGCTGGACGTACGACGAGTTCGTCTCCTGGGGTGCCGAGGTGAGCGAGGCTGCCGGCGGCGACTACTGGGGCGCGATGGATCCGAGCGCCGACTACAAGGCGCTCTGGCTGTGGTTGCGATCGCAGGACAAGGAGTTCTACGACGGCTCGCAGCTCGCCTTCACCGAGGCCGACCTGGCCGAGTGGTTCCAGTTCTGGCTGGACGCCCGGGAGGCCGGCGCCACCCCGCCGGCCGACGTGGTGCACGAGGCGGTCGGCGGCGGCGTGTCCGACCAGCTGGTGGTGACCGGTAAGGGAGCCACCTCGTTCATGTGGTCCAACCAGCTCTCCGAGCTGGGCAAGTCGACCGAGAGCGAGCTCGGCATGGTGGCCTACCCCGGGGATCCGAAGGGGCAGTGGGCGCGGGCGTCGCTGTACTGGGCCGGATCCCGTACCACCGAGCACCCCGACGTGGTCGCCGACATCATCGACTTCCTGGCCAACGACCCGGACGCGGCGCAGATCCTCGGCGTCGACCGGGGCCTGCCGTCCAACCTCGACAACCGGGAGACCGTCCAGGCCACCCTCGACGACCCGTACATGACCGCCACGGTCGAGTTCGAGAACGCGCTGATCCCGCAGATGGGCCCGGCGCCGGTACCGCCGCCGCAGGGCCACGGACCGCTGCGCTCCACCCTGACCACGGTCGCCGAGAGCGTCACCTACGGCCAGGCCAGCCCGACGGACGCCGCCGCGGAGTTCTTCCGGCAGGCCGAAGCCACCCTCAAGTAGTCCCGGGGCGGACCTTGCGAGGTCGTGGTGCCCGCCGTCGGCGCGCCGACGGCGGGCACCACGACCGACGACCGTGAAGAGAGGAGCCAGCTCGTGGCCCTGACCACGAAATCCGTCCCGGCCACGGCCACGACCACTCCCGCTGCCCAGGCCGGCAGGCAGCGGGGCAGCGCCAAGGGCGGCAGCCGGCGGCACGGCGAAGGGCTGGCCGGGTACGTCTTCCTGTCCCCGTGGCTGCTGGGGTTGATGGCGATCACCGCCTTCCCCATGCTGTTCTCGCTCTACCTGAGCTTCACCAACTACGACATCCTGTCCTCCTGGGAGTTCGTCGAGTGGGTGGGCTTCGAGAACTACTGGGAGCTGTTCGTCCACGACCAGACGTTCCGCCACTCGGTGCAGGTCACGCTGATCTTCGCGTTCGTCGCCGTACCGCTGAAGTTGGCCGCCGCCCTCGGCGTCGCGCTGCTGCTCAACCGCGAGTCGCGCGGGGTCGGTCTGTTCCGCAGCCTGTTCTACCTGCCGTCGCTGCTCGGCGGCAGTGTCGCGCTGGCGCTGATCTGGCGGGCGATGTTCAGCGGTGACGGCGCGGTCAACGACTTCCTCGCGCTGTTCGGCATCACCGGACAACCGTGGGTCAACGACCCGGACTGGGCGTTGGAGACCCTGATGGTGCTGGCCATCTGGCAGTTCGGCGCCCCGATGGTGATCTTCCTGGCCGGGCTCAAGCAGGTGCCCACCGAGCTGTACGAGGCGGCGTCGGTGGACGGCGCCGGCAAGATCCGGCAGTTCTTCAACGTGACCCTGCCGATGCTCTCCCCGGTGATCTTCTTCAACCTGGTACTGGAAACGATCAACGGTTTCCAGGGTTTCACCGCCGCCTTCGTGATCAGCAACGGCACCGGCGGCCCGGTGGACTCCACCATGCTCTACACGCTGTACCTCTACACCAAGGGCTTCACCGAGTTCCAGATGGGCTACGCGTCCGCCCTGGCCTGGATCTTCCTGATCGCGATCGGCCTGATCACGGTGCTGTTCTTCAGCACCGGCCGGTTCTGGGTGCACTACTCGGACGGAGACAACGACTGATGGCATCCGAAGCTGCTCCGATCTCGACAGCCGGCGGGAGTGCGTCGCGTCGCCGGGCCCGGTCCGCCGCCGGCCTGCGCAACACCGGTCGGGTGGTGATCCTGGTCGCCGTCCTGGTCGTGGTGCTCTACCCGCTGATCTGGGTGCTCGGCTCGTCGCTGAAGTCGCCGACCGAGGTGGCCAGCAACCTGTCGGTCATCCCGCAGGAGCCCACCTGGGCGAACTATCCGGACGGTTGGAACTACCTGAGCAGCATCTCGTTCGGCCGGTTCTTCTGGAACAGCACGCTGATCTCGCTGGCCACCGTGGTCGCCAACGCGGTGTCCTGCCTGCTGGCCGCGTACGCGTTCGCCCGGCTGCGCTTTCGGGCCCGCAGGTTCTGGTTCGCCATCATGATCGGGACACTGCTGCTACCCAGCCACGTACTGATCGTGCCGCAGTACATCATGTTCAACTCGTTCGGCTGGATCGACACCCCGCTACCGTTGATCGTGCCGAAACTGCTGGCCACCGAGGCGTTCTTCGTCTTCCTGATGGTGCAGTTCATGCGCGGCATCCCGCGTGAGCTGGACGACGCGGCCAAGATCGACGGCTGCTCGCCGTTCGGGGTGTTCCGCTACGTGATCGTCCCGCTGGCCCGGCCGGCACTGGTCACCACGGCGATCTTCTCGTTCATCTGGACCTGGAACGACTTTCTCACCCAGCTGATCTACCTGCCGAGCGTGAAGAGCTACACGGTGCCGATCGGCCTGCGGCTGTTCATCGACTCCACCGGGCAGACCTCGCTCGGGCCGATGTTCGCCATGTCCGTGCTGTCCCTGCTGCCGGTCTTCCTTTTCTTCCTCGCCTTCCAGAAGATGCTGGTGCAGGGCATCAACACCAGCGGTCTCAAGGGGTGAGCACGATGGCGGGACGGGACACCGGTGCCGGGCCGATCGACGGTCCGGCACCGGCGGCCCGCCCCGACTGGCGGGAAACGCTGCGGGCCGCCACCGACCTGGCGCTGCTCGGCATCCTCACCAGCGTCGCCTCGGTTCCCGTGCTGACCGCGGGTGCGGCGTTCGCCACCGCGAGCACGGCGATCCACCGGTGGAGCGTCGACGGGTACTGGCCGGGCCTGCGTGAACTGGCCGGCGCCTTCGGCCGTGGCCTGCTGCCGGGTGCCGGGGCCACCGCCGCCGCGCTCGGCACCGCCGCCCTGCTCGGCGGCAACCTGCTGCTCGTCTCCGCCGGGGTGGTGCCCGGCGGCACCGTGCTGCTGGCCGGCACGGTGTTGCTCGTCGCGCTGCTCGCCGGGCTCGCCGGGGTCGTCGTGGTGCAGGTCGGCCGCCGGGGCGGCACCGGCTGGTGGGCGGCGGCCCGGACGGTCGGGCGGCTCGCCGAACGGCGCCCGCTGGCGATGCTCGCCGCCGCCGCGGTGGTGAGCCTGGCCGCCGTACTCGCCACGCTGGTCATGCCGCTGCTCACGCCGATCCTGCTCGGCTACACGCTGTTCGCCCTGCACACCGTGCTGCGCCGGCTCGCGCCGGAACCGTCCTGACCGGATCCGGAACTGTCCTGGCCGGATCACGAACCCGCGAACCGGTGCACCACGAACCCCTCGTCGATCGGGCAGACGATCCGGGACCGGTCCCAGGAACAGGCGCCGCCGCGGACGCCACGCAGCAGGCCGAGCTCGATCTTGTCCTGCGGAGCCGCCGCCGGCACGCCGGCCACGCTGACATCGTCGGGGTAGCTGCTTGGGCTGGCCGCGAACCACAGCATGTTGCCCCGGTCGATGCGTACCGCCACCCCGGCGTTGCGGTACACCTCCTCGCCGGCGGAATCCACCAGCACCGACAGGTAGCCGCCCGACGTCTGCTGCAGCAGGAAGTGCTCGCCCAGCGGTACGACGGCGTCGAAGCCGGCGGCGTCGACCCGCCAGCGCTGGCCGCCCTCGGCCAGGTCGACCACGACGAGTTCGTTGGTGTCCGAGCTGAAGCCGGTGGACTCCAGCAGGCACACCAGCCCGCCGTCACAGGCGACCATGAGCTGCAGCCGGCGCTGGTCGTCCGGCGGAGTGTAGAGGTTGACCGGCTCCCCCATCGTCGACAGGTCGTACGCGGCGATCCGGTAGCCGCTGGCCGACGGCGCCACGAGCAGCCGCCCGTCGTAGACCATCGCGGTGTCGGTCGGCGCGGCGACGTTGCCGCGCCGCTGCAGCAGGTCGCCGCTGCCCGCGTCGAAGACGAGTGCCTCCCGGGTCGCGGTGAGCTGCACGAGCCGCCGGTCGTCGCCCCGGTCCGGGGCGCTCGGATAGCCCTCGAAGCCGGCCGGACCGGCCAGGTCCGCCCGGCTGAACACCGCGTACACCGCGCTGTCGGTGTCGTCGTACTCGTCGGCCGGGTTGTCGTGGGTCCAGCGCTCGTCGCCGTCATCCAGATCGAGCCCGACCAGCCGCCCGCCCTCCACATCGGACCAGACGAGGACGTCGTCGAAGACGAGCAGCGAATCCTCGCCCCGGATCTCCTTGGTCCACAGCTCGCGTCCATCGGCCGCGTCGAGCACCACGACCGGTCGCGCAGTGCTGCCGTACGCGTCGCCGAAGGCGATCACCGCCTCGCCGGTGGCCCGCATCCCTGCCCACCGGTTCGCCGAGACCGTGGTGGCGACGTCCCAGCCCTTGTCTGCGGTCTGCGGGTCGATGGCCAGTACGCCGAGCCGGCCGTCATCGCGCACGTACCCGCCGTACGCCCGCCCGTCGACCAGCTGGGTGAAGTCCGCGCTGGCGGTCAGCTCCTCGGGCAGCGTGATCGCCTCGCCGACCTGGGTGAACGCCTGGAACTCGATCGGCTGGTCCGAGCCGCGCAGCAGGTACACCACGGTCGTGGCCACCACCGCGACCAGTGTGAGCACCGCACCGGCCACCAGCCACGGCACCGGCCGGAACCGGCGGGCCGCTGACGGCGGTGGCGCGGCTGACGATGGCGCTGACGGTGGTGGTGGTGGCGCTGCTGACGGTGGTGGTGGCGCCGGGGCGACGGGCGGCGGAGCCGACGGGCTCGGGGCGGCGGAGCCGAGCAGGTCGAGCAGCGCGCCTTCCGCGACCGGCAGTTCCGGCTGTTCGAGTACGGTCGGCGCGACACCCAACTCGCTGTGCAACAGCCGGGCCACCAGTGGCACCCGCGACGATCCGCCGACCAGAAACAGGCCGGCGAGCTGGTCGGGGCGCAGCCCGCCAGCGGCGATCACCCGCCCCGCCTCCTGCACGCCACGGCGCAGCAGCGGAGCCGCCACCCGCTCCAGCTCGTCGCGGGTCAGATGCACCGCCTGGTCGACGCCGGGTACGGCGACCGGGGCCGAGGCCGAGCGGGACAGCATCTCCTTCGCCCCGCGTACGTCGTCCCAGAACCGCCGCCGGTCGCGCCACTGGGCGGCGGTGGCCGGCCGGGTCAACCGCTGCCACACCTGCGGATCCACGACCGTGCCGAGATGGTCGACCAACGCCGCGTCCAGGTCGAGGCCGCCGAGCTCGGCAAGCCCGCCGGAGCCGATCACGGTGAACCGGGCCCGCCCGGTCGGATCGGTGCCATCGTTGCGGACGACGGCGATGTCGAGAGTGCCGCCGCCGAAGTCGAACACCGCGAGGGCGTGGCCGACCGGCACCGGTCGGCGCAGCACGTCGGCGAAGTAGCGGGCGGCGGCGACCGGTTCCGGCACCAGCCGGGTGCCGGATGTCGCGCCATGGTCCACCGGCGGCCAACCGGCCCGGGCCACCGCCTGCCCCAGCGTGTCGCGGCGGCGGCTGCCCCAGGTGGCCGGGTAGGTCACCACCGCCGGCGGCAGGAAGCCGACGGCCTCGACCGCAGCCCGGGCGACCGTGGCGAGCACGGCGGCGAGCAGGTCGGCGGTCGGCACCTCCCGGTCGCCGAGCAGCACGGCCGGTTCGTCGATGCGGCGTTTCGGGTTGGGTTCGAACCGGGCCGGGTCGGACTGGGCGAGCCGCTGCGCGTCCCGGCCGACGTACAGGCGGTCGCCGAGAAACACGCCCGAGGGCAGCATCGGCTGGCCGTCGAAGAGCAGCGGCCGGGTCCGCCCGTCCGGCCACCGCAGCACCGCGACGGTGTTGGAGGTGCCGAGGTCGACGCCGAGCGCGAAGCCCGCCTGCCCTGTCATCTGCCGATTCCTCCACCCAACGACCGCGCCGACCTGCGCATGTTACGGGTGGCTGTCAGGCTGAACAGTGATCGGCCAGTCAGCCGACGGCACGACGGCGGAATCAGCCGACGGCACGACGGCGGGACACCTCGGCGAGGGTGACCGCGGCGGCGACGCTCGCGTTGAGCGACTCGACGTCGGAGTGCATCGGGATCCGGACCCGCAGGTCACAGGTCTCGCCGACCAACCGGGACAGGCCCCGACCCTCGGAGCCGACCACGACCACCAGCGGGCCGACCGCCGCCTCCAGGTCGTACAGGTCGGTTTCACCGTCGGCGTCCAGCCCGACCACGATGAAGCCGGCCGCCTGGCAGGCCTTCACCGCCCGGGTCATGTTGATCACCTGGCTGACCGGGGCGCGGGCCGCCGCGCCGGCGCTGGTACGCCAGGCGGTGGCGGTCATCCCGGCGGCGCGGCGCTCGGGCACGAACACGCCGTGCGCGCCGAAGGCGGCCGCCGAGCGCACCACCGCACCGAGGTTACGCGGATCGGTCACCCCGTCCAGGCCGACCAGCAGCGGCGACGGCTGTTCGGTCGCGGCGGCCAGCAGGTCCTCGAACGGTTCGTACGCGTACGCCGGCACCTGCAGCCCGACGCCCTGGTGCAGCACCCCGCCGGTCATCCGGTCCAGCTCGGCGCGGCTGATCTCCAGGATCGCGATGCCGCGGTCCCCGGCGGCCCGAACCAGTTCGGTGACCCGGTCGTCGACCTCGATGCCCTGCGCGACGTAGAGCGCCGTCGCCGGCACCTGCGCCCGCAGCGCCTCCACCACCGGGTTGCGCCCGACCAGCAGCTCCGGGGCGTCCTTGGGCGGTCGGGCCTTGCGCCCCGGAGCGACCCGTGGCGTCGGCTTGCCACCCCGCGACGGCTTCGGCGCGCCACGGCCACGACCGCCACCGCCCCAGGTGGTGTCCTTGCTGCCGGGCACGCCGATCTTCGGTGCCCGCCCTTCGGCGGCCGCCGCCCGGCGCTCCTTGTCCTGCTTCCAGGCGGTGCGCTCGGGCAGCTTCTCGGTGCCGGAGTACGCCTTGTGCCAGGGCCGCTCGTCGGCCGGCAGGGTGCGGCCCTTGCCGGCCAGACCGGACCGGTTCTTGCCGCCGGAGCCGCCGGTCGCCCCCTTCTTGGAGGTGACCCGCCGGCCGCGTCGCTGGGAATTGCCGGGCATCAGAACTGCTCTCCAATGCTCCATCGAGGTCCGTTGGGGGTGTCTTCGACCGTGATCCCGGCCTGCTTGAGCTGGTCGCGGACCGCGTCGGCGGCGGCCCAGTCCTTGCGGGCGCGGGCCTGGGCGCGCTGGTCCAGGGCGAGCGCGATCAGCGCGTCGACCGCGCCACGCAGCTCGTCGCGCGGCGCGGCGTCACCCCAGGCCGGATCCAGCGGATCCAACCCGAGCACGCCGACCATGGCACGGACCCGGCCCAGGCTGGTCCGGATCGCCGCCTCGTCGGCACCGCCGAGCAGGTTGTTGCCCTCGCGTACCTCGTCGTGCAGCACGGCGAACGCGGCCGAGGTGTTCAGGTCGTCGTCCATCGCGGCGGCGAAGGCGGCCGGGATGGACGGCTGGGTCGCCGGCCCGGCACCGACCCGCTCCGCCGCCCGCCGGACGAACCCTTCGATCCGCCGGTACGCGGTGGCGCTCTCGCGCAGCGCGTCGTCGGAGTAGTCGATGCGGGACCGGTAGTGGGCGGCGGTCAGGTAGTAACGCAACTCGACCGGGCGTACCCCGATCTTCACGATGTGATCCAGGTCGATCACGTTGCCCAGCGACTTGCTCATCTTGGCCGCGCCGAGGTTGAGCAGGCCGTGGTGCACCCAGTAGCGGGCGAACGGCAACCCGGCCGCCTGGGACTGGGCGACCTCGTTCTCGTGGTGCGGGAAGGTGAGGTCGAGTCCGCCGCCGTGGATGTCGAACTCGGGGCCGAGGTAGCGCCAGCACATCGCCGAGCACTCGATGTGCCAGCCGGGGCGGCCCGGACCCCACGGGGACGGCCAGACCGCGTCGGCCGGCTCGTCCGGCTTGGCACCCTTCCACAGGGCGAAGTCGCGCGGGTCGCGCTTTGCCCGCCCGACGCAGTCCTCGGCCGGCTGCATCGCGTCGAGCCGCTGCCCGGACAGCGCGCCGTAGTCGGCGAACGAGGCGACGTCGAAGTAGACGTCGCCGCTGCCGTCACCGGCCGGGTAGGCGTGGCCGCGCTCGATCAACCGGGCGATCAGCTGGTGCATGTCCGGGATGTGCCCGGTCGCGCGCGGCTCGTACGTCGGCGCCAGCACGTTGAGCGTGCGGTACGCCGAGGCCAGCACCAGCTCGTTGGCGTACGCGATCGACCAGAACGGCTGACCGGCGGCGGCCGCCTTGTCCAGCACCTTGTCGTCCACATCGGTGATGTTGCGGATGAAGGTGACCCGCAGACCCTGATGCGTCAGCCAGCGGCGCAACACGTCGTAGTTGACCCCGGAGCGAAGATGCCCGATGTGCGGGGCCGACTGGACGGTGACTCCGCACAGGTAGATCGCGACCTCGCCGGGTTGGCGGGGCACGAAGTCCCGCACGGACCGGGTCGCGGTGTCGTACAAGCGGAGCGCCACCGTACCAGGGTAGCGACCGGTCGGCCGGGCCGCCGCGTCCGTACCCTGCCGCCGCGTCCGTACCCTGTCGGTGTGCAGGCGCGACCGGCGGAGACCGCGCAGACCCTCGACCGGGGGCTACGGCTGCTGCGGCTGATCGCCGAGGCCGCCGGCGGGCTGACCGTCACCGAGGCGGCGGCCGAGCTGGGCATCGGGCGGGCCGCGGTCTACCGGCTGGCGACCACCCTCGGCGAACACGGCATGCTGCGGCGCGACGCCGCCGGCCGGCTGCGCCTCGGTGCCGGGCTGCTGCAGCTGGCCCGCCGGGCCCAGCCGCTGCTCGCCGACGCGGCGCTGCCCGCCCTGCGGAGGCTGGCCGAGCTGGCCGGCGCCACCGCCCACCTGACCATCGCCGAAGGCGCGGAGGCGGTCGCCCTGGCGGTGGTCGAACCGAGCTGGACGGCGTTCCACGTGGCGTACCGGGCCGGTTCGCGCCATCCGCTGGACCGGGGTGCCGCCGGCCGGGCCATCCTGGCCGGCCGTGACGGCACCGCCGAGCCGGTGACCAGCAGCGGCGAGCTGCAGCCCGGCGCGCACGGCGTCGCCGCCGCGGTGCTCGGGGTGGCCGGGCTGGAGGCCAGCGTCGGGGTGGTGGCGCTGACCCCGCTGGACGGTACGGCGGTCGGGGCCCAGGTCCGGGCAGCCGCCGACACGGTGGCCCGGCTCCTGGCGACCCAGCCCTGACGGTGACGGACTGACCGGCCGGCACGGCGACGCGCGGGCGCTGCCGGTGCCGGGGCCGGTGACGCGGTGCCGGGGCCGGTGACGCGGTCAGGGCAGGTCGGCGACGGCGTCGGGCAGGTCGGCCAGCGAGCTGATCTCCCCGTCCGGGCGCGCCTCGCGCGGGCGGGGCACCCCGGACCGGTTCAGCCAGATCGCCCGCAGGCCGGCCGCCTGCGGGCCGAGCACGTCGTGCGGGATCGAGTCGCCGACGTAGACCACCCGGTCGGCGGCGGTGGCTCCGGCGGCGGTGAGCACGGCATCGTAGAACCGCCGGTCCGGCTTCTTCGGCAGGCCGCCGACGTGCGCGTACACCTCGAAGGAGAACTGGCCGCGCAGGCCGCAACGGTCCGCCCGGCTGTTGCCGTTGGTGGCCAGCCCGATGGCGTACCGACGGCGTAGCCGCGCCAGGGCGGGCAGGGTGTCGGCGAACGGGCGGCTGAGGGCGTACCGGCGGGTGAAGAACAGCTCGGCGATACGGTCCAGTTCGTCGGGCAGGTCGATCCGGTCCAGCGAGCGGGCCAGCGCGGCGCGGCGGATCCGGGTCACCGGGGCGGCCGGATCCGCCGCGAAGGCCACCGCCCAGTCGGCCTCGAAGTCGGCGAGGGTGAGGTCGTCGGCGCGCGGGGTCAGCCGGCGCAGCTCGGCGAGCACGGTCTCCAGCGCCCCGGTCACCGCGGGCCGCAGGTCGACGAGGGTCTCGTCGACGTCGAACACCACGGTGGTAATCACCTCACCAGGGTATGCCCGCTCAGCCGGGTCGGGTCATCCGCAGGACGTCCAGTGCCCGGTCCAACTCGTCGGCGGTGAGCCGGCCGGCGTCGACGTGCCCGCGTTCGAGCACGACCGCACGGATCGACTTGTTCTCGGCGAGGGCCTGCTTGGCGATGGAGGCTGCCTCGTCGTAGCCGAGGTGGCGGTTGAGCGGGGTGACGATCGACGGCGACCCTTCGGCGTACGCCAGGCAGGTTTCCGGGTCGGCGGCCAGGTCGGTGACGCAGCGCTGGGCCAGCAGTCGACTGGCGGCGGCCAGCAGCCGGACCGCTTCGAGCAGGTTGCTGCCCATCACCGGCAGCATCACGTTCAGCTCGAAGTCGCCCTGGCTGCCGGCGAACGCGATCGTCGCGTCGTTGCCGATCACCTGGGCGCAGACCTGGCGTACCGACTCGCAGACCACCGGGTTGACCTTGCCCGGCATGATCGACGACCCGGGTTGCAGGTCGGGGATGCGCAGCTCACCGAGGCCGGCGCGCGGCCCGGAACCCATCCACCGGATGTCGTTGGCGATCTTGTAGAGGCCGACGGCGATGGTGCGCAGCTGCCCGGAGGTCTCCACCAGGGCGTCGCGGGCGCCCTGCGCCTCGAAGTGGTTGCGGGCCTCGGTCAGCGGCAGCCCGGTCGCGTCGGCCAGCTTGGCGATGACGGCGGCGGCGAACCCGGGCGGGGTGTTCACCCCGGTGCCGACGGCGGTGCCGCCGAGCGGCAGCTCGGCCAGCCGGGGCAGGATCGAGCGCAGCCGCTCCTGGCCGTAGCGGACCTGCGCGGCGTAGCCGGAGAACTCCTGGCCGAGGGTGACCGGGGTGGCGTCCATCAGATGGGTACGCCCGGCCTTGACGACGGTGGCGAACTCGTCGGCCTTGCCCTCCAGCGCGGTGGCCAGCTCGTCGAGGGCCGGGATCAGCTCGTGCACCACCTGGTGCGAGGCGGCCAGGTGGATGGAGGTCGGGAAGACGTCGTTGCTCGACTGCGAGGCGTTGACGTGGTCGTTGGGGTGCACCGGCCGGTCCAGCTCGCGGGCGGCGAGGGTGGCCAGCACCTCGTTGGTGTTCATGTTCGACGAGGTGCCCGAGCCGGTCTGGAACACGTCCACCGGGAACTGGTCGTCGTAGCCGCCGGAGGCGACGTGCGCGGCCGCGGTGGCGATCGCCTCGGCGATGCCGGCCGGGATCACCCCGAGGTCGGCGTTGACCTGCGCGGCGGCCCCTTTGATCTGGGCGAGGGCGCGGATCTGGGCGGCTTCGATCCTACGGCCGGAGACCGGGAAGTTGTGCACCGCGCGCTGGGTCTGCGCCCGCCACAGCGCGTCGGCGGGCACGCGTACCTTGCCCATCGTGTCGCGTTCGATCCGGTAGCCCTCGTCCCGGACGCCGTCCTCGCTGATCCCACCGTCGCTGATGCCCTCGTCGGTCACCCTTCCCATCCTGCCCCGAGCGGCCGCACCCCGCAGGGCGGTTGCTCGCGGGTGGCGGCGGCTACGCCTCGCGGGTGGTGGCGTCGCTGGTCGTGCCGCCGGCCGGCGTACCCATGCCGCCGCTGGTGGCGTCCCCGGTCGTCGTCGGCGCCACCTTGCCCCGACCCTTCTTCCCACGGCCGGGGTCCTTGCCCCGGCCAGGGCCGGTGGCACGGCGGGTGCTGGCCGGGCCGGCGGTGCCACCGGTGGTGGTCAGCCCGCCGCCGGAGCGGGTCGGGCCGCCGTCGCGCAGCACCTCGGCCGGAATCGGCACGTCGGCCGGGTCGTCGAGGTCGCGCTCCTTGACCTCGCGGACCGGGTCGGTCGGCGGCGCGACGACGTCGTCCAGAATCTCCTGGCGGTACGCCGACCGCTGCTCCAGGTCGTCGACGAACGCCTGCCCCTCGTCGCCGGCCCACTCGGCGTCGCGGTCAGCGTCGCGTTCGGCGTCGCGGTCCCGTCGTGCCATCGTCACCACCCCCCTCCCGCGTCACGGCGGGTGTGCCCGGATCAGCAACGGCGAAACCTGAGCCGGGCCGGCCCGCCTCAGCCGCTGGTGAGGCGCACCCGGTGGCTGTCGCCGTCGGAGAGGAACGCCGCCACGCTCTCCCCTTCCTCGGCCACGGCGGCGCGCTCGGCGCGGGAGAGGCCGCGGTCGGCGTCGTCGATGATCCGGCTGCGGTCGTCGTAGCCCAGGACCGCGTTGTCGAACGCCGGCAGGAACCGCACCGGGGCGGGAGTGTCCGGGTCGGGTCGCGGCGCGTCCGGCAGGTCGAGCAGTTGTCGACCGCGCTGGTCGCGGAAGACGACCAGTTCGTCGCGGACCGCCGCCACGGCGGCCGGCAGCCCGGCCAGTCCGCACCAGGCGCGCAGGTCGGCGCTGGCGGCTGGCCCGTCCGCCGCCAGGTAACGCCGTACCTGCGTCTGGCCGACCGGGTCCGTGCCGGCTGCCTCGGTCAGCGGGTTCGGCTGCTGGCCGACCCACCGCGCCAGCGGCCGGTAGCGTGCCCCACCGGCGGTACGCCACAGGCCGCGCGGCGGCAGCTGCACCATCGGGATCAGTGCCGCGACCAGCACCTCCCCCAGAGCTCTCGGCTCCAGCTGCCGCCACGGGTCGGGCAGGGCGCGGGCCAGGCCGGTCATCGTCCGGGGTTCGCCGTCGGCCGGCACCGCCCGACCGGCCGCCGCGAGCGCGTCGAGGTCGACCCCGGCGAGCTCGCGGCGGTAGCCGGCGAGGGCCCGTTGCCGCAGCATGGCGTCGTGGCGGGGACGCCAGGCCACCGCGTCGGCGGCGGTGAGCAGATGGACGGTGCGGCGCATCAGATGGGTCCGGTGGCTGACCCTGGGCTCCTGGTCGTGGGTGGGTCTGGCGAGCACCGTCGGCATGTTCGACACCGACATCGAGGTCGTCGGCCCTCCGGAGCTGGCCGCCGCCTTCGCCGCCCTGGCCCGCCGGTACGCCACCGCAGGGCAGCCTCCGGCGCGGTGCGTTTCCACGACGGCATCGCACTGTAGGAGCGCCAGCGCGCCGGCCCAGCACGGCTACCGGACGCGCTCGCCGAACGCGACCTGACCGTCACCATCACGCCCAGACGCGCTGCTCGTTGTGGGCCTCCTTGCGGCGTAGCGCGTCGTCGAGGTCGATGCCGTACCGGTTGGCGACCGCGCAGACGAAAATCAGGATATCGGCGAGTTCTTCATCGACGGTGCCGACGATCGAAGTGGCTTCGATCGAGAGCCGTTCCTGTTTGCGCACCGCCTTGAACAGCTCTCCGACCTCCTCCCCCAACAGCAGACACTGGTCGACGGCGCTGCGGTCGGCGAATCCTCGGTCCTTCTCCATCTCGGAGACGTACCGTTGCAGGTCCTGCAGCGTTGCGGCACTGGGCAGCGGGAGCATCAGCGAACCTCGTTCAGGTGTCGGGGCGCCGAGGACGCTACCGGCCCTGGTAGACGCCGAATGGAGGACATGGTGCCGGTCACCGGTGCGCTGCCGTCGTAACCCATCCGCAGGCCGGCGGTCACGCGTCGGGCCGTCCGTCGAATCCCGGCCCGGATTGCCGAGGTGACCCGGCCGCGGAACACGATGCAGGACACTGCACGCTCTGGTTGATTCCATCGCCAGATGCCGACGACCTTGCCCGCGACGACGATCGTCGGCAGCGCTTCGCCGATCTGGTTGAACGCTGCCCGTTCGGCCACATTGCCGAGATAGCGTGACCGGGTTTCGGCATACGCTTTCAAGGCGACGTCCTCGTGAGCCAGAAAATGCGCCTCGTCCGACGGTTCCTCGTGCCCGTCGCGACTGAATTGCTCGAAACGGTCACGGTAGATGTACAGGGTCGCGGTGGTCCACGGCGCGTGCAAAGCGACGAGCGGCCTGTTACCACTGTCCAGCGCTGCCAGAATCGCGCTGCGGGAGAACCCGGCCCACCAGGCGACGTCGCGCAGCGACGCCGGCCCGTACCGGTCCAGGTATGCCTCGACGAGGCGCGCGGTGCCGGTCGGCCGGTCGAGGCTCAGGTCGAGGTCGGGGTGGGCGGTGGAGGTGAGCGCGAAGGTGCGCTGTTCGCGGTTCCAGCCGGCACTCCGGTTGCGGTACGTGACCAGCCCACGCTCCCAGGCCAGCTTCAACGCAAGGCGGACGGCGACAACCGGGGTGCCCCCACCGCAGAGACGTTCCTCGATCGTCCGGTGCGGAAGGTGCCCTGCCTCGCTGAGCAGCGCCTCGATCGCGGTGGTGGTCCGGCGGATCATCCGGTCGGTCAGCCCGGCGTTGATCACCTGGCGCAGGGCGTCACGTTCCCGGTAGTGCAGCGTGGCGGCGTGGGCTGCGGCAGCAAGGTCGAGCGGCAGGGTGTGCAGGGTCTTGCGCATGCAGCGGATGGTGGTGACGGCCCGGTGGGTGTGCGGGTGCCAGAGCCGCATCGCGACGTCCGGGCTGTGCGCGCGGGCCAGCACGGTGGCGTACGGTGACGGCAGCCGGGCGGCGTGCAGCCCGAGCGCGGCTTCGGCGATCTGCGGGACGTCTGTGTACCGTCGACTCGCGCCGAGCCCCTGTCGGTCCAGCAACCATCGCCAGAGCCGGTCGGCCTCCGCCTCGGTGAGGCAGTGGCGGGCGGCGATGTCCGGTTCGGCCGCAGGCACGCGGGGACGCTAGCACGATGGTGTGCGTCCCGGGATCAGCCTTGCCGGCCCCAGTTCTCTTCCACGAAGTTTCTCAGCAGGTCATACGACTGCTGCGTCTGTGCCCACTGCTGCGCGGTCCCCCACCAGTGCCGGTCGTTGTGATGAATGTGAAACTTCGCCCAGTCGCCGTCCCAGTCCGCTTGCAGGTGGGTGCCCCGCAGGCCGTTGGTCGCCGCCTGTTCGTAGATTCGAGTGCCGGGCAGCGGTACGAACCGAGTTGCCGGGCCACCGCGGCTGCGGTGTCGGTGCCGATGTCGTAGGTCAGGACAGGATGCCCGGCCCGGCGCAGCGCCTCCGCAGCGGCGACGAAGCCGGCCCGTTCGCGCTGGTTGGTCGCCGGGCCGGGGGTGTGGAAGCGGCTGTAGTGCCCACGGGTCGCTGCCCGACGGGCGCAGACCTCTGGGTCTCCAATCAGGATGATTGCGATGTCGGAAACCGGCAGGTGGCGGTAGATCGCCCAGACCACATCGGACGCGACGCCGTCGAGCGGATCCAGCACGAGCGATGACGCGAGATAGCGGTCGCAGATCACAATCGCACCGTCGGCGACCGCTGGCCGCAGCACGCAACGCTCGTGGTGGTATCGGTCGGCCGCGACCAGCAGCGCGAGTTCCCATGCGCGGTAGGTGAAGGTGCCGGCGCGGGCGAGGGAGCCGACCTCCGAGTCGGACGGGGTGCGGGTAAGCAGCACCCGCCTGCCCTGAGCGCGCAACTGTTCGTGGAGCAACCGCGCGGCCGTGGTCTTGCCGACTCCGCTCTGCCCGTCGAGGGTAACGAGCAAACCCGATCCACCCACAAACCCAGGGTGATGCAGTCAAAACTAATTGTGAAGACGTATCGAATCGGGCTCGCTGTCGCCTTTCGGCAGCGTCACACGTGGGTGACGACGTCGAAGTTGCCGGCACCCGCCGTCGACTCCAGGGTCCGCATGATCGCGCGCGGGTCGTCGTACGGGCCGGAGATGTAGAGCGGCTTGCCGTCGCGGCCGAACTGGATCGGGGTGGGGGTGGCCGGTGCGCCGAGGTAGGGGGCCGTCGGGCCGAAGTCCGGGTGCGGTTCGAAACCCAGACCCCGGGCGTACGCGACCGCCCCGTGCACCAGGTGCTGGGCCAGCTCCAGCGGCGCGACCAGCGGCGACACGTCCAGCGTGCTGAAGAACTCGCGGCGGAAGTCGTCGATGGTGCTGACACTCATCGGCAGCGGGCCGATGGCGTTCTTGACTCCGAGGCAGTAGACGTCGATCAGAAAGCCGCAGACGGTGGCCCGGCTGGCCCGCTCCTGGCGGGCGACGAGCACGTGCACCAGGCCGCTGGGGCCGACTTCGACACCGGCCTGCGGGTCGGCGGCCGCCCACTCGTCGGGCGCTTCGGCCAGGCCGAGGCCGACGCTCCAGCCGGGGTTGACCCAGCAGCCGAGCAGCGCCCGGTCCGCCGGGTCGGCCTGCGCCTGCTGGGCTGCCGCGATCTGGCGGACCAGCGGCGCGACGGCCGACGGCGCCATCCCGAGGGCCTTGGCGATCTGCTTGGGTGAGCTGCCCCGCTCCCGCAGCTCCCGAACACGGGCGAGAAGGTCCTGATCGGTCACCCGGGCATCCTAAACCAATATGAATCGGGCCCCTTGGCGGAGGACAGCCAGAGCGGCCGACCGGTCGGCCAGCCGGGTGGCGAGGGTCGCCATCGCGAGCCGGGCCGGCAGGGCAGCGCTGAACTTGAGCCCGGCCAGGGCCTTCTCGTCGACCTCGGGCAGGCAGATCCGGTCAGTGGCGTCGGCGGTGAGGAAACGCCAGTCGACGGGGGTCAGGTCGGCGCGCAGCCGGATCTGGCAGTCGTCGAAGCGCTGCACCGGGTCGACCACCTCGCTGAGGGTCGCGGCGAGGGTGGCGTTGGCCCGGTATCCGGCCCAGGTCCACCAGCGCAGGTCGCTGGAGCGGTCACGCAGGACGACGTTGCCACCGGGGTGCACCAGCGAGGAGCGCTCGTCGCGTACGCGGTGCAGCCGGTCGACCGCGCGGCCGGTGAGCCGTACCGGTGGATCGGTGCCGAGCAGGACATCACGCATGGCCCGGGTCAGTTCGTAGCCCAGCCCGGCGAGGCCACCAGCCGTCCAACGGGCCTTCCCGCCGCCGTCGGCCGGTTCGACGAAGCAGCGCCGTCGCCGCCAGTCGATGTACGTGACCCGCCAGCTCTGCCCGGTGAGCAGCAGCCGCCGGTCGCCCCGGACCTCCTCGGTGAGCAGGCTCGGGTCGATCCGGCCGAGTTCGGATCGTCCGTGCAGGACGGTGAACTCGGGTGGCCCGGTGAAGACCGCGGTCATCGACATGAAGTGCCGGTGCCCGAACCGTTTCTCGGCTTCGGGGCCGATGAACAGCATGCCGCTGTCGGTGTCGAGGTACCCGCTGTCCACCAGGTGCCGCAGGATCGGCCGGGCGCTTTCGTCGAACGGTGCCAGCCCGTTCCACCAGGCGATGCACTCCTGGTCGCCGATCTGCCCATGCTGCAGGCTCAGGGCGAGGATCTGCTGAGCGACAATGTGCCGGGGCTCGGGCGGCGGGATGACCGGCTCCACCCAGCCACGGCCCCAGAGCGTCAGCAGCGCCGCCGCTTCGACCAGCGCGTCGCCGTCGCGGGCGAGGAACAGGCAGTTGCGGGTGGCACCGGGTCGACGTCCGGTCCGGCCGAGCCGTTGCAGGAAGGACGCGACGGTCGCCGGGGCGTCGATCTGGATCACCCGGTCGAGGTCACCGACGTCGATTCCCAGCTCAAGGGTGCTGGTGGAGACGATGACGCAGTCCCGGGCCTCGGCGAACGCCTGTTCGGAGCGGCGTCGTTCGTCGGCGGAGAGCGAGGCGTGCGACAGGAATGTGGTGATGTCGCGTTGACGCAGCAGTTGGCCGAGTTCTTCGACGGTCTGCCGGGACTCGCAGAAGACCAACCGTTTCTCGCCCGCGTGCAGCGCGGCGATCACAGTGGCGGCGTTGGAGAGCGAGCCGACGAAGTCGAGTTCGACGTCGCCAGGCGGTGGCCGGCCTGCCGCTGCTGTTCCCGCGCCCGGGTCGGCGGCCGGGGCAATGACCCGACCGGGGCGGGTGACCGCGCCGGAGCCCTGCAGCCAGGTCAGCAGGTCGTCCGGGTTGCCGACGGTGGCCGACAGTCCGATCCGCTGCAGCGGGCGGCCGACCAGGTGGGTGAGCCGTTCCAGGACGGCCAGCAGATGCCAGCCTCGGTCGTCGTCGGCGAAGGCGTGCACCTCGTCGACGACCACGGCCCGCACCCCGGCGAAGAACGACCGGTGGTCGACGTTGGCACTGACCAGCATCGCTTCCAGCGACTCCGGGGTGGTCAGCAGCAGGTCGGGACGGCCGGCGAGGATCGCCCGGCGGCGGGCCGGGGTGACGTCGCCATGCCAGAGGGCGGCCCGGCGGCCCAACCAGTCGGCGTAGCGTTCCAGCCGGGGCAGCAGGTTGTTCAGCAACGCCCTCAACGGGCACAGGTAGAGCACCGAGGTGCCGGGCCAGCCGGCGTCGGCCATCTTCGACAGCAACGGAAACACGGCGGCTTCGGTCTTGCCGCCAGCGGTCGGGGCCAGCAGCAAGGCGTCCTCGCCAGTGAGGATCGGGCCGACCGCAGCCCGTTGCATCGGCCGCAGGTCCCGCCAGCCCAGGGTGTTGACCAGGTGGTACGTCAGGACCGGGTGCAGCTCGCCGGTGTCGGTCACGGCAGGTCCAACGGGACCTCGCCGGCGCTGGCCGCGTTGCGTTCGACCGGGGTCAGCTCGTCGGAGCGCAGCGTCAGCTGGTAGTGCCGGCGCGGGTCCCAGTCGACGAACTGGTCGGCCCGGTCGAGCACATCGGCGACGAGCTTCTTCAGGTAGATCCGGGGCGCCACCCCGACGGTGCCGCCGAGTCTGCCGGTGACCGCGTCGGCCAGCTCGGTCAGGTACGCGTCGTCGATCCGGTCGGCGAACCGGTCGCTGCCGTAGATCCGGCGGACCCGTACGCCGAGCTCGACGAGCGCCGGCACGGTGAAACCGGGCAGCCGCAGCTGCACCGCGCGCGGGTTGTCCCAGCGGGGGTCGCCGCCGAAGTCGGTGGCGAGGCGTTGGGCCAGCGGGGCGAGGCGCTGCACCCCCTGTGCGCCGTCGTAGAAGGCGGGCGTACCGGTGATCACCAGGAGCAGGCCGGGGAACCGTCCGGCGTGGACGTCGTCGACGAGTTGGCGCAGCGCGTTGAGGGCCTTGTCGCGGGAGTCGGAGCGGACCCGTTGCAGGGTTTCCACCTCGTCGAGGACGAGCAGCAGACCGGGATGGCCGCTGTCGCGCAGCACGGTGAGCAGGCCACGCAGGAAGCTGAGCGCGGCGAAGTGGTCCAGGTCGCCTTTGACTCCGGCGGCCCGGCGCGCGGCGGCGGCGACGTGCGGCTGCCCGGCGAGCCAGGCGGCGAGCCCATCGGCGGTGAGCTGGTCGCCGACGGCGGTGGCGGTGCGGTAGCCGCGCAGCGCGGCGGCGAACCCGGGGGTGCTGCGGGAGATTTCAGCGAGGCGGCGTTCCAGCAGGTCGCTGACGGCCCGGTCGAGCCCGTCGCGGTCCGATTCACTGACAGTGCCGGAGGCAAGTACGTCCTCCTCCAGCGCGAAGATCCAGCCGTCGAGGACGGGGCGTAGGGCGCTGGCGGCGAACTGTTCGGTGTTGAGGTGCTCGACGAGCCGTCGGTAGACGGTCTCCATCCGGTGCAGCGGGGTTTCCAGCTCGGAGATCTGCACCTCGGCGGCGGCGAAACCGCGCTGTTTGGCCCGTTCGGCCAGCCAGCGGGCGAAGAACGTCTTGCCGGCGCCGTACTCGCCACGGACGGCTTTGAAGACGCTGCCGCCGCCAGCGACCCGGTCGAGGTCGTCGTCGATGGCGGCGGCGAACCGGTCCAGTCCGACCGCGAGTGCGTCGAGGCCGTTGGCGGGCACCGCACCGCGCCGCAGCGCGTCGATGATGTCGCGGCGGCGACGGGGCGAGATCTCCGGTGGGTTGCCCGGCGGGGTCGGCACGGTCACGACGACTCGCTGAGGTCGAACTGCTCGACCAACAGCGACCTGTCGAGCACGACGGTCTGCCCGTCGGCGTCGATGGTCAGCACCGGGTAGCCCTCGACCTGCAGCAGCCGACGCAACGCGGTCACCGTGCCCTGGATCCGGTGGGCGGGCACCCCGGCCTGCGCGGCGAGGGTCTCCAGCCCGGCCCGGCCGTTGCCGGCCAGCAGCACCCGGAGCAGGGCGGCGACCCGGTCGTCGTCGAGCGGGGTACGCGGGTTGCGGCGCTGGGCGTACCGCTCGCTGGCGAGCAGCCGGTCGATCAGCGCCCGGTCCGCGTCGGCCGGCGTGGCTGCCACCGGCGCGGCCGTCGTCGGCTGCTGCGGATCGGCGGGTACGTCGAACAACTGCTCCACCTGGACCGGTTTCGCCGACTGTCCGCCCTTGGCCGATGCCCGCCGGCCGCCGTTACCGGACCGGCCGCCGCCACCGGTGCCGGGCTGCCCTGTCGACGACACCGGCTCCCGCCACCAGTCGGGGCTGGCGACCGGGGCGGGTTGCCAGCCGGGCACCGACTCCTCGTTGCCTGCGGTGAACATCAGCAGCGGGATGACGACTTCGGCCGGGGCGGCGCCGCCGTGGTAGCCGGCCTTGCGGGGGCCGTAGCGCAGCTCCTCCCGCCAGGGCAGCACGACGGTGCCGCCGCCGAGCAACACCCGCCGCCCGCTGACCACGATCTCGCCGCCACCCAGCCTGTCACCGAGCCGGTCGCTGGCGTTGTCGGTGGCGGCCGGTCGCCACCGGTTGTGCTGACCGTCGCCGCCGGGGAGGGTGACCGCCTCGGGGCCACGGTCGACGACGTGCCCGTGGTCGGAGACGATCACCGCCACCCGGTGCCGGGCGACGGCGAGCAGGTCCCGTACGGCCGGGACGGTGTCCTGGCCCCAGACGGTGCTGCCGGGCTCGCCGTAGCCGAGGGAGTCGTCGATGGTGTTGACGACGGCGGACAGCACCGGCACCGACGGGTCGTCGATCGCGGCCCGGACCTCGGGGTCGATGGCGGCACCCGCCCCTGCCCGCAGGGACCTCTTGTGCAGCAGCCGACCACCGGTGAACCGCCGTTCGAACGCGGTCTGCTCGGTCTGCCGGCCGCCAACGGCGAGTCGGCCGCTGAGCAGGCTGCACCGGCTGGCCTCGGTCACCGTGGGCAGCGCGGCGAGGACACCGGCCCGGGGGCCGCCGGCCTGGGTCAGCTCGATCCAGCTGCCGTCGCGGCTGAGCGACTCGGCGAGTTCGGTGGCGGCGGCGACACCCATGCCGTCCATGACCAGCAGCAGCGCCTGGCGTCCGGCGTCGAGGATCGGGGCGACGACCCGGTCCAGGACGTCTTCGACGCGCAGCATCCGGCCGGGTTCGGCGTCGGCGCGGGTGGCTTCGGTGAGCAGGACGGCGAACTGCTCGTCGTGGCGGGCGCGGCGGACGTCGACGGCCCGGTGCAGCGCCTGGTACGCCTCGGCAACCTCGGGGTCGACGTCGCCGGCGAAGACGTCGAGCCGGGCCCGGTCCACCCATCCGTCGACAGTGACCTGCCGTTGCAGGGCGGCGTACAGGGTCCGGGGTGGCTGGCCGGCCGGTCGGCTGAGCCAGCGCAGCAGGCGCAGGGCCATGTGGGCGGTGGTCCGCCGTCCCCGGTCGGCGGCCCGGTGTTCGCTGAGCCGTTTGAACGCGGCTTCGGCGCGGCTGAGCCCGGCGGTGGTGACCGTGCCGGCGGCGGGTGCGCCGGGCGGCGGCAGGGCGGCGCGGACGGCGGCGGCGAAGGCACGCAGCCGCCAGGTGACGCCGGCGGGCAGCAGGCTGGACGCCGCCAGCTGGCTGGTCAGCTCGATGTCGGCGGCGATGGCCTCGGCCCGCCGGACCAGCCGCAGCCCTTGCTGGCGGGCCAGCTCGTCGTCGGAGTCGAGGGCGCGGGCCACCCAGGCGTCGGCGGCGTCATGCAGTGCGGCTGCCTGCACCGGGGTCATCCGCAGGGCGCCGAAGCGGGGTTCGAGCCGGGTCCGGGCGACGGCGACCTCGACGCCGCCCGGTCCGCTGGCCGCTGCGCCAACTGGCCTGCCGGCTGTGCCGCTGGCGGGCGTGGGCCAGAGCATCTCGGCGAGCAGTCCGATGGGGATGACGTCGACGCCGTGGCCGGCGCGGACCGCCGCCATCACCGGCTCGGCGATCGGCCCGGCGACGTCGCGGAGATAGGACGTGATCCCGTCGGCGACGTCGGCGGCGACCGTGTCGGTGAACCGCTGCTGGGCCGGCGCGTCGGTGGTCCACTGCAGCAGCCCGGAGGCGTCGAGCTGGTCGCGGTCGATGCCGAGCAGCTCGGCGGTGAGGCAGCGCAGCGCATGGTCGCGGGTGAGGATCGTGCCGGGCGGAGTCGGCCAGCCGTCGACGGGGGCGTGGTCGGCCAGCGCGGCGGGCAGCCAGCGGCGGTCGGTCGGCAGACTCGGGTCGAGTCGCACGCCGCCGAACATCTGCCGGACGAGTTCCCATGCGTTGACGCTGCGGACGGACTGGCGGCTGAGGTGGGCGAGCAGCCCGTCACCGAGGACGGCGTCGGGCAGGTCGGTGAGCAGCACCAGCTTTTCGTCGTCGGCCCGGTCGTGCAGGGCGGCGCGGGCGGCGAGCGGCGTCGGGCAGGCGACGACCCGTAGCCGGACGCCGCCGACGACGATCACCGGGTCGCTGTCCCAGACCGGTGCGGCGCGCAGCGCGATGGCGTCGGCGCCGTCGCCCTCCTTCAGCCAGGCGTCGACTTTGCGGCGTACGGCGTCGGGCCGTACGACGTCCGGCTGGCCCGGTAGGGTCCTGGTCGGCTGAGTAGGTGCTGCGGTCACTCGGTCTCCCAGGTGATCCGGACCCGTCTGCCCTGGGCGAGCTCGCCGCCGATCTCGTCGGTGAGTTCCTTGAGGCCGGCCTCGTCGACGATGGTCCGCTGGTGCGGCACCTTGGCTCCGGGGACCAGGCCTGGGCCAGGCAGCGGGTTCAGGCCGCCGGTGTGGTCGAGGCCCACGCCGGCCACATCGGAGGGATCGGCGACGGCGACCGTGGCGCCCCCGCCGGGCAGCTGCGGGTTCGGCATCGGATTCGGGTTCGGAGCCGGGTCCGGTGTCGGCGGTGTCGGGATGGGGCGGCGTTCGGCGAGCAGTGCGGCTGCCGCGCCGAACACGGCGTGCAGCTCGCTGACCAGGTCGAGGGCGTGCTGGTGGTGGCCGGCGGCGGTGTGCAGCCGGTCGACCAGGGCGCGGGCCCGCTGGTCGTCGTCGGCCATCGACGCGATGGCGGTCAGCACCGCCCACTGAGTGTCCCGCAGGACGCGGATCAGCGTCGGCGCGCTGGCGATCGCCGTACCTACGGTCGCGTCGTCGATGTCGCCGAAGTCGGCGCCGGCGAGTTGGGCGATCAGGACGACGTCGTCGCGTTCGTGGCGCAGGTCGGTGAGCAGTCGGGCGAGGCGGCGGGTGACGCCGATCCGGCCGGTGTCGCCGGCGGGGTCGAGGCCGAGGGTGCCGGCGTGCGCGGTGAGCTGGTCGAGCAGGTCGCTGACGGCCGGTCCGCGTTCGGTGGCGGCTTTCCGGACCTGGATCGCCGCCTTGGCGAGGTTCCCCGGGATGAGCCAGGCCGGCAGCACCTGACCGAACAGGTGCTGGGCGCGTTCGATCGCCCGGCGCCAGTCGGTGTCGCTCGGCATCGGCGGGGACTTCAGCTCGTGGGCGTCGGTGACGGCGTCGACCCGGTCAACGGTGACCTGGCCTTCGTTGAGGTACCAGGCGAGCTGGTGGTCGAGGGCGAAGACGCACAGGATCAGGTTCTGCAGGCTGCGGTCGAAGCCTCGGGGCTCCGGCTGGTCGAGGTAGCCGCGCAGTCGGTGCACCGGGAAGCTGTCCCGGTGGCCGTCGGCGGCGGCCTTCTGCAGCAGGTGCCGGGTCCAGTAGCTGGTGCTGGTGGTGAGCACGTAGCGGTGGTCGGCCAGCTCGCCGAGTTGCAGGTTGTTGCAGATCCGCCGCAGGGTCCGCTGGTCGGTGGTCGGGACGGTGACGCCTCGGGCGGGGTCGGCGACGGCCTGCCGGGCGTATTGGAGGACCTTGGCCAGCTCGGCGCTGGTCGGCGGTTTCTCGTCCTCGGGCAGCGCCGGCCGGCCCGGGTAGGTCAGGGCCAGCAGTTGGCCGGTGAGATTGTGGAACGCCTGGGCCAGGGTGCCGCCGCGCGGGTCGCCGAGTTCGCCGTCGACGGCATCGTCGAGGGTGTGCAGCACTCCGACGCTGTCCTCGACGACGTCGCCGGGCTGCGCGGTGGCGACGCCGTACGCCTGTTTGAGGGCGTTGACGACGGTGCCGCGCAGCTGGGTCTGCCGCTGCTGGAGGTAGACGCGGCCCTGCTGGCGTTCGCTCACCGGCCAGTCCCGGACGGCGTCGTTGTACCGCTCACCGGTGCCACCCAGCAGATAGTTGATTTTGGACAGTTGGGCAAGGTGGCCCGTCATCTGGTCGCTGAGGTAGAGCGGCAGCCAGAAGACACTGCGGTAATCGCGCGGCAGGGCCTCGATCCGGGCCCGGTCGTCGCTGCGCGGGCGGCCCTGCGGGTCGAACGGGTAGTCGATGACGATCCGCCAGGCGTCGCCGGTGGGCAGCAGCGCGGCGACGGGCATACTGTCGGCGTCGCGTACGTTGCCGAACTTGACCTGGACGGTGTGTCGCCGGCCGCGCCATTCCCGGAGGTGTTGCAGCTCGCCGAGTTGCCCGGTGGCGCCGGTCAGCCCGATCTCGGTGCTGACCAGCTCGCGCAGCAGCTGCTGCAACGCGCCGCCGGTGGTCGCCTCCTCGGGCCGGACCAGGTCGAGCAGCTTGTCGTAGTCGACGGTGTGCAGCTCGATGGTGACGACCGGGTCGGCCCCGTCGGTGAGGTGCAGCTCGCCGGCTTCGTTGGCGACCTTGTTGAGCCGGTTGAGCACGATCTGGTGCTCGTAGCCGGGAATCGGCGAGGTGATGGTGCCGAAGTTGAGCGCGTGCAGTTTGCCGGCGGTCAGGTTGTGCAGGGCGGGCACCTCGGGCACCAACGCCCCGAGCAGCACCGTCTTGATCAGCTTGTCGTCGAGTTCGAACTGGGTGTTTGCGGCGGCGTCGGCTTCGGTGATGCCGTTGAGCCGCAGCAGCAGCGGGCGCAGCTTCTTGCCGTACAGCTCGCGGGCGGCCTGGAAGCGCTGCTTGAGTTCGATCCGGTCAGGCAGTTCGCCGCGCAGCACCAGCGGCTCGAACAGCGCGGCCACCCCGATCAGGTCGTTGATCCGCAGGGTGTCGCGGCGTTCGACGAGCAGCTCGGTCATCACCTTGATCGCGGTCCGTTCCCGCTGCAAGGCTTGGGAGAGGGCGACGAGGGTGGCAACCAGGGCCGGCGAAAACGGGTAGAGCTTGCGGAAGGCGGTGGCGTCGGAGCCGATCCCGGCGTCGCCGTACTGGGCGCCGAGCAGCAGGATGTCCCAGACCTGCCGGTCACCGCGGACCACGGCGAACGCCCGGTCGATCTCCGCCTTCGCCTCGTCGCTGCGCGGTTTGAGCAGCCGCTTCTCGGTGATCTCCGGCAGGTTGGTGTCGGCGAGCGGGATCTCCCCGAGCCGGCCCTGGACGCTACGCAGGACAAGCGCGAGGGCTTCGCGTTCGGTGCCGCCGACCTGCGGGCCGAGGAAATCCTCCAGATTGCGTTGCCGGGCGACGAACGAGATCAGCGGGATCGGCCGGTCGGCGTCGGCCGACTCGACGAGCTTGTTCAGCTTGGCACCTTCGGTGTTGACGAAGACGTGGTCGCTCAGCTTTGTGGACAGCCACAGGATCATCTCGTCGAGGAAGAGGACGATCCCGTGGTAGCCGAGGTTGCTGGCGTGCCGGGTGATGACGGCGAGGCCGGTGTCCAGGTCGAGGTATTCGCCGCTGCGTACCGCGTTGGTGAAAAACGCGGTGGTCAGGGCGGTGACGAGCCGGTCGCGTTCGGCGGTGCCGGGCGGCTCGGCGGCGGCTGCGGCGTACCGGTCGGCGGTCCAGCCCTGCCGCTGGCTGTGCAACACGGCCAAGCCGGGGGTTTCGCCGTCCGAGCCGGCTGCGGAGTCGGACCCGGCGGCGCTGCCGGCGGCAACGCCGGGGTCGGCGTCACCGAGCGCGGCGAAGAACGCCTCGTCACCCATCCGGGCGCGCAGCCGGGCCGCGTCGGTCAACAGCGCGTCGGACCGGTGTACGGCGGGCGCCGGCGCGTCGGGGTGCAGGGCGGTGATCTGGTTGAGGTAGCCCTCCAGCACGGCCTGCTCGACCGAGCGGGCGTCGAGCATGTGGAAGGTGAGGGTGAGCAGCCGCCGCCCGGTGAGCCACGTGTCGGCGGCGATCACCTGCTCGCCGAGGTTGCGCAGGGCGCGGGCTTCGGGGTTGCCGTGCAGGATTTCCCGCAGTACGGCCATGAAGTGCGACTTGCCGGAGCCGAAGGAGCCGTGCAGGAAGCTCGCCTGGGACCGGCCGGTGGTGACGGCGTGCTCGACCTTGGCGAGTGCTTTGGCGAAGCTGTCCCGGAGCTGGTCGGTGACGACGTAGTTGGCCAGATCGGCACCGGCGGCGGCACGTACGACGAAGTCGGAGTCGCCCACCGAGGTCGGGATGTTGATCAGATCCCGCAGCAGTGTCATCCCCGATCCCCTCCATCTGGCTCGGCACGTGTGAACCTGTGACCGCTCAGCCCGTCGATCCTAGGCTGACTGCGCTCGCGATCCCAGACGTGCCGCCGGATCTGGCCGAGATGTCGCGGGCGCTGTCAAGGTCAGATCTGTGTCAACCGAATGTCCGATCTATGCGCTGCTGATTCTGACTATTGCCCCATGCCAGCGGTTGAAAGTCTGGGGTCTGTTTCGGTCACGGTGGTTCCGGTAGCAGGCTGAGTCCGGTCTGGGCGAGGAAGCCGGGGATCAGGTCGGGTCGGTACTGGATGCGTTTGAGTCGGTTGCGGATGATCGCGGCGAGGTGGTCCACGCCGTCGACGGCGAGGTTGCCGAGGCTGGACTTCATCGTTGACCACAGGCCCTCGACGGGGTTGAGGTCGGGTGCGTACGCGGGTAGTTGGACCACGGTCAGCCACCGGTGGAGGGCGGCGATGAGCTGGCGCATCGCGTGGCTGGTGTGGGTGTTGACTCCGTCCCAGATCAGGATGATCGGGGCGTGGAGCCGGTGGTGCGCGGCGGTGATCAGGGTGGCGTAGTCGTCCTCGGACAGGCTGCGGCGCTCACCGGCACGGTTGCGGTGGACGCGCAGGCGGTAGAAGACGTGGCCGCGTTCGCCAGGTTTGTAGGCGATCAGTCCGGCGATCGAGACCCGGCCCGAGCCCTTGCCCGATACCCGCACGACGGGAGTGTGGCCCCTGCGGGCCCAGGTCCGGGCACGGGGTGGGCGCAGCGTCTGTCCGGCCTCGTCCTCGAAGACGATCCACGCTCCGGTCGCCGCCGCTAGCCTCGTACCTTGGCCCAGGTGGTGGCCCGCCAGTCGGCGATCTTGTTCTCATCGCGCTGCACGGCCCGATGCCTCGGCACCTGCGGGGTGTAGCCCATGCGGTGCAGCAGATAGGACACGCCGCGCAGGGTGTAGGAGACGTGGAACAGCCGGCCGATCAGGGTGGCGACCCGGGCGAGGGTCCACCGCTGGTCCTCGGTCCAGCCGTGCGCGGCCGGGCCGAGATCCAACTCGGCGCGTAGCCGCAAGAGCTGATCCGGCGAGAGCCGGGAGAGGTTTCCACCCGGCCCGGTCGAGGCCAGGGCGGTCATCCCACCCGCCCGCCAGCGGCGCCGCCACTGGTAGACCGACTTCGTCGACACCCGCAACCGGGCCGCGACCCGCGTCGCCGGCACATCGACGGCGAACATCCGCGCGGCCTGCATCCGTACCTGCTCCCGCTTGACCCGCCCGGCAGCGGACAGGCCACCACTATCGGCGTACCTCACACCCCAGGTATAGATCGACACCGACCAAGAGTCCAGAGTGGTTGATCATAGGCGATCGATCGGATCAGACCCCAGCCATTCAACCGCTGCAACAGAGGTCACGGCAATCATAATCGCATCAGAAAACGCGACATGAAGCCGAAATCACCAATGAGTGATAGGATTTGATCTCTGCCCCAGATTCCATAGAGAGTACATGGACGCTCGCCCGGCAGCCATTGATGCGGATACCGGACGAGCGGGGCAGCACAAGCTACTTTGACCTATCCCGACCCCTGCGCATTGCCTGCCTGCTCAGCCTGACAATCTGGATGGCAGCATTAATGACCATGATCGTTATTAGCAGGGGGAGAAGGTTGGTAAACCAGTCAATCTTCGACCATCCGCCCGGATCGAATAGCGCCGTCATGATAAAGGCAAACAGAATAACCACGGCAGCGATCTGGAGAGTTGTTAACAGTACAAAGCGGATACTTTGGTTCATGCTCTCTCCCTTGAACATGGACAGGGAATTTACTAGGACTACCTTGGCGAAGAGGCTTCCACCTTCCAACTCCACGGGTATGACCCAGCCGTAGATCCAAGCTCGATGTTGATGTATGGGTAGGTCGCCGTGTAGCACCCGACGTTTCCGCCCACACAATACTCGATGTTGGCCCTCTTATCGTGCCAGCCGCTCTTGGGGTTACTGCGAACGCCGAAGCTGTCTACCTGCCAACCTCGGTGGTAGATTCCCCAGGCTACGTGGCTGATATAGCCAACTGCGCGGTCTACGCGCACAAGGTTGTAGCTGACCGTATCATAGCACCAGTCCGTCTCGATATTGAACCGGTAGATACGGCTACCGAAGATATCATTCTGTTCTACATAGCTCCACTGGTTCCAGCAGTTGATGGCTTGCGTGCCGAAGTCCGATCGAATGGCGTCTGACGGTGTTATCGGCTGGGCTGGCATGGCGGTCAGCGTTCCTGGGTCGCGAGGGTCAGGGACAAGCCGGCCCACCTCTGGCACCTGCTTTAGTAGGTCGATGTCGGCCTCGCTCCATGTGCCGTTCGAGATTCGGCTCAAGCTTGCGCGAATTTCGGCATCACTCGGCTTGACTGCGGCCGCTACCGCAGGGTTCGCGACTGCGAGCATTCCGGCGCACAGCGCGAGCGAAGCCGCGACGCGACTGACTTGGTGGAGTACACTGGATCGCGTTCTCACGTTCGTGGCCTCCTGGGCGACAGTGGGATCCAATGACCCGTGGGGCCTAATCCCACGGGTCATTTCCATGCAATAGACCCATCTGAATGTCACTCATGTCGTGCACCCGCTACCGCGGACGCCATGTTCGTGTTGACTACGTACCGTGAGTCCCATTCCTGCAAACTGGCAGCAATCGGACATTTCGCCGAGATGTAGGTGCGGAAAGTAGGTGGCGGTGTCGGATTCCATACAGATCGACTGGCGCATCCAACCGCGTGGGTATGGGTTCGATCGGCAGTCGCCCGCAAGGTCAGAGGCGCCAGAGTTGGAAGGTGGGGCCGGCGGCGGGCAGGGTCAGGGTGCCGTCGGCCTCTGGGCGCAGCGGTGGTGCGCCGCCGTACAAATTGTCGAGTGCCGGAGCAGCAGCGTCCGGCGGGGCCACCAGACCGGTCAACCGCACCGGAGCACCCGACGCACGGCGGGCCAACGCCAACACCGCCCCGGACGGCGACTCCCGCAGGTAGACCAGGGCGTCGTCATCGGCGTACACCCACCGAAGGCCGCCGTGCCGCAGCTCCGGCACCTCCCGACGCAACGCCACCAACGCCCGATACACCCCGAACGTCGCCCCATCCCACGAGCCCGGCCGATCCCACGGCATCGGCGTCCGCGAACCCTCCCCGTTCTCACCCCGTAGTACGGCAGCCCGGGTTCGTTATGTAGATGACCGGCGATGAGTTCGGTCGGGTAGAGGCTGTTCGGCGTGTCTGCGGGCACGAGGACGGCCGCCGGTTGATCATGCACTGTTTGTGAAGACAAGCGAAGATCGCGTGGCGGCCGCTGGGCACAGCGTAGACGCCGACAGTTGGCGGGAAGAGTTCGACACCGGGTTCGCGTGGATCGCGGGCCGGTTCGGGCGGGTGGAACCGCGCCGGCAGGCCAGGGCGTTCCTGCTCGGTCTGTTGTCGGATGTGGACACCCGATCGTGTTGGCAGTTGCCGGGTACGGCTACGACGAGGCCGGCAACCGCGTCAACCGCACGGTCGACGCGGCTCTGGACGCCAGTTGGAGCTGGGACACCCTCGGCCTACCGACCCGCCTCGACGAACGCGACGGCACCGACACCCTGACCCATCAGTGGTGGACAGACCCGATGACCGATCTGGGTGCCGCCCTCGCCGACACCGCCAGCGGCACCCCGGCCTGGTTGCTCGGCGACCATCAGGGCAGCATCACCGGAGTCGCTGACACGACCACCCTGACCGGCAGCACGGACCTCGACCCGTACGAAAGCCCGACCGGTGCCGACACCGGCGACTACGCCGACAACCCGCTGCGCTTCCACGGCCAGTACCTCGACCACACCACCGGCCTGTACGACGTCCGGGCCCGTGACTACGACGCCACCACCGGTCGGTTCACGTCCCCGGACCCGATTGCCGCCGCAGCGGACACCGCCTTCACCCAGACCTACCACTACGGCTACAACCGGCCGACGGTCCTGACCGACCCGACCGGAGAATGCCCGATCATCTGCACCGCCATCATCGGCGGAGTAGCCGGGGCCGCCGTCGGCGGCATCGACTGCTGGCTCAGCGGCGACGACCGCAACACCTGCCTCACGAAGATCGCCGTCGGCGCTGCGGCCGGCGCGCTCACCGGCGCCACTCTCGGTGCCGGTGGCAGCGCAGCCGCCGGCCTGTACGGCGGAGTCAGCACCGGAACCCAGATCGCCGGAGGAATCGTGGCCGGCGGCGCCGGCAGCGTCCTCTACGGATCCGGCGTGGCCGCCGCCACCGGGCAGCCCTACAGCTACGGCAACGCCGCCTACGACTTCCTCTCGGGCGCCGCCGGTTCCGCCGGTGGCGTCGCAGCCGGTACGGTAGCCCAACGAGCCGCCGCCCGCACCGCAGGCATCCAAGCTGCCAACTGCCCACCAGCCTCTGGTGTCAGCCTGTGGACTACCTGGGCAGAGTATCCGAAAGTTTTTGTTGATAGGCAGCAATACGCGAGAATTGGAGGACGCCTATACACGCGACACGCCGTCGACAGAATGCAGCCCAGCGGCCTCAGATACTCTGGGCGACCGGGCCCCGACGAGGGAGGACTTACCGGAGGCATGCCGCAAATCAGGCAAGCTGGGGGTGACTACGACTACGGCAGGGGCGTTTCTCCAAACTGGGTCGAGTACGTCATTCGCAGCACTCGCGGCACACTACAGGACAACGGAAACTTTTCCCATGTTCTTGGCACTCTGCAAGTAATAGTCAGTCCAAAAGGTCGCGTTGTGACGGTGATAACACATTGAACAGCAAGCAAATTGTCAGCCAGATCACCGAGCTACACAAATCACTAGAAACTGGTCAGATTAGCCTAAGTGAATTTTCAATTTCTTTCGAGGCCACTCTGAGAAGTGGGTTCTACGAGGAACGCGACCTCCCACAAAAGCTCCTCCAGCTGATAAACAGGGTTGAAATACTTCAATACACACTGCTTGAGGAAAACCAGCCCAGAGCGATCACCTCCGTAGTAATGGACGCCATCCGACTGCTATCAAGCAAAGAACTGCTGGAACCGTGATATTCAGTCAGATTGAAACGCAGGAGACTCGGCGTCGGGCTGGCCGTCATCCGCGCGAGCACGGGCCAACAGGTGGCCAGCAGATCGGGTGCGTCGGGGCCACCTGGAGCGGTGCCGCCACCGGTCAGCCCTACAGCTACGGAAATGCCACCAACGACTGCCCCTGGGCGCCGCCGGTTCCGCCGACAACCAATGTCGAAAGGGTGTGCCGTGGTAGAACTCTCGCACACGGGTGAGATGGGATTTCCCGGTTCACGTCGAGGATCATCGGTGTGGTGGTTCGGCTGGTATATCCGATTATGATCCGGCTAGTCGGCACTCTCGGACTGCTGGTCCGAGGTGACACCGCACCCCAGGCGGAGGCCCTCGCCCTGCGCCATGAGATGACGGGGCTGCGCCGGCAGCATTCTCTACAGATCGGCCTACATAGGCAAGCTTGTGGACGAGATCTTGCAATTCGTGGCAAACCATCTCACCGGATCCTACGGAATCATGCACGACCGCGATGACGAGCAATCACACCCACCTGGACCGAATGCCTTTCGCGTCAGAGTAATTCGACACGGACAGATAATCCAAAAATCAGACAACCTCCTATCCCATGTCGACCACTAATTGAAGACCAACCAGAACTGCAGCAAAAATCCCAGAAGCTGGCGGCGTAAATCAGAAACGACGAAAGATATCAACCGAATGCCGACAGATGAACAGAATAGACAGGGTCGCATCGCCAAGAACCGAGACTTCCTAGACGAAACACATGAACGCTGGGTCGCCCTTCGAAATCGCGATACCACCCATGCCGACTATCGTGAAGAATGGTACGACGAGCAATGCGGCTCATGTAGATTCTGGTTCCCGCTCGCGGGCGAACTGGGCGCAGATTATGGCGCGTGCACAAATGCCCGATCACTCTTCGACGGCAGGGTGCGATTTGAGCATGATGGCTGCGATGAATTCGAGGATGCAGGCGAGTGGGTGACCAGCAGTTCTTTATAGCGGATGCCTTCCGGACAACCCGACGCCAAGGGTCCACAAGCACCATCACCGCTCATCCAGTCCCATGAAGATTGACGATCGAGAGGTCGCTGTCGGCGTACTACGGGCTGCCATTCTGGCTGTTGCAGACAGTCTGCCCCGTAATGACGTAGAAAGCATCTGGGGTCTGATCGATGCCGGCGAGCCAAGGGTGGACTTCGAGAATTTCTGCACTCAGCTCGACGAATACGAGGTGTCGACCAACGAAACGACGAGATCCGATCTAGCCGCCGTCGGCGATTACCTCGGAATAGAAGAACGGATATGGCAGGATTTGCCCCGATAGCACCTGGAGCCAACTGCTGTGGTATGACTATTCAGTGGCCCGACGAACGGCCACGACGCCGATAACTTTAAAGGACCGGAGGCGCTGGCCACGTTCCGTACGGACACCGGCCAGCAGGTCGGTTGCGTCGGGGGTGCCCGGGGCTGCGCCGCAGCCATCGATCTCGTCTTCAGATCGGCGAGAAGCTGTCGATCGACTGGATCAGCCAGCGCGAGCCACCGAACAGATGGTCCCTAGTGGAGATGAATCCCGTTGGCAGAAGATAAATTGCTCGCGCAAGTCATGGCCGACTACGATTGTTTTCCACTCTGGCTCCTTAATCGAGGCGGCACAGACAATGTCGACCCAAGGGAGCTGGGACTCTCGCCGCAGCTTCGCTCAGCACTGTTGGCGTGGGCGGATGCCTACGATGCGACGCTGGACCGCCAACGAGCTGATTGATGCGAATATCACAGATCCCGCAGCCCAGGCTCTGGCGGTTCGCATCCATGGTCGAGTCTCCGTCAAGTTCTCAAGCGATCCAAAAGGGCGCGAGTTCGACGCGGTCAGCCACCTTTATGTAGCACAGTACAAGCCAGCAGATTATCGAATCGGCAGCGATTTCCGCAACCAAGCAAAGGCAACGTTCGAGTGGGCACTTCAGACCGGGCGACGTCCGTACTTCCACTTTGAGGGACCCCTAAAGCCAGAAGTGATTCGCAAGCTCCAAGAGTATGGCGTACGGTACGGGATACAACCCACGATCGACACCAGACCACTTGGAGGATGAAATGTACCAACTTCATGGATGGATTACACTGTTAGATAGCACTTTTGAATCGGACTTCGACAACCTCGACTCAATTATCCAAGAGCTACACGGCTTGATCAACAAGGCTCGCTGGACAACGATGTCCGTCGAAGTTCGACCCCTCAACGGCACCTACCATCTTTTCGTTGGCATAAACGCCAATCGGAGACGCGATGAAGCCAGGCTTGCGGACGAAATCTTGCAATTCGTGGCACACCGCCTACCGGGGTCTTACGGAATCCTGTACGACCGCGATGACGAACGATCAGACCCCCCTGGCCCAAACGCATTTCGGGTCAGGATAATTCGACGCGGACAGATAGCCCAAGAATCAGACAACTTCCTGTCACCATGTCAACCATTAATCGAAGACTGACCCAGACCTATCGACAGCAAGCCCGAGAAATAAATAGCCGCTGTCGGTCAATGCGCTGACAATTCCCATTCCCGTGTCAGCCACTCATCGAAGATCGATTCAATGGAAACGAGTCTGGCGGGTGGGTGAGAAGTGATGTGGTGTCGGGGTGGCCGGGTGCCATACGGGCACGGGCCAGCAGGGTCGGGGGCGCTCCGGCTCGGGTCAACCTGGTGGGCGCGAGCCGCCGAGCAGTTGATCGAGATCGTGGTGGTCGAGCAGGTTCCGCATGGGGAGGAAGAGTGGATCAGGCATCGTGGGCGGGGCGATCCAGCGGAGGTCGACGAACGTGTCCGGCTCGCGGACCTGCGGAGTGCCCCGCAGGTGGTCACTGATCATCCAGATCGTCACGTAGTGCCGGGCATCGTCGAACACGTCGTTGGTGACCGCGCCGAAGCGTACGTTGGTGATCTCGACGCCGGTCTCCTCGACGACCTCCCGCCACGCGGTCTGCTCGAAGCTCTCCCCGTGTTCGAGGTGACCGCCGGGCAGCGACCAGGTGTCGGCCCCGTGGGCACCCTTACGTAGGCCCATCAGGAAGCGACCGTCGCTGAGCACGAAGACCGCCACACCGACCCGAGGTTGCCGCACGCCGACCAGCTAACGCCCAGCCGCGCGAGCCGTCAACCGCCCGTCTCGGCGGATCGGGTGGCCGCCGCGCTGCCGATTCCGACGATTGCCCTATGCCAGGCACGGCACGCTTTTCGCTGCTCCCCGGCGCACTTAACATTGATCGACTTGTATTCTTTCCTAGTTGGCCCACCAGCGTTTTCCTTGATCCCTTTCTTGGCGCGCTGGCGGAACATGAGCCAAGGGGAGGATGGGAAATGAATCTCTCGCGCGTCCACTGGCGTCGACTGGCTGCGGCCAGCGTCGCCACGACCGTGCTCGCCGCCCTGGCGGGCAGCCCCGCAGCCGCCGCGCCACCAACCGGCGAGATCCGCCACACGGTCGGTGCACAGGCCATACCGAACAGCTATGTCGTCGTGCTCAAGGACAGTGCCGTCGGGGGCCGGGCCGGCACCCGCCAGGCCACCGTCCGGAGCCTGGCCGCGAAGCTGACCACCCGGTACGGCGGCAGCACCGGCGACGTCTACGGCGACGCGCTCAACGGCTTCGAGGCGCGGCTGCCCGAGCCTGCCGCCAGGCGGCTGGCCGCCGATCCGGCGGTTGCCTACGTCGAGGAGAACCACGTCATCCGGACGACGGCCACCCAGTTCAACCCGCCGTGGGGACTCGACCGCATCGACCAGCTCAGTCTTCCGCTGAGCGGCACCTACAGCTGGGTCAGCCAGGGCACGGGCGTCACCGCCTACATCATCGACACCGGAATCCGGATCACCCACCCCGAGTTCAGCGGGCGGGCGGTCTACGGCGTCAACACGGTCAACGGAGGCACCAACGCCGACGACTGCAACGGTCACGGTACCCACGTGGCCGGTACCGTCGGCGCCATCACGTACGGCGTGGCGAAGAACGTCCGGCTGGTCGCCGTGAAGGTCCTCGACTGCGGAGGCGGAGGCACCCTCACCGGCGTGATCACCGGAATCAACTGGGTGACGGCCCACCATTCGACGGGTCAGCCGGCCGTGGCGAACATGAGCCTCGGTGGTTCCTTCAGCACGAGCCTCAACACCATCGTGAACAACTCGATCAACGACGGCATCACCTACGTCGTCGCCGCCGGGAACTCGGCCGCGAACGCCTGCAATTTCTCGCCAGCCAGCCTGCCGGCCGCGATCACCGTCGGCGCCACCCAGGCAAACGACGCCCGGCCGTCCTTCTCCAACTACGGCCCCTGTGTGGACATCTGGGCGCCGGGTGTGAACATCGTCTCCACCTGGATCGGCCCGCCCACGAACACCCTGACCGGCACGTCGATGGCGGCACCGCACGTGGCCGGCGCGGCGGCCCGGGTGCTCCAGGTCAATCCGGGCTGGCCTCCTGCCCAGGTGGAGTCGTTCCTGGTCGGCACGGCCGGGCCAACCGGCATCGTGTACCTGCCCCCAACATACTGACGGCCGATTCCACCTCAAGGGCTGCGGTGGTCGGCTCGGCCGGGCCACCACCGCGGCCCCGGTGTGCAACCGCACGTCTGATGGCCCTTCTGCGTCAACGCTCGGATGGTCCGAACCGGGGGATGCGGCGATCTGCGTCCTCATGAAGCGTCGTTCAGCTTGATGGTGGTGTGGGTGCCGTCGGGGCAGAGCCGGACGGTGGCGGGTTCGCCGGGCCGGGTGGCGGCGAGGCGGCGTACCTCGGTGACGCAGGCTGCGGTGTCGACGACGGTGCCGGCCGTCGCGGCCTGCTGTGGCACGGGCAACGGCGTGGCCGGGTCGGCCGGGATGGTGGCGCGCAGTGCGCCGTGCAGGTAGCGGTAGCACAGCGCGACGGCTTCGGGCAGGGCGGCGCTGGTGGGCACCGGGTCGACGGCCAGCGGGATGGCCGGGTCGACGACCCGGACCGACCAGCTGTGGCCCTGCGACAGTTCGGGCCGGCCGACGGTGTTGCGGTGGTCGATGACGGTGACGTCCAGGGCGAGGCCGAGGCCGCGGACGACGGCGGCGAGTTCGTCGAGGGTGGGGCCGGACCAGTCGGTGGCCAGCACCAGGACGCGGGCGCCGTCGTGGGTGGCGCCGACTTCACCGAGGTACGCGTCGAGCGGGTCGCCACCGGTGTGGGCGACCTGGCTGACGCCGTTGCGCAGGTGCTGGTCGATGACGTGTTCGCCGTCGATGTCGGTCAGATCGGTCGGCTCGACGCCGAACTGCGCCGCGAGCGAGCCGATCTGGTAGTGCTCGTCGAGCTGCCACACGGTGGTGCCGGACGGCCGGTCGGTGAGCGCCAACGTGGGCGGTTGCGGGCCGGTGCTGTCGTCGGTCGGGTCGCCGCCGGGTCGCCAGTTGCGGTGCACGGTCCGGCCACGCAGGTCGGTGACGGTCAGCACCGCGCCGCGCCGAACCCGCCGGGTGCCGTAACAGTCCAGGCAGAACGGCGGGTCGGCCTGATCGGCGCACCGGGTGCACGGGTGGGCGGGGATCCGCTCGCCCCAGTATTTCGGGGCCGGCGGTTCCCAGCCGCGCACGAACCGGCCGGCGGTTTCGGCGGGTCGCAGGCTGGCGTGCCACCAGTGCCGGTTGCGCCAGATGGCCTGCGCGCCGCCGTGCCGCTCGGCATCGGCAACCATCCGCCGTTCGAGCTGGTCGAGGTCGTGGCCGCCGGGGTGGCCGTCGAGCCCGACCGGCACCGCACACGCGGTCAGCGCATCCTCGGTCAGGTAGTGGGCGGGCAGCTGAGCATTGGCCACGGTCAGGCCGGTCACGGCCCGCTCGGCGGGGATGGCGGCGAGCGCGGTCGGCAGGTCGGCGATCCAGCGGTGCTGGTAGTCGGGCACCGTGCCGCCGGGCAGTTCGAACCGTACGTCCCAGCTCAGCCCGCCCTTGGTGGAGCTGGGCCGGGCCTCCAGGACCAGGTCGACGTGCAGCTGGTCGGCGAGCGCGCACAACCGGCCGAGCAGCCGGGCCGGGTCTCCCGGTGGTGGCGGCGCAACACTGCGGCCGATGAGGATCAGCCACGGTGTGGCCTGCCGGTTGGTGAGCGCCGCTGCCTCCCACCGCAGGCGGTCCCGTTCGGGGATGCCGGGCTGCCACTGAATCGGCAGCGTCAGCCCGGAGGACGGCAGCCGGCCCGGTTCATCGGGAAAGTCCGGGTCACGCAGCGTCGCCTCGGCCACCCCCGCGCGGGCCGCCAGGTCGGTGACGATCGGCGCGTACGGCAGCCACCACGTGCCGCCCGGAGTCGGCAGCGGCGTGAACGTGCCGGGGACGAGGCTGGTCGAGGCCACCGCCCCGGTGTCGAGGTTGGCGACGGTGAACACGCGTTGCGCCCGCCGCCGGTCCGCGCCGACCCCGACGACGTGCAGCGAGCCGGGCGGCACCGCGTTGGTCCCGTTCACGCCGCCACCCCCGCCCCGAACCGGTGCGACTGCTGGGTTTGCTCGAACTGCTGCGACTGCCAGTCCCGCAGCGCCTGCTTGACCCGCACGTTCTCGTCGCGGGCGGCGGCCAGCTCGGCGCGCAGCGCGGTCAACTCGTCGGCGACCAGGTGCAGGAACGCGCGTACCTCGACCGGGTCGCAGCCGCGCCGGGTCCGGTCGGCGAACCGGCGGTCGCGGACCAGGCCGGGGCTGATCGACGGCCGCACCGGCCGCCCGTACAGGTGACCGGCAGCGTTCGGGGCGTGCCGCACCGGCGGGCGCGGCCCGGCCGCCGCTGTCGGCGAGTTGTGGGTGTGGCGGGCGATTTCGGCGAGCAGCCGCCGGTTGCGCCGGCTGCGCACCGGCCGACGGAACAGGTCAAGGATTCTGCGCACGGCAGGACCACCTTCCAATCGAGAAAAGACCTTCAGGGGTACGGGTCGAAAGGGCGCGGTTCACGTCGCGGTGCCGCTGCCCTGGTCAGTGGTGTCGTCGTCGGATAGGTGCCCAGCGGAGGCCGTCACGCTGGACGAAGATCTCCCGTCGATCGCGGGCCTCGCCGTCGGGTGCCAACACATAACCGGCCAACCAGACCCAGCCCTGGTACGTCAGCTTCTTGTCTACTGTCGTCACCCGGAACCGGAAGCCTCGCCCGGCCGCGAACTGCACACTCGCCCGACCATCGATGATCAATTCGTCGCCGGGACGGGGATCGGCCGGAGACCGGTCGGCCGGCACGCTACCGATCGGCGGCGGGAACGGTCAGCCGACCGCAGTCGGGACACCAACGCGATTTGATCTTGAAACTGAACAGCCCCACGAAGAACCCGAGCAGGATTCCGGAAGCCAGGGCACCAAGCGCCACCATGATCAACCCTTCTGATTGGGCTGGGGACGACCGGGCGGGCCGTTACCGCGACCCGCCCGACCACCTGGGATTTCAGCGAAACGCAGCGGGAAACGATCAAGACACTCGCCGTTCCCCGTTCCCGCTACCCGGCAGCCGGCCAGTTGATCAACCGTCCACCGTCGATGCACGGACTACGTTGGCACCAATAATGTGATCTTGCAACTCATCACTTCACAAAAATTTGCCGCCCGATGGGTACTCGCCAAGCGATGCTCGCATGGTGCACACTGTCCGCTGTGGCAGGAATCCAGACCATCCAGCGCCGTCGACTCGCAACGGAGCTCCGCGCACTTCGCGAAGCTGCCGATCTGACACTCGACCAGGTCATTCAGAAGGTGAAGATCGGCAAGTCGACGCTGTCTCGCGTCGAGAATGCCCAGGTCTCGGTGACGACTCGGAACGTCATGAAGTTGCTGCGCCTCTACGGCGCTCCCGCCGAAACGGCCGCAGAGATCCTCCAGCTCGCTGGCGAGGCCCGTCAGCACAGCTGGTGGCTTGACTACTCGAAGACCTTGCCTGACTGGTTCGCCGAGTACGTGGCCTTCGAGAACGAGGCGACCCAGCACCGCATCTACGACGTCCAGCTCGTCAACGGTCTACTCCAGACTGCGGACTACGCTCGCACCATCATCAGCGCCGAGTTCCCGGACGCTCCGCCAGAGAAGATCGAGGACCGAATCGACGTCCGTGCCACTCGCCAGCGGATCATGGATCGCATTGATCCGCCCCGGATGTGGTTCGTCCTCGACGAAGCAGTCCTACATCGGCCGATCGGTGGCCCACAGGTGATGGCAGCCCAGCTGGAGCACCTGAGCACCATGGCACAGCGGCCGTCGATCACCATCCAGGTGCTGCCGTTTCGCCAGGGCGCGCACATGGGCATGGGCGTGCCCTTCACGCTGCTCGACTTCAGCGACCATCCGACCGTGGTCTACCAGGAAAATCTGAGCGGTGCCGCAGTCCTCGACAAGGCCTACCATGTAGAGACGCACGGGCTGGCGTTCGACCACCTCCGCGCAACCGCGCTCTCACCCGCCGACTCGCTGGCCTTCCTGCGGATGAGGGCCGAGGCGATGCTGGAGCAGGGAGCAAGGGAGAGCACCGAATGACCACCACCCCTCGTAGCCTGGATCTGGCTATCTGGCGCAAGAGTTCCCGCAGCAACGGGCAGGGTCAGTGCGTCGAGGTGGCCACCAACGTCCCCGCCACAGTCCTCGTACGCGACAGCAAAGACCCCGCCGGCCCGGCACTCACCTTTTCCCCCGCTGGCTGGACGTCCTTCCTCTCCACCCTCACCCCCGACACTCCTCACTGACCGATCCGCAAGTGGATCACCACGTCACCGCCGAGCAGCTTGCCGACGCCCTACCCGCCAGGCTGCTCCGCGCGAATCGGGTTCAGATCCTCGATCGCCGAGGCGAGATTCGCCCAGCCCGCAAGCAGCGTGCCCACGATCGGCCGTTGTTGCTCGCGGCCGTCGTGGATGCTGACGTGCTGGATGGCCGACTGACTACAACGCCACGGCGGCCACCGCCGTACCGACCGCCAGTAGCTCTCGCCGCGAGTGACGAGTATCCGTCACTCAGGGTCGCCTACCAACAGCTGGTCGACTATGGTCAGACAAGCCGAAAGTGAGCCTCCGCTTATAGAGAGGGTTCTCGGCTATCCACGCCAGTCAGGACTTGGGGAGACACTGGTGGCGAGTATCCAAGAGGTCAAGGCCGGACTTGCCCAGGCCGCCGAGCATGGGAACGCGACACGGCAGCAGATTGCCGCCGCAGTGAACGCTTTGGACAACATGCTCACGCAGCTCCGCGCGGTCGCAGCAGGCACCGGGCACCCCCTAATCGGCGAGGCCATCAACCGCTGCGAACAGACCAAGAACCAACTTGAGTCCGCCGTCGGCCTCGTCCGATCCGCAGGGGAGGCAACCCAGCGGTACGCCGGTATCCTCGGGTAGCAGCAGTGAGTGTCGACGAAGTCAAGGGCCGTCTGCGCGAGGGGACCGAGACATTGGAGGCGGCGGCGACAACCATCGGGTCCGTACGGGAGACCGTCCGGAGCTGTCACCTCGCTGCCATCGCAGTTCTCCAAGACAGCCGACACGATCACGTCACGGCTGCTCTCAGCCTGCTACGCGAGGCTGACACCGAAGGTGAACTGGTTCAGCGCCGGATCCGAAACAGCAGTGGCAGCGCCGACAAGTACCTGAAGGCCCTCGGGTGAGCAGCAGCGTTGGCGACGTTATCGGGCAGCTGCGGCAGATCCTCAGTGATCTTGACGGTGCTGCCATCGAGGCCAGCAACGCGCAGCAAACAGCGGCCGAAGGACTCAAGCACTACGAGACCGCCACGGCGGGTGCCAACAACAAGCACGCTGACGCGATGCTAAGTGAGGCCAGCGAAGCAGCCGCGAAGTCCGGCAAGGTCGCCCGACTCGTCGCTGAAGCAGCCGCCGAGATCGCGAGCTACGCCGACCACATCGCTCCCGGCTCGATCCCGAGCCGCAGTTCCAGCACTGGGGGGATGCCAACCGGTGAGAGCCTCACAGTGCCGCAGTACAGCAAGTCGCCGAAGGCGATCAAGGCGCTCGGCCGGATCGGGCAGGTCAGAGCCGCGGACGACGGACTTCAACACATCAAGAAGGCTGTGGACTGGTTCCATGATGCAGCGAACCTACCCGGAGGAAGCACGGTCAGCAGGCCTCCAGATTTCGCCTTCGAGCCGGCGCATCAACCAAGCGGAACAGCCGGCGAAGCGCTCCTGGCCGCACTGACTCTCGCTGTCCTTGGCGCAAAGGGATCCGAGATCGCTTCAGGAATTCGTAAGCGAGCAAAGAATCGAAAGTCAATCAAGAAGGACGATACCGATGGATGAAGAAACCAAGTTTGTTCGCACGATCCTGATTCAAGACTGGAAAGCCTACGACTCCTTCGTCCGACAGTTCGAAGAGCAGGGCAAGGGCACTCCCGTAGCCATCATCGGGTACGCCTTCTTTGTCGCAGTCCAGCGGCGGTTCGGCCAGAACCTCGATCCAGGCGAGGTCATGAGGTTTGTCGCCGATGCGCGAGCGAACCTCGCTGAGGGACATGAACTGCCAGCGAAAGAATCTGAAGCTCTCATCTTCGCCATGCTCGGCATGGACATCGCGGGCGCCGAGGAGACCGTAGATAAGCTCGACATCGGCGCGATGGCAGAGATCCAGGCCCAGCTGCTGTTCAGACTCATTGAGGACGCGCAGTTGAGCGAGGAACAACTTGACGCCTTCCTTTTAGAAGCCGAAGGACTGCTCCACGAGGCCCACCCCGAGCACAATGAATAAGACAGTGGTCGCACGACAACAACTGAGCGGCCCGGTCCTATCAGCGGCCCGACACCACTATCAGAGTCGACTTGCGGTATCGACAGCACTGGCGAGGATGGCATCAATCTTGTCGCCACTTGCCCTGCCCTCGCCGAGCACGTGCATGATGATGAGGCTCTGGATCTTACCGGCCATCTCAGGATCGAAGTCGGACTCGACATCGGGGTCGAGTGCTGCCTTCACCAAGCCCTCCGCAGCGTTGGCGTCAATCTCGCGTGGGTCCACCGGGGCAGCCGCGCGCAACTCGGCAACGAATTGCACGATGTCGGATTCGCTAGCGTCCACCGGCAGATGGTAGTTGACGGCATAGTAGAAGACGATGCCAATTAGAGTAGAGAAGTCACCCCAACCCTTGGTGTTCAGTTGAGCTTCCAAGCAATCATTTTCGGCATAATCACCCTTGAGCATGGTACGGAAATATTCAACCAAGTCAGGCTCAATCTTCATTATTTGCTTTCCTTCACGACGCTTTTTGTATTTTTCCACATTTCGCGGCCCACCACCGCAGCAGCACCTGCAGTTACGATTACGGCAGTCACAGGATTATCCGCAGTCGGGCGATCAGCAGAAATCGAATCCGGCGCTACCGTTCGTAGCACTCTCCGAACCCGGCTTAATCTTAAAAAGATCGAAAATCTCCTTCCCCGTCTGCATCGTCTTTTCCGCGTTCTGCAGATGCTCCCCAGCGGAGTCGACCTTCTGCACGAAACGACGCGCAAACCGATCAGCCCTGCTGCCTGCCCCCTCAGCCTCAGCCACAAGACGTTCGCCAAACATCGATTTTAGGATCAGACGGAGGCGCCACACCCGGGGCACTGGCGCAAGAGCACCCGTAGCAACGCGCAAGGCATGTGCGTCGAGGTCGCCACCAACGTCCCCGCCACAGTCCTCGTACGCGACAGCAAAGACCCCGCCGGCCCCACCCTCAGCTTCACCCCCACCGGCTAGACGTCCTTCCTCTCCACCCTCAACCCCGAAGGCTCCCGCTGATCGATGCCTGTGACGGATTTCCGTCGCTCAGGGTCGCTGTCCCACGACTCGTCGAGTATGGTCAGACGCACCGAACGAACGTGCGCCGTCGTCCCGAAAGGCGGCTCCGCGACCGTGGAGGCCGGCTAGGTGAGCGTCGACGACGTCAAAGCCCAGCTGGGCAGGGGCTTGGAGAGCGCAGCCAGCAGCAAGAACACGTTGCAGCAGGCAGCGGCAACAGCGGGCAAAGCGCTGGAACTGGCTACCTACACCTGCCAGGGCAGCAACCATGAGCGGGCGACAAACGCGCTCAACAAGGCCCAGTGCGCGCTCAACGAGATCGAGTTGACGATCGCCAGGCTCGACGCCGGCACCAAGTTGGTCGACACCTACCGCTCGGGACTCTGATGAGCGGCCCGGTTGCCGACGTCATCGCCCAGCTCGCTCGGGCATCCACTGGCTTCAGCTCAGCCGCTGCGGCAGCCCTCCGCGCCCAGCAAGAAGCAGCAGAGGCGCACCAGATCCTTGCCGACGCCAGCACCGGCGCGGCAGCACCCGCTGTCACCAACGCCACCGCCGAGTGGACGACCGCCGCCGACAAGGCCGCGAAGGTGGCCCGACTGCTCATGGAGGCAGTCAGACACCTCAACGCCTACTCCAACCGCATCGCCCCCGGCTCAGCACCCACCGAACCCACACTCGCCGGCCCCACCGGCGAAGAACTCCTCGCCGACACCACCCGCCGATCCGACGCCCGTCGAGGTGCTGCCAGCTTCTTGAACAAGATGGCGCGCAACGCCGAGAACGTACAAGACACCGGCAAGAGCATGGTCGAGGCTGGCCAAGTGGCAATCCGCATCGGTGGCGGCCCACGTGGTCCGGCAGGCACACAGACCAGCCACACCGGCACCCCGAGCGCGTTCGTTCCAACCCATCCCGCCCGGATCGACCCGCCGGAGGCCGGTGGCCATATCCTCATCCTCGGGCTGATCGCCGGCATCACGGTCAACCGAACGGTCAACGCCGCACGAAGACAGATAGCGAGGTACCTAAAACGTGACCAACAAGCAAAACCTTAGTGATCTCGTCCGAGCCTTTGCTCGAGGTGACTGGGGCACGGCGGATCGGCTGCTCGTAGAGATTGGTGACAACGGGCTACGGGAAGGCCCTCAGACCATCTCTGCGGCATTTCTCATCGCCGTGCAACGGCGCTTCGGCGAGACGCCGGACCTCAAACAGATCGCCAACTTCGTCACCATGACCCGTCAGCGATACGCGGACGGTCACGAACTGCCAGCTCTGGCGATGGAGGGCATGATCCGAGGAGCCCTCGGCGAAACGGACCTGCTCGACGGAATCGAGCCAGACGTCGCCTTCTCAACTCAAATCCTGCTCCTCGGGACGCTATTGCAGGACGAACAGTGGACCGAAGCCGAGTTGGAGGATTTCATCCGCGAAGCGGAGGAAACCGCCGCTCAGTACAGGTAGCTGTCACTTCTGGTCTGACTACTCAGGGAGGCCACGGAGCAGGGACAGGGCGGTGCGATCGGAGCTGAGGGTGGACAGCTCGGTGTTGATGAAGTCGGTGTAAAACTGTGCCGGCGATCCGGGGTAGCCGGGGCGTTCGGCGGCGTACCACTGGTGTAGCCACGGCTCCAGCTCCAGCAGCCCGGCGAGCAGCGGCAGCAGGCGGTGCGCCTCCCACGCCTCCTGGCTGCGCCGATTCACGTACACCGTGGCCAGCGCCTGCGCCTGCGCCAGGTGGTCCCACCCGGCCCAGCCGAGCAGCAGGCTGGAGTCGGTGTCCCGACCCATTTCCGGGTACGAGATGAAGCGTTCCTTCGGCACGTCGAGCTTGCCCCGCGCCTTCGCGTACGACGGCCGGACAAAGTCCGCCGAGGTGTACTTCGGCGGCACGTCGATCTCCACCGTCTCCCCAGCGTCCTCGCGCCGCTGCTTCTCCCAGGCCTGCTCCCACAGCACCCGCTTACGCAGCCCGGACGGCTTGTAGCGCTGCTTCGGCAGGAACGGCACATGCTCGGTGGCGACCAGCTTGTCGAGCGCGACGACCAGGCTCATGCCCTCGTACTCTGGCAGCAGCGCCAACACCTGCTGGAAGTCGGCGTCGCCGGCCACCCGGTCGGCGAGCTGCGCCACCGACAGCGGCTCCGGCGTGCCACCCCACAGCTCCGGGGCCTCCAGCCGCTCCAACAGCCAGTCCCGCAAAGCATCCGCCTGCATCGTGGCCCAGCCATCGGTCTTCCACCGACGCTTGCACTCCGGGCGCTCAATCAGCTGAAGGTGCCGGTTGCCGGCCGTGGCAGCGATCCGTCGTTCGACCAAGTCGCGGTAATCCGCCGGCCAGTCGGGGTTGGGCTTGTCCACCGGTACGGAGTCGTGCCGCACGAACCAGGCCGTCTCCACACCCTTCCGTACCATCGTGATCTCGAACGCCCGCTCACCAAGGCTCAGCCCTGGCGGGTCCGGATGGGTCAGGTCCTCATCCATCAGCCCGTAGAGCCGGTAGACCTCCCAGTCCAGCTCCTCCTGAAGCGCGATCATCCGCGCCCGGACCAGGTCGTACTCGACTCTCGCCTGCGCCAGCCGCTCCACAGTCGGCACCCCCGACTCGGCCACCGCCGCCGGCGTCAGCTCGCCTAGCCGCTGCGCCAACGTATCCAGCTCACGCGCCCGACCCAACGGATACTCCGCCGGCAACGGAAACTCCTCCAACTTGGTCCCCGTGAACTCCCACCGATCCATCCAGCTCTCGGGCTGAATCCCACGGCCGATGCCGCTGCCAGCCTTGCTCTGACTGACCTGCTTGAGCCAGAAGCAGGCGGTGGAGCTGTTGAGTACGCCGAGCAGCTTCAGATGGTCATCCTCCGTCGCCCCCTCCGGCAGCTTGATCACCGGCGCAGAACGGTTGAAGACCTTCCCGCCCCGATCCAGCACAAAATGATTGTGCGTAGCCACAAACGCAAACGCAATCGTCAGCGGAACCCGCAGCTTCTCCCGATACAGCTCACCAAACTCGTACCAGCACAACGAGGGTATGTCCTCAATTAGCGTGCCGAATCGCTTTCTGCGCTGCAGGACCCTCCTGTTCGACCAAAGGTGCACAAATTCGTTGGGGATTCGATCCAGCTCGGCTGCAGCAAGATCTTGATTGTAGGGAAATACGCAGACAACCTCGGGCATGACCCTGAAGTCCCGCAAGGAATCCCCGGTAACCATCGGCCGGACATGCTCGACACCCTTCCGCCTGGCAGCATCGAGGCCAAGAAAGAATGCATCATCTTCAGCGGTGATCGCCACGAAGCCCATGAGATCGACGAGGTCCTTCAGCGGACCACTCGATGCCTGGTTGACCGACTTCATCAGATCAGGTGCGCCGCCCCCACTGAGACTCCATGGGTGCTTCAACAGTCGATCGCGAGAGAGGTTTGCAACGGTAACCCACTCCGACTCTGAACCCGGCTCATCCACCTGCCTGACGATTGCATTCCAAACCAGACCGTCAGCGGCTGGCTCAGGAGTCGATGGCTCCCCGCGAATTCCAAGGACAACCCGAACGCTGCCGCTGTAGCGAATGCTCGTGGGCCGATTTCGGCCGACGAGGATGACGGTAGGCGTGCCGTGCCCAGGAATGAATGCCCCTGAGGTGTCGATCACCTCAAACAGATCAACTTCGTGCGCGAAGTATTGCTCAATCAACTTCTTGCCAAACTCGCGCTTCATGAAGCCGTTTCCGGTGATCTGCCCCACGAAGCCGGCACCTTCACCGTACTTGTCGCCGCGCTGCGCCAGTTTGAAGAAGCGCTGAGCGAACGGGACGGTAAGTTGGTACTTTCCCGAGCAGGCGTCGTAGATCTTGCGATAGCGACCACTCTGCGCCGGGTCCGACACCGTGATGTAGGGCGGGTTGCCAACCACCACCGTGTACTGGCCGACCTCCAGATACTCGGCTAGCAGTTCGTCGTCTTCGCTCTCGTAGGCGAAGACTGGTTCCCCTTCCAGGGCTGCCAGCAGGTCACCTTGTGCGCGGGAGGTGAAGCGGCCCCACTCCAGCAGGGAGTCTCCGGTGGCGACCCGGACCGGGAAGGCGGGGCAGCGTTCGAGCTTGTGCCACTTGCCGAGCTTGATCGCGGCGACCAGCAGCCGGAAGCGGGCGATGGCGACCGCGAAGGCGTTGATGTCGACGCCGGTAACCTGGCCGAGCGCCCGGTCGACGATGGCCCGGATGTCGGTGGTCGGCTCCCGCTTGCGCCACTCGCGCACCAGCCGGTCGAACGCGCCGAGCAGGAAGTGGCCGGAGCCGCACGTCGGGTCGATCACCTTCATCTCGGGCAGGCCGAACTCGCTCAGCGCCGGCTCGAAGGTCCGGTCCAGGATGAACTTCTCGACGAACACCGGGGTCTGCAACAGCGCGTACGTCTTCTTCGCGTACGTCGACAACTCCTGATAGAGGTCACCGAGAAAGCGAGTGTCCAGAGTCTTGCTGCGCAGCGACACCCGGCCCTCCCCCGTACGGAAGAAGTTGCTCAACTCCTCCGCCGCCGCGCCGGAGATGTCGAACCGCCACACCGGGTTGTGCTCGTCGAAGATCTGCGCCGTCGGGCGCAGCCTGCCCAGGTAGCGGAACGCTTCCCGCAGCCAGTGCCGGTCGTTGTGCAACGCATGCTCGGCCTCGATCAGGTACGCCTGCCGCCGCTGCATCCCCGCCTCGGCCGGGGCCTCCGGGTCGTCGCCGCCGATCCACAGCCCGTCGATCAGCTCGTTGTCCTCGCAGAAGCGGACGAAGACACAACCCAGCACCCAGGCCACCGCCGCCTGGTCGAGCACGTCCTCCAGCCACACCTCGAACGCGCCGGCCAGCCGCTCGGCCTTCTTCGCCTTCTCGTACTCCTGCAGCAGCTCGGCCCGCAGCGACAGCGACTCCGGCTCCGCGAGCCGCAGACGCAGGTCCTCGGCCAGGAGTCTTACCTGCGCCTGCATCGCCTGCTGGAGTCGCCGCCGCGCGTCTTCGTCGAGTTCGTCGAGCACGGCTGCGATCCTACGGCCCGCCACCGGCACCACGCCCCTGCCAACATGAGGTATCCGCAGCCGCGCCGCCGGGGCGGGTAGGGAGGAAATCATGAGGACGCACCGAATGGTCGCCGCTTCGATCCTCACGCTCGTGCTCCTCAGCGCGTGCGGCGGCACCGGGTCGGACTCAGTTGCGGCGGGACCTGGCAATCCGACCGTCACAGCGGTGCCGTCCGCATGGCCGAATCAGGGCGAAATGAACCAGATCGCCATGGCGGTCGGGCGCATCGGCGAAGGTGAGTTCGCCGAGGTCTACGCCGGTCTCGCGATCGATGTGCAGGATGATCGGATCGATGTCTGGGCCAAGGATTCCGCCGAGTTCGAGGCGGCGATCGACGCAATGCCGTGGAGCCATCGGGTGCGTCTACACCCGGCCGACCATGCGGCGATAGAGCTAGAGCCGACGTTTCAACAGATCCTCCGCGACCAGGACTACTGGCGGCAGCAGGGCCTGCCGGTGGTGCAGTCAGGCGTACGCCACGACGGATCCTGCGTGGAGGTCGGCACCCCGGCGCCCGAGCAGGCGGAGCGCGCGTTCCCCCAGCGCTACCCCGGAGTGCCGTTCTGCTTCTCCAAGCAGGAAGACAGCGGCAACCCCTGGCATGAGGAACGCCCCAGTCCCACAGGCTGACACAAGCCTCCGAAGCAACGAGCGGCCATCGCCCCGGTCGACTACGACCGGGGCGACTCGTTAGCCCTCCACACAGACCTTTCTGGCCGACCAGCGGCAGCTCACTCGTCGTGCTCGGTGTCGTTGTCGGCCACGCCGGTCATGTCCGGCCCGAGCATGACGCCCAGCCCTTTCGCGAACGCCCGCAGCCGGTCCTGCAACACCTCGGCCCGCAGCCGTAGGAACCCCTCATGATCGCCGGCCAGCAGCCTGAGAAAGGCCCGCTCGGTGATGCAGTGACTGGCCAGCAGCCTCGTCACATGCTCCCGGCTGATCGTGCGTTCCAGCTGACCGTTTCGTAGCTCCTTGAACACCCCCAGCGGGTTGTCCCCCGGGCTGGTCGGCAGGATGATCCGGTTGGCCGCAGTCGAATGGCCGGGCACGATCTGCCGGTACGCCTGCGGCACCCCGCCGGCCAACCGTTTCACCACCTCGAACTCCTGCCCGAGTGCGTCCCGCCGGGTCGGGAACTCGTGCGCCTCCCACGCCACGTACGCCAAGGTCCGGGCGCTGTTGAGGTTGAACGGCTCCGGCATCGGCTGCACCGCGCCGACGTCCAGCTTCAGGTCCGGGGCCGCACCGGAGGCGAACGACTTCATCTCCGCCAGGCCCTCACGGATCCGGGTCGAGTTGGCGCCCGCGAACGACCCCGCCCACGACGTCACCCAGAACCACTTCTCCAGCTCCAACCGCTGGTTGCCGGTCGGCTCCGGCCGGCAGTGGAAGAAGTAGGTCAACAACACCAACTGATGCGAGTACGGCAACAGCGCCGCCAACGGCAGCCCCGCCGCCCGCAGCAACTCGACCGCCTTGTGCACTGCGGCATCGGTGGCCGGCACCGCGTCGACCAGCCGATTCTGGACCCGTTCGGCGAGCTTCTCCCACCGTGGGCTCATCACGTCCGGCTCGTCGGCGATCGCCAGCAGCGACCGGAACAACGCCATCCGGGGCAGCTCTCCGAAGCCGGTCGCGGCCACCGACTCCGAGATCGCTTTGAGCCGCTCACTGAGTGGCTGCTGGTACTCCCGGTGGGTCAACGCGGAAACGACCTGGTCCGACTCCATCCGCACACCACGCCGGTTCAGCCGGGTGTAGACCTCGACCGCCTCCCGCAGGTGCGCGCCGCGCAGCCTGACCAGCGGGATCCGAAAGCTACGGATCCGCTGCGCCACCCGCTCTGCCTCGTCGACCAGCCGGTCCAACCGCTCGCCTGGACCAATCGTGAGCTCCAGATGCCGGGCGAACCGGAGGAAATCCGCCGTGGAGTTCACCGACCGCATCGGCAGAAAATTCACTGGTACGCGAGCCGGCGGCGAGCCCTGCGCCCGGTGGTGCCGATAGCGCTCGGTGTCGGACCTCGGCTCCAGATCCCGGTAGATCCGCCACTTCCACTCGGTCTGATCGTCCGGGCGCGGCGCACGGCCCTGCCGGCGCAGCACCCCAAACAGGGTGGACAGCCGCTGATGCCCGTCCAGCACGTACGCCACCGGCCGCCCCGGCGGAGCGGGCTCCACCGGCACCTCGCCGACGTGATCCAGCGAGGCCACGTCGTCGGTGGTCTCCCACAGCAGCAGATACCCGATCGGGTAGCCCCGCTCGATGCTGTCGAACAGGTCCAGCATCTGCTCCGGCCGCCACACGAACGGCCGCTGGAACGCCGGCACCCGGATCCGGCCGGTGGCGATGCCGTGCAGCACGTCGCTCAGCATCGTCACGACAGGTTCGAGCTCGCCGTCACCCCGGTCGCTGAGCATGCTCATCAGTGTCCTACAGGATCTCGTGGATCATCGCGAAGAGCCGCCGCAGTTCGTCCACCACATCCGGAGCCAGGGCGCGAAAGTCGTCCTCAGCCAGATTCCGGTCGGCCACGGTGAGCTGCCGAGGCAACCCCTTGCCAGGGTAGGCATCCTTCTTCAGATAACCGCGCTGCTCCGCCGGCATCGCCCGCAACCGCTCGATGCTGCGACGCTGCCGAGGGAAGAGACACTCCCACACAGTCAACGGCACGTAGTTCTCCATCGACCGGTAAGCGAGGATGTGCACGTGCCGGATGCCGACGGCGTCGGCGTCAGCTCGCTTGTTGTCGTTAAGACCCTCCTGGCCTGGGCCGTCGCGGTCACCGTCGAGAAGGATCGCGACCCGAGGTGGCAGGACGACGAACCGCTTCCCCTCATCGGCGGCAAGCTCGACTATCTGCGGCGCTCCACCGCCGTGGTGCAGCCGCAGCCAAGTCCTACGCAGCGCTTCGGCGATCCGTCGCTCGTTGAGAGCCACCGCGATGTCCCGCACCACGCTGCCGTCGGCGAGCTGGTTCTCCACCACCAGTACGGCCGGCTTCTCCAGATCGGCGACCACGTGCTCCAGATCGGCCAGGGTGACCCGGATGCTGCCTCGGGTGTCCGGCGGGCTCGGGTACGCGGACTCCTCCACGACCTCCTCCGCCCACTGGCGCAGAACCGGCATCCGGACTCCAGCCTGGTCCAGCCGCTCCACGAACTCGACCATCCGCACCGCCTGCGGCAACGACGGACGCCAGTCGTGGCGCTTCTCCGCCACCATGCAGAGCAGCGTAATCACCGGTCGGTGATCCTCCGCGTCCAGAATCCGCTCGTCGACGTCAAGAAGCACGGGCGTTCCGTTCCGACTGGGCGGCGGCGAGCGCGCGGACCTCGTGGTAGTCCTGGGAGAAGTAGCCCGGCGGCCAGCTGTCGTCGAGGTTGCCGAGACTGTCCAGCTCGACCCGACGGGCGGACGAGACCCCGTCGTGCTGCTCTACCACGTAGATGGCGACCATCTCCGGGCCGTAGTCGTTGTCCATCTCCGCGATCCGGCGACGCAGTCGCAGCAGCAACGTCTCGCTGTGCGTCTCGATCAAGAACTGGGTCCCGGTGTCCTTGGCAACCGCCAGATAGAGCTCGGCCAGCTCTGCATGGGCGTACGGATGGAGGTGCGCCTCCGGCTCCTCGATGATCTGCAACGGTGGGTCCGCCGCTCCATTCTCAAGCTCGTCGATCGCGAACTGTGCCAGGACCGGCAGTACCTGGGCCAGGCCACTGCCTGCGTCAGCAAGGTTGATCTTCGCCTTGGATCCGTCCCGGACCAGCACTGTCGACCAGAGTGGCCCGGCCTCAGTCTCCGCAAGCCGCCAGCCGGGCACGATCTCGCTCAGCTTTGTGTTGATCTCTGCCAGCAGTCGGCCGTCCGCCCGCCGCTGGCTGTCGGCCAGCAGACCGGCCAGCCCTTCGCCCCTGATGCCGAGCCCGGCCGGCGTGCCGATCGGCATCCGGTGCTGGCGGGCCACCCGTTCCCGGTACGGCCCCAGATAGCGGATCGGACCAGGGCGCAACTGACGTAACAGGTCATCAAGCTCCGGCAGCTCACCGGGAGCCGGCAGCAGACCCGAGAAACGCACCGATCTCGTCCGGGTCGGCTGGCCCGTAACGCGGATCTCGTATTCGATCGTGTCGCCGTACTCGGGATCGATCTGCGCCGACGCTGAGATCGGGTCAATGTCCCGGGAGTCCAGCATCGGGTCCATAAACGAGGACGCCACCAGCTCGATCGTGCCGACCGGGTCGGTGCTGTCGTCGGTGTCGATCCGCAGGGCCGCCACGATGGCGCTACGCTGATTGTCGATGTACTCCAGGTCGGCCCGAAGCGTGTACGGCACCGGACCATCGAGGGTCAGGCCGATGGTAAGCGGCTGGATGGTGCGCTGGTCGTGGTAGAACTCGCGCAGGTCGTCAACCGCGTCCGGGCCGAGGCGTTCGAGGTCCAGCGGGGACGGCGAGGTGGTGTCGAAGCCGGTGGCGATCACCAGCGGCGCACGGGTCAGGGCACTCTTGCCGGAGTTGTTCTTGCCGAGCACGACGGTGATCGGTGCTAGCTCGATCTCCTGCCGGTTACGGAACCCTCGGTAGTTCTCCAGAAGCAGCCGTCGGATGGGCATGGTGGATAGTCCTACCAGAAGTGGCCGACAGCCATTGCCCCGAAATCCACAGCGATTGACTCGCCGGTGACGTCAACGGCAGCTGGTAGCCGTCCAACATGGCCGGCTCCGGTTTGCGGGCCGGCACCAGCAGCAGCCGGGCCGCCGGCCGGGGGCGGGTCAGATCCGCCAACTCCACCAGCAGCTCCACCTGGCCGTACCGGGCCAGCGGCGCCGCCTCGGTCAACAGCACCGGCGCGTCGGTGGCCAACGCCGCCCGCAGCGCCGGCACCGCCTCGTGCCGGACCAGATCCACCAGGCTGCGGAAGTTCGCGTCGGTGGCCGAGCCCGAATCCGCCGCCACCAGCGCCTGCCACGGGTAGCCGAGCGCCCGCAGCCGCTCCAGCAGGATCCCGGTCACGTTCACCTCGGTCAACGCCAGCCGGGCCAACAGCTCCCGCCGGGCGGTGGCCAGATCCCGCAACGGAGTCAGCACCGCCAGGAACGCCCGCCGGTCGATCGCCCCGGCCAGCTTCGCCGTGACCTCGTCGGCCTGCCAGAGCGGCGGGGCGAACCCGCCGGTGACCGTGGCGCCCCGGGTGCCGCTGAACACCGACGGCAGCGGCGGCGGCGCATACACCCGTTGCTCGGGCTCCCAATTGAGCCCGGCGACGTCGGAGACCAGCGTGTCGAGCTGCGGCCGGCCCGGCAGCTCCTGCGCGCGCGGAAAGCGGGCCCGCACCCGACCGAGCACCTCGTCCGGGCGCAGCCGCTGCCCGGCGATGCTGCCGGCAGCCAGCCGCAACGCCTCCTTCGCCGGCATGTCCACCGGGTAGAGCTGACCCTGCCCGTTGACGTCGACCCGGCCGTTGCTGCCGGCGGCGGCCAACTGCAGCAGCCGCAGCTCCGGCACCGTCGGCATCGTCGGCGGCGGGAGGACCGCGGACAGCTCCGCCACCGCCCGCTGCCGGGTCGGCAGCGGATCGGCCGCCGCCAACTCCACCGCGCGGCCGCCGAGCGCCACCACGTACGACAGCAGGTCGGCGGCCGTGGTCGTCGCCGCCGGATCCACCGGCTCCCGGCCCACCAGCACCGTCTGCGAGTTACGGAACCGCTGGATCGCCAACCGGGCGTCACCACCGGTGGCCAGCTCCGTCTCCACCGCCGCCCGGACCAGGCCGATCGCCTGCGCGGTGCGCTTCGGCTCGGACGTGTACGAGCCGTGCGTAGCGATCAGCGCGTCCGCCAGCTCGGCGGCCGACATCACCGCCCCCCGGCTCTCCACCAGGGCCACGATCTCGTCCCGGACCGCCGACACCGCGTCGCTGCCCGACCAGGTCTGCACCTGCTTACGCAGCAGGACGGAGATCTGCGGCTGGGTCTGACCGGTCCGCCGTGCCACCTCACCCTGAGTCGGCCAGTGCAGCCACGTGTCGTCGCCCGGTGCCGGCTGCTGGCCCAGCAGCACCCCCAGCGTCGTCCGGAGCTTGCCGTTGCGGCTCGTCTGCGCCGGCAGCAGTGCGGCACAGATCGTCTCCATGCCCCGCGTCGCCACCCCGGCGGCCTGCCGGCCGTCGCCGCCCGGCTCCGGCCCCTCGGCAGCGCCGACGGCGTCGGCCTGGTCCGCCTGGTCGGCCGCCAGCAACGGGCGCAGCGACCGGGCGTACGACAGAATCTCCTTGCGGGTCGCGTCCGGCACACCCTTCGCGATGGCCAACGTGGACGGTTTTGCCTGAAGCAGATCGCGCACGGTGACGAATCCCAGCCGACGTACCGCCGAGCGGGCCCGCTCCGTCAACGTCGACTGCGCCAACAAGGTGTCCAGGCTTGCCACGGACACCGCCACCGGCGACGGCCCGCCACCGGCGACCGGCACCTTGCGGAAAATGTCCCGCCAGGCGTCGAGCATCTCCTCGGCCGTGTCGAACCGGTCGGCGGTCTCCCTGGCCAGCGCCCGACCGAAGAAGTCGACCAGCCGATCCGCGACCGCCGGCTCGAACATCGCCGGATCCAGGGTCACCTCGTCGCTGACCGCCGCCGGGTTCGCTCCGCCCCACTCCGGCAGCGACCCAGTCGCCATCTCGAACAACGTCACCGCAGCGGCGAACCGCTCCGCCGCCCGGTCGTAGCGCAACCGCCTCGGCGGACCAAGGAACGGATCCAGATATCCGGCGGTGCCGGCGCTCAGCTGATCCACCGGGCTCGCGGAGAGCGAAAAGTCGAAGACGCACAGATGCGGCTGCCGGTCCTTGAGGTTCAGCGGTCGGGCCGCCAGGTTCGCCGGCTTCAGATCCCGGTGCCAGATCCCCACCTCATCGAGGTAGACGACGATTTCCAGCAGGTCCCGGCCGTACCGCTCCAGCAGATCCAGCGTGAGCCGGCCGCCCTGCAGCTCCTCGGAGAGTGTCCGCTCCCCCGCACTCTCCATCAGCAGCGCCGTTCGGCCGCCGACCGTGATCGGCCCCTGCACCAGCGCGGCGACCCGCCGGTCCCGCAGCTTGCCCAGCGTCTGCGCCTCCGCCGCCAGCCGGGCCGCGTGCTGCTCGTCGCGGGCCACCTTCAACACCAGTCGCCGGCCGTCCTTGCCGTCATCGGTTGGCTCGCTGACCAGCAACGCCAGCGCCGTCGAACCGGCACCGAGGCGACGCAGCACGGTGTAACCGATGTCGAGCACATCGCCCTTGCGGGCATTCAGCGGATCGACCTCCGGCTCCGGCTCGGGTGCGGTCAACTCGTCCCACACCCGCTCCAGACCACGCCGGAAGTCGGCCACACTCGCCGACCGGCGCGTCGGATCCCCCCGGGTCGCGTCGTAGACCGCGTCGACCAACGCCGCCGGCATGCCGTCGACCGCCGCCGCCAGGTTCACCCCGCTGTCGCGTACGGCCGTCGCCAACTCCTCGGCACTGCCCGCCGGCGGGCCATCGGTAAAAATTCGGTAGCCGACCGCGCCGAGGGCGAAGATGTCCAACTGGTGGCCGGGCGGACGGCCCGGCATCGCCGCCTCCGGCGCCTGGTAACGCCGCACCTCGTCGTCGTGCAGCAAGGTCAGGCTGCCCGGATCCGTCGACGAACCACCGGTACGGGTCAGCCGGGTGTCCGCCAGCCGACCACCGGTCTGCCAGTTCGTCACCACCAGCTGCGGACGCGACGAATCCGGATCGCAGACGTACACCGCGCCCGGATGCAGCGCCCGGTGCGCCAGCCGGCGCGAGTGCGCGTAGTCGATGATCTCGGCCAGGTCGCCGAGCAGGTGCAGCCGCTGCGCCAACGTGAGCCGATCACCCCGCTCCACCAGATACTGGTCCAGGCGTACCCACTGCTCCTGATGGTCGAAGATCAACGCCGGGCCAAACGCATGGTCGATCAGGTCGTGTGCCTGGGCGATCCCCGGATGGTGGATGCCCTGCAGCAGCCGGAACTCCCGCTCGGCGGCCGCCCGGATCGCCGGGATCTCCTCCTCCGGGGCACGGCTGGTCAGATAGAACCGCACCCGGCGCAGCAGCGCACTGTCCACCACATGCCGGGCGATGAAATCCTGCCAGCCGACCCCCTCGGCGAACGGACGCGGAAACAGCAACAGCTGCCCCACCTTGCGGTCCGCCACCGACGGGCGGATGTTCGCGCCCTTGACCAAGGCGACGATCTCCCGCCCCCGGGCCTCGTCGACCAGGTGGGCCGGGTTACGCGGCGCGGCCGTCAGCATCTCCCGCAGACTCGGCAACCCCGACTCGGGCGCATCGTGCAGGCCGTACACATGCTGACGGCCGATCGCATCCAGCTGCGACCGCAACGACCGGGCATGCAGGAAGACCGCCGCCCCGATGAACGGCGTACGGGCATGTCTGCGCTGCTGCCGGGCGTAGTGGTCGATCAGGCTCGCCAACCGCTTCGCCTTACGGTTGGCCAGGATCGTCGGATTGTCCTGCGGGATCAGCCGGGACGTCTTCGTCGCCCGACGCGTCCATTGGCCGCCGTCGCCCGACACATCGCCCTGCCAGTGCTTCAGCTCGACGACGTACAGCCCGCTGGGGGTGAGCACCAGCGCGTCGACCTCGTTGATCGAGCCGTCGGACGCGACGAACTCGATGTTGGCCCAGACGTGGTACGGGTCGACATCGGGCAGGTACGAGGCCAGCTCCCGCAGGCCCTCCCGTTCCCACTCGTACCCACTGGGGTTGATCTGCTCCCACCTCGGCGAGTCCTGGCGCACCGACCGACGGTAGCAACGATCCGCCCGTACGCCGATCGCCCGTCCGGTGCAGCGGGTGAAACGCTGGTTAGAGTCCTCGGCGTGGATGACGATCCCCGGAGCATCGCGGCCGGCCTCGCCGAGTTGGGCGACGTGACGGGGGTTTGGCAGATCGTCGAGAAGCGCCTCCAGACAGGCGATGCGCGTTTCGTCGCGGATCTCGGCGTCGCGGTGTGGCGCAGGCACGGGGGCGATACGACAGCACCGTGGCAGTACCGAAGCGTGTTCGATCGGACGCTGCGGCTGCTGACTCTGACGCCAGGGGCGATCGACCAGGCCGTCCGGTTGATCTCCGTCGTGCAGGACCGCCGCCAGCTCCGGTACGCCGCGTCCCTGCTCGCTTCGGCCCACACCGTCACCGACCTGGCCGTCGTGTTCGATGCGGGTGGGTCGGAGGAGTTGCGGGCCTGTCTGCTGCAGGAGCTGGTGTTGCGTGGTGCCGAGGTGCATCACCGGTGGGTTGTCTCGCCGCACTGGCGCCATCATCCGCTCGGCTGGCTGCCGTTGTCGTTGACGCCGATCGAAGGGCACCCCAGCCGTCCTAGAGACCATCTCGGTGGGGGCAGCCATGACCTGCCGGCCATGGCGGCGGAGCCCGTGCAGGGGCACGGTCCTGTTCCCCGGTGGCAGGAGACGACCACGTCTGGCGAGGCTGCGGCGCTCAGCGCGGCGGTCGACAACTGGGCCGAGGAATCCAACGGCCGCGTCGAGGCACGAACGTTCGCGTTCGACGACGACCTCCCGCCGGACGCCGTCGGCGATGCGCTGCTGAGCATCGACCTGGAGTGCACCCAGGGCATGACGACCGGGCTCGGCACATGCTCGCCGCCGCAGGCGTGGCGGCAGTTGTTCTCGGCAGCGTCGATCGGGGGCGCGTACAACCACGGCGCGTATGGAGCGTACGGAAGGCTGTTGGCGTGGCGGTCGGTTGCGGCGCTGGTCGGCGCTCCGCATGGCGCACCGGTCGGTGACGTCGAGGCGCTGGCGCGTCACTGCTCGTGGTACTCGTTCGCCGGCTCCACCGCGTGGTTCGACCGTATCGCTTGGGATATCGGTCTGGCAGTCGTGTCACCGGACAGGCGGCGACTGGCGGTACTGGCTGCCAGCGACACCGACTGATCCGCCTGCGCAAGGTTGGCCTGTGGGCAGACGAGGGAACCGTCATTGTCGTCAAACCGGGTCCGAGACAGCCATGGAGGTTCCCTCGCACATCGCTACCCGTGCTCCTCGACGGTAGCGAGGCCCGCGATTGGAAGACTAGATCGCCTGCGTTTGGCAGAGTAACTACCCTGCACTTGGTAGAATGACGGAATGGTTGAGTATCGGCGCCGCATCCTGGACGGCACGCTGGATGAGCTCCAGCCGCATCTTCGTGCCATGTCGATCCACGGGCCGAAGGGCGTCGGGAAGACCGCGACGGCGATGCAACGAACCGCATCGGTCATCGATCTCAGTCTGGCCGCCCAACGCGAGATCGTCACGGCTGACCCGTCGATCCTGACCCGCCTGCCGGGGCCGGTCCTGGTGGACGAGTGGCAGCGCCTACCCGAGGTATGGGACCACGTGCGACGCGCCGTCGATGCCGGCTCCCCGCCCGGTCACTTCATCATCGCTGGAAGCTCGGCACCGCGAGGCGCAGTGGTCCACTCCGGTGCCGGGCGGATCGTGCCAATGCGGATGCGGCCGCTGAGCCTGGCCGAGCGGGCCATAGAAACGCCGACCGTGAGCCTGGCGGCGCTGCTGGCGGGCGACCGCATCGTCAGCGGCGCCACCAAGCTCCGGTTGACGGACTACGTCGAAGAGATCGTGGCGTCGGGCTTTCCTGCCATCCGCGGATTGCCGCCTCGGGTGCGTCGAGCGGAGCTGGACGCGTACCTGGACAACGTCGTGCAGCGGGAGTTCCCCGAGCAGGGCTACCCGGTTCGCCGGCCGGCCGTGCTGCGTGCGTGGCTGGCCGCGTACGCGGCCGCGACATCAACCACGACGGCGTACTCGAAGATCCTCGACGCGGCAACCGCCGGGCTGGCGAACAAACCGGCAAAGGAGACCACCCTCGCCTACCGAGACGCCCTGACATCACTGTGGCTACTCGACGCGATACCGCCGTGGATTCCCAGCCACAACCACCTGGACCGGCTCGGCCAAGCGGCCAAACACCACCTCGCCGACCCTGCTCTGGCCGCCCGGCTGCTCGGGCTCGACGACGATGCGCTGTTGCGCGCCGAGCAGGGCAGCACGCAACTGTCCGAGAGCACGATCCTCGGCGCCCTCTTCGAGCACCTCACCGCGCTGAGCATTCACACCTACGCCGAGGCTGCCGAGGCCCGAGTTGGTCACCTGCGCACCCGCAACGGCGATCACGAGGTGGACCTGCTCGTCCAACACGCGGACAGCCGAGTGCTGGGTATCGAAGTCAAGCTGGCCGATCGCGTCGAGGACGCCGACACCAAGCACCTGCACTGGCTCCGTGACCGCATCGGCAAGGAACTGGTCGATGGAGTTGTCGTGTATGCGGGCGAACACGCCTTCCGCCGCCGCGACGACATCGCGGTCGTGCCGCTGGCCCTACTCGGCCCGTGACGGGCGATGCCCACGCACCCGCAGCTAGCCATCGAGGTGACGCTGACACACGTTAAAAAGCGAGAATTACGTGTGTCAGCGTCACCTGGATGTGGGCTCGCGTGGACTCGCCTGCTCACTCGGCCGGCTGCGGCCACCCGACCCTCGTCGGGTGCGGGCTGGGCCGGGTGTAGCGCGTTCTGCCCAGCGTGCCGGACAGGGCGCAGGAGGTGGAGTCGGCCGGCGCGAGGTACATCATCGTGTAGAAGAACTGTGTCTGCGTGTCGGCGTACGTCGAGATGACCAGGACGCTTCCTTCGGGGAACAGCTCCGGCTGCATGGCGTAGCCGTCGGTGGAGACCGGTTCGCCCTCGGGGCCGAGTTGGTTAAGCGCCTCACTCGTGTAGCCCCGATCAGCGACACCGGGGCAGAAGCGCTCCGGCAGCCCGGTACGCAGCTCGGCTGGTACGCCGGCTTATCGCAGGTCGGCGGTGAGGCCGGCCGGGCCGTCGAGCCAGATCGTCGACGCCGCGGTGGTCCCCGCCACGGCAGCGGCGGCGACCCCGCCGAACGCGAGCCGCCGGTGCCGCAGCTGCCGAGTGGTGGTGGCGCGCCCGCGCCGTACCGCCGCCACGCCGGACCATCGCGCGGCGTCGGACCATCGCGCGGCGTCGGACCGGGGTTGAGCGAGGATGCCGGCCAGCATCGCCGTGGCCTGCGGCGACTCCGCGTCCACCCGCCAGTCGGCGGCGGGATCCGCGGCGCATCAGTGGGTCGCTTTCCATCATCGTCCTCCTTCGTAAGCCAGCGGTGAGAGCTCGGCGTCCGCCGGCCCCCGGGTCGGTGCCGGCTCCAACGCGGCCGCCAGCCGCCGCCGGGCAAGGAACAACCGCACCTTGTACGCCGTCCGACTGCACCCCATGACGGTGGCGGCGGCGGTGGCGTCGAGCCCTTCCCCGGCGGCCAGCCGAAGCGCCTCCTGATCTGCTTCGGACAGTTGCGTCAGCGCCCGACGTACCCGTACCTGGTCAACCACCACATCGGCGTGGTCGGCCGTGACCCGTCTCGGCGACCTCGCCCAGCCGGGACGTCAGCCTCGCCTGCCGGTCCCGGCCCCGGATCTCGTTGCCGATCAGGTGCCGGGTCATCGCGTACAGCCAGGGCAGCGGGTCGCTGACCAGCACGTCCGGCAGGCGTCGCCGGGCGACGAGGAACGCCTCGCTGACGAGGTCGGGCGCGCGTTGCCGGCCGACCCGGCGCGCCGCGTACCGCATCACCGCGCCGTAATGTCGCCGGAACAGCTCCGCGAATCTTGACCGGCCGTCGTCCATACCCAATCTGTTTCCGCCTCGGCCGACGGGGTTACCGAGCCGAGCGGAGGCTGGGCCATGCCTTGGCTAGATCGGGAATCGGCCGCGGCGCCACTGCCAGTGGCGGCCGGCCGTCAGGTGGTCGACGACGGCGCGTTGCAGCACGGTACGACGGGGCAGCGCGTCGAGTGGCGTGCTCAGGGTGCGGAACACGAACCGCAGCACCTCGACGTCGGCGTCCAGCCCGTCCGGCTCCTGGTACGGCTCCAGCTCGAACCGGCGCTGGAACCGGACGATGTTCGCGTCCTCCGGCAGGTACTCCCGCAGCTGCGGGTCGAGCAGCCACGAGCCGCAGGCGAACGCCGCGTACCGCTCGTCAGGGAAATGCCGGGGGAAGAACGCGCGTGCCGCGTCGAGCGACGCGCTGACCGCCTCCGGGGTCAACGGCCCCGCGTCGGGGATGTGCAGGTCGATGGCGGTGTCGCCGCGCTGGTGTTGCAGCCGGCCCAGCTCGTAGAGGCTGCCGCGCACGTGCAGGGTCAGCCAGGCCTGCATGACCGGCCAGCCCTCACCACGCATCCGCCGGTCGACGGCGAGGTTGCGGCCCAGGTCCGCGAGGGTCACCCAGGACACGGCGTCGGCGATGCCGTGATCCCGGTGGTACGCCCGGACGACGTCAACCAGAGCCAGGTACGCGTACACGTAGAGGTGCCGCCAGGCGGGTCCCCGGTCGCGGGGCAGCTCCGGGCCGGGCGGCAGCCAGCCGTAGCCGCCGAGGTCAGCCCGGACCAGGGCGATCGTCCGGTCGAGCAGCCAGCGCAGCTCCGGGGTCCACAGCGGCGAGTCGGGGTCGGGCCAGCCGGCCATGATCTCGGCGGCGTCGTCCGGCCGCACCGCGAGCCGGTCCAGGATCTCGGGCACATCGGCCCTGGCCGGCAGCGGAGCCGACGGCCGGTCACCGGCGAGCCGGTGCACCCGCTCGACATCCGCGACGGACACCCCGAGCCGGGCCGCGGTCTCGTCCAGGTTCACCCGGATGACGCTACCGCCGCGGCCACCAGCGTCCGCGCCGGAGCCCGGCCCCACCGCCGTCGAACCGCACGTACGTGCGGCTAGCGCCACCTGCTCGGCCCGCATCGCCCTCACTCGGCAACCGATCCGCACGTACGTGCGGAGTGAGCTCCGCAGCCACTCCGTACCGTTGTGGTCTTGAGCGCCAACGGCGGGGCACATCCGGCCTGCCCGGCGCTGGTTCCGAGGATTGGTGGACACCTGACATGCAGGCGTACGTGTTGACGCGGTACGGGGACGCGAGTGCCATGGCACTGCGCGATGTCGCTGAGCCGGCGGTCGGCGACGGCGAGGTGCTCGTCCGGGTCCGGGCCGCCGGGCTCAACCCGATCGACGTCAAGACCCGACAGGGCAAGGTACGGCTGGTGAACCGCATCGACCTGCCCATTGTCGCGGGAAGTGAGCTGTCCGGTGTGGTGGAGCAGGTCGGTTCCGGCGTCACCCGGTTCGCCGTCGGCGACCGCGTGTTCGCCCGGTTGGACAAGAGCAGGCTCGGCGCCTTCGCCCGCTACGCCGCGGTCGACGAAAACCTGCTGGCGAAGCTGCCGGACTCGTTGGACTTCGAGGACGCGGCCGGGCTCCCGCTGGCCGGGTCGACCGCCCTGCAGGCGCTGCGCGACGAGCTGTCCGTCGCCCCGGGTGACCGGGTGTTCATCTCCGGCGGCGGTGGGGGCGTCGGCACCCTGGCCATCCAGCTGGCCGTCTGGATGGGTGCCGAGGTGGCCACCACCGCGTCGCCACGCGGTGCCGACCTGGTGCGGTCACTCGGCGCCAGTGTGGTCGTCGACTACCAGCGGCAACGGTTCAGCGATGTACTGAACGACTACGACGGCGCCTTCGACCTGACCGGCGGGCCGGACCTCGCCGACAGCTTCGCCATCCTCAAGCCGGGAGCCACGACGGTGTCCGTTGCCGGAGTCCCGGAGCCGACCACCGCCCGCGTTGACCTGGGTGCCGGCCCGCTGCTGGCCGCCGCGTTCTGGGCGGCCAGCGCCGGAATCCGTCGCCGGGCCCGGCGGTACGGAGTCAACTACCGGTACATGTTCATGCGTCCCAGCGGAGCCGACCTCGACGTACTCGCCGGCCTGGTCGACCAGGGCAAGCTGCGGACGGTGACCGACCGGGTCTTCCCGCTGGAGCAGATCGCCGAGGGCTTCGCCTATCTCGAACAGGGCCGGGCCAAGGGCAAGGTCATCGTCCGGATGTGAGCGACGGTCTGCTGCGTGAAGGTTCCCCAGACGAGACCGGCCGCAAAGGGCGGGGGGCCACCTGAGTTGTCAACGCCCGACCCACTGCTCAATCTCGTGCACGAGCCAGCTGCGGCGTCCCACCACGGCACCCACCGCCGCCAGCACCGCCGCCAGCACCGCCGCCAGCAACGCCAGGGCGGCCACTGCGACGGAGACCTGTTCGATGCCCGACAGCGTCCGATCGCGCTCCACCGGCTGGACCCACTGGCCGGGCACCGCAGAGACCTCGATTCGCTGGCCCTGCACCAGCTGGCCATGCGGCCAGCGGTACAGCCATCCCGGCTCCTGCTCGTCAGCTCCTGCCACCGCCACCCGGTACACGCATGACCCGGGCTCGGGCGGACACTGCACCTCGACGACGGTGGCTTCGGCCGGCCGCCCGAACATCAGGTGCATCAGCATCGCCGAGGACGAAGACAGGGCCGCCGCCGTGACCAGTCCGCAGGCGCACACCACCGCCGCCATGGGAAAGTTCTTTTTGAGCAGCCCACGCCGACCAGGCCGTCACAGCCCGGCGGCCATCGTCCTCGTGTCGCAGCTCGCGAAGCCCTCGTCTGGTTTCGCGCGTCCACGCTCGCCGCTCCCGGCGATCCCTCCGCCGGTCGGCTCCGAAGACCGACTGAGCAAGCCGACGACGCCGCCAGCCGTACATGGCTCCACGGTAGGAACAGCCCGCCACCGTTGGTCACGTCACGCGCCGTCCTTGCTGGAGATGACCAGACCGAACGCCACGACACCAGGCTCCGGACGGGTCCAGGTGTGACGCGCAGTCGGTCAGCCGAGGTCCTCCGGATCCGGGGTGAGCCGGTCGCGGGCGAACTCGTGGAACCTGGTCGTACCGAGTCCATGCTCGACGGCGAGTTCGGTGAGGTCGCCGAGCAGATCGTCATCCGGGCCGACCTGGTCCAGGTAGTCCATGGTTTCGCGGGCCAGGTCCGACTCCAGGTTCCAGAGCTGGTCGCTGATCGCGGTGAGCGCGGCGGACCAGGCCGGTACGGACTGACTCGGCGCCAGTTCCCACGACTCGAGTTCGGCGGAGAGAATCCGGTGCCGGTCTGCCGGATCGGACACCCGCAGCGGCTGCTCGGTCAGTTGCCCGGGTCGCACCACCGGGACGGCGGTGCTACGCAGCGCGTACGCGCGGCGCAGGTCTTCCCCGTCGGTGGTGGTCGGCGTGATGTCGCTGAGGTAGCCGCGGGCGGCCGCCCGCTCGGGGTCGGCGTAGGCGCGGCCGAACGCCTCGTCGATCTCGGCGATCCGGGCCGTCAGCACCTCGACAGCGGCGGCGGGCAGGCCCTGCCGCTCGGCCGCCCACCCGGCCCAGGCGGTGACGGCGGCACCGAGCCCGGCCCGCTGGGCAGGGGTCAGCTCGAAGGTGCGTGGGACGTGTTCGCCGAGGACGTGTCCGAGCCAGACCGGCCCGATCCGGGTCGGCGCCGAGCCGTCCGTTCCGGTGGAACCGGCCAGGACCTGCGCCCAGAACCGCAGGACGTCGCCGTCGACGCCCGGCAGGGGTGCGGTGGCGGCCAGGAACTCGTCGACCGCCGTGGCCCGGTCCGCCCGGGTGTGGCGGGTCGACTCGACCGGTTCGGGCTGCGGGAGCAGGTCGACCCGCTGCGCCACGATCGGCAGCCAGGCCCGGCTCTCGGCCGGCAGGTCAGGCTTGACTCGCCGGAGCACGCCGGCCAACGCCCCGGACGCCCACGCCAGGGTGGTCTCTTCCAGGATCACCCGGCCGGCGGCGGTGTCGGCGGATTTCTCCAGGACCTCCCGCAGCGCGTCGACGCTTCGGGACAGGTGGACCACGGTGACCGTGGGGGTGGGGCAGGTGGCGATCTCGACGAGGATGCCGTGTTCGGCGGCGTCGCCAGCGTAGCCGAAGGTCACCAGCACGGCCTCCTGATCATCGAAGGCGTCCCGGTAGCGCCACGCCCGTCGTGGGTCCACCTTGCCGAGCCGCTCGGCCCACGCCGGAAGCGGCACTCCACGCCGGGCCAGATCGGACAGCGCCTTCCCGGTCGCCAGGCCGGGCATCAGGTGGTTCACGGCGGCGACGAACGCCGCGACGTGCGGCTTCGGCCGCCGGCTCGCGATGGAGAGCGCCCCCATCGCCAGCCCGAACGACCCCGACGGTTGGGTCTGGTCGAACCGGGCCAGCAGCTGCGAGGTGTGGATCTCCACGTCGAACGGGTCGGCCCGGTCGCCGAACTCACGGAACGTCTCAGCCTCGGCGTCGACCACGTCGGCGCTGGACTCGGCGAGTTCCATCAGTCCGTCCATCGCCTGCTTGACCTGGTCGGCGACCGGCTCGGCCGGCCAGCTGCCGTCACCCGCCAGGACGGTGAACGTGTTGCCGGGACCGCCGGGCCGGATCTCGTCGAGGGTGGCCGTGTGGCGCCACCTCCGGCCGGGGCCGTGGAAGTAGTGGAACTGGTCGCCGGGTTCGGTGGCGATCGACACCAACCGTTCCCCGTCCGCCGGGACACCACGCTGGCCCGACCCGGGCGCGACGATCGTGTACTCGTCGGTGCGGAAGGCGTACGACCCCTCACCGGGCAGGTCGAAGGCCTCCTGAAGCATCCGGTGGGCCCGGTCCAGCGGGGTGTTCGACGGGATGGCGACCCGCCGCCACACCCTCGGCGTCACCCCGTCGAGCTCGACGGTGAGCACCAGCGACGCCGGGTCGGCCGGTTCGACCGCCAGGAACGATGGTGCCGCGCAGCACCTCTTGTACTTGCGGCCGGAGCCGCACCAGCACCCGGCGTTGCGCTCCGGCGGCCAGGCGACGGTGTCGGCGCCCTGCTCACCGAGCCAGCCCACGAAACCCAGCCGGGTCTGCCGGCTGGTCGGGTCCTGGCCGGTCTGTTCCGCGTACGCCAGCAGGCCGGGCACGTCCAGCGCGACGATCCGGATCGGGCCTCGGCCGTCGGCGGACAGCGCCTGCAGCTGCTGCTGGATCTCGCGGCGGTAATCCGCGTGGTACCGGTAGTTGGTGGCGTCCAGCAGGCCGCGCTCCCACGCCTGCTCGTACGCCGATGGTGGGAAGTACGCCATCTGTCGGACGGCCGTGATCGGCATGCTCGGGTCCTCGTAGCTGTTCGGGGTGGTCGGGGTCGGACCGGCTCGGGCTGGCCGGCCGGCTGAGCGGCCGGCCGGCTCGGTCAGTGGGTGAGCCAGGCCAGGTCCTCCTGGGCGCGGCGGCGGGCCTCGCGGTCGCGGTCGAAGAGCGCGTCGGTCTTGCGCAGGACCAGAGTGTACGGTCGCCCGCTGCGCCGGGTCTGATGGTCGACGGGCAGGTCGGCCTGGTCGATGCGGGAGTGGACATGGCGGCGGCGCTGCTCGGCCAGCGGCCACTCGAAGGTGCGGCGCACCGGATCGTCGAGGAACGCCACCAGGGTGGTGCACAGCTCGCAGTCGCATCCCTTGGGCAGTTCCACCGACCAGTCGTCGGCGGCTCGAACTGGCCGGGCGAGCTGCTGCTCGAGCCGCCGGGCGACGTGCGCGGCGAGGGTGTCGAGGGTGTCGAGGTCGGCCACCTGCTGCCCCGCCTGGCCCGCTGCGGTCGCGCGGGCGGCCCGCAGCGTCGACATCGCGCAGTCAAGCACGTCGTCCTCGTCCCGGCAGAGGAACTCGACCGCCGGGCCAGCCAGGTCCGCCGTGCCGAGGCGGGCGGCACCGGCCAGGACGACGGCGATCCGCGGCCCCAGGTCCGCGAGATACTTGCGCCGGTCGCGGGCCGCCGGGTAGGTCAGCAGTCCTCGGGCCCAGCCGTGCAGCTCGGACCAGACGCCGGCCACCAGCAGCCCGCCGACCAGCACACCCCCGGCGTCGGAGGTCGCCCGCAGCGCCGCGCACATCGCGGGCAGCGATGCCAGCCAGTCCGGGGTCTGCTTGTCGAACAGCGACGAACGGGACAGCCAGTTTCGGCCGAACCAGCCGTTGACCCGCTCCCGGATCCAGGACTCGCCGTAGCGGGTGGCGAGGCGGGCGAGCACCGGGGCGTCGGCCGGCGCCAGCGTCTCCACCCGCAGCGGCGCCAGCAGCATGGCTGCCAGGTCCGGCTCATCGAGTTCCCAGGCGACCGCCAGTGCCCGCCCGACGACAAGCTCGCCGGCCGCCGGGGCGACCTGCCAGAAAGAGGCGAGCGTGGCGGCACTGCGCCGGGCACCGGCGACGTCCCCGGCCCGCAGCAGACCGGCGAGCCGGTCGAGGGCCCAGCATGGCGACGCCTGCGCACGGATCGCGAAGGTCCACCGACGCGGCCACACGACGATCGCCGCCCGGCGGTACCACCGGTCCAACGTGTTGCCGTAGTTGCCCATGTACCCCTCGTACTCCGACGATTGGGGCGACAGGTTCGCGGTGGGCGTCGTGGCACACACCTCGTCGTCTGAAATCCGCAGCGATGTGGGCACCACCTCGCCGGACTCGTCCAGCCAGCAGTCGAGGGTCATCGACGAATCGATGAGCTCTTCGAGCTCGTACTCGCCCGATCCGCTCCCGCCGCTGGGTTCCTCCTCGTCGTATCGATACCGACCGTATCGACCCCGGCCCCGGCCCCGGCGGCCCCATGACTCCTCGGGGTCGACGGCGCTCCAGGTCTCCTGCAGCTCCGCCAACGCCAGGGTGACCTCACAACCGGCGGCCTGCGCGGCCGCCCGCACCGCTGCTGCGCGGCCGACGTCGTCGCCCTTGAGCCGGTCCCAGCCCAACGCCCGCTGGGTGTACTCGTGATCCAGCAAGTAGACCAGCCGGGCGGGCTCGTCGGACAATTCGGCGAAACAATCGTCCAGGCAGCCGCCCAACTCGGTGACCAGGTCCTGGTCCAGCCCTTCGGCGGCCAAGGCGACCGGGTCACCGGCGAGCAACAGGTTGTAGGTCAACACGATCCGGTGACCCGACGTCACCGGCGACACATGGTGCCGACAGTCGGCGTAGAACGCGACGAAGGTCAGCTCGTCCGGTGACGATTCGTAGGTCCCGGTCCGGCCGGCGTGCTCGACCGACAGCACGCCGCCGGCCGTCTTCGACGGCAGCGTCACCACCAGGGTGCCGACCATGGCATCGGCTTTCTCCGAATCCTGATGTGGCGCGAAGAACTGGCCGGGCCCGTACGCCAGCATCGAATGCAGCTCGGCTACCAGCTCGCACCCCTGGGGCAGGCCGAGGTCGGCTCGGAGGTGGTCCAGCATGGGGCGCAGCGTTTCGAGCCACCGCTGTTCGTCGATGTCGACGAGGCTCGTCGGGATTTCCCACGTGTCCCGGACCTTGGCGTCCGTCAGCGTCTGCTCGCCCTTGCCGAACCTGGCCGGCCGACCAACGGAGCACAGCTGCTCCGCCTGCTCGGCGGTCGCCGGAAAGGCGATCGGCCCGACACCGCGCACCGAGAGCGTCAGACCATCGGGCGACGCGGTACGACGTGCGCTGAACGCGCCCGCCGGGCCAGCGGTGCCCAGTAGCGCGGCCAGTCGGTCAGGCGGGGTAACGGGGGATGCAGGCACGCGCAGACTCTAGGCCAGACGATCCGGTGAGGCCACTCTCACGTCCGTTCAACGGACAACCGGTGCGACAGTCGACTATGGGCAGTCCGATCAAGCTTTACCGGGCGCCGGACAGGTCTGCGAGGAGGGTGTCGAGGACCAGCTCCTCCTCGACACGCGTACCGTGCCGGCTCATCAGCGCGGTCAGTTCGGCGTCCCAGTTGGCATCGACCGGCCGACCGGTCAGCGTTCCCGACGCGGCACCCGTGCCCGACGCGACACCCGCCACCGCCGCCCGGTACGCGGCGGCGTCGTAGCGCCACGGCTGCCACGTCACTCGGGAGCGCAACAGGTTGGCGATCCGTACGCCGCCCCAGTCGAAGTCGCCGTGGTAGCGCAACCGCGCGCCACTGGCAGCCAGACCAGCGAGCAGCCGTAGCGCGGCGGTGCTCGGCTGACCGTTGACGCAGACCAGCGGCGGACACGCCGGACCGAGCAGGTCGGCCGCCGCGGCCAGTACGGTCGGGTTCTCGCAGACGTGGACGGTGCCGGCCGGAAAGACCGGCTGTCCGCGGCCGAGTTGGCGCAGAGTCAGCACGAGCGGTTCACCGGTCGTCGCGGCGGGCGCGGTCAGGGCGTACAGCCGGCTGCCGGGACTCGCCACCACGTTGAGTGTCAGGACGGTCGACGACAGTTCGTCGACGAGGACGCCGGCGCTGTCCCACAGCGCCCGCCGCCGCTGCGCCGGGGACGTCGGTTCGTCGTCGCCGCGCCACCAGACGGCGCGGACGGCCGACAGCACGAGCGTGGCCAGCGGACGGTCGGCGTCGAGGGCGTGCGCGTCGCCGGTGGTGTGTGCGGCGAGCCGAGCCAGCGGGATCCCGTCGGCAGGCAGCGCCGCCAGCACCGCGACCAGGTGCTCGACGAGGGGACCCGCCGCGTCCGGCGTACCGGACAGTCGGCGCGTCAGCGCGACCGTACCGCGATCGCCGCACCAGTCGGCCAGGTCGGGCGTGCGCCGGCCGAGCCGGTCCAACGGCGCCAGCACGGTACGCCAGGCGGTGTCTTCGGCGGCGCGGACCTCGGCGTTCACCGGCACCGGCCCGAGGATGGTCTCGACGGCGGCGGCCAGTCCGTCCGGGTGCAGGCCGCTGCGGCGCACCACCTGGTCGAGGTCGTCGAGGTTGACCGTCAGCGACGTGCCCCGGCCGGGTGGGCGCCCCAGCAGTCGTTGCACCGCCAGCCGCTCGGCCGACGTCGGCTGGCTCAGCGAGATGGTGCCGGTCAGCGGCCGACCGTGGGCCATCCGCTGGCGGACCCGCTGCACGACCCGTTCGGTGTCGGCCCCGCCGAGCTGGCGGCGCAGCCGGTCGAGATCCGGCCCGACCACCTCACCGTCCGGCCCGACCACCTCACCGTCCACCTCGGTCACTCGGCGGACCACAGCGCGGGCTGCTCAGCGCCGTCAGGTCCGGCCGGGTCCGGTCTGGTCGGGTCCGCTTCGCCGTCCGGTCTGGTCGGGTCCGCTTCGCCGTCCGGTCTGGTCGGGTCCGCTTCGCCGTCCGGGCGGGTCGGTCGCTGCTGCGGTACCGCCAGCTCGACGCGACGCATCCGGTGCCGTTCCCGCCCGTCCCACCGCCACGGGGTGACCAGTACGGCGTCGATGCCGTCGTGCCGGGCCAGCTGCGCGATGCCCAGACCGGGCACCTGCGGATAGCAGCCCCACTCCCGTTCGCTGGTCATCACCACGTCCAGGTCGAAGGTGGCGAGCAGCCCGAGACACTTGGCCCGGGAATCGTCGTCGACCCCGGCGAACGCCTCGTCGAGGGCGATCAGGCGCGGCGCGTACGGGTTACCCGCCGAACCGTAGTACGAGGAGGCGGCGGCGAACAGCGGGATGCTGGCGGCCAGCACCCGTTCACCGCCGGAGGCGGGACCGGTGGCCGGGCGCCACTGCCCGTCCTGATGGCGCTGGATCGCGAACTCGTGCCAGGCCCGGTAGTCCAGCGCCCGGGTGAGCTGCTCGTGCCAGGTGGCCGCCTCGTCACGCAGCCGTTCCCGGCTGATCTGCTCCTGCAGGAACGCGCCGATCGCCCGACGGTCGGTGTCGTTCCACACGTCGGTGCTCTGCCGCAGCTGCCGGGCACGCAGCTCGGCCAGGCCCGGCGGGGCGTCCCGGGTCGGCCGCCACAGCAGCCGCAGCCGCATCCCGGTGGAGGTGGGCCGCTCCTCCAACTCGCCGTTCATCGTCGCCACCTGCAGTTCGGCTCCGGCGACGAGCTCCTGCAAGGCTCCGGCGACCTCGTTGACCAGGTGGGTCTCCAGCACCTCCCGTTCGTGGGCGGAAAGCACCCGCTGCCGTTCGTCGATCTCGGTGACCAGGGCGGCGGACAGGTCCGCGACGGAGCGGCTGTGTCCCTGGAACACCACCTCCACGATCATGATGTCGTCGCGGACGACGGGCAGCACCTGGTGCCCGTGCCGGGACAGGCTGTCGGTGAGCACCTTCATGTCCAGGCTGACCTGATGCTGGACCCGTTCCCAGGGGCGGTCGCCGTCGTCGACGTCGGCGAGCAGCCGGTCGACGCCACGCGCCACGGTCACCGCCGGCGTCGTCGCCCACGGCTGTCGGGGGTCCGGCAGTTCCTGCTCGGGGCAGGCCAGGGCGATCAGGCCGGTACCGGCGAAGGTCCGCAGCACCTCGACGGCGGCGTCCCGGGTCGCGGTGGCCTCCGCCAGGTCCCCGGTCAGCCGGTCACGTCGCCCGCCGGCATCACCCCGGGCCTCCCGGGCCTCGCGTTCGCGCTGCTGGGTGTCGCGGCGTTCCCGCCCACACTCCTGCTCGGCCTCGGCCACCTCGCGAATGCGGCGTTCCAGGTCGGCGACGGACGCACCGGCGGTCGCGTCGAGCGTCTCGAACTCCACCCGGGCCAGCCGGGCCGTCTCGGCTGCCTCGGCCGCCTCGATCGCGGCGGGTTCGAGCTGCCCCCGCTTCTCCTCGTATGCCTGGGATGCCTCGTCGCGGCGGCGCGTCGCGTCGCGTACCCCGGTCAGGGTGGGCCACCAGGCGGCGAGCGTGACCTGGTAGTCCTGCAGCCCGTCGCGGACCTCGGCCAGCCCGTCGGCGTCGGCGGGCAGGCCCACGTCGTCGGCGAACTCGGTCGCCTCGGCCAGTGCCGCCTGTGCGGCCGAGACCGCCGTACGGTGCCTCGCCGCCGCCTCGTCACGTCGGCCGGCGGTGTCCCGGCGTAGCTGGTGGGCGCCACGGACCACGGTGTGTGCCTCGCGCAGTGGCTGGTCGGAGGGGAGGTTCTCGGTCTCCCGGCCGACCGCCCGCCGGCGTTCGTCCAGTGTGATGCGTTGCTCGGCGAGGTCGGCCGACACGGCGGCGAGTTCGTCGGCCTCGGCGTGCAGCGCGGCGATCCGGGCCCGACGGACAGCCTCCCGGGCGCCGTCGCCGATGTGCTCCGCGTCCGGTTTCGTCCACCGGCCGGTGACGACGCCGATGCCGAAGCCGCCGTCGGTGCCGACCCACGTCGGCGCGCCGGAGTCCGCGCCGAGGCCGATGGCGGCGAGTACGGCGGCGACGGTCCGCCCAGTCAACGCGGCGGCGTACGGGTCGGCGTCGTCGATGGCCGGGCGCAGCAGGGTCCCGAGGTTCGTCCCCGCCTCGACGGTGGGTCGCAGCAGCGCGTCGCCGCTGGCCGGGTTCCGTACCGTGCCGTCCGGGTCGATCCACGCGTCGAGCACCCCGGCGGCCTCCAGCGCCGCCTCGATGCCGGCGCGCACCTGCGGCGGCACGTCCTCGACGAAGTCAACGACTCGCCACAGTGGAGCACCGGGCCGGTCGAGGCGTACCTGCGGGGACCGGGTGTGCGGTGCCGGCGGTGGCTGGTGCACCCCGTCGGTCAGCCGACGCAACTCGGCGTCGATCTCCCCGACCCGGTCGGCGACCCGCCGCTGCTCGGCCTCCACCGCCGCGTCGGCCCGGGCGATCGCCTCGGCGGCCACCCGGCTGGCGGCGGTCACCTCCCGGGCGACCGGATTGTCCCCGTCCAGGGTGGTCACCCAGGAGTCGAGTCGGCCGAGCACCGCCTCCGGGTCCACGATCGACAACTCGACCAGCCCGGTCAGATACTCGCCGGTCCGCCGTACCAGTGTTTCGCCCTGTTCGGCCGCGACCGTCTCGGCGTCGGTGACCGCTTCGTCGGCCGTCGCCAGCTCGGCGTCCAGCCGGTCGGCCTCCTCCCGCGCCCGGTCGGCCAGGGTCCGGGCCGAATCGGCGGCGACCCGGAGCCGATCGAGGGTACGCAGCGCGGCCCGCCGGTCCTCGATCAGTTGGCCGGCGGCCCGGCGCGCGTCGTCCAACCCGCCGCCCGGCCCGCCGGCAAGCCCGGCGGCGGGCCCGCCGCCGCGTGGTTCGTCCGGCAGGGCGGCGAGGACCCGGTCACGGTGCCGGTCGGCGAATCGCGCCGCCGCCGCGCCGCCCGCCACCCGGGTACGGGCCGCCGCCTCCTGCCCCTGGGCTGCCAGCAGCTCCTGCGCCGTCTGCTCGGCGGTACGCCGGGTCCGCGCCACCTCCGCCTCGACGTCGCGCAGACGTTTCGCCTGCTGGCCGGCGAACGTCGCCAACTGATCGGCCGCCTCCCGCAGCCGACGCAGGTGCTCGGCCGTGCGTGCCTCGGGGCTCTCCGCCAGTGCCCGCCGGCGCGCCTCCAGCTCGGTGCCGCGCGCGTCCAGCTCGGCCAGCCGGACTTCCGCCTGGCGTACCGCCTGGTCGGCCTGTTCGTGTGCCCGCTGTGCCTCGCCCAGCTCGCGGCCCAGCTGCTCGTACCGGCTGTGTTGCTGGCGCAGCACCGCGGCCTTGCGTTTCGTCGCGATCCGCGCGTACTGCCGGTAGCGGGTGAGGAAGTCGTCGGCCGCCTTCTTCGTCTCCCGCAGCTCGGTCAGCGTCTCCCGCTCGTCGTCGAGACCCCGGAACGCCTCGGCGACCTGGGCGATCAGGTTCTCGTCCAGCGGCGGCAGCGCGTCGCCGAGCGCCCGGGACAGGGTCTTCTCGTCCGGGCGCTTCGACAACTGCGGCTGCCGCAGCTTGATCAACAGGGACACCAGTGCGTCGTACCGGTCGCCCAGGCCGAACAGCGCCTCGTCGACCGCCCGGCGGTAGTCGACGGCTCGGTCGTAGAGCATCCCCGCCGGGCCGATCGCGTCCCGCAGCCGGTCCCGGGTCGACGCCGTACCGGTGGCGGTGAGCAGGTGCAGATCGGCGCCGACCCGTTGGCTGGTGACGAAGTACCAGTGCCGGGCGATTCCGCGCCCGGCCACCGCCTTCAGTCCACAGCCGATGGTCAGGAAGCGGGCGGTGCCGTCGGCGTCGCGGCGGCCGAACTCCAGCCAGGTGTAGCCGGTCCGTTCCGGGTGCGGGTGCCGGCCGCCGAGCAGCAGGTTCCATTCCATCCGCTTGTGCGGATCCCCGTCGGGCTCCACCCGGTACGGTGCCAGCTCACCATCCAGAAGAAACGGTACGGTCAACGCGAGAACCTTCGACTTGCCGGTGCCGTTGTTGCCCCGCAGCAGCAGACTGCCGCCGTGGAAGTGGAACTCCTCCTGGTCGTAGTAGAAGATGTCCACCAGCCCGGCCCGCAGCGGCTGCCACCGTTCCCGGTCCGGCACCGGCAGGTCCCGGACCAGGGTCGACGTCGATGCGGATTCGATGGCGGCGGCGGTCACGGTGACGGTTACTTCCTCTCATCGACGGAGCGAATCGTCGGCGCAGCGGGTGGATCAAACGGGTGGATCAACGGACGACGGTCCGGGTTTCCCGGATGGTCGGCTCCGCCAAGGCGTAACGGGCGATCGCCGGGCGGGCGACGACCAGCGGGTCCTCGGCCGGCTCGACCGAGATCAGCTTGAGTGCGTGCAGCGCGTCCAACGCCGTGGCGACCAGTTCGATCTCGGCGCCCGGATCGGTGGCATGTTTGCGCCAGTACGACCGGTGCGCCCGGGCCAGCTCGCGGGTGTGCCGGTGCAGTTCGCTGACCCGCAGCCCGCCCGCGCCGCCCGCGCCGGCCGCCGCGATCCGCTCCGCCAGCAACAGTGTCAGGTGGCTCTGCATCCCCTCGGCCGGCATCCGGACGTCGGTCAGCTCGTCGGCCGGGTCGACCATCGCGACTCCCTCGGCCCGCACCTCGCCGACCAGCCCGGTCAGTTGGCTGATCCGGCTCAGGATGGCGTACCGCTGGCTGGTCAGGTAGGCCAGCTCGGCTTCGGTCAACTCGTCGTAGTAGACGACCGGCTGTTCGAGCAGCAGCCGGGTGAGCCGGTGCCGCAGCGCCCGGTTGCGGGCGTCCTCCACGTCGGGCACGACCTCGACGGTCAGTGCCGCCAGCCGGGCGTCCGGTGCCACGTCACCGATCATCGACGGGCCACGGCTGCTGGCCAGCAGCCCGGCGATCACCCGCCGGTCCACGTCGTAGAGCGCGTCGCCGCTGGTGCCGAGGTATGCGTCCTCGTGGCCGGCCACCCGACGTAGCACCCCCCAGTGCAGCAGCAGCCGGACCACCGCCACCATGTCGGCGCGCCGCTCCCGCCGGTCCAGGGCGAACGTGAACCCGGTGGCGGCCAGCGCCGGATCGGCGGCGGCCAGAACCACGTCCTCGGCCAGCCGGCCCAGGGTGATCTGCCCGTCGGCGCGTTCCAGCGCGGCCAGGGCGAGGCAGGCCAGCACGTACCGCTGCCGGGAGAACGGGGTCCTGGCCTTTGGATCCCGGGCCGGATGGGTCTGGTCGCGCGGGTCGGCGGTCAGCTTCATCAGCCGGATCGTCTGGGCGTCGGCGACCAGCCGCCACCCGGTCTCCCGGTCGAACCACTCCCTCAGCTCCGAGGCGTACGTCCGGACCAGTCGGAAGTCTTCGTCCGGGGTCAGCCCGGCGACCAGCAGGGGGCGGGCGAGCAGCAGCCGGGCGGCCCGCTGCAACCGGCCCGAGGAGTCGCCCTCGGCAGGGCCGCGAGCCCTCATCCGGCCACCCCGACCGAGGCGAGGTCGGCACTGGCTGACGCACGGTCGGCTGCGATCGGCGCGCGGTCGGCTGCGATCGGGGCGAGATCGGTGATGTCGACGAGATGTTCCGGCCCGGTGAGCACCCCGTCGGCGGTGACGATCCGCACCGGCGGTGCTCCGTCGACGCGGACCAGGCGTACCCGTAGCGTGCCGTCGGAGGTGGAGGTGGTCACCTCCGCCGCGCCCGGCCGCCGGGCCGCCAGCGCGTCGCCCAGCAGCTGAAGGAAGAGCCGGAACTCGGCGGTGTCCAGCTCACCGAGGCGCGACAGCGGGACGGGGCCGGCGGTGGCCAACGCCGCGCGGGCCCGAGCCGTCTGCGCCGTCTCCCGCTCGGCGCGTTCGGCCAGCTGCCGTCGCTGCGCGGAGCGGTCCAGCACCCGGCTCGGCGAGCCCCGCCGCTCGTACGATCCGGTCCTGCGCAGTCGCGGGCTGATCTCCAACCGGGGTGCCTGGGCCCACGATGTCGACGCCGGCACCGGCCGTTGCTCGACCGCGGCCAGGGTCTCCGCGGTGACGGTCAGGTGCCGCACCGGCGACAGACCGAACGCGGTGTGCCACAGCCGGTGCGTGGTCTCGTCGTCGGGGGCCTGCGCGAACCACAGCGCCAGGGACCGGAAGTCGGCCGACCGGTCCGACCGGCCGGCCCGACGTTCGTTGATCGACGCCACCGCGCCGAGCAGCTGCCGGATCGCGCCGATGGCGGCGGTACGCAGCAGCCGCGCCTGGGACTGCCGGCTGGAGTCGCCGCTGACGAACCAGTCCCGCAGCCCGTTCCAGCGTTGCTGCCAGACCCCCCGCGCCTGGTGCAGTGCCTGGTCGTCGGCGTCCTCGCCGGGCGCGGCGTCGGTGGCCTCCCGACGGGCCACGATCTCCAGCAGCGGGCGCACCCCGGTCGCCTCGATCCGGTGGGTCAGGCCGGCGATCTCCGCACCCCGGTTGGCGAGGTCGGCGATGAACCGTTCGATGTACGCGATCAGCTGTTCCTTGTACGCGAGGAAGGCCGCCACGTCGGCGTCGGCGAAGTCGACCGCCCGCCGCAGCGAGGCCATGAACGCCTGCGCGTTGTCGGCCAGCCCGGTGAACCGGTCGACCAGGCTCAGCATCAGCAGGTGGGTCTTCGCCGGATCGGGCGCGGAGCCGGCCGCGGCCTCGGTGGCGATCTCCAGCAGGGCGCGCAGCTGGTCGGCGATGTCGGACAGCGCCACCGACTGCAGCGCGCCGCGCCGGCCGATCGTCTCCTCGTACGTGGCGATCGCCTGCTCGGCGGCGTGGCCGTGCGCGCTCAACTGATAGAGGTAGCGGGCGCGGTGGAAGTCCTCCACCGTGGTGACCCGTCCGGTGTCCGGGTCGGCCCGCAGGTTGCCCCAGTCGGCGAGCTGGGCCAGCGCCGCCGCGACGGCCTCCAGCGACACCCCGGGACCGATCTCGGCCAGGACGTCCTCCGGACGCAGGTGCACGGTGAACCGACGTTTCGCCCGAACGAATGCGTTCAGCACGTCCCGGTACAGCGTGACGTTCTGCGTTTGCAGGTGCGCGAACGGCTGGGCGGGCGGGGCGGTGCCGGTGGACATCCCGCCATCATCGCAGAGTCGTTCGCGGCGGGCGGGCAGCCTCTCCCACACCGTGACGGCCGCAAAAAAGCGACATCGTTCCACCTACCGGTCGCCGCGCAGATACCGGGTCACCATGTCGACCAGTTCGTTTTCGAGCGTCTCGACCGGGATGGCCCGCGGGTCCGCCATCAGCTTGTGGGTGTTGACCTCCACCGTGAACAGGATCAGCTCGGCTGCGGTGTCGACGTCGCGTACGTCGACGTCCGGGTGTCGGGTGAGCAGGTCACGCAGCTGACCGACCCGGACCTCGCCGTGCCGGTTGATCGCGTCGAGCAGCTCCCGCGAGAGCGGCGCCTCCTCGATCATGATGCGGAGCAGTTGCGGATCGTCCCGATGGTTGTCGATCGCGTCGCGGACGATCGCCTGGACCATCGCCTTCAGGCTCCCGACGGACATGTCGAGCTGATCGGCCTGCTGCCAGGCACCGCGATCGATGTGGCGGACCAGCAGCTCGGCGAGGATGGCGTCCTTGTTCGGGAAGTACTGGTACAGCGAGCCGATGGAGATGCGGGCGCGCTCGGCGATGCGGTTGGTGGTCCCGGCGGCGTAGCCGTGCTCGGTGAAAACGTGAGCGGCGGCGGTGAGGATGCGCTCGCGGGTCAGCTCGGCGCGCACCTGGCGAGGCCTGCGACGTGGCTGAAGACGATCGTCGCCCGACGGCATCCGGGTCCTCCTCGACGGCGACGAAAAGCGAGTAGCCAAAAGATGAGCTATTGCTCAGAATAGTGCTGTGAACTGCAAAAACCAAGACTTGATCGGTACGGATGGCGAGCCGAGATGGTGAGCATCGCAGGCCGACTGACGACAGTGGAGCAGGTCGAGACGATCGTCGGCCGACCAGCGCCGATGGTCGTGCTCAAGCAGATCAACGCCCTCGACGAGGGCTGCCGGAGCATCCTGGCCCGCTGTCCGATCGCGGCCTTCGGCTACCGCGACACCAGCGGCACCAGCAGGACGACCTTCATCGGCGGCACGCAGGGATTCACCCACGTCCACTCACCCACCCGGATCTCGTTCGCCCTGCCAGCGCCCGGCGACCCGGACGGGCCGGTCTCGTTCTTCTTCCTCCTGCCCGGCGTCGGGGAGATCCTGCGCGTCAACGGCAGGGTGGTCGCGCGCACGGGCGCGCGGACGACGGTCGACATCGAGCAGGCGTACGTGCACTGCGCACAAGCCGTCCTCCGGTCCCGCCTGTGGCGGCCGCCCACCCCGCCGGCACCGGCCGGGCCGGCGGCACCACCCACACCGGCGGCCGGGACGACGGGTGACGGCCCGCTGTGCCGACCCGGCGTCGCCGAGTTCCTCGCCACCGCACCGTTCCTCGCCCTGTCCAGCTGGGACTCGAATGGTGGAAGCGACACCAGCCCACGCGGCGACCGGCCGACGGTGGTCCGGATCCTGGACGGTCACACGCTCGCCATCGCCGACCGCAAAGGCAACAAACGCGCCGACACGTTGCACAACCTGCTGCAGGACGACCGGCTCTCGTTCGCCGCGCTCGTCCCCGGCCGCAGCGGTGTGCTGCACGTGCGTGGCCGGGGTGCGATCACCGACGACCCCGCGCTGCTGGAGACGATGGCGCTGCGTGGGATGGCACCGCACGCGGCGCTGTTCGTCGACGTCGAGCACGCCGAGGTGACCGACAACTCTGCGGTGGCGCGCTCGCGGCCCTGGGATCCCGACGGGCACATCCGGCCCGGCGAGGTTCCGGACCTGATGGCGCTGGCCGGGGAACGCCTCGCCGTCGGCGCGGCGAACGCCGCGGGCGGCCCGCCAGCGTTCCTGCTCAAGGCCCTCGGGGCGGTCCCGGGGATGCCCCGGTTGGTGCGCCTGGTGTTCAACCGTGCCTATCGTTTCGGGCTGCGCAGGGAGGGCTACGACGGCATCGAGCCCGAGGCGGTAGGCGGGCGTCGTCACGGCCTGCTGACCCGGCTGCGCCGCCGGCCGGCGACCGGTCCGCGGACAGAGAACCCGCGGACAGAGAACCCGCTCCGCGAGGTACGGGTCGTGCAGGTCCGCCGGGAGACCCCGAACGTCGTCACCGTCGTACTGGCCGACGCCGACGAGCGCCGAGCACCGTTCGACTTCCAGCCCGGCCAGTTCTTCACGCTCGTCGTCGACATCGACGGTCGACCGGTACGACGGGCCTACTCGGCCTCGTCGGCGCCCGGCTCGCCCCGGCTGGAGGTCACCGTCAAGCACGTCGAGGGTGGGCGCTTCTCCACCCACGTGCACCGTGACCTGCGTGCCGGCGACCGCCTCGCGGTACGCGGGCCGTCGGGCTCCTTCCACACCGCAGGACAACGTCGCGGTGACATCGTGCTGGTCGCGGCGGGCAGCGGCGTGACGCCGATGATGAGCATCATCCGTACGCGGCTCGCCGCCCGGACCGACGATAGCCGGACCGACGATAGCCGGACCGGTCCCGACAGCATCGCGCTGCTCTACAGTAGTCGTAGCGAGCAGGACATCATCTTCGCCGACGAGTTGCGCCGGCTGGAGCGTGCGCACCCCGACCGGTTGTCGGTCACCCACGTACTGACCAGCAGGGACCGGCGGCTCGACGCGGACGGCGTCCGCCGCTGGATCACCGGCCTGTCCCCGGCCCGCGACGCCCACTATTACGTCTGCGGCCCCGGACCGCTGATCGACGCCGTCCGAGGCGTGCTGACCAGCCTCGGAGTCCCGGACACACTGGTACACCACGAGCTCTACACCAGCGCGGCGGACCCGGCGACCGCGCCGGCCGTGCCCCAGCCGGTGACCGTCGAGCAGGATGGACAGCCGGTCGCGACGGTTCTGGTCGAGCCCGGTCAGACGCTGCTCGATGCGGGACTCGCGGCCGGGTTGGCGATGCCGTACTCCTGCACCGTCGGCAACTGCGGGGAGTGCGTGGTGAAGCTCCGCGTGGGGCAGGTCGCGCAGGACGAGCCGAACTGCCTCACCCCACGGCAGAAGGCCGACGATTACGTGCTGACCTGCGTAGGTCGCCCGATGTCGAAGGTCACCCTCGACATCGGGGACCCGTGACCGGCCGACCGGTCCGGTGTCGGTGGTCGATGCCGATCAGACCCTGCCGCTCGGACCGGGCGGCACCGCCACTCTGGACTGCGCCGGCCCAGACCGGCCGCCGGCCGCCGTCAGCTTGCCCAGCCGGGTGCGGCGTCATACTTCGGGCTGGGACCAAAGCGATTCGGACCGGGCGTGCCGTCCAGTGCGAAGAACACCAGTAGGACGATCGTGCCGATGATCGGGATGATCCCGATCAGGATCCACCAGCCGGAACGGTCGGTGTCGTGCAGCCGGCGCACGCCGACGGCCAGCGACGGCAGCAGCAGCGCCAGAGTAGCGATCAGGCTGAACAGGCCGTTCGACCCGTCGAAGTCGGTGCCCAGCACGACGTCGAGGATCGAGGTCACGATGCTGACCAAAAAGGAGAAGAGGAAGAACCACCAGTACTCGGAGCGGCGGGCCCGCCCGCCGAACCCGACGTACTGCGAAAGCACCGAACGAACGGCTGCGGTGAAGGACATGACGACTCCGGCGTCTCGACGGTCAGCGATGGGTGGCAACAGGGTACGCGGCGGCGGCAACCAGCCCGATCCGCCTTTCAGGACACCCCGACTCTTCGCTGCGATGTCGCCGGTGGCCTTCCCTCGCTTGCCCAGGCGCATCCGGGCCGGAATCACCCGCCGAGGGCCGGGGGTGGCCGTCTCCCCTTCCCGCCGCTGGTGGACGACCCCGACGGCATTCGGGCCCTGCCCGAGGGCTTCAGCTACGCCGTGGTCACCCGGACCGGCGTCACCCGGCTCGACGACGGCCAGGGCGTGACCCCGGCCGAGCACGACGGCATGGCCGTCTACGACGCCGGACGCGGCCGGTACACCACGGCTACGTCTTCGAGGTCCGGGCCGACGGCCACGCGGACCCGAGGCCGATCAGGTGCCTGGGTCGCTACGCCCACGAGGCGCTGGCGATCGACGCCGACCGGACGAAGATCTACCTGTCCGAGGACGCCGACGGACCCAACGGGCTGTTCTACCGCTGGACCGCACCCCGCCGGGTCAAGCTCGGTCCCGGCGTGCTCACCCGGCTCGCCCCGGACGCCGGTGTGCTCGCCGCGATGCAGATCATCATGGACGACGGCTCGGTGCTGCCGGACGTCGCCTACCTGACCTCCGCCCAACTGGGCCGGCCGTTCCCTGTCCGGTGGATCGAGGTGCCGGAGCGCGACGCGCAGACCACGACCGTACGCGAGCAGTTCGCCGACGACGAGGTCACCCGTGGCCGCAAGTTCGAGGGCGTGTGGGGCACCGACCAGGGCGTGTACGTGGTCAACTCGTACGCCTGGGAGGACGGCGACCTGCCGGCGGACGCGGCCCCGCACGACGGCATGGTCTGGTTCTACGACTACCGGGCCGAGACCATCCAGCTGGTGACGTACTTTCCGCACCAGACCACGTCCGAGGAGGGTACGCCGGCGAAATACAGCGACCTGACCTTCGACGGTCCGGACAACGTGACCGTCACCCCGTGGGGCAGCCTGGTGCTCGCCGAGGACGGTTCGGGCGCGTCCCACGTGCTCAGCGCGATCCCGGGCGGCCCGACCTACGCGATCGCCCGCAACCAGCTCAACGACTCGGAATTCTGCGGGCCGACCTTCACCGACGACGGCAAGATTCTCTTCGTCAACATGCAGGACCCCGGCCTCACCCTGGCCATCACCGGCCCGTGGGAGAAGTACCTGAGCTGACCATCGCCAGATTGGACCCCGGCGGGGGTCGGGCGGATCGCCCCGCCTCCGCCGGTCAGCGGCGGCCGACGGTGAGGACAGGTTTGGTGACCTCGGCGTAGAAGTCGTTGCCCTTGTCGTCGACCACGATGAACGCGGGGAAGTCCTCCACCTCGATTTTCCAGATGGCCTCCATGCCCAGCTCCGGGTATTCGAGGACCTCGACGTGCCGGATGCAGTCCTGCGCCAGCCGGGCCGCCGGCCCGCCGATCGAGCCCAGGTAGAAGCCGCCGTGCTCGGCGCACGACCGGGTCACCTGCGCCGAGCGGTTGCCCTTGGCGAGCATGACGTGCGAACCGCCGGCGGCCTGGAACTTCGCCACGTACGCGTCCATCCGCCCGGCCGTGGTCGGGCCGAACGAGCCGGACGCGTACCCCTCGGGGGTCTTCGCCGGGCCGGCGTAGTAGACGGCATGGTCGCGCAGGTACTGCGGCATCGGCTCACCGGCGTCCAGCCGCTCGGCGATCTTCGCGTGGGCGATGTCGCGGGCCACCACCAGCGGACCGGTCAGCGACAGCCGGGTCTTCACCGGGTACTTCGACAACTCGGCGCGAATCTCGGCCATCGGCCGGTTCAGGTCGACCCGGACCACGCCCGCGTCGGCGGACTCGTCGGCGGCGAGGGTCTCGTCGGTGACGTCGGGCAGGAAGCCGGCCGGGTCGGTCTCCAGCTTCTCCAGCCACACCCCGGACGGGGTGATCTTCGCCACCGCCTGCCGGTCGGCGGAGCAGGAGACGGCGATCGCGACCGGACAGGAGGCACCGTGCCGGGGCAGCCGGACCACCCGTACGTCGTGGCAGAAGTACCGCCCGCCGAACTGCGCGCCGATGCCGAACTGCCGGGTCAGCTCCAGCACCTCGGCTTCCAGCTCCAGGTCACGGAAGCCGTGCGCGGTCATGCTGCCGCTGGTCGGCAGGTTGTCCAGGTACTTGGCACTGGCGTACTTGGCGGTCTTGAGCGCGAACTCGGCCGACGTGCCGCCGATGACCACCGCCAGGTGGTACGGCGGGCAGGCGGCGGTGCCGATCAGCCGCAGCTTCTCCTCCAGGAACTGCATCATCCGCGTCGGGTTCAGCAGCGCCTTGGTTTCCTGGTAGAGGTACGACTTGTTGGCCGAGCCACCGCCCTTGGCCATGAACAGGAACTTGTACGCGTCGGGCTGCCCGCCCGGGTCCTCGGCGTACAGCTCGATCTGGGCCGGCAGGTTGGTGCCGGTGTTGCGCTCCTCCCACATGGTGATCGGCGCGAGCTGCGAGTAGCGCAGGTTCAGCTTCGTGTACGCCTGGTAGACGCCGAGCGCGATGGCCTGTTCGTCGGTGCCGTCGGTGAGCACGTGCCGTCCCCGCTTGCCCATCACGATCGCCGTGCCAGTGTCCTGGCACATGGGCAGCACCCCGCCGGCCGCGATGTTCGCGTTGCGCAGCAGGTCGAGGGCGACGAACCGGTCGTTCGGCGAGGCCGCCGGGTCGTCGATGATCGCTCGCAGCTGGGCCAGGTGTGCCGGGCGCAGATAGTGAGCGATGTCATGCATCGCTTCGGCGGTCAGCGCGGTCAGCACCGCCGGGTCGACGGTGAGGAACCGGCGCCCGCCCGGCCCGTGTACGACGTCGACGCCTTCGTCGCTGATCAGGCGGTACTCCGTCTGGTCCGCCCCGAGGGGCAGCAGCGGGGCGTGGGTGAACGGGGCGGCACTGCTCATGAGCGGCAAGCCTAGGCCAGAGCCGGCCCGACCTCCCACCCCCTCCAGGGTCAGCCGTCCTTGCCGGGCAGGGGGCGGCACTCCGGTTGCTTCGGGCCGCCGCAGTTGGGGTCGCCGTCGGGGTCCGGTGGGGCGGCGGGTGCGGTGGTCGGGGTCGGGGTGACCACGCCGGTGAACCGGACGTAGCCGATCTCCCGGCCGTCGCCGAGCACCATGCCGGCCGGGCCGACGGCGAGGACCTCGGCCGACGTACGCAGGTTGACCAGCTCCTTTCCGGTGGCCGGGTCGAGCGCGACGACCCGGTCCGGTTTGCGGTCGACGAGCACCGCCGCGTGCCGGGTGAGCGCCGCCTCGGCGTCGGCGTGGATCGGCCGGCTCCACCGGACGGCGGGCACCGGCAGGGCGTACGCCTGCAGGGTCTCGCCGTCGGCGGAGCGGACCAGGGCGTACCGGTCGTCGACCGCCAGCAGTTCCTGCCCGGCGGCCCCGGTCCACAGCACCCGCCCGTCGTGTGCGTCGAGCACGGTCTCCCGCATGTCGGGGGCGATGCCGGCGAGCACGTTCGGGCCGCCGGTGGGGTCGTGCCGCTGGGCGCAGCCGATGCGTTCGGCGGTACGCAGGTTGATCCCGGTCCGCTGCCAGACCCGTAGCCCGGTCACCGGGTCGTCTGCCTGGACGTTGAAGTAGCAGGCGCCGTCGCGCGGCGTGGCGACCAGGCTGAACACCCGGCCGGCGACGGCCACGATCCGCTCGTGCTGCTCCGGTTCCAGCTCCTGCAGGGCACGCCCGGTGCGGGTTTCGACCAGGTGGATCCGGCCGTCGATCGGGAAGCCGAGCACGGCGGGCATGGTCTGCGGGCCGCCCGCGCCGGCGGCCACGTCCTGGGTTTCCAGTGCCCGGCTGCCGAGCAGTTGCGGGTTGTCGGCGAAGACGACGAACCCGATCCCGGGCAGGTTGCTGCTCCAGCGGGGGGTGCGGCCCCGGGGGTCCCAGGCGGTGAGGGTGCAGTCGCGTGGGCTGGCGCAGCGCACGTCGAGCAGCGCGTTGCGGTACGTCCAGACCGCGACCGCCTCGTCGTCGCTGCGCAGCAGCCCGCCGGTGGCCGGGTTGGTCACCTGGTAGCCGTTGACCAGCAGTTTGCCGTGCACGACGACCTGCTCGCTGCCGTCGCCGGCGACCGCCGCCCAGTCGGCCTTGTGTTCCCAGACCTGGTTGCCGGAGACGAGGCTGCGTCCCTCCACGGTGGTACGGTGCTCGACGATCACGGCCCGGTCGGTGATGGTGACGCTCTGCGGTGTACCGCCGACCCGCTGTTGCCAGGTGACGTCCGGGTCGGCGAGTGGTTGGCTGCGGTTGATCCAGTCCCACAGGCCGGGGAACGGGTTCCAGACGTTGGTGGCGGCCAGCACGATGACCACGACCAGCGCGAAGGCCAGGTAGCACTTCACGCACGGCGCGCTCCCCTTCGCCATCGGGCCACCGTAACCGGGCTGAGGCGCCGGACAGCCTCCTGACCGAAATACACCTTTTAGGCGTGTCGGGGTACATTCATGCGCGGTACCCGGAGTACCCGCCACAGCGCCAGCGTCGCGGCCAGCGACAACGCACCGAACCCGGCCATCACCAGCCCCGGGTCGAGCCACTCCGCGGCCAGCCCGGCCGCACCGGCGGCCAGCCCCTGCCCGGTCATCATCCCCATGTGGGACAGGCCGAACGCCTGGCCGCGCCGGTCCACCGGCGCCGCGTCCAGGAACCGCCGGGCCAACCCCAGGTGGTACGAGAACCCGAACGTCGCGGCGGCGAACAGCACCGCCGCCAGCACCAGCGCGAGGTCGGCGACGAAGGCCAGCATCGGCACGCCGAGCAGCAGCGCCAGCCACGGGGTCAGCTTCTCCCGCCGGGCCGGCGCCGCCAGCCGCCCGACGACCAGGTCACCGAGCAGCATCCCGGCCGCACCGGCCATGAACAGCACGCCAGCTCCCTCACCACCGGCGTACGGCACCATCACCCCCTCCGCGCCGACCAGCAGCGACCCGGGCAGCCAGTGGGCCAGCAGCAGATCGCGCACCGACCGGTCGGCCAACAACTGTCCGTTCACCCGCCAGGTCTCCCGAACCGCGCCGCCGGTGCCGATCGTGCGCGGCGGTCGGTCGGCCAGCCCGAACCGGATCAACGCCGCCGAGATCAGGCAGGTCGCCGCGGTCACCCAGAGCGCGCCGTACGCCCCCAGCAGGCCGATCAGCGCGCCGCCGACGGCGAACCCGAGCACCTGGGTGGCGCCGGCGGTGATGGTGAACAGGGCCCGACCGAGCACGTACCCGTCACCGCTGAGCAGGTCGGGTAGCAGGGCGGTCCGGGTGGCCATCGCCACCGGCGACGCCAGTCCGATGCAGAACACCAGCGCGAGCGCGCCGCCCGGCGGCAGCACCCCGAGCGCCAGCACCCCCGCCGTGGCCAGCCGGATCAGGTCGTAGCCGACCATGATCCGCCGTGGCCGCCACCGGTCGGCGTACGCCAGCAGGAACATCCCGCCGATCACGCTGGGCAGAAACCCGGCGACGTACGCCAGCGCGGCCAGCAACGGCGAGCCGGTGCGCTCGAAGACGAGCACGCTCAGCGCCAGCATCTTCACCGTCTCGCCGATCATGTAGATGCCGAAGCTGGCGAACAGCGCCCGGAATTCGACAACGGCGAACAGGTCGCGGAAGGTCGCCCGCTCACCCGGCGACGGTCCGTCCGGCCGACTGATGGGAGCACTGGTGCTGGTCACCGGCAAAGCATGCGACCGACCGGCGACCGGCGGTAACCTTTCGGCCTGGAACGAAAGTAGCGGCGCGAAAGCAGCAGCGCGAAGGTAGCGGGCGCGAAGGTAGCGGGCGCGGGAGTTCGGTGACGGCGAGTGCGGAGCGCGGACGATGTGGATCAAGGTGACCCCGACCGACGTCGCCGCCAGCCGGTACGCCATCTCACCGATCGGCGAGACGATGGCGGCACTGCGGCTGTTCGCCGGGGCGCACCCGGCCGGACCACTGCTGCCCTGGGTGCACCGGCACCGCGACCGCTACCTCGCGCTGCGCCAGGCGCAGCCCGGCATCGTGGCGATCCGGGCGCTGTACCGCCGGCACGGCTACAGCGCGGATTTCATCCAGCCGCCACCGGCCGGGGTGGGGCTCACCTTCGCCGAACAGCTCGCGGTGGTCCGGGCCACCCCGTTGCCGCAGGCACACGACGAGATCGCTCGTAGCCTGGCCGGCCGCCGCCCGCCCAGTGGGACGGTGCGGCGCCTACTCGACGCCGATGACGTGGTGGACCGGCTCGCCGACGCGATCGACGCGGCCTGGCGGACGCTGATCGCGCCGGACTGGCCGAGGCTGCGCGGCATCCTGGAACGGGACGTGGTCTACCGGGCAGGCCGGTTGACCGCGTACGGCTGGAGTTCGGCCCTGGCCGATCTCGACCCGCGGCTGAGTTGGGCGGCGTCCGAGGCCACCATCGCGGTGACCGGCTTCGCCGCCGAATCACACCACCTCGGCGGCGAGGGGCTGCTGTTCGTACCGACGGTTTTCGGCACCCTGAGCCTGCATCTGGACCCACCGTGGCCGTACGCGATCGGCTACCGCGCCCGCGGCGTGGCCGACCTGTTCGGCCCGCCGCCCGCCGGTCGGGCCGCCGACGGCCTGGACCGGCTGATCGGGCCGACCCGGGCCGCGGTGCTGCGCGCCCTGGCCGTGTCGGCGACGACCAGCCAACTCGTCGCCCATCTCGGCATCGGTCTGGGCACCGCTGGTGATCATCTCGCGGTGCTGCGCGACGCCGGCCTGGTACGCCGGGCCCGCGCCGGCCGGGCGGTGCGCTACGAGCGGACCGCGCTCGGCGACGCGCTGTGTGCCGACGGATGACCGGGCACCGGCCGGCGGGGTGCCGCGCCGGGTCCCGTCCGGCGCGGCACCCCGCGGACGGTCAGTAGACGGAGTACGTGGTGCTGCAGTTGATCGGCAGGCTCAACCAGTTGATCCCGCCCCATGGCGTCGGTACGCCGTAGCTGAGCACCGCCGACCCGCTGATGTAGACACTGGCACCGTTGTTGCGGATCGACGCGCTGGCCACCTGGTTGCTCTCCTCCACGCCGAGCGTGAAGCCGACCAGTTCGGTACGGGCGTTGGTGGCCGACTCGATCCACCGGTAGCTGCTGCCGGCGACCTGCGCCACGGTGACGTCGGCTTTGACCCGCCAGTACTGACCCACCCCGGTCGTCCACTCACAGCCACGGGTGGTGGTGACCCGGACGATGGTCTGGGCGGACGCCGGTGGTGCCACCACGGCGGTCGCGCCGAACGCGAGCGTGACGGCGCCGACGACGGCGAGCAGCCGGCGGACGATTGCTGATCTTACGGGCATGTTTCCTCCCTGTCGGTAACTGCCCAACCCACCGTAAGAACGTCGCCGCGCTCCGCAAGCCACCCTTTGTTCGATCGACAGTGGTCAACGCGGGGACAACCCGACCAGCAGCGCGATCAATCCGGTCCGCCGATCATCGGGCCGCGCCGCGTGCCGGTGGCGGCGGACCGCACCAACGGCATGATCCGGTACGGGATCTGCTCGGCGAGCGCGATGATCGTCGAAGCCCGGCGGATCCCGGCGTTGGCCAGGATCTGGTCCAGCACCCGCTGCAGGTCGCTGTTGGATCGCGCGACGATCCGGCAGAGCAGGTCACCGGACCCGGTGATCGTGTGCGCCTCCAGCACCTCGGGGATACCGCGCAGGTGCTCCGCCACCGGTTCGTGCCCGTGCCGCTGGCCGATCTCCAGCGTCACGAACGAGGTCACCGCGAACCCGATCGCGGCCGGCGCCACCTGCGGCCCGAAGCCCTGGATGACGCCACGGGCGACGAGTTTGTCCAGCCGGGCCTGAACCGTTCCCCGGGCCACCCGCAGCCGACGCGAGCACTCGAGTACGCCGATCCGCGGCTCCGCGTCGAGCAGGGCGATCAGCTCAGCGTCAAGCTGATCTAGCTGGACATTCTGCGCAGCATCCATGCCGGGCAACCGTACCTGATGGGCAGAGTGGCCAGCCGGAATCGCAACAGTTGCTCAGCCACGGTCGGTGCCCTGATCCTGCGGATACCGGCCCGATCGGCCGAATTGGCCCGGCCACGAAGGGACGACCATGAGCTACCTGACCGAATCCCGCTCCACATCCCGCTCCACCCGCGTCGACGACGTCAGCGACCCGTTCCCGGTGCACGGTGTCGACCACCTCGCTTTCCTGGTCGGCAACGCCAAGCAGGCGGCGCACTACTACTCCACGGCGTTCGGCATGAGCTGCGTGGCGTACCGGGGCCCGGAACAGGGCTACCGCGACCACGCCGAGTACGTGTTGACCAGCGGCGCGGCCCGGTTCGTCGTGCGCGGCCCGGTACGCGCCGGTGCTCCCGGCGCCGAGCACGTCACCCGGCACGGCGACGGCGTGCTCGACATCGCGCTGGCCGTACCCGACGTCGACACCGCGTACGCGCACGCGCTGGCCCAGGGCGCGACCGGCCTTGCCGCCCCGTCCGACAGCGTCGACGCCAACGGCACGGTGCGCACCGCGACCATCGCCGCGTACGGCGAGACCCGGCACACCCTGATCGACCGGTCCCGCTACGACGGCTCGTTCATGCCGGGCTTCGTGCGTCGCGACCCGATCGTCGACCGCGCTCCGATGATCGAGGCCGGACTGCAGCCCAAGCGCTTCTTCCAGGCCGTCGACCATGTGGTCGGCAACGTCGAACTCGGTCGGATGGACGAGTGGGTCGAGTTCTACCAGCGGGTCATGGGTTTCACGAACATGGCCGAGTTCGTCGGCGACGACATCGCGACCGACTACTCCGCGCTGATGAGCAAGGTCGTCGCGAACGGCAGCCGCAAGGTCAAGTTCCCGCTCAACGAGCCGGCCGTGGCCCGGCGCCGCTCGCAGATCGATGAATACCTGGAGTTCTACGGCGGTCCCGGCGTCCAGCACGTCGCGTTGGCCACCAACGACATCCTGGCCACCGTCGACGCGATGCGCGCCGCGGGCGTCGAGTTCCTCGACACGCCGGACTCGTACTACGACGACCCGGCCCTGCGCGCCCGCATCGGCCAGGTCCGGGCACCGATCGGCGAGTTGAAGGCGCGCCGCATCCTGGTCGACCGGGACGAGGACGGCTACCTGCTGCAGATCTTCACCAAGCCGGTGCAGGACCGGCCCACGGTCTTCTTCGAGCTGATCGAGCGGCACGGCTCGCTCGGCTTCGGCAAGGGCAACTTCAAGGCGCTGTTCGAGGCGATCGAGCGGGAGCAGGAGAACCGCGGCAACCTGTGACCTGCCCGGGCGGGCGCGGTCGTTAAGGTGCGAGGGTGAGCATCGCGGAGACCGTACGGTGAGTTCCATCCCGCCCGGCTGGTACAAGGATCCTGCCGAGCCGACGACCCAACGGTACTGGGACGGCGGCGGATGGATCGGCGCCCCGTTGCCGGCGGACGCGACCCCGCCGGACGGTCCGCCGCCCCGGCAGGCCCCACCGGACAGCCCGCAGGCCCCAGCGGACAACCCACCGGCCCCGCAAACGTCGCCGGCCACCCGGGCCGCTCCGCCGGTCAACGGGATCGGCACGCCACCGGCCGGTGGATGGACGCCGTACCCGTACCCACCGCCGGGCACGCACCCGCGGTCCGGGCAGCCCGCGCACCCCGAGCAGCCCGGGCCGACCCAGCCGGGGTGGCCGCCCTACCACATGCCGCCGCCGCAACCACGACCGCACGGGATGGCACTGGCGCCGTTCGGTGCGCGACTCGTCGCCCGGCTGATCGACATCACCGCGGTGCTGCTGCTGAACATCGCCATCAACGGCTGGTTCGTGTGGCAGTTTCTGATGGAGAGCTGGCCGACGTTCGCGGAGATCTTCCGTCGGTCGTTGGCGAACGACCGCTCCACCGACGGCATTCCGCAGTTGACCGAGCGCGCGGCCAACCTGCAGCTGACGATCATCCTGCTGGCCGCAGCCATCTGGTGGGCCTACGAGGTGCCGGCGACCGCGAACACCGGTCAGACCCTCGGCAAGCGGCTGACCCGGCTCAAGGTCGTCACGGTGGAGCCGGACGGCCGGTTCGGGTTCGCCCGGTCGTTCCGCCGGTGGAACACCCTCGGCCTGCCGACCTTGCTCTGGTTCTGCTGTGTCGGCTTTGTCCTGCAGTTGATCGACTGTGTCTTCCTCCTGTTCGACCGGCCGCTGCGGCAGGCTCTCCATGACAAGTCCGCCCAGACGGTCGTGGTGCAGTTACCCACCAGGCCGGCGTCCGCCGCCGGTACCGGCGGCGGCGCCCCTGGCAGTCATGACACCCCCGCGAGCTCCGCATGACAGGAGACCCCCGATGTCCCTCGGCCTGACCCGTACCGACCTCGACTCGCTGCCCAACTACGTACCGGGACGCAGCCCGGTGGACCTCGCCCGGGAACTCGGTCTGCCCGAGGCGATCAAGCTCGCCAGCAACGAGGTGCCGTACGGGCCGCTGCCCGGCGTGGCCGAGGCGGTGGCCGCCGCGGTGGCCGTCACGCACCGCTACCCGGACATGGGAGTACTGGAGTTGCGGGCGGTGCTGGCCCGCCGGCTCGGGGTCGACGCCGAGCGAATCGTCACCGGCTGCGGCTCGGTCGCACTGTGCGAACACCTGGTACGGGCCGCCTGCCTGCCCGGCGACGAGGTCGTCTACTCGTGGCGGTCCTTCGAGGCGTACCCGATCATCGCCGCGACCACGGCGGCGAGCAGCCGGCGGGTGCCGAACACCGCGACCCACGGTCACGATCTGCCGGCGATGGCCGCCGCGATCACCGGGCAGACCCGGATCGTGTTGGTGTGCAACCCGAACAACCCGACCGGCACCAGCGTGCGTCGCGCCGAACTGGACCGTTTCCTCGACACCGTGCCGAACGACGTGCTCGTGGTGCTCGACGAGGCGTACCGCGAGTTCGTCACCGACGACCAGGTGCCCGACGGGCTGGCCGCCTACGGTGACCGGCCCAACGTGGTGGTGCTGCGGACGCTGTCCAAGGCGTGGGGGCTGGCCGGGTTGCGGGTCGGTTACCTCGTCGCGCATCCCGAGGTGGCCGCGGCGGTACGCAAGGTGGCCACCCCGTTCGGCACCAGTGCCCTCGCCCAGGCGGCGGCGCTGGCCGCGCTGGACCAGGGCGACGAGGTACGCCGTCGGTGTGACCTGGTGATCGCCGAGCGTTCCCGGGTCACCGAGACGCTGCGCAAGCTGGTGCCGGAGGTGCCGGAAAGCCAGGCCAACTTCGTCTGGCTGCCGCTGGGTGAGCGGGCGGCGGCGTTCGGCGCGGTCTGCGAGTCACGCGGGGTGATCGTGCGACCGTTTCCCGGCGACGGGGTCCGGGTCACCATCGGTACGCCGACCGAGAACGATGCCTTCCTGGTCGCCGCGGAATCCGCCCTCTGACGTCGGACTCCGGCGGCACTCGTCATCGGCATCGCTCAGGTGTTGGCCAGGATCACGGTCTCCTGCAGGCGGTAGTAGCGGCCGTCGTCGGCGTCCGGATCGACCGGCAGCCGTAGCCGCTCGATCGCCACGAAGCCGCTCTGCGCGTAGACGTAGCCGGGTGCCCAGTCGGTGATCCGCTCACTCGGCATGATCAGGACGAATCTGGATAGTTCCGCCCCGCTGCCGGAGTCCAGGGTGATCAACTGCCGGTCCCCGGTGAGCAGGTGGGCCTGCCCGGGCTGCACGGCGATCAGCCGGGCACCGTCGCCGTCCGGTGCCCGCCGCGCCGGTGCGTCGGTGCGCCACACCGGCACACCGGTGCGCGCCGAGTTCGCCACGACCTCACCGGAGCCTGGGTCCTGCCCGATCGCCAGCCCGTCGACCAGCATCGTGTCAACCGGGTCGAGCGGCGGCGCCGGCACCGGATCCGGGCCGTCGACCAGCCAGCCACGCGACTCGCCCGCACCGGTGGTCCGTAGGCCGGCACAGTGGGAACGGGCGACGGTGCAGCCGAGCGGTTCCACCGCCAGCCCCGGGCCGGCGCCCTCCGGCTGCCAGGTCTGGGCGAGCTGGCCGGTCGACAGGTCGTACAGCTCAAGTGTCGGGGGCGCCGCACAGCCGTTGACCAGCGCGAGCTGGCCGCCGGTGGTGGTGAAGCCGGCAGCACGGCAGGCGTCGCCCTGACCGGGCAGCTCGGTACGCCACAGTTCGCGACCGGTGGCCAGGTCGACACCGAGCACCTGCGACTCACCACGGGCCACCACCAGCCTCCGGCCGTCGGCGGTGGTGCCGGTATGCAGTCCGGACGGGGCGTAGACGGTCTGCGCCCCGGTACGCCGGCCGGCGTACTCGCTCTGGCCGGGCACCGGGCCGGCGACCCGCCAGGAGACCTCGCCGGTACGGGCGTCGATCGCGACGATCTCCCCGTCGGACCAGCGGCTGGTCACCGTCGTGCCGGCGGCGGCGACGCCGATCAGCTGTTGCGGCCAACGCCGGAACGACCAGGCGGGGGTCGCCTGGGTGCGCATGTCGATCGGGCCGTCCGCCCGCATCTGCCGGGTCGTCGCGTACACCCGCAACCGGCCGTCGACCAGTAGCGGCGCGGCGGACAGCCGGGCGACCGGGCCCGGTTCGGCTGCCGGCGGGGTCGGCAGGTACCCGGCCGGGGTGACCACCTCCGCCGGGGCGAGGACCCGGTACGCGATGACCGCCACGACGCCGAGAACCAGCAGACCGGCCACCACCGCGGCGGTGACCAGTTGCCAACGCGGCCGGCCGCGCCAGCGCCAGCGGCGGCGGCTGGCCGCGCCCGCGCCACCGGTCGGCGCCACACTGCCGGCTGCGCCCGTACCGCTCGCTGGCTCACCCATCGGCGCACCTCCTACCGCACCCTACCGAACCGGACAGCAGAAGACCGGTCCTACGCCGGCGGCGAGCGGGGGGCACGGTGCCGGCACGTGGGTGACACGGTCCGCCAGCGGCGCTGCCGAGTCAGCCGGCGACGTCCAAGCGGGCTTGGTGCTCCTCGGTGAGGACCAGCGCGACGCCGTCGAGCGCCGCGTCGAGCTGGTACAGCTTGCTGCCGCCCAGGATCGGGCGGATGCCCTGCGCCACCAGCCAGGCGAGCACCACCTGCCCGCGCGTCGCGCCGGTGCCCCGGGCGACCTCGTCGAGCGCCGCGAGCCGGCGCACGGTGCCCGGATGGTCGTACACCGGCGGGATCGGCTTGGCCGGATCGTCGTACCCGCCGGACAGCAGCGGGGTGTAGGCCCAGGTCTCCATTCGGTACGCCGCGGCGATGTCCCGTTGCTCGTCGCTGAGCAGTCCGAACGGGTGGATCACCCCGTCCGGGCGGGTGCCGGGGCGGGCCCGCAGATAGGTGGCGTTCAACTGCAGGGCGTCGATCGGCGAGCTGCCGGTGGCGACGGCGTGGGCGCGGGCCCGCTCGACCCGCCAGGCCGGATGGTTGGACGCGCCGACCCGGCGTACGGCGCCGGTCGCGACCAGATAGGTGACCGCGTCGACGGTTTCCTCGATCGGTGTGGCCCGGTCCTCCTGGTGCAGCCAGAGCAGGTCGACATGGTCGACACCCAGCCGTTGCCGGCTACCGGCGAAGGCGTCGTGGATGGCACGGCGGGTCAGCCCGGCCCGGTGGCGCGGCCACGACCCGGCCCACAGCGGCTCGGCACCGACCTTGGTCGCGATGCGCACCCGCTCCCGTACGCCGGGGCGGGCCGCGAGCCACCGCCCGATGACCCGCTCGCTGGCCCCACCCCGGCCGTCCGGGCTGGCCCAGAACGCGTAGCAGTCGGCGGTGTCGATCCACTCGCCGCCGCGCTCGACGAACCGGTCGAGCAGGGCGAACGAGGTCTTCTCGTCGATGCGGGTGCCGAACATCATCGCGCCCAGGACCAGCGGAGAGGCCGGTGCCGACGTGCTGTTCTCGTACGTCATGCGTCCACCCTGCGTCCTGGAGTGCGCTCCAGGTCAAGCGGTACCGTCGGCGGTATGACGGCCTACTCACCTGCCGAGGCGGCGGCCCGGTCCGGCTTTTCGATCGACACGCTGCGCTACTACGAACGGGAAGGCATCCTGTCGCCGGTCGCCCGCAACGCCGGCGGGCGCCGCGTCTACAGCGACGACGACCTGGGCATGCTCGACTTCCTGCGCTGTCTGCGGGACACCGGGATGCCGATCGAACGGCTGCGCCGCTACGGCGAGCTGTGCCGCGACCCACAGACCATTCCGGAGCGGATCGCGCTGCTGCGCGAGCACGCGGACGCGGTCGAGCAGCAGATCGAACAGCTGCACCGCTGGCGGGCCCGCCTCGATGAGAAGCTCACCTGGTACCACGGCCAGGCGGCAGACACGACCGCAGCCGAGGGCTAGTCTGCCGGCTTTTCCGCCTACCACCCCGCACCATGGGAAACAGCAGCTCAGACGGGGTGAGGAGAGCGATCGTGGCAGCACCGGTGGACAGCGTCGGCAATGATCTGCAGGCGATGCGGGCGGGCGTCGAACGGACCCGGACGGCCGCTGCGGCGGCCCAGCAGGAGGCCGAGCGGGTCGCCGGTCAGGCGGCGGCCAGCGGCTTCAGCGGCATCGTGGCCGGCATGATCCAGGTACGCAACACGCTGAAGGAGTTGCAGGCCGGGCTGACCGGAACCACCGGCACGCTCGACGAGGCGGCGGCCACGGTGGTGCCGGTGCCGAGGGAGCCGTCACCGGCGGAGGTGCTGGCCACGCTGGGTCGGGCCGGCGACAAGCTGCGCGCCATCCAGGACGGGATCGGCGCGGCCGCCGCGAAGGCCGACGAGGCGGCGACGCTGGTGGCGCGGGTGCTGCAGGGTGGCGACCCGGCCCAGCTGCTCGGTGCGCTCGGCACCGTCAAGGAGACCTTGGCGGCGGTACGGCAACGGGCCGGCACCGTCGACGAGTCGCTGGCCGCTGCCGCCACCACCGCCCGCCAGGTCGGTAACCCCGGCCTCTGACCTACGCCGCTGCGGCATGTTCATGCCAGAGCGGAGCTATCAATAGCCAGAATTCTGACCGGTCACTAGAATGGCCCCCATGGAGACCATCCCGATAACCGAGGCCAAGGCCCGGATCGCCGAACTCGCCGACAGGGTCGCCCGAGAACACGACCACTTCACCATCACCCGCAACGGCCGCGCCGACGTCATGCTGATCTCGGTAGCCGAGTACGAGTCGATGCGGGAAACACTCGACCTGCTCTCCGACGACGAAGCCCTCGCAGATCTACGCCAATCCCGGGAGGACTTCGCCTCCGGCGACACCTTCTCGATGGACGAGGTTCGCGGCGAGTTGGAGCGACGTAGCAACAGAGCAGCCTGATGCCTCCCTTGGGCTCACAAGCGGACGACAGCACCGGCGAACCGCCCGGCCCGTACACGGTGATGTTCTCCCGCCAGGCACGCCGCAACCTGCACGAGAACCTGCCGCTGGAGGTGGCGGTCGCCGCGACGGAGACCGTCCAGCGGTCGATCGCCGTCAACCCTTATCGGGCCGGCAAGCCGCTCGACGAGCCCTTCGATGGTTTCCACTCCGCCCGGCGCGGCACCTACCGGATCATCTACCGGATCAACGAGGCCAAGCGGGTCGTCGAGATCCAGTCGATCCGCCACCGACGCGACGCCTACCGCTCGTGAAACCTGGGTCTCGAGAGTGACGTGCGCTTAGGTAGGCAAAATCCACTTGTGACAGTCTCCTACCCTGAGTGTCACGGATCGCTCCGCTTGAGACGCTGGAGGCGTCATGTCCTTTGCCGCTGCGGTTCGCTCGGTTCTCTCCCAGTACGTCGGGTTCAGCGGGCGGGCCCGCCGCTCCGAGTACTGGTGGTTCGCCCTCTTCTCCTTCCTCGTCAGCATCGTGACCTCGGTCCTCGACACCGCGCTGGGCACCGACTTCGAGGACTCCACCAACGGCGTCATCGGCCTGATCGTCAGCCTGGCGCTGTTGCTGCCGTCGTTGGCGGTCACCGTACGCCGGCTGCACGACACCGACCGGTCAGGCTGGTGGATCCTGATCGGGCTGATCCCGATCATCGGCTGGATCGTCCTGCTGGTGTTCTACGTGCAGAACGGCACGCCCGGCCCGAACCGCTTCGGCCCCGACCCCAAGGACGTCGCCGGGTTCGGGTCAGCCGTCTGACGCCTGCGACAGCGTCGACGATGTGCGGCTGAGATACCCATCCCGCGCGCCGATAGGTATCTCAGCCGCACATCGTGACCTCAGCGCAGGTGCGGGCGCGGTCAGACGGTGAGGGCGCCGCCCTTGGTGGCGGTGATGCAGGCGGACCAACTCGCCGGGGAGATCTGCAGGTCCGGCCCAACTACGCGATCAGGGTCAACCGGGTGATCAGCGGCTACATCGAGGTCAAGGAACCCTCGGTGGCGATCGACCCGGCCAAGTTCCGCAAACGCAACCGCGAGCAGTGGGAACGCCTGCGCGATCTGCCCAACCTGCTCTACACCAACGGCCACAGCTGGGCGCTGTTTCGCAGCGGCGAACAGGTCGGCGAGACGGCGTACCTGGCCGGCGACCTCGCCACGGCCGGCCGCCGGCTGATCGTGCAGGACGCCGCATTCAAGCAGGTGTTACGGGACTTCCTCTCCTGGCACCCAGCGCCGGTGCGCTCGGTCGCGCAGTTGGTCCGGTCGATCGCGCCGCTGTGCCGACTGCTACGCCACGAGGTCCTGGACCGGATGGGGCGGGAGGCGACCGGCATCCGCGCCGGCCAGGCCAAGGAGGAGCAGCCGTTCACGATGCTGGCCGACGAATGGCGGCGGCTGCTGTTCCCCACGATCGACGACCACGCCTACGCCGACGCGTACGCCCAGACGGTCACGTTCGCGTTGCTGCTGGCCCGGTCGGAGGGCATCGACCTGGAGAAGCTGACCCTGCACGAGGTCGGCGGCAAGCTGGGCAACACCCACTCGCTGATGGGGCGGGCGCTGCAACTGCTGACCGACAACATCGAGCAGCAGTGCCGGGTCAGTGTCGACCTGCTGATCAGGGCGATCAACGCCGTCGACTGGCCGCGCATCGGTTCTCACCGTGAAGGAGCTGACCGCCACCGGGGTCCTGCCGGTGCCAGCGGTAGCCCGCACGCCGCACCGGCAGCCAGCACCCACCGAGGACACCACCCAGGGCTCGCTCTTCGGTGATGAGATGCAGAGTTGAAGCGGTGACGCCGACGCGAGGCTGAGATACGTATCCCGTTTGCTGTTAGGTATCTCAGCCTCACATCGTGGCAGTCAGCGCAGGTGCGGGCGCGGTCAGACGGTGAGGGTGCCGCCCTTGGTAGCCGTGATGAAGGCGGACCAGCTCGCCGGGGAGATCACCAGCACCGGCCCGGCCGGGTCCTTGGAGTCGCGTACGCCGACCACCCCGCCCAACCCGTCGGCCACCTCGACGCAGTGGCCCTGAGCGTTGGAGCGGCTGCTCTTCCGCCAGGTAGCGGTAGAGAGGTCGATCATGACTCGTACTCCTTTGCGGTCCGGGCGAGGAGGTCACGCGTCGCGGCCTGACCCAGCGCGGCGGCGGTCAGGTCATCGAAGGCCATCGTATAGCGCTCGGCCTCGTCGGGACGGTCGAGATAGAGGGCACCGGTGAGGCCCTCGACGTAGACGGTGGTCGGCTCCAGCTCAGCGGGGAAGTCGAGCATCACAAAGCTGCCAGTCAGAGATCCGCTGTGGACACCGGCGCTGAACGGGATCAGTCGGATCGAGACGTTCGGTAGTTCGTCGACCTGGATCAGCCGGCGCAGCTGGGCGGCCATCACCGCCCCGGAGCCGACCGGGCGACGGATTGCTGCCTCGTCCAGCAGGATGTCGAACCGGGGTAGATGCGGCTCCATCCGGGTGAGCAGCTTTGCACGCTGCAGCCGTGCCGCCACCCGCTGCTCGATGACCTCGGGCGACAGGCGCAGCGGGTTGCGCGTGAACACCTCGGTCGCGTACTCGCGGGTCTGCAATGGGCCGGAGATGAGGTCGACGTGGTACTCGCGGAGGTGGGAGGCGGCCTCCTCAAGGCCGATGAACAGCTCGAACCAGGACGGGATGCTGGCGTAGTCGTGCCACCAGCCCTTCTCCTTGGTCTTCGGAGCCAGCGCGGCCAGCGCCTCGATGGTCTTCAGGTCAGCGCCGTACAGCTCGCAGAGCAGCACCACGTCCTCGGCGCGGATCGGCACCTCACCGCGCTCCATCCGCAGCAGCTTGGTCGCCGACCAGTCCAGCTCCCGAGCCGCCGTGGTCTGCGGGACCCGGGCCAGCCGCTCCCGCAGCCGACGCAGCTCCCGACCGAGCTGGCGTCGCGGTACCGAAGAGTTCAACAGGGCCGAGGACATTGGTGTCACCTCCTGGAATTGATCACCTGCGGATTGATCATGCACGTCTGGCAGGTCAACTCTCGGTCGACCGAGGTCTATTCGACTGACTGGCCATATCTCTACCACATGGCCCCGACACTGTTGCGTTGGCGCAGATTGACCGACAGACTCTTTTCCGTTCGGGAACGGGATCGAAGCGCCGCAAATCGGCGCTGACCTTTCGTCGACGAATACGGCATGACCAATCGGTGGGCCGGCAAACCATCCGAACGGTCAGCACCGTTCTCCCCAATCAGGCGTGGCGGCCGGCACGGCACCCCCGAGCCGCCCGGCCGCCACGCCGCCGGAGAAACCCCAGCTCACCACGCTTATGCGAGAGGGTGAAGCGATGTCGTCGATCGGCTTCGGGATCGCCATGATCAGCTCCGCCATGATCGGATTTCTCGCCGGTCTGCTGAGCTTCAAGGTGAAGAGCCGCTGGTGTCCGGACTGCGGAGCGATGACCTACCCGCAGCCGCCACCCTGACCGCTGGCGTAGACACCAACGCCACAGCACCACCGGCCTACATGCAATTTCCACGGCGGCCAGTGAAACCGCAAAAAAAGCAATTCTCGGACGGCTATCTCAGACGGCAATACTGACGCGAGGAGAATCATGGCGTACCGAAATGACAAGCCCGACCGGTTCACCCGCCGGCCGCAGCCGTCGGAACAGATCAATCGACGGCCTACAGCGGGCCGCCCGCCGCTGCCGAGCCGAGTGCCCGGCGAGACCGACATCGACACCGACCCGCGCTTCAACCTGGTCGGAGCGCGCGGCGTCGCCCCGGCACCCCGCGACGGCAGGCACGACCGGGTCGACGACGGGCATGACACCGCCGACGACGGGCACGGTCACGCGCACGACAAGCCGCAGTCGGACAGCGACCTGGCGCTCGTCGCGAAGATCGCCAAACGGATGGCCGAGCGGCACATGCCGGACCGGACAGGCGGCTGCCGGCACTGTGGAGGCACGTACTGCGAACTGTTCCTGGAAGCGCTCGCGGTGCTGGACCGGCGCGACCCGGCCGCCGCCCGACGAATCCGGGCCGTCCTGCAGTACGCCGGCCTCACCCCGCCCTGACCCGCTCCCGCCACAGTGACGGTGACGCGTCGATTGCGCCGAAGACGACGTGCGGCCCGCCGGTCCGTCAGGAAGTGAACAGGAGCGGCACAAGTTGAAAGGGTGAGCGGATTGGGACAGCCAGAAAGACCGCGATCGAGTCCGGCTTGGTTGTTGGCGATCGTCGCAGCCTCGGCAGCGGTGATTGTCGCGCTGGGCACATTGTCGCTATGGCTCGTGTTGGCGACGGGCCGGAACGCCAGTCCGAGCCAGACTGCCGGTGAGCCCACTGGCACCCCGGGCGGCGGGACCTTGTCCCAGGCTACTCCGGTGGTGACGACGGCTCCGGCTGCCGCACCGACCAGCGCCTCGGCCACCGAGGCGCCAATGGACGATCCGCAGTTTCCCTGCGTCGATGAAACCCAGTACTTTTACTGCGACACGATCCCCGTCATCCAGTACTACGGCCGCAATCTCGACGAAATCCCACCGCAGGACCGTTTCCGTGGGAACGACATCAACTTCAGCCGCAACGGGCTCAGTGCCGGCAAGAACGCCAAGATCGGCAGGTGGACATCGCCCGATCTGGCCACCAGGGATAGTTGCCGCGAACTGCTGAACGGCATGGACCCGGCGAAGACGACGATCCTGCTCGACCCCGGCATCGAGGACAGGTTCTGTGTCGAGACCACCGGTGGTAGCGAGACCACTAGCCGGTATGCCTTCGGGAAAATTGAAAATGTCCAGGCAGACCGGTTCATCGTCCAGATCATTGTCTGGGACAACCCGTGACTCGTGGGCGCAGCGGGAGCCCGGTACCCGTCACTGCCTGCTGGTCTCGTCCATCTCTGCCTAGACCCGGCGCACCTCAGCCGGATCTCCGCCGTTACCGCGAGCATGCTCTGCGCCCGCCCGCATCGTCGCGCTGGGCGTAGGCACCACGGTGCCGGTGACTTCGCCGAAGCCGATCGTCGTGCCGTCCGGGCCGGGGGCGGTGGCCGTGATGACGACCGTGTCGCCGTCTTCGAGGAAGGTGCGCTCGGACCCGTCGTCCAGTTTGACCGGCTCGGTGCCGCCCCAGGTCAGTTCCAGGAACGAGCCGACCTGGTCACGCCGTTCGCCGGAGACGGTGCCGGAGGCGTAGAGGTCGCCGGTGCGCAGCGACGCGCCGTTGACGGTCAGGTGCGCCAACTGCTGGGCCGGCGTCCAGTACATCCCGGCGAACGGCGGCTCGCTGACCAGCGTGCCGTTCCACTCGACCCGCAAAGTGAGGTCGAGACCGCGCCGATCCGATTCGGCGAGGTAGGGCAGGACCGGCGGGTCCTGGATGGAAGCCGGCACCCAGGCGTGGTCGAGGGCCTCCAGCGGCACCACCCACGGGCTGACCGAGGTGGCGAACGACTTGCCGAGGAACGGGCCGAGCGGTTGATACTCCCAGGCCTGGATGTCGCGGGCGGACCAGTCGTTGACCAGGGTCACCCCGAACACGTGGTCGGCGAAGCGGCCGGTCGACACCCGCTCACCGAGCGCCGTCGGCATGCCGACCACGAAGCCGACCTCGGCCTCGATGTCGAGCCGGCGGGACGGGCCGAAGACCGGGCCGTCGGGGCTGCGTCGCTGCCCGCAGGGACGCACGATCGGGGTCCCGGAGACGACGACGGTGCCGGCCCGGCCGTGGTAGCCGATCGGCAGGTGCCGCCAGTTGGGGGTGAGCAGCGGCTGACCCGGGCGGAAGATCTGCCCGACGTTGCTGGCGTGGTGCTCCGAGGAGTAGAAGTCGACGTAGTCGCCGACCGTCACCGGCAGAGCGAGGTCCACCTCGGACAATGGGACGAGAAGCGGCTCGACGGCGGCGCGGTGCTCCGGCTCGGTGAGCAGTTCGACGATCCGTCGGCGAACCGTAGTCCACTGCGGACGTCCGAGCGCCAGAAAGGCGTTCAGGGTGGACTCGCACAGCGCGCCGCCGGCCAGGATCACATCGGCATCCTCGGCGCCGCGCAGGTCGAGCAGGAAGTCCCCGACCCGTACGCCGAGTCGCTGCTCCTCGTCCCGACGGCGGAAGGCACCGTACGGCAGGGTCTGCACCCCGTACGGTGAGCCGTCGGCACCGGGCACCCAGCAGGTCGTCACGCGAATCCTCCATCGATCAGGCCGAGCCGGACCAGATCGGTCAGCGGGTCGGTGATACTGCACGACCCGAAACCTACCCACAACGGCCGGTCGGTGCCGCCGCGTGTGCGGGCCGGCTCGATCAGCCGGGCGGCGTCCGTGGTGGCGAGCAGCTCGGCGACCTCGGCGACCTCCGCGCCCTCGGCGGCGGTGATGGTGGCGGCGAGCACGTTGAGGAAGCCGTGGTGGGTGAAGCCGGTCTCCGGATCGGTGTCCCGGATGGCGTGGTGCAGCCCGGCGGTGAGCTTGAACGGCAGTGCCCGGTCCCGGCAGGCGCAGATGACGGCGGCCAGTTCGACCGGGGTCGGGAACAGCTCGGCGGCCAACCCGCCGGTGCGGAACTTGGCGGCGACGTCGACACCACCGGCGCGGGCCTCGGCCAGCGTATCCAGGGCGGCGAGCAGTCCCCAGGTGAGCGGCACCTCGGCGTACCCGCTGGTCTTGGGCCAGCTGGTGAGGGCGGCCAGCAGCGCACGGAGGCCGGGTTGCGGGTCTTCGCCGCGTTTGGCGACCGCGACCTCGACCTGGCGCAGCCGGACCCGGTCCGGTGGCAGGGCGTCGACCGCGCCCGGCAGGGCGGCGACGCCGGTGTCGCCGATCAGCCCGATCTCGATGCCGTCGCCCGGCCCGACCAGCCGGGTGGCCGGTTTGATCTCCGAGACGGGCAGCAGGAGCGGGCCGACGAAATCGGCGTACCAGGCGGTCCGGTGACCCCGGTGCGCGGCGATCGCGTCGGGCAGCGCGGCGCTACCCGGTGGGAAGACCGCAGCGTCGTCGACGAGTCCGGTGAAGATCCTGGGTACGTGCATTGACACGCCTTTGAACCTAGTGGATTCTACGATTAACGGACAACAGCGTCCGATTATCGGACGCTTTCGCCCGGTCAACGGGGAGATACGGAGGGTAATAATGCCGTACTACCGCAGCGTTGGCGAGATCCCCCGCAAGCGGCACACGCAGTTTCGCCAGCCCGACGGCAGCCTGTACGCCGAGGAGCTGATGGGCCAGGAAGGCTTCTCGGCCGACTCGTCCCTGCTCTACCACCAGCACCCGCCCACCGCGATCGTCGCCGCCGAGCCGTACGACCCGCCGCCGACCACCCGGTTGCCCAACCGCCCGTTGAAACCATGGCACCTGCGTACCCACAAGCTCGACTCCGGCCACACCGACGCCGTTCTCGGCCGGCAACCGCTGCTCGCCAACGACGACGTCCGGATCTCGTACGTCGTCGCCGACCGACCGTCGCCGCTGTACCGCAACGCCATCGGCGACGAGTGCCTGTACGTCGAGTCCGGCGCCGCCCGCGTCGAATCGACCTTCGGCGTGCTCGGGGTCACCTCCGGCGACTACGTGATCATCCCGACCTCGGTGGTGCACCGGATCGTGCCGGCGGTCGACGACGTGCCGTTGCGCCTGCTCACCGTCGAGGCGACCGGCCACATCGGGCCGCCGAAACGCTACCTGTCGGTACGCGGCCAGTTCCTGGAGCACGCCCCCTACTGCGAGCGCGACATCCGTGGGCCGGGCAAGCCGCTACTGGTCGACGGCGCCGACGTCGACGTGTACGTCCGGCACCGCCACGGCTGGACCCGGCACGTCTACGCCCAGCACCCGTTCGACGTCATCGGCTGGGACGGGCACCTCTACCCGTGGGCGTTCAGCATCCACGACTTCGAGCCGATCACCGGACGGCTGCACCAGCCGCCACCGGTGCACCAGACCTTCGCCGGCCCCAACTTCGTGATCTGCTCGTTCGTGCCGCGCAAGGTCGACTACCACCCGCAGGCGATCCCGGTGCCGTACAACCACCACAACGTCGACTCCGACGAGATGCTGTTCTACACCGGTGGCAGCTACGAGGCCCGCCGCGGCTCCGGCATCGAGCAGGGGTCGGTCTCGCTGCACCCGGCCGGATTCACCCACGGCCCGCAGCCCGGGGCGGTCGAGCGGGCGATCGGTGTCGACTACTTCGACGAGCTCGCCGTCATGGTCGACACGTTCCGCCCGCTGGACCTCTGCGATGCCGCGCTCGCGTGCGAGGACAGCGGGTACGCCTGGAGCTGGTCCGGCACCGGCCCCCGCTGACCGCTCGGCCCCGGCAGACCACCCGCGCCCGGCCCCGGCCGACCACCCGGCCCCGACGTAACGGCGGCTCCCCGGCGAGGTGTCAGAGCTGCTGATCGGGTGGGCGGCGGGGCGGCGACCGGCGCATCACCAGGAACTGGGCCGCCGTGGCCGCCACGATCACCGCGACCAGCAGCCATGGGGTCGCGATCGCCGCATAGCACAGCAGCAGCACCGGGGCGGCGGTCACCGCGTACACGCTCAGCGCCAGGCCCCGGTCGGATTCCATCAGCTGCGGCAGCAGTTCGGTGAGTCGGCCGGGCACCCGCTTGGCCAAGCGCCAGACCAGCAACACCCCGCCGACCGCGGCGAACACCGCCCAGCCGCGGGAGAGTGTGCTGCCGCCGCCGGCGGCACAGGCCACCACGACCGCCGCGATCGAGCTGTAGCCGGCACCGAACAGCACCAGCCGGCGCAGTTCCCCGTCGACCGTACGGATCCGTTCCTGCCGCGCCGGGTCCGGCGGTGGCGGCGGAGCCATCGCCGCGGCCCGCTCGGCGAGAAAGGCCAACTCGGTGGCGTACCGGCGCTGTTCCAGATTGATCACCCCGACGTCGTGCTGCGCCTCACCGATCAGCGGGTCCAGCCGCAATGCCTCCTGGTAGGCGCGATGGGCCAGGTCGAACAGCTCCAGCCGGGCGGCGACCAGGCCCAGCACCAGATGCGCCTGGGCCGATTCGGGCGCCACCTCCACCGCGCGCCAGGCGGCGTCCAGCGCCGGCTGTCCGTTACGGGAGCCGGCCAGGATCGCCGCGCCGCTGCGCTGGGCGTAGGCGTCGTCCGGGTACGTCGCCAGCAGGTCGGTGGCGAGCTTGGCCGACTCGGCGAACCGGCGCAGGTCGATCAGGGCCAGCCCGCGCACCACCAGCAGCGCCACCCGGTCGGGCTGGCTCAGCTCTGCCGTGGTGACCGGGTCGAGCAGCGGCTCTACCGCGGCGAGCGCCTGGTCGGGCCGGTCAGCGGCGAGGTGTACCCGGGCCAGTGTGCTGCGGGCCGGCACGCTGTCCGGATCCAGTGCGACCGCGAACCCGATCTCGGCGGCCGCCTCGTCGTAACGGCCGAGATCGGCCAGCAGTCCGGCACGTTGCAGGAAGCCGGCGGCGTCGGTGGGTGGATCGGGGGGCGTCTCGCTCGGCACCGGTCGAGCCTATCCAGCCGCCGCCACCGGTTGGCCGGCTCCGGCGTCGTCCCGGGCGGCACCGCCCGGATAGATCATCGCCACAGCCAGGCCCGCGAGACCCTCACCCCGGCCGGTCAGCCCGAGACCGTCGGTGGTGGTGCCGGCGACGGTGACCGGGGCACCGGCGGCCCGGCTCAGCGCCTGCTGGGCTTCGACCCGCCTGGGTCCGATCTTCGGCCGTACGCCGATCACCTGGATGGAGATGTTGCCGATGGCGAACCCGGCGACGGTCACCCGACGAGCCGCTTCCGCCAGCAGGTCCACCCCGGCCGCCCCGGCCCAACGCGGCTCGGCGACCCCGAAGTTGGCACCCAGGTCACCGAGCCCGGCGGCGGAGAACAGCGCGTCGCAGGCGGCGTGCGCGGCGACGTCGCCGTCGGAGTGCCCGGCGAGACCGGTCTCACCGGGCCAGTGCAGCCCGGCGACCCAGCAGGGCCGGCCAGCGGCGAAGGCGTGCACGTCGGTGCCGATGCCCACCCGGGGAACGATCATGCGTGCAGCGTACGGGTCGCCGGCCCGGCACCGGCCGACTCGGTGGCCAGCAGGTGCTCCGCGATCACCAGATCGAACGGCCGGGTGATCTTCAGCGCCCGGTCCGAGCCGGGTACGCAGTGCACCGGTACGCCGAGCCTCTCCACCAGCCCGGCGTCGTCGGTGTGCGCGTCGATTGCGCCGGCATGCGCGGCGGCGAGCACGCAGCGCCGGAAACCCTGCGGCGTCTGCACGGCCCGCAGTACCGCGCGGTCGACCGTGCCCGCAACCGTACCGTCCGGGCCGACCGACTTGATGGTGTCGACGACGGGCAGCACCGGGATCACCGCGTCCGCCCCACCACGCACGGCGGCGGCGACCGACTCGACCAGCGCGGGTGGAGTGAGCGCCCGGGCGGCGTCGTGCACCAGGACGATGTCCGGGCCGGCGGGCACCGCAGCGAGGGCGGCGGCGACCGAGGACTGCCGGTCGGCGCCGCCCGGTACGACGATCACCGCCGGGTCGTACGACACCGTCGGGCCGTACGACCCGGCAGGGCCGGCGGGCACCACCGAGGCCAGCAACTGCTCGACGGCGTCGGCGTCGGCGGGTGGGGCGGCGACGACGATCACGCCTACCGACGCGGCCGCGGCGAGTCGACGGACCGCGTGCACCAGCAGTGGGGTGCCGCCGAGGGTACGTAGCGCTTTGGGGGCTCCGGGTCCGAGACGTACCCCGGCACCAGCCGCTGGAACGAGGACCGCGACGTCACCGCGCGGCTGGAGATGCGCGGTCACGTCGCGGTCCTCGGGATGCGATATCTATGGAGTGGAGAGCTGCCTACGCGTCGGTGAGCACCTTGTCGAGCAGGATCTCCGCTTCGTCCTTGGTGCTTTTCTCCGCCAGCGCGACCTCGCCGACCAGGATGTCCCGGGCCTTGGCGAGCATGCGCTTCTCACCTGCGGACAGCCCCCGCTCCCGCTCCCGACGCCAGAGGTCGCGGACGACCTCGGCGACCTTGAGCGGGTTTCCGGAGGCCAGCTTCTCAAGGTTCGCCTTGTAGCGCCGCGACCAGTTGGTCGGCTCCTCGGTGTGCGGTGCGCGGAGTACGTCGAAGACCTTGCCCAGGCCTTCTTCGCCTACCACTTCGCGCACACCGACGATCTCGGCGTTCTCGGCGGGCACTCGCACCGTGAGGTCACCCTGCGCAACTCTGAGAACGAGGTACTGCTTCTCCTCGCCCTTGATGACCCGAGTCTCGATTGCCTCGATGAGTGCGGCCCCGTGGTGGGGGTAAACAACGGTCTCGCCGACACTGAAAACCATAGGTTCGAAGCCCCTTTCGCTGTGTCTAGGGTAACACGCTCAGGCACCGATGTCCCGCTGCAGTCGTCGCCGTAAGCGCAGGTCAGAGGGGCTGTGAGAGGTCTTTCTCAGGCTTGACACGCTTCCCCCAGGGGGATTTGAACACACTGAGTAACCAGACGATCAGCAACCTGCTAACCAGTCGGACATGCCGGATGGCATGCGTTTCGGCGCATCCCCAGCATATCGCCCCGAGTCATCTGTGACCCGGCACTGGCGCGAGATCCTTCGGTGCGGGACCCTGGTACCAGACCCCGATCGACCTTTTGGGCGAGCGGCTGGGGGTGCTGTGGGCGGGACAGGCAACGGCGATGGGTGGTCGGATGGTGCCGGGGCGCCCGACGACCTGCCCGAGATTCCGCCGGAGTGGGGCCCGGTCGTCATCCCCGACGACCCGTCCGCCCTGGCCGCAGAGGCCGACCTGGTGCGTCGGGAACTCCGTCGCAGCCGCCGCCAGGACCGGTGGCACCGGCGGCTGGGCCTGCATTCCGCCGACAGCGGGCGCGGGCACCGGCCGCACGAGATCGCGGCACTGCGGCTCCCGCTGATCATCATGCTCGTCGCAGTCCTGGCCGCGATGGTGAGTCTGTTCATGGTCGCCTGGTCGGACCGGCCGAGGCCGACTCCCACGACCAGCCCGTCCGCCCAGGTTGCGCTGCCCACCGAGCCGCTGCCGGCGCTCGATCTGATCGACGAAGCGGGAAAGGCGGTGCCGATCCGCTCGCTGCTGCCGGCAGTCGTCATGCTCGTCGAGGGCTGCGACTGCGCCAGCCAGGTCGCCGCCACGGCGGCCGCCGCGCCGGCGGGAGTCTCGGTGGTAGCGGTCACCAGCGGTGCCAGCATCCCCAGCATCCTGCCGTCGCTGACGGTCGGCCAGTCGGCCACCTATCTGCTCGCCGATCCGGCCGCCGGACTGCGCGGCTATCTCGACGTCGGGGCCAGCACCGGCACCGCCACCGTGCTGCTGGTCACCGAGACCAACGAGGTGATCCGACTGGTGCCGCAGGCCCGCTCGGTCGAGACGTACCGCGCCGACCTGACACTGCTGGTCGGCCTCTGAGCCCGGCACCGGGTGCCGGGCTCGGGCCGGCCGGAACGATCCGGCGTCAGGTCGGCCTGGGCGGACCCGACGTCAGGTCGGCCTGGGCGGACCCGACGTCAGGCCGCCGTGAGCAGCCCGGCGTACAGCGTCAGGCCCGGCCCGAAGGCCAGCACGACCACACGGCGCGGAGCGGGTACCGCCGCCCGGAGTCGGTCCAGGATCAGCAGGACCGTGGGCGACGAGCAGTTGCCGTACGCGGACAGGGTGGCGCGCGAGGCCGCCATCGCCGCGTCCGGCAGTGCCAACTCCCGTTGCACCACGTTGAGGATCCGTGGTCCGCCCGGATGCACCGCCCAGCCGTCGACCTGCGGCACCGTCAGTCCGTGCCGCTCCAGCAGGCCGGTCACCAGATCACGGACATGCTGCGACAACACCTGCGGCACCCGCGGCGACAGCCCCATCCGGAAGCCGAGATCGGTCACCTCCCAGGTCATGTGGTCGGCGGTGGCGGCGTCGGTAGCGGCGGCGATCTCCCGGACCCGGTAGGTGGCCTGTCCCGCCCGGTGACCGGCCGGACAGGCCGATGCCGGCGCCAGCACCACCGCTGCCGCGGCGTCGGCGAACAGCGCGTGGGCGACGATCTGCTGGGTGTCCACCCGACGTGCCGGCGGCTGCAGGTGCAGGCTGGTCAGCTCGGCGCACAGCAGCAACGCCGGCCGTCCCCGGGCGACGACGAAGTCGGCCGCCGCACCCAGCCCGGGCAACGCGGCGTAACAGCCCATGTGCCCCACGAACAGCCGCTGCGTGTGCGGCGCCATCCCGAGATCACGGGCAAGCAGGATGTCCAGGCCCGGTGTGGCGTACCCGGTGCAGGAACAGACCACGAACAGCCCGATTTCGCTCGCGGCCAGGCCGGACCGGGTCAGCGCCTGCGCCACCGCCTCCTTACCCAGTGGCAACGCCTCGACCTGGTACCGACGCATCCGCCGCTCAGTCGGCCAGTCCGCGACGTCTTCCAGCAGCGGGCTGACCGCCGCTTGCCGGGTCCGCACCCCCGAGTTGGCGAAGATCCGCTCGGCGAGCGCCCGGGCACCGCCCTCGTAGCGCCCGGCGAAGTAGTCCCGCCACAACTGGTCCTGCCGGGCCGACGGTGGGAGCGCCACACCGAGACCGAGCATCACCGCACCGCCGGCCGCACCACCGCCGGCCGTCGCACCGTCACCGGTGCCCGACGCCGGGCTCACCACCGGGGTGCCGATCCGTCGCGGTCCGGGTCCCCACCGAGGGCGGCCACACCGAGCCAGTCCGCGCAGACGTCGGAGGTGGGCGGGTGCAGCGCGCCGCAGCGCGCGTCCCGGTAGAGCCGTTCCAGCGGGTTGCCCCGCCGGGTGGCCGAGGTGCCGGCCGCTTCGAGCATCGAGGCGGCCACCTCGGCGGCGGTGCCGCCGGCCGTCAGCTTGGCCCGCCAGACCCACTGGTTGGTCTGCGGATCCCCTGGCTCGGTGTCCACCCGGCGGGCCGCTTCCCGCACCATCAGCAGCGCCGCGGCCGCAGCCGCGTCGGCCCGACCGATGCGGGACCGGATCGCCGGCAGGCCGACAAGCCCTCGCTCGGTCAGGTGGGCCACCGCCGCGTCGACCGCGGCCCGGGCGACCCCGGCGTACACCGCGGCGTAACTGGCCACCATCCAGTGCGGCATCAGCTGGGCGACCGCCAGGGCAAGTCCTTCCACCCCGCCGAGCAACGCGTCGACGCCGACGGTCACGTCCAGGTGAAGGTCGTGCGAGGCGGTCGCCCGCATGCCGAGTGAGTCCCAGGTGGGTTCCACCCGCAGCCCAGGAGTGTCCGCCGGCACCAGGAACTGCGACACCATCGACTGGTCGGCGGCGTGCCGGGCGGCGACCAGGTAGCCGTCGGCGTGTCCGGCACCGGAACAGAACGCCTTCGCTCCCTTTATCTGGTACCCGTCGCCGGTACGGTGGTACACCGTGGCGAGCTGGGACAGCCGGGAACCGGCACCCCGCTCGCTCATCGCCACCGCGTACCAGGCACCACCGGCGGCGGCGGCGAGCAGCCGGTCACGGGCGGCCAGTGCCTCGTCCGGCAGACCCAACGACTCGGCCAGGTTCTCGTCCACCGCGCCCAGGGCACCGGTGACCGAGGCGTGCATGTTGAACACCAGCGCGGTGGCACCGCTGCCACGCGCCAGTTCGTAGGCCACCTCGGCGTATTCGGCGAAACCGGCGCCGTGGCCGCCGAGGTGGGCCGGAACCATCAGTCCGAACAGACCTTCCTGTCGCAGGTCGGCGAAGTCCGCCACCGGAAAGGTGCCGGTTCGATCGTGTTCACCCGCCCGTGCCGCCAGCCGCGGCACCACCCGTCGTGTCGCCACCAGTGCATCCGCCACCATCGCTGCCCCTCTCGCCGTCGGCTAGCTCGCTTTGATCCCCCTGCCCTGGTAGAGCACCGCAGTGGACCAGGTCGGGATGATCCTGCGGGGTACTCTCCAGAGTGCCCGGTCGGTGGCTGATCGCCCCAACGCCGCGCGCAGCAGCCACTGCCCGAGTGCCGATCCGGTCGGCCGGATGCCGCGCACCGCCAGTTGTACGCCGTGTCGGGCGCACTCGGCGATGAGCCGGCGCGGCCGGATGAACAGTGCCGGGTCGTGGATGCCCCGGGGCACCATCGGCAGTCGTTCCCCCAGTTCGACCGCGATCAGCCGACTGGCCATGGTGGCGTTCAAGGTGTCCAGCACCAACAACCCACCGGGGCGCAGCACCCGACAGGCCTCGCCGACCGCGGCGGACAGATCGGTCACGTGCTCCAGCAACTCTCCGGCGGAAACCACATCGGCCGCCGCGTCGGTCACCGGCAGCGCCGCCGCATCGCCGTACATCGGATGGACGCCGTGCGCACCCGCCTGCCGCAGCGCCGATCCGACGAGGTCGACACCGACGTGGCGGTAGCCCTTGCCCCGCAGGTACGGGGCGAGCAGTCCGCCCCCGCAACCGATGTCGACCAGGGTCGCGTCCGGTCGCGACGCCGGCGGAATCAGCCGCGCCCGGGCCTCGGCGATCCAGTGCAACAGTTCGAACGCGCCACCGGGCCGCCACCAGTGCTCCACCAGCGCGTCGTACTGACGCGGATCGTTCGGTGGCAGATTGGACATCCGTCGAGCCTGGCACGAGTCGCCGGCAACGGCCACAATCAGCGGATATGTCGTGCCGCGTGTCCGGATTGCTCCGAGCCAGCCATCCCGAGCCGGCGGTTGCGGTCACCGCGGTGACCGCGCTGCTCGCTTGGGGGATCGGGCACACCCCGATCGGGATCGTACTGGTCAGCCTCACCGTCGCGGCCACCCAACTCGCCGTCGGGTGGACCAACGACTGGCTGGACACCGGCCGGGACGAACGGGCCGGCCGGGACGACAAGCCGATTCCCGCCGGCACCGTGAGCCGCCGGGCGGTCGGCCTGGCCGGGCTGGCCGCCGCCGTGGCTACCCCGCTGCTCGCCGCACCGACCGGCTGGCCGGCGGCCGGGTGCATCACCGCGGCCTTGGGCAGTGCACTGCTGTACAACTGGCCGCTGAAGGCCACCGCCGCCTCGGTGTTGCCGTACCTGGTCTCGTTCGGCGCGTTGCCCGCATTCGTGGTGCTGGCGCTACCCGGCTCGCCGGCACCACCCGGTTGGCTGGTCGCCGCCGGTGCGCTGCTCGGCGCCGGCGGCCATTTCGCCAACGTACTGCCGGATCTGGCCGCCGACGCCCGCACCGGGGTCCGTGGTCTACCGCACCGCATGGGTGCGGCTGGCTCCCAGTTCGCCGCCGCCGCGTTGCTGTTCGCCACGACCCTGGTCCTGGTCTTCGGCCCGCCGGGGCCGCCGTCGTGGGCCGGGCTCGCCGCGATCGCCGGCACCGCCGCCGTCCTGCCCGCCGGTTGGTACGCCGCCCGGCAGGCCCGCCGGCACGGCCGGCGCCCGGTGGCGGTCTTCCGGGCGGTGATGCTGGTCGCCGTGATCGACGTCGCGTTGCTGGTGACCGGCGGTCGGGTGGTCTGACCCGGCTGATCAGCCGTGGCCAGGAAGCTGCCGTGGCCAGGAAGCTGCCGCAGGCCACGGAATGTCGGGTCCGGCGCAGTCCGCCGATCACCGCCAACTACCCTGGAGCCGGCTTGCGCGGGGTGTTGCCACCGCGCCTGGCGCCGACCCGGCGCGGATCGTGACGAGGAGGACCGACGTGACGCCCTCGACCAGGGGATACCGCCGAGCCGCGAGGCTACTCGCCGGTGCTGCCGCGGCCAGTGCCCTGCTGCTGAGCGGATGCGCCGCGGGTCAGATCGCGGCGACCGCGACCAAGTCGACCTCGATCAACGGGCTCAACATCGACTCGCCGGACGGTTCGGTGTCGCTGCGTAACCTCTCGCTGCCATACCCGGGCACCGACGGCTACCCGGCCGGTGGCGACGTGCCGATCGAGGTGGCGATCTACAACAACACCACCGAACCGATCGCGGTACGGGTCGGCGCCGCGCCGGCCGATGACGGTGCGCAGGAAACCGTGGTCGAGGCCAGGACGGTGGTCCTGGGCGGCTCGGTGGAGGTCGGGCCGACCGCGGAGCCGACCGGCGGCCCGGAGCCGACCGGCCTGCCGCAGGTCGACCTGGGCAGGGAGGCGATCATCCAGCTACCGGCCGGTGGCTGGACGTTGTTCACCGCGGACTCGCCCGAGCCGCTGCGGATCACCGGCCTGTCACGGGAGCTGACCGCCGGCCACTCGGTGAACCTGATCTTCGAATTCAGCGACGGCAGCGCCCCGCTGATCGTCCCGGCACCGGTGAACGTGCCGTTGTCCCCGGCGCCCCGCGCCCCGGCCGAGCACGCAGAAGAAGGGCACTGATCGGCTAACGTGCTCAGGTGACCTCCAGACCGATTCCCCGCGGCGCGACCTCCCGCACCGGTGTCGCACGTAGCCGGTCAGCGGCACGCGAGCCCCGGCCCGGCTACGAGTGCGACGCCTGTGGGCACCAGCCACCCAAGTGGGTGGGCCGGTGTCCGGAATGCGGCGAGTGGGGTTCGGTCATCGAGTCGGTCGTCTCCGGACCGGTGGTGTCCGGCCGGGTGGTCAGCACCCGGATTCCGGCCGAGCCGGCCCGGCCGATCGCCACCGTCAGCGCCGCTCCGGCAAAGGCCCGGCCGACCGGGGTGACCGAGCTCGACCGGGTCCTCGGTGGCGGGTTGGTGCCAGGTGCGGTGGTGTTGCTCGCGGGTGAGCCCGGGGTGGGCAAGTCGACGCTGTTGCTGGATGTCGCCCAGCAGTGGGCCGTCGGTGCCGGCAGTCCGTCGTTGGTGGTCAGCGGCGAGGAGTCGACCAGTCAGGTCCGGCTGCGGGCGGAGCGGATCGGTGCCCTGCACGAACGGCTCTACCTGGCGGCGGAGAGCGACCTCGGTGCGGTGCTGGGGCACCTCGACGCGGTGCGGCCCGGACTGCTGGTGCTCGACTCGGTGCAGACCATCGCGATGCCCGGATCGGACGGTATCCCGGGTGGCGTGACCCAGGTACGGGCGGTGACCGCCGCCGTGGTCGCGGCGGCGAAGGAGCGCAACGTCGCCACCGTCCTGGTCGGCCACGTGACCAAGGACGGACAGGTCGCCGGGCCTCGGGTGCTGGAGCATCTGGTCGACGTGGTGCTGCACTTCGAGGGCGACAAGCACTCGTCGCTGCGGATGGTGCGCGGCATGAAGAACCGGTTCGGCGCCGCGGACGAGGTCGGCTGCTTCGAGATGCACGAAGGTGGCATCAGCAGCCTGCCGGATCCGTCCGGGTTGTTCCTGACCCGCTACAGCGAGCCGGTGCCGGGCACCTGTGCGACGGTGGCCATGGAGGGCCGCCGGGCGCTGGTGACCGAGGTGCAGGCGCTGATCGGTGCGACTGTGGCCGGCTCACCACGGCGTACGGTGTCCGGGCTCGACGGTGCCCGGCTGGCCATGGTGCTCGCCGTCCTGCAACGCCGTACCGAACGGCTCACCCTGCACGACCGGGAGGTGTTCGCGGCGACGGTCGGCGGTATCCGGGTGGTGGAGCCCGCCGCTGATCTGTCGGTGGCCCTCGCGGTTGCCTCCGGCGGGCTCAACCTGGCCGTCTCGCCGCAACTGGTGGCGATCGGTGAGGTCGGGCTCACCGGTGAGGTCCGCCGGGTCGGGGCGGTCGCCCGGCGGTTGGCCGAAGCGGCCCGGCTCGGCTTCCGCCACGCTCTCGTACCGCCGGGTTCCTCCGGCGGCGGCGCCGACCCGCTGCCGGCGAACATGCGGGTGACCGAGGTCGGTGACGTGCGGGCCGCCTTGCAGGCGGCGGCCCGGGCCTCCGCCGACTGACCGGGCACCGGCCGCAGTAACCACGGGAGCACCCACCGCATGGCGGTCCGTAGACTGTTGCCCGTGGCGATCGACCGCGATGCGAACAAGACCGCCGGCCCGGGGCTGCCCGGCCGGGCCGGCACCGCCGGCTCCTCCGCCCGCGCCGTCGGTGCCGGCACTTCCGCGTTGACCAGTCCGGCGGCCACCGGCGACCCGCTGCGGGCGAATCTCGCCCTGATGGCTCCCGGCACCGCGCTGCGGGACGGGCTGGAGCGGATCCTGCGCGGTCGCACCGGCGCGTTGATCGTGCTCGGGTACGACAAGCAGGTGGAGGCGCTGTGCACCGGTGGCTTCCCGCTCGACGTCGAGTTCTCCTCCACCCGGGTCCGCGAACTGTGCAAGATGGACGGGGCGGTGGTGCTGTCCAGTGACGGCACCCGGATCGTCCGTGCGGCGGTGCACCTGATGCCGGACCAGGCGATCCCGACCGAGGAGTCGGGCACCCGGCACCGCACCGCCGAGCGGGTCGCCCGGCAAACCGGCTTTCCGGTCATCTCGGTCAGCCAGTCCATGCGGATCATCAGTCTCTACGTCAACGGCCAGCGTCACGTGCTGGACGATTCGGCGGCCATCCTGTCCCGGGCCAATCAGGCGCTGGCCACGCTGGAGCGTTACAAGCTACGCCTGGACGAGGTGTCCGGGACCCTGTCCGCGCTGGAGATCGAGGATCTGGTCACCGTCCGCGACGCGGTCGCGGTCGTGCAACGGCTGGAGATGGTACGGCGGATCGCCGACGAGATCGCCGGATACGTGGTCGAGCTGGGCACCGACGGACGGCTGCTCGCGCTGCAACTCGACGAGCTGATGGCCGGCGTGGACGCCGACCGCACCCTGGTGATCCGGGACTACCTGCCGGCGGCGCGCAAGGCGCGCACGCTGGACGAGGCGCTGGTCGAGCTGGACCTGCTGACGGCGACCGAGTTGATCGACCTGGTCGCGGTGGCGAAGGCGATCGGCTACGCCGGGTCGACGGACGCCCTGGACGCCGCGGTGAGCCCACGCGGGTTCCGGCTGCTGGCCAAGGTGCCCCGGCTGCCGGTCGCTGTGGTCGACCGGCTGGTCAACCACTTCGGCAGCCTGCAGCGGCTGCTCGGAGCCACCGTCGAGGACCTGCAGGCCGTCGACGGCGTCGGCGACGCGCGGGCCCGCAGCGTACGAGAGGGTCTGTCCCGGCTCGCCGAGGCGTCGATCCTGGAGCGCTACGTCTAGCGTCCCGCCGGTCAGTTGGTGATCGTGATGACCACCGGATCGCTCACCTTGCTGCCGAGGCGGGCGAACAACTGGTAGTCGCCGGCGGGCGGGAAATCGCCGACGGCGACGTTGTTGGCGCACTCGCTGGCCGCCCGGCCGTTCCAGGAGATCTGGTAGTCCCGGGCGGTGCCCGGCCCGAGGGTCTGCACGTCGCTGCCGCGGGCCGCTCCGCAGGTGTCGGAGGACCAGATCAGCTCGGCCCCGCGTTTGAGATACAGCTCCTGCGGATCAGCCCCCACATCACGCTCACATGTCCGGCTGGAAATATTCTGTACCCGCAGCCGCAGCGCGAGGGTGACCCCCCGCTGCGCGGTGGTCTGCGAAGCCGCAGCGGTGAGCAGGATCTCGCCGTCGGTGCAGGTGCCGGTCGCCACCCCCTGATCGCCGGTGCCGCCCACCGGCTGTTGGCCGCCGGTCGCCCCGCCGTCGGACGTACCGTCGTCGCCGGACGTCCCGTCGTCCGAGCCGCCGCCGGCGGGCGCACCACCGGTGTCCCCGCTACCGGTGGCATCGCCGTCGCCACCGGACGTCCCGTCGTCGCTACCGTCGCCGCCGGTGCCGTCGGTCGGCGAGGGCGAACTGGTGCTCGGAGTGAGTATTCCGTTGCTGGCGCTGGGCGTCGGCGTGGCCCGGGTGTCCACACCCGCTTGGTTCGAGCCGACGCAGGAGTAGACAACGATAAATACTAGGAGCAACACTGCTCCGAGCACGACGGCGCGTCGCCGCCAGTAGATGGCGGGTGGCAAGGGGCCAACCGTCAGTCGCATGATGGCACACCGTATCGGGAACCCCGGGGCAGCCCGACAGCGACGCGCCGATCGTGCGGTCGCCTCGTCAGAGATATGTCTTACGGGGGAAGACGGCGTGCGCCCCGGCCACCCGGTCCAGGAACAGCAGGCCGGCGCAGTGGTCGATCTCGTGCTGCACCGCACGCGCCTCGAACCCGTCGGTGACCAGCCGGACCGCCTCGCCGGTGCCCGGCAGCACGGCCTCGACCGTCACCCGGGTCGCCCGCTTGACGTCGCCGGTCAGGTCCGGCACCGACATACAGCCCTCCCGACCCGGCCGCCACCGGGTCGTCTCGATCAGCCGGGCGTTGCACAGCACGAACGCGCCGTGCCCGGTGACCGTCTTGGCATGGCCGGTCACGTCCACCGCGAAGACCTGCAGGCTGGCTCCGATCTGCGGCGCGGCCAGCCCGACGCAGCCCGGTGAGACCCGCATGGTGGCGACCAGGTCGGCGGCGAGTTGGACCACCTCGGCGGCCACCGGATCGACCGGCTGGCCAGCCCGGCTGAGCACCTGGTCGGGTGCGGCGACCACCGGACGGATCCGTCCGGGCACGCCGAGCGCCGCCTCCGACCAATCCACGAGGGTACGGCTGAGCGTGCTCACAGCACGTCCGACTCGGCCGGTCGAAGCGTCACCTCGACGTCGAGCTCACGCGCCACCTCGGCGAGCCGCCCACCGAGCCAACCGGCCACCCCGACCGGCAGCTCGACCTCGGCGATCAGCACGTAGAGCGGGCCGGTGAGCCGGGTGGTGAGATCGCTGACGTTGCCGCCGGCCTCGGCTACCACCCGAGTCACCGCCGCGACTATGCCCAACCGGTCGGCTCCGTGCACGCTGAGCAGATAGGGTTCACCGGCTGTCGGCCGGTGGCTCTCCGCCGGCACCGGACGGACCGTGGCGAGCAACTGGTCGTCCGCGGTCAACGGATGCAACGCGACCGCCACCTCCTCGGCACCCGGGCCGGCGCAGACCAGGGTCATCGCGAAGTGGCCGCGCAGCCGGGTCATGGTCGAGTCGGTCAGGTTGGCGCCCAGCCCGGCGAGCGCCTCGGCGACGTCCGCGACGATGCCGGGCCGGTCGCGCCCGATCACGGTGATCGCGAGTTCGTCCATGTCCAGCAGTCTGCCCGACCGGCCGTCGTCGCCGCCGGGCGGCCTGGCAGTATCAGCCGTGCTATGCGCGATGTGAGCTTCGCCGACACGGCCATCCGGTGGTACGACCGCAACGCCCGCGACCTGCCCTGGCGCGAGCACGGGGCGAGCGCCTGGGCGATCCTGGTGAGTGAGGTGATGCTCCAGCAGACACCGGTGGTGCGGGTGTTGCCCGCCTGGCACGCCTGGCTGGACCGCTGGCCGGGGCCGGCCGAGTTGGCCGCCGACGCACCGGCCGAGGCGATCCGGATGTGGGGACGGCTCGGCTACCCACGGCGGGCGTTGCGTCTGCACGAGTGCGCCGGTGCGCTGGTGCAGCGGCACGGTGGTGAGGTGCCGACCGGGCTGGACGACCTGCTCGCCCTGCCGGGCGTGGGGGCGTACACCGCACGGGCGGTGCTGGCGTTCGCGTACGGTCAGCGGCAGCCGGTGGTGGACACCAACGTCCGGCGGTTGGTGGCCCGGGCGGTCGACGGGGCGGCAGACGCGGGGCCGGCCACCCGCCCGGCCGACCTGGCGGCGACCGCCGCGTTGCTGCCGGTCGAGCCGGCCCGGGCGGCCCGGGCCAGCGCCGCGTTCATGGAGCTCGGCGCGGTGGTCTGCGTGGCCCGTACACCACGTTGCGGGGCGTGCCCGCTGGCCGACCGTTGTGCCTGGCGGATCGGCGGTCGGCCGGCGTCGGCCGGTCCGAGCCGGCGGCCCCAGCAGTACGCCGGCACCGACCGGCAGGTTCGTGGTCTGCTGCTGGCGGTGCTGCGGGAGTCGACCGGTCCGGTGCCACAGCAGCGGTTGGATCTGGTGTGGGCCGACGATCTGCAGCGGCGACGGGCGCTGGCGAGCCTGATCGAGGACGGCTTGGTGGAGCCGGTCTCGGTAGCGGACGCGCCGCCGAGCGCCTACGCGCTTGCCGGCCAGGGCGGCTGAGGAACGTTCCGGAGGAGCAGACGGGCCCGAGCGACGGATGCGTTGCGGGCAGTGATGGACACGTTACGAGGCGCCGACGATGTCGGCGCCTCGTAATAGGTGTCGCCCGGTGTGCGGTATCGCGTCGCTCAGTGTCGTGGCGCGACCGGTCGAAGGCTACTCGTCGGCGCCGGCCGCAGCAGTGCCGCCGAGGTCGGCGGGTACCGCGTCCGGCACGGCGACCGGTCGTTCCGCGCCCTGGAAGACGAGCTTGGACTTGTCGATGTCCTCCGGATCGCCCTCGCAGTCGACCACCACGATCTGACCCGGCTTGAGCTCGTTGAACAGAATCCGCTCGGACAGGTTGTCCTCGATGTCACGCTGGATCGTCCGACGCAGCGGCCGGGCACCGAGCACCGGGTCGAAACCCTTCTTGGCCAGGTACTTCTTCGCGTTGTCGGTCAACTCCATGCTCATGTCCTTGTTCCGCAGCTGTGCCTCGATCCGCGAAATCATGATGTCCACGATCGACAGAATCTCGGTGCGGTTCAACTGATGGAACACGATCGTGTCATCGATCCGGTTGAGGAACTCCGGCCGGAAGTGCTGCTTCAGCTCGTCGTTGACCTTCTGCTTCATCCGGTCGTAGTTCGACTCCGAATCCTCCGACGCCTGGAAGCCCAACGACACCGCCTTGGCCACGTCCCGCGTGCCCAGGTTCGTGGTCAGGATGATCACCGTGTTCTTGAAGTCCACGATCCGACCCTGACCGTCGGTCAACCGACCGTCCTCCAGGATCTGCAGCAGCGTGTTGAACACATCCGGGTGGGCCTTCTCGATCTCGTCGAACAGCACCACCGAGAACGGCCGACGCCGCACCTTCTCGGTCAGCTGCCCGCCCTCGTCGTAGCCGACGTACCCGGGCGGGGCACCCACCAGGCGGGACACCGTGTACCGGTCGTGGAACTCCGACATGTCCAGCTGGATCAACGCGTCCTCGGAGCCGAACAGGAACTCGGCGAGCGCCTTCGACAGCTCGGTCTTACCGACACCCGACGGACCGGCGAAGATGAACGACCCGGACGGCCGCTTCGGGTCCTTCAACCCGGCACGGGTCCGCCGGATCGCCTTCGACACCGCCTTGACCGCATCGGACTGCCCGACGACCCGCTTGTGCAGCTCGTCCTCCATCCGCAGCAGCCGGGACGTCTCCTCCTCGGTCAACTTGTAGACCGGGATACCGGTCCAGTTGCCCAGCACCTCGGCGATCTGCTCGTCGTCGACCTCACTGACCACGTCGAGATCGCCGGCCTTCCACTCCTTCTCCCGCTGCGCCTTCTGCCCCAGCAGCTGCTTCTCCTTGTCCCGCAGCTGCGCGGCCCGCTCGAAGTCCTGCGCGTCGATCGCGGACTCCTTGTCCCGACGCACCTGGGCGATCCGCTCGTCGAAGTCACGCAGGTCCGGCGGCGCGGTCATCCGACGGATCCGCATCCGGGCACCCGCCTCGTCGATCAGGTCGATCGCCTTGTCCGGCAGGAACCGGTCGGAGATGTACCGGTCGGCCAGCGTCGCCGCCGCAACCAGGGCGGCGTCGGTGATGCTCACCCGGTGGTGCGCCTCGTACCGGTCCCGCAGACCCTTGAGGATCTCGATGGTGTGCGCCAGCGACGGCTCACCCACCTGGATCGGCTGGAACCGCCGCTCCAGCGCGGCGTCCTTCTCCAGATGCTTGCGGTACTCGTCGAGCGTCGTCGCGCCGATGGTCTGCAGCTCGCCACGGGCCAGCATCGGCTTCAAAATGCTGGCCGCGTCGATCGCACCCTCGGCCGCACCCGCACCCACCAGAGTGTGGATCTCATCGATGAACAGGATGATGTCGCCCCGGGTACGGATCTCCTTGAGCACCTTCTTCAGACGCTCCTCGAAGTCACCCCGGTAGCGGGAACCGGCCACCAACGCACCGAGGTCGAGAGTGTAGAGCTGCTTGTCCTTCAGCGTCTCGGGCACCTCGCCCTTGATGATCTTCTGGGACAGGCCCTCCACCACGGCCGTCTTACCGACCCCAGGCTCACCGATCAGCACCGGGTTGTTCTTCGTCCGGCGGGAGAGCACCTGCATCACCCGCTCGATCTCCTTCTCCCGACCGATCACCGGGTCGAGCTTGCCCTCCCGCGCCGCCTGGGTCAGGTTACGGCCGAACTGGTCCAGCACCAGACTCGTCGACGGGGCGGCCTCGCCGGTGGCGGCACCCGCGGCGGCCGGCTCCTTGCCCTGGTAGCCCGACAGCAGCTGAATCACCTGCTGACGCACCCGGTTCAAGTCGGCGCCCAGCTTGACCAGCACCTGGGCCGCCACGCCCTCACCCTCGCGGATCAGACCAAGCAGGATGTGCTCCGTACCGATGTAGTTGTGGCCCAGCTGCAGCGCCTCCCGCAGCGACAGCTCCAGGACCTTCTTGGCCCGCGGCGTGAACGGGATGTGCCCGCTCGGCGCCTGCTGACCCTGGCCGATGATCTCCTCGACCTGTTGACGCACACCTTCCAGCGAGATACCCAGACTCTCCAGGGCCTTCGCCGCCACGCCCTCACCCTCGTGGATGAGGCCGAGCAGGATGTGCTCCGTGCCGATGTAGTTGTGGTTGAGCATCCGGGCTTCTTCCTGAGCCAGGACGACAACCCGTCGCGCTCGGTCGGTGAACCGCTCGAACATGCCCTCGTGCTCCTCACGTGCCGTGCGCCAGTGGTCTTGGCGGGGCCAGCGCACGAGCTCCCAGATGGAAGCCCGTGCCATCACTCTATCGCCGCGGAACGGTTCCGCTCGTACCGTGTCCAGCCGGAGCAGGGGCGATCCGCGACCTTTAACCCAACTGTGCCGGCTCACTGGCTGTTCCCCGAGGCCTGCGCGCTACGCGGTGAGCGAAATCGGCACCGCTCCTGACGGGACGCACGGCACCGTCGGCTGCACTTTACCTGACAAGAGTCGCGACTGGCACTAAAGGGACACGAGGCACGGATGTCACATCCGTGCCTCGTGTCACGTCACGCCGCCGGGCGGCCGGCGGACCAGTGTCCGGCCGGCCCGGACGGGTCAGCGCCCGGCTTTGGCGTGATACTCGTCCACGATCTCCTGCGGGATGCGCCCGCGGTCGGAGATCTCCTTGCCTTCCTTCTTCGCCCAGGCCCGGATCGCCCGGTTCTGCTCCCGGTCGGCAGCAGCACCGCCCCGGCCCCGCGCGGCGCGGCCACCCACGACCACGCCACCGCGGCCGATCTTGGTGCCAGCGGCCACGTACGGAGCGAAAACGTGCCGCAATTTCTCCGCGTTCTTCGCCGAGAGGTCGATCTCGTACTGGACGCCGTCGAGGGCGAACTTGACGGTCTCGTCGGCGTCACCGCCGTCCAGATCGTCGACCAGCTTGTGAATGATCTGCTTGGCCACAGGCCGTTGTCCTTCCGAGCACGTTCTCCCGCAATCAAGAGCACAATAGCCCGAAAGACGCGCCGCCCGTCAATAGGACGCGCAAAGTCACGGAAAAAAGTTGGCCGAACTACTCCGGCCGGACGAGCGGGAAGAGGATGGTTTCGCGAATACCCAGGCCGGTCAGGGCCATGAGCAACCGGTCGATTCCCATTCCCATGCCACCAGCCGGCGGCATTCCGTACTCCATGGCCCGCAGGAAGTCCTCGTCCAGCCGCATCGCCTCGGGATCGCCGCCAGCGGCGCGCTGGGCCTGGGCGATCAGTCGCTCCCGCTGCACCACGGGATCCACCAGCTCACTGTAGGCCGTGGCCAACTCGACACCCCGCACGTAGAGGTCCCACTTCTCGGCCACTCCCGGCACCGACCGGTGGGCCCTGGTCAGCGGGCTGGTCTCGACCGGGTAGTCGCGCACGAACGTCGGCGCCTGCAGCCGCGGCACGACCAATTCTTCGAAGAGTTCCTCGGCGAGCTTGCCCGGACCCCACTTAGGATCCACGGCGACGTCGAACTTCTCGGCGTAGCGCAGCAACTGCGCTCGGTCGGTGACTCCGGTGACTTCCTCGCCGAGAGCTTCTGACAACACTCCGTACAGAGTGACAGTGCGCCACTCCCCGCCCAGATCGAACTCGGACCCGTCGACATGGGTAACCACATGTGACCCGGTGATCGCAGAAGCGCACTCCTGTACCAGTTCTCGGGTCAACCGCGCCATACTGTCGTAGTCTCCGTACGCTTCGTAGATCTCCAGCATCGCGAACTCCGGCGAGTGCGACGAGTCAACGCCTTCATTCCGGAAGTTTCGGTTGATCTCGAACACCCGATCGAGGCCACCGACCAGACAACGCTTGAGGAAAAGTTCGGGTGCGATTCGGAGATACAGATCAGCATCAAGAGCATTGCTGTGCGTAACGAACGGACGGGCGGCGGCACCGCCCGGCAACACCTGCAGCATCGGGGTTTCCACCTCGATGAAGTCCCGGCGGTGCAACGAGTCACGCAATGCACGCATGGTCGTCGCACGTGCGCGAACCGTACGCCGGGCTTCGGGTCGCACGATCAGGTCGACGTACCGTTGGCGGACCCGGGCCTCCTCGCTCAACGGCTTGTGCGCCACCGGCAACGGGCGCAGCGCCTTGGCGGTGATCTGCCAGGACTCGGCGAGCACCGACAACTCGCCGCGACGGCTGGTGATGACCTCTCCGGTGACTCCGACGTGATCGCCGATGTCGACCAGACGCTTCCACTCCTCCAGCGACTCGGCGCCGACCCGGTCCCGGGAGAGCATCACCTGCAATTCCGCGCCTTCTCCTTCACGCAGAGTAGCGAAGCACAGCTTCCCGGTGTTGCGGACGAAGATCACCCGGCCGGTCACCGCCGCCTGTTCCCCGCTCGCGGCGTCGGTCGGCAGATCGCCGAACCGCTGACGCAACTGCGCCAGCGACGCGGTCCGCGGATAGCCCAAGGCGTACGGTTGCCTGCCCTGCGCCAGCAGTCGGTCCCGCTTCTCCCGGCGTACCCTCATCTGCTCCGGGAGATCCTCGGCGGCGGGTACGGTCACGTGCTCGGTCACGGCGGGCATCCTCAGAAACAGGGGGTACGGACAACGGGTTCGACCTCGTAGCGAGATCCGGCACGAGCGTACTCAAGGAGCATCCGGCACTGCAGCCGACAAGCACCCGGGCGGGGTCAGGTGTTGCGTTCGTACACCATCCGCAGGCCGATAAGGGTGATCATCGGTTCGTGGTGGGTGATCGTCCGGCACTCGCCGATCACCACCGGGGCCAGTCCGCCGGTGGCGATGACGGCACTGAGCTGCCCCAACTCCGCAGCCATCCGCTCGACGATCCGGTCGACCTGACCGGCGAATCCGAAATACATCCCCGACTGCAGGCACTCCACCGTGTTCTTGCCGATCACCGACCTGGGTCGGGTCGGCTCGACCTTGCGTAACTGGGCGGCCCGGGCGGCCAGCGCGTCGAAGGAGATCTCGATGCCGGGCGCGAACGCCCCGCCCAGGAACTCCCCCCGGGCACTGATCACGTCGAAGTTGGTGGTCGTACCGAAGTCGACCACGATCGAGGGACCGCCGTAGAGCGTATGCGCGGCGAGGGTGTTGACCACCCGGTCCGACCCGACCTCCTTGGGATTGTCGATCGCCAACTGGACGCCGGTCCGCACGCCGGGCTCCACGATCACGTTCGGGATGTCGCCGTAGTAGCGGCCGAGCATCGTACGCAGCGAGCGCAGTGCCGCCGGCACCGTCGAGCAGGCCGCCACCCCGGTGATCTCCACCGCGTCACCGGCGAGCAGCCCACGGAACATCAGACCCAGCTCGTCGGCGGTGGACCGGGCGTCGGTCTTGATCCGCCAGGAGTGCACGAGCTTGTCACCGCTGAACGTGGCAAGCACCGTATTGGTGTTGCCGATGTCGATGCAGAGCAGCATGTGGTCTCCTCGACCGTTCGTTCAGCCGACGCACCGGTCGGTGCCGCCGGTACGCAGGTCCAGCGCGATGTCCATGATCGGAGAGGAATGGGTCAGCGCTCCCACCGACAGGAAATTCACTCCGGTCGCCGCGTACTGCGCCGCGTTGGTCAGGGTCAACCCGCCGGTCGCCTCCAGCTCGGCCCGGTCACCCACCGCGGCGACCACCTCGCGCAGCAGGTCCGGCGGCATGTTGTCGCAGAGTAGGTAGCTCGCTCCGGCCCGCACCGCCGCCACCGCCTCCGCCACGGTGGTCACCTCGACCTCGACGCTGACACCGGGGAACGCCGCCCGGACCCGCCGGTACGCGGCAGCCACCCCGCCGGCAGCCAACTTGTGGTTGTCCTTGACCATCGCCACGTCGTACAGGCCGATCCGCTTGTTGCCACCGCCGCCCACCCGCACCGCGTACTTCTCCAGCTCCCGCAGGCCGGGGGTGGTCTTGCGGGTGTCCAGCACCGTCGCCGTGCTACCCGACAGCGCGTCCGCCCAGGCCCGGGTGTGCGTCGCGATCCCGGACATCCGGCTGATCAGGTTGAGTACGGTGCGCTCGCCGGTCAGCAGGGTCCGCACCGGGCCGGTGACCGTGGCCAGTACGGTGCCCGGTGGTACCCGGTCGCCATCGGCCCGGTGCAGGCGTACCTCGATGTCGCCGCTACCCGGTGGCACCGCCTCGAAGACCACTGCGACCAGGGTCAGCCCGGCCACCACGCCACCCGCCCGGGCCACCAGCTCGGCCGCACCACGCTGGTCCGGATCGATCGTCGCCGCGGTGGTCACGTCCAGCCCGTCCGGACCGAGATCCTCGGCCAGCGCGCCGACCACGATCCGCTCGACCGTCACCGGGTCCAGGCCGCAGGCGCGCAGACCTGCGGCGGTCACCTCGCTACCCATGACGGCTCCCAGACGAGATCGGGCGCTCCGGCCAGGCCCAAGCTGGTGACCAGGTGGCCCGACCAGTCCGGCATGGCCTTCGGAAAGTCGTCACGCCAGTGACAGCCCCGGGTCTCCTGCCGGGCGTAGGCCGCCGCGACCAGCGCGGTGGCTACGGTGACCAGGTTAGTCGCCTCCCACGCGGCGGTCGTCGGCGTGTCCCGCCCGCCCGCCAGGTGATGCAGCGCAGCGGCGGTGCCGGCCAGGGTGAGCGCGGAACGCAGCACCCCGGCGCCCCGGCTCATCGACCGCTGCAACGGTTGCCGGGCGGCTGCGGGCACCACCCAGGCCGCGCCCCGGGTACCGTCGTCGCCGGCGGCCGGGTCGGCCTGGGCAGGTAGCTCACGGGCGATGTCCCGGGCGATCCGCCGGGCGAACACCAGCCCTTCCAGCAACGAGTTGCTGGCCAACCGGTTAGCTCCGTGTACCCCGGTGCAGGCCACCTCGCCGCAGGCGTACAGGCCGGGAATCGTGGTCCGGCCGTGCAGATCGGTACGCACCCCGCCGGAGGCGTAGTGGGCGGCCGGGGCGACCGGGATCAGGTCCTGCGCCGGATCGATGCCCGCCGCCCGGCAGGACGCGACGATGGTGGGGAACCGCTGAGCGAGGAACTTGCCGCCGAGGTGGCGGGCGTCGAGAAAGACATGGTCCCCGTCGGTCGCGGTCAGCACCCGGTGGATGCCCTTCGCGACCACGTCGCGAGGTGCCAGTTCGGCCAACTCGTGCTGGCCGATCATGAACCGCTTGCCGTCGTCGTCGACCAGGTGGGCGCCCTCGCCGCGCAGCGCCTCGGAGACCAGCGGCTGCTGCCCGCTGCCGAGCGGCCCACCGCCGGGCTGCCCCACTCCGGTCGGCACCACCAGCGCGGTCGGGTGGAACTGGACGAATTCGAGATCTGCCACCGCAGCACCGGCACGCAGCGCCACCGCGACCCCGTCACCGGTGGAGACCGCCGGGTTGGTGGTGGTGGCGAAGACCTGCCCCATGCCACCGGTGGCGAGCACCACGGCACGGGCCAGGATCGCCCCGACACCGTCCTCGCTGCCCTCACCGAGCACGTGCAGGGTCACTCCGCAGGCCCGCCCGTCGCGCTGCGCTCCGGCCCGCAGCAGATCGACCACGAGTGCGTGCTCGACCAGTCGGATCCACGGATCGCGACGCACCGCGGCATGCAGGGCACGCTGTACCTCGGCGCCGGTCGCGTCGCCGCCGGCATGCACGATCCGGTTGGCCCGATGGCCGCCCTCGCGGGTGAGCAGCAGCGCGCCGTCGGCATCGCGGTCGAATTCGGCACCGACCCGGATGAGTTCCCGGATCCGCGCCGGCCCTTCCTCGACCAGCACCCGCACCGCCGCCGGGTCGCACAGGCCGACGCCGGCGACCTCGGTGTCCTGGGCGTGCGCGGCCGGAGTGTCCAACGGATCGAGGACCGCGGCGATCCCGCCCTGCGCCCATCGGGTCGACCCGTCGTCGATGTTGACCTTGGTCACCACGGTGACGTGCAGCCCGGCCTCGCGCAGGTACAGCGCCGCGGTCAGGCCGGCGATGCCGGACCCGACGACCACGACATCGGTGGTTTCCGCCCAGCCCGGATCCGGCGCGGCGAGCCGGCCGGGTAGTAGGGGCAGGTCCGGGGTCTGGGCGAGCATGCGCCAAGTGAACCCCGCCGGCCGGTGCGACTGCCTGTCGGGGCGACCGGATGTGGGCAGGTGCACCCGGCCGGGGGCCGGTCGGCCGGCCGTTACTCGTACCGGTTGGCCGGCCACTACTCGTACTGGATCCGGCCACTACTCGTACTGGATGGGGAGCCCGTCGGTGCCCACGCCCTTCAGGGACCGGTCGACATCGCGCTCGTTGAGCCACAGGTAGCAGCGGACCCCACGGTTGCCGGCCGCCCATTCGGCGGCACCGCCGGGCAGCGAGATCACCCCGGTGCGGAACTGCAGGTTGTCGTCGATCGGAACGCCGGCATAGCCGCCGATGACCTTGCGGCATTCGGTGTGGAACTGGTTCCAGTCCCGGTCCCGGGTCGGGTACGGGATGTCCGGCGCCTGCCACACCCCGGCGAACTCCGCGTTGTGCGGCTTGTCACACTGCTCGGCCGGCATCGTGTCGATCGCCCCGTTACTGTCGTTTCGGACCGCGTAACAGGTCAGATGCAGCGGCGACGGCTCCGCGAGAGCGTCGCGCAGGCTGGCGGTACGGCTGGCCGTGCCGCCGTTGTCCTCGACGTTGGTGACCTCGGTGACGTCGCAGCGGAACCACCGGGCGCCGCCGCCCCAGGCCGCCGGCGACGGCACCGCCACACCGACCCAGAGCCGACCGAGCCGCCAGTCGGCGCCCACGTACTCGGCGGTCTCGGTGTCGCACTCGGCGTACGCGCCGCGCATCTCGGCGGAGCCCTGGGCGGGCGGCTCGGCCGCCTCGGCGAGGGCGTCGCCGAACGCGCCGACATGGACCGTCTCCACCCGGTGCGCGACCGAGCAGTCCACCGGGCTGTACGACGACAGGTACGCCGTCTCGGCGAAGTCACCCGGGTGGCAGACCTCGGCCGGTGGCACGAACGGGCTCGGCTCGGGGATCGGCGCCCAGCCGTTGGTCAGCTCCCCGTCGACCCCACCGGGCAGTCCACAGCCGGTCAGGCCGAGCGTTAGCGCTCCCCCGACCGCCACGGCAGCGGTCCAACGGCGCATCGTGTCCCTCCCCACGGGCACTGGCTGGCGGTCCGGACCGCCGAGCATACGTCACCCGCCGGCTACTGACCGCTCACCGGCCGCGTGACAGCGCGCCGCGGCGGTGACCGGTCCCACGCTACGGCGTGGCGACAACCGCCGGCCACTCGACGCCGTCGCCGCGCACCGGGTCACCGATCAGCCCGGCCGGTGCGCCGGCCGGGTCGGCGTCGAGGGTGACGACCCGGTTGGTGCCGTCGACGTGGACCACCCGTGGCTGGTACGCACGGGCCTCGGCATCGGTGAACTGGGCGTACGCGATCAGGATGACCAGGTCGCCTGGGTGGACCAGATGTGCGGCGGCACCGTTGATCCCGATCACTCCGCTGCCCCGGGCTCCCGCGATGACGTACGTCTCCAGACGAGCACCGTTGGTTACATCGACAATCGCCACCTGCTCGCCGGGGAGCAGGTCCGCCGCGTCGAGTAGCTCCTGGTCGACCGTGACCGAACCGACGTAGTGCAGGTCGGCCTGGGTGACCGTGGCCCGGTGGATCTTCGACTTGAGCATGGTGCGCAGCATCAGGGTCCTTCCGTTCCGGCACCGGTCAACTCCACCGGAGCGTTGTCGATCAGCCGGGTGTCGCCGACCCGGGCGGCGATCAGCAGCCGGGCCGCGCCGGTGGCAGGTGGCCCGAGGTCCGGGTCGGTGAGCGCCAGATAGTCGAGCTCGGCGGCACCCGCCGTGTGCCGGTCGAAGGCGGCCCGGCCGGCGGCCAGCGCCGTTTCGGGTGCCGCACCTGTCGCCGCCGCCTCGGCGCCGGTCCGCAACGCGGCGGCCAGCCCGAGCGCTACCTGCCGCTGCTGCGGGGTCAGGTAGCGGTTGCGGCTGGACCGGGCCAGCCCGTCCGGTTCCCGGACGGTCGGCACTGCGACGATGCGCACCGGCAGGTCCAGGTCGCGCGCCATCCGCCGGACCAGAGTCAGCTGCTGGTAATCCTTCTCACCGAAGAAGGCCAAGTCCGCCCGGGTGAGGTTGAGCAACTTGAGCACCACGGTGAGCACACCGTGGAAGAAACCGGGCCGGCTGGCGCCTTCCAGCACCTCCCCCAACGGCCCCGGGTTCACCCGGACCAGCGGCTCGCCGTCCGGATAGATCTCGCCGCGCCCGGGCGCGAACACGGCACCTACCCCGGCCCGCCGACAGATTTCCAGATCGTCATCGATGGTCCGCGGGTAGCGGTCGAAATCCTCGGTCGGGCCGAACTGCAACGGATTGACGAAGATCGTGACGATCACGTGGTCGGCCAGCGCGGCGGCGGCCCGCAGCAGCGCGGCATGCCCGTCGTGCAGCGCACCCATCGTCATCACCACGGCGACCGTTCCGGACCATCCGGCGCGCAACTCGGCGAGTTCGGCACGGGTCCAGACCACCTGCAGACCGGCCGGTGCCAACGGTGGCCGGCTCACCGCACCGGCTCCCGAGCCGGCGCGGTGACACTGGCCAGCACGTCGAGCAGGGGCACGGCCTCGGCCGCGGTGAGTCGGCCGGCGGCGATCGCGCGATCAGCGGTTCGCCTGGCCAGCGCCAGGTAGCTGGGCAGACTCTCCGGGGCGGTCCGGGCGAGCCGGTCCAGATGCCGGGCCACCGTGCCGGCGTCGCCACGCGACACCGGCCCGGTGAGCGCTGCGTCGCCGCGGGCCAGCGCGTTGTCCAGGGCCGCGTGCAGCAGCGGAGCAAGCACCCGGACCGGGTCGTCGACACCAGCGTCACGCAGCCGGTCAGTCGCTTCGTTGACGAGGGTGACGAGGTGGTTCGCGCCGTGCGCAAGCGCGGCGTGATAGAGCGGCCGGTCCGTCTCGGCCACCCACTCCACCGCACCGCCGAGCGCGCCGACCAGGCGCGTCGCCAGCGGACGCAGATGCGCGGCGGCGGTGACGCCGTAGCTCGTGCCGGGCAACCGGTCGAGATCGGCCGCGTCGCCGGTGAAGGTCATCGCCGGGTGCAGCGCGAGTGTCGCCGCCCCGGCCCGCGCGGCGGGGGCGAGCACCGCCAGCCCGTGCGCCCCGGAAATGTGCGTCACCACCTGGTCAGGGCGGATCGCCCCGGCGGCGACGAGTTCGGCCACGACCATCGGCAAGGCGTCGTCGGGGACGGCGACGATCAGCACCTCGGCGGCAGCGGCCACCTCGGCGGCCGGCCGGCGCGGTACGGCCGGTAGCAGGCGGCGGATCCGATCCCGGCTGGCCGGGCTCGATCCGGAAACGGCGGAGATCGGATAGCCGGCGGCCGCCAGCGCGGCGGCGAGCACCGCGCCCACCCGGCCGGCGCCGATGACGCCGACAGCGGGATTTGCCCTCGCCAGCGGGCGCGCCCGTGCGCTCATGATGTGATCCAGTCCTCGAAAACGTGGGTACCGGTCGATGACCAGTATGCGCCGCTGCCACATGCCCGAAACAACGGTGTGTGAAAACCTTCACCCCCTGATCTAGGGTGGGCAGGTGCTGACCTGGCGAGACGCGATCGCCACCGCTCTGTACGGGCCGCGCGGCTTCTACGTCACCGGATCGCGGACACCGGCCAGACATTTTCGGACCAGCGCGCAGAGCGGAACGCTGCTCGCCCGGGCGGTGCTACGGCTGGTGATCCGGGTCGACCAACTGCTCGGTCGTCCGGGCCAGGTCGATCTGGTCGACCTCGGCGCCGGGGGCGGGGAGCTGCTCGCCGCGGTGCATTCGGCCACCACAGGCGCCACGCCGGTGGCCGGTCGGCTGCGGCTGACCGGCGTGGACCTGGCTCCGCGACCCGCTGGGCTGCCCGACCAGATCCGCTGGCGGCACAGCCTGCCGCACGGATTCAGTGGGCTGCTGATCGCCACCGAATGGCTGGACAACGTACCGCTGGACGTGTCAGAGCGGGTCGACGGCCAACCGCGTTACCGGCTGGTCGATCCGGCGACCGGGATCGAGCGGCCGGGTGGCCCGGTCACCGACGCCGACGCCGCCTGGTTGACCCGTTGGTGGCCGGCGCTGCCCGACGGCGGGCGGGCGGAGATCGGCCGGCCCAGGGACGAAGCGTGGGCTGACGCGGTACGGGCGCTACGACGCGGCGCGGCCGTTGCCGTCGACTACGGTCATCGATCTTCCGACCGGCCGCCGACCGGCACGCTGACCGGCTTCCGCGCCGGCCGCGAGGTCGCCGCGATACCGGACGGCACCTGCGACATCACCGCTCATGTGGCGGTCGATTCGGCCGCTGCCGCCGGCGCCTCCGCCAATCCGCCCTACGGCCTGCTGCGCCAACGGGACGCGCTGCACCAACTCGGGGTGCACGGTCGGCGGCCGCCGCTGGCGACGGCAACCGCCGACCCGCACGGCTACCTGGCGGCGCTGTCCACGGCGAGCGCCGCGGCGGAGCTGACCGACCCGCACGGGCTCGGCGGACACTGGTGGCTGGTCCAGCCGGTCGGGCTGGCTGTCTCCGGCGAATCCCTGCTGGCCGGCGCCTGACGTCGGGCGCCTGCCGGCTCGCGCCCCACGCCGGGCGTGGCACGGTCGGGCGTGGCACGGTCGGGCGTGGCACGATGGCGGGCATGGACGGCGGCGGCACCGGAGTGCGCAGATTGACCGTCGGCACCGGCGCCGGCCTGGACACCGCCGACATGGTGCTCAACATCGGGCCGCAGCATCCGTCGACGCACGGCGTACTGCGGTTGAAGCTGGTACTCGACGGCGAGCAGGTGCTCGCCTGCGAGCCGGTCGTCGGGTACATGCACCGCGGTGCCGAGAAGCTGTTCGAGGTCCGCGACTACCGGCAGATCATCATGTTGGCCAACCGGCACGACTGGCTCTCCGCGTTCGCCAACGAACTCGGGGTGGCACTGGCCGTGGAACGGCTGATGGGCATCGAGGTGCCCGAGCGGGCGGTCTGGCTGCGGACCGCGCTGGCCGAGTTGAACCGGGTGCTGAACCACTTGATGTTTCTTGGCTCGTATCCGCTGGAGATCGGGGCGATCACCCCGATGTTCTACTCGTTCCGCGAACGCGAAACCCTGCAGACGGTGCTGGAGGAGGTCTCCGGCGGGCGGGTGCACTACATGTTCAACCGGGTCGGCGGGCTCAAGGAAGAAGTGCCGGCTGGCTGGACCCACCGGGCCCGGCGGGCTATCGGGCAGGTCGAGTCCCGGATGCCGGATCTCGACCGGTTGATCCGACGCAACGAGATTTTTCTCGCCCGTACGGTCGGAGTCGGGGTGCTGGACGCCGCTACCGCCGCCGCGTTCGGTGCCACCGGACCGGTCGCCCGCGCCAGCGGGCTCGACTTCGACCTGCGGCGCGACGAGCCGTATCTCGCCTACGGCGAACTCGACGTACCGGTCGTCACCCGGGCCGCCGGCGACTGCCATGCCCGCTTCGAGGTCCTGCTGGACCAGGTGTACGTCTCGCTGGAGTTGGCCAATCGCTGCCTGGATCGGGTCGACCAGCTCACCGGTCCGGTCAACGTCCGGCTACCCAAGGTGGTCAAGGCACCGGAGGGGCACACGTACGCGTGGACCGAGAACCCGCTCGGTGTCAACGGCTACTACCTGGTGTCCCGTGGTGAGAAGACGCCGTGGCGAATGAAGCTGCGGACCGCGTCGTACGCGAACGTACAGGCACTGGCCACGCTGATCCCCGGATGTCTGGTGCCGGATCTGGTGGCGATCCTCGGCTCGATGTTCTTCGTCGTCGGCGACATCGACAAGTAGCCGGCACCGACAGGCGGCCACTTTGCCGTTGGTCCAGAGACTGCGGGTCAGCGCCACCGGCGGTCGTCGGAGTACTCGTAGTCGGGGCGGCGCTCGGATCGCCACCGCTCTCCGTCCCAACTCGACTCCTCGTCACGGTAACGACGAGACCCCCGGTCGTCGTCGCGGTAGCGCCGGCCCGGGCCGTCGTCGTCGCGGTAACGACCGCCACGGTCATCCTCGCGATAGCGACCGGGCTCGTCCGCGTCACGGTAGCGGCTCGGTCCGTCGTCGCGGTAACGACCGCCACGCTCGTCGTCGCGGAATCGGCGTCCTGCTCCATCGCCGTAACGGCGTCCGGTATCGCTGCCACCGTCGCGGTAGCGACCCGGCTCCGCTGGCTCGTCGCGGTAGCGCCGGCCCGGGCCGTCGTCGTCGCGGTAGCGACCCGGCTCCGCTGGCTCGTCACGGTAGCGGCGGCCTCGACGGCCTGGCTCCGGGCCGGTCGCGTCGGACTGCGGTATCCACGGCGCCAACTCGGCGCCGCTGCCGGCCGGCAGCGCCGGCAGGGCACTGCGTGGCTGAGCGGCGTTGTCCGCCTGGGCGTCGGCTGCCCGCTGCCCCCACCGGGCGTCCCGCCAGGGCGGTTGGTCCGTGCCACGATCTGAACCGGACAGTGGTACGTCGAAGCGGCCGCCGCGGTAGCCCGAGCCTTCGCCCGGATCATCGCCGTCCCGGCCGGGCCGATCGCCGTAGCGATCCTCGGCGTAGCGCCCACCGCCGTACCGGTCGTCGCGGGTGGCACCGCGTGAACCGTAACCGTCCTCGCCCTGGGTCGCCGACCACCGTTCGGCTGGCGCGGCGTCGCCACCACGGCCGGCGTCCCAGCGGTCGTCACTGCGGCCACCGTACCGGTGCTCGGCGCTGTCGTCCCGGTCCGTGCCGGCGGACCAGCGGTCCTCAACCGGCTCACGCGCTCGCCGCTCGCTCCACGGCTCGTCCGCGGCGGCGCGCCGGCCACGGGCCGGTCGGGCCGACCATTCCCCGTCAATCGCCTCCCCCGCCCGCCCGCTGTAGCGGCTCCCGCCGTACACCGTGCCGCCACCAGAGTCATCGTCTGCGCGCGGATCGACCACGGTGTGCCGGGTGGTGACCTGGACGGTCTCGGTGTGCCGCACCACGCCGTTGGGCACCGGCTGGCGGGGCAGCACGGTACCGCTCACCGCCGGCACCGACGCCCGACCTGACTGGCCTGACTGGTACTGGCCGGCGAATCCGGTGGGGCCCGATGCCGGCGCCACCGCCGGTGCCGAGGTCGGCACCGCGGAGGCCGGCGCCACCGGGTCGAACGGGTCGCGGTCCGGCCGGTCATGGTCGGGCCGGTCGTATTCGGCCCGGTCCCGCCCCCAGTCCGGCACGTCGCGTGCGAATGCCTCGGCGCGGGCGGCCTCCGGCCGGACAGCTTCGGCCCGGGCGGTCTCGCTACGCACCACCTCACCACGAACCGCGTCGACCTGACCACGGAGCGCTTCGAAATTGTCCTGTACGGACTGCATCTTCTCGCCGAACGCCCGGTGAGTGGCCCGAACCGCGGTGGAAATGTCGTTTCGGACGTCCTCCCGAAGCACATCCATCTCTTCGACGAGCACATCCTCCATATCGGCACGCATGGTTTCCATGCCACCACGCAACGTGATGGACAAGCCGATCAGAACAACCGATGCGATAGCGATCACCATCGCTAGCCGCATCGAACCGTCACCATCGCCCAGCAGCAGCAAAACCGCAGCTAGCGGCGCAAGTGCGAGACCGCCCCAGGAAAGCCACTTGAGCGGCACCGTACGGCGCGGCTCCTCTTCGGCCTCGGGAGCGGACATGGCTGTGGAGCCTACCCACTTCTCCAGATCAACGGAAAGGGCAGCGCCGTATGTCCGGGTGGGTAGGCTCCACTCGAGATTCGGCCGGCGGCACCGGGCCCCGGCCGAAAAGCTATCCTGCGGCCAACTCGCCGTCCGAGGAGAAGACCAGGCCGACGCTGATTTCCCCGGTGGTCAACGCGGTCTTGGTCTGCGGACCGCCGGCGTCGAGCGAACTGAACTCACCGGCCCGGAAGTCGTACACTTCCTCCAGACCCTGCTGGCACTTCGGCCGCTGTGGGCACTCCGGCGGACCGCCCAGGACGGTCGCGGCGCCAGAGCACTTCTCGGCCAGCTCGGACAGCGTGCGCACCCCGTACTGCTCGGCGAACTCGCTGGTCACCGCGAACGCGTTCTGGTCCTGCGCCGCCGACGGCTCACCGAAGACGATGCCCACCTGCTCGCCGACCCGGCGCAGCCCGGACATGGTCTCGTCCAGGTCCGGCGACGAGATCGGCGTCGCGTCCGCGCCCTCGATCTTGTTGTTGATGAAGTCCGCCATGGTCGCGGCGTACTCCGGCACCACCTGGATCTCGCCGGACTCCAGTGCCGGCTCGTACAGCTCCCGGTTGCCGATCTGCTGCACGGTCACGTCGTAACCCGCCGCGGTCAGCACGATCCGGTAGAGCTCACCGAGGGTCTCGCTCTCGCTGAAGTTGGCCGCGCCGACGGTCAGCTCACCGCCCGGTCCGGTGGCGATGCCGTCGGTCAGCCCGTTGGCGGCGGCGAACTCCTCGGCGGCCACCGCCGGCGTCTGCCGGTCGACGTCGACCGCCCGGTTGAGCTGGATCAACCGCTCGGTGTCCAGCGCCGCCGACACCTTGTCCAAGGCCGCGATGAGCTCCGGCGTCGCGGCGTCGGCGTTGACCGCAGGCACGATGTTGTCGGTGTTCTGCAGCTTCTGATCGTCCTCCAGCACCACCAGCTGGTCGCCAGCGACCGGCGCGCAGCCCGCCCCGGTCGCTGCGGCCTGGGGCGCCTCGGCGCCCGACGAGCCGGCCTCACCGCAGCCGGCGAGAATTCCCGCCGCAGCGAGGGCTCCGGCTGCGCCCAGAGCGATCCGTGTCCGCGCGTGCATACCTGCCCGCCTCCCGTGTCCCGGCGCGACCCCCTGCGGGCCGGCCGCGTGTCCGACGGGCACGGCAAGACCCCCGGCGCGGGCCGGGCTGCCGTCACCCGTTCCCTTCACCGAACATGGTTGCAGCGGGGTCCGACAACTATTGAAGATCGGTTGTCATCAGATCGTCACCCGCCCCGTACCGCCGGTGCTCCCGGCTCAGGCCGCGCCCACCGCGCTGGCCTGCTCGCCCGCCCGCCGCCCGGCCCGGCGCAGCGGGTGCGGGGTGAGGGCCCGTTCCAGCACGGCGAGCAGCCCTTCGGTGATCATCGCGAGCAGCGCGACCAGCAGCCCACCGGCCAGGATCTGGCCGCCGCCGACGGAAATGCCCAGGCCGAACCCAGCACTGATGAGCTGCCCGAGTCCGCCGCCGTTGACGAACGCGGCGAGCGCCGCCGTCGCCACCACCTGCACCGCAGCGGTACGGAAGCCCGCCGCCAGGTACGGCACCGCCAGCGGCAGCTCCACCCGGCGCAGGACCTGCCAGCCGGACAGTCCCATTCCCCGCGCGGCTTCCCGCACCTCGGGATCGACCTGGCGCAGCCCGGTGAAGGCGTTCGCCAGCAGCGGCGGTACGGCGAAGACCGCCAAGGCGATGATCACCGGCGGTTTGCCGAAGCCCAGGAAGGTCAGCGGCAGGATGGACAGCAGGGCGATCGTCGGCACCGCCAGGGTGACGTTCGACAGCAGCACGACCAGCCCGCCGCCGCGCCCGACATGGCCGAGCCACAGCCCCAGCGGCCAAGCGACCAGGCAGCCGACGGCCACCGCGGCCGCGGAGATGAACAGATGCTCGCCCAGCCGGTCCAGCACCCCGCCCGGGTTCGTCCAGTTCAGCGGATCGTTGAGCCAGACCACCGCCTGTCCGACCGGATTCGCGGCGGACACGGAGCTGCTCATGACGCGGCCCGCCGGGCCGCCCAGGGCGTCAACAGCCGGCCGGCGGCGGCCAGGACCAGATCCAGCAGCAGGGCCAACGCGATGCTGAGCAGCGTACCGGTGAGAATCTGGGCCTTGTAGAAGTTGTTCCGGAAGCCGCTGAAGATCAGGTCGCCGAGCCCGCCGTAGCCGATCAGCGAGCCGATGGTGACCAGCGCGACAGTGGACACCGTGGCGAGCCGCAGCCCGGTGACGATCCCCGGCAGGGCCAACGGCAACTCGATGCGCAGCAGCCGGCCGAACCGGCCGTACCCCATGCCGTCGGCCGCCTCGATCGTGGCCGCCGGAACCTGGCTCAGCCCGGCCAGCGAGTTGCGGGTAACCAGCAGCAGGGCGTACAGCACCAGGGCGATCAGCACCGATACCGGGTTGGTCGCCCCGACGTAGGGTGCGACGAGGGCGAGCAGCGCCAGCGAGGGGATGGTGTAGAGCACGCCGGTCAGCGTGAGGATCGGCCCGGTGAGCGGGCGGAACCAGTACGCCGCCACGGCCAGCGGGACCGCTATCACCGCGGCGATCAGCACCGCCTGTACGGTGAGGGTGACGTGCTCGGACAGTGCGGCCAGGATGGCTTCCGAGTTGTCCCGCAGATACTGGCCGGAGAACCACGGGTTGCCTGGATCGGCCCGGTCGGCGAGCAGGTGGAAGGACACAGGTGGACGGTACCCTGCGGGACGCCGGCGGCGCGGCGGCGATCACTCTCGCCGGCATCGGCAAGCGGTTCCCGGACGGCACCCAGGCGGTGCACGACCTCACGCTGCGGATACCGGCCGGGCAACTGGTGGTGCTGATCGGCCCGTCCGGCTGCGGCAAGTCCACCATCCTGCGCATGATCAACCGGTTGATCGAGCCGACCTCCGGGCGAATCCTGCTCGGTGAGGAGGACGTCACCCGGGTGGACCCGGTGCAACTACGCCGCCGCATCGGGTACGTCATCCAGCACGTCGGCCTGTTCCCGCATCAAACGATCCGGGCCAACGTCGGCACCGTGCCGCGGTTGCTGCGCTGGTCGCGGGACCGGATCCGGAAACGGGCCGACGAACTGCTGGATCTCGTCGGCCTGGAGCCGGCCCGGTACGCGAAGCGCTATCCGCACGAGCTCTCCGGCGGACAGCGCCAACGCGTCGGAGTCGCCCGGGCGCTCGCCGCCGACCCGGTGCTGCTGCTGATGGACGAGCCGTTCTCCGCGGTCGATCCGATCGCCCGGGGACGGCTACAGGAGGAGTTCCTGCGCCTGCAGGCCACGGTACGCAAGACGATCGTGCTGGTCACCCACGATCTGGACGAAGCGGTCCGGCTCGGTGACCGGATCGCCGTTCTGTCGCAGGGCGGTCGGCTGGAGCAGTACGCCGAGCCGGCGCATCTGCTCGGTGCCCCGGCGACCCCGTTCGTACAGGAATTCGTGGGCACCGACCGGGCGATCCGGCGGCTCGCCGTCACCCCGGTCGCCCCGGACCTGCTGGCTCCACCGGACGGACCCGGGGAGCTGCCGGTGGTGGCGCTGGGCACCTCGCTGTACGACGCGCTGGCCGCGATCCTGGTCGCCGGGACGGAGCACGCCCGGGTCGTCGACGCCGCCGGGCAACCGGTCGGACTGCTCGACCGACGTCGAATCCTCGACGCCGGTTGAGCGGTCCGACCGGCCAGGGTCAACGCCGGCCACGCCACCCGCCGAGGGTGGCGATGCCGACCACCCAGCCGACGAAGAAGCCGTACCGGGCACCGGAACCGGCTGCTTCGAAGGCGCCCAGCAGCGACGGGTTGGTCTGCACCAGGGCGGTCAGCAACGCGGCGAACGCGCCGGCGAACACGTACGCGGCCCAGCCCGCGAAGAACTGACTGACCGTCCCTCTGGCCCGGGCGAGCTGGGATCCGGGCAACAGGAACAGGAACAGGGCGGTGAACGCGACGACGAGGATCGCCCGCAGGTCGGCGGCGATCAGGTCCTGGATGGACGCGTCGGAGTCGAACCGCCAGCTCGGCCAGGCCAGCAACTGCAGAAACCAGCCTCCGGCCGTGCCCGGGTCCGCATTGGCTTCGGCCCAGTCCGCGTACCAGGGACTACCGAAGATGAGTACCAGCAGGAGTGCCGCGATGGTGCCCGCACCGGTCGCGGTCTTGTATCGGTTGGTGAGAGCCATGGCGCCGGTAGTTCCCAACGCCGGCCGACCGGCAAACCTAGCTCACCTGCGGTGAGTTTCGCCAAGCAGGTAATCGATGAACGCGGCCCGGAGCAGCGGCTCGGACTCGCCGTACTCGTGGCCGGTGAACTCCCGCCACATGGCCACCGCGTCCTCGACGGTCGGGCCGATCGAGTTGGGTGCGCCGTCCAGTTCGCTGGCCTCGTCGGCACGGGACAGCCGTTGGGTGATCGACCAGAAGAAGCCGATGTCCTTACGCTCGCGGGCCAACTCGAACGACCGCTCGCGCAGCTCCTCGGTGGGCAGCTGGTCGAGCTGCTCGAAGGTGGGCAGTGCGTGGTTCGGGGCGGACGACTCGGTCATGCGCCGAGCCTAGCCCCGGCCGGTGAGCAATGCGTCAGCGTCCGGACATGTCCCACCGCTCGCCGCCGTCCCACCGCTCGCCGGCGTTCCAACTGTCCCGGGTGCCGGTCGGCTGGGCGGGTAGGGTCGACGACCACGATTCCTGGGCGGTGTGGCCGGACTGCGGCCAGTTTTCGCCGGCCGGCTGCTGAGCCGACGACCAGTCCTCGTCGGCGTCCCCGCGATCGTCGTCGGTTCCGTCGTCAGGGTCGTCGTCGACCTCGTCGTGGTCGGCCGGACGGGGCCGACCGTAGGCCTCGATCAATCGGGTGACCGCCAGTCCGACCGCCATGGTCACCGCACCGGTCGCGTAGAGCGCGATGTCGAGATCCCGCAGCTCGGCATAGTGGATGAAGATCGTCACGCTGACGACCGCGAGGAGACCGCCGAAGACACCACCCCGGCGACCGAAGACGCTGGTGCCGCCGAGCAGCGCCGCGCCGATGGCGAGAATCGACCATTCCAGGCCGGTCGTCGGGTTGACCGGGCCGCTGCCGACGGCGGCGAGCAACACCCCGCCGACCGCGGCGAAGACCATCGACACGACGGTGGCTCCGGTGGTCAGCAGGGCGGCGAGTGCGCCGCGCCGCTCTGCCGGATCAGCGACCGGGCGGAACCGCCCGACCGTCCGCCGGATCGTCTTGATCGTGCCGAAGGCACCGCCGAGCACGGCCAATGCGGCGAAGCCACCGAACAGGTACAGGGCGTGACCGGCGGGGTCGTACTCGCCTTGCAGGTCGACCGGGCCGGGACGCTGCTGGATGAAGACGATCGCCACGGCGGCGGCGATCAGGCTCGCCGCCCAGCCGGGTACCTGTAGTCCGGTGACCAGCACACCGGTGCCCAGGCCCAGGACGACGGCCCAGATCATCGCGGTGACCAGCACCGGGACCACCCCGTTGTCGCCGTTCTCGGCGAAGTGCAGCGCGGCGGCCACCGCGACCGGCCCGATGGCCAGGTTGGGTGCCCCGGCCCGCAGCGTCACCCCGGCTGCCAGGACCAGCAGGCCCAGACCGGTGGCGTAGGCCAGCAGCCGGTCGAGCGTGCCCGCCCCGATGACGCCGGGATCCTCCTGGTAGACCAGGTAGCCGAGCCCGGCGACGACGGCCGCCAGGATCACTTCCCAGGTCACGTGTACGCCGAGACGGTCGCGCCCGCGCTCGCCGTGCCGCGGATCGTCGAATACGTCGTCGAGGCCGTGGGACCGTCCCCGACGGCGGGAGCGCCCGGCGCGCCGGCCGGCGGCGTGTCCGGTACGCCCGCCGCCGCGCTCGGCCGCATCCGTAACGTCTTCGCTGCTGAACTGGTCCGTGGTGGTGAAGGCACTCGCCGAATACCCGGTCGTCGACCGGTAGCCGGCGTCCGGGTTGTATGCCGGGCCGCCGTACCGGTTGTCGTCGGTACGGCTGTGGCCGGCAGGCTCCGGGGTGTCGGTGCTGCGCCGGCGATAGGGCGAGTCGTCGTACGCCATATCGCGTCTCCTCTGGTCGGTACGTCGACCAGTGGCGTCACGCGGATGTCGCGCTACGGCCGGACCGGTCGCAGGCACCGTACCCGCGACCGGGTCCGGCCGTCACCCCCCGTGTCCGCAGCGCATCGCCGACGCCGGTCGACACGGGACCCGGCGGGCCGGTCAATCGATGGTCTGGTCCGGGTCTTCGGAGTCCTCCGGCCGGTCCGGCACCCGGCAGGACCGCTCCAGCCACAGCGCCGCCGCGACCAGGGCGGCTGCGGCCGCCAGCCCGCCTCCCGCCGCCGGCAGGTCGTTGCCGGCCGCCCGCGTCTGCTGGATGAACAGCCACAAGACCAGGCCGGCGTAGAAGCCGGCGAAGATCGCGCCGGCCAGCGCCGAGGCTTTGGCGAGGACCACGAAGCGCGCCACCAGCAACGGGTTGACCGGGTCCTGTCCCGCCCGACGGTCGATGCGTGCCCGGGTGTTCAGCGCCGCATATCCTTCGAATACGGCCAATGCCGCTAATGTCACCGTGGGTAGCCAGGGAAAGACCGGCATCCGTACGTACCAGTTGCTGATCACCAGCCAGCCGACGGCCGCCGCGGCGAGTGCCGCCACCACGAGCGTGGACAGCTTGGTGGTCTCCATCCGTGGCTCGTCCGGTCCGCGTCCCCGCGGGCTGACGCCGGGCCCGGTCACGGCCGGACCCGCACGGGCGCCGCGCTGGTGAGCAGTCGTTGTAGCGCGGCACCCGACACCGACCCGATCGCAGTGATCGACAAACGCACGTTCACCGTGCCGACTCTAGCGGCAGATCCGGCCGGGGGCGCAGTTCGAGCAGTTCCGCAGCGACCGGATCGCGGCCGAGCAGGTCGGTGAGCCACCCGTGGCCGGGCAGGTAGCCGAACGGCTCGATGTCGATCCACGGGCGCAGCACGAATCCCCGCAGGTGCGCCCGTGGGTGCGGCAGCGTGAGCTCGGGATCGTCGCTGCGCACCGCCGTACCGTCGGCGGACCACACCGCCACGACGTCCACATCGAGGCTGCGCGGGCCGTACGGGCGGGCCGGATCGCGCACCCGCCCGGCGGCCAGTTCGAGCGCCCGGCAGCGGTTGAGCCAGTCGGACGCGGCGGCGGTTTGATCGACGACGATCGCCGCGGCGTTGAGATAGTCCGGTTGCTCCGGATCCCCCCACGGCGGCGTTTCGTAGACACCGGAGACCGCCACCAACACGTCGTCCAGCGCCCGTACCGCCGCCCGCAGGTGGGCGTGGCGGTCGCCGAGGTTGCCGCCGAGGGCGAGCACCGCGCGGGTCACGGCAGTTCACCAGCGGTATCCGTCCGCGCACGGGTGAGCGTCACCGCGACGTCGGCGAACTCGTACGGGATCGGGGCCTGGGGCTTGTGGACGGTGACCATGGCCGACCGGACCCGGCGGTCGGCCAGGCAGGCGGTCGCGAGCCGGTCGGCCAGTGTCTCGATCAGGTTCACCGGCTCACCGGTGATGATGCCGACCAGCTCGTCGGCCAACTCGCCGTAGTGCACCGTGTCGGCCACCTCGTCCGACCGGATCGCCGGCGCGAGGTCGAGAGTGAGCACGACATCCACCACGAAGTCCTGACCATCGGCCCGCTCGGCCGGATAGACGCCGTGCCGGCCGCGCGCCCGCAGGCCGGTGAGCAGGATCCGGTCGGTCATCGGGGCATTCCCGTCGCGCCGGCGGCCGGCGGTCCCGTTCCGGTGGTGGCCAGTGCCGGCCGGCCGCTCGCCTGCCAGACCGCGAGCGCGTCCACGGTGTCTCGCACATCGTGCACCCGTACCCCCCAGGCGCCGGCGGCGACGGCCAGCACGCTGGTGGCGATGGTCGCGGCCCCCCGCTGACCGACCGGGCGGGGCTCGCCGTCCGGGCCGGCCAGCAGCCGGCCGAGATAGGACTTGCGACTGGCGGCGAAGAGCACCGGATAGCCGAGGCTGAGCAGCTCGGGCAGGCCGATGGTGAGCTGCCAGTTGTGCTCGGCGTGCTTGGCGAAGCCGAGCCCCGGGTCGACGATGATCCGCTGTGGGTCGACACCGGCGGCGAGCGCGTCGTCCACCCGGGCGCCGAGCGCGGCCCGGACCTCACCGACCACGTCGGTGTACCGGGCCAGGTCCTGCATCCGGTTGGAATGGCCTCGCCAGTGCATCAGGATCCAGGGGCAGCCGGCGCCGGCGACCACCGCCGCCATCTGCGGATCCGCCAGTCCGCCGGAGACGTCGTTGACCACCGACGCGCCAGCGGCGAGCGCGGCGTCGGCGACCGCCGCCCGGGTGGTGTCGATGCTCATCGGTACACCCGCCCCGGCCAATGCCCGGATCACCGGTAGCACCCGGGCGTTCTCCGTCTCGGCGTCGATCCGGACCGCTCCCGGGCGCGTCGACTCGCCGCCGACGTCGATCAGGTCGGCGCCCTCCTCGTACAGGCGTACGCCATGGGCGACCGCGGCCTCGACGTCGGCGTAGCGACCGCCGTCGGAGAACGAGTCGGGCGTGACGTTGAGGACGCCCATCACGACCGGCCGGGCCGGTCGTAGCAGATCGGTCACGGGTAGACGGTACCGGCGCCGGTGGCCGGCCGGCGGCAGCGGGTTCACTGGGTACGCTCGAACCAGTCAACAGTGCCGTGCGGGCGCCACCGGTCGAGATCCAGGCAGCTTGTACCAGACAGGGGTGGCCCGTACGCTTTGCATTTGCGGGCGATCAGTAAGGCCGAAGGTCGAGAAGAAGGGCCGAAATTGGACAAAGAGCCCATATTTGTTCACCGTACGCGGTGATCGACAGACGCAGGGTCAACATCGCGGCATGACCCACAGCGTTCCCGAGGCTTGACGGCTGCCGCGCCCCGGCCAAGCCGGCCGCACACCGGGGAGGTACCCATGATCGACACAGCGCTCGTCGAGACGTTCCGCGCCGCAACGGCGTCCGCGCTCGACATCCTGCCGCCACTTGCCGCCGTGGCCGGCGAGCCCGACACACCGACGGGCTTCAACACCGAAGGCGTTGTCTCGTTCCTTGCCAGCAAGGTCGCACCGATCCTGCTGGCGATCCTCGGAGTCATCTTCATCGGCCGAGCCAGCAAGGGCGAGATCTCCAAGGTGCTGACCAGCTCCGCGATCGCGATCGTGGGACTGGCGTTCATCGCCGGAGCGGCGACCCTCTTCTTCGTCGGCGACTTCCTCATCGATCTGATGTTCGAATAGGACGCGGGGCACGAGATGCGGCTGCGTACCGACGACGACATCTACCGGGCCCGCCTGGTCTACCTGGGCCCGCCCGGGTACACGTTGCCGATTCACCTGCCGTATGCGCAGTACGGGGTTTTCATCCTGTTGGTCCCGTTCTATATGTTCGTCCACTGGCTCTTCACGTTCACCGTGGAACTCTTCCCGGCCTGGGAGATCGCTCTGGCGATCGTCACCACCTCTTTCATCTTCCGGTACGTGGACCCGGACCGACCGGCCCGGATGGTTGTCCGGACCGCCCTCACCGACTGGCGCCGCACCCGCGAGCCCGCCACGGAACAGCGGGACCCGAGACTGACCGCCAGCCACATCAGGATCCGGGAGGAGCTGGCATGACGTGCACCCAGCACCGGGCGGCCACCAGCGTGCGCTCCGTCAGTCGCCCAGACCGGTCCGGCAGCCGCTCCGGCGAGGCGATGGCATGAGTCGATCATTCCCGCCGGGCTCTGCTCGCCCGGCCGGCCAGCAGGCTGACAACGGCAGTAACGGTAAGCAATCAAGCGACTACCATGCTTCCGACCTCGACGGCAGGCCGCCCGAGACCGAACTGGTCACCAGCCCGAGCCACGGCGCCGTGGCGGTCTTCCAGTCTCCGGCGGCAGCCCGCGGCCCGCGTAAACCACCCGTTCCACCGGCGACGCCGGTGCCGGCGCCCCGGGGCGACGTGAGCGATCACACCGACATCGATTCCCCCTTTCTCGACCTGTTCGCCGGAACGAATCCGGCCTCACCGCGGGGCGGGAGCGGCACCCGCGAACCACGGCACGCAATTCCGCCCCCGGCCCGGCCCGCGATCCCACCACCGGCAGCCGCACCCGCGATCGAGCCACCGGCAGCCGCGCCCCGAGCGACGACCCGGCCTGAACGACCGACGCCGGCTCAGCCCACGGCACACGAGCAGCCCACGGCACACGAGCAGCCGGAGCCGCCGCCGGCATACCGACCGGCACCGCCGCGCGCGTCGGCACCGCCACCCCGTCAGCCGGCACCGCCATCCCGACCCACAGCGCCCTACCAGCCCGCGCCCTACCAGCCCGCGCCAACCCAGCCGACGCCATCCTTGCCACCGGCCGGGTCCGAGCCGGTTCCGGATTCAGCTGCCGGCCAGCGGCCGGTCACCGGGACGCCACCGGCCGACGGGCCTGTTCCGGTCGATCCGCCCCAGGGCGGTACCTCCCAGTGGCAGCCCTCGCCGCGAGGACGACGGCGGACCGCCACCGCGGGAGCGGAGCCGGCGCGCCGCGACAGAGCGGAGCCGGCTCGCCGCAACGGACTGGAGCCGGCCTCGCGGGACAGGGCGGAGGCGACCCGGCGGGACAAGCCGATCAAGCCGGTACCGATCAAGCCGCCGAAGGTCAAGTTCACCGATCGTGACCCCGCCGCCGAACTCGCCATCACCGAGATCGCCGGCCACCTGACCTTCACTCCGAACACCGTCACCGCCTGGTACTGGTTGCCCGAGGTCCGCTGGGCGTTCCGCCCGGACGCCGAACGCGAGGTTCTGCTGTCGGCCATCTCCGAGCAGTACGCCGGCCTGGCCGGGTTCCGTCTCCACCTACGCCGCACCACCCGGCCGTTCCCGGCCGACGAGTGGGCCCGCACCATCGATTCGCTCACCAGCGACCCGCTGCCGACCGTCGCCGGCGGCACCTCCTGGTCCGATCACCTGGTCGCCGCCCAGCGGCACCTGATGTCGGTCAACCACGCGGAAGGCCAGACCTACCTGGGCATCACCTTCGCCCGCCGGTCCCTCGGCGACTCGCTGACCGAGCGGGTGTTGCGGGTGTTCGGCCGCGGGGTGGCGGAAAGCGAACGCCGCCGGCTCAGCCGGATGGTCGACCAGTTCGACGAGGTGCTCGGGGCGTTCGGAATGCGGGGCCGGCGGGTCACCGCCGGCGAACTGGAGTGGCTGCTCTACCGCTCGGTGGCGTTGTGCATGGCGCCACCGACGATGCTCTCGCCGGTGCGCGACGGCAACTGGGACCGTGGTGACCTGCTGGCGCTCACCGAACAGATCGAGCGCTACCGCACCCCGTACGGCTCGACGTTGAAGCTGGTCAACCGGATGAGCGGCGAGGAGCGGCACGTGGCCGTGCTCGCGGTGGGCCGGATGGAACCGCTGGAGATTCCGGAGCGGCACGAGCCGTGGATGCACTTCCACGAGCGGCTGCCCTGGCCGATGGAGATCAGCTCCCGGGTGGACCTGCTCGGCCCGGCCGACTCGTTCCGCAACCTGGAGCACCGGCTGCGGATGATCCGCTCCCAGCAGCTCGACTACGCCGAGCACGGCATCGACGCACCGCCGGAACTGGAACGGCTCGCCAAACGGGCGTTGCACATCGGCGACGAGATGACCACCGGACTGCCGGTGGAATCCGCTCGGGCACACGGCTGGCACCGGGTCGCGGTCGGCGGACGGACCCGGGAGGAGTGCCTGGAACGGGCCCGGCGGCTGATCCAGCTCTACTCCCGGGAGATGCGCATCTCCCTGCAGCATCCGAAGAACCAGGACTGGTTGGCCCGGGAGTTCATCCCCGGCGAGCCGGTGGCCAACACCGGATACATCCGGCGGATGCCGGTCAAGCTGCTGGCCGCCGCCGTGCCCCAGGCGGCGTCGACGGTCGGCGACCGGCGCGGCGACCTGATCGGACGTACCGCCGGCACCTGTCGCCGGCCGGTCTTCCTGGACCTGCACTTTCCGATGGAGGTCCGGGAACGCTCCGGGCTGGCGGTGTTCGTCGCCGAACCGGGCGGCGGCAAGTCGACGCTGCTCGGCGCGCTGGGATACCTGGCGGCCCGACGCGGGGTCCAGGTGACCCTGCTCGACCCGTCCGGCCCGCTGGCCCGGCTGTGCGCGATGCCGGAGCTACGACCGTACTCACGGGTGCTCAACCTGACCGGTTCCGAGCAGGGCACGCTCGCGCCGTACTCGCTGATCCCGACACCGGTGCGCGGCGAGTTCGCCGTCGGTACGGCCGGCGACCGGGAGTACGAGATCGCCGTCTCCAACGCCCGTGCCGAGCGCCGGATGCTGGTCCAGGACATCTGCATGATGCTGGTGCCGCCGCAGGTGGCCCGCGAATCGTCGACCGCGACGCTGCTACGTCACGCGGTACGGCAGGTGCCGGCCGAGGAGACCTCGACCCTGGACGACGTCGTGGCCTGCCTCAACGGCGTCGACGAAGACGGCCGCGAGCTGGCCAACCTGCTGCTGGACACCGCCGAGATGCCGTTGGCGCTGCTGTTCTTCGGTTCCCCGACACCGGGGCTGCTCGGCGCGGACGCCGCTCTCACCGTGATCACCATGGCCGGGCTGCGGCTGCCCGACCTGAAGATCGAGCGCGAATACTGGTCCGCCGAGGAGGCCCTCGCGCTACCGATGCTGCACACCGCACACCGGCTCGCGGTCCGGCGCTGCTACGGCGGCTCGATGTCGTCGCGCAAGCTGGTCGGCCTGGACGAGGCACACTTCATGGAGGGCTGGCGTTCCGGGCGCTCGTTCCTGGTCCGGCTGGCCCGCGACTCCCGTAAGTGGAACCTCGCCGCGCTGGTCTCCTCGCAGAACCCGAAGGACATCCTCGGGCTGGACGTGCAGAACCTGGTCTCCACCGTCTTCGTCGGCCGTATCGCCGAGGACGAGGAAATCGCCGCGGAGGCGCTGCGGTTGCTGCGCGTACCGGTCGACGACGGCTACGAAGCCACCCTCGCCTCGTTGTCCGCGGTCGACAGTTCCTCGGCGCACCGGCTCGGCTTCCGCGAGTTCGTCATGCGCGACGTCGACGGTCGGGTGCAGAAGGTACGGGTGGACGTCTCGTACGTCGAAGGGCTGCTCGACCACCTGGACACCACACCGGGGACGCCGCAGGCGGCACCGGCGGGTCCGCCGTCGGCGCTCCGTGACCTGGAGGTGTGACATGGTGAGGGCCGCGACCCGGTGCACCGCACTCCTGATCGCCGTCCTGATCGCCGCCGTGGCGAGCATCTCCTGGCCGGCCCTTGGCGCCGCCGCGCCGGCTTACGCCGCCCCGGTGGGTCCGCTGCCCGCTCAGGCACCGGCGGACCTCTGTTCGGTGGAGGAGTGGCAGGCCGACCTGCGGGGTTGTCTGGACAAGTTGCAGGACGTCAGCTCGGCGCGGGCGCAGTGCCTGGACCCGCCCGCGCCCAGCGCACCCGACTCCGGCTTCGGCGGCTGGTTCGCCACCCAGCCGCAACAGGCCGAGGGTGTCAGTGGCTTCTACACCAACTACGGGTACGCGGGCTACCGGTTCCCGACCTACGACCTCGACGGCGGCTGCGCGTCCGGGGTGACGAACGTCGACGTCGGAGCGTTCACCGGGGTCGCGAACTTCGAGATGATGGTGGCCACCGCGATCATCGGCGCGTCGAACGCGATCCGGGAGCGGGCCTGGGATCCGGGCACCATGTACGCCTGGGCCGACCCGCTGGTCGAGCAGGCCACCACCGCCATCTACGAGAAGGTCTTCACCGTCTTCGGGTTGATCACCCTGTGTGTGGTCGGCCTCTACCTGATCTGGCGGTCGCGTCAGTCCGACATGAGCAACATGATCACGACGGCCGGCTGGGCGATCCTGATCATGGTGGTGGTGACCGCGATCGCCGCCTGGCCGGTCCGGTCGGCCAACCTCGCCGACGGCGCGCTGATCAGCACCCTCGGCGTGGTGCACGAGGCGGTCGGACCACGGGCCGTCGAGATCCCCGCCGACGAGTGCCTCGATCCGGACCCCGAGCGCTGCGCCGACCTTCGCCCGCCGGCGGTGCGCGCCAGCGACACGACCACCTCGGCGATGCTCTACCGCAACTGGCTACGCGGGGTGCTCGGCTCGGCGGACAGCCCGACCGCCGAGAAGTACGGTTTCGCCCTCTACAACGCCCAGGCCTTCACCTGGTCGGAGATCGAGGAGATCCGGACCGATCCACAGGCGCGGGACATCATCATCAACCAGAAGAACCAGCAGTGGATGCGGGTCGCCGAGCAGATCCGCACCGAGGATCCGGAGGCCTACGAGCATCTGCAGGGCATCCGGGAGATGGACCGGGTGGGCACCGGACTGATCGCGATCTTCGCGGCGGTCATGTTCGCCATGTTCGACCTGGCCGCGTCCGTGCTCGTCCTGCTCGGGTTCCTGCTGTTCCGGTGGGCCGTGGTGGCCGCCCCGATCCTCGGTACCATCGGCCTGCTGCGCCCGGCCGGGGCCGGCATGCGGCGGCTGGGCAACGCGGTGGTGGCGGCGGTGTTCAACATCGCGATCTTCGGCACCGGTGCCGCGGTCTACCTCTTCGCCGTCGACCTGATCATGAGTACGCCGACCCTGCCCGGGTGGCTGCAGGTGGTGTTGATCTGGCTCTGCGGGATGGTCGGCTGGCTGTTGCTGCGCCCGTACCGGCGGATCACCGACCTCGGCGGCCGGGACGCGGACCGTGGCGGCGGCAGTTCCTGGCATCTGCGCTACTTCCGGGAGACGCGGGAGACCCGCGAACCGGAACAGACCGTGGTGGTCAAGTCAAAGGACAGCCAGGACAAGTCGACCACCCGGCAGACCGTACGGCCGGAGGCCCGGCTGGAGGATCCGAGCCACGACAAGCCGGCCGGCGGGTCCGACAGCACGGCGAAGCCGGCACGGGAGCGACCGGACGGACGCGAGTCGGCGCCGGAACCGGCACCGGAGCCCGCGTCCACCCAGCCCCGGGCGCGGCCACGTCACAGCCCGGAGTGGACGCCACCGGACGTGCCGGCCGAGGAGCAGCGGTACGCGGTCTACCGACCCGACAGCGCACGGGAACCCAGCGCGCCGCCGAAGCCCCGGATCCGCAGCGAAGCCCGGTGACGACGGATGCGCACACTTTTCTCCGTCGTCGCGGCAGCGGCCCGCCTCGTCTTCCGGTCCCGGATCGGGCTCGCCGCGCTGCTGCTCGTGGTCGTGGTGAGCGTGGTCGGGGTCGGCCGGGTGGTCGGCGTGTCCGGCCCGTCCGCCCGGGCACCGCTGGGCGATCCCGGGCCGCAGCCCGCGCTCACCATCGACCCCACCGCCGGTGACGACGGCATCCAGTCGGTGGCGCCGCCGCCGGACCCGGTCGTCAGTGCCGGCGGTGACGATCCGCAGGCGGTCGCCCAGGCGTTCGCCGGCGCCTGGATCCAGCGTCGACTCAGCGCCGGGCAGTGGCACGCGGGCCTGGTGCCGTACGCCACCGAGGAACTCGCCGCCAAACTCGACGGCGTCGACCCGCTCGACGTGCCGGCCGAGCGGATCACCGGCGATCCTGAGCTGATTCCGTACGCGACGAACCTGGTCGAGGTGGTGATCGAGGTGGACTCGGGCAAGCTACGACTGCGGCTCACCGGCCCGGACGGTCGTTGGCTGGTCGACGGCGTCGACTGGGAACGCGGATGAGCGCCGGCACGGACACCAGCGTCCGTACCCGCGCGGCCCGGCATCTCGCCCTCACCCTCGCGTTGACCGCGACCCTGGTGCTGCTGTGCTGCACCGGCGGCATCGGTGCGGTGCTGTTCAGCGACGACGACTCGGACAGCGTGCTGTTCACCTCCTTCGGCTGCGGACAGGACGGTCCCGTCGACCTGTCCGACGGGATGCCGTCGATCGGCCCGTACGGTCCCGACCAGATCGCGAACGCCGCGGTGATCATCAACGTGGGTGTCGACATGTCGGTACCGCCGCGCGGCTGGGTGGTCGCGGTGGCCACCGCGATGCAGGAGTCGGCTCTGCGGAACCTGCCGCATCTCGGCGAGCGCAACGACCACGACTCGGTCGGGCTGTTTCAGCAGCGCCCGAGCCAGGGCTGGGGCACTCCGGAGCAGTTGCAGGATCCGGCGTACTCGTCGCGCAAGTTCTACCAGAAGATGCTCACCGTCGACGGCTGGGAAACCATGACGCTGACCGACACCGCGCAGCGGGTCCAGGTCAGCGCCTTCCCGGACGCGTACGCCAAGCACGAACCGCTGGCCACGCAGATCGTCAACGCGCTCACCGGTGGGGCGGCCCGGGCGGTCCTCGGGGCGGACGGACTGCGCTGCGCCGCCGGCGCCGAGATCGCCGCCTCGGGTTGGACCCGACCGGTGCCCGGCAATGTCGGCTCGGGCTTTCGCACCAGCAGTCGCCCCGGCCACAACGGCGTCGACATCGCCCAGCCGAAGGGCACGCTGATCCGCTCGGCCGCCGCCGGCCGGGTGATCGTCTCCCGGTGCGACCCGGACCACAACGGCCGGCTCAACTGCAACGTGGACGGATCGCCGAGCACCGGCGGCTGCGGCTGGTTCGTCGACATCCTGCACGCCGACCAGGTGATCACGAGATACTGTCACATGGTGAGTCGGCCGGACGTCGGCGAAGGCGACCTGGTGGACGCCGGGCAGGTGATCGGCAAGGTGGGTTCCAGCGGCAACTCCTCCGGACCGCACCTGCACTACGAGGTGCATCTGCGGGGCGACCGCAGCAGCCGTGGTGCCGTCGATCCGGTGGCCTTCATGCGCGATCGCGGGGCGCCGCTGGGTGAGCGCGGCTAGCTGGACCGGAGCGGGGGTGTCGATGAGCCGAGAGCCGATGCCGGATCCCTTCGCCGATCAACCGGACTGGGCACCCCGGCCGCCCCGGCCGCTGGTGCCCACGCCGGCGACCACCGAGCGGGAGCTCCGCGGTCGGCGGGTGCTTATCGGGCTGACCGGTATCGGGTGGCGTGGCGATCTGCGCTGCGACGAGAAGGTCGTGCAGGGCAGTCGTACCTACATCCCGGTGTTGCCGGAACAGGAGTGGTACCGGGCGGAAGCGGAGCAGGTCGAGGTCTTCGCCCCGCTGGTGCCGGCCGACCGGGTCTGGGTGGAACGTCCGGACGACACGCTGGCCGCGCCGGCGCGCACCGACGTACTGTCCCGGCTGGTCTCGTTGGACGCGCCAGCGGCGCGGTTCCCGGTCCCGGTGGTCGACGCGGGGCCGTTGACCGGCCGCCGCCTGGTGCACATGGACGGCGGCCAGGAGCGCCGTGATCTGCGGGCGGTCACCGAGTTGCACACCGGGGCGGACGGCGACATCGCGGTCCGGGCGGCACCCGAGTTGGCCTGGTACCGCTGGGTCTGGACCGGGCACCTGCCGGAGACGACCGAGCTACCGGTGCACCTGGTATGGGTGGAATAGTCGCCCAGGCGCGCTGTCAGTCGAGTTGCTCGGCGGAACAGACCCGCCAACCGCCCTGATCGACCGTCTGGAAGCGCCACTGATCGGCGATCTCGAACATCCCGCTGCCGGTCGTCGCGGTCTGGCGCACGGTCGCGGTGACCACGGCGGCCGCCGGCGACTCGGATTGCACCTCGACCGCGTGGATTCGCACGACGACCACCGTGTTGTTGCGTTCCTCGTACGCGACGATGCGTTCGCGCACCTCCTGGATCGCCGACAGGTCCGGCTCCGCACAGGTGTACGCCGCGGCCCTGACATCGTCCCGGTCGTCCAGCGAGGCGATCAGGTAGTTGCGCACGGCCGTGCCGGGCGTACCGCGGTCGGGGGCGGTGACATTGGCGTAGAGGACGAAGACGACTCCGGCACCGCCGAGGCAGAGCAGTGCGAGAGTGCCGGTGATCAGGACGAGCGCGAGCCGCAACCGGCGTCCGGGCGGGACGACCGGCGGCGTGGCGGAGCCGGGGGCGCCCCGCTGCCGGGGCACCCGCAACCGGCGTACGGGGATGGCCGGTCGGGTCTGCTCCACTTCTCGACAGTATCCGGCCGCAACATGAGACTGAATAGCCGAGTCGAGTCCTCATTGGTCATATATCCGGCGAATCGGCCCGATGAGTAATGATCAATCGTGAAACAACGGTTGCGTGGCACCGACGGAGCGGGCACTGGGATACCGTCTCAGGTCTGACGGACGAGGCACCCGGGGCGGGCCGGCCCTCACGGCACGTGCGGCGAGGATGGTCGACATGAACGCGGAGCTGGACCGGGCGACCGTGCTGCACCGGTCCGCAGCCGCCGCCCTGGCTGCGCTCGACGGACCGAAGCCGGGCACCACCGCGCCCGGTGCCGGCCAGATCGGTGCCGGCCCGGCTGGCACCGCCCAACACGAGATCGCCGAGGAACTGCGTGTGCTGGCCGCGCGGCTGGCCCCGGGCTGGCTCGGCGCCCCGCTGGACGTGCAGACACCCGCGATGCCGTTGGGCGGCGTGGACCGCGGTGGACACCTGCGTATCGGCGTCGCCCAGCCGCTGGACGACGCCCGGTTTCCGGTTGTGGTCCCGTTCCTGGGCAGTGCCCACCTCGCCGTCGACGGCGACGCCCGCGACCGTCGGGTCGCCGGGCTACTCCGGGCCGTGCTGCTCCGCCTGCTCGCCGCCGTGCCGCAACGGCAGTTGACGGTACGCACGGTGGACGGCATCAGCACCAGCCGGGCCGGGGTGTTCGCCCCGTTCCGACCGCTGGTCGAGGCGGGCCTGCTCCGTCCGACGGCGACCGATCGGGCCGGCTTGCGTGCCGCGCTGGCCGAGGCCGAGCAGTGGCTGCGTCCGGCCCGGCCGGCGGTGGCCCGGCACCGTCGGCACGGTCGGCTGCTGCTGCTGGTGGTGGCCTCGCTGCCCGAGCTGACCGACGGTGCCGATCTCGACCGGCTCGACCGGCTGGCGCAGGTAGGCCCGGAACACGGGCTGCATCTGGTGGTCGCCGGGTGGCCGCCGCCGCCGGTCGACCCGGAGCTTGCCCGGGCCGACCTGCCGCGCAGCACCACCATCCGACTACGTAACCCGTACGTGCTGGTCGGTGACCCACCCGGGGAATCGTTCCGGGATCCGTTGGCCGGCGGGGCTGGTCCGGTACGGAACAGTGACTCGGCCGGTGCGAGGGGCCCGGCCGGTGCGAGGGGCCCGGCCGGTGGGCTGAACTCACCGGTCTACCTGGACGACGACCCACCGGGCCACCTGGTCGAGCAGGTCTGCGCCGAACTCACGGCCCAGGCCGACCCGGGTGCCCGGCCGTCGCTGGCTGAGCTGCTGCCCGATCCGGCCGTCGACCACTGGTCCGGACCGAGCGCCGAGCCGGCGGCGGACGGCCTGGTCACCGGTGCGGGTTTCGATGATCAGACGCCGGTGCTGCTGCGGTTCAACGAGATCACCCCGCACTGGATCGTGGCCGGGCGACCCGGTGCCGGCCTGGACGAGTTCGTCACCAACGTGCTGTACGGCCTGGCTCTGCGGTACCGGCCGGCAGAGCTGGCCGTGCACCTGGTGGACCTGTCCGCCGGATCGTCGTTCACCACCGTGCTGCCCGGCCCGCATGATCCGTCCTGGCTACCGCAGCTGGTGTCCGTCGGGGTCGAGGCCGACCCGGAGTACGGTGTCGCCGTGCTGCGTCATCTCGCCGTCCAGGCGGAACGCCGGGCTTGGCAGGCCGACCGCACCGGGACCAACAAGTTCGCCGACCTCGCGACCGCCACTGGCATGCCCCGGATCGTCTGTGTGATCAAGGAGCCGGCCGCACTGCTCGACCCTGCCGGGCCGGTCGCCGCCGAGGGTCTCGATCTGCTGGAGAAGGTTGCCCGAGCCGGTCGTGCCCACGGCATCCACCTGCTGCTGGCCGACTCCGGGGCGGAGGCAGGCACCGCTGGTCGGGGTCTCGTCGGCGGCCCGTGGCGGGAGTCGGTGCTCAGCCAGTTCCCGGTCCGGGTCGCGTTGGCCGGTGGCGACTGGGTACTGGAGCCGAGCAACGACGCGGCCGCCGGCCTGCCGTTGGGCACCGCGGTGATCAACACGGCCGGCGGGCTCGGCGGACCACGCGGGGCGACCCGTGGTCACGAGCGGTCGGTCAGATTCCCGGACCCGTCTGTCGAGGCGGGCAAGCTCGCCGCCGTACGCCGGCAGTTGTGGTCCCGCGGCCCGGCGCCCGCCGTCGCACCGCAGCTCTTCGTCGGGTACGAACGACCGGATCTGGACGCCGATCCGGCGCATCGACGGGCGCTCGCCGACCCGGCCGATCCGCCGGCCTGTCTGCTCGGCCGGGCCGTGGACCTGCCGGCCCGCCCCGCCGAGTTCCGTTTCGAGCGGAGCCCCGGCCGGCACCTGGCCATCTTCGGCACCGACCGGACCGGTCCGGACCTGCTCGCCACGGCGGTGGTCAGCGTCGCGGCTCAGCATCCACCCGGCAGCGCCCGGATCCTGTTGCTCCCGCTCACCGGGCCCGATCGGCAGCTTCTGGAGCGGCTCGCCGGCCGGGTCGGTGACCGGCAGCCGGTCGACATCGTCGATTCCGATGTGGTACGCACCCTCGGCGACAGCGCCGGGCCCGCGTACCTGGTCGTCCCGGCGGCAGACGAACTCGAACCGGCGGGTCCGGTCGCGACGCGGCTGCGTAACCTGCTGGACGCTGGTCCGGGACGCGGTATCCATGTGCTCGCCTGCTGGCGGCGGGTGGAGCGGTTCGTGGCCTTCCTCGGCCCCAGCCCGGAGCTGATCGCCGGGATCGTGCTGCTCGACCTGCCGGCAACCGGGCTCGCCGCTGGGCCCGGCGCGCTGTCCTCGTGGCGTCCCCGGCCCGGACGCGGCCTGCTGTACGACGGGCAGACCGATCGGCAGACAGTCTTCGTCCCGTTTCGGGCCACCGCCACCGCGGCCGCCAGTTCCAGCCCGAGCGCCGGCACCGCTACCGTGCCCGACGCCGCTACCGTGCCCGACACCGAGGCTGACCTCGACGGCATGCGGGAGGTGCACCAATGAGCATGCCCCCGGCAGCAAGTCCGGGTGACTGGGCGGACTACGCGGCGGCCGCGCGGCGGCTGGATCGGTTACGCCGTGGCAACCCGGATCAACCGGTCCTCGCCCAGGACGAGACCGAGCTCACCGCGTTGCGGCACCGGCTGGCGCGGCAGCGGCAGCAACTGTTGGCGCTGGGCGTGCCGGCGACCGCACTCGAACCGTTGCCGGCGGAGGTAGCCGCCTGTCGGTCCACCCTTGCGGCGGACGGAGCCGGGGCGCGGCAGGCGGTCCGCGTCCAGGTGGCGTCCGCGCTCGACACCGCCGCGACCAGCCTTGCCCGCACGGCACCGGCCACCGGCGCACCGGCCGTACGCAACCTGCTGGTGTACGGACCGTTCGCGGCGATCACGCTGGTCATCCAGGTCGCGCTGTTCGTGGCCGCCGGGCAACGGGCACCGCTGGCCTACGTGCTCGGGTGTGGCCTGGTGATGCCGCTGGTCGCGTTCGGGTTGGGTTGGCTGGCGGTCGGTGTGGTCTTCGCCGGACCAGGGCAGGCGGTGCAGCGCACCCCGCTGGTCGGCGCGCTGGCCTGCGCCGCCCCGCTGCTGCTCAGCTGCGTACTGGCCATGGTGGTCGGGGTGACCCGCTGATCGACGCTCATAGGTCAGCGGGTCCAGGAGCCACTGATGATCACACAGAACTGCGGATGATCAGACTCATCGCCTCGGCGCGGGACTTCGCGTCCCGCTGGAACACACCGCGTACCGCCGAGGTGATGGTCTTCGCGCCGGCCTTCCGGATGCCGCGCATGGCCATGCACATGTGCTCGCACTCCAACACGGTCACGACGCCACGCGGCTCCAGCCGATCCATCAGCAGATCGGCTATCTGGGCGGTGAGCCGCTCCTGCACCTGCAGTCGCCGGGCGTAGACCTCGACGAGCCGGGCCAGCTTGGACAGGCCGGTGATCCGGCCGGTGCTGCCGGGGATGTAACCGATGTGGGCGACCCCGCGAAACGGCAACAGGTGGTGCTCGCAGAGCGACATCACCTCGATGTCGCGAACCAGCACCAACTCGTCGTGGTTGGCTTCGAAGGTGGTGGTGAGCACCTGCCCGGGGTCGGCACGCAAACCGGCGAGCAACTCGGCGTAGGCGCGGGCGACCCGGGCCGGGGTCTTGCGCAGGCCGTCCCGGTCCGGATCCTCCCCCACCGCGATGAGGATCTCCCGGACCGCCTGCTCGATGCGGCCGAGGTCGACGGAACGCTCGATCGGCGTGCCGTTGAGCCGACCGTCGACGAGTCGGGCGGCGAGATAGTCCAGCGCGTCATCGTCCGGCTCGGTCGATGACGCGCTGGCGGAGGACTGACGACCGTTCAGGACGTACCGTCCGAGTTGGCCGACAGGCCACCACCGCCGCCGAAGGCCGCCTGGGCACCGTCCGCGGCGGCCTGCACCTTGAGGCCCTCCTTCTCGGCCGGGGTGAGCACCGGGGGCTCGGTGGACGGCTGCCGCTTGCCGAACCCGTTGAACGGCGCCATCGGCGGTCGCTTGACCACCCGGGCACAGATTCGGGCCATGTCGGTCTGCGAGATGGTTTCCTTCTCCATCAGCTCCAGCACCATCGTGTCGAGCACGTCGCGGTACTCGACCAGGATCTCCCAGGCCTCGTCGTGGGCGAGCTCGATCAGGGCACGGACCTCGCTGTCGATCTCGGCCGCCACCGAGTCGGAGTAGTCCCGCTCGTGGCCCATGGTGCGGCCGAGGAACGGCTCGTCACCGTTGGTGCCGTACTTGACGGCACCGAGCTTGGCGCTCATGCCGTACTGGGTGACCATGGCCCGGGCCAGCGCGCTGGCCTTCTCGATGTCGTTGCCGGCACCGGTGGTCGGCTCGTGGAAGACCAGTTCCTCGGCAGCGCGCCCACCGAGGGCGTACGCCAGAGTGTCGATCATCTCGGCCCGGGTCTGGGTGTACTTGTCCTCGGTCGGCAGCACCAGGGTGTGCCCCAGCGAGCGGCCCCGGGACAGGATGGTGACCTTGTGCACCGGGGCGGCGTGCGGCAGCGCCCAGGCGACCAGGGCGTGCCCGCCCTCGTGGTAGGCGGTGATCTTCTTTTCCTTGTCGCCCATCACCCGGGTCCGCCGCTGCGGGCCGGCGACCACCCGGTCGATCGACTCCTCCAACGCCTCGTTGGTGATCGCGCGGGCGTCCTGGCGGGCGGTGAGCAGCGCCGCCTCGTTGATGACGTTGGCCAGGTCGGCACCGCTGAACCCGGGGGTACGCCGGGCCACCGCGTCCAGGTCCACGTCGGGGGCGAACGGCTTGCCACGGGCGTGCACCCGCAGGATCGCCTTGCGGCCCTCCATGTCGGGAGCGTCGACCGGGATCTGCCGGTCGAAGCGGCCGGGACGCAGCAACGCCGGGTCGAGGATGTCGGGACGGTTGGTGGCGGCGATCAGGATCACGCCGCCCTTGGTGTCGAACCCGTCCATCTCGACGAGCAGCTGGTTGAGGGTCTGTTCCCGTTCGTCGTGACCGCCGCCCATGCCGGCGCCCCGGTGACGGCCGACCGCGTCGATCTCGTCGACGAAGACGATCGCCGGTGCGTTCGCCTTGGCCTGTTCGAACAGGTCACGGACCCGGCTGGCACCGACACCGACGAACATCTCGACGAAGTCGGAGCCGGAGATCGAGTAGAACGGCACCCCGGCCTCGCCGGCCACCGCGCGGGCCAGCAGGGTCTTGCCGGTGCCGGGCGGGCCGAACAGCAGCACGCCCTTGGGGATCTTGGCGCCGAGCGCCTGGTACTTCGCCGGATTCTGCAGGAAGTCCTTGATCTCCTGCAGTTCCTCGACCGCCTCCTCGGAGCCGGCCACGTCGGCGAAGGTGGTCTTCGGGGTGTCCTTGGTGATGACCTTGGCCTTGGACTTGCCGAAGTTGAGCACCCGGGAACCGCCGCCCTGCATCTGCGACATGAACAGCAGCAGCAGGATCACCAGGATGGCGATGGGCAGCAGGTTGACCAGCAAGGTCAGGAAGATGCTGTCCGAGGAGACCTCGGCCTCGGCGGGACCGGTGATCCGACCGGCGGACTTGGCGGCCAGCACGTCGGTCCAGATCTCGCCACCGACCTCGTACGGGAACTGGGCCTCGATACGGTCGGTCTCGGTGTCGCCGAACTCTTCCGGCTCGGCGAGGTCGAGGCGGAGCGTCTGCTCCCGGTCCTGGAATATCGCCTTGTCGATACCGCCCTGTTCCAGCCGCTCCAGGGCTACCGAGGTATCCACCTTGTGGTAGCTGGGGCCGTTGGTGAAGAAGGAGCTGAGCGCTATCGCACCGATGATCACCAGGATGATCCAGACCACCGGCCGGCGGAAGAAACGCGTACGTTCCATACGTTTGTCGGGCGCCGCGGCGCCCGGACCCTCCTGATCGACTTCTGACCGTCTGGCTAGCGACTCCGAGGCGCCAACCACACGCCACGGTCATTCGAAGGTACACCGTGGTGGCGCGGCGCGCGTCCGCGAGCCGGTCGGCCCGGTGCGCCGACGCTGGACCTGCACGCCGGTGCGGCTGTCTGTCCGCACTACCCGATACCGTAGCGCTGTTTCCTGAAAGTGGCCTGTACGTCCCGCCGAGTTCCCGTCATGCGGCAGCGGCGGCAGCGACGACGGCTCACGCGCGGGCGTACACCTCGGGTTTGAGCACTCCGACGTAGGGCAGCTCGCGGTAGCGCTCGGCGAAGTCGAGGCCGTAGCCGACGACGAACTCGGTCGGGATGTCGAACCCGACGTAGCGCACCGGGACCGGCACCTTGACCGCTTCCGGCTTGCGGAACAGGGCGACCACCTCGACGCTCGCCGCGGACCGGGAGGCGAGGTACTTCAACAGCCAGGACAGGGTCAGGCCGGAGTCGATGATGTCCTCGACCACGACCACGTGCCGGCCGGCGATGTCGCGCTCCAGGTCCTTGAGGATGCGCACCACACCGGAGGAGGTGGTGCCCTGGCCGTACGAGGAGACGGCCATGAACTCCAGTTCGACGGACGGACCGTGCCGGCCGAGTGCCCGGGCGAAGTCGGCCATGAACATGACCGCGCCCTTGAGTACGCAGACCAGCAGCAGTCCGTCCGGCGTGTCGGCGTAGTCGGCGGCCACCTGCTTTGCGAGTTCCGCGGTCTTCTCGCGGATCTGTTCCTCGGAGATGATCACGTGGTCGATGTCGGCGTCGTACCAGGAGGAGCCGTCAGCCATGTCCCTAAGCCTGCCGTATCCGGCTGGCCAGCCGTCATCGGGGCTGCCGGCTGCCGTCCTGGGTGGGCTGCCAGTCGAGCGAGTCACGGCTGTCCCGGGTCAGGCCCGCCGCCGAGGCGACGGTGAGCAACACGAAGATCACTAGAACGACGAGAATTTCCATGGCGGCTGCCACCTCCACGCTGGTGCCGGTAGGTTTGCCGCCGGTGCGCACCGGGGTTCACCATCAAGTCTGCGCCGGGGTCGACACCGATGACCAGTGGCAGGTATGCCACTGGTCATCGAATTTCTGCCACCGCTACGGTAGTCTCGACGCATGATCCGTACCGTCGCCGTGATCGCGCTCGACGGAGTCGCCGCCTTCGAACTTGGCGTGGTCTGCGAGGTGTTCGGCCTGGACCGCACGGCCGACGGCTTCCCCGGCTACCGCTTCGACGTCTGCACCGTCGACGGCGGCCCGGTCCGCAGCACCTCGGGCTTCGCCCTCACACCCACCGCGGACCTCGGTCCGGCCGCCGACGCCGACCTGGTCGCGGTGCCGGCCGCGACGAACCGGCCAAGCGTGCCGCCGGCCGTGCTCGACGCGCTACGCGCCGCCCACCGGCGGGGGGCATGGATCCTCAGTGTCTGCTCCGGAGCCTTCGTGCTCGGTGCCGCCGGACTGCTCGACAACCGCGAGTGCACCACCCACTGGAAGTACGCCGAGCAACTGGCCAGCCGGCACCCGCTCGCCCGGGTGCGGTGCAACTCGCTCTACGTCGCCGACGGCAACGTGCTCACCAGCGCCGGCACCGCCGCCGGCATCGACGCCTGCCTGCACCTGGTCCGCCAGGTGCACGGATCGGCGCTGGCCACCAAGCTCGCCCGACGGATGGTGGTGCCGCCACACCGCGACGGCGGCCAGGCACAGTACATCGAGGCGCCGATCCCGCACACCCCTACCGCCGCCACCCTGGAACCGCTGCTGACCTGGATGCTCACCAACCTGGACAGCACGGTGACCGTCGACGAACTGGCCGCGCGGGCACATATGGCACCGCGGACCTTCGCCCGGCGGTTCCGGGCCGAGACCGGCACCACCCCGCACGACTGGCTGACCGGCCAGCGGGTCCTACTCGCCCGGCAACTGCTGGAAGAGACCGGACTCGGTGTCGAAGCGGTCGCGAGCCGGTGCGGATTCGGCGACGCCGCCACCATGCGACACCACTTCGGCCGGCGGGTCGGTGCCACCCCGCAGGCCTACCGCGCGACCTTCCGTGACCGGGCCGCTGGTGCGTGGTCCGGCGGTGGCCCCGCCAGCGGTGGCCCGGCGGCTGGGGTACGGGCCGCAGCCGACCGGTCGCCGGAGCCGGAGCCGGTGGGCTGAACCACGAGTTCGTCGGCACGGCGACCCACCTCGATGGCACCTGGCAGATGCACCGCCCGCTGTCCCCGCCAGCGGGTGACCAACGCGTCGAGCGCGGCGACATGCCGGTGTGACAGCGCACCGCCCGCCGCGCCGAGTTCACGCGCCCAGCGGTGCAGCGCTCGGGTTCGCACCGCTTCCGGTTGGTCGGCGAGCATGTGCACCGCCAAGCCGCCGGCACCGGTCCGGGCGCGTTCCAGCACCGCCGCGGCGAGTCTGTCGAGCGCCGCGTTGTCGGCGGCCAGCAGGGTCGCCGTACGGGCCAGGTTCTCCACCACTCCGGCACCGAGCGCGTCGGCGAGCGCCGGGAGTACGTCGGCGCGCACCCGCGCCCGGGCGTAGGCCGGATCGGTGTTGTGTGGGTCGGACCACGGGGCCAGCCCCAACGCGGTGCAGGCGACGCCGGTCTGTGCCCGGCTCACCGCCAGCAGCGGGCGCAGCAGGGTGACACCGGACAGGTCGCGGGCCGCCGGCATCCCGGACAGTCCGGCCGGGCCGGCGCCACGGGCAAGTGCCAGCAGTACGGTCTCCGCCTGGTCGTCGCGGGTGTGCCCGAGCAGCACGGCACCGGCCCGATGCCGGTGTGCCGCCTGCACCAGCGCGTCGTAGCGGGCCCGGCGCGCGGCGGCCTCCGGGCCGCCCGGACCGCTCACCCGTACGGTCGCCACCTCGACCGGCGCGAGACCAGTGGTTTCCGCCCACCGCGCGACCTGGCGCGCCTGGTCGGCGGAGCCAGCTTGCAGGCCGTGGTCCACCGTGACCAGACCCGCGGCGACCCCGCACCGGGCGGCCACGAAGTTGACCGTGGCCGCCAGGGCGAGTGAATCGGGCCCGCCGGAACAGGCCACCAGCACGAGTCGCCCGGAATAGCCGCGCAGCGCCTGCCGGACCGCGACACGCAGCCCGGCGACCGCCGGATCAAGCCTGGCCACCCGCGGCTCAGGCAACCGTCGGGGATGAGCCGGAAACCGGGCCGTGCACCCGTGCCACCCACCCGTCCGGATCGCCCAACTCCGCCAGCCGCGGCAAGGTCAGCGGAGAGTCGAAGACCTTGTTGAAGCCGGTCATGCCGACCCGCTCCACCACGCCGTGCACGAACTTGCGGCCCTCGGCGTACTGGCGCATCTTGACGTCCACTCCGAGCAGCCGGCGAACCGCCTTCTCCAACGGGTTGCCGGCTTCGCGGCGGCGGTTGAACCCGGCCCGGATCCGCTCGACGGTCGGGATGACCGCTGGCCCGACGCCGTCCATGACGAACTCGGCGTGCCCCTCGAGCAGGGTCATCAGCGCGGTCAGCCGGTCGAGCACCGCCCGCTGTGCCGGGGTCTGCACGATGTCCAGCACGCTCGCCCGGCTCTGCGGATCCCGGACCGAGTCGGCCAACGTGCCGATCCCCCGCCGGATCCGGTCCATGAGATGGTCCCCGCCGGCCTGCGAGGCGTCCACGAACGCCTGCACCTGGCCGAGAAAATGGCCCCGCATCCAGGGTACGGCGGTGAACTGGGTGCGGTGGGTCACCTCGTGCAGACACACCCAGAGCCGGAAGTCGCGCGGATCCGCGTGCAGCTTCCGCTCCACCTCGACGATGTTCGGAGCGACCAGCAGTAGCTGACCGGGATCACCGGAGAAGACCTCGTACTGGCCGAGCACCCGGCCGGACAGGTAAGCCAGCACCGTGCCGGCCTGCACGCCGGTCACCCGTGAGCCGATGGCGTCGGTGAGCGGCCCGGGTGCCTGGTCACCGGCTGCCCGGGAGACCAGTGGCGTGATCACATCGCGCAGCCCGGCGATGTTGGCCGCGGCCCAGTCGCGCCGGTCGACGACCCGCACCGGCGGGTGGGCGACCTGCGCGTGCAGACCGGTGTACGTGATCACGTGGCCCGCCGCCTCGTCGGTGAGCCGCCGGAGGTCGTTGACCACCTCGGTCGCCTCCTCCAGGGAGGCCTTCGGGCCCGACTTGCTCAGCGCCCCAGCGGTGGCGGCGGCCAGATCCCAGTCCACGAACTGCGCCATGCACCCCACCGTACCCGCGCAGCGCCCGTCGACTCCGGTGCTGCGGACCTGTCAGCGGCAACCGCACCGGGCCAGGGTGGCCGCGATCCGGTCCAGGGCGGCCTGCGCGGCGTCGATGTACAGCGGGACCGAATCGGCCAGCACCGCGAATGCGAGGAGCCGGCCGTCGGCGGTGGTCACCGTGCCGGCGAGGGCGTTGACCCCGGACAACGAACCGGTCTTCGCCCGGACCATGCCGGCACCGGCCCGGCGGGCATCAGACGTGTTCTGGTAGCGATCTTGCAGCGTGCCGGACCAGGCAGCCACCGGCAGTCCGGAGAACAAACCGGTCAGCTCGGGACGGCTGCCGCTGCCGGCCAGCACCAGCAACTCGGTGAGCAGGGCCGGCGTCAGCCGGTTGCGGCGCGACAGGCCGCTGCCGTCGGACAGATCGCTCTGCTCCGCCGGCAGCCCCAGTTCCAGCAGTACAGCGTCCATCGCCGCCGCCGCGCCGGTGAACGATGCCGGTTCACCACGTGCGATCGCGACCTGCCGTGCGATCGCCTCCGCGATCACGTTGTCGCTGTCCGCCAACATCATCTCCACCAGGCCGATCATCGGTGGCGAGGCCACCCGGGCGAGTTCGGAGCCGGGCTGCACCGCGGCATCCGGGCTCGCGGCCGACGCCGAGGGCCCGGGTCGCGCCGAGGCCGCCGCCGGGTTCTGCACCGAGTCCGGTGACGCGGCTGCGGCCGGACCGGCGCTACCTTCCGACTGCGGCGGCGCACTCGCCAACTGCTCGACATAACCGGCAGGCGCGGTGCTGACCGAGGCTGCCGGCAGGCCCAGTGCCCGGGCGAACGCCCGACCGGCGGCGAGATCGGGTTGCGCCGACCGCTGCGCCCAGCCCCTGCCGGCCGCCGGGTCGGACCGGCCACCGTCGATCATCAGGGCGGTGATGGCGGACGCGTAACCGCCGGTGGGTATGTCGTCGTCCCAGCCCGGCCCGAGCGCGGGACCGGAGAACAGCGACACGTCGAGAATGATCCTGGTCGGGGTGCTGCCACCCAGCGCGGTGCGGGTTGCGGCAGCCAGCTCGTCGAGGCGCGCCGCACCCGGGTAGAACCCGGATTCACCGGCTGTCAGAGTCGGATCACCGCCCCCGATCAGCACCACCTCGCCGGGTTCCGAGCCCGCCACCACCCGGGTGGTGATCCGGTGCGCCGGCCCCACCGCAGCGAGCGCCGTCGCGGCGGTGACCAGCTTGGTGGTCGACGCCGGCATGGTCATCGCCGACGGGCTCTGGCTGAACAGCACCGTCCCGGTCACCATGTCCTGCACCGCCACATGTGTACGTGGGCCCAGCGACGCGCCGGCCAGGACCTCGGACAGCGCCTCGGACAGTCCGGCCGCGGTGGGCATCGGGGTGTCCACGGCCAGGCCCGCCAGCACCGGACCCGGCGTTGGTTCGGCCGACGGGGTCGGGGTGGGGCTCGGGGGCGGCGCGGCACCGAGCCAACCGGCCACCGGACCGGGACGCACCACGGCGACCGAGGCGCCGGTCGCCACCAGCAACACCCCGATGATCGTGGCCACCACCAGCGGCAGTTTGCGACGGCGACGCGGGGGCGCCGCCGGTGGCGATCCGTCCGCTGGCGATCCGGCCAGTCGCGATCCGGCCGGGTGGGGCGGCTGCGCCGGTTGGGTGGGCCGCGGTGGCGGTGGCGCGGCGCCCCGGACCGGCACCGTCGCCCGGCCGCGGTGGGTGTTCGGGTTGGCCACGCCGGGCGGCCCGACAGCGGCGGACGGCGGCACAGCCGCACGACCTGTCGCCGGCCCGGCGGCACCAGTCGCCGGCACACCATCAGCCACCGACCGGTCACTTTGATACGACGGCCCGGTGCCACGGTTGGTGTGGTCCGGCCGGCCAGCGGTCCTACCCGACTGTGAGTCTTCCCTCCCCACCGGCCCCACCTCCCATTCGTATAGCCGACTACGCGACACTACTTGCGTTCACTACGAGCGGCAGCCACAACGGTCGGGCGGGGCAACGCCCGAGCGGTGGTCCGCTCTATTTCCGTAGCCAGCGCGGGCGACGAGGGAGCGTGAGATGGATTTCGACGTGACGGTTGAGATCCCCAAGGGTCACCGGAACAAGTATGAGGTCGATCATTCAACCGGCCGGATCCGGCTGGACCGCACTCTGTTCACTTCGACGCAATACCCTGCCGACTACGGTTTCATCGAGGGCACCCTCGGCCAGGACGACGATCCCCTGGACGCGTTGGTGCTCGTACCGGAACCCACCTTCCCAGGATGCCTCATCCGCTGCCGGGCGATCGGCATGTTCCGGATGAAGGACGAGAAGGGCGCCGACGACAAGGTACTCTGCGTGCCGTACGAGGATCCACGGCAGGAGCACCTGCGCGACATCCACCACCTCGGTGAGTTCGACCGGCTGGAGATCCAGCACTTCTTCGTCGTCTACAAGGACCTCGAGCCCGGCAAGTCGGTCGAGGGCGCGACCTGGGTCGGCCGGATCGAAGCCGAAGCGGAGATCCGGGCCTCGTTCCGCCGGCGGGAAGCCGCCCTGGAGCGTGACGAGACAGCGCACTGACCAGCCACCGTGCGCTGAAACGGTACCGAGCTCTCGACCGAGCCCCGGCTCAGCCGAGCAGCCCGGTCGCCCACCGGTACAGCCCGAGCACCGCGCACGCCGTCGGGATCGTCGCGACGACCACACCGGTCTCCAACAGGTCGGCGGCCCGGCCGAGGTAGGGAGACGGCGCCCGGGCGGCGTGCCGGACACCCACGGCCACAGTCGACAGGGCGATCAGCCCGAGCAGTGGAACCAGCACCGGTGGTCCCGTGCCGGCCGGCGGCAGCAGCCCGCCGGCCGGCAGGCCGACCGCGACCAACAGCACCGCCGCCGCCAACCCGGCGAGGCGCAACGGCAACTGGTGCCGCGCGGCCGCGAACGCCCGGGAGCGCAGGGGCAGGGCTACCGCGGCCACCCCCACCAGCGCCTGGTCGGCGATTCCCGGATCCAGCACCAGCACGGCAGCTGCCCCGGCGGTGAGCACGGCGTACCCGCCGAGCATGCCGGTGAGCAACCGTTCGGCCCGCGCGACATGGAACGTGACCCGGGACGGATCGGCCGATACGGCGGCCGGCGAGGTGGCGACCGGCACCGGCACCGGCGCCAGTCTGATCGCCAGACGCGGCAGCAGCCCGATCCCGCACACCACGATGGCCAGCAGGACGGCGGCGGCCCCCGCCGCGTCGGTCACCGTCATGGCAGCCACCGCGACCACTCCACTCAGCAGGCCGACCGTGCCGGCCGCAGCGAACATCGACAGACCCGCGGCAACCCCGACGGCGACCAGAAACGCCGTCAGCAGGAGCGACACCGACCCGGCCAACAGCCCGGCCGTAGACAACCAGCCGGGTCCGGCGGCGGACGGTCCCGCGTCGCTGACACTGAGCGCCCCACCGGCGAAGGCGTACGGCAGCGACCAGCACCCGAGCACGACCCCGGTCACCGGGTCCCGCCATGCCCGGGCGGCCAGCACCGCCACCACCGCCAGGACCGCACTGGTCAGCAGAGCCGTCGTCGCCAGCCGTGGTGTCCCGGCGGTCAGCAGCACCAGCAGGCCCACGGCGAGCCAGACCCCCGTGGTGGCGAGCGCGTACCGGCGGGTCGCCGAGCTCGACCAGTCGCCGCTCCGCCGGCGCACGGTGTCGGCCACCACCTCGACGACGTCGTCGTACTCCGGTTCCGGCCAGTACATCCGCCCCGGTACGAGATGTAGCAGGTCGCCGTCGCGGATGCCCTGTTGGTGCAGTGGCTGGCCGGCCGCGACCGGGTCGCCGTCACTGCGACGTAGTACCCAGCCACCATGCTGCTCACCGTCGTCGGCGAGTCCGTCACCGCAGTGCCGCAGCAGATCAGGCAGCAATTCGGCGACCGGCAGGTGGCCCGGCAGGGCGAGGTCGATCCGGCGTCGCGGTCCGCAGACGGTGATCCGGGCGAGGCGGGCGCTCATCGATCCTCCGTGATACTTGGCGGCGACAGCCGACGGACCGGTGCACTCTATATCCGGATCTGGCGATCGGGTGCCCACGCAGTCGCTGTGCGTGTTAACTTGCCCGGTGCCCTTCACCGTCCTCAAGCGACCGGCTCGCCGGCCGGCACCGGACATTCCGGTCGGCGAGGTGCCGGTGGCCGCGCCACCGGAGCTGCCGCAGCAGGTCGAGGGCCACTGGCGACAGGTACTGATGCTGCTGCCGATGTTGGGCGGTTCGGTGGCCATGGCGATGATGTTCGGTCGCGGCGGCGGGGCCTACTCGTACCTCGTCGGCGCGGTCTTCGGAATCTCCGCGCTGGCTGCGCTCGCCACCTCGTGGAGCAGCGGTGCGGGCGTGCCCAAGCGGGCCGCGCTGATCACCGCCCGCCGCAGTTACCTGCGGCAACTGTCGGCGCTACGGCATCAGGTACGGGACACCACGGCGCGCCAGCGCGCCGCGCTGCACTACCGGCACCCCGATCCGGGTCGGCTGTGGTCGACGGTGGCCAGCACCCGGGTCTGGGAACGACGTCGTGGCGACGACGACTTCGGTGTCGTACGGGTCGGCACCGGTCCGCAGCTGCTGGCCACGCCGCTCGTCCCTCCGCCGAGCCGGGCCGGGGTGGAAGCCGAGCCGCTGACGTCGGCCGCGATGCGCCGCTTCCTCGACACGTACGCCGTCGTACCACGGCTGCCGGTGGCCGTCGCACTGCGCGGATTCGCCCAGATCTTCGTGACCGGCGGTGCGGACCGAGGTGACGCCGACCAGGCTGCCGCCCTGGTCCGATCGATGCTCGCCCAGCTGGCGGTCTTCCACGCCCCGGACGACGTGCGGATCGCCGTCTGCGCGGCGGCCGAGCGGCGGCGCCGGTGGGAGTGGGTGAAGTGGCTGCCGCACGCCCAGCACCCGTACCAGGTCGACGCCGCTGGCCCGCTACGGCTGGTGACCAGCGATCGCCGCGAGTTGCACGACCTGCTGGTGCCGCTGCGCCCCGACCGGGGATCCGGGCCGGTGTTCGGGGCAGAGCCCGGGGCGGTGCCCGGGGCGGTGCCCGGGGCGGCAGACCTGACGGCGGCCGCCGGTGCGCACCTGGTCGTCGTGTACGACGGGGTGACCGCTGCGGATGACGGGATCGTGCCCGCCATGGTCGCCGAAGCGGCGACCGTGTTGACGCTGGACCGCCCAGCACCACACGTGTTCGACCGGACGGTGCTGGAGCTGCGGTTGGCTCCCGACGGCCGGCTGTTCAGCAGGACCCTGGCCGAGCTGACCGAGACCGGCACCCCGGACCAGCTCAGCGTTGCCGAAGCGGAGGCGGTGGCCCGCCGGCTCGCTCCGCTACGGCTGGCGGTGGCCGGGACGGATCCGGCGGCGCCGGCCCGTAGCGTCGAGCCGGATCTGGTCCGGCTGCTGCAACTGGACGACCCGGCCCAGGCACGGTGGTGGACCGGTGCCACGGCAGGCCGGCATCGGCCAGAAGGCCAGCTGCTGCGCGTACCGATCGGCCTCACCGTCGACGGGGAGCCGCTGGAGCTGGACCTGAAGGAGTCGGCGCAGCATGGAATGGGGCCGCACGGGCTGGTCGTCGGCGCAACCGGATCCGGCAAATCCGAGCTGCTGCGCACGCTGGTGCTCGGGCTGGCGCTGACCCATCCGCCCGAGGAACTGAACGTCATCCTCGTCGATTTCAAGGGCGGCGCCACGTTCGCCGCGCTGGATCGGCTGCCACACACCGCCGCGATGATCACCAACCTGGCGCAGGAACTGCCGCTGGTCGACCGGATGGCCGACGCGCTCACCGGGGAACTGGTCCGGCGGCAGGAGTTGCTGCGCCGGGCGGGCAACCTGGCGAGCCGACGGGACTACATCCGGCGACGGGCCGGCGACGCCGCACTGCCCACGCTGCCGTCGCTGGTGATCGTCTGCGACGAGTTCTCCGAACTGCTCTCCGCCAAACCCGACTTCATCGACGTCTTCCTGCAGATCGGTCGGGTGGGGCGATCGCTCGGGGTGCACCTGGTGCTCGCCTCGCAACGGGTCGACGAGGGTCGGCTGCGCGGGCTGGACACGCAACTGTCGTACCGGATCGGGTTGCGGACGTTCTCGTCGCTGGAGTCGCGCGCGGTCCTCGGCGTGCCGGACGCCTTCCATCTGCCGACCGATCCGGGGCACGGGTTCCTCCGCCGTGGCACCGCCGCACCGGTGCGGTTCAAGACCGCGTACGTGTCGGGTCCGCACCGGCGGCCGGCGCCGCGCCGGGCCGGCGGGCACCAGCCGCAGAGCGTGCTGCACCGCTACCGGACCACGCCGACAGCCACGCCACCGCCGGCGCCGGCCCAGGTCCGTGCCGGCGACCCCAGTTTGCTGGATGTCATGGTCGGCCGACTGGCCGGACAGGGCCCGCCGGCACACCAGGTGTGGCTGCCGCCCCTGGCCGAGGCGCCCACCCTGGACGAACTACTCGGCGAGCTCCGAGTGGTCCCGGGCCGTGGCCTGGCCGCCGCCCGACAACCACTGCCCGGCCGACTCCGGGTCCCGGTGGCCGTGGTGGACAGGCCGTTCGAGCAGCGCCGGGAACCGCTCTGGCTGGCGCTGGACACGGCCGCCGGGCACGTCGCCACCGTCGGCGCGCCGCAGAGCGGGAAATCGCAACTGATCCGAACGCTGGTCATGGCCCTCGCGCTGACCCACACTCCGGTCGAGGTGCAGGTCTACTGCCTCGACTTCGGCGGCGGCACCCTCGCCGTGCTGCGCGGCCTGCCGCATGTCGGCGGCGTCGCGGCCCGCGCCGACACCACCGCGGTACGGCGTACCGTCGCCGAACTGGCCGGCCTGCTCGCCACCCGGGAACAGCGGTTCGCCGCGCTCGGCATCGATTCGATGGCGGCGTACCGGGCCCGCCGGGCGGATACCGCGACCGGCACGGCGGCGGGGGACGATCCGTACGGTGACGTGTTTCTGGCCGTCGACGGCTGGCCGACGGTGCGCAACGAGTACGACGATCTGGAACCGGTGCTCGTCGACCTGGCTACCCGTGGCCTGTCGTACGGCATCCATCTGGTCGTGTCGGCACTCCGCTGGTCGGACTTCCGGCCCGCCCTGCGGGACCTGTTCGGCTCCCGGTTGGAGTTGCGCCTCGGGGATCCGATCGACTCGCTGATGTCGCGCCGGTCCGCGGCGAACGTGCCGGAGCAGACACCGGGTCGGGGGATCACCGGCGACGGGATGCACCTGTTTACCGCGCTTGCCGAGGTAGCCCAGGTGACCGAGGTAGCCCAGGTGACCGAGGTAGCCCAGGTGACCGAGGTGACCGAGACGGTCCGACCACCCGGTCACGGCACCGCCGCCCTGGTCACGGCGGTCGCCCGGCACTGGTCAGGACCGAGCGCCCCGCCGGTGCGGCTGCTACCCGCGCTGCTGCCGTACGCCGAACTCGACCGTGCCGGCACCGGCGGGCTACGGGTGGCGATCGGGCTGGCCGAGGTGGATCTGCGCCCGGTGGTCATCGATTTCACCGCGGAGCCGCACCTGCTGGTCTTCGGCGATGCCGAGTCCGGCAAGTCGAGTCTGTTGCGCGTGCTGGCCACGGCAATCGCCGCCCAGTGCGCTCCCGAGCAGGCCCGGGTGATGATCATCGACTACCGCCGCAGCCTGCTCGACGCGGTCACGACCGAGCATCTGATCGGGTACGGGACCGCTGCGCCGCACGCAACGGACCTGATCGGATCGGCAGCGAGCTATCTACGGGACCGGCTGCCAGGACCGGAGATCACCGCCGAGCAGCTGCGGTCCCGCTCCTGGTGGTCCGGGCCCGAGCTGTTCGTGTTGGTCGACGACTACGACCTGGTCGGCGCGGGACCGGCCAACCCGCTGCAGCCACTCGTCGACTATCTGGCGCAGGCCAAGGACGTCGGGCTGCACCTGGTGATCGCCCGCCGCACCGGCGGTGCCGCACGGGCGTTGTACGAGCCGGTCGTCCAGCGGCTGCGCGAACTCCCCACGGCCGGGCTGGTGCTTGCCGGTGACCGGGACGAGGGTCCGCTGATCGGCCAGGTCCGTCCCGGACCGCTGCCGCCCGGTCGGGGCCGGTTGGTCACCCGCCGGGACGGGGTCCGACTCGTCCAGTTGGCGTACCTGCCGCCGGATTGACCAGGCGTACCCGCCGGAGTCGGCAAGACTGCTTCTGCGGCCAGGAAATCGCGGTAACCTCCGTGCAGCAAGTGTCTGCTGGGGTGAGAAGGCCGCACTGTGACGTCGTCGCCACGCCATCCACGCGGCACCGCCCGGTGGCTCGCCGGGGCGGTGCTGCTGTCGATGGTGGGCGTCGCGGCACCGGTGGCCGTGGCGCCGGGTGCACCGGCGTCCGCCGCGTCCCGGGCAGGCCCGGCCACCGCCGACGCGCGGCTGGCAGCCCCGGCGGAGGCAGCCCCGGCGGAGCCGGCGGAAGCGGAGCCGGTCAGGAACGCTACCCCGAAAGGTCCGGTCACGGCGGCGTTGCTGCCCGCCAGGTTCGATCAGATCCGCGACGATCAATGGCAACTGCGTACCTTGGACGCGTCAGCCGCCTGGCAGCTCGCCACCGGCGTCGGCATCACCGTGGCGGTGATCGACTCCGGCGTCGACGCGTCGCACGTGGATCTGGCCGGCCAGGTGCTGCCAGGAATGGACTTCGTCGACGACGGCGACGGTCGTTCGGATCCGGTCGGGCACGGCACCACCGTCGCCGGGCTGATCGCCGGCAGTGGCGATGACGACGACGGAGTCCTCGGACTGGCCCCGGGCGCGAAGATCCTTCCGGTGCGGGTGCTCGACGAGGAAAACCGTTACGACGACGCGATGGTGGTGGCCAAGGCGGTCCGGTGGGCGGTGGACAACGGCGCCCAGGTGATCAACCTGTCGCTCGGCGGCGGTGGCGACAGCCCGGCGCTCGCCGCCGCGCTGGACTACGCCTTCGCCAGTGACGTCGTCGTCGTCGCTTGCACCGGCAACGTGTCGGCGACGAGTTCGTCACGAGTGTGGTATCCGGCTCGTGAGCCTGGCGTGGTCGCGGTCGCCGGACTCAACCGTGACGCCGACAACCTGTGGCCGGGATCCATCACCGGACCGGAAACGATTCTCGCCGCCCCGGCCACCAGCCTGGTCGGGGCACGGCCCGACGGCTACTGGCGGGTGCAGGGCACCAGCTTCGCCGCCCCGCTGGTCGCCGCGACCGCCGCTTTGATCCGATCCCGTTGGCCGGACATGTCGGCCGGCACCGTGGTGACCCGGCTGATCGAAACCGCCCGCGATCTCGGGGCACCGGGACGTGACGACCGCTATGGCTTCGGCCTGGTGGATCCGGTCGCCGCACTGACCGGCGGAGTCGCTCCGGTCGCCCGCAACCCGCTCGACGACAACGAGACGCCCGGAGTCGCCGGCTTCGGTCGGGCGCCAGGACTTGAGGCGGTCGAACCCGCCCTCGCCGGCGGATCGGCCCCGCTGAGCGGGCCGGCCGGCGACGATCAGGGTGCGGGTTGGGCGGTCGGTCCGGTGGTCGAGGCCACCCGGCAGGACACGCCGGGCTGGCTCAGCGGCGGTCTGCTGGTGCTGGTGACCGTCGCCGCCAGCGTCTGGCTCTGCCGCCGGATGCGACGGGTCACCGCCGCTGGGCGAATCACCACCGCTGCCCGGCAGCCGCTCAGGCGCACTCCCCGGTAGCCGTCTGGCGGGTGCTCCGGACGCCCAACACCGCGGTGTCGGCCGCCTCCTGCGCCGTAACCGCGAAGCCGGTGTTCGGATCGTCGGCCGCCGCGGCGAAGATCACCCCGAGAACCAGGCCGTTCACGGCGACCAGCGGCCCGCCGGAGTTTCCGGAACGCACCAGCGCCCGGATGGTGTAGACCTCGCGGTTGACGTCGCCGTCGTCGTAGATGTTGGGACCGGTGATCGGGCCGACGTCGCGTACCCGCGCGGACTGCGCGTCGTACGGGCCGTCCAGCGGAAACCCGAGAACGATAGCGTCGGCACCAGTGGGCGCCGGACGGTCGGCGAACGGCATCACCGGGGCCGGCAGGTTCGGCACGTAGATCACGGCCAGGTCGAGATCCGGGTCGTAGACCACCACCCGGCCGTTGTGCCGCTCCCCCTGCAACTCGACCGCCACGGTCTGGGTGCCGGCGACCACGTGCGCGTTCGTCATGACCCGGTCGTCGGCGTACACGAAGCCAGATCCCTCGATACGCCGAGAGCAGCGCGGCGCCGAGCCGAGAACCTTGACCACCGACTGTTCCGCGTTCGCCACCACCGCCGAACCTGCCAGCGCCGGATCGGGGGCGGGAACCTCCCGCACCCGGGTGGGCGCGAGTCCGCCGAAGACATCGGGAAAACCCCTGGTGTCGACAGTGTCCCGCAGCGCGTCGGACAACGCCTGCGCCTGCGAGGGCATCACCCGGTCGATCCCGTTGAGCAGCGCGCTGTTGCGGACCGCACCGGCCAGGCCCGGCAGCGAGGAAGAGCCCAGCGGAACAGCGACCAGCCAGGCGACGAGCAGCACCGCGACCAGGGAGATCGCCGCGCCGCCGATGTCGTCCGCCCGTCGACCGGCCGGGCTGCTGATCGCATGCCGCAGCCGGGAGCCGGCCCAGCCGGCGAGTGCCTGGCCCAGCACGGCCAGGCCGAAGACCGCGATCAGCGACACCACCACGCGTACCGCGTTGTCGGCGAACTGCTGCGCCAGCAGCGGGCCGAGTTGCAGGCCGATCAACGCACCGCTGAGGAAGCCGGCGAACGACAGCACCCCGATGACGAATCCCTGGCGGTAGCCGCTGATCGCGAACAGCAGCATGAGCAACAACAGCACGACGTCAACGGCGGACACCCGTCAAGACTACGGGGCCGGCCGGACAAACCCGACGGCACGCGCGGCCGGCAGCCGTGGTCAGGGCGGCTGGTCACCGGCGGCTGGCGGTGAGTCGGTCGTACGGTGCCCGGCGGCGGTCGCTTCCGTGACCGGCTCCGGCACGGTGTTCGCCGGTGGGGTCGGCGGCAGGTCGATGATCCGGTCAATGGGCCACGGGCCCGACCAGCCGCCCATGTCAAGCAGTGTGGCGAGCACACCGGCGGTGAATCCCCAGACCAGCATGCCGCGAAGCTGAAAGGCTGGACCCACCCAGCCGCTGGGATGGCGTATCTGCAGGCGGTTGTCCGGGTCGACCAGTTCCCGGAACGGAATACGGGTGACGTGCGCGACCTCCGCCGGTTCCCGTGGGTGTACCGGATGGGGTCGGTGCCACCAGCCGAGCACCGGCGTGACCACGAAATTGCTCACCGGAATCCACTGCTGCGGTAGCTGGGTCAGCACCGTGACGCTGGTCGGGTCGAGGCCGACTTCCTCCTCGGCCTCCCGCAGCGCCGTCGCCGGCGCGTCTGCGTCACCGGGATCGGCGGCACCGCCCGGGAAGGCTGGTTGGCCGGCATGGGTACGGAGCGTGGCCGCCCGCTGCAACAGCAGCACATCCGGCTCGTCCGGCCCGTCCTCGCCGAGCAGTACCAGCACCGCGCTGGGCCGTCCGCCCCGGGCTGGGGTGGACAGGCGGGTGAAATCGGCGGTACGGGCCGACCGGAGCCGGGTCAGCAGTGGCATCCACCAGGGCGGCAGCGAGCCGGACACAGGTCCGCTCACCGCGCCACCGCCACCCGCAGCTCCTGCTCGACCAGTCGCGCGAGCATGGCGTCGTCGAGGACGGACTCCTGGTGCAGCAGCCGCATGTCGCCACTGTCGTCCACGAAGATGGTCAGCGGCAGCGCGGTCCGCTGCACCGACCGCAGGAAGCGTCGGTCCGGGTCGACGAGCTGCGGGAAGTCCAGCCCCAGGTCCTCGGCCACCGAAAGGGCCCGGCCGCGATCGTCGGCGGTGTTGACGCCGACGACGTGCAGTCGCCCGGCGCTCTGATCGGCCAGGCGTTGCAGGGCCGGTAGCTCCTCTCGGCAGGGCGGGCACCAGCCGGCCCAGAAGTTGATCACCGCTGGGCCACGGAGCGCCCGCACGTCGATCGGTGTACCGCCAGCGAAACAGGGCAGGCGCAAACCGGGAAGCGGCGTCGCCGCGACGGCGGGCGACGCGACGGCGGTCCCGGCCGGCGGCGCGGTCAGCGACGCGCAGCCGGCGAACGGAACGGATTCAGTCTGCTGCGGTTCGGACGACGGGTCGGCGGTGCAACCGGCCGCGGGCAGCAGGACGGCCGTCATCGCCGCAGCGGCCCAGAACGCCCGCAGCCGGCCGGCCCTCACGGCACCTCGGCGGTGACGGCAGCGGCCGGCACCAGGTCGGCGGCCACTCCGGCCTGCTCCGCGAGCTCCCGGGCACGCGGCCCCTTGAGCAGCTTGGCCGCTGCCGCGGCATCGGTCGGACCGGTGCCGTAGGCGGGGCAGAGCGCGGCAAGGGTGCACGCGCCGCAGGCCGGTTTGCGGGCGTGACAGACCCGGCGGCCGTGAAAGATCACCTGGTGCGACAGCATCGTCCAGTCGCGGCGCTCGATCAGCTCGCCGACCGCGTGCTCGATCTTGACCGGTTCGGATTCCTCGGTCCACCGCCACCGGCGTACCAGCCGCTGAAAATGCGTGTCGACGGTTATCCCCGGCACGTCGAAGGCGTTGCCCAGGATGACGTTGGCGGTCTTGCGGCCGATGCCGGGCAGCTCCACCAGCTGCGTGAGCCGGCCTGGCACCGCGCCACCGTACCGTTCGGTGAGCGCCTGCCCGAGACGGATCAGCGCGCTGGCCTTGTTGCGGAAGAACCCGGTCGGCCGGATCAGCTCCTCCAACTCGGCGCGGTCGGCGGCGGCGTAGTCGGCGGCCGTCGGGTAGCGGGCGAACAGCTTGGGGGTGACCTCGTTGACCCGCTTGTCGGTGCACTGCGCGGAGAGAATCGTGGCCACCGCCAGCTGCAACGGACCGTCGTGGTCGAGTTCGCAGTGGGCGTCGGGGTGTGTCTCGGCGAGCAGCCTCGCCATCCGCCGGGCGCGCCGCTTGCGTCCCAGGTCGGTCTCGTTTCGTGCCGCGAGCGCTTTCGCGGGTCGGGGGGCCACCGGTGTCACGCCGGCCAGCCTACGTCGGCGCACCGCACCGTGTGCATCAGTCCGCCGGCGGGGAGATCGTCCCGTCCTCGCCGAACTGAGCGCCGGTCTGCGGGAAGTCCGCCTCGCTCAGCTGCCTGACCAGGTCCAGACCACGGCGCTGTTCGTCGATGGTCGGCAGCCCGTTGCCGTCCATGAAGGTCGCGGTGAACTGGCCACCGGCCCAACTGCCGTCGAGGTTCAACGAGACCTTGAGCACCCCGCCCAGCCCGAGCCGGCCGCTGTTGTTCAGCGTGCCGCCACCGCCGGCGAAGTTGCCGAGGCTGTACGCGATCAGCCGACCCTGGTAGAACTCCATGCCGCGCAGCACGTGCGGCCCATGGCCGACGATCAGGTCCGCACCAGCGTCGATCATGGCACGGGAAAAAGCCATCGGATCGCCCCGGTTCTCACCGAGAAACAGTTCGGTGCCCGGTGTCACCCGGGTCATCTCCGCTCCTTCGCCACCCATGTGCACCTGCACCACGACCAGATCGGCCAGCTCGTCCGCGCGGCGCACGACCGCCGCCGCGGACTCCAGGTCGATCAGGCTGTTGTTGGGCGGCGAGTACGAGGAGAAGCCGGCGACGCCGACACGCACCCCCTCGACGTCCAGTACGGTGATCTCGTCGAGCGCCCCGGTGTGCTGCATGCCGTGCTCTTCGAGCGCCTGCTGGGTGTTGCGGTAGCCTGCCTCCCCGTAGTCGTAGCCGTGGTTGTTGGCCTGGTTGAGCAGCATGAACCCAGCGTCGCGCAGGTGCGCGGCGTACTCCGGCGGAGCACGGAACTGGTGACACTGGGTGGAGTCGGGGCCGCACTTGCCGGTGCCGGTGTCCACCGTCAGCGGCTCCTCCAGATTACCCATGACCAGGTCTGCGGCCAGTGCCTCGGCAACCGAGTCGAAGAAGCCGGCACCGTCGTCGGCGGGCAGCCGGTCCGGCGCGTTGCCGAGCACGATGTCACCGGTCGCCGACATCGAGATGGCCGCTGGCTCGGGCTCGGGCTCGGGCTCGGCAGTCGGAGTCGCCGCGGCCGGCGAGACCGCAGACTGCCACTGCGGGTCGGCTGACTCGTCTCCCCCACCGGTGCCGCCCAGTGCCACGATGCCACCGAGCACCCCGCCGAGCAGCACGGCGGTGAGAATGACTATCGACAGGATCGGGCGGCCGGGGGCGGCTTCCTGCCGCCTGCGACCTCGCGGGGCGCGCTGGGCGTCGGTCACTGGCCCGACCCTACCGGCCACCCGGCCGTTGCGACGACCGCCATCCGGTTGGTTCGCCGCCGTGTCCGGTTGACGGCACCGGGGCACCGCCGACCGCACCATCGCGTACCGCTCGGTGGACCGCGCGGGCGAGCCTCGCGCCCCAGATCGATCGGGGTCCTCCGTACCGTTGCTCCGCCCCGTCCGGTGGACAGAGCAGGGCGACGGCGTCGGTGGCCGTGCCGGTTGCCCGTAGGCCCAGCTCGACAAGTGCCTGGGTCTTCGCCTCGGTCACGGTGGCCACCGCGTTCACCAACGCCGCCTCGCTGAGCCGTTCGGGCAGCACCGCGACGGTGTTGATCGTGCCGACCCGCTGCGGCGTCGCGCCGTCGCCGGCATCCCCCGCCGCCGGATCTCCCGCCGCCAGGATCGGGGTGCCCAGCCCGACGGTCGTCCAGACCCGCACGCCGGATTCGCTCCGATCGACCATCCGCCGCACGTCCACCCCGGTCAGCAGCCCGACGCCGGGTCCGCGCAGGTCGGCCTGGTCGGCCAGCTCGACCAGGTGGGTGTCCGGGTCGTCGCGTCGGTACGACATCGGCACGGTCGCGTTGATCACCCACCAGCGCAGGCCGATGCCGCCGCCGAACGGCGCGGAACTGATCGCCAACAGTGGCTCGGTCAGCGCCCAGCAGACGAACGGCAGCCACCGGCCGTCTTCGGCTCGGGAGGTGAACCAGGGGCGGGCGACGTCGGCGGGCACCGCTCGACGATACGGCGGCCCGACCCGCCCGATGGGATCCGCCAGCCGCACGGCAACGACCGGTCGGCAGATCGGGTGGGGCATATTAACGAGGGATCCACCCACTTGGGTTACGCTCCGGGATCAAGATTCGGAGGGTGCGCATCCGACTGGGGGCGGAGTGCACCTAGACTGGCTGCGCGCGGCAGGTCACGGCTGGGGTGCCGGGAGCAGACGCCGCGTAGGCGGAGGTGCGCGATGGACGAGGTGCTGGCCCGTAGCGGGATCTTTCAGGGCGTGGACCCGGAGGCAGCCGAGGCGCTCGCCAAGGAGATGGAGACGATCGAGGCGCGTAAGGGCGAGATCGTCTTCAACGAAGGCGAGCCCGGCGACAGCCTCTATATCGTGCTGACCGGGAAGATCAAGGTCGGCCGGCGGGCCGCCGACGGCCGGCAGAACCTGATCGCGGTGATGGGCCCTTCCGACATGGTCGGCGAACTGTCCCTGTTCGATCCCGGTCCGCGTACGGCTACCGCCACCGCGGTGACCGACACCCGCCTCGCCCGGCTACGCAAGCAGGCCCTACGCCCGTGGCTGAACAACCGGCCGGAGATCGCCGAGCAACTGCTGCGGGTGCTGGCCCGCCGGCTACGCCGGACCAACGATGCGCTCGCCGACCTGATCTTCACCGACGTGCCGGGCCGGGTGGCGAAGAACCTGCTGCAGATGGCAGGCCGGTTCGGCACCCGCGACGGCGGTGTGCTGCGGGTGACCCACGACCTGACGCAGGAGGAGATCGCGCAACTGGTCGGGGCGTCGCGGGAAACGGTGAACAAGGCCCTCGCCGACTTCGCGTCCCGGGGCTGGCTGCGGCTGGACGGCAAGAGCATCATCATCCTCGATCCGGAGCGCCTGGCCCGCCGCGCCCGCGTCTGACCAGGGGCACCGGCCGGTGCCCCTGGTCAGACCGGTCATCCCCTGGTCAGGAGGTTGTCGCCGGGCGAGCGGCGGTGGCCCGGCACACCGCGTCGACCCGAGTGATCGGCCGTACCTGCCGCCCCAGCGCCTGCAGGAGCGAATCCTCGACGTGAAATCCGTGCACCCACAACCGGTAACGCGGCAGGTCTTCCTCGCTCGGGCAGAGCACCCGGGACACGACGTCGTCGGTCGGCACGTACCGGACCCCGCCCTGTTCCTGCAGGATCACCACACTCACGTCGTCCACCGCGATCACGCTGCCCCGGATGTCCTCGGTGCCGCCGGTGGCCGTTTCCACGGCGGTCACCGTGCTGGGCAGCACCGGTGCGGTGGCCACCGAGTACGACGTCCAGATCATCATGACCATGATGGCGAGTTGTCCGGAGGCGACCAGTGGACGCACCGTCACCGAGAGCACCGGGCCGGTGACCGATAGGGCGAGCAACGGTGGTAGCGCCAGCACCAGCAGGGCGATCCACTCCCGCTGTCCGGCTGCGTCGGCGAGGGTGGACGCCACCAGCCAGTAGTAGCCGAGCAGCCCGCAGACCACGATGAGGGCCTGGACCCAACGCCGCTCATGCAGCCGTCGCGCCGTGAGCTGGAAGGTCGCCGCTACCGCGGGCAACAGCAGTGGCAGGTAGAGGATCTTCCAGGTCACCGCCGCGACCAGGATGGTGACGATGACGAACCAGACCGGGACCACCCGCTTCCAGCGGGCCAGCAGCGGATCTCGCCGTCGCTGCCAACGCCGTGGATCACTGTCGATGCTGACGGCCAGCACGGCGCTGATCGCGAACAGCGCCACCATCGCGCCGGAGACCATCCGACTGGCCGTGATGACGAAGGCCGCGACGAGGTTGACCGGGTTGACGTTGGCCGCCAGCAACAGGGTCGTCTGCAGCTCACCGCCGGATTCGACGACCAGCCGCATCACCGAGACGATGGCTGGCGCACCGACCACCATGCTCCAGAACTGCTGGGCGGCCCGGGTGGGCCGCTCGTCCTCCTCGCCTGGGCGCGGCGATCCGGTCACCGGGCGACTTTGTCGTCATGGTCGACCAGATCGGGTACGTCGAGCGGGGGCGGCTGTTCGGCCGGCCCCAGCCAGTTCCCGAGGTTGTTGTTGTACGCCGCCTGCCAGGCGGTGGACAGATTGTTCTCGGCCTGGTGGTAACTCTTGCCGAGGAAGTAGCTGACCAGGTCGCGCAGGTACTCGTCTTCGAGTGGTACGCCGATGCCGAGCGACTCGTCGATGCCGAACGGCATGTTGACCAGGGTCAGCTGATCGGGATGCTGGGAGCGGAAGCCGGCCAGGATGGTCGCGTCGGAAACCATCGCCTGGTACTGCCCGGACAGGACACCGTCGCGGCAGTCGGTGGGGCTGCTCGCCTCCTGGAACGGGATCGCACGGTCGATCAGCATGCGCTCGGTGGTGGAGCCGCCGGCGGCGCACACCACGTACTCCTCCCTGCGGAGATCCGGGATGGTCCTGATCTCGTCGACGTACTCCGCCGCGATGAGCACCTCGGGGGTGGTGACCAGGTACGGCCCGGCGAAGCTGACGTCCCGCGCGCGTTCGTCGGTGATCGAGAAGCTGGCCACCACGATGTCGACCCGGCCACGGCGCAATGCGGTGACCCGGTCCTCGGTGACAAGAGTTACCCACTCGATACGCTGGTCGTCCTCAAAGCCCAACGACCGTGCTATGTAGCGGGCGATCTCGATATCAAATCCTTTGCGGACGCCGTTCTCGGTGTAGGACATCAGCGGGAAGTCGTCGTAGATGCCGATCCGCAACTTGTCCCGGTTGCTGATGGTGGACAGCTCCCGCAGCTCCTGCACCGTACGCTGTTTGGGCTCCTCCTGGCCCTGGCAGGCCGCGGCGGTGGTCAGCACCAGGGTCAGCGCGACAGCCACTGTGGTCAGCAGCTGGCGCCGGCGGTTCGCGTGCGACGGGTACGACTGACTGACTGCTGCATCTGCCAAGGCAGCCTCCGCCCAACTGTGACCGTCAAGATCCGACGCGATTCCGCCGGCCGTCCACACTGCCGGCCGGCTTCAATGTAATCGGCACGGCCAAGCCGTGCGGGTCACCCATTCAGCCGATTGTCCCGCACGGCCCGCTCAGGCGGAATGCCCGCTGGCTCAGGCAATCTTGGTGTCCGGCGGGGTACGTGACCTCGTCCACGCCGGTGGCCGCCGAGCGAACAGCACGGCCAGCGCGGTGCCGGCGAGCGTCCAGCCGCCGAGCACCAGCCACTGGGGCAGCAACTGCGCCTGCGGAAAATAGGAGATGTTGCGGATCAGGGCGACCGACGCCCCGGGCGGGAAGAGCTGCCCTATTTCGCCCCACGGCCGGGGAAGGAACTCCACCGGCAGGGCGGCGGCGGAGATCGGGCTGCCGACCAGCATGATCAGCACGGTACCCACCCCGACGCCGTGCAGCCCGACGAGGTTACGCAGCCCGATGATGGTGGCCGCGATCGCCGCGATGGCCAGTCCGCTGGCCATCGCGTTGAGAACGAACGAGCCACCGAGAATCCGGAAAGCCACCTGGCCGACCCCGGCGACCGCGACTCCCGCTGTCGCCGCCAGCACGGCCAGGGTGAGCAATCGCCGGGCGGTGCCCTGGATGCCCAGGGCGATGAAGATCCCGCCCTTGAGGCCACCGAGCAACAGCGGAAAGAAGAACGCGCTGAGTCCGGCGCCGCGTTCGTCGTGCCGGGAGAGCGGCACCACGTCGGTCACCTCGACTCGGCCGCTCACGACCGGTCCCCCGTCCTCGCCCGGCGGACCACCAGCGACAGCCGGTGCCAGCGCGGTGATCAACTGGCTGGCCACCGTACTGGCGCCGGAAGCGACCAGCAGTTCTGGCGGATCTCCGGGCACCACCGCGCCATACACCTGCCGGTGCCGGATCGCGGCGATCGCCACCTCGCGGGTTTCGTACGGCCGGATGGTGAACTCGTGCGGGCGGGCCTGGGTGAGCAGCGCGGCCGCGGCGGCTCCCTCCGCCGGCGGGCCGACGAGTCCTACCGGCACACCACGCGGTTGCGCGTAGACAGCCGGCCAGGTGAAGGCGGCCATGATCAACGCAGCTACGAACGCGAGGGTCACTCCGGTGATCAGGCACCGATTGAGCCGGGTCGGCTGGTCTTGGCGCTGCCGATCCATCGGTCACCTCAGGATGTTCTGCCCAGGTCGATACCGTCGAAACTGCAAGCGTAGCTGTGATTAGTCGTATTAGTACCGCTTTTGACGGTTCAGCTCAGCGATCGGCCAGGGTCGGTCCGGTCAGCGCGCCCGGTCCCCTGCCAGCCAGGCAGCGGAAGGTCCGGTCGCCGGTGGCGAGCATGGCGGGATCCGGTGGCAGCACCTCGAACTCCCAGCCCCGGGTGTCCATCCACAGCGTGACGATGCGGAACATGTTTTCGCTGCAGGCGGTCTGGACCACCGGTGCGGCCCGCACCGCGACGTCGTCGGTCGGGTCGAGGCCGGTCGGCAGGTCGCCGACGACGAACGCCTCCCAGGTGTGCCGACCGGTACACACCGTCGGGGAGATGGTCGCGCTCCGGCCCCGCACCCGCGCGTCGAAACACTCCAGATCGTCCGGACAGCGCAACCCGGCCTGCCTCGGCAGGTGGCAGTTCAGCAGCATTCCCCCGCCCGGACCGCCGGTCGGCTCGGGCCCGGTAGAGCCGGTCGAGCCGGCGGCGCTGGCGCCGGTCGGGCCGGGTCGCACGGAGCCGGTCGAGGCAGCCGACGACGAGAGCCATCCCGGTGCCGAACCCTTGGCCACGAACCAGGTGCCGAGGCTCGTCATCACGAGCAGCGTGAGCACACCGATCCCGCTGAGCAGCATCCGCAGCCTGGGATGCGCGGCCAGTCCGGTGCCGGTGACACCTGGTGGAGGCGGGTGCGGCGCTGGTGTCCCACGCGACTGCGAACCGACGGCTTCCACCGGCGGCACCGGCACGCTCCAGGTGTTGTGGTTTCCGGTCGATGCCCCGCCGCTCTCGTGTGACGGGGTGGCGGGCCGGGCCTGTGGCGGCACCGGCGGCGAGCCGGTCGGCTGGCCACCCGCGATGGGCCGCCAGGTCGGTTGTCCGGTCGGCTGACCACCGGAAGCCGGCGCGATCGAGAACGGCGGGCGGTGTGGTGCCGCCGGGCTCCAGTGCGAGCCGAGCGGCACGGCGGCGAGCATGTCACGCAGAGCGACAGCACTCGGCCGTTGACCGGGATCGTTGGCCATGCCTTGGCGTAGCACCCTGGTGAGCGCCGGATGGACGCCGGGCAGATCCGGCACCGGCCGGTCGAAGAGTTCGAGCAGCATCATCAGGCTGGGGCTGCGTTCGTCGTCCCAGCGGGCCGGCTTGCCGTGCATGATCGCGTAAAGGGTGGCGCAGAGCGCGTACACGTCGGCCGCCGGCGAGGGCGGTCGGTGTTGGAACGATTCGAGCGGGGCGTACGCCGGGGTGAGTACCTCAAGGGTCACCGACGCGTCACGCGCCTCGACCAGTACGGCGAGCCCGAAGTCGGCCAGCGCCGGTTCGTTGAACCGGGAGTAGAGGATATTGGCCGGTTTGACGTCGCGGTGCAGCACGCCGAGGTGATGCGCGTCGGCGAGAGCATCGGCGATCTTCACGCCGACGTCCCGGGCCTCGAACGCGTCGAGCGGGGAGGTCTTCATCCGATCGGCGTACGAGCCGTCGCACATCTCCATGATCAGGTACGGATGGAGGTCGGGGGTGACCCCCACGTCGAACAGATCCACCACGTGCGGATGGGACGACATCCGCCCGGCTGCCCGCGCTTCCCGCATGAAGCGGCGCTGGTCCCGCTCGTTGTCGAGGGCGCGGTTTTCGACCTTGACGGCGACCTCGCGGCCGACGGACTCCTGAACGGCCCGGTAGACAGTGGCATAACCACCTCGGGCAAAGACCGATAAATCAGACAACCCAGGCACTAACGGGAACGGCAGCGCGCTCGGCGGTCTGTCGTTCACACCGTAAACGGTACCCAAGACCGCCGACGCGTGGCCCGACCCGGCGGGCCGGGTGTCGTGGCGCTAGCCGGACACCCGGCCCGCCGCTGTCACCGACGCCGCCCGCCGACGCTCGACCAGCAACGCGGCACCGGTCACCAACGCCCCGAAGCCCTCCCAGAGCGCGACCCCGAGAAAGCGGGTCGGCGCCACCTCACCGATGACGAGAGCGGTGAACACGATCGTGGTGACCAACCGGAAAAGCACACTGAACGTATAGAAAGAGCGCCATTGCGTAATCGCCGCCAGTAGGTAGTACACCCCCATGTTGAACGACGCCATCGACGACGCCGCCATGAACGTACGGGTGTAGTCCCCGGCGCCCCGCACGTCGGCCGGGACCACCTCGAATCCCAACATCGTCAGCAGGACGTCCGGTTGCACCAAGCCGACCGTACCCAGCAGCAACGCCATCGCGCCGAACACGGCGACCGTCCATCCGGATATCGAGCTGGGCAGCTTCATCACCATGCGTCCTTCCGCCCACAGTGGCGCCCGCCTGCGCCGCTGTCGGGATCAGGCTAGTGATCGCGCTGGCGTTCCGGCATCGTCGGGTCCGCCGATGGGCGCGACACCCGGCCCATCCACAGCAGACCGGATCGCTCGGGCCGTGGCCCGTTCGCTGACCTGCTCGGTAGCGGATGCCAGGGCCACCGCCCGGTCGGCAGCCCGTCGAGCCGACTGGAACTCCCCGTTGGCCGCCAGCGCGCTGGCCAGCACCTCGAAGCCGATCACCTGGCTACGTACGTCCTCGGCCGGTGCGTCCAACGCCCGCCGGGCCCAGTGCAGCGCCGGCGCCGCCTGCCCGTCACGCAGCAGCGCCGCAGCGTACCGGGCCAACGCCTGGCGCCGGGAGAACAGCAACGCATGGCTACCTGCTGCGGCGGCGATCGGCGCCAACAATCCGATCGCGGTCGCCGCGTCACCGGCCGCCACCCGGGCGGAGGCGAGCAGGACTCGCGGACCCACCTGTACCGCCGCCAGCGGGTTGTGCGGTTCCACCCAGGTCAGCACCGCCTGCGCCGCCCGCTCGGCACCGGCCACGTCGCCGCGTTCCAGCGCCACGAATCCGCGCAGCGTGCCGGCCATGCCGGTCAGCAACGGATGGCCGATCTGCTCCCCCTGCGTCAGAGCGGCGGCAAGCAGATCCTCGGCGTGGTCGAGCTGGCCCAGGCCACGGGCGACCGTGCCCCGGGCGAGCAGGGCGAACCCGCGCCCCCAGTCGTCGGCGGCAGTGTCGAAGTCCCGGTACGCCCGACGTGCCGACTGATCCGCCTCGGCAAGGTCTCCCAGCTCTGCGGCGGCGAACGCCTCGACCGCCCGCAGCGTACCGACCGCCCACGCCTCCCCGACCCGTTCCCCGAACGGCAGGAAGACCTGTGCCAGCCGACGGGCCTCGGTGAGCCGGCCGGACAGCAGTCGGGCAAAGGCCGTCGTGCCGCGCAACCAGGCCCGCCCCACCGGGTCGTCCAGCTCGGCGAAAAGCCGGGCGGCCCGGCCGAGTGCCGCATCCGCGCCGGCGAAGTCTCCCCGGGCAGTGGTCACCCAGGCCAGGCTCTGCAGCGACCACGCCTGTCCCCGGCGGTCACCGGCCTCCAGATTGACCTGGTAGGCGGCGGCGAACCGGCTACTGGCCCGGCCGAGCCGGCCGGCCAGGAAGTCGGCCATCCCGAGACGGCGCATCGCTTCCGCCCGCTCGGCGGCCAGACCGACGTCACCGGCGACCTGCAACGCCTCCCGCCAGACCGTCAACGCCCGGTCCGCGTCACCGAGCGCCCGGTGGGCGCGCCCGGCGACGAGCAGCGCGCCGGACCGGGCCGCCGCGTCGTCGCCGGCGTTGGCGAAGACCTTCTCGGCGGCGGCGAGGGCGTCCGCCGGGCGCCCGGTCTGCAACAACGCCCGGGCATGCACGAGACGGTCGACCTTGGGCACTGTTTCGCCGCCGAGCGCGGTGGCCCGTTCGGCTTGTTCCACGGCGAGTTCGGGCTCGCCGACCGCGATGGCCCGGCGGGCCGCGCGGCCAAGCGCCGCGGCCCCGAGCGGCGCGACCGCCCGGGCCGGCGAATCCGGCCGCAGCCCGACCGCCTCCGCCAGACCGACCGCCCGCTCGGCGTGCTCGGCGACGAAGGCGTCCCGCAGCGCCGGGGTCAGCCCGCCCGGCGCCGCCGTGGCCGGTGGGACGCCGCCGCCCGGCGACACGAGCCCGGTCGCCATTGGCCCGGTCCCGGCAGCCCACCTGGCCAGGCAGGCGTGGCGCTCGGCCAGATCGGCCTTGCCGATGCCGGCATAAGCTGCCTCCCGCATCAACGGTGTCGGGAACACGTAGCCGGTCCGGGTGCGGTGCAGCATCCGACGTTGCAACAGCTCTTCGACCGCGCGGTCGAACTCCACGGCGACCACCGCGCCCGGCCGGCCGTCGCGTCGTTCCCGCAGCGCTTCCAACGCACCGTCGGGCACGGTGTCACCGACCACCGCGGCATCGCGCAACGCCGAGCGGGCGTCCGCCGGAAGCGCATCGATCCGAGCGGCCAACACCGCCGCCAGATCCCGGGAGAGCAACCGGCTGCTGAGCGAGCCGGGCACCAACCGCCAGTTCGCGCCGTCGTCACCGGGCGGCCCGGTACGGGTCAGCGCCCCGCGCTCCATCAGCAGAGTGACCAGTTCGGCCAGGTAGAACGGATTGCCCTGAGCGGTGGCCAGCAGCCGGTCCGCGTCGGCCTGCGGCAACCGGCCACCGTCGAGGTAGGACGTCAGCAACCGCGCCGCGTCGGCGCCCCGCAGCGGCGGCAGCGGATACACCTCCGCGTCGGCGAGCCGGGTGAGTGCGCCGGCGGTACGCACCAGCTCCGGACGGCCCAGCAGCAGGACCAGCACCGGACCGACAAGCCGGGACAGAGCTTCGCCCAGCGCGTCGACCGTGTCGGTCGTGGCGTCGTGCAAGTCGTCCACGACTATCAGCAGCGGCGTCTCCCGGGCGAGCCCGCTGAGCAGGTCGGCCACCGCGCCGGGAATAGCCTCCGCGTCGAGCACCGGAGCGTCGGCGGTCAGCTCGGCCGGGCTCGCGGACGAATGCACAGCCGGCGCGTCGGCGTACCCGAGCAGGGTGAGTAGCAGGTCGACCGAGATCGGGAGCGGCTCCGGCCGTACCCGGGCCAGCCGCTGGCCGAGCCGGCGCAACCGTTCCTCGACGACCTGCCGGGTGACCGCGGTTGCGCTGTCGCGGGGCAGACCGGCCGCGATCCGCACCAGGTCGGCCAATGGGGCGAGCCGGCGTCGTTCGCCAAAGGCGGCGCAGCGTACGGAGAGCACCCGCGCGCCGGTCGGGGCCGCGTACCGCCCGGTGCCGACGTCGTAGCCGGCGGCGTAGCGCTCGACCTCGGCGGCGAACCGGCTCTTGCCGATGCCGGCCTCCGCGGTCAGCACCAACACCCGGGGTTCGCCGTGGTCGATCACCTCGGTGAGACGTCCGGCCAGCCGGCCGATCTCGGCTTCCCGGCCGATGAACGGCGCCTGGTCGCCGATGCCGGACCGGGTGCCGGGGGCGTCGTGCAGGCCGAGCAACTCGTACGCCTCCACCGGTGCCCGTTTGCCCTTGAGCCGTAACGGGCGCAGCTGCCGCCAGGCAGCCACGTGCCGGCTGGTGCCCGCGGTGCTCGCACCGGCGTAGACCGCGCCGATCGCGGCCGCATCGGCGAGCCGGGCGGCGGTGTTGACCGTGTCGCCGATGACCGTGTACTCGATGGCGGCCTGGATCCCGGCGACCACGTCACCGGTGTTGAGTCCGACCCGAAGGCCCAGCGGCGCGCCGCCGCCGCGTTCGTCGTCGAGCACCCGCCGCACCGCGCGCTGCATGCTCAGCGCGGCGCGCACCGCCCGCTCGGCGTCGTCCTCGTGCGCCACCGGTGCACCGAAGACCGCCATGATCCCGTCCCCGGTGAGTTTGTCGACGTGCCCACCGAACGTCTTGACCGCCCCGGCGAGGGCGGCGAGGACCCGGTCGGTGACCGCGCCGACCCGTTCCGGGTCGAGATCCTCGGACCAGGACGTGAAGTCGGACAGGTCACCGAAGAGCACGGTGACCACCCGGCGCTCGGCGGCCGGCAGGAACGCGGCAGCCGGCAGCGCGGCACCGCAGTTGTGGCAGAACCGCGCCCCGGGCACCGCGACGGTCCCACATACCGGGCAGGTCACTGAGGTTCCAACCCGGCTTGGTCAGGCGGGGATTCCCGGTCACGCAGGTAGGCCAACTGGGCCCGGACCGACCACTCGGCCGCCGGCCACAGCACGGGGTCGACGTCGGCGTAGACCGTCGCGACCACCTCCGCCGGCCCGGTGATGCCGCTGGCGACCACCTGGCGGACCTGGTCCAGCCTCGCCTGCCGGTGGGCCAGGTAGAACTCGGCGGCTGCGGCACAGTCGGCCAGCGCCGGGCCGTGTCCGGGCAGGGCGGGCACGCCATGATAGGCGGCCAGCCGCCGCAGACTCGTCAGGTAGTCGCCGAGGTCGCCGTCGGGCCAGGCGACGACGGTGGTCCCCCGGCCGAGAATGGTGTCACCGGTGAGCACCACCCGTTGCCCGTCCGGCCCGGTGGCTAGGAAACACGCCGAATCCCGGGTGTGGCCGGCGGTGGCGAGTACCGTGATGGTCAGGCCACCGGCACGCAGCTCGGCACCGTCGCGGATCGGCTCCACTGGCTGCTGACGCTCCTCGACCAAGGAGTGTTCCTCGGGCAACGAGTGCTCCTCGACCAACGAGTCGAGCGCGGCACCGGCCAGCAGACGCACCGGTGCGGCGAACCGGCGCGCCGCCTCCGGGGCGGCCTCGACGTGGTCGGGATGGCCGTGCGTGACCAGGATCATCGCGTACGGTCCGGATGCGGCGAGCCGGTCCAGGTGGTCGGCGTCCAGCGGACCGGGGTCGACGAGGACGCCGAATCGCTCGCCGGGCTCCCGCAACACCCACGTATTGGTCCCGTCCAGGGTCATCGGGCCGGGATTGGGTGCCCGCACGAGGGTCGCCCAGCTCGGCAACTGGCTGGCCAGGGCTGCGGCAGGGGCGGTGACGTGTGCGGTCATGGCTGCGATCGTACGACCGCGCCGTGACATCGCCGAGACATCTTCAGGTCGCCCCGGCCGGTGGTCGCCGGCCGGGACCCACACGTGGCGGCCTGGTCCGGACGACCGGTCGCCCTCGCCGCTCGTCAGGCGACCTCGACGACGACTTCCACCTCGACCGGGGCGCCCAACGGCAACTCGGCGACGCCCACCGCGCTGCGCGCGTGCCGGCCCGCTTCGCCGAACACCTCCCCGAACAGTTCGGACGCGCCGTTGAGCACTCCGGGCTGGCCGGTGAAGCCAGGTGCGGAGGCCACGAATCCGGTCACCTTGACCACCCTGGTCACCGCGTCCATACCGACCAGTTGATCAATCGCGGCCAAGGCGTTGAGCGCGCACCGCCGGGCAAGCGACTTGCCCTCGTCGGCGGAGACCTCAGCACCGAGCTTGCCGACCGCGGCCAACGCACCGTCGACCATCGGTAGCTGTCCGGAGACGTAGACGTACCGGCCAGAACGCACCGCAGGCACGTAGGCGGCCACCGGTGGGACCACCGACGGCAACGTGAGCCCGAGATCGGCCAGCCGGGCGCGGGCTGAGCCGCTCATGACTTCGGCCGCTTGAGGTACGCCACGAGCTGGTCCGGGTTGGGACCGGGCACTACCGCCACCAGCTCCCAGCCGTCGTCACCCCAGTTGTCGAGGATCTGCTTGGTGGCATGCACCAGCAACGGTACGGTGGCGTACTCCCATTTCTGCATCGCGGTACGGCTCCTAGATTCGGGTTGGCTACCGGCACAGCCTACGGCCCTGGGCGGGACGGTGAGGCGGGGGCGCCGGCCCGCTACCCTGACCGTCGGGGGACGGCTACGGTCCGCCAACGACGAGCCTGGGGACGAGGATGACGCAACCGCCGAGCGGCAGTGCTCAGCAGCCGGACGACCAGCAGCCAGGGCCGGCCACACCGCGGTTCCCAGCCGCACCGCAGTTCCCAGCCGCACCAGAGTTCCCAGCCGCACCGCACTTCCCGCCGCCGGGCCAGACCTCAGCGCCGGGCCAACCCGTCACACCCGGCCAACCTTTCTCACCGGGCCAACCCTTCCCGCCAGGCCAGCCGCTGCCCGGCTCGGCCCCGGAGCCCGGGCCGGCAACCGGCAAGCGACGCGGCTTGCTGATCACCTCGCTGGTGCTCGGGGTGGTCCTGCTGCTGTGCGGCGGCGGTGGCATCTCCGCGTTCCTCGTGATCAACAATCTGGAGACGGGCACCGGCGCCGGCGAGCCGGTGACCGCGGTCGACGAGTTCCTTCAGGCGATCTACACCAACCGGGACGTGGCCGCAGCCGCCGATCTGGTGTGCCGCGAGGCCCGGGACGAGACCGCGTTGATCGAGAAGGTCGAGGAGATCGAGGGCTACTCGTCGACGTACCGCAATCCCGAGTTCGAGTGGAACGTGCCGACGGTCGACGAGCAGGACGACGAACGCGCTGTCGTCTCAGTCACCGTACGCATGGTCACCGAGGACGAGCGCAGCGCCGAGCAGGATCTCACCTTCGTGGTGGTCCGCAAGTCGGGCTGGTTCGTCTGTGACGTCGACTGAGCCGGACTGACTAGTCTGGTTGGACGTGACGGCTACCGAACACACACCTGGATCGCCCGGCCCGGGCTGGCCGTCCCGGCTGCACGTGGTGACCGGCAAGGGCGGCACCGGCAAGACCACCGTCGCCGCGGCGCTGGCGCTGGCGCTGGCCGGCGTCGGTCAACGCACCCTGCTCGCCGAGGTCGAGGGACGCCAGGGCATCGCCCAGTTGTTCGGCATCGAGCCACTGCCGTACCAGGAACGCCGCATCGCCGCATCGCCCGCAGGGGGTGAGGTCCGGGCGCTGGCGGTGGATCCGGAGGAAGCACTGCTGGAGTATCTCGACATGTTCTACAAGCTCGGCGTGGCCGGCCGGGCGCTACGCCGGTTCGGGGCGATCGACTTCGCCACCACCATCGCTCCCGGTCTGCGGGACGTCCTACTCACCGGCAAGGTCAAGGAGGCCACCACCCGGATGGTGGACCGGCGCCGGGTCTATGACGCGGTGGTGCTGGACGCACCGCCGACCGGGCGGATCGGACGGTTTCTCAACGTCACGGCAGAGACCGCCCGGCTGGCCAAGGTCGGGCCGATCAAGACGCAGAGCGAGGGGGTGGCCGCCCTGCTGCGCTCGCCGATCACCGCGGTGCACGTGGTGACCCTGCTGGAGGAGATGCCGGTCCAGGAAACTCTCGACGCGGTGGGTGAACTGGCCGGCCTGGGCATCCCGGTCGGCAACGTGATCGTCAACGCGACCCAGACACCGCTGCTGGGCTCCGGTCCGGTCAGCCAGGCCGAACTGCGGCGTGGCCTGGCTGCCGCCGGGCTGCCGGCCGACCGTGCTCTGGTGGCCGGGCTTCGGACCGAGACGCAGGAGCATCTGACGCGCCGGGCGTTGGAGGAGTCGCTGCAGGCGGATCTGGTGGAGCTGGGCCGGCCGATCGTACGGCTGCCGCTGCTGCCCGACGGCGTCACCCGCGACGGGCTGGACCTGCTCGCCGGCGCGCTGCGCACCAACAGGGCGCCGGCCGGCTGACGGCCGGCAGGCTGCGGCTGGCACCTGGACAGACCTCACAGTCACTTGATCAGCGGATCGTGCTCCGGCACCGATACGCTCGACAGGTGCCTCCTGATCACGCAGCGCCACCACTGGACGTCGACCGGATCCTGGCCGATCCGGGCGTACGGACCGTGGTCTGCTGCGGCGCCGGCGGGGTAGGCAAGACCACCACCGCCGCAGCGCTGGCGCTGCGGGCCGCCGAGCGGCACGGCCGCCGCACCGTGGTGCTCACCATCGACCCGGCCCGACGACTCGCCCAGTCGCTGGGTCTGACCGAGTTGGACAACACTCCCCGGCAGGTCAAGGGGATCGACGCGGTCGGCAGCGGCGGGGAACTGCACGCCATGATGCTGGACATGAAGCGGACCTTCGACGAGGTGGTGCTCACCCACACCGACGCGCAGAAGGCCGCCGACATCTTCGCCAACCCGTTCTACCAGGCAATGAGCTCGACCTTCGCCGGGACGCAGGAGTACATGGCGATGGAGAAGCTCGGCCAGCTGCACGCCGGTGGCGAGTGGGACCTGATCGTGGTGGACACTCCGCCGTCACGGTCGGCGCTGGATTTCCTGGACGCGCCGGCCCGGCTGTCCCGCTTCCTGGACGGCCGGATGCTCCGGCTGTTGCTGGCGCCGGCCAGGGCGGGCGGGCGGAGCATGTTCAGCCTGGTCACGGCCTCGTTCGGGATGTTCTCCCGGGCGGTGCAGAAGGTCCTGGGCGCCCAGTTGCTCAGTGACCTGTCCGGGTTCGTGGCCGCGCTCGACTCGACCTTCGGCGGGTTCCGCCAGCGTGCCGAACAGACGTACCGGATCCTGCAGGCCGACGAGACGGCATTCCTGCTCGTCGCGGCGCCGGAGCCGGACGCGGTGCGGGAGGCCGCCTACTTCGCCGGCCGGCTCGGCGAGGAGCGGATGCCGCTGGCCGGCCTGGTGCTGAACCGGGTGCACCGGCCGGTGGCCCCGCAGCTGTCCGCGGAGCACGCCCTGGCCGCCGCCGGTCGGCTCGATGCCGACGGCGGGCACGGCGCGACGGCCGAGGCGTTGCGGGTGCATGCGGCGGTGGCCCAGCAGGCCGCCCGGGAGCGCCAGGTGGCCCAGCTGTTCACCGAGGCGTTCCCGCAGGTGCCGGTTGCCGCAGTCCGTGCGCAGCCCGCCGACGTGCACGACGTCGACGGGCTGCGGACCATCGGACAGGCGATGAGTCAGGTGGACTGACCGGTCGTCGCGGGCCGGCACCCGGATGGTCCCGGCCGCAGCCGACGACCGCGGGTCATTTCGAGGTGACGAGAACCTTTTCGCGCTCGCGCATCGCCGCTTCGAACATCTTCCGCCAGCTCGGCACCTGCGGGTGCCGGCGGAGCAGGGCCCGTCGTTCGCGTTCGGTCATCCCACCCCAGACCCCGAACTCGATACGGTTGTCGAGCGCGTCGGCCAGGCACTCGTACCGCACCGGGCAGCCCCGGCAGATGCGCTTGGCCACGTTCTGCTCGGCACCCTGCACGAAGAGTGCATCCGGGTCTCCGGTCTGGCATGCCGCCAGACTGGGCCAATCAGCGATCATGCCCATCGTTCCACGTCCCCCTAGCAAATCCGCTTCCGACCGGTGGAGTCAGTCGGCAAGCCTGGGCGACCGCGCCACTTTCCCCCTGTGGCGCAACGCCATACGATCCTCGCCGACCATCATCATCTGCAGTCGGATGATTACGCAACGTTATTGACGAAATCCGTTTATCCGGACACAACTCTCTTGTCGGGCGCACCGCCGGGCAGGGATACCCGAGGCGGAAACGGTGAAACACCACCGCCGTCTGCCCTCCCCGGAGGAAAGCGGACGCTGGAGACCACAACCGCGGGACGGGTGTCTGCGTTTAGCACAACGAGGCCGACGACGGTAGGAAATGCACGAGTACGCGACCAGCGACCTCACAAGTCCCTCGCGTACCCTGGCGGGGTGAGCTGGATGCGCAAGCGAGACCACAACCTCCTGACCAACGCCGCATCGCTGCTGATCTGCGGATTGCTGGCCGGCGTCGTGGTCGCCGCAGCGGCTTTCCCGGCGGTGGCGATGTCTGGTCTGGCGGCCAAGGCCGGAGCGGAAACCTTCGACAAGCTGCCGACCGAGCTGACCGTCAAGCGGGCGCCCCAGATCAGCTACCTCTACGCCTCCGACGGCAAGACGATGCTCGCCGCGATGTACGACGAGAACCGCCGGGACGTGCCCCTGGCGGACGTCTCGCCGATCATGCAGGCGGCGATCGTCGCCGCCGAGGACCACAACTTCTACTCGCACAACGGCGTCGACGTCAAAGGCGTCGCCCGGGCGTTCGTCGCCAACCAGAACGCCGGCCAGACCCAGCAGGGCGCCTCGACGCTGACCATGCAGTACGTCCGGCTGGCCATCGCCTACTCGGCGAACCACCCCGAGGACGTCATCGCCGCGACCGAGGACACCAGCGCCCGCAAGCTGCGCGAGATGAAGTACGCGATGCAGCTCACCAAGGAGATGTCCAAGGACGAGATCCTGGAGCGCTACCTCAACATCGCGCCGTTCGGCAACGGGGCGTACGGCGTCTTCGCCGCCAGCCAGGTCTACTTCGGCAAGCAGCCGGCCGACCTGACCATCGACGAGGCCGCCATGCTCGCCGGCCTGGTCAAGGCACCCACCGCGTTCGACCCGACCACACCGGGCGGCTACCCGATGGCGGTGGACCGGCGCAACTACGTGATCGACAACATGGTCAAGACCGGCGCGATCACCCAGCAGGAGGCGGACGAGGCCAAGGCGGTCGAACTCGTCGTCAAGGGCAAGCGGGCACCGAACGGCTGCGTCGCGGCCAACAAGAACCACTGGGGCTTCTTCTGCGACTTCTTCTACCGCTGGTGGATGGAACAGGAGACCTTCGGCGCCACCACCTACGACCGGGAGCGGCGGCTGAAGAGCGGCGGTTACCACATCGTCACCAGCCTCGACGTGCAGACCCAGGAGGGGGCCAAGAAGGCCGTCGAGCGGGCGCTCAAGACCGGCAGCAAGAACGCGCTGATGGTCGCGGCGATCGAGCCGGGCACCGGGTACGTACGCGGCATGGCGGTCAACCGCAACTTCAAGCTCGACGATCCGGACAACCCGCAGAACAAGGTCTCCACCGATCCGGCCAAGGCCAAGAAGGGCATCCGGGGCACCTATCCGAACACCACCAACCCGCTGCTCAGCGGCGGCGGTGACATCACCGGGTACCAGGCCGGCTCGACGTTCAAGATGTTCACGATGGTGGCAGCGCTGGAAAAGGGCTACCCGCTGGAGTACACCATCAACGCGAAGAGCCCGTACCAGTCGAAGTACATCGTCGAGCAGGGCAGCCCGGCAGCCTGTCCGGGCACCAACAAGTACTGCCCACGCAACGCCAGCCCCAGCATGAACGGCGTGCACAACATGTGGAGCGCGTTCGGCGGCTCGGTCAACACGTACTTCGTGCCGCTGCAGGAGCAGGTTGGCGCGGCCAACGCGATCGACGTGGCGCAGCGGCTCGGCATCACCTTCCGCGCCGCCAACGACGCCCGCTTCGCCGCCGATCCGGAGGGCGCCAACCAGTGGGGCGCCTTCACCCTCGGCGTCTCGGCCACCACCCCGCTGGAGCTGGCCAACGCGTACGCCACCCTCGCCGCGGACGGCAAGTACTGCACACCGCTGCCGGTACAGGAGATCCGCGACGCCGACGGCAACAGCCTGGACATCGCCAGCCCGCAGTGCAAGCAGGCGGTCTCGGTCGAGGTGGCCCGGGCAGCGATCGACGCCGCCCGCTGCCCGGTCGGCGACAACTCGTCGACCTCGCGGTGCACCGGTCGCACCGCCGGCATCGTGCGGTCGGTGGTCGGTCACCCGGTGGCCGGCAAGACCGGCACCACCGACGGCGAGAAGACCGCCTCGCTGGCGGTCACCACCAAGCAGCTCGCCGTCGCCGGTATCCTGGCCGACCCCGACTGGGCCGACACCAACGTCGCGATGAAGCACTACATTGTCAACCCGGCGGTCTACGAAACGCTGCGGGACGGGATGAAGGGCAAGGAGAAAAAGCAGTTCACCCCGCCCAGCGGCAAGCTGGTCCGCGGCGAGCAACGCTCGATCCCTGGGGTGGAGTGCCAGTCGATCGACAACGCCCGGTCCCGGCTCAGCGGTGCCGGCTTCCAGGTCGAGGTCGACCGCTCCGGCCCGATCACCTCGGCCTGCCCGGCCGGCACCGCCGCCGGCACCACGCCCAGCGGGCGGACCATCAAGGGCGGCGTGGTGATCATCAAGGTCAGCAATGGTCAGGGTGCCCAGCCAAGCCCGGACGAGTCGCCCGGCGACGGGGGCCCCGGCGACGGGGGGACCCCGGGTCGCCCAGGCAACGGTGGCAACCCAGGCGGCGACGGCGACGACGGCGACTGACCCGAGAGATCCACGATGAGGCGGTCCCGGCGCGGAGCCGGAGACCTGCGGGCGATGTCATGTCACGGGTGTGGGATCAGATGCCGAGCTGGCGCCGTACCTCGGCGGCGACCCGCCCGCCCTCGGCCTGCCCGGCCACCGCAGCCTGGACCGCCTTCATCGCCGGACCCATCTGGCCCTTGCCGGTGAACCCGCCCTCGATCAGCGTCCGAGATACGATCTTGGTCAGCGCGGCGTCGTCGAGCTGACGCGGCAGGTAACGGTCCAGCACCTCGCCCTCGGCGCGCTCTTTCGCCGCCTGGTCCACCCGACCGGCCTCGGCGAACGCCGTCGCCGCCTCGCGGCGCTTCTTCGCCTCCTTGGTCAACACGGCCAGCACCTCATCGTCGGACAGCGCGCGTTTGGCCTTGCCGGCGACCTCGGCGTTGCCGATCGCAGCCAGCGCCATCCGCAGGGTGGAGGTGGTCAGCTCGTCACGGGCCTTCAACGCGGCCCGCATGTCAGCGGTCAGGCGGTCCTTCACGGAACTCATGGATCGTCAAACTACCCTGGGCGGCATGCGAAAGCGCACCGTATTCCGGCTCGCCGCCGGCACCGCCGCACTCGGCGCGGCCACCTTGGCGTACGCCTCGCTCATCGAGCGCAACATGTTCACCCTGCGCCGGTTCGACGTACCGGTGCTCGCGCCGGACTCGGAGCCGCTGCGCATCCTGCACCTGTCCGACCTGCACATGATGCCGGAGCAGCGGCGCAAGCAGGGCTGGGTGGCGGCGCTGGCCGGACTGGACCCGGATCTGGTCGTGGTCACCGGGGACAACCTGGCCCACCCGGAGGCCGTACCAGGCGCCTTGCGTGCCCTGCAGCCGCTGCTCGACCTGCCCGGCGCGTTCGTGTTCGGTTCCAACGACTACACCGGCCCGATCTGGAAGAACCCGTTCAGCTACCTGCTGCCGGAACGGGAGTACCAGCCCGGCACCGACCTGCCGTTCGAGGAGCTGCGGGAGGTGCTGGTCGGAGCGGGCTGGCACGATCTGAACAACCGGCGCGCCACGTTCAAGGCCGGTGGCCGGCTGATCGACGCGGCCGGCGTGGACGATCCGCACATCGAACGCGACGACTACGCGACGGTCGCCGGTGCCCCGGTCGCCGACGCGGATCTCAGCCTCGGGCTGACCCACTCCCCCGAGCCCCGGGTGCTCGACGAGATGGCCGCCGACGGGCTCGATCTGCTGCTCGCCGGGCACACTCACGGCGGGCAGGTCTGCGTGCCGTTCGTCGGTGCCCTGGTGACCAACTGCGAGCTGCCCCGCTCGATGGCCAAGGGCCTGCACCGCTGGCCAGGCACCGACTCGTGGCTGCACGTCTCCGCCGGCCTCGGCACCCACCCCACGGCACCGGTCCGGTTCGCCTGTCCACCAGAGGCGAGCCTGCTCACATTGATCTCCCGCTGAGTGGGCTCCGCCGCGCGGCGTGCGCCACGCGGGACGGGGGGATACCGAATTTGCCCCGGGCGGCAGGTGGGCTAGTATTGCCCAGCATGCCTCGGGGTGTGGCGCAGCTTGGTAGCGCGCTTCGTTCGGGACGAAGAGGTCGTCGGTTCAAATCCGGCCACCCCGACAGGGACGACGCCCTGACCAGCAGTGATGCTGATCAGGGCGTTTCTCGTTTCAAGAAGTGCGTATGGCCAGGGATATCGCCCCGATAGGCGGATCTGACCGCCCACTTGCGTCGGACACAGTGGCCGGTGAGTTCCCTGGGCAGCGGATCCGGCGGGTGTCAGGCCGGTCGGCGTGTTGTCCGCAGCGGACGGCGGCACGATTCGTGGCGATTGCGCGCCCGGCCGAACCGCTAGGCTGATCACCGCCGGGCGCCCCGTCCCGGTAAGTCCGGATGCGGGAGTCACTGGTTGGCATGCGGGATCAGGCACGGCGATCAGCTGCTGAGCCGCCCCCCGCTGAGCGGCCGGATGAGCAGCCCGCCACCGGTCACCTCGTCGCACTGACGTCCGATTGGGGCGTGTGGCGTTGGTTCTGCCTACGAGCCGCCGGATTCCCGTTCGAGCTGCTGGACGAGCTGGCCGATCCGCAACTCGCCGTGCTCGCCGATCAGCTCAACGTGGCTCCTGACACGGCGGGCCAGGACGGTTACCTCGACCGGGTGCGGACCGCCGGGCGGGCGGTGAGCGTGGCGCTGCACCGGGCCGCCGCCGATCCCCGGGTACGGGAGGCCGTGTCGTGGCAGAACCCGGCGGCACTCACCAGTGGCTTCGACACCCTGCTGCGTCGGGATCCGCGGGTCGTCGCACGCACCGGCCGGCACCGCCGGACCGAGGCGCTGGTCACCAGTTACCTGCACCGCTACTGCGCCAAGAACGACACCATCGGATTCTTCGGACCACTGCGCTGGGGCCGGATCGACCTGCGGCAGACCGCACCGATCGTCCGCACCGACGACGGCACGCGCGGCGCACGTGCGCTCTACCTGGAAGGGTGGGCGGTCGCCGCGCTCGGCCGGGCGCTCGCCGAACCGTTGCGGCCCTGGCTCGTCCCCCGGCTGTTGCCGCAGTTCGACGTGGCGGGCGGCATGCTACATCCGCCGCCGGGCGAACCGGTGCCGCTGGATGCCGCGGAAGCCGCCGTACTCGACGCACTGCGGCCCGGCCGCAGTGCCCGTGACGTGGTTGCGGTGGCGAAGCCGACCGGCGACCGGCGACCGCTGTGGGCCGCGCTCGACCGGCTGCACCGCGACGGACGGATCGAGTGGACGCTCGAGGTGCCGGCCGACGACCTCGACGGGCTGGCCGCCCTGCGGGCACTGGTCCGACAGGTGGATGCTGTGCCGGTGCGGAACGACGCACTCGGCCGGATCGACGAGTTGTCGGCCGCGGTCGGTGCGGTGGCCGCGGCGCGTGGCGACGCGGAGGCGGTCCGGCGGGCCGGCACCGAGCTGGCGGACACTTTCACCAAGCTGACCGGGTCCGGCGCGACCCGCCGACCGGGCGAGCTGTACGCCGGGCGGACGCTGGTGTTCGAGGAATGCCGCCAGCCCGACTCGGTGGCCCTCGGTCCCGCCGCGCTGGAGCCGCTGCGGGCGCCGCTCGCCCTCGTGCTCGACAGCGCCCGATGGTTCACCGCCGCCGGCGCGGCGCTGTACCGCCGGGCTCTGGGCGAGATTTTCACCGAGCTGACCGGCCGGCCCGGCCGACAGTCCGACGAGCAACCCGGCCCGGAACTGCCGTTCATCGAGTTCTGGCTGGCCAGCCGGGACCTGCTGATCACCGCTCCACAGCGGGTGGTCGACCCGCTGACCCGGGTCCTGCAGCAGCGCTGGGGCAAGTTGCTCGCGGCCGAGCCCGCCGTGCGCCGGGTCCGGCGTACCGCCGCCGAGTTGGCACCCGGCGTGGCCAGCGCCTTCGCCGCCACCGGGCCGGGCTGGCCGGCAGCGGTGCATCACAGCCCCGACCTGATGATCGCCGCACCGGACGTCGACGCGGTCGCCGCCGGGCGGGCCGACTGGGTGCTGGGTGAAATTCACCCTGGGTATCACACGATGCGGTACGCGAGTTGGGTCGACTGCCATCCCGCCCCGCAGGAGTTGGCGACGGCGTTCGCCGCCGACCTACCGGACGGGGTGATCCGGGTGGGCGCCACCGGTGAGCAGGGTGGCAGCGCCACCCGGTTCTCGCCCCGGCTGCGTAGCGCCGGCCAGCGCCGATTCGTGCTGGCGGTGGACACCTGTGACGCCGATCCGCGGTGGGATGTGCTGCTCGGCCGGTGCGTGGTGGTCCGGCGCGGCGACGACCTGCGGGTCCGCCGCCGCTGCGACGGCGCCGAGTTCGACCTGACAGAGGTGGTGGCGGATCTGATCGCCGGCAGCCTGATGCCGCACTTCCGGTTGCTTGCGCCCGCCGCCCACCAGCCACGGGTCAGCATCGACCGGCTGGTGGTCAACCGCGAGTCGTGGACGGTGCCGGCCCGGGAGCCGACGGTCGTCGGCTTCGCCGACGAGCCGGACGAAGCTCGGCGTTTCCTCGCGCTGCGCCGCTGGGCCACCCGGCTCGGCCTGCCCCGGCACGTGTTCGTCCGGGCCAGCGGCGAGGCCAAGCCGGTGCACGTGGACCTGACCAGCCTGGCATCGGCGGAGGTGTTGGCCCGGTTGGCCCGCAGGGCGGGCGGCGCGGGCAACGGTGCCGAGCCCCGGCTGGTTGTCTCCGAGATGCTGCCGGCACCGGACCAGCTGTGGCTGGTCGATGCGCGCGGCCGCCGCTACAGCTGCGAGTTCCGGCTGGTCGCCACGTCGACGTCACCGGCGGGGGGTACGGCGGCTACCGCGGACCACGGGCGATGAGTTCGGCGATCTGGATGGTGTTGAGCGCCGCGCCTTTGCGCAGGTTGTCGCCGGTGACGAAGAAGTCGATGGCGCGCGGGTCGTCCATCGCCCGGCGGACCCGGCCGACCCAGGTGGGTTCGGTGCCGACGGCGTCGATCGGCATCGGGAACTCGGCGTTGCCGGGTTCGTCGACCACGATCACGCTGGGAGCGTTACGCAGCACCTCGCGCGCCCGCTCGGCGGTCACCTCGCTGCCGAAGACCGCGTGTACGGCTACCGAGTGCCCGGTCACCACCGGCACGCGTACACAGGTGGCCGAGACCTTCAGGTCCGGCAGGCCGAGGATCTTGCGCGACTCGTCACGCAGCTTCAGCTCCTCTGTCGACCAGCCCGCCCCGGCCAGTTCCCCGGTGAACGGCACGACGTTGAGCACCAGCGGGGCCGGGAACGGGCCGAGCTCGTCGCCGACCGCCCGACGTACGTCGCCGGGCCGGGAGCCGAGGGTGCGGTCACTGGCTACCCGGGTGAGCTGGTTGTGCAGCAGGTCGACTCCGAACCGGCCGACGCTGGAGACCGACTGATAGCTGGCCAGGACCAGTTCCCGCAGGCCGTACTCGTGATGCAGCGGAGCGATCGCCATGATCATTGCCAGCACGGTGCAGTTGGCATTGGCGACGATGCCACGGGGCCGGTACCGGACCTGCCCGGCGTTGATCTCAGGGACCACCAGCGGCACGTCCCGGTCCATCCGGAACGCGCTGGAGTTGTCGACGACGACCGCGCCGGCGGCGACCGCGACCGGCGCCCACTGCCGCGACACCTCGTCAGGTACGTCGAACATGGCGACGTCGACGCCGTCGAAAGCGTCCGGTCCGACGGCCTGGACGGTCAGGTCCTCACCCCGGCAACGGGCCAGCTTGCCGGCCGAGCGGGGCGAGGCCAGCAGCTTGATCTCCCCCCAGACGTTGGCCCGGGAGGTGAGCAGCTCACACATGACGGTGCCGACCACTCCGGTCGCGCCGAACACCGCGAGGGTGGGCAGCGGGCGTGCCTTGGGGTCAGGCACGGGGCGTCACCGCCCGGTGCCCGCGTAGACCACCGCCTCCTCGGTGCCGCCGAGGTCGAAGGCCGCGTGCACCGCGCGTACCGCCACGTCCAGATCGGCGTCCCGGCACACGACCGAGACCCGGATCTCCGACGTGGAGATCATCTCGATGTTGACGCCAGCCTCGGCCAGGGCGGCGAAGAAGCTGGCCGCGACCCCTGGGTGCGAGCGCATGCCGGCGCCGATCAGCGAAACCTTGCCGACGTGGTCGTCGTAGAGCAGGCTGCGAAAGGCGATTCGCTCCTGCACCTTGCCGAGCGCGGCCATCGCGGTCGGGCCGTCCGCCTTCGGCAAGGTGAACGAGATGTCGGTGCGGCCGGTGCCCTCGGTCGAGACGTTCTGCACGATCATGTCGATGTTCGTCTCGGCGTTGGCCACCGTTTCGAAGATCCGGGCCGCCGCTCCCGGCTCGTCGGGCACACCGACAATGGTGATCTTCGCCTCGCTCCGGTCGTGGGCGACTCCGGTGATGAGTGCTTGCTCCACGGAAAGATCCTCCATCGATCCGGTGACCAGGGTGCCGGTGTTGGTCGAGTACGACGAGCGGACGTGGATCGGCAGGTCGGCCCGGCGGGCGTACTCGACACTGCGCAGATGCAGCACCTTCGCCCCGCAGGCGGCCAGCTCCAGCATCTCCTCGTAGGTGATCTGCCTGATGTGCCGGGCGTTGGGCACGATCCGCGGGTCCGCGGTGAACACCCCGTCCACGTCGGTGTAGATCTCGCACACGTCGGCCCGCAGCGCGGCGGCGAGCGCCACCGCGGTGGTGTCCGAGCCGCCCCGGCCGAGCGTGGTGATGTCCTTCGTGTCCTGCGACACGCCCTGGAAACCGGCCACGATCGCGATCGCCCCCTCGTCCAGAGCGATCTGCAGTCGGCCCGGTGTCACGTCGATGATGCGGGCCTTGCCGTGCGCGGAGGTGGTCAGCACCCCGGCCTGTGAACCGGTGTAGGACCGGGCCTCGTAACCCAGGTTGTGGATGGCCATCGCGAGCAGCGCCATGGAGATTCGTTCGCCGGAGGTGAGCAGCATGTCCAGCTCGCGGCCTGGCGGCAGCGGGCTGATCTGGCCGGCGAGATCGAGCAGCTCGTCGGTGGTGTCGCCCATGGCGGAGACGACCGCGACGACGTCGTCACCGGACTTGCGGGCCGCGACGATCCGCTCGGCGACACGCTTGATGCGTTCGGCGTCGGCGACCGAGGATCCGCCGTACTTCTGCACCACCAGTGCCACGGCGGTCCACTCCTTTCACCCGTACCCGGCTCCGCTCCTACCACGTGCTCTGTCACGTGTCGGCGCGATGCCGGCCGGACAGGGTAGGCCGGCATGCCGACGCCGCCGGTGCACGCCGGCGGCGCGATGAGCCCCATCGCGGCGCGATGAGCCCCATCAGGGTACCGGCGTGGGCGGACGCGGTAGACAGCCGTTCCCACGATCCGGCCTATCTGGTTACTGCGGGTAGCCGTTGATCCCGGTCGCCCCGACGGCGGGTCGGGCAGTGCGGCCCGCGCTCGATGACGTAAGTCCGCAGTCGACACCGTGGGCGGTGGCGGAAATCGGCGTGTCCGTGCCCGGCGGGGCCGCAAAACCGTTACGGGTACGGAGAATGGCCCGATGCGTTGCCGACCCGTTGCGCCGTTCCGGACGTCACCTGCCGTACTGCTCTGCGTGGCGTTCATCACCCTGTCCGTGGCGGGTTGCGGGTCACCCGATCCGGTGACGGACGGGTCGACGCCCACGCCGACATCGCAGGCCAGCGGTACCGACCCGGGTGCGGCGACGCCCACGGCAGCGGTCGGCACCGTGCCGGTCGACGCGCGGATGCAGCTGGCGGCGGCCGCCGCCACCGCGAGCGACCTGCACGCCACCACGCTCTACACGCTGAGTACGACGGACCGGGTGGACCGCACCGTGACGGTTGTCACCGCGACCGACGGCAGTTGGCGGGTGGACATCCCCGGTGGCGCGCTCGCCGGCGCCGTCGACATCGCCATGGCCGGCAACGCCGACGGCCTCTTCCAGTGCCGGCTCGCGTCGGCACAGCAACCGGCGGCGCCGTCGTGCGTACGGCTGGGCGACCCCGACGTCGACGTCGACCCGGCGGTCGACCCGCGGCTACAGCATCTGTTCACCGACTGGCTGTCCGTGCTGACCGACCGGCGGGCGCCGCTGGCGGTGTCGGTCGCCGACCCGCTGGCCGGCGCGGACGGCACCTGCTTCTCGGTCGAGTCGACCACCGCCTCGCTGCAGCCGCCACTGGACGTCGGCATCTACTGCTACCGGGCCGACGGCACGCTGACCGCCGCTCGGCTCGCGGTCGGCGGGCTGGTCCTGGCCGGCACGCCCGGGGCGGCGCCGCAGTCGATCACACTGCCGGGACCGGTGACGGCCGGAGCCGCGATGCGGACCGGCGGCCCTCCGGCCGCACCGACCAGCGAGTGAACGATCTTCACGGTATGCGCCCTGTCCGATACATCGGGTGATCCCACCGGTCGCGTCTGATGTCCGGTACGGCACACTTCACCTATGGCCGACTTGCACTACCTGCTTGCGGACCGGTGGAGCCCCCGGGCCTTCTCGAACACCCGACACGTCGACGAACACGAACTCGACTCGTTGCTCGACGCGGCGCGGTGGGCCCCGTCGGCGGCGGACTCGCAGCCCTGGCGGTTCGTCATCGGCCGGCGCGACGACGAGACCCACAAGCGGATCCTGACCAACCTCACCGCCGCCGACCAGCGCTGGGCCGGCCGGCCGGCGCTGTTGATCGTCGCCGCCCGGCTAAGTCAGGGACGGTTCGGCGAAGCGCTGCCGTACGCCGACTACGACCTCGGTCAGGCGGTGGCGCAGCTCACCGTGCAGGCCACCGCACTCGGCCTGCACGTGCGGCAGGTCACCGACATCGACGAACCCGGGCTGCGGGCCGACCTGGACCTGCCCGGCGGCGTCACCCCGCGGGTCGTGGCGGCGGTCGGACATGCCGGCGAGCCCGAGTTGCTGCCGCTCGACCTACGCGCGGCCGAGATACGGCTACGCCGCCGCCAGCCGGTCGCCGATCTCGTACTGGGTTGAATCCCGCCATCACGACCACTATCGTGGCTCTGTCATGTGGCATGCGCTGCTCCTTCGCTGCCGCGACGAGGCCCCTCAGGCCGGCACCTCGTCGCGGAGTTGATCCGCGCCGCCTTGACATCTGCCGTGGCCACAGCGCGAGCCAGCTAGCCGCGCTGCCCAGGTCGGCACCACTTGAGTGCCAGCACCGTTCAGCGTCAGCACCATCGAGGCCAGCCAGGCCGCCATCCTTACGGAACCGCGCCTGCGACGCAGGTTCTGATCCGTCCTAAATTTTGCGGAGTGCGCACTATGTCACAACCAGCCGGCCCAGATCCGATCGCCCGTCAGCGGCCGAGCCACATGCCGTACCGGCGGTACCAGCCCTACCATCAGCAGTTCACCGTTGACCTGCCGGACCGGCAGTGGCCGGGTCGACGGATCGAGCAGGCCCCGCGTTGGTGTGCGGTCGATCTGCGCGACGGCAACCAGGCACTGATCGATCCGATGTCCCCGGAACGCAAACGCCGCATGTTCCAGCTGCTGGTGCAGATGGGCTACAAGGAGATCGAGGTCGGTTTCCCGGCGGCCAGCCAGGCCGACTACGAATTCGTCCGGCAACTGGTCGAGCAGGACCTGATCCCCGACGACGTCACCATCCAGGTGCTGACCCAGTGCCGGGAGCATCTGATCGACCGGACCTTCGAGTCGCTGCGCGGTGCCCGACGGGCGATCGTCCACTTCTACAACTCCACCTCGGTACTGCAGCGACGGGTCGTCTTCGGCCTGGACAAGGCCGGAATCACCGACATCGCCACCACCGGTGCGCGGCTGTGCCAGAAGTACGCCGAGATCCACACCCCGGACACGGACATCTTCTACGAGTATTCGCCCGAGTCGTACACCGGCACCGAGCTGGAATACGCCCTGGAGGTATGCGGTGCGGTCATCGACGTGATCTCGCCTACTCCGGACCGGCCGCTGATCATCAACCTGCCGGCCACGGTGGAGATGGCCACCCCGAACGTGTACGCCGACTCCATCGAGTGGATGCACCGCCGGCTGCCCCGCCGGCAGAGCGTGGTGCTGTCGCTGCACCCGCACAACGATCGCGGCACCGCGGTCGCCGCCGCCGAACTGGGCATGCTGGCCGGCGCGGACCGGGTCGAGGGATGCCTGTTCGGCAACGGCGAACGCACCGGCAACGTGGACCTGGTCACGCTGGGACTGAACCTGTTCAGCCAGGGCGTCGATCCACAGATCGATTTCACCGGGATCGACGAGATCAAGCGGACCGTGGAGTACTGCAACCAGCTGCCGGTGCACGAACGGCACCCGTACGCCGGGGACCTCGTCTACACGGCGTTCTCCGGCTCCCACCAGGACGCCATCAACAAGGGCTTCGACGCGCTGGCTGCCGACGCCACCGCCGCCGGGGTCGCCGTCGACGACCATAAGTGGGGGGTGCCCTACCTGCCGATCGACCCGCGCGACGTAGGCCGCACCTACGAGGCCGTGATCCGGGTCAACTCCCAGTCCGGCAAAGGCGGCGTGGCGTACGTGATGCGCCAGGAACACAACCTGGAGCTGCCCCGCCGACTGCAGATCGAGTTCTCCGGCGTGGTGCAGGCGTTCACCGACAACGAGGGCGGCGAGATCGAGCCACGCCGGATGTGGGAGATCTTCGCTGCCGAGTACCTCGCCGGCAGGCAGACCGATCCAGCGGTGGTGCTGCGGTCATACTCCACCGCGACCGTCGACGGCAAGGTGGAGGCGACCGCGACCGTCGAGGTCGGGGGGACCCGGCACACGCTGAACTCGGTGGGCAACGGGCCGATCGACGCGTACGTCAACGCGCTACAGACGGTCAACGTCGGCGTGCGGGTGCTCGACTACCACGAGCACGCGCTGTCCGCCGGTGGCGACGCTCAGGCGGCGGCGTACGTCGAGTGCGAAGTCGGTGACCGTACGGTGTGGGGGGTCGGCCTGGACTCCAACATCGTCACCGCTTCGGTCAAGGCGGTGACCAGCGCGGTCAACCGCGGCCGGCGGACCGGCCCGACCACCGCCAGCTGACCGGGCGCTGACCGGGCCTGTCGACTGGCGCGGTGCGGCGCGGACCAGCAAGCTGGACGGGTGCAGAACATTCAGCGCGACCACCAGCACCGCACCGTCCGCGACCGCTGGCGCCGCGCCGCCGCAGCCGCCGCAGCCGTGCTGGCCCTGGCCGCTGTCGCCGGTTGCGAGGCCGTCGACATCGAAATCACCTCGCCGACCGCTGATCCGCCCTCCGGTACGCCGGGCGGCGGATCAGCGGGCGATGCCGCCGCGCTGCTCGACCAGCTGGCGGTGGCCGAACCCGGCAGCATGAGCGGGTACAGCCGGGACCGCTTTCCGCACTGGAGCCGCACCGGCGACAACTGTGACGTACGAGACACCGTTCTGGAGCGCGACGGCACCGGGATCGAAGTGGACGGCTGCAACGTCGTCGGCGGGCAGTGGCTCAGCGCGTACGACGGGCGGGCCTTCACCGATCCGCGCGAGCTCGACATCGACCACATGGTGCCGCTGGCCAACGCCTGGCGTTCCGGTGCCGACGGCTGGGATGACGACCGGCGCAGGGAGTTCGCCAACGATCTGGACCGCCCGCAGCTGTTCGCGGTTTCAGCCTCCTCCAACCGGGCAAAAGGGGACCAGGACCCGGCCCAGTGGCAGCCTCCGAACCGGGACTACTGGTGCACGTACGCGCAGGACTGGATCACGGTGAAACACTACTGGGAGCTGACGGTGACCACCGAGGAGAGGTCGGCGCTGGGCGACATGCTGGCCACCTGCCCGTGACGCCACGCCCGCCCATGCCGCCGACACAACCAGGCGAGACCTGCCGAGACGGGAGGCAGCGAGTGGACGACACGGCACAGCGCAGCCTGGTCCAGGACATCGTCCCCGGGCCGGGCGGGGTGATGACCGACGAGGTCGGGGTGGTGACCGGGCCGCTGACCCTACGCACCGAACTCACCGCCGGCGAGGTCACCCTGCGTGTGCAGTACCAGGAGGCCGACGAGTGGTACGTGGTCACCGGCGGTCGGGCACGCCTCGCCGACCCGGCCGACCTGGACGCCGTACACGCTGTCGCCGTCGGTCTGCTGCACCGCCCGGACGGCTGACCGGCGGTCCGGCGGTCCGGCGGTCCGGCGCACGGACTGAGCGTTGCCGATGTGTACCCGTGCCAGGTTGTCGCTAGGCTGCCGGGCACGACAACCACGTCGGTAAGGAGTCCACTGTGTCGCAGAATGGGGACGTCGGGGATCAACCGAGCCCGAGCCCTGCCCGGCTCAACACCGCCGTCGCCCACAACGCGCGGGTCTGGGACTACTGGCTGGGTGGCAAAGACAACTTCGCGGTCGACCGCGAGGTCGGAGAACGCATCCGAGCGATGTTTCCACACATCGGCGAGGTGGCGCGGGCGGACCGCCGGTTCCTGCACCGGGCAGTACGGTACCTGGCCGAGGAATGCGGGATCCGTCAGTTCCTCGACATCGGTACCGGCCTGCCCACGGCCGACAACACCCACGAGGTGGCGCAGGTCGTCGCACCGCGATCGCGGGTGGTCTACGTGGACAACGATCCGCTCGTCCTGGTACACGCCCGGGCCCTGCTCACCAGCAGAGCCGAGGGCGCCACCGACTACATCGAGGCGGATGCCCGTGACCCGGACGCGATTTTGGCCCGGGCCGCCCGGACGTTGGACCTCGCACAGCCCACCGCGATCATGCTGCTCGGGATCCTGAACTTCATCGAGGACACCACGCAGGCCCAAGCGATCGTTGACCGACTGCTGGACGCCGTACCGGCCGACAGCTATCTGGTGCTCACCCACCCCACGCTGGAACTCGGCGGCGAAGCCAACGTCGAGGCGATGGCGTTCTGGAACGAGCACGCCACCCCGCCGATCCGGGCCCGTACGGGTGCCGAGATCGCCCGCTTCTGTGCTCGGCTGGAGTTGGTCGACCCGGGCCTGGTGTCGTGCTCGCGGTGGCGCGCCGAGGCCGGGCCAACCGGCGAGCCACCGGCGCAGGTTCCGCAGTACGGTGTGGTCGCCCGCAAACGTTAAACGTAGGTTTCCGGCTCGCTCGGTGCCGAAACCGCCCCCGGGCCGATCCCGCCCCGCGCCGGATGCACCACCTCCGGCGTCACCTCGTGCGGGCGCAGTGCCCCGGACGCGATCTGCTCCGCCCAGTGGCAGGCCACCCGGGAACCGTCCACCTCCCGCAGCGCCGGCCGTTCGTCGGCGCAGCGGGTCGGCTGCGCCCACGGGCAGCGGGTGTGGAACCGGCAGCCGGTCGGCGGGTTCGCCGGGGACGGCAGATCCCCGGCCAGCAGGATTCGCTCTCGGCGGTCTTCGACGTCGGGATCCGGCACCGGCACCGCGGACAGCAGAGCCCGGGTGTACGGATGCAGTGGCTCGCGGTAGAGGCGGTCACTTGCCGCTTCCTCGACCAACGCGCCGAGATACATCACCCCGATCGTGTCGGAGATGTGCCGGACCACCGCCAGGTCGTGCGCGATCACCAGGTAGGTGAGGCCCCGCTCGGTTTGCAGTTCGTCAAGCAGGTTGATCACCTGTGCCTGGATGGACACGTCCAGGGCGGAGACCGGCTCGTCGGCCACGATCAGCTCCGGGCTGAAAACCAGCGCCCGGGCGATTCCGATGCGCTGACGCTGGCCACCGGAAAACTCGTGCGGGTAGCGCGACAGCGCCCATCGGGGCAGGCCTACCGCGTCGAGCGCGTCGGCGATGATCTTTCGTCGCTCGTCCCGGCCGGTGCCGATCCCGTGCGCCTGTAGTCCTTCGACGAGGATCGACTCGACGTTCTGCCGCGGATCCAGGCTGGACATCGGATCCTGGAAAATCATCTGGAACCGCTGCCGCATGCTGCGCAACTTGCCTGACGGCAACTGGTTGAGGGCGACCCCGTCGAAGACGACCTCACCCGAGGTCGGCGGAGTCAACTGCAGGATCGCCCGGCCGAGTGTCGACTTGCCGCAGCCGGACTCACCGACCAGACCGTACGTCGCGCCCCGCGCGATCCTCAGGTCCACTCCGTCGACCGCCTTGACGTGGCCGATCACCCGGTCGAACACCACCCCCCGGGTGATCGGGAAGTGCACCTTGAGGTCCCGGACCTCGACCAGGGTCTCACTCACCGCCGGCCTCCCCGCTGTCGTGCACGGCGCTGCCCGCAGCAGCCTGGACCGGCGTCACCGGCACCGGATCGACACATCGGAACGCATGTCCGGTCGGCTCTCGCCGTAGATGAGGCGGACCACCGAGGCAGGCGTCGACTCGGCGGGCGCAACGCGGCGCGAACGCACAACCGTCCGGCCACGGCAACAGGTCGCGTACCGAGCCGGGAATCGGTTGCAGCCGCCGGCCGTGGCCGGAGTCCAACCGTGGGATGGAGCCCAGCAGACCCACCGTGTACGGATGCCGTGGAGTGGCGAACAGTGGCCGGCGGCGGGCGGTTTCGACCACCCGCCCGGCGTACAGCACGTTTATCGTGTCGCACATGCCGGCCACCACTCCCAGATCGTGAGTGATCATGATCAGGGCGGTACCCGACTCGTGCACCAGATCCTTGAGTAGTTCCAGGATCTGTGCCTGGATCGTCACGTCCAGCGCGGTGGTCGGTTCGTCGGCGATCAGCAGCCGGGGCCGGCAGGCGACCGCCATCGCGATCAACGCCCGCTGGCGCATGCCACCGGAGAGCTGATGCGGATACTCCTTCAGCCGGCGGGTCGGATCCGGGATACCGACCCGGTCGAGCAGGTGTGCGGCCTCGGCACGGGCCGCCTCGCCGCGCATCCCCCGGTGGCGGACCAGTACCTCGGTGACCTGCACCCCGATCGGCACCACCGGATTCAACGAGGAGAGCGGGTCTTGAAAGATCATCGCTACGTCGCGGCCCCGGACGTCACGCATCGCCCGCTGGCCGAGCCGCAGCAGGTCCGTACCGTCGAAGGCGGCCTTACCCCGCACCTCGACGCCCTTGCCGGCGGGCAACAGACCCATGATCGCCAGCGAGGTGACGCTTTTGCCGCAACCGGACTCGCCCACCAGACCGGTCACCTCACCGGCGTCCACCGAGAAGGACACCCCGTCGACCGCATGCACCGTGCGCTGGCCACGCCGGGCGAAGGCGACCGCCAAATCATCAACGTCGAGCAGCGCCATGGGTCACTTCCGCAGTTTCGGATCGAGGGCTTCCCGCATGGCCTCACCCAGCAGGGTGAAGCCCAGCGCGGTGATGATGATGCCCAGCGCGGGCAGGATCGCCAGCCGGGGTGCCGCGTCCAGATAGCGCTGAGCGTCGGCCAGCATCACTCCCCACTCCGGGATCGACGCGTCCGGATTGCCTAGACCGAGGAAGGACAGCGCCGCCACCTCGATGATCGCCGTCGCCAGGGTGAGGGTCGACTGCACGATCACCGGGGCGAGCGAGTTGGGCAGGATGTGGGTGATCGCCACCTTGGATCGACGTACCCCCAGCGAAGTGGCCGCCACCACGTAGTCGCTGCCGGACTGGGCGAGCATCGACCCACGCAGCAGCCGGGCGAAGATCGGCACCGACACCACCCCGACCGCCACCATGACGGTGGTCAGACTGGCACCGAGCAGCGCCGCGATGCTGATCGCCAGCAGCAGGCTGGGCAGGGCCAGCAACATGTCCACGATCCGCATCAGCACCGTGTCCACCCAGCGGCCCCACTTCCCGCCGAGCCCGGCCGCCGCACCGGCGATGCCACCGATGAGCGCGCCCACGGTCAGCCCGATCAGCGTCGCCACCACGCCCACCACGAGCGTCTGCCGAGCGCCGACCACCATCCGGCTGAACTCGTCACGGCCGAGATGGTCCACGCCGAACCAGTTCCCCGCCCGCGGACCGGGATAGTAGGCCTGCGACTCGCGGATCTCGTCCTTCCACAACTGCGCCACCGGATCGTATGGCACCAGGAACGGGCCGACCAACGCGACCAGCACGAAGATGCCGAGGATGATGGCGCCCACGATCGCCGCCGGGTTACGCCGCAGCCGGCGGAACGCCTCCTGCCACAGACTGACGCCGCGCTCGTCGTCGTGCGCGGCCGACAACTCGGCGAGCCGATCGAGCTTTTCCTTCTTACGTCCCGGGCTCAACACGTTGCTCATCGCCGGGCCTCCCACCCGCTCGCTGACGCTCGCTCACTCCTCGCGCTCACCCGGCCCACCATCCGCTCGCGACTGCGGGGCTCGCTCGCTGACGCTCGCTCACTCCTCGCGCTCACCGGACCCGGACCCTTGGGTCGATGAATGTGTACGAGATGTCCACCACCAGGTTCACCATCACATAGACCAACGCGATGATCAGGATGAAGCCCTGCAGGACGGGATAGTCCCGTTGGCTGATCGCGTCGGCAACGAACGCGCCGATCCCGCCGAAGGCGAACACCGTCTCGGTCAGTACGGCTCCTGAGAGCAGACCACCGGTGAGCAGGCCGATGCTGGTCGCCACCGGCAACATCGCGTTGCGCAGCACGTGCCGGCGGCGGATCACCTGCTCGGTCAGACCCTTTGCCTGGGCGGTACGGACGAAGTCCTCGCCGAGGACCTCCAGCACGCTGGCCCGGGTGATCCGGACGATGATCGCCAGCGGGATGCTGGCCAGTGCCAGGCCGGGCAGCACCAGGTGCCACAACGCGTCCAGAGATGCGTCCCATTCCCTGGTCAGTAGCCCGTCGAGGACGAAGAAGTTGGTGACCCGGGTAGCGTCGATCCGCGGGTCCTGCCGCCCGCTGGACGGGAACCAGCCGAACGTCTCGGCGAAGATCGCCTTCAGCACGTACGCCAGGAAGAAGACCGGAATGCAGATCCCGATCAGCGAGCCGACCACTGAGCCGTGGTCGATCAGGGTGCCACGCCGGCGGGCGGCCAGGTAACCGAGTGGGATGCCGATTCCGATGGCGATCAGCATCGCGGCCACGGTCAGTTCCACGGTTCCCGGGAAGCGCTGCAGGAACTCGGTGGTGACCTCGCGCTTGGTGGAGATCGAGGTGCCCAAGTCGAGTTGGAGCAGCCGCTTCATGAAGCGGCCGTACTGGAACAGGATCGGCTCGTCCAGGCCGAGATTGCGGCGGATCGCCGCCCGCATCTCGGGGGTGCCCCGCTCGCCGAGAATCGCGGTTTCCGGACCGCCGGGCAGGCGGTGCAGCCAGATGAACAACAGCAGGGAGAGCCCGAACAGGGCGGGAACGAGCTGGAGCAGGCGTCTGATGATGAAGCGGAACACGGTGCCTCGGCAAGGGGGTGTGGAGGGTCACGTGAGCGGACGCCGCCGCCACCCTGGCTGGTGGCCAGGGTGGCGGCGGGGCGTCCGCCCGCGTTCCGTTCGCTAGCTCAGGACTTGAATTCGGCGGTGGCGAACCGCTCGTCGGTGAGCGGGCTCGCCTGGACACCGATCACGTCCTCGGCGAAGACGATCGCCGGTGGCGAGTGCGAGACCGGCACGCCCGGCAGGAACTCCATGATGTCGGCGTTGAGCTCCTGGTAGAGCTCGTACCGGGCCTCGGCGTCGGCGGTGGTGTCGGCGGCGGTGAACTTCTCGAACAGCGCCGGGTTGTCGTAGCCCCACTCGTCCTTGGGGCGGTCGAAGAACGTACCGATGAAGTTGTACGCGTCACCGTAGTCACCGGTCCATCCGAGCAGATGCAGGTCGTGCGCGTTGCCCGAGGTGGTGGCGTTGAGGTAGTCCGGCGACCACTTCAGCGGGATGGGCTCCACGGTGATGCCGGCGGCTCGCAGGTCGGCGGCGAGCAACTCGAAGATGTCCTTCGGGTTCGGCATGTACGGCCGGGTGACCTCGGTCGGGTAGTGGAACCGCAGGGTCAGGTCGGAGTGACCGGCCTCGGCCAGCAGCTCCTTGGCCTTTTCTACATCGTAGTCGTAGGTGGTGACATCGGGGTTCCAGCCCTCGATCGTCGACGGGACGAACTGGGTGGCGACCTCCGCCCCAGGCGGCATCTTCGAGTCGACCAGGGCCTGGCGGTTGAGTGCGTGGGCGATCGCCTGGCGGACCCGGATGTCGGCCAGCGCCGGGTTGCCCTGCTGGTTCATGGCCAGGTAGAGGACGTTGAACGCCGGGCGGGTGAGCACGTTGAAGCCGTCGTCCTTCAGCGGCTGCACATCGGCCGGGCCGACCAGGTCGTAGCCCTGGATACCGCCGGTACGCAGCTCCTGCTTGCGGGCGTTCTCGTCCGAGATCGTCTTGAAGATCAGGCTCTTGACCTTGGCCTTCTCCCCCGCGTACTCCTCGTTACGGACCAGGGTGAGGGTCTTGTTGGCGATGTCCCAGCTGTCGAACCTGAACGGTCCGGTGCCGGTCGGGTGCTCCATCGCGTAGGCCGGGTAGGTGATGTCGTCAGCGCTGCCGGTGACGTCGCTGGCGCTGTACTCCTCCAGCGCGGCCGGCGAGTGGATCGAGAACGACGGCAGCATCAGCGCGGCCGGGATCTTGCTGGAGACCCGGGTGAAGGCCAGGTCGACGGTGGTGTCGTCGACCGCCGTACATGATTTGAACAGACTTTCCGGCAGGTCTTCACTCTCGTTGCTGGCGAAGCCGCCCATGACGTCCTGCCAGTAGGCGGTGACGTCCGGGCTCTGCATCAGCCCGGTCGCGTTGAACCAGCGGTCGAAGTTGACGCAGACGGCCTCGGCGTTGAAGTCGGTGCCGTCGTGGAACTTGACGTCGGAGCGGAGCTTGAACGTCCACACCGTGCCGGTCTCGTCGGGGGTCCAGCTCTCTGCCAGACCGGGCGATACGGCGGTGCCGCCCTCCTCGGGGCGGACCAGGGTCTCGAAGATCTGCCGCGCCACCCGCAGCGACTCGCCGTCGCTGGCGAAGCTGGGGTCGAGGACCTTCGGGTCGCCGGCTACGCCGAAGACCAGAGTGGCATCACTGGAATCGCCGGAGTCGTCGCGCTCGCTCTCGGCGCAGCCGGCAAGGGCCAGCGCCGTGACCGCGACGGCCGCGATGGCGGCCTTCGGCCTGGGTGCACGCATGGGTGCTTCACCTCGTCCTTTGGGTACGGACAACGTAGTGACGGGGGTCACCGATGGCGAGACATTAGCGGGCGTTCGGCGCGCCCGGAAACCAGCCGGAACGCGGTTGGTACCGGATCGTGTCTTAACTGTCCCGACAGCGGCCATCAGGCCCTACAGCACTGATGATAGGCGAGATTTGTCGGCATTTGGGCTATACCAAGTTGTTACATGTTTCGCGTGTTTCGCCGCCCCACTGTCAGAGGCGACCCAGCCGTGCCGGAGCAGCCCGGCACACCCGTCGGCGCGATCGCGACAGGTGGACCAGATCGGTCGATGACCGTCCGATCGACTCAGACCGATCGACGACCCTCGAAGGCGCGACCGAGAGTAATCTCGTCGGCGTACTCCAGATCGCCCCCGACCGGCAGGCCACTGGCCAACCGGGACACCGCGATCCCCATCGGCTTGACCATCAGCGCGAGATAGGTGGCGGTGGCCTCGCCCTCGGTGTTCGGATCGGTGGCCAGGATCAACTCCTTGATTTCGCCGGAGCCCAGCCGCAGCATCAACTCGCGAATCCTCAGGTTGTCCGGGCCGATGCCTTCAAGCGGGTTGATCGCCCCGCCGAGCACGTGGTAGCGGCCGCGGAACTCGCCGGTCCGTTCGATGGCGACGACGTCCTTCGGCTCTTCGACCACGCAGAGCACGTCGTCGCCGCGCCGCGGGTCGCGGCAGATCCGGCACTGTTCGGTCTCGGCGACGTTGAAGCACACGGTGCAGAACCGGACCAGGTCCTTGACTCGGCGAAGCGCGGTGGCGAGCCGGGTGACGTCGGCCGGATCGGCGGACAGGATGTGAAACGCGATCCGCTGGGCGCTCTTCGGCCCGACTCCGGGCAACCGACCCAGTTCGTCGATCAGGTCCTGGATGGCACCTTCGTACATACGCGGTGGCTACTTCTGCGGCTTCGTCTTCGTCCGGGCTCAGAGACCGGGCAGCCCGAGGCCGCCGAGGCCGCCGGTGACCGGGCCCATCTTCTCCTCGGTCAGCTTGCGGACCTCGTCGTTGGCGCTACGCACGGCAACCAGGATCAGATCCTCCAGGGTCTCCACGTCATCCGGATCAACCGCCTTGGGATCGATCTTCACCGACCGGATCTCGCCGACGCCGGACAGGCTCACCGTGACCAGTCCACCGCCGGCGGTGCCGATCACCTCCGCCTCGGCGAGCTCGGCCTGCGCGGTAGCCATCTGCTGCTGCATCTTCTGTGCCTGCTTCATCATCTGCTGCAGGTTGGGCTGTCCACCGGGGCGCACGCACGGCTCCTTCGCTGAGATCTGGCTGGTTCGATCGAGCCAGGCCGGTTCGATCGAGCCGAATCCAGTTGGTTCGAGCTGGGTCGGACTTGTCTGATCGGTATGGCTGGGGCCGCCGCCCAGCCTAGCCCCAACGCGGGGCCGACGCCGGCCGGCACGGCGATGCCTAGCGTGCGTCGATCTCGCCGATCTTCTCCGCACCGAGCGCCTGCCGCAGCAACTGCATCGCCTGTTCCTCGCTGGTCTGCCGAGCGGTCTGTTCGTCCACCACTTCGTCCAGCGGCTCGTCGCCCGGATCGAAACCCTCGTAGGTCGGTTTCGGTGATGCGACCGCCACCGGAGTCCGGGCCGGACCGTCGAACTCCGGATCGTACGGCGGCTCCTCCGCCAGCGACCCGTCCGGCCAACGGCCGGTAGCGCCGGTCGGCGGTGCCTGCCGTGGCACGGTCACCGGCCGGACACCGGCGCCCGGACGGCTGACAGCGGTTTCGGCAGCAGCCTGGGCCGTCGGCCACCCGCCCGGAGACGGCGCACCGACCTTGGCGCCCGGCCCGATCGTGCCGCCCGGCCCGCCATCGCCGGCAGGGCCGCCGCCGGCCGAGTTGCCGTTGGCCAGGTTACCGCCGCCGGGCTGAGCTGTTTCCGGCCAATCGCCCTCGTCGTCGCTGGCCGGTTGGCGGGCGCCGGTCCGACTCGCCCCTGACTGGCCTGCCGTGCCGTTCACGCCCGGTGGCCGGCCGGTGTCCCGTGGGGTCGCCGGGCTGGCCGGTCGTCGCTCGGCCGGGGCGGCGGGTAGCGCGCCGGTCGGCCGCCCGGCACTGGGACGCGGGGCCGGGCCGGTCGCGCCGCCAGCGGTCTCACAACGGATCTGCCACCGTACGCCGAGGGTCTCGTAGACCGCTTCCAACAGCAGATCCGGCGACGCGGAAAGCATGGTGGCGTGCACGTTGTGCCGGAAGGTGAGCACCAGCACGTCGCCTTCAACGTCGCGCACCGTCGCCTCGCGTACCACCGCTGCGGCCCGTTTGCTCCTGTTGCCGACCATGGCGAGGATCTGGTCCCAGACCCGGCGTACCCCGGCCGCGTCCAGTGTGTCGCCAGCGGTTGGTGCCGGCTGCGGGTCGGGAGTCGCCGGGTCCGGCATGACCGCGGCCGGTGGCACCGGCCGCCGGGCAACGGCGGGAGCTGGGGCAGAGCTGGTCGGCGGTGCGGCGGACGCTTGCGGTGCGGACGCGGTGGTGGCCGGTCCCGACGCTGCGGTGGCGGCCGGTGGCAGGCCGGTGGCGGCCGGCGCCGCGACGGCCGGGATGCCGGCGGCGATCCGGCGTTCCATGCGTTCCAGCCGCTGCAGCAACCCACTGGTCGAGTCGTCCGCCCCGGGTAGCAGCATCCGGGCGCAGACCAGTTCGAGTAATAGCCGGGGGGCGGTGGTGCCACGCATCTCCACCAGGCCGTTGTGCACGATGTCGGCGCACCGGGACAGCGCCGCCGGGCCGAGCCGTTCGGCTTGGGCGGACATCCGCTCGATCTGGTCGGTCGGGCCGTCGATCAGGCCCTTGGTCACGGCGTCGGGCACCTGCTGCAACACGATCAGGTCCCGCAACCGTTCGAGCAGGTCGGAGGCGAACCGACGCGGATCGTGCCCGGCCTCGGCCACCCGGTCGACGGTGGCGTACGCGGCGGCACCGTCCCCGGCGGCGAGCGCGTCACACATCTCGTCGAGCAGCGCGCTGTCGGTGACCCCGAGCAGCGCGACGGCGCGGGCGTAGCTGACGCCTTCCGGGCCGGCCCCGGCGATCAGCTGGTCGAGCACCGACAGGCTGTCCCGGGCGCTGCCGCCGCCGGCCCGGACGACCAGCGGGAAGACCGCCGGGTCGACCTTGACCCCTTCGGCGGAGCAGAGCTGCTCCAGGTACGGCCGCAGAATGCCCGGTGGGATCAACCGGAACGGGTAGTGGTGGGTCCTGGACTTGATGGTGCCGAGGACCTTCTCCGGCTCCGTGGTGGCGAAGATGAACTTGACGTACTCCGGCGGCTCCTCGACCAGCTTGAGCAGGGCGTTGAAGCCGGCTGACGAGACCATGTGCGCCTCGTCGATGACGTAGATCTTGAACCGGCTGCTGGCCGGGGCGAAGAACGCCCGTTCGCGTAGCTCACGGGCGTCGTCGACGCCACCGTGGCTGGCCGCGTCAATTTCGATGACATCGATCGATCCAGCCCCGTCGGCGGCAAGCGCGCGGCACGAGTCACACCTACCGCACGGCTCCGGGGTGGGGCCCTGCTCGCAGTTGAGCGAGCGGGCCAGGATCCGGGCGCTGGAGGTCTTGCCGCATCCGCGCGGCCCGGAGAAGAGGTACGCGTGGTTGAGCCGACCGGTGCGCAGCGCCTGCGACAGCGGCTCGGTGACGTGTTCCTGACCGATGACCTCCGCGAACGTCCTCGGCCGGTACTTGCGGTAGAGCGCCAGGGCCACTCTCCCCGCCTCCTTTCGACCGAGCGATTTCCGCGCCGGGGGCCATTCTGCGCGGACCGTCCGGCTGCCGCCACCCCGGGCCCGACCCACACCCGTGCGCCGGGCCGTCTGCCAGGCTGTCACGACGGCCCGACGTTTCCAGCCGGAGCCGGGCGGTCGGCCCGGACGCCTGGGCTGCGGGATCGCGACCACTGCGTGGACGACCGGAGACGAAAGGGCCCCCCGTGCACCCGTCAGAGCTCGCTTATCCTTGCTGCCTTCCGGCCCTGGGGAGGTTCACGAGATGCACGCCGCACGAGGGGTTGGGCCCACTGTACCCCGGTCCCTGAACGGTCTCGGCCGGACCCGGGTGGTGGTGGCCGGACCGGCCGGAGCCTGTATCCTGTCGGGCGGAGGATTCGCCTAGAGGCCTAGGGCGCACGCTTGGAAAGCGTGTTGGGTTCACACCCTCACGAGTTCGAATCTCGTATCCTCCGCTCTGAAGAGCAGCCACGACGACAGGGCCGGCCCCAACGGGGACCGGCCCTGATTCGTCGCGTTCACAGGTGCGCTTCGTCCGGGCGTCCGCCCGAGAATCAGCGTGTCCCAGCGGGTTCCACCTGGGCCTGCGGGTCAGCCGATGGCGACGCCTCGACCACCACTTCAGGCGATGCGGAGGCTGGCACGGGGGGCGCCACGGGCGGCGCGGAGCTCTCGATCGGCGGAGTGTCCAGCGCGGGTGTGGGTATAGGTGCCGGGCTCGGAGTCGGGCCCGGGATGGGGGGCTCCGGTGAGACGGTGGGTGACGAGTGACCAGGATCGATCGGAGCCGGTTGCGGGTTGGATGACGACGCGCTGACCACACCGATGCCCAACGTCACGACCACGAGTACGGCCAACCCGCTGCCGGCCGTCGCGGCGATCCGACGGCGGCGGCGTGCCCGCCGGCCGGCCGCGATCAGGGACTGCGGGGTCAACCGGTGCGGTGGCGCGCCGGTCGCCCGGATCTCTGCAAACGCCGAAGTCAAGTCGGACTCGTTCACCGGTCTCGCCCCCCTATCGCCACGTCGTCGGGCAGAAGTTCGCGCATCCGTTGCAGGCCACGGGCGCACTGGCTCTTCACGGTGCCGACCGAACAACCCAGCACTTCGGCGGCCTCGACCAGGCTCAGGTCCTCCCAGTACCGCAGCACCAACGCGGCCCGCTGCCGTCGTGGCACCTGGGAGAGCGCCCGCATGATCAGCATCCGTTGCTCCGGAGCCGGCGGCGATTCGGCCGGTGTCTCCGGTGGCGCGCTGGTCAGCCGTTCCAGCTTCCGCCAGAGCCTGCGCCGCTCGTTCAGATAGGTACGCGTGACGATCTTCCGTACGTATGCGTCGATCGGCTCCGTCCGGTCGACGCGTTCCCAGGCCAGATAGAGGCGGACGAACGCCGTCTGCGCCAGGTCTTCCGCCTCGTGCCAGTCGCCGCAGAGCAGGTACGCGGTGAAGCGCACCTGCTCGGCGTGGGCTGCGACGTACTCGCTGAACCCGGCGTCCTTGTCATGCGAACCGTTCGTCAACGGCAGCACTTCTCCTCAGGAACAGGGGGCTTGCGACGGATCCGGCCGCTATGGCTCCCCGACACGGGACGTGACCGGGCTACTTGGCGGGGCTTTCCGCCGGCGCGGCCGAAGCCTCGATCGGAGGCACCGGCACCGGAGACACCGCCGACGGAGCGGAGGCCTCGATCGGGGGTACCGGCGCGGCAGACACCGTCGGCGCCCCAGGTACATCCTCCCTCGGCACCGGAGACGCTTCCGCCGGAGCCGAAGCTTCAATGGGAGGCACCGGCACGGGAGACACCGCCGGCGCCCCCGGCGCGTCCTCCCTCGGCACCGGAGACGCCAGCGGCGGAGCGGGAGCCGGGGCCGTGACGGATGGTGTGGGCTCGCTCGGTGGCTCGTCGGAGGACATCGCGGCGATCGCCGGCACCGCGAAGGCCAGCGCGGCCGCTACCCCCAGCAGCGCGAACACGACAGGCTTTTTCGACAACGTGACCTCCTCGGCGGTCGGACCGGCGGTTGCCGGTCCCTTTCCACCTGTTCCCCACACCGATCAGCGCTGGGAGGTTGCACGCCGGACGCCACGATCATTGAGGATCGCGGTCTGCCGCCGCGCCGCCTGGAGGCGTCCGTCCGACGCTGCCGGGTCAGATCACAATCCCGCCGGTACGCGGTAGCCGAGCAACTGGCCGTACGTCAGCAGCGGTCGCAGCGTCGGTACGAGTGTCGTCGGCTGCGACGACCAGCGATGCCCCCGGTTGCCGTCCAACCGCCGATGCCGGGCCGCCGAACGCTCCTGGTCGAGCCGGGCCAGCCGCTTCGACGCCGCCGACCGCCCGTCCCGCCACTCCCGCCACCGCAACACCAACTCACGAACCATCTCGACGATCACCGCAATCTCCCTCTCACTATCGTTTGTCACGCCGGGGCAGCCGATACAGCCCACGGCGGCGGACGAATATCTCCCGCCGTTCGGCGGCGTCCCCGGAACTGTCGATCACATACCCCGCGACCCAGACCCAGCCTTCGTACGTCGGCTTGGGATCCACCGAGATCACCCGGAACGTCAACCGCCGTTCACCAGCGAACTGGACGCTGGCCGCGCGGCCGACCACCAGGACGTCGCCCGGCTTCGGCTCCGGCGTGTGCAACAGCCGACTACCCACCACGCCGATCCGCCAACGGGTACGTCGTACGCCCACACGCCGGACACCATCTCGACTTCACCTTGAACGACCACAGCCCGGCGCAGAAGCCAAGCAGCGCCACCCCGAACAGCGCCCCGATGTTCCACATCGATGTTGTTCCTCTCTCGAAAGACGGCTCCGGGCGATCACGGGTCGTCGAGCGACACCGGCTCACCGCCGTTGGCATCCCACCGGGCCAGGATCTCGGCGAGGATCCGCCGGGCACCCGCCTCACCGTGCTCAGCCTTCAAGTCCTCGAAGCTCCACCGCAGCGTCAGCACCATGTCGCCCGCCTCGTCGGTCACGCACTCCCTGGTGACGTCGGTGTCGTCTGCGCTCGGCTCCGACTCAGCCCGGCGATCCTCATCCATCGACGTCACGCCTCCAAGGCTGACTGGGCACCAGCTGTACCACGTAGGCTTGTACTGATGACTGACGCTGTTCTCGGTTCCCGTCTGCGACGGCACTTTGTTTGCCTGCCGATGAGATTGCCCTGCCTGCGGCGATCCGGGCAGGTACTACGCACGGACACGAAGGACACGCCCGATGTCCGCTGAAGTCCCTCGGCAGTTCAAGCCCAACCTTGTGCTGGTCAACCGCCGGAAGGCAGTCGGCTGGGAGTCACGCAAGCGCGCAGCACGCGAGCTGCACCGCGTAGGCCAACAGCACGGCATCCGCGAAACGCCGACGGTCGAGGCCATCGAGAAAGCGATGTACCGACACGAGACCGGGCGCGTATCAGTCACCGACCCCATCTACCGCCAGCTCTACTGCCTGGCATACGACGCAAAGCCCCATGATCTGTTCGGCGAGCTGACCGGCAACACCGAGGATCGGCCGTACTTCACGGCACGATCCCACAAGTTCCTTACAGCGTTCGTCGGCGCTGAAGGCGCTGCCCGGCTACGCGAGGCCACCGGCTGCAGGCCAGCCGAGGAGCAGTTGCACACCTGCTACTCGACTCCCGTCGAGCACTCGGAGGGCGACTGCACGCTGTACGTCTGGCCGTGCGGATCAGCGATCTTTCACCTTGTCGAGCACGTCGAGTTGTCCACGATCGCGGCACTCGCCGCGTGGCGGGAGGTCTCGTACGGCGACAACATCAGATGGGCTTCCGACTACCTAGCGCCCATCGCACCTGCCGAGGACGAGTCCGCGATTTACGTCCTTGGCGCTCACTGGGTTACCGATCCAGCCTGGCCGGCGGAGTTGCTAGACACCGCACTACGCATCATGTCGACTCCGAAAGTACTGCTGCACCGTGATCGCGCCTTGGACGACGGTGACTGGATAGGTTCCTGATCCCGGTGATGCTGTCTGCTGTGGAGGCTGGTAGGTTGACCAGCCATGCCCGCCGATCCGCCGCCGTCGTATGACGAGCTGCTGGCGTTGAACGCCGGGCTGGCCGCACGGCTGGAGCAGGCGCTGACGCGGATCGCTGAGCTCGAGGCCCGGTTGAAGCAGTCGTCGAGCAACTCGTCGAAACCGCCGTCGAGTGACGGGCTGGCCAAGCCGGCGCCGAAGTCGCTGCGGGGTCGTTCGGGTCGCCGGCCGGGCCGCCCCACCGGGGGCGAGGGCACCACCCTGTCCCAGGTGACTGATCCGGACGTGATCGTCCGGCATGTGCCGGACATCTGTGGCGGCTGCGGTGACGGCCTGACCGACGCCGCCGAGGTGACGGTCACCCGCCGGCAGGTGTTCGACATTCCCCAGCCCCGGGTGGTGGTGACCGAGCATCAGATCGTCACCGTCGCCTGCCGGTGCGGGCACCACACCACCGCTGCGACACCCGTCGGGGCCACCGCGCCCGCCATCTACGGACCTCGGATCGCCGCGATCGGCGTCTACCTGCTCCACGGACAGTTCCTGTCCATCGGCCGCACCGCCGACGCGATCCGTGACCTGTTCGGCCTGCCCGTCGCGGCGGTCACGGTCACCGCCTGGGTCACCCGCACCGCCCTCGGCGTGATCGACACGGTGCTCCCCGTCATCCGTGACCGCGTCCGACACGCCCCGGTCGCGCACTTCGACGAGACCGGCATGCGCGTCGACGGCCGCCTCGCCTGGCTGCACTCCGCCTCCACACCCACCGACGTGCTCCTCACCGTGCACCGCCGGCGCGGCACCGCCGGAATGGACGACGCCGGCGTGCTACCCGGATACACCGGCACCGCCGTGCACGACGCGTGGGCCCCGTACGACACCTACACCGACGCGGTCCACGCCCTGTGCAACGCCCACGTGCTGCGGGAACTGGTCTACGTGGTCGACACCGCCACCGGACAGGTCGCCGACCTCGCCGGCCAGGCCATCGACGCCCTGCGGCAACTGAACCACCTGACGGTCACGGCCCGCGCCGACGGCGGTGAACCCGATTCGGCCGACCTGGCCGAACAGACCCACCTGCTGCGCTCGGCCGTCGTGCTCGGCGCCGAGGCCACCGCCGACCGAACCGACAAGCTGCACCGCAAGTACCACGCCCTGTTCGTGCGGCTACGGGACCGACGCGCCGACTACCTGCGGTTCCTCACCGACCCGGCCGTGCCGTTCGACAACAACCCGGCCGAGCGGACCATCCGCATGCCGAAACTCCGGATCAAGGTCTCGGGCAGTATGCGCACCATGACCGGAGCCGAACACTTCGCCGCGATCCGCAGCTACACCGCCACCGCCACCCGACACGGCATCAACATGCTCGACGCACTCACCCGAGCCGCCGCCGGCAGCCCCTGGATTCCCACAACCGCCTGACCCACCTCGCGCGCTTGCGGTATTCCAAGGTCCCACGCACCTATCCAGTCACGGACGACGAACACCTCGCTCACGCCGAACTGGTCGAGCAATCGCTGCTTTCCGAGGCGTACGATCACGTAGGCATCGAATCGTTCGGCGTACCTGGGATTTCGGCGGGCTACGCCTCGTGGTCCGGGGTCGTGTACCACCCGATCTCGGCCGAGCGTTCCTTGACGGAAGCCGAGATGGTCGCCTGCGAGCTTGGGATTCAATCCATGTGGGCGTATAGCGACGCGATCGCCCGTCAGGTAGAGCAGGGACGAGACCCACAGGTACCGCCAGAGCATGGATGGCGCTACCTTCGGGGAGTACGCTCCCGGCTTACAGTTTCTCGCCTAAGAGAGACCGGACAGCATCAGGCGATGCGCCGAGCAATACTGCGGACCTGTGATCTGATGCCGGCTCTCGACCAAGCCATCGAAACCCTCCGCGATACGGATCGAGGCTGAGCCAATGACGACGGGTCGCCCGGTACTAGTAGTCACCGACATGCAGAACGGCTTCGTACGCGAACAGTCAGCGCACATCGTTCCTGTCGTTGTCGACTTGGTACGCCGCTGGCAGGAAGCCGGCGGCGACACACTCTTCACCCGGTACCTAAACTACCCCGGCAGCCCTTTCGAGCGCTTCTTTGACTGGCAACGGCTCCAGTCTCCCCCCGACATTGACTTAGTATCGGAGTTGCATCCCCATTTAAACCAAGGAGCAATGCTCGACAAGAGGATCTACAGCCCATTCACGCCTGAGGGGATAGCGCTATTCCAAGAGCGCGGATGGGAAGAGTTCTACTTCTGTGGCATCGCCACAGAAAGCTGCGTCTTGAAGGGCGCCGTGGACGCATTCGAACACAACTTCACACCCTGGCTGATCGCGGATGCGTCGGCAAGCCACGCAGGTGCCGAGGCTCATAATGCCGGCCTCTTGGTAGCTCGGCGTTTTATTGGCCCCCGCCAAGTCATTAGCCGAGACCAGATACCAGCGAAATTAGTGTTGGGACGCACCAAGCGTTAGATAGAGACTTAGGCACTGACCAGAGGCGACAGTGCCCCTATTGCAGCCAGCTGCCAAGAATTGTGCCGCACCCGCTGGGAGTCGGATCGCGTGGGATTAGACTCGGTCAGCCAGGCTACTCTTCCGATATCAACCAGACCGCTCGTGGATCACGAGGACTCTTACCACTCCATCGTACGAATCCTTCGGATTCCAACGCCTTAAGTCGCACCAAAACATAGGGGCGACTAAGACCGAGTAGCTCGACCAGCTCACCAGTTCCTAAGGGTGCGCCAGCAGCCCGGAGTGCGTTAAGAACCTGCTGACTCCCGTTGGGCATTCTTGATGCCGTACGAGGGTCAATTCGCGGCACATCAGAGAGAACCAATCTTACACCGGCTTGCGTCTGGGTATAAACGGGGTCCGTCAATCCGGTTCGGCGCATTTCATCGAAAATGCGCCGAATCCCTTCTCCCAATTCCTGTCCGATCATTAGGTCGGCACATACCCGAGCAATGCGTGGATTGCGGGCAAACCGACTAATCTTTAGTGGTTCCTGTGGATTAGCCAGACCTGGGAATCGTCCCGGGCTTTCGATCTGAATTCGATTTAGGTAAATTTCGACTCGAATGTGATCCGAAAGACTATAAGAACGGTGAACTACTGCATTGACAAGGCCTTCTAGCCAAGCATCGCGGGGGACAATCGGACGAGGCTCAAATTTTCCACTTGGGCCTAGTGCACGACGACGGGGCATGAGTTCCTCTATATGCCCCTGTGCTTCATGGATAACTCGAGGTATCGGACCCTCGATTCGAGCATCTGCGCCTTCCTCAAGCCCTAGGCGGGCACCGGTCCCTCGTTTGACGTCGAGAAATCGCAGCACTCGAACATGGGCTTGTGGAAACTCATCTTGCGGGTGCCTACCAAAAAGGAGGTAGCCAGCCGTCGTGAGTTCATTATTTCTGGTCAGTAGACTGCGCGCGCGAAAGACTTGCTCGGTGGCACCCCTCGCACCCACACTTCGCCTGAAATCAGATACAAGCCCTTTATCCAGGTCTCTAATCGGAATTTCTCCAACAGGAACTGCCTCATACTGGCTCTGTCCACGGTCATACTCCAGCTCCTGCCTCTGCGCGAAAGTTAATTTCCTTGATTCATCACCAACACGCAAAAAGCAATCGCCATTTTTGGTCTCATGAACACGATCGCCCGGATCTATCCTGACAATGAGCAACTTGTCGGAATTACCCTTTGCGTTAATGCAGTCGATTTCAGTGAACTTACTTCTGACCGGAGGGGACGTAAAGTCGAACGGCACCTGGCGGAGTTCATTCAATTTGTTGGGCGAGTTGCTAAACCCTTCTACCCTGCCGCCACTTAGGCCGATTGCGATCGTTCCGCCCTCGGCATTGGCAAACGCAACAAGGGCTGGCCCCAAGTCTCTGGGGTGAATCCGAGAACTCTTGCGGTCGAACCACTGGTCCTCAGGCAGGGCAAGTAGCCTTGGTCCGATCTCCACCAAGGGTGCTGTAAGTGCAGCGTCGACGTCATTGGAACTCATATGGCCTACTGTAAACGGTTTATAGTTCATCCGCTCCCTACACGCCCAACTCCCAGGGAGGTATCTCGATCACTCTCAGTAACCAACAAGGCCTCACGGCGCCTGGCGGTGGCTGGCAGCGTCTTCGTTTAGAGTCTGTTTAGAGTAGCCAGCTTGCGTACCGGTTTTGGCAGGTCAGAGCCGTCCGTCGGAGCTACAGGGGGTTTAGAGCTCTAACGCAGCGGTGCGTAGGCACGCCGAGACCGGGTGCGTTGGCACCTAGCGCCCCGCGTGCCTCGGCGTCTACCGGAGGGCTTGAGTACAGCCAGCCGAAGCACGCAGAGCGCGCAAGCGAGGAGCGAGGTACCGGCTGAGGCCGGTGACGATTGACGCAAACTGGGACAGTGCTGGTCTCGGTTTCAGTCTCATTCACCGGCACCCGGGGGTGCCCGTGCGAGAACGGTCAGGACCATAGCAGCAGCTCACGAACCTGGTCGAACTCAGCAGAACGCGGGTGCACAGACTTGAAAAGCGTTTCGGGTTCACACCCTCACGAATTCGATTCCCGTACCCCCAGCTCACTGAGCAGCCACAACGCCGGCTGGCCGGTCCCGTTGTGGGACCGGCCAGCCAGCGGCTCTGCGCCGTACGGCTATCGGGCGACGGTGAGTTGTTGGACGATCGTCGGGTCGGTGATCTGGTCATCCTTGGCCAGCAACAGCGCCTTGCTCAGCACGACGGCCAGGACAGCGTCACCTTCGAACGGCAGGAAGCCCGGCTCCGGGCCACGTGACGCGGACCGGCTGGGCACGATGCAGAGATAGGTGTCGTTCGGGCTCATCAGGATGTTCCCCGAACCAAGATGGATCTTGTACGTACGCAGCTCGCCTCGTACCACCAGGAACCGACCATCGACGGTGGCCCGCTGACCGATCGCCAGCCGGGGCAGCAGCCGGACCAGCAGATCCCGCCGGGTCTGCGCCGTCGCCGACAACTCCCCGAAGCTGTACGACGTCCAATAGTCCCGGTAGCGGCCCTGCGGACCCCCGTCCGACCAGGTCGGATCGTTGCCGACGCTGGCCACCCCGACGAACAGGTCGACGTCGCGCATCACCTCGCTGAACACCAGCGGTGGGACCTGATCCAGCGGCAACGGCGCGACCGGTGCCGCATCAGCACCGCCGTACCACCGGTCGTGGGTGTATCCGCCGCCCGAGGCGTGAGCCGAGTTGCCGGCGGCGGCGATCGGATAGAACCGCACCTGGTCGGTGACCAGCCGCAGGTAGGACCCGCTTTCGGTGGTGTCGACGCCGTACTCGTCGCCGATCCCCTCCACCCAGTATTCGGCGCGCAGCCCCCAGCGGGGCAGTTCACGGGTCGTCGGCGGGTACACGTCGTCGACCATCAGCCGCAGCCGGTCGGTCCAGCCCCGGGCGGCGGTCAGCGCCCGGTATTGGTGCTGGCGCAGGATGTGTCCGGCGAACCGGTTCGAGTACGTGCCGGTGGTCTCCTCGGCCGGGGTGAGCAGATACACCTCCCGGTGGGCCTGCTTGAACGGCTGGACGATCCGATGCCGTTCCAGCCAGTCCCGCCAGGCCACCACCTCCGGCACCGGCCGGCCGATCGGATGCCAGAGCTGGACCGGCGCGTCGTCGGCGGCGGCCACCGGGGCGTCGTCGACCGTACGCAGCGTGTCGCCCGCCCAGCCGCACGGCACCCCGTCGACCAGCCAGATCAGCCGTCGGGCCAGCGCCCCGACCAGCGGATGGTCGAGGTAGCGTTCCCGCCACCCGGTCAGCGTCCAGCCGCGCTGGGCGAGGAACATCCGGTCCAGCCGGGCCGACTGGGCGACCAGCATCCCGGTGATCTCCTTGGCCAGCGCCTTCAGGTCCGCGACGGCCTGCGGGTGGTCCCGCCGTACGGCCGCCGGTGGGCTCTTCACCGGCCGACCGGACTCGTTGTGCCAGGCCAGAGCAGCTGCGCTGGGGCCGAAGGTCAGCTCGACCCGGCAGCCGCCGACCGTCACCTCGTGCCGGCCGACGCCGGACAGGCCGTAGTCGGGGACGGCCAGCTCCTCGATCTCGTCGCGGCCGACGCCGAGCGCCGTGGCCCGTACGTCGAGCGCCTTGTCGATCTCGTTGAGCGTGCCCTTGTAGGTGACCCGCGCCGACAGCCGAGCCAGCTGGGCCAGCGCCACCTCGCTGTCGACGCGCCCGAGGACACCGACCGCCGCGTTGGCCACCTTCGGGCAGGCCGGGCCGACGTCGGGCAGCCGGCGCAGCATCGTCTCGACCAGCGCGCCGACCTGGCGGATCTGCTGCGGCGTCGGCCCGATCAGTTCGACCAGCCAGAGCAGACCCCGCAGCGCGTCGGCGTTGGCGGCGACCGGCACCTGCTGCGGCGTACGAGACGCGGCGGCCAGCCACCGGTCGAACACCGCGGCGGCCTGCGTCGGGTCGACCGAGGCGAGCAGGTCCCGTGCCGCGTTCACCCAGGCCGCTGACGGGCGGGCGGTGGTGGCGGTGCTGGCGTGCGCGATCAGCCGCCGCCACACCGCGTCGAGCGTGGACAGCTCGGCCAGGATCTCGCCGGCCCAGGGATCCTGGTCGGACACGGGTGAGTTGCCCAGCTCGGCGAGGAGCTGCCGCAGCCGTGGGCTCTCCCCGGAGCGGCTGGTGATCAACTCGGCCAGGTCGGCGGGGAGTTGGCCGAGGGTGGCGTACCGGCGGCGGGCGACGACCTCCAACGCGGTGGGCGGCAACCCGAACGGCTCCCGGACAGCGAACGTGGCGAGGGCCTGCGCGTCGTCGTCGGGCAGCTCGGCGGGCAGCCGGCGGGCCAGCTGGGAAATCAGCTCGGTCGCCGCCCACGGCCGGTGTCGGTCGGCCATCCGTACGTCCACCAGGGTGCGCACCAGCCGTACCAGATCGGGTCGGGACAGCGGGCGCAGCGCGGCCCGCATCTCCGCGCTGTCGACGGCCTGCTGGGCGTGTGTGTAAAGGTAGCGGGCCAGATCGGCGAGCGCGTTCGTGCCGACAAGTTCGTGAATCCGCTCAACCTGCCAGGCAGGCTTGGCGGCGGTCCGGGCCATCAGCCACCCACCAGGGCGACGAGTTTGAGGAAGGTGACCTCGGTGTCGCGCCGCAGGTCGACCTCGTCGTCGAGGTTCTCGACCTGCCGGTCACCGACGAGCACCACGAAGCCGTTGCGGCCGAACGCCTCCTCGGCGAGGGCGATCTGCCGCTCCGGGTCGACCCGGGGGCGGGGTCGGACGGTCCGGTCGCCGTTGAGGGCCCGTTCCGTCGACGTCGGCGTCACCAGCGGCCGAGCCGGGGCTGACGCCTCGGCGGCGTGGTACTCGGCCACCTCCTGGTGGATCCGCCGTCGGATCAGCTCCCGCAGCGTCAACCGCTCCTCGAATATCCGCAGCGCCCATGCGGGCGTACGGGCACCGGCCGTGCTCTCGTCAACGAAGGTCACCATCGCCATGGCGCCGGAGTCTAGGAGCATCCACCGACACCGGCGGGTCCCGCCGTCGCGGCCAGGCGGGGTCACCGACGCACGACAATCGACTTACGTCCATGCAGTAGGCAACGTCGGAGGTGCCCGACGGGCGGATCCGGCTTACGGTCGGAACGTGTTGGTGTACGACATGGTGGTACGCGAGCGGCGGGCACTGGCGGAAACCCTGAGCCGGCTCACCGCCGACGAGCTACGACAGCCCAGTCTCTGTGCCGGGTGGACGATGCACGACATCGCCGCGCACCTGACGACCTATCTGACCTTCGGCCAGGTCAAGCTCTACCTGGGCATCATGGCGACCGCCGCCGACATCGACCGGATCAACGTGGTGCTCACCCGCCGGGCCGCCCGCCGGCCCACCGCCGAGTTGATCGACACGTTGCGCCGGCACGCCGACGCCCGCACGACGATCCCCCGGTCCGGGTTCGACCCGGTCCTCACCGACGCGATCCTGCACGACCTGGACATCCGGCGTCCGCTGGGCATCGTGCGCGAGGTGGCCGAGGAGCCGCGTTGGGTCGCCTTCAACCACCTGGCCCGCAACCCGGCGCTGGGCTACGCGAAAGGGCCACGGCTCGGCCAGCTCGAACTGATCGCGACCGACACCGGCTGGCGGTACGGCAGCGGTGTCCCGGTCCGGGGCACCGCCGAAGCGCTGCTGCTGGCGATGAGCGGACGCGACGACGGCTGGGACGAACTCGACGGCGACGGTGTGCCGCTCCTGCGCGAACGGGTCCGCGACCGTCCACAGTTTCATCCGGTACGGCGGCTGGCGATGGCGGCCAACGTACTGATCAATCCGCCGCCGGCCGACCGCAGGTCACGGACGGCGACCGCACCACCGATGAACCCGATCACGCCGGGCTGAGCAGGGCAGGGTCATGCCGGGCTGAACCGGGCGAGCGGTTCGACGAGTTCCCGCTCCTCGTAGGACAGATGCGACAGCAGGGCGTCGGTGAGCAGGTCGACCGCGGCCTGCACCTCGCCGATCCGATCCGGCTCGCTGACCAGGGCAACCAGCGCCCGGTCCACCCGTTCGAGCACGTCGTGGATGACATGGTGCTCCTCCGACAGCCGGTCGATCACCGGGGCGAGCCCCGGGTCGGCGCGGCGTAGCTGCGGCAGCATGCTGATGTCTTCGATCGTGTGGTGGGTGGTCACCACCCGGCAGTACGACTCGCAGTAGGCACCGAGCGTCCAGTTGTTCTGCCGCATGGCCATCGTGTTGATGTGTGCCCGGGCACCACCGGCGCTCATGGTGCCTGCCGCGACCTGGCCGACGAGGTCGCGCACCGTCCGCAGCTCACTGCGCAGATGATCGTGTACGTCGATCAGGTGCTGGCCGGCAGCCCGCTGGGCTGGACGGTAGATCAGCGACGGGTCGGGCGGCGGCGCGCTCGGCCGGGCCGACTCGTCCCAGACACGTTCGCTGCTGCGCCGTACCCCGTCGTCCGGGGTCGGGGTGATGCCGGCCGCGGCGGCGGCCGATGCCGCCGGCCCCGCCGGAGTAGCCAAAGCAGCCGGGGTCGCCGGAGTAGCGGTTGCGGATCGGCCGGTCGACACCAGATCACGCACTACCGGGACCACGTCGGCGGCGAATCGGCGGATCGTGTCCGGGTCGTCGCTGGACAGGATGTAGCCGCTGAATCCCTGTCGCAGGGTCAGCTCGGCCAGCTGCTCCGCCCACTGGGCGGGCGGCCCGGCGAGGAATCCGTCGCCTCGCCCGGAGGTGCCGCTGATGTTGTAGAGCCGGCGGACCGCGGCCGGGTCCCGGCCGGCCTCGGCGGCGGCCGTGTCGATCGTCGCGTTCATCGCCGGCAACTGCTCCGGCGACGCGTACGGGCTGCTGGGCAACCAGCCGTCGGCGAGCCGGCCGGTGACCCCGAGCATCCGCTTCTTGTAGGCGCCGAGCCAGATGCCGATGTCGTGCGCGGGCGCCGGCCCGGGGTGCACACCCCGCACCCGGTGGTACTGTCCGTCGACCTTGACGGTGCCGCCGTCGACGTTCCAGACGGCGCGGATGACGGCGATCGCCTCCGTCAGAGCCTGTACGCTCTCCGCCGGCCGGCGCCGGGCACCGCCCATCGCCGCTATGGCGTCCCAGAACGCCCCGGCGCCCAGGCCGAGTTCGACCCGCCCCCCGGTGAGCAGGTCGAGGCTGGCTGCGCTGCGGGCCAGCACGGCCGGCGGCCGTAACGGAAGGTTGGCCACGTTCGGCGACACCCGGACCCGGCTGGTGCTGGCGGCGATGACCGACAGCAGGGTCCAGGTGTCCAGGAAACGGGCCTGGTACGGATGGTCCTGCACGGTGACCAGATCGAGCCCGACATCCTCGGTGAGCTGTGCCAGGGCCACCACCCGGTCGGGTTGCTCGGCGATCGGGGTGATGAAGGTGCCGAACAGCAGATCGTGGCCGTAGTCCGTCATGTCTCGCTCCTGCATCCGCCGCCAAAGGTTCGGGTTCGGTCAAAGATAGTCTGCCTGGCAGACAATCTGCCTGTGAGCTTGTCCTCAACCGAGACGATCGTCTGACCGTACGACCGGGTCTAGACTCGGACGCATGCCCAGTTCGGTCGAGCCCGCCCAGCCGGCGTCGGCGAGCGCCGCCGACGGTGGTGACCTCGGCTGGGCGCTCGGCGTGGTGTTCCGGGCGTATCTCAAGGCCGCCGATCGCATCCTCGACGACCTGCCCGGCGGGCCGCGGGGCCACCAGGTGTTGGCCGCGGCCGTGCAGGGTGCGCCGCAGAGCCAGATCGCGCTCGCCCGCCGGCTCGGCATCGACAAGACCGTCATGACCTACCTGATCGACGACCTGGAAAAGGTTGGACTCGTCGAACGGCGAGCGCATCCGGACGACCGGCGACACAAGCAGGTGGTCGCCACCGAGCAGGGCAGCAGGATCTGGGCGGCGACCCGGCAGCGGCTCGATCACGCCGAGGACCAGCTACTCGGCCCGCTGAGCCCGGCCGACCGCACCGAGTTGCGTTCCCTGCTGCACCGGCTGGCCGAGCGGGCCCAACGCATCGACCCGGTCGCCGACACCTGCCAGATCGTCTCCGACATCACGGCCGACCAACACTGAACCCGCCGTCGCCGGACACCGGCGAGGGCTGCCGGTCCCAGCAGGGCAAGCGCGCCGGTCGCGGCACCCACAGCCACCGGCTGCCGACTGACTGTCCGTCAGGGGACGACACGGGTCATCCAGCGCCCGGGTCGTCCGTACCTGGCGGATCGACAGCTCACCGGCGGCAGGGAGCTCAGCTGTGGTTGGAGTGGACATTCAGTCCCGGATAGTAGAAGTACTGGACGGGCGTCGGAGCCAGCAGCCGTTCGTCGACGAACTCGCGCTCACCTGGGCCGCGATGATCGACGCCTTCGACCGGCTCCGCCATGTACTGGTGGATTTCGACAAGACCGTCGCGGCCAATCCGAACGTGCCCGGCGTGACAAGGTTCCACGACGCTGTCGCAGCCCTGGTCGGCCGCGACGGCGCTACCCGATCCTCGCGTGCCGACCTGCTCCGCGGCCAGATCGACGCGGCGTCCCGGCAGCTCGCCGCCGCCCGTACGCGGATCCACCGGAGCACCGTCAACATCGGTGTCATCGGCGGGACCAAGGCCGGCAAGAGCACCTTTCTCCGGACCGTCACGAATCTGCCGGATTCGGTGATCCCGACCACCCGGTTCAACCCGACCACGGCGGCGGCCAGTCGGATCTACCACACCACCGGGTCTCCCGGCGCCACCCTGTTCCTGCACACCTGGCAGTCGTTCCGCGAGCACTACCTGGCCCCGTTGCACGAGTCAGCCGAACTCGGGCCCGCTCCCACCACTGCCGAGGAGTTTCGGCAGTACTACTATCCCCACCCCGGCAGCGCGGACGTCGGCCGCACCAGAGCCGACGACTACCTGCGCAAGCTCCGGTCGGCCCAGCGTTCCCTGGCCAGCTACGCGCAGCTGCTGCAAGGGTCCGACCGGACGATCAGTGTCGACTTCGCCGATCTGCGCCCCTTCGTCGCATATCCCGATCTCGACCGCGGTGATTCGGATGAGCACCAGCCGTTCCACGCGGTACGCAGTGTCCGGATCGAACAGGAATTCCCGGACGTCACCGCCACCGGACTCGGACTTGTCGACCTTCCAGGTGCCGGCGAGGCGGGCCTCGACGTCGACCGGCAGTTTCTTCAGCAGGTACGCGACGAGATCGATCTGCTGTTGATGATCAAACGCGGTGACCGCAAAGGGGCCTCCTTCGTGGGCGAGGACGCCTACGCACGCGACCTGGCCGACTCGGCCCGGGCCGGTGTCCCGCTCTCCGACTTCTACCTGGTGGTGGTCAACCGCGATGCGGAGAACGATCCCGACGGTGAGTATTTCGCGAACACCGTCAAGCGGGTCGCCGCGGTAGCCCAGGAGCGGAGCATCCGGGTGCTCACCGCCGACGTCATCGACCGCGAGGACGTCTTCGTCAACGTCGTACGCCCGGTGTTGGACCACCTCGCGACTCGGCTCACCGAGATGGACCGGGTCGTGCTCCAGCAGGCCCGGGCCCTCGCCGCCAGGGTCGCCGCGGAGATCGCTGAATACGCCGACGAGGCGCTGGCCCTGGCCGGGCACCTGTCCCGCCTGCTGCCCAACCAGGAGGACGAATTCCGCAACCTGGCCGAGCAGCTTCGCGACAACCTCGCCCACGACCTTGCGGTGCTGGTCGACCGGTACGACGGAAGCCTGGCCGCGGGGCGGACGGACGCCGCGTTGGAGGCCGCGATCTCGCAGGCGGTCGGCGCTGCGCGCGGCTGGGTCCACGACGGGCTCGGCCGCGGCAGCCGAGAGCAGTGGACACAGCAGATCCTCGGCCGGTACGTGTACGGCTCGCTGAAGACGAAGCAGGACGAGTACTACCGCGCCAAGACCGAAATCACCGAGATCTTCGGCCAGATCGACGTCTCTCTCGGCGAGTCGGTGCAGCGTCTCTGGGATGAGATCGCCGAGGTGCTGCGGGAGCGGCTCACCGAGACTCTCGTGCCGCCCGGCCCGGCCGCGCTGCAGGAACTGCTTCGCACGGCGGACAACCGGCAGGCGGCCATCCTCCGGGATGCGCTGCGGCAGCTCTGTCAGCTGAAGGTCGACTATGGCAGCGTCGTGCTGCGGGTGACCCGGCCCGTGATCCGCGGCATCCACTGGGACCGGCGCCGGGCCGCCGCCGTGACCGCATCGGTCGCGGCCGCCTCGGCACCATCCGCGCCGGCAACCGCCGGGACGTCGGCGAACGCGGCACCGGCCACCGCTGCTACCGCGTACCGGCCAGCTGCCACCGGCTGGATCCGCAACGCGGCCGGAGCCCTGGTACGGGCGCCACAGGCCCTACCGGGCCAGGCGGTCACGCCGGCACCGGCGACGCCGGCGGCCCGCACCACAGTCCCGGCGGGCGCTACCCAGTCCGTCGGTGACGACCAGGGCGAGCAGGAGACGGCGAAGCGCGGTGCCAGCGAACTGTACGACGAGGTGGCGGCGGCCGTCGACAGGTGCATCACGGAACTCGACGCCACGCTGCGGCAAGAGGCCCGAACGATGTCGCGGACGCTGGCGGCAGCGGCCGACCGCTTCTTCGACAGCGCGATCCGGACCGTCCGCAGCGAGCGGGACTACGAGCGCCTGTGCCGGCTCGACCAGCGAGCGATCTGGCCGGACCGCTTCGACGGCGGTGCCGCTCGCCTCGCCGCGGAGCTCTCCCGGGTCACGCAGCAGGCCAACCTGGTGCTCGCCGCGGCGGACGGAATCGACCACGCCGCAGGCCGGACCAACCACGCTGCCAGCCGGACCAACCACGCTGCCAGCCGGACCAACCACGCTGTAGGCAAGACCAACCACCTTGACGGGCCTCAGCCATGAGTACCGGCAGCCGGACCGAGCCGATCGACGTGGCGGCATTGGGTGCCATCGGCACCCGGCTCGGCTCCGGCGGTCAGGCCGTCGTCTACGAGTTGCCGGGGTTCTCCCTGCCCGGTACCCCGGACCGGCTGGTGTACAAGCAGTACAGGCCGGGGGCCGCGCCGCGTCGGCAGGCGGTCGACGAGCTGGTCGACCGCCGGGCCCAGCTCGGCGAATCCGACCGCAGACGGCTGGACAGCATCGCCGCCTGGCCCCTGCGGCTGGTGACCGACGCCAGCGAGGTTCGGGGCGTCGTGCTGCCCCGGATCCCGGAGACGTTCTTTCAGACCATCGTGCTGCCGAGCAAGCGGACAAAGGAGATTCCGCGGGAGGTCCAACATCTCTTCGTCGATCCCGAGCGCTGCCGCCGCATCGGCGTCACAGTGCCGAGCCCCGAACAGCGCCTGGAGATCTGCCGGGACTTCGCCGCTGCGCTGTCCTTCCTGCACGGCCCATCGGTCGGCGTGGTCTTCGGTGACATCAACGCCAAGAATGAGCTGTTCCGGCTGGGTGCCGCGCCGACGGTGATGTTCGTCGACTGTGACGCGGCCCGGATGCACGGCAGTGTAGCCAACCCGCTACAGCTCAACGCCCCGGACTGGACGCCTCCGGACCGCTCCCCGGCGCTCAGCCGGCACACCGATTTATACAAGCTCGGACTTTTCGTGCTGCGCTGTCTCACGTTCGGTGAGCAAGCCTCGACCCGGACCGACCCGCTCGCCGCTGCCGACGTACTCGACGACCACGGCATCGATCTGTTGCGGGCAGCGGTGACCGGCCCGGCGGCCGGCCGGCCGAGCGCACCTGACTGGCATCACTACCTGAGCTGGGTACTCGGCCAGCCGCTCGGTCCGCCGACCCTGACCGGTGTCGAGGTGGATCGCACCCTGGTGGCCGCTGGCGAACCGGTCACGGTCCGCTGGCTGGCTCAGCAGGCCGATGCCGTCGAGATCGCCGTACCCGGTGGCGCGGCCCGCGTCGCCGGCAACCGTACGGCCGCCGGCTCCATCGAGGCGTACCCGGTCCGTAGTGGGCGGATAGCGGTGACCGCCCGGAACAAGGCTGGTTCCGCCCGGTCCGAAACGGTGCCGGTCGCCGTCCTGGACGCCACCGGTTGGAGTGACCTGCCGGTGGCCGTCCCCCGGCTGCCGCTGCCGTCCGGCGGACAGCCACGACTGCCGGACCTGTCCACGGTCCTGCCACCCATGGTCGCTGTCGACCCGGTGCCGTCCGCGCCGCTGCCGCTACTCCCCTCGACCACGGACCGGGTGGCGTGGGCAGCACCGGCGCTGCCCCGGCGCGATACCCCTGGCACGGCGTTGCCGACCGGCGGTGCCGTGGCGGCACCGTGCCCGCCGGACATCCTCGCGGTGACCGGTCTGTCCCTCCTGGATACCGATGCGTCCGGACCGATCGACGTGACCTCGATGGTGACGTCCGGACCGGACATCGACCTGATCCCCGACACCGGGTCTCCCTTCGGCGGAGAGGACAGCCGATGAAGCTTCGCTACGCACTGGCCTGGCTCGGTGGAGGGCAGCCGGAGCTTGTCTCGCTCGCCCCCCGGGATGCCGCCCGGTACAACTCGATGGGCGCCGTGCTGCTCGGCACCGCCGGCATGGCAGCACTGTCGGCGACGTTCGCGCTGCACACCGCCGTGCAACTGCCGACCGCGACAGCGGCTGTGGTCGGCCTGCTCTGGGGCCTGCTGATCCTGTCCCTCGACCGGATGCTCGTGATCACCATGTCCGGTCAGTCAGGGTTCTGGCGCGCGGCCGTGGCCGCGCTTCCGCGTCTTGGCCTGGCACTGCTGATCGGAACGGTCATCTCCATGCCGTTGGTGCTGCGCATCTTTCAACCTGAGATCGACAGCGAGCTGGAGGTCATGCACGCCGAAAGCCTGACGGCCGCCCAGCAGACGCTCGACGAGCAGTATCAGGACATCCCGTCGCTGCAGCAGCGGATCGCCGAGTTGGTGCCGGTGGCCAACGGCGAGCGCCGAGCCAGCGTGGCAGACGACCCGGACGTGCAGGCCGCGCGGGCGCAGGTGGCGGCCGCACGCGACGACTACGAGACGGCGGCCGAGAAGGCACGCTGCGAATTCACCGGCGAGTGCGGCACCGGTGATCCCGGTGACGGTCCGGCGTACCAGCAGGCGAAGGCGGCCGCGGACAACGCGCTGGCCCGCCTCGACGCGGCCGAGGCCGAACTGCGCGAGGTCCAGGCGCGGGCCGAACAGGTGATCTCCGGCGCTAACGGATCGGCCCAGCAGCAAGCCCAGCAGCAGCTTGATTCGCTGCAGCCGCGGTTGGCCGGGCGAATCGCCGAGCGCGACGCGACGCAGGGCCGGCTCACCGCCGCCGAGCAGGACAACAGCGGGCTGCTGGCTCGGCTCGAAGCCCTGGAGCGACTGTCCCACGGACGGCCGCTCATGTGGCTGGCACACGGGGCGCTGGCGGCCCTCTTCGCCTGCATCGAGCTGCTGCCCGTGCTCGCGAAGCTGCTGTCGGGCGCGAAGCGGCCAAGCCTGTACGACAAGCTGGTCGACCGGCGGGAGAGGCAGACGCTGGACACCGACGAGGTTCGGACGGACCGGCGGCAGCAGACCATCAGGCAACGGGAGAGCGCCCGGTCGCAGCTCGACAAGCATCGCGTCGACCTCCAACTCGAAGCCGGCAAGACCGCGAACGAGCAGCTCGTCGGCAAGCAGAAGGAGATCGCGCAACGGGCGATCGACATCTGGGGCGAGGTCGCCAGCAAGCGGTCCGACGAGGAATTGGCCCGCTGGTACGCCCGGTACGCCGCAGACCCGCCCACCCCGATCCCACCCGCTGCGAGCCCGGCGCCGGTCCCGGCGCCGACCAGAGGCGACCCGACGAGCCAAAAAGGCCTCAACGGATCATGAAAGGACAAGGTTCCATGGACCAGTCAGGTGCCAAACTGTTGCCGTTCTACCTGGTCATCGACGTCTCGGTGTCGATGTCGTCCAGCGGCAAGCTGGACGCGGCGAACGCGATCATGCCCGCGATCGTGGACGCACTCGCGCAGAACCCCATTCTTTCCGACAAGGTCAGGTTCGGGCTCATCGACTTCTCCGACCACGCCGAGGTCCGACTCCCGCTGTGTGACCTGCTCGATCCCAAACTCGCGCTGCCGGCGCTGGCCGTACGCGGTGGTACCAGCTACGGGGCTGCCTTCACCACCCTCCGCCACGAAATCGAGGCCAACGTCGCACAGCTCAAGGCCGACCAGTACGTCGTACACCGGCCTGCGGTCTGGTTCATCAGCGACGGCGAGCCGACCGACGACCAGTCGTCGTGGCGAGCCGCCTTCGCCGACCTCACCTCGTCGAAGGTGTACCCGAACTTCATCCCGTGCGGCGTGGACATGGCGAACACGACGGTACTGGGTTCGCTGATCCACCCGTCCAACGGGCCGAAGCAGATGGCGCTGTACATGATGGAACAGGGCTTCGACCCGGCAGCGGCGATCACCGGAATCGCCGAGATCCTCATCTCCAGCATGATCCAGTCGGGGTACAGCCTCGCCGGTGGCAACACCGGCACGATCCTGCCGAGCAAATCGAATCTGCCGCCGGGCATCCAGCAGTTCGATCCGGCCGACTTCGTCTGACTCGCTGGCTTCGTCCCAGTCAGCTGGACGTTCCCTGACATCCGACGACAGCAACCGGCAGCCGACCACAAGCGCCCAGCCAGGAAGGAACCAGGCCCGTGGCGACGACAGTTGTCCCCATCTTCATCGCGTTCGACCTCGCCTGCGCCATCGGTACGACAGCCGCCGACCGGGCCGCCGAGCAGGCGTGGCCGGTGGTCGACACGCTCCGGCATGACCCGGAGCTCGCCGGACAGGTACGTATCGGCGTGTTCGGGCTGGCCGGCCCGGGTTCGTACCAGGAACCACCGTGGGCGTCGCCCGACATCGACGTCTCGCTCGACGACGTGCCGCCGGCGGGGCGGACCGGCCGGCCGTACGCGGCTGCGTTGGACGGCCTGCGGGCGCTGGCCGCGCTGGATGCCGCAGCCGGACCCGCCGGCCCGCCGCTGATGCTGTTGATCACCGATCGACAGCCGGCCGACGACTGGCGGACCGCGCTGGACGATCTGACGCGCGATCGCCCGGACGCCCGCCTGGTGCCGATCTGGTACGCACCGGCCAGTCGGACGCCACCGCCGCTGCCCGCCTATCCGGGGGATGTGTCGCCCCGGCATCTGTACGGCCCGGAGCAGCTCCAGCCCGCGGCCATCGCGCTGGCGATGGAGCATCTCGACGCGGTCCGCGACGGCGGACACCGCGCCACCGGTTCCCGCGCCCCGGCCCGACGACAGCTGCCGTCGGCGCAGTGGTCCGGCGCGTCCATCCCGTACTCGGTCGGCGACCCGGGCAACGCGGCCAGCCGGGTCCGCCCGCTGCCCGACCCGACCGACTGGGACCGTCCGGACACCGTCCTCGACGGAGTCTGTCTGGTCGACGACGCCGGCGTGCCGACGTTGGAGTTACGTGCCGCCAGCGTGCGCGGACTGTCGCACCGCTACTACGGGACGGTCCGCCAGGACGACTACGCCTTCCGCTGCACCACGGACAACCGGTATCTCGTCGCGGTCGTCTCGGACGGTGTCTCCAACAGCCGGCTGTCACACCGGGCCGCGACCCTGATCGCCCGGGACGGGGCCGCGACGGTCGCGGCGATCCTCGACCGCGGTGCCGAGCCGGCAACCCTCGACTGGGCCGGCATCGCGCGGGAGCTCACCGACCGGGTGATCCGGCTCGGCGAGCAGGTGATCCATCGGACGCCGGACGCCGGCCCGCTCGGCTGCCGGGAAGCCGCAGCGCATCTCGCGGCGACCGCCCTGTTCGCGGTGGTCGGCACGCAGGCTCGGGGGGACGACGTCGAGGCGCACGTGTTCTCCATCGGCGACTCGACCGCATGGGTGCTGCGCGACGGCGGACGGTGGCAGGCGCAGCAGCGGTTGACGAAGGTCGGCGAAGCCGTGGCCTCCGCCAGCGTGGCGGCGATCCCGCTGCAACGGCCCGACGTCGAACCGCCGGTCCAAATCCGGCTGTCCGCGGCGGACGTGCTGGTGCTGATGACCGATGGGGTCGGCGACCCGCTCGGCGACGGCACCGGAGCGGTGGGCCGGTTCCTGGCCGAGACGTGGCGCCGGCCACCCGTTGCCCTGGCGTTCGCGGCACAGGTCGACTTCGCCCGCAAGTCGCACGACGACGACCGCACCGTGCTGGCGGTCTGGCGGGCCGAGCGCCATGTCGACTGAGGCCGGTTCCGCCACCACGGTCGGCCTGGTCGAGTTGGGCCGGCTGGGTCCGCAGCTGGCCGAGGGCGGCCAGGCCCGGATCCACCTGGCACCCGGGCTGACCCTGTCTGGGGTGTCCGAACCGCTGGTGGCCAAGCTGTACAAGGACTTTTGGCCCTCGCCGTACGGGCTGCGCCGGCTCGTCTCGGTCCGTAACGGCCTCACACCGGATCGGCGGAACCGGCTGGACCAGCTGGCGGCCTGGCCGCTACGGGTCATCGAGCACGACGGCCAGGTCCGAGGAGTCGTGCTGCCGCTCATCCCGCCGACGTTTTTCCAGGATCGGGTCCTGCCCGGCACCGGCCGCCCGGACCGGACCCCGCGCGAGGTGCAGCATCTGTTGATCCCGCCGGCGCGGGCGCGACGGGTCGGCATGCCCACCCCGAGCCGCGAGCAACGCCTGCGGATCTGCCGTGACTTCGCCCTGATGCTGCACTTCGTGCACCGCCACGACCTCATCATCGGCGATCTCAGCGCCCGCAACGCGCTGTTTCGCATCGGTGCGTATCCCTCGGTGATGCTGGTCGACTGCGACGCGATCCGGATCCGGGGCAACGCGCCGGTGGTCGCCCAGTTGAACACCCCGGACTGGGATCCGCCTGAACGCCCGCTGACGCAGTACTCCGACCGGTACAAGTTCGGCTTGTTCGTACTGCGCTGTCTCAGCAATGGCGATCAGATGTCGACGACGCGCGACCCGGCCCGCGCCGACGCCGTTCTGGATCCGCCGGGCCGGCAACTGCTACGCGCGGCGCTGGCCGGCGCTCCCACCGACCGGCCGTCGGCCCGCGACTGGGGCGACTACTTCGAGTTCCGGTTGACCGGCCGGCGACTGCCGCCCGTGGTGGTCGACAGTGGTCGCACCGTGACCCCGCGGCGCAGCGAGACCCTGTCGACCACGGGCTGGATCCGGGATCCGGCGACCGGCCGGTGGAAGCAGCGGTGAACGGCGGCGCCCGCCGGCCAGCCGCCCAGGCCACCGGAATCAGCTGCGGCTTCTGCGGACGCTGGGGCGACGGGCGGTGCGCACCCGGGCACCGTGACACCGGACGGCGCGCCGCGGGGTACCAGCCACCCGGCTGGCGGCTGTTCGCGGACGGCTGGTGGTGCTGCCCGCACTGCCAGGTGGGCGCGGTCCGGACCCAGCAGGACGCCCGCCGGCTGTTGCCGTCGGTACGCGCCGAGATGGCCGCGCTCGGCGTACGGCTGCCAGCGCCGGTCCGGATACGGATCGTCAGCGCCGGGCAGGGCGCGACCAGCGCCAGTCCCAGGGTCGCGGGCCTACTGCTCGGGTTGACCCGGCAGGAGGTCACCGACCCGGGCCGGCAGACGAGGGTCACGGCAATCGAAATCGTCTCCGGTCTGCCACCGACACACTTCGGCCGCACGGTCGCCCATGAGATGGGCCATGCCTGGCTCGCTCTCAACGGTCGGGTACCACCCGAGCCGACGATATCGGAAGGTGTCTGCGAATTGTTCGCCTACGCTTGGCTGAAACGCCGGACCGATCCGGTGTCGGCGGCGGCGCGGGCCGCGCTGGTGGCCAACCCGGATCCGATTTACGGTGACGGCTTCCGGCTCGTGCGCTCCGCGGTCCGGTGGCACGGGATCCGGCAGGTCCTGGCGAAAATCCTGCTAACCGGCAGGTTGCCGTGATACTGAGGTACTCGGAGGCGGCAGTGGCTGTTGTCGATCCATCCGGCGATGCGGCGGATCCTGGACCGCTGCCAGCGGGGATCCGCGAACGGTTGACCGAACTGTTGGCCGCCGAACTCGCCGACGCGTGGCGTGGCGCGCTCGCCGCCGGCACCGACCCGATCGAGCTCGCGAGGCATGTCGACGAGCGTCGTCGGGCGATCGAGGCGACACCGGTCACCGATGACCAGGACGACTGCGGATAGCCGCGCCGGACGCGACCGCACGATCGTATCCCCGGATCGCCGCAACCCACTCATCCACACCGGCATCACCCGATGGCCGTTGAGCCACAGCCGTATGTCGAGTACGCCGCCGCACGGCCGCGAGGGCTGACAGTCCTCTGTACGCACGCGACGATGGCATTATGGTCATTGGGCAGTCCTCTCCCCGGTTCGCTACGCCCGGAAGATCATTTGTCGGACGCAAGTCCGAACGTGCCCTACTCGGCGATTTGCTGCGCACCGCCACTCGTGGCAGTGCGACCACGGTGATGGTCGGCGGCGAGGCAGGGGTTGGCAAGAGTCGCCTGCTACATGAGTTCGGTGCCGACGCCCGCTCATCAGGAGCGAACGTCCTATGGGGTGCCTGTATCAATCTCGGCACGGGCGCCGTTCCCTACACGCCGCTGATCGACGCGCTACGCCGCCTGGTGCGCGAACACGGCGAAGCACGGGTAAGCCAGCTCGGCGGCCCGCCGTACGTCGAACTGAGCAACCTGGTCTCGGACTTCACCGGGGTCGCGCCCGGTGAACCGACGTCGCAGTTGCGGGTGTTCGGCGCCGTGCTGAGGATGCTCGACATGTTCGGGGCGAACGCCCCGACAGTACTGATCTTCGAGGATCTGCATTGGGCCGATCCTTCGACCCTCGATCTTGTCTCCTACCTGACCAGAGCCCAGACGGACGAACGGATGCTACTCGTCTACAGCTACCGTTCAAATGATCTTCCTCGCCGCCATCCGTTGCGGTCGCTGCTGGCCGAGCCGGACTTCACCCGGCGGATCCAGCGGATCGAACTGGACCGCTTCACCCGCGACGAATTGGCGCTGTTCCTCGGATCATCATCCGGCGCCGGTATCGGTCCTGACCTGGTGACTCGGTACTACGAGCTGTCCGACGGCAACGCCTTCTACGCCGAAGAGCTGATGGTCTCGGGGATGCTTACCGGCTCCAGGACGGCCCGGCTACCCAGCTCGCTCAGTGAGGTGATGCTGTCCCGGTTCGAGCTACTCACCGACGAGGCCGCCGACGTCGTCCGCGTCGCCGCCACTGCTGGCCGGCGGGTCGGCCACCGCTTGCTCGCGGCTGTCTGCGATCTGCCCGAGGCACACCTGATCAAGGCATTGCGTGAGTGTGTCGCGCAGCATGTGCTGACGATCGACCCGGTCGACGACACCTACGTGTTCCGGCACGCGCTGCTGCGCGAGGCGGTGTACCAGGACCTGATCCCGGGCGATCGGGTCCGCCTGCACGCCGCCCTGGCCGCCGAACTCGCCGCCGCGCCGGGAATCGGCATCGCGGAGGACCTGACCGCCGCGACGGAGCTCGCGTACCACTGGTTCGAAGCCGGCGTACTGCCGCAGGCACTCACCGCCGCGCTCCGGGCGGGTGCGATGGCGGTACGGGTCCGGGCGTTCCGCGAGGCCGAGCAGCACTACCAGCGGGCGTTGAGCCTGTGGCCACGGGTCGAGGACCCGCAGACGCTCACCGGCCAGTCCCGCGAGCGTGTCCTCGCGGCAGCCGCCGACGCCGCCCGCTGGGCGGGGCGGGTCAGCCAGGCGGTGGAACTGGTCCGCGCCGCGATCGCCGAAGTCGATCCGGGACAGGATCCGGGCCGCTCCGGTGAGCTGCTCGAACGCCTGGGCAGCTATCTGTGGGAGGCCGGCGAGACCGGTGACTCGCACCAGACGTACCGGCAGGCGTTCCAGTTGTTGGCCGGCCAACCGCCGGCCGCGGTGACCGCGCGGGTGCTGGCCGGGCTGGCGACCGCCGCGGTACGCGAGGGTCGATACTCCGAAGGACAGCGGGAAGGCGGACGAGCGGTGGCGATGGCCCGGTCCGTCGGGGCGCTGGCCGAGCAGGGCCGCGCGCTGAACACCCTCGGCCTCGCGCTGACCATGCTCGACCTCGCCGCCGAAGGCGAGGAACACCTGCGCGCGGCGCTGCGCATCGCCGAGGAGGTCGACCACCTCGAGGACCTGCTCCGCGCGTACGGCAACCTCGCGGTGGCACTGGAACACACCGGGCAGCTGGCCGAGTCGGTACGGGTGGCACTGGCCGGGCTCGACCTCGCCCGGGGCCGTGGTCTGGAGCAGACCCGGGCGGCCGGGGTGCTGGCGAACAACGCCGCCGCCACCCTTGTGTTGCTGGGCCGGTGGGACGAGGCGGCCACGGTGGTCGAGGAGGTGCTGAGCGTCCGGCCGGTACGCGAAAGCGCGTACCCGCGGTTGACCCTCGCCGAGATCCGCGTCGCCCAAGGTTCGTTCGACTCGGCCGAAGAACTGTTGGACAGCGTACGGGCCATCGGCCGGGAGAACACCGACCCGAGGTTCCTCGGTCCGCTGCACGCCTGCGTCGCCGCGTTGGCGATCTGGCGGCAGGACCTGGCAGCGGCCCGGGCAGCGGTCACCACCGGCCTGGCCGCGCTCGACGGGGCGGAAGACGTGCTGGACCTGGCCCGGCTCGGCGCGGTCGGGTTACGGGCCGCGGCCGACGAATGTGTGCTGCTGCGTGCCGTGCCCAGCACACCCGCCGTCGACCTGGCAACGGCTGTCGACCGCGCCACCGACCTCGCCGCGCGGATCGGACGGGCCGTCGCCGGCCGGGCGAAGGGGCCCGAGGCGGACGCGCTGCGACAGCTCTGCGCCGCGGAACTCGACCGGGCCCGGGCAGCCGACACCGCGCAGCAGTGGGCAGCACTGGCAACCGCCTGGTCAAGCATTGACCGACCCTATCCACGAGCGTACGCACAATGGCGACAGGCGGAGGTCGCGCTGGCCGCCGGTGACGCGGCTGCGGCCACCCCGGCGGCCAGCCAGGCCTGGCACGGGGCGCAGGCGCTGTCGGCCGGTCCGCTACGCGCCGAGATCGAGGCACTGGCCCGCGCCGGACGGATCGAACTCGCCGAGCAGCAGCGACCACCGGCACCGACGGCGCCGCGGACACCCGATCCCTTCGGGCTGACTTCCCGGGAACGCGAGGTGCTGTGCATGCTGTGCGCCGGGAAGACCAATCGGGAGATCGGGCAGTCGCTGTTCATCACCGAACGGACCGCAGGCGTACACGTTTCCAACATCCTCGGCAAGATGGGTGTCGGCAACCGGGGTGCTGCGGCTGCGACGGCCCATCGGTTGCGGTTGTGCTCCGATCGGGACAACACGTAGTCCGGTCGTCCACACCGTACATCGGATCGTCGTCCGGGCAGTGTGGCCGATCGTCGGGACACGAACTCTCGTCGGATCGAATACGCCGACAGCAGCCGCGCCGAATCTGGCCGTACGCAAAACATCGTAAGCATTGAACGGTGACGCGGTCCACGCGTGAACCGTAACCTCCACAGCGGAGTCCGTTACGGTCTATGTCAGGAGCGGCAGTGACACGGAGATCCTTACTCATCGGCGCCGAGACCGGTGGCCTGACCGGAGTCCACAACGACGTCGAGTCGATGGCGACGGTCCTCGACGGTCACGGGTTCACCATCGAACGGCGCGAAAAGATGGCGGCGTGCCGCGCCGGTATCCTCGACGCGTACGAAAAGCTGATCTGCGACACCGGTCCGGACGATGCCGTGGTCGTGTATTACAGCGGCCATGGCGGATACATCGCCCCGCCAGCACCGGAACCGTCCACGGATTCGACCGGTGGTGCCACCGGCCGGCCGGACCCGATGCCGATGCAGTTCATCGTGCCGACCGACTACGACGACACCACCGAGGACGACTTCCGCGGCATCACCGCCGTCGAGTTGTCCGTCCTGCAGGCCCGATTGACCCAGGTGACGCAGAACGTCGTCGTCGTGCTCGACTGCTGCCACAGCGCGCACATGTCGCGCGATGACCCGGATCTGCGGGTGAAGGCGCTGCCCCGGCCGGCTCTCGGGGCGTACGAGCAGGTGCGCCGGCACATCGGTGACCAGCGCGCGGGCGGTCTGCGGACCGATCTGCGCCACCTGGTCGGCAATCCGTACGCGGTGCGCCTCGTCGCGTGCGCACCGCGACAGTCGGCGTACGAGTACACCAACGGCACCGGCGTACGAACCGGCATGTTCACCGAGGCGCTGACCACTGCGCTGGAAGCGGCGAAAAGCGTTCCGATCACCTGGTTCACGCTGGTTCAGTCGGTCCGTCGCCGGGTCCTTGGCCGGGCACCCAACCAGCGGCCGGAAGCCGAGGGGCCGTCCCGTCGTCTGCTGTTCGACCTGCGCGAGGCCGAACCGATCGCCGCGTTACCGATGGTGCCGGCGTCCGCAGGCCGGATCACCCTGCCCGGCGCACCGCTACTGGGGGTGCAGGTCGGTGACGAGTTCGCCATCATGGCTGCGGACGTCCCGCTCGACGTCGAAGCGAGCATCGGCACCGCCCGGGTACAGCGGGTCGCCGGCCTGGCGGCACAGGCCGAACTGCGGTTGCGCAGGCCCGGAACCACGCTGCCGGAGGGCGCCCGCGCGCACCGCACCCGGGCCGCCGCTCCCGCCCTAGCGGTCCGGGTGGCGCATCCGGATCCGCGTACCACCGATCTGGTCGCCGCGATCACCGGCAACCCCTTGGTCAGACTGGCCGGGCCGGACGAGTCCGCCCCGTTCGAGGTCCGGATCGACGAGTCCGCGGGCTATGTCGTGTGCGACCGACTCGGCGCGTTGCACGTTCCGCGCCCGACTGGGCCGGCAGCCGTCCGGCGGGTAGTCGCCGACCTGGAACGCCTCGCGCGGGCGTCCGCGCTGCGAGCTCTCGGCGAGGACCCGAGATACCTGCTCGACGAGTCCCTCACCGTGGAATGGGGACGGGTCGTCGACGGCGTGGCCGAGCCGATGGGGCTGGCCGACGCCGTCGTGCACCAGGGCGATCTGCTCTATGTACGGGTGCGCAACGACGGCGACGACACGGTGTACGTCTCCCTCGTCGACATCGGCGTGTCGGCCCGCATCACCCATCTGACCGATTTCGCCCCGTCCGGGATCCGGCTGCCCGCCGACAGCGAGTACCTACTCGGCTACGACGACCTCGACGAGCAGCTCCGCGGGGTGCCCGTGACCTGGCCCGCCGGGCTGGTCCCGGCATCGGTCCGACCGGAGACCATCCTGCTGATCGCCACCTCCGCGCCGCAGGACATCGGGCTGCTGCAGCAGGGCGGCGTCCGCGGCGGCACGGTGCGCGGCGACCAGTCTCCGCTGGAGCAGGCGCTCGCCCAGCTGACCAGCGGAGGCATGCGCGACGTGGGCCGGGCGTCCGGACCGGGTGCACGATACGCCCTGCGGACAGTCGACTTCGGTCTGAGCCCGCTGCCCCGGCCGCAACCGGAAGAAGCCGGCTTCCTGATCGATCGACGCCCCAACCCGTCGGTGCTTTTGCTCTCGCCGCGCGGTACCGCGCCGGAGCAGGTGGCCGTACGGCTGGACGAGCTGGTGGTGCACCGCAACCGGGCGCTGCTCGGCGCGGACATCCGGGTCGACGCGGTGGTACTGACCGGCGACGGTGACCCGACGACGCCGACGTACCGCACCCGGACGGAGCGGTTCAGCAACGTCCGCGACGGCGACCGACTGCCGCTGGACCGGATGCTCGTCTACCACGGTCCGGCGGTCGACTATCTCGACCTGGCGGTGTGGGTGTCCCGCGACACCGCCGACAGTCTCGCGCTCAGCGACCTGCTGCGCGACCAGCTGGGCAGCCAGGAGGTCCAGGCGGCCGGTCTGCAGTTGACCTCGTTGGCGTTGGCGGCCCCGCAGGCGGCCGCCGCAGTCGCGGCGGTCGGCGCCAGCGCCGTCATCATCAATGTCGCCTACCGGCTGTTGCTCGCAGCTGTCGGCAACAGCATCGGGCTTTACCGCACGTCGCTGCTGGCGCACGAGGAATTCGGAGTCGGCCGTCACCCGACCCAGGGACGTCTGCGCGCCCAGGACTTCTCATTCGCGTTCACCATCGAATCGGTCGGCCGGCGAGAGGCAACCGGCTGAACAGATTTCCCGTCACCCGGAGGTACGCAATTCGTCTACTTACGAGCTGCCGCCGAGGGTGCTGGAATATTCACATGGAATCGCACTGAAAGGTAGGAGAAATGAGTCGCAAGCGTGTAATCATCGGCCAGTCCGAGTGGGCGATCGCCGAGGCGGACGTCGACAGCGTGGTCAGCCTCGTCAAGTCCGCCCTGGCGGAGGGTACGGTCGCCGAGCTGCCGCTGCAGGACGGTGCCGGCCGGGCGGTGACCGTCTTCGTCAACGGCAAGGCGTCGACGACGGTGGTCCTGGACCTCGACCGCGACCCCCGGCCCAGCGAGATCTCCAAGCCTCCGATCGGCGGCTGACGGCCATGCCGGCCTGCCCGGTGCCCTGATCGGGGCACCGGGCAGGCCGACAGCGGGCAGGCCGGCAGCGGGCAGCGGGCACGCAGGTCAGTTCTCGTTGCCCTCCGGCGTGTCCCGCACCCTGATGGATGGCAGCAGCCCCAGGCACTGGGCCCGTAGCACGGTGGTGAGCCGGTCGGCGGTGCCGAACTTGCGGTACATCCGCTCCTGGTGCTTGGCCACCGTGCGGTGCGACAGTCTCAGCCGGCGGCCGATGGCCTGAGCGGTCAGACCGTCCGCCAGCAGGGCGAGAATCTGCCGCTCACGAACGGTCAGTTGAAACGTGGTGGCCGGGTCGCCAGGCCCGGCCGCGGCACCCGTCACCTGGTTGACCACGGTGTACGGCCGGCTCCAGGGCTCCGTCAGCATCCGCATGGCAGTCAGCTGATCGCCGGTGATGCGCGGGGCACGGACCTCGACGAGGTTCGCCAACCGCCCGGTACGCGAACCCGAGGTGTTCCACCTCCAGTAGCCGTCGACCCGGGCAAGGTCGCCGAGCCCGAGACCGGCCCGGACGAGCGCCCGCAACAGCACCGGGTCGCCGTTCGCGGCCGTGGTCAGCAGCCGACGGGTCGCCGGTTCGACCGGACCGTCGAGTACGGCGGCGAGCAGTCGGTCGGCAGCCCGGTCAGCCGGATCAGGTTGTGCGCAGACGAGAGTCGAGGGCGTAGCCATCGCGAGCTCCTTGCGTTGTCGATCGGTCCATGGCCGAAAGCCCCGGCGGCGCCGGTTGTCCTCCAGCACGACCAGCATCGCGACGGGAACACGGCGATCCATGGCGAGAACTACGTAGAACGCTTACGGCGGATCCATAGATCGGCCGGCGCCCACTTCAGAGCACCGCCACGGTCGGCTCAGCGACCGGCTGGCCGCCACCCGAGTCCGTACCCACGCCCCTGCCGGAGGTCGGTGAACACCTGATGCACCGATGCAGCGTCGTCCACACCCAGCGGATGGTCTCCTGGCGTCTCGTCGTCGAGCATCCGCGGTGGCACCCCGTCGATCCGCCAGACGGCCTTCGGTGGTCGGTGGGCGTCGAAGGCCACCGTGACCTGGAAGAGGTCACAGGCGACGAGGGGGAGCATGACGTAGTGCGGCCGCACCGGCCAGCCGGTCGGAAAGCGGTAGACCATCTGCACTTCATGTGCCTCGCCCCGGCCCAACGGCCGGGTGAGGGCCAGTTCCCAGCGGAAGTGCTGGACGTCGCGCCACCGCTGCGCCCCGACGATACGGGCGCCGGACACCGCCTCGGCGATGATGTCCGCGTCTCGCGGCGTTTCGGCGTGGACCGGGGCGCTCAGCCGTACCGCCACCCGCTCCAGACCACCCCGCTGCGCCACGATCAGCCGGGTCTCGCTCAGTTCGACACCGCCGGCGTCGAATCGCAGTCCCGATCGCATCGCACGGACGCACCAACCGGTTTCCGGGTCGGCTCCAGCACCGGTGGTGTTGCCGGTAGTCGCCGTACCGTCGGGGTCGGTGGACCTCGCCGGCCGGCCCAGGGCGCTCTGCACGATCAACCCGATGGCGTCGTCCACCCGGCGTCGCGCGGTACGCCCGCTGCAGGCTTGTTCCTCGGCCAGACGCTCGATCCGCCACGTCAGTTGGCGGTACTGGTACGCGCGGTCCATGCCGAAAGCGACCACGACCGCCCGGGCAAGGTCGGGTGGCAGGTCCGTAACCATGGCGCGCAGCCAGGCCTGCAGCTTCGCCGCGACGACACGGTCGTTGTCCACCGCGCCGATACCGCCGAGTCGGGTGAGCCAGGGTCCGACCCGCTCACGCAGATGAGGGCCGGCCAGGCCCCAGCCGTGGCGCAGCCGAATCAGCTCTCTCACCAGATCTCGTTCGGCCGGCACGGGGTCTCCCTGAGGCTGGGCTGCCAGTCATGATTGGGCCAGAGTAGCCTCCGGACGAAGCTTGAGTGACGTTCGGACGACGCGGTGTACGTACTACTGCGCAGTTGTTTGCCGGCCGTCTGCGGAATAGGCAGGACAAAGGCCTTTCCCAGCCCGTCCGATTGGACGTCGACAAGCCGGTGGCGTCAGGCCGACAAAGGTTGTCCAGTCATTGTCCAATCGCGTATCAGCGGCGGGGCAAGAATTTCGGTGGTCGGTACTACCGGCGGCGCCCGCCGGTAGCCGACCGGTCGAATCCGCCGACCGACCGGATTCGACAAACCTGGACCGAAGGCCATTACCCGATGACGGGTAGTGACCGTAGTCTGGGGCTCCTCCGCAGAAGCAGTCCAAATAAGACCTGTCGGTCGTGGTGTGGAAGGGATGGGCACCATGTCTAGCGGCAGCGCGATACTTGAGCACGGGTCGATGGGTTCGGACGGCACCGCAGATGGTCCTCGCGCGTCATCGACCAGTCCAGCAGGTGAGCGGGTCCGCGCGCTTGCCCGCAACGGGCTTTTGGCGCGTCGGATGGCATCGGGGTCCCATGCCGACAGACGATTGATCAACAGTGGCGCCTACGAGCTGGTCTGGCCGGTGGTCTACAACCGGTTGACGCGCCGGGTCGAGATCCAGCGTGGCCACCACCGATGCGCGTCCGGAATGCACCGGCTTCAGCCGGACTGCTTCGACCGCTTTCAAGACGACGTCGAGGCGGTCATAGCTGATCTATTGAAAAACGCCAAGGTCCCGATCGCCAATCTCGAAGGCTGGGTGACCAGTCGGCTCGGCCCGGCGACGGTCGACGCCCACCGCCGTCGTCGCGGCGAGCGGGGGGCACTACAGCGGCCCCGGATGCCCGCCTGGCTCGTCGACGGCCTCGACCACGACCAGTGGTTGACCGTTCTCGCCCTGGAGGTGCTGGTCTGGGTCGGCGTGCCGACGACCGCAGGGCTGAACCTGTGGCCGCTGGCCGCCTGGACGGAACGCAAGGCAACCGTCACCGGCCGACACGGCACCGGCGAGGCCGAAGTGGCCCGGGACGTCGACCGGGTGCTGCTCGCGATGCGGGCGCGGCCACAGTGGTACGCGAAATACGTGGAGCGGCCACTCGGCCACAAACAGGCACCTGTGCTGTCCGGGCCGGGCAGCGACGCGGACCCGGCACGCGAGGAGGTCCACTTGCCACTTGTCGAGCCGTACGAGGCAGACGACACCCGACTGGCCGAACTGGCTGCGGTGGCCGTCGAGGCGATCGAGGCACGACTGCGCCGGGGCGACGACCGGCGCTGCGCGGTGAGCACCGTGCTACAGGCCGTCTTCGGCGCCGGCACCGGCGCCGACGAGCTGGACCGTGTCCCCGGTGGCGGGACGGACGAGGGCACCCGGGTGACCGCGCTGCTGTCGGATCCGCACCAGCTCGACCGGATCGCCGAGGCGGTCCTCGAGATGCTGCCCGGTCCGTCAGTCGTCAGCAGCAGGACCGGCAAGCAGGCGGCGGCGACGAGGCGGCCCAGGCCGGCCCGGGACGAGGAGACGAGATGACCCGGGAGCCCGACACCGGCGGCTTCACCACGGCAGAGATCCTGTACCGCTGCGGTCGGACGGTCGGCGGGCTGCTGCGCGGCGACGTCGCGCCCGCACACGTCGACGCGGCGGTCGCCGACCTTCGCCGGCTACCCGAAGATTTGCCCGAGCGCGGCCAGATGGGAATGGCCCTGGTCACGGCCATCCTGCGGACCAGCCAACGGCATGGGGAGCAGTATCTGCGCCATCTGCCAGGCCTGGTCGACCTCGTCGACCGCCGCCCGCCGACGGGCACCGAATGGGCCCGGCTACGGCCGATGGCCCTCGCGCTGAGCCACCTGCACGATCCCACCGACCTGGGTTCCGTGGACGCACCGGCCATGCTCGCCCAACTCGACGAGCTCGGCGGGACGCTCGGTGACGACCCCCGGCTGCGGTCGATGCAGCAGGTCCTGCGGCTCGGCGCACGTTACATCGGGGCGTTGAAACAGGGCGACGAGGCCACGCTGCGCGAGGTGACCAAGGAGATGGCGACGCTGCACGAGATCGGCGGCGACTCCCCGTTCGGCCGCCATCAGCAGGTGTTCGTCCAGGCGATGAAGATGATGAACGCCCACCGCCAGGGTGACAACGCCGACACGGTGCGGGCCTGGGACCAGTTCCGGAGCTCCGTCCAGGACTCCGAGCTGATGCCCTTCATGGCTCAGGCGATGAGCGATACCGAGACGGCGTTCGACGTCCTACGCCAGTTCGTCGATCCAGCGGACGGCCAGGCAGCGCCGGCCGCAGGGCCGACCGACGAGCAGCTCGCGTCGCTGCGGGCACTCGCCGAGCGGCCCGGCACGCCTGACGCGCAACGTACGTTCGTCCAGACCCTGCTCGGCGCGAGCGACCTGCGCGGCGGCCGGGAGACCGACATCGGCAAAGTCGAGGCGGGGATCACGAAGTTCCGCCAGGTGCTCGCCGAGGCGCCGGCCGACGATCCGAGGAAGGCATTCCACCTCCTGTCGTTGGGGCTCGCCCTGCTGCGACGCTCCGAGGTCACCGGGCGGGTCGACGGCCTGCCCGAAGCCGCACGGCTGATCACCCAGGCACGCGAGATGATCGGCGGTCCACACGACCCGTTGTGGTCGCTCGCCAGTGAGACTCTCTCGGCCGTCAACCGTCGTCTCGGTGAGACGGGCGACGCGCGTGCCTCCGCCTTGGCGGGACTGCGGCGCTACGCCTGGAACGTCCTGCTGCAGTCGGATCCGGCCGCCGCCGGCGTCGCGGCCCGTGACGCCGCGGACGCCGCGCTGGACATCGCCCGGCAGTGCCTGATGGACAACGAGCCGGCCGATGCCATCCAGGCGTTGGACGCCGGGCGTGGCCTGGTGCTGTTCGCGGCGACCGAACTGCGCGACGTCGGCACCCGGTTGACCGCCGCCGGCCACGGTGAACTGGCTCAACGCTGGCAGGCGGCGACAGCGGACGACGGCCCGGCGCAGGCCGACACCGAGCTACGGCGAGAGGTGCTGTCCGCACTGTCGCAGGAGACCCGGCCGGCGACCGGCACGCCGGCCGATCCCCTGGACCCGCCGAGCGTGCCCGAGATCCAGCAGGCGCTACGGGCCACCGGCGCCGACGCGCTGGTCTACCTCGTGCCGGGTGCCAGCCCGCAGCCCGGGTGGGCCCTGTTCGCCCCGGCGGACGGCCCACCCGGATACCTGGCGCTGCCCTACCTGCTGACCGACGGCGACGACGATGTGGCACGCCACCTCGCCGCGCTGTCCACCCGCGACGTCGTCCTCGCCGCCTCGCGAGGCAGTTGGGCGCCCGGCGGGGACGAGCAACGCGAAATGGACGTCAAAACCAGCCAGTCACGGGCTGCCGACAGCCTCGACGCCCTGTGCGACTGGGCCTGGCGAGCGGCCATCGGTCCGTTGCTGGAGCACTGGCTGTCCCGCCGGCCGGCGGCAGGCACCGATCACCCGCCACGGATCGTGCTGGTGCCGATGGGGCACCTGGCCCGCGTTCCATGGGCAGCGGCCCGCCGTGCCGACGGCAGGTACGCCGTACAGTTGGCCCGGTTCTCTCAGGCCGCGTCCGCCCGGATGCTCTGCGACTCGGCTGCGCTGCCGCCGGTGCCGTTGGCCCCGGTCGGGCTGGTGGTCGGCGACCCGGACACCGCCGACGAAGCGGCCGAGCTGACCGCCGCCCGCGCCGAGGCCTACGCCATCCGGCAGGCCTTCTACCCCGGAGCCCGCTACGTCGGCCGGCGGCCGGACGGTTCGACCAGCCCTACCGGACCGGGCACCAGCGACGAGGTACGCGACTGGCTGACCAGTACCCGCCCCGGCGCCGGAGCCATGCTGCACCTGTCGTGTCACGGGGTGGTCCAGGCCGACCCGGAGGAGACGTCGTCGTACCTGTTGCTGGCTGGCGGCGACCGGCTGACCGCCGAAGAGCTGACCGGGCTACTGGCCGGCGCGCCGCAGCGGCAGATCGGGCTGGTCGTGCTCGCTGCCTGCCGTACCGGTGTGTCCGGCCGCGGCTACGACGAGGCGTACAGCCTCGCAACGACCTTCCTTGCCGGCGGCGTCCGCTCGGCGATCTCCACCCAGTGGAGCATCGGGGACCGGACGACCTCGCTGATGATGTTCATGTTCCACCATTTCCTCAGAACAGAGCGGTGCCCGGTGCGGGAGGCGCTCCGTCGAGCGCAGCTGTGGATGCTCGATCCCGACCGCGAGCCACCTGCGGCGATGCCGGCACCGCTACGCCGCCACGTCACCGAGCCCGATCTGGCTCACGTCATCGCCTGGGCCGGTTTCGTCCACTGGGGTCAGTGAACCGCTCGGGTCGGTCGGCTTGCCCAGGCACCACCGCAGAAGGGAGACAGGGTCGTGTCCTCGATCCAGGAGACGATTGCCGCCATCCGCAAGGAGCTTGCCGAGTTGTCCGGGCCGATCCGCTGCCGTCCACTCGACGAGTTGGCGAACGCCCTGCTCCGGCTCCACTGGGAGACTGGTTTCGGCAATGACGCCGGTCGGCCCCATCTCGACGCCGCGATCGAGGCGCTGACCGAGCTGTACGGTTATCTGGAGCCGACCGACCGGGTACGGGCGGGAGCGGCGTGCAAGCTCGGCTACACGCGCGGCCTCCGGCATCTGCTGCACGGCAGCGACGATGCGGACCGGGACGTGGCCATCTCACTTCTCGAGGAATCCGTCGACCACGACTGGCTGCCGCCGACCGTCGTCGTCATGGCCAAGGTCGTCCTCGGTTGGCTCTATCTCACCCGGACGCAGGGACACTTCTCCACGATGGGCATGTCGATGTCCTATCAGAACGTGGAGCCGGGCGCGCTGGCGGACGTCGACCGGGCGATCGCCCGTTTCCGCCAGGTCATGGCCGGACCCGTGTTGTCCGAGGACCTGAGAGGCATGGTTGACGCGATGCTGGCCATGGCCGAGTCAATGCGCGACCTGCTCGGGATGACAACCGAGGGGCTCGCCGGGCTGGATTTCGGCCGGATGCAACGGATGCTCGCCGTGCTACAGACCCTCAGCGCCAAGTTCGACGGCGGATTCGGCGGCGGTCCGGGCGGTCCGGCTGCCGCCCCCGGGCTGGCCGGACTGGCCGGATCGGCCGGGCTGGCCGGGCCACACCGGCCGGTGTTCCTGGACCCGCGGCTGATGCTGTCATTGCCACCGATCGACCGTCCCACCACCGTCATGCACGGTTTCCCACCCGCGTCGCCACCGCCGGCACCTGCCACAGTGCCCGGTACGGCGCAGCCGTCGGCCTCGGTCGGCGTCGCGCCCCGGTCGGGTGTCGCGCCGGTCGGCGTCGCGCCGGTCGGCGTCGCCCAGCTGCGCGAGGCACTCGCCGCCACGCTGGTCCACCTTGCGGTAGCCGCAGGGCAACCGTCGGTCGGCGACGAACCGGCGGAGGACCAGGCGTATCTGGCAGCCGCCTACCTGCTCCGCCCGGACCTACCCGCCCTCTCGGTCGAAGGGATCGACGAGGCCGTCGCGCTGGCCACCGCCACCGTCGCCGAAACGACTGCGGCGGCCACCGATACGGTCCAGGCCGACCCGGCGAGCGCGGGCGTCGACCGGTTCCTCCTCGCCGTCGCACTGTTCCTACGCGGCTGGTACGACGGCGGCGGTTGGGGCGAGGACGTTGGCCCCGCCGGCCCGGCCGGCAAGGGTCACTTCGATGCCGACAGCCCCGACGAGGGCAGTGATCTGGCAGCGGCCGCCGGCCAGCTACTGACCGCGATCGAGATTCTCCCGGCCGAGCATCCGGCCGCACTGGCAGCCGTCGCCGGGCTGGCCGCGTTCGTCGACGAAGGGCACCCGCTGACCGGCCCGCTGACCGCGACGGCCAAGCGGACCGCAGAGTTCGCCGACGCGGTACTCGCTGCGGCCGCGGCTGCCGAGGACGCCCACCGGCCGGGCACCGAACAGACCTTCGGGGTGGCACGTGCGGTGGCGGCGCTGTGTCGGGTGACGGCCACGTCCCAGGCCCACTCGTACATCGACGCGGGCGAGCTCCTCGCCGTAGCGCAGGCAGTGCCGGCCGACTCGCCGTGGCGTTCGCGGCTACACAGCGCCGTCGGTATCGCCGCGGTGGCCGCGGGCCTCGCGGCGGAGGACCCGGCCGCGATCCGTACGGCGACCGGAATGATCTGCGCGACGGCCGATGCCGCACCGCACGCACGCACGAGCGTACCGGCGACGTTGCGAACGCTCGCCGTGATCGCGACCGCGCTCATCGACGCGGACCAGGCCGCGCTGCGGCGGGCCGTCGGGCAGCTGGCCGACCTGCCCTGCGGTCCGGCCGACACACGCCACGTCGAAGCCGTGCTCGGAGCCCTGCAACTGGCCCTCGCCGAGCCGGACACCGACACGGGATCGGCGTCAGTCCACCTGACCCGGGCGGTGGCCTCGCTGCTGACTCCCCCGGACGCGGCGCTCCGCGCGGCCTCGCAATGGCGTCTGGTCGAGGCGTACCGGCGTGCTGGTTCTCCGCAGGATCTCCAGCGGGCCCGCTTCACCGCCACCGTGGCGCTGCGTGCCGGCGGGAACCGTGCCGACGGTCCGGCACGCTACGCAAGCTGGATGCTCGAAAGCGGCGGAGCGTTCGAGGCCTTCGAAGCGCTGGAAGTCGCCGCAGCGGCCAGCGCGGCGACGCCGACCGACCGGCCGACGACCGTCGGTGGCCTCGACCCACTGGTCCGGGACGTGGCAGGTGTCCTGCTGGCAGCGGCGCGCGTGGACGTACCGACCGAGCCTGCCACGTCCGGCCCGGCCACACCGCCGACTCCCGGCGAGGTAGCCGCAGCCCTGCGCGAGGTCGGGGCGAACGCCCTGCTCTACCTGCACCCGGTCGACGAGTCCAGGCGCCGTGCCGGCGTCCTGCTGCTGGACGAGGGCGGGCGGTTGACCCTGCTCGGCGTGACCGACGTGCCAGACACCACGGCTGAGGCTCCGCCGGTGGATTGGCCCGACGGCAGCTGGAACCGACTCGTCGAGCCGCTGCTGAGCCTGCTTCCCACCGGCGTGACGCCGCGTCGGCTACTCGTCGCCGGCACCGGTCCACTCGGCCGGCTGGCCCTGGCCACGATACCGGACCGGGCCGGTCGCCCGGCCGGTGAGCTCCTGGCCGTCTCCCGGGTGGCCTCGGGTCGTCAGGTCGTCGAACTCGCCGCCCGGCAGCCGTTGCCGATCGGCGGGCAGACCGTGTTCGTGGCGAACCCGCGGGGCGACCGTGACACGGCGAGCTACGAAACGATGGTGCTCCGGCGGGTGTTCCATCCCAGATCGATCGGTCTCGGTCGGACGGTGGAACAGGTGAACGGACCCGGCACTCCCACCGAGGTACTCGCCTACCTTCCCGGTCCGACCGGGCCGGGAATCGGCCTGCTGCAACTCGACTGCGGCGTCCGGGCCGGCTGGCCGCCAGCTCTGGCGCTGGCCGAAGATCCCGCGAGCGGGGACTCCTGGCTGGATGTCGAGCGGATCCTGGCCCAGGCGGCGGCCGGTGACGACCACGCCACCGGCGGGCTGGTGATCCTGCCGCCCGACGTGGACCGCAGTGTGCGGATCGCGGTGACCGACGTGCTGCTCAGAGCCGGAGTGGCCGGCGTGATCGGTTGGGAATGGCCGGTGCCTCGTTCCGTTGCCGCGCTGATGACGTTCGTCCTGCACGCGAAGCTCACGGATGAGGCCGTGCCACCAGCCGAAGCAGTGTGGAGGCTACAGCGCTGGATGTCCGATCCCGTGCGGGTGGCACCACGTGACCTGCCGGCCAACCTCGTGCCGGTGCTGCGGGACGGGCGGCTCGGCGAGCCCGCGTGCTGGGCTGCGGTGGGTTACGCCGGCCGTTGAGGCCGATTCCCAGCCGCCCGGGGGAGCCGCCTCAGCGGCCCGAGTGGGTGAACCCGGCCCACGCGGCCAGCGCCGGCGGCTGGTCGTCGAGTCGCCACCGCAGGGTCGGCGGCATGGCCTTCGGCGGCTGCCGCCCGCCGTCGAGCATCCAGAGCTGGGCGGCGCGGAGCGCGTCGAGCGGACGCATCCGCGCGATCCGCAGATAGTGATGGAACATGAACATCAGCACCGAGGTCGGATCGTCCGGCACGCTCCACTGGGCGCTCACCACTGACCGGACACCGGCCGCCAGCAAGGCCGTCCCCAGGCTGAACGCCTCGTCGTAGCCGCTGACGGACGCGCCGCTGCGGCAAGCGGCGAGCACCGCCAGGCCGGCCGCCGGCACCGGCCCGCCGCCCCTGCTACGCAGCAACTCGTCCGCAGCGAGCCGCTGCCCGCCGGCCAGCAGCAGGTACGACGTACCATCCACGCTGGCGCCCTTGCGGACAACGCCGTGGCAGGCAAGATGCATCATCGACCCACAGCGCCCGGCAAGCCATTCCAGCACGTCGCCTGGCGAGCCGGTACCGGCGTTTACCGACAGGCCGTCGGGGGTCCGTCCGACGTACCTCGCCGCTGGGTAGTACGCCGCCCGGATCGCCGCTGCTTCCTCCCGAGCGGCCAGCAGCTCAGCGCCCGCACCGATCGTGTCGGGATCGCCGACGATCAGTCCGGCACCGGTCAACGCCACGTCTGAGGCCGCGGCCGTCTCACACAGCAGCCGGGCCGATACCGTATAGGAGAAGACAGCGTCTTCAATGGCGTACCGACGCCGGCCGTCGACCAGGCGGTAGGCCGCGTGCCACGGGATCGATGCCAGTTCCCGCATCGGTACGAGTACCAGCCGCAACGGGCGGCCAGCCGCTCTACCCGGACCGAGTGCGAGCAAAGGGCCGATGGCTGCCCGCCATGCCCACTCACATACCGCGTCCAGCGGGTGGGCGGCGCCGGTGGCGAGCATCTCCCGGACCGCCGGTGCCGGCCCTCGCCTGGAACGGACATCCTCGGCGTGGCCGGCCATTCCAGCGGCCAGTCGCTCGAACTCGCCACCAGCGATGCTCAACTCCGGCAGTTTGCACCAAGTCGGCGCTTCCCCCGCGGAAACGATCACCGCCGCACCGGCCCGGTCCTCGCCTGGGACCAGGTACACCAGCGCGTCGGCGTCGAGGGCGGCCAGTGCGGCGCGCACCTCGTCCGGCCCGGGCGGGTCGAGCAGCCGGGTGGTGGCATCCGCCGGCCTGCCCAGCGGCACGCCCGCGTCGTCCAACCCGACACCGGCCACGGCCGCGATCACCTGCCGGCGCAGATCGGCCGGTGCCTGCAGCGGACCGCCCCGGTCCATCGCCTGGCGCCACTGCTCGGCCAGGCGCGTCTCACCGCGGCCGGTAAGCCGGCTGGTCAGTTCACGGGTCTCGGCTGCCGAATACAGCATCAGCCCGCGACCCGCGTCCAGTGCTGTCGCGGCGGCAGCCGCGTCACCGTCGCTGAGACACCAGCGGGCCGTTTCGACCGCGTCTTGCGCGGCGAAGCGAGCCGCGCTGGCGATCTCCACCGGGTCGGGTTGCAGCAGGGCGTTCCACGCGTGGCCGCGCAGGCCGCTCAGAGCGGTCCGTTTCGCCGTCTCGTATTGACCCCGCAGCCGGTAGGCGTGAGCGAGCGGGACGGCGGCCATCGTCCAGTAGGCGTGCGCCGCCACCGATTGCGCCTGTTCCAGCAGGTCGATGCCGCGGTGCAGGTCCTCCCGCCGGCCGGTCGCCGCCAGCCGCGACAGGTGCGCCACACCGGCCGATAGGAGGTAGAAGGGCCGACGCGGATCGTGGGCGGCGCACAGACCGATCACCTGCTCCCAGCGACCGATCGCCCGGGACAGCATGGCCGGATCGTCCACACCGAGCCCCTGCTCCGCCACGGCGAGCGTGGCCAGGCGGCTCGCGCGTTCCGCGTCGGACAGTCCAGGCTGCTCGGTCAGCAGGGCCAAACCGCCCAGTTCACTTGACATCGCGGCGTCGATCGGCCCGGCACCGCGGCCGTACCCGTCCGGATCGGCCACCGCGCCGCGACCCGACATCCGCAGCACCGGTCTCAACGCCGGCATCACCCCGTCGAGCTGCAGCCGCAGCGGATGGTTCGCCGGCAGATGCTCGTACCGACGGTACAGCTGGTCGAAATTGGCCAACGCACCCGCCGCGTCACCCCGTTGCGCCATCGCCGCGATCCTCGCCATCGTGTCAAGCAGCTCAGCCTGATCACGATGCGCCTGCGCACGCAGCTGGTCGACCGTCGATCCCGACCTGTCGACCAGCTGGCGCATCTGCGCGGTCACCCGGGTCATCGAGCCGCTATCACTGTCGGCCATCCCGATCATCAGCTCCACGCCGAGCCGGGACGACTCGATCATTGTGGCGTACGGCTCTTCACCGCCGACCATCGCCGCGAACCGCCGTACCTCGGCCAGTCCGTTGTGCGGATCGAATCCTGGCCGTCCGTCACGGGCGGCCATCAGCAGGTCGAGCGATCGGATCGCCGCTGCCGCCGGCCGCCACTGCGGTGGCTGCGCCGGATCGGTGTCGGCGATCCCGGCCAACTCCACCGCCTGGCCCACCCGGTCCGGCTCACGCAGCATCCCAGCCTTCACCATGGCAACCGCGAGGACCGCAGCCAACTTCGGCCGCTGCGATGATTCCGGACGTAACGCAGCGAACGATGCCAAGGCGACATCGAGGGTCTGCTGGTTCGGCACGTTCTGGTACCCGACGATGTCGGCGAGGCAGCGGGCGACGTACGGATCAGACCCGTCCGGACCGGCCGGCGGTCCCGAGATCACCTGAGTCATCCAGTTCCTCCTCCGTACGGCTCAAGAGGTCGCCGTCGAGACCCGTCGTCCTGGACAGCGGTCAGATCCGTCTGCCCCGATACCCAATCGATCGAGCGACATGGATGAAAAACGTCGACAGCGGCGGCGGGCACGATGACGAGCGCGACCGTCGCCTGCGCCGCGAGCACCCACCGTGTCGTCCGCACGTCAACGTCTGACGGACAGACCTCCGAGGACGCCGGAACCGGGCCGCCACGTTCGGCAACGCCTGGCAGGCCGGTGGATCTACGACGTCATGAGCCGCCCGACAGCCGAACGCCCGGCCGGTCCTCGCGGACCAGTCGGGCGTTTCGCCTGCTCAGTGGCGGTGGCGGCGGGATTTGAACCCGCGGAGGGCGTGAACCCTCACACGCTTTCGAGGCGTGCTCCTTAGGCCACTCGGACACACCACCGCCGAATAGGGTACCTGACCAACCGGACCGACGTCGCGCCGGCATCCGCCGCTGTCGACCTGGCAGGATCATCGCCATGAGCACGCACATCGGAGCCAAGCCCGGCGACGTCGCCGAACGGGTCCTCATGCCGGGCGACCCGCTACGCGCCAAGTGGATCGCCGAGAACTTCCTGGATGACGCCACCTGCTACTCGACCGTACGCGGCATGCTCGGGTTCACCGGGTGGTACGGCGGCACGACGGTGTCCGTGCAGGGGTCGGGCATGGGCATGCCGTCGGCTTCGATCTACGCCCACGAGCTGATCAACGAGTACGGGGTGAAAACACTGATCCGGGTCGGCTCCTGCGGTGCGCTCAGCGAGGACCTCGGCTTGCGGGACGTCATCGCCGCCAACGGCTCGTCGACCGATTCGAACATGAACCGGGTCCGCTTCGCCGGCCTGGTCGACTACGCTCCGGTGGCCGACTTCGGGTTGTTGCGCACCGCTGTCGACACGGCGCAGCGCCACGGCATCGACATGCGGGTAGGGCCGGTGCTGGCCGCGGACGCCTTCTACACCGACCGGCCCGATCTGTTCGACACGCTCGCCGACTACGGAGTGCTGGCGGTCGAGATGGAGTCGGCGGCGCTCTACACGATCGCCGCCCGGTTCCGGGCCCGGGCCCTGACGATCCTGACGGTCAGTGACCACATCCGTACCGGCGAGAAGATGAGCGCCGACGACCGTGAGCAGACCTTCAGCGAGATGATCCGCATCGCGCTGGACACCGTCACCGCCTGAGCCGCGCAGAGGGCACCCGACCTGCGTCGGTAACGTCAGGTGAGCTATCCGGGCTCGGCTCAGCGAAAGAACGTGCGGAGCAGATCCGCGCTCTCCTGAGCGAGTACGCCGCCGTACACCGCCGGGCGGTGGTTGATCCGCCGGTCACGCACCACATCCCACAGTGAGCCCACCGCGCCGGTCTTCGGCTCCCATGCGCCGAACACCAGCGTGGAGATCCGGGCCAGCACCAGCGCGCCAGCGCACATCGTGCACGGCTCCAAGGTCACCACCAGGGTACAGCCGTCGAGCCGCCACCGGCCGAGCGCAGCCGCCGCCGAGCGTAGGGCAAGGATCTCGGCATGTGCCGTCGGATCGCCGGTGAGCTCCCGCTCGTTGCGGGCCGCCGACAGTTCCTCGCCGTCCGGCCCGTACACCACCGCGCCCACCGGCACGTCGACGGACTCCGCCCGGGCGACCGCCAGCGCCCGCCGCATCCAGGTCTCGTGCTGCGGGTGGCGGTGCCGCCGCCGGGCCGCCGGCACCCCACCGGGCGTCCCGTCTGCCTGCCCGGTCACGCCTCGCGCAGTTCCTCGACCTCGTCTCCGCAGCCGATGGTTTGACACACCTCGGCCGTCACGTCAGCCGGCAGCATGCCGTCGCGGGCGCAGAGCGACAGTAGCCGGCGGGCCGGGACGCCGAGGTCGGCGAGCAGATCCGCGTCGCCGATCGGCTCGGCGTCCGGATCCGCGACGGGTTCCTCGTCGTCCTCGGCCGCCTCCTCGTCGGCCAAAACGTCGATGTCGTCCAGGTCGTCCAGCGGGTCGCCGGCGTACCCGCCGCCACTCGCGGCCGACGCCGGAGCGGTCGCGCTGCCCGTCCGGGTCGCCGATCCGCCGCCGGCGGCGGCACCGATCACCACCGGCTCCAGTTCGACCTCGACGGCAGGTGTCTGGATGTCGCCGATCAGCAACGCTCCGAGTCGCGACTCTTCGCCGAATGCGGCGTCCGAGCTGAACACCCGCGGATCCTCGCCGTCGTCGAGCCGGAGGATGACCAGGTAGCTGTCGTCCGCCTCGACGAACAGCAGTGACACTTCGGCGTCCGGATCGACCTCGCGCAGCCGGTCGGTCACTTCGTCGATGTCAGCGACGCCACCGAGATCGAGTTCAGCGCCGGACCAACCGGCCGGGCCGCGTACGGCCGCAGCAGCGAAATATGGCACGGTCCCCCCAATGGTCCTGCGGTGCCCCGGCGGCCTCCGCCACCGGTAACCGCCGATTTCGTCGTCAGGGTGACGGTATCGGGTCAGGTAGGTCGTTGACCCCGCAACGCCCCGAACGGGATAGGGTCGATGGTGCCGGTGGCTCGGCATGCCGCCGTCACCTGCGGCTGTCGGGCGTAGCCGCGAGGTCGCTCAGCTCAGCTGACGAGTCGCCGGGTTGCGATCAATTCGCGCAGCCGCTGACCGCGGACCTTTCGGGGACGCTCCCGCTCCCGGGCGATCCTGGCGCCGGCGAGCTCGGCGAGGATCTGCAATCGGCGCCGATTCCGCTCAGGATCGAGCCGATGCACACTGTTGGCCATGCCGCCGAGAGTGCCGACCGCCGCCCGGTTTCGTCAAGCCCTGGACGACAACCGCTGGGAGCGGTACCACGGCCCCAGGCTGGCAGCACCCGGACGGCATCCTGGTCGACCCGGGTCACCACAGCGGCCAGGAACCGGTGACCGCCCAGTGAGTGGCGATCGCCACAGCCGCGATACTCCATCCGGCCGACATCGCCAGTGCCACCCCGGTGGCGACGCCACGATCCCCGAGCCAGGTCAGGACGATCGCCAACGCCCAGGCGACCACGCCCGCGGCCAGGGTCGCGAACGCGTAGCCGCGTAGGTCCTGCCCGAGCAGCCCGGTCAGCAGCAGCCACAGTGCGGTGGCCAGCGAACCGACGGCGATCGCCCCCGGGCGCACCGGGTGCGGTTCCCGATAGGTGGGGCGGGGTGGGATCGCCGGCGCCGGCACAGGCGCGCCGGGAAACAGCCCGGATGCGTACTGCGGTGGAGTCCGCGGCGGCGTCCAGCCCGCTGATGCCGCTGGCCACGGTTGCTGGCCGGTGGGAGCTGGCGGCGGCCAGTTGATCGGGTGATCCGGCATCCGGTGCTCCTTCCCCGTGCCCTGGCCCCCGTACACCTGGCTCTCGCCTGTCAGGGTACCGGCGTCAAGGCTGCCCGATCGCCCCGTACCCCCGGTGTGGCAGAGTCACCGCGTGGACGTGGCGGTAATCGGGCTCGGGCTGATCGGTGGTTCCGCGCTGCGCGCGTTCGCGGCGGCGGGTCACCGGGTGTTCGGCTACGATGCCGATCCGGCGACCCGGGCGACCGCGCGCACCGCTGCCGCGCAGGCGCCGGGCACCGCGCGCTGGCAGGTGGTTTCGACCGTACGCGACGCGATCGACAGCGCGGATCTGGTGGTCGTGGCGGTGCCACTGCCCGCACTGGGCCGGGTGCTGGCGCAGTTGGCCGCAGCGGGCTACAGCGGGCTGGTCACCGATGTGACATCGGTCAAGGGGCCGGTACGCGACCTGGTCGAGCGACACCTGCACCGTCAGCACGACCGGCTGGCCGGCTTCGTCGGTGGTCATCCGATGTCCGGCCGCGAGCGGTCCGGATTCACCGCCGCCGACCCGGGACTGTTCGCCGACTGCGCCTGGGTGCTCTGCCTGGAACCGCAGGTCACTCCGGTCGGCGATTGGCTGACCGTGGCCGCCGTCGTGACCGGGCTGGGTGCCCGGGTGGTGCCGACGACCGCCGTCGAGCACGATCGGGCGGTGGCGACGATCAGCCATGTACCGCATCTGCTGGCGACCGCGCTGGCCGCCACCGCCGCCACCGACCGGCTGGCCTGGTCACTGGCGGCGGGCTCGTTCCGTGACGGCACCCGGGTGGCGGCGAGTCCGCCCGGACTGGTGGCCGCGATGTGCGGTGGCAACGCCGACGCGGTCCGTACGGCGTTGGACGAGGTGCTGGCTGCGCTGGCCGACGCCAGGGACGCGCTCGACACCGACGAGCCGATCGCCGCGCTGGTGCCGTGGCTGGCCCGGGGTAGCACGGCCCGCGCGGTCTGGCCGCCACTGGCCGGCACGGCGCTGGAGCTGCCGGCGCGGCCCGATGCGCTGCTGCGGTTGGGCCGGGTCGGCGGCTGGGTCACGGCGGTCGCCGACGACCGACGTACGGTGACCGCGGTTCGGCCGGTGACCGTCGACCCGCCGAGCTGACCACATCCGGCTCCGCCTGTCAGAGCCGTTCGCCGCGATCGAGACGGACCACCCGACGGTCGGTGACGATAGCGGTGACCAGGTCGGCGGGGGTCACGTCGAAGGCCGGATTGATTGCGGCGGCGTCGGCAGGGGTGGTCAAGGTGCCGGCGAACGCGACGATCTCGGCCGACCCGCGATCCTCGATGTCGACGTCCGCTCCGGTGGCGGTCTTGCCGTCCACGGTCGTTTCCGGCGCGACGACGATGAACGGCAGTCCGGCCCGCCGCGCGCCGAGGGCGTGGGCGTACGTACCGATCTTGTTTATCGTGTCGCCGTTGGCGCAGATCCGGTCGGCACCGACGATCACCGCGTCGACCATGCCACGGGCCATCAGGAACGGGCCCGCACCGTCGACCGCCACCTGGAACTCCACGCCCAGTCGAGCAAGCTCCCACGCGGTCAGTCGGGCTCCTTGCAGCAGCGGCCGGGTCTCGCTGGCGATCACGGCGCCCAGGCCACCACGGCGGTGCAACTCGGCGACGGCCGCCAGAGCGGTGCCGCCGACGACCGTGGCCAGTGCGCCGGTGTTGCAGTGGGTCAGCAGTCGGGGACGTGGCGGGCAGAGCTGGCTGAGCAGATCGGCCCCGTGCCGGGCCATCGCCGCTGATGCCGCGATTTCCTCCGTCATCAGCGCGGTGGCCTCGGCGAGCACGGCCGGCGGGCCGGCGGGGATCCGGGCGGCCGCCCGGTCCACGCCGCGGGCGAGGTTCACCGCGGTCGGGCGGGCGGTCCGCAGTCGTTCGACGGCTGCCGCAAGACCGTCCGGATCGTTCGCGTACTGGCGGACCGCAACTGCCACGCCGAGAGCACCGGCGACGCCGATCGCGGGTGCGCCGCGCACGGCCAGTGACTGGATCGCGGCGACCACCTCATCTACTGTAGACAGTCGCGACATCTTTGTATGGGTGGGCAGTGCGGTCTGGTCGATGATCTCGACCGCATCGCCGACCCAGTCGATGGTCCGCATGCGACGACAATATCGGCTGCGCTGCCACCCCCGACAGCCCTCGGCCGCGGCGGCGGGGCCTTATCGTGACGGTGTGTCAGACATCCGAGATCCGATCGCCGATCTACGGCGCATCGCGTTCCTGCTGGAACGCGCCAACGAGGCGACCTACCGGGTACGGGCGTTTCGCTCGGCGGCGGCGGCGCTGGGTGGCCTGACCGACGAGGAACTGACCGACCGGGCGACCGCGGGCACCCTCACCGAGTTGGCCGGCGTCGGTGCGGTGACCGCGCGCTGCGTGGCCGAGTCCCTGGCCGGTGCGGAGCCGGTGTACCTGCGCCGGTTGCTGGCCACCGAGGGGGCGGACCTGGACGACGCCGCGGCCGCGCTGCGGGCCGCGCTACGCGGCGACTGCCACACCCACTCCGACTGGTCCGACGGCGGCTCACCGATCGAGGAGATGGCGCTGGCGGCGGTGGAACTCGGCCACGAGTACCTGGCGCTGACCGATCACTCGCCCCGGCTCACGGTGGCACGCGGGCTGACCGCCGCCCGGCTGCGCCGCCAGCTCGACCACGTCGCCGCGCTGAACGCCGCGCTGCCGGAAGGGTTCCGTATCCTCACCGGCATCGAGGTGGACATCCTGCCCGACGGCTCGCTGGACCAGTCCGACGAGTTGCTCGACCGGTTGGACGTGGTGGTCGGCTCGGTGCACGCCAACCTGCGCGACGACCGGGCACGGATGACCAGACGGATGCTGGCCGCCGTGACCAACCCACGGCTGGACATCCTCGGTCACTGCACCGGTCGGATGGTCACCTCCCGCCCGCCGGGCGTGACCGGTCCTGGCGACCGCGGCCACCGGGCCCGCTCGCGCCCGCCGAGCGATTTCGACGCACAGGCGGTGTTCGCCGCCTGTGCGCAGCACGGCAAGGCGGTGGAGATCAACTCGCGACCGGAGCGACAGGACCCGCCGAAGCGGCTGATCAGGCTAGCGGTCGAGGCGGGATGCCGGTTCGCCGTCAACACCGACGCACACGCTCCCGGTCAGCTGGACTGGCAGCGCTTCGGCTGTGCCCGAGCCGTGCTCTGCGGCGTCACCGCACAACACGTGGTCAACGCCTGGCCGGCGGCACGGCTGCTCGACTGGACCGCCGCGCACCGGTCCGGCCGGGCCGGATAGTCCGGGTCGGCGCGGCCGCCGTCCGCCGGTCTGCGCGATCGCCACCCCGGCCAGCACGATCAACGCGCCGACCGGCTGGTACCAGTCCAGACGCTCGCCGAGCACCAGCACGCCGACCGCGACCGCGACGACCGGAACGACATAGGTGACGGCCGCCGCGGTGCTGGCACCGGCCACCCTGATGTTGCGCATGTGGATCACGAAGGCCAGCCCGGTGCCGATCGCGCCGAGGACCAGCACGCCCGCGATCACCCGCGGAGACAGGCTCGACGGCGCGGGCGGCGGGCCCGCGATCAGCGGGGCGACGACCACGAGCTGGCCGGTGGCCAGGATCAGTTGCATCGCGGCGAGCACCAGGCCGCTCTCGGACCGGCCGGTGACGAACCGCTTCTGGTACGGGATGGCGGCGCCGTAGCAGACCGCCGCCACCAGGCAGAACAACTGACCGGTCAGCGCGGCACCGCCGATCCCCTGCCACGCGCCGAGCACGACCAGCACACCGGCGAAGCCCAGTGCGGTCCCGCCGAACCGACGTACGGTCATCCGCTCGGTACGGAACACCAGCACCGCCAGCGGCAGCGCGATCAACGGCGTGGTCGCGTTCCAGATGCCGGCCAGCAGCGACGGGATACGCTGTTCGCCGTAGCCGAGCAGGGTGAACGGCAGCGCCACCCCGACCGCGCCGACAACCGTCATGTGCAGCCAGAGCCGAGGATCCGCCGGCAGCCGGTCGCCCATTAGTGGCAGCGCGATCAGCAGGGTGAGCGCGCCGGCGCCGACGCGGCCGAGGGTCACGTAGATCGGGTGCAGCTCGGAGATGCTGATCTTGATGAGCAGGAAACTGGCGCCCCAGATCACCGCGAGCAGCAGGAAACCCGGCAGCCAGCTGGCGAGGCCGGCCTCGCCGGTGGACCTGGTCGGGCCGGCCTCGCCGGTGGAGCTGGTTGGGCCGGCTGGGTCGGATCGGCCGGTGCCGTTCGGGGTACGCACTCTGACACCCTGCCTTCCGGGTCCGACAGGCCTGGTCGGCCTTCGGGTACGACAACCTGATCGAACCGACGCGTAGGGTCGTCAGCATGGGACGTGTTGACGACATCAGCAACCGCTTTGTCGAGCAGTGGGCGGTGCTCAATCCGGTCGGCGCAACGTATGCCGGCATCGTCGGACACGACGACCAGCTCGATGATCTGTCGCCGGAGGGTCATGCCGGACGTGCGGAACTGACCCGGCGGACACTGCGGGAGCTGGATGTCACGGAACCGCAGTCGGAGCCGGAGCGGGTGGCCCGCGACGCCATGGCGGAGCGGCTGGGCCTGGAGTTGGCCCGCTATGACGCGGGCGTGGAGACCAGCGAACTGAGCGTCATCACCAGCGGCCTGCACTACCTGCGCCAGGTGTTCGACCTAATGCCGACCGAGGGCATCAAGGCGGTGACGAACATCGCCGCCCGGATGGACGGCTACCCGAAGGCGTTGGAGCAGGTCCGGACGACCTTGCTGACCTCGGCCAGGGCCGGACACGTCGCGCCCCGGGCACAGATGCTCAAGGTCGCCGACCAGTGCGACGTCTGGACCGACCCCGCCGGGGACAACTTCTTCCACGCGCTGGCGGACCGGCTGACCGCGCCCGATTCGCTGGTCGCCGACCTGCGTCGGGCCGCCGCCGCGGCCACTGCCGCGACCGTCGCCTTCGGCACGTTCCTGCGCACCGAGCTGGCACCGCTCGGTCGGGACACCGAGGCCGCCGGCCACGACCGCTACGAACTCGCGTCCCAGTACTTTCTCGGCGCCCGGGTCGACCTGACGGAGACGTACGCCTGGGGGTTCTTCGAGCTGGACCGCATCGAGCAGGAGATGCGCCGGGTGGCGGCACAGATCGTCGGGCACGGGGCCCGGATCGACGATGCGGTGCAGGCGCTGGACGCGGACCCGGCCCGGACCATCGTCGGCAAGCAGGCATTCCGCAGCTGGATGCAGACGCTCGCCGACAAGGCGATCAGCGAGCTGCACGGCACCCACTTCGACATTCCGGAACAGATCCGGCGCATCGAGTGCTGCCTGGCACCGACCAGTGACGGTGGCATCTACTACACCGGCCCGAGCGAGGACTTCTCCCGGCCAGGCCGGATGTGGTGGGCGGTCCCGGCGGGGCTGACCGAGTTCTCGACCTGGAAGGAGGTCACCACCGTCTACCACGAGGGGGTCCCCGGTCACCACCTGCAGACCGGCCAGACCCAGGTCCGCAGTGATCTGCTGAACCGCTGGCAGCGCCTGCTCTGCTGGTGTTCCGGGCACGGTGAAGGCTGGGCGCTGTACGCGGAACGGCTGATGGATGAGTTGGGGTTCCTGGCCGATCCGGGGGACCGGCTCGGGATGCTCGACGGGCAGGCGCTACGCGCCGCCCGGGTGATCGTCGACATCGGAATGCATCTGGAGCTGGTCATTCCGCCGAACTCGTTCAACTTCCACCCGGGCGAGCGGTGGACTCCCGCACTCGGCTGGGAGTTCCTGCGGGCACACTGCCGGGTGCCGGACGAGATCCTGCGGTTCGAACTGGACCGCTATCTCGGTTGGCCGGGACAGGCTCCGTCGTACAAGATCGGCGAACGCATCTGGCTACAGGCCCGGGCGGACACCCAGGCCCGCAAGGGTGCCGCGTTCGACCTCAAGGAGTTCCACCGTGCCGCGCTCGATCTCGGCGTACTCGGCCTCGATCCGCTGCGGGCCGCGTTGGGGCGGTTGTAGGGCTGCCCGGCACAGGGCCGCGGCCTGCCCGACGCCTAGACGAGTAGTTCCGATGTCAGGGGTCGATGTCCGGGCGTGAAGAGAGGGTGTCCAAGATCGTGTTGTGACGCAAGACCTGGACACCCTCCTGACCGCACTGTACGTCAAGATCGACGACACCATCCGCACGCCCCGGTGGCGCGGCAGACCACCGCTGCTGACCGACTCGGAGCTGGTGTGCCTGGCCGTGGCGCAGGTCCTGCTCGGCGCCCGCTCGGAAGCCCACTGGATCCGCTACGCCCGCATCCACCTACGCCCCTGGTTTCCCTACCTGCCACAACGACCCGGCTACAACAAACGGCTCCGCGCCGCGCTACCACTGATCAAGAAGACGATCCGGGCCCTGGCCCGCGACAGTGACTTCTGGTTCGACAACCACTGGATCGTCGACTCTACCCCGGTGCCGTGCGGCATGTCCCGCCCCACCGTGCAACGCTCGGACCTGGCCGGCTGGGCCGGATACGGCTACTGCGCCTCCCACTCCCGGTTCTTCTGGGGACTGCGCCTGTACCTGGTCTGCACCCCGACCGGGATGCCGATCCTGTGGGCTTTGGCCAACCCGAAGCTCGGCGAGCGGGAGGTCCTCACCGCGATGCTGGAGGTCGAGGCCGGTGTCGTCGCCGAACACGACGGCATCCTGCTGATCAGCGACAAGGGCTTCGCGTCCGGACCCTTCGAGCGGAACCTCGCCGACCAGGGCATCACCCTGCTACGCCCGTCCCGCAAGAAGGAGAAGACCCGCCACGGCGAACCGCTGCTCAAGAAGGTCCGCCAGCTGATCGAGTCGGTCAACGACACCCTCAAAGGCCAACTCGACCTTGAACAACACGGCGGCCGGACCTTCACCGGTGTCGCCGTACGCGTCGCTCAACGCCTCCTCGCGATGGCCGCCGCGATCTGGCACAACAACAAGACCGGCGCACCCGTCACCCGGTCACTGATCGCCTACGACCACTGACCGAACTTCGGAACTACTCGTCTAGTCGGGCAGCCGCAGCGCCGCCCACACCGCCTTGCCCTCGGCCAGGCCGGCGTATCCCCAGTCGCTGGCCAGTGCCTCGATGATGGCCAGTCCGCGGCCCCGCCGGGCAGCGGCGGCCGGCATGCTACGACTGACCGGCGTGGGTAGTCGCGGACTGCGGTCCCGCACGCTGATGCGGATCGCCCCGGCCTGGCGGGTGGCCGTGACATCCAGCTCGGTGCCGGCGTGCTCGACGGCGTTGCTGACCAGTTCGGAACCGATCACCTTGGCCTCGTCGGCCAACGCCGCCAGTTGCCACGACCGGCAGGCAGTGCCGATCAGGCGGCGGGCCTGGGCGGGCGACTGGGCGCGCGGCGGGAGATACTCGTGCCATCGGTACGGCGACCTCGGGCTTGCCTCCACCAGCTTGGTCGCGTCGAGGACGCTGTCCTGCACGCTCACCAGGTCCCTGATGCCGTCCCGGGCCAGCCGGCCGGCCGGGGTGTCGGGCCGGGCACACAGGTGTAGCGCGGGCCGGTGGCCGGTCCCGGCACCCGAGATGATGGCGAAGACCCGCAGCCCGATCGGACTGACCACAGTGACCTCGTCCAACTCGACCAGTAGTGCCAGGGGCTCCTCGACCAGGCAGCGCCGCAGTACCGGGGCGAGCCTGACCAGTTCGGTGTCGGTCAACGCACCGGCCAGGCGCATCTGAGTGATGCCGCTGGTGAAATCGCGGTGCACCAGCCAGGTGAACGTGGTCACTCCTCGGTCCCACGACTGCCGGAACCACCACCGTAGACGGTGCCCGTCCGGTCATCCGCCGAAATCCCCAGTAGCGACGCGATCCCGGTCACCCGCAGCACCCGGGCGACGATCGGCTGGGGGTTGCGTACGATCAGGATCTGGTTGCGGGCAGCCGCCGCGTGTTGGGCGTCGACCAGTTCCTTGATGGCGCTGGAGTCGATCAGCGACACCTCGGCCAGGTCGACGACGATCCAGTGGGTGTCGGGTGCCGTGATGTCGCTGACCGCCGCGCACAGTTCGCCGGTGGCGGTCATGTCCAGCTCCCCGGAAGCCTCGACCACACAGTGCCCGGCTTCGGGCGGTAACACCCGGATCTGGTGCATGCTGGTCTCCGTCTGGCGAGTCGCGTCTGCGTCCGGCGGGCGCTCGGGGCGCCACCGAGCTAGGGCTGCTCGAAAGGGCCAGCCTACGCGACGCGACGCGAGATACGACGGTGGGCCGGCGGCGACCCTTCGAATCAAGATCGCAACTCGGTTTTTACCTCACCACGAGCAACGAAACATTGACCATCTAACATATTTATCGATACGCTCCAGTCGCCGTGGGACCAGTATTCCAACTGATTGACGAGGAGTCGTCATGTCCCCTGCCCGACTGCCCGAGATCGTGACCACGCTGTTCCGGGTGGTACTCGGTCTGCTGTTCGCCCTGCATGGCGCTGCCGGGTTGTTCGGCCTCTTCGGCGGTCACCGCGGAACCGGCGAGGCTATCGTGATCGGCATCTGGCCTGGTTGGTGGGCCGCGCTGATCCAGTTCGCCGGTGGCGTGTTGGTGCTCGCCGGCCTCGGTACCCGCATCGCGGCGGTGCTCTGCTCCGGCTCGATGGCGTACGCGTACTTCGTCGTGCACCAGCCCGACGGGCTGTTGCCGATGAACAACGGTGGCGAACTGGCCGCCTTGTTCTGCTGGTCGTTCCTGTTGGTAGCCGCTGTCGGACCGGGACGCTACTCGGTGGACGCCATGCTCGGGCGGCGGCGCGATGCCGTCGAACTGACCCCCGAGCCGGCAGCCGCCAGGTAGCGCTCGCTCAGCAGGCAACGCGAACCCAACGAACCGGACACGCGGTCAGCAGACACGCACGCAGTCAGCAGACACGCACGCAGTCAGCAACCAAACCGCGGCCCGGCGGACCATGTCGTTGGTCCGCCGGGCCGCGGTTCCCGCCGGCGCCGGTTCAGCCCGACAGGTTGCGGGCTGAACCGACTGTCCGGCTTAGAGCCTGGCGCACTGCCCGGAAACCGGGCCCTGCACCGTGTTGGGTCGATCCTCGTCGGTCGGCATCGGGCTGTTGCCCTGGCAGTGCAGCGGACCACGGATCGTGTTCCCGGCCACCACCACCGGCGACTCGTCGTGCTTGTTGTTGACCAGGTTCACCGGGCCGGAGATGTCAGCACCGTCGAGGCGCAGACCACCGTCACCGCCGGTGACCTCCAGCGGACCCCGCAGCGTCACCCCGAGCAGGGTCACCGCCCCGGTGGCCCGCAGCAACGTCAGCGGACCCGAGACGCTCGTCCCGGTGAAGCTGACCGACTCCGGGCGGTTCGCGGTGACCGGGCCGTTGATCGCACCGTCGGTGGCCAACAGCACCGAGCCCGGGCGGACCGTCACCGGACCGTTGACCGTCGCGTCCTCCAGACAGTAGGTCATCCCGGCCTTGACGATCAGCGCGCCGTCGTGCTGACCAGTGACGGTCACGTCACAGGTCGGCTCCGGGTAGCCCACCGCCGACCGCGATTCGGGGTCGGCGGTCACCGGCGAGTTCGCCGCGAAGTAGTCGACCAGCATGGTCAGATCGTTGTCACCGGTGGTCATCGTGTCGGTGCCCTCGGTCAGGGCAGCGAAGTTGTCGCCACCGGCGGCCAGGAACGAGTTGACCGTCAGCCGGTAGGTCCCGGTCGGCGAGATCGGCTCGCCGTCCAGGCTCATCGAGGTGATCCGCTCGCCCTGTGGTGCCTCCGGGTCGTACGTGTAGAAGAAGCCCTCCGACACGCCGAGCCACAGCAGCGGACGGGACGCCCCGGCGGGCTGCCACTGCTGCTCCAACACCCGTTTGATCTGCGCACCGGTGTAGGTCCGGGTCACCACGTCGTTGGCGAACGGCTGCACCGCGAACGCCTCGGCGTAGGTGATCACCCCGTCCTCGCCGTACAACAGGTCGGACCGCAACCCGCCCGGGTTCATGAAGGCGATCTGCGCGCCGCCCCGGCCCGGTTCCCGGGTGCCCGCCAGCTGTACATCGGCGATGAAGTTGCCCAGCACCGATTCCTTGCCCCGGTCCTCGTTGCCGTTGGTGAACGCCCGGGTGATGTCCTCGGTGACCGAGCCCAACGGCTGCTGGCCGAGCACCTCGGCGTTGGCCTTGGCCGTCGCCACGATGTCGGCGACCTCCTGGTTGACCGGCGTGCCGATCACGTCGATCAACTCGACGGTCTCGGTGCTGATCTCACCGGACTCGGTGTCCACCTGCAGCACCACCCGGCCGACCTTCTCGCCGTAGTCCTCGGCCTGCAGCACCGGACGGGTCTTGTCGGTGCCGGGCACCGGCACCTCGAAGGCGTACGGCTGGTGGGTGTGCCCGCTGAAGATGACGTCGATCTCCGGGACCGTCCGGGTGAACGGGCCGAACACCGGGTCGCTCATCAGCGCCTCGGGCGAGTCGATGTTCTCCGTGGCCGCACCCTCGTGGGTGAGCAGCACCACCACGTCCGCCTCGCCGTTGCTCTCGTCGCCGTCCTTGAGCGCGGTGGCCACGAGGCTGGCCTCGGCCGCCGCCGGACGGAAGGTGAGCCCGGCGATGCCGTCCGGGCTGACGATCACGGCAGTCTCCTCGGTGACCACGCCGATGTAGCCGACCCGGATTCCGCCGATCTCCTGCACGTGGTAGGCCGGCAGCGCCCGGTCGTCGTCGCGGTACACGTTGGCGCCCAGGTGCGGGAAGTCCGACCGTGGGATGACCCGGTCGGTCAGATCCGCCATGCCCTTGTCGAACTCGTGGTTGCCGACCGCGGTCACCTCCAGTCCGGCCGCGTTGAGCGCGTCGAGGGTCGGGTTGTCGTCGTCGATCGCCGAAATGAACGTCGACGCCCCGATGTTGTCCCCGGCCGAGACGAACACGGTGTTCGGGTTGGTCGCCCGGTACTGGTCGACCAGCCCGGCGACCTGGGCCGCGCCGCCGAGCGGCTGGCCGTCGACGGTGCCCACCGGTTCGAGCCGGCCGTGGAAGTCGTTGATTCCCAGCAGCTGCAGCTCGACCGGGCCGTCGGCGCCGGTGTCCAACCCGATCACCATCGGATTGTGATCACTGGCCCGGTACGGACCGGGGTCGAAGAAGGTCGGGAAGCCGTCGTACTGGAAGGCGTACGACTCGACCGCGTTGATCTGCCAGACGTCGGCTCCGGTGACCCGGGTCGCCAGCGACGGTGACGCCAGCGCGTGGTCCAGCGAACCCGACTCGCCGGCGAACACGTACGTCGTCCGACCGGTGTCGTTGAGGTCGGCGTAGTCGGCGTCGTAGAGGATCCGCATCGGATCCTCCTGGCTGTACGAGTTGAAGTCCCCCAGCAGCAGCACGTCGTCGCTGCCACTGTCGTCGACCAGCTGGTCGACGAAGTCGATCAACGCGGCGGCCTGCCGGGTCCGGTCACCGTTGTACGCGCCCTGGCCGTCGCCGGCGTCGACGTTGTCGCCGGTCGGCGGCACCGAGGTGCTCTTGGACTTGAAGTGGTTGGCCACCACGGTGAAGGTCAGCTCACCGGCGGTGAAGGTCTGGGCGATCGGCTCCCGGGCGTTGAACCAGACGGTCTCGTCATCGACCGACCGGGGCGGCCCGACCGGAGTCACCGCGCCCGGCTTGAAAATGATCGCGTTGCTGATGAAGTCCTGCTCCGCCGGGGTGGGCAGGTCCGCCGGGGAGCGGACGTAGTCCCAGGTCCCGGCTCCGTCAGCGGCGTTCAGGGCGGCGACCAGCCGGGTGAGCGCCTTCTCCGGTTCCATCGGCGCGAAGCGCACCGAGTTCTCGATCTCCTGTAGGCCGACGACGTGCGCGTCCAGGGCGGTGATCGCCGAGACGATCTTGGCTTCCTGCTTCGCCAACGCAGCCTCGTCGGCCGCTCCCCGGGCGTCGCCACCGAAGTGGACGAAGTAGTTCAGCACGTTGAAGCTGGCCACCCGGATGTCACCGCCGACCGCGACCGGCGTGGCGGTACGTGGGTTGGTCACCTTGAACGTGGTCCGCTCAGCGGCCGGGGTGTCCGCGCTGACCGGCAGGGTCGGCTGCAGCCGCCACTCGTCGAACCCGTAGGACAGCACGCTCGGGCCGAACGCGTCGACCGAGTCGCCCACCCGCAGCGGCTGGTCCGGCGCGAGGTACGGCGGGGCGATGCCGGCACTGGACAGGTTGGTGGTCCGGCCGTCGTCGACCAGAATCCGGTGCACCAGGTTGTCGGCGGCGATCTGCTGGGCCTGTGAACTGCCCGGCTCGGCCACGTCGGTCGGGATGACCGCCGGCGAGTCACCGGCGGTGAGCACGACCTCGCCGTACCGGTTGGTGTTGTAGACCTCGGCGACGGCGTACGTGCCGACCGGGGCCACCAGCATGGACTCGACCGATTCCCGATCGGTGGCGGCCAGCGGCAAGGTCAGCGGTACCGGTGCCGGTAGCGGATTGTCCCGGTCGCAGATCTGTACGTCGGCGCGGGCACCGATGCTGACCTGACTGAGACCGAAGTACTCACCGGCGGTGCCGGTGACCCGCACCCGGTCGCCGATGGCAACCGGTGGGTGGTTGGCCGCGTTGCTGGTCAGGTAGACGAAGATCCCGTCGCTGGCGGTGCCGGCGCCGACCGCGCGGTCGCCCCCGGTGCCCGGGGTCTGCAGGTAGATCCCGTTGTAGCCGCCGACCCGGTGGTCCGCGGTGACGATGCCTTCCACCGTCACCTGGTCGCCGGCGAGCGGCGTGGTCGCCCCGGTGCCCTGCACCGCCGCGATGCTGTGCGTGACGTCGACGTCGCAGCCCAGCTCGGGGTCGGGATCGGGGTCGCCGCCACCGCCGTTGCGGGTGCCGAAGGTGTTGGCCGCCGGACCTTGCCAACTGCCGTCGATCTGCTGCAGCGAGTGACCGACCGGGGTACTGGAGGTCTCGGCGACCCCGATGTCGACGCTGGTCCGGCCGTCGGCCGGGCCGCCCACCGCGGTCAGGGTGCCTTCGTAGCTGAGGAATTCCTGGACCGCGCCTGACGGGTCGACCAGCGCGATGCCGTCCGGCGATCCGTTCTGCACCCCATCGGTCGGGTATTCGGCGACCATGACTCCCGCGGCGGGAACGGTTCCGCCGAGGGTACGGGTACCGTAGACGGCTCCGTTCGCTCCGTTGTAGAGGACGATCTGCCAGTCGGTCAGATCGAAATCGATGGGTGCTTCGATCTCGATCGCTTCGCCGGTGTCGGTTCCGGCATTGTCGTAGTGGATTTCGCTGATAAATGGGGCATCGGTCGCCGGTGCGGCCATGGCCGCCGCGCCGCCGGTGACGCTCAGTGCACCAGCACTGAGGACCGCGGTGGCGACTTTCCATCCGGCTATGCGTCTGTTTTGGCGCATGTAGGCGTTCCTCCGGTGAGAGGGCGAGTCAAATCAATCTAGGAGACGCCGGTGTCGAAGCCCAGACGGGCAGGGGGTGACTCGTTAAACACTGAGGTCTCGTTACCTATTCGTGACAGTGCAGACACCGACGGCACTTTGTATCAGACGTCGAGCGTTCATCTGTACGTCGCCGAAAGGTCGCTCGCATGTTCGCGGGCGGTCCCGGTCGGCTGCCTACGGTCCCGGGTGCCAGCGATGCCGTCCAGCCCGGACCGTCCTGGCAGATCCGGTCCGGCGTCGCGCGCGGATAGGTCGCGCGTGGATGCGGTACGGACCGGGCGGCCCGCTTCCGACCGAGCGAGGATCGACATGTCTATCGACCATGACAATCACGTCCATACCGACCCGGACGACATCAGCTCGAACACATCCGGCAACCGGCCGTTCCGTGAAGTGCTCGCCGCCCGCGCCGGGCGCCGGGACATCGTCCGCGGCGGCACGGTCATCGCCGCCGCGGCGTTCCTCGGTGCCGCCGCAGGCACCCTCGGTGCCGACGCGCCGGCCAGCGCCGGCGGCAACGGTCATGGGCAGGGGCACGGGCACGGCAAGCCCGATCGGCCGAGCCGGCGTGGACTGCTCGGCTTCGACCCCGTACTGCCCAACACCGACGACGCGATCACCGTCCCCGCGGGCTACACCGCCGACGTGCTCATCCCGTGGGGCACCCCGCTGCGCAGCCGGGGTCCGGCCTGGCGCGCCGACGCCACCAACACCGCCGCCGAGCAGGCTGAGCAGGTGGGCAGCCACCACGACGGCATGCACTTCTTCCCGCTGGGTCGCGGCCCGCTGGGCAGCCGGCGTGGCCTGCTGGTGCTCAACCACGAGTACATCGACCGGACCCTGCTGTACCCCGACGGCGACGCGGAGATGACCCGGGAGAAGGTCGACAAGGCGCTGGCCGGCCACGGGGTCAGCGTCGTCGAGGTGGAACTGTCGCGGGGCAGGTGGCGCAACGTCGACTCGCGGTTCAACCGCCGGGTCACCGGCACCACCCCGGTCGCCTTCTCCGGCCCGGTGTCCGGCCGGCACCCGGCACTGCGCTCGAACAACTCCCCGATGGGTACGTTGAACAACTGCTCGCACGGAGCCACCCCGTGGGGCACCTACGTGGCCTGTGAGGAGAACTGGAACGGGTACTTCGGCACCGAGGACCCGCAGTGGTCGCCGACGCCGGAGCAGGCCCGGTACGGCGTGAACGCCGCCGGATTCGGCTACCGCTGGCACCTGGCCGACCCGCGCTTCGACGTGGCGCGCAACCCCAACGAACTGAACCGCTTCGGGTGGCTGGTGGAGATCGACCCGATGAACCCGCGGTCCACCCCGGTGAAGCGGACCGCGCTCGGTCGGTTCAAGCACGAAGGCGCCACCTTCTGGGAGTCGCGTGGCCGGGTCGTCGTCTACAGCGGCGACGACCAGGACGGCGACTACCTGTACAAGTTCGTCGGTGACGGTTCGTGGCGGATGCAGCGGGCGCTGGGCCGCAGCCCGCTGGACCACGGCACGCTCTACGTCGCCCGGTTCGACGACGACGGCAAGGGTGTCTGGCTGCCGCTGAAGCACGGCAAGGGTCCGCTGACCAGGGCGAACGGCTGGCAGGACCAGGCCGACGTGCTGCTGCGTACCCGGGAGGCGGCCGACGCGGTCGGCGCCACCCCGCTGGACCGTCCGGAGTGGGTGGCGGTCAACCCGAAGAACAACGACGTCTACCTGACCCTGACCAACGGCACCGGTTGGCCGGGTGAGGTGAACCCGCGCACTCCGAATCCGTACGGCCACATCATCCGCTGGCGCGAGCGCGGCTGCGACAACACCGCGACCACCTTCGAGTGGGACGTGTTCGTGCTGGCCGGTGACCCGGCGTACGACCCGCAGGTGCAACTCGACGAGACGAACATCTTCGGCTCGCCGGACGGGATCTGGTTCGACGGTGACGGGCGGCTGTGGATTCAGACCGACGTGTCGAACTCGACGCAGAACCGGGCGGACCGTGGCCACGACAACATCGGTAACAACGCGATGCTGGCCGCCGACCCACGTACCGGGGAGATCCGGCGGTTCCTGGTCGGCCCGCGTGGCGCGGAGATCACCGGGGTGGTCACCACCCCTGACCAGCGGACCATGTTCATCAACGTGCAGCACCCCGGCGAGTCCACGACGTACTGGGGCACCCCGACGCCGGAGAACCCGCGTGCGGTGAGCAACTGGCCCGACTTCGACCCGGCCGGCCGGCCCCGGTCGTCGACCGTGGTGATCCGCAAGGCCGACGGCGGTGTCATCGGCACCTGATCCCCCACCCCATCCATTCTCTGCGCACTATCCGAGCCCGGCGCACGGGCTCCGGGAGCCGCGGCCGATCTCGCCGACCGGCCGCGGCTCCCGTCGTTCGCGCTACGGCCCCATCCCTCGAACGCATCGGAGTATCGACATGCGCACCAGACAACACCCAGCGGTGGTGGCCACCGCCGCTGTCCTGTGCGCCGCCGTCGCGCTGACCGTGGCGGTGCTCGGCGGCGCGGCGGCCGGCCATCGAGACGGCAAGCCCGGCGGGTCCGGATCCGCCGCCTTCGACCGCACCGCCACGTACCCGGTCTTTCACAACAGACCGGTCGGCGAGGATCCGACGACCGAGACCGTGGCCGAGATCTCCACGGTCAGCCCGGACGGCCGGACGATGATCTACACCGACGCCGCCGGTCGGCGGATCGGGTTCCTCGACATATCCGATCCGCACGCGCCTCGTGGCCTCGGCACTTTGTCGCTGGCCACGCTCGGCAACGCCGAGGACGAGCCCACCTCGGTCGCGGTCCTCGGCCAGTACGTGCTGATCGTCGTCAACACCAGCGCCAGCTTCACCGTGCCGTCCGGCCGGCTGGACGTGGTCGACCTGGCCACCCGTAGCCGGGTGCGCAGCATCCCGCTGGGCGGTCAGCCGGACGCCATCGAGGTCAGCGACAACGGCCGCTACGCGGCGATCGCCATCGAGAACGAACGGGACGAGGATGCCACCCCACCCGGCGGCGACGAGGGTGATCTGCCACAGCCGCCGCCTGGTTTCCTGCAGATCGTCGACCTGACCGGACGGCACCCGAGGGGATGGTCGACCCGCGCGGTGTCGCTGACCACCGCCGATGGCAGCGCCCTGCCCGGCCTGGTCGCCGCCGGTCTGGACACCCCGGCCGACCCGGAGCCGGAGTACGTGTCGATCAACAGCCGCGACCAGGCCGCGGTGACCCTGCAGGAGAACAACGGAGTCGTGCTGGTCGACCTGCGCAGCGGCCGGATCACCAAGGTGTTCAGCGCCGGAACCGCCACGGTGACCGGCATCGACACCGACGACGACGGCGTGATCGACCTGACCGGCGCGATCACCGACCTGCCCCGGGAACCGGACGCGGTGGCCTGGATCGACGACCGCTACCTGGCCACCGCCAACGAAGGTGACTGGAAGGGCGGCACCCGGGGCTGGTCGATCTTCGACAGCCGGACCGGCCAGGTGGTCTGGGACGCCGGCAACTCGGTCGAGCGGCTGGCGGTGCGCTACGGCCTGCACAACGACAACCGGGCCGACAACAAGGGCACCGAGCCGGAGGGCATCGCGGTAGCGACGTTCGGCCGTACCCGATACGCCTTCGTCGGCTCCGAACGGAGCAACTTCGTCGCCGTCTACGACCTGACCAGGCCGACCAGGCCGGTGCTACGCCAGGTGCTGGCGGCGACCAACGGTCCGGAGGGGCTGCTGGCGATCCCGTCCCGTGGGCTGCTCGCGGTCTCCAGCGAGGTCGACGACGCCGATGCCGGGGTACGCGCCGCGGTCAACCTGTTCCGGCTGGGTGCGGGGACCCCGTCGTTCCCGACGCTGGTGTCGCAGACCGACGGCTGGGGCACCGACCGGTCGCCGATCGGCTGGGGCGGGCTCGGTGCGCTCAGCGCCGTACCGGGCAAGCGACACCTGCTGTACGCGGCGAGCGACGCGCTCTACTCGCCGGCCCGCATCTACACCATCGACACCCGGCACAGCCCGGCGCGGATCATCGACGATCTGGTGGTCCGGGACGCGACCGGTGATCCGGCCGGCTACGACGCCGAGGGTCTGTTCGCCCGGCCACAGGGCGGATTCTGGCTGGTGTCGGAAGGGGCGACCGGCGACGCCAACCGGTTGATCCGGCTGGACTCGTCGGGTCTCACCCGGCAGGTCGTGGCCCTGCCGGACGAGGTGGCGGCCGGGCTCGGCAGCCAAGGACTGGAAGGGGTGACCGCGATCACCGACCGACGTGGCCGGGAACAGGTCTGGGTGGCGTTGCAGCGTGGCGTGGCCGGCGATCCGACCGGGGTGGTCCGGCTCGGCCGCTACGACGTGTCCGGCGGCGACTGGTCCTGGTTCGGGTATCAGTTGGAGAGCACCGAGGTCCCGGGTGACTGGATCGGCCTTTCGGAGATCACCGTGCTCGCCGACGGCCGGCTGGCCGTGATCGAACGGGACAAGCTGGCCGGACCGGCCGCCCGGATCAAGCGGATCTACACCGTCGACGTCCCGCGTACCGACCCGGCACCAGGCACACTGCCGGTCCTGCGCAAGCGGTTGGCCCACGACGTCCTGCCGGTCCTGGCGGCCGGCAACGGCTGGACCCAGGAGAAGCTGGAAGGGCTCACGGTCGGTGGGGACGGCCAGGTGTACGTGGTCACCGACAACGACGGGGCACAGGACGCCACCGGCGAAACCGTGTTCCTACGGCTGGGCTCGGTGTACCGGGTCTTCGGTCGGCACGGCCGGTAGCCGGGCGCAGGCCGAGCCGTCGGCTAGTCGAACTCGCGCAGGATCTAGTCGAACTCGCGCAGGATCTGGTGCAGCAGATCGGTGGTCCGCGACGGCGGCTCGGCCTCTACGCAGAGCCGTTCCATCGCGGCGGCGTAGTGGTCCACGTCCTCCCGCTTGTCGAGGTAGAGCGCGCTGGTCAGTTGCTCGATGTAGATGATGTCGGGCAGGTCCTGGTCGGCGAAGCGCAGGATGGTGAACGCACCGCCGGCGGCGGCGTGGCCCCCGGCATCGAACGGGACGATCTGCAGACGCACGTTCGGTAGCTTGGTCGATTCGATCAGTGCCATGATCTGCTCGCGCATCACCGCGCTGCCGCCGATCGGGCGGCGCAACACGGCCTCGTCGATGACCGCCCACAGGTTGGGCGGTTGCGGCCGGCGGAGCAGTTCCTGACGTTCCATGCGCAACTCCACCCGGCGTTCCACCTCGTCCGCCGGAGCCCGCCCGTGCCCGAGCAGGACAACCGCGCGTGCGTAACCGGGGGTCTGCAACAGCCCGGGAACGAACTGCACCTCGTAGCTGCGGATCATCTTCGCAGCGGCTTCCAGGCCGAGGTAGGACTGGAACCAACTGGGCAGGATGTCGCCGTACCGGTGCCACCAGCCGGGTGTGTTGGCCTGCCGGGCTAGGCCGAGCAGGGCAGAGCGCTCCCGCGAGTCGGTCACTCCGTAGAGGGTGAGCAGGTCGGTCACGTCCCGCTCCTTGAACCCGACTCGCCCGAGTTCCATCCTGCTGATCTTGGATTCGGAGGCCCGGATGTGCCATCCGGCGGCCTCGCGACTCACCCCTTGACTTTCCCGCAGCCGCCGAAGCTGTGCGCCGAGCAGCATGCGTAGCACGGTCGGGCCGGTCGCCGAGCCGCCATCTGGTTGGGCTGTCATCGTCACCCACCGACCTCCGGACACCCTGTTCTCCACGGCTGCTGCTCTTGGCGAGTAAGCATGCCATGACCTGAGGGTGATCTCTAAGATCGTCGGGCCGGCCGACATGGTGGACCCGCGATTCGCCGGCCGAGGACCGCCTCGGGATCAGGCCTCGGCGCGATCGATGCTAGCGAATCAGGTTGTCGAAGTCACCGTCACGGGCACCGAGGATGAAGGCCTCGATCTCCGCCAAGGTGTAGATCAGTGCTGGTCCGTCCGGATGGCGGGAGTTACGCATGGCCACGCCGGTACCGCCGGGCAGGGGGGCCAGTTCCACACAGTTGCCGCTCGGGTTGCTCCGACCGCTCTTCTGCCAGGCGAGGGCTGGCAACTCGGTACCGGGCACACCGTTCTCCAACTCATACATTCACGAGGTCCAAACCGGACATATGATGCGATTTCCTTCTGGCGCGCAGGGGACGTCGGACCTTGCGGCGAACGAGCCAAATGCACGTGCACTTGCTCTTGCGCCTGCAAGGTATAGCGAGCATGATAGCGCACGTGAAGTTGTATCCAGCGGTTCACCGATCGTGATGGAAAATCGGGCATTCGTTGACTTACAGCTCGATAATGCGAGCGGAGATGTGGAGTTTTGCACACAGAGAGTGATCACATCACCAGCCACCTCGCCGCGCCGGACCCCGTCCGTCGACACCGCGCGCAACAAGACAGGAGGGCGATGAGCATGCCGGCTCCCATCCTCAACCCAAGCCAACGTGACCCTCGCGACGTCGACCCGACCGACCACTACCATCCGGCGGATCCGGTCTGGGTCTACCGGGGTGGCACCTGGTGTGCCGGAGTGGTCGAGACGGCCTCGGCCGGTGCGGCGACCGTCACCTACCGTCCCAGCGGGTCACGCGGGACCGGCGTGGACACCATCACCGCCCCGTACGTCTTCCCCCGGATGGAGACGGATCCGATGCTGGACAAGGCCAAGCGCTGATCACCGGGCACCTACCAGGATCGTCGTCGGCGCACTCGCGCTGACCGGTCGTACGCTTCCGCGCCATCGCCGACCGTCGGCGACGGTGCCACCCCGACGTCGCCCCATCCGCGCGTCGGCTCGTCATACGGGCCATCCGCGAGCGGTCCCGACGTCGGGGCGAACGGGCGTTGACGTGCCTAAAGTCGTCACCAGTAGGCAGGTATCCAAACAGGGATTGACAGCGATCACCGTTGCCGCAAGAATTTGCGGCATTGTGGATCACCGGCGGACGGCGAAATTGCCGGTCCGTCGGCACGGAATCGCACCAGAATATCTGCCCGGAAAGCCACAGAAGGGCCGCCCTGTGTCTGATGGCGAGTTGTGCCTGCCCTATCCTGACCTGCTGCCGACGAGTCGACAGCAGGTCCGCCGGGACTTCACCGGCCGCCGACTGAGCCGAGCGACGGAAAGCCTTGCGCAGCAGGGTGATTCGGCACTCTCTGCTCTCGCCTATGGAGAGTCCGACGAGTCACCTGACACCCGTCCGGCAACCGGCCAGCGAGAACATCCGGCCGAGCTCGACTACCAGGAACACGACCGCTACTTCCACGTGCGACGCACCCGGAATATGCCAGGTGTCGCCTTTATTACCGCATTGGCAATGATGCACCGTGCGGTTCTCGACAATGCACGAGACTGTGGATTGTCGCAGCTCAGCAGCGAATCTCTGCCGCAACTGTCCGCAGGATGGGAGACCCTGCTGCGCTACGGGGCCCCGGCGGAGAACGGGCCAGCCGAGCCAGCCGTGACCGAGCCAGCCGTGACCGAGCCAGCCAGGGCCGAGACCGCGCAGACCGGCGCGACGGAAGCGGCGGCCCGCCGGTGGCTACTCGGCCACCAGTACTTCTTCGCGCTGATGCAGGGCACGATCGTCGGGCTCAACTGCTTCATGCAGGCAAGCGCGAGTGGCGACGAGGCCGACGCCGACGCCGCGCTGGGGGTGGCCGCCGCTTTCATGCGCAGCTCTGCCGCGGCCTTCCGGTTCACGTGCGACTTCGCCCCGGTCGACTATGACCGGCTGATCCGCCCGGCGATGGCACCACCGGCGGTACGGCCCGGCTTCAGCGGCCTGCAGACCCGGGATCACGCGCACCTGATGGGCCTGTTCGGCGAGGTACGCCTGATGCGAGCCAAGATCGGCGGAGACCGGGTCGGTCCGGCGTTCGAGCGGTTCGCCGACGCGACCGTCGAGGCGTACGAAGCGCACGAACTGATCTGCGCCCGCTTCGGCGGCAACGTGTTGCCCAGCCTGCGCATGGCGGCCCGCTCCGGTGGCCGCAGCGTTCAACCGGGAGTACAGGTGGTTCGCCAGATGATGCGGGCACGGCTGCTCGCCCTCGGCTGTCCCGCCGGAGGCGGTGCCGTCGATGAGTGACCGGACCCAGGTCGGGATCATCGGTGCCGGACCGGCCGGGATGCTGCTCGCCGTACTGCTGCACCGGGCCGGCGTCAGCTGTGTGGTGTTCGAGCGCCGGGACCGCGAGTACGTCACCAGCCGCGCGCGAGGTGCCACCACCGAGCACCGGGTCGTCGAGTTACTCCGCCGGCACGGGCTGGCCGAGAACCTGCTCGCCACCGGCGCGGTGGAGGACGCGGTCGAGTTCCGGTTGGGCGGCCGGCGCTATCCGGTCCACTACGAGCCGCTCGCGGCCGGCCGCAGCCACTACATCTATCCGCAGCAGTTCCTGGTGCGCGATCTCATCGATCTTTATCTCGCCGAGGGTGGCGACCTGCGGTTCGAGACGCCGGTCGCGGCGATAGACGACGTCACCGGTGCACCCCGGATAGTGTTGGCCGACGGGCGCGGGGAGTTGTACTGCGAGGTGGTCGCCGGCTGTGACGGCGAGTACGGCGTGGCCCGCGCCGCCGTCCCGGCCGGTGCCCTGACCTGCGTCGACTACCAGTACGACTACGCCTGGCTGTCGGTGCTGGCGCAAGCACCGCCGTCGAGCGACTGCGTGATCAACGCGATGCACGAGTCCGGTGCCTGCGTGCACGTCCGGCGTACCCCGACGGTGAGCCGGTTCTACCTGCAGTGCGGACGCGACGAGACCCGGGAGCACTGGCCGGACGAGCGGATCTGGAAGGAGGTACGGCTGCGGCTCACGCTCGACGAGCCCTGGACGCTGCACACCGGGCCGATCACCGCGACCGGCACCGTACGGATGCGCAGCCTGGTCTGCAGCCCGATGCGATACGGCTCGCTGTTCCTGGTCGGCGACGCCGCGCACATCGTGCCGCCGGTCGGCGGCAAGGGCTTCAACCTCGCCCTTGCCGACGCCGAGGAGTTGGCGCTCGGGCTGATCGAGCAGTTGCGCGACGGCGACCGTCGGCGCGCCGACTCCTATTCGCAACAGCGGCTGGCCCGGATCTGGCGGGCACAGGAGTTCGTACACTGGATGATGGACCTGGTCAACACGCCGGGACACGGCACCTCAGCCGCGCCGTTCCTGCACCGGGTGCAGGCCGCCCGGCTGGCCCGGCTGATGGACTCACCGGCCTACCTGGCGGCCTTCCTGGAGGACTACGTGGGCTGGTGGTGACGCAGAATGTTCGTCGTACGCCACCGGCCGGCTGTTTCGAACACCACCTCCTGTCCCTCGGCGACCAGCTGTGGCACCGCGAGCGGGCTGTACGACTCACTCGTCCACAGCGGTACGTCTGCGTAACGCAACTGCTGGGTCCAGATCACTCCGGTGAGCCGGCCCGCCGCGGTGGCGGTCAACCGCACCTGCCCAGGGAACCCGTCGAAGCCCGGTGCCTGGTAGTCGACGGTGGTCCAGTCGGTGGTGCCGGTGAGCAGGCGGACGTCACCGCGTGGGAAGCGCAGTGCGCCGGATCGGGTCGGCGACCGCCAGGCGTGGGCGACGCCCTTGGCCGGGCGGGCCGAACGCATCGCGACGCCGTCGGCGACGGCGTCGATCAGCGGCGCGAAGTCCCACCCGTACGCACCGTGCAACGCCTCGCCGGCCTGTGCCAGGTCGGTAAGCTCGGTCGGCAGGTCCCAGTCGAGGCGCTCGCACCCGGTGGCCCGGTAGCACACCTCACCGGGCATCACCCGGCAGTCGGGCGTGCCGAACCGGCGACGCAGGTCGATCACCAACCCGGACCGGTCCTCGTCGAGCAGCGGATTGTTGGTGTGGATCATCGCGATCAGCACGTCGAAGCGCCCGCCGAGGTCGGCCGGGTCGAGGTCGGCAAGATCTGCCTCGACGAAGGTGATCCGGTCGGCGAAGCCGTTGTGGGCGGCGATCCGTTCGGCCGTCTTGACATGGTGGCGGTCCACGGCGACCACCTCGGTAGCGCCGGCATCGGCGGCGAGCAGGGCGAGCAGTCCGCTGCCGGTGCCGGCGTCGAGCACCCGCGCGCCAGGCTTGACTGCGGCCCGGACCGCCCGCGCAACGTTGTGACCTCGATCGATGCTGAGCAGCAGCCGCAGGTGTAGATCCGGGGTGAACGGGATGTCCGTCGGATTGGCCACCGGCCAACCTCCAATCTAGCCAAAGTGGTATTAATGTGGATAAATTATCCACTGTCCACAGGGGTGTCAACCGGAGGTAGCCGTGCGTATACTGTTCACCAGTCCACCGGGCGCAGGGCATTTCTTCCCTACCGTGCCGCTGGCCTGGGCGTTGCGGTCCGCCGGCCATGATGTGCTGGTCGGCACCACCGCCGAAGGCGTTGCGGCAGCGGCCACGGCCGGGCTGCCGGTCGTCGACGTCGCGCCGGGCGCGCCGATCAACGCGGTGTTCGGTGCCGGCGTCGGCACCCGGGCCGACCGGGCCCGCCGGATGCGCGAACGCGGCCGGCGTATCGCCGCCGCCGGCGACCGGATCGACCCGCTGCTGCTGGAAACCTTCGGCCGGGTGTCCGACCTGATGGCCGATGGCACCGTAGCGCTCGCCCGGTGGTGGCGGCCGGACCTGGTGGTGCACTCCCGGCTGCACCCCGCCGGCCTGCTGGCCGCCCGTGCGGTGCGGGTGCCGGCGATCGAGCACGGCTTCAACCTGTTGCGGGAGGCGGAGCTGGCCACCCGCTTTCTGCCGTACCTGGCCACGGCATACCGACGACACGACGTACCGCTGGAACTGCCCGACCGGATCGTGTTGCACCTTGCACCGGACGAGCTGATGTCCGGTGGCGGACCCGGCTGGCCCATGCAGTACGTGCCGTACAACGCCGGTGGCGCCCTGCCCCCGTGGCTGCACACCCCGCCCGGGCGCCCCCGGGTACTGATCACCCTGGGCACCGTGGTGCCCGCCCTCGCCGGATTCGACGGCCTGCGCTCCACTGTCGAAGCGGCGGCGCACGTCGATGCAGAGTTCGTCCTGGCCGCCGGCGATCAGCCCGACCTGGCCGTGCTCGGGAAACTGCCACGCAACGTCCGGGTCGCCGCGGGCTGGCTGCCCCTGCAGCCGGTGCTCGCCGGTTGCGCCGCGGTGGTGCACCACGGTGGCTCCGGCACGATGATGACCGCGTTGAGCAGTGGCGTCGCCCAACTCGTCCTGCCCCATGGCGCCGACCAGTTCGCCAACGCCGACCAGATCACCCGTCATCGGCTCGGCCTGTGCTGCGCGCCCGCAGAAGTGACCCCACGGGTGCTTGACCAGGTACTGGCCCGTGACGTCCCGACCAGCGGGGTGGCCGCGGCCGCCGAACGAATGGCCGAACTGCCGCCACCGGCCGAGATCGCACTGCGGCTGGCGGCGGCCGACCGACTGGCCGGCGGCCGGCACCCCGCCGGAGTGCTTTGATTGGTGCCGTGACCAACCCGGCGATCCTCACCGTCGACGACGATCCCTCCGTGTCCCGCGCGGTCGCCCGCGACATCCGGCGCCGGTACGGCGACCGGTTCCGCGTGGTCCGCGCCGGTTCGGGCGAGGAGGCGTTGACCGCGCTCAAGGAGATCAAGCTACGCGACGAGCGGGTGGCGTTGCTGCTCGCCGACTACCGGATGCCGGAGATGAACGGCATCGAGTTCCTGGAAGCAGCGATGGACCTGTTCCCCCAGGCCCGGCGGGTGCTGCTCACGGCGTACGCGGACACCGACGCGGCGATCAACGCCATCAACGTCGTCGACCTGGACCACTACCTGCTCAAGCCGTGGCACCCGCCGGAGGAGAAGCTCTATCCGGTCTGCGACGCGCTGCTGGAGGACTGGCAGGCCACCCCGGCCGCGGTCGAGGACGAGCTACGGGTCGTCGGGCACCGCTGGTCGGCACCATCGTTCGAGATCCGGGACTTCCTCGCCCGCAACCTCGTACCGTACCGCTGGCTACTCGCCGACGACCCGGAGGCGCAGCGCCTGCTCACCGCCGCCGGTGCCGGCCCGGCCGACATCCCGGTGGTGGTGTGCCCGGACGGTGCCGTGCTGCGCAGCCCGAGCCAGGGCGAGCTCGCCGGGCACGTCGGCCTGCGCACCACCGCCGCCCACGAGTTCTACGACCTGGTGGTGGTCGGTGCCGGACCGGCCGGCCTCGGCGCGGCCGTGTACGGCGCCTCGGAAGGGCTGCGCACCGTGCTCGTCGAACGCCGGGCCACCGGCGGGCAGGCCGGACAGTCCAGCCGGATCGAGAACTATCTCGGCTTTCCCGACGGCGTTTCCGGGGCACAGCTCACCGATCGGGCCCGCCGTCAGGCGCTGAAGTTCGGCACCGAACTGCTCACCACCCGCGACGCGGTCGGGCTCAGCACCGCCGGCAACACCCGGCTGCTGCATTTCACCGACGGCAGCACCATCGCCGGGCACGCCGTGGTGCTCGCCACCGGGGTGTCGTACCGGCAGCTGGACGCCCCGGGACTGGCCGACCTGACCGGGCGCGGGGTGTTCTACGGCTCGGCGGCGACCGAGGCACCGAACTGCCAGGGTCAGGACGTCTACATCGTCGGCGGTGCGAACTCGGCCGGGCAGGCCGCGGTCCACTTCTCCCGGCACGCCCAGCGGGTGCACCTGCTGATCCGCGGCGGCGACCTGGCCCGGTCGATGTCCCGTTACCTGATCGACCAGATCGAGCGAATCCCCTCGATCGAGGTTCATCCGCACACCGCGGTCATCGGCGGCACCGGCAACGGGCACCTGGAATCGCTGGCCCTGCAGGACACCCGTACCGGCGCCACCCGTACCGCCGAAACCGCCTGGCTGTTCGTGTTCATCGGGGCCGAGCCACGTACCGACTGGTTGGACGGTGCCGTGTTCCGCGACGACCGCGGTTACATCGTCACCGGCCCGGACCTCACCCCTGGCGGGCGGCGACCGCCGGGCTGGCCGCTGCCCCGCGACCCCTACCTGCTGGAGTCCAGCGTTCCGGGAGTGTTCGCGGCCGGCGACGTGCGTGCCGAATCGGTCAAACGGGTCGCCTCCGCCGTCGGTGAGGGCGCTCTGGTCGTCACCCTCGCCCACCGCTACCTGGCTGCGCAATGACGGCGGAATTCCCCGCCCCGCCGGTGGTTTCCCCTGGTATGGATGCGCAGACCACCGGGGCGGACGGCGACCGGCTCGACGCCGCGGCGCTGCGCGGCCTGTTCCTGTTCGAGTCGCTGACCGACCAGCAGCTGGCTCGGATCGCCGAGCTGGGTCGGGTCCGCCGATGGACGACAGGGCAGACCGTCTACGCCGAGGGTGAGCCAGCCGAGTGTTTCTTCGTCCTGCTCGACGGCGCGATCACGCTCAGCCGCCGGGTCCACGGCACCGAGGTCGAGGTCACCCGCAGCGAACACCGTGGCGCGTACGCCGGAGCCACCCAGGCGTACGCCGGCGACCGGATGCAGCAGGTCTACCCGAACACCATGCGGGCGGTGCGCGACGTGGCGCTGCTGGCGTTGCCGGCGCGGGAGTTCGCCGCCGCGATCCGGCAGTGGTTCCCGATGGCGATGCACCTGCTCGACGGGTTGTTCGTGGCGATGCGCACCACGCAGACCGTGGTCGGCGAGCGGGAACGGCTGACCGCCCTCGGCGCGCTGACCGCCGGGCTGACCCACGAGCTGAACAACCCGGCCGCCGCCGCGGTGCGCGCCACCGCGGTGCTGCGGGAGCGGATCGCCGGGATGCGGCACAAGCTGGCCATGGTCGCCGACGGACGGCTGAACGGCCCGCAACTGCGTCGGCTGGTCGGCCTGCAGGAGACCGCGGCGCAGCGGGCGACGAAGGCGCCGACGCTGTCGCCGCTGCAGATCAGCGACGCCGAGGACGAGCTGGCCGACTGGCTCGACGCGCACGACGTACCGGACGGTTGGGAACTGGCCGCCACCCTGGTGGCCGGTGGATTCGACGCCGCCGGGCTGGACGAGGTCGCGGGCGCGGTCGCGGCGGCCGACCTGTCGGCGGCGGTACGCTGGATGGCCTACACCGTGGAGACCGAGCTGCTGCTCGGCGAGATCGACGACGCGGTCGGCCGGATCTCCGGTCTGGTCGGCGCGGCCAAGCAGTACTCCCAACTGGACCGGGCCCCGCACCAGACGGTCGACGTGCACGAACTGCTGGACGCGACGCTGGCCATGTTCAACGGCAAGCTGGCACCGGGGGTTGCGGTGCGACGCGAGTACGACCGGGAGTTGCCGCCCGTTCCCGCGTATCCGGCCGAGCTGAACCAGGTCTGGACGAACCTGATCGACAACGCCCTCGCGGCGATGGGCGACAGGGGGGTGCTGACCGTGCGCACCGCGCGGTCGGACGACTGTCTGGCAGTCGAGATCGTCGACACCGGTCCCGGGATCGCGCCGGAGGTCCGGCCACGGATCTTCGAGCCGTTTTTCACCACCAAGCCGATCGGCGAAGGCACCGGGCTCGGACTGGACATCTCATACCGGATCATCGTCAAGAAGCACGGTGGGGACATCCGGGTGGAATCGGTTCCCGGGTCGACCAGCTTCCAGGTGCGGCTCCCGCTGGCCGGCGGCTAGCCGCACACTGGACAGGTGGCTGACGTCGCGGGAGTGTTACTAGTCGATCAGGCAGGTGCCATCCTGCTGCAACTGCGGGACGGGCAGGCACCCAGCCACCCGCACACCTGGTGCGTGCCGGGCGGGCACTGCGAGCCCGGCGAGACCCCGGAGCAGACCGCGTTCCGGGAGCTTGCCGAGGAGACCGGGCTGCGGCCCGAGCGGGGTCTGCGGCTGTTCTGCCGGCAGGAGCTGGCCCCGGGCCGGGTCGGACACTACTTCTACGGCACCACCCGGGCCCGACAGCAGGACGTGGTGCTGGGCGAGGGTGCCGCGATGCTGTTCCTGCGGCCGGAGCAGATCACCGACGGCCGGCCGCTGGCCCCGGGATCGGCCGGCCTGATCGCCGAGTTTCTCGCCTCGTCGCACTACGCCTGGGGTGCAGCCGCCGCGTATCATCTGCGCCCATGATCCAGCCTGGCGTCAGGTCGAGGCGCCCGGACCGGGCGGAGAGCAGATCGTTTCTCAAGTGGGCGGGCGGCAAGACGCGGTACGCCGGTACCATCGTGGCCGCCGCGCCCGGTTTCACCGGCACCTACCGGGAGCCGTTCCTCGGCAGCGGCGCGGTCTTCTTCGAGCTGTCGCCCGAGCGGGCGGTGCTCAGCGACGCCAACCCGGAACTGATCGTCTGCTTCCAGCAGGTGGCCGCCGATCCCGAGGCGGTGATGCGGCGGCTCGACGAGCAGCCGAACACGCCGGAACACTTCGCCGCGATGCGTCGTCGGTCACCGGCCGGTTACTCGGACCTGGAGCGGGCGGTCCGGGTGATCTACCTGAACAAAACGGCGTTTCGTGGGCTGTGGCGGGTCAACCGGCGGGGTGAGTTCAACGCGCCGTACGGCGCGTACGACCGGCCGTACTACAACCGGCGGGTGCTGCTGGACGCCGCCGCCGCACTGGCCGGCGTCGAGTTGCGGGTCGGCGACTTCGCCGCGCAACTCGACGAGGCCGTACCCGGCGACTGGGTCTATCTGGATCCGCCGTACGTGCCCTCGGGAGGCTGGGCGGACTTCAAGCGCTACACCCCGAACCAGTTCGGCGAGGCCGACCACCTGCGGTTACGTGATGCGATGGGGCGCGCCGCCGGCCGAGGTGTCTGGCTCACCCTGACCAACAGCGACACCCCGTTCGTTCGCGACACGTTCGGCCGGGACTTCGTGCTGACCCGGATGGCGACCCGGCGGGACATCAACCTGCAGCCGGCCAAGCGCGGCAGCTGGGACCTGCTGATCACCAATTACGAACCACCCGCCACGATGGTGCGGCCGGCAGGTTGACCCGGCGCGGCCACGGCCGGCCGCCAGCAGTCTCCGGGGCTCAGCCGACGATCGCGGTCCGGACCGCGTCGGCCAGGGACGTGGTGGGGCGGCCGATCAGCCGGCTCAGATCACCGCTGTCGGTGGTGAGGTCGCCACGGGCGATGCCGACGTCGGAGGCGGCGAGGGCGGCGGCCATCGGTTCCGGCACGCCGGCGTCGGTGAGCGCTTTGGCGTACACGTCGGCCGGCAGATCCTGGTAGGTGATCTCGCGCCCGACCTGCCGGGAGATCTCGGCGGCCAGCTCGGCGAGGGTGAACGGCTGGTCGCCGCCGAGTTCGTACACCGTGCCGGCCGGGCTGACCGGTCCTGCCGCGGTCAGCACGGCCACCGCTGCCGCGGCGAAGTCGGCCCGGGTGGCGGCGGCGACCCGCCCGGTGCCGGCGGACCCGATGACGCTGCCGGTGGCGAGCGCCTGCGGCAGTCCGGCCTCGGTGTAGTTCTCCAGGTACCAGCCGTTGCGCAGGAACACGAACGGCAGGCCGGACTCGCGGATCATGTGCTCGGTGGCAAGGTGTTCCTCGGCGAGCGGGACGCTGCTGGTGTCCGCCTTGAGGATGCTCGTGTAGGCGATCATGCCCACGCCGGCTGCCTGAGCGGCCTCGATCACGTTGCGGTGCTGCGCCCGCCGCTGGCCGACCTCGCTGCCGGAGATGAACAGCAGCTTGGTCGCGCCGGCGAGGGCCACGCCGAGCGTGTCCGGCCGGGCGTAGTCGGCCTGGCGGACCTGGACACCACGGGCGGTGAAGGCGGCCACCTTCTCGGGGGTACGGGCCACAGCGGCGATCTGCTCGGCCGGCAATCCGCGGTCGAGCAGATCGGTGAGGACGAGGCGGCCAAGGTGACCGGAGGCAGCGGTGACGGTGATCATGTCGGACTCCCTGGTACATGGGTATCTGCTGCCCACAAGACTGCACTAACTTTTCGGAAGCGCAAGCATCTGGTGAGTGTGATCACTCCCCAGGCACTCACCGGCCGACTACCCTGGTGGTCATGGCCAGCCGGTCCCCCACTGCGATCAGCGCCGACGCGGACGGACCCGCCGCCGGACCGAAGTCGGTGCCCGGACCCGACCCGGATCCGGTGGACACACTGGTCGCCGACGTGTTCGCACGAAGCTGTCCGTCCCGCAGCACACTAGAGCATATAGCCGGCAAATGGGGCATTCTTGCGCTTGCCGCACTCCTCGACGGCAGCTACCGGTTCAACGCGTTACGCCGACGGGTCGACGGGATCAGCGAGAAGATGCTCGCCCAGACCCTGCAGGTACTGGAGCGGGACGGTCTGGTGGTCCGTGACGTCCAGGCCACCATCCCGCCCCGCGTCGAGTACAGCCTTACCCCGTCGGGCCGACGCATCGCCGGCAAGCTCATCGAGCTCATCGAGTTGGTCGAGGCCGAGATGCCGGAGGTGCTCGCCGCGCGGGCGCGGGCCGGCGACGTCCGCTGACCGACACATGACCGACCGGCAACGTCCGACCACCGACAACGCCCGACCACGACAACGCCCGACCACGACAACGCCCGACCACGACAACGCCCGACCACGACAACGCCGCCGACCGGCGATGCCGCCCCGGGCTATTGCAGCAGGCTGGCGGCTGGCGAGAGCAGCGCCCAGCCGATGAAGGCGGTGTGCCGGTCCAGCCGTACCCGCTCCCGATCCATGAACTCGGCGTCGTCCCGGCACGGCCACATCCTGGTCGCGTCCCGCCAGGCGACGTCGCGGGTGAACTCGACCAGGTGATTCTGGTACCAGTCGTCGAGGTTGCCGTTGAGCCTGTCGACACAGATCTGCCACGCGTTGAGGTAGCTGCGCCGCAGTTCGGGAATCCGGTCGAAAAAGATCTCGTTGATGTGCTGGTAGTCGCGGTGCTGCTCCTCGTTGTCCGGCCCGGACCCGAGCTTCGCCCAGGTGTTCAGCAACGCGAACGGCAGGTCGTAGTTGATGTGCGCGTTGACTCCGGCTGCGGCCGACGGCAACGAGCGTACGCTTTCGTCGCGCAGTCTGCGGAACAGCACCTGCCAGGCCATCGGGGTCTCGGACCGCCTGCCCCAGCACCGCATCGCCTCGAAGTAGCGCTCGGCGAACTCGATGTCGAGCAAGGTGAGGAAATCCGGATCGGAGAACGCACCGGCGTCGAGACGTTCCTGGATAGTCTTCGTGATCACCCAGTAGAGGTGGTTGAAGTCGGCCACCGGGTTGGCGTCGTCATCCGGGGTGGCCGCATTCAGCAGATCCTGCAACGCGTCGAGATCCTCGACTACGCCGGCCACGTCCGTCGGCCGGTGACTGAGGATCGCCATGATGTCGTCGTGTACGTGGCCCCAGCGGAGTTCAGGCATCGGACACCTCCGTCTGCAGTGGTCAATGGGTCCTGGGACCCTCGGGGTGTGCGCCGCGCCGGTAAGGGGTGAAGCCGCCGGCAGGCCCGTTCCAGATTGTCAGGCGACACCCAGCGTGAGGTATCCGCGCAACGACGCCTATCGACTCACCGAACCCGGCACGCCCAGCTGTGCTGTTCTCGGGCAAGCGTCGTCGACCGGACGGCGGCGGCCGTCCGGTCGACGACGGCAACCGACCGTACTGGTAGGTAACCAGTCGGATCTCCGCCACCGGCCGGGGTACCACCGTGGTCAGCTTCGGGGCTGGTTACGCATGAACACCCGGGTCGCCTCGACCCGGGTCTTGACCTGCAACTTGTTCAGAATGTTCGACACGTGTACGCCGACCGTCCGCTCGCTGATGAACAACACTTCGGCGGTGGCGCGGTTGGTCCGTCCCTCAGCCACCAACTCCAGCACCTGACGTTCCCGTTCGGTGAGTACGGCCAGTTCGTCGCGGCCCCCGCCGACGAACGCCCGGCTGGTCCGCCCGGTGACCGTGGACCGGTCGACCCGGTCGTTGCCGAGTGCCCGGACCACCCGCTCACTGACCGTCGGAGGGCTGGTCAGCCCGGTGCGCAGGGTCACCGGCTCCTTACTGTCCACCTCGGGCATGGGCTCCGGCTCGCCAGCGGTCAACACGATCCGCGCCCGCGCGGCGAGCGCCTGGATCTCCTCGGTGAACGGACGGGCCCCCAACCGGCGGGCGGTCCGGTACGCCGACTGCAGCGCCCGGGTGGCCTCGGCGTTGCGGGTCCGGACGGCGTACAATGCCTCGGCCTGACGCAGCCGCGCGTACGCCGCCGGGTACGGATGACTGCGCCGCTCCCACACCTGGGCGGCCCGGTCCCACAGCACCGGATCGGACGCGCCGTCGATCCGGCTGATCTCCGCCGCGCACAGTTCCCGGTAGCCGATCACCGCATCGCGTACCGGCGCCGCGGTGTCCGTGGTCGCGCTGCGTTCCATCCGCTCGACCACCCCGACGAGACGCTGCACCGCCTGCGGATCCGTCGGCACCCCGGCGGACCGGGCCTCTGCCTCGGCCCGCAGCCCGTGCCAGACCAGCGGCGCCTGCAACCAGACGTCGTCCGAGCGGCTCTCCGCCAGGTCGATGCCCTGTTGGACGGCCTCCCGCGCCTCCGGATGCCGGCCGCGCCACATGGCCAGTCCGGCACGCAGGGTCAGCAACGGCAGCATGTGGCGGACCCCGCCGCCAGCGGCCAGCAGAGTCTCGATCGCCTCCAGGTCGGCTTCGGCACCGTCGAGATGCCCGAACCCGACGTGGATGCGGCAGCGGGCCAGCAGCAGTTCGACCGCGTCCGCGCCGGACGGGCGCTGCCGCAACGCTGCGGTGATCACCTCTTCCGCCTCGGCCCACCGGCCGAGGCGGAACAATCCGTTGGCGGCGGCCGCGAGCAGCCGCGTGCCGTACGTACGGGCCAGCCCGACCCGTTCGGCCCGCTCGGCGCCCTGGCGGGCCACCGCGACGCCTTCCTCCAACTCGTTGAGCGGCCCGCTGAGCAACTCCGCCAACTGCAGGTCGGCCATGGCCATATCCTGCGGGCCACCGGCCGATTCTGCGGTCCGGCGGGCCTGGCGCACCGCCTCCTTGCCCGCCTCCGGATCGTTGAGGTACGCCTGGCTGTAGCCGAGCGTCACCCCGGCCAGCACCATCGCCGACGCGCAGTCCGCAGTCCCGTCCGCCAACTGCAGCGCCTCCCGGGCCCGCCGACCCGCGTCGGCATAGCGGCCGAGCTGCAACAGCAGATCGGCCGAGTGCGCAGCGGCGGCCACCCGGTCCCCCGGCGGCACGTCCATGGCGGCGAGCGTGCGCTCGTACTCCCGCTCCGCTTCCACCAGCTGGCCCACCGCGGTCAGATAGCGGGCCCGCAGCGTGTACAACCACGACGGCGGGGGCCCGAACAGGTTGGTGGCCAGTTGCTCCAGCAACGCCAGGGCCCGTTCGTGCTCGCCACTGCGGTGCGCCGCCTCCGCCGCCCGCCGGCCCAGCGCGGTCGCGTCGAACTCGACCAGCCACGACGGCGGCACCTGGTTGGCCAGGTCGACCGCGCTGGCCCAGTGCTCGAACGCCTCGCTGAAACCGTACAGCCGCTCGGCCTCCTCGGCCGCCGCGACCATCGCCGGCAGGGCGAGCGTCGGCTCGCCCGCCTCCCGCCAGTGGTAGGCCAGCCGGGCGTGCTGCAGGTCGCCGGTCGGCCCGGCGGCCAGGGTCTCGGCGTACCGGCGGTGCAGCCGCACCCGCTCGCCGGGCAGCAGCCGTGGCTGCAGCACCTCGCGGAGCAGTGGGTAGCGGAACCGGTAACCGTCCGTCTCGGACAACAGCACGCGCTGCCCGACCGCGTTGCGGACCGCCTGCAACAGCCGCTCCTCCGCCAGCTGCACCACCCGGGCCAGTACGTCGTGCGCGACCGGCTCCACCCCGGCGGCGACCGCGTGCGACACCAGCTGCGCGTCCGCCGGCAGCGCGTCCACATGCGCCAGGGTGATCTCCCGCAGCGTTTCGGACAGCCCGACCCGCCCGTCGCGGGCGTCCCGGGCCAGCTCCTCAGCGACGAACGCCACCCCTCCGCTGCGCCGCCACACCGAGTCGGCCAGGTCCGGATCGGGGTGACCGGCGGCGACCTGGCCGACCAGCTGAGCGGTCTCCGACCGGTCGAGCGGGCCGAGCTCGAGCACGTGCACACCGCCCGAACGCGACCGTGACCGGCGCAGTTCCAGCAGCATCCGCCGGATCGGGTCGTCGCCCCGCAACGTCTCGGTACGCGCCGCGCCGAGCAGCAGCAGCCGTACGTCGCTCAGCCCGGCGAGCAGGTAGAGCAGCAGGTGTCGAGTAGTCAGGTCGGCCCACTGCAGATCGTCGACGACCAGCACCAGCGTGCGGCCGTCGGCCACGGTGACCAGGCCGCGGGAGATCCGCTCCAGCAGCGCACCCGCCCCGTCCGGATCCCGGCCCTCGCCGTCGAGCACTCCGAGCAGCTCCCGTACCGCCGCGCTGGGCAGCGCACCAGCCCGTCCTGATTCAGGTTGATATCGCCGCAATGCTTGACGTAGTGGGTGTAAAGGGGACGCATCACCAATGTCCAGACATGCCCCAGACAACACCAGAGCACCCGCCGTACGCAGCCGATCGCTGGCTGCGCTGAGCAGACGCGTCTTGCCGATGCCGCTCTCGCCCATCACGAAGACCGCGGCCGTGTCCCCCCGCTCGACCCTGAGCAGCGACTCATGCAGGACACGTAGGTGTTCCTGTCGCCCGACGAAGGGAACCTCGTCCGGACCCCAGGTCCATGAGCCGCCAACCTGTGACTGTGTCAATCCGATCACCGACATAAAGGGTGGGAGTATCTGACATACGTCGTTCTACAGATCCTAGGGCGACGCTGCGCTGGAACCGTTTCAGCCATCCGTTCCTTACGTAGGTCCGCACGGACCGGACCGGTTCCACCCCGGAGCGGATTCGGGCACCGCCACAGCGCAGGAGGCGATCATGAAGACGCTCCGCCGCAGCTCACGCCGTCATGCCGGCCCCGCCGCCCCACGCGCGATAGCCGGCGCCTACCACTGCCACCTCGGCACTCGACCGATCTGCCCGGATTGCAGCAGTCCCGGCAGCCCCGCCAACCGGTACTGTGCCAGTTGCGGCCACCGTCTGACACCGCCGTCCGGGCGACCGGAACCAACTGTGCGGACCGAACTACGTACCGTCACCGTCCTCTTCGTCGACATGGCCGGCTTCACCGCACTGTCCAGCCGGCTCGCTCCGACAGACGTACGTCAGGTCCAGTTGCGGTACTTCACCGCCGTCCGCTCGGTGATCCATCGCTGGCACGGCATCGTCGAAAAGTACGTCGGGGACGCGGTGATGGCCGTGTTCGGCGCCGCCCGGTCCGGCGACGACGACCGCGGGTACGACGCGTACCGGGCGCTGCGGGCCGCGATTGAGCTGGCCGACGCGGTACGCCGAACACGGTTTCCGCACGGCGCACAGGTCAAGGTCCGGGTGGGTGTCGCCACCGGGCAAGCGGCCGTCGCGGTGACTGGAGCCGTGGACGGGGGCGTCGGCTTCCTGACCGGAGACACGATCAACGTGGCGGCCCGGCTGCAGGCGCACACCCCGACCGGGACGGTGGCCGTCGACGCCAGCACCTACCAGGCGGTCGGATCCAGGTTGCGCTTCCGGCAGCAGCCGCCGATGCGAATGGTGGGTCGGGCCGAGCCGCTGCAGGTGTGGCGGTTGGTGCGCGGGGCACCCGGGGGCGCCCCGCGCACCACTGCCGAAGGGCCGGCCGGAGCCGGCCCGCGGCTACGGTCCGCCGCTCGATCAGACGCCGGTGACCGATGTGATCCAGCTCCGGCTGGCCGCCACCGAGGCATAGTTCTGGTAGGTCGATCCGTTGCCGGTCGAGCAGACGCCGACCTGCTGTCCGTTGTAGAACTGCGGGCCGCCGGAGTCACCACGCCAGGCGACCCCGTCCACGCCGGTGCTGCGGATGGCCGGGCCGCCGTACGCGTCGGTGGCGCCGGTGGTCGTCACCCGCACCGAGGCGGTCTTGAGCTGGCTCGCGGCGGAACAGTTGGTGCAGGTACGGCCCCAGCCGTAGATCGAGTTCGTAGCGTTGACCGGCGGGTTGCTGCCGGCCAGCGTGACGTAGGTAGTGGTGATCGAGCTGCCCAGGTACAGCAGGCCGAGGTCGTAGCGGCTGTACGTGCTGCTCACCGAGCTGGTCGCGCCGCCGGAGGAGCGGTAGACGCTGCCGACCCGGACCGACATCGAGCCGCCGATGCAGTGCCGGGCGGTCAACACCCAGCGCGAGGCGATGATCGACCCGGAACAGGCGAATGAGCCATTCTGGAACACGGCAGCCGCCCAGGGCGCGGACGAAACGGTGCCGCCACCGATGATTTCTTCCGGTGCGGCGACCGCAGCCGGTGGGGCGACGAATGCACCGACGAGGGCGGTCGCGGCGATCGCCATGGTGAGACGGATACGCAAGACAGGCTCCTTACCGAGGGGGGCAACCCGGGGTTCCGGGCCGGCTGGGCCAGTTGGGCCGGCTTCCTGTGGCAGGTCCCGCCGCAGGACAGGCTGTGTCTCGCAGTAGCCGGAGAGGTACTGCGCCGGTAGCGCCGGTCACGCTTTCGGTGAGGCCAGAGATTAAGCGGCAGCGGTTTTCGAGACAAGACGCAACTGCCGTGTTTTCTGATGGCGTGCGTTGTATACTGATCGAACATCAATGATATGACCATCACCGTATGAAATTTATGTTGGCGAATCAGCAACCGGCCAGTAGCAGTGTCGTACGGCAGCGCCTGGCAGCGCGCCCCAGCCGGCGACCAGCGGCAGCGACCCACCTCGCGTTGGGCAGCGTGTGACGCGAGGCACCCTTAGCCGTAACGGGAATGACGAAGACAACCTCTAGCTTGTGCGGTGAGCTGCACCGAAGTGCCGCAGCAACGTGTCTCGCGGGTCCACCGACCCGCGTCGCGGCGTGCGCCCCGCACGCCCTCGGGGAAGAGGATCTATGACCGCGCTCGCGCAACGGCCCGAGGTGCCGACAACAGTCAGCGTCGACGAGCCGACTCCCGGCGAGCTGTTCAGCACGTGGCAACGGATCCGGCTGATCCTGGTGCTCGGCACGCTCATCGCCGTCGGTCCGCTGACCATCGACATGTACCTGCCTGCGCTACCGGCCATCAGCGACGACCTGCAGACAACCGCCGCCGGCGTTCAGTTGACGCTGACCGGCACCCTCGCCGGGCTCGCTATCGGCCAACTGATCATCGGACCGCTGTCGGACGTATGGGGCAGGCGCCGTCCGCTACTCGTCGGCACCGGACTACACATCATCGCTTCGTTACTCTGCGTGATAGCACCGAACATCGCCGTACTGGGGGTGCTCCGGATCGTTCAGGGCCTCGGTGCCGCAGCGGCGGCCGTGATCGCGATGGCCGTGGTGCGTGACCTGTTCAGCGGGCTGGCCTTCGCCCGTATCCTGTCCCGCCTGCTGCTGGTAATGGGCGTCGCGCCGGTTCTCGCGCCGACCCTCGGTAGCGCGATGCTCAACTGGACGCACTGGCGCGGCGTCTTCGCCGCCCTGGCCGGGTTGGGCCTGGCACTGATCGCGGTGACCGTCTTCGGGCTGCCCGAGACCCTGCCGCCGCACCGCCGCCGGCCGGCCACGGTGACGGACACCGTCCGGGTCTACGGCATGCTGCTACGCGATCGAACCTACATCGGGTTGGTGCTGGTGTCCGGGTTCGCGATGGCTTCGCTGTTCGCGTACGTGTCGGGATCGTCGTTCGTGATGCAGGATCAGTACGGGCTCGACGAGCAGGAGTTCGGCATCGCCTTCGGGGCCGGCGCCGCCGGCATGATCACCGCGACCCAGCTCAACGTACGGTTACTCCGCCGCTTTGCTCCGCAGCAGATCCTCCTCGCCGCGCTGATCTCCGGGTCGGTGGCCGGATTGGTTCTGCTCGGCTTCGCCGTCACCGAGGTCGGTGGCCTGACCGGCATCCTCATCCCGCTGTGGGTGGTACTCGCGACTGCCGGCTTCGCGCTGCCGAACGCGCCGGCCGTGGCACTCGCCGGGCACGGCGAAGCCGCCGGTACGGCCTCCGCGCTACTCGGCGCGATGCAGTTCGGCATCGGCGCGCTCGCCGCCCCGGTCGTCGGCGTCCTCGGCACCGGCAGCAGCGCCATGGCGACCGTGATCCTGGCCGGCATGCTCCTGGCAGTCCTGTCGCTGCTGACGATCGCGCGGGCACATCGGCTGCCGGCGCCAGGTGCGCAACAGGCAGTCCTGGTGGCGCCACCACACTGACAGCCGCGCGGCACCCGCAGGCGTCGGACGGCTGCGGGAACCGCCGTCCGGCCTGACGCCAGGGCCGGGCGCTTTGCCCCGACCGCGCCGGGCCCTGTATCCTCGGGCGTCGGTGGTCTGCAGCGACCGCCGAGGAGACTTCGCCTAGTCTGGTCTATGGCGCCGCACTGCTAATGCGGTTGGGGTTTTGAAGCCCCTCCCGGGTTCGAATCCCGGAGTCTCCGCGCTCGGCAAGGTGTGTATGCTTGCCAGGCAGCCGGCGCCCGTAGCTCAACGGATAGAGCATCTGACTACGGATCAGAAGGTTAGGGGTTCGAGTCCCTTCGGGCGCGCGAGATCAACAGGGGTCTGACCTGCCAACCCGGCAGTCAGGCCCTTTCTGCCGTCCGGATGGTGTGGACGGTGGGTGTCACGTGGGTGCGACGTGGGTGCCACGCCCGTCGGCGGCTTTCCCGAGCCTCTCGGCCTGGTGACCTGCGGTTTCGCCGCCGTGGCCGGGGTGGTGGGGGTCGGAGCACCTGGTTTCGGTCGGCGGGTGGGCCGGTTGTTCCGGGCCTTGTTCCTGATCTTCCTGCGGATGCGGCGGGCCGCGTTCAGGACGAGGTTGGCGGTGGCGTCGGCGCAGCGCCGCTGTGCCTCGGGTAGGACGCTGGTGTAGGTGTCGGCGGTGACCACGACGCTGGAATGCCCGAGCAGATCCTGCAGGGTCTTCAGGTCGGCGCCGGCCTGGTGCGCCAGGGACGCCGCGCCGTGGCGTAGGTCGTGCAGCCGTACCGGCGGCAGCCCGACCCGGTGGACGAGTTTGCGGAACCGGGTGGTGGCGTAGTTCGGGTTGATCGGCAGCCCGTCGGGGCGGGTGAACACGTACCCGGTGGCGGTCCAGGGCGTGCCGCCGGTGGTGGCCCCGATCCGCTGGTCGAGTTGACGGCGTCGGTGCGCGCGCAGGACCTGGACGGTGCGTTTGTCCAGGGCGACCGCCCGCCGCCCCGCCGCGGTCTTCGGGTCGCCCTCGACGACGTGGTAGCCGGCGGTGGTCCGGTTACGTTCGACCGTCAGGACGCCCTGGTCGAGGTCGATGTCTACCCACCGCAGGCCACACATCTCCCCGCGCCGTAGGCCCCGCAGCGCGGTCAGCCACCAGAACGCGAACAGCGAGTCGTCGGTCACCTCGCCCAGGAAGGTGGCGAGTTGGTCGGCGGTCCAGACCGCCACCGCCGGCCGGTCACCGGTCGTCTGCCACTGCTCGACGCGGGCCTCGGTCCACACCTTCGCGTGGGGCTGCTGGTAGCCGCTGATCTCGATGTGCCGGGCCGGGTTGCAGTCAATGACGCCTTCGCGGACGGCGAGGTTCAGCGCGGCCCGCAACGTGGTGCGCAGGTGCCGCATCGCCGCAGCCGACTGGGGCAGCCCTTTGGTGTTGGTGGTCTGGCCGATCTGGTCGAACACGGCACGCAGCAGCCGGGCGTCGAGGTCAGCGAGGCGGTAGCGGCCCAGATAGGGGATAAGGATGATCTCGACGTCGCGGGTGTAGTGGAACCGGGTCGTCGGCCGAATCCTGGTACGGGAGTCCAGCCAGTGCCGCAGCCACCGTTCCACGGTCCAGCCCTGCGCGGTGCGATCGGCCACTGTCCCGGCCAGCCACTCGTCGCGCGCCCGCCGGGCAGCGGCCTGCGACGGGTAGCCACCCCGACGGACCCGTTCCCGACCGCCGAGCAGGTCGCGGGCCGAGCAGTGGAAGTACCAGCTGCCATGCCCCCGTTCGGCCAGCCGCGGACACGACTGCTCCAACCGCCGCCGACTGTCGTCCCGGCACCCACACCGCTTGAAGATCACACCTGACGTCGCCATGACCGTGCCCTTTCTCATGGAGTCACCTATTCCACCGAAGCCGGCTCACCTGCCGGTACGGTCACGTCAAGCGGCGCTCGCCATGTGCGCCTTTCGGCGCTCCACACACTGGTGAGACGGCGGCCAACCCGGAGGCTGGGTGGTGACTCTCGTCGAAGGCCGGAGTCCGCTCGGCTGGACAGGTCCAGCGTCGAGGTCAGAGTCGGCGGGCCGCTGCTCCGTTTACCGGTAGCGCGTGCGGTGGGGCGGCGGCGCTGCCAGAGAGGCTCGGGAGTGTGGCGATTTCCGTGTTTGACCGTTGGGTGTGATCGAGATGGTTAGATGGTAATCCGGTCGCCGTAGGCGAGGATCAGGGCGTTGAGTGCCTTGCCCCAACCGTAGACCCGGCCGGTGATGCTCCCACTCTTGCGTCTCTGCTGGACGACGAGGTAGAGGACCTTCATCGCTGCCTGCTCGGTCGGGAAGTGCCCGCGTCGGCGGGCGGCCTGCCGGAACCGGGCGTTCAGCGACTCGATCGTTATCTTGAGTCCCGAAGATGATCATTGGCTTGACCTGCGCGGCTGCGTTGAGGACGTTGTCCCGGGCGCAGCCGCGCAGTGTTTGCGGAGCCCGGTCAGCACGGGCCGATCGTTATCGAACGGCGATGGTTTGGGGGTGGTTTCGTTGCCGGTTCGACCGGTGCTGGTGGGCCGGCGGTGCGGAGTTGTCCGAGAGCTTGCGCGAGCTGGCGGCGGAGTTGCTGGTTGTCCTCGGCGAGTTGGCGGTTGCGCTGTTGGGCGACGTGCAGGCGCTGCCGGAGCGAGGCGTCGGAACCGCGTTGCTGGGCGGGAAGCCTCGTCGTGGGGGTTCGGTGGGCGAGTGTTCGTAGGCGGTGGATCTCGGCGGTGATGTCGGGCTGGGTGTAAAGCCAGGAACGTGAGACCCCTGCGTGTCGCGCGACGATCGGGAAGGTCACCGGGCTTCCTGCCTGATCGAGTTCGCGTAGCGCCCGGATGGTCTTGGCTCGGGCGAGTTCGTGGCGTCGCTGGGCTGCCGTGGCCAGGTGCGCGGTGTTGTCAGCTCGCATCGGCGGCCTGTTCTGTGCTGGCGTCCGGGTCGGCGTGCAGGCTGGCGATGACGCGGTCGAGGCTGAGCAGGACTTGTTGGTTCATCTCGGCCAGCCGTTGATGGTTTCGGGCCTCGGCGGAGCCGATGATCTGCAGGACCTGTCGGCGGTGCTCGTGGTGCTGGGGCAGGAACTCGGGCGTGGTGAGGAACATCGGGCAGGTCAAGCAGGCGTTGGCGTGCGGGCAGCTCTTCTGCACCGGCAACCCGCAGTAGCCGTTGGGCAGGGCTTGGGTGGCCCGGCCGAGTCGTTGTTTGGCCCAGGCGGCCTCGGCCAGCGGCCCGTTCGGGTCGAGAGTGACCGTCTCACCCTTGATGTTGACCTTGCGGGCGGCTTCCCAGTGGCGGCGCACCGTGGTGTCGTGCAACCGGGCGTAGTGCGAAGTCATCTGCGGCGAGTCGTGATCGAGGATGCGTCGGACGACTTCTTGAGGGACGTCGCGGTTGATCAGGCGGGTGCCGAGGGTGTGCCGCCATTGGTGCGGGGTGAGCCGGACCGGGTGGTCGTGTTCGTCGCGGATGTCGCAGGACTGCAGCCAGCGATAGAGCGCCAGCCGGTAGGTCGAGCTGGCAAGGGGTGCGGTGCCGTCGATGTTCTTGGTGGGCCGGGGGAACAGGACCGGCGTGCCGTCCGGCCAGCGTCCGGCGGTGTGGTGCCGCTGCCGGCCGAGCAGGTCGCGTAGTTCCTCGTCGATGGGCACCAGGGCGTCGCGTTTCATCTTGTGGTTGAAGTAGCGCAGGTAGGGGGCGCCGTCGGCGTCGGTGACGACGCAGTCGGTGGGCAGTCGCAGCGCGTCGGAGACACGCAGGCCGCAGCGCATCAGGATGACGGTGACCAACTGGTAGGCCGGGTTGTCCCAGCGATCGAGGTTGTCGGGGTTCTCCAGTTGGGCCATGACGTGCTCGGCCAGGGCGCGGGGCAGCCGTTCTGCTCGTTTGGGGTGGTCCTCGGCGAAGAACATCGCGCTGGCGGGCAGGCCGGTGTCCCAGCGGTGCTGGCGGATCGCGGCGAAGAAGGCGTTGAGCAGGCCGATGTGGCTGCCCTGCCGCTGCTGGTTGCCGGCCATCTCGGTATGCAGGTCGGCCAGATAGCGTTCCAGCACCGCCCGATCGAGCTGGGCGATCTCCTCAACACCGGTGCGGGCGAGGAAACCGGAGAAACGGCCGATGACCCGCAGCGGGCGGGCTGCGGCTTCCAGCCCGAGCCCGCTGGAGATCCGCCACCGGATCCACCGCTTGGCCGGTTCCCGCAGCCAGGGCTGCTCGATCGGGCCGAACCGCAGGGTCCGGTCACCCTCGAAGCCCAGGCGACGCATCTGCCAGACGTCGCGGGGATACTCGGCTTCCCAGCCGCCGGCCTCGGCGAGGTCGGCCACCACGCGGTAGGCGTAGCTGAGGAACCCGAGCGACCGGGAATCGCGCAGGACCGAACGGCCGTACTCGCGCCAGGTGTGCTCGTCGTGCTCGGTCATCGAGGTCACCGGCGTGGTGGCGAGCAGCCGCACCACCCGCATGACGACCCCGGGGGTGAGCGTGCCCCGGCGCTGGTCATGGCGGGTTTGCAGAACGTACTGCATCTCCAGCTTCACCTGGGTGCCGAGCTGATCGAGACGGATCGTCTCGTCCGCGGTCGGCGCCGCGTCGGTGAAGCGCCGGACGAACTCATCGACGTCCGGCCGTCCGTTGACCTTCCACGTGTTGGCATGGCTGTGACAGAACGCCAGCGCTGCCTGCGGCCAGAGAGTGCAGTGCCCGATCCGGCAGGCCGCCCCAGGTGCGGGCTGTTTCACCGCTGGCGGGCAGAGCAGCCACCGGTCCCGATCGGGGCGGCCGGCGCGTTCCCACCGCTGGGCATGCGGCTGACACAACCCACCACGAGCCGACCCGTAACCACAGCCGGCCACCTCGCAGCGCTGGTTCGGCTGCTCCCGACGCCAGCGCGGGTCGGTCGAGGCGGCGAACTCGGCGATCTCCGGCCGGCCCTGGTCGGCCCAGCGCAGCAGATGCCCAGGACACAACCCGCGGCCCCGGGCCGGACGCGAGCAGCTCGCGACGAGGCAGGCACCACCGCCGAACACCGGGTCATCGGCGGCAGGAACCCAGACATCGACGCGGAACTGCGGGCGGACCGCCGCCATCAACGCACGCAGCAGCCTGCCGCGGCGGCCGGGCGACGGCACCACCGCCAGGGCGGCAGGGGTCACCACCGCACCTCCCTGCCGGTGAACCAGCCCGCCTGTTCCAGCACCCGCCGGGCATCCTCGACGGTCAGATGCCCATAGACGGCCGCGGTCGTGGTGACATGGACATGGCCCAGCAATCGGGAGACGACCTCGATCGGAACGCCGTCGCGCAGCATCCGGGTCGCCGCGGTGTGCCGCCACCAGTGCGGGTCGAAGTCGATGCCGGTGCGGCGCCGTAACCGGCGCACCAGGTCATAGACGGCTGGATAGGCCAGCGGGTGCCCATGCGGCCGGCCCCACAGGTTGACGAACACGTAGTCGCTGTCCAGATCGCCGTACTCGTGGTGCAGGTAGTCGGCATACAGCCGCAGCAACTCGCCGCTGACCGGGACCGTCCGCGCGGACACGGACTTGCTGCGGGCGCCGTTGTCGTTGTCGCGCCGGCAGACCGTCAGTTCGCGTTCGGCGACGGCGAGGTCCCCGTGGCGCAGCCCGAGCGCTTCACCGATCCGGCAGCCGCTGTCATACAACACCGCGAACAACAACCGATCCCGCAGATGCTCGCAGGCATCCAGGACCGCCTGCACCTCGGCGACGGTCAGCACCCGCGGCAGCTTCTTCGGCACCTTCAACGCGATCGTGCGTCGCGCCACCGGCGCGTTCTTGCTGATGTGATACAGAAACGGCTTCCAACCGCCGCCGTGGCGCCCGGCCGGCTGCCACGTCACCAACAACTCACCCACATCAACGCCGTGCCGGGCGGCATGCGTGTAGAACGCGCTCAACGCCGACAACTTCCGGTTCACCGTGGACTCCGTGCAGTGACGCTGCACCGACGGCAGCACCGCCACCGTGCCGTCTCGCGCCATCGGCGGTAGCCGCAGCCAGGCGACGAACTCGCCGAGGTCCTCCAACCGGACTTCCCGCCAGTCCAGGCCACGACCGGCCAGGAAGGCGAACCAGTCCTTCAGATCATGGGCATACGCCTTGATCGTGTTCGGTGATCGCTCGATGTCAGTCAGATAAGCCAGATACCGCTCGATCGGCCCGACCGGGACGTCGTCCTCACCGAGAACGGTCCACGACTCAAGCGGCGAGGCGGGCAAGACGACCCGCTGAACAAACATGGTTCCTCCGGAAGATCCGCGTACTGGACCGCGGCAGATAACCATGTCCAGCACACAGATCCGAACCACTCCCGCCCTCGTCAAAGACGTGGAAGACAGCCCCCGGAGGACTCAAGATAACGATCGAGTCGGTGAACGCCCGCATCCGCAAGGCCGTCCGCGCCCGCGGCCACTTCCCGAACGAGGCCGCAGCGCTCAAGTGCGTCTACATGGGGTTGATGAGCCTCGACCCCACCGGCGCCGGCCGCCGCCGATGGACCATGCGCTGGAAGGCACCCTTGAACGCCTTCCAGATCGCCTTCGAGGGCCGGCTCACCCCGGCCAACGACTGACCACCTCAACAGCCAAGATCAGCCGTTAACTTGACACTCCCGCTGGGGCTTGGTGGAGAGAAAATGACACCGTGCGGCGCGGTAAGCCGGTGGATCTGTGAGGCCCGTGAGCTCGTTTGACAGGCTGGCGACGGGAGACGCCACCGAACCATGGTTTGCGCCACGACGGTCCTCGACCGTCTGGAGCGCGAGTGTCAGATTCCGATCGTCGTTCGTCTCCTCCGCCCGCCTGATCGACCATGACCGTGCGAGAAGCGGGAGGCACCGATGGTGAGGCGGGACGCCGACGAGGAGGTCATCTACCTGCGGGCCGCCGGGTTGGACCTGGGCAAACGGTTCCTGGTCGCGTGTGTGCGCACGCCGAGCGCGGACCGGCCGGGCCGATGGTCGCTGGAGACCGAACGGTTCGGCACCACACCGGGCGACATCCGCCGGCTCCTGACCTGGCTGGTCGAGCGGCAGGTGGAGGTCGTCGTGCTGGAAGCGACGTCGGACTACTGGCGTTTCGTCTACTACACACTGCAGGAACGGCTGCACCTGATGCTGGTCAACCCCGCCCACCTACGGGGTATCCGTGGCCGCAAGACCGACCCGTCGGACGCGGCGTTCCTGGCCCGGGCCGGGGCGTCCGGGATGGTCCTCGGGTCCCTCGTCCCTGACCGCCGGATCCGCGAACTGCGTGACCTGACCCGCCGCCGCACCGAGCTGACCGTGGCCCGTGGCCAGGAGATCCAACGGTTGGAGAAGGAACTGGAGGACACCGGGATGAAGCTGACCAGTGTCATCACCAACGTGGTCGGTACGACCGGACGGGCCATCATCGACGCGCTCATCGCCGGCGAACGCGACCCGCAGGTGCTGGCCGGACTCGCTGTCGGCCGGGCCAGGAAGAAGACCCTCGACCTGGTCGCCGCCCTGGACGGACCGTTCACCGACCACCACGGCTGGATGTGTCGGCACTACCTGGACCAGATCGAGCACCTCGACCGGCTCGTCGGGCAGTTGGACCAGCGGATCGCCGACCTGACCGCCGGCCACGACGACGACATCGGCAACCTCGACTCCCTGCCCGGTGTGGGCCGCCGCGCTGCGGAGGTAATCCTCGCCGAGACCGGCGGCGACATGACCCGGTTCGCCACCGCCGGGCATCTGGCCTCGTGGATCGGGGTCTGTCCCGGGATGAACGAGTCAGCCGGGGTCACCATGTCGGGCAGGACCCGCAGCGGCAACGCCAACCTCAAACGCATCCTCGGCGTCGCGGCCCTCGCCGCCCTGCGCGACAGGAACTCCTACTACGGGGTGTACTACCGGCGGATCGCCGCCCGCCGTGGCGGGAAGAAGGCACTCGTCGCCGTCATGCACAAGCTAGCCATCGCGATCTGGCACGTCCTACACGACAAGACCACCTTCACCGACCTCGGAGCCGACTACTTCACCAAGCGTGACCCCGAACGCGCCATGAAACGGATGATCCGCGAGGCCAACAGCCTCGGGCTGACCGTCCGCTTCGACCCGCTCCCACAAGCCAGCTGACCCGAACAGGTCCGCACCCAGTCATCGAGATTTTCGTGTCAGACCCCCGTCTCTACGCGATCACCAACCTGACCGCCGCCCAAACCAGCCCCGCCGACCTGGCCGACGCTCTTCGCGGGCACCGGGCCATCGAGACCCTGCACCACATCCGCGACACCACCTACGCCGAAGACGCCAGCCACCTACGCACCGGCAACGCACCCCGGGTCATGGCCACACTGCGCAACACCGCCATCAGCCTGCTCCGCCTGGCCGGCGTCACCACCATCGCGAAAGCCCTACGCCGCAACAGCCGGAACCCGTACCGACCGCTACAACTACTCGGGATCACCTGAAAACGGGCGTATGGCTACCTTGCCTGAGCCCTGCCAGGTACAGCAACCGCACGGCCATACCGACGATCATCAACCCAAGCCGAGAACTCCCAGCTCACAGCATGTGCGACGAGTTTTGGCACGGTACACGCTTGACCAGCACGGATGGGATTGTCGGCACCCGCAGTTCCATGAGTGAAGGCGAGAGCATTGTTCTTTCCGCCCAGCCAGACATCCGCGTAGTTACGAGTCAAGTACACCAATATCGGACACTTACGACATCGCGAAGAAGTGATATATCGAGCTCAATCATTGGTAGGCGCCATTCGAAGTAGGCCATACAACGGAGGGGAATCGTTACAACAAGAACAGAAACAATTATAACCAACAACAAGAACGAAAGCCAAGGAAAGAAGAAACACAAAACAAACACCAAAAACATGCAGCGCAGAAACCAAACACTCAATCTATAAAATGCCATTTTCCCGTAATCCACTGGAACGCTTTCACCTTCCCTGTTTTCCGCCACGGCATCCTCCAAACTGCGCCAACCTGAACCGAGACCGCGAGAGCGAAGTGGACCAATCAACTACTCGACATCATAGTTGAGGAAGTTGCCATCGACGATCTTCCAAGATCCCACTCCTCCGAAGAACACGGACTTTCCTATCCCAATGGTACCCGCCCACCCACTCCAATTTTCTCCTTGACTCGTCACCCCACCAGAGCGACACACCTCCAACACCGCCGACCCACATACCTGATAGGAACCCTTATCTCTCATTTCAGAAGGAGCAACCGAGGTTACACCGTAGGTAGCAGCCGGGCCACAACAGCCCAATCCACCCACCTCAAAATAAAGCCCCTCTTCGTTTCCGGTCACCCCATAACACATCACGCCACACACTGACCAATTCCAAAATTGATGCCGGAGAACGTCGTCAACTCCATCAGAATTACGCATCCCGACCAGATAATCACCTCTGGTCGCACCCATATAGAGGCTTATTCAGCAGGCCTCCGACTCGCTACAGTAGACCCCCAATAAAAAGGACGATCCGCTCTTCCGTAGGATGGAGTTACCACACCACATCTCAAAGAAAAGCGGACCGCCGGACATGTATCATACCACTGGCTTCACCACGGACCAGATCCGCGACCTCTGCGTGCTGGTCCGAACGGAATGCCAGGATCTGAATATGGAGCCCTGGCCCCCGGTCCTTGGTCTCTACCGCGCTGTCGTCGTCGCGTTGACCTACATGCGTCGTAACCGCGTCCAAGCGGAGATCGCTGAAGCGCACGGCGTCTCCCAGTCGACGATCTCGCGAGCGGTCACCGGCATCACCCCGGTCCTCGATCGCGTGCTGACGGAGTTCGTGCCGACAGCCGACGACCTCAGCCCGACCACCCAGTACATCGTCGACGGCACGCTGCTTCCCTGCTGGTCATGGCGCACGCACCGCTGTCTGTACTCCGGCAAGCACAAGACCACGGGCATGAGCGTTCAGGTCGCCTGCACCCTCGACGGTGCGCTCGCCTGGATCTCCGATCCCGTCACCGGCAACCACCACGACTCGTACGCGATCAACGACACCGAGGTCCTCGTCACCCTGAATCCCGGAGACTGGATCGGTGACAAGGGCTACGTCGGCAACGGCATGATCACCCCGTACAAGAAGCCCAAGGGCGGCGAGCTCGCGGAATGGCAGAAAGGAATACAACAGGCAGGTCAACAAGATCCGCTGGGTTGTGGAACAGGTCATCGCGAACCTGAAGACATGGTGAATCCTGCACACCGACTACCGCAGACCGCTTGCGACCTTCACAGAAACGATCTCCTGCGTCATCGGGTTGCACTTCTATAGGATCGCCTGTGAATAGACCTCATAGTGCTCCATTAGCGCGCATGTGAGGCCTTTGTCCATTCCCGCCAGTCCTGACATGCAAGACAGAATCCACCAGCCTTCGAGGCCAACTCCCGCATTGGTCAGTTGATTGCAGCCAGCACTGTACCAGGAGTCGCAGTATTTTGGTGGGTCATCAAGGGGCGCGAAGGGGACGTTCGAGTCGTCGGCCGAGCACGGGTTGGATCCGTTGATTGAGCTGCGGCTAGCGGCACTTCCGCTCTGACACGAGAGAGTGGCGTTTTTGGGGCAAGCCGTGCCGACGCATCCACGGTCCTGGGTCTTCGTCGTCCATTTGCCGCCGACTTGGGTGACCTTTTCGCCTGTACTTGCGAAGTGTTCTTCGTCCCCCTGGGTGGTATTGGTGATGAGGGGTTTGAGGCCGTCGGGGTCGCTCATGGTGATGGGGTTGTTGTTGGCGTAGGAGTAGCCGTTCCATTGTTGGGGGTCGCCCATGTCCTGGATGGGGTCGACGCTGATGAACTGGCCGGTGGTGGGGTCGTAGTCGCGGGCGCCGAGGCGGGTGAGGCCGGTGGTGGTGTTTTCGGGTTTGCCGAGGAAGCCGCGGTTGTCTGGTGGGGTGGTGGTGGTACCTCGTGGTGCGCCGTAGGGCGTGTATTGGCGCCAGGTCGGGTTCTGGGCGGTGTGGTTGAGGTAGAGGGTGGGTGTTCCTTGGCGGTCGGTGATGGCGAAGTTGTAGTTGGTGCCGGTGCCGGTGCGGATGCAGACGGTTCCGCCGGGGAGTGTGTAGTAGTGGACACCAGTGACGGCCTGCGTGGCGGTGTTGAGGGTGTGTTGCTGGCCGGGGAGGTAGAGGGTGGTGGTGCCGGGGTCCTTTTGGAGGAGCAAGTTGCCGTCGGCGTCGTAGAGGAATGTGCTGTCGCCGGTGGTGCTGCCGTCGATTGCGGCGAGTTGTCCGGCGTCGTTCCAGGTCAGGGTCTGGTTGCCGGTGCCCGCGTCGCGGCTGGTCATGTTGCCGGCGTTGTCGTAGCTGTGGCTGGTGGTGGCGGTGGTGGCTCCGGTTGTGGTGGTGCCGGTGAGGGTGTGTGGTTGTCCGGCTCCGTTGCCGTCGTGGGTGTAGGTGGTGGTGGTGTCGGAGCCGCCGCTGGTCGAGTAGCGGGTTTGTTCGGTCCGGTTGCCGATCAGGTCGAACTGCCAGCTGGTCCAGTAGGCGCTGGCGGGGCCGAGGTTGCTGCCGACGGTGCTGCGGCTGGTGGGGGTGGGGGTGGCGGCGCAGTCGTCGGTGCCGGTCCAGGCCTGGGTGAGACGCTGCATGCCGTCGTACTCGAAGCACTGGGTTTCGGAGGTGGTGGGCGAGCCGAGCCGGGTGGATATCCGCTCGGTGACGTTGCCGTACTTGTCGTAGTCGTACTTCTGTCGGTCGACCTCGGCGGGTGTGGCCACCGCGCGGGTGACGAGTTGTTGGGTGAGGCGTCCGGTGTGGTCGTCGTAGCTGTTGGTGATGTAGGCCCAGTTGGGTGAGGCGCCGATGGTGACCTGGTTGGTTCGTGCCCAGGCGTCGTAGGAGGTGCCGTCGGCGTAGCCGGCGAGACCGCCGACGACACTGGGGAGGTCGAAACCGCCGGTGTAGAAGTGGTTGACGGTTTCGGCGGGCAGGCCGCCTCGGCCGGGGTACACGCTGCGTCCCAGCAGGCCGGTGGTGGTCGTGTACACCTGGGTGAAGGTGTAGGCGCCGCCGAGGAGGCCTTCGGCGGTAGGGATGGTGACGGTCTGGCCGATCGGCTTGCCGAACACGTTGAACCCGCGTCCGATGCTCCGGCGTGGGGCTTCCTGCCGGGATGTTCGACGGGCCGGGTCGTCTTCCCGGCGACGCCGGGTCAGCATCGCGGTGGTCCCAGCCGCAGGAACTCCTGCGACTGGGACCGTCTACCAACCGTTGCATCTAATGACCTCTGGGAGCAGGTTGTCCGGCGCGTTCCTGGTGATTGGCGGGCCGCCGGCTGGTGAGCACCCGTTGCGCCTTGGCTTCCCGACGGGTACGGCACCGCGACACCCTCAGCCGGGCGGTGCGCTTCGGCGGCCTTCGAGCTCCTGCCCCGAGGGGGCCCGGTTCCGGGCGTGGCTCGGTCGGCGCCATCGCGGTTCCGTCGTCGTCGGTGTCCCGGGTGCGGTCCATCTGACGCTTGAGCTCCGCGCCGGGCCTGCCGGCCTCGATGAGGTACGAGGCAGTGACTTCGGCTGCCTTATACGCGGCCGGCGGCAGGACGGTGGTGTAGATGTCGGCGGTGACACGGATGTTGGCATGTCCGAGCTGGTGTTGAATGGTCTTGATGTCTGCGCCCGCGGAGTGCGCGAGCGACGCGGCGCCGTGTCGCAGGTCGTGCAAGCGGATGGGGGGAAGTCCAGCGCGGTCGACCAGGAGGCGCAGGCGTTGGGTGAGGTAGCCGGGATGCAGCGGCAGTCCGTCCGGGCTGGTGAACACGTATCCGCTGTCGTGGCACACCATGCCCGCGCCGAGGCGTCTGGCCCGACGTTGCTGCTGCCGTTCGCGTTGTTGCCGCAGCACCTGGACGGTGTGCTTGTCGAGTGCGACCTGGCGGCGGCTGGCCGCGGACTTCGGTGGGCCTTCGTGTACGTCGTAGCCGGCCGTTGTCCGCTGCCGGACCACCGACAACTGGCCCTCGTGTAGGTCGATGTCGACCCATCGGAGCCCGGCGGCCTCGCCGCGTCGCAGTCCGCGCAGCGCGATCAGCCACCACAGGGCAAAGAGGGCGTCGCCGCGGATGTAGTCGAGGAAGCTGGCGAGCTGCGCGGCCGTCCACACCGCGATCACCGGACGCTCGCCGGTGGCCTTCCACACGGCGACACGGGCTTCCGTCCACACCTCGGGCTGGGCACGTTCCCGAGGAGGTAGTTCCATACCCCGGGCCGGGTTGTCGGTGATCAGGCGGTCGCGCTGCGCGCGGCTGAGAGCGGCCCGCAGGGTCGCCTGGACGTGCTGCAACGTGCACACAGTTTGCGGCTGTCCGGCCCGGTTACGGGTAGCGGCGATCTGCGCGAAAGCGGCGTCGAGTTGCCGCGAGGTCAGGTCACCGAGAATGAGGTGTCCGATGTGGGGAACCAGGAAATTCTCAATGTCGCGCGTGTAGTGCATCTTCGTCGTGGGTCGGATCCGCTTCCGGGTCGACAGCCAGTGCCGCAGCCATCGGGCGACGGTCCACGACTGGCCGGCCTGCTCCTCCCGGGAGAGCGCCAACAGTCTGACGAACATCACGCCGATCAGATTCGGAATCCGGCCAATATTGAAGGCTCGCGCCGAATAGATTCGGTATCGGAAATTGCCATGCTGCAAAGGCGCCGGGTCCCGGGGACTGAGGTGCGATGGGGTCAAGGCTGCGGGGGCGAGTTCAGACAGTCGTAGCATTTGATCTTGGCGACTTGGTGGGGCAGGATACCCGCTGCGCGCAACGTCTTCGCCTTCGCTGATCGCGAAGAGATATCCCATGGCCTGGCCGAGTGCCTGGAATACGAAAAGATCGCCCGGCTGATCGACCGGAACCCGTCGGTGGTCTCCCGGGACGTGGCCCGGCACGGAGGCCGCGAGCGGTACCGGGCCGGCCCGCTGACGCGGTCGCCGCAACTTGCCGGCGGCGGCCCAAGGCGTACGCGGGTCGGCCGCTCACCACGGCTACGGGCGGTCGTCAAGGAGTTGTTGAATGACCGGTTAATGCTCGACCCGCTCGCGCGGATCAACGACCTGCCGCAACGTGCGACCTTCATGACCGGGTTGCCCACCCGGGCGCCGACCCGACCGTCTAAGCAGCGACTTCGGCGCAGGCTTGGCCACGCCGTCCGACGACGGAGGCCGCGACGAGTTCGACGAGTCCTGCCCCGGCCGGGCCCGCAGTCTCCGCCCGCAGCACCGCGTTCTCCCGCCGCAACTCGGCGTCGTCCCGCTCAAGCTCAACAGCCCGCGCCTCCAAACGGGCGAGCCGGTCAAGCAGCTCCACGATGGATGGCGTCCCGGACACCCCATCATGATCCAGACCAGACCGCGCAGGTCAAGCCAACCCGGCTCTTCGAAGTTAAGCGGGGTTGAGGTGGCCGCGGCTTCTTCGGGTGGTCGCGCAGCGGGTTCGTAGGCGTTGGTTGATCGGGTTGCGGAAGCCGTAGGCGTCGCGGGCGACGGTCTTGATGACCCGGTTGGTGCCTTCGGAGCCGGCGTTGGTGATACCGGTGTGCAGGAACGCGAGGATCTGGGGCCACCAGATCTCGATCGTGGTCGCGAGGCGGGCAAGCTCGGGTAGAGCGCTGTCAGCGCAGCGTTGGTAGAAGCGGTGCAGCAGCCGGGCGACGTGTTCCCGGTCCGGGTGGGTGCGGGCCAGGGCCAGCAGGTCGAGGAGGTCTTCCTTGGCGTTCCACGCGGCGAGGACCGGCACGCTGATCCCGGCGGGTAGCCCGGCGATCTCGTCGCAGAGCGTGTCGACGCGGTCAGCGCGCATCCGCCTCGCGGAGCGGGTCAGCCGGTTACGCAGGTCCCATTCGCGGTCACCGGCGCGACCCCGGCGGCCCCGGACCTGCACGGTGACCCGACGGCGGACCTCGTTGAGCGCCTGGTGGGCGAGGCGCACGACGTGGAAGTGATCGACGACGAGGACGGCGTGCGGCAACGCCTCACGGACCGCGGACTTGAAGATCGCGCACATGTCGATCGCGACGTACCGGACCTGGTCGCGCCACGCCTGGCCGCGTTGGCCGAGCCAGTCGACGACCACCTGGGCGGTGCGGCCCTCGACCTGGCCCAGGAGTCCCTGACCGCCGGACAGGTCACACATCCCGACGTGTCACCGGTCCACACTGCTCTGCCACGCCTGGCTGGCCTGGTCGAAGACCCACTTCGGCCGGCCCCGGCGGGTCTCGTCGATCCCGAGGACCTCCACCGGTTCCGGTTCGTCGGGCAGCACCACGCCCGCGTGGGCGGTGAACGCCGCCGCGACCACCGGCCAGGACAGGTCATGATCGCGGGCCGACTGCACGATCGTGCGGGCGCCGTCGGCGACCGCCGCCCCGGCGGCCTGCCGCAACCGGGCGGTCACCCGGTGCCGGGCTGGGATCTGCGCCACCTGCTCGGTGAACGTCCGGCGTCGGCATCCGCCCTGGTCGCAGTGCCAGCGGCGTTTGCGCCACCGTAGCCGCGTCGCCCGGCCCGCCACGGGCAGATCCCGGGGCCGGGTCGTCACCCAGTCCTTGACCCGCCGGGCCCGCGTGCCGCAGTCCGGGCAGCATCGTGCCTGCTCATCGGCGGTAGACAGAGCGACCACCGGGACACCGTCGGGGTCCAACCTGACCTGATCCACCACCAGGCCGTCCAGGCCCAGCAGCCGGGTCGTATCGTTGACCATGCTCGCAGCTCTCCGCTTGTGACCATCCGATCTAGACACTCAGATGATCACCGAAGGGCTGCGAGCCCTCTACGCCAGGGTCGCCGTCAACCGCGAACCCCGCTCAACTTCGAAGAGCCGCCAACCCACCGACGAGCACCTGATCAGGAACGGTATGGGAAGGCAAATTTCCAACCTAAACGAGCTGCATTTTGTCACCTCTGTCCAATGGCGGTCCTATCGCAGGCTTCATCTCGGTCACATGTCGTCATGGATACCGACCCCAGGGCGCCGAATGAGGCATGCACCTCATGACCTGCCGCCAAATCGACCGCAGCCGACCACGAGCCGGCCAGCACGAGATCACCGGCACTGATCCCGCTGCCAAAACCCGCCAGGATACGGACCAAGCACGCCACCGATTCGGCAGGATGCCCCATGACCGCAGAGCCGTTTCCGGTGTACTCGGCATTGCCGCTAAGCAGCACCATCCGCGCTGCGGCAAGGTCGACCGTTTCCGGCGAGACGCCTGCGCCGACAACGACCGCTGCGGAGGACGCATTGTCCGCGACTGTGTCTACCAGGCCAATCTGCCATGCCTCGATTCGGCTATCGAGTACTTCCAGGACCGGGCAGACCTCGGTGGCCGCGTCAAGAACGTCTTGTGCCGTGACGGACTGGCCGCTGAGATCCCTCGCCATCCGGAAGGCGATCTCGCCCTCGACCTTCGGTGCGATGAACCTGCGCACGTCCAGAGCGACGCCGTCGGGCAGCAGCATGCGATCGGTCAGATAGCCGAAGTCAGGATGATCGATGCCGAACATCTTCTGGATCGCCTCGCTGGTGGCGCCGATCTTCAGGCCGGCGAGCCGGGCCCCACCGGCCAGTTCGAGCGCACGGGTCTCGCTCTGGATCGCATACGCGTCCGCCAGGTCGAGTCGCGGGTGCCTGACCGACAGCGGCGGCACCGGCCGACGGGTTCGAGCGGCCTCCCAGAGCTCCACGGCGAGTTCGCGGTGCAACGTCCGCGCGACGGCCGTCATCTGGTCGCCACGAAGAGCCGACCGCCGGGCAGGCCGATCGGAACGACCTTGGTCTGCGAGAAGCCAGCCGCCGCGAACTTGTCCAGCCACTCCTGCTCGGTGGGGAGGGTGACGCTCATGAAGGTGGCGTGCAGGTAGGTGAAGAGGGCGCTGAACTTGCGCTCCTCCGGCCGCCGCGCGTAGGAGACCGCGTCGGCCACGGCGAGGATCCCGCCTGGGGCCAGCGCGTCGCGCAGGGCTCCCAGGACGTCCAGGGCGATACCGTCATCGGCCACGATGTCGTGCATGACATAGCTCGCGAGAACAGCTTCCGCGCCCGCGACCGGTTCGGGGTTGTCGACCAACGACTCGATTGGCCGCTCGACGACCGTCAGCCGGTCGTGCACCCCGGCGGCGAGGGCGGCCTGCCGCGCCGCAGCACAGGCCGCACCGTTGCTGTCGACCGCCGTGCCGGTACGAGCCGGGTCCTCCTGCAGCAGCTTGATGAGCAGTCCGCCGGCGCCGGCGCCGAGGTCCGACACCTGCAGCGCCCCGGCTGCCGCCACCTGCTCGATGAGCTGCGGGTAGAAGGCGCGCTGGCCGATCCACCGCGAGCTGACCGCGACCCGCCGCCCGTTGCGTCGGTGGACATGGGCGGCCGCGGCCGGGTCCGTGAGGAACGCGCGGGCGTTGTCCAGGAAGGGGCCGTTCGCGTTCATCGCCCAGGACACGTACCCGGCCTGGTAACGAAGGCCGGGGTAGTCGGCGGCCACCTGGAAGGTGCCCGAAACCTCGGTGTCGACGATTAGGCCGGCGGCGAGCAATGCCCCCAGGTACGCGGTGATGCCGGCGACCGGGACGTCAACGGCCTTGGCCACGTCCGCGGCGCTGAACGGATCGCCCGCGTCCAGAACCTGATCGGCTCCGATCTCGGCGCCGATCTGGAGCAGCGCGGCGACCGCGGCCGCATCGGCCACGGCTTCCGGGTCTTTCCTTTCCATGATTCTCACCCTCAACCGTCAGATGCGGTCAGCAAAGGCGTGCGTCAGGTCTGCGGACGCCCGCTCGGCGGCCAGAGCCATAGCGACCTCGATGATGGTGTCCTCCTGGCCGGCCACCACCCGCCGCCTGCCCAATTCGAGCAGGATCTCGCGGGGATCGACGCCGAAGCGCCGGCTGGCGCGCCGCACCGGAGCCGCGAACCCGGAGAACACCCCGGCGATGCCGCTGGCAATGGTGACGCTGTCGTTGACCGGCACGTGTTTCACGAACCGTTCCTCGGCGGTGTCCGCCGCGTCCAGCGCGCCAAAGAGCTGAATCCGCGCCTCGATCTGCTCGACGTGTAGGTTGGCGGCGACCAGTTCGATCGGCGCGTTCCCCGCGCCGGCGCCGAATCCCCGCGCCGTCACGTCCACGATGGATGCTCCTGCGCGGATCGCGGTGATGCTGTTGATCACCGAGAGGCCCAGGTTGTTGTGCGCGTGGAAACCGATCGCGATGTCGAGCTTCTCGACCAGCTCGCCGACCTTCTCCCGGACCATCTCCGGGGTGTACGCGCCGGCGGAGTCCATCAGCACCACCGCCTCGGCGCCGTAGTCCTGCATGAGCCCCGCCTGCTCCACCAGCTTCCCGGCCGACGCCATGTGGCTCATCAGCAGCAGGCCCTTCACGCGTACGCCCATCGACCGCAGCATCGTGACCTGCTGACAGGTGACGTCGGCCTCGGTGCAGTGCGCGCCCACCCGGACCTCGTCAACGCCGCAGTCGAGGGCGGGCTTGAGGTCACGTTCGACGCTGGCGAAGCCGGGGATGGAGAGCACACCCAGCCGCGAGTAGCGCAGTTCGGCCTTCGCGGCGCGCAGCATCTCCACGTCGCTGATGGCGGCGATGCCGACCTGAATGGACGAGGCGCCGAGCCCGTTGCCGTGCCCGACCTCCAGGACGTCCACCCCGGCCGTCTCGGCCGCCCGAGCGTAGGCGCTGATGTCCGCCCGGCCGAGCTGGTGGGCGACGGCGTGGTTGCCGTCGCGCAGCGTCGAGTCACAGATCTGCAGTTTCACGCCCATCAACGCCTCCGCCCGCTGCGAGCCTCCGCCGCGGCGACGGCGGCGCAGGTGATGATGTCCAGGTTTCCGGCGTAGCGCGGGAAGTAGTCGCCCCGTCCTTCGACCTCGACGGTGAGCATGTAGCGGTCACCGGTGGCGACCGGCGGCACCACGACCCGGTACCCGGGAACGTACGAGTGGATTTCCTTCTCCATGGCGGTGACCGAGTCGCGCAGAGCATCGATGTCGATGCGCTCGGTGGTGGAGACCGCGATGGAGTTGCGCATCACGATGCCGGGATCGGCCGGGTTGATGATCAGGACGGTCTTGGTGCGCGCGGTGCTGCAGAACTCGGCGGTGGCCTGTTCCGTGGTGTGCACGTACTCGTCTAGGTTCGCCCGCGAGGCCGGACCGACGCTGGCCGAGGCGCTCGCCGAGACGATCTCGAGGTAGTCGACGCGGCCGGCGATCTGCGTGATGCACCAAGCCATCGGCACTGCCGCCTGCCCCCCGCAGGTCACCATGCTGAGGTACTGCTCGTCGAGGCAGTCCTCCAGGTTGAGCGCCGGGACGCAGAACTTGCCCTGGTTCGCCGGTGTGAGGTCGATGAACGGCAGTCCCAGCGGCTCGATGACGGCCCAGTGCCGGATGGCGTCCCCAGCCGAGGTCGCGTCGAAGACCAAATCGATGTCGTCAGCCGCGTCGACCACGGCGTCGATGCCGCCGGTGCTGGTGGTCACCCCGCGACCGCGGGCCAGCTCGATGCCGGGCGACTCGGCCCGCCGCCCGGCGAACAGGACGCACGTCAGCAGCGGGGACGCCTCGACCTTCAGGAGCAGATCGGTTCCGATGTTCCCGGTCCCCACGATGGCGGTCCGCAGCGGAGCCAGATGCGTCTGCGTACTCATTCGGTTCTCCCTCTCACAGTGGTCTGGCCACTGAGGTGATGCCGTTGGCTCACGCCGAGCGGCGGAGGAGTTACGTCGTGCATCTCCGGTGACAGGTAAACCTTCACCCGTGGGTGGGTCCGGCCGGGTTGCCAGGAGATGTAGTTGTGAATCCCGGTTCCCGCGTCCAGCCCTCGGTGCGCGATGCCGGCGAGCACGCTGTTGTAGCGGTGCAGCGCCTCCGGCCACGCGGCCAGGGCCCGGTGCACCCGCTGCCGTACTTCGCCGTCGTGCTCGGCGTACGTCCACAGCGGAACGTAGAGGGTGGCCGCGGCGCGATCGAAGTTCTGCGCGTCGAACAGCGACACGCAGGTGACGGCCGGTTGGTCGCTGAAGCGGCGCCGCCCGTCCATCATGACCTTGCAGAAGGCCCGCACCTCCCCCGGCTCGAAACCCGGGTACGCCTTGAGCACGGCCGCCACCTCCTCGACGTCGGCCATGAAGTGCCGGAAGTACACCTTCACCCGGGCCGCCGGGTCGTCCGCCAGGTCCAGCGACAGCAGGAACGGCACGTCCTCCCCGGCGCGGTGCACGTGCGCCTGGACGACCGGCCACAGATGCGTCGTGCCCATCCGTTCCAGGGCGGAGTACAGCAGGTCGAAGGTGCCGTCCGGGCCGGTCACGTTCAGGTAGAACCACGCCTTGAACCGAATCGGGGCGCCCGCCCGAACCTCGGCGCCGTACATGGAGACGTGCGGGCCGTGCGCGTCGTCGGGCAGGAGCCGGTCCGCGAGGGCCGACCACCGGGTCGCGCCGGCGCCGTACCGCCCGGCCAGCAGCGGCATGATGGCCCGCGCCGCGACGGGGTCACGGGCCGGCAAGCCCGCGGTCAGCGGCTCCACGGCGAACTGGAGTGCGGGCGCGAGCCCGCCGAGGTCGACCGCGTACTCCACGGGCGACCCGTCGGGCGACACGTCCGACAGGGGTAGATCGTGGGGGCGGGCGGCGCCCCAGTGGTCGGTCATGGCCCGGAACGCCGCGACGAATTCCGTACCGCTGGCTCCCAGTTGCAGGGTCCGTGCCGTATTCTCCAATGTTCTGGCGCAGGCGTCTCGGACCGTCGTCAACTCCTCGGTCAACCCCGGTTCTCCTTGTCAGAATCCACGTCGAGGCGCGGGGTGGCTCAGCGCCACGCGTCCAGATGAAGGTCTGCGACACGTCCCGTTTCGGCAACGCGTCCGAACACGGCCGGGAACCACACCGAGAACTCCAGCCGATCCCGCATGTCACGCAGTTGGCCGGGTGCGACCAGCGTCCACTCCGCGACCTCCGCAGGATCGGGTCGCGGCTCGTCCCGGAATCGGCCCACGAACACGTGGTTGTACTCGCGCTCGATCAGGCCCGACTTCGGGTCCGGCAACTCGTACAGCACGGTCCCGGCGGCCGCGAGACCGACCGGCGTCGTGCCCAACTCCTCCCGGACCCGACGGGCGACCGCAGCGTCCGGCGCCTCCCCGGGGAAGGGGTGGCCGCAGCAGGTGTTGGACCACACACCCGGCGAGTGGTACTTGCCCAGCGCCCGCCGCTGTAGTAGCAGGCGCCCCTCGTCGTCGAAGAGGAACACGGAGAACGCCCGGTGCAGATGGCCGGGACTCGTGTGGGCGGCCAGCTTGTCGAGCACCCCGACGGTCTGTCCTGTGGTGTCCACCAGCTCGAGCAGGTCCCGCCCGGGTTCCGGGACGTCCGTCCCGCTCACGTCGTTGGTTGCGAGCAAGGCTTAGGACTCCTCAGCCATGGCGCGAACAAGGCTCCGCGGGCGCATGTCGGTCCAGTTCTGCTCGACGTAGTCGAGGCACGCCTGATGGCTGTCCTCGGGGTGGGCGACGGTCCACCCTGCCGGCACGTCGATCGCCGCTGGCCACATCGAGTACTGACCCTCGTCGTTGACCAGCACCAGGAACCGGCCCTCGGTGTCGTCGAATGGGTTACCCATCAGTTCTCCTCCTTGGTCGTGGCGTTGCCGGCGATGACGGCCCGCAGGTGCTGCTCGAGAATCGGGCCGATCACCTGGAGCGCCTCAGGCGCCATGATCGTGCTGTGACTGGTCGCAATCGGGTGGTAGGTGATCTCGCCGACGAACTCCCGCCAAACCTCGGGGTCGAGCACCCGTTCCCGTTCCTGGGCCGCGCCGAAGATCAGCATGTCGGCATCGACCCGTTCCGTGCGGTGCCTGGTAGCGATCGAGATGTTGCGGTGCAAAATCGCCATGAGTAGCTGGAACTCCTCCTCGGCGACGTTGCCCAGGACCGTGTTGGTGGTCCGGGCCAGTTCGGAGAACTGTGCGAAGGTGAGGTTGCCGCTCGGCAAAGCTGCCGGGTCGACGCCCAGCACCTCGAGGATGCCGGTGTAGACCTTGCCGGTAGCCTCGATGACCTGCGCCTGCTCCTCCTCGCTCAGCGGCCGGGCCGGCTCGGAGTCAAGCGCCACGATCAGCCCGACCTGCTCCCCGGCGGCCTCCAGCCGGGCGGCCATGGCCTGCGCCACGACCCCGCCGAACGACTGCCCGAGCAGGTAGTACGGGCCGGTCTTCTGCACCTGACGCATCTCCTCGATGCAGTCGTCGGCCACCTGGATCAGGCTCTCCGGGAGCTCGTCGGGGTGGCTGAGCGCGCGGGACTGCAGCCCGTACACCGGGAAGTCGGGGCTCAGGTGCAACAGCAGATCCGAGTACGCCCAGCAGATCGCTGCCCCCGGGTGGACGCAGAACAGCGGTGGCAGGGTGCCCCCGGTGCGCAACGGCAGCAGCACGTCGAACGCCCGGCCGACACCGTCGGAGCCGAGCTGCTCGGCGAGCTGCGCGACGGTAGGACCGGCGAAGAACGTCCGGATCGGGATCTCCGTGCCCATCACCTCGGCGATCCGGGCGATTAGCTTGTTCGCCAGCAGCGAATGGCCGCCCAGGTCGAAGAAGTTGTCCTCGACGCCGATCTGGCCCAGGCCCAGCACCTCGGCGAACAGGCCGCAGAGGATTTCCTCCTGCGGCGTACGCGGCCCGCGGCCGACCAGCGCCGTGACGTGCGGGGCCGGCAGCGCGTCCCGGTCCACCTTGCCGTTCGGCGTGAGCGGGAAATCCGTCATCGCCGTCACCACCGCCGGCACCAGATGCTCGGGCAGCGACCGGCGCAGGTCCTCGCGGATACCGCTGATGTCGGCGCCAGGCTGGGCCGGGATGACGTACCCGAACAGGGCCAGGTCGCCCTGACGGTCGGCCCGTACGGCCACCGCGGCCCGCGTCACCGCCGGATGCTCGGCCAGCGCGGCCTCCACCTCGCCCAGCTCGACCCGCATCCCGCGAATCTTCACCTGTTCGTCGGTACGGCCGGCGTACTCCAGCTCGAGTGCGTAGTTGAGCCGGCCGAGGTCGCCGGTGCGGTACATCCGTGAGCCGGGCGGGCCGTACGGGTCGGCGACGAACCGCTCGGCGGTCAGGCCGGACCGGTGCAGGTATCCGCGCCCGACTGCGGGTCCCGCCACGTACAGCTCACCCTCGGCGCCGGGCGGCACGATGCGCAGATCGGCGTCGAGGACGTACACCCGCATGCCCGCGTTGGGTCGGCCGACCGTGACGCGCTCACCGTCCAGCGGGTCGGTCATCGTGCAGGCGATGGTCGTCTCGGTCTGGCCGTACACGTTGACCATGCGCCGGCCCGGCGACCAGCGTGCGGCGAGATCGGGTGTCAGCACCTCGCCGCCGAGCAGCAGGCCGCGCAGGTCGGTGAGCCTGCCCGCCGCGTCGACCGGCATGCTGGCCAGCACCGACGGCAGGGTCACCAGGTGCGTAATCCGCTTCTCGGCCAGCACCCGGGCCAGCGCGTCACCCACGATCAGTCCCGGCTCCGGCAGGACGAGCGTTCCCTGCGTGGCGAACGCCACGATGAAGTCCATGATGGAGGCGTCGAAGCTCGGCGAGGAGAGCTGCAGGACACGGCTGCCCGGCTCCACACCCCAGCGCTGCCGCCAGGACTCCGCCGCATCGGCCAGCCCAGCGTGGGTAATCACCGCACCCTTGGGCCGGCCGGTCGACCCGGAGGTGTAGATGACGTAGGCCGGGTGGTCGAGGCCGAGGGCAGTCGTGCGGCCGCGGTCGGTCGGGTCGTTGTCCGGCCGGCTCTCCCACTGCGCCACGGTCGCCGGGTCGTCGACGTCGATCACCGGCTGGTTCACGCCGAAGCGGGCCACCCCGGCGGCGTCCGTCACGACCAGCTTCGGCCGGGCATCCGCGCAGAGATACGCCACCCGGTCGGCCGGGTAGGTCGGGTCGATCGGCAGGTACGCCGCCCCGCTCTTGGCGATGGCCAGAATCGTGACGACCTGCCGGACGCTGCGCGGCAGCAGCACGGCGACGAGATCCTCCGGGCCGGCCCCACGGTCGATCAGCGCCCGCGCCATCCGGTTGGCCCGGCTGTTCAGCTCGGCGTACGTGGTGTCGGCCGCGCCGTCGGTCACGGCGATCGCGGACGGCGCAGCAGCAGCCCAGGCTTCGAAGAGCTGCGGCAGAGTTCCCGGCACCGGCGCGGCGATGTTGTCCAATTCGAGTCCTCCGATGGGTTGGTCGGGCGAGTCGGCGACCTCGTGCAGCAGCTGGCCGAACTCGTCGAGGAAGGCGTCGACCGTCGCACTGTCGTAGAGGTCGGTGGCGTACTCGACGACGAGGATCAGCCCGGCGGGCGCACCGTGGTCGTCGAACGTCTCGATCGCGTTGACGGACAGGTCCACCCGCGACACCCCGGTCTCGACCCCGTCCAGCTGCGGCCGTGCGGTCAGCCCGGCCAGCTCGAACTCGGCGTCCGGCGTGTTCTGCAGCACCAGCTGGACCTGGAAGAGCGGGTGCTGCCCGGGCGACCGGTCGGGGTTGAGCTTCTCCACCAGGTGGTCGAAGGGCACGTCCTGATGGGCGTACGCGGCCAGGCTGGTGTCCCGCACCTGCTCCAGCAGCCGGGTGAAGCTGGGGCGGCCGGAGGTGTCGATCCGCAGCACGAGCGTGTTGATGAAGAAGCCGACCAGGTCCTCGATGGCGTCGTCGGCGCGTCCCGCGGTCGGCGCGCCGACCGGGATGTCGGTTCCGGCACCGCTGCGACTCAGCTGCGCGCCGAGCGCCGCCTGCAACGCCATGAACAGGGTGGATCCGTGGCGCCGGACCAGCACGCGCAGAGCCTCGTGCAGGTCCGCGTCGAGGTTGCGGGTCAGCGTGGCACCCCGGTAACTGGCCTCGGCCGGGCGGGGCCGATCGGCCGGCAACGTCACCAGTCGCGGCAGACCGGCCAGCTGGTCACGCCAGTAGGCGAGCTGGCGGCTGAGCCGGCTGTCCGGGTCAGCCTCGTCGCCCAGCATCCGGCGCTGCCAGAGGGCGAAGTCGGCGTACTGGACCCGCAGCGGCGCCCAGTCCGGGGCGTGACCGGCCCTGCGTTGCTCGTACGCCGTGGTCAGGTCCCGGGCCAGCGGCCGCATCGACCAGCCGTCCACCGCGACGTGGTGCACGACCAGCAGCAGCACCCATTCGTCGCGTCCGGTGGTAAACAGCGACGCCCGCACCGGGATCTCCCGGGACAAGTCGAACTCGTGCCGGGAGGCGTCGCGGAGCACCTGGGTCAAGTCGCCCTCGGCCACCGCACGTACTGGCAGGTCGATCTCGACGGCGTCCAGGATCCGCTGGTGAGGCTCCCCGCGCCGTTCGCCGAAGACGGTGCGCAGCACCTCGTGCCGGGCCAGCACGTCGGCGAGGGCGGCGCGCATCGCGGCCACGTCGAGCGCGCCGGACAAGCGCACCGCCAGCGGCGAGTTGTACGTCGCCGACGGCCCCTCCAGCTTCTGCATGAACCAGAGGCGCTGCTGCGCGAACGACAACGGGAGGACCTCCGGTCGTGGCGCCGGCTCCAGCGCGGGCCCCGCACGGCCCGACCCCTGTGCCAGCACCGCGGCGAGCTGGGCAGGCGTCGACGCGGCGAACACCTGCTGCAGCGGCACCTCGATGCCGAGCACGGCACGGATCCGGCTGGTCAACCTGGTGGCGAGCAGCGAGTGCCCGCCGAGGTCGAAGAAGCTCTCGTCGACCCCGACGCGGGGCAGGCCGAGCAGGTCGGCGTACAGCTCGCAGAGGATCTCCTCGTACGGGTCGCGCGGCCCGCGCTCCTCGGTCGTGGTGGTGACGATCTCGGGTTCCGGCAGCGCCCGGCGGTCGATCTTGCCGTTCGGGGTGAGCGGGATCCGCTCGATCGGCGTGATCGTGGTCGGCACCATGTGGTCGGGCAGCAACGACTTGATCGTGCCGCGCAGCTCGGAGACGTGCTCACCGGCGGTGCGGGCGACCGCAGGCACGTTGGCGACCACCTCCGGAGTGCCCGGTCGGTAGACGTCTGTGAGCGGCTCGTCCTCGCCGGCGGCGAGCAGCACCACGTCGTACACGTCCCAGTTCCGCGGCGACCAAGTGGGCACCGCCCGCAAGCCGCGCTCCGCGGCCTGCCGGCGTACCTGCTCCGGGTGCAGCCGGGGTTCGGTGGTGCCGGCCAGTCGCGGATTCGGTATCCGGGTCAGGCGTGCCGGCGCCTTCACGTCGGCCAGGTCCGTGACGTCACGGCCCCAGACCAGCTCCGGCAGGTCCCCGACCGGCCGGGTCGCGCCGGTGTGCAGCACCACCTCGTACCGGTACGCGGTCAGCTCGTTGTCCGCGCTGCCCCGCTTGAGCAGCACCTCGACGCCGGTGGCCCGCGGATGCCGGAAGGCGGTGAAGAACTCGGGCGCGAGCAGCAGTTCCTTCTCGATCGCCACTGCGTGGTCCACGGCCGACGAGCCGGACCCGGGGTTACGGAACTCGTGTACAGCGGCGTGCATCGCCCGCAGCAGGCCGTGGTGCCGCACGTCGCCGAGGATCAGCCGGCCACCGTCGGCCAGCAGGTCGAGCGCTTTGCCCAGCACGTCGCGCAGGTAATCCGCGCTCGGGAGGTACTGGACCACCGAGTTCAGCACGATGGTGTCGAAGTGGCCGCGGGGCAGCCTCGACACGTCGTGGGCCGGTTGGCAGCGCAGGTGCGCATGCTCCCAGCCGCGTTCCCGGGCGTACTCCCGTAGCCGCTCGACGGCGGCCGCCGAGAAGTCCGTCGCCCAGTACTCCTCGGTCCGCTCGATCAGCGGGACCATCAGGAGGCCGGAGCCCGCGCCGATCTCCAGGACCCGGCGAGGGCCGAACCGGGCCACCTGCTCCACTGCGGACCGCTGCCACTCCCGCATCTGCTCGATCGGGATCGGCGCGCCGGTGAACGAACTGTTCCAGCCCGCGAAGTCGGCGCCCGGCTCGCGCGCCAAGCCGCTGTAAACTTCGTGGTAGATGCTGCGCCACTCGTCCAGCTGATCGTCGAAGTCGGTTGCCGAACCCTGGTCGGCCAGTACGACGTACGCGGCGAGCGAGACGGCACCGGAGCGGTCCGGCCGCGGCACCACGACGGCCCGCGCCACCGACGGTTGCGCGGCGAGGACGCGTTCCACCTCGCCGGGCTCCACCCGGAAGCCGCGGATCTTCACCTGCTCGTCGGAGCGGCCGAGGTACTCCAGATCCCCGTCGGCGTTCCACCGGACCACGTCGCCCGTGCGGTACATCCGCGTGCCGGCGGGCCCGTACGGATCGGCCACGAACCGGGTCGCGGTCAGACCGGCACGGCCCCGATAACCCCGGGCCAGGCCCTCGCCGACGATATACAGCTCGCCCGGGACCCCGGGAGCGGCCAGCCCGAGCCTTTCGTCCAGCACGTACAGCCGGGTGCCGAGCGCCGGCTTGCCGATCGACACCGGGGGTTCGTGCAGGTCACCGGTCTGGCTGGCGACGACGGTCGCCTCGGTCGGCCCGTAAGCGTTCACCATCCGCCGGCCGGGCGCCCACCTCCGCAGCAGCTCGGGCGGGCATGCCTCGGCACCGACGATGAGGGTACGGAAGTCGGTCAGGGTCCGCGGCGCGTCGGCCGGTAGGGTGCTCAGCACCGACGGAGGGATCAGCGCGTGGGTGATCCGGTGGTGGGCGAGGGCCCGCGCCAGCTCGTCGCCGGCCAGCCGGTCCGCCGAGGCGATCACCAGGGCGGCGCCGGAATCCCAGGCCCAGACCAGCTCCAGCACAGCGGCGTCGAAACTCGGCGACGAAGCCTGCAGGATCCGGCTGTCCACGTCGGCCCCGCAGCGCTGGCGCAGGGTGGCGGCGAGGCCGCTGAGCCCGCGGTGGGTCACCACGACACCCTTGGGCTGCCCCGTCGAACCCGACGTATAGATCACATACGCGGCAGCGTCCACCGGCAACGGACACACCGGGTCATGCTCCGGCTGCCCGTCGAAGACATCCCCCTCACCGATCACCAACGCCGGAGCAGCATCCCGCAACAAATACTCCACCCGAGCCCGCGGATAACTCGGATCCACCGGCAGATACGCCGCACCCGCCTTCACGACCCCCAACACCGTCGCGACCTGCACCGCGCCGCGCGGCAACACCACCGCCACCACATCCTCGACACCCACACCGCGCTCGATCAACGACCAGGCAACCCGATTCGCATACGCATTCAGCTGCGCATACGACCAACTCAGCTCCCCCTCGACAACCGCCACCGCATCCGGCGTGGCCGCCACCCGACGCTCGAACAACTCAGACAGCGTCACCGCCGCCACCGGACCCGACGCCGCCCCCCACCGCTGCAACAACCGAACCCGCTCATCGACCCCCAGCAGCTGCACCCCACTCAACCGCGACCCCGGCGCCACCACCATCGCCCGCAACACCCGCACCCACCGAGCCGCGAACGCCTCGATCGTCGCCCGGTCATACAGATCAGTGGAGAACTCGACGAGACCAGTGACACCTGCGGGGCGCCCGTCGGCCGTGGTGGTCTCGGTCAGGCTCAGCGACAGGTCGAACCGGGACGTGCCGGTGCCACGGCCCTCCTGCCACACCCGCACGCCGGAGAGGTCGAAGTTGGCCTCGGCGTTGTTCTGCAGCACCATGGCGATCTGGAACAGCGACTGATGCGACGCCGACCGCAGCGGATTGATCTTCTCGACCAGGTACTCGAACGGGATGTCCTGGTGCGCGTACGCGGCGAGGCTGCTGGCGCGTACCCGCTGAAGGAGCTCGACGAACGTCGGATCGTCGGTCGTGTCGGTGCGCAGCACCATCATGTTGACGAAGAATCCGACGAGGTCGTCGAGGCGTTCGTCGGTACGACCGGCCACGCCGGCGCCGACTACCACGTCGGTGCCGGCACCGGAGCGGGTCAGCAGCGCCGACAGCGCGGTCTGCAGCACCATGAACAGCGTCGAACCGGTCCGCCGGGCCATCGCCATCAGCCCCGCGTGCAGCTCCGCGTCCACCTGGAAGGTGCTTACGTCGCCCCGGTAACTGGCCATCCTTGGCCGCGGGCGGTCGGTCGGCAGGGTCACCTGCTCGGGCAGGTCGGCAAGCCGGTCCCGCCAGAACGCGAGCTGGCGACCGAACGCGCTGTCCGGATCCGCGTCGTCGCCGAGCAACTCCCGGTGCCACAGTGTGTAGTCGGCGTACTGCACCGGCAGCGGCGCCCAGTCCGGGGCCCGGCCGGCCGCGCGCGCCGCGTACGCCGTCGCCAGGTCCCGCGCCAGCGGCCGCAGCGACCACCCGTCGGCGACGATGTGGTGCAGTACCAGCATCAACACCCACTCGCCCGGACCGGCCGCGTACAGCGACACCCTTAGCGGGATTTCCCCGGCCAGGTCGAACCGGTGGCGCGCGGCGGCCTGCAGCGCTTCGTCCGAGGCGGCGTCGTGCACCGGCAATTCGATCTCGACCGGGTCCAGGATCCGCTGGTACGCTTGGCCGTCGTGCTCGGCGAAGACGGTGCGCAAGGCCTCGTGCCGGCCCACCACGTCGGTCAGCGCGGCCTGGAGCGCCGGTACGTCGAGCGGCCCCGACAGCCGCAGCGTGAGCGGCATGTTGTAGGTCGGCGACGGTCCTTCCAGCTTGTGCAGGAACCACAGGCGCTGCTGGGCGAACGACAGCGGCAGGAGCTCCGGTCGCGGCACCGGCTCCAGCGCCGTCCGGGCCGGGGCATTCGCCGCCAGGATCGCCCGGGCCAGCGCGGCCGGCGTGGACGCCTCGAACAGGGTCAGCAGCCGCACCTCGAAGCCGAGCTTTGCCCGGATCCCGCTGATCAGGCGGGTACCCAGCAGCGAGTGTCCGCCCAGGTCGAAGAAGTCGTCCTCGGCGCCGACCTGCTCCAGGCCGAGAACCTCGGCGAAGAGTCCGCACAGGATCTCTTCCTCGGGGGTACGTGGGTCGCGTCCCCGCGAGGACGCGAACTCCGGATCCGGCAGCGCGTCCCGGTCGAGCTTGCCGTTCGGCGTCAGCGGGATCTCCGGCAGCACGACCATCGCGACCGGCACCAGGTGATCGGGCAGGATCCGGCGCAGATCCTCGCGGACGGCCGCGGGGTCGGCGCCGGGCCGCTCGGGCACCATGTAACCAACCAGCGCGGGGTCACCTTGCCGATCGTCGCGGACCGCGACGACCGCGCGAGCCACATCCGGATGTGCCGTCAGCGCGGCCTGCAGCTCGCCCGGCTCGACGCGGATACCCCGGATCTGGACTTGGTGGTCGGAACGGCCCAGGTATTCGAGTTCCCCGTCGGCGTTCCACCGGACCACGTCACCGGTGCGGTACATCCGCGCACCGGCCGGGCTGAAAGGATCGGCCACGAACCGCGACGCCGTCAGGCCGGCCCGGCGCAGGTAGCCCCGGGTCAGGCCGACGCCGCCGATGTACAGTTCGCCCCGCGACCCGGGCGGCACCAGATGCAGGTTCGAGTCCAGCACGTACACCCGCCATCCGGGCAGCGGGGCACCGATCGGATGCGCCTCCCCGGACAACGGGCGGCTGACCGTCGTCGCCACCGTGGTCTCCGTCGGGCCGTACAGGTTCGTCATCCGCCGGCCCGCCGACCAGCGGCGCGCCAGGTCGGACGAACACGCCTCGCCGCCGACCACCAGGCCCTGGAACGCCGGCAGCTCTCCGGTGGTCGCACTGGGCAAGGTCGCCAGCACTGACGGCGGCACGAACGCGTGCGTGACCCGCGCCTCCGCGATCAGCGTAGCCAACTCCTCGCCGGCCAGTCGCGACTCGCGGGAGACGACCAGGGCCGCACCGGCGCCGATGGCCATCATCAGTTCGAGGACCGAGGCGTCGAAGCTCGGCGACGCCATCAGCAGCACCCGGCTGTTGCCGGCGACGGCGTTGCGGCCGACCGTTCCGGAGGCGAGCGCGGCGAGGCCGCGGTGGGTCACCACGACACCCTTGGGCTGCCCCGTCGAACCCGACGTATAGATCACATACGCGGCAGCGTCCACCGGCAACGGACACACCGGGTCATGCTCCGGCTGCCCGTCGAAGACATCCCCCTCACCGATCACCAACGCCGGAGCAGCATCCCGCAACAAATACTCCACCCGAGCCCGCGGATAACTCGGATCCACCGGCAGATACGCCGCACCCGCCTTCACGACCCCCAACACCGTCGCGACCTGCACCGCGCCGCGCGGCAACACCACCGCCACCACATCCTCGACACCCACACCGCGCTCGATCAACGACCAGGCAACCCGATTCGCATACGCATTCAGCTGCGCATACGACCAACTCAGCTCCCCCTCGACAACCGCCACCGCATCCGGCGTGGCCGCCACCCGACGCTCGAACAACTCAGACAGGGTGGTCGGCTCCACCTCCGGCTGGGCGTACGCCCAGCCGGTCAGCCGCTCCCGCTCGCCGTCGAGCAGCAGGTCCACCGACCCGATGCGCTGCTCCGGATCGTGCGCGACGGCGGCCAGGAATCGCAGCCAGCGGCCGACGAAAGCTTCGACCGTCGCGGCGTCGTACAGGTCGGTGGCGTACTCGACGACCCCGATCACACCGCCGGCATCCGGCTGCTCTGCGAGGCTGATGAACAGGTCCACACGGGACAGCCCGGTACTGACCCCCTCCAGCCTTGTTCGCAGGCCGGGCAGGTGGAAACTGGTGTCCGGGTTGTTCTGAAACGCCAGCAGCACCTGGAACAACGGATTATGCGCGGTACTGCGATGCGGATTGAGCTTCTCCACCAAAAACTCGAACGGCACATCCTGATGCGCATACGCCTCCAACGACGTATCCCGCACCCGCTCCAACAACTCACCAAAACCCGGATTCCCGGACGTGTCAGCCCGCAACACCAACGTATTCACGAAAAACCCAACCAGATCGTCCAACGCATCATCGCTACGACCAGCAATCGGACTACCGATCGGCACATCCTCACCCGCACCCAGCCGCGTCAGCACCGCCGCCAACGCCGCCTGCAACACCATGAACAACGTCGCCCCCGACGCCCGGGCCAGCCGCAACAGATCCGCGTGCAACCCCGCATCCAACCGGAACATCCACACGTCACCGGCATACGACGCCGTCTGCGGCCGAGGCCGATCAGCCGGCAACGTCACCTGCTCCGGCAAACCCGCCAACTGCCCACGCCAATACGCCAGCTGACGCCCGAACACACTGCCCGGATCAGCCTCCTCACCAAGCAACCGCCGCTGCCACAACGTGTAATCCGCGTACTGCACCGGCAACGGCGACCACGACGGACCACGACCCACCCGACGATCCGCATACGCCGTCGCCAAATCCCGCGCCAGCGGCCCCAACGACGCGCCATCAGCCGCGATGTGATGCAACACCAGCATCAACACCCGCTCACCCGGACCAGCCACGAACAACCACGCCCGCACCGGAATCTCCCGAGCCAAGTCGAACTCGTACCGAGCCGCCTGCCGCAACGCACCCGGCAACTCACCCGCGGACACCTCACGCACCGGCAACCCGACATCCACCGCGTCCAACACCCGCTGACACGGCACACCATCCACCTCCGCGAACACCGTCCGCAGAGCCTCATGCCGGCCCACCACATCACCCAACGCAGCCCGCAACGCGCCCACATCCAACGAGCCCGAAAGCCGCAACGCCAACGGCGAGTTATACGTCGCCGACAATCCCTCCAACTTGTGCAAGAACCACAAACGCTGCTGAGCAAACGACAACGGCAACACCTCCGGCCGCACCACCGGCTCCAGCGCCCGCTGCACCCGACCCTGCTCCTCGCCCAACACCACCGCCAACTCGGCCGGCGACGGCGCGGCGAACAGCGCGCGCGGCGGCAGCTCGCAGCGGAACGCCTTGCGGATCCGAATGATCAGCCGGGTGGCCAACAGCGAATGCCCGCCCAGATCGAAGAAGCTGTCGTCCGGGTCCACCTGCGGCACGTCGAGCACTTGCGCGAACAGGACGCATAGCAGCTCCTCCTGCGGCGTACGCGGTGCGCGCCCCCGGCCGCCGGCCTGCTCGGGGTCCGGCAGCGCCCGCTGGTCGACTTTCCCGTGCGAGGTACGGGGAATCTCGTCGAGGAGGACGACCGCCGATGGAACCATGTGCTCCGGCAGCTCGTCCTGCAGGTACGCGCGCAGCACTCCGTCGCGGACCGCCCGCCCGGAGGCCGGAACGGCGTACGCGAGAAGCTGGTCCAGCCGGACGATGACGGCGGCCTGGGCAACCGCAGGATGGCGCAGCAGCACGGACGCCACCTCGCCGGGCTCCACCCGGAAGCCACGGATCTTCACCTGCTCGTCGGAGCGGCCGAGGTACTCCAGATCCCCGTCGGCGTTCCACCGGACCACGTCGCCCGTGCGGTACATCCGCGTGCCGGCGGGCCCGTACGGATCGGCCACGAACCGGGTCGCGGTCAGACCGGCACGGCCCCGATAACCCCGGGCCAGGCCCTCGCCGACGATATACAGCTCGCCCGGGACCCCGGACGCCACCGGTTGAAGCGCGTCATCCAGCACGTAGAGCCGGGTGTTCAGCACCGGGCGGCCGATCGGTGCCGGGCCGGGTGAAAGCTCCGCGCTGATCGATGCGCAGACGGTCGACTCGGTCGGGCCGTACGCGTTGAACATCCGGCGTCCGGGCGACCACCGCGCGGTCAGTTCGGGCGGGCACGCCTCCCCGGCGACCACCAGGGTGCCGAGGTCGGGCAGCCGGTCGGCCGGCACCGTCGCCAGCACGGTCGGCGGCAGCGTGAGGTGGGTGATGCGCTGCTCGTGCAGGACGGCCGCCAGGTCCCCCCCGGCCAGCCGGTCGGCCTCGGGCACCACCAGAACGGCGCCGGCGCCGAGGGCCATCACCAGCTCCCACACCGTGGCGTCGAAGCCGAGCGCGGCGAACTGCAGCACCCGCGAGCCCTCGCCCGCCCCGAGGCGCTGCTGCGTCGCGGCCATGCTCGCGAGCCCGCGGTGGGTCACCACGACACCCTTGGGCTGCCCCGTCGAACCCGACGTATAGATCACATACGCGGCAGCGTCCACCGGCAACGGACACACCGGGTCATGCTCCGGCTGCCCGTCGAAGACATCCCCCTCACCGATCACCAACGCCGGAGCAGCATCCCGCAACAAATACTCCACCCGAGCCCGCGGATAACTCGGATCCACCGGCAGATACGCCGCACCCGCCTTCACGACCCCCAACACCGTCGCGACCTGCACCGCGCCGCGCGGCAACACCACCGCCACCACATCCTCGACACCCACACCGCGCTCGATCAACGACCAGGCAACCCGATTCGCATACGCATTCAGCTGCGCATACGACCAACTCAGCTCCCCCTCGACAACCGCCACCGCATCCGGCGTGGCCGCCACCCGACGCTCGAACAACTCAGACAGCGTCACCGCCGCCACCGGACCCGACGCCGCCCCCCACCGCTGCAACAACCGAACCCGCTCATCGACCCCCAGCAGCTGCACCCCACTCAACCGCGACCCCGGCGCCACCACCATCGCCCGCAACACCCGCACCCACCGAGCCGCGAACGCCTCGATCGTCGCCCGGTCATACAGATCAGTGGAGAACTCGACGAGACCAGTGACACCGGCCGGGCTGCCATCCCGCGCCGAGGCCTCGACGATGTTGATCGACAGGTCCACCCGAGAGACGCCCGTGTCGACCGACATGCCGGAGGCGGTGACGCCCGGCAGGCTGACATTCTGCTCGGCGGTGTTCTGCAGTCCGAAGAGGATCTGCACCAGCGGGTGATGGGCTGCCGAGCGGTGCGGGTTGAGCCGTTCCACCAGGTATTCGAAGGGCATGTGCTGGTGGGCGTACGCGGCCAGAGAGGTCTCCCGTACCCGGGTGAGCAGCTCGCCCAGGGTCGGATCGCCGGCGGTGTCGGTGCGCAGCACCAGCATGTTCACGAACAGACCGATCAGGTTTTCGAGACGGTCGTCGGTGCGCCCGGCGATCGGCGAGCCGATCGCAATGTCGGTTCCGGCCCCGAGCCGGGTGAGCAGGCCGGCCAGGGCCGCCTGAAGAATCATGAACAGGGTGGTGCCAGTCTCCCGGGCCAGGCGGACGAGCTCGCCGTGCTCCTCGGCGTCGAGGTCGAAGGTGACCGTCTCACCGCGGTAGCTGGCGACCGCCGGGCGCGGCCGGTCGGTCGGCAGCGTTACCTGGTCGGGCAGATCCGCCAGCTGCTCCAGCCAGTAGGAGACCTGCCGGCTGGACACACTGTCCGGGTCGTCGTTGGCGCCCAGGTGCTCACGCTGCCAGAGCGTGTAGTCGGCGTACTGCACGTGCAGCGGCTGCCACGACGGCGCGTGTCCGGCCCGCCGGCTGGTGTACGCGGCGGTGAGGTCGGACACGAACACCTGCAGCGACCAGCCGTCGGCGACGACGTGGTGCAGCACCAGCATCAACACCCACTCGCCCGGACCGGCCGCGAACAGCCACGCCCGCAGTGGGATCTCCCGTGCCAGGTCGAACTCGTATCGGGCCGCCTCGCGCAACACGTCCGGCAGCTTCGACTGGGGCACCTCACGAATGGGCAGTTCGACCTCGGCGGAGTCGAGGATCCGCTGGTACGGGTTCCCGGCCCGCTCGGCGAAGACCGTCCGCAGCGCCTCGTGCCGGACGACGACGTCCGCCAGCCCTAGCCGCAGCGCGTCCACGTCCAGATCGCCGGAGAGTTTGATCGCCAGCGGCGAGTTGTACGTCGCCGACGGCCCCTCCAGCTTGTGCAGGAACCACAAACGCTGCTGCGCGAACGACAGCGGGAGCGCCTCGGGCCGTGGCACCGGCTGCAACCGGGCCGGCACCGGGCCGCCCTTGAGGAGCTGAGCGGCCAGTTGCCGCGGGGTCGGAGCGTTGAAGAACGTCCGCATCGACACGTCCACGCCGAGCATGCCGCGCACCCGCGAGATCAACCGGGTCACCAGCAGCGAGTGCCCACCCAGGTCGAAGAAGTTGTCGTCGGCGCCGATCTGCTCGAGCCCCAGGACGTCGGCGAACACGGATCGCAGCATCTCCTCCTGCGGCGTGCCCGGCGTCCGGTTGTCCACAGCCGAGATGACGAACCGCGGCTCGGGCAGCGCATTGCGATCCAGCTTGCCGTTGGCGTTGAGCGGAAACTCGTCGAGCACTACGATCGCGGCCGGCACGAGGTAATCGGGCAGCTCGGCGCGCAGCTCCTCGCGCAGGCGATCGGCGTCGGCGGGTTCCGCGCCGGCCGTCACATAGGCGTACAGCGCCTGGAAGCCGTGCTGATCGCGCCGGGCGACCACGACGGCCTGCGCGACGCTCGGCCGCCGCACCAACGCGGCCTCGATCTCGCCTGGCTCCACCCGGAAGCCACGGATCTTGAGCTGGTGGTCGGACCGGCCGAAGTACTCGAGCTCGCCGTCGGCGTTCCACCGGACCACATCACCGGTCCGGTACGCCCGTGCGCCCGCCGGGCCGAACGGGTCGGCCACGAACCGCGACGCCGTCAGGGCCGGGCGACCGAGATATCCCCGGGCCACTCCGATACCACCGATGTACAGCTCGCCGCGCGCGCCCGGCGGGACCGGGCGCAGGTTCGCGTCGAGCACGTACACCCGGGTACCCGGCAGCGGAGCGCCGATCGGGTGCGCCTCCCCGGACATCGGGCGGCTGATCGACGCCGCCACCGTGGTCTCCGTCGGGCCGTACAGGTTCGTCATCCGCCGTCCCACCGACCAGCGCCGGACCAGATCCGCCGAACACGCCTCCCCGCCGACCACCAGACTCCGCAGCCCGGCCAGTCGTCCGGGGGCCTCATCCGGCAGCGTCGCCAGCACCGACGGCGGCACGAAGGCATGCGAAACGCCCGCGTCCGCAAGCAGCTCCGCCAGCTCCTCGCCGGCCAGCCGGCCGGGCTCGGGCATCACCAGCACGGCCCCCGCGTGGAACGCGGCGAGGAACTCGAAGACGGATACGTCGAAGCTCGGCGAGGTGAGCTGCAGGACCCGGCTGTCCCGGTCGACGGCCGCCCGCTCGCAGCCGCTGACTGCCAGCGCCGCCAGACCGCTGTGGGTCATGATCGTGCCCTTGGGCCGGCCCGTCGAGCCGGAGGTGTAGATGACGTAGGCGGCGTGTTCAAGCCGCACGGCGACGCCGGCCGGGTCGGTCACCGGCGCCTCCCGCAGCGCAGCGGCCACGGCGGGGTCGTCGATCGCGATGGCGCCGGCCGCCACCTCCGCATGGGCGGTGTCGGTGAGCAGCATCTTCGGCCGGGCGTCCACGATGAGGTACCCGATCCGTTCCGCCGGGTACGCCGGGTCGATCGGCAGGAACGCGGCACCGGCCTTGCCGATCGCGAGCACGGCAGCGAGCTGCATCGTGCTACGCGGCATCAGCACGCCGACGATGTCCTCGGGTCCGACGCCACGGTCGATCAGGTATCCGGCCAACCGGTTCGCGTTCTCGTTCAGTTCCGCGTACGTCCAGCTGAGCTGCCCCTCGACCACGGCGGTCGCGTCCGGGACAGCGGCGGCTGTGGCCTCGAAGACGGCCGGCCACACCCGTGGGTCGGGCACCGCCGCGTCCCGCCCGGACAGAGCGAGAACCGTCGCATTCTCCTCGCCGGAGAGCAGGTCGACGGCGTTGATCCGGCGGCTCGGGTCCGCGACGGCCGCCTGCAGCATGCGCACGAACCGTGCGGCGAACGACTCGACGGTGCTCGCGTCGTACAGGTCGGTGGCGTACTCGATTGCGCCGCGGATGCCCTGCGGCGCACCGTCCGCGCCGAACGTCTCGGTGACGTTGAGGGTGAGGTCCACCCGGGACACACCGGTGCCGATTTCCTCCGGCTCGGCGCGCAGGCCGGGCAGGTGGAAACTGGTGTCCGGGTTGTTCTGAAACGCCAGCAGCACCTGGAACAACGGATTATGCGCGGTACTGCGATGCGGATTGAGCTTCTCCACCAAAAACTCGAACGGCACATCCTGATGCGCATACGCCTCCAACGACGTATCCCGCACCCGCTCCAACAACTCACCAAAACCCGGATTCCCGGACGTGTCAGCCCGCAACACCAACGTATTCACGAAAAACCCAACCAGATCGTCCAACGCATCATCGCTACGACCAGCAATCGGACTACCGATCGGCACATCCTCACCCGCACCCAGCCGCGTCAGCACCGCCGCCAACGCCGCCTGCAACACCATGAACAACGTCGCCCCCGACGCCCGGGCCAGCCGCAACAGATCCGCGTGCAACCCCGCATCCAACCGGAACATCCACACGTCACCGGCATACGACGCCGTCTGCGGCCGAGGCCGATCAGCCGGCAACGTCACCTGCTCCGGCAAACCCGCCAACTGCCCACGCCAATACGCCAGCTGACGCCCGAACACACTGCCCGGATCAGCCTCCTCACCAAGCAACCGCCGCTGCCACAACGTGTAATCCGCGTACTGCACCGGCAACGGCGACCACGACGGACCACGACCCACCCGACGATCCGCATACGCCGTCGCCAAATCCCGCGCCAGCGGCCCCAACGACGCGCCATCAGCCGCGATGTGATGCAACACCAGCATCAACACCCACTCACCCGGACCAGCCACGAACAACCACGCCCGCACCGGAATCTCCCGAGCCAAGTCGAACTCGTACCGAGCCGCCTGCCGCAACGCACCCGGCAACTCACCCGCGGACACCTCACGCACCGGCAACCCGACATCCACCGCGTCCAACACCCGCTGACACGGCACACCATCCACCTCCGCGAACACCGTCCGCAGAGCCTCATGCCGGCCCACCACATCACCCAACGCAGCCCGCAACGCGCCCACATCCAACGAGCCCGAAAGCCGCAACGCCAACGGCGAGTTATACGTCGCCGACAATCCCTCCAACTTGTGCAAGAACCACAAACGCTGCTGAGCAAACGACAACGGCAACACCTCCGGCCGCACCACCGGCTCCAGCGCCCGCTGCACCCGACCCTGCTCCTCGCCCAACACCACCGCCAACTCGGCCGGCGACGGCGCGGCGAAGATCTGTTGCAGGAGCGCCTCGACGCCGAGCGCCGAGCGGATCCGGCTGGTCAGCCTGGTGGCCAACAGCGAATGCCCGCCCAGATCGAAGAAGCTGTCGTTGACGCCGACCCGCTCCAGGCCCAGGATGTCGGCGTACAGCTCGCAGAGGATCTGCTCCAGCGGGGTTCGCGGGTGGCGTCCGCGCGAGAGCACCACCTCCGGGTCCGGCAGCGCCCGGCGGTCGATCTTCCCGTTCGGAGTGACCGGGATCCGCTCGATCGGGGTAATTGTGGCCGGGACCATGTAGTCCGGCAGCAACCTCTGCACCGTCGAGCGCAACTCCGACACCAGCTCGCCGGCCGTACGGGCGACTGCGGGGACGTTGGCCGGCTCGACGCCGTCGGCCGGGCGGTACACGTCGGCCAGAGGTTCCGCCTCGGCGGCGTCGATCAGCACGACGTCGTACGTGTTCCAGCGGTTCGACGACCACGTCGGCACCGCCCGCATGCCGCGCTGGACCGCCCACCGGCGCACCGCCTCGGGTTCAAGCTCCGGGCCCGCCGACGGGGGCACCGCGTCCATGCCGTCCAGCAACCGCACCGCGGCCACCCCGCCGGCCAGCCGCGGGTTCGGGATGCCGGTCACCCGCGCCGGGCCGGTCACCTCGTCCAGGTCGGTGGTGTCTCGGCCCCACACCAGCACGGGCAGCGTCGCGAGCCGCCGCGCCGGGGCGGTGTGCAGGACGACCTCGTACCGGTAGCCGGTCAGCTCGTTCGACGCCTGCCCGGCCTTGAGCGTCACCTCGACACCGGTGATGGCCGGGTGGTCGATCGAGGTGAAGAACTCGGGGGCCAGCAGCAGCTCCTTCTCCACCGCCATGGCGTGCTCGACCGCCGCGCGCCGCCCCTCGGTGCCACGGAAGTCGTGCACCGCCGCGAGGAACACCCGCAGCAGGCCGTAGTGCCGGACGTCGCCGACGATGACCCGGCCGCCGTCGGCGAGCAGGTCCACGACCTGGGCGAGCACGTCGCGCAGGTAGTCAGCGCTCGGGAAGTACTGCACCACCGAGTTGATGACGACCGTGTCGAAGTAGCGGCGGGGCAGGCCGGAAACGTCGTGCGCCGGCTGGCAGGACAGCCGCACGTCGTTCCACCCGCGGGCGTCCGCGAACGCGCGCAGCCGGTCGATCGAGACCTCAGACAGGTCTGTGCCCCAGTATTCGTCGACGGCGTCGGCCAACGGAGTCATCAGCAGGCCGGAGCCCGAGCCGATCTCCAGCACCCGGCCGCGCCCGAAGCGCCGCACTGCGTCGACCGCGGACCGCTGCCACTCCCGCATCTCCTCGATCGGGATCGGACCGCCGGTGAACGAGCTGGTCCAGCCGATGAAGTCGTTGCCCGCGTCACCGGAGAAACCGGCGTAGACCTGGTCGTAGATGTCGTTCCACTCGGACAGCTGATCGTCGAAGCCGGCTGGCGACGCCGCCGCCGCCAGCACCACGTACGCCGCCAGGGAGACCGACCCCGAGCGGTCTCGGCGGGGCACCACCACGGCTCTATCGACCGACGGCTGGCTCGCGAGGACGTGTTCGACCTCGCCGGGCTCGACCCGGAAGCCGCGGACCTTCACCTGCTCGTCGGAGCGCCCCAGGTACTCCAGCTCGCCGTCCGTGTTCCATCGGACGACGTCGCCGGTCCGGTATATCCGTGACCCCGGCTCGCCGTACGGGTTCGCAACGAACCGCGACGCGGTCAGCCCACCCCGGCGCAGGTAGCCCCGAGCCAGGCCGGCCCCACCGATGTACAACTCGCCGGGCACCCCGGGAGCCGCCGGCCGGAGCGTCTCGTCCAGTACGTACAGCTCAGCGTCGATGACCGGCCGGCCGATCGGGGCGCGCGCCTCGGCCAGCGGGAAGGTGTGTGAGGCGGCGACCGTGCACTCGGTCGGGCCGTACGCGTTGACGAAGTCCCGCCCCGGCAGCCACAGCCGGACCAGTTCGGGCGGGCAGGACTCCGCGCCGACGCTGAGTATCCGGAACTCGGGAAGCCGTCCGGCAGCCTCTGCCGGAATAGTGCTCAACGCCGATGGCGGGATGTGCGCGTGGGTGATCCGCTGCTCCGCGAGCGCCTGAGCCAGCTCGTCGCCGGCCAGCCGGTGCTGGCTGGCGATGACCAGCCGGGCCCCGGAGCTGAACGCCCATACCATCTCCAAAACCGAGGCGTCCACACTGGGCGACGACAGCTGCAGCACCCGGTCGTTCGGTCCTGCGGCACACCGCTCCCGCAGAGTCTCGGCGAAGGCCGCAAGGCCGCGGTGGGTCACCACGACGCCCTTGGGCTGCCCGGTCGAGCCGGAGGTGTAGATGACGTACGCCGGGCTGTCGACGTTCGAGGGCCGTACCCGGTCGGCGTCCGCCGGATCGTCGCCCCGGCCGGTACCCCAGTCGTCGATCATGACCAGCTCACAGGGCAGGTCGGCGGGCAGGTTCTCGGCACCAGCACGGGAGGTCAGCACCAGCCGCGGGTCCGAGTCGATGATCACGTGCCGGTTGCGACGATCCGGGAAGACCAGGTCCACCGGCACATACGCGGCACCTGCCTTGAGCACCCCGAGCAGGGACGCCACCAGGCGCGCGGACCTCGGCATGGCGACGGCGACGAGGTCCTCCGGGCCGATGCCCCGATCGATCAGCCGGCCCGCGACGTGGTTGGCGTACCGGTTCACCTCGCGGTACGTCCACACATCGCTGCCGTCACTCACGGCGATCGCGTCCGGCGTGGCAGCCACCTGCCGGGCGAACATGTCGCCGAGGGTCACCGGCGGGACGTCCCGTTCGTACCGCCGCCACCCGGCCAGCCGGGACTCGTCGCCGGGAGTGGTGACGTCGAGCGTGTCGACCCTGCGGCTCGGATCCGCCATCACCTGGCGGATCAATTGGATCCAGCGCTCGACGACAGCCTCCGCCGTCGCGCGGTCGTAGAGGTCAGCGGCGTACTCCACGGTACCGCTGATTCCGTCCCTGTGCTCGGTGACGCTCAGCGAGAGGTCGAACCGGGCGGTCCCGGTCGGGATCTGCTCCGCGCGTACCCGCAGGCCGGGCAGGTCGAACGGAACAGAGGTGTTGTTCTGCAGGACCAGGGCGACCTGGAACAGCGACTGGCGGCCGGCGACCCGATCCGGGTTGAGGCTCTCGACCAGCTGCTCGAACGGGATGTCCTGGTGGCCGTACGCCTCGATGCTGGTGTCACGCACCTGATGCAGCAGTTCGGTGAACGACGGCGAGCCGGCGGTGTCGGTGCGGAGCACCAGCATGTTGACGAAGAGCCCGACCAGATCGTCGAGTGCGGGCTCGGACCGTCCGGCGACGCCGGCACCGATGGCGACGTCCGTGCCGGCGCCGAGCCGGGTGAGCAGCGCGGCCACGGTGGCCTGCAGGACCATGTAGACGGTGGCGCCGTTGCGGCGGGCGAGCTCCGTGATGCCGGCGTGCAGCTCGGCGTCCATGGTGATCGGGACGACGCCGCCGCGGTAGGTGGCGACGGCCGGGCGAGGCCGGTCGCCCGGCACGGTGATCTCGTGTGGGAGGTCGGCGAGCTGCTCACGCCAGTACCGCAGTTGCTCGGTCAGCGGGCTTGCCGGCTCCTCCTCGCCACCGAGCATCGTACGCTGCCAGAGCGTGTAATCGGCGTACTGGACCGGGAGCGGTGGCCACTGCGGTACGACCCCGTTGAGCCGGGCCGAGTAGGCGGTGACCAGGTCCCGGGCCAGGGGCGCGCCGGACCAGCCGTCGCCGGCGATGTGGTGGATGACCAGCACCAGTACGGACTCGTCCGGGCTGACGGTGAGCAGTTCGGCGCGGACCGGGATCTGCCGGGCCAGCTCGAACTCGTGCCGTGCCGACCGACGCACTTCCTCGTCCACCTGCGCCGCGCCGATCGGACGGACGGGCAGGGCCGGGCGCACCTCCCCCGGGTCCAGGATCTGCTGGTACGGCTGACCGTCGACCTCGTGGATGAGGGTGCGCAGCGGCTCGTGGCGGCCGATGACGTCGGTGAGGGCCGCAGCCAGCGCGCCGGTGTCGACCTTCCCGGTCAGGTGCAGGGCGAGCGGCATGTTGTAGGTCGCCGACGGCCCTTCAAGGCGGTGCAGGAACCAGAGCCGCTGCTGCGCGAAGGAGAGCGGGATCCGCTCGGGCCGAGGCAGGCGGGTCAGCTCCGGGCGGGCCGGGCCGGCCTCCTGCCGTTGCAGGTACGACGCCAGGGCGGCCGGGGTGGACTTCTCGAATAAGTCCTTCATGCCCACCTCGAGGCCGAGGGTGCCGCGGATCCGGCCGATCAACCGGCCGGCCAGCAGCGAGTGCCCACCGAGGTCGAAGAAGTCGTCGTCGAACCCCACCTGCGGCAGTTCGAGGATCTCGGCGAACACCACCCGGAGCATGTCCTCGACCGGGCTGCGCGCAGTCCGGTCGAGTCCGGCCGGGATGTACTCCGGGTCGGGCAGGGCGTCACGGTCGACCTTGCCGTTCGGGGTCAGCGGCAGGCTGTCGAGCAGCACGACATTGGCCGGGACCAGGTACGACGGCAGCGTGCCGCGCAGGTCGTCGCGCAGGTCCGCCGCGCCGATGGCGGCCGCGGCCGGAACGACGTAGGCGACGAGCTGTCGTTCACCGCGGGCGTTCGGCCGTACGGTGACGGCCGCGTGCACGACGTCGGTCCGGCGCTGCAGCACCGCCTCGAGCTCGCCGGGCTCCACCCGGGCACCCCGGATCTTGACCTGGTCGTCGGCGCGGCGCAGGAACTCCAGCTGCCCGTCGGGGCGGATCAGGCCGACATCGCTGGTGCGGTACATCCGCGACCCGGGCTGCCCGTACGGATCGGCGAGGAACCGGGACGCGGTCAGGCCCGGCCGGCGTAGATAGCCCCGGGCCACGTTGGTGCCCGCGACGTACAACTCGCCGGCCGTTCCCGAGACGACCTGCGCCAGCGTGTCGTCCAAGACGTAGACGCGGGTGCCGTCGATGGCCCTGCCGATCGGGGCGTCCGGGCCGTTCAGCGGCGCGGTGAGGGTAGCGGCCACGGTGGTCTCGGTCGCGCCGTACCCGTTGATCAGCCGGCGGCCCGCCGACCACCGCCGCACCAGCTCGGGCGGGCAGGTCTCCCCGCCGATGTGCACCGTGGTCAGGTCGGGAAGCCGATTCTCGGCGTCCGGCGGAAGCGAGGCCAGCACCGGGACTGGCAGCGTGACGTGCGTGATCCGCTGCTCCCGCAGCACCCTGAGCAGGTCATCGCCGGAGAGCTGGTCGGCCTGGCTGACGACCAAGGTGCCGCCGGTGGCCACCGCGGTGAGCAGCTCCCAGATGGCCACGTCGAAGCCGAGCGACGCCAGTTGCAGCACCCGCGGGGTGTCGCCCAGGGCGTACTGGCCGCTGACCGTGCGGGCAAGGTTGACCATGCTGCCGTGCGTGACGCCGACGCCCTTCGGCGTCCCGGTGGAGCCGGACGTGTAGATGACGTACGCCAGGCTGTCCGAGGTGAGCGGCACCGTCGGAGTGTCTTCCGGTTGCCCGGCCCAGGCGGCGGCGTCGCCGTCGAGGATCAGGCTGGGCGTGGCGTCGGCCAGCAGGTAGTTGATGCGCTCGGCCGGCAGGACCGGATCGAGCGGCAGATAGACGGCGCCCGCCTTGAGCGTGCCGAGCAGCGCGGCGACCTGGCCGATGCCGCGGTCGAGGGCGACACCCACCGTCTGCTCCGGCCCGACACCGCGCCCGATCAGCCACCAAGCGATGCGGTTGGCGGCCGAGTTCAGCTCCTGGTACGACCACACGCGGTCGCCGTCGGTGATCACCGGCGCGTCGGGGTGCGCCTCGACCGCCGATTCGTACAACCGGACGATGGTGGCCGCTACGTCAGCAGCGCTCATGCTCACTTCCATCGGTTCGTCGGGGCGCCGGAAAGGTCGGTCAGTGACGGTCGAGGGGACCGCTGTCGACCACGAGCGGGGCGGTGTCGCGGCCGGCCAGGTGCTCCGCGCGCGGGGCGCCGACCGGGCGCGGCGCGTCCGACACCGGGTTGTAGGTGAGGATCAGCAGGCGGCGGGCGAACGGCGAGATGTTGGTGCCGGACCCGTGAACGATCTGCGAGCTGAACAGCAGCACCCCGCCGCGCGCGCCCTTCGGGCTGACCATCTCGTGCTGCTTGACCAGGTCGGCCAGCTCGGCCGGGGTCAGCGAGTACTCATCCGGGTCGATGTGGCCGGATTCGTGGCCCTCGGTGGACCCTGGGCGTTCCAGCGTTCCCAGCCGGTGCGAGCCACGCAGGAAGATCACTGGGCCGTTGAACTCGGTGACGTCGTCGAGGAAGATCGCCACGTTCACCTGGGAGGGGGCCGGCATGTTGTCGACGTCCCGCCAGACGATGTAGTCCTGGTGCCACGCCCACCGCTCGCCGCCGAACGCCTGCTTTGAATTGATCTTCATCTGGTGGACATAGAGGTCCTCCCCTGCGATCTGCTGAGCCGGGCCAAGTAGCCGCTCGCTGCGCACCAACCGCGCGAACACCGGGTGACGGGCGTGCGAGGCATAGATCGAGCGCAGGGTTACGCCGTCGTCCTCGGTGATGCGATGCGGGCCCGGCACACGCTGGTCCTCGCTCAGCGCGATACACACGGTCTCGGTCTCGTCACTGGAGAACACGTCATTCAGCAGCAGGTATCCGTCGTTGTGGTAGGTCGCGAGCTGTTCCTTGGTGAGTTTCATAGCTCTCTCTGCGTGGATTCGGTCAGCAGGATGTGTGGATTCGGTCAGCAGTGTGCTGACAGCGATCGCGTCATGTGCGGCGATCGGAGGTGGCCGGATCAGCGGTGACGGAAGACGATTCGCAGGGAACGCGGCCCGGCGATCCCGGGGGTGTCGTAGTAGTCGACAGGGGCGCTTGTCACCTCGAACCGGCTGAAACGGTCGAGCATCGCCTCGATCGCGATCCCCAGTTCCGCACGAGCCAGCGGCGCGCCCAGGCAGTAGTGGATGCCGTGGCCGAACCCTAGGTGCTTGCGGGCGTCACGGTGGAGGTCGAACCGGTCAGGGTCGGTGAAGTGCTGCTCGTCGCGGTTGCCGGAGATGAACGACAGCGCCACGAATTGGCCTGCCGGCAGCCGCTCGGTGCCCACCGTGACCGCGCGGGTGGTCACCCGTGTGTTGCTGACGATGACCGGCCGATATCGCAGGGTCTCCTCGATGAGATTCGGAATCAGTCTGCGGTCGACGCGCACCTCGGCGGCCGCGCCGGGGTACTCATCGAGGGTCAGGACGATATTCGCCAGCAGCAGCGTGGTGGTCACGTGCCCGGCAAGTAGGAGAAGGTTGGCGAAGTTCACCACCTCGTCCTCGGTGAGCCGCTCCCCGTCGATCTCCGCCCGGCTCAGCCTGCTGATCAGGTCGTCCCTGGGGTTCATCCGGCGCCGCCGGCAGTGCGCCCGCAGGTAGGACAGCAGCTCCTTCTGAATGTCGGCGACACTCTTGCGAACTGTCTGGTCAGTCAGGCCAGCCTTGTCGAACGAGAGCATGCGCCGGGCCCATTCGCCGAACAGCGCCCGGTCCGCCGCCGGCAGACCGAGCAGCTCGCCGATCACCTGGACGGGCAGCGGATCGGACAGGTCGGCGACCACGTCCATCTCACCGCGGTCGGCCACGGCACCGACCAGTTCATCGGCGATCGCGGTGATCCGGGGCCGCAGCGCGGCGACCGCGCGAGCGGTGAAGGAACGGCTAACCAGGTCTCGTACGAGGCGGTGCCGGGGCGGGTCCATCGCGGTGAGGTTGCCGGCGGTCAGAGCTCCAGTACTCATCTCGCCGGGCAGATGCCGCCACAGCTCCGAGGAGAAGGCGGCCGGTTCGGCAGTGGCCTGCGTGATGTCGCGGTATCGGTAGAGCGTCCACAGCCGAGAGAGCGGATCCTGATGAACCGGGTGGTGCCGCCGCATCTCACCTAGCCACCGGTGCAGCGAGCGTCCCCCGTCCAGGGAGTACGTAGGTGCCGCATCCATATCGGAATACCGAAGGTCCATACAACTCGCGCCGCCCCGTCATCGTGTCGCCAAAAGGTCCGTGGCAATCCTTGCGAGGACGGGTCGCTCACCGCACTAGGGGCGCACCCCAGCAAGCCCCCAGGGTAATCTCATGCAGACTCCGCGTAGTCCAGGGTTCTCGCCACGAGCACGGGTGAGAGCGCACTGCGGGACTTGATGCCGAGCTTCCGATACGCCTGGGTCAGATGCCACTCGACAGTTTTCACCGTGACGAACAGTTCCTGGGCTATTTTCTCGTTCTGCATGCCCTCCGCAGCGAGCTCGGCCACCCGCTGCTGCTGGGGGGTCAGTACTGCATGAGGTCGACGGCCCACCGGGCCGGTCTCGATCGAACGCAGTTCGTCGACAGCTCGGCGATTCAGGACGTGCGCACCGTGGACGGCGGCCGTCTGGGCAGCCTGCCTCAGCTGCTCCCGCGCCGCCGCGCTCTTGCCTACGCGACGCAGAACGATACCGTACGTCAGCTGGGTTCTAGCCCTTTCCATCCGCCCCGGGAAGTCCTCCATCAGGCCGGCCGCCTCCCGCATTAGAGGCAGTGCAGCCGGCCCTGGGGTCAGCAACCCCAGGGTCCGCAGCGCGGCGGCGAGCGGCGCGGCCGCGCCGCTCAAGCGGGCACCGGCCAGTTCCTCTCGTGCCATGGCGAGCGCCTCCTCAGTACGCCCGAGGCGGTGAAGCGCGGTGACCGCAGATGACCAGCCCACCCATGCCCCTGGGGTGAATCCTAGGCCGACGGCGACTTGGCGGCCCCGGAGCAAGTCATTGAGGCCCTCGTCGAGCTGATCCTGAGCGATCCGCAGGCGGCCGCGGGCGCGTAGTAGCGGAAGGATCGCGATGGTGCCCGCCATGCCATCGTCCATCAGGCCGGCCTTCTCGATTGTCGCGGCAGCCGCGTCCAACGCACCCTGCGAAATCAGTGCCTCGGCCCGGACTGCCGCAGCGAAGGCCCGGACCATTCGGGCCGGGCGCTGACCGTCGGTGCCGGAGAGCACCTGAAGGGCGAGGTCAGCGGCACCCGCGATGTCGCCCAGCTGATAGTCAACCGCGGCCCGCAGGCACAGGTCGAGCCCGGCAAGCGTGGTACTGGCCTGGATCGCCGTGCTCCTCAGGGTCAGCACCGCCTGCCGTGCCTCGGCCAATCGGTCGAATTGCGCGAGCAGCGCGACCGCCACCAGACCAGCGCTCCACCCGACGCTGTCGCCGGCCGGGATTCGAGGCCGGTAGAGCAGGTCGTCGGTGAGCGATCCGATGTGTTCAGCTGGGGCTCCCCGTAAGACCTCCTCGAGCAGCGCCTTGTCTGCGAGGTGCGGCCGTCCGAGCCTCTCCAGCAGCTCCCGTCCACGATCCCGGGTCGCCAGGGAGAGCTGCGCAATCCACACCGCTGTCGCCTCAAGACGTGCGCCGAGGGCAGGATCACGCACCCCGGCGATCGCCGCCTCCAAGGTCGCGACCGCCTGGTCAAACTGGCAATCGAGGGTGAGAGTCCGGGCGGACTCCAGCGCCACCACCGCGCGCTCCCCGACGCTCTCACCCCACACGGGTCGAAGCTGTCTGGAGGCCGGGCGGATCCGCGACCGCGCATCTCCTAGTTCCTTGGCTGCTGGGAGAACCACAGCGGTTGAAACGTTGACCAACTGCTCGGCGACCGCCTCGGAGGAAGCACCGGTCTCAGCCAGCACCTGCGCGGCGCGGGCGTGCAAGCGGCCGCGCAGGAATGCCGGAATCCCTGCATACACCGCGCTACGCAACATGGGCTGCGCGAAGCTAAGAGCCGCGTCGTCCTTGATCACCTCTGACTCGACCAGCGCGGTCACCGCGTAGTCAACCTCGGCCTCGGGCCGGTCCGCGGTTCGGGATACGACCACCGGGTCCTCGGCCACGCCCAACACCGCGACGGCGCGGGCGACGGCTAGCGAGGACCGCGGGAGGCCCTGCAAGCGCCGAAACACCTGGCGCATCACCCGGACCGGTGGTCGCCGAAACAGGCCAGACAGCGCCTCCTCTGGTGATCCCAACCGGCCGGTAGCGACCTCTGCCAGCACCTCTTGCAGCAGCCAAGGGATGCCGCCGGTGGCGGCGAAGCAAGCAGCGGCGAACTCCGGCGAACTCGCCGCCCCTAGAGACGCGGACACCAAGCGGTGGGCGGCCGCTTCGCTGAGCGGGGCGAGCCGAAGGATCGTCGTCTCCAGCAAGACGCTCACGCTGCCCAGCCAGTCAGCAACTGGGCCCCGGTCAGCCGGATCGAGGGCGACGGCGAGCAACACCGGGGAGCGGTCGACGCGGACGCCCATGTAGCTCAGAAACCGGAGCGACGGCACGTCCACCCAGCGGGCATCGTCCACCACAACGACCAGACGCCGGTCGCCCGCGAGTTCCAGCAGCTCTCTTCGCAGCTGGCTGAGTACGCTCGGCCAGGCGGCCCTCTGAGCATCTTCCGCGTTGCGGACGGAGACGGCCGGCTCCAGCAGTTGGGCAACGGCCCCGAACGGCATGTCGCTCTCGAACTCGTTCCCCCGGGCGTACAGCACACAGAAGTCCTCCTCGGACGCCCGCTGATGCAGCAGTTTGAGGAGGCTGGACCGGCCTAACCCGGCGGCCCCCTCGATGATCAGGACTCCACCGCGACCAGCACTAAGCCGTCGCAAGTTGTGTTCAACCTGCCGAATCTCGACGTCCCGCCCAACAAGAGTGATGGGCCTTTTTTCAGATAGAGAAAGCACCATGGCGGAAGCGCCCCCGCAACGCTATAGAGCGACACCTTGAGTGTCGCCTCCAGGTGAAGCCAATAGACTTGATTCTATACTAGACAACACTACGGGTCAGTGAAATATGTGAACTTAATCACTCTCCACCCCTCCCTATCGGACAGTTGTGCTGACCCGACGGTCCGTTAGAATGATCCCGTAGGGCAACACGACCCTGACCACCAGCAGCGCACACGGTGCCAGTAGCTACGGGCACCGACGCCGCTGAAGCAGTCCTCCGAAGTGCGCAGGGAATGCAACCTGATTCCCAAGACCCGAGGATACAAATGGGCAATATTCGCAGGAATACGGCCAGCAATCGCACCTACCAGAATGCCGCGCCGTCGATTTCTACCGATCCACTCGCGGCCTACGAACACCTGCGCGAACAGGGCCCCGCCTGCCCGATTCGGTCCGTCGAAGGATCATTGATGTGGATCGTCGCGCGATATGACGGCGTCCGTTCCGTACTCGGCGACGCACGTTTCGCGAACAACCCCGCATCAGTTCCCGGCGAACACGCCCCCCTGCTGCAAGTCAACGCCATGCGGCGACTCGGCCTCGATGAGGAGCTGATCCCTTACCTGACGGACACCTTGCTTGACAGCGACGGCAAGGACCACAGCCGGCTGCGCCGCTTGGTGACACCATCGTTCTCGGCGCGCAGAGTCAAGGAACTGGGCCCACGAATCGAACGCCTCACCGATGACCTGATCGACGCCCTACCGGAGCAAGGCACCGCCGGTGTGACCGACCTTCTGGAGCACTTCGCGTACCCGCTGCCAATCCACGTCATTGGCGAGTTGGTCGGGGTGCCGGCTGTCGACCGGCCGGCGTGGCTGCGCTGGACCCATGACCTCTCGTTCAACCAGCAGGCACTGGGCCAGACACTGCGACCGCTCGTCGACTACACGTACGACCTGGTCCGGCGCCGCTGTGCCGAGCCCGGCGAGGATGTGATCAGTGACCTTATCCAGGCCCGAAACGCCGACGGCGATCGCCTTTCCGAGCGTGAGCTGGTCACTATGGTGCTCAGCCTGGTCATCGCGGGGCACGATACCACCGCCAACTTCATCGCCAACAGTATCTGGGCGCTGCTGACCCACCCGGATCAGCTTGCCCTGCTGCGGTCCGACCCGGGGCTGATGCCACAGGCCGTACAGGAGCTGCTGCGCTGGTGCGGGCCAGTGTTGGTGTCCCGGATGCGATACGCCACCGAGGACGTCGACCTCGGTTGGGGCACGTTTCAGGCCGGCGACGCCGTTACGGTGGCACTCAGTGGCGGCAACTACGACCCGCGTGCGTTCGAGGACCCTGGAATACTGGACATCGCCCGGCAGCACGACGTCCGAGGCGAGGCGCACGTCTCGTTCGGCGCTGGCCCGCATTACTGCCTCGGTGCCACGCTTGCCCGCCGCGAGGCCGAGATTGCGCTGAGCCGGCTACTGGACCGCCACCCCGACTTGGCTCTTGCCGTGCCCGCCGAGCAACTCCAGTGGCACGCAGTATCCGGCATGCGGAAGCTCGCCGAGTTGCCGGTGCGGCTTTAGCCGAGGCCACCCGAGACTGGACGCTTGAGATCTTTGCCCAGACCTCGCCACCGCTCATGCTCAACTTCATCGATGTGACGCAGGGCCCAGTTGTCAAGATCGCGGGCGTAGACCTCCGGGGCGTACGCCGCCTGCGGTATCACGAGCTGCGGCAGTTCCTCACCGGGTTCCTGCCGCAGCGGCTGGGCGAGCCCGGCGCTCCAGCGTTGCTCGTCGGGGAGCCAGCGCTCGGCGACCGACTCGGTGCGGATGCCTACCAGGACTGCGATTTCCGACCAACTGGCACCTCGGGCGCGGGCGTTCAGCACGGCTGCAGTAACCAGCTTGTCGGCCTGCGAGCGAACCCGGAGTGCCTCCATCAGCAGCTCAGCGGGTGGGCGCTGCCCGTCGTCGAGGGTCGGAACGAGCCTCAAGGCGTCGTCGACTACGTCCCGCGCCCGGTCTGCGAGGACGAGCCGGGCCAGAGCGGGCTGTGTGTACTCGGGCACGGCTCGATGCTACCCGCCCAGACGATCTGGGCTGGTCCGCATGCAGTCGGCAGCCACCTCCCGGCATACCTCAGCCGGCCTGCCATGCAGGAAGAAGTGGTTGCCGGGAAAGATCCGCACCCGGGCCTGCCGGGCGAACGCCTGCCAGCCACCGAGCGCCTCGATCGGGACCGAGGCGTCGGATGCACCGCCGTACACCGAGACCGGCAATGTCAACGGCCCGTCGAAGGCCGGTTCGTAGCGCTCGATCAGGTTGAGGTCGTTCCGTAGATGTTTGAGTAGCTGTGGCCGGAAATTCGGATTCATGAGAATGTCATCGGGCGTGCCGCCTAGCCGCGTTACGTACTGGACCATCGCAGCCTCGGGGGCGGCTAGCACGCCAGCCGGGAAGTCGCGTGGGTAGCCAGGCGGAGCTGCAGCGCAGAGGACGACAAGTTCGGGCGCGGGGCCAGTGATCCGCCGGATAGTCTCCGCCGCGATCAACGCCCCGAGGCTGTGCCCCAGCAGCACCCAGGGCTCGGCAATGCCTTGCAGCTCCGCGGCTAGCGCGTCGGCCCGGGACTCGATACTGGACCGGCCGGGTTCATCCTCCCAGTGGACAGCTCGGACCGCCAGGCCCGCTGCTGCAGCGCCCCGGACCCAGGCCCGGAACGCCACCACGCTGCCACCAGCATGCGGGATGCATACAAGCGTGCGAGCCGCCGAGCCGCCGAGCGTCACCAGGGTCGCCGCCGTCACGACCGGTCTCCGTACACCTCGTACAGCTCAGTTCCGCCCAGGCTCGGATCCTGCCGAGTCTCCACAGACAGACCCGCCGCCGCTAGCAGGTCGCAGAACTCGGCAAGGCGTCCTTGTTCGTCGTGCACTTCGGCGACGACGGCGTCGATCCGGGGCCAGTCGGCCGCCTCGATGCCACGCAGGACGTCCAGTTCGGCGCGTTCCACGTCGACCTTCAGCAACGCTACGCGCTCGACGCCGTATTCGCGGAACAGTCCGGAGACCGTTGTGACCGGAACCTCGATGGTTCGGCCTTCGTGTAGCCCTCCGATGAGCAGGTCGATTGACTCTTCGTCCACACCGCCGTTGCGCATAAAGGTTCGGGTGAGGGCGTCGTCCGCCTGCCGGTCGGCATACAGGCTGGAGTTGCCTGGCGCGTCAGGGTAGTAGGTCAGTGGTTGCGCGCCGGCGGTGGCGGCGACTGCGGTACGCACCGCTACACCGCCAAGGACATACTGGCCGAGATTGGCGAGTAGGCACTCGAACGTGTCGGGCACCGGTTCGGCCGCGATGATCCGTACATCCGGATTCGCAGCGGCGACAGCGATCGACACCAGTCCGATGTTCGCTCCGATGTCGAACATCACGCCGTCCGGGCGCAGCTGTCGCGCGGCGCGCCGGTAGAAGCCGTCGCCGCTGACTTCACGCCACATCAGCGAGGCCTCGCCCGGCCGTGTGCACCACACCAGACGGCCGTCGGGCAGCCGCAGTTGGCGGCGTCCAACGGTGGGTAAGCCGGTCATCGCCAACGCTCCGTTCTGGTTACAAGCCGTACGACGACCGAGTCGTAACCCCAGATCAGTATCGATCGCGTACGCTGGGGAGCTCCGACCAACTCGGCGCCACCTACCCGACGCAGCAATTCCTCGAATAGAACCGTGAGTTCGGTCCTGGCCAGGGCCGACCCAAGACAGTAATGCGCTCCGGTCGAGAAAGCGACGTGCGGGTTGGGACTCCGGGTGATGTCAAAACGATCCGGGTTCACGAACACCCGGGGGTCGCGGTTGCCTGCCGACAACCACAGCGCAACCGGATCCCCGGGATCTAGCGCGTGCTCCCCGATCCGGGTCGGTGTGACGGCGGTCCGCAAGACGTGCATCGCTGGGCTGGCGAACCGTAGAATCTCCTGGACCGCGCCGGGCAGCAGCCCGGGGTCATCGCGTAGCATTGCCCACTGATCGGGGTTGTCGAGCATGGCCAGGAACCCCCCGACCGTGGCATGCCGGGTCGTCTCATTGCCGCCGGAGATCAGGCCGTCGCAGTTGAGAAATATCTCCTCGTCGGTCAACTCGGTGCCGTCGATGACCCCGTTTACCAACGCGGTGACCACGTCATCGCGAGGCTCTCGGCGGCGGCGACGAATCAGATCCTCGTAGTACGACAGGATGTCGGCGTGCGCCTCCGCCATCGCAAGCTCGTCGGCCCCGTCCGAGCCAAACGCCACCATGGTCCGGTCCAGCATGAAGTCCCAGTCCTCCGGCGGCACACCTAGCATGTCGCAGATGACCGAGAGCGGCAGCCGTGCGGCTACATTCGTGAAGTCGCACTCGCCTTCCTCGATCGCCCGGTCGACGATGTCTACGGCCGTGGCACGCATGTTGTGTTCGACGCGGGCCACCATGCGCGGCGTAAAGACCGAGTTCATGATCTGCCGGATCCGCCCGTGCCGTGGCGGATCTGTGATGATCAGCATCTTGCCGGCGGCGAGCGAGGTAGCGGCCGGATTCTGGTCGAGCCGCATTCCCCCTTCAGAGGAGAACCCCTTCGAATCCTTGAGCACCCGGGAGATCAGCGTGTGCGAGACCACGGCGTGGAAACGGCGGCCCTCGAATACGCCTTCGTGAACCGGTCCCGCCGCGTGCATGCGCCGCCACAGGTCTTCTGGATTCCCCTGCTGGTACAGCTCGGGATCGCAGAGTTCGCTGGCGTACGTGGCAGAGTCAGACTGGCCAAGAGGCATACGAATTGATCTCCCAGACCGAAGTGAGCTACCTCATGATGTCCCCTGCGCTTCCCTAGCACACCCCCAGAGTTTCCCTATATGGTGCCGCGCTTCCCTGGGGTGTACCCGGGTGTACCCGGAGCAACCCCGGTCGTGCCGCGCGCGACCAGTCGGCATTGATGGCAAACTTGCACCATGCGCGTCGGCATACTCGGTCCTCTGCTGGTGACCGCTGGTGAGGTGGACGTGCGAATCGGTGGCGCTCGGCTGCGCGCGCTGTTGATCCGGCTCGCGCTGGAGCCGAGTCGGGTGGTGTCGACCGAGTCCCTGACCCGGTCGCTGTGGCCGAATACCCGGCTCACCGACAGCACACACGCTCTGCAGGCACTCGTCTCGCGGCTGCGCCAGACGCTGCCCGAGCCTGGCCTGCTAGAGCGCACTCAAGGTGGATACCGGCTACGGCTACCCCCGACCTCGGTCGACGTCACGCACTTCGAGCAGCTGCGGCAGGAGGGTCAGCGCCGACTCCGCGAGGGCGACGCGGCGCGCTCCGGCCGGGTACTCCGGGAGGCGCTCACCCTGTGGCGCGGGGAGCCTCTGGTCGATGTACAGGACATGCCGTTCGCGACCCAGGAGGTCACCCGGCTCACAGAACTACGACTTACCGCGCTCGAGGACCGCATCGCGGCGGATCTGGCATGCGGGGTAACGGACCTGGTCGCGGAACTCGAAGCGCTGACGGCCAGTTATCCGTTACGGGAGCGGTTATACGCGCTGCTGGTCCGTGCGCTACACGCTGACGGCCGTCAGTCCGAGGCGCTACGCAGGTACGCAGGCTACCGGCGCCTTCTAGCCGACCAGATCGGCGGTGACCCTGGGCCCGAACTGCGTGCGGCCCATCTGGCAGTCCTGCGCGACGACCGAGACATGGACGGAAACAGAAGCAACCTCGGTGCGCCCCTGACGTCCTTCGTCGGCCGGACCGAAGAACGACGCCGGATCCACGGCCAGTTGCGGGAGCGACGTCTGGTGACGTTGGTTGGAACCGGCGGTGTAGGCAAGACCCGCCTGGCGACTACGATTGCGGCGGAGTTGGCTGACCGGACGCCGGACGGAGTCTGGCTGATCTCGCTTGCCACGGCCACCGTCGCCAGCGACGTACCTCAAATAATGATCAATATCTTGGGTGTTCGGCAGGCCGACCGACCTGTCGAACCTGTTCGCGCGCTGGTCGCCGCACTAGGCTCGTCCGAGAGCCTGCTGATTATGGACAATTGCGAGCATGTCATCGCCGAGGCGGCCAGGGTTGTCGAGAGACTGCTGGTCGGCTGTCCGAGACTGCGGGTCATCGCGACCAGCCGAGAACCGCTGATGATCCCTGGTGAGACCCTCAGCCCGGTGCCGCCGCTACCGGTACCCCCGACGGGTGCACCGGTCGCTCAGGCGATGGAGTTCCCGTCGGTGCAGCTACTCGTCGAGCGAGCCAGGGCGGCTTCCCCCACGTTCTCGGTGACCGAAGAGAACATCGGGCACATCGTAGAGACCTGCCGAAGGCTGGACGGCCTGCCGCTCGCCATCGAGCTGGCCGGCGCCCGGCTACGGTCCATGTCGATCCAACATCTGGCCACCCGCCTCGACGACCGTTTCCGCTTGCTCACCGGCGGCAGCCGGACTGCCCTGTCCCGGCACCAGACGCTGCACGCTGCGGTGACCTGGAGTTGGGACCTGTTGAACGAGCCCGAGCGGCGGGCCCTGCGGAACGTGTCGATCTTCCCGGGATCTTTCGACGCCGCTGCTGCTGAGTCACTCGGGGTGGCTCCGGAACTGCTCGACGTCCTGTTCGACCGATCCCTGATCGCGCTCGCAGACTGTCCCGAACCTCGGTATGTCGTGTTGGAGACGATCCGGGAGTACGCCTTCCAGCGGCTGGAGGAGGCCGGCGAGGTGCTGCGGTTACGGCGCGATCATGCGACGCACTTCCTAGCGCTGGCTGAGCGAGCGGCACCGCACCTGCGTGGACCGGAACAGCATTTGTGGATGCTGCGTCTGAACGCTGAGAGCGGAAACCTACTCGCAGCCTTACGCTTCGCGACCGACTTCGGCGATGCGGACACGTCAGTCCGGATTGCCGCCGCCCTTTGGTACGCCTGGGTGATCAACAGCGAACACACCGAGGCGACAGAGCGGCTGCGCCGCGCCTTGAGTGTGCCCGGCCTGGTGCAGACCGATCGCAGCCGTACGGCTGCGATCGGTCTGCTTTTCAGTAGTGTTCTCGGCGGCGACCACGACGCGATGCGGGATGCCCGGCACTGGGCAATTGATAGCGGCATGCTGAAGCCGGACGAGCCCTTGGCCGCAGCCCTGCTGGCGCTCACCTCCGACGACCCTGGCCCGGCGTCCGCCTCGGACCGCCCGGAGACCGACTCCTGGGAGTACGCCCTTCTCTGGTGGATCCGGTCGTTCCTCAGCGCGAAACGGGGGGAACCCGCCGACGTGTGCGACGCGCTGACCCGCGCCGAGGACGGGTTCCGCCGGGCCGGGGACCGCTGGGCGCTCGCTATGTGTCTGCTCAGCATGAGCGACGCCCGGCTGATGGTCGGCGACCTGAATGCCAGCCAGCGCGCGCTTGAGGAGTCGACGGAACTGGCGCACGGCCTGGGCAGCAACGGCCAGCAACGACTTTGGCTAGCGGTCGTACGGCTGCGAACCGCCGATGTGCGGGGGGCACGCGCCGAGCTGTTGAGCATCGTGGAGGCACCGCCCAACCGTTACGCGTCCACCGCCCGGATATTCCTGGCCGACCTATGCCGCCAGGAGGGCGACCTCGACGCCGCCGCCCGCCAGTTGCGGCACGCTGCCAACGACCGCGAAGCCCAGCAGGATCTAGTGTTCCGTTCGCTGTACCGGCTTTCCGCCGGCCACCTGGCCGTTGCCTGCGGCGACCTGCACACCGCAGCGCGGGACCTGCGTGAGGGCCTAGACCTCATCGCGGCGATGCCGCACGTTCCGATGGGTGCGACGGTCGGCGCCGGCGTCGCGGCCCTGCTGTTGAATGCCGGCTCGCCGACGGCGGCCGCCGAGGTGCTCGGTGCCAGTCGAGCGCTCACCGGTACGGCCGACGCCGACGTCCTGCTACTCGAGCGCCGGCTGGGCGAGCAGCTCGACACGAGGGGCTACCAGGACGCATGCAGCCTGGAACCCGTCGCGGCCCTGGCCCTCATCCAACGAAGCCTCGCCGACACCATCACTCCCGACGCTGGTAGGCAAACACGGCCAGCGGGCAGAAGATCACCAGTAGGACAGCCGACCAAATCAAGGTCTGGCTGACCGCTTCACCGGCACCACCTCCGTTGAGCAGCGCGCGGCAGGCGTCCATGGCGTGCGTGACGGGATTGACGTTCGCCCACGCCCTAAGCCATCCAGGCAGGGTGTCGGTGGGCGCCGACAGGCTCGTCCCGAGCACGAGCGGCAGGAATGCTACGAACGAGAAGCCGAGCACCGCGCCCTCGTCCCGGACGAGTACGCCCAAGAAGACCGTCACCCAGCTAAGGCAGAACCCGAACGCGACGGCCAGCAGCACGGCCGCCAGCGTCGACAGTAGATCGGTCTGCACCCGGAAGCCGAGTGCGTATCCGATGCCGAACAGGATAATCACCGCGATCACGTACCGGATCACATCGGCCGCCACGCTTCCAAGCAGCGGCGCCGCGCGGCCGATGGGCAGGCTCCGGAAGCGGTCGAAGATGCCCTTTTTCACGTCGATGTTGAGGTTCAGCCCGGTGGCCAGCATCCCGGAGAGGCTGGTGGTCATCACCAAAATCCCAGGGAACAGATACTGCAGGTAACTGTCGGTGGACCCAGACACCGCCCCCCCGAACAGGTACAGGAACAGGACCAGGAAGATCACCGGGGTCATCACCCCGTTGACCAGATAGCCGGGATTACGCCTAGTCTTCACGAGGCTTCGCTTGGCCAGTACGGCGCTGTGCCGCAGCAGCCCGAGCGGCCGAGGCCGATAGGTTTCCGTGGTGGTCATCGCCGCACCTCCGCGGATCGGCCGGTCAGGGTGAAAAAGACCTCGTCGAGGCTGGGCAGGCGCAGCGAGAACTCCGCTAGCCGTACGCCTTCGGCAGCAAGGCGCTGAACTACCTCGGGGAGGACTCGGTCATCGTCTACTGGCACAGTGACAACGCCACGGTCGACCGGTTCGGCGCGCCGCCCGGCGACCTGCTCCAGCACCCCCACAACCAGGTCCGTATGCCGCGGATCGACCGGCCGCACAACGATCGCCTGTCCGCCCACGATTCGTTTGAGGTCAGCAGGCGTTCCGTCGGCGATAGCCCGTCCGTCGTCGATCACGTAGATGTAGTCAGCCAACGCGTCCGCCTCCTCCAGGTACTGCGTCGTCAGCAGCACGGTCGCACCATCGGCCGTCATGCTGCGCACCAGCCGCCACAGATCCTCACGGCGGCCAGGGTCGAGCCCGGTGGTGGGCTCGTCGAGAAAGACGATGTGCGGTCGCCCTACCAGGCTCACCGCGAGGTCGAGGCGACGTCGCATGCCTCCGGACAACGCAGAGGCCCGCTGCTTCCCAGACTCATGCAAGTCGAACTGCCGCAGCAGTTCGTCGGCGCGGAACCTGGCTTCCGCCTTGCGCATGTCAAGCAACTGCCCGACCATCACGAGGTTCTCGAAAGCGGTCAGTTCCTCATCGACGGTGGCGTACTGGCCGGTCAGTCCGATCAGGCGCCGTACCCGGGACGCCTGGGTCACGACATCCAGACCGCTGACGACCGCGCGGCCCTCATCTGGCCGCAGCAGGGTCGCCAGGATACGGATGGCTGTGGTCTTGCCGGCACCGTTGGGCCCGAGCACACCCAGGACCTTTCCAGCGGGTGCAGCAAGGTCGAGCCCACTGAGCGCGGTCTTCTTGCCGAAGCGTTTGACCAGACCCTCGGTCTGGAATGCGTAGTCCATGGTTAAAGGCTGCCGCAGGCGGATCACAGACCACGCACAGAACGCTCACACCGACTACGGCCGGCTCAGGGCCGTACGGTCGCCCTGAATCCGGTCCAGCGCAGATCACCCGCCAGGTGACTCTGATCGTTGAACATCACCAGGGTGGGTGACAGCCCGACCCGGTACTCGATCACGGTGAGGCCTGTGTTCGCGCTATCCAGGCCGAGCCACTGGGTGGGCGGGGCCTCTAGCGCGTCGCGCACCAGCCACGCTATCGGGTACGCGTGCGTGACGAGCACCTCGTGGGAGTCCGACCCGGTGCGCTCGGGAGCCTTGGTGAACCTCGCCACCAAGGCCTCTGCGGTCCGCCGACCCGCCGCGGCCTCAGCCTCATCAAAGCCGTCGAAGAAGCCGGCCCACGCGTGGGGCATCTCGTCCGCGTTCGGAACGTACGGCACATGGTCGATGAGCTCGGCAGCATCGGCCACCGGCACGTCCGGCAGGTGTTTCGCCAGTTCGCGCGCGGTCGCGGCGGCGCGCGGCAGCATCGAATGCCACACCGCGTCGATCGGCAACTCGGCGAGCCGCCGGCCGAGAAGATCGGCCTGTTTGTACCCCACGTCGGTGAGCTCACCGAATGCGTCAGCCGCGCCGTGTCGTGCCAAGTAGAGGTATCGAGTAGCCATAGGGGGAACCTATCGCGTTCTCGGCTCGGCACCGCGGGGGATTCCGAGTGTCGACAGAAGATCCTCGTGTAGCTCCATCCACACAGCGTGACACGACGCGACTCCGACCCCGGCCACCCACTGTCGCTCCCCCGCACGGGCACGGGTCAGTGCTGCGTCGAACCGGTCGTCGTAGCCGCCGAACCTAGCCAGCACGCCGGCGAGCCCGCCGACCAGCCGGGTCAGATCCCCGCTGGTCGCCCTGAGCTCGTCCAGCACCCGTTCATCCCACTGCGGGTCGCTGTGATCGTTTGACGCCAACCGGTCGGTCTCGGTTGGCCGCAACTGCCAGTCGGTGCAGGCCCGGACCACCCGTCCGTTGAGAATCTCAAACTCCTTGTGTACCCGTTCGACGACCTCTCGGGCACCAGCCTGATCAAGTTCCTCGGCGAGTTTCCTGGTGTCCTCGTCACGGCCAAGCTCGGTGAGCGTCCACCCGCTCGTGGCTCCGAACTCGACGTACGTCACCCACCCGTAGGCTTCGAAGTCCCGCAGCAACTCGGAGGCTGCGTCCTGGTCGATGCCAGTCCGTCGGGAGACCGCCGCGTCACTGGTCACCCCGGTCACCCGTACAGTGTGCAGGACAGACAGATCCGGTGATGAGGCATGTGTCATGCCAGTGAGCATCCAGCCTCACGCACAGGTCGTCAACGTGGCACACGCAATCCATACAAAGTCGCATCAATTCCCCCAATGGTTCCCTGTAGGATGCACGGGAGTCTGAGGGGAGATGGTGTTGCTGATCAACTTGGCCGACGCCGAAGCAGCGACGTCCGGCGGCAAAGCCGCCGTGCTGGCCCGGCTCCTGCAAGCGGGATTGCCGATCCCACCCGGTTTCGTGATACCGACCTCCGCGTACGAGCAGGCAGACGGCGATATCTCGGCCGATCTGGTCGACGAGATCACTCAGGCGCTGCTCCAGATCGGCGACGGTTACCTTGCCGTACGCTCGTCGGCGACCAGCGAAGACACTGCCCACGCGACCGCTGCTGGCCAGCACGACACCTTCCTGGGCGTACGCGGCCCCGATGAGGTGGCCGACGCGGTACGCAGGTGCTGGGCTTCGCTGTGGTCTGAGCGCGCAGTGGCGTACCGGCGCCGGCAGGGGAACGCTCAGCCGCCGACAATCGCCGTACTTGTGCAACGCCTAGTGGACGCAGACGTCGCCGGGGTGATGTTCACCGGCGACGACACCCGGCTGGAGGCATCCTGGGGATTGGGCGAGAGTGTCGTCAGCGGCCACGTCACACCGGACTCGTGGGTGGTCTCCGGCGGGGCCGTCACCCACCGGGCGCTCGGCACGAAGAAGACCCGGATCGATCGCACCGTTACCCGCGAGGTGGAACCGGCCGACCGAGATCGCCTCTGCCTCACCGACGACGAGGTCACCCGACTCGTACAACTCGGTCGGCAGATAGCCGATCTACTGGGCGGCCCGCAGGACATCGAGTGGGCGATCTCCGGCTCCCGGATCTGGATCCTTCAGTCACGCCCGGTAACCAGCGCTCTGCCCGCCGCGCACACGGTCGCCGTTGAGGAGAGTAAGGCCCTCAGAGGTACGCCCGGAAGTCCAGGTCTCGCCACAGGACCGACGCGTGTAGTACGCGGCCCCGCCGATTTCCCCCGCGTCCGGCCCGGCGACATACTCGTCTGTCGCACCACCGATCCGGCATGGACACCGCTGTTCGGCGTCGTCGCCGCAGTCGTCACCGAAACCGGCGGCCTCCTTTCCCACGCCGCAATCGTGGCCCGCGAGCAGGGTCTACCGGCCGTCCTGGCGATCCCGGACGTGACGACAGCTCTGCACGACGGCGCGCACGTCGAGGTGGACGGGAGCACCGGCAGGGTCACACGCCTTGGTTGCTGATCCGAGGGTTGTCGGCGTCTCGGGCTGAGAACCGTTTCTGGGCCGCCTGCTTGCTGATGCTCATGGTGAGCCCGATCTGCGTCCATGAGGCGCCAGATCCGCGCGCCTGCTCGACGAACTGTTGAACCAGTTTTCGGGCGCAGGCTTCGAGGTCTCCTGATACCTGGACTGCAGTAGCGAGGCGCTGTAGCGGATCCTCGCCGCCCTCCTGGATCCTCTCGATCAAGTAGTCAAGCTGAATCGCGCTACTCACGTCAGGGCACATATCGTCAACCATAGGTTGGCTCGGGATCAACCTCAACTGGGCTGGTTGCGAATGCCAAGAATCTCATCCACGCTGGTCCGGCAGGGTGTGGGGTTGTACCAGGGCCCCGGCAAAGTCGTGACGGTGTCTGACTTGTAGGGCTTGGAGTAGAAGCGCCGCTGTTGGTGGCAGCAAGACGGGCATGACCTGTTCGAAGATCATCAAGGTTCTCTACGCCATGCTGATCGCCCGAAGTGAGTCATGCCCGCGCTGCCATCATCGCTGATCTCGTCCCTGTCCCACGCACCGGCTCTGACCGTGCCGGAAACCGCTGGTGGGCTGCCGGCGGCGCTCGCCGACCTGCCCGATCCACGAGCCAGGCGAGGCGTCCGGCACCGGTTGACGGTCGTGGTCACCGCAGCGGTGTGTGCCGTGGTCGCCGGCTACCGCTCGTACGCCGCGATCGCCGAATGGGTCACCGATGTTCCGGCCGAGACCGCTCTCGCCCTGGGCATGGCTCCGGACCGGCGCCCGTCGGAGGCGATGATCCGCCGACTGTTGCAGGCCATGGACCCGCAACTCCTGACCGCGGCGATCAGTGTCTGGCTCGCCGGCCGGGCCACCGCCACCACGGCAACGGCCGGCCGGGCGATCGCCGTCGACGGTAAGACCCTGCGCGGCTCCCGCACCCTCGACGCCCCCGCCCGGCACGTGATGACCGCCTGTGAACAGGCCACCGGTGTGGTCCTGGCCAGCACCACCGTGGACGGCAAGACCAACGAGTCACCCTGTGCCGAGCACGCCGCTATGGCGTGAAAAACTGCGGTACGGTCGCCCGCCGACGCCGATGGGATCTTGGCACTTGAAGCCGTTAACGAGTCTGGCGCGGGGCCCGACCTCGATGGGTCGCACACTGTTGCTTCGAGCACGCCGGTCAGATTTCTTGGTTCCCGACCGTGGCCCACGGGCGACCTCCCACCCCCTTCTGCCCGTATGGAGCCCGGTGGCATGTCACGAGAACCTGAAGAGATCCACGACCCCGACCATGAGATCCGGTTGAGCCGGGTCGCGGCCATCGACGTCGCGAAGGCATCCGGCAAGGTCTGTACCCGGCTACCGCATCCGACTCAGCCTCACCGCAGGGTGACGCTGGTCTGGGACGTCGTGTCCACGACCAACGAGCTCTGCGCCTTGGCCCAGCGGTTGGTCACCGATCAGATCGAACGTGTCGTTCTGGAGTCGACCGGCGACTACTGGCGACCGTTCTACTACATCCTGGAAGCCCACGGGGTGACCGTGTGGCTGGTCAACGCCAACGACGTCAAGCAGGTCCCGGGCCGACCCAAGACCGACAAGCTCGACGCGGTCTGGCTGGCCAAGCTCAACGAGCGTGGGATGCTGCGGCCCTCGTTCGTGCCGCCGAAGGCGATCCGGGACATCCGCGACTACACCCGGCTGCGCCACGACCTCGTCGCGGACCGGACCCGCTACAAGCTGCGCTTGGACAAGCTGCTGGAAGACGCTTTGATCAAGCTGTCCACGGTGGCTACCAACTTCCTCGGGCTGTCCGGAAGAGCGATGATCGACGCTCTCGTCGCGGGTGAACGCGATCCCCGCCGACTGGCCGAGCTGGCCCTGGGCAAGCTACGGGTCAAACGTCCCGCTCTGGTTGAGGCGTTGACCGGCCGTTTCGACGACCATCACGCCACGATCGCTGTCGTCCTGCTGCAGCAGATCGATGCCCTTGACGTCGAGATCGACAAGCTCACCGTGATCATCGACCAGCTAATCGCCGCACTGCCTCCGACGGGTACTGGTGAGGACTGTCCTCCTGCGGCCCATCAGCCTTCGGTCTTGGAGCGGCTCGACGAGATCCCTGGTGTCGGACCTCGGGTCGCTCAGATCATCATCGCGGAGACCGGCGGGAACATGGCCCAGTTCCCCACCGCTGGCCACCTGGTGTCCTGGACGAAACTGTCCCCACGCACCATGCAGTCCGGGTCAAAGACCCGCCGCGGACCCACCGGCCGTGGCAGCCCCTACCTTAAAAGTGTGCTCGGTGACGCCGCCGCGGCAGCCGCCCGCACCGACACCTTCCTCGGCGAACGCTACCGGCGCCTGGTCAAACGCCGAGGCAAAGCCAGAGCCCTGGTCGCGATCGCCAGATCCATCCTGACGATCGTCTGGCACATCCTGGCCGACCCGACCGCTAGCTTCATCGATCTCGGCCCGGACCACTACGCCACCCATATCAACAAGCACCGCAAGACCCGTAGCCTCATCCGCCAGCTCGAAGCCCTCGGCCACACCGTTCAGCTCAACCCGGCCTGACCAGCACCACACCCAACGGACAAATTCAGAACCTCGTCGGGGCTGCGCCCCGACGCTGCCGCCTGCCCACTCACGGTTGTTTTTCCGGTCAGATCACCCGGTTCGCGCCGCTGCTCGACCAGATCAGCGACCTGCGTGACACGGTGATCACCGCCGACGCCCTGCACTGCCAGCGTGAGCACGTCACCTACCTCGCCGAGCGAGGCGCCCACTGGATCCTGACCGTCAAGGGCAACCAGTGCGCCACGAGGCGCTCGTGCGCCGTGAGGCGCGAAGGATCGAGGGAGGTGGAAGACCTTCCCGCCGGGTTGTCGCAGCAGCCTGGTAGGAGCTGAGTGCAGTCCGGCTCGGGAGACGCCGAGTCGGATGGGAAGCAGCACTGACAAAGCCGGGACGGCTGGGCACTACCAGACCGGTCGGGTCCGGCGAGCGAGACCAGACGGTGTACGTGAGGAACCAGTGATAACGCTGTACCTGCCGGAAATGTCATCCGGGCAGGTCAGGCACGTCGGCCGCGCGGCCTCCTCGGCGTGGCGGCAGGGTGGGTACGGTCCCAGCCGTCGGACCATGCACCCGGCCACCGGCAGCGGCGAGCGTGGTGCTCCATGGGTGCTCGAACGTCGGGGGACAGGCACGGACACCCCGGGACCCAGCCGGAGTTCGCGGCTTCCACGAGCCGCCGACTTCGTTCGCAGATGTCGATGGCGAGGCCCCGCATGGCCGGGACCTAGGCGGACATACCAAGACCGGGCCGGACTGAGCCGGTTGCCGACGGACCACCACAGGGGTAGAGTCGAGGTAGGACATCTTTAATCATCCACTTCGGACTACGGATCAGAAGGTTAGGGGTTCGAGTCCCTTCGGGCGCGCAAGATCAACAGGGGTCTGACCTGCCGAAACGGCAGTCGGACCCCTGTACCTGCCGAAAATGTCATCCGGGCAGGTCAGGCGGCATGTTCGTACTCGTGGAGGATGCCGCCGAGGCGGTCACGTCGGTGGATGTTCAGGCGGGCGAGACGGTCCGGGTCGCTGATCGCTTCTGGTAGCGATGCGAGTGGTCGGGCGTTGGCGATGCCCTGATGAGGGCGATGCTCGTTGTAGAAGACCTCGTACTCGCGGAGCGCGTGTAGCAGGTGCCGCTGGTTGAGGATCAGGGTCCGGTCGAGGAGTTCACGCCGGCAGGTCCGGACCCAGCGTTCCATCACCGCGTTCATCCGGGGTACCCGGACTCCGCTGAGGACCATGTCAATACCGGCGTCGGCGAGCACGGTGTCGAACAGGACCGGGTACTTGCCGTCCCTGTCCCGGATCATGTATCTCACCTGGCAGCCAGCGCCTTCCAGGTCCATCACCAGGTTACGTGCGGTCTGGGTCACCCAGCCCGCGGTCGGGTGCGCTGTCACGCCGAGGACTCGGATCCGGCGGGTGGCGTGCTCGATGACGGCCAGGACGTAGAGACGGGTGCCGGTCAGGGTGGTCGTCTCGAAGAAGTCGGCGGCGATGACGGCGTGGGCCTGGGAGCGTAGGAACGCCGCCCAGGTGCTGCTGGTGCGCCGAGGTGCCGGATCGACGCCGGCGGCTTTCAGGATCTCCCAGACGGTGGACGCGGCGACCTTGACGCCCAGCACGAGCAGTTCGCCGTGGACACGGCGATATCCCCAGGTGCTGTTCTCCGAGGCCAGGCGCAGGACCAACCGGCGGATCGACCGGACGGTTCGTGGCCGCCCGGCCTGGTGGGGCCGGGAACGGCGGGCGTGCCGCCGGGCGATCAGGTCCCGGTGCCAGCGCAACACGGTCTCCGGGCGGACCAGCAGCCGCAGACGGTTGCGCACGGTTCGCGGCAGCGGGTGCAGCAGGGCCGCCAGCCACGCCCGATCCGCCGGGGTGAACCGGACCCGGTCGCCGTGCAGTTGCCGTTCGAGCACCATGATCTGGTGCCGCAGGGCCAGGATCTCGGCGTCCTTGTCGCGGTCGCTCATCAGCAGCAGCCGCAGCAGAGCGAGGGCGTTGGTCACGCCGAGGTACGCCAGTCGAAACAGCACACCCCATCGTCGCGCAGCTCTCGACGTCGACCACTGTCGCGATTCAGCCGCCCGAACCCCCGCCGGGACCGGCCACTCCAAGGCTTGCTGATCAACAAGCCGTGACCAGGAGGGATGAGGTTTTCGGCATCCACAAGGTCAGGGGCGCCGGCCTCCACAACCCGAACACGGTTCGGCGTCACGTACCTGCCCTGTCTCTAGCCAATCAGGGTTTCGACTGGCTGGCCGGTGATCGCGGCGATGAGGTCGAAGTCCTTGTCGACGGCGAGGACGGTCAGTCCCGCCTTCTCGGCAGTCGCCGCGATCAGCAGGTCAGGGATGGACGGAGCGCGGTGCTGGCCGCGATCGGCGAGCAGCATCTGCACCTCCAGTGCCCGGTCCTCGATGGCGGGTGTCAGGTGCTCGACCGGCATCAAGGACAGCGGCGGCGCGGCGAACTGCCGGCGGCCGACTTCTCCGGAACGCGCCGAGTAGCCGAGTTCGAGCCGGGTGATGCTCGAGAGCCGAGCCAGCCCTCGGCTGATGCGTGCGTTCCACTCGTCGCGGTTCGCCACTTCGCCGAGTTGAAGACGGATGTACGCGGACTTGTCTATCAGCCAGCTCGTCACCGCCATGCGTTGTCCATCACCGTGGGGTCGGCGAGATCCGCGAATGCCTCTGCGGACCGTTGCCAGTCCTCGGCTGTCACCGTCCGTTCGCCGGCAGGGCTGATGTTCTCCTCGAACTTGCGGCGCAGGTACTCGTTGCGGGACAGCCCGAGGTTGGCGGCTGCGGCGTCGATACGGTCGACGGCCTCTTGGCTGAGGTCACGGACGAGGATGTTAGGCATGCGACACCTCCAACTCCAGGCTGATGCTATCACGATATCGCGCCCGGTGTGTCAGTGATTGTGACCTCACCGACGGACTCGACCAGACTGCGGGTGCCGAAACCTCATCCGCGCTGGTCAGGCGGCATGCTCGTACTCATATAAAAGCCCGCCGAGTCGGTCGTGTCGGTGGACGTTCAGGCGTGTCAGCGCTGCGGGATCGATCGTTTCGACCAGCTGGGTCGTGCTTGTCGTAGCCGACGTGGTCGGTGATCTCACCGTCCAGCGCCGACTCCAGGACCCGCTTCGTGAGCTGCTGCAGCAGCCTACCCTCACCGGTCAGTTGCAGCCCGTCACCACGAGCCCGATCGACCAGCATCGCGATCAATTGTTCATCCGTGACCGCACCCACCGGCCCGGCGGCCGGCTGTCCCGCGGTGGTCTCGGTCGTCATCTGGCGTCTCTCCCTTGATCGGTCGATCAGCCGTTATTTGTACAGTCCCCGCTTCGGCGGGATCCCCCTCAAACGGCAGCGCACCGCCGTCATCGCCGATCTGAAGCCGTCCATGGCCACCGTCCGGGGCAACGAGTTGATCCATCGGCTCCTGGCCGGACGATGCGAGCTCTGCGAAGCACGGGTGGGGTTGCAAGTTCACCACATCCGGAAACTGGCTGACCTCAACAAGCCCGGACGGCCGGAACGGCCGTCGTGGATACGCCTGATGGCCATGCGGAAACGAAAGACCCTGGTGGTCTGCCAAGCATGTCACCAGGACATCCACGCCGGACGGGCTACGACCTCCCCCGGACATGACGACCACTGGAGAGCCGGATGCGGGGAAAGCTCGCCTGTCCGGTTCGGGAAGGGGCCGACGGAAAAGGACCCGAGCCACGGGCACCTCGCCAGCGGCCTACTTCACTCTGTGGGGGCCCGGGGGTGAGACTCCCCCGGGCTACTCGGCGGGCTAGATCATCGGGCGGACGGCCGCCGGGTCTACGGGCGATCGCTGTCGAGGTGGGGCAACGGGCGCTCGCAGATCTCGTGCGCCTGTTCGGGTGGCAGACCGAGCATGCGCAGCACATCCTCGGTGACGTGATCGGTGGCCATGGCGTCGTCGCGCTCTGGCTGCTCGTGCAGCAGTTGCCCGAGGCACAGCGCGGTGCCGGCCACGGTCACCATCGCCAATTCCGGGTCGCGTACGCTGAACCGCCCGGCACGCACACCGTCTTCGATGTCGCGGCGGGCTCGAGGTGCGAGGCCCTTGTCCGAGCCGGCCAGGGCTAGGCCGTTGCTGAGCAGGACCTTGCTGAGTTCGGGCTGCCGGCGGTGGAGGCGGCCGGTCAGCCGGAAGCTCTGCGCGAACACGTGGGCCGGGTCGTCCAGGCCGACGGTCAGCTCGTCGAGCAGGGCACCGTAGCGATCGAGGGCGTCCTCCACCGCGGCCTGGAAGAGCTGCTCGCGGCTGTCGAAGTGGTTGTAGAACGACCCCATCCCCACGTCGGCCGCCTGGGTGATCTCAAGGATCGGCACGTTCGGCCTGCCTGCTGCGATGAAGGTCTGGGCGGCGCGTACGAGCGCCGACCGGGTGTGCGCCTTCCGCCGTTCCAGGCGGTTGGGTGCGTGCCTGGTCTGCTGCGTCATGCCTGCGTGCTCACCTCTCCCGGTCGTTCTGCGCTCACCTTAACCCAGGTGGAACTCAGTCATGACGAAATCGTCATCCGCCCTTGACTGACGCTGCTCTCGTAAGTGACGATTTCGTCAATTTGGAGGGGAGCGGTACATGATCGAGCACCACGACCCGCACACTGGTCTGCACAGCGAGCAGGGCGCGCTGCCGGACGAGCACCCGGGCCGCGCCCGGAACCCGATCGTGAAAGTGCACGACCTGGCCTGGCTGGAGTTCCAGAAGCCTGATCTTGAGCGGGCTGAGGCGTTCGCCCGGGCCTTCGGCTTCACCACGGCACTGCGTACCCCCGACGAGGTGCACCTGCGCGGCACCGCCGCCGGCTCCCCCTGCGTGCTCATCCGTCGGGGCCCGCGGTCGCGGTTCGTCGGTCCCGCGTTCCGCGCCGCCGACGGGCGGGACGTGCTGCGCCTCGCCGAGGCGACCGGGAGGACGATGAGTTCCCTGCCGGAGAGCCTGGGCGGGGTGACGGTGGACCTGGTCGAACCGAACGGGACGCGGGTACGCGTGGTCGCGGAGACCCACGAGCTCGCCGCGCTGCCCACGCAGGCGCCGCTGACCCTCAACGTCGGGCACGACACGGCTCGGGTGAACGTCACCCAACGGCCGCTGCGGGAGCCGGCTAAGGTACAGCGGCTCGGTCACGTCGTGCTGCAGACGACCCGTTACCTGGAGACGCTCAACTGGTATCTCGAGCATCTGGGCCTGATCGTCAGCGATTTCCTGTACTACAAGGGGCAGCGCGAACGCGGCCCGACCATGAGCTTCATCCGCTGCGACCGTGGCAGCACGCCCACCGATCATCACACCCTCGCGATGGCCCTCGGGCCGGCCAATCGGTACGTGCACTCGGCCTACCAGGTCCCGGACCTCGACTCGCTGGCCGCCGGTGGGGAGTACCTGCTCGACCGGGGCTACCGGCGGTCCTGGGGGATCGGCCGGCACATCCAGGGCAGCCAGATCTTCGACTACTGGCGCGACCCGGACGGCTTCCTGGTCGAGCACTTCAGCGACGGCGACCTGTTCGACTGCACGCTCGAGCCCGGCTGGGCGTCGATGAGCGCCTCCGGGCTCGCCCAGTGGGGTCCGCCCGCCACCAAGGACTTCCTCGGCATGGGATCCAGCCGGGAAGCACTTCGCGAGCTGCGTGCAATCGCCAGTGCACTGCGCGAGGACAACGAATTCGACCTCCACCGCCTCCGCGGCCTGATGAAAGCGTTCAACTCATGACCACCTCCGTCCTGCGTACCGCCGACGCCTGGTGGGTGCTCACCCCCGCCGGCGCCTCCAAGGTCAACACCAGCGCTACCACGACCGGCGAACTGCTGGCCGACCGGCCGGCGATCGTCGCGGCCGCGACGAGCAGCGACACCATCGCGGTTGACGATCTCGCGCTGGTCTCCCCGGTGACAGCGCCCTGCCGCGTCGTCGCCCAGATGACGAATTTCGCCTCCCACGTGACGGACACGAACGGGAACCCGGCTACCGTCCCGTTGACGTTCTTCCGCAAGACCTCGGGCTCGATCAGCGGACCGTTCGCCGAGGTGGTCCGCCCCGCCCACGTGACACTGCTGGACTACGAAGTCGAGATCGGGCTGGTCTTCGGTCGCGAGATGCCGGTCGGCACGACGGTCACCGACGACAACCTCGCCGAGTACGTCGCTGGCCTGGTGGTCACCAACGACGTCTCCGCACGTGACGTCCAGTTGCCCAAGACGCAGTTCTACGAGGCCAAGTCGTACCCGACCTTCACCCCGGTCGGCCCGGTGCTGGTGCTGCTCGACGCCGACGAGCTCAAGCGGTTCACCGACCTGCGGTTGAAGCTGTGGGTCAACGGTGACCTCCGGCAGGACATGACCGCCGCCGACATGATCTACCGGCCGGTCCAGGCGCTGCGGGCGCTGACCCGCTTCCAGCGCGTCGACCCCGGTGACCTGCTGCTGACCGGCACGCCCGCCGGGACGGCGCTGAGCGCGCCGCCGAAGCCGGTCGAGATCATCGCCTCGCTGCTGCCGCCCGCGGTGAAGTGGAAGATGTTCTTCAAGGGCCAGGCCCGCAACCCGAAGTACCTCGCCGACGGCGACGTCGTCGAGGCCACCATCGCCACCGACGACGGCGCGATCGACCTGGGCCGGCAGCGCACCGTCGTGAGGCACGCCCGATGACCGGCTCCCTGCTGTGGCCGGACTACGCAACACCCGACGACCTGGCCGCGATCGAGGCCGTTCCGCTCGAGGAGCGGGGCCTGCCCGAATCGACGTACGCGCTGCTCGCGCGAGCGGCGACGACCTGGCCGGACCGTACGGCCATCAGTGTCCTGCCGGACGCCACCCGCTGGCGGGAACCACTGCGCCGCACCTTCGCCGAACTCCTGGCCGACGTTCACCGGTACGCGAACCTGCTTCACGACCTGGGCGTGCGACGAAATGACGCGGTCGCCCTGATGTCGCCGAACTGCGCCGAGCTGATCGCCGCGACGCTGGCCGCGCAGCTCGCCGGGATCGCGGCGCCGCTGCACGGCGGGCTGTCGCGGCAGCACCTCGCCGAACTCCTCCGGCGATCCGGTGCCCGTGTGCTGGTCACGGCCGGGCCCAAGCTCGCGCCGGACACCTGGGACACCGCGCGGGCGCTCGCCCGCGACGGTCTGCTCGACGCGATCCTCGCGCTGCGGCCCACGGCACCGGCGGACGCGCCCCAACCGCTGCCGGCCGTCGACGGCGTACGCATCGGCTACCTCGGCGAGCTTGCCGCAGCCACGGACCCGGCCACCTTCGACGGTGACCTGCCCCGGTCCTCCGACCTGGCCGCGATGTTCCACACCGGCGGCACCACCGGTGCTCCGAAGCTGGCCGCGCACACGCACAGCAACGAGGTCGCCGACGCGTGGATGCTGGCCGCCAGCTCCCTGTTCGACGAGGAGTCCATGGTCTTCGCGGCCCTTCCCCTGTTCCACGTGAACGCCCTCGTCGTCACCCTGCTGGCGCCCCTGTTCAAGGGGCAGACCGTGGTGTGGGCCGGACCGCTCGGCTACCGCGACCCGGCACTGTTCGGCGTGTTCTGGAAGATCGTCGAGCACTATCGGCTCGCCGCCATGAGCGCGGTGCCCACGGTGTACGGTGCGTTGGCGCAGGTCCCCGTCGATGCCGACCTCAGCAGCCTGCGGTTTCCGCTGGTGGGAGCCTCGCCGCTACCCGCCGCGGTCCGGAGCGCCTTTCAGTCCCGCACCGGAACAGCCCTGGTCGAGGGCTACGGGCTGACCGAGGCGACCTGCGCGAGCGCCCGCAGCTTCCCCGACGCGTCGCCGCCGGGCTCGGTCGGGCAGCGCCTGCCGTACCAGCGGGTGCGGGTCGTCGCCGCGGACGGCACGTGGGAAGACCGGCCAGTTGGCGAGACGGGGGTGCTGGCCGTCAGCGGCCCGACCGTCTTCCCCGGCTACGTCGTCGGCCGGGACGACAACGGCCCCGTCCTGGATGGGCTGGGCAAGCTGGTCGACGGCTGGCTGGACACCGGCGACCTTGCCCGCATTGACGAGGGTGGCTTCGTCTACCTCGCCGGCCGGGCCAAGGACCTCATCATCCGCGGGGGCCACAACATCGACCCAGCGATCATCGAGGACACCCTGCTCGCCCACCCGCAGGTCGCGACGGCCAGCGCGGTCGGGCGCCCGGACGTGCACGCCGGCGAGGTGCCGGTCGCCTACGTCACCCTCGCGCCCGGCGCCACCGTCACGGGGGACGACCTGCGGGACTGGGCAGGTGACCGGGTGCCCGACCGCACCGCCGCGCCCAAGGCCGTGACCATTCTCGACGAGCTGCCGGTCACCGCCGTGGGCAAGCTCTACAAGCTTGCCCTGCGCAGGGACGCTGCCCGCGAGGAACTCCGTGCCGCGCTCGACCAGATCCCCGGAGTGCAGGACATCGACGCCGCGATCGAGGGCAGCTCGATCGTGGCCACTGTGAAAGTTCATCCCTCTGCCCGAGAGAACGCCGTCAAGGCGGTTCTGGGCCGGTATGCCATCGAATGGCGATTGGTGGTTGTGTCATGACGCTCGCTGCGGCCATCCTCGCGGTGCTGCTCGCGCTGATCTTCTCCGCCCTGGGCACGGCCAAGATCCTGGCCCTGCGACCGATGCGGGGGCTGGCCGCGCACGCCGGCTTCTCCGTCGCCGCCTACCGCCGCATCGGTGTGCTCGAGATCGCCGCCGTGATCGGGCTGCTCATCGGCCTGGTCCAGCCGCTGATCGGCATCCTCGCCGGTGCCGGGCTGCTGCTCCTGCTCGGCGGAGCCCTCGTCGTACACCTACGCAAGGGGGACGGCCCGCGCAAGTACGCTCCCGCCCTCGTCTGCGGGCTTCTCGTCGCTGCCTATCTCGTTCTTCAGGTGGTGGCCGCTCGATGAACGCGGTTCCGGTGGCGATCGTCGGCGCCGGCCCCACCGGGCTCGCCGCCGCGACGCTGCTCGCCCAGTACGGCGTCGAGTGCCTGATCCTCGAACGGTGGGAGTCGGTCTACCCCCTGCCCCGCGCCGTCGCCCTCGACGACGAGGTCTACCGCATCCTTGCCCGCCTCGGACTCCGCGACGAGTTCGCCGCCATCTCCCGGCCACACCGGGGCCTTCGACTCATCGACCGCAGGATGCGGGTGCTGGCCGAGTTCCCGCGCGACATCGGGCCGGGCCGGCACGGCTACCCGCAGGGAAGCATGTTCGACCAGCCGGAGTTGGAGACGATCCTCCGCCGGAACCTCAAGCGGTACGGCATCACCCTGCGCGGCAACACCGAGGTCACCGCGCTGGCCCAGAACGCCGACGGCGTACGGCTCGACGTCGCCGACACGGCCACCGGCGAGCACGACGTCGTCCACGCGGCGTACGTCCTGGGCTGCGACGGCGCCAACAGCCTGACCCGGGCCGCGATCGGCGTCACCATGCAGGACCTCGGGTTCACGCAACGCTGGCTCGTCGTCGACGTCGTCACCGAGGCCGACCTCGGCCAGTGGGAAGGCGTGCACCAGCTCTCCGACCCGACCCGCGCCGGCACGTACATGCGCGTCGGGAAGACCCGCTACCGCTGGGAATTCCGACTGGCGCCCGGCGAGACCGCCGATGACTTCCACGACCTGACCCGGCTGCACCCGTTGATCGCGCCATGGACAGGGAACATCCCTCTAGCGGAACTGGAGGTCGTCCGCGCCGCCGAGTACACCTTCCGCGCGCAGGTCGCCGACCGGTGGCGCGACCGGCGGGTGTTCCTGCTCGGCGACGCCGCCCACCTCACCCCACCGTTCATCGGCCAGGGCATGGGTGCGGGGCTACGCGACGCGATGAACCTGGCCTGGAAACTCGCCGGCGTGCTCGACGGAACCCTGCCCGAGACCGTCCTCGACACCTACGTGGTCGAACGCAGGCACCACGCGCGAGCCATGATCAAGCTGGCGAAGATCATCGGCACCGCGATGACGGCCGGCGGCAGAGTGGGTGACATCATCCGCCGCGCGGTGGCGCCGCGCCTGCACCTCGTACCCGGTCTCAACGACCTCGCCTCGAACAGCCAGACACCTCCGCTGCACCGGTCCGATCTGGTGATACGGCCACGCCTGCGCCGCACCCTCGCGGGCCGACTGTGCCCGAACGCCCTCATCGACGGCGACCGCCGCCTCGACGACATTGCCGCCGGCCGGTTCGCAATCGTCACCACCACCGAGCCGCCCGCCACCCAACGAGCAGACATCGAACGACACGGAATGGTGCTCGTCGCTGCCCGACTGGGCAGCGAGCTGCACCAATGGCTGACGAGAAGCCGCGCCCACACGGCGATCGTCCGCCCAGACGGGACGGTGCTCAGCGCCGGCCGACGGCTGTCCGTGTCACGCACCATCGTGCCCGGCCACAACAGGAACCTCCCTCGCCGTTGACGCCAACGGCGAACGGCCGGGCGGAGGGAGGGAGGGAGGGAGTCCTTCCTATTCGGGCAGGTCGAGGTCGTAGGCGGCGAGGATGGCCTCGGCCAGGGCGGGTTCCTGATGGGGCAGCAGGTAGCCGAGGTGCCGGCCCAGGGCGCTCTTGGGGATGGTGACGACGTTGTCGCAGCTGACCACGCTGTCGTGGTCGAGCCCGTTGACCAGGCCGACGGGGACTTCGGTGGACAGGCCGCGAATGGTGCTGGCGATGGGCGCGACGGTGAGCCGGGCAAGGTAGGGGCGTACCGCTTCGCGGGTCAGAACGAGCACGGGGCGGGTCTTGTCGAGGTGGGCGAGGTGGATCGGTCGCATCAGTCCAGGTCGTCAGTCGGGAGAGCGGCGGTGTGCTCGGCGAGCGAGTTCAGGTCTGCGTCGGGTTCGACGCCGGCGAGGATCGCGGCGTCGCGGGCGGCGGCGGTCTGGCGTCGCTCGCGACGTAGCGCTCGGGCCACGACGGCGGCCCTGCTGGGTGCGTCGCCGTGGCGGACCAGCTCGTCGACGAACTCGACGAGGTCGTCCGGCAGACGGACGGCGATCTGTGTACTCATGCCGTCGATGATACCGGATCGGTACCTGTCCGCATACCAGATCAGTATCAGCGAACTGCCCGGTTTGTCCTGATCGCCGCTTCCGGCATCGTCAGCCGGCCCATCCCCGGCGACGAGGACCACCGGGGAGGCAACAGGACCGACGTCCGCAGTTGGCAACTGACCAAGGAACCCGACGAGGGCGTGGTGCTCCATCGCCCATGTGCTGCTGGCGCGCTGAGGTGCCGGACCGATACCGGCCTCTTTCAGGATTCCCGGACGGTGGAGGCGGCGACCTTGACGCCCAGCACGAGTAGTTCGCCGTGGATACGGCGGTATCCCCAGGTGCTGTTCTCCGAGGCCAGGCGCAGGACCGGCCGGCGGATCGACCGGGTCGTTCGTGGCCGCCCGACCTGGTGGGGCCGGGAACTCCTGGCATGCCGGTGGGCGATCAGGTCGCGGTGCCAGCGCAGCACGGTCTCCGGGCGGACCAGCAGCCGCAGGTGGTTCAGCACGGTTCGCGGTAGCGGGTGCACAAGGGACGCGAGCCAGGCCCGATCCGCAGCGGCATCAGGGGTCCAGCCACCGCGCCAGGATCAGCGCCGACATGTCCACCGAGGAACGTCCACTCCGACACTGGCTCCGTGGCGTCGGGCAGACAGGCGTACAACCCCTCGATGAGCGCACGCGACGGCCGACCAAGTAACCGATTGAACCCCCAACACCGCCGACCAACGCTCCAATTTACGCCTTGGCCCAAACGCGGGGTGCCGGTCACACGACAGTACAGTGTGATACTGCTGATTCTCCCCAAGCACGACACGTGGGCGGCGCTGACCGCCCTGGCTGCGGGTGCCATGGCCTGGCAGTCGACGGCGCTGGCTATGGGCTTGCTGGCGGTCTGGTGCGCGACGAATGTGCTCGCTGAGTGGCACGCGCGACGCACCCTCGTCGGCGTGGCCCGTGCCGCCCCCGCGGAGGTGGTCATGATTAGCCAGGACACCTCGCGGAGGCTGGTCCTTCTGCTGGTCTGGGCAGCTGACATGGAGCAGTGCCAACGGCAGTCAAGGATATGAAGTGGATCCTTCCGAACCTCGGCCCAAGCTCACCAAGCGGCAACTCGATCAGGTGGAGGATTTCTTCCGGCAGGAGTCCGATGACCTGTACAAGTACGCCCAATCGAAGGGCTGCGGTTCCGAGTCGCGGGATCTGGTGCAGACGACCTTCCACGAGGTTGTCCGCGCTTGGCCGAAAATCGGCTCGTACGGTCCCGACGAGCGCAGGAGGTGGCTGCGACGAGTGCTCAGCAACAAGGCGATCGACCTCTGGAGGAAGCAGAACATGCTCGAGTTGACCGCCGATGTACCACACTCTCGCTTCCGGTCAGACGACACGGGCGATCGCGTCGAGTTCGGGATCGCCCTCGCCAGTTGTTGGAGGGTGATCGAACAGATGCCTCCGGCACGGCAGACAGTCGCCTGGCTTGTGTGGGGGGAGTCGTGGACTCACGCTCGCGTTGGCGAGTACCTCGGGATCGCGCAGAGCACTGTCCGCGGGCATCTGCTGGAGGCGCGCAAGCAGCTCAGGGCCACTATCGGCCACCTGGTGTCGTTCATCGACGACAAGGAAGAAGGGGAGACTGCTCCGTGAGCGACCAGGAGGAGCGGATTCCGCTCACGTTCGCCGAGATCTACCGGTGCGCCCACGCCGCCGGAACCGGAGCGTTCCCGCCCTTCGAACTGCAACGCGGCCTGGACAGCCTGAGGGATTGGATCGACCGGGAGGTCGACATCGTGGAGGAGACGGGATGGGATCTCGCTCCCACCGTGCTGCGGGGTCGGTACGTGCGGCTGCGCGGGCGCCGCGATCTGCTGAAGAACCTGACGACCCTGGCGCGTCGACCCGAGGATGGGCCCGCCGTGCTCGTCGGAAAGGGCGGCGCGGGCAAATCCGCACTTGCCGCCACTCTCGCCGAACAGGTGCGGAGCTGGGACCGGCAGGTGTGGTGGGTTTCCGCCGCCGACCCGACAGAGTTTTTCATGGACTTGGCCGAGGTGGCGAGAAGCGTTTGCGGGTCGCCTAGCGACGTGCAATCGATCGTCAAGGGGGCCGCAGACGCGCCGGACCGGCTGTGGCGTCTCCTTGAGGACGCACCAAGGGGTTGGCTGCTGGTTCTAGACAACGCGGATGATCCCTGGACGCTTGCGGCAGCGGGCTCATCGGCAGGGGTGCAGAACGGCCTAGGCTGGGCACGCGCGTCACGCCGCGGTCTGGTTGTGGTGACCAGCAGGCAGACCGACCCACGCATGTGGGAAGCGGCCCGGATCTTCCCGGTCGACGACCTGAACGTGGCCGATGCCGCCCAAGTGCTGCGGGATCTTGCACCGGAGGCGGGTACCGAGGCCGAAGCGCTTGCTCTGGCCAGGCGTCTCGGTGGGCTCCCGCTCGCACTGCATTTGGCCGGAACATACCTAAATTCCGAGATTGCCCAACGGCACAACTTCACCGAGTACGCGCGTGCCCTCGACGGCGCGACGGGAACGATCGTTGCCCGCGCCACGAAGATCTCTCTGGATGGGCTGGCCATCAACGGCGTTCCTCAGGCACGGAAGGTGCTGCGACTGGCTAGCTACTACTCCCCGACGTCGATCCCGACGCGCATCCTGTCCATGGCAGGCTTGGAGGAAGCGCTGGCCGGGCTGCGAGGCGTGGGCCTGATCCAGCAGACTCGTCAAGCGATCACGCTTCACCCCACCCTCACCGATACCACTCGCGCCGACCTGGAGGAACCAGAGTTTTGGCGAAAGGCGGTCGCTCACCTGGTCGGTGAGCTGGGTCGACTCCGCTCCGATCTGCCTGACCACTGGCCCGAATACCGGCTGCTCGCCCAGCACCTGCTGGCGTTGCTCGACACTACCGCCGACCATGGGGACCGACACCACCTCGCTCTGCTCGCCAACGCCACGGCCGATATGGCCAGAGCTCTCAGCCGCAGCGGCGCGTCGAGGACCGCCGGTGCCATGTGCCGGGCCGCTATGGCGCGCTGTGCGGCGTTGGGCGAGGAACATCCCGCGATGCTGCACACCCGGCATCAGCTCGCCTGGATAGTCGCCGACGGGGGGGATTTCGCCCAAGCGGAGGCCATCTACCACGACGTTCTCCGCATCCGGATACGTGTGCTCGGCCCCTCCCATCCCGACACCCTCGACAGTCGACACGAGTTTGCCTGGATCGCCACCTGCCTGGGCAGGTGGGCAGAGGCCGAGCGGCGCTACCGCGACGCTCTGCGCGACAGGCTGATCCACCAGGGGCCCGACGCGGAGGGAACACTGACGACACGTCACGAACTGAGCTACGCGATCGTCCGGCAGGACCGCCTCAGCGAGGCCCTCCACGCCTTCCGCGACGTCCTGCGCGATCGGCAACGCGTCCTCGGCGAGAATCACCCGCAAACCCTGCAGACTCAGCACGCGCTCGCCTGGATCACGGCAAAGCAGGGCAGGTGGGCAGAGGCCGAAGCCATGTACCGTCGCCTCCTCGACCTACGCCGAGTGCTCGAAACCGATCATCCCCACGTCCTGCTCACCCGGCACGAACTTGCCTGGACGATCGCCCGTCAGGGCCGCCGAGCCGAGGCCGAATCCCTCTACCGGTACGTCTTGCAAGGGCGTAGCCGAGTCCTGGGCCACGATCACCCCGACACAGAAACGACCCAACATGCTTTTAACGAGCTTTTGCAGGGCCGAATCGTCGACGCCGTCCACCTCGCATGAACACATGAAGTGCCCATGATCCCCGCCGACCACCTCACTGCCGCCATCGACGACCTACACCTCACGAATCATCCGATCATGCTGCACGCATCACTGCGGTCCTTCGAGGCCGTGATCGATGGTGGTGTCGACACTGTGCTGGACGCACTGCTCACGCGCGGATGCACCGTGATGGTGCCCGCCTTCACCGAATCCCAGTTCGGATTACCCGCCCCCGCCGATATACGACCAAGGCGCAACGGCATCGACTACAGCGCCATACCCGCGGTGAATGCCCCGCCGGAAAGCCCTCCCTACAGCGTCGACTGCGGACTGATCAACCCCGCGCTAGGCCTGCTTCCCGCAACGCTCATCGAACGCGTGGACACCGTACGCGGCAGGCATCCGCTCAACTCCTTCGCCGCCGTCGGCCCGCAGGCAGCCGAACTCATCGGTGCGCAAACCCCGGGCGACGTATACGGACCCATCCGTGAGTTGGCCGACCGCGACGGGACGATCCTCCTCATCGGCGTGAATCTCAACCGCATGACAGCATTGCACCTGGCCGAACAGCAGTCAGGCCGGCGCCTGTTCCGCAGATGGGCGCGCGACGAACACGGTGAGGTCCGCATGGTCGAGGTCGGCTCCTGTTCCGAAGGATTCCCGCAACTGGAACCAGTCCTGAACCCTCTCGCCAGATCCACGATGGTGGGCAGCTCGCGCTGGCGTGCGTACCCCGCCCAGCACGTCCTCGCCGACGCGACAGCCGCCATCATCGCCGACCCGAACATCACACGCTGCGCCGACCCCGAATGCATGCTCTGCCGAGACGCGATCGCCGGAGGTCCGATCCCTGCCTGACGCTACCCGAGCCAGCAGCCACAGCCGCTCGATCGCCCCTTGACATGCGGCGCCTGTACCTGCTGGTTCCTCATCCGCGACCGCGACGAGAAATACCCCCGCCCTCGACCACATCTTCGCCGCCGAGGCATCGCCGTGGTCAAGACCCGCCCCGTCGGTGGATCGAGGCTCAGCGGCGGATTTCCAAAGTGCAGCACTTGGCGCCGCCACCGGCGCGAGCCAGTTCGCAGAGGTCCACCGGGATCGGGCGGTAACCGTTGGCCGCAAGCTGAGCGATCAGCTCGGTGGCCGCCGCCGCGACCACCACGTTGGCCCCGTCGGAGACGGAGTTCAGGCCGAGCGCGAGGGCGTCGGCCCGGGTGGCGATCAGCGCCTCGGGAAACAGCCGCGCCAGCACTGCCCGGCTGCCGGGAGAGAAGGCCGGCGGATAGTAGGCGAGGTTCTCCTCGTCGAGGACGAACAGCGCGGTATCGAGATGGTAGAAGCGCGGATCGGTAAGGTGCAGCGAAACCACCGGCCGGCCGAGGAACTCCTGTGCCTCGCCGTGCGCCTCGGGCTCGGTGCGGAAACCGGTGCCGGCCAGCACGAAGTCCCGGAGGACCGCGAAGTCCCCTTCGCCCTCGTTGACGTACTCGGCGTCCCGGTTTCCGGTCAGGCCGGCGGCGGCGAACCACGACCGGTACGCCACCGCCTCCGGTGCGCGTTCCGGATGGCGAAACCGGGCACCATAGACCAGCGAGTCGACGACAAGCGCGCAGTTCGCGGCGAAGACCATGTCGACCAGGCCGGGAACCGGCTCGGCCAGGTGCACCACATGCCCCAGCCCACGGTACGCGTCGCGTAGCTCGGCCCACTGCCGGGTGGCCCGGCCCCGGTCCACCGGCATGGCCGGATCCATCCACGGGTTGATCGCGTAGACCACGTCGAAGTGGTCTGGCGGGCACATCAGATACTCGCGGCGGGTGGCGGTGCGGACCGGCGCGGTACGGGTGGTCGCGGTGTCGATCATCGCGGCCCGGCCCCGGTCGGCCCAGCCCCGGTCGGCCCGGCCGCGTCCGGCCCGCTCTCGGCAGGTACGGCTCCGATGATCGTGTCCAGTGCGGTCTCCAGGTCGTCCTCGGCGCCGGCTACCCGGTGCCGCAGCTCCGAGATCAGGCGACGGTCGGCGGCCAGCCGTTCGGCGAACCCGGCGCTCTCCCGGCGTACCGCCTCGGCAGCCGGACCACCGTGCAGCGTGCGGCGTCGCACGAAGGCCCGCGGGTCCATGGCGTCGGCGAACTGCTCGCCGGTCAGGCCGCTGGGCCGGCCGAGCAGACCGGCGGCGGCCTCGTCGAGCAGGGCCAGCGGCGCGGCCGGCGGGGTCAGGCCACGCTCTACCCCGAGCCGTACGAAGACGCCGACGACCTGGTGGGCGTGCCGCCAGTCCAGCCCGGTGTGCCGGACCAGGGCCGAGGCGACGTCGGTGACCTGCGCCCAGTGCGCCCCGGCCTGCGCCGCCATCCGGTCCCGGTCCACCCGCAGGTCGGTGAGGATCTGCCCGGCGTCGGCCAGCTTGGCGGTGATCGCCGCGCACATCGACCAGATCGCCTGCTGGGAGTAGCGGCGTTCGAGGATCGGGAACCCGGTCGGGCCGCGCTCGGCGGTGACCACGCCGACCAGCGCGGCGAGCGCCTGGGTGGCCACCGACTTGACGTCCTCCAGGGCATCGGGATTCTTCTTCTGCGGCATGATGCTGCTGGTCCCGCAGAACCGGTCCGGCAGTTCGACGTACCCGAACTCCGATGTCGACCACAGGTAGAGGTCGTCGGCGAGCCGGGCCAGGGTGGCACCGATGGTGGCCAGCAGCGCCGCCGCCTCCATCTCCAGGTCGTGGCTGAGGATCGCGTCCATGGTGTGCGGCAGCGGGTCGTCGAAGCCGAGCAGGCCGGCCACCCGGTGCCGGTCCAGCGGCAGGTCACTGCCGGTAAAGATGGCGGCGCCGGCCGGTGACCGGTTGAGCCGGCGGTGGAATCCGAGCAGCCGCTCGGTGTCCCGGGCGAAGGCCTGCTCGAACATGGTCGCCCAGTGCCCGAACGTCGTCGGCTGGGCGTGCTGGCCGTGGGTGTAGCCCGGCATGACGGTCTCCGCGTGCACGTCGGCCAGGCCCAGCAGTACGGCCCGCAGCTCGGCCAGGGCGGGCAGCATGGCGTGCAGGTGCCACCGGATCGTCATCCGCCGGGCCACCTCGATCAGGTCGCCGGAGCTGCGACCGAGGTGCAGCCGGCCGCCGAGGTCGGGGCCGAGGGTGGCGATCAGGTACTGCTCGCCGGAGTGCATGCCGCCGCCCGCCTCGATCCGGGCCTGCGCGACGCCGTGCTCCTCCATGCCGCGCAGCGCGCCGAGGATGGCCCGTCCGGCGGCCGGGTCGAGCAGACCCTGTTCGGTGAGCATCACCGCGTGCGCCTTGTCGAAGGCGTGGATCGCCGGCAGCGAGTCGCCGAGCAGTTCGGTGCGGTGGCTGCGCAGGTGCGGCAACTGCTCCTCGGTAAGGCGTACCCCGGCGGCCCGGAACCCCTGGTGGTCGCCGGTCATCGTCGGGCCCCGCCCGAGCCGAAGACGGCGAAGTGGAACAGCAGGTACGCGGCGAGAGTCGCGGTGGTGGCGGTGGCGTCGTCGGTCAGCGGGTTCACCTCGGTCACCGCGAGGGCGTCGCAGTGCGGGGCGAGCAGCCGGACCGCTTCGAGGGCCTCGCCGGAGGTGAGGCCCCCCGGTTCGTGGGCGCCGGCCCCGGGCGCGAAGGCGGGGTCGATCGCGTCGATGTCGAAGGAGAGAAAGAGATGGTCGGCGCCGGAAACCCGGTCCAGGATCTGCTCGACGGCGCCGGCCGGGCCGAGGGCCTGGAACTCGCGGGCGGTGAGGTGGGTCAGGCCGGTCTTGCGCTTGAACTCGGCGGAGGAGGGGAAGTTGAAGTGCCGGACCGCCACCTGGATGCAGTCGTCCGGGTCGACCCGGTCGAGTTCCAGGCTGCGCCGCATCCCGCTGGACTGGCTGACCCGCCCCTGGAACCGGTTGTGGTCGAGCAGGTCCAGGTGCGCGTCGAAGTGGATCACACCGATCCGACCGGTCAGCACCTCGTGCACGCCCCGGGCGCAGGGGAAGAGCAGCGAGTCGTCGCCGCCCATGACGATCGGGACGCGCCCGTCGCGCAGCGATCCGGCGACCGCGGTGGAGCAGGCGTCGATGGTGGCGTCGATGTCGTGCCCGACCACGTCGATGTCTCCGCGGTCGCGCAGCAGGTCGGTGCCGACCTCGTGGATCGACCCGGTCTCCAGCGAGTAGATCGCGCCGTCCTCGATGCGCTGGGTCACCCAGCGCAGGGCGTCGCGGATCCGGCCCGGCGCATATCGTGAGCCGGGCCAGCCCAGGGTGGACCCCCCGTCGAAGGGTGCCCCCCACAGGTCGAACGTCCGGGGTGGCTGACGATGTGGCATGCCTGGTTCCTCGCTGTGATCCGATGGTGGTGAGAGCCGGCCTCAGCCGAGGACCCGGGAGAGGAACTCCCGGGTCCGGGCATGTTCCGGGGCGTCCAGGACGTCGCGGGGCGGGCCGGACTCGACCACGATCCCCTCGTCCATGAAGGCGAGGGTGTCGCCGACCTCCCGGGCGAACCCCACCTCGTGCGTGACGACGACCATGGTCATGCCGTCGTCGGCGAGGGTCCGCATCACGTCGAGGACCTCGCCGACCAGCTCCGGGTCCAGCGCCGAGGTCGGTTCGTCGAAGAGCATCAGGTACGGGCGCATGGCCAGCGCCCGGGCGATGGCGACCCGCTGCTGCTGACCACCGCTGAGCTCGGCCGGGTAGGCGTCGTACTTGTCGGTCAGGCCGACCCTGTCGAGTAGCCCCCGGGCGGCCGTGACCGCGTCGGCCCGGTTCTGCCGTAGCGCCCGCAGCGGCCCCTCCAGCACGTTGCCCAGGGCGGTCATGTGCGGGAAGAGGTTGAACCGCTGGAAGACCATGCCGATGCCGCGGCGCTGACGGGCCATCTCCCTCTCCCGCAGCTCGTGCAGCCGGCCGTCGCGCAGCCGGTAGCCGACCAGCTCGTCGCGGACCCACAGCTCACCGCCGTCGATCCGTTCGAGCTGGTTGATGCAGCGCAGGAAGGTGCTCTTGCCGGAGCCGGACGGGCCCATCACGCAGAGCACCTCGCCCGGGTCGACCCGCAGGGAGATTCCGCGCAGCACGTGGATGTCCCCGAAAGACTTGTGTACGTCGATGGCACGGACAACCGGCGTACCGGCCGGCACTCCGTCACCCGGCTGGTTCGGCGCAGCGGGCCGGTCTGGCGTGACCGGCTGGTTCGGCGCAGCGGGCCGGTTCGGCCTGGTCGGCTGGTTCACTGCGCCGGTGCTCCCTTCAGACGGCGGCCGATGCCACGGGCCGGCCGGCGCGACGAGTGCCGGAAGCCCCGGCCGAAGCGACGTTCGACGAAGTGCTGGACGACGCTGAGCACGGAGACCACCGCCAGGTACCAGATCGCCGCGACGATCAGCAGCTCGATCACCCGGTTGTTGGCGTAGTAGATGAACTCGGCGCTCTCCAGCAGCTCGCCGTAGGTGATCACCGCGGCCAGGGAGGACATCTTCAGCGTGCTGATGAACTCGTTGCCCAGCGGCGGCAGGATCACCCGCATCGCCTGCGGCAGGACGATCCGGCGGCGGATCTGGCCGGAGGTGAGGCTGAGCGCCTGGGCGGCCTCGATCTGGCCGCGGTCGACCGAGAGGATGCCGGCCCGGACCAGCTCGGCGGTGTAGGCGCCCATGTTGATGCCGAGGCCGAGCAGGGTCGCCATGAACGGCGTCATCACGTCGATCATGCGGGCCTGGAACGGGCCGAACCCGACCGTGGGGAAGACCAGGGCCAGGTTGTACCAGATCAGCAACTGCAACAGCACCGGTACGCCCCGGAAGAGCCACACGTAGCCGAAGGCGACGGTACGCGCCACCGGGTTGGCCGACATCCGCATCACCGCGGCGACGACCCCGAGGACGACCGCCAGCACCATCGAACAGAGTGTGATCACGACGGTGTTGACCAGCCCGTGCAGGATCGCCGGAGCGGTCAGGTAGCGGCCGACGACCGGCCACTCGATGTCGCCCTGGGCGAACGCCCGGCCGAGCAGGAAGAGCAGGACGATCAGGACCACCGCGGAGATCCACCGGCCGTGGTGCCGCAGCGGGACACGGGGCAGATCGGCGATCCGCCCGGGCCCCGGCGGGCCGGCCACGACCGCGGGTGCCCCGCGTGCGGTGCTGGTCATCGGCTCTCCCCTCGTTTGCCTGTGCCGAGTCTGGTTGGCGCCACCGGCGCACCGGTACCCGACAGGACGTCGAGTTCCCGGGCGGGCCGCGCTACTTCCTGTCCCGGTCCTCGCTACCGTCGTCGACCTCCGCGGTGCTGTCGGCGAGCAGCGCCAGCCAGAGCTCCATCCGGCCGTACGACGAATTGAGGTCCCGGCCGGTGATCTGCGCGATCCGCTCGATCCGGGCCCGCAGGGTGTGCCGGTGGATGCCCAGTTCGGCGGCGGTCTCGTTCCAGTGGCCGTTGTGGGCGAGGAACGCCCGGAGGCTGGCCAGCAGCGCGCCGTTGCGGTTGCCGTCCTGGTCGCGCAGCGGGCCGAGGACCCGGCCGACGAACCCGGCGAGGGCCTGCGGCGACTGCGCCCGGAACAGCAGGTGCAGGGCTTCCAGGTCGTCGAAGTGGGTGACCGCGCGCCGCTCCGCCTCCCCCACCTCGGCGGCCCGGGTGGCGGTCCGGGCGGACTGCTCGATCCCTTCGGTGGCGACGACGTCGCCGAGCCCGAGCACCGCTGCCGGGCGTACCGACGCGAGCCGGGCCAACTGCTCGGCGGCCCGGGGCGAGCCGTCGGTGAGTACGGTGGCCCGATCCCGCCGGCCCATCTCCTGACCGACCACCGCACCCGGCAGGTTGGCCTCGGACATCAGCTCGTTGACCCGGTCGGCCAGCACCCCGCCCTGACCGGCGGCGCAGAGATAGACGGCGATCCGTACCGCTGCCGGGTCGAGATCCCAGGCGGTGACGTGCTGCCGGGCCACCGGATCGGAGACCGCACCGCGCAGGATCTGGGCGAGGGTGTCCGCGCGCAGCCGGCGGACCTGCCGGATGGTGGCCTGCGAGCGTTCCATCTCCAGCGAGAGCAGAGCCACCGCGCCGGCCAGCACCATCCGGCTGTAGTCGCTGGCCCGGCCGGGCACCCCGGCGAGCAGGAAGCCGCGCATCCGGCCCCGGGCGCCCAGGGTGTGGATCACGACGGACTCGTGCGGGCCGACCACCGAACTGCTGGAGCGCATGCCCCGTTCCCGGGTGCGGACCAGGTCGGGCAGGAGGGCCGGGAGCCGGTCGGCGGCCTGCGGGGGTGCGGCCCGCACGACGGTCCCGGCCACGTCGGTGAGCACCGCCCAGCCGTCCAGGGCCCGGGCGATCGCGGTGACGATGCCGCCCCGTCCGGACTCGGCCGCCGCCGCGGTCAGCGCCTGCTGCGCGTCGAAGGCGCGGGCGATGGTGTCGTACCGCTCGGCGGCGAGCAGGTGCGACACGCCCTCCGAGATCGCCATGTACGGGGTGTCGACCGGTACCTCCAGCACCGGTAGTCCGCACTCGCCCGCCGCCCGCAGCAGCGGCTCGGGTACGTCGGGGTGGTCCAGGCCGATGCCGAAGCCGAGGCCGGCCAGGCCCGCCGCGGCGAGTCTGTGCACGTACGGCCCGAAGTGTTCGGCTGCATCGATCTTGAGTCCGGTGGTCAGCAGCAGTTCCCCGCCCCGCAACCACGGGGTGGGGTCGACGGTCTCGCTGACGTGCACCCAGCGCACCTCGTTGCCCAGTCCCGGTTCCCCGGCGAGGACCCGTAGATTGAGGTCCGGCAGGGCAAGGACCTGCGAAATCGTCACGCTCACCGGGCCATCACATCCTCTTCGGCAAACGGGGAACGTTACGCGAATGTTTCTTCGCCGTGAAGTACAGTCCGCGCGGCGGTGACTGGACACGAGGTCCACTTCCGGGCCGGAACAGGTGCTTGAAAACTGGGGCCAGATTCGCCGCGGATACCGGCGACCGCAGGCGGTACGGGCGGTCACGCTCACCCGCCGAAACCGGAGGAGACGCTGTGCAGAAAAAAACCATGTGGCTGAGCGCGGCGGTAGCCGTCGCACTGCTGGCCGGCTGCGGCGGTGCCGACGAGGAATCGACCGAAGCCCCAGCCTCCGATAACCCGCTGAACGCCATGTTGCCCGAGTCGATCCGTGATTCCGGCACCCTCAACGTCGGCAACAGCCCGGTCTATCCCCCCATGTCGTACCTGCCGGAGGGGACCGAGGACCGCGAACAGCGCCAGGGATTCGATGTCGACCTGGCCCGCGCGATCGGCGAGAAACTCGGCGTCGAGGTGACATTCGTGACCGAGGAGTACGAGCAGTACATCCCGTCCTTGGCGACCGGCCGGATCGATCTGATCGTCTCGGCCATGCAGGACCTGGAATCACGGCGGGAAACGGTCGACTTCGTCGACTACTACACCACCGGCCCGCAGTTGTTTGCTCTGGCGGACAAGGCAGGACAGTTCGCCACCGAGGCCGACGTCTGCGGCAACAAGGTCGCCGTGGACAGCGGTGACACCGGCTACCGTACGGCGCTCACCGAGTTCAGCGAGCAGGTCTGCGTGCCGGCCGGCCGGCCGGCGGTCGAGGAGCTGACCACCAACGGTACGGCGGACGCCCTGCTCCAGCTCGAACAGGGCCGTGCCGACGTCAGCATCCGGGGCGCCGAGTCGATCCGGTACGTCACCAACGAGCAGGAACCGGGCAAGTACGCCCTGATCGGCAGCCCGATCACCGAGATCCCGGTCGGGATCGGCGTCGCCAAGGACCAGAACGACCTGCGCGACGCGGTCGCCGCCGCGCTCAAGGAGCTGATGGCGGACGGCACCTACGCCGAGATCGGCGAGCGGTGGGGACTGGCCGACATCCTCCGGCCGGAGGTGACCGTCAACGACGAGCCCGTGGGTTGACCGTGGCACTCACCCTGCTGCGGGGCGGGACCATCCTGGCTCCCGCCCCGCTGGGCACCGGCGATCTGGTCATCGCCGGCCGGGACATCCTGGCGGTAGGGCCGGTCTCCGGCCCTACCGGCGGTTCGGCCAGCGGTTCGGCCAGCGGCCTGGACCCGGTGCCGTCGGACGTCGTGGACTGCGCCGACTTGCTGGTGGTGCCCGGGGTCGTCGACGGACACCTGCACATCCTGGGCGGGGGCGGCGGCGCCGGCTACCACTCCCGCATCCCGCAGCTGCCGGCCGACCCGGTCGTCGAGGCCGGCACCACCACCTGCGTGGGCATGCCCGGCGTCGACCCGGTCACCAAGAGCCCGGAAGCGATGCTCGCCCAGGCCTACGCGCTGACCGCGACCGGCCCGCGGACCTGGGCGATGGCCGGCGGGTTCCACTGGCCGCCGCCGACGGTCACCGGATCGGTCCAGCGCGATCTGCACCTGCTGCCGCACCTGGTCGGGATCAAGATCGCCCTGTACGAGCACCGGGCCACCTGCCCCGACCAGACCGAACTGGTCCGGCTGCTGCGCGAACTCGAATGGGCGGCCGGCGCCACCGGCAAGGCCTGCCTGCTGCACGTACACCTGGGTACCGCGTCAGGCGACCCGGACCTGCTGCCGCGGGCGCTGGAGCGCTCCGGTGCCGACCCGGCCCGCCTGCAGGTGACCCACGCCAACCACACCGGCGGCACCCTCGATCTCGCCGCCGGGTTGGGCCGCCTGGGCTGCTGGGTCGACGTCAACCCGCTGATCAACCCGGACCGGATTCCCGGCGCGGTGGCCCCGGTCGACGCGGTCCGGGCACTGCTCGCCGCCGGGGTGTCGGCCGGCCGGATCACGTTGAGCAGTGACGGCAACGCGTCGGTGCCGCGGGTCCGGCCCGATGGCAGCGCCGAACCGTTCGCGTACCGGGTCGAGCTGCTTCCCACGGTGGGCGCGTTGACCGCCGCCGGGGTGCTGGAGCTGCCCGCGGCCCTCGCCCTGGTCACCACCAACCCGGCCGCCGCGCTGCGGCTGGTGGTCGGCACGCTGCGCACCGGCGCGCCCGCCGACGTCGCCGTGCTCGACGCCGACCTGCGGGTACGCCACGTGTTTCGGGACGGTGTGCCGCTGGTCCGGCACGGCCGGACCGTCTCGCCCGACCCGTTCCGCCCGCTCACCAGCCGGCGGCCCGGCCCGGTCGATTCTCCCGGGACGGCCTGATGCGCCACATACTTTTCGTCGACACCCCGCCCGGGCCACCGACCCCGGTCTGGACCTCGGCCCCGCTGCCGGTCCCGGCCGCCGGCGAGGTGCTCGTCGAGGTCCAGGCCGCCGGGCTCAACCGGGCCGACCTGCTGCAACGGGACGCCGACTACCGGCCGCCGGCCGGCGAGTCCGCGGTGCCGGGCCTGGAGTGCGCCGGCCGGATCGCCGCCGTCGGCCCCGACGTCACCGATGTCGCCGGTTGGCGGGTCGGCGACCCGGTCTGCGCCCTGCTCGGCAGCGGCGGGTACGCCAGCCACGTGCTGGTCCGGGAGGGCATGCTGTTGCCCGTACCGCAGGGGTGGACGCCGGCGGAGGCCGCCGCGCTGCCGGAGGCGCTCGCCACCTGCTGGTGGAACCTGCGCCTCAGCGCCGGGCTGCGGGCCGGAGACCGGGTTCTGGTGCATGCGGCGAACTCCGGGGTGGGGACCGCGGCGGTCCGGCTGGCCCGGTCGCTCGGTGCCCCGGTGGGTGCCACCGTGCGTACGCCTGAGCTGGCCGAACGGGTACGCGAACTCGGCGCCGACCCGGTCGTCGTCTCCACCGCCCCGGGCTCGGCCGAGTTACTCCGGCGGCGGGCACCCGACGGCTTCGACATCGTGCTCGACCTCGTCGGCGCATCGGTCGCCGAGCTGACCCTGGCCGCGCTGCGCACCGGCGGGCGTTGGCTCAGCGTCGGGCTGCTCGGCGGCGCCGAGATCCCGCTCAACCTGCGCGACGTCATCCGCCGCCGGCTCGTCCTGCGCGGCGGTTCGATCCGCAGCCTCCCGTACCAGGAAAAGCTCGACCTCCTGGCCGACCTGCGCCGCCACCGTCCCTGGGCACCGCCCGCCGACCTGCGGCCGGTCATCGCCGCCCGGTATCCCGCCGCCGGAGTCGCCGAGGCGCTCGACCGGCTGGAACGCGGTGGCCTGTTCGGCAAGATCGTCCTCGACCTCGCCGACCTCGCCGACCTCGCCGACCCCCCGTCCGACCGTCCCGAGGAGCACTGATGACACCTCCGCCGCCGACCGTGCCCGAGCCCGTCGGGCTGGCCCTGGGCTACGACCCGACCGTGACCGTGCGGGAGATGGCCGACTCCGCCGCCGCAGCCGAGCGGGCCGGCCTGGACGCCGCCTTCTTCTCCGAGACGCTGTTCACCAACCGGGATTCCGCCTCCGCGCTCACCGCGTTCGGACTGGCCACCGAGCGGATCACGCTGGGCACCACCCAGGTCGTACGGCTGCGCAGCCCGCTGGTCATGGCGCAGACCGCCGCCACGATCGACGAGCTGACCGGCGGCCGGCTGGTCCTGGTCGCCGGCGCGTACACCACCAAGCACGCGGCCCGCAACGGCCGGCCGCTCACCGACCCGATCGCCACCCTGCGGGAGTACGTGGAGTCGATCCGGGCCCTGCTCACCGGCGAGGAGGTCACCTACCGGGGCCAGGTCGTCGAGCTGGACCGGGCGGCGCTGAGCTTCCGGCCGCTCCGGGGCCGGGTCCCGATCTGGATCGCGGCGGCCAGCCGGAAGGGTCTGATCAACGCGGCGTCGATCGGCGACGGGGTGCTGCTGGACGCCGGCACCTCGCCCGAATACTCGGCCAACGCGGTCAACCTGCTGCGGCGCGCCTGCGAGCAGGCCGGCCGCGACCCGGCGGAGCTCGCCGTCGCCCAGTTGATCAACACCTCGATCGAGGACGACCCGCATGCCGCCGTCGAGGCGATCCGGTGGGAGGTCGCGACCAAGTTCAGGTACCCCGCCACCGCGCGGGCCAAGCTCTCGGTCGGCGAGCCCATCATCGACCGGGCCGACCTGCCGCGTTTCGCCGCCGCTTACGCCACCGGCGGGGAGCAGGCGCTGCGCGCCGCCCTGCCGGAGCGGTACGTCACCTCGCTCACGGCGACCGGCACGGCCGACGACGTCCGGGACCGGATCCGTGCCTACCGGGCGGCCGGTGTCACCATGCCCCTGGTCCGGCCCGCCGCACCCCACCAACTCGACCGCCTCCTCGCCACCGTCGGCGGCCGGTGACCGACGCCGGAGAGGGTGGGAGCAGCCCTGACAACGCCGGGACGTGTACGGCACGGCGGTCATGGACCTGCTCACGCCACGTTTTGCCAGATGCGCAAATTTGGTAACGATTTTCGTTCGCGATGAGTCATGCTCACCGGCGCGCCACGGCTGGGTTCCGCGGGACCGCACGTGTCCCACACCCTGACCGACCCCGTGGGCTTCGTCCCTGACAAGACGCGTCCGGAAAGGCCACTTGCATGACCATCTCCGCTCGACCCAGGCGTGGCATCGCGCTGTCGGGTGCCCTGTTGAGCGCGACGCTCCTCCTTGCCGGGTGTTCGGGTAGCTCCGGCCCTGGTGAGACGCAGGACACGAAGGGCAAAGGGCCCGGTGCGGGCACCTACCCGGTGACCATCGACACCGCGTACGGGGAGATCACCCTGAAGGAGAGGCCCGAGCGGATCGTTGCTCTCGGTCGCCAGTCCAACTACGTGGACATGCTCGCCGCGATCGGGGTGGAGCCTGTGGCGTTCGCCGTCGACGGCGCGCCGGACGAGGCGGCGTTGCTGGCCTCCTATCCGTGGTTCGAGGGGCTGACCACCGCGGAATTCGATCCGAAGATGATCACTGCCGAGCAGAAGGCATGGCCCGAGGCGATCGCCGAGCATGACCCGGACCTGATCCTCGGGGACATCTGGGGCATCGATGAGCAGCTGTACGGCCAACTCTCGCAGATCGCACCGGCCTATGTCGGCGTCGACAAGGACGCAGTGACCGGCTGGAAGGACCATCTGACAGCGCTGGGGGCGCTGACCGGGCATCCGGACGAGGCGTCGCAGGTCGTCAGCGACATCGAGGGCCAGCTCTCGACGGCCCGTGATCGGTTGTCGGGTCTGCAGGGGAAGACGTACAACTTCGGCGTCGTGCTGGAGGGGATGTTCCGGTTCGGTGGCGCCACGTTCCCGGACGACCTGGGTCTGGTGCCGGCGGAGAATCAGGGAACACCCACCGGTACGACACACGAGTCCCTGTCGTTGGAGAATCTTGATCAGCTCCAGGCCGATGTTCTGCTGATCGGGGTGTTCGCGGACCCCGATGCCCGGTCCGGTCTGGAAGCCGACCCGCGCTTCGCGGAGTTGCCGGCGTCGAAGAACGGCACCGTGGTGTTCATCGACCGGCAGCTGGCCAACGCCTCCGGTTCCACCCCAGGCCCGGCGAGCCTGGCGTGGCTGCTGGAGCGGGTGGTCCCGCAGTTGGCGGCATCCCGGCTCAACGGAAGTGGCCGGTAGCCCGCCGTAATGGCGACGGTGCGGCGGCCCCGCGAGGAGGCCGCGACGGCGGCGTCGCCGAACGGGCGTCGACTCGCGGGCCTGGTGGTCACGTTGGCCGTCCTGGCGCTCCTGCTGCTGGTGAGCGTGGCCGTGGGTCCCAGGAACATCCCGCTGTTCGAGGTGGTCGGCTCCCTGGGTGAGCCGACGGGCGGAGGTGACGCCTATGTGATCTGGACCATGCGGATTCCGCGGACCGTCGTCGGCTTCGCTGTCGGGACCGCCCTCGGCGTCGCCGGGGCGCTGATCCAGGCGCTGACCCGCAATCCGCTGGCCGACCCCGGCATCCTGGGGGTCAACGCGGGCGCGTCGCTGTTCGTCGCGATCGGTGTGTCGGTCTTCGGGGTGAGCTCCATCGGCGGGTACCTCTGGTTCGCGCTGGCTGGGGCGCTGGCGGCGACCGTCGCGGTGTACGTGATCGGATCAGCGGGGCGAGGTGGGGCGGATCCGGTGCATCTGACCCTGTCCGGCGTCGCGCTGGGCGCGGTGTTGTCCGGGATCGTCACCGCGATGGTGCTGATGAATCCGCAGGCCTTTGACCAGATGCGCAACTGGAACGCTGGAAGCGTCGTAGGCCGCGGCTGGGATGTCCTGGTCCCGGTGTTGCCGGTCCTGGTCGGCGGAGTGCTGCTGGCGACAGTGGCGGCGGCCGCGTTGAACGCGATCGCGTTGGGTGACGATCTGGCGAGGTCGTTGGGCGCCAACGTGGGCTGGACCCGAGGCATCGTGATCGTCGCCGTGACCCTGCTGGCCGGTGGAGCGACCGCGGTGGCCGGCCCGATCGGGTTCGTCGGGCTGATGGTGCCGCATGTCGCCCGCTGGATCGTCGGACCCGACCAACGGTGGATTCTGGCCTACTCGGTCGCGCTCGGGCCATCGCTCGTGCTGGGAGCGGACATTCTCGGTCGAGTCGTGATCCGGCCGGGCGAGTTCCCGGTCGGCATCGTCACCGCGTTCGTGGGCGCCCCGGTGCTGATCATCCTCGTGCGTCGCAGGAAGGTCAGCGGGCTGTGACGACCACCGATCCGGCCGGCCCTGCGCCGTTGTCGCAACGCGTACGGTTCGGGTATCGCACGCTGTTGCTGCGCCGTGGCACATTCGCGATGCGGTGGCGTCTCCGCACCGGGTTGGTCTGCCTCCTTGTCGTAGCGGCGACGGCCGTGGTCACGGTCTGGGCACTGACCTGCGGCGACTACACCCTCACCATCGCCCAATTGCGGGCCGCCCTGACCGGCGATCCGGATGCCGAGTTCGCTCGCACGGTCGTCATCGAGTGGCGACTGCCCCGGGCGCTTGCCGCGGTCGTCTTCGGTGCCGCGCTGGGGGCATCCGGGGCGGTGTTCCAATCGCTGACGCGAAACCCGCTGGCCAGCCCGGACATCATCGGCTTCGCCCACGGTTCCTACACCGGGGCGCTGGTCGTGATCGTCCTGATCGGCGGCTCGTACCTCCAGGTCGCCGCCGGTGCCCTGGTCGGAGGCATCGCCACTGCCGCCCTGGTGTATCTGCTGGCCCGGCGCGACGGCGTCCAAAACTTCCGGCTCATCGTCGTGGGCATTGCCCTGTCCGCCGTGTCGGCCTCGTTCAACACCTGGCTCATGCTCACCGCCGATCTCGACGTGGCGATGAGCGCCGCGGCCTGGGTCACCGGATCGCTCAGCGGTACCGGCTGGGAGCAGACGGCCATCGGCAGCGGCGTCGTCCTTCTGCTCGGGTGCGGCCTCGCCGTCCTCGCTCCGGGGCTACGTCAGCTCGAGCTCGGCGATGACGCCGCCCGGGCCAGCGGCGTCCGGACCGAACCCGTCCGCGCAGCCGTGGTCGTGATCGGAGTCGCGCTGACCGCGACCGTGACCGCGGCAGCCGGACCCATCGCCTTCATCGCCCTGTCGGCCCCGCAGATCGCCCGCCGGCTGACCCGCGGCCAAGGGGTGGCGCCCGGTCCGGCCGCCTGCGTCGGCGGCTTCCTGCTCGCGGCCGCGGACCACGTCGCACAGAACCTGATGCCGACGGCGCTGCCGGTCGGGGTCGTGACCGCCGTCGGGGGCGGCAGCTACCTGGTCTGGCTGATCGCTCGGGAGGTACGCCGGCGTGGCTGACCCCGACCCGCGCGAGAACGCCCGCGCCCGCCTGCGGGTGGAGGCGGCGACGATCGGATACGACGGACTGGTCATCTCTCGGGATCTGACGGTCGCCGTTCCGGACGCCTCGTTCACCGTGATCGTCGGGCCGAACGCGTGTGGCAAGTCGACACTGCTGCGCGGACTCTCCCGACTGCTGAAGCCCACCGCCGGCCGGGTCATCCTGGATGGGGCCGACATCTCGTCGTACCGCGCGAGAGAGGTCGCGCGGCGGCTCGGGCTGCTGCCGCAGACCTCGATCGCACCGGACGGAATCACCGTGGTCGATCTCGTGACGCGGGGCCGCTATCCTCACCAACGCCTGATCCGCCAGTGGACCGGGGCCGACGAGCGAGCCGTGCTGGACGCGATGGCCGCCACCGGAGTCACCAGCCTGTCCCACCGGCTCGTCGACGAGCTCTCCGGCGGACAGCGCCAGCGCGTGTGGGTCGCGATGGCCCTCGCGCAGCAGACCGACATCCTGCTGCTGGACGAACCGACCACCTTCCTCGACATCACCCACCAGATCGAGCTGCTGGAACTCCTCACCGACCTGCACCTGGCCGGGCGCACCCTGGTCGCGGTGCTGCACGACCTCAACCACGCCGCCCGCTACGGCACCCATCTGATCGCGATGAAAGACGGCCAGATCGTGGCGGAGGGTCCACCCGAGCGGATCGTCACCGCTGAGCTCGTTCAGGACGTGTTCGGGCTGCGCTGCCTCGTCGTCCCCGACCCGGTGGCCGGCACCCCACAGGTCGTGCCCCTCGGCCGTCAACGCGAACGCGACACTCACTGATCCTTGGGAGGACCTCGATGACCAAGAACCCGACCGTCGAAGACTACGCGGCGCTACTCGCCGTCGACGCCCACGAGGAGGCGGATCGGCAGGAGTTCTGGGATGCCAGAGCCGACGACTACGACCAGGGGCAGCGTCACGACGACGGCGTGCTGGCCGACGCTGTGGTCGCCCACCTGGCGGAGCGGGGCATCCTCACCAACGCCGACGTCCTCGACGTGGGCGCCGGTGCGGGCAGATACGCGCTCCGGATCGCACGGCACGCCGCCCGAGTGCAGCTCACCGACATCTCCGGCCGGATGCTGGCACACGCCCGAGCCAACGCCGACACCGCCACCGGACCGGCCGCACTTGACTACACCCGCCTCGACTGGAGCACGGCCGACCTGGACGCACTCGGCTGGCGGGCAGCCTTCGACGTCGTGTTCGCCTCGATGGTCCCGGTCGTCCGAAGCCGCGAGGGCATCGACCGGATGACCGCGGCGTCCCGGTCCTGGTGCGTCGTCAACCGAACGATCCGCATGCGCGATACCATCGCCCAGCACATCGAACGCGAACTCGGCGTCGGCGACCGGTACGACGCGCGCAACGACACCGCCTACCCCCTCGCCCTGATCAACTATTTGTGGCTGCGAGGACACCTGCCGACGGTCGCCTACGTCGAGCACCACACGACCACGCGCTACACCCTCGACGAGGCGACCGCCCGGTACGCCGGCCCGTTCGAGGCCGTTCCACGAGGGCGGACACGGCAGCGAGAGGGCGAACTCCGCCGCATCATCAGCCGGGCCGCCGTCGCCGTCGCTGGCGACGGCGACGGCGACGGCGCGATCATCGCCGAGAACGAGCAGGTGACGGCCGTCATCACCTGGCGGGTGTGAGGATGTTGCGAACGTCGAAGCGCGCTTTGCTTCCCCGCGCGAGGTCGGACGGACACGGAGTCACTCTGGGCTGTGGCGGGTGGGTCGCGCACGCATGTGGGCACGCTGCCCCTGCGGCCCGAGAAGGGTCAGGAGTTCCGTGGTCGTAGAACCGGCGTTGACGAAGGTGTGCGGGATACGGGTGTCGAACTCAGCGGCCTCGCCGGGGGTGAGGACGAGGTCGTGTTCGCCCAGCAGTAGGCGTAGCCGGCCGTCGAGGACGTACAGCCAGTCATAACCTTCGTGACTGCGCTGCTCGGGCTCTCCGGAAGGCACGCCCGGCGGCAGGAGCAACTTGAACGCCTGTATGCCACCCGCGTGACGAGAAAGCGGAATCCAAATCATGCCGCTGCGGGTCCTGGGAGTGGGATGAATCCGGGGGTCGCCGGTGACGGGGGCGCCCACCAGCTCGTTGAGAGTCACTCGATAGAACGCCGCCAGGTGCAGCATGATGTCCAGGCTCGGCCGTCTCACGCCGCTCTCGACGCGGGAGAGCGTGCTCAACGTGATCCCGGTCTGAGCCGCCACCTGGGCCAGCGTCAACGCCCTGGCCCGCCGCAGGGCGCGAATGCGCTCACCGGTCCCGTTCAGCACGGCAGGGATGTCGACGGTCTCGTATCGCTGCTGGCTCACGATCCCAGTTTGCCAGAAATGCAAATATCGTCTTCGCGCACCGCTCAACGCCGATCATCTGATGCACCCGACTGAGCGGGCGTGGAGCCGAACCCGGTGTTCCGATCTCAGCACCAAGGGCTGCGACCGGAATCGACGAGGCTCGACACCCTGCGGTCCCACGACCAGCACGTACAGCCGAGGCAGCCGGACGGTATCGAGCCGGAGCGGCCCTGGGCCAGTCGGCGGTGCCAGACCAGCGGGGTCGCCGGGATCACGATCCGGTGGACGCGAACCGGACGGGGCAGACACCGAGCCAGCGCGGACAGGACCGCCCAGCGCCGTCGAACCGCTGCCCCCACCAGCGTCACCGCCTGTTCGATGCGGGAGAATGTCTCCATGACCGAGGACCGGGAGTTCCCCTCAGACTCCAAGCTGGACACCGCTGTGCCGCACTCGGCGCGGATCTGGAACTACTGGCTCGGCGGCAAGGACAACTTCGCGGTCGACCGGGCCGTCGGCGATGAGGTGATCGCACACATCCCGGATATTCCCATCGGAGCCAAGTCCGAGCGCGCGTTTCTCAAGCGCGTGGTCAGGTTCCTCGTCGAGGATGCCGGCATCCGTCAGTTCCTCGACGTCGGCACCGGGCTGCCCTCGGCGGACAACACCCACGAGGTCGCGCAGTCCCTCGACCCGCGCTGCCGGGTGGTCTACATCGACAACGACCCGCTCGTCATGGCGCATGCGCGTGCGCTGCTGACCAGCACGCGAGAAGGCAGATGCGACTACGTCGAAGCCGATCTGCGGCAACCGGACACGATCCTCGCGTCCGCACGGCGGACGCTCGACTTCGCGCAGCCGATCGGGCTCATGCTCCTCGGCGTCGTCAACCACCTCATGGACGACGACGTGGCGTACCGCTGCGTCGCGCAATTGGTACAGGCGATGCCCACCGGTAGCTACCTGGTGCTCACCCACTCCACGGCGGAGATCCACGGCGAGCCGATGCTGCGCGTGATGCGGGAGACCACCGAACGCGGCGGCACGCCGATCCGTGCCAGGACGAAGATCGAGCTCGAACGCTTCTTCGACGGACTGGATCTGCTGGAGCCCGGCGTCGTCACGTGCTCGCGCTGGCGCCCCGACCCGGAGTCCGGCGAGCCGGAGGTCTACCTGTTCGGCGGCGTCGGCCACATCAGCTGAGCGGACGATATCACCCATCCGTCGTTCCGGGGTTGATCTTGTAGCTTCGCCCGTGTCGCGCCAACCAGCATGCTCACGTCCGGTCGGGTCTTGACGGGATCGCCCTAGTCGACTAATCCTATATAACAAGTAGGAGACATCGGAGAGCGGGGTGGAGTCCTGTACGTCTCGGCGCGAACCGACTACGCGATGCGGGCGATGCTCGTGCTGGCGTCGTGGCACCCGGAGCTGGCGAAGAGTGCCGTGCTGGCGGCGAGCCAGGACATCCCGCATCCGTTCCTGCGGGACATCCTGCTCGACCTGCGTCGGGCCGACCTTGTAGACAGTCTCCGCGGTGCCGACGGCGGCTACCGCCTGACTCGCTCGCCAGAAGAGATCACGGTTGGCGATGTGCTGCGGGCCACCGCTGGGGCGATCACCACGGTTCGAGGACTTCCCGCCGCCGCAACGTCCTACCGAGGCGTCGCCGGCGGGCTCAGCGAGGTGTGGCGGTCGGTCCATCAGGCCGTCGAGGAGATCGTCGACCGCGCCAGCCTCGCCGACCTGCTGGGCAGCGGCCTGCCGCCGAACGGCGGGGTGTCTCAGGTGTCACCTGCGCCGTCACACCGCGCGTACGCGCGGCGAAGGAGGATGGAAAACCCATGAGGAACAGATATCGATTCACCGCCGTGGTCGCGCTCGTCACCGCCCTGGCGCTGTCGGCGTGCGGAGATGGGCAGGCGGCGGGCGATAGCACGACGTTGAACATCGTCGGGTTCGCGGTGCCCGAGGCAGCGAACAAGGCGATCGCGGCCGAGTGGAACAAGACGGACGCGGGTAGGGGCGTCGGGTTCAAGACTTCGTACGGCGCCTCAGGCGACCAGAGCCGAGCCGTGGTGGCCGGCCTGGCGGCCGACTACGTCCACTTCTCGGTGGCCAGCGACGTGGCCCGGCTGGTCGACGCCGGGCTGGTCGAGGAGAGTTGGGACGACGGACCGACCAGGGGCATCGTGTCCTCATCGGTGGTCGTGCTGGCGGTCCGCAAGGGAAACCCGAAAAACATCCAGGGCTGGGATGACCTGATCGAACCGGGCGTCGGGATCGTCACGCCGAACCCCGCCTCGTCGGGCGCCGCCCGCTGGAACGCCCTGGCTGCGTGGGGGCACATCGCCGCCAACGGCGGGACCGACACGCAGAGCGAGGAGTTTCTCACAAAGCTCTTCGCGAACGTGGTGGCGCTGCCCAACAGCGGTCGCGACGCCACCACCGCGTTCCTCGGCGGCACCGGGGACGTCCTGCTCGCCTACGAGAACGAGACGATCCTCGCTCGCCAGAACGGCGAGGAACTCGACTGGGTACTGCCGGCAACCACCATCCGAATCGAGAACCCGGGCGCGGTGCTCAAGGACGCGGACCCGAAGGCAACGGAGTGGCTGGACTTCGTCCTGGGCGCTCAGGGCCAGCGCCAGTTCGCGCTCAAAGGGTTCCGGCCCATCATCGACGGTGTCGACACCAGCGGCGTCGAGGGCGCGCTCGATCCCAACGACCCCTTCCCGACCCCGCAGAACCTGCTCACCGTCGACGAGGACTTCGGGAGCTGGTCAGCCCTGTCGGAGAAATTCTTCGACGAGACGGACGGCGTCGTCACCAAGATCATCGCCGAATCGGGGAAGGCACGGTGACGTCGACCGGGCTCGCTCCGGGCGAACCGGCGGTGGATCGTCGGCCTGCCCGGGGTGGCCTGCCGTTGACCCCGCTCTCCGGCCTGGGTCTGGGCGTGGCGATGCTCTGGTTCAGCCTGCTGGTGCTCATCCCGCTGGCCGCCGTGGCCGTGACCGCGTCCGAGGGCGGCTGGGGCGGGCTCTGGCAGACGGTGGCCAACGAGCAGACCGCCGCGGCGATCCGCCTGACCGTCGGCACCGCCGCGTTCGTCACACTGGTCAACGTCGTCATGGGCACGCTGATCGCCTGGGTACTGGTGCGGGACCGGTTCGCCGGCAAACGGGTGCTGGAGGTCCTCATCGACGTCCCGTTCGCGCTGCCGACGATCGTCGCTGGCCTGGTGCTCCTCTCGTTGTACGGGCCGGGCGGGCCGCTGGGAGTCGACGTCGCGAACACCCGGGCCGCGGTGTTTCTCGCTTTCCTTTTCGTCACGCTGCCGTTCGTCGTGCGTACCGTGCAGCCGGTGCTGGCTGAACTCGACCCGGAGGCCGAGGCGGCGGCGGCGTCGTTGGGTGCCAGTCGCCTCACCACGTTCCGGCGGATCATCCTGCCGAGCCTCACCCCGGCCATCGCGGCCGGCGCCGCGCTGTCGTTCGCCCGTGGGGTCAGTGAGTACGGCTCGCTGGTCCTGCTCTCCGGCAACCTTCCGATGCGGACCGAGGTGGCGTCGGTGCGCATTCTCAGCAGCATCGAGAACGACAACCCCGACAGCGCGGCGGCCGTCGCGGTCGTGCTGCTGGCCATCTCGTTCGCCGTCATCGTCGTGCTCGACCTCGTCCAGCGCAGGATGGTGCGCCGTGGCTGAACGTCCCCTCGCGTCACACTCCCTCGTGTCCCGGACGCGAACCGGCGGCCGCGAGCCGGGCCGCTGGCTGCTGCGACTCGTGGCCACGACCTACCTGTTCCTCCTCGTGGCGTGGCCGCTGTACCTTGTCGGCCGCAACGCCTTCAACGACGGGTTCGTGGATCTCAACGCGATCCTCGCCGATCCCGACGTCGTGCACGCGCTGCGCCTCACCGTCGTTATCGCGGTCGTCTCCGTTGTGATCAACACGGTGTTCGGAGTAGGCATCTCCATTCTGCTCGTCCGCTACGACTTCCCTGGCAAGCGGCTGCTCAACGCCCTGCTCGACGTACCGCTGTCGGTCTCGCCCATTGTCGTCGGTCTTGCTCTGGTGCTGGTCTACGGCGGCCGGGACGGCTGGTTCGGGCCGACGCTCGAGGCGATCGGGCTGCAGGTCATCTTCGCGGTGCCCGGCATGGTGCTGGCCACCGTCTTTGTGGCGCTGCCCCTGGTCATCCGGGAGGTCGTGCCGGTGCTCGAAGAACTCGGGGACGACCAGGAACAGGCGGCCCGAAGCCTGGGCGCCAACGCGCTGCAGACGTTCCGCCGAATCACCCTGCCATCGATCAAGTGGGGCGTGACCTACGGGGTGGTGTTGAGCCTCGCCAGGTCGCTCGGTGAATTCGGAGCGGTCAAGGTCGTCTCCGGCAACGTGCTCGGCCAAACCCGCACCGCCACGCTCGTCGTCGAGGAGAAATACCTGAACTTCGACAAGGGCGGTGCTTACGCCACCGCCTTCCTCCTCGCGCTCGTCGCCGTGGCCAGCATCATCGTCGTGTCCGCTCTCAGGCCAAAGGAAGACCGTTGAGTATCGAGATCGCCAACATCGGCAAGCGTTTCGGTGCGTTTGTCGCCCTCGACGACGTGTCGGTGAGCATCCCGGCGGGTCAGCTCACTGCGCTGCTCGGTCCCTCCGGCGGCGGGAAATCCACCCTCCTGCGCATCATCGCCGGGCTGGAGCGCGCCGACACCGGACGGATCGAGATCGACGGTGCCGACGCGACCGGCCTGCCGCCGCAGAAGCGCAATGTTGGCTTCGTGTTCCAGCACTACGCGGCGTTCAAGCACCTGTCGGTGCGTCGCAACGTGGCCTTCGGGCTGGAGATCCGCAAGCGTCCGAAGACCGAGATCCGTCGTCGCGTCGACGATCTACTCGCTCTCGTTCACCTGGAGCAGTTCGCCGACCGGCTACCTTCGCAGCTCTCCGGCGGCCAGCGTCAACGCATGGCCCTGGCCCGCGCGCTCGCGGTCGAGCCGACCGTGCTGTTGCTCGACGAGCCCTTCGGTGCGCTCGACGCCAAGGTCCGCAAGGAACTCCGTGACTGGCTGCGCCGCCTGCACGACGAAGTTCATGTCACCACCATCTTCGTCACCCATGACCAGGAAGAGGCGCTTGAGGTCGCCGACGAGATCGTGGTCGTCAACGACGGACGGGTGGAGCAGATCGGCCCGCCCGACGAGCTGTACGACCGCCCGGCCAACGACTTCGTCATGCGCTTTCTCGGCCCTGTCACCCAGCTCGGCGACCGCCTCGTCCGGCCGCACGACCTGCAGATCCACCGTGGCGACGGGGAGCCGCCGGCAGTGCCCGGACGAGTCAGCCGGATCACCCGCGTCGCCTTCGAGATCCGCATCGATGTCACCACCACCGCTGGTCAGCCCGTCACCGTAACTCTCACCCGCAACGAGTTTCTCGCCCTGGGCCTGCACGACGGCGCACCGGTCCACCTGACGGTCGCACCGGACAGCCCAACGAGCGCCGCCACACCCCCTGGTCCCCGATCACCGGCGCCGCCGAGCCTTGCCGCCTCACACTGACCCATCCTGCCCGGCGGACGCCGGCCGACGGGTCGTCCCGGCGTCTCACCAGTGCACCCCGGCCCGGTCCACGGCGGTCACCACGATCCGGCCGTCGGCGAGCCGGTAGCGAGTCATTTTCCGCAGCGCGGGACGGTAGACGTGCAGGCTCACCGCAGGCTCCACCGCCGCGTTGAGGACCTGGTGGATGTGGCGGGCGCCGAACGCTCGACCTTGACCGGCACGGAATCCGCCCGCCCGCAGCCGCCACGCCCCGCCACCGCCGCGCCCGGGAGTACGCTCGTTCAACGTGCCCGCGACCACGAGGAACGCCCCCGCCGAATCCCCGTGGTCGTGCAGATCGGTGCCTTGACCAGGCAGCCAGCTCAACAGCCACACCTCAGCCTCCGACCCCGCGGCCAGGCGCTGGTACCAACGCTGACGTCGGTCGAACCGCACCTGCGGCCAGCTGCCGCGATGGATGGCGTACCAGCGTGCGATGATCAGCAGGTCGGCACCCGAGCCGAACGGTTTGGACCCCGGGCGAGACAGGACCGTCGTCATGCCGCCCTCCGCCGGAGGCGGCCGGAAAACGGACCGCCGGGCGCGACGGAGACGTCCGTACCATCGGCGTCGTGGTACGGAGGGCGCACCACGACGACGGGCGCGTCGGTCGCGAGCCGGTAGCCCACACCGTGCACCGTGGTGATCAGCGGCGGCTGGTTACCGAGCTTGTGTCGCAGCCGCCGAATGTGGACATCAACGGTACGTACCCCGGTGAACGGCTGCTTCCACACACCGTCCAGGAGTTGAGCGCGGGTGAACACGCGACCGGGGCGCTCGGCGAAGAACAGCAACAGGTCGTACTCTCGTCGGCACAGCTCGACCGGTGCGCCACCTCGGGTGACGGTGCGGGCACCAGAATCGATACGGACCGAATCCGGGCCGTCCGGGACCTCGGGACCGGCGTGCCCGAGTCGGTCCGGCCGGCCGGCGGCGCTGACCGCTGCCAGCCACTCGACCAGCCTTCGCAACAGGTCCTCTTCGTCACGGACGGCAGCGTCATCCCCGAGGCGAACCGTGATCGTCAAATGCCGTTGGCGCTCGGGTTGATGCACGCGCTGACCGGGCAGGCGTCGAGCGCCGGGCAGCATTGTCATGGTTGGCCTCCAGGGGATAGAAAGCGGACGGTGGTCGGCCGTTTCAGGTGTCCGCTCCGACGCGCGTCGCCCCGGAGCGGACCCTCGCCTAGAGACAGAGAGCGCTGTGCGTGCGCTGGAAGTCGACGTACCGCCGAACGACGAGCATTCCGGCGGCCGCAGCGCCGGACGAACCAGCCGTACGTTCGGTCATGACGAACAGCATAGCATATCTACCCGATAGGAGAAGCAGGAAAGCCGCCTACCCCGGGTTGTCGACCGCAGCCCTCGGCGGGTGATCCCATACCTTGCCGAAGACGCGGAGCAGGTTGCCTCCGAGAACGCCACGCAGGTCCGCCTCGTCGAGGCCCAGTTCCCTGATCCGGTGGGCGACGTGCGCCCAATCGCGGCATCCGTCCGCACCGACGACAGAGCGTGTGTCGAAGCCGTACCAGTCGCCCAACCTCTGGGTCACCGTGGGATAGTCGCCGCCTGAACTCACCGCTGGCGACCAGAGTTGGCGTACCCGACCTTCGCCGTGGTCGGAACTGATCGCTACGTGCGCGGGGCCGACCAGGTCGATCACATGATCGATGTGGCGCAGGTAGTCGTCGAGCGTGGGCTGCCCACCCGTCCTTCGCCCGGGTCCGACCAGCGCCGACCAGAGGCAGATTCCGACCACACCGCCGGCAGCGGCCACTCGCTTGATCAGGTCGTCGGAAATGTTGCGGGGATTCTCGTACACGGCTCGCGGGTTGGAGTGCGAGACGATGACCGGGTCGGACGATGCGTCGATGGTCTCCTGTGCCGTGCGGGGCCCGGCGTGTGACAGGTCGATGACGATCCCCAACCGGTTCAGCTCTGTGACGGCCTCGCGGCCCAGGTTGCTCAGTCCGGCGTCGGCCGCTTCCACACAGCCGTCGCCGAAGGCGCTTCGGAGGTTGTAGGTCAGTTGCAGCACCCGCACGCCGACCTCGTGCAGGATGGTGAAGTGCGCCAGGCTCTCGGCAGCCAGTTGGGCGTTCTGCGGCCCCAGGATCAGACCGATTCGACCTGACGACTTCGCTGTCTCGATGTCGTCCGCCGTACGTACCAGCAGCAGATCGTCGCTGTGGGCGGCGATGTCGGTCAGCGCTCGACCGATATGCGCCAACCCGGTCGATATGGTGGAATCCGGCGGGCACACGGTCCAGACGAACGCCGTGACGCCGGACTCCCTCATCCGACTGATGTGGTCGGGAGCGAACATGTCCTGCGGACAGACCGAACCGTCGATGACGACGGCACCGCGATACGGATCGCCCAGCTCAATCGGCGTTGCCGGTGCCGGGTCGCGCGACCCACGCCGCGACCCGGCAGCCATGTCCGACACGGTTCAGCCTCCTCCTGTCGGTACGGCCGAAGGTCAGGAGACCAGAAATTCCTGCCACCGGCGGTCGACCTCAGCTTGGTTCTCCACCCACCAGGTGACATCGCGTACGACACCGAGCTGCGCCCGCTCCGGCGTGGCCGGCAGCTTCTCGATCACCTCGGCGGGAATGAGGTCGTAGCTCTTGTCGCACAGCGGCGAGTACCCGGTGTACTCGGCGAGCCTGGCCAGTACGTCAGGCTGCAACGAGTAGTCGACCAGCTGGTAGGCGTTGTCGAGGTTCGGGGCGCCCTTGGTGATGCCCAGACCGTCGGTGTGCTGGAGGTTCTCGTTCCACTCGATCGCCATCGGGCTGCCGCCGTCCATCAGGACCTGGATACGGCCGTTCCAGCCCAGGCCGGCGACCGCGGTCCCGTTCTCGTAGAGCTGCACCTGCTCGGCACCGCTGCCGAAGAACTTGACCACGTGTGGCTTGATCTCCTGGAGCTTCTGGAAGGCGCGGTCGATGTCCAACGGATACAACTGGTCCAGCGCAACGCCGTCGGCGATCAGTGGCACCTCCAGCTCGAGCAGGCCGGACGACGCGTCGGAGAAGGTCCGAGGTCCTGGGAAGCGGTCGACGTCCCAGATGTCGGCCCAGGTCTGCGGGGTCTCGTCGGGAAAACTCTCGCGGTTGTAGGCGATGACGCTCGACCAGGCGATCGTGCCGATGTAGTAGTCCTCCACCAGCCGGATGTCGGCGGGGTCGGTGCGCTCGAAGCGGGAGTAGTCCAACTGCTGCACGGCATCGCCGACCCGGAGCAGCTCCAGCTGACGCACTCCTAGCTGGAGTACGTCGATCTGTACGTTCCCGGCCGCCGCCGCTGCGGTGATCTTCTCGACCGGGTCCGACGATGTCACGATCTTGATGCCGGTGTCTGCCTCGAAGGGCTCGAAGCAGGCCTTGCGCCACCCCTCTTCGTAGGAACCGCCCGAGGTACGCACCACGACCTCGCCGGATCCGCCGCCCGAGCCGGAGCCCGACTCCTCGCTGCCGCAGGCCGACAGCAGAGACCCCAGTCCGACGCCGACGCCGGTACCGACCGCCGTCCGCAACAACTGTCGACGGGTACGTACGGCATTGAAACCGTGTGATATGCCCCTGTCCTGACCAAGCATTTTATTCTCCCAGATGATCCGCGATGTCCGACTGATGACCTCGTTTCAGGGCTACCCGACGACGTCATGTCGTCCGGGCGGCCGCCAGCAACTCTTCCCGCTCGGTGACGGGAAGAAGTCCGACCGCACGACCGACGATGTCGACGCCGACAGCCTCCGACCACGCCGTCACCAGTCGCTTGTACATCGGGCCGGGACGTCCGGTGCCGATCCTCAGCCCGTTGAGCTTCGATACGGGTGCGATGCAGTCCTTCGTGTTGGTCGTGAACGCCTCGTCGGCGTTGTACACGTCGAAGGTGGTGTAGTCGCCCTCGCGGACTTCGATGCCCAGCTGGGCCGCGAGTTCCAGGGTGAACCCCATGGCACTGCTGTCGAGGGTGTTGCGCCGGTTCGGTACGTGGATCACCCCGTCCACGATGAACAGGAATCCTGATCCGGGTGCGCAGGTGGTGACATTGCCGTCCCGGTCGAGGACGAGCGCCTGCGCCTCGGGATCGAGGGCGGAGACCTCAAGCCAGGCGAGCATGAGGCTCATCTTGTTCGCGATCTTGACTCTGGGCGTCAGCGAGGCGGCCGGCACCCGTTGCACGCCTGGTGTGATCAACGGTTTGCCGAGAAGATAGGTGCGCGCGAGTGCGCTCATGTCGAGCAGTTGCGTGTAGATGATCACCGTCGGCGGACCCGACAACAGTGTCTTGGTGCTTCCGCGCGTGATGACCTGGCATGACACGAGGTCCAGGTCCGGACCGGCGACCTTCGAATTGTGCTCGACCAGCCGCGTCGTCGCCGCCCCGAGCTCGTCCGGAGTCATCAACGGGTCGATCCGCGTGTAGTGAAGCGCCTTGAAAAGCCTCTTCATGTGCCCGTCGAGACCGTGCAGCGTGCCGTTGAAGGTTCGCTGCACCTCGTAGACATGGTCACCGGAGCGGAACGCGCGGTCGAATACCGAGACCGTTGCCTCTTCTTCGGGAACAAACTGTCCGTTGACATATGCGTGTAAAACGTTTGTATCCATGATCCGCACCTTCACCCATCAGTCCGAGACTCAGGAACAGACGTCCAAGATACTCAGCGCATAGATCTTCGCGGCACTGACAAGCTCATCGATCTCGACTTTTTCGTCAGGCATCGTATTGTATTTGCCCCCTGGTCCGCACACTACGCCGATCGCTTTCGGATCGTGCCGCACTATGTGACCAGCGTCGGTGCCGTAGATCCGGTACGGCGCGATGTCGCCGACTCGGGCAGGAACTCCAGTCACTTCTTGATGGGTCTGCACCAGTCTCAGCACAAAGGGGTCATCGACGGACACCTCGAACGGTGCCATGAATTCCTTCGTCGGATTCTTGGTGACCTCGAACTCTAGGTCCGGATCGTGACTTCTCAGGTCCGTCAACGCATCGATTACGTCCGCTACAACGGTTTCGTCCGTCTGCGTGGGGGCGAGTCGTCCCGCGACCTTGATGGTGCAGAAGTCCGGGACCATCGAAGGCTGCCAGTCAACGTACTCGCGGGACATCCCACCACGGATGGCGCCGATACACCACTGATTCAGACTAGCGTACTTCGGCTCGTCGGCATGGGACAACTGCATGGTCTTGAGTCGCTCGATGACCTTGTACATCTTGTCGATAGCGCTGACGCTCTCCTCGGCACGGGTCATGTGCCGCATCCGTCCGATGACGTTGATCCAGAGCTCGATGGGACCGGCGTGCAGAGTCAGGATCGACAAATCTGTCGGTTCCCCCACGATGAAGTGGTCGGTGCGTGTGCCCGAGCGCATCATGTGCGCCGATCCCTCACCGCCGAGAATCTCCCCGCACACGAGAGCGACGCAGAGGTCGCCCCGGAGGTCTGCTCCGACCTGCGCTACGGCAGTGGCGGCCTCGATCATCGCCGCGTCGGCGGCCTTCATGTTGGACACGCCGATGCCGTAGATGAATCCGTCCTCGACATCGCCGCCGAAGGGATCCCTGGTCCATCCCTCACCTGCGGGGTTGGTATCGATATGGCCGTTGAGCATCAGGCTCCGTCCGCCGCCACCGCCCCTCAACCATCCGAGAGTGTTGTACCGCCCCGGCGACAGTTCCTGAAGCTCCACCTCCAGCCCACGCCCCCGGAGAAGGTCACCGAGAAGGAGTGCGAGTTCGCCTTCGCCGGGAGTCCTCGGGTGGCTGGGCTGGCGTACCATGCGTTGGAGGGTCTGTACGAGCCGGTCCTCGTCGACGGCGGCCAGCACCCGTTCCCGCAGTGCACCGTGTCCGTCGGTTACCGTACCGGGCCGCGCCTTGCTGTCGTCAGACATGGGTCTCCAGATGTTCGCATCGTATCCGATGGTGGTGTACCGGCTGACGGTAACGGGCTTCTCTCGCGCCATGACCGATGTTGTGTGCAGATATCACACATCGGCGTTGCCGCCGAGCGACGCCGCGCAAGTCAGTCTCAGACCGACTCCACCGGGAGGTCCGAGCGGTTCCCCCATTCGGACCATGAGCCGAGGTAGTTGCGGACCCGAGCGAACCCCGCGCGGCGCAGTGCGATGAGTGTGTGCGCAGCCCGCCAACCGCCATGACAGTACGTCACGATCTCGTCGTCGTCGGTCAGGCCACGGGCATGAAAGAAGGACCTGAGAACGTCTGGCTGCTCAAGCTGATGGGTGCTGAGTGATTCATACCAGGGAATATGGATGGAACCTGGAATCCAACCCGCACGGGCGCTGCGGCGCAGAGCGCCGATCCGCTCCTTGTGCGAGCGCACGTCGACTATCGTCGTGCCGGGCGAGTGCAGCCGCGCGGTGACGTATTCCGCGGTCGCGAGCCATCGGGTATCGATTCGCGAATCGGTGGCCCGCGACCGTGCCGGTGCGGGGCGGTCGGTCGCGATGGGCAGGGACTCCCGGGCCCAGGCCGTGATGCCTCCGTCGAGCAGGGCCGTGTCCGCGACCCCGACGTAGTCGAGACACCAGACCGCGAACGCCGCGTAGTATCCGGAGTTCGATTCGTAGCACACGGTCGGGCGATCGGCCTCAACCCCGACGTCGCGCAGGCGCCGGCGCGTGTCGTCGCTGAACCGCCGCAGGGCATGAGGCGAGGTGCCACAGTACGGCCACGAGCCGACCGGTACATGAAGCGCGCCAGGGATGTGGCCGGCGTCGTACTCCTGTCGCGAGCGGCAGTCGATGACGAGTGCCGCTCCGGCGTCGATCCGCGCGGCGAGCTCGCCGGCGGCGAGGATCGTCGTCATTCGCCGTCGCGCCGTTGTCCGGTCCCGGCCGCAGCGAACGCTTCCGCCAGGGCGGCGGGTGGGATGCCTTGATCGATCAGGAAGTTGAGTTCCCCGACGTAGGCGGCCACGGCGGCCAGCGCCGACTCGATGCCGTCCGGTGATGTCGCGGTGCTCACCGCGGCACGCGCGTCGTCGATGACCCTTGCCGCGTTCACCATGCCGTACATGGCGAGGCAACGACGCCCGTAGAACTCGAGTATCTCCGTCGCCAGCACCGCGACGGCCGGTACGTCGCCGACCCGGCTGTGTCTCACCACCCAGAGTGCGTTGACCAGCGCGCGGGTGTCCGACTCGGCGTAGGCGTGGACGTAGTAGGTCATGCCGAACGGACCGGTACGGGTGCGCAGAGCCGTCAGGTCCGCGGTGTGGTCGACCGACGCCCCTGTATGTTCCTGGTCACTCATCCGCTTCACCGGTCAGCCCGTCGAAGGAAATGACGCCGCCCTGCCGTTGCCACGCTCTGCGCCCTTCGCTGATGATCCCCTCGATGTTCTGGACGATCCGGGCCACCGGAGTCACCTGCCCGGCACCGGGCATGTCCTCGTAGAAGACGCAGAGTGTCTGGCGCAGCGGGTAGTAGCCGATGTTCCCGCATGTCTGGGCCACGACCGGCGATTCGAGCTCCTCGTGGAACGGCACGTAGCAGAAGAACTCGGCTCCGGCAACCTTCGCATGATTCACCTGGCTCACCAGCGGCATCGCTTCCGCCAGCCGCCGGCAGGTGCGCGGCGATTCGTCGTCCAACAGTTCGGCGACCGCTGTCTCTGCCCCGATCCTGATCGTGAAGCGTCGTGTCACCGTGGTGCCCCTCCTTGGTCGTTGATGTTCCGCAGCTGATCGATGTACGCGGTCCTTGCGGGGAACAGGACGTGCGTCGACCCGGGTTCCTGGATGATGGCCGGCCCGGTGATGACGTTGCCCGCGCGTAGCCGGGCCCGGTCGTAGACGGGGCACTGGACGAATCCGGTGCCGAAGTAGACCGGACGGTGCGCGGTCCGGGCGGCACCGGGATCCGGATCGCCCAGTGGCTCGGATCTCGATTCCGGGCGCGCCCGCTGCGTCGTCACCGAGACCCTCACGTTGACGAACTCGGTCGCTTCCGAGGGTGACGCGAACCCGTACGTCGCACGGTGCAGGTCGTGAAATCGTTGTTCGACTGTCGCGAGGTCCTCCGGCGAGATCGGCCCGCCGGGCAGGTCCACCTGGAGCTCGTAGCTCTGTCCCTGGTACCGCAGGTCCGCCGTACGCCCGACCGTGACCTCAGGATCGTCCAGGCCGGCGGCCAGCTCGCCGGCCACCTCCTCAGCGAGGCTGTCCAGCACCGTGGTGAGTTCGTCCGGGCGTATCCGAGCCGTCGCACGCAGCCAGGTCCGAACCTGATTCGAACGTGGTTCGGCCCATAGGAAACCGATTGCCGAGAACACTCCGGGCGATGGCGGTACGATGCTGTCGCGGATGCCGAGCGCCTCGGCGATCTGTCCGACGTGTGCCGGAGCCGCCCCACCGGTGGCGATGAGCGTGAACTCCCGCACGTCGTGTCCCCGTTCGACGGTCACCAGCCGCACGCCACGAACCATCGTCGCGTTCGCCACGCGGACGATGCCCTCTGCGGCCTCCTCGATCGTGATGTCCAGCGCCGATGCGATCGTGCTGACGGCCTCCCGGGCGCGGCCTGCGTCGAGCCGCATGTCGCTGTCGAGAAAGCCACTGGGATCGATGCGCCCGAGGACCACATTGGCGTCGGTGACGGTCGGCTCGGTGCCACCGCGCCCGTAGCAGGCCGGGCCCGGCGTGGAGCCCGCGCTGCGCGGGCCGACCCGGAGGCCGCCGCCGCTGTCGATCCAGGCGACGCTGCCGCCGCCGGCACCGACCTCGACCAGGTCGATCACCGGAGTCCGTACGGGGTACCCGCTGCCGGCGACCAGACGGTCGCCGGCGAGCTGCTGACAGACCTCGTAGTCGCTGGTCAGGGCGGGCGTCCCGGCCATGATGAGGCTTACCTTGGTGGTCGTCCCGCCCATGTCCAGCGCGATCACCTTTTCCCGTCCGGCCCGCGCGCCTACCGTGGCGGCGCCGATCACGCCCCCGGCAGGCCCCGACTCGATCGTGCGGACTGGCTGCCGGCTGGCGAGTTCGGGCGACATCAGGCCGCCGTCGGCCTGCATGACCGACAAGTTGGGGCAGCCGAGGTCCCGCAGCGATGTCTCGAGGTTGCGGATGTATCCGGCGGTGAGGGGACCGATGTAGGCGTTGATGACGGTGGTGCTCATCCGCTCGTACTCACGGAACTCCTTCAGCAGTTCTGAGGAGAGGCAGACGAAGGTGTCCGGAAACGCCTCCCGCAGCGCCCGCGCCAACTGCTGCTCATGGTCCGGTTGTGCGTAGGAGTGCAGCAGGCAGACCGCGAGCGCCTCGACTCGCGCCGACCGTAGCTCGCCGATGACCCTGTCCACTGACTCCGGCCGCAACGGCGTGCGCACCGCTCCGTCGTACATCACGCGTTCGAGCACCTCGAACCGATGCCGACGGGGCACGAGCGGCGGGAGTCGGTCGAGGCTGAGGTCGTAGAGCGCGGGCCGGGTCTGGCGGCCGATCTGCAGTACGTCGCGGAAGCCCTCCGTCGTCACCAGCGCGACCCGTGCCCCGCGACGCTGGATGATGGCGTTGATTCCGACCGTGCTGCCGTGGATGACACTGCTCACCTCCGCCGGTGCGACCTGCTCCCGGTCCAGGATCCGACGTACTCCCACCAGGACGCCCGTCGACGGGTCTGGATAGGTGGTGGGCACCTTGAGCACCGCGAGGCGGCCGTGCCCGAACAGCACGACATCGGTGAAGGTGCCGCCGACGTCCACGCCGCAGGTAACGGCTCCGATCGCTTCCGGGCCATGACGTGCGTCGTCCTGATGTTCAGCGGTAGGTGCCGGGGTGTCCTCGTCCATCGTTGGGCAACGTACCCAGGCAGGCACGGTGACCGGGCCGTGCAGTGTTCACCGTGCCCATAGTCCGCGCCGGCCGGGTCAGAACCGGCGGATGTCCGGCGGGCGGTGGGCCTGCGGTGCCGGCATGGGATCTTGGGTCCGTTCCACCTCGACCAGGGCGGAGTGGGCGGAGGGTCCCTGGCCCAACCTCGATGTTCCTCGGTCCGGCGTCAGTGTGTTGGGATTGCCGTGCAGGTCGAGGCTGCCGGAGACGGCCGGGTCGGCGGGGGCGAACCACGCACCGGTCGACAGTTGGACGACGCCTTCCATCACCGCATCATCGACGATGGCGCCGGCGAGGCAGGACCCGCGCTCGTTGTGGATTCGGACGGTATCGCCGGTGGCGATACCGCGTGCCTGCGCGTCGAGGGGGTTCATCCGGCACGGCTCCCGACCATCGATCTTGCTGGCCGCGCTGACGCCCGCCATGTCCAGTTGGGAGTGCAGGCGGGTAGCCGGCTGGTTGGAGATCAGATGAAGGGGGTATCGGGCCGACGCGTCTGATCCCCGCCACTCCCGGGGCGGCACCCAGACCGCGTGGCCGGGGCATTCGGCGTAACCGAAGCCGGCTACCACCTCGGAGTACAGTTCGATCCGTCCCGACGGGGTCCGGAGCGGGTACGTGGCGGGATCGGCGCGGAACTCCTGCAGCAGAACGGTCCGCCCGCCTGGCCAGACGCGGATCCGACCGGCACGCCAGAACTCATCGAACTCCGGTAGCGGGTCCACGTGTCGGGCCGCACGGACGCGGAAGTCATCGTAGATGCGCCGCAGCCACTGCATCTCACCCATCTCCTCGGTGAAGGCAGACCCGACGCCGAGACGGTCGGCGACACCGGCGAAGATCTCGTGATCGTGACGGGCCTGGTGCAACGGCCGGATCGCCTGTTTCATCGCGACGAGATGAGCGTCGCGGGCGGAGGCCGCGATGTCGTTGCGTTCGAGCGTGCTGGTAGCCGGCAGCACGATGTCGGCACGCTTCGCCGTCGCGGTCCACCAGATCTCGTTGACGACGATCGTCTCGGGTCGTCGCCATGCCTCCATCAGTCGGTTGAGGTCCTGATGATGGTGGAAGGGATTGCCGCCCGCCCAGTAGATCAGCTTGATATCAGGATAAGTCAATACTTGTCCCCCGAATTCATACGGCTTTCCGGGGTACAGCAGCATGTCGGAGATCCGGGCCACCGGGATGGCAGTGCCGATCGGGTTGGCCCCGCGGGGGAGTTCCGGCGCCGCGAAGGGGTAGCGGGTATTGCCGATACCGTCCTCGCAGCCGTAGGCGAAGCCGAAGCCCCCGCCCGCCAGACCGATCTGGCCCAGCATGGCAGCGAGCGTGATCAGCATCCAGTAGGGCTGCTCGCCATTGTCGGCCCGCTGCAAGGACCAGGTGGCGCTGAGCATCGTCCGGTGCGCCGCCATGGTCTCGGCCAGCCAACGGATGGTCGCCCCCGGTACCCCGCAGATGCCCTCGGCCCACTCCGGGGTCTTGGGGGTGCCGTCGATGTCTCCCCGTAGGTAGGCGCGCACTCGTTCCCAGCCGGTGCAGTAGCGCCGCAGAAAGTCCTCGTTGTGCAGGCCCCGGTCGAGAAGGGTGAAGGCGAGTCCCAGCATCAGCGCCGTGTCCGTGCCGGGTCGGACCGGAACCCACCGGCTGTCCAGGAAGGCCGGCGAGTCGTCACGGATCGGGCTGACGCTGATGAAGCGGGCGCCACCGTGCTTGACCGCCCGCAGGTTGGCCGCGAAGCCGTGCCGGAGCGTCCCACCTCCCTCAACCTGGGTGTTCTTCACCGGCAGACCGCCGAAGGCCACCCAGAACCGCGTGTTCTCGGCGAGCACGTCCCACGAGGTGACGTGTCCGGCACCGGGCCGGGGGGTACCCAGCACATGCGGCAGCACGGCGTCCGCCGCCGCGAAGCTGTAGTTGCTGACCTGACCGGTGAACCCGCCCAGAAGGTTCAGCAGCCTCGTGAGCTGTGTCTTGGCGTGATGGAACCGGCCGGCGCTCGACCAGCCGTACGAACCACCGAAGATCGCCGCGTTGCCGTAACCGCGCCGTACCCGGTCCAGCTCGCCGGCCACCAGATCCAGTGCCCGGTCCCAGGAAACCGGGACGAACTCGTCCGCTCCACGACGCGTCGATGTCGCACCCGGTCCCTGTTCGAGCCAACCCCGGCGCACCACCGGCGTCCGGACGCGCGCGTCTGACCCGACCGCCTCGGCGATACCGGCGACGATCGGCGACGGCGACGCGTCGTCGGCCGGTGGGCGGGTCGACGACAGTCGCCCGTTGCTGACCACGGCCTCGAAGGCCCCCCAGTGTGAACCATGGGGTACGGCGATGGACCCGGGCTCGGGTCGTCCGTGCGGCAATTCGCTCATGATCCCGGCCACAACCGTCGGAGGACGGCGCACGCGATCTGGTCCGCGCAGCGCAGTGTCAGGTCCTCCCGGCGAGGGACCGGCAGCGCGGCGGTGAGCCAGTGCACCCCCTCCAACGGCACCCCGAAGGCGAAGACCTGCCGGTCGACCGAGCCGTCGGCGCCGACCAGGCAGAGTTCGTCACGCGTCACGTCGAGGGAGCCGGTGTCGACGCCCGTTCCGGATGCGCCGCTGTTTCCGGCTGGCATCTGGAACGGACGGGCCCGGCCGGACCGGACCAGGTCGGCCATCAGCGGGTCGGCCGACCTGCGGACGTCGGTGGCGAACAGCCGCGCCTCGATGACGCCGTCGACATCGGGAGCCGTGTGCAAGTTGGGGCAGGAAACGTGGGTGCCGTCCCGTTCGCCGACGAGCCGGACCCGGCTGCCGACAAATCGCACTATCCCGCACCGGGCCAGCGCGGCCAATTGTTCGAACCGCAGGACCGGCGGTCCCGATGCGAGATGGGCGACCATCGCGTTGAACCAGCCCACCACGTCGCGCTGGTACGAACGGCCGTCGATGCGTCCATCGGCGACGAGCGCCTTCACACCCTGTGCGGTGGCCGCGAGCATCTCGCCAGCGGCGCGCATCGGGCCACGGGGTCGGCAACGGGAATCCCTGATGTCGGCGCTCAGGAAGCCGATCATCCAGTCGGTCAGGTCCGATTCGGTGTCGAACGGAACGGGCACGCCGTGTGACGCGAGGGGATCCAGTACCCGTTCGAGATCGAGGGGGCCGCCGCCGTGCGGTGTAGCGGAAAGCGCCTCGGCATGGGCCAGTGCGAGGTCTCGCGCGATCAGCGGCCAGATCTCCTGACGGAAGTCACGTAGCCCGGGCCGCTCGGCGAGCCGCTGCAGGGCACGTCCGTCAAAGAACCGCGGGTGAGCAGGCTCCGGGCGCACGGCCCGGCTGAGGTGCGGGATCCCGCGGCGCGACCCGACGAACAGTCTCGGCTCCCTTCCGCCGGGCCGGTAGCGCAGGATGTTGGCTTCGTCCCTGACGAACCGGCCTCCACGTCCCTGGGTGAGGAGCGAGACGAGGTCGAAGAAATTCAGCCCGGTGCCGAGCACTGCTACCCGGCGACCTGGCTCGATCCGGGACAGATCGATCTCCCCGACGATGTGCGGGGGTGCGTAGAACCGGCCCGCACGGCGGGCGAGGCCTTTGCGCTGCACCGTCGTGTCGTCGACGACCTCCTGGTGTCCGGTGGCGAGCACGACCGCGTCGGCGTCGAGGCTCTCGACGTCGCCGGACGCGGCACGAAGGCACAGGCGCCGTCGCCCGTTGCCGATTGCCGTCAATCTGGTGACCTGGGCTTGTCTGCTGACGACCCGGACCCCCGGCGTGCCCGGGGAGAGGAGATGACGTCGCGCCCAGGCCAGGTGCCGGGCGAAGGTTCGCCGTGCGGCATAGGCGCTCGGCTCGGTCTCGTTCGCGTCGGATTGCTCCCGCAGCCAGGTCGCGAAGTCCATCCCGCCGACCACGCCCGGCAGGTCCGGCATACCGTCGTCGCTGAACAGCGTGACGTCGCCGACCCGGCTGTTCATCAGCAAGGACTCCGGCAGATCCGTCCGCCAGATCCGTCCGTTCTCGTACGGGTCGATGAGATGGATCGCCAGACGTCCGGGCGGACCGGCTGTGCCGTGGGCGACGAGCCGCGCCAGGATTCGCCCCAGCACGACCAGGCCACGCGGTCCACCGCCAACGATCGCGATGGTGGTGGCAGGCGCGGGGCCGCTGACCGGCACCCGCTACCACCGCCCGGTGATGCTCGTCGCTACGACCGACGGCACCGATTTGCGCCATCGGCACCCGCCCGACATGGGAACCTCCTCGTGGCAGTGCACCCTGGTCACCGTAGACACCCAGCCTGCCTGCCGGCGCCCGTCGGTGGGCAACCTGCACACCCGCGTCGGCTCACCCGACCAGCGTGGTCAGGCGGCGATCGTCCCGGACGGCGAGATACTCCCCCCAGGCGGCTTCCAGCCGGCGCACGCCCTCGGCGAGGACCTCCGGCTCTTGGACGAAGGAGAGCCGCAACTGCTGTTCCATCCGGGTGGTCGGCGAGAGCATCGGTCCCGGTGCGACGCGCACACCGTGCCGACGGGCCGCTACGGCGAAATCGACGGCGTCCCCCTCCGGCAGGGTGACCCACAACGACAGCCCGCCTGCCGGCACGTCCCAACTCCAGCTCGGCAGGCGGCCGCGCAGCGCCTGCTGCAGCGCTTCGAGGCGGATGCGGTTGGTGGCGATCCGGGTCGAGCGCAGGGAATCCATGTCTTGCATCAGCTCCACCGCCAGGAGCTGGTCGAGAACCGGGCCGCCGTAGTCGACGGTGAGCTTGATCCGGGCCAGTCGCCCGATCAGCTTTTCGTCCGCGCGCACCCATCCGACCCGGAAACCGCCCCACACCACCTTGCTCAACGAGCCGATACCCAGGACGGGCACCCGGCTGCCGAGCGCTCCTATCGGTGCGGGTACCGGACCGAACGACAGCTCACTCAGCGTGTTGTCCTCGATGATCGCCGTCGAGTTTCGTTCAGCGAGGGCGACGATCTCCGTACGACGCCGTTCGCTCATCAGCACGCCGGTCGGGTTGTTCAGCGACGGGCTGACGTGGAACACCGGTATCCGTTCCCGCCCTACCGCTTCCAGGTACTCCGCCGTGCGCGCACCGTCGCGGTCGAAGAGTGCCCCGACCACCCGCGCCCGTGCCGCGCGGTAGGCGTCGATGGTTCCCAGCCACGTCGGATCCTCGACGACGACCAGGTCGCCGGGTCGGACGAAGAGCTGCGCGCAGAGGTACAGGGCCTGCTGGGCGCCGGTGGTGACGATGATCTGCTCTTGCGTCGTCGGCAGGCCGCACCTGCTGAGCCGATCCGCGATGGCCAGACGCAGCTCGGGCAGACCCGACGGCGAGTACCCGTATCCCCGGGTCAGCCGTCCGAAATCCGCACGGACACTCTCCAGGATCGTCTCGGGGAACAGGTCAGCCCCCATCGGCGCGGAGGTCGAGAAGTCGATCTCCCCTGATGGGACGACATCCTGGGATTCCCGATCCATCGTCATCGTCATCGTCCGTGCGGCCAGCGAACCGCCTCCGTAGTACCCGACGTACGTACCAGCCCCTTGCCGCCGAGCTACGACCTCGCGCTGGCTCAGTAGCTCGTAGGCCGCCGCTACCGTCGTACGGCTGATCGCCAGCGCCTCGGCCAGCGGACGCTCGGCCGGCAGCCGGGATCCCAACGGCAGCTCGCCGCGCTGCACCGCCCGCTGGATCGCGTCGGCGAGCAGGATGTAGAGGGGCCCACTCGCCTCGTGCCACGCGCCCAGCATGTATCGCAGCGACTGAACCGGGTTCGACGACGACTCGGCCACACCGGCCCCTATCTCATGTATCGCGAGTCCACGTTGGCAGCTGTCGGGCGGCCCCGCGTCGGCCGATCGACGGTGGTGCCGTCGCGACGGCTATGCCGCCGCTAGCGCCACCGTAGCGGCTTCCAGGGAAGCAGGCCATTGCGTGCGCCCGCGCGGCTATTGGACTGTTTCCGCCAGGTGTCCAGGAGTTTTCTCGGATGTTTGGCCTCTGGATCCGGGGTGCCAATAAAGCCAATTAGCCCCTAATGGCTATTGGACACCTGGCTTTGGCTACCGCATATTGGCGCAATGGACCCCACCGACAAGCGGGCGATCGGGACGCCGAACTCGACGCCCATCGAGTACCTGGTTCTCGTCTGTGACCTGGGCGGACACCGGTCCCGCGCGGCTCACCAGGCGGTGGAGAACGCCGTCGCTCCCCGAGCCGTGCGCTGCGAGGAGATTCCCGATGGACTCATGGTGACGGTACCCGTCGGCGGCATGCGTGAACGACGGGCGTTGGCCCGAACGGTCTGGCGGGCGCTGCGCCGGTACCTGCCGGGCGTCCCGGTCACCGTCGCGGGCGGTGCCACGTGGCACCTGCGGGGCCGAGAATCCGTGGCGGTCCTTCAGGCTCGACAGACTCTGGTCGCGGGACAGGCGATCTGCGGCTCCGGCACGGTCATCCTGATGGACGACCTCGGTGCCATGGCCTTCCTGATCGGCCGGCCGGTTGCCCATCTGCGCTACTTCTACGCCGACGTCCTCGGACCGGTGATGGAGATGGACGACATTCGGGCCGAGGCACTGTTGGAGACCACGAGCATCTATCTGCGGTTGAGCAGTCTTGCCGACACCGCCCGGCTACTCAACCTGCACCGCAACACGGTGCAGCAGCGGCTGGCCCGCATCGCCGCGTTGACCGGCCTGGATCCGCACGATCCCGATGCGAAGCTCACCCTGCAGACCGCGATCATGGCACGTCATCTCGTCGCGTTGCTCACCGACACGAGCCGGGCCGTCGCCCGCACGCGGCCAGCGCTCGTTGATCCATCTGATCCGCACCTCTTCCCGGCACCTGCTGCGGCAGGACCACGCAGGGCACCCACCGCCGCCTGACCTGCCCAGGCTCAGCCCGACGCATACCACGATCGACGCCAACCACCCTGTCGGAGGTTCGATGTACCGGGATCCCGCCCCTGTCGATCCAGTCAGCCTCGAAGTGACGCGAAACGCGCTGGCCTCGATAGCCGAGGAGATGGGCGCCACCCTGATCCGCTCCGCGTACTCGACCAACATCAAGGACCGGCGGGACTGTTCCTGCGCGATCTACCTCCGGGACGCGATGATCGCGCAAGGCGAGCACATCCCATACCACCTGGGATTCATGCACTCGGCCGGGCGGGAGCTGTGGCGCCGGTTCGGGGACAGCCTCGGCGAAGGTGACGTCGTCATCACGAACGACCCATGGATCACCGGCTCGCACCTGTGCGACATCCTCGTCTACTCGCCCGTCTTCCTCGACGGCCACCTGACCGCGTTCGTCGCGACGATGGCACACCACGTCGATGTCGGCGGTATGGCCGCAGGAAGCTGCCCCCCGCTGGCGACCCAGATCTACCAGGAGGGTATCCAGATACCCCCGGTGCTGGTGCAGCGCGGCGGCCGGTTCGTCGACGAAGTGGTGGAGATCGTCGCCGCCAACCTGCGTACGCCCCGAGACTTCCGCGGCGACCTGCGCGCCCAGGTCGCCGCCAACACGATCGGCGCCCGCCGGATCGCCGAACTGGCCGACCGGCACGGCAACGCAGGTTTCAGGCGACTGACCACCGGCATCGTCGACTACTCCGAGCGTCGGATGCGGGCCGCGGTCGCCGCGTTGCCCAACGGGGAGGCGACTTTCGAGGACGTCATCGAGGGCGACGGCTTCACCGAGACGCTCATCCCCATCCGCTGCACGGTTCGCGTCGAGGACTCGGATGTGTTCATCGACTTCGCGGGATCGGCGCCAGCGGTTGCCGGCTCACTCAACGCGCCTCCCGCCCTGCCACTGTCCTGCGCGTATTTCGTCGTCAAGGCGATGGCCGATCCGTACGTCCCGGCCAACGACGGAGCCTACCGACCGATCCACGTCTCGGTGCCCGAGAGGAGCGTCGTCAACGCACCAGCCGGCGCGGCGGTCTCCAACGCCAACCCCGTCACCGGGCTCAGAGTGGCCGATGCGATCTTCGGCGCCTTCGCCCAGATCGCGCCGGCCAAGGTCGCCGCCGCCTCGTCGGGCTCGCTCAGCGCGCTACTCATCGGCGGTTGGGACCCGCGTCACGACCGGCCCTACGCCTACATCGAGACGTACGGCGGCGGGCAGGGAGCCAGCGCCGACCGTGACGGCTTCGACGCCATCCAGACCAACATGTCCAATACGCGTAATGCTCCGGTCGAGGCCATCGAAGCCGCCTATCCGCTGCTCGTGGAGAGGTACGGTTTGGTCGAGAACTCCGGTGGCTCCGGGCGGTACCGTGGTGGGCTCGGCATCCTCCGCGAAGTCCGGATCCTCGATCACCGGGCGCAGGTGACGATCGCCGGTGACCGAGGTCGCATCGGACCGTGGGGGCTGGCCGGAGGTTCGGCGGGAACCCCTTCCTCGTGGACGAGGATCACCTCGGCGGGCGAACGCGTCGCGCTCGGATCCAAAGTCATATTCGATGCCGACCCAGGCGACCGCCTCATCCTGTCCACCGCAGGAGGCGGCGGATACGGCGACCCAGCGCTGCGGGATTCCTCCTCAGCCGAACAGGACCGACGCGAAGGTCTGACGACATGATCTCCCAGACTCTCACCAGGAAAGCCGGCCAATGACGCGACCGCAGCGAACCGACGACACCACCAACGGGTCTGCGGTGCCTCCCGGGCTGGCCGTCGAGCTCTGCCAGCTCCGGCACCAGTACGGGGACGTGGTCGCCGTCGACAGCGTGGACCTTGGCATCGTCGATGGCGAGTTCCTGACCTTGCTGGGTCCCAGCGGCTCGGGGAAGACCACCATCCTGATGATGATCGCGGGCTTTCTGACCCCGTCGTCGGGCCAGATCCTGGTCGGCGGCCGGAACATCAGCACCACCCCGCCGCATCGTCGCCACATGGGCATGGTGTTCCAGAGCTACGCACTCTTTCCCCACATGACCGTGGCCGCGAACATCGGTTATCCGCTGCGGTTGCGAAAGGTGCCACGGGTCGACGTACGGCGACGCGTCGACGCTGCCCTGGAAATGGTCGGCCTGGCCGGCATGGGCGAACGCATGCCTCGTCAACTGTCCGGTGGACAGCAGCAACGTGTGGCGCTCGCGCGGGCCTTCGTGTTCGAACCCAGAGTGCTGTTGATGGACGAGCCGCTGGGAGCGCTTGACAAGAAGTTGCGACAGCAGATGCAGATCGAACTGAAGCGGATTCATCGACAGCTTGGCGTGACTGTCGTATATGTGACACACGATCAGGAAGAGGCGCTGACCATGTCCGACCGGATCGTCGTGATGCGAGCCGGACAGTTGGAACAGGTGGGGACGCCAGCCGAGATCTACAACGCACCGAGGTCTGCCTTCGCCGCCAACTTCCTCGGTGACTCCAACCTGCTCACCGGACGCTGCACCGAGCGGGCAGGTGGACTGGTACATATTGACGTCGTCGGTAGCGGATCACTGTGGGCACGGGACAGCACGTCCCCCGCCATCGGCACGACGGCCACCGTGAGTATCCGTCCAGAGCAGTTGCAGATGACCGTTGTAGGCGATGGCGCCGGATCAGCCAACTGCTGGCCCGGAACGGTTGTCGAGAAAATTTATCTCGGCGACGCCGTCCGGTACCGAGTGGCGACCGGAGAAAACTTCTTGCTGGTCAAGCGACAGGAAGGCGGCTCGACGCAACAGTTCGATATCGGCTCCAGGGTCGATCTGATCTGGGCGCCCGAGCGCGCGACCCTGTTGGAGGAGGCCGGTGAATGAGAAAGCCGACGCACCGGTACGACGGCTCCGCGTCCCTCACGTAGCTCTCTTGCTCCCCGTCGCCATCCTCCTGGGCGTCTTTTTCGTGTATCCGCTCATCAACATGATCGCCGCGAGTCTCACGACCGATGCGGGAAATGTGAGTTTGGAGAAGTATCGTGATGTCCTGGAGGTCAGGACTTACGCAACGGTGTTTCGAATCACCTTCGAGATCGCAGTATCGGTCACGATCGCCACAGCGCTCGTGGCATATCCGCTGACCTATGTGATCGTCACCGGTCCGAAACTGCTCAGCAGTATTCTACGCGGCCTCGTCATCATCCCTTTTCTCGTCAGCCTGCTGGTCCGAACCTATGCCTGGCTGGTCGTGCTCGCACCCAACGGAATCCTGAACGACGCGATGCGGGCGGTGGGCGTAGGATCGGTCCAGCTACTGTTCAACCGCACGGGTGTCATCATCGGCATGACCTACGCGCTCCTGCCATACATGGTCTTCGCGCTGTACGGCAACATGCGGTCGGTTGATCCACGCCTGCTCCAGGCTGCGCAGAATCTCGGCGCCGGAAACTGGAACGCATTCAGAACCATATTTCTTCCGCTGACCTTTCCTGGAGTCGCGGCGGGATCGATACTTGTGTTCATTCTGGCATCGGGGTTCTTCATCACGCCGAAGCTGATGGGCGGACCGGGCGACGTCATGATCGGATCGCTGATCACGACGCTGGTCTCGGAGAGCGGCCAGGCCGAGGACGCGGCGGCGATCGGCACCATCCTACTGGCGATCACGGCGGTCGGCTTCCTGGCCATCAGTCGCTTCATCGGATTGCGGACACTATTCGAGAACCGGGGGTGACGGATTATGGGGCGGGCACTTCTCTACACATTCGCGGTTCTGGTCGGTATCTTCCTGTTCATTCCGTTGGTCATCATAGTCACCGTATCGTTTTCCTCGTCCGAGTTCCTGACGTTCCCACCCCCAGATTGGTCGCTTCGCTGGTACGAAGAGTTGCTGCGCCGGCCGGAATGGCTGGACACGCTCACGACCAGCGTGGTCATCTCGGGATTGTCCACCGCCATATCGATGATTGCCGGGGTCTGTGGATCCGTTGCCCTGGTCCGCGGACGCTTCCGATTCAAGTCTGCGGTGTACGTAGCGATCCTCACGCCGCTCATCGTCCCAGAGATCGTCACGTCGATCGCCATGTTCTTCCTCTTCTCCGATTTGCGTCTGACTGACACCACGGTCGCCATCGCGATCGGCCAGTCAGTCGTGGCCCTCCCACTGGTAGTCCTCATGGTGTCGGCGACTTTGCAGGGCTTCGACGAGACCCTGGAACGCGCCGCACAAGGTCTCGGCGCCAGCCCGGTCGTCGCTTTCCGCACGACCACCCTGCCGATTATCGGCCCTGCGGTGCTGTCGGCTGCGCTGTTCGCCTTCCTGACTTCGTTCGACAATCTGCTTATCGCACTTTTCATGGGCGGACCATCCACTCGAACGCTCCCCGTACAAATTTGGAACTCCGTCGTCATGTACGTCGAACCAGTCATCGCCGCCGTCGGCACCGTCCTCGTCGTCGGGCCGGTAGCACTGGTCGCGTTGGCTGCCGGCCTCCGCCGGCTGACAACGGCCTGGATCCAACACCGGCCCGGCAGCTGAACGATTCGGTGGTCACCGGCGGCGGACGGGCGTGGGCGGCGACTCACCGTGTCCATCGACGCTGGCCTGATGTAGGGGTGGCGTGAAGAAGGCGTTAAAAAGCGCTGATTCGCCGTGATGGCGGCGTGATCACCCCTGTCGTCGCGGGATGGCTGGCGTTGTGATTGCCGAGGCGGGCCGAGAAGCGGCCCGGAAGCGGCCGAGGCGGCCTGTTCGGCGATTCGAGGAGTCAGGGGTGTCCGACGCGGTGTTCGTGGTGTTGACGGTGGCGTTGTTCGCAGTCCTCGCGCTGGTGGTGAGGAAGGTGGAGAGGCGGTGAGTGCCGGCAACGCCGTCGGTCTCGTGGTGGCGATCGGCTTGGCTGCGTTTCTGGTGGCCGCCCTGCTGTTTCCGGAGCGGTTCTGATGACTGTGACGACCCGACTTGGCTCATTTAGTGCGTGCGGTGGATGGCGTTGAGTGCGGTGTGGAGGTCGTCGGGGATGGGGTCGGCTGCGGTGATGGTGTGGTCGCCGGCCTGGATCGTGACGGTGCGGTAGCGGCGGGCGGTGGTGACGAAGCGTCTGATGCTCCAGCCGGTGGTGTTCTCGATCCAGCGGGACACGGCCAGGGCGGCGAACACGATGGTCAGGTGGGCCTCGATCGATTCGCGGGTGTGGTGGAACACCGGCCGGGCGGCCAGGTCGGTCTTGGACATGCGGAAGGACTTCTCGACCTGCAGGAGTCGGCTGTAGGCGCTGATGACCTGGTCGGGGTCGGGGTTCGGCAGGTTGGTGACGTAGCCCTTGATCCCGGCCAGGGCGCGGTTTTTCGCTTCGAGGGCGCGGTTGACGGTCTTGGTCGCGCCGGTCAGGCGTACGTACCGGTTGCGTTTGACCGGGGTCCGGCCGGCGACGGCGTTGACGGCCTTGGTGATCTGGGTGTCGATCCCCTTCAACGTGCGGCGGGCCCGGTCGGCGCGGTACTGGTAGAAGAACGTGTGGTCACGGCGGTTGTCGCCACGGCCGGCGGGCCAGGGCTGGACGAACACGTGCCCGTCGGGGATCTCCGCCTCGGGGTGGGCGTCGCGCCACTGCTGGACGGTGTAGGGCACGTCGGGGACACGGGCGCCGAGGATGAACGACAGACCGGCGGCCTCGATGGCGCGTTTGTTCGCCTCGGACACCATCCCGGCGTCGGCGACCACGGTGACGTCGGACAGCCGGTGCGCCTCCAGGAACGCTCGCAGGACCGGCAGCATGGTGGTGGTCTCGGCCCGGTTTCCCTCGAACGCGTGCACCATCAACGGGAACCCGGCCCCGTCGGTGAGCAGACCGACGGTGATCTGCGGCTCCAGACGCCGTTCCTTGGAGAAGCCGGGCTCACGGAACCCGTCACCTTCGTCGGCCTCGAAGTACAGCGTGGTGACGTCGTAGAGCAGCAGGGTCGCCGGACCCAGCCGCACGTGCTCGGCGCAGGCGCGCGCCAGCCGTGCCCGCCACGGGCCACCCGCCGCATCCGCTGGGGTCTCGGCGCCGGCCGGCGCTGCGGGGTCGGAGGCGCTGTCACCGCCGGCGTAGACCCGCAGCCGCCGTTTGATCGTCGCGTACGACGGCGCCCACGCGCCGGCCTCGTCGAGGACCCGCACCGAATCGAGTTTGCTGGTCGGCTCGATGATCCTGGCCAGCACCAACGCCTTGAACACCTCATCGCGGCCGGTGGCCCGAGCGAATCCCAGCGTCTCGTAGCCGCGGCCCAACGCGTCGAGCAGGTGCCCGGCCCGCGATGACGTGATCGGCAGCGGGGCGCCGCCGTTGGCCGGTTGGTCCGGCAGACGCAGGTCCAGCTCGCCCTGCCCGGCGGCGAGTCGCTGCCGGGCTACCGCCTTGAGTAGTTCCAGGTCCGCGTCGGTGTGCGCGGATCCGATGTGCTCGATGTCCCGCGATCCCCGCCGCTGCGAGTGCACGATCTGCACCGCGCGCGCCCCCGACGCGGTCTTCACCGTCCGCACGTACGCCACGCCGACACCCTAGAACCCGGCCGTTTAGTGCGTGCCTCCCGACACAACACCCCAGGTCACAGCCCCGCAGACCCCGAAATCAGCCAACCGTGAGCCAAGTCGGGTTGTGATTGCCGAGGCGGGCCGAGAAGCGGCCCGGAAGCGGCCGAGGCGGCCTGTTCGGCGATTCGAGGAGTCAGGGGTGTCCGACGCGGTGTTCGTGGTGTTGACGGTGGCGTTGTTCGCAGTCCTCGCGCTGGTGGTGAGGAAGGTGGAGAGGCGGTGAGTGCCGGCAACGCCGTCGGTCTCGTGGTGGCGATCGGCTTGGCTGCGTTTCTGGTGGCCGCCCTGCTGTTTCCGGAGCGGTTCTGATGACTGTGACGACAGCCGGCGTGCTGTTCATCCTGTCGCTGGCGGTGGCGCTGGTCGCCGTGCACAGGCCGTTCGGGGACTACCTGTTCCGGGTGGTGTCCGGCCAGCGGCACTCCCGGGTGGAGCGGGGTGTCTACCGCCTGGTCGGAGTCAATCCGGCTGCCGAGCAGACCTGGGGTGTGTACGCACGCAGCCTGCTCGCCTTCTCCGCTGTCTCGATCCTGTTCCTCTATGCCTTCATGCGGCTGCAGAACCACCTGTGGCTCTCGCTCGGCCTCGGCCCGGTGGTCACACACGGCGCGTGGAACACGGCGGTGTCGTTCGTGACCAACACGAACTGGCAGTGGTATTCGGGTGAGTCGACCATGGGGCACCTGGTGCAGATGGCCGGGCTGGCGGTGCAGAACTTCGTCTCCGCCGCCGTCGGCATCGCGGTGGCGGTCGCGCTGGTCCGCGGGTTCGCCCGGAGCCGCACCGGTGACCTGGGCAACTTTTGGGTGGATCTGACCCGGATCACGCTGCGTGTGCTGTTGCCGGTGTCGGTGTTCGCCGCGATCGTGTTGATGATCGGCGGGGCGGTGCAGAACCTGTCCGGCGGCACCGACGTCGCCACGTTGACCGGCGGCGGCCAGACGATCACCGGCGGGCCGGTGGCCAGCCAGGAGGCGATCAAGGATCTCGGTACCAACGGCGGCGGTTTCTACAACGTCAACAGCGCGCACCCGTTCGAGAATCCGACCGCCTGGACGAACTGGGTGGAGATCTTCCTGCTGTTGGTGATCCCGTTCAACCTGCCGAGGGTGTTCGGTCGGATGGTCGGCCAGGTGCGGCAGGGCTATGCGATCGTCGCTGTCATGGTGGTCCTGGCGATCGCCAGCGTCACCGTGACGAACGTGTTCGAGTTGGCCGGCGACGGCACGGTTCCGCAGGCCGCCGGGGCGGCCCTCGAAGGCAAGGAGGTCCGGTTCGACGTGTCGAACTCGGCCACGTTCGCCGCCGCCACCACGTTGACCTCCACCGGCTCGGTGGACTCGTTCCACGACTCGTACACGGCGCTTGGCGGTGGAATGTTGCTGGTCAACATGATGCTGGGCGAGGTGGCGCCCGGCGGTGTCGGTGCTGGGCTCTACGGTCTGCTCATCCTGGCCGTGATCACGGTGTTCGTCGCCGGTTTGATGGTTGGGCGGACACCGGAGTACGTCGGCAAGAAGATCGGCTCGCGGGAGATCAAGCTCGCGTCGGTGTACTTCCTGGTGACTCCGGCTCTGGTGTTGATCGGCACGGCGGCGGCGTTCGCCACCGGCAACAGCTCCGCCGCCCTGAACACCGGCCCGCACGCGCTGTCCGAGGTGCTGTATGCGTTCACGTCGGCGAGCAACAACAACGGTTCCGCGTTCGCCGGGCTGACGGTCAGTGCGCCGTGGTGGAACACCGCGCTGGGGATCTGCATGCTGCTCGGCCGGTTCATACCGATCATCCTCGTGCTCGCCCTGGCCGGTTCCCTGGCGCGCCAGCAGCCCACTGCCGCGTCCGAGGGCACCCTGCCGACCGACCGACCGCTGTTCGTCGGCATGGTCGTGGGCGTCACGGTGATCCTGGTCGCGCTGACCTTCCTACCCGCGCTCGCGCTCGGCCCGCTGGCTGAAGGGCTGTGACATCTGATGGAAGACATCGGCATGACCACCTCGACGGCGGCACCGCGCGCTACGGCCGACGCCCCCGCCTCGCACGGCGGTCGCGGCGGCCTGCTCGATCCGAAGCAGCTTGTCCTGTCGCTGCCCGACGCGCTGCGCAAGCTCGACCCACGCACGCTGTGGCGCAACCCGGTGATGCTGATCGTCGAGATCGGCGCAGTCTTCACCACCGTCCTCACCGTCGCGGACCCGTCAGTGTTCGCCTGCGCGATCACGGTGTGGCTGTGGCTGACCGTACTGTTCGCCAACCTCGCCGAGGCGGTCGCCGAGGGTCGCGGCAAAGCCCAGGCCGCCGCGCTGCGCCGGACGAAGACTGAAACCGTCGCCACCCGCCTGCTCGGCTGGACCGCAGGTGCAGACCCCGACTCCTACCGCACCGAGATCGTCGCGGCCGCGCGGCTACGCCAAGGCGACATCGTCGTCGTCGGGGCCGGCGGGGTCATCCCCGGCGACGGTGACGTGGTGGAGGGCATCGCCAGCGTCGACGAGTCCGCCATCACCGGCGAGTCGGCCCCGGTCATCCGGGAATCCGGCGGCGACCGCAGCGCGGTCACCGGCGGCACGAAGGTGCTCTCCGACCGGATCGTCGTAGTGATCACGCAGAAGCCTGGTGAGAGTTTCATCGACCGGATGATCAGCCTGGTCGAGGGCGCCAACCGGCAGAAGACCCCGAACGAGATCGCGCTGAACATCCTGCTCGCCGCGCTCACGATCATCTTCCTGCTGGCCGTGGTGACCCTCCAACCCCTCGCGATCTTCTCGAAGAACTTCCAGTCCGCCGCGCCGGACACCCAGGCGATCACCGACAGCGGGGTGACCGGCGTCGTGCTGGTCTCCCTGCTGGTCTGCCTGATCCCGACCACCATCGGCGCGCTGCTGTCGGCGATCGGCATCGCCGGCATGGACCGCCTCGTGCAGCGCAACGTGCTCGCCATGAGCGGCCGGGCGGTCGAGGCCGCCGGGGACGTCAACACCCTGCTTCTCGACAAGACCGGCACCATCACCCTCGGCAACCGGCAGGCAGCCGAATTCCTCCCGGTCGAGGACGTCACCACCGACCAAGTGGCCGACGCCGCCCAACTGTCCAGCCTGGCCGACGAGACCCCCGAGGGCCGGTCGGTCGTCGTCCTCGCCAAGAGAGAATTCGGGCTGCGGGAACGGGAGCCAGGGCTGATGCCGCACGCCACCTTCGTGCCGTTCACCGCACAGACCAGGATGAGCGGCGTCGACCTGACCGTCGACGGCACCGATGACGGCGGATCCACCGGCCCGGCCCGGCGGATCCGCAAGGGCGCCGCCGCCGCCGTGATGAAATGGGTACGCGACAACGGCGGCCACCCCACCGAGCAGGTCGTCCACCTCGTCGACGAGATCAGCGGCGTCGGAGGCACCCCGCTCGTCGTCGCCGAACACCTCGACGGCCAGCCGGCCCGCACCCTCGGCGTCATCCACCTCAAGGACGTGGTCAAAAACGGCATGCGGGACCGCTTCGACGAGATGCGCCGGATGGGCATCCGCACCGTGATGATCACCGGCGACAACCCACGTACCGCCAGGGCCATCGCCGACGAGGCGGGGGTGGACGACTTTCTCGCCGAGGCCACGCCGGAGGACAAACTCGCCCTGATCCGCAGGGAGCAGGAAGGCGGCCGGCTGGTCGCGATGACCGGAGACGGCACCAATGACGCCCCCGCGCTGGCGCAGGCCGACGTCGGAGTCGCCATGAACACCGGCACCTCGGCCGCGAAGGAGGCCGGCAACATGGTCGATCTGGACTCCGACCCGACCAAACTGATCGAGATCGTCCAGATCGGCAAGCAGTTGCTGATCACACGCGGCGCGTTGACCACCTTTTCGATCTCCAACGACATCGCGAAGTACTTCGCGATCATCCCGGCCATGTTCGCCGGCATCCACCCGGGCCTGGAGACGTTGAACATCATGCGGTTGTCCAGCCCGGAATCGGCGATCCTGTCTGCGGTGATCTTCAACGCGATCGTCATCGTCGCGCTGATCCCGCTCGCGCTGCGTGGCGTGCGCTACCGACCCGCCGCCGCATCGCAACTACTGCGCCGCAACCTGCTGGTCTACGGACTCGGCGGCATCCTCGTGCCGTTCGCCGGCATCAAACTCATCGACCTGCTCATCCAGCTCATTCCAGGGATCTCGTGATGCGCCTTCCCACCTGGCTCGCCCAACACCTCGCCGCCCTGCGTGCGCTGCTCGTCTTCACCGTACTGCTCGGCCTGGCCTACCCGCTCGCCATGGTCGTCGTCGGCCGGATTCCCGGCCTCGCCGCCAGGACCGACGGCTCGATCATCGAGATCGACGGACGGCCCGTCGGCAGCGCCCTGATCGGCCAATCGTTCACCGACGTGAACGCAAACCCGGTCCCGCGCTACTTCCAGTCCCGTCCCTCGGCGGCCGGCGACGGCTACGACCCCACCGCCACCAGCGCCAGTAACCTCGGCCCGGAGGACATCGTCGACACCATCGCCGCCGACCCGGACGAGTCGACGCGCAGCCTACTCACCCAGGTCTGTGCCCGCAGCGCAGCGATCGGCGAACTCGACGGCGTCGACGGACGGCGCCCGTACTGCACCGCCGGTGGGGTCGGCGCGGTGCTGGCGGTGTTCCGCCGCGACGGCCTGACCGGCCCGGTCACCCGGGCGGTCAGTGTCAACCAGACCGCCCCCGCCGCCCCGTTCATCGCCCGCTACGACGGCGTGCTGGTGGAACTGGCCGAGCCCGGCGTGGACTACCGAGCGGCCGGAGCGACCATCGTCGCGGTCCGGGGCGACGCTCCGGCCGAACCCGCCGTGCCGGCTGACGCGGTCACCGCCAGCGCCAGCGGGCTCGACCCGCACATCTCCCCGGCGTACGCCCGGATCCAGGTCGACCGGGTGGCGCGCGAGCGCGGCGCGGACCCCGCGCGGATCCGGCGGCTTGTCCAGGAGCACACCACCGGCCGGGTGCTGGGCTTCATGGGCGCGCCCGGGGTGAACGTGCTGGAACTCAACCTCGCGCTGGACGAACAGTTCCCGGCACGTTGAACACGACGCGTCGGGCCGGGACGCCGTCAGCACCGGACCGGCCCGCCGGTCACTTCCCGGAGAGGACTCCTGCCGTGCCACGAGGGGAACTGCGCATCTACCTCGGTGCCGCACCCGGTGTCGGCAAGACCTACGCCATGCTCGAGGAGGCGCAACGCCGCGCCGAACGCGGTACAGACGTGGTCATCGGGTTCGTCGAGACCCACGGCCGTGCCCACACCGCCGCCATGATCGGCGAACTCGAGATCGTCCCCCGCCGTACGATCACCCACCGGGGTGTGGATTTCACCGAGATGGACCTCGACGCGGTTCTGGCCCGCCGCCCGGAAGTGGCCGTGGTCGACGAACTCGCCCACACCAACGTGCCCGGCTGCCGCAACGCCAAGCGCTGGCAGGACGTCCAGGAACTCCTGGACACCGGCATCACCGTGCTGACCACCGTCAACGTCCAGCACCTGGAGTCGCTCAACGACGTCGTCGCCCAGATCACCGGCGCCACCCAGCGGGAAACGGTCCCGGACGCCGTCGTCCGTGCCGCCGAGCAGGTCGAACTGGTCGACATGACCCCGGAGGCGCTGCGCCGGCGGATGGCGCACGGCAACATCTACCGCCCCGACAAGATCGACGCCGCGCTCGGCAACTTCTTCCGGGTCGGCAACCTCACCGCCCTGCGGGAACTGGCCCTGCTCTGGCTCGCCGACACCGTCGACGAACAGCTCGACGCGTACCGCACCCAGCAGGGCATCTCCACCACCTGGGAGGCCCGCGAGCGGGTCGTCGTCGCACTCACCGGAGGGCCGGAAGGGGAGACGTTGATCCGGCGCGCCGCCCGGATCGCCGCCCGCAGCAAAGGCTCCGACCTGCTCGCCGTGCACGTCGCCCGCAGCGATGGACTGGCCGGTGCGGACCCGGCGCGCCTGGCCCGCCAACGGGTCCTGGTGGAGAGTCTCGGCGGCACGTACCACCAGGTCCTCGGTACCGACATCCCCGCCGCGCTGCTCGACTTCGCCCGCGGTGTCAACGCCACCCAACTCGTCCTCGGCGCCAGCCGCCGCAGCCGTCTCGCCCAACTGGTCTCCCGCGGGGTCGGCGTCACCACCACCGCGCTGTCCGGGCCCATCGACGTACACCTGGTCACCCATGCCGAGGCCGGTCGCGGCCGGCCCGGACCGACGGTCCCGGCCGCGTTGTCCCGGCGGCGTCGACTGTACGGCTTTGCGCTCACCATCGCCGGCATGCCCGCCCTGACCGCACTACTGCAGGCACTACCCGATCTCACTCTCACCAGCGACATCCTGATCTTCCTCGCCGCTGTCGTCGGCGTCGCGCTCGTCGGCGGACTCTGGCCGGCGCTGCTCGCCGCCCTCGGCGGATCCCTGCTGCTGAACTGGTTCTTCACCCCACCCTTCCACACCCTCACCATCGCCGAGCCGGACAACTGGCTCGCCCTCGGCGTCTTCGTCGGCGTCGCCGTCGCGGTCAGCGGAGTCGTCGACGTCGCCGCCCGACGCACCCGCGAGGCGGCCCGTGCCTCCGCCGACGCGCAGACCCTCGCCACCGTCGCCGGCAGCGTCCTACGCGGACAACGTCCCCTGCCCGCCCTGCTGGAACGGCTCCGGGAAACGTTCGCGCTCCGCGCCGTCAGCGTCCTCGAACTGGTCGACACCGCCGGGGGACGACCGGACCGGGCCCGCGAACAAGCCTCCTGGCGCATCGTCGCGAGCGTCGGCGAGACACCGGCGGCCACCCCCGACGCAGGCGAAACCGCCGTACCGGTGGACGACCGACTCACCGTCGTGCTCTGCGGCCGCCGCCTACCGGCGGCGGACCGGCGCATCATCGAGGCGTTCGCCGCGCAGGCCGCCGTCGCGCTACGGCAGGAACGCCTCGCCGCCCAGGCCGCCACCGCCAGGCCCCTGGCCGAAGCCGACCGGATGCGCACCGCGCTGCTCGCCGCCGTCAGTCACGACCTGCGCACCCCCCTCGCCTCGGCCAAAGCCGCCGTGTCCAGCCTGGGCAGCCGCGACATCCACTTCGACGCCGAAGACCGCGACGAGTTGCTAGCCACCGCCGACGAGTCCCTCGACCGGCTCAGCCGCCTGGTGACCAACCTGCTCGACATGAGCCGCCTGCAGGCCGGAGCGCTCGGCATCACCGCCTCGCCGATCGGCCTGGAAGACGTCGTACCCCGGGCCCTGGACGAACTCGGCCCGCCCGCCGCCGACGTCACCACCGACATCCCCGCCGACCTGCCCGCCGCCACCGCCGACCCGGGACTGCTCGAACGGGTCCTGGTCAACCTCGTCGCCAACGCCCTGCGCCACAGCCCACCCGGGCGACCACCCACCATCACCGCCAGCGCCCACTCCGGTCAGGTCGAACTCCGCGTCATCGACACCGGCCCCGGCATCCCCGAAGACCAGTGGGACCACGTCTTCCTGCCGTTCCAACGACTCGGCGACCGCGACAACACCACCGGCGTCGGACTCGGTCTCGCCCTGTCCCGCGGTCTCGCCGAGGCGATGGGCGGCAGCATCACCCCGGAGACCACCCCCGGCGGCGGACTCACCATGGTGCTGCGGCTGCCCGCCGCCACAGCCGCAGAACCCACGGAGGACCCACCGCCATGAACCGGATCCTCGTCGTCGACGACGAACCACAGATCCTGCGCGCGCTGCGCATCAACCTACGCGCCCGCGGATACCACGTCGACATCGCCGCCACCGGCACCACCGCGCTCAAAGCCGCCGCCAGCCACCCACCCGACCTCGTCGTACTCGACCTCGGTCTACCCGACCTCGACGGCGTCGACGTCATCCGAGGGCTCCGCGGCTGGACCACCGTCCCGATCATCGTGCTCTCCGGCCGCGCCGGCAGCGACGACAAGGTCACCGCCCTCGACGCCGGCGCGGACGACTACGTAACCAAGCCCTTCGGCGTCGACGAACTCCTCGCCCGCATCCGCGCCGTCACCCGCCGACACACGTCGGGCACCGACCCGACCGGCCCCACCGCACGACTCGGACACCACACCGTCGACCTCGCCGCCCACACCGTCACCGCCGACGACGGCACCGACGTCAAACTCACCCCCACCCAGTGGCGGGTCCTCGAAACACTGCTGCGCAACCCCGGCAAGCTGATCAGCCAGCGCCAGCTCCTGCACGACGTCTGGGGCCCGGGTTACGAGACCGAAACCAGCTACCTACGCCAGTACCTGGCCCAGCTACGCCGCAAACTCGAACCCAACCCCGCCCGGCCCCGCCACCTGCTCACCGAACCCGGCATGGGCTACCGGTACCAGCCATGACCGGAGGAAGCACCGTGGACATCCTCAAGTACCTGGCGCTGATCATCCTCGCCGTCGCAGCGCTCTTCCTCGCCGTCGCCGTCGGCGCGGGTCTGCTGAACCTGACCCCGCTCCGCCGTCCTCCCCCCGGCGAACCACCGCAGCAGCGGAAAGAGGACCGCCGGTGAAACTCCCGACCCGTCCCTGGCCGGGCGAGGGTCAACAGGATCAGATGTTGGGACCGCGAGCCGGGCCAGCACGCCGAGCCTGACCGGCGGCGGATGCCGGCGGCGGAGGGTCAATCCGGCAGCGGCACCTGCACGGGGGTCGGCCGGTGGGTGGTGGTGCCGTCGCCGAGCTGCCCGAACGTGTTGTCGCCCCAGCACCACAGGCTGCCATCGGTACGCGCCGCGCAGGCGTGGTACGAGACGGCAAGGCCGTCCGTCCAGGCAGTGGTGGTGCCGACCTGGGTCGGGGTCGGCCGGTGGGTGGTGGTGCCGTCGCCGAGCTGCCCAGACGTGTTCTTCCCCCAGCACCACAGGCTGCCATCGGTACGCGCCGCGCACGACGAATCGATGCTCGCGTCGACCTTTGCCCAGGTGGTGGCGGTGCCGATCTGGAGCGGGGTGGTCCGGAAGCCGGTACCCCCGCCCACCTGGCCGTACCCGTTCTCGCCCCAACACCACAGGGTCCCGTCGGTCCGGACAGCACAGGTGTGTACGTAGCCGGCCGTCACACTGGTCCACGTGGTCGCGGTGCCCACCTGCGTCGGTGTCGCCCGGTAGCTCAGGATGCCAAGACCGAGCTGCCCGTCCGAACTGCTGCCCCAGCACCACAGGGTCCCGTCTGTCCGGACAGCACAGGTGTGCGCGTAGCCGGTGGTGACGCTCGCCCAGGTCGTCGCCGTGCCTACCTGCACCGGGGTGGTCGACTGGTGGGGAGACAAACCGATGCCGAGCTGGGCGTGGCGGTTCAGGCCCCAGCACCACAGGGTGCCGGTGGTCTGGACGGCGCAGGTGTGATTGCTGCCGGTACTGACGCTTGCCCAGGTGGTGGCGTCACCGACCCGCACGGGGCTGCTCCGCTTCGTGGTCGTGCCGTCACCGAGTTGCCCGCTGGAGTTGTTGCCCCAGCACCACAGCGTTCCGTCCGTACGTACCGCGCAGGTGTTGCCGCTGCCAGCATCGATACGCGCCCAGGTGGTGGCGGTGCCGAGCTGAGCCGGACTGCTTCGGTTCGCGGTGGTCCCGTCGCCGAGCTGGCCGTAGAAGTTGTTGCCCCAGCACCACAGCGTTCCGTCCGTACGGATCACACAGGTGTGCAGATTGCCTGCGGCGATCTGGGACACCGGCACGGCGGCGAGCGAGACGTCCGGCGTGCCCTCGTCGACGGCGCCGACGCCCGCCATGGCCGTGCCCGCCGTAGACCCGACGGCAAGCGCGGCGATCCCGGCAGAGGCCGCCACCACGACGGCGGATCGGACCGCCCGCCGCCACCGCGCCCGCAGCCGATCCTCCTGCTGTTCGTTCATGTCCTGTTCTCCCAGGAATCGTCGGTTCCGTACCATGGAGGCGGCGTTGCCCCGGCAGGCCGTCAGCGACCCGCAACTACATCGTGATGAGACTCTACATCGACATATATCAGTGTCGATGCCAGGGTCGGACCGGACGAACACGAGGCGGTCACCGGTTCGAAGCTCCGCGGCCACCGCCCGTAGCACCGGGCGTATCCGGTCCGGAGGGCTAGGCTGTAGATTGTGCATAAGTACTCGGCGGGCGGCAGGGGTCGGATCCCGGTCGGCCGCTGGCACATTCTTGATGAGCACGTGCGGCACCGCTCGATGGCGACAGCCGCCGCAGGCGAACAGGAGGACGTGCGATAGCCACGCCAGTCAAGCAACGCAATCAGCCGACTGTCGCGCGGACCGCCAAGACCGCGCAGTCCTGGGCGACCGACGTGCTTCGCGAGCGGATTCTTCTGGGCCTGATCCGGCCGGGCGACCGGCTGCGCCAGGTCGAGATCGCCGCTGAACTCGGCCTGTCCACGACGCCGGTGCGGGAGTCCTTCCGCTCGCTGGCGACCGAGGGACTGGTCGCGATCGACGAGCATCGTGGCGTCGTGGTGCGGAAACTGACCATTGCCGAGTGCATCGAGATGCAGGAACTGATCGCCGTTGTCGAACCGGACAATCTACGCCACGCGGTGCCACGGATGACCGAGGCAACGCTGGCCGAGGCCGACGCGCTGTGCCGCAAGATGAACCGCGCCGACGTCGGAAACAGCTACGCGCTGCTCAACCGTGAGCTCCATCTGACTCTGGCCCGACCGTCGGGTCGCCATCGGGCGATCGCCCTGTTGGCCGAGTTGCTCACGCTCAGCGCGTTGCACGTGCCTTCCGACAGCGCTCGTCTGCCCGGCCGACGCGCCCAGTCGCAGCGTGAACACCGGGCACTGGTCGACGCCGCCCGCGCCGGTGACGGTGAGGAGGCCGCGCGGCTCGCCCACGAGCACTGCCAGCCGATCCTGAGCCTGCTCCGCAGCGACCTGGAGCACAACCGCGACGGATGACCTCGGTCGGAGTCTCCCCGACCGAGGCTCGTCTGTAAGCATTGTGTTTCGCCTCTTGTCGGATCGACCGCGCATGGTGGATGCTCTACCGGAAAAATTATGCACAATCTATAGTGCGTACCCGCCACGTCGCCACGCCGACCGGACAAGGAAGACAAATGGGTCATGATGCCGAGATCATCTAATGTCGACTTGGTAACGCAGGCGTGGCTGTGCGTTGAGATCGCGTGACGTGGCCGCGTCACAGCCGAGGGTTGATCCCGCATCGGCGGCGGCGCGAACCTCGGTGTCGGTGTGGGCGATCGCCCTCATCGTGATCTGCCAAAGCACGCAGGGCTTCTCACTCGGCGGCATCGCCCTGTTCCTGCCGCTGATTCGCGACGATGTCGGGCTGAGCTTCGGCCAGGCCGGCACCCTCGGCGCGATCTCTCTGTTGGTGTTCGCGGCCATGCAGGTGCCGGCGGGGTATCTGGCAGACCGGTTCGGCCCCAAGCGGCTCTTCCTGCTGGGGCTGGTCGGCCTCAACCTCTGCTCCTTCACTTTCGCCCTGACGCAGTCCTTCAACGTCCTTCTCCTGAACCAGGCGCTCTCCGGCCTGGCCCGAGCGTTCGTGTTCGCCCCCGGGCTGCTGCTCATCACCCACGAGTTCCCGGCGCAGCGGCGAGCCACCGCGCTCGGACTCTATGTGGCTGGTGGGTTTTCGTCCAACGTACTGCTGAGCTTGGCGGGCCCCGTACTGGTGGGCCATGTCGGGTGGCGGTGGATATTCGTGGGCTTCTCCCTGCTCGGTCTCGGGATCACCGCGCTGTACTGGCGCGCCGGTAGTCCCGGCCCGACCCACCATCGCGACTCCTACATGGGTCTACGGGAGTTGCCGGGCCTACTCGCCCACCCGGTCATGTGGGTGGCGGGCGGGGTGCAGTTCGTGCGCTACTCCGTGGTCAACGGCCTCAGCTTCTGGCTGCCTACGTATCTCATCGCGGAGAAAGGCTTCTCCCTGCACACCGCGGGTCTGGTGCTCGCCATGGCGGCGGCCGTGACCGCGCCGTCGAACTTCCTCGGCGGGCACCTCTCGGACCGGCTGCAACGCCCCGCCCTGGTCATCGGCGTCTCGCTGACCGTGCTCACCGCGACCATCGTGGCCCTCGTTCCGGCCCGCTCGCTGCCCGTCGTGATCGTGGTGGTACTAGTGCAGGCGATCTTCGTGCAGTTCTACTTCGGGCCGCTGTTCGAGATCCCCATCAAAGTGCTCGGCGTGCGCACCGCCGGCCTGACCAGCGGCTGGTCCAACCTTTGCGCCAACGTCGGCGGCCTGAGCTTCGCCTTCGGGCTCGGCCAGGTCAAGGACGTGACCGGCTCGTTCGCCATCGGGATGTACGCGATGGTCGGACTGTGCGTGCTCGGCCTGCTCGGCACCTACGGGCTATCGGTCCTGCTCGCCCGGGCGGCCCGTCCGGCAGCGGAACCTGCGCTCGCCACCGGCCCGGAGCAGACCTGGTGAACTGGCCCAGCCCGCGAGTGGCACTGGCCCGGCGGCGGCGGACGGCCCGGGCCAGGCCGGGCGCTGAACCCGGCCCGTTCGCCCCGCTGTCCATTCCGGTGTTCCGGGCGCTGTGGCTCGCTGAGTTCGCCGGCGACATGGGCAACTGGATGCACACCGTCGGCGCGCAGTGGGTGATCGTCGGACATGCCAACGCGGTGCTGCTCGCAGCGCTGGTCGTGGCGGCGGCGCGGATGCCGGTGCTGGTGCTGTCGGTACCCATCGGCGCGATCGCGGACTTCGTCGACCGGCGCTGGCTACTGCTCGCGGCCCAGAGCTTCCAGACCCTGGTGGGTGTGGCGCTCGCGGTCACCAGCCTGCTCGGCCGGCTCAGCCCCACCGCCCTGCTGGTCTACACCTTGCTGCTCGGTCTCGGGTCGGCGCTGTCGATGGTCGCCTTCCAGGCCCTGGTGCCGCAACTCGTCGCCCCGCCCCTGCTGCATTCCGCGGTCGCCCTCGCCCAGGTGAACCTGAACATCGCTCGGGTGCTCGGACCGGTGCTCGGTGGTCTGCTCGTCGCCCTGGCCGGGCCGTCCGCGGTGTTCGTGCTCGACGCGCTCTCCTACCTGGTCTTCGTCATCGTGCTGTGCTTCTACAAGATTCCCGGCCGACCAGCCCGGTCCCGCCCGGCCGTGCGGCGTGCGCTCGTCGAGGGCATGGATTTCGTCCGGCGCTCCATGCTGGTGCGCCGAATCATGGTGCACTCGCTGTTGATCGGCATCCCGTCGAGCGCCGTCTGGGCATTGCTGCCGTCAGTGTCGACCCTGCGCCTCGGCGTCGATGCCACCGGCTATGGTCTGCTCCTCGCGGCCGCTGGCACCGGCAGCATCTTTGGCGCTCTGCTCCTGCCCAGGATGCGTCGACGGGCAAGCGACAGTACCGGCCTGGTGCTCGGCAGTGTGGCCTCGGTGGGTGCGCTCGGCGCTCTGGGACTGGTCAAGGACGTCATTGGCGCCGCAATAGCGCTGTACGTCTTCGGCATCGCCTGGATGGTCATGCAGACGCCGCTGGCGGCCACCATGGCCCTGACCACGCCCGATCCGATCCGGGGACGGGTCTTGGCCCTGTTTCAGACCGTACGCATGGGCAGCCAATCGGCCGGTGCCGTCGCCTGGGGCCTCGCGGCAACCGACCTCGGCCTCGTCACGGCCCTCGTGTTCGCCGCCGTGATCATGGCGCTCGCGGCGCTGGTCGCCCTGTGCCTGCCGGTCGGTCCGAGGCGGCGCACCGCGGGATGGCCGCCAGTCGCCAGCGACTGATGAGCGGGTCTGTGCGAGACGGGACGTTGTCAGCGGGCCGCCGCAGCACCCCCAGTATCCAGGCTGCCGGCCTCGGGCATGACGAGGGTGTCGCGGAGCAGCATCTTGGTGTACGGGTGTTCCGGGTTGTCCAGAACCTGATCGGCTGGGCCGGCCTCGACGACGACACCGTTCTGCAGCACGACGACCGAGTCCGCGATGGCGCGCACGACGCCGATGTGGTGCGTGATGAACAGCAGGCTGAGGTTCTCCTCGATCCGCAGCTTCACCAGTAGCTCGAGTACCGATGCCTGGATCGAGACGTCCAAAGCGGAGGTGATCTCGTCACAGATCAGCACGCGGGGCCGGGCGGCGAGCGCACGGGCGATCGCGACGCGCTGCCGCTCACCGCCGCTGAGCTGCGCCGGGTAGCGCGTCTCGTAGTCGGTGGGAAGAGAGACCTGGGAGAGTAGCCGACGGACCTCCTGGCGCTGTCGCGTCGCCCCCTTGGCTATCCCGAAGGTCTCCAGCGGCCGGGTGATGATCCGGCCTATCGTGTGGCGCGGGTTCAGCGAGCCGTACGGGTTCTGGAAGATGTACTGGATCTCGCGGCGGGAGACCTTCGTACGGGATCTGGATGGCCACTGCATCCGCTTGCCGTCGTAGTGGAGCCGACCATCGACGGCCTCCTTGTGCAGTCCGCTGACCGCCCTGGCCAGGGTGGTCTTGCCACTGCCGGACTCGCCGACGAGCGCGACGCACTCGCCCTCGCGCACGGTGAGGTCGACGCCGAACAGCACCCGGCTCTCGTTGTAGCGCTTGCCGTAGCTGATGTCGACGTTGCGAACGAAGAGCAGCCCCGGTTCCCGGCGCTCCGGCGGCGTCCAGCGCGGACCGGTGTCGGCGGGACGGGCATAGCTGGCCGCCAGAACGACGTCCGTTCGCCGACATCGCGACGTGTGGCGGAGCCCGATCTCGACGGGCTCGGGGGTGGCCACGAGGCATTCGCTGACAACCAGGTCGCAGCGGGCCGCGAACGGGCAGCCGGTGCCGCGCTCCTTCGGGTTCAGCGGCGTCCCCGCGATCCCGACCAGCTTGCGGCGCTGCTCTACCGTCGGCGTGGCGAGAATGAGACGGCGGGCGTAGGGGTGCGCCGAGGCGGTGAGTATCCGGTCAGCCGGGCCGTCCTCGACGATCAGCCCGGAGTACATGACGGCGATCCTGGTGGCGATCGTCCCGACGACCGTCAGGTCGTGCGTCACGTAGACGGCGGCGACACCTTCCTCGGCGATGACCTCGCGGATCGTGTCGAGTACGGCCGCCTGCGTCGTGACGTCCAGGCCGGTGGTCGGTTCGTCGAAGACGATGACCTTCGGCCGGTTGAGCATCGCCATCGCGATGGTGACCCGCTGCAGCTGTCCACCGGAGAGTTGGTGCGGGAACCTCTGCAGAAACTCCTTCTTAGCCGGCAGCTTGACGCGCTCGAGCAGTTGCCGGATCCGGTCCCAGTCGGCCGACCTGCGGGTCCACCGTGACTCGCCCATGGTCTCGGCCAGCTGCATACCGATTCGCAGCGCCGGGTTCAGGGCCGACATCGGGTCCTGCGGGACGTAGGAGATCACCCGCCCACGGGCGCTTCGCCTCGCCGACTCGGTGGCCGTGACCATCTCGACGCCGGCTACCTTGACCGACCCGGACAGGGCCAGGTTCTCCCGTGCGAAGCCGAGCAGCGAGAGTGCGAGCGTCGTCTTGCCCGAGCCGGACTCGCCCACCAGGCCGAGGACCTCACCGGCCCGCAGCCCGAAACTGACTTCCCGGACGATGTCGTACGGCTCGCGGGCGTCGACCGTGACGGTCAACCCCCGGACATCGAGTACGGACTCGTCGGAGGTGGCGGCCTTGCCGCCGTCCTTCGTCGAGAAGAGGGCGCGGGCGGTCATGACTTTGCCTTCGCGAACATCGCCACGAGCTCGAAGGCGGCTACCGCGGCGGCCATCGACGTCAGCTCCGCATGGTCGTAGGCCGGTGACACCTCGACGATGTCGGCGCCGACGATGTTCAGGTCGGCCAGTCCGTGGAGGATGAGCTGAAGCTCCCGGGTGGTCAGGCCGCCCGGCTCGGGGGTGCCGGTCCCGGGGGCATGCGCGGGATCCAGCGCGTCGATGTCGATGCTGACGTAGACGGGATTGTCGGCCACGCGGTCGAGCACGCGGTCGATCGCGTCGTCGACGCCGCGGCGCGCGATATCCAGCGTGGAGACGATGGCGAAGCCCAGCCGCCGGTCCTCGCTGAAGTCGTGCGGGCTGTAGACGTAGTTGCGGATCCCCACGTGCGCCGAGCTGTGCAGGGCGAGGATGCCCTCCTCCGCGGCCCGCCGGAACGGCGTGCCGTGCGTGTACCTCGCTCCGAAGTAGGTGTCCCACGTGTCCAGATGCGCGTCGAAGTGCACCAGCGAGATCGGCCCGTGCTGGGCGTAGGCCGCGCGCAGCAACGGTAGTGCGATCGTGTGGTCGCCGCCGATGGTGATGATCTTGGACACCCGGTCGTAGAGCGCCGTCGCGGCGGCTTGCACCTCGGCGACGGCCTCCGCTATGTCGAACGGGTTGACCGCCACGTCGCCGGCATCGGCGAGCTGCAGTACCTTCCACGGTTCGACGTCGAGTGCCGGGTGGTAGCTGCGCAGCAACTTGGAACCCGCGCGGATCGCCTGGGGCCCGAAGCGGGCGCCGGGGCGGTACGAGACACCGCTGTCGAACGGCACACCGAGGATCGCCACGTCTGCGCTGGAGATGTCCTGCAGACGGGGCAGCCGGGCGAAGGTGTCCGGCCCGGCGTAGCGGGGGACCCTGGTTGCGTCAGGCGGGCCGATCGGCAGGCCCGACACCCCTGGTCGTGACTCGTCACTCATTGCCACACTCCATTCCACATGCCACTCACCGGCCGTCGGCCCCGGCCGCGGCCACCGCGAGGCCGTCGCTGACCAGGTTGGCTCCGACGGTGACGACGATGATCGCGATGACCGGCAGCAGTACCGCCATCGGCGTCGTGAGCAGGCCGGCCTGGTTCTCCTGAATCATCAGGCCCCAGTCTGCGGCCGGCGGCTTGACGCCGAGACCGAGGTAGTTCAGACCGGCGACGGACCCGAGCGAGAGGGTGTAGCGCTGCCCGGTCTCGACCGACAACGGCACGAGGATGTTCGGCAGGATCTCAGAGAAGAGGATGCGGCGAGTGGGTGTGCCCGTCGCCTCGCTGTAGCGAACATAGTCGGACTCGGCGACGCCGACCGTCGCGGAGCGCACCACCCGCGCGGTATGCGGGAACAGGCCGACGCCGACGGCGACGACGAGGACCCAGGTCTGGGCGCCGGCAACCGTGATGACCAGGAGCGAGAAGGCCAACCCGGGGAAGGCCATCATCAGGTCGACGAAGCGCATGAGAGTCTCGTCGACGACCTTTTTGGTGTAGCCGGCGACGAGTCCGATGGTGGTACCCACGACGACGCCCAGGACCGTCGCGAGCGCGCTGACGACGAGCAGATCGCGACCACCGGAAAGGAATCGTGTCCAGACGTCGCGGCCGATCCGGTCGGTGCCGAAGAGCGCTTCGTCGCTCGGCCCGGCGAACGGTATGCCGACGAACTCGGTGGTCGAGTAAGGGGCGAAGAATGGCCCGACGATCGCGAAGAGCACGACAGCGAGCACGGCTGCCAGGCCTACCCGAGTCCGTCCGAGTTTCAGCGCCCGCCGTACGAAGCCGTGCTGGCGTGCCACCGGTAAACGCGCGTCCACCGCGATGTGGCTGGTGGAAGGGTCGACAGCTTCTGTCGTCATCGGGGCCTCACATTCTCGTCCTGAGGCGAGGAGTGACGATCATGACGGCGAGATCCGTCAACAGATTCAATACGATGGTGAAGAAGGCCAGGATCACGACGAGAGTCTGGATGACCGGGAAGTCGCGACGACCGACCCCCTGAATCAGTTCGTACCCGACGCCCGGATACGAGAACACCGTCTCGACGATGATCGTACCCCCGGAGAGAAATACGAGTGTCAGCCCGAAGGCCTGGACGATCGGACCGAGGCAGATACGCAGTGCATGCCGGAAGATCACGGTTCGTTCGGGCAGACCTTTGAGGCGGGCAACCATCACGGCATCACTTTCCAGCGCCTCGATCATGGCGGCACGCACCATGCGTATGGGGTAGGGGATCAGCCCGAGCACCGAGGCGAGTACGGGAAGGGCGAAGAGATCGAGCTGGCTCCAGACGGAGGCGTTGGGGTCGAAGATACTCGACCCCGGAAATATCCTGAAGACGTTCGTTGCCAGGAAGTAGATTGTCAGAACAGCGATGGCGAAGCCCGGCATCGCGGCAAGGCTGAGGGTCAGGAACGAAGTGATGCTGTCCGCCAGGCGACCGGAGTGCACGGCGCTGTACACCCCGATCACCGTGGATATTGGAATGACGAGAATCATCACGAAGAGAGTCAGGAGCGCCGTGTAATAGATGGCGCTGCCGAGCAGTTCGGAGATGGGATATGGCGACATCAGAGAGTTGCCCCAGTCGAAGGTGACCAATCCCTTGAACCAACTGCCGTACTGTGCGAGCAGCGACTGATCCAACTGCATCTCGCGAGTCATCGCGTCCCACTGCTCTTGCGTGTACTCATCGCCGAGCGCGATGAGGCGCGGGTCGCCAGGAAGGACGTGCAGCACCGCGAAGATCACGACGGAGATCAACCAGAGGGTGATCACCCCGCTGATCAGTCGGCGAAGCAGGATCGAGCGGATCATAACGCCACCCGTCAGAGAAGGGGTTCTGCTAGCTTTCGAGCCACATGAGGCGGTAACGCCAGCTGCCGAGGTTCCAGCCGTTCGACTCCATCGGAATCACGCCCTTGAGCTTGTCGGTGGTCAGGTCGACGTTGCTCTTGAAGGAGTGGATGATGTCCGGGCCCGACTCGTAGAGCTTCGTCAACAACTGGCCGGAGTACTCGGCCTGCTTTGCCTCGTCAGTGGTGCTCAGCAGTTGGCTGTAGATCTCGTCGCCCTCGGCGTCGTTCCACAAGCTCTCGTTGGAACGACCGCCTTCACTCCAACGCTGCGACCAAGAACCGCCGACAAGTCCGGCCGCCCAGTAATTCTGCTTGAACTGGTCTTCCTTGTGGTTGGCGCTCCACGTCGCAGCGTCCTGGATGTTGATGTTCACCGTGACACCAGCGGCCTTGGCCTGCTCGGCGTAGACCTGCGCGGAATTGACCATGCCGCCGTTCTGGGCGCTCGTGTTGAGCGTGATCGTCAGCCCCTCGAAGCCGGCGTTCTTCAGCAGACTCTTTGCCTGCTCGATGTCCTGCTCGCGCTGCGGCAGGTCCGGATAGCCCGGGTCGCCGGGACAGGGCATGTCGTTGGCGATCTCACCCAGGCCGCTGTAGGCCTGCTGCACCATCTGCTCGCGGTCGACGAGCAGCTTCATGGCAAGACGGACGTTGGGGTCGCTGAACGGCGGGGAGTCCACCCGCATCGTGATCGGCTGGTAGAAGCCCGATTTCGTGATGATTGTGGCGAATCCGCTCGGGGGCAGTTGGGGAATCAGGGTGGAGTCGACACCGTCGATCGCGTCGACCTGGCCTGCGAGGAGCGCGGCCATCCGCGGCGTGTTGTCGGCGAAGTCGATGATCTCGAGTTCGTCGAGGTACGGCTGCCCCTCGCGCCAGTAGTTCGGGAAGGCCGTGTAGGTCGAGCGTGCACCGGCCTGGAAGCTCTGCATCACCCACGGCCCGGTGCCAACCGGCTTGGCCGGGTCGAAATCGGTAGGAAGAATGCTTGTCTGCGACGACCCCCAGCGGGTGGGGAGCAGCGAGTCCGGGGTCTTCAGGGTGAGTTCGACCGTGAGGTTGTCAAGCTTTTTGATGCCGTTGGGGTCGATCGACGCCAACGAAGAAGCCGCCCGGCCCGGGTTGTCCGGATCCAGGATGCGCTGCAGCGAGAAGATGAGATCGTCGGCGGTCAGCGACTTGCCGTGGTGGAACTCGACCCCACTGCGCAGACGGATCGTCGCCACCGTGGCGTCAGCGTTCATCTCGAACGACTCGGCCAGTGCCAGCTCGCGGCGATAGGGCAGATCCGGCGCGAGCAGCGCGAGGCTGTCGGCGATCTGCTGGCCGCGGCCCTGGTCGGTGTCCGATGAGGTGAAGTGCGGGTCATAGATGTTGCCGGAACTGCCGATCACGCCGACGCGAAGCTTGCCACCCCTCTTGGGGGTCCCCGCCGAGGCGGAGGCGGAGGGCGAGGGCGAGTTGCCGCCGCAGGCGGCGATAGCCGCGAGAGTGGCCGTGCCGACACCCGCTGCCAGTAATGAACGGCGGCTGAGTCGTGGACTCATGTGACACCTTCCTATAGATAGCAAGTGGTGAGACTGCTGAGGATTTCGGGTCAGGCAGGAGCGATCTGCTCCAGAACGTCGAGATTTCGTGCTCCGTCCTCGCCCGTCGCGTAGGCGACGTCTTCGCCGAGGAATGCGGCTGTCACCGTTGCCAGCTGCGCCTGAGCGGAATGGGGGGTCTCGCCGGTGATGTCTTCCATGCCGCCGTCGACGCGGTGCAGGACGACCTTGCCCTGCCCGGTCGGCGAGGTGTCGGTGGCAACGAGCGCACCCTGCGTGCCGACCACCTCGACGAGAGTGGTCGGTCGGTAGTAGCTCGCCGTCGCGGTCAGGGTCGCCAGCACGTCGCCGGAGAACCGCAGCGCCGCGACGGCGAGATCCTCGGTCTCGTACCCGCGTTGGGCGGCGGTGAGGCCGCTCGCGGACTCCACCTCGCCGAGCAGCATCCGGAGCAGGTCGAGGTGGTGGGTGCCGATGTCGGCCAGCACCCCCCAGCGCGCAGTGTCTTTGTGGCCGCGCCACGTCTTGGGCGCCGAGTCACGTCGCATGCCGTAGAGGCTCCGGGCGGTCACGATCCGCCCGATCGCACCGGTGGCGATCAGATCGCGCATCCTGAGGTGGCCCGGGACATAACGGGCCTGGTAGCCGGTGGCGAGCTTGACCCCCGAGGCCTGCGCATGCTTGACCAGTTCCCAGCCCTCGTCGGCGGTGAGGGCGAGCGGCTTCTCCAGCAGGACGTGCTTGCCGTGCCGGATTGCCCGCGTGGCGTGTTCGACGTGCAGGAAGCTGCTGGAGGCGATCCAGACGGCGGCAACGTCGGGGTCGGCCAACAGATCGTCGATGTCGCCGTACCCGCGGGGGATCGCTGCCCCGGCCGCGAATGTCGCTGCCCGCTCCTGGCTGCTGCTGGCGACTGCGACCAGACGCGCGGCCGGGGTCTGCATGACCGCTGGAACGCAGACGCGCGCTGCGTAGCCGGACGTGCCGACCAGTCCCCACCCGAGGTACGGCGTTGCCGTCATCTCCGCCCCCAACGTTGTGCATAATCGATTGCGCCGATCCTGAGCGCAAAACGGCACGTCGCGCAAGGCGTGTTACGTACTACTAACCTGGCGGCCAGGTTGTTAACGTGATCGACTCTTTGGCCGCAGCTCGACGTGGGTACGCGCCGGTACCAGCGGCGCCCCAGCTCGGCGCCAACGTCGATACCGCCCCAAAAAGGTCCGAGTCGGACGGCCCATCGCCGGGCTCACCCCTCCCTTGCGAAGTGACGCGGCGCCTGTGCATACTGTCCCCACGCATAATGCATAATCGACAACGGTTGCTGTCGGTGGCCACGTTGCTCGCGAGGGAGATCATGCAAGAGGGCGTCTTCACCGAGGATCTGTGCAAGCGGTTCGGTGACTTCCGGGCCCTGAACTGCGTGAACCTCGTAGCGCCGGCGGGAACCATCGGCTCGATCCTGGGTCCCAACGGTGCCGGAAAAACCACCACCATCCGGATCCTCACCACACTGACCACTGCGGACTCCGGCCGCGCCTTCGTTGGCGGCCACGACGTTCACGCCCGGCCGCACACGGTTCGGTCGATCATCGCGCTCACCGGTCAGTTCGCCGCGATCGACGGGAGCCTCACCGGACGCGAGAACCTGATCCTGATCGCTCGCCTGCACAGACAACCGCGCCGGCTTGCCAAGGCGAAGGCCGACGAGCTCCTGGAACGATTCGAGTTGACGTCGGTCGCCAGCCGACCCGCCCGGACCTTCTCCGGCGGGATGCGACGACGTCTCGACCTCGCCATGAGCCTTATCACCGCGCCGCAGGTGCTCTTCCTCGACGAGCCCACGACGGGTCTGGACCCGCCGAGCCGTGAACGTCTGTGGGAGGTGGTCGAAGACCTCCGGGACAACGGCACCTGCGTCATTCTGACCACCCAGTACCTCGAAGAGGCCGACCGTCTCGCCGACAGCATCACCGTGATCAACCATGGTAGGACCGTTGCCGTCGGAACCCCGCCCGAACTCAAGCTGGCCTACGGCGGCGAGATCGTCGAGGTGCATGCCACCAGTGACGCCGACGCGCATCGGGCGGCGAAGTCTCTCGCGCTCACCGCCGGCCTCGACGACTCGGCCGTGACGTTGAACGTCGGCTCCGCCCGGGCTCGATTCCGGGTCCAGTCCGGCACCTTCACCGTCGCGACCGCCGTCCGTGCCCTCGATGCCGAGGGGTTGAGTTTCACCGACATCAACGTTCATCGCGCAACCCTGGACGAGGTCTTCGACGTCGTCACCGCGACGGAGCAGCCATGAGTCCCGTCCGCAGTCGGCCTGTGGACGGCGGTGTCACACTGCGACGCTACGTCACCTTCCCGCACGCGCTCGAGAACGTCGGGACCATCGCCCACCGAAACCTGCTGAGCTTCTGGCGGAATCGGCAACTGCTGGCGCTGTCTCTGATCCAGCCGCTGACCAACATGGTCCTGTTCGCGTACGTCCTCGATCAGGTCGCGACCGTCTCGGGCATGCCCTACCGGCAGTACGTCATTCCGGGTGTGCTCACCCAAGCGGTGATGGTCCAGGCGATGAGGACCGGTGTCGCGGTTTCCCATGACGCGGACGCCGGCATCAACGACCGGTTCCGCACCTTGCCTATCGCGCGATCGGCGGTGCTCCTCGGACGCACGCTCGGAGATACAGCGAAGAGTGCCATTCAGATCACCATTCTCATGATCGTCGCCGTCACGGTCATCGGCTTCCGTTTCGATGCCGGTTTCCTGCGTGGGGCTGCGGCGACGGCGGTCATCGCGTTGTGGGCCTTGGCCGTGACCTCGTTCTCAACCTGGGTCGGGCTTGCTGTACGCGACGGCGAGACGGCGCAGACCTGGCTGATCACTCCGACGTTGCCGCTCGTCTTCGGCAGCTCCGGATTCGCGCCCATCGCCAGTATGCCCGACTGGCTGGCGGCCTTCGCGCGCGTGAACCCGGTGTCGTCCGTCGTCGACACGGCCCGCGCTCTGACCCACGGGGGACCACTGCTCTCGTCGTTTCTGCAGTACCTGGCCTGGACCGTGGGACTCACCGTCGTCTTCACCGCGTTGGCGGTGAGGCGTTTCATGCGGGATTAGTCGCGCCGGACGGCAGGACCCAGCACTTGCAGGAATTCACAGAGGAGTAGCCGATGCGACCAAGGATCTTCGTATCACAACCGATTCCCCAGCCAGCGCTCGACCTGATGGCCGAGGTCGCCGATCTCGAAGTCTTCCCCTGGGTGCATCGCGAGGTTAGCATCGACGAACTTGAGAGCGCGGCGCAGCGCAGTGACTACTTTTTCATCATGCACACGGTGCCGATCCGGGCGCAGTACTTCCGCCCCGGTTGCCGGCTCAAGGGCATCGGTATGCAGATGGCCCGCGAGGACCTGCACGATCTAGCGGCGATGCGGGCCGCTGGTGTGAAGCAGATCATGTCCAAGCGGAGCACGCCGACGGATGATCCGGACGGCTACAGCTTCGACGGTTACGGCCTCAATCCGCGGGCGACCGGGCAACTGATGGTGGCGCTCTTGCTGAACTGCGCCTACCGGGTGAACGACGCCGACATGTTCTGCCGGGCAAACGGCTTCTTCCAAGAGATGACGATGCAGTTCATGGGCCAGGGCACCACCGGCAAGACGGTCGGCCTCTACGGCTTCGGCAAGGTGGCCAAGCAAGGTGCGCGGTTACTGAAAGAAATGGACATGACCATCTTGTACACCAAACGCACCCGCCTGAGCGCCGAGGAGGAGGCCAAATGGGGTGTCACGTGGTGTGCCGACCCGGACGACCTCATCGCGCGGTCCGACTACCTCTGCCTGCTCGTCGACTTCGACGACAGCAAGCTGAAGATGTTCGGCGAGCGCGAGTTCGCACTGATGAAGCCGACCGCGTACTTCATCAACGTTGCCCGCGGGCGGCTGGTGGACCAGGACGCCCTCATCGCCGCGCTTACGGACGAGACCATCGCCGGAGCCGGTCTCGAGGTCTTCTGGACCGAACCGCCGAACGTCGTCGACGCCTACGTCGACGAGGCGTTGCGCAAGATGGACAACGTCGTCCTGACCCCCCACAACGGCGGCGCCACCTACGCCTCGCGTGGTGCCCAGACGCAACAGATCGCCGAAGCACTGGTCGAGGAGATCAAGGCCAACTGGACGGGGTGACACACCCGACCGCGCGACGTCGGAGCCGACGTCGCGCGGCGGTGAGGCCTAGCAACTTCGAAAGGAGTCTCCGGTGCGTCCCCGAATCTTCGTAACTCAGCCGATCCCCCAACCTGCGCTCGACCTGATGCGCGACCACGGCGAGGTCGAGGTCTTCCCATGGACCCACCGCGACATCAGTCTCGATGAATTGGCGAGTGTATCCACGCGTTCACACTACCTGTTCTGTATGCACGAGACGCCTATCCGCGCCTCCCTGTTCGACTCTGAATCGCAACTGGTGGGTATCGGGTATTCCGGACCGATCCCCGAACTGCACGACCTCGATGCGATCGCCGCCTCCGGTGTGCGGATGCTCACCGCCGGGCGCCCCTCGCCGCCCAAGGATGATCCGGACGGCTTCACCTGGGACGGTTACGGTCTCAACCCGCGGGCGACCGGGCAACTGATGGTGGCGCTCTTGCTGAACTGCGCCTACCGGGTGAACGAAGCCGACATGTTCTGCCGGGCAAACGGCTTCTTCCAAGAGATGACGATGCAGTTCGTGGGCCAGGGCACCACCGGTAAGACGGTCGGCCTCTACGGCTTCGGCAAGGTCGCGAAGCAGGCTGCCCGCCTGTTGTCGGCGATGGATATGGAGGTCCTGTACACAAAGCGCACCCGCCTGACTCCCGCCGAGGAGGCGAAGTGGGGTGTCCAGTGGATCGGCGACCCAGACGAGCTCATTTCGAGGTCAGACTACGTCTGCATGCTGGTCAACTACACGGCCGACAACGTCGAGTTGTTCGGCGAGCGCGAGTTCACACTGATGAAGCCGACCGCGTACTTCATCAACGTCGCGCGCGGTCGCCTCGTCGATGAGTCGGCACTGATCAGGGCGCTGCAGGACGGCACCATCGCCGGCGCCGGCCTCGAGGTCTTCCGCACCGAGCCCCCCGTCGTCCACGACGCCTACGTGCCGGCGGAATTCCGCAAGATGGACAACGTCGTCCTGACCCCCCACAACGGCGGCGCCACCTACGCGTCGAGAGGTGCACAGACCCTGCACACCGCGCGTGCGATCGTCGATGACATCAAGGCCAACTGGAAGAGCTGAGAAGGAGTAACCTGTGCTTCCTAAGATCTATGTACCGCTGCCGATTCCCGATCCGGCGCTTGATCTGATGCGCCAGTACGGCGATGTCGAGGTCTTCCCCTGGACCCACCGCGACGCGAGCCTGGACGAACTCGCGAGCGCAGCCAGGCGCTCACACTACCTGTTCTGCATGCACCACACGCCGATCCGGGCATCCCTGTTCGGGCCCGGCTCCAAGCTCGTAGGCATCGGGACCTCCGGCTACCGGGCCGACCTGCACGACGCCGAGGCGATCAAGGCCTCCGGAGTCAGGATACTGGAGGCCAAGCGCCCCGAGCCGCCGGCCGACCCGGACGGGTACACGATGGAGGGGTACGGGCTGAACCCACGGGCGACCGGCCAGCTGATGGTGACGCTACTGCTCAACCTCGCGTACCGCGTCACCGAAGCCGACCACTATCTGCGCGGCGTCGGGTTCTTCCAAGAGATGACGATGCAGTTCATGGGCCAGGGCACCACCGGCAAGACGGTCGGCCTCTACGGCTTCGGCAAGGTCGCCAAGCAGGCGGCTCGAGTGCTCAGAAACATGGACATGACCGTCCTGTACAACAAACGCACCCGGCTGACCCCCGAGGAGGAAGCAAAGTGGGGCGTCGAGTGGGCCGAGCCTGACGAACTGTTTACCCAGTCGGACTACGTGTGCCTGTTGGTCAACTTCGAGGATGCCAACTACGAGCTCGTCGGTGCGGAGCAGTTCAAGTCGATGAAGCCGACCGCGTACTTCATCAACGTCGCCCGCGGCCGCATCGTCGATGAGTCGGCCCTGATCAGGGCGCTGCAGGACGGCACCATCGCCGGCGCCGGCCTCGAGGTCTTCCGCACCGAGCCGCCGCTCGTCCACGACGCCTACGTGCCGGCGGAATTCCGCAAGATGGACAATGTCGTCCTGACCCCCCACAACGGCGGCGCCACCTACGCGTCGAGAGGTGCGCAGACCCTGCACATCGCGCGCGCGATCGTCGATGACATCAAGGCCAACTGGAAGGCCTGAGCCTGTGGCGCCGCGAGCGGCAACGCAGCCAGGTCGTTCAACAACACGGCCGAACATCGCCACCAGCACACACCCCGCGCCGGCGTCGAGCCTGCCCTCGACGCCGGCGCGGGCACCAGGAAGACAGGTCGCACGGCAACTCGCCGACACTGTCCTGATCGTGCTGGCTGTCTGGGTATGACCCGAGTTGGGTCACGTTGAAGATCATTTTCTGATCTCGGCGCTGTGACCTGCCGTGTTGCTCGCGAGTGTCGAAATCTGCGCACTACCCGACACCCTGACCTCGGCACGATGTTCCATCTCGGCGACTTCCCTACGCCCAGGAAGAGACACGGGCATCCGATGTGGATGACCAAGCCTACCGGAAGAGCCGCAAGGGTCGCCGACCACGACGTGCCCACCAGGACCCACGCCGGCGGATGCCAGGTATCCGCCCACCCCGACACGCCGCCATCCAGAGCGAAGGCGCTCCTCCGGCCCGGGGCGCTCAACGGGCGGCACCGCTGCCACCAGCGGAAAAGCCGCACCGATCGTCGTACGCACCACATGACCCCAGTCGGGTCACTCACGGTGACCAGGGAGCTGGAGCCGGCCCGGGTAACACGGGATCTCCATCGCGAGTGGACTCTGGCACACCTCAAAAGCCAAGGATGACGTCAGTCTGGCTCCACTCGCCGCGGACATGACGATGGCTGGACGGAGGCAGCACGACGCAGCGCCCGAAATGGGCAGGAGGTGACATCACATTCGTGACCGTGCGTGATTACGCCGGCTCATCCACCGACGGTCAGCCGCCGTCCAGCCGGACACAACGGGCTCAGCGGCAGCAGGCAACGGGTAAGCCGGCAGCCGAGCACGGCGGCGGCATGGTGCATCCCGACCCGGGCCACGTTGACGATCACCTTCCGATCTCGGCGCGGCGACCTGCCGTGAAGTATCCGTCAAGCCGACGCGCCGCTATCCAGTGCGAAGGTGCTCCTGCAGCGGAAACGCCGCACCGATCGTCGTACGCACTACATGACCCAAGTCAGGGCGCGGGCACCAGGAAGACAGGTCTCACGGCAACTCGCCGACACTGTCCTGATCGTGCTGGCTGTCTGGGTATGACCGGCGGAGCCCGTCCAGTACGAGGACCATCAGTGTCGCCGGTCCCACGGCCGGCGGTCATCTGTCTACTCAGCCGGCAGACCTCACGTCGGTACGGCGAAGTCGGGCACGTTGATCGTCGGATGCTCGGCGAGTACCGCGCGTGCCTGGGCGTACTCCTCGTCCCGCAGCGCCGGTGTCCCGGCACGTTGCCGGTTCGCCCGCGACAGCAGGGTCCCTGCCTGGGAATCGGCTTCGAGCGTCTCGTACGCCACGTCGATCTCGTCGGCGGGCAAGCCGCAGTAGGCCAGCAGCGCGGCCAGCGTCGCTATCGGATCAGCGGTGAAGTCCTCGTACCGAACCGGCAGCAAGGACCCACCGGCGCGGCTCAACCGCAGGCCGGTATCCATGGTGGATAGCCAGGTGAGCAGGTACGCCTCAACCGTGGTGGGTTGGCGTTGGTGCCGGACCGCGAAGGGCATCAGCAGCGGTGCCTGGGCGACGACGTACCGCAGGAACGTCTGCCGCTCCTGCGGACCGGGCAGGTGGGCGGTGAAACCCTCGTGCATCGACTCCAACCACCGCTCGGCGTGCCGGTAGAGGAACAGGCTCCGCGCGTCCGGGAAGACCTGCTGGAACAGGTCGGCGAGGTGGATACCGCCGGCGCGGAACTTCACCGACAGCGTCCCGGCGCCTCGGCCGAGCAGCCGGGTGCAGCTCCTGATCAGCTTCGCGTACTCGTCGTCACGAGCGGGATCCTCGTACCGCAGCACGGCGATCTGGGTGAAGACGTCGGGCTCGGAGTAGCTACGCACACCGCACACCGCCCCGAGCGCATGGCTGACCGCGGTGGAGCCGCAGCGTCCGACGGAGTAGACGCAGATCAGCCGCGCCGGGTCCGGCACCTCACCAGCGATGCGGTGCAGTGTGTCGTACGGCACGGTGAACAGTTGCCGGGCGTGCTGGTACTGGGCGAGGTAGAGAAACGGTGCCATGGTCAGGTCGACGCCCGGGGTGGTCTCGACGAAGTACGCCAACTGATCGTCCGTGTCGAGGCAGTAGAGGCTGACGTCCGGGCGGTACAGCAGGTCCCGCGCCGGTAGCTGCCCGTCCGGGCGGACGACGAAGTTCTGTGGTACGGCGGGGAAGAACTCGCTCGGCGCCACCTTGTCGAGAATTCGCAGCACCTGTGCGTTCATACCGTCTCCAGTGGTCGCTCGGCGCGGCCGGCCAGGTCGCGCAACAGGTCCGCCGCGTGCCCCACACCGCCCGCTCTGCGGCTCTGCTCGCCCCAGTAACGGCTGCGCTGCCGGAAACCGTCCTCCGACAGCAGCCGGTGCAGTTTGCTGGCCACCTCGTCCGGATCCACCCGTGGCGGGTGGTCGAGGGCCAACCCGACGCCCGCGTCGACCGCCCGGGCCGCGATGTCGTAGCAGTCCAGCCAGAACGGGGTGAGCAGCATCGGTTGTCCGAAGTAGATGCCTTCGTGGAAGCCGTTTGCCCCGCCGTGGCAGACGAAGGCCCGCACGTTCGGATGGGCGAGCACGGCCAGCTGCGACGGTATCCACTCCTCGACCCGGATGTGCGCGGGCAACGGACCGGTCAGCGCCGCGCGTCGGTCGGCCGGAGGTTTCCACAGCACCTGGTGCCGTGGACCGATGCGGCCAAGTGCCTCGGCGAACGCGTCGAGTTGGGCGGCGGAGAGTGCGGCCAACGTACCCAGACCGACGTAGACCACGCTGGTCTGCTGGTCCAGCCAGTCGGTCAACTCGTCGCGAGGCTGGTCGGGCGGGGTGCGGACCTCGGGCACCATCGCGCCCAGCAGGTGCACGTTGTCCGGAGTGGGAAAGGGGTACTCCAGCCCGAACACGGTGTAACCGAAGACGGCGACCGCGGCAGCGGCGTACTTCGCGGGATCGCCGGAGGCATTGGCCAGTCCCTGGGCCCGGCGCCGCCAGGCCGGCCCGGCCACCGCCCGCAGCAGCGCCAACTGCAGCCGTACGCGGAACAGTGCGTTGGTCAGCTTCTGCCCGGTGGTCAGCTGGCGGCCGAGCCCGGAGGCCGGCGTCGGATAGTCCCACGGCAGGCGGCTCAGATAGGCGGCGCTGACCGGGTACGGCACGCTGAGCACGTACGGCACGCCCGCGGTCGTCGCCGCGTCGAGCGCGCCGAGGCTCAGCACGTCGATGACCATCAGCCGGGGATCGACCCGGTCGATGTGCGCCAGGGTCCGCTGGTAGACCTGCCCGGTCGCGCCGGCCGTACGCGTGGTCCGGGCGAGCGCGGCCACGCCGGCGGTGGTGCGGGGTCCTCGGGTCATCGCGGCGTACAACTCGCCGTCGACCCGCATGGCTACGTCCGAGCCGGGCAGGTATCGAAGTGGGCTGCCGGTCGCGGCCGACTCGACCCGGTGCCGGGCGTCGGCGTCGACGCTGAACCAGAGGTCGGGTTCCCCCCGTCGGGACATCTCGGCGGCGATGGTCAGCAGCGGGTTGAGCTGCCCTGCGTGCGACGAACTGGCGAACATGATCGGTCTGCGCGGCGCGGCCCGGGTCATGGCTTCAGCCGTACCGGCAGATGGTCGTAGCCGCGCAGCACGCGGGTCGGCCGGCGCCTCGGCGCCCCGCCGAGCGCCAGGTCGGGGTATCGCTCGAACAGGCTGCGCAGTCCGATCTCGCCTTCGAGCCGGGCCAGGTTGGCGCCGAGACAGTAGTGTGCCCCGCTGGAGAAGGCGAGATGGTCACGCGCGTTGCTCCGGGTCACGTCGAAGCGGTCCGGGTCGGCGAAGACGGCCGGGTCCCGGTTGGCGCCACCCGGCATCGGTATGACGATTTCGCCCCGACGCAGCCGTACCCCGGCCACCTCGGTGTCGACGCGGCAGTACCGACCGGTCGTCTGCACCGGGGAGTCGTAGCGCAGGATCTCCTCCACCGCGTTGGGCCACCGGTGCGGCTCGGCGCGCAGCAGGGCGAGTTGCCCAGGGTGGGCCAGCAGCAACGCCGTGCCGGTGCCGAGCAGATTCACGGTCGTCTCGAAGCCGGCCGCCATCAGCAGGCCGGCGAGGGCGACCAGCTCGTCGTCGGTCAGCTGTTCGCCGTCGCTGTCCAGCAGCACCAGTTGGCTCAGCAGGTCGTCGCCGGGGTTGGCGCGCAGGCGGGCGAAGTGTCCCCGCAGCCAGTCGTTGAGCTGCCGGATACCCGCCTCGACGCGCCGGAACTGGCCCAGGGACAGTCCCAGATCCAGCGCCGGCGACAGGGCCGCGCCCCAGTCCAGGAACCGTTGCCGCAACTGCGGCGGTACGCCGAGGATCTCCGCGATCATGGTGACCGGTAGCAGGCCGGCGTAGTGTGCGACCAGATCCACCGGCCCGCCGTCCGCGGCGGCCCGGCCCAGTTCGTCGAGCAGGTCGGCGCAGTGCCGCTCGACCCGGGGCCGCAGGTTCTCGACCGCCCGCGCGGTGAAGACCTTGACGACGAGCCGGCGGTAACGGGTGTGCTCCGGTGGGTCGGTGACCAGCATCGACGGTGGGTCGATCGGCCCGATCGGCATCCGTCGCCGGCCGAGAGCGCGCAGCAGCGCGACCGGGGCGGGCAACGGCAGCGTGTCCGGATTCACGCTGAACGCGTCGCTGCGCAGCACCTCGGTGACCGTGTCGTGTCGGGCGGTGCTCCACATGAGGTGGCCGCGTACGAGCGCACCGGTGTGGCGGACCCGGTGGTAGAACGGGTACGGGTCTTCGCGGATCGCCGGGTCGAGGAAGTGGCGGGCCTGCGCATCGCCCCGGCGCGCGGCGGCGGCGATGCCGAGCCGCAGCAACCCGTGCCGGGCCGTCCACCGCAGCAGGGTTCCGGGCCCGTCCTTCGACGCGCGCACCGCCCGGTGCGCGATGCCGGTCTCGGATCGCCGGCCCAGTGCGTCCACCCGCCCCAGTCCCTTCCCGAAACAGCTGGTGAAACGGCTCCGCCTGCCCCGATCAACGCAAAGAAGTCGCGTGCGGTGACCGAATTACTTATACCGTAGTCGATGGTCGAGGCGCAACGGTCCAAGATTGCCTGGCACCAGCGGTGAAGTGATGAAGATTGACTTTCGACGATGACATCGAGTCACTTATCGGGTACGCTGACCCGGAGTGATCAACGGAAGGCGGTGGCGTAAAGGCGCAGCTCGAATAGGTTGTGCTGCGCGCACGTCAGTAGGTTGTGCTGCGCGCACGTCAGTAACCGGTGCCAGGAACAGGTAGCCGGCTTCGCACGACCTCCGCCGCCGCGCGGTCCGTCCGTGGCGGCCAATTCAGGCTGCCGCGATGTCACCTGCACAGCTGATCCCGACACCATCACGAGCGATCACCAGAGTCCCAGGTCAGTGAGCGGTAGCGAGCAGAAAGGTGACCAGTGGTGGATTCGGGCCGGACTCCGCTAACCACCTACCAATCAGACATCTGGGTCGCAAGTCGCTTATCTCCGGACCTTCCCCAGTTCAATGTCTGTGGCCACGAACAGTTCGTCGGACCACTCGACCATGAACTCCTGCTGACCTGCATGCGTCAGGCCGTGGAATGTAACGACGCATTGCGACTACGTTTCGACGAGGAAAACGGGCAGCTCTTCCAATGGGTGGAGCCTGAGCCGGCGGTGATCGAGGTCCACAATTTCAGCGGTGCACCCGACCCCCACCACGCATGCCATTCGTGGATGGCGCAGGCGTTCTCCCAGCCGTTCGAACTGCGTCGCAGCCGGCTGTACCGGGTGGCCCTGCTCCGGGAGAGCGAGTCCGTGGCCTACGCGTACCTCAACGCGCACCACCTGGTCACCGACGGCTGGGGCGGCCGGCTGCTGCTGCGGCAGGTCTGCGCCGGGTACGCGGCAGCAGTCGCGGGGCGGACCGCCACCGCGTCCATGGCGGGGCGGGCTGCCCCAGCGGCCGTCGCGCGACCGGCCGCGACGTCCGGTCACCGCCTCTCCTACCTGGACTTCGCCCGGGACACGAGGGACTACACCGGGTCCGTCCAGCGGCAGCGCGACATCGAACACTTCCGCACCGACCTCGACGGGGTCACCCCGGCGCTGTTCCCCGCTCGGGCCACCGGCCGGTACCGGACCGCCCGGTACAGCTACCCCCTGCGCCGGGATCTCGTCGACCGGATCCGGTCCACCGGTCAGTCACCGTTCACCTTCTTCGCGGCGGCCCTCGCGGTCTACCTCGGCCGGATCCACCGCACCGATCGGATCGTGCTCGGAGTGCCGGTGCTCAACCGGAGCACCTACGCGCAGCGGCAGACGGTCGGCCACTTCGCCAACGAGCTGCCGGTGCCGGTTTCGGTTCCCGGTACGCGTACCGTGCCGGAGCTGGTGGCGCAGCTGCAACGGACCCTGCGCTCGTTGCGTACCCACCAACGCCTGTCCCGGGGCGAACTGCTGCGCGAGATCATGCCGCCGAACGGGCCCCGACAGCTCTACGACGTGACTCTGTCCTGGCTGCGGTGGCCGCAACCGGAGCCGATTCCCGGCGTCACCCACCGGACGGTGGCCGCCAGCCGGGTGCACGAGCAGGACGCCCTGGCCGTGCTCGTCAACGAGTACGACGACGGCGCGCTGACGGTCGATCTCGACTACTCCCGCGACGTGTTCGACGAGAACTTCCCGGTCGAGGCGCTGGGCCGGCATCTCGACACCTTCATCGGCAACGCGCTCGACCGGCCGGAGGAGCCCCTGGCCCGGATCCCGATGCTCACCGACGCCGAACGCGACCAGGTCACCGAGGGCTACGCCGGCTGCGAGGTGGACTACCCGGCCGACGCGACGCTGCACGGGCTGTTCGAGCAACAGGCGGCCCGCACGCCCGACCGGATCGCCGTGGTGGTGGACGGCACCGGCGAGACGCTCAGCTATGCCGACCTCGACGCGCGGGCCAACCAAGTGGCCCGGGCGCTGCGCGCCGACGGCGTCGGCCGCGACGACCGGGTGGCCATCCTGGCCGAGCGCGGAACGCCACTGCTCGTCGCGATCCTCGGCACGTTGAAGGCGGGTGGGGCGTACGTTCCTCTCGACCCGGACCATCCGCCCGCCCGGATCCGGTACCTGCTCGCCGACAGCGGTGCCAAGGTGCTGCTGACCACCGTTGCCCAGCCGACGCCGCAGGGCGGCGACCGGGACGCCGTCGCGGGCCTGACCGTGCGCCACCTCGACACGCTGGCGACCGGTCCGAGCGACCCGGTCGAACCGCTCGCCGGGGCCGGCGACCTCGCGTACGTCATCTACACCTCGGGGTCGACGGGAGCGCCCAAGGGGGTGATGGTCGAGCACCGTTCGGTGGTCAACCGGCTGGCCTGGATGCAACGTCGATATCCCCTCGACGGCGACGACGTGCTGGTGCAGAAGACGCCGATCTCGTTCGACGTCTCGGTGTGGGAGCTGTTCTGGTGGGCCTTCGCGGGCGCCCGACTGGTCCTGCCCGGCCCCGGTGTGCACCGGGATCCGGGTGCGCTGTCGACCACCGTGGCGCGGCACGGCGTGACGGTCATCCACTTCGTACCGTCGATGTTCGGGCCGTTTCTCGACCTGCTGGAACAGGCGCCGGATCGGCGCCGGCAGGCCGACTCGCTCCGGCTGGTCTTCGCCAGCGGCGAGGAGCTGCCGGCCCGTCGGGTCGATCAGTTCCACCGGCTGTGCCACCGCGCGCCGGGCGCCGGCCCGGCCACCGCCCCACACGCCGGATCGACCACCGGACCCCGGCTGGTCAACCTGTACGGGCCGACCGAGGCGACGGTCGACGTCTCGCACCACGAGTGCCACCCCGACCCCGACCGGCCGACGCGGCGGATTCCGATCGGCCGCCCGATCGACAACGTCCGACTGTACGTGCTGGGCCGCGACGACCAGCCGCAGCCGGTGGGCGTGCCCGGCGAGCTCTGCGTCGCCGGCGTCGCCGTCGCCCGGGGCTACCTGGGACGCGCCGGAGCCGATGGAGCGGGGGCTGACCGGGCGCAAGCCGACGGGACAGGGCCGGGCACCGCCCGGTTCGGCACCGACCCGGTCCGCGGCGAGGGCCGGATGTACCGCACCGGTGACCTCGCGCGGTGGCTCGCCGACGGCAACCTCGAATACCTGGGCCGACTCGACGGGCAGGTGAAGATCCGGGGCAACCGGGTCGAGCCCGGCGAGGTCCAACAGGCACTCGCCGGCTACCCGGGGATCCGCGAGGCGGTGGTCGTGGCCCGCACCTCCCCCGGCCGCGGCACCCACCTGGCGGGTTACTACGTGGCGGAGGCGGAGCTCGATCCGGTGCGGCTGCGCGGCCATCTGCTGCGCCAGCTGCCGGACTACATGGTGCCCGCCTACTTCGGTCGGCTGGACCGAGTGCCCCTCACCCCGAACGGCAAGCTCGACGTCGTGGCGTTGCCCGGGCCCGTGTCGCAGCGGCGGCCGGAGCCACGGCAGGAGCCCCGTGACGACGTGGAGCGGGCGCTCGCCGCGATCTGGTCGCGGGTGCTCGACCTGCCGTCGGTCGGCATTCACCAGGACTACTACGCCATCGGCGGCGACTCGATCCTGGCGTTGCGGGTGGTCGCCGAGGCGCAGCGACATGGTCTGCGCTTCACCCTGGCCGACCTGGCCGAGCGGCCGACCGTGGCGGCGCTGGCGGCCCGGATACGGCACACCGCGCCGGCCGACCAACCGGCCGACCAGCCACTCGCCCCGCCCGCCACGGATAGCCCGTTCGCGCTCGTCTCCCCGCTGGACCGGGCCCGGCTCGGCGAGGCGGCGGACGCCTGCCCCGCCACCGCGCTCCAGCTGGGGCTTCTTTACCACAGCAGCGAGCACGAGGCGGCCACCGCCTACCACGACGTATTCCGCTACTCGGTCCGGATGCCGTGGCACGAGGTGGCGTTCCGCACGGCGTACGACCGGCTCGTCGCCCGGCACCCGGGCCTACGTTCCTCCTTCGACCTGGGTAGCTGCACCGAACCGCTGCAGATCGTGCACACCCGGATCGCCGACGGTATCGACGTCGCCGATCTACGTACGCTTGAGCCGGACGCCGCACGCGCCGAGGTGCTGGCACACATGCGGCAACGGCGTCGCCACCGGTACGCCTTCGATCAGCCGCCGCTGTTCCTGTTCCGGGCGCACCTGCTCCCTTCCGGCGTGGTCGACCTGGTGTTCAGCTTCCACCACGTGCTCCTGGACGGCTGGAGCGTGGCCACCGTCGTCGGTGACCTGTTCCGCGACTACCTGCATCTGATCGGCGCCGGAATCGAGGCGGTCACCGAGACGGCGCTGCCCGGCCCGACGGCGTACGCCGTCGAGGAACGCCGCGCGCTCGCCTCGACACCGGCCCGGCGCTTCTGGGCCGACCGGCTCGACGGTGCCGAGCTGACCCAACTGGACGGCTTCCGGCAGTACGAGCCGCCCGGTGGCGACGAGCCACCGGTGCAGCTGATCGATCTGCCGGTGGGCCTGGAACAGCGGGTACGCGCCTTCGCGCGCGATCACGGACTGCCGGTGAAGACGGTGTTCCTCGCCGCCTACTGCCTGACGCTGCGGCTGTACTCCGGCGCCACGGACGTGACCGTCGGGCTGGTCACCCATGGCCGCCCGGAGCTGGCCGGGGCGGAGCGGATGGCCGGGCTCTTCCTGAACACGGTGCCGGTGCGCCTCGGGCCCGGACCCGCCTCCTGGCTGGCGACGGTCCGCGAGGTGCACCGGCGGGAGCAGGAATGCCAGCCGTACCGGCGTTATCCCCTGCACGCCATCCAGCACGACCGGGGCGGCCGGCCGGTCTTCGAGCTGGCCTTCAACTACGTGCACATGCACGTCCTTGCGCCGTTGCTCGAACTACCCACGATCGAACCGCTCGGCTTCGACGCCTGGGAGGAAACCAACTTCACGCTGCTGCTGAACGTGTTCGTCCATCCGGCCCGGCAGCGCATCTCGCTGCGGATCGACGCGGACCACCGCAGGATCACCCGGTCGCAGACCAACCTGATCGCCGACACGTTCGGGCGGATCCTCGACCGGATCACCGACGAGCCGGACGGCGCGCCGGACTTCGGGTTTCTGGTCGCTCCGGTCACCCCGGCCGAGCCGACCACGACGGCCGAGCCGGCCGCGGCGCACAGCGACATCGTCCGCCGCCTCGCCGGCCACGTACGTCGGACCCCGGACGCGGTGGCGGTCGCTGCCGGAGCCCGACGGTGGACGTACGCACGGTTCCAGCACGAGGTCGACCGGATCGCGTACGCACTGATCCATGCCGGCGTGCGGCCGGGCGACCTGGTCGGGGTCGCGGTGGGCCGCTTCCCCGAGATGATCGCGTCGATCTACGGCATCGCCCGCGCCGGCGCGGCCTGCGTGCCGCTGGACGTGACCTATCCGCCGGAGCGGATCGCGGCGATGCTCGCCCAGGCGCGGCCGGCCCGGGTCGTCGCGGACCGGCGGCATGCCGGGCTGGTCGGCGAGCCCGCCAACGTGCTCGTCGTCGAGGATCTCCTCGCACCACAGCGGACCGTCGCGCCGGTGCCGCTGCCCCGGAACCGGCCGCAGGACGTGCTCTACGTGCTCTTCACCTCCGGTTCCACCGGCGTGCCGAAGGGAGTGGCGATGTCCCACGCCGCGCTCGACAACTACCAGGCGTGGCAGGTGGACGCGGCCAGCGCGGCGGCCGGCGGCGTCACCCTCCAGTTCGCACCGCTCAGCTTCGACGTGTCGTTCCAGGAGATCTACACCACGATCAGCGCCGGCGGCACGCTCCAGATCATCGACGAGCGCCAGCGGCGAGATACCACCGAGCTGCTGCGCCTGATCGACCGGGAGTCCGTCGAGCGGGTCTTCCTGCCGTACGTGGCGCTCCAGCAGCTCGCCGAGGCCGCGGTGACGCTCGGGATCCAGCCCCGTGCGCTGCGGGTGGTGATCTCGTCAGGGGAACAGCTGCGGGTGACCGCCGAGATCCGCCGGTTCATCGCCACCCTGCCGGCCGGCGCGATCCTGGAGAACCAGTACGGCCCGACCGAGACCCATCTCGTCACCGCGTACTCGATGACCGGCGACCCGGAGCACTTCCCGAACCTGCCACCGATCGGGCCGGCGATTCCCGGGGTCGACATGTACCTGCTGGACCAACGGATGCGTCCGGTGCCGACCGGGGTCGCCGGGGAGCTGTACTTCGGCGGCGTCCAGGTCGCGCGGGGCTACCACCGGCAACCCGCACTGACCAGCGCGCGGTTCGTTGCCAACCCGTTCGGCCCGCCCGGTGACCGGATCTACCGCACCGGCGACGTGGCCCGGGTGCTGCCAAACGGTGACCTGGTCTGGCTCGCGCGGACCGACACCCAGACCAAGATCCGGGGTTTCCGGGTGGAACCGCTCGAGGCCGAGATAGCGATCATGAAGCTGGCCGCGCACCATCCGGGCATCCGCGAGGCGGCGGTGGTGGCGCGACGCCGGGACGACGTCGACGCCTTCCTGGCCGCCTTCCTCGTCGGCGACCCGGCCCGGGTCGATCTCACCGGCCTGCGCCGGCAGCTACGGGAAACGCTGCCCGAGCATCTGGTCCCGACCCACTTCCACTGGCTGGCGCAGATGCCGCTGACGCCGAGCGGCAAACGCGACGACCGAAAGTTGCGCGGGCTTCCGTTACGCGTGGAGACCGCACGGCTGGTGGCGCCACGCAACCGGTACGAGCACGTCCTCGCGGAGATCGTCGCGGAGCTGCTCCACCTGCCGCAGGTCGGTGTCGACGACAACCTGTTCGAGCTGGGCGCCACCTCGCTCACCGCGATGCGCCTGGTCACCCTCGTCGAGAAGCGGTACCGCGTCGCCGTGCCGGTCTCCGCCTTCGTCACCGCCCCGACCGTGTCCAGCCTGGCCGAGCTGCTTCGGGCAGGTGGAGCGGATCCGACGGCGTTCGACCCGCTGGTGCCGATCCGCACCGGTGCTGAGCGACCGCCGTTGTTCCTGGTACATCCGATCGGCGGCAACGTGCTCTGTTACCTCACGCTCGCCCGGCATCTGCCCCGTGAGCAGCCCGTATACGCGCTTCAGGCGGCCGGCGTCGACGCCGGGACCGAGCCGTTGCGGTCCGTACCGGCGCTGGCGGCAAGTTACCTCGCGGCGATCCGCCGGGTGCGGCCGAACGGGCCGTACACGATCGGCGGTTGGTCGTTCGGCGGTGTGGTGGCCTTCGAGATGGCCCGGCAACTCGGCGCCGCCGGAGACGGCCCGGTCGAGCGGCTGATCCTCATCGACCCGATCGCCCGGCGACCCGGCGACCCGGTGCCGGTCACCGACGACGTGCTGCTCGACTGGTTCTTCTGGGAGCTGATCCCGCTGGAGAAGGACCGGCCGGTGTTGGCGCCGATTCCGGCGGACCTGGGTTCGCCCCAGGCGAAGCTGGACTTCGTCGCCCGCCGGGCCGGTGCCGCCGGAGTGTTACGCCCGGGCGACTCGCAGGCCGCGGTGCGTCGGCTGTTCGAGGTGTTCAAAGCCAACTGGGAGGCGGTCATCGCCTACCAACCCGACGTCATCGACCAGGACCTCACGCTGCTACGGGCCGCCGACCCACTGCCGAGTCTGCTCAAACCGATGCACGACATCGCCGGAACGCTGCACCTCGACCCCCGTAACGGGTGGGGTGAACTGACCACGGGCCGGATCGACGTGCTCGACGTACCCGGTGACCATCTGGCCCTGATGGAGCCACCGTACGTGGCGGACGTGGCCAACCGGATCACCGAGTTGCTGACCGGCTCACCCGCGCGGCCAGCCGGCCGGGTCGGACCCGGCCGGACCGATCCCGGCCGGGTTGGCGGTGGGCGGTGACGTCGGCCGTGACCCCGGCGACGAGCGGTGCGGCACCAAACGGGGCCGCGCCCCCGAGACGACGGCGCCCCACCGCGCTGATCATCGGCGCGGGTATCGGCGGCTTGGCGACGGCCGGCACCCTGCGCCGGATCGGCATCGACGTGGAGATCTACGAACGGGCCGGTGAGCTGCGGCCCGCCGGGTCGGCCCTGTCGCTGACCGCCAACGCGCGGATCGCGCTGCGCACCCTGGACATCGATCTCGACGTCGAGCGCCGGGGCCGGGTCTACCCGGCGCTGCAACTGCGCACCGCTACCGGCCGGCCGATCAGGACCCTGCCGTTCGCGCATCTCGGTGATCGGCTCGGAGCGCAGAATGTCGCGATCCACCGCGCCGAGCTGCACCAGGCCCTGCTCACGGCCGCCGGCGACCCGCCGGTGCGACTCGGCGCCACGGCCCGGCGGTTCCAGGTGGTCGGCGACCGGGTCCGGGTCGAGTTCCACGACGGGCTGACCGCCGAGGGTGACCTGCTCATCGGCGCCGACGGATTTCATTCGGTCGTCCGCCGGCAGATCGCCGGGCCCGAACAGCCCCGCGAGCCCGGGTATGTCTGCTGGCTCGCGACCACCCCGTTGCGGCATCCGAGAATCCGGGACGGCTACGCCGCCCACTACTGGGGACGAGGCCAGCGGTTCGGCCTGGTGCAGCTCGACGGCGACCGGGTCTACTGGTGGGGCACGTTGAACATGGCCCCGGCCGTGGCCCGCGACTGGCGGGGCGGCAAGGCCGACATCGAACGGGCCTACGTGGGCTGGGCCGAGGAGGTCCGAGCCGCGATCGCCGGGACACCCGAGTCGGCGATCATCAGCGTGCCGGCCCAGGACCGGCCGTTCCTCGAACGGTGGGGCCACGGGCCGGTGACACTGCTCGGTGACGCGGCGCACCCGATGCTGCCGAGCCTCGGTCAGGGCGCGGCGGTGGCCGTGGAGGACGCCGTCGTACTCGCCCACTGCCTGCGTCAGGCGGTCGACCTGCCGCGGGCGCTGCGGCGCTACGAAACCGCGCGACGCGAGCGGACCCGCTGGATGGTCCGCGAGGCCTACTCGCTGAGTCGGGTCGAGCAGCTGGCCCACCCGCTCGCCGATCTGGCCCGCCGGCTCTACCTGCGCTGGCTGCCCGGTCGGCTGCTCGACCGGCGCAACGAGATCGCGCTCACCTTCCCCGGCACCGCGGACGGGACGGTGACGCCTCGATGAAGGTGACGCCTCGATGAACCCGACGACGACGGACACACCGACGACCGAAGTACGGCGGGCGCTGAGCCCGCTCGAACGCTGGTACTGGATCGCCGATCAGGTGTCGCCACTCAACGTCATCGCCCGCGTACAGGTGCGTGGGCCGTTGCCCCCGACGCTGCTGCGTGCCGCACTGGATTGGCTACGCCGCAGGCACCCGCTGCTACGGGTGGCGATCGCCACCGCACCGGACGGCCGTTCCCCCCGGTTCGTGCCGACCGACCGGCCGATACCGCTGCATCAGGTGACCCACGACGAGGCTGGCTGGGTACGACGGATCAACGAACACGAACTCGTCGACCGGATCGACTGGCGCCGTGGTCCGCTGTGCCGGACCGTGGTGCTGACCCGGGCCTCGACCGGCGGCGTACCCGACGACGAGGTGCACGACCTGCTGCTGACCATGCCGCACTGCGTGGCCGACGGCACGACCGTGCTCTCCCTGCTGCGGCAGTGGATCGACCTCGCCGAGCAGGTGCGCCGCGGCGCCGGAGCTACCGACGGTGCCGACGGTGCCGAGCCGGATGAGCCCGGTGAGCCCGGTGAGCCGGCCCTGCCCGGCTGTGAGGCGATGTTTCCCCGACGGTACCGGGGCCTGGTCGGCACGCTGCGGCTGCGCTGGCTGCTGGCCCGGGACCTGTACCGGGTGCGCCGGTACCGTCCGGCCCGGGTCGTGCCGAGCCGATTCGTGCCGTTCACCGAGCGACGTACCCGGCTGCTTGCCCGGACCCTCACCCCTGAGCAGGTCGAGACGCTGGTGGCGGCCTGCCGCCGGGAGCGGACCACGGTGCACGGCGCGCTCGCCGCGGCGATGGTGCTGGCCGTCGCCGCCGAGACGGGCGCACCGGCGCCGGGACACGTGACGATCGGCTCCCCGGTCACCTTCCGCGACGCGCTGGTGCCTGCCGTGCCCGAACGGGCCGTGGGCGCGTACGTCGCCACCGTCCCCACCTTTGTCGGCTACCGTCCGGGACTCTCGCTGTGGCAGCTCGCCCGCTCGATCAGCGGCGATCTCGCTATCCGTCGCCGGTCCGGCAGCCATTTCGCCATGGTCGACCTGGTCACGATCTCCTGCCCCAGGTCGGTCGCGGCCAGCGGGCGGTTCATCGAGACGATGGAACGGACCGGGCCGGTCAACCTGTGTCTGTCCAACATCGGCCGGTACGACTTCCCCGCCCGCGTCGGACCGTGGCAGCTGTCCGGCGCCCAGTTCATCGCCGGCCTGTCCGTCTGCGGCTACTTCGTCTCCACTGTGAACACCAGTCACGGGCGGCTGTTCTGGAACTTCACCTACGTACCCGACGCGCTGCCGCAGGAGCGGGCGGCGCGACTGGTGGCGGCGAGCGTCGACGCGGTGCTCGCCGCCATCGGCTGCCGGTCGGAGAGGAGCCGAGCATGATCAGGGGAGCAGACCGGATCACGCCGACGGGCCGTACCGTGGTGATCACCGGCGCATCGTCCGGCCTGGGCGAGGCGGCGGCGCTGTACCTGGAGCGGATCGGTTTTCAGGTCTTCGCCGGCGTACGCGCCACGGCCGACGGCGAACGGCTGCGCGCGGAGTCGTCGGCCGGGCGGCTGCATCCGCTGCGCGTCGACGTGACTCAGCCCGCGCAGATCCGGCAGGCGGTCGACGAGGTGACCCGGCGACTGGACGGCGCCGGGCTCTGGGGCCTGGTGAACAACGCCGGTGTCGCCCAACCCGGCCCGCTGGAGTGCCTGCCCGCCGAGCGGCTCCGGCGGCAGCTGGAGACGAACGTGATCGGTCAGGTCGAGACGATTCAAGGATTCCTGCCACTGCTGCGGGCCGCCCGGGGCCGGGTCGTGAACGTCACCTCGGGGCTCGGCCGGGTCGCGCTGCCGTATCTCGGTGCGTACGCGGCGGCACAGTTCGCCAAGGAGGCGATCAGCGACAGTTTGCGGCGCGAGCTGCGGCCGTTCGGCGTCACCGTCTCGGTGGTGCAGCCGGGCGCCATCCGTACCCCGATCTGGGAGAAACTCGATCAGGCCGGGGCGGAGATCATCGACGGCGCGCCGGAGCCGACCGCGGCGTTGTACCGGGGACCGTTCCGGGCCTTCCTGCACCGCAGCGCGGGCCAGGTGCGCCGCAGCCGGACCACCCCCCAGCAGTACGCCCGGACGGTGGCCGCTGCTCTCACGGCGGCTCGACCGAGAACCCGGTACCCGGTCGGCACCGATGTACGGTTCGCGAGCCTGGCCGCCCGACTGTTGCCGGACAACCTGATCGACCGGAACCTCGCCAGGCTCGTCCGGCTCCGCGAGGGCTGACCCGCCGCCCCGAACCCCGACCCACGACGACCGACATCGAAGGGTGGCCACCGTGGATACCGACCAGCAGACCCGGGCACACGTACAGCAGTTGTTCGCCCGCAACCTCGAATACATCACCGAGGGACGGATCCGGGAGTGGGTGGAGCTGTTCGACCCGACCGGGGTGCTGGAGTTTCCGTACCCGCCGCCGGGCGTACCGTCCCGGTTCGTCGGACACGACGAGCTGTACGAGCACATGAAGGACTTCCCGAAGCAGTTCGACGTCCGCTTCTCCGGCCTGGCCTTCCACGAGACGACCGACCCTGAGCTGGTGATCGCCGAGTTCGTGGGCGACGGCCGGGGGGTGGTCACCAAGCGACCGTTCCATCAGGTCTACATCTCCGTGGTCCGCTTCCAAGACGGCAGGATCGTCCACTTCCGGGATTTCTGGAACCCGTTGGTGACGATCCGCACCGCCGCCACGATCGGCCATGTGTGGCGCGGCCTGGTCGGCCTGTTGCGCCCGTCAGCCACGCGACAGCGCCGCTGATCCCCTCACGTCGGCGGGGATCGTCAACCGCGCATCGCCCAGCAGCAGCCCGCCGGCCCCACCTGCCGTCGTAGGCCGAATCGACGCCCCGGACCTACCGCACGGGTCCACCGCTCACCTTCGATCATGCCGGGCCACCTGGCTGACGAGACAAGCTGTGACTTCGATCACCATCGATTGATTCGAGTGGACGACGGCGTGGAAGTTTCGGCAGCTCCACCACACACACCCGCCGACCGCCACCACGGATCGCTTCACATCCACTCATTCCCATCATAGCGAGGACCAGGCAACCACTGTTAGCGTCGTCGATGACTGTTCGTAGCGGTTCGGCTACTGCAACGCATCAGAGCCGATCAACCCAGTTCTCTTGGGCAGCGCTCAGCGCTCGTGCGTCGCGATCAGGGACAGGGGCATGACGACACCCGGTGTGAAACAGCGGAAGCTTGCCGGACGAACGGCCGAGTTCGACCGGATCGACCACATTCTCGGCGGGAGCCGCAGCCTCCTGCTCGTCGGCGCGGCGGGCGTCGGGCGGTCCAGCCTGCTCCGTGCGGCGCTGGACTTGGCTGCCGGCAAGGGCTTCGAGGTGGTCCGGGTCGGTGTCGTACGATCCCGGCCGGCCCGGTACATCACCACCTTGGACGAATGGCTGTCCTGCCATATCTCCGACCACGGCAATTCCAAAAGCCACGATCTGAAGTCGCTGCATCGGGAGCGTCCCCGAGCGCTCGGCATCGACGACCTGGACCGGCTCGACCCGTCATCGGCGGCTGCCCTGTATCACCTGGTGGAGATACACGATGTCCGCCTGATCGGCACCGTGCGCGCCGGCTCCGCCACCGCCGAGGCGATCAACCGGCTGTGGCTCGACGGGCTGGCCGAGCGGATCGAGGTGCATCCGCTCGACCGGGCCGCGACCTCCGACCTGCTGCACGAGCGGCTCGGCGGCACGGTGAGCCCAGGTTCGGTGGATCGTCTCTGGTTCGTCACCCACGGCAACCCGATGCTGCTGCGGGAGTTGGTCGATCATGCGGTCGAGCAGGGTGACCTGTCCATCAAGGACGGCGTATGGGCGTGGAAAGGGCTGGGGCGGGCCGACGGCCGCCTGCTGGATCTGGTCCGGATGCGGCTCGGCGAGCTGAGCGCGGAGGAAACCGAGCTGGTGAACATGGTGGCGCTGGCCGAACCGCTGCGGGTGGACCTGCCCGCGGTGGTGGAACTGGCCAAGGCGGCGGAGTCGTTGAACAAACGTGGAGTACTGGTCACCGCCAGCGACTCCGACGGCATTCACATCAGCCTCGCGTACCCCCTCTGCGCCGAGGTCGTTGTGGCGACCATGCCTCAGCTGACCGGTCGACGACTGCGCCGGGAGCTGGCCGCGCAGATCGCCCGGGCGAGTCACCGGGACGAGGATCTGCTGCGGGTGGTGCGGCTACGGCTCGACGCAGGAGCCGAGGTGGCCGACGAGGAGTTGGCCGCCGCCGCGGATGTGGCGCTGGACAGGCAGAAATTCGTGCTCGCCGAGGAACTGGCCCGGCGGATGGCACCGCCCGGGGAGTTTCCCCACAGCCCACGGGCCGCGCTGCGGCTGGGCAACGCCCTGGTCGGCCAATCCCGGTATGCCGAGGCTGAGGAGGTGTGGTCGCGGGTCGGCCGGCTACCTGCCGATCAGGAGGCAACCGACTACCGTGACCTACTGCACGCCCGCTCGGTGAACCTGATCTGGGGCCTGAGGCAGATCGACGACGCGGTGGTCCTGCTCGCCAACCATCAGGAACGGGAGGACTCGCGGCTGCAGTCCGCCCGGATCGCGCTCTACCTTTTGGCCGACCGCCTGCACGAGGTGGCCGAGGCGGGTGAGACGGTGCTGCGCAGCAACCCCGCCGATCATCCGATCGCCCAGGTGACCGTGCCACCCGCCGCGCTTGCCAGCCTGGAGCTGGGCGACGCGGCCCGGGCCCTACGGCTGCTGCTGGCCTGTTGGGACAAGCTGGACGCGTGGGAGGCCGAGCCCCGCCTCTTCCATTCGATCATGACGGTCACGGCCGCGTTTCTGAACGGACGGCTGGAACTGGTCAACGAGGTGCTGGCGCGTCTGACCGCCGAACCGGGACCGGTGGTCGGCCAGCGGCAGCAGCTGGTGATGAATGCCCGGTTGTCGCGTGCCCACGGCCGCCACGACGCAGCCGCCGCGATGTTCCGACAGGCTGCGGCGCTGCGCGACAGCCGGGAATGGCTGACCACACAGAGCTGGACGCTCGCGCAGCTGGCTGGATGCTTGGCCGAGGGCGGGTACTTCGCCGAGGCGGTTCGAGTCTTTGCCGAGGCCCGCAGCGCCGAACGGACCGCGCTCGCCTTCCCGATCGCGGTCGACGGCATGACGTTGGAGGGCGCGCTGATCGACGCCCATCTTGGCGACACCGCGCGGGCCCGGGCCAAATGCCGGGAGCTGGCTGAGCGGTGCGCCCAGTCGTGCCGTCCGGCCGGCGAGCTGAACGCGCTCTACCTGCTGGCCCGGCTCGGCGATGCCCGGCTGGTCACCGACCGGGCGAGCGCTCTAGCGGCCTCGGCGGCAAGCCGGATGATGTCGCTACAGGCGACACACATCGAGGCGCTGGCGGCCAACGATCCGGGCCGATTGGCGGCGGTCAGCGCCGACCTGCTCGCCGGTGGGTTGTTGCCGTTGGCGATCGAGTCGGCGGCGCAGGCGTACCGCGCGTACCGGATCGGCGGCCGGCGGCGGCACCATCAGGCGGTGGCGGCCCAGTGCCGTCAGTTGCTCGCCACGCACCGGGACCGGATCCCGCCGTGGATGCGGGAGGACGCTTCGCCGGCACCGGCCCTGACCCGACGGGAGCACGAAATCGCCGCACTGGCCGCGGTCGGGCAGAGCAACCGGGAGATCGCCGACCGGCTGACCGTTTCCATCCGCACCGTGGAGAACCACCTGCAGCGCGCGTACAGCAAGCTTGGCGTAGCTCGGCGTACCGAGCTAGCCGAACGCCTGGCCGCCGTCCACTGACTCAGACGACGTCGGATTTCGCGTCGGCCAAGCTCAGAGCAGCGTGGCGAGGAGCTCACCGACCCGGTGTACCTGAGCCGGGTTGAGGCGCGGGTCGCACGCGGACTCGAAGCACCTGGGCACGTCAACAGGCATCACGTTCCGGTCGTCGACGCACTCGGTCACCATCCGGCCGGTCAGCTCCAGGTGCACCCCGCCGGGATGAGTCCCGATCGCCCGGTGCACCATGAAGAATGCCTTGATCTCAGCAACGATCCGATCGACGTGCCGGGTCTTGTGTCCAGACGGCGCGGTGACGGTGTTGCCGTGCATCGGGTCGCACAACCACACCACCGGGTGCCCGCCCGCACGCACGGCCGCGACCAGCGCCGGCAGCACCGCGTCGACCCGGTCGGCGCCCATCCGCGAGATGAGCGTGAGCCGGCCGGGGATCCGCTCCGGATCCAACACCCGCACGACCTCCATCAGCTGCTCCGGGGTCGTGGACGGGCCGACTTTCAGCCCGATCGGGTTGCGGATGCCGGCGGCGTAGATGACGTGCGCGCTACGCGGATCACGGGTCCGTTCGCCGATCCACAGCATGTGCCCCGAGGCGGCGAAGTGACCGTCGCCGGCCGGCCGGGTCAGCGGCAACTCGTAGTCGAGCAGCAGCCCTTCGTGCGATACGAAAAAGCCGCCGCCAGCCGCCCTGCGCGCGTACGCCAGGACGTTGGCGGACGCCTGGTAGGCGACGAGCATGCGGCTCGGATCGTGCACGCGGGCAGCGGCGGTGAACGTCCGGTCGTTGACCGCGTCGCCGCGGTAGACAGGCAACTCTCGGCCACCGATCTGCTCTACGGGGCGACTTCGCGGTTTGGCGAACTGCCCGGCCATCCGGCCGATCACCACCGGCTCCCGGCCGCTGGCGGCCGCGACCTGCCCGGCCAGTTGGCGGAGTGCGCCGACGGTGCCCGCGACGTTGTCGTAGCGAACGGCGTCGAACGTCTCCGCGCAGTCTCCACCCTGGATGACCATGCCCCAGCCGTGCGCGACCATGGCCAGCCGCGCGGTCAGCGCCTGGCACTCGTCGGCCATGACCAGTGGGGGCCGGATCGCGAGCTCGGCGGTAACCGCGGCCAACGCCACCGGGTCCGACCAGGTTGGTTGCTGTGCCGCCGCCGCGAGGACAGCCTGTTGGCCGGTCACGACGGCACCCGTGTGGTGAGCAGACCGCCGACGAGGTCACGCAGGATACCCCGGCCGTTCGGCGTCATCACCGAGGAGGGATGAAACTGCACGGCGGCGAACGTCCGCCCACGCAGCGCGTGCACTTCGCCGGAAGCCGCGTCCCGGTCGACACTGACGGTGCCGTACCGGGTGGTGATCCGATCGCTGTCGGCAAAGGCCGCGTACGTGTTGTAGAAGTACACCAGCTCACTGCGACCGCATACTTCCACCCGCCGCTGCACGCCTTGCTGGGCGACAGCGCGGCGGCGTACCGGGATGCCGAGCGCGGCGCAGAGGATCTGATGGCTGAGGCACACCGCGAGCGTCGGCAGGCCGTCGCCAAGGCGCTCGGTCAGCAGGTCCTGCAGGCGGACGATACGCGGGTCGCGGTGGTCGCGCGGGTCGCCTGGGCCAGGGCCGGCCACGACGCAGTCGAAATCGTCGGGCCGCAGGTCTTCGTCGAACCGGCGGACGACCACATCGGCCCCGAGCGAGGCGAGCAACGTGCGGCCCATCGCGGTGAATCCGTCCTCCGCGTCGACGATGAGGATACGGCGGCCGAGCAACGGCCGGTCGGCGCTACGCCGATCGGGTGGGGACATCCACCACGGCGACAGCGGGCCGTTGCGCCGGGACAAGGCTGCGCGCACGGCGGCGGTGTTACCGATCTGCGGTACGGTCCTGTCGACCGCGCCGTCCGCCGGGTAGTTCAGCGCGTCCAGCAGAGTGGCCGCCTTCGCAGCGGTCTCGGCGGCCTCCCGGTCCGGCGCGGAGTCGCGGACCAACGTGGCGCCGACGTCGAGCCGCAACTGGCCCGCCGAGTCGACCTCCGCGGTTCGAATCATGATCACCGAATCGATCGAACCTTCACCGATCAGCGCCGCCACGCCTGCGTAGTAGCTGCGGCCGGTCGACTCGTAGCGCGAGATGACGTCGGCGGCGCTACGCAACGGACTACCGATCACCGTTGGTGCGAACATCGTGTGCCGCAACACGTCGTGTGAGTCCAGCGCGGTCTCGCCCTCGACCACGTATTCGGTGTGCGCGAGATTCCGCATCTGACGCAGGTAGGGTCCGTGCACCCAGCCGCCCCGGTCGCACATGCGACTCATCATCTTGAGCTCCTCGTCAACGACCATGTACAGCTCGTTCGTCTCCTTGCCATCGGCCAGAAAGCGCAGGACTCCGTGGGCGGTGGGGCCGCCGGGCGGGTAGCGGTACGTGCCGCTGATCGGGTTCATCGTCACCACGCCGGCGTGCAACCCGACATGCCGTTCCGGACTGGCACCGAGGAACGTCCGGAACGGCGTGTGGATCAGGAAGGTCCAGTGGGCGCCCGTAGTCACCGACAGCAGGCGACGGAACAGTGCCAGGGCGACCGCCGGATCCCACCCGCCGACCGTGGCCCGGTACGAGCGGCGCAGCACGAAATTCGATCCCGCCCCGGTGCCGATCTGATCCCGCTGCACGGCCATGACCAGCGCGGCGTAGGCCGCGTCGGTCAAGTCGAACGCGCCGTTGCGCAGGCGTACCGGTGCGTCCGGCAGCGCGGCGGCGACCTCGTCCGGTGTGACCTGCTCCCGCCGGTCCACGCGCAGCGTGAGGATCGGCGCCCCGTCGTCGCGGCAGGGTAGACCGACCTCGGTCAGCTGCCGGTAAGGAAGTACGGCCAGCACCTCGCCGCCACCGCGTGGCACCGGCAGGCATGCCGTCCGGTCCACCGTCTCGGCCGTGCCGATCAGCACGTCGACCACGTCCGGTGCGGTGTGCTGCCGGTGCAGCAGGGCGAATGCCGGCGGCGGTGTCGGCCCCGCGACGTCCGCCAACGCCCCGCTCACGACACGACGCTTCCGGCTCGGGCGAACGCGACCGACACGTCTTCGGCGGTCGTCACGGCCGCACAGCGGGTGGCGGCGTAGGTGAGCGCCTGGACATGAAGCGCCGAGGAGAAGTCGGCGACCGCGTCCGACACCACGAACGCCTGGATGTCCCACGCGAAGGCATCCGACGCGGTGGTCAGGATACCGACGTGCGCGTAGACGCCACAGATCACCAACTGGTCCCGGCCGAGTTCGTGCAACAGCGTCAGCAGCCCGGTACGGACGAAGGCACTCGGCCGCCACTTGATCAGCACCCGGTCCCCCTCATCAGGGCGCAGCGGTGCGACCACTGCGGTCTGCTCCGGGTCGGCGGGCATGCCTGGTCCCCAGAAGTCCATCAGCAGCCCGCGGTCCGCGACGCTCATTCCCCCGGGCTGCGCGGTGTAAAGCACCGGCACACCCGCTTCGCGGGCGACGTCGCGCAGCCGGGCACACGCGTCGAGCACGACGTTCAGGGGTGGCCGACCGGTGTCGAAGGGCCGCAGGAAATACTCCTGCATATCGTGAATGAGCAGCACCGCCCGGCCTGCGTCAACGGCCCACCTGGTGGTGTTGCCGGGCAGCGCGTCCCGGTCCGGGATCGGGTAGGGTGAAATGTCGGGAATTGCCATTGATCTGTCTCCGCTCGTGGGCTTGCCGGATCGCGGGTTCACGCGCCGAGCGCGGCACCGCCGTCGATGACGAGGTCGTGCATGGTGATGTGGGCAGCCTCCTCGGAGAGCAGAAAACGCACGGCCCGTGCCACGTCTGCGGGCTGGGCGACCCGGCCGAGCGGGATACCGACCCGGAAGGAGGCAGGGTCGCCGGTCAGCGACTTGCGTCGGGCCGAGTCCGCGTCCTTCCAGAGCGCGGTGAGCATCGGGGTGTCGGTCGAGCCGGGCGCGACCACGTTGCACCGGACGCCGTACGGTGCCAACTCCAGACCGAGGCATACCGTGAAGGCACGGACGGCGGCCTTCGACGCCGCGTAGGCGGCCATCCCGGCACGGGCGGTACGGGCCGCGTTGGAGGCGACCGTGACGATCGAGCCCTCGCCGCGCCGGGCCATCCGCCGGCCAACGGACCGGGCCATGGTGAACACGCCGGTGCAGTTGACTGTCAGCGTGTCCGCCCAGTCCGCGTCGCTGAGCCCGATGACCGGTCCGGTACGCAGAATGCCGGCGCAGGTGACCAGGTAGTCGACGGGACCCAGCTCCGCCTCGGTGCGGGCCACCGCACCCTCCGCCAACGCCGGATCGCGCACGTCGGCCCTCATCGTCAGGTGCGGCGTGCCGTCAGGAAGCCCGGCTGCGGCCGCCGCGAGCCCGCCGCCGTCTTGGTCCACCATCGCGATCGCTACACCGTCGCCGGCCAGCAACTGCGCGACGGCGCGCCCGATTCCCCCTGCGGCACCGGTCACCACCGCCACTCGTCCCTGCATGTCAGCTCCTCACGGTCTCGCGGACGCGGGCGTCGGCGGCGACCGCGGCACGTACCCGGTCCGGATCGGCGGCGTGCCGCCGGATCGCGAACTCGGCGACCGCCTCGATGTAGTCCGCCCGCAGCCGTTCCTCGTCGGCCGTGACCCCGCGCCCGCCGTCGATCAGCACCCGGCCTCCGACGACCACGGTGTCCACATCGGCAGAACCGCCGATCGACAGGAACACCTCCAGCGGACGCGGGTTGAGCGTGTACCGCCAGTCATCCCGACGGATGAGCACCAGGTCGGCGCGGCTGCCCGGGGTCAACGCGCCGATTTCGTCGTCCCACCCGAGGCCACGGGCGGCGATGCTGGTGGCCATGGCGAGCGCGTCGCTGGGCCGGACCACGGTCGGGTCGGCGTACAGTTCGTTGTGCATCTGCCAGGCAGCCCGCATCGCCTCCGGCATTCCGGCGAAGGACAGCGGCGCGCCGTCGGTGGACAGGGATACGTCCATGCCGGCTCGGCGCAGTTCGGGAATCAGCCGGGTCTCGGTGAGCGCGGATTCACCGGCCGCGCCGTACTTGGCCGGTGAGTGGTTGATGTGGACCTCGGCCTCCCGCAGCAGCCGTCGCTCCTGGGCGTCGGCGAAGGCACAGTGGATAGCCATCAGCCGCGGGTTGAGCAGGCCGAGCGCGGCCAGCCTGCGCACCGGGGTGATACCGAAGTGCCGGGCGGTGAACTCGGCCTCGTTCCGCTGCGCACCCACGTGGGTGGCCACCGGCACGTCGAACCGGTCGGCTAGCTCGGCGAGCCCTCGGCCCAGCTCGTCGGTCATCGTGATCGGGTAAACCGGGGCCACCCGCCCACGCAGCAGGCCGGAGTCGTCGCCGGTGCATCGCTTCAACGTCACCTCCAGCTCGGCGAGCACCTCGTCGGTGTCCCTGGTGCGCTGAGGTTGGACTTCCGTTGGCACGCAGACCGCGTCGGTGGTCCACGTGCCGAGCATGAGGCGCATGCCCAGCCCGGCTGCCGCCTCGGCGAGCGCATCCGGTCGGTTCACGGATCCGGCGTCGGCGATCGTGGTGACACCCGCCCGCAGCTGGGTCCAGAGCGAATACCGGGCGATGGCCAGTGCCTCGGCCGGCTCCAGCGCGCCGACGACGTCGTGGAAGCCGTCGAAGATCCGGCAGACCGTATAGAGGTCTCCCCCGCGGGCCAGGAATCCGGGCAGGTCGGCCCGGTCCGATGCCGGCCGCAACGCGCCGTTGAAGGGAAACCGCAGTGCGAACAGATCGTGCCAGTGCGCATTGACGAACCCGGGCAGTACCAGGAACGCGCGCCCGTCCACTTCCAACGTGCGCTGCCGCTCCGCGGTGGGAAGCGCAGCGAGCAGCCGGTCCGCGTCGGTCGATGGTCCGACGTAGGCAATCCGGCCGTCGACCGCCAGCAGGCAGCCATCGGGCAGCACTTCCCCGTCACCGCCCGGGTGGATATAAGCGCCCCGGATCAGCAGCGGCACTGTCATCGCGGCCCCGCAGCGTCGGCCGACTCGACGTGGCGGCACCAGGCGGCCAACGTTGGCTCGCCGATCAGCAGATCGAGGTCAACGGAAATTCCCTCCCGCCGCAGCCGCCCGCTGACCCGCATCACGTCCAGCGAGCTGAGCCCGAGATGGACGAGATTCTCCGTGAGCGGCACGTCCGGCGGTTCCAGGCCGAGCAGTGGCGCCACGATAGCCCGCAGCCGGGTCTCCATCGGATCAGACACCGTCATTCCCCACCTTCGCCAGCTGCGCGGTCAGCGCCGCCTTGCTGATCTTGCCGAGTCCCGTGAGCGGGAACTCCTCAACGAAATGCACCCTGTCGACCGTCTTGAAAGACGCCAGTCCACGCTCCATGAGCAGCCGACGCAGCTCTGGTACGCGTGGCCACCGATCCTCCGAGAGGCCACGGGCCGGTACCACCACGGCGCAGACCCGCTCACCGAGCGATTCGTCAGGCTCGGCGACCACAGCGACCTGTGCCACCGCCGGGTGCGTCAGCAGGTGCTGCTCGACCTCGGGCGCGGAAATCTTGTCGCCGCCGCGGATCACCACGTCCTTGAGCCGGCCCTCGACGACCAACTCGCCGCCCGGGGTCAGCCGGGCCAGATCACCGGTGCGGTAGAAGCCGTCGGCGGTGAACGCGCGCGCGTTGTGTTCCGGCGCCCGGTAGTAGCCACGCAGTGTGTATGGCCCGCGGGCGTGCAGCTCGCCTATCTCGCCCGGCGCCACCTCCCGGTCGTCCGGGCCGACGATGCGCATCTCGTCGGCGGTGGACAGTGGCCGGCCCTGGGTGTTCAGGACGGTTTCCGCCGAGTCGTTGTCGCGGGTACAGGTGAGCAGACCCTCCGCCATGCCGAAAACCTGCTGCAGCCGACAGCCCAGCTCCGGCTCGATCCGGGCCGCCACCTTCGGGTGCAGCTTCGCGCTACCGATCTGCAGCAGCCGCAACGTGCTCAAGTCCGCCTGGGCCCACTCGGCCGCTTCCAGCCAGAGCAGGGTCACCGACGGCACTGTCGAGGTGACCGTCACCCTCTCTTGGTCGATAAGCGGGAAGCACATCTCCGGAGCCGGGGACTCGCAGAACACCACCGTGCCGCCATGGAGCAGCGTGCCGATGACACCCGGGCAGCCCCAGGTGAAGTTGAAGCCGACGGGCAGCACGGCCAGGTACACGTCCTGGGACCGGAGGCCGATCACCTCGGCCGAAGCCATCGCCTGGTAAAGGTAGTCGTCGTGAGTGCGCGGAATGAGCTTCGGCAGCGCGGTAGTCCCGCCGGAAAGCAGGAAGAACGCGACGTCGGACGGGTCGGCGGCGACCACATCGGCCGGAGCGCCGGCCAAATCGTCCAGCGCTACCGCGTCACCAGTGGCCATACCACTGTCTGTCACCAAGATGTCACGTAGGCTCGGACACTCGGCCCGTACCCGCCGGGCCTGTGTCACGAAGTCGAAGCCCTGCGCCACCCCGGCGACCACGATCGCGATCGCCTCGGTCTGTCGTACCAGATGAGTTATCTCCTCGGTCCGGTGCGCGGGCAGCGCGAAGACCGGTTTGGCGTCGAGGGCGAAAAGTGCGAAGCAGACCACCACGAAATCGGCCCGGTTCGGCAGTTGCACCACTACCCGGTCCCCGACGCCGACACCCCGATCACGCAGTCCGGCAGCCAGACTGGCCACCCGGTTGCCCAACTCGGCATAGCTGACCCGATTCGGTCCTGACACCAGGGCGGTACGCGTCCCGTACGCGTGGACCGCATCGGCCAGTGCCTCGGGCAACGTGCGACCGCGCCAGTGACCGGCCGCCCGGTAGCGCTCCGCGTCCGCCGCAGGCCATGGTGTACAGCCGTCAAGCATGGTTCCTCCACTCACGCGTCGGGAGATTCGGTGATCTGCAGGACCGCGCAGCCGGCTTCCATACCTGTCGCAGCGCCGATCAGCAGGACATGGTCGCCGGGCACCACGTGCCCTCCCGACCACAGGTAGTCCAGGCCTAGCACGAGGTCGGCGACACCCGTATGACCGACCGTGCGCGAGAAGTCCCAGACGCCGCGGTCGGCGTCGATGCCAAGCGGCTCCAGGAACATGGCATGCAGTGGATCCCAGTTGAAGCCGATGTGGCAGACCCGGCGCACCTGGCTCATGCCGATCCCGGCCTCGTCGAGAGTGCGGTCGGCGATGTCAGCTACCCGCGCGCCGAAGTCCGCGATCGGCGGCTTCACGCCGGCCGCCCATTGCGACCGCCAGTAGCGCAGCCGGCTGTCGAAGTCGAGCGCACGGCCGAGTGTCACCGACGGCGGCAGCAGCGGCTCGTCGCCGCGGTGCAGCGCCTCCATGGAGGGCTCGGAGAGCGAGCCGATCGCCAGCAGCCGGGCGAACCCGGGCCGACGGGACAGCACCACCGCGGCACCCGCGTCGGCGAACAGGAACAGACCGGAGGCGTTCCAGCGGTCCACCAGCGGAGTGGAGAAGTTGTCACCGGTTGTCAACAGCACGGCCGGCTCCGGTGCGCCGGCGATCAGTCGACAGGCGCCGACCTCGAGGCCGGCCAGCATGCCGAGGCAGCCCTGCCGGATCTCCATCGCCTGAACCGGCCGATCGATCGTGTTGCGGAGCACGTAGTGTGGCGCGGACCAGCCATCGGGGCCCTGGTGGTAGGTGTTGCTGTGCAGTAGCGTGCCGATTTCCTCTGGAGTGTGGCCGGAGCGGTGCAGCGCGGTGTTGGCCGCCCGGACGGCCATGTCCGGCGCCGGCACGGTCTCCTCCACAGCCACTGACTCCATCTTGGAGGCAAGCCGGCGCTGTTCGTCGTACCAACCCTTTTCGACGGCGAGCGCGGTGCTGACCGACCCCGGGAGGTATCCCCCGATTCCGGCGAGATACAGGTCCTTCACCTTCACGTGTGCTCCTTCCGACGGCTGTCCCGTCGAGCACAGCAGCGGACGACCTCCGGAACGTGAGTAGGCGCTACTCAACGCGATGTCCAGAACATGGCGACCGTGTTCCGGTCATCTGCCACCGGCCAGCGACGGACGAGTAGTGGCTACTCACGATCGCCGGGCCCCGGGCTGGTTCGGTTGTCGTGTACTCCATGGTGCGGTGAAGGGAGGCCGGATGGATGGGCACAGGCCCGAGCTCGGCGACTGGTCCTCGGTGGAGCAGTTGCACGACCTGCAGCGGGCACGGCTGCCCCGACTGCTGGCGCGGGCGGCCCGGTCGCCGTTCTACCAGAAGAGATTCGCCGGCGGCCACACGCCGACTACGGTCGAGGATTTCTTCGCCCTGGAGTTGACGCTCAAACAGGACTTGCGGGATGCGTACCCGTGGGGGATGTTGGCCGTCGATCCTGCGGAGCTGGCAACCTATCACGAGTCCAGCGGCTCGGCGGGCACGCCGACGCCGAGCTTCTACACCGCGGGCGACTGGCACGACCTGGCCGAGCGGTATGCGCGCAAGTGGGTCGGCATCAACGCGGACGACGTGTTCCTGGTACGTACCCCCTACGCGCTGATGATCACCGGGCACCTGGCGCACGCGGCGGCGCGGCTGCGCGGTGCGACGGTGATCCCGGGCGACTGTCGTTCCCTCGCGATGCCGATGTCCCGTGTCGTGCGGGTGCTGCACGATCTCAACGTCACGCTGACGTGGGGGAACCCGACGGAGACGATGATGTGGGCGGCGTCCGCCCGAGCGGCCGGGCTGGATCCGGCGACCGATTTCCCGGCCTTGCGGGCACTGTTCGTCTCCGCCGAGCCGCTCACCGGGGCACGCCGAAACCGGATCAGCGAGATCTGGGGCGGGATTCCGGTGGTCGAGGAGTACGGCGCGACCGAGACCGGCACGCTCGCCGGCGCAGCCCCCGACGGCACGATGCGGCTGTGGGCCGACCGGGTGCTGTTCGAGGTGCTGGATCCGCAGACCGGCCGATTGCAGCCGGAGGGCCGCGGCACGCTGGTTGCCACGCCGCTGTACCGGGACGCGATGCCGCTACTGCGCTACCACCTTGCCGACGAGGTGGAGGTTTCCTACCGGGACGCGGACCGGGACAGCTGGTTCCTTCCGACGGTCCGGGTACTCGGCCGGTCCGCGTTCGAATACCGGGTGCACGGCATCGGCGTCACTCAGGAGCGGCTGGAGGAGCTGATCTTCGGCCTGCCCCGGGAACGGGAGGTGATTTTCTGGCGGGCACGGGCCGAGCAGGAACTGCTGACGGTCGAGTTCGAGGTACCGCCGGCGCAGAGGGAGCTGGCCCGCGCGGAGCTTGGTACCGCGATCGACCGTCGATTCGGGGTGCCGCACCGGATCACGCCGCTGCCACCGGGCTCGCTCGTGCCGGACGCGGTGCTGACCGCCGACACGGACGTGTTGAAGCCTCGCAGCCTGTTCGGCCCACACGACAACTGGGACAAGTCGATTCTCTACTTCTGAGCAGTCAGAGAGGAGGCGGGACATGCAAGTTCCGATCATGGTGGTCGGCGGCGGCATCGGCGGACTGTCGGCCGCGATCGCTCTGGCCGCCGAGGGTCTCCGGGTCACCGTGGTGGAGCGGTCGGCCGAGTTCGCCGAAATCGGGGCCGGCATCCAGTTGGGTGCCAACGCCACCCGGATCCTGCACCGTTTCGGGGTCCTGGACGAGGTGGCGGCGACCGCGGTGGAGCCGGCCCGGGCCCGGATGTGCGATCTGGGCACCGGGCAGACGCTGACCCGACTGCGGTTCGGCGCTCCGTACCGGGCTCGGTACGGCGCCCCGTACCTGGTTGTCCACCGCGGCGATCTACTCACCGCACTACACGATCGGTGCCGGGCCGACCCGCTGATCGAGATCTGGTCCGGCCGCAAGGTGACCCGGGTCCTTCCGCGGCAGGACACCGTCGTGGTCGCCTTCGAGGACGGCGAGCGCTATGACTGCGCCGCGGTGGTAGGGGCGGACGGTGCTTCGTCCCGCACCCGTGCGCTGGTCGGCGACTACCCGCTACGCCGTACGGGATTCACCACCTATCGGGGCATCGCCCCGGTGGAACGGTTGTCGGATCCGGTGCCCGCCGAGGTGCACATCTGGATCTCGCCCAACGCGCATCTGGTCCGCTACCCGGTCCGCAGCGGCCGGCTGTGCAACGTCGCCGCAGTTGTCCGCGACCGGCCGGACGGCACCGCCGCTGACCTGGATGAGCGGTTCGCCCCGGCATGCGCGCAGGCCAAAGCGGCGCTCGCCCTGATCGACCGCAGCCGGTGCTGGCCGGTGTGCGACCTGCCACCGTTGCCGACCTGGCGGTCGGGCACGGTCACGCTGCTTGGCGACGCCGCCCACCCGATGGTGCAATACCTCGCCCAGGCCGCCTGTCAAGCGCTGGAGGACGCGGTGTCCTTGGGCACCGCGCTCGCCACCGAACCGGACACCGTGCGCGCACTGGACCGCTACGAGCGGGACCGGATCCCTCGCACCGGCCGCTGCCAGACTGCTGCGACCGCGTGGGGCGAGGTGTGGCACACCGCCGACCCGATCACCCGCGGGCTACGGGACCGGCTGTTCCAGGCCCGAGACGAGACCGACTACAGCGAGGTGGACTGGCTCTACCGGTCGGCGACGGAGACAAGTGTCGCCGCTACGCCGTCAAGTGCCCGCGACACGGTGTACTCGTAGAATCTCGCGTCGACCAGCGCCGTATCGGTCGGTGCCGAGCCGTGGGCCGCGATGTCCGCCCCGACCATGGCCAGTCCCGGCCGGTTCACCGCGTCCCGCTGGCCAAGCAGCAGAACCGCAAGCTCGTCGCGGGCGGTGGGATGCCGTTCGACGCGGTCGTCTTCCGCGGCGATCTGCATGAACGTCGTGTTGATCAGAAAGCGGTACGCGGCGATCGCGCCCCGGCCGAACCCGGCTGAGTGAAGCACCTGGATCCCCTGGTCCATCAGATCGAGCGCCGCCGGCACGGCGGGGCCCATGACGACCAGCCGCCGGGCGACCCCGCGGTGTCTGCGCAGCACCGGCCGGCTGCCCAGCAGCATCGCCGCGAACCACTCCCGCCAGGGCAGATCTCGCGGGGGTACGGGCAGCTCCGCAACCACCCGTTGAACGACCTCGGCTATCACCGCGTCCCGGTCGCCGATGTGGTGGTAGATCACCCGTGGCCCGACGTCGAGCATCCGGGACAGCTCACGCAGGCTCCAGTTCTCCACGCCGCACCGCACCGTCAGTGACACGGCTGCGTCGATGATCGCGGTAACGGTGATCGGGGTGAGCCCGTCCGCGACTCGGGATCGCGACCGGGCGGCGGGAGCCTGCATCCCCCGATTTAAGCAGATCGTACTGGTCCTTTGGCCTCAGCAGCGACGTCAGCTAAGGTCAGCCTTACGTGTTCAACGCTGTGTAAGAGAGAGACCCAGGAAGAAAGGCGCCGCATGTCCAAGAGAGAACAGGCCCTGGGTGAACTCCTCAGGCCCATACGCGGCCGGCTGTTGCTGGCCGCGGCAGTTCAGGCAGCCGCCGCCGCGCTCGGCGTGGTGCCTCTCGTCGCGGTCGCCCACCTGGGCTACGAGGTGCTCGACCCGCCGATCGACCGGGGGCGAGTAGTCAAGATCATCATCGTGGCGACCGCCGCTCTCTTCGGCCGACTCGTGCTAGCGGTGATCGCGAGCGCCGTGGCGCACTTTGCGGAGAACGATTTCCAGCTACACGTACGCCGTCTGCTTGTCGACCGGCTCGGCCGGCTACCGCTCGGCTGGTTCGGATCCACCAACTCCGGCGTGGTCAAGAAGGCCGTCCAGGACGACGTCGACCAGATGCACCACATGGTCGCGCACTCGGTCCTGGAACTGGTCTCCGCAGCGGTGGTTCCGTTGGCGTCGCTGGGCTACCTGGCCTGGGTCGACTGGCGGATGGCACTGATCACCGCCGCGCCGCTCGTGGTAGGTATCGCCCTGTACGGGCGCACCGGTCGAAAGTTCATGGCGAACCTGACCTCGATGGACCAGGAAACGGCCCGGATCAACGCCAGCGCCGTGGAGTTCGTCCGCGGCATCGCCGTGGTCAAGACCTTCGGTCTGAGCCGGCGGGCCTACCGCCGCTTCGCCGAGGCAGCCGACGCGTTCGCCGACTTCTTCACCGCCTGGGTGGCCCGACTCATCGGGCCTCGGGCGCTTTCGGAGACGGTGCTCTCCCCGGTCACCGTGTTGCTCGTGGTGCTCACCGCTGGCGCCGCCATGATCATTTCCGAACAACTCCCTCCCGCCGATCTGGTGCCCTTCCTACTTCTCGGCGGCGGGCTGACCGCTCCGATCACGGCCCTCACCTTCGCCGAGCAGGATGTACGCGCGGCTCAGCAGGCAGCGGATCGGGTCGTCGCGGTGCTGTCCATCCCGCCGCTGCCGCCGCCGGCCAACCCGACCGTCCCCGCCGACACCCGGATCGAGTTGGGCGGCGTCTCGTTCTCCTACGACGGGCGGACGGACGTGCTCAGCGACGTCGACCTCGTCCTCGATCCGGGCACCGTCACCGCGCTCGTCGGTCAATCGGGAGCCGGTAAGAGCACACTCGCCGCCCTGCTACCTCGATTCTGGGACGCTACCGGCGGTTCGGTCAGAGTCGGGGGCGTCGACGTGCGCGACATTCCCGCCGCCGAGCTCTACCGTCGCCTCGCTATCGTCTTCCAGGACGTCTGCCTGCTTCGGGCAAGCGTCATCGACAACATCCGCATCGCCCGGCCGGACGCGAGTGCCGAGGAAGTCGAGGCCGCGGCGCGCGACGCGCAGATCCACGACCGGATCATCCGGCTTCCCCGGGGGTACGACTCGATCATCGGCGACGAGACGAACCTCTCCGGCGGCGAGGCGCAGCGCGTCTCCATCGCCCGCGCGCTGCTCGCCGACGCACCCGTGATCGTGCTCGACGAGGGCACCGTCTACACCGATCCCGACTCTGAGGCGGCGATCCAATCGGCGCTCACCCGGCTGGCCCAGGGAAAGACGCTGCTGGTGATCGCGCACCGGCTCGCCAGCGTCGTCACCGCCGACCAGATCGTCGTGCTACGCGACGGGCGGATCGTGGAACGCGGCCGCCACGAGGAGCTACTCGTCGCCAGCGGCTACTACTCGACCCTATGGGCCGACCAGGACACCGAGTCCGTACCGGTCGCCCTTCACCCGCAGGGAGCTCACCGATGATCCGCAGCCTCCTCGCCGTCGTCGGTCCCGCCGAAGGCCGCGCCATCCGCCGGCTGGTCATCATGATCGCGGCCGCCGCCGTCCTCCAGGGCGTGGCCTTCGCGCTGGTCGTACCGATCCTGCGCGCGTTGCTCAGTCCGAGTCCGGCCGATGTCTGGCCCTGGCTGGGTGCGCTGTTCGCCCTGTCCGTGTGCTGGGCGGTGATTCAGTTCCGCGGCCTCCGCGACGGCATGCGCTCGGGTGCGTACCTTTCTCGCCATCTACGCCATCGCATCGGTGATCACGTGGCAACGCTTCCGCTCGGCTGGTTCGGCCCAGCGCGCCTCGGCGGTCTGAGCACGATGACGGGCGAGACCGTCATGTCGATCTCCAGCGCGCCTGCCCACCTCCTCCGGCCGCTGATCAACGCCATGGTCACGCCGGCCACTGTGGTGCTGACCTTGTTCCTGTTCGACTGGCGGATCGCGTTGGCCGCCACATTGACCGTACCGGTGATCGTGGTCGGCTACCGGTGGAGCACCTCACTGACCGTCACGGCGAACCGCGCCCATCACCGGGCCATCGAGGAGACCGGATCCCGCGTGATCGAGTTCGCGACCGCGCAACCGGTGCTGCGTGCCTTCGGCGGCGAGCACGGCGACCGCGTGCTGACCGAAGCGCTGACCATCCAGCGGGACGCCGCACGTCGGGTGCTGCGGGCGGCGATCCCCGGCCTCGTCGGCTTCTCCCTCGTCGTCCAAGCCGCCTTCACCGTCGTTCTGATCACCGGCGCCACACTTGCCCTCGGCGGCAGGATCGGCGCCGCCGATCTGATCGCGTTGCTCGTTCTCACCGTTCGCTTCGTCGAACCGATGGCCGAGGCGGCCACGCTGGGCTCGGCCGCCAATCGGATCGGCAACGGTATCGACCGCGTCCGGGAGCTGCTGGCGGCCGAGCCGCTGCCCGAGCCCGACGTCCCACGGCGCCCGACCGGCGGTGCCATCGAGTTCGACGACGTCACCTTCAGCTACGACAGCACCCCCGTGCTACGCAATGTCTCCTTCACCGTGCCGCAGGGCACCATGACCGCACTGGTCGGGCCCTCCGGCTCCGGCAAGACCACAGTCATCCGGCTTATCGCCCGGTTCTTCGACGTCGACTCCGGTCGCGTCCGGGTGGGTGGAGAGGATGTACGCGACCTGTCCACCGACGACCTCATGTCACTCATCGCCGTGGTCTTCCAGGACGTGGTTCTCTTCGAAGGGTCGATTCTGGAGAACGTCCGGATGGGCCGGTCCGACGCGAGCGACGAGGAGGTGCGCGAGGCCGCCCGCGCGGCGCGGGTGGACGAGATCGTGCAGCGGCTGCCGGACGGTTGGCACACCCAGGTCGGCGAGGGCGGTGCCGCGCTTTCGGGTGGTGAGCGCCAGCGGGTCTCGATCGCCCGGGCCATCCTGAAGGACGCGCCGATCGTGCTGCTCGACGAGGCGACCGCCTCGCTCGACGCCAGCAACGAGCGGGCGGTACGAGACGCCTTGGCGGTGCTCACCGCAGATCGGACTCTGCTGGTCATCGCCCACCGCCTGCACACAGTGGTCGCCGCCACCCAGATCCTGGTCTTGGAGGAGGGCCGGATCAGCCAGCACGGCACCCACGAGGAGTTGAAGGACGTACCCGGCCGATACGCGTCTTTCTGGCGCGAACGCAGTCAGGTCCAGTCGTGGAAGCTCACCGCACAGGAAGCGTCCACGCAGGAAGCATCCGCACCGGAAGCGTCCGCACCGGCCCGCGGCTGAACCATGGCGCGGCCCCGGAGTCGGGCTCCGGGGCCGCGCCACGCACTGCGTCGCCCGCCGCAACGGTCCAGGCCGCGCTTCGAGCCGGCCGGAGACGACTAGGCGCGTACCGGCGTCGGCGGACGAACCGCGCGATCGACCGAGGCGAGCAAGGCGGTCCGATCGGCCGCCAGGTAGCCACCGGCCGACACCCGCAACGGGTCGCCACCACCGAAGCACTCGAACAGCTCGGCCCGCTGTCCGAAGCCGTCTCCGACCAGATCCCACGCCAGGTTGAACAGCCTGATCCGGTCGTCGGCGGCGAGCCCGCCCGCGCCGGGCAGAAACGCGGCCAGGTCGCCCGCTCGCTCCTGCACCGCGTCACGCAAGGACGGGCGCATCACCAGCCCACTGCCGCCGATGGCACGGACCGTCTCAGCCGTCTCCCGGTACTGCCGGGCCAGAAGCACCCGCAGCGCGCCCATCTGGGCCGCGCCGGGGAAGACCACGCCCTCGGGCGACGTACCGTGTTCGACCTCGGCCGTGGCCAGCAGCGCTCGGGCCTGTTCCAAGCCGGCTACGGCCTGCCCGAGCCGGCTCTGCACATGCAGATACGCATCGGCACGGACCGCCCGAGCGACCGCGACCGCGACGCCGGTCAACAGTTCCAACTTCACCAGGGCGCGGATGCCGGCCTGCTGGCCGACCAGCAACGGCATGCAGGTGCGTCGGTGCAGCGCGTTGGACAGGTCCACGGATCCGTGTAGGAACACCCGGTCCCACGGCACCAGCACATCGTCGAAGACGAGTAGCGCGTCCACCTCCTCGAAGCGAGCCGCCAAGGGGTGCTCTTCCGGGTCGGTGCCAGGCCCGTGCAGCGGCGGCCGGCAGATCATCCGTAGACCGGGCGCATCGACCGGTACCGCGAAGACCGCAGCCAGTGGCTCGTCGCCCGGCCGCAGAACGGGCGGGTTGTAGACGAGAATCTCGTCGGCGATCGGCGCGGACGTACATATCATCTTGGCACCACGCACGATCAGGCCGTCGGCGTTCTCCGCGACGACGGTCACCGCGCCGGTGCCAGCCCCGTCGGGCGATCGGTCGATCTGTGGCGCGGTGATGGCCGGGACCACGTACGGATCCTCGGCGCGTACCCACGCGACGTACCGCTCGATGTTCTCGACGAAACGGGGCCCCATCTCGCTGAACAGGCGCGGTGCCGCAGCGAGCGCGGCCAGCGCGGTGCCGGCGAAGTCCGGCGCCCGCCCGAGCAACCCGAACTGCGGCTCGGCACGCGCCCGGAACGCCTCCGCGCGCAGCCGCAGGTCGTGCCGCGAACGGGGCACGGTCAGCGCCCGCGGCACCTCGGCCCCGTCCGCTGTGCCGACCAGCAGCTCCCGCTGCTCCGGCAGATGCTGCCCCGCGTAGAGCTCGGCGATCCGCGTGGCGGGCCCGGCGAGCGCTGGGTCGACGGTCACATCGCCGACTGGGTCGCCATGCAGCCACACCCGGCGCGGGCGCGCCCGTAGCCCAGCGAGATAGGTATCCCCGTCACGCACCGTCATGATCGTCCTCCGGGGCGGGCTCAGACGCTCCGGAGATTCCCCAGAGCTTCGACGGCACCGGTGTGAGCACCACCCAGGTGTGCGCACGCGCGTTCTCACCGAGCACGGAAACGGCGGCATCGGTCAGCGCGGTGATGAGCCGCGACGCGGCGGACGGCTCAGCGAGCCGCTGTTCGTAGAGTTTCACCTCGATGAACGGCACAGTTCCTCCTCAAACGGCGGTGCCGGCAAGGGTCACGTCCAGCGCCCACACCAGATGGTCGATCTGCGCGTCGGTGAGTACCGGCTGGCATGGCAGGTTGATGTGCTCGGTGAACCAGAGCCGCTCGGCTACCGGGCACTCACCGTCACCGTGCCCGAGCGCCCGCCACTCAGGCGTCAGATGCAGCGGAAAGTAACGCAGCTGCAGCTCGATGCCGCGCCGATCGAGCTCGGCGAGGATCCGCGCCCGGCGCACCCGGTCACCAGCGAAGAACGTGTAGAGGTGATGTGCGTGCCGGATTCCGTCCCGCGGGTGCTGGGCGCGCACGCCCGGGTAGCGGCTGATCACCTCGTTCAACCGGTTGGTGATGTGCCGACGCCGATCGGCCATTTCGGTGAGTCGGTCAAGCTGTACCAGTCCCACCGCACAGGCCGCTTCGGACAGTGTCGCGTTCGTGCCTGCCCGACGGACCCGCGAGCACCCGATGCCGTAGGCCGACTGGGCGTACTTCATCCACCGCAGCTCGGCCGGCACCCCCGCAGCCGGCACCGGGTAGTACTCTCCGTCCACCTCGTTGGAGCGGATTCGGTCGACCCGGGTGGCCCAGTCGTCCCGGTCGAAGGTGATCATCCCGCCCTCGCCGAGGGTGGTTATGTTCTTGCTGGAGTGGAAGCTGAAGCAACCGATGTCGCCGAGTGCTCCGGGCCGCCGACCGTCCACGGCGCCGCCCAACGAGTGTGCGCAGTCCTCCACCACCAGCGCGTCGACCTCGTGCGCGAGCTTGACGATCCGGTCCATCTCGGCCGGCCAGCCGCCGTAGTGGACCAGGATCACTGCCCGGGTCCGGTCGGTGAGCAGCGGGGCCAGCTTGTCCGGATCCATGTTGAGCGAGTCCGGTTCGACGTCACAGAACCGCACGGTTACGTCGTGGCCGAGCAGCGGCTGCACCGTCGCCTGGTAGGTCTGCGGCGTCACTACCACCTCGTCGCCGGGCCGCAAATCCAGCAGGTGTACCGCGATTTCCAAGGCCACCGTGCCACTGGTGACGGTAAGTGCGTGCCGACTGCCGCACAGTTCCCGAAACCGCTCTTCGAAACGTTCCCGCCACCCGCCCGAGGACAGGGCGGCCGGCGAGGTCAGCACGGAGCTCAGGGTCTCCATCTCGGCCGCGCCCATAACGCTACCCCGCCCGTTCTGGGGCACCGTGTAGGGAAGATTTGACGTCAGGAGCACTCGCAACCTCCTCAGTGGGCGGGTGAGACCGGCTCACCGTAGGGCGGTGCGCGCCCGCCCGAGTCGGTACTGACTCGTTCCTGACTGCGCTGACAGCAGTCCTGACAAGTTGCGGTCAGCGGCGTACGGCCTGCTACCAAATGCAGCGAGTCCATCGACAAACGCAGGAGGTTCCATGCGATTCGGCGTCAACTTCTTTCCGGTCGTCGATCCCGAGATCCGCAGCGCCGACGCCTATTTCGAGGACAGTCTCTCGCTCGTGGAGCTCGCCGAGGAGCTGGGCTTCACACACGTACAGACGGTCGAGCACCACGCCTCCTCGTACGGTGGGTTCTCCCCGGATCCGTTGCTCTTCCTCGCCTCGGCCGCAGCCCGCACCTCGCGCATCCGTGTCGTCACCGGTGCCGTGGTCGCACCGCTGGCGCATCCGGTGGCGATCGCCGGTCGATTGGCCATGCTGGACAATTTGTCCAAGGGCCGACTCGACGTCGGGTTCGGCCGCGGCTTCCTGCCCGCCGAATTCGCGTTGTTCGACGTACCGATGCAGACCAGTCGAGCCCGATTCGCCGAATGCGTCGAGGCTTGCCGTCGACTCTGGATGGAAGAGGATGTGGTCGTCAAAGGTGAGTTCCACCGGTTCGGGCCGGTCACCGTCACGCCACGACCACTACAGCGCCCCCACCCGCCAATCTACGTTGCTGCGGCCACCAGCCCAGACTCCGCGACGGCAGCCGGCCGCAACGGCTTCCACCTACAGGTGGTTCCGTCGGTGACCACCACTGAGCAGCTACGCGAGATCCTCGGTGCCTACCGGGCCGCATGGGTCACTGGCGGCCGGCCAGCCGGGGCGCACGACATCCAGATCAAGTACTCCTGCTACCTACATGAGGATCGGCGGGTCGCGCTGGCCTGGGCCGAGCAGCAGGAACGCAACTACATCTCGCACATGGCTCGGGCAGTCGCCCCGCTGGCCGATACCGAACACACCGACTATCCCGGGTATGCGGCGTTTCCCGACAAGGCCGCCAAGTACGACTTCGACGCCTCGCTGCACGCCAACAAGGTGCTGGCCGGTGACCCGGACGACGTACGACGGCAGCTGGCCGAGATCGCCGCGAGCCTCGGCGACGACCTGTCGGTGAGCCTTCAGTTCAACGCCGGCACCACCGAGCTGGCCGCCGCTGCCGCGTCGATGCGGCTGTTCGCCGCTCACGTGGCCGCGCAGCCGGCCACGGTCGGCTAATCCCGCCCACCGCCGCCGGGAACCCGGGTGAGCACCAGGTCGGTGAGGCGTTGCACCGCCCCGCTGAGCCGTCGCTGCTCGGCGACGACCCCGTCGAGCTGGCGGGCGAGCCGCACCAGGTCGCCCGCCGGCCCGGCGGTGGCGCCGACAGGTCCCTGGTACGACGCGTCCCGCAACATGGCTGCCGCTTCCCGACGCCGCGTCCACATCACCTCGGCGAACGCGGTGACCAGTGGGCCGGTGCCAGCACCGCCGAGGGCAGGACCGCGCCACAGGCCGAGAGCCCGGCGCAGCACCGCCCGTGCCGTGACCGGGTCGTCCGGCAGCAGCGCCGCGGCACGGTTGACATCCCGGGTGAACAGGCCCCAGTCGGTGTCCAGGAGGGCGACGCGCAGTGCGTACCCCTCACCCTCAGGTCTCAGGTCCGGGCCGTGTCCCGGCGTCGGCCCGGCCGACTGCAGCAACCGCCGCAACCGGGACACATGTGCCTGGAGGGCGTTGGCCGGGCAACGGGGCGGCGCACCGCCCCACAGCTCTTCGATCAGGCTTCGGGTTGCGACCGCCGCGCTCGGTCGGGCCAGGAGCGCGGCCAGCAGCACCCGCTGGGCGCCACTACGCGGCGCCATCCCCCGGTGCGTGGCGGTGTCGGAGACCTCGATCGGGCCGAGAACTCTGAAGAACACCCGTCGAGCACAGCACCCAGCCGCCGGCACACACCTGAGTACGCCCTACTCAACACCGCTCCCGACCACCGGCTCGGGTCGGCTCGCGGATGAGGTACCCGCTACTCATGGCATACCAACCGCCCCGCGATGGACTTGGCGGTGATTGTTCGTCGAAGGAGGTTCCATGGACCGTTGGGATGCCGATGTCGTCGTGGTCGGTCTGGGTGCGTGGGGCGCTTCCGCTTTGTGGCAGCTGGCCGAGCGCGGGGTGGACGTCGTCGGGTTGGAGAGATTTCGGCTCGGCCACGGTTTCGGATCCTCCACCCCCGGCGGCACCCGCATGTTTCGCCTGACCAGCCTCGAACACCCGGACCTGGCCCCGCTGGCCCGCCGCTCGCTCACGCTCTGGCGGATGTTGGAAAAGCATGCCGCGATCCCACTGCTCGACCAATGTGGTGGCCTGCTGATCGGTCCGAAGGACGGGGTCGTCGTGCGCGGCACCAGCGAAGCTGCGGCCCGGCACGCCATCGACATCGGCAGTTTCACCGGCGACGAGGCCATTGCCCGCTGGCCGCAACACCACGGCCTCGCGGCGGACGACGTCGCGCTCTGGGAACCGTCCGCCGGGCTGATCCGGGCCACCGCCGCGGTAACGGCCGCGGTTCGGGTCGCCGGCTCGCGCGGCGCCCGCGTGTACGCCGGCACCCGGGTCGAGTCCGTCGAGCCGGTAGCCGGCGGTGTCGCGGTGCACACCTCCGTCAGGACGCTGCGGGCCAAACAAGCCGTGCTCACCACCGGAGCGTGGCTGTCCGATTTCCTGCCCGAGGCTCCGCTGAGCGCGCTACGGTTCCCGGTCACCTGGTTCCGCCCGGCCACCGGCGGTGACGCCTTCGCCCTTGACCGGCTGCCGGTCTTCATGCGCCAACTCGACGCGCACACCATCCTGTGGGGCAACGGCTACGACCGGGGCGGCGAACGCGAAGTCAAGCTCGGAGTGGAGGCCGTCGGCACCACGGATGCCGCAGTCCCGTTCGATCTGGCCGCCGAGCACCGGGAGGTCCGGTCCGACGACTGGTCCGCCGTCTCCGCCGTGTTGCCGGCGACGCTGCCTGGTCTCGAACCGGTGCCGGCCCGGTCCGCCGCCTCGTTGGTTTCCGCCACTCCGGACGGGCAGTTCCTGATCGGCCGGCCCCGGCGCGACCCACGGCTGGTGGTGGCCGGCGGCTGCAACGCGCACGGTTTCAAGCATGCGACCGCCATCGGCGAGGCCATCGCCGACCTGGTCACCGGACGTACACCCCGGGTGCCACTGGGCTTCGCAAGCCCCGACCGGTTCTGACCTTCTCGGCTTGGTCGAAGGGAGCTGCCATGCCATCGTCTCCGCGTCATCGCGCCCTGCTCGTCGGAGCATTGTGCTTCTTGATCAGCGTCTGTGACGGGTACGACCTGATCGTGTTCGGATCTGCCGTTCCCGAGCTACTGCGCGAACCCGGCTGGGGCCTCGGCCCGGTCGCCATCGGCCTCCTCGGCAGCTGCGCGCTGGTCGGTATGCTTGTCGGCGCGCTCACTGTCGGCGCGGTGACCGACCGCGTCGGCCGGCGACGTGTCATCATCGTCAGCCTGACCTGGTTCTCCCTGGCGATGGCAGGGACTGCGTTGGCCGCCGGCCCGATCTCCTTCGGCGTATGCCGGTTCTTGGCCGGCATCGGCTTGGGCGGCGTCATCCCCAGCACCGTTGCGCTTACCGTCGAGTACGCCGCTGCGGGCCGTAAGCAGTTCGCGAACGCGGCGATGTTCACCGGCTACAGCGTCGGCGGTGTGCTGGCCGCCCTCATCGCGATCCTGGTGCTCGCGGACCATGGCTGGCGGGCGCTGTTCTGGATCGGGACCGCTCCGCTAGTCGTCGTCCTGCCACTGGTCGTGGCGTTCCTGCCGGAATCACGGCAGATCCTGGTGGCCCGAAACCGGCGCCCGCAGCACCTCGGCAGGCTTTTCGGGCGCGACCTGCGGCGAGCCACGTTCGCCTTCGCCGCCACCAGCTTCTGCGGTTTGCTGCTGGTCTACGGCCTGAACACGTGGCTGCCGCAAATCATGCGCTCCGCTGGTTACGGCCTCACCTCTGCGCTTTCCTTCCAGCTTGCGTTGAACGCTGGTGCCGTCCTCGGCTGCCTGATCGCCTCCGCGCTGGCCGACCGCTTCGGCGCCCGGCCAGTGGTCATCGCCTCGTTCGGTTCGGCCGCTCTGGCGCTTCTGGTGCTCAGCGCCCGTCCCAGCGCCGCGGTGCTCACCGTGGCGATCGCGGTGGCCGGGCTCGGCAGCATCGGCACCCAGACGCTGGTCAACGGATATGTCGCCACGTACTATCCGCCGGCCGTCCAGGCCGCCGCGCTGGGAGTCTCACTCGGCGTCGGCCGGGCCGGTGCGATCGCGGGCCCGTTGGTCGGTGGTTGGATCTCCGCAGCTCACCTCGGAACCGAGTGGAACTTCTACTGCTTCGCCGTCCCGGCGGTGCTCGGCGCATTCGCGATCACCGTGGTCCCCCGCCTTCGCCGCACCGATGACAACGTGCCGGACCCGCACCCGGCCCCGGCCACGGTTTGACGCCTGGTTCGACAGTTGATCGGTCGTAGACGGCCAGAGCACCGTCAGCCGAACCGGCCATGGACGTAGTCGGCGGTACGGGGATCCACCGGGTCGCCGAACATGGCGTCGGTCGGTCCGTGCTCGACGATGTATCCGGGGGTGCCGTGTTCGGCGAGGAAGAACGCGCACTGGTCGGAAACGCGGGCGGCCTGCTGCATGTTGTGTGTGACGATGACGATCGTCACCTCGGACACGAGCTCGGCGATGGTCTCCTCGATGACCCGGGTGGACGTCGGGTCGAGCGCCGAACATGGTTCGTCCATGAGCAGCACCCGAGGTCGGATCGCCAGTGAGCGGGCGATGCACAGGCGCTGCTGCTGACCGCCGGAGAGGGCACCCCCGGGCTGACGGAGCCGGTCCCGGACCTCGCGCCACAGGCCCGCTTTCGTCAGGCATTCCTCGACCAGGTCGTCCTTGACGGCGCGTTTCACCTTCGTGCCGGTGAGCTTCAGACCGGCCACGACGTTGTCGTAGATCGACATGGCCGGAAAGGGGTTCGGCTTCTGGAACACCATGCCGACCTGCCGGCGTGCCTCGGTGATCCGACGCGCGGCGTCATAGATGTCCTGCCCGTCGAGCAGGACCTCGCCGGCGATACCGGCACCGGGGATCAGTTCGTGCATCCGGTTGAGGATGCGCAGAAATGTCGACTTGCCACACCCGGACGGCCCGATCAGGGCAGTGACCTCCCCGGCGCGCATGACCAGCGAAACCCGGTCGAGCACCTGTCGATCGCCGAACCAGGCGGTGATCTCGCGGGCCTCCAGCCCGGCAAGCGGCCGGCCCGGCGGGATCGCCGGGGACGCCGCGGTGTTGTCGTGGCCGGCTGTCATGGTCATGGTGTCGTCGTCCTCACTCACCGCGCGATCCATCTCCAACCGCAGAACTCACATCAGGTTTGGCAGTAGCCGGGCGATCTGATCCGCAGTGGCCACACCCAGGAAGCTGAGCGTCGGAACCGCGACCGTCCACACCTGCCAGCGGCCCCATCTCAGCCGTACCCAGGCCAGCAACATGGTGGTCGCCACCAGGGCCTGGCCCCAGAAGACGAGCTGTACCCAGGCGAACTGGTCGGTGCCCAGGGAACGTTCGGCCGGCGACAGATCGCCGGCCGTCAGCGGCATGGCCGGGGTGGGCAGCGTCTCGGAGATGAGGTCGGCGTCGACGCGTAGCACGCCCGAGGGCAGTAACGGCGGGCCGTCCGCGGTGGTCAGGGTCAACCGGCCGGCGCCGGCGGGCAGCGGCGGCGGGAACGGGTCACCGCCACGGCGTACCCCCAGCACCCGGAAGGTCGATGCGCCTTGGCCGGTGGTCACGGTGAACGTGTCTGCGGGATTCAGCCTGGACAGATCACCGAACGGACCGCCGTACGCCGCGGCCCGGCCCATGATCACCGATACGCCGGCCTGACCGGGCAGCGGCGTGTTCCGCAGGTGGCCCGGTCCGTCCTGCAGGATCGAACCGGTGGTGCCCTCGAAGACCACCTCGCGCAGGTCGAGCCGCGGAATGGACAGGACCGCCACCGGGGTGCCCGGGGCGAGCAGCGTGGTCGGGTCGTCCGGCTGGGTCGGTCCGACCGGTGCCGTCGCCAGCGCCAACGCCTGGCGGAAATCGGCGTACGCCGTGTGCTGCGCCCGGGCGTGGTGCAGCGCGGAGACCACTGCGATGTAAGCGGCGAAGATGAACAGTACGGCGGAGACGACGGTGATCGTGGTCGCGGCCACCCGACGTGCCGGCGACACCGGCCGGTCGCCGACCGGCGATCCCGCTGGACGGTCGGGACCGCCGGGACGATCGGCGAGCAGCGTGCTCATCCGCGCTCGCCGTTCGCCACCGGACGCGGCATGCCGGTCGGGCGCCGCCGAGCACGCCGACGGGTACCCAGCCGACCGCTCACCGCCACCACACCGCCGACGACGACCAGCGCGATCCCCGCACCGACGAGCCGCAGTACGTCCGCGCCGGTGCGGGGGAGCCCCGATCCGCCACCGACCGGCAGGGTGGCGACGATGGTGACCCTGAACGAGTAGCTCGCCGTGGTCCGTGAGGTCTGACCGGTGAAGGTCAGCGTGTGCCGGCCGGCACCGAGATCGGCCGGCAGTGACAGCTGATGGCTGGCCCGGCCCTGCGAATCGGCGGTGACCGTGCCGACACCGCGCGATCCGGGATCGAGGGTCACCGCGACCTGTTCGCCCGCGACGAACTGGGTACCGGTGCAGGAGAGTTGATCACCCGGATGCAGCGTCGCGTCGTCGCCCAGCGGCTCACCGTCGGCGCCGTCGCAGGTCAGCTCCGGCACCGGGTGCCGCGGGACGGTGACGGTCACGGGTTGGCCGCCGTGCACGTCGGCGGCCTCGGCGGGTGACGTCCCGGCCGGGCCGCCGGTCACGGTGCTCACCACGACGGCGAGCAGCACTCCACCGACCAGCGTGATGGCGGCAGCGCCCGCCCGGCGCCCCTGCTCGACCGCTGCGGCCAGTCGCCTGGCCAGATGTCGGCGGCGCTGGCGCAGCCACCACCACAGGCCGGCACCGCCGACGAGGACGGCCAGCAACAGCAGGAGTTGCGGCCACGGGGTCGCCCACAGGCCCGCCGTGTACGACGCCGGCTCGAGTTCGGCGGACAACGGTGGCGCGTTGGGCACCTCGCCGGGCACGACCGTGACCCGGGCCTGCAGCGGGCCGGTGGGCAGCACCCCGGACAGCCGCGCGGTGACCCGTACCGAGTCACCGGGCAGCAGTTCCTCAAGGGCGGTGGGGTGCACAGTGGCCCGGGTGCCGAACGGTCCGCTGATGGTCACCGTCTGGATGCCGGCCAGGCGCACGTTGCCGGAGTTGCGGACCGTGTACGCGACGGTGCCGGCCCCACCGCCGAACGGGTTGGCGGTGCCGGCGTAGCTCGTGGACACTGATTCGACGCTCAACGCCGGAGCCAGTTCGCCGGCCACCCGTAGATAGACGGCGACGGCGAAGCGGTCCTCCCGCACCACCGTACCGCCGTCGGCCTGCTCCCTGATCGAGGCGATCACCCCGCCCACGTGGTCGCCCGGCGTGGCATTGACCGGCACGAGGATGGTGAACGGCTCGACCACCTTGGTCCGCGCCGGCACCCGTACGCTGGTCCGGGCGACCCGTGTCCACGCCGCGAGATCGGTCGCCGGGACGTCGGCCGTGGCCACGCTGATCGATCCGTTCGCCGTGGTGATCCCGTCTGCGGCGTACACGTGGAACGTGACCGGCGTATTCCCGAGGTTGGTGATGCTGACGTGGTCGCGCACCACCGCCCCGGGCCGCACGTCGGTGTAGGAGAAGCGGGTGCGACCGTCCGGTCCGTTGCCGTTGGCCGGCGTCACCGACCACTGCACCACCGCGTCACCGCCCGGCGGTTGCGCCGCCGGCACCGCGCCTGCCGAGACGGCCGCGACGGGCAGCGACGCCGCGACGGTCACGGACACCACGGCAGCCAGGCTCCGCACCACCGCCGGGAGCCACCGGGGCACGGCCGGGCGGCGAATGATCATGGCAGTTCCCTTCACATGCCGGTGCCCGCCGCTTGCCGCGGTCGGGCCGGAAACCTCAGCTGTCGGGGTTGTCGTGGAGGCCGGGGCGGCCAGCTCGCCCGCTCCGGCCCCACGTCGCTACTTGCTCATCAACGTGACGGTCAACGTCGCGGTGTAGTCACCGGCCGGGGTTTGCGCCGGAGGCAACAGGTCCAGCGTCCCGCCCAGGATGCTGGCGCCGGCGCCCTTGCCGGCGGCTGCCGACGCGAGTGTGGCGGCCAGTTTCAGGCCCGGGCCGTTCGGCGCCACGGCCGAGCCCGCCACCACGTCGCTGGCCGGGTTCTGGGTGAGCACCTGCGGTGTCCAACCCAGCGCCGCACCGTCGATGGTGTTCCCGCCGCCGGTGAAGTCGCTGGTCGACCCGGTGACGTCCCAGCCGGCGAGGTCGCCCCGGCTGTCGGTCACCGTGATCGGGCTCAGGTCACCGCTGAACTCCAGGGCCCCGCTGGAGACCTGTCGCAGGGTCACCGGGTCGGTGCCGACGGCCATCACGAGGCTCCCACCGCCGGTGCCGTCCGGGATGGTGATGTTGAGCGTCTGGCCGCCGGTCTGCCCGCCGCCGCTCGGTGTGATGGTGACGCTCACCGGCGCGGAGGTGGACGGGGTGAACGCCGCCGAGTCGGCGGGCTGGAACCGGGCGGTCAACGTGTGGGTACCGACCGCCAGGGTGTTCACCGTCTTCGAGGCCGCCCCGGACGAGAGCGCCGCGCTGCCCAACGACGCGCTGCCGTCGAGGAACTCGACGGTGCCCGCCGCGCCCTCGCCGGTGACGGTGGCGGTCAGCGTGACGTCCTGCCCTGCCTCGGCACTGGTCGGCTGGGCGGCCAGCGACGTGGTCGTGGTGACCGGCTGCTCGCCGCCGCCCTCGATCACGTTCCAGGTGTCGGCTTCCAGGTCCGCGTGGATCCACACGTTGGCCGCGACAACGTACTCGTAGAGGTCGTTGAAGCAGACCAGGGCGATCTGGTAGTCGCCGGAGCCCAGGCCGGGATTGGCGTTGACCAGGTTCTGTTCGAGGCCGACGCCGCTGTCCAGCACCCGGCTCGGCGGGGTGTCCGTCGGCGCGAAGTTCCCCGTCAAGGCGAGCAGCCGGGGCTGGGACTCCTCGGTCAGGATCCCGACCGTCGCCACCGTACGGTGGCTGGTCGGGCAGACGTTGGCACTCGTGGCCGTCGCGATCGGGTCATCGCCGGTGCCGCCGCTCGTCGGGTCGAGCGTGAGTCCGCCCGGGCCGTCGCCGACCGCGGCCTGTGCACCGATCGGCATCAGCAGCGTCGCGGCGACAACGACGCCCGCCGCCACCAGGCACGCCGCCCGGTGGCGCAGACCGACGCGGATCACTTGGTCTCCTGGGTGAACGCCCAGCTGAAGACCCGACGCCAGGTGCCGGCCTCGACGTCGATCTTGATCCAGGTCCGGTTGGCGGTGACGTAGCTGGTGTAGTCGTCGTTGAAGCAGTACACGCCCAGCTCGTAGTAGCCGGTGGTGAGGTCGTTGGCAAGGACCACGCTGCGCAGGCTCGTGCTGTTCAGCGTGCCGCTCGGCGGAGTCGTGGTCGGGACGAAGTTCCCGCCGACGAACAGCGGGGTGCCGTCGCCGCCCTCCAACGCCACCGCGCCGACGGCCCGGTGGTTGGCCGGGCACGGCTTCGTCGTCGAGTAGTCGGCGATCGGGTTGTCGGTCAGCAGGCCGCTCGTCGGCGACAGGATGAGCCAACCGGGCCGGTGACCGTGGTGGGCCTGCGCGGCCGTCGGCGCGGCGATCGCCGCGACGGCGGCCGCCGCGGCAACGGCGAGGACCGCGACGCGCCGACGTACGTTCCGAAGTTGCATTGGGAATTTCCTACCTTCCTATTTTGCCGGATGCGCCTGGTTGCGCATTTCCGATTGGTGCTGTTTCAGCGGGGCAACCGAGTGTCCGGCCACCGGGAAGCCGCTGGCCAGACACTCGGTGCGTCAATTACTGGATCGGGACGGGGCTAATCGGGTTAGAACTGGGTGCTGTCGAACGCCCGCAGCGCGGAGTCGATCTCGCCGCAGGTGTGCGGCGTGTTCACACCGTCCAGCAGACCGAACCCGTATTCGGTGATCAGGGCGGTCTTGTTGCACAGCCGCACCGGGCTGAACTGCGAGGTGCTGACGAAGATGTCGTAGAGGTTCGAGCCCGGCGTGGTGGCGGCGAACGGGATCACGTTGTAGACCTCGCGGAGCAGGTCGCCGGGGAACGCGGTGTTGAGCTTGCCGCCGCTGATCGGCGCCACGCCGTTGATGGTCTGCAGGACAGCGCCGTCACGGCGGTCGTTGTGACCGGTCGCCTGGGCGATCCACACCGCGGTCGAGTACGGCATGAGCGCGTTGTGGTCCAGCCGGACCGCGGTGCCGTCGTGCTCCTGGACCGACTGCGCGGTCCCACCGGCGGTCGGGGTGAACATGTCGCTGACCCAGGTGGGCGGGTTGCTGGAGCTGATGCCCATCACGCTGGAGAAGAAGCTCCGCGTGCCGGAACCGGCCTGCGGGATCTTCAGGTGGACGGCGGTCCCGGTGGTGCCGTCGGCCGGGTTCGGGTCGTAGGTGGCGCCGTCGCTGCCGACCTGCGGGAGGCCCTGGCTGTACATCGTCCGCAGCTGGGTGAGGGTGAAGCTGCCCCGGATGGCGGTGGCGTCCGCGCCCGAGGACGGGCCGACCGCGACGGTCACCCCGTCCAACCCGAACGGCACGTACTGCAGCAGGCCGGTGGGGCTGGCGTTGCCGCCGGGCCCGCTGGAGGAACGGGCGAAGTCGAAGCAGAGCGCGCCCAACGGCACCGGGTTGGTGCCCGCGTAGGTGGCCGACGTGGTGGGGTAGCTACCCGTCCCGCTCAGCGACCGACGCAGCGCCGCGACGCCCGCGCTGGAGCCGTTCGGCCGCGAGACGTTGGTGCAACCGGTGGTGTTCTTGGGCGTGATCAGGGCGGCTCCCCCGATCGCGTTCCACGAACCCATCAGCGGCTCGCCGATGCTCTTGGCGAGCGCGTCCAGCACGTCCTGGGTGGTGTCCGAGCCGGCGCCCGCGACGGTGGTCGCAGCTGCCGGGTCCGCGGCGGCCGGACCGGTCGCGACGAATGTCAGGCCGGTGGCGATGGCGCAGACGGCCGCGGCGCGGTAGAAGCTTTTCAGCTTCACGTGTTCACCCCTTTCAGGGCTGAGATTCGTATACCCGATCTGTTGATCGAGCCACGTAAAATCTTTCACCGTGGATGAGTCGATCAAAACCCAACATTGCCGTCGAGACGGCGAGTCTGCGGACACGTCAATGTTAAGGGGAGGTAACAGAGTACGGTCCGATCGACCTCTGACGGAGCGGACCCCTCTTCCCGCAGGCACCCATTTCACCCACCACTTCCCTCAAATCGAGCTATCGATCACGCGAATGAAGTTGTCCTGGGTCGGCTCGGCCGCGAACCTGGATCCCGCGGGCTGACGACGTATTTGATCCGCAGAATCAGGACCGACCTCCGGTGATCAACTGGACCCGGCGCCGCAGGATGGTCAGCACGGCTGGCGGATGTCCCAGCAGGAGGCCGGTCAGGCCGCCGACCGCACCGGCGACCAGCGCTGCGACCAGCACCCAACGGATGACGCCGAGATCGTCGTGGGGCGTCGACCCGGCGGCGAGTCCGGCGGGTGGCTGGCTCACCGAGCCGCCGACCGGGGTCGGCCCCGGGGTGGCGCTGGCCGGTGGCGCGGCGCTGCTGGGCACGGCCGTCGGGGTCGCGGTGCCCGGGCTGGTGGGGCTGGCGCTCGGGGTGGGCCGCGCGCTTGCGGACGGGGTCGGCGACGGGCTGGGCCCGGCGGCGGCCAGGTCGCGCAGTGTCTGCGCGGCGGCTCGCGTCTTGTCCCGCAGCTCGTCCGGCAGCGGCAGGTAGCCGGGCGGCAACTGGCCCACCTCGACGCCGGAGATCTGCCCGGCGCCGGCGGCGTACTCCAGCAGGGCGGCGGAGTCGCGCAGCCCCGCCGGGTCCTGATTGGTCCGGATCGCCGCGTACACGATCTGGGTGAGTGGGTAACCGCCCAGCCCGGGATTGGCGGGGTCGACGTGCAGCAACCCGGCGTCGTCCGGTTCCGCCGCCGCCACCGCGGCGCTCAGGCTGGCCACGGTCGGTGCGACGCAGGCACCGTCGGAGTAGCACAGGCTCGAGTTGGGCAGTCCGTAGCGGGCGCTGAACGGGGCCGCGGTGACCGCCCAGGCGGCCCGCTGGCCCACCGGCTTCGGCGCTGGTTTCTCCCACCAGCCGGCGCTGCCGTCAGGCGCGATCCCGTTCACGTCCCAGCCCTGTCCGCCGTGGGTGAAGGCGCGCTGCACGTGGACCGCCGCGTCCTCGAGGTTGTGCGCGTACGGGATGTAGGTCACCGAGGTGACGCACTTGTCCTCCGGCGCGTCCGTCTTGCGGGTGCACATGGGGTCGGCCCGGGGATAGCCGGCGGACGGCGGCGAGTCGGCCAGCCCGAGCTGCTGGTAGTTGGGGTTGATCACCATGTCGCCCGCGTCGGGCTGACCGCGCAGCCAGGCACGGGTGCCCGGCTCGGACTGAATCCAGGTCCAGACCGCCCGGTTGACCGCGGACTGGTCCGCGGTCGTCATCGGCGCCATCGTTTCCACGAGGTTCTTCGGTCGGCCGACGTCGGGGTTGAGCAGCCGCCACAGCGGGTCGTCGGCGATCGTCTCCCGAACGGTCCGCATCCACTCCGGCTCGGCGAAGATCGCCGAGCTGGTGATGCCGCCGGGCAGGTCGCCCCGGTACGACTGGGTGAGTGCCTTGGCCAACAACTGCGGACTCACGCCGAGTCGCGCCACCTGCTGGAACCCGGCATCGACCGGCACGTCGACACGGAACGCGAGGGTGAGGCCGGTGACCGCGACCGGAGCGTAGACCAGCGGCGGGCCCTCACCGGCGAAGACGACCGGTTGGGTGGTGAAGGCGACGTCGGCCGCCGCGATGGCGAGCTGGCCGGCGCTCGTGACATCCGGCGTGGGTCCGAAGCTGTAGACCGCCCCGCTGCTTCGGCACAGCGCCGGCTGCCAGGACGTCATCATGTTCGCCACCAGTTCGGTGCCGACCAACTGCCGCTGCACGGTGTCCTGCGGACAGACGGTGCTGGTGGGCAGGAAGCTCAGCCGCACCTGCAGGCGTTGCGCCCAGTTGCTGGCGCTGAGTGCCGACTCGCTGACACCCAACCATTGCTGGGTGGCGCCGTTGGGCGATCGTTGGCCGCGCGGCACGATCACCAGCCAGCAACTCCGGGGGGCTCCGCCGGCCGCCGCGTCCGGATCACCGCAGCCCAGTCCGGTCGCCTCCCGTCCGGTCTGCACCTCGAACGAGAGCTGCCCGGTGCCGTCCGCGGAGGTGGCCGCGACCGGGACCTCGTTGGTGGATTGGGCCTGGAAAAAGGTCCGCAGCGTCGGGGCGGTCGGATCGTTCGGGTCCACAGTGGTGTTGTAGATCTTCAGATCGGTATTGACCGGTGTGAAAGGGATGTTGTACTCGGTCTCGCGGCCGGGATACTGGTGGTCCGGCTCGGTCGGCTCGGCCGGATCGCACCTCTGTCTGCTTCCTGGCTGGCAGATGTTCCCGAACCGACCGCCCTGCAGCCGGTTGTCCGCGGGGCCTGCCGGCAGGCTGTTCGGGCCGTAGCCACCCCACTGGCAGTGCTTCGGGTCGGGGCCGGTGCCGGCGTCGCCGTAGCACTGCATGATCTGCAGGTAGTTGCCGGCCAGCGACGAGGTGTCCGTGGTGGCCCCGCCGGTCCAGGTGATCTGTACCCCCTGGTGGGTGAGGTTCCTGGTCTGGCTGACCGTCACCGTGAGGTCCCGGTAGCCGGCCGACAGGTCATCGAAGAAGTCGCTGCTGCCACTCGGTTCACGCGGGGCGACGATGGTCCGGTTGTCCACGCCGGTGATGCCGTCGGCCCACGTGAGCGTGACGGCCGACGCGGTGTTGCCGAAGCCGCTGATCGTGTCGACGGCGGCGACGGCCTGCCGACCTGGGCCGAGTGGAATTATCGTCAGCGCCGCTGCCAGCACCAGGGCCGATGCGGCGCCGACGACGCGCCGCACGTACCGCTGGGCGGTCACGGCCGGGCTCCCGGCAGCGGGCCGCCGTCCGACTCGCGCTGCCGGCGCCGGGCACCCGCCTGGGCGATCAGCGGCGGGCCCAGTCCGATGCCGATCAGCAGCACCCCGGCCAGCGCCATCAGCGCGAACCGGAAGCCGTTGCCGAGATCCGCCTCGGCGGAGACGGGCTGGGCGAGCACGTTCGGGTCGCCGCCGTTGCCGACACCGCCCCCGACACCGCAGTCGGCGCTGTCGGGATCGCAGGCGACGTCGGTCTCGGGGTTGCTGCCCGGGTCCGGCGTGCCGCCACCAGGGCCGCCGCTCGGCCCGCCACTCGGATTGCCGCTCGGTCCGTCGGTGGGGTCGGCCGAGGGATCACCGCCTCCGCCGTCGCGGCCGTCGTCCCGGACCGGAGTGTCCTCGTCCTTGGCACCGGCGGTGCCGGTGGCGCACTGGGTGGGGCCCCGCTTGTCGCAGGCCGGCGGCATCGGGTCGTTCTTGGCCAGGGTGTTGGTGCCGTCGGTGGAAAAGGTCGGATTGTGGCACGACTGGATGCTGATGTTCCCGACGTTCGCGCCGGGAATCTTCCGAAGCTGCTCGAAGCCGGCCTGGACCAGGTTGATCGGCAACGCCGAATAGCCGAGGGCGTTGACCTTGGTCTGCCCCTGGCAGAGCGCGTGCTTGCCGAAGTCAGCCAACGTCTCGCCCTTGGCGAGGGTCATCGGGTTGTTGAGCGAGACGGGCAGGATCATGTACGAGTAGCCGGACAGCGGGTACGTACGGGGGTCGTCGTTGACGTACACCTGGGACAGGTCCTGGGTGAGGTAGACCCGCGGATCGTTCTTGTTCATGTTGATCTTCGCCTTGAGTAGCGACACCGCGACGTGGCCCGGGGTCGGCTCGGTGTAGTAGCCGGCCTGGTTGAGCATCTTCGCCACCGGGAACCCGGCCTGGATGGCATAGGAGTACTGGACGTAGCCGATGGCCCCGACCGCCTGTGGCTGGGCCACGTATCCGGCCACGCCGAGGTCACCGGCCTGGGCCACCATCCCGCGGCCGGGCACGACCGGGAACACCGAGGTCTGGGTGCACGGGTCGCGGCGCGCCGCGGCGCAGTACTCCCGCCACACCGCACCCTGCGTGGCCAGCAGCCACTGGGTGAACTGGGCGGTGGATCCCGAGCCCTCCGAGCGTACGACCGGAACGACCCGGATCGCGGGCAGCCGCAGCCCGGGGTTGTCGGCGGCGATGGCCGGGTCGTTCCACATGGTGATGCCGCCGGTGAAGATCTCGGCGACGGTCGAGCCGGACAGCCGCAGGTTGGTGACCCGCCGGTTGCCGACCTTGAGGTTGTACATGAACGTGGTGCCGCCGGCGGTGACCGGGATGTACGCGAACGGATGGGTGTCGCTGGGCGGCTCGTCCAGGTTGTTGCCGTCCTTGATCCCGTACGGGATGTCGGAGGCGGCGAAGTCGACGGTCCCGGACCGGAACTGGTTTCGGCCGTCCGACGAGCCGGTGCCGGCGTAGTTGACGGTCATGCCGAACTGCACGACGTCACGCCGCCAGGAGTCGAGGGCGTTCTGTGACCAGGTCGAGCCGGCACCGTTGATGGTCACGTACGCGGCTGCCGCCGCCCGCGCCGGCTGTGCCGTGCCACTGGTGCCGCTGACGCTGACGACCAGCATCAGCAGCAGCACACTCACCAACGCGAGCCGGCGGCGCGGCCGACCGGGACAGGACGAATCAATCATCAGAGGTCTCCCTGTGTGGTACTCGGCGGGAAGGCTTCCGGGGGGCGCGGGTGGTGAACCGGTCGAGGTCCCGGCGCGACGCGGCCAGGCGGCGACGCTGCTGACGGACGGTGAGCTGACCCGGCCCACGACCGCCGATGACCCGGGCGATGGCGAACAGCACCAGCACCAGCACCAGCAACGTCGCGGCCGTGCCGAACCCACGGGCGACCATGTTGTCCTGGGAGTTCTGCACCAGGCTGTACGCCAGCAGCGGCAGGCTCATCATGTGACCGTGCACCGGGTCGGTGTTCACCTCGGCGGTGAAGCCGGCCGTGATCAGCACCGGGCTGGTCTCGCCGATCCCCCGCGCCGCGCCGAGGATCACCGCGGTGGCGAGGCCGGAGCGGGCGGTGGGCAGCACCACGTGCCAGACGGTGCGCCACTGCCCGCTGCCCACCGCGTAGGCCGCCTCGGTCAGGCTGCCCGGAACCAGCCGCAGCACCACGTCGGTCGCCCGGATGATGATCGGCAGCATGGTGATCGACAGCGCCAGGGCTGCCGCGAGTCCGGATTTCTCCAACCCGAAGATCAAGATCACCGTTGCGAAGATGAACAGTCCGGCCAGCAGGTCCGGAAGCGCGGTCATCGCCTCGACCACCGTGCGTACGAAGCGGGAGAACCGGCCGGGAATCTCATGCAGGAAGACACCGCCGAGCAGACCCAGCGGGACCGAGACGGCCAGCGCGATGCCGAGCTCGATCAGGGTCCCGATGATCGCGTGCTTGATCCCACCGACGGTGAGCGGGTCGAGCGGGCCGGCATCGCGCATGTCCTGGGTGAAGAAGTTGAGGTGCGGCATGGCCGGCCAGCCGCGTACGACGGTGTAGACGACGACGAAGACCAGGGTGCCGAACAGCACCAGGGCAAGGGAGTGCACGACCACCGCCGACAGACGGTCCCAGACGGTAGGCCGGCTCTCGTCGAAGGAGACCAGCAACGCGTACGTGACGACGAACAACAGCCAGCTCACCACCACGTAGCCGAGCAGACCGGTGAACGGCCCCAGTTGTGTCCACAACAGACCGGTGGTGGTGAGCGAGGCGCCCAGGGCACCGACGATCGCGAACAGGTCGGTGGAGCGGGTCCCGCCGAGCGTGCGTGGCGACTGCCGGGCACCGGCGCGGCTACGGTCGGGCACCGTGGTGCGCGACGTCCCCGGCGCCGTCGCGGGTGCGCCGGTCGCTTCCTGCTCGAGCAGCGTCATCGGCTCAGACCTCGCTCACCGCGCCGGAGCGCGAGCGGGCCACGATGGATGCCGCGACGAAGTTCACGAGCAGGGTCAGGGCGAACAGTGCCAGTCCAGCCGCCATCAACGCGCTCAGGGCGAACGGGCTCGACTCGCCGTAGTGCAGCGCGATCAGGCTCGACACACTGGACGTTCCGTTTTCCAGGACGCGCGGCTGGATCACGAACACCGGCGAGATGATCATGACAACCGCGATCGTCTCGCCCAACGCCCGGCCGAGCCCGAGCATCGTGCCGCCGATGATCGCGCCCTTGCCGAAGGGCAGCACGACCGCGCCGATCATGCCCCATCGCGTCGCGCCCAGCGCGTACGCGCCCTCACGTTCGCCCATCGGGGCCTGGCTGAACGCTTCACGCATCACCGAGCACGCGATCGGCGCCACCATCAGCGCGACCACGAGTCCGGCGATGAACGTGCTCGAGGTGTAGACCGTCGGGGTGGCCAAGGGATCGTGCCGGTCGACACCGTTCACCGCGAAGACCGGGATCCAGCCGAACCAGTCGGAAATCCACCGGGACAGGCTCAGCACCTCCCACTGCAGGAAGAACGCGCCCCACAGGCCGTAGACCACGCTGGGCACCGCAGCCATCAGATCCACCAGGCCGACCAGCCAACGCCGCAACCGCTGCGGGGCGAACTCGGAGATGTACAACGCGACACCCACCGCCAACACCACGGCCACCACGATCGCCACCACCGCGATCAGGACGGTGCCGACGATCACCGCAGCGATGCCGAACTCGCCGCTGTCGGGGTTCCATTCCTGCGTGGTGATGAAGCTCGGCCCGGCCTTCGCGAGTGCCTGCGCGGCACGGTACGCGAGAAACACGCCGACCAGCGCCATGATCACTAGCACGAGGGTGCCACCGCTGCGGGCGACCCCCCGGAACACCAGATCCGCCGGGCCGCGGTTGGGCCTCAGGCGCCGGGGCCGCTGCGCTGACCGGTCGCCCGCCGGGGCGAGCACGCGGTCGGTCACGGCCGACCTGCCACGATGATCCGCGACGGCGCCGGCCCGCGCCGGTCGACCAGCGGACGGACCGTGTCGACGACCTGAGCGCCGGCGACGACATCGAGGAAGCGCTGTGCGGCGTACCGTGCGTTCTGTTCGTGCTCATACCGCTTGCCTGCGGCGACCGGGTCGCCGTCGAGCTCGGCCTGCCAGCTGTACCGGCAGGTGACGGGATAGGAGAAGGTCTTGAGCACGAGCCGGGCGGTTGCCTTCCGGAGATCGTCCACGGCCTGGCGGCAGGGTTCGACCGCCGCGAACCGGAAGGCGCTACGCGCCAGTTCCCGGTTGTTCGTACTCAACAGCCGCCACGCGTACCAACTGCCGGGCGCTCGATGCTCCGGCGAGGTGGGCCCGGCCGGATCCGGGTGTTCCATCCATGGGGTCGGATCGCACGGCCAGCCCAACCAGTCCGGCGCCGCGCTCGGCGGCAGGAGGTAGACGAAGAAGCGGACGTGCTCCGCCATCGGGCAACTCCAGTTACTCAGGAATGGGCGTCGCGCCCCGCCGGCATGGTCCATCGCCACAGATTCCTCTTTCTCGATGTCACACCGGACCGTCACGTGAGGCCACCACTCGCGTCTGCGCGGCACTGGATCGGCCGGAAGTGACTCCATTGGTGGCCGGCAGCCGCCGTCCAGCGGCACGCCATTTCGGAAATGCGTCCGCGCATCCCTAGGACTGCCCGGCGTCGGAGCGCCAGAAACGGCCGCGTCGGCCCAGTGTCACGTCGATGTCCGCACGCACCGCCCCGGCGATGAAACGCTGGGCCGCCTGCCGACAGTCGGCGCGCCGCTCGTAGCCACGCGCGGCGACGGCAAGCGTTCTGCCGCCGACATCGGTCACCGACCATCGCCACTCCAAAGCGCCGTCAAGAGCGACGTCAACCGATCCGACCGAGACGCGGTCGCGTACCACAGACGCGGCAGCCGCAGCCGCAGCGACATTCTCGAAGTACACCGGTGATTTTCCGAGAACACGGTTGTTCTTGCTAACCAGACGCCAGATCACCGCACTACCTCGTGTTCGATGGAACTGGTATCGCACGAGCCCCGTTTCGTCGTACTCCGGAAGCTGGCAACTCAAGGACCACCGGTGACCACAAGTACCGGGCGCCCTACGGACGAGAACATTGTCTGCGCGTCAAGGAAAGAGCCAAACAGGAACGTGGTTAATGGACAGTTAAGGAACCGTCTCCTAGACGTAACGAAGGTTGTCGAAAACATCGCACACCAGGGCCGATCCAATGGCCGACCCAAAAGGATCTTCGACCCCGACGTCCCTTGTGGGTGACGAAGCGGTAGGCCAGGCTGGGCGGCGCACCGCAGTCACAGATCCGCCGGATACATTTTCCATGCCTGATCTATCGCCATTTGGGCGGTATAGGCGTGTTTTGTGCACATACCAAAGCTTCGGTCGATCACCTCGCCAGGGACGGCGGTACCCGACGACGACTGACCACCCGACCACCGGGATCGACATGCGTTGACACCGTAAGCACGGGCTGTAGCATAGATACAAATCTATCGACTGAGTGTTTCGTTGCCTCCCACCGGACATCCCGTCGCGCCGCGGTGCCCGGCGCCACCCGCGTCACACCCCACACCAGGCACTCACTCCACGTCACCCGGCGGGGTCGAACGTTCGAGGCGGCGCGCTCTGTCGATCCGTCCGCCTTCCTGTGGAGGAATCAGCACATGCGCTTACATCGTTACCGGTCACGGCCGTGGTCGGCCGCGACCGCGGCGGCCATGGTCGCCGCAGGTGGAGTGGTCGCCGTTGGCGGGGTAGCCGTCACGGCGGCGTACGCCGCCGTCGGGTGCCGGGTCACCTACTCGGTCGCCTCGCAATGGAACACCGGCTTCACCGCCAACGTGGCCATCACCAACCTCGGCGACCCGGTCAGCTCGTGGACGCTGACCTGGAGTTACGCAAACGGCCAGCAGATCACCCAGGCCTGGAACGCCACCGTGTCGCAGAGCGGTGGCCAGGTCAGCGCCCGAAACGTCAGCTACAACGGCAGCATCGCCACCGGGGCGACCACCTCGTTCGGCTTCAACGGCGCCTGGAGTGGCAGCAACACCGCGCCGACCAGCTTCGCCCTGAACGGCACCACCTGTACGGGTGCACCGGTCAACCCCACCACCGCCCCACCCACCACCGCCCCACCCACCAATCCACCCACCAATCCACCGACCACCGCCCCACCGACGACGCCCCCTGGCGACCCGACGTGGGGTACGGCCCTGCCGCCGGCCAGTGCCCCCAAGAGCCGGGCGTACGAACTGATCGCCACCGCGAACGAGAAGGGCTACCTGCCGCGGGCCGGCGAGTGCTCGGTCGAGATCCACGCCCGCTACTGGACGTGGGGGCCCGACGGTAAGGTCTACCCGACCTGGCACCCGACCCGGGACCCCAGCGGCTGCAACTTCGGCCACGAACACGGTGACGATCCGCGCACCTCGGACCTGTTCAGCACCAGCGGCTGGCCTGCGTTCGGCTACACCAGCGAGGTCATGCTGGACAACATGCCCGACCACAGCCACCGGCACGAGGACCACGTCGGACACAAGGTGCTCGTCGTGAACAACAGCAACGTGATCCAGGGCGACAACGGCACCAGCTTCTTCCCGCCGCAGGGACCCACGATCGCGGTGTGCGACGTGCTGCTCAAGTTCCACCAGGGCACCCACTCGCCGGACGCGTTCACCAACAACGTCCACGAGTTGCTGTTCAACCAGCGTTGCGTCGCTAGCAACGGCGGCCAGGTCACCGAGGCCCGGTACAACGCGATGATCCCGCTCGGGCGGGCCGGGGGATTCAGCCCCAGCGAATGCCCGGGCTTCGGCGGCCAGTTCATCAACGTCGGGACCGCGGTGCCGGCGGACTCGCCCTCGGAGAGCCGCTCACTGGGCCGACTGATCACCGAGCCGGGCTGTATCCAGGCCATCCGGGAGGGCCGCACCCACTACGACCCGCTCTACCCCAACCCGGTGCCGTTCACCGTTTCCGACATGGACGACTTCTGGTTCTCCGATGTTCAGGTATCGGGCTCCGGGCTGAGTTTCCACCTGGCGCCGTTGTTCTACGTGGTCAACCCGTCGCGTTACTACGACCCGAGCCTGCCCAACAAGATGGGCCGGATCGTGGACCTGTGCTACACCGACCTCGCCGGCGGCGACAACTGCGCGGAGGCCCGACGGGTCACCCAGCAGACCGGGCAACAGGTCGCCTGGGACGATCCGCGTTCGCCGTTCAAGGGCACCCTGCGGGAGTTCCGACCCGGCGCCTTCATGGTGCGCAACACCGGGCCGGCCACGGTCTACACCGACGTGTACGGCGGTAGCCCGTCGTCCACGCCGTTCCCTGGCTCCATCCAGCAGTACTTCTCCGGCAACCAGAGCGGCGACATGTACGTGCGGGGCTCCATCAAGGACTACGCGGCGACCGGAGTCCACGCCCCGAACTGATGCTCTGCCACCTGGCGATTCGGTTCACTGCTCACCATGAACCGGTCGGCACGATTCCGGCGGCGCCACCGGTCACCTCGGTGGCGCCGTCCGGCGTACCACCGACCACCAACCACTCGACATCTTGTCTGCCGCCAATCTGACACTGCCCGATTACGATTCCATCGGGCACACTTCAGGTAGTCGCATTGGCACGAGTGGAGGCGGCGATGGATCCAGTGACCTTGGTACTCAGCGCCCTCGCAGCAGGCGCGTTGACCGGTACGGGCGAAGCTGCGGCGGCCGCGGTCCGGGACAGTTACCTCGCCCTCAAGACAGCGGTGCTGGCGCGATTCTCCGACAAGCCGGCGGCCCAGCTGGTGTTGCAGGAGCACGAGGCGGACCCGGAGACGTACGAGAAGCCGTTGGCCAAGCAGCTCAGGGAGGCCGGCGCGGACAGCGATCCGCAGATCGCGGAACTCGCCAGTGCTTTGTTGGCGATGTTGGCGGAGCAAGGCTCGCTGCCAGGCAAGTACCAGGTGACCCTCGACAACGCGCAGGGTGTTGTCGTAGGAGACGGGGCCACTCAGAACAACACCTTCAACTAAGAGTCGCCGTGGGCCAGGAACCCATCGGGCGGATCGACGCCGGGACGTCCTGCGACCAGCCGGAGACGGTTCCGACTCGCCACGTCGACGTTGATGCGACCGGCGCCAAAGGCGTGCTGGTCGGCGACGGGGGCACCCAGGTAATCCACATTCACGAAGCATCCCGGACCGCCGAGCAGATCGAGGACACGCAGGCCGGGCTGCGACGGTACCTGGAGCGGCTTGCGGAACGCTATCGGTGGCTGGAACTGCAGGGAATCCAGGAGGCCGGGTCGCTGCGCATCGAGCTGGAGAAGGTCTACGTCGCGCTGAAGGCCGAGCCGGAGAGCGACTACGACCGCCGACACCTGGCAAGGGTGCATGACATCGAGGTCCGCGAGGCGGCCGACGGCCGGACGCTGGATTCGATCGCGCCGGAACGCCTGGCGGCGCTGGACGCCGAGATCGTCCGGCGCACGTACCAGCCACGCCGGGAGCAGGCGCAGCGGGCACAGGTCACCGAGGTACGGACGATCGCCGATGTCGTCCGCCGGCATCGTCGGGTGGTGCTGCTCGGAGGCCCGGGCAGCGGAAAGACGACCATCGGACAGTGGCTGGCCCTGCAGATGGCGCGCGAGTTGATCCGGCAGTTGCCGCAGGAGGTGCCGCCTGCGGCCGGAGTCGAGGCCGGGACCGAGCCGCCGCGCACCGGGCGGAGCACCGCTACGGTGTCGCACCTGCACGTCCGGGCCGGCTCGACGTTCACCTTCACGAAGAGCCACTTCGCCGCACCCGCCGAAGAGGCGGGCGAGACAGAGACGGCGGAAGTGATCATCGAGGAGTTACCGGCGCGGGGCTCACTGACTCTTTCCGGTACGCCGGTAACCGTCGGCCAGGTGATCCCGGTCGACCAGATCGAACGGTTGGCGTTCGCCGCGGCGAAGGACGAATGCGGAGTACGCTACGCGCGGCTGGCCTTTGCGGCCTATGGCAAGTCGGGATCGTCCTTCGCCGGCGTGATCGTCATCGACGTGGGAATGCACGTTCGGGTGCCGGTGTCCCAGGTGGACCCGGATCGCAACGACCCCGAGGCCACGGAGCAGCATGTCGATCTCGGCCCGGCCCGGGTGCCCATTCTCTTGCGGCTGGCGCACTACGCACGGGAACTGGCTCAGCGCGAACGCAGCCGTCAACCTGCCCTTTCCCTGGCCGACTATCTCGGTCGGGACCAGGACTCCCAGACATGGGACGCAGGTGGCAGCCCGGCCGGCCGCAACACACTGCTACGCGACTGTCTCGAAGCGGGGCGGGCGGTCGTCGTGCTCGACGGCCTCGACGAACTCCCGGAGGCCAACCGCCGTACCGTGTCATTGCAGATCCAGGATTTCATCGAGCGGTTCACCGAGCCGAACGAGCACGACGGGTCCGGTCTGCCCTGGCAGACCGGCGGTAACCAGGTCATGGTGACCAGCCGCTACGTCGGCTACAAGCACATGGCGGTCCAGGGCGGATGTGCGCACTTCGGCATCCAGCCGATGCTGCGCCCGGCGGTCGAGCAGTTCGTCCGGGCATGGACGGCTGCGGTGAACGCCGGGCTCACGGCAGACCCCCAGCAGGGCTTCGCCGCCGACGCCCTGATCGCGGAGATCTACCACGATGCCCGGCCAGCCATCCGGGAGCTGGCGACGAATCCGCTGCTCGTGACGATCCTCGCGACTGTCTACTGGGCGGACGGGCGGCTACCCGACCAGCGCGCGGCCGTCTACGACCGGGTGGTCGAGAACCTGTTACGGATCTGGCTCAAACGGCCTGAATGCGAAGGGCGCCTGGGCCGGGAGGAACTGTTGGCGGCGTTGGAGCCGCTGGCCGCCGACCTGCAGGACAATGCCCAGGAAAACGGACTTGTCTCGCTGGACCGGATCGGCGAGCTGATCGAAGGGCCGCTTGCGCTGATGCGCCGGTCCGCGCCGGGCGATCGGGCGTTTCGGCCGATGCTCGACGCACTGCTGGCGACGATCCGCAAACAGGTCGGTCTGTTGGCGGAGCAGAGCGCCGGCAACTACGCGTTCTTCCACCGGACGTTCCAGGAGTTCCTCGCCGCCCGCCACATGCTCGCCGATCGGGCGTACGCGGCGGAGCGGTTGACAGCGCGGCTGGACGACCCGCGCTGGCGTGAGCCGCTGCTGTTGGCCCTCGGCTTCGCGATGATCAGCCCCGAGTGGGGTGGACCGCGGGCCCGTACCCGGCTGTTGGAGGATGTGCTCGCCGCAGACAGTCAGGAGCCGCTGATCCCCCGCGGGACGATGCTCGTGGTCAACGCGCTGCCCGATCTCGACGGCGTGCCGAAGCACGTCGTCGGGCAGGTGGTCGGCAATCTGCTCCGCTGCTACGCGTTCAGCCAGGATCAGCTCCGGGCCGCCGGCCTGCGGCAGGGGATCCGCGACGCTTTCGCCCGGCTCCGAAACGGACCGCGCGCCGATTTCGTCGCCGAAGTGATCGCCGAGACGATCCTGCGCCCGGTCGACGGCCGGGATTTGTCCGGTGCGGCCGCCGAGATTCTGCTGATGATCGACTGGTTCACCACCGGTACGGTCGAGGCGCTGCTGCGGGCGGTCTACCGGGACAAGGCAGAGTTGGGGTGGCCGATTCGGTGGGCGCTGCTCGAAGCGCTCGGGGCGCCCGCAGACGCGCCGCGGACGTCGGCGGTGAGCATGGCCCGCCTGCTGCCGGCCTATCTGCCGATGCGCCGGTTGCTCGAGGGCAGCCCGGAGCTAGCCGCGTTCGTGCGCGGCGACATCGACTGGCTTTGGCTGATGATCGCGTTGTACGGGGGTCTCGGCCGGAGCCGGGCCGAGGAGCAACTCCAGAGCTACCAGGAGCGACGGCTACGGCAGGCCCAGTCGCAGATCGATGTAGGGCCGGCAGCGGCGGCGGGCCCTCCGCCGGCAGCCCGGCAGGTCGAGTTCTGCGCCGGGCACATCGTGCACGATCTGGCCGCGTCCGACCTGAGCCGGCGCGTGCAGCGGCACCTCCGCTCGCGTCGGCCCGCAGCCGAGCTGGCCGCGACGTTCCGCCGCGTCTGGGAAAAGGGCACGAACCCGGCGGCCAGCGCGGAAGGGCTGATCGGGTTGGCCGCGCTGGGTGAGGATGTCGTTCCGTTGTTACGGGGCGCACTGACCGACTGGGATCGCCAGCCCGCCGCGCGGGTGGCTGTCAACCTGTTCCGCTGGCTCCGGTCGCTGGTGCGGGAGCCGATCCTGTTGTCGGCCGAGATCGCCGCACGCACACTGCCTGCGGCAGCTCCGGAAGATCACCAACTGGATCTGCTCCGGCTGGTCATCGAGGCCCGCACGACGGCCGGCGGCGGCCCGTTGGCGGTCAGCGACACCGTGCCCACCCACCGCCTCGTCGACGCGGCCTCGGATCCGGTGCGCGACGCACTAGCCGCTGAACACTGGGCCTACGTGTTTTCCGGCCTCACCGATGACCGGCCCGACGCCGTCTGGGCAGCCGTCGAGGCGGGTTCCGGCGACGGCAGCCCAGAGGCGCACGATTCGCTGAGTCGCGGCTGGCCCCTGCTGGCACTGGCCCGAAACCAGTTCAGCCGGCTGCGCCTGCCGTGGCCGCAGCCGATCCTCGTCCCACGTGCCGCCACACCCACCGACCGATACCTCGCGATGCTCGACACGCTGCTGTCGGCACCGGTCGAGCAGGATCATCTCGCGGGTTATCTGCTCGGCCGGGGCAGGTCGTTCGTCGATGCCAACCCCATGTTGTTCTGGGAGACGCTGGCAGCCTGCCTTCTGCGCGGCGAAGAGTTCAGGAAGGGGTACTTCGCGGGAGCGACGGGCACCCGGCCCTTCGCGTCGGCCCACAGCGCGGTCTCCAGCGAGTTCCTCGCCACCTGGGCGAGGCTGTTCGTCCCGACGAAGGATCTGCCCGGTCTGCGCGTCGTCCTCACCGAACTCTTCGCTCCGGACGAGTCGTCCACGGAGGCAGCCGAACTCATCTCCCCGACCTCGGTGTTCTCGCTCTGGACGTACGCGTCCCGAGTCGCCGACCCGTACCTGCGGTTCCGTGCGCTGTGGCGACTGACCGACAATCCGGAGGGGGAAGTCGCCCTGTTGAGCCTGGACCTGTTCACCCTGGTCAACCGGATCACGGATCCGCACGATCAGGCGCGGGCCCTGGAGTGGATCGTGTTGATCATGCCGGATCGTCAGCTCAGTCGTCCCGGCCTGGACGAGCTCATCGACGTGGACCGGTTCGTACGCATCCCGGCCCTGATCACCGATCCCGAGAACCGCGCCCGGGCCCAGGCCCGGCTGGCCTTCCTCGCCCCGGAGCGGTTGGAGGAGCTTCTCGGTGACGCCGTGTCGTCGGCCGGCGAGATCGTCGATCCACATCGACGGGCGGAGACCGTCAGCGACCTGCGGGCGGTGGTGGGCAGGTCCTCGGAGCTGGCGCCGAAGCTCGACGCCATTGCCGACGCTCTCCCCGACCCGTGGTTGCGTGGAAAGGCCCGAGGCCGCGCATGCCGCCTCTTGGCGGCCTACCGGCGGCACTACGGGATGGGTGTGCTGTCGTGGCGGCTGCCGCCGGAGGTCGCTGCCACCGGCGACCGCAGTTGCCGGCTCCCCTACCCCACCGGGCATCTCGCCTGGGGCCTGCTGTTCCTGGACGCGAGCGCCGCCGAGGTGGCGGCGATCGAGGCAGCCCCTGCCGGCAACGACTACTGGGACCTGCTGTTGAGTGCCGATCCGCAGGCGGGCGTGGACGGACTCGTCGAGTCTGCGGGGCAAGGACCGCTGCGGGTGACGACCCGCGAAGCATCGCTGCTGAACCGGGTCGTCCGGTCGGGTCAGGGCACCGTGCTGGCACCGCTGTGGCCCGCGTTGGAATGCACGGATCTGGCCGCGCTGGCGCTGATCAGCCGATGGACCGAGGGCGACGCGGCGGCACGGCGATGGCAGGCCCTGGTGCAGGCTGAAGCCGGCCGGTTGACGCCCGAGAACGTCGCTCAGGTCATCGAGTTGGCGGTCGGATCGACCGATCGGCTCCGGCTGCGCGCGGGTCTGGCCCTGCACGGGCAGACTCCGTACGGACAGAACCGCAACCGCCGCTGGTCGGTGCGGCGGATAGGCCGGGCTACGGTGGAGGTGCTCGCCCGACACGCGACCCGGGTCGACCATCCCCCGGCGGTGTTGAACTCGCTCGACTGGGTCCGGGGCGACATCCATCACGACGACGCCGAGGCGATGGCCCACTGGTTGACGCAGGCGGCAGCCGACGAGAACGCGCCGGCGTCGTGGATTCTCGCGTCGATGGAGTCCGTCGACAGTGAGTTGATCAGACCGCTGGTGGACGCCCTCGCGGCCGCACCGGCGGGCTCGCAGCGGATACTGCTGCCCGGGTTGGCGCGCGTAGCGTGCTGCTCGAAGGTGCTGGACCGATCGACAGCGGCGCTGCGCACGGCGCTGTCGGCCGTTCCGCACGCCATCCGGCGCGAGGTACGGGTCGCCGTCGGCGGGCCGGCAAGGTATCTCACGTCCGCGGCGCGGGCGGCGGCCGAGGCCGGCGAGAGTGGCCGTCTCGATGCCGTACGCAGGATGATCGACGAGGCGACGGTCTGGCTTGATGACGAGTCCCTGTCCACCGGGAAGTCCTGCCTCGAACGGCTCAAACAGATCGGGAATGGCCGCTACATCGCGCTGGGGGTGGACAGCGGTTACTGGGCGGCGGCGGACAGGGCGGCTGCCGAACTGGCCGAGCAGGAGGACGTTTTACGGCTGCTGATCGCCATGGTGGAGACCTCGGACACGGACGATGCCCACGGCGATCCTCGCGGCGATCTGCTGACCGCGACGTACGCGCTGGCCCAGCTTTCCCCGCCCGCGTTCGCGGCGGCGGCGGACCCGGACGTATGGGAGCCGATGCTCACCGAGTGGGTGGAAACGGCGGAGCACTGGAACGTTCGCCTCGCCGCGGTGCGGCTGCTCGGACTCCTGCGCCGGGTCACCGATCGGGTGGCCGCAGCGTTAGGGGCGGCGATGAACGACGTGTCGTTCGTGCAACAGGCTGCGTACAAGTCGGTCGAGGAGTTCCGGAGCCTGGACGGCGACGTCATTCCGGAACTGCTGGAACTACTCAACGACGAGAGCGCCGCCGTCGCCGCCGCGACCGCCCGCCTGCTGGTCAGTGTCGCGAACGCGGAGGGGGCGACAGCCGACCGCCGGATCATTCTGCAGGCGCTGCGGGACGCTTCGGCCAAGACGCCACCGGAACGTATGGTGTATCTGATGAGGGATCTGGACACCGAGGAACGGATGAGAATCGAACCCGTCGACCGGCTTGCCCGCATCCTGGATCGAGCGATCTTCGAGATGAGCGGCCTGTAACCGGGCCAGGCGGCCCGGCCCGGCGGTTCACCGGGCCGAGCGAGTGGCGCCGGTTGCCGCCGGGGTGGCGGTGCCGTCCCGCTCCCCCAGGCGTCCGGCCCGCTGAACGGTGCCAGCAACCCGGATGAGTTGTTCCTCGGATCCGAGGGACAGTACGTCGTTCATCGACTGGCCGAGCAGGGCGGCCGCTTCCGCTGCCGCTGCGGGATCTCTGGTGCCGAGGACCTGGATGGATCCGGCACCGGAGACGATCTCAGGCCAGGTGCTCGGGTAGGTCGCGCGCAGCTGACGCACGTCGTGCCAGCAGGTCCAGACGCGGGCCGCGTCGCTGGCTCGCCGTCTGAGCATCGACTCCAGCAACGGGAACGCACCGAGCTCGGCGGTGTGGTCGAGGAGGAAGAGCGTGGGCCGGGGCACGGGCCGCGGCGTGCGCAGTGCGTTGTGCAGAAGAGTGCCGACCCAGACGCGCAGCAACGCAGAGTGCACGGACAGTCGTTCCGGGGGTAGCATCAGGTAGACCGTCACCGGAGCCCCGGATCGCATCTCGGCGAGCGAAACGCTCGATGCACCGACGTTCTTCTGTACGTCCAGATTGCCCAGCCACTTGATGCGGGCCGAGATGTTCGCGAGCAAACGGGTCCGGGCCGCTCGTCTCGTTGCAGAAAGTGCGCGATCTCCATGTACGACATCTTCGGGATCTTCTTCCCGATGGTGTCCAGCACCACGGCAAGGTTGTAGATGACGTCGTCCGAGTGCGTCACCGTATAGACATGGTCGAACGAACGGCGTTCCGCCACTGTCGACAAGTAGCCGATCACCGCACTGATCAGACCAAAGGCGTTCTGTTCGTTACTGCCGCCGAACGAGTCACGCAGCACGATCAGATCCGCGAGGTCCTGGCAGGCGGAGTCGAGAGCACCGTCGGTCAACCCGTCGAGCAGATCGATCGGATTCAGCGTGTCTGATCCGGATCCGGCGACCTCGAAGGGGTCGAGCCGCACCACCGTCTGACCCATTGCCTGGCGCCGCTCCGCAGTGGCGGCGTAAGCGGTACCGTCCAGGTCGACGACCACGGCCGAGCCCTGGTAGGTGAACAGGTTGGGTATCGAACAGGCCAGCTGCCGGTCCGGTCGGTTGGGACCGATCGTCAGCAGGTGCGCCTTTTCGTCCAGGGTCAGATAGCCGCCGGCGTCCCCGGCTGTCGTTTCCGTGTCGGCCTGGCCGGTCCGGCCGGTCCGGCCGAGCAGCAGTGAATCTAGCCCAAGCTCGCCGATTTCGCCCACTCGACCCTCGATCCGCCGATCGCCGTTCTCGTCCATCACCACAGTAGTCACGGAACGCAAGCCAACTCTGGTTACGCTGCGCACCGTCGCCACGGTTGGATTCGCCTCCCGCGCGGCACCCGCACCGTTCCCGGCATCGAATCGGCGTGGCCACGGCGTCCTTGCTGCATGGAGTTCAGGTTGCTCGGACACTTCGAAGCCGTACGGGACGGAAAGCCGGTGCCGGTGGGCCACCGCAGGCAGGAGCGTCTGCTGCTCGCCATCCTGCTGCTGGAGGCCGGCCGTACGGTAGCCATCGACCGGCTGACCGACCTGCTGTGGGACGGCACGCCGCCGGTCAGCGCGCGGGGCACCGTACATACGTACATCGGTCGGCTACGCGCCGCCCTGTCGCCGGACGGCGTAGAGATCACGACGAAGGGCCACGGCTACGGCGTGGCATCCGTGGATGTCGACGCCGTCCGCTTCACGGATCTGGCCCGCGAGGCCGCGGATACGGGCGATCCGGCGCGACGGGTACGCCTCGGTGGCGCCGCCCTCGCCCTGTGGCGCGGGCCGTTGCTCGCCGACCTGACCGGTGAACCGCTGCGCCACCGGCTCGGCGGGCCGTTGCAGGAGCTGCGGCTGAGCACCGCCGAGATGTGTGCGCAGTCCCTGCTCGACATGGGTCACCATGACCGGGTCGTCCGCGACCTCGCCGGCCTCGCCGACGAGAATCCGTGCCGGGAAGGGCTGGTCGCGAGCGTGATGACCGCCCTGTACCGGGCTGCCCGCCAGGCCGACGCGTTGCGCCTGTACGACCGGGCCCACGAGGCACTCGCCAGCGAACTCGGTGTCGAGCCCGGCCACGAGCTCGCGACCGTGCACGAGCGGGTCCTCGCGGGCGACCCGCGTCTGGAGCGCCCGGCCGCACCGGTGTACGCGGTCTGGGTACACGGCCACTGGCTGCCCTGGAGCGTCGGCAGCCATCCCGCGCTGGAGTTCTGCAACACGTACGCGGGCTGGGGCGGTGAGCGGGTGCCCGGCGCGGAGTGGCTACGGGGGTATCCCACGCTCGCTGTCTGGGCCGGCCACCAGAACCTACTCGACGACGACGCCGTCGCCCGCCTCCTCACGGCTGCGGCGCGTGATCCGCTCGGCGCCGCGGCGGTCCTCGACGAGGCCCGCCACCTGCGCGAGCGGCTGTACGCCTGCCTGACCGACCCGACGGACACGCGTGCCTTCCAGGCGGTCGCCCGGTACGTGGAGGACGCCGCCCGTGACTCGGTCTTCCGGCGCGGACCGGACGGGTTGGGCCGCTGGCACCCGTCCGGTCAGTCGGGGCTGCGGGCGCCGCTGCACGCCACCGCCCGCAGCGCCGGCGAGCTACTCGCCGACCCGCACCGGTTCACCGTGTGCGCCTGTCCCGGTCCGCACTGCGGCTGGCTGTTTCTCGACGAGAGTGGTCGGCGTCGGTTCTGCAGCCTTGCCACCTGCGGCCACCCGGAAGCGGCACGGCCCTCCGGTCGGGCGGCATGACCCGGCGGGTCGGGTACGCCGACCACCACGGGGCGACGTTCGTGGTGAGCTAGTGGTCAGCGCCAGCGGTGAGACTGCCGTACATGCGCAAACTGATTTCTCTCGCGGTGGCCAGCGCCACCGCCGTGCTCGTCGCCGCCGTGCCCGCGTCGGCGACAGTCGACAAGCGCCCCAAGCCCCCCATCAACAACGAATGGGTACGGGTGCCGGCAGAGCCTTTCGACCAGGAGGCCGGTGTCACCTGTGACTTCCCGATTCACGGCGAAGCCGTGGTCGACCGGATGATGAAGATGGTGCTGGAGACGTATCCGGACGGTTCGTCGAAGCGCGAGATGTACACCGGCGCGCTCATCTACCAGATCACCAACAAGTCGACCGGAGCGTCGATCGAGGTGGACATCAGTGGAAGCTCGGTACTGAACATCCGGCCGGGTGGGTCGTTCTCCAACAACGTCACCTGGCGGGTATGGGGACCGATCCTGCTGGGCATGAACGAAGAGAGAAGCAACATGCCGAGCGGCATGTACGTCCCGAACGGAATCTACACGCTGGATATCAGCAAGACCGGGTACCGGACGGTGACCTTCACCGTCGGCGGGGCGGACAACATCTGCGACGATCTGGAGCCCTGACCACCAGGTTCGCACCATCGCGACCTGCGCTCCACGATTCCGCCCGGTGGGCGGCCCGGTCGGGCCGCCCACCGCCGGGCCAGAAGCTGCAGGTCTCGGTGACCGCTCAACTTCCGCTATGTACGATCGTCGGTCACGGTCGACGGAAAATGGTGATGGAGTGGCCGACACCGTCGATCGGCGTGCTGCCGCCGATCAGGGCCGCCAGGCGGTCGTCGGCCTTGGCGATGGCCGAATTCGACACCACGAGCAACCCACCCACCTGATCCGGGGACACCGTACGCGGGTCGGCGGCGTCGATGCCGTAGTACGACGGCACACCGGCCCCCTTGTAGACGAGCCACACCTGTTCGCCCGGGTACCGCTGCCGCAGACGCTCCGCCAGCCGGCCCAGGTCCTGGCCCCAGTCGACGTTCGAGTCGTGCAGGTGCCGGTGAGTCCTCGCCGGCCCGCCGAACGCCTCGTTGGCGTACGGCAGGTAGTACGGGAACGTGCGCAGCGAGCTGACCGCGACGGAGACGACCAGGACCGCCACCGCGACGTGTACCCACCGTCGACGCACGGTGACCAGCCCTGCCACCGCGATCGCCAGGAACACCGGCACGAAGATCGCGTACCGGACGCCGAGGTCGCGGCTGCCGGTCATCGCCGTACCCAGCAGCACGGCCGCGGGAACGAGTACGTACAGTGCCGCCGGGCGCAGCCGGGGAACCGCCACCAGCACCACGGCGCCGGCCAGCCAGAGTGCCAGCGTGCCCAGCGGCGTCTTCACCAGCAACGCGGCCGGCAGGTAGTACCACAGCGAGCCGGCGTAGTGCCGGCCGAACAGGAAGCCCCCCCACACCCGGTCCTCGAAGCCGAACTGGACACGCATCCCGTCCCGGTACGGTTCGGGCAACGGCAGCCAGCCGACGAGCGCACGCAAGCCTTGGACGGCCGGCAGATCCACCGGCGCCTCCCAGCGCAGCCACGGGTCCACCACCAGGTATGAGGCCCACACCACCGCGACCGCGATCACCGCCACTCCGGCGGCCGCCACCGCGCCGAACCCTAGGCGCCTGGCCAACCGGGTGGTCCGGTCCTGGTCGACGTCGCGGCTACCGTGGGCGTGCCTCACCGACAGGACGACCAGCGGCAGCAGCACCGGAACCGCGGCCAGGGCGCTCATCTTGACGGCGAGCGCCGCGCCGAGGGCAAGCCCGGCGAGGGGCAGATACCGTACGGGCCGGCGTCGGGCCCGCCACAGCAGCCAGACCGACGTCAGCAGGAAACCTGCCGCCGGCACGTCGAGCGTTGCCAGTGATCCGTGGGCGACGACGTCGGGTGAGAACGTGTACAGGGCGAGCGCCGCCAGCCCGCCGACGGTGCCGGCCAGGTCGTCCACGGAGCCGGCCAGGTCCCGGGCGAAGGCGAAGACGACCAGCCCGAACAGCAGTGTGAGCACGATCATCGGTAGCCGCGCCAGCAGCAACAGCCGCCCTGGATCGTTGCCCGACTCGTAGAGCACACGCCGGCCGAGCTGTGTCTGGTCGCCGGCGAAGGCCGGGTCCAGGCGCACGTCCGCGAAGGCCAGCCCGGTCGCGATGATCAGCTTGCCCAGCGGTGGATGTTCCGGGTTGTACCGCAGGCTGTGCTGCTCCAGGTAGACCACTGCCGTACCGACGTAGACCGGCTCGTCGATGGTCGGGGTCTGGGCCACCGCCGTCGTGACCATCGCGACCGCCATCTGGGCGAGCAGCGCGACCAGCACGAGCGGGAACGCCCACCGCCGGCGTCGCCGCAGCCAGTCGAGCCGGCCCGGCCGCCGCCGGGCGGCCGCCACCAGGTCTGCCCTCGGACGCGGGTCCTTCGGGGCCGCCCCGCCGATGACCGGCGGCTGGCTCGTAGAGGAGGACAACCCCGAGGTCCTTCCACGCGTGGGAACAAGTCCGTCAACATGGTACGGATCGCCCGGAGGCCCGGTTCACGAGCGGAGCTTCGTCTGGCGTACCCGCTCTATCTGTCGGCGTCCTTCTTCGACCAGACCGACACGCCCCAGAAGACTCCAGCTCCGATTGCAAGGACTCCGACGCCGGCGAGAAACAGCATGAATCCTCGAACGACATGCCGTCGGCCAGGTCGACGTCGGTCCCGCGCCACCGACTCACCGCACCGGTTGTCCGATGTCCCGCATCGCCGCCAGGTAACGGGCTTTCGCCCGCCGCGCTTCGCCGTGGCGACCCGCCGCGGTCAGCAGGTCGACCAGGTCGCGGTGGCACTGCTCGTCATAGGGATCGCGGTGCAGGATGCGCAGCAGGTAGCCGCCTGCCTCGTCGACCCGGCCGTCCTCGGCCCCGATTCCGGCCAAGGTACGTAGGACCCGCAGGTAGGTGCCCCGAACCTCCTCTCGGATCGGTACCGACCAGTCGTCGTACGGTTCCTCTTCACAGAAGTCACCCAGGTAGTCGCGCTCCGCCGCGCGAAGTGCGGCGTACGCACCGGTGCGGTCGCCGTCGGCGTGCATCCGCAGCCCCAGCTCGGCTGCGGCCAGAAACGACTCGACGTCGACGTCGACGTGTCCGGGGTCCAGCCCGATCCCGCCCGGAGTGGCGACGATGTAGTGATCGGCGGGCGCGCGCCGGTCCGGATCGAGCATCGAACGCAGGGTGGACAGCGCGACGGACAACCGGTGTGCGATTCGTTGCGGCTGCTCGTCGCCGGCCCACAGCAAGGCAGCCAGTTGTTCCCGGGCGATCATGCGTCCGCGCCGCGCTACCAGGATGCGCAACAGGTCACGTGCCTTGCGTGACTGCCAGACGGAAATCGGCACCGAGCGGCCCGCCGCGTACGTCTCGAACCGTCCCAGGGTCCGCACGATCACCTGCCCGATCCCGTCGGGCGGCGCACCGGGGAGAGAACCGGGTCCGGCACCGACCACGATCCCGGCGGCGTCGAGGCGTGCCTGGGCCAGCCGTCCGGCGAGAAGTTCGGCGGTGGTCGCGTCGGGCAGGCGCATGATCAGTACGGCGAGCCGATCGGCGTCCAGTACGGATCCGGTCGCGCGCCAGGTCCGGAACGCCTCCATCAGGTCCGTCCGGATGCGGGCCGGGTCGGTGCCGGCGACAGCCCGCAACTCGAGCGCCTCGGCGAGCCCGGCCCGGTCCCGGTGCCGCCGGGCGGAGTCGGCCGCAGCCCCCGCGGCAGCCATCGCCCGGCCTCGATCGGGGTCCGGATCGGGGTCCCGATCACGTTCGTCACCGGCGGCGGCTGCGGCGGCTACCCAGCCGGTGGCCAACAGCGCCAGCGTCCGTAGTGGCCCGGTGGCGTGCCGGGTCGCCCGCCGCGCCAACTCCTGACCGGTGTACGGGTCGTCAACGGCCGACAGCCGGGCCAGGCCGGACAGGGCCGGAATCAGGCACTGCAGGAAACCTTCCTGGTCCGCGATGCGCAGTGCCTCTTCGTACGCGGCACGGGCAAGGCTGCGTTCGCCCCGGTAGGCGTGCAGGTTCCCGAGTTCGACCAGCGGGTACGCCACCTGCCGGGAGCCGGCCCGCTGGTTGATCGTGATGGCCCGCCGATAGCGCTGCTCCGCCTCGGCCAGCCGCGCCATCCGCACCAGCGCCTCGGCTTCGTTGACCAGTGCGACCGCGAGAACTCCTGCGTACCCCGCATTCTCCGCCGCGGTGACCGCCCGCTCGCCAGCTGCCGCCGCCTCGGCGTACCGTGCTTCTTCCAGCAGCGACGAAGCCTGGTTGGTCCGGATCCGCGCTATCTGCAGTGCGTCCCGGCCCTTCTCGGCGTGCCGAAGCGCCCGGTCGTAGTGACCGGCGTTCGCCGAACGGTCGCCGATCAGAGCCGCGTGCAGCGCCGCGGCTACCTGGGCCGCCGCGCGGGCCCGGTCGTCGTTGGCGGCATCAGCGGCACGCATCGCCGCGTGGGCCAGTGCCCCGCAGTCGTCGGCGGCGCCCAGGCTCCATCGCACGGTGGCCTGCTGGACCAGCAGAAGGGCCTCGTCCCGGGTGTTCTGCCCGGTCAGCCGGCCGCGTTCGAGCACCGCCAGGGCCGCGTCGCGGTCGGCGCGCTGGTAGTGCACCGCGCCCTGCCGCCAGGCCAGTGCCGCGTCCACCGGTCCGGCACCGCCGTCGAGCATGGTCAACTCGGCCAATGCGGCGTCGTTGTCGCCGACGACGGTGTACGCCTCGCCGAGGATCAGCCGTAGCCTGGTGTCCCGGGGCCCGGTGCCCCCTGCCACCTCCGGCAGTCCCGGGATCAGCGTGATCACCAACGCCGCGCCCCCGGCCGCCACGATGTCCTCACCGTGCTCGCACAACACCTGCGCGCTCGCTGCGGGGTCGCCGCCGGCGAGCAGGGCACGGGCCGCCTGTCCGTGTACATGGTTACGCCGGTACCAGTCCGCCGCGCTGCGCCAGATCCGCCGCTGCCGGTCGGCAGGCACCGGCCATCGTGCTCGCACGGCCGCCGCCAGCACCGGCACCGGCCGGTACCACGGACCGGCCGGTGCCCGCGGGTCGTGCTGGTAGGTGCCTGCCGGCAGCCCGGTCGGGGTGAGCAGGCCAGCCTGCACGAGTTGGTTGAGCACGCCGCCGCGCCGGGGACCGAGCAGATCGGCGCAGACGTGTTCCAGGTACGCCACGTCGCGCAGCACCTGGCGGGCGGCCGACGGCACCTGGTCCAGCACGTCGCGGGTCAGATAGTCGAGATCAGCCGGCGCGACGGCGGCCGGCAGGCCGTCGTCTGCCAACCGAGAGGTGGTCAATTCGTCCAGCCACGATGGTGGCAGTGCTGGCACCGACCCGTTCACCCGGTTCCTTCCACGGTGTACGACTGCGTCCGCCCATCGTCCTTCGCACCGGTGGTGCACACAGCCGGAAATCCATCCGGCTTCTCGTCGCCATCGTGACAGACCGGCACGACCCGGGCCACGCCAGTTGACGCAGCCCCGGCTTTGACGGGGTCTTGAGCTGATTCTGACGCTGGCGCCGAGGCTGGAGCCGGCAATGTTCCCGACGAACGGAAGACAGTGATGAATCTGTTCAGCATCCGGCGGCGCGGTTGGGGCGGGACCGTGCTCGTCCTGATCGCGTTGGTCCTGGGGCTCACCGCCACGACGGTCACCGCCGTGCCGGCTCCCGCCCGGGCCGCCGCCACCCAACAGATCTGCGTCCCGATCCTCGACGCCGGCGGGCAGATCATCGGCTGGCACTGCTTCGATATCCCGGTGGCGGTCGACGACTGCGTGCCGTGCCCGGTCCTGGCCGTCAGCTTCCAGCACCTGGTTCTGCCGCCCGAGGCCGAGTACCGGTTCGTCGACGAACTGTTCACCGGGGTGGAACTGTTGGCTGAGGCGGCGTTGACCACCAGCCCACGGGTGGCCGTCCGGCTACGTGCGCAGGCCGAGCAGTCCTTCCTGGCCGCCGCCGGTGCCCTTGGTGGTTCCCCGATCGCGCCGGGGCCGGTGGGTACGGCGGACCTCGATCGTGGCGTCATCGGGCCACCGTCGCAGCCGTGGCTGACCGCAGCCGCTACCGATCTGGTCGACGGGCTGCTCATCCTGCAGGAGGCCGGGCCCGAGCCCACGCCGTGGGAGCCCGACCCGCAGCCGTGGCTGACCGCGGCGATGGAGCAGTTCGACGAGGCATACCAGGAACTCGCCGAGCGACGGCCGATCGGTCATTGAGATCCGACTACCAGCCGGCTACCGATCGTCCGGCCGGGCCCGCCGCTCGCGCAGCGGGTCTGGTCGGCGTCGGCCGGCGAGGTCGGTGGCGAGTCGGGCGCGTAGCTCGGTGCGGCTGATCTTGCCGACCCCGGTAAGAGGGAAGGCGGTGGCGTACTCCACCCGATCGGGAATCTTGTAGTCGGCGAGACCACGTTCGCGCAGGAAGGCACGCAACGCCGCCGCCGGCGGCGGCGGCGTTTCCCGGGGCACGACCACCGCGCACGTACGCTCCCCGAGCATGTCGTCGGGCACGGCGACCACCGCCACGTCCAACACCGCCGGGTGAGCGAGCAGATGGTTCTCCACCTCCTCGACCGCGACTTTCTCCCCTCCCCGATTGACCTGGTCCTTCACCCGCCCCTCGACCACCAGATACCCGGTGTCCGTCACCCGCACGAGATCACCGGTGCGGTAGAACCCGTCCGGGGTGAACGCGATCGCGTTGTGTCCCGCCGCCCGGTGGTAACCCCGGATCGTGTACGGACCCCGGGTCAGCAACTGTCCGACCTCACCGGGCGCGACGTCCCGGCCGTCCTTGTCGACGATCCGGATCTCGTCGTCCGGGCTGATCGGCCGGCCCTGGGTCGTCGTCACCACCTCGACCGGATCGTCCAGCCGGGTGTAGTTGACCAGCCCTTCGGCCATCCCGAACACCTGCTGTAGCGCGCACCCGAGAACCGGCCGCACCCGCACGGCGACCTCGTCACTGAGCCGGGCACCACCGACCTGCAACACCCGCAGACTCGACAGATCCGCCCGCCGACCCGCCGCCGCCCGTAGCCACACCTTCGCCAACGGCGGCACCACAGCCGTGATCGTCACCCGCTCAGCCGCGATCAACCCGAACGCCACATCCGGACTCGGCCCGGCGGCCAGCACCACCCGTCCACCGGCGTGCAACGTCCCCAGCACCCCCGGCGAACTCAACGAGAAGTTGTGCGCCACCGGCAACACACACAGATAGACCGTGTCCCCGTCCAACCCGCAGATCCCCGCCGAGGCCCGCACACTGTACAGATAGTCATCGTGAGTACGCGGAATCAGCTTCGGCAACCCGGTACTACCACCGGACAGATTCAGAAACGCCACCTCACCCGCGACCGGCCCGGCCGGTAACCCGGCCGGATCACCCGCCAACCCGACCAGATCGGTGAACTCCGCCGCGTCCCCGTACACCAGTACATGCGCCATCCCGGGACACACCGAACGAACCTGCCGCGCCAGAACCCGGTAATCGAACCCGGCATGTCGATCCGCGATCACGTACCCCACCGCCCCGGTCGACTCCACCAGATGAACGATCTCCACCCGGCGATGTGCCGGCAACGCCAACACCGGCCACGCCCCGATCCGGAACAGCGCGAACAGCACCGCCAGAAACTCCGGCACGTTCGGCAACTGCACCACCACCCGGTCGCCCCGGCGCACCCCGACACCGTGCAGACCCGCCGCCAACCGCAATGCCCGCTCCCGCAACCCCCGATAGCCGTAGCGCCGACCCGCGCCCACCACCGCGCACCGGTCCCCGTACCGGGCCGCCAACCCCGCCAGCCACCGGTCGAACGTTTCCCCCTGCCAGTACCCCGCCCGCCGGTAACGGTCCACGAACTCCCCCGGCCACGGCGTGAAATCCATCCCGCCGTCAGGCCCCGACCGGTCATCCATCCACGTCACCCCCGGCAAGACCCAACGCCGTCAACATCGTCCGGAACTTCGCCGACGTCTCCGCCAGCTCCGCCACCGCGACCGACTCCGCCACCACCCCCGCACCGGCGTACAACCGCACCGACCGCCCAGCCACCCGCGCGCACCGAATCCCCACCACCCACTCACCGTCACCACCGGCGTCGACCCAACCCACCATCCCCGTATAGAAACCACGATCGAACGGCTCAAGCTCCGCGATCACCGCACGGGCCACCTCCACCGGCGTGCCACACACCGCTGGCGTCGGATGCAACGCCATTGCCAACTGCAGCGCCGACACCGACCGATCGACCACCTCCCCCTCCACCCGACTCGACAGATGCCACATCGCCGCCGTCGGCACCACCGTCGGCGGCCCCACCCGCAACCGCCCCAGATACGGCCGCAGCGCCTGCACCACCGCCTCCACCACGAACGCATGCTCCCGACGATCCTTCACCGACACCTGCAACCCCGCCGCCCGCCGCCGGTCCTCCACCGGATCGACTGCCCGTGGCCGCGACCCCGCCATCGGATTCGCCACCACCCGGGAACCGAACCGCGACACCAACAACTCCGGGCTCGCCCCCACCAACGTCGCCCCACCGGGCAGATCCACCGCATACGTGTAACCAGCTGGATCCCGCCACGCCAGCACCCGCAGCAGCGACCCCACATCCACCGGCCGGTCCGCCTCCACCTGCAGACACCGCGCCAGCACCACCTTGTCCACCGCACCGGCACGCGCCATCGCCACCGCCCGCTCCACCGCCGCGACATACCGGTCCGGCTCCGGCACCGCCACCACCCGTGCCGCCCCGACCCCGAACCCCTGCGCCAGCGACGCCAGACCAGCCGCCCCGACCGGACCGGCACGACGCACCACCATCGGCACCACCAGACGTGCGGACGCCCCCGGCGCGAACGGCACCGCGCCCACCACCACCGGCTCCGCCACCGCACCACCCACCCCCGCCAACACCTCCGACACCCGCCCCGGCAGATCAACCGAACCATCCACCGCCGCCGCTGCCTCTCCGACAGCGAGCATCACCCCGCGCGGCGACGAGAAGAAAAACGATCCGTCGGTACCGTAACCATCAAGCAAATCAGCGACGGCACATTGCGGAAAATCGGTCCTGGTCACTGGAACGGCTCCGTTCTCCACGGCACGAACGCCCGACGGCACATAGGACACGCGACCTACACCCACAACAGCAGCGGTCACATCCGCAACGCCGCCCCACCATCGACATACAAGTTCTGCAACGTGATCTGCCCAGCCCGTTCCGACGCCAAGAACACCACCGCGTCAGCCACATCCGACGCATGACCGATCCGCCCCAACGGAATCCCCGCCCGGAACCGCTCCACCGAACCATCCACCACCTCACCCGGCCCGACCCCACCGACCAACAACTGACGCAACATCGCCGTGTCCGTCGACCCCGGCGACACCACATTGCATCGAATCCCGTCCCGCGCCACTTCCAGGCCAAGACACATCGTGAACGCCACCGCCGCCGCCTTACTCGCCGCATAAGCCGCCATGCCCGTACGCGGCACACCCACCGCGTTCGACGCCACCGTCACCACCGCCCCCCGGCGCCGCGACCGCATCCGACCGACCACCGCCCGGCACATGTGGAACACCCCCGATGCGTTCACCGCAAGAGAATCGGCCCACGCGCCGTCACCCACCGAGGTGGCCGCACCCGGATGCAACACACCCGCCGCGTTCACCAACACATCGATCGGCCCCAACCCACCCTCAGCCCGCTCGACCATCTCCGCCACCGCCACCGGATCACGCACATCCACCACGAACGGCACCACTGCAGACCCCTGCGCCACCCCCGCCAAGCCGGACCCGTCCCGATCCACCGCCGCGACCACCGCACCCTCCGCCAGCAGAGCCCGAACGACCGCAGCCCCGATACCCCCAGCCGCACCGGTCACCACCGCGACCACACCGGCCAACGACTGCACCACCACGACTCCTCTGCCAGCTAGCGGGTCGACCTTGAGCTCGGTGATCCTTACTTTGGATAGGCTAACTTTTGTCAGACATTTGAGCAACGGCACCGGGCAGCGCAGCAGCGGTGTCAGCCGGCTGGCGCGATCCGCTCACCGAGCACCGCCGAGACCTGGTCGACCGCTGGCACCCGTACCAGGTCGGGGTGCGTCGCCGGCACGTCGACCACCTCGATCCGCCCGACGTACGGGGTCCACCCGGCCGGCTCGAGCCAGGTTTCCGGGCGCGGCGCGGCGGCCCGGAACAACAGCACGTCACCGGGAAAGCTGAGCGTCTCGCCGGTACGGACCAACACCGAGCCGTGCGCCACACAGCGGATGCTCGCCGCCAGGACGTCCGGGGGCAAGGCCGCCATCGGGCTACCACCGGCGCGCAGCACCCGGTGGACCTCGGCGTCGTCCACCGGGGATTCCGTCGACACGAGGTGCTCCACCCCGGCCATCCGCAGGATTCCGCGCAGCACCTCGGAACGGGTCGGCCGGCCGAGATGTCGCCACTGCGCAGCCGGATACGCGTCCAGCAACGCGACCAGTCCGGTCGGCTGACCATCGGCGGCGGCGAGCGCGGCCACCGTCTGCGCCGCCATCCCGCCGATCGACCAGCCCGCCACGTGGAATCCGCCGTCGCCCACCAGCGAGCGGATCGCGGTCAGGTAGCGCCGCGCCAGTGCCGGCAGCGTCGGCGGCAGCGCGACCTGTGGCTCGGTGAAGGCGGTCGACTGGATCGCGTGCACCCCGAGCCAACGCGGCAACCGCCGCAACAGCGGGGCGTAGCACCAACCGAGCCCACCGGCCGGCGGCAGCAGCACCAGCGGCCACCCGGTACCGGTACGCAGCGTCAGGATCTCGCCGAGATCCGACCGGCGACCCGCCGCGCCGCCGGCGCTGATCAACCGGGCGAGCTGGGCCGGCGTGGGTGCGGCGAAGACATCGGCCAGCGACAGTCGTGCGCCGACCGTGGCTTCGATCCGGTCCATCAACCGCAGTGCCAGCAACGAACTACCGCCAGCGACGAAGAAGTCGGTGTCGGCTACCGCCGGTCGGTCGTGACCGAGCACGTCCCCCATCAGCTCGCCGATCAACTGCTGCCACAGGTCGGCCGGCCCGGCGGCACTGGGGTCGACGTCGGCACGGGGCAGGCCGCGCGCGACGAGACCGGCCCGGTCGACCTTTCCACTGCCGGTCAGCGGTAGATCGGCCACCCGCTGGTACGCCGCCGGCCGCATCGCTTCCGGCAAATGCGCCGCCGCGACCGCCCGTAGCCGATCCATGCCGACGGCTCCAGTGACGTACGCGACCAGCCGGGTGTCGTCGCCGGAGCAGGTGACACCCACCACGGCCACCTGCCCGGCCTGCGGCACCGCGCCCAGGACCGCCTCCACCTCGCCCGGCTCCACCCGCTGGCCACGGATTTTGAGCTGGTCGTCGACCCGGCCCAGGTAGCGCAACGCACCGTCGTCGCGCCAGCTCGCCAGGTCACCGGTGCGGTACATCCGCTCGCCAGGAACGAACGGATCGGGTACGAACCGCTCGGTGGTGAGATCGTCGCGGCCGGCGTACCCGACCGCAAGCTGCACCCCGGCCAGGTACAGCTCGCCCCTGGCACCGGGGGGCACCGGCCGGCGGTCCTGGTCGAGGACGTAGGCCCGGGTGTTCCAGATCGGCCGGCCGATCGGCACCGCGTCGCCGTCGTGTTGCGGGTCGCACGGCCAGCAGGTCACGTCGACCGCCGCCTCGGTCGGTCCGTACAGGTTGGTGGGCGCCACTGCGAGACGGTGCGCCGCCGCCGCGGCCAGGTCCCCGGTCAGCGCCTCACCGCTGCAGACCAACCGGGTCAGTCGCCCCGCCCGACCGACCTCGGCGCTGGTCGCGTCGGCGCAGAACGCACGCAGCATCGACGGGACGAAGTGCACCGTCGAAATCCGCTCGCGGACCATCAGGTCGGCCAGATAGCGGGGATCCCGGTGACCGCCGGGCTCGGCCACCACCACGCATCCGCCCACCCGCAGCGGCCAGTAGAGCTCCCAGATCGACACGTCGAACGAGATCGGGGTCTTGTGCAGCACCCGCTCCCCGCCCCGCAGCCGGAAGTGGTCCTGCATCCAGGCCAGCCGGTTGTCGATCGCCCGGTGGGTGACCCGTACGCCCTTGGGCCGTCCGGTCGACCCGGAGGTGAACAGTACGTAGGCCACGTCGTCGGGTCCGGCGTGGTAGCGCGGGTCGGCACGCAGCCGCCGCAGCTGGGCCGGTGACGCCGCTTCGGCGGCCCGGCTCACCGGTGTGCCGGGGTCGAGGGAGAGCAGCCGCGACGCCGGTCGCTCCGCCGCCACCTCGTCGACCGGCAGCCCGGCTCGGTCATCGGTGAGCAGCCAACCGCAGCCGGCGTCGGCGAGCATGCCGCCGATGCGCCGGGCCGGCAGCTGCGGGTCGATCGGCAGGTACGTCGCGCCGAGCCGTGCCAACGCGTACACCGCGACGAACAGCTCGACGCCGCGCGCCAGCCCCACGCCGACGACGTCCCGCCGGGCGACCCCGAGCTGGGCGAGCGACCAGGCGAGCCGGGTGGCCCGCTCGTCGAGCCCGGCGTAGGTCAGTTCCTGGTCGGCGTAGCGCAGCGCCACCGCCGCCGGAGTGCGGCGCACCTGCTCGTCGAAGGCCGCCGGCAGGGTGGTGCTCGCCCGGTCGACCGTCGGTCCACGGAAATCGACCAGGACCCGCCGACGGTCGGCCCCGGTCAGCAGCGGCAGGTCGGCGACCCGAGCAGTGGGGTCGGCCCCGGCGACCGTGGTCAGCCAGGAGACCATCCGCTCGGCATGCCAGGCGACCTCGCGGTCGCGGTACAGCCGAGGATTGGCGTCGAGTTCGAAGTGGACCGGTCGGCCCTTGCCGGGGACGCCACGCAGACACCAGGTCATGTCCTCGACCGGGCCGGCGGTCACGTTGCGGACGACGCCTTCGGTACCGGCCGCGAACCGCAGCCGCAGGTCGAACGGCAGGATGTTGACCTGCGGGCCGAACAGTTGCCCGCCGCCGCCGCGGCGGCGCAGCCGGCGGGCGAGTTCCTCCTGACGGGTGTACGCGTGCCCACGTACCAGCGCAGACTCGGCCCGGACCTCGGCGATCAGCTCGGCGAGTGTGGCCGGGCCGGGGTGCAGGGTCATCGGCACGACGTTCACCGCGGTGCAGACGGTCCGGGCGGCGGCCGGCACCCGCCGTCCGGCGGTCACCCGGTTCATCAGCGGGACGCCGACGCGGACCTCGTCCAGGTCGGTCATCCGGCCCAGGTAGCCGGCGAAGGCGGCGGTCACCACGTCGGTCCACGGGCCGCCGTGGCGCCGGCCGGCGTCCGACACCGCCCGCTGCACGTCGTCGGTCAGCTCGACGGCGGCCCGCAGCGCCGCCGATGCCGGGTTGGCCGAGCGTCCGGCCAGGCTCGACGTCCCGCAGTGGGACAGCCGTGCGGCCCAGAACCGCTCGTCGTCCGAGGCCGTGGCGGTGTCGTCGCAGCGGGCCCGGTCCTCGGCGACGACATCGGCCAGGGTCGCGGTGACCGGCGACGGCTCGCCGCCTTCTCCGAACAGGGCGCGGTACCAGGCCGCGACCCGGCGGGCGAACTGGGCGAAGCCGAAGCCGTCCAGCAGTACGTGGTGCGCGCAGTGGTACCACAGTGCCCGGTCGGGACCGGTTCGCAGGAGCATCGAACGGACCAGGTCGCCGGCGTCGAGGTCGAGCGGGCGGGCCAGGTCGGCCCGGACCAGCCGGTCGGCTTCGGCCGGTGGGTCCGGCCGGGACCGCAGGTCGACCACCCGCACCCGGGCCGGCGGTTCGGGGCGTACGCGTTGTTGCGGCCCGTCCGGGTGCAGCCGCAGCGCGACCCGCAGCTGATCGAAGTCGAGGTATGCGCGGCGCACCGCCTCGGCCAGCCGGGACGCGTCGAGTGGACCATCGATCTGCACGACCTCGGCGGTGGAGTACGCCGCACTGGACGGGTCGAGCTGGTGGGCGAAGTACAGGCCCCGGGCGGCCGAGGTCAGCGGCAGCCAGTCGCGGTCGCCGGTGGTGCGCTCAACTGCCGGCGACACCGGACACGCCTGAGGGGGAGCCAGTCACGCCCGGTGGAGGCAGACTCGTCACGGGCGGCGACTCGCTGATCCGGTCGCGGAGGAAGCCGACCGTGCCGGTGGCGGTGAACTCTCCGAAGTCGACGTCGATTCCGCAGTCGCCGAGCGCGGTGAGCAGGTACATCGCCCGGACCGAATCAAGGCCGAGTTCGAACAGGTCCTGCTGGGGATCGGCTAGCGCCTGGCGTACCGCCGCCGGCTCCTCCAGCAGCGGATCGAGCAACTCCGCCAGGATCTGCTCCCACCTGGCGGCGGCCGTGACCGCCGGGTCGAGCGCAGCGCGTACGGTCGCCGTGTCGATCACCACGGCGCAGCTCTGCGCCGCGTGGGTCAATGCCCGCAGGTGGCTGTCCCGGTCGAAGGCGGCGACTCCGTCGGCCACCACGAACGGCGCGATGTCGCGGCAGAACGCGTCGGTCGCGGTCGCGACAACGCCGATGTGGGCGTACACCCCGGTGACGACGAGCTGGTCGCGACCCCGCTCGCGCAGCCAGTCGGCAAGTGGTGTACGGACGAAGGCGCTGTACCGGTGTTTGGTCAGGGTGGTGGCGCCGGCCGGTGGGGCGACCGCCGCGATGATGTCGGTGTGTTCGGGCACCGCCTGGGGCCCCGGCCCCCACAGGTCGGTCTGCAGGCCGCGCCAGGCCGGGTCCTGACCACCGGGTGCGGCCGTGTAGACCACTGGGACGCCGGCCCGGTCGGCGACCTCGAGCAGTGTCGTGACCGACCTGACGACGGCGCCGAACGCCCGGCTGCCCTCGGGATAGATCCTCGTGAAGTAGCCCTGCATGTCGTGCACCAGCAACGCGCAGCGCTCCGGCGACAGGGTCCAGTTGGCGCGGCCGGCAGGTAGCTCGGCGGCGGTCGGCGGCTGGTAGTCGGCCAGCTTGGGCAGGCTCATTCGATCATAGTAAGGCATGCCTTAGCTTTGTCTGATGTTTCCCAGCAGGGCGATCAGGCCATCCGCCAGACCACCCCGCCAACAGGCCACGTCGTGGCCCCCGTCGAACTCGGCGTACGTCACCGGGTAGCCGCGCCGAAGCAGCACGTCACGCAGCCGCCGGGTCGGCCCGACCAGATCCCACTCCCGCGCGCCCACCTCCAGGTACCAGCGCAGCGCCAGCCGTGCGGTCGCCGCGTACCGCCCGGTGAGCCACTCCCGCACCTCTCCGCCGGGGAACCAGTACGAGCCCGACTGCGACAGCACCGCTCCGAACCGGTCCGGGGCGCACAGCGCGGTGTACGCGGCGGCCAACCCGCCGAGACTCTGGCCGGCCACCACCGTGGCCGCCGGATCGGACGTGACCGGCCACCGAGCCGCCGCCCAGGCGAGCAGGTCACCGGCGAGAAACCGGACGAACGCCGGGCTGCAGGCCAGGTCCCTGGTCCGGGCCGGGACAGCCGCGCAGTCGACCATCAACACCATGGTGGGCGGAATCCGCCCGGCGGCGATCAGGTTGTCCACGGTCGCCCCGAGCAGGCCCTGCCCGCCCCACACGTCGCCATCGAGCAGTACCACCACCGGCAGGTCCCGGTGGCCGGCTCCCGGCGGCAGATAACTCCACACCGTACGATCGCCTACCTGATGCCGGCCCACCTCGCCGGGTAGGACCCCCGGCCGGACAGCGAGCCACGGCTGCGCCGGCGCGTCGGGGAGGCTGACCACGGACAACGCCGGGCCGTCGGCCCGGTGGCGCAGCGGTTCCCGGTTGAGCGGATCCGGCCGCGCCACCGACCGCAGCCGCCGCCACCGGGCCTTGTCCGACGGGTCGTCGGGATCGATGGGCACCGGCGGTGCGGACAACGGTCCGATCGCGTAGCTCGCCCGCCAGGTCGGTGGCATCCGGTAGCTCAGCTGCCAGATGTCGGTCCCCGGCAGCCGCCGCATCAGACTCTGGTCCAGGCGGCGGAAGTCGGTCAGCCGATTCGCGTGCAGGATGACCGCCGCCGCGTCCGCGTCCCGCCACAGGAAGGTCACGATGATCCCGTCCCCGTCGGGCTCCAGCAGCGGCGTGCCGCGGGCCGCCGCCTCCGCCCAGAAGGCCGCGACCGCGTGGGCGTCGGGCTGTGAGGCGGACAGCTGCGCCAGTCGTGGGCTCGGGCAGACCGGCAGCGGATAGGGACGTGGCGTGTGCGGCGGCGCCCCTGCGGTCTGCGGCGGCCGGAGGATGTCCGTCGTCACGCCCGTGCCTCCTGCAACGGGTTGTCGAGTTCGTACGCCGGTCCCGGCTCGGCGTCGACCGGCTCGGCGTCGACCGGCTCAGCGGACGGTTGCGGGTAGCGGCGCCGGCGGGCGAGCGTGCGCAGCGTTTCGACGTAGCCGGAACGGGTGTACCGGGGGCGGTAGGCGGCCACCGCGCCGTGGGCGGCGTCCGCGTTCCCGCCCAGCAGGTCGACGACCGTCCAGGCCAGCGCGACGGCCGGCTGGACGTACGCCTGGACCGGATCGACGATCCGGAACGACGCGGAATGGTTGACCCCGGCGCAGCCGCCATGCGTGGCGTGCAGCACCGGCAGCAGTGTGCTGAGGTCACCGGCGTCGGTGGAGGCGGCGGAGAACTCGGCCTCCGACCACCCGCCCGCCCCGGCCAGGCGTACCGCGTTGGCGCGGAAGATGCCGCCGAGGGTCCGGTCCACCGACAGCGGCTGGTATCCCGGTGCGGTGGTCAACTCGACGCCGGCACCGACGGCGAACGCGCCGGCCCGCAGCGCCCGGTCGACCCGCTGGCCCGCGTCCACGATCGACGCCTGGGTCCGGCCCCGGATCACCACGTCCACCGCCGCCTGGTCGGCGACCACGTTGAGGGTGCCGTGGTGCGCCCGCAGCACCGGATGCACCCGGACCCCGTCGGCGAACGACTCCCGCTGGGTGTCGATGGCGTGCAACGCGATCCGGGCCGCGCCGAGTGCGTCGATGCCGTGCCCGGGCGCGGTAGAGGCATGCGCCGCCCGTCCCCGGAAGATCGCCCGGCGGATGGCGAAGCCGGTGTACCGCCAGGTCATGCCGAGGGCCCCGGCCGGGCCGGACCCGTCGCCGGCCCGGCTCGGCGGGCGACCGTCGTCGCTCAGCTCGCCCGTCCCCAGGGCGTGAGCCATCATCGCCAGGTCGACGCCGTCGAAGCAGCCGAGTCGGATCAGTTCCTGCTTGCCACCGGGAAACTCCACGTCCGCAGCGCCCGCGCGGTCGATGTCGCTGTACTCCTCGGCCGGTACGGCGAAGAAGAGCACGTCGCCGGCGAGTTCGCCGGCGACCAGCTCGGTCAGCGCCCCGGCGACCCCGACCAGGTGGGCGACCTGGGCATGGTGTCCGCACGAGTGGGCTGCGTCGGTGATCGGATCGGCCGCCGGATGTCCGGGCGTGCGGATCGCGTCGAGTTCGGCCAGCACGCAGACCGTCGGCCCGTGACCGCGCCCGCGCAGCCGGGCCCGTACGCCGGTGCGGGCCAGGCCCTCTTCGACGGTGAGGCCTAGCCGGCGCAGTTCGCGCGCGACGACGTCGGCGGTGCGGAACTCGTGGTAGGCCAGCTCGGGATGGGCGTAGATGTCCTCGCCCACCGCGGTGAGCCGCCGGGCGTCCTGCTCGATCGCCGCCGCGATGGCCGCCTTGAGCGCGTCTCGCCCGGTCTCCGGCGCTGCCCCGTCAGGGTTCTCGCCTGACCCCGGCCACTGCTTCGACACACGATCCTCCCGGCGATCGGGCCACACCGGATCGACCGGCGCGGCGTTTCTGATGCTCATGAGCGGCCGTCTCATCGGTAGGCCAGCACCCGTGAATACAGTGCCGGCGCAGCCTTCAGCACACCGCCGGCCACGACCGGGTGGATCCGGCCGGCCGCGAGCAGCCGGACGAGGTCGGCTACCCGCGCCCGGCGGCGGGCCGCCGCCACCGCCGCCCGGGTGGTGGCGTCCGCGCGCCCGGCGTGTTCGGCGCGCAACGCCATGTTCGCAAGCGGTAGGACCACGTTGCCGAGCAGGTAGGTCAGGTAATCGGTGCGCCAACGCCGGGACAGCCCGTAGCACACGAGTTCGGCGTGTACGTCGTCGGCGACCGCGAGCAGGTCGAAGGTGTGCCTGCCGAAGTGGCCGGACACCGACGCCGGGTCGACCGTGTACCGGTAGAGCGGCTCGTCGATCAGCGCCACCGACGTCGCCCGTAACAGGGTCCGCAGCACCGGCCGGAAATCCTCGTAGCTGCGGTCGAGGTCGAACGGTGCGTTCGGCAGGCTCCGGCGACGGAACACCTTGTTGCAGGCGTACGCCTTCATCCGGTCGGTCAGCAGCAGCCGCGCCGCCTGTTCTCCGGAGACCGTCGGGCACCGCCAGCGGGATTCGACGACGTCGAGTGGATTCCCGGCCGGATCCACCCGACGGGTACGGCAGACCGCGATATCGGCCCGGTGTTCGATGGCCGCCTCGACCAAGCGGGCGAGGAAGGCCGGTTCGGCCTGATCGTCACTGTCGAGAAACCAGATCCACTCGCCGGTGGCCCGGGCGAGCCCGGTGTTGCGGGCGGCTCCGATCCGCCGGTTACGGTCGTGCCGCAGCACGAGGTACGGCAGGTCGAGGTCGGCCAGCGTACGGCGGGCGACGTCGATCGCGTCGTCGCCGCCGCAGTCGTCGACCAGGATCAGTTGGCCGGGTCGGAGCGTCTGTCCGGCCACCGAGCGCAGACAGTCCGCGATCGTGCCGGCGGTGTTGTAGACCGGTAGCACCACGGAGACGGTGGGGTCCGCACCCGGTTGCGGACCCGAATCGGTCATGTCCGGCTCCGGTGGCCCACCGCCGCCTGCGGTGTGGGCAGGTCGAACAGGCCGGGGACCCGGCGCAGTCGGCGCCAGAGGAGCCAGCACGAGGCGGCCACCGCCGCCGTCGCGGCAAGGACCAGTCCGGCCTGGCCGGCCAGCGGCAGGCCGGCCAGCGGCAGGCCGGCCAGCGGCTGATCGCCGCCGGACACCCCGACCAGGATCGCGATGACGACCGGATGCAGCACGTAGATCGGCAGGGTGTGCCGGCCGATGCTGCGCAGCGGTGCGGCCACGGGCCGGCCGGCGACGATCCCCGCGAGGCTGACCGCCAGCGGCAGGGCGACCAGCGGCAGCAGCGCGATCAGGGCCCGGCCGCTGGGATCGGCGAGCCGCAGCAGACCGCCGGCCACCAGCCAGGTCACCGCGAGCAGTACGCATCGGCGAGTGGTGGCGCTGGTGGCGAAGTCGATGACCACCGGTCGGAAGTGCCGACCGATCAGGAAGTAGAGGTAGCAGGAGAGCATGTGATCGATCCCCCACGAGGCGGCCGGAAACAGATCGATCGTCGCCACCATGGCCAGCGCAGTGGCCGCCGCCAGTTGCAGGGGCGCCGGGATGCGGCGGGAAAGCTTGGCTGCCGTGCAGAAGACGGCGAGCGCGGCGAGATACCACAGCACGCTGTCGGCGACGAGCAGGTCGTGCAGGTTGGCCCGGGCGACGGTGGTGGCGGAGCCGCCGGTGGCGGCGGCGAGCAGCGTCGCCACGGCCAGCAGGACGCTTCCCCACAGTAGATAGAGGTAGAGCAGGGTGGCGGGCCGACGTCGCAGGAACTCCCGCCAGGGCACCGCCAGCACCGACACCGAGAGTAGGCCGGACACCAGAAAGAAGGTCGGCAGCCGGACGGTGGCCAGAGCCACGTTGATCGAGACGAGCAGCGGGTGGTCGGCACCGAGCTGGCGGAGCGCTCCCTGCGTGTGCAGCTCGACGATGAGCAGGATCGCCATGCCGCGCGCGACGTCGACCCAGTCCAGCCGCTCGCCCACCATGCTGTCGAGCCCTCTCTGCTGCCTGCCCGTCCGGCACCGGAAGGCCATCGACTCGCCCGGAACCTATTGTCAGATGATAGTTAGGCTACCCTAAACTTTCCCAAAGTCATACTTCGACCCCGCGAACGACTACTAGGAGCGCGGTATGCGCGCCACCCTCCGGTCGGACGACACCGCCGGCCTCGCCGTACATCCTGCTCGGTCACTCCTACGGTGGACTGCTCGTCCTGGACACCGCGGGCCGGCTGGCCGCCGCGGGTGAACAGGTACCGCTGGTCGTTCTGCCGGACCGGACCGCCACGCCTACCCGGCCGGCGGCCAGCATCGACGACGGCTGCCGCCCCTGCCCCCGCGGTGGGACCGGCTGCGCACGCATGCCCGGCTGGCTGGACCGTCCGCACTGGTCGGAACGCCGTGCTCACCGGCCCGCACACGGTCATCCCGGTCGCCGGCGGTCATTGTTCGATCCTGCGGCCACTGTTCTATCAGCCGATTGTGGATCGGCTCGATGCCGAATTGTCGCGCTACCTCGCGCCGGTGTCACGCCGCGCGGCTGACCGCGCCGGGTCCACGGCGAACAGTCCTCCACCACGACACGACCGATCCGGCCGACGCCCTTCGGCGGATCGGTCCCTGGGCCATTCGGCCTACCAGATCGCGTAACGTTTGTGCAATGGACCTGCAGTGTGGTCGGGCGTGCCAGGTGGGGCGCCGATGACCAAGGGATCGCGTTCGCAGATGGTCGCCGAGTGGATGCGCCAGCAGATCAGGGACGGTGCCTGGCCGTTGAACACGCGCATCCCGACAGAGACGGAGCTCGCCAATCTCCTCGGCGTCGGGCGCAGCACCGTCCGGGAGGCGACCCGGTCGATCGCCGACACCGGCATGCTGGAAAGCGGTGCCGGCCGGGGAACGTTCGTCCGTGCCCGGAGCCCGGTCAACGCGGTCCTCACCGACCACCTGGTTCACCAACCGATCCGCCAGGTGCTCGGGCTCCGGCGGGCGATCGAGGTCGAGGCGGCCGGGCTTGCCGCCCGCCACCGCAGCCCGGACGACATCGAGCGGCTGCGCCGATCGCTCGACGCGGCCCCCCGCCGCGATCCAGAGCCCGGTGCGGACCGGCCGGATGCCACGGGCGCACTCGTCCTGCCCTCACCCGGCTCGTTCCACGCCGACATCTTCGACGCCGCCGGCAACCCGTTGCTAGCCGAGTTCTACCAGTGCGCGGTCGCGGCCCTGCGCAACGGGGTCAGCCGTGGAGTGCTGATCCCCGGCACCGCCGCCGAACGGTTGGCGGACCACCAGCGCATCCTCGAAGCGATCATCGCCGGCGACGTCGAGGGTGCCCGGGCCGCCGCGGCCGACCACGCCGATCGCGACTTCGTCTTCGCCAGCCCCGGCTCCCCGGACCCGGTGTCGGTGGAATCCGCTACGGCCCCCAACGACGGACACTCAGACGACGGACACCCGGACGGTGCACGGCGACAGCCTCAGGTCGGGCGGCGACGCACGTCCCGGGCCAGCAGCCAGACAAGGTAGAGCCCGCCCAGCGAGCCGGTCACCACCCCGACCGGCAACTGGACCGGTGCGAACAGCCGCTGGGCCAGCTGATCGCAGACGATGACCAACAAGGCGCCCATCACCATCGCCCCGCCGATGCCCGGTCCCGCCGGCCTCGTCAGCCGCCGAGCCAGCTGCGGCGCGGCGAGCGCTACGAAGGCGATCGGTCCGGCAGCCGCGGTGGCCAGCGACACCAGACCGACCCCGACCGCGACCGCGACCGCCCGGACCCGCTGCGGCGGCACACCGAGACCGGCGCTGACATCGTCACCGAGCATGGCCGCCGCGAGCCGCCGGGACAGCGCGGCGGCCAGCACCGCGAGCAGACCTGCCGCACCGCCCGCTACCGAGACGGTCGCCCAGGACATCCCGTTGAGCGAACCGGCGAGCCATTGCGCGGCGGTCTGCGCCGCAGTGAGCGACGACCTCACCAGCAGCAGCGAGTTGACCGCGGACAGCACCGCGCCGACGCCGACGCCGACGAGGACCAACTGGTGTCCCGCGACGCCGCCGCCACGCCGGCGCGACAGCACGTACACCACGGCGGCCGTGGCGAATCCGCCGGCCAGTGCCCCGAGCGCGACCTGCGCGGGCGTGCCGCCGAACAGAACGATGCTCACCAGTGCGCCGCTCGCCGCACCGGCGGTGAACCCGATGATGTCCGGACTGCCCAGTGGGTTGCCCGACACACTCTGGAAGATAGCGCCGGAGGCCCCGAGCGAGCCCCCGACGACGACCGCCGCCAGCGCCCGCGGCAGCCGCAGGTCCCGGACGAATACCACGGCCAACGCGTCGTCGCCGGTGCCGAGCAGCGCGGCCAGCGACCCACCCGGGGTCGCCGGATAGTCGCCGAACAGCACCGCGAATCCGGCGGCGCCGGCGACCACCGCGCCCAGCACCGCGACCACCGCGGCTGGACGACGGGCCACCAGCACGGCGACCGGGCCGAGCCGCCAGTGCAGGTACCGGCTGTGGATGGACATGGTCGTCAGGCCGCCTTGGACCAGGTCCGGCGTACCACGGCGACGAAGATCGGGCCGCCGAGGATCGCGGTGACGATGCCCACCTGGACCTCGGCCCCGGCGGCGAGCCTGCGCCCCAGCACGTCGGCAAGCAGGAGCAGGGCCGGGCCGTACAGTGCGGCGGCCAGGTTCACCCAGCGTTGGTCCTGACCGACCAGGGCACGGGCCAGCAGCGGCACGCCGAGGCCGACGAACCCGATCGGCCCGACGGCCGCGGTCGCCGCTCCGCACAGCAGGACCACGGCTACCATCGTCGCGGCCACCGTCGAGCGCAGCCGTACGCCCAGCGCCCGGCCGGTCTCCTCGCCCAGCGCGAGCGCGTTGAGCGACGGTGCGACCGCCGTGGCCACGATCAGGCCCACGGCCACGAACGGTACGACGGCGGCGAGGACGTCCCATCGCCGGCCTTCCAGGGACCCCGCCGCCCAGAAGCGGAACTCGTTGAAGGCTGTCTGGTCGGTCAGGATGACGGTCTGGACCAGGGAGGTGGCCGCGGCGCTGACCGCGATCCCGCCGAGCGCGAGCCGGGCGGGTGTCGCGGCCGGGCCGGGTGCCGATCCCAGCAGGTACACCACGAGCGACGCGACCGCGGCGCCGGCGAAGGCGAACCAGAGGTAGAACCAGATCCCGACGAAGCCGGCGAGCGCCACCGCGGCGACGACCGCGAGTCCCGCCCCCGCGCTGACGCCGAGGATGCCAGGATCCGCCAGCGGGTTGCGGGTCAACGACTGCATCGCCGCGCCGGCGACGGCGAGCGCCACCCCGACGGTGATCGCCAGCAAGGTGCGTGGGATCCGCTGGCCACGGACGATCGTCACCGCGAGCGAGTCGTCCGGGCGGACCAGGGCGTCCCACACCTGCCCGGGTGGAATCCAGCGTGATCCCACCGCCAGGCTGGCGACGACTCCTACCAGCAGCAGCATGACCGCCACCAGCAACACGAGCGCCCGGCGCAGGCCGGCTCGGCGGACGACGGACGACGCTGGCCGATCGACGCGTGCTGCCGGCGACACCGCCGGGGCACCGTCGGCCGGCGGATCGGGGGCGACCGTACCCCGGTCGCGGATCATCCGGGGTCGGGCCGCGAACGACGGCGGACCAGGTGCGCGACGACGCCACCGACCGCCGCCAGCAACGCGACGCCCAGGATCGCCCAGAGTAGGGCGTTGCCGTCCAGGCCACCGTCGGTGGCGACCCGGACCACCGCCACCCCGCTCGCGGTGGCCGTTGGCTGCCCGCCAGGTTGCGCGGTCGGTGTCCCGCCGGCCGCGGGTGAGCCGCCGGTCGCGGGTGAGCCGCCGGAATCCGGGCCGGGCGTTGCGCCGGCCGCGACGACGGCGAAGTCCGAGCCACCCCGCAGGGTGTATCCCCTGGTGCCCACGGTGCCGTTGGCATCGGTGAACTGCTCGGTGGCGAGATAGCGCAGCCAGTGGGCCCCGTGCGTCAGATCGGCCGGGATCGGCAGGCTGCCGGACGCGGTACCGTCCGCCGCGATCTGCTGGATGTGGACCACGCATGCACCGTGCACCGCGGCCTCACCGCAGTAGTCCCCGTCGTCAATCTTGATGTGCACCGACTCCCCCGGCGGGAAGCCGCTGACCTTCCACGAAATCGACGTCCCCGGCACGACGTCGCGAGGGGCCACCGAGGACGCCGTACCCGGTGTGTCCGGCGAGGCACCGCCGGGCGGCACCGCCGAGGACGGCGTCGCGGCCACGATGCCGACGACCGTGCCGGCCAGGGCGGCCACCAGCCCCCGACGGGTACGGCGGGACCAGCTCGCGCTCGCCCGGCATCGCCGTCCGGCTCGCCGTACCCGGGCGTCGTCACGGGCCGCGACCGCGCCGGTCACACCGCTGCCCCCCGACCGATCCGACGGGGCCGGCGGGTGCACATCAGCGCGACGCAACCGCTGAGGATGAACAGTCCGCCCAGCAGGCTGGCGCGGTACGCGTCGATGCCGGTGGTGGGCAGGTCGCCGTCATCGCCGGAGCCCGGGGTCGGGCTGCTGCTCGGGGTGGGCGAACCGCCGGGGGAGCCGGCGGCGGTGACGGTGAACGAGTCCGTCTCGACCGACCGGATGTTGTCGCCCGCCTTGAGCGAGCCGGACAGCAGCCGCAACGTGTACGAACCGGTGGTGAATTCCGGCGTCGAGTTGCTCGCGGTGGGCAGCTGGATGTTGACGTCGAAGGTTCCGTCGGCACCGGCCTCGACCACCTGCCAGACCGTGAGGTTAGCGTTCGGACCCTGCCCCGGCAGGTGGCTGTAGGCCCCGTCGTCGATCTTCACGGCGATGATGGAGCCGCCGTCGGTCGGGTGGCACCAGCCGGTCCCCTGCAGCCGGAGGGTGCCGCCGATGACCGCGGAGCCGGCCACCTCGAAGGTCGCCGCCGAGTCGCTGGGGCACTGCGCCGGTTGGGCCAGCGCACTGATGCGGGTGGCTGCGGTGGCGGCCGCAGCCGCCGGCTGTGGGCTGGGCAGACCATTCGGCACCGGGTCGGCGGCGACGGTCGGGCTCGGCCGCACCGGGACCACGGTGTCCGGGGTCGCGGTGTCCGGGGTCGCGGACACCGTCGGCGTGGCCGGCGTCGTCGGCGTGCCCGTGGTCAGGGTCGCGACCGGCGTGGGAGATGCGGTGAGCACGTCGGTGGCCCCGTCCTCGGCGGCGGCCGGTAGGCCGACGACCGCCACGGCGGCTATCACGGACGCGGTGAACGTCAGCCAGCCGGCGGCCCGGGAGCGGTGCTCCAGCAGTGCAGTGTTCCGATATCGTGTCATTGTCCAATCAACGCCTTTTCCACGTCGTCGACGATCCGATTCATCAACAGCGGTCCACCGGTCGACGTCCACACCGAACCGTCCACCAGCACGATGCGCTCGGCCTGGTACGCCGCGAGCTCGCTGAACCCGGGCACCGCCCGGGCGGCGTCGAGGGCCCGGCGGGCGGCGTCGACGCCGGCCCCACCCCCCGCGTCGGGATTGCCCACCGAGGAACCGCCGAGCGTGCCGAAGAACATCCAGTCCGCATCGATCTGCGCCAGGTTCTCCAGCGACACCGGCTCACTGTGACCGCGGCCGGTCCGGTCCTGGGCGGGTGGGCGCCGCAGGCCGAGATCGGTCAGGGCCAGCCCGGCCGGCAGTTCCTTGAGGATCAACGAGGCCGACGATCCCTGCCAGCGCACGATCGAGTACGTCTCGTCGAGGCGCTCGTCCAGCTGACCGTGGACATCGGCCACCCGCGCCTCGTACGCCTCGATCACCTCCTGCCCCCGCTCCGCCAGGTTGAGCGCCTCGGCCACGTAGCCGAAGGTCACCCGCCAGTCCCCGCCCGCATACCCCGCGTACACGGTCGGGGCGATCTTGCGCAGCAGCTCGATCGCCGGCGGGTTGTTGTTGATCGATGTCCCGTCGACCAGGATGAGGTCCGGCGCGGCCCGGCCGATGGCCTCGAAATTGGGCTGCGCGACGCTGCCGAGCAGCGGGATGCTCGCCGCCTGGTCAGCGAGATAGTTTGGCACGTCGGACTGGCCGCGTCCGGTCGTGGTGCCGATCGGCGTCACCCCCAACGCGAGGGCACCGTCCAAGGTAGGCTCGCTCAGAGTCACTACCCGGCGTGGTCGTTGCGGTACCTCGACCTCGGTCCCTTCGATGTCGACGACCACCCGGGTCGCCGCGGACGCGGTGCCTTGGCCACCACCGCCGTCGCCGCAGGCGCCCACCGCCGCGACGGCGAGCAGGCCGAGCGCCACCAGCCACCGGTTACGCCGGTCAAGGGCCATCGCTAGCCCTCCCGTCGCAGCGTGACCGGGTCGGACCCGCCACCGCCGGTCCGATCCGCCCCGTCCCCGGCCGGAGAGTCCTCGGCGGCCGGGCTCTCGGCAGGGGAGTTTTCGGCCTCCCGGCGGCCGTCGGCGCGGGCCTGGGCGAGCGCGGCGGCCATCCGGCGTCGCCGCCGCCCCCGGGTCAGCGCGCCGGCGGTGACGGCGGCGACGATGACGAGCAGCGCCAGGGTCCAGAACCATGGCATCGCCCAGGTGCGTTCGCGGGCTTGACCGTCGGGTAGCGGGACCGGCACCTCGTCCGCGCCGACCGTACGTGGAACGACCTGGGCGGTGGTGGTCAGCATCACCAGCGCCGGTACCTCCTCGACGGTCAGCTCGACCCGGAACGTGGCACCGGGCAGCAGTTCGGGCACCTGGCCGAGATCGAAGGTGCGCGACCAGATGCCGAACGGCGCGCGCAGTTCGACCGTGGTCGAGCCTTGCAGCCGCACGTTGCCGGCGTTGACGACGTCGTACGAGATGTGCATCGTGCCCTTGCCGTCGCTGCTCCAGCCACCGACGAAATCGGCGTCCGGATCGCTCGGCACGAGTGCGGGCGTCAGGTCACCGGCGACCCGCAGGTGTACCCGGGCGCCGACCCGCCGTTCCACGTTCAGCTCGTCGGTGCCGGCTCCGGTGACCGCCGCGACGATCCCGGCCGGGTGGTCACCCGGGGTCGCGTCCGCCGGCACCCGGAGGGTGAACGCCACGGTCCGCCGCTGATCCGGCGCGAGATCGATCGTCGACCGGGCGAGTTCGATCCACGAGCCCGCGTCGCGCGGTCGCTCGCTGGCCGGCAGCAGGTCGAACAGACCGGCCGAGGTGGTGATGCCGTCGCTGGCGTACAGCCGGAAGGAGACCTCGTGATCGCTGAGGTTCGTGACCGTCACGTGATCGGTCACCGAGTCGCCCGGCTCCAGTTCGTACCTGAAGGAAACCCGGCTGTCCGGACCGTCCGCGTCGGAAGGCTGGACCGCCCAGGTCACGGTGCCGGCCGGCTGCGCCGCCGCCGGGGTGGCGGCGGCCACCGGCAGCACCGCGGCAAGCAGCGCGGCAGCCACCGCGGACAGGGCGCGCCGGATAGGTCGCATGCCCCGTCCACGGTGGCTGTCGCGTGAATCGCTGGTCACGTCAGTCGGTGGGGAACAACGAAACGGTCAGGGTGGCCTGGTATCCGCCCGGTTCAGTGCCCAGCGGCAGACCCAGTTCGAGGTCGGCTCCGACTCCGGTGACCCCGACCCGGCCGGCGTTGTCGGCGGTCGCCATGGTCGCGGCCACGCCGAGACCCGGTCCGCCGTCGAGTGCGCCCGCCACCGAGGGTCCGGCCACCACGCCGTCGCGCGGCGTCAGCAGCTGTGGCGTCCAGCCGAGGTGCTCGGCGCCGAACTCGCCGCTGTCGGAGACGAACGGGCCGCTCTGCGCGGACAGCGCCCAGCCACCGCCGGCGGCTGCCGCCGTGGACCGGGCGTCGGTCACCGTCACGACCGGGAGGTCCCCGGTGAACCGCAACCGGCCAAGAGCCTCCTGCCGCTGCAGGGTGACAGCGGCACCGGGATCGATGGTCAGGGTGAGTGGGCCGCTGAGCCCATCGGGCACGGTCGCGTTGATGGTGATGCCGCCCTCGGAGCCGCCCGGCTCACCTGGTTCGCCCGGGTCCGGCACGGCGGTCGGGGTGATCCGGATGATCGAGTCGACCGGCCGGCCGCCGAAGGTGGCCCGGTCCACCACGTACGCCGACCCGTCGACGACCGTCAGGTGGTTGGGGTGTACGGCGGTGTCGGTCACCGTGTACACGACGGTGTTCGTCGCCGTGTCGATGATGCTGATCGTGTGGGCGAAGAAGTTCGCCACGTACAGCAGCCCGGTGCTCGGGTCGGGTGCCACCGCGAGGGCGCCGCTGCCCGTCGGGATCGAGGTCACGTGGTCGTAGCTGGTGGCGTCCAGCACGGTGACGTCGGCCGAGTCCTGGTTGACGGCGTAGACGCGGTTGCGCTGCGGGTAGATCGCGACGTCGGAGGAGCGGACCGCGTCCGGCAGGTCGTAGTGCGCCACCGCGCGGCTGCCGGTGTCGATCACGGCGAGTTTGGCGGTGTCCAGCGTCGAGGTGTAGAGCTTGCCGGCGGCGGGGTCGAGGTCCAGCCCCATCGGCTGACCGTCGACGGGGATGTCCGGGCCGCGTTCGAAGGTCACCGCGTCGAAGGTGGCGATGTACTTGCCGTTGACGGCGGTGACGTAGACGATTCCGGCGGCCTCGTCGACCTCGACCGACCGGCCGTGGTTGACGTCGTCGAAGGACCGCAGGTGCTCGCCGGTGTCCTGGTCGTAGACCGCGACCCGGTTGAGCCGGGTGGATGTCGTCCAGACGGTGTTGCGGGTGTCGTCGACGGCCAGACCGAAGACGGCCTCCACCGTGGACGTCGGCTCGTCCCACGGTACCCAGTAGGAGGAAATGATCTCCAACGTCTCCGGATCGACCTTGTGCAGGCGCGACGTGGTCACCGGCGGCGCGCCGGCCTGGGTCACCCACAACACGTCGTTACGCGCGGAGTAGGCGATCTGGTACTGACCTTCGCCGAGGTCGAACCGTTCCACGTCGAACTCCCACGTGCCCGGTTCGCCGGGTTCACCCGGTTCACCGGGCTCACCGGGCTCACCGTCGGCGACCACGGTGAACTCGGCGCCCAGCGAGCGGGGCGCGTCGCCGGTCAGCAGGCTGCCGGTGAGCAGCCGTACGCTGTGCTGTTCACCGGCGGCCCAGGACGCGTCTGAGTTGTCCAGGTCCGGGAACTCCAGCTCGATGCTCCACGACCCGCTCGCGTCGGCCTGGGCGATCGCGTAGATCGTCTTGTTGGCCTGCACGGCACCGGTCACCGGATGGACCACGTCCCGGGTGGTGGAAACGGCACCGTCGTCGAGCTTGACCGCGATGATCGAACCCTGCGTCCCGTCCACGGACGTCCAGCCGTTACCGGAAACCACAATGGAGTCACCGACCACGACCTCGTCGGGCACCGAATAGGTGACGGTCGGGTCGGTCGGGCTGGTGTATTCGGTGGCGGCGGCCGGACCGGCACCGGCTGTCACCGCGATCAAGCTGGCCACCAGGACGGCGCTGGCCCCTGTCGCGAGCGTGCCGCGGCTGCGATCCCACGGCGATCTGGATGTAGTCACAGGAGGAGTCCTCTACTTCCGGTCGGCGTCGCCGCCGATCACCGGAGGCAACTTAGGCCAGGCTAACCATTGTCTGATGTTCGAGCAAGATTCTGTGGCCCGGCCGGCGGCAGGCCACCGACAAACCGCTCCGACCTGCTGATCAGCGGCGTGCATAGACCGCGACCCAGTCCACGACGATCTCCGCATAATCGGGCGTTCCCACCCTCGGGCAGGCAGCGAGCCCGTACTCACGGCTACGCTCGCAGCCACCCGACTGGGCCTGTAACGCCAACCACATCGGCTCGTCCGGCACCTCGGCCGACTCGATGGTGGCCCAGATCTCGCCGTCGAGCAGGTAGCGAACCTGCCCGGGCTGCCACTCGACGCCGACCGTGTGCCACTGGGTGAAGTCGACACCGGTCAGATCCCGCCGCGCCTTCTGCCGTCCCGCCTCGGACCGGTAGTGCAGAAACGCGGACAGGCCCGTCCGCGGTCCGCCGAAGTCCTCGGCGAAGTCGATCTCCGGCGGCCATCGGTCGCTCCTCGGCCACAACAGGAAGTGGTACGTGACCTCGTCACTGGGGTCGGCCCGGAAGCGCACCTCCCACCGCCCGTACACCTGGCTGACCGGCCAGTTCGAGACCCCACCGGTGGTCCAGGTACCGTCGCGTCGGTAGCCCTGCAGCACCAGCGTCCCGGCACGCACGCCGACGTGGTCGGGGTGCCAGGTCGAATAGGTATCCCCGCCAGGGCTCCCGGAGTAGGCCGTGAAGTCCGTCCCCAGCTCCTGGCGGCCGAAGTCGTCGGTGAAGACCAGCTTCCAGCCGGGCAGATCGTCACCCGGTGGTGGCTCGCCCGACACGCTCGCCCAGTCCCGCGCGGGCGAACCGAACCGATCGACCACCGCCCACCCGGCCGCGGTCAGCAGGGCGGCGACCGTGAGCACCACGGTGACCGTCGCGGCCACGGCGCGACGGCGGCGCGGACCACGCCGGGCACCGGCCGTCATCGGACCGTACCGTCGCCGACCACGGCGGTGTCCGGTGCCCCGGCCGGTGACGGGGACGCCGGCCCGGCCGGAGCCGCCGGCGGTGAATCGGCCAGTACCGCGAACCGCACCAGGGTCAGCACCATCAGGACCGTGACCGCCAACGCCAGTAGCACCGCCGTGCCGGCGCGGGTCAGCCGGAGCAACGCCGCCGGAACCGCCCGCGTCGGGGCATCCGACGCGTCCCGGTCGGCGCCGACGACGACCGGATCCACCGTCGCCGTGTCCCCGAGCCAGCGCTCGCGCAGCGCCGACACCAGCACGCACAGCGCGACGACGACCGCGACCAGCACCGCGAACACCGGTGACGGCAGCAGGTGCTCGATGTTCTCCATCAGCCCGCACCCCCCGCCGTTGGTCCGTCCGGCCCGGCGTCCGGGGTGGCCGCCGCGACCCGTTCCAGTACGGTCACCTCCGCAGATCTCGTGACCACCCGGTATCCGTCCGTCGAGAGCAGTACGTCGATGATCTGTCCGGTCCACCCGACGGCGAGACCGGAGCGCAGCCGTCCCGCCGCCTCCTGCCCGCCGGTGACGTAGACGTAGTCCGGGCCGCTGGAGCCGTCCGGGCCGACCTGCTCCAGCAGGCAGTCACGGACCGGGGTGCGGCAGCCGGGCAGCGGCATCGGGACCGTGTCCAGCTGCCCGAATCCGCCCAGTGGCAGTGGCCCGACCGCCTCCACGGTGCCGACGGTCGCCCCGGCGGGAGCCGAGGCGATTAACGCCCGCGCCTGTGCCACCTGCTCGGCGGACACCCGCTCGAACGACACGTTGAGCCCACGGGTCAGGGTCAGCATCACGAAGGCCGCCATCAGCGTCACCAGCACGGCGCCGAACCGCAGCGCGCCCGCGAACACCGGTGCCCGGCGCGACGGCAGCGGACGCAGAACCGCCTGCCCGACCCGGGCCAGGCCCACGGCGGCCAGCGGCGCGAGCAGCGGACTGGCGTACAGGGCGCAACGGATGATCACCTCGCCGCCGTACGACTGCACCAGCAGCAACCCGGCCGGGGCGGCGGCGAGACCGGCCGCCAGCGCCGCTATCCGCCGCCGGCGGATCAGCCACCAGCCGACCAGCCCACCGAGCCCGAGCAGCCCGGTCCAGGCGATCCGGGTGAACTGCATCTGCTGGTAGAGCGGATCCCCGACGATGCGCTCACCGACCCCGCTGGACACCGTCGACCCGAGCCGACCCAGGTCGCCGAGCAGGTCCACCAGGTGCCCGGTCCAGAACCCGGTGGCCCCGTACGAAAACCAGCCGACGAACATCGCCGCCGCGCTCAACCACAACGTCCGCATCCGGGTGCCACCGGCCAGGACGAACCACAGCAGCGCGACGACCAGGGTGATCGGGGTCAGTTGGTGGGTGACCACCAGTGCCGCGATGACGAGGGTGAGCGCAATCTCCAGACAGACCATCCGGACACCGCTGAGCCGGGTCCCGGCCCCACCCGGCCGGCCGGGGATCCGGTGCACCGCCCGCAGCCAGGCCAGCCACCGCCCGCCGGGCAGGGCCGGTACGTCGGCCGCGTCGAACGCCCACAGCAGGACCGCGAGCACCCCGGTGTAGAGCACGAAGCCCGTGGCCTGGGCCGAGAAGTAGTCCTGTTGGTACCAGTTGAAGACAAGGTAGAGCACCACCCCGAGCCAGGCCGACCGGGCGCTGCCGGTCACCGACCGCCCGATCAGCCACAGGGCCGGCAACGCCAGCACGAGAAAGGCGACCGGCGCCGCCAGGGTGAACGCGCTGGCGTCGGGCAGGCCGGCCACGTCCACCAGATACGCCGAGCCGGCGAGGAAGCCCGGCCAGCTGAACCGGGCGTCGGCACCGGTGGCCAGTTCCCCGGTACGGCTGACGAAGTCGATGAAGCCGACATGGACCCAGACCGTGCTGTAGCCGGCGGCCCCGTCCGCGACAGCGACCAGCAGATAGCCGCAGACCGCCGTGGCGACGCAGGCCACGGCGAGCAGGACGTGATCGACCACCGGACGCAGCAGCGCCCAGGCGAGCACGCCGGCGAGCACGCCGAGAGCCAGCCAGTAGCTGACCGGGGCGACCGCGACCAGCCCCGACGCGCCGGCGGTCGCCGCGTCGGTCTGTCGGGTCGCCCACCACCACAGGCACAGCGCCACGCCGACCGCCGCCAGACCGGCCCACCGCGCCGCCCGACCGCCGCGGCGCGGCAGGTCCGGCTGATCCGGCGGGCCCGGCAGGTTCGGTTGCCTCGACTGGATGGCCGCGACCGCTGCCGGGGTGGCCAACAGTCCGATCGCGGCGATGACCGTCACCACGGTCGCCGGATCCCATAGGCCGAGCACCGCCGAAGCGGCGGCTGCGAGCAGGGACGCCGACAGTGACAGGCAGCTGGCGATGACCACGGTGACCAGTCGGTGCGGCAGACGCAGCGCGTAACCGAGCGGCACCCCGGGCACGGTGACGAGAAAGGCGACGGTGGCGATCAGGCGGCCCGGCACCGGCAGGTCCAGCAGGGCCACGGTCGGCACCACCACCGCGAGGATGCCGGCCACCGCGACCGCTACCAGGTCGTACGCCTGTGGGTCGGCCGCTCGTGGGTCGGCCCGCCGCGGCGCGGCCACGATCTCCGAGCCGGCAACAATCTCCGAGCCGGCACCGGTCACGACCGCCACCGCGCACGGACGCGTCCCCACAGCAGCAGCCACGGCCCGGCCAGGTAGCCGGCGAACTCCGCGCAGCTCAGCGACAGTGGGAACCCCGGTGACCGGCCGGCGTACTTCGGTGACTGGGGATCGACGACCACTCGCAGCGCCTTGGGCGAGGCGCGCACGATCCGCAGCGCCGCCGACCAGCCCGAGATGAGCTGCTTGAACGCCACCGCGGTGAACCCGCTGCCGTAGCCGAACAGCTGGCTGCGCAGTGCTGCGCGGGTGTCCCGATGGAAGTGGCGCACCAGCGCGCTCGGCAGGTACAGGATGGCGTGCCCGGCGGTGAGCACCGCCCGGAACATGTCGAGATCCTCGCCGCCGCGCGTCGGGCTGCCCGCACCCAGCGCCGGATCGAAGCCGGCCAGCTCACGCAGCACCTCGGCCCGGAAGGCCATGTTGTTGCCGGATCCGTAGTTGCCGGCCACGTACGGAAACAGCGGCCCCCGGTCGCCGACCCCGGCCGAGCGGGCCAACCGTGGCGGGACCGGCCGTACCGACCACGCCTTGGCCAGGTAACCCTTGTCGAACGCGCCGTACTCTTCGAACAGCCGCTCCCAGCGGGTATCCAGCCGGGCCGGTGTGACCAGGCCGGTCACGCAGCCCACCGCAGGGTCGACGGCGAATCCCCGGACCAGTTCGGCCAACCAGTGCACGTCCGGCAGCGCGTCGTCGTCGGTGAAGGCCACGATGTCGCCGGCAGCCGCCGCCAGACCGGCGTTGCGGGCCATCGACAGCCCACGTCGGGGCTGTGCGACGACCCGCAACCGAGGATCGTCCACTTCGGCCAGGCGCGGCCGGACCCGGCCCCCGGCGGGATCGTTGTCGACGACGATGAGCTCCAGATCGCGGTACGTCTGGGCGAGGACTGCCGCGACCGCCGCCGGCAGCCGCTCCTCGGTGCCCAGGGTGCACAGCACGACCGAGACCAGCGGCTGGCCGCTGACCGGGTGCGCGTCGGGGGCCACCGCAGCGCTGCCACGCGCCAGCCGCAGCAGTTCGCCCGGGGTCGCCGCCGGTGGCACCGGCACGCCGGCCCGGTCCAGATGCGCCCGCAACGCCGGTCCCAGCCCGCTTTCGATCGCCCGTTCCAGCGCCGTCGCCGCACCGTCGGCGGCCTGTGGCACCGGCCCGACCTGCGGCACCGGCCCGGCCTGCGAGGACAGGACGACCCGGCCGACCGGACGGTCACGGAAGCGGACCAAAACGCTCGCGGCTGCCGCCGGCACGGTGAGGTCGCACTCGGCGGTGCCGGCGAGTTCCACCTCGACCACCGCCGTCGGGCGGTCTCCGGTGGCCATCGCGGACCGGTCCCGGCCGCCACGCAGGCCGGCCAGGTATCCCCCGGCCGTGGCGACCAGGCCGAGCACCGTCATCGTGGCGCGGGCCGGACCGGACAGGTCGCCCCGCGTCACGGCCACGGCGTGCCGGGCGACCGCGGCCGGCAGCGTCCGCAGCGTGTAGCGCCGTTCCGCCGACAGCGACGGGGTCCGGCCGACCGCGGCCGACAGCACCGCCTTGGACCGGCCTTCGTGGTGGCAGCGGGACAGGAAGTAGCCGATCGTGGCGCGAGTCACCGGCACGTGGTGGTCGACCGTCGGTTCGTCGAACCGGACGATCGCAGCCGGGCCGTACGCACGCCCCATCCGGATCCCCAGCTCGGTCTCCTCGCACCCGCTGGGCACGGCGGCCACCCGGCCGAGCCGCACGGAGAAGCCTCCCACCCGGTCCAGCGCGTCGCGGCGGACCGCCATGTTCGCGCCGATCGGGTTACGTACCGGCGTGCCGGCGGCACCGATCCCCCGGTAGTCGCAGCCCACCACCCAGCCGTACTCGTCGGGGAACCAGCGAGGGGCGCGGCCGTCGGCCCAGTCGGGGCACACCGCCCCACCGGCCAGCATCACGGCCGGATCGGCGAAGACCCGCCGCCACGCGGCCAGCCACCCGGGACGCGGTACGGCGTCGTCGTCCAGGAAGACCACGACCGGTGCGGTCGACGCCGCGATTCCGGTGTTGCGGGCTCCGGACAATCCCCGCTCGCCGGTGTTGGCGACCACGGTCGCGGTGGGCACGGCGGCACGCAGCAGCCGGAGCAGTTCGTCATGGTGGTCCACGACCACCACAAGTTGGTCATGGTCCGGGTCCAGTTGCCGGGTGACCGCGTCGAGGCACCGACGGATGACGGCGAGCCGCTGCGGTGTGTGCACGCACACCACCACGGCGGTCGGTCCGGCCGCTGTCAGGCCGCCCGGCGCCTCGCCCGGCGCCTCGCCCGGCGCCGAGGCCGCCGCCGAGGCCGTCTCGGTGTGGGTCTGCGACGCGGGCGGCGGCACGAGGTGGCCCGCCGCCCGGACTCCTGCGGCGCTACTCGTCATGGCACGCCTCGTGTCCGGTCCCGGCGCCGGCCGGCTGGCGCAGCACCGTGTTGAGCCGTTCGCGTACCAGCCGGGTCGCCGTGCCCACGCCGGCCAGGCCGCCGGCCCGCGCGCCGGTGCCGATCAGCTTCGGCGCGTACCGCCACGCGTAGCGCACCGCCGCCGCCGGGCCATGTCCCGCCGGCCAGATCATCCCGGCCGCGATCTGCTCCGGTACGCCGGCCACCCCGGCGGCGGCGAGGTTCTCCCGCATGATCCGGGTGGCGACGCGCCGCTGCCGGGTCGCCGCCGTCGTGCTGGTCTGTGCGCCGTCGACCCGGTACCGCAAACCGACGAACGGCAGGTTGGCGAGGTCGCCGAGCCGGCTCAGCTCACTGAACAACTTGTAGTCCTCCGCGTAGGTGTATTCGGTTCGGTACCTGGTGCGGGTGTCGTGCAGGACGGCGAGGCGCAGCAGTGCCGAGCTGTGCGCGATGCACGTGCCGAAGAGCAATCTGGCCCGGCACTGGGTCGGGGTTCGGGGCATCCGGACGCGTCCCGCCCCGGCCCCGAACAGTTCGTAGTCGGTCCCGCAGGCGACCATCCCCGGGTGCCGGTCGAGGAAGGCGACCTGCCGGGCGAGGCGCCCGGGGTCGGCCAGGTCGTCGGCGTCCATCCGGGCCAGCAGCCGGCCACGCGCCGCGTCCAGGCCGGTGTTGAGCGCGGCGACGATCCCGGACCGTGACAGGTGCAGCACCCGCAGTCTCGGGTCCGGCACCGATGCCAGGATCTCGGTGGTCCGGTCCGTCGACCCGTCGTCGACCACGAGCAACTCCAGGTCGGCGAAGGTCTGGCCCAGCACACTGCGGATCGCCGGCAGCAGGTGGGCCGCACCGTTGTGGACCGGCATGAGCACCGTCACGCGTGGGCTCATCGCGGCCCGCCAGCGCCGGTGCCCGTCGCGGTGAGCAACCGGACCTCCCGCACCAGCGGGACGGCGACCACCGCGGCGGCCGTCGCCTGCGCGGCGACCATCGCCAGTCCCACTCCGGCCAGCCCGTACGTCGGCACCAGCAGCATCGCCCCGCCGATGGTGACCATCACCATGCTGGTCTGGACTGCCACCAGCAGCCGCAACCGTCGCCGCACCTGGACGACGCCGGCGTAGGCCGCAGTGACCACGGCGAGCAGCGTCTCCCCGGCGAGCAGCAGCACCAGTGGGGTCGCGGCCGCCAGATATTCGCCACCGACCAGCCACAGCAGGACCGGACCGCCCAGGGCGAGTCCGGCCGCGCAGATCCCGGCGACCGCCGCCATCAGCCGGATCATCCGCCGGGTCAGGGCTGCCCGGGCGGCGTCCGGCGCGGACGCGTCCACGACGTACGAGGCGATCACGTTGGCCCGCAGCATCCCGGCTGCCGTGCCCAGTGCGGCGGCCAGGTTGTAGTAGGCCGAGGACTCCGGTCCCAGCTGGGACAGCACGACCAGCGGCAGGCACAGTGGGGTAAGGGTGACTACCAGCGACATGGCCAGCGACGCGCCCTGGAACGCCCAGATCTGGCGGGCCGGCGGCAGGGCCGGGGCCACGCCGTCGCTGGCGGTGAGTCCGTCCCGGAGCAGCCAGCCGACGATCCCGATGGTGATGCCGGCGGCGAGCAGCAGCCAGGTCCCGGTCATCGCGAGGTCCGACGCCGCGAACGCCAGTAGCGGCAACGGGATGATCTTGAGAACTGACAGGGAGATGTTCTTCACGGCCACCACCCGGACCCGGCGCAGGCCGGTCAGGATCGGGTCGAGCAGGGCGTACCCCGCCAGCACCACCACCAGGACGGGGAAGAGCAGGCGCTCCATGCCGTGCTGGAACAACTCGTCGCGGCCGACTCCGAAGGAGACGAATCCGAGGCCGAGGATCGCCGCCACGACGCCGGCCAGCAGGAATCCGCCGACCACGAGCCGGCGCGTCCGGTCTCCGGCCACCGGAAGGAACCGCTGGTAGCTCCCGCCCAGGGAGAGGCAGGCCAGCGAGCTGAGCATGGTCGCGGTGGAGATCGTCGCCGAGGCCCGCCCGACCTCGGCGGTCGGATAGAGCCGGCCCGCCACCACCCAGTACGCCACGCCGAGGATCCCGGTGACGATCGAGGAGGTCATCAACGTGACGGCCCGTGACTCCATGCCGGAGCGACCGAACCGCACCAGGGGCGCCGTGGTCGGGGCGACCGCCAGGGCGGACCGGCCAGGCGGCTCATCCGTCAACACGATCAGCCCGTCACGTCGAACAGTTCGTTGTCGCTGCGGGCCGGGGTGACGGGCCGTGGCACGGCCGGAGACCACATGACGGCCCGGTGGTACGAGGAGATCGCCGCCTGGGTACGGCGCCCGCGCCATTCGGTGAAGATGGTGCGCAGCACGCGCACCCCGTCCCGGTAGGCGTTGAGGTTGCTCACCCCGTGGACCCGGTTCTCCTCGAAGCTCGGCACCTCCCGTACGGCCAGCCCGGCCGCCGCGACCCGGCAGTTGATGACCGTTTCGATTTCGAACCCGTCACCCCAGCACGCGGTCGGCCCGGCCGGCAGTCGCGCCGGCAGCCGCATCATCGGCAGTACGTCGACCCAGAACGCGTTGTAGCCGTAACACAGGTCGGTGAACCTGACCCGGAACAGGATGTTGGTCAGCAGGGTCAGGGCGCGGTTTCCCACACCCCGCAACCGGGTGAGGTCGGCGCTGCCACCACCGACACAGGTCCGGCTGCCCTTGGCGAAGTCCGCCCCGGCGACGAGCGCCTCGACGAAGCGCGGGATCTCGGCGGCGTTGGCACTGCCGTCCGCGTCGAACATGACGATCACGTCGCCGGTCGCCTCCGCGAACCCGCAGACGAGCGCGTTGCCCTTGCCCTGCCGGGTCTGGCTGACCAGGCGCGCGGACGGCAACAGCCGCCGGACCGTCTCGACCGTGTCGTCGACGGAGTTGCCGTCGACCACGATCACCTCGTGGACCGGGGGCAACGTCGGTAGTACCCGTTCCAGATTGCGGGCTTCGTTCAACGCGGGGATGACGATCGTGACTCGCGGTTGGGTGGCACGGAGGTGGGCGGCACCGGGGTGGCGGGAGCTCACGACATGCTCCGTTCGTTGTCCTGACCCACAGCGGGCCGAATGTCAGACAAAGGCGAGGCTTACCTTACTAGGTGAACAGCATCTGACATACCCCGATCAGCTGGTTATCCAGCTCACCGGGCAGGTCACCCGACCGGCGGTTTGGCCCACCACGGGCAGGATGAGCCGCGCCAGTCGCAACGCCTTGCCGTAGGGGCAAAGGAGGACGGCCCCACCGGAAACGGCCACATCGCCTCCCCGGACGCCCGGCGCGCTCTCGGGCCGTTGTACGTCGGCACGCCGTTCCCCACACCGTGGCGTTGGCAGGGAAATCCCTAGGCGTTCGGTTCGTCACCACCAACCGATCGATAGTTAGGTTAGGCTCACCTAACTAAATCTTGAGATAGGGGGCCTGATGTTCTCTGGCAAGTTCTCCGGTCCGGTGTGGTCACTCTTCCGGATCATGGTCGGTTTCCTGTTCGCCTGTCATGGCGCGGCTACCGTGCTCGGCCTCTTCGGCGGGCATCGGGGCAGCGGCGAGGCCGTCGCGCTCGGCAGTTGGCCCAACTGGTGGGCCGGACTCATCCAGTTGGCGTGCGGCGTGCTCGTCCTGCTCGGCCTGGTGACCCGCCCGGCCGCGGTCCTGTGTTCCGGGTCGATGGCGTACGCGTACTTCATCACCCACCAGCCGAACAGCCTGTTGCCCATCAACAACGGTGGGGTGTCCGCAGCGCTGTACGCCTGGTCCTTCCTCGCCATAGCGGCCCTCGGAGCCGGCCCGTGGTCGATCGACGCACGGCTACGCCCACGCCACACGGCTGCCGGAAGAGCGACGCCGGAGCTGTCCGTACGTACCCGTCCACAGCCGGATGGCACGTGACGGCCGCGACAAGACGCGGCTCAGCGGGCGTGGCTCAGCGGGCGCGCGGCTCAGCCCGTGCTGGCCGGCCGCAGCGGTAGGCCGCCGATGAACGCCGGATCAAGCGGCGTCGCCAGACCCGACAGCTCGACCGATCGGATGCCGTCGCCGTCCGCCAACCGGATCCACGGATCGCCACCATCGAGAACCGTCAGCCAGGCCGCGCGCTTCGCCGCCGGCACACCGACGTGGACGGACGCGACGCCAGTGGCACCGTTCGCGTGTGCCACGCTGCCCGGACGGGCCGATGGGCGGTAGGCGGACATCGCGAACGGCAGACTCGGGTCCTGCGGCGCGGCGAGCTGCCACCGTAGGGTGCGGCCCTCCGGGGTCACCCTGCGCATGTTCAAGATCCGGCTCATCGGGACACCGGCCCGGATGAGCCGGTCACGCTCGGCACCGATGGTCTCGTCGTCCGTCTCCACCGCCAGGTCGATCCAGAGTCGCTCCCGTTCGACCCATCGCTCGACGCGGCGCCGCACCGCTCGGCCCGCGTACAGCTGAGCCATCCACAGCATCGGAAGGGACAACCGTGGCACCCGGACGAGTTCGATGAACGGACCCGTCTCGAACCAGATCAGTGCGTTCGAGCTGCGGTCCGGCCGCCGGCCATACACCACGGTGAAACCGGCCTGCTCGAACGCCCGCACCGACGCGTGGATGTCGTCGACCCGGTGCAGAATGTGGCTGCAGCGCATGTGATCTCCTACTGGACGATGATGATCGGGAATCCGACTGACGGGTACTCGCGCATCGTCAGAGCCGGGTGAGGGTCAGCTGCCGGTCCGCAGCGAGGGCCAGCAGGTCCTCGTCGTGACTGACGAGCAGGACGACAGCACCGTCACCGGCGATCTGACGGATCTGGTCCGAGATGGACTGCAGGTGACGGCGGTCAACACCCGAGCTGGGCTCGTCGAAGATCACGATCTGCCGCTCGGAAACTCGTACGGCGGCAACGACGAGGCGCTGCTGCTGGCCGCCGGACAGGGACAGCGGGTGCCGCTCCGCCAGATGTGCCAGGTCCAGCGCGGCAAGCACCGCTGCGGTGTCGGGTGGGTGCGGGGCTTCGGCGGCGGCGAGCGCGATCTCGGCCGCGACGCTGTCGGTGAACAGTTGACGTTGTACGTCCTGCATGACGATCGCGCTCGCGCGTTGTCTGGCACGCCGGCCGAGCGTTCTCCCGTCCAGCCGAACCTGACCGGCCGAGCGTTGCAACCCGGTGATGATCCGGGCGAGGGTGGACTTGCCTGCCCCGTTGACGCCGCGGATCGCGGTTACCTCGCCCGCGGCGAAGCCGGCGCGTTCGATGTCGAGGACGGTTCGTCCACCGAGTCGGCAGCGGACACCCGATAGCTCCAGAGCTGCCGCTGGGACCTCGCTCGCCAGAACCGCGTTCGAGACGCTGGCGCCGGCCGCCGGCAGGGCGGGCAGGTCTGCCGTACGTATCCGCCCGCGGAGTCCTTCCCGGGCGAGGATCTCGTCCGGCACCGCCCGGAAGTCCGCGGCGGACCATTGCGCGTCGATCGTGCCGTCCCGCATGACGACGATCCGATCGGCGAGCTGTTGAAGATAGCGCAGCCGGTGCTCGGCGACGACGATCGTGACGCCTTGGGCCTTGAGGTCGGCGAGGGTGGCGGTCAGCCGGCGCACGGCATCGACGGACAGGTTGGAGCTCGGCTCGTCGAGCAGCAGGACGCGGGGACCATGAGCTGCGGAAGCGGCGATCGCGACCTGCTGCTGTTGTCCGCCGGAAAGGCGCTGCAGACGCTGCGCGACCGGCACACCGGTGGCGAGCCCGGCGACCGCGCTGGCGACGCGTGCCCGGATGACCTCGGGCGGAAGGCCGAAGTTCTCCATCGCGAAGGCGATCTCCTCACGGACGGTGTCGGCGAAGAACTGCCGTCGGGGATGCTGCAGCACGGTGCCCGTGACCATACCGATCTCGTCCAGTTCGGCAGCCACGGTCACCAGGCCGTCGACGGCGACGGACCCGGTGAGGGTGCCTTCCTCGTGGAAGTGTGGGATGAGCCCGTTCATCAGCCGCAGTACGGTCGATTTGCCGGACCCGCTGGCTCCGCAGACGACGACGAACTCGCTGGGCGTGACGTGCAGATCCACATGGCGCAGACTTGCCGCGTCAGCGTGCGGGTAGGTCCAGGTGACGTCGTCGAGGCTGATCATGTCAGCGGTGCCAGGAACAGCAGAGTAGCGGTCACCAGAGCGGCGACGACCAGGCCGACTGCGAGGTCGGGCGGGCCGAAGCGGGGCGGATACATCGCCGTCGGGGTACGGCGGGAGCCGAGGCCGCGCAGGATCGCGGAGGCCGACAGGTCCTCACTGGCCCGCAGGCTCGTGGCGATCATCGGAACGACGAACCGCTCCATACTGAGGATGGGGTGGCGGGCGAACCCACCGGCTCCGGTGAGGCCGCGCAGCCGCATCGCGTCCAGCACCGCAGCAGCCTCGGTCGCGACGACGGGGAAGAAGCGGAGCATCACCGCCAGCGTCACAGCGATCGGCCGCGGGACCTTCGACCCACGCAGCGCGGCGCTGAGCTCGGTCGGCGAGGTCGTCGCGATCACATGCATCCCGATGCCGATCGCGACGATGAACCGGATGAGATAGGTGCAGGCCAACGACATGATCGCGGTGAAAGCGCTCACCCACCACAGCGGCAGCAGCCAGCCCAGCACCCACATCAGCCCGGCCGCGAAGGGCAGGACGATCGCACGCCGCCACGCTTTCTCCCAGACCGCGACGCCGATGCCCAACAGCAGCGCGGCCGGCACGAATCGCAGACCGCCAGGGCCCATGACGGTCGTGCTCGCCAGGACGACGAGCAGGATCTTCGTGCGCGGGTCCGGCCCCGGTGGTCGTCGGGCGGGGACCACCGGAGCCGCGACCTCACGCAAGCCCGGCCCTGGTGAAGTGTTTCTTGAGCAGAAACGCGCCGAGCAGGCCACCGAACAGCCCGCACACGACGGTCGAGGCGGTGTAGATCCCGAGCGCGGTGACCGACACGATCCGGTCGAACTCGGCGACGTACTCCGGTCCCATCGCCTGCATGCCGGGCGAGTTCAGGTACTCGGCGCGGTTGATCAGCAGCGGGATCCACGGGCCGACGTACCACAAGGAGAACACCGTGTACGCCAGGATGGCGGCCCACCGCGACCGATACTTCCCCGCCCGGACGATCGCCTCCGCGAGGAGCGCCGCGACCACCGTGACGAGGGTGCTGATCCACGGATGCCCTGTCATCAGGTACAACACGCCGACGACGACACCGAAGAGGGTCACCATACCGGCGTGCTTCACCCGGGTGAGAAAGAGCAGGTACGGAATGCCCGCGACGATGACGCTCAACGGCAGGGTCAGAAGCATCACCAACGGGTTGATGATGCCGAGCATCGCGATCGCGAAGACGATCACGAAGTAGATCACCGTGAAGATCGCCACATTGAGCAGGTCGCGAGCGGTGAACGTCAGCGACAGCCGCGGCCGGCCACGGACAGTGGTGGCCTTCGTCGGCGCGGCGGCGGGCATGGTCTCTCCGGTCATAGTCGTCGTCCCTTCGTCAGGTGTTTCGGTCACTCCAGCGGCGCGAGCTGCCAACCGGTGGCCTCGACGCGCTCGCGCCAGTAACGGGCGTATCCGCCGCCGGCGGCGAGCAACTGGGTGTGGGTGCCGGATTCCTGGATGCCGCCGTGGCCGTCGAGCATGACTATCTGGTCGGCGGTCATGATCGTCTGCAGCCGGTGGGCGACGACCACCATCGTCCGGTCGGCCCGGACCGCGTCGATGGCCTCGCCGATCGCGATCTCGTTACCGATGTCCAGCGCTGCCGTCGCCTCGTCGAGCAGCACGATCGGAGCCTCCTTCAGCAGCGCACGGGCGATCGACACCCGCTGCCGCTCCCCGCCGGACAGGTTCGAGCCGCCCTCGCCGACCAGCGCGTCCCAACCCCCGGGCAGGCGTGCGGCGATCTCGTCGACGCGGGCCCGGGTGGCTGCGGCGACGACCTCCTCGCGGCTGCGGTCGGGGTTGCCGATCCAGATGTTGTTCAGGATCGTGTCGTCGAAGAGATAGACATCCTGGAACACCGGTGCGACCGCGGGCTCGACCACACTGGTGCCGAGCAGCGGCACCGGGACACCGCCGATGGACACGGTCCCCGACTCGGGGTCGTAGAACCGTGCGATGAGTTTGGTGATCGTCGTCTTCCCGGAGCCGGATGGCCCGACGATCGCCGTCATCTGCCCGGACGGCATGGTGAAGGACAGGTGCCGCAGGACTGGAGCGCCGCCGTAGCCGAAGGTGACGTCCTGGAACGCGATCGACCAGTCCTTCGGCGTTCCCGGCTCGGCGGGCTCGGGCAGCGCCGTGAGTGCGTGCAGTTCGTCGAGCTGATTCAAGGTCGTCTTGGCGACCGCCACGCCGCCGCCGAGCGCGCCCGAGTTCGAGATCGGCTCGGTGAACCGAACGCCGAGGACGAGCAGTGCGATGAGCGTGGCCGGATCGAGCGAGCCACCGACCGCCAGGTAGGCGCCGAGCCCGATGACCACGGTGAGCGAAAGCTGCACCACACCGGCGAACGTGGCGATCCCGGCGCCGCCCGTGATGAGCAGTCCTCGGTAGGCGCGGTGCTGGCGCTGCAGCGCTTCTTCGACCAGCCGGTCGGCGATCGACCCGTCGCCGGCCGTGCGCAGCGCGGGCTGCATCCGGGCGAACTCGATGACGCGGTTCGACGCCTCCGCGACCGCCGCCGAGTGCTCCACATCGTCGCGTTCCATCCCGCGGCGCAGCCACCGGAAGACCCACCACATCACCGGAACCGTGACGGTCATCGCGAGCGCGAGACGCCAGTCGAAGAAGTACATGCCGACCAGCACTGTCGCGGGAGTGATGAACCCGGTGAGAATGAGACGCACGATCGAGTAGGGGGCGGACGAGACGAACATCGCTCCGTGGGTGGCGATGCCCGCGATCAGCCCGGACCGGTCCGCGCCGAACCAGGAGATCGGGAGCTCGACGAGCCGGTCGCCGAGCCGCGTCAGCAGCGAGTCGAGCACCGCCGTGCTCGCCTTCATGCCGATCTGGCTGGCGAACCAGAACGCCACGGCGTACAGCGCCCCGACGACCGCGACAGCGGTCAGCCAGTTGCCGACGGTCGCCGTTTCTCCTGCGAACAACGCCTGCAGCAGCGGTACGAGCATCAGGAACGCGATTCCCTGAAGCACCGCGGTGGCCACGATGAAGGTGAGCTCGGTGACGAGCAGCCGGCGGGCACGTAGCGACGAGTAGTGCAGCAGGCGGCGGATCATCGCCGGGCTCCTTGCGGGAGGGAGCGGGCATGGTTGGCCTGGTAGTCGGCCCACATCTGGGCGAATCGACCACCGGAGGCGACGAGCTCGGCGTGTGTGCCCTGCTCGACGAGATGTCCGTTGTCGAGGACGAGAATCTGGTCGGCGCCCACGATCGTATGCAGCCGGTGCGCGATCACCAGCACGGTGCGATCAGCGGCGAGTGCGCTGAGCGCCGACTGGATGGCGGCCTCCGAGTCGGGATCGGCGAACGCGGTCGCCTCGTCCAGGACGAGAATCGGTGCGTCGGCGAGCAGGGCACGGGCGATCGTCACCCGCTGCGCCTCGCCACCGGACAGGTTCGCGTCATCGCCGACGACCGCGTCGTAGCCTCGCTCGAAGCGCAGGATCCGGTCGTGGATCTGTGCCGCCCGGGCCGTACGTTCCACCTCCTCGTGGGTCGCGTCCGGGCAGGTGAGGCGGATGTTGTCGCGCAGACTCGCACGCAACAGCTGCACGTCCTGGAACACGAACCCGACGTCGCGGTACAGCTCACCGGATGCGATCTCCCGTACGTCGGTGCCTCCGATCGCGACCCGGCCCGAGGCCGCGTCGTAGAACCGGGGTACGAGCTTGGCCAGCGTCGATTTGCCCGATCCCGAGGCACCGACCAGCGCGGTGACCATGCCCGGTCGGCATGCTGCGACGATCTCGTGCAGGACGCGGTGCTCCCCGTCGTAGCTGAACGACACGCGCTCGAAGCCGACCTCACGGCCGGCCGGCTGCCGGGGCGACGCCGCCCAGGCGACCGGCGGAAGGTCGAAGAACACGGCAAGCGACTCCTTGGCCTTCGTCGCGTTACGCAAAAACTGCGCGGAGGATCCCAGCTTCATCAGCGGCCCGGTCAGGCCCAGGCCGAGCAGCAGGCCCGGCAACACGTCGATCGGGGCGGCGGTGCCCACGCTCACGAGCCACGTACCGACGGCAAGAAGGTAGACGAGTACGACCACCGGGGAGGTCACGATCTCGATGACGGTGAACATGACGGCGGTGTCGCGAGTCCACTGTCCGATGAAGGTGACGTACTCCCTCATCTCGTCCCGGTAACGGCGGTGGCTGCGTCCGAGCTGCCCGAAGCGCTTCACCACGGCGATCCCGTGGACGAACTCCACCGTCGCCCCCGACAGCCGGGCGGTCGCCCGGTCGTACTGCTGGTACTTCGCTGCGCCGCCGCGCATCAGCAGGGTGTACAGGACCATCGTGATCAGCAGTGGAACCAGCGCGGCCAGCGCGAACTGCCACTGCACGACGAACAGGTAGCCGATGCTCACCAACGGCACGGCGACCGCGGTGATGACGTCCTGGATCGCGTGCGCCACGAGCTGGTGCAGGGCGACGACGTCGTTCTCGACCATCTTGCGCACCGTCCCCGAGCTGCGCGCGTCGAACCAGCCCAGCGGCAGCCGCTGTAGGTGCCGGATGATCCGCTGCCGAAGCGAGAGCTGCAGTTGCGCGTCGGCGAGATGGCTCACCATCCCGGAGACGAACGCGGCACCGAAGCTGACCAACGACGCCGCCACGGCGACGACCACGATCACCCCGACCCGGCCGGCGTCGACGACGCCACCCGCCAGCGCGGGCAACAGGACGCGCGCCAGTTCGACGATCGCGACGAACGGCACGACGCTGCTCACCGCGCCAAGGACGCTCAGCCCGATGATCGTCGCGAGACTACCCCGTACCGGGGCGAAGAAGTCCTCGCCCGGCTTGCGGGGGGCTACGACCCGGGTGCCCTGGCCCGGCCCTTCTCGTGTCCGCATCGGCCAACCCCTACTGGAAACGATTATCAATTAAGCGAACGGTGTTCTAATCTAGGCATGTCCGGCGAGAAAGGCAAGCCTTACCTGGATCATGAGACGCAGAGCCCATCTCCGAGACCGGAGGAGGGCCCGAGAGAAGAGAGGTCATGTGTCCGAAATCTCCGCCGCCCCGTTCCACGTGGGCCTGACCCCGGAGCGCATCGTCGACGCCGCGCTCACGCTCACCCGCGAGTCGCACCTGTTCGGCTGGTCGATCCGCGACCTCGCCCGCCGTCTCGGGGTGGCCCCCTCGGTCGTCTACCACCACATCGGCGGCAAGGACCTGATCGCCCGACACGTCGTCGAGCGCGTGCTGGCCGACCTCACCGCGCCGGACGAGGATCTTCACTGGCAGGACTGGTTCCGGACGCTGCTGTACGCCAGCTATCCGATCGTCAGCTCATACCCGGGGGCGGCGAAGTGGCTCCTGATGCACGGACCGACCTTCCCCTCCGTCATTCCCATCATCGACGCCGGAATCGCCGCGCTACAGCGCGGCGGGTTCGGCGCACGGTCCGGGCTGGCCTACACCGCGCTGTTGAACAACGCGATGCTCACCATCACCATTGGTGACGAGCGCCTCGTTCACGAGGACGACGGCCCGCGAGATCACGCAACGATGATGGACGAGTTCCGCAAGGCCGCCGCCGGCAGTCCCGGGGCCGTCGTCCTCGCCGAAGCGACCATCAGTCCCTTCGCCCAAGGAGGCGACGTCGCCGCCCGTCATCGTGAGGAGTACTACCACTACATCGTCGAGACCACCATCGCCGGTCTCGCCGCGCATCACGGCTGAGCGACCGTGCCGTTCGCGCCGTCGGTCGGCGCCGCAGGCAACCCCCGAACAGCGATGTTCGTCTATGAATGTTTGTGGACGATTCGGTTCGGAACATGGCGCTCGTGTTCGCCTTGGATTACCAATGTGTTACCCGGACCCACCCGTTCGGTGCCGGGATCCCCTTGGCCAGACGGAGGGAAGACGCAGTGAGAGGCGACAACGGGCTGCTGGCACTCGGCGTGGCACTGACCATGACCACGGCAGCGGTCATCGTGGCGACGACCGTCGCCGCCACCCCGGCCCAGGCGGCACCGGTGACCATCACCAACGGCACCCAGTTCCGGGACACCTCAGGGAACGCGCTGCAGGCCCACGGCGGCGGCATGCTCAAGGTCGGCGACTACTACTACTGGTTCGGCGAGAACCGCAACCCGGACAACACGTTCCGGGCGGTCTCCGTCTACCGCTCGACCAACCTGCGGGACTGGGAGTTCCGCAACAACGTGCTGACCCAGTCCTCGGCCGCCGAACTCCAGGTGGCCAACATCGAGCGACCGAAGGTCGTCTACAACGCCGGCACCGGCCGGTACGTGATGTGGATGCACAAGGAGAACGGATCCGACTACGGCGAGGCCAGGGCCGCCGTCGCCTCATCAGCTACTGTGGACGGCAACTACACCTGGCACGGCAGCTTCCGCCCGCTGGGCCACATGTCACGGGATCTCACGCTCTACAACGACAACGGCACCGCGTACCTGATCTCGGCTGCCGACGAGAACCGCGACCTGCACATCTACCGGCTGACCACGGACTACCTCTCCATCGCCGCCCTCGTCGGCAACTTCTGGAACGACGGCGCCCGGGAAGCTCCCGCCCTGTTCAAGCGCGGCAGCACCTACTTCCTGCTCACCTCGGGGCTGACCGGCTGGAACCCCAACCAGGCCCGGTACGCCACCGCGACCAGCATCTCCGGCCCGTGGTCCGGGATGACCGCCGTCGGCGACTCGACCACGTTCCGGTCCCAGCCGACGTACGTCCTGCCGATCCAGGGCACCACCACGACCAGCTACCTCTACCTGGGGGACCGCTGGGCCGGCGCCTGGGGCGGCCCGGTCAACGACTCCGAGTACGTGTGGCTGCCGATCACCTTCCCGTCCAGTACCAGCATGAGCCTGACCTGGTACCCGTCGGTCACCATCGACACGGTCACCGGCACCGTCACCGGCAACGCACCGCCGTACTACCGGCTGACCAACCGCAACAGCGGCAAGGTGGCGGACGTGGTGAGCAACTCCACCGCCAACAACGCCGAGGTCAAGCAGTACTCCTGGAATGGCGGCGGAAACCAGCGCTGGGAGTTCCGCGACACCGGCGACGGCTACTTCCGGATCGTCAACCAGAACAGCGGCAAGTGCCTCGACGTCGCCTCCGCATCCACCGCCGACGGCGCGAACATCATCCAGTACACCTGCGGCGCCGGCACCAACCAGCAGTGGCAGTGGGTCGGCGTCGGAAGCTACTACCAGTTGCGCGCCCGGCACAGTGGCAAGTGCCTCGACGTGGTCAGCTGGGGCACCGCCGACGGCACGGACATCCAGCAGTACGGCTGCCACGACGGCACCAACCAGCAGTGGACCCGCACCCAGGTCTGACCATCCGGTGGCGGGCAACTCTGACCACCCGGTGGCGGGCAACGCCGCCGGCTACCGGCGGGGTGGGCCGGTCGACTCGCGGATACGCAGCGACGGGCTGATGACGACCCGGTGGGTCGGCCGGTCGGGGTCGGCGAGCCGGTCCGCGACCAGGCGCACCGCGGCCCGCCCGATCGAGCGGCGCGGTGGCCGGACCGCGGTCAGCGGCGGGGTGAACAGGCCGGCCACCTCGTCGTCGTAGGCCACGATGGACAGGTCACCGGGCACCGACAGATGCCGTTCCTCGCAGTGCTGCACCAGAGCGATCGCCTCCGCATCGGCGTGTACGAGCAGTGCCGTCGTGCCGGTCGCCTGGCAGCGGTCGAGGATCTCGTCGAGCAGGACGTCCCGGTTGGGCGAACGCGCGTCGGGCACCACCGCCTCCACGGTGGCCGCCGGGTCCAGCCCGCACTCGTCGGCCGCCTCCCGCCACCCTCGGCGCACGTGCGGACGGGTGGGGCTGTTGGCGTCCAGCACCACGCCGACCCGGTGGTGGCCGAGGGAGATGAGATGCCGTACCGCGATGGCGGCGCCCAACGCGTGGTCGGTGACCACCGACTCCATGACGGCGTGGTGGGCACCGACGGTCGCGGTGCGTTCCAGCAGGACCACCGGGACCCCGGCGTGACTCAGCCAGTCGAGGGTGTGTTCCGCCGTCGGCGTGTCCATCCGGGGCGCGATGATCAGCCCGTCGACGCCGGTGCGGTCGAGCAGGCGCTCCAGCTGGGGCCGGTCGTCCTCGGCGTCGTACGAGGAACCGCGCAGCACGACCCGGGTATCGAGCTCGCGGGCCGCCTCCTCGGCTCCCCGGGCCACGTCCGGCCAGTAGTAGTCGAGCGAGGGCACCAGCATGCCGAGCGTGCGTCCGGTCAGGGAATGCGTCGTCCCGGCGGAGGTTTCCTCCGGCGTCGGGGGTCCGTCCGGGGTGATCAGGGCGACCCCGCCGTGTACCCGCTGGACCAGTCCTTCGGCGGCGAGCTGGGCGATGTCGCGCCGGATGGTGACCGGGGCGGCGCCCAGCGTCCGGGACAGGTCGGAGATGCGCATGGACCCGTCGCGGTGCAGCGCTTCCAGCAGCTGCTGACGACGCGCGACCTGCAGCGGTCCCCGGGTCTCCGCCCCGCCGGTGTCGCTGTCCTGCAGGCTCATCGGCTGTCTCCTCCGGAGGACGCTTCGGGCGGGCGGATCTGCTCGACGACGAGGACGAACGTGCCGGTCGGTCCGAGCGCGGTGACGTCGATGGCCAGGCGGGTGAGCTGCTGTCCCCACACGCCGACGAGCATAGGATCGTCCAGCACCCGGGTGGTGCGGCGGCACGGTGCGCTGGCCGGTTGCCAGCTCAGGGCGGCCTGGCCGGCGCCGCCCAGGGCAGTGACCTCGACCCGGCCCGCGCCGGTGCGTACTGTCCGCTGGCGTACCTCGCCGGCGACGAGCAGGTGCAGGTAGGTCGGCCGGTCGGTCCCGTCCGGGTCGAGTTCCCAGGCGTCGACGATCACCACCCGTCCGCTGTCGCGCTCCAGCCGGGCAATCCGCCGCCAACTGTGCAGATCCGTGCGCGGATAGGCACCGGCGAGGTCCACACTCAACTCGGCCGCCGCGTCGTCGACCGCCACCGTGGCCTGTCGGGCGGCGTACGCGCGGCCGGGTGCCTGCGCCGTACCTCGCACGTACGGGACGTTGTGCCACTCGCTGCGCATGGTCCAGATGTCGTAGCGGTCCGGCCCGAAGGTCCGCGCGGTGTAGGTAGGGCGTCCGGCGTCGACCAGCACCGGCACCCCGTCGACGGCGACCACCACCGAGCCGACGTCGTTGTGGTTGTGGTGCTCGCCGTTGTGCCCGCCCTTGACCGCCACGGTCAGCCCGGTCGGGCTGCCGGCGACCGGGCGGGCGAGCAGCACCTGGGTCGAGGGCAGCCACACGTCGCGCGGCAGCGGCGGTGCCGCCGGCCGGGCCGACAGCCACGCCGGGTCGGTCAGGGCGCGCAGCAGCCGGCCGAGTCCGTGTTCCTCGTCCGCGACGGGTCCGTCGGGCCGGCGGTGTGCGGCGGCGTACGCCTGCGCGTCACGGTCGCCGACCCGGCGGGCGGCGCGGTGCAGGGCGTGCCACGGCTGGGTGCCGGCGGGTCGGGCGGACCCGTCGGCGTGGTTGAGATACCACTCGCCGCCCAGGTGCATCCGGTGCGGGAAGGCGACGGTGTGCCGCAGGGCCTCGCCGGGGACGCCGTCCAGTGCGCCGCCGGTGGCGTGCGCGAGCAGATCGAGCGCCTCGTGCGCCCGGCAGGCGCCGTTCCACCAGTAGCCGTAGCCCTCGTCGATGGCGCCGTCGGCGGGCAGGGACGCCACGTACCGGTCGAGCCCTTCGACGACCGACGCGCAGAGCTCCGCACGCCGGCTCTGGTCGTCGACCAGGCGCAGTACGGCGACGAGGACGTTGCCGTGGATCCACGGGTTCCAGTTGTGCACGTCGCCGTCGAGGCCGAGCCAGTGCCAGTCGCGGCGGGTGGCGAACGGGATCAGCACGCGCCGGTCGACCTCGTGCCGGATGCGTTCGCGCAGGCCGGGCACGTACTCGTCGAACGACCCGCCGAGCAGATGGTCGGTCCAGGCCAGTTGGGCGGCGACCTCGCCGGCACCGAGATCGAGGAACGGGTCGGTCACGGTAGGCAGCATCGCGCCGTGCACGGTGTGGGTGTCGTCGTGGGCCGGCCAGCACCAGCTGCTCTGCTCGCACAGCAGCGTCACGCCGTCGATCACCTCGTCGAGCCAGGCCGGTTCACCGGTGGCGGCGGCCAGGACCACGGCCCGGGTCAGCCGCCGCTGCCGGGCGAAGACCAACTGCTCGTACGTGTCGCGGTCGCCGTCGCGGAAGTACCGGGCGTACTGGTGGGCCAGTGGCATCGGCCAGGGCCCGCCGCGCTCGCGCTCGGCCCGTTCGCGCAGCCGGTGCAGGGTCGCGGGGTGCGGGTGGGTCCAGACTGCGCGCTCGCAGGCCGGCGGTACCGGCAGGGCGACGTCCGGCGGCGCGAGCACCTGTGCCAAGGATTGTGCCCCGGCGTGCGGCCAGGCCACGGCCAGTGGGCCGGCGAAGCGGCCACCGGTGCCAGCTACGGCGCGGCCCCCGACGTGATCTACGGCAACCATGGCTCCTCGAACAAGTAGATCAGCTCTGAGCGATTCTGATCGTATCAGATCAACTTGATCGTCAATGATCATTCAAGTTTGAGATAGGCATTGACTTGGTCGGTTGTGAGCGTTTTACTTCGGAAACCAGACCGTTGCCTGTACGTCACAGCGGGGCAACGTCAACGTCCACCCGGCACTGTCACGGAGGCGGACCGATGCGACACCGACCGCGGATGGTGACCGGGGCGTCCGGTCGACCCGCCGCCGCCCCGCGCCCCGGCGTGTGGACCTCCGCCGGTTGGAGCCGCGCCGACTGGCTGGCCATCGCCGACCGGATGCTCACGGCCGCCCGACCGTTCGCCTCGCCAGGCCGGGCGCTCGTCACCTTTCCCGGACCGGCGGGCGGTTACGGACAGGCCGTCGACGGCCTGGAAGGATTCGCCCGCACCTTCCTGCTCGCCGGGTTCCGGATCGCCGGCGCCCGCGGCGCGGACCTCGACGACCTCATCGACTGGTACGCGGCCGGCATCGCCGCCGGCACCGATCCGGCGTCGCCCGAGCGCTGGGTACGGCTGGACGAGCACGCCCAGGCGAAGGTGGAGGCCGCCTCGATCGCCCTGGTCCTGGACCTGACCCGACCATGGATCTGGGACCGGCTCTCCCCCACCGTCCAGGAACGGGTGGTCGCCTACCTCGCGCCCGCCGTCGGCGACCACACGTATCCACGGATCAACTGGGTCTGGTTCCGGCTCGTCGTGCAGACCTTCCTCCGGTCCGTGGACGGGCCGCACTCGCTCGACGAGATGGCCGAGGACCTGGCCACCCACGACACGTTCACCCGCGCCGAGGGCTGGCTGTCCGACGGGCCGGAACGCGCCTACGACCACTACGTGGGGTGGGCCCTGCACACGTACCCGACGCTGTGGGCCCGGATGGCCGGCGCCGCCGACCTGGCCGCCCAGCGCCGCGAACGGGACCTGACCCGCCTCGACCGGTTCCTGTGCGACGCGGTCACCCTCGTCGGCGCCGACGGATCCCCACTGATCCAGGGACGGAGCCTGATCTACCGGTTCGCCGCCGCCGCGCCGTTCTGGGTCGGCGTCCTCGCCGGCGTGCCCTCGGTCAGCCTCGGCCAGTTGCGCCGGGCGGCCACCCGCGTCGTGCGCCACTTCCTCGATCACGGTGCCCTGGACGACCGGGGCGTACTCACCCTCGGCTGGCACGGGGCCTGGCCACGGCTGGCCCAGCAGTACTCCGGACCCGGCTCGCCGTACTGGGCGAGCAAGGGGCTGCTCGGCGTCGCACTGCCCGCCGACCATCCGGTATGGACGGTTGACGAGCAGCCGCTGCCGGTCGAGCGGCACGACACGGTACGGGCCGTGCGGGCGCCCGGCTGGTTGGTCTCGGGCACCCGCGCCGACGGCATCGTCCGAGTGGTCAACCACGGCACCGACCACACCGTCGAGGGCGCCACCGTCGGCGACTCCCCGTTGTACGCCCGGCTCGGTTACTCCACCGCCACCAGCCCCGTTCTCGACGACAGCGGCTGGCTCGATCCGCTCGACCAGTCCGTGGTTCTCGTCGACGGCACGGGCCGGGCGACCCATCGCGCCGGCATGCGGCTGCTGACCGTCCGCGTCGACCGCAGCGACGGCGCAGGCGACCACGGCGGTGGCGACGGCGACCACGGCGACGGTGAAATCCGCGTCGGCGTCGCCGGATCGCGCACGCTGGCCCACTGGATCGACCCGGATCCGGACCAGCGCGACCACGGCGGTGGCCGCGCGGGCCGGTCCCGGCCGGCCGGCCACCTCACCGTGTTCTCGCTGGTCCGGGGCCCCTGGGAGCTGCGACTGACCCGCGTCGACGACCTGGCAGCCGACGGTGCCGAGGCAGGCGCGCTGCGGCTGCGGATCGGCGGCTGGGCCGTCGCCGACGACGCGGCGACAACAGCGAGCGGGACGACAGCGAGCGGGACGACAGCGAGCGTCAGTGACCGCACGACGACAGTCACTGGGGCCGGCCTGACGAGCTCACTCGTGAGCGTCCACGGTGACGCGACCGCCGGCACCACCACCGTCGGTGACGGCGGACCCCTGGCCGGCAGGCTGGTCGTGCCCTGGCTGGAGCACACCGTCGCGCCGGGCACCTGGATCGCCACCCTCGTCGAGCTGTCCGGCGCGCCGGCGACCACCGTCCGGCAGGCGTGCCGGGTGGCGCTGGACGGCCACGACGGTGGCCTGCACGTGACGGTCGGTTGGCCCGACGGGGCCAGCACCACGATCCAGCTGGACACGGAGCAAGCCGGGCCGGCCTGCGGGCGGCCCGGCGACAGTGCGGGCCCGTCCGGGCCCTGACTCTTGAAGGAGAAAGGGATGAAGCGCACCATACCGGCCGTCATCAGTGCAGCGACGGCGCTGACCCTCGTCCTCGCCGGTTGCGGCAGCGACGAACCGACCGACCCCAACGCCCCGGTCACGATCACCCTCGCCGGCTGGAGCCTGTCCTCCACGCCGGAGTTCACGACGCTCGCCGACGGCTTCCACGCGAGTCACCCCAACGTGACGGTGGAACTCAAGGAGTACGACGCGGCCAACTACGACACGCAGATGATCGCCGACCTGGCCGCCGGCACCGCGCCCGACGTGTACGTCCTGAAGAACCTCAAGAACTTCTACACCTACCAGAGCGGCGGCCAACTGCTCGACGTCTCCGACGCCGCGACGGACCTCGGATCGGTGCCGGCGCTGTCGGCCTACCAGGTGGACGGCAAGACGTACGCGGTGCCGTACCGCCAGGACTCGTGGGTGCTGTACTACAACAAGGAGCTGTTCGACCAGGCCGGGGTGGCGCCACCGGACGGCAGCTGGACCTGGGACGACTACGTCACGGCGGCCACCCGACTGACCGACGGGCTGAAGTCCGCGGGCTCCGCGGCGACCGGCGCCTACCAGCACGTCTGGCAGTCCACCGTACAGGGGTTCGCGCTCGCCCAGACCCCGGACGCGGACCTGCTCTCCGGCGACTTCGGCTACCTCAAGCCGTACTACGAGCGGTCGTTGCAGCTGCAGGCGACCGGCGCGCAGCCGACCTACGGCACCGCGAACACCAACAAGCTCACCTACCAGGCACAGTTCGGCACCCAGCAGGCGGCGATGATGCTGATGGGCACCTGGTACGTCGCCACGCTGCTCGAACAGCGCGGGACCGGGGACGCCGACACCTTCGAGTGGGGCATCGCGCCGGCTCCCCAGTTCGACACCAGCACCGCCGGGACGTCGGCGACGCCGGTCACCTTCGGCGACCCGACCGGGATGGGCATCAACCCGAACATCGACGAGTCCAAGGTCGCCGCGGCCAAGGACTTCCTGGAGTACGTGGCCGGCCCGCAGGCCGGCACCGCGCTGGCCGGGATCGGCATCACCCCGGCCGAGGTCACCGACGCGGTCACCGAGGCGGTGTTCGGGCTGGACGGCGTGCCGCAGGACGACCTGTCGAAGTTCGCGTACGCCACCCACACGATCGAGCCGGAGAACCCGGTGTCGGAGCACACCGCCGCCCTGCAGAACGTCCTCAACGAGACGCATTCGGCGATCCTGTCCGAGAGCACTGCGGTCGACGCCGCGCTGAGCGAGGCGCGGGACCGTGCCGAGAACGAGGTCCTCAGCCAGTGAGTTCGCGGCGGATCCGGCGCACTTCGCGGCGCGGCGACGGCTGCCGTCGTCCGGGCGGGGCCGCCGGATCCGCCCCCAGACCGGACACTCGCGGAGGGTCCCGATGACAACGTTGCCGCATACCCGGGCCAGACACCGTCAGTTGGTGTGGCGCAACACGGTGGCCGGGTGGTCGTTCATCCTGCCGAACTTCGTCGGCTTCGCCCTGCTCACCCTCGTACCCGTCGTGGTGCTGTTCTACATGGCCTTCACGAACTGGAACGTCTTCGGGGCGGCCGAGTGGACCGGCACCGCCAACTTCCGGCGGATGTGGGGCGACGGGAGCTTCTGGACCGCGCTGCGCAACACCCTCTACTACACGGTGTTCCACATCCCGCTGACCATGGGGGCATCGCTCGGCCTGGCGCTGCTGCTCAACCAGAGGCTGCGCGGCGTGCGGTTCTTCCGCACCGTCGCGTTCTTCCCGTACATCACCTCGATCGTCGCGATCGCGGTGGTCTGGAACCAGCTGTTCAGCCCGGAGTACGGGCCGATCAACGCGTTCCTCACCAGCGTCGGGGTGGCCGACCCGCCGGGCTGGACGACGTCGGCGGACTGGTCGATGCCGGCGGTCATCATCGTCGGCACCTGGCGGTACATGGGCTACTACATGCTGCTGTTCCTGGCCGGCCTGCAGACGATTCCCGCCCAGCTCTACGAGGCCGCACAGATCGACGGGGCCACCGCCTGGCAGCGGTTCGTGAACGTGACACTGCCCGGACTGCGGCACACCACCTTCTTCGTCACCGTGATGCTCACCATCGAGAGCTTCAAGGTCTTCGACCTCATTCTCGTGATGACCGAGGGCGGTCCCGGGCAGTCCACGCTGGTGCTCTCGCAGTACATCTACCAGAAGGGCTTCGTGGAGAACCAGTTCGGCTACGCCGCCGCGGTCTCCATCGTGCTGTTCGCCATCTGCTTCGGCGTCACGATCATCCAGTTCATGGTCAACAAGCGGAGGAACGGCTGATGACCACGACCGACGTCTCCGCGCCCGCTCCGGTCATCGTCGTACCCGGCAGCACCGGCGCGCCGCGCCGGCGGGTCGCCTCCCAGGGTTGGCGGATCATCGGGTACGCCGCCCTGGTGCTCGCCGCCGCCGCGCTGCTGCTGCCCTTCTACTGGATGGTGGTGGCGTCGTTGAAGACCAACAACGACGTGTTCACCACCCCGATCAAATGGCTGCCCGATCCGGTCGTGTGGCGCAACTATCTCGACATCTGGCAGCGCTCGGACATGACGACCTGGCTGCAGAACACCCTGCTGCTGTCGGTCGTCGTCACCGTCCTGCAGGTGTTCACCGGCAGCTTCGCCGCGTACGGCTTCGCCCGGGTCCGCTTCCCCGGCCGCAACCTGCTGTTCCTGGCGTACGTCGGCACGATCGCCGTGCCCTGGCAGTCGTACATGATCCCGCAGTTCATCATGATGTCGAAGCTGCAGCTGTCGAACACCCTCTGGTCGATCGTGGCGCTGCAGGCGTTCGGCGCGTTCGGCGTGTTCCTGATGAAGCAGTTCTACGAGACCATCCCGGAGGAGCTGAGCGAGTCCGGCCGGGTCGACGGGCTCACCGAGTTCGGCATCTACCGGCGGATCATGCTGCCGTTGTCCAAGCCGGCGCTGGCCAGCCTGGCCCTGCTCACCTTCGTCACCACCTGGAACGACTACCTCGGGCCGCTGATCTACCTGCGCAGCCCGGAACTGCGCACCATCCAGCTCGGGCTGCGCACGTTCATCTCGCAGTACAACGCCGAGTACGCGCTGATCATGACCGGTTCGGTGCTGTCCGTACTACCGGTGGCGGTGATCTTCCTGCTCGGACAGCGGCACTTCGTCGAAGGCATCGCCAGCACCGGGCTGAAGGGCTGAAGCTGATGCGTCCACGTCACGACACCATCGCCGCCGTCTTCGACGGCGTGTACGTCGCCCTCGTCACCAACCTGCTGCTGGTGGCCGGCTGCCTGCCGCTGGTCGTCCTCGCGTTCACCACCGAGGCGGCCCGGTCCTGGCCGCTGTACGCGCTGGTCGCGCCGGTCTGCGCGCCCGGTCTCTGCGGGGTCTTCGCGGTGATGTCCGGCTACTCCGCCGGCGAGCGCGGTGCGGTGCTGCGCACCTTCGGCCGCGCCTGGCGGGCCACCGCCGGCCCGGCGACGCGCTGGGCGGCGGCGGCCACGGCGCTGCTGGTCGTGCTGGGCGTCGACGCGGCGGCGGCCTGGGGGCACCGGGTCGGCGCGCTCACCCTGCCGATCCTCGCCGTGCTCACCCTGCTCACCGCCGGCACCGCACTGCTGGGCCTGGTGACCATCGCCGAGCGGCCCACCGCCCGGCTGCGCGACGTCGTCCGCGCCTGCGGCTACCTCGCGGTGCGCCGCTGGTACCTCACCGCCGGGTCGCTGCTGATCCTCGCGCTGCTGCTGCAGCTGTTCGCGGCCCGGCCGGCGATCGCGCTCGGGGTGGCCGCCGCCCCGCTGCTGTACACCGTCTGGGCCAACAGCCGGTTCAGCCTGCGCCCGGCCCTTGACATCCGCCCGGCACCTGACCTGGACACCGTAACCACGAGGGGAAACAACATCCGATGACGGCGACCGATGTCCGTCCCAGCCCTGACGCCGAAGCGATGCAGGCCGCGGTGGCCGCCGCGCTACGTACCGTCGACGCGAACATCGACGCCTTCGGCGACGGCTACCCCGCGGACACCACCGCCGCCGGCCACTACCCGCGGCGCCCACCGACCGCCGGCCAGCCGGCGGGCGGCAACGTCGGCTGGACCACCAGCTTCTGGCCCGGCATGCTCTGGCTGGCCCACGACCTGACCCGCGACGGACGCTACCAGCGGGCCGCGCTGTCCCATGTCGACAGCTTCGCCGCCCGGGTGAGCAACGGCATCGACCTGGACACCCACGATCTCGGCTTCCTCTACACCCTGTCGTGCGTCGTCCCGGCCGACCGTACCGGCGACCGGCGCGCCCGTGACGCGGCGCTGGCCGCCGCCGACCACCTGATGAGCCGGTTTCTCGAACCGGCCGGGATCATCCAGGCATGGGGCGACCTGAACGATCCCCGCCAGCGGGGGCGGACGATCATCGACAGCCTGATGAACACCCCACTGCTGTTCTGGGCCAGCCACACCACCGGGGACGACCGCTACGCCGCCGTGGCCCGCCGGCAGGCCGCCGCGCTGCGCGAACACATCGTGCGCCCGGACGGCACCACCTTCCACACCTTCTACTGGGATCCGGAGACCGGCGTGCCGCTGCGGGGCGAGACCGAACAGGGGCATGCCGACCACTCCTGCTGGGCACGCGGCCAGGCGTGGGGCATCTACGGGTTCAGCCTCAACCACCGGCACACCGGCGACCCGGGCCTGCTCGCCGCCGCCCGGACCTGCGCCGACTACTTCCTCGCCCACCTGCCCGCCGACCACGTCGCGTACTGGGATCTGGAGTTCGGCGACGGCAGCGGCCAGGAACGGGACAGCTCGGCCGCCGCCATCGCCGCCTGTGGCCTGGTCGAGCTCGCCGACTGCCTGACCGGCGCGACCCGGCCGGTACCGGGCGACGCGGCCGACGCCGCCCGGTACCGTGCGGCCGCCGGCCGCATTCTGCGCTCCCTCATGGACGGATACGCCCCCCGGAGCGCGGCGGAATCGAACGCGTTGATCCTGCACGGCGTGTACGACAAGCCCAAGGGAGTCGGCGTCGACGAAGGGAACCTGTGGGGCGACTACTTCTATCTGGAAGCGCTTACCCGCGCCAGCGTTCCCGGCTGGAACAGCCCCTGGTAGACCGTTTCCCGCCGCCATGTCGACCGCCGACCCCGCATCCGGAAAGGTGATCATGAACTACCGTTACCACTGCACCATCCCGGCCGCCGAAGGCCGGAACACGCTGCCTGTCAATCCCTGCCACCTGCTGGACTTCAGCCTGCTGCGGCTGCCTGCCGGCGGCAGCTGGACCGGTGAGTCCGGCGACCGGGAGATCCTCGCGGTCGTGCTCGGCGGTACGGCGAGCGTCACCGTCGCCGGTCACCACTTCCCACAGATCGGCGGGCGGGCCGACGTCTTCTCCGGTAGGCCACACTCGGTCTACGTCCCGGCCGGCGTCACGGTCACCGTCGAGGCCACCACCGCCGTGGAGATCGCGCTGCCCAGCGCGCCCAGCGACCTGGCCACCGACCCGTACCTCATCGGGCCGGACCAGGTGGTGAGCGGCCGTTGGGGCGCGGCCAACTTCGGCCGTACGTACCACCAGATCCTGACCGAGATCTCTCAGCCGGACCTGCCGGCCCGCCGGCTCATCGTCGGCGAGACCTACACGCCGTCCGGCAACTGGAGCACCTACCCTCCGCACCGGCACAAGGTCGACGACCTGCCCGCCGAGGCCGCCCACGAGGAGATGTACTACTACCGGGTCGACCCGACGAACGGGTTCGGCATCAGCCGCGTCTACACCGACGAGGGGTACGAGGAAAACGTCACCATCCGCGACCACGTGATGCAGATGATGCCGCAGGGCTACCACACCGTGGTCAGCGCACCCGGCTACACCACGTACTTCCTGTGGTTTCTGGCCGGCACCCAACGCACCCAGGGTGCCCGTGAAGACGCCGACCTGACCTGGGTGACCCAGACGGTGCCGACGCTGCGAAAAATGGGCCTGTAGCGATGACGGTCCTGGACACCTTCCGGCTCGATGGCCGCGTCGCCCTGGTGACCGGTGGCAACCGCGGTATCGGCCAGGCCATCGCGATCGCGTTGGCCCAGGCCGGTGCCGACGTCGCGCTGCTGGGCCGCACCGAACCCGCCGAAACGATCACCGTGGTCGAGAAGCTGGGTCGGCGGGCGCTGGTCGTAGCCGCCGATCTGGCCACCGCCGGTCCGGCCGAGCTCGCCACCGCCGTCGCCACGGCCGTCGCCGGACTCGGCCGTCTCGATGTCCTGGTGAACAACGCGGGCGTCATCCGTCGGTCCGCCGCCGTCACGCACCCGGCCGAGGACTGGGACGCTGTGCTGCGGGTCGACCTCGACGCGGTGTTCCACCTCAGCCAGGCGGCCGGGCGGGTCATGCTCGACCAGCGCCACGGAAAGATCGTCAACGTCGCGTCGATGCTGTCCTACCAGGGCGGCGTCCGGGTGCCGTCGTACACCGCCGCCAAACACGGCGTCGTCGGTCTCACCCGCGCCCTGGCCAACGAGTGGGCCGCCGACGGCGTCAACGTCAACGCGATCGCCCCCGGCTACATCACCACCGACAACACCGCACCGCTGCGCGCCGACGCGGACCGGGAACGCGCCATCCGGGAGCGCATCCCGGCCGGCCGCTGGGGCACGCCCCAGGACCTGACGGGCGCGGTGGTCTTTCTCGCCTCCGACGCCGCCCGGTACGTACACGGCGCCGTTCTCGCGGTGGACGGAGGATGGCTCGCCCGTTAGGAGTGTGCGTATCGTGGCGACGCGGCGGCTGTTCGGCGCGCAGCGGCAGGAGCGTCTGCTCGCCGAGCTACGCGGGCAGGGCGCGGTCCGGGTCCGTGATCTCGCCCGCGAGTTCGGCGTCAGTGAGTTGACCATCCGCCGCGACATCGCCGCGCTCGCCGAGCGCGGTCTCGTGGCCAAGGTCCACGGCGGTGCCACGCTGCCGCCGCACAGCAACGCCCTCAACCCGCCCCGACGGGCGCCTGGCCGCTTCATCATCGGCATGGTGGTGCCCTCGCTCGATTTCTACTGGCCGCCGGTCGTGGCCGGCGCACGCGCCGCCGCAGCGGCACTCGGTGTCAGCATCCAACTGCGCGGCTCCAGCTACCATCCCGACGAGGACCGCCGCCAGATCAGTCGCCTCGTCGAGGCCCAGCAGGTCCAGGGTCTGCTGCTGGCGCCGAACCTGGACGGCGACGACGCCGACGAGATCCTCGAATGGATCGGCCGGTTGCCGGTCCCGACCATTCTCGTCGAACGTCAACCACGCCGGTGGACGCCGGCGGTCCGGCAGATCGAATGGGTACGCAGCGATCACCGCCTCGGCCTGGATATCGCGGTCTACCACCTGCGGCAGCAGCGCCACCGGCGGATCGGCCTCGTTCTCACACAGGGCAGCCCGACGTCGACGCATCTTCGACAGGCCTGGCAGCACGCCGCCGCCGATCCGGCGACACCCGACACCCTGGTCCTGCAGGAAACGATCACCGCGCCCGGGCAGCGGGACGTCATCGTCCGGCTGCTCCGGGAGTGCCGGCTGTCCAAGATCACGGCGTTGATCGTGCACAGTGATCCGCACGCCATCGCGGTCGCCCAGTTCTGCGCCGAGTTGGGCATCGCGATCCCGGGTGAGCTGGCGATCGTGTCCTACGACGACGAGATCGCCCATCTCGCCGATCCTGCGATCACCGCCGTACGCCCGCCCAAGGGTCACGTCGGCCGGCTCGCCGTCGAGCTCATGGTCTCCCGTCTGCTCGACGGGGAGCGCCGACCGCCCCACAGGGTGCTCCTCGCGCCGGAACTGGTCGTCCGCGCCTCGTCGGTCAGGTGGTGACCGACGAGGTGGTGACCGGGAGGGCCGCTCGACACGAGCGTGTCGTCGGACTCCACCCGGTCGGATCACCTGAACGGTGCAGGACGTCGTCAGTGGCCCGGCTCGGTCGAGGTGATCGGGCCACGGTGCAGCCAGTCGGCCAACTCCGGCTCGGCCAGCTTCACGACCCGTTCGGCGTAGCGCCGCAGGTCCTCGTCGTCGAGCAGGGCCCGCCACTGGCCGCTGACCCCCTGGTTGAAGAACTGCTGCGGGTCGCGCCACATCGCCACCACCGGGGCGAACTCCGCGGCCCGGCTACGCATCGAGTCGAACGTCGCGGCCCGCACCAGTTCCGGCCACCGCTGTTCGGGTACCTCGATACCGAGCTGCCCGGCGAGTGCCCGCATCTGACCTTCAAGGTCTGCCTTCAGCTCGTCGTAGTGCAGGAGCAGCACGTTGGGCCGCTGCCGCTGAGCCCAGAATCCCGATATGTGGTGCAGCATCGACGGCAGACCGATCTGCACGTCGGTGTTGTCGACCCAGGCCCAGAACCGGTCGTACGCGGAGTCCAGCGGTGGCGGCGCGTCGTCGGTGAGATCGCCGGTAAGATCCTCGTTGCCGACCGCCGCACCACGCATTGCCAGCACGACGTCGTAGTCCGTGTTCTGGAAATGGGCGTCCCAGGAGATGGCGACGTCACGAGGATCCCGTCCTACCGTGATGTAGGTCACCCCGTCATGGACCGGCAGACCGTCAAAAGGCGTATGGGTCTTGATGAACCGGCGGTGCTGCTGTGCCTCGTAGAACGCGAAGACCTCGGCCTGGCTGCGGGTCAGCATATCTGGCCAGACGGAAAGGTCGTCCAGCCGTCGCGGCAGCTCCGGCGTCTGAAAGATCAACAACGCGCAGATGGTCTGGGTCCATGTCGTGCCGCACTTGGCGGGGGTCGAGATCACGATGTCCCCGTCGCGGAACGGAAAGCCCTCCCATCGTCCGCTGTCCATGATCGCGTTCTGGTACCGAACCGTCGGCCGGCGCACCGATACCACAGTTTCCTTGCCCAACGCATCCATACTCGACCTAACCCTCTACTGTGCGGCTTGGCCTGCCGGATTCTACGCAGGCCCGTCCTTGGCGGCAGCCCTGGCCCAGGCACTCCCGCTGTGCGCCGGCGACGGTCGCCGCCGATAGTCACCGGCGATCACCGGCCACCGACTGGCTATCCCTGGCACCCGCTAATATGACTCGGTTAACGTCCGGGCCCGGTGGCTCGTACGGTCTGTCAACGCGCCAACCGCACCGCCACCACCTGCCATAACCGCGACTGGATGCCTGAGAATGGTCTTCTCGTCTCCCACCTTCCTGTTCTTGTTCCTCCCACTGACGCTGCTCGGCTACCTCGCCACACCGGCCCGGCTGCGCAATGGATGGTTGCTGCTGGCGAGCGTGCTCTTTTATTTCTGGGGCGCCGGTGGTGAGATTGGCATCCTGCTCTACGTCGGCCTGATCAGCTTCTTCGGGGCGCTGATCGGCTGGCGGGCCGGGCGGCGCGCCCAGGACGCGCGGGAAACGGGCGCTCCGCCCGCAGTGCCGCGGGCCGCGATAGTGGCCCTCATCGCGCTGCTACTCGTCCCGATCTTCCTGTTCAAGTACCTGCCGCCCCTCACCGACCTGGCGGACTCGATCGGCTGGAACGACCGGTTCGGCATCGGGCCGGTCACCTGGGCGCTGCCGCTGGGCATCTCGTTTTTCACGTTCCACGCCATCTCGTACGTCGTGGACACCGCTCGCGGCTCGGTACCGGCCGAACGGTCACTGCGCGACTACCTGCTCTATCTCTTCCTCTTCCCGCACCAGATCGCCGGCCCGATCGTTCGGTACGCGGAGATCGTCGGCGAGCTGAAGAGCCGCCGGGACGTCCGGATGGAGATGGCGGCGTACGGGGTCACCCGCTTCGCCTGGGGCCTGGCGAAGAAGGCGTGTATCGCCGACTCCGCAGGGCTCGTCGCGGACGCCGCCTTCGGCGCTGCCGGCAGCGACATGTCCGCGCCGACGGCCTGGCTGGCCGCTCTTGCCTACACGGTGCAGATCTATTTCGACTTCAGCGGCTATTCGGACATGGCCATCGGACTGGCGATGCTGTTCGGGTTCCGCTTCCCGGAGAACTTCAAGGCGCCGTACGCCGCTCTCGGGCCGGCGGATTTCTGGCGGCGCTGGCACATCACCCTGTCCCGCTGGTTCCGCGACTACGTCTACATCCCGCTCGGCGGTAGCCGGCACGGAATCCGGCGGGAGTACGCGGCCCTGCTGGTCACCTTCGGGCTCACCTCGCTGTGGCACGGGGCGACCTGGCCGTTTCTGGTCTGGGGTGGCCTGCACAGCCTCGGTCTACTGGTCGAACGGCTCACCGGGGTTCGCGACAGCGACCGCCTCACCTGGCTACGTCGAGCGGTGACCGCGGTCTTCATCGTCGCCGTCTGGGTGCCGTTCCGCGCTGAGACGCTGACCCAGGCAGGTCACATCTGGCGGGCCATGGTGACCGGCGGGTTCGCCACGCCGCCGCCATCCGTGCTGCTCACGCTCACCCCGTTGACCCTGGCCGCGCTGCTGCTGGGCCTGGCCGCGTTCCTCGCCCCGCGCACCAGCACCGGTTTCCAACTCGTACACGGCAGGTTCCAGGGCTTCCGGCTGCGAGTCGCCGTGGTCTCCGCTCCCGCTCTGCTCGGCATGGCGGTGGTGGGCATCCTCTGGCTCGACTTCAGCCCGTTCCTCTATTTCCAGTTCTAGTCAGGACAGAGCATTGACGCAGACGCCGAACCTCGAACGAGACACCGAACGGGATGCGGAGAGCCTGGTCGAACCGGCGCCGGCGAAGGCGCGACCGGGGCGGCGCAGCCTCGTCGGCGCGCGCCTGATCGTCGGCACGCTGGCGGTGCTGCTGCTGACGCCGACCATGCTGAGTATCCGGGGCGGCGACGAAGCGGTGGAGAACCGGGTCCCGGTGCCGTTTCCGGAGATCGCCCCCGCCACGGTGCTCGACACGGAGACGTACCGACAGGTCGACGCCGCCTTACGGGACCGGTTGACGTTACGCCGCTTCGTGATCAAGGCGGTGGGCAAGGCCGGGTATGACGGGCTGGGGTACAGCTTCAACACCAATGCGTACATCGGCGAAGATCGGACACCGTTTCTGGCGGACGATTTCACCAAGCCATGCAACACGCCGTTCGACGCCGCAGCGGTGGATGCGAGGCTGCGTTCCCTTGAACAGACGGCGCGGCAGGCGGGCAAGGACGTACTGTTCGTCATCGCGCCGGACAAGTCGTCGGTGCTGCGTCACAAGCTCGGCCCGATGGCGGACGCGCTGATGGTCTGCGCCGACCCGGTCCGCGAGCAGTCGCAGGCGCGCTGGGGCGACGATCCCACCGGGCCGGTGGTCACTCTCTGGCCGCAGTTCGCGGCGGCGGAGCGGGCCGAGCCCGGCCGGGTGTGGCAGCACGGCGACAGCCACTGGAGCTACCAGGGTGCGATGATGTTCACCCGTGAGGTGATCGACCGGCTGGTGGCCCGAGGCGAGGCGCCCGAGCAGCTGCGTGGTGCGCCGGGCGCGGAGCAACGCCCCGACCGGAGCCTGGAAGGTGATCTCTACCGGTTGATGGGCATTCCGCGCAAGGAGAAGGTGGCCAACTGGGTGGTCCGCCGCGAAGGAGTCACCGTGGACACCTCGACCCTTCCAACGGTCACTGGTCGTGGGCTGCGTACCCGTACCACGTCCGCCCCGGCCGGTACGCCTATGGTGCCCGGCCGGACGCTGGTCGTGTACGACTCGTTCTTCTACGTCGCCGAGCTGCAGATGGCACCGTACTTCGCGGAGATGAGCGCGCTGCACTGGGACGACTTTCTCCCGATGGCCCGCGAAGGCCGGATTCCGGACTTCGACCGGGTGATCTTCCAGAGCGTTCAGCGATCCTGGCCACAGCGGTCCGTGGACCAGCTGCCGGATCCAACGGTCACCGCCACCCTTGACGCGGCGCTGCGTCGGCCCACCGCGACGCCGTAGCCGGCAACGTCGGACCGCACGTTACGCCGACACCCGCTGTCGGCGGATCCGCCGCAGGCGGATATCGCGGCGCCCGGACGCGATGTGGCGGCACGCTTTGGGGCATGACCGCCGAAACCAAGCCCCCGCTCTTCGACGACCGGGCCCGACGCGAGCTCTACGACCAGCGTGTCCTGGTGCTCGACGGCCTGTTGGACGACGACAACGGCACGCTGCTCGCCACCCAGTTGGTGACGTTGGCCGCAACGGACGCCAGCGCCGACATCTCCCTGTGGATCCACTCGCCCGGCGGCTCGGTGCCGGCGATGCTGGCGATCCGGGACGTGATCAAGCTCGTGCCCACCGACGTGTCGACCCTCGCGCTCGGCATCGCGTACAGCGCCGGGCAGTTCCTACTCTCCGCCGGCACGCGCGGCAAGCGACGCGCCATGCCGCATGCCCGCGTCCTGATGCATCAGGGGTCGGCGGGCATCGCCGGCACCGCCGTCGACATCGAGTTGCAGGCCAACGACCTACGGCACACCAGGGACACCGTACTCGGCCTGATCGCCCAGGACACCGGACGGCCGGTGGCGCAGGTCTTCGAAGACTCGTTGCATGATCGCTGGTACACCGCCCGGGAAGCGCTGGACTACGGCTTCATCGACGGCATCGTGGAGTCCTTCGACGAAATCGCCCCGCGCCGGCGCCGCCCGTTCGGCCTGGGTTCCGGGCCGGGCACCACCGGGCCGGCAGCCATCCCATCGGAGGACACCCGACAGTGAGCACTTATCCGATCCCGAACGTGATCGCCCAGCACCCGCGTGGCGAACGCATCATGGATGTCTACTCCCACCTGCTGGCCGAGCGGGTGGTCTACCTCGGCACCGCGATCGATGCCGGCGTGGCGAACGTTCTCGTCGCGCAACTGCTGCACTTGGAGGCGGACAACCCGGACCGGGACATCCAGCTCTACATCAACTGCGAGGGTGGTGACCCGAGCGCGATGCTCGCGGTCTACGACACGATGCGCTACATCCGCCCCCGGATCGCCACCACCTGCATCGGTCAGGCGGTCGCGGTCGGCGCGGTGCTGCTGGCGGCCGGGACGTCCGGCCACCGTTCCGCGCTGCCGCATGCCCGGGTCGTGTTGCACCAGCCGGCCGCGCAGGGGCGAGGTGCCATCCCCGACCTGATCCTGCAGGCCGACGAGGTGGTCCGGGTGCGGGCCGACATCGAGCGGATCCTCGCCCGGCACACCGGTCAGGACATCGACCGGCTGCGGGCGGACACCGATCACGACCGGGTTTTCACGGCTCCGGCCGCCCGGGACTACGGGCTGCTCGACCAGGTCATAGCGGAGCGTGCGCCGGTCGACGCGGCCCGGCGGCTCGCCCACGCCTAGCCCGTCCGACGGCACCGCCAGCCAGCGGTCAGGCAGCCAAGGCGTACGCGGCGCGAGAGGCCAGTCCGACTCGGGCGACCGGCCGGGTGGCTCCCTGCAGGCTGCCCGCGACCGAGATGGCGAGCTCGGCCAGGGTGACCTCGAGTGCCCCGGCGACGGCGGCGATCATCTCGCTGGACGGTTCCTTGATGCCCCGCTCGATCTCCGAGAGGTACTGCGGGGAAACTCCGGCCCGGGCTGCCGTGTCGGTGAGAGTCTCACCACGTTCGTGGCGCAGGCTGCGCAGCCGATCCCCGAGAACCTGCCGCCAGAGCGGCTCACCGCCGCTCGCCGGTTGTCCGGGCCGCGAGGACTGCGAGGGCTGCACGGGCCGCGAGGGCTGCGAGGGCTGCGGCTCAGGGCTGACGCTGACGCCGCGCGGCGGCACGGGAGGTGTCTCGGCCATGCCTCATGGTAGGAGAAGCACCTCGCGGGCGAAGCCCGGTTCTGCTCAGAGCGGAGCCGGGCGGAGCCACCTGCGTTCGACGATCCACGGCGCCCGTCTCACTCGACCTCGCGACCGTCTCCGGCCCCCGCTCCCGCCACGGCGACCGGCGGTTGGCCTGCCGCCGGCACCGGCTCAGCAGCCGGCACGGCGTCGGCCGCCGGAGCGGACGGCTTGGCCCGGTTGGCCAGGTAGACCCCGGCCAGGACGACCACTCCGCCGACGATCTGCGCGGCGCTCGGGATCTCACGCAGGAGCGCGATGGCGAGGACGATGGTGATCACCGGGACCAGGTTGATGAAGCTGGACGCCTTGGAAGCGCCGATCGTCTCGATCCCGTGGTTGAAGAAGACGTAGGCGAGCACCGATGAGCCCACGCACATGAAGACGGCCGCTGCCAAAAGGTCGCCCGGCAGGCCGGGCATCCGCCCGAGATCCCGGAGGGCACCGTTGCTGAGGAACAACCACGGGACGAGAGCGAGGCTGCCGTAGGCGAAGATGTAATAGGTCTGCACCATCGACGTGGCCCGCGGGGCGAACCAGCGCAGCAGGAAGTTGTACAGGCCGAAACAGAGCGTGCTGGCGATCAGCAGCAGATCGCCGACGTTGTAGCGGGACTCTGCCACCACCCGCCAGTCCATCCGCGTGATGATCAGGACGACGCCGAGATAGGAGACGATGAACCCGGCGGTCTGCCAGGAGCTGGACCGTTCACGCCTGGCCGCCACGCTCAACGCGAGAGTGACCAACGGAATGGTCGCCTCGGCCAGCGCGGCGTTGATCGCGGTGCTCCTGGCCAGCCCTTCGAAGTAGAAGTAGTAGCAGAGGGTCACGCCGACGATGCCGAGCACCGCGAACTGCGCGTGCTCGCGCAGGCTCACCCGCAGCCGCAGCCGCATCACCAGGCAGACCAGCAGCAGAAGAATTGCTGCGCCGGCGAACCGGCTGAACGTCACCGACGCCGGCAGCGTCGAGCCCAACAGCAGCTTGCCGGCGATCGCCGAGCCGCCCCAGAAAAACGCCGCGGCGCACAACGCGGTGTAGGTCAGACTCCGCAACGCTTCTCCTACGACGCTTCGGCACCGTCGGCGCTCAGGCAAGTACCGGCTCGAGCGTGCCGTTGGGCGCGAGCTTCGTCAGGAACTTCGCCTGAAGTGCACCCAACATGCGCATCTGACCGTCAACGAAGGATAGCAGTTCACCCTGGTCCGGTCCGGCCCATCGTGGATCGGCGTCGAGCCGGATGAGTAGTCTTTCCATGAAGGCGTACGTCCGTTGCTGGATCCGGCTGATGCCGGCTTCGAGGTCCTTTTCGATCCCGGCACAGGACTCGGCACCGTCGTAGAAACTCCTGATCCTGACGAGGTCGCGCAGGCGCCGGGTGAGGTGGTCCTCGAAGCGCGGCAGCAGGTAGTTGGTGTTGATGTTGGTCAGAATCCGCAGGAGTGTCGTGGACCCTGGGTCGTCCAAATCGTAGTTCGCGACGTCCCAGACCGAGCGGCGCGGTTTGACGGACATCTCGTCACCGAGCCTGATGCCGGGCAGCGTCTCGACCCGCGAGGTCAGGTTCCACACGGTGCACAGCCCGACCTCACGTAGGAAGTTCAGCGTATTTCGGATCTGCGGCAGGGTCACCTGCTGGTGGAAGGTGATGACTCCGTTCGTGGAGCCGGAGACGCCCAGATTCCGCAACTCGGTGAACGCCCGCAGAGACGCGTTCTTACGGACCTTCTTGTTGTAGATGTCCAGCGTCTCGTCGTCACCTGCCTCAAGGCCGAGATAGGTGCTGACCATACCGACGTTACGTAGTCGCTGAATCAGCGCGAGGTCACCCGGCTTATCGAAGTCGAAGCTGTCCGCCCGCACGAAGACATCGAACGGAACACGTACGTCGCGATTCTCCAACTCCGAGCACAGGTCGAGGACCCAGGCCCGGCTGTTGAGCGATCGGGTCACGAACGTCGCATCATAGAATCGGAGCAAAAGATTTTGTTCGGCGAAGAACGGGCGAAGTGACTCCATCTCGTCCACCATCTTCTTCGGCGAACGGTAGCGCAGGCTCATGGTATCGTTTCCGAGAAACCGGTTGGCATTGCAAAATGAGCAGGGAAATGGGCATCCACGCTGGCCGAGAATCCCGATCTCAATAGGTATACCGCGCTCCCTGCAGCGCAGTGCGACGTCCCGGGCGGCGAACGGCAACACGTCCAGGGAGGGCATCGGCGTCCGGTTCGGGTTGCGGATGACCCGCTGCCGTTCCTCGTCAAAGTAGGAGACACCGCGCAGCGCCCGTGGCTCCTCGCCCCGTTCGATCGCCCGCGCCAACTCGCCGAGTCCGTCCTCGCCTTCACCTCGGATGACGAAGTCGACACACCGGTACTCGCCAAGCAATTTCTCATCGAGATACGTCGCGTGCTCGCCACCGAAGACAATGGCTGCCGTACCGGACATCTTGATAAGTTGAGCGAGCTTCAGCGCGGACGGCAATGTCGCATAGTTGACACTGACTCCGATCAGTGCACAACCAGAGGCAGCGATTTCGCGACTGGCTTCCCGTTCGTTCTTGCGATCTACTCTCAAATCAATGATGGACACGTCGTGTCCATCATTTCTCAGCAGTGCGGCGGCTAGGCCGAGTGCAAGATTCTCGTGATAGATGTACATTTCCCGCATATCGTCGTTGTCGGTCTGCGGGTTCACCAGCACTACTTTCATCGACGCCCCCGTAGCTCGTCATCCCAGGGCCTTCCGGGACGCGACCGCCGACAGAAAGGGAGATCCTCTTCCGTCGTGACCGCCGTGACCGTCGTGCGGATTGCGGTGCCACACACGTCCAGCAGTGTAGGTAGGTCGAGGGCTCCGGTCCAGCTTCGCGATCTTGCGACAGGATTGCCCGCCCACCGTGACAGACGGTGGCGATCATCGATGCAGAGATCTTGGAATCAAAGGACGAGGCGGCGATGTTCCACTCTCGCGTCATCGCTGTCCACAGCCCCGTGATCCCGATAAATCGATTGCCATGCCGGCGGCGACAGTGCCGCATGACGAAACTCCGACCGGAATCACATGAATGGATCACCGAACAAACTCACCCACCGTCACCATGGGTATATCCACCGAGACCGCTACATCTTCCATAAAATAGTCTTCTGTAAATATCGTGTAACTTTTCAGCAATACCCCGGGCAGACACCTCGGCACCCCGGTTGACCAGGTGACCAGGTGACCTCCGCCTGGTACCGCGGATCGGGACCTCAGCGGGACACGCCGGCACGGCGCTTGTTGTAGACGTCGAAGGCGACCGCGACGAGCAGCACGAGCCCCTTCACCACGGACTGCACAGACTGGTCGATGCCCATCAGCTGCATTCCGTTGCTCATCACCGCCATGATGAGCCCACCCACGACCGCTCCGACCACGGTCCCGACGCCACCGGTGACCGCCGCACCGCCGATGAACGACGCGGCGATCGCATCCAGCTCGAACATGTTGCCGGCCCCCGGCTGGGCGCCGTTGGACCGCGAGGAGTAGATGACGCCAGCCACACCCGCCAGGAATCCCATGTTGACGAACATCCAGAAATTCACGGTCTTGACCTTCACGCCGGACAGCGTCGCCGCCGAGAGGTTCCCCCCGATCGCGTAGATCTGCCGGCCGAAGACCGTGCGCCGGGTCAACAACCCGTACACCAACACCAGCACCGCGAGGATGATCAGTACGATCGGCAGACCCCGGGCGTGGGCCAGTTGCCACGCGAAGTACATGATGACGGCACCTACCACCAGGACCCGGGCCACGAACAGCGGGACCGATTCCACCGGTTGCTGGTAGCGCACCCGCGCGGCCCGGGTACGGAAGCCGCTCACCGCGTAGCCCGCCACCGCGATCGCGCCGATCAGCAGGGTGAAGGCATCGTAGCCCCGCCCACCGATCAAACCGTTGAGGAATCCGGCGGCGACCTGCTGATACTCGGCCGGGAACGGCGACAGTGAGATGTTGTCGAGCACCCGGAGGGTGAGACCCCGGAACAGGAGCATGCCGGCCAGGGTGACGATGAACGCCGGGATGCCCACGTACGCCACCCAGACCCCGTGCCAGGCGCCGACGAGTACGCCGACCGCCAGGGCCGCGATGATCCCGACCCACCATGGGTAGCCCTGCTGGACGACGAGCACGGCGGAGACGGCACCGGTGAGCGCCACCACCGATCCGACCGACAGGTCGATGTGCCCACCGACGATCACGATGACCATGCCGATCGCCAGCACCAGGATGTACGAGTACTGCAGCACGATGTTGGTGATGTTCCCCGGACTCAGCGAGACGCCACCGGTCAACACCGCGAACAGCGCGACGATGACCACGAAGGCGACGTAGATTCCGCTCTGCCGCAGGTTGCCCATGATCAGCTTGCGCGGATCGTTGCTGCCCGTGCGCACGGCGGTGGCGGCCGGCTGTCCGGCCGAGGACTGGGCGTCGAGTTTGGCGGGCTTGATGCTTGTCAACGGACCGGTTCCTTGTCCTTCGCCATGAGCTGCATGAGATTTTCCTGGGTGGCTTCGCCGACCGGCACCTCACCGGTGATCCGGCCGGCCGCGAGGGTGTAGATGCGGTCGCACATGCCGAGCAGCTCCGGAAGCTCGGAGGAGATCATGATGATCGCCTTTCCGTCGGCCACGAGGCGATTGACGATCGTGTAGATCTCGTACTTGGCCCCGACGTCGATGCCACGCGTCGGCTCGTCCAGGATGAGCACGTCCGGGTCGGTGAACAGCCACTTGGACAGCACGACCTTCTGCTGGTTGCCGCCGGAGAGCTTGCCGACCAGGTCCATCACGCTCGGCGCCTTGATGTTCATCTCCTGCCGGCTCTGTTCGGCGGCCCGGATCTCCTCGTTGTCGTGCACCCAGCCGAGGCGGGCAAGCTTGTCGAGGGCAGCGGCCGAGATGTTGTGCCGGATGTCGTCGATGAGATTCAACCCGTAGCGCTTGCGATCTTCGGTGGCGTACGCGATGCCGTTGCCGATCGCGTCGGCGACGGTGCGGGCCTTGACCCGTCTACCGTGCATGAACAGCCGGCCGGTGACGTCACGTCCGTACGAGCGGCCGAACACGCTCATCGCCAACTCCGTACGGCCGGCGCCCATCAGCCCGGCGATGCCGACGATTTCGCCGGCGCGTACGTGCAGGCTGGCCCGGTCGACAACCAGGCGGTTCTGGGTGGGGTGCCGGACGCTCCAGTCCTCGATCCGCAGCACCTCCGGCCCGGGTCTCGCGACCCGCTCCGGGTAGAAGCTGGTCAGATCGCGGCCGACCATGCCACGGATGATCCGTTCCTGGCTCACGTCACCGGCGGCGGGTACGTCGAGCCGCTCGACGGTGTGCCCGTCGCGGAGGACGGTGATCGAGTCCGCGATCGCGGTGATCTCGTTCAGCTTGTGCGAGATCATGATGCAGGTGATACCCCGTTGCTGCAGCTGTCGGAGCAGGTCGAGCAGGTGCGCCGAATCGATGTCGTTCAACGCCGCGGTCGGCTCGTCCAGGATGAGCAGCCGGACCTTCTTGGACAGCGCCTTCGCGATCTCCACCAACTGCTGCTTGCCGACGCCGAGTGCGATGATCGGCGTCATCGCGTTCTCGTGCAGCCCGACCGAGGCCAGCAGCCTCGTCGCCTCGGCATTGGCTCGGTTCCAGTCGATGAGCCCGCTGCGCCCACGGCGCTCGTTGCCCAGGAAGATGTTCTCGGCGATGGACAGGTAAGGCACGAGCGCCAGTTCCTGGTGGATGATGACGATGCCCCGCGCCTCGCTGTCCCGGATGCCGCGGAAGTGCACCGGCCGGCCGTCGTAGACGATCTCGCCGTCATAACTGCCGGACGGGTAGACGCCCGAGAGCACCTTCATGAGGGTGGACTTGCCGGCGCCGTTCTCGCCGCAGATGGCGTGGATCTCACCGCGTCGCACCGCGAGCGAGACGTCCTGCAGCGCCGCCACTCCGGGGAAGGTCTTGGTGATGTGACGCATCTCGAGGATGTTGTCGTCCATTGTCGTCCGCTCGCTCGTACGGATCGGGTATCGCCCCGGTTGCCACGGGACCGGGCGGCTCGACGCCCGCCGCCCGGCCCCGTGGTCTCGTCGGAGTGTCAGCCCTCGGCCTGGCCGGAGGCGACCTCCTCGGCGGTCAGATATCCCGAGTCGATGAGCGCCGTCTGGATGTCCTCCTTGTAGACGGTCTGCACCGGCAGCAGGTACGACGGCACGACCTTGACGCCGTTTTCGTACGTCGTCGTGTCGTTGGCCTGCGGCTCGGTGTCTTCGAGGAACGCCTCCGCGGCGAGTACGGCCTGCTCGGCCAGCAGCCGGGTGTCCTTGAACACGGTCGAGTGCTGGACCCCGTCGTTGATCAGCTTGACCGACGCGACCTCCGCGTCCTGGCCGGTCACGACCGCCATGTCCGCGCCCGAGCGGCCGTACCCGGCGTTCTGCAGCGCGGTGATGATTCCCCGGGACAGGCCGTCGTAGGGTGAGAGCACCCCGTCCACCTGGCTACCGTCGTTGTAGCTGGAGGTCAACAGGTCTTCCATCCGCCGCTGGGCGGTCTCCTGCTGCCACCGCAGGATGGCCACCTGCTCGATGTCGGTCTGGCCAGACTTCACCAGCAACGTGCCGTCGTCGAGGAACGGCTCGAGGGTGTCCATCGCGCCGTCGAAGAAGAAGTGGGCGTTGTTGTCGTCGAGCGAGCCGGCGAACAGTTCGACGTTGAACGGCCCGTTCGCCGCGCCCTTCGAGCCGTCGGCGTTGCGCAGCCCGAGGCCGACGAGCAGCGCCTCGGCCTGGGCGACGCCCACCTTGTAGTTGTCGAAGCTGACGTAGAAGTCCACGTTCGGGCTGTCCCGGATGAGCCGGTCGTACGAGATCACCGGAATGTTCGCCGACGCGGCCGCCTGGAGTTGACCGCTCAGCGCCGTCCCGTCGATCGCGGCGACGATCAGGACGTCGGCGCCCTGGGTGATCATCTGGTCGATCTGCTGGGACTGGGTGGGGATGTCGTCCCCGGCGTACTGGAGATCGACCTGGTAGCCCTTCGCCTCCAGCTTCTCCTTGACCGAGGTGCCGTCGGCGATCCACCGTTCGGAGGTCTGGGTCGGCATCGACACCCCGATGCTGAGGTCGGCGGGATCCTCACCGGCGGTGTCACCGCCCCCACCAGCACCTTCTCCACCACACGCCGTCATACTCAGTGCAAGCACAGCGCTGCCGAGAGCAATCAGGACTCTGCTACGCACAGGCTTCTCCTCCCCGGAACTCGTGCCGTCAGCCGGACCCGTCGCCCGCGCCGGGATCAGTGTTAGCGCTCACATTCGACCATGTCAACACCCTGGTTCGAAATCTTGGGGTCACGGTCTCGTAACGAGCCGGACGGTGCACCGAGAAGCGGAAACGGCTACGTCCGTGCGGGGTCCGCAGTCGCCAGGGCGACCACGGACCCCGCACGCGTCGTCACCGTGCCGGCGTAGCGGGACGGACGCCGCACCTACACCGAGAACATCGTCACGTGGCCGGTGGGGTACACGTGGGCGGTCGAGATGTGCTTCTTGTCCAGGTACAGCTGGATGGTGAAGTGAGTGCCCTGCGGATCGTCACCAACGTGCCAACCGGCGGTCACCAGGCCGTAGGTGTCGTCACTCGCGCCGGTGGCGAAAATGTAGACGTCGTTGTCCCGGTCGGTCTCCTTCTCGATGAACAGCTGGATCTCGCCGCGAATGTTGCCCTTGACGTTGTCCGCGAACTTCAGCGACATCGGTCTTCCTGTCTTCTCGATGGCTCCTGTCGAGCCGAACATGGACAAGAGACCGACACGGTGGATGCTGATACCGACCGTCGGATTTCAGATACCGGTCCCGACCGTGGCGCTCTGGCCTGCCCGGACGGTCAGCTCAGCCGGGACTCGATCGCCTCGATGATGCGCGGACGCAGCTCGGCGGCGCGGATCACGGCGTCGACCGAACCGACTTCGACCGCGCGCTGGATGTTGTGTACGCGGTCGAACTCCGCGGCCACCTCGCCCAGTTTCTCCGCGCGTACCGACGCGCGCAGTTCGTCGAGGTCCGCGGTCAGTGCGGCACGGTCGGCGCCAGTCGCGGCGGCGACCCTCGTCTCCAGATCCCGCACCCGTGGATCGGCCGCCGTACGGGCGTTGACGTCGCCGGAGAACACCACCGCGGCGGCCGGTGCGCCACCGAGCACCGAGGCGAACGAGCCTTCCAACGCGAGCACGGTCATGTTGGGGTTCAGCGCCTTCGAGAACACCACGAACGCCCCACCGTGGTAACGGGAGATCACGCAGAAGACGATCGGCCCACGGAAGTTCACGATCGCCCGGCCGATCTCGGCGCCGTACTCCAGCTGCAGCTTGCGCATCGACTCCGGCGAACCGTCGAAACCCGACAGGTTCGCCAGCACGACCAGCGCCCGGTTGCCGCTGGCCGCGTTGATCGCCCGCGCCGCCTTCTTCGACGACTGGGGGAACAACGTGCCCGCGGTGTACGTGTCCGGGCCGTCGGTGGGTGGGAATCCACGCCGCGGCACGGACCGCGACTCGATGCCGAGCAGGCACACCGGCCTGCCGCCAAGGTGCACGTCCTGCACGGCCACGGTCTCCGCGTCGGCCATGCCCGCCCAGCGTTCCAGCACCGGATGGTCCTGGTCGGACAGGGCCCGCATCACGGTCCGGATGTCGAACGGCTTCTTGCGGTCCGGGTTGGCCTCGGCCGAGAAGATCTCGCCGACGGTGCTGAAGTCGCTGTCCGCCGCCGAATGCGGAAAGCTGGAGACGTCCCGGTCGATCGGGTCGTTCGTCGGGGCCCGACGCGGCGCGGCCTCGCCCGGCGCGACGTAGGTGTGGTCGTAGTACGCCATCAGCACGCTGCGCGCGGCGGCCAGGTTGGGCGCCCAGTACTGCGCCTGCCCGTTCGGGCCCATCACCCGGTCGTACCCGCCGATGCCGAAGTTGTCCTCGGCGGACACCCCACCGGAGAAGTCGAGTGACTGCTTGCCGGTGAGTACCATCGCCGAATCCGGCGTCATCACCAGGATGCCCCGGGTGTGCATCAGCATCGTCGCCTCGGCGTTCCAGTAGGGCTGGGCGCCGACGTTGATGCCCGCGACGACGATGTTGATCTCGCCACCGTCCTGGGTGAACTCGACGATCCGCTTGAGCGCCGCCGCCACCCAGTCCATGTTCTCGGTGCCGGAGCTCATGGAGATCCGGGCGCCGGCGGACAGGGCGTACCACTCCACCGGCACCCGAATCCGCTCGGCCAGATCCAGCGCCGCGATCACCCGGCGGCATTCCGGCTCGGACAGCGCACCGAGCGACTTCGTCGGGTCGCCGAGCAGCACGACCCTGGTGACACCCTGCGGGTGCCGCTGGGTCGGGGTGCTGACCACGCCGGCCACGATCGCCGCGGTGTTGTGTCCCCTCGGCCGCTCGACCGGCACCAGCACGTGGTGCTCATCGAGGTCGTACTCGGCGAAATGGCCGAGCCGGCCGGTCAACTCGTACGGGTAGACCGTGTTGCGGCTACTCGCCCGCAGCACCTTCTGCCGGTAGTCGTCCAGCGGCTCGACCGGTTCGTCCGACGGCTCGCCGATGGTCAACTCGGTGCCGCCGGTGGCGTCGAAGGAAATGCGGACCGCGGTCGGCGTCAGCGCCCCGGTCACCCGATCGCGCTTGCGCCCGATGAACAGGATCTCCTCCAGCCCCGCCCCGGCCGTGGTGGGCAGCACCCGCGCCACGATGGTGTCCAACTCGGCACGGCTGATGTTGCTCGGCGGCCAGACGTAGATCACGATCCGGTTGGTGTTGAACCGGTTCTTCGACGCGCGCCGCGACTGGGCCTGCCGGATCGAGTCGAGGCAGGCGGCGACGGAGTCCTCGGCGGTGGGCAGCGCCACCAGCCGGCCGTCGTGCTCACGTAGCTCGGTCAGGTCCCGGACCTGGGCCAACGCGACGAGGCGGTCGTCCGACGGGTTTTCCCGTGCCACGCACCGGAAGAGGTAGACCTCCTCGTCCAACGAGGGCAGTCGGGTCAGATCGAACTTGCGCAGCCGCTCCATCTGCAACCGGTGCGCGATGTACGGGTGCAGGCCACGGATCAGCCGGTCCTCGACCATCCCGGTGGCCGACGGACGGAACGTGAAGTGGTGGTGCATCACGGCGCCACCACTGCCCGCGACGGTCGTGGTGAGCCGGCGCACCTGGCCCGGCAGCGGGTGGGCGGCGATGACCTCCTGCAACGCGGTCGCCATCGCGTCGAAGTCCTCGGGCTGGCGCTCCCAGGACAGGTAGACGTCCGCGTCGATGGCCTCCTGGCCGCCGGCCAGCTCACCGAGCCCGCGCAACGCGTCGCGCAACGCGGCGAACCCCACCGCGGCGGCCACCAGCCGGGAGCCGGCACGGTCGGCGACCACGAACCGGCAGCCCGCGACATCACTGGTACGCACACCGGTGAGGCCCTTGTTGCCGTAGTAGCGCCGGGTCAGCACCTCCAGCATCACCGAGTTGTCGGTGGCGCCGCGGACGAGCCGCTGGCCCAGCAGCCGGACCAGGGGTTCGGTGCTGCGCACCATATCGGCGATGCGGTCGGCGCGGTCGGCCGCCGCCGGGTCCGCGTCCAGGTAGCGCAGGTGCCGGCGGACATTGGCGTAGACCCGGGCGCGGTTGCGGCGCAGCAGCGGTTGGGCGAACCAGGCGAAGACCAGGCCGCGCGCCAGGTCGGACACCACCGGGAAACGGACCTGCGTCGCCGCCACCAGCCGTTCCAGCGCCAGGCCGACGCTTTCGCGCAGCGCCTCGTCCGGTGGCGGTTCGCGCAACCAAGCCCGCAGCAGTGCGGTGACGACCATCGCGTCGGACGCCGCCCGCTGCAGGGCCAGGAAGATCCGGAACACCGCAGCTTCGAGCTCGGGGGTGCGCTCCAGCTCGGTGACCCCGTAGTGCCCGAGCGCCTTGGCGAGCTTCGCCTGGAACACCTCGGGCAGCCCGGCCCGCTCGACGTCGAGGCTCTGCAGATAGGTGTGCAGGTGCTCGCGGGCGCTGTGCACATGTCCGTCACCGCCGCCGTCCTCGCCAGCGGGCCGGTTGCGGCTCAGCTCCGCCAGATCGGCGAACGCGCCGACGAGTTCGAGTTCACCGGTGAGCGGGCGGTCGCTGTACTCGACGGTCTTTCCTCGGACGGCCAGGTATTCGTCGAGTACGCGACGCTCGTCGTGCGGGTCGACGTCGTAGCCCAGCAGCAGGCTGCGCAGGTCCTCCTGACCACGCCGGATCCGCTCCCAGACCGGAACCTCGGTGGGTGCGGCCGGCAGATCCAGCTCGACCGTGGCGGTGGTCGAGTCCTCCGCCGCCTCGGCGCCGTCATCGACGATCGGCTCCAGCCGCAGCAGTGGGGCACCCGTTTCCACCTGACTGCCCACCGACACGGCGCATTCCCTCAACCGTGCCTTGAACGGCGCCCGTAGCACCGTCTCCATCTTCATGCTCTCCAGCACCAGCACCGGAGCACCCGCCTCGACCTCGGCGCCGACCTGTAGCGGCGTCGCGACGACCAGCGCGGGCGCGGGAGAGCGCACCACGCCGCCCTCGTCCCGGCTGATCCGGTGCGTCACACCATCCACTTCGGCCAGGTGAACCGGCCCGTACGTGCCGGTGAGCAGGCCGTACCGGCTGCCGTTGACAAGGATCTGCCCGGTGTGCCGGTCGAACCGGTCGAGCACGACGTCCGCCGAGGCGACCTGCCCGGCCACCTCGATGCCGACCCGGAACCGGTGCGCCCCGACCCGCGCCACCCGCACCCGGTAGCTCGCGCCACGCAATTTGAGGTCCAACGGCCGTCCGCTGGCATGACGTACCTGCGGGCGACCGCCGGAGGCCGTCGACAGCAGCCGCTGCCGCTCGACGCGTTCCTCCTCCTCATACGTCTCGATGGCGGCGGCGGCCAGCGCGACGGCGGAGTGCCGGTGCGAGACGAGTCGGCCCGCACCGCGCACCCGGTCGATCCAGCCGGTGTCCGCGCTGGCGTCGATCACCTCCGGCTGGTCGAGCAGGTCGAGCACGAAGCTCTTGTTCGTCGCGCCACCTTCGATGATCACCCTGGTCTCGGCCATCGCCCGGCGCAGCCGGCCGAGCGCCTCGTCGCGGTCGCGGCCGTACGCGATGACCTTGGCGATCATCGAGTCGAAGTCGGCGGGGATCGTGTCGCCCTCACTGACCCCGGTATCCACCCGGATGCCCGGTCCGGCGGGCAGGTCCAGCCGGGCGATCCGCCCCGGGGACGGGGCGAAGTCACGGTCGGGATCCTCGGCGTTGAGCCGGGCCTCGACGGCGTGCCCGCGTTCGACCGGCGGAGTGCCTTCGAGGCGGCCACCGCCGGCCACGTACAACTGTGCCTTGACCAGGTCGAACCCTGTGGTCAGCTCGGTGATCGGGTGCTCGACCTGCAGCCGGGTGTTGACCTCGAGGAACGCGAACATCTGGTCACCGGGGTGGTAGAGGAACTCGACGGTCGCCGCCCCCCGGTAGCCGACCGCGATGGCCAGCCGTTCCGCCGACGTCTTGAGCTGCGCCGTCTGCGCGGGGCTCAGCACCGGCGACGCCGATTCCTCGATCACCTTCTGGTTGCGCCGCTGCACCGAGCAGTCGCGGACGCCGAGCGCCCAGGCGGTGCCTTCGCCGTCGGCGATCACCTGGACCTCGACGTGCCGTGCGCCGGTGACCAGCCGTTCCAGGAACACGGTGCCGCTGCCGAACGCCCGCGCGGCTTCCTGGCTGGTGCGTTCGTAGGCGTCGACGAGTTCGGCCTCGTCGGTGATGACCCGGATGCCGCGACCGCCACCGCCGGCGGTCGCCTTCAGCATCAACGGGTAGCCGATCTCACCGGCCGCCGCGACCGCGGCTTCCAGGGTCTCCACCGCGCCGCGGCTCCACGGCGCGACCGGCACGCCGACCTCCTCGGCGATCAGCTTCGCCCCGATCTTGTCGCCGAGCTTGCGCATCGCGTCCGGACTCGGCCCGACGAAGGTGACCCCGACCCGCTCACACAGCTCCGCGAACGCCGGGTCCTCGGCGACGAAGCCCCAGCCGACCCACGCCGCGTCGGCCCCGGTCTCCACCAGCGCCTGCTCCAGAACCTTGAGATTGAGGTACGGGCGGGCCGAGGCCGGGCCGAGGTCGTAGGCGATGTCCGCCTCCCGCACGAAGGTGGCGGCACGATCGACGTCGGTGTGCAGCGCGACGGTCTCGATCCGGGTCCCGGTCTCGGCTGCCAGCTCACGGACGGCGTGGATGAGCCGCATCGCGGCCTCACCGCGGTTGACGATGACGACACGACTGAACACCAGACCGAGCCTTCCTGTAGACCAACATCTGCCCGCCGCGGCACAAGGCAACGGCTCCGTCCAGCCTTCCGCTTAGCAGCCGGCAGCGCCATGTCGCTGACAGCGCACGCTACGCAGCCTCAGTTGTGGGAAACATCTAAATGACCTTGTCTACCCACGCCTAATCAGGCCCCCCAGCGGCCAAGACTGCCGGGTGACGGCCACCAGCCGACACTCCGATGTGACGCAGAACACACACAGCGTCAGCGACTCGCGCGACGGGACGGCACCCGCCGACGCTGCGCCGTTCGCAGCACTGCGCTACGTTCTGACCAACCGGTGTTTACGAAACGTTTCCATATCCCTCAGATCCATCGCAAGCTATATTCAGATCAATCGATGGACTAGGTCAGGAGGCGGCGTGACATCCGTAACCCGACGACGCACAGCGGCCACCCTAACGGCCGCCGCATTATGCGCGGCGGTCGCCGCCGCGGTCCTCACCTCGACACCGGCAGGCGCGGCCGATGACGCAGAGTGGACAATGGGTGGGCAGAACATCACCAACACCCGCTCAAATCCGGCTGAAACAGCACTCAGCCCGACCACCGTGGGAGACCTGCAACTCGGCTGGCGTTACACCACCCGGGGCGACGTCTCCGCGACGCCGGCCGTGGCGGGCGGTGCCGCCTACTTCCCGGACTGGGGCGGCTACTTCCACAAGGTCGACACGGCGACCGGCGCGGTGGTCTGGTCACGATCGGTCGCGTCGTACGTCGGTGCCACCGGCACCGTGGTGTCCCGTACCAGCCCGGTCGTGGTCGACGACACCGTCTACATCGGCACCCAGACCGGCGCCCGGCTACTCGCCATCAACACGACGAACGGGAACCTGCGCTGGAACATCGCTGCCGACCCGCACCCACGCGCAGTGCTGACCGGCGGGGCCGTCTACCACGACGGTGTGCTGTACCAGGGTGTCTCGTCCGACGAGTTCTCACTGGCGACAGACCCTTCGTACGACTGCTGCACGTTCCGCGGCAACCTGGTGGCCATCGACGCGGCCACTGGCACACAGCTGTGGAAGTCGCACACTCTGCCGGACCAGGGACCGGGCGGTGACATCTTCAGCGGCGCCTCTGTCTGGGGGACCACGCCGAGCATCGACCTGGCCAGCAACACCATCTTCGTCGGTACGGGACAGAACTACTCGGTCCCGCAGAGCGCCCGGGACTGCCAGGACAGTGGGGGCACCCCACAGCAGTGCCTGCCCGAGTGGAATGCCAAGGACTCCATCGTCGCGATGGATCTGACCACCGGTGCGATCAAGTGGAACACCGGACCCGCCCGCTTCGACGAGTGGAACTTCGGCTGCCTGCCCGGCTACCCGCCGAACAACTGTCCCAACCCCGGACCGGACCACGACACCGGCGACGGCACCCACCTCTACGACATCCCGCAGCCGGACGGCACCACCCGCCGTGCGGTCGGCGCGGGCCAGAAGAGCGGCGAGTTCTGGATGCTGGACGCGGCCACCGGTGCGATCATCTGGAGCGCCTCGGTCGGGCCCGGTTCGACCCAGGGCGGTATCCAGTGGGGCACCGCCACCGACGGCCAGCGGGTCTTCTTCACCTCCAGCAACGCCGGCAACATCGCACATCAGCTGCCCGACGGCCGGACGATCGACTACAGCTCGTTCGGCGCCCTGGACGTCGCCACCGGACGGACCCTGTGGCAGGTGCCCGAGCCTCGCGGTGCCCGGTCGATCGGCCCGGTGACCTACGCCAACGGCGTGGTGTACGTCGGCTCGATGAACAACTGGATGTACGCGCTGAACGCCGACAACGGCCAGGTGCTGTGGGAGTACCAGGGCGCTGGTTCGTCCAACGCCGGTCCGGCGATCGTCGACGGCCGGCTCTACTGGGGCAACGGCTACTCGCGCGGCGGTACGTCGAGCACGAGCTTCTACTCGTTCCGGCTGCCACCGGGTCAGACGACGCCACCACCGACCACCGCCCCACCGACCACAGCACCACCGACCACAGCACCACCGACCACAGCACCACCGACCACAGCACCGCCCACCACGCCACCACCGACCACAGCACCACCGACCACGCCACCACCGACCACAGCGTGTAGCGCCAGCTACCGGATCGTGTCGCAGTGGCCGGGCGGCTTCCAGGGCGAGGTGACGGTGCGGGCCGGCAACGCCCCGGTCAACGGCTGGTCCGTCCAATGGGCGTTCACCAACGGCCAGGCGATCACCCAGATCTGGAACGGCACCGCGACCACGAACGGCGCCAACGTGACGGTCCGGAACCTGTCCTACAACGGATCACTGCCGGCCACCGGGACCACCACGTTCGGCTTCCTCGGCAGCTGGAACAACAGCACCAACGCGATACCGGCCCCGGTGACCTGCACCAGCCCGTAACCCACTGGTCGGCAGCAGGACTGGTGACACGAGGCCCGCGCCGAGGTGCGGCAGCACTGGCCGCACCTCGGCGCAGGCCGGGCTCGTCAGGCCCGCAGACGTCGTTTGTCGGGCTTTCCGCTGGGTGCGACCGGCGCCACGTCGATGAAGGTGATCGTGCGTGGACGGCTGGCCTCCCCGAGCCGACCGGCGACCAGCTCGCTCAGGTCCGCCGGGTCGGGTCGCTGCCCGGTGGCCGGCACGACGAACGCATGCACCGCTTCCCCACTACGCTCGTCGGGCGCACCGACGACATACGCCTCGGCCACTGCCGGATGGCTGGCGAGGGCCCGCTCGATCGGGCCCGCATACTGGATGTTGGCATCGACGATTATCACGTCTCTGGTACGCCCCAGCAGATACAGATAGCCATCGGTGTCGATCCGAGCAAGATCACGGGTACGTACCCAGCCGTCGATGAACACCCCGGCGGTCTCGGTCGGATCCCCCCAGTAGCCGCTGGCCTGTGCTGGAGTGCGGACGAACAGTTCGCCCTGCCCGCCGGCCGGTACCGACCTCCCGTCGCTGTCTCTGACCTGCACCTCTACCGCCGCCGGCGGTCGACCTACGCTGGCCCGCCTGACCGGCACGGCGACCATCTCAGCCGGTGTCAGCATGGCGATCATGCCGGTCTCGGTCTGGCCGTAGCCGTGGTAGACGATCGGCCCCAGCACGTCCAGCGCCTCCGTCAACCGGTTCGGCTCCAGCGGCGAACCGGAAACCAGCAGAGCACGCAACGAGCTCAGATCGACCGGATCGGTACGCTGGCCGGCGACCAACTGGTGCAGCCGTGGCACGGTGATGACGCTGGCCGTCGCGCCCAGTCTGGCGATCGCATGCGGTAGGAACGGCTCGGGCCCTCCGGTCGGCTCTGCCACCACGGCGGTCCCGCCGGCGGCCAGAGTGAGCACGGCGTACTCGATCATCACCTGGCTACTGAGCGATCCGAAGACCAGATAGCGCGCCAGGTTGGCGGCCAGGTCGCGCACGGCCGGGGGCCACTGGTCGGGGCACGCCGCCCAGGCCGCGCCGAGTGCGGCGTACGTCTGGACACAGCCCTTCGGATCGCCCGTGCTGCCGCTGGTGTAGATGATCCGCCCGCCGTCGCCCGGATTGCCGGCACAGGCCAGCGCCGATGCCGACGCCGGCTTCGTGAGCAGGTCGACGGCCCCGCCGACCGGGCCGACGGCGAGCAGGTCGAGGCCGTCGGCGGCGGCCCGAAGCCCCGGGGTGGCCGTGGCCGGATCGACCACCACCGCGGCGTTGGCAGGCACCGTGGCGCCGCCGGTGAGGACATGGCGCAACTGGGCCGGGGTCAGCCCCGGCCGCACACCGGCGACCCGGGCACCAACCACCTGGGCGGCGATCATCGCGGCGAACGCCTCCGGCGACACCCCGAGCGCCATCGCCACGCCGTCACCCGGCCCGATCCCTGCGGCACGCAGTCCGGTGCTGATCCGGCCGATGGCATCGAGCAGCTCGGCACCGGTGACGCCGCGCGGGCCGTGCTCGAACACCGGTCGGTCCCCGCTGGTGGCCAGCAGGTCCAGAATCGGCTGCGGGTGTACCGGCGAGGGACCGAACGGTTGCAGACCAGCCGGCTCAGTTGCCGGCATCGTTGAGGCACTCCTTGACGAACACGGCCAGCGGCTGCTGGTGCACGGTCGCCAGGTCCCACTCGTTCTCCAGGTTCTCGGCGAGGTGATGCGCCGAGCGCACCTGACCACCGAGGTGGAAGCGCACCACCGGATGCAGGTAGGTGGCGTCGTGCGCGGCCGACGCGTCGTTCTCCGCGACCCGGGGCACGGACACGTCGAACGGGTCCACCGCATCGTGGTCCGCCCCGTACTCCAGAGTCGCGGCGAAGGCCGGCAGGCTGGCGCCGAGCCCGCCGTCGGTCAGGTACGCCAGCGGGACTTCCTCGTGGTAGTACGCGAACCCGTCCGCTCCGATGGTGACCACGTCGGCGAGCACACCGAACTGTTGCCACAACGCCGAGGAGCGGTTGATCCGGGCGATCAGCGCGTCGGTGATCGCCTCGGGGGTGGCGTCCAGCCTGGTGGTGGGCCAGCCGGTGCCGTGGTAGCGGGCACCGAGAATGCGGTGCAGCGCCCGTATGCCGTAGCGGAAGCCGTGGATGAAGCCGCTGGTCGACTTCTTGAAGTCGCGTTGCTGGCTGAGCGTGCCGGCGAAGTACAGATCGGGCACGGTGGTCGATTCGAACGCCGGGGTCTGCTCGGGGAAGCGGTCGTTGATGACCAACTGGGGTCGGCAGGTGTCGTCGAAGATGCTGGCGTCGAAGCGGAATCCGGTGCACGCGATCACCCGGTCGTACTCGATCTCCCGGATCGCCTCCACCGTGCGGGCGTAGCGGAACCGCACCAGGTAGCGGCCGTCGTCGCCGCGGATGATGCTTTCGATCGTGCCGTCCAGCACCGCGTTCTGCGACTTCAACTGGTACGTGTCGAGGAAGTTGTTGTTGACCGCCCGCAGGTGTCCGACGTAGTGCGACTGCCAGGCGAACCGGACCGAACGCGGCCCGGCGACGTGGATGACCGCGGCGGTCTCCATCAGGGCGTCGGCGGTTTCGAAGCCGGAGTTGCCCTTTCCGATGATCATGACTCGCTGGTCGGTGAAGTCGTCCGGATCGACGCTGACGGTGTCGTAGCGTTCGGCCGTCTCGATGCCGGGGATCGGCGGGACGTACAGTTGCGACACCCCGGTGGCGACGACCAGCCGGCGGGCGTGCCAGGTCCGGCCGCTGTCGTCGAGCACCGCGAAACCGTCGGCGTTGCGGCTCACCCGGACCACCCGGGTCTGGTACTCGACCCGTACGCCACTGGCCGCGGCGAAGTCGGCGAGGTAGCGCACCAGGTCGTCGGCGGGCGGGAAGTACCGCTTGCTGTAGCGGGTGAACAGCAGCTCCGGGTCGTCGCTGAGCAACGAGTTCCAGTCCATCCGCAGCCGCATCTCGGCGTCGTCGAATCCGGTGTGGACCTTGTTGATAGAGATGAGCTGCCGGTGCCTGGGATAGGTGGTGAAGAACGTGCCAGGCCCGGCGCCGGCCTCGAGGACCGCGTAGTCGTGGCCGTCGCGGTGCATCAGGGCGGCGAGCTGAAGTCCCGCGGGCCCGGCACCGATGATCAGATAGTCGTGTGCCATACGCGCGACGCTAGCGACACGGATTCAGAGATTACTCAGATTCAATCGACCCTCGATCCGCCCTGAGAGCGTTCTGAGATTCCGTGGCTACGGTCGGCCAGGTGACCAGCCGTACGGCGACTGAGATCGATGTCATCGATCTGACAAGCCCCCTGCACCCGGCCGACCTACGGCGCGTGGCTGGCGCAGTGAACATCGAGGTCACTGCGGCGGTACGTGGCCGGGTGCAGGGTTGCCGTTCGTATTTACGGACGGTGCTCGGTGGCGACCGGACCGTCTACGGTGCCACCACCGGCTTCGGCGCGCTGGTCGGCTTCGCCGGCCGCGACAACGAGGCCGACCAGGCCGACAACACGCTGGCCCATCTCGGTGCCGGACAGGGTCCGGACATCGAACCGGCGGTGGCCCGGGCCGCGATGTTGATCCGGGTGTGGTCGCTGGCCCAGGGCGCTTCGGGCGTCTCACCGCACGTGGTCGACGCGCTGGTCGCCATGCTCGCGACCACGTTCGCTCCGGCGATTCCCCGGTTCGGGTCGGTCGGTGCCAGCGGTGACCTGATTCCGCTGGCCTACGCCACCGGGTCGTTGCGCGGTCAGGGCTGGGCCTATCTGGACGGTGAGCGGCTGTCGGCCGGCGAGGCGCTGCGCCGGGCCGGGTTGACGCCGTTGACACTCGACGGGCGGGACGCGCTGGCGCTGGTGAACGGCACGTCGGTGACCACCGCCGCCGCCGCGACCGCGCTGCACGCGATCCGCGTCGCGCACCGGTCCGCGCAGCGGCTGGCCTGCCTGCTCGCCGACGTGCTCGGCTGCGACACGCGACAGTTCCTGCACCCGCGGCTACTCGCCGCGTACGGCCATCCGGGCGCCGTCGACGTGGCCGCCCGGATGCGCGGGCTGCTGGCCGGGGCACAGCCGTCGGGCACCCGGCCGCTGCAGGAGGCGTACAGCATCCGGTGCGGCCCGCAGTTGCTCGGCGCGGCGGAGGGTGCGCTGCGTTACGCCGACGAGGTCGTGGCGGCGGACCTGGGTGGGGTGAGCGACAATCCGCTCTTCTTCCCGGATGACGACCTGGTGCTGCACGGCGGGAACTTCTTCGGTCAGCCTGCGGCGTTCGCCGCCGATCTGCTGTCGATGGTCGCCGCTCAGGTCGGCAACCTGGTCGAGCGGCAACTGGATCTGCTGGTCGACCCGAACCGCAACGGCGGCCTGCCGCCGATGCTCGCCGCCGGCCCCGGCCAGCAGCACGGGCTGCAGGGCGCGCAGTTGGCAGCGACCGCGCTGATCGCGCAGATCCGCCGGGAGGTCGCCCCGGTCAGTTCGCAGAGCCTGCCCACCAACCTGCACAACCAGGATGTGGTGCCGTTCGGCACGCAGGCCGCGTTGCGCGCGGTGGATCAGGCACGGCTGCTGCGGCTGCTCTGCGGTTCACTGGCGGTCGGACTGCGCCAGGCGGTGCACGTGGGTGCGCGCCGGCCAACCGCGCCGGGGTGCGCGCGACTGTTCGACCAACTGGTCGAGGTGGTACCGGCGATCGATCCCGATCGCCCGCTCGATCGGGACGTACGACGGGCCGCCGACCTGCTCGACCAGGTCGACGACGCCGCCGGCCCGGGCGGCACCGCCGACGCGAGCGAACCGGCCGGGTCCGGGCAGGTCGGGTCCGGGCAGGTCGTAAAGAGCTGAATTTGTTGTGATTTGTCCTTCATAGCGTCAGGTGGTGACTTCAGCGATGCTCGACTATCTGATCATCGGGGCGGGCCCGGCCGGGCTACAGCTCGCGTCGCTCTTCGAGCGGTCCGGACAACCGTCCTACCTGGTGCTCGAAGCCGCCAGCGGGCCAGGTGCCTTCTTCGAGCACTATCCGCGACACCGCCAGTTGATCTCGATCAACAAGCCGCACACCGGATCGACCGACCCGGAACTGAACCTGCGGCTGGACTGGAACTCGCTGCTCAGCGACGACCCGGAGCTGCTGTTCACCCGCTACACCGAGCGGTACTTCCCGTCGGCCGACCTGATGGTGCGCTACCTGGCCGATTTCGCCGCCGCGACCGGCGTACAGGTTCGCTACGAGTGCCCGGTGGTCCGGGTCGCCCGCGAGGCGGCCGGCGGGTTCGCCGTCACCGACGGGTCGGGCACCGTCCACCACGCACGCTGCGTGGTGGTGGCGACCGGAGTGTCCCAGCCGCACGTCCCGTCGGTGCCCGGCATCGAACTCGCCGAAGGGTACGGCGACATGCCGGTCGATCCACGGGACTTCCTCGACCAGCGGGTACTGATCCTCGGCAAGGGCAACTCGGCGTTCGAGACGGCGGAGAACCTGCTGGAGACCACCTCGCTGATCCACGTGGCCGGCCCCGGCTCGATCCGGATGGCCTGGCGCACCCACTACGTCGGCCACCTGCGCGCGGTGAACAACAACTTCCTCGACACCTACCAGCTGAAGTCGGCCAACGCGATCCTCGACGGTGAGGTGCGCGGCATCGTCCGCGACGCGGACGGCTACCGGGTGACCTTCAGCTTCAGCCGGGCCAACGAGGTCGTCAAGGAGTTGCGTTACGACCGGGTCCTGGTCTGCACCGGCTTCCGGTTCGACCCGTCGATCTTCGCCGAGGACGTCCGCCCGGAGCTGGCGATCAACGATCGGTTCCCGGCCCAGACGCCGGAATGGGAGTCGGTGAACGTGCCGGACCTGTTCTTCGCCGGCACGCTCAACCAGCAGCGCGACTTCAAGAAGTCGACCAGCGGCTTCATCCACGGCTTCCGGTACGGGGTCCGCGCGCTGCACCGGATCCTGCAACGCCGCTACGCCGGTGAGGCCTGGCCGGCCGAGAAGATCGACGCCGAACCGGCGGCGATGGCCGACGCCATCATCGCCAGGGTCAACCGCACCTCGGCGCTGTGGCAGCTGTTCGGGGTGCTCGCCGACGTGCTGACGGTGGCCGGACCGGACGCCCGCTACCACGAGGAGGTGCCGGTCGACTACCTCGTGCGTACCGGACTGTCCGCTCCCGACCACGAACCGACGCACGCGTTCGCGATCACCCTGGAGTACGGCCCCGAGCACGACCAGGTGGACCCGTTCGACGTGTCGGTCGGCCGGATCGCGCAGGACTCGGTCGGCGAGGCGCACGACGCGGCGTACCTGCATCCGGTGGTGCGCCTGCACCGCGACGGCGCGGTCGCCGCGGTCCACCATCTGGCCGAGAACCTGGAAAACCAGTGGGACCGCCCGGACGTGCACCGGGCGCCGTTGGTGGCCTTCCTCGAACGCTGCCTCGCCACCGCGGACAAATGACCAGCCCGACCTCGGTGAACGTGGCCGACCTGCGGGAGGTGGCCCGCCGTCGGCTCGACCCGGTGCTCGACAGCTACTTTGCCGGCGGGGCCGGCGACGAGCGGACCCTGCGCGACAACGAGGCCGCCTTCGACGCCTACCGGATCCTGCCCCGGGTGCTACGCGGCGTCGGCACCCGCGACCTGCGCACGAAGCTGTTCGGCGAAACCATCTCGATGCCGGTGCTGGTGTCACCGACCGCGTTCCACCGACTCGCTCACCCCGACGGCGAGGCGGGCTGCGCCCGGGCGACCGCCGCCGCCGACACGATCATGGTGGTCAGCATGGCGGCCACCACCGCGATCGAGACGATCGCGGCGGCCGCCGCCGAGGCGGACCGGCCACCCCGGCTGTGGTTCCAGCTCTACCCGCAGCCGGACCTGGCGTTCACCGAGTCGGTCGTCCGGCGGGCGGAGGCCGCCGGCTGTGGCGCGTTGGTGGTCACCGTCGACTCGCCGGTGTTCGGCCGGCGGGAGCGCGACCTGCGGCACGGCTTCCTCGACCTGCCGGACGGGTTGTGCTGCGAGAACATGCGCGATCCGGAGACCGGCGGAATCCGGTCGATCGTGATGGATGCCGGACTGGACTGGTCACGGATCGAGTGGCTGCGCCAGATCACCCGGCTGCCCATCGTGCTCAAGGGCATCCTGCATCCGGCCGATGCCGCGCTGGCCGCGCGCCACGGCGCCGACGCGGTGCTGGTGTCCAACCACGGCGGCCGGCAACTCGACGGCGTGCCAGCCAGCATCGACGCGCTGGGCGCCGTGGTCGACGCCGTCGGCGGGCAGCTCCCGGTACTGCTGGACGGCGGGATACGCCGGGGCACCGACGCGCTCACCGCGCTGGCGCTCGGGGCGGTCGCCGTCGGCGTCGGCCGTCCCGTGGTGTGGGGGCTGGCCGCCGCCGGCGAGGCGGGCGTACGGCAGGTGCTGGAGCTGCTGCGCGCCGACCTGGACCGGGCGATGGCGCTGGCCGGGGCCGGCAGCCCGGCCGAGCTCACCCCGGATCTGATCCGACCGGTGGTACGCCGATGACGCCGCCCGCCGTACAAATGCCGCTCGCCGTGCTGATAGCCGTGGTCCTGCTCGTCGTGGTGTGGACCCTGCCGCGGTGGTTGCCGCCAGCGGTCATCGGGTTGCGGCAGTGGGTCTTCGCCCGGGTGAACGGCACCGAGGGCATCGCGGTGCCCGGGCCGCTGGTCGGGGCGGAGCACTTCGAGCGGGTGTACGCCGATCCGGCGGCGGACGGACGCAGCCGGGGAGCCGGGCTGTCCGACCTGTTCTGGTACTGGCTGTCGCCGGGGCCGCAGATGCATCAGGAGCATCTGGAGCCGGGTGAGCGCTACCGCACCGTGGCCCGTACCACCCGGCAGGTGCTGGCCGTGCCGCACCAACGGTCTGCCGAGCTGGCGGCCTCGGCCACCGGCCGGATGCTGGACCGGCTGCCGGCCGAGGGGGTCGCCCGGGTCCGGTTGCGCGACGTGATGATGCCGGTCTGGGCAGAGGTCTACTACGAGTTGGTCTTCGGCGAGGCGTGCCCGCCGGACGCCCGGGCGTTGATCGTCGCGAACGCCGACGACGTGGTCACCGCGCTCAAGTGCTGCGGTCTGCGGCATCTGGACCGGCGGGCGCGGCTGACCCGGTACCTGCGCGGGCGCATCGACGCGGGTACCGCGCCGGTGGTACTGCCGGCGCCGTTCACCGCCGAGGAGACGGCCTGGTACCTGCAGGGGGCGTTCTTCAACACCGCGGTCGTGCAGATGTCCGAGGCGATGGCGCACCTGTTGCTGGCGATCGCTCAGCATCGGCCGACCCAGCAGGCGCTGCGCGAGGCGCTCGCCGGCCCGGCCGAGCAGGCCGACCGGATGCTGGATCGGGTGATCGACGAGACGCTGCGGGTGCATCCGCTGTTCGGGGTGGCGCACCGGATCACCTCCGCGCCGATCGAGGTGGACGCCACGACCACGCTGCCGGCCGGCTCCGTGCTGCTGTTCAACTACCTCGCCTACCAGCGCACCGGTCCGGCCGCCGACGGCGAGTTCGATCCGGACCGCTGGCTGGAGCTGCCCCGGCGCGAAGCACACTTCGTCCCGTTCGGCGTCACCGCGAACCGCGCCTGCCCGGCGCGCGGCGTCGCACCGGTGATGATGCGGGCGGTGACCCATGAGGTGCTGCGCCGGTACGCGTTGGTCTCCTCGGTCCGCCACGACCGGTCGTTGCCGAGCCGGGGCCCGTGCTTGCTCGTACCAGCCGGAGCCCGGCGGCCAGGGCCGGTCCGGCTGTGGCTGATGCGCACCGCCGACCGCTGGGCCGACGTCCGGCGCAGCGTCGTCCAGCTGGTGCTCGGCAGCGTGATGGTGATCGACGCACGCCGCCAGCGGCTGTGCGCGAGCTACTTCGAACAGACCGGGCGTTGATCCGCGCGGTCGACCCCTGGTGGAGGGCCAATGAGTCCGGTCGATCTGGCACCGCGGTTCTTCCTCGCCGTGGCGGTCATCCTGCTCTGCTGCCGGGCGGTCGCCTGGCTGCTCGGCAAGGTCGGCCAGCCGGCGGTGGTGAGCGAGATGCTCGCCGGTGTCCTACTCGGACCGTCGCTGTTCGGGCTGTTCGCCCCGGCCGCCCAGGATGTGCTGTTTCCGGAACAGCTGTACCCGGTGCTGTACGTGGTGGGGCAGGTCGGCCTGGTCATCTTCATGTTCCAGGCCGGATACGCGTTCACCACCCACCGCGTGCCGAACCTGTTCGGCACCGCCGGAGCGGTCTCGCTCGCCGGAGTGCTGGCCCCGCTGGGCCTCGGTGCGCTGCTGGTGTTCGCCACCGCGGCGCACGTCCCGATTCTGGCCCCCGGCGTCCCGTTGGCCGTGTCGGCGGCGTTCGTCGGCGTCACCCTGGCCATCACCGCGTTCCCGATGCTCGCCCGGATCATCACCGAACGCGGGCAGGCGGGCACCCGGCACGGCTCGCTCGCGCTGGCCAGCGGCGCGATCGACGACGTGGTGGCCTGGGTGTTGCTCGCCGTCGTGCTCGCCGCGGCCACCGGCCGGCCCGGTCCGGCCCTGGTCACCATCGGCGGGGCCGTCCTGTTCGGGCTGCTGTTGTGGCTGGTCGGTGCCCGGGCCGCGGCGGCGCTGATCCGCGATGGCCGGCTAGGTGACCAGTCCCGGCTGTTGGCCATCGTGGCGTTGCTGTTCGCGGTGGCCTGGTACACCGACGAGATCGGGCTGTACGCGGTGTTCGGCGCCTTCGCGGTCGGCGCGGTGATGCCGCACGATCCCCGTACCGATCGGGTCGTGGAGACGCTGGTTCCGGTCTGCCAGACCGTCTTCCTGCCACTGTTCTTCACCTACTCGGGCCTGCACACCGAGTTCGGTCTGCTCGCCCGACCGTCGGTGCTGATGTTCGCCCTGGCCTGCGTGGTGGTCGCGGTCCTCGGCAAGTTCGGCTCGTGCTGGCTGGCGGCGCGGCTGCGGGGCGAGACCAACGGTGTCGCGTTGCGGGTCGGCGCCTTGATGAACGCTCGCGGGTTGATGCAGCTCATCGCGCTCAATGTGGGATTGACCGCCGGAGTGGTCAATCCCACACTGTTCACCGCGCTGGTCCTGGTCGCGTTGGTGACTACCCTGATGACAACGCCGCTGCTGAGCCTGTTCGAGCGGGCCGAGCGCGATCATGGCGGCGGGACGGGGCCGTCGGCTACGGTGGCCGGGACGCGCCCCGCGCCCGCAGAAACTCCCTAGAAATCGTTTTCGGTCTATGCCTGGCCAGATATGGTATGCGATTCTCGACACGTGATGACGGCAAGTGTGGCGCCGCCACCCGCCCACCGCCTGCTGCTGATCGAGGACGACGCCGACCTCGCCACCATGCTGGCAGAAACACTCGCCGACGAAGGCTACGAGGTCGATGCCGCCCGGGACGGACAGCGTGGCCTGCATCTGGGGCTGACCCGGTCGTACGACGTCATGGTCATCGACCGGGTGCTGCCCGCGATCGACGGGCTGCACGTGTTGGCCCGGCTACGTTCCCGCGCGGTGGCGACCCGGGCGCTGATGCTCACCGCGCTCGGCGCGGTCGGCGACCGGGTGGCCGGGTTGGACGCGGGGGCCGACGACTACCTGGTCAAGCCGTTCGAGTTGGACGAGCTGACCGCCCGGCTACGGGCCCTGTGCCGGCGGTCCCTGGACGCCGCCGAGGCGGTACCGGTGGGCGGCGGCTGGCTCGATCTCGGGCTGCGTGACGTGGTGCTGCCCGACGGGGTCCGGGTCGCGCTTTCGCTGCGGGAGTTCGAGCTACTCCGGGTGATCGCCACCCAGCCGACCATGGTGCATTCCCGGGCCGGCCTACGCCGGCAGGTCTTCGACGATGCCACCGCCACGTCTATCGTTGACACCTATGTGTACTACCTGCGCCGTAAGCTCGGCCGGACGGTGATCCGGACGGTGCACGGCATCGGCTACCGGCTCGGTGCGTTGTGATGCCGCCGCTGTCCGCCGCCCGACCGGCCAGGTCCCGATCGGCCAAGTCCCGGCCGGCCACGTCGCAAACGGTCACGTCGCAGCCGGCCGGGCCGTCCTGGGCGGCCGCCGAGCGCACCGTCATCGCGCGGGCCCGGTTGCGGGTCGGCATCATGGTCGGCCTGGCGGTGACCACGCTGGTCACCCTCGTCGGCGGCATCGCGTACGCCATGCTCGTCCACGGGCAGCAGGAGCAGATCCACCGCGAGCTGCTCTACACGGCGAGCCGCAGCGACCCGTCCGGCCCACCGGGATGCACCTGGCTGTTCCTGCTGCACGGCAGCCAGCTGCAGGTCGGCTCGGTGCCTCCACCCGCCGGGTTCCCGCTGCGTAGTGCGCTGGACACGGTCGCCGCCACCAGGGCCGCCCAGGAGACCACGGTCAAGCGCAACGGCACGGTCTACTTCGTGCTGACCCAGCCACGCGGCGGCGACACCATCCAGGCCGTGTTCGACGCCAGGTATCAACTCGCCGACCGCCGACACCTGCTGCTGGCCCTCGCCGTGACCGAAGCGATCGGGCTGCTGGCGGCACTGGCCAGCGGCATGGTCGTCGGCTGGCTCACCGTCGCGCCGCTGGCCGAGGCACTGGTCCGGCAACGGCGCTTCATCGCCGACGCCAGCCACGAACTGCGCACGCCCATCGCCCAGGTGCACACCCGGGCTCAGGTACTCGCCCGACGGGCCCGCAACGGCGCGCTGCCACCGGATTACACCGCCGATCTGGACCGGCTGGTCGGCACCACCCGGCGGCTTGGTGAGGTGGTCGACGACCTGCTGTTGTCCGCCCGGCTCGCGGCCGCCCCGGCCGATGCCAGGCCCGCCGACCCGGTGGATCTGGCCGCTCTCGTCGAGACCGCGGTGCTCGCCGAGAGCGACCGGTCGGACGAGTGCGGCGTGGTCATCGCGCTGAGCCGGCCGGATGAGCCGCTGTCCGTGACCGGGGTCGAGTCGGCGCTGCGGCGGGTGGTGAGCGAACTGCTGGCCAACGCGCTGCGGCATTCCCAGCCGGGCGGCCGCATCGACGTGCTGGTACGCCGCAGCGAGCTCGGCGACGCCATCGAACTGATCGTCGCGGACACCGGCGACGGCTTCGACCCCGACGACCGCATCTTCGACCGGTTCCATCGCGGTGCCGGAGCCGACCGACTCCGCGTCGGCCTCGGGCTGGCCCTGTTACGCGAGGTCGTCACCGCGCATCGGGGCACCATCGAGGCGGCCGGACACCCGGGCAAGGGTGCCATGTTCACCGTACGGCTGCCGGCCACGGTCAGTCCCGCCCGGCAGGCAGCGGTACGCCTCGCCGGCTGATCCGTCCCGATATCGGCTACCCGACGGCTCCGGCCTGGTTACCGTGGCGGTGCATCTGACCGCCGCCGTTCGGGGAGCCGCCGGGATGAACTTCGAGACGGCGGTCCGGCTGGTCGGCACGACGATCGACGCCCTCGGAGTCATGATCATCCTGACCGGAGTGCTCACCGGAAGCGTGCTCTACCTGCGCGGCATCAGGCGCCACGAGGACCTACGGGCGAACTACCGCAGGTACCGGCAGGACCTCGGCCGGGCGATCCTGCTCGGACTGGAGTTGCTCGTCGCCGGCGACATCATCCGGACCGTGGCGATTTCGCCGACCTTCCAGAGCGTCGGCGTGCTGGCGATGATCGTTGCGGTACGCACCTTCCTGAGCTTCTCGCTGGAAGTCGAGCTGGACGGCCGCTGGCCGTGGAGCCGACCGCCGGCAGCCAGCCGGGCGGGCCGGCGAAACGAATCGTGACCGCCGGTCACAGATTCTCGGCGCGCCACCGGCTGACCGCTTGCTGCGCGGCCTGCTCCTGCCCGTGCAGCGTCGCCTGTACCTCGCGCCGCCCGCCGGTACCGGCGACGAACTGGAACGCGGCGAGCACCGCGCAGACGCCGACGAGCAGGAACAACGCACCGGGCGGGGGCAGCAGCGCGGCCGGATAGCCGAGCCCGACCACCGTCGTACCAGCGAGCACGGTCGAGTAGCGAGGACGGCGAAACGTCCGGGCCGCGATCCCCGCCTCGGCCAACAGGTAGAGCGCGACGCCACCGTAGAGCGGGACGAGGGCGTTCGTCGCGACCGACACGTCCGGTTCGGCGATCACCTCCACGATCAGTTTGAGCCCGAGGGCGGTGTAGACCACCCCGATCACGATCGCCAGGTGCAGGTAGGTGAACACGTCGCGAGCCAGCGGGATCCGTACCTCGTCGCGGGTGCCGTGCAGGGCCTGCTCGACGGAGGGCGCGAGGGTGTCGAAGTGCAGCCACCACAGCATGCCGACCAGCACGATCCCCAGGACCGACGCGACGACCACCGGCCCGGTCAGACTGAGCCGGTCGAACCGGCCCGGTGCCAGTCCGAGCGAGATCACCGCCTCGCCCAGCGCGATCAGCACGATGAGCGCGTGCCGTTCGCTCCAGTGCCCGGCGGAAACGACCGACCAGCGGGCGTACGGCAGCACCAGCCCGATCGAGTACTCGACCAGCAGAGCGGCGATCCACAGGCCGACCCGGACCTCGGCCACGGCGTGTGCCGTGGTCAGCCGCGGAACCAGGACCGCAGCGGCGATCAGGGCGCTGGCCAGCACCGCCGGTGCGACCAGCGCCCACAACTGCCGCCGGGAACGCCCGGCCGTGGTCAGTACGGACCAGAAGGCCGCGAGGGTCAACAGTCGTACGGCCAGATAGCACGCACCGAACACGACCGGGCCGGGCAGATCACCGGGCTGGTTCACGAACGCCTGCGGGATGGACAGGGCCATCACGAAGGTGGCCGCCATGATCGCCACTCCGATCACCGGCAGCGGGCCATGATCTACCCGTACCGTGTTGCCGAGGGCGACGAACCCGGTCCAGCACCACCAGAGCAGCGCCAGCACCACCGCCCCGGACAGCAACGAGCCGGCCCTGGTGTCCCGCGACAGCAGCCCTGCCACGTTCAGGAAGGCGAAGACGAAGATCAGATCGTAGAAGAGTTCGAGACTGGTCACCCGGCTGCCCGGCAGGATCGGCTGGAGCCAGCGCGATCGGCGCAACGGATGCGGGGACGTCACCATCCCAGTTTTTCAGCCGACTTGCCGCGCTACCTGCGGTTTCGCCTGAACGCCCCGGTCCGTTGGCTCAGTCGACGGCCTGCCAGCGGTAGAACTGCCTGGCCACCGCGTCCCGGTGGTCCCGCCAGTCGCCCGGGGCGTACGGGCCGATGTACGGGCTCAGCTCAGCCATGATGTCGCCGAACTTGGGTGTCTGGTGGATCCGGGCGTCGTCGGCGGACGGCGGCACCGACCGCTCCAGCAGGTGCACGTAGACGTCCTCGGACGAGTACAGCCAGCGGCCGGTCACCTGCATCTCGACCGGCAGCGGTCCGGCATCGGAGTCGGCGAAGATGCGGGCGACATTCGGCTCGGCGCCAGGTTTGATCCGCCCGACGATGACGGTCAGGTGGCGCTCGTCCGTTGGCTCGCCGGACACGGTTTCGGCCGGCACCCAGCGGTAGAACTCCTTGGCGACCGAGTCGGACGGATTCCGCCAGTTCTTCTGGTACGGCGTCACGTACTGGCAGATGATTTCGGTGATCTTCTGGAAGGCGGGCAGCCCGCGGGTCTGCCCGGACACCGCTGGATCCTCCTTGCGCTCGACCAGGTGGATGTACAGATCGTCCAACGACAGCAGGCGACGCCCGATCACCCCGAAATCTTGCGGCCGGGTGCTGTTGTCGTAGTAGTCGAAGACGTCGGCGACCTTCTGGTGGGTGCCGGGGGCGATCCTGGCGACGATCACGGTACGGAAGGGGATGGTCATGGCATCTACTCCTCTGCCTTGTCGACGCTGGTCGTTCGACCCTCAGGACTGGTGCTGGTCGTCGAAACGGAGTGGAAGTTCGAGCAGGCCCCGAAACGGCGACGCGGCCGGCAACCGGCGCAGCTCGCCGACCGGCACGGCAAGGTGCAGACCCGGCAGCCGGCGCAGCATCGACCCGATGCCGATCTGCGCCTCCATCCGGGCCAGTGAGACGCCCAGGCAGTAGTGGACGCCGTGCCCGAAGCCCAGATGCGGGCCACGGTCGCGGGTGACGTCGAGCTGGTCCGGGTCGGCGAAGTGCGCCGGATCGTGGTTCGCGGAGTTGAGCACCACGCCCACGACCGAACCGGCCGGGATCCGTACCTGGTCGTACTCGACGTCCTCGGTGGCGATCCGAGGGCTGGCCACCGGCAGCGGGCCGTCGAACCGGATCAGCTCCTCGATGGCTGACGACAGCAGCTCCGGCCGGGCCCGCAGCAGGTCGAGCTGCTCGGGGTTGGTCAGCAGGGCCAGCATCGCGTTGCCGATGAAATCGGCGGTGGTCTGGTGCCCGGCGAACAACAGCAAGAACGCGGTGGAGACCAGCTCCCGCTCGGACAGCCTGCCGTCGTGGTCACACGCCTCGATCAGTGCGCTGATCATGTCGTCGGCGGGTTGTTCTCGCTTGACCCGCACCAATTCGGCCAGGTATCCGTGCAGTTTGAGCTGAACGTCCTGCACGGCGGCCCGTTCCTCGTCCGGGCTGCGCCGTGACGATCCGGAGGTCCGGATCACCTGCGTCCACGACTGCACCCGGTCGTGATCGGCACGCGGCACCCCGAGCAGCTCACAGATCACCACCATCGGCAGCGGAATCGCGAAATCGTGCATCAGGTCGCAGGAGCCCCGCGGCACGATCTTGTCCAGCAGGTCGTCGACGACCTGCACCACCCGGGGCCGCAGCGCCTCCATCCGGCGTGGCGCGAACGCCTGGGACACCAACCGGCGCAGCCGGCTGTGCTCCGGCGGATCCGAGTTCAGCATGTTCTTGTTCAGCCCTTCCGAGTTCGGGCCGAAGATCCGCAGGTAGTGCTGGCCTGGTCCGTACAGGTCCTTGGACAGTCTCGGGTCGGTCAGCGCCGCCCGGGCGTCGTCGTACCTGGCGATCAGATAGGAGTCGAACCGGGGGGAACGGACCAGCCGTACCGGCGCTTCCTCCCGCATCCGGGCGTAGATCGGGTACGGGTCGGCCGCGTACTCGTCGGTGTAGAGCTCCGACGCCGCGACGGCGTGCTCCTCAGTCATCTCGGCTCCTCCGTCGTTGCGGCTTCGTCGTCTCGGGCTCGTCAAGTTCACCCGGCACGGTGTGCAGTACGTGGTAGGTGTGCCGGTGCGCGGATTCGCGCAGCTCCCGGATCACTCGCAGGAGCTGGTCGCGCTGTTCGCTGCGGCCGAAGGCGTCCAGCCGTTCCCGGTCGGCCCAGTCGCTGATGATCAGGTACATGCGCGGATCGTCCGCGTCGCGGACCAGGTCCTGGTGCAGGCAGCCGTCGAGGGTACGGATCTGCTCGGCCGCCGCCAGCCACTCCGTTTCGAACCGTTGCTCGCAGCCGGGCCGGGTGCGCATGGCGAGCACGGTGCGTACCGTCGTCAATTCGTACCTCCAAACACCTGGTGCAGATTGGCGCGCAGGGCCTCGGCGTCGACCGGCCGGCTGCGGAACCCGACGTGACCGTCCGGGCGGATCAGGTAGAGGGCGGTGCCACACACGTCGTACGCGGTGCGGAACTCGCCGACGGTGTCGCGCAGCACCGGTGGGCTGGGCATCGGCGGCGCGGCCACGTCCGGGCTGAGCAGCAGATAGCTGTCCACCTCGCCGGCCGACTGCTCGCGGACGTCGGTGGCCAGTTTCTCGACGGCGGCCACCTCCGCCTCGCCGGCCGAGGCGTCCGCGTAGACCAGCAGGGTGTGCCGGGTGCCGCCGATCAGCTCGTGCAGCCGCAGCGGATGCCCGACGCCCCGCCGGTGCAACCCAGCGACGTCCGGTGCCCGGTCGCCGGGGGCGGGACCGGCCCCCAGCGAGTCCGGGCCGGCCAGCGACTCGCCGACCAGCGGGCTGCCCCGGTACGTCAGCAGCATCGACATCTCCTGCAGAAACTGCCGCTTCAGGTCGGCGTGATCGAGTTCGTCGGTGAAGGCCATCCGTACCGCCCGCCCGACGATCTCCGCACCCGCCGGCCGTCGCTCGACCTGGTAGCTGTCCAGCAGACCGGGCGCATCGCGGCCACGCGCCGCCAGGGCCAGCTTCCAGCCCAGGTTCCAGGCGTCCTGGATGCCGGTGTTCATACCCTGGCCACCGGCCGGCGGGTGCAGGTGTGCCGCGTCGCCGGCCACGAACACCCGGCCGTCGCGGTAGCGGTCGACGATGCCGTGGCTGATCCGGAACACCGACGACCAGCGCAGGTTCGACGCCCGGGTGCCGGGCGGTGCCAACTGCTCCAGCGCGGCCTGGACATCGGCGAGGGTCGGCTCGGCGAGTTCCTCGCTGAATCCCGGCGGCGCGTCCCGGCCGCCGGTGGCGGCGAAGAACCGGGCCGGGGCGAGGGTGGCGATCCGGTACCGTGACTCACCGCGCAACGGCACGCAGACCAGCATGTTGTCCATCTGTCCAGCTGCGTCGGTGTGCATCAGCCGCAGCAGGTGTCCGTCCGGCATGTCCCAGTCCACGTCGACGTCGCCGAGCATGAACAGTTGCGGGAACCGGCCGAGCCCGCCGGTGAACGTCAACCCGAGCAGTTCCCGGACGCGGCTGTGCGCGCCGTCGCAGCCGACCAGGTACTTGGCGCGGATCGTCTCCTGGCCGGCTCCGCCGGGCAGCGCCAGCGTGGCGGTGACGTCGCTCGCGGCGGTTCCGCCCGCGCCGGTTCCGCCCGCGCCGCCGCTGTCGGTGAAGGACAGCAGCTCGACCCCGCGCCGCGGCCGTACGCCGAACGCGGCCAGCCGGTCGGTGAGCAGGCGTTCCGTCTCGTACTGCGGCAGACCAAGATGTTCGTACGGTAGTTCCGGCAGCTCCCAGCTGATCCGGTGGGTTTCGGTGCCGTTGACGAAGACCGCCTGTCCGGTGAGCCAGCTGCCGGCGTTCATCGCCTCCTGCACGACCCCCTGGCGTTCCCAGATCTCCATCGTGCGGCAATGCACCCCGATCGCCTTGTCGGCCTGGCCGGACGGCGCGGCCAGCTTGTCGATCACCTGGCAGTCGATGCCGCGCCGGGCCAACTCGATGGCGAGCGTCAACCCGGTCGGTCCCGCGCCGACGACGAGTACGTCCGTACCGTTGTGCTGCGTGCCGGCCTCCTGCCCGGGCTGACTCACCGTGATCTCGGTCCTGGTAGCCGGGGGTGACACCGAATGGAACAGGCGGCGCCGGAACTGCAGCAGGAACGGCGCGATGGGGCCGGCTTCCTTCCGCTTGTGCGCCGGGTCGGCTATCCATCGGTAGAATTCGGTTTCGCTGCGCCACCGGGCGAAAATGTGGTAGACGTCCGAACCGGGATCCCGCAGCAACTCCTCCCACAGGTATCCCGGCACCCGCGCCATCCGGACGGTGACCTCGGGATACCCGCGCTGGAATTCGACGAGCCGGTGGGCCGGCACCCGGATCTCGACATCGACGAATATCTCCGCACCGCCGGGGCCGGAGCCGATGGTCGACGCGTCGATCTCGGCCAGATCTCCCACATCGATCGGGTCGCTGGGCTCAGCAAGCTCGCGCAGCATCCGGTAGGCGTCCGGCCCGACCGGCTCGCACAACGCCCGTACCGCCTTGGTGAACCGGGCGGCGACCGGCCCGGCCTCGTAGCCGCGCAACGCCGATTCGTCGACCCATTCGGTGACCACGACGTACGCCCGGGGGTCGGTGGCATCGGCCAGGAGCTGCCGCCGCAGGTTGCCGGCGGACCGGGCGATGTTTCCGGCCGCCGCGCGCCAGGCGGTGGCCACCGCCGGTTCCGATCCGGACCGCGCGCGGATCCGGAGCATCGTCCTGATCATCGAGCCTCCCTGCACGGCCTACGCGACACGGGTGAGGCGGTCGCACCCGCCGGGGCGGGGCTTTCCGGTGGCTCGAATCTGCCGGACGCCGCGTCACCCGGCCGTCAACCGTGACCGGCACCTGGTCAGGAACCGATGACGCCGCCGGGACGCACGACTCGGCATCAGTTGCCGGAAGCTGGGTACGAAGGAGTGTTCGGACACCGTTGCTTCCGTGAACCGTTGGCCTCGTACCCCTGCTTCGATGGAGAGTGATCGACATGGCCGCCTGGACGACCGCGACCCGGGTCGATGCCGCTGGGGTGGACCTCACCGGCGATCTGACCGTGCCGGCCGGCGCCAGCGGACTGGTGCTGTTCGCGCACGGCAGCGGCAGCTCCCGGCACAGCCCGCGCAACCAGGCGGTAGCCGCCGCTCTCCACCGGCGGCCCGTGGCCACCCTGCTGATCGACCTGCTCACCGCCGACGAGGAGCTGGTCGACGTGCAGACCCGGCGGTTGCGGTTCGACATCGGCCTGCTCGCCGACCGGCTGATCGGTGCGATCGACTGGCTGCGGGCCCAGCCGGAGACCCAGCCGCAGCCGGTCGGGCTGTTCGGGGCCAGCACCGGCGCCGCCGCCGCGCTGATCGCCGCCGCCGCCCGACCCGAGGCGGTACGAGCGGTGGTGTCCCGGGGTGGCCGCCCGGACCTCGCCGGCCCGGCACTGACCGAGGTCGAAGCGCCGACCCTGCTGATCGTCGGCGAACGGGACCAGCAGGTGCTCGACCTCAACGAGCAGGCCCGCAACACCATGAGCGTGGCCGCCGAGCTGCGGATCATCCCCGGCGCCACGCACCTGTTCGAGGAGCCCGGTGCCCTGGAACAGGTCGCCGAGGAGGCGGGCGGGTTCTTCGCCGACCACTTCGGCCGGCCCACCGTCACCTGAGCATGCGCCCATCGCCGATCCGGCGGGTGTCAACCGGTGCGGGCCGGCACGGCTACTCGGCGGCGAGCTGCCGCGCCAGCCGGTCCAGACCGTCCCTGATCAGCTTCCCGTACTCGTCGTCGCCAAGCGTGCCGATTCCCGCCTGCGCGCGGTGAAGGTGCTCGCGGGCCCGGCCGAGATCGCCGAGCTTGCGATGGCACTCACTCAGGTTGAGGTGCAGCGACGGGTACAGACCGGCCACCGGCAGCGGCACTCCCGCCTGCGCGACCCGGGCGTCGGTGAGCAGGTCGGCCGCCACCAGTGCTCGCTGGTCCCAGAGCAGCTCCTGGTGGACGTCGTCCTGCACATCGGCCATCGCGTGCGCGAGGACGCAGACGTGCAACGGATCGCCGCGCTCCCCGCCGATTTCGTCCCAGATCTGGGCGAACAGGTCGCGAGCGGCGGCCCGCTGGCCTTGCTGATGGTGCAGCTGGACCCCTTGGTTGATGCGGGCGAGCGTTTCATCGGTGACCATCGGTTGCTGCTCCCGCACGGCTGATCCGTCGACGACGGCAGGATCGTACTTGGCGGGGCCGACACTCCTTGCTGGTCCGAGCGCGCCGAGACTTATTGCTGGCCGAGCGTCACGTCGGCGGGGACCCGGCGGCGAGGGTGTCGCGGGCGAGTTGGAGTTCCTCACGTGGTTGCACGACCAGCACCGGGACGTCCGCACCGGCCGGGCTGACCGGGCCGTCGTCGGTGCGGTTGCCGGTGACCGGCAGCGGTACACCGAGCAGCCCGAGCCCGGCGCAGATTCCGTCGCGCACCTCCGGCTGGTCCCAGCCGATCTCCCCGGTGAACACGACCGCGTCCAGCCGCTGTAGCGACGTCGCGGCGGCGGCGATCTCCCGGCGTACCCGGTGGGTGTAGACGTCCAGCGCGAGCGCGGCGCAGGGGTCGCCGTCCGCCGCCGCGACCAGGTCTCGGGTGTCACCGGACCGGCCATCGGACAGACCGAGCAGTCCGGCCTGGCGGTTCAACCCGTCGTCGACCTCCTGGCGGCTGAGCCGACCGTCGAGCAGCCAGAGCAGCATGCCGGGGTCGACCGCACCGGAGCGTTTGCTCATCGGGATGCCGTCCAGCGGGGTGAATCCCATCGAGGTGTCCACGCTGCGTCCATGGCGGACCGCGCAGACCGAGGCGCCGCCGCCGAGGTGGGCCAGCACCAGGTGCAACTCGTCGACCGGTCGGCCCAGCAGATCCGCCGCCCGTCGGGTGGCATAGGCGTACGACAGCCCGTGGAAGCCGTACCGGCGCAACCCCCAGCGCTGCCGCCAGCCGGCCGGCAGCGGATAGGTGGTCGCGTGCGCCGGCAAACCGTCATGGAAGGCGGTGTCCGGGCAGAGCACCTGCGGTACACCCGGCAGCAGCTCCCGCAGCTGGTCGAGCAGGGCCAGCGCCGGCGGCACGTGCAGCGGCGCCAACTCGGCCAGCGCGTCGAGTGCGCTGCGCGTCTCGTCGTCGACGACGGCGGTCGGGCGACGGACCCGGTCACCGCCGTGCACCAGCCGGTGGCCGACCAGATCCGGTGCCGGGTTGGCCGCGACGAAGTCACGCACCGCGCGGGCCGCGCCGGTCGAACCGGGTGCGTCGTCGCGGTCCAGCCGCGCCCCAACCCGATCGCCGTCCGCCCGATCGCCGTCCCCCTGGTCGCCGACCGCCCAGTCGCCGGCCACGAGATCGACCACGAGATCGACCATGACCAGGTGCAGGCTGGATGATCCGGCGTTGACGGTGAGGATCGTGGTCACGGCGTCCACCGCCAGTCGCTGATCTCGGATGCGTCGGTGCCGTGCCGATAGGCGTACGCGACCAGCCGGTCCCGTTCCCGCCGCAGGTCGTCGGCGATGTCACCACCGTGCGAGGACCAGCCGGTGGCCGAGGTGACGGCGTGCCCGGCCAGATCGTGGCGGCTCATCGCGTTGGCCACCAGCAGGTCGTACGGCGTGGTCGTGGTGCCTTCCTCCAGGTATCCGTGGACGTGGAACCGGTTTGGGTCCGGTCGCCCATGCAGCACCTCGTGCACCGCCGACGGGTAGCCGTGGAAGGCGAAGACCACCGGCACGTGCCGGCCGAACAATCGGGTGAACTCGCCGTCGGTCATGCCCCGCGGGTGCCGCTCGCGCGGGGCGAGGGTGAACAGGTCGACCACGTTCACCACCCGTACCCGCAGGTCGGGTGCGTGCCGGCGGAGCAGCCAGGCGGCGGCGACCGTCTCGATGGTCGGGGTGGTCCCGGCGCAGGCCAGCACCACCTGCGGTTCGCCGCCGCCGTCGTCGACCGGGCCACCGCCGTCGTCGACCGGGCCACCGCCGTCGTCGACCGGGCCACCGCCGTCGTCGACCGGGGCACCGCCGGCCGCCGGGTCGTTGCCGGCCCAGTGCAAGGCCCCGGCACCGGCCCGGCAGTGTGCCTGGGCACCGGCCAGGTCGAACCACTGCCGACCGGGCTGCTTGCCGGCGATCACCAGGTTGATCGCTCCCGTCGAGGCGAAGCAGTTGGCCATCGTGGCCAGCAGGGTGTTGGCGTCCGGCGGCAGATAGATGCGGGCGACCGAGGCCTTCTTGGTGAGCAGGTTGTTGATGAAGCCGGGACCCTGGTGGCTGTAGCCGTTGTGTTCCTGGCGCCAGCCGTCACTGGTCAGCAGGTAGTTGAACGAAGCCACCGGCGCCCGCCACGGCACCTCGTGGGACATCTTGAGGAACTTGGCGTACTGGTTGACCATCCCGTCGATGATCGACACGAATGCCTCGTAGCAGGGAAACAGGCCGTGCCGGCCGGTCAGCAGGTAGCCCTGCAGCCAGCCCTGGCACAGGTGCTCCGACAGCACCTCCAGCACCCGCCCGTGCGGCGCGAGGTGCTCGGCGTACCCGGTCACCGGCCAGGCGTACCCCCGGTCGGTGGCGGCCAGCACCGCGTCCAGCTTGTTCGACGCCAGCTCGTCCGGGCACATGATGCGAAAGTCGCGGCGGTCGGCGGTGGCCCGCATCAACTCGGCCAGCCAGCCGGCCAGGGTCGCGGTCGCGCTCGCCGCCGTGACACCCGGCTCGGTCACCTCGACGGCCGCCGGTGCCAGCGGCGGCAGCGGCAGATCCCGACGCAACTGCCCGCCGTTTGCCTGCGGCACGCAGCCCAACCGCAGGTCGCCTGCGGGTGGCACGGCCAGCAGATCGGGGTACGGCTGCCCGCCGGCTTCGAACAGTTCGTCCGGCCGGTACGAGCGCAGCCAGCGGTCCAGCAGCGCCAGGGTCTGCGGGTCGTCGGCCGCGTCACCGAGCGGCACCTGGTGGGCGTGGAAGGTGCCGCCGAGCGGCTTGTCGTGCGCGTCGACCTCGGGCACCCCCCAGCCCTTCGGGCTGCGCACGATCAGCATCGGCCACCTCGGCCGGTCCGGGCGTTCGCCGGCCTGACAGCGCCGGCGCAGCGCGGCGGCGTCGGCGTACGCGCCGTCGAGCACCTGCGCCAGCGCGGCGTCCGGGTCGTTTACCGCGGTCACGTCGAGAATGCGCGGCGACCAGCCGCAGCCGGTGAAATAGTCGATCAGCTCGGTGTCGCTCATCGTGGCGTACACCGTCGGCGATGCGATCTTGTAGCCGTTGAGGTGCAGCACCGGCAGCACCGTGCCGCTGGTGGCCGGGTCGAGGAACTTGGTCGACTGCCACGAGCCGGCGGTCGGGCCGGTCTCCGCCTCGCCGTCACCGACGATGCAGGCGACCAGCAGGTCCGGGTCGTCGAGTGCGGCACCGACCGCCGTCGCCAGGGCGTAACCGAGTTCCCCGCCTTCGTGGATGACGCCCGGCACCTCGGGTGACAGGTGGCTGGGAAAGCCGCCGGGCCAGGAGAACCGCCGGACCAGCTCGGTCAGGCCGGCACCGTCACGGACCAACGCCCGGTCGCGGTCGCCGTGGGTGCCGTCCAGCCACAGGTTCGCGTGCACCGCCGGTGCGCCGTGACCAGGCCCGGTCACCAGCAGGGTACGGTGGCCGGTCGCCCGGACCAGCCGGTCCAGCCCGGCGTAGACGAGATTGATGCCGGGACACGTTCCCCAGTGCCCGAGCAGCCGCGGCTTGAGATGCTCCGGGCGCAGCGGCTCCCGCAACAGCACGTTGTCCTGCAGGAAAATCATCGCGGCGGCGAGATAGTCCGCCGCCCGTCGATAGCGGGCCAGCGCCTGGGTCTCGACAGCCGTGCGGGTCATGGACGCGACCATGCCTCTCCTCCCCGACGAATCGTCCCCAGCGGACCTGCCCGCCCAGGTCCGCGGTGAAACCGGCGGGCAGGCCCACGCAGATCAGGATTCGCCGGTGAGTCGATCGGCGAGCATGCGCCGGCCCTGTTCACCGGCTTTGAGATCGTTCTCCTGGATCCGACGGAACCACTGGGCGAGTTCCCGATCACCGTTGCGCTCGGCGTCTTCGATGTAGGTGCCCATCCGCCACGCGTTCTCCAGCGACTTCTGCAGCACGGTGATCAGGTCGTAGTTCTTGTCCTTGACCGGACTCGGTGGGGCGATGACCGACATGACGGCTCCTTCCGCAGTTCGGGTCTTCGACACCGGGTACCCGGCAGCGGTACGGGCATGCCACCTGGCGGGGCCGGATGACCGCGACGGCTTAGCCCGCCGGGCCAGGGGTAAGTGTTCCCGTACGGCGGACTCCGCCGACGGCCAGCGAGCCGGTGTTCGGAGGAGGAAAAATGGAAGACAAGCACAAGCAGGCCGAGCAGATGCGCAAGGACGTGCCCAGCACGATCGCGCGCTCCGACGACAAGGCCGTACGGACGTACAAGAAGACGCTGGAGTCGGCAGAGGAGAGCTACGACGACCCGGCCCGGTCGCACCGTGCGGCATACGCGTCGCTCAAGCACACCCACGAGAAGGTCGGCGACCACTGGCAACCGAAGGACGGCAAGGGTCCGTCCGACCCGCAGGCCGCCCAGGGCACACCGCGGTCGCTCAGGCAGCCCCGCCGGACCGCCCAGGGGGTCGATGTCAACGCCAGCAAGGGTCACCTGGACGACGTCGCACGCCAGGTCGGTATCGACGATCCGGCGAGCATGAACAAGGATGACCTGGTGCGGGCGATCGAGAAGGCGAACGCGCGGGCGACGGCGAAGGCCCGCAAGAAGTGACCGTGCCGTCACCGGCCGCCCAGCCAGCGGCCGTGCCGCCAGCCGGTCATCGCCTGCGCATCGGTAGCGGTGCCGCAGGCATCGAGCGGCTGGCGGCGGCACTGGTCGGGGTGGGGTTCGCGCCGCACCGGCATGACACGTACGCCATCGGGGTCACCCGCAGCGGCGTGCAGACCTTCCGTTACCGGGGTGAGCAGCGCCACTGCCTGCCCGGACAGTGGCATGTGCTGCACCCGGACGAGCTGCACGACGGCGTCCCCGGCACCGCCGAGGGTTTCGGATATCGCATCGTCTACCTCGATCCGGCGCTGGTCCACGACGCCCTCGGCGGCGGGCCGCTGCCGTTCGTTCCCGATCCGGTGATCCGGCCGGCCCGGATGCCCCGCGTGCTGGCCGAGTTCCTCGCCGACATCGACCAACCGCTCGATCCGCTGCAGGCGGTCGAGATCACCACGGTCATCGCCGACATGCTGCGCACCCACGCCGGCCCGGTCCGCCATCGCCGGCACGACCCGGTGCACGTCGACGCCGTACGGCGGGTCCGGGCGGCCCTGGCCGAGGAACCGGCCCGGCGTCATCGGGCCGAGGAGCTGGAGGCCGTCGCCGGCCTGGACCGCTGGTCGATCGCGCGCCAGTTCCGGGCGGCCTTCGGCACCAGCCCGAGCCGGTTCCGTACCGGCCGGCAGCTCGACCTGGCCCGGACGCTCATCCGGGCCGGGCACCGCTTGGCCGACGCGGCGGTGGCGGCCGGCTTCGCCGACCAGGCCCACTTCACCCGCGCCTTCAAGCGGACGTACGGGCTGACTCCTGGCGGGTGGTCAGCGGCCGGCGGTACGCGTACGCAACGCGTGCAGCACTCCGATCATGTCGGCCCCTCCGTGGCCGATATCGGCCGTCTCCCCGTACAGCGCATGGCAGGCGTCCAGCAGCGGTGACGCGACGCCCTGCGCCCGTGCCGCCTCGACGACCAGTCGGTTGTTCTTCAGTACGTCCACGATCGATGCCTGCACCGCGTAGTCGTCGTCGACCAGCTTGGCCAGCTTGGCACGGGACACCGTCGAGGCCATCGGGCCGGCGTCGAGGATCCGCCGAAACAGCGCGGCGTCGATGCCGTGCTCCTGGGCGAAGTGGAACGCCTCGACCAGTCCGGTCACCATGGCGATCAGGAAGACGTTGACCGCGAGCTTGGTCACCAACGCGCTTGGCACCGGCCCGCAGTCGAAGACCTCGGCGCACATCGGCGTGAGCACCGGCCGTACCCGGTCGGTGTCGCCCGCCGCGCCAGCCACCATGGCGACCAGGGCGCCGGCCTCCGCCGGGCCACGCGACCCGGACACCGGCGCCTCGACGTAGGCTCCGCCGACCGCGGCGATGTCCGCGCCGAGTGCGGCCGAGTACGCGGGCGCGACCGTGCCCATCTGCACCAGCGTCCTGCCCCGCAGAGCCGCGATCCGGTCGGTGCCACGGCCGACCACGGTGTCGATCGCGGTCTCGTCGGCGAGCATCGCCAGCACGATCTCACACCGGGCGAACACCTCGGCCGGGCCGCTCGCGATCCGGGCGCCGGCTGCTGTCACCGGGGCGCAGCGCTGCGGCGTACGGTTCCAGACCACCAACGGCACTGCGTCCCGAGCCAGATTCAACGCCATCGGCTGGCCCATCACGCCCAGCCCGACGAATCCCACCTCACGCACCGGCATGTCCTCCCGCTCGAACCTGATCCGCCACGGCCCGGCCGTGAGCCGGACCCCGCCCGTGGTTCTAGCGGTGCCGGGATCAACCGGTCTTGAACGATTGTGCGACCGGGCGGAACCGGCGCAGCCGAAGGCTGTTGGTGACCACGAAGACCGACGACAGGGCCATCGCCGCGCCGGCGATCATCGGGTTGAGCAACCCGGCGGCGGCCAGCGGCAGGGCCGCGACGTTGTAGGCGAAGGCCCAGAACAGGTTGCCCCGGATGGTACGTAGCGTGCGCCGGGACAGCCGGATCGCATCGACGGCGGCGTGCAGGTCGCCACGTACCAGGGTCAGATCGGCTGCCTGGATCGCGGCGTCGGTGCCGGTGCCCATGGCCAGGCCGAGATCGGCCTGGGCGAGCGCGGCGGCGTCGTTGACCCCGTCGCCGATCATCGCCACCGTCTTGCCCTGGTCCTGGAGCTGCTTGACGGCGTCGACCTTGCCGGCGGGCAGCACCCCGGCGACGACCTCGTCGATGCCGACCTCGGCGGCGACCGACCGGGCCGTGGTGAGATTGTCGCCGGTGAGCAGTACCGGGGTGAGCCCGAGGTCGCGCAGCGCGGCGATCGCCGGCCGGCTGGTCGGTTTGACCGCGTCGGCCACGACCAGCACGCCGCGTGCCTGGCCGTCCCAGCCCGCCATGATCGCGGTCCGGCCGGCCGCCTCGGCTGCGTCGGCGGCGGCGACCAGATCGGCGGGAACGCTCAGGCCTGCCTCGGCGAGCAGCCCCGGCCGGCCGACCAGCACGGTACGGCCGTCGACGGTGCCCCGTACGCCGATCCCGGCCAGGCTGGTGAAGCCGCTGACCGGCGGCAGCCGCCCAGGCTCGCCCGTCTCCTCGCCCGTACCGCCCGCCGTCGTACCGCCCGCCGCCTGGGCGGGCGTCTCCGGGGCGAGCATCTTCGGGGCGGCCTGCGCGACGGCCCGGGCGATCGGGTGCTCCGAGGCGGCCTCGACCGCCCCGGCGAGTCGCAGCAGCTCGGCACGCCGTACCCCGGCCGCGCAGACCACGTCGACCAGGGCCATGCGTCCGGTGGTGACCGTGCCGGTCTTGTCGAGCAGGACGGTGTCGACCCGCCTGGTCGATTCGAGGACTTCCGGGCCCTTGATCAGGATGCCCAGCTGGGCGCCCCGGCCGGTGCCGACCAGCAGCGCCGTCGGGGTGGCCAGACCGAGCGCGCACGGACAGGCGATGATCGCGACCGCTACCGCGGCGGTGAACGCCGCCGCCGGCCCGCCACCGGCACCGAGCCAGAAGCCGAGGGTGCCGACGGCGAGGGCCACGACGACCGGCACGAACACCGCGGAGATCCGGTCGGCCAGCCGCTGCGCGGCCGCCTTGCCGCTCTGCGCCTGCTCGACGAGGCGGGCCAGTTGGGCGAGCTGGGTGTCGGCACCGACCCTGGTCGCGGTCACCACCAGCCGGCCGCCGGCGTTGACGGTGGCGCCGACGACGGCAGCGCCCGCAGCGACCTCGACCGGGACCGATTCGCCGGTGATCATGCTGGCGTCAACTGCCGAGCTGCCCTCCGTGACCACGCCGTCGGTGGCGATCTTCTCACCGGGGCGGACCACGATCCGGTCGCCGACGGCGAGTTGGTCGACCGGGATCGGCACTTCCACACCGTCACGCAGCACGGTGGCCTGTTTCGCCCCCAGTTGCAGCAACGCGCGCAGCGCCGCACCGGCCCGGCGCTTGGCCCGGGCCTCGAAGTAGCGTCCGGCCAGGATGAACGTGGTGACGCCGGCGGCGACCTCCAGGTAGACGCTGGCGGTGCCCATGCCACGGTCGACGGCGAGGCTGAACGGATGAGTCATTCCGGGGATGCCGGCGTCACCGAGGAACAGCGCCCAGACCGACCAGCCGAACGCGGCCAGGGTGCCCATCGACACCAGGGTGTCCATGGTGGCGGCGCCATGTCGCAGGTTGATCCAGGCCGCCCGGTGAAGCGGCAGCCCGCCGTAGACCACCACCGGAGCGGCCAGCACCAGCGAGGCCCACTGCCAGTAGGTGAACTGCCACGCGGGCACCATGGCCAGCAGGATCACCGGCACGCTGAGGACCAGCGAGATCCACAGCCGGGTACGCAGCACACGCAACTCGTCGTCGGCTCCGCCAGCTGGCGCGGTGCCGGCGGCGCCGGCCTGGGCGTCGGCGGCACCGGCGATCGGCGACTGTGGCGGCGGCAACGTCGCGGTGTAGCCGGTCTGCCGCACGGTCGTGATCAGATCCTGCGCGGTGACGGCGGAATCGTCGACGATGGCGGTGGCCTTCTCGGTCGCGTAGTTGACCGTCGCCGTCACGCCCGGCATCCGGTTGAGCTTCTTTTCGATCCGGGCCGCGCAGGAGGCACAGGTCATGCCCCCGATGGTCAACTCGATACGGGTCTGCGCCCTGGGCGAAATTGCATCGACGTCGGTCATCGCGTCGGGCTCCTCAATCGTGCTCGTGCTGGTGACCGTCCGGCTGGCCGGTGTGCTCGCCGCCGGCCGGTCCCGCCGCCGCGGCGGCGGTGAATTCGGCCGTGTGCACCACGCCGGAGTGTTTGAAGTCCAGATAAAGGCGATAGATGCCGGCGGCCGGCACCTCGGCGTGGAACGTCAGTTCCGGGCCGGCGACGACCCGGTCGCCGGTGGCTGCGGTATCCGGATGCACGTGCAGGTACGCCAGGTCACCGTCACGCAGCGCGACCAGGTGGCCGAACGCCCCGAGGTACGGCTGCAGGTCGGTCACCGGTACGCCGTCCCGGGTGATCCACAAGCTGAGCCGGCTGGCGGTGCCGGCCACCAGGTCGCCGACCAGATCCACCCGGTAGCGGCCCACGTCGGCAGCGGGCGTCGGTGCCGGCAGCGGCACCGGCTGGTAGTCACCGGCGGCCGGCACGTCGACGCCGAGAGTCAGCGCGGTGTCGAGTGCCGCCGGCCGGAAATCGGCGAAGACACGGTACTGCCCGGCCCGCGTGACGGTCAGCCGCTGCACCCAGGTCCCGTCGGCCCCGAGCGCGGGGTGCAGGTGCTGAAATCCGGAAAGGTCTCGGCGCACCACCATCAGGTGCAACTCCCGCTCATGCGTGGGGGTATACCTGGTCACTGGTTCGCCGTCCGGGCCGACGATCGTGAACCGGAACTCGGTCGGCGTGCCGACCGCCAGCGCCCGGGTCTGCGGCACGAGCCGGTAGCCACGGTCGCTGACCAGCAGCCCGGCCGGGGCCGAGTCGCTGCCGTGCCCGGAGTCGTGTCCGGATCCGGCGTCACCATCCGCCGATACCCCGGCCGCTTGCGGGTCGGCCGGGTCGCCGACCAGCCGGCCGAATCCCAGCGAGCCGGCGAAGACGACCACCAGCGCGACCCCGTACAGGCCCAGCCGGGTCAGGCTACCGCGCTCACCGCGCTCACCCATCAGAACCACCAGTCCAACCTCGCCGTCACCGGCTTCGCTGTCATCGGAGCGGTCGACCGGCCGCCGGGCAGGTTCACCTGCCCGGCGGGGGCGACCGACACCCAACATACCCCGTAGGGGTAGATGGACAGTCGGTGGGTACGGCACCGGACGCGCCGCGTCAGCCCCGTTTCATCAGCCGACCGACGGCCGCCATCATCTCACTGGCCATCTCGTCGGCCCGACCTTCGACGGCGCCTTCGTGCATGCAGTGCCGGGCGTGGCCGTCGAGCAACCCGAGCGCCACCTTGTCCAGCGCCGCCTGGATCGCCGAGATCTGCGTCAGCACGTCGATGCAGTAGCGGTCGTCGTCGACCATGCGCGAGATGCCCCGCACCTGCCCCTCGATGCGGCGCAGCCGGGCCTGCAACTGGTCTTTCGAGGCGGTGTAGCCGCGCACGGGCACAGTGGTCATGCATAAAGGTTAGCGACCCCCGGGGGGTATCTGCGACGGCTGGTCGGCTACGAGTTGATAGCCTGCCTCCTCGACCGCCTCCTCGATGTCCGGCCCGGGCAGCGGCCCGTCACTGGTCACGGTCACTCGCCCGGCAGAGACGTCCACCTCGACCCCGGTCACCCCGGCGATCTTGCCGACCTCACCGGTCACCGCGGCTGCGCAGTGCCCGCACGTCATCCCATGGACGACGTAGGTGTTGACAATCATAAATCTCCCTCCAAAATCTCCGTCAGTCTACCCCTACCCCGCAGTGGTATTTAGGGGCGGTCGGCGGAACACCGGAGGACGCCGAACGACAGCCGGCCGGAAGAAGCGGCACCCGCCCCCATAGCGGATGGACGATTTACCCGGTAGAAACATTGCATCCCTGATGTTGCTCGACCCGACCACGGGGCAACCACCCGAGAGAGCGCTCTCACCGACCACGAGGATGACCGATCACCTTGACCCACAGCGCTGAACCAGCACCCCGAACCCCTGCCGACCAGCGGAGAGGACGAATTCGATGAGCTACCAGCCCCGTACCGGGCGCCTTGGCCGGGCTGCTGCGCTCGGTCTCGTACTGACCGTGGCCATGGCCGCGACACCGGCCGCCGCCTCACCGGCCACCTCGAAACCGGCCGCATCCATCTCCGGACGCCACGGGCCCGGCTGGTCTGGTCAGCCGGAACTGGGACCGCACACCACGGTCTTCCACCCGCAGATGCCGGTGCACGAGATCCAGGCCGAGCTGGACGCCGCCTACGCCGAGCAGGTCGACAACGAAATGGGCCGGCAGCGGCAGGCGTTCCTGTTCCTGCCGGGCAGCTACGGCACTGCCGACGAGCCGTTGCAGATCAAGGTCGGCTACTACACCGAGATCTCCGGGCTCGGTGCCTCCCCCACCGACGTCGTCATCAACGGCAAGATCGAGGCGTACAACCGCTGCCTCACCGACGGCGGCACCGGCAACTGCATCGCGCTGGTGAACTTCTGGCGCACCCTGTCCAACCTGTCGCTACGCATCGACGCGAGCGGCCAGGACGACTGCCGGTCGTCGGCGAACTTCTGGGCGGTGTCGCAGGCGGTGTCCCTGCGCCGGATGGACATCAGCGGTGGCGGCCTGTCGCTGATGGACTACTGCACCGCCGGACCGCAGTACGCCAGCGGCGGGTTCATCGCCGACTCGCGCCTGCCGGCCACCACCAACGGCTCGCAACAGCAGTGGCTGACCCGCAACAGCGAGATCGAGAGCTGGTCGAACGGGGTGTGGAACCAGGTGTTCACCGGCGTCGTGGGAGCGCCCGACGACGCGGCCTTTCCCGACCCGCCGTACACCACCCTGGCCACCACCCCGTTGAGCAGGGAGAAGCCGTACCTGTTCGTCGACGCACGGGGCGGATACCAGGTCCGGGTGCCGGCGGTACAGCGTGGCAGCCTGGGCGTCTCCTGGGGCGACGGTCTCACCCCCGGACGGAGCATTCCGATCCGTGACTTCTTCGTCGCCACCCCGGCAGACCCGATACACATGATCAACCGCCAGCTCGCCCAGGGCCGGCACCTGCTACTCACCCCCGGTGTGTACGACGTCGCACACAGCATCCGGGTCAGCCGGCCCGACACGGTGATCCTCGGTATCGGCCACGCCACTCTCACCGCTGTCCGGGGTGCCGTACCGCTCGACGTCGCCGGCGTGCCCGGCGTGGTGGTCGCCGGAGTCACGATCGATGCCGGCGAGACCGAGTCACCGGTGCTGCTGCGGGTCGGCCGCACGTACGGGCGTAACGCCAGCAGCCCCCGTAACCCGATCACGCTGTCCGACGTCTACTTCCGGGTCGGCGGACCGCACATCGGCCGTACCGACACCGCGCTGGAGATCAACAGCGATCACGTACTGATCGACCACACCTGGGTGTGGCGCGCCGACCACGGCGTCGAAGGCTTCACCGAAGGGGTCAACGGCGACACCGACCGTTGGCGGACCAACACCGGACGCTACGGAGTGGTCGTCAACGGCGACCATGTCACCGCGACCGGACTGTTCGTCGAGCACTTCCAGCGCTACAACACGGTCTGGAACGGCGAGCACGGCACGACGGTCCTCTATCAGAACGAGTTGCCGTACGACCCGCCCACCCAGGCGGACTGGATGAACGGCGACGTCGCGGGCTGGGCCGGCTACAAGGTCGGCGACCGGGTCCGGCAGCACACCCTGTACGGCGCCGGGGTGTACGTGTTCAACCAGAACAACCCGTCGATCCGTACCGAGAACGGGTTCGAGGTGCCCCGGCGGCCCGGCGTGCGCCTGCACCACGTCATGACCGTCAACCTCAGCGCCGGCGTCATCGACCATGTGGTCAACGGCGTCGGCGAGGCCGCCGACATGACCCGGGTTGGCCAACCGGTCTACCTGGTCGAGTACCCACTGCCCTGACCAGGGCGGGCTCGCCACGTCGCTATCCGTGCCGGACCTCGGTCCGGCACGGATAGCGAACCGGATCGTGGGTACCCCGGGTCGACGGTCACCAGGGGTAGGAGGGGCGGGTCATGTCGGGCAAACGACCAGGCAGCAAGGGGTACGACAGACAGCGGGCCCGGCTACGCAAGGAGTTGGAGGACTCCGGCCAGGCCAACGATGCCGGCGCCGACGATCGGGCGAACGAGATCCTGCAGGACGAGCGGGGGCGGCAGGGCGTGTTGCGCAGTGAGCGCGGTCTCGGCCCGAAGGGCGAACGCTAGGCTTCACCGGTAGCAAATCAGGAGCAAAGCTATATATAGCCGCATACGCTGCCCAGGTGAGCGGCGAGGAGGCGGTGACCCGCGTACGGCCGGCGGCGCCCGGCGCCAAGGTGACCCGGCTGGAACTCTTCTACGACCTGGTGTTCGTGTTCGCCTTCATCCACCTCAACACCACGTCCGCCAAGCACCTCGATGCGTTCAGCCTGTTGGCGATCTTCCTCCTGCTCGGCGCTCTTTGGCTGGTCTGGTCCCGGTTCGCGGTGCTGGGCAACAACATCCGCGCCGATCAGGGCGTCATGCCCATCGTCGGCTTCGCCATCATGACCGCCATCTTCGTGTCGGTCGCGTCCCTGCCGGAGTTCGGCGGCCCGCCTGAGCGGCGCGCAGCCGGCGTACCGCTGGCGATCCCGGGCGAGTTGATCTTTCCCGCGTGCTACGCGCTGATCTGGCTCCTGGAGATCCTGGCGCTGCGGCACGCGGCAAAGGGCTACCCGTGGCTGCGCAAGTTGTGGTGGCGCAGCGCACCGGCGCTGGCGCTCAGCACCGTACTGCTGGTTGTGGCCGCCTTCCTGCCGCCACAGGTCGGCGGTAACGCCGGGATCATCACCTTCATCGCACTCTGGGCGGTCGCCATCGCCACCGCCTACCTCGCCGCGATCCGCACCGACGCGCTGGCCGTCGTTTCCGCCGGACACTGGACCGAACGACACGCCCAGATCATCCTGATCGCTCTCGGCGAGTCGGTGATCTCCCTCGGCATCGGCGCCAACCTGCTGTCCGGTACGCCGCTGACCGTGCCGCTGCTCGCCGCGACCCTGCTCGGTATCGCATTGATCTGCGCGCTGTGGTGGACCTACTTCGACGCCCGGTCCTACGGCGCCGAGCAGGTGCTGCACCACACCCAGGGGATCGACCGGGCCCGGCTCGCCCGCGACGCGTACACGCTGCTGCACTTCCCGATGGTGTTCGGCGTCGTACTGCTCTCCCTCGGCATCAAGCAGGTGCTGGACCACCTGGCCAGCCTGGCCGGCAACGAGGACCCCGACGCGGTGCTCAACCCGATCCACCTGCGGGTGCTGTACGCCGGGGTGCTGCTCTACCTGCTCGCCCTGCTCGCGTTCCAGGCGCGTGTGTCACGAAACGTCGATTGGCTCGCGGCACTGCCCATCCTGCTCATCGGCGCGATCCTGCCCGTGGCCGACCGGCTCTCGCCGTTCACCGCGCTCGCCGTGCTCAGCGTGATCACCGTCGGTACCGTGGCGCTGGAGACGGTCCGCTACCGCGGGGCACGTCGACAGCTGCGCAGCCAGCAGCTCGCCGAGCAGCAGGCGCTGGAGAGCGAAGAGACAGACTGGCGCCGCCGTCACCTGTGACCAGCTGACGCGGCGGGCCGGGCGACCGGGTGGTCAGTTGCGGATCACGCCGTCGATCCAGTCGGCGATGGTGTCGACCCGGGAGGTGGTCTCGACGCCGGTGTGCGGGCACCCCGGGCCGAAGCTTTCGACCGCCACGAGCCAGGGACCGCCGTGGTGGCGGCCGTGGTGGCGCGGCGGCTCGACGAAGTACGGCGCGCCGGAGTCGTACGGGCATGCGCTGGTGTCCGGCCGCGGCTGGTATCCGGTGACCCCGACCGTCGCGTCCGCGACCTCGGTCACCTGGACCTGCCCGGTGCGCAGCACAGTGGACGGCGTCGGGTCCACCGAGTTGTCCGCGCCGTACCCGGTGATCCGCAGCACGTCGCCGATCTGCGGGGCGCGCCGGCTGAGCCGCACCGGCATGATCCCGACGACAGGTTGGTCGAGCTTGGCCAACGCCAGGTCGTTGGTGGGCGACTGGTGGACCGTGACGACCGTGGCCACCTCGCCGTTGTCGCCGGTCAGGTCGGCTCGGCCGACCGTCGCGGTGGTCAGGTCGGCGACCGGGCGGTCGACCCGGACTCCGTCGACGTCGCGGAAACAGTGCCCGGCGGTGACGATCCACTGTGCCGCGATGAGGGCGCCCGAGCAGGCGCTGTTCCGGCGACCGCCGTCGGCGGTAGGGATGCCGGTCATGGTCAGCTTCACCGAGAAGCGGTAGTGGCCTTCCGGTACGACCTCACCGTTGGCCACGGCGGCGGCCGGGCCGGCGGTGGTGACGGCAGCGGCAGCGGTGAGCGCGACCGTGAGCACGGCGGCAACCAGTCGGGAGATGGCGGTACGGGACACAGACGCGGTTCCTCACTGGTCGGCTGTCGGACGGGGCGCGTCCACCGCCGGGCCGGCGGTGGCCACACCTCGCCGAGGGTAAGCCGAAGCTCGATCAGCTAGATAGGGGACATTTGCCGATATCTGTCGGGCACCGTCGCCCGACCCGGATCCGCCACATTGTTCCCGGCATGATCACCGATCGGCTGGGTAGCCCCGGACATGTGACTGATATCGCCGACTATGGGCTACTCGGTGACTGCCAGGGAGCAGCCCTGCTCTCCCGCGACGGTTCAATCGACTGGTGGTGTCCGGCACGGTTCGACGCACCGAGCGTCTTCACCCGACTGCTCGACACGCGGGGTGGACACTGGTCGATCACCCCGGTCGACCGGTACACCGTCTCCCGCCGCTACCTGGACGCCACGATGGTGGTGCAGACCGATTTCCACACCACGCAGGGGCAGCTGCGGCTCACCGACGCGCTCGCCCTCGGGGCGGGCGAGCGTGGCCATCGGATCGGGCTGGCCTCCCCGCACCTGCTGGTGCGGCAGGTACAGGTGGTTTCCGGCACCGCCGACGTACGTGTGGAGCTGGCTGCCCGACCCGAGTACGGCCTGATCCATCCAGCGGCGGCGACCTGCACCGGCACCACCGGAGTCGAGTTGGTCGGTGGCAACGACCGGCTGCTGCTCACCGGTGACCGCCCGCTCGCCGTCGACGACGGCATGGCGACCGGACAGTTCACCCTGCGGGCCGGCGAGACCGTCCGGTTCGCCCTGCACCACGGATCGGCGGTCGAGCCGCCGGCGCCGGCGCCGTCCTGGCCGCAGGCGCTCGGCGACACCATCGCCGGCTGGCGGTCGTGGGACGAACTGCACCACGGCTATCAGGGGCACTACCTCGACCAGGTCCGACGCAGCGCGCTGGTGTTGCAGGCGTTGACCTACCAGCCGACCGGGACAGTGGTGGCCGCCCCGACCACCTCCCTACCGGAAGAGGTCGGCGGCAGCGCCAACTGGGACTACCGGTACGCCTGGTTGCGCGACGGCGCCTTCACGTTGCAGGCGCTGTGGGTGGCCGCCTGCCCGGACGAGGCGCACCGGTTCTTCGACTGGATCGCGGCGTCGACCGGCAAACCGGTGGCCGGGCAGCCCGTACCGATCATGTTCGGCGTCGGCGGCGAACGCGACCTCACCGAACACACCCTGGATCACCTGCGCGGCTACCGTGGCTCCGCACCGGTACGGGTGGGCAACGACGCCTGGCGGCAACAGCAACTCGACGTACTCGGTGAGGTGCTGCAGGGCGCATGGCTGCTACGCGACCGTCTTTCGCGGCTGTCCCCCGACGCGGGTGAGTTGCTCCGCGCGCTGGCCGACCGGGCGGCCCGATCCTGGACACAGCCGGACTCGGGCATCTGGGAGGGCAGAGAAGGGCAGCGGCACTACCTGACCTCGAAGCTGATGTGCTGGGTGGCGCTGGACCGGGCGATCAACCTGGCCGGGCTGCTGCACGCCGACGACGCGGTACCCCGGTGGCGGCGGGCCCGCGAGGACGTACGGGCGGCGATCCTGGCCCACGGATGGAACGCCGAGCGACAGACGTTCACCGGCTCGTTCGGCTCCGACCATCTCGACGCCGGAGTGCTCGTGATGCCGATCGTCGGTTTCCTGCCGGGTACGGATTCCCGGGTGGTCTCGACGATCGACGCCATCGAGCGGGAACTCGGTCATGACGGACTCGTCCAGCGGTGGACCGGCGGCGACGACGAGGGCGCGTTCCTCATCTGCTCGTACTGGCTGGCGCAGGCCCTCGCGCTGGCCGGGCGGATCGACCGGGCTCGGCAGGTGTTCGAGGCGGCCACCGGGTACGCCAACGACCTGGGGCTGCTCTCGGAGGAAGTGGATCGACGCGACGCCAGCCTGATCGGCAACTTCCCGCAGGGGCTGTCCCACATCGGTCTGATCAACGCGGCGTGGACGATCGACCAAGCGGCGTCCGGCCGGGTGACGGCGGGCGGGTGAGAATCGACCGGGCGAGCACAGGTTGTCCGCCGAACACCAGTGGCGGATCGGCGGCCAGCGGCAGGGCGGCCAGGTTCGCCCGGTAGGAGCCGTCGTCGAGGAGCCGGGCCACCGCGTCCGCGATCCGGTCGGCGCAACCGTCGTCCGGCAACCGGTGCCCCACGACGCCGCGGTCGATGCCCACCCGCCGACCGAGGCCGATCCCGATCCCGAGCCGCTGGGCCTGCCGCGCGACCAGCGGCTGGTCGCCGAAGAATGGGACGACCACCATCGGCACCTGAGCCAGGATCGCCTCGTGGAAGCTGTTCGCACCACCGTGGGTGACGAAGGCGTCCGCCCGGCTGAGCGTCTGCTGTTGGTCGACGGTTTCACCCACGGCCCAGTTGTCCGGATAGCGGTCGAGGATGTGCCGGCCACGGGTCGGAAACACCACGGACAGCGCCGTGGTGTTCCACCGTCGGGCCAGACCGGCGACACACCGGCGCAACGCGGGCGCCACGCGCGGGTCGGCGTACCACAGGTTGTCCAGCACCTCGGTGCCGAACGACAGGTAGACCACCGGGACGGCCGGCGGTCGGTCGCCGCGACGGCGCCAACCGGCTGGCAGCTGCCGACCACCTGTCCGTTGCCAGCCGTCGGAGAGATAGCCGGCGAAGCGGTAGTCGGCCGGGGCCCGGTTGGTCCGGAAATCGACCGGCGTGACAGCTGGGTACGACCAGAGCAGATTGCGGTCGCCGGGTAGGTGCAAGCTGTTGGAGACGAGTTCGACGGCGGACGGGGCGAGGTCGACGGCGTACCGGCGGTTCATCTTCTCGATCGCGGCTGCGTTGGCCGGCGCGGTCAGACAGGACCGCAGGTAGCCGGTGTCGACCAGCGACCCGACCAGACCGGGCACCGAGCTCCATCCCGGCACGCCGAGCAGTCGGGCGACGAGATGTCCTTCGACCGCGCAGAAGTCGTACAGCACCAGGTCCGGACCGAACGCCCGGGCCGCCGCCAGGCATTCGTCGAGCAGTCGGTACGCGCGCTCGAACACCCGATCCGCCGGGGTGTTCAGGAACTGGCCAGACCCCCGTACGCCGACCGCCAGCCCGGCCAGGTCACCGAGTCGCGGGCCGACGGTCTGCCGGTCGACGAGGACCAGCCGGAAGGTGTGCTCCGCACGGTGGGCGCGGATCAGCCGCTTGAGAATGTTCAGATGCCCCTCGTTGGGGATGGTGAAGACCAGCACTCGTCGTCGCCGCATCGCACCTTCCTCCGCCCGGTACCGGTGGCCGGGTCGCTGGCCACGTTCCCGTGCCGTGGGCGGGCAAACTTCCGATAACGTCAGAACGTGTCAAATGCGCAGTTCGTACACCGGGTCGAGGCCCTGCTGGGGCGGATGAGCCTGCCGGAAAAGGCCGGTCTGCTGTTCCACCCGATGATCGGCATCGGTCCGGGCGGCGCCCTCGCTCCGGCCGACCCGGACGCCGGGCTGCTCGCCGCCGTCGACCTCGTCACCCGCCGGCACATCCGCCACGTCAACCTGGTCGGCACCGCACCCGCCGGTGACCTGGCCCGCTGGCACAACCGCCTGCAGGAGCTCGCCGCGTCGACCCGGCTCGGCGTACCGGTGACGGTGTCCACCGACCCCCGGCACGCCCGGTCGGCCAATCCCAACACGGCGGCACTCGCCGGAACCTTCTCGGCCTGGCCGGAACCGCTGGGCTTCGCCGCGATCGGCGATCCCGACCTGGTGCGACGCTACGCGGACACCGTCCGGCGGGAGTATCTCGCCGTCGGCATCCGGGTGGCCCTGCACCCGCAGGGCGACCTGGCCACCGATCCGCGCTGGCCACGGGTGCTGGGCACGTTCGGTGAGCACCCGGCGGTGGTCGGCGAGCTGGTCACCGCGTACCTGCGGGGGCTGCAGGGTCCGGTGCTCGGACCGGACAGCGTCGCCGCGATGGTCAAGCACTTCCCCGGCGGTGGACCGACCCGTCACGGCGAGGATCCGCACTTCCCGTACGGCGCGGAGCAGGCCTACCCGGGTGGCCGATTCGCCGACCACGTCGGGCCGTTCGCAGCGGCTGTGCAGGCCGGGGCGGCGCAGGTGATGCTCGGTTACGGAAGGCCGGTCGGCACCAGTTGCCCGTCGGTCGGCTTCGCGTTCAACCAGGACGTGGTAACCGGGCTGCTACGCCGGCGGCTCGGCTTCACCGGGGTGATCTGCACCGACTGGGGCGTGCTCACCGACACCTCGTTCCGGGGCGAGCGGCGGCCGGCCCGTGCCTGGGGTGTCGAGCACCTCGACCCGGCGCAGCGGCTGCTGGCCGCGCTGCATGCCGGGGTCGACCAGTTCGGCGGCGAGGCGCGCCCCGACCTCGTCGTCGACCTGGTCCGCGCCGGGCGGCTCACCGAGCAGCGGGTGGACACCTCGGCCCGCCGAGTTCTGCGCGACAAGCTGCGACTCGGACTGGTCGACCAGCACCGGTACGTCGACCCGCAGCGAGCCGAACAGGAGGTCGGCAACGCCGCCGCCCGAGCCGACGGGCTGGCCGCCCAGCGGGCCTGCGTCACCCTGCTGCGCAACGCCGTCGCACCGGGCCGTCCCGGCCGGCTACCGCTCGCCGCCGGCCTGCGGGTGTACGCCGAGGGATCATTGCGCCAGGTGCTCGCCGCCCGCTGGACGGTGGTCACCGAGCCGCACCGGGCCGACGTGGCGGTGCTGCGACTGGCCGCGCCGTTCCAACGACGCGACGGGCAGGTCGAGGCGTACTTCCACGCCGGGCCGTTGGAGTTCCCGCCCGGCGCGTTGGGCCGGACACTGGCGATCGCGGCGGCGGTGCCGACCGTGGTGGACGTCTACCTGGACCGGCCGGCGGTGCTCACCGAGCTGGCCGACCGAGTGGCGGCGCTGCTGGTCAGCTTCGGCGTGGACGACGCGGCGTTGGTCGACGTCCTCGCCGGGCAGGCGACACCGGACGGCCGGCTGCCGTTCGACCTGCCGCGCAGCCAGCGGTCGGTGCTGGCCGGGCAGCCGGACGTGCCGTTCGACGACCCGGACCCGCTGTTCCGGTACGGCCATGGGCTGGCCTACTGACCCGTGTGCCGGGCCGGCGCTCAGTCGCGCTGCAGCTCAGTCGCGCTGCCGGATCCGGTGCAGCACGGCGGCGGCGACCAATCCGTACGCCAGGTGCGGCACGATGTCCGATACCCAGTCGGCGGCACTCCACTGCCGGGGGTCGCTCACCTTGAGCAGCGTCATCGGGGCGTCCGAGCCGGCCATCGCCAGCGCGGCCAACAGCCCGGTGGCCGCCCAGACCGGGGCGTGGCGTGGACCGAGCGTGGCGTAGAGGACGCCGGCGCCCAGCCCGGTGGCGTAGCCGAGCAGCGGGCCCAGCCCGGCCCGTCGACGCTGTGCCGTCTCCTCGTCGCCGAGGTCGACGTGCAGCGTGTCGGCGAGCCGGCCGACGCTGCGTTGCGGTGTCGAGCTGGCCGGTCGGGCCCGGCCAGCCATGTCGAGGTAGGTGACCATGTTCAGGGCGCTGGTGCCGGCGGCCCCGGCCAGCAGCCCACTCAAGATCCGCCGCATGCCGTCACGTACCCGGCACGTGGGCGAGTTAACGTGCCCCCTTCAGGTGCGCGCTCGCCGGTCATGGCCCGCGGTTGAGCCACGGCTGCGGGTTTGTCGGACCGGGACGGTAGAACTTCTCGCGTCACGGTGCCGCCCCCGGCGGGGCGTACAGCCGGGTGCGGACGAAACGAGCAAAGGTTGGAGGGCAAGTTCGTGGACACGGACGACGCCGACTGGGAGCGACGCAGCACGGTACGGATGGTGCCGGCGGCGCAACCTCGCAAGCTGGCGAAGGTGCCCTTCGTCGAACTCGCCGACGGGCGCCTGCAGGGGGTGGTGTCCAGCGGCTCCGACATCGAGCGGGTGTACGTGTCGTCGGTCGCCGCCGGCACGCACGAGCTGAGCTGCAGCACCAACAACAACCGGCCGTGCGGCGGGCTACGCGGGATCGCCTGCAACCACATCGCCGCGCTCGCCAACGAGGCGTTTTTGCAGTACGGCGCCGAGCGGGTTGCGAGCTATCTCCGGGTCGACGCGGGTGTCGAGACCACCACCGGGGATCGGCTGGTGTGGCAGCTACGCGGGCCGATGGCGGCGATCTCGCCGGCAGCCGCGGTGTTCAGCCGGTTTCTGCGCTACCTGTCCTACCTGGAGTTGCCGGGCAGCGCCGAGCCGCTGCCCGAGCTGCACTGGTTCCCGGCCGGAGCGGCACACTGATGCGCGGGGCACAACTCGCCGATCTACTCAGCGCGACACCGGCGGGGACGACCGATGCGCTCGACGTGCTCGACGGCTTCGACCGGGCGTTGGTCGGCGGCCTGGGCCGGCTCGACCAGGAGCGTGCGTCGGCGCTGGCCGACCTGGCCGGCGCGGTTGCCGGTACCCCGCTGGGTGCGGCCGTCGGCGAGGCGGTGGACAAGATCGTCGCCGGCTCGGTCGGCGAGGAACAACTGCTGCTGCTCGCCGGGGCCCGCACCGCGATCGCCGGCGCCGTACACGACGCACTGGTCGACCAGCTGGACACCGCCCTCGGCCGCACGCGGTCCGAGTGGCCGGCACTGCCGCCGGCCGCTGACGGACCGGCCGTCGGCGGGCCCACAGGGGACGGACCGGCCGTGGACGGCCGGTTGCTGGCCGCCCGGTCCTGGCTGGCCGAGCTGGCCATCACCGGCTGGCGCAACGTCGACCACGACCTGGTGTCCGCGAGCCAGCAGGCGCTGCAGGCGCTGCTCACCGAGCCGACGTTGCGCCGCGCCGCGGTCCTGCTCGACGGGCTCGCCACGGAACTGCACGCCTGCAGCCCGGTGGCGATGCTGGACCGGCTGCCGCGCCGTCGCTGGGCCGACCTGTGGGCGCGGGGGATGCTGCTCACCCGGCGCGACGACGTCACCCCCGACACCGAGCGAATCTCCGGTCGGCTGCTGCTGCTCGGCGCCGACGTACACGAGCACGCCACCGCCGTACAGGTGCAGGTGCACGGCCTGCTGGAAGCCGCCGGCGAGGCCGTGCCCCGGCTGGTGCGGGCCAGCGTCTCGGCGGCGAAGGTCGACACCATCGTCGGACCGGTCGTCTGGCAACTGCTGAGCGGGCACCAGACGCTGCTCGCCGCGCTCGCCGGGCGGCTCAGCCTGGAGCTGACCGAGATGCCGCTGCGGCCCAGCGGCGACCTGCTCTGGCGGGACGCCCAGGCACGGGTTGGCGAGCCGGCCGACCCGTTCGCGACCGCCCGGGTACAGCTCGCCGGTGTGCTGGCGCCAGCGGCCCCACCGCTGGACCGCCATCCGGTCACGATCGCCGAGCCGGTCCTGGTGGAGGGTTATCCCACGGCGGCCGGTGACGGCGTCGGCGGGCTGGTCTTCGATGTCGACGGCAGCCCGCTCCCGGTGGCCACCGACCGGCTGCCCGGCTGCGGGCCACTGACCGTCGAGCTGGCGGCCAGGTCGTCAGCCTGCGTCGGGCTGCTGCGCTGGGACGCCGGTCGCTGGTCACTGCAACCGCTCGGCGTGCAGGCCACGGTCAAGCGAAAGACGGTCGACGTCCATACCGGTGACTGGGCGCAGGGGCCGACGGATCCGAAGGTCGCCAAGGCGTTGACCCGTTCCGGTGATCCGATCGGAGTGCTGCGCGAGCGGGCGGGACGGTTGCTGCGAAAATGACGACTTCCGAGATCAACCGGCACGCCAACCGGCGACAGGTGCTCTACTGGCGACTCCTCGCCCGACTGTTCGACCCGCAGGAACAGCCAGCGTTGGAACGCACCAGCATGGCCGTGGTCGACGAGCTGGATCTGCCGGCCGCGCTGCTCGACCCGTCGGTGTCGATCGACACCGTCGTACAGCGATTCCCCGAGCTGGCCGACGAGCTGCCCGACCTGCTCACTCCGTCGCCGGCGGACGGGGGCGGCGCCGACAAGGGCAACGCCGCAACCGAGGCTGCGGACCAGGTCGGCACCGACGAGGTACGCCGGGCCGCGCTGGTGTCGAAGCTGCTGCTCAACGTCTTCGCCACCGGCAGCGGTGAGGTGACCGCCGGCCAGCTCGCCGCCTGGCAGGCCGACGCCGGCTGGTACCAGCGGGCCTGCGGCGCCGAGCCCGGCCGCCGCGACGGCGTGCTGAGTGCCGTCGAAGGTGACCTGGTCCGCCGGATGCGGCTGCGGGAGGTCCTCGCCGACCCGGCACTGGCCCGCCAGCTCACCCCCAGCATGTCGCTGATCGAGCAGCTGCTGCGGGACAAGTCGAACCTGTCCGGCGTGGCGCTGGCCAACGCCAAGGCGCTGATCCGCCGTTTCGTCGACGAAGTCGCCGAGGTGTTGAAGACCCAGGTGCAGCAGACCAGCGTCGGCACCATCGACCGGTCGGTGCCGCCGAAGCGGGTGTTCCGCAATCTCGACCTGGACCGCACCATCTGGAAGAACCTGCCGAACTGGAGCCCGACCGACGAGCGGCTCTACGTCGACCGGCTCTACTACCGGCACACCGCCAAGCGGGTCACCCCGGCCCGGCTGATCGTGGTCGTCGACCAGTCCGGCTCCATGGTGGACGCGATGGTCAACTGCACCATCCTGGCCTCGATCTTCGCCGGCCTGCCCAAGGTGGACGTGCACCTGGTCGCGTACGACACCCGGGCGCTCGACCTGACGCCGTGGGTGCACGACCCGTTCGAGGTGCTGCTGCGCACGAACCTCGGCGGCGGCACCGACGGCACGGCCGCGCTGGAGCTGGCCCGGCCGAAGATCGTCGATCCGCGCAACACCGTGCTGGTCTGGATCTCCGACTTCTACGAGTGGCAGGCCCAGCCGGTCTTCGACGGCCTGCAGGCGGTGCATCGCAGCGGCGCCAGGCTGATCCCGGTCGGTTCGGTCAGCAGCGGCGGTCAGCAGAGCGTCAATCCGTGGTTCCGCAAACGCCTCAAGGACCAGGGCACCCCGGTGCTGTCCGGGCACGTCCGCAAACTCGTCGTCGAACTCAAGAGCTTCCTCACCTAGGAGAGATCCGCCATGACCGCAGACATGCTGCGCGCCCCCGCCGAGATCAAGTACGCCGAGGAGCTCGACTACCTGGAGTCGGTCGACGACAACCCGAAGCCGTTCTCGTGGCGGCTCAGTCCGAAGATGGTCCGGCTGTTCGTCCTCGGCTCCGAGCGGGCCGACGGGCTCGACCGGGAGATCCCGCAGAAGTGGTTCGGCGACCGCGGCTTCGTCGAACGCAGCATCGTCACCCTCGCCTCCGACCGGGGCCTACTGCTGATCGGCGACCCGGGCACCGGCAAGAGCTGGCTGGCCGAGCTGCTGTCCGCCGCGATCTGCCGCAACTCGACCCTGGTGGTCCAGGGCACCGCCGGCACCACCGAGGACCACATCAAGTACTCGTGGAACGTGTCGATGGTCATCGCCCAGGGACAGTCCCGGCAGTCGATGATCCCGTCGCCGATCATGACCGCGATGGAGCAGGGCGTCATCGGCCGGTTCGAGGAGCTGACCCGGTCCACCAGCGACGTCCAGGACGCGCTGATCTCCATCCTGTCCGAGAAGTACGTCTCCATCCCGGAGCTGGACTCGGACAACATCGTCTTCGCTCAGCCGGGCTTTTCGATCATCGCCACCGCCAACAGCCGCGACCGGGGTGTCAACGACCTGTCGTCGGCCCTGAAGCGGCGGTTCAACTTCGTCCGCATCCCGGTGGTCACCAACAAGCGCAGCGAGGCGGAGATCGTCCGGTTCCGTACCACCGAACTGCTGCGCCGGCACCAGATCGAGCTGGAGGTGCCGCCGACGCTGTTGGACGTACTGCTGCAGAGCTTCGCCGACCTGCGGGCCGCCGCAGCGTCCGCGACCAGCGACGACGAGAAGTTGGAGTCGGCGCTGTCCACCGCCGAGCAGATCGGCGTGCTGGAGGACGCGATCCTGCACAGCGAGTTCTTCGGCGACCGGACGCTGCGCGCGGCGACGCTGGCCAGCTCGATGGTCGGCTCGCTGGCCCGGCGCAGCCCGGAGGACCTGGCTATCCTGAACAAGTTCTGGCACGGCGTGATCGAGCCGCGCAGCAAGTCCGACGGCGGCGAGTGGCCGGCCTTCCTCGAAGGCGGCCGCCAGAGCATCGCCACCCTGTCATGAGCAAGCTCACCACCACGCTCGCCAGCGGGAACGGGAGAGCCGACGGGATGGATCAGCAGCAGCTGGCATCGGGCGGGTTCGCCGCGCTGCGGGAGCAGTTGACCGACGCGGCGGGCGCGTTCGCGGCGTCGCCCGACGCGCTGACCGGCATCCTCGCCGGCATGGTCGACGACGTCGACCGGGCACTCGCCGAACCGCTGGAGATCTTTCCGGTCTGTCACCACTCGCCGTCGTCGGCGCTGGCCATGGCCCGGCGACTACGCGACAGGCAACCGAAGGTGATCTACCTGGAGCTGTGCGAGGACCTCCGGCCGCTGCTGACCGAGCTGCGCAACTGCGAGTTGCCGGTGGCGTTGCAGGCGTTCGCCAGCGATCTCGACGGCTTCCCGACCAGCGCCGGACCGCTCAGCGTGGTCGCGCCGATCACCGAGGCGTCCGCCGAGTACCAGGCGATCGCGTACGCGCTGGACACCCCGGGTGTCGAACTGGTGTTGGTGGACCGCTCCACCGACCACGTCTTCCAGCGGCAGGCGCGCGACAGCGACCCGGACGGCGACAGCGACGCTCCCGCCGGGGAGCCCGACGAGGCGGCCCTGCACGGTGACGCGGTCGGCGTGGAGATCGGCGACCTGCGGCCCGGCTTCGCCGAACTGGAGGCCCACCTGCTGCACCACGGCAAGGTGCGGCACTGGTCCGAGTGGTGGGACCAGTACGTCGAGCAGCCGCTGGTCGACGCCGACTACGCCACGTACCGGCAGGTCATGGTGATGATCGGCAGCCTGTTCCGGCGGCTGCGCCCGACCGGCGACGCCCGCCACGACCGTGACGAGGACCGGGAACGCTTCATGTGGACCCGGATGCGCGAACACCTCGCCGCCACCGGCACCGCCCCGGCCGACTGCCTGTACGTCTGCGGCGCGTTCCACGCCGTGAGCCGGGTGGCGCAGTTCGGGGTGGCGGCCACCGCGCCCTTCGAGATCACCCCACGCACGGCGACCGAGTGGCGTTACGGCCTCATCCCGTCCAGTCACTCGGCGATCGAGGCGCAGTTCGGGCTGGCCGGCGGGACCGTGTCGATCGCCGAGGCGACCTGGCACAAGGCACTGGCCGGCAGCCGGACCACCGGGTACCGGCTGGCCGGGCAGCAGGGCGGCCGCAAACGGGCCGCCCGCAAGCCGAAGGCGGCGGCGGTGACGGCCGGTGTGGACAGCGCCGGCGCCCCGGTCGCCGATCGGCTCAGCGGTTTCCTGTCCGCCCCGTCGCGCCCCGGCGAGTTGGACGAGGCCGAGCTGATCGGCTGGTGCGTGGACATCGTGCGGCTGGCCCGGCGCAGCGGCTACCCGGCCAGCACCGCCGACGCGATCGCCGTGTACGAGACCGCGGTGCTGCTGGCCGGGATGCGCAACCGACGCCGGCCGACCCCGTACGACTTCGCCGACGCGGCGGTGACCTGCATCGAGAAGGACGTGGTGCCGGGTCGGCGGGACGTGCGTCGGCTGTGCGAGATCCTGCTCGGCGGGGACCGGATCGGGCGGGTCGGCTACGACGCGCTGCCGCCGCTGGCCCGCGACGTCTACGACCGGCTCGCCCCGCTCGGGCTGGACCTGCAGCGGCGTACGGTGCAGCGGGCACTGCTGGACCTGGCCGCCCGGCCGGACCTGGCCGCGTGCTCGGATCTGCTCTGGATGCTGCGCCGGCTGCTTCCGGCGCAGGCAGTGCGACCGATCATGGGCGAGCGGCGGCTCGGCGAGACGTCGGTGCAGGAAAGCTGGGACGTGGCGATCGGCCGCCACCAGCGGTCGATCATCGAGCTGGGCTACGAGGGCGTCACCATCGAGCAGGTGCTCGAACAGCGGCTGCGCAAGGCGGCCTGGGATCCGCAGGCCACCGCCGCCACCGCCCTCGCCGCCGTCGAGGATTCGCTGTTGTACCTGCGCAACCGGCGGTTCACCGACGAACTGGGCGCCCGCGCGGTGCAACTCCTCGCCGCCGAACGCACCGTCGACGACGCCCCGGAGGTGCTGCACCGGATCCGACGGTTGCTCACGCACTACCGCACCGGCGGTGACACCGAGTTGCCGGCCTGGTGCCGGGCGTTCGTCACCACCGGATACGCCCACTACTGCACGTTGCTGCCCACCGCGTTCGTCGACGACGAGACCGGGCTGCGGCAGGTGGCGGCGATGCTCGGCTTCCTGATGACCCTGGAGAGCCTGGCCATGGCGCTCGGCTGCGACCGGGCGCAACTGGAGCTGGCGGTGCGTCAGTCGCATCCGGAGGCACCGGCCAAGGTGGCGTTGCTGTGGGCGGCCCAGTGCCAGCTGAGCCAGGTGACGCTCGCGCAGTTGCGCGAGCGCTGCGCCGGGCTGCTGGCCAACCCGCTGACGGTCAACGCGTTCCCGCAGTATCTGAGCGGGTTCGTACAGGCGCTGGAGCCGGTGCCGACGCTGGCCCCGTTCGTGGTGGAGGTGCTGTCCACGGCGTTCGGTCAGCTGCCGGACCAGGTGCTGCTGCCCTGGCTACCCACGTTGATCACGACGCTGCGCGAGCAGGCCGCCGAGCTGGTCCCGGTGCTGGTCCGCGAGGCTGGTCGGACCTTTCCCGCTGGTCTACCCGCGCTGGACTCGTGGACCGCGCCGTGGGAGCAGGCGCCCGGACCGACCGATCCGGGCCGGACCGTGCGGGTCGGCCCAGCCGGCACCGGACATACGATGTCCGGGCCGGTGCCGCAGCTGTTGGTCGGTTTCCCGCAGACCGCAGACGCGGTGTCCGCGTTGCTCGGGCGGATCTGACGGGTGGCCTGCCGGCGTCGGCCGCCGGAGCATGCTACGTTTGCCGCGTTGCAGTTGATTTCCACATGGCACCAGCTTTCGTCGACCACCAGTAAACGGATTCTGGCCAGTTGTGCCGGGCCCTCCGGATGGAGATTGATTACGGCGGCAACGCGGGGACCGCACGTCGCGGGCCCCATCCTGAAGGAGCAGCAAGAATGGCATTCGGTACGGTCAAGTGGTTCAACGCCGACAAGGGTTTCGGCTTCATCAGCCAGGATGGCGGAGCGCCTGACGTCTTCGCCCACTTCTCCGCCATCGCGTCCAGCGGGTTCCGCACGCTTGAGGAGAACCAGCGGGTCGAGTTCGACATCGAGCAAGGCCAGAAGGGCCTGCAGGCCGCCAACATCCGGGTGATCTGACATATCCGTGCACCCCGGGGCAGCCTCGGCGTCGCCGCAGCCCCGGGGTGGACGACCACCGCCGGACGCCCTGCGGCGTCGGCTGTTCGACGACGCCGCGCGGGGTGGTTCGCGGGGAGCTGACCAGCTGCATCTGACCCCGGTGTCGCTCGCCCGGGAGATCCGTCTGTTTCTCGCCGAGGACCCGACCGTCCTGTGGGCCCGACTCGAAGCAGCGGCTGGTCGGCGGCTGCCGCCACCGTTCTGGGCTTCAGCCTGGGCTGGCGGCCAGGCACTGGCCCGCTACCTGCTCGACAACCCGGACGTGGTGGCCGGCCAGCGGGTGCTCGATCTGGCGTCCGGATCCGGCCTGGTGGCCATCGCGGCGGCCAAAGCCGGCGCCGCTGTCGTCACCGCCAACGACATCGATCCATGGGCGATCTCCGCCATCGGATTCAATGCCGCCGCGAACGCGGTCGAGATCGAAACCAGCGACGGCGATCTGCTCGGCGGCGCCGGTGCCGACGCCGACGTGGTCCTTGCCGGCGACGCCTTGTACGACGCCGACCTGGCCGCCCGCGTGCTGCCGTTTCTCTGCCGGCTCGCGGACCAGGGCATCGACGTCATGGTGGGTGACCCGGGGCGGACCTACTGCACCCTGGAGAAGCTGGCTCCGCTGGTCAGCTACCGCTGGACGAGATCGGGTCCGGCCGAGGACGATCTGATCACGCAGACCAGCGTGCTGGCGCTCCGACCGACCGCCAGGTGACCGCGGGTCGACCCGTGCGGGGCGGCCGGTGGCTCAACGCCCGCCCGGCTGGTGCGGTGGTGCCGGCTGGTGCGGTGGTGCCGCGACGATGCCGGCGTCGCGGGCGAGCAGGGCCGCCTGGACCCGGTCGCTGACGCCGAGCTTGCCGAAGATCGCGGACACCTGGTTGCGGATTGTCTTCGCGCTCAGCCCGAACTGCCGGGCGATCTGCGCGTTGCCTTCACCGCCCGCCAGATGCCGCAGAATCTCCTGCTCACGCGGAGTGAGCCGGTCGAACGGCGCCGGGGCCCGTGCCGGCGACACCGCAGCGGGCCGCGCCGGCGCGCCGCGCGACGATCCCGGGCCGGGCGACGATCCCGGGCCGGACCCTGATCCCGCACCGAACCCGACGAGGCGGATTCCTGGACCGAGCACCAGGCCGCCGCTGGCGACGGTACGCAGTGCGTCGACCACCACGTCCGGATCGGTGTCCTTGAGCAGGTAGCCCCGGGCACCGGCGCGCAGCGCACGGGCGACGGTCTCGTCGTCGTCGGCCATGGTGAGCATCAGCACGGCCGTACCCGGTCGGTGCCGCAGGATGTCCGCGGTCGCCCGGACCCCGTCCCCGTCGGGCAGCGCGATGTCCATGGCGACCACCGTGACCTGGTCGTGCACCACCGCGGCGATCGCCTCGGCGCAGCTGGCCGCCTCGACGACCCGCGCCACCCACGGTTCGCCGTCGAGCATCGTGCGCAGTCCTCGGCGGACCACCGGATGATCGTCGACGATCAGCACCCGGGCCTGTTGCGGCATGTCCGCTCCTTCACCGCCGACGCATGCTCCACTGCCGCTAGCCATCTTCGGTCCACGGCAGCCGGACCCGCACCACAGTTCCGCCCTGCGGCCCGTCACCGATTTCACAGCCGCCGCCGAGTTCGACCGCCCGCTGCCGGATCGAGTCCAGCCCCACCCCGCCGGGGCGGGCCCGGGCCGCACCCACCCCGTCGTCGGTCACCTCCACCACCAGTAGACCACCGTCGCGGCGTACGCCCGGGTGCGCTTCGCGATGGATCCATACGTCACAGGACGCGGCACCGGCATGATGGGCCACATTGGACAAAGCTTCCGCGACGATCCGGTAGGCGGCGACCTCGACCGCCGCCGGCAGCTGGCCCAGATCGGCATCCGCGCTCAGCCGTACCCGCAACTGCGGGCCGTCGAAGCGCTGGCATTCGGAGCGCAGCGCCGACACCAGTCCGTGATCGAGCACAGCCGGGCGCAGCTGGTCGACCAATCGGCGTACCTCGGTCGTGCAGGTACGCAGATCGTCGGCGAGCCCGTCGAGGATCGGGTCGAGGCGTGCGGATCCGGTAGCGAGTTTGCGCGCCGCGCGTACCTGCATCGACATACCGGCGAAGGTGGGGCCGAGCCCGTCGTGCAAGTCCCGGCGCAGCCGGCGGCGTTCCTCCTCCCGGGCCAGCACCAGTTGCTCTCGCGACTGGCGCAGTTCACGGATCAGCCGGGCCGTCGCCACCGCCACCGAGGCGTGCCGGGCGACGTCGCTGAGCAGCCGCCGTTCCACCGGGGTGAACCGGTCCCCGGGCCGGCGCCGCGCCACCACCAACTGCCCGACCCGGTCACCGTGGATGAGCATGTCGAAGCGTTCTACCGACCCGGTCGGCTCACCGTGCACCGCATGGACGACCTGGCCGGGCGCGGGCTGGACGACCTGGCCGGGCGCGGGCTGGTCGTCGACCTCGACGGCGACGTAGGGCACCTGCAGCGACCGGGCGATGGTGCCGGTCAACAACGCCGGTACGGCATGCGGCTGCACGGTGTTCTCCAGCAGGCCCCCGAGGCGGGTGAGCACCCCGTACGGGTCGTCACGGTCGCCGTACAGCAGTCGGTTGACGCCGCGCTGCACCCGATGACGCAGCGGCTCGAAGGTGACCGCGATCAGTCCGGTCGCGACCAGTGACGCGTTCGACGTGTCGCCGCCGAGCACCAGGTCGCGCAGCAGCGCGACGGTAGCCACGAATCCCGCGATCACCAGCAGGCTCATCACCAACCAGACCAGCGTCCGGTTGATGACCTGTTCCAGCTGGTAGAGCCGGTAACGCAGCACCGCCAGGGTCAGCCCGCCGGGAACGGCGACCACCATCAACACCCAGGCACCGGCCAGGTTGAGCCCGTCGAGCACCAGGCCCAGCAGGAACAGCGCACCGGCCACCAGCAGGCAGGCGAGCTGCTGACGGGTCCCCCCGACAGCGCGACGCCAGCGGCCGGCCAGCGACACCAGCACCGCGACCACGGCCAGCACCTCGACCGCGACGGCCAGCAGCGCGACCCGCACCAGCAGCTGTGCCCGCCCGGCGGCGGCCTGCTCGCCCGAGAGCAGCAACCCTCGTGGGTCGTCCAACGCCGCCACCGCGAAGGCGACGGTGGCCAGCGCGGCGCAGCCCACGAGGAGCCCGGACACGGACCGCCAGCGGGGACCGGGCAGTTTTCCGTCCGGAAAGACGAGCAACGCCAGGAAGACCAAGGTGTACGGCGGCCACCACAGCCACTGCGCCAGCCAGGCCAGCGGCAGCCACGCCGACCAGCTCAGCGCCACCACTTCGACGGTTGCGGTCAGCCCGGCGGCGAGCATCAGCCGGCCGACCGGGTGGCCCGGCATGCCGGCCAGCACCAGCGCGCCGAGGGCGGTGAACACGGCCGCGAAGACCGCGGTCAGGGTGCTCGGCCCGAGCAGCAGGCGGTCATGCTGGTAGAGCTGACCGGCGAGGACGGCCGACGCGATGGTGATGGCGGCGACGGCCAGCGCCAGCCGCCGCCGGCCGATCGATGCGACCCGCCGCCAGGCGGCCGGCATCAGTGGCTCCAGCCGGCTGCGTGCATCGCGTTGTGCAGGAAGTTCCCGGAGTCGCCCTTGTCATGGTCGGGCATGCCGAAGATGTCGTCGTGCAGATCGTCGCCCAGCTGCGGCAGGCAGGCGACTGCCTGCTCGATGGTCAGCCGGGCCCGGGTGACGATGTCCGGATAGGTCCGGAGATACCACTCGACGTGATCGCGGACCGCCTGCAGTCGCCGTTGGAGCGTGACCGGATCGCCCGGATCGGCGCACGCCCGCAGGTCGATCAGGTGCCATTCCGGATCGAACACCGCAGCCAGCCGCCGGCCGGTGCCGTCGAAGAACTCGACCGCACCACCGAACTTGCCGCCGTTGCCCGGCTCCGCGAGCAGTTCGGCCAGACTGGGATAGACATGTGCGAAGGTGTCATCGCTGGCGATCACCAGGATCGGCACGTCGTCGCTGGTCACCGGTCTCATCGCAGGGTCCTTCCAGATGGGTGGGGTAGCTGTGGATCAAGCGTGTCGATTGTGGTACCGCCGGTGGGTCGGGACGCCCTCCGGACGTCCCGACCCACCCTGGGCGATCAGTCAGTGCAGGTTGGCGTTGACCGCGCGGGTGTAGTCCACCGAAGCGGTCACCTTGGGCAGTCCTTCGACGTGACTGCCCGCGTTGATCCGGCCGGACCAGTGGGCGTACCGCTCACCGAGCAGCCAGACCCGGGTACTGCCGGCGCTGACCAGACAGGCACCGACCGGGTCGCGGGGTTTGTCAGGTACGTCGGCCTGCGGGCAGCCGGTGCCGTACTGAGGCTGCTCGACCAGCGGGTCGAACCCGGACCGGTCGTTGGCGCAGGGATCCCACGGCTCCGGTTGGACGCAGTCGTCGTACCGGCTCAGCGCGTGCCCGAAGGCGGTGCGGAAATGCTGGTTGACGGCCTGGCTGACGTCGGTGCGGGGTCGGGCCCAGTCACCGGGCAGCGCGTGGGTGCCGAACAGCAGCCCGTGCAACGAGTCGTCCTGGTCGAGCGCGCTCGCCCAACCCAGCTCCGAGTACGCCTGCAGCAGCCGGACAGCGTCGGAGACCGCCTTGCCGCGCTGCCACAGCACCCGCGAGCTGTCGTAGCCGAAACCGCCCGACGGCGGGTTGACCCCGCTGCCGTCGAACACCACCCGGTAGAAGTACCGTTGCCGGCCGGCCAGCATCGCCGCGGCCTTGGCCCGGGCGGTCGCGGTGGCCGCCGCGTCCGGGGCGACCGGAGCCGACTCGAACGCCGGCCGGTAGGTGCTGTTCCACCGCTGGTCGAGGTAGTGAATCTCGTCGTAGCAGTAACCGTTCGGCTCGTGCGAGCGCACGTCCCACGAGCAGTACGTGCCGATCGGGAAGGTACGGCTGGTGGTCTGCGCGTCCTGCCAGTTCCCACCGTGCCACTTCACCCGCGACCGTACGGTGACCCGCAGGTCGCCGCTGAAGGTGTGCCAGCGCGGCCCCTCGTTCTCCACGATGTTGACGAAGTACGCGTCGAAGCAGGTGCTGAACTCCGGCCGCTTGGCGGTCGGCAGCCCGTGGTCGGCCAGCTGGTACGGGTTCGGCAGGGTGGCCCGGGCGAACGTCGACGGGATGGCGCGGATGCCCCGGTTGCCGGAGCAGGCGCTCATGTTCGACGACTCGGCGATTCTGGCGGCGACCGCCTGGTCCGGGCTGCCCCACAGGTCGTACTGCGGCTGCGGCACGTCGTAGCCGTTCCACATCACCGCCCGTCGGATCTCCTCGACCTGGGCGGCCCACCCGCTCATCGCGGTGCGGTAGTCCTGCGTCAAGGTGTCGAACAGCGGGTTGGTGGCACCGCCCGCGGCCGGGGCGCTGAACCGGCGTACCTGGTTGTTGATCCGCTCCCCGGCGGCGGCGACCGCCTCCGCCCGACCGGCGGTGACCTGTGCCGCGTACGACGGATTCTCCAGCTGCAGGATGTTGTAGGTGCGGGCGGCGGTGTTCCACGCCGCCGGGTTGGCCACCCGCTCGTTGGGCCAGCTGCCACCGACCCGGTTCGCCGCCCAACTGGTCAGGTAGTTGATGGCGCCCTCAGGCAGGTAGGTGTCCAGGACGGACGTCGGGTCGACCAGGCTGGTGCCGGCCGGCACGGTGAAGGTGCCCTGGTTGGCCGCGTCCACGGTGGCGAACCTGAACGTCGGCGACTCGGCCAGCGGGTAGTAGACGTTGATGAAGTCCGGGATCGGTTGTCCGGTGATCTCCTGGTGGTGCACGTACGTCGTGATCACCGCGTTCAGGTCACCCTGCTCGATGCTCTCCAGCGCCACGTGCACCGCCAGCGCCATCGCGTCCACTTTGCGCTCGATGGTCTGCAGCTGGGTTGCGATGTGGCCGAGCCGGGCCCGGATCTCGTCGACCGAGCGGGTCAGCTCGGTGAGCAGGTCGACGATGTCGTCGTACATGGTGTTGAGCGCGGTCTCGATCCGGTCGAACCGGCGTTCCATACCCTGCGCCAGTCGGTTGACCTGCTCCCGCAGTTTCGCGATCTCGCCGAGGATCAGCGCGTTCGGATTCGGGGCACCGCCGCTGAACAGGGTGACCAGGGTCATCGCCGCGCCCAGCAGGTTGCCGGTGAGCACCGCGGTGCCCATCGCGGTCGCCGCGACGCTCAAGCCCTGCCCGAGCACGGTGGTCATGTAGGTGTTGATCGCGGTCACCGAGGTGACCACCGCCTTGCCGACCGTCTGCAACTGCTTGCCGAACTGGGGATCCGCGAAACCCATCAGGGTGGACAGCACGTTGACCGTCTCGCCGAGACCTTCGAAGATCTTCTTGTTGCCCTCGGTCTTGATCCGCTCGGCCTCACGGGTCGCCGCGTCCGGCTTCGGGTCCTGGTTGACCAGGTAGGCGTTGGCGTAGTTGACAACCTCGGTGATCCGAATGTTGGCGTCGGACTCCAGCACGGCCAGCACCTGCGTGGCCTGCTGCTGCACCAGCGTCCGGTACGCGTCCCGGTCGTCGCTCTCGGCACGCAGCGCGGCCAACGGTACGTAGTGGCCGAGGGTGCCGGGGTTGCCGCCGCGCGGCGGGTGGACCGGCACGGCCAGCAGACTGGCCTCGCTCGCCCGTACGCCGATGCCGGTCCGGGCGGCGAACGCCGCGTCCCAGCCGTCGGCGAGAGCCGGGTCGGCGGCGGCCCGCTCGTGCAGGGTTCGCCAGGTCGCGCCGATCACCTCACGTACCCGGGCGTTCCACCCGGCGTCCTGGTAGCCGCCCCGGACCAGGTCGAGAGCGTCGTCCACCACGCCGGCGCCTTCCGAGCCGACCGTGCTCGTCAGGTACGCCCGTACCGCCGGCCCGTCGGCGACCGCTCCGCTTCCCGCGACGGCGAGCTTGGCCAGGATCGCGGCGGCGATCGAGAACCGGGACCGCTCGTCGCCCTGGCCCTCGGGCACCGCCTGATCGGCCCTGACCCGCATGGCCGCCACGTGTGCGGCGACGTCGCCGCTGCCGGCCGCCGGGTTGATCGCCCGCCAGTCCAGCAGCTCGGCGGTCAGCAGGGCGTTCTTCATCCCGGCGGTGTCCGGTCCGGTCAGCGCGACCGCCGCCGCGAACAGCGCCGCCCGCGCCTGATCGTCGTCGAACGTGATCGGGCTGTCCGCCCGGACCGGCGCCTGCTGCGCCGTCACCGCCATCAACCCGGCCAGGACGGCGGCGCAGCCGCGCCACCACCTGCCGGGGCCGGGCCGTCGCCGGACCCGGTCGTCTCTTCTGGTACGCACCACAGCTCCTCTCGCTGGGCGAGCTGCTGCCCGCCGCTGTGGTGCACACGGTGCCGGGATGACCGTCCCGCCCGGCAGGGACAGCTGTCCCTGCGGCCGCGGGACAATGTCCCGCCACCTTCCGCTGCGGCCAGGCCCGGCAGATCGGCCAGGCCCGACAGATCGGCCGGGCGCCGGGACCGGCCGGCCGCCGGGACCGGCAACCGCTCGGCGTCGACCGGCAGCCGCTCAGCGTCGCTGGGGTTGGCGCTGCCGACGCTTGCCGGGTCGGTTCCGCCGGCGCCGCAGCCAGGCCACGCCCGCCACGGCCAGCAGGGCGGCCAGCAGAATGGCGAGCACGGTCGCCCCGACAGAGTCGATGGCCGCGGAAATCTGATGCTGGACGCGGCTGGCGGTCGCGACCACCGGGTCGCTCACCCGCTCGCCACGCAGCAGCCGTACCTCGTGCCAGCCGTACCAGGCGACGTAGCCACCGGCGAGCAGCAGCAGCCCGCCGCCGATCCGGGACAGCAGCGGCGCCGCGCGCCGGAACCGGCGCAGCAGGCCGTCGCGGGCCAGTGCGACGGCGACGGCGGCGACGCCGACGGTCAGACCCATGCCGGCGGCGTACGCCAGGAACAACCCGATCCCGGCGGACACCGAGCCGGCCCGGAAACTGGTCACGACCATGGCCAGAAACGGACCGACGGTGCAGGACAGCGACGCGATCGCGTACACCACGCCGAAGGCGACCATCGACCGCCAGGTGCCGGTGGCGGCCGGGCCACGGGCCGGTACCGCGCCGATACCGGGCAGCGTACGACCGGCCAGCAGCCAGCCGCCGGCCGCCACCAGCGCGATCCCGATCCCGATCGTCACCCACGGCAGGTGCCGCTGCACGGCGCCGCCGATCGGCGCGATGACCAGCCCGAACAGGCCGAAGACGGCGACGAAGCCGACGGTCGTGGCGGCGGTCGCGGCCAGCGCCCGCACGACCGCGCCGCCGCGCCGGGCCGCCCCGTCCCCGGCGACCAGGAACGACAGGTACGCGGGCAGCAGCGCGAACCCGCACGGGTTGACCGCGGCGAGCATGCCGGCCGCCAACGCCAGCGCGTACGGCGCCTCGGTCATCGCCTCACCACCATCCTCGCCGTCGCTCGTCCGCCCTGCCGGCCGGCCCGGCACAGCCGGGTCCGCCGCCGCGCGATCAACTGTGCCACGGATCGTCATCGGACGGATCACGCGGATCCACCGGTGCCCACGGGCCAGGCCGGTCCGTCAGATTCCGGTACGCCACTTCGTCCGTTCACCATCGAGAGGTCAGGGCTGACGATGACGCACAGCCGACACGACTCCGCTGGGATCTGGGATCCGCGCGGGCTGGTGGATGCGGCGGACACCGACGGGGCCCTCGCGGCCGGCCCGCCACCGCCACCGCCACCGTCGTCGGAGCCGGGTACGGATCCCGAACCGGCGCAGCCCGAACCGGCGCAGCCCGAACCGGAGCAGCCTGCGCTGAATCCGACGCCGAATCCGCCGGATCCGGTCGAGGCGTCATCGGGCAGCGGCCGTCCCGCTCCACCGCAGACACCCTTCGACGGGAACCGCACGCTCAGCTTGGAACAGCGGCTCAGGCGACGTCGGGTTCTGCCGCTGGTGGGCATCGCCATCGTGGTCGCGCTGATGTTCATCGGGCCGGCCGGCTCCCGGCTGGTCGGCAGCGCCGACGGTCGTTCCGCCGGCACGAGCGACGGTTCGGCCGCCGACGACGCCGGCACCCCACCAGCGTTCACTCCGTCCACGACCGACCAGAGCGCCGCACCGCCGGCGGTGCCGTTGCCGGCGACGGATCCGCAGGCAGCGGCATTGGCCGAACTCGACCGGATCCGGACCTACGATCTGGACCGGTTCCAACCGCGCGGACAGCACGTGGCTCAGCTGGCGTCCAAGAGCGTCGGCATCGTCGATCCGCTGCAGGTCGCGGAGAACGGCTCACACGTCTTCTACGCCAGCGACATTCTGGCCGAGCATCTGCGGCTCCGGCAGGAGCACGAGGCAGGCTCTTCTGTCGTCCTGCTGCTCAGCACCGACTACGGCAGACGGCAGCGGCACGACGGGCAGCCGCTGTGGGTGACCGTCGCGGTCGCCGATTTCACGTCGGCCGACGACGTCACCGGTTGGTGTGCCGACCGCTTTCCGTACCTGTCCGCCGCGTTACTCGAAAACCAGTGCGTGGCCCGCACGCTGGAGCCGCCCCATGACTAGCCCACCGCCCGGAGCGATGCCGCCGCCGTACCAGCCGAACTGGATCACCACGCCCACGCCGCCACCGCTGGGTCCCGGTGGTCCCTCCGTGCGGGCCAGCGGCGAATTCGTCGGTACGGTGACCGGCAGCACCACGGTCGACCGCGTCACCCGCCACTTTCTCGGCGTTCCGGTCCTGGTCGTCACGTCCCTGCTCGCCAGCGGCGTACTCGCGATCGATACGGTGACCGACGGCGGTGGTCTGCTGGCCACCCTGGTCTCGTCGGTCGTGCTGCTGGCCGCTCTGCTGCTGATCTACCGGATCATGCTGGGTCGCTGGTTCGGCCGGGCCATCGGTGCGCTGGGCCGGCTGGCCGCCCGGGCGTTGCGGACCGCCGCCACGGTCACGGCCCGCATGGCGGCGTCGACCGTACGAACCAGCACGGCCCTGTCACGCCAGGGCACCCAGTTGCCGGTCCGCCGCTTCCGGGTGCAGAGCCTCAGCGGTGAGCTGGTGTCCTGTGTGCTGACCGGCGAGTTGGTCGGTGACGAGCCGCGCCACGGCGACGTCGTCCGGATCAGCGGTCACCAGCGGCGCGACGGTCTGTACGCCGTACACCGGCTCTCCCGGCTGGCCCACCCGGCTGGCGCCGTACTGGGCCGCACCCATGCCCGGCCGTCCGTTGGCTACCGGCTGCGGCAGGCGACCAGTGTCGCCGGGTTCAGTCTCAGTGTGCTGGTACTGGTCGCGACCCTCGCGGTGGCGGCCGGGACGATCGCCTGATCATCCCGGCTACCCACGGACCCCGGTTGCCGCCACGCTCAGTCGCCGAGCAGGACCATCCGCCGACCGGCCTGGGTGGTCCCGGCGACCGGAGTGGTCACCATCCGGCCGGCCGGTACGGCCCGCTCCCGTCCCCAGGACCGGATCTCGTCGATCTGCTCCGGGTTGGTGCGACTCAACGGGAACGTGTTGGCGAAGGTCTCGACGATGAACTCCGGCGATATCTGGTCGGCACCGCCCTTGATGAGCGCTTCCGCGCCGACGTCGTGCAACGCGGACTCGATGTCCGAGCCGGCGAAACCGTCGGACAGCGAAACCAGCTTGTCCAGCAGCTCCGGCGACGGCGGCTGCTGCCGCTGGACGTACCGGCGGTAGTAGAGCTCGATGATCTCCCGCCGGTCGTCGGCGTCGGGCAGGTCGACGAAGAACAGCTCGTCGAACCGGCCCTTGCGCAGCAACTCCGGCGGCAGAGACTGGACGTCGTTGGCGGTGGCCACCACGAACACCCGCGCCCGGGACTCCTGCAGCCAGAACAGGAACTGCCCGACGAGTCGCCGCCCGATGCCCGTACTGTCGGCCTGGCCCGCCAGCCCTTTCTCGATCTCGTCGATCCACAGGACGCACGGGGCCACCCGGTCGGCGGTCTCCAACGCCTCCCGGAGCCGGCCTTCGGACTGGCCGACGTACTGGCCGAGGGTCGCGGCCAGGTCGAGCCGGTACAGCGGTAGCCGCCATTCCGCGGCGATGGTCTTGGCCGACAGCGACTTGCCGCAGCCGGGCACGCCGACCAGCAGAACGCCGCGCGGCGGGCGCAGCTGCGTGTTCCGCAGATCGGCGACCATGAGCTGGTTCTTGCGCCGGAGCCAGGACCGCAGGCTGACCAGTCCGCCGACCTCGTAGTCGGCCTCCCGGAGCCGGATCCGTTCGAGTCCGGCCAGGTCGCCGAAGTGCTTGTCCTTGAACTCGGCGAGGATCTCGACGTCTTCCCGCTCCACCGACCCCTTGGTGACGATCGTCGCGAGCACGTTGATCGCGGTGCCTTCCGGTACGCCGACCAGGAACTCAGCGGCCCGCCGGGCGTCACTGTCCGACCAGGCGATCGGCACCACGCCGTGATGGTCCCGCAGGAACTCGGTGATCACCTCGTACATCTCGTTGGAGTCGGGCAGGTCCAGGCTGACACTCATGCCCAGCCGTTGCAGCCCGCTCCACAGCGGAGTGTCGGTGATCAGGATGATGCTGCCCGAGCTGCTCTCGGCGAGCCGGGCCAGCTCGGCGACGTGCCGGCTGGCGGCGTTGTCGTCGCTGAGGTCTTCCGGATCGACGAACACCATGGTCGCCTGGGCGCGGCTGGCGAACTGGGACGCCGCGAAGTCCATCGCGCCGGCGAGTGACCTGTCCTCGTGCGCCGCGCCGTTGGTCCGCAGGTCACGGACCCCGGTGGCGCGGGTGTAGACCCAGAACGGCAGGTTGGCCCGCTTGGGGGCGGTCGCCACCTGCTTGACCAGTCGCAGCGCCCGCATCTGCTCGATCGTGCGGACACCGATCAGCGGTACGCGGGCGGCGATGTAGCTGTCGAGGTCCCGACGGGACTCGGCGTAGTTGGGCATGGGCTGCTCCTCGGCTGATGGTCACGCCCGACGGGTTCGATCGACGGGCCGGCGGTCAATCGACGATCCGGCGACGTGGCCGGGCGGACAGGTCGGTCGACCAGGCCGCCTCGGCCGCCGGCGCCGGCTGATGCTGCTGACGCGACCGACCGGGTGGCATCGGCTGCGGTGTCGCCGGCCGTACGGTCAGCGGGTTGTCGCGCAGGGTGCGCAGCCGGGTCTCGACCACCCGGCGGTCGACACCGTCGCGGCGTAGCCGGTCGACCTGTTCCTCCAGTGACTGCTGGGCGGAGCGGGCCTGACGCTCGACCAGCTCCACGAGCCGTTCCCGCAGCCCGTCCGGCAGCCCGGAATGTCCGGCCAGCGCCCGGACCGACTCCAGCTCCCACCGGGCGTGTGCGAGACAGCGGGCGACGGTGAACTCGTCGCGCGCCTGCGTCATCGCCCGGGTCAGCGCCTTGGCCCAGCTCTCCAGCCGCTGCGAGATCGCCCCGGTGATCCGGTTGACCAGCCGCTCCCAGGAGTCACCGGTGAAGTCCGTGTCGGTCAACTGCGGCAGCTGACCGGGATCGACCGGCTCGGCCCGGCCCCACCGGTCGAGGAACTCGGCCCACGCCCGGTAGTGGCCCCCTGTGCCGTACACGTCAGTCGTCCCGGTGCTGGCCGCGCCGGACGAGGATCTCGCCCGGTGGCAGCGGCTCCCAGTCCGGCAGCGATTCGACGACCTTGCGCTGCCGTTCGGTCTGCCGCCCGCTGGCGGCCTGCGGCCGGGGCTGGGCCCACGGTGGGGTCGGCTGGTCTGGTCTGGTCATGTCACCGTCCTGCCTGTTCGTCGTCGGCGGCGTCCGGGCGGGCCACCCGGCGCTCGTACGGTGCCGTCGCCTGCCCGGCGGCGGCGAAGTCCGCGATCATCGCCCGGACCTTCTGCTCGCCGGCGTCGGCGTCGCGGAACGCCGTGTTCCAGTCGACGAGTTCGGCCCCGGCGGCCCGCAACTGGACGATCGAGTCGTGGCGACCGGCCTCGACGAGTTCCCGGGCCTCCTGCTGGCGTCGGGCCGCCGCGCCGGCTCTCCCGTACACGATCGCCGCCCCGACTCCGGCCGTCACCGTGCCGAACAGCAGCGCGGCGCTCACGCTGCCGGCGCAGCCGCCGAACACCAGCGCGACGACGACGGCGAGGAACACCACCAGCACGTACCAGCCACCAGCACGGAAGGCGAAGCCGTCGATGTACGGTTTGCCGTGCCGGTCCCAGTGCTCGTTGAGCGAGGCTTCCAGCGTCTCCATCGGCTGCATGAAAGAGCCGCTCCAGCGAGGCAGCTGCAGAGCGATCGCACCGGCGTTGTGGTCGCCCTCGAAGACCGCCTCGACGTCGGTGGGCAGCGACCGCCGATAGTCCAGGGTGAAGCTGGCATGCGCCCGGGCGAACCACTCGTGGCAGGCGGCCACCGACAACTGCTGCGTCGCCTTGGACACCCCGGCGGTCTGCGGGTCGAGCGCCGACGTCGTCTGGATGGTGAGGAAGTCCTGGACCGCGTCGAGCGCGGCGGACCGCGAGTCGGTTTCCCGCCGGGCGGCATCCTCGTCACCGTGGTTGCGGACCACCGCCTCGTGGTGGGCCAGCTCGCGGCGTAGTGGCAGCTCCTCGGTGTCGTACTCGTTGACCAGCCGGTCCAGGATGTCGTCGACCGCGTCTTCGAGCCGTTCGCTCTTTGGCGTCTCCTCCGCCATCAGGGCGCGGTACCTGGTCACCAGCGCATCGTGCACACCGGCGCTGGACAGCACCGAATCCATGGTCGGCCACTGCGGAGACACCTTGGCGATGCGGGGAAAGCGGCCGACCGCCGAAGGTGCCCGGTACCGCGCCACTTCGAAGCGCCACCGGTCCACCTGGGCCTGCTGTTTGGCCTCGTCGTCGAGTAGCTGCCGCTGCCACCCGTCGATCGTGGTCCGGACCAGGTCGACGCCGGCCGGCCCGAACGCTCCCTGCGCGACGGCCTCCAGGATCACCGCGAAGTCCCGGCCGAGAGCGGCCGGGTCCTGGGCTGCGAGGTAGTGCCGCAGCCACCGTACGGCGCTGGGGTTGCGGTCCTGTCGGCGCAGCACCAGGGCCATGAACAACGAGGTACGGTCGGCGGAGCGTCGGAACGCCTCGGTGACCGCCCGGTCGCACAGTTCCCGGTCGTCGCCGGCCCAGGCGGCCAGGGCGACCAGCACCGGCGCGAGCCAGTACCGAGGTGTCTGGACCATCAGATGCTCGCCGATGGTCCGGACGGACTCCGGTGACACCAGGCCGACGTCGAACGCCTGGAGCATGCCGACCGAACTGCGCCGGACCTGGTCGTGGTGCCGGAACTCGTGGTCCAGTTGATCCTGGACGATGCCGATCCGGGACGTCGCGAGCTGGATGTTGTCGCGCAGCTCGCTCTTGTGAACGAAGTCCAGGAACTCGGAGCGCAGCACGGAGAGCTCGTTGCGGGTCTCCCGGGTCTCCGAGCCCACCTGCTCGACCTGGGTGCTGACCACCTGGACGCGCTGGTCGGTCTGCTGGATATGCCGGTCGGTCTGCACGACCAGGGAGGCCAGGTGGTTCACCTGGTTACGCAGTGTGTAGTCGATCTCTGCCATGAAGGTCCAATCGGCTAGTCGACGACAGTGCCGTCGGGAAGGACCGGGCGCAGCGTGCCGCTGGCGTACACCTCGATGAAGGCGTAACCGCCGGTGCGGACCAGCGTCCGGGCCTGGGCAAAGGGTTCCGGCATCGGGTCCGCCGGGGCGAAGTGGTCGAGAATCGACTGGAACAGGTCCAGCCGATGATCCACATAAGGCGGCCCGAGGAAGCATTCGGAGACGAAGCCGAGCGGGACGTCGCCGTACTCCTGCTCGTACTCCTGGCGTGCCCACGCGGCGAGCTCGGCGCGGGCGGCGGCGTCGAGGCCGGCGTCAAGCCGCCGGACCGCCTCGAACAGGCCGGCATGCCGTGGCCGCCGTTTCGCTCGCACGCCGGGGGTCACCGATTGACGGGCCGCGGTGTGTTGGCCGAACGTGGGCCGCAGCTCCACCCGACGACGTTGTGTGAAGTCCATGCCAGTCCTCCGCCGACCCCGTACGGTGCGGACCGGTTGGTCGCACCAGCATTGGGAAGCTGACGGACGGCGATTCGCGGGACGTGACGTCATGGCCCGAGAACGGGCCGAAAGGCTGACGTCGCTTCCTCCGCGGAGTGGTGCGTGCTACGGCACGGCGACCACCGCTGGGGAGCCCGGCGTCCGGGTGGCACCGGGCAGCTGCGGAAGTGTCTCGGCCGAGCGGGCGCTCATGTCTGCGTTCGGGCAGAGCGCGGTGAGCATGAACGTCTGCCAGGCAGCGTCGGCCGGGTGGGCGTCGGGTGCACCGATCTGGTAGTGGCTGAGGTTGAGGCCGAAGCTGACCTGGCGGTCGCCGTCGCGGCTGTGCAGCGAAACGGTCAGGTGGCCGAGGACCCCGCCGTCGTGCCCCCAGAACTCGCCGCAGCCGGTGGGCAGCGAGTAGATGCCGAGCCCGTAGCCCCCGGCGGCCGGCACGCCCGGGACCATCGGCACCGTGGTGAGCATCTCGTCGAGCATGGCGGCGGTGAGCAACTCGCCACCGAGCAGTGCCCGGAAGAACGTGTTCAGGTCCGCCATCGTGGAGACGATCTCGCCTGCCGTGTAGGCCCATGTCATGTTGAACTCGCTGAGGTCACGCACACCGTACGGAGCGAAGTAGGCACCGCCGTGCGGGCCCCGGATGTCCGGATCAGCACCCGGGAAATAGGTGTCCCGCAGCCGCAGCGGACGCAGGATCCGCCGCTGCACCTCAACGGCGGCGTCCTCGCCGGTCACCGCCTCGATCAACAGACCCACGAGCACATAGTTGGTGTTGGAGTAACTGAACGCCGCACCGGGCACGCCGGTCGCCGGCAGAGCCAGCCCGACCGCCGCCAACTCGGCCGGACTGAACGTGGTCGTCCGCACCCGCTCGATACCGGCGTGCGAATCGAGCAGCGCGTCGGTGTAGTTGCCGATACCGCTGGTGTGGTTGAGCAGCATCCGGACGCTCACCTGCGCCCCGACCTCACCAGGAACCGTCTCGGGCAACCACCGACCGACCGGGTCGTCGAGCCCGACCCGTCCCTCCTCAACCAACTGCAGCAACGTCGCGGCGACAAAAGTCTTGGTGATACTGCCAACCCGATGCCGCAAGTACGGCCGCATCGGCCGACTCGGCGACACCTGAGCCAGACCAGCCCCGTCCCGCCAGTCACGCTCCCCATCGCGCACCGCGGCCAAGGCACCCGGCACACCGGCGTCCGCGATGGCCGCCAGCGCGGCGCGCAGGCCGGAATCGGGGTAGTCCGCGACTGGTGCGGTCGACGACCCAGTGGACGGTGCGGGCCGGGCGACCGCCGAAGCGGGTACGACAGCGATCGCGGCCACCAACGTCGTGCCGGCCGCCACGATCCGAAGTGTCCGAGCAAGACTAAACATGTGCTACATCTTGGACGTACTCGTGGCGGCCAGCATCCTGCTGCAGCGGTATCTCGGCCTCCCGCTATCGGACGAGGCAGGGGTTCAGCTCGACTTCCCCTCGGCCCGCAGTTGTTCGAAGTCGGCCGCTAGCGCGAACGGGTCGGTGACCGCTGCCGGCTCGCGGCGGTGGATCTCCGCCGCCAGTTCCCGGCCAGCCCGCTCCGCCCGGCGGCGCAGTGCGTCCGGTTCGCCGCCGGCGGCCCAGTCCTCTGCGCTGGCGAAGACGGTGGTCGGCACCACCACCGCCCGCAGGTAGGCGAACATCGGCCGCAGGGCGTGCTCCAAGGCCAGGGAGTGCCGGGCGGTGCCGCCGGTCGCGCCGATCAGGACCGGCTTGTCGTGCAGCGCCCCTTCGGGCAGTACGTCGAAGAACGCCTTGAACAACCCGCTGTACGACGCGTTGAAGATCGGGCTGACCGCGATCAGCCCGTCGGCGCCGGCGACGGTGTCCAGTGCCTGGCGCAGCGCCGGGGCGGGGAATCCGGTCAGTGTGTTGTTGACGATGTCGTGCGCGTGGTCGCGTACCTCGATGACCGTGTCGGCCGGCTGGATGCCGTGGCCGGTCAGCCCGTCGCGGACGGCCGCGACGAGCTGGTCGGCGAGTAGCCGACTGGTCGAGGGCTGGCTGACGCCGGCGGTGACCACCGCCAGTGATCGATGGGTCATCTCATACTCCGGCGGTGGCCTGCTCGCCGGCTCCGGCGTCAGCAGTCTCAGCGGCGGTGGCCTGCCGGGCGACGAGCGAGGCGTGCGTCGGCGCGTCCGGTACGTGCGCCGGCCGTGCTGCGGCGAGCTCGCGCCGCAGCACCGGGACGACCTCCTCACCGAGCAGGTCGAGCTGTTCCAGCACCGTCTTGAGCGGCAGCCCGGCGTGGTCGAGCAGGAACAGCTGCCGTTGGTAGTCGCCGACGTACTCGCGGAACGTCAGGGTCCGGTCGATGACCTGCTGCGGGCTGCCGACGGTGAGCGGGGTCTGGGCGGTGAACTCCTCCAGCGACGGCCCGTGCCCGTAGACCGGGGCGTTGTCGAAGTACGGCCGGAACTCGCGCACCGCGTCCTGCGAGTTGCGGCGCATGAACACCTGTCCGCCGAGGCCGACGATGGCCTGGTCGGCGGAGCCGTGCCCGTAGTGGGCGAACCGTTCCCGGTAGAGGCCGACCATCCGCTGGGTGTGCTCCTTGGGCCAGAAGATGTGGTTGGCGAAGAAGCCGTCACCGTAGTAGGCGGCCTGCTCGGCAACCTCCGGGCTGCGGATCGAGCCGTGCCAGACGAACGGCGGCACGCCGTCGAGTGGGCGGGGCGTCGAGGTGAAGCCCTGCAACGGGGTACGGAACCGGCCGGACCAGTCGACGACGTCCTCGCGCCAGAGCCGGCGCAGCAGATCGTAGTTCTCGATGGTCAGCGGAATCCCGTTGCGGATGTCCTGGCCGAACCACGGGTACACCGGACCGGTGTTGCCGCGCCCCAGCATCAGGTCCACCCGGCCGTCGGCGAGGTGCTGCAGCATCGCGTAGTCCTCGGCGATCTTGACCGGATCGTTGGTGGTGATCAGCGTGGTCGCGGTGGACAGCAGCAGGCGGCTGGTCCGGGCCGCGACAAAGCCCAGCATGGTGGTGGGCGACGACGGTACGAAGGGCGGGTTGTGGTGCTCGCCGGTGGCGAACACGTCCAGGCCGACCTCCTCGGCCTTGAGTGCGATGGTGACCATGGCCTTGATCCGCTCCCGCTCGGTCGGCTCCCGGCCATTGGTCGGATCGACGGTGACGTCACCGACGGTGAACACGCCGAACTGCATGGTCTGCTCCTCATGGCGGCGAGGGCCGCTGCCTCCCTCGGACTACCCCACCCAACATAGTTGATTCGTCAACTATTCCGTGGCGAGACCCCGGCCGGTCACCCGCTCGGCTGCGGCGAACGCCCCGTCGACGAGGTACGCCTCGACCTCCCGCAGGAACCGCTCGATGCCCGCCAGCGAGAAGTAGCTGGTGTCGGCGGTCAGCGCCAGACCCAGCCCGTCCGGCTGGTCGATGATCTCGATCCGCATCCGCCAGGTGAAGTGCGCGAACTGCTCGGCGAGGGTGAACGTGCTGCCGGCCATCGCCGCCCGTACCCGTACCTCATCGGTCGGGTGGCCGAACAGGTCGGTGTCCGCGGTCAACCGGATGTCGTTGAGGTAGCAGTGCGGGCTGACCCCGGTCGCGTACGGCAGACCAGCCGCGTGGAACGCCCCGGCCAGCTCCTGCGGGTCGTAGTAGGCCCGCCGGTAGCCGTCGAGCGCCGCCTGCCACACCCGAGGCAGCAGGTCGGCCAGCGGCGGCCGACCGGTCAGGTCGACCGGCACCAGGGCCAGTTGGTTGAGCTTGGCGACCGCCTCCGGATACCCGGCGAGCATCCGGTTGTTGACCATCGTGTGCATGCCGACCAGATCCTGGCCGGACCATCGCCCGACCACCGCCGCCACCGCCGCCAGCAGCACGGTCGAGCTGGTTATCCGGTGCCGGACGGCGAGCATCCGCACGGCGGTGTCGGCGGCCCGCGACACGAGCAGTCCGCGTCGGAACCGGGGCTGCAGCGCGGTGAGCTGCGGTAGCCGGGTCTCGCGGGACAGCCGGCGGGAGACGCCCACCCAGTACGCCGCGGCCCGGGCCGAGCGTTGCCGCATCGGCTCCTGCTGCTCAAGCTCGGCCACGTCGGCCGACTGCAGCCCGGCCGGGGTGTCGATCGCCCCCCGGGCCAGCAGCAGCCGCAGGTCGCGCAGCACCAGCTCGGCGGCCCGAAAGTCGACGGTGGTGTGGCTGAACACGACCGCGACCCGAATCGCCAGCCCGTCGCGGGTCACCACCGCGAACCGCTGCGGCCAGTCGTCGCCGTGCGCGAACGGGACCGCGGCGAGGCCCTCGGCCACCTGCCGGGCGGTCGCGGCCGGGTCGCCGCCGTTGTCCGCCGCCACCAGCACCGGCAGCTCGCCGTCGCCCGCGACCAGCTGGCGGGGCTCGTCGCCGGCCAGGTCCAACCGGGTACGCAGCGAGCCGTGCCGGCGCATCAGCGCGGCCAGGGCGGCCAGCACCCGGTCCAGGTCGGACTGTGCCCGTCGCGGTACCGCGACGGTGCGTCTGAGGGTGAACATGACCTGCCCAGGGCCGTGCCGGCGGATCGCCATCCACAGTGCCCGCTGGCCCCAGGTGATCGGTGCGCTTCGGGCCGCGTCCGGGGCGGAAAAGGGCACCGCACGCCAGTCGCCGGCTGGCAGGTCGATCGACACGTCGACAAGTATCGGTGAGTGTCGGGCACCGGACGAGGTACGAGCAAGCGCTTTCCAGTAGCCGATCGGCTGACCATGCGGCGGTTGACCATGCAGCGGTTCACGCAGCGGCTGACCGGCGGCTGACCGGCGACTGGCCGGCAGCCGGTACGCTGCGGCAGGTGCATCACCACCGCGCCGCATCGTCGGCGGTCGTCGGCGACCGCTGTCGCACCCGGGACCGGATCCGGCTGCTGTTCGTCGACGCCCAGGAGGCCGCTCCGCTGGCCGCCATGCGGCTGACCAGCTATTCGCAGTGGATCGCGCAGGCCACCGGACTGGCACCGGAGCAGATCGTCACGGTGAACGTCGCCGACGGCGATCCGCTGCCGGCCACCATCGACGCCGACGCGGTCATCGGCGGTGGCTCCGGCCACTCGTCGTACGAGTCGCTGCCGTGGATCGCCCGGACCAAGGAGTTCTTCCTGGCCGCCGCTCGGTCCGGCGTACCCGAACTGCACATCTGCTGGTCGCACCAGGCCCGCACGGAGTCGGTCGGCGGGCGGTCGGCGCTGGGCGCGCACGGGCGCCGATTCGGCGTGGACACCGTACGGCTGACCGCCGCCGGTCGCCGCGATCCGCTGTTCACCGGTTTGCCCGACGAGTTCGACCTGTTCACCTCGCACGCCGACGTGGTCGACCGGCTGCCGGCGAGCAGCGCGGAAGGTGCGGTCACCGAGTTGGCGTACAGCCGGTTCTACCGTAACGAGGCGCTGGCGATCGGCCCGACCGTCCGCACCGTCCAGACCCACCCGGAGCTGACCGCGACGATCACCGCGGCGCTGGCCCGCAACCGGCGTGCGGCGCTGGTCCGGGAAGGCCAGATCGGGCCGGACGACGCCGACCTCGACGCGTTCGTGGCCGGCCTGTACGCCCGCGAGGCGCAGGTCGTGGCGACGTCACGGCGGTTGCTGGCGAACTGGTTGCGGTACTACGTCCTGGCCCGCCGGCAGGCGGCGAGTGCCGGCGTACGGTCGGCGGCGGCCGGGCAGGCCGCCGGATCGACCGCAGCGGCCGAGCCGGCAGCGGTCGGTGCCGTCCGGTGACCGTCCTGCCCCCGGCCCGCAGCAGCGCCGAGGCCCACCGCTACCTCGACCTGCATCCGTGCGGATGCGGCGAGACGCGCTGGCAGCCGCAGGTCGACGTGGTCGCGCTGGCCGACGGCGAGCTCGCGACCCGCTACCACGGCGACTGCCCACGGTGCGGAACGCGACGCGAGTTCCGGTTCCGGCTGCCCCCGCAGCCGTCGCCACCCGCGACGACCAGTTTTGCGTACGGCGGCCCGGAACCGTCCCAGTTGATCGATCCCGGCGAGTGGCTCTTGACGTCCGACCAGTACGCCGAGTTGGTGCCCGCCGACCCGGCCAGGTTGACCGACACCGGACAGCGGCGGCACGCCACAGCCGCTCTGGACCGGGCGATCGCCGCACTCGACGAGGTGCTCAAGTTCGTCCCGGTGGGCGCCCGGGAGGTGCCGTCGACCGCGTTCACCAGTGACACTGGCCGGCGGATGTGGCGCCGCGAAGCCGCCCGTTTCCAGATCGACCGGCTGCGCGCCGTGCGTGACGCCTACGCCGCCCTCCGGGCGTCCGTCGTCGAAGACCCGGGAACGGGCAACGGGTAGCGCTGGTCAGGTGTCGGTGTCGTCGCCGTCCTGATCGGCGGGTGGCTTCGGGGGCATCAACCCGGACAGGTGAAGTACGGCGCGAATGCGGCGGGCCTTGGGCGCGTCCCACCGGTCCAGGATGGCGAGGGCGCGCAGGAACGGGCGGCACGGCGCGGCGACGTCACAGTGCCGGCACTCGCCGAGGCGACTCGGCAGATGCGCCGCGATCCCTTCGCGGGCCTGCTGCAGGCGCGCGTCCCAGCCGTTTTCCGGCTCTCCAGGCGTCCGCCTGGCCTGCCTCGACCGGTTGGGCGGCGCGTCGATCGTCCCCGGCGTCGATCTGATCGAGGTATACCGAGCCAGGCGGGGCGTACCGCCGATGCCATCGTTGCGGAACACTGCGCATCCCCTTTGGGCTGGAGTCGATCGGGGTGGTATTTCCACCCTGGACCACGAATATCTGCCTGCGGAAGATGCTCGATGGCAACGGGTACCTGTTGATGTACCGGAAGATCTTTCGGATCTCAGCGGGGTGGACCGTAGGACGCGAACGCCTATGCCACAGCGTCGAGATCTGGTATGGCGAAAGCTCGCCGGGCTCACGAACGAGCACCACGCGGACGGACCGAAGGTCGGTGTGTCGCCTGCGCGGGGCCTGCCCCCATCGAGGAGGGACGGCCGGTACCGGTCCGCCTGGCCGATCCACTCCGGCACTTGACCGGTTTCTTGTACGCTAGCTTGGGAGGCATCGTGCGCACCGTCACCTACTCGGAAGTCAGGCAGAACCTGGCCAAGATGCTCGACCATGTCGTGGACGAGCCGAGGAAATTGTGGTCACCCGATCCGGCCGCGAGGCAGCAGTGATCATCTCTCTACGCGAGTACGAATCACTGAAGGAGACGGCGTACCTGATGGCCAGCCCGCCAACGCGCGTCGGCTGAACGAGGCTGTGGAGGAGCTACGGAACGGTGGCGGGGAGATCCACGACTTGATCGACCCGGATAGCCGCTCGGACGAGGCGTCGGCAGCGTGAAGGATCAGTTCGCGGCCCGAGGCTGGGCGGACTGCCTTTCCTGGCAACGGGACCGCCAGATGCTGAAGCGGGTGAACGGGGTTCTGGTCGAGGCGCATCGATCAGGAGCACCATCTCGTGTACCGGATCGTTTGATGACACTGTGCAGATAGCGCAGTGCTGGTACCACTACGAATGAAGGATTGGCGCGGTGTCGCGTCGGCTCACCTGCGCTGACGCCGAGTTCGTAGCGGTGATGGTGACCAGCTCGGAACAAGGCTCACTACAGGCAGCCGGCCCTCATCACCGTGGCGTGCAGGGCGGCACCGTGACCCGCGTGTCCCGACATCACCGCTGTCGTCGGCGACGACGCCGACTGGCGGGCGGGGCCGCGTCGAGTTGAGGGCTCACGCACGCTTTCTCCGCGTAGTAACGTGCGTGAGCCCTCAACTCGACGATCCTGCGGGTCGTCAGGCCGGCACCACGCGGACGGGCCGGGCACACCCGCCCAACGATCCTCATCGCTGTTTCATGCAGCGCCGGCAACGGTCGTGGATGGGCTCGTGGTGGGCGATCCGATTGCGCAGCAGATGCAAGTCGCGCACGGCGTCGCTCACGTCGCGGCGCATGCCGCGCCCGCGTAGCTCGGGGAACGCGGCACGCAGGCAGGGCAGCCACAGAGTGCGCTCTTAGCGGCTGGCCAGCAGGTACCGCCAGAATCCAACGTCAGTTCGGCGACCACCCGGCCTGGCGTCTCCGGGCGACCGTTGCGAGTGCGAAGCAACACCTCAAGGTCCCCGAGCGTCGCACCGAACGCGGCTGCGATCTCCCGGTTCCACTCGTAGAGTCCCATCGCCTTTCGCAGATCACCGCCGGCAGCGCATGGTACGGGGCGAGCCGCTCGGCAGAGCCGGTCCTCCAGGACGGCAAGTTCCGCTGGCGTCACGACGTGATTCCCTGCATCCTTGTCTGCGTAGACCCCGGTCGCCCCTGCCCCTCGTGGGTACGCCGCCGGGGTTTTGTCTTGTCACACTGCGGCGGCCTGGACTGGGGCTGCTTGCTCGCCCAGTCCAGGCCGCCGAGCCGCCGTAGCTCGGCCCGCTACTGGGTGTCGGGATCAGTGGTGAACAACAACACCGCAAACCGAAGCGCCGGCCCCATCGGCGGCGAAGCACGGGTGAGCCGGCGCTCTCCTCACATCCGGATTGGGTCGGTCGCTTCTGTCAGTGGTGCTGCTTCGTCAGCTCGACGAACGAGCGCCACGCGGACGGACCGAAGGTCAGCATGCCGCCATCCCTGTCCTTGGTGTCCCGGACCAGGACGCGACCGGGCATATTGTCGGCCACCTCGACGCAGTCACCGCCGTTGCTGCCGCTGCGGGTGCTCTTACGCCACGTCTGCTCGGTGCTCATGCTCATCTACCACTCTCATGATCAGGTCGCGGCTTTGCTCCCAGGGTAGCGCTTGAGCACTGACCGACTCCCACACCCTGGTGACATAACGGACGTCTCCAATTCGGGCGAGCCAGCGCCGCTGGATGTCCTCAACCAACTGCCAGACCAAGGCCCTAATGAAGGGCAGCTCCCGAGAGAGGACTCGCTGCGTCCGGCGAGCGATACAGGAGCGCCGACCCGTACCGAGGCAGGATCGGCGCTCTCTGGCTGTCTCGCCGGGATAGCCATCAGGCCGTCAGTGGCGCTGCTTGGCCAGCTCGCCGCAGGAGCCGGCTTCGGAGTAGGTGCTGGTGCGCCAACTGGGTGCACTGCTCACCGGAGCGTCCTCTCGGCCGATCGGTGCCGAACCCGAGGGTTGGCCACGCCTCCGGATCAGCTATCGACGATTCTCCTGGATCCAACGACCCATATCCGACTTTAGCCACACGGAGCCCAGTGCGGGGAAGGGTGTCAGGCTTCCAGCTTCCCGGTCTTGATTTCCTGGACGAAGCCGATCCACTGGGCCGGGGTGAACGACAGGACCGGCCCGGCCTGGTCCTTGCTGTCGCGTACCTGGGCGGTGTGGTCGGCGTACCGGGCCTCCACGCAGGCGCCGTTGTGGCCGCTGCGGCTGCTCGTGCGCCACTGGCTGTCGAGTGTCTTCATGCCGTCTCCCTATCCCCGGAGCTTCTTGAGCATCTCGGCCGACGCTGCGGGCGACAGAGCGGATGCTCGCAGGTTGTCGAAGACCTTGGCGCACCGCTGCACGTCGTCACCTTCAGCGTAGAGGTCTCCGGTCAGTCCCTCGATGTAGACGACCGCCGGCCCTTCGTCGAAGCTGAGGATGTGGAAGCTCGACAACATCGAGCCGTATGCACCCTCTTGGAATGGGATGATCTGAATGACCACGTTCCACCGCTCCTGGGCATCCAGTAGCGCGGTGAGCTGGTCGGCCATGACCTTTGGACCGCCGATCTGGCGGTGCAGGACCGCCTCGTCGATGACCGCGACCAGGCGCAGCTTCTCCTCGGTGAGCAGCTTCTGCCGCTCCACCCGGACCGCTACCCGTTCCTCGACGGCCTCCGGCGTGGGGTGCTCGACGGCAGTGGCGGCGATCGCACGGGTGTAGTCGACGGTCTGCAGCAGGCCGGGCACTACGAGCGTCTCGTAGTTCTGGATCGCCGTCGCCGCAGACTCCAACCCGATGTACTGCCGGTACGAGTTCGGCAGGTCTCCGTACTTCGCCCACCAGCCGCGCTGCTTGCCTGTCCGCGCCATCGACAGCAACGTCTCGCGCAGCTCAGCGTTGGTGATGTCGTACAGGTCCAGTAAGGCGTTCAGCGCCGGACCCTTCAGCCCGACCCTGCCCTGCTCGATCCGACGCAGGGTGCTTGCCGAGACTTCGATGGTGTCAGCTGCCTTCTCGGTGGTCACGTTGGCTTGCTCGCGGGCCCGGCGGAGCTGCACGCCGAGCTGGAACCGCACGAAGGTCGGGCTCGTCATGCCCACATTGTGCTCCTGACACCTCCTCTTAGTCCATCCACACCCCGTGGATACTAGATGGCTGGCTGTCATTGACTCCTCAAACTTGCGCGCGCAAAATAGACGCCATGGGCCACACCACGCAGACGCGAGGGAGCGGGCATGTCTCAGCACATCACCTACGAGGCGTACGTAGTCGCAGTAGCAATGACCCTGGCCAGGCGGCACCGGCCGGTGTGGTCCTGGCACCGATGGCAGCGCACTTGCCGGTGCGGATCGTCGCTGCCTTGCCAGGCAAGACATCGGATTCCGATCAATCGGGGGCACTGGCCGGAGCCAGTTCGGTGAGCATGCACACTCCGGTCCGTCCGCACTGGATGTGTACGGGCTGCGGCTTGCCGTGGCCGTGCGAGGTCCGCCGTCAGGAGCTCCTCACCGAGTACGCCGGTGCGCTGGTGTCGCTGTCGGTCTACATGGCCACGTGCCTGATCGACGCCATGACCGACCTCCCGCTTCGCCGGTCCGGCTACCTGTACTGGCGGTTCATGGGGTGGTGGCGCTGATGCCACCTCGTGACTGAGCTGTCCATCCTCCCAGGAATAAGGGAGATGCCGATGGCGGTGGAAGTGGGAACGTTGTTCGGAGCGGCGCTGCTCGGTTTCTGCGCCGGACTGTGGTCGTTCAGGGTGAAGTCGCGGTGGTGCCCGACCTGCGGAGGGCCGACGTACCCGATGGAACGGCGTGCCGAATAGCCGGCTGCTGCACACCCCGGAGCCAAAGCCCGGTGACGTGCTGGTGATCGGCCGACAGGCGAGTGTGCAGTTCGCCGACGACCGGGGATTCAGGTTCCGGGTGATCTCGGTCGACCGGCAATGGACCTACCAAGGGTGGGTGTGGCTCGCCGGATATGTGATTAACCGGGACGGAAACGCCGTGGATCGGCGGGAGATATTCGTCCAGCGTCGCGGGCTTTACCGATTGCCCCGGCGCGAGAAACAGAACTGAGAGGGAGAAGACATGATCGAGATGGTGCGTGACTGGTGGCTGCGCTGGCAGGACCGGTGTTCCAAGCGGTCGGCGGCGTCCCGACGTCTTGAGCGACTGCACCGCGAGCGGCGACAACAGCAGGCAGCGGCGCGGCACCGCCGGCTCGACGGCAACCGGGGACACCGCTGGTCGACCGAGGCCACCGAACTGCTCCCGACGATGCGACCGCTGATGACCTACGCCCAGCAGCTCGGCTACCGACTGCCGCACAGCGTGACGTGACCACGACACCGGAACCGGGCCCGGTCTGAAACAACGAAGGGCAGGCCGGAAACAAGAAAAGCAAGGAGGAGAACTCCCTGCCACCATCAACATATACCGCACCCCAGGGCTTGCGGCAAGACCCGGGTCGTGGCGCAGAATCGTCGGCCGAGCGCAAGAAATCAGCACGCCTTGGGGGGTTCATGTTTGATGTGATCATCGTCGGCGGTGGGCCGACCGGCATGATGCTGGCGAGCGAATTGCGGCTACACGGCGTCGACGTGCTCGTGCTGGAGAAGGATGCCGAGCCGCCGCCGTTCGTGCGGTCGCTCGGGCTGCACGTGCGCAGCATCGAGGTGCTGGACCAGCGAGGGCTGCTGGAGCGGTTCCTCGACAACGGCACGCGGTACCCGATCAGTCCCGGCGGCGTCCGGGGATTCTTCGCCGGCATCGAGAAGCCCGCTCCCGCCGGCCTGGACACCGCCCACGGATACGTACTCGGCATTCCGCAGACCCTCACCGACCGGCTGCTCGCCGAGCACGCGGCCGAGGTCGGTGCCGAGATCCGGCGCGGCTGCGCGGCGGTCGGGCTGGCGCAGGACGGCGACGCCGTGACCGTCCATCTCGACGGCGAAGCCGCGACGCCGGTGCGGGCGCGGTACGTCGTCGGCTGCGACGGAGGGCGCAGCACGGTCCGCAAACTGCTCGGCATCGGCTTCCCCGGCGAGCCGTCCACGATCGACACGCTGCTGGGCGAGATGGAGGTGACGGCGTCCCCGGACATCGTCACCACGGTGATGACCGAGGTGCGCAAGACAGAGAAGCGGTTTGGGATCGGGCCGTCGGGCAAGCCAGGTGTGTTCCGGGCGGTCGTGCCGGCACAGGGCGTGGCCGAGGACCGCTCGGCGCCACCGACGTTCGACGAGTTCAAGCAACAACTGCGCAGGTATGCCGGCACCGACTTCGGCGTGCACTCACCCCGCTGGCTGTCGCGCTTCGGCGACGCGACCCGCCAGGCTGAGCGCTACCGGGTCGGGCGGGTGTTCCTGGCCGGCGACGCCGCGCACATCCACCCGCCGATGGGCGGCCAAGGGCTCAACCTCGGGATCCAGGACTCGTTCAACCTGGGTTGGAAGCTGGCGGCGGCCGTCGACGGCTGGGCGCCGGACGGCCTGCTGGACAGCTACCAGACCGAGCGGCACCCGGTGGCCGCCGACGTGCTGGTCAACACCCGGGCCCAGCTGCACCTGACGATCGACGAGCCCGGACCGCAGGCGGTCCGGCGGCTGCTGACCCAGCTGATGGACATCGACGACGTCAACCGGTTCCTGATCGAGAAGATCACGGCTATCAACGTCCGCTACGACGTCAGCGCTGACCCGTCCGCCGGCCGGTCCATCGGCCATGCCCTGCTCGGGCGGCGGCTGCGCGACGTCCAGCTCGACAAGCATGGGCGCCTGTTCGAGCTGATGCGCACCGGCGACGGGCTGCTGCTCGACCAGACCGGACGACTCTCGGTCCACGGCTGGGCCGACCGGGTCGACCAGATTACCGACACCAGCGAAGAACTGGACGTGCCGGCGCTGCTGCTGCGGCCGGACGGGCACGTCGCGTGGGTCGGCGACGACCAGCGGACGCTCGATGTCGCGCTGACCAGGTGGTTCGGCGCGGCGAGCACCTCGGCCGGCGTGTAGGTCCGAACGTCAGGGTTCACCTGAGCGTTGTCCGGGACGATCTCCCTACTCGACGATCGTGGCCGGGGGGAGTTGGTCGCCGTCCGGTGCCGCCAGCGGGGTCAGCCGGCTGAGGAAGTCGCCGATCGACCGGGCCACCGGCTCCAGCCGCTGCTCCCGCCAGGCGATCGTCTCCGGCGTACCCGTCCCGGCCACCGCCGCCTCCGGCAGGAAAAAGACCGCGTCGCGCTGCGGCGGTTCGGCCCGCACCACCACCAGCCCGTCGGCCGGTACGGCGACCACCACGTACGCCTCGGACAGCTTCCCCACCCGCCACTGCCGGTCGGCCGCGACCAGGTCGAACGGCCGATACTGCGGATGCACCCCGAGCAGCGGACGCTCCGGCAGCAGCGCGAACGGTACGCCGGGCAGGTGCTGCATCCCCACCGGTTGCACACCGTTGGTTTCGGCCAGCCACCGCCGGTACTCCGGCGGCAACACCCGCCCCAGCGCGCTTTCCAGCGACCGGACCTGCTCCTCGTCGAGGCGGCCGTACGGGCGCTGCTGCGCCGGGGCCCACCCGGTGACCGCCGTAGCCTCGTCGACCACCGGCGGCACCGCCCCCGGCGCCAGGCGACGGACCGTCACCCGCCACCGGTCCGCGCTGTCGAAGTGAGCACCGGCGAAATACCAGGTCTCCTCCCCGACCGGGAAGGTATTTCCGACGTTGAGTACGTACCGCCCAGCCTCGCCCGGACCCACCGGCAGCACCATGATCTCGGCCGAGACCGGTCGACTGGCGTCGATCCACCGTACGCCGAGGCGAGCCGGGCCGACCGGCACCGGCACGTTGTTCGCAATCGCCGCGACGTCGACGAACGACGGCATCGGCATCAGTCCGCCTTCCTCATCGTCACCCTGTCACCGCCTACCCGGCACCGGCGCCACCGAGCATTTCACGCAGCGCCGCCTCGTCCGGCAGCACGACCCCGAGCACCTCACCGGCGATTCGTTCCGCCTCGCCGCGGCTCACCGGCCAGTAGACCCCGTCCTCCGCCGGTGGCAGACCCGCCCCGACGGTCACCGAACCGTCGGCGCCCCATCGGATCGACCACTGACCGTCGGCGCCGCTCTCCACCGCCACCAGCGCGACGACGTCTCCACCGCCGATCCGAACCGCATAGTAGACGAACGCCGAAGTCCGACGATCCGCGACGGTACGGCCGAACCCGGGGGTGGCTGAGGCACCAATGGTGACCCACCCGGCGCCTGCCGTCGCCTGCTGGGCCCGGTTCGGCGGACTCACCGGCGGCGGTGCCGGTGGCGGCGTCGGTGGCGGCGTCGGTGGCGGCGTCGGTCTGCGGTCGGCCTGCGGACCCGGTGCCAGCGCCGGTGCCAGGTCCTGCAACGCCCGGGTCAACACGTCCGGGACCAGCACCATGGTCCGGCTGTCCCCCAGGTAGTGGAACCGGTGGGTACTCAGCATCGCCATCGCGGCCGGGTTGCCGCCGTACCGGGCCGCCACGGCCGCGTACGCGCGGGTCCGGTCCTCCCACAACAGCTCCTGCCGGCCGGTCTCGGTGCTCAGGTCGTACGTCGGCTGGACCTGCCCGACATCGACGCGCGGTGCGCCAGTCAGGGCGTACGCGGTCAGATCGACCTGGCCGGACAAGCCGACGTACACCCCGTCGCGGGCGACCCGGTCGGCCAGCGCCGGATCGACGGCGCGCACCCGGGCGAGCTGGTCCGGCCGCAGGCCGATCACCTGACCGGCGGAGGCGGGCAGGTGCGGCAGGCTGCGCTGGCCGCGTTCCGCGTCCACCGCCGACCGGTGCAGCTGCTCCGCCAGCTGCGACGCGGCCGGCACCTGGCCGTCGCGTACCAGGTGATTCCAGTAGTCGAGTTGCTGCGCGCGCTGCGGCAGGGTCAGCGTCGCCTGGTCCGCGCCCAGAATCGCCCGGACACTGTCCGGCATGGTCGCCGGCACGGTGAGCCGCAGCAGGTCGTTGGCCAGCTCCGGTGGCAGCGCCGCCCAACGGGCCCGCGCCTCGGTGGTGCCGTCGGTCAGGCCCAGCCGCTGTGCCCGTACGCCGATCTCGGCCCGCAGGGCCAGCTTGGTCGCGTCGTCGGCCGTGGGGTACCGGGCGGCGAGTTCCCGCAGCTCGGTCAGCCGGGAGTCGACCCGCCCGGTTACGTCGGACGCGGCCAGATCTGCCGGCCGGTGATCCGGCCTTCGCGCCGCGCCGTCGTGTACCGCTTCATGATCATTGGGACGGGCAGGCTGCTGTGCACGGTCACCGTCCCCGACCGGTCGATGACGTAGCACCCCATCCCGATGTGCGCCCCGCTCGCCCGCTGCTGCGCCGACGGTGTCTCCTTCGCCACCCAACCGAACTCGAACGGGTACAGCTCCATCGGATTCGGCGTGCCGACCACCCGCTCGATCAGCTGCTGTGCCTCCTGCTCGGTCACCGCCTGATACCTCCCCGATGGGTACCACCATCGACCACAGAGTGTGCGTCATTTCCACGTACTCGGCGGGCGGCCGCGTCGACACCGTCCCGTGCTGCGGATCCCACCACATTGGCCCGTCGGCATACTCCGGGTAGACCAGCACGAACGCATGTGCGTCCTGCGACACCACATTGCCATCGGCGTCGACCGCCGGCTCTGCGGTGAGCCGATCCAGTTTGAGCCACTCGGCGACGACCAGGGCGGCCGAGCCCGGCCCGGCCGCCGCGATCTGATCATGCAAGTCGGCGTACTGCCGAGCGATCCGTGTCGCCCGCTCGGCCGCTGTGCCCGGCAGGTCCGCTGGTGGTGGTGTCCACCGCCCGCCGAGCCACCCCTCGGCACGGCGGATGCCGTCAGCCTCGCCGCTGGCATGGTCGATACGCCCGTCCGGCAACGGATCCGGCCAGCGCGGCAGGGCTACCTGGGGTTGGCCGTAGAAGCTGGCGAGCGCCGCCAACGACGCATCGAGGCAGTTGTTGCTGCGGCCGGGCTGGCTGGGACCGCCCTCGTTGATCAGGCCACCGTACGGGTGAGCAGCCGGATCGACGCCGATTTCGTACCCGCCCTCGGTGCGCAGACCCAGCTCCAGCTCCGACTGGTACCCGGGGTTTTCCAGCGGCGCCAGTCCTCGCGGCCCGACGAGTCGGGTGTCCGGAAGCGGAGGTAGCCGTGGTGGCGTCGATACGCTGCCGTCATGCCCGACGCCAGCAACCGGCCCGACGCCAGCGACCTCTACGCCGCCATCATCGCCGATCCCGACGACATGGACCTGCGGCTGCGCTACGCCGACGCCATCGAGCCCACCGACCCCGACCACGCCGAGCTGATCCGCGCCCAGATCGCGTACGACCGGGCCAAGATCGCCAGCAGCCCGATCGCGCCCGAGCTGTCCCGGCGGATGCACGGACTCGCGGTCAAACTCGAACCCCGACTCGGCGCGGGAATCGCCGACCTCGTCGACGACTGGGGAGTACGACGTGGCTTCGCCGAATTCATCGAGCTGCCAGGGGCCGACTTCCTCGACCAAGGCGCGGACATCTACCGCCGGGTTCCGGTCCGCCACGTCTGGCTCACCGACGTCACCCCGGATCTGGTCGGTGCGATCGCCGCGAGCCCGCTGCTGGCCCGGCTCACCAGCCTCGGGCTGAACAACAACCCGATCGGCGACGACGGGCTGCGCACCCTGCTGGCCTCCCCGCACCTGCGGCGGCTCCGGTGGCTGGGGCTGGTCAACTGCGGCATCACCCCGACCGGCGCCGAGCTGTTCGCCGAACTCGCCCCCCGAGTCCTGCCCGACCTGCGATTCGTCTACTTCGCCCGCAACCGAGCCAAGCTCGTTCCCTACGGTGCCGGCTTCGACGCCGTCGGCGGGCAAGACCCGATCGACGTCTACGTTCCGGAAATCGCCGAGCGAATCACCGCCGAACACGGACCGCTGCCCTGGCTCGACCCCGACATTGCCTGGCGGGGTGGGTACGTCGACTTCGGGGCGGTGTGACGGGGGCGGCGGCGAGTCCCGGTTCGCCGCGGCGATCCGCTGGGCGTGGAAGCGGATACTCGGCGGGATGTTGCGTGAGTCGTCGGGCAGTGCCGCAGCCTGATCCGAGAACCGGTCCTCAAGGTACTCCTTGAATCGGCCGAGTGAGGGGCCAAGTTGCCGCGCCACGGCGGCGGCCCCGAGAATCCTTAGCCGCCCGGACTGGTCGGCAAGCCCTACGACGTCCTGTGTCGACCGGTCGAGCGCCGGCAGCCCGTGCAGCGGACGCAACTCCAGCGAGCCGGCCAGAGCGGCGACCCCGCCCGGATACTCGGGAGCCTGGCCGATGGACAAGACCACCCGGTCGTACTCCTGCCGGGCACCGTCGCTGAACTCGACCAGGAACGTGCCGTCCACGGTGTGCCGCGCGGACACGATCTCCCGTAACGACTGGACGATCCGGCTGTCGGTGGCGGCCACGTCGTAGGCACCCACGTCGGGCAGCGTATTGCGGCGGTTGTAGCCGCCGGAGAAGCTGCGCTGGAACCGCAGCTCGGCGTCGCGGGCCGGATCCCCGGTGCGGTCGGCCGGCGGCAGCCCGGCCGCGCGGGCCGACCAGTCGATCATCGCGGCCGGCGACGCGGCGGCCTGCTCGATGTCCCAGGCCCCGGAGGCGCCCGCGCCGAACACCAGCACCCGGTCGCCCGGCTGGTACGCGTCGGCCAGGTTCTGTCCGCCGAAGTCGATGCGGGGTCGCGCCGGCCGGGAATCGTCGAACCGGCCATCAGCGTCGAACCGGCCATCAGCGTCGAACCCGAGCCGCCGCGCGACGTCGACCGGCAGCGCGGCAGCGTCGACCGCCCGCCCGTCCGGCCCGTACGGCTGGCCGGTCGTCGAGTCGACGGCGAACCCGCTGCCCGGATCCACCAGCAGCGGATCGGTGAGCCGGCCGGCCGTGTCGGCCAGCAACGGCGGGTCGCCCTGACCGGTACCCGTGCCACCAAAGGGGTCGGTGTCGGTGCCGCCGAGCACCACGCGTACCTGTGCGGGGAGCGTCGCCGCATCGATGATCGCCCCGGTCGGGTCCCGGAACACCGGTGCCGGCCCGGACCGGTCGACCTGGTAGCCGGTTGCCGGGTCGACGTACCGGCCGGTTGTCGAGGCGGGCGCGGCCGGCACCCGCGCCGGACCCGGCCCGGCGGCGATGTCCACCGTGGCCGCGTAGAAGCTGCGCTCGCCGATCGTCACCCGGTAGTGCGCGCCGGCCGGCCAGCCGGCGGCGTCGCCGTCACCGGTCGGACGCGGGGTGATCGCGGTCGCGACGCCCTGGTAGCTGGGCATCCCGGTGTACGCGCGGGCGGCACCGACCGCCGCCGCGAAGTCGCTGGACAGCGCGAACTGGGTGCCTTCGTCGGCGAAGTCGGCCGGCTGGAACGGCAGGCCGGGAATTTCCAACTCGCTGGCGACCTGCCCCATCAGCAGCTGTTGCCGGTCCGCCCACGGGTCGTGGCCCTGCGACACGCACAGCACCGGGGGCAGCCCGGCCCCGGTGTCCGGCGGCGCGCCGAGCGTGGCGAAGTCGGCGGTGGCCGCCCAGCCACCGCCGATCACCAACCGGTCGAAGACGTACCGCGGGTCGGCGTCGAGGCCGGCGTCGACCCGCTCGGTCAACGCCACGTCCGCCTGGTCACGCTCGGCGGTGGCCTGCTGCGCCCAGTGGCGGGCCTGCGCCCGCGCCTCGGCCTGGGCGGACCGGACCCGCTCGACCAGGCCGGGCGTGTCGCGGGCGACGTCCAGCAGGCCGGCCAGGTCGGCGAAGGCCGGGCCGAGCTGATCCCGCAGCACGTCGAGCCGGGCGTCGGCGGCGGCCGGGCCGACCAGCGGCACGTTCGGCGGCAACCCGTGCACCAGGTGCTCGGGCTGCCCTTCGAGCAGTCCACTGGATATCAACAGGCTGACCGCGTCGGCGCGCAGCTGGGCGACCTCGGCCGGGTTGGCGTGCCGGCCGGCACCGGCCTGCCGCAGCTGTGCCGCCACGGTACGCAGCTCGGCCAGCCGGCCCATGTCCCGCGCGGTCAACCGGCGCCGCCCGTCGCTTTCGGGCCGGGCGCCATCGGCGAGCGCGGTCGTCGCATCGGTACGCAGCCCTGCCGCCCGCTCCCGGGCGGCTGTGTCGATCTCGGCCAGTGCCGCGGCCACCGCCCGCCGGACGTGGTCCGGTGCGGCGCGCTCGGACACTCGTACCGTGGCGGTGTCGGCGTGCACCGCGACACTGGCCACCGGTGCGACCGTCGCGCCCGGTGGCACCACGGCCACCTCGACCCGCACCGTCACCGGCCCGGTTTCCGGATCCAGGGTGACCGTGCCGGTGGCCGGGTCGGCCACCGCGCCGTCGGGCAGCAGCCCGGTGGCCAGCGCTTCCCGTACGGCTGCCTGCGCGGCGGCCGGGTCCGCGTCGCGCAACGCGCCGCCGAACGTGGTGCCCGCCGCCGCGTCGCCCAGATCCGGATCGGCTCCGTCGGCTAGGGCGTCGGCTGGTGTGTCGGCTCCGTCGGCGGCGGCCACACCTGGCGGCCGGTCGTCCGACCCTGCTGGCGGGCTGTTACGTACTGGTTGATCGTCACCGGCACGGGGAGGCTGCCGTGTGCCGTCACCGTCCCGTCCTGGTCGATGATGTAGCTCCCCAGACCCACGTGCATCCCCTGACTGCGCTGCTGTGGACTCAGGATCTCCTGGGCCAGCCAGCCGTACTCGAACTCGTGCAGCGTCATCCGGTTCGGCGTGCCGACCAGCCGCTGGATCAACTCCTGCGCTTCGTCCCGAGTCACCGCTGGTCCCTCCAGGTGCTGCCGCCGGTGCGTCCATCGACCACAACGTGTGGGTCGCGGCGACGATGTGCGCCGGCGGCGCCGTCCATGTCTGACCGTCCTGCGGATCCCACCACACCGGCCCGTCCGCACCGTACGGGAAGACGATCAAGAACGAGTGCGAACCGTCCGCGACCGCGTTGCCGTCGGCGTCCACCTGCACCTGGCCGGACGGCGTGCCGATGCCCCCGGGAGTCGACTCGGTGGCGGCCAGCCAGTCGGCGACGACCAGCGCCGCGCTGCCCGGACCCGCCGCCGCCACCCGCGCCTGCAGATCCGCGTACTGCCGGGCCACCGCCACCGCCCGCCGCGCCGGATCACCCGGCGTCCCCTCCGCCGGCCCCGACCACTGACCACCCAGCCACGCCTCGGCCCGGTCGACGCCGTGCTGCTCGCCCGTCTGCCGGTCGATCGTGCCGTCGGGCAGGGCGTCCGGCCAACGCGGCAACGACACCATCGGCCGACCAAGAAAACTCGACAACCCCGCCAACGAACAATCCATACAATTATTACCCCGACCAACAACACCCGGCCCACCATCATTCACCAACCCACCAAACGGATGCGACGACGGATCCGCACCCACCACAAAACCATCACCCGACCACAACACCAACTCAAGATCAGCCTGAAAACCCACATCCTCCAACAGCCCCAAATTCAACGGACCCACCGGACGCGGACCCGACAACACCCCATCCCCGGCTACTCCACCACCGGCCACACCCGCCGACCCGACACCCGACCCTGCCGACGCGCCGCCACGTACTCCTGGATGATCACCGACGGTGGCATGCTCCGGTGCGCCGTCACCACCCCGTCCCGCTCGATCACCCAGCTCCCCTGCCCCAGTCCCATCCCCTGGATGCGCTCCGCCTCCGACAGGATCTCCCTCGCCACCCAGCCGTACTCGAACTCGTGCAGCGCTATCCGGTTCGGCGTGCCGACCAGCCGCTGGATCAACTCCTGCGCTTCGTCCCGAGTCACCGCTGGTCCCTCCCGGTGCTGCCGCCGGTGCGTCCATCGACCACAACGCGTGCGTGGCCGCCACGTAATCGGCCGGCGGGTACGGCGACGTCGTGCCGTACTGCGGGTCCCACCACACCGGCCCGTCCGCACCGTACGGGTAAACGATCAAGAAGGCGTGCGAACCCGCCGCCTGCACCTCGCCGTTGGCGTCGAGATTGAGTCGGGTGCCGGTCTGGTCGAGGCTCAGCCAGTCGGCGACGACCAGCGCCGCGCTGCCCGGACCCGCCGCCGCCACCCGCGCCTGCAGATCCGCGTACTGCCGGGCCACCGCCACCGCCCGCCGCGCCGGATCACCCGGCGTCCCCTCCGCCGGCCCCGACCACTGACCACCCAACCACGCCTCGGCCCGCGCGACCCCGTCGAGCTCACCGGTCAGCAGGTCGACGGCGCCATCGGCGGTCCGGTCCGGCCAACGCGGCAACGACACCATCGGCCGACCAAGAAAACTCGACAACCCCGCCAACGAACAATCCATACAATTATTACCCCGACCAACAACACCCGGCCCACCATCATTCACCAACCCACCAAACGGATGCGACGACGGATCCGCACCCACCACAAAACCATCACCCGACCACAACACCAACTCAAGATCAGCCTGAAAACCCACATCCTCCAACAGCCCCAAATTCAACGGACCCACCGGACGCGGACCCGACAACACCCCATCCCCGGCTACTCCACCACCGGCCACACCCGCCGACCCGACACCCGACCCTGCCGACGCGCCGCCACGTACTCCTCGACTATCACCGGTGCCGGCAGGCTCGGCTGGGCCGTCACCACGCCCGTCAGGTCCACGATGAAGCTCCCCTGACCAAGCTGCATCCCGTCGTGCCGTTCCTGGGCCGACAGGTCCTCCTGGGCCAGCCAGCCGAACTCGAACCGGTACATCTCGATCGGGTTGCTCGTGCCCAGTAGCCGGCTGATCAGCGCCCGGGCCTCGTCCTCGGTCATTGCCTGGCCCCTTCTGGTCGACGCCGCTCGGCGTTGCCCGGTCCGGCAGGGTCATCGACCACATACCGCGGCTGCCCTGCACGTAGCTGGCCGGCGGCCGCTGCCAGGTCCTGCCTACCTGAGGATCCCACCACACCGGTCCGTCCGCGCCGGGCGGATACACGACGACGAAGGCGTGGGCACCGGCGGCGATGGTACGTCCGTCGGCGTCGGTCACCGGTTCCCCGGTGACCGGATTCGATTTCATCCACTCGGCAACGACCAGCGCCGCCGCACCAGGCCCGGCGCGGCTGATCCGCTCATGCAGATCCGTGTACGCGGCAGCGACCAGCGGGGCGCGCTGGTCCGGCGGTCCTGGCAGGTCCGGCGGTGTCCCAGTCCAGTCGCCACCGATCCAGGCGGCTGCCCTCGCCGCCCCGCCGGCCTCACCCGACTCCCGGTCGATCCGCCCGTCCGGCAACTGATCCGGCCACCGTGGCAGCGACACCTCGGGCTCGCCGAGAAAGCTGGACAACGCCGCCAGCGAGCAGTCCAGGCAGTTGTTGCCGCGACCTGGCCGCCCAGGCCCGCCGTCGTTGACCAACCCACCGTACGGGTGGGTTGCCGGATCGGCACCGACGACGACGCCGTCCCCCGAACGCAGATTCGACTCCACCGCCGTCCGATAGGCCTGGTCCTCCAGCGGAGCCAGCTTGGTCGGTCCCACTTCGCGGGTCTGCCGCAGTGGCGGCCGCCCGCCGATCAGGCGTGATTCGCCTGCTGGCAGATCCGCGTCAGGTCCGCCTCGCTCGGCAGCGGCACCGTCGTGAAGTGGTGGGTCGCCGCCTCCGCCGTGGCCCGATCGACCAACCGGGTCTGCCGCAGGTCCGGTGTCGAGTACAGGAACGTGGCCGCCACGTCCGGCCGGTAGGTCCACCGCCGGGTCGGCCGGTCCCAGATCACCGCCCGCACCGGGCCACGCTCTCGCGCCAGGGCTATCACGTTGGCCGGTGGGCCGCTCAGCTCGCCGGGCGGATACATCAGGTAGTAGGTGAATGTCATATGCGGCCGGGACCTCTCCTCGTGCTACCCGCTCGGCAAGCCCTGGCAGGTCCGACTGGTCGAGCCCTCGTCGAGCGGCGACGTCCGCGAAGGTGATTCGTTGCTCACCAAGCCATGCGGCGTAGCCTAGCGCGATGTCGCGACGATCCGGGTCAGCGATCCACTCGGCGAATCCACTGGTGTCAGGATCGCCGAAGCGTGCCGCGATCCGTTCGATCCCGTTGGGCAGCCGCGACGCCATGCCGTTCGCTTTGTTGACCGCCAGGACATCCAGCAAGGCATGGACGCGTTCCTCGGTCGAGAAGGCCGGGTCGCGCATCACCTCGTACGCGTGATGGGTCTGCTTTCCGACCGCCCAGCTCCGCCCGGTCGGAAACTGCAGTTCGAACGTCCGGCCCTGCGGCGCGACAAGAGTGCAGTTCAAGCCGTAGAACCTGTTTCCGGGACGCCACGACTGTTTGACCGCTTGGACGTCGTACCCGCGAGCCGCCAATCCGTCCAGGGTCTCCAGCACCACCTGGCCGTACGCGGACTCCGGCGACCGCAGCGAGAACCGGACCAGGTCGTTGACCCCGGCGAGCGTCGCCGCCATGTCGCGGCCCACCGGCTCGAACTGGACCTTGAACTTGCGGGCCAGCGACTCCGCGGACTTGATCCGATCGGCGAGTCCGACCGTGGTCGGGGCGTCCAGGTCGCCCGGTCCCAGTCGGGTGGTCACCTCGGCGCTGACCGAGGCGAGGTCGGCGTGGATGCCATCGGCGTCGGAGACCGCCACGGTAAGCGCATCCTGCACGAGCCGGGCGTCGCGCTCGGACAAGCTGTCCAGATATGGAGCCGACCCGGGCCCGGTCAGTGTTCCTGGTTCGCCTGCTGGCAGATCCGTGCCAGGTCCGCCTCGCTCGGCAGCGGCACCGTCGTGAAGTGGGGGGTCGCCGACTCCGCCGTCGCCCGATCGGTCCGGTCGACGGTGTGCCGTTCCGGGTTCGCGTACAGGATCGACGCCGCCACGTCCGGGCGGAAGTCCCACCGATCCGTCCGGCGGTCCCAGATCACCGCCTCGGTCGGGCCGCTGCTGCGGGCGAGCGCGATCACGTTCACCGGCGGTCGAGTCCGGTCTTGCGTCCGGTACAGGAAATAGTAGTCGAACGTCAGGGTCGGCATCTGCGTTTCCTATCGAATCCAGGTCGAAGCCGGGTAGGTCGGACGGGTCCAATCCTCGCGCGGTCAGCTCCTGTCGGAAGCTACGGCTCGCGTCGGCGGCCAGCCAGGTGGCGTAGTCACGCCGCAGACCCGACTGGTCGGACCTGCCGATCCAGGTGGCGAAGCTGGTGTCCTTCGGCGGACCGTACCGCTCGGTCAGCACGTCCATGCCGCCCGGCATCCGACCGGCGATGCCGTTGGCCTTGTTCACCGCGAGAATGTCGAGGAAGGCGTGCATCCGCTCGGCCGGGGTCCGCGCCGGGTCGCGCATCACCTCGTACGGGCCGTGCGTCTGCTTGCCGATCGTCCAGCTGGTCTCGGTCGGGAACTGCAGCTCGTACGTCCGCCCGTCCGGCGACACCAGTGTGCAGTTCAACCCGAAGAACCGGTTGCCGGGGTGCCAGAAGCTCTTGACGTCGACCACCTGATGGCCGCTCGCGGCCAACGCGTCGAGCATGCCGGTGGCCGCTCGGCCGTACGCGTCGGTCTCCGGCCCACGGACCGAGAACCGCACGATGTCGTTGATCTCGCCCAGCGCCTCCGGCAGGGTGTAGCCCTTCGGCTCGAACTCGGTGCTGAACTTGCGGGCCAACGACTCGTCGCCCTTGACACGGTCCTCGGTGCCCAGCGGGGTCATCGTGTCGGTGCCGACCAGGCCGAGCTCGGCGGTGAGCCGGTCGCCGATGTCGCCGAGCTCGGCCAGGATCGCGTCGGCGTCGACCCGGGCCGCCGCCAGTTCGGCCTGCAGCGTGGCGCGCTCCTGGTCGGACAGTGCATCCAGGTACGCCGGATCGGTGGAATCCGGTTGACCGGTGGAATCCGGTTGACCGATGGGATCCGGCTGGCCGGTCGCGTCCGCCGGACCGGTCACGTCGGTGGTGTCGGTCGCCCCGGGGCCAGGGTCGGCGGCCGGCACCGGGTTGCCGTCGGCGTCGAGGACGATCGACCAGACCCCGTCGACATCGCTGCCGTAGATCGGTCCGGTGTCGGAGACGGTGCGGCTCTGCGCGTCGATCCAGATGACCTGGCCCTCGTGGTTGACCGCGTTCCAGGTGTGCGCCCCACCGCCGGCCTGCGCCGTCCAACTGGTGATGATCAGGGCGGCGGAGCCGGGGCCGGCTCGACGCAGCTGTTCGGCGACCGCCTCCAGACCGGCCGGGCCGCGCCCCTGCGGCGTGAAGCCCGCGCCCAGCCACTGCTCCTGCCGGCGGGTGCTGGCCGGCTCGGCCGCCAGCGACGGGTCCGTCGCAGCGGCGACCTGCGGGTCGCCGTACCAGGTGGCGAGCACGGACAATCCGACGTCGGCACAGTTCGTGGCGCGGCCGGGATTGGCCGGACCACCGTCGTTGACCAGTTCCGGCCATCGGCCGCCGCGCGGATCGGGGTGCACCGCCGGGCGGCCGTCCGGCCCTTGAGGTACGGCGTCGGACAGTGCCTGCTGGTCGGCGGCGTCCGGCGGCACCAGCCCCTGCCCGTCGCCGGTCGGCCGGGTGGCCGGCAGCGGACGCCCGTCGCCGAGCGCACCGGAATCCGGGGGCGCCACCGGGCCGGGCAGCCGCTCGGTGTCGACGACCGCAGTGACACCCAGCTTGTCGAGCATCGGAGCGCAGGATCGGCACGGTGGGCGGTAGTCGCCGCGTTCGTACATCACGTCCTGATCGAGGGCACGCCGGAACTGATGAGTGACGATCTTCGCACCCTGCAGTCCGGCTCGGGCGTACGCCTCGAAGTCACCCGGCCGGCCCGCCTCGTGCCACCGCTGTTCGAGCTGGTGGACCACATCGGACAGCAGGGCCACCTCCGCGCACCGGCCGTGCCCGCTGCCCGTGTGCTTGACCTCCTGCTTGACCTCGTTCAGCACCGATTCCACGAGCGGATGCGGTCGGGGCTCGGCGGCCGGGTCGGTGCTCTGGTCCGCGGTCATGCTGGTGTGGGTGGTGAGCTGCCCGTCGCTGGTCATCAGGGCGCCGACCACACCGGGCCGCTTGCCCATCGAGATCCGCTCACCCGCAGCGGACTGCTGGTGCCGGGTCACCCCGGCCTGTACGGCGTCCGCCAGCGTCCGCGACGCCTCGATGAGCGCCTGCTCGGCCTGCGGGCCGGCGGGGTCGCCGTCGAACTGGGCCGGCGCCAGTTGCCAACTGTGCGTCCCGGCGGCGGTGGGTCCGGCCGACCGCTGCAGGGTGTCCGGGTCCACCTGCGGAGGGCCGACCGGTGCCGGTTGGCTGGGAGCCTGCGCACGCGGGGCGGTCGGCTCGCCGGTGCTCGCCGACGGCGGTACGACAACGGGCGGACCGCTGACGGCGTCAGCGGGAGCACGCTGCACGGGTGGGGCGGCAGCGCCGGCTGGTTGCGCCTGCACCGGTCGCGTCGCCGTCGTACTCGGCGGGGCTGCGGTCGACGGCGGGGCTGCGGTCGGCTGCTGGGCGACAGCCGGGCCGAAGGACACCGAGCCGGCGGACGGCCCGGTCGGTGCGGCTCGCGGCCCGGCCGGAGCTGACGGAACGGACGATCCGGCCGGAGCTGACGGAGCTGACGGAGCTGACGGAGCGCCGACGCTGGGGGTCGTCGCTGTGGGTAACGGCGAGGCAGTCGGCGCATGCGGTCGCGTACCAGTCTGTTGCCCGACCTGCCCGACCTGCTGGCCCGAGGCGGCTGCCGGCTGCGTCGAGCCGGTAGCGGCCGGTGCGCTCTGGCCGGTCGGCGCGCTCGCGCCGGCGGCGGGCATGCCCGCGTTGCCGGCTGTCGGTGCGGTGGTAGGCGGGCCGGCTGTCGGTGCGGTGGTAGGTGCGCCGGGGGTGGCGCCCCCGTGGGCGATGGCGACATCAGGCGACTGCGCCGGACCAGGCATGGCGTCCGGGCGTACCGGTGCCGCCCCGGCAGCGTCGCCGGCGGTATTCACGTCGGCAGCAGGTGGTGGTGGTGGTCCGACGGTGCCGGGCCTGCCATCATCCGCTACGGCCGGTGGCGGATCGGACGCGGCCAGGCCGGCATCGGCCGACACCGTCGGGCGGTCCGCATCGGGTGTCGGGCCACCGGCGAGAGCATGGTCAGGGCCACCGGATGGATTGCCGGCTGTGGCCGGCGCGGATCCGGATTCCGACGGCGGTGCCAGCGGTATCGAACCTGCGCCGGTGCCGGTGCCGGTGCCCATGCCGGCCCCCGTACCGAGGGTATCGAGGCCGACGCTGCCCAGATCGACATCCGTCAGCGGTGGCGTACCGCCCAGACTCGGCGTGCCCAAACCGGCCGATCCGGCTCCGGCCCAGCCCATCACCCGGTCGGTGACGTTCGCCATGCCGTGACCGGCGGAGCCGGCAGCCACGGTCGCACCGCCACGGCCGGCACCACTGGTGAACCCGCCGAGGACGCCCTGCAGGCCGGGGTTCGACCACTGTCCGTTCACCGCCAGGTTGGCCGTCACGCTCGCCGCCGGTGAGATGACGGCGTTCTGCATGCCGGCGGCGATCGACTGTCCACCCCAGCGGACCACGCCAGCGCCACGGAAGTTCAGCGCCGGTGGGCGGAACGCCGCCGGAACCCGGGGCGTGATGCTGTTGCGGACGAACCGGTTGCCGGCCACGCCGAGCATTCCGCCGAACGCACCGCCGGCCCCGGCGGTGAGGGTGCGCCGGCCGTCCCACTCGGAGCGGGTGCCGCGGTCCATCTGGTACGCCTGCGCCCCGACGTCGATGATCAGCTCCTCGCCGATCTCCTGGGCCAGCTCGATCCCGACCCTGGTGCCGATCTGCCGCAGGTTGAGTCGGGCAGCATGGCTGCCGGCGATCCGGGCCGCGTTGGCCAGTGCCGCCCGCATCCCCGCCCTGGTCAGGATCTGCCGGCCGAGCTGGGCCAGCAGGCGGCGGAAGGCGACGGTCACCGCCTGGCGCCCGGCGGTGAGGATTCCCGGGATGGCTCCGGTGGAGACTCCGCCGAGCCAGGCCATCAGCAGCGCGACGAAGACCGCGATGACGGTGATGACGACCGCGATCAGGACGGTCAGTTTGGCGTACTCGATCTCCATCGCGGCGCTGTCACAGCCGGCCGCGAAGGCGTCCGCCGCCTGCTGGAGAACCGGCAGGCCGGTGTTGGGGCCGACGCCGACCTGCTGCCAGAACGCGGCGAACTGCTCACCTGCGGCCCCGCCCCAGCTCTCGATGACCCGCAGCGCGGCCGGGTCCGCCTCGGCGAGCGCGGTCCGGACGACCTCGGCGAGTTCCCGCCACGAACCGGCGAGCTCCCGCATCTGGTCCTCGTCGCCGCTCGGCCACGCCTCACCGGCGCTGACCCAGCAGATCGCGTCCCAGACCCAGGCGTACTCGCCGAACGACTCCCTCGGGTTGGGTATTCCCACGCCGCAGGCCTTCTGTCACTGCCGGAGAGGCACTATTCGCCGCCGGTGAAGGTGTCGGCGACGGCGGCGTCGTCGGCCACCGTGGCGTCGACGGCGTCGACGATCCGTGCGCCGACGTCAGCGAAGGCGGCCACCACGTCGTCGCCCGCGTCCAGGGTGACCTGGGCCGGGGCTTCTTCGCCGCCGTCGAGATAGTGCTCGTTGAAGGTCCGGCCGGCCTCGTCGTCGCCCCACGGGGTCGCGGCGTTCAGGCCACGGATCGTGTCGGCGACCCTGGCCCACTCGCCGACGAGGCGCTCGGCGGCGGCGCCGAGTGTCGTGCCGGCGGGCCGCGCCATGTCGGGGTCGAGAAAGGTGTCCTTCGGGTCGGTCACCTGTGATCACCTCCGGGCAGATCGGCGTCCAGTTGGCGGAAGACCCCTTCGAGATCGAAGTCCATGTGGGCCTGGAACTGCTCATCCGGCACCAGTGGCCGGCACAGCTCCGCTACCTGCGCCAGGGCCTTGGCGGTTGCGGCACGGATCGTCTCGGTGATCGTCTCGGAGAGTTCCTTGGCGTTCGGCCTACGGTAGATCCGGGGATCGAGCTCCACCCTGGTCACCTGGCCCCGTGGACCGACGGTCACGGTGACCAGGCCGTCGGCGGAGGTGACGGTGGCCGAGACGGCCCGCAGCTGCTGCTGCAACTCGCCGACACCGGAGCGCATCCGGTCGAACTGCGCCATCAGCTCGTCGGCCCGGGCACGTAGCGCCTGCACGTCCACGATGTCCTCCCCGCCGCCGGCCGTCCGGAGCCTCTTCTGACGATACTGAATGTGTGCCAGCAGGACGAGGCCAAGTTCACCTGCTGGCTCGCTACCATTGCGAGCCGATCGTGCGGAGTGGGCAGGAGGCCAGCGGTGCGCGCATCGACCCGGCGGAAGGGCTCAGCAAGTCGTCGCCGTTTCCTGCTGCCGGCCCTCGCCGTGGCGATCTCGCTACCTGCCGCGCCGGCGGCACCGGCCGGTGCCGCGCCCGGCAGCTGCCGCAGCCCGGCTGCCTCCGGCTCGGTCGTCACCGAGATGTCCTGGCATCAGCGGTGGCTCTCGCCCGCCCGGATCTGGCCGTTGAGCACCGGCGCCGGCGTCCGGGTGGCGGTGATCGACTCCGGTGTCGACAGCGACCATCCGCAGCTGTCCGGCCGGGTGGCACCCGGCGTTGACATCCTGGGGATCGAGGCGGACGGGACCGTCGACTGCGTGTCGCACGGGACCGCGGTGGCGAGCATCATCGCTGCCGGCCGGCGCCAGGGGGTCGGCTTCCACGGCATCGCTCCCGGCGTGACCATCGTGCCGATCCGGGTCACCGAACGGGTGGCGACCGACGCCGACGAGGCCGGTGTCGTCGGAACCCGCCTGGCCGAAGCCATCCGGCTGGCGGTGGACGACGGAGCCGCCGTGATCAACTTTTCGGTCGTCCACCATCGCGCGGACGAGGAGGTACGGAAAGCGGTCCAGTACGCCAGCGACGCCGACGTGGTGCTGGTCGCGTCGGTCGGCAACGATCACCGTGGCGGTGACGGCCCCGACCCGACGCCGTACCCGGCGGCTTTCGAGGGGGTCATCGGTGTCGGTGCGATCGACGCGAACGGTCAGCGCTGGTCCGGCTCGCAGATCGGCGGGTACGTCGACCTGGTGGCTCCCGGAGGCGCCGTTGTCGCCGCCACCCGGGTCGCCGGGCACACGCACTGGGACGGCACGAGCTTCGCGGCACCGATGGTGAGCGCCGCGGCGGCGTTGCTGCGGGCCGCCGAACCGGAGCTGTCCGCGCCCGAGGTCGCTCGCCGGTTGATCGCCACCGCCGACCCGGCAGCCGGCAGCCGGGCCAGCGGATACGGCCATGGCGTGGTGAACCCCTACCGGGCGGTGACCGAACGGCTCACCAGTGCCGGTCCGCTGGCCGTACCGGCGTTGCCGGAGATAGCCGAGGACCCGGCGGCGCTGGCCCGTGCCGCCCGCTGGCGGGCGTCGAGCCGGGCCGCGATCGGGATCGCCGGCGGCACGGCGGTCCTGATCGGAGTCGTCGTCGCCCTGGTGGTGATGGTGCCGAGGGGACGCCGACGACGGTGGCGGCCGATGCGGCGGGCCACCGGCGCGGCGACCACGGCCCCGCACGGCGCGGCCACCGGCGGCACGTCCACAGGCGCCGGTCCGGCGGACGATCCGGCGGACCGGTTCTTCCTGGTGCCGCCGTCGGCACCGCGGTGACCGCGGCCGGTCGGCCGGCCGCGGTCACCGCGGTCACTCGAACTTCGCCTGGTTGGCGGCTTCGCGGGCCTGCATCCGGGCAGCCGACTCGCGTAGCGCGGTCTCGATCCGGGTCAGCAGATCCTTCAGGTCGTTCGCGGCCGACTCCCACTCGGCCTGCCTGGTCAGGTAGGCGCTCTGGGCGTCGCCCTCCCAGGTGGCCACCAGCGGCTGGATCCCGGTCTTCAGGCCATCGAGTTCGGCCATCATGTTCTTCGCGGCCGTACCACAGTTGTCGGCGGCACCGTTGAGCGCGGCAAAATTGTAGCGAATGTCCATCGGAGATCCCTTCGGTCAGAGCTTGAGCGCAGCGGTGATCTGGCCGGCACTCGCTCCCGCCGAATCCATTTCCGATTTGATCTCCTCGTCGCTCACCTCGTAGTCCTTACCGGCCGAGCCGACCGCCTCGGCGATCGATCGCAGGGCCACGTTCAGCCGAGCCATGTCCTCGTCGAACTGCTGGCGTACCTGCTGGAACGAACCGGCGCCGGCGCCCTTCCACTGATCGTAAAGGGGGGCGAGCTGATCCATCAGGCTGTTCAGGTTGCCGGTCAACCGATCCGCGACGCCATCGACGTCCTTCTCGGTCTGTACCATCAGCCCGGTATTGGTATTCATCCCGGTCATGGCGTTGATTCACCCCGTCCTCTGTCGCGACGTCCCGCCGCTCGGCGGGTGGTGGCATGGTGCGCCGACGCACCACCTGTCCATGAAACGGTAGTAGGCCCCGTCCAGTGGCGCCAGGTCGAAGCCGGCCAGTCGACTGATGGTGAGCGATCTGCCCCCGAGACGTCCATCGTGGGCAGCCGCTGATCAGCTCTCACGTCGCTCGATCAGGCCGGCTGTTTGGCCGCTGCCGGGTCCAGCGCCGGGCCGCTCGGCAGCCGTACCACCAGACCGGCCGGCATCCGGACCGGCTCGACCTGTGGGTAGCCCAGCATGCCGGCGACGGCGCGATCCGCGATCGGGTACCGGATCCCCAGGTCGGTGACCAGATTGAGGGTGCCGGCCGGGGCGTCCGGGCTCGACATCGCCTCGACCAGTACGCCGGAGCCAGGCTCGATCACCACCTGGTCGGCAAGCGGTACGCCGTCGACGGTGCGGGCGGCCGTGCCGATCGCGGCGCCATCCGCCTGCACCTGAGCGTCGAGCAGCAGTCGCGGCTGGTACTCGCCGGGGGTGTAGCTGGCACAGACCGCCGCCTGTCCGCCGGAGAGCGACAGGATGTCCGGCCGCTGCCGGGGTGCCGAGAGCTGTCCCGCTGACGGCTGCTCCGCCCGTGGCGCACCGACCACGGTCGCCGCGTCCACCGGCACGGGCTCGGCCGGCCCGCCGTCGTACGCCGCCGCGCTGCGCGGATCGGCGAGCAGGACCTCGACCTGCAGCTCCGTCATCGGCACCAGTCGGTCGCGTTCGGCCAGATAGTACTGCCGGCTACCGCTGCGGTCCTGCACCAGGTAGACGCGGCCGACGACACCGTCCGGCAGCGCCGCCGACGGCTCACCCCGGCCGTCCACCGGACGGCTGCCGATCGTTTCGCCGGCCGGTAACGCGTTGAGCCAGGCCCCGCCGACCGGCACCACCGGCTCCGAACGCATCGTCAGACCCTCCAGGACGATCGACTCGTCGCTGATCTCGTAACGCCGGTCGTGCCAGACCAGGTGCAGTGTCCCGGTCGCCGAATCGCGGACCAGCAGGGCGCCGTCGCCCGGTGTCCGGCCGCCGGCCGGCGACTGCCCGACGGTCAGCACCGTCGACGTCGTCGGCTCACCCGCCGGATCGCGCAGCGTCCGCGAGCAGAGGGTCCAGACGCCGGCGCGCATCCGCTTCGCCTCCGGCAGTGAATCCGGGGCCGCCGGGATGCCGATCCGGGTGCCGCGTGCGGTGCCCAGCAGCGAGTTGCGCGACACGCTCACCGTCGGCGCGAACGACTCCAACGCCAGCAGCGCCGAGGAGTAGTTGGTGACCGGGTGCAGGTGGCCCTCGCGGTACAGGTACCGCGTGCCGGTCTCCTTCTCCAGGATGACCGATGCCCCGTCGCGCCAGCCGGTAGCGCCGCCCGGCACGATGAAGCCGAAGATCCCGACGGCGCCGAGGCAGAGAATGGCGACCATGAAGCCGCCGACGCCCGCGCCGCCAAGGCGACGGAACGGGGCCGCCGGCGGATCGGCGTCCCGGACCACCAACGCCGAGGTCATCCGCTGCATGAAGAACTGGTACGACTGGACCTGGTCGCGCCGCGACGGCATGCCCGGCATCCTACCGGCCGGCCAGGCCCACACGCCGGATCACGCGGTCTCCTGCATACCATGGGCTCCGGACGTCACGACGCGTCACGATGCGTCGCGCGGCGTCGCTCGGTCTGCGGAAGGATCGTCGATGATCGATCGGGACGAGGCGCTGGCGATGGCCCGGGGCTGGGCCGGTGAGCACGGCACCGCCCCGGATGTCGGTCTGCACGAGTTCGACCAGGGTTACGTGGCCTGGCCGATCGGGTCGACACCCGGTACGGCGGCAACGGCGGGCGCGCCGGGCAGCAGCGGTCCGCCGCGCATCGTGATCGACCGGCAGACCGGTGAGATGACGCAGTGGCCACCGCTTCCCGTGGCGGTGATCGCGCAGCGGTACGCGACCGAGCGCGCCGCCGACCGCCGGTTCCCGCCGGACGTACGGCACGTGCTGGAGACAGCCGGGTGGTTCCCGGGCCGCGATGTCACCCCGATGATCGACCGGTGGCGGGCCGACTGGGCCGCCGAGCTCGACGGCCTGGTCATGACACCGGCGGCGCGGACCGCCCTCACCGAGTTCGGCGGGCTGACGTTCCCACAGTTCGGGGCCGACGGCGAAGCGGACGCCGGCTTCCCGACCTTCGTCCATCCGGTACGCGGCGGACTGGTCACCGAGGAAGCACGGGTCTTCATCGACGAATACGACCACCAGGTCTTCCCGCTGGGCGGCAACTCGGACGGGCCGTCCGAGTTGGTCATCGACGCCGACCAGCGGGTGTTCATGCTGCACTGGGCGGGCTACCTGTTCGTGGCCGCCGGGATCGACGCCGCGCTGACCGCACTGATCCGGGGTGGGCCGTTCCCGCCGGCCCGTCCTGGCGGCTGATGGCGACCGACCGGCTGATGTCCGGCCGACCGACGGCGGAAAAGGCGTCGGCCCGCCGCCGGGTCAGCCGTTGATCGCCCGCATGAAGCCGAAGAGGCCGAGCACCGCACAGGACACCGGCACCACGGCCAACTGGACCGCCACGTCCAGGCCGTCGCCGAAGCGGGCCAGCCGCGGCGACGGCGGTCGCCTGCTGTATGCCAGCCCGGCCGCGACGGCCAGCGCGGCGGCCAGCGCCAACGCCGGCAGCAGGACCGCCAGCCACGCTCCGGCACCGGACCGCGCGGCCGCGACCAGCACCAGCGAACCGACGCCGGCGAGTCCGGCCAGCAGCAGCGGAACCCGGTGCCGGACGGTCAGCACCAGCCGGGCACGCAGCAGGAACCCGGTAGACACCACGCCGGCCAGCAGCACCGCGCCGACGGTGCCGGACAGACACAACGCCGCCACCGCCGCGACGGTGACCGCGGCGGCGCCGAGGATCAGCCCGGTCAGCATCTCGTCCGCCCGGGCGGTCGCCCGGTAGATCTCCGCCCGGTCGGGCTGTGGCTCGTCCCGGACAAGGTCCTCGGCGGTGCGCGGCAACGCCGGCATGGGCAGCTTGCCCGACCGGACCGCGAGCAGCGGCATCGCCGGCAGCAGCAGGGTGACCAGGGCGGCCACCACCGCAGCTGCCCGCGGGGCGTCCACCGGCCCGATCGCGAGCAGCGCGCCCAGCGCTCCGGCGGCCCCGGCGAAGATGGCCGCGACGAACACCCGGCTGGCGTCGCCGACGGCGAGCATGCCGAGCACCCCGGCCAGCGCCAGTGCCGCCGAGCCGACCAGCAGGTGCGGGGCGCCCATCGAGGTGACGCCCGCGCCGCCGGCCAGCAGCAGCGCGCCGCCGGTGAACGCGTACGGCAGCGCCACCGCGGCGAGCACGGCGCCGGCCAACGAGTCCGCCAGCGCCCGGGAGAAGACCATCCCGGCGACGACGAGTACCGCTGCGGTGGCCAGTACGACGACCCCGGCCGGCGGCATGCCGCCGGCCGCGGCGGTGACCGCGACCAGTCCGAGCATCAGCAGCGCGACAGCGGTCAGTAGGCCGGTCAGCCGGGTGGCACCGGGCGTCCAGCTCAGACCACGCCGGGCGGCGCCGGCCGCGACCGCCTCCATCAGGTCGTCGTAGGCCAGTTCGGGCCACTGTGTCCGGCGCGGCACCAGGTGCAGGATCTCGCCGTCGCGGATGTGCTGGGCGGCCAGGGTACGGGCCAGGTCGAGGGTCGAGCCGTCGGTTCGCCGCAGCGCCCAGCCGCCGTCGGCCGTACCGTCGGACGGGTCCTCCTCGGCGTGACGCAGCACCGCCGGCAGCAGCCCGACCAGCGGCAGATGCTCCGGCAAGGCCAGGTCGATCCGCCGGGTGGGCGCCACGACGGCGATCCGGGCGAGTCCGGTTCCGGCCTGAGTGACCACTGCTGGCTCCTCATCGACGTCACGGGGCGACCAGCGCAGGCGGTGACGCCGCGGGCTGTCCTGACTCGAGAAGGCTACCTACCATGTGCCCGTGCTGTCGGCGCCACCGCCACTGGCACAGATGGCGGTGGCCACGGCGGGTGACGGCGGGGAGGATCGTTTCGTGGGCACGGTGGTGGTACGACGGCCGGCACGGCAACCTGAACCGGAATACCCGTCCGGCGAGGTCCTGCTCGATGCCCCGCCCGAGGTGCCGCCCCCGGGCGGCCGGTCCTGGGGCCAGCTGATGATGCTGCTGCCGATGCTGGCCGGCTCGGTGGCCATGGCGCTGATGTTCGCCGGCCGGGGCGGCACCACGCTGAGCTACGTCACCGGTGGGTTGTTCGGGCTCTCCGCGATCGGCATGCTCGCCTCGCAACTGTCCAACCAGGCCGGCGGGCCGAGCAAGCAGGAGATGGCGCAGCGCCGGCGCGAGTACATGGGCCATCTGTCCCGCCAGCGCCGCCGGGTGCTCAAGACCGTACGCCGCCAGCGCGAAGCCGCGTTCTACCGGCACCCGGACCCACCGGCGCTCTGGTCGGTCCCGGTCGGTCCCCGGCTGTGGGAGCGTCGACGCGGCGACCCGGACTTCGCCACCGTACGGGTGGGTCTGGGGCCGCAGGAGCTGGCGACGCCGCTGGTGCCGCCGCCAGCGACCGACCTGGAAAAGCTCGAACCGATGTGCGCCCTGGCGCTGCGTCGCTTCCTGACCACGTACGCCCGGGTGCCGGACCTGCCGGTCGACATGGCGCTCACGGGTTTCGCCCGGGTGCATCTGCGCGGCGAGCCGGAGGCCATTCGCGCGCTGGCCCGGGCGGTGGTCGCGCAGGCGACCGCGTTCCACGCGCCCGATGACCTGCTGGTCGCGGTCTGCGCGGCGCCGCCACGCCGGGCGCACTGGGACTGGACGAAGTGGCTCCCGCACGCGCTGCATCCGGCCAAGACCGACGCGATGGGCGCGATGCGCCTGGTGGCACCGACGGTCACCGGGTTGGAGGCGATGCTGGACGACGTGCTGACCAACCGGCCGCGGTTCAACCTGTCCGGCACCGGTTCGCCGGTGCCGGGCCCGCATCTGCTGGTGGTGCTCGACGGCGGCGATCCGGCCGGTTCCGACCACCTGATGACCGAGGGCGGCGTCGAGGGGGTCACCATCCTGGACCTGTCCGAGCCGCCGCCACGGGTGCTGGACCGGGCCCGCCTGGTGCTGGAGATCGGTGCGGACCGGTCGATGACCAGTGTGACCCTGGACGGCCGGGCCGAGATCGGCACGGCCGACGGCAGCACGGTCGCCGAGGTCGAGGCACTGGCCATGCAGATGGCGCCGTTGCGGCTGTCGGCGGCCTCGCGCGGCGAGCAGCCGTTGAGTGTCGAGCAGGACCTGGCCGACCTGCTCAACCTCGGGGACCCGTACGAGTTCGACGCGGACCGGGCCTGGTCACCGCGACCGAACCGGGACCGGCTGCGGGTGCCGCTCGGGCTGACCCCGGACGGTACGCCGGTCGAACTGGACCTCAAGGAGTCGGCGCAGGACGGGATGGGCCCGCACGGCCTGCTGATCGGCGCCACCGGCTCGGGCAAGTCGGAACTGCTGCGAACCCTGGTGCTGGCGCTGGCGGCCACCCACTCGTCGGAGACGTTGAACTTCGTACTGATCGACTTCAAGGGCGGTGCGACCTTCACCAAGCTCGACAAGCTGCCGCACACCAGTGCGGTGATCACCAACCTCTCCGACGAGCTGCCGTTGGTCGACCGGATGACCGACGCGATCAACGGCGAGCTGGTCCGCCGGCAGGAGTTGCTGCGCTCCGCCGGCAACTACGCGTCGCAACGCGACTACGAGAAGGCCCGGGCGGCCGGGGCGCCGCTGGAGCCGCTGCCCAGCCTGCTGATCATCTGTGACGAGTTCTCCGAGCTGTTGACCGCCAAACCCGACTTCATCGACATGTTCGTGCAGATCGGACGGGTGGGACGATCGCTCAGCGTCCACCTGCTGCTCGCCTCGCAGCGACTGGAGGAGGGCCGGCTGCGCGGACTCGACACCCACCTGTCGTACCGGATCGGGCTTCGAACCTTCTCGGCGATGGAGAGCCGGGTGGTGCTCGGCGCCACCGACGCGTACGAGCTGCCCCGCTCACCCGGGCACGGATACCTGCGCTTCGGCACCGAGCCGCTGGTGCGGTTCCGGGCCGCGTACGTGTCCGGGACCTACCGCAGCAAGACCGCCGAGGCCGTCGCGGCCGGTGACGGCGACGAACGGGTCCAGGAATACACCACCCAGTACGTGGCACCTCGGCTGGCCACCCAGGCGCGGCCGGTCGCCCCGGAGCCGACCGACGCGGTCGGCGAGAGCCTGCTGGACATTCTCGTCAGCCGGCTGACCGGGCGCGGCAAGCCGGCGCATCAGGTATGGCTGCCGCCGCTGGGTGACCCGATGACACTGGACCAGTTGCTCTCCCCGCTGGCCGCCGACCCGCAACGCGGGCTGACCGCCGCCAACCCGGCGTTGCATGGCGAGTTGCGCGCCGCGGTCGGCGTCATCGACAAGCCGTTCGAGCAGCGCCGCGACGTGCTCTGGCTGGAGTTGGCCGGTTCCGCCGGACACGCGGTGGTGGTGGGTGGCCCGCAGAGCGGCAAGAGCACGCTGCTGCGCACCGTCGTCTGCGCCCTGGCCCTGACCCACACCCCACGGGAGGTGCAGATCTACTGCCTCGACCTGGGCAGCGGGGCGCTCACCACGCTGCGCGACCTGCCGCACGTGGGCGGGGTGGCCACCCGGCTGGATTCCGGCCAGGTCCGCCGTACCATCGCCGAACTGCAACTGCTGATGACCCAGCGGGAACGTCGGTTCGCCGAACGCGGCATCGACTCGATGGGCACCTACCGGCGGGAACGCCGCCACGGTGGGCACACCGACGATCCGTTCGGGGACGTGTTCCTGGTCGTCGACGGCTGGTCGACCATCCGCGCCGAGTTCGAGGACCTGGAACCGGCGATCAACGACATGGCCAACCGGGGCCTGTCCTTCGGGGTGCACCTGGTGGTCACCGCCGCCCGCTGGATGGATCTGCGCCCGGCCGTGCGGGACGTCTTCGGCACCCGGCTGGAGCTGCGGCTGGCCGACGCCAGCGACTCCAACCTGAACCGCCGGGCGGCGATGAACGTGCCGGAGAAGGTGCCCGGCCGGGGCATCACCCCGGACGGTATGCAGTTCCTGGCGGCGCTGCCCCGGGCCGACAGCGAGGCCGACGCCGGGACCCTCGCCGACGGTGGCCGGCGGTTCGTGACCGACGTCGCGGCGGCCTGGCCGGGCCCGGGAGCGCCACCGGTCCGGCTGCTACCCGCTGTGGTGCCGTACGAGAGCATCCCGGACACCGGCCGGCCCGGCCTGCCGATCGGCATCGCCGAGGTCGACCTGCAGCCGGTGCATCTCGACTTCGCCGCCGACCCGCACTTCCTCCTGTTCGGCGACGGCGAGTCGGGCAAGAGCTCCTTCCTGCGCGCGTTGGCGCGCGGCGTCGTGGATCGGCACGATCTGACCCAGGCCCGGCTGATCATCGTCGATTACCGGCGCAGCCTGCTCGGCGACGTCACCTCCGAGCACCTGATCGGTTACGGCTCCTCGGCGCAGGTCACCCAGGGCATCCTCACCGAGGTGGTGAACGTGATGCGCGACCGGCTGCCGCCCGCGGACGTCACCCCGGAGCAGTTGCGCGCCCGCAGCTGGTGGAAAGGTCCCGACCTGTACGTCCTGGTCGACGACTACGATCTGGTCGCCGGTGGCAGCAGCAACCCGCTGCTGCCGCTGCTGGAGTTCCTGCCGCAGGCCCGCGACATCGGGCTGCACCTGGTGGTCGTCCGGCGCAGCGGCGGCGCCAGCCGGGCGCTGTACGAGCCGTTGCTGATGCGGCTGCGCGAGCTGGGTACGCCCGGCCTGGTGATGTCCGGCAACCGGGACGAGGGCGTGCTGCTCGGCAACGTACGGCCGGGTCCGTTGCCACCTGGCCGGGGTTGGTTGGTGACCCGCCGGGAAGGCACCAGGTTGGTCCAGTTGCTGCATCTTCCGTCGCAGGCGTGACTCTCGGTTCACAATGGTTGCGGGAACGCGATAGTTTTACAGATGCTGATGGGTGCGTGGACGGTCCGTGCGCCACCCTCCGGCGCCGGGACAGGATCGGGGTGACGGCATGGCGGACGAGTGGCTGGCCAACGAAACCATCGACGTCGACATCCAGCAACTCGACGACTTCGCGACCTGCGTGATGGACGAGCTCCGGCTCAACTTCCAGCCGAGCCTGGAGAACGGCATCATGCACATGCTGCGCATCCCGGTGCCGTTCGGCGGCTCCGGCCTGTCCGAGGGCAAGTTCTTCCAGGGCCGGCACGACGAGAACCGCAAGGCGGCCGCCCAGCTGATCGCCGAGGTGTCCCAGGGCCTGAGCGCGCTGGCGGTGGCCGCGCAGTCGATCTCCGCGGAGTATCTCAGCGGCGACGCGCTGGCCCAGGCCGACAACATGGACATCTTCCACGCCTTCACCGCGGTCGACGGTCAGGAGACCCTGCAGGACATGTGGCAGGACCCGGAGAACCAGGTCGAGGATCCCGGCGCGGCGCTCGCGCCGGAGTCGGCGTACGCACCGGAGTCCACGTCGGTCGAGACATCGCTGTACGAGGCGGAGACCGTCGGCGAAGGCGACGGCGCCTACCGGATCGGTGGTGACGACGAGGACATGCACGACACGGAGTTGGACGGGCCGCCGATCGAGCATTGAGTCGCGGTCGGGACAGCTAGCGAGGAGCGGGGATGTCGGACAACTACTACGGCTGGCAGCCGATCTCGATCCCGGTCTCGATCCCGGGCAACGACTACGTCACCTACGACCCGTCCGATCCGAACCAGCAGTACACCCCGACAGACTGGGTATATCCGCAGACCAACATCGAGAAGATGTGGGGTTGGATCCAGAACGAGAGCGACGAACGGGTGCTCGCCGTCGCCGAGATGTGGCGGCGGATCGGCGTACTGCTGGAGACCACCCGCACCAACCTGCAGCGGTACGCTGACGGGCTGGCGGCCAAGTGGCAGTCGCCCGCCGGTGAGTACTTCCTGCGGCGGGTGGGTGCCACGCTCTACTCGCTCGACGAGTGGCGGGACGCGGCCGACAGCAACTACCGCGGGCTGGAGCAGTTGGCCGGCAAGATCGAGAGCACCCAGGAAAGCTTCCGGACGTTGCGGGAGCGCTATCTCGCCGAGGTGGAGAACCCGGGCAGCAGGGATCCGGACGGACTGCAAGCGGTGGACGTCATCGATTGGGTTCCGGGCATCACCGGCAACAACGGCACCAAGACCCGCGACGACATCATGCGCGAGTTCCACCAGGAGGCGGTGGACACGCTCAAGCCGCTGGCCGACATGTACATCGACGTCTACATCAGCCACATCACCCGGGGCAGCACCTTCAAGGGCCCGACCGACGCGGTGCCGTCCAACACGGATGGCGTCGTACCCATCGGCGCGGGCGCACCGCCGGCACCGCCACCACCCGGCGCACCGCCGGGAGCTCCGCCGGGGCTTCCGCCCCGACCCGGCGTACCCGGTCTGGACGGCCCGCCCACGCCCGCGCCACCGGCGAGGCCGGACGGCGCCGGTCAGCCCGCACCGCCACCACCGGTGCCAGACGGGCTCAGCCTCGCCGGCGGGACAGCCACCGCGCCACCGCCCGCTGCGCCACCGGCTACCAGTACGCCGTCCGGTGGCGCCGGGCCGGCACCCGCCCCGCCCCCGTCAGTCGTCGCGCCGGGCAGGTCGCCCGCCGGACCGCGACCCGGCAGTCCGGGCGTCAACCGCCCGGGTTCGCCGTTCGCTCCCGGCACCAACCGGCCGAACCCGGCCACCCGCCCGGCCGGGCCGCCGCGCCCGGCACTGCCCGGAGCGGGCGCCCCGCCGCCGGCCAACACGCCGGCCAAGCGGAGTCCCGCGCCCAAGCGTCCGACGCTGCCGGGCAGCGTCGGTCCAGGCGGATCGGGCCCGCGTCCGCCGGCCGGTGGTGCCCGGCCGACTCCGCGAGGCACTCCGCCGGCCGCGCCACAGCTTCCCGGCAGCACCGGCAGCCGGGCGGGCCGGCCGGCGGGCACCGGTCCGCAGCGGCCGGCCGGGCCACCGCCCCGTCTCGGTGGCCCGGCGGGTGCCACCGGCCGGCGCCCCGCCACCGGCACGCCCCGCCCGACCGGTCCGACCGCGCCCGGAAATTCCGGCAAGGTGGCACCAACCGGGCCGCAGCTTCCGGGCCGGAGCGCACCGGCGCAGCGCGGCGCGGCACCTGCCACCGGCCCTGGGCCCACCATCGGCGGCCGGCGTGGTCCCGGTCCCGCGCCAGCCGCCCCACGCCCCGCCCGCAAGGCCGAGGATCAAGCCGACAACTGGGAGTATGGCAACGGCGACGACGAGTTGTGGGAGGTCGGTCCGGCCCCGGCCGGCACCATCGAGGCACCGCCCGAGCAACGTCCACAGGAGCACGGCAGGACGCTGGGCAACCAACAGTGACCGCGAACAGGTCGGCGAACCGGGACCAGGACCGTACGGTCGGTTACCCGGCTCGCCGGTCGACTCGGCGTATCATCCGGTCACAGCACGGAGACTCCTGGTAACCGCTCGGACGAAAGGTGTGCCCGGACCATGCGCGCCAGCCGGCAGATGACGGCCGTCTCAGCGGTCATCGCGGCCGGTTTCTGCTGGTCGCTCGTGCTGTCTGCCGGCCCGGCCCAGGCCGATGAGGTACGAGACCGATCCTGGCATGTGCCGGCACTGCGCCTCGACGAGGTCCATCGGATCGGCCAGGGCGACGGCATCACCGTCGCGGTGGTCGACACCGGCGTCGATGCCAGCCACCCGGACCTGCGCGGCAACGTACTACCCGGAGCCGACCTGTTCGACAGCGACAGTAACGGTCACATCGACCGCCGCGCGCACGGCACCGGGATGGCATCGTTGATCGCCGGCCACGGTCACGGTGAAGGGAACCGTGCCGGTGTGCTCGGTGTAGCGCCGAAGGCCAAGATCCTGCCGGTCTCCGTGGCCAGTCCGCGCTCCGAGATCATCCGGCCGGAGACCATCGCCCTGGCGATCGACTGGGCCGTCGACAACGGCGCGGACATCGTCAACGTCTCGCTGACCGGATCGTCGCACTACACCCTTGAGGACGCTGTCAAGCGCGCCTACCAGCGAGGCGTCGTCGTCGTTGCCAGCGTAGGCAACCGGAGCGAGATACTGATCGGCCAGCCGGCGCGCAGTGAGTGGACGATAGCGGTCACCGGCAGCGACCGCGACAACGGCGTGAGTCCACAGGCGTTACAGGCCGAGGAGACCCACCTGGCGGCGCCCGGAGTCGAACTCGTCCAAGCCGCGCCGGGCGCTGGGTACCAGATGGCGACCGGGGCGAGTGGCGCGACCGCGTTGGTGTCCGGCGCGATGGCACTGATCATGGAGCGCTATCCCGACGCCGACCAGAGTGAACTGTTTCAACGGCTGGTCGGGACCTCGGTGGACGCCGGCGAGCCCGGCAAGGACCTCGACTACGGCTGGGGCGTCCTCGACGTCCACGCCGCGCTGACCGAACAGCCGGACGACCGGGCCAGCCCTCGGCCGACCGCGTCGCAGCCGGCGGACGGATTCGCCCAGCCGCCGCTGGGACCGGGCCGGGAGGACGATTTCGGCACCGACGAGCTTGTCGGGATGGTCCTGTTCTTCGCGATTCTCGGCGCCCTTGTCACCGGCGTGGTGCTGCTGATCCGTACGCTACGGCGAAGATCGAGCCGGAGCAGACCGGTGACGGTCGGCCGGTTCGGCAGCGCGGACGGACCGGTCGGGCCTGGTCGGCCGGGCGGGCTCAGCCGGTCGGCAACGCCGCCGGTCCCGCCGGCGGCGGCCGGTGGCGCAGACGACTCGATCTGGCGCCCGCCTGATCGCTGAGACAAGCCCGGCCGGCGAGAGGAACGACGCCATGGCACGGTCGACGGCCGATCCCGCAGCTGCCGGATCTCCGACGCGCCGCCGCCCGGTCGCGGTGGTCACGGCAGTCCTGCTGATGCTGCCGGCGGCGCTGCTCTGGCTGGTCGGCGGCATCGCCTTCGTGTCCGCGATCGCCCGGCTGCAGGGCGACGCCATGTTCCTGTTCTGGCTGCTGGCCGTCGCGGTGGCCGGACTCTGTCTGCTGGTCACCCTGATGACCGCTGCCGGGATGTGGATCGCGTGGCAGGGCGGCCCGGGTGTGCTGCGCGTTCCGGCCGGCCTCACCTTCGGGCTGCTGCTGGCCGCGCTGGCCGTCCTGGTCCTGCTGGACAAGGTGGCGTACGAGCCGACGATGCTCACGCCGATGGTGGTCGGCGGGCTCGCCGGGACGGCGCTGCTGCTGCTCGCCACGCCGCCCGCCCGCCGCTGGCTCGACCACCGCCCACGGTGATCCGTCAGCCCGGGTTCGGGTCACCACCATCCGGCGGCGGCAGCCAGCGGCGGCTTTCCGCGTCGAAACACGCCAGCAGCTCGTCGCCGCCGTCGGCGTGCAGCACCCGTAACTCGGCGCGGTCGGGCACCGCCAACGAGCGCTGTCGGGCGGGGGCGACCAGCCACTCCGCCGGGGTGTCCGGGCTGGGACTCCAGCGCACCACCGGCACCCATTCGTCGCCCTCGGAGTACGGCGACGCCGGCCCGAGCAGGCCCAGCCGATCGTACAGTCGGTCTGGGGTGTCCCGGCCGGGTCCGTACCAGCGGTGCACCACACCGGCCACCCGGTCGTAACCGTCCGTCACGTAGGCCTGCAGGTACCGGTGCGGGACGAGGACCTGCATCCGCACCGGGACGTCAGGGTCAGGTCCGTCATCGTCGCGCCGAGGCTCCCCGCCGGGGTCCAAGGGCATCGCGGTGGTGGCCATGCCCGTACCGGCCACGTCTGCGGCCGTATCCACGTCTGCGGCCGTATTCACGGCGAGTGCCTGATCCTCGGCGAGTGCCTGGCGCAGGCCGGCCAGCCACTGTCCAACCTCGCGTACCGAGGAGCCGGGCAGGCTCACCGCCTGGGTCGTGCCCGGATCGACGGCGAGTTGCCAGTCCGGATCCGGCCAGTTGGCGACAAGTCGCGGACTGCGCACGGCCGCGAGATACGGGTGGTGGCCGAGGACCTCACGCAGCAGCGCGGGCGAGGTGAAGACCGGCACGGCCGGTCGCCCGTGCTCGTCCGGTACGCACCACCACCGGAAATCCGGGTCGGACAGATCGGTGGCGGGTCCGCCGTCCGGATGCAGCGGTACGGTGAACTCCACCCGTAGCAGCGCCGACATCAACGCGTCCGGATCCGAGCCGGCGATGGCCGACCGCAACTGTTCGGCTGTCTCGGCACCGACGGGTGGCGGCAGCGCCCGTTTCAAGTCGGCGATGGTGAACCGGGCCGCGATGGGCAGTCCTGGGTTCACCGCCAGCCACCAGGTGTCCTCCGGGACCCCTGATACCACCTCGGACACGTCGGCGGTCACGTACGCGACGGGCTGGTCCGGCAGCGCTGCGGCGATGGCCTGCGGTGAGGTGAACGCAAGGACGTGCGTCTGCCCGTCGGAATCGGCGGTGGGCCAGGCGAACGGCTCGCGGCCGGCGGCGGTCCCGGCGCCCACCGGCAGCAGCAGCGGTCCGCTGCGCAGCGCCGCCAGATAGCTCGCCGGGTCGGTGGCGGCGACCAGGCCAGCCTCGGCGGGCGTCACCGGCTGCCAGCCGTCGCCGGGCGTCTCGTCGGTCACCAGGTGCCGTCCAGGTCGACCCGCGCCGGCCGCAGCCCGAGCACCAGCGCGGTGATCGCCTCCGGGGCGGCTGGGCCGAGATACCAGTCGCCGCCGTGATCGAGGACGAACACCCTGCCCAGCGCGTCGATGGCGAGGATGCCGGGGCCGTCGGTCGTCACGCCCAGCGGGCTCAGCGGCTGCCGCAGCGCCGCGCCGAGTCCGCCGAGGGTGGCGACGGTGTGCACGGCGCGCATCGGGTCGAGGTGGAACGTGCTCGGCGCGATCTGCTCACCGCTGCCCGGCGGCTCCACCCGCAGCCCGCCGTACTCGGCGTAGGCGTCGAACGCGGGCCCGACGACATGGTGTTGCCGGCCGTCGGGTGCGACGTGCCCGGCGACACGCAGCGCCCAGTCCCGGGCCCGCCCGTCGTCGCGGCGCCCGGCATGCCAACCGGCGCGCGACAGTACGGCGGCGACAGCCGGCGGGAACCGCTCGACGTCACCCGTCCGACCGCCGCTGATCATCCGATCACCTCGATACCGAACCAGTCGAGCAGGTGCCGGCACGACCGGCAGGGTGAGGCCGCGGTGCCGTGCGCCGGATCGTCCGGCTCCCGGACGAGCGTGAGCCGCAGCTTCGCCCCCCACAGCGCGGCCCGGGCGGCGGTCGTCGAGAGGGGACGGCCGGCCTGTTCCTCCGCCGCGTACAGCCGGTCGGAGAGCAACACTGGTTCGGCGCACCAGCCGAGGAAGCGTTCCCGGTGCTCGACCGGCAGCTCGTGCAGGAGCCGTCGGATCACCGGGTGCAGGTCGGGAGCCAGGTCACCGCGGATCGACGTATGCGCGTGGACGGAACCCTCGACGAGCAGCGCGGCTGCCACCAGCGGCAGGGTCCGCACCTGCAGCGTCTCGTCCGGGCCTGCCATGTGACGATTGTCCACGCTCTCCGGCCGGTGCAACCGTCGGGGGATCCACCGCCTGGTGGCGCTGAGATATCGTCGGATTGCCCTGTCCGTCGCCCGTTCGAAGCCGGAGCCATGACGCGCACCCTTCCGGTCTCCCCGGACCAGCCTGGCGCCTATTCGTCGATCGGTGACGCGCTCGCGGCGGCCCCGGACGGTGCTGTCGTCGCGGTCGGTCCGGGCACCTACTACGAGGCGTTGTTCGTCAACGACCGGCGGGTCACCGTGGTTGCCGCGCAGGGGCCGGACACGGTCACCGTGGACGCCTCGGGCGGTAGCTATCCGACGGTCGCCGCCAACGGCGGTGCGGTCGACCTGCGCGATCTGGTGCTGCGTTCAGGTGACGCGCCGACGATCGCGGTGGACCGGGCTACGTTGACCATGACCGGTTGCCGGCTGCACGCCGGCTTCGGGGCCGGCATCAGCGTCGGTAGCCGGTCGACCTTCTCGCTGACCCGCTGCACCGTACGGGGCGCACGGCACGGACTGGTGGTGGAGGACGCCGACGGGACTGTGGACGGCTGCGAGTTCGTCGACCTCGCCGAGGACGGCATCATCGTCCGGATGGGCGCGACGCCGATCATCCGCGCGAGCACCATCACCGGCTGCGGCGGCCGAGGCGTCTACATCTACCAGTACGGCAAGCCGATATTGGAGACCTGCGAGATATCCCAGACCGCCGGCGCCGGTGTCGCGGTCGTGCACCAGAGCGCACCGGTGCTGCGTCGCTGCCGGATCCGCGACACCCGTGGTCCGGCGGTGTCGTTCGGCCGTGGGTGTGGCGGATCCGTCGAGGAGTGCACCACCGAGAACACCGCCGTGCCGGCGATCGACGTCGCGCCGGGCGCGGACCCGACGATCAGCACGGCCCCGGCCGGCAACCGGGCCGTCTACGGAGCGGCCGCCGCCCAGTCCGCCCGTGGCGGGCAGGATCAGGCCCGCGCCGACGAGTTGCTGGCCGACCTAAACGCGATGGTCGGCCTCGAAAGCGTCAAGGACGAGGTCCGCGCGCTGATCGACGAGATTCAGGTCAACGAGTGGCGACGCGGGGCCGGGCTGCCGGTGAGCGCGGTCAGCCACCATCTGATCTTCGCCGGGGCACCGGGGACCGGTAAGACGACGGTGGCCCGGATCTACGGCGAGTTGCTGGCCGCGCTGGGTGCCCTGCCCGGTGGGCCGTTCCGTGAGGTGTCCCGCCGGGACCTGGTCGGCCAGTACCTCGGGCACACCGCGGAGAAGACCGCAGCGGTGTTCGAGCAGGCCACCGGCGGGGTGCTGTTCATCGACGAGGCGTACACCCTGTCCCGGTCGTTCGGCAGCGGTGGCGACTTCGGCCAGGAAGCGATCGACACTCTGGTGAAGCTGATGGAGGACCACCGGGACGAGATTGCCGTCATCGCCGCCGGCTACACCGGGGAGATGGCGCAGTTCCTGGCCGCCAACCCGGGGCTGGCGTCCCGGTTCGCCAAGACGATCGAGTTCGGCAACTACTCGCCGCAGCAACTGGTGGTGATCATCGAACGGATGGCGGCAGCCGACGAATACCTGCTGGCCCACGGCGTGCCGGACGTACTGCTGCAGCACTTCTCGGTCCTGCCCCGGGACGAGAACTTCGGCAACGCGCGCGAGGCCCGCAAGCTCTTCGAGGGCGTACGCAAGGCGCAGGCGCAGCGGCTACGCCAGTCCGGACAGCGTCCCAGCCTCGACGAGCTGAGAACGGTCACCGAGGCTGACGTACGTACCGCCACGAGTCGATGACCATGGCCTCCGACCAGCAGCCCGCCGCCGACCCCCGCCGGCCCGTGGACTCCCACCCGGCTACCGCACCACCCGGGCAGCAGTCGGCGCAACCGCAGTGGCAGCCGGCGACGCAGCACCCGCTGCCGGCGCAGCGGCCGGCGCCGACGACGGCGCCCCCGCCGGTGCTCGGCGGCGCCGGACCCGCACCTGTCGCCGCAGCTGCAGCCGGTGCCCCGGCTGCAGCTGCGGCGGCGGATCGAGCGGCGGTCGCCGCCGGTCCGGATGCGGTCGGCCAGGCCGGTGCGGCGAGTGGTCGGGCCACCCTGACAAAAGCAGCCGCCGGTGCGGAGGTGGCCGCAGCCGCCGGTGCCCGCCGGATCCGCCCCCGCCGAATCCGGCCGAGCACCGGGCCGTTCACACTCGGTCAGCTCATCTACTGGCAGTTGGCGGCCGCCGCGGTGCTCGCCGCGTACCAGCACGGTCCGCTGGCCGCCCTGGTGACCGCGGCCGTGCTGGTCCCGTTGGTGGCGCCGACCGTGATCCGACTACGCGGACGCTGGCTCCACCAATGGTTGTCGGTATGGCTGCGCTACCGGTCACGCAGCCGCCGGCTGCCAGCAGGCGGCGGCAACCGGGCCGCGGAGCTGCTGCGGTTCGTCGAGCCGAGCGTGACGGTCGGCACGATCGAGATCGGTGGACGCACCGTCGCGGCGGTCAGCCACCGCGGTGGGCTGTGCGCGGTGTTGGAACTCGACCCCGCCGACGGTTCGTTGTTCGTCGGTCCCGCGTCACGCCTTCCGTCACCGGTGAGCCTGCTGCCGTCGCCGGATCCCGGCGCACCGCCGGTCGCCGTCCAACTGCTGGTCCAGGTAGCCGCCGCGCCGCGGGCGAGCACCAACCGCGGGGTGGTGGAGCGGTCGTACCGCGAGCTCACCGGTGGCGACGTGCCGGCGCACCGCCGTGGCTGGCTGGTGATCCAGGTGTTGCGCACCGTGGACGGATACGCCGACACGACGCTACGGCCGGTGCTGGCCTCGGCGGTACGGCGTACCCGGCGTCAGCTGAAGCAGGATCGCGTCGCGGCCCGCACGCTCGGACCGGACGACCTGTTCACCGCCATCGGCTACCTCGCGCAACTGCCGGGTCAGCTCGACACTGGAAACCTGTACGGCACCGCCGCCAATCGGACGGTGGCGCACGAGACCTGGCAGGCGTGGTGGAGCGGCGCGACCCCGCAGATCTGCCGTCGGCTGCTGCGTTGGCCGCAACTGCCCTGGCAGCTCGACGACGTGCTGAGCAGGTTGCCGATGGTCAGCACCGTGGTGTCCATAGCGGTGGCCCGGGAGCCGGGCCATCCGGCGGCGCCGGCGGGCAGCGGTGCGGTGACGGTGTCCGCGGCGGTCCGGCTCACCGCCGGTGACCTGGCTACCGTGACCAACGGAGATCAGGTGCTGACCAACGCGGTACGCGAAAGCGGCGGGCTGACCGAGCGGATCGACGGTGAGCACGTCCACGGCCTGGCCGTCACCCTGCCGCTCGGCGGCCTTCTGCCGTGACCCACCGGAGGATGCCGCGATGACCGGGCCGCTGTCGATGCCGCCGGTCGCCGGCCTGCACACCGCCGAGCCCGACGCGCTGGACGACGTACGGCTGCGAGCGGGCGGCGACGGGCTGGTCGTCGGGCGCAACCGCCAAGGTGGACCGGTCACGGTGCGGATGTTCCGTCCCGAACCGACCCGGATGCTGCTGGTCGGCGGATTGCGCTGCGCCCAGTTGCTGGCGTTGCGAGCGATGGCGCTCGGCGCACGCCTGTTCGTCCAGACCGCCCGCGAGCCGGACTGGCACGGGTTCCTGCACCAGTGCGGGCTGAGTCGGGAAGTCGCCTCGTTCCTTTCACCGGGCGACGAACCGGCGGTAGCGCCGGCACCGGCACAGCCGCAACTGGTGGTGGTCGACACCGGGCCGTCGATGACGCCGGCCGCGGAGGGCGGCGTGCCGTGGCGGACCACCCTGGTGGTACGCAACGATCTGGGCAGTTGGGACCTTGACCCGCTGGTCCGCAGCGATTTGGTGGTGCTGCAGCGGCTGACCACCGCCGAGGCGGCGCTGGCCGCGTCCGCGCTGGGATTCACCGAAGCGCAGAGCTGGCTGTCGCGAATCCATCCGGAAATGGTCGGGTTGGTCAGCCAGGGCCGGCTGCAGTGGGTGCTGCTGCATCCGACGTCGATGGAGACGGCCGTGCTCGGGCCGGTCGGCCGCACCTGAGATCCCGCACGGGTCAGATCCCGGACAGGTCAGATCCCGGACGGAAAGGTCTCCGGTTCCCGCAACTCGACATGCGGGGTACGCAGCGGGCGTACGCCACGGCTGCGGTCGAACCAGCAGAAGGCGTCGTACCGTTCGCCGAGAACTGTCGGCACGTAGTTGCCCCGTCGTTCCCACTGGGGCTGATAGACCACACCGATCGCCCGGTGATCCAGCTCGTCGGTGAGCAGGTGGGAGCGCCTGTCAGGTGGGAAGACGAACAGCGCTTCGGCGGGAGCGGCGGCGGCGAGCACGGATTCCAGGGCACCGGGCCGTGCCGGGGGTACGGACATCAACTGCATCGGTGCGCCCCACGCGGCCCCGGCGACCACGGTGCCCTGGTTGGTCCCGAAGCCGACGAGAAGGACCTGTTCGCGCCCGTACCGCTCGCGGGCGAGCTGCCCGATGTTGATCTCGCCGAGGTCGGTCATGTCGGTCGCCCGTGCGTCACCGACATGGGTGTTGTGCGCCCAGACCACCGCCTTCGCCTCGGCACCGTAGTGGTTGAGGAGCCGATCCAGCGTGTCGTGCATGTGCCGATCGCGCACGTTCCAGGACAGTCGGCCGCCACTGACCAGCGCCCGGTAGTAGCGCTCGGCGCCGGCCACCACCTCGGCGTTCTGCCAGGCGCCGAAGCTGCCCGCGCCGTCTGCGACAGCCTGCTGGCGCAGCCGGATCAGCAGCTCGACCACCTCCGCCTCACACCCCGCCGGCACCAGCCGCAGGGCGGTGGCGTAATCCTGCGGGTCCTCGCCGTACGGTTCGAAGCACTGGTACGCGGCCAGCGCTGACGGCACCTGGTCTGGACGATGTTCGTGCAGGTAGACCAGGATCTCTCGGAGGGATTCCCAGAGCGAGTAGACGTCCAGGCCGTGGAAGCCGACGCGGGCCGCCTCGGTGACCGAGTCGTTGTGCCGGCGCAGCCACCGGCAGAAGTCGACCACCTCGTCGTTCGCCCACATCCAGGTCGGCCATCGCTCGAAGGTGCTCAGCGCGTCGCGCGGGTCCAGCGGCGCGTCGAGACGGCCTCGTACGCTGCGGTCGACCCGGTCGCAGTCGGGCCAGTCGCCTTCGACGGCGACGAAGGAGAACCCGTGTTCGGTGATGAGGCGACGGGTGATGGTCGCTCGCCAGCCGTAGAACTCGTGCGTGCCGTGACTCGCCTCGCCCAGCATCACCACTCGCGCGGTGGCGGCCCGCTCGATCAGCGGGTCGAGATCGTCCGCACCGACCAGGGGATTGGCGAGGGCTGCGACGTCAGCGGCATAGCGGGCCACCTGCCCGGCGTACCCGCTGGTCGTTGCCGCAAACGCCGGACGGGTACGCCTGGTGGCGGTTGTCGGGCGGGTGTCGCTGGCGGGTTCGGGATAGGCTGCCTGAGCATGGGAGAGCAGTCGCCTGCCGCAGAGCCCGGACGTCGGCGTGCCCCACGGGCGCGGTCGCCGAAGGCCGACTTCACCCCGGCAGCCGAGTCGGCGACGGACGAACCGGCGTCGGACAAGCCGGCCACCGCCGGCCGGTCGCCGAGCCGGCGAAACCCGACGCACATCGCCCCGGTGCTGTTCCAGCCGCCGGCCACGATGCCCGTGCCACCGGCACCCGAGGTGCCGAAGCCAAAGACACCAACGCCGGTGACATCGACACCCGGAACATCGACACCCGAGACGGGCGCGTCTGAGCCAGGCGCGCCCGCCGCCAGGGTGACGGCGGCGAAGAAGGCCGCGAAGAAGGCGGCGAAGAAAACGGCACCCGCCAAGAAGACGGCACCGGCCAAGGCGAAGAAGACGGCGGCGAAGAAGACGCCTCCGGAATCAGCCGCACGGGCTGAACCGGTGGCAGCGCTGGAACCGGTGGCAGCGCCGGAACCGCCAGCAGCGCCGGAACCGGTGGCAGCGGTGTCGGCCCAGCCCGACCGGTCCATGACGCCCCGACGCGTGCTGCCGGCGCTGCTGGCGCGGCCGGAGTACGCCCCGGAACTGCTCGCGCTGACCGCCGTCGACCACCTGGGCCCGGCCGCCCAGGACTGGGCGGCCCGGATGCGGGTCGGCTATCCGGCCGCCAGCGACGACGCCCTGGCCCGGCTGGCGGCCCGCCGGTTCGTCCGGCTCGCCGGTGCCGGTGCAGCGGCGTCCACGGCGGCCGGCCTGCTCGGCCCGGTGTTCGAAGTCGCCACTGTCGGCTGGACGCAGGCAGCTCTCGTCCTGCACGTGGCCGCCGCGTACCGCGTCGATCCGACCGACCAGCGGCGGGCGGCGGAACTGCTGGCGCTGACCCTCGTGCATCCAGATATCGAGGTAGCGCAGGCAGCGCTCGGCGCGGCCCGCCAGCCCGCCGGTGCCGGCAGCGACGTACCGCACGGATCCGATCAGCGGGATCCCCTGCTCCGCGCCGCTGACGTGGCCCAGCGCATGGTGCAACTGTTCGCCGGGGCGGCGGGCTCGACCGGAGGTTGGGGGCTGCTGCGTTTGCCGGCCAGACTGTTGCCCGGAGCCCGCGCACTGGTCGCCACGGCCGGTGACACGCTGCTGCTGGAGCGACTGGCTGCCCGCGCGACCACCCACTACCGCACCGTGGCAGCGGGTTGACGCCACCTCACAGCCAGCCGAACCAGTCTCTCGGCAGCAGCGCGTAGCCGACGAAGGCCACGATGTCGAGCAGCGCATGCGCGACGATCAGCGGCATCACCCGTCGGGTCCGCAGGAAGAACAGCGACAGCACCACACCCATGATCACGTTGCCGACGAACGCCCCGAATCCTTGATACAGGTGGTAGGTGCCGCGCAGCAGGCAGCTCGCGGCGACCACCGCGCCGATCCGCCAGCCCAGCTGGCGCAACCGGGTCATCAGGTAGCCGACCACGATCACCTCTTCGAGGATCGCGTTCTGCGCCGCCGCCAGGATCAGCACCGGCACGGTCCACCACAGATCCGGTAACGCGGCGGGGACCACGCTCGCGTTGAGACCGAGCAGCGCGGCAGCCCAGAACAACCCGAGCCCCGGCAGGCCGATCGCGGCGGCCAGCGCCGCACCCCAGCCCAGGTCCCGCAGCGGGGAGCGGGCATCGAGCCCGAGCCGGGCCCGGGCGTTCATGGCATCGCCGCTGAACCCGCCACCACCGTCGGCGTCCGCCTCGTCACGGTTCAACCGCTCGTCACGGTTCAACAGATGGACGGCGAGCAGCACCGGAACCACCGCGAAGAAGATGCCGAGCAGTTGGTACGTAAGGTCGAGCCAGGGCCGGGCCGACTGGGACGGGTTGAGTGTCGCCGTCTGCTGGGACAGCGGACGGTCGGCGGTCAGCCGCGCCACGATCGTGACCAGCGCGTACACGGCCGACTGGCCGAGTGACAGACCGAGAACCAGCAGCACCTCGGCACGCAACAACCGCGGCGCCGGCGATGCCGGTCGGGCCACCGGCGGTGTCGGCGGCGATGGCGGCGATGGCGGTCCAGCGAGATCAACCGTCACCGGACCACTGTGCCGCAGCGGCTGCGCTCGGGCAATGTCGCACAATCTGTGCGGCGATCCGCTACGAAGAGTGCTCACTCTGGGACTCACCGATACGACAGCAGCGACGGCACGGTGACGGAGACGAGTCCAGATGAGCAACCTCGCGCAGTTGTTGAAAGAAAGCTGGGTCCTGGTCGAGGAGGAACACGACCAGGTGGCCGGCTATCTCTACGCCCGGATGTTCCTCTCCGAGCCGAGCCTGCGCCAGCTCTTTCCGGTGCACATGGACGGCCAGCGCCACCGTCTGATCGAGGCCGTCGTCGCCGCCGTCGGGTCGATCGACGATCCGGAGCAGTTCGCCGGCTACCTGCAGTCGCTGGGGCGGGCACATCGCAAGTTCCAGGTGCAGCCCGCGTACTACTCGATCTTCGCCACTTCCTTCGTCGCCGCCCTGCGGACGGTCGCCGGCGACCGCTGGACCATCGAGTACGACCAGGCCTGGGCCGACGCCCTCGACCTGCTCACCACCAACATGATCACCGGTGCGCGCAGCGATCCCGAGCCGGCGTTCTGGCACGCCGAGGTGCTCAGCCACGAACGCCGGGGCCCGGACGTCGCCGTACTGACCTGCCGGCCGCTGCAGTATCCGCTGGAGTACCAGGCTGGGCAGTACGTGAGTGTGGAAGCACCGCGATACGCGCCCCGGTCGTGGCGCACCTATTCGATCGCCAACGCGCCCCGGCCGGACAACGTGCTGGAGTTCCACGTCCGGGCGGCCGTCGGCGGCTGGGTGTCGAGCGCCCTGGTACGCCGGGTACGCCCCGGCGACCTGCTGCGCGTCGCCGCGCCGATGGGCACCATGGTGCTGGACCGCGACTCGCCCCGGGACATCGTCTGCCTGGCCGGCGGGATCGGCTTCGCTCCGGTCAAGGCGCTGATCGACGAACTGACCCGGTTCAACCGCAGCCGCTGGGTGCACGTCTATCTCGGCGGTCGTAGCCGCGACGACCTCTACGACCTGTCGCAGCTCAAGCAGCTCGCCACCGGCTACCCCTGGCTGAACGTGGTGCCGTGCTGCACCGACGACCCGACATGGAGCGGTGAGCACGGCACCGTGCCGGAGGTCCTGGCCCGTTACGGACCCTGGAACGAACACGACTTCTTCGTCTCCGGCTCCGCCGGCATGGTGCGCTCCAGCCTGCGCGCGTTGGCCGGACTCGACGTGCCGGCGGAGCGGATCCGCTACGACAGCTTCGGTGAGGTGTGACCCGACACGGGATTCAGGCCCAGGTAGATCCAGGGGTGGCCGCTCCCGCCGTACTCCTCGACCGGCACCAACGCCGCGCCGGGCGGCATACGGTCCACGTAGAGCCGACCCTCCAGGTGGTCGATCTCATGCGCGACCAGCCGGGCCATCGCCCGGTCGAACGAGGTGATCATCCGCCCGCCGGCCAGCCCGGTGTGCTCCACGTCGATGCGTAGCGGGCGGGGGACGCTACCGCGGACGTCGAAGAACGACAGACATCCTTCGTACTGCTGATCGGTCTCCCGGGCGGCGGCGACGACGCGTGGATTGAGCAGTACGACCGGACCGAGTCCCGGATCGGGCGGCCGGACCACCGCCGCGGCCCACGGGAGTCCGATCTGCGGCGCGGCGAGCCCCAACCCCTTGCTGAACGGATGCAGCTGATCCAACCGGGCCAGGACCGTCCGCAGCCGCGCGATCGTGTCCAACGCGATCGCCTCGTCGGAGGGCAGGTCGAACGGCCGCGCCGGCTGGCGCAGGATCGCGGCCCCGCGCTGCACGATCCCGAGCGCCCGCAACCGCCCGCTGTCGGCTACCGGACCGGTGGCAACGGCCGCGCCGCCGCAACCGGGCGTGCCGGTGTCCTCGGGGTCGCGCGGGCCACGTCGGAAGCGCCACTCCAGCCGGTAGCGGGCGTTGAGCGGTGGCACCTCGGTGGACCACTCCAGCGCGGTACGACCGTCGACGTCCTGGCGGCGCAGCGGGGTACGCAGCGGGGCGTCCTCCGCTGACAGGGAGGTCTCCACCCCCCACACCTGCGGATCGAGGGTGGTGGGAAAATCCAGCCGTACGGTGAGCCGTCGGGTGGGAAGCCGAACGGCACGCTGGAACCACTGCCCCCATTTCTCCTGTCCCACCCGATATGTGTACTCAATCGTGGTCCGCTGCCCGGGATAGAGCGGGAAGCGGCCCTGCGAATTCTCGAACAGCAGCCAGACTTCCTTGGCGGCGTCCCGGTCGTGCTTGGCTCGCCAGAGCATCGGTTCGAGGTGTCCGGTACCGCCGCAGGCGGCGTCCAGGTCCAACTCGGCGAAGGTCAGCGGGTGGTCGTGATGGTGCCGGTTGGAGCGCTGCGGATCGTCGGGGTAGCGGTCCACCGCGATCCGGACCGGATAACGGGTCACCGGCTCGGTGCCGGCGTTGTAGAGCGCACGCCGGATCGCGCAGTGGTAGAAGCCGTCCCGGTAGCTCAGGACGGCCGTCTCCTGCTCGACGATGAGCCCGGTGCCGGGTACCTGCCACTGTTCGGCGACCGCCGCGTCCCGTGCCGGCGTCACGGTCCGGCTGGCGCGCAGGTCGTCGTACTCCTGGAAACGTTGCCAGATCGCACCCCCGGCGCCGAGCACGGCTTCGGCCCGGCGGGCGAAGTCCTCGGTCGGGCGGTGCCTGCGCCCTTCGACGTGGCTGATGTACGACGGGTCGAAGCCCATCCTGGCAGCCAACTGCTTCTTGGTCATCGCCCGGTCCACGCGCCACTGGGCGAGTTCGGCCGCGAAGGTGTCCGCGGCACGGTCGATGGGCGAGCTGGTCATCGCGATTCGTCCCCTCAGGCGGAACTTCAGTCTGCTTTCTGACCGCAACGGCGGACCAGCAATGGCGCGTTGCCGACACATGCCTTGACAAGGCTTGACCGCTTCAGCTCTTCGCACCACACCGGTCACCGAAAGTCACGGTCTGGCTTCCATCGGGCGAGGTTTGTCAGAACCCTGGTTAGGCTAGCCTTAGTGGTCTAGGGTGTTGATTCGTCAGGCACCCCCGGAAGGATCGTCCAGCACAGTGGGAGAGACCGAGGTGACAGCGTTGTGCCAGGAGCAGCACCGGCCGCAGATCCGCCGGTACGCCGCCTCCTACGCAATCGCGACGACTCAGACGAACGGTCACGCATCGTGATCACGGCGATCGGTCACCGCTCATCCGCCGCCACGCCGCTGGCTCCGATCACCGCGACGTTGCGGGCCACCTTCGGCACCGATGAGCTGCCGGGTCTGCACGCCGGCCTGGTGGTGCGCGACGAGGCCGGCTGGCTGCCGGCCACCGCGCTGATCGATGGCGGTGCACTGGCCGGCCTGCTCGCCTCGGCCGCGGGTCGTTGGCAGGCCAAGCGCCACGCCGCCGCCGCGCTGGCCTGGAAGGCGTACAGCTACTGGGTCGCGTTACCGGTCGCGCTCGGCTGGGCATCGGCCCGGCGGGTGCCGCTGCTGCGGGCGAGCGACGTGCTGGTGCGGCTGGACGAGGCCGGCCCGTTGGTCGACATCGGCCTGCGCCGGGGTACGACGGTGGCCGTCCTGCCCAGCGATCCGCTGGCCACGGCCGGGCTGTCGGAGGTGCTGGTCGCACCGGACGAGGCGACGCTGCTCGACCTCATCCGGGTATCGCTGCTCGACCAGCATTTCACCCCGCTCCTGGACACGATTCACCGCCAGGTCAGGCTGAGCCCCCGCACGCTGCTCGGTTCGCTGTCCTCCGGCATCGCGTACGCCGTCCTGCAGGCCGCCGACGCGCTGCCCGGCTCCGCGACCGAGACCATCGGCGAGCTTCTGGCCGCCCTGGGCATCGCCGACCTGATCGAGTTGGTGCCCGACGCGGCGGGTGCGCTGTCCGTCCAGCGCAAGACCTGCTGCCTGGCCTTCACCCTGCCGGAGCCGAAGATCTGCACCGGCTGCTGCATCCGCCCCACCGCCACCACGCCCACCACCGTCCAGCCCTAGCCCAGCCCTAGCCCTCCGGCGATCTTGGACTTGTCGCGGAGTCTTGTCGCTCTTGTTCGTCGATATGCCCAAGATCGTCGGGGGTCTGGGCTGTCGGCTCAGCCGGGGTTCTGGAAGATGCCGGTCAGGGTCGCCCGGGCGAGCGTGTGGAAGGTCAGGTTGAACCCGACGTACGCCGCGCTCGCTTGTGGGCCGACGTCCAGCTTGTCCACGTCAAGGGCGTGCACCGCGAAGATGTACCGGTGCGGCCGGTCCCCCGACGGCGGCGCGGAGCCGTCGTAGCGGGCGTTGCCGAAGTCGTTGCGGACGCTGAACGCGCCCGGCGCCACCTTCTCCGGATCGGCACCGGCGCCCCGCGCCAGCTCGGTGACGGACGCGGGCAGGTTGAGCAGCAGCCAATGCCAGAAGCCGCAGCCGGTGGGCGCATCCGGGTCGTAGCAGGTGACCACGAAGCCCCGGGTCTCGGCCGGGAAGCCCGACCAGGACAGCTGCGGCGACAGGTTCTCGCCGCCGGCGCCCGTGAAGATGTGCGCCGTGGCCAGCGGTTCGCCCTCGGCGACATCGGTGCTGGTGAGGGTGAACGAGCCGACCGGCGGGAGCAGGTCGTACGGGTCGGGTGCGATAGGTCGGTCCAAACTCATGCCTGGCATCCTGCCGCACCCGGCGACACCGTGCAGCGCCCCGCGCCGGCTCACCTTGCGGCGTACCGACGCGGGGCGCTGTCGCATCAGGAACGGTCGGCCCCGGCGCCGACCAGTTCCGCCTCCCGCCGTGCGGCCAGCCGTGCCCGCAGCTGCTCGCCCTCGATGTCCACGTTGGGCATGATCCGACTCAGGAAGCGCGGCAGCCACCAGGCAGCCTTGCCGAGCAACGACATCACCGCCGGCACGATCGTCATCCGCACCACAAAGGCGTCGATCAGCACGCCGATCGCCAGTGCAAAGCCCATCGATTTGATGATCGGATCCTCGATCAGGACGAATCCACCGAAGACCGAGATCATGATCAACGCGGCGGCGATCACCACCCGGGCACCGTGTCCCATCCCGTTGATGGTCGCCTGCACCGCGGTGTCACCGTGGACGAAGTCCTCCCGCATCCGGGAGACCAGGAACACCTCGTAGTCCATCGCCAACCCGAACAGGATGCCGATCAGCAGAATCGGCAGGAAGCTGATCAGCGGTCGTGGAGTGTCCAAACCGACCAGGTCGGCGAACCAGCCCCACTGGAACACCGCGACGGTGATGCCGAACGCGGCCCCGACGGTGAGCAGGAAACCGGCGGCGGCCTTGACCGGCACCAGGATCGAGCGGAACACCAGCATCAGCAGCAGGATCGACAGGCCGACCACCAGCAGCAGGTAGACCGGCAGCGCGTCGGCGAGCTTGTCGGAGACGTCGATCCCGACCGCGGTGATTCCGGTCAGCGAGACCTCGGCGGAAGCGTCGTCGGTGTCAGGCGCCAACCCGAGTACGCCGATCTCGCCCCGGATCCGCTCGACGAGCTCCTCGGTTCCGGGCTCGGTGGGGCCGGTCGCCGGGATGACCGCCAGGATCGCGGTCCGGCCGTCCTGGCTGGGCTGGGGCGGAGCAACCATCAGCACCCCGTCCAGGCCCTGTACGGCACCCGTGACCTGGCCCGCGGCGGCGGTCGTGGCCTCCGCGGAGTCGCCCGCCACCACCATGATCAGCCGACCGTTGAATCCTGGCCCGAAGCCTTCGGTGATCAGGTCGGCGGCGGTCCGCTCGCTGCTGCCGATCGGTGCGGCGCTGGCGTCCTGCAGCGCGATCCGCATATCCGCGGCGGGGATCGCCAGCACACCGAGCCCGGCCACGCCCAGCACGATCACCGGAATCCGCAGCTTCACCATCAGCCGGGCCCAGCGGAAGCCGAAAGTCTCCTGGTTCTCGTGCGTGGTCGGCGCTTCGGCCGGCTCGGTGGCCCGCCGGCGACGGTGCAGCACCCGGCGGCCGGCGTACCCGAGCAGCGCCGGCTGCAGGGTGATGGCGACCAGGACGGCGACGCTCACCGTACCGGCGGCGGCCAGACCCATCACGGTGAGGAACGGGATCCCGACGACGGACAGCCCGGCGAGGGCGATGACGACCGTGGCTCCGGCGAACACCACGGCGGAGCCGGCGGTGGCGACGGCTCGGGCGGCGGCCTCCTCGGGTGCCAGCCCTTCGAGCATGTGCTGGCGGTGCCGGGAGGTGATGAACAGCGAATAGTCGATACCGACGGCCAGGCCGAGCATCAGGGCGAGCACCGGGGCGGTGGAGGTGAGGTTGATGGTGCTGCTCAGCGCGAACAGGCCGGCCATGCCGGCTCCGACGCCGATCAGCGCGTTCAGCATGGTCATGCCGGCGGCGACCAGCGAGCCGAAGGTGATGATCAGCACGACCAGGGCGATCGCGACACCGATACCCTCCTGGGAACCGATGTGCGGCTCGGTGGTCATCACCTCGCCGCCGTGGGCCACTTGGAAGCCCGCGTCGCGGGCCGGGTCACCGACCGCTTCGTACGCTTCCCGCGCCTCGTCGCTGACCTCGTCGTTCGGGTCCGCGAACTGGACGTTGATCAGGGCGTACCGCCCGTCGGGCGACACGCTGCCGGTCTGGAACGGGTCGAGCGCGCCGACCACGTCGGGGATCTCGTTCGCTTCGGCGACCACCTGGAGTACGGCGGCCTGGCCGGCCTCGGTGGTCAGTTGTTCGCCCTCGGGCGCCGCGATCACGATCGTCCCACCGGCACCGCTGGCCTGTGGGAACTGCTCCTGCAGCAGATCCATCGCCTGCTGCGACTCGGTGCCGGGGATACTGAAGTTGCTGGCGGTCGGCCCGCGGAAGGCGAGCGCGGCGACGCCGAGCGCGACCAGGGCAATCAGCCAGATCGATACGACCAGGTGTCGCTTGCGGAAAGCGGTCCGGCCGAGCCGGTAGAGCAAGGTGGCCATGCGGCATCCTCTGCGGTGTCGGGCGTGGCTTTTTCGGTCAGTTGTCGACCCGGTCAGTCGGCGACCGGGTCGGTTGTCGACCCGGTCGGCTGATCGTCGAGAGTCCGGTCGATGATCCGGGCGAGTATCGGACGCAGTTGCGCGTCGCTGAACTCGACCAGCTTGGAAGTGGCGGCGGAGACGCCGGCGAGCACGACCAGGGCGGCGACACAGGCGTGCGGCTGGCCGGATCGGCCGGCGAGCGCGGTCTGCAACCGGTCGACCATCTGTTGCAGGTCCTTGAAGGCCGGCTGGTGCAACACCTGCGGTATCTCGGCGTAGAGGAGCGCGATCTGCGGTCGGAACCGCAGGCACAGATCGACGAAACCGTCGACGGCGGTACGCCGGGCTGCCTCGTCGTCGAGGTCGGCGAGCCGCCGGTCGAGGTCGGCGAGGGCCGCCGTCGCCGGGCCCATCAGCGCGGCGAGGATCGCGTCCTTGCTGTCGAAGTGGTAGAGCAGAGAAGCCTTGGCGCAGCCCACCTCCGCCGCGATGTCCTGCAGCGAGGTGCCCCGGAACCCGACGGCCGCGAACCGCTGGGCCGCCACGTCGAGGATCTGCTCGCGTAGCTCGGCCCGGCCGCCGGCACCCCGGCTGGTCTGCGCCATCTGCTCACCTCCCCGTCGTGCGGTCCTGTCATCCGGCCCGGCCGGCGTCCCGCGACCCAGCCGTCCCGCGACCAAGGATGCCCGAGCCGGACCGCAGAGCCTGACCGATCGGTCAGAAGGTGAGACAGTTCACACGCAGTCGGCAGTCCCGGCATCCCCAGATGCCCGGATCAACCGCGGGCGATTGCGGTTTCCACGAAACTTCCATCGTCGCTTGCCGATCAATGGAAGCCGAGATTCGGCTTGATCCTCTCAGCACCGGTCGGAGCTCGCCGAAAAAATCATGTGCTGCTGGTTGACTGTCTGCCTCACAATCCGGGGTGACCTGAGGAGTGGACAATGGCCGATATCCAGAACAACCTCCAAGACACCGTTCGTCCGCGTACCGGCGATATCACTGAACCGCCACGGGGCCGGCCGCCGGTCGCCCTGCCGGACTGGATGCGCAACCCCGAACCGGCCAAGGTCACGATGGGTCGGCAGGTTACCGCAGCCGTACTGCGTCTGCCCGGCGGACCAATGGTCCGCCGGGCTTGGTGGCGCTGGCAGCGACGGCGGCGACTCCACCGCCGGTTCCCGATCCTCGTTCCGCTGGTCGCCATGCCGCTCGCCTTCATCGCGACCATGGCGCTGCTTTCCTTTGTCTACTGGTTGTTCGCCCGGATCTGGGCAACCCACTAAGGTTTCGCCGGTTGGTTGCTACTCGCAGCCGATCCCGTCGTTGTCATGGTCCAATCCGTAATCGTCCGGTCCGACCACCGTGACCGGCCCCTGGACGTACGCCGGACCGTTGCCGCTGCCGCCGGCACAGTCGACATCGCTGGCGATCGGCACGCAGGCGCCGGTGTAGCTGGGGTGGCACTGTTGAGCCACCTTGGTGCCCACCAGCACGACTTTGGTCACCGGCTGTCGGGTGACCTTCTCGCCGACCAGCCGCTTGGCGGTCTGCACCCCGTCGGTGTAGGTCACCTCGTACGTCAGGGTCTTGACGCCCGCGACACCGGCCGTCTTCACCTTCGTCTGGCCCTTGGCCAGGTTGGGATCGTTGACCCGCTTCTCCTGGAACGGAATCTGCCGCGTCTCGGTCACCGTCCGGGTCTCGATTTTCGGCTGACGGACCGTCGGTGCGGGCGCGGCAGTGCTGGGTCGCGGCGACGGGGCGGCGGTCGGGCTGGCCGAAGGCGAGGCGCTGGCCGAGGGCGTCGGGCTCGCTGCGGCTGAACTGGTCGGTGCGATGGTGGCGAGCTGCGCGGACTTGTCGCCGTCGGCGTCGCGCCCGCTGATCGTGGCGACGCTCTCGCTCGGCTCCGGGTCCGGCGCGACGAGGCTGGCCACCATGGTGCCCCCGCAGCAGAGCAGGACGAAGGTCGCCAGACCAGCGCCGAGATATGCGGCGGCCTTCTGGCCCGGACCGAGCCCGGCGCCAGGCCGGCGACCGGACCCTGGCGGGTGTGGGTGTGGGTGCGGCATCGGGGCATGCCCGATCTCGTACTGATGCGGGTGGGTCGCGTGGTGCGGCGGCTGCTGGTTGGTCACCGGGGAAGTGTGCTGCTGGACATCGACTCACGGCAGTGGTCGAAGGGTGCCAGTCGCCCGCTACCTGATGTATCCGCCCATCCGATCATCCTAAGTCACCCTCCGACCGAGGTCGGTCCAGGTCAGACGCTCCGGCATTGGCAGCCGACCGGAGAGCCAGCCACCGTGGCCCAAACCCGTTGTCGAAGGCTCGTCGCGAACCATGATCGGTCGTCGCGTGGCCTGCTGGACGCGCCAGGCCAGTCGGCACCCGACATCCGCCTGATTTCACTCCGTCCTGATTCGATGGTCGATCATCGCGGGACAGTCCGGTACAGGCCTCGGCGCTGCACGAATATCTCCCGCCTCTCGGTCGCGTCACCGTGCCGGTCAAGTATGTAGCCGGCGAGCCACACCCAACCCTCGTACGTCGGCTTGCTGTCCACCGAGATGACCCGGAACCTGAAGCCTCGGTCGCCGGCGAACTGCACGCTCGCTTCAGGGCCGATCATCAGTACGTCGCCCGGCTCCGGCTCGGGCATGGGGAGCGGCCGACTACCCGCCACGCCGATCCGCCGTCGGGTACGTCGTACGCCCGCAGTCCGGGCACCATCTCGACTTCACTTTGAACGACCACAGCCCGGCGCAGAAGCCGAGCAGCGCCGCCCCGAACACCGCACCGATATCCCACATCGATTCGTCCCTCTCAGAAGATCGACGACTCCGAGCGGTCACGCGTGGTCATTCGTCGAATGCCACGGGCTCACCGCCGTTGGCCTGCCACCGGGCAAGGACCTCGGCGAGGATCCGGCGGGCACCGGCCTCACCGTGCTCGGCCTTCAGGTCCTCGAAGCTCCATCGGAGCGTGCGGCCGATGTCGGCCGCTGCATCGGTCGCGCAATCACGAGTGGCCTCGGCGTCGTCGGCGCTCGGACCCGGCTCACCCGCGCTGTCATCCGCCAAGGTCACAACCCGGCCGGTACGCGGTAGCCGAGCAGCTGGCCGTAGGTCATCAGCGGACGCAGCGTCGGAGTGAGCATCGTCGGCTGCGACGACCAACGGTGCCCGCGGTTGCCGTCCAGCCGCCGGTGCTTGGCCGCCGACCGTTCCTGGTCGAGCCGGGCCAGCCGCTCCGACGCCGCCGACCGCCCGTCCCGCCACCGCAACACCAGTTCACGAACCAACTCGACGATCATCGCTTTCTTCCTTTCGGGTCGTCTTTCGTGCCGTGCAATCGATCAGGTCCACGGCGTCGCCTCGCCGGCACACCCGACGAAGGCACCGCTCGTCCATGGCTCCATCAGCATCCACAGCCGTCCACAGGCAACCTTGCAACTGTCAACGTTCACGGTCTGCCGGTGCATACGTTGAGCTCGTGAGACTCGTCCCGACCCAGCAGGAAGACTGATGCTTCATCCACCTTCGTTCTCCCTCGTACGGTGGCATTCGTTCGCCAAATATCCCCAAGCAAGAGCGGAGTTTCACAAGGACAAACCAATGCTCGCCGTCTCCGTTGCGAGACGCGATAGCAGGGACGTCCGCCGGATACCATCTGCTGTCCGCAGACACCGGATCGGCTGGAGTGGGAGCTAATTTTTGACCATGAGCGACTATCTACAGGTGTCGACCGCAGTCGAGACACGTGATGCCGCGGTAGCCCTAGCCCGATCGGCGGTAGGTGCTCGCCTGGCCGGGAACGCGCAGGTGGTTGGCCCCGTGATCAGCGTCTTCTGGCATCTGGGCAACCAGGGCGAGGGTGAAGAGTGGCAGGTGCTATTCAACACGACGGCCGCCCGGTACGAAGCCTTGGAGCGCCACCTACTCGCGCACCATCCTTGGCAGAACCCGCAGATCACGGCGACTGCGATCGTGGCAGGATCAGCAGCGTTTCTGGAGTGGCTACGATCGTCGACAGGCGAAGCCGCACCGGACAGTTGAGGCCGAAGCTATCTCGACCGAGGCGACGCTACCGGCTCATCTCCGCCGCTCGGCCATGCAGGTCCACGACACACGGGAGAGCCGCGTACGGCTCCAGCCTTGCCATGAACGTGTCGATCCGTTGAGCTGGGCGGATCGATCCGACTCCGGCCGCCAACCGCATTGCCTTGCCCGCCACGGAGCACGCTTGCTCCACCTCGTTGGCGTCCAGGTACGCGTCAGCAAGCCAGGTCAGATAGAGCGCCTTGTCACGGGCATGCGTGTCGTTGTATAGCGCCAAGACCTGCTCCAGCACCGATATCGCGCGCATCGGCCGGTGCAGCACAGACCAGCACCGGCCAGTCATGATGTCGACCTCGACATCGTCCACCCAGTAGGCCCAGTCTGGCTCAGCCCGGTCGCCGGAGGTACTCAGCCACCGCGCGGCTGTATCGAGCTGTCGCTCCGCTTCTGCCGCCTGTCCTTCAAGGGCGTGGCTCCAGGCCCGGCGGCAGTGCAAGAGTGTCAGGACCCGAGGAGTTGTGCTCTCCTTCGCTGTCTCGCACGCCGCGATAGCCAGATTCAAGCCGGACCGGCCGAGCGCGCTCGCCTGGTAGGCAAGAAACGCTTGCGCGTTCCCGGCAAGCGCCGGGTTTTCTGCCTCCTGAGCAGCGGTCAGACTCGCCCGATACAGCCGCTCCGCGTCGCCGTGATGGCCAGCGTCGAACGCGGCCCAACCAGCCAACTGCGCCTGCTCAGCCAGCACCGCCAACAAGCGCCGATGGGTATCCTCGGCGTAACGTCCGTCACGGATAAGCCGATCTGTGGAATCAACCTCGGCGGCGTACATCCGGTAGGTGTCCGCGCCGCCGAGGAAGTCGTCCAGACGACGCAACCGCGCGGTACGCTCCACCAATTTATCCGGAAGGTCTACACCGATCTTCCGGCCGTGATCCACATAGGTATGCGGAAGCGCGGCGGCCAGACCAGCTCCGGCTACGAACTGACGGCGACTGAGAGCCCTTTGAGCGTCAGCTAGTGCTGACAATTCACCGCCGGCTCGGAGCGTAGAGTCGAGGCGCTGGGCAGCCTGTGCTGTTGGGCGCTTGGAACCGTTTTCTAGCTCATGCAGGTAGGACTTGCTGTAGAAGGTCGCCCTGGCAAGCTGACGCAGCGACATATCACGCTCCGTCCGCAGTTGACCCAAGCGACGGGAGAAGCTGGAACCGCCTGACTCTGTCACCTCGACCATCCCTGATTGCCGAAAGGATGAGTGCCGCGTCAGCGAGACTTCGACGCTCGCCTCTGACAACCGTACCGCAAATTGATGATCACATTGTCGCTGCTGGCTGTCGACCGACGCCGTACGTGCTCTCTAATCAGTCGGACGGCACCTGGTACGTAACGGACGGCTCCGCTCGCCGCCCCCCGGCGGCGCAGATCCCGGTGATGGCCTACCGTCACGTCCGAGCCGCAGCCGTGATCACGCCCTTGGCGTTGGCACACGCGGCCTGTGAAGGATGCTCAGGACCCGACGCCCATCAGGTCAGCCAGCGCCGCCAACTCCTGGCTCACTGGCCGACGGCGGCGGGTCAGGATCGTGGTGACGATGTCCCGGGCGTACCGCTGATGCCGCAACCAGGTCGGCGACTCCGCTCCGAGCCCGGACAGAATGCGCGTTGCTTCGACCAGGTCGCCGCGTTCAGTGTTGGCCCAGGCACGGTCGAGTTGGTGGCGATTCCGGTTGTCTGACGTGGCCCGGCCGCTCCCCGGCGGCACCCGTTCCGCCAACGCGAGCGCCGTGGCGGGGTCGCCCGCTACGACCGACATCTCCACCCGCTTCATTTCGACGGTCGCCGGACAGAAGGCACCCATCGTCACCGGCATGCGGAGAGCTACGTCGGCGGGTAGCTGCTCGCCGATCCGGACCGCTGCCGCACCGGCGGCGTCGAGCATTTCTCCGGCGTCGTCGGCGCGACCATCGCGGATCGCGGCGGCCGACCCGCGCAGCATGAGCCAGCCCCACACCGCCAGCCGGGTCGGGTCCGTACGGGAAAAGCGTGGCTCCACTGCGTTCGCCGTGACGACAGCCAACCGCTCTGCCTCGTCGAACCGGCCCTGCCGGAGCAACAGCCAACACATTGTGGTGACAACTGACGCGGCGACCAGTTCGTCTCCGGACTCGTCCGCGACGTCGAGCGCGAGACTCAGCGCATGGTAGGCAAGATCGAAGCGCCGGAGCTGGATCAACGCCGTCCCAGCGATCTGGTACGCCTGAGCGAGCTGCCCAACGCTGGCAGTCCGCTGGTCGCCGGAACTCGCGTCGACAAGGCTGCGGGCGGCACCGATCAGCACCGGCAGCCGGGCCAGCGCGCTGGCGTAATCGTCACCATGGTAGATCCGGTCGATCTCGGCAATCGACGCCTGCAGTTCTCGCACTGTCGGCGGATCTGTCGAGACATCACCGACAGTTGTCCCGCTTCAAGCCACGGGCCGCAGCCAGCGCCCGCCGTAGCAGGCCGACCGCGATCTCGTCGTCATCGGATCCGGCCGCCAACTGCTCCTGCGTGAGTCCCCTGAGTCGACGGAGCCGCCCTACGTTGTCGCCCACCGTCGAACTCATCGCGCCGCCTCCCGAAACCGCGCCCCGGCCGTACGGAATCCGGTACCGCCGCATTGACCGCCGCTACCAACCGTATCGTGACGATGTCGCCGATTTTGCGTGTGCCGGTGGTGGTCCGACGTAACGTCCTCCAGCGTCCGATCAGGATGGACCAGGCAGTACCCGGGAGGCGGTCGGCCGGGCGACGCCGATGTCGAGCAGTGCGGTGTCCTCGCCCTTGCGGAACCAGACGAGCACCATCAGCGCGTGGCGAAAGCAGGTCAGGCGCGGTGCCGGTTCGGGTTCCTCGCATCCGGCTTCGCCGGCTTCATCCGTGTCGCGCTAATCAACACATTCGCGTCGCTAAGATCAACTCACTGGTCGACGCAGCGGCGATGTACGTCATCCTGCGCGTACAACCGATCGAGCGTCGCGGGCATGTCCGTTCAGCCAGTCATCGCCGCCTGTCTGTAGGCATCCACCATGTCACCCATGCCGTTACTGTGTGACGTCTGATGAGCGCCGTATCGGCGCGCCGTACTGCTGCGATGGAAAGGAAGGCTGACGCTGCGCATGATCAACACTGTCCTCAATCGCTTGAGTGCCCGACCGGCTATAGGCGAGCTTTAGGGCCGGCCGGCCAGCTCGCTGGCCTGGCCTATGGTGCTGTTCCTGCGGCCGGCCGCCGCAGTCCGTCATGATACGTTGGACGCTCCGGCGGGTACTAGATGGCCGGACCGAGCCGTCTGTTTATTAAATCGTGGAGCTTGCGTACTGTCGCGCCACGAGCGACCAAGAAGGCTGCACGCGTGACTCCAGAAATTTGGATTCGATCGGCATTCCATGAGATCCTTGGCTGACATCGCCAGCGAGCTGGACAAACTCGCGAAAAAGCCGGCCTGCAGCAATCTCGCCACTACCCTTGATCGCCTGGCGGCCGATTTCCGGGCCGGTGAGATCCAGCGCTGGGCCAACGTGGACATCCTGCGGCAGCTCGATCCGGACGAGGTCGTCGTCGCCAGGTCCGCTGCGGTCGCCCGGCGGCTGGAGGCGCTTGACCACTTTCGGACCCTGGCCTTGTTCCTTCCGCTTCTGTTCACGTGGGGCGGAATATTCTTTGCCGTGCACGCGTACCGAGGCCTGTTGAGCGCACCGCAGGAGGAGCAGGCGAGGTTTCAGGACGCGTCGTTTCTCCAGATGTGGACCCAGGGATTCGGCAATCGGACCTGGGTCACCCTTGACGTCGTTGCGCTCTTCGATCTCATCGCGATTGCCGTGGTCGTGGTCCTTTTCGGGGTTGGCGGATGGCTGCAGCGACGCGCGGACCACGAAAACGACACGGTTCGCCGAGACATCGTCAGGCAGCTGCGCTCGGTCGCCACCGAGGCGGCGCTGGCCGTCAGTGAACAGGCAGACAGCCGGCCGGACCGCCTGTTGGTGGAGCTCAACCAGCTGGCGCCTGCGTTGCAGGAGACCCTGCGAAGCCTGGTCGCCGCGCAGAAGGAACTCGTCGCCTCGGCGGAAGCCGGAAGGGCGAGCTCCACCGCCATGACGAAAGCCACCGGCGGTCTCGCCAAGGCAGCGAAGGGGATCGCCGACGGTGTCGGCGATCTGACAACGAACCTGGCGTCCATCGGCGCGACCGCAGGGAGATTCGACGACACGGCCCGATCCCTGGTCGAGTCGATGAACGATGCCACCGAACAGCTGCCGTTGATCCGCAACCAACTGCACGACCATCTCCAGACCGCCGCGCAGTTCAGCGACCGGGTGGACGTCCTACACAAGCAGCACCTGGAGAGTCTGTCCGCCATCGTTCCGCTCTACGAGCAGACGTTGCAGCATCTCCGGGGAGCGCAGGCGGAGATCGTGGCCACTGTCGCGCACGGAAAGCAGAACGTCGAAGATCTCGTCCGCGCGACCGGAGACATGGCGAACGCGGGGAGCGCGGTCGCCGGGAGCGCCGACGGCCTCCAAGCCCACATCACCTCGATCGCCGCCGCGACCGGCACGTTCGAAACCACCGTGAAGTCGCTCCTCTCCGGCGCCACCACCATGAATAGTCGGTTGCCGGCGCTGCAGCAGGACGTCGTCGACGTACTGGGGGCCGTCAAGAGCGTGGGCGCGAAGCTCGACAGCCTGTACGAACGCCAAGAAGTTCTCGTGCGGGATCTGGGCCACGTCGTCGACGTTCCACTGGCGGCGGCAGCGGCCGCCAAGAAGACTGCCAAGCTTGCCAACGCCACCGAAGCCGCGCTACTCAAGACCCTCACCACGCTGCCGGGGGAGATGGAGAAGCTGGGCGGCGCCGTGATCACCACGTTGGATCGGGAACTCGCCGAACGCCGAGCGACGGCGAATGCCATGAGTGGTGCGTCCGCTGCGGCCGAACAGATGGTGTCGTCGGCTGAACAGGTGATGCGCGGACAACTTGAGCTGGCGAGCCAGACCGTCCGCCGGTTCGAGCAGGAACTCGAAGCCACTGCGGCCACCCTGGCACAGTCGTCACGAGAGGCTGCGGCGACCTTGACGCAGGCAATCGACCGGCTCCGTGAAACACCGCCGCACGTCCTGCCGGACCTGCACCAGGTGCACCGTCAGCTGGCGGAGAACCTCGACGCCAGCCGGCGTCTGGTCGAGGCCCTGTCGAACCCAGGACGCGGGGAAGCACCACCTCGTGGCCGGATCTCGTCGCTGCTGCGCCGACGCTGGCCGATCGGATAGCGGGCCGCTGTGGATCAGCCAGGCATCTCACCGACCGCGCCGAACGCGGCGCGACTTCTCGGCATCGTCGGCTGGGTATTCGCCGACATGCTGTTGGTCCTCGTCGTGGTTTTCCTTGCGACCCAGACCGGCGGAGCCGTAACGCCGAGCGCTGTCGCGACCCCCACCCCCGCAGCAACCCCGAGCGCGTCACCGACGTCGCAGGTTACGAACCGGTCGCCCGAACCGCCCCCCGGTGTCGACAGCGACTTTGTGTGCATGCGGATCGACACCAATCCCGCTCTGCTGACCGGGGCGCCGTCCGCTGCTCGCGACGCCCACCTGGCTGCCATCGAGCGGCAGGTGAAGGAACGGACGTCCCAGCCCGATCTGGCCGGTCGGAAGGCGGGAATTGTTCTGTCGTTCGGCGTGGCCGATTCCCCAGACGAGGGAACCAGGTACGCGGACGCGTTCAACACGGAGATCCTGCCCCGGTTGCCGGCCGTTTTCGGCCGGGCCGACGGAGCGGTCGTGGGGAGCCGCGCTTTCTGGGGTGGTCGGCCGCGCGAAGGTAGGAAGTCCGGCTCTATCGAGGTGAACATTTATCCGATGATCGACGCGACGAACGGTCCCCTGGGCCGTCTCGGCGCGGAGCGCTGTTGACAACGAAGCACCACTTCGCGATCGTCGCGGAGTGGGGAAGGGATCACATTGACCATGATGGACCTGCCCGGTGGGGCGATATCCAGGCGACCGCTGCGCTTCTACTGGGTGCTCGACGTGTCTGGATCGATGGCCGGGGAAAAGATCGACCGGCTCAACTTCGCTATTCGTGAGGCCCTGCCCGCGATGCGGGATTCGGCCGCCGAGAATCCGTACGCCGCGGTCGAGGTCCGCGTGCTGACCTTCAGCACGGGGTGCCAATGGGTGACGCCGGGGCCGGTCCCGGTCGAAGACTTCAATTGGACGGGCGTCCCGGTCAACGGCATCACCGACATGGGCGCGGCGATGAGGGCGATGGCGAAGGAGCTGTCCGTCGGAAACATGCCCGAGCGAGGGCTCCGCCCAGTGGTGGTACTCGTGTCGGACGGGCAGCCGACCGACGATTTCGACAGCGGTTTCGACGCGTTGATGGCGGAGCCGTGGGGCAAGCGCGCTCTGCGGATGGCCATCGCGATCGGCGACGACGCAGACCTTGACCCGCTCCGTAAATTCATCGGGCACCAAGAGGTCGAACCGCTGCAGGCACGTAACTCCCCCGACCTGGTGAAATACATCAGGTATGTCTCGACGACCGTGCTGAAGTCGGCGTCGGCACCAGCGAGCCGGACTGTAACCGTTCCATCCGACGGAACTCCCACTCCGCCGCCTCCGCCGCCCCCTGCTGATCCTGACGCCGACGCTGTCTGGTGAGCGGAGAGCCGGAGGAAGTGTCTAGTGGAGGACGACGCGTTGGGCACACACCGAGTTTCGCGGATCTGGCAGGCAACGAATGTGTCGGTCACCGGAGCAGCGCATCACCGAGGCGACGTCGAGTGCCAGGACGGTAGCATCAGCAAGAGCTGGGACGCGGGGTTGTGGGCGTTGGTGGCGGTTGCTGACGGGCACGGTTCCGAGGCACACTTCCGGAGCCGACGTGGTGCCGAGTTCGCGGTGGCGGCCATGGAAGAGGTGTTCTCCTCCTATCGGGACCTCGAAGAGAAACCGTCTGTCCAGAGGACCATGGCCAGCACGAAAATCGACTGGAGCGAGGCTCCGAACCTTCTCGTCGCGAACTGGTACGCGCGGGTGCGCGGCAATCTGATCGCCGATCCGCCCCGGACACTAGAGTTGGGTCCGGTAGAGGTTCGGCTCGGTCGCTACATCGACCACGTCATCGCGACGCAGGGCCGTGCCGCAGCGCAAAGATTGTACGATCAATTCGCGGCGTTCGAGTCTTACGCCGAGTCGGTTGACTCCAGTGAGACGGAGCCCGCAGGTCCGGACGCGTATGGGCCCAGCCCGCAGGAGTGGGACGCCGAGAGGCTCGGCGACTGGCACTTCCGGGCGTATGGATCGACGGCTCTGGGGGTCCTGATCGGACCAGACGCAATCCACTGGCTGCAGATCGGTGACGGGGCCATGGTGACGATCACCGGCGGAGAGCCGAGCTACCTATGTCCACCGCAGGCGGAGGCGATCGCGAACGCGACGCCGTCGCTCTGCGACGACGATGCGAGATACCGGATCAGCGCGGGTACGGTACCGGTGGTACCAGGAAACGTTCCGTCCGCAGTCATCTTGGTTACCGACGGTGTGCCGAACTCGTTCGAGAACCAAGCGGGATTTTTCCAGTTCTGCGCCGACATCGCCAAGCGAGCCGTGGAAACCGCAGACCTGTCGGCGGACCTGGAGCGCTGGCTGCCAGAGATATCGAGGCAAGGAAGCGGCGATGACATGTCGGTGGCCATGGCGTGGGCGACCGAGCGCCCGATCGAGCGCCATGGACGGCCGTGGGCGACATGGCCCAGCTGGTTCAAAAGTGACAGGCGAGACGAGACCGAGACGACATGCTGAAGCCAGATGACAAACTCGACAGCTCAATGGGGAATACGGTCACCATCGGCAAGCTGCTGGGGACCGGCGGACAGGGTACGGTCCACGAGGCGCGACTGGCCGACGGCAGCCAGGTCGCGGTGAAGTGGTTCCACCCGGCGAGTCAACGGCGGGAGGTGCGGGAGAGCATCACGGCCCTGGTCGAGGAGAAAGCCCCGTCCGCGCACTTCCTGTGGCCCGATGACATCGTCACGAAGGGTCACGAGTTCGGCTACGTGATGCGGCTGCGGCCACCGAGCTTCGTCGGCCTCCCGATGGTGCTGGGCCGCAAGGTCGGCATCCGGTTCAGCGAGCTGGTCCAGGCTGCCAGCCAGACGGTATCGGCGTTCAAGGCGCTCCAGGCCAAGGGTCTGTTCTACTGCGACATCTCGGACGGAAACCTCTTCATCGACCCGAAGACCGGAGAGGTTCTCATCTGCGACAACGACAACGTCGCATCCTCCCGGGCCAAACCACAGGTGCTCGGCACCGCGCGGTTCATGGCGCCCGAGATCGTTCGGCAGGAGAAGAAGCCGTCTGCGTTGACCGACAGCTTCTCAATGGCCGTCCTGTTGTTCCTGTTGCTCATGAACGACCACCCGCTGCAGGGTAAGGCCGAGGCGCAGATTCACGTGTTTGACGAGGCCGCGATGCGACGGATCTACGGCACACACCCGGTGTTCATCTTCGACCCGTCCGACTCATCAAACCGTCCGGTGCCGGGCGTGCACCTCAACGCACCCGTGTTCTGGAAGTTGTACCCCGAAGTCCTCCGCACGGTGTTCGTTCGGGTCTTCACCGAAGGAATCAACGACCCCGGCCGTCGGCCGTCATTCGGTGAATGGCAGTCGGCGCTGACGGCGGTTGCGGATGCGATGGTCGAGTGCGCCTCCTGCAAGGGCCAGAACTTTGTCTGTGTGACGCGTCCCCATGAGATCGTCTGCTGGCGCTGCCGACAACGGTTTCGGTCCCCGGTTCGACTGGTGATCGGGCGCAGCCGCCTGATCGTCTTGAACCGGACCACGAAGCTGTATGCCCATCACCTGACGAAGATCGGTGACCCTGCGGCCGGCGGCCCGGCCTGCGCCGAGGTCACGCAACACCCGACCAAGAGCATTCTCGGCCTGAGGAACACCAGCCGCACCCAGTGGCTCGCACAGGTGCCCGGCAAGGCTCATCAGACGGTCGCGCCCGGGCAGTCGGTCAGCCTCACCCCCGGAACGAAGATCCACTTCGGGGAGGTGGAAGGCACGATCGAGGCGTAGCCCACCTCCACCGAAGGGTTAGACGTCGGCGTGCTGGTGGAAGCTCTCGATCTGGCCGGAAGGCACTCCGCTGTACCGGCACGGCGACCACCGGCAGCGCCACACGCGCGCGCCGCCATCCCAGCAGGTCAGACGAGCGCATATCCCACACTTGACGAAGGATCCCGCTTCGCAGTGTGGGCAACCTGGGAAGCCTTCATCGAGACGCAAAAGCGCGTTGATCACCGCGTTGCCGTATTTCTCCCGACCGGCGCGACGCTGGTCGAGCGCGAAAGCCCATGTCGTATACCAGGCGTCGGACCGCTCTTCAATCCGGAGGCCGTATAGATTCGCGCTGCGTTCGCAGCGGGCAAGCAGCACGTCGGCGTTCATAGGAGTTAGCGTACTCGAAAATAGAGGATCACGTTCTTCTTACCGTCTGTGGACGACTCAAAGGTCTCAGCTGGACGGTGCACCACCTCGACGAAAAGAGATCTGTCACTCGCTGAAGGGGAGGGAACCGGTGGCAAAGCACGGCCAGGACAGCGGCGGTAGCGGAGGCAAGAAGAAGTGATCAAGCAGCACGCTCGCCTGCTCGACGAGTTGGCGGCCGCCGGGCGGCTTTCGGAAGTTTGGCGGCCCCACTTCGAACGGGTCCCGCGTCACGAGTTCGTACCCGAGGTCGCTTGGTTCGGCTGGGACAACCGGGTGATCTCCCGCGCGGACGAGCCGGAGGCATGGCTCGACGCCGCGTACGCAGATGGGCCGATCGTGACGCAGTTCGATGACGGGAAGGTGTTGCCCGGCGGCGCACCCGGGCTGTCGCCGTCAAGTTCCCTGTCTATGCCGAGGATTGTCGCGCGCATGCTGGACGCCGCGATGATCGTCGACGGCATGCGCGTACTGGAGATCGGCACGGGTAGCGGCTGGAGCGCGGCCCTGCTCGCCGACCGACTCGGCGACGCGAACGTAACAAGTATTGAGATCGACGCGACGATCTTGCGGGCGGCGCAACGGGCGTTACGACAGGCGGGCCACGCACCGACCACGGTCGCGGCCGATGGCACCGGGGGTTACGCCGCCCACGCGCCCTATGACCGGGTACTCGCCACCTGTTCCGTGTACCGCGTCCCGCCCGCGTGGATCGCTCAGACGCGGCCGGGCGGATTCATCGTGACGCCGTGGCGTCTCGCGATGCCGAGCGGCCTGCTCGTACGCCTTGAGGTCGACGAAGACGGCACGGCTTCGGGTCCGTTCGTCTGCCCGGCGTGGTTCATGGTGACGCGCAACCAACGCCGGTCAACCGACCAGGTGCCGATGACCGGCCCGGCGCTCGACGGTCGTACCAGCCTCCGGCGAGGCGAGGTCTTCGAGAGCGAGTCGGCTCAGTTCGCTGTCGCCGTGCTCGTGCCGAACTGCGACCAATGGACCGAGAGCGGCGACGCCGGTGTGACCGTACGGCTGGACGATCTCGCCTCGGGCTCATGGGCGGCGGTCGCCTACGGCGACGAGTCCGGCACCGACTTCGCCGTCCGCCAGGGCGGTCCACGACGGCTCTGGGACGAGGTCGAGGCAGCCTACGCCTGGTGGCAGGATGCCGGTCGGCCCGAGTACATCCGGTTCGGCTTGACAGTCGACGGCGCGACACAGCGCCTCTGGATCGACGAGCCGGCAGCCGTTGTCGCCAACTTGTGAAGACGGCGGCAGGGCTCGCACGGACGCGCTTGTCAGCGCCCCGGCCGTACCGAATCCGCCCCGCCGCAACGACCGCCGCTAACCACCGTACCGCCGCTGATCGTCACGCATTCGACGCGGATGCAACTTTACGACAATACCAGGGCTGGCTCACCTACCAACGTACGGAGCGCCCAGCCGCTGATCCCATTCACTACCCTTACTCACCAGAAAGATCCACGACCGGCGAGTATAGGCATCACTGTCCACTGTCTCTATGGTGAAGAGTCTTCGTATTCGTTGGCTACCTGCGGCCAGGCTGACCGTCGACGTCGATTCCGGTGGCGGGTCGGCGCAGGGGTCGGCAGGATCATGGGCATGAGCACCGAACCGGACCGGCAGGCTGTCGGCTCACTGCGGGCCGTGGCGATCGACGCACCGGACATCGACCGCCTGGCCACCTTCTACGAACAGCTCGCCGGCTGGCGGCGCCGCACCACGGACGACGATGACGACGACTGGATCACCCTCGTCACCGACGACGGCTGGCGGATCGGGCTGCAACAGGCCGTCGACCACGTGCCGCCGCGCTGGCCCGGCCAGGACCGGCCGCAGCAGGCCCACCTCGACTTCCAGGTGTCGGACATCGACGCGGCAGCGGAACGCGCCCAGCAGCTCGGCGCCTGCCTGCTGCGCCGCGACGAACGGTGGCACACCCTCGCCGATCCCGCCGGGCACCCGTTCTGCCTGTGTTCGAAAGCCGACGAGCCGCAGACCGCCCTGGCGGGCGTCATGCTCGACTGCCCCGACGCCAAGGCGCTGAGCCACTTCTACATGGAGTTGCTCGGCAAACCGGTGACGTACGAGGCGGACGGGATCGCCATGATCGGCGAGGAGGGCGCGCAGCCCGTCCTGTTCCAGCAGGTCGAGCAATACGCCGCGCCACGCTGGCCGGATCCGGCGTACCCGCAGCAGATTCACCTCGACGTGCAGGTCCAGGACGTGGACGCGGCCGAACGGGCCGCCCTCGACATCGGCGCCACCCGACTCGACGGTGCCGGCCCCGACTGGCGCGTCTACGCCGACCCGGCCGGCCACCCGTTCTGCCTCGTCTGGGCGTCCTGACCAGGCGAAACGATCACAACGCAGCCAGTCCCGCCCCGGCCGTCATGCCGTGATTGTGTCCCCGGCTACCGCCAGCGCTCCGACATGGTCCGCTCAGGCGAAGTAGTGGCCCTTGTCCAGGTCCTCGATCAGCCCTGGCTGGACCGGTCGCCAGTCGAGCAGCGCGCCGGTTAGCGCGCCGGACGCCGGCTGGTCGACCGCGAGAATCGGGCCGAGGAACCCGAACTCCTCGGCCGGCCGGGACGCCACCGGCAGGTTCAGGTGGCGGCCGATCGTCTCGGCGACGTCGCGTACTCGCACGCCCTCGTCGCCGATCGCGTGCAGCACCGACCCGGCCGGGGCCCGCTCCACCGCCAGACGGAACAGGTGCGCGGTGTCGCGTACGTGCACCGCCGGCCAGCGGCTCGATCCGTCACCGACATAGCCGGCGACCCCGGTGCGGCGAGCGGTGTCGACCAGCGCGGCGATGAAGCCGGGATCGCCCTCGCCGTGCACCGTGCGGGGCAGCCGTACGACGGCCGCGCGCACGCCGTGGGTCGCCGTACGCAGGGCGGTCCGGGCGTTCTCGAACCGTTCGGCCAGCAGGCCGCCGACGTCGGGCTCGTCGCGCTCGGTCGCCACCCGCCCCGGGACGACCGGCGTCCCGGAGGCGATGACGAACGGCTTGCCGGAGCCGTCGAGCGCGGCCCCCATCGCTTCGATGGCCTGGGCGTCGACCCGCAGTGATGCCTCGAACCGGCTGAAGTCGTGGATGAACGCGAGGTGGATGACGCCGTCGGAGTCGGCCGCACCGGAGCGCAGCGAGTCCAGGTCGTCAAGGTCGCCACGCAGCGCCTTGGCGCCCATCGCGTCGATGGCGGCGGCCGAGGAGTCCGACCGGGCGAGCCCGACGACCTCGTGGCCCGCGCTGATGAGTTCCGGAACGACGGCCGAGCCGATCCAGCCGGACGCGCCGGTGACGAATACCCGCATGGGTGCCTCCTGAGTTCGGTGACGTCACCACCCGGAACCGAGTGATGGGACTTGGTCTCATCACTCTAGCAGATGATGAGACCAAGTCCCATCACGTAGACTCATCGGCATGGGCCGGTGGCAGCCGAACGCACGCGAGCGCCTGCAGGGTGCGGCGCTCGAACTGTTCCTCCAGCGCGGCTACGAGAACACCACCGCAGCGGAGATCGCCGAACGGGCCGGGCTGGCCAAGAGCACGTTCTTCCGGCACTTCGCCGACAAGCGGGAGGCGCTGTTCGGCGGGCAGGACGTACTCAACCGCATGTTCGTCGACGCGATCACCGGCGCGCCCGAATCGGCGACACCGATCGAGGCGCTCCGCGCGGCCCTGCTGGCGGCGGCGACCTTCTTCGGTCCGGAACGGCGGGCGTGGGCACAGCGCCGCCACACCGTCGTCGAGGCCAACAGCGAGTTGCGGGAACGTGAGCTGCTCAAGCTCGCCGGCCTCACCGCGGCGATCGCCGGCGCGCTGCGCGAACGCGGTCTGGCCGACCCGACCGCGAGCCTGGCCGCCGAGTTCGGCGGCCTCGCCTTCCGCAACACGTTCGCCCGCTGGATCGACCCGGCGAACCATCTGGACTTCGCCGACGTCGCGCGCCAGGAGCTGGACGGGTTGCGAGCCGCGACCGCCGCTCTGATCTAGCGCCGGCGGCCCCTGGTCAGCCCTTCCGACCAGGGCTCACGCCGGTCAGGGTGCGCTTGCGCGAATCGGGAGCGGAGGGCGTGGGATTCGAACCCACGAGGACGTTGCCGCCCTACCGGTTTTCAAGACCAGCGCCATCGGCCACTAGGCGAGCCCTCCTGGTGCGACGGAGCCCGCAACGTCGGCCTCCGCACCGCTGCGCCTAGTGTGCCACGGGCGGTCAGGACCCGCCCGCGCCGTGGGTTAACGCGGCAGTAGCCGACCCCCGTCGCGTGGCGGCGGTCTCCTTGGCCGGGGTTGACCCGGCGCGAACGGCGGTGACCCGGTAAGACTTATCCCATGTACGCGATCACCGTGCCGCAGCCCGGCGGACCCGAAGCCCTGATCTGGGACGAAGTGCCCGACCCGACGCCCGGCCCGGACGAGGTGGTCGTCGACGTCGCCGCCACCGCCGTCAACCGGGCTGACCTGCTGCAGCGGCAGGGCAACTACGCGCCACCGCCGGGTGCTGCGCCGTACCCGGGTCTGGAATGCTCCGGAGTGATCAGCGAGGTCGGCGCGAACGTCACCGCCCACCGGGTCGGCGACGAGGTGTGCGCGCTGCTGTCCGGCGGCGGGTACGCCGAGCGAGTCGTCGTACCGGCTGGTCAGCTGCTGCCGGTGCCGGCCGGGGTGAGCCTGGCCGACGCCGCCGCGCTGCCCGAGGTGGCCTGCACGGTCTGGTCGAACGTGGTCAAGCTTGCCGGCCTGCGCTCCGGCGAGACCTTCCTGGTGCACGGCGGCGGCAGCGGCATCGGTACCTTCGCCGTCCAGCTCGGCGCGGCGCTCGGCGCCGTGGTCATCACCACGGCCCGGGCGGCGAAGCACGAACAGCTGCGCGCGCTCGGCGCGCACCACACGATCGACTACCCGGCCGAGGATTTCGTGACGCGGTGCCGGGAGCTGGTCGACGACGGCCATGACGGTGTGGACGTGATCCTGGACATCGTCGGTGCCGCCTACCTGGCCCGCAACGTCGACGCGCTCGCCACCGGCGGCAGGTTGGCGATCATCGGGATGCTGGGCGGGCGCAAGGCGGAGCTGAACATCGGCGTGCTGCTGGCCAAGCGCGGCACGATCTTCGCCACCGCGCTGCGGTCACGGCCGCTCGCCGAGAAGGCCGAGATCGTACGCCGGGTGCACGACCAGGTCTGGCCGCTGGTCGGTTCGGGGGCGATCCGTCCGGTGGTCGACCGCCGGCTGCCGCTGGCCGAGGCGGCACAGGCACACCGCATCGTCGAGAGCAGCGACCACCTCGGCAAGGTCCTGCTCGTCACCGGCTAGCCGCCCGGCCCGCCGGTGCGGTCATACCGGCTTGCCGTCGAGCAGGATCCGCGGGCCGGGACCGCCGGTGGCGAGCCGGTCACCAGGGTTGCTCAGCGTGCAGTTCTGCAGCGACAGGCAGCCACAGCCGATGCAGCCGGTCAGCTCGTCGCGGAGCCGGGTCAGCAACGCGATCTGGTCGTCGAGCCGGGCCCGCCAGCGGCGGGACAGCCGTGCCCAGTCGGCCTTGTTCGGGGTACGCGAGGCGGGCAGCTCGTCCAACGCCATCCGGATTTCCTCCAGCGGCACCCCGATCTGCTGCGCGATCCGGATGAACGCGACCCGGCGCAGCTCGGCGCGCTCGTACCGACGCTGGTTTCCGCCGGTGCGCCCGGCCCGGATCAACCCGAGCTGCTCGTAGTAGCGCAGCGCCGACGATGCCACCCCGGAACGTGCGGACAGTTCGCCGATGGTCAACGCATCCTGCATCACACCGCCCTTGAGTTCAAGTTAACTTGAAGTTGCACGCTATCGGCATGACCGCACCCACCGCCACCGGCCCGGCCCGATCCGGCCCGACCCCGACCGGGTACCGGGCGTTGGCTCCGCTGCTGCGCCGGCTGACCGGGGACGAGAAGCACGAATCAAGTACCTACTCGACCTTGGACGTGCTCTGGGTCCTGTACGACCGGATCCTGCGGGTCGATCCGCAGGCGGTCGACGCGATCGACCGGGACCGGTTCGTACTGTCCAAAGGGCATGGACCAGCCGCGTTCTACGCCGTACTCGCCGCCAAGGGCTTCTTCCCCGACAGCTGGCTCGACGACCTCGCCGGACCGGACAGCCCGCTCGGCCACCATCCGGACCGGCTGCTGGTGCCGGGCGTGGAGATCGGTTCCGGCTCGCTCGGACACGGCCTCGGACTCGGCGTGGGCATGCTGCTCGGGCTGTGCGCCCAAGGGCTGACGCCCAGCTCCGGCCGCCCGGCTGGCACCGGCACCGGCACGGGTGCGGGGACGGGTGCCCGGGTGTACGTCCTGGTCGGCGACGCCGAACTCGACGAGGGCGCCAACCACGAGGCGATCGCGTACGCGGGCAGCCGCCAGCTCGGCGACCTGACCGTGATCGTCGTCGACAACGACTCGGCCACCCACGGTTGGCCGGGCGGGGTGGCGAGCCGGTTCACCGTCAACGGCTGGACGTCGGCGACGGTGGCCGGCCGAGACCATGATGCGCTGGCCGTCGCGCTGGCCGGGCACGACGGCAACCACCCGCATGTCGTGGTCGCCAGGATGCCCGCCAAGTACGTCACGACCGCCCCACCGGGAGCTGACGATGCGTGACGCGTTCACCCGGGTGGCCACCGCGCTGCTCGACGACGATCCCCGTACCGCGTTGGTGCTCGCCGACATCTCCGCCGACGCGTTCGCGCCGGCCGCCCGGCGCCACCCGGACCGGGTGCTCAACGTCGGCATCCGCGAACAGCTGATGATCGGCGTGGCCGGCGGACTGGCGTTGACCGGGCTGCGCCCGATCGCCCACTCCTACGCGCCGTTCCTGGTAGACCGGGCGTACGAACAGATCAAGCTGGACCTCGATCACCAGGGCATTGGGGCGGTGCTGGTCAGCATCGGCGCCTCGTACGACGCGGCGGCGGAGGGGCGCACCCACCAGTCCCCCGGCGACGTCGCCCTGATCGACACCACCGGGCGGTGGACGGTGCACGTACCGGGTCATCCGGACGAGGTGGGACCGCTGCTGCGGGCGGCGGCAACGCACGACGAGGCGGTCTATCTGCGGCTCGGCGCCCGCGGCAACGCCGATGCTCACATTGGCCGAGCGTCGGGCCGGCTGGTGACGGTGCGTCGGGGCAGCGGGGGAGCCCCGGTCGTCGTCGCGGTCGGCCCGATGCTCGATCCGGTGCTGGCGGCGGTGACCGGGCTGGACGTGACGGTCACGTACACGAACACGCCCCGGCCGCTGGACACCACCGGCCTGCGCGCCGCCGTCACCGATCATGATGCACCGGACGTGGTGCTGGTCGAGCCGTATCTGGCCGGCACGTCGAGCCATCTGGTCGCCGAGGCGCTGGCCGCCCGGCCGTACCGGCTGCTGTCACTCGGCGTGGGTCGCGACGACCTGCACCGGTACGGCAGCCCGGCGGATCACGATCGCTGGCACGGTCTGGACCCGGTGGGCCTACGCCGCTCGATCACCCAATTCACCCGATTCACCCCGACGATCTTGGCCTAATCGCGCGACAATCTCGACATATCTTCTCGATAAGTCCAAGATCGTCGGGAAGGGGCGGCAGGGGCGGACGGGAAGGGGCGGGGTGTCAGGGGCGGCGGGTACGTTCGCGGCCCAGAATCCACAGCGCCTCGACGCCGTCGCGCCACGTGATCTTCTTGCCTTCCTCCCGGCCCCGCGCGCGGTAGGAGATCGGCACCTCGTACGGGCGAATCTTGCGTCGCAGCAGCTTGCCGGTCACCTCCGCCTCCATGCCGAACCCCCGCGACCGGATGTTCAGCGAGCGGTACAGCGACAGCGGCAACAACTTGAAACAGGTTTCCAGGTCACCGATATACGAATTGAACAGCACGTTCGCCGCAGTGGTGACCGCCTTGTTACCCATCACGTACCAAAAGCTGTACGCGCTGTGACTGCCAAAGGTGCGATTGCCGTAGACCACGGTCGCCCGCCCGTCCAACACCGGGTCGAGCAACTTGGGGATGTCCTGCGGGTCGTATTCCAGATCCGCGTCGAGTATGACCATGTAATCGCCCTCGGCGGCGTCGACCGCCGTACGGATCGCCGCGCCCTTGCCGGCGTTGCGCGGATGGGTGATCACCCGAAGCCGCACGTCGTCGGTGCGTCCCAGGATCTCACCGGTGCCGTCCCGGCTGCCGTCGTCGACGACGACGAGCTCGATCTCGCACGGGTAGTCCACGGCGAGCGCCTGCTTGAGGGCGTCCCCGACGCGTTCCTCCTCGTTGTAGACCGGCATGAGGATCGACAGCTTCACGGTGGTCTCCGAACGCAAATGACGGCAGTCGCCCTAGACTAGCCTGATCAGCTCAGTATCACGCGGCCGGCGACACACCACGCGTCGACGGGTGCCATCGGCAATCGTGTCCGGTGATGGTGTTTACTTCCGGCCATGCCAGCGGGCTGGATTCTCGTCCTCATTGCACCGCCGTTGTTCCTTGGTCTGACCGGTTATGTGCTGCGGTCCGGGTCCCGGGCCGTGGCTGGCACCGCCGCACCACGCCGGCTGGCGTTGGTCAGGGCCGCCGTGCTGACCGGCGGGTTCGCGGTGCTGGTGGTGGAAGTGCTCGGCGTCGCCGAGGTGTTGACCGGCTGGGCGGTCGGTGCGGCCTGGCTGGCCGCGCTGGCCGTGATCGCCGCACTGGTCGGGCGGCGGTGGCGGCGGGACCACCAACCGGACGTACGCCGGCGTCAGGTCGTTGCCGCGTCGCTGGCCCGGGTCCGCACGGCATGGTCGACGGCGCCGTGGCCCGAACGGCTGCTCGCCGGTTCGATCGGTGGGATGCTGCTGATCGAACTGGTGGTGGCGTTGCTCGCGGAGCCGAACAACTACGATTCGCAGACCTACCACCTACCGAGGATCGAACGCTGGGCGGCACAGGGCAGCCTGGAGTTCTGGCCGACGATCATCCATCGACAGGTGACAATTCCACCGGGTGCCGAGTACCTACTGCTGCACCTGCGCCTGCTCACCGGCACCGACACGTTGTACAACCTCGTACAGTGGTGCGCCGGGATCGGTTGCCTGCTGGTCGTCACCCGAATCGTCGCGCAGTTGGGCGGCGGTCGCCGGGCCCAACTGATCGCTGCCTTCGCCGTCGCCACCACCCCGATGGTGGTGTTGCAGTCGACCAGTACCCAGACCGACCTGGTGGTCGCGGCGTGGGCCGGCTGTGTCGCCACGCTCGCGCTGGACGGCCTGCACCGGCCGGCACGCGCAGGTGCGGTCCTCGCGCTGGGTGCCGCCACCGGGCTCACCGCGCTCACCAAGACCAGCGGCCTGCTCGGTGCCGGCCCGATGCTGGCGCTGTGGGGACTCGGGCAACTACATCTGTCCGGGCACCTGCGCCTGTCCGGATGGCTGCGTCGGCCGACGGCGGTGCTGCGTACGGGTGCGGCGTCCCTGGTCGTCCTGACGGTGGCGGCGGCGCTGGTCGGACCGTACCTGGCCCGGGTGTCCGCGGAGTTCGGCCACCCGCTCGGCCCGCCCCAGTTGCGCGAGTCGATTCCGATGCAGCGCCACGACCCGGCCGCTGTGCTGGTCAACGGGCTGCGGGTGGGCCATACCGCGCTGGACACCCCGTTCGCGCCACTGCGGGCCGGCACCGCGACGGCGATCACGGCGATGGCCACGGCGGTCGGCGTCGATCCGCAGGATCCCGAGATCACGTTCATCCGTACCGAGTTTCCGGTACCGGCCTGGTACCCGGACGAGGACCGGGTGGCGTTCCCGCTGGCCGGCGGGCTGGCCCTGGTGGCCGGAGCACTCGCGCTCGTCCGGCCACGGTTGGTGGCCCCGGCCGCGCCCGGTGCGGCGCGGGCGTACACGGCAGCGGTCGCGGCCTCCCTGCTGCTCTACTCCGCGATGATCAAGTGGCAGCCGTGGGGAAACCGGCTGTTGCTGTTCAGCCTGGTGCTGGCCACCCCGTTGGCCGGGCTCTGGCTCGATTCGATGTTCCGCCGACGAGCTGCGGCGCGCCGGTCGGTGGCGGTGTTCGCGGCCGTGACGGTCCTGGCCACCTCCGCTCTGGCCGGCGTGCTCGCGGTCTCCTACGGTTTCCCGCGCCGGCTGGTCGGCACGGGATCGGTGTTCACCACCGACCCGTGGGAGACCCGGTTCCTGCGCCGGCCACACTGGGCGGCGGAGTTCCGGTGGGCGGCGGGCGAGGTACGCCGTACCGGTGCCCACCGGGTAGGTCTGGTGCAGCAGCACAACAACTGGGAGTACCCCTGGTGGCTGTTGCTGCCGGACACCGAGATCGTGCAACTGCGGTCGATACTGCCGCACCGGCCGCCCGCCGATCCGGCATCGGTCGATGTCATCGTGTGCACCGGCCGCCGGGACCACTGCGACGAGTTGGTCCCGGACGGCTGGCAGGTGCGATACCGGGAGTATGTGGCCTTTGCCGCCCCGCAGGCGTGACACCGCACGGCGGTGGTGGACGGTAATCTCGGCACCATGGGCGACAAGGACGAGCTACCAGGGCCGAGGCGGCGCCGCCCTCCGGTCTGCCCGAAGTGTCTCGGCGCCGGAAAGGCCTTCACATTTGCCCTGATCAGTGGCCGGACTCGGGAGGTCTGGCTAAAGTGTTCGGCTTGTTCCGGCTCGATTCAGTCGACCGTCACCGGGCCGTGACGGATCAGGCGGCTGCGCCGCTGCGCGCGTCGAGCGGACGGGCCAGGAAGGCGTAGCTCAGCAGCGCCTCGACGTGGTTCGCGTGTTCGGCGTCGCCGGCCTTGATGGTGAACCGCTCCCGGACGTCGTCGATCGCGGTGACGGCGAGTTCGACTGTCGCGGTACGGGGGTCGGTGGTCCAGGTCGCATGGGCGAGGTGACGCAGCTCGCTGTTGAGATGCAGCCGCAGGCGGCGCCACAGCAGCGTCTCCTGGGTCACCACCAAGCGGCGTTTGGTCAGCATCAGCAGGTACTCGCCGTGCATCGGCTGTTCGGGACGCTGGCACCGGGCGACGAGGACGGTGCGTTCGTCAGGGGAGACACACCGGCGAAGCACCGGCATGTGCCGACTGGTCGTCGGAATGGGCACGCCGCTCTCGGCGGCTGCAGGCAAGAACGTGCGGGAGAAGACGTCCATGTCGTGTTAACGACAGGTCAACGTTCCATGACTCGGGGTGACGGTCAAATTTCAGCTACAGAATTTCTACGATGGTGGCGTTGGCCATCCCGCCGCCTTCGCACATCGTCTGCAGCCCGTAGCGGATCCGGTTGGCGCGCATGTGATGCAGCATCGTCGTCATGATCCGGGCACCGCTGGCCCCGAGCGGATGACCGAGCGCGATCGCCCCGCCCCGCGGATTGAGCCGGGCCGGATCGGCACCCGTCTCGATGAGCCAGGCAAGCGGTACCGGGGCGAATGCCTCATTAACCTCATAAACCCCTATCTCATCGAGGCTCAATCCGGACCGGCGCAACACCTTGGCGGTGGCCGGGATGGGCGCGGTCAGCATCATCACTGGGTCGTCACCGGTGACCACCGCGCTGTGTACCCGGGCCAGTGGCCGCAAGCCGTGCGCCCGCGCCCACTCGCTGGTCGTGACGGCGAGAGCGGCGGCACCGTCGGATATCTGCGAGGCGGAGCCCGCGGTCACCACCCCGTCCACCCGAAACGGGGTAGCCAATTCGGCGAGCTTGGCCAGTGAGGTGTCCCGGCGGATCCCCTCGTCGGCGTCGACCTTGTCCGCGGCCGCGCCGGCGGCGTGGTCGGCACCAGGAGTACCGGGCAGCGGAACCGGCGTGATCTCCGGGGCGAATTCGCCCGCGTCCTGTGCCGTCGCCGCGCGCTCGTGGCTGGCGAGTGCGAACTCGTCGAGCGCGGTACGCGACAGACTCCACCGAGCCGCGATCAACTCGGCGCCGACCCCTTGACTGAACGGGACCGGCTCGTCCGGCTCGCACCCGTCGACATCCCGGTAGCGGTCGCGGACCTGGTCACCGAACGGGCGCCCGGTGCCCGTGCTGACGCCCATCGGGACCCGGGTCATCGACTCGACGCCCCCGGCTACCACCAGATCGGCCTGCCCGGAGATGACCGACGCCGCCGCGAAGTGCAGTGCCTGCTGACTGGAACCGCACTGCCGGTCGATGGTGGTGCCCGGCACGGATTCCGGCCACCCGGCGGCGAGCGCCGCGTTGCGGCCGATGTTCCAGCTCTGATCGCCGAACTGGAACACGCAGCCCCAGATCACGTCGTCCACGTCGGCAGGGTCCAGGCCGGTACGCTCGGCAAGCGATCGTAGTACGTGGCTGGACAGCTCGACCGGATGCACCGACGCCAGTGCACCCTTGCGCCGCCCGATCGGAGTCCGCACCGCGCCGACGATGACCGCGTCCCTCATGCCCGCTCCCCCAGCAGCTAGCCGCTACTCCTCGGTAACTTGATTGTCGAATCGTACGCCTCTGCCGGGCGGCTGGCATCCTTGAGGTGAGCTGGGTGCCGCACCGGCAGACGTCGCCGAGGCGCTGCGTACGCTCCGCACGACGCGGCACCGATCCGATGCAGGCTGATCGGGCAGGGCACGGACCGATCAGCCGCCGGCCTGTGCCAGCGCGATCCGGGCGACCGTCAGCAGGATCAGGAACAGCAGTACGGCACCGCAGCCGACCGCCTGCACCACGGTCCGGTTGGTCCGCGGCGCGTAGGCCAGGATCACACCGATCAGCGCCCCGGCCACCAAACCGCCGAGGTGCCCGGCGATCGACAGACTGGACACGGTGAAGGTGAGGACCAGGTTGATCACCAGGATGCCGACCACCGCCGAGGTGTCCCGCTTCAGCCGGCGCAGCACGATGAAGAAGGCGGCGAACAGACCGAAGACCGCGGTGGACGCGCCGGCCGACAGCGCGTTGGGGTCGACCAGGTACGCCGCCACGTTGCCGCCCAGTCCGGCGATCAGATACAGCGCGAGGAACCGGGCCGGCCCGAGCACCGCTTCCAGGTTGCGGCCGAGCACCCACAGCGCCCACATGTTGAACAGCAGGTGCAGCAGGCCGTAGTGGATGAACATCGCGGTGACGAGGCGGTAGACGCCACCACCGTCGATGCCGACGAGGACCTCTCCGTACGCCGGAAGCGCACCGGCCAGCACGTCGCCGTTGGGCCGTACGGTCACGTCCGGCCCGATCACGCCGCCGAAGGCGTGCAGCCAGCCCGCGCCGGAGAACAGCCCCGCGCCGAGTAACGCACCGCCGGACATCGCCAGACCGACGACCGCCACCAGGGCGTTCAGGCCGATCAGCACCTTGGTGACGTAGCCCGCCTGGCCGGCGGCACTGCCACCGAAGGCAGTGCGCGCCGACCGCTGAGTGCGCCGCCCCTCGGCGACGCACTCGGGGCACTGGTGTCCGACCGCCGCGTCCCGCATGCAGTCGGGGCAGATCGACCGCTCGCACCGGGCGCACCGGACCCAGGTTTCCCGTGACGTGTGTCGGTAGCAGACCGGCACGGTCGGGGCTGGATCACTCATCGCGCCGCCTCACTGCGCCGCCGCGTACCGGCGGTCGACGGCTCCACCGGCCGGCGGTCGTCCCGGTGCGTCCTCATGAGCGCCAAGGTTACCCCGGCCGCAGACCGACCACTGCTCGTGATCATTCCGGTGCCGGTCGCCCGGTCGGCCCGCCGCCGGTCGGTGTGCCAGGGACCGTCAGCCGCCGACCCGCTCGATGTCCACCCGACTGATCACGACGTCACTGAGCGGGCGGTCCGCCGGGTTGGTGGGCGTGCTGGCGATCGAGTCCACCACCTTGGCCGAGTCCTGGTCCGCGACCTGCCCGAAGATGGTGTGCCGGTTGTTCAGGTGCGGAGTCGGGCCGACCGTGATGAAGAACTGTGAGCCGTTGGTGCCCGGCCCGGCGTTCGCCATCGCCAGCAGGTACGGACGGTCGAACCGCAGCTCCGGGTGGAACTCGTCGGCGAAGGTGTACCCCGGGCCGCCACGGCCGGTGCCGGTCGGGTCACCCATCTGGATCATGAATCCGCTGATCACGCGGTGCGAGATGGTGCCGTCGTAGTACGGCCCACTGCCCGCCTGACCGGTCCGGGGATCGGTGTATTCGCGGGTTCCCTGGGCCAGCTCGATGAAGTTGCGGACCGTCTTCGGTGCGTGGTTGGCGAACAGCTCCAACCGGACCGGTCCGTGATTGGTGTGCAAGGTGGCGTAGACAGCCTCAGCCACGGGTACTCCTCAGTTGTTGGTCAGTTCCATGCGGATCCTCCCATGTGCCCGATCCGGTAGCACGGAGGCATCCGAAGGTGGAGGATGACGACGTAACGACAGCACAGGAGGTAGGCAGCGGTGTTGAGAATCTCCAGACGCGCCAAACGGCGGGACCTCGTCAGGACGGAGCTCGGCGAGAGTCTTGATCATTTCATGCAGGCGGCGACCCACGCGGCTGGGGGTGTCGGCGCGTCCGTCGGGCCGCGGGTCCACGCGGCCCGCGATGCCGTGGCACCCACCGCTGCCCGGGTCCGCACGTCCGCCGCTGACGGAATGTCGCGGACGATGGCCACCCTGGCTCCGCTCGCGGTGGCGGCCGCCGACGGTGCCCGGCAGGCCGGCCGGGCGACGAGAAGCGCCAAGGGTAGGACCATGAAGGCGGCGAAGCCGGCCCGGATGAAAGCGATGAAGGCCAAGGCCAAGAAGACCACGTTCACCCCGTCGGGTGGCAAGGGCAGCGGTCGGCGCTGGCCACTGGTCGTCGGGGTGCTCGCGGCCGGGGCGGCGATCGGCACCCTGGTCGTACGGCGTCGCCGCGCCGCGCAGTGGGAGGAGTACGACCCCGGCCAGGCGCTGGATTCGATGCGCGCCGCAGCGACCGCGACCCACGAGTCGGATGCGCCCGAGGCCACCGAACCGAGTGGCACACCGGCCGCCAAGGCGACCGACAAGGCGACGGGCCAGCCCTAACGCCAGTCCCGAGCGGTCCCGGACAGATCGAGCGGGTCGGCACGCGCCGGCCCGCTCAACGGGTCAGAGCCAGCCGTTGCGGCGAAACGAGCGGTACAGCACGAGCGAGATGCCGAGCATCAACGCGAGAACGATCGGGTAGCCGAACGTCCAGTCGGTCTCCGGCATGAACTCGAAGTTCATCCCGTAGATGCCGGCCAGCGCGGTCCACACCGCCGCGATACCCGCCCACGCGGCGATCTTGCGCATGTCGTTGTTCTGCGCGACCGTCACTTGCGCCAACCGGGCCTGCAGGATCGAGTTGAGCAGGTCGTCGTACCCGTTGATCTGCTCGACCACCCGACTCAGGTGATCCTGCACGTCGCGGAAGTAGCGCCGGATCTCGACCGGCACGTCTTCGTTGATCTCCGCGGTGAGGGTCATCATCGGCCGTTGCAGCGGGGCGACCGTACGTTTGAATTCCACCAGCTCGCGCTTGAGCTGATAGATCTCGTGGACCTTGTCGTTGGCCTCGGGCGAGAACACGTCCGCCTCGACGGTGTCCAGGTCGGCCTCCACCCGGTCGGTGACCTCCAGATACAGGTCCACCACGCGGTCGGTCACCGCGTACGCCACCGCCCACGGCCCCTGCACCATCAGGTCCCGGTTACGTTCCAGGTCGGCGCGCACCGGGGAGAGCCGGCAGGCGTCACCGTGCCGCACGCTGATCACGAAGGCGTGCCCGATGAAGAGCATCACCTGGCCGGTTTCCACCACCTCCGAGTCGCCGGTCAGCTTCTCGTGGTCGACGTACCGGGCGGTCCGGAGCACCAGGAAGTTGACCTCGCCGAACTGTTCCAGCTTGGGCCGCTGCTCCGCCTTGACCGCGTCCTCCACGGCGAGCTCGTGCAGCCCGTACGTGTCGGCGATGCCGGCCATCTCGGCCAGGCTGGGCTCGTGCAGCCCGAGCCAGACAAACGCGTTGCGCTCCCGGCGGGCGGTGGCCAGCGCCTCCGGGTGTTGCCAGGAGCCGGGCTGGCGGATGCCCTCGATGTACAGCGCGCAGTCGACGATGCCGCTGCGTGGCGGCTCGGGTGCCGGCTGCGGCGCGGGCGGGGGATCGGCCGAGTTGAGCATCCGGCTGACCGCACGTACCGGGGCGGTCCAGGCCCGGGACAGGGCCCGGCCGCTACCACCGTCCGGCCACCGCTGCTGCCCGCGATCCTGCTCCGCCATCGCAGTCTCCTTCCGCCACCTGCCAAGCACAGCAAACCACCGGGCGGCACGTCGCCGGGCGGGCTTGCGCGCCGTCGGTCGCAGGTGCCGGCCGACAGGTGTCGGCCGCCGCGTGGTGCCCCTCCTCTCACACCCAGACCGGGCCCGGACTACGCGGCGCGCACCGCGTCGATCGCCGCGGCCAGCCGACGGACGCCCTCGTCGATCTGGTCCACCGTCACCGCCGAGTACGCCAGCCGCAGCGCGTGCTGACCGCCGTCGAGCAGGAAGTCACTGCCCTTGACGACCGCCACGCCGCGCTGCGCGGCGGCCGGCAGCAGCGCGTCGACCGCCACGTCGTCCGGCAACTCGACCCAGAGGAAGTAGCCACCGTCCGGCTCGGTGAAACGTACGCCCGGAATGTGCGCGCGCAACGACTGCGCCAGGACCCGGGCCCGCTGCGCCAACGCGGTACGTACCGTGGCGATGGAGCGTTCCAGATCACCGGAGACACAGAACTGGTGCACGATCGCCTGCGCGACCATGCCGGGCGAAATGTACAGGTTGGTGGCCCGGGCGGCGATCTCCTTGATCAGCCCGGCCCCGCCGACCAGATAGCCGACCCGCACACCCGGGCAGACCGTCTTGGTGAAGCTGGAGGCGTGCACCACGACGCCGGTGGTGTCCAGCGAGAGCATCGACGGCAGTGCCTCGCCCCGGAACCGGATGTCGGCGTACGGGTCGTCCTCGAAGATGGTGAACCCGAACTCGGCCGCCAACTCCAGCAGGGCCTGCCGCCGGGCCAGCGACAGGGTCACGCCGGCCGGGTTCTGGTAGTTCGGGATGACGTGCGCCAGCCGGGGCCGGACGCCCGACTCCAGCAGCTTGCGCAGCTCGTCGGTGTCCAGCCCGTCCGGCGTGACGGTCACCGGATGCACCTCTGCGCCGAGCGTGCGCAGGTTGAGCAGCGTCCGGTCGTACGTCGGGCGTTCCACCACCACCGCGTCGCCCGGCCTGACCAGGTGGTCGAAGAGAAACGCGTCGGCCTGCAGCGAGCCGTTGGTGACCAGCACCCGCTCCGCCGCGACACCGTGCTTGTCGGCGATCCAGCGGCGCAGCGGCGGGTAGCCGACGGAGGTGCCGTAGGCGGTGACTCCGGCCGGGTCGGCGTCGAAGGCGCGGACCGCCGCGGCCTTGAGCCCGTCGATGTCGACGATGTCCAGCGAAGGCGCCCCACGGGCGAAGGAGATCAACTGCTCGGCGCTCATGGTTGTCCAGCGTACGGCGTGCGAGCGCCGGTGCCCGGGGCGGAGTGCGGCAGAACACCCGCTGCCGGACACCCGCTGCGGACGCCCGCTGCCGCCGAGGGGACCCGCACCCTGCCGGACGGACCGGTCCGACCTGGTTCTTTCCCCGTTACGCTCGCTACTGTCACAGGCGTGTCCCGCCACCCCCCTCAACCGCTGCGGTGCGTAGCGGCCCTGATCGTCGACGACGACGGCCGGATCTTCTTCCAGCGGCGTTCGCCGCAGCGCCGGCTGTTCCCGAACACCTGGGACATCGCTGGTGGGCACGTCGAGCCAGGCGAAACTCTGATCGAGGCGCTGTACCGGGAGGTGCGGGAGGAGACCGGGTGGACGGTCTCGCACATCCTCGCCGAAGTTGGTGACTACACGTACACAGGCGACGACGGGATCGCCCGGCTGGAGACCGACTACCTGGTCCGGGTGGACGGCGATCTGACCCGCCCCCAGCTCGAAGCCGGCAAGCACACCGAGTTCCGCTGGTTGGGTGCCGACGAGCTCGCCGTCCTCGACGAGTCCCGCGAGGTCAACGACGGGCTGATCCGCCGGATCGCGGACAACGGCTTCGCCGTGCTGCGCGCCCTGGGCCTGTGAGCACCACCACGGACCAGCTGTGGCTGCCCGGCCACCGGTGCGCGGCGCTGATCGCGCCGGCGATCGACCGGGTCTTCCGGGCGGCCATGTCGGCCGGAACCGACGCCGGGGCCGAGCTGCGGCAGCGGTACGGCGGTCCGGCGGCGATCGGATTCCTGGTCGACCTGCGTACCCGGCTGGCCGCCCCGGGTGGCACGGTCGACGCGGCCGGGTTCGCGGCCGTCACCCGGTACCAGGAGCCGGCCAGCTGCCAGCGGATGCTGGACAAGCAGGTCGCGTACGGGATGGTGGTGCGTCATCCGGACGGTGCGTTGCGGGCCACCGAACGCGGCGGCGCGTTCCTCACCGAGCTGTACGCCCTGCACGCCGCGGTGACCGCGACCATCTGGGGTGGCGAACCCGCCGCCCGGCTCGCCCGGCTGGTCGACCTCACCGGCCGTCTGCTGGCCGAGGCACGCGCCGACGGGCAGCAGCAGCCGTCGCCGAGCGCCTTCGGCGCGCTCGCCCCGCCGTACGAGCCGGAAGGCACTCCGGCCGGCGTACTGCTGCTCAACCGGCTGGAGGTGCTGCGCCACCACCGCGCGGACGCGCACGCCGCCGCCTGGGCCGCGGCCGGGCACACCGCGCGCAGCATCGTCGGCCTGCCGCCCGGCCCGCAGCGACTGGCCATCGAGCAGGAGACCGACCGCCGGGCCGCCGGGCCGTACCAGGCGCTGGATCCGGACCAGCGCGTGACCCTGCTCGCCGACCTGGCTGCCTTGCCCGGTTGAGCCGCTATCCTCCACCGATTACCCTGACCCACCCCCCACTTGCCCTGACCCACCCCTCACTGTAAGGAACGCCCTGATGATCGGTCTCGTACTCGCCGCCGGAGCGGGACGGCGACTCCGCCCGTACACCGACACCCTGCCCAAGACACTGGTGCCGGTCGACGGACCGACCACGATTCTGGACATCGGGTTGGGCAACCTGGCCGCCGCCGGGCTGACCGACGTGGTGGTCGTCGTCGGCTACGCCGCCGACGCGGTCCGCAGCCGGCAGGCCGATCTGGAGGACCGGCACGGCGTCAAGCTCACCCTGGTGCCCAACGACCGCGCCGAGGAGTGGAACAACGCGTACTCGCTGTGGCTGGCCCGCGACCATTTCGCCGCCGGAGCGCTGCTGGTCAACGGGGACACCGTGCACCCGGCGAGCGTCGAGCAGACGCTGCTGGCACGCCGGGGACCGGGCGTCCTGCTCGCCGTCGACACCGTCAAGAAGCTCGCCGACGAGGAGATGAAGGTCGTCTTCGACGGTGCCGGCCGGCTCACCCGGATCACCAAGCTGATGGACCCGGCGGACGCGCACGGCGAGTACATCGGTGCCACTCTGATCGAGGCGTCCGCTGCGGCCGGGCTCGCCGATGCGCTGGAAGCCACCTGGCGGCGTGATCCCGGCCGGTACTACGAGGACGGTTACCAGGAGTACGCGGAGCGTGGCGGCGAGGTACGGGGCGCGCCGATCGGCGACGTCCCCTGGGTCGAGGTGGACAACCACGACGACCTGGCCAAGGCCCGGGAGATCGCATGCCGCTACTAGCCCGTACCGTGCACACCCCGCTCGCCATCGACGTCCGCCGCGGTGCCGTCGCCGGCCTGGGCACGCTGCTGGCCGACCGACGGATCTCCCGTGGCGGTGAGGTCGCCGTCGTGGTCGGACCTGGCCAGGGCGAGCGGATCGCCGAGCTGATCGCCCCCGGACTCGGCCGCGCCGACCTGTTCACCGTCGCCGGCGGCACCCTGGATTCCGCCCACGAGCTGGGCGAGAAGCTGCGGCGACGCTCGTACGACGCGGTGGTCGGCATCGGCGGCGGGAAGACCATCGACACCGCCAAGTACGCCGCCTCGCGGTACGCACTCCCGATGGTGAGCGTGGCGACCAGCCTGGCCAACGACGGGATCGCGTCTCCGGTGGCCTCGCTGGACCACGACGGCGGGCGGGGCTCGTACGGCGTACACATCCCGATCGCGATCGTCGTCGACCTGGACTTCGTCGAGGACGGTCCGGACCGGCAGACCCGGGCCGGCATCGGTGACGCGCTGAGCAACCTCAGTGCGGTCGCGGACTGGGAACTGGCGCATGCCGTACGCGGCGAACCGATCGACGGGCTGGCCGTCACGCTCGCCCGTACCGGGGCTGAGGCGCTGCTCAACCATCCGGGCGGGGTGGGCGACGACGCGTTTCTGACCACGCTTGCCGAGGCACTCATCCTCGGCGGGATCGCGATGGCGGTGTGCGGTTCGAGCCGGCCGGCCAGCGGCGGCTGTCACGAGATCTCGCACGCCCTCGACCTGCTGTTCCCCGGTGCCGGTTCGCACGGCGAGCAGGTGGGACTGGGTGCGTTGTACTGCACCTACCTGCGGGGTGACCTGCCCCGGTTCCGGCAACTGGCGACGGCGCTGCACCGGCACGGGCTGCCGACCCGCCCGGCCGACCTGGGGCTGACCGACGACGACTTCGTCGCGGCGGTCGTACACGCTCCGCACACCCGGCCGGACCGCTACACGATTCTCGAGCATCTGCATCTCGATGCAGACGCCGTCCAGGGGCGGCTGGCAGAATACCTCGGTGCCTTTAGCATCCCCTCAAGGTGAACATACGGTTGCCACGCCGCATCTGGACGACTTCTATCGAGCGAACAGAGGGGGCGGACTGTTCAGCGAAGCGGTCAGTCAACGGCTCGGTGCCGTCTTCGCGCTCGCCGGTGCCCGAGCCGGGCTGGCCCCGACCGTGCTGACCGTGGCGAACCTGGCGCTGGGTCTGGCCGCCTCGACCACGGTGATCGCCACGGCCGGCGCGACGGCGGACGGGTCGGCGCCGGCCTGGCTGATCGGACTGGTCGCGCTGGTCGGCTGGCAGTTGGCGTACGCCCTGGACTGTGCCGACGGACAGTTGGCCCGGGTCACCGGCCAGGCCAGTCCGGCCGGTGCCCGGGTGGACGTGCTGTGCGACGTGGCTGCCCAGATCGCCCTGGTGACCGCCTTGTCGGCGGTGGCACTGGCGCAGCGGCCGGCAACTCCGATCTGGCTGATCGCCGCGTTCGCCGGAACCTGGATGGTGAACCTGGTGACGTCGGTGATGCAGGCCGGCCCGAACGCGGCCAGCATGCTGAAATCGACGTCGGTACCGGTGCGGCTGGTGAAACTGGTCCGCGACTACGGCGCGGTGGTCTTCATCGCCGGCGTCGTGCTCGCCGCCGTACCCGCCGCCGCGTTCTGGCTGATCGCCGCGTTCACACTGGTCAACGGCGGATTTCTGGCCGCGAGCATCGCTTTCTCCGCCCGCGCCGCGCTGCACTGAGCCGGCCACGGTACGCCGACCCGAGCGAGAAACCGGCAGCAGTCGACGCCAGGTCGGCCCGGCCAGTCTCCGCTTGGGCACCAACCGTCGCACTGAGCGAACAGGGCGCCAGTGGTGGTCTTCAGCGCCGGGTGAGTGCCGCATAGATGTCGAGATGTTGCTTCATCACCACGTCGGGGTGGAACGTCTGCTCGTAGCGCGTGCGGGCGGCGCCGGCCAGTGCGGCGGCGTTGGCCAGCGCCGACGGCAGCGCCGCCGCGAGCGCCGCCGGTTCGGGCGCCACCACCCAGCCGGCCGGGTGCACGGCACCCGCCTGCCCGCCGGCACCGGGGCGCACGGCGCCCGCGTCGAGCCCGATCAGGTACGGGATGCCGCCGAGGGCGGTGCCGAGCACCGCACGGCCGCTGGCCAGGGCCTCGATCACCACGGTGGGCAGCACGTCGTGCCAGGTGGAAACGGCCAGCACCACGGCGGTGGCCCGCAGCGCGTCACGCACCCCGGCCCGGTCCAACGGGCCGAGGAAGTCGATGTCGGCGCGCCCGGCGGCAGCCTGCTCGACCAGCGGACGCAACTCACCGTCGCCGCCGATGCGCAACGTGCCGAGTGCGCCGTCGGGATGCCGCCGCCAGGCGTCGAGCAACAGCTCGATGCCTTTTTCCGGAGTGAGCCGGCCGAGGAAGAGGAAGCCGTCGCCGATCGGCGACGGCGGGCCCGGGTCGGCAATGGCGTTGGGCTTGACCACGATCCGCTCCGCCGGGATGCCGTACCCGCGCAGGTGCTCGGCGACGGCCGAGGTGAGCGCGATGAACCGGTCCACCGAGCGCCAGGTGGACCGGTGCACGGCGAGGGTCGCGGCCATCACCGCGCTCTGCGCCCGGGATCCCCGGTAGCAACGGTGGCGCACTCCCGGCAGGCCGATCGCCCTGCCCCGGCAGTCGGTGCAGATCCGGCCGTCACGGAAATACAGCCCGGCCGAGCAGACCTGCCGGTAGTTGTGCACGGTGTGCACCACCGGCACGCCGTGCCGGTGCGCGGTCCGGATCGCCCACGGTGAGATCAGCGGATACGGGTTGTGCAGGTGCAGCACGTCCGGGCGATGCTCGGCGAGCAGCCGATCCAGGTCGCGCTGGGCCGTCGGGGCGTAGCTCGGGGAGATCGGCAGCAGCGCCTTGCCGGTCGCCGGCATCGCCGGAATCTCGTCCGAGCTGCGCAGGAAGGGAACCACCTCGACGCCTGCGGCGGCGAGCTGGGTGATCTCGCTGTCGACGACGACGTTCTCCCCGGACGGCTGCGCCTCCCGGTAGCGGTTGTGCGCCACCACCACTTTCATCCCGGTCGCCCCTCCTCCCCGGCCCGGTCAAACGCTACCGTTTGAGCTGTGCCCGAGCTGCCCGAGGTACAGGCGCTCGCGGGCTACCTGCGCGAACGCGCGGTAGGCCGCCGGGTGCAGCGCGTCGAGGTGTCGGCGATCAACGCCATGAAGACGTACGACCCGTCGCCGGCCGCCCTCGCCGGGCTGCCGGTGACCGAAGCCGGCCGGCACGGCAAGTTCCTGGACGTGACGTTCGACGGTGGCCGGGAGGACGGTCCGGCCGGCGGCTCCGGCCTGCACCTGGTGGTGCACCTGGCCCGAGCCGGCTGGCTGCACTACCGCAACAGCTTCTCCTCGGCCGCGCCACTCAGGCCGGGCAAGGGGCCGATAGCGCTACGGGTACGCCTGGACGACGGGTCCGGGTTCGACCTCACCGAGGCCGGCACCCAAAAGAAGCTGGCCGCCTATCTGGTGACCGATCCGATGCTGGTGCCGGGCGTGGCACGGCTCGGTCCTGATGCGCTCGCGGTGGATCCGGCGACCTTCGCACAGCGGCTACGCGGCCGGCGCGGCCAGGTCAAAGGCGTGCTGACCGACCAGGAGACGTTGGCCGGGATCGGCAACGCCTACTCGGACGAGATCCTGCACGCCGCTCGGCTGTCCCCGTTCGCGCTGACCAACCGGCTCGGTGACGAGCAGATCGCGAGCTTGTACGCGGCGATGCGGGAGGTACTCACCGACGCGGTGACCCGGTCGCGCGGTCAGCGGGCGGCGGAGCTCAAGGGCGAGAAGCGTTCCGGGCTGAAGGTCCATGCGCGCACCGGGCTGCCTTGCCCGGTATGTGGGGACATTGTGCGGGAAGTCTCTTTTGCAGACTCGAGTCTGCAGTACTGTCCCATCTGCCAGACCGGGGGCAGGCCACTCGCTGACCGACGGTTGTCCCGGCTTGTGCGTTAGGTGACGAAATCGGCGATCGAGCGACGAATGTCCCGCGCAACCACTTTCTGCACCACTACGGAGACTTCCCCGATGACGATCCATCGGTATAGTGGCCCGGTCCCAAAGCTTCAACACCACCGGATCTGCCGGCCCTCGCCGTTTTGGCGGGAGGCGTAGAGTCTTTCGGGTTACCGTCCGTGTACGGGTGCCGTGGGAGACTCTGCTGGTGGGCGAGCCAAGCCTTCACGGAGAGTGGGCGGCACGTGTCACGCGGGAGGACGTGGGTGAGGTGACGACAAGCCTCCAGCGCCCGGTAACCAACACCAGCCGGAGCAACAGGGTGCGCCACGTCGACAGCTTCGAGATCCAACCACCCGCACCGTCGCCGCCGACCAACGGCGTACCCCGGTCGGCCTGGGCCAGGGCCAGCCGTCGTGCGTCCCGCTGGCACCGCCCGTACACCGCGATCCTGCTCGTCGGCGACTTCGCCGCCGCGGTGCTGGCCAGCTTCGTCTCGATCTCCCTGTTCGAGAAGGCGACGTCCGGCTTCTCGGACGCCGACGTGGACGCCACCTGGTTCCACACGGTGACCTACCTGCTGCTGCCGCTGGGCTGGGTGGTGGTGCTCTGGGGCACCGGTGCGTACGACCGACGCTATCTGGGGTTGGGTACCGACGAGTTCAAGCGGGTCATCCGGGGCGCGGTGACCGTGGCCGCGAGCGTGTCGTTCCTCGCCTTCGCCACCAAGACCGACCTGTCCCGACTATCGGTTGCCACTGCACTACTCGGTGCAATGGCGTTCATTCTGTTGTTCCGCTTCCTCGCCCGCTACGCGCTGCACCTGTTGCGTCGCAAGATCGGGCAGGCCGCGCACCGGATGGTGCTGGTCGGCACCCTCCCGGAGACCCTCGAAGTGTTCACGGTGGTCACCCGTAGCCCGGCCGCCGGGCTGATCCCGATCGCCATCCACCTCACCGACGGGTACGCGGCGGCCCGGGGCATCGAGACCCCGGTGCCGGTCTACGCCGGGCGCAACGTGCTCGCTCTGGTCCGGGAGGTCGGCGCGGACACCATCGCGGTGTGCGGCTCGGCCAGCTCCGAGCCGGGTGAGCTGCGTCGGCTGGCCTGGCAACTGGAGGGCAGCGGCGTCGATCTCGTCGTCGCCCCGCAGTTGACCGACATCGCCGGCCCGCGGGTGCACATCCGCCCGATCGAGGGTCTGCCCCTGCTACACGTCGAGGAACCCACCCTGTCCGGGCTGGGCTGGCTGGCCAAGAACCTGCTCGACCGGATCGCCGCCGGCCTGGGCCTGATCGCGCTGGCGCCGTTGTTCCTGGCGGTGGCGATCGCGATCCGGTTGTCCGATGCTGGGCCGGTCTTCTTCCGGCAGTCCCGGGTCGGGCACGAGGGCAAGGTGTTCCGGGTCTGGAAGTTCCGGACCATGTACGTCGACGCCGAGGAACGGCTCGCTTCGTTGGTCGACCAGAACGAGACCGACGGGATGCTGTTCAAGATCCGCAACGATCCTCGGGTCTTCCCGGTCGGCCGGTTCCTGCGGGCCAGCTCGATCGACGAACTACCCCAGCTGATCAACGTACTGAAGGGTGAAATGTCCCTGGTCGGGCCGCGACCGCTGCCCGCCGACGACGGCGACTTCCTCGGTGACGTCCGACGGCGGTTGCTGGTCCGCCCCGGGATGACCGGCCTGTGGCAGGTCTCCGGCCGCTCCGACCTGTCCTGGGACGAGGCCGTCCGGCTCGACCTCTACTACGTCGACAACTGGTCGCTCACCTACGACCTCAGCATTCTCTGGCGCACCGTCGGCGTGGTGCTGGCCCGTAAGGGCGCGTACTGAGGACCGGTTCCGGGCGTACTGAGGATCGGTTCTGCGCGTACTGAGGACCCGGACGGCGAACACCGACCGTTCGCCCGACGGCGACCGACCGTTGACCGACCGGTGCCGGCCATCCGCTTGGCAGTGCGTCCGGGACCGGACAAGATCTGCCTGTGGGTGCAAACCTATCCGCATCGCTCGCGGTCCTGGCCCTGGTGACCGCCCTGGCCGCCGCGGTCTACGCGGTCGTCCGGCTACGCGCCCGCCGGGGCATCGCCACCGCCACCCAGCGGGCCACCTACCAGGTGCTGCACACCGCCGAACTGGCCGCCGAGCCGCTGCGCAACGGCCTCGATCCGGCTGGTGCGGCGAGAGCGGTCCGGCACCTGCGTACGCTGGTCGGCGCGCCCGGGGCGGCCCTGGCCGACCACGGCGAACTCCTCGCCTACGACGGACGGGGCAGTCACCACGGCGAACAGTTCGCCGCCGCGACCGGACGGGCCCTCGACGCCGAACGCTCACTGGTGCTGACCGCCCGCGACCTGCCCTGTGACCGGCCGGACTGCCTGGTACGCGGTGCTGTCGTCGCGCCGTTGACCGGACCGGACGGCTACGCCAGCGTGGCACTGATCGCCGTGGTGGACGACGATCCGGCGCCCGGCCTGGTGCAGGCCACTCTGGAGACCGCCCGCTGGGCCGGCAACCAGCTCGCCCTGGCCGAGCTGGATTCGTCCCGCGAACGGCTCGCCAGGGCCGAGGTGCGCGCGTTGCGGGCGCAGATCAGCCCACATTTCATCTACAACGCGCTGACCGCGATCGCGTCGTTCGTCCGCACCGACCCGGAGCGGGCCCGGGACCTGATTCTCGAGTTCGCCGAGTTCACCCGCTACTCCTTCCGGGCGCACGGTGAGTTCACCACCCTCGCCGAGGAACTGCGCTCCATCGATCGATATCTGACCATCGAGCGGGCCCGGTTCGGCGAACGGCTACAGGTGCGGCTGCAGATCGCCCCGGAGGTGCTCGCGGTCCATCTGCCCTTCCTCTGCCTGCAACCGCTGGTGGAAAACGCGGTACGGCACGGGCTGTCACGCAAGCCCGGACTCGGTACGGTCAGCATCGAGGCCCGCGATGCCGGCACGGAGTGCCACATCACCGTGGAGGACGACGGAGTGGGCATGGATCCGGCCGTCCTGGTCGACGGGGCCTCCGGCGGCGCGCCGTCCGGGCCGACAGCCGGTCGGCCGACAGCCGGCGACGCCGGGCGTGGGCGGCGCAGCGCCGATCCGGTGGACGACGCCGGCCAACACGTCGGCCTGTCCAACGTCGATGAGCGGCTCCGGTCGGTCTTCGGCGACCAGTTCGGCCTGGTGGTGGAGACCGCGGTGGGTGCGGGTACGAAGGTGAGCATGCGGGTGCCGAAGTTCCACCCCGACGTAGCGCCCGGCGCCACCGGACGCTGGGAGGTGGTGTCGTGACCCCGTTCCTGCGGGTGCTCGCGGTGGACGACGAACCGCCCGCCCTGGACGAACTGGCCTACCTGCTGCGCGCCGATCCCCGGGTGGCCCGACTGCACACCGCAGCCGACGCGACCGAGGCACTGCGGGTGCTGCGCGACACCGACGTCGACGTGGTCTTCCTGGACATCCGGATGCCCGGACTGGACGGCATGGAACTGGCCCGGGTGCTGCGACGCTTCGCCCGCCCGCCCGCGATCGTCTTCGTCACCGCCTACGACGACGCGGCGGTCGACGCGTTCGATCTCGGCGTGACCGACTACGTACGCAAGCCGGTACGGGCCGAACGGCTCGCCGAATCCGTACGCCGCGTGTCGACCGCCCGGGTGGTGCCGGCTCATCCGGCCGCCCCGGCCCACAGCGAGGAGGATCCGGCGATCCCGGTCGAGCTGGCCGGTACCACCCGGATGCTGCCGCGCTCTGCGGTGCGCTGGGTGGAGGCGCAGGGCGACTACGCCCGGCTGCACACCGCCGAGGGGTCGCACCTGGTTCGGGTCCCACTGGCGACCCTCGGCGAACGATGGGCGGATGCCGGGTTCGTCCGAATCCACCGGTCTTTCCTGGTCCAACTGCGGTTGATCACCGAGTTGCGGTTGGCCAACTCCGGCTATGTGGTCGTCATCGACGGAACCGAGTTGCCGGTTTCCCGGCGGCACACCCGCGAACTCAAGGACAAGCTGGTCCGTGCCGCGAAGCACGACTGGAGCAAGTGAGCGAGCAGCGCCGCGAGCTGGCCGGGCGCCGACCGGCGGACGCACGCCGCGTTCATGCCGCGCGGCGCCGACGCAGCGTGGCCACCGCCGATCCGGTGAGGGTGAGCAGGCACTCCGGCAGCTGCCCGTCGGCCAGTGCGGCACCGAACAGCGCCTCCCCGGTCGAGTTGTCCGAGTTGGCGTAGGCGCTGACGAACCTGGCCACCCAGCGGGTGTCGTAGCCGGCCTCGTCGATGCCGGGGAAGTCGAGGGTCCATCCCCCCGCCGGCACGTCGTCACCGACCAGGGCGGCGGCAAGGCACCAGGCCACGCCGTACGCACCAGCGACCCCACTGCGATCGACGACGGCGTCGAAGGCACCCACCACGCTTTCGTTGTCGCCGGCCAGGGCGGAGCGCAGGATCTGCGCAGCGTCGTCGAACGCCTCGGCGGACCCATCGCGTCGCTCGGTCATGAGCGGAAGGGTATGCGCCACGGTCAAGCAGCAGCCAGTGAAACCCGCCGCTACAGCGAAGCTGACCAGGCCACCGACGTCGCGTTTGAGCCGCTGAGACGCTAAGGTGCCCTGCGGACCATCGGCCGATGGAGGACGTCCCCATGCTCGTGTCACGTGGCTCACGCGGCGCCGTTGTGGCGATCTGCGCAACCCTGCTGGTCACCGTCGGCGGCTGTGGCGGCTCGACGACCACCGACGACGAGACAGCGGTCACCGCCGTCCGGCTCTACGGCACCGACGGCAACATGAGCAACTCGTTCGGGGCCGAGTTCGCCGAGCAGGCCGGCCTGCTGTCGGGCATGAAGGGAACCAGTCCGCTCACCCCGCTGTCCGACGACTTCGTCGACCGGCTGCGCACCGTCGACCCGCAGCTCAACGACTTCCTGTACGCCGGCGAGGCGTACGACGCGGTGGTCATCAGCGCGCTGGCCGCGCAGCTGGCCGGCAGCACCGATCCGGCCGACATCGCCGCGCAGATCAACGGCGTGACGACCGGAGGCGAGCAGTGCGACACGGTCAGCTTCTGCCTCGAACTCGCCCGCGACGGCGAAGACATCGAGTACCGGGGCGTGTCGCTGAAACGGGGCGGCTTCACCGACGCCGGAGAGCCCTCCACGGCCAGCTACGCGACCTTGCACTTCGGCGCGAACGGGCAGATCAACAGCGGCAAGACCGAGTTCGTCGGGGCCGGTGACGAGTCGACCACGACGACCGCCGCCCCGCCGCCGGCGAAACCGCAGGGCGGCGGCTCCGGACGCACCGGTGCGCCGCTGAAACTCGGCGGTCTGCTGCCCCGTACCGGTGATCTGGCGCTGGCGTACCCGCCGCTGGCGGCCGGTACGGCATTGGCGGTCGAGGAGATCAACGAGGCCGGCGGGGTGCTGGACGACCCGGTGGAATGGTTCGACGGCGACGACGGCACCAACCCGGACGTGGCCCGCGACACGGTCGCCCGGCACGTCGAAGAGGGCGTCCATGTGATCATCGGTGCGGGTGCCTCCGGGATCTCCCGGGAGGTGCTGCCGGACGTGGTGCGGGCCGGGCTGATCCTCTTCTCGCCGTGCAACACCGATGCCGGGCTCAGCAGCATCGACGACAGCGGACTGTACTTCCGTACCGCACCGTCGGACCTGCTGCAGGGCCGGGCGTTGGCTGATGTGATCATGCGGGACGGGCCGCAGCGGATCGCGGTGGTGGCCCGTAAGGACTCCTACGGCGAAGGCCTGCAGGAAAACGTCCGGTCGGAGCTGTCCCGGGCCGGAATCGGGCCGGACCGGATCAAGCTGCTCACCTATGAGCCGCCGGCCGGTGCGGACGCGCCACCGGTCGACTTCGCCAGCGGCGCCCAGGAGATCAAGACGTTCGGCGCGGACGCGATCCTGATCATCGGATTCGGCGAATCCGCCGATGTGATCAAGGCCCTGGCCACCGCCGGGCTGCCGATCGACGAGTAGCCGCCCACGGCCGGATCGGTGCTGGTCGCTGGCACGTTCTCGGGATCACACGACGGTCCCCGGTGCGTACCGTTGCTCCTGTCGCAACCCGACGAGAGCAGGACGGGTTGCCCGGACACCGCCAGGACCGATCCGCGAAAGAGGCCAACATGAGTGAGTACGTCGACCCGGGGTTGGACGAGGAAGTCATCCCGGCCGAAGAGGGTCTGGGTAGCGACGGCGACCCGGGACACGACGACGCCGGCTACGAACCGTACGGCAGCGGCCCGTATGCGGTCGTTCAGCACAACGTCGACGGTTCCACCGATGTGGTGCTCGACCGCGACGGTGACGGCCTGGCCGACGCGGTGCTGCACGACGCCGACAGTGACGGGATCGCCGAGGTCGCCTTCGTCGACGGCGATCGTGATGGCCAGCTGGACAGCATGCTGCGCGACTTCGACGGTGACGGCACCGTCGACGAGATCAGCGTGGACAGCAATGGCGACGGGTGGTTCGACGTCGCGTCGACCGACACCGACGGCGACGGCCTGATCGACCAGGTGGTCGCCGACACCGACCACGATGGTCGGGCGGACACCTGGACCCGGGACACCGACTTCGACGGCCGGGCCGACGAGGTGCGGGTCGACGTGACCGGGGACGGAGCGGCCGACCAGGTGATGCGTGACAGCGACCACGACGGGGTACTGGACCAGGTGACCTACCTCAACCCGGAGGTCAACCCGTACGCCGCACGGTGAGGTCGGACGCCGGGCGGTGAGCCCGGCTCGGGTCGCGGCCCGGCGGATGGGACCCTACTGTCGACATCCGCACGGTTGTGCGCCAGGCATGGAGGGGCAGGGATGAGCGAAACACAGGAATCGGTCGAAACGCGGGGGGACGACCGCGTCGACCTACTCAAGGCGGACACCAACAACGACGGGCAGACCGACGTCTGGGTGGTGGACACCGACGGTGACGGCAAGGCCGACATGTACCAGTTCGATACGGATGGTGATGGCCGAGTCGACATCACCATGGTCGATCTCGACGAGGACGGCACCCCGGACGAGGTTGTCGACGGCGACGGCGGACACCCGCCGGCCAGCTGATCCGGCGGCGGCCGACGCCGGCACAGCTGGATCCGCTGGCGGTGGGTGGAATCGGAAAGGGCGGTGATCCCGGTCGGACCGGGATCACCGCCCTTACGCGTAGCCGATGTCAGCCCATCTGGAGAGAGGCTTGTCAATCACCCTGGCGCTGCTGGGGAATCTGCCCCTGCAACAGGGCACGTACTTCCGACTCCCGGTAGCGGCGGTGGCCGCCCAACGTCCGAATGGCGCTAAGCTTGCCGGCCTTCGCCCACCGGGTCACGGTTTTCGGGTCGACTCGGAACATCGACGCCACCTCGGCCGGTGTGAGCAACGGCTCTGGTTCGTGCGTACGCGATGCCATCAGTCACTCCTCCACAGTGCTATAGACATCGGCCGGGGTCCCGCCGGCCGACGCGTCTCCCATGGTCCGGCTAGTCCCCGATGTCCGACATGGGCCGAACGGCCGAACGTCCTTGGATGGACGGATGAGCAATGACCGATTTTTGTACTTATTTTATACCAGAACATATCTTAATCGGACTCTTGATCACCGGTCGTGAACGCCTGATTACGAATTCTCTTCAGGATTCATGCCAGATGACACAGTATTTACGACCCGTTTTGTCCCGATGCAATACCATTCATGATTACTAATTGCAGCGTTCCAGCAACTGCACGGCGCGCCAGCGGGCGACAAGCTTCTCGTACGCCTCGCCGGCGTCGTCGGCGTCGCCCCGAGACAACGCGGCGAGCCCGGCTGCCACCAATCCGGGCGAGTCGTCGTCGGTCAGCGAGTCGTCCGGTAGCAGCCGCACCAACCCGCCGTAGTCGAGTTCGACTACGGAGCGTGGGTGGAACTCCTCCAGCCACCGCGCGCTCTCCTCGACCGCCTCGGTGATCGGCGCATCGCCCACCGACTTACGTAGGACGGACAAACCTCGCGACGCCCGGCGCCGAGCCTTGGAAATCTCGGTGCGGTAGCGCAACGCCCGCCGCGACGCGGCGGTGACCAGCTCCCGTTCGGCCAGGTCCACGAAGACGAACCAGCGCAGCGGCACCCCCCAGGTGGCGACCTGCTCGTGCAACCGCGGCACGCCCTGCTCCAGCACCCGTGCGCCGCTACGCCAGTCGTCGACCACCGCCCGCGCCTGCCCGGCCAGAATCGGCGGGACGAAGGCGTCGGCGAGCACCGAAGGCACTCCGTCCCGGGCGCTCAACGCTGCTTCCGCCACGCGCACCCGCAGATTCCACGGACAGACCAGCAGCGTGTCGTCGGACTCCAGGACATAGGCTTCGTCCGGCAGATCCGGCAGGCGGGTCCAGCCGGCGCCCAACGCCTCGATGACCGCGGTGCGCTGTCGGCCCGGCCCCTCCAAGGGGCCGACGGCACGACCTTCCCGGACGTACCGGCGCCAGTAGATCTGCCGCTCGCGGTCGAACGCGGCGAGCGGCTCGTAGACCCGCAGATAGGAAGCGAAGAGGGACGGCACGGCGCGATCCTCCCACGAAAACCCGTGACATTGCCTCTGGCAGGGGCAAACGGCCCGCCCGGAGACAAGGGAGAACGTCCGGCGCTACCGGCCGATACTAGGCTCATTCACGCGGGCCCACCGGCCCGGGTCTACCGGACGCACCTCACGAGGGTGCCCCACACCGCCTCAGGAGCAGACATGGGCGTCTTCGCCACCACCAGCGGCTCGGACACCGCCGGGCACGAACAGGTCGTTTTCTGCCAGGACCAGCCGACCGGGCTGAAGGCCATCATCGCCATCTATTCCACCGCGCTGGGACCCGCACTCGGCGGCACCCGGTTCCACCCGTACGCGTCCGAAGCCGACGCACTGCGCGACGTGCTGGAACTGTCCCGTGGCATGGCCTACAAGAACGCCACCGCCGGACTCGACCTCGGCGGCGGCAAGGCGGTCATCTGGGGTGATCCCGAGCAGGTCAAGACAGAGGCACTGCTGCGGGCGTACGGGCGGTTCGTCGAGTCACTCGGCGGGCGTTACTACACCGCCTGCGACGTCGGCACCTACGTACCCGACATGGACATCGTGGCCCGGGAGACCCGCTACGCGACCGGACGCAGCCCGCAGGCCGGCGGGGCCGGCGACTCGTCGATCCTCACCGCCTGGGGCGTCTTCCAGGGGATGCGGGCGGCGGCGGAACACCGGTGGGGTACCACCAGCCTGCGTGACCGGCGGATCGGCATCGCCGGTCTCGGCAAGGTCGGTCGGCAGCTGACCGGTCACCTGATCGACGACGGTGCGTCGGTGGTGGCCACCGACGTCGACGACCGCGCCGTGGACTGGGCCCGGCACAGCTACCCGCAGGTCGATCTGGTCACCGACACCGATGCCCTGATCCGTGGTGATCTCGACATCTACGCACCGTGCGCGCTCGGCGGGACGTTGAACGACGAAACGGTGCCGGTGCTGCGAGCGGCGGTCGTCGCCGGAGCCGCGAACAACCAGCTCGCCCATCCCGGCATCGAGAAGATGCTCGCCGAGCGGGGCATCCTCTACGTGCCGGACTACGTGATCAACGCTGGCGGGGTGATCCAGGTGGCGGACGAGGCCACCGGTGCCACCACCCCGTCGGCCACCGGTCGGTACGGGTTCGACTTCGAGCGGGCCAAGGCACGCACCACCGGCATCTTCGACACGACCGGGCAGATCCTGCGCGCCGCTGAAGAGGAAGGGGTGCCGCCGGCGGTCGCGGCCGACCGGCTGGCCGAACGTCGGATGGCCGAGATCGGCCGGTTACGCACGATCCACCTACGGTGACCGAATCGACGGCGCCGGGTCACGAGCGGCGGGGTATGGGCTCCTTACCCCACCATCGGCTCGCTGCTGACAGGTAATCGATGACTCGCGGGGACGACCCGATGCAACCCGAGGTGCCGAACCTGGGTCTACCCATGTACCGTAAGAGCCACGAGAGATGCCTGACGTCATCGGGGCCCGCCTTCGGGCTGCCCCGAATTCTGTGCGAGGGGGTCGAGCCATGGGGCGCGGCCGTGCTAAGGCCAAGCAGACAAAGGTGGCCAGGGAGCTGAAATATCACTCCCCGAACACCGACCTCGCCGCCTTGCAGCGAGAGCTCGCCGGCAGCGGCAAGTCGGACCGTGATTTCGACGACGAGTACGATCCGTACCTCGACGACGATGACGAGGACGACAAAGCCGACGACGACCGGGGCAACTGGACGTCCTCCTCGCCCCGCTGAGGGTCCGGCTGGAGAGAAGCACGCGGAAGCGACCGCGTGCTGATTCATGTCGACGAGGACTCCGGCCCGGTACGTCTGACGCGCGTCGGAACACCGCTATCCGGTGGTGCGCGGCTCCCATGGTGGAGGCGCACCACCGGATCTTTCAACGCGCGCTACCGCGAGCTCTGTCGTGGGTAGGCGTCAGCGTGGTCGGTTGTTCCAGTTGTAGAACGTCGGGATGTTCTCGAAGTGGTTCCAGGCACACACCGCGCTGTCGGTGCCGGCCGCCTCGTCGCGTTGCCGGCGGGCCAGCTCCGCCTCGGCCAACAGGAGCGCCAGTCCTTGCCGGGCGGCGTGGACGCGATCCGCGACCGGATCCGCTCCGTCCAGGTCCCGTACTGCCGTGGGCGGTCCCGATGCTCCGGTGTCATGCTCGCTGACCCGTTCAGGCTGCAGACCGCTGCTGATCTCGGGCATGGGCCAACACTCCCTCCAGTAGGCTGATCTTGCTGTTACGGCAGTGGTTGGTCTCCGTACCGTCAAAACGCCCGTGTTCGAAGTAGCGGTTCGCAGCATGGCCACCCCCACAGAACCGGAAGTACGGGCAACTGTCGCGGCATGCCTCCACGCCGGCCAGGAACTCGGTGATCCAACTGGCCCGTTGGGGCGCAGCGAGGATCTCGGCCAATCCGGTATCGAGCACGTTCCCACTGCTGAAATCTCCGTACCGGGGGTCGGAGAACCCGGCGAGTTCCGGCGAGAGCAGCACCACCGAGCCGTCGTGCCCGACCGTCGGGATCGGGTCGAGATGGCGTGGGAGCACCAGGTCGGCGGTGCCGTCCAGAACCGCCGCCGTGTACCGCAGTGACCACTCGACCTCCCGCAGATGGATGCGCGGCGCCCGCCGCCAGGCACCGACCAGCTCCGCCCAGAACCCGGAGACCGCCTGGGCCGACCATCTGTTGGACCGCAGATTCACGCCCTCGGTTTCCTCGATGTTGATGCCAAGTACGTCACACCCGAGATCCAGGAAGAAGTCGTACAACTCGGTCGCCAGACCGGGACGTGGGTCGCTGACCACGCACAGGGCCGAGAAGGTGATCCGGTGTCGGCGCAGCGCCTCGATACCACGCATGATCTGGTCGTATGCCGGCCGCCCTCCGCGAGCACGCCGCTCGTCGTTACGTGGCGCGGGACCGTCGACACTGACGCTGACCCGCATCTGGTGCTGGCGGAAGAAGTCACACCAGGTGTCGTCGATCAGCGTCGCGTTGGTCTGCACATGATGCTCGACCCCGGGATCGAACGGGGTCAGCAGGGCGGCCAAATGGTCCTGTCCGGCGGCGAGCGGCTCACCGCCGTGCCAGACCACCGAGAACCGACGCTGGGCCGCCCATCCGTTGACCGCGTCAGCCACCGCCGTGGCGACGGCGAGCGGCATCCGCTGGTTCGCGGCCCGCATCGGCAGGTAGCAGTAGCTGCAGTCAAGGTTGCACAGCGTGGTGGGTTGCATCACCACGTACGTGGGCATCCTGGCCACCCCACGCATCCCCAGCGGAGCCGGTGCAGCCGCAGCGGACCGGTCCTGCCGGGTTTCGTCCCTGGTCATCCTCCCTCCTCCTGCCTGTCCGGATGTCATCTCAGGCTAGGTTGGGAAAGATGCCACGGTGAAGCGCTCTCGGGCGACGCCGGCCCCAGCCGGCATTTGATATGAGGCATGTCACACAGCGCACACGCCGATCGCCGCAGCGATCAGCCCCGAGTGTGGTGACCGACCATCTGTACGGTGCCGGTGCCCTCGATGATGTCGCCGGCCTGCCAGGCTTCGATGCCCCGGCCGGTCAGGCACGCAAGCGCGCGATCGGCGTCCTGCGCGGAGACGATCGCGAACATCCCGACCCCCATGTTGAAGGTCGACTCCATCTCGCCGTCCTCTATCCGGCCCTTCGCCTGCACCAGGTCGAAAATCGGCTGCGGCCGCCAAGTGGCCCGGTTGACCAGCGCGTCGACGTTCTCCGGGAGGATCCGCACCAGGTTGCCGGGGATTCCACCGCCGGTCACGTGGGCGAGTGCCCGCACCTCGCACTCCTCGATCAGTTTCAGGCAGTCCCGCGCGTAGATCTTGGTGGGGGTGAGCAACTCCTCACCCAGCGTCCGCTGCCGGCCGAAGTCGTCGACGACGGTGTCCAGCCGCATCCGCCCGGCACCCAGCAGCACGTGGCGGACCAGTGAGTACCCGTTGGAGTGCAGGCCAGAGGAGCGCATGGCGATGACCACGTCGCCGACCTCGACCCGGTCCCGGCCAAGAATCTCGCTCTCCTCGACCACCCCGACGCCGGTGGCGGAGACGTCGTACTCGTCAGGGCGCAGCACACCCGGATGCTCGGCGGTCTCGCCGCCCAGCAGCGCACACCCGGCGTAGCGGCAGCCGTCGGAGATCCCGGCGCCGATCTCGGCGACCTTGTCCGGCACCACCTCGCCACAGGCGATGTAGTCGAGCAGGAACAGCGGCTCGGCGCCACAGGCGACCAGATCATCGACGACCATGGCGACCAGATCGATGCCAACCGTTTCGTGGATGTCCATCTGCTGAGCGATGACGAGCTTGGTGCCCACCCCGTCGGTCGAGGAGGCCAGGATCGGACGCTGGTACTTCTGGACGTCGAGCCGGAACAATCCGGCGAACCCGCCGATGTCGCCCATCACTTCAGGGCGGGTCGTCTTGCGCACCTTCGACTTGAGCAGCTCCACGGCGCGTTCACCGGCATGGATCGATACACCCGCGTCGGAGTACGTCACCGTACGTTTGCGGGGTCCTCGGCCGGAACCGGCCGTCCACGGCTGCCGGTTGACCGTCCGGGCGCCGGAACCGTCGGCAGTCGGGCCGACATCCGCGCTGCCGCGCTCAGTCACGTGCGTCACGGTTCTCCCCTTTGTGCTTCTCGCGGCCGGGGCCGCGTCGGGTAGCTGTCGAGGATCGCTCGACTCGGGCTGCCGACCGGGACTAGCGTGGCCGGTCCGATCGGTGCTACTGGCGGTGCAGGGCGTCAACGCCGCCGGTGCTGGCAGCGACCGGTTGAACACCCGGGCCGGAACGGTCGACCCCGGCTTGGTGGTAGTCCTGCTCTGCGGTGTCCCCCAGATGGCCGACCCCGCCAGCGACCCGGCGGTCCACACCTTCGAGCACGTGCTTACCAATCAGGTTGCCGGCTGGCAACTCGATCGGGTACTCCCCATCGAAACACGCTCGACACAATCGTGTCTTCGGCTGCTCGGTTGCGGCTATCAACCCGGCAAGCGACACGTAACCCAGGGTATCCGCACCGATCGAACGACGGATACCCTCCGTATCCAGACCGTTAGCCAGTAGTTCGGCCCGGGTAGCGAAGTCGATGCCGTAGAAGCACGGCCAGCTCACCGGTGGCGACGAGATGCGTACGTGCACCTCCAGCGCGCCGGCCTCGCGCAGCATCCGGACGATGGCCCGCTGGGTGTTGCCGCGCACGATCGAGTCGTCGACGACGACCAGGCGTTTGCCGCGTACGTTCTCGCGCAGCGGATTGAGCTTGAGCCGGATGCCGAGTTGGCGCAGGGTCTGCGACGGTTGGATGAAGGTGCGCCCCACGTACGAGTTCTTCATCAGGCCGGCGCCGTAGGTGATGCCGGACTCCGCGGCGTAGCCGATCGCCGCCGGGGTACCCGACTCCGGCACCGGGATCACCAGATCCGCCTCCACCGGGTGCTCACGGGCCAGCCTGCGCCCGATCTGCACCCGGGCCGCGTGCACGTTGCGACCGGCGATCGTGGTGTCCGGGCGGGCGATGTAGACGTACTCGAACAAGCAGCCCTTGGGATCCGGTGGTGCGAACCGGGCCGAACGCAGGCCGTGCTCGTCGATCGCGATCAACTCGCCGGGCTCCACCTCGCGCACCACGGTGGCGCCGACGATGTCCAGCGCGGCCGTCTCGCTCGCCACCACCCAGCCGCGTTCCAGCCGGCCCAGCACCAGCGGCCGGACACCGTGCGGGTCGCGGGCGGCGTACAGGGTGGTCTCGTCCATGAAGACGAAGCTGAACGCGCCCCGCAACGTCGGCAGCACCTCCAGCGCGGCGGCCTCGACCGACAGGTCCGGACGGCTGGCCAGCAGGCTGGTCACCAGGGCGGTGTCCGAGGTCGAGCCGTCCGCTGGCATGCCGCGTTCGGCCGCCTCGCGGGCCAGCTGAGCGGTGTTGACCAGGTTACCGTTGTGGGCCAGCGCGATCGTGGTGCCGGCGTTGTTGGCGCGGATCGTCGGCTGAGCGTTCTCCCAGGTGGAGCCGCCTGTCGTGGAATACCGCGCATGGCCGATGGCCAGATGCCCGCGCAGGCTGGCCAGCGTGGGCTCGTCGAACACCTGCGCCACCAGGCCCATGTCCTTGTAGACCACCACACCGGAGCCGTCGCTGACGGCGATCCCCGCGGCCTCCTGGCCGCGGTGCTGCAACGCGTAGAGACCGAAGTAGCTGAGCTTGGCGACCTCTTCGCCCGGTGCCCACACACCGAACACGCCACACGCGTCCTGCGGACCGGGTCGTTGGGGATCAAGGTCGTGAGTCAACCGGCCGTCGCCTCGAGGCACCTGCCGCTCCCTCGTACTGGTATGCCTGGTCTGCAAGGACTACCCGTCGCGGATCAGTGTACGCGAGGTTCCAGTTGGCCCAGAGTGCTCCTTTTGGCCCGACACCACCCGGTCGGCGTCGCCAGTCGGGCCGTCCACCCGGTCTCCGGCACGCCGCCGCGCTGCCTGGTTGTCGCTGTCCGGCAGGTCAGACATCCCAGACAGGCAGGTACGGCGACAAGTCGGACCGGGGGCCGCTCGCGGTGATCCGCCCGTTCTGTTGTGCAGTACCCCATCCGATTTGTCCGGTTGCCAGCAGCACCCAGGTGACCGGATCCGTCTCCACGACGTTCGGTGGCGTACCTCTGGTGTGTCGCGGCCCGGCTACACACTGAATTGCACCGTAAGGTGGGACACGCACCTCCACCGATCGGCCTGGCGCCCGCCCGGCCAAGCCCGCGAGCAGTGCCCGGACCGCGTCCCGCAACTCGGTGTTCGGCGGAGGAGCACCGGCCGCCAACGCATCCAAGACCGCGACAACGGCGGCGGACTTATCGTGCTTAGAGGACACATAAGGACGATACGACCTACGCTGACGCGGCTTCCTCCCGGCCCTGGGTCGCGCCGATCCGTCCCGGCAAGGCATAGTTGCCGACGGTGTACTCGTCACGGGTGGCCCCGCCCGATATCCGGCGCGGGGATGGATCAAACCGGAAGGCGGTGGACGTGACAACACACCGACGAGCCTGGCTATCGCGGGCCGGTGTTGTCGCAGCACTGGCTGCCGTCACACTGTTCGGCCTCCCCGCCGGTCCGGCCTCAGCCGTTCCTCCTCAGGTAACCATCCGCAGCTTGTCCAGCGGCACCCTCAACTCCGGTCAGCAGGCCACCCTCGAATTCGAGGTACGCAACGCCAACTCCGAAGAGGAGGGCGGCGAGACCTCGGTCAACATTCGGGTTACCACCAGCATCGGTGAGCTGCGGTGCGAAGGCTCCTGCGACTTCACCGACACCATCGAGTTGCAGCAGAGCAAGACTTACTCGGTCCGGCTGGTGGCCGGCGAGGTCGGCACCAACCAGACTCGCAACGGCCGTGTCGAGATTCGGGCCGAGGTAGGCGGCGAGACCGGCAACGCGCAACGGGACATCACCGTCAAGGGGCCGCAGGAGGCGCCACGGGTCAAGGAGGTGGCCGGCAAGGTCACCGACGTGTCGACCGGCGAGCCGATCGAAGGCGCCGTCGTCGCGATGAGCGACTCGCAGAACAACAACTACGACACCACCACCAACGCCAGCGGCAACTACCGGTTCACCTCGTCCACGGACCGTCCGATCGCCCCTGGCGACATCAGGATCGCGGCCGTGGCCGAAGGCTATGACCGCAGCGAGCCGAAACGGATCACCGCGGCGGCCGGGCAGTCGATCACGGTCGACAGGATCACGTTGAAGTCCAACGTCGAGCCGACCCCGTCACCGACCCCGTCGCCCACCACAGAGGCATCCGCCGAACCGACCCCGACCGGCGGGGAAGTCGCCATTCCCTCGGCCCCGGTCGACACGCAGAACCTCGCGAACGAGAGCTCGGGTGGCGGCATGGGCTCCTGGCTCCTGATCATCATGGGTGGCCTGTTGGTCGCCCTCGGCGTCGGCGCTATCGTGCTGCTGCTGGTCCGCCGTAAGGACAATGACGTCGAAGACGACCCGGAATCGGCCGGCGACGACGGTGGTGGCGGTGGCGGTCGTGCGGCAGCACCGGGCAGCCGTGGCATCTACCACGGTCCCGAGGACGACGCGACCCGGGTCGCCATGCCGGAGGGCCCCGTCTCCGACGCGACGATGATCACCCGTCCCGGTCTGTCGGACGCGCCGACGATGCTGCACAACATGGCGCCGATCAAGGATGGCTTCGGCGACCCGTACGGTGCTCCGCCCGGCCAAGGCCCGGCCGCCGGTACTCAGCCCTCCCGCCATGGCGAGCAGCCGCCCGGCTGGGGCGGGCCACCGCCCCAGCAGCCAACCTACGGCAGCGGCTACGGCAACCCTGCCGGAGTACCCCGGTCCGGCGCCTACGGCGGCGACCCATCGTCCGGCGGGCCCTACGGTGCGGCGGCGCCATCCTCGGGCGGACCGGGCGGCTACGGCAACGCGCCGTCCTCGGGTAGCGGCTATGGCAACGCGCCGTCTTCAGGTAGTGGCTACGGCAACGCGCCGTCCTCGGGTAGCGGCTACGGCAACGCACCTTCGTCAGGCGGACCGGGCGGCTACGGCAACGCTTCCGTGCCGGGCCAGTACGGCGCGCCGTCCGGGCGGACGCCGGCCGAGGACCCGGGCAGCTACCGGGGACGGGGCTACGGCAACGACCCCGGCGCGGGCGGAGGCTACTCCGCCGGCGGTTACGGCGGCAGCGGCTACGGCGGCGACAATCCGGCCGGAGGCTACGGCGGTGAGCGCTACGACGAGCCGACCGGCCGCTACGCACCGGACAGTTACGGCGGGGGTGGATCGTCGTACGGCTCGTCGGCGTACGGCGGCGTCGAGCCCAACCGTGGTGACCCGCCACCGCCTCCGCGCGGCCCCGAGCCACCACGGGTCGGATACCCGGGCGGCTCGGCTTACGGTTCGGACAGTGGCGGCGGCTACGGTGGCGCGAGCGGCGGCTACGGCGACAGTCGCGCGCCAGCCCCAGGTGGCGGGTACCAGTCCGGCGGTTACGGTGCCGATCGCGGTGGAGGCGACTACGGGTCTAGCCAGGGTGGGTCGGCTCAGGGCTACGGGCCCGGGTACGGCGGTCAGCCCGGACCGCAGGGATACGGGCCACCAGCCGGCACCGGCTACGACCAGCACGACCAGCGGGACAGCTATCCGCCGCCCGGTGACGGCGGCTACGCAGGCCGGGTCCCGGATCAGCGCGGCGGCTACGACCAGCCGTACGGCCAGCCTGCCTATGGTGGTTCCGGCTACGGCGGCGAACAGCAGTACGGAGAACAGCAGTACGGAGAACAGCCGCCGGCCGGCGACCAGCCGCGGCACGGATCCGCCCCACCGTCCGGACGCGGTGGAGAACGGCGTTCCCTGGACTGGCTCGACGACTGACGCAGACGCGGCACCGCTCAGCGGTGCGGCCAATATGGTGGATGGGGCCGGGAGCTGTCGATCCCGGCCCCATCACCGTATCGTCAGTCAGAACCTTTGGTAGCCGGACGATCCACCGGCTGCGCGCTGTCGGTGTCGTCCGCCGCAGCAGCAGGCGTGTCCGCCGGCTCGGCGGGCTCGCCAGCAGCCTCGCTGGGCTGGTCAGCAGGCTCGGCCGGCTCGGTGACCGCCTCGGCCTCGGCGCTTTCCGGATCGACGTCGACGGTCGCTGCCGCCTCGCCGGTCGGCACGTCCACGGCGACCGAGTCGGCGGCGGGCGCCGGCCCGGTGGCATCCGGGTCGTTCGGCTCGGCCGGCACCGGCCGCGGGCCGACGCCGCTGAACAGCGCCGGCAACGTGCCGGAGTACGCCTCCCGCAACTCGTCCAGCCCGACGGTGAACTGGCCGCGGATCTCCAGCAACCGCGCGCCTGGATCGGTTACGCCGATCATCGTCCACGGCAGTCCGTGCTCGACGCAGAGCGCGGTGAACGCCTTCTCCCGGCCCCGCGGCACCGCGACCACGGCCCGCCCCGCCGACTCGCTGAACAGGAACACGAACGGCATCGACCCGTCGGTGAACTCCGGCGGTAGCGCGATCCGCGCCCCGATCCCGCGGCGCAGGCACGCCTCCACGATGGTCTGGGCCAACCCGCCGTCGGAAAGATCGTGTGCCGAGCTGATGTGACCGACCCGGGCGGCCTCGGCGAGCACCGTGGCGAGTGTCCGTTCCCGGTCCAGATCGACTTTTGGTGGCGTACCGCCGAGGTGCTGGTGGGTGACCCAGGCCCATTCGGAGCCGGACAGTTCAAGGTGTGTCTCGCCGAGCAGCATGATCAGGTCACCGTCGGGGTGCACCGGTGGCAGGAACCCCATCGGGATGCGTTGCGCGACGTCGTCGAGCACGCCGAGCACGCCGACCACCGGAGTGGGATGGATGGCGGCGGCCCCGGTCTGGTTGTAGAAGCTGACGTTGCCGCCGGTCACCGGGATACCCAGCTCGGCGCAGCCGTCGGCGAGGCCGCGGACCGCCTCGGCGAACTGCCACATGACGCTTGGATCTTCGGGCGAACCGAAGTTGAGGCAGTTGGTGACCGCCACCGGGCGGGCGCCGGTGACCGCGACGTTGCGGTAGGACTCGGCGAGGGCGAGCTTCGCCCCGTGGTACGGGTGCAGCCGGGCGAACCGGCCGTTGCCGTCGACCGACAGCGCGACGCCGAGCCCGGTCCGCTCGTCGATCCGGATCACCCCGGCATCCTCGGGCTGGGCGAGCACGGTGTTGCCCAGCACGTACCGGTCGTACTGCTCGGTCACCCAGGTCCGGTCGCACAGATTGGGTGAGGCGACCATGCGTAGCAGGGTTTCCCGCAGCTCGTCCGGTGTGCCCGGCCGGGGCAGCGTCTCGGCCCGGTCCGCCTGCAGCAGGATCAGGTCGGCCGGCTCACGCATCGGGCGGGCGTAGATCGGTCCGTCGTCGGCCAGCGACCCGGGCGGTACGTCGACCACGACGTGGTCGCGCCAGCTGATCACCAGCCGGCCGGGCTGTCCGTCCGGCAGGGCCGGAGTCACTTCCCCGATCGCGGTGGCGAGGACGCCCCATTTGTCGGCGATCGCGAGTACCGCGTCGAGCTTGGCCGGCTCGACGATGAGCAGCATCCGCTCCTGCGACTCGCTGGCCAGGATCTCGTGTGGCTCCATCGACGGCTCACGCAGCGGCACCCGTTCCAGCCAGACCCGCATGCCGGTGCCGGCGGCGGCGGCGGTCTCGGTGAGGGCGCAGGTCAGGCCGGCGCCGCCGAGGTCCTGGATGCCGACCACCAGGCCCGCCTGGTACAACTCCAGGCACGATTCGATGAGCAGCTTCTCGGTGAACGGATCGCCGACCTGCACCGACGGGCGCCGCTGCTGGCTGGCGTCGTCGAAGGTGGCGCTGGCCAGCACCGACACCCCGCCGATGCCGTCGCGGCCGGTCTTGGCGCCGAGCAACACGACGACGTTGCCGGCACCGGCGGCCGCCTTGTTCTGCAGCCGGTCGACCGGAAGCACCCCGAGACAGAGCGCGTTGACCAGCGGGTTGCCCTGGTAGCAGGGGTCGAAGACGACTTCGCCGCCGATGTTGGGCAGGCCGAGGCAGTTGCCGTAGCCGCCGACTCCGGCGACGACGCCGGGCAGCACCCGGGCGGTGTCCGGGTGGTCGGCAGCACCGAAGCGCAGCGGGTCCATCACCGCGACCGGGCGGGCACCCATCGCCAGGATGTCGCGGACGATGCCGCCGACCCCGGTCGCCGCGCCCTGGTACGGCTCGACGAAGCTGGGATGGTTGTGCGACTCGACCTTGAAGGTGACGGCGAGGGTGTCCGACACCCGCACGACCCCGGCGTTCTCCCCGATTCCGGCCAGCATCAGCTCGCTGGCCGGCGCTTTCTCGCTGAACTGACGCAGGTGCACCTTGCTCGACTTGTAGGAGCAGTGCTCGCTCCACATGATCGAGTACATGGCGAGTTCGGACTGGGTGGGCCGGCGACCGAGGATGTGCCGGATTCGCTCGTACTCGTCGTCGCGGAGCCCGAGCTCCGGGTAGGGCTGCAGTTCGTCCCCGGTGCCGGCGGCCCGATCGACGGTGTCCGGCGTGCTGACGTACTGCTCGATCGGCACCAGGTGCTCGGCTGCGTCGCGGGACCCACCGGTCTTGGCGACCGCACCCATGTTCGTGGCCGCGCCTGTCTTCGCGGTCGCGCCGGTGTTCGCGACCGCGCCCGATTGGGCCGCCGTCTGCGATCTGGTGGTCATGCCGGAACTCCCGCAAGGTACTTGAGGACGGAGGTGAAGAAGCCCAGGCCGTCGCGGGACGGCCCGGTCAACTCCTCGACAGCGTGTTCCGGGTGCGGCATCAGCCCGACGACGTTGCCGGCGGCGTTGGCGACACCGGCGATGTCGCGCAGCGAGCCGTTGGGGTTGCCGCCGACGTAGCGGGCCACCACCCGACCGGTCGCCGCCAGCTCGTCGAGGGTGCGTTCGTCCGCCACGTAGCAGCCTTCGCCGCTCTTGAGCGGAATGAGCACCTCTTGCTTGATCGAATAGGTGTTGGTGAACGCGGTGCCGGTGGTCTCGATCCTGACGAGTTGGTCCCGGTTGCGAAAGTGCAGATGCTGGTTGCGGGTGAGCGCGCCGGGCAGCAGGTGCGCCTCGCACAGGATCTGGAAGCCGTTGCAGATGCCGAGTACCGGCAGGCCGGCATGTGCCGCTGGGACGATCGCCTCCATTACAGGGGCAAACCGGGCAATAGCCCCGCAACGGAGATAATCGCCGTACGAGAATCCGCCCGGTAGCACCACCGCGTCCACGCCGTGCAGCTCGGCGTCACCGTGCCAGAGCCGGACCGCCTCGCCGCCGGCCAACCGGATGGCCCGTGCGGCGTCGCCGTCGTCCAGCGAGCCGGGAAAGGTCACCACCCCGATGCGGGCACTCATGCCGGATCGTCCGTCGCTTCGGACTGCTCACTGACATGCACGGAGTAGTCCTCGATCACCGGATTGGCGAGTATCTTGTCCGCGATCTCGCGGGCCCGGTCCAGGTCGGCCTCGCCGCTGAACTCGATCTCGATCCGCCGGCCGATCCGCACCGACGACACGTCACTGACCCCGAGTCGGGGCAGCGCATTGACCACCGCCTGGCCCTGTGGATCGAGAATTTCCGGCTTGAGCATGACGTCGACAACGACGCGAGCCACGTGGCACTCCTGACCGTGTACGCGTTGGGGTGCCGGCCACGAACGGGCCGCGCACGGCTCAGCCTACCTGGTGGCACCGGGTACGACGCACCGTGGTCCACGAGCCGAACCGGTGATCGGGCAACAAATCAGCCACGATCCGGTAACGGGCCTGACCCATTGCCGTGGATACACAGCCGAAAGATCAACGCCTTCCGCACCCGCCGCCACGGCCCAGGACATCACGGCATCGTATGACCTCTATTTGATTCTTGTAGATAGGCAGGTAAGCCCTTACCGTCACTTCTCAACCAGCCGATGTCACCGAACGGACATCTGCTGTGACACTCCGCGCACCGGATACCCCTTCCGGTGGCGGTTCACCGACCCCTACCCCGGGTCGCCCCTCGGAAGGAGCCCCACCCCCATGCGCATTCGCCTGGCCATGGCCGCGGTAGCCACCACCCTCGTGGGTCTGCTGGCCACACCCACCGCCGCAGCCGCCGCCCCGGAGGAAATCATCGGCGGCGGCACCGTCTCCTCGGCCCCGTGGGCCGCAGCCGTGTTCAGCAACGGGTCGTTCACCTGCTCCGGCACGATCATCGCTCCGAACTGGGTGTTGACCGCACGGCACTGCGTGAGCGGCACGATGTCGGTACGGGTCGGCAGTGTCTACCGGTCCTCCGGTGGCGTGACCCGCACGGTCAGCTCCGCGTACGCGCGTTACGACCTCGCGCTGCTCTACTTCAGCAGCTCGATCAGCACGACGTACGTCAGCCTGTCCAGCAGCTACCCGCCGGTCGGCTCGACCAACACCATCTACGGCTGGGGCATGACCTGCTACAGCGGCTGCTCCGCCTCGACCCAGCTGAAGGTGGCCTCGGTCCGGGTGACCAGCACCAGCGTCACCGACGCGTACGGCGGCCGGGCCATCCGCAGCACCCGGATCGACGGCAACGCGTGGCGGGGCGACTCCGGCGGTCCGGAGTTCTACAACGGCCAGCAGGTCGGCGTGGCGTCCACCGCCAACGGGACCACCATCCAGAACTACGGCAGCGTGGCGTACAACCGCGCCTGGATCCAGTCGATCGCCGGCGTCTGACCGGTAGATGGCGCGGACTCCGCGATCGCACGCGGAGTCCGCGCCGCTCCGTTTGGCAGATGGTGCAGGGCGGGCGAATGCCCGTAATCTGGTTAGTTCCCGCCCCTAGCATCGACTGCGTGCTGGTCGTGACGACAAATGATCTTCCCGGTTACGAGATCAAAGCCGTGCTCGGCGAGGTGGTGACGTCGGTCGTCCGGTCGATCAACCCCTTCAAGGAGGGCGTCAAGGCGCTGCGGGGCGGCAAGTCCGACCCGGAAGGCCCAGCGAGTCTCACCAAGTACCGGACCGAGATCATCGGCAAGCTCGGCGAGGCGGCCAAGAAGAAGGGCGCCAACGCGGTGATCGGAATGCGGTTCGACACCCGCCAGGTCGGCAGCACGCACATGGAACTGTGCGCGTACGGCACCGCCGCGGTGGTGTTGCAGATCCGGCCGGACGCGGGGGACGACACCAAGCAGTCGAAGGTCGAGGCGAGCCACGCCGACGCGAGCGCCGGCAACGAAACCGGCGGCTCGGCCGGCTCCGGCAGCAAGTGACCGCCCCGCCACAGCTCCCGCCCAGCCAGCCCCGCCACGGCCCCGGCGATCTTGGGCTTATCGCGAAGAATTGTCCGTTACGCACCTCGACAAGTCCGAGATCGCGCTCGGGTGGCGGGGGTCAGAGGATCGGGGGCGGCTGGTAGGTGGCGGCCTGCGGATGTACGGCGACCACCGCGGCGACCCGGTCGGCGACCGCCTGCACCTGTGCCGGAGCGGCACCGACGAACCCGGCCCGGTCGTCGGCCACGGCCGCGATCTCCTCCCGGCTCAGACCGAGCCGCTCGTCGCCGGCGAGCCGGTCGAACAGGTCGTTGTCGGCCGTGCCCTTCTCGCGCATGTCGAGCGCCACCGCCACCGCGTGTTCCTTGATCACCTCGTGCGCGGTCTCCCGGCCAACGCCGGCCCGCACGGCCGCCACCAGCACCCGGGTGGTCGCCAGGAACGGCAGGTAACGGTCCAGCTCCCGGGCGATCACGGCAGGATAGGCACCGAACTCGTCCAGCACGGTCAGGAACGTCTGGAACAGCCCGTCGGCGGCGAAGAACGCGTCCGGCAGCGCCACCCGGCGCACCACCGAGCAGGAGACGTCGCCCTCGTTCCACTGGTCGCCGGCCAGCTCACCGACCATCGACAGGTAGCCGCGGATCACCACGGCCAGCCCGTTCACCCGTTCGCTGGACCGGGTGTTCATCTTGTGCGGCATCGCGCTCGAACCGACCTGACCGGGCCGGAATCCCTCGGTGACCAGCTCCTGGCCGACCATCAGCCGGATCGTGGTGGCCAGCGACGACGGCGCCGCCGCCACCTGGGCGAGCGCGGAGAGCACGTCCAGGTCCAGCGAGCGGGGATAGACCTGCCCGACGCTGTCGAGCACCCGCTGGAAACCGAGGTGGGCGGCGACCCGGCGCTCCAGCTCGGCGACCTTGCCGGCGTCGCCGTCGAACAGGTCGAGCTGGTCCGCGGCGGTGCCGACCGGGCCTTTGATGCCGCGCAGCGGGTACCGGCCGATCAGGTCGGCCAACCGCTCGTACGCGATGAGCAGTTCCTCGGCCGCCGAGGCGAACCGCTTACCCAGCGTCGTCGCCTGCGCGGCCACGTTGTGCGAACGCCCGGCGATCACCAGATCGCTGTGCTCGACCGCGCGGGTGGCCAGCCGAGCGAGGGTAGCGACCACCCGGTCGCGGATCACTTCCAGCGAGGCGCGGATCTGCACCTGCTCGACGTTCTCGGTGAGATCTCGCGACGTCATTGCCTTGTGGATGTGCTGGTGCCCGGCGAGGGCGCTGAACTCCTCGATCCGGGCCTTGACGTCATGGCGGGTGGCCCGTTCCCGTTCGGCGATCGCTGGCAGGTCGACGCGGTCGAGGACCTGCTCGTACGCCTCGACCACACCGTCGGGCAGCGCCACGCCGAGGTCCCGCTGGGCCCGCAGGACGGCGAGCCACAGCCGCCGCTCCATCCGGATCTTCTCCTCGGGCGACCAGATGGCGGCGAGTTCGGCCGAAGCGTAGCGGCTGGCGAGCACGTTGGGGATCTGCGGGCGCGACGTCACGTACCGCAGTCTGTCACGGCGGCCCGGCCCGAGACGCCGCCGCCAGCGGCGTGCGGCGTGCGGCCGCAGTCTCGTTTCGGCCCTGGACCGGCCACGCCTGACGCAGATATTTGCCCTATGTCAGGTAATTGCGTAACTGCAGGTATTTCTCCTCGTTCAGCCTGTCGGGCTCGGCGTTTCACCGAGCGGTCCACTCTTGATTTCCGCCCGCCGACCGGATCACCGCATCCGTCGTCGGTGCGGCGATGCTGCACTTCGAGACGAGGAAGCGTGCGCACCACCACACGTCGCAACATGATCATGGTCGCCGTCGCCGTAGCTGCCGGCGCGATCGTCGGATCGGTCCCGATCGGTCCGGCCGCCGCCCAACGGGAGGCCCGACGGGCGACCCAGGCCACCGGAGTGGGGTTCGACCTCGCTGGCGGCGGCATCCGCTACCTGGCCGGTGTCGCGCCGATGATCGATACGGTGGACCCCGGTCGCGGGTCGACGGCAGGTGGCACCACGGCGACGGTGACCGGCACCAACTTCCTGCCAGGGCGGACCGGTGTGACGGTGTGCGGCCAGACGATCCCGGCCAGTGCGGTGCCGGTCAGTTCGGCCGGCAACGCGCTCAGCTTCCGTACGCCGCCGTGCGCGACCGGTACCCCGACGATCACCGTGACCACGCCGGCGGGCACCTCCAACCGGGTGGCCTTTCGCTACCACGTCGGCGACGCGCCGCCGGATCTGAGCGGTGGTACCGGATCGCCGGACGACGACGGCGGACCGCCGGACGCGGATGTCGCCGGCGGCGGGCTGCCGACGACGGGGCGACCGGTCGGCACGCTGGCGGCCGGTGGATTGCTGGCGGTCCTGCTCGGTGCCGCGCTGCGGCTGGCGGCCGGGCCCAGAGCGGGCGGCGGCAGGCGTGGGACGTCGGTCAGCGTTCGACGATAGCGGTGACGCCTTGACCGCCGGCCGCGCAGATGGAGATCAGTCCCCGGCCCGAGCCGCGCTCGGCGAGCAGCTTGGCCAGGGTGGCGACGATCCGGCCGCCGGTCGCGGCGAACGGGTGCCCGGCAGCCAGCGAGGAGCCGTTGACGTTGAGCTTGGCCCGGTCGACGGCACCGAGCGGGGTGTCCAGACCGAGCCGGTCACGGCAGAACTCCGGCGATTCCCAGGCCGCCAGAGTGGCCAGCACCTGGGCGGCGAACGCCTCGTGGATCTCGTAGAAGTCGAAGTCCTGCAGGGTCAGCCCGGCCCGGGCAAGCAGCCGGGGCACCGCGTACACCGGAGCCATCAGCAGCCCGTCGTCACCGTGCACGAAGTCGACGGCGGCCACTTCAGACAGGCCGAGACGGGCGAGCACCGGCAGGTTACGGGCGGCCGCCCACTCCTCGCTCGCCAGCAGCACGACGGCCGCGCCGTCGGTGAGCGGAGAGGAGTTGCCGGCGGTCAGGGTGGCCTGATCGGCGTCGGGCCCTCCGGTGCCGAACACCGGCCGCAGCCGGGCCAGTTTCTCCAGGCTCGCGTCCGGCCGCAGGTTCTGGTCGCTGGTCAGCCCGAGGTACGGGGTCATCAGGTCGTCGAAGAACCCCTTTTCGTACGCGGCGGCCAAGCGCAGGTGCGAGGCGAGCGCCAGCTCGTCCTGGGCCTGCCGGTCGATCGCGAACCGGCGGGCGGTGATCGCCGCGTGCTCGCCCATCGACAGCCCGGTACGGGGTTCGGCGTTACGCGGCCTCTCCGGCTTGAAGGCCTGGCCAGGGCGCAGCCGGCTGGCCGCCTTCAGCCGGTCGCCGAGACCACGCGCCGCGCTGACCTTGATCAGGGTGCGGCGCATCTCGTCGTGCACCGCGAGCGGCGCGTCGCTGGTGCTGTCGACACCGCCGGCGATACCTACCTCGATCTGTCCGAGGGCGATCTTGTTGGCGACCAGGATGGCGGCCTCCAGACCAGTGCCGCAGGCCTGTCCGATGTCGTACGCCGGGGTGCGCGGGTTGAGCGTGGAGCCGAGCACGACCTCGCGGGTGAGATTGAAGTCCCGGGCGTGTTTGAGCACCGCGCCGGCGGCCACCTCACCGACCAGCTCGCCGGCCAGCCCGAACCGGGCGATCAGGCCGTCCAGGGCGGCGGTCAACATGTCCTGGTTGGTCGCGTCGGCGTACCGGCTGTTGGCCCGGGCGAACGGGATCCGGTTGCCGCCGACGATCACGACCCGGCGGATGCTGCCCACGCGTTCCCTCCTCGGCTTGCCGCCACCCTACTCGCGAGTAGGATACGCCCATGGGTGACAGGTACGCGAGCTTCGCCAACTCCGGTCCCGGTCGCACCCTGGTCAGGCGGCTCGGCCTGCCCGACCCGCCGCCACTGCGCCGGTACGCCCCAGGCGACCCGTTGGTGTCCGGCCCGGTGCTGCTCGGCGCCGCCCCGGGCGGGCAACTCGCCGGACCCACCCGGCACCTGCTGGTCGACGCCGGTGTCGAGGTGCTCGACCGGCCGGCCGGCCAAGAGCCAGCCGCCCAGGAGCCGGCCGCCGAGAAAGGCTCCGGCTCGTCCCCGCCCCTGGCCGGGCTGGTCTTCGACGCCACCGGTATCGGCGACACCACCGGACTACGCGCCCTGTACGACTTCTTCCACCCGGTCGCCCGAGGATTGGCCCGCTGCGGGCGGGTCGTCGTCCTCGGCACCGCTCCCGAGGCCTGCCCGTCGCCACGGGCGGCCACCGCACAGCGGGCGTTGGAAGGGTTCACCCGCAGCGTCGGCAAGGAGTTCGGCCGGGGCAGCACCGCCCAGCTGGTCTACGTCGACCCGGCCGCGCAGGCCGCCGGCCCGCCCGCGCTGACCGGCCTGGAGTCCACTTTGCGGTTCCTGCTCTCCGGGCGCTCGGCGTACGTGTCCGGCCAGGTCGTCCGGGTCGGCCCGGCACCGGCAGATGCCCGTCCGGCGGACTGGGACCGGCCCCTCGACGGACGGATCGCGCTGGTCACCGGCGCGGCGCAGGGGATCGGCGCGGCGATCGCCCGGGTGCTGGCCCGAGACGGTGCCCGGGTGGTCGCGCTCGATGTACCCGCGGCCGGTGCGGCACTGGCCGGGGTGGCCAACGAGATCGGGGGTACGGCGGTGCAGCTCGACCTCACCGCGCCCGACGCGGCGAACCGGCTCGCCGACCACCTCGCCGGCCGGCACGGACGGGTCGACGTGGTGGTGCACAACGCGGGGATCACCCGGGACAAGACCCTGGGCCGGATGGACCCGGGCCGGTGGGACAGCGTGCTCGACGTCAACCTGTCCAGCCAGGAGCGGATCAACGACGTACTGCTGGACCGCGACCTGCTCCCCGACGGCGGCCGGCTGATCGCTGTCGCGTCGATCGCGGGGATCGGCGGCAACCGCGGACAGACCAACTACGCGACCAGCAAGGCCGGAGTGATCGGGCTGGCGCAGTCGCTGGCTCCGGTGCTGGCGGGCCGGGGCGTGACCGTCAACGCCGTCGCGCCCGGGTTCATCGAGACGCGGATGACCGCCCGGATGCCGCTGGTGCTGCGGGAAGCTGGCCGGCGGATGAACAGCATGGCGCAGGGTGGCCTGCCGGTGGACGTGGCCGAGACCATCGCCTGGTTCGCCTCGCCCGCGTCGGCCGGGGTGACCGGCAACGTGGTCCGCGTCTGCGGGCAGAGCCTGCTGGGCGCTTGACCGGCAGGCCACCCAGCCCGGCAAGGCAACCAGACGGACGTAGCGGAGGCGAGATGGTTGACGAGTACGACCGCGCCAGACCCGTACAGATCGTCGAGTTGGACCAGCCACCACCGACCGGAGCGCTGCTGCGGCGTGCCGCGCTCGGCGCCCTGCCGGGATTACCGGGCCTGGCCGGGCTCGGCGGCGGCGGGCAGCGGGGCGGGGACGAACTGCCCCGGGTCGAGTATCGGCTCAGCGGGCTGCTGGTCAGCCGTGACCACCTCGCCGACTACGACCAGGTCTGCGGATTCCGGCTGGCCGATACGCTGCCCGCGACATATCCACACGTACTCGCGTTCCCGCTGGCGCTGACCCTGCTGTCGGCACCCGACTTCCCGTTCCCGCTGGCCGGGCTGGTGCACGTGGCGAACCAAATCACCAACAGCCGCAGGCTCGACGCGGCCGAGCCACTCGATCTGGCGGTACGCGCGCAGCGGTTGCGCGATCATCCGCGGGGCCGGCAGTTCGACCTGGTCGCCACGGCCAGTGTGGACGACGAGGTGGTGTGGCGTGGAGTGTCGACGTACCTGCGTCGGGAGGGTCCGCGCCGCAGGCCGACGGACCGGACCGCCACCGCAACGCCTGGCACCGCGACACCTGGCACCGCGACACCCGCGCCACCGGGCGGTTCCGCCCGGTGGCGGGTGCCGGTGTCGGTCGGTACGCGGTACGCCCGGATCTCCGGCGACCACAACCCGATCCACACCTCGGCGCTCGGGGCCCGCGTGTTCGGGTACCGCCGGCGGATCGCGCACGGCATGTGGATGAAGGCGCGGTGCCTGGCCGCGCTGCAGGGCCGGCTGCCGGATTCATCCACCGTGGCGGTGGAGTTCAGGGCGCCGATGCTGCTGCCGGCCACGGTGTCGTTCGCCACGGCCCGGACCGGCGCCGGGTGGGAGTTCACGCTACGCCAGGCCCGGACCGACCGGACGCAGCTGACCGGTACGGTCCAGCCGCTCAGCTGACCGCCTGACCGCCTGACCGAGTGGCTGCGCCGGCTGCCGGCACTGGGCGGCAGGGCCGGCCGGCGGGGGCGCCGGCACCCGCCCGGACAAGGCTACTGGCGAGTTAACTTACGGTAGGGTACATACGGCAAAACCGACCTGGAGGGCATGCGATGTCTGAATTTGATCCGGCCATGTTCGCGTCCGCAGACACCACCGAGTTGGCCAAGCTCGTCAAGTCGACTCCGGATGCCAAGATCGCCGAGGTGATGCAGAGCGACCTGCGGGGCAAGGTGCTCGACGAGGTGTTCAACCGGATGCCGGGCCTGTTCCGACCGGAGAAGGCCGGCGCCACCAACGCGGTCGTCCACTGGAACATCACCGGTCGGCCGGACGGCGGCACCGACACCTACGAAATCGTCATCGACAACGGCACCTGCCAGCTCTCCCCCACGGCGGAAGGTGACCCCCGGCTGAGCCTGACCCTCGGCCCGGTCGAGTTCCTCAAGATCGTTTCTGGCAACGGGAACCCGATGATGATGTTCATGAGCGGCAAGCTGAAGGCAAAGGGTGACCTGGGCCTCGCCGCTCAGGTGGCGAGCCTGTTCGACATTCCCAAGCGCTGAGCGCTCAACCGACCAGCGGCAGCACAACTCGGCCGTACCGGAGCGATCCACGGAGCGCTCCGGTACGTGTTCCTTGTTGCACGGACGAATCCCGGCGCGGGTGCGCCAGCACCGGGAAGGTCCGGGTAGCTGGGAGAAGCATGGACCTGCCGTTTCTGTTCATCACACTCGTCCGACGCGGGGTACTCAACCCTGGTCCGCCCGCACGAATCGCCGCACAGCTCGGCGCCCTGCGCCGTTGGGGATTCAGCCTCGCCGGAGAACTGCGCCAGGCCGCCGCCCGGGATCCGGGCCGAATCGCGCTGATCGACGACAGTGACCGTGAGCTCAGCTATCGAGACCTGCTCGATCAGACGGAACGGCTGGCCGCGACGTTGCGGTCCGGGTTCGGCGTGGTCGCCGGTGACCGGATCGGCCTGCTGTGCCGCAACCATCCGACCATGGTGACCGCGATGGTCGCCGCCGGGTTGCTCGGCGCCGACGTCGTACTGCTGCACACCGGTCTGCCCGGTCCGCAACTGGCTGCGGTAGCCGACGAGCAGCGGCTGAAGCTGCTGGTGCACGACCGCGAGTTCGGCGAGCAGGTGGTCACCGTCGGACCGGGGGTGGTCCGGCTGGACGAGATCCGTGCCGCCGAGTTGCTGGCCACCGCGCCGACCGGCCGAATCGCCCCGCCGGCCCGCGACGGGCGGGCCATCGTGCTCACCTCCGGCACCACCGGCGTGCCCAAAGGTGCCCGCCGCCGCACGCCGACCGGCTTCGGCCCGCTCGTGTCGATCATCGACCGGATCCCGTTGCGGGCCCGGGACCGGATCATGATCGCCGCGCCGATCTTCCACACCTGGGGTTACGCCGCCCTGCAGATCGCGTTCGCGCTGCGCGCCACGGTGCTGCTGCACCGCAGGTTCGACCCGGCCGCCGCACTGGCCGGCATCGAACGGCACGGCTGCACCGCACTGTTCGCCGTACCGGTGATGGTGCAACGCCTGGTTCACGACGTGCCGGCACCGCGACACCGCGGGCTGCGGGTGGTGGCCGTCAGCGGATCGGCCCTGGCCGGCGGGCTGGCCACCCGGTTCATGGACCGCTACGGTGACGTGCTCTACAACCTGTACGGCTCGACCGAGGTCTCCTGGGCCGCCATCGCCACGCCTGCGGATCTGCGGCGGGCACCCAACACCGCCGGCCGCCCGCCACACGGCACCCGGCTGATGGTGCTCGCCCCCGACGGCGCACCGGTGCCGGCCGGCCAGGTCGGAGAGATCTTCGTCGGCAACGAGTTGCTGTTCGACGGCTACACCTCCGGCGGCGCAAGGCCGGACGGCGAGCGCCGACACGGTCTGCTCGGCACCGGCGATCTCGGTCACGTCGACACCGACGGTCTGCTGTTCATCGGCGGGCGGACCGACGACATGATCGTCTCCGGCGGTGAGAACATCTTCCCGTCCGACGTGGCCGACCTGTTGACCGGACTGCCGCAGGTCCGCGAGGCGGCGGTGATCGGCCTGCCCGATCCGCAGTACGGCCAGCGGCTCGCCGCCTACCTGGTGCTGCACCCGGACGAGACGTTGGACGTCGAAGCGGTCCGCGAGTACGTCCGCCGCCACCGGGCCCGCTTCTGCGTACCCCGGGATGTGGTGTTCCTGCCTGCCCTGCCACGCACCGCCACCGGCAAGGTGATCACTCGTGAGCTGCCCCGCCCGGCCGGGACCTGAACCCGCCGCACGGTCGTACCCCGTTGGCGTGGCGTCACGGCTCGCGCAGGTGTTGGGCGACCCGTTGGTGATCACGGAAGCGGGCCCGTGCCGCCCGTTGCGCCGGGTCCTGCTCCGGCGCCGGATCGACCGCCGCCGACCGGGCCACCTCGACCCGGTTGGCGTACTCCACCGGCGGGAGCGCCCGCAGCGCCCGCAGCACGCCCGGACTGGCCCCGGCGCGCTCCGCCTCGGCGACGATCAAATCTTTGCCGGCCGGGAAGTCCAGGTCGTTGAGGCTTCCCAGCACCTCCTCGTAGCTGGCCATACCCGGGCGTTACCCGGTACGCGCCCCACTATCCGGCGACCGACCGGTCTCGCCCGGACCGGGTCAGCGCAGGACGAGCGGCCCGCCGCCGCTGTCGCATCTGGCCACCGCCCCGCCCGGTCGGGTCACGGCAGGGCGACCCGGCCGTGTGCGGCGGCCTGTGCGATGTCCCGGCGGAACTGGCCGCCGGCCAGCCCGACCCCGGCCAGCAGGCGGTACGCGGCCTCGCGCGCCTGGCCGAGATCCGCTCCGACACCGGTGGCGCAGAGCACCCGGCCACCTGCCGAGACCAGCTCGCCCGAATCGTCCCGGGCCGTCCCGGCGTGCACGATGCCCGGCTGCTCCGCGCCGGTGATCGCGTCGCCGGTGCGGGCGCCGGCCGGGTAGCCGGCCGATGCGAGCACCACGGTCACCGCGGCCCCGGGCCGCCAGCGCAGCGGCGGATGAGCGGCGAGTGTGCCGGTGGCGGCCGCCCGCAGCAGGCCGGCGAGCGGGGTCTCCAGCAACGCCAGCACCGCCTGGGTCTCCGGGTCGCCGAACCGGGCGTTGAACTCGATCACCCGGGGACCGCCGGCGGTGATCGCCAGCCCGACGTACAGCAGGCCGGCGAACGGGGTGCCGCGCTCACGCAGCTGTGCCAGGGTCGGCTGCACCACCTCCGCCATCACCTGGTCGACCAGGCCAGGTGGGGCCCACGGCAGCGGCGCGTACGCGCCCATGCCGCCGGTGTTCGGGCCGGTGTCGCCGTCGCCGATCCGTTTGAAGTCCTGCGCCGGCAGCAACGGCACCGCCGCGTCACCGTCGGTGACCACGAACAGCGACACCTCCGGGCCGGCCAGGTACTCCTCGACGACGACCTGCTCGCAGGCCTGTGCGTGGACCAGCGCGGCGGCCCGGTCGTCGGTCACCACCACGCCCTTACCGGCGGCCAACCCGTCGTTCTTGACCACGTACGGCGCGCCGAACTCGTCCAGCGCGGCGGCCACCTCGTCCGGCGTACGGCAGGTGACGGCGCGGGCGGTCGGCACCCCGGCGGCAGCCATCACGCCCTTGGCGAAGCTCTTCGAGCCCTCCAACTCGGCGGCGGCGGCGGACGGGCCGAAGCAGGCGATCCCCTTCGCGCGTACCGCGTCGGCGGCCCCGGCCACCAGCGGCGCCTCCGGGCCGATCACCACCAGGTCGGCGCCGACCTCCACGGCCAGGGCGGCGACCGCCTGCGGGTCGGTCGCGGCGACCGGCCGCCGTTGTGCCACCGCCGCGATGCCCGGGTTGCCGGGGGCGGCGATCAGCTGGTCGACAGCGGGATCGGCGGCCAGGCTCAGCGCGAGCGCGTGCTCACGACCGCCGCCGCCGATGAGAAGTACGCGCACGACGCCCGATCCTAGAGCAGGATCAGGCTGCGACCGAGCCGGCCGCCGAGGTCCCCTGTCCAGCGGGAATCCGTCACCTGACCCGCGCGATGCTACTTCCCACAGCTGTCGATGGCGGTGCAACCTACGAAATGGTTGGCGCGGCGGCGCACCACCACCGGTTCCCCGTCGATCATGCTCTGGCTCGACAATGACGCAGCGTCGCGACACCACAGGAGGATGGATCAGGGTGAAGGTGCGGGATTCGGTCACCACAGCCGGCGGGGCCAGGTCGAACGAGGACCGGGTAAGCCACGCGGGTTCGCTGGCCTGGGTGATCGACGGTGCCACCGACCTGTACGACGACTCCGCCCTGCCCGCAGAGCGCGACGGGGTGTGGCTGGTCGACCTGATCGGGGCGCTCCTCGCTGAAGCCGGGACGGACGGCTATCAGGGCAGCGGCGCCGACCTAGCTGGTGGCGAGCACGCGGGTGGTGTCGCCGTCGATGACAGCGGTGGCGTCGCCGATGCGTCGTCGCCGCCATGCAGCAGCGACGCCGGCACACCATGACCTCCGGTGACGTCGAGTCGGTCTTCTCCGGCCACCCGCAACGCCGCCTCGTCCCGCACCGGATCACCGCGGACTGGGCCGGGACCGGCCACATCCTGCTCTGCACGGACGGCTTCGCCCGGCTGGTCACCGACTATCAGCTCTGCCCCGGGTGGTCCGAGGTCGTCGCCGAGGCCCGGGAGCGTGGGCTGGCGTACCTGGAGAAGCTGATCCGGCAGACGGAGAGCGACCCGACCGTCAGCGGTGACCGTTTCAAACGCGCCGACGACGTCGCCGCCGTCCTGATCTGCGCAGGCTGAGGCCGTACGGATGGGAGCATCTGCCGTGTCCGACCGGCCGCCTTACCTCGTCGAACGCAACCCGGGCTACTTCGAGTACCAGTTGCCGATCTCGGTGAAGCTGGTCGTCGACCATCACGATCGGGTGCCGCTGCTGAAGAACGAACGCGACGAGTGGGAGTTGCCCGGCGGCAAACTTGAGGTCGGCGAGTCACCGGAGCAGGGCGTCTGCCGGGAAGTCGCCGAGGAGCTGGGCCTGACAATCACCGGCGTGCAGATCATCGACTCGTGGGTGTACGAGATCACCCCGCTCCGGCACGTCTTCATCGTCAGCTTCGGTGCGGTCTACACCGGTGAAGAGGAGTTGACCTACACCGACGAGCACAAGGAGCTCGGGGTCTTCGGCTACGACGAGGTGCCCGACCTGCACATGCCGGCGCCGTACAAGGCGACGATCGCCCGCTGGCGTGACCTCGTCTCCGGTTCGATATCGAGCTGACATGCCTCCTAGCAGCGCTCGGCGACAGGACATCACGAGGGGTACGCACGACAGGATCTCAATCGACCACCGGATCATGGGTGGGGTGCCCTGCATATCGGGCACGCGTATCCCGGTCGCAACGGTGATCGGGCTCCTGGGTCACGGCTACAGCCTGAGCGAGGTGCTTGAGGAGTACCCGATACTGGCCAAAGACGACATTCTGGCTGGTCTGCGCTTCGCTGCCCATGCGCTCGATCAGCGAGAGCTTCCGCTGCGGCTGACCCCATAGGATCTCCCTCGGCAGGTTGACGCAGCGTCGAAGCGGAGTGCGGGTGTCGGATCCGGGCGGCGCGACCGAGGCGGGTGGCAGCAAGGGCTGGTGGCCGCTCGCCGGAGGCCTCGGGTTTGCCACGCTAGGCCATGCGCTGGCTATCGCCGCGCTGGCGGTCCCGGTCGCGAAACTCGGCCCGTCTGATCCCAACGCGAACCTGGATGCCGGCGACCGGGTCGGCGTTTTCTACGGGGTGTTGTGCACCTACGCCTCCGTACACGTACTCCTGTTGAACGTCGGCCTCGTCTTCGTCTGGTCCGAGCGTGGGGATCGAATGTTCAAGCGAGGGTTGGTCACCGGCTGGGTCGGCGGCTGGGCCTTGATCATCGCCATCGTTGCCACATGGTTCGCGCTCGCGGAGTCGTAGTGCTCTGTGCTCATGCGTGGGCGCGGCCAGGAAGGCCCTCGCTGCCGGTTTCAGGGGGCAGTCGGCTGAGGAGGCCGTCGACGGCTTCGATCAGCTCCGCTGTGCCGAGTACGACGTAGACGCCCGGCTTGGTAGCGAAGGCTTGCGCCCACTGGTTTTCCATGGCATGGCTGGTCAGGATCACCGGCCGGCCGTGCCCGAGGGCAAGGCGTGCCTGGATCCGCGCGCCGCTGGTTTCGCCGGCTTCGACGACGAGGGTCGCTGCCGCGTACCCGCTCATCACCGCGTTGCGCCTCGGAAAGCTCTGCCTGGTGGGAGCGGCGTCGGGCCAGAACTGGCTGATGACCAGGCCGACGTCGGCGATGTGGTCCTGCAGCCACTGGTTCGCAGGCGGATAGTAGTTGCGGATGCCGGTGCCGATGACCGCGACGGTACGGCCACCAGCGTCGAGGGCTGCGGTGTGGGCAGCGGTGTCGATGCCGTGAGCCAACCCACTGGCGACCGTCACTCCCCGGTTGGCCAGCGTCTCGGCTACCGATCGCGTGATGCCGAGTCCGCGCGCTGACGCCTTGCGGCTGCCGATGACGGCTACGGCAGGGTCGTTGGCGCGCAGCTCGCCACGGGTAAACAGCAGCGGAGGCGCCTCCTTGATGCTGCGCAACTGGGCGGGGTAGCTGTCATCGGAGAAGGCGTGTACACCGATCCCGTCCGCCCGCCATCCGGCGATCTCGTCGGCAGAGGCTGCGACCAGCTCCGCACCAGAGCTGGTCGTGGCCGGAAACAGCGCCTCGGGCTGACGCAGCACTCGGTCGGGCATCGCACCTCCCAGATTCAGTCAACGGCTGGACCGGGTGCCGGACTCGTAGGCCAGCGCCCAGGCAACGTCACTCGGGGTCAAGGCGTACATCTCGGCGATGGTCTCGGGGTCGGTGCCTGCCGCGTGCTGTTCGGCAATGGTCTCCGTGCTCACCCCGCCGATGGCGGGCCGGCCGAAGCGGACGTCGGGCCGGACGCGTACCGGCGAATCCGGGTCGGGGTCGGGCCGGTAACTGGCCGCATAGTCGCCGGCCCAGCCCACTCGCCGGTCGAAGGCCGCAGCCGGCGGGGTCAGCGTCAGCCGGTCGTCGGTGGTCGTAACCAGCCACCAGCGCGGCTGCAGGCCGGCGGCGGCCTGGGCATCCCGGACGACGGCGCGTCCATCGGTGAAGACGTGCTGGTCGGCGATCGGGTGCGGCACGCCGAAGTGGTCCCGGAGCAACGCGAGGAAGACCGGCAGCCCGGTCATCGGCACACGATGCGCCTGTCGGTGTTCCCGCAGGTAGGCCGCTTCGACGAACACGGCCCAGTCGAGCACCCGCCGGCCGGGCGGGCGGGCTCGGCTGCCGGACGGGTCGGACCGCCGCTGGCGGCCGTCGGTGACGGCCAGCCAGCGGCGCAGGGTCGACGACGGTACGCGGAGCAGCCGGGCCGCCGCCGCTTCGGTGAACACGGCTATTCGGCGACGGGTACGAGGACTTGCGAGCCAGACCAGTTGATGTCGAGGTTGCCGAGGTCGCTCTCTGGTTCGTCGTTCTCGTCGAGGATGCTGAAGGTGGCGTGGTAGCAGCCGAACCCGTGGCCGCCGGCGGCAAGGGTCGCGACCGCCCAGCCGCGCAGGTTCTCCCCCAGCTTCTCCGGCTGACGTGGGTCGACGGCGACCCGGATGACTCCGAGCAGGTCGTACGTCTGGTCGCGCGTGCCGGCGTTGTCGATGCGGCACAGCGAGAACCCGTACCGCTCCCCTTCCTCCTGCTGGTAAATCAACTTCCCGAATCGGTACACGGGAACCTCCTGGCATCGGTCCTACTCGGATTTCCTCAAGCATGAGGGCCGGGTAGCTTGATATCAAGTAGCCGAGGGTGTTTACTTCGGAGCGAGACCACATTGGCTGATGGCAGAGGAGCTGACACCAGTGCCACCCAAGGGAACCACCCGAGAGCGCAAGGCCGATCCGTTGACCGAGGGCTCGCCGGTCGTGCAGGCCTGGGAGCTGGGCCTGCGGTTACGGCAGCGTCGCGAGGAGATCGGCATGACCGCCGCTGCGGCAGGTAAGGCCGCCGGCATCATTCAGGCGTACGTGTCCGGCGTGGAAGCCGGCCGGGTCAAGTTGCCAGCGAAGAGACTCGCGCAGCTCGTCGACATCTACGAGCTGGAGCCGGACGACGCCGCCGAGTTGGAGGCGCTGCGAGTGGGCGCTGCCCGTCGCGGCTGGTGGCAGGACTATGCCAAGCTCTTCCCGAACGAGTTCCTGCGCTTCCTCGGCTACGAGGCCGGCGCGTCGCAGCTGCGTAGCTTCCACTCCGAAGCCATCCACGGCCTGTTGCAGACTGAGGAGTACGCCCGCGCAGTCATCCGTGGCGGCTCCACCACGATCCGTCTGACCGAGGTAGAGCGGCGAGTCGACGTCCGGATGGCTCGCCAGGTCCGGCTTGATGGCAACGACCCGATCCGAATCAGCACCGTGATCAGCGAAGGCGCGCTGCGTCAGCAAGTCGGCGGCCCAGCGGTGATGCGAGGCCAGCTCGACCACCTCGCCACCCTGATGACCGAGCGGCCGGAGCAGGTCGAGATCCGGGTAATGCCGTTCACTGCCGGAGCACATCCTGCGTTCGGCGGCCCGTACGAGATCCTGTCCTTCGCCTCGCCCCGGCTCACCGACCTGGTCTGGCAGGAGATCCTGACCTTCATCGACATCGTCGACCAGTCGACGCAGGTAACTGACTACGTGGTGACCTTCGCGGAGACCCGTGAGCGCGCGTTAAGCTCCCAGGACTCGCTTGCTCTGATCCGCGAGATCGCCAGGGAGATGAGATGACCCCTCAGGTCGGCACCCCGGACCGGGACTGGTTCACGTCGTCACACAGCTCAAGTAACGCCAACTGCGTCGAGGTCCGCTTCGCTGGCGGCCAGGTGGACGTACGCGACACCAAGGACCGCACCGGCCCAACGCTCGCATTCGACACCACCACCTGGACCAGCTTCGTCACCGGCCTCAAGCACACCCCCACCCAGCCCTGACCGCAGGACCCTGCCTGGTTCCACGGCTGCACCGGACTCCATGATCGGATGCTCTCCAGCTGCTTCAAGCTTGGCGGGTCGTGTAGATGGAGTGCATTCGATCGTCAACCGAGGTCCACGCTCCACTAAAGCCTCGACGCCCGCTCAATCCACTCGTCACAGCCGACTACGCGGGCGTCGTCGGGCTAGCTGAGCAACACTAATGCATCCTGGCATATAGGGAAGGTTTTTGCCCGAGTTGCGTCACCTCGGAGTCGGTATAGTTATATGCCGTCCAGAACAGGTACCAACATCCCATATGAGTGAAGCCCGGATCCCCACCACAGCACTCTACCCGCGAGTAGTACATCAGCATCACTCAGATAGACAACGAATAGTCGTCAATCCGACAAGTCAATATCTTGCAGGTAGTCAACTCTCTGACCAGGGCATTGAACGAACTATCCGCGACCACAAGGGCTTTGATCGTTGTACACGCCGAATGGCTAAGTCGGGTATGATGAGTGCCGGCGCAGGACCGGCTTGCGAAGCACCCCAGGACCGGAGCCACTCGGTCGACTTCGAGTCGGTATCTCGAACGGATGCGTCGGGTATGAGATGCAAGCCGACATGGAGGTTCTGATCCGTGCAGGCAACCGACGAGCGCGCAGGGCGGCAAGGACGGCTTGCGCTGGTTTCCGCCATAGCAACTGTAATTGGTGCGGCAGCTGGCGTCGCTCAGTGGCTGACGAGCATCGGCGCATGGGCCGTGGTCGTCCTCGGATTGGTCGGGCTTGCCGCAACGTCTTGGTCCCTGAGCAAGGTGTGGCGTGACCGCCAGGCAGTGTTCGCCACGCTGCTAGCCTTGCTCCTCGTCGTCATCGCCGGGGTCACCGGGGCAGCGATCGACCGCATCATCAGCCCGAACCGCCCGCTGCCAGACTCGGCCGATCCGTCCCCAACAGGACAGGATTCACCCAGCCTTTCCACCTCGCTGCCAGGGACCGGTCGACCCGCCCCCACGGTACCTGCGAACTCGACAGCTCCCTCCTCGCAGATCCCGACTGGTGAACCTTCCGTAATCGTATACGATTGGAAGGAACGGTGGAGCGACCCGATACAGCTCCGGTTCCCTGGCGGCATCGACTTCGACTATCTACCACCGCCCGGCCGCGCGGGGTTCGGTGGCGATCTCGATACCTCGCGCGACGGCAGCGATATGCGAACGCATAACAGCGGCAAATTGTTGGAGTGGGGCAACGAGGGTGAGCCGTCGCCGCAGCAGTGCTACGAGTTGACCGCACGCAGCCCGGCGGGACAAGATTCGCAGTACATCAACAATCCCCAGGTAGGTAGTTGGTATTGCCTGCTGACATGGAACGACTCACTGCCCGGCCGCATCGTTGTCTTCAGGGTGACCGAGGTAGTCGAGGGAGGCTTCAACCTCCAGGCAACGGTGTGGAACCGCAACGGCGTGTGACATCGGCTAGTACTCCAGTTCGTCAGGTAACTGCCCATGCTCGGCGTGTAGAGCAGATGGAGCGCATCCGATCATCAGCTCAAGTCCGCTCTCCACTCACGGCGTCAATGCCCGCTCGATCTGTTCGCGGAGGTCGGCTGCGCGGTCGTCCTCGAAGCGGCTGAGCAGCGTCAACGCTTCCTGCCGTACCGATAGTGCTTCTGCTTCGCGGCCGGTGGCCGCGAGTGCCGTCGCCAGGTTGTGCAGCGCGACGGCGGCTTGCCACGAGTCGCCGAGCCGGCGGTGCACAGCGGCGGCCTGCCGGTGGAAGTCCGCCGCCTCCGCCGACCTGCCAAGATCTTGATACGCCTCGCCGACACCGTCGATTGCGGTCGCTTCCCGGCTGCGGTCACCGATCCGTCGTTGCAGCGCGGCAGCACGTCGCCCATCTCCCGCTCGGCCCTGCTGAGGAAGAACAACACGTTACCTTCCTGGCCCCGGTCGCCGAGGTCGCGTAGCTCGGCGAGGGCTTCCCGGAGCAGCACGGCGGCCTCCGGCAACTGCAGCATCTCGTACCGCGTCTCACCCAGATTGCTCAGCACCAGCGCCCGCCAGCGACGATTGCCGAGTCGGGTGACCCGAGTTGGGTCACGTTGAAGATCATTTTCTGATCTCGGCGCTGTGGCCTGCCGTGTTGCTCGCGACCGTGTCGAAATCTGCGCACTAACCGACACCCTGACCTCGGCGCAATGTTCCATCTTGGCGACTTCCCTACGCCCCGGAAGAGACACGGGCATCCGATGCGGATGACCAAACCTACCGGAAGAGCCGCAAGGTCGCCGACCACGACGTGCCCACCAGGACCCACGCCGGCGGATGCCGGGTATCCGCCCACGCCGACACGCCGCTATCCAGAGCGAAGGCGCTCCTCCAGTCGGGGCGCTCAACGGGCGGCACCGCTGCCACCAGCGGAAACGCCGCACCGATCGTCGTACGCACCACATGACCCCAGTCGGGTCACTCACGGTGACCAGGGAGTTGGAGCCGGCCCGGGTAACACGGGATCTCCATCGCGAGTGGACTCTGGCACACCTCAAAAGCCAGGGATGACGTCAGTCTGGCTCCACTCGCCGCGGACATGACGATGGCTGGACGGGGGCAGCACGACGCAGTGCCCGAAATGGGCAGGAGGTGACATCACATTCGTGACCGTGCGTGATTACGCCGGCTCATCCACCGACGGTCAGCCGCCGTCCAGCCGGACACAACGGGCTGAGCGGCGGCAGGCAACGGGTAAGCCGGCAGCTGAGCACGGCGGCGGCATGGTGCATCCCGACCCAGGCCACGTTGACGATCACCTTCCGGTCTCGGCGCGGCGACCTGCCGTGAAGTATCCGTCAAGCCGACGCGCCGCTATCCAGTGCGAAGGTGCTCCTTCAGTCGGGGCGCTCAACGGGCGGCACCGCTGCCACCAGCGGAAACGCCGCACCGATCGTCGTACGCACCACATGACCCAAGTCAGGTCGCACGCACCAAATGATCCAAGTCGGGTTGCAGCGCGGCAGCACGTCGCCCATCTCCCGCTCGGCCCTGCTGAGGAAGAACAACGCGTTACCTTCCTGGCCCCGGTCGCCGAGATCGCGTAGCTCGGCGAGGGCTTCCCGGAGCAGCACGGCGGCCTCCGAACTGCAGCATCTCGTACCGCGTCTCACCCAGATTGCTCAGCACCAGCGCCCGCCAGCGACGATTGCCGAGTCGGGTGACGATCTCCGGAGGATCGGAAAAGTAGCGGACCGAGTCGGTCAGCCGGCGATGCCGCAGACCCAGCAGACCCCAGCGCGTTGATCGAGACAGCGGTGCCGAACTCGTCACCGATCTCACGGCGGATCGACAGGGCTGCCTGGTGGCACTCGGCCGCCTCGTCGAGTTGGCGGGCCTGGAAGTGTGCTTTGCCGAGACTCTCCAGGGTTTCGGCTTCCCCACGCCGGACACCGACCGACCGGGCTGACACCAGCCCCATCCGGGCAGTGGTGACCCACTCGTCGAAGGCGTTCTGATGCATGTAGACGCCGCGCAGTACCGCCGCCAGATGCCAGGCGACCTCATGAGCGCCACAATCGTTGGCGAGGCGGGTCGCCGCGACCAGGTTGTGCCGTTCGGATCGTCATCGGGGGTCCACTGGCACCGTCGGCCCGCACCGGCTCGGGGTACTGGTACTCGCAGTCGAACCCGCTGAGCAAGGCGATCGCAGCCGGCGGCTACCAGGCGACCCGCGCCCAACTCGTCGACGAAACCGTCGTCCTCGTCCGCCGTTGACGTCTCGTCCGCCGGGAGCCGACGCACCCTGGCCCGGCGAGGCGCCCGGTCACACCACGGCTCACACCCGGGCAACTCCAGATTCCAGTGCGCTTCATCTGTGCGACACGGCGCGTACCAGGCAGATGGAGCGCATTGGATCATTCGATCAGGTGCCCTGCGGTGCAGCGTGGCTGACGGATCTGGCTGCTGACCGGCCCGGGATGCGGCCCCTGGTCCGTGGCGAACCGGATCCGGTCGCCCTGTTGGATCCGGGTCCGTTCGATGATCTCCTGGTCGTTGACGAACGTGCCGTTCGGCGCTTCGGGTATCGGCGTGATCCATGCCTCCCCAGCCGCGTCGACGGTCACGGTCGCATGGCGGCGGGAGACATTGGGATGGTGGGCGAACAGTTGGCCGTACTCACCGGCCCGTCCCAGTTCCACCGACGTCGGGCTGGCCGGCAACACCACCGAGCCGACCGGAAACGGGATGATCAGGGCCGGCGGTTCCTGTGGTTGATGGCAGTGCGGGCAGCTGTCGTTACGGACGTTGAGGTATGGCGCGCCGCAGTGCCAGCAAGCCGTACGGAGCACGTCGACGTTCTCGTCCGACTCGGCCGACGGCCGCGTCGCGGCACCGGATTCCACCGGTGCCGCGACCAGTTCCTCGCCCTGATGCAAAGGACAGAACCCGCCAGCGTCAGGATGGCTCTTTCTGCACCGCGGGCACCACACGTATTCGTCGCTCATGGTTCGTGCCTTGCCACGAGGGTGACCACGCCGTCGGTGGCCGAGATGTCGGTGATCCGCACCTTGCCTCGGCGCACGTTCTGGTCGAACAGATATCGGGCTAGCGGATTGATGAGCTTGCTCTCCACCTCGTTGCCGATGCCACGGCCACCGTTCGTCAGCGTCTCCGGCGTGGTGCACCAGGCGTCCAGGCGTAGCCGGGCCGTCGGGTCGAGGTCAAGATCGATCTCGTGCTCCCGGGACAGCCGTTCCTCGACGTTGCGCAACTGCTGATCGAGAATCTTCCGGGCGGTCGTCGCGTCGATGAAGTCGAACACCACGATGTTGTCGCCGAACCGGTTCAGCAGCTCCGGGCGGCCGAGTTCCCGGGTGAAGTGCTCCTTGATCGCCTCCTTGACGGTCCGCTCCAGGTCATCGCGCGGGGTCCCGGGTTGGACGAGCTGGATCTTCTCGCTGGTCGTCGGATCGGTCCGGAAGATGCCGAGGTTCGAGGTGAAGATCAACATGCATTCGGAGAAGTAGGTCGTGACGCCCTGCCCGTCGGTGAGGCGGCCGTCGTCGAGAATCTGCAGAAACTTGTCGAAGATCTGCCGGTTGGCCTTCTCGAATTCGTCGAACAGCACCACCGAGAACGGCTTGCGCCGGATCGCACCGGTCAGCTCGCCACCGGCTTCGTACCCGACGTAGCCGGGCGGAGCACCGGTCAACCGGTCCGCGGAGTGGCTGGCGGAGAACTCCGACATGTCGAAACGCAGGTAGGCGTCTGGGTCACCGAACAGCATCGTCGCCAGCTGTTTGGCCAGCTCGGTCTTGCCGACACCGGTCGGCCCGGCGAGAAACAGCACTCCCCGGGGCCGAGTCGCCGAGCTGGCGGCCTGAGCACCGGACAGACCCAGCGCTGCCCGCTTGAGGATGTCGAACGCCTTCACGACGGCCGGCCCCTGGCCGAGGATGCGGGCCGGCACCTCGCGTTCGCCCAGCATGATCTGCTGACGTACGGTCTCCTCCCGCCACGGGTTCTGGTCGACGCCGATCCGATAGATCCGGATCGCGTCGTCGATGCGCGACAGCGGGATCCCCCGGTCGGCACTGAGCCGGGCGATCTCCCGCATGGCGTGCAGCGTCATGTCATCGGTCCGCTGGGCGAACCGGACCACCGCCGGATCCTTCGGCTGCGGCGGTTCACGGTCACCGGTGACGATCCGGGCGAAGTACCGGGCACCCTTGATCCGCTCGGACAGCCCGGGGGTGGGTACCGCGATCGTGCGTACCCGTTCCATGCCGACCGTCAGCCACGCCGGTAGGTCCCGTTCTCCTTCGGTCAGCCAAATGATCGGGTTGAACAGGTCGGACTTGCGTTCGGGCGGCCCACCGAGATGTGTCTCGGCGGTGTCCGCGAGCTTCTGCGCGAACAGGAAGAAGTCCCGTTCCAGCCCGTCGAGTCCGGTCTGACTTCGCGGAATCCGCGCCGCGTAGTCCAGAACGAAGGCAGCACGGATGCCCGACGCGGCAGCGCCCGAGGGCCCATCCGCCGTGGAGCCTGCGACGACCGCGTCCGCATCGATCGGGGGCGGCTCGGCCGCACCGACGACCCGCGCCATGCAGGTACGCAACCGTTCCAGGGTCTGCTTGCGGCCGATCATACGGCGACCGAGGATCTCCTCGGCCGCCCGCCGCGCGTCGCTGTCGTCGCGCGGATAGACCGAGATCCCGTCGACCTGGTCGGAAACGATCAGGCACCGGTACCCCGACGGCCGTAGCGCATGCCAGAGCGCCTCCAACATCTTCACCGGCCGTACCCCGTCCGGCGTACGGCGATCGTGCTCCGGCACGAGGTAGAGGTCCCGGACGTTGCCGTTGAGGACGTACTGCGAATGGACTGCGAGCGTGCCGGCGAGTTCCTGGGTGAACGACGGAAACCCCGGCAGGAAATCGGACTGTGCCTTCATCGTTCCCTCTCATCGGGGTCGATCGAGCGGACGGCGAGGACGCTTTCCTCGACCGGCGGCGCTGGCGATACGGCGTCGGACGAGATCTGGATCAAGGCCGGGACCAGCATGTCGGGGACATGTACCGCCGCGTCGATTCCGCGCCGGTTGAGCTCGGCGCCGACCTGCGACAGGCTGTCGTTGAGGTCCGCACACCGGGTCGCCTCGCCGCCTGCGTCCGGGGTCCGCTGGATGAGTCGCGACTGCACCCGGCCCGTTTCGTCGATCCAGACATCCGCGGTGTGTCCTCCCTTCCACGCCTGCCTGGTCACCGACAACGAGGCGGAGTGGTGGACCTGCAGGCCCGTGCTGACCGAGTAGCCCAGGCCGGCGAAGGCCTCCGCGACTCCGTCGAGCAGCCGGCGACGGTCCAGCTGCTGCTGCGCCCAGGCCAGCGCGCTGCGGGCTGCCCGCTGGTCGGCGTCAGTGAGGTCGGCATCGCCATGGACGACCGCCCGGAGCCGCTCGATCGAATCGAGGCACGGCGGACGCGGCGGCGCGAGGTCGCTGATCATCTCGCTGATCACCGGGTGTTCGAGGGCGGCCAGCAGACCGGCCGCCGTACGTCGGCGGGCGACCCTGGGATTGATCTCCTGCACCACAGTACGGGTCAGGGCGTCGATGTACGTACGACTGGCGCCGACGGTCTTCTGCCGGGCGGCCCGGGCGGCCGCCTTGAGCGCCTTCTCGCGATCGTCCGAGGTCGCATCGGGGTCGAGCCGGATCAGGATCTGCTCGATCTCGGCCTGGGCACGGCTCCCGTCGACGGGTGGCGACGCCGTCACCGGAGCACGGTCCGGTGTGCGGTCCGGCTCGTGCCGCCGAGCGGCGAGTACCGTCTGATGCCGGGCGAGCAGCTCGGCAGCCGTGGGCGAGTCGCCCGCCGGGGCGGGAAGCTGCGCGAGCAGGTGGTGCCGCTCTCGTACCGCCTCCGCCTGCTCCACCGCCGCACGGGCCTTGGCGAGGGCCGCCTGGAACCCGGCCACCAGGCCCCGGACATCGGCCAGCTTGCACCCGGTCAGCTCGATGGGCGACGGTAGCGCCGGATGGACTCCCGCCTTGGCCGCACGCACCGCCAGCATGCGTAGTTCCTGGTTGGTCGATACGACGGCACCGGCGGCCACCTCCCACAGCCGACCGCGGATCTCGTGGTCGTCCTGGGCGGCCGCGCTGCTTTCCATCTCGTCGGCGAGCTGCTCCAGCGCCCGACCGGTCGCTTCGGTGCCAGCCTGCGCGGCCCGGATCGCCAACGTCGCGGCGACCGTCGCGCCGATGGCGACCGCGGCGATCGGGACGACCACCACGCCCATCGGCACGACCGCTATCTCTCCACCACTCATGTGTCCGCTCCTCCCACCGCCCCGACGGGGACGGCATCGGTATCTGACGGTCGGCTCGGCTCGGCCTGCGCGATCCGCTCGGCCTGCGCGATGTGTCTGTTCTCGACATCGACCACGACGCGCCACGCCCGCCAGCGGCGCACCACCCAGATCAGGTGCGCCGTTGTCGTCGCGACGGCCACGAACTGTGGGTAACGCAACGCCGACAGCGTCGTCACGGCCAGGAGGACCAGAATCACGCCGGCGGCCGACAGCCACGCGCGCTGCATCCAGCGCCCGAGTGGCCGCAGGGCGATCACGCCGGCACCCGGGATCGAATACCGGACGTGGAACCGGCCGCCGATCTCCACGGCCAGCAGGCTCTCGGCGACCAGGGACACCAGCAGGCAGATCGACGCGCCGACCCAGGCGAGACCGACCGCGGTGTCTCCGGCCCAATTGACGGCGTCCGCCGCCGCGATGAACGTGATCCATACCACCGCGAACAGACACACGCCGGCAACGGCCCAGCCCAGCGCGACCGGACGGTTCTGCCGCCGGGACCACTCGCGGAAGCTCGCGCTCATTCGCAGGAATTCCTGGTGGTTCCCGATGATCCGGTCCCGGTCGGCCTCGGTACGGGCCCGGCTGGCCGCGTGGCCGGCCAGCAGCAGCGCCGCCCAGATCATCGCGGGGTCGCGGACCAGACGTTCGAACCAGGGCACCGGCACGGGCAGGTCGGCCACGGCCCGATCGAGCAGGTCCTGCGCCGCGGTGAGGTCCTCCGGCCGGCGCAGCGCCACGCGTAGGCAGACCGCCAGCCGCTCCCGGTCGGTGACCACCTCCCGCAGATGCTGCCGGGCCTGCGGGTCGGTCACCTGGTCCACCAGGTCGTCCCAGGCCCGGCGGGCTCCCTGCCAGGCCCGGTCCACGTCGGCGAGCCCTTCGCCACCGGCGTCGGCGTCCACCGGGGCAGCGGTGTCGAAGTCGGACAGCAGCCGGTGGTTCCACAGGTCCGCGAGCACCAGTGCGTCGTCGCCCTCGTTCACCAGTGCGCGGTGGGCGATCGTCAGCAGCCCGCGTCGGGAGATGACGTGATTGCGGTAGACCGGCGGTCGGGTCGGATCGAGGGCTCGCAGCACCTGCAGCAGCCGTACGCCGATCGGCTGCGAACCATCGAGCCCGTCCACGACGTCACGGGCGTGGGCTCCATCGTCGTCCGGGAACTGGTCGAGCCAGCCCCGTAGGTCGTCGAGCCCACCGGCGCGCTCGAAGAGGACGTGCTGCGCGTGGTTCCAGGCCATCGTCATGGCCTGGGCGAGTTCGTTGCGGAGGTAGTAGGCCGTACCCCGGAATCGATAGGGCGTCTCCGCCGCTACGGCGGTCGACGCCGCCGGAGCGGACCGCGACGCCGCCGCGCTCGGCAGGTCCGGATCCTGGCCCACGAGCCACCGGCCGACCTCCTGCGCGCCCCACCGCTCGGCGGGGTCCGGGACCAGCAGACCCTGGCACAGGTCGCGCAGCCGGTGCCGCCGCTCGGACTTGTCCGCGGACGGGTCGTCGGGCACACCGGAGACGTCGACAGATCGCGACGAGCCGAAGTGGCGGCGGATGTCGGCTGGGGCCAGGCCCTCGAACGGGTGCTCGCCAGCGGCCAGCTCGAGCAGGGTCATCCCGAGTCCCCACCAGTCGGTGGCCGCGCCGACCTGGCCGAGGTTGCTCCACTCCGGCGGCTGGTACGCCGGATTCGGATCGTCCGGCCACTCGGTGCCGTCCAGCGGACCGGAGATGCCGAAGTCGACGAGGGTCACGTCGACGGACGGATCACTCCGGATCATGATGTTGGCGGGCTTCACGTCGCGATGCACGAAACCGGCACGGTGCAACCCGATCAGGGCTGCCGAAACCTGCTGCACCACCGCGTGCAGTTGCGCGAAACCGAGCCCACTCGGCCTCGCCACCGACTCTTCCCGCAGGGTGCGGCCCGCGACGTACGCCGTCACGGTGTAGCCCGGCGCGAGTTCGAGATGCCGGACCACGTGACCGTGTGACACGCCGAGGTAGGCGGCCAGCCCAGGGTGCGGGTCACGGGGCCGCTGGTGGCGCTTGAGCACCGCTTGGCTGCCGTCGCCGCGTACCCGGACCAGGTACATCTCGCCCTGGCTCGATGGCGGGTCCAGGCGGCGGATGAGCTCGTACCGCGCGGCCAGTGGATCAGGTAGACCATCGTCGGGCCAGTCGGCCGGACCGGACTGCGGCCGCCGGCGCCCGGCGTCCACGATGGTGTCGGCCAGCCCGGCGCCGCCACGCGGCGTGGGCACCGTGAACTGTCGCGTCCGGCCCCGGTCCAGCACCGTCACGTCCAGATCGGCCGGTGCCCCAGGCTGGCTCATCCGCCGTCGACCCCTTTGCGCTCCGGTCCGCCAGAACTCTGGTGACCACCGATGCCTGCTGTAGAGGAAGTGACGGACGGGTGAACTATCTCCAGATGTGGGGCCGGCGGTTCGGCCAAGCCTTCGCGGTCCTTCGGGATCCGGATGCCGGCTTGTTGCTGCCGTTGCCCAGACCCGCGGTGGACCCGCGCCTCGACGCCGACCGGCTCGCCGCTGAAGCCCTGGAGCAGGGACGAATCGACGGAAAGCAGTACCTCTACGACGGGTGGTCGTTCGGCCACGAGGGTGACCCGCCGAACGCGGTGGGCGAACCGGGGTACGTCGCGAACCTGCGCCGCCGGTGTGCGTCTGCCGTGTTCGAACACCGCGACCGGCAGGAGCTGACCGAGGCCCGGCTGGCGGATCTGCGTCACACCGCCCGGGAGGCGGAGCTGGGCATGCGGGCGGCCCGAGACCGGATGGCCCGGATCGCGGTCCGTGATCAGCTCGACGAGGACGATTCGCTGCGCTCGTTCCTGCACCGACGCAACATCAACGCGGACGCTCTCGAACTGCCGGGGCTGGATCAGCCTGTCTGGGAGGGCGAGGCACCGCCGATGCGTCTGGTCTGGCGGATACTCATCGTGCTCCTCCTGATCGCGGTGGTCTTCCAGATCGAGTACTACGTCGCCGAGGCGTACCTACCGTTGACCGATCTCGGACGTACGACGGGCCTGCTGCTGACCGGCGCGATCGCCGGGCTCACCGTGATCGGCCCGCTGGTCTCTGGCCAGCTCTTTCGACACCGGCACGCCACCGGCTACGACCGCCCGCTCGCCGCGCTGACGTTCGTCCTGCTGCTGCCCACCCTGACGATCATCTTCGGCTTCGGGCTGCTGGCGGCGACCCTGTTCGACCGTGGTGCCACCGGCGGCACACCGCTCGACACCTCGGCCGATGTCTCCCGGACCGCCGCACTCGGACTCACCCCGGCGACGTTGATCGTCATCTTCGACGTGGTGCTGTTCCTGGCCTGCGCGATGGCCTACATCCTGGGGCTCGCCCAGCGGCACCCGTTTCAACAGGCGTTCGCGCGCAACCGGCAGGTGCGCAACCGGATGGTCAACGTGACCCAGCGGATGGGCACCCGCATCAATCCGGACTACCGGGCGTCCATGACCGGGATCGGAAGCGATCGGACCGACGTGACCGACGTCCGGGCGCCCGACCGGGAGGCGGCCATCAGGAACGCGTACCTCGCCGCGGAGGAGGCGTACTACCAAGGGCTCATCGAGGCGGTCGCCGATCCGACGTTCACCGAAGCGGTGCTGCGACGTCGCAACCGGGTCACACCGCCGGACGGGTTCGGACCAGCCGACGAACCGGAGGCCGGACGTGGCTGAACCGCTGCGCCTGACCCGCGCGCACTTTCCAGTGACCGCCCTCGGGTACGGGCAGCGGCTGGGACTGTGGCTGCAGGGTTGCACCCTGTCCTGCCCGGGATGCATCGCGAAGGACACCTGGGACCGCGACGGTGGGGTCGCGGTCGGCGTGGAGGAGCTACTCGACGACGTACGCCGCGCGCTGGACGCCGGCGCGGACGGCCTCACGGTCAGCGGTGGAGAGCCGCTGCAACAGGCGGCCGTCCTCACCAGGCTGCTACGCGGCGTACGGCAGATCAGCTCCGCTTCGCCGTTCGACGTCCTGCTGTACACCGGCTACGAACTCGACGAGCTCGACCCGACGCAACGCGCGGCGGCCGACCTGGCCGACGCGCTCGTCACCGGACGGTACGTCGCCAGTCGGCCGACCAGGCGCATCTGGCGGGGTTCGGCAAACCAGGAGATGGTGCTGCTCACCCCGCTCGCCCGAGAGCGCTACACGGCGTCCCTGGATTTCGAGCCGGCCGCCCCGCCCATTCAGGTCGAGACGAGCCCGGACGGCCGCGCCTGGTGGGTCGGTGTACCGAACCACCCGGACACCAAACGGGCACTCGACGGCAGGTTGGCGGCGCTCGGCTACACCGTGGACTCGGTGAGCTGGCGCCGCCGCTGACCGGCTCACTTCGAAACGTCGTCCTCACGTTCGCGGTTGTGCTCGTACTCGTCCTTGTCGTTGTTCTCCGGCTCGGAGCCGCCCTGATCGGGCACTTCGGCCTGGGGCACACCGAACCTTCGGCCGCCCGTCAACCGTCGGAGCCAGTGCAGCCCGCTCGCGCTACGCAGCCGGCGGGTGAGGATCTCGGCCTCGGCCCGCGCCCGCCGTGCCACTGATTCACAGCGGTCGACCTCGATGGCGTACTGCCGCTTACGGCTGTCCTGCAGATCATCGATCTGCAGGTTGAGCGCCTCGGCCTCGGCGAGGTCGCGCAGCAGGACCGCAAGCTGTGGCTGTCGCCGCTTGAGCCGACGGTTCGACCGGATGAACTGGGCGATCTCGACGCGTGGTGAGTGGTAACCGGCGCTGATCGCCAGCGCCCCGGTGAGCAGGTAGAGCAGGAGCAGCAGCACGGCACTCAACAGGGGTGAGCCATCCGCCGAGCCGGCGGGTACCCCACCGCCGGCCACGAAGACGTCAGCGGCGTTGGAGGAGGCCGGCGCGGGAGCCATCAGCCGGAAGACGAACGTCCCTACCCCCATCGTCAGCCACAGCCCGGACAGCAGCCACCCGCCAAGTGCCCGGCGGACGTTGCGGCGCAGTTGCTTCGCGCGCTGGAAGGCCTCACCGGCGAGATGCGCTACGTAGGTCGTCACCACGGTGAGCGCGAGTACCAGCGAGAACACCGCGCTGTCGTTGAGGATCCGCTCGACCACCTGGCGGAACATGATGAAGTCGGCCGCCATCGCCAGGATCAGCGCCACGTACAGGATCAGCAGCCACCAGCGACTCCGGCCGGCGAGCACCCCGACGTTGCCGTACTGGTAGCCGTCCTCCTCCGCGGCGTTCGGCCCGGCCGGCGTCACGGTGTCCCGGTCCTCGATGACCCGCAGCGCACCCTTGCGCTGGTACCGAAGATCGTTGATTTCGCCTTCGCGGCTACCACGATCGTGGTCGTACTGGGCGATGAGTCCACCCAGATCAGCCCGTAGCCTCCCCAGATCGACCTCCTCCGCCGCGTGCCGGCGCAGGAGGTCGGATTTGATTTCGATGAGGTAGGAGGCGATGACCTCGTCGATCGGCTCCATGATCGAATCATCGATGCCGAACCGCGCCTGGTCCACCAGATACTTGCGAATCTGCTGCCGCAGTTCCTTTTCGCCGCTCATCGGTGGAACAGGTTGCAGGCTGAGCTGTTTGAGTAGCTTCGCGATCCGGCCCAGCTCGGCGCGTCGCTTCCGGTCATCGAGCATCATCACGTCTGGCTCCTGCTGTCGGCGGGTGGTGCGCTGTCTCGGTGACCCAATCGGGCAGTGGGATTTCCGGCATGGACAACAGCGGGTAGAGAGTTGCACCGGCGGGGTGATACCGGGCGAGCGCGGCCAGGTACTCGGCGATACGCCGCTGGTACAACTCCACGAGGCGGCGAGCGCGGGTCCCCGGCTCGGCCGATGCCTCGTCGTGCTGGCGGACCGCCGCTGCGCGTTCGGCGTGCCGCTGTTCGACTCGGTCGCGAGCGTCATCGACGGATTCCTGGGCGAGCTTGATCCGTCGCGAGCGGGCGACCTCTCGGCGATGGCGCAGCATCTCGGCGTCCCAACGGGCTTCCTCGGGATTACGAGGACGCAGTTCCTCCTCCGTGAGCGGAGCCTTTGCCGCTTCCAACTGCTCCCGCTTGCGACCCAGGTCGTTGCGCGCCTGCTCGATCCGCTCGTCGTGCCGGCTGAGATCGACAGCGGCGGCTTGGTGCGTGCGCCGGTGGGCGATCGACAGCTCGTTCAGCTTCTCGTCCAGTTCGGCGAGGAGCACGAGCTGGTAGCCCACGGCCAGCTGTCCGCCGGTCTCCGTCAGCGCCTGCTGTTGGCGGCGTACCTCAGCCAGCGCAGGGATGCGCTGCTCGCCGTCGAGTTGTCCTCTACGCCGGTCGGCCCGCTGTAGCGAAGTGGGGTAGGACGGCTCTGCGGATGCGACCATGTCCCTGTGCTGACGGACCATGGCAGACGGTCCGTCAGCACAAGACATGAAGCGCTTCGCAATCCTTCGAATCGCCGCTGCGGCACTGTGCGTCTCGTCAACCGTCACCGGCTGCGCGGAGGCGAAATCCTTGGTGTTCGGCGAGGAATTCGAGTTTCACTGCCCGCAGCCGCCGGCGCCGGGATTGGCCGTCGCGGTGGGTGCTCGGGCCAACACCCCCGCCCCAGTGCTGCCCACCGAGGTCCGCCAGCTCCTCGTGTCGTCGATGGAGGGGTGTGGCGAGATCACCGTGGTACGGGTGGATGGCCGTCCCGGCGTGGTCGGTTCCACGGTGTTCGACACCGCGGCCCGGACCCGACAGAACTTCGACATCGACAAGGCGGCCTTCCTCAACGACGTCGTCGCCCTGCTGGAATCCGCCAAGGCACAGGAACCCGAGGCAAATGTCCTGGAGGCGCTGAGCGTGGCGTCGGGTGCCGCCGGACAGGGCGGCACCGTGGTGCTCCTCGACTCCGGCGTGCAGACCACCGATCCTCTCGACTTCCGACAGAACGAGCTACCGACGCGGCAGCCCGCCATCGTCGCTGACGCACTGAGTCAGCAGGGTCTGCTGCCCGACCTGGCGGGCCGATCGGTGATCCTGTCAGGACTCGGGTACACGGCGACGCCGCAGGACGCACTTCAGGAGCGGAACCGGGCCTTCGTCGTCGAGCTGTGGCGCGAGATCGTCGTCGCCGCCGGCGCCGAGGCTCCCGTTCTGCTCGCGGAGCCCAACACGAGCGAGTCGGCCGTTACGAGCCCGTCCGTGAGCACGGTGCGGTTTCCCGACGAAACGATCGAGTGGGACTGCGACAGTCTCGCGATCCTGCCGGACGACGGCGAGGTGGGGTTCATCCCCAATGAGGCAGAATTCCGCAACTCTGCTGCTGCAAGCGCCGTCTTGAGAGAGTTCGCAACCTTTCTCCACGCCAATCCGACCGCCCGTGTCCTGATCAGAGGCTACGTGGCCCACTACGGCAGCGGCGATCTTTCCCAGCGCCGGGCGGATCGGGTGAAGCGGGAGTTGTCACAGCAGGTACCGAACACGATCACGGCCGAGGGCATGGGCTGGGGACCCTTCCCGAACCCCACCGCACCTCCGGACGAGCGCTACGACCAGCTGAATCGCCGGGTAACGATCGAGGTCACCTGCGGCTGACGGTGGCGGCTGCCCAAAGCGGGGTCGGCACAGCGGCACAGCTCAGAGCAGGTCGTGGCGCACGACGTTCTCCTCGCGGCCCGGACCGACGCCGACGACGCTGACCTTCGCCCGACACAGCTCCTCGACGCGGGCGATGTAGCGGCGGGCGTTCACCGGCAGCTCCGCCTCGGTGCGGGCCTTGGTGATGTCCTCCCACCAGCCGTCGAGCTCCTCGTAGATCGGCTTGGCGTGGTGGAACGCGGTCTGCGTCATCGGCATGTCCTCGAACCGCTCGCCGTCGATCTCGTAGCCGACGCAGATCGGCACCTTGGCCAGCCCGGTGAGCACGTCGAGCTTGGTGACCACCAGGTCGGTGATGCCGTTGAGCCGTACGGCGTAGCGGGCGACCACCGCGTCGAACCAGCCGCAGCGGCGTTCCCGGCCGGTGGTGGTGCCGTACTCGGCACCGATCTTGCGCAGGTGCTCGCCGTTGGCGTCGAACAGCTCGGTGGGAAACGGCCCGGAGCCGACCCGGGTGGTGTACGCCTTGGTCACCCCGATCACCTTCGTGATCGCGGTGGGCGCAATGCCGGTGCCCACACACGCCCCGCCCGAGGTCGGGTTGGACGAGGTCACGAACGGGTACGTGCCGTGGTCCATGTCCAGCATGGTGGCCTGGGCGCCTTCGAGCAGCACGGTCTCGCCACGGTCGAGCGCGTCCCACAGGATCGTGCGGGTCTCGGCGATGTGCGGGCGCAGTCGTTCGGCGTACCCGAGGTACTCCTCGACCACCGCGTCGAGGTCGATTCCCTTGCGGTTGTAGACCTTGAACAGAATCTGGTTCTTCTCCCGCAGCGCCAGTTCGAGCTTCTTACGCAGGATGCCGGGGTCGAGCAGGTCCTGGACCCGGATGCCCATCCGGGCGACCTTGTCACCGTACGCCGGTCCGATGCCCCGCCCGGTGGTGCCGATACGCGACGAGCCGAGGTAGCGCTCGACGACCCGGTCCAGCGCCCGGTGATGCGGCATGATCAGATGCGCGTCGCCGGAGATGCGCAGCCGTGACACGTCGACACCGCGTTCGGCCAGCCCGTCGATCTCGGTCAGCAGGACCTTCGGGTCGACCACCACCCCGTTGCCGATGATGATCATCGCGTTCGGGGACAGGGCACCGGACGGCATCAGGTGCAGGGCGTACTTCTGGCCGTCGGGGGTGATCACGGTGTGCCCGGCGTTGTTGCCGCCGGAGAACCGCACCACGTAGTGGACCCGCTCGCCCAGCAGGTCGGTAACCTTGCCCTTGCCCTCGTCACCCCATTGCGCGCCGAGCAGCACGATCGCTGGCATCTGTGTAACCGCCTCCAAGGGGCCCGGGTGCCAGGTGGCGACCGCGTGGCAAGCCCGAGGAGTCAGGCTAACAAGGGCCGCGTCCGCGGGGGACGTGGCAGCGGAGATCAGCAGGAGGCAGCCGGTGTACGACGTGGTGCTGCTGACGCTTGGCGGTCAGCCCACGACAGGCTGCGACAGCAGCTGTGGCGGTGGAGGCACCGAGCCATCCGACGCCGGCTGCATCGGCCGGTCCGCGGCGGGCTGTGCCGAGCCGGTACGGGTGCCGGTGCTCGCCTGCCGGGACGCGCTGGTCGCCGCCGGTGCCCGGGTGGATACGGTGACCGTCCGGGCGGACAGCGAGATAGACGAGATTCTTGCCCGTCTGGACGGACCGGCTAGGCCGGACGGGTTGACTTGGCCGGACGACGACGGAAAGACCCGGTTGGTCGTCGCCGTCGCGGCCGACGGCCAACTGCGTGCGGTGCTGCGCCGGATGGTCCGCCGGTACGCGCCACCGCCCAGCCGGCGCCCCGCCGACCTGGCCGGCAACCGGACCCTGCCCGACCTGCCGGCGATCGGCGTCCTGCCGCTGGATCCGAGCAGCACGGCCAGCGACCTGGCTGGGCGGCTCGGGCTGCCCCGGAAGCCGGCTGCGGTCGCCGACGCGGTACTGCACGGCCGGTCGCGCCGGTTGGACCTGCTTCGGACCGACAGTGGTTCGGTCACTCTGGACGGCGCGTTGCTCGGTGGCGCGGACGAGGACGATCGCCCGCTACCCTGGCGAGGTCGGGTCGAGGTCGACGACGCGGTGCTGAGCGCGGGCGACGATCCGCTGCTGGCCTGCGTGGTCACCAACGCCGACGGTTACGCCCAGCTCGCGGAGGTGGAGTTGGTGGCCGGGGCGGATCCGGCGGACGGAGCGCTGGAGGTGGCGGTGGCGGTACCGGTGGTCACCCGGTCGAGATGGCGCGGTGAGCGGGTACGCATCGAGGTGCGCCGAGCCCGCGGGCGCGCCGCCGCGGTCACGCCACGCGACGGCGAAGTGCCCTTCCTCGATGACGGCGTTGCCGGCACGTTGCCCCGGAAACGATCCTGGTGGGTGGAACCGGGCGCCTGGGCGGTGTACACCCATTGATCTCATATGCGACGCTAAGTAGCGACTGACCTGCACATCCTCGGGCGCGCCGTGGGGGGACGAGGAGGAGGTACGCAGTGCACGACCACACCGATCCGGCACGGGTGACCGGCACCGGTGCCGACCAGTTGGAGGAGCCGTTCTGGCCGCCGGACGAGATCGTCGCTACTCCCCGCAGTGACGCCACGATCGCCGTACCGATCGTGCCGCCAGCGCCGCCGGTACCACCGGCACAGCCCACGCCACCAGCGCAGCCGGTACCACCAGCGCACCAGGCGTCCCCGGCACCAGGCACGCCAGCGGACTCGCGCAGCGGCACCGGCCCGGCGGCTGCGGGGGACGGTCGACCGGCGACCGGAGCGCAGCGGCCGGACGGGCGTGATCCGGAGTTGCCGCATTCGCCCGCATCGCCGTGGGCGCAGCCGCCCAGTCGGCCGGCGAGCCGTGCCGCAGACACCGATGGTGGTCCACCCGTGCCGGATGCCGACCGTGGCGGGTTGCCACCCGCACCCCGCCGGTCCCCGGAAGGGCCGGCGGAGGTGGCCGGTCGACCCCACCCGGCACCGCCCCGGCCGGGGCCGACCCATCCCAGCCCGCCCCACCCCGGGCCGAGCCGGCCGGCCCCACCGCCGAACCAGAATCCGGCGCCACCACCGGCCGGACCTGGCCGGCCGGCCCCGCCGCCGGCTGCGGAGGACCACTGGCCAGGCCAGCCGGCCGACCCGTGGGGCACGTCACCGGAGGACACCTCGCCAACTTCGACGCCAGGTTGGGACGCCGGGGAGTGGACCCCGGCCGACGGCGGTGGGTGGTCACCGGTGCCACCGCCGCCCCCAGTGCCGTACCAGCAGGTGAGCCCGGGAGTCACCGAGCTTGCCCGACATCCGTACGAGGAAGCGCCCGGGGTGCACCGGATACCCACCCCGCCGGACCCGCTGCCGGACCCGCCGGCGGGCACCGGCTACCCGGTGCCGCCCGCCGGCCCGATGCCCGCCGGCCCGGGGCAGCTTCCGCCGAGCGCTGGTGGCGGCGAGGACTGGGGCGTCGAAGGATTCGTACCGACCGCCGAGGAGTTCGCTCAGCGCCGGGCGACGAGACCGGCGAATCCGGTAGCCACGATGGGCGTGCGAGCGGCCTTGAACCGGAGCAGCCTCGGCCTGATCAAACTGCCACCCGGCCAGCACGAGCAGGAACTCCGGCACGACATCGAGCTGGTCCGGCGCAACTTCGGCGGGTTGCGGCAGGTCACCGTGGTCAATCCGAAGGGCGGCGCCGGTAAGACGGTGGCGATCCTGATGCTCGCGATGACGTTCGGGCAGAAGCGCGGTGGTTACGTCCTGGCGTGGGACAACAACGAGACCCAGGGCACCCTCGGGATGCGGGCCCAACAGGACTTCCATTCCCGTACCGTCCGGGACATGCTGCGCGACCTACGGCAGTTCCAGGGCGCGCACGGGCGGGTCGGTGACCTGTCGCAGTACGTGCGGGCGCAGGGCGAGGGCATGTTCGACGTCCTCGCCTCGGACGAGTCGGCCACCGCCGGGGAGATGCTGACCGCCGCCGCCTTCGCCGAGATCCGGGAGATCGTCAGCCGGTTCTACAAGTTGATCTTTGTGGACACCGGCAACAACGTACGGGCGCAGAACTGGCAGGCCGCGATCGACGCGACCGACCAACTGGTGGTGACGATGTCCGCCCGCAACGACTCGGCGGAGCCGGCGGCCCGGATGCTCGACCACCTGGAGCAGACCGGTCGGCAGCGGCTGGTCCGCCAGGCGGTCACGGTGATCTCGATGCCCCCGTCCCGGCGGGAGATCGACCTGGCACCGATCCAGCGGCACTTCGCCGCCCGCACCCGCACCGTGCTGTTGGCACCGTACGAGCGGCTCATCGACAGCGGCGAACCGATCCGGTACGGGCAGCTGTCATCGACCTTCCGGGAAGCCTGGCTCAAGATCGGCGCCGCGGTCTCCGACGGCTTGTGACACCAGGCGCGCTCGGGGTGCGGCGCCAACCGGTCAGCCGCCGGCCAGCGCGTCACCGGCCGCCGGGTCGCAGTCCCGCAGGAACTGTGCGCAGCGGGCCGCTTCGTCGGATTCGCCGATCTCGCCGGCGGCTCGCGACAGCAGGTGCAGGCAGGCCAGGAAGCCCTGATTGGGCCGGTGCGACCAGGGCACCGGTCCGTGGCCCTTCCAGCCGCTGCGGCGCAACTGGTCGAGACCGCGGTGATATCCCGTACGGGCGTAGGCGTACGCGGTGACGACCGCACCGCTGGCGAAAGCTCGCTGAGCCAGCACCGCCCAGGCCCGGCTGTATGTGGGGTAGCGCCCGGCAGCAGCGGCGTACGCCTCATCGGTGTCCACCTGGGCAGCCTCGGTGAGCGCCGCCTCGGCCTGCTCGTCGCCGGGTAGCAGGGTGGCCGGCGGCTCGGGCAACAGATTCTGCATTGGGCCCATTCAACCCGGATCCGCAGCCGCACGGTGACTGAACGGATGAGTCGTTCGTCACGCGTGCGGCGGGTGTGCACCGCGCGGTACTCGACTACAAATAGAGGTCCGGAGCCTCCCCAGGACCCGGTTTGGAAGCCCGGTGGCCTCGTGCCACCGGGCTTCGCTGTTGCGGCGGTAGGAGAAGATGCCCGGGTGCCTACCCCACCTCCCGCCGAACTACTCGAACCGCACGACACGACACCGTTCGAGGTCGAGTCCAGGACCGAACTCGACCGACATCTGGCCGCCGGCAGCCTGGCCGGACTGACCGTGCAGGGCCTGCGGTTCGACGTACCGCCGGTGCCCGACCTGACCGGCGTCGACCTCACCGACACGCTGTTCCTCGGTTGCTCGTTCCCGTCCTCGCAGTTCGAAGCCGACCTGGTCAACCGCGGCGCGCACGTGGTGCCGCCGTTCGCCGGGCTGCCGTACCCCACGCACCCGTCCCGGCTCTACACTCCGGCCGACCTCGCCGCCGGGTTCGCCACCCATGGTGCTGACGGAATGTACGACAACCTGGTCTACCGGCACTTCCGGCAGCACGGCGGGGCGCTGCCGGAGATCCGTGAGGCGCTCGCCCAGCGGCTGCACGACCACGCTGTCGACAACGCCCTCGGCGATGCCACCCGCGCCTGGATCCGGGCCTACGGGCCCGCCTCGGTGATCGGGGTGATGGGCGGGCACGCGGTGCCGCGCGGCACCTCGGCGTACCGGCTGGCCGCGACCCTCGGCTGGGAGCTGGCCCGGGCCGGCCGGCTGGTGGTCACCGGCGGCGGGCCCGGGGTGATGGAGGCGGCGAACCTCGGCGCGTACCTCAGCACCCACAGCACGCAGGAGCTGGCCGCCGCGATCGACCTGCTCGCCGGGGCGCCGGACTACGCCGACCAGCAGCCGTACACCGCGGCGGCGTTGGCGGTGCGGGATCGCTTCGCGCCGGACCCGGCGGCGACCGGCGGCGTCCTCGGCTGGGCGCGGGCCGGTGGCCTGGCCATCCCCACCTGGCTGTACGGGCACGAGCCGGCCAACCTGTTCGCCGGCCGGGTCGCCAAGTACTTCTCCAACGCGATCAGGGAGGACACCATTCTGCGGCTGGCCCGGGGCGGCATCGTGTTCGCGCCGGGGCGGGCCGGCACCATCCAGGAGGTGTACCAGGCAGCGACCAAGACCTTCTACGGCACCGACGGCGACAGCGGCCCGTACGTGTTCCTGGACCGCGCCTTCTGGACCGAGACGCTGCCGGTCGAGGCCCTGCTCGCGCCGCTGCTGGCACTGTCCCCGGCCGGCGACCTGTCCCCGTTGATCCGGCTCACCGACGACGTACACGAGGCGGTCGGGCTGCTCACCGCCGCCCCGCTGCCGGCGTCACCGCCGGGCAGGGTGCCGGTACAGCAGGCCGGACCCGGCACCGGCGGTTGACCATCGACGAGTGTCCTGGCCTGCCCCTTCAGCCGGGCGGTACCACGTCGGCGACCGCAACGTGCCGCCGGAGGGACCGCGTCGGGCCTGGTGTTCGATCGTCAGGCGATCGGGCGGCGGCGCCAGGCGACGATCGGCAGCTCGACGTCGGGTGCGGCGGACAGACCGTTCTCGTCCAGTGCGTTGTGGATGGCCAGCCGGGCACCGTCGAACAGAAACTCGACCGCGTGCAGCACGTGCGGGCGCCAGTGCGACGGCATGATCCGTTCGATCACGTTGACCGCCCGCAGTGGGCGGCCCTGCGCCGGCAGCGGTGCCGGGTGCCGGTCACTGCGCCAGTCGAGTCGCAGTCCGGGCAGGTCGAGCGGCATGGACATGTCGACCTGGTTCCAGGTGATCGCGCACTCGTCGAACTTGCGGTGGGTGACTTCGACATTGACGTCACCGAAGCCGAGGATCACCGGGCCGTTGGCGTACCAGGTGTCCAGGTCGAGGTCCCACATGAGCCAGGTGCCGATCAGTGGGCGGCCGACGATGCGGGAGAAGCGGGCCCGATGGGCGGCGGCGAGCGTCGCGGCGTCGTGACACCACTGTGGCTCGTACCCATCGATGCCGAGCACGACCGACCTCCGCAGCGGACCCCATGGTTCGGGCGATCCTACCGGCGTGGTCCGGCCACCGGCGACGCGCGGCCGGTCAGCCGCTGGAGACGAGCGCGGCCGATCCCTCGCCGGGGACCGGCCGCGTGAACGGTACGGGTACGGAGGCAGCCGTTACTTGGCCAGCGTGGTGCCGGTCGAACGCAGGTGCTCGCAGGCGTCGACGACCCGCTGGGCCATGCCGCCCTCGGCCGCCTTGCCCCACGACCGGGGATCGTAGGCCTTCTTGTCGCCGACCTCGCCGTCGATCTTCAGCACCCCGTCGTACTTGGTGAACATGTGGCTGGCCACTGGGCGGGTGAAGGCGTACTGGGTGTCGGTGTCGATGTTCATCTTCACCACGCCGTAGTCCAGCGCGGCCCGGATCTCCTCCAGCAGCGACCCGGAGCCACCGTGGAAGACCAGGCTCAGCGGCTTCTCCTTGCCGTACTTGGCGCCAACCGCGTCCTGGATCTCCTTGAGGATCTCCGGACGCAGCTTGACGTTGCCCGGCTTGTAGACGCCGTGCACGTTGCCGAAGGTCAGCGCCGCGATGTAGCGGCCCTTCTCGCCGAGGCCGAGCGCCTCGACCATGGCGATGCCGTCCTCGACGGTGGTGTACAGCTTCTCGTCGATGGCGCCGACGATGCCGTCCTCCTCGCCGCCGACGACGCCGACCTCGATCTCCAGCACCACCTTGGCGGCGGCGGCCTCGGCGAGCAGCTCGTCGGCGATCTCCAGGTTCTCCTTCAACGGCACCGCCGAGCCGTCCCACATGTGCGACTGGAACAGCGGCGCGCCACCGGCGGCGACCCGCTCCTTGGAGATGGCCAGCAACGGACGCACGAAGCCGTCGAGCTTGTTCTTCGGACAGTGGTCGGTGTGCAGGGCGATGTTGACCGAGTACTTCTTGGCCACCTCGTGGGCGAAAGCGGCGAACGCCGCCGACCCGGTCACCATGTCCTTGACGGTCGGTCCGGAAAGGTACTCGGCGCCGCCGGTGGAGACCTGGATGATGCCGTCACTCTCCGCCTCGGCGAAGCCGCGCAGCGCCGCGTTGAGGGTCTGCGAGGACGTGACGTTGATGGCGGGGTACGCGAATGCGCCGGCCTTGGCGCGGTCAAGCATCTCGGCGTAGACCTCGGGCGAGGCGATAGGCATCTCGAACGCTCCTTTTTACCGGATCAGGCCCGGTCCGGGCCGGATGTCGTGCTCAAGCTCTCTGCGCTGGACCGCGCTGTCCTCCGCTGGCAGTATCCCGCAGCGGCGCGGTCGCGGCGAACTCGGCCCTGTCCGGATACTCAGCCCGGTGCGGAGATCAGTCGCGGTCGTACTTGTCCGGGATGACCAGGCTGATCAGCCAGCCGACGACAGCCATCACGATCGCCCCCCAGAACGCCGGCCAGAAGCCGTCGATGCGGAAGGGAAGATCGAGCCCGGCCGCCAGCCAGTCGGTCAGCAGGAACAGCAGCGCGTTGACGACCAGCGCGAACAGGCCGAGCGTGAGCACATAGAACAGGCAGCCGACGACCTTGATGACCGGTTTGAGCACCGCGTTGACCAGGCCGAAGATCAACGCCACGATGACCAGCGTCAGCGCGTTACGCGCCGCCGTGCCTCCGGTGACATCGATACCGGGTACGACCAGCGTGGTGATCCAGAGTGCGACCGCGTTCACCGCGAGTCTGATCAGGATTCCCATGCTGCCATCGTGCCACCCAGGGACGACGTCGGCGCTACCTAACGGACAAGACAGGTATTTCACCCTGTGGTCTGCGCAATCGTCCGCCCAGCCCGTACCGTGGTGACAGTACCTGCGCGCGTACCCGACGGAGGCGACATGACGTACCCGGACGAAGACCTCGCCCCGGGGGACCACCTTGCCCCCGACGAACGTGACATCGAAGCGCCCTCGGCCGATGCCTTCGAGCAGTCGATCTCGGCGCGCCCGAGCGAGCAGGACGCCGAGATCCACCGCGGCCTCGAGGTCGACGACTGGGATGCCGTCGAGCAGGCACGGGTGGTCGACTTCGACGACGACTACCGGTAGCCGGCCGTTACTGGCAGCGGTCGGCCGAAACCGGTGTCGACGGGTGGCGGGCGGCTGGCACGATCACGCACGTGCTGCTGACCGTCACGACCACCCACCGGCCCGCGACCGACCTCGGCTATCTGCTGGTCAAGCATCCTGACCGGATGCAGTCGTTCGACGTACCCACCGGCACGGCGCACGTGTTCTACCCGGAGGCCACCGACCAACGGTGCACCGCGGCGCTGCTGCTCGACGTCGACCCGGCCCGGCTCGGCGGCCGGCGGCCCGGCCACCGGAGCACCGCCGTACCGGACAGCTTCACGCTCGGTCAGCACGTCAACGACCGGCCGTACGCCGCGTCCAGCCTGCTCGCCGCCGCGCTGGCCAAGGTGTTCCGATCCGCCCTGCGTGGCGAGAGCCGGGACCGCCCGCAGTTGGCCGGTACACCGTTGCCGTTGACCATCCGGGTCCCGGTGCTGCACTGCCGGGGCGGCACCGAGCTGGCCGAGCGCATGTTCGCCCCGCTGGGCTGGACTGTGCGGGCCCGGAGCATCCCGCTGGACGAACGGTTCCCGCAGTGGGGGGACAGTCGCTACGCCGACCTCACCCTGACCGGCATGTCGCGGGTCGCCGACGCGCTCAACCACCTGTACGTACTGCTGCCCGTGCTCGACGACGCCAAGCACTACTGGATCGCCCCGGACGAGCTGGACAAGCTGCTACGTGCCGGGCAGGGCTGGCTGGCCGATCACCCGGAACGTCGGATGATCACGCGGCGGTACCTGGCCCACCGGCGGGCACTGGCCATGCGGGCCGATGACCGGCTCGCCGAGACCACGGCGGCACAGCTTCGCCTGGCCGACGCCACGGCCGAACAGGACGCAACGACCGGCACCGGCGGCGCGACCGGCTCCGGCACTGGCGACGGCGACGGCCCGCCGGCAGGTATCGGTGTCGAGGAGGACGCCGGGCTGCCGGAGCAGGCACGCCGGCGGCCACTCGCCGCGACCCGGCGAGCCGCCGTACTCGCGGCGTTGACCGACTGCGGCGCGCGGCGGGTGCTGGACCTCGGTTGTGGCAGCGGCGCGCTGCTGGCCGAGTTGCTCGCCCGACCCCGGCTCACCGAGATCGTCGGCACCGACGTGTCCGCCCGCGCCCTGGAGCTCGCCGCCCGTCGGCTGCGGCTGGACCGGCTGCCGGCCCGCCAGCAGCGGCGGATCCGGCTCTGGCAGTCCGCGCTGACCTACCGCGACGACCGGCTGCGTGGCTTCGACGCCGCGGTGTTGATGGAGGTGGTCGAGCATGTCGACCCGCCCCGCCTGCCGGCGCTGGCCGAGTCGGTGTTCGGCCACGCCCGTCCGGCGGCCGTGGTGCTGACCACGCCCAATGTCGAGTACAACGTGCGCTACGCGGGTCTCGCCGCGGGGACGCTGCGCCACCCGGACCACCGGTTCGAATGGACCCGTGCCGAGTTCGTCGAATGGACCGACGAGGTTGCTTCGACGTACGGCTATCAGGTGGTCCGCCAGCCGGTCGGTGAGCTCGACCCCGACGTCGGCGCGCCGACCCAGCTGGCGGTCTTCCGGCAGGACACCGCGGCCGCCGGTGCCCAGCCAGCCGGAGGTCTCGGCCGATGAGCGTACTGGACATTCCCGAACTCGCCCTGGTAGCGCTGGTCGGCCTCTCCGGCAGCGGCAAGTCGACCTTCGCCGCCCGGCATTTCGCCGCCACGCAGGTGCTGTCCTCGGACACGTTCCGGGCCCTGGTCGCTGACGACGAGAACGACCAGTCCGCTTCGGCCGACGCCTTCGACGCGCTGCACTACGTGGCCGGCAAGCGGCTGCGGGCCGGCAGGCTGACCGTGGTGGACGCCACCAACCTGCAGGAACACGCCCGCGCCGGGTTGATCGCGGTCGCCCGCGAGCATGATGTGCTGCCGGTGGCGATCGTGCTGGACGTACCGGAGCAGGTCTGCTGGCAACGTACCCAGGGCCGGCCGGACCGCACGTTGCGCCGGCAGGTGCTGACCCGGATGCACCGGGATCTGCGCCGGTCGGTGGGTCGGCTCGGCCGGGAAGGCTTCCGCAAGGTGCACGTGCTGCGCGGAGTCGATGAGATCGACACCGCACGGGTCCAGCTCACCCGGCTGTTCAACGACCGGCGGGAGCTGACCGGGCCGTTCGACATCATCGGCGATGTGCACGGTTGCCGTGCCGAGCTGGAGCAACTGCTCACCACGCTGGGCTGGTCCCTGCACCGGGACGCGGCGGGCCGGCCGGTCGGCGCCCGGCACCCGCAGGGACGTACCGCGGTGTTCGTCGGCGACCTGGTGGACCGCGGACCGGACTCGCCGGGTGTGCTGCGCCTGGCGATGGGGATGGTCCGCGACGGCACCGCGCTGTGCGTGTCCGGCAACCACGAGCAGAAGCTGCTGCGCAAGCTGCGCGGCCGCAAGGTGACCGTGTCGCACGGGCTGGCGCAAACCCTGGAGCAGCTGGCCGACGAGCCCGCCGGGTTCGTCGACGAGGCGACGACGTTCATCGACGGGCTGGTCAGCCACTACCGGCTCGACGGCGGGTCGCTGGTGGTGGCGCACGCCGGACTCAAGGAGGAGTACCAGGGCCGGGCCTCCGCCCGGGTACGCAGCTTCGCCCTGTACGGAGAGACGACCGGCGAGACGGACGAGTACGGCCTGCCGGTGCGCTATCCGTGGGCCCGCGACTACCGGGGCGCGGCGACCGTGGTGTACGGACACACCCCGACCACCGACCCGGTTTGGGTGAACAACACCATCTGCGTCGACACCGGTTGTGTCTTTGGTGGACGGTTGACCGCGCTGCGCTATCCGTCCCGGGAGCTGGTCTCGGTGCCGGCCGCCCGGGAGCACTACGCACCGGTCCGGCCGCTGGACGCGCAGCCGGACGGGTCGGGTTCGCGACCGGACGGGTCGGGTTCGCGACCCGCCCGGCCCGGGCGCCCCGACGACGTGCTGGACCTCGCCGATGTCGCCGGGCGCCGGCACATCGACTACGGCTACGGCACGACCACGATCCCGGCCGAGAACGCCGCCGCGGCGCTGGAGGTGATGAGCCGGTTCGCGGTCGACCCCCGATGGCTGGTGTGGCTGCCGCCGACCATGGCCCCGTGCTCCACGTCTGACCTCGACGGATTCCTGGAGCATCCGGCCGAGGCGTTCGCCGACTACCGTCGCACCGGCGTCGACCAGGTGGTCTGTCAGGAGAAACACATGGGGTCCCGGGCTGTGGTGCTGCTGTGCCGGGACCCGACCGGCGACCTGCGGTTCGGCCCTGGCGGTGGAGTGATCTACACCCGGACCGGACGGCCGTTCTTCAGCCCGGGACACGTCGACGAGCTACTGGCCCGGGTCCGGGCGGCGGCTGAGTCAGCCGGGCTGTGGCACCGGCTGGCCACGGAGACCGGGCCGGCCAGCTGGCTGCTGCTCGACTGCGAACTGCTGCCCTGGTCGGCCAAGGCCCTCGGCTTGATCCGCGATCAGTACGCGAGCGTCGGTGCGGCCGGGCGGGCGGCGCTGCCGGCCGCGTTGGAGGTGCTCGACGCGGCGGCCGGGCGCGGCCTACCGGTTGCCCAGCTGCGGGAGCGGACGGCCCGCCGGGCGGTAGACCTGTCCCGCTACACCGATGCCTACCGGGCGTACGTGGGCACCCCGGACCAGGTGTCGCTGGCTCCGTTCGCGGTGCTGGCCAGTGACGGGCACAGCCACGCCGGGCGCGACCACGGCTGGCACCTCGACTGCGCCGACCGGCTGGTGGCGGCGGACCCGCGGTTGTTCGCCCCGACCCGACGGCGGGTGGTCGACCTGTCCGACGAGGCGGCGGTGGCCGAGGCGACCCAGTGGTGGCTGGAGCTGACCGGCGGTGGCGGGGAAGGCATGGTCGTCAAGCCGTACGCCGGCCCGGCCGCCCGCGACGCCACCGGCCGGCTGCTCCAGCCGGGCGTCAAGTGCCGGGGACGGGAGTACCTGAGGATCATCTACGGGCCTGAGTACACCGAGCCGGACCGGCTCGACGTCCTGCGGCGGCGGTCGCTGGGCCGCAAGCGGTCGCTCGCGCTACGCGAGCACGGGCTCGGGTTGGCTGCGCTGGACCTGCTGGCCGCCGGGGCTCCGCTGTGGCGTCGACACGAGCTGGTGTTCGCGGTGCTCGCCTGCGAGTCCGAGCCGGTCGACCCCCGACTGTGAACGGTGAGCCGGTATGGTTCTGCAAATGTCAGTGCGCGAACGTGTCGGCCATGTGTTGCGTGGCGTGGCGATCGGGGTGGCCGAGGCCGTCCCTGGTGTCAGCGGCGGGACCATTGCCCTGGTCACCGGCGTGTACGAGCGGCTGATCGCCTCTGCCGGTCACCTGATCAGCGCCATCCGCCTGGCAGTGTCCGACGTGCCGCGTAGGCAGGGCTGGGCCCGCAGCCGAGAGCAGTTCCAGCAGGTGCACTGGGGGGTGGTCATCCCGCTGGCCGTGGGCATGCTGCCGGGCCTGCTGATCGCCGCCCGCCTGCTGGAGCCGATGCTTGAGGAGCACCCGGAGCAGACCCGTGGGCTGTTCTTCGGCCTGGTGCTCGCCTCGGTGCTGGTGCCCGTCTCGATGATCGGCAGGCCGTGGCGTGGCCGGGACGTGTTCGCGGTGGCCGCGGCGGCGGTGGCCGCCTTCGTCCTCACCGGGCTGCCGTCGGCGTCGATCGACCCGAGCCCGCCGGTGGTGCTGCTCGCCGCCGCGGTGGCGGTCTGTGCGCTGGTGCTGCCCGGTGTGTCCGGGTCGTTCCTGCTGCTGACCGTCGGGCTGTACGAGCCGACGATCGAAGCGGTCAACGACCGGGACTTCGGCTACCTGGCGATCTTCGCGGCCGGGATGATCATCGGCTTGACCTTGTTCGTGAAGCTGCTGCAGTGGCTGCTGGAGCATCACCGGCGGGTGACCCTCGCGGTGATGACCGGGGTGATCCTCGGCAGCCTACGGGCGTTGTGGCCGTGGCAGACCGAGGATCGCGGCCTGCTCGCCCCGGCAGGCGACGCGCCGATGGTGGTGTTGCTCTTCCTGCTCGGTATCGCGGTGGTGACCGCGATGGTGCTGGTGGAGCGGCGCCGGTTGCGGCGCAGCGCGGTCGACCTCACGCAGGAGGAGTCGATCGGGGCCGACGCCCACCCGTACCGCTAGTCAGATAGCCGACTGGTCGGCGTCCGGCAGGTTGTCCACGAAGTCCGCCGGCAACGGGGTGAGCCCGGCCACCCGGCCGGCGACCAGCGCACGGTAGGTCAGCTGGGCGGCCTCTTCCAGGTTGACCGCCCGCTTGTGTGCCAACTCCACCGTGCTGGCCAGCAGCGAACAGCCGTGCCGGGACAGGATCAGGCAGTTGGTACCGTCGGCGGCGGCGTTCGCCGCCTCGTCGGCGAGTCGTGCGGTCCCTGGCGGCGCGAACGGCACAGCGACGATCCGGCGCAGGTAGAACGCATGATCGGTGGTGGCCAGCCGGATCGGTACACCGATCGTGTCCAGCAGCAGCACGCTCTGCGGATGCAGGTGGACGATCGCCTGCACGTCCGGGCGGGCCCGGTAGACCGCCAGATGCAGCGCGAGCTCGCTGGTCGGGCCCGGGGAGCTACGGCCAACGGGATCCGGTACAGACGGTGACGGCGACGACGGACCCGATGGCAGCACACGACCATCCGCGATCCGCACCCGGACGAACGATGCCCGGTCAAGCCGGTCCAGCCAGGTACCGGACGCGGTTACCCAGCATTCATCGCCGCCCGGCTCGCGGGCGGAAAGGTTGCCACCGGACCCCACCACGAGACCGGCACGCACCACGTCGTACCCGACGTAGGCGAGCTGATCACGCGGGTCGCCCGCAACGTACGTCACGTGGCGACCTCCGTAGGCCTTGGGCACCTTGCCTGGCGGCTCCGCCTCCGCGAGGCTCCAGGCAAGGTGCCGTCAGGTCAGCGAGCCTTCTTGGTGGCGCGCTTACGCGGCGGGGTCAGCAGATCCGCGATCGTGGCGATCGCGGTCGGCACCAGCCGGTAGTAAGCCCACACGCCGCGCTTCTCCCGCTCCAGCAAGCCGGCCTCGGTGAGGATACGCAGGTGGTGGCTCACGGTCGGCTGGGAGAGCCCGAGCGGAGCAGTCAGGTCGCAGACGCAGGCCTCGCCCTCCGGCGCCGACTGGATCAGGCTGAGCAGCCTGAGTCGGGCCGGGTCGGCGAGCGCCTTGAGGACTCCAGCGAGTCGCTCGGCATCCGCGCGTTCGATCGGCTCGCCGGCAAGCGGCGAGATTTGAGGCATGGTCATTTCAGCCAACGCAGTTCCCACGAAACCCATCCTTCCACCAAACAGCATCGATCCGCCTGCATATCAGCAGATCCGAATCGGCAAACTTTTAGGCCGGAAGGCCGAGGTCAGCCAACGTATAGGCGGCCCGATAGGCCAGTCCGGCTGCCCGAACCGCGTCACCGGCCCCACGATCGACGATCACCGCCACGCCGACCACCTCAGCTCCCGCCCCTTGTAGCGCCTCGACTGCAGTGAGTACACTTCCCCCGGTCGTCGAGGTGTCCTCCACCGCGAGTACGCGGCGACCGACCACGTCCGGCCCTTCGATCCGTCGCTGGAGTCCATGCGTCTTCTCGGCCTTACGCACCACGAAGGCGTCCAGTCGCCGCTGCCGGGTGGCGGCAGCGTGCAGCATGGACATGGCCACCGGGTCCGCTCCCAACGTAAGGCCGCCGACCGCGTCGTACTCCCAGTCCGCGGTGAGATCGAGCAGCACGCCGCCCACCAGCGGTGCGGCGGCGTGGTGCAGGGTCACGCGCCGCAGGTCGACGTACCAATCAGCTTCGCGACCTGACGACAGCACCACCCGGCCGTGCACCACGGCCAGGTCAGTGATGAATTTACGCAGGTCGTCGTGGTCCCCCATGGCGCAAAGCGTACTGCGCATCGCCCAGTCTCCAACCGCCGGCCCGGCAACTCGCCGATAACCGCCATCCACGGCACTACCTGCTCATATTTGGCATAAGACCTGGTGGCGACACCGGCCAGCGGAGCGGTGCCGGCGCTGATAGGCTCACCGGCTCGCCCGCTTGCCGGGACCCGCGACCGCACGCCGGAGCAGTCCGTACGGCGCGTGCCGGACGACCGCGGCGAGCAGCTTGTAGCGCAAGTCCGGCACGCTGACCGCCCGCCCCCGGGCCAGATCGCGTAGCCCGTCGGCGACCACGTCTTCGGCCCGCAACCACAGCCAGCCCGGCGACCCGGCCGTCGAGATGCCCGCCCGCTGGTGGAACTCGGTGTGGACGTAGCCGGGGCAGAGTGCCATCACCCGTACGCCGCGGTGACGCACGGACTGGTCGATACACTGACTGAAACTGGTCACCCACGCCTTGCTTGCCGGGTAGGTGGAACCCGGAGCAACCGGACCAAATCCAGCAACCGACGAGACATTAATCACTCTGCCGTACTGCCGTTGCACCATCCCCGGCAGCGTCGCGTGCGTCAGCCGCAGCACCGCCTGCACGTTGAGCTGCAGCAGCCGGTGCTCGTCCGGCCAGCTCGCACGCAGGAACGAGCGGTCCAGACCGATGCCCGCGTTGTTCACCAGCAGATCGACCGGCGAGTCCACTTGCTGCAGACGACCGGCCACCCGGTCGCAGCCGGTCTCCGTGGCGAGATCCGCGTCGAGCACCTCGACGCGGACTCCGTGCCGGTCGGTCAGCTCGTGCGCCAGACCGGTGAGTCGTTGCCGGTCCCGGGCGACCAGGACGAGATCGTGACCGTCGGTGGCGAGGTGGCGGGCGAACGCCGCACCCAGCCCGGCCGTCGCGCCGGTGATCAGGGCGGTACCGGGCTGGACAGAGGTAGCCACCTGTGCCTCCCAGCGGCTGGATCAGCCGGCCGGCGGTGGATTCGGCGGCTGGCTGCCCGGAGCACCCGGCGGTGGTACGTCCGGGGGCTGGCTGCCCGGAGCACCTGGCGGTGGCGGGTACCCCGGGTAGGCTCCGCCCGGCATGGGTGGCGCGGCCGGGTAACCGCCGCCGGGCACCGGTGGCTCCCACTGCGCCGTCGGCTTGCGGAAGAACTCGTTGGACGGTGGCAACGCCAGCAGGATCAACGCCGCCAGCAGCGCCAGCAGGCCGATCACGCCGAGCACCGTGTTGACCGGGTTGAACCAGCCGGGCAGCGCGGCTTCCAACTCCGCCTGCACCTCTGTCGGATCGGGCAGGTCGGGATCGGTCGACGAGGCACCGCCGGTCATCGCGTTGCCGGCCAGCCCACCGATCAATCCGATACCGGAGCAGCAGAGGAAGATTCCGCCGAGTACCCAGGTGACGATCCGGGCCGGATTCTTTCCTCGGTTGTTGAGCAGGGCCAGGATCACCAGACCCGCCGCGACCAGCAGCCCGAGGACGGCGGTGGCGACGAGGGTGATCGTGGTGAACGTGGCTACCGCCTCGTACTCGGTGCCGCCGTACGCGTCGGTGTAGACCTCGTCGAAGACGGTCAACACCGACAACCCGGCGACCGAGCTGATCACCTGGATCGCGGCGACCGCATAGAGCAGGTAACTCGAAATGGTGACGGTGCTCGGCCGCTCCTTGGCGCCGGGTACCGCCGGATTGGAATCCGACACGGCTCTTCCTTCCCTGGGGTCCGGGAGATCACCGTAGCGGTACCCGGCCAGGTGACCCGGACAAACCGCGCCGGTCACGCTCGTTTCCGGGCCAATGTACCGGCCGGGCCGGCACCGTCAACACATTGACGCCGATCAGGCGACCCTCACCATCAACCCTTCCTTGTCGTCGGCGAGATCGACCTGGACGGTGTCACCGTCACGCACGTCGCCGGCGAGCAGTGCCCGCGCCAACTGGTCGCCGATCGCGGACTGCACCAACCGGCGCAGCGGCCGGGCCCCGTAGATCGGGTCGTAGCCGTGCTCGGCGAGCCAACCTCGGGCGGACTCGCTGACCTGCAACGTCAGCCGCCGGTCGGCCAGCCGCCGCCGCATCCGGTCCAGCTGAATGTCCACGATGGATCGCAGCTCGTCGCCACCGAGCATGGCGAACACGACGATGTCGTCCAACCGGTTGAGGAACTCCGGCTTGAAGTGTGCTCGGACCACGGCGAGCACCGCCTCGCGCCGCTGTTCCTCGGTCAACGTCGGATCGTTGATCAACGTCGAGCCGAGGTTGGAGGTGAGGATCAGGATCGCGTTGCGGAAGTCCACCGTACGGCCCTGGCCGTCGGTGAGCCGGCCGTCGTCGAGCACCTGCAGCAGTACGTCGAAGACGTCCGGATGGGCCTTCTCCACCTCGTCGAGCAGGATCACCGAGTACGGCCGACGGCGTACCGCCTCGGTCAGCTGACCGCCCTCCTCGTAGCCGACGTAGCCGGGCGGGGCACCGACCAACCGGGCTACCGAGTGCTTCTCGGCGTACTCGCTCATGTCGATGCGAACCATGGCCCGCTCGTCGTCGAACAGGAACTCCGCGAGTGCCTTGCCCAGCTCGGTCTTGCCGACACCGGTCGGCCCGAGGAAGAGGAAGCTGCCGGTCGGACGGTCCGGGTCGGCGACGCCGGCCCTGGCCCGCCGGACCGCGTCGGAGACCGCGGCCACCGCCTGGCGCTGCCCGACCACCCGGGCGGCCAGCGACTCCTCCATTCGCAGCAGCTTGGCGGTCTCGCCCTCCATCAGCCGACCGGCGGGAATGCCGGTCCAGGCGGCTACCACCGCGGCGATGTCGTCCGCCCCGATCTCCTCGGTGAGCATGGCGCCGTCGGCCTGTAGCGCGGCCAACTCGGTCTCGGCGCGGGCGAGTTCGGCTTGCAGCGCCGGGATCCGGCCGTAGCGCAGCTCGGCGGCTCGTTCCAGCTCGCCGTCGCGCTCGGCGCGCTCGGCCTCGCCGCCGAGGCGTTCCAGCTCCTCGCGGGCGGTGGAGATGCGGGTGATGTGCTCCTTTTCCAGTTTCCAGCGGTCGCTGAGCGCGGTCAGCTGCTCGCGCTTGTCCGCCAACTCCTTGCGCAACCGGTCGAGGCGCTGCGCCGAGCCCGGATCCGGCTCCTTGGCCAGCGCCATCTCTTCGATCTCCAGCCGGCGGACGGCACGCTCGATCTCGTCCACCTCGACCGGCCGGGAGTCGATCTCCATTCGCAGCCGGGAGGCGGACTCGTCGACCAGGTCGATCGCCTTGTCCGGCAGGAACCGGTCGGTGATGTAGCGGTCCGACAGGCTGGCGGCGGCGACCAGGGCGGCGTCGGTGATCCGCACCCCGTGGTGCACCTCGTAACGCTCCTTGAGCCCACGCAGGATGCCGATGGTGTCCTCCACGGTCGGCTCGCCGACCAGCACCGGCTGGAACCGGCGCTCCAGCGCCGGATCCTTCTCGATGTGCTCGCGGTACTCGTCGAGCGTGGTCGCACCGACCATCCGCAGCTCGCCTCGGGCCAGCATCGGCTTGAGCATGTTGCCTGCGTCCATCGAGCCCTCGCCCTTGCCGGCACCGACCACGGTGTGCAACTCGTCGAGGAAGGTGATCACCTGGCCGTCGGAGCCCTTGATCTCCTCCAGCACCGACTTGAGCCGCTCCTCGAACTGGCCGCGGTACTGCGCGCCGGCGACCATCGCGCTGAGGTCGAGCGAGACCAGCCGCTTGTCACGCAGTGACTCGGGCACGTCGCCCGCGACGATACGCTGGGCGAGTCCCTCCACGATCGCGGTCTTGCCGACGCCAGGCTCGCCGATCAGCACCGGGTTGTTCTTCGTACGTCGGGAGAGCACCTGGATCACCCGGCGGATCTCGGCGTCCCGGCCGATCACCGGATCGATCTTGCCGTCCCGGGCGCTGGCGGTCAGGTCGACGCCGTACTTCTCCAGGGCCTGGTAGGTCTGCTCCGGATCGGCGGTGGTGACCCGTCGGTCCCCACCGCGCACCGACGGGAACGCGGCGACCAGGTTCTCCTCGGTGGCACCGGCGGTCTTGAGTAGTTGAGCGACCGCCCCACCGACCCGGGCCAGGCCGGCCAGCAGGTGCTCGGTCGAGGTGTACTCGTCGCCGAGCGGGCGGGCGATCTGCTCGGCCGCGCCGATCGCGTTGGCGAACTCGCGGGACAGGCTCGGCTCGGCGACGCTGGATCCGCGGGCGGCGGGCAGGTCCTCCACCGTCCGTACGGCGGTCCGGCGGATCTCGACCGGATTGGCGCCCACGGCGCGCAGCAGGCTGCCGGCGGTGGATCCGCCGGTGTCCAGCAGGGAGAGCAGCAAGTGCCACGGCTCGACCGTGGCGTGCCCCCGCTGGCTGGCGACGGCGACCGCGGCGGTGATGACTTCGCGACTCTTGGTGGTAAGGCGTTCGGCGTTCATGTGCTCCCCTGTTCCGGCAGGTCGGTCCACTGGTAAAGGACACCACCAGACTTGAGTCTATTCCACTCAACTTCAGTCGGCGAGTCCTGGCTGGGTCACCGCCGGTGGAACTTTCGTTTCCAGCCGGTGCACCGGACTGATCCCGCCCACCCGGACCGGCGTAGCGTGGACGGTGTGCGAGCACGTGTGGAACAGGTGGACCTGCCCGGGATCGGGGTACGCCACGATCTGCTCACCGAATCCGGCCGACGCATCGGCGTGGTGAGTCACCGGTCAGGACGGCGCGATCTGGTCCTCTACGACGAGGACGATCCGGATGCCAGCGACGCGGACATCCCGCTGACCGACGCCGAAGCCGAGGCGCTGGCCGACATCCTCGGCGCCTCGCTGATGCTCAGCCAGCTCGCCGGGCTGCGTGATCAAGCCGCCGGGCTGCTCACCGAGCAGGTGGCGATCGCCGCCGGTTCCCCGTTCGTCGGCCGTACGCTCGGCGACACCAAGACCCGCACCCGCACTGGCGCATCGATCGTGGCGGTGCTGCGCGACCGCGAGGTCCTCGCCTCCCCGGGGCCGTCGTTCCGGTTCACCGCCGGCGATGTCGTCGTGGTGGTCGGCACCCGGGCCGGACTGGACGGCGTCGGCGGCATCCTCGCCAACGACGATCCCGACGGCTGAGCCGCCATGCACTCCAGCGCCCTGCTGCTGATCGAACTCGGCGCGTTACTGCTGCTCCTCGGTCTGTTGAGCCGCCTTGCCCGGCGCTACGGACTCTCTCCCATCCCGCTCTATCTGCTCGCCGGGCTCTTCTTCGGCCACGGCGGGCTGCTTCCGTTGCATGACATCCAGGAGTTCTTCGCGGTCGGTGCGGAGATCGGCGTGGTGCTGCTGCTGGTCATGCTCGGCCTGGAGTACTCGGCCAACGAACTGGTCGGCAACCTGCGCCGAGCGGCCCCCGCCGGCCTGATCGACGCACTGCTCAACGCGCTGCCCGGCGCGGCGTTCGCGCTGCTGCTGGGCTGGGGACCGACCGCGGCCGTGGTGCTCGCCGGCATCACCTGGATCTCGTCCTCGGGTGTGATCGCCAAGTTGCTCGGCGACCTCGGCCGGTTGGGTAACCGCGAAACTCCGGTGATCCTGTCGATCCTGGTCGTCGAGGACCTGGCGATGGCGTTCTACCTGCCGGTGCTCAGTGCCGTGCTGATCGGCGCCGGGATCGCTTCCGGCAGCGTCGCGGTCGCCATCGCGGTCACCACGGTCACCCTCGTGCTACTGGTGGCGATCAAGTTCGGGCACGCCATCTCCGCCATGCTCTCGGTACGGGATCCGGAGTCGTTGCTGCTCGGTGTGCTCGGGTTGACCCTGTTGGTAGCCGGGATCGCCGCCGAGTTGCAGGTCTCCGCCGCGGTCGGGGCGTTCCTGGTCGGCATCGCGCTGTCCGGGCAGGTCGCGCACAGCGCGACCGAGCTACTGACCCCGCTGCGGGACGTCTTCGCCGCCGTGTTCTTCGTCTTCTTCGGGCTGGTGACCGACCCCCGGGACATCCCGCCGGTGCTGCTGCCGGCGCTGGCGCTGGCAGCCGCGACGATGGCCACCAAGGTACTCACCGGCTATCTCGCCGCCCGACGGGCCGGCATCGCCGCGCCCGGCCGGTGGCGGGCCGGCTTGGCGCTGATGCCCCGCGGTGAATTCTCTATCGTGATCGCCGGCCTGGCGGTGGGCAGTGCCGGCATCGAGCCGGCGCTCGCGCCGCTGGCCACCGCGTACGTGTTGATCACGGTGGTGACCGGTCCGGTGCTCGCCCGAATCCCGGACACCGGATGGTTCAAACGACGGCTGCGGCAACGCCGCAGGTCGCGACCTGCCGTCGACGAGCAGCCGACGACGGAGGAGCAACAGGTCACGGCCTCGTGAATGGCACGTCCGAGACCTTCCCTGATCATCGTGCGACACGTTACCGTGGCGCGGCAGTAGCTAGTGGTAGGCCTGGGGCCCGACAACGGCCCGTGGCCGCGGACCGGAGGTCGCCCGTTGAGCGTGCAAGAGTCGGCGTTCCGCGGCTTCGCCAACCCGGTGGACCCGTCGCCCGGCGAGTTGCGCGCTTGGGCTTACCAGCCCGACTCGGTGCCGCTGCAGTCGATGCCGCAGGACTGGGACCTGCTCGTCTCCGGGGACCGGCTGGTCCCCACGCTGTTCGACCTGGCGATGGACCAGACCTGCCCGGCCCGCCGGTTCGCCCTGCACTGCCTCTACATCTATGCCGCCGACGGCATCCGGACCAACTTCCGGGCCCACCCCAAACGCCGGCTGCGCAGGCTCGTCGAGCAGGCCGAGCAGAACGGCGACGAGCTGATGGCCACCTGGGCGCACAACACCCGCGTGCTGCTGGCCAAGCCGCAACTGTTCGACTACCACGACTGGTGCGAGGGCGGCCTGGTCCGCAAGTCCCGCCGGTTGAGCTGAGCCCGGGAGCCGCGGATCAGTCAGCTGTCCACCCGTCAGTCAGCCACGCTGGATGAACGCGATCTTTTCGTAGACGTGCAGTGCCTGGACCGGACGGGCTGCCCGACCGGTCCAGCCGGCCCAGTGCCGCCGGTTCACGTCGTCGCACAGATCCTGGACCAGGTCGACGGACCTGCCGGGATGCCCGGGCGGGCCGCCACCGTACTCGTCGAGATAGGCCGTCGACATGTCCTCGATGACGTAGAAGCCGGATCGTCGGACATGATCGACGAAGAGCGCTTCGAACGACGCCTGGATGTGTGCGTTGACATGGCTGCCGTCATCGACGATGACGTCGAACGGCCCGTATCGCCGCGCGAGGTCGCGCAGGTAGGCCTGGTCGGACTGGTCGCCCTGGTGTATCTGGATACGCGGCTCGACGATGTGCTTCTCGGCGATGTCGAGTCCGTGGATCTGGCCACGGTGGAAGTAGTCACGCCACGTGCGAAGTGACGCGCCGCCCCAGGTAGGCGACTCGTAGCCGCCTACACCGATCTCCAGCAACGTGATTGGTCGGTCTCGCAGCGGGCCGAGGTGCCGTTCGTACAGGGCCGCGTAGCCGTGGCCGCGTGCCTTGTCGGTGTCGTAGATCCTGGCCAGCATGGTCAGGTTCCGGCGTACGGTCGGAGCGATCAGCCGTTGGGCACGGATGATCCGTTGGTCGCCGATCACGTGCCGGATCTTCGCCCGAGTACTGGTCATAAGCCACAGTAAGCCGGAATTACCCCCTTAAGGGGCAATTCCGGGGAACGGGGCACTGTCCACGACCACCTGCCCGGACCGGTGTGCGTCGATGGACAGCCGCGCTAGTCCGTCACGCCGCCGGCCGCGGCCGGACGACCCCGGTCGCGTCGCTGTGGGCGCCACACGACCAGCGCGGTCGAGGTGCGGCTGGTCGGCACCAGATCACGGCGAGGGAAGGGCGCCATCGCCTCCAGTTCGGCGATCCGCTGGTACGCCGCCGCGAGTTCGGCCTCCATCGCCTCCACCCGCTGCTGCAGTTCGCCGACGAACTGCTCCAGACCGATGATCTGCTTGATGCCGGCGAGATTCACCCCGTCGTCCTGGCTGAGCCGCTGCACCTCACGCAACAGCACCACGTCACGCACGCTGTATCGGCGCCCGCCACCGGTGGCGCGGCCCGCCTGCACCAAGCCCAACCGGTCGTACTGACGCAGGGTCTGCGGGTGCATACCGGCCATCCGCGCCGCCACCGAAATGATCAGGACCTTGGCGTCGGAGGCAGCCTCGAACGAGATCGTCAGCTCTTCATCCACCCTCGCTCACCTGTCCCTCATTTACGGCGCTGAGCGCCCTGTCCCTCATTTACGGCGCTGAGCGCCCTGTCCCTCATGCGGCGCTGGCGTTTGCTCGTCGTTGCGGCGCACCCGAGCGGCGAGCTGTTCCCGGTCCGCGCCCGGAGCGTGTTCGGCGAAGGTGTGCAGCGCCTGACGTGCCGTGTCGTCAACGGTAGCCGGGACGACCACCTCGACGGTAACCAGAAGGTCACCGGAAGTGCCGTCGCGGCGTGGCACGCCCTTGCCCCGAGCCCGCAGCGTGCGCCCACTCGGCGTTCCGGGCTGCACCCGAAGGGTGACCGAGCCATCCATGGTCGGCACCCGCAGGTCGGTGCCGAGCACCGCTTCGGCGAAAGTGATCGGCACGGTCAAGGTGAGATCGTCACCGGTGCGGCCGAACAACTCGTCCCTGCGCACCTTGACCAGCACGTACAGGTCACCGGCCGGCCCGCCACGATCGCCCGGCTCGCCCCGACCCGCGAGGCGGATCCGCTGGCCGTCGGCCACCCCGGGCGGGAACCGCACGTTCAGCGTACGGGTCTTGGTGACCCCGCCGGTGCCAAGGCACTCCGGGCACTTCTCGTCGACGATCGTCCCCACACCCTGGCAGTCGCGGCATGGCTCGGAAAAGCTGAACGAACCCTGGTTGCGGGTGGTGAGGCCGGACCCGGCACAGGTAGGGCAGGTACGCGGCGCGGTGCCCGGTTTGGCCCCGTTGCCGTGGCAGGTCTCACAGACGCCGGGTGCGCGCAGGCTCAGCGGAACCGTCGTGCCGCGGACGGCGGACGCGAAGTCCAGCACCACCTCGGCCTCGACGTCCCGGCCCCGGGCCGGCCCCCGGGTGCGCATCCCACCGGTGCCACCGGAGAAGATCGAACTGAAGATGTCGGAGAACCCGGCCCCGCCGAAGCGGCGATCCCCGGCGGCCGTGCCAGCACCGGCCCCGGCGAAGCCGCCGAACAGGTCGGACGGATCGAACCCACCGCCCGGGCCGGCGCCACGGGCACCCCGGCGGAACGCTCCCGAGCCGAACAGGGAACGCACCTCGTCGTACTCCGTGCGCTTACGCTCGTCGGCGAGCACGTTGTACGCCTCGGAGACAGCTTTGAACCGCTCTTCGGACACCGAGTTGCCGGGATTGTGATCCGGGTGCAGTTCGCGGGCGAGCTTGCGGTACGCCTTCTTGATGTCCTCGGCGGAGGCCGACTTGGGCACCCCCAGCACGGCGTAGAAGTCCTTCTCCAGCCAGTCCTTGGAACTCACCCGATCCTCCTCCCGTTCATCACCGCTGTGCCACCGCCCTGGCGGCGGGGCACGGCCGGTGCCCCGCCGCCAGACGTCCTGCTGACCGCCGGCCCGGGGCGGCCAGCGGTCACTCCGGGTCTGCGACGGCGACCAGCGCCGGCCGGAGCAGCCGGTCACCGAGCAGGTAGCCGCGTCGCATCACATCGACGCAGGTGGGCTCGGTCACCTCAGCCGACGTCTGATGCGCCACGGCCTCGTGCCGGGTCGGATCGAACGGGTCGCCCTTCTCACCGAAGGGTGTCAGTCCGAACTTGCCGAGCGCAGTGTTGAGCTGTTCGGCGACGGTGCCGAACGGCCCGACCAGGTCCCCGTGCTCGCGGGCCCGGTCCAGGTCGTCGAGGATCGGCAGCAGGGCGGCGAGTACCGCCCCGGTGGCCTGCTCGGACACCAGCCCCCGGTCGCGGTCGACCCGCTTGCGGTAATTGGCGTACTCGGCGGTGACCCGCTGTAGGTCCCGGGTCCGTTCGTCGAGGTCGGCGCGCAGTGCCTCGAGTTCGGCGCCGAGCGCGCCGGCACCGGTGTCACCGGCCGCAGCGCCACGTGCGGTGGCCTGCGGTTCGGCGGATGGCTGCCCGTCCAGCACCTCGGCCGGCTCGACCACCTCGCCGGTGACCGGCTCGTCCACGACAGCCGCGTCCGAGGTCTCCGGCTCGACCGCCGGCTCGGTGGCGGCCGGCTCGGCGCTGGCCGGCTCGGTGGCGGCCGGCTCGGCCTGGGTCGCCGGGGTGGTGCTCGCGGCCACCTGGTCGGACTGGCTGCCGTTGGCTTGCGGACTCACAGGCTCCTCCTCCGGAGCCCGCCGGGCGTGCCGCCCGGCGGCAGTGCGTTGGTCAGTGGAGGCTTGCGCATCCGCCGGATCGGCCGCGGCGTGGCGGGCGGACCGGGTACGCGTACCCGTCGGGTCGATCCTCCGCTTGTCCCGAATGACCAGGCGCTCGGTGGCCTGCCCGTCGGCTGGACCGCCCGCCGCCTTGCCACCCGGCGCCGACCCGGCAACTGCCGGGTCGGCGGCTCGTGGCTTGTCCGTCATGCGGCTACCTCGCTGTGTACGGCAGTTCGAGCAAGGGTCACTTCTTGTCGTCCTCGACGATTTCCGCGTCCACCACATCGTCCGGGCCGGCGGCGGCACCGGTCGCACCGGCACCACCCGCGCCCGGACCGCCCGCACCCGGACCGCCCGCACCCGGGCCGGCCGCGCCAGGACCACCCGCACCGCCGGCCTGGCCCTGCTGCTCGGCCTGCTGGGCGTAAAGGGTCGACCCGGCCTGCTGGGAAACCTGGGCGAGCTTCTCGTGCGCGGACCGGATCTTCTCGATGTCGCTGCCGGCCAGTGCGCTGCGCAGGTCGCCGAGTGCCTCGTTCATCTGGTCGCGCGAGTCGGCCGGCAGCTTGTCGCCGCTCTCGGCGAGGAACTTCTCGGTCTGCCACTGCAGCTGCTCGGCGAGGTTGCGGGTCTCCGCCTCTTCCCGGCGCCGCTTGTCCTCGTCGGCGTGTTCCTGCGCGTCGCGCATCATCCGCTCGATGTCATCCTTCGGCAGCGCCGAGCCGCCGGTGATGGTCATCGACTGCTCCTTGCCGGTGCCCAGGTCCTTGGCGTTGACGTGGACGATGCCGTTGGCGTCGATGTCGAAGGTGACCTCGATCTGCGGCACGCCGCGCGGCGCCGGGGGCAGCCCGGTCAGCTCGAAGGTACCGAGCTTCTTGTTGTACGCGGCGATGTCCCGCTCGCCCTGGAAGACCTGGATCAGCACCGACGGCTGGTTGTCGTCGGCGGTGGTGAACACCTCGGAGCGCTTGGTGGGAATGGTGGTGTTGCGCTCGATCAGCTTGGTGAAGATGCCGCCCTTGGTCTCGATGCCCAGGCTCAGCGGGGTCACGTCGAGCAGCAGGACGTCCTTGACCTCGCCCTTGAGCACGCCGGCCTGCAACGCCGCACCGACCGCGACCACCTCGTCGGGGTTGACGCCCTTGTTCGGCTCCCGCCCGGTGAGCTGCTTGACCAGGTCGGACACGGCCGGCATCCGGGTGGAGCCGCCGACCAGGATCACGTGGTCGACGTCGGAGAGCTTGACCCCGGCGTCCTTGATCGCCTGCTCGAAGGGGCCCTTGCAGCGGTCCAGCAGGTCCTGCGTCATCCGCTGGAACTCGGCCCGGGTCAGGGTGACGTCGAGGTGCAGCGGCGCCGACGGAGCGCCGTCCGCACCGGCCGGTCCGGCGGTGATGTAGGGCAGGTTGATGCTGGTGGTGGTCGCCGCGGACAACTCGATCTTGGCCTTTTCGGCCGCTTCGCGCAGCCGCTGCATCGCCATCTTGTCCTGGGCGAGGTCCACGCCGTGCTGGCCGCGGAAGGTCTTCACCAGATGGTCGATGATCCGCTGGTCCCAGTCGTCACCACCGAGGTGGTTGTCACCGCTGGTCGACTTGACCTCGATGACGCCCTCGCCGAGCTCCAGCAGGGAGACGTCGAAGGTGCCACCACCGAGGTCGAAGACCAGGACGGTCTGCTCCTTGGAGCCCTTGTCCAGGCCGTAGGCGAGCGCCGCCGCGGTCGGCTCGTTGACGATCCGCAGCACGTTGAATCCGGCGATCTCGCCGGCTTCCTTGGTCGCCTGCCGCTGCGCGTCGTTGAAGTACGCCGGCACGGTGATCACCGCGTCGGTGATCCGCTCGCCCAGGTAGGCCTCGGCGTCGCGCTTGAGCTTCATCAGGGTACGGGCGGAGATCTCCTGCGGCGTGTACTTTTTGCCGTCGATGTCGACGGTCCAGTTGGTGCCGATCTCCCGCTTGACCGACCGGATCGTCCGGTCCGGGTTCGTCACCGCCTGCCGCTTGGCGACCTCGCCGACGAGCACCTCGCCGTTGCGGGCGAAGGCGACGATCGAGGGAGTGGTCCGCGAACCTTCCGCGTTGGCGATGACGGTAGGCTCACCACCCTCCAGCACACTGACGCAGGAGTTCGTCGTGCCCAGGTCGATACCGACCGCACGTGCCATAGTCGCTTCCTCGCTTCGTTCCTAGAGCAGGTGCCGGGGCACCGCCCGCCGCACACCCACCACAAGTTGAGTGGAGTTGACTCAATACTGCCACGATCACAGACATCGTCAAGTCAGGTTGAGTCGGGGAGGCGCAACCACCGCCCCGACCTGCGCCGCGACCGTCAATCATCATCCGGTCGGCGAGCCACGCCGGACCCGTTCAGGTTGTTTGTGATGCATAGATCAGGCACGCTTTACCCGTGACCACGCAGGGCGAATCGGCCGCGCCCAGCCCCGGCCCACCAGGACTCCCCGGCGCGCTGACGCGACTACGCTCCGCAATCGCCGCGATGGAGTACCCGCTGGCGCTGCCGTCCGCCGACGAAGCGCGGGAGGTCGGCGCCGGGCTACTCGCCCAACTCGACGACTACCTGCTACCCCGGCTCACCCGGCTGGACGCGCCCCTGCTCGTGGTGGTCGGCGGTTCCACCGGTGCCGGCAAGTCGACCCTGGTGAACAGCCTGGTCCAGGCCCGGGTCAGCGCCACCGGCGTACTGCGGCCGACCACCCGCTCACCGGTACTGGTCAGCCACCCGGCGGACGCCGCGTGGTTCCGTCAGGGCGACCTGCTACCCGGCTTCACCCGCACCGCCGGCCCCACCGACACTCCCGGTGCGCTGCAGCTGGTGGCCGCTCCGGCCCTGGCCCCGGGCCTGGCCTTCCTCGACGCCCCGGACATCGACTCGGTGGTCGACAGCAACCGGGCGCTCGCCGTGCAGCTGCTCGCCGCCGCCGATCTGTGGCTGTTCGTCACGACCGCGGCGCGGTACGCCGACGCGGTCCCCTGGCAACTGCTGCAGACCGCCCAGCTGCGCGGCACCATGGTGGCGCTGGTACTGGACCGGGTGGCACCCGATGCGGTCGACGAGATCAGCACGCACCTACGCGAGATGCTCACCGGATACGACCTCGGCGACGTGCCGATCTTCGTGGTGCCGGAGACCACGGTCGACGGACAAGGGCTGCTGCCGGAGCCGGCCACCACCGGGATCCGGGACTGGTTCGGCCGGCTGGCCGGTGATGCCACGGCCCGCGCCGCGGTGGTCCGACAGACCCTCGACGGTGCGCTGGGCGCGCTGGCGCCCGCCGTCGAAGGGCTCGCCGTCGCCGCCGACGACCAGGTCGACGCGGCTCGGGCGCTCACCGAACGGGTACGCGCGGCCTACCGCAATGCCGGGCGTAGTGCCGAACAGGCGGTACAGGACGGCCGGCTGCTACGCGGCGAGGTGCTCGGGCGGTGGCAGGATTTCGTCGGCACCGGCGAGCTGTTCCGGTCGCTGGAAGCTCAGGTCGGCCGGCTATGCGATCGGATCGTCAGCGCCGTCACCGGCCGCCCCGCGCCCGCCACCCAACTGCGTAGCGCCATCGAGTCGCAACTGGTCACGCTCATCCGGGGCACCGCCGCCCAAGCCGCCGACGCGGCGTACGTGGGCTGGCAGGCGCATCCCGCCGGAGCCGCGCTGCTCGTCCCGGACCTGGCCCGACCCGCCGACGAGCTGTCCGAGCGGGCCGAGCGACTGGTCCGCGACTGGCAACGCGACGTGGTCGAACTGGTCCGTACCGAGGCCGGCGACAAGCGGTTCGTCGCCCGCACCGCCGCGTACGCGGTGAACGCCACCGGCCTGGCGGTCATGATCGCGGTGTTCGCGTCGACCGCCTTCGTGCCGACCGGCCTGGAGATCGCCGCCGCCGGCGGCACCACCGTAGCCGCGCAGAAGGTTCTCGAGGCGATCTTCGGCGACCAGGCGATCCGGGCCCTGGCGAACCGCTCCCGTGACGGTTTGCTCACCCGGATTCACGTACTGCTGCGCGACGAGGCCGACCGGTACCTACGGCGGATCGGCGCCGCCGTGCCGGAGCGTGGCGGTACGGCAGCGGCGGGCGAGCGGCTGCGCGCCGCCGCGGTCGAAGTCGAGCAGGCCCGGGCCGTCGCCGGCCTTGCCGGCGATACGCCGTACCGGCTGCCCGGCACGCTGCCAGGGGCGGTCGCATGACCGGGTTCCTGAGCCGGATCCGCGACGCGGTGCGGGGCGAGCCGCAGGTCGACGCCGGCCTGCTCGTCGACCGCCTCGACGCACTGGGCCGGTTTTTGCGCGCCGCCGACGGGCACGTGCCAGACGAACGGCTCGGCGCGGCGCACACCCTGGTGGAGCGGGCCGGGGCCAGGTTGGCGCTGTCCCGGGAACACACCGTGGTGGCACTGGCCGGGGCCACCGGCAGCGGCAAGTCGAGCATCTTCAACGCCCTCGCCGGTCTGGACCTGTCGCCGGTCGGGGTACGCCGACCGACCACCGGCTCCGCCCACGCCTGCGTCTGGGGATCGATCGACGGCGCGGCGGAACTGCTCGACTGGGTCGGCGTGCTGCCCCGGTACCGGTTCGTACGGGAAAGCCCGCTCGACGGTGCGGACGAGACGGGTCTGCACGGATTGGTCCTGCTAGACCTGCCAGACTTCGATTCGGTCGAGTTCGGTCACCGGCTGGAGGTCGACCGGCTGCTCGGTCTGGTCGACCTGGTGGTCTGGGTGGTCGATCCGCAGAAGTACGCCGACCGGGTCATGCACCACAGCTACCTGCAGGAGTTCCACCGCAACCGGGAAGTCACCGTGGTGGTGCTCAACCAGGCGGACCGGCTCGACGCGGTCGAACTGCCCCGGCTCATGACCGACCTGCGCCGGTTGCTCGACGACGACGGGCTCGCCGGAATCCCGCTGTTGGCGACCTCGGCGCTGGTTCCGGCGGCCCTGTCCGAACTGCGCGGGCTGCTGGAACGTACGGTCGCCGAACGGCAGGCCGCGCTGCGGCGCCTCTGCGGCGACGTGGACCTGGTCGCCGACGGGTTGGCCGACCTGGTCGGGCCGGCCGGACGCGCCGAGGAGGAGATCAACCGGGGCAGTGTCCGCCGGCTCACCGCCGCGCTGGCAGCCGCGGCGAACGTGCCGACGGTCGTCGAAGCGGTCGGATCTGCGTACCGGCTGCGCGCCGGCGCCGCCACCGGCTGGCCGCTCGTGCGGGCCTGGCGCAAGCTGCGACCGGACCCGCTGCTACGGCTGCACCTGCTCGCCGGCCGGGCCGGTGCGTCACCGCCGGGCGCCGCGGTCGCGCTGCCGTTGACCTCGCTGCCGGAGCCGACCGCAGCGCAGCGGGCCGCGGTCGACCTCGCCGTACGCAGTCTCGCCGAACAGGCCGGGTGCCGGCTGCCTGGACCGTGGCCAACCGCGGTCGCTGCCGCGGCCCGGTCACAGACGATGGAGTTGCCTGACGCGCTCGACCGCGCGGTTGCCGGCACCGATCTGGGGTTGGCTGACCGGCCGGGGTGGTGGCGGGCCGTCGGCGGCCTGCAATGGCTGGTCACGCTCACCGCAGCGGTAGGGCTCGGCTGGCTACTGACCGGTTTCGGGCTCCGCACGCTGGGCCTGCCGACGCTGGACTACCCGGTGGTCGGCGTCCTGCCGGTGCCGACGGTGCTGCTGCTCGCCGGTCTGCTCAGTGGGGCGCTACTCAGCTTGCTGGCCCGGCCGGTCATCGGTTGGGCCACCCGGCGTGCCCGGCGGCGGGCCGAGGACCGGCTGACCGACGCGGTCGCCGAGGTCGCCCGCCGGCTCGTGGTCGGACCGGTCAGATCGGTGCTGGCCGCGTACACCGACGCTCGCCAGGCGCTGGACCAGGTCCGGTCAGTTCGCTGACAAACGACTGCCCGCCGCCGGGCGTGGCCGACATGTAACGCGCTGGTGATGCCACGAGCCGCTGAGCAGCGTAGGGTCGAATCATGGCCACGCCTGAGACCCCCTACGAGGCGGTGCTGGCCGCCGCCCGTGACGTGACCAAGCTGGAGTGTGCCCTCGACGCGGAGATGCTCGGCGCCGCGCTCCTGGGCAGTGTGTACGCGGTGGCCGAGACCGACCGGGCGGACGCCGTCCGCGATTTCGTCGCCGGTTTTCTGTCCGCCACCGCACGCCGCAGGGCTGCTGCCGCCGCGACGATACGTGTCGTTTTCGCCCGATTAGTTCCTGAAGCGTGTGGTGCGGCTAGTGTCAAGATCGGCAAAACGGTTCCGGCGTGGTCCGGCCAGCTCGGCCGGGTACATCTGACCGGCAGTTACGCCTACGGGGACGTGTACGGCGACCAGACGTCCTACCTGGCTACCTTCGCCTACGACGACGCCAGCGGTGGACCGGAGCACGCCGTGGTGGCGCTCGTCGACCACAACATCGGCATCACCAAGGACGTCTTCGTGGGCGGTCCCGCCGAGCGCATCCTCGGACAGGTCCGCGAGATGTGTGCCAACGACGAGCTGACCTGGTTCCGTGAGGAGGATCCCCGCACCCTACGCGGTGAGGTGAGCCGGCATCTGGCGATCACCGACGGCCTCGGTCAACTACCCAGTGAGGGATCGCTGGCCACCGACCGGGCGCTGGTCGGCGCCCGGCTCGCCGTTCTCCCGTCGCCAGCGCTGACGGTGGCCCCGTCGCTGGACGATCCGCTACCCGCAGACGAGCGGACCATCCTGGTACGGGAGTTCCTCGCCGCGCCGGAGGCGAGCCGTTTCGGGCTCGATCCAGCCGGCACCACCGACCTCGCCTCGCTACATTTCTGCCTGAGCCTGGTACTCGACCACTCGGCAAGCCTGCTCGACCCGGATCCGATGCGGTGGAGTCCGGCCGTCGCCGGCATGTTCCTGCTGGACTGGGTGCACCGACGGGCGGTTCTCGACATCGACGACGCCGCGATGCTGCCGGCTGTGGTGCGGGGCTGGGCGGCGTACGCCGGCCGGCGACGCGGCCTGCCAGCTGTCGCGATCGCCCAGACCGACGCCGCGATAGCCGAGATGGTGCCGGAGTTCGTCCGGTTGTACACCACCGGCGAACGGCGTAGTCCGGCTACCGCGGCCGTCGCGCAACTGCTCGCCGAGGGTGTCGACGTCAACGACCCCGAGGCCCTGGACGCATGGATCGATGCGAACCGGCAACGGCTCGGCGACGACCAGACCTGAGCAAACCGGGCGCCGCGGCGCACCGGGTGCGCTGACCGGCCCGACCAGTCGACGCGGTCGGCTACGGCGATGGCTGCGGTGTCCCCGAAGCGGCGGGAGTGGGCGACGCGGAGGCCTCGGTGTCACCCGGGTCCAGCGACGGGGTGGCCGGTGACGGGCTGCTGGTCGGTGACGGACTGACGGTTGGCGACGGACTGGTGGTCGGCGACGGGCTGACTGCCGGCGAGGGCGACGGGCTGACTGTCGGATCGACCTCCGGGTCGATTTCTGGATCGATCTCCGGGTCGATCTCGGGATCGATCTCGGGATCGATCTCCGGATCGACGGGTGGCCCGACGGTAGGTGGCGGGGTGGACGGATCCGGTTCCGGCGTGGGTGTCGTCGGCTCGCTTCCCGTACCGTGATTTGGAGCCTGAGGTGCCGGCGGGCCAGGCAGCGGCACCGGATCGGAAAGTGCCCCGCCACCGGAAGCCCCGCCGCCGTTTCCGGTGCCCCGACCACCGCGCGCGTCCCAGGGATCGTCGCCCGTACGACCCGACTCGCCGCCGGCGCTGGACTGGCCTGACGTCGCGGTCGGCCGGGGCGGCGCGGTCGTCGGGACAGGACGCACGACGATCGGGCCGCCCGCCGGATGGTCGATGACCGGCACCGCGCCGGTGACTCGCCCGTTGCCGGTCACCGTCGCCGATCCGGCGCCGAGCGTGACCAGCATCGGCAACGACGCGGTGAGCACCAGCATCGACACCACGAAGCCAAACCGCCGCGCCGAGCCGCTCACCCCGGCGGTTTCGGCTGGACGATCCCTGTGCAGCGCCACGGTCGAACTCCTCGTCGGTACGTTCGCCGACCGCATGCGGTGCGGCTGACCGGGTCCTTGTCCTACATTGTGGATCAGTGACGGATAGTTTTCCAGTTCAATACATCGTGTTATCAGAACCGGACGGACGAGTCCGTCTCGGCCGTTCGCAGCGCGAGGTTACAAGTTCCGCGTAAACGTGGACATCGTGCCGGCTCGACGAGGCCGACCCATGACGTCCCGCACCACAAATGCGAGTATGGACCAGACGGCGCCGTCGCCGCTGCCTCCGCCCGACACCGGCGGGGCGCGACACGACGCCGTTCCTCCCGGACCGGATTCCAGCCAGAATTCGGCCGTGCCGCGCGGCAACCCTGACCCGGGCCAGGCGCGGTGAGAGGGACCTGCCCCGGCAGCGGTCGGCGGACAGGACGAGCTGAGCGGTCGGGACACCCCCGCTGCCACGCACACACGATGGGAGAGACGGATGGCGAAAGGCGACCGCGGGACGGCGCCCCGTGGCAGACCAGCCACGGGGCGGCGGCCGAGCACCAAGGCAGCCGCCGGCTCGGAGCTGGTGCAACTGCTCACCCCCGACGGCGAACGGATCGACAAGGTCACCGGGCCCGACGGTACCGAATACACGGTCGACTTCACCGACGAGGAGTACCGCGGTCTCTACCGCGATCTCGTCGTGGTGCGCAAACTCGACGCCGAAGCGACCGCCCTGCAGCGCCAGGGCGAGCTGGGCATCTGGGCGAGCCTGCTGGGCCAGGAAGCGGCCCAGGTCGGCTCGGGCCGGGCCCTGCGGCCGCAGGACATGGCCTTCCCCACCTACCGTGAGCACGGCGTTCTCTACTGCCGCGGGATCGATCCGATCATGCCGTTGGGCCTGTTCCGCGGGGTGGACCAGGGCGGCTGGGATCCCAACGAGTTCAAGTTCAACATGTACACGATCGTGATCGGTGCCCAGACGCTGCACGCGACCGGGTACGCCATGGGCATCGCCATGGACGGCAAGACCGGCGGCGACGACGGCGAGGCGGTCATCGCCTACTTCGGTGACGGCGCGTCCGCCCAGGGTGACGTCAATGAGGCGTTCGTCTGGTCCAGTGTCTTCAACACGCCCGTCGTGTTCTTCTGCCAGAACAACCAGTACGCCATCTCGGAGCCGCTCGACCGGCAGACCCGGATCCCGCTCTACCAGCGTTCGGCCGGCTTCGGCTTCCCGGGCGTACGGGTGGACGGCAACGACGTGCTGGCCAGTTACGCGGTCACCCGTACCGCCCTGGACAACGCGCGGCACGGACAGGGGCCGACGTTGATCGAGGCCTACACCTACCGGATGGGCGCCCACACCACCTCGGACGACCCGACCCGCTACCGCATCGCCAGCGAGGTGGAGGCCTGGCAGGCCAAGGATCCGATCGCCCGGGTACGCGTCTTCCTGGAGAAGCAGCAGATCGCCGACGCTGACTTCTTCGCCGAGGTCGACGCGCAGGCCCAGCGGGACGCGGTACACCTGCGGCAACGGGTACTCGACATGCCCGACCCCCAGCCGACCGCCCTGTTCGACCACGTGTACGCGCACGGCTCGCCGCTGCTCGACGCCGAGCGGGCCCAGTTCGAGCGCTACCTGGCGTCGTTCGAGGGAGGGTCGCACTGATGGCGGAAACGGTCACACTGGGCAAGGCGCTCAACGTCGGGTTGCGCCGCGCGCTGGAAAACGACAGCAAGGTCATCGTCATGGGCGAGGACGTCGGTAAGCTCGGCGGCGTCTTCCGGATCACCGACGGGCTGCAGAAGGACTTCGGCGAAGACCGGGTGATCGACACGCCGCTGGCCGAATCGGGCATCATCGGCACCGCGGTCGGTCTGGCCATCCGCGGCTACCGTCCGGTCTGCGAGATCCAGTTCGACGGGTTCGTCTATCCGGCCTACGACCAGATCGTGTCGCAGGTGGCGAAGATGCACTACCGGTCGCAGGGCAAGGTCAAGCTGCCGATCGTCATCCGAATTCCGTTCGGCGGCGGCATCGGCGCGGTCGAGCACCACTCGGAGTCGCCAGAGGCGTACTTCTCGCACACGGCCGGTCTGAAAGTCGTCGCCTGCGCTTCGCCGCAGGACGCGTACACGATGATCCAGCAGGCGGTCGTCTCGGACGACCCGATCGTCTTTCTGGAGCCGAAGCGGCGCTACTGGGAAAAGGCACCGGTCGAGCTGGAGGCGCCGCTCGGTACGGCGTACCCACTGCATGCCGCGCGGGTCGTGCGCCCTGGCAGCGACGCGACAGTGCTGGCGTACGGGCCGATGGTGCGCACCGCCCTGGACGCGGCGACCGCCGCCGCCGAGGAGGGCCGCGAGCTTGAGGTGATCGACCTGCGTTCACTCTCCCCGCTCGACCTGGCCAGCACGTACGACTCGGTACGGCGGACCGGTCGCTGCGTCGTGGTACACGAGGCGCCGACCAACCTCGGCCTCGGCGCGGAAATCGCCGCCCGGGTCACCGAGGAGTGCTTCTACTCCCTCGAAGCGCCGGTGCTGCGGGTCGGCGGCTTCAACACGCCGTACCCGGCGGCCCGGCTGGAGGAGGAGTACCTGCCCGACCTGGACCGTGTGCTCGACGCCGTCGACCGCGCCGTTGGGTGGTGACCGTGATGTCCCGGATCAAGCAGTTCGACCTCCCGGATCTCGGCGAAGGGCTGACCGAGGGCGAAATTCTGAAGTGGCTCGTCGCGGTCGGTGACGTGATCGAGTTGAACCAGCCGATCGTCGAGGTCGAGACGGCCAAGGCAGCGGTGGAGATCCCGGCCAAGTGGGGCGGGCAGGTGCAGGCGATCTTCCACGCCGAAGGCGCGACGGTCGAGGTCGGCACGGCGATCATCGCGATAGACACCGACCCCCAGGCCGGTCCGGCCGAGACCGGTCCACAGACCGATGCGGCAGCTGGCGAGAAGCCCAGCGACGAGCGGGCCGTACCGCCAGCCGGCGGGGCGGTCGAGCCCGGCATGATCGGCGGTCCGGCCCCGGGTGGCCGGACCGCGGTGCTGGTCGGTTACGGTCCCCGCACGACGGCGGCGAAACGACGCCCGCGCCGCACCAACGGCCATCAACCGCAGCCGGCGGCAGCCACACCGGCTCCGACGGCGCCGGTGGCCGTTGCCAAGGTCGACCCAAAGCCGCTGGCCAAGCCACCGGTGCGCAAACTGGCCCGGGACCTCGGCGTCGATCTTGCCGCGCTGCCCGGTAGCGGTCCACTCGGCTCGATCACCCGAGACGACGTGCTGCAGGCGAGCAGACCGGAGCATGCGGTTACCGTCGGATCGGCTGACCCGTCGTCGGCAATGGAGTCGCACGCCCGCGTCGCGGCAGCGGCGGCGGTCGGGCCGGCCAGGGAACGGCGGATCCCGGTCAAAGGTGTACGCAAGCTGACCGCGGAGAACATGGTCGCCTCCGCCTTCAGCGCCCCGCATGTCACCGAGTTTCTGACGGTGGACCTCACCCGGTCGATGAAGGTCCTGGACCGGCTACGCGGACAGCCCGAGTGGCGGGAGTTGCGGATCTCCCCGCTGCTGCTGGTAGCCAAGGCCGTACTGGTCGCGCTGGTTCGCCATCCCCTGGTCAACTCCACCTGGGCCGGCGACGAGATCCTCGTCAAGGAGTACGTCAACCTGGGCATCGCCGCAGCCACCGGCCGGGGTCTGATCGTGCCCAACATCAAGGACGCCGGACGCCTCACCACGCGTCAACTGGCCGAGGCAGTGGCCGAACTGGTGCGTACCGCGAAGGCAGGACGTACCGCGCCGGCGGACATGACCGGCGGAACGATGACGATAACCAACGTCGGAGTGTTCGGCGTGGACAGTGGCACGCCGATCCTCGTTCCCGGTGAGTCGGCCATCCTCGCGGTCGGCGCCATCCGCAAGGCACCCTGGGTGCACAAGGACAAGATCCGGGTACGCCAGGTCGCCACGCTCGCGCTGTCGTTCGATCACCGAATCATCGACGGGGAACTAGGTTCGGCCTTCCTGCGTGACGTCGGCGACTTCCTGACCGACCCGGAGGCAATGCTGCTCGCTTGGACCTGAGTCAGCAACTCAACACAAGGTGACCACGGCGTCGCTCCCAGCATCGGGAGCGGCGCCGCGACTCGTTGCGGACCTTCACAAAGCAACGAATCAGTGGCTGAAATCCGAACTTTCTTAGGCGAGTGCTCGCCATCACCTTGGATTCGTTGGCACTCCTCCTGGAACATGCGCTTCAATTGACTCGGGCCGCCGCCGTGGCCAGCCCCATGCAGATCCACAGGAGAGCACGTCATGTCCATGATCGATCGAATCCGTCGCCACCGGGAAGCCGCCCGGCGGACCCGCGCGCTGGAGCGGGCGTTGCGTTCGACGAACTCGGCCGCCGTCCGGGACGAGATCCGCGCCATCGCACAGCGCTACTACAGCTGAACGCATTGCTGCTATTGCGCTCGCCAAGTCAAGACACCACTGCCACTTCCCCGGCACCGGGATTCTCCCGTCCGCGATGGCCCGGTACGGTGGGGCTCGGTCGCCGTCGGGTCGGCCGGCGCGCTGAAGGCCACGACCGGTCAGCAGTTGCCCGGATCATCAGCCGGCGACCAGGGCTGCGAGGCCTTGGCGGTGCCCGACCGCCAGGGCCGGGGCAGCCAGCCCGGCCGGACCACCGGCGTCACTGGTCGACCGACCAGCCGCGTCGACCACACCGGCACGGCTGACATGTCATGGAGGAGGCGCACATGACGTCCGAGGGCACGCAGCATCCCGGCCAGGAGCCGGACGAGGCGGGTGTCGGCGGATCCGCGCCGTACGGCAGCAGCCAACGACACCATGCCGACCAATCAGCTGCGGTCCCTGGACCAGGCGCCCCGGCACAGCAGTGGGGGCCGACCGACGATCCGTGGGGTCCCGGCCCGGCTGGCCGCCCCACGCCGGCCCAGCGGCCTGAGGGTTACCCGGCACCGCCGCCGTTTCCTCCCGCGCCCGGTAACTACGCCGGGCCAGGTGAGCCTGGCGGCGGTCGACCTGTCGATGCCAGACCGGGCGGTGCGGACGAGCAGAACCGCCCGGCGCCGGGCGACATGGGGTGGCGTCCGCCGCCGCCCATACCGCCCGCCGAGCCGTGGACACCACAGCAGGCCTGGCGCACCGACCCGGCGCGGCCGGCGGCCGCGCCGCCGCCGGCCGGTGGGTTCGGCGGACTGCCGCAGCGCCCGACCGACCTGCCGTCCCGCGCCCCGGAGCAGGGCCGGTTCGAGCCCGGTCCGGCACCGGCCCACTTCGAGCCGCCGGCGGCCTTCGAGCCACCACACGGCTTCGAGCCGGCGAATCCGTTCGGTGCCGGCAATACGCCGAACCATCCGGTACCCGAGCCGCACGCGAGCCCTGAGCACAACCCTGGACCGGTCCAGCCGCCGGTTCCAGAGCAGCCTCGGCAGCCTGCGCCGGGTGAACCACCATCGCGGCACGGCGCGGCACTGCCGTTCGCCCCTGCTGGCCCGACTCCCCTCCCGCCACAGGAGGTACGCGTTCCGGGCGCATCGCTGGCCGCCGCGCTCGGTGGTGCACCGATGCCTCCACCGCCGGCCGACCCCGCACCGGCACCGGCTCAACCACCACTTCCTCAGCAGCGTGGTCCGCTCGACCCGCCACCGGTTTCCGACCCCCGCCCGTCGTTCGTTGCTCCGACGGACCGGCCCTCACCCCCGTCACCCCCGCCGTCGCCGTCCGGTGGTGAGTCCGCCGCAGGCCACCCCGGGGCTCGCGGGGTCACCGCGAGTGCCGCTGTCCCCAGCGGCAGCCGGGTCGCGCCACCGGCCGACGCGGCGGCGATCAGCGCGAACCGTCCGCCAGCGCAGCCACGCCTGTACGGCCGCCCGGCCGGCCCCGAACAGAGCGGTTCGGGGCAGCCGCAGTCCGAGGCGTTGTCGCCCAACGGCAGGGCGTTCGGTCCGACCGGCTCGCCGGTGCCGACGCCCGAGCCAGGATCGGCAGGTCAGCCACTGCCCGGCCGGTCGGCCGGACAGGCGGCGCAGCCGTTCGGGCCGCGTCCGACTCCTCCGGGCCAACCTGCGGCCCCGCCAGCCGCCGCCCCTCCTGGCGGCCCGGATGCCGCCGCTTTGGCCCTGCCTCATCTCAGCACCGCGGCGCACATCCAGCCGACCTCGCCGGCCGAGGCAGGCCGCGGCTACCGTCAATCCGGCGCGGCACCCTATGGCGACCTCGTCGACGCAGGCCAGGACGGTGTCGACGGCCCCGGGCGGCACGGCCGACCGGACGGATACCCGCCGATGGAGCCGTCGCACCAACCAGCTGGCTACGCGGGTGGCGTCCAGGCCGGCCCGGCCGCCGCGCACGCCGGTTCGGCACCGCCGGCCATGCATCCAGGTTCGGCACCGCCGGCCATGCATCCAGGTTCGGCACCGCCGGCCGGCGCCGGCCCGGCAACCGCCCAGTGGACGCCAGGTGAGGACCGAGAGCAGAACCGGTTCGACGCGTTCCGCCCGGACGAGCCGGGGGCCGGTGAGGCCAAGCCCGATCAGCCGGCACCACAGGTACGCAACGGGCGGGTTCTGGTAGCGGTACTGACGGCCGCGGTGCTGCTCGTCGCGGTGCCATTGCTGCTGGTGTGGCTGATCACCCGCCAGCCCGGCGGCGAGGCGGCGTTCAACCCGGCTGTCGGTGAGTGCGTCAAGCAGTCCGGCAACACGGCAGCGCCGGCCGACTGCGCCGAGCCGAACGCGTTCACCGTGGTCGCCAAGGTCGAGCGCGCCGACCAGTGTGACGACCCGAGCGCCCCGCATATCGAGGTGCCCGGCAACTCGGGCCAGGAGCAGGTACTCTGCCTGCGATCGGCGGCCGCCGAGCCGGCACCTGAAGAGGACGCGGCGGAGCCGGGCACGGAGTCCACCGGATGATGTCAGACCCGGCCGGCAGGCACCGGCAGGGCATGGCACGGTTGCCGGTGTGCTGAACTCACCGCGCGTGCGCGCGCCGCAGCTGAAGGGTCGCCGGTGGCTGAACACCGGCGACCGGGCGATCACTCTCGCCGACCTGCGCGGCAGGATCGTACTGTTGGACTTCTGGACCTTCTGCTGCGTGAACTGCCTCCATGTGCTCGACGAGCTGCGCCCGCTGGAGGACAAGTACGGCGACGTGCTCGTGGTGATCGGGGTGCACTCGCCCAAGTTCGCCCACGAACGCGAGCCTGCCGCGGTGGCCGCCGCCGTCGAGCGGTACGGCGTTACCCACCCGGTACTCGATGACCCCGATCTGGACATGTGGCAGCAGTACGCGGCGCGGGCCTGGCCGACGCTCGTGCTGGTGGATCCGGAGGGCTACGTGGTCGCCACGATGGCCGGCGAGGGCCATGCCGAAGGGCTCGCCCGCGAGATCGACGAACTGGTCCTGACGCACGAGGCCAAGGGCACCCTGCACCGTGGCAACGGCCCGTACGTGCCACCGTCGTCGGCAGACACCACGCTACGGTTTCCCGGCAAGGCGATCGTGCTCGACGACGGCCGGCTGCTCGTCTCCGACACCGCTCGGCACGCGCTCGTGGAACTGGCCGCGGACGGCGAAACGGTACTGCGCCGGATCGGCTCGGGCGAGCGGGGCCGTGCCGACGGCGACGCCACCACCGCTCGGTTCAGCGAGCCGCAAGGGCTGCTGCGGCTGCCTGCCGAGGTGGCTGCCGTCGTCGGCTACGACATCGTGGTCGCCGACACGGTCAACCACCTGCTGCGCGGGCTGGTAGAGGAGACCGGTGAGGTGCGTACGGTCGCCGGTTCCGGCCGCCAGTGGCGCTCCACTGTCGACTGGAACCCGCACGACTCCCTCGCCGTCGACCTCTCCTCGCCCTGGGATCTGGCCTGGTACGACGGCAAGGTGATCAGCGCGATGGCCGGCATCCACCAGTTGTGGTGGTTCGACCCGGTCAAGCGGACCGCTGGGATGTACGCCGGCACCACCGTCGAGTCGCTGCGCGACGGCCCGATTCCGGACGTGTGGCTGGCGCAGCCGTCCGGGTTGGCGGTCAGCGTCGACGGACGGCAGCTCTGGATCACCGACAGCGAGACCAGTGCGCTGCGCTGCCTCGCCGATGGCCGGCTGCGTACGGTCGTCGGGCAGGGCCTGTTCGACTTCGGCCAGGTCGACGGACCCGCGTCGAGAGCGTTGCTACAGCATCCGCTGGGGGTCTGTGCCCTGGTGGACGGGTCGGTGTTGGTCGCCGACACCTACAACGGTGCGCTGCGGCGCTACGACCCGGTCACCGACGAGTTGACCACGGTGGCCGACGGGCTCGCCGAGCCCAGTGACGTCCTGCTCACCGCCGACGGCGCGGTCTGGGTGGTCGAATCCGCCGCCCACCGGGTGACCAGAATCGCACCTGGTGCGCTCACCGCTGCCGGAGTGACCACCACTGGCGAGCGGCAGCGGACCGAACGTCCCGCGATGCTGGTCGCGCCGGGCACGGTGACCCTCGACGTGGTGTTCACTCCGGCACCCGGCCAGAAGCTGGACAGCGGTTTCGGTCCGCCGACCCGGCTGGAGATCTCCGCCGACCCGCCCGAGTTGCTCAGCGCCGGTGCCGGCATCGGCACCGAGTTGAGCCGGCGGCTGACCATCGCCTCATCGGCGAGCACCGGAGTACTGCAGGTAGTCGCTCAGGTGGCGACCTGCGACGCGAACGACCAGCACGCCGCCTGCCACCTGACCCGGCAGGACTGGGGCGTACCACTGCGGATCGACCCTGGTGGGGTGACCCGGGTGCCGCTGATCCTGCGCGGCGTCGATTTGGCAGCCGACGGCTGACGGCCGGCGACCGCCACGCACGCACGTTCGTGGCGGCCAGGCGAACGGGGCGGTCAGGCGAACGGGGCGAGCCGCTGGCCGGCCGCGTGTAGTGCGGCACGGATCAGCCGGGCCAGCTCGACCGCGCCCGGGGTGTCGCCGTGTACGCAGATCGACTCGGCGAGGCACGGGACCGGTGTGCCGTCGTGGGCGGTGACGGTGCCTCGTACCACCAGGGACAGAGCCTGTTCGACAGCGGCCTCGGTACCGTCGAGCAGCGCGCCGGGCGCTGACCGGGGCATCAGTCGCCCGTCCGGCAGGTACCCCCGGTCGGCGAAGCCCTCACCGACCGCCCGCAGGCCGGCACCGGTGGCCAGCTGCGCGAGAACCGAGCCGGGTGGACAGAGCACCGGCAACGCCGGATCGAAGTCCACGACGGCGGCCACGACCGCCGCGGCCTGCCCCTCGTCGACGCAGGCCGTGTTGTACAGCGCGCCGTGCGGCTTCACGTAACGCACCCGGTCACCGGCTACCCGGCAGAACCCGTCCAGGGCTGCGACCTGGTACAGCACGTCGTCGCGCAGCTCGGCGAATCCGTAGTCGATCCGCCGCCGCCCGAAGCCGGCCAGGTCGCGGTAGCCGACCTGGGCGCCGACGGCCACGCCCCGGGCGGTGGCCGCCAGGCACACCTGCCGCATGGTGGACGGGTCGCCGGCGTGGAACCCACAGGCCAGGTTGGCCGAGGTGACGATGTCCAGCAGGGCCTCGTCGTCGCCGAGACGCCAGATGCCGAATCCCTCACCCAGGTCCGCGTTGAGGTCCATGGAACTCCACGGTAGTGCCTGGCCGGGCCTGCGCCAGCGCGGTGACGTCGTCGACGACCGCGATCACCGGATAGCCGCCGGTGGTCGGATGGTCGGCGAGGAAGATCAGTGGCTGGCCGTCGGCGGGGACCTGCACCGCGCCGAGCACCAGCCCTTCGCTGGGCAGCTCGCCGGGCACGGACCGGGCCAGGGGGGTGCCGGTCAGCCGGGCGGCGACCCGGTTGCTCACCGGGCTGACCGTGTACGCGGTGCCGAGCAGCAGTCGGATCGCCTCCTCGGTGAACCAGTCCTGCCGGGGACCGAGCCGCACGGTGAGCCGCAGCGACTGCGCCGGCACCGACCAGGGCACCGGGTCGGTGGCCGGCACCAGGGCGGTCCCTGCGGTGCCGACCGGAAGCAGGTCGCCGTCGCGCAGTGGCGGTGGGCCGATGCCGGCGAGCGTGTCGGTGGCCCGGCTGCCGAGTACCGGCGTTACCGCGATCCCGCCGGCCACGGCCAGGTAGCCGCGTACCCCGTACCGGATAGGGCCGACCTCGACCACCGCGCCCGCCGGCACCGCGACCGCGGCCAAAAACGCGGCGGGCCGGCCGGCGACGCGCAGCCGGGCCGGGGCCCCGGTCAGGGCGACTCGGCCACCCGCCGGGAACCGAAGCGTGCAACCGGTCAGGGTCATTTCCAACGCGGCGGCGCCGGGCTGGTTGCCGACGATCCGGTTGGCCAGGGCCAGCGCCGGCTGATCGAGGGCACCGGCGCGCGGCACGCCGAGGTGGGCCCAGCCGGGCCGGCCACGGTCCTGCACCGTGGTGAGCGCGCCGGCCCGGACGACCTCGATCATCGCCGCCCCTCGGTCACCGCCCGCTCCGGTCACACCCGCTCCGGTCACGTGCGCTCCGATCGGCGTGGGCGAGCCTGACCCGGGTGCCGGGGACGAGCGTCGCCGGCGGATCGCGGTCGAGATCGAACAGGACAAGGTCGGTCCGCCCGACCAGTTGCCAGCCGCCCGGCGAGGCGCTCGGGTAGATTCCCGCGTACTCGCCGGCCAGCGCGACCGCCCCGGCCGGCACCGCCGGACGCGGGCTCGACCGGCGTGGCACGGCCCATTCGGCGGGCAGGCCGCTCAGGTACGCGAACCCGGGTGCGAAGCCGCAGAACGCCACCTGCAGGTCGGCGCCGGTGAGCCGGTCGACGGCGGTGGCCGGGTCGACGCCCCAGTGCTCGGCTACCGCAGTCAGATCAGGACCGTCGAACTGGACCGGCACGGTGACCAGGGGCGACAGCCGACCTGGCACGGATCCGGCAGCTGGGCTCGCCCCGGGTGGCCCGTTCCGGTGTCGTCCGTTCCGGGGTTGCCAACGTGCGAGCTGGCGCGCGGTGGCGGCCGGGTCGCTGAGCCCGTCGAGCAGGATGGTGCGTGCGGCGGGCACGATCTCCACGGCGTCGAGATCGCCCCGATCGCGCCGGTGGTGCAACTCGGCCCGCCAGGTCTCGATGTCGGCGCGCGCCGCAACGGTCCACTCAAGCAGCAGGGCGTGCCGCCCGGCGGTACGGATCCGCATGGGACCATCCTGCCGGCAGCTGGCAACCGGCGGACGTGAGGCGTTTCACTACCAGACGGTAACCTACGCTGCCGTAACCTGATCAGGTGACCACCGAAGCACCCCTGCGCCTGCGGCCGGTCGACATCGGCAAGCCCCGGATGCGTGGCTGGCTCCACACGTACGCGTTCTTCGTCGCCGCGGTCTGCGGGATCGTGCTCTGCGCGCTCGCCGCGACCCGGCCCGGGTGGGCCCCGCTGCTCAGCTGCGTGGTCTACAGCCTGACCGTGTGCGGCCTGTTCGGCACCAGTGCGCTGTATCACCGTCGGGTCTGGTCGCAGCAGGCATACCAGGTGATGCGCCGGCTGGACCACTCGATGATCTTCGTGTTCATCGCCGGCACGTACACCCCGTTCTGCCTGTTGCTGCTCCCCGGGCCGAGCGCGGCTTGGCTGCTCACCGTGGTCTGGGCCGGTGCGCTGGGTGGCGTCGGGATGAAGCTCATCTGGCCGCACCTGCCCCGCTGGGCCGGCGCTCCGCTCTATATCGGACTCGGTTGGGTCGCGGTCGTGGTGCTGCCCGACATCCTGCGAACCGGTGGAGTCACCGCCCTGGTCCTGCTGATCGTCGGCGGCGCGGCCTACAGCGTCGGTGCGGTCTTCTACGCGCTGCGCCGGCCCAATCCCTGGCCCACGATCTTCGGCCACCACGAGTTCTTCCACGCCTGCACGCTGGTCGCCGCGGTTTGTCACCACATCGCCATCTATTTCGCACTCTTCGCCTGACGAGGCGGCGCGGGCCGCAGCGCTGCCCCGTCACACCGGGTGTCCGGGGCGGCGGACCTCCCGGTACTGGTCCTCGACCACCCGGTCCGACTGTGTGGGGACGGCAGCCGGTTCTGCGGCCTCGGTGCGCTGGACCACCGTACGGCGACGGCTCTGCCACAGCCACAGAGTCAGCACGAGCCCGAACACGCCGGCCACCATCAGCACCCAGCCGACCGTGGTCAGATCAAGAAATCCCAGTTCAGCCTCGACCGCGAAGGCCAGGATGGCGCCCAGGGCGATGAGAAAGATGCTCCCGCCGATGCCCATTTCGTACCTCCTTGGTTACTGCCGACACCGTCGTGCCGGCGACGCGCCGCTCGCGAGGTAGCGGCGCGCTGGGATGTACCCAGGCGGCTCCGAGCCCAATCAGGCAAGCTGAAGGGATGACGCAACGCACAATCGTGCTGCTGCGCCACGCGAAGGCGGAGCAGCCTGACCGGGTGGCGGACGACGAGCGGGGACTCACCCCACGTGGGCATTCGGACGCGGCGCATGCCGGTCGTTGGTTGGCGGCCAGCGGTGCCTGGCCCGAGTTGGTCATCTGTTCACCGGCCCGGCGCACTCGGCAGACCTGGCAAGAGGTGTCCGCAGCGGGTGGGCAGGTCCCGGCCCGGTTCGAACCGGTGCTGTACGGCGGGACCGCCGGCGACCTGCTCGATCTGGTTCAGCGGTTGGATGACCAGGTAAACCGGGTGCTCGTCGTCGGGCACAACCCGACGATCTCCTACTTCTCAGCGTTACTGGATCCGGTCAACGCCAGCGACAGCGGCCTGCAGACCTGTGGCATAGCGGTGCACCGGTACGCCGGCACCTGGACCGGCTGCGTCCCGGAGGTGGCACCGCTGGTCAGCGCGTACACCGCCCGGGCGGCGAAGGTCAACTGAGCGGCGGGCACCGGCTCGAGCGGCAGGTGCGCACGCCCGCTACGCCCCCCGTCGGCAGGCAGACGTAGCGGGACGCCGACAGACCGGTCAATTCGGTGGCTGTGGGGGTTCTGCCGGCGGCGGCACCATCTGAGCGGGATGAGATAGTTTGTTCTCTTCGACGATCACCGTCCGGGCCCGGCGGCGGCGGTCGTTCCAGAACCAGAGCACGGTGAGCAGGATCGCCAGACCCGCAAGGATCAGCACCCAACCCACGGCCTGTACGTCGAGCCACCAGACGTCCGCCCGTACGGCGTACGCCAGGATGGCACCCACTGCGATGAGGAAGATTCCACTGCCGATACCCATGCGCTGCACTCCTTGTGCGGTCGCTACAAGTTGTGCGGTCGCCTGCTGAACTACCCGGGTAGGGGTCGGCGAAACGGCTGCCTACGGGTGGATGACATGACTCAGAAGGCCTCTTCGGGCAGTTCCATCAGGTCGAGCGTGGCTCCGGCGATGATGCGCCGGTCCGCACCGATGCGTGGCAGCACCTCACCGGCGAAGAACCGGGCCGCCGCCACTTTGCCCAGGTAGAAGTTGCGGTCGGCGGCGGAGATCTCGCCGGCCAGCGCGGTCAGCGCTACCTCTGCCTGGCGCTGCAGCAACCAGGCGATGACCACGTCGCCGAGGGCGAGCAGCAACCGGCGGGTGCTCAGCCCGACCTTGTACAGCGAGCGCGGCTCGCCGCCCTGCACCTCGCCGAGCCAGCCGGTCATCACCCCGAGGATGTTCTGCACCTCGCCGAGTGCCCGGCCCAGCGCCGCCCGCTCCTCCTTGAGCTGGCCGTTACCGCCTTCGGCCTCGATGAACGCCTGGATCTCGGCGGCCACGGCGAGCAGCGCCTGCCCGTTGTTCCGGACGATCTTGCGGAAGAACAGGTCGAGGCTCTGGATCGCGGTGGTGCCCTCGTACAGGGTGTCGATCTTCGAGTCGCGGACGTACTGCTCCAGCGGATAGTCCTGCAGGAAGCCCGAGCCGCCGAAGGTCTGCAGCGACTCGTGGCCGAGCAACTCGTACGCCCGTTCGGAGCCGCAGCCCTTGACCAGCGGCAACAGCAGGTCGTTGACCCGCTTGGCGAGTTTGACGCTCTCCTCGTCACCGGCCGCCGCAGCCAGGTTGATCTTGTCCTGCCAGCTGGCGGTGTAGCAGACCAGGGCACGCAGGCCCTCGGCGTACGACTTCTGCAGCATCAGCGACCGGCGTACGTCCGGGTGATGGGTGATGGTGACCCGGGGGGCGGACTTGTCGGTCATCTGCAGCAGATCGGCGCCCTGCACCCGGTTCTTGGCGTACTCCAGCGCGTTGAGGTAGCCGGTGGACAGCGTGGCGATCGCCTTGGTGCCGACCAGCATCCGGGCGTACTCGATGATCAGGAACATCTGCCGGATGCCGTCATGTACGTCACCGAGCAGCCAGCCCTTGGCCGGTACCCCGTGCTCGCCGAAGGTGAGCTCACAGGTGGTGGAGACCTTCAGCCCCATCTTGTGCTCGACGTTGGTGGCGAACACCCCGTTGCGTTCGCCAAGCTCGCCGGTTGCCGGATCGAAGTGGAACTTCGGCACGACGAACAGCGACAGTCCCTTGGTGCCGGGGCCGCCGGCGCCCTCGACGCCGACCGGGCGGGCCAGCACGTAGTGGATGATGTTCTCGCTCAGGTCGTGCTCGCCGCTGGTGATGAAGCGCTTGACACCCTCGATGTGGTACGACCCGTCCGGCTGGGGGGTGGCCCGGGTACGCCCGGCACCGACGTCGGAACCCGCGTCCGGCTCGGTCAGCACCATCGTCGACGCCCACTGCTTGTCGACGAAGAGCTTGGCCCACTCCTTCTGCTGTGGCGTGCCCTCGACGTACAGGGTGTGCGCGAACGAGGGGCCGGAGGCGTACATCCAGATCGGGGCGTTGGAGCCGAGCACCAGGTCGGCGAGGGACCACCAGAGGGCACGCGGAGCGTTGGTGCCGCCGAGCGCCTCCGGCAGATCCAACCGCCAGAACTCGGCGGACATGAAGGCGTCGAACGAGCGGCGGAACTCCTCCGGCATGGTCACCGAATAGGTGGTCGGGTCGAAGACCGGGGGATGACGGTCACCGACGACGAAGCTGGGCGCCAGCTCGTCGCGGGCCAGCCGGTCGACCTCGGCAAGGATGCTGCGGGCCGTGTCGACGTCCAGATCCGCGTACGGCCCCTGGCCGAAGGTCCGGTCGGCGCCGAAGACCTCGAAGAGGTTGAACTCCAGATCCCGCAAGTTGCTCTTGTAATGGGTCATGGCGTGCTGGCCCCCGCTTCCCGGACACGGTTACTGGTCAGTAACACCAACTGTATTACCGGCAGGTAGCTACGACAAGCGACCTATCACAGTGACCGGGACCACACCATCGCGACACCGAAGGCTTTCATGCTTATACATCCCATATACCGCTGATGAAGCTTGAGATGGCATGAGTCTGATTTGTTCCGCTACGCGAGCCGTTACCGACTTACATGGTTGTCGTTTGGCCCGATGCACGGCTTCGCAGAGTCGGGCAAAGTTAGGAGAAGGTGCAGATCGGACCAGGAGGCTGCCATGTCCATCATCCGACTACTCGATGTGTTGATCGATCCACTTGCCAGCCGCCGCTACGTCGGTCGGCACCGCGCACTCGCCGGGATGAGCTTTCTCCACGTCCTGCCGCAACACGTCTGACTCGGCATCAGCCTTCCGCTGCGCCAACCTCCCAGCTGGGCACAGACGTGGCTGGCACCGCGCCCGAGCCGGTGTACTCCATCAGCACCAGGGCGATGTCATCGTCGAGCCGCCCGTACACCCACTCGATCAGGGCGCTCTCCAGCGATGCCAGCCCATCCCCGACGGTTCCGTGGCCGAGCAGCCGCCAGGCCCGGTCCGCGGTGGGGAAGAAGGCACCGTCCCGGCGAGCTTCGCCCAACCCGTCGGTGAACAGCAGCAACCGGTCACCCGGTTCGAGGCGTTCGACCCGTGGACGTACCACCGGCATGAAGCCCAGTGGCGGCGCCGGTGCCGGCGGTTCGAGCGGGATCACCTGGCCACGGCGCAGCAACAGCGGTGCCGGATGACCGCAGTTGACGATGGTCAGCGTCCCACCGCGCTCCTCGACCAGGGCGGCTGTGACGAAGTCCTCGTCACCGACGCTACGGGCGACCGCCCGGTCCAGGTCGGCGACGATCGCCCGCAGGTCCGCCCGCTCGTAGGCCACGTGCCGGTAGGAGCCGAGGACGATACTGGCCAGCCGGACCGCGTCCAGGCCTTTGCCCCGTACGTCACCGATGATCATCCGTACTCCGTACGGCGTGTCCAGCGCCTCGTACAGGTCACCGCCGATATCCGCAGCGGCGGTGGCGGAGATGTACCGTCCCGCCACCGAGATGGTGCCGACCTGCGGGCCGATCGGGCGCAGCACCGCCTGCTGGGCCACCGAGGCCAGTCGGGACAGCTCGGCGATCTGCTCGGCCTGGCGTTCCCTGATCACCGCGACCGCGGCGGCCAGGCCGGTCGCCAGCGCGATACCGACCACGTTCACCGCGGTGGCCAGCGACACCATCTGCCCGGTGAGTGCGAAGGTGACACCGACCAGGGTGGCGAGCACCCCGGCGGACAGGACGACCCGCCAGGTCGCGAACGCCGCCGCGAGGAACGGCGCGGCGGCCACCAGCCCGACGTAGTTGGGGCTGGAGCCGTCGGCGATCTCTACCGCCGAGACGAGTGCGAGCAGCACAAGGGCCGCGCCGAGGCCGACGCGGGATCCAGCGCTGAGCGGGCGGCGGGCGCCCGTCGGGATGATGTGCATGGGTACGCGAAACAGCATGACTGATCGTTCGTGGTGGCCCAACGGGGTTGGCCCCTCGGTTGACCCGGTTCTGACCACCTGGGGTATTACACAAGATCGGCTCTCAGGTTCACGTACTGCGGCCGGCTTCCGGTTGCTCAACCTGGGGCCAAATCTCTAAACGGCACGGATGGCTACTGACCAGCGCCTTAATGCTGATTCGTGACTCAGTCTTTCAGCTGTTGCCGGCGAGCACCTCGTACCGGACATCCAGATGACCCAGGTCAAGAGCGGCAATCTTCGCGAAGGCCGCACGAGAGAGATCAAGACAACGGCCGTCCACGAACGGGCCCCGGTCGTTGATCCGCACCACGACCGCCGCGCCGGTCGCCGGATTGCTCACCCGGACCCGGGTGTCGAACGGCAGGCTCCGGTGCGCAGCCGTCAACCCGTCCGGATCAAAGGCCTCACCGTTCGCAGTGACCTGACCGCTGGCGTAGTAGGACGCGCCGCAGGTGCCACTGTCGACCACGGTCGCCGCCACGCTCGGCGAGCCCGACGTGGTCGACGGGGCCGACGGAGCCGACGCGGTCGACGCGGTCGACGCGGTCGACGGCGAGGGCGAGGGGCTCGGCACGGCAGACCGGTCGGCCCCACGGGCAGCCCGGGTCGACTCGGCCGATCGCTCCGCTTCGGGTCGCCCAGAACCGGCTGCCGACGGTGCACCTGCCGTTGGGGTCACCGTGGCGCCGGCCGTCGCGTCAGCCTCAGCGCCGGTGGTGTCGCTGGTCAGCCGAAGCCCGACCGCGGTGCCGCCGGTCAGCAGGCCGGCCACCAGAAGGGCGATCAGCCACGGCGCGACCCGCAACCGGCGGGCGTACGGATCGCGATGCCGCGCGGCCATGCGTACTCCCGTGCCTTCCGGCGGTAGACAACATAATCGCGGGCACCGTAGCCGGAGAAGCGCTTCCCCTGTCAAGCATCCATACTCGGTTGGTGGCCGACCGAGAGACTGACGCACCGCCGGCAGGCGGCGAGCGTACGGCGGCCCGTCCGGACGCCTTTCGGCGGATGCTGGTCGATGCCTTTCGTTGGCACGACCCCGGACCGACCAGCAGCCATCTGGTCAGCGACATTTCCGCGTGGTGGCGGGACCCGGTGATCATCGCCGGGATCGGACCGGCGCTCGCCGCGCTTGTCGCCTCCGATCGCCCCGATGTCGTGATGGCGCCGCAAGTCACCGGCCTGATCGTCGGGCCGCTGGTGGCAGCGGCGCTCGGTGCAGGTCTGGTACCCGCGTACAAGCACGACCCGCACCGTGCCCTCGCAGACGCTACGACCTGGGCCGCAACGGCCCCGGACTACCGTGGCCGGACGCTGCGGCTCGGCATCCGCGACCGGCACCTGCAGTCGGGCCAGCGCGTCCTGCTGGTCGACGACTGGGTCACCACCGGAGCGCAACTGCGCGCCATGGCCAGGATCGTCGCTGCCCGGTGCGCGACGGTGACCGGCAGCGCCGTGCTCGTCGCCGACTGCCCACCCGACATCGCCGACGAACTACACCTCCGTGCCCTGCTGCACAGCCGCGACCTCTGATGGTCCGTGCGGGCACTCGACCCCGACCGTTGCCTTCACGTCGGCGGCTGCTGGTGGAGTCACGGCGTCGCCTCGTGCCCCGGCCGGCCGACGGTGCGCCGTGCCTGCTTCATCTCGGCCTCGTGGATGTGTCGCCGCCCGGCCGCCAGTTCTTTCCGAGCAGCGCGCTCCACCTCCTGAAAGGCCGCGTAGTAGCCGTCGTCGAACTCCTCGACGATCTGGAACGTCCAGCGACCCGGCAGGACGTTGCGGCCGATCAGCTCACACTCGACCCGAGCCGAAAGGTGGTCGTGTCCGGCCTCGCGGAGCAACTCGACAACCCGGTCGAGAGTGGCGTCCGCGCCACCGATCAGCTGGTGCATCGAGTAGAGGTGGCCACGCGCGCGGTGCACCGCTTCCAAGGCTTTGCTCAGCTCGCCCAGCGCCGCCACGGTCGTATCGTCGACACCTGACGGACGGGAGTGTTCGGCATCGACCGACCGTGGATCCTGCTGCTCACGCATGAGGCCTTAATACCAGGGTGTAGCCGCACGATCGATAGAGTCGCCAGGTGGACACCCATCGGCAGACCGTCTCGGTGATCACACCGGTGCATCCCGCGAGCATCCCCTACCTACCCGAGGCGTACGAGTCGCTGTGTGCTCAGCAGATGCCCGCCGACTGGCAGTGGCGTTGGCTGGTGCAGGAAGATGGCACGACCGGCTCGGTCCGCCGAGCGCTCCCGACCGACATGCGGGTCAGCGTTGGGATGAACCGGCCGGGCGGCCCTGGTGTCACCCGAACCATGGCGCTGTCCAGGGCGGCCGGGGCGCTGGTCAAGGTCCTCGACGCCGACGACAGGCTCACCGAGGGCGTCCTCGCCCGTGACATAGCGGTGCTCGGCGCCGACCCCACCGTGGGCTGGGCCGTCTCGCGGGCACTCGACCTGCATCCGGACGGATCGACCACGGCGGTGGCCACCGATCCACCTGACGGGCGGCTCACCGCTGGTGCGCTGCACCGTGCCTGGTACGACAGCGACCGTCGACTGCCCGTCCATCCCGCGACCATGTGCCTGCGTACGGATCTCCTGCTCGCTCTCGGTGGCTGGATGGCACTTCCCGCATCCGAGGACACCGGCCTGCTGCTCGCGGTCAGCACTGTCAGCGATGGCTGGTTCATCGGCCAGGTAGGGCTGCTCTACCGGAAGTGGCCCGGACAAGCCACCAGTCAGGCAAGCCACTGGTCCCCGTCCGAACGTGCGACACGCATCAAGGTGATCGATGATCGTGTGGCCGCTCTGCAACGGGTCCAGTAGACGAGAAGATCGGCTTCAGTTTTCGGAACATCTTCGAGTTGCTGGACGGACGCGTGACCGCGCTCACGTCGCAGCCGGAGAGCGAGCTGGCCGCGGAAAGCAGAGGCTGGGTACGACCCCGACAGTCTCGCCCCTCGCTGGGTCGGCACACTGTGGTCCTGACCAGGGCTTCTGGACGTTGGAGCGGGTGACGGGGATCGAACCCGCACTGTCAGCTTGGGAATCGCCGGACACCGGCAGCTGCCGGGCTCGTCCCCCAGGTCACAGCGGCCCCACCTGGCCTGGGCTGGCCTTGATCATCCTGACCTACTGGCACGCCGATGGCACGGCCGGACAGCGCGCGGGGAACTTCCGCCGCAACGACAGGTCGAGCTGCGTGGCCGAGCCCTTGCCGGCGGTCGAGCGCACGTGTCATCCTAGCCAGGACAGGTTTCGTCGGACAAAATACGACGCGTGGCCAGGTACAGGTACTCGTGGGCGCAGTCCGCCAGCAAGCACAACATAGCGCAACATCGATCACGATACGTCATCGAACACTGCGGTCAACCGTACGTCCTCCCACCAGAACCCCCGGACCGACCCGAACGGCTCCTGTTCCTCGGCGACGACAGAGACGGCGTCGCACTCGAAGTCGTCGCCGTCGAGTTACTCGATGGGACGTTACGCGTGATCCACTCCATGGACATGCGACCCAAGTACAACCGGCTCTACAAGGAGGCGAAGCCATGGCGGGTGTAACGCGAGCAACGAAGGACCGAACGACCTCCACGACCTCTAACAAGACAAAGGCACCACGCCGGGCAACCACCACCGGAGCCCGGGCGACTCGGGCAGCCAGCCGACAGACCAAGAACGGTACGGCGCTCACGTCGCAGCTGGAGAGCGAGCTGGTCGAAGAAGCAGAGGCTGGGTACGACCCCGACAGTCTCGCCCCTCGCCGGGTCGGCAGACCGCCACTCTCCAGCAGCGGCGGCGCCTCGCACAAGATCAGCATCCGAGTTGATGACCAAACCTACGAAATGATCAAAAAGGTGGCGGAGCTGACCAACCGCAGCCCCAGCGAGTTGATCCGCGAAGTGCTGCAGGCCGCGTACCCGCGAAAGTAGGAAGCTGGCGGCGACCCCGCGCGCATACGACGGAAGCCCTGGTTGGGATTGTGGTCTCCACCAGGACTTTCGGTGTGGAGCGGGTGACGGGAATCGAACCCGCACTGTCAGCTTGGGAAGCTGATGTTCTGCCATTGAACTACACCCGCGAGCGGCACCACTCTACCTGGTTCGGTCGGCAGATGCGCAACAGGCCGAGCGGATAGCTGCCACGGTCGCGAGACAGCGGCCTCGGCGTTGGCCGTCAGCAGGCGACCGGGTCGGGCAGCGGGCTGCGTACGCTGTCGCTGGCCGGGTCGAGCCAGACCTGGACCGCCGGTTGGTCGACGGTCGCGAGTGTGATCCCGGCGGTGGTGTTGCGCCGCGCCACCATCGCCACGTCCACGGTGAACTCGAACAGCCGCCAGTCGACGTGCGGCACGGCACGTAGGTCGCCCGCGAGCCGGGCCACTTTCGCCACGTCGGTCACCGGGTGGGCGCGCCCGGCCAGGTACGCCTCGTCGTCACTCTGCTCCGGCGGGAACGAGTGCAACGCGTACCGCCCGTCACGCTCGAGGTCACGGCGCTTGGGCGAGTCGACGATGAAGCAGTACAACCCTTCATCGGTGATCACCGGCGAGATCGGGTGCACCCGTGGACCGCCGTCGGCTCGGACCGTGGCGAGGTAGCCGAGGCCGGGACCGTACTGCTGCATGAGGAGTCGGATCGCTGTAGCCAGCCGGGGCTCGTCGGCGGCGAACTCGGACCAGGTTGCCATGCACACAGTCTATCGAACACATGTTCTAAAAGATAGTTGGATCGGGCGGCCCGGCCAGTTGCCCGAGCCATGGTCGCTATGGTGTGACGATGCTCCTCTCCGACCGGGACATCGTCGCGGAGACCAAGATCGGCGGGCTCGCTCTCGAGCCGTTCGAACCAGCCCTCATCCAGCCGTCGAGCATCGATGTGCGGCTCGACCGCTACTTTCGGGTGTTCAACAACCACCTCTACACCCACATCGACCCGGCCACCCGGCAGGACGATCTCACGTCGCAGGTCGAGGTACCCGTCGGCGACCCGTTCGTACTGCACCCGGGCGAGTTCGTCCTCGCCTCCACGCTTGAGGTGGTGACGCTCGGCGACCGGCTCGCCGCCCGGCTCGAAGGCAAGTCCAGTCTGGGCCGGCTCGGCCTGCTGACCCACTCGACCGCCGGCTTCATCGATCCAGGTTTCTCCGGTCACGTCACGCTCGAGCTGTCCAACGTCGCGAACCTGCCGATAATGCTCTGGCCAGGCATGAAGATCGGCCAGCTCTGCATCTTCCGGCTCTCGTCAGCCGCCGAGCATCCGTACGGATCATCGGTCTACGGCTCGCGCTACCAGGGTCAGCGGGGGCCGACGCCGAGCCGGTCCTGGCAACGGTGGCAGACCTGGCCGACGGGATAGGTCCAAGACGGGATAGGCCGACCAGGTGTAGCGAAAGGCGTCCTCCCAAGCCGGGGGGAGGCATGGGAGGACGCCCTTCAAACGGCCGGTGCCGCCGCACGACGGGGGGATCCGCGGCTAGCGCCAGGCCATGGGGAGGAGTGAAGTTATCCGGGCCGGCCGTAGCTGTGCACGTCCGAACCGATCTTGCGCATCTGCACCGGGGAGCCGGCCTGCGGCGCGTGGACGATCCAGCCGTCCCCGACATACATGCCGACGTGCGACAGCCCGCTGTAGTAGAAGATCAGGTCACCCGGTCGCAGCTCGGACCGGTCGACGTACGCCATCACCTGCCGCTGCCGGGCCGCGTTGTGCGGCAGCGAAACGCCGCCCTGGCGCCAGGCCGCCGAGGTCAGGCCCGAGCAGTCGTAGCTGTTGGGCCCGGCTGATCCCCACACGTACGGCTTGCCGATCTGCGCGCAGGCGAAGGTGACGGCCTTGCCGGCCGCACCACCGGGGTAGGTGGCCGGGCAGGGTGCGGGCCGCAGCGAGCCGAGCGTGTTCGTCGACCCGTACGCCTGCAGCCGCAGTTCCTGCAGCCGGTCCACCTCGGCGTCGATGTCCTTGGCTTTCGCCGCCAACTGTGCTTCGGTCTGGGTCAGCTCCCCGATCAGTTCGTCGAGGGGCGCCTTCTGCGCGGCGTACTTGTCCTTGAGGTCGACGACCGCCTGTACGTCGCGGGCCTGCCTGCGGGCGAACTGGTCGAGCAGTTCCAACTGGTCGGCCAGGTGGGTGGGCTGGCCGCTGACCAGGATCGCGTTGATCGCCGAAGGGCTGCCGCCCTTGTACGACCGTGCGGCGAACTCGCTGACCCGGTCCATCGCCAGATCGATCTGGATCTGCAAGGGCTGAATCTTCTTACCGAGGGCCTCGGCCTGCTTCTTCTTCCCGGCCAGATCCTGACGTACGGCATTGTGCCGTTCGATCGTCGGTTCGAGTTCCGCCCAGACGTCGTCGATCTGGGCTTCGATCTGCGCCACGGTAGGTTGGGCCTGTGCGGGCGATCCGGCCAGCAGCAGTCCGGCGCTGGCAGCAACGGCTACCACCGCCCGAAGAATCTGTTGATGGGTACGCGGCGTTGTGCACCCGTGGTCCCGCTCGGACCATCCGGGGCGCCGCCGAGGGGCGCTCGTAGCCACCGGACTCCTTCTCCCCAGACCGCCTACCGGGTTAGCTGACGGGTTCGGGCGGAAAGGAGACGCCCTACCGCAGCTGATCCTGCGGATTCACCCCGAGTTACCGTGGGTCCCCGGCTCGTGATGTGTGACGATTAGGCGGTGTCGGGTCGAGGTCAACCTGGTTGGCTGACGTCATCTCGACTCGACGATCCCCAAGAGTAGAGAGCGCTGTTCTCCGTACGCAAGCGACGACGATGGACATTTCTTTCCGTAGGCAGATGATTGCTAATCGTGCAGTAGTCGCAGTCGCTCATGCGTTCGAATCGCGGCCTGCAGACCAGCGCCGCAGCACCGGCCTACCGGCATCGTCGACAGCCGCCGAGCACTGATCGATCCACCTCTACAACCAGCTGACCTGCAACAATCACCCGACCCGTTTGAATCCAGCGATCGGCATGTGGTCGATATTCGCCATTTGCACCGGTTGACCGGAGCTCGGCGCGTGCACCATCAGACCATTACCGATGTACACGCCTACGTGATGCAGATCACTGAAGAAGAAAACGAGATCTCCTGGCAGCGCCTCGGCTCGGCTGACCGACCTACCCTGGTTCCACTGCGAACCGGTGTAGTGGGTGAGACCCACCCCCGCACTCGACCAGGCGTACTGGGTAAGCCCTGAACAGTCGAATGCGTTGGGGCCGGTCGCGCCCCAGACGTACGGCTTGCCGATCTGCGCGCACGCGGTCGCGACCGCGGTGGCGGCGGCACCGCCGACCGAGGCCGCCGGGCAAGGGCCGGAGGCGCCCGACCCGCCGGTGTAGCCGGTTGTCTGGTAGGCGTCGGCCCGCATGTCTTCCAAACGATCGATCTCGGCGTTGATCGTCTTGCGCTTCGCGGCGAGTTCCTCGTCCTGCACCTTCTGCTTCGCGATGAGCTCGTCGAGGGTGCGCTTCTCGCTCAGGTACTGGTCCCGGGTGGCGAGCACGGTGACGATCTGCTCGTGCCGTTGCTTCGAGATCCGGTCGAGGACGACCAACTGATCAGCCAGGCTGGTCGGCGTCCCAGTGGTCAGTAGCGCGTTGAGTTCGGTGGACGGTCCGGTGCGGTAGTACCGGTTGGCCACCTCGCCGATCTCGTCGGACGCGAGATCGGCCTGTAACGACAGCGGGCGGATCCGCTCGTCGAGTTGGGCGACCTTCTTCTGATTCGCCTTCAGCTCACTGTGCACCTTGTTGTACTGCTCGATTACCGGCTCCAGCTTGAGCCACTGCGCGTCGAGTTCAGCTTCGATCTCGGCGAGGGTCGGCTCCGCCTGTGCGGCAGTTGCCGGCAGCAAGCCGACGCTGAGCAAGAGCAGAGCAGCGACGGCAGTTCGGGCGACGAATGCCGAACGATACTTCTTGCAGTCAAATTGCGACTCAGCGTAATCATTGGCGCGGTCTTGCGTGAGCACACGTGCCATTGGCAGCGACTCCTTCATATCGATCGCTGGGGCCTCCCAGGCGGGGGGACGGAGGCCGACATCCGCAGCGGTCGGTGCCCAACCTTATTGGAACGACCCATATTCGTTCAAGGCCGACTTTGCCCCCCTCGGCGATCGTCACCACCCAGCGCGACCGCCCCCGCAGAGTTGGCGTAGCGACACGAACACCCTCGGTTTGGCGAAACACCGCTACTCGGCCTCGCGCCGACCAGCGAATTGAAGTCAGACGATTCAGAATGTGGCGACCCTCGGAGCGGTCTGGGCGGTGGACGCGACCGTCGAGGTCGTCACTGCGTACCGCACGGCCGTCACCGCTGAGGTGTTCGCCGCGACCGACGTGGCGACCGACGGAAGCTGGCCGCCAGCCGGACGATTCCGCCAGCCGCCGCGCCGAGCAGTACGCCGGTGGCGTTGTTGACCCAGTCGTAGCCGACGCACTCACGGCCCACCCCGAGCATCGCCTGGGCGAGCTCGATCGCGGCTGGCACAAGAAGCAGCGCTCCGGTGGCCGGCAGCGGCCGGCGCACCGCGAGCACCGTGCAGAAGGCCAGCGGAACGAACATCGCGACGTTACCCACGCGCTCGCCGAGTGAGTCGATGGTGACCAGACCGGACCAGAGCACAGCCGGATCTGTGAGAGACCGGACGCAGGCCGCCACCATCTGGCTGTCAGCCCCTGACACCGACGCACCGGGCGCGACCGGCACTCCACCGGTCGGTGCGGGTGGCAAGGTCAACGCGGCGACGGCGGCCGCGCCGAGAAACAGTCCCAGGGTCGGCCAGCGGGCCCAGCCGAGTCGGTGGGCGAGCGGCCGGTGCACCAGCAGCCCGACCACGGTCAACAGCACCAGCGTCAGGAACGGCCAGGGCTGGGACAGAAATTCACGGGCCCAGCCCAGCACCCGCTGTCTCCCTACTCTTCGACCTACTCTTGGCGTGTCGTCGTCGATTCCACGGTCGGCGGTTGCGTGGTCGCCGGTTGCGTGGTCGCAGCCGATGGTACCGCCGGCTGCATCGACCTGAGCAGCACGGTTGCCACATCGACGACCTCGACGTTCGCGCCGGCCGTGCCGGCGGACTGCTTTCCGGTGAGACCGTCGCCGAGCATCGTGAAGCAGAACGGGCAGCCGACCGCGATCGTCTCCGCGCCGGTGGCCAGCGCTTCCTCTACCCGGTCGACGTTCACCCGCTTGCCGATCCGCTCCTCCATCCACATCCGCGCACCGCCGGCCCCACAGCAGAACGAGCGCTCGGAGTTGCGTGGCATTTCGCGCAACTGCCCGCCCGTCGGGCCTGCGGTCCCGGCCCGGTCCCCGCCCGTTACTGCGGCTCCAGCTGCGGCTGCGGCGCCGGCTCCGGCGCCATCGGCGGTCAACGCGGCGCCGAGGACCTCGCGTGGCGGGCTGAACACCCGGTTGTGCCGACCCAGATAGCAGGGATCGTGGTAGGTCAAGCCGCCGTCCACCGGAGTGACCGGAGTGAGCCTGCCGGTGGCCACCAGGTGTGCGAGCAGCTGGGTGTGGTGCACCACCTCGAAGTGCCCACCGAGTTGGCCGTACTCGTTGCCGAGCGTGTTGAAGCAGTGCGGGCAGGTCGCAACGATCTTGCGCTTGGCCGGCTCCCGGTCGCCGAACGCCTCGTTGAGGGTTTCTACGTTCTGCTGGGCGAGCATCTGGAAGACGAACTCGTTGCCGATACGCCGGGCCGGGTCACCGGAGCAGGTCTCGCCCTCGCCGAGGATCGCGAAGGCGACGCCGGCGGAGTGCAGCAGGGTGGCCACGGCGCGCGTGGTCTTCTTCGCCCGGTCCTCGAAGGCACCGGCGCAGCCGACCCAGAACAGGTACTCGAAGTCGTCGATCTCGCCGACCCGGGGCACCGCGAAATCGAGACCCTTGGTCCAGTCCTCCCGGGTGTTCGGTGGCGCGCCCCACGGGTTGCCCTTGTTCTCCAGATTGCGCAGCATGACGCCGGCCTCGCTGGGGAAGCTCGACTCGATCAGCACCTGGTAGCGGCGCATATCCACGATGTGGTCGACATGCTCGATGTCGACCGGGCACTGCTCGACACACGCACCGCAGGTCGTGCAGGACCACAGCACGTCCGGATCGATGACGCCGCCGTCGTCGGATCCGCCGATGAGCGGCCGGTCGGCCTCGGCCAGCGCCAGCGCATCGACCTTGGCCAACTGCTCCGGGGAGGCCTTCTCCTCACCGGCCAGGTCCTTGCCGCCGCCGGCGAGCAGGTACGGCGCCTTGGCGTACGCGTGGTCGCGCAGTGACAGCACCAGCAGTTTCGGCGACAGCGGCTTTCCGGTGTTCCAGGCCGGGCACTGCGACTGGCAACGACCGCACTCCGTGCAGGTGGTGAAGTCGAGCAGCCCCTTCCAGCTGAACTGCTCCACCTGCGCCACGCCGAACTGGTCCTTCTCCGGGTCCGCTTCCTCGAAGTCGAGCGGCTTGCCCTGGCTGGTCATCGGGCGCAGCGCGCCGAGCCCGGAGTTCGCTCTGGCCGGGTCACGCTTGAAGTAGATGTTGAAAAAGGCGGCGAACCGGTGCCAGGCGACGCCCATCGTCAAGGTCAACGCGATGACGATCAGCCAGGTCATCGAGATGAGGATCTTGACCAGGGCGGTGACGCTGATCGCCGTTTCGGACGGTGGCAGTACGGCGCCGAGGGCGTGGCTGACCGGAGTCGCCCAGATCGGGAAGTCGAAGTGGTCGGTGGCGACCCGGAACCCGCGGATCAGGAATCCGCAGACGAGTACGGTGAGCACGACCGCCTCGACGAAGTAGCCCTGCCACATCGTCGAACCGGTGAACCGGGATCGGCCACCGGCACGGGTCGGGCGGTTGGCGAGCCGGATGCCGATCAGCACGCTGATGCCCGCCAGGCCCAGGATCGAGATGAGCTCGGTGACCAGTCCATAGACCAACCAGGTGCCGATCACCGGGATGCCACCACCGGCGTGCACCACCTCGAAGTACGCCTCCAGCACCAGGATCGACAGCACGATGAAGGCGACCATGACGAGCCAGTGCGCCGCGCCGACCACGCTCCACCTGAGCATCCGGGTGTGGCCGAGGGTCTCGCTGAGCATCACCCGGGCGCGGGTGGCGGGATCCCCGGTACGGGTGGGGTCGGCCTGGCCGAGCCGGATGATCGACACGAACTGCCATACCGCCCTGCCGGCGAGCCCCACCGCGACCGCGGTCACGATGGCGGCGATGACAGTAGTGACGATCTGGACCGTGCCCATACGCTGGCCTCCCGGTGTGCTGCGGACAAGCGGCAGGGTGACCGGAAGGCCGGTCTGCCCTAGCTTACCGCTACGTTACCCACGAGTAACGTGAGCAATGTCGCAACGGGCCAGCCGTCCGGTACCGCCACCCTATGGCAGCAAACACCAGGTCATCACCGGGGCGCCAGTCGACGCCGGTGCGGGGTTCAGCGCCAGCGGGACAGTAGGATCAGAGAGCTCACCATGGCGCCGAAGCCGACGGCAAGATTCCAGTAGCCCCACGTCGCCACCGGGTAGGCCGTCTCGGACAGGTAGTACACGACCAACCAGCCGATGCCGAAGACGATCAACGCGACCGCGGTGATCGGCAACCAGATCGGGCTCGGCTTACGGCTGGCCGCGGTCTGGGTGGGCCGGACATCGGTCGGCGGGGTGTAGACCTTCTTCTTGCGAACCTGGGACTTAGGCACGACGCTCTCCTGGTGGCGGTCATCCGGCCCGGTAACCGGACGCAGCGGCGACGGTCCATGGCCAATAATGTTCACCGGCTAGCGTAGTCAAGTTGACGCGTTCCGGCCACGGACGGGGTAGGAACCGGACCGGCAACTGAGCACGACCAGCACCACCAGGCAAAACAGGCGACCCAGGTGGCCCACTATGCGGACAGCGGTCGATGGCCACCGGCACGGAAGGGGCTGCGGTGGAGTACACATCCGGCAGCGCGTCCTGGCGGGACGTGGTGAGCCGGGCGTTGCGTGGCCTCATCCGGCGGCGACCGGGCTACCGCCAGCCTGGCTGGGCCGCCGGCGTGCCCCTCATCGCGCTACTCGCCGGGATGCTGTTCACCACGACCGCGACCACCGCCGGGGGCACGACCCTGCGTGAGGACCGCCGCCCGCAACTCGCCCAGTTGATCAACGATCGCCGGGCGCAACTCGCCGCCAGCGAGGAGCGGGCCGCACAGTTGCGGGCCCAGGTCGACGAGCAGGCCGCGCTCGTCGCCGGCTCGGACGAGACCATCGCCGAACAGCAGGACCGGGTGGTGGCGAACCGGCCGGCCGCCGGGTTCACCGCGCTGGCCGGCCCGGGGATCGTCATCGAACTCGATGACGCGCCTCGGCTGACCGATCTACCCGACGGCGCCAGCAACGACGACCTGGTGGTACACCAGAGTGACGTACAGGCCGTGGTCAACGCGCTGTGGGCGGGCGGCGCCGAGGCCATGTCAATCATGGATGTACGGGTGCTCGCGACCAGCGCGGTACGCTGTGTCGGGAACACACTGCTGTTGCACGGCGGCGTATATTCGCCGCCCTTCCGGATAGCCGCGATCGGTGACCCGGCCGCCCTGCAGCAGGCGCTGGCCGAGTCGGAAGGGGTCCAGTTGTTCAGGGATGCCGTGCTTCACTTCCAACTCGGCTACCAGGAGACCGTGGAGCCCGAGTTGACCGTACGGGCCTTCGACGGCTCGGCGTCGCTGCGGTACGCCACCGTGCCGGGGTCGACACGATGACCCGTCCCGGGCCGCCGGTCGACGGCGGCCACGGCTTCTCTGGTCACGGCTACTCTGGCCACGGCGACAACGACCGCAGCAACGGATATCAGCACCAACCGGACCGTTACGGCCGCCACCAGGCGCACCATCTGGATGACGCGACGGCGGTGATTCCCCGGTTCGCCGGCCCGCGCCCGGCACCACCCGCCGACCCGCACACTGCCGCCCAGACCGCCCTCATCCCGGCGTATCCGAACGACCATGCGGCCGCCGCCACCAACGTGCTCCCGGTCGTGATCAGCAGCTACCAGCCACCCCCCGACGGCGACAAGCCGGCATTGGACGGGCACGAGCGGCCACCGTCTCGGCGGGGTGAGCGGGTGGTCAAATTGCGGCCGGAGCGCACCGGTGAGGGATACAAGAGCATCTATTCAGAGCTGACCCGGCCCACTGTCTGGAGCCGGCTACGCACCGCGGCGCGGTTCACCGGCGAGCTGCTGATCACCTTCGGGGTGATCGTGCTGCTGTTCGCCGGCTACGAGATCTGGGGCAAGTCAGTCATCGTCAACGCCCATCAGGAAGATCTCAGCGAGCAACTCGCGCAGCAATGGGCCGACGTGCCCGCCCCGGTGGTCAGCGATGGTCCGTCGCCCGCACCGGTCGCCGCTCCCGAGCCGCCGGTACAGGGCACACCGGTCGCCGGACTCTACATTCCCAAGATCGACAAGAGCTGGGTCGTGGTCGAGGGCGTCGGGCAGAACGACATCAGGTATGCCCCCGGTCACTATCCGAACAGTGCCCAGCCGGGTGTGATCGGCAATTTCTCGGTCGCCGGGCACCGCAACCGGGCCACCTTCTGGCGGCTGGACGAACTACGCGACGGCGACGTCATCGTCGTCGAGGACCGGGACACCTGGCACGTGTACGCCGTCACCCGCAACCACATCGTGCTGCCCTCGCAGACCGAGGTCGTCGCGCCGGTGCCCGGCGACCGCAATGCGAAGCCGACCAAGGCGATGCTCACCTTGACCACCTGCCACCCGAAGTTCGACAACTACCAACGGCTGATCGTGCACGCCACGCTGGTCCGCAGCCAGCCGAAGGCCGACGGCCAACCGGCGGAGCTGGGCGGTTAGCCGGTGTACGCGTGGATCTGGCGCAAGCTTCCGTTCGGGCTGGCCGGCAAACTGGTCGGCTCGGTGCTGCTCGCCGGTGTGGCGGTCGCGCTGCTGTGGTTCGTCGTCTTCCCCTGGGCCGAGCCCCTGCTGCCCTTCGACGACGTACAGGTCACCGACGGTGGCGTACCGGGTGGCGACCCGGCCGGTGACGGCTCCACCGGGGGCGACCCGTCCGGCGGGCAGCCCGACGGTGGTGACGCGCCGGACGGCGACGGCCCCGGCGAGCACGACCTGCCGTACGACACGGAGACGAACAATCCCGCACCACCTGAAGTAAACGGCGACTAGGGCTAGGTGGCCACGTGCGCGTACTGGTGATCGACAACTACGACTCGTTCGTGTTCAACCTGGTGCAGTACCTGGGCCAGTTGGGTGCCGAGTGCGAGGTCCGGCGCAACGACGAGATCACCGTCGACGAGGTCGGCCGGCTCGGGTCGGTCGGCGTGCTGCTTTCCCCTGGTCCGGGCACTCCGCAGCGGGCCGGCATCTGTCTGGACGTGATCGACCGGTACGCCGGCAAGCTGCCGATCTTCGGGGTCTGCCTCGGTCACCAGGCGATCGGGGCGGCCTTCGGCGGCGTCGTCGAGCGGGCGCCGGAGCTGCTGCACGGCAAGACGTCCCTGGTGCACCATGCGGGTGCCGGCGTGCTCGCCGGGCTGCCGGATCCGTTCACCGCGACCCGCTACCACTCCCTGGCGGTACGGGCCGAGACGTTGCCGGACGAGATCGAGGTCACCGGACGTACCCCGTCCGGCGTGGTGATGGCGATGCGTCACCGCAGCTTGCCGGTGGAGGGGGTGCAGTTCCACCCCGAGTCGGTGCTCACTGAAGGCGGCCACCTGATGCTGGCGAACTGGCTGGCCGTCTGCGGGCTACCGACCGCGCGGGAGCGCGCCCCGCAGCTCGCCGCCGAGGTGGAGGTCCGCCGCCGCGCCGCGTTCGCGGCCGCCTGACCGCCGTGGGCCCAGCCGCGCCAGCGGCCTGACCGCCGTGGGCCCAGCCGCGCCAGCGGCCTGACCGCCGTGGGCTCAGCCACGCGAGCGGCTCAGCAGGTAGACGAAGTACGGCGCACCGATGAGGGCGACTATCAGCCCGGCCGGAATCTGCGCCGGCGCGATCACGGTCCGCCCCACCGTATCGGCCAGCCCGAGCAGGACCGCGCCGAGCAGGACCGCCACCGGGACCGCCCGGACATGCCGTCCGCCGACCAGCGCGCGGGCGGCGTGCGGGGCCACCAGCCCGACGAATCCGACCACGCCGACGGCCGCGACACTCACCGCCGCGAGGATCGCCGTCACCGCCAGGGTGAGCAGCCGGGTCCGTTCCAGGGCGACGCCGACCAGCCGTGGTGTGTCCTCGTCGAGGGCCAGCAGGTCCAGCTCTCGCCGCAGCACGAATGCGACCGGTAGCGCGAGCAGCAGCGCCACCACCACCGGCAGCACCTGAGCCCAGCTACGACCGTACGTGGTCCCCGACAACCAGGTGTAGATCCGTGGCGTGTCCCAGGGGTTGGCGCGGATCAGAAGGAACGTCGTCAGCGCCATCGTCGCGTACCAGACACCGATGCCGACGAGCACCAGCCGGTCGGCGTCCAGCCCGTGCCGCCACGCTGTCCCGTACACCACACCGAACGCGAGCAGCGCCCCGCAGATCGCGGCTACCAGCAGGTTGCCGTTGTCGCCGGCACGACTCGTGACGACGACGACCGCCGCGAGCCCGGCGCCGCCGGTGATGCCGAGAATCCCCGGCTCGGCCAGCGGGTTGCGGCAGGTGGCCTGAACCAGGCAGCCGGCCAGCGCGAGCGCCCCGCCGGCAGCCAGCGCCGCCACCACCCGGGGTGCACGTTCGTCGAGCGCGAACGCGATCATCGGTGCGGCCCGCCCGTCGAGCCACAGCAGGATGTCGCCGGTGAGCAGCCAGGTGTGCCCGGCGAGCAGACCGACCAGCAGGGTGCCGACGGTGGCGAGCGCACCCGCGCCCAAGGTGAGCCGGAAACGCAGCTGGCCCCGGACGCGGGTAGCGGAGCCGGGCGGCCGACGGGTCGGACCGGAATCGCGGGCGCGGCGGGCAAGGACGACCAGCACGACGGCACCGGCCAGCGTGGTGGTGACTCCGGTGGGAACGGCGATCGCCCGGTCCGCGCCGAGCAGCGCCCGGATCAGCACGTCGGCACCCACCACGGCCAGCGCGCCCACCAGCCCGGCCGCCGGGATCAGCACGGCGTGCCGGTGCAGCACCGGGATCACGCGGGCCAGGAGCCGGGCGATCACGGGTGCGCAGAGTCCGACGAACCCGATCGGCCCGGCCAGGGTCACCGCAGCCGCAGTGAGCAGGACCGCCAGCCCGACACCGACCGCCCGGGTGCGGCGCACCGGCACGCCGAGCACGCCGGCGGTGTCGTCACCGAAGCCGATCAGATCGAGCCGGCGGGCGAGGAACAGTCCGCCGGCGGTGGCTACCGCCACGACCGGCGCGGCCTGCTGGAACGCGGTGAGGCCGAGTTGGCTCAGCGATCCGCTGCCCCAGGCGAACAGACCGGTGGTCTCCTGCTGGAAAAGGATCAGCAGGGCCGAGGTCGCCGCCTGCAGCGCCATCGCCACCGCCGACCCGGCCAGCACCAGGCGGGTGGTGGCGGCACCGGCCCCGCCGGCGAGGCCGAGCACGACGGCCGCCGCCAGCAGGCCGCCGGCGAAGGCGACAGCACCGGATGCCCAGATCGGCACGGCAAGCCCGAACGCCGCGACCGCGACGACCGCGAGGTACGAGCCGGCCGTCACCGCGAGTGTGTCCGGTGAGGCCAGCGCGTTGCGGGCGAGTGACTGGAACAGTGCTCCGGCTACGCCGAGGGCGAATCCCACCGTGATCCCGGCGGCCAGACGCGGCACCCGGGACCCGACGAGCAGGTCGCGGGTCAGGTCCGCCCGCGCCGACTCCCGGCCCGCGATGAACTCGATCAGATCGCGCAGCCCCAGGTCCGCGGTGCCCTGGGTGAGATGCCAGCCGGAGGTGAGCACCAGCGCGGTGGCCAGGATCGCGAGTACGGCAGCTGCGGCGACGAACCCGCCACCCCGGCGGGGTTGGCCGGTGTCGGGCACCGGGGAGGTGTCCTCCCCGGTGCCCGCCGGACGGCGCACCCCGCTGGCGGTTCGTGGCGGCGGACCGACTGCCACGGGTCGCTCAGCTGGTCAGCAGGTCGACGTACGCGTCGAGGATCTGCTGCGACGAGCGGGGCCCGCCGAAGGTCCAGACACCGGGCGGAAAGGCGTACACCCGGCCTTCGGTGACCGCCGGCAGCGAGTCCCATACGCTGTTCTTCGCCAGCTCGGCAAGTACGTCGCCGGCCGGATCGACGGTGCCGGTGTGGAAGAAGGTCGCCGCACCGACGGCCTGGACGCCTTCGATGTCGGTCTGGCCGAGCCCGTACACCGGGTCGACCTCTCCGGTCCAGGCGTTGGTCAGCCCGAGCTCCTCGCCGAGCTCACCGACCAGCGATCCCTGGCCGAACGGGCGCAGCGTGACGTTGCCGCCCTGGATCCAGCCGTCGAAGTAGATGAACTCGGTCGTCGCGAGGTCGGCGTCGACGACGTCCTGCTTGGCCTGTTCCAGACCGGTCGTGAACTCGTCGACCACCAGCTCGGCGCGTTCCTGCCGACCGGTCGCCTCGGCGATCAGGCTGAAGGTGTCGAGCATGTTCTGGATCGGGTCGGCGGTGTCCGCACCCTTGGTGGCCAGCACCGGCACGTCGTACTCGGCCAGTTGTTCGACGACCGCGTCGTCGGCGCCGAACGGCTCGATGATCACGAGGTCGGGGTTGGCGGCGAAGAGCGCATCCAGGTTCGGCTCGCCACGTCCACCGACATCGGCCGCACCGTCGGGTAGTTCCTCGGCGGTGTTCCAGGTGCGGTAGCCCTCGACATCGGCGACGGCCACCGGAGTCAGGCAGAGCGTGAGTACGTCCTCGATCTGTTGCCATTCGAGCACGGCCACCCGTTGCGCCGGCTGATCGAGTTCGACGGTGCGCCCGAGGGCGTCGGTGAGGCTGACCGGACCGGTCGATGTCGTGGTGGTGTCGTCAGCGCAGTCCAGGGACTCGTTCGCGGCCGGTGCCCCGGTGGCTCCGGTGCCGGGATCGGTCGTGCCGCAGGCACCCAGCAGCGTCGTCAGCAGAGCGGTGGCGCACAGGGTCGCCGTGGTGCTTCTGGTCTTCATCAATTCCTCGCTCGGGTTCGGGGTCGTTCGTGGGCCGGTCAGCTGTCGCGGCGTCGGCGTCTGCCTCGGGGCTCGATCCGGACCAGGCCGCTTCGCGGATCGACGGTGGTGTCGATCGGCAGGCCGTAGACCTCGGACAGGTGCTCCCCGGTCAGCACCTCGGCGGGGGTACCGGTGGCGCGGACCCGGCCGAGGTGCAGCAGTACGACCTGGTCGGCGACGGTCGCGGCGTGGTTCAGGTCGTGCAGGACGATCCCCAGTGCCGTCCCGTGCCGGTCCGCCAGGTCGCGGACCAGGTCGAGGGTCTCGACCTGGTAGCGCAGGTCGAGATGGTTGGTCGGCTCGTCGAGCAGCAGCACGCCGGTGTCCTGGGCGAGGCAGGTGGCCAGCCAGACCCGTTGCAGTTCCCCGCCGGAGAGCTGGTCGACCGCCCGTACGGCCATCTCGGTCACGCCGGTGAGGGCCATCGCGTGGTCGATCGCGGCGCGGTCGGCCCCGTTCAGCGCGGCGAACCGGCGCCGGTGCGGGTGCCGGCCGAACGCGACGACGTCGCGTACGGCCAGGCCCGAGGGGTGCGGCCGGGACTGCGACAGCAGGGTGACCCGCCGGGCGAACTCACGGGCGGACAGCGGTGCGACGTCGCGCGGCTCGCCTTCGCCGGGATCGAGGCTGACCTGGCCGGACTCGACCTTGTGCAGTCGGGCGAGCGAGCGCAGCACGGTGGATTTGCCGCTGCCGTTGGGCCCGATCAGAGCGGTCACCACTGCGGGTCGCAGCCGTACCGACACGCCGTGCACGACGGTGGTGCGTTGGTAGCCGAGCACCAGGTCGTCGCCGCACAGGGCCATCGAGGTCACATTAGGAAAGGCTACCCTAAATCAAGATCATGACAAGATACCGGATGCCCCGGCCAGGGCCGGGACATTCGCGTCCGCGCGGTCGAACGCTCAGCCGACGCCGGTCAGTCGACCAGTCCGGTCAGCCGTGATGTGGGCAGGAGACTGTCCACACCGACGCCGTCGCCGCCACCGTCACCGGGCGGTTCCGGGCTGGTCGGGCTCGGCGACGGGGACGGGGACGTCGGCGTGGGGCTCGGCGTCTCCTCCTCGGGCTCGCGCGGCTGCGACACCACGATCTCCACCCGCGAGTTGACCTCGGCATCGCCGTCGTTGGGACTCTGGCTGGTGACCCGGCCGGCGTCGGCGGGATCCACCTCCTGCCCCGGGACGACCCGCGGATCGAAACCGGCGTTGTTCAGGATGGAGACCGCTTCGCTCTGGGTCTTCCCGACCACGTTGGGCACCTCGCGCAGGTTGTTGAGCGAGATCTCGACCACGACGGTGCTGCCCACCTCGACCGACTTGCCCTGGTCAGGCACGCTGACCACCTGGTCCTTGGGCAGCTTGCTGGAGACTTCCTGGAAGTCGGGAACGAGCCCGCGCTCTTCCAGGGCCGACTCGGCCCCGCCGCGGGTGAATCCCTCCAGGTCGGGTACCTGAACGGTGCCCGGACCGGCGCAGACGGTCAGGGCGACCTGTGTGCCGGTCTCCACTTCCCCCGGATCCGGCGATTGGCTCAACACCGTGTTGACGGTGCACTCGGGATCCTCGCGCGGGCTGACGTCGGCGCTCAGCCCGAGGTCGTTGATCTGACGCTGGGCCTGCTCGATCGGTTGGTTGACCAGGTTGGGTAGGCTGACCGTCGGGGGCGCGTCATCGCCGGAGGTCGCCCAGATCAGCCCGGTGGCCAGCGCGATCACCGCGAGCACACCGAGCGCGCTGAGCCCGGCGATCACCATCGGCGACGTCTTGCGTGGCGGCGGGCCGCCGACCCCGCCGGAAATGCGCTGGGTGGTCGCCGTGCGACCGGCCGACGCCATGGCGACCGTCTCGTCCTCGCGCAGCACCGGGGTGGCCAGCACCGGCCGACCGCTGGCCGCCCGCAGCAGGTCGGCGCGCATCTCGCCGGCACTCTGATAGCGGTTGAGCGGGTTCTTCGCGAGCGCCTTGAGCACGATCGCGTCGATCGGCGGGGTGACATCGCGGTTGATATCGCTCGGCGCCCGCGGATCCTCCCGTACGTGCTGGTAGGCGACGCTGACCGGGCTGTCCCCGACGAACGGCGGGTGACCGCAGAGCAGTTCGAACAGCACACAGCCGGCGGCGTACACGTCGGAGCGGGCGTCCACCGACTCGCCACGGGCCTGCTCCGGGGAGAGGTACTGGGCGGTGCCGATCACCGCGGAGGTCTGGGTCATCGTCGTGGCGCCGCTGGCCAACGCCCGAGCGATGCCGAAGTCCATCACCTTGACCTGGCTGTTCTGCGTCAACATCACGTTGCCGGGCTTGATGTCCCGGTGGATGATGCCGTGCCGGTGGCTGAACTCCAGAGCGGCGCAGATGTCGGCGCAGATCTCCAGGGCGCGGCGCGGGTTGAGCCGGCTCTCGACGGCCAGGACTTCCTTGAGGGTACGGCCGTTGACGAACTCCATGACGATGAACGGCAGCGTCTCGCCGGTCGGGGCGTACTCCTCCCCGGTGTCGTACACCGCGACGATCGCCGGGTGGTTGAGCGAGGCGGCGTTCTGCGCCTCGCGCCGGAACCGTTCCTGGAACGTCCGGTCACGGGCCAGGTCGGTGCGGAGCATCTTGATCGCGACGTCTCGGCCGAGCCGCAGGTCCCGGCCGCGATGGACCTCGGCCATGCCGCCATAGCCGAGCAACTCGCCGACCTGGTACCTGCCACCCAGCAGGCGGGCCTGCGCGGTCATCGTCCTCGTCGTCCTTCGCTCATCTGGTCGTATCCTACCGAGCCGGGACCTCCCGGCCTCTCTACCGACGGTACGGCGCTTGCGGTTGGTTCGACGTGCCCGGCACTCATCTGGTTCTCAGCCGTGACCATTTGCCCCGCCGGTGGCCGTGGGCCTGCGGCGTTGCCGTGCTCCTTGATGAAAGCTGTGATCAGCCCGGCGCAGAGCAGTACGACGATCGCGCCGAGGATGATCGCCAGCACGGTGAAGACCTGCCGGTTCAGGGATCGTGGCTGCTGTGGCGGGGCGGGCGGACGGTGGTAGGCGTACGGGTTGTGCGGTTGGTGGGGCGGCGGCAGTGGTTGCCGTACCGGTGTGGCAGGGCGATGGTATCCGGCCGGATACCCGCCCGGCATGACCGGCGCGGCACCGGGTCGGGCGGCTGGCGGCGATCCGGGATATGCCGGCGGTAGCGGTGGGCGGGCTGCCGGCGGCTGGCCGATCGGCGAGACCGGCGCACCGGAGGTGGGTCGTTGGACCCCGTGACCGGCGGGGGGCCGGGGCGGCTGGGTAGCGGGCGGCCGGGGCGGCTGGGTAGCGGGCGGCCCGGGCTGTTGCGCGACCGGTGGGCGGCCCTGGCCGGCGAGCGTGGTGGCGGCTTGGCGGGAAACGGCGGCCATCGCCGCCGCGGTCGGCCAACGCGCGGCCGGGTCCTTCGCGAGGGCCCGCTCGACGATGGTCCGGACGACCGGTGGGATGTCCGACGGCAGCGGTCGCGGCATCTCCCGTACGTGCTTCATAGCGATTTCGAGTGGATTGTCGCCTTCGAACGGCCGCCGGCCGGACAGGCACTGGTACGCCACCACGCCGAGCGCGTAGACATCCGACGCCGGCATGGCGACCGCTCCGGACGCCTGCTCCGGCGAGATGTACGAGGCGGTGCCGAGCACTGACCCGGCCGCCGTCAACTGCCCGACCAACTCCGAGCGGGCGATGCCGAAATCCGTCAGCACCAGCGTGCCGTTCGGCCGTACCAGCAGGTTTCCGGGTTTGACGTCGCGGTGCACGATGCCCTTGTCGTGGGCCGCCTGCAGCGCGTCGGCGGCCTGGGCGACCAGCGCCATGGTGCGGGCCGGGGTGAGCCGGCCGACCCGGGACAAGGTCCGCGACAGGGCGTCACCCTCGACGTACTCCATGACCAGGAACGCGATCTGCTGGTCGCTGCCGTAGTCGTAGACGTCGACCACACCGGGGTGGTTGATGGTGGCCATGGTGCGGGCCTCGCCCCGGAAGCGTTCGGCGAACCCCGGCTCCTCCAGCAACGCCGGCAGCAGGCTCTTGACCGCGACGGTACGGCCGAGTACCTCGTCGGTGCCGCGCCAGACGTCACCCATCCCGCCGCTGGCGATGCGCTCGTCGAGCCGGTAGCGGCCGCCGAGCAGAACTCCCGAACTCAGCATGTCATCGCCCCTCACGCTCGGCGATGACCGCCCGCATGATCTGGCCGGCGATCCGGGCCGCCTCACCGCTGCCGCCGCCACCAGCGCCCTCGAGCAGCACGCAGACGGCGGAGATCGGCTGGCCGTCGGACATCACGTAGCCGATGAACCAGCCGTGGTCGTCGGTCTGCCCGCCGGCCTCGGCGGTGCCGGTCTTGCCACCGACGGTGTACCCGTCGATACGGGCGTTGCCGCCGGTGCCGTTGCGCACCACACTGACCATCATCTCCTGCAGGTCGGCGGCGACCGACCCGCTGACCGGCCGGCGCAGCTCGCGCGGATCGGCGGTGTAGTAGCTGCTGGTGCGGTCCGGGCCGAGCAGCTGCTGGACGACGTACGGCCGCATCTGGCGGCCACCGTTGGCGACCGCCGCAGCGATCATCGCACCTTCCAGCGGGGTCATCCGGACGTTGTTCTGGCCGATCGACGACTGGGCCAGGGCGGCACCGTCCTCACTGCCGTCCGGATTGGCGATGTCGCCGGTACGGCTGGCCGCCACCGGCAGCCCGCTGTCCCCGCTGGTCCGCCCGACGATCAGCTCCTCGTCTTCGAAACCGAAGTCGCGGGCCATCTGCTTGACCGTCTCGGCGCCGAGTTCGACGCCGAGCTTGGCGAAGCCGGTGTTGCACGACTCGGTCAGCGCCTCGATCAGCGGCACCTGCTCCTCGGGGCAGATCGACGCGGCGGCGTTGCGGATGTCGGTGCCCGAGTCGGGGTGGCGGTAGACCGGGCCGGCTGAGATCTGGTCGTTGATGCCGACCCCGTTCTCCAGCGCGGCGGCGGCGACCACCACCTTGAAGGTGGATCCGGGTGGGAGGACCTCGCCCAGCGCCCGGTTGCGCAACGGGCTGTCGGGATCGGCCTCCAGCGCGTCGTACGCCTCCTGCGCGACGCCGGTGTCGTGGCTGGCCATCGGGTTGGGGTCGTAACTGGGCAGGGACACCAGTGCCTGGATGGCGCCGGTCCGCGGGTCGACCGCGACGGCGGCGCCCTGGCTGGTGCCGACCCGGTTCTCCACCAGCTGGCGGTACGCGGTTTCCTGTGCCCGGCGGTTGATGGTCAGCAGCACGTTGCCGCCGCCGGTCTGTTCCCCGGTGAACAGGTCCCGGACCCGGTCGGCGAACAGCTGGTCGCTGGTGCCGGCCAGAAACTCGTTCTCGGCGCGCTCGATGCCGGTCGCGGCCAGGTTGACCGGCTGGTAGCCGATCACGTGGGCGTACAGCTCGTTGTCCGGGTACGTACGCAGGAACTTGAGCTCGCCGCCGGTCTCGGTGCTGGTCGCCAGGGCCCGGCCGCCGGCCTCGACGTTGCCGCGTTGCCGGTCGTACTCGGCGACCTGGACCCGGCCGTTGTAGTCGCTGTTGCGGTACTCGTCGGCCTTGTAGCCCTGGACCCAGTTCAGGTTCGCGAAGAGCAGCCCGAACAGGACCATGATGACCACGCCGACCCGGCGCAGTGGGGCGTTCACCGGCGGATCACCTCCGTCGGAGCGCCGTGCAGCTGGGCCGGTGGGCCGGCCGGGGCACCGGGTGGACGGGCGTCGGCCCCGGCGACCGGCCGGCGACCGGCGTCCGAGATCCGCAGCAGCAGTGCGATGAGCAGCCAGTTGGCCATCAGCGAGGAACCGCCGGCGGACAGGAACGGGGTGGTCTGGCCGGTGAGCGGGATCAGCCCGCTGATCCCGCCGACGATCACGAAGACCTGCAGGGAGAGGGTGAACGCGAGACCGCCGGCGAGCAGCTTGCCGAAGGAGTCCCGGACGGCCAGCCCGGCCCGCAGCCCACGCTCGGCGATCAGCAGGTAGATCACCAGCAGCGCGGAGAGCCCGAACAGGCCGATCTCCTCACCGATGCCGGCGAAGATGAAGTCGTTGTGCACCTCGGGCACCTTGAGCGGCTGGCCGCCGCCGGGACCGGCGCCGAACAGCCCACCGGTGCCCAGCCCGAGCAGTCCCTGCACCAGCTGGTAGCCGTCGGAGTAGGGGTCGGAGAAGGGGTCCAGCCAGATGTTGGCCCGCTGGTAGAAGTTGTAGAACGGCCCGCCGACGATGCCACCCAGGTAGTACGCCAGGAATGCGCCGCCGAAGAACAGCAGCAGGCCGATGATCAACCAGCTGACCCGCTCGGTGGCGATGTACAGGGTGACCACGAACATGCCGAAGTAGAGCAGTGACGTACCGAGGTCCTTCTGGAACACCAGGACCATCACGCTGAGCAGCCAGACCACCAGCACCGGCCCGAGGTCGCGGCCACGCGGAAAGTCGATGCCGAGCACCCGACGGCTGGCCAGGGAGAGCACTTCGCGTTTGCGGACCAGGTAGTAGGCGAAGAACGACAGCAGGGCCAGCTTCGCGAACTCACCGGGCTGGATCGAGAAGCCACCGACCAGGATCCACAGCTTGGCACCGTTGACCTCGGAGTACCGGGCGGGCAGCACCGCCGGGATCATCACCAGCACGATCCCGGTCAGGCCGAGGGTGTACGCGTACCGGGCGATGAGCTGGTGATCGCGGATCAGCACCAGTAGCGCCGTGGCCAGCACCACCGCGGCCAGGGTCCAGGCCAGCTGCCGGCCGCCGGTGCCGGCGAAGATCGGGTAGTCCAGCCGTTCGGCCGCCGGTTCCCGGGCCAGGTCGTAGCGGCGCAGGAAGCCGACTCCGATGCCGTTGAGCAGTGCCACCGCCGGCAGCAGGGCCGGGTCGGCGTGCGGGGCGAAGAAGCGTACGGCCAGGTGCAGTCCGAAGAAGACCGCGCCGAGCACGGCGACCGGCACCCAGAACCCGGCCCGCAGGGTGCCGAGCACCGCCGCCTCGGTGGCTGCCGCGTAACTGGCGACCACGACCAGCGCGATCGCGAGCAGGCCGAGTTCGGCGTTGCGCCGCGTCCGCACCGAACGGATCCGCGGCATCTCACCGGTGATGGCCGGTGGTGGGGCGGACCCGACTGGTGCCGTCACTGGGTGTCCTTCACGTCGTTCGCCCCGGTCTCAGTCGACCGTCCGGCAGCCGGCCGGATTCGTCACCGGCGGTACCGGCTCGACCGGCGGCGCGTCCGGGGTGCTCTCCGGGGCGCCGACCGGCGACGGGGTGCCGGTGACGGCGGGGTCCGGCGAGCCGGTCGTTTCCAGCGACGGCGTGGGTGACGGGGTAGGCGACGGAGTCGGCGTCGGGCTCGGGGTCGGCGGGCAGGTCGGCTTGAGGTTGGGGTTGTCCGGCTCGTCGCGGGTCAACTCCAACAGATGCCGCTGCGCCTCCACCTCGTTGCTGGCATGGATGCCCCGCTTGACCCGGTCCTGCGCGGCCGACGTGAGATCGTCCAGCTCGGTGGCGCTGGTCTCGTACACGGTGGAGAGGCTGACCCCGGCGACCTCGCCGGGCATGCCCTGGAAAATGGCCAACTGGCCGTCGGTGGTCGCCCCGACGTAGTACTGGCGCTGGGTGTAGGTCCACCCGGCCCAGAGTCCGCCGCCGAGGATGCCGACCAGCACCACCAGGACGATCGCGGCGCGGACCGGCCGGCGGCGGGGCCGTTGCGGATCGTCGTCGAGACCCGGCTCACCGGCGTTGACCTGCTCCGGGGCCGCCGCCCGGGGGGCGGACAGCGCCGAGGCCCGCGCGGCGGGGGTGGAGTCGTCGGCGGCGGTGGCCATGCCGCGGTCACGGGCGGCGGCCCCGCCGACGATCGGTGCCTGTTCGAGGATGCTCTGATCGGAGGCGTCGGCGACGACCACGGTGATGTTGTCCGGCCCGCCACCGCGCAGCGCCAACTGCACCAGCCGCTCGACGCACTGGTTCGGATCGGGGTACTCACGCAGGGTGTCTGCGATGGTTTCCGCGCTGACCACGCCGGACAGGCCGTCGCTGCAGATCAGGTAGCGGTCGCCGGCCACCACCTGGCGGACGGAGTACTCCGGGTCGATGTCGCGGCCGTCCAACGCGCGGGTCAGCAGCGAGCGCTGCGGATGGCTGCTCGCCTCCTCGGCGCTGATCCGGCCCTCGTCGACCAGCATCTGGACGTACGTGTCGTCCTTGGTGATCTGGGCGAACTCGCCGTTGCGTAGCAGGTAGGCGCGCGAGTCACCGATGTGCACCATGCCGATCTTGCTGCCGGAGAACAGCGTGGCGGTCAGCGTGGTGCCCATCCCCTCCAAGTGGGGATTGGCGTCGACGGTGTCGCGTAGGTGTTGGTTGGCGAGGCCGACCGCGGAACGCAGGGCGTCGACCAGCGCGTCGCCCGGCACGTCCTCGTCGAGCGGGGCGAGGGCCCCGATGACAAGGTTGCTGGCGACGTCACCGGCGGCCATCCCGCCCATGCCGTCGGCCACGGCAAGCAGCCGCGGCCCGGCGTAGACGGAATCCTGGTTCCCGTCACGGATCAGCCCGCGGTCACTGTGGGCGGCGTAGCGCAGGGTCAGAGTCATGGCCGTAACTCAAGAGATGTGCGGCCGATGCGGATCGGCACGGCGAGGGGTACGGGGGTAGGTCCGGTGACCTTAGCGCGGTCGAGGTACGTCCCGTTAGTGGAACCCATGTCCTCGATGAACCACTGGCCGTCCCGGGGCATCAACCGGGCATGCCGGGCGGATGCGTAGTCGTCGGTGATCACCAGGGTAGAGTCCTCAGCCCGACCGATCGTGATCGGCGACTCACCCAAGGTGATCCGGGTGCCTGCCAGTTGCCCGGCGGTCACCACCAGCTGGTGTGCGGCCCGCCCTCGCTTGACCTTCGCCGGTCGGGCCGGTGCCGCGCCGCCGACACCGCGGGGTGCCGCGACCAGGCGACTGGATCGGGCCCCGGCGAACAGATCCCGGCGGATCACTCCGACCACCGTGAACACGAAGATCCACAGCAGTACGATGAAGCCGATCCGGGCGACGGCGACGACGAATTCGGGCAAGGCTAGCCATCCACTCGGAACGTGAGCGTGGTCGTCCCGAGCTGGATCATGTCACCGGGGTTGAGGGCCACCGCGGAGACCCGCTGCCCGTTGACCATGGTCCCGTTGGTGGAGCCGAGGTCGGTGAGCACAACCTGTGACCCGTCGAAGTCCAGTCGGGCGTGTCGCCGGGAGATGCCGACGTCGGGCAGGCGCAGGTTCGCCTGGTCGCCGCGGCCGATCACGGTCGAGCCCATCTGCAGCGGATAGGTCCGCCCGTCACCGGAGACCAGTCGGATGTTGCGTCCGCCGCCGTGGCCCTGCTGCGGGGGGCCGTACCCGCCGCCCTGTTGCTCGTAGGGCGAATAGCCGCCACCGCCCTGCCCGCCGGGCATGTCGTACGCCGGTTGCTGCACCGGAGCGACGTCGCCGCCGGTGAACACCTCGGCGGTGACCCGGAACATGCCGGTGTCCAGCCCGTCGCCACGCTCGATCTCCACGATGACGTCGCCGTACACCGTCCAGGCCTGCTCGCCGATGAACTCGGCCTGGGACTGGGCCAACTCCTGGGCAAGCGCCGCCGCGTACGGAGCCAGCCGGCTGTGATCGTATGGCGAGAGATCGATTACGTAGCGGTTGGGCACCAGCGTACGCCCACCGGCCAGGATCGCCTTGTGCGCCTCCGCCTCCCGCTGCATCGCGTTGAGGATCTCCACCGGGTGCACGACACCCTTGAACACCTTGGCGAAGGCCCCTTCGACTAGGCCTTCCAGACGCTTCTCGAAGCGTTGCAGCACGCTCACCGGCTCCTCCTCGGGTTCCGAGGACATGATGGTATCCGGCCGTCGCCCGTGCCACCCGCACGCCGATCGACCACTGGTCCCGGCCTGTCCCGAACGGCCGGCCCGCCCCGTGCTACTCTTCGCCAGGCATCGCGGGCGATATTCCGCTCGGGACCGCCAGGGACAGCGTAATATGTCCCGGCACCTGCCAACGGGTGGGTCCGACCGACACCCCGCCGGGATCGGTCCGACCGGTCCGGGCTAGTCTCAACCGACTGTCCCGGGCAGCGTCCGGGGAAGTGGCGGAATGGCAGACGCGCACGGTTCAGGTCCGTGTGCCCGAAAGGGCGTGGGGGTTCAACTCCCCCCTTCCCCACCAGCGGTACGAGCGGGTTTCCCGCTCGTACCCTCTCATGCAGCGACAGAAGGCTCCGCCGTCGGCGGAGCCTTCTGCACATCCTGTCCGGATATGCTCTTGATCGTTCTCTCCACCCCCCAGCTCAGGAGTGTCGTGTGAGCGTCGCGTTGGTAACCGGGTCCGGCGGTCTGATCGGATCGGAGGCGGCCCGACACTTCGCCGGGCTCGGCCTGGACGTGGTCGGCATCGACAACGACATGCGCCGGGAGTTCTTCGGCGCCGAGGCCTCCACCGCCTGGAACGTCGAGACGCTGCGGCGTGACCTCGGCGCGGCGTACACCCATCAGGCCGTCGACATCCGCGACCGGGACGCCCTCGCGGGCCTGTTCCGCCGCTACGCGGACGACATCGCCGTGGTGATCCACACCGCCGCCCAGCCGTCGCACGACTGGGCGGTGCGCGACCCGTTCACCGACTTCGACGTCAACGCCGGTGGCACGCTGAACGTGCTGCAGAACGTGCGGGAGCACTGCCCGCAGGCACCGGTGATCCACTGCTCGACCAACAAGGTGTACGGCGACCGGCCGAACAGCCTGCCGCTGGTCGAGCAGGAGACCCGCTGGGAGATCGCGCCGGAGCACCCGTACGCCGGGGGGATCACCGAGGACATGCCGATCGACGCCTGCCTGCACTCGGTGTTCGGCGCGTCGAAGGTCGCCGCCGACGTGATGGTGCAGGAGTACGGCCGCTACTTCGGCATCCGTACCGCCTGTTTCCGGGGCGGCACGCTGACCGGGCCGGCGCACTCGGCGACCGAGCTGCACGGCTTCCTCGGCTACCTGATGCGATGCAACATGGAGCGGCGCACCTACAAGATCTTCGGGTACGGCGGCAAGATGGTGCGCGACGCGATCCACAGCCACGACGTGGTCTCCGCCTTCGAGGCGTTCTTCCGCGACCCGCGCCCGGCCGCGGTCTACAACCTCGGCGGCGGCCGGCACTCCAACTGCTCGCACCTGGAGGCGTTCGCGCTCGCCGAGCAGATCACCGGGCAGCAGATGATCACCGAGTACCAGGAGGCCAACCGGGTCGGCGACCACCAGTGGTGGATTGGATCCAACGCGGCTTTCCAGCGTGACTACCCTGGCTGGAAGCAGATCTACGACGTGCCGATGATCCTGCAGGAGATCTACCAGGCCAACGTCGACAAGTGGGTGCCCCAGAGATGATCGACAAGGGCAAACGCAACGTCCTCGGTGTGCTGGTCGACGCGGTCGACTACGACGCGGCGACGCGGCGGGTGGTCGAGGCCGCCCGGCACCGCCGGCCGCTGGCGCTGACCGCGCTCGCGGTGCACGGGGTGATGACCGGTGTGCTGGACCCGGCACACAACGCCCGACTCAACGCGTTCGACCTGGTCACCCCGGACGGCCAGCCGGTGCGCTGGGGGCTCAACCTGCTGCACGGTGCCGGGCTGACCGACCGGGTGTACGGCCCGACCCTGACCCTGCTGGTGCTGCGCCGCTGCGCCGAGGAAGGTCTGCCGGTCTACCTGTACGGCTCGACCGAGGCCACCCTGTCCCGCCTGGTGCCGCAGCTGGAGCAGCAGTTCCCGGCGTTGAAGATCGCCGGCGTCGAGCCGTCGAAGTTCCGGCCGGTCCGCCCCGGTGAGGACGCCGAGATCGCGGAGCGGATCCGCGACTCCGGCGCCCGGCTGGTGCTGGTCGGGCTGGGCTGCCCGCGCCAGGAGATCTTCACGTACGCGATGCGCCCGCTGCTGGACATGCCGCTGATGGCGGTCGGTGCCGCCTTCGACTACCACGCCGGGCTGCTGCGCCGCCCGCCCGAGTGGATGCAGCGGCGCGGCCTGGAGTGGCTGTGGCGCCTCGGCCTGGAGCCGAAACGGCTGTGGCGCCGCTACGTGATCCTCAACCCGGCGTATCTGAGCCGGCTCGGCGCGCAGAAGCTGGGCATGTGGCAAGCCACCCCACCGCCGAGCGCCACCGACCGCCCAGCCGACTTCACCGTCTGACCTGGGTTCGCCGTCTGACCCGGCTGGAAACGCTGTCGCGGACGCCGCGCTGAGCTGTCGCCAGGCAGAACGTTTCGCGAGTTGAGGGCTGACGCACGTTATTTTCGCGTTTAACGTGCGTCAGCCCTCAACTCGCGCACGGGATGGCGGGCTGCCGCGCATCGAGCAGCTACATGTACTGGGCGGCGGTCTGCTCGACTTCGCGGACGAACTCCTCCAGCTCGGCCTCGGTCCACTCCTGGTCCTGCAACAGCGTTCCGAGGATCACGATCTGCGCCGAGAAGGCTACGTCCGGAGCGATGTCATCAAGCAGGTCCGCTTCGCCGAGGACTGCTCGGATCATGCCCTCCATCGCCAGGGCGGGCAGCTGATGGCCGTCCGCGTACCGCTGCCGGGTCGTAGCGACGAAGGTGGCGATCTGCTGCAGGTCGGGTGTCTCGCCGAAGCGTCGTTGCACCGCGACGAAGAAGGCAGCGGTGTTGGTCTGCGGCCCTTCTCGTAGCCCTTTGTCGCCGACCTCGGCGAGGAGCCGATCGGCTGTGCCCCAGTCTCCCCGGGCCATGGCACGGATCAGGTCACTGAGTTTCTGGTCGGCGCTCACGTTTCAAGTACCTCGCTATCTGCTCGCGTGCGACGTTCACCGCACGGTTGACCGTGATGCCGGCGATCAGCCCGAGGATGAGGATATGGCCACCGGCCTCCGGTGAGTCGATCCGGACAGGATGGGTTGGGTTGGAACGACAGCGCTCGGCATGCCGGTGTGGCTGGTCTGTGCGCCGCTCGGGCCGCGTGGACCGCCGAGGACGCGGATCGCTTCTTGGCCCAGCTCAACCATGCCTTTGCCGGTGTCCTGTACATCTTCAGACTTGCGCGCCATCTTGTTGAAAAAGCTGCCGACGCCTCGGCGGGCGTCGGAGCGGCGGGTGGTGTCGGCGAGGAGTTCTTCGCCGGTCGGGCCGGTGAGCGTGGGTTCGGTGGGTGCCGAGCCGGGGGCGATACGGTTTGGCGTAGGCGTTGAGGTATCCGACGGCCTCCATGAGCAGGCGGGCGACCTTTCCTGCCTTGTCTGCGGCGGTCTTCCACTCGGTGGTGGCGTTGGTGACAGCGTGCGCCGACGCTCCGGCGCTCGCGGCGGAAAGGGACTGGTGCGCGTCGATCACTTCCTGCTGAGCGCGCAGGGCCGTCGCGGCGGCCGAGCTGAGACCGGTCGATGCCCGAGCGAGCTGCGCGATGACCTCGGGGACCGTACCGGCCATCACAAACCCGTGCGGTACGTGTCGACCAGTTCGATCCCCGCGTCCAGTCGGGCGACGGTCAGCTCGATCTCGCGGAGCGCGGACGTGGCCTCGGTCAGGGCGTCGGTAGCCAGTTCATGGTTACTGCCCTGACAGGTGTAGGTCGCCAACTCCAAGGCCTCGCCCGCTGCCGCAGCCGCCTGTCGCAAGGTGTTCCTGCCGCTGCGGGCGCTCTCCAGGCTCTTGCCCAGCTGAGCCTTGACCTCGTCGACGCTCACCGAGCCAGCCTCCCCGGTCGCGGAGCAGCCTCGCCTGAAGGTCGCTCACGTTCGTCAGGTACGTCCGACCATAGTCGACAAGCTACAGACCGGCGACCCTGCGCGACGAATATCGGTCACCCAGGGTGGTGTCGCTGCGGTCCGTCGGGCCTCGTTGTCGACTACCGGCTCTACCGAGGTAGGTACAGGGGCAAGCACGCCCGCTGATTTCGGGCGGCGTCCGGCGACCGGCCGCCCCATCCGTTGGCGGTCCAAGTCGGCGATGTTGAGGACGGGCGTTACTGAGCCCCCAGCCGCTTCCTCGGCGCGCGGATTCGCCGATGAGAGCGCGTCGGCCGGCACAGCGCAATGCGTTTGATGCACCATACTCAGACGTGGAAGTGTGTCGTCCATGGCTTCGCCGATTGCAATGGACACTGAGGGGAACGAGCTCCTGGATTTCCGCGTGGGACCCGAGCAGGATCTCGAGCGACTCGACCCCCATATTCCACTTCCTCTGTCCCTAGTAGTAGGCCAGCATCAGGGTTGTACGCTCCTTGTCTTCAACCGCTGGCGCAGGCAGTGGGAGCTACCCGGCGGCATGATAGATCGCGGCAAAACGCCTAGGGAGGCGGCGGTACGTGAGTTCGCCGAGGAAACCGGCCAGGACGCGCCGGTCATCGCCTACAGTGGCCTTGCCACGTTCCGGCTGAAGCCGGACAACCGCCTGGAGTATGCGGCGGTTTTCACAGCCGCACTCATCGGCCGCGCGCCGTTTGAACCCAATGACGAAGTAGACGCCATCCGATGGTGGGACGGTTCAGATATACCGAACCTGGCAGTGCTCGATGCCGAAATCTGCCGAATTACTGCAGCGCCGACGACAGTTCGGTGACGAATAGAACGTCCGGTCATGCCGCAAACCGTTCGCTACGCAGCGTAGCCTCTGTTGGCTTCCGCCCCGCCCGGACCTGCAGAGAACAGCGCACCTGATCGTGCGGGCACGAAAGGGCTCGACGGCAATTTTCTGTCTCGGCAGTTGGCCAGGCGGTTGCACCCATCTGAATCGTCTCGGCGCCCGACCAGGCCGCTGGACGCTGGACGCTGGACGCTGGACGCCGAAGTCAAGGGCAGTCAGTAATGCAGCATAAGGCCGACGAAGCAAAGTCCGGCAATGGCAGACAGGAGTAGCGGGACGCCCACGCTCATGATCCTACGTATCACCAGGACGGCACCCGACAGCGTCATCGCGGCAGCGAAAGCCAAGCCGTACCAGAAGCGATCCTGGATGTCCGCGAGATGAACCTGTTCTGTGTAGCCACGTCTTGCTCGGCCAAGCGAGTCCACAACCGGACCGCCGTTCATCCAGAACCACAACGCGATGTCACCAGCGACTCCTATCGCAAGCCCCAGGAGCACCCCGCCAAGAACCGAGGGCGCTGCTTCCCGTGGTCCCAGCTGCGGGTCCGACACGCCCCATCACCTCATCGACACATCTCGACTATCCGTGTCTGACGATAGAAGGGGCCACCAGGCGGCGGCAAGGTCGCCTGAGCGTACGGAACGCAGTCGGCAGCGTCCGGATCTCCCACAAAGCGCTCGTCACCGAGGGTGACGTCAGCGCCGGCCGCCGGTGTCCGAGTGCGCCGATGAGCGTGCGCGCGGAGATGTTCCGGCGAGACTACGATCACCGGCCATGGCGGTACGGGTACGGCGTCGTTCGGGCCTATGGTGGACGGCGGCGATCGTGGCCGTCGTACTGCTCGTCTGCTGGTCCGCAAACGTGTCCTTGAAGGCTTCCGCCCGGGACGAACGGCGTAAGGCGGACCAGAGCCTCGCAACCTACCTCGGGCTCATCGTGGCGGGCGATCACGCCGAAGCCCGGCTGATGCTCTGCGGCGAAGACGACGTGGTCCTCGCCCGGCTCGACGATACAGAGCTGACGGCCTGGACGGAGCACGGCATCAGATCCTTCGCCGTATCGGGAACCCGGCCCTGGTCCTCGATCGTCGACGGTCACGGGACGGTCTACGGCATCAATCTCACGTTCGCCACGGGAGCGACGGCCACCATCGACGTGATCGTGGAGATCATCGGCGGTGAACCATGCATCGGCACGAAGCTCCCCATCTGAATCAGTCCGGCCACGAGGGAAGGCAGGACGCTCAACCACTCATACCGCCGGTGACGCTCACCCGATCCCTACCAACAAGCCGCTGAGACGCTGAGCACCGTGCCCTGCGGTGCCCGCCGCAGTTGTGGTAGAGCGCTACAACCACTGCTCATCGATGTTGCCGGCGTACAGGTAGGCGATGCGGTAGGCCGACCGCGCGAACAACCCCCTCCCCCGAGTACACGACGGCCAGCAGACCCAGCCGGGTACCACCAGCCGTTCGCGATACCACAAACCTCTACGACCGGTTGCATGGCGGTCAGGTCGAGCTGGTCGACGGCAGAACCGGTCAGCCGGGTCACGGTGTCCGCGACGTCCATTGCCGCATACGCCAAGGCCAGGGCCCCAACCCAGCCGTCGATGCTGCTAGGCAACGGGACCCACCGATCATGATCGCCACCGGCGATACCGAACGTGCCGTCCGGACCAATCAGGAACGAGTACGGCACAGCGGTGCGTTGCGGTCCGGCCTCTAAAACCCCCTCTGGGGAAGCAAACGCGCCTTTCCCGCTCCGGCGTGTCCACGGTGAGCATCCGAGGGCCTGCGGCATCCTCGGGCATGCCCTGCGTGGACGGCAGGACAAGGCCACCCCATCGGACCCGACACCCATCGATGCGATCAATGACCTGGTCAGGAATCTGCGCCTCCTGCCACTTACGACGAAATTAACTCACCGGAGGCACGTCGAGCCACACTCCGTGAACAGCGACGAACGATCGCGCCCGGCTGCTCAAACCGGACGGCGGCCGACGCAAAACGCCACACATGCGCATGCTAACGACACCGGAGGCAGTCGGCCGGTCGGCTGGCAACGTCGGACTTTCCTCCGGCACCTGGCTTTCACAGGTCGTCGGGCAGGATCCGGAAAGCCGCATGGCTGCTCAACGGGCGGATGGCTCGGAAGTCCCGCCGGTCCAGCGTCACCACCGCATCTGTCTCGTACTGCTCGGCAAGCACGACGTTCACCGCGTCGGCGAGATCCAGCCTCAGCGCCGCGTACTGCGACTGGACTGTGCGGGCCCTGCGCAGCGCGGTCGCGGTCACCTCCGGGACCAGAACCCGAAGATTCCGTTCCTGACCCAGCAGCCAGTCCTGCACGGCATGCGCCGCCTTACGGTCCACGTTCCGGGTGATCATGTGCTCGACCTCCGCGAACACCAACGATGAGATCACCACGCCGACGCCCCGGCCAAAGCCCTGCGCGCAGCAGCATGCTCGGGATCGTCGATGTTGAACGCGGCCACTAGGCCAGAGGTGTCACCGACAACGATTATGCAGCGTGGTCGGCTGATCCATATTTGCGATCCGTAGCCTCCGCGACCGCTGCCCGCACGTCGTCGTCGCTCACTGGCCCTCCGAAACCGATCTCCGGTATGTCCCAGTCGCCCGACCAACGACGCGCCCGCAGCGCCGCGATACGGAACGCCTCCCGGAAGTACTCCGACTCCGGACGACCTTCCCTCGCCGCAGCCTCCTTGATGACCCTCAGATCGTCCTCGTCGACCATCACTGTCGTCTTCTTCAGCGCCATATGATTATGGTTCCTCAACCAGCAGGTGCGAGGACTTCCGCGATCCGGGTCCGCGCGGCTACATGTACTGGGCGGCGGTCTGCTCGACTTCGCGGACGAACTCCTCCAGCTCGGCCTCGCTCCACTCCCGGTCCTGCAACAGCGTGCCGAGCACGGCGATCTGCATCGAGAAGGCGGTTTCCGCGTCGATGTCGTCGATCAGGTCCGGCTCGCCGAGGGCTGCTCGGATCATGCCTTCCATCGCCAGGGCGGAGAACTGCTCGCCTTGCTCGTAGCGCCTCCTCGTGTCAGCAACAAATGAGGCAACTGCCCGAGGATCGTCTGACGAGCCGAACCTGCGGTTGACGGCGATCGCGAACGCCGCTCCAATGGTCTGACTGCCCCCAGCCCAGCCGAGCCGGTTGAGCTCGGCCAGGTGTCGATCAACCGATCCCCAGTCCTGCCTGGCCATCGCCCGGATGAGGTCACTCAGCTCTTGTCTTGCGACCATTTCTTCCGCAACCTCGCTATCTGCCTGCTGGCTATCTGGCCCGTCTTGTGGATCGCGATACCCGCTACCAGGCCGACAACGACCAGGTTGCCGGCGGCGTCGGCGGCGTCGATGCGGGTCGGCGTGGCATGGACGATCGAAGGAGAGGTGGTGCCTGCCGATTGCGTGCCCCCGCTGCCGGCTGGCGTACGGATTACCTGCGTGACCTTCTCCGCCACCTCGCCCATGGTCTTGGCACTGTCCTGGACGTCCTCTGACTTGCGCGCAAGCCTACCGAGGAAGCCACCGACGTTACGCTGTGCCTCGGAGCGCTTGGTGGTGTCGGCGAGGAGTTCTTCGCCGGTCGGGCCGGTGAGCGTAGGTTCGGTGGGTGCCGAGCCGGGGGCGATACGGTTGGCGTAGGCGTTGAGGTGCCCGACGGCCTCCATGAGCAGGCGTGCGACCTTTCCTGCCTTGTCTGCGGCGGTCTTCCACTCGGCGGTGGCGTTCCTGACAGCGCGCGCCGACGCTCCGGCGCTCGCGGCGGAAAGGGACTGGTGCGCGTCGATCACTTCCTGTTGGGCACGCAGGGCCGTCGCGGCGGCCGAGCTGAGACCGGTCGATGCCCGAGCGAGCTGCGCGATGACTTCGGCGACCGTCCCAGCCATCACAAACCCGTGCGGTACGTGTCGACCAGTTCCTCACCGACGTCCAGTCGGGCGATCGCCAACTTGATCTCGCGGAGCGCGGACGTGGCCTCGGTCAGGGCGTCGGTAGCCAGTTCATGGTTACTGCCCTGACAGGTGTAAGTCGCCAACTCCAGGGCCTCGCCCGCTGCAGCGGCCGCCTGTTGCAACGTGTTCCTGCCGCTACGGGCGCTCTCCAGGCCCTTGCCCAGTTGAGCCTTGACTTCGTCGACGCTCACCGAGCCGGCCTCCCCGGTCGCCGAGCCGCCGTACCGGAAGGCGACTCACGTTCGTCAGGTAGGTCTGACCATAGTCGACCAGCTACGGACCGGCGACCCTGCGCGACGGATACCCGTCACCCTGACTGGTGTCACTGCAGCCCACCCGGCCCAGCCCTCGTTGTCGACGCACCGGCCCTGCTGAGGTAGGCACGGCAGCAAGCAGGCGTCACAAGTTAGGGCTGCGTCCAGCTGGGCTGACCGCTCCCTTCGCGTACGGATCTGCCGATGTCTGGATGTTCGCTCGTCGATTTCGTGGTGTGATGACAGGGCCAGCACCGTGAGGAGGCGTCGTCAGTGTTTGACTATCCGGTTCTCATGCACACCGCCCTGGACGCCACCGACGCCCGGGCCCTCGCTGAGTTCTACCGGGAGTTCCTCGGACTGCAATACCGCCCTGGTGACGAACCTCCGGCTGACGGGACCACCGATGACGAAGACTGGCTCGTCCTGGTCGACGGCAACGGCAACCGCAAGCTTGCCTTTCAACAGGTGCCTACATTGGCGCGGCCGACCTGGCCGTCACACGACGTTCCGAAGCAGATGCACCTGGATCTCCGTGTACCCACCGTCAACGAGTTGGAGCGACACCGTCGACGAGCCGAGCAGCTCGGAGCCAGCTTGCTTTGCGACCGCACCCAGGATTCAGAGGAGCCCCTCTACGTTCTCGCCGACCCGGAGGGACATCCGTTCTGTATCCTCGTCGGCTCGGGGTAGGCCAACGTACGGATCTGCCGCGAAGCGGTCGTCACCGAGGGTGACGTCAGCGCCGGCCGCCGGTGTCCGAGTGCGCCGATGAGCGTGTGCGCGGAGATGTTCCGGCGAGACTACGATCACCGGCCATGGCGGTACGGGTACGGCGTCGTTCGGGCCTATGGTGGACGGCGGCGATCGTGGCCGTCGTACTGCTCGTCTGCTGGTCCGCAAACGTGTCCTTGAAGGCTTCCGCCCGGGACGAACGGCGTAAGGCGGACCAGAGCCTCGCAACCTACCTCGGGCTCATCGTGGCGGGCGATCACGCCGAAGCCCGGCTGATGCTCTGCGGCGATCGAGAATCTGAACCCGATGCGCTCGTAGCAGCTTGGCGGTTAAGGAATCGGCGAGCTCCTCGGCGGCAACGACCTGATCCACTTGCCGATCCTCGCGCCTGATGCGTGGTTTCCCGCGCCTGCCCAGACGCGAAGGGCCTTCTCTCTGCCTCGATCAGCGGGGAGCGTCGGGGTCGAGGTTGGCGAGAAAGGTCGTCCAGTCATGGGGAGCAAAGCTGAGGGTGGGGCCGGCAGGGTCTTTGCTGTCGCGTACGAGGACTGTGGCGGGGATGTTGGTGGCGACCTCGACGCATGAACCTGTGCTGTCTGATCGGGTTGACTTGCGGTACTGCGCGGTGGTCAGGACCTCTGAGGAGAGCGCGTCGTGACTACTGGGCACTGGATAGCTCCTTGGATCTCTGGCTGATCAGGTTCCTGGACGCGGTCTCGTTCAGGGCGCAGCGGTCGATGGCTGCCGCGGCAGCCTCAAATCGGCCGATATCGGACGGCTTGTGGGTCAGGAGGTGGCCGGTGAAGTTGTCCATGTAGGCCGTTGCCGGCCCGCCTTGCTCCGGGAACGTTATGACCGCGAACGGCCCCGTGTCGATGCCGTAGTGCGCGCCGACGCTGTACGGCACGACCTTGACGGAGACGTTCGGCAGGGCGCCCCGCTCGTTGATCTGCTGCAGTTGGCGGGCCATCACGGCTGGACCGCCGATGGTGCGATGCAGCACGGCCTCGCCGAGCACGACGGTGAAGTCGACGGGCCTGTCGGTTCTTGTCAGGATCTCCTGTCGGCGCATCCTGACAGCGACGCGGCGTTCGAACTCGGCATCTGCGGCCTTCGGGCCGTCGGAAGCCGAGATCCGGAGGATCTCCCGCGCGTACTCCTCGGTCTGCAGGAGTCCGTGGACGCGTTCGCCCTCATAGGCCCAGACCGCACGAGCGGCGGCCTCCAGGCCGATGTACATGTCGAAGCCGGGCGGGAGCACGTCGCGGAACCGTGAGAACCAGCCCTTGACCCTGGTTGCTGCTGCCAGCGCCAGCATCGTCGCTGTGGTCTCATTGTCCGCGCCGAACAACTCGGCCAGGGACTTGACGTCGTGGTCCTTGACCCGGACGCCGGGCAGACCGTTGATGATGCGGTGGGCGGTGGGGCGGGCGCGTTCCATGTGCTGGGCGGCCTGCTCGATCGTGATCGGTGTCCCGTCCTTGTTCCGCGCCTGTTTGCGCAGGTTCTGCAGCATCAGCGCCAAGCGCTGACGAGCCACGGCCGCGCCGGCATCGTCCCCATCGGCAGCCACTGTGGAGCCCCTCCCTCCGGCGCGTGTTGCGCTCTTGCCGAACGCGTCCGGAAAAAATTTAACACTGCACCCGGGTGATCTTGTCCGAGCGTAGCTGCCCGCCGCGGCTACGCCTCCAGCAGTGCAACAAAACCATGAAGTAAAAAATTGAATGTTGCGGTATTGCGTGATCGATGGTTGACTCTGTGATGCAACGAACCTTCGTGGACGGTTGATCAACTGGCCGGCCACGGGAACGCGGGGAGCGGCGAGTTCTTGATCGCTTTCCGCTTCGTCCCGTTGAAACCCCAGGTGGCCGGGTGGGTCGCGGCAACGGCCCGCCCGGGTCACGCCCAGCCCAATCGGAAGGGTTGATCATGGTGGCGTTTGCGGCACTGGCTTGCGGAGCTCTGCTCGGATTCTTCGTCGGGCTGTTCAGTTTCAAGATCAAATCTCGCTGGTGCCCCGACTGCGGCCGGACGACGGTGCCCGCAGCCGATCGGTAACGTGCCGGCCGATCGGTCCCCGACGGACCCCCGTCCCGGTGACGAACTGATCATCGACGGTCAGGCGAGTGTCCAGTTCGCGGCCGGGCGAGGCTTCCGGTTCCGGGTGACGGCAGTGGACAAACGCCAGACGTACCGGGGCTGGTTGTGGCTCGGCGGGTACGTGTTGGCGCCTGACGGCGAAGCCCGCGAACGGCGCGAGATCTTCGTCCAGCGGGCCGGCCTCCACTTCGCACCCAGCCTGCCCCGACACCGCTGACCAGGGCGGCGGCACGAGGTGCATCGCATCCTCTCGACCCGTACCCCTGAAGGTTTCGATCAATCGAAAGGTGGTTCCTGCTGTGCGTAGATTCTTTGACCTGTTCCGCCGGGCTCCGGTGCGGAGCCGGCGAACCCGGCGGTTGCTCGCCGAAATCGCCCGCCACAACCGGCGCACACCGACGCCACGTCCGCCGGTGCGGCGGGCACCGAACAACGTCGGCCACTACTACGGGCGGCCGGTGCGGCCGTCGATCAGTCCCGGCCTCGTCCGCGAGCGTCGGTTCGCCGGCCGGACCCGGCGCGGCTGCGACCCCACCGAGGTACGCACGTTCCTGCACGTGGTCGCCGACGAACTGACTGCCCTACGCGACGAGCTGGCCGCCACCCGCGACGAGAACGCCCGGATCAAGCAGGCGCTGCGGGACTGGCAGTCGCAGCAGTTCCAGGAATCGCAGGCGGGAGCGGCGGCATGACCGAGGTCAACGGAGTGCCGGCCGGCTCGATCCGCAGCGTCGGGTTCGGATCCGAGCGTCGGCGGGCGCAACTCGTCTTCACCGTCGCCAACCTCTACACCGGGGCGGTCGCCTCGACCAGCCTCGTCCCAGGCACGTTCACGCCGCTGCCCACGCCGTCGGGCACCTGGTGGCTGCCGTACGCGCCGATCGTCACCGACCTGGCGGCCCGCGCGGGGGTGGCTGCGGCAACGCTGCGCGACCCGGACTTTCCTGACGAGCCAGGCCGGCTGCCGTCGTCCGGGTTGATGCTGCCGGCGCAGTGGCAGCCCGGCATCGCGGAGCGGGACCGCCGCAGGTGGGAGGCGTCAGCCCTCGCCGACCGACGTACCTCGCCGTGGCTGGTCCTGATCGGCCGCAGCAGCGAACCGCCGGCACCGGACCATGCCCGGCTACTCGGCCGGCTGTGCGCACTCGCCGACCAGCTGCACGTCGACCTGGTGCTCGAAGCCCGACCAGCCTCGACCCGTGGCGGGCTGAGCTGGGACATCCGGTTCGAGCTTGCAGGCGGGACGGTGCCCGACTACCCGCACCGGTGGGCGGCCGACCTGCCGGCGGCGATCGCTTCGATCAGCCCGGAACGGGCCGCGTCCGGGCTGGCCGTGGCCGACTGGAACGTGCCCGCCCACTACCTCACCGACGGCGCGCTCACCCCGCACCCGGTGCCGGTCGGGCTCGACGGCCGCCCCGGCGGCCACGACCTCGATCAACTCGAACGGCGGATGGTCGCCGACGCCGAGCAGCACGGCGGCGCGCAGGCCATCTGGCGTAACCGGCGCTGGTGGCACACCAGCCTGCGACCCGACGACACCGAGCAGGGCGGGGTCGGCGGCAGGTTCCGGCGCGGCTGGGAACCGCCGGCACCGAAGCACTGGGGCGAGGCGATCCCCACCCACCCCTGCCCGCGCTGCACCGACACGGCCGACCCGCCGTACTGCACCGACTGCTACGGCACCCGCCGGGTCCGGCGCGGCGCGGTGGTCACCGTCACCGACCTGCGCGGCCGGACCGTGCACCGCAACTGGCGACCCGACGCCGACGGCCTTGCCCCGCCCACTCTCGCTCACACCGACCGACAGTCCGGTACCCAGGTGTGGCAGCTGCCCGAGCGCTACCGGATCGGCTCGCTCGCGGCACAGTTCGGCGTACAGCCGACCGACCTGACCGACCTCGACGGCGAACACGTCATCGATCAGCACCTGCGGATGGGTGTCAGTCAGATCGCCCCCGGCGGAGACCCGCTCGCCGCGTACCTCGCCGAAGCCGGCGCCGCCCACGACGGCGCCCGCATCCTGGCCCGCGCCACCGACTGGCCCGGCCTGACCCTCGACGAGCTCGCCCGCCTCGTCACTGGGCTCGGCCTCGCCCTGGATGTCACCGTCGTCGACCACCGCGACAGCATCGGCCGGCCGGAGCTGATGCAGGGCCACACCTGGTCGGTCCAGGTCGCCGACCCCGCCACACCCTTGACCATCGACCCGGTCCCCACCTGCGCCGCCCTCCCCGAAGCCGTCGCCCTGTGCAATCGCTACCTCTACGGCGCGCTGCGTGCCGCCGTCCCCGCCGACCCCGAACAGCCGATGTCCGTCCCACAACAGCCCGCCACCACCGGCCCAGCGCCCGACACCACCAGCTACGTCACCGAGGTACGCAGCCTCGCCGCCGACCACCCCGGCGAACCTGTCACCATCCGCATCCAACCCGACGGGACCCACACCACGAGCTGCTGATCCCACCATTGGCGGTTCGGCGGGCCGGGTTCCTGCGAGGTCCGTCCCAGGTCCTGCCGTCGTTGGCGGATGCCGACGTGATCCTGGAGCGCCGCGACGAGGAGAACCTCGTGCTGATGCGGGCCGAGCCTTGCCCATGACCTGCAGGGCCCGTTCGACGGTGACGGCCCGGTGATCGACAAGCCGATGTCAGAGGCGGCGTGACCGGCCGGGGTGAGCAGATCCTGCTGCCGCAGCCGGGGCGGACTTGACTATGCAGTCATAACGAATTCAAATTGAAGTCATGACTGTGGTGCTCACCATCCGCGACGTGCCGGAGGAGGTGCGGGACCTCCTGGCCCAGCAGGCTCGCGAACGCGGCCAGTCGCTGCAGGCGTACCTGCTGGCGGTCCTCAACCGTCAGGCTGACTTCTGCCGCAACCGGCAGCTCCTCGCCGAGCTCAGCGACGAACTCGACGACCGCAGCGGCGGAGCCGGACCGACCGCACCTGACGCCGCCGACCTGCTCGCCCGTTCCCGCGCTGAACGGGATTTCCCGGACTCCGCGCCATCCGGGCGGGACGTCGCGTGATCGTCGTCGACGCCTCGGTCCTCGCGAGCGTGCTCGTCTACAGTGACGACCGCGGCCGCAAGGCCCGCGCCGTCCTGGGTCGCGATCCCGAGTGGGCGGCACCGGAACACTGGAAGGTCGAGGTCTTCTCTGTCATGCGAGGGCTCGCCCTCGGCGGGAAGATCACCAACGAGATGGCGGCGCGGGCGGTCGACCGAATCGGCCGCCTCGGCGTCGACACCGTGCCGATCGACGATCTGCTCACCCGCATGTGGCAGGTCAAGGCGAACATCAGCGCGTACGACGCCCCCTACGTCGCCCTCGCGGAACGCCGCGCACTGACGCTGGTGACCGCCGACGGCAAACTCGCTCGGGCGGCGAGCGCCTACTGCCGGGTCGAACTCGTCGCATAGCGGGACGTGGGGTCCGGTGGTCAGGTCTTCCGCCTAGGCAAGCGCTTTCCTATGCTGATCCGATGATTCGGATCGACGACTCGCTAACCCCGGCCAGCCTGCAACCCAGGATCGACCGCCTCTGGGAAGCCTCCGCCCACAAGATCGACTCGATCGAGAAGACCTGCCCGCCAGGGTCGCCGTCGCCGGTCTTCACCGTCGACGGCCAGTACGCCGCGCGCGGCTGGACCGAGTGGACCCAGGGCTTCCAGTACGGCTCCGCCCTGCTGCAGTTCGACGCCACCGGCGAGCAGCGGTTCCTGGACTCCGCCCGCGAGTTGACCGTCGCCGTGATGGCCAGCCACGTCAGCCACATCGGCGTGCACGACCACGGCTTCAACAACGTCAGCACGTACGGCAACCTGTGGCGGCTGATGGCCGAAGGACGGCTCCCGCACGACCGCGCCGAGCGCGACTTCTACGAGCTGGCGCTCAAGCTGACCGGGGCGGTGCAGGCGGCCCGCTGGCGGGACACCGCCGACGGCACCGGCTACATCTACTCGTTCAACGGCCCGCAGTCGCTGTTCGTCGACACCATCCGCTCCTGCCGGGCGCTGGCCGTGTCCCACCTGCTCGGCCACGCACTGATGGGCGAACAGGACGAGCGGATCTCGCTGCTCGGCCGGCTGATCGAGCATGCCGCCAACACCGCCCGGTACAACGTCTTCTACGGCGACGGCCGGGACAGCTACGACCTGCGCGGTCGCACCGCCCACGAGTCGATCTTCAACGTCAACGACGGCCGGTTCCGCTGCCCGAGCACCCAGCAGGGCTACTCGCCGTTCACCACCTGGACGCGCGGGCTGGCCTGGGCCATGCTCGGCTTCGCGGAGCAGCTCGAATACCTGGCGGTGCTGCCGGACAGCGACCTCGAACCGTACGGCGGGCGGGCCGAGGTGACCGCGATGCTACTCAAGGCGGCCACCGCCACCTGCGACTTCTACCTCGAACACACGCCGACCGACGGCATCCCCTACTGGGACACCGGCGCTCCGGGTCTGGCCGCACTCGATGACTACCTGGACCGGCCGGCGGACCCGTACAACGATCATGAGCCGGTCGATTCGTCGGCCGCCTGCATCGGTGCCCAGGGTCTGCTGCGCCTCGGCCGTTACCTGACCGGGCTCGGCCAGGACGAGGCCGGGCGGCGCTACTGGCAGGCCGGCCTCACCGTGGCGAACACCCTGTTCGACGAGCCGTACCTCAGCGCCGATCCACGACACCAGGGCCTGATCCGGCACTCGGTCTACCACCGGCCCAACGGCTGGGACCACGTGCCGGCCGGTCACCGGGTGCCCAACGGCGAATCCAGCATGTGGGGCGACTACCACGCCCGGGAGCTCGCGCTCTACCTGCAGCGGGTGGCCCGCGACGAGCCGTACTACACGTTCTTCGGTCCGACCCGGTTCCCGTCGCCCGCGGCGGCGGCCCGGTGAGTCCAACGAGCGCCCGGGTAGCGATTGTCACCGGCGGCTCCCGTGGGATCGGGCGGGGGATCGTGCTCGCGCTCGCCGGGGCCGGGTACGACGTGGTGGTCAACTACGCCCGCAACGCCGCCGCCGCGACGGCGGTCGGCGAACAGGTCGAAGCGGCCGGCCGGCAGGCCCTGCTGGTGCCGGCGGACATCTCCGCCGCCGCCGACCGCGACCGGTTGGTGGCCGCGACGGTGGACCACTTCGGCCGGATCGACCTGCTGGTCAACAACGCCGGCATCGCGCCAGAGGTACGGGCCGACCTGCTCGAAGCCGGCGAGGAGTCGTTCGACCGGCTGATCGACGTCAATCTGAAGGGTCCGTATTTCCTGACCCAACTGGTGAGCCGGACGATGATCGACCAGTTGGCGCGGGGGGTGATCACCGCCGGCAAGATCGTCATCGTGTCGTCGATCAGCGCGTACACCGCCAGCGTGAACCGGGGTGACTACTGCGTGGCAAAGGCCGGCCTGGCGATGACCGCCCAGCTGTACGCCGCGCGGCTGGCCGAGCACGGGATCAACGTCTACGAGATCCGGCCGGGCATTGTCGCCACCGACATGACCGGCCCGGTGCGGGCGAAGTACGACGATCTGATCCTCAATCAGGGGTTGACGCCGATCCGCCGGTGGGGACAGCCGGAGGACGTGGGGCGGGCCGTGGTGGCGGTGGCGACCGACCTGCTGCCGTTCAGCACCGGCCAGGTGCTCGACGTGGACGGCGGTTTCCACCTGCGCACCCTGTAGTCGTCCTGGCGGGCCCTTACGGGTGGCGGGTGAGGGACGAGCCGGGGACGAGCCCGGATGTGCCGGCACCGGCCGGCCGGCAGGATCGGAGGCATGGCTTTCGATCTGCTCGGCTGGCTGGCGCTGGCCGCTGTCTGGCTGGTCGCCGCGCTCGTCGCCGACGGACTGCCGGCGACGACGAGCCCGGCCGCGTTGCGCCGGCGGGCCACCGGGCTGCTGGCACTGGTCCTGATCGGACTGGCGGGCCTCGCCGCCGCGTTCGGGTGGGGGCTGACGTCGTCCAACCCGGACGACGGCGCAGGGGCTCTGCGGGCGGCGGCGCTGGCCACCGCCCCGGCCCTGGTCGTCGCGGTGATGACGGTGCCGAGGCTGCGCCGGATCCGGACCGGTGCCGGCGCCCTGGCCACCGCGGCGGCACCGAATCCGCCCGGGTTGCTCGCCGAGGCGGCGCACCCGATGGCGGCACTGCCGGTGCTGGTCACCGGTGTCGCGCTGCTGCCTGCGGTGGCCAGGGCCACCGGTGCAGCGACAGTTGCCGCGGGTTCGACCGGCGGACTCATGCTGACCGGGATCGTGGTCGCCCTGGTCGCGGCCGGAGTCCGGCACGCGCTGCGGCACAGTCAGCTCGCTGAACGTGCGGTGACCGGACGCGCGCTGTCGCCGGCAGCACCCGTCCGGTCCGGTCCGACCACACGTTGAACAGCCGATCCTCGGACCGGCGGAGAAGGACCCGACCGCGTCCGCCGGAGTGTGGCGGACGCGGCTCCGGTGATCAGATCAGGTCGAACTCGCCGTCCTGAGCACCGCCGACGAAGGCGTCCCACTCGTCGGCGGTGAAGATCAGCACCGGTCCGGTCGGGTTCTTCGAGTCGCGTACCGCGATCGCCTGATCGACGAAGGCCACTTCGACGCAGTTGTCACAATTCGGACCACTGCGCGAGCTCTTACGCCAAACGGCCTGGCTCAGGTCGACCCGAAGCCCCTTGACCTCGATGTCCATAATGGCTCCTCTGCGCGTTTCGATATCAAGGCGACGGACTCGTCCGGAGGAAGAGCCGCCGCTCGAATATGATCAAATATGAAGAGATATTTGCGTAATTCGTCGGTTTTTTCGAGGAAGAGTCCGCCGGTGGCGTTCTCCGCGTAGACGACGTCCGCGTCGCTCGGCTCCGGGAAGTCGAGGATCGTGAACGTCCCATCCATGCCCGCGTGCGCTCCCACCTCGAAGGGGAGAACCTGCAACGTGACGTTGGACATGTCTGCCGCTGCCACCAGCCGGCGCAGTTGGGCACGCATGACCGCGTCGCCGCCGACCGGCCGGCTCAGCACCGCTTCATCGAGCACCACCCACACGTCGATCTGGTCGTCCTGAGTCAGTAACGACTGGCGGTTGAGTCGGACGTGGACGCGTTGCTCGACTTCTCCGTCGGTGATGTCCGGGCGGGCCGCCCGGATCATGGCCTGCGCGTACTCGGCGGTCTGCAACAGACCCGGGACCACCTGCTGCTCGTACGCCCGAACCGACCGCGCGGCCGCCTCGAAGCCGACGTAGGCACCGGTGAGTACCGTCGAGTAAGGATGCCACCAGCCCTTCTGCCGCGCCTCCCGGGCGATCTGCACCAGTTCCTCCGACTCGGCGCCGGACACTCCGTAAATCTCCAGCATGTCCCGGACATCACGCGGGGTCGCCGTGGTGTGCCCGGTCTCGATGCGGGAAATCTTGGAGGCGGAACACTCCAACCGCTCGGCCACCGTATCGATCGTGACTCCTGCGGTTTCCCTCCGCCGGCGCAACTCGGCCCCGAGTCTGCGGCGCCGGACAGTCGGGCTTCGGCGTTCGGTCACCGGGTCACCTCCGGACAGGGGTAGGGGCAGCCGGCAAGCCCGCTCGCGCGGTCGAGGACGAGATCCAACATCGTGAGCAGCCGTACGGCGCGAGGGTGGCAGCCGACGCGGGAGAATCACGTTCAGTCTGCCGCGCGTACATGTAGGACTTCAAGCAGCAATCCCGCGAGCGGTTTTCGCGGTACGACAGAAGCCATGTGCAACTTGCATCCGACGCGACGGTCGTGCAATCTTTCCGTAGGGCTTGCGTCACTCAGCGTTTATCGATCGCCCGTGCCGCCGCGGTGAAGCCGTGCCGCGACGGTGCCCCTGTCCGGCATACCCACGCCACGTCGTTGGCCGGTTCGGCATGCCCGGCTTCCGTCGAACAACGGCACTCGGAACAGGAGTCGATGTGCTACTCCCCCGCTCCGGAGAAGTCCTCCACGTCACCCGCGCGGCCAGCGTACAGTTCATCGAACCGCTTCTCTTCCGGGTCATCCGGGTGCACGACTGGCAGACCTACCACGGCTGGATCTGGCTCGACGGGTACGAGCTGAACGCGGCCGGCGACGCCGTGGACCGACGTTCCATCTTCGTCCGGCTCGACGGGCTGCGCCGGCTGCGGGCCGTGGCCGATCTGCCCGCCCGAGCGGCCAGCCGCCGGTCCGCTGCCCCGGCGCCGGCGGTGTCCGCCCGGGCCAGCTGAGACTCGGCTGGCCGACCCGGCTCAGTCCGCCTCGTCATCGTCGCCCTGTGGCTCGCCGGTCGGCTCGGTCGGCGCCGGACTCGGCTCCGGCGACGGGTCGGCGTTCGACGCGGCAATCACCAGCAGGACCTCGGTACCCGGCGGCACCTGCTCCCCGGCCGGCGGGTCGGTCTCGATCACCGTGCCGGCGGGCTGATCGGAATCCCGCCACTCCAGCTCGTAGTCCAGGTCGAGGCTGTCGAGTAAGGCGCGGGCCTGCGCCTCCGGCAGGCCGAGCAGCGGGGGTACGGGGACCAGCGGCGCGGCGGTGGTGGGCTCCGGGTCCGGTTCGGACTCCTCCGGTGTGGGCTCGGTCTGCTGTGGCGACGCCGTGGCGGTAGCCGACGGTGCCGGCGTCTGCTGGTCCTCGGCGCCCCCGTCGGTGAGCGTGCCGAGCCACCAGATCAGTACCCCGATCAGTGCGACCAGCACCAACACCAGGATGCCGATCAGGATCGGCAACCACCACGGCCGTCCGTCGCGGGCGGCACCGGGCGGCGGCCCGTCCCAGTCCCCGGGTCCGCCGCTGCCGGTGGCCGGTGGCCGTACCGGCACGCCGGCCCGGCCCGACCAGGCGGGTGGTCCTTGGTCGGGTGCCGTCGAGGTCTGGTCCGGCCCGGTGGCGTCCTGCGGCCGGGTGGCGTCCGGCGGCCGGGTCATCTCTCCGGGCCTGGTGGCGTCCGGCGGCGCACCCGCACGGGTGGCCCACGGATCAACCGGACGAGGCAACTGGCGGGTGTAGTCACCCGGTTCCCGCCCTGCTCCGTCCTTGGCGTCCCAGCCCTCGTCGCGACCGGCACCCGGACCTGTCGGGCCCTCACCCTGCGGATCTCGCGGCCTGTCGACCATGGCATGTCCCTCCGTACCAGCGGGCGTGACATTCGGTACCGGTCAACATAGCTAGCCCGAACCGGCGCGACGCGGGCGATGCCCACGAGTCGCCGGTGGCGGCCAAGCCCGCTACAGTGCCCGGCATGGCCGTACGAGGCTGGGGAAAATCGGTCGCCACCGCGGCCGGCATCGCCGCGGGCACTGGCGCCGCGCAACTTGGCCTGGGCTACGGCCTCGGCATCGTGGCATGGCTGCCGTCGGCCGACAGCAGCAGTGGTGAAGCCGCATGGGTGGCCAGCCTTGCCTGGGCGACCTGGATCACCGCGACATCGGTGGTGATCGGCGCGGTCGTCGCCGACTGGTTGGCGGCCCCGGCGACCGGGGCCGGCCGGCGGGCCGGCGGTGATCCGGCCGAGCCGGTCGACAACCTCGTCACCGCCAGCCTCTGGCGGCTGGCCCTCGCGGCCGCCGCCGCGGTCGGCGGCATGCTCACCGTCGCGCTGGTCGCCGTGCCGGCGCGCAGCGCCACCCGGGCAGACACCTATTCTCCGCAGACCATCGCCGCCGGTTACGCCATGGTCGGGGCGGTCGTCGGGCTGTTGATGGCGATCTGGGTGATCGCGTCACGGGCAGCGGCGATCAACGCGATCGCCACCGTCGGCTGGCTATGGCTGCTCGCCGTGGTCGCCGTAGTCGACTCGGTACTGTCCGGCACCGGGCTGACCACGGCTCAGCTCGGGGTCTGGCAGATCACCGAGGACAGCGACCACTACTGGTTCCGCAACTACTACCTGCCCGGTGCCGCCCTGTCGCTGGGCTCGGCGTTCATCATCGGCGCTGTTTCGGCATGGCCGGCCGCCCGTGACGCTCGCCGCCGGATCGGTGCGGCGGTCTCCGGCGGCGTGGGACCGGTCCTGATCGCGGCGGCGTACTTCCTGGCGGCCCCCCGGCTGATCGGGCCGCGGGCGGAGCAACTGTCGGCGCATCTGCTCGCCCCGTACGCGGTGATCGCCGGACTCGCCGGTTCGGTCCTGGTCACCGCGATCGCCCAACGGTTGGAGGCGTCGCGGCGGCGGCGAGCTGCCCGCCGCGATCAACCGCCGCCCCGGCCGACCGATCCGTCCGGGCCCGACCACCAGGCCAGTTCGGACCTGCCGACCATGCCCGCTCAACCGACCGGTGCCGAGCCCTCGCACGGATCGGACCGGTCCGGGTCCGCTGCGGCAGGTAGCGGCGACCAGTCCGCCCGCGCCGCGGTACCGAGTCCGTCGGTCCCGGAACCGAGCCCGGTCGCCAGCCCGAGCCCCGGTCCGGCACCGACGGCCGCTGGTTCCACGACCGGTGGCGCTGCGGCGGACCAGCCGGCGCGGGGCAGCGCCTCGGTCAGCGGCACCGCCCGCAGCCGCCGACCACGCCGCAGTGGGAACGCGGAAAGCTGATTCGGACGAGGTCAGCTGACCGGCCAGGTGTGTACCGGTTCGTTGCTGCGCTGCAGTTCGGCGTACCGCTGCAGCATCTCGTGCAGGGCGTCGGGGCGGGCCAGCCCGCGCTCCCGTTCCGCGCGCCACACCGACTCTGTCTGCCAGATGGCGCCGTTGCGGCCCGTTCGGCAGCGCTGCTCGATGATGCCGAGCAGCCGGTCACGGTGCGACGGGGCCACCCCGAACCGGTCCAGTCCGGCGTACGCCTTGGGTAGCAGCACCTGCAGGACCAGATCGGTGACCGGGATCTCGCCGAACTGCGGCCAGTGGATCTGCGCGGCGATGCCCCGCCGAGCGGCCTGGTGGAAGTTCTCCTCGGCAGCGCCGAAGCTCAGCTGGCTCCAGATCGGCCGATCGGCTTCGGCGAGCTCGCGGGCGAGGCCGAAGTAGAACGCGGCGTTCGCCAGCATGTCGGCCACGGTCGGTCCGGCCGGCAGAACGCGGTTCTCCACCCGCAGATGGGGCCGTCCGTGCATGATGTCGTACACCGGGCGGTTCCAGCGGTAGACGGTGCCGTTGTGCAGACGCAACTCGCGTAGCTCGGGTACCCCGCCACCCTGCAGCACCTCGACCGGATCCTCGTCCGCGCAGATGGGCAGCAGCGGTGGAAAGTAGCGGACGTTCTCCTCGAAGAGGTCGAATATCGAGGTGACCCACCGCTCGCCGAACCACACCCGGGGGCGTACGCCCTGGGCCTTCAGCTCGTCCGGCCGGGTGTCCGTCGCCTGCTCGAACAGCACGATCCGGGTCTCCGCCCACAGTTGTTTGCTGTAGAAGTACGGCGCGTTCGCCCCGAGTGCCACCTGCACCGCGGCGATGGCCTGGGAGGCATTCCAGTAGTTGGCGAAGGTGTCCGGCGAGACCTGCAGATGGAACTGCACACTGGTGCAGCCCGCCTCGGGTGCGATGGAGTCGGTGTAGGTCTGCAGCCGCTCGACGCCCCGGATGTCGAGCCGGATGTCCTCGCCACGGGCGGCTACGATCTGCTCGTTCAGCACGCGGTACCGCTGGTTGGTGGAGAGGTTGTTCAGCACCAGGTGCTGTGGGGTCAGGGTGGGCAGGATCCCGATCAGGATGATCGCGGCATCGACCTTGGCCGCCCGGTTCCCGGCTCGGGCGAGGCTGGCCTGCAGGTCGGCCTCGTAGTCGGCGAAGCCGTCCGCCTCGATCAGTCGAGGTCTGGCGTTCAGCTCCAGATTGAACTGCCCGAGTTCGGTCTGGAAGGTGGGATCAGCGAGATTTGCGAGAATTTCCGCATTGCGCATAGCTGGCTCGGCATCCGGATTCACCAGGTTGAGCTCGACCTCAAGCCCGGTCGTCGGCCGGTCGGCATCGAACTTGAAGTCGTCGAGCATCAGCGCGAAGACGTCGAGGCACCTCCGCACCTTTTGCCGGTAACGGACGCGGTCTTCCCGGCTGAACGACGCGCCCAACGCGACATCTCTGCCCATAATGCCCTCCCGGCGAGATGGAGTCGCCCGGCCCGTCCGAGCGCAGGCCGAACGGCGCGGCGAAGCCTGTCATCTGTGTGTGGTGCACCCCTGCTCGACCGCGACTGCCCCGGCTCCCCCTGCCGGACCGGCGTTGATCGCCCCAAGTGAGCGGGTCGAAGCGCTCGGTTTCACCTTTTCACATCCGGCGACCGTCTTCTACTGGGCTTGTCACAGACAGCGGCACCCCAGTCACTTCACAGGTGACCAGGGTGCCGCTGTTACGTCGCGGCTCAGGCCGGGCCGGGAGGCCGGCCGTCGGCCAGGGCGGTCAGCTCTGGCGGATGGCTTCGCCCTCGATCTCGATCTTGATCGTCTTGCCGACGAGTACCCCGCCGGTTTCCAGTGCGACGTTCCAGGTCAGCCCGAAGTCCTCCCGATCGATCTCGGTGGCGGCGGTGAACCCGAAGATGTCCTGGCCGAACGGACTGCGCCCGGCGCCCTCGAACTCGACGGTCAGCTCGACCGGCCGGGTCACGTCCTTGATCGTCAGTTCGCCGGAGAGCACGAACTCGTTACCGCTGTTCGAGGTGATACCGGTGCTGCGAAACTCGATGGCCGGGTACTTCTCGGTGTCCAGGAAGTCGCCGCTGCGCAGGTGGGTGTCCCGGTCAGCCTGCCCGGTGGTGATGCTGGCCGCCTGCAGGACCGCCGTGACCGACGACTGCAACGGGTCCTCGGCGACCGTGATGGTCGCGGTCGCTTCGGCGAACTCGCCGCGGACCTTGCTGACCATCATGTGCCGGGCGACGAACCCCACGCGCTTGTGCGCCTGATCGAGCTGATAGGTGCCGGTGGTCGGGATGACGATGCCGTTCCACTCGCGGGTGTTCTGGTCGGTGCTCATGGCTTCTGCCTCTCGGGGACACGTAGTTGAATGGCGAACATGTGCCTCAGCAACAATAGACTAGGCAATATTCCACCTGTCAAGCACTGCTAGGATGACCAGGTGACCGAGAACCTCGCCGGAGACCCGCGGATCACCGCGATCGGTCTCTTCTTCGAAGTCCACGCCGGGCTGTCCGCACGTTTCGCGGCACAGTTCGAGCAGCACGGCCTCTCGACGGTCGAGTTCGAGGTCCTCATGCGGCTGCGCCGGTCCCCGGAACACCAACTCCGGATGACCGACCTCGCCGCCCAGGCCGCCCTGTCCACCAGCGGCGCCACTCGCGTCGTCGATCGGATGGAACGCGACGGTCTGGTGTGCCGTCGTGCCTGCCCGTCCGACCGGCGTAGCTCGTATGCCGTCCTCACCCAGGCCGGTCAGCAGCGGCTCGACGAGACCCTGCCCGGGCATCTACAGCTGATCGAGCAGTGGTTCACCGGTCGACTCGAACCGCCGGTACGGACGGAGTTCCTGAACACCCTGCGGCATCTGCGCGACGCGGTCCATCCGGGCGCGACCGCAGGCAGTGACGCGACGACCGCCGCCACGCCGTGAGAAGAACTACCGTACGCCAGCACGGCACCGGCAGAACGACCGGCAGAAGTCACCATCGATTCGGACTTCCAGGTACGAAAGCCGCAAACGGCTTGGATGCTCCGGATACCGTGCCTACGGCCGGGAACGTAACGGGGGGTGCGGCGCGAAGTTCCGGACAGGCCAGTCCGGACTGGGGGTGGCTCCGCGCCAACCCGGGGGGCGTGTCGACGTCCGGCGGAGATCGGCTGCGACCTCCGCCGGACGTCCGCGTCGTGCCCCGGACGTCAGCTCAGTCCGGCGGCTTCCCGTTCATGCGGCAGCAGCGTGATCCCGGTTTCCCGGCACACCTCGGCCAATCGGTCGAGGACCATCGACCGGGCAGCCGCCGTCTCGGTGTTGGCAGCCAAGCCGACCAGTGCCTCCACCGCGTCGCGAGGGTTCGGCCCCTGCCCGATCGCCCGGGCCGCCACCGCGAACCACTCCACCGCCAGCTCCCGGTCGCCACGCCCGGCGGCGATCGTCCCCTCGATCAACACGCAACGCGAATCGTCGGGCGGGCCGCTCGGCTCGGCCCGCCCGACGGACCGCAGGTCCATCGCCTCGGCCGGCACCGCCTGCTCCCGCAGCTCGGAGAGGGCCTCACCGGCTTCGCCGAGCCGGCCGCTCTGCGCCAACGCCAACCCGATGGTGCCCAGCACCTGACGCCGGTGACTCGGATCGCCGAGGCTGGTCAGCGCGGCGAGCACCCGCCGGCCCAGGTCGACCGCCTGAGGGTGCCGGCCCTCCAACCGAGCGACCTCGGCGAGATGCGCCCGGGCGAGCAACCGCGCCCGGTCTTCACCGGATCTCGCCGCGAGCCGGTCCACCGCCGCCAGTCGCCGACGGGCCGCTCGCAGCTCGCCGGCCCGGATTTCGTGCCAGGCCAGGGTGTGCTGCGCCAGCGTCATGTCGCGGACCCGGCCGGTCCGCCCGGCCAGCGCCAACGCCGCCTGGGCGTGCTGGCGCGCCTCGTCGAACTGGCCGGCGGCCAGGCATGCCGCGCCGAGGGCACCCCGTGCGGCCAACTCACCGGCCGTTTCGCCGAGCGCGACGAAGGTGGCGAGCGCCGCGCGGGCGGCCGGCAGCTCCTGCGGACCGGCGTCGTGCTCCAGAGCGAGCTGAGCGACGCCGACCTGTCCCCATGCCCGCACCGCCGGATCCGCGTCCACGGTACGCGGATCGTCGAGCAGCCGGCGCAACCAGCGCCGGCCGGCTATGTCCCGACCCCGGAACCGCCACCAGCGCGGCAGGCTGGCGGCCAGCCGCAGTGCGGTGTGCGGATCGTCGTTGGCCGAATGGGCGAGCGCCGCCCACAGATCGCTGGCCACCTCGTCCAGCCGGTTCACCGTGGCGACCAGCTTGGCACCGGCCAGATCGGTGGTGGAGCGCTCGGCGAGGCGCGCGAAGAGCATTGCGTGCCGGCGCCGGATCGCGGACAGTTCGCCGTGCGCCGCCGCCCGCTCCGTCGCGAGGTCGCGCACCACATCGATGAGGCGAAACCGGTACGGCCCCACACCGCGAGCACCGAGCAGGCCCAGCGACATCAGCCGGTCGAGGAACGGCACCGGATCGATGTGCTCGCCGACCGGCGGTTCCTCGGCCAGCATGCCTTCGGCCAGTTCCACCGACCACCGGTTGCGGAACACCGACATCCAGCGCACGGCGCGGCGCTCGGCCGGATTCAGCAGGGCATAACTGGCAGCCACCGCGTCACGCAGGGTGACCGCCACCGCCTGCCGGGACGGCGGTCCCGCGAGGTCGAGCAGGCGGTCACCGTACCGGTTGAAGATCTCGTTCAGGTCCAGTGCCCGGCCACGGGCAGCGGCCAACTCGATCGCCAGCGGCAGCCCGCCGAGCCGGCGTACCAGTCCGACGAGTGCTCCGACCTCGCCGGGATGTACCCGCTCCCGGCGGACCTGCCGCAGCCGGGCCAGGAAGAGCTGTACGGCCGGGTACCCGGCGACCGCGTTCAGGTCGGCCTCGGTGTCCGCTGGTGGCACCTCCAGCGGGGCGACCGGCCAGACCCGTTCCCCGGGCAGTCCGACCGGGTGCCGGCCGGTAGCCACCACCCGTAGCGCGGGCGCCGCGCGGGTGAGCCAGTGCAGGGCGTCCGCGCTGGCCGCCGGTGCCCGCTCGACCGCGTCCACCAGTAGCAGCGCCGGCTCGCCGGACAGCCGCGCGGCCAGGTCGTTGGTGCGCCCGACACCGAACACCGTCGCGGTCGCGGTGAGTACGTCGCTGACCGTCGACCCGTCGGTGATCACGATGCCACCGGTGCCGCCCGGGTGCTTGTCCACGATCCGGGCGGCCACCGCCAGCGCCAGGCTGGTCTTGCCGACGCCGGCCAGTCCGACGAGGCTGATCAGCCCGCCGGTGTGATCGGTGGCGGTGAGCAGGCCGGCCAGCTCCGCGACGTCGCAGTCCCGCCCGATCAGTTCGCCCGGCGGTGGCAGGCCACGGCTGCGCCCGAACTCGGGCAACTCGGTCGTGGCTTCGTCGCCCTCGGTCCCGGCGCCACCGGCCGGGGTGACCGCCGCCAGCGCGGGCACCTGCTGGCGGGGGATCGACGGACGCGGCCGGATCGGCTGGCCACGGGCCGCCGTCTGAAACTCGTCGCGCTCCGCACCGGTCAGGTGAAGGGCCGCGACGAGCAGGTCCACGGTGGTCCGCTGGGGGCGGGATGAGCGTGCCCGTTCCAGGTCGCGGACGGTGCGCACGCCGACCCCGGCCCGCGCAGCGAGTTCCGCCTGGGTCAGCCCGGCGGCGAGCCGCCGGCTGCGAAGTAGTTCGTCGAACCCGACCCTGCTCTGGTCAGGAGCATGATCCGGACTCATGGCAGGGAAGCGTACGCACCGGGGTGTCGGATGGTCAGCAATCCGTCAGGCTGACGACCCGAATGAAACGGATTCCCGACACAACGTGCCGGTCAGCGGCCGTCGACCAGCCCAAGATCCCTTGCGATGATCATCCGCTGGACCTCGGAGGTGCCCTCACCGATCTCCAGAATCTTGGCGTCCCGCCAGAACCTGGCGACCGGAAACTCGTTCATGAAGCCGTATCCGCCGTGGATCTGGGTCGCTTCCCGCGCGTTCTGTACCGCGCACTCGCTGGCATGCAGCTTCGCCACCGCGGCCTGCCGTTTGAATTGCGCACCGGCGAGCATCCGCGCCGCCGCGTCGTAATAGGCCAGCCGGGAGGTATGCGTACGCACCTCCATGTCGGCGATCTTGAATTGGATCGCCTGGTAGGCCCCGATCGGCTGGCCGAACGCCTGCCGCTGGCGCGCGTACCGCAGCGACTCGTCGACGCAGCCCTGGGCGAGCCCGACGGCGAGGGCGGCGATGGCGATGCGGCCTTCGTCAAGAATGCGCAGGAACTGGGCGAAGCCCCGACCTCGTTCGCCGAGCAGGTTCTCCGCCGGCACCCGGCAGTCGTCGAACCTCAGCTCGTGGGTGTCCGAGGCACACCAGCCGACCTTGGAGTAGCCGGGGGCGACGGTGAAACCCGGGGTGCCGGCCGGCACGATGATCGTGGAGAGTTCCTTGGACCCGTCCGGCCGCACGTCGGTCACCGCGGTGACCGTGACCAGGCTGGTGATGTCGGTCCCCGAGTTGGTGATGAACGCCTTGGCGCCGTTGATCACCCACTCGTCGCCGTCGAGCACCGCCCTGGTGGTGGCACCGCCGGCGTCCGAGCCGAACCCCGGCTCGGTCAGCCCGAAGGCGGCCAACGCCGTTCCGCTGACCAGATCCGGCAGCCAGCGCTCACGCTGGGCGTCGGTGCCGAACCGGTGGATCGGCATGGCACCGAGCGAGACAGCCGCTTCGAGGGTGATGGCCACACTGGAATCGACCCGGGCGATCTCCTCCAGGGCCAGGCACAACGTGAAGTAGTCACCGCCCATGCCGCCGTGCTGTTCGGGGAACGGCAGGCCGAACAGGCCCATCTTGCCCATCTGACGGATGATGTCGTACGGGAAGGCGTGTCGCTCGTAGTAGTCCCCGATGACCGGGGCGATCACTTCCCTGGCGAAGTCGCGGACACTCTCCCGCAAGGCTTCCTGTTCGTCGGTCAGCCCGAAGTCCATCGAGTGCCCCCTTCTAGGCAGCGGCCGTCGCCGTGGCGGCGGCCGTCAGACCGGAGTGACGCCGTGCCGGCGTCGGGAGAAGTGCCGGTCCCGGCCGGCGGCGGCGGCGAACCGGCTGACCAGCTCGGCCCGCAACTGCTCGGGCCGGATGACACTGTCTATCACCAGTTCGCTGGCGAGCCGGACCAGATCGATGTCCTGTTCGTATTCGGCCCGCCGGGCGGCGACGAACTCCGCCCGCTCGGCCGGGTCCTCGATGGCAGCGATCTTGTTCGCGTACACGGCGTTGACCGCGGCTTCGGCACCCATCACCGCGATCTTGGCGGTGGGTAGTGCGATCGTCGCGTCCGGCTCGAAGCCGGGTCCGGCCATCGCGTACAGGCCGGCACCGTACGCTTTACGGACCACCACACAGATCTTGGGCACCGTAGCTTCCGAGATCGCACTGATCATCTTCGCGCCGTGCCGGATTATTCCCTGCTTTTCCACGGCCGTACCGACCATGAACCCCGGCACGTCGGACAGGAACAGCAGCGGCACGTTGAACGCGTCGCAGAGTTGCACGAACCGGCTCGCCTTGTCGGCGGAGTCGACGAACAACACCCCGCCCTTGAACATCGAATTGTTGGCGACCACGCCGACCACCTGCCCGGCCAGCCGGCCGAACCCGACCGTCAACTCGCGTGCCCACAGCGCCTGGATCTCCAGAAAGCTGTCCTCGTCGAGCAGCCCTTTGACGAAACGACGCATGTCGAAGGCCTGCCGCTCACTGGCCGGCACCAGCGCCGCCAGGTCGGCACCGGCGGGCGGGGCGACCGCCGCAGCCGCCGGTGGCGGCTGGGTCCAGTTCGGCGGCAGGTAGGACAGGTAGCGCCGGACCACCCCGAGCGCCTCGTCTTCGGACTTGCACAGGAAGTGCCCGACCCCTGACTCGGCACAGTGCACCCGGGCACCGCCCATCGCCTCCAGGGTGGTTTTCTCGCCGGTGACCATCTCGACCATGCGGTCCGAGCCGAGGTACATGCTGGCGTTGCCCTCGACCATCGCCACCACGTCGCAGAAGGCGGGGATGTAGGCGCCGCCGGCGGCCGACGGTCCGAACAGGGCGCACACCTGCGGAATCGCTCCGGAGGCCCGGACCTGGTTCCAGAAGATCTTGCCGGCGCCGCGGCGCCCGGGGAACAGGTCGACCTGATCGGTGATCCGGGCACCGGCCGAGTCGACCAGGTACACCATGGGCAGCCCGGCGGTGTACGCCCGCTCGATGATCCGGATGATCTTCTCCACGGTCCGCGCCCCCCAGGACCCGGCCTTGACCGTAAAGTCGTTGGCCATCAGGCAGACCTGACGTCCGTCGATGGTCGCGCTACCGGTGATCACCCCGTCGGCGGGCAACCCGTCGGCGAGTGCGTTGGCGTAGCGGCCGTCCTCGACGAAAGAGCCGGCGTCGACCAGCCGGTCCACCCGCTCGCGGGCGAACATCTTGCCACGCCCGGCGTTCGCGGCATGGTACTTCTCGGCGCCGCCGGCCCGGACCCGCTTGTCGAGCCGATCGAGCGTCTCACCGTCCAGCGTCACGCCGCCCCCTCGCCAGCCGCGGTACTAAACGATCGTTAGGGTAGCTTACCGGGTGGCACCGTCGCCACCGCCCGTCGCCACCGCCCGCCGCCATCACCCGCTGCGGTCAGCCCCCGCCGCGGTCAGCCGGCTACGCGGGCCGGCCCGCAGGACGCCCGACGGCAGCCGTCGGCCCACCAGGTCCTCGGCCAGCGCCGCAGCGGCCAGCAGCGCGTCCAGGTCGATACCGGTCCGCACACCCATGTCGTGCAGCATGTGCACCACTTCCTCGGTGGCCACGTTCCCGCTGGCACCCGGTGCGTACGGACAACCACCGAGCCCACCGACACTGGCGTCGAACTCGGTCACGCCGAGCTCCAGCGCGGCGAGCAGGTTGGCCAACGCCGTACCCCTGGTGTTGTGGAAGTGCAGCAGCACCGGAATCGCCGCCTGCCGGTCGCGCACCTCGGTGACCAGCTCACGTACCCGACGCGGGGTGGCCATCCCGGTGGTGTCGCCGAACGCCACCCGGTCGGCCCCGTCTGCGACCACCCGGTCGACGATGTCCGCCACCCGACGCGGGTCGACGTCGCCCTCGTACGGGCAGCCGAAGCTGGTGGCGACGATGACCTCGGCGTGTGCCCCGGCACGGTGCAGCAGCGCGATCAACTCCGCGATGGCGTCCAGCGACTCGGCGGTGGACCGGTTGACGTTGCGCCGGTTGTGCGTGTCACTGGCCGACACCACCACTTCGATCTCGGTGAAGCCGGCGGCCAGCGCCCGCTGCGCGCCGCGTACGTTCGGCACCAGGGCCGAGTACCGCACGCCCGGCTCGCGTCGGACCCGGCGCCAGACCTCGTCCGCGTCGGCCATCTGCGGAATCGCCTTGGGGTGCACGAACGAGACCGCTTCGATGCGGCGCACGCCGGTCGCCGACAACGCGTCCAGCAGCCGTACCTTGGCGTCGGTCGGGATCGGGTTCTCGTTCTGCAGGCCGTCACGCGGCCCGACCTCGCGGATCGACACGGACTCGGGGATGGGCGTCACTGCCATCTGTCAAGCTTCCCGCGCCCGTGCCGTCCGCTCAACGTGTCCCCCCTTGTCCCGCCCGACCGTCACCGCATCCGGCCGACGATGCCGGTGTCGTAGTCGCCGGAAACGAACTCCGGATTGTCCAGCAGCTCGGTGAAGAACAGCAGATTGCACTTCGGCCCGGTCACCTCGAATCCGGCCACCGCGGCCCGGGCCCGGGCGATCGCCTCGCTCCGGTCGGCCCCGGAGACGATCACCTTCGCCAGCAGTGAATCGTAGAACGGGGTCACCGTGTTGCCGGCGACGTACCCGGAATCCACCCGGACTCCCGCGCCCGACGGCTCCGACCAGCCGGTGATCGCGCCCGGACCGGGCAGGAAGCGCTTCGGATCCTCGGCGTTGATCCGCAACTCGATGGCGTGCCCGTGCGCGGCCAGCGTGTCCGGGTCGAAGGTCGGTTCCAGACCGGCGGCCACCCGCAGCTGCTCCGCCACCAGGTCGATGCCGTAGACCAACTCGGTCACCGGATGCTCGACCTGCAGCCGGGTGTTCATCTCCAGGAAGAAGAACTCGCCGGTGGTCGGGTCGAGCAGACATTCCACGGTGCCCGCGTTGCGGTAGCCGACCGCCGCGCCGGCCCGCACGGCCGCGGCCAGCAACTCGGTGCGCAACTCGTCGGAGACCGCCGGCGACGGCGACTCCTCGACCAGCTTCTGGTTGCGCCGCTGCACCGAGCACTCCCGCTCACCGAGTGCGGCCACCCGGTCGGTGCCGTCGGCGGTCCGCCAGCCGAGAATCTGCACCTCGACGTGGCGTACCCGGGGAAAGTAGCGCTCGATCAGCACGGATCCGTCGCCGAACATCCGCTCCGCGAAGGCGCGGACCTTGTCGTACTCGGTGCGCAGTGCCGCCTCGTCGGCGGCGACCGCCATGCCCATGCCGCCGCCACCGGCAGCCGCCTTGACCATCACCGGATAGCCGATGGTGGTCGCGGCGTCGAGGGCGCTCTCGACGGTTGCGGCCGGCTCGGTGCAACCGGCAGCCACCGGCACCCCGGCGGCCGCCATCAGGTTCCGAGCATTGATCTTGTCGCCCATCGCCTCGATCGCGTCCCCGTCGGGACCGACCCAGATCAGCCCGGCGGCCTGCACCGCTCGGGCGAAGTCGGCGTTTTCCGACAGGAAGCCGTAGCCGGGATGGACCGCTTGGGCACCGCTGTGCTTGGCGGCGGCGAGGATCGCATCCGCGTTGCGGTAGCTGTGCGCCGGGCTCGCCGGCCCGACGCAGATCGCCTCGTCGGCCTCGGTGACGAAGGGCAGTTCGGCGTCTGCCGTCGAATGCACGGCCACCGTACGCACCCGCAGCCGTCGTGCGGTGCGGATGATCCGCCGGGCGATCTCCCCCCGGTTGGCCACCAGCAACGATTCGATCATGTCCCTCCTCCTGCTCGGCCGTTCTCCTCGGGCTCAGCCGTGCAGGGCGGCGAGGGTGGCCGCCCGCAGCAGCGCGGCGCGCCGGTCCCGGTCGACCTCGCCGCCGAGGAACGGAGTGGAGTTCATCAGACCGAAGGCGGCGTGCGCGAGTACCCGGGCCTCGGCTGCGTCGAGTTCCTGGCGCAGGCCGGTGAGCACGCCCACCCACTCCTCGACGTACAGCCGTTGCAGCCGCCGGATCCGGCGACGGGGCTCCTCCGGCAGTCGGTCGAGCTCGTGCAGGTGCAGGGCGATGACCGCCGGATTGGCAAGCGCGAACTCGACATGGAACGCGATCAGTGAGGCGAGCGCGGCGGTGGCGTCCTCGCGATGTGCGGCCACCCGGGCCCGCCCGCCGTCGAGCAACTCCTCGCTGACCGGGATGAGCGCGGCGGCCAGCATCGCCTCCTTGCCGGCGAAGTGGTGGTAGAGCGCGGGACCGGTGACCCCCGCCGCGGCACCGATGTCGTCCATCGACACACCGTGGTATCCGCGGGCGGCGAAGAGCCCGACCGCGATCTGGAGAATCTCGTCCCGGCGGGACCGCCGTCGGGGAGGCGTCGGCGCGTCCGCCCCGTCTGCCGCCGATTCCTGCTGATCTACCGTCACCTGGCCAGCCTAACCGTAGGTCGATCCCGAGTTGAACGTTCGTTCAGTCGGCCAACGCGCGCCCGGCGGATCGCCGGCGGTCCACGCTGACCCGGCGCTGAGGTCCGAGGGTCACCGTACCGCCACCGGTGCCGGGTTCATCCTCCTGGTTACCGACCAGTCACCCTGCCGCTGTCGCCAGCCCTTCGACGACCCGAGCGTTCGGCAACACACCCAGCGCCGGGCCGGGCAGCACGATCTTGCTGTGCCGCACCCCGGAGCCGATCACCACATGCGACCTGGCGACCACCCGGGCATCGACCAGGATCGGCCACTCAGGCGGCAGGCCGATCGGGGTGATGCCGCCGTACTCCATCCCGGTCGACGCCACCGCGTCGGCCATCGGGGCGAAACTCGCCTTGCGGACGTCGAGCAACCGGCGCACCGCACCGTTGACGTCCGCCCGGGTCGTCGCCAACACCATGCAGGCTGCGTAGCGGGTGGTCCCACCGCGCTTGCCGACGATGATCACACAGTTGGCCGACTCGTCCAGGCCTACGGCGTACGCGGCGCAGAACTGTGCGGTGTCCGCCAGATCGGCGTCTATCGCACCCACCGCGACGTCGTCGACATCCACCGGCACCTCGGCCGACCACTGCCCGATCGCGGCGGCGACCGGAGCGGCCACCAGGTCGAGCCGGTTGCGCACCGGTTCGGTCTGCAGTTTTCCCAGCACGATCGCCATCATGCACCCAGCCCGACGGCGCCGCGGCATGGGGTGAGCGCCGCGCGCCGGCACCGTCGGAGAAACTAGATGGCGGAACCCGATTCGACAGCACCGAGAGGTGATCGTGGCCACGCCGAGGGCGAGCGTCGTCGTACCTGTCTACAACACCGAAGCCTGGCTCGGTGCGGCGTTGGCGTCGATCGACCGTCAGCCGCAGCGCGAGTCGATCGAGGTCGTCATCGTCGACGACGGCTCGACCGACTCGTCGAGCGAGCTGGCCCGCGACTACGCCCGGCGGACGACCGGGACCAGGTACGTGCGCCAGGACAACGCCGGGCTCGGCGCTGCCCGCAACCACGGAGTACGCCTGGCCGGCGGGACCTACCTGGGCTTTCTCGACTCCGACGACCTCTACCCGGCCGGTGGCCTGCACCACCTCGTCGACTTGGCCGAACGCACCGAGGCCCAGATCGCGGTCGGGGACATGCACGGCTTCCCGCCACGGCCGAGCCCACCGTGGCGGGCCGAGATCGTCGGCCCGGCCCGCACCATCGGCTCGCTGGCCGAGGCTCCGCTGCTGGTCGGCAACCCGTCCGCCTGCAACAAGGTGTTCCGTCGGGACTTCGTCGCGACGATCGGCGTCGAGTTCACCGAGGGTAGCGCGTTCGAGGACGTACTGTTCACCGTGCCGTCGCTGCTGCGCTCGACCCGTACGGCGCTCAGCCCGGAACTGGTCTATCTCTACCGGCAACGCGGCAACGGTTCTTCGATCATGGACGGCCGGTTCCAGCCGACCAAGATCATGCAGCACCTGGCCATAGTCGAACGCCTGGTGGCCGACCTGGCCGGCGCGGATCCGGGCAGTGTGCGGGCGGTGCACCGGTGGGTGGCGTACATGCAGTTGAGTTACGCCGCACGGGCCGCCGAGCGGATGGACGACGAACAGCTCGACGAATTCACCCGGCGGATGGCCAAGCTGCTGGCCGACGTGCCGGTGCCGGTCGCCGCCGAGTTCGCTGCGAATCCACGTGCCGGGCTGCGCGCGGTCGCGCTGTACGAGCAGGACCCCGGCCAGGTCCGCCGGCCACGCCACGACGGGCCGGTACGGCTGCGCGGTCGGGCGCTCTACCTCGACCACCCGGCGCTGGAGCGCTACCGGGACCTGCTGCACGTGGCGGCACCGACGATGGTCGTGGACAACGTCCGTCGGGTCGGATCCGACGGTGTCGGTGAGACCGTCCGGTTGACCGGCCGCTGCACCCTGCCCGGCCCGGGTGGCAAGCCGGGGCAGGCACGCGCCGACCTGATGCTGGAGATCGGCGACAACCGGCTGCGCCGACCGCTGCTCGTGGCCGGTGACCCCATCCCGGATCCGTTGTCGGTGCCGAGCGACCTGCGCTGGCAGGTCGATCTGCCGCTGGCCGGCCTGCCGAGAGGTCGGTACGCGCTGCGCGTCGTCGCCCGCGACGAGGGGGCCGAGCTCGCCCTGCGGCCGCAGCACGGGGCACCCGGCACCCGGGCGGTGCTGACCCCGCGACGGCGGGCTGTATGGGTGGCTCCGGGACGGCGCGGGCTACGCCTGGTCGTGACCGATCCGCTGGTCACCGCAGCGGCCACGCCAGCCCGGTGGAGCCGGCTGGCGCGGTTCCAGGCCGGGCAGGTGGCCCGGCGCGGAGTACGGGTCGCCCGGATCGGCCGCCAGCGGCTGCGCCGGCTCACCACCCGGTAGCGGCCACACCGGCCAGCATCACGCTAGCCAGCGGCGAGGGCCGTGGCCAGCCGCTCCAGCGTTTGCCGGGCGGCGGTCACCGAACCGGGATCCGGCAGGTGGAGCGTCGCCACGATGTCGCCACGGCGGACCGACAGGAAATAGGAGATCGTCGTGCGTGCCTGCGGGTAGTCGATCCGGCCCCGCACGAGCAGCCGGTGCGGCTGGCCCGCGCCGGTGTCCGCGTCCGTATCCGCATCCGTATCTGCATCCGCGTCCGCATCCGTGTCCGCATCCGTGTCCAGTGGCTCGAACGAGATCCTGCCGCGGCCGAACCGGTACGTAGGGCAGCGCCGTAGTACGGAGCGGGCGTCGACCAGCGCCTGCCGCGCCCACTGCGGGTCGTACACCTCGATGACGACGAGCGCTGGCGTGGTGAACGACGGGTGCTGGTAGATCCGTTGGGCAGCGGCGCGCCGGTGCGCCAGCGCAGGGTAGTCCCGGTCGCGGTAGCCGGGGCAGTCGTCCTGCGCCCACGGCCAGCGGGGCACGCCCAGCTTCTCGCGACGCTGCGACCAGCCTGGACCGAGCGTTTCGGGGCTGATCATGACGTTTTCGGGATCGGTCCCGCCAGGGTCAGCGACACCCGGGTCGGCGACGCCGGTGCCGGACGGCGGTGTCGTCGCCTCGGGCGAGTGCCCGGCGCATCCGGCGACCAGCAGAACCATCGCCACCGCCGCTACCACGACGCCGGGTACCGCCCGGACGGATCGCGACCGGACTGTCACGCATCCTCCACGAGCAGATCGGCACGGCTGTCGCCGAGCAGTTGCCGCAGTCGGGCCAGTGACCGCCGGCTCTGTGTCTTGACCACGGACACGGAGACTCCCAGTACCTCGGCGACGGTCTCCACGCTCTGGTCCTCCCAGTAGCGCAGCACCACGATCGCCCGGTCCCGGGGCGGCAGGCAGCCGAGCGCGTCGATCATTGTCAGGCGCAGGTCGGACCGGCCCGGCTCGGCCCGGTCGGTCCCGTCAGGCGGGCCGGCCATCACGAGTTCCTGGCCGCTGAGCCGGCGCCGGTGGTCGAGCACCACCCGCAGCAGCACCTTACGGCTGTACGCCTCGATGTTGTCGGCGCGGGAAATCCGCTTCCAGACAACGTACATCTTGGTCAACGTCGTTTGGGTGAAGTCCTGCGCCAGATGCCAGTCACGGCACATCAGATAGGCGGTACGCCGCAGTCGCGGGGCGGCCGTCGTGGCGAACGTCACGAACTCGTCGTCCGGTGCGGCGAGTTCGTCGGCCGTCACCCCTCGCGCGGTCCAGACACGAGGGGCCACTTCGACCGACGCTGGTCGTGGTTTGCCTGCCAGACGCCCCGGCAAGGTCGTGTCAACCACGCCGTACCCGTTGCACGCTCATCGCTGGGCGCCCTCCCCGCCGTGGAGCCGTCGATCTGGGTTTCCGCCCCCGCAGAAATAGACGTGTCGGCGAACGGTGCGGGTGACACAGCTAGGGAGTTGCCTGACGTTTACCGTCAACTCATCAACTGTTGGCTCCGCGATAGGGTCCCCTTCCCCTACTCAACGGATGCTGTCCGCCCGGACCGACGCGTCCCGGACCGACGGCGTCGCGGACAACCGCATGGGAAGGCGAGCGTTCTCCGATGGCCCTGTTGAGCCTGATCATCCCGGTCTTCCGGGTGGAGAGATACCTCGCCGGGTGTCTCGACTCGATCCTGCGCCAGCACCGCCCCGACATCGAGATCATCGCGGTGGACGACGCCTCGGACGACGGGTCGAGTGCCATCCTCGCCCGCTACGCCGAGCGTCACCCGGAGATCATCGTGGTGGCCATGGAGCGGAACTCCGGCCTGGGAGCCGCTCGCAACGTGGGCATCGCCCACGCGACCGGCCGGTACGTCTGGTGTGTCGACAGCGACGACTGGCTGCCCGAGGGAGCGCTGGCGGCGGTCGTCGACCGGATCGCTCAGACGGAACCGGACATGCTGATCACCGGCTACGCCCGGGTGTACGACGACGGCCGGGTCGAGGAGCACCCGGTGACCGCGATCGCGCCGGGCCGCCCGCTGCCGGAGGCGTTCGCCTTCGCCGACGAGCCGGGACTGCTGAACATGCTCTGGATCGCCTGCAACAAGATCATCAAGCGGGACCGGTTGGCCGACACCGGCATCACCTTCCAATCCGGCTGGTACGAGGACGTGTCGTTCGTGGTGCCGTTGATGGTCGCCGTCGACCGGATCGCCGTCCTGGACCGCGACTGCTACGCCTACCGGCAGCACCACAACGGCGCGATCACCCGCACCGTCAGCGACCGCCACTTCGAGGTCTTCGACCAGTGGCAGCGGGTCTTCACCTACCTCGACACCCACCCCGGCCACGCCGCCCCGGTCCGGGGACCGATCTTCGGCCGGATGATCTGGCACTGCCTGCAGGTCCTCGGCCACCCGCACCGGGTACCCCGGCGCAGCCGGCGACGCTACTTCCGATGCATGGCCCAGCTGTACCGCCGGCACCTGCCGGCGGACGGCTATGCCGTCCCGACCGACGGCAACGAGGCGGTCAAGTACCGGCTCGTCGCGGCGAACGCCTATCCTGTGTTCGAGGTGTTGATGGCCGGCTGGCTGCTGCGCAAGCGGTTGTCACGCCGGGCGGCACGGCCGACCGGTGGGCGAGCGGCCCCGGCTTCCCCGGGGCCGGCCACAGCCGCCTTCGCCACAGCCGCCTTCGCCAGGTTCAGCGGCGACCAGGTGGCCGGCGACCAGGCGACCGGCGACCGCCGGACCCATCAGGAGGAGACGGTCAGGTGACACGCGGTGCCGGCACGGATGCCACCAGCCCGGCCAGCACCAGCCTCACCTGGCGGCTGACCGGCCTCGCCCGACCCGGCCCGGTCGAGCGGCTCGACCGGGCCGTCGGCCTGCGGGTGCTCTGGCTACCCGGCACCGCCCGGGTGTGGGTGCTGGCCGGCACCGTTGACCGGCTGCGGGATCTGGCGCACCATCCGGACGCCGACCGGCCCGTCCGGGCCGCGACGGTGGTCGTCGCCTGGTGGCGGTATCCCCGACCGGGCTGGTCCGGCGCGGTCGGCACGCTGCGGAAACTGCGTCGGCAGCGGGTCGGTCTGCCCCGGCTACGCCGGGGTTCGGCGACGGTCCGGCTCGGCCTGACCGCACCGGCACCGCTGCGTGACGTGGTACGCGCCGCGCTCCGTGCCCTCGACGGCGACCACCCGATGCCCGCACCGGCCAGCCCGGCGGTCACCGCCGAGGGAAACATCCCGGCGTATCTGCCGGCTACGGCCGCCGTCGTCGGCACCGGCGGGCGCCTGCCGGTCCGCGACGACATCCGCGCGCACGACCTGCTGTTGGCCGGCCCCGGCGCGGCCGACCCGGTGGCGGCCGGTCCTGGAGCGGCCGGTCCTGGAGCGGCCGGTCCTGGAGCGGCCGGTCCTGGAGCGGCCGACCGGCGTGACGAAGCGGCCGATGCACCGTACGGCACACGTCTGGTCGGGACCGGGCATGTGCTGCACCCCACCGCCGGCGCACCGGTGGTGCTGATCGACGCCGGGCGGGTCAACCCGCGGGGCAGGCACATGTCGGCGTACCGCCCGGAGGCGGCCGAGGTCACCCTGGAGTTCGCCCGTGGTGACCGGGCCGGTCGCGCCCGACGCACGACGGCGACGACCGGACCGACTCGCCACGGGTCGCTGACCGGTCCCGGGCTGGACGCCACCACGCTGGCCGCGCTGCGGCGGGTCCGAGCGGTGCACTGCCGGCTGGTGCCCGGCGAGCATCCGGCGCAGACCGCAGGGCTGCTGGTGCAGCTGGCCGCCACCGGGGTGCTGCTGCACGCGCCGGTGCTGCCACCGGCCGTACGGGACCTGCTCGACCCACAGTTGCGAGACCTGATCGCCGCCCCACCGCCGCAGCCGGATCTGGTCGCGACCGCCGCGTTGGCGACCGAGGCGCGCAGCGTGCGGCAGCGCCGGGCGGCGCTGCGCGGGCACGCCGCAGGGCTGCGGCTGCCGGAGTTCGCCGCCGGTGACGTTGCGGCGCTGCGCCGGCCGCCGTCGGTGAGTGCCATGCTGGTCACGCGACGGCCGGAGTCGGTAGCCACGGCGCTGGCGGCGATCACCGCGCAGACGTACCCGGAGATGGAGATCATCCTCGGCCTGCACGGCATCGACCTACCCGAGCCGGCCCGGCTGGCGCTGTCCGAGTGCGGTCGCCCGTTCGAGGTGGTACACCTGCCCGGCTCGGCCGACTTCGGCGCGGCGCTCGGGGCGGCCACCCGCCGGGCCCGGGGCACCCTGGTGACCAAGTTCGACGACGACGACAGCTACGGGCCCGAACACGTCTGGGACCTGGTCCTGGCCCGGCACTATTCGGGAGCCACGCTGGTCGGCAAGGGCGCCGAGTTCGTCTACCTGGAAAACCAGCAGGTCACCCTGCGCCGTCGGTCCGGCGTCGCCGAGGCGTACGGTGATCTGGTCGCCGGCGGTACGATGCTGCTGGCAAAGGGTGACCTTGAGGCGGTCGGTGGCTGGCGGCCGGTGCCGCGCTCGGTCGACCTGGGCCTGATCGAGCGGCTGCGGTCGGAGGGTGCGACGATCTACCGCACCCACCCGCTCGGCTACGTCTACCATCGCCGTCCCACCGGGCACACCTGGGATCCGGGTGAGAAGTACTTCGTGGACAGCGCGTACGCCCGCTGGCCCGGCGTGCCGGCGGATGCACTGGACGACCTCACACCACCATCGACGGCAGTGGCCAGCGACGCAGCCGGTGCGGCAACCAGACCAACCGGTCACCGGTCTTCGTGACCAGGCCCTCCTCGCCGAACTCGCGCGCGATGTCCAGATTCACGTCACTGATCCGGGCCCCGTCGAGAAGCCGTTCCAGCACCGCCAGATACTCCGGATCGTCGATGGTCAACAGGTTGAGCCGACCAGAACGACGGTCCCTGACCTGCACGAAGCCGGGACCTCGGCGGTAGACGCACTTGTCGAAGTAGAAGGCGTCTCGCCAGGCGGTCAGCTGTGCCGCCGCCGGATCCGACCCGGCGGCCGGTGCCGACTCCGGCGGGGCCGGGTGCAACTCCAGTCGGGCCGGTACGTGCAGGTGGCTGTAGACCCGCCACAGCTCGTCGTCGCCGGCGGGCAGCCGCACCGACCAGTCGACGGCGATCGCGCGACTGGTCAGCTCCCGGACCAGCACCAGGCGTCGTACCGCGTCGGCTGCCGCGGTCGGATCCGTGACGGTGAGGTCGACCAGGCCAGGCAGCGTCACCTTCCGTACGCCCTGGTCGATCCATTGCACGACGGTGTCGGACACCGACTCGCCGAGTCGGGCCGGGCCGATGTCGATGCCCGGGATGGCGGCGACCGCCGGGTCGTGGTCCCGGTGCAGCCGCACCGTGACCGGTTGTTCGGCCAGGTCGATGCTGGTCAACGCGAGGCTCCTTCCTGTCGGCGGCGAACCGGACCGATCAGACGGTGGTGAGTTCGGGTTGCCGGGCCTGCTCCGCGGCGGCTGATTCTCCGGCCGCCTGCGCCTGCGCCGCCGCCCGCTCCTGGTGCAGATGATCGATGCGCAGCAGTTCCTGGTTCATCGCCTGCGGTGCGATCTGGATGAACTGGTCGTTGTCGGTGAAGACGATGCCCAGTTCCAGCCAACGGTCCAGCAACGCGGCGACGCTCGCCTCCGGTACGGAGATCCGCTTGGCCAGCGAGGCGACGGAGTGTGGCTGGTCCAACTGCCGGAACGCGGCGATCTCGGCCGGCTCGGTCAGCCGCAGCACGTGCCAGTCGAAGTGCCGCCGCTGGCTGACCAGCACGATCTCGGTACCGAGGTCATGGTGGGTGAGCCGACTGCGGGCGTACTCGTGCTGCCACTCGGTGACCGTCCGGTCCAGCCGCTCGGCGAGATCCTCGCCGATGCCCTGCGTCGGGGTGTCGAAGATGTAGGCGAGGTCCATCAGCTCCGATTCCGGCAGATCGTAGATCAGCAGGTACTGGGCGGCCGGGCGCAGGTCGGTGAAGCCCAGGTCGGGCCGGACGAAGTACGGGCTGAACCGCTCGATGGCGATCCGGGTGCTGCCGTCGGCCGGGCAGAGATGGTGCAGTGCCGGCATCTGGTCGATGACCGCCTGGTAGTCCGCGTCGTTCTCGCCCGGGAAGCCGTACAGGTAGTTCCAGGCGATGGTGATCCCACTGGTCTCGGCGTCGCGCAGCATGCGGACGTTGAGGCAGCCGGTCACCCCCTTGTCCATGATCTTGAGCACCCGGCTGCTCAGGTTCTCGATGCCGGGTTGCACGCTGACCAGCCCGGCGTCGGCCAGGGCCTGCACCTGCGGGCCACGCATGTTCGACTTGATCTCGTACTGCAGGCGCAGGTCGTAGTCGGACTCGGCCAGCCGGGGCAGCAGCGACGTCACGTAGCTCATGTCGAGGATGTTGTCGACGACGAACATGTCGAGCACCTGGTGGCGCTCGGCGAGCCCGATGATCTCGTCGTAGAACTTGCCCGGGTGCTTGCTGCGGAACTGCATGAAGGAGCCGTTGAGCCCGCAGAACGTGCAGTGGTGTTTCTCCCCCCACCAGCAGCCCCGGGCGCCCTCGACGACGAGGCGTGGCTCGACCCAGTTGCGGGCCTTCGAGGCGGCCAGTCGCTCGAAGTAGCCGGTGTAGTCCGGGCTGACGATCTCGGCCGGCGGCAGCGGGGTGGTGCTGATCGGGTTGGCGACATGCCGGCCATCCGGTCCCGCCCAGCACAGACCCTCGATCCGGGCGAATTCGTCGGCGCCGGCCGGCTGGCCGCAAGCCTGCTCGCCGGCCAGCACGGTGAGCAACGCGGGAAAGGCGACCTCGCCTTCGCCGCGGACCACGAAGTCCATGAACGAGAAGTTGCGGTGCAGCGCCGCGCCCTGCTCGCCGTCGCAGTTGGCCCCGCCGAACGCGGTACGGATCCGCGGATCGAGCCGCTTGACCGCCTTGGCCGTGGCCAACGCCGCCGTGTTCTGCTGAAACGTCGAGGTGAAGCCGACCACGTCGGGCGCCCGTTCGACGATCCGAGCGGCGAGTTCGTCGACGAACTCCGGCACCATCCGGTGCAGTTTCAGGTTGCGGTCGAGGTCGCGTTCGGACATCTGGCCCTGCACACGTCGGATGAACTCGTCGACCCGCCACTGCGGGTCGTCGTACAGCGCGGAGGAGAAGACCCAGTCGCCGCAGCCGGAGAAGTAGGTGTACAGCGAATAGTAGTAGTAGTCGGTGAGCCCGAAGTCGGTCCGCTCGACCACCCAGTCGACGAAGTCGAGGTTGGCGTGGATCACCTCGACCTGCGCGTCCGGCATCTTCTGGCGGACGCTGTTGGTAAGGATTCCGAGTGCCAGCGACGGCACGTCGATGGACGTCCATGGCATGTTGACCAGCAGGATCCGCACGTCAGCTTTCCCTTCCGCGGGGTCGGGTTGGGTGGGTCAGGGCGGAGGCGTCCGGATGGCGCCGCGGCGCGGCGGGACCGGGCGCCTCCACCCCGTACGGCCGGATCAGAACCTGACCTTGACCGAGACCGTGACCGTGACGTTCGCGCTGCGAAGCTGGTCGCGGTTGCCGTTGATCGGGTCGTTCTCGACAACGTTCTTCCGCATGCCGTTCACCTCCTCTCCGACATCGGGGGTCGTACCGGGCCGCGTGCGGGAAGTGGATCGGTCAGCCGGCCGGGCGCGCCATGGCGAGCGCGACCGCGGTGGCCTCCTCCTGCACGCCGTCGAAATGCCGCTGCATGAACAGCAGCACGGTCTGCATCAGCGCCAGATGGCTACGGGCGTCGAAGTCCTCGTGTCCGGCGCGGCGACGGACCAACTGGTACGGGACCCGCCGGGTGCCGAGCAGGGTGGCGTACCGCTCGACCGGCTCCGGTGGGCAGCGCACGTCGTCCGTGGCGACGGCCAGCAGCACCGGTGCGCGCACCTGGTCGACGTAGCTGATCGGGGACGACTCGGCGTACCGCTGCGGTACCTGGTCCGGGGTGCCGCCGAAGAGCTTCACATCGAGCGCCCGCACCGCCGGGGTGGCCGCCTCGAACGCCGCCGGATAGTCGGCGATCGGGCTGATCGCCACGCCGAGGCGCCACAGCTTCGGCTGCACGCCGAGCGCGAGCAGCGTCAGGTAGCCGCCCCAGGAGGTGCCCCACAACGCGACCCGGCCGGCCTCGATCGTGCCGTCGACGACCAGGTGCTCCCGGACCGCCGCGAGATCCTCCAGCTGGGTCAACCCGACCCCGGCGCCGAAATCGTTGCGCCAGGCCGAGCCGTAGCCGCTGGATCCCCGGTAGTTGACCCGTACCACCGCGCAGCCGGTGCTGACCAGCACCTCGACCAGCGGGTCGTAGGCGTCCCGGGCGTGCTGCGACGGCCCGCCGTGGACGAGGAAGACCGCCGGGTGAGTACGCCGCCCGTCGAGCGGGCTGGCCAACAGGGCGTGAATCGGGCCGCCGGGACCCGGCACCCACAGTTCCCGGCGCTCGCAGTCGTCCACGGTCGCCTGCTCGACCCCGCCGGCAGCCGGCCGGGCGGCCGGTTGTTGCCCGGCCGGTTGCTGCCCGGCCGGTTGCTGCCCGGCGGGGTCGCGATCGGCATCCGGGACCACGCGTTCGGCCTGGTACTCCGGCAGCCGTACGTCGGCGGTGGACCGCAGTTGCGGCGGCGTGAGTGAGTCGGTCCAGATGTAGACGACGTCGCCGTCGGGCCAGACCGCGGCATCGAGCACGCTGCCGGGCACGGTCGAGAGCACCACCCGGCTACGGCGATCGAGATCGACCTCGTGCAGCAGGCTCTGCGCGTACCGGTCGTGGCGGATCAGCACCCGCCGGCCGTCCGGGTACCAGCTCGCGGTGATCTCGGTGTCGAACCGGCACCAGTCGTGCGTCTGCACGCCTACCTCGGCGGTCCAGGTGGCGGGAAAGAAGAGCCCGTCCTGCTCGACGACGAGCAGCAGCCGGGGCTGTGCACCGGTCGGAGCGAAGCCGAGTCCCCACACCCGCCGGTCGGTCCGGCCCGCCACCCGGCCGACGATCGCCCCGTCGGCGTCGACGACGGTCACCGCATCGGTAGCGGCAGCATCGGTGCCGATCGCCGCGAATCGGCCGGTGTGGTCCAGGTCGATCAGGTAGGCGTACCCGGGGATCCGGGCGAGTTCGCGAGCACGTTCGTCCGGATCACGCCGGTGCAGGGTGAGCCCGTCGTCGTCGGCGAGCCCGACCAGGGCGGTGCCGTCGTCGGCCATCGCGATGCCGCCGTGCCGGGCGGCGGCCACCCCGGGCAGCGCCGGATCGGACCACCCAGCCGGATCGGACCGCCCAGCCGGCGCCGGTCCGGACGGGAAATCGCAGGTACGCCAGACCCCCACCCCGGCGAGGTCGTCGTCGAACCACCACACGGTGTCGCCGGCCGGGTCCAACGCCGCCCGGATCGTGCCGGTCGGGCGCGAGGTGATCTGCGAGACCGATCCCGAATGCCGGTCCCAGGCAAGAATCTGGCAGCGGCCGTCGGCGTCACCGACATAGACGACACGGTGGGCGGCGTGCTCGGCCACCACTGGCAACGCCGGGTAGAACAGCCGGTAGCCGTGGCTCATCCGGACACCTCCTGGGCCTCTGGCACGTCTTTGCCGCCTGGCAGGTCTTCTTTGCCGCCCGGCACGTCATCGGTTTCCGGGGCGCCGGTGCCGGCGCGCAGTTGACGCAGGTTGGCGGTGGTGTAGGCGGCCAGCAGGGCGAGCGCCGCAGCGAAGATCAGCGCCACCGCGGTCGGGCTGTACCAAGCGACGAGCAGGCCGGCGATCAGCGGCGCGGGAGTCTGCAGGATCTCTCCGCTGGTGCCCATCACCGTGCCCACCCGCCCCTGCAATTCGTCCGGGGTCAGCGCGATGACCCGAGACTGGAAGATCACCCCGAGCAGCGGGCTGAGTAGGAACACGAGGCCGAACAGCAGCCCGTACGTCCAGGTCTGCCGGGCCTGGGACATGGCCACGACCAGGGCGACCATCGCCCAGGAGGCGACCACGATCACGGTCATCGGGCGAACCTTGCTGAAGATCGCCGGTGCGGCGAGCGCACCGGCCAGACCGCCGACGCTGGCGAGGGTGAGGATCAGACCGATCGACGCCGCCGGTGCGCCCTGCCGACCGGCGGTCAGGATGGCGTAGTAGATGAGGGCCCCGAAGGTGAAGTTGATGCCGGCGGCCCAGATGGTTACGAAGCGCAAGAACGGTTGCTGCCAGACGAAACGTAGACCGTTCCGCAAGTCTGCGAGGAAAGACGTCCGTTCCGTACGCTCCGGGGTGAGGTCGGTGCGGATAGCCGAAAGAAAACAGGCAGCCAAGAGGTAGGAGGTCACATCAACCAGGAACGGCACCCAACGGCCCAGCTGGTATAGGGCACCGCCGATCAGCGGCCCGGCTATTTGTACGGCGTGATTGCGGGCCTCCAGCCGGGAAAGCGCCTTCTTGTCGTCGGCCGGCAAGACCCGACGGATGGATCCGGCACCAGCTGACTCATAGCCGCTCTGGGCGAGCCCTTCGACGAAGGCCGCACCAGCCAGCACGGCGAGGGTGGCCGTGCCCGACGCTACCGCTACCAGTACCACAGCCATCGCGATGGCAGCGATTACTAGGGAGGTGACCATCATCCGCTTGCGCGGTAGCCGGTCGGCGAGTACCCCAGCGGCTGGAGCGGCAATGAGCCTGCCAGCCAGCGCCGACGCCCCGACCAGACCGGCCGCTGCCGGTGAGTTGGTGACCGCCAAGGTCACCAGCGGAAATACGATGCCCGATGTTTGCGAGCCCAGCTGGTCGATCGCTCCGGCAATCCAGTAGAGCCGGAAGTCACGGCTCTTGCGACCCTCTTGGGCGGGCGTACGATCTGCGGCAGATTCAGCGCTCATCGCTTTGACCACATGGATGACATCAATGTCCAGGATCGTTGATTAGGACTGTCTTGGCTAGGCATTACGCACCGTGCTGAAATCCACTGACCGGCCCTCGATAGCCGTGATCAGAGGCTAACAGCACCCCGATCGGTGCGCAAGCATGTAAATACATCCAGTGACCACGGGCGGCTATGCGCGGACCTTTGGTCTAGGCACGGAGGTATCCCCTGAGAATCGACGCTGTACGCAGGGGCAAATATTTGCCACGCGCCTGCCACAAACAACAACTCTGTTGATCTAGGCGACGAAGTAGGCGATGTCCCCGGAACCGGGCATTGACACTGTTGTGCGGACAAGACCGGGATGACGGCTGATGTGGGACTCAGTCCAGTGCCGGCGGGTACGACCTCCTCGGCCTGGCGGACACCCGCAGCATGGCCACTCCCACGACGGGTACTCGTCAGTCATGGTGTCCATCGTTGGCACCGCACACCGACCAGCCCGGGCCCTGCCCTGGGTACGCCAGATCACGCAACGCCGGTCGGGCCAGCCCGCACCGGACGGGACTGCCGACGCCCCGCAGGTGGCGGTGATCGTCGCGTTGGCCGTGCAGCCGCAGTGGCGAGGCAGCAAGATCGGGGCGGAACTCGTACGCCGCTTCGTCGGAGATGCCCGGCGGGCCGGGGCGGCAGAGGCCGAGCTGGTCACCCCGGTCGGGCCGGCCGGAGCGACCGGGTTCTACGAGCGGCTCGGCTGGGAGCCTGGACCGTACTGGCGGACGCGGAACGGCGATAAGCTCCGTGCCTACCGCTGTCGCTGAATCAGCCCGACTGATCTAGATCGTTGTGATCGCCATCCTCGCGAAATTATCGCGTAACGTGGATGGCGCTCACAACGAACGGGTTCTCGGCCTACTTTTGGTGCCTACGGGCCGGGCGCCCCAGCCGGAAACTGGGACCCCCGGCACCACTGGACGTCACGCCGGGGACAGACCCTCAGCGAAGTCGTACAGGCTCTTGATGTCGTTGTCGAAGTACGGCCCGTCGAATTGGCCATTGCCCGGGTTGTCACCGTGGCTCACGACGCTGTTGATGTACCCGTAGCCGGTCTGGTCGTTGTACTCCTGCAGCCAGGGTCCGCCGCTGGAGCCGTAGGTCATGTTGCAGTACATCCGGATCTGCTGACCGCCGGGGTTCCAGGTGCTGCTCTGGCAGTAGTACTGGCTCTCGCCACCGCCCAGGTTGGACGGGTAGCCGAGGGCTGTCGTCGCGACGCCGTAACCCCAGTTCCAGCGCATGCCGTGACCGCCGACCGTGTCGACGACCTTCAGCCCGTACGAGCCGCCGTTGGCCATGATGGCGATGCCCATGTCCTCGGCGTAGCTGCCGCTGTTGATCCACGCGGTGCGGGTGTTGAGGCTGGACGCCACGAACGTGCCGAACGGCCGCGAACCGTTGCGGTAGCGGGGCACGAACTGCCAGTTGCTGTACCACTGACCGCCGGGGCCCTGGTGCACGCAGTGACCTGCGGTCATCACCAGCCGCCGCTTGCCGCTGGCGACGGTGCTGGCCGAGCAGGAGGCGGTGCCGCCGGTGGGGGTGGTGAAGTAGACCTTGCCGACGGCCAGCGACTCGTTCAGCAGGATCCCGACGTCGTCACCGCTGTCGATGCTCGGCTTCACCGGCGCGACCGCGCCCGCCGGTCCGTCCGGGCGCGCGGCCCGGCTCGGCGTCTCGGTGGCCTGTGCCGAGCCGGCGAAGGTCAGGTCGACGGCCGATGCCATCCGCTCCGCCGTCCAGAACTCGGTCACCTCCTTGGCGATCTTCTCGCTGGTGATCGCCCGTCCGTCGCTGGTGCGGGCGACGGTGTACGTGTTGCCGTTGCGCTCGTAGGTCGACGGCGCCGCTTCGGCAGCTGGCGCGCCGGTGACCACCAGCGCGAGTGCCAGGCCGGCCATTGTTGACCAGCGCAGGGTGGACTTCAAGACAACCTCCCTTGTCTCGGTGCCCCATCTGGGCCGGTCGCCAGCGTATTTACACATCTCCATTGATCACAATGGCATTTAAATGACTGATCACCGACACAACCGCCAAGCATCCTTTCACCTGGGCAGATTCAACGTCCCGTTCGCCAGGTTGACCAGATTGTCAGGCGCTTCGACAGATCAACAGGGAAAGTGTGTCGTTTTTATCCGAAGCATCGCGAAATACAGTTGAAATAAACATCTGTCAATGCTGCTTAAAATGTGGCTGGCCCCTGACAGGTTTCGGTCAGCCGGTCGACAGCTCCTGTTCGACATGACTGGAACGGATTCGTTCTGGTCGACCAGCCCGATCCCCGCGACGTAGCCGCGGACCTGGGCCTGCAGCTAGGTCAGCTGCTGCCAGGGCACCGGGTGGGCGTCACGGTACCGCACCCCCTTCATCAGATCCGTTACGACCCGTCCGCGCCGTCCGGCTTGATCGGCTCGGCTGTCACGGCGCAACACCGGACCACTGTCGCGGTGATTGCCGCCCCGGCTGCTAGGCCGGCCGCGAACCATGCCGAGGACGGGAGCTTCCCCGGCCTAGCCGCAGTGCGGTCCTCGACCCCACGATCCTCGCGGCACAGTCCCCCGATCGCACGGTCCCCCATCGCACGGTCCCCCATCGCACGGTCCACAGCGTCGCGGTCGGTGTTGAAGCTCGCCACCAAGTCGACACCGGCCGTCTCGTTGCTACTCACCGCACGTTGAAACATCAGGTTGATCCCGGTCACCAGGACAAGCAGGCTGAACAGGCTCCAGCAGATCCCGAGGATCCGCGTCTGCCAGGACTTCGCCTCGATCCCGTCCGGCGAGAACGGCAACAAGTGGCTGGTCAGCCAGTAGAGCGCGTTGGGCAACGTGTTCGGCCGGTCGGCACAGCCATCCGGGCAGAGTGCCCGTTCTGTCTCGACAATGGCGTCCGCCGACCAGAACAGGCCGAGGGTTGCCACGAAGACGAGCAGCAGCAGGCCGGGAACCATGGAGATCCGCCGGGTCCGAGGATCGGCGAGGCGGGCGTGCTCACCGAACACCACGACGGCCGGTTCACCAGGACCGGCCCGATGTGCGTACGGGTGGTCCGCCAGCGCCTGCTGGGCGGCGGCGGTACTGATCCGCCGGAGGTCGACCAGCACCGCGTCACCGGACGCGACCCGTTCAGCGGCGGCCATCAACGGTCCCGTCTGCCTCCAGTCTGCGACGTGCAGTAACTCGACCGACCAGTGCTGGTCCAACACGCGGTCGATGTGGCGCCGGTGGCCGAACCCCCGGACGAACGCCACCGCCTCGCGAGTCATGTAGACGACCATGAACAGCATGTACACGAGCAGCGCGGCGAGGATAAGCGCCAGCACGGCCGTGACGGACCAGCTCACGTGGCGCAGCGCCGTACTGACGACGGCGGCGGCGGTCAGGGATGCCGCGCTGGCCGTAGCGGCTACCCCCGCCGGCCAGTATTCGACGATCCAACCGGCCAGCCGCCCTGGCCGGTTGGAGATCGGTCCGGCCGGCGGTCGCAGCAGGCAGAACGCATCCGGCGAGCGCCAGATCAGGCGGCCGCCGCGGTCCGCAGCCCAGATCTGCCAGGCCAGCGGCGGGCGCCGCCGGCAGACGCCCGAGATGAATCGCGGCCGGAGCAACAAGCGCACCGCCCGGCTGCGGTCCGCCCGACCGATCGCTCGGGCCGCCGCACGACAATGGACGATTCTCACCCGTCCATTGTCGCTACCGACGACGACCCCTGGCGGTACGCGAGCCGCTTCGGACTAGCATTCTCCTGTACTGGCAAGAATACTTTCACCCCATCCACGAGTCGATGACCGTCGATGGCAGAGAGTGGGCGGCCGTGGCGCGGGGATCTGGCGAGCGGGTACGTCAGCGTCTCGTGCTCGCCGGTGGTGGTGGTGGCCGCCGCTGTTCCGTTGCCGTGCTCCCGGCGGCTGCGATTCAGTCCCAGGTCACCGACCAGATCGACATACCGTTCGGGACCGCAGGGACGTCGACGTACTCATCGATCAGCCCACTTGTGATCCCACTCGAGTCCAGCCCGTCGACCCACGACTCGCAGATCGCCTCATCGGCCGAGGTGCAGATGGCGACTGCCTCGCCGGTCAACTCGTCGGTCTCCAGCGTCTCCGGATGCAACTGCACCCGTACCCAGGCGACGTCGTCACGCTGCTCGATCTCCCGGAACCGCTCCGCGAGCTCGGCCAGCGGCGGTCGACCGTACTCCCACTGGTTGGCGGCGATGGACTCTTCTTCGTCGTTACCGTCGAAGAACTCCGAAACGGTGATCAGCGGCAGAACCTCCGCGTCGCCTGCCCGCCGTACCAGCTCCGCAATCGAAATCACGGTGCGCAGTTTGCCACCCCGGTCCGGTCGAATACAGCCCGGCCAACCGGTCGTACCGCGACGACGGTCACGATGGCAGCCGCACCGGATCGGCGGGTGGCGGTCCTGCGACGGATGCGCCGGTCCGGAGGTGGCGAGTCGGCTGGTCCGAGCCCCCGCCACAATGGCGGCATGGCGCTGCTACTCACCTCGCTGGCCGAGACCCGTCGCGACACCGACACCGGTGCCCGGCCAGCGTCTGCTGCCGCCTTCGGACAAGCCAGCCGGCCGGATGACCTATCGGCAGCGGTGACCGTTGCCGGTCGGTCGCTGTCCCGGGCCCAGCTCGTTGCCGCCGCAGGCGCGGTGGCCGGCGACGTCGCCGGGGCAGAAGCCGTCGCGATCGTCGCCACGGCGACGTTGGAGACCATCGTCGCGGTGACCGGTTGCCTGCTGGCCGGTACACCGGTCGTACCGGTGCCCGCCGATGCCGGGCCAGTCGAACGCGGTCACATCCTGCGCGATTCCGCAGCCGAGCTGGTGCTCGACCCGCACGGTCCATCCGCCCCGGACCGGCCGCAGCTCCCGGTCGTACCGGTTGATCTGGCCCGGCGCGGAGACCCGCCGGCCGGTCCGGAACCCGGCGGCGGGGCCACCGCCCTGATCCTCTACACCAGCGGCACCACCGGGGCGCCAAAGGGCGTACCGGTCACTCACGACGCCATCGCCGCAGACCTGGACGCGCTCGCGCAAGCGTGGGCGTGGACGGCCGACGACACGTTGGTGCACGGACTACCCCTGTTCCACGTGCATGGACTGGTGCTCGGTGTGCTCGGCGCCCTGCGCATCGGCAGCAGGCTGGTACACACCGGCAGGCCGACGCCCGGTGCGTATGCCGCAGCCACCGGCGGCACCCTCTACTTCGGCGTACCGACCGTCTGGTCACGCGTCTGCGCAGACCGGTCTGCGGCCCGGGCACTCCGCGGGGCCAGACTGCTCGTCTCCGGCAGCGCGCCGCTACCCGCATCGGTCTTTCAGGAGCTGACCGACCTGACCGGCCTGCGGCCGGTCGAGCGGTACGGGATGACCGAGACCTTGATCACAGTAAGCAGCCGGGCGGACGGCGAACGCCGTCCGGGATGGGTGGGTACGCCACTGCCGGGCGTCGAGACCCGCATCGTCGATGACGAGGGGCAGGCGCTACGGCCTGACGGCGAGAGCGTCGGCGGGCTACAGGTACGCGGCCCGATGGTGTTCGACGGTTATCTCGGCGCGGCAGGCCGGCGGGACTTCACCGCTGACGGTTGGTTCCGGACCGGGGACGTCGCCACCGTCGGCACCGACGGCTGGCACCGCATCGTGGGGCGCGCCTCCACCGATCTCATCAAGAGCGGTGGCTATCGGATCGGGGCAGGTGAGGTAGAGAACGCGCTACTCGCGCACCCGGCCGTACGTGAGGCGGCCGTGGTCGGCCTGCCCGACCCGGATCTGGGCCAGCGGGTGGTGGCGTTCGTGGTCGCCGAGGGAGTCACACCCGAGCAGTTGATCGACTTTGTCGCCACCCAGCTTTCCGTCCACAAGCGCCCCCGACAGGTCCGTATCGTGGGCCAGCTGCCCCGCAACGCGATGGGCAAGGTGCAGAAGAAGCTCCTGGTCGACTGAGCATCTGCTGAGGTGCCGTGCCGAGCTGGCGGCGATGCCTCGCCCGGGGCCGGCTCGGGGCCGCCCCGCATCAGCCGAACGGCTGATGCGGACAGTTCAATGCCGGCACCATAAGTTTTCTTTATTGCCAGCTCAAGAATTCATCATTTCTCGCCCTGAAGTTGATTCTGCATTGAACCGATCCCTAACGTGAACGTAGGGCCCGAGCAGGCCTCCAGCAGCGTACAAAACGATTGCTGATCCCCGAGCCAAATGCAAGTGACCAGCACGGCGAGCGTTCGGAAGGTAATCACATGGGACGGTCGGCTCACAGACGCGCGACCACATCAGGAGCGGGCGGTCGAGCACGCCGCGCGGTCATCGCAGCAGCCACCCTCGCCGCGTTCGGTGTCCTGATCGCCGTCAGCCAGATATCCAGCGCCGGGACGGACCGCGACCGTCCCGAACAGATCAACGGACTCGACGTACTCGGCAACAGTTGCGAGAACAGCGATCTGCCCGACCACACTGGCTTCCAGGAGGGCGGCCAGTGCGTGTCGACCGCGTTCGGGGAGGTCGGCGACGCCGACCAGAACCCGACACTGCTCATCACCGAGGCACCGGAGTCGGTGGGCGTCGGCGAGCCGTTCCAGTTGCGGGTGAGCACCCGCAACCTGGTCCGGGACCGGTTCCTGCCAGCTGCGCAGGGTGGCTACTACGTCGAGTCGGCCCTCCTCACCCCCGAGGGACTCACCCGTGGACATTTCCACACCGCGTGCCGAATGCTGACCAGCACGACCGAGGCACTTGACCCGGAGCCGGTGCCTGCGTTCTTCGTCGCAACCGAGGATGGTGGTGGTGGGGCCGAGCCGGACATCGTGACCATCCAGGTGTCGGGCCTGCCGCAGGAGGGTATCGCCCAATGCGCGTCGTGGGCTGGTGACGGCTCACACCGGATCCCGATGATGCAGCGGGCCAACCAGACGCCGGCGATCGACGCGGTCCGCATCCAAGTCGGGGGAGCCGGCGACGGCCAGCCGGAGGAGCAGCCCGGAGAGGAGCCAGGTCCTGGCGAGGGTGAAGACGACGACACCCCGGGCGAAGAAGCACCGGGCCAGGAGGACCCGCAAGAAAGCCCGGCCCCGCAAGATCCGCAGGAGGGAGAAGATCCGGCGGAGCAGGATCCCGACGAGGAACAGCCGGAAGAGTCTCCGAGCGAGGAGCCGGCACCGGAAAGTCCGGAAGCCTCCCCGACCGCTCCAGAAGACGACGGCACTCCCGAAGCGCCCGCCGAGCAGGACGAGGACGACCAGGCGCCGACCCCGGCTCCGATCGTGACCGAGCCAACCGAATCCGCGCAGCCGAGTCCGAGCGCTGATCCGATCCCGACCGAGACCGAGACCCCGGACACGGGCGGCCTCAATGCCCCCGCGACGGACAACCTCGCCGACACCGACGACTCGGCGGACGCTGATGCGCCACTGGCGCTCACCGGTGCGAACACGATGAGTGTCCTGTTCGTTGGGCTCGCCCTGATCGCCGGCGGGGTTCTCGTCGTGCATCTCACCCAGCGACGCCGCTATTCAGGCCCGCGTCGCTGACCAGTCAGTCCCTGCTACAGATGGCTGTTGCCCGTCGCCGATCGGCGACGGGCAACAGCCATCTTGACTTGATGTGCAACTCGTCGGTGCTGTCTCACCCGGGTTGGCGAACGCCATCCACAGCCGATGTCACACCGTCACGGTCCAAGAGCCTTGGGTGGAGCCGAGGGGACTTGAACCCCTAACCCCTGCCTTGCAAAGGCAGTGCTCTGCCAGTTGAGCTACGGCCCCGGAGCTAACTCGGCGTCACCTGTCTGGCGGAGGGCGACGCCGGTGCCAGGTCAGCGAAGATCGGGAGAGGTCGTGGCTTCATGCCACAGTGCCCGCTCGTCGCTGGTTTCCTTGACTTTCTTGGCGATCAATGCGGCTACCCCGATGACACCGGCAATGATCAGGAGTTTCTTGACCATGGGGCCGGACCCCCTCACCCTAGACTGTCGTGGAGTGGGGCTAGCTGGAATCGAACCAGCGACCTCAGAGTTATCAGCTCTGCGCTCTAACCGACTGAGCTATAGCCCCGTACGCGACGAGCAAGGTTACCGCACCGCAGTGTCCCGCCCAAATCTGGGCGAGGCAGCGGTCCACCGGGCAAACCGTGGCGACCCACGGAGGTTACCGGATCGTGGACGGTCGGGGCCATCGGGTATCGACGGCCCGGCCGCGTCCGCGTCGGCTTGCCTCGACGATGGTCGTCAGTCCCGCTCGGCGAGCGTCAGTTCGACACCGCCGACCAGGTCGGCGCACACGTTGTAGATGAATGCGCTCAGCGTCGCCAGCGCCGTGTAGAGCACCACGTTGACCAGTCCGAACAGGGCCGCCGTGCCGATCACCCCACGCGCGGTGATCCGGAACGACGGTCCATCGGCGCCGGCGCTGATCAGGTCGCTCAGACTGGCGTTGACGCTCTGGAACACGCCCATCGCGTCCAGCGCCAGGTAGAGCACGGACGTCGCAACGATCACCACGATGAACAGCACCAGGGAGACCGCGAACGAGAACTTCATCACCGACCATGGGTCGATCCGCTTGAGATTCAGCCGGGCTCGTCGTGGTCCGCGGGACGCCGCCGAGCTGACGCCAGGTCGGGAAGTTCGGGCCCCGTCGCCGACCCGGGCCGCGCCCACCGCGGCGGCACCCGCGGCGCCGACCCCGATCGTCCGTACGGTCGGTGCGCCGAGGCCACCACGGCCGGTGGCTCCGGGCTGGGCCGGGCCAAGACCGCTACCCGGTCGGGAACCGACACCGACACCGCTGGCCGCCGTCGCCCCGAGGGCTCCACCGGAGAAGCCGCTTCCAGAGCTGGCCGGTGGAGCCGATGGAACTGGTGGTGCTGAGGTCACGGGCGGGACCGGCCTTCCTGACGAGGCGGCAGCGCCGCCAGCTGAGGATCCGGCGGGCCCACCGGGGCGGGTCGCGGAATCGGTGGAACCGTCAGCACCGGCCGCGTCGTCCGACGGGCCGTCCGGCGGTGGCGGCATCCCGGGGGCCCGGGTGAACTTCCGCGACGGCGAGTCAGCGGGGACGCTCGCCCGGCCGACAGCAGCCCGGCCGGTGGCCGTTGCTGCGGCGGCGGACTCCTCGTCGGCCGACGTTGCCGAGGCCTCCGTGGACCCCGACTTCGCCTGGGTCTCGGTCATCAACTAGTCCTGTTCGTCAGGCTCGTCGGCATTGCGAGCAATGGCCACGATAGTTACGCCGTCTGGGAGGTCCATGAGCTTGACCCCCATTGTGTTCCGATCCCTCGTACGTCGTACAGGCTTCACCGGAGTCCGGATCACGCCACCGTTGCTCGTGATCGCGAACAGTTCGTCGACCGGACTGATGACCACCGCACCGACCAGGCCACCCCGGCGCTCGGTGATTTTCGCAGTGAGCACGCCCTTGCCTCCCCGGCCCTGGACCGGATACTCCTCGATCGGAGTCCGCTTCGCGTACCCCCCGTTGGTGGCCACCAAAACATCCAGGTCCATACCCTCCCGGACGACCGCCATGGCCAGCAGCTCGTCGGTGTCGGTGAACCGCATGCCGATCACCCCGGACGTTGCCCGCCCCATCGGCCGCAGTGCCTCGTCCGTCGCGTTGAACCGGATGGCCTGGGCGTTCTTCGACACCAGCAACAGGTCGTCGGTGGCCGAGGCGAGCGCCGCACCGACCAACTCGTCCGCGTCGCGCAGGTTGATACCGATGATGCCGCCCGACCGGTTGGAGTCGAACTCTTCCAGTTTGGTCTTTTTGACCAGGCCATTACGGGTCGCCAGCACCAGGTAGGGAGCTACCTGGTAGTTCGGGATCCGGATCACCTGGGCGATGTGTTCGTCCGGCTGGAACGCGAGCAGGTTCGCGACGTGTTGACCACGAGCGGTACGCGACGCTTCGGGTAGTTCGTACGCCTTGGCCCGATATACCCGACCTTTGTTGGTGAAGAACAGCATCCAGTCATGGGTGGATGCGATGAAGAAGTGGCTGACGATGTCATCCTGGCGCAGCGTCGCCCCACTGACACCCTTGCCGCCGCGCCGCTGCGAACGGTAGAGGTCGACCTTGGTCCGCTTGGCGTACCCGGTGCGGGTGATGGTGACCACGACGTCCTCGCGGGCGATGAGATCCTCCATCGAGACCTCGCCGTCGAACGGCATGATCTTGGTCCGACGCTCGTCGCCCCACTTGGCAACGATCTCGCCCAGCTCCTCGGAGACGATTCGCCGCTGCCGTTCCGGCTTGGCCAGGATGTCCTTCAGGTCGATGATCTCCAGCTCGATCTTGGCGAGCTCGTCGATGATCTTCTGACGCTCCAGCGCGGCCAGTCGGCGCAGCTGCATGTCCAGGATCGCGGTGGCCTGGATCTCGTCGACGTCGAGCAACTGCATCAGGCCCTGGCGGGAGTCCTCCACCGTCGGGGAGCGTCGGATCAGGGCGATCACCTCGTCGAGCATGTCCAGCGCCTTGACCAGGCCGCGCAGGATGTGCGCGCGTTCCTCGGCCTTGCGCAACCGGTACGCGGTCCGCCGCCGGATCACGTCGATCTGGTGCTCGACGTAGTAGCGGATGAACTGCGCCAGGTTGAGTGTGCGCGGCACCCCGTCGACCAGCGCCAGCATGTTGGCGCCGAAGGTCTCCTGCAGCTGGGTGTGCTTGTAGAGGTTGTTCAGCACCACCTTGGCGACCGCGTCGCGCTTGAGCACGAGCACCAGCCGCATGCCGGTACGTCCGGAGGACTCGTCGCGGATGTCGGCGATCCCGGCGAGCTTGCCCTCCTTGATCAGCTCGGCGACCCGTTCGGCGAGGTTGTCCGGGTTGACCTGGTACGGCAACTCGGTGACGACGAGCGAGGTCCGACCCTTCTTGTCCTCTTCGACCTCGACCACCGCCCGCATCCGGATCGAGCCGCGCCCGGTGCGGTACGCCTCCAGGATCGGGGTGGTGCCGACGATCAGTCCGGCGGTCGGGAAGTCCGGCCCCTTGACGATCTCGATCAGCGCGTCGAGGGTGGTGGCCTCGTCGGTGTCCGGATGCTCCAGGCACCACTGCACCGCGCCGGCGATCTCCCGCAGGTTGTGCGGAGGGATCTTGGTCGCCATCCCGACCGCGATGCCCTCGGACCCGTTGATCAGCAGGTTGGGGATCCGCGCCGGCAGGATCACCGGCTCCTTGGCCCGGCCGTCGTAGTTGTCCTGGAAGTCGACGGTGTCCTCGTCGATGTCCCGCAGCATCTCCATGGCCAGCGGGTCGAGCTTGCACTCGGTGTAGCGCATCGCGGCAGCCGGGTCGTTGCCCGGGGAGCCGAAGTTGCCGTTTCCGTCGACCAACGGGTAGCGCAGCGACCAGGGCTGGGCCATCCGGACCAACGCGTCGTAGATGGCCGAGTCGCCGTGCGGGTGGAACTGACCCATCACGTCGCCGACGACCCGGGAGCACTTGACGTAGCCCCGGTCCGGCCGGTAGCCCGAGTCGAACATGGCGTAGAGGATCTTGCGGTGTACGGGCTTGAGGCCGTCCCGCACGTCCGGCAGCGCCCGCCCGACGATCACGCTCATCGCGTAGTCGAGGTACGAGCGTTGCATCTCCACTTCTAGCCCGACCGGCTCGATGCGGTCGTGGCGGGCAACCGCCGCTGCGGCCGCTGCGCTGTCCGACTCGCTGTCGAAGGACTCGGGAGTATCCGTCACAGTTAACCCTTATCAGAGTGAAACCGTCATATCGCTGTGGATAACGGCTGTGGAATCTGGCGAAGCTGTGGATAACTCGATCGGAGCGACCCAGGTTACGGGCCACGACCCGATCGTGATCGCTAGATGTCCAGGAACCGTACGTCCTTGGCGTTGCGTTGGATGAACGAGCGCCGCGCCTCGACGTCCTCACCCATCAGGACGCTGAACAACTCGTCCGCGGTTGCGGCGTCGTCGAGGGTCACCTGGCGGAGCGTACGCGTTGCCGGGTTCATCGTGGTCTCCCACAACTCGGGGTAATTCATCTCACCCAGACCTTTGAACCGCTGGATGTCGTCCGGCTTGGCGTTGGGCTTCTTCTGCTGGCGCAGCGCGATCAACCCGTCACGTTCACGGTCGGAGTAGGCGTACTGCGCGTCGTCGCCCTTCCGGTTCCACTTGATCTTGTACAGCGGAGGGGCGGCCAGGTAGACGTGGCCCAGTTCCACCAGCGGACGCATGAACCGGAACAGCAGGGTCAGCAGCAGGGTCTGGATGTGCTGGCCGTCCACGTCCGCGTCGGCCATCAGCACGATCTTGTGGTAGCGCAGCTTCTCGATGTCGAAGTCGTCGTGGATGCCGGTACCCAGCGCGGTGATCAGCGCCTGGACCTCGTTGTTCTTCAGCACCCGGTCGATCCGGGCCTTCTCGACGTTGAGGATCTTGCCCCGGATCGGCAGGATCGCCTGGGTCCGCGGATCACGCCCCTGCTTGGCCGAACCGCCGGCCGAGTCGCCCTCGACGATGAAGACCTCCGACTCACGCGGGTCGGTGGACTGGCAGTCGGCCAGCTTGCCGGGCATCGAGCCGGACTCCAGCAGCGACTTGCGCCGGGCCAGCTTGCGGGCCTGCTGGGCGGCGATCCGGGCGCGGGCGGCCTGGGTGGCCTTCGTGATGATCATCTTGCCTTCGGCCGGGTTGCGGTCCAGCCAGTCGACCAGCCACTCGTTGCAGACCCGCTGCACGAAGCTCTTCACCGGGGTGTTGCCCAGCTTGGTCTTGGTCTGCCCCTCGAACTGCGGGTTGGCCAGCTTGACCGAGATGATCGCGGCCAGCCCTTCCCGGATGTCCTCACCGGAGAGCTTCTCGTCGCCCTTGAGCAGCTTCTTGTCGGTGGCGTACTTGTTGACCACGCTGGTCAACGCCGCCCGGAAGCCCTCCTCGTGGGTGCCGCCCTCGTGCGTGTTGATGGTGTTGGCGAAGGTGTAGACCGACTCTCCGTAGGATTCGTTCCACTGCATGGCGATCTCGACCGACATGCCCTCTTCCTCAGCGCCGAACTCGACGACGCTTTTGTGAATCGGATTCTTCGAAGCATTCAGGTGTCGGACAAAATCTGAAATGCCGCCTTTGTAGCAAAAAGTAACCTCGCGGGCCTTGCCGTCCTCGCCGGCCGCCCGCTCGTCGCGGAGCTGGATGGTCAGACCCCGGTTGAGGAAGGCCATCTCCTGCAGCCGGCGGTAGATCGTCTCGAACGCGAACTCGACCGTCTCGAAGATCGACGGGTCGGGCCAAAAGGCGACCGCCGACCCGGACCGGTTGGTCGTCTCGCCCTTGTCCAACGGCGTGGGCTTGGAGTTGGTGTACTGCTGCCGCCAGACGTACCCGTCCTTGTGGATCTCCACTTCCATCCGCATGGACAGGGCGTTGACCACCGAGACGCCGACCCCGTGCAGACCACCGGAGACCGCGTACGCCTTGCCGTCGAACTTGCCACCGGCGTGCAGCACGGTCAGCGCGACCTCGACACCCGGCTTCTTGAGCTTGGGGTGCAGGTCGACAGGGAATCCGCGACCGTTGTCGGTGACCCGCACGCCGCCGTCGCCGAGCAGCACCACCTCGATGGTGTCGCAGTAGCCGGCCAGCGCCTCGTCGACCGCGTTGTCCACGACCTCCCAGACCAGGTGGTGCAGGCCGCGCTCACCGGTGGAACCGATGTACATGCCCGGACGCTTGCGGACCGCTTCCAGGCCCTCCAGCACGGTGATCGACTCGGCGCCGTACTCCTGCTTCTTCTGCGCTGCCACCCTCAGCCACTTTCTCGCGCACCTGGCCGTGCGGCGCAGGACGCGGGGTTCGGCGGACGTCCAGCGGTGAGCGCGCAACGGCACCATGGCCGACAACCCGATTCCGGGTGGATCGCCGACGGGTGGCGAAACGCGCCGATCGCCGCGGTGCGTCCACGGATCACGAACGGCTGGAAACCGTGCACTACGGCGATCGCGACCGACGGCGGCCATCGGCTGATGACCCCAGCGGTCCAGATCGTCGCACCGCGCGGTTTCCCTCGTCTCTGCCTACGATCCTACTGTGCCGAGCCGAGATCACAGGGACGCGGCACCCCCGTAAAGCGGCTGAGAGGTTCGTAGCCGGCCGCACCCCACCCACCGCGACCACCCCCACACGCGCGAGGTGTGGACACGGAGACGGGTACGGGTCGACGGGGCACCTTGAGGTGAGACGTCAGCCCGGTTGCCGCTACAGTGCCGCTACCGCTCAGGCGCGCCGGGCAGCGGCACAGGTGCACTCCCGATACGCGCCACCGGCTGGAGAAGGGTGACGCTTGCCATGGGGTTGGACAACGTCGCGGTGCAGTGGCCACGGCTCGGCGAGTACTACGAGCCAGTCGCACCGGCCGAGTTCGTCGACTTCGGTGACCTGGCCGAGCAGGCCGACGTCGCGGCACCGACCGCCGCGCTCGCCGGATACATCGCCAAGACCGGCAGCGTGCGGGCGACGGCGTACACCGAACTGGTCGATCTGCTGCTGGGCCTGACCGGGGTGCTCTACGCCACCGAGGCGGCCGAGGAAGACGAGGATCCGGTCATCGACCCGGACGGCTGTGCCTGGATCGCCGGTGGGCTGGAGCGTTTCGTCGACGGTCACGACCGGTACGGCGAGACCGTCACCTTCGACACGGTGGCCGCCGTGTTGCGTGACGCCCTCACCGATGCCCGTCTGGCCGAGCAGCAACTGCGCTGGCTGGACAGCAGACTCGACGCGCTTCGCGACGACGCCGGCGACGCCCCGCAGTGGAGTTTCCCCCGATCGGAACTCGCCGTGTTGTCCCGCTTCTACCGCCGGTGCGCCGACCGCGGGTTCGCGGTCTACGCCGACGCCGAGTCCTGACCGCGCCTCGACGCCCGTCCACCGCCCGGGGGCATCGTGCGGTCAGCCGTACGTGTCGCGTGGTCCGCGGCCGCGGACCCGCCGCGGTCCCTTCGACCACGACGGTGCGGCCGGGCCGTGGATGTGCAACCGGTGTACGACGTTGTGCCCGACCTCGTTGGCGATGCGCTGCAGCAGGGACCGGGCAAGCAGCCGCAACTGCGTCGCCCACGCGGTCGACTCCGCTTCCACGGTCAACTCGCCATCTTCCAGCTTGACCGGACGGCTGTGCTTGGCGATCTCCGGCCCGACCACCCGTTCCCACGCCCCGAAGACGGTGGCCTCGGCTGCCGGGCGCTGCCAGCCACGGGCCTTGACCAGCCGGGCGAGCACGTCACCGAACAGTTGCGGATCCCGCGGGTCCGGGCCGGCCCCGGAGTAGCCCCGCAACCGGCGGCTGCCGGACCGGGTGCCCGACCCGGCAGGGCCGCCGTCGGCCGCCGAGCCCGCCGCGGGATCGCGCTCGTCAGCACGGGTACGGCGGCGGGGGCGGCCAGCTTCCCGGCGGGCCTTGGCCGCGTCGAGCACCGCCCGGGCCAACTGCGGACCGGGCGCTGCCGCCGGTCCGCCAGCCCCGGTAGCCGGCTCAGCGGCCGACTCGGCGACCGACTCGGCGACCGACTCAGGCGGAACCGGCTGGCGTTGCCGTGGTTCGTCAGGCACGGCGCACCTCCCCCGAGGTCACTTCGAACCGCGTGCCGCGCAACTGCAGCGGCACGTCCTCGGCGACCGCGCAGGTCACCAGCAGTTGGCCGGCGCCGGACACCAGTCCGGCGAGACGCTCCCGCCGCCCGCCGTCGAGTTCGGCGAATACGTCGTCGAGGACGAGCACCGGTTCGATTCCCTCGGCGCGCAGCAGGTCGTACGCGGCCAGCCGCAGCGCCAACGCGCAGGACCACGACTCGCCGTGGCTGGCGTACCCCTTGACCGGCAGGCTGCCCAGACTGAGCTGCAGGTCATCGCGGTGTGGTCCGACCAGGGTGACCCCTCGTTCGACTTCGTTGCGACGGGCCTGCCGCAGTGCGTCGAGTAACGCCGATTCCAGCGCCGGCCGGTCCGGGGCCGGGCCCGTAGGCTCGGCGGGCCCGGTGCCGTCCTGCGGCAGTGCCCCGATGCCGTCGTCCGGTAGCTCGATCGAACAGCGGTAGCTCATGCCCGCCGGGGCGCTGCCCGCCGCGACCGCGTCGTAGGCCTTGGCCAGGTGCGGTGCCAGGGCGGTGACCAGCGCCAACCGGCCGGCCAGCAGGTCGGCACCGTGCCGGGCCAGATGCGCGTCCCACACGTCGAGCGTGCCGAGATCGCCGCCTCGCGTACCGCCGGTCTTGCGGGCCAGGTACGCGCTGCGCAGCAGTGCGTTTCGTTGCTTGACCACCCGGTCGTAGTCGGCTCGTACCGCTGCGAACCGCGGCATCCGGGTAACCAGGAGATCGTCGAGATACCGGCGGCGTTCCGCCGGATCACCCCGGACGATCTCCAGATCCTCGGGCGCGAACAGCACCAGGCGCAGCGCGCCGATCACGTCCCGCGCCCGGCGGGCGGGAGCCCGGCCGAGCCGGGCCCGATTGGCCCGACCGGGCACAATTTCCAACTCGACCAGGAGTTCGCGGGTGTCGTGCATGATCAGACATCGGATGATGGCCGATTCGGCGCCCACCCGGACCAGCGGCGCGTCGGTGGCCACCCGGTGGCTGCCCAGCGTGGCCAGGTAGCCGAGCGCCTCGATGAGGTTGGTCTTGCCGACGCCGTTGCGCCCGACCAGGACGCTGCCGCCCGGTTCGAAGGCCAGCTCGACCCGCTGGTACGAGCGGAAGTTGATCAGTTCGAGCCGGCGGACGTACACGGTGTCAGGGGCTCGACTGGACGGCGTGCCCGCCGAACTGGTTACGCAGCGCGGCCACCGCCTTCATCGCCGGCGAGTCCTCCTGCCGGGAGGTGAAGCGGGCGAACAGTGACGCGGCGATGACGTTCATGGGTACGCCGAGCCGGATCGCCTCCTCCACCGTCCATCTGCCTTCGCCGGTGTCTTCGGCGTACCCCCGCAAGGCGGCGAGCTGCGGATCCTCGTCCAGCGCGGCGTCGAGCAGGTCGAGCAGCCAGGACCGCACCACGGTGCCTTCCCGCCAGGACTTGATCACCCCGGGTACGTCGGTGATCAGGTCGGCCTGCCGCATGAGCTCGTAACCCTCGGCGTAGGCGTGCATCAGCGCGTACTCGACGCCGTTGTGCACCATCTTGGCGTAGTGCCCGGCACCGACCGGACCGGCGTGCGCGAAACCGTACGAACCGGCCGGCTTCAGCGCTTCGAAGATCGGCATCAGCCGTTGTACGTGGGCCGCGTCGCCGCCGACCATCAGGCCGTAGCCGTTCGCCCGGCCCCACACCCCGCCGGAGACCCCGACGTCGAGATAGCCGATGCCGTGGCGGGCCAGCCGCTCGGCCCGGGGCGCGTCGTCGGTGAACTTGGCATTGCCGCCGTCGATCACCAGGTCGTCGGGGCCCAGCAGCTCGCACAACTGCTCGACCACCGTGTCCGTCACCGTAGCCGGCACCATCGTCCAGACCGCGCGGGGAGGGGCCAACCGGTCGACGAGATCGGCCAGGCTGGCGACGTCGCTGACGGCTGGATCGCGGTCGTACCCGGTCACCTCGTGACCGGCGTCACGTAGCCGGTCACGCATGTTGCCGCCCATCCTGCCCATGCCGACGATGCCCAGTTGCACGGTGGTTCCCCCTCGGTCGGTGCTGATCCTTTCTAGCGGGTTACCCGGATCGGCATGATCAGATAGCGGTAACCGGGGATGATCTGCCCGTCATCGTCGGCCGGTGCGATCACCGCTGGTTTGAAGGCGTCCACGAAGGTGAAGACCGCGGTGGCGGACTGCAGGTTCTGCAGCCCGTCGATGAGGTACTGCGGGTTGAACCCGATTGTCAACGCCTCGCCGGTGAAGGTCGCCTCCATGGCCTCGCTGGCCCGCGCCTCCTCGGTGTTACCGGCTTCCACCACCAACCCGTCCGAGTTGAAGCTGAGCAGCACCGGGGTGGTGCGCTCGGCGACGAGCGCGACCCGGCGAACCACCTCGACCAGGGTGGCGACGCTCACCCGGGCCTCGGCGTTGTGGCTGGTCGGGAAGAGCGAACGCACCGGTGGGTAGTTCGCACCATCGAGCAGTCGGCTCGTCGTACGTCGGGTGCCGCCGGCGAATCCGATCATCCCTTCGCCGGCACCGCCCTGCGCCAACGCGATCGTGACCGCACCGCCGATCGGTCCGAGAGTCTTCGCGGTGTCGGCCAGCGTCCGGGCCGGAACCAGGGCGTTGAGGCTGATGTCGGAATCTCCGGGCTGCCAGTCGATCTCGCGGATGGCCAGCCGGTAACGGTCGGTCGCCAGCATGGCCAGTGCCGGACCGTTGAGCTCCAGCCGGACCCCGGTCATCATCGGCAGCGTCTCGTCCCGACCGGCGGCCACGGCGACCTGGGCGACCGCGGCGGCGAAGACCGGGGCGTCGACCGTGCCGGCGCTCGCCGGCATCTCCGGCAGCGTGGGGTAGTCCTCGACCGGCATGGTCGGCAGGGTGAACCGGGCACTGCCGCAGACCAGTTCCAAGTGGGCACCGACCGCTGCGATGTCGACCGGCTTCGCGGGCAGCGATTTGGTGATCTCGGCCAGCAGCCGGCCGGACACCAGCGCCGCTCCGTCGGCGTCGCCCTGGACATCGACCGTGACCTGGCTGGAAACCTCGTAGTCGAACCCGGAAACCTGCAACGCACCGTCGGTCACCCGGAGCATCGCGCCGGCCAGCACCGGCACCGACGGCCGATTCGGCAGGCTCTTCGCGGTCCACGCCACCGCGTCGGCGAGCGCGTCACGCTCCACCCGGAACTTCATGCCTTGCCTCCGCATTCATGCCGTGCCTCTGGGTCATTCAAATGATCTTCTGTGGTGCCAGACCCCTGACGTGGTCCTCGGCGGCTCGGACTGTCCCGGACAGCGGACCTCACCGAAACGATACTGCCGTCGGTCGACAGAGCCGCAACGATACCGCCGGCACCGGACGGACCTCCCGAACGATAGGCCAGTCCCTGGCGGGCGTGCGGCCACCCCCGGGTCGTCCGCGGGTCCACCGGTGCCCGGACGACCCCGGTCGGTCGGCCATCCACAGAATCCCCAACGCCGATGATTGGGTTTCGTTGTCTAGAAGATAAATCTCGTCGTCTTCATCGGCCCTGTGCACTCTGTGGACATCTCACGTTCATACAGCTCAGAGGCCCGGACACCGGTGGACAGGCTGTGGAGAAGGATGGGTGAAACCCCGGTTGCCGTCCACAGGCTGCCCGGCTGCACACAGGCTGCCCAGGTTATCCACAAGTTATCCACCGGTTGTCCCAAGGGTCTGTCCCCAGCTGTGGGTATCCGTGGCCGGGCGGACCGGCCCGTTGTCCCCAGAACCTTCAACAGCCGATGCACAGGGTGCCGGCCGGCTGTGGACAAAAGGTTACCGTCAGTGATGGTCCACAGCGATTTCCCCAGAAGTTGTCCACAGCCTGTGGACGACGGGCCGAAAAGAACCAGGGGGTTATCCACCGATCGTGGATAACCCCCTGTGGAAAACTGGGGAAAAGGTATGGACGGCCGCACCGGACCCGGGCGCCTAGGTGTTCTGCTTGATCCGGTTGGTCAGCTCGGCGATCTGGTTGTAGAGGGACCGGCGCTCGGCCATCTGCTGCCGGATCTTGCGGTCGGCATGCATCACCGTCGTGTGATCCCGCCCGCCGAACGCCTGGCCGATCCGCGGCAGCGACAGGTCGGTCAACTCCCGGCACAGGTACATGGCCACCTGCCTGGCGTTCACCAGGACGCGGGAACGCGAGTGCCCACGCAGGTCCTCGAGGCTGACACCGAAGTAGTCGGCGGTGGAGACCATGATCTGGTCGGCGGTGATCTCCGGCCCGGCGCCGTCGGGGATGAAGTCGCGCAGGACCTCCTCGGCCAGCCCCAACTCCACCGGCGAGCGGGTCAGGCTGGCGAACGCGGTCACCCGGATGAGCGCACCCTCCAACTCTCGGATGGAGTTCGCGATCCGGGAAGCGATGAACTCGAGGACGTCCGGCGGGGCGTACAGCCGCTCCTGGGCTGCCTTTTTCTGCAGGATCGCGATCCGGGTTTCCAGGTCCGGCGGCTGGATGTCCGCCAGCAGCCCCCACTCGAAGCGGGTCCGCAGCCGATCCTCCAGGGTGGCCAGCTGCTTGGGCGAGCGGTCCGAGGTGATCACGATCTGCTTGTTGGCGTTGTGCAGGGTGTTGAAGGTGTGGAAGAACTCCTCCTGCGTCCGCTCGCGGTTCTCCAGGAACTGGATGTCGTCGATCAGGAGGATGTCGACGTCGCGGTAGCGGCGCTGGAACGCGCTGGTCTTGTCGTCACGTAACGAGTTGATGAAGTCGTTGGTGAACTCCTCGGTCGAGACGTACCGGACCGAGCGGGCGTGGCCGAGCGTGGTGGCATAGTGGCCGATCGCGTGCAGCAGGTGCGTCTTGCCGAGTCCCGAGCTGCCGTAGATGAACAGCGGGTTGTACGCCTTCGCCGGCGACTCGGCGACGGCGACCGCCGCAGCGTGCGCGAAGCGGTTGGACGACCCGATGACGAATGTCTCGAACATGTACTTCGGGTTGAGCCGGTTGCCGCCGGTGTCGATACCCGGCCCGATCAGCCGGCGGTCCTCCCGACCGGTGCCGCGGTGCTCCGGCACGCGGCCGGGCCCGCTGTCCGGCGGGCCGGCCGCCAGCGCCGCACGGGCGGCCGGCCCGCCAGTGACGTACTCGTCGCCGAAGAGGGCCTCCTGGCCGGTGCGGGCGGTCGGCACCAATGGCGGCCTGGCCGGATCGGCCGGCACGTCGGGGTGCGCTACCCCGGGACGGGCGGGCTGGCCGTCCGGCGCGGCCGGGTCGGCGCCGACCATGTCGGTGGTGTGGCCGTCCGGCCGGTACCCGGCGGTCGGGTAACCGGGATCAGCGGGCGGCAGCTCTGGCTGGAAATCGACTGACTCCGCCTGGTACGGGCGGCCGTCGGTGGCGGTGCCGTACACCGTGCCCACCGGCCGGCCGTGGTTGTCCTCGGGTGGCCGGACGGTGACCGCGACCTGGATAGGTTTGCCCAGCCGGCGGGACAGCGCTTCGGTGATGGCCGGGCGCAGTCGTGATTCGATCACGTCGCGGGTGAAGGCGTCCGGAACGGAGAGCAACGCTGTGTCTTCGACAATGGCGCGTAGCCGGGTCAGCCGCAGGTAGGCCCGCTGCTGCGCAGAGACGATCTCATCCGCCAGCTCGTCCGTGGTCGCCATCCAGACCGCGCCGAGGTCTATCGTCTCGGCCACCGTCGCGCCACCCCCATCGCATCCGAGTACCCGGCGTCCGGCACCCGCGGTGCCAACTACCGGTCGGGACCGGTCCCGCTCTCGAAACAGGTACGACGAGCCATGCCGCGGGCCGCTGAGCTGACCGTCATCCACAAGTTATCCACAACCTGTGTGTACTACTGGCTGCGGCTCCCCGCTGTCCGCCGGAGCTGCCCCCCTGCCGATCCGACGTCTTGTGATCACCACCGCTGGCGGCCGATCCGGCCACCCGATTTGTACCGATGAAGCGGCACCAGGTGCTTCCTGATGCTTGACCGGCAATCGGGCACGCTAACAGCGTCATCCACAACCGTTCAACCGGCAGTCGCCGGTTACCGTGTCGGCATCAGTGAAAACGGCGTGCGGCGGCAGGCCAGACCGGCGGACCACCCTTGGCCCGGGCCTCGGGCCGGGGGTGCCAGGTCTCCCTCTGATAGGCTGTCGGAGTGTGCTGTGCCTTGTCGCGGAACGGCACTCTAGTTGGCTGAGCTGCACGATGTCGCTGAGCCGATCTCGCGGGCGGGGCCGATCTCGCGGGGCGGGATCGTGGCGAGGCGAAACCGTGGCCAGCTCCTCCAACGGGACTGATCACCCGACTCCGGCCCGGCCGGAGCTGCACCTGACGGAGAGTCTGACGTGAGCAAGCGCACCTACCAGCCGAACAACCGCCGGCGCGCGAAGACCCACGGCTTCCGGCTGCGGATGCGTACGCGTGCCGGCCGCGCCATCCTGTCCGCCCGCCGCGCCAAGGGCCGGACCCGCCTGTCTGCCTGACGCCCACCGGGCGTCGTGGATGCAGCGCGAGGAGCTCAGCCGCCATGTTGGCCGCCGATCAGCGCGTACGGCATCGTGCCGACTTCACCGACGTCATGCGTGGGGGGCGCCGGGCGGGCCGGGATTCGCTCGTCGTACATCTGCTGCTGCCGTCCGTAGCTGGTCCGGATAGCCGGCGCGTGCCAGCACGCGCCGGCTTCATCGTCTCCAGAGCCGTGGGGAACGCGGTGACTCGGAACACAGTACGGCGTCGGCTACGTCACCTGGTCCGAGCTCGGCTGCCGCACCTGCCCGCCGGCACCATGCTGGTCGTCCGGGCCCTACCGGCCGCGGCCGGACGACCAGCCACGCGACTCGCCGCCGACCTCGACGCGGCCTTGCGGGTCGCGCGATCCGCGCGACCCGCCGGCCGGTCTTCAGGCCGCCGGACCCGCAGGTCGCCGTCGGGTGCCGGCGGTGGCCCCGGGGAGGCCCAGTGAGCGGCGACAACGACCTGCCGCGACCGGCGACACCGGGTGGCCGCCTGCTGACAGCGGCAATCGTCGCGTACCGTCGTTGGATAAGCCCGGCTCTGCCGGCTCGCTGTCGGTTCTACCCGTCGTGCAGCGCGTACGCCCTGGAGGCGGTCGCCCGGCACGGAGCACTGCGGGGGGTGCTGCTGGCGTTCTGGCGGCTGCTGCGCTGCCACCCCTTCCACCCCGGTGGATATGACCCGGTACCGATGCCGGGCGGCCGCCGTGCCGATGCGACTGGAGCCCCGAATTGAGTCTCGACTGGATCTACTGGGCGATCTCGTGGATCCTCCTGTTCTGGCACTCGGCCTGGGACCGGATCGGAGTGCCCGCTGGGGAGGTCCTCGGCACCAACTGGTCCTGGATTCTGGCCATCGTGTTCCTGGTGGTCACCGTCCGGGTGATCCTCTTCCCGGTCTTCGTCAAGCAGATCAAGTCGCAGCGGGCCATGCAGGCCCTGCAGCCGAAGGTCAAGGAGCTGCAGGAGAAGCACAAAGGCGACCGGGAGACGCTCCAGAAAGAGATGATGGAGCTGTACCGGGTGGAGAAGGCGAACCCGCTGATGGGTTGCCTTCCGATGTTCCTGCAGATCCCGGTCTTCCTGGGGCTTTTCCACATCCTGCGGCGGCTCAACCCCGAGCGCACGGTCAACATCGACATATATGGATGGAGTGCGGAGCAGTTCTACGACGCCTCCAAAGCCAACCTGTTCGCCGCGCCGATCGCCGGCAAGTTCGGCTCGACGGCGGAAGAGCTCGTCGCGATGGGTGCGAGCGGCGTCACGGTCAAGGTGGTCGCCGGGATCCTCGTCGTCATCATGATCCTGACGACGTACCTGACCAGCCGGCAGATGATCCTCAAAACGGGATGGGCCGAGGACCCGCAACAGAAGATGATCCAGCGGCTGATGCTCTACGGCATCCCGGCCTCGCTGTTGATCTCCGGTGCGATCTTCCCGATTGGCGTGATCATCTACTGGGTCACCAACAACCTGGTCACCCTCGGCCAGCAACAGTGGGTGCTGCGCAAGTTCCCCCCGCCGCCGATGCCCGCAGGCAAAACAGCCAAGCCGGTCGCGAAGCAGACGGGTGGCCGTCCGCCGGCGAAGCCGGGCGCCACGACCGCCGGCAAGCCGGTGCCGGGCGACAGCAAGGCGAAGCCTGCGGGGATCTTCGCCCGCAAGGCGAACGGCGCCCAGCCTGAGCCGGCGGCACCAGCGCCAGCCCGCGAAGGGCTCAAGCCCAAGCCCGGTGCCAAGCCGGTCAATCCCAAGAAGCGGCGACCGGCCAAGCGTCCGGGATGACCGACAGGCATACGGCCCGATGCCACCCATGGCTGCGACTCCGGACAACGGTTGACCGCCCGGCGGTGGCAACCGCAGCCGTGCCATGCAGACGTCCCCGAGAACGTGCCGCCCGTACGCGGCGTCCTCGGGAAACCAGCGGACCGAACCGGTCCGGCCGAGCGAGTACGGAGATGACACCGTGACCGATACCAGCCTGCCCAGTGCCGACCAGGCGATCGACGAGAAAGCAGCCGCCACGAACGCGTTGGCCGATGCTGACGATGCTCTCGACGACACGGTCGGCGCCGGCGGCGACAACACCTCCTCTCCGGCTGAGGTCAGCGAGAACGAGCTGTTCCAGCAGAGCGAGATCGCCGCGGACTACGTCGAGGGCCTGCTGGACATTCTCGACTACGACGGCGACATCGACGAGTTGGTCTCCGCCGGTCGACCGGTGGTGGAGGTCGTGGGTGGCCAGCTCAACCCGTTGATCGGCCAGCGCGGCGCCACCTTGGAGGCACTGCAGGAACTCACCCGCCTCGCCATCTTCCGGCAGACCGGTAACCCGAGTCGCCTGCTACTCGATGTGGGCGGCTACCGGGCGAACCGCCGTAAGGAACTCGCCGCGGTCGCCCGGAACGCGGTCGAGAAGGTCAAGGAGTACGGCGAGCCGGTGCGGCTCGAGCCGATGTCGGCCTTCGAGCGCAAGTGCGTACACGATGTGGTCAACGCACTCGACGGCGTCCTCAGCGAGTCCGAGGGCGTTGAGCCGACGCGGCGGATCGTCGTCCGGCCGGCCGACTGAGCCCTCGGTGGTGCAGATGCCCCGAACGACCGACCAGGCGGCGACCGGCCCGGACAGCGATGACCTGTCCGGGCCGGTCCCGCTTGGTGCCAGCGGTGACGTCCCGAACGGGCTTGGACCGGCACCCGCCGCGGCTGCGGCGGTCTTCGGCGCCGGGCGAATGGAGCTAGCCACCCGATACGCCGAACTACTCGCGACCGACGGCGTATTGCGTGGCCTGATCGGCCCGCGGGAGGTGCCGAGGATCTGGGAGCGGCACCTGCTCAACTGTGCCGTGCTTGCCGAGTTGATCCCTATCGGCACCACGGTGCTGGACGTGGGTTCCGGGGCCGGCCTGCCCGGGATCGTTCTGGCTATCGCCAGACCCGATCTGACCGTCGTGCTCCTGGAACCGATGGCCCGTCGCAGCGCCTTTCTCCTCGAAGCCGTCAACGACCTCGACCTGGCGCAGCCGGTCGAGGTCATCCGGGGCCGCGCGCAGGAGCTGCAGCGCAGTAGCGCCGGTGGTGTGGCGCCGATCGTGACCGCACGAGCGCTCGCCCCACTCGACCGGCTGGCGACCTGGTGTCTGCCGCTCGCCAGTCCCGGTGGGCGGTTGCTCGCGATGAAGGGCAGTTCAGCCGGGGCCGAGATCGAGAAGTATGCGGCAGCGGTGCACCGAGCTGGAGGAGCGGTTCCCGTTGTCCGCCACTGCGGGGAGCGCTGGCTTGACCCGCCCACCACAGTCGTCGAGATTGCCCGACTCCCGGAGCGCCCACGACCCGGCACCCGAGGAGGTGCCGGACCTCGCTCCGTCAAGCATGGCTGATCGCCATTCGCTGACGATCGGTGCCAGGTGATTCGGTGGGCCAGGGAAACGTGACCGAAGCGGCTATCGGCTAAGGCGAGAAAGGTAAATGTTGTGCCACGTCGCACTGCAGGACGTGGCCACGCCGGCCCTGGTCCCCGTAGGCTGGCCGCGCGTCGATAGTGTGGACCGGGCGGCAGTGCGCAGCCGTATGACTTCCTGCCGCTTGATGCCGGACCGCACGCCACGCCCGAAAGCGCGGACGTGAGCGCTGGCGGTGCCGATCCATCCGAGGCGGGCAGGGATGACACGGTGCATGACAACGGTAATTACGACGATTCGCAGGTGATCGGCGACGGTCGTCGGGTCGGCGATTCCGCGATCGTTTCACGTGAAACGGCCCTCGAACGTGGCTGGCCGAACGAGAGATCGGACGCTGTCGTGAACGGCGGACCGGGACGCGCTCCCGGTGACCGTCGAGCGAACGGCAGTACCACGGCCGACGGCACGGTCTCGCCACCCCCTGACTCGCTCGATGCGGGCCGCCGGCCGGCCGCCGATGATCGGCCGAGGAGAGAGGATTCCGCTGTGAGTACGGCCTCTCCGCCGCCGGTCGACGCACTGAGGCACCCGCCCGAGCCGATCACTGATGGCCCGTACGTTTCACGTGAAACACCGTCCCGGGAAGAGGATGATCCCCCCTTGGCTATGGAGGCTTTGCGCGCCGTGCAGATTCTGAACCCCAGTGGCGAGGTGACCATGCCCCGGCCTGACCGGATGCGGGTCATGTGCGTTGCCAACCAGAAGGGCGGCGTCGGCAAGACGACCACGACAGTCAACCTCGCGGTCGCTCTGGCGCTGCACGGCAACCGCGTGATGGTGGTAGACCTTGACCCCCAGGGCAACGCCTCGACGGGACTGAACGTCCCGCATCACGCTGGCGTACCGGATGTCTATGACTGTCTGATCGACAACGTTCCGCTCGCCGAGGTCGCCCAGCCGGTGGAAGGACTGCCGAACCTGTGGTGCGTGCCCGCGACGATCGATCTCGCCGGGGCCGAGATCGAGCTCGTGTCCGTCGTAGCGCGTGAGTCCAGGCTGTCCCGGGCGATCGCCGCGCATCCGGTCGAGCTCGACTACGTATTCATCGACTGCCCTCCGTCGTTGGGCCTGCTGACGGTCAACGCTCTCGTCGCCGCCGAGGAGGTACTGATCCCGATCCAGTGCGAGTACTACGCCCTGGAAGGCCTGAATCAGTTGATTAACAACATCAACCTGGTCAGGCAGCACCTGAACCCGACGCTCGACGTGTCGACCATCCTGCTTACGATGTATGACCGCCGGACCAGGTTGGCGGACGCGGTCGAGCAGGACGTCCGTAACCACTTCGGCAACAAGGTCTTGCAGGCGGTCATCCCCCGGAACGTCCGTGTATCGGAGGCTCCGAGCTATGGCCAGTCGGTGATGACCTACGATCCCGGATCACGAGGCGCGACGAGCTATTTCGAGGCGGCTCAGGAAATCGCCGAGCGCGGGGTGGCCCGACTGGGCCGGAATGTCTGACAGGGTTGGTAGAGCGGGAGGCAGGGCATGAAGAACCGTCCGAAGGGCGGGCTCGGTCGAGGGCTCGGTGCGCTGATCCCCACCACTCCCGCTCCGATCCAACCTGCGGCTGACGGGGCAGGAGCTCCAGCCGCGAGTCCACCTGCTGCGATCCGGCCGCATGCCGCCGCTCCCTCCCGGCACCTCGTCGGTACGGACGACGCAGGACAACCGCCAGTGGAGCAGTCAGTCGCGGAACAATCGTCGCCGGCCGGCCTCTCACCGGTACCGGGGGCTCGGTTCGCCGAGCTTCCGGTCTCCGCGATCGTTCCGAACCCGAAGCAGCCACGGCAGGTCTTCGACGACGAGGCTCTCGAGGAGCTCAAGGTCTCGATCGAGCAGGTAGGTTTCCTGCAGCCGATCGTGGTTCGCCAGCTCGCGGACGGGGAACAGTACGAGCTGGTCATGGGCGAGCGTCGGTGGCGGGCTGCCCAGGCCATCGGTCGCGATTCCATCCCGGCGATCGTGCGGGACACCCGGGACGACGCCATGCTCCGGGACGCGCTCCTGGAGAACATCCATCGGGCGAATCTCAACCCGCTGGAGGAAGCGGCTGCCTACCAACAGCTGCTCGACGAGTTCGGCGCCACCCACGAGGAACTGGCGCGGCGCATCGGCCGGAGCCGTCCGCAGATCTCCAACACGATCAGACTGCTGAACCTCCCCGCTCAGGTCCAGCGCCGGGTGGCGGCCGGTGTGCTCTCCGCCGGTCACGCCCGAGCGTTGCTCGGACTCGACGACATCGACGCGCAGGACGCGCTCGCACTTCGAATCGTTGCCGAAGGACTGTCGGTACGCGCCACCGAGGAGCTGGTGGCGCTCGCCGGTGCCGAAGGGCCCGCCAAGACCCCGTCGACGACCCAGCGCCGGCCAAAGCCACATGCGCCCGGGCTGAACGACCTGGCCGACCGGCTGTCCGACCGGTTCGACACGCGGGTGAAGGTCGACATCGGGCGGAGCAAGGGAAAGATCACGATCGAGTTCGCGACGGTGGACGACCTCGAACGCATCGTCGGCATCATCGGTATGGACAACGGCGACGACGCCGACGGGTCAGACAGCGACGAGCACTGACCCGACCGCAACCTCACGCGCGTCCGGCGCGGTCACCCGGCACTGTGTCGGTGGGACCTGCGCCGGACGCGTTTGGTTTCACGTGAAACGCAGGTGGCGTGCGATCCCCGGATCCTGGGCGGTGCTCGACGCGATCTCCGCCGTCGGCCGGTTCCACGTGAAACGGCCGACGGCGGCCCGGCTGTTGACCCGGCACGGCCTGGCTGTTGACCCGGCACCTCGGCCCGGTGGGCCTGCCGTGCGCGGATGAGATCCGGTTGCGTCTACCGGATGAGTTCTACCCCGTTGGGCCTGGCGTGGCGTCCAGACGGGGGCGGAAATCATGGCGGAGAGGCCCGCTCGCCGGATCGGTGACCGTGGCGAGCGGTCGATCAAGTTTTCCACAGGCGTTTTCCACAGGCAGCCCGGTTTCACGTGAAACTGCGGGTAGAGCCCAGTGCGTACCTGTGGATAACTCGGTGGACGGCGTCGGTGCCGAAGCGTGATCGGACAGCAGACCGTCTGGGCGTGGCCTCTTCTTCGTGACCGCTTCGTCGGTGTGGGTTCCCGTCGCGGGCAACGACCCAACGGAAACTCAGCCGGTGTTTCACGTGAAACAGGGGGATGTCGCGGCGGTTCGATCGGCCGCGTCCCGACCTCCTCCCTCGGTGCTCGGGGCCAGCCGGAACGGGGGAAGGACAGCTGACACAGACTCGGTTAGGGTCAGCGGCGTGCCACACACCCCAGCCTCGGTTCCCGACTTCGCGAGATGGCCGTCCTTCCCGTTCGAGGGTGATCTGCGGGTCAAACAGCTCAACGACCCCGTCGACGCCGAACCTCCTCGAAAAGGCGAGGGCCTGGCCGAGTGCTCCTCCTGCGCCGCGCCGGATGACGCGTACATCTGGGTCAGCGAGCGCTGGCGCGTGCGCGCCATGGACCGCCCGACGGGACTGCCCATGGTCCTCATCCTGGAATCCAGGTCGCACTTCGACCTCGGAGATCTACCCAATCTGCTGGCCGCCGAACTCGGCGTGATGACGGTCCGGCTCGAACGGGCGATCCGTTCGCTCGACGGCGTCGCCCGGGTGCACGTCAACCGGTGGGGTGACGGCTCGGCCCATCTGCACCTGTGGTTCCTCGCCCGGCCGTACGGGCAGTTGCAGTTGCGGGGCACCTTCCTGTCGCTGTGGGACAGCATCCTGCCGCCCATCCCGGAGTCTCGCTGGCGGGAGAATCTGGCGTTGGTCGCCGCCTGGCTCGCCGAGTTCGGGGGACGCCCGCTGGCCGAACCACCGCGGATCGAGTGGCGTGCCCCATCGAGTCTGACGGAACAGGGAAGCGCGGCGTTCGACTCCGACGACGCGACCGATATCGCGGAGACAGCGACAGCGGCGGACGAGACCCGTGGACAGACCGAATCGGTGCTGGCGATGGAACTGATCGAGCCGGCCACGGATCTCGGACTGCTGCCCTCTCAGCAGTTGTCGTCCCAGCAGAGCGAACGGGACGACCAGGAGAAGGCGATCGCAGGGGCGGCCCTGCCGCCTGGATCAGGATCTGACGCCGGCCGCGCGGGTCACCAGCGTGGCGAGCAGGCTGCCGAGGTCCAAGCCGGCAGCCTGGACGGCGAGCGGTAGCAGCGACGTCTCGGTCATCCCAGGCGACACGTTGACCTCGAGCACGTGCGGCCGGCCGTCAGTATCGACGATCATGTCGACCCGGGAGAGATCACGCAGTCCAAGTGCCTGATGGGCCGCGACCGCGGTCGCGGCCACCTCCTTGGCGACGTCCGGGGTCAATCGGGCGGGCGCGTGCCACGTCGTCAGTCCGGCCGTGTAGCGGGCCGCGTAGTCGTAGACGCCGTTGCGGGGGACGATCTCCACCGCAGGAAGGCTCTCCGGTCCGGTGCCCTGGTCCACTACCGAGACCGCTACGTCCATACCGGCGACATAACGCTCCACCAGAGCGGTCGAGTCGTAGGCGAAACAACCGACCATCGCCGCGGACAGCTCGTTGGCCTCACGTACCACGGCAGCACCCAGTCCGGAGCCACCCTGGGCGGGTTTGACCATCAGCGGCAGACCGAGCCGTTCGACGATCCGCTCCAGGACGGCGACCGCGCCGAGTTCGGAGAACCGGTCGTGCGGCAACGCCACCCAGTCCGGCGTGGGAATCCCTGCTTCCCGCAGCACCGCCTTGGCCGACGGCTTGTCCCAAGCGAGGCGGGCCGCCCGGGCGTCGCATCCGACGTACGGCACGCCGCACAGATCGAGCACGCCACGTAGCGAGCCGTCCTCACCGGTCGCGCCGTGCAACGCGATCACTACCGCGTCCGGGGGGTCGGCCCGCAGGGCCGGTAACAGCGCCACGTCGGCATCGCGCTGTTCGGCGTCGAGGCCGGCAGAGCGTAGGGCATCGAGGACCCGCCGGCCTGATTTCAGGGAAACGTCCCGTTCGTAGGAGAGGCCGCCTGCGAGTACCAGCACTCGCAGGTCGGCAGGGGGCGTAACGGCATCCGGTCGTGGGCTCATTGCCGAATCATGCCAAGTCGGGCCCTGGCGTGTCCGCGCCGGGGCGCTGCCGACGCGCGACACTGCCGGAGACCGGGCCGAACACCTTGCGCATGGCCGCTTCACGCTCCATGACACCGGCCAACCGGCGGACGCCTTCCCGGATCCGTTCCGGCGGCGGGTAGGAGAAGTTGAGCCGCATGTGCCCGGCGCCGGAGCCGTCGGCGTAGAAGCCGGTGCCCGGAACGTACGCCACCCGGGCAGCGATCGCCCGGGGCACCATCGCCTTGGCATCCAACCCTCCCGGCAACGATGCCCAGACGAACAGACCACCGCTGGGGCGGGTCCAGCTGGTCCCGGCCGGCATCAAATCCGCCAGCGCCCCCAGCAGCGCGTCCCGCCGCTCCCGGTAAATCTCCCGGTACGTCTTGAGCTGCTCGCGCCACGGCATGGTGGCCAGATAGGTGGCTACCGCCGCTTGGGCGTACGCGCTGGGGCACAGGATCTGAGCTTCACTGGCAATGACCAGTTTCTCGCGTACCGCGTGCGGGGCGAGGATCCAGCCCACCCGCAGCCCTGGCGCGAAAGTCTTGGAGAACGTGCTCAGGTAGAACACGCCCTGGCGGCGGCGGGCCCGCAGCGGTGCGGGTGCCTCGCCGTCGAAACTCAGCTGGCCGTACGGGTCGTCTTCGATCACCAGCAAGCCGGCCCGCTCACAGATGTCGAGTACGCGCTCTCGACGCTCGTCGGTGAGCGTCACACCGGCCGGATTCTGATAGGTCGGGATGGTGTAGAGGAACTTGGCCCGCCGGCCGGACCGGGCTACCTCGGTGATCGCCTGTTCGAGCGCGTCCGGGACCAACCCGTCGTCGTCCATCGGTACGTGTACGACCTGAGCCTGGGCGGCCTGGAACACGCCGAGCGCACCGACGTACGTGGGGCCTTCGGCGAGGACCACGTCACCTGGGTCGAGGAACAGCCGGGAAACCAGGTCGAGTGCCTGCTGACCGCCGACGGTCACCACGACGTCCTCCGGTGACGCGCCGGTGGAGACGTCGATGCCGGACAGCGACATCACCTCGCAGATCCGCTCTCGCAGATCGAGAGTTCCCTGCCCGATGCCGTACTGGAGGGTGGCGTTGCCGGTCTCGGCGGCCAGTCGACCGAGCATCTCACCGACCGCGTCGAGGGGGAGCGCAGCGATGTACGGCGCTCCGCCGGCGAGCGACACCACCTCCGGCCGGCTGGCGACCGCGAAGAGCGCACGGATCTCCGAGGCGGTCATGCCGCGCACCCGGCGGGCGTAGCGGTCGGTGTAGTCGTCGAGCGTCGTGCCGGTCATGACCTCACCTCGATATGCGATGCCGCGGTGGTTCGTTTGCCCCGGTGGGTGCCCGGCGGACGACCGCGACACGCACTGATCGTCTGATCGTAGTCCGGCGTGTCGCCGTACCGCTGCGGCATTCCGGTGCCGAACCACATGTCGAGCCAGCCAGTCGAGATTGGCCCAACAGTCATCATGGAACTGTCCGACCTCTCCCCTGACGCGTGGTTGCGGCGTACGATCGCTGGTTGGGACTACGGAGACGGCGCGTGCTGAGACTCGGCGGGTTTCAACACTTGACCGGTTTGGTGGGGGATGCGCCAATGTCGCGACGCCTGGTCAGCCTGACTTTGGATACTTTGGAGGATTTGCCCCGTTCCTGCCGGGCTTGTATCTTCTGGGAACTTGATCCGGTCGCCGCCGACCGGGCCTGTGCCTCCGGAGATCCTGCTCTGGAGAAGGAGGCGTGGGTCTCCCAGACGCTTCTCGAATGGGGCTCGTGCGGCAAGCTCGCCTACGTCGACGGGGTGCCCGCCGGCTTCGTCATGTACGCCCCGCCGGCATACCTGCCCCGCTCGATGGCCTTCCCGACATCACCGGTTTCCGCCGATGCCGCGTTACTCACCACCGCACACGTAGCAACTCCCTTCGCCGGTGGCGGTCTCGGCCGGATGCTGGTGCAAGGGGTGGCCCGGGACCTCACCAAGCGGGGAATTCGGGCGATCGAGGCGTTCGGTGACGCCAAAGCGGATCCGGAGACGGAGAGCTCAGGTTGCCTGGCACCGGCCGATTTCTACCTCTCGGTCGGGTTCAAGACTGTCCGGCAGCACCCGCGCTTCCCCCGGCTCCGGCTCGAGTTGCGGACCGCGTTGTCATGGAAGTCGGATGTGGAGTACGCGCTGGAAAAACTGCTCGGGTCGATGAGTCCGGAGAGCCTGCTGAGGCCGGCGACCCGGGCAGCCACCCGGACGGTCACCAATCAGGCGTCCGCAGCGGCACCTACCACGGCCCGCAACGACCGTACGTCGATCGACCCGGTCGGCACGTCGAGTTCGACCGGATAGTACATCCGTTGCACGGCGGCCACCAGTGCCTCAGCCACCTGATCGCGAAACGTCGGCTGGACGAGCAGCGTCCGATCCGCGGCGGAGGTCAGGTAGCCGACGTCCACCCGGACGGCCGGCATCCTGGTCAACCGCAGCAACTCCCACGTCTTGGCGTGCACCTGACAGTCCCGCAGGCCGGTGCGTACGACGATCTCCCGTTGCACGAGGCCGGCCAGTCGCTCACCCACGGTCGATGTCACCCCGCTGCCGGTGCCGTAGTGGTAGGTGGCCACCCCGCTCGCGTCAGGATTGCCATGACCGTCGACGTGCAACGAGACGAACAGGTCCGCGTCGACGTCGTTGGCGATGCGGGTACGGGCCGGATCGCTCAGCACCGTCTGGGAGGTCGGCCCCCTGGTCAGGTGAACCTGCATCCCGGCAGCAGCCAGCCTGCTCTCCAGCCGGGCGGCCAGGTCGTAGACCAGGTCAGCCTCGCTCCAGCGGGAACCCCCGTCGGGCACCACGACGCCGTGGTCCGGACCACCGTGCCCGGGGTCGAGCACGATCGTCTTGCCGAACAGATTCGGCCCGGACTCACGCAGCGCATCGGACTCGCGTAGCCACTGCGGACGTCCGCCGATCACCTTGCGCCCCAGCCGGCGTAACGCGTGCATCGTGTACGGCCCGCAGGCCCCGTCAGCGGTCAGGCCCACCTCCCGCTGAAACTGGGTGACTGCGCCAGCGGTACGTCCGCCGTACACGCCGTCCGCCCGCCCGACGTCGTACCCCATTTCCAGCAGGCGTTCCTGCAGCGCCCGGACGTCCTCGCCGACCAGCGGATCGGGCACGGCGTGGTGGAGCGCCCGATCACCGAGCCGCCAGCGCGCCGCGTCCAGGGCCCGCCAGGTCTCGGCCCCGACGCGGCCGTCGGTGCTCAGTCCACGGCCCTGTTGGAAGGCCCGGACCGCGTGTTCGGTGGATCTGTCGAAGAGATCTGCTCCCGGACTGGGCGGCAGCAGGTCGAGGTTGACCAGGATGGCCCTGATCTCGGCCACGGCGGGACCCCGATCGTCACGGCGGATAGCGCGCACAGGACGCCGACCTCCCCCCTGCACTGGCAGACGATCGGAGCGTAACCCGGCCACCAGCCGGCCTGCCGGGGATACGCCGATGCGGCCCGTACGCGTACGGACCCGGGACGGACCGTCGCGGTGCGGCGGGAGAGGCCCCGGACCGGCGACGACAAAGCCCGGGTCCGGACGATCCGGACCCGGGCTCGCGACGAGGACGTCAGCTGGCAGAACCGTCAGAAGGCGGACTCGATAAGCTTCACCAGGTCACCCTTTGGCCGTGCACCAGCCACCGACTGCACCGGCTCGCCGCCCTTGAACACGGTCAGCGTCGGGACCGACATCACCCGGTATTTGCGGGCGATCTCGGGGTTTTCATCGATGTTGAGCTTGACGATCGACACCTTGTCCCCCATCTCGGTGGCGATCTCCTCAAGCAACGGTGCCACCTTGCGGCACGGCTGACACCATTCAGCCCAGAAGTCGACCAGTACCGGCTTGTCGGACATCAGTACGTCGTTGGTGAAGCTGGCCTCTGTGACGGCTCTGGTAGCTCCCACGAAAATCCTCCTCCTCGACCGGCCCCGCACGGGCAGGTCAGACCTCTTCGAGTGTGGCGAGAAAGCGCTCGGCGTCGAGTGCGGCCGCACATCCGCTGCCGGCGGCGGTGATGGCCTGCTGGTAGGTGTGGTCCACCAGGTCGCCGGCGGCGAACACGCCAGGCACGCTGGTCCGGGTGCTCGGCGAGTCGACCAGTACGTAGCCATTTTCGTCGAGTTCCACCTGGCCGCGGAACAACTCGCTACGCGGGTCGTGCCCGATCGCGACGAAGACTCCGGTCACGTCGAGGGTCTTCGCCTCGCCGGTGTGCGTGTTGCGGATGCGGGCTCCGGAGACCTTGCCGTCGGCGCCGACGATCTCCTCGACGACGCTGTTCCACTCGACCCGGATCTTCTCGTTGCCGAGTGCCCGAGCCGCCATGATCCGGCTGGCCCGGAACTCGTCCCGGCGGTGCACGATGGTGACGGACTCAGCGAACCGGGTGAGGAAGGTCGCCTCCTCCATTGCCGAGTCACCACCACCGACCACCACGATGTGCTGGCTACGGAAGAAGAAGCCGTCACAGGTGGCACAGGAGGAAACCCCGTGGCCGAGGAACTCCTGCTCGCCCGGTACACCGAGCGGCCGCCAGGCGGAACCGGTGGTGAGGATGACTGCCTTGGCGCGATAAGCGGTCTCGCCCACGTAAACCGTGCTGCTTTGAGTTGCCCCTGGTGTTCCGGTGTCCGCGAGCTCCACCCGGGTCGCGTCATCGGTGACGAACTCCGCACCGAAGCGCTCCGCCTGCTTGCGGATCGAGTCCATCAGCTCGGGGCCCATGATCCCGTCGGGGAATCCGGGGAAGTTCTCCACCTCTGTCGTGGTCATCAGCGCTCCGCCGGACTGCACCCCCTCGATGACCAGCGGATTCAGGTTGGCGCGTGCGGCGTACACCGCGGCGGTGTAGCCGGCCGGACCCGAGCCGATGATGATCAGGTTGCGGACCTCGTCCACTGCCGACTCCCAAGATGTGAGTGTTGCCGCGCCGTCCTGGTGCCAGCCGACCAGCTGCGTGGCCGGCCGATCGGCACCTGTGGAGCAGAACGCCGCGGCATCTAGGCGTCATTCCCGGTCCGGCGTCGCGTGGGCGATGTCACGCAGCCGGCAGGGTCACCCTACCTGTGCCGAGTATCGGGTATCCGCGCCGGCGACGGGCTCACCACAGCCGGGTCCGCTCACCCAGACCCAGGACCTGCCGACCGTGTCGGTGAACGCGATGACCAGGGCCGGTCGTCCTTCGAAGGCGGCGTAGTCCACCAGGCTGACATCAAGGACACCACCGTGCTCGGCCGAGACCGCAGCGAGACACTCGGTGAGTGCCGTCGGACGGGCCAACCGGGCGAGCCCGGCCGGCGTCGGCCCGGGTTCCTGCAGGACGGTGTCCTCACCCGGTCCTGACTGCCCGGCGAAATCACCGGACTGTCCGGCCACGGTCGGCCCGATCGTCGAGCGGCGGTAGTCGGTGCCGCTGGCCAGCACCCGGCCCGGAGACTGCGGGCCGGTGGTCTCCATCATCGTGGTCGGCGGGTCACTTCGGGCGCTCTCTGCCTGTGGCTGACCGTCCGACGCGCCGCCGGCGCTGGTGCTCGACTCGTCCGTGGCCGCACCGGTGAAGATCTGGTTGAGTCCCAGTCCGGCGAACGCGACGGCCGCCGCGGCCACCGCGACCGGTGCCGCGTACCGCTGCCAACGGCTCCGACCGGACCGACCCGGCCGGGTAGCCGACCGGGGCGTGGCGGGACGCTGTCCCGGCCGGTTCTGCCGGGCTGGCTCCGCCCTGGTGACGACCGCCGGGCCCGCCGTCGCGTCGGCCAGCGGACTCGCCGTCGCATCGACCGTCGGTGCCACCGCCGAGTCGGCCGTAGTCGAGTCGGCCGTAGCCCGGACCGGAGCTTGCCCCCCCGCCGTGAGCGGCTCCGCGGCCAGAGCGGCGTTGAGCCGGTCCGCGACGTCCTGTGGTATCGACTCGACGCCGCTGCCCCATTCGGCCAGCACCGTCTGGACCAGTTGGGACGCGTCGAGCAACTCGTCGTAGGCGGCGGCCCAGGCCGGCCGCTCCTCGATCAGGGTAGCGACCAGAGCCTGGTCCAGGGTGCCGTCGAGCGCCCCACCGACGTAGTCGGCGAGCAGATCCCGATCGACCTCCGTGAACCGGTCGGCGGTCACTGTTCCTCCTTACCGCGGTCACCTCGGGCGGACCCAGATGGGACGTCGCCGACCCGCTGCGGGTTCCGTGGCGTGAGCGACGGCACTGAACCGCGTGGCGGCACGACCCCGGCCTGCGCATGTTGGGGCCGTAGGTGACCGAGCATCCCGGCCAGCCGGGCCCGGCCGCGGGCGCATCGGCTCTTGACGGTGCCTTCCGCGACCCCGAGCATCGTCGCCACCTCGGCGACCGGATAACCCTGTACGTCGACCAGCACCAGCGCCGTCCGCTGCTCGACCGGCAACTCGGCCAAGGCCTGCCGAACGACCAGCGCCGTGTCGTGATCGACCTGCGGTGCCGCCGGTTCGGCCCCGCGCACCGAGTCGTCGTCGCGACCACCATCAGGCAGCGGCACGGTGGGATGCGCCTTTCTCCGCCGGACCCGGTCGAGGCAGGCGTTGACCACGATCCGGTGCAGCCAGGTGGTGACCGCGGCATCGCCGCGGAACCGGTTGGCACCGCGATGCGCGGACAGCAACGCGTCCTGCAACGCGTCGGCGGCCTCCTCGCGATCGGCCACGGTACGTAGGGCCACCGCCCATAGCCGGTCCCGGTGCCGATGGACGAGTTCGGCAAAGGCTTCCGGGTCACCCTCGACGTGAGCCCGGAGCAGTTCGCTGTCGCCGAGGTCAGCCCGGCCGGCGGTCATGGCCCCTCGACCGTGATCTCCTGGACCCCGATCTGGTACCGCTCCCCGCCGATCGAGGGAAGCTTGGTGATCCACACCAGGAGGTACTGGTAGGTCTCGTCGGGGGAGAAGCCGCTGAAGGTGAGCGTCGCGCCCTCGGCGTTCTCGAACGGCTCGCCGATCCGATCGGTGAACGTGTCGAGCACCTCGTTGTCACCGTCGCGGGTAGCGCCCGGATCGTTTGGGCCGGCCAACAGCTCAGCGGAGGCGCCAGCGGCCGAGAGCTCCACCTGGACCGCGGTGACCGACCGGGGCTCCCCCAGATCGACAAGCACACCCATGCCCCGCTTCAGGTTGCCGAAGTTGGGGTTGCGTTCGTAGGCGTCGGTCGTCCACCCGGTGGTGGAATCACCGTCCACGGCTGCCTCGACCCCCTCGAGTTCGTCCCGCGCACCGTCGGCGTCGACGATGCGGACCTGGTCGGCACCGAGCGAGATGGGCTGGGGCTGCGGCGGCGGGGTGCTCTCCGAGGACGCTCCGGGAGTGGCTGTGGCCTGGCCGCCTGGCGCGGTGGGTGACGACTCGTCCGGCCCGCTGTTGTTCGCCAGTGCGCTGATCCCGAAGAACAACCCAGTTACCGCGATCACGAGCAGCCCGGCGACCCCGGCCGCAATCTTGCGCCGCGAAGACTGCGTCGACTCGGTGGCGTCCTCGGCGGCCGCGAACCGCAGCGGTCCGACGCTGTTGTCGAAATAGTGCTCCTCGGTAGCGGCGTCGAGCCTACTCAGCTCGGCGGCCAGCACCTCCGACGTTGGCAGCGTGAGCCGCGGATCGAGCAGATCCATGGTCAGGTCGTCAAGGTAGGCGGGAATGCCGGAACGGAGCTGACGGGGTGCGGCCACCGCGCCGGTTGCGTCCCGTACGGCATCCGGCAGTGTGGTGCGGCCGGCCTCGTGCTGTGGCCAGTGCCCGGTCATCGCGAAGTAGAGCACCCCGCCGATCGCCCGGATGTCGGTGTCGAAGGTGTCCGACCCGTCAGCCCGGGCATCGGCCAGCACCACCCGACCGTCGTGACCGACCATCACCGTGCCTGGGTGGATGTTGCCGTGCACCATTCCGGTGGCGTGCACCGCAGCGATGGCCGAGGCCACCGAGTGGGCGATCATCGTTGCTCGGACCGCGTCGAGTGGGCCGGCTGCGGCGATCACCTCGCGGAGCGAGTCACCGTCGACCCACTCTCGGACCACGTACGCACGCTGCCCTTCGTCGATCGCGTCGTAGACGCCGACGAGATTGGAGTGGACGACGCGGCTGGCGCGAACGGCAGCCTGCAGCATCTCCATGGCCGAATCGCCACCGGGGTAGCGCAGCACCACCGCGACGGGACGTCGAAGGACCACGTCGACACCGCGCCAGACCTGCCGGCCAGCACTGTCGTTGTTGACATGCTCAGCAAGCTGGTACCGCTCGGCGAGAACTTCGCCGAGCGTGGGCGCATCGAAGGCCATCATCGGCGGATTGACCTCATCCGCCTCTTGACCTTCGCCGACCTGGGTCACCCGTCCTCCTTCGCTGATCGTCGCGATCAAACGGCCGGTGTAGTTGTCAGGTCTCCGGCGCGTCGACCCGGTGTCTTGGCGTAGGACGTCGACTTCTACGTTAGGTGCCGGACGCATCCGTTCAGAGCGACCTTACCTGGGTTCCGATGCGACCAACATGTCAGCTTGCCGCAGTACCCGCAACGCCGACCCGGTTCCTACCCGGGACGGTCGGTCACCGGCTGTCACCATCTGCCGGCGCCCCGGGCCCCCGCCGGTCCGGCGGCGCGCCGGTCCGGCGGCGCGCATAACCTCTCCGGCAAGGATACGTTGTACCGGCTGTAGCCGGAAAGTCGCCACAACGGTCGGCCACCGCCTGTGACAACACCTGCTCCCCGAGTTATCCACAGCTTCCCACCTGCTGTTGAGCGTCTGCGGGAGAGTTATCCACAGGATAATCCACAAGCCGACCAGACACCCGGTCGCGGTGCTGTCACCGTCGCAGCCGCCCCCGGACCATGGCCAGCAGCTCGGCCACTTCATGGATCCGCAGCGCGACCGCGAGACCTAGATAGGTCAGCCCGACGGCGGCACCGCCAGCCGCCAGTTGAACGAGCGCCATGAGCCGACTCGGTGTGTCCGTACCGGGCAGCACCGTCACCACGAGCAGGCCGGCGACCGCCGCACCACCGGCCGCGACCGCCACCTTGCCGAACGTCAGCGCGATCGCGCCAAGGCCGATCCGGCCGACCCGACGGCGCAGCAACCAGGCGGAGACACCGGCGGCGACGAGGTACGACACCGCGTTGCCGATCATCAGCCCGGCTGCGGCGAACTGTACCGACAACGCGATGAACAGGGCTACCTGGACCGCTACCCGTAACGCGACCACCGGAATGTTGATCAATGCCGGGGTCCGGGTGTCCGGCAACGCGTAGAAGGCGAAGGTGAAGAGCTGGCTGACGGCGAACGGCACCAGCGCCACCGCGGCGGCGAACAGCACCACCGACGTGGCCGAGGCAGCCTCGGTCGAGTACGCGCCGTACCGGAACAGCGAGAACGAGATCGGGGTGGCCAGGACCGCGTAGCAGACGGCGATCGGCGCGAGCACCGCGGTCACGGTCCGGGTGCCCCGGGACAGGTCGGCTGCCATGTCGGCGTACCGGCCGTCGGCGGCGGCACCGCTCATCCGTGGCATGAGCGCTGTGATCACCGACACCGCGATGATGCCGTGCGCCGTCATCAGCAGCAGGAAGACGTTGTTGTAGATCATCGGGCCGGCCTCGTCGGCGTCGCCGGCCCGGTTCAACAGGTTGAAGACCACGACCAGACCGAGTTGGCTGACCGCGACGTAACAGAACATCCAGATACCGAGCCGGCCCAGCTCGGCGAGGCCCAACGCCCGGAAGTCGAACCGCCAGCGCCACCGGAACCCGACCTTGCGCAACGCCGGCAGCAACCCGGCGGCCTGCACCACGACGCCCAGCAGCGTCCCACCGCCGAGCAGCACGATCCGACCGGCGGTCATCTGTCCAGGGCCGACGACCTGCGCCCCGAAGATCGCGATGTAGGCGCCGAGAGTGGCGATCACCACCAGGTTGTTCAGGATCGGTGCCCACATTGGTGCCGCGAAGTGGCCACGGGTGTTCAACAACGCGCTGACCAGTGCCGAGAGGCCGGTGAAGAAGATCATCGGCAGCATCAGGTAGGACAGCACGGTGACCAGCCGCCGGAACTCGTCGGTCGTCTGGTCACTGGCGTACACCAGGGCGAGCAGCGGCGCGGCGGCCATCGCCATCAGGGTGGCCACGCCGAGCGCGAGCACGGCCAGCGACAGCAGCCGCTGGGCGTACGCCTGCCCACGGTCCGGATCGGCCCTGCGCCGTCGCACCAGCACCGGCACCAGGACACTGGTCAGGATGCCGCCGAGCAGGAATTCGTACACCATGCCGGGAAAGATCTGCGCGGTGGTGTACGCGTTGCCGACCAGCGATCCACCGAGCGCAGCGGCCAGCACCAGCGTCCGTAGGAAGCCGGTCCCCCGGCTGACCAGGCTGCCCAGCGCCATGATCGCGCTGTTGCTGGCGGCGCTGCCGCCCTCGTCGCTATTCGGCGCGTTGGTCGCACCGGCTCTGTCGGCCCTGTCGGCCTGGTCGGCTCTGCCCGCCTGGTCGACCGCAGCCGGATCCGTCGAGATCAGCGTGGCACCTTCCGGATCCAGGCCGCCTTGTCCGGAGCCGGCGTTCGCACTCCGGTACAACCCGCTGCTCATCGGACCTCCACCCCGCCGGCACGCCGGGCCTGTCGTCGACCACGCCGGGACCGTCGTCGACCAGACGCAAGCTCGACCCTATCGGCCGTCATCGTCGGCCGGGACGATGCCCAGCAGTGCGTCGACCACCCACGCCGATTCGGCCGGCACCAGCGGCTCGGCGAGCGCGTCGAGCAGGGTCGGATGGTCGCAGCCGGCATCCTGCAATGCCTGGCCGAGCGCTGGTACGCAGGCCAGGTCACCGGTTTCGCGGATCCGTCTGGCCAGCGGCAGGACGGTGCGTGGATCCCGCCACCGGGCATCGAGCAGCCGGCGGTGCCGCGCACCGGCCCGCCGGACCAGCTCCGCCACCAGGTCGAACGGGAACGACTCGGCACCGAGGACCCGACCGGGTCCGCCGCCGTCCGGCTGCTGGCCGGCCACCCAACCCCAGCCGACTGCGTAGCGCCATTGCACCTGAGCGCCGACATCGAGGTGGTCGCGCACATGTCGGGCCACCGACGCGTCGTCGAAGATCCTCGGATCGGGGGTGGCCGGTGCCGGCCACCACCGCGCGGCGGCGAACAGGTCGAACGGCGGCTGCTCGGCAATCGGGCGTCCGTCGGCGGCGTGGCCAACCGGCTGCCCTGCGGGCGCCTCGACCGTGACTGGCCGACTCAGACCGCGCAACGCGCAGGTGAGCATCGTCGCCGCCCGGTCCGCCTCGGCCGGGTCGTCGGTCGGTGCGTAGCGGTGTAGTAACGCCACCAGCGGCCCCGGGTGTGACCAGGCCGGATCATCCAGGGCGAGAACCTGGCCGATGAGGTCCAGCTCCGCCCAGCGCAACACCGCGGCGTACGGCCGCGCGGAATCCAACCGGGCCAGCGGCACCGGTTCGGAACCACCCGGTTGGCGTAGTCCGAGCAGGCATTCCCCGTACCCGAGGTCGATCTCCAGCACCAGGCCGTAGCCGCCGGCCACCGGAATCGACACCCGGAGCTCGGCGCCATGGTCCGGCGCCGGCTCGCCGGGCGGCGGCAGGTACGCCGCCCAGAAGGCCGGATCTGCGATAAGGCTGCCCAGATGTTCGGGAATCGGCACGGTGATTCATCCTGCCCGCCGGCTGCGCGCACGGCCACTGCGGATAGTCTGGCGATCCCATGTCCGAGACTTCCGCGCCCCGCGCCACCACCGAATCTCACGCTGCGGCCGAGTCGAGCGACCTGACGGCGGTGCAGCGCAACGCCGTCGCCGAGCTGCTCCGGGTCTCCCCGGTCGCCGACGAGTTGGGCCGCCGGTTCAGCGCCGCCGGACACGAACTGCACCTGGTCGGCGGCTCGGTGCGGGACGCGCTGCTCGGCCGGCTTGGAAACGACCTCGACTTCTGCACCGACGCGCATCCCGACCAGACCCTGCGGGTACTCAAGGGGTGGGCGGAGGCGACCTGGGAGACCGGTCGTGAGTTCGGCACCATCGGCGCCCGGCGGGGCGGCCTCACGCTGGAGATCACCACGTTCCGGGCGGAGGCGTACGACGGGGTGACCCGTAATCCGGTCGTGGCGTACGGCACCGATCTGGTTGACGACCTGCGGCGGCGTGACTTCACCATCAACGCGATGGCGGTCAGCCTGCCGGGGCACCACTTCACCGACCCTTACGGCGGGATCGACGACCTGGCCGCGAAGGTGATCCGTACCCCGGGAACCCCGCAGGAATCCTTCGGCGACGACCCGCTGCGGATGCTGCGGGCGGCCCGGTTCGCCGCGCAGCTGCGTTTCGCCGTACATCCACAGGTGCGCCGGGCGATGGCCGCGATGGCGACCGACCTGGACCGGATCACCGCGGAACGGATCCGGGAGGAGTTCACCAAGTTGCTCTGTGGTGCCGACCCGGTCGGTGGACTGCGGCTGCTGGTGGAGTCCGGGCTGGCCGATCGGTTCCTGCCGGAGCTGGCCGGGCTGCGCCTGGAGATCGACGAACACGCGCAGCACAAGGACGTCTACGAGCACACGCTGACCGTGGTGAGCAACGCGGTCCGACTGGAGTCCGGTGACTGCGACTTCGTGTTGCGGATGGCCGCACTGATGCACGACGTGGGCAAGCCGGCGACCAAGGCGGTCGGGCCGGACGGCCGGGTCAGTTTCCACCACCACGAGGTGGTCGGCGCCCGGCTGACCCGCCAGCGGATGAAGGCGCTGCGTTATCCCAAGGACGTCACCGGGCAGGTGGCCAAACTGGTCGGGCTGCATCTGCGCTTCTACGGGTACGGCCGGGGCGAGTGGACCGACTCGGCGGTGCGCCGCTACGTCACCGACGCGGGAGACCAGCTGTCGCGGCTGCACAAGTTGACCCGCTCCGACTGCACCACCCGCAACCGGCGAAAGGCGGCCGCGCTCGCCGCCGACTACGACGCGCTGGAGGACCGGATCGCCCGGATCCGGGCCGAGGAGGACCTCGCCCGGGTCCGGCCAGACCTGGACGGCAACACCATCATGGAGTTGCTCGGCGTACCGCCGGGTCCGGTCGTCGGACAGGCCTGGCGGCATCTGAAGGAACTTCGGTTGGAACGCGGGCCGCTGGACCGTGACGAGGCCGAGGCGGAGCTGCGGCGGTGGGCCCGGGCCGAAGGGATCCTGCCGGACGCCGGTTAGCCGCACATCCCGCCCGGACCGGCGGTTACCGGGCGCTGTCCCGCTCGGCTACCGTCGCAGGGGCGGGCGCGCGATGATCATCGCGACGTCCGTACCGTGCTGGGCGTCCGCCGCACGGAACGCGGACAGTCGATCAAGCCGGGAGGGTAGATGCAGCCGTGTGCGGCCTGCGGCGGCATGACGATCAACCAAGCGGGGTACTGCACACAGTGCGGCACCTTCCGTGGCCTGCCGGTGGCACCGCATCCGGGCTATCCGGGTCAGCCGCAGCCGACCAGCGGCGGCCCTGGCTACCCGGCCCAACCAGCCGCCGCTCATCCGGGCAGCGGCGTACCGTACCCCGGTAGTGGTGCACCGTACCCGGGCAGTGGCGCAGCGTACCCGGGGAACGCCGTGCCCTATCCGGCCAGCGGCGCACCGGTCGGCTACCCGGCTGCGGGCGGCGGCTACGGTGGGTATCCAGTCTCCGCGCCGCCGCCCAATCGGGGCCGCTCGTATCTGGTGCCGCTGGTCGCGCTCGGCTCGACGTTCGCCGTGCTGGTCGCGGCGATCGCGGTGGTCCTGGTGATCCGCAGCGCCGGCGGCTCCACCGCAGCCCCGACCGACATCGACCCGTGCGTGGTCGGCACCTGGCAGGTGGACTCCCACCGGGAGGAGGTCGCGTTGGACGAGCCGTTCGGCAAGACGACCTTCACCGGCACCGGTCCGGGCGCCGTCGTCGAGTTGGGCGCGGACGGTCACGGGGTGACCGACTACGGCGACGGCACCACCTTCGAGGGGACGGTGTCGGGGATCACCGTGACCCTCACCTTCGAAGGGCGGATCACCTTCCGCTACAAGGCGGTCGACGGCACCGTTTCGTTCGAAGGCGTACGCGCGGACGGCACGGTGTGGTTGAGCGCGCCGGACGTCGAGTCGCAGAACGAACCACTCGAAGCGTCGTCCGATCCGGCCAGCTACGAGTGCGACGGTGACCGGCTGACGCAGCGCACCGCCTTCTACACGGTGGTGATGTCCCGCCGTTGATCGCTGGAGCCGGCCGTGACGCCCGCCGCGCCACCGGTCGGGCCGTCCGTGCCGCCGAGCCGGGCGAGCAGTCCGGCCAGGTCGATCCCGGTGAGATCGTTGCCGAGCTGCAGGCCCTGGGCCACGTTCGTGGCCACCGATTTGGCCAACGACGACGCCCCGTCGGTCGAGATCACCGTCATCTTGTCGATCGCACCGATCGGAGCACTGGCCGCCTGCACCACCTGCGGCAGGACCTTGACCAGCAGATCCAGCACGGCGGCCTCGCCGTACGCGGCGAACGCCTCTGCCTTGCGGGCCATCGCCTCGGCCTCGGCCGCGCCACGCGCCCGGATCGCCGCCGCCTCGGCCGCGCCCTCCCGCTCGATCGCCTCGGCGATCGCGCTGCGCCGTCGCTGCTCGGACTCGCCCTCCTTGGCCCCCTCGATCGCGTTGGCCTCGGCCAACGCCGCCCGGCGGGCCCGCTCGCCTTCACCGGTGAGCCGGGACTGTTCGGCAGCGGCCTGCGCGGCGGCGATCGTCGCCTGCCGCTGGGCGTCCGCGGCGAGGACCGCGGCGGCGCGGGCCGCCTCCGCCTCCTGCTCCACCCGGTACCGTGCGGCGTCCGCCGGCTTGCGCACCTCGGTGTCGAGCTGGCGCTGCTTGAGTTCCGCGTTACGTTCGGCAACCTTCTGCTGCTCGGAGAGAATCGCCTGGTCCCGCTCTGCCTGGGCGAGCGGGCCCGCGGCCGCCGACCTCGCCTTGGCGGCGTCGATCTCGGCCTGGATCCCCGCCTGCTTGAGCGCCAGGTTGCGGTTGGCCTCCGCGATCACCTCCTCGGCCAGCAGCCGCTCCTGCTCGGCGGCCTGCCGGGCGCGTGCCTCGGCGATCGCCGCGTCCTTGAGCACCCGGGCCGCCTCCGGGCGGCCGAGGTCCTGCAGGTAGGAGCCTTCGGCGATGATGTCCTGCAGCTGGAAGGTGTCCAGCACCAGGCCCTGGTTGGTCATCGAGTGCTCGGCTTCCTCGGCGACCGCGCTGGCGAACGCGGCCCGGTCCCGGATGATCTCCTCGACGGTGAGCCGGCCGACGATCGAGCGCAGCGCACCGGCCAGGACCTCACGGGTGAAGTCCTCGATCTCGTCCTGCTGGTGCAGGAAGCGCTGCGCGGCGGCGCGGATCGCGTCCTCCGTCCCGCCGATCTTGACGATCGCCACACCCTGCAGGTTGGCCCGGATGCCCTGCTTGCTGACCGCACCGGTGATCTCGACGTGGATCCGGCGGCTGGACAGGTCCAGCACCTGTAGTTTCTGCACGACCGGCAGGACGAACACCGACGCGCCCATCACCACCTTCTGCCCGGACAGGTCGGTGGACCGGGAGCCGTCGAGCGCCTGGGTGGTGCGCCCCTTGCGGCCGGTGACGATGAACGCCTCGTTGGACCCGGCCACCTTGATCCGGGAGAGCACGAACAGAATGAGTACGACGACCAGCGCGACGGCACCGATGATCGCGATGAACAGAGGGGTCATCAGAGTCCTTTCGTGGATACTCCGGCGGGGGAGGGGCGTCTGTCGGCTACCGGCCGCTGCCCGGTGTTTCCTCGACGATGACGCTGGTCGCGCTCAGCACCTCGACCACGAAGACCTGCGTGCCGAGCGGGACGTCCCGCTCGGCACGGGCGCTGAGCTTCACCGGCTGGCCGCCGACGTGGGTGCGGATCTCGCCGTACCCGCCGGGGCGGATCGGGGTGATCACCACGCCGAGCAGGCCGACCAAATCGTCGCTGGTCGGGGTGGCGTCGGTCGGCATGTCCCGGGCGGCACGGGACAGCCGCAAGGTCAGCCAGGCGACCGGCACTGCGGCGAGGGCGCCGACCGCGAGCGCGCCGACGGTCGGCACCGGCCCACCGCCCAACAGTTCGCTGGCGATCGCGGCAGCGAATCCGAAGGCACCGGCGAAGCCGGCCACCACCTCGACCGACACCGGACCGTCCGCACTGATGTCACCGAGGTGCAGCAGCTCGCCACCGAGCAGGCCGATGGCGAGCACCACCACGCCCAGCCCACCGATGACGAGGAATACGAGCGTCGCCGTCTGCACACCCGGCACGGTATCCGTCACCTGCAACAAGGCGGCCCTGACGAAGTGCCCGGTCAGCCGGGCCCGACCGAGAGCTGGGTACCGGTCAGCCGGTCAGGCAGCAACTGCCGGACCAGGACGTCACCGGCCAGGTCCGTCAATTCGACGTATCCGTTCGACCGGGTGTCCAGCAGCCGGTCCGGGCCGACCCAAAACATCTGCTCGCTGGGCAGTCCGCCGCGCACCTCGCCGGTGCCGGTGTCGACCAGTTGTGCCCCATGCTGACCCTTGACGACTGCCTGACGATCGTCCGGTGAGAACGACCAGGGGCCCACCACGTCGCCACGGATCGGCAAGAAGCGGGTGGGGCGGCCGTCATCGGGGGAGAAGAACTGGATGCCCCGGCGGGCGTGCGGCAGTGATTCCGATCTCGGTTCACCCGGGTCGGTCTGGCTCAGCGCCACCTCGTCGCCGCCGCGCGCCCAGGTGAACCGGCAGACGTCGGTGCACAGGTGGGCCTGGCTGATGTCCACCGGGAAGGTCCGCACCACCCCGTCGGCCGCCGCTACCGTGGCGAAGGCCTGCTCGCCGCTGTCCTTGTCGCTGATCGTCACGAGCAGTCGGCTGCCGTCCGGGGACCATTGCGGTTCGAGGATGTGTTGTCCGGTCTCGAACCACCGGACTTCGTCGGTGGCCAGATCGAGCAGGCCGATCTGGCGGGGACGGCCCTCCTGGGTCACCGCGACGACATCACCGTCCGGGCTCGGTACGACCTGCTGGAAGCCGGCGATGTCGCGATAGCGCCCGGCGTGTCGGTCGAAGACCATCGCCGGCTGGCCGGTGGCGGCCGACGCGGAGGCACCGAGGACGATCCATCCACCGGGCAGTTCCAGCGGGCGCGTCGTCCAGTCCGGGTCGACGGTGTCGATCACGGACGGCGTGCCGGTCAACGGTGCGGCGGTCTCCTGTTCGCTCCGTGAGAGCAGCCGGTGGGGCGCTGTCGTGGCCGCGATCGCGAGGATCACGACCAGTCCGATCCCCGCTCGCCGCCGCCGCCGGATCCAGCGTCCGCGGCGGATAGCCGCGCGTGCCAACGGCTCGGGGCCGGCCGACGGCCCGGAGCCGGCCAGATCGTGAACGGCGGCGCGGAGCAGTTGTTCGGCGTCGCGGCTCATCGCGGTGCCGCCGATCCCGTCGAGATGTCGTCGAAGGCGGGCACCAGGGTACGCAGTTTCGCCAGCGCCCGATTGGTCTGACTGGCGACCGTGCCGGCCTGGCAGCCGAGAACGGCGGCTGTCTGCTCCACGCTCAGATCCTCCAGGTAGCGCAACACCAGCACCGCACGCTGCCGGGGCGGCAGCATCCGAAGCGCGTCACGCAGCATCAGCCGGACAGTCGTGTCGTGATCGTCGGCGCCGGGCGCGCGGCGGTCGGGCGGCGTCGCGACCGGCACCTCCGGGCGACGGCTACGCCACCGCCAGCGGGAAACCTGTTCGTGGTACAGGATCCGGCGTACGTACGGTTCGGCGTCACCGCGAATCCGGTCCCATCGGGCGTACGCCTTGGCCAGGGCGGTCTGTGTCAGATCTTCGGCCGCGTGCCGGTCCCCGGTGAGCGCGTACGCCACCCGCAACAGCGCGGTACCGCGATCGGCGACGAACGCGGTGAAATCCTGATCCCTCGCCCGGCTCACGGACCACCTCCACATAGCCCAGACGCACCCGGACCGGGATTGTTTGCATGCGACGATGCGTCGGTGGACAGGCCGGTGGAGATCAGGATTCGCAGTGTGCTCGGGGATGCGGAGATGACGGCGATACCGCACCTCGACACGTCGTTCTCCACCGCGTCCGTGTACCAGGTCACTGCCGGCGACGACGGGTTCGTGCTGCGCGAAGTGCCGGTCTCACCACCGCTGCGCAAACGGTACGACCTGACCGAAGGGCTGACCATCGGGTCGCAGCCGTGGGACCTGTTCGCGCTGGCGGTGATCGACCGGATACCGATCGGCTTCATGGCCACCACCTACGAGCGGTGGACCGGCCGGCAGGTGCTCAACGAGCTACACGTGGCCCCGGCACACCGGCGGCGCGGGGTGGCCCGGGAACTGCTCAGCGTGGTGCGGTTCACCGCGCGGGAGAACGGTGCCCGGGAGATCTGGTTGGAGACCCAGAACGTCAACCCCGGCGCGGTACGGGCGTACCGTCGGCTGGGCTTCACCCTCACCGGCGTCGACACCACCCGCTACCTGCCGCCGTACGCCGACGAGATCGCGCTGTTCATGTCGGCGGCGGTGCCGGCGCAGCCACCGCCGGACCCGCGCGAGCGGTGAACGCCACGGCGGGCGAGAATCAGCGGATGCGGTGGGCGGTGTTCGACTCTCCGATCGGCGCGCTGTCGGTGGCCGCCGACGAGGCCGGCGTCTGCCGGGTGCACTTCGGGCGTACCGACGGGGTGGCCGGTGCCGCACCGGCGGACCCGGTGCTGGACGTGGCGCTGGCGGAGCTGCGGGCCTACTTCGCCGGGGAGTTGAGCCGGTTCACGGTGCCGCTGTCGGTGCGGCGGGGCTCGGAGTTCGAACGTGCGGTGTGGCGGCGGATGACCCGGATCCCGTACGGGCAGACCGAGACGTACGGGGCGGTCGCCGCCGCGCTCGGTGATCGGCAGGCGGCCCGGGCGGTCGGGGTGGCCTGTAACCGCAACCCGATCCCGGTGATCGTCCCTTGCCACCGGATCGTCGGCGCCGGCGGCAAGCTGGTCGGCTTCGGCGGTGGGCTGCCCCGCAAGCGGCATCTGCTGGAGTTGGAGGCCGCGGTGGCGCTGCGGCAGGCCTGGAGCTGACGGTCGCCCGGTCTGGGCGCGAGGGGACGGGTCACCGGTAGGTGGCGACCCGTCCCGCAGACAGCGCCCTCAGGTGCTCAGCGTTCGATCTTGCTGGCGATGAAGTCCTCGACGGCCTGGCGGGCGTCGTGGTCGGCGTACTGCTCCGGCGGCGACTTCATGAAGTAGGAGGAAGCCGACAGGACCGGCCCGCCGACGCCCCGGTCCAGAGCGATCTTGGCGGCCCGCAGCGCATCGATGATCACACCGGCGGAGTTGGGCGAATCCCAGACCTCCAGCTTGAGCTCGGCGTTGAGCGGGGTGTCGCCGAATGAGCGGCCCTCCAGCCGGATGTACGCCCACTTGCGGTCGTCCAGCCACGGCACGTGGTCGGACGGGCCGATGTGCACATCGCTCTTGGCCATCTCGTGCGGAACCTGGGAGGTCACCGACTGGGTCTTGGAGATCTTCTTGGAGACCAGCCGGGTGCGCTCCAGCATGTTCATGAAGTCCATGTTGCCGCCGAAGTTGAGTTGGTACGTGCGCAGCAACTCGACACCGCGGTCCTCGAACAGCTTGGCCAGGGCGCGGTGCACGATGGTCGCACCGACCTGGCTCTTGATGTCGTCACCGACGATCGGCAGGCCGGCGTCGGTGAACTTCTGCGCCCAGGCCGGGTCCGAGGCGATGAAGACCGGCAGCGCGTTGACGAACGCACAGCCGGCGTCGATGGCGGCCTGGGCGTAGTGACGGGCGGCCTGCTCGGAGCCGACGGGCAGGTAGCAGACGACCACCTCGGCACGGGCGTCGCGCAGCGCCTGGGCGATGTCGACCGGCTGCTGGTCGGACTCCTGGATGACCTCCCGGTAGTACTCGCCGACACCGTCGAGGGTGGGGCCACGCTGCACCAGCACCCCGGTGGGCGGTACGTCGCAGAAGGTGATGGTGTTGTTCTCGCTGGCGTTGATCGCCTCGGCGAGGTCCATGCCGACCTTCTTGGCGTCGACGTCGAACGCCGCGACGAACTCCACGTCCGAAACGTGGTAGTCGCCGAAGGTGACGTGCATGAGACCCGGGACGCGGTCGTTGGGGTCGGCGTTGCGGTAGTACTCCACACCCTGGACCAGGGACGAGGCGCAGTTGCCTACACCGACGATGGCGACGCGGACGGAGCCCATCGCGTTTGCCTCCTTCTTGTCTTTCACGGCCGCTCCGGCTCTTCGCTTGGCCGTCCAGGCGAAGCTTCCCTGGGCTGTCCAGGCGGAGGCGGATCGTTTCCTGCGGGATCGGGATGGCCGGTGCGTGGGGTCCGACCGGATCGCTCGTTGGCGATCAGTTCCTCCAGCCAGCGGACCTCACGCTCGCAGGCGTCGAGTCCGTGCCGCTGGAGTTCGAGGGTGTACGCGTCGAGGCGTTCCGCGGCACGACTCAGCACATCGCGGAGCCCTTCCCGGCGTTCCTCGACCTTGCGCCGCCGCCCCTCCAGAATCCGCAGCCGGGTGGCCCGGTCGGTCCGGGAGAAGAAGGCGAAGTGGACGCCGAAGCCGGTGTCCTCGAACGTCTCCGGTCCGGTCTGCGCGATCAACTCGGCGAAGCGTTCCTTGCCCTCGGCGGTGATGGTGTAGACGACCCGCCCTCGGCGACTGGTCAGAGCCGGTATCTCCGGGTCGGAGGCCGGAGTGTCGCCGGCCTGTGTGATGAGCCCGTTGGCCTGTAGCCGGCGCAGGGTCGGGTAGAGCGATCCGTAGCTGATCGCCGCCCGAATGGCACCGAGCTTGGCTACGAGCTCCTTGCGGAGTTCGTAGCCGTGCATCGGGGACTCCTGCAGCAGGCCGAGGATGGCGAGTTCCAGCACGCTTACCCCTCCTACCTGGTGGTCTGCCTGCAGTATCCGGTGCGATGTATCGGACCGATACATCGACACGGTAGACGGGATCGAGACAGCAGGCAAACAGTTCTCCGCACCGGAGAGGTGACTCTGCGTAACGACGGTCGCCAAGTTCTGCCGGGACCGCGTACGCTCGGTGCCATGCGTTCGCAGCGACAGGTCGTCGACTACTCGCTCCAGCGGCGGTCGGTGCTGCGCGAGGTCATGTCGGGCCGGGTAGGTACGTACGAGGTCTGTGACGCCTCGCCCTACCTGAAGAACGCCGCACGGTTCCACGGTGAGCCGACCGAGCAGCGGTGCCCGATCTGCCGCCAGGAGAATCTCACCCACGTGCACTACATTTACGGCGATGAGCTGAAGCAGTCCGCAGGGCAGGCGCGCAACCGGGCCGAGTTGTCCGTCCTTGCGATGACTCTGCGTGAGTTCCAGGTGTACGTCGTCGAGGTCTGCCGTCTCTGCAACTGGAACCACCTGGTGGAGCAGTTCCTGCTGGGCCGGGCCGGGCTGGCCGCCGTCGGCCCCGAGGACGAGGTCGGCGGCGATCGACTCGCGGCCTCCGCCGGCGGGCGGGGCGGCGCCGCGCCGTCCACCACCAACGTCGGAGTGCCGATGAGCAAGCGAAGGCGAGAGACCCACCGGTGAACCTGAGCGCCCGGCCGCTGCGTAGGCACCAGAGAGTGGGCAGGGCAATGTAAATGGTTAACCGGACAAGTCACGATATTTCTGATGAAGTGGCTTTCAGCTGCTGGCGTCCGTCCGGCGTCGGTAGTGGGCCAACTCACGGCAGACCGGTGGTGTCGCGCGTGCACATCACCGCAACCGGCAGGGTGTGACACATGAACTCGTACGGCGACCCCAACTCCGCCCACGGGCGTGCCTATGGATCAGGCACCGGCGGCGGATACGGATCTGAGCCGGATGACTACCGGTGGAGCCACGGTCCGGAGGACGACGACTCCGTGCCGCAGCGGCCCCGGGGCGGGCGTGCCTCCGTCAGCGGAAGCGCCTCCGTCAGCGGCGCTCCGGCCGGGCGTGCCTCGGTCGGCGGTGCCCCCGCCGGGCGTGCCTCGGTCGGTAGCGCGTCGGTGAGCGGCGGTGCCCCCGCCGGGCGTGCCAGCGTCGGCTCCGCCCGGGCACCGGGCTACGACGACCCGTACGGCACCGGCCGGTCCGCCGGCCGTGCGTCGATCAGCGGTTCCGCGCCGATCAGCGGGCCCGGTTCGGGCGCCGCCGGCCGAGCGACGGTGGGGCGGGCCAGCGTACGTCCGGTTTCGCCGGCTGACGGGTTCGGCGGTGGACCGGGTGGACCGGGTGGCCCAGGCGGCCCAGGCGGACCGGGCGGGCCCGGTGGGCCGGGACGCCGGGGCCGGGGAGGCGGCCGTAGCGACCCGGCCGCGGTCAAGAAGGCCAAGCAACGCAGGCGGATCAACCTTCTGATCGCCGCGTTCGCCGTACTCATCATGATCACCGGCGGTGCCGTCGTCGGCGTCACCTACTACTCGACCACGGTGCCGCTGCCCCAGCAACTCGAACTGCCGCTGGCCAGCACGATCTACGCCAACGACGGAACCAGCCGGATCGCCAAGCTCGGCGAGGTCAACCGGGTGTTCGTGACCGTCGATCAGATTCCGGAGTACGTACAGCGGGCGGTGGCCTCGGCCGAGGACCGCAAGTTCTACGATCACTCCGGCATCGACTACGTCGGTATCGCCCGGGCCGCCTGGAACAACTTCACCGGTGGCAGCCGGCAGGGTGCCTCGACGATCACCCAGCAGTACGCGCGTAACGCGATGGATCTGCAGGGCGTCTCCTACGCGCGCAAGGTGCGCGAGGCGGTGCTGGCGTCGAAGCTCAACGATCGGTACGAAAAGTCCGAAATTATGGGCTTCTATCTTAATACCATCTACTTCGGCCGGGGTGCCTACGGCATCGAGGCTGCCGCGCAGGCGTACTTCGGTAAGTCGGTCAGCGACCTGTCCGTCGCCGAAGGCGCGGTGATCGCGGCGGTCATCAAACAGCCGGAGCCGGACACGGTCAGCGGGCACCAGGGATACGACCCGGCGGTCAACGAGGTGGATGCCAAGGGTCGTTGGGAGTACGTGCTCGCCGGCATGGTGGAAAAGGGCTGGCTCGACCCGGCCGAGCGTCCTACGGAGTACCCAGAGGTCAAGGCGGTCGACCCGAACAGTTGCATCATCGACTGCGGGATCAACACTCCCGAAGGCAACGTCATCAACTACGTCCGGGACGAGATGGTCCAGATGGGCATCTGCACCCCGGAGAGCTGCTCCGAGGAACTCCGCAAGGGCGGTTACAAGATCACCACGACGATCGACCCGAAGATGCAGGCCGCCGCCAAGAAGGCGGCCTGGCGCCAGGCCAAGGGTTCGGCCATGGAGGGTCAACCGGAAAACCTGATGGCGGCGATGGTGGCGATCGATCCGGAGACCGGGCGGGTGCTCGCCTACTTCGGTGGCGACAACGGCACCGGGCACGACTACGCCGGGCGTAACCTGGAGAGCGGGCAGTGGACCGGCGGGCATTCGCCCGGATCGACGTTCAAGATCTATACGTTGGCGGCCGCCCTGGACAACGACATCTCGGTCGACTCGCACTGGAAGGCCAAGAACTTCAAGGTCGAAGGGACCGAGATCCAGGTCCAGAACGCCGGCCGCACCCCGCCGTGCGGCGACTGGTGCTCGCTGGAGTTCTCCACCGTCCAGTCGTACAACGTGCCCTTCTACCACGTGACCGAGCAGATCGGCGCCGACAAGGTCGTCGGGATGGCGAAGGCCGCCGGCGTCAGCATGATGTGGAACACCGCGGACAACAAGCCGTACGACCTGACTTCGGTGGATCCGAAGGAGGTCGCGCCGTCGCCGTTCTTCAACGTCGTCGGCTACGGGCAGTACCCGATAACCGTGCTGGACCACGCGAACGGCGTGGCGACCTTTGCCAACCGGGGGGTCTACAACAAGGCTCACTTCGTGGTCGGGGTCGAGCAGAAGAACCTGGTCACCGGCGAATGGGTCAAGGTCGGCGGGGAGCAGCTCAAACCCGAGCAGACGGTCCGCACCGAGGTGGTCGCCGACCTCACCGACGTGCTCACCAAGATCCCCACCGACATCGGCAAGAGCCTCAACGGTGGCCGGCCGGTCGCCGGCAAGACCGGCACGTGGGAGCTGAACGAGTCCAGCGGCGACAACGGCGACGCGTGGATGGTGGGCTACACCCCCCAGGTCGCCGCCGCGGTCTGGGTCGGCAACGTCGGTGACCGCAAGGCGATCCGCGACAAGAACGGCAACAGCATCGGTGGTGCCGGCCTGCCCGCCACCATCTGGCAGCGCTTCATGAACGAGGCGCACAAGGGCATGGACATCGAGCAGTTCCCGCCAGCCCGGGAGATCGGCAGCGTCGATGCCGGCAACGGCGCGTCGCCGGCCCCGCCGCAGCCGGAGACACCGGAGCCGGGCCGTGGCGGCATCTGTGACGGCCCGCTCGGTGACCTGCTCTGCCCCGGCGGCAACAACGGCGGTGGCAACGGCAACGGCGACGGCAACAACCGGGACAACGGAAACGGTGGTGGCCAGGACGGCGGTGGCGGCCAGGACGACGGCGACACCGACGACGATCTGAATCTGTTGCCCGGTGGTGGTGTGGGCGGCGGGTCAGGGGTCACGCCGGTGCCGGCCGCACCCGGCTGACCGACCGATCACCGGAGCCGGTCGACCGACGTACCGGGCCCGATTCATCGACATACCGAGATTTGTGTGACATGACGGCCGGCGACCAGGGCAGTTGTCCTGATCGCCGGCCGTGTCGCGGCAGCGCCCTGGTCCGACATGCCGATCCTGGGCAGACGAAAGCCCGTCCGGTACGGCAGGATTCCTGTTCATGAGCGTGCAGCCGCCGAACGATATCGATGAAGCCGAGCGGGACGGCCGGTCCGGCGACGACCAGACAGCGACGGCCGGTGCGCCGGTCGACCACCCATCCCACAGCGACGGGTTCGTCCGCGGCCTCGCCGAGGCGATCGGAGGTCCGATCGGCCGGCACGCGGCCGGCCAGGACCGGCCGGCATCGCGCAGCGGCAGGTTCTGGACCGCTGCCCGGATCGTTCTGGCGCTGATCTGTCTCAGTCTGGCGGCGCACTGGGTGCAGAAGTCGCCCTGCATGGACGGAGCCTGGCACAGCAACATCCAGTACACCCGGTTCTGCTACACCGACGTGCTCGCGCTCTACTACGCGGAAGGACTCAACGAGGGCAAGGTCCCCTACCGTGACCACCCGGTGGAGTATCCGGTGGTGACCGGCTACTTCATGGGCCTGATCGGTCTGCCGGTGCACGCCATCGGCGCGGACCGTCCGGAATTCAACCAGGCGATGTGGTTCTACAACCTGAACGCTCTGGTGCTCTGCGCGCTCGGTGTGGCCACCGTCGCGATGATCCTCGCGTTGCGCCGACGGCGACCCTGGGACGCCGCGATGTTCGCGCTCGCCCCAGCTCTGGTGCTGACCGCCACGGTCAACTGGGACATGTTGCCGATCGGCTTCGCCGCCTTCGGGTTCTACGCGTGGGCGAAGCGGCGACCGGTACTCGCCGGGGTGTTGCTGGGCATCGGCGGAGCGGCGAAACTGTGGCCACTGTTCCTGCTCGGCCCGGTGCTGGTGCTCGGCCTGCGGTCGGGCCGGGTCCGGGCCGCTGTCAGCGCGATCGTCGCCGCGGCGGTCGCCGTGGTCGTGTTGAACCTGCCGGTGTGGCTGTTCGCCCGCGACGGCTGGAGCCGCTTTTTCGAACTCAACGCCGAGCGGCCGATCGACTGGGGCACGCTGTGGTACATCGGGCGCTACCTGGATGGGAAGTGGTCCGCCGGCGTGCCCGGCGACCAGGGGCCGTTCCAGTGGCTCAGTGCCAACATTCCCACGCTCAACAACCTGTCGTACGCGTTGTTCGCCGTCGCCTGCCTGGGTGTCGCGTTGCTGGCCATGCTCGCGCCACGGCGGCCGCGGCTCGCGGCGCTCGCCTTCCTGGTGGTCGCCGCCTTCCTGATCTTCAGCAAGGTCTGGTCGCAGCAGTTCAACCTGTGGCTGCTGCCGCTGATCGTGCTCGCCCGGCCCCGCTGGGGTGCCGTCCTCGCCTGGCAGCTCGCCGAGGTCGGGTACTTCTTCGCCTTCTACGGGCAGTTGCTCGGTACGGCCACCGGCTCCCAGATCATTCCGGAAGGCGTCTTCGTGCTTGCCGCAACACTGCGTCTTGCCACCGTTGTGGCACTTTGCGTGTTCGTGATCCGCGACATCCTGCATCCGGAGCTCGATGCGGTGCGCACCAACTATCCGGACGATCCGGATGGCGGCGTGTTCGACAACGCGGCGGACACCGACTGGGCACAGCGCCTACGGGCCTGGTTCAGCGCTGGTGGCGGAGCCCGGGGCAGCGGCGGTGGTGCCACCGACCGCAGCGGCTCACAGCCGGTAGACGACGGTGTCGCCGATGTCCGCCCGCGTGATACCAAGGCCGTCAACAGGTAGATCGACAGAGGTCTGCCACGGCGTACCGAGCACCTCGTCGCGCCGGATCACCACCGTCCGTACGCCGAGCTCACGCAGGTAGCTGACGCTTGCCGGATCGGGGAAGGCCTGCACGATCTCGCGTACCTCGGCCAGCCGGCGCGGAGTGAACCCACTCCCGCCGTTGACCACCGGCTGGAACCGGGTGGTCGACCAGAGCATGACGTGCTGGTCGAGGCTCTGGCTACTGGGTAGGACGAGTATCGGTCCGTCGTCGACCCGCATGATCTGCGGTTGCTCCGGCACCACCGGATGCGGCGTGGCGTTGATCCCTTCGATCAGGACCAGCGACAGCGGCAGCAGTGTGGCCAGCCGCAGCAGCACACCGGGCCGTTCGGTGACCCGTTCCCGGGCGATGTCACCGACCCGGTGCACGACCGCGGCGACCGCGCCTGCGGCGAGGATCGCCAGCAGCAACGTTGCCCAGAGCATCATCCGGCCCGGGGTGCGGATGCCGTCCCAACCGGGCAGGTACTCGAACAGCAACCCGTATGTGTAGGTCCCGCCGAAGAACTCGGTGCCCATCGCCAGCGCCCCGCTCAGCAGCACCCCGCCGAGCAGCAACAGCCGCTGCCGCAGTGTCCAGATGGAGAAGATCAGTCCGGCCAGGGCAAGTGCGTAGAGCACGAAGCCGGGCAGCAGGGTCATCTCCGGGTGCCAGGGCAGGGTGGCCCTGGCCTCGGCGTGCAACGTGCCCCAGACCCAGGATTCGCGTGGCGCGGTGAAGAACCCGGACACCGGCGGTGAGTAGTTCTCCAGGTCGTCAATGGTGCGGGCGGCGTTGGGGTGCAGTTCGGCGACCCGGAAGTACGGCAGTGCCAGCAACACCCCGACCGCCGCGAACAGCGCTCCGCCGGCCAGGTCGGCGAGCAGCAGCACAGCGCCGAACGGCTTGCGCTGCGGCCAGAACCAGGTTCGCCGTACGACGTACATGACCAGGCTGACCAGACAGATCACGGCCAGGACGTAGATGAACGGCAGACCGATGCCGAACCCGAGGCTGATCTGCCAGGCAGCGGTCAACCAGCCGCCGAGCGCCCAGCCGATGCTGCGCCGCTGCGGCCGGTAGCCGTAGCGTAGCGACCATCCGTGTCCCCGAGCGAGCATGGCCAACGCCAGCGGGATGCCGCCGTTGGAGACGATGTGCAGGTGCCCTGCCTGGGCGAGCAGCCACGGCGTGTACGCATAGGCGGCACCGCCGACGGCGGCTGCCGTGCGTCCCGCTCCGAGCTGGCGGATCAGCGCGTACCCGCCGAGCGCGGCCAGCGCGTGGGCGAGTACGAACACGATGTTGTAACGCAGGACCGCCGCGACCGGTCCTTCACCGATCATGCCAGCCGGCGCGTAGCCGAGCAGGGTGTCGGAGAACGCGAAGCTCCATGGTTCTGGATAGAACGTGTTCGACTGCCACAACTGGGTTGGATCGGTCAGCAAGATATGGCCTGACCAGGCCATCTGCCACGCCTGCAGCGTCGGATCCCAGATGTCCTGTGGGATGGTGTACAGCGGATAGCGCAACGTCGGCCAGGTCATCACGACCGCCAGGACCACTGCGGCGGCCCCGGCCAGGGTCCACTCGTGGGTGAGGCGACGGCCGACCGCCCGCGCCGCGCGCCGCAGTCGGGTCGGCACCCGCTCCGGCTCGGGACCGAACGCCACGAACGGGTCCGTGAGCTCCCTCGTCGGCTCCGGCTCCGAGGTCTTGCCGTCCGGCTCCGAGGTCTTGCCGTCCGGCTCCGGGATGGTGGTTGGCGGCTCGGGCGGTCCGGATCGTCCGGCGGCGGTCGTGCCGTTGTCCGAGACCTGCTGCGGCTGGCTGCTGCTCATCTGGCGTTCCTGCTAGCCCAGCCGGTTCCGGAGGTAGCTGATGTCGGTGCGCTGTCCGTCGACGCCACCTGGAGTCTCGACGATGACCGGCGCGTCGGCAGCCCGGATCGCGGCCACGATCAGCTCGGGATCGATCAAGCCGTTCTGGAGGTTCTCGTGGCGGTCGCGCCCGGTGCCGAATGCATCCTTGGAACCATTGGCATGGATGAGATCGATCCGGCCGGTGATCGCTTTGACCCGATCCACGATGCCGAGCAGATCCTCGCCGGCCGCGTGGGCATGGCAGGTGTCGAGACAGAATCCGGCATCGAGCGCACCGACGACGTCCCACAACCTGGCCAGCGCGTCGAACCGGCGGGCGCAGGCGTTCTCGCCACCGGCGGTGTTCTCGATGAACACCGGCAGGGGCAGTCCGGTCTGCTCCTCGGCGAAGGCGAAGGCCTTGCGCCAGTTCTCGACGCCGAGCGCCGGATCGTCACCCTGGTTGACGTGCCCACCGTGCACGATCAGGCCCTTGGCACCGACCTCGCTGGCGGCGGTGAGGTGGCTGACCAGGAGCTTGCGACTCGGGATCCGGATGCGGTTGTTCCGCGTGGCCACGTTGATCACGTACGGGGCGTGGACGTAGACCTCGACATCGCCCGCCCGCAGCCTGGTTGCGTCGGGACGCGGCTTCGGCGCCTGCCAGCCCTGTGGATCGGACAGGAAGAACTGAACGGCGTCGGCTTGGCGGTCGGCGGCGTCGGCGAGCGGGTCGGTGGGATCGACGTGGGCTCCGATTCGCATGGGGCGAGCCTACGTGGCCTGCCTGACGACGCGAGGACGGCACGGCACGGGTGACGGCCGTCCGGGCGACGGCGCGTCACCGGCACCGGTCCGTCTCGTTGAGCCCGTAGATATCCGCATCCCGGCTGCCCAGCCGGTGCGGCACCGCGCCAGGCCCAGGGGGAGGACGTGCCGTCGCAAGTTTCGCTCGGATCCCGCTTGGCGGACTCCTGGCTGGCGGACCTGATCGGGCAGGAACAGCCAACCGGACTATTGGCTCTTCTAGCTATAATTGCAGTGATTGGCGTATCAGCAGCTGCTATCAGGGTTATTATCGTTCAACACGGGCAACGGACGCGCCACCCGTCGTGACCGGCCCGACCGACGCCGGGTGCGGCGGTGAACCGGACGCACAAGTGAACAGGCTCCGCGGGGCGTCTCATGTCCAACCTCGTCGGTGTGGTCGTTCCTCCCCAGGTCCCACCCAAAGAATGCGGACAGGACGCCCCGCGGTTCGTATCCGTCCGGCCCCACCCCGGTCGGCGGCCCGCGCGCGTGGCGGCGGCCGCCACCGGCTATCCTTGTCCGGTTGCGTTGGCGTCGGACCGTCCGACATCCCACGCGGCGACGCTGGACCTCCTGCCACGGAAGGACCGTGGCCGCCAGCCCATAGGAGGTGAGTACGTCTTGCGTCATTACGAGATCATGGTGATTCTCGACCCGAGCCTTGAGGAGCGTACGGTTGCGCCCTCGCTCGACACGTATCTGAACGTGATCCGCACCGCCGGCGGTTCAGTCGAAAAACTCGACGTCTGGGGCCGTCGCCGTCTCTCCTTCGAGATCGACAAGAAGGCAGAAGGAATTTACGCCGTCATCGACCTGCAGGCCTCCCCGGATGCCGTCGCTGAGCTGGACCGTCAGCTGCGACTCAACGAGTCGGTGCTGCGTACCAAGGTCATCCGGCCGGAGACGCGCTGACCGCGCTGCGTCAGCAGCGCGGCGCCCGGACACATCGTCGGTCCTGTCACAAGGCTCTGGCAGCCTTGGCTCGGGACAACGACCTCATGTGCGCGAGGAGATGGTCATGGCAGGAGATACCACGATTACGGTCATCGGCAACCTGACCGATGACCCTGAGTTGCGCTTCACCCCCTCCGGGGCGGCGGTCGCCAAGTTCCGGGTCGCCTCGACGCCCCGGTTCATGGACCGTGCCTCCGGCGAGTGGAAGGACGGCGAGCCGCTCTTCCTGTCCTGCACGGTCTGGCGTCAGGCGGCGGAGCACGTCGCCGAGTCACTCCAGCGGGGCACCCGGGTGATCGTCTCGGGCCGGCTGCGTCAGCGGTCGTACGAGACCCGCGAGGGTGAGAAGCGGACCGTCATCGAGTTGGAAGTGGACGAGATCGGCCCGTCGCTGCGGTACGCCACGGCGAAGGTGCAGAAGATGTCCCGCTCGGGTGGCGGCGGCTTCGGTGGTTCCGGAGGCGGCGGCAACAACCAGGGCGGCGGTTTCGACGATCCGTGGGCCACCGCGGCGCCGGCCGCAGCCTCCTCCGCCCGTTCCGGCGGCGGCAACTTCGACGACGAACCCCCGTTCTGACGTGGCGAGCAACGCCCCGCGATCCAAATCAGGAGCAAGGAAGATGGCCAAGGCTGCGGCGCTTCGCAAGCCGAAGAAGAAGGTGAACCCGCTCGACAAGGACGGGATCACCTACATCGATTACAAGGACACCGCGCTGCTGCGCAAGTTCATCTCCGACCGGGGCAAGATCCGTGCCCGCCGGGTCACCGGAGTGACCTCTCAGCAGCAGCGGCAGATCGCCCGTGCGGTCAAGAACGCCCGCGAGATGGCGCTCCTGCCGTACACCACGACGGCTCGCTGAGCGGAGGCACCCGGAATGAAGATCATTCTTACTCAGGAGGTGTCTGGGCTCGGGTCCCCAGGGGACATCATCGAGGTCAAGGACGGCTACGGCCGCAACTACCTGCTCCCACAGGGATTCGCGATCTCTTGGAGCAAGGGGGCCGAGAAGCAGGTCACCTCGATCAGGCGAGCTCGTTCCGCACGCGAGATCCGCGACCTCGGACACGCCAACGAGGTCAAGGGACAGTTGGAGGGCCTGAAGGTCACCCTGACCGCGCGGGCCGGCGAAGGCGGCCGCCTGTTCGGCTCGGTCACTGCGGCCGAAGTGGTGGACGCGGTCCGGACCGCCGGCGGTCCGGCACTTGACCGGCGACGGCTGGAGATGCCCGGCCACATCAAATCGGTCGGTTCGTACCCGGTCAAGGTGAAGCTGCACCCGGACGTCACCGCCCAGTTCAGCCTCGACGTGCTCCAGGCCAGGTAGCCCGGGACCACTGCACGTCTACCGCGGGTGGCCGCGCCGGAGATCCCGGCCAGGCCACCCGCGTTCGTACCGGCGGTCTGTCGACCGGCGGTACGTCCTACCGCAGGGTGCTGGAAACCACCACCGGATCACCGTTTCCGAGGTAGAAGATGCCGGGGTAGCCGGCGGTGGCGAAACCATGGTTGATGTTGCGCCGCAGCACCGAGTCGGTCAGCCGTAGCGTGCCGGAGCGGTCGTTGCTGACGAAGAAGATCGCGCCGCCGCCCTCCTGCGCTTCGTTGTCTTCGATGACGCTCCCGGCGACATGCACCGTGAACTGGTTGCCGTCGGCGTAGATCGCGCCGCCGCTGCCGCCGCCCGGGGTGCCGGGCTTCGCCGGGTTCGCGCCGTTGCCGACCGCGGCATTGTGGGTCAGAACGCTGTTCAACACCGTCCACGAGACTCCGATGCTGCTCAGCGCGCCGCCGTTGGCGCACACCCCGCCGTCGCCGGCCGCGCCACCGAAGGTGCTGTCGACCACGTAGACCGGCTGATCACGCCACTGATCGAGCACTCGGATCGCGGCACCGCCCAGGTCGGCACCGGTCCGGTCGCAGCGATTGCGGACGAACGTGGACTTCACTACCCGGAACTGTCCACCTCGGACGAAAATCGCGCCGCCACCGCCGCCGTCGACCGCCTCCCCGGTCGCGTCGCCGTCGGCGAAGGTGATGTTCTGCACCACCAGCTCCGGATGATCCTGGTCGTTGCAGTGCGAAGTGGTCCAACCCTGCGCCTCGTCACAGGTGTTCATGTAGAGGATCCGGCGCGCGCCACCGCCGCTGAGCGTCACCTTGCCGCCGCCGTCGAGCACCACCTGCCGGCTTGCCGCATTGCGGACCTTCGCGGTACGCGTCATCGTGATGGTGATCGGGTCCGGACCACAGGAGAAGGTGATGATTCCGCCAGCGGCGACCGCTGCGACCACGGCGTCGGACGTACAACTGGCGGGTGTGCCGTCGCCGACGGTCCGGGTCGGCCGGCTCGTGTCGACCGCCGCCGCACCGGCCGGCACCGCTGCCCCACCGGCCGGGTTGCCGGCCGCCGGGCCCGCTGCCTGAGGTCTGGGCGAGCCGCCCGGCGCTGTCGGGCTCGAACCCGGGGCCGTGCCCAATCCGGCGACACCCGACGGGTCCGCCGCGGGGCCCGGGGCTGCTGCCGCCGCAGACGTGGTCGGCTCAGCGGTGGCCACGCCGGGGGCGTCGGGCGCTGCCGCGCCGCCGCACCCGGCCAGCATGGAGCCGAGCACCGCAATGGTTACCAACCGCAGAATGGTCGGCTGTCTGATCCGCACCGACCGATCCTAGACGAGTAGTTCCGAAGTTCGGTCAGTGGTCGTAGGCGATCAGTGACCGGGTGACGGGTGCGCCGGTCTTGTTGTTGTGCCAGATCGCGGCGGCCATCGCGAGGAGGCGTTGAGCGACGCGTACGGCGACACCGGTGAAGGTCCGGCCGCCGTGTTGTTCAAGGTCGAGTTGGCCTTTGAGGGTGTCGTTGACCGACTCGATCAGCTGGCGGACCTTCTTGAGCAGCGGTTCGCCGTGGCGGGTCTTCTCCTTCTTGCGGGACGGGCGTAGCAGGGTGATGCCCTGGTCGGCGAGGTTCCGCTCGAAGGGTCCGGACGCGAAGCCCTTGTCGCTGATCAGCAGGATGCCGTCGTGTTCGGCGACGACACCGGCCTCGACCTCCAGCATCGCGGTGAGGACCTCCCGCTCGCCGAGCTTCGGGTTGGCCAAAGCCCACAGGATCGGCATCCCGGTCGGGGTGCAGACCAGGTACAGGCGCAGTCCCCAGAAGAACCGGGAGTGGGAGGCGCAGTAGCCGTATCCGGCCCAGCCGGCCAGGTCCGAGCGTTGCACGGTGGGGCGGGACATGCCGCACGGCACCGGGGTAGAGTCGACGATCCAGTGGTTGTCGAACCAGAAGTCACTGTCGCGGGCCAGGGCCCGGATCGTCTTCTTGATCAGTGGTAGCGCGGCGCGGAGCCGTTTGTTGTAGCCGGGTCGTTGTGGCAGGTAGGGAAACCAGGGGCGTAGGTGGATGCGGGCGTAGCGGATCCAGTGGGCTTCCGAGCGGGCGCCGAGCAGGACCTGCGCCACGGCCAGGCACACCAGCTCCGAGTCGGTCAGCAGCGGTGGTCTGCCGCGCCACCGGGGCGTGCGGATGGTGTCGTCGATCTTGACGTACAGTGCGGTCAGGAGGGTGTCCAGGTCTTGCGTCACAACACGATCTTGGACACCCTCTCTTCACGCCCGGACATCGACCCCTGACATCGGAACTACTCGTCTAGGAGCCGTCGTGTGCCGCAGGCCAGGACAGCTGGTCGCGGATCCGCTCGACGCCCGGCATCGCCGGGTCATCCGATCGGCTGCCCGGTGATCGCGCTGGCCAGTACCGTCGACATCCCACCGCCGATGACGGCCGCCGCGAGCCCGACACTGGCTGCTCGCCAGGTCCCGCTGACCCAGCGAATCAACGCGGCCAGGACCAGCGAGATCATCAGCGCGTAGGCGAACTGCGGTGCGGCGGTCAGCAGTGAGTTGATCGCCTGGGTGCGAGCCGAGAGACAGTCGCCGTCCAAGCCGGGCACGCAGTCGGCGTTGGCCGGGGTCCCGTCAAGCGTCAGGCTCCAGATCAGGAACGCGACCACCGGTACGGCGTACCAGGCGGCCGTGTAGAGCAGCGACGACAGGTATCCGCCCTGGTCCGCGTCGATCAGTTCGTCGTCGATGCGGTACGTCAGCCGTCGCTGCGACGGCAGTTGGTAGCTGGGGCGGGGGCGCTGCTCGGGCAAGGCCCGCGACCGTGGAGCGCTAGGCAGGGCGACGGCCGGCGAACGGGGTGCCGACGCCGGTGCCTCGACCCAGCGCGGATCGTCTGCGGCAAGTCGGGTGCCGGACCAGAAAGTGCCTTCCCTGCCGGGCACGGCCTGCGGCCAGGGGTCAACCGCCGGCGACTGCCCGTCGAAACCGGCTTCCTGCGCGGCGCGCCGTTTCCGGGCGCCGATCCGGCTGCCGGGCGGCCAACTCGCCGGATCGTCACCGCGGTGCCATTCGGTCGTGTAGTCGTCGGCACCGCGCCAGCCCTCGGCCAGGTTCGGGTCGCCACGCCAGTCGCTGGGATCGTTCCGGACCAGATCGCCTCGACCGCGGCCGTCGCCGCGGGCCAAGCCGTCGCGGCGAATCACGCTGTCGGCAGGCGGACCCTGGTGCGCTGGTCCAGGGCCAGCGCCGATCGCCCGCGGACCGTCCGACCAGCTGTCCGGACGCTCAGCGGCCGTACGGCGCCGGGACTGCGCCCGGCGGGACCCCGCCCGGCGGGTCGACGGCGGTGACCAGTCGCTGACGTCGCCGGTGGCCGATGACCATCGGGCGCTGCCGGCGGCGTCGGTGGTCCGTGACCATTGGCCGGTGTTGTCACTCGCCGCGGACCATGTGCCGGTGTCGTCCGTCGGCTGTGACCACCCGGTGGTGTCATCGGGTCGTCGGGACCATCCGGTGGTGTCATCGGATCGTGGCGACCACCGGTCGCGGCGATCCGATGGAGCCGACCACTCAGTGGTGTGGCTGCTGTCGCGCGTCCACTGAGCCGATGATTCGGTTTCACGTCGGTCGGGGTCCGGCCGCCAGGGTTCGATATCCGTGTTGCGCCGTCGCCGGCCAGCGACCCGACTCGAATCGGCCCGCCGGCCGGCGTCGCGCGCAGGCGACGGCGAATTCGCTCTGGTCGACCAGCCCTGGTCGGCGGCGGACGGGTCGGCGGCCGGCCCGTCCGACCAGATCGCCTCCGGGTTCGGGGCCACCGGTGGCAGGTCTCGCTGCCAGCCACCGCGATCGCCGGAAGCGGGACTGTCCGTTGTCGGCTCGGCCGGGGCGCCGCGCCGTCCCCGACCCGCGCGCCGGCTGTCGGACCGCCTGGGCGACGGCCAGTCACCAGCGGCTGAATCGGTGGCCGAGGCCGCAGGTAGTTCGTAGCCGTGCGACCTGCGCCGACTGCGGACTGGCTCGTCCGGGATCTGCCATGAGCTGTCCCGGTGCCGGCCGCCGCCACTGGTCGGGGCGGCCGGTAGCGCCCGCCGGCTCGGCTCGCCCGGTGGGGACTCGTCCGGTCGCCGGTCGGTGGACCCCGGCCAGCCGCTGGTCTCGGACCAGCGGCTGGTTCCAGACCAGCTCTCGGTTTCCGGTTGGCGGCGCCGGCCGCGTCGCGGCGACTCCCCCGGCTCGCCCCGTCCGGCGTACCTTTCACCCGACTCGGTATACCTTGCGTGACGGGGTGGCTTTTCTGAGTCATCTTCGGTGGCATCGCCGGGCCAGCGGGTGGCTTGGTGCCACTCGCGGGGAGGGCCGTCGCCGTACTCCCAGTCCCGGTAGTCCACCGCCGGAGCCTCGCTCCTTCACTGTCGAGCCGTCATCGGCCACGCCGGCGCGAATCAGCTACCGCGATAGTAGCCGGTAGGCCGCCCAGCAGCCTGGCAGAGATTTTTGTCCACCGGGTGTGGATGATGAAACACCAGTTCAGGTGGCCTACGGTGGCGTCGCCATCGAGTTTTCCACAGCCTGTGCACAACCTTGTGCACAGGCTGTGGCGCGCTATCCACAACTTGTCCCTAGGTTCATCCACCCTTGCGTTTGAGTCTGTCCACCGGCAGTCCGTATCGTTTCGCCAGTCCTCCCGCAGCGATGCGACCTCCCCCAGTCGCCCCTGGCAAGCGGCGAGGGATGGCGGTTGGGACCCGACTGTCGTACCGAGGCAGTTCACTGTTCGGCAGGGCGTTAGGAAGGGGGTGCCGGATGTCCATCACCGAGGATCTGCCGGCCGACGTCCGGCCGACGCGTCCGGCCGGCCCACCCGGCCCACCATCCGGCCCACCCGGCCCGCCACCCGGCGGCGGCCAGTTCGACCGCACTCCGCCACAGGACATCGCCGCCGAGCAGTGTGTTCTCGGTGGCATGCTGCTGTCCAAGGACGCGATCGCGGACGTGGTCGAGATCCTCAAGCCCAACGACTTCTACCGGCCGATCCACGCGACGATCTTCGACGCCGTGCTGGACCTGTACGGTCGGGGTGAGCCGGCCGATCCGATCACGGTCGCCGCAGCCCTGGCCGACTCGGGCGACATCGGTCGCGTCGGTGGTGCTCCGTACCTGCACACCCTGATCGCCAGCGTGCCGACCGCCGCCAACGCCGCCTACTACGCCCGGATCGTCGCCGAGCGCGCCGTACTCCGACGGCTGGTCGAGGCCGGGACCCGGATCGTCCAGCTCGGCTACGGGTCGGCCGCGGGCAGCGGCCGCGACGTCGACGACGTCGTGGACCTGGCCCAGCAGGCGGTGTACGACGTCACCGAGCGGCGGGTCAGTGAAGACTTCGCCGTGCTCGCCGACATGCTGCAGCCGACCCTCGACGAGATCGAGGCAGTCGGTGCCCAGGCCGGCGTGATGACCGGCGTACCGACCGGCTTCACCGACCTCGACCGGCTGCTGAACGGCCTGCACCCGGGCCAGTTGATCATCGTCGCCGGCCGTCCGGGCCTGGGCAAGGCGCTGGCTCTCGACACACCTCTGCCCACACCGACCGGTTGGACCACGATGGGTGCCGTCGTCGCCGGTGATCAGCTCATCGGAGCCGACGGTCGCCCGACGGCCGTGGTCCGCACCTCGGAAGTGCTGCTCGGCAGCCGGTGTTTTGAGTTGGAGTTCTCCGACGGATCGACGATCGTCGCCGACGGCGATCATCTGTGGCAGGTGACGCATCGGCCGGCCGCAGTGACCCCGAGCCCGTCGACGATGGCCATGGCCGGTGCGGTTGCCCGGGCAACCGCCGGCCCGGCAGATGCGCCGACTCGGGCGGCGACGACGGAGGTGACGACCACCGCCCGGCTGGCCGACATGCTCAACAGCCTGGCCGACCGGCCGTCCACCATCGCGGTGGCGAACTGCCGGCCCTTGGAACTGCCCGACCAGGACGCGGTGCCGGTGCCGCCGTACGAACTGGGTGTTCAGCTCGCGGGCGGGGATCCGGCCGCGGACGGGGGCACCGACGACCGGCAGATCCCCGATCCATACCTGCGCGGGTCCCAGCGCCAGCGTCGTGCACTGCTGGCCGGCCTGCTCGATACCGCCGGCACGGTGAGTCCGGGCGGTCTCGTCGAATACCGGTCGACGTCCCGCCGGCTCGCCGATGGCGTCCGGGAGCTGGTGGTCAGCCTCGGTCACCACTGCACCCTGTCGGCGGCCAGCGTGCATGGCCGGACGACCACTCCGCCCACCGTCTACACGGTTACGTTCGATCCCGCCGAGGATGTCTTCCTCGCGGCGGCGCCGGCCGCCGTGGGCTCGCGCTACCAGGCGTGGCCCGACCGTTCCGGAGCTGCCCAGCGGTACGTCACCGCGGTCCGGCCGGTGCCCAGCGTCGCGGTCAAGTGCGTCACGGTGGACAACGACGATCATCTCTACCTCGCCGGTCGGTCGATGATCCCGACACACAACTCCACCGCCTCGATGGATTTCGCCCGCAACGCGGCGATCCGGCACGGCTGCGCCAGCGCGATCTTCTCGCTGGAGATGAGCAAGGTCGAGATCGTCATGCGACTGCTGTCGGCCGAGGCCAAGGTGCCACTGCACGTGCTGCGCTCGGGCCAGCTGTCCGACGACGACTGGACCAAGCTCGCCCGGCGGATGGGTGAGATCAGTGAGGCTCCGCTGTTCGTCGACGACACGCCCAACATGAACCTGATGGAGATCCGGGCCAAAGCGCGCCGGTTGCGTCAGCGGCACGACCTCAAGATGATCGTCGTCGACTACCTGCAGTTGATGACGTCGCCGAAACGCACCGAAAGTCGTCAGCAGGAAGTAGCGGACCTGTCTCGTGGGCTGAAGCTGCTGGCCAAGGAGGTGGAGTGTCCGGTCATCGCGGTCAGCCAGCTCAACCGTGGTCCGGAACAGCGCACCGACAAGCGACCGCAGCTGTCCGACCTGCGGGAATCCGGCTGTCTGACGGCGCAGACCCGGCTGATCCGCGCCGGTGACAACTCGGAGATCACCCTCGGCGAGTTGCACGCCACCGAGGCGAGGAACGTTCCGGTCTGGGCTCTTGACGAGAGCCTGCGGTACCGCCCACACACCCTGACCCACGTCTTCCCGAGCGGCCGGCGCACGGTCCACCGGTTGACGCTGGCTTCCGGCAAGCAGATCGACGCCACGGCGAACCATCCCTTCCTCACCGTCGCCGGCTGGGTGCCACTGGGTGAGCTGGCACCCGGTGCCCGGCTCGCGGTGCCGCGACACCTGCCGCCGCCGTTGGACGTACGGCCATGGGACGACGCGCAGCTAGCGCTGCTTGCCCGTTTGTTGGGCGGCGGTGCGTGGCCTGGTGGCGCCGCCGGCGGAAGGGCAATTCCCCAGCGGGTCTTCGGCCTGCCCAAGACGCAGGTGACGATCTTCCTGCGGCACTTGTGGGCGGTCGGCGGATCGGTGCGGATCGCCGAGTCGGGCGACCGGGGTCGGATCACCTTCGGGTCAACCAGCCGGCGCCTGATCGAGGACGTCTCTCGGTTGCTGCTGCGGTACGGCATCACCGTTCGCCTGCGAGTCGGTCCGAAGGCGTACGAGTCGGCTCCGCGGGCTGCCCGAGGGGCGCGATCTGTGGCCGCCGGGGCACGGCCGGAGTACGCGCTGGAGATATCCGGACGCGACGATCAGCTCCGGTTCCTGCGTGAGATCGGCGGATTCGGGGAGCCGGCCGTCGGCTGTGCGCGACTGCTCGCGGCCCTGGCCGGCGTACCGGGCGGGGGCAGCGGAGCCCAGGTGCCGCCACACGTCTGGACCGATGTCCGCCAGATTCTCGCCGGAGACGTTGCCACCGCCGGCCGGACCACCGCCGGCCGGACCACCGTTGCCGCCGGCAGGCGTGCCGTGACCAGCTCCCGGCTCGCCGAGATCGCTGCCGTGCTCGACGTCGCCGGCCTCGATTTGCACGCCACGAACGATGTCAGCTGGGACGAGATCGTCGCCATCGAACCGCTCGGCGAACAGGACGTCTTCGACGCCACAGTGCTCGGCACGCACAACTTCATCGCCAACGGCATCGCCACGCACAACTCCATCGAGCAGGACGCCGACGTGGTGATCCTGCTGCACCGCGACGACTACTACGACAAGGAGTCCCCCAGGGCGGGAGAAGCGGACTTCATCGTCGCGAAGCACCGGAACGGGCCGACCGACACGGTCACCGTTGCCGCGCAACTCCACCTCTCCCGCTTCGTCGACATGGCGATCTAGCCGATCTACCAGTGCTGGGCGGGTGCCGGACGGGGCACCCGGGCCGGCATGCCGCCGGATTGGCGGGAGCTCAGTCGAAAAGCTGGTTGAGAAAGCTCTTGTGCCGCTTGTGCCGGTAATGCCCGTGGTAGCCATGGTGACCGTACACCGGTGCCGGCGGTGGGTAGACCGGTGCCTGCGGGTAACCAGGCTGGTGGGGCGCGGGCGGCGGGGGCGGCGGTGGTGGGTAGCCGCTGGCGGGCGGAACCACCGGTGGGCGTCCGGGCTGGCCGCCCTGGCTGCCGTTGAACGCCGCTTCGGCGTCGAGGAGACGCTCCAACTCGCCACGGTCGAGGAAGATGCCCCGACACTCGGTGCACTGGTCGACGGTGACCCCACTGCGCTCGTACTGCCGCATCGCGCCGTGGCATTTTGGACAGGTCATCTGCATGATTCGACGGTACCGGGTCCGGTCATCGCCTGCCGACAGGTGGCGCTGCGGCGACGTCAGCCGACCGGCAGCGCGGCGACCTCGTCGTCGGAGACCTGGTGGAAGTCCAGGTAGTACTGGCCGACGGCGCGGAAGTCATCAGGGCGCAGCGGGCAGACGATCTCGTCGACGGCGTTGCGCAGGGCAGCGACTGCCTCGGGCGAGCCGACCGGTGCGGCCAGCACCACCCGTCCGGCCCCGAGCTTACGACTGACGGCCACTGCGGCGCGTGCCGTCGCCCCGGTGGCCAAGCCGTCGTCGACCAGCACCGCAGTCCGTCCACTGAGTTCCAGCGGTGGCCGGACACCGCGGAACGTCCCCTCGCGGCGGCGCAGCTCGGCGGTTTCCGCCGCGGTCACCTGCGCGATCTGATCAGCATCGAGCCGGTCGGCGACCTCCGGGTTCAACACCCGTACCCCGCCCGGACCGATCGCGCCGAAGGCGATCTCGGGTGCCGAGGGCATCCCGAGCTTGCGGATGACCAGCACGTCGTACGGCACACCGAGTCGCTGCGCGATGACTGCGGCCACCGGTGCGCCACCCCGTAGCAGCCCGAGAACGGTGACGTCGGGCCGCCCGGACAGGTGTGCCAGCTCCCGGGCGAGTTCCTCGCCGGCATCGCTGCGATCGCGGTACGCCATGCTTCTAGGTGTACGCCGGATTCGGCTCGCCCGCCTGCGGTAGCCGCAATCTACCGCGTCAGCAACTCGGCCAGCCGGTAGCCGCCCGCTGCCATCGCCAATCCGAGAAGCAGCGTGCCTGCGGCGTAACCCGCCGCCAGCCATCGGTCGCGCCGGGCACCCGCGCCGCGCTGCACCACCTCGTACGCGAAGGTCGAGTAGGTGGTGAGCGCACCGCAGAAACCGGTGCCGAGCAACCTGGCGATCCATCCGCCAGCGGCCAGACCCGCACCGGCGACCAGCCCGAGCAGCAGGCTGCCGGTCAGGTTGACCAGGAACGTCCCCCAGGAGCCGGGCCGACCGAGACCGACCGCGATCCGGTCGGCCAGGTAGCGCAGCACGGCACCGACGGCACCGCCGAGCATGACCAGCAGCAACGCCGTCATGCCCGCGCCGCCAGCCGGATCGCCACCGGTCGGGCGAAGGCCCTGCCCAGCCAGACAGCCGACAGCGCACCGACGAGGGTGCCGGCGGCGTACCCACTGGCCAGCCAGGGTCGCCCGGCGGCGAGCAGGTCCCGCACCTCCAGCGACTGGATCGAGAAGGTGGTGAACCCGCCGAGTACGCCGGCACCGAGAAACGGCCGGAGCAGCCGGTGCGGCCGGGGATGCGTGGTGACCAGTTGCATCAGAAAGCCGATCAGGAAGCAGCCGGCGAGGTTGGTGACCAGGGTCGACCAGGGGACGCTGCCGGGCGTGGCCGGCCAGGCGGTGGCCAGACCGTAGCGGGCGAGGGCACCCAGCGCACCACCACCGGCCACCGCTGCCAGCAGGGCGGGCGTGACGGACCCGGTCGGAATCACGCCGGTCTCCCCGAGGTCTGCTCCGCCCGGATCAGCGCGGGGGCCCAGCTCAGCAGCGCGATGGGATAGAGCAGGTAGCCGAACCTGGTGGCGGGCATCAGCATGATCGCGATCAGTAGGCCGACCCCGCAGACGGCGGCGGCACTGGCCGCGGTGCGGGGCGGGTGCCGGATGAGCCAACCGGCGATGGCGAGCCCGGCGAGCAGGAGCAGCGCACCGGCTACCGCCCGTCCGCCTGGCAGCCAGGTGGCGATGAGCTGTCCAGGCAGCGGCGAGGCGGCCGGCGACGACACAAGGCCGGCACCGAGCGGAAAACCCAGCACGTTGTGCACCAGCGCGGTAGCGTCGAGCGCCGCTGCGGGAAGCAACGCCAGGATCGGCAGGCCGAGGCCGCCGGTGGCGAACTGGAGCAGCGACCGGCGGGTCGCGGCATGGATGAGCAGCACCGCGAGGATCGGCCAGGCGAACAGCTTCAGCGCGGCCGCGGCGCCGACCGCCGCACCGGCACCGGCGTAGCGGCGGGCCGCGCACAGCGCCAGCGCGAGCAGGGCCAGGGCGAGGACCGGCAGATCGTCGCCGCCGGTGCTCAGGGTCAGGGCGCAGACCGGTAGGACGCTGCTGAGCTGCGCGGCCCGGACCAGCGCCGCGTCACCTGTCGAATCATCCGCGGTGTTGGCCGCCGCCTCGGATGTGGTCCCGCCGGCCGGGCGAATCAGCCGATGGACGATGACCAGCGCCACGGCGGTGGCGGCGACGGTGACGGCGGCGAACCAGATCCGAGCGTCGGTCCACCAGACGGTGCCGGCGAGTGCCCGGGGAATCCCGAAGACCACCATCCCGGGCTGGTACGGCAGGTAGCCGAGTAGCTGCTCGCCGGCCGGCAGCGCGGCGATCTGCTGCTCGGACAGGTACGGGCTACCGGTGGCGAGCAGCCGTGCACCACCGTCCTCGACGACGAGCACTTCCTCCTGCGCCCGGTCGGTGCGCCCGGCGGCCCGCTCGGCGGCCTGGACGACCAGCGGTACGGCGACCGTCGCCGTCCAGGTGAGTCCGGTCAGCCAGGCCCGTGTGGCCAGACCGGTGAGCGCCGCCACCAGCGGCCCGGAACGCTTGGCCACCACCACATGACGGCGGGTGAGCGGACGACGCAGGGCGAGCTGGGCGAGCACGGCGAGGCTGGCGACGGCGTAGCCGACCGTCGCGACCGTTCCCCAGGCACGGTGCGCGACCAGGGTGGAGGTGGCCGCGGTGAGCCCGGCGAAGCCGGCCGAGAACAGATACAGGCCGAGATCGCCGATCAGTCCGCCCGCGGCATCGTGGATCCGCTTGACGCGGTGGCGGACTGTGCTGCTGGCCGCCGCGACGCTCACAGCGGCAAGTCTCGCAAATAGTCGGGGTCGGCGTGACGCGGTGGGTCACCGGCTCTGGCACGACCTGCCTCACGCCGGTAGATGGGGCATCATCTCGGGGCGACCGCGCCCGGCGGCCCGCCGGGACTGCGCGAGGTGGATCACGGCGCCCTCGTCGTGCAACGGGCTGGCCAGGACGCCGGGACGGCCGTCTGATCCGCATTGCAGCGCGGTGAGCAGCCGGTGCGCCGGCATCGGGCGGGTGAAAAGATGTCCCTGCCCGGCGGCACAGCCCATCGCCCAGAGCGCCCGCCGTTGTGGCTCGCTCTCCACGCCCTCGGCCACGACGGTCAGTCCGAGGCTGCGGCCGAGATCGATGGTGGAGCGGATGACGGCGACGGCCTCGCTGGAGGTCTCCATCGCCAACACGAACGATTGGGCGATCTTCAGCTCGTGCACCGGAACGCGGGACAGGAGCGACAGCGACGAGCAGCCGGTGCCGAAATCGTCCAGGGCGAGCCGGACGCCGGCGTCGCGCAACTGTCCTAGTACCTGGTCGACCACCTCGAGCTGACTGATGGTGAGGGTTTCGGTCAGTTCCAGGATGAGCTGCTGCGGTGCGATGTCGTGCGCACGCAGTCTGGCCAGCACGGCACTGGGGAACCGCGGATCCAGCAGGCTGCGCGGGGAGAGGTTCACCGCGACGGGCAGCGTGAACCCTGCCTCGGCCCAGGTGGCTGCGGCGACGAGCGACTGGTCGAGGACCGCGTCGGCGAACGCGGGGAGCAGGCCGGAACGCTCGACGGTCTCCAGGAAGCGCCGCGGGTCGAGCCGTCCCCGGTCGGGGTGCTGCCATCGGGCCAATGCCTCAGCGGCGAGGACCTCGCCGCTGGCCAAATCGACGATCGGCTGGAAGCTGACGCTGAACTCGTGCTGGGCGACCGCGCGGGGCAGATCACCGCCGAGCGCGAGCCGGCCCACGTCGGCGGTGTCCCGGCCGCGATGGTAGGTGGCGATCCGGCTACCGGAACGTTTTGCCTGGTACATCGCGACGTCTGCGCGGCGTAGCAACTCCGCCATACCACCGCTGCCGGGTGCGATGGCGATGCCGCCGCTGGCCTCGACGCTGATCCGCATGCCGTCGAGTTCCATCGGTTCGCAGATGGTGGCGAGCAACGTGTCGGCCCGGTGGGTGGCGATGGCGGGCGCGGGCAGGGTGGTCAGCAGCACGGCGAATTCATCGCCGCCGAGGCGGGCTACGAGGTCGCCGGTCGCGGCGGCGGCGGACAGCCGTCGCGCCACCTGGATGAGCACCTCGTCCCCGGCTGCGTGCCCGAGCGTGTCGTTGATCTCTTTGAAGTGATTGAGATCGATGAGCAGGAGGGCGGTGATGCCTTCGGCGTGCCGCCGACCGAGTAGTTCCGCACCGTGCTCCATCAGCCGGCGGCGGTTGGCCAGCCCGGTGAGCGCGTCCTGCGCGGCCTGCTGGGCGTGCCGCGCGGCGTCACGGGTCAGCTTCTGGTACGCCTCCGCGTTGCGCACCGCGGTGCACAACGCCGAGGCGAAGGTACGCAGGGTGTAGTGCTCCCGTTCGGAGAGTTTGACCGGACCGGTGAAGCAGAGACGGAGCGTGCCGGTGCTGTCCTCGCTGTCGGCGCCGGTGAGCGGCAGGGCGACGATGGTACGCATCCGGGCGGTCGGCGCGGTGGTGGGTGGCCCGTCGTAGCGCACACCGTCACTGTTGCCCTGCACCAGCCGGGCCGGATCGTTGAGTTCGACCTCCACCAGGTTCGTGGAGAACAGTTCGGCCGCCTGTACCGCGGCGGTGGACAGCACCTTGTCGAGGTCGACAACGTTGAGTGCGTCGGTGGCCCGGGCCAGGCGTTGCCACGCCTGCTGGTCTGCCCGGGCCCGGGCCTGCCCGGCGTGGGCGAGATGGACGCAGAGGATCAACGGTGGGATCGCGACGAGCAGCCACTGGTCGGCGACCAGGATGCTGAGGGTGCCGAGGATCAGCAGGTATCGCACCAGGGCGCTGGCGACCCGGAGACTCCAGTCGTCAAGGAACAGCCGGTGCACCTTGGTGCCGGTGTCGAGGGCGATGACCGGCAAGGTCAGCATCTCGTCGAGCACCACCGCGACGCTGTAGGCGACGGCGAGCGGGACCACCATGCTGGCCAGATCGTCCGGCGGCCATCGCCAGTCCAACAGGTGTAACGCGATTCCCGCCGCGCTGGCGACCAACATGTTCTTGGCGATGGCGAACGCTGCCTTGATCCGCGGGAGGCTCTGGGTCGCCAGGGCGATACCGACGCCCAGACCGGTGCAGAGCACGACCAGTGGGGCTTCGGCCACCGCGAGTCCGACGACGATTGCGGTTTCGCACCACGAGATCGCGTGTGCGGTGGAGCGGATCCGCAGGTGCCATTTGACGACGAACCCGACCGCCACGAGGAAGATCAGCGTTGCCGTGGACGCCAGGTCGGTGACGTTGGCGGTCATCGTCCCGGCGACGAGATAAAGCGCGACGATGCCGGCAAAGAAAGCACAAACGACGACGAGACCGACAAGCGGCCAAAGCCGCCGATCGGTCTCAGCGTCGCGTCGGTCTGTACGAGTCACACCCGTTCCTGCATTCAACGGGGAAGCGTTGCGTGCCTCGCAAGACTACTTGTCGTGACCCGTTGGCAACAGGTCTCATAGCCACTCGTGTCCGCGCATCGCGACCTCCTCTAGTCGATTTACCAGGATTGACCTGGTCTATTTGGTTCGACGAGAGCAAGCTTAAGTTGCGTTTTGCCAGTTGCATACTCATAAATGTCCATATGCGCAGATTAAGGGAAGGTTGGAGGGTTTTGTCACCCTGTGTCCGGGAGTATTTACGGAACGCTTTCGAACAGTGTTCGTTCATACTCTTAGGTTTTCCTTATGGCTGGACCCGGCTCCTTAGCGGCTGCCTCCCCGGTCGGGCGCAGTACCGGTCCGAACCGAATCCTGCAGACAACTTTGCCTGGTACTCGTGCGGGTGGGCCAGAGCAGACCGGCCCTTCTCGCTAGGCTCGATCAGGTGACCGGAACACAGAACCTCACCCATGTCGATGAATCGGGTGCCGCCCGGATGGTGGACGTTTCCGCCAAGCAGACGACCGCTCGTCAAGCCGTTGCCGCCGGCTGGCTGCGGACCACCGCAAAGGTGATCGAACTGGTGCGCCGTGACGGTCTGCCCAAGGGAGACGCGCTCGCGGTCGCCCGGATCGCCGGGATCATGGGCGCCAAGCGAACCCCGGACCTCGTCCCGCTGTGCCACCCGATCGCTCTGCACGGCGTCGTGGTCGATCTGGTCCTGCACCCCGACTCGGTCGAGATGACCGCCACCGTCCGTACCGCTGATCGCACCGGCGTCGAGATGGAGGCGCTCACCGCGGTGGCCACCGCCGGACTCGCCTTGATCGACATGGTCAAGGCGGTCGACCCGGCGGCCAGCCTGGACAGTATCCGGGTACTGCACAAAACCGGTGGCAAGACCGGCGACTGGCACCGACCGGCGGACCGGCCGTGAACCGACGCGCCCGGGTGGTGATCGCATCCAACCGCGCCGCCGCCGGAGTCTACTCCGACACCAGCGGACCGCTGCTGGTGTCGGGACTGCGGGAGCTCGGCTGCCAGGTTGACGAGCCGGTGGTCGTGCCGGACGGACCGCCGGTCACCGAGGCGCTGCGCCAGGCGATCGCCGACGGGATCCACGTCGTCGTGACCAGCGGCGGCACCGGCATCAGTCCGACCGACCGCACCCCGGAAGCGACCCGGGCGGTACTGGACTACGAGATTCCCGGTATCGCCGAATCGATCCGGGCGGTCAGTCGCTCGGCCGTCCCGGCCGCCGCGCTGTCGCGGGCCACGGCCGGCGTGGCGGGCCGTACGCTGATCGTCAACCTGCCCGGCAGCACCGGAGGCGCGCGCGACGGACTCGCGGTGCTCGGGCCGATCCTGGCCCATGCGCTTGACCAGTTGAGCGGTGGCGACCATTCCCGTGGATGACCGATAGGCTCGACTGGTGACCGCGCAACCGCACGCCGGCGTCTCCGCCGGCCCGGGCGCACCATCCGCGCCTGTCGACTGGGCGCAGGCCCGCGCGCTGTGCTTCGCGGCCGGCCGGGCCGCCCGCCGGCCGGCCGCGCAGGTACCGCTGCCGCAGACCGACGGCTGCACCTTGGCCGCGCCGCTGACCACCCTCACCGACCTTCCGGCGTTTGCGACGGCGAGCGTCGACGGCTGGGCGGTCCGCGGTGTCCCGCCCTGGCGAGTGGTCGGGCAGGCGCTCGCTGGCGGCGTGCCGCCGGCATTGACCGAGGACGGCACCGCGATGCAGATCGCCACCGGCGCGATGGTGCCGGCCGGTGCTACCAGCGTGCTGCGGATCGAAGAGTCGAGCCGCGACACCGACGGCCGGGTATCCGGTGCGCCCCGTCCGCAACCGGAGTGGCGGGTGCCCGGCGAGGAGGCGACCGTCGGCGAGGAGCTGCTGCCGGCCGGCACACCGGTCGATCCGGGGGTGATCGGTCTCGCCGCCTCCTGCGGGTACGACAGCCTGCCGGTGCACCGGCAGATCCGAGCGGCGTTGCTGGTGTTCGGCGACGAACTACTGACCGCCGGCCGGCCCGGCGCCGGCCGGGTCCGTGACGCGCTCGGCCCGGCCGTGCCGGCATGGCTGCACCGGTACGGCTGCGAGCTGTCCCCGCCGGCGGTGACCGGCCCGATCGCGGACACCCTTGACGCGCACGTCGACGGTCTGCGTACCGCGTTGGCCGATGCCGACCTGGTCTGCACCACCGGGGGCACCATGCACGGCCCAGTCGACCATCTGCACCCCGCGTTGCGTGAGCTCGGTGCCGAATACGTGGTGAACACGGTCGCGGTCCGGCCCGGATTTCCGATGCTGTTGGCCCGGGTCGGCGCGAGCGATGGCCGGCAACGGTTCGTCGCCGGCCTGCCGGGAAACCCACAGTCCGCCATCGTCGCGCTGGTGTCCCTGGTCGCGCCGTTGGTCGCCGGGCTGCAGGGCAGGCAGGCACCGACGCTGCCCCGGCACCGCCTCGGTGCGCCCGTACCCGGTCGGGGCGACTTCACCCACCTGGCGCTGGTCCGGACGGACCCGCTGACGGGTACGGCGCACCCCGTGCCGTATACCGGCTCCGCGATGCTGCGCGGGTTGGCGGCCGCCGCCGGGTTCGCGGTGATCCCACCCGGCGCTACGGGCGTGCCCGGTGACGAGGTCTGCGTCGTACCTCTGCCGCTGCTGCCCGGGGAGCGGCCGTCGGCGCAACTCTGCGGGCAGCCTCAGCGACCTGCGCGGGAACCCCGGTGAGCGGCGCGGGAAGAGGAGCTGTCGTGACCGATGCCGGCCGGCTCGCCCTGGTGTCGGTGAGCGCTGAACCGCTCGACCTCGCCGCGCACGAGGCGGCGGTCACCGACCGGCGGGCCGGCGCGGTGGTCTCGTTCCAGGGAGTGGTCCGCGACCATGATCACGGCCGGGCCGTCACCGGGCTGGAGTACGAGGGTCATCCCAGCGCCGAGCAGGTGCTGCGCGAGGTGGCCGCCGAGGTGGCCGCCGACCCGGCGGTGTACGGGGTGGCCGTGTCGCACCGGCTCGGCGTACTCGCCATCGGCGAGGTGGCGCTGGTCGCCGCGGTGAGTACGGCGCACCGGGCCGCCGCTTTCGCGGCCTGTGCCCGCCTGGTCGACGAGGCGAAGGCCCGGCTGCCGATCTGGAAACGTCAGGTCTTCGCCGACGGCACCGAGGAGTGGGTCAACTGTCCGTAGTCTGTGGCTGCCGCAGGCGCGACTGCTGGATCCGCGGGCCGGGATCGGCGTAGAAAGCGGGTTCGGCGCCGGGGCGCCACGGTAGCGCCGCGACCAGGACGATCAACGCCAGCCCGAGGGAGTTCTCCATCACGACGCCGAAGAGGCCGTCGTGATAATGCGACACCTGCGGTAGCTGGTGCTCGTACGGCCAGATCGGCGAGACCAGGAAGAGCAGGTAGAGCCCGACCGCTGCGGCGGCGTGCCGCAGCCCGGTCAGCGTGGGGAACCAGATCGGCGTACGTAGGCCCGCGACGCCGCTGATGCCCGCTCCGGTCGGTGGGTAGGTGCTGCGGGAGATGAGTCCACGGCTGGCACTGCGGCGGCGCAGCGCCGCATCGGCCAGCACGATGACCGCCGGGATCACGAACACCAGATGATGTGACCAGCTGATCGGGCTGATCACGTTGGCGGTGAGCCCGATCAGGGTGAACGCGGTCAGTTCGTCGCCGTCGGCGTGGGCGTGCGCGGCCCGGGAGAGCCCGAGCGCGAGTAGCAGCGAGGCGAACGACAGCCAGAGCAGCCCCGGGGTCTCCATCGAGTCGTAGAGCCGGGCCAGCACACCGGCGAGGGACTGGTTCGGCGTCATGTCCGACACCCCGACCCGGCTGGTGTCCCAGATGATCGAGGTGAAGTAGACGGTCGACTCGTGTGCGGCGACGAGCATCGTGCCGGCGGTGACCGCGATCGCCGTACCGATCGCGGTACTCGCCGCCCGCCACTGCTTGGTCACCAGCAGATAGACGATGAACAGCGCGGGGGTCAGCTTGATCGAGGTGGCCAGACCGATCCCGGCACCTGCCCAGATGCCGCTGAAGAACATCCGGCGCATCGGGCCGCCGGTGCCGAACCGGTGCGGCACCGGTGCGGCCCGCCAGCGAAGCGCTATCAGATCCGCGATGATCAGCATGAACAGCAGCAGGTTGACCTGACCGTACCCGAGGGTCTCGCGGGAGGGCTCGATCGCCACCGCGAGCGGCACCGCCAAAGCCACGGCGAACCATCGGGACCAGCCGCAGCGGTCCGCGATCGGGCCGATCAGCGCCGTCAGCACGACGGTGAGTGCGGTGATGCCGAGCAGCACGTTGAGCCAGCCGGCGGTGACCATCGGCACCAGCGCCATGGGCAGCATGGTGAGGCCTGCGAACGGTGGATAGGTGAAGCCGAGGGTGGTGTCCGGCGCGATGAACTCGTAGAGCTCCGCGCCACCGGCCCACCAGGTCACCGCGCCGTGGTAGATGCGCATGTCGAAGAAGTTGTACGGCCGGCCGAACTCGCCGATCGCCTGCCAGGCGGCGTACCAGGCAAGCGCGACCAGACCGAGCCGAACCAGGGTGGCGCGATCGACGTTGCGCATGCTCCGGCGCGTCGGAGCGAGTTGGTCCCGGCGCAGCGGGGCCAGACGACGGACCCGTCCTCGGACGTCCGTCACCATGATGAACCCACCCCCGGTTACCGTTCGTGAAGCTGTCGCAGATGCCCATCTGAGCCTAGAACGGACCGGAGTGCGTTACGGCGTGCGTTACCCTACCGTGTCCGATCCCACACTAGTTCGCGATATTTCCACCACGTTAACGCTCTGTGGCGTCTTCGCCATGTTTCGTGGTCCTCGATGCACAACTACCCAACGAAGTCCGATATATACAGGTCAGCGCGGGAGGCGACGGCCGGCCGCGACCGAACGGAGCGCGATCCTGGTGTCCCGCCGGGCCCCGTGCATCGCCCGCCGAACCGATCGGCGGCCCCGGCGCACCGCGTGACCGGTGCGCCAGCGCAGGCCAGGCTGGCCCTGAGTATCCGCCGCAGCGAGCAGCAACCCGCCGAAAAGGCCGAGATTCTTGAGGAACTGAACTCGGTGGGTTTGCCGCTCGGCGGGATCGGACGCTGACCAGAACGGATGTCCAGCGATGGTGGTGGGCACCAGCGAGGCCGCGAGTACAGCGGCGGCCGGACGGGTCAGCCGGCCGGTGGCGAGCAGCAACCCAGCGGCCAGCTGAGTCGCGCCATGTAGGCGGACGAGTCTGTCGGCATCGGCCGGCAGGCGTGGGTCCGCGCGTTGCAGCACCGGCCCGAGCCGGTCGGTGACCGGCTTCGCCCGATCGACGTACGGCTGCGGATCGACTGCCGCTCGGGCGCCGCTGACGATGAAGATGCCACTGAGTAGCGCGCGAGCAGTGGTGCGTACGGGTCTCATGCCCCCAGTCATACCCGCCCGGCCGCTTCGCTACCCCGCGAACGGGCCGCTGAGTCCGGGTGTGGCCGGCTACGCCGGCTGAGTCCGGGTGTGGCCGGCTACGCCGGCTGAGTCCGAAGGTAACGGCCGAAGTGCGGGACGGTGAAGGCGACCGTGCCGCGTTCCCCGGAGTAGATCAGGCCCTTCTTGATCAGTGCGTCCCGCGCGGGTGACAGGCTCGCCGGTTTGCGCCCCAGCGCACGGGCGATTTCCGCGGTGGGCACGGCCTCGTCCGGGTCAGTATCGGCGGCATCGGTGCTGGCCAGGGCAGCCATCGCCCGCATGTACTCCCGCTCCGCCGGGGTCGCCCGCTCGAAACGTGAACCGAAGAATCCGACCGCGAGTTCGGCCTCCGCCTCCGGAGCGGCGACCTGGACATCGCCGGCCGTCACCGGTGAGCGCGGGGCATGGTCCCAGGTCGCCTTTCCGTACGCCTGGACGAAGTACGGATACCCGCCGGACTTCTCGTAGAGCAGGTCGAGTGCCTTCGACTCGTACTCGACCTGCTCCCGGGCGGCCGGCGCGGTCAGCGCCTGATCGGCGGCGATCCGGTCGAGCCGGTCGATGCGCTGATAGCGGAACAGGCGCTCGGAGTAGGACTTGGCCGCGGACAGCGCCGCCGGCAGATGCGGTAGCCCGGCACCGACCACGATCAGCGGGCCGCCGAGTTGGGAAAGCTCGTGACAGGCCGCGCAGAGCGCGGAGATGTCGTCGGCGCTGAGATCCTGCATCTCGTCGATGAACAGTGCGATCCCGGTGCCTACGTCGGTGGCGACGGCGGCGGCGTCGGTGAACAGCTCGACCAGGTCGATCTCGATGTCGCCGGAGTCGGCCCGACCGGTCGCGGCCGGCACGTCGATGCCGGGCTGCCAGCGGTCACGCAGCCGGGCCTGACCGCCGCGCCCACTCCCGGCCGCCGGGGCGGCACGCAGCGCGAAGGCCTTGAGTACGCCGAGAAAGTCGTCGATGCGTTCGGGTGCCCGATGGTGCGGGGCGAGTTCACGTACCGCCATGTGCAGCGCCGCCGCCACCGGTCGGCGCAACGACTGGTCCGGCCGGGCTTCGATCTTGCCGGTGCCCCAGAGTCGGGAGATGGCCTGCGAACGCAGCGTGTTGAGCAGTACCGTCTTGCCGACGCCGCGCAGCCCGGTCAGCATCAGGCTGCGCTCCGGCCGGCCTCGGGCGACCCGCTCCAGAACAACCTCGAAGACGTCGAGTTCGCGTCCCCGGCCGGCGAGTTCCGGCGGGCGTTGGCCGGCGCCGGGAGCGTACGGGTTCCGGATCGGATCCACGTATGGCACCGTATCGGGTCGTCTAGCGCCAGCGCTAGAACCGGGTATATCCCGTCAGCGTGTTGGGCCTCGTGCAAAGACTAGGGCTCTCTAGCTACAGCGCTAGAGAGCCCTAGTCTTTGCGATCGATCTGGCCCGGCTCAGAGTTCCTTCATGCACAGCACGTAGTCGAGGATCGTCTGGTCGCTGTCGTGGGTGTAGGTGGTGTCGGTCTCGGGGTGGCCGAAGACCGGGTCGTCGCAACGCTCGGTGTCCGTGGTCAACGGGATCCGGGAGAGCACTTCGAACGTGCCCGGGCCGCATGACACCTTGCGCAGCACCGCGTCGTCCTCGGTGCCGTCGTTGACCACACAGTCGCCGACCACGATCAGCTCGCTGTCGCCACCGGTGGTCGGCGTCGTGGCCGGCTCGTCGGTCTCCTCGGGCTCCTGCGGCTCCTGCGGCGTGTCGGGAGAAGCGCTTGCCGACGGCCCGTCACTGGCGAAGTCGCTGCCATCGTCGGCGAACGCGAAGAAGGCGACCAACCCGCAGCCGCAGAGCAGCAACAGCACCACCGCGCCGACCACCAGCCCAATGATCAGACCGGTCCGTGACTTCTTCGGCGCGGGGGCACCCGGCATGCCCATCGGCGGACCACCCGGCATGCCGGGTGGGGGCGGCCCCCAGCCCGGGGGCGGATAGCCGCCCGCCCCGGCCGGCGGCGGATACGAGCCACCGCCGGAGGCAGGCGGATACGAGCCGCCGCCCGACGTGGGCTGATACGTCGGGTACGGGGTGGTGGGATCGGGATAGCCACCACCGGAGACCGGCTGGGCACCGGGTGGCGGCGGGTAGCCGGCTCCCGGGGGGTACTCGCCCGGCGGCGGGTAGGGGGAGCTGGGCGGGTAGCCGGGGGATGGGGGGTACGCGGGTTGGCCGGGCTGACCGGCGGGGTCGTCGGGCTGTCCCGCACCGGGATAGCCCGGCGGACCGTAGCTGGACATGATCTCCCTAGCGTTGTCGCTGCAGTGGTCGGGATGTGCTGGCAGCGGGGCGTGGACCAACCGTGCTACCAGGCACGGTAACCAACGGCGGCCAGCCGCCCGGACCTGCCTTGCCGCACCGGGGCCGGTAAGCGGTCACCGTTCCCTCAGGCACAGGACGAAGTCCAAGGCGTCGAGTTGGCTGTTGAAGAAGTACCAGTTCGTGTAGCCCTCGACGTCGGCACACTTGGTCTTGGCATCATCCTCACCGTCGGTGATTCCGTCGAAGCGGGCGAGCACTTCGTAGGTGCCGGAGTCGCATTCGGCGATGGTCAGGGCCGGAGGATCGTCGGCCGACTCAGCCTCGTTGCGGACGCACTGCCCTTCCTGGACGAAGCGGGCATCGTTCGACGAAGTCGGCGTCGGCGTCGGGGTGGGCTGCTCCGGTTCCGGCGACGGGCTGGCCGTCGTCGACGGATCCTGTGACGAAGAGACCTGCGGCTCGGCCGTCGACAACGCCTGCTCCGACCCGTTGTCCCCCGACTCGGACCGGGTCATCAGGTAAACTCCGACGGCCCCGCCGCCGCAGAGCAGCACGGCTACCCCGATCAGGACAGCGATCAGCGCACTGCTGGTCCTGCGGCCCTTGCCGCCACCCTTGCCGCCCTGTCGTCCCGGTTCGCCGCCTGGATCCCAGGCCGGTTCGGCCGTCGGATAGTCCGGCTGGCCCGCTCCCCGCTGCCAGGTCGCTTCGTTGGCACCCGACCAACCCGGTCCGGCCTGGGTCGAGGCCTGCCAGCTGGGATCCCCGGCCGGCGAGGGCTGTCCGTACCCCTGCCAGGTCGGATCGTGCGCCGGGCCCTGGCTGGTGTGCCAGTTGGGATCCGCGGCCGGCTGGCCGGCCTGCCAGTTGGGATCCGCGGCCGGCTGGCCGGCCTGCCAGTTGGGATCGGACCCGCCCTGCCACGGGTGGGTCGGTCCGCCGGCAGGCGTGTCACCACCCCAGGGGTCGTTCGTACCCCACGGGTCGGAAGGTTCCCGGTAGTGCTCCGGCTGCTGCCGGTCGGGCCACCGGTCGGGCTGTTGACCCGGGTACGGCCCGCCGGGCGGTCCGTAGTGCGACATGTCCTGTCCTCCTGCACGGCGGGATGGGTCCCTGACCACCCGCTTGGCACGGCGATGATGACGTCACCGTAGCGTGAGCACCCGGGGGGCTCACCTCCCCGAAGTGGGCCAACTCGCGTCCGGTCGTCACAGCAGCCGGAGTTGGCGGTCCTTGGGACGGCGCGGACCCTCGTCGCCGAGCCGGTCGAACAGCCCGGCGTCGATCGCGTCCAGGAACGGCGTCGGGCGGGTTTCCCGCTCGTGACCATGCCGGGTTCGCTGGCGGGCATGCGACACGTAGAGCCGGTCCTGTGCCCGGGTCAGGCCGACGAAGAACAACCGGCGCTCTTCGGCGATGTCATCGTCGTCGGGTGTACGGCCGGGGAAGCGCAACGGCAGCAGCCCATCCTCGCAACCGACCAGGAAGACCACCGGGAACTCCAGGCCCTTGGCCGCGTGCAGGGTGAGCAGGGTGACCGCCTCGGCGCGCGGGTCGAGCGCGTCGACCTCGGCATTGGTGGCCAACTGGGACAGGAGCATCGCCAGGTCGTCGCCGCAGCGTCGGGCGAGCGGGGTGAGCAGATCGACCGCCGCCCAGATGTCCGCCGGGACCAGTTGCGGGCCGGATGGCGCATCCAGGGTGGGTGTGGTGAAGCGGTCCGCCAGCATCTGCCCGGCGAGGCGGACCCGGGCGGCGAGCGAGCCGTCCAGGCCGCTGCTGGCGTGCCGCAGCTCCCGGGCGATCGCCGCGACGCCGGGCCGGTCGCGCAGCCGGTTGTGCGACCGCTTCTGCACCGGCACCCCGGCCCGGCTCAGCGCGTCCACGATCGGCCCGGCCTGCGCGTCGGTGCGGTACAGCACGGCGACGTCGGAGAAGGACACGTTCGACGCCTGCCCGTCGATGCGACCGGAATCCAGCGACCGATGGGAGACCCCACCAACCAGTTCGTCCACCGTCCGTACGACGAACGCCGCCTCTTCGGCCACCGTGGCGGCGGGGTAGAGCCCGACCAGCGGGGCCTGTGGATCCAGCCGGGCGGGTTCCAGCCGGCGGCCACGAACCAGCGAGCTCGGCGCGATGGCCTGCACCGCGGCGGCCAGGATCGGGGCGGCCGACCGGTAGTTTCTGGCCAGCCGGACCAGGCGCGCGTCGACGAAGTCCTCGGAAAACCGCAGGAAGTAGCGCACATCGGCACCGCGGAACGAGTAGATGGCCTGATCCGGGTCGCCGATCGCACACAGGTTGCCGTCCGCCGGGCTGAGCAACCGCAGCAGGTCGTACTGGTCGGCGTCCACGTCCTGGTACTCGTCGACGAAGATCCACCGCCAGCGGTCGCGGTATCGCTCGACCAACGCCGGGTCGTCGCGTAGCAGCTGCAGCGGCAGCGTGACCAGCTCGTCCAGGTCGACCAGGTTCGCGGCGCGGAGCAGCTTGACGTATGCCGCGTCGTCCTCGCCCGCCTCGGTGCGGGCCTGCGTACGCTCGCTGTCGTCGGCGATCCGGAAGTCCGCCGGCAGCCCGGCGGCCCGTGGATCGTCACGCAGGATGGCCAGGCCGAGGGAGTGGAAGGTCGCGACCGTGACGTCCTCGGCCACTGGCCCGAGCAACCCGTCGAGCCGGGCCCGCAGCTCCTCGGCGGCCCGGCGGGTGAAGGTGATCGCCAGGCAGTGCTCCGGATACACCCCCAGCTCGGCACAGAGGTACGCGATCCGGTGGGTCAGCGTCCGGGTCTTGCCGGTACCTGGGCCGGCCACGATCAGCAACGGGCCGCCGGGCGCGGAAGCGGCCACCCGCTGCATCGCGTCGAGCCGGTCCAGCAGCCCGGTGCCGACCTCCTCCATCCCGGCCAGCATCGGTTCGAACGGTTCGTGGGGCGACAGCGGCGGGGGCGGTGGGATCGGTGGCGGCGGCGGATCGGTGGCGGCCCGCGCCGCCGGCCGACCTGCCGCCCGACCCGCTGTCCGGTCCGCCGGCAGGCCTGCCCGAGTGCCGCGCCGCCCGCCCGCACCGGCGGCTTCGCGGGCAGGCGCCGACCCGGTGGCCGGTCGCTGTTGCGGCACGGGTACGTCGAACAGCGTGTCCGCCTGTGCGGCCCCTGCCCGGTGGGCCAACTCCTCCGGCGCGAACAGGGTGATCACGCCGTACTCGCCGTCGTAGCCGGGCACCCGGCGGACCTCGCCGCGACGCAGCCGCCCGATCGCCTCGCCGAGTAGTTCGCCGCCGGCCCGCCGGACCTCGTCGACCGGCACCTTCGTCAGGATGTCCAGCTCCGGCCCGAGCGTCGCGACCAGGTTGTTGACCTGCCCTTCGACCGTTTTGGACCGGGCGCCAACCTTGTTGATCTCGCCGATGATCTCGGGCAGCGTGACCAGGTGCGTCACCCGCTTGGCGGTCGCCGGCCGGTGCCCCTCGGCCCGGTCGGCGAGGTCTTCCACCCGGCTGAGTACGCCGATCGTGAGCGGCTTGCCGCACTCGGGGCAGCGCCCGCCGGCTGCCCGGGTCTGCTCCGGTGCCCAGTTGATTCCGCAGTTGCGGTGCCCGTCGGCGTGGTACTTGCCTTCCTCCGGGAAAAACTCGATGGTGCCGACCAGCCCGTCGCCGGTGCGCAGCGCTTCGCGGACGGCGTAGTAGTCCAGCGTGCTGTTGAACACGGTTGCCTCACGGGCCAGCGCCGGCGGGGAATGCGCGTCCGAGTTCGACACCAACTGGTACCGGTCCAGGCTGGACACCCGCCAGTTCATCGCCGGGTCGGACGACAGCCCGGTCTCCACGGCGAAGATGTGGTCGGCCAGGTCGGCGTAGCAGTCGGCGATCGCATCGAAGCCGGACTTGGACCCGAGCGCGGAGAACCATGGCGTCCAGATGTGTGCCGGCACCAGGTAGCCGTCCTCACTGGCCTCCAGCGTGATCTCCAGCAAATCGCGGGAGTCCAGCCCGAGGATCGGTCGGCCGTCGGAACCCAGGTTGCCGATCCGCCCGAGCGCGGTGTTGAACCGCGCCACCGCATCCAGATCCGGCAGGTAGACCAGGTGGTGCACCTTGCGCGTCCGGTCGTCCCGCTTGTAGATCGTGGAGATTTCCACGCTGAGCAGGTAGCGCACCGGGTTGGCCTCGGCGTCGCTGGCCAGCCGGGGTGGCAGCCGGCGGGCGACGTCACGCTCGGCCTGCGGGCTGAGTCGGTACAGGCCCGGCTCGGCGGGGCACAGCGACTCACGCAGGTGGTCGAACCACGCCGGGTGGGTGAAGTCACCGGTGCCGAGCAGACCGACCCCCTTGCGCCTGGCCCACCACGCCAGGTTCGACATGTTCAGGTCGCGGCTGCAGGCGCGGGAGTACCGGGAGTGGATGTGCAGGTCGGCGACGAAGGATCCGGGTCCCGTGGCGGAGCCGGGGGCAGACACGGCGCTGTACGGGGGCACGCCGCATCCTGTCACGGGCCGGTGCCGACCGGCGTGTCGCCACGCGCGGAAACCTCACGAGACGTGACTTACATTCGCCGGAGAACCTGTCGTGCCGCACCACCTCAGGGTGCAGATCAGCGGGTGCGCAACTCGACCAGTGACACCTGCGGCGGTGCGCCCACCCGCACCGGCGGTCCCCAGAAACCGGCCCCGTTGGTGACGTACACCTGGGTGCCGTCGACTTCGCCCAGTCCGGACACGACCGGCTGCGCCAGCCGGACCGCCAGGTTGAACGGCACGATCTGCCCGCCGTGGGTGTGCCCGGACAACTGCAGGTCGACGCCGTACCGGGCGGCCTCGGCGGCCTGCACCGGTTGGTGGGCGAGCAGCACCACCGGGCGGTCGGGGTGCCGGTCGGCGAGCGCCCGCTCGTAGTCCGGTCCGGCGAGCGGGCCGGAACCGGGCGCCATGGTCTCCCCGGTCGGATCGTTGACTCCGGCGAGGTCGATCACCCCGCCCGGAGTGACGATCTCCCGGCGTTCGTTCACCAGCACCTGCAGTCCCAACCGGTCCACCTCGGTCACCCATTCCTCGACGCCGGAGTAGTACTCGTGGTTGCCGGTGACGAAGAAGCTGCCGTAGCGGGCGCGCAGCCGGGCCAGCGGGGCGGCCACCGTACCCAGCTCGGTGACCGTTCCGTCGACCAGGTCGCCGACCACCGCGACCAGGTCCGCGTCCAGACTGTTGATCAGGTCGACGATCCGGGCGGTGTGCGCCACGCCGGTCAGCGGCCCGATGTGGATGTCGGAGACGGTGGCGATGCGCAGGCCGTCCATGGCACGCGGCAGCCGGGCGAGTGGGACCTGCACCCGGTCCAGCCGGGGTGGGCCGAGCGCGGTGCGCACGCCGTACCCGGTGATTGCGGCGGCGGTCGACCCGGCGACGATCGCGGTAGCGCGGGCGAGCAGCAGCCGCCGACCAGGATCCGGTGCCACGCCGTCGTCGGGCGGGCCGGCGGCTGGTCCGCCGGGCACCGGTGGCCCACCGGGTGCCGGTGGTGCCGCCACCGGGACCGCACCCACCCGGGTGACCTGCCGGGCCCGGACGCGCGCCAGCAGCCGGACGGTCAGCAGCGGCACCTCCAGCACGACCAGGACGACCAGCAGGTAGAACATCACCGCCAGCCATACGTACCCGGGCCAGGCCAGCCAGGACATGCCGGCGGACCGCGTGCTCACCAGGGTCACCGGCACCAGGACCGCCAGCGCGGCGGTCGCCAGCGTGCCGGCCCGCCGCCAGCCGCCGGCCCGGGTCGTGTCGCGGATGAGCCGCTTCCACAGGTAGAGGTGAATCAGGCCGGTGACGAAGGTGAGCGTGCCCACGAATCCCAGCACGGCGAGCATCTGGGCAGGTCCTCCTCGTCAGCCGCCAGCGAATGGCGGAAGCACGTCCACGATGGCGCCGGACGGCAACGGCGTGTGGTGATCGCGCCACGTGACGCCGTCGACCAGAAAGCTCGCCACCGCCAGTACGCGGGCGAGCCGTCCGCCGTGCCGAGCGGCGAGCTCGGCGGTGAACGCCAACCGGTCCAGTCCGGCGGGCACCGTCTCCTCGGCACACCCGGCGGCAGCTCGGGCGCCAGCGAAATAACGTACCGTGACCGGGTCGGAGCCGGTCGGCATGTCCTGACTCATCGCCGGTCAACCGCCGATCGCCGACATCGGCCGGGCCGGCTGCAGAAACGTCGGATCGTCGATGCCGTGCCCGGCCCGCTTGCCCGACATGGCGACCTGCCAGCGCCGCGCCAGTTCCGCGTCGTCGGCACCGCCACGCAGCGCGGTACGCAGGTCGGACTCGTGCCGGGCGAACAGGCAGTCGCGGACCTGTCCGTCGGCGGTCAGCCGGGTCCGGTCGCAGTCGCCGCAGAACGGACGGGTCACCGTGCCGATCACCCCGACCCGGGCCAGTCCGCCGTGCGGACCACTGCTGCCGGCCACCAGCCAGGTCTCGGCCGGTGCACCGCCCCGTTCGGCCGGGTCGGGTAGCAGGGCGAACTCGGCCGTCAACGCGTCGAGGATCTCGGCGGCGGTGACCATCCGACTACGATCCCACGCCTGCTGCGCGTCGAGCGGCATCTGCTCGATGAACCGCAACTCGTAGCCGTGGTCGAGGGCGAACCGCAACAGCGCCGGCGCCTCGTCGTCGTTGATCCCGCGCAGCAGCACGGAGTTGATCTTCACTGGGGTGAGTCCGGCGGCCGCCGCGCCGGCCAACCCGGCAAGCACCTCAGCCAGTCGTCGTCGGTACGCCAGCCGGGCGAACCGCTCGGCGTCGAGGGTGTCCAGCGACACGTTGACCCGGTCCAGCCCGGCATCGCGCAGGCCCGGAGCCAGCCGGCCGAGCCCGATACCGTTGGTGGTCAGCGAGAGCACCGGGCGGGGGCGCAGCCCCGCCACCGCGGCGACGATCCGGGTCAGGCCCGGCCGCAGCAGCGGCTCGCCGCCGGTGAAGCGCACCTCGGTCACCCCGAGCAGCCGTACCGCTACGCCGACCAGTCGGATCACCTCGTCATCGGTGAGAATGTCGGGGCTGGGCAGCCAGGGCAGCCCTTCCGGTGGCATGCAGTAGGAGCAACGCAGGTTGCACCGGTCGGTCAGGGAGACCCGCAGATCGGTGGCCACCCGGCCGTACCGGTCGGCGAGCCGGCCCGTGCCGGGCCGGGTGCTCTGCTCCATGCGCCGACGGTAGCGCGCCCGGCGGCTCAGGCTGCGACGAGTGCCTGCCGGGCCGCGCCGGCCACCGCCTGCCGGTACGCCGCGCCGAACAGCGCGGTGTGCACCAGCAGCAGATGCAGTTGGTGCACCGGCACCCGGGCCGACCAGCCGTCGGTGAGTGGCCACTCCTGCTGGTAACCGGCGAGGACACGGTCCAGGTGCGGTGCCCCGCCGAACAGGGCCAGCTGTGCCAGGTCGGTCTCCCGGTGTCCACCGTGCGCGGCCGGATCGACCAGATGGCAGCGCCGGTCCGCGCCCCAGAGCAGGTTGCCCGGCCACAGGTCGCCGTGCACCCGGGCGGGCGGTTCGTCCCCGCCGTACTGGTCGATCCGGCCGATCAGCTGCTCGACCAGCGCGACCTCCGCGGCGGACAGCGCACCGTTGTCGACCGACAGCCGCAGGTACGGCACCAGCCGACGCTGGGCGAACCAGGCCGACCAGGGACGGTCCGCAACTGGTGTGTTGTCCTGCGGCAGGGCACCGATGAAGCCGGTCCACGGTGCACCGAAGTGATCCGCGCCAGCCCGGTGGGTGATCGCCAGTTGCCGGCCGAACGACTCGGCGGCCTCGGCGTCCGGCGGGCCGGGGTCGACCCAGTCCAGCGCCAGCAGTCGCGGTAGCGCGGCGACGACCGCCGGCACCGGTACGCCATCGGCCTCCCGCAGCCAGCGCAGACCGTTGGCCTCGGCGGCGAAGAAGCCGTCCGGCATCGGCGTGCCGGCCCCCTGCGGCCAGGTCTTGGCGAACACCGAGTTGCCGTCGTCGAGGGTGAGCCGGCTGGCCGAGCAGATGCTGCCGCCGGAGACCGGCGTCTCCCGGATCCGCTGGTGGGTGAGGAACGTCGGCAGGTGCTCCGGATGGGCCCGCAGGTACGCCAGATCCATAGCCGTACGGTAATCGCGGCCCCGCCGGTGTGCGTACCGTAGTTACGCGCGCCCCTGGCGGATCCACCTGACCAGTGAGAATACTCTCTGTATCTGTGGACGACCCGGCGTGTCGTCCACAGGTCGCAGGTCGGTGTTCGCGCGCAGTGACGGCTCGCCGGGACAGTTCCGGTATGACCTCGAACGAGCACGTCACCCTGACCGTACGCGACCCGGCCGATCTCATCGCGGCGGTCCCGTACCTGATCGGGTTCCACCCCGCCGACAGCATCGTGGTGGTCGGCCTGCGTGGTGCCTCCGTCGCCTTCGCCGCCCGCACCGACCTGCCCGCTCCGGCGACCTCCGTGGACGCGCAGGCCGCGCTGGCCGCCCAGGTGACCGAGATCGTCGACCGCCAGCGGATCGACGCCGCGGTCGTCGTCGGCTACGGGCCGGCCGAGACCGTCACGCCGGCCCTGGACCAGACCACGATCGGGTTGCAGCGGCTGAGCATCCCGCTGCTCGACGCGCTACGGGTCACCGGTGACCGGTACTGGTCCTACTACTGCCACGACGTGACGTGCTGCCCGCTCGACGGCCGGCGCATCGATTCCACGGTCAATCCGTTGGCGGTCGCCGCCACCGTCGCCGGCCAGGTCGCGCTGCCCGACCGGGCCGCGCTGCAACGCCAGGTCGAGCCGGTGACCGGCACCGCCCGCGAGTCCATGCGGGACGCCGCCGGGCGTGCCCGCGCCCGCTACGCGGACCTGATCGCGCAGGCCCCGACCAGTGACCTGCTCGGCTCCCGTACGTTGCGCCGTGCTGGCGAGACCACGGTCCGCCGGCTGCTGGACGGCCAGCGTCGCGGTGTCGCGCCGACCGACGACGACGTGGCCTGGCTCGTGGTGCTGCTGACCGACCTGGCGGTGCGGGACTTCGCCTGGGAACAGATCACCGACGATCAGTGGCAGGTCACGTTCTGGCAGGACGTCCTGCGTCGGGCCGAGCCCGAGCAGGTCGCCGCCCCGGCCAGCCTGCTCGCGTTCGCCGCCTGGCGGGCCGGCAACGGCGCGTTGGCCCGGGTGTCGCTCGACCGGGTGCTCGCCGAGCAGCCGGACTACTCGATGGCCCGGCTGATGGACGACGTGCTGACCCGTGGGATCCCGCCGGCGGCCCTCGGTGACTGGCCCAAGCCCTCAGCGGGTCGCCCGCCGGAGTCCGGTCGCCGTTCCGGTGGGTCGGCTCGTGGACCCGGCGGCGACGCGGCCCGGCGCCGCCCCGGCGGCGAAGCCCGCGACCGGGCCCGGCCTGCCCGCCAGGCCCGGCACCGGATCCGCCCCGGTGGACGCCGCCGGCCGTGATGCCGGCGGTGTCGCCCCGATGCCGCACGCGACAGTCCTAGCCGCTGAACCGTTCTGCCCCGGCGTACACATTCATCGTCGTTCCCCGCAGGAAGCCGACCAGCGTCATCCCGGCTTCCTCGGCGAGCGCCACGGCGAGGCTGCTCGGTGCGGAGATCGCGGCCAGCACGGGAATGCCGGCCATCCAGGCCTTCTGGGTGAGCTCGAAGCTGGCCCGGCCGGAGACCAACAGGACGTGTCCACGCAGCGGCAGCAGTTCTTCCCGGGCCGCCCAGCCGATCAACTTGTCGACCGCGTTGTGCCGGCCGACGTCCTCGCGGACCGTGCGTAGCTGTCCGTCGGAGGTGAACAGCCCGGCGGCGTGCAGCCCGCCGCTGCGGTCAAAGCCGCGCTGGGCGGCGCGCAGCCGCTCCGGTAGGGCGGTCAGCACCTCGGGGGTGAGTGTGGTCTGATCGGCGGTGACGTCGAAGCGCGAACGGGTCCGGACCGCGTCGATGCTCGCCTTGCCGCATACCCCGCACGAACTGGTGGTGTAGAAGCTGCGGGCGGGGTCGGTCTCCGGCGGTGGTACGTGTCCAGCGAGCGTGACGTCCACCACGTTGTAGGTGTTCGGGGTGTCGGTGCCGGCGCACAACTGGGCGGTGACCACGTCGCCCACCGACCCGATCACTCCCTCGGTCAGCAGGAAACCGATCGCGAGATCGATGTCGTGTCCGGGCGTCCGCATGGTGACGGCCAGCGGGCGCCGCCGCGCCGGGCCGGCCGGACCGACCCGGATCTCCAGCGGCTCCTCCCCGGCGATCGTGTCCATCCGGCGCACCCGGCGGCCCTGCCCGCCATCGCTGCCGGCACCCCGAGTGCCGACCTCGATCCGCAGCACCGTCCGGCGTTCACTCGCCCTGCCCATGTCACCCATCCTGCCTTGCCAAGCGCACCTCGAAGGCATCCGCGGGGTCCGGGACCAGCGCACAGACGCGGCATCGCTGACCCTCGCGGGCACCCCTGGCGGCGCTGAACGGCTGTCCAGGGATACCGTCGGAGCCGTGGCGGGATTCGGCGCGGTGGTACTGGCCGGCGGTGCGGCGCACCGGATGGGCGGGGTGGACAAACCGGGTGCACCGGTGGGTGGAGTGGCCATGCGGGACCGGGTGCTGGCGGCCGTCACGCACGCCGCTCCACGGATCGTCGTCGGCCCACTGCCCTACCCGCCGCCGGGTGTGCTGGTGGTACGCGAACAGCCACCCGGTGCCGGCCCGGTGGCCGCGACGGCGGCCGGCCTCGCCGCCGTCGAGCCCGCCGTCGACTCCGCCGTCGGTCCGGGCGCCGGGTCCGCGCCCGAGCTGGTCGCGTTACTCGCCGCCGACCTGCCGCTGCTCACCGCCCGCGCCGTCGACCAGCTGATCAGGACGGTACGACAGCAGCCGGTCGACGGGGCGCTCTACGTCGACGACACCGGCCGGCGGCAGCTGCTCTGCGGTGTGTGGCGGACGGCTCGGTTACGCGACGCGATCACCCGACTCGCCGCGCAGCGGGTCGGCGACGTGACCGGAGCATCGATGCGATCTTTGCTGTGCGGTCTCGACGTCGCCGAGGTGACCTGGCGCGACGACGGCCCGCCACCGTGGTTCGATTGCGACACCGAGCAGGACGTCCGGCGAGCCGAGGAGTGGTCACGATGAGCGACACGATGCGGCACTGGGTGGCGTCGGCCAGCGCCGAACTCGGGCTCGGCCCCGACGACGTACCGGTGCCGGTGGTACTGGACCTGGCCCGCGACGTGGCGCACAACGTGCTGCGGCCCGGGGCGCCGGTCACCGCGTACCTGTTGGGGCTGGCTGTCGGCCGGGGTGCCGACCCGGCGCAGGCCGCCGCCCGGCTGGCCGCGCTCGCCCGCACCTGGACCGAGCCGGTCCAGTGATCGGTGATCGGTGACCGCTAGGCCGGGGTGGCTGGTTCGAGCCGGATGATGATCTGCTTCGACGTCGGCGTGTTCGAGCCGCTGGCGGTCGAGTCCAGCGGGACCAGCACGTTCGCCTCCGGGAAGTACGCTGCGGCGCAGCCTCGGGCCGTGGGGTAGGCGACCGTCCGGAAGCCGGCCGCCCGCCGCTGTGCCTGGTCGGACCATTCCGACACGAGGTCGACCAGGTCACCGTCGGCGAAGCCGAGCGCGGCCAGATCGTCCGGGTGCACGAAGACCACCCGGCGCCCGCCCCGTACCCCGCGATAGCGGTCGTCCAAGCCGTAGATGGTGGTGTTGTACTGGTCGTGGCTGCGCATCGTCTGCAGCAGCAGCCGGCCCGGCGGCACCTCGATCACCGACAACGGGCTGACCGTGAACGCAGCCCTGCCCGACGGGGTGGCGAAGGCGCGCCGGTCGCGCGGCGGGTGCGGCAAAACGAAGCCGTCCGGCTCACCGACCCGCCGTTCGAAGTCGACGAAGCCGGGCACCACGTCGGCGATCACCGCCCGGATCGATCGGTAGTCCGCCTGGTACACCTCCCACGGCACCGGCGAATCGGGCAGCGTCGCCCGGGCCAGCCGGGCCACGATCGCCACCTCGGACAACAGCTCGGCAGCGGCGGGCACCAGCCGGCCCCGGGAGGCGTGCACCGCCGACATCGAGTCCTCGACCGTGACGAACTGCTCTCCGCCGGCCTGCCGGTCACGCTCGGTGCGGCCCAGGCAGGGCAGGATCAGCGAGGTCCGACCGGGCACCACGTGTGAGCGGTTCAGTTTGGTCGACACGTGCACGGTCAGGGCGCACGAGCGCAGCGCCGCCTCGGTCACCGTGGTGTCCGGGCTCGCGGCGGCGAAGTTCCCGCCGAGTGCCATGAACACCCGTACGTCGCCGTCGCGCATCGCTCGGATGGTGCCGACCGTGTCCAACCCGGTGTGCGCCGGCAGGTCGACGCCGAGCCGTCGGCCGAGCGCCGGCATCCAGGCCGGCGGCTCGTGCCAGATGCCCATGGTCCGGTCGCCCTGCACGTTCGAGTGCCCGCGCACCGGGCACAGCCCGGCACCCGGCTTGCCGATCATGCCGCGCAGCAGCTGTACGTTGACGATCTCGCGGATCGCGTCGACCGAGTCCTGCCGCTGCGTGAGCCCCATCGCCCAGCAGACGATGGTCGCGTCGGACTCGGCGAACAGTCGGGCCACCTCGGTGATCTGCGCCCGGTCCAGCCCGGTGGCGGCGTCCACCACCGACCAGTCCAACTCGGCGCGGGCGGCGCGGTAGTCGGGGTAGCCAATGGTGTGTCCGGCGACGAAATCGGCGTCGACCGCGTCCCGCTCGACCAGCAGCGCACCGATCGCCTGGAACAGTGCCAGGTCGCCGCCGATGCGGATCTGCAGGAAGTGGTCGGCCAGCGCGGTGCCGGCACCGACCAGTCCGCCGGCGCGCTGCGGGTTGCGGAAACGCAGCAGCCCCGCTTCGGGCAGCGGGTTGACCGCGACGATCGTGGCGCCGCCGCGCTTGGCCGCCTCCAGGGCCGACAGCATGCGGGGGTGGTTGGTGCCCGGGTTCTGCCCGACCACCACGATCAGCTTCGCCCGGTGCAGGTCGGCCAGAGTGACCGAGCCCTTGCCGATGCCGATGGTGCTGAACAGGGCCAACCCGGACGACTCATGGCACATGTTGGAGCAGTCCGGCAGGTTGTTGGTGCCGAGCGAGCGGGCGAACAGCTGGTAGAGGAACGCCGCCTCGTTGGAGGTGCGCCCGGAGGTGTAGAACGCGGCTCGATCCGGCGAGTCGAGCGTGTGCAGCTCGGCGGCGACCAGCCGGACCGCGTCGTCCCAGCTGATCGGGGCGTAGTGGTCGGTGTCGGGCCGGCGTACCACCGGGACGGTCAGCCGGCCCTGCTGGCCGAGCCAGTGGTCCGATCGGGTGGCCAGTTCGCTGATCGGATGCCGGGCGAAGAACTCGGGTGTGACCCGGCGCAGCGTCGCCTCTTCGGCGACCGCCTTGGCGCCGTTCTCGCAGAACTCGGCGTGTGAGCGCCGTTCGGCGGCCGGTTCCGGCCAGGCGCAACCGGGGCAGTCGAAGCCACCGGCCTGGTTGACCCGCAGCAGGGTCAGCGCGGTGCGCCGTACCCCCATCTGGGCGACGCCGGCCCGCAGCGCGTGGGTGACACCCGGCAGCCCGGCCGAGGTGGTCGCCGGGTCGCCGATCCGTAGGTCGCGGTCGCCGGTGTCGTCGCGGGGGGCGGGACGGGCCATGCCGTGACAATCTCACATGTTGCGCTTTGCGTCGATCCGGCAAATGTCGTAACAGCAGGTCAGCAGTGGTACGTGCCAGCCCGCCGACGTGCTGGCGGCTATCCGACCGTGACCGGGGCTAGCCGGTGTGGTAGTCGACGTAGGTAGGGTGTGCGCACAGCGTGCTAGGGCTGATCATGGTGGGGGAGCAGGTGCCGGCATCAGGAGACCAGGCGACCGGGAATCAACCATCGGCGCGCGAGCCGCTCCTGCTCGACGAGCCGAGCACCGCCGACCTGCGGGAGAAGGTGACTCAGGCGTGGCGCGACTTCGCCGCCTCGGTGGCCGCGACGCTGCCCACTCTGCCGGCCGGCGCGCAGGTCGTGCTCACCCTGGATCCGACCGCGTCCGGCACCGGCGACGCGATCTACTCGGTGAGCCTGCGGATCGGGCTGCAGGACCGGCTGAGCGCGTCGGCGGTCAGCAACGCGGCCCTGCCGGCGGCCTACCGGATGGACCGCACCGCGGTGGCCGATCTGGTCGCGCTCGGTTGGTCGCCACCGGGAGTGGTGCAGGGCTCCGGTGACAACTTCGGCCTGGCCACCACCGTCACCGAGGCGAACCAGCTGGCGTCGATCATCACCCGGACCCTGCGCGACGTCTACGGCGCCCCGCATCCGGCGTTCCTGGTCTACTCGGTGCGCGATGACAACGACGCATCGGTCGATGTCGAGCCGTTCGGCACCGCCCGGCCGGAATCGTCCCTCGACGGCGATTTCAACCTGCCGGCCGACGACCCGCTCTCCGACGGCGCCGACGGCGCCGCCGACGACGACGACATGCTTCCGCTCGACGAGCAGGTCCGCACCGTGGTCGCCACGATGATGCGCAGCACACCGGAGCACCTGCACGTGGACGCGGACGGCGACATCGGCATCCGGGCCGGCTCGGCGATGGTGTTCGTCCGGATCCGGGAGAACCCGCCGCTGGTCGACGTCTTCTCCCCGGTGCTCACCGAGATCGAGCCGACCGAGCAGCTCTACGTGAAACTCTCCGAGTTGACCAACCGGATGCCGATCGGCCGGCTCTACTGCACCAACGACACGGTCTGGGCGTCCGTCCCGGTTTTCGGCCGCAACTTCCAGCCGACTCACTTGATGCTGGCGGTCCAGGTGATGACCGGGCTGGCCGACGAGTTGGACGACCGGTTGCACGGCGAGTTCGGCGGCAAGCGCTTCTTCGGCGATGGCGACAAGCCGTCGCGCGAGACGGGGAGTCACCGGACCGGCATGTATCTGTGATTGTCACCGACCAGGCGTTTCCGATCTGATTCGGCATACCCGGTCGGTCGGCCGGTCAGTCGGCCGGTCAGTCAGCCGGTCAGTCGGTCGGCGTGGCCATCGGCGGTGGCGTGTCGACCAACCGCGACAGCACGATCATGCTGCGGGTCGAGGTGATGAACGGTTCGGCCCGCAGCCGTTCCAGGGCCTGTTCGAGGTGGGCGATGTCGGCGGCTCGCAGATGCACCAGCGCGTCGGCCTCGCCGCTGACCGTGAAGGCACCGATCACTTCCGGATGCCGTCGGGTCGCCGCCGCGATCTGGGCCGGCGTGGTGCGTCCGGTGCAGAACAGCTCGATGAACGCCTCGGTGGTCCAACCCACCGCGGACGGGTCCACCAGCGCGGTGAAGCCGCGGATCACACCGGCCGCGCGCAGCCGGTCGACTCGGCGTTTGACGGCAGGCGCGGAAAGCGACACCCGGGCACCGATGTCCACGTACGACGAACGGGCATCAGCCACCAACGACGCAATGATCCGCTGGTCGATCACGTCAATTTGCAATGTTTGGTCCTTTGAGCGCAACGATCCTGGCTTCTTATTGCGTGACAGCCTACCTACTCTTGGTTTCCGTGACCCAAGCGCGCGCTGCCACCGGGCCTTCCAGGGTCTACCTGATGTGTCCGCCGGAGCACTACACCGTGACGTACGCGATCAATCCGTGGATGAACCCGCAGGTCCCGGTCGACACCGAACTCGCTGTCAAGCAGTGGGAGCGGCTGCGCGAGACGCTTGGCGGGCTGGGCCACCAGGTACATCTGCTGCCGGCCCGGTCCGGCCTGCCCGACATGGTGTACGCCGCCAACGGCGCCTTCTCGGTGGACGCGACGGTGTACGGAGCCAGGTTCACCCACGCGCAGCGGGCCGCGGAGGCCGATGCACACCGTGATTTCTACCGGGAGCTCGGGTGGCGGTTCGTGCAGCCCACCGAGACGAACGAAGGCGAGGGGGACCTCGCCTACCTGCCGGCGGCGTACGGGGGCACCATCCTCGCCGGCTACGGCTTCCGCACCGATCCGGACGCGCACCGCCGGGTGCAGGAGACACTCGGCCGGCCGGTGGTGTCGCTACGGCTGGTCGACCCGTACCTCTACCACCTGGACACGGCCTTGGCCGTGCTCGACGACGAGAACGTGGCGTACTACCCGGAGGCGTTCTCCCCGGCGTCACAACGGGTGCTGCGCCAGTTGTTCCCGGACGCGCTGCTGGCCAGTCGGGCCGACGCGTTGGAATTCGGGCTGAACCTGGTCAGCGACGGGCGGAACGTGGTGCTCAGCAGCGAGGCGACCGGCATGGCCGGCAAACTGGCCGCCGCCGGCTACCAGCCGATCCTGGTCGAGTTCAGCGAACTGCTCAAGGGCGGCGGCAGCGTGAAGTGCTGCGTCGCCGAGTTGCGCGGCTGAGCGGGCTGCCGCGAGCGTCCCGCCCGAGCGGGCCGCAGCGGCGTGAACCGGTCAGCCCAGCGTGGCCAGCTCGGTGATCAGTACGTTGGACAGCACCGTTCCGTCCCGCAGCACCTCCCGCAGGTACCACTTCTGTTGCGGAGTCCGTGGCTGGTTGAACTGCCACGGGCCGCGCGGGCTGTCGATCTGCCCGATCCGGCCGAGCGCCAGGTTGAGCTCCTGGGCGCTCACCCCCGGATCCGTCGTACGGATCGCCTTGTCGAGCACCTGTGCCGCGTCGTACGAGGCCATGGCGTACGTGGTGGGCGAGGCACCGAACCGCTTGCGGTAGCCGCTGGCGAATCGCAGGTTCGCCGAGTTGTCCAGGTCAGCTGAGTAGTTGAGGGCGGTCACGATTCCGGTCGCCTCATCGCCCAGTTGGTCGACGACCGTGCCCTCGGTCAGGAAACCCGGCCCGTAGATCGGGCCGTCGTAGCCCGTGTCGCGCAACTGGCGGATGAACGCCACCGCCGCGGAGCCGGTGAAATAGCAGTAGACCGCCGCCGGATCCTGGCTGACGACCTCCCCGATCGCCTCGGTGAAGGTGTCTCGGCCGGGATTGGGCGTGGGGTCGGCCCAGATGACCGGGGCCGCGATCCGCTCGTCGCTGGTTCCGAACGCCTCCCGGAAGCCCTGCACCAGGTCGCGGCCTGCCGGCTGGTCGGCCGCGACGATGGCCACCTGGCCGTCGTCCGGGACTTCCCGGGCGAGGTACGCCCCGAGCGCGAGTCCGGGCTCGTCCGAGACGTACGAGGTCCGCCAGATGTAGACCACGCTCTGCAGGTTTCGTGGCGAGGCGTTCGAGCCCACCAGCGGCACCTGCGCCTGCTCCACGGTGTCGCGGATGGCGAGCATCACAGCGGAGTTCGCCACCCCGGTGAGCGCGAGTACCTGCTGTTTGAGCAGTGATTCGACCGCTGCCTGGCCGGATTGTGGGGTTTCTCCCTCGTCCGCGATGACCAGATCGACCGGGCGACCGCCGAAGCGGCGCTCGTTGTTGTCGAGAAAGAGCTGGAATCCGTTGAGCATTTCGTCGCCGATCGGCTTGTAGCCACCGGTCTGCGGCACGATCAGCCCGATACGTACCGGCTCGTCGCTGATCAGCCCGGTTTCCTCTGCGGAGTCGTCGTCGCCCGTGCCGACGCTGCACGCGCTGGCCAGTCCGGTCGCGCCGAGCGCGGCCAGCAGCTTCAGAGCCTGCCGGCGGTCGATGTGGGGCACAGGAGGTCGTCCTCTCGCAAGGGGTGCGACGGGCCAGGTCAACGGTCCACTCGGCGTTCTACCCGCTCGGGGAGCATTCCGTCAATGCCAGGCAGCCAGGTTGGGGGACCGGCGAGCGCTCCGGCGGCCGGCTGCGTCAAGATGGGAGCCATGACCGAGACACCACGCTCCCCGGAAGAGACCGACGAGTCGGCGCGGCCCGCAGGTGCCGGAAGCCGGCCCGGCGCGGTGGTGGTGGTCGGCCCGGACGGCCGTCCGGTCGGCACAGTGGGCACCGGAACCACCGCCGAGGACGACGCCCCCGACTCGGACGACCCGTCGCGCCTGATCGAGCAGCCGGCCAAGGTGATGCGGATCGGCAGCATGATCAAACAATTGCTGGAGGAGGTGCGTGCGGCGCCGCTGGACGAGGCGAGCCGGCAGCGGCTGCGTGAGATTCACCAGCGGTCCATCCTCGAACTCGAGGACGGCCTCGCCCCTGAGCTGCGCGAGGAGTTGGAACGGATCTCGCTGCCCTTCGAAGACGGCACGACACCGAGCGAGAGTGAGTTGCGGGTCGCTCAGGCACAGTTGGTCGGCTGGCTGGAGGGCCTGTTCCACGGGATCCAGGCGGCGCTGATGGCCCAGCAGATGGCGGCCCGGTTGCAGCTTGAGCAGATGCGCGGCGGAGGCCGCCCCGCGTTGCCGGTCGGGCCCGGCGGCATGATTCCCGGCATGCCAGGCCAGCCGGGTCAACCTGGGCAACCGGGAGCGCCTGGCGAAGGCGGCAACCGGACCGGCCAGTACCTCTGACCCGGTACCTCTCTCTGTCCGGCAGGCCCGGCCGCCCGTCGGCGCCGTCAGGCGTCCGCCGACGGACGCGGGTTCTCCTGGTGCGTTGTCACCTCCAGGTACGCCGCCACCCCGTCGTCGGCGTTCGACGCGGTCACCGCGTCGGCAATCTCCCGTACCGCCGGGTGGGCGTTGGCCACCGCGACCGCTCGACCAGCCCAGGTCAGCATCGGTACGTCGTTCGGCATGTCGCCGAACGCGACCACCTCGGCGGCGTCGACACCGAGCCGGGCGCAGAGCCAGGCCAGTCCGGCGGCCTTCGTGACGCCGGCCGCCGAGATCTCGACCAGGCCCGACTTCGACGAGTGGGTGGCCTCGGCGAGGCCGGCCAGGGCGCCGGCCACGATCCGGACGAACACCTCGGAATCATCGTGACCGCTGCGGGCGAGCAGCTTGACCGCTGGTGCGGTGAGTAACTGGTCGGGATCGGTGACCAGCCGCGCCGTCGGGTGGTCGCTGTTCCAGTGCGCCGGCCAGTCGGTGCCGTGCCGCATCAACCGGCCGTCCTCCACCTCGACGGCGAAGACGACATCGGGGACCTCGGCGCGCAGCCGCCGGGCCACCTCGGCCATGATCTCGGGATCCAGTGGGTCGGCACGCAACACGGAATCTGTCTGCGGGTCGTAGACCACCGCTCCGTTGGCGCAGACCGCGGGCACCGGCTCCCGGAGCTGTTCGTAGACGGCGGGCAGCCAGCGTACCGGCCGGCCGGTGACCAGAATCACCTGGCCGCCGCGGTCGGTGAAGCTGGCGAGTGTGGCCGCGGTCCGGGCGCTGAGCGACTTATCGGGTCGCAGCAGTGTCCCGTCGAGGTCGGTGGCGACCAAGCGCGGTTGCACTTCCATCACCGGACAGTAACCGATCGAGATAAATCGCTACGCCATCATCGTCATTACGTAGTGTAACCTCATCGGCGGCCCGGCGGACCGTCGGATGCGCGTTGGACACGGCCACCCGTGCCCACCCGGCCCAGGCGAACATCGGCAGGTCGTTCGGCATGTCTCCGAAGACGAGCACGTCGGCGGGATCGACGCCGAGGGCTTGGGCGACCACCGCCAGTCCGGTCGCCTTGTCCACGTCCGACGGGCTGATCTCGACGAATCCGAGTCCGGCCTGAGTGATCGCGGCCAAGTCCGGCGGGATGATCTGCCGCGCGGCGGCGAGCAGGGCGTCGACGTCGTGCGACGGTGTCCGCGCGAACGCCTTGATCACCTCGCCGGTGAGACACTGCTCGCGGGTCCGCGTCTCGAACCTGTCCGGATACCGCCACTGCGGGTCGAAGTCACCCCACAGCGGCGCCTCGTGCTCATCCGAGGCCTCCACCATCACGATGAGCGGGCCGACCACCGCCTCCAGCCGCTCGATCACCTCGGCGAGCACCTCGCCGGACAACCGCTCGTCACGCAGCACCCGTGGCCCCGCCGGATCGCTCTGATCGACCACCCGTCCCCCGCCGGCCATCACCAGGTAGTCGGCTGCCCGGATGTCGTTGCGGGTCAGTTCGATCAGTCGGGGACCGCGTCCGGTCGCGCCGACCACCGGGATGCCGAGCTCCCGGGCCCGGTCCAGGACCTGGTGCGTGTACGCGGAGACGGTCTCGTCGCTGCGGACCAGTGTGCCGTCGAGGTCCGTCGCGATCAGTTTGGGTAAACCGGGGCGCGGCATGCTGTCCTCCTTGATCCCCGGGTCGGACGGGGCCGCAACCGTACCTCGGGTATCGCGACCAAACCATGACTTTCCTGCTAAGTCACGATGCACACTGCTGGTCAGTCGACTCACCCGGTGGTGACCGGCTCCAGCACGTCGCGGCCGCCAACGTACGGTTGCAGTGCCTTGGGCACCCGTACCGAACCGTCGGACTGCTGGTGGTTCTCCAGGATCGGGATCAGCCACCGCGTCGTCGCCAGCGTGCCGTTGAGTGTCGCCGCCGGTTGGCTACGACCGTCGGCGTCCCGGTAACGGATGTTCAGCCGCCGGGCCTGGAACGTGGTGCAGTTCGAGGTCGAGGTGACTTCCCGGTACCGCCCCTGCGACGGCACCCACGCCTCACAGTCGTACTTGCGGGCCGCGCTCACCCCGAGATCGCCGGCGGCGACGTCGATCACCCGGTACGGCACCTCGACCTTGGCCAGCATCTCCTCTTCCCAGGCGAGCAGCCGCAGGTGCTCGTCGTGGGCCTGCTCGGGCCGGCAGTAGGAGAACATCTCCACCTTGTCGAACTGGTGCACCCGCAGGATGCCGCGTACGTCCCGGCCGTACGATCCGGCTTCCCGTCGGAAGCAGGACGACCAGCCGGCGTAGCGCAGTGGTTCGTCCAGGTTGAGGATTTCGCCCGAGTGATACGCCGCCAGCGGCACCTCGCTGGTGCCGACCAGGTACAGGTCGTCTGCTTCGAGCCGGTAGATCTCACTGGCGTGCTCACCGAGGAAGCCGGTGCCCTCCATCGACTCCGGCTTGACCAGCACCGGTGTGATCGTCGGGGTGAGACCGAATTCGACCGCCTGCGCGATGGCCAGCTGCAGCAGGCCCAGCTGCAGCAGCGCGCCGACTCCGGTGAGGTAGTAGAACCGGCTGCCGGAGACCTTGGCGCCGCGTTCGACGTCGATCGCACCGAGTGCCTCACCGAGCGCGAGGTGGTCGCGGGGGGCGTCGATGGCCGGCCGGTCGCCGACCTCGCGGAGCACCACGAAGTCGTCCTCGCCGCCGGCGGGTGCGCCGGGCTCGATCAGGTTGGGAAAGGCCAGCTGCGCCCGGCGCAGTGCCTGCTCGGCCTCGGCCGCGATGGTTTCGGCCGATTTGACCTCGGCCGACAACTCCTTGGTACGCCGCAGCAGCTCAGCCTTTTCGGACGCAGCCGCTCGCGGGAGTTGCTTGCCCAACTGCTTCTGCTCGGCGCGGACCGCCTCGAACCGTTGCACTGCGGACCGGCGTGTCTCGTCGGCGGCGAGCAGGTCGTCCACCCGGGACTCGGACGCGCCACGAGCCCGCTGGCTGGCACGGAAGACGTCCGGATCGTCACGGAGCAGACGCAGATCTATCACGGTCACCAACCCTACCGGGCGGCGTTTGCGCCTCGCGTGCCAGTTTTCCTGTCAGCGAACCGCTGTCAGCCGGCCGCTGTCAGCCGGCCGCCGGCTGGCGCCGCCCGGGAGTCATCGCCGTGGCGGCTGGTACGGCGTCGTGTCGGTGTCGGTCCGGACGAACGGCGCGGCCGGCCCGACCGTCAGGTTCGCCGGACCGGCTGGCTGCGACCCGGTGGCCGTGGCACTGCGGCTTCCCGGACGTCGCCACGGCAGGTCGGTGCTGTCCGGCGACCCGGCTGCGGTCTCGCCGGCCACTGCGGTCTCGCCGGCCACTGCGGACCCGGCCGCCGCGCCGGGCGTATCCGGCGATCGCGTGGAACGGCTGCTGAGATACAACGCCAGCGCCAAGGCGGCAATACTCACGCCAGCGGCCGCCAGACCGCTGCCGTACCCGGACTCGATGGTCAGCTCTGAGCCGATACCCAGCGACGACCGGGCGACGCCTTCCAAATCCAGCGCGGTGGCGGCGAGCAACACCAGTATGCCGCCACCGAGCGCCAGCCCGGCGACACGCGCGTCTGGGCGTACCCGTGCCGAGCCGAACAACACCAGCGCCATGGCCATGAGCAAGGTCAACAGGCCGAACAGGTAGCCGGCGCCGTACCCGCCGATGTCGGCGACTCCCATGGCGTCCGAGTACGGCCCGCCGCCGGGGATCACCACCTCGGGGATCTCGATGGTCACCCAGTTTCCGGCCAGGGAGGCGGCACCGGCAAGGCCGCCGAGCACCGCCAGCGCGAGGATCAACCTGCGTGCCTGGTCCGGCCCGAGTAGCCGGTGGCTGCCGCTGCGGGTCTGGTCGGCAAACCGGTCGGCGAGCTCGCGTAGGGCGTCCGGCCAGCGGCTGGCCCTGCTCTGCGGATCCGCTGTCGAACCGCCGATTTCGACGACGGCCGCCGACGTGTCGAGTACGGGACCGGCCGTCGACCCGGATGGCGTCGGTTGCGCTGTCGAACCGCCGTCGGTGGGGCCGGTGCCGTCCGGCGGGTTTCCGGCCAGGTCGCCGTCAGTCGAGCTCCGGTCGGTGCCGGGCGAGCTCCGGTCGTTGTCGGGCATCGGGTCCGACCCTCCTCCGTGTCCCTTCCCCTGGCATCGTCGCACCGGGCGGCACGGTGAGCTAGCGTCAAGGCATGCCTATCCGTACCGCATCAGCCCGCTGGCAGGGCAATCTGACCGAGGGTTCCGGGACTATCCGCACTGGTAAGGGCGGTTACGAGGGGAACTATTCATTCCGGTCCCGTTTCGAGGAGGGCGAGGGCACCAATCCCGAGGAGTTGATCGGGGCGGCACATGCCGGGTGCTTCTCGATGGCGTTCTCGAAGGGACTGGCGGATGCCGGTTTCCCCCCGGCTTCGGTACAGACTACTGCGTCGGTGCACCTGGACAAGACCGACGCCGGGATGACCGTCACTCGGATCGATCTGCAGACCGTGGGCGAGGTGCCGGGCATCGATCCGGACACGTTCCTCAAGCTGGCCGAGGCGGCCAAGGCGAACTGCCCGATTTCCCGCCTGCTGTCCCCTGGTGCGGAGATCACCCTGAACGCCAGCCTTTCCGTCTGACCCTCTTCGCCCCCGCTACCCGACGATCTTGGACTCATTGAGGGCATTTGTCTGCTTTGTCGATCGATGAGTCCAAGATCGCGCGGATGGGGCGGTGGGTGGTGCGGCAGAATCGTCCAGGTGCCGGTCGAGATGAGCCGTGAGCGGTTCGAGGATCTCGTCGGAGAAGCCTTGGACGAGGTTCCGGCAGGGCTGCTCCGCCTGATGAGCAACGTGGTGATCCTGGTGGAGGACGAGTCGCCCGACGGCGAGGCGGAGTTGCTCGGCCTCTACGAGGGCCATGCCCTGACGACTCGGGGTTGGGACTACGCGGGCGTCCTGCCCGATCGGATCCTGATCTTCCGTAACCCGATACTGCGCATCTGTGACACCGAGGTCGATGTCGTCGACGAGATCGCGATCACGGTGGTGCACGAGATAGCCCATCATTTCGGCATCGACGACGAACGGCTACACGCCCTCGGCTGGGGATGAGCCAGGAAGGTCCGGCCGGGCGATGACGCGTGCTTGCGCCGGTTACCTACCCTTCGGTCGATCACCGAAGACCAGGAGGAACCCATGCGAAGTGTCCTGTTTTCCGCCGACCATCTGGAGAAGGAGTCGGCCCAGCCCGGCCTCCGCCTGCAGAACTCGAAGATGTTGAAGATCGAGCTCAACGGCGAGGCGATGGCTCGGACCGGGGCGATGGTCGCCTACCAGGGACACGTTCAGTTCCAGGCGCTCGGCGCCGGCGGTCTCGGCAATTTCCTCAAGCAGAAGCTCACCGGTGAAGGCGTCCCGCTGATGAAGCTGACCGGGCAGGGCGACGTGTTCCTCGCCAACGAGGCCGCCGACGTGCACCTGATCGATCTGGAACCGGGCGATGCCCTGTCGATCAACGGGTCCAGTGTGCTGGCCTTCGACTCGACCCTGCAGTACGACATCCGGATGGTCCAGGGGATGGGCTTCGCCTCCTCCGCCGGGCTGTTCAACTGTGTCTTCAGCGGTCAGGGCCGGATCGCGATCACCACCAAGGGCACCCCGGTGGTGCTGAACGTCGACCAGCCGACCTACGTCGACCCGCAAGCGGCGGTGTGCTGGTCCGCCGGGCTGCAGACCGGCTATCACCGGGCCGAACAGCTCGGCATCGGCACCCTGCTCGGGCGGCGAACCGGTGAGGCGTTCACGATGAGCTTCGCCGGGCAGGGATTCGTGATCGTCCAGCCGTCCGAGGAACCGCCGGTCCGTGGTGCCGGACAGATGCAGCACTGATCGGCACGTACATACCGAACGTACGTGCCGATCAACAGCGGCACACCGGCCGGATCAGCCCAGCTCACCGGCCCGGATCCGGGTCAACCAGGCCGCTGCGGTCGCGTAGTCGTCGTCCCGCTGTGTCGTCGGGCCGGGCGTGGGCCCGCCCGGCGCTGCGGGCGGCCAGTCGTGCCGGGCGTACGAGCCGAGAAAGCGCACGTCGGCGCAGACCCGGTGCAGACCGCGTAGCGCTTCGCCGAGCCGGTCGTCGGCGACGTGGCCGGCACAGTCGAGGAAGAAGGCGTACCGCCCGAGCGCCTCGCCGGTCGGGCGGGACTCGATCCGGGTCAGGTTGACCTGACGTACGGCGAGTTCCATCAGTACGGCGAGCAGCGCGCCCACCCGGTCGTGGGCGATGAAGACCGCCAGCGTGGTGATGTCGTCGCCGGTCGGTGGTGGCGGCGGACCGGGGCGTTGCACCAGGACGAACCTGGTCACCGCGTCGGTGTGGTCGGCGATCTTGTCAGCCAGCAGGGTCAGGCCATGGCTGGCGACACCGATCGGCGCGCAGACCGCCGCGTCGAACTCGCCGGCGGCCGTGCCGGCCGCGGCCGCGCCGTTGGACAGCACGTCGACGACGGTGGCGTCCGGCAGCTGGCGGCGCAACCAACCACGACACTGGGTGGATGCCTGCGGGTGGGCTCCGACGCTGCGTACCCGCTCCAGGAGCATGCCGGTCCTGGCCGCCAGTACGAACTCCACCGGCAGGACCACCTCACGGGTGATCATCAGCGGGTCGCCGCCGGTCAACTCGTCGAAGGTGACGCCTACCGCGCCGCCGATCGAGTTCTCCAACGGCACCAGCGCCGCGTCGACGGTGCCGGCCCGTACCGCGTCCAGCGCCTCTCCGACGCTGCGGGCCGGCACCCGCACGCCCTGCTCGGCTGCGGTGATCGTACGTAGCGCCTGCTCAGCGAAGGTGCCTTCGGGTCCGAGATAGGCGAATCGGGTCGGTGCGTGGACGGGCATGCCGGCCAGCCTACGGAGTCACCAGCGGAATCGTCACCGAGTCGCACGCAAGGGTACGGATTCCGGCCGGGGCGTTGACCCGAACCGCGATGGTGCAGACGTTGGTCCCAGCGGTGACCAGCGAGACTGCCGTCGGCGACCCCTCGGTGACCACTTGGAGCGGCTCGCGGTCGGGGACCTGCACCACGGTGTACTGCCAGCTGCCCGCACATCGGGGTGCCATCCGTACGCTGACCTGCGCATTGGCGGGAAGCAGACCGTCCGTGCGGCGCAGCAGCGCGACGATCCGGTCGGCGGTGGGTCGGCCGGCGCAGTCCACGGCAAGGCCCGTCGGGAAGGCGGTGCTGCGAGTCGGGCTGGGCACCGGGTCGGTACCGACGGGCGCGATGGTGATCGGCGGCGCGCTGGTGACCGGTGCGCCGGGATCGGCCGGCACCCGGTCGGTGGTGCCCGGCAGCGCACCTCCGGGGGCTGATTGCCGTAGTTCAGGTGGTTTGCCGCAGCCACCGACCGCGAGAGCGCTGACTGCGAGAGCACTGATCAACAGCAGACCGCACCTAGCCGGCGACTCCCGTCGGATGTCGGTGTGGCGACGCCGGTGCATGGACGGCACCAGCTCATGGTATGCGTTGAGGCACGTCTGCGGTGACCGGTCTCGGTCAACCGGTCGAGGCCGCACAGCCTTACCGGTGGACCCGATGCCCGATGGGTCAGCCGCTGGTGAAGGCGGTCGAGATCGGTGCGAAGAAGGTGAGTGAGCCGACCACCTTCTTGCCGGTCCACACTGGAGTAGCGATTGCGTCTACTGTTCCATCGCCGTGCGCGGCCACGGCGCCGCCGGCGACCCGGAGCAGGCCGCGGGCGAGTCGTCCGGAGGTCAAAGCGAGCAGCGGCGGAATCTTGTCGATTTCTGCCTCGTCGAGTTCGCCGCGCTGGGCGGTGAAGTCGACAAGCCGTAGGCCGTCCAACAGAGGGTGCCCGGCGACCTTGCCCGGCTCGCCGAGGCCGAGCAGCTCACAGCACGAACGGGACGCCGCCGCGATGACCAGTTCCTGGTTGATCACCAGGCAAGGTTCCAGGGCGACCGTGGCGGCATCGGTCCACAACTGGAAGTTGTCCACGTGCAGCGGCTCGATCGGCTCACGGGCCTGCGACACCAACGGTTCCGAGATTGAGAGCTCGACGTGCGCCACCGCGCCTCCCCTGATCCGCTGGACAACCGCAACGCTAACCGGTCCCTGCCTCGTCCGTCGACTGACGGCCAAGGTCGACCTGACGGCCGGGCAGGCCCACCGGCTTGCCGAGTGAGCACGGACACGCGCAGCGGCAATGCTAGGGGTGGCAGCGGACGTAGGCCGCAGGGAGGCTAGCGCCTCAGGCGAGGCTACCGTCGGCTGGTCGGCTTGTCAGCGGCCGAACGGCCGGCGCCGTACCACCGGTAGTCGGCCGCTGAACGGTACGGAGCGTTGAGCCAGGTGCTGGGGTGACGGGCAACCTGGCTCAGCTTGTCGGCGGTCGCCGCGCTGATCCGGCTGCCACCGGCGATGAGCAGCCGGTCCAGCTCCCGGTGCGTGGTGACCATGCACTCCTTGGGCAGGCCGTAGACGCTGATCACCCCGGAACCGACGAAGGTGAGTACCGGAGCGACCGGGATGGTGTGACCGACCGCGGCGGACATCGCCTTGCTCGCCCGCTTCGCGTCCCGTCGTGCTTCGGCTACGTACTGCGGACGCTTGCCGTTGATCTGCACCACGTCGCCAGCGACAAGTACCCGGCTACGTCCATGGTCGACGACGGTCACCGCGAACAGTCCGCTCGGGCCGATCGCGAGAAATCCGGCCCGTTCCCCCCGGCCTGCGGTGTCCAGGCCGAGCGCTTGGTCGGGGGTGTCGGTGCGCGGCCAGACCACGGTGTGCCAGGCCGGCCCGAGGTGTTCGAGGCGGTGCAGGGCACGAGCCCCGGCCGCCTCCATCCGTCGGGCGCCGCGTTCCGCCCGCCGGCGGCGGGCCCACTCCATCGGCGACGGCCGAATGGCCTCCAGCGTGCCGGGGGGAGACTCTTCCAGGGGACGCGCGTCGGGGCGCTGTGGGAGAGCCCGCTGGGCGGGCAGGACACGACGCTCGTGGAAGACAGTCATCACGACCTCCGGCAAAAGGTCCCCTGGGCATGGACTACCACTACCGTACGTGGTGGTCCCGGTACTGAAGCAAGACGCCGAGCCGGAGTGAGTAGGGATGAATGCCCTATTCACCGAAGGACTCTTTCCGCACATGGTGCCAAACGCCTGCCGTAGGCTCCGGCCGTGACGCACTACGTCGACAGTGAGGTCGGCCACCTTCGGACCGTGCTGCTGCACCGGCCGGCGGCTGAACTGGCGCGGCTGACCCCCGGCAACAGCGGCGCTCTGCTCTTCGACGCGATCCCCTGGGTCACCCGGGCGCAGGAAGAGCACGACATCTTCGCGACTGTACTGCGCCAGTACGGCGTCGAGGTGCTCTACTTCGAAGAACTGCTGGCCGAGACGCTCGCCGCACCGTCGGCCCGGGCCGAGGCGGTCCGATCCGTACTCGCCGGTGGCCACCTCGGCGACACCCTGGCCGACCGGGTGTCCGACCAGCTCGGCTACCTCGACCCGGCGGCACTGGCGCGGGTGCTCGTCGCCGGTGTCGCCCGCAGCGAGCTCCGACCCGACGGCGCTCGTCCGCCGAGCCTGGTGTTCACGCTGTTGAGTCCGACCGACTTCGTCATTCAACCGTTGCCCAACCTACTGTTCACCAGGGACTCGTCGGTGTGGATCCGGGACCGGGTCGCGGTGACCAGCCCAGCCATGCCGGCCCGCCGCCGGGAGAGCCAGTTGGCCGACCTGATCTACCGGCACCATCCACGGTTCGCCGGCACCGAGCTCATCTACCGGCCCTCGCAGGAGCGTCTCGAAGGTGGTGACGTGTTGCTGCTGGCGCCCGGCGTGATCGCGATCGGGGTCGGCGAACGGACCACCCCGGCCGGCGTGGAGCGGCTGGCCCGGCAGGTTCTCACGGCTGGTCTGGCGCACACCATCCTGGTGGTGCCGATCGCCCAGCGTCGAGCCACCATGCACCTGGACACCGTTTGCACCCTCGTGGACGTCGACGCCGTCCTCATGTACCCCCCGATAGCCGAGGCGTTGGTCGCGTACACGGTGATCCACAACGCCGCCGGCGAGCTCCGGGTCGACGGACCGGCCCCGTTTCTCCACGCGGCCGCTGACGCGATGGATCTGAATCGGCTCCGGTTGGTCGGCACCGGCCTCGATCCGGTGACCGCCGAACGGGAGCAGTGGGACGACGGCAACAACACTCTGGCCCTGGCACCCGGGGTGTGTGTCGCTTACGAGCGCAACACCGCGACCAACGCGGAGCTGAGCCGGGCCGGCATCGAGGTGATCACGATCCCCGGTGCCGAACTGGGCTCCGGACGGGGCGGACCGCGCTGCATGTCCGCGCCGCTGGTGCGGGACGGCTCGCCGGAGGTCCGCGTCGCTGGTGCGCAACGGCCACCGGGCCGCGTCGGCGGCGGGCGCGGCGCGGCGGGGCCCAGCGCTGGCCTAGCGCAGGGTGAGTTGACGACCCAGTAGTCCCTGCCGGGCTCGGCGGGCCGCCCCGTCGAGCGGACCGGCACTGGTCAACGCCTCCGCGTAGCGCTTGGCGAAATCTGCCAGCGGCCTTTCCCACTCGTCGGCTCCCGGCCCGGCCGGCAGGTCCCAGACCGGGACAAGCAGGCCATGCGCCCGAAACATTCCGGCGAACCGGGTCTGGGGGCCCAGCGGGAGATCCCCGGACGCGCCCAGCACGGCCAGCGCGTCCAGCGCACGGTCCTCCTCCTCGGGCACCACCCACCGTACGTGCGCCCGGTCACCGACCCGACACCAGTACGCGGCCGGTGCCGAAGCCATCCGGCTGGTCGGATAGATCGACGCGTCGGCCCGCTCCAGCGACGCCTGCACCGCCGGGTCGGCGGCGGCCTCGCCGGCCACCCAGAACCCGAAGCTGTCGTGCAGGGTCACCGCCAACGTGCCTGCGGCCAGTACGTCCTGCAGCCGCGGGCCAGGTCCGGGCAGGGCAGGCACGGACACCGGGCCACCGGGTTCGGTGTCCAGCGCGGCGAGCAAGGCCGCCGCCAGATCCCGTGAGACGTCCCCGGACTGTGCGTGCCGCTGCATACCGATCATGATCTGGTTGTCGGCGCGAACGATCGCCGGCACCGCCATCGGCAGCACCGTGGCCAGAGTCACCTGCCGGTCGCCGTAACGCTCCGCGAGTCCGGCGGCGAGAGCCAACGGCGCGGTGGCGGCCGGCACCAACTCACGCAACGCCACCCAGTCGGCCTCGTCGGCGAGGCCTGCGAACGGCCGGGGCACGAAGATGTCACGGACCTTCTCCCGCTTGCCGCCGCCCACGGACCGCTGCTGCTTCCGGCGCTTGCTCACGGGGAGCAAGCCTAGAGGATCGCGTACGACGCTGAACTCACCCCGGGCCCTGCGGGGCACCGAGTTCGGCCCACACGGACCGTCCGGAACCGGTGTCGGCGACCCCCCACCGCTGGCACAGAACCGCGACGATGCCCAGTCCGCGACCGTTGAGCGACTCCGGTGTGGTCCTGCGCTGCTGTGGACGCAGGACGGAGCCACCGTCGGTGACCCGAAGTCGTACCGTGCCGCTGCCGGCGGGCAGCGGGACCAGCTGACAGGTGACCCGGATCATGCCGTCGGGCAGTGGCCGGGCATGCCGGACCGCGTTGCCGACCAGCTCGGCGACGACGGTCATCACGTCTGCCAGCAGACCGGCGTCGATCCGGCCGGCGAGCATCGCGGTGAGCTGACGACGAGCCAACCGGGCACCGCGGGCGTGGTGCGGTACCAGGACACTCCACGTCAGTCCCGCCAGTGCCGCAGTCACGCCGCCTCCCTTCACCCGCGGGGCAGCCGCACCTCGGCGACAGTTCCCCCGCCACTGCGTGGTCGCAGAGACACCCAACCGTGCTGGCGTTCCACGATCTGTCGGACCAGGTACAGGCCCAGACCGGCACCGGGATAACGCCGTTGATCCCCGGACTCGCCCTGCCAGAACCGGTCGAACGCCCGTTCCACGTGCTCAGGAAGTACCCCGATGCCGCGATCACTAATCCGGAACAGGACGGTGCGTTCGTCGGCCGCGGCCGTCAGCTCGATCCGCGTGCCCGGCGGCGTGTACTTGTCCGCGTTGGTGGCCAGCTCGGTGAGCACGGTCGTCAGGCTGCCACGGTCGCCGAATGCCTTCGGCAGGTCGTCGGGCAGCGTCATGGTCAGCCGCCGACGTAGCTCGGTCGGAAGGACATCGACCGCCGCTCGTAGCGCCTCGACCAGGTCGAACGGGGCTGCCGGGGCGCCGCTGGCCGGGCCGGCGTCGTTCGCGGCCGACAGCAGCCGGTCGACGAGCCGGGCGAGTTCGGTGGCCCGCTGACCCAGCACCCGGGCGGCGGCGCGCCGGTCGGCGTCGCTCAGCGAGTACCAGTGCTCGCTGAGCGTCTCGGCGTATCCCTTGATGACCGTGACCGGTGTTCGTAGCTCGTGGCTGGTCACCGCGATGAACAGATCGACGTCGTGGTCCCGGCGGTGCTGGTCGGTGATGTCGCGGAAGGTGACGACCCGCGATTCCGCGATTCCGGGCAGCTCACCCGAGGCGATCCGCAGCCAACGTCCGTCCGGTAGCTGGTGGTCGACGACCTGGCCCGGAGGTGGGACCGGCAAGGGCACTGGCCGGTCCAGGCGGTCCTCCGCCGAACTGCCGGTGAGCTGCTCGGCAGCGGGGTTCCACAGCCGTACGCGGGAGTCCTTGTCGATGATCGCGAGCCCGTCGGCGAGCGCGGCGACGACCGGCCCGTCGCCGTGTACCGGCAGTCCGGTCTGGCCGCCGTACAGATGGGCGATGCAGGCCGACAGGTAGGTGATGAGGGTGTGGTGTTCCGGCCCTGTCGCGCCGTCCGCATCCCGGTAGTAGGCATGCAGGCTGCCGATGAGCACGCCGCCGAGCTCGGCCCGGGCGAACAGCGCGCGGTGCAGCCCGCGCCCGCCGATCTGGTGGGCCTGCTCGGCGGACAGGGCGCTCACCGGCACCTCGGCGGTGCGGGGACCGGCCAGGATCCGGGCGTTGGTCGGCTCGGACAGATCGATCGGCCGACCGACGGCCCACTCGGCGGCGCCGACGGCGGCGATGATCCGGCCGCCGTGCGGTCCGTACTCGGCGAACGAAGCGCCGTCGGCACCGAGCGCCTGCTGCGCCAGCCGGAGGAGATGGTGCAGCACCGGCAGCCCCGACTCGCCGTTGTTGATCATGTCGAGGACCGCGGTGTGACCAGCGATCAGGCTCGGGTAGTCGGGCTGTTCCGGCATGCTTGTGAGTCTGCCGCGTGCCAACCGATTTGGGCAGTGCCCCGGGCCGGTCGACGCCGGGCCGGTCGGCCGCGGGCGCACGTCCGGCGTGGTCGGCGGCCTACAGCACGCGCGGCGCCTGGTCGGTTTCGCTCACCATCGGGCGGGAACAGGCCGCCCAGTCCTGCATGCCGCCGGTCAGGTTGCGGACGTTGTCCCAGCCATGCTGGTGGAGATACGCCACCACCTGCCCCGACCGGCCGCCGGACCGGCACACGACCACCACGTCGACGTCGGTCGGGATGTCGGTGAGCCGGTGTGGGACGTCCATCATCGGCAGGTGATGGGCACCGGGCGCGTGCCCGGCGGCCCACTCCTCCGGCTCGCGTACGTCGAGCAGGTAGGCATCGGCCGGGACCTCGGCGGCGCCGACGGCGGGGATCGATGGTCCGAACATGGGCACCAGCCTATTGCTGGTCGGCCAGCACGGTGGGGTTGGCGAAGATGAACTCGGCCAGGGTGTCGTTCTTCACGGCCCTGAACATCTCTCGGCTCAACGGGGTGAGCTCCTCGCGGCCCTCGTCGTTGCCGTTGAAGCTGCCGCCGTTGGTGCGAAGCATGACCAGGTCGTTCGCGGCGACACCACGCAGGGTGAAGACGAAATCGGCGATCGGCACCTCGCCGACGTCGAGCACGAACGCCTCGCCGGCGGACTTGATCAGCTCACCCAGCTTGAGTGGGTTGGTGGCGATGCCGTCGGCCATCGCCTTCTTGGCCATCCCCTTGAGCAGCTTCTGCTGGTTCTTCTGCCGGTCGTAGTCGCCGTTGTCCAACCCGTACCGCTGTCGGGAGAAGTCCAGGGCCTCCCAGCCCTGCATCTCGCGACAACCCTTCTTGTGCACCACCTGCTGCTTGTCGCCGCTGACCTTCTCGGCGTCGCTGTTCCACATCGGCTTGCCGTCGACCAGCGTCATGTGGATCGACGGGGTGTCCTCGTCGACGCAGATCGGGATGGTGCCCAGGCTGTCGATGACCGACCGGAAGCCGCTGAAGTTGATGATCGCGGCGCCGTCGAAGCTGATCCCGGTCAGGTTCTTGAGGGTTTCCGCCATCAGCCGGGCACCACCGGAGTGCCCGGCACCGTTCTGCGCGCCGTGGAAGAACGCCTCGGTGGCCTTGGCGGTGCCGCCGCCATAGCCGCTGGCGGGGAACGGCGGGACCGTGACCTCCGTGTCCCGAGGGATGGAGATCAGGTACGCCTGGTCATGGGTGGCGGGGATGTGCAGGATGATGATGGTGTCGGCACGGGTGTCCGACTCCTCCCAGCTGGCCCGGTGGTCGATGCCGAGCAGCAGCATGTCGATCGAGCCTTCGAGGCTGTCACCGCCTTCGGCGTCTGTCTTGCCGGCCACCCCGAGCAGATCCCGCTGCTCGATGTTGCTGGTCGCCTGGTCGATCACCCACTTGCTGCCGACGATCGCGGTTCCGCTGATCATCATCAGCACGGCGCCGAGGATCACCATGGTGCGTGCCCAGCCGGGATCCTTACGTCGGGTCCGTTTTCCGGTGGCTGGGCTCCGGCGACCGGTGCTGACGGATCCTGACCGTCCGCTCGGCCGCCGGCCGGTGCCACCTGGCGCGGCAAGCGGGCTGGCTGACTCGTTCGACGACGAACGTCGGCGGGTCTGAACCGGCATGCCTGCTCCTGAGGGCGTGACAATAGGGCGTGCCCACTGTACGGACCTTCGATGGAAAGTGCGACCCTAGAAAGGTTTCAAATTCGTGTCGGATCGGTTCGGCTACTCGGCGGACATCAAGCAGTATCACTCAGTTGTCGCATCTGGACCGGGCGTGACATTGGCCGCGACCCAGGCGGTCATCTCATCGGCTGCCATGGCCTGATACATCGCCAGTGCCTTCTCCCGGTCGGAAACCACCACCGACTCGCCGTTGATCGTCTCGCTGCCGTTGTGCGGGCTGGTCAGGAACTGCAGGTTCTCCCCGCGCAGCTTCCGGAACTGCAGCGCCATGTCTACCAACGAGAACCCCTCGTCGACGGTCACCGCCTTTGTCGTCGCCTTGAGGAACGAGTTCAGTTTGGCTGGGTTCGACAATGTGCCGGAACTCACAGCCTTGTCCATCAACGCTCGGAGAAACTCCTGCTGATGCCGCATCCGGGCAAAATCGCCGTCCGGGAACTGCTTGCGCTGGCGGATCCAGTCGAGCGCTTCGTCCCCATTCATGTGGTTGACACCCTGGCTGAACTGCCGGTACGGCTTGTGGATCGAAGTCGTGTCCTGCTCAACCATCAGGTCGACACCACCGAGCGCGTCGGTGACCTCGACGAACCCGCCGAAGTCGATCGCCATGACGTGGTCGATCCGTACGTCGGTGAAGCACTCCACGGTGCGGACGGCCAGCGGTATGCCGCCGAAGGCGAACGCCGCGTTGATCTTCGCTCGCTCCCCGGTCTCGCAGGCCGCCGCCGCGTCCGTGGGAATCGGGACGTACAGGTCACGCGGAATGGAAACCAGGTACGCGCGGTCGTGTGAGGACGGGATGTGCATCACGATGATGGTGTCCGCCCGCCACTTGCCAGCCTGGTCCACCGGCGCGTCCGGATCCCGCGAGTCCGTGCCGATCAGCAGGATGTTCAGCGCCCCATCCACCGAGGCGGCCGGCCGGCCCTCGGTGATCGCCGAAAACGGATCGGTGCGGGCGAGGTCGCGGTCCAGCCCGCGCGCGTACGCCCACAGCCCGCCGCCGGCGATCAGCGCCAGCAGGACCAGCGCGACGACGCCCACCAGCGCGATCCGGCCCCAACGCGGCCGCAGTCGGCGCGGCGCACGACCGTACCCCGCGCCCGGGTAGCCGGGCGGTCCGCCGGTCGCGGCACCGGGGACCTGCGCCCGACCGCCGGCTGTGGCACCGGGGACCTGCGCCCGACCGCCGGGCATGGTGCCGGGGACCTGCGCCCGACCGGCACCGTGCGACGGCGGCTGCCCCCGACCTGTCCCTGGGACGCGGCCGGACTGGTTACCGTGCGGGCTGCTGACTGGCATGCACCCAAGCGTACGTACCGAACGCTCGTGCACCATCGATCCGACTCGGGGCAGCGGCCGCGAACGCCAGCTCAACCCCTGGGTGCTGGCCTCACGACAGCCGCTGGCGGAAGTACGCGATGGTGCGCCGCAGCCCGTCCTGCGGCCCGACCGTCGGCTGGAAACCGAGCACCGCACGGGCCAGGGCGAGGTCCGGGCGCCGCATCTCCGGGTCGTCCGAGGACCGGCTCACGAGATCGATCGTCGATCGGCTGCCGACCAGCTCGACGATCAACTCGGCCAGGTCACGCATGGACAGCTCGTGTTCGGTGCCGCAGTTGATCGGCCCGGTCTCGGTGGAGTCGAGCAACGCCACGATCCCGGTGACCAGGTCGTCCACGTAGCAGATCGACCGGGTCTGGGCGCCGGTGCCGTGCACGGTGATCGGCTCGCCGCGCAGCGCCTGGCTGATGAACGTCGGGACGGCACGGCCGTCGTCCGGGCGCATTCGTGGACCGTACGTGTTGAAGATCCGGACGATGCCGGCGTCCAGCCGACGGTAGCGGTGGTACGCCATCGTCGCCGACTCGGAGAACCGCTTCGCCTCGTCGTAGACGCTGCGCACGCCGATCGGATTCACGTTGCCCCAGTACGTCTCCGGCTGCGGGTGCACCAGCGGATCCCCGTAGGCCTCCGAGGTCGACGCCAGGACGAACCGGGCACGGTCGGCGACCGCGCGGTCCAGCAGGTGCAGGGTGGCGAGTGAGCCGACCCGCAGGATCTCGATCGGCAGCGTGGTGAAATCGGTCGGGCTGGCCGGTGACGCCAGGTGCATGATCGCGTCGAAGCGTTGCCGGACGGCCGGGTGATGGTCCGGCAGCCCCTCGCTCACGTCCGCCTCGACCAGGGTGAACAGCGGCTGCTCGGCGAGGTGGGCGACGTTGTCCTTGGATCCGGTGATGAAGTTGTCCACCGCCACCACCGTGCAGCCCCGGTTGAGCAACCGGTCGACCAGGTGGGAGCCGACGAAGCCCGCACCGCCGGTGACCAGCACGCGGTGACCGTCGCGGAATCGGGGATCAGGCACCATGGCTCAGAGCCTAGTGGTAGGACCGGACGGTTCGCCGGTGCCACCCGCGATCGTGAGCTGCGTCGATCCGGCGTCACCGGGTGCCGGCGAGGACCCGATACCGACCGCGATAGTGGATCAACGGGCCCGGGTCGTCGCCGTCGCTGACGGTGACCGATTCGATGGTGGCCTGCACGAGCAGGCCCCAACCGCACGGCCGGACGTCATCGACCCGGCAACCGGCCCAGCCGGTGACTTCCGGCAGCACCGGGCCGTATGCCGTGTGCTGCCAGTCCATGCCCTTGAACAGCCCGCCGGGCGCCGGCATCAACCCGGCGAACCGGTCCGCCAGTTGCCGGTGGGCCGGACCTAGCGGAGCGACCGCGAACCGGCCGAGCTCGTCGATCGCGGCCCACAGATCGGACTCCCCGTCCAGCACACCGAGTAGTCGCGGCGGATCACCGTCCGCCACCATCGTTGACGCGACGGTCAGCCCGGCGATCGGGGCGGACCACCCTTCTCGGCCGGCGGAGGGGCTGCCGGCGGTGTGGCCTTCTCGGCCGGCGGAGGGGCTGCCGGCGGTGTGGCCTTCTCGGCCGGCGGAGGGGCTGCCGGCGGTCCAGAGAGTGACCGGGGCCGCCAACCGGCCTCGTAGCCGGCGAGCTGGTGAGCGCTCGTGCTCCGGGGTGGTGAATGGGTCTCGGTGGTGGATTTCGGCACCAGGCTCGGGATGATTCACGTGAAACATTGTGGCCGACTACGCACGGCCAGGCCGGCTACCGCCGTGGGGTGACGGAGGCGACCAGCTCCGGCATCCGCCGGTCGAGTACATCTCCGGTGATGGACAGGCCAAGGAACACGGCTGCCAGGCCGTACCCGATGCCGACCGGCAGTGCCAGCCAGAGCCAGACGTCGCCGAGCAACGCCGTGGCGACCACCATCGGCACGGCAGCCGCCGCCGAGGCGACCATCGCGACGAACGCGAGCAGGCTCTTCGCCACCCCGGCGCCGCTGTTGAGCGCGAACGGGTTCGACGTCTCGGGGAGCGAGTAGGCACCGAGCACCGAGGTGACGAGGTTCACCGCCAGCCCGGTCCCGTACGTGGCCAGCAGTGTGCCCGCCGCCACCGGAATCCAGCCGGGTTCGCCCAGGAACAGGCCGAGCACCACGGCGATGACCAACAGCATCGGCACGAGGTAGATCGAGAACCCGACGACCCGGGCGCGTAGTTCCAGCCGTCCCGGCACCGCCGCGATGACGTTGGCCGCGTACGCACTGCCGTCGAAACCGAACTGGTTGGCCAGCGTCACCGCGGCCAGCGCACCGACGAACAGCATGGAGAGGCTGACCGTGGTGGCTGACGCGGCCGGTCCGGCGGACAGCGTCGCCGGCTCGGAACCGAACGTGAACGTGCCGGAGCTACCGACGTTCACCATCACCGGTACGAAGACTCCGACGACCGCGACGGTGATCAGGTTGGCCCGTCGGCGCATGTCCCGCCACCAGTAGCGCACCTCCCGGGCGACCAGCGCGCCGTACCGGTCCGGTGGCAGCCAGCGGAGCAGCCGGGGAAACAGCTGTCCCACCGGCGCACCGACCTCACCGGTCACCGCCTTGGCCGCACCGGCACGGGCGGTGCCGACCATCGCCGATTCGAGTGAGCGCGACCACCACCAGAGCAGGCCGACCACGGTCGCGGCAGCGATGGCGAGTTTCACCGGCACCGCCCAGAGCCGCCCCTCGACGACATCGAATCCGACGGTGTACGGCGCGGCCAGCGGTGTCCACCCGATGACCCGGGCGATGCCCGCCAGCCGGTCCCAGTCGGCGCTGCCCAGCCCGCCCACGATCAGCAGTTGCAGCGGTCCGAGCAGTGCAGCCAGCACCGCCAGCAGCACCGCAGCCAGGTCCCGTACCTGCCGGGAACGCAACATGCCGGCGAAGGCGCTGGTGACCGCCCGGCTTCCGGCCACGCATACCAGCAGTCCGACGGCGACCCCGATCAGCTGCGCCAGCCCGGCCAACGGCCCGCCGAGCAGGATCGCGGTGAGTACGGTGCCCAGGGTCGCCAGGGCGACCGCGATCGCCGGTACGCCGACCATCGCCGCGGCCAGCAGCCCGGTGACCAGGGTCCGGCGGGACAGCGGCAGCAGCGCGAATCGGGCGGGGTCGAGCGTCTCGTCGACTCCGAAGAAGACCAGTGGCAGCAGCAGCCACCCCAATACCAGCAGCGTCCCGCCGAAGCCGGTGGCGAGCACCATGCCCTGTGCACTGCCGGCGAGGCCGGGAGCGGCGAAAACCAGGAACCCGTTGCCGGCGAGCCAGAGCCCGGCGATCAGTCCGCCGATGAACATGGCGATCCGCCAGCCCTGACCACGCAGGTTGTTGCCCATCACCCGAAGTTTCAGCCGGGCGAAATGGCGGGCCCGTACCGGCCGCGGGCCGGCCGACCCGGTCCGCGGGCGAAGCTCGGGCGAGGCCGACGTCACAGCCACGACAGTTCCTCACCGGTGGCGGTGCGACCACCGACCACCTGGACGAAGACCTCCTCCAGGGACTGCCCGGCGCGTACCTCGTCCAGCGGCCCGAACCGCTTGATCACTCCCTCGGCGAGGATCGCGACATGGCTACAGAGCCGCTCGACCACGTCCATCACGTGGCTGGAGAAGATCACCGTGCCGCCGCCGGCGACGTACCGTTGCAGAATGTCACGGATCAGCGCGGCCGAGACCGGATCGACCGCCTCGAACGGCTCGTCGAGCACCAGCAACCGTGGCGCGTGCAGCAGGGCACAGGCCAGTCCGATCTTCTTCTTCATTCCGGCCGAGTAGTCGACGACCAGGGTGCGGCCGGCATCGGTGAGGGCGAGCACGTCCAGCAACTCCACGGCCCGCTGGTCGACCACTGTCGGGTCCATGCCGCGTAGCAGGCCGTGGTAGGCGAGCAACTCGGCTCCGGTGAGCCGGTCGAACAGGCGGACACCATCCGGCAGTACGCCAAGCAACTGCTTGGCGGTCACCGGGTCGGCCCAGACGTCGTGGCCGAGGACGTACGCGCTGCCGGCGTCCGGACGCAGCAGGCCGACCGCCATCGACAGGGTGGTCGTCTTGCCCGCTCCGTTCGGACCGAGCAACCCGTAGAACGACCCGACAGGCACGTCCAGGTGCACGCCCGACACGGCGACCTTGGCGTCGAACCGTTTGGCCAACCCACGTAGCGCGAGGGCCTGGCCGGCCGGATCGGCCGCGGCAGCCAGGTCGGCCGGGGCCTGCTGAGCGCGTGTCATGTCCCGACCGTAACCGTGATCTGCCAGGTTCCGCTCCCGCTGCAGGACGATCCAGGGCTCGTGCCCGAGCACGACGATCGCCCGGACGACCTATGGTCACGGGCAGTCGCGTCAAGGACGCATCAGGACACAGGTCTACGGGCGCAGGCTCTCCGGCGCGTGCAACCGCAACATGGTGGCGTTGAGCTGGCCCGGCAGCCGGCGTCGGGTGAGCACCGACACCAGCACCATCACCGCGAACGCCAGCGGCACGGTCCACGCCGCCGGCTGGGCCACCAGGACAGCAGGCCATCCGGTCAGTTCCGGACCGAGGACGGTGCACAGCACCGCACCGATCGCGGCGCCCCCACCGACGATCACGCCCGCTGCCGCACCGGCGTCGGTCAGCCCTCGCCACCAGATACCCAGCACCAGCAGCGGGCAGAAACTGGACGCCGCCACCGCGAACGCCAACCCGACGACCTGGGACACATCCAGGCCGGAAACGTTCAGCGCCAGTAGCATCGGCACCGCCCCGGCGACCAGCGCGGCCAGCCGGAACCCACGCACCGATACCCGGCGCAGCACATCGGTGGACACCGCTCCGGCGACGCTGGTCAGCAGCCCGGACGAGGTGGACAGGAACGCGGCGAACGCGCCTGCGGCGACCAGCGCCGCGAGCAGTTGGCCCAGCAGCCCACCGCCGAGCGCGGCCTCCGGCAACAGCACGACCACGGCGTCTGATCGACCGGTCATCAGCAACTGCGGGGTGTAGATCCGGCCGAGCACCCCGTACAAGGTGGGAAACAGGTAGAAGAGGCCGACCAGGGCGAGGACGACGAGGGTCGTACGACGGGCGGCGGCCCCGTCGGGGTTGGTATAGAACCGCACCAGTACGTGCGGCAGGCCCATCGTGCCGAGGAAAGTGGCCAGGATCAGTGAGTACGTGGCGAACAGGCCCTGGTCGCCGGCTCGTGGATCGCCGGGCAGCAACCAGGTCAGGCCGCGGTCGGCGTCGACGGTGGACACCTGCGGCACCGGGTCTCCGGCGGCGAAGCTCAGCTGCGTACCGGGCAGCACCTGCTCGGTACGTCCGTCGGCGTAGCGCAGCGTCGCGGGCTGCTCGACCACGACGGTGGTCGACTGGTTGAAGGCCGCACCCTCCGGTGGCGTGACCGGCGGGCGGCCGTCGGCCTGCCACTGCAGCGCCAGGAAGATCGCCGGTACGGCGAGCGCGGTCAGCTTCAGCCAGTACTGGAACGCCTGCACGAAGGTGACCGCCCGCATCCCACCCAGCGCCACGTTGGCGGTGACCACCCCGCCGACCAGCAACGCCCCCAGCGGGTACGGCGCCCCGGTCACGGTCGCCAGCGTCAGCCCGGCCCCCTGCAGTTGCGGCAGCAGGTAGAACCAGCCGATGAAGATCACGAAGACGGTCGCGAGCCGGCGCAGCCAGCGCGACCCCAGTCGGATCTCGCAGAAATCCGGCAGCGTGAAGGCGCCGGAGCGGCGCAACGGGGCGGCCACGAACAGCAGCAACGCCAGGTATCCGGCGGCGAATCCGACCGGGTACCACAGCACGTCGACGCCGTACTTGAGGATCAGTCCGGCGATGCCGAGAAACGATGCCGCCGACAGGTATTCACCGCTGATGGCGGCGGCGTTCCACGACGGGCTCACGGTGCGCGAGGCGACCAGGAAGTCCGAGGTCGTTCTGGCCAGCTTCAACCCGTAGAAACCGATCGCGACGGTCACCATGGTGACCGCCACCAGCGCCGGAATCATGTACGGGTTCGACATGTGCTTCGCTCAGCGCTCCGGTCGCCGGACCAGCGCGATGAAGTCCTGCTCGTTGCGCTCGGCGAGATACACGTAGGTGAAACCGACGGCGACCAGGAACGGGAAGGCGGCCACCCCCAGCAGCAGCCACGGCAGATTGATCCCGGCGATCTTCATGGTGCCGACCGTCGGCGCGACCGCGAACAGCAGCGGCAGTGCGCCCAACCCGATCGCCACCACCAGCGACAGCCGCAGCGCGAGGGCGAGCTGAGCGCGGATCAGACCACGGACCAGGGCTTCCCCGACCTGGGTCTGCTCGGCCAGGTCGGTGCGGGACCGATCGGCGTAACCACGCCGGCCGACCTCGGCGAGTACGACGCGCACCCGGCGAGATGGCTTCGGCGGTAGCGGTGCGCCGGCCGCCGCCGCCACCAGCGGCGGCGCGTCCGCTGACGGTGACCCGGGTGGGCGTTCCGCGCTGTCGTCTTCGGCCATGCCGGCAGTCTCGTGGCCCGTCGCAATTTGTCAAGCGCCGCTCACACCTCACCCCGTGCGCAGCGGCGCGCAAGCGACCTCGCGGGAAAGAGTCGTTTCTGATCCGTAATTGCTACCGCAGCCACGGTTTTCGCCAGCGCACCGGTCTACCCCCTCCCCTCGCCTGGACCGGCCGTTGGCCATAGGCTCGCCGTCGTGAACCATCCCGCCGTCGACGCGTGGGAGGCCTGGGATCCGGCGGCGGGCAGGTGGCGGTTCGACATATTCCGTGAGCCGCACGATGGGGACGTCTGGCTCTGCCGCCGCGACGAGCAGCGGATCCGTCGGCCGTACCGCGAGATCATCCGATGTACGGAGGATGGGATCCCGTACCTGGCCATCGAGGTCGTGCTGCTGTTCAAGGCAAAGCACACGCGGGACAAGGACGAGACCGATTTCACCGGTGTGCTTCCGCTGCTGTCCCGGGCGGAACGTGGCTGGCTGGACGCGACGCTCGGTCTGGTCCATCCGGATCATCCGTGGCGTGCCCGGCTGCGGTCGTACTGACCCACGATGGACTTGGCCGGCTGTTCACCGACCAGGTGGTGCGCCAGACCGGATATGGTCCACGCGCGGCAAGCCGCCGGCTGCGCCGGAAACCGAGGAAAGTATGCCGCGGGTCGCGGACAGTCTGGCGAATCAGTCGGATGTGGTCTGGACCATACATCGCGTCTTTCGTCAGTCCGTCGGGTCACACTCGGGCCATGACGTTGACGACTCGGATGCTGACGCGGGAGACCTGGGACGACTTCGCCGTGCTCGTCGAGGCCAACAACGGTGTGTGGGGTGGTTGCTGGTGCATGGGTTTCCATCCGGAGGGCGTCGGTGCTGGGCACACTCGGGAAGGAAACCGGGAGGCGAAGCGCCGGCACGTGATGCGCGGAACGGTCCACCAGGCGCTCGTCTACGACGGCGAGCGCTGCGTCGGCTGGTGCCAGTTCGGCCCCCCGCCGGAACTGCCCAACATCAAGAACCGGCGCGTCTACGACCGGGGGATCGACGACTTGCCGGATTGGCGGATCGGCTGCATCTTCACCAACACGAAGGACCGCGGCAGGGGCGTCGCCGCAGCTGCGGTCGCGGCGGCACTCGGGGAGATCCGGCAGGCCGGCGGCGGCGTCGTGGAGGCCTATCCGGAGCAGACCGAGGACCGGCCGCCGCAGCGTGGCGCCTACCTGCACACCGGGCCGGAGGAGTTGTTCGCGCGGTACGGCTTCACCCGGGTACGAAAGATCGCGAAGTGGCGGTGGGTGATGCGCACCACGGTCTGATCCGGCTGCGGTTGCCGCGAGCAGAACGCCCACCGTGCGTTTCCGCAGGTGGGCGATGCTCAAGGCCCGGCGAAGGGCTTGGTGGCCAGGGGCGGGGTCGAACCGCCGACCTTCCGATTTTCAGTCGGACGCTCGTACCAACTGAGCTACCTGGCCGTGCACCCGAGTCATGTTACCTGCCTGCGACCGGAAGCGCCGGACCGGCCGTCATGCCCGAGAAACGCCAACGCCGCGCGTTTGGGTGACGCACGGCGATCTGCGCTGCGCGGTCCTGACGGGACTTGAACCCGCGACCTCCGCCTTGACAGGGCGGCGAGCACTCCGACTGCTCCACAGGACCTCGTACTACTCCGACCGATGCTGGCCGGTTGTGCCCCCAACGGGATTCGAACCCGTGCTACCGCCTTGAAAGGGCGGCGTCCTGGGCCGCTAGACGATGAGGGCGGCCCCATCATCATCGCACATCGCGACTGTGCATCGCACATGCCGACGCTGATGGTCGTGCTCCCATCCGGCCCCGCCGGAAGCTTGCGAAAGCATACGCGACGAGCATGCCCCCGGCCAAACCAGATCGGCGACCCGGATGGATCAAGGAGAGAGGCTAGCACCGAGCAGGGTGATGCCGTGGCGCTGCCTGAGCTCGGTGAGCGCCGCCGGCAGGACGGCCACCGTGGCCGAGCGGTCCCCGCCGCCGTCGTGCAGCAGGATGATCGATCCCGGGCGGGTCTGGGCCTGGATCCGGTGCAGAATCTCCTCCTTGGTCGGTTTGTCCCAGTCTCGCGGATCGACGTGCCAGTCGAGTGACACCATGTCCAACTCGCTGGCCACCTCTACCGCGGCCGGCGTCCACGCGCCGCCCGGATGGCGGAAGTGTCCGATCGGTACGCCGGGGACCGCCTTGCGGATCTCCTTGTTGGTACGCAGCAGGTTCGCCCGGATCTCCGCCGGTGCCATCAGTCCGAGGTTCAGTTCGTGGCCCCAGCTGTGGTTACACAGCGAGTGCCCCTCCCTGACCATCCGGGCCACCAGTGCCGGATAGCGTCGCACCTGGGTGCCGATCAGGCAGAACATCGCCTTGACCCCGGCCGCCCGAAGCTCGTCGAGCACCTGCGGGGTCCACTGCGGGTGCGGGCCGTCGTCGAAGGTCAGTGCCACCCGCGCGCTACCGGTGAAGCGTTGCAACAACTCCTGGTCGACGGTCGGACGTGGCGACGGGCTCGACGCCGGCCCCGGCGACGCGGCCGGCCCCGGCGACGCGGCCCGCCCCGGCGACGCGGCCGGCCCCGGCGACGGCCCCGGCGACGGCGAGGGCGAGGGCGAGGGCGGCGGCGAGGGCCGGTCACCCTCGCGCGCCTGCTCGGAGCCCGCACCGGCGGTTGGCGCTGGGCCCAGCCCGACCGTGACGGACCATTGCGGTGTGGCCTGGCGCGCGGCTCGTACGGCGGCAATGCTCTCGCTGCCGACGAGGATCGCGAACACCGTCAGACCCGCCGCGAACACGGCGCGTTTCGACATGTCGACTCCGGACAAGGGGTGGATGCAGGCGGAGCGAACCAACACGCTAGTCGACGGAGGCGAACGAATCGACCCTTCCGCCGGTCTGTTCGGCGTCGCCGGCTATCCGGCCGTAGCGTCGGCCGACCGACACAACTCGACGGCGTCCACCAGACTGGCAACGTGGGTCGCCTCGGCCGGCAGTCCGGCCAGCGGCCAACCCGGACCGGCGGCGAGCAGCAGTAGCGGACGGTGCCGCCCGCTACGGGCGGCCACCAGTTGTGCGGGGTTCGCGGTGTCCGCTGCGTGCGACCAGATCACCACCGCCGCTGGTCCGGTGCGGTCGATCGCGGCGCTCAGCGCCGGTGGGGGAACCCGCGCGCCGAGCAGCCGGGCCGTCACTCCGTCCTCCTGCAGCGCGGCGGCCAGTGCCTCCAGGGCGAGCGTGTGTTGTTCCTCGTCCGCGCAGGCCAACAGCACACCCGCCCCGCCCCGATGCAGTCCGCCCCGCCTGCGGTCCAGTCTGGCGAAGGCGTCCGAAACGCAGCGCGACAGCAGATGCTCCACCTCGACGAAACCGGCGGTGGCCGAGTACCGGGCACCGATCGCGGCGAGCACCGGGCGGATCACCGTGTCCCAGGTGGCGATCACCCCATCGTGGCGCAACGACTGTTCGATGATGTCGCGCATCGCGACGCTGTCCAGCCGTACCGCTGCCCGGGCCAGCCCGCGCACGGCCGGCGGCGCCGTGCCGACGCCGAGGGTGAATCCCCCGCCCGGACGCCGCAGCCCGCCGACCCGCCGCGACCCGGTGCCGGTCGGGGGGATGCCCGCAGCGCCGCCGTCACCGGCGCTGACGCCCGGAGACCGGGGGATCCGTCGGGCCCAGGCAGCGGCCTCCGCCGGTGCCACGCCCTCGGCGGTCAGCCGGCGCATCACCTCCAGCCGGGCCAGATCCTCCTGGCTGTAGCGGCGGTGGTGGCCTTTCACATGCTGCGTCGGGCCGAGGCCGTAGCGCTGATGCCAGGTACGCAGCGTCGTCACGGCGACCCCGAGCCGGCGTGCCACACTGCCCGCGCTCAGCGCGTCATTGCCCAACCGGTCGCTCCACGGCTACGTCGTGGTTCGACGGGCCGTCGACGGAGCGGGCGAAGAGGCGGCCGGCGACTCCGGCAAGCCACGGCGCGTACCTGTCCGGGGAGCCGTCGAGGTCGCCGCGCAACTCCTCCGCGGTCATCCACTGCAATCGCGCCACCTCGTCGGGATCCGGGCGCAGCCGGGTTTCCGGGTCGAGTGCGCCGAGCAGCACGTGGTCGTACTCGTACTCCACCCGTCCCGTGACGGGGTCCATGGCCCGGTAGGTGTGCACCCCGATCTCGGTCAGCTCGACCGTGGCCACACCGATTTCTTCGCCTAGCCGTCGATTGGCCGCTGCGGCGAGCGACTCGCCCGGCTGTGGATGGCCGCAGCAGGTGTTTGCCCACCGGAGCGGGAACCGGGTCTTGACCGCCGCTCGCTGCTGCAGCAGCAGCCGACCGGCCCCGTCGAGCAGGATCACCGAGAACGCCCGATGCAACCGGCCCGGTGGCTGATGGGCCTCGGCGACCGAACATGATCCGACCGGCTGTCCGACCTCGTCGACCAACTCGACCAGATGGCTCTCCCGCGAACCGGCGGTCATCGGGCACCTCCAGCACCGGTGATCCGGCTGGCGGCCAGCTTGCCGGAGATCAATACCATCGGCACGCCGACCCCGGGCTGTGTGCCGGAGCCGACGAAGACCACATTATCCAACCCTGGGTGCAGGTTGCCGGGACGAAACGGGCCGGTCTGGAACAGGCTGTGCGCGGCCGCGAACGGTGTCCCGGCCGCCATGCCGGCGTCCGCCCAGTCCGCCGGGGTGACCACCTGCCGCACCGCGACGCCGTCGGCGAAGCCGCGGTATCCGCGCTCCTCAAGCGTGGCGATCAGTTCGTCGGCGTACCAGCGGGGCAGCTCGCCGCGCCAGTCCAGACCGGTGCCGCGGGCGAGGTTCGGCACTGGAGCCAGGACGTAGTACGTGTGACCGTCGGTCGGTGCCACGGCCGGATCGGTCCGGCTCGGATTGGTCACCAGCAGGGACGGATCGGACATCAACTCCCCACGGCGAATCACCTCGTCGAAGGTGCCCTTCCACAATCGCCCGAAATGAATGTTGTGATGGGCGATACGCTGGTAGCCCTGCCGGGAGCCGATGTGCAGCACCACACACGACGGTGAGTAGCGCAGCCGACGCGCCCGGCTGGCGGGCAGCAGGTCCCGGTACGCGATCGGCAGGTCGGGGTTGAGGACCACCACGTCGGCCGGGATCCGGTCGTGGTCGGCGGTGAGCACTGCCCTGGCCCGTCCACCGGCGGTCTCGACCCTGGTCACCGTGGTGCCGTACCTGATCCGCACGCCGTGCTTCTCGGCCGCGCCGGCCAGCGCGCGGGGCACGGCGTGCATCCCGCCGCGCGGGAACGACACCCCGGCGACGGAGTCCAGATAAGCGATGACGGCATAGATGGCCAGGGCGTCGTGCGGGGCCAACCCGGCGTACATGGCCTGGAAGGAGAAGATCCTCCGGGTACGGGGGTCGGCGAAGAACTGGCCGATCTTGGTCTGCATCCGCCGGAACGCTCCGGCGGCGAGCAGCCGCAGCAGGTTGACGGTGAGCAGGTCGCGCGGACCGTCCAGGTTGCGGTCGATGAAGTCGGTCCGTTCGAGTTGCCACAGCCGCCGCGCGTAATCGACGAACCGTAGGTAGCCGTCGGCTTCACGGGGACCGCAGACCCGGGACACCTCGGCCGCCATCCGGGACGTGTCGGTGATCACGTCGAGCGTCGACCCGTCCGGGTAGTACGCCCGGTACGCCGGTTCGAGCGGGATGAGCTCCAACCAGTCCGACAGCTTCTCGCCGACCGCGCTCAACGCCTCGTCGATCAGTTCCGGCATGGTCAGCACGGTCGGTCCGGTGTCGAACTCGTACCCGTCGACCACCCGCCGGCCGGCCCGGCCGCCCGGCACCGACTCCCGCTCCAGCAGCGTGACCTGCCGCCCGGTGCCGGCAAGATGCAGCGCGCACGCCAGCCCGCCGAGTCCGGCGCCGACCACGACCACCCGCTCGGTCGCTCCGGTCACGGTACGCATGCCGCGACCCACCTCCTTATGAGCTGTGCTCACATCATGCCTGTCTGGTGGCGGCGGCGGTCGCCAGGCCGGCGAGAGCGCTGCGGGCGCCGCCGGCCAACACGGCGGCGTTTGCGTCCAGCGCGGCCAGCGCCTGCCGTACCCGCTGCTCGATCATCTGCTCGACCCGGGCGGCGGCTCCGGTCTCGACGACGATCTCGGCGAGCCGGGCGACCCGCCGGCTGGCCTGCTCGCCGTCACCGGTCGGCAGCCGGGACAGTTCGGCCCGTTGCGCGCTGGTGGCGAGCTCACGCGCGATCAGGAGCAGGGCGGTCGGCTTGCCGGTCCGCAGATCGTCACCGGCGGGTTTGCCGGTCGTCGTCGGGTCGCCGAAGACTCCGAGCAGGTCGTCGCGTAGCTGGAAGGCCTCGCCGACCGCGACGCCGTACCGGCTGTAGACGGCCCGGATCGCGGATCGGCGCTCGACCCCGGCCGCACCGACCGGCATCGAGCCGGGTGCCACCGGGCCAGCCAACGCCGCGCCCAGGTGCAGCGGCCGGAGCACGGTGTAGCAGGCGGTCTTGTGCCGGGCGACCCGCAGCGCCCGTTCGACCGACCAGTTGCCGGCGTCGTTGTCGCCGAGGATGTCGAGGTACTGCCCGGCGATGGTCTCCACCCGCATCTGGTCGTAGCAGCGGCGCACGGCCAGCATCGTCGTCGCCGGGACGTCGGCCATGGCGAGCAGTCGGTCCGCCCAGACCAGGCAGAGGTCACCGACGAGGACGGCGCCGGCCTCGCCGAACCGCCCGGGATCACCGGTGCGACCGGCGCGGCGGTGCTGGCCGGCCAGCCGACGATGGGCGGTGGGACGGCCGCGCCGGGTCGCCGAGGCGTCCATCACGTCGTCGTGGACCAGGGCGAACGCGTGGAGCAGTTCGAGAGCGGCCAGGGCCGGCAGGATCGGATCGGCCGGCGCGTCGGAGCCGACCACACCGCGCCATCCCCAGTAGGCGAAGACTGGGCGCAATCGCTTGCCGCCGCCGAGTACCGCATCTCGAGCGACCTGGCCGAACGGGCGCAGCGCCGGGTCGACCGCGTCGAGTGCGTCGAGTTCGGCGGAGAGGAAATCGATCAGGGTGTCCTCGACCGCACCGAGGAGTGGCTCACGGCGGTGGCCGGGTGATCCGTTGGCGGCCGGGCCCAAGGTGGCCGATCCGGCGTCGGCAGCCACGGTGCGGGTGTTCCCGGCAACTGCGTGATTGGCCACGCGATCGAGCGTACCCTAGGGTCTGAATTTGCGTCGATTGTTGCGTCGTTTCGGAGGCGATCCTGTGAGCACTGATCTGGCAGCGGCCTATGCCCGCTGCCGTGAGCTGCACAAACGGCATGGACGCACCTACTATCTCGCGACCCGGCTGCTGCCGAGGTGGAAACGACGTCATGTCCACGCCCTGTACGGATTCACCCGCTACGCCGACGAGATCGTCGACCGCATGGACGCCCCGCCCGGCGTGGAACGTGCCGCCGCGCTCGACCGGTGGTCCGACCGATTCCTCGCCGGCCTGCACGGCGCCCCGGTAGACGACCCGCTGCTGCCGGCCGTGCTGCACACCATCGCCGTGTTCGACCTGGACAAGGCTGACTTCACCGCGTTCCTGCGCAGCATGGCGATGGACCTCACGGTGACCTCGTACCCGCGCTACACCGATCTGCTCGACTACATGGAAGGTTCCGCCGCGGTGATCGGCACCATGATGCTGCCCATCCTCGGCAGTACCGATCGCACGGCCGCCCGCGAGCCGGCCCGGCAACTCGGCTTCGCCTTCCAACTGACCAACTTCATCCGGGACGTCGCCGAGGATCTGGCCCGGGGGCGCACCTACCTGCCCGACGAGGACCTGGCCATGTTCGGCGTCACCCGCGCCGACCTGAACCGGGCCGCCCACGCCCGAGCGGCCACCGCGTCGATCACCGAGCTGATCGAGTACGAGGTGACCCGTGCCCAGGCCCACTACGCGGCTGCCGCGCCCGGCGTCACCATGCTCGAACCCGCCTCCCAGGCCTGCATCCGCACCGCGTACGCCCTCTACGGGGGGATTCTCGACGAGATCGCCGCCCGTGGGTACGACGTGTTCGCCAGTCGGGCGGTGGTGCCCAACCACCGGCGCGCCGCCGTCGCGCTGCGTGCCCTGCTCACCCCGGCCGGCACCCCGGTCCCGCTGCCTGGTCCGGCCCTGGCCACACGCGGCCCGGCGACACCCGACCTGCCGTCGGCGGCCGACCTGCCGCAGGTCGCCCCGACCGCCACGCCGTAGTCCGCGCATGCGTACCGCTGTCGTGCTGTTCACCCGCGACCTGCGGGTGCACGACCACCCGGCGCTGGCCGCCGCCTGCGCCACCGCCGAACGGGTCGTGCCACTGTTCGTGTTCGATTCGCGACTGGGCGGGCGTTCGGCGAACCGGGACCGGTTTCTGCGGCAGAGCCTCGACCACCTGCGTGCGGCGCTGCGTGAGCGCGGCGGCGACCTGATCGTGCGGTACGGCGATCCGGTCGGCGAAGCGATCCAGCTGATTCGTGCGGTCGATGCCGAAGGAATCACGCTCTCCGCCGACGTCAGCCACTACGCGCGCCGCCGCGAGCGGCGACTACGGGTCGAATGCGAACGTCACCGGATCGCGTACCGGGCCTTCTCCGGGCTGACCGTGGTCGATCCGGCCACGCTCAGCCCGGCCGGCGGCGGCGATCACTACAAGGTGTTCACCCCGTACCACCGGGCCTGGAGCGCTGCCGGCTGGCGGGCGGTCTGCGCCCCGCCGGAGCGGATCCGGCTGCCGGGCGGGCTCGCCACCGGCCGACTGCCCGACCTGGCGGCCGGGGAATCCCCGCGGGCCGCCGCCGGTGGCGAGCCCGCCGGCCACCGCCGGCTAGGTGACTGGCTGGCCAACCTCGACCGGTACGGCGACCAGCACGACGACCTGGCCGGCGACGCCACCTCGCGACTCAGCCCCTACCTGCGGTTCGGCTGCCTGTCCCCGCTGACGGTGGCGACCGCCGCCGGCGACCGAAACGGCCCGTTCGTCCGGCAGCTGTGCTGGCGCGACTTCTACTACCAGGTCGCGTTCGCCTTTCCTGACCTGGCCACCACCGCCTACCGGCGCGGCGCCACGGAACAGTGGCGCTACGACAGCGGGGCCCTGGACGCATGGCAGGCCGGGCGCACCGGCGTCCCGATCGTCGACGCCGGCATGCGCCAGTTGCGGGCCGAAGGCTGGCTGCACAACCGGGCGCGGTTGATCACCGCCGGATACCTGACCAGGGAGCTCGGCCTGGACTGGCGCGACGGACTGGCCTGGTACGCCCGTTGGCTGCTCGACGGCGATCTGCCCAACAACGCCGGCAACTGGCAGTGGGTCGCCGGCACCGGCAACGACACCCGCCCGCACCGGCGGTTCAACCCGCTACGTCAGGCACACCGCTTCGACCCGGCCGGGGAGTACGTCCGCCGGTGGGTGCCGGAGTTGGCCGGCGTCGACGGGCCGGCGGTCCACGAGCCGTGGAAACTGCCCGACGGCCTGCGTCGCACCCTCGACTACCCGGCACCGCTGTCCGACCGTTGACCCGCGGCCGTGAGGTGACATGCTGCACCGATGAGCGAGCCGCAACAGGTGGACGTCGTCGTCGTCGGGTTGGGCGTGGCCGGTGAGGAGGTCGCCGGCCGGCTCGGCCAGGCAGGCCTGGACGTGGTCGGTGTGGAGCGCCGGTTGGTCGGCGGCGAGTGCCCGTACTGGGGCTGCGTACCGAGCAAGATGATGATCCGGGCGGCGAACGCGCTCGCCGAGGGCCGCCGGATCGACGGCCTGGCCGGCACCGCCGACGTCCGACCGGACTGGACGCCGGTCGCCCGGCGGATCCGCGACGAAGCCACCGCCGACTGGTCCGACACGACCGCCGTCGACCGGCTCACCGGCAAAGGGGTACGGGTACTGCACGGCACCGCCCGGCTCACCGGACCCGCACGGGTCGACGTCGACGGGCAGGAGTTCACCGCCCGCCGGGGCGTGGTCGTCGCCACCGGCACCGTGCCGGTGGTGCCGCCGATCGACGGACTAGCCGGTACGCCGTACTGGACGAACAAGGAAGCGATCGAGGTCACCGACCTGCCCGAATCGCTGGTCGTGCTCGGCGGCGGGGCGATCGGGCTGGAGCTGGCCCAGGTCTTCGCCCGGTTCGGCGTAGGGGTGACCATCGTCGAGCCCGGCGAGCGGCTGCTGGCCCGGGAGGAGCCGGAGTCGTCGGCGTTGGCCGCCCGCGCCCTCGGCGACGACGGGGTACGGATCCGGCTCGGCAGCCGTGCCGAGCGGATCGAGCACCGCGACGACACGTTCGCCGTGCACCTGTCGCAGGGCGGCCCGGAAAGCGGGCAGCGGCTGCTGGTCGCCACCGGCCGGCGCAGCGACCTCGGCGGCCTCGGCCTCGACACCGTCGGCCTGGATCCGGCCGCCCGGCACCTGCCGGTCGACGAGCGGATGCGGGTCGCCGACGGGCTGTGGGCGGTGGGTGACGTCGCCGGCCACGGCGCCTTCACCCACCTGGCCATGTACCAGGCGGACGTGGCGGTGCGCGACATCCTCCACCAGGGCGGGCCGGCCGCCGAGTACCGCGCGGTCCCCCGGGTCACCTTCACCGACCCGGAGATCGGAGCGGTCGGCCTGACCGAGAGTCAGGCCCGTCAGCAGGGCATCGACGTGCGTACGGCGGTCACCGACGTCGCCGAGTCGTCCCGGGGCTGGATCCACGGGCCGGGCAACGACGGCTTCATCAAGCTGGTCGCCGACGCCGACCGGGGCGTGCTGGTCGGGGCGACGTCGGCGGGACCGACCGGCGGCGAGGTGCTCGGCGCACTCGCCGTCGCCGTGCACGGTGAGGTGCCGTTGACCAGCCTGCGGCACATGATCTACGCGTACCCGACGGTGCACCGCGCCATCCAGTCCGCCGTACAGCAGCTCACCTGACCTCATGATCACTTGATGGAAATTCGGGCGACACGCCGATGGCGTCCCAGTTTTTCGTCATGTGATCTTGGGTCGGCCAAGGAATGATGTCCATCCATGAGACGCTTCCCGGGCGGCTTCCTTTTCGGTGTCGCCACCTCCGGTCACCAGACCGAGGGCGACAACACCAGCAGCGACACCTGGTTCCTGGAGCACGTCGGGCCGACGGTCTTCGCCGAGCGGTCCGGCCGGGCCTGCTTCTTCAGCGAGGCGTTGGATCGCTACGCGGCGATCGTCGACAGTTGCGCGCGGCGGCTGGCTGGACCCGGCCGCGCCCGAGCTGTTCGCCCGGTACTGCGACCGGGTCATACGCCACTTCGGTGACCGGATCACCGTGCTCGGTTACTGCCACTGGGCGCCGCTGAACAACTTCGAGTGGGCCGCCGGCTACCACTTCCACTTCGGCCTGCACACCGTCGACCGGGAGACGTCCGTCCGTACCCCGAAACCGAGCACCGCCCGCTACGCCGCCATCGCGACCAGCCGTACCCTGCGCTGGCTATTCGGGCCCTGCGCTGGCATGCGGCGGTACGCCGCCGGTCAGGTCATGCCGTGCGGCAGCCGGTAGCCGCACTGCTGGCCGTAGGTCATCAGTGGACGCAGGGCCGGGACCAGGACGGTTGCTTCCGAGGACCAGCGGTGTCCCCGGTTGCCGTCGAGTCGGCGGTGCCGGGCCGTCGCACGGCTGCGCTGTTGCTGCCCGAGCCGTTCGCGGCGCAGGTATTCGAGACGCTTGGACGCCATCGACCGGCCGGAACGCCAGTCCAGCCAGCGCAGCCACCAGTCACGTATCATCTCGGTGATCATCTTTTCTCTCCTTGATCAATTGTCATGTCGACTGCCGTTTGGGCAGTCAATAGAGTCCATGGCGTCGGACGAATATCTCCCGCCGCTCGGCTGCATATCCATGCTCGTCGATGGCATAGCCGGTGAGCCAGACCCAGCCGTGGTAGGTCGGTTTTTGATCGACCGAGATGACGCGGAATCGAATTTGTCGGTCGCCGGCGAACTGTATGCTCGCCTCCCGGCCGATCAACAGCACGTCCCCTGAGTTCGGTTCCGGTGTCCGCAGCAGCCGGCTACCCACCGGGCCTTCCATCGCCACGTGGCCGCTGGACACCGTCGGCGTCCCGTTCCATCGGCCATGTCGTACGCCCACAGTTGGGGCACCATCTCGACTTCACTCTGAATGACCACAGCCCGGCGCAGAAGCCGAGCAGTGCCGCCCCGACGACCGCGCCCAACTCCACCGTCGACACCCCCACTCTTCACGTCGCCTTTTGCCATCGTCATCCACCCTGGACGCGCTCACCGACATAGGGCAACATGAAAGTGGTTGAGGTAAAGGTGAGCCCAGATTATTGGAGGTTATAAACATGGCTGAACTGCCTGCGCAGCTTCGACAGCTCCGGCTGTCCCAGCGCATGAACCAGACCCAGTTGGCGAAGGCGGCAGGCGTGTCGAAGTCGCTGATCGCCAGCTTCGAGACCGGCCGGCTGGTGCCGAAGGAGGACACCGCGACGGCTCTCGACAAGTTACTGAACTCCGGTGACCAGATTCAGCAGCTGTCGAAGGAGGGCAGAGAAGACCGCCAGCCGTGGCTGCGCTCCTGGGTCGAGCACGAGCGACGCGCGGTGTTGCTGAGGGCCTGGGAGCCCACGTTGGTTCCTGGGCTACTGCAGACCGAGGCGTACATGCGGCAGGTCTTCGCTGGCGTGCCGTCCAACAGGGGTCGGTTCGAAGAGGTGGTCGCGACCCGACAGGTGCGGCAGCGCGCGGTGCTGGACCGCGATCCCCCGGTGGATCTGGTGGTCCTGGTCGAGGAGACGGCGTTGCGTCGTGGTCCGCGCGAGGTGATGAAGGATCAGCTTGCCCACCTGGTCGACCTCGGGCATCGGCCGACCGTCCGGGTCCGTGCGGTCCCCGAATCGGCCGGGCTCCACGCTGGCCTCAGCGGGCCACTGGCATTGGCGACCATGAGCGACGGGAGGCGGGTCGGTTACCTGGACGACCTGCTGCGTGGACGCCTCGCCACCGCTGCTGGTGACGTACTCGAACTGGAACTAATCTGGGAAGCAGTCAACGAGTTGGCGCTGTCCGCCGACCAGACCCGAGACCTGATGTTAAGGATGATCCAGTGATCAATGAACCAGCATGGCGGAAGTCGTCGCGGTCGAACGGCGCATCCGGCAACTGCGTCGAGGTGGCCGACAACCTGCCCGGCCGGGTGCTGGTCCGGGACACCAAGGACCGCGACGGCGGCACCCTGACCTTCGGCCCGTCCGCCTGGCGCTCCTTCGTCGAGCTGGCCAAGCACCACCACTGACCAGCCACCACCCCTCTGCCGACGTCATCGAAGCGCCGACCCTGCTGCGAGCGGGCCGGCGCTTCCTCACGCTCGCGCTGCGGCGGCTCACCACCGGCTGGCGCTACACCGCGCCGCTGCCGACATGCCTGTCTACCTCGACCACCTACGGCAGCGGCCAAATCCTGATCCGTTGGCTCAGCGCGCTGGACGAACCCAGCGGTATTGCTCCTGTAATCATCAACTACCCCGGCATGGGCGTCGAGCCGCGCCTGCTCTGGTGTCCGGATCATCAAGCACCGAACCCTGCCAGGGTCGGTGCCCGGTCGGATCAGGCAAGCCGCTGCGATCAGCGAGGCCCGCCATGCCGGTGCGGCAGTGCACCGCGATGTGACGCCTATCGGTGAGCCGGCTGTGCAGTAGGTCCAGCAGCGGCCGCGTCAGCGCATTCTTGGGAACCCCGAGATCATCGATCGGGAAGCCGTGAAACTCCAACCCGGCTTGGACGGCGGCGACGTCCTCCCCGGACACGCCCATGCCCTTGCGGGCGATCTGCGCGTCGAAGTCGATCTAGTCGAGCAGGTCACGGGTGCGCTGGCTGTCGTAGCCGCGGTCGAGGTGGGCGGTGATCTGCTGCGGCCAGTGGTGGCGCAGTTGGCGGCTGCTCTGCTCGCCACAGCGAGGTGCCGGCTGGTAGCACATGTGCTACGGTCAGATGTATGCATGAGGTCGGGCTGCGGGAGATGCGTCAGAACGCCAGCGACCTGGTACGCCGGGCGCAGGGCGGCGAGCGCGTGACGATCACCGTCGCCGGGCGACCGGCAGCCGTACTCGGCCCGGTCAGCCCACGAACCTGGCGCGAGTGGGACGACCTCGCCGGCGTGTTCGACCAGCCCACAGACCCAGGGTGGGCGGACGACCGCGACCTGCTCGACAACGCCGTCACCGATCCCTGGATCGAGCGGTGAGCCGTGGCATCCTCGACACCAGCGTCCTCATCGCCACAGATGTGACCCCGATCCCCGGTGAACTGGCCATCAGCGTCGCCAGCCTCGCCGAACTCCAGTTCGGTGTCCTGGTCGCGAAGACCGCCGAGGCGAGGGCGCTCCGGTTGGCGCGGTTGAGCGCCATTCAACGCCGGTTCGATCCGCTTCCCGTCGATGAAGCGATCGCCGACAGCTACGCACGGCTGGCCGCATGCGTCGTCGAGACCGGCCGCCAGCCGCGAGCCAGGGTGATGGACCTGCTCATCGCGGCAACCGCACACGCCCATGACGCCGCCGTCTACACCCGCAACGCCGACGATCTCGCAGGACTCGAAGACCTCATCACGATCCACACGATCTGACTCTGCCGCCGGGACCAGCTGGGTCACCCGCCTGTACACCGACGCGAAGGCCTCCGGCTACCGGGTCATCGCGGAAGTCGAGGAATACCTGCCGGTCCGAGAGTTTCCCAAGCAGGCCGGCCCGGGACAACGCCAACCCCGCCCAACCGAAGGCCTCCCACGACCGCGCCGGTCACCAAAGCATCGTCGCCGCCGGCGCACCCCCTACCTCGGTACCGGTTTCGGCGACGCACAGGCCAAGATGTCAAATGCCTGCATGTTCGGACTTCGCGCACAACTGCCGGCAGCCATCACCCTGGGCGAGGTCGCTACGAAGATGCAGGCCCTGGCCCAGCTCATCCGGCAACTGGCCGCCGTCGAGCCCTTGCAACAGGCGAGCTTGCCCCTGCTGCTCCTTCTTGCCGTGGTCCGTAAACTGGAAGGCGGGATTGATCTTCGCTGGGCATGCTGGTGGCCATGAAGCTTGCTGAGGCTCTTGCGCTGCGAGCGGGCGCGGCGCGCCGCGCCGAACAACTCCGTGCCCGCATCGTCGCCAGCGCGCGACTACGCGGGCAGGCCGACGACCTCGCCCGGCAACTTCGCGAGATCGACACTTTGATCCAGCGGACGAACTGGGAGGCTGACCTGCTGGACTGAGCCCCGAGTTGGGTCACGTTGACGATCATTTTCTGATCTCGGCGCTGTGACCTGCCGTGTTGCTCGCGACCGTGTCGAAATCTGCGCACTAACCGACACCCTGACCTCGGCGCAATGTTCCATCTTGGCGACTTCCCTACGCCCCGGAAGAGACACGGGCATCCGATGTGGATGATCAAGCCTACCGGAAGAGCCGCAAGGTCGCCGACCACGACGTGCCCACCAGGACCCACGCCGGCGGATGCCAGGTATCCGCCCACGCCGACACGCCGCCATCCCGTGCGAAGGTGCTCCTCCAGCCGGGGCGCTCAACGGGCGGCACCGCTGCCACCAGCGGAAAAGCCGCACCGATCGTCGTACGCACCACATGACCCCAGTCGGGTCACTCACGGTGACCAGGGAGTTGGAGCCGGCCCGGGTAACCACGGGATCTCCATCGCGAGTGGACTCTGGCACACCTCAAAAGCCAGGGATGACGTCAGTCTGGCTCCACTCGCCGCGGACATGACGATGGCTGGACGGGGGCAGCACGACGCAGTGCCCGAAATGGGCAGGAGGTGACATCACATTCGTGACCGTGCGTGGTTACGCCGGCTCATCCACCGACGGTCAGCCGCCGTCCAGCCGGACGCAACGGGCTGAGCGGCGGCAGGCAACGGGTAAGCCGGCAGCTGAGCACGGCGGCGGCATGGTGCATCCCGACCCGGGCCACGTTGACGATCACCTTCCGGTCTCGGCGCGGCGACCTGCCGTGAAGTATCCGTCAAGCCGACGCGCCGCTATCCAGTGCGAAGGTGCTCCTTCAGTCGGGGCGCTCAACGGGTGGCACCGCTGCCACCAGCGGAAACGCCGCACCGATCGTCGTACGCACTACATGACCCAAGTCAGGCGGCAACTTCGCGAGATCGACACTTTGATCCAGGGGTTCGACTCCCCACCACACATCGCAGGCCCAGCACAGCACACAGGTGACGGCGAACACGCTCGATGCCCGCACTGATCTGCCGCGATGCGTCCGTCGCCCTTCGGCGTTGTGCGACGGACGGATCGGCCGGGCGATGGAAAGAGACCTGCGCGGGCGCACCGGGTCCAGCGTCGCTGGCCCGACACGTACAAGATCGCGGGGTTTGATCGAGTGCCAGGCGGGAACGCCGACGGGATGCGGGCACTGTTGACGAGGATCGAGCAGGCGACCGGGCTGGATCGGATCGGCGACCGACTGCAACAGTCCGTCCAGCGACGGATCAGCGGCGAACGTGTCCGGGACCTGCTGCACGGGGTGTGGCTGGGCCATCCGCTGCACCCGGTGCTGATCCAGGTGCCGATGGGCGCCTGGCTCAGCGCGGCCGTACTGGACCTGCTGCCCAACCACCGACGGGCAGCGACCACCCTGATCGGAATCGGCACCGTCGCAGCCCTGCCAGCGGCGATCACCGGAGCCAACGACTGGGCCAGCCTGTCTCGGGAACAGCGCCGGATCGGACTCGTCCACGCCGCTGCCAACGCCATTGCCCTGGCCTGCTATGCCGGCTCAACGATCGCCCGGATAGGCGGTCGGCACCCGGCCGGGCGCAGGCTCGGTTTCGCCGGTCTCGCCGCCGCCGGTGCGGGCGGATTCCTCGGCGGACATCTCGCGTACAAACAGGCCGCCGGGGTCAACCAGGCCGTGCCGGAACTGCACCGGATCTCCGCCGGCTGGCACCCGATCGTCGAGTTCGCCAACCTGCCCGAATCGGGAATGGCCAGCCGGCAGGTGGACGACGTGCCGGTGCTGGTCTACCGGCATGGCGAGGATGTCACGGTGCTGCTGGCGCACTGCGCCCACCAGAACGGGCCCCTCGACCAGGGTGAGGTGATCAGCGCGGACGGCCATGCCTGCGTGGTGTGCCCGTGGCACGGCAGCGCGTTTCGGCTGACCGACGGCACGGTCGCGCACGGGCCGGCCGCCACCGACCAGCAGGTGCTGCGCAGCCGGGTGGTGGCCGGCGTCGTGCAGGCCCAGCTGCCCTGAGTCGGCTGGGACCGGGACCGGCGGTCATGTCCCGGTGACGGCGGTCATTCCCGGTAACGGCGGTGCCGGCCGGACTCCGCCGGCGCACCGGCGGCACGCCGCTTCAACCCCAGCATCGTCCCGATCTGCGCACCCACGATGCTTGCTGCGGTGATAACGGCGGCGACCGCGAGCGGCCGGTTCAGCTCCGGCTCCGGTCCGGACCGGCCGGCGGCGACGTTGCCGCCGAAGTTGCCGGTCGGCTGATCGTTGCCGACCTGCCAGGCCGGTTGTTCAGCCGGAGCCGTGCCGGGCGCCGACGGCACGGCCGGCGACACCGGGCCGTCGGCCGGGGCTGGTGGCGCCTGAGGAGGCGCCGGGGTTTCCACGGCCGGAGGGGTCTGCCCAACCGGCGGTGTCTGCTCGACCGGCGGTGTCTCCCGCTCCGGCGAGGGCTGCCCGGTCGGCGGTGCACCAGCCGGACCGACGACCGAACCGGTGGCGTGCCGACGTACCCCGGAATCGGCCGCGTCCGCTGGCAACTCGATCAGCTGTCCGGCCCGGATCCGGTCCGGATTCTGAATGTCGTTGATCTCGGCAAGCTGCCGGTAGTCGCCGAACTCACCGAGATAGCGATCGGCGATGTGGCCCAGATAGTCCCCCTTGGCCACCCGGTAGACCGGTGCCTCGTCGGGCTGGGCCGGACCCGACGGAGCGGCGGCCGCGAGCGTGGTCAGCGCGGCCGGTGCCACCAGTGGGGCGGGGGTGCCGGCACCGTCGCGGCCGACCGACGCGGCCAGCTGGTTGGGAGTCAGTTGGTGTCCGGCGGCCGTCGGCTGATCAGCGGCGGCAGGACCGGTAGTCGCGGTGGTGGCCGCCACCGTGGTGGCCACGGTGGAGACAGCCGGTCCGGGGCCGGCAAAGGCAGCGGCCGGGCTCGCCACCAGGATCAGCGAGATCGACCCGACGAGAGCTGCGGCGACCCGCTGTTGCCTGCTCAGCCCCGGCAGTTTCGGCGCCGACCGGCGGAGCAGCCGGGCGGGGATCTCGACCAGTACGGACAGCAGGAACGTGGCCCAGCCGAGCCAACCCGCGACGGCCAGCGCCCGCAGGAACAGTTGGCCGTCGTCGCGGCTGGTCAACGCCGTACCGATCTCGGCCAACCCGGGCAGGTGGTCGGGCAGCGGATTGCCGGCGAACGCGATCAGCGCGGCAGGCGCGCCGGCGAGCAGGATCAGCAGGATGATCAGGGCGCCCAGGCCGGTTACGACCTGCCCGAGCCGCCGGGCCGCAGAGACGCGTGGTGCGCGCATGGCCGCTCCTAATTGAGGGGGTCGATCCGCTCGTGGGGTCGTCCACGCCGGACTAGGGGTCAGACCGGAGCACGGCGGTGGCCTGCCCGGTGACCGTGATGGTGGAGGGGTATCCGAACAGGTTGAGCATGGTGGTCTGGTACGCCATGTCGATGGTCACGGTGATCCGTTGGTCGTTCTCGGTGAAGGTCGTGGTGTGGTCGGTCACGCCCGGCAGGCTGTCGAGGTAGCCATCGACCGCAGCTGTCGCCGCCGCCTTGTCGAGAAACCGGCCTTCGCCGCTCACCACCCCCGCGACGTCGATCTGCTGTCCGCCGGTGCGGGCCGCTTCGGCGGCGAGGTTGTCGGCCCGCTGGAGGGCCCGATACTTGCCGGCCGCGTCCACGGTGATACCGATCACGATGATCACCGCCATGAAGGTGATCGCGAGGAAGACACTGACCCGCCCGCCGTCGCGGCTGTCGGGTCGGTGGTCCCGGGTGACGCGCCTCATTGCCGCCCCCGGAAGCGATCAAGGGGCGATCGGAATTCGGCGCTGAGCTGCCGGTCGCCGGACACCCACGGTAGCCCCAGGTCGCCGAACTGGACGGTGCAGGTCACCCGGACGTGAATCAGGGCGGTGGCGGCGCCGGGCGCGGTGTCGAACGCCTGCGACAGGGTGTCGACGCCGTTGTGGACATAGCTGATCGTCGGCTTGTTGACGCAGGAGAAACCCTCCCAGTCGAGGCGTTGTTGGGCAGCTTCAGCCGCGCTGGCCTGCGCCTGCGTCACGGTGCGGGAGATGGAGGCGGCGCGGGCGGCGTCGTGCGCGGCCGCGTCGAGCGCATTGCGGGCCAGCACCGTCCGTCCACTGACCCAGGCGACGACGATCAACAGCAGGAACGCCTGGGCGAGGATCGCCACCTCCACCGAGACGGACCCGCGTTCCGCCGTGCTACGCCGCCACACGGTCAGCCCCCCGAAGCCTCGACGAACCGTTCGATCTCACCGTTGGCGGTCTCGCTGACGGTGAACTCGACCCACGGCACCAGCGACAGTGCCTTACCGCTGACCGTGTAGGACACGTACTGGCCGTCGGGGCCGACCACCGGCGCGGGCAGCGGATCGGCGTCGAGCCAGTCGCCGGCGTCGGCGAGAAACTCGGCAGCCCGTTGCGCACCGACGTCGGTGCCGGCGTTGCCACTGCCCAGAGCGTCGTACCCGCGCTCCGCGCTGACCGCCTGCTGGGCCGCGCTCAGCGCGACGGTACGGGCGAGGAACAGCGCGGCGACCTGGATGGAAGCGAAGAGCAGCAGCAGGATCGCGGGCATCAGAATGGCCAACTCGACCGGGCTGGCGCCGCGGTCGCCCCGCCCCGTGCCGGCACCGTCGACGAGGCACCGCAGCCGTACGCCGGTGCGGGCCACCGGGGTGGGGGTGGCCCGCACCGACATGCGGGTGGGGTGGCGGCGCATCGCTCGGATCAGTTGCCGCCCGGCACGTTCCCGGGATCCGGCAGGTCGTCACCCGGGCTCGGGTTGGAGTTCATGAAATCGAAGGCCAGGTCGGAGGCCCAGGTCAGGACAGCGATCGCGACGAGCGCGAGGCCGACGATGATCACTGCGGTCGGCACCGGGCTGTCCCCCCGGTCCTGCTCCCGGTCGTTACGGATCTCGCTGATCCGATCGGCGACCGTGAGGTACAGGTAGGTCAGTATGGCCATTGTGATGTCCTTTCGTGCGCCTGGCGGGGGTCCGCCCTCAGATGCGGGCCAGGAAGGGGTACAGAACAAATCCGATGAGGACGAAGACCAGGAACGCGCCCGGGATGTCGAGCCGGCCGGTGACCGCCTCGGCCCGGGCCAGGTTGTCCGTCCTGATCTGATCGCGCAACGAGTCGGCGCGGCTGCGCAACGTCTCGTGCACCTGGGCGCCTTCGGTGCCCGATGACTGCATGATCGATCCGACGTCGCCGAGTTCCGGCACGCCGATCTGTTCGGCCAGGTCCCGCAGCTCGTCCCAGGGCGAATGCATCTGCAACTGGGCCAGCCGCAGCGACTCCCGGATCCGCTCGAACACCCAGCCGTCGCACACCTTCGCCGCCCGTTCCAGCGCCTGCACCGGTCCGTGCGCGGCCGACAACTGCAACGCGACCAGGTCCAGGTACGTGCACACCGCCCGGCTGAACTCGCGCCGGGCCTGTTTGGCCTTACTGAGAACGTCCTGGTGGGCGAGCAGGGCCGCACCGGCGGCGATGGCGAGGCCGACGACCACCGGGACCACCACCGGCAGCTCGAATCCGACAGCGGACAGGACGATGCTCGCCACCGGTGGCGCGGCCAGCCCGATCAGCGCCGACAGCAGCAACGACAGGGCATACTGTTCGGGTGTCCTGCCGAGCAGGGCGAGTTCCTTGTGCGGTGGCCGCAGCCAGCGGACCACACCGGTCAGCCACTGCAGGTCCTGACTGCCGTCGACGTCACGCGCGGGCGCCCGTTCCGCGCTGTGATGCAGCCGACGCAGCGCCGGAGTGAGCGCGGGCGATGCCGGGCTGGCCTCCCGGACCAGCAGGAACACCCCGAGTCCGACGAGGGCGCCGGCGACCACCGCGATGGTCAGTTGCACGTTCAGAATCACCGGAGGACCTCCTCCGGATCCGGGGCGGCGAGGAACCGGGCCGGCCGGGGTGGAATGCTCATCTGCCGCACCCAGACGAGCAGTGCCACGAACAAGCCACCGAGAGCGATCATCACCAGCTGACCGCTCGGTGTGCCGTACGGGGCCATGTACTCGGGATTGATCAGCCCGTACCCGAGGACCAGCAGCGTCATCACGGTGAGGAACCGGACCGCGAACCGGGGCTGGGTGCGTTTGGCCTCCACCTCGCGACGGGTGGCCACCTCGGCGGCGGCGGCGTTGGCGATCGAGCCGAGTACGTCGCCGAGCCGCTCCCCTCGATCGGTGAGGTGCAGGATCAGCGCCGCCATCACCTGGTCGCAGACCGGGTCACCGATCTCGTCGGCGAACGCCAGCAGCGCGGTCCGGCCGAGCCAGCCGGCCTGCAGCCGGGCGGCCAGGTCGCGTACCTCCGGGTTGATCTCGGCCGGTGCGGTCGCGACCGTACCGATGATGGCCTGCTGCAGGCCCTGGCCGGTGCCGGAAACGTCCTTGAGCCGGCGGGTCCACTCGCCGACCGCCTCGATCCGGGCGATCGCCCGCCGTTCCGCCTTGCCGACGCTGAACAGCCACGGCGCACCGGGTACCGCGACCGCGACCAGCAGGCCGGCGACCGGCAGCCCGGTGATCAGGAACGCGAACGCTCCGGCGAGTACGGCGGCGGCCAGTAGCGCCTGATACTGCCGCTGCTCCCGGCGGCTCGCCCCGGTGCCCTGCCACAACCGGCGCAGCAGCAGACTGGTGCGCGACGGCGGTCCCGGCGGCCGGCTGGTGCCGATCACCGCGACGACGGTGAGTACCAGACCGGCGGCGCAGGCCGCGCCGGCGATCACCGCGATCACCTCGATGTTGGCGGGCAAATTCATTGGCGCACCCGCAGCAGGCTGTGCCGCGGCCGGCGCCAGCCGCCGACCCCGGCCTCGATGAAGCGGGACAGCCCCCGGGCGTCGTAGCCGACCCGCAGCAGTTGCTCGCGGATTCGTTCGGGCAGGTGCCGGGGGATGGCCCGGCCGTCGGCGCCGGGGCCGAAAACGGTGGTGGTCGCGATCCGGCCGCCTTCGCCGACGCCGACGACCTCTTCGATGTGCGAGACGAACCGGTGCTTGCGCCCGCCGATGCCGGTCTCGTCCTCGACCGTGACGTAGACGATCAGGTCGAGGGCGTTGCCGGCCATCCGCCGGGCCTGGTCGACGGTCATCTCCCGACCGTGTGACAGGGCCAGCTCGACGATCCGCTCACCGACCCCGGACGGGGTACGGGCGTGGATGGTGCACATCGAACCGCGGCTGGTGGTCATCGCCTGCAGCATCGGGACGATCTCCCGGGACCGGACCTCGCCGACGATGATCCGCAGCACGCCCATCCGCAGCGAGATCGGGATCAGATCGGCGATGCTGACCTCACCGGCCGGCCGTCCGTCGAGGCCGCGCTCGCCGTGGCCCTCGCGTGCCTCGAAGCTCATCACCGCCCGGTGCCGGTCGGTGCGCCGGGCGGGGAGCAACTCGCGACTCTCCTCCAGCAGCACGTACGGCTCGTCGGGCGGGATCTCGTTCATCAACGCCCGGATGATCGTGGTCTTGCCGGCGCCGGCCAGCCCGGCGACCATGATGTTCAGCCCGGCCCGCATCGCCGCCCGCAGGAAGTCGCGGCCCAGCACGTCGATCATTTCGTCGAGGTCGGGCCGGCCGCCGGCCACGTCGTCGAGGCTGATGTCGAGCGTGTTGTGCTTGCGGATCACCGCGTACGGGCGGTGGCTGACCAGGTAGACGGCGGCGAGCCGGCTGCCGTCGGGCAGCTGCAGGTCCAGCGTCGGTTTCGAGGTGGACAGTGACCGTTCGGTGGAGCCGGCCCGCCGGGCGGCGGCCTGCAGGATCTCCACCAGCTCGTCGTCGCTGTCCGCGATCGGGTCGTGCCAGTCGATCTGGCCACTGCGTCGGGTGATGCGTACCTGGTCGCAGCCGAGGATGTGCACTTCCTCGATGGAGTCGTCGACCAGCAGGGTCTGCAGCCGACCGAGCCCGACGAGTTCGGCGGTGACCTGGTCGAGCAGCACCCGCTCCTCGTACGCGGTGAGCGGGGTGCCGGCCCGGCGGACCTGATCGGCGTACTCGGCGACGACGGCGACGGCGATCCGCGCCCGCTCGACGTCTTCCTCGTCGATGGTGAACTCACGGCCCCGCTGCCAGCGGGTGAGCCGGGTGCTGAGCTCGCGCCGCAACTCCCGGACCAGGGCGAAGTCGGTGCGGGGCCGCTGTGTGGCCGGAGCGCTCGCGGCGGGCACCGCCGGCAGACTCGCGGTCGGCGGTCCGCTGGTGACCGCCGACTGGTAGCCGTTGGGCAGTGGCGGCTGGAGCCCATTGGGCAGTGGCGGCTGGAGCCCATTGGGCAGTGGCGGCTGGTGCCCGTTGGGCAGTGGCGGCTGGAGCCCGTTGGGCAGGGCCGGGGCGGCGGTGCCCGGTGCCGGCGGTACGGGCACCCCCGGGACCGGCGGCACGATCCCTGCGGCGGGGCCGGCGCCAGTGCCGTCGTGCCGGCTGCCGGGCGTCGTGCCGGCCGGTGCGGTACCTACGGCGGCGGCGAGCGGCCAGTTGTGCCGGGCGGTATGGCTGTGGGGGGCGGGTTCGCCGGGGATGCCGTTCGGGCCCAGCGGCGGGGTGATCGAGGTGACCGGATCCTGGTTGCCGGGCCACGGCCGCCGCTGGGCGTGTCGGGGTACCCCGTGCTGGGGTTGACCCTGGTGGGGTTGACCCTGCTGCGGCTGGCCGTGCCAGGGGTGGCCGGGGTGCTGCGCCGACTGCGGGTCCGGCCGTTCGCCGCCTGACGAGTGTCCCTGACCGGCCGGCTGGGTCCGGTCGATCGGCTGCACCTGACCGGTCGGCTGGGCCTGGTCGTCCGGGTCGTTGCGAGGGTCGCTCAGCACCGGTTCAAATCGCATTCGGCACCCCTTCCGCGACAGGCCACCGCAGCCGGGCCTGCCGGCGCTCGATCAGCGAGCGCACCGGAACCTCCAGCGCGTTGGCCGCGCGCAACAACGGCCGGTTGAGCTTGACGGTGCCGCCGTGGCCCAGCACCTCGGCGGTGCGCGGATCGGCCGGCAACCGGGCGATCACCGGCAACTGCAGCGCCTTGCTGACCTCAGACCGGCTGTGTCCGTCGCCGACCAGCAGCAACCGCAGCGACCCGGGTGGCACCCGGTGCTCGGTGAAGTCCCGCTCGATCGCCTGTACGGCGGCCCGGGCACTGGACAGGTCGGGCAGGTGGGCGGCGCAGACGACCAGCACGATGGTGGCGGCCCGCAGGATCGGCCAGGGTGGGCTGGTCACGTAGAGCCGGCCACAGTCGACAAGCACGTCGTACGGTGGTTTGCCGTGCTCCAGGCTGACGAAGAAGTCGGCGAAGCGCTGCCACAATGGGGTGACGCTGCCGATCTGCGCCGGGTCGATCACGCCGGGCAGCAGCAGCCGTTCCCGGCGTGGTGCGTCCAGGTCGACGAGCTGACTCCAGAACGCCTCTTCCAGGTTGCCGTCGCGCAACTCGCTCACCGCGAGCTCCCCGATGCCCCGTGGACCCTCCAACGCGCCACCGAGGTAGCCGGCCATCAACGACCCGCCGGCCGGATCGCACTCGGCGAGCACCACCCGGTGATGCCAGGACAGGGTGCAGGCCAGTGCGCTGGTGGTGACGCCGGGGGAGCCCTTGGCGGCGACGAGGGCGACGATCGCCATGGTCAGGCCGCCGAGGTCAGGACGACCGCGATCCGGTTCTCGGCGGCGAGCACGACGACCGGTGGTACGTCGCGTACGGCCAGTGCCAGGTAGAGGATGAAGCTGCCACGCTCGGACACGGTCACGTCGATGACGGTGGCGTCGAACCGGGTGACCGCCGCGTCCCGGGCATCCCGGTCGGGGGTGCCGACCAGCAGCAGCTTGTCGCCCGGGTGCAGTTGCCTGGCCGGCACCTGCTCGGCCCGTAGCCCGAGCGCGATCTGCTGCTGGTCCGCGCCGATCATCGGCTCGTTGGTCAGGTGCGCGGGGGTGAGCAGGCTGCCCGGCACCAGGGCGACCGCCGCCCGCAGGCCGATCACCTGGTCACGCTGGCTGGCCGGCACCGGCTGGATGCCCTGCCCGCCGGCGACCTGGACGGTCACCAGGTCGTCGGCGGACAGCACGGTGCCGACCGGTACGTCCCGGGCGACCGCCAGGTAGGAGCCGGTCGCCCGGACGGAGGTGACCGCGAACGCGGACCCGAGCCCGCCGAGCGCGATCAGCAGCACCGCCAGGCCGAGCAGGCCGGGACGCATCCGTCGCTGCCGGACGATCTTCGGCGGGCTGACCGGGCTGTCGACCCCACCGGCGCCGGTACGCGTGGTCGCCACGGTCATTCCCGTACCACCTGAAGCTCGTCGACCTCGATCGTCGCGGTGTTGGACACCTCGACCGTGTCGAAGACCTCCTGGAAGACGCCGTTGATCTCCCAGTAGACCTCCCAGTACGCGGTCGCGGTGATCGAGTACGTGCCCGGTGCGGAGTAGCCCTCGTCGTATCCGCAAGGTGGGTTCCACACGTTGCTGGTCTGCGGGTTGTACCTGGTGAAGGCATTCGCCCGGCTGCAGGTGACGGAGTCACCGTTGCCCATCCGGTACGTGACCCGGGTGACCTTGCCAGCTACTCGGACGGTCAATCCCCGGTCGGATCTTTCGGCGTCCAGTTCTCCCCAGGAGGCTTGGGTGTGTTCGGACCAGAGCCAGATCGGCACCCCGACCAGGCCGGGGTCGCCAGGGCCGGGCGCGGTGCGGATCGCCGGCTTGGCGAACGTGATCGCGGCGTAGGCGCGGCGGCGCAGCTCGTCCGGGTCCGGCGGGGCCTCGTATCCCGGTGGCGGGTCGTCCAGCCAGACCGGTTCCTCCCCGGACTGCCCGGCGACGCAGCTGCGCAGGTACGCGGTCTGCCCGTCCGCGCCACCCGGCGGCTGCGGCTCGGCGACCCGGTAGTAGCAGCCGTCGTCGCGGTTGAACCAGCCGAGGATGTCGTCGTAACAGTCCAACTCCTCGCCGTTGCGCATGCAGGGCGTGAACCCGCCGCCGGGATTGCCGGTGCCGGGACCGTTTCCGCCGCCCGGACCACCGGGGGTGCCCGGGTCCTCCACCCACGCGTCGCAGCCGGGCTGGGTGGGGCTGCAGCCGCCACCGGAGTCGCCGTCGTCCGCCGCGATGGCGGCGGACGGGCTGGTCAGGGCGAGGCCGGCGGTGGCCAGCAGGACGGTGATGGCGAGCGCGGTGACCGTACGCCGTCGGCGGCCGTGGACGCGGGTCAGCATGGCTGGTCCGGGTGCGAGGTTCCGGCGCTGATCAACCAGCGACCGTCGTCGTAGCGGGTGGCGATGGCGGTGGCCAGGTAGCGGCCGACGGCGGTGCCGGGGACGACCTCGTCCTTGTCGTCGGCGTACACCAGGCGGTAATTCGTGGCGTCCAGGCAGTCCTGGATCGCCACGGTCGCCGGAACCGTATCCAGATTGACCTCGGTCACCGCGGGTTCGGAGATTAGCGAGCCGGTACGCATGGCCCCGTGCTCCTTCGCGTCTCGAATGCTCAGCCGGACCCGGGTCAGGAGCGGGTCGGCCAGATACTTCTTCAAATCGGGATGATGTGGGTTGACCTCGTGTTCGGCTTCCTCCGCCACCGCGAGGTAGCCGGCGTACGCGGCCAGGGCGGCATCGGCTGCTTCGGCGGTGGCTGGGTCGTTCGTCGGCACCGGCGCACGTAGCGGTGGCAGCGCGGCGGACTGCTCCGTGGCGCACGCGGTCAGGCCGGCTGCCGCGACCGCCATCGCGGCGAGCAGCCCTGCGGCCCAGCGTGGTTGCCTTGCGCCCAACGGTCCGTCCTCCTCGGGTGCCCGTCCCGCCAAGCCGGGTACGGCGACACTCGCTATCACCAACATCGATATGTTGGCGTGTTCCTGCCTTGTCGACGGGAATTGTCCAGGCTTGCCTCCGGCTGATGCGACCAGCTGTCGACCGATGCAATTCCGCCGGTCAGCCAGAAGTTTCCCGGAGGTAGTGCACCGCTCAAGGGGGGAGCATAGGCTGACGTCCGCGACAGCAACAGGGGCAATTGAGAACAACACTCAGGGTTACGATCTTCGGGCTTGGCGCCGGTGGGAGGCGGTTCGATGTGTATCCATTTCGATCTTGCTTTCCGGGGTGGTTCGCGTCTTCGCGCCAAGCGGACCGATATGATCGAAATCGGGCAGCCGGACCTCCGAATTGCCGGAGACGGTCGTGTTCTGTCCGATTTGGAAGTAGGCTTCGCGGCGACCTGCTGCCGCTGTGTCGGTTGTCCGCCGCGGCGTGGCGTCAGGTCCGGCCGCGCACGTGTGTCGCCGACGCTACTCAAAGTTAGCGATCATGAAACTACTTTGAGTAGCCGAACTAGGGTGGGTCGGATCGTGAACGGTGGTGCCGATGCCTAGCGGTCGTCCGGTAGGTACCCGCACCCACGGACATCCGGCCACCGGTGGAGCGGTCGGGCAACAGAGCCGGCTGCTCGCCGTACTCATGATCATGCCCTTGCTGCGATGGGCGGTCGCCACCCACTCGGTGCCCGCCGGGGACCCCTGGCGGACCGGCTGTCCACAGTGCCAGGCGCCGATACGGGTAAGCGGACCACTACGGACGCTGTCACCGCTGGGCCGGTGCGGTGCCTGCGGTGCGCGGATCGGCGCACCGCCGCTGGCCGTCGAGATCGCAGCGGTAGCGGCGCTGACCGGCTTGGTCCTCGCCAGCCATCCGTGGCCGGTGAGCGTCGCGCTGCTGTGGTGGATCGGCTGGATGATCCCACTGGTCTTCATCGACGTCGCGGTGCACCGGCTGCCCGACCGGCTGACCTATCCGGCCGCGTTCGGCACCTGGCTGATGCTCGGTGCCGCCGCGCTCGTCACCGGTCGCCCTGACGCCTGGGTCCGGGCACTGGTCGCCGGGGTGGGCGTCGGACTGCTGTTCGCCGCGACGACGTTCGTGTTCGGCGCCCGCGGCTTCGGGCTCGGTGACGCCAAGCTCGCGCTCAGCGCGGCGGCGGTGCTGGGCTGGTTCGGCTGGCCACAGGTGATTCTCGGCCTGCTGATCGCCTTCGTCGCCTCCGGCGGATGGGCGGTGCTGCTGCTCGCCGCCCGCCGGATCCGCTGGACCCAGCAGTTGCCGTTCGGTCCGTTTCTGGTGCTGGGAGCGTTGGCCGGCGTGCTGCTCGCCAGCTTGTAGGGTTTCATAACCCGTGACGGAGCCTCATGACCGATGTCGGATGGATGTCAGATTCGACACTGATGCGGAATCGGGTCCGTTTCGTCCGAAGGGTGACTTCTCGGGGTACCGCGTTGGTGCGGCGTGACAGTGGCGCTGGAACCGGACAGGTCCACCGTCGGACGCGACACCTTAGCCAGCGCCGCAATGTCCTTCTTCAGTCGGCTCTCGGCATGCCACAACACGATCCGCGCCCGCGTCCCGACCACCGCCGATACTTCAGCACTGTTGATCAGCGCCCGAAGCTCAACCTGCTCGTCCGATGTCAACTCCACCAAGAAGCGAACCACAACGGCATCACGTAAAGACAACAGAATCACGAGACACTAGTCGCTGATATGGCAGCCCTGTGGTGGTTCGCACTGCTGCTTGTACCCGCTCAGCTCTGTACGCCCGGACGGCCACCCTGGCGGCCTTGACTTGGCACCCGCGCTCGCAGCTGGCTTGGCGCCGGGTGGGCTGCCAGGCGTATCGTTCGGGCAGTGATCAGCGCCGGATGACCGGAGTGGCCTAGCCAGGGATCCAATCCGCCCCGACGAGGTGGATCTGGTCCTCGTCGGCCGGCGGGCGCCCGTCTCCGCAGGTGATCTTCGCGTCGTGGTCGGTGATGACGTCGGCGGCCGGGCTGTAGACGTCGCGCTTGAGAAAGGTGAAAAACGTGGCCTGGTTCAGCACGACCGGTTCCGGTCGGCCGATCCAGCCCGCCCACAACACGGTAACCTGGTATTTCTTGCCGGGCTCGCGGGGTTCGACCTTGGCCCACACCATGCCGTAACCGACGCCGTGCACGCCGAACTCGCAGTGGGCGGTGCGGACCCCGGTCTCTTGGACCTGCATGGCGGCCAGGATGAACAGCACCCCGAGAACACCGGTGATCGCGGTGGCACGCCGGAAGCCCCGGGGGCGCTGTCGCTGTCGGCGCCACTGCACGCCGAGGTTGATCAGCCAGACCAACGCGGCCGACGAGCACACCAGAAGCGCCATCCCGAGTGAGCTGTTGATCTCGTAGGGCAGCGCGGGCTGGAACAGCATGACAGCGACCGCTAGCACCACACCGGCGAGGCCCAGCACGGTGCCGAGGGTGTCCCCGCCGCCCTGTGGCGCCGGGCTGCTGTCGGTGTGGGTAGTCATATCTCGGTTCTCCGCAGCTCAGTGGTAGTCAGCAGACCGGGACGTGGTTGTCGAAGTACGGCGTGCCCCGCAGGCTGCCGGAGGTGCTTCCGTTGTTGTAGAAGGCGTCGGCGGAGGCCCAGTAGGTGTTGTTCCACGGACTCGACGCGATGCGGTACCAGGCCGTGTTGCCGTTGGCGACCCGGAAGCCATCGGCCCGGCAGGCGACCTGCACCGTGGTCCCGGCTGAAATCACCGGGCCGGGAGAGCCTCCCGCGTTCTGCCGATTCGTCCAGGTATGGGTCATGCTGCCGGCGGTCTCCGCGAACGTGGCCGGCTCGGCCGGCTCGGGCTGTGCGACGGGCTGGTCAAGCGGCCTGCTCCAGTCGCTTAGGTTCCGGACGACGGCGTACATGCCATCAGCCTCCTTGAAGCAAACCTGCAGGTTCACGTACTGCGTCCAGTCGCTGAAGCGGTAGTTGCAGATTGACTTCATCTCCGCGCGGAACCGGTCGTCGATCCATCGGCGGGTGTTTTCGTCCCGCCGGAGCGTCAGGCTCTTGCCGTAGTTGCGGTAGCCGAAGTCGTGTTGCTGGCAGGCCGGGTGGAACAGCTTGCGCCAGCTCTCCGGCGTGGGCCTGCTGCAGCTGTCGGTGTCCCAGTCGAACTGGTTGTACGGCACCGGCTTCCGGCACTTGTCGATGTTGTCCAGCGTCCCGCAGCCCGCGGCGACGAAGTTCGCCTTGCGCTCGGCGAACTGCCGGTTGCCCAGCAGCATCGTCTCCTTGGCATAGCGGACCTGCTCGGCACGCTGAGCGGCGGTGATGGCCTCGGCGGAGGAGGCGGGCACCACGGCCAGAGCCAGAGTGCCGGCGGTCAACAGGGCGGCCAGCCGACGCCTGGTGAGTCGCGTCGTACCGCGCGGTTCCCGATGGCGGCCCGCCGTGGTCCGCCAAGACCTGTCGTTCATGAGATCGTTCCCTTCAGCGGTCAGTCGACGGCTCCCGATCGACGGTGCGATCGGGGAGCCGGGCGGCCTCACCCCCTCGTAGGCCGCCGAGTCGAGTGTGATCGCCACGGTGGCTCTCCGGCGTCCTGTGTTCACCCCACACAATGGTGTGAACTGCGCCGATACCGTTGGTCCGCAAACGTTTGCCGACGACGGGTAGGCTCTGATGCCGTACGTCCGACCTGGTCGGGTTGCAGAGACCGCGCGACTCGCTCGCTCCGGTGACGCGGTCGAGAGCCTTCGTGCAGCTGGCCGCCGATACGCTGCCATGATCAGAGTAGTCACGCTACCGATCGCCGCGGCGGTCGCGACAGCCGCCGCTGAGTCGCCGCGGATGCGATATGCCTGCGCCGCCGCCTCGCTGGTACTCGCGGGCTGGAGCGTCTTTTACGCCCGCCAGGTCTTTCGCAACCCGCCACGCTGGGTCACCGCAGTGGATGCGAGCATGCTGGCGGCGCTGGCTCTCGCCACGCCCTGGCTTGTCTCGGCAAGCTGGTTGAACAGCGGAAAGTCATGGATTGTGCCGTTCTGCACGTTCGCCTGCGTGGCGTACCAGTATTACGAAGGGCGGATGCCCGGCAGTCTCGCCGGTCTCGTCGTTATCACGGGCATGGTTGTCGGGACGGTCACCGGGCGCCCCGAGGGTTCGGTGATCGACGGTGTGATCACGGCGTGCTGGGCAGTGTTCGTCACGGGCTTGGCCCGGTTGCTCTGGACGCTGGTTCACCGGGGCGGCGAGCTGGCCGACCAGACGATCGCCGAGGCGGAGACCGCCCGGCGGCAGAGCCGGATCGCCGCGCTGGAACGCGCCGACGAGCGGGCCTCCAACCGAGACCTGCACGATCACCCGGCGACGACACTGTTGTTGGTCGGCCTGGGTTTGGCCGATCCCAGGATCGGCGAGCAAGCGGAGCGCGATCTGGCGGTGCTGCGCCGGCCGGCCGACGAACGGCCGCCGGCCCGGACCGATCTGTGCGGCCTGCTCGCGGTTGCCTGCGACGAAGCGCGGCTTCCGGTCATCCGCACCGGGGCCGAGCAGCTGATTGTGCCGACGAACGCTGCGCGAGCCATGACCAACGCGACGATCGAGGCGCTGACTAACGTCAGACGGCATTCCGGTGCAGAGTCGGCCGAGGTACATGTCGCCGAGGATGGGGACATCGTGATCGTCGAGATCCGGGATGAGGGGCACGGGTTCGATCCGGAGCGGGTACCCGCGAGCCGGCGCGGTGTCCGGGAGTCGATTCGCGGCCGGATGGCCGAGATCGGCGGGTGCGCCGCCATAGAGTCGGAGCTCCGGCGCGGCACCACCGTTCGTCTGCGGTGGACCCATGCCTGAGCAAGGACACCTAGCGGAGATCACGCGGCGGCTGCAACACGGCCTGCGGATCGCGGTGGTGATCATCGCTGCGGTCATTCTGATCTTGCCGCTGAGTTTCGCGCGCTACATCGATCGCTACCACCCGCTATGGCCGCAGATCATCGCATACGCCGTCTTGAGCGCCGTGGTCGTCGCCGAGGCGATGCTCGCCGCCCGGCGTCGTGGCTGGTCCCGTTGGCGGTGGCCGGTGCTCGCCATGGTCCTCGCGGCCGACGTGCTGGCTCGCGCCTTTCTGGCCCCCGGCGCTGCGGTCACCTCGGCGGACTGGATTTTCGGGGCACTCGGCTGGATGGGTGTGATCCTGCTGCTGGATCGGCCGCTCGGCTACCTGGTGGCCTTTCTCGGCATGCACGAGGCGGTGACGCTCGCCGCGATCCTGCTGCCCGGAGCCGGTACCCGAGACGTCCTACTCAACTTCGTCGCCGGCTCGCTGGGCACCATCGGGTATCCGCTGGCCAGCGGAATCGCCGCGGTCGCGCTGCGCGGGGTGGCCCAGGCAGCGGCCCGGGCCACCTATGAGACGGAGGAGAGGCGTACGGCCGAGGAGAGCTCGGAGCGCATCCACAGAAACCGCCAGGCGCGCCTCGCCGCGCTGGACGAATCTGCGGGCCGCCTGCTGCAAGGGCTGGCCGACGGCACGCTGGATCCCGCGGATCAGCAGGTAAGGCAAGAGTGTGCGATCGAAGCCGCACGCATGCGCCGGCTCTTCGCCGAGGCCGATGCCGCCGCCGAGCCGCTCAAGCACCTCCTGGAACAGGCCTCCGACGTTGCCACACGCCGAGGGGTGAAGGTCGACCTGTTCACGGTGGGCAGCTGGCCGGACCCACCGCCGGAAATCCGCCGGTCACTCACCGACGCCGTGCTCCCCGCCATCACCGCGGCGTGGTCCGAGGCCCGGATCGTCGTAATTTGCATCGGCGGTGTTCTGTCCGTCAGCGTCCGAGCCGACTGCAGCATCATGGGATCGTTCCCGACCACGGATCCGGCAGTGCGTGTCACTGCCACCTCGGATGACGACACGACCTGGGTGGAAGCACAATGGGCGACCGGTTGACGACCGCTGTACTGATCGAGGACCACGCCGGGATGCGTGAGGGCATCCAGAAGTGGTGCTCGGAGGCCGACCCCCCGATCGATCTGGTCGAGGCGGGCGGCCAGGTAGCCCTGGCCTGGACCGGGCCCGGCCGCAGCGCCGACGTGGTCATCCTCGACCTCCTCGTTGAGGGAAAGGACCAGTTCGACACGATCACCCGGCTCGCCGAGTCCAAGCGGCATGTGGTGGTGTACACGATGTACGAGGGCGAGGAGACAGCGGTGCAGTGCATCGACCGCGGCGCCTCGGCGTACATCGCCAAAAGCGAGGAAAAGGACCACCTGATCCGGGCCGTGCGCGCGGCCGCGATCGGCGAGACTTACACCACGCCGAAGCTGGGCGGCGCGATTCTGGTAGACCCCAAACAGCCCCAGTTGTCCGAGCAGGAGAAGAAGGCGTTGTTGCTCTGGTTGCAGCTGGGCTCGAAAGCCGAGGTCTCCCGCAAGATGTTCGTGTCCGAGAGCACTGTCGACGAATACATTGCCCGCGTCCGGGTCAAATACGCATACGTCGGCCGGCGGGCCTCGACGAAGTCCGAGCTGACCGTCCGCGCGATCAAAGACGGCCTGATCACGGTCGAGGAACTGGAAGCGCTCCTCGATCGTCGCGACACCTGACCGCCCTGACGCGCCGCACCATGCCGGGTGCCGGCGTCAGTCTCCGCGACGTCCAGATCGCCGCCCGCCACGCCGATCCCAAGACCACCGTGGGCTACGACCGGGCATGCAAGAACATCGACCGGCACCCAACTACATCCTCGCCGTCTACATGGCCTCCGGTACATAGCACGGACCGGCCGCCACGATCATCCTGGTGGCCGGGCAGCTGTTCACGTGCCGCAGGCCGGTCAGCTGACGACGATCCGGTCGATGTCCGGCGAGTGCCCGGAGAACCGTAGCGTGTTCCGGCCGGCGGACAGCTGAGCTTCAAAGGTGTGCGTCGCCGGCGTCTCCCACCCGCCGGAGCTGGCCACCGGATACTCCTTGATCGAACCGCCGTTGATCTGGACCACGATCTTCCGCTGCCCGTCGGACTCGTAACGGACCGCCACGGTACGGGTGCCGGCCACCGGCAGGGTGACGTACACCTCCAGAAAGTTGACGTCGTGGACGTACTGGACGCGGGCTCCGCCGTCACAAGTGGCGCAGTCGGCCACTTTGGCGTCACCGGCCAGGAGATTGCCCGGTGCCTCGGCCTCGACACTCACCGCTGTGAAGCGCGGCACGACCGGTGTGGACACCGGAGCGCCGGCCGGGGTCGACCCGGCGGGCCGGGCCGAGGGCGTGTGCGGTGGCGCCGATGTCCCGGCCGTTGGCAACGGCCCGGTCTGCTCCGACTCGGCCGGATCGAGGCTCGGTCTGGGCCACCGCGGCAGGGCTTCCTCCGGTGCGGTGACCGCTTCGCCGTCCGCCACGGTCGGGCCGGGCGCGGACGGCTGGTCAGGGCCGACGATCTGGATCAGCACCAGGGCGAAGGCGAGTGGGACCGCGGCCCACAACATGATCAGCGGTCGGCTCCGTGCTGATCCGCTGGGTGGCCCGCCCTCCGGCTCCATCCGCCACAGCCTATCCGACGATGTCGGAAATGGACCCGCCGCTGGGGCGGGGCAGGGCAGGTCGTTGCCGGTATCCTCGATCGGGTCCGGCTGTCGGCGGCCGGCGTGAGATGCCGCAAGGCGCGCGAGCGGCCCGGGAGGTCCACACCGTGCCAACCAGAGTCCCCGGTTTGGCGCTCGGCGCCGCCCTGATGCTGATTCCCAGCTCAACGCCGGTGACGGAGCAGAGCGTCATGGAGCTGATGGCGGCGCCGGCCAGCACGGGCCCGGTGAAGTACTACATCGTGGGCCCACCGGTGAACAGCCAACCGGAGTACCTGTTCGCCATCGCCGCCGCCACGCTCGGGGACGGCAACCGGCTGCAGGAGATCTTCGACCTGAACGAGGGGCGTCTGCAGCCGCACGGCCATCGGATGGTGGACCCCACCCGGATCGAACCCGGCTGGGTGCTCCTCCTTCCGCCGGATGCCTCCGGTCCCGGCGTGATGGTCGGAGATCCTCCGGTCGTCGCCCCGCCGGAGGTCGTCGCGATTGAGCCGCGTCCGGCCGATCGACCATCGACGTGGTCCCCGTCCGACCTGCTCCGTCGGCTGATCAGCGCAGTGCTGCTGACGACGGTGATCGCCCTTGTCGGCGCCGCGTTGCTGTTGCTCTGGCGGGGCAGCAGATGATGCCGACCACTGTCGGCGTCGCCTCCTGGCGGGCCGCAGCCTCCGTGGTCGGCAGATGGTCCGTCGGACCCGTCGCAGCCGTCGCGGTAGCTGTCGTCGTATCAGCCCCGGCGGTGGCCGCGCCGACCCCGGTGCCGGCGGCCGCACCGGGGCCGGGCTGTCCGACGCCGGTTGATCAGGTCGTGACCGAGGTGTCCTGGGCACAACTGCGACTGGCGCCGGATCTGGCGTGGCCGAGCGGCCGTGGCCGGGGGATCGCCATCGGTGTGATCGGCTCGGGCGTCGACGCGGCCGCACCGGCGTTGGCCGGTCAGGTAGCCGTAGGTGCCGACATCGTCACGGGCAGAGGTTTCGCCAATACCGACTGTCTCGGCGTGGGCACGGAGATGGCCGGGGTGGCCGTGGCCCGCTCCCGGCCGGGCAGCGGCCTGGTGGGAATCGCGCCCGACGCGACCGTCATTCCGATCCGGACCGGAGCCGCCGACGGTCCACGGCGTTCCGCCCAACTCTCCCTGGGGCTGCAGGTAGCGGTATCCGCCGGTGCCAGCGTGGTGATGCTCGCCGGGGCCGTGGACCTCACAGACGCGGACGTGGCCGGGGCCGTTCGCGCGACGACCGCCCGCGATGTGGTCGTCGTGGTCGCGGCGGACCAGCTCGTCGGCGACGATCGGATACCCGGCATGCTCCGGGTCGGTGCCGTCGACGCGGCGAATCGCCTGATCGGAGACCACCAACCGGACACGGTCGACGTCCTGGCCCCGGGCGCGGTGGTCGTCACGCTCAGCGCGAACGGTTCAGGCGAGGTGGTACGGACCGGCTCGCACCTCGCGGTCGCGTTCGTGGCCGGGCTGGCCGCCGTTGTCCGCTCGTCGTCCGCCGGGCTGTCGGCGATCACCACCACCGAACAGATCAAGCGGACGGCCGATCGCCTCGGCGGCGTACAGCCCGATCCGGTCACCGGCTGGGGGCTGATCAACCCAGGGAAGGCGGTCCAGGCACAGCCGGACGAGATAGACAGCAGTGTCGAGCCCGCACCGAGCAGCACTGCCCGCACCGACTGGAGTTTCGCCCTGATCGGCCTCGTCCTGATCAGCTCGATCCTGGTCGGTGCGTTGATCGCCGGCCGGACGTGGCGTGCCGCCGCTCGGCGGCCAGGCTGAGGACAGGACGGGAAGGTGTCCGTCGGCCTCGACCGGTGGATCGTGCCGTCCGGACGGTGCCGGTTGCCTCAGCAAGGGTTATCCCGCAGAAGAAATATGCGTCGATCGGGCCTGATCTGCGTCGGCAGCTGACGCGTCAACCTGTCAGCTGGCGAGGGAACGGAAATCGGGCCTCGTGGAACTGGAGGTCTGGTGGGTATGGCGTTGCCGCGGTGGCTCAGGCGGCGACGGCTGCCAGGCGGCGTCGGCGGGCAGCCGCACGACCTTCTCACACTGTGGTTCGGGCCGGTCGCCATCGTGACGCACATCGATGATCCGCCGGCGCTGCTCTGGCAACTGCTGCGAAACGCTGCCGACTTCTGCGGCCGGGACGTACTGGTCCTGGTCACCAGCACCGCACTCGTCCATCCCACCTGCGGTGCCCAGCTGCGCGGCGTGGCCGAACACGCGACGCGCACGTTGCGCATCCGACGAATCTGGCTGGCCGCCGACGGTCTCGGGAACCCGAGGGGTGCGCACGCTGCCTGGCTGATGCGGTTGGCCACCCACGTCGGAGCCGAGATCGTGGCGGCGGACGGGCCGGTTCACCTCACCCCGGACGGCACCCGCTACGTCGCTGTCGCCTTCGGTACCGATGCCGCAGGTTGGCGATCCTTCCGTCCCGGCACCGATGGTCTGGTGATCGCCCACCGCTATCCGACCCCACCGTGGGAAACGGCGCTGCCGGACGGGCCGGTGGACCTGCCCGGCCTTGTCGCCGACCCGATTCCCGCCGGGATTCTGCTGCGGGCCAGCACCGCGGCGGCGGTCGACCGCTCGGACCCGGCCTTCGACCTACCGGTGGACCGAGGCGGGCCGAAACTGGTGCTCCGACATGTGGGCGAGCCGCCGGTGCAGCCGGCCCACCTGGCTGTGCTCTTCGCCCGGCTGCCCGCCCGGAGCAGGGTCAGGATCGAGATCGGTCTGCTCGACTCGGCCTCGGTGCAGCCTCGGTCACACTGGCTGGACCGGCTGGCGCTGACGCTCGACCCGTCGTTCGACCACCGTCAGGTCACCGCTGGCGCGGAGCCGACCGGACGCGCCACGCCCGCCAGTCCGCCGCCGGCGGTGCTGCGCACCGGGTGGACCTGGGCGGGCGATCGCCTCTATCGCCACACGGCCGAGCCGCACCTACTGGCGGAGGTCGCCGCGACCGGGATTCTCCTACGCACGGCGGGTGGCTACCGCCGCGGGGACCAGGCCTTCATCGACCCGGCCACCGGCGTGCTGAGGCTCGATGTGGCGGCATCGGAACCTCTGGTGGCGGCGCTGTGCCGCGTCGTCGCGATGGCTCCTGACGGACTGCGACTGGATCAGGGCATCGCCCATCCCGCTACCGCTCGGCTGGCCGCCGGACTCGACCACCGCTGGGACGACGTACCGGTCGAGAAGGGACCTGACCTGCGGTACGTCGATCAGGTCGCCGCGCAACCGGCGCGTCCGGCTGCCAGGGCCCCTCGGCTGACCGTTCCTCTGCCGGCACGGGTGTCAGCACCGGCACGGGTGTCACCACCGGCACCGGTGCCCGTACCGCCGGAACCGGCCACGCCGTCGCTTGCCCACCCACCCGTAATCACCAGCTCCGGTCCGGATCTGGAGCTGTCCGGCGACGACAGCCCCGACGAGACTCCATCTACGGTGGATGACCCGCCGCCGGCCGTGATCGCGCTTGCGTCGACGTCCGCCAGCGTGCCTGAGCCTTCCGGGCCTGAGCCTTCCCGGCCGGAACAGGACACATCCAGGTCAGTCGACCGGTACGTGGCGGCGGTCGGGTTCCCGGTCCCTGATCGCGACAGCACCCTCCAGGAACAACGTGAGTTCACTGCGGCCCTCGGGCCCGCGTACACGGACTCGATCACCACGGTGAACGCCGCGCTGGCGGCGTGGCCCGCGCTGCGTCAGGACATCTCGGCGAAGGCGAAGATCGACCTGGTCGCGGTGCGGGTCTTCTTCGGTCGTTCGGAGCTGAGCGCGGCCCGACTCAACACCAGGCTGCGGGCCGGCCAGCAGCCGGAACTGTCCAGTTACCTGTCGTGCCTGGTGTCCGGCCTTCGCCGGCTGCCACCGTGCCGGCGGGCGATGCTCTGCCAGGGCCGGCTTGCGGTGCCGGCACAACAGCTCTACCCGGAGGGAACGACGTTGGTCGAGCCGGGGTTCCGCAGCGTGAGCGGCGCTGGTCTGGCAGCGGCGGGTGCCGACGTCGACTACCTGGTCTGGTCCCGTACCGCCCGGCAGGCCGGCGCCTTGGCCGAGCGACAGGAGCTGGATGAGGCCGTCTTTCTGGCTGGTGCCCGGTTCAAGGTCCTCGCTGTGCGGGAAGGCAGCCCGCCGCCATCGGAGGATGTCGCGATCCCGACGACCGCTGTGCTGCTGCGGGAGGTGCTGCCGGGTGAGCCGGACACCGCAGGCCTGGGCGAGGCGGACCGGACAGCGCTGAGCCGGCTCGAGCGTGCCCTGCGCCGACGGTGGTCTGCGGCACCCCAGGCACTGACCGAGGAGGAGGCGGTCGACCGACTGGCCGGGCCGCCGCTCGGCTATGTGACACACGACGCGACGACCGCCGTAGCCGGCGGCGCGCAACTCCGGTCCGGCTGACACCGCCCCGCCGGTACGCGGGGCCGGCCGGTGCCAAGGGATTTCCCTGTACGGATCAGTCGGGCCCGACGTGTCCGGTCGTCGCCGCGCCGACGAGCGGCATGCTGACCGTGCCGTTGCTAGGTGTGCGTCAGGGGGTGGCGACCAGTGGTGGGACGACCCCCGGGCGCGTGCCCGGCGGCACGTCCAACAGAAATCGACTGGTGATCTGTCATGGACACACAGATCCCGTCCTGGCTGAATGACATTCTGGAATTCCTGGTCGGTCAGCGGTGGCCGATCGGGAGTGAAAGCGGCATGCGGGCCCACGCGAGCGAGTGGGAGAACCTGCGTGATGCGTTGGACACCGCCCGCGAGAAGGTCGTGCAGCAGCGGTCCGTGGTGCCCGACGTGCTGTCCGGCAGCTTTGCGGACGGAGTTGACGAGTCACTCAGGAACGTCATCCAGAACATCGACATGCTGCGCGGCACCGTCGAGGAGATGCGCAAGGACCTGAAGAACGGCGCTGCCGACCTTCAGGAAGCGAAAATCATGATCGTCGTCCAGTTGGTTCTGCTCGCCATCCAGCTGGCCTGGCTGATCGCCTCCCTGTTCGGGGCACTCGCCATCCCCGCGACCATCGCCGGATTCCGGGCCATCATCACCGCGATCCTCCGGCAGATCTTCGTCGAGGTCGCCCAGGAGTTGGCGCAGGAGCCGCTGCTGATGCTGCTGATCCAGGCGGTCCAGGACCACCGGGACTACCGAGAGGGGATCAACTGGGACGCGATCCGCGATGCGACCATCCAGACGATCATCCAGGCTGGCGCGGCCGGTCTGACGAACTTCGGTGCCCAGTCGCTGGTCGGTTGGGCGGCGAGGAGGATCGCGAAGATCGACCGGGCGCTACCCGACGGGACCGTGTTCATCAAGAACGACTGGCGATTCCGGGCCGGATCGATCGTCACCAAGGGTGGGGCGCAGGGTGCGGTGGCGATTCCCGCCGAGTTGGCCGGTCAGGCCGCGGTCGGTGCGCCGATCGAGGTACGGTGGGGCACCGCCACCAGCGCCTTCGTGAGTGGTCTGCACGAGTCGAACGCAGCGACCCCCACCCAGCTCGCGGAATCGGTGAACCTGCCATCGATCACCGGATGGGACGGTGCCTTCCGGCCACTGCCCGACGACGGCGCGACCGAGATCACGGACGACGACAGCGTCGTCAGTGACGACAGGACGGTGTTCGGTGTCGACGACGACGCGACCCTGGTCGGCGACGACGACCGCGTCATCGGTACCGACGCGAGGCTGCTCGGCGGCGACGGCAGCGTGGTCGACGGCAGCGTGGTCGACGACCATGACCAGGACACCACATGGATCGGCGATGTCTCGGAGCAACGGCTGCTCGGCGGCGACGGATCGAGCGTCTGGTCTGACGACGACTCCCCGGACTGGGCGACCGACGACGAGGACGACCGGCTGCTCGAACACGCCGCGGGCACCGTACTGCCGAGTGGCGGCGTTCCTGGCCTGGTCCGATTCGGCAGCGGCCACCAGGCCCAGCAGCAAGGGCTCGCCGGGCAGGGGAACGCGCGGGCTGTCGGCGGAGTGGGCATCTCTCGTGGGGCGACCGACCCGCCCACTCTGGGCAGCGGCGATCTGGCCGGCGGTGTCCCGGTCACCAGTTCGGTCGGGAACGCCGTATCGCAGGTCGACGCCGACGGGCGGGTCAGCGGCGAGGAAGGCTCCGTCGACACCGTCAACAGCCAGATCGGTGGGGGCCAGGCCGGCGCGGACGCCCCTCGCGGGGCGAACGGGCAACCGGAAGCGCCGGCCGTCGAGCGGACGGCGACGGTGCCCGATGGTGGCGCGGTTACTGACATCGATGGTGAGGTGAACGGCGCTGCGGTCACCGGTCAGAGCGGTGGTCAGGCCGCGAATCGGGACGGCACGGACGGATTCACGCGGACCGGCATCGGCGACGCCGACGCCGGTCCGGCCATCCGGGACGGTGCCATACCAGAAGCGCCGGTCACTGCGGACCTCCCGGGCGACACCGACCATCAACAGTTGGGCCAGGCGGAAGGCGCCACGCGCGACGGCGTCGAATCCACCCGTACCGGACCGGCCGCCGGTGTGTCGGGCACTGGTGTGTCGGGCGGCGGTGCCGTGCCCGCGCAGACCGCTGAAAGTGCCCAGCGTTCCGGTGACACCCCCGGGCGCGCCGATCCGTCCCAACGCGGCGAGACCGGCAGCAACCGCCAGTCGGAAACCCAGACGCGTGCAGGGGAGGGCACCCGGGGTAGCGAGGGAAGTCGTGCCGGTGACGGCGCACGGCCCGGGACGGAGACGGTCGTCGACGATCCGGCCGTCGTGTCGACGACCACGGGTGACCCGGACCCTTCGGCGGACGGGGTCGTCGCTCCCGATCCGGTGCAGGGCGTGTCGGACACCTCGACCGAGCAAGTGTCGACCGAAACCGTCGGCGGCGGTCAGCAGCGCTCTGCTCAGGCCGACGGTGTGGACGTCCGGAACACCTCGGGGGTCCAGTCGGACGCACCGGTGCCCGTGGCGAAGGACTCCGGCGCACCGCGGGCGGCGGCGATCGCCCCAGCGACCACCGCAGCCCCAGCGACCACCGCAGCCCCAGCGACCACCGCAGCCCCAGCGACCACCGCAGCCCCAGCGACCACCGCAGCGCCAGCGACCACCGCAGCCCCGCCGACCACCAACAAGTCGCCTGTCGACGAGGATGCCGTCGGACGCCAGCCCGGGAGCCTCACCCAATTCCTCTCCTCTCAGGACGTTGCCGAAATCGACGACCTCGGGACGGTGGAATCCGGATCGAGCGAGACGCAGACCGGCGCCGCAACAGTCCGAACGCACACCCCCGACCATCGGGTACCCACTGCGGATCAACCACGGCAGCCCGCCGCTGAGGTCCCGGCGAACGCTGTCGAACGGAACGCTGTCGAACGGACAGTCCGTGACCTGGGGCGCCAGCAGCCCGATCAGGCCGTCGGCCGGCAGACACCGCCGGCCGTGGAGAGCGCGACCCCGCCGCGTCCAGCAGAGGCACGCGGCGACGGGGTACGGGGTGGCACGACACCTGACGATGAGATAGACACGGAAAGCGACGATCCGGTCGGTCTGGTCGGCGTACCGATGCCGCTGACCGCGACCCGGTCGCCAGCCGCCGGGTCCGCGTCGGATCCCGGCTCACGTCCGATGGACAGCGACCGGGAGACGGCCTCGGCCGCCACCGGTCCGCAGAGTTCCACGGACCCGACAGCGGACGGCGGCCCATCCGGGCAATCCGGTGCCCGGTCCACCGCTGACCGTTCCGACGAGATCTTCGGCGTGGCCGACCAGGCGATGCGGTTCCTGGCCGCGACACAACTGCCCGGCCTGCTCGATGCCGAGGTGGCGGGCAGCGGCGAGGGCCGGGTGCTGCACCTACGGATGGACCGGGGCAGCACATCGCTCGGCACCGACACCGGTCGCATCCCGATGCGCCTGGTCGACGGGCCGCCACCGGGAGCGCCCGACGGCTCGGTGCTGTCGCTACGGGACGACCCGGACGGCGCCGAGATCCTGATCAGCCGGGGCGCGGACGATGCCTCCGTGGCGGCCCAGCTTTCCGGGGCCGTCGCGACCTGGATGGCACGCCGTCCGGCACCGGACGGGACGCGCCGCGACGGCCTCGAACGCGCGGCCGCGATCGAGGGGATCCGGTGGGAGCTGCGGATCATGCAGCTGCGGCCCGACCAGCGGACAGACCATCTGGGCAGGGCCGACTGGCAGACCCGGCCGGACGGAAAGGTCACGACGTCGACGCTTCTCGACGGGTCGTCGCGGGACGTGGCGGCCGCCCGGCTGGAGACGCTGCTGGTAGCCCACGAAGGCGTGCTCGGCGACGCGGCCGAACGTTCGGCCGCCGCGTTGCTGCTGCGTGACGAGGTGAGATGGAACCCGTCGACGGCTCTGCCTGGAGCGCCTTCCGGCGGCACCGGACCGCCGTCGACGTCGATTCCCCGATTCAAGCCTGTGTCGTCACCTGCGTCGGCGACCGATGGTGTGGCTCGCGCGGGTCGGGTTCACCGGGCCGGCTGGGTGCCGGTGGGACCGGCGGTGGACGCGGACGAGTTCCTGGCCAGCAATCCGGACCTGAGTATCGACCGGGTCAATCCGGAGCGGTCCAGTACCAACTGCGTGTTCGCCTCGATCGTGAGTGACATGGTCTGGCGGTCGAAGCGGTCCGGAACCGGTGGCCGGTTCGTGGCACCAGCGTCGACGGCGACCGAGGTCGGAACCCTGGCGTGGTACGCGAACGCGGAACTGCGGGATGTCCAGGGTATCGACGCGGTCGAAGCGGCGATGGCGGACGCCTCGGCGGGCGCGTCGGGCATCGTGGTGGTGAACGGCGTCGACGGTGCGGTGACGCACGCGTTCAACGTTTTCCGCGACAGCGACGGCCGAGTGGTGTTCTGGGACGGTCAGGTGGGCCGGCCGGCGTCGGTGCCGCCAGCGGTGTCGCGGGTCCGCTTCGTCGCAACCGGCGGGGTGGTGCCGGCACCAGCGGCACCTGACGTATCGATGTTCCGGCAATCGCCACCCAGGGATGACCAGGATCGCGCCGGTGTGTCGGGCCAGGCACCAGCCGGCCCGGCTGCCGTCGAGCCCGGCACCACACCGGCCGGGCCGACGGCGGGAAGCGTCAGCATAGGCGCTGCGGCGGAGATCGTGCGGGAACTGTACGGCGACCTTCCGTCGTTCCATCCGCCCGACGGTGCCCCGGTGGTCGGCCGGCTGCTGGCCACCGCCGGTCAGCTGATCGCCCATGTCGCGGGCGGACCAGACAGCGACGCGGCGCGGTGGTTCGCGGCGGCGACGTCCGACGGGATCGACCTGACCGCCGCAGGTGTCCGCCTGGAGTCTGACCGGGCCAGCTACGACCGCGTCGAACAGACGATGTCGCAGGCGCCGCCGGGATCCGCCGGTGTCCTGTTGACCCGGACCACAGCGGACACGCCGCCGGCGGTCACGCTCGTCCACCAGCACGGCGGAAGGCCAGGCGTCGTGGCTTTCGTCGATGTCGAGACCCGCGAGCGAACCCAGTTGCCGGCACATCCGTTCGACGTCCGGTTCATCCCGCTGCACCAGGCCGGCCCGCTGGCGCTGCTGCACGTCTCGGGACTGGCCCCCACGGCTGCGGTGGACCGGATCGGCGCCGCGTACCGCCGGTGGGCCGATCTCAGCGTGGCCGATCTGCGGGCGCTGGCCGCGGGCGGCCATCTGGCTGCCGCGACTGCGGTACGCAAGCTCGACAGGTTCTCCAACGGCCTGGCGGCCCAGCGGAACCGCCTGTCTGCGAGCGGCACACCCGGCGCGGCGCAGGAGATCGCCCTCGCTGCGCTGCTGAGCGCCTACGACGACGCCCGGTCCGGCATGCTGGCGATCCCCGGAACGATCCCGCCCCCGCCGCTGGCGGCGCTGCTGGCTGCTCCGACTGCTCCGACTGCTCCGACTGCTCCGGCCGGACCGAGCCGTGCCGCCCCGCCAGCGATGCCCGATTCCGGTCTCGATCTGACATCGGCACAGGCCTTCGGCCGGTGGTCGCGGGAGCACGACAAGCTGACCGGGACGCAGGCGGATCTCGTCGCAGCCGCCAGCCGGCTCGATCTGGCAACTCAGCGGCATGCCGACGCGGTGCGTCGCGTCGCGCATCATCAGACCCGGATCGACGAGCTGTCGGCGCAATTGCGGCAGCTGAAACATGACCTGACCGCGTTACGGGGTCGGATCATTGAACAGGAAGGAATACTGCGCGCCCTGCAGGATGATCTGGACCGGACCCGGGGAGAGCAGAGCCAGGCTGAGACGGAACTTGAGAACACGAAGGCCGAGCTGAAGACACTGCAGAAGCAGGCCCAGGGCGCGGTTGAGGCGCTCGCCGAGTTCGACCGGACCCAGGCGGCTCTGCCGCCGAACGAGCGCACTCCGACGGCCCGACCGGCACTCGAGTCCACCAGCGCCCGAGCTGCCGAGGCGGTCGAGGTCAAGCAGCAACACCTGGCCGCTGCCGAGAAGCGGATCGAGTCCCTCGCAACGGAGATCGACCGGCTTTCGCCCCTGCACATCGCTGCTGGCGAAGAGCTGGCGAGCAGCAAGACCGAGGAAGTCGCCCTGAACAACCGGCAAGAATCGCTAGGCGAGACGTTGGCGGAAGCCCGGACAGCGTGGCACGCAGCGAGGAACGAGGAGGGCGCTCGCGCGGGGCGGTTGGACACCGAGCGGCGTTCGTACGGCGTCATCGCCGCGCGGTTCCAGCAACAGTTGTCCGTGGTGGAAGGCTGGCAGGCACGTCGCCGGGCGCAGGCCGATCTGACCGACCTGGGCAGCAGCATGTCGATCCTCGACCCGAGCGGTCAGACCATCGTCACCGACCAGGACGCGGTCAGGCTCCAGCAGGAGACGTTGGCCGCGTTGGACGAGTACTGGCAGCGCGCAGGGCAACCGCGCAGCTCTGCGCGGGCCAGCATCCGACAGGAAATCCGTCGGTTGACCGCGGCCGAGTCGCTGAGCCGGGGTAGGCGGGAGACAACCACGCCGAGCGGCGGTTCGCATGTGGTCGGTGACGGTGCCGACGCCGTCCGGGTGACACTCTCCGCGGAACTGGTTCGCCGGTCCGACGAGTCGTCCACCGGATCGCGCCGTACGGGGGTTCAGGCGGAGGGCCGGGGCCAGCACCAAACCACGACCGATACCAGTCAGACAGCGCAGACCAATCGGAATCTGGTGGTCCCACTGGGCAGCATCGCCGGTCTGCTCGACAGGATCCCGGTGCTACGTACGTTCAATGTCAATTTGCTGTCCAACATGGTTCACAACCAGTTCATCCGCCAGGTCCGGACGATGTTCGGGGTCAAGCACTCGCACATCCATCGGCTGCGTGAGCCGCATTACCCGCATGCCTATGACGTCGTCTGGCGGGTCCGGGTCGAGTCGGCAGCCGTCCCGTCGATTCCGCCCCCGTCGACGACGACCCCGGGGAGTTCCCCGGACGCGACAGCCGCGACGCGTGTGCCGGATGCGGTGGTCCGGATCGTGCGGTCGACTGAGGCGACGACGGTGATGTTCCCGGAACACATCGCACACCCCAAGGGCCCGCACACCGACGTCGACGGGCAGTTCGGGGACCGGGCCAAGCGCCTCGCCGGGCAGCCGGTCGCGATCCTGGACGCGGTGCACGATCCGGGGTGGGTCGAGCAGGAGTTGCGCCGCCGTATCGACAAGCTCGACCGACTGAATGCCGACTCGCAACGTCATCTGCTCCAGCTGACGCGTAACTCCAACCTCACCGGTGGTTTCGGCAAGCTGCGGCGTACCGGTCTGTTGTCCGCACCCTTGTATGACCGCGACGGGGCGTTCGTCGGCATTCTCCGGCTCAAGGCGCAACCGGCGCCGGCCCGCATCGTGACGTCGTCACCCGCCACGCGGATCGAGACCTTTCAGCAGAACCAGGTTGGGGAGAGCGGCACGGCCGGCCTGTCCAGCAGCAGCGGGCTCGGCCTCGGAATCGGCGGGACCATGGTCGGCGCCGACGCCACGATGGCGAGCACCGCGAATTTCGGCACCTACACCTCAGGACTGGTCGGTGTACAGGGCCGAGTGTCCACCGGTAGCGGCCGGTCCCAGCAGACCGGAGGCCCGGCATCGCTGCTGCGAGGCTGGGACAACGGCAGCCAGCCCGACGGGACGATGAAGCCCGCCGAGGTCGCGGACGTCGACATGAAGTGGACGGCCGAGCTGATCGGTGGTAGCCAGCCGGTCGATCCGGTTTCCTGGGTCGGCGAGGCCAGCCATCGGCGCGGCGGGCGGGTCCGTTGGGTACCGCTGAACCTGTCCGACCCCGATGCGGGTGTCCATCCACCCGCCGCCGTCGAGCACGGCGGGACCGGGGCCGCAGGGCACACCGTCTTCGGTGACTGGAAGGCGGAGGAGCTGGCAGGCGGCGGGGTGGACAAGCAAGTCGAGCAGCAGCTCCGCGATCGCCATTTCCTCCCGGAAGGTCCGAATCCCACCCCGGAGCAGGTGCGTAACCTACACCGGTTACTCGAAGTGACCAGCCCGGACTTCCGGGAAACGAACTTCGACGAACTGGACGGCGACTCGATCTGGATCCCGTTCGAGAAGAAGCACCTCGTCGAGGTTGAACGCGTGATGGTGCGGTGGAAGGTGAGTCGTGACGGCGACGCCGCCCACCGTGGCTCGACCACCGACGGTCAGCTGTTCTTCGGGGCGGAGGGCAGCACCGCGATGACCGCCGCCCGGCAGTCGGACGCCACGGCGTCCGCCCGGCTTCAGGGCACCGCCCTCATCGGCATCCGCAGTAGCCCGGCGGACGTCCCGGCGGCGATCCCCGTCAATAGCGCGTACGAGTACCGCCGAGGGGTCCAGCGGTCCAACCCGGCGGGGTCGACCGTCGGACGGTCGACGATCATCGAGTCGCCGCATGAGCCGGTCCACGCATTCGATTTGCCCCGGCGGCTCTCGGCTGAGCTGTACCAGTCCGGTGCCAACGACCCGGTCTGGACATCCGAGATCGACCGGGGAGACGGGTCGAATACGGCCCACGAGAAGGTCACCATCCGGGCCTGGGTGCCCGACCTGCTGGTGTTGAAAGAAGGAAGAGCTCCGGCGCCGGCCCCGGTGCTACCGCGCCCGGTCACCGACGACGACCGGGCCAACCTGAACCGGCGGCCGGACCAGCAGTACGGACTGCTGCCCGGTGCCACGACCGTCGCCGGCTCGCCGGCACTCAACCGACTGTTCGGGCAGCTGGCGACGCTTGTCTTCGGCGGGCCGAAGGGTGGTGTGTACGGCTGGTTCACCGGCCACAGTCCGGCCAGCGAGGCATCCCTGTCGGCTCAGGCCCGGCGGGCGTTCGTCAACCCGGTGCGGCTGCGGGACAAGCTGGGGCAGATGCTGACCAGCGCCTACACGAGCGAACAGATCGTGGAGGAGGGCCAGTTCTCCATGTCCGAGGGCTTCCTGGAACTGCAGGCCTATCCGGGGCGACCCCGCTACCTCGCGCCGCCTGAGGGTCGTGGTCCGAGCAGCGTCTACTACGAAGCCACCCAGGCGATCACGGACGGTGGTGGTGCGAGCCGGACCGTCACCCGTCAGCACCGGGGTGACGGTTCACTGTCCCTGATGCTGATCAAGGACCGGCACCGCGTCGAGGTGCCGACCGTCGGCGGCCGCTCGACCATCGACACATCTCAAAACCACGACGAGAACGAAAGCACCACGGACGTCCGTACCGCCACCTACGACGGCGAGGTGTATCCGGTCCGCGTCCCGTTGACCTTCGTCGGCACCATGAACGGCGCACAACGCAACGTCGCTACCACGGCTGCGGAGTCGGTGAACATCCACGGGTCCAGCGAGGAGCAGCTGGCGGTCGATGTGCCGGACGCGATCGAGGCATTTCTCAGTTTTGACGAACTGGTCAGCCTGTGGCGGGCCCGAGCCGCGCTCGGCGGGACGGAGCCGCCGATCGACGGTCTGCCGGCTGCGTTGGTCAGCCGGATCAAGGACGCGGTCACGCAGCGGCAGGCGGATGAGACCGCCCGGCGTGCCCACGAGACCCCGATCGCGGACGGCGTGCGCTATTTACCACGTCGGATCGTCGCCCGGCTGGGCCTCGGCGACGCCGCGATCGTCGATGTCACCGAGACCGGCCCGCCGGTTCCCAAGCCGCCGCCGGCCGGCGGCGTCGCGACCGAGCCCGGACCGAGTCGTGAGGTGGGCGCCGACGAGGCGACGCAGCTCGGCGTCCGGCAACCTCGCGATTCAGACGGCGGCGGCACCGCGATCGAGATGGGTGAAAGGCCGCAGGCCGGCCAGAGCACCGCGCCGGCACCGGCTGCCAAGAAGGTTCCGGAACCGTCGCATCGGACGCTGTACCGCGGTGGGCTGGCGGCCGTCGAGGAGGAAGTGCCCGGTTCCATCCGGCCGGGTTCGACGACGTACATGCCTGGCATCCGACAGGGCATCGCCGAGATCAGCGCACCCGACGTGGCGGCGGCGGGCATGGCCAAGTACTTCGCTTCCGGATCAACGGTCCACCCCGTCGTCATCGGCAGTCGACCGTTCACCACCACCTACTGGGGCCACGCCGTCGAGGGCTGGATCGAGCTGCTCGCGAAGCCGGCGGACGGCTTCGAGACCGACGAAGACCTCAGGAAGATCTTCGGTCGGCGTTCGACTGGTGCCGGCATCGAAGCCGAGGGGGTGCTCTCCTCATCAACGTCGGCGGCTGCCGGCAGCACCCTGGCCATCAGCGGGAGCACCGCGGTGCCGATCACCACGCCGGGAACCGGCAACGTGCGCTGGAGCAACGGCCGGATCCTCGGCGCGGTCGTCGACGAGGCCGGTAGGTCCGACTCGGAACAGCGAACCGAGCAGGAGCAGTTCACCGTCCGCAGCGATGACGCGATGGTCGACTTCGACGTGCCGGTGCAGCTGGCTATCCGGGTGCAGGTAAAGCCACTGAGAAACTCGCTGGTGAATGCAGCCCTCGCAGGTATCGCCGGCAATCGGTCGAAAACCTCGCAGTGGGTCGACACGAACGTGAAGCTGCGGGTACCACTCAGCGACACCAGCCCCAGGCCGATCCAACCCACCCCGCCCAGCTGGTACGCGGCGGCGCAGGTGTTCGACAGCGATCCCCGCACCCATCTGCCGGAGCTGGAACCGTTCGAACCGGTGACGCCGTCCATCCGGATGAGCTGGTTCAACGGTTACGAACAACTTGTGACAGTGGCCCGGCAGGTACTACCTGAGGTAGCCGCAATCTCGGATGGTCAACGGGAAATCGACAGCTACCTCGCTGGGCCGACCAGCGAGGCCAACGTCCATCGGTTGCTGCGGGCGAAAGGAACGGAGCGCACCTTCACGATCGAGGATCCCACGGGTGCTCTCGATCGTCGGGGAAAGCTGGTGATCGAACCGGTCGCCGCCACGCCGTGGGAGCTGTCCGACGACCGGGTCGACGGCGACCCGGAACCGTTCGTCATCGGCAGCGGCGGGAAGGGCGTCATCGAGCACGCGTCGATCCAATCGGCGACAGCTGGTTCGGTCAGCCTCGCCGAGCGCGAAGGCATTGTTCAGGGCGCGGCCGGGTTGGCAATCTGGGCCGCCCGTGACCAGGTCGACCAGAAATTCGAGATCGCTCCTGGCAATTTCAGTACCGTACAGTTCGACTACTTCACGCCGTCCGCGGCGGGGGGTGAACGGGTCGCCGCCGGCTCCACTATGGACGACGGCGACCGTCGTGGCTCGCGGTTCCCGGGCCAGCGCGGGGGAGCCGACACCGCGCCCAATGTCCTCGCCCACCGGAAAGTGCTGTTCAAGGTGACCGGTACTCCCGAGTGGAAGTTGCGGCCGGAATCTGACTGGCGCGACTCGCCCAGTGCGGTCCGCTGGGTGGTGGCGATGGTCGAGGCCCGCGTGCCGACCGTCGACGTGCCGGGGCTCGTCGTCTCCGGTGGTGACCAGCAGCAGGGCAGTGACCAGCAGGACGGCAGTGACCAGCAGGACCGGCGGCGGGACTCGGCAGAGCCGGCCCGCCGTAGGGAGTTGCTGGGCGAGTTGACGATGCCGGTAACCGACTCCGGCCCGTCGACGATCGGTGGCCGACCTGCGGGCGGTGGCAGCGGCAGGTCGACCGGTGATGTGGCTGGTGCTGCGCCGGCGGATCGTGCCGGCTGGGTGCCTGTCGGTCCGCGGGTCGATGAGGACGCGGTCCTGCGAAAGGAACCCTATCTACGGCCCGACCTGCTGAATCCGACCAGGTCCCGGACGAACTGCGTCTTCGCTGCGATCGTCGGGGACGAACTGCGGCGATCTGATGGTCGGGTGAAATTCGTGGCGCCCTCGTCGGTGGCCACCGAGGTCGACGTGTTGTCGTGGTATGCGGGTCGGCAGTTGCGGGATGTGGCGGGGATCGACGCGATCACAGCGGCGATGACGCATCCCGGTACGTCGATGGACGCTGCGGGGATCGTGGTGGTGAACGGCCCGGACGGTGAGCTGGCACACGCGTTCCGGGTGTTTCGGGATGCCGATGGTCGACCGATGTACTGGGACGATCAGATCGGTGGGCAGGCATTGGTGCCGGCGGATCTGTCCCGGGTGCGGTTCGTGCCGACCGATGGCGTGGTCCAGGATCCGACGGCGGCTGATCGGGGAGAATCCGGCAATCCGGGTACAGCGGATCGCGCTGCGGGGGGCGGGCTGGAAGGCGAGCGCACCATGCCGATCGTCCTGGTGCGGGAAGCGTCCGACCCGGACGATGCTCAGGTCGACCCCGACGTGGTCAAAGATCAGGCCCTCGCCTCCGATCCGGCCGGTACCTACCAGGTCGTCGTCGAGACCAAATACCTGCACGAGCAGTCGCGCGACACCGAGGAATTTCCTGCTGGTGCCCTCATGCTGGCACCGACCGAAGATAGTGAATGGAGTGAGTTCGTGATTCCGGAGTTGGTTACCGGAGTTTTGCGGACTCTCGACGAGGAGCGAGACCGAATCCAGGTCAATGATGATTTCTGGGATCGCCTCCAGAAGTTGGAGAAGAGCTTCGAGGAGGTGGACGGCGAGCCGGGAATCCTGGAAAACGATCTGGGTAACGTCCTCACGGAGGGGGGTGCGCGGCTGGAGTCGCTCGACGTCGATGGCACCGCCGTCGAAGTGGACGGTTATATCGCAACGCCGCCAATAGGGGATACTGGGGCATGGCATTGGCATATGACCTTGGGTGTTCCGGTCGAAGGTATTACTAGTTTTCTGACCCATGTGGCAATGAATACATGGCGGGATCATTCCGTTCTCTACTCGTCACCTATTGGCGAGATTGGTTACCACTCAAGAGAAAATCTCGAGTGGGCGCTCGAGTTCGCCGAGCGTGAGGCAGTGATGTTTCGGTCGTATTTCGGTGATCCCTCCGACCGGATGGTCAACGCGTTCAAGGGTGTACTCGCGCTGATCTACGCGCATTCGGCGGCCCTGGCCGACGATCTCGGCAATGATGCCCTGGTCAAGGCGCATCTTGCGGTGCTCTCCCGGCAACCCATGGCGCTGTACGTGAACCAGCTTCCGGAGTGGGCTCGTTGGTACCTGGCAAATCACTCAATGCCGATCCACGATCGGTTCGCCGAGTTTTACGCGGGGCACAGCGATACCCTCCGGCGTCGACTCGCCGTGGGGTCGGTCGTGTTGGCCGGATTTGGCGAGCCGTGGACGACCTCCGTTGACGGCGGAGACCATACGGTGCTCGATTACATAACCGCTGCGCTTGATGGTAGGTCCATCGACCAGAGCCTCTTTGGCTCGATGACTACATTGGACCTGTTGGACACCGACAACGGGCGGCTCACCGTACCGCTGGGTGTGTTGGAAGTTCGCTCGTACGGAGCGCGCCGGGGGACTGTCGCCGACGCTCGTGCTTGGTTCGAGACTCTCGCGGGTCTGGCAAAGTCGGAGTACGACCAGGTGAAGAGTTTGCCCCCGCTGCGGGACGAACCCCAGCCGGGTCGGCACGACCTCGCCGGTGCCGGGCCCGTGGATCGGCGTACGTGGGTGCAGGTGGGTCCGAAGATGGACACCGACCGATTCCTGGCGCGCCATCCGCAGCTGACCGTAGATCAGGTCAATCCGGAGCTGTCAGACACGAACTGTGTATTCGCGTCGATCGTCGCCGACTCCGCGTGGCAGTCGATGGGTGGTGAGCGGTTCACGGCGCCGACCTCGGTGGCCACCGAGGTCGACACCCTGCGGTTCTATGCCGATGCCGACCTGCGGGAGGTCGAGAGCCTCGACGTGGTCGAGACGCTGATGTCGGGTGCGTTGTCGCAGCGGGCGTCGGGAATCGTGGTGGTGGACGGGCCGGATGGCGAAATGTCCCACGCGTTCAATGTCTTTCGCGACGAGAATGGTCAGGTCGTCTTCTGGGACGGCCAGGTGGGCGCGCAAGCGTCGGCGCCGAGCGACGTCTCCCGCGTCAGGTTCGTCGTCACCAGCGGCGTCGTGCCTGGCTGGACGTTGTCGGACACGTCAGCCCTGCCCGGCGACTCCGCCGAAGCGGAATCTGTCGACACTGTCGACGTCCGGCCGGTGGCGTATCCGGCAACGTCGGCGGTCCATTCGGCACAGACGCTGAATCAACTCGTGCGTGATGTGGTCGACCATGGTCTACGGCTGGCATCGCAGCGCGACCGACCCTCCCTCGCCGAGTGCCTCGAACTGGCGCGGTCGCTGATCGCGCGGCTGCATCCGGCCGGCGGCGAGCCGTTGCCGCACTCGGTGCGGGTCCCCCGGGCGCGGGACGACAGCGACCTCGGCCGGGGGGCCGGGTCGTGGTTGGCGGACCGCCGGGACTGGGAGCGGTTCGACTCGTGGACGTCGTTGACCGACCGCCTGGCCGGGGCGGATCTCGGCCCGGGGTCGGTTGCGGTTGTCCTGCTCGACCGGACCCACCAGGACGCCGGCCATGTCTACGCCGCCTATCACACCGCCGAGGGCGTCCGGTGGATCGACCTGACGGCGGATGGTCGGCCGGTGCTGCTCGACGAGAACACCACCCCGAGCGGACTCGACGCGGAGATCGACGCTCGAGCCGTGGTGATCGACCCCGCTGGGGTCGTCCGGCCGGTGAACGACCACGGCGCGCCCCAGTCTGGTTCCCTGCCGCGGTCGATCACGGATCCGGCGCGAAGCTCGGGGTACCGGGGCGGCGGGATCGAAAGTGAACGCACCCTGCCGATCGAGGTGGCCGGCGGCCACCGGCCACGCCCCGGCGCAAAGATCGGGGCAGATCGGCAGGCCACGATCTCGGTCGTGGCGGAGACCAAGGATCTGCACCGTCGGGTCGATGCCGGGGGGACACCGAGCGGGGCGTACGAACTGCGTGCCGACCCGGACGGGGGGACCGTCAAGCGGGAAGCGCTCATCCCGGAGGTGGTGACCGGAATCATCCGGACCCTCGACGACGAGGAAGGACGGATCGAGAACACCGACGAGTTCTGGGACCGACTGGCAGCGTTGGAGGACAAGCTCGACGGAATCTCCGGCGTACCCGGATTGCCCGACGCCGACCTCTCCACCCTGCTCACCGAAGGCGGGCTTGACGTCCACCTGGATGGGAAGATCGGCCCGCCGCCTGCGGGCGACGCCGGCGGAGCGCAATCGCACATCACGATGGGCACGCCGGTCGAGTCTCTGTCCGAGTTCCTCGACTATGTCGCTCGGCACACCTGGCGGGACCAGTCGGTCAGCTACGAGTCACCGGGCGGGCCGGTCGGCTACCGGACGAAGGAGAATCTGGAGGCGGGACTCGACTTCGGACGCGAGGAGGCCGAACACCTCCGCTCGGTCTTCACCGGAGTCTCCGACCGGGTGACCAACGCGGTCGCTGGTGTGCTCGCACTCGTGTACTCGCAGACCGCCGGACTCGCCGACGAACTCGCGGCACCCCACCAACTGGTCAAAGCGCACGTCGCCGCCCTGTCCCGGCAGGCCATGTCGCTGTACTGGGCCGAGCTGCCGTGGTGGGCGCGGATGTACCTGACAGTTCGCGCGCAGCACCTCCACGACCGTTTCGCGGCGTTCCATGCCGAGCGCGAACCCACCTTTTCATCCCGGCTCAAGCTAGCCGGCGGTCATCCCGAGGTCCGGCTGGCTGCGCCCGATGAGCCGTGGACCGCGTCGGTGACCAGGGGCGGAGTCTCCCCGAGGAACTACCTGATGGCAGCGTTGTCGGGACGCCCGATCGACCAGCATGACGCCTTTGGTGGGATGACGACCCTGGACGCGCTGGACAGCTACGACGGCCGGCTCAAGGTGCCACTGGCCGTTCTGGAGGTCCGGTCCATCGGGGCGCGGCGTGGCCGGGTCCGCGCGTTGCGCGGCTGGTTCGATGCCCTCGCCGCGCTGTCGAGGCGGCTCTATGATCAGGCCGCGGAGCTGCCACCGTTGCGCGCCGAGCCGATGCCCGAGATCGCCGACACCGTCAACCCGGTCATCGCCGGACTCTTTCGGGCCACGGCGTCGGTCATCAGTGGTGTGCCGCCACGAGGAGATGACGCGCGCGGCCAGATCGGTCCGGACCTGACCGACGCCCAGCGGACGAGCTGGGCCGGTGGGCTCGCCCGGATCGGGCCCACCATGGAGCCGGCGGCCCGTGCGGCGGTGGCGGAGTTCGCCACCGACCTGCTCATGCCGACGGTCGACAGGTGGCTGAGCGAACCGGACGGGAACGCCACCACCTCGACCTGGCCCGCGCTCAACAGCCTGTTGTCCGGTCCGGGTAGTGACCTGTTGCCGAAGGTAGCCATCCGGCTCGCCGGCCGGGACGACGCAGCGCTGGCCAGGATGGCCGGTATCGGCGACAGGACGGCGGTCACCCGCGCGACGACCGTGCTCAGCCTCACCGGCCATGGATTCGGGCGGCAGGTCGCCCACCTGCTGACCGCGCCGGACGCGGCCGGACGGCAGGACGCGATGCGCAAACTCGTCGCCGTGGTGCCACTCGCGCGGTTCGGGAGCCTCGTGTCGTTGTTCTCCTCGGTCGAGCCCGACGAGAAGGGACGTAACGATGTCGCGATGGTGCGGGCGGTCGCCGCCCTGGTCCGTGGGGATGCACACACCGCCGGTCAGATCGTCGATGGCGTCGCGGATTCGCTCGACGGTCCAGCCCGGGCTGGTTGGGTGAGATTCCTGGACCAGCGGGTCAGCGCGCAGTACGGCAGCGCCAACGCCCTCGCCGGCCGGATTGTCGACAGCAGCATCGACGAGTTGCTCAACGCCCCGACCTGGGAGCAGTCCCGCGACACGTTCACCTCGTTGGTCGAGGTGACAGGTCGGGCGGGAGACGTGCCTCGATCCCGGGCGCTGGACCGGATCGACGAGCAGAGCCGCCGCGAGTCCGACGACGACCGGGTCGTCGCCACCCAGGGCGTCCTCCAGCTTTCCCGCAGCGGCCTGCGAGACCAGGCGTACGACTATCTGACGCAACCAGACCCGCAGACACGCCGACAGATCTTTTTCGGCCTGCTCGGCGATCCGGACCTACCGGACCTCACCACGCTGGCCAAGTTGGCCCGCGGCGTCGATCTGACCGAGGCCGAGCAGATCGACGTCGCACTGTTGAATATCGTGATCGACAGCGTGGCCGCAGACGAGACCGATGCCGAGGACCGGCTGCTGCTGCTGTGGGCGCAGCACCCGACGCAGGTGACAGCGGACCATTCGGTGCTCACCACGCTGGCGAACAGCCCGGATGGGTCGACGGTCTCTGGGGTAGGGCGGACAAGCGCACTGATCACCGCGTTCGGCCCGGCGGACGACCTGGCCCCGGGCGGCAGGCAGTCGGTACGGTCGCGGTCGAAACTCGCCGAGTTTCTGGCGCCGTCGCCGGCGACGAGCCGACCACCGAGCCCTGCTGATCAGCTGCTGACCAGGATCTTCGGCTCGGCGGTGCCGGCTGAGGAATTCGCGTACCGGCCAGCGAACGCAGAATCGGCATTCGACCTGCGGTCGATCACCCAGGCGCTGCTGACCGCTGCCGGCCTCGACCCGCAGACGCCGACTCCCCGCGACCGGGAACACAGCCTGGACCACCTGGCCGGACAGCTCGGGGCCAGCCGTGCCGACCTGCCGTCGATCGGTCACCTGGCGGCCAGGGCGTACGGCGTCGACGGGGTCACCATCGCCCGGCTCGCGGCCGCGCACCGGGCGGTCACAATGCTGAGCCGGGAACCGGGCGGGCCGGATTTGGTCGGTGAGCCGCTGGTCGAGCGGCTGCTCGCCGAGGTGAGGGCCGGCGACGGCGACTCCACCATCCAGCTCATGTGGGTGCTCGAACTCGCCGCGCGGATGCCCACCCGGCAGCTGGACATGAGGTCGCTGTCGAGGCGCTACGCGCGTTCCGTGCGTCTGATCGGCGAGTCGGGCGTGGTCGACCCGCTCGACGGTGCGGGCCGGGTCTGGTGGCTGGGCGGCGATGACGTGCCGGTCGGAATCGGTCCGGTGGACGGGACGCTGGTGATCGCGTACGCGGCGACCGCCGATCTCGCCCCGGCCGGATGGCCGGTGCCCGGCGGTGCCGCGCTGCTCGTGCAGCTCGCCGACGCCGTCCGCCGGGACGTTGGCGCGGACAGTTCGACTCCGGTGCTGCTGGTGCCGGTGACCGAGGAGCCGGTGGAACTCGCCGGAATCCGAGCCGACCTGGCCGGGCTGGACCGTCGAGCGGGCGGGCCGGGTGTATCGATCGCCGATGCGATGGACCGTGACGCGACCAGGCCGGAATCCGACTCGTCGTCGTCGGCAGCGACCGAGTCGTCGCTCGGAGCACCGTGGACCAGCGACGATCCGCAGTGGTCGCCCACGGCTCCGGATGGCACGCCGCTGACCGTGGTCTCGGAGACGCTGGCTGACGGCCAGACCAGGCGCGTCGCGGGCCGGCTGGCCACCCCGGACATGTTCGAGATCGTCGACCCGGGGACGGGCGCGACGATCTATCAGCTCAGCCGCGGCGTCGCCGGGGCCGGGGTCGTGACCTGGACCGGTGACCCGTTGCCCCCCGCCGAGATCCGGCACTTCTACCGTACCGCCCGCAAAGTCGGCTGGACCTCGGTGGCGGGCCGGTGGGATCGGGCGAGGCACTGGGTGGAGCGGGCGGTGGGCTGGCGGACACCGCGCGACAAGGCGTGGGAGTTCGTCCAGCGGATCGTCGCGGACGGCCAACGGGTCCGCGACGACTTCCTGCTCCCGGGCTACGGAGTGCACCTGGCCACCGTCAACGGCCAGAGTGTGCTGGTCCGGGCCCAGCTCGACGAGGACGGCACGGTGCTGCGGGCGCTGCGGCCGCTGCCACTGGACGAGGCGTTGCGCCATGCGGGCCTGGGCTGGCTGGTGGCCGACCTGCTCCGGGCCGGTTGGCAGGTCCGGCATGGGCCGGCACAGGAGATCACCACCGGGTCGCGGCGGCTCGGGGTCGACGTCTTCGACGCGACGGACACCAGCGCCTTCCTGGAGGCACACGACGCTCTGCTCGGTCTGACAGCCGCGCGGGAGAGCCGGTTCTTCCGGCTCGCGGACCCGGCGGTTCTCGCCGAGGTCCGCGCCACGGCGCGCGCCTGGTACCGGTTCCTGGACCGTGCCACCGACCCGGACGACCAGCAGCGGCAGGCCGAACGGATGAACGCCTGGCACCAGATTGTGATCCTGATCGCCCAACGGATCGGTCTGCCACCGCCGACTTCCATCTCCTTCGTGGAGCGCACCGCAGACGACGCACACGCCTGGGGCGCCTTCCGTGGCTACGACTGGCATCTGTCGCTGTCCATCGACCGCCCGGTCGACGACATCCTCGGCACGGTCATACACGAGATGCTGCATCTCGAGCAGCGGGCCGCCGCCTACCTCGCCACGCTCGACACCGGTCACGGTCCGGACACCGATTCGGACACCGGTTCGCTCCGGCGGAATCTCTTTTCGCCATCGAGTCGCGCAGCGATCGGGAACGGGGCCGTCCGTCACCTGCTGGCGCAATCCGGACAGCCGGGTGGCGAGCTACCGGCGCTCGCCCTGCGGCAGGTAGTGGAAACCGCCAACGGCGGGTACGCGATCGATCCGTCGGCCGAGATGGAGGACGCCGGGCGGGCGAAGGCCGATCCCGACTCGGCGCCGGCTGGCAGCCGGGTCCATCGACGTCTGCGGGCCGGCGATGCGAAGTGGCACCGTACGCAGAGAGAATTGGACTTCGAGTATCTTGCCCGTCCGGTGGAGGCGTCGGCGCTGCACCTGCAGGCCGAGTTCGAAGCCGGTGGATCGGTGCGTGACTGGAGCTCGGAGCCGCGCGGGCAGCTGCCGCCAATCGACGGGTACGAGCTGGTCAGCCTCGGCCCGGCGGGGATCTTCATCCGTCCGGCGGGATCGTCGGCCGAGCCGCCGCATCGACTGCCCCCGCCGCTGGACCCGCTGGTGGTCGTGCACGTGGCCGACCCGGCGCAGGCAGATCGGGTCCTGGCCGAGCTGCGGGATCACCTCCCGACCGGTGCGCTGGTGGAGTTGACCACCGACGGTGCGACGACCGGGCGCTGGGCGTCGGCCGAGCAGGCGGTGGGTCTCGCCCGGCTGCTCGGCGATTCCCACCGCCTGCTGCTCGGCGTGGACCTGGTCGATCCGGACGGCCCGCTGGTCGATCACTTTGTGGCATTCGGCCCGACATTCCATGGCACGATGCATCCGTTCGCCGCCTTCTACCGGGTGCACCCCACAGCCGTCCCGGTCGCGCCGGATGGTGCCGTCCCGTTCCGTTACCGTGGTGGTCGAAGATTCAGGCTGCCCATGATGGAGTTCCGGGTGGTCGGTGAGCGACTCTGGGTCGGAGCGCTCGACGGCGAGCCGCAGATCGAGGACGGTGATCCTCGAGTGGTCATCGGATCGCCGTCGCGGGACACCCCGTGGCAGCTGTGGTGGGAGGCGCTGGAGACCGTCAGGATCATCCAGGTCGCGGGTGGGGTCCCGCCGACGGCCGGCGACGTACGCGTCCATCGGCCACAGCCACGCCCGGCAGAGTTGCCGGACGTCGGGATCGAGTCCATTCATGACATCACCGAGCAGGACCGCGGGCTTTTCCGCGCCGCGTTCGGCGACAGGCGGGTTCTGGACCCGACGACGTTCGCCGTCGAGCGGCCGGGCGCCTCGTTCACCGCACACCACGTGGTCGACGCGCTGCTGGACGCGGCGGGTGTCGACCCGGCGGTCACCGATCACACCGCGCTCGTCGCCGCGCTCTCCGCCCTCGCCAACCAGCTGGGTATGGACGATGCCCTGCTGCCCGACCCGCGGCAGGCCCGGCAGACACTGTTCGCCGTCGGCCTTTCCGCCGCGCGGGAGCACGGGATCGGTAACCTGACCCGACAGCTGCTGGCAGAGACCTTCCAACAGCTGTCACCCGACCAGCTCGATGAGCTTCTGCGGCCCGACGCCCGGTGGTCGCCCGACGCCGCGAGTGCCGCCGACCAGTTCGACGTCGAGCCCTTCGAAGCCTTTTCGGCAGGGCCGGTCCGCGACCTCGCACCCGACGGCGATGGTGGTTTCCTGGCTGACGGGAAGCCTTTGGTGATGCGGCGCGACGTAGTCTCCGGCCGGCCGGTGCTGGCGCTGCTGTCACCCGCTGACTGGGAACAGGTGTCGCGCGGGGCGAGCGGGCCGCAACCGGCCGGTCCGGCAGAGCCACGAGGCCGCAGCTGGCTGCCGCCCGGCGAACTGCCCGCGGTGGTGGTGCACGGCGACGGCGAATTCGTCCGGGCGCTGACCCGCATCGGCATGTTCTCCGTAGAGGTGCTGCTGACGGCCGAGCAGCTGGCGACGGTGACCGCAGACCTACCACCGGACGTGGCCCTGCTGGCCTGCCGGACCGGCGAACTCGACGACGGGTTCGCGCAGCGGTACGCGACCGCGCGTGGCGGCACGGTGCTGGCCCCCCGCGACGACCTCTACATCCCCTTCGAGGACGTTGCGGTCGGGCCGTCCTCGCACGGGCAGCGCTCCGATCCGCAGCTGGTCACCCGTCCAGCGGGCGCGGCCGGGGCCGGGCGTTCCTGGGTGCTGTTCGTCGGCGACAGCGCGGGCGAGGGCTGGGACACGTTGAACGACATGACGCGGGAGGAGATCGGTCAAGACGTCGACTTCGACGGACTGCGTTCGACCGACTCCGGCGCGGACGGCATGCGGCTCGGCGGCGGGGTCGAGGAGGAGGAGACGGTCCTGTTGTTCTTCTCCGACGGCACCGACCCGGAATCGGTTCGCGGGCGTTCGCTGGCCGACGCGGCGGACGGATCGTTTCGGATCGTGGTGGAGACCAAGACGTTCTACGAGTCCGGCGGCCGGTACTACCGCACCGAGGAGGACGCGCTCGAAGACGATGACAACGACGACCACCGAGTGCGGTCGGTGAATCTCGGCATGATCGAGCGGGTCTCGTCGGTGCTCCGGGTGCATCCGCACGAGGTGGGACGCAACGATCCCGATGTGGTCTTCGCGGCGTTCGAGCGGATGGCGGCGGCGGCCGGGCAGATCCCGGGGGAGCCCGGCTCGGGCCCGACGATCGCGCTGCCAAACCTGTACGCCTCGACCGAACAGTTGGTCTTCACGGAGCTGGGGCGTAAGGCACGGGTGGGACCGCGGCCGATCGGGGACGGCCCGGGCAACCACTTCCATTTCACCTTCGGCGCGATCTATTCCGGTCTCGCGGAGTTCGTCGAGTTCACCCGGAACAACGTCTGGCGCGACCAGTCAGTGGGCTACTACACCAGGGACCATCTGAGCGACGGCATCACGCTCGGTGAATGGGCCGCCGCGCGGTTCGTGACAACCCTCCAACAGAGACGACTGCCCCCGGGTATGACCACCCCGGCCGTGGATCCACATCTGATCAGCCCCGAGGTCCGCCGGCAGGCCCGGATCGTCAGCGGGTACCTGACACTCGTCTATGCCACCGCCGCCGCCGCGCTGCAGGCAACCGTCGACCCCGGCCGGCTCATCAAGGCCCACGCCGCGCTGCTGTCCCGCCTGGCGTCGTTCCAGGACGCCCTGCCGGCGATGCCGGAACACGTGCGCGAGTACCTCGCGGCCGATGCCGCCGCGATCAGGACCATCGTCCGGGAAACCTTCCGGGCTCGGGTGCCGGACTACGAGTACCGACGTGGCGCGCCACCGGGCCACCGCTTCGACCTCGGCAGCGTCGACATCGGCTTCGGCAGGTTGGGCCGGGTCACGGTCGACGAATTCGTCACCAGCGCGTTGGACGCCTCCGCCCCGCGTGTCCGACAGATCGAGGTCATGGCTGGGCTCGGCACGGTGCCGGGGCCGGACCTCGGTGCCGGGATGCTGCTGGTCCCGCACTTCGTCGTCGAGGTGCGCTCCCACGGCAAGCGGCACATGTCCACCGCAGAGGCCAGGCAGCACTACGACGCGATGGCCGACATCGTTCGCTGGCAGTACCAGGATGCCATCACGATTCCTGCCGAACTGCAGCACCGTGACAGCGCCCAGTGGCTGGCTCCGCCGGCGCAGGCCGCAACCGGCCTGTGGTGGTTCGGGGACGGCGGCGCTCCGACATGGGCGCACGAGCTGGCTGATGCTGCGGCGCGGATGGGGCGCAGCCTGGTCGTGCTCGGCCCTGGCCGGTTCGGTGGGCTGTCCGAGCAGCAGGTGGCGGGCCTGGCCGATCTGCTGTCGTCAGACCCGTGGCTGGCCCGCAGGGCACTGTTCCTCACGGCGGCCTTCGACCCGACCGTGCATCGTCTGCGGAATCGGCACCGGCTGACGATGATCTTCCCCGTGCTGGGCAACGGACTCATGCCGAGCGCCGACGGCACCGGTCTGATGGTCGACGGCGGGATCTGGCGGTCGGTCACGTTCGACAACAGTGTGAACGACAGCCTTACCGTCTCGCCGTACCGGATCCAGGAGGTTCTGGCCTGGGTCGACGCGACGGCCCATCGGATCCGCGACGGGCAGACCTCCGACTAGCGGTCGCGGTGAACGGAACGTGCCCGGATTCCGTTCCAGAGGCGCGACCGGTTCACCGGACCCGGCCGCGCGGAGGTGAGCAACCGTGCCCGAGCCGGACAACTACCCGCAGCGGCGCTACCGGATGGTGTACGCCGCCGGCGGGTGCCACGTCGTCGCGGACGAACCCGAACTGCTGCTCGACCTGCTGATCGACGGGTACCTCAAGGTCCCCGGGGAGCTACGCCAGCTGGCCCGGGTGGGGCACGCTGGACAGATCCGCGCCCGGCTGCAGCAGCGGGTGCTCGCCGCGTACGGCCCCAGCGGCCTGGCACCGGACGACGAGCGGGCCTTTCTCGATGAGCCGGAGCCGACGCAGGCGCCATCATCGTGGTCGGTGGACGTACCGCTGATCCTCGTCGACGCCCACTTCGCTGACCGGCCGCGACCAGACCGGGCCGCCGGCCAGACCGTCTGGCTGGAAACCGGCGACGAGGACGGCTATCTCCGGTCGTTGGCCACCGCTGGCGAGATCCTGCTGATGATCCGGCAGGACGCCACCGACTTCGCCGATGCCGCGCGACCCGCAGCGGAGGCCTAGATGCAGCGCAAGCAGGTGCTGGCCGGCCGCCGGACACAGCTCGATGCCCTCGACGAAGCATGCCGGCAGGCATCGGCGGGCGGGCGGTTCGCGCTGGTGACCGGGGCGACGGGCAGCGGACGGACCGCCTTGTTGACCGTGGCCGGCGATGCCTGGCGGTCCGCTGGCGTCACCGTGCTGCGGGTGCCGCCGCCGGCGGCACCGGGAAGCACGCTCGACGGGTTCGCCGCGCTGCGCGACGTGCTGCGCGACCAGTACGGGCAACTCGCCAACCCGCTGCTGGCCGGACCGCTGAGCGCCATCGGTGCGCTCTGTGCGGACGCCGGTCCTCCGGTACCCGGCCGACCGGCCCTGCTCGCCCAGGAGACCTCCGCCGCGTTCGGGCTGATCGGCCGGAACGCGCCGACGGTGCTGATCGCCGACGACGCCGACGACGCACCCTGGCTCGTTGCGGCGCTGGCGGCGGCCGTGCGCGACAACTGTTTGGTGGTGGCGGCCAGCCGGGTCGCCACCGGCCGCCTGGCAGCCCTCGCCGGCGTGGTCGTCGATCTGCCTCCGCTGGACACCGCGGCGGTCCGGCAGATGCTCACCCGCCGACACGGCGCACCGGTCGACGATGCCGTACCGGTGGTCCTCGATGCCGCCCTCGGTCCGTTGGCCGGCAATCCCGCGACAGTGCTCCAGACCACCGCCGAGCTGGTCCGTACCGGTCAGCTCGGCATCGTCGGCGACCATCTGTGCCTGCTGAATCCGCAGCCATCGATCAGCCTGGCGTCCCAACATCCACTGGTGGCGGCGGCGCGCCGGCGCGGCGGCGCGGCCGTACGCCTGGCCACGATGGCCGCCGTCACCCGATTTCACGTCGGTGATTTGCCGCTGTTCGCGGACGCGACGCTTGGCCGGATCGACGGCGTCGGCCGGGTTCTCGACGGGCTGGTCGCCGACGGGGTGCTGGTGGTGCGGCCGGACGACGTGATCAGCCCGAGGTGCCCGGCGCTCGCCGCCAGGTTGGTCGCCGACGCCGGTGCCGCAGCGGTGACCCGACTGCACCGGGCGTACGCGGCGGCGATGCTCCGCCGGTCCGGATCCGGCGTGCCGGCGGACCGGGCGACTCTCGCCGACCACGTCACGTCGGCCGGCGTCACCCTGCCGACCGACCGCCGGACCGCGCTCGCGCTGGTAGCCACGGCGGCCGAAGCGATGGACCGGGAGCCGGACCGGGCGGCCGACTGGATGGCCGCCGCGCTGCGGCACTGTGGTGGCGGGCCGGCCCGCGAGGACATCCTCGCCCGGCTGCTGCGCCTGTTGGCACGCACCGGCCAGTTCGCACGTCTCGGCGAGGTGGTACGGGCGGTGCCGGCCGGCGCGGACCACGCAGACCTCGCGGCGGCCGGGGTGCTCGCCGCACTGCACACCGGAGTGCCGGTCGCTGGCGTACTCCGTCCGCTGCCCGACGGCTGGGCGATTCCGGCCATGGTGGACCGGTGGCTCACCGCGACCCCCGCCGCTGCCAGCCTGCCGGCGGGCGCCTCGGCGAACGTGGCATCGCCGCTGGTCACCGATGCCGAGTTCGCGCTCGTGGGGTGGGCGTGCGGCACCGGCGACCTCCCGGCGGTCGACCACGACGACGCCCGTCCGCCGTTCGACGCCGGTCGGCCGCTCGACACCGACCAACTGCTCATCGCTGGCGCGGCAGGCGACCTGGCCCAGGTGCTACGGCTGATTCTGGGCGCCGGTCGATACCGGGTGCCGAGCGACGGACCACTCGCCGCGTACCACCGCATGCTGGTCAGCCGGGCCCGGGGCGACCTGCCAGGTGTCGTGTCCGCTGCGCGGCAGGTTGGGCTGACCGGCGGTCAGGCATGCGTGCCGCGCCGGCTGGCCCGGCTCTGGGCAGCCGAGTCGCTGGCTCTGCAAGGCCACGGCGGGCAGGCGGCGGCCTGGCTGGCTTCGGTACCCGACGAACCACCCTACGCTGCGCTGCGCTGGTGGGTGGCGAACGGCCCGGCGGGTGAGCCCGGCACCGCGGCCGAGGCCGACCGGCGGCTCGACGCGGCCCACCGAGCCTGCCGACGGCAGCTACGGTACGGCAGCCGGATCGGCGTCGACCGTCTGCTCGTCCGGGCGGCCGGACTCGCCGCCCGGTTCGGCCTGGCCACCCGGGGTGCCGAGATCTCCCGGTTGGTCGAGGCGGACTTCGTGGACGGCCGACCGGACGACGGCAGCCTCCTCGATCGCGGTACCGCCCGGCTGGTGTGCGCGTTGACGACGGCCGATCCGTCCGCCGTGGCTGAGGCGATCGGCTCGATCCGGTCCCGAAACGACCGCGTCGAGCTTGGTTACGCCGTCCTGGACCTCGGCCGGGTCGCCGACGATCCGCTCCAGCGGCTGCTCGAAGCGCTGGAGACCGCAGCGGAAATCGGCGCGCCGTGGCTGCGCGCCGCCGCCGCCGACGCGATGCGTGCCCGGGGCGTACGCCGCCCACGCAGCCGTGCGCCCCGGACCGGGTTGAGCCCGGTCGAGACGCAGATCATCGAACTGGTCCGGTGCGGGTGCACCAATCGCCAGATCGCCGTCCAGATCCGGCTGAGCGAAAAGACCGTCGAGAACTACCTGACCCGCCTGTTCACCCGGACGGGCTGCCGGTCACGGGTCGAGCTGGCGGCGGCGAGCATCACCTCCGACACCCTGGACCTCGCGTCCTGAACCGACGGGAGACGCCTGATGACGGCCACCGCAGTACCGGTCGCTGTCCCGCTACCCGGACCGGCGGGGCCGGCAGCATCCACCGCCGCCGGGCTCACCCTGCTCGTCGGCCCGCCCGGGATCGGGCGTACGAGCGCCCTGCGCGCCCGGCGCGCGGCTGCCGAGGCGGCCGGAGAGCCGGTCCTGGACCTGTGTTTGTCCATCGAGGACCGCGATGAGCCCTGGTATCTGGCTGGGCGCGTGCTTGCCGGCCTCGCGCCGCTGCCCGCCCGACTTGCCGCCGGCCGGGGCCGGGGCACCCTGGAACCGTCGACGGCAACGCTCGTCCGGGCGCTGCGCCGCCACCGCGGGCTGACCGTCTTCGTCGACGACGCCCAGTGGGCCGACCCGCAGTCGGCCGCTGCCCTGCTGGCTGCCCTGCACGGCACCGACGTGAGTCAGACGCGCTGCGTAGCCGCGATGTGTTCCGGGTCCGACACCGCGGTCGCCGAGGCGGTGTCGGCCGCGTTCGACCGGCTCCGTGCCGCCGGACGGGCACGAATCGTCCCGATACGTCCATTCACCCGGGCCGAGTCCGACGCGCGGGCAGCCGAGATCCTGAACGCGACGCCACACGGCGCGTTGCGCGACGCGCTGCGCCGGCTCAGTCGTGGCCGGCCGGCCGCGTTGCTCGCTGCGGCGTACGGCTACCAGGGTTCGCCGGCCGTGCGGGTACTGGATCGACGGGCCTACCTGATCGACCCGGTGGCCACCCCGCGGATACCCGCCGACCACTCTCTGCTGGATCCGGTACGCAGGCTGGGCGCCGGTGCCTTCGCCACCGCCCGGGCACTAGCGGTGCTGCAGCCGTTGGGCTCGGTCGTACCGTCACTGGCAGTCCGAGCGACCGGCCGTACGTCGGCCGAGGTGGATGACGATCTGGCCGCCTTAGGTGCGGGGGGCGTCGCGAGCGAGCGCCCTCGTGGTTGGCGGATCACGGTGCCTGCGGTGACGGTGGCGCTCACCGCCTGCCTGGGGCCCTACGAGCGGCAGCGGGTGGCCCAGGTGGCGGTCGAGGCGATCTGGTCCGGCGAAGCGGCCTGCGCCGATCCCGACTTCCTGCCCGACCAGATCACCATCGCCGGGCGCCTGGTCGACCGGCACCGGGCGACGGACTTGTTGCGGGAGCGTGCACAGGCAGCCGAGGCCGCCCGCCCGTCGTCGGCCGCCCGCTGGTGGGCTGCCGCCGCCGCACTCAGCGCGGCGTGGCAGGACCGGTCGGAAGCGTTGCTCGCCGGCGCTGGCGCAGCCCTGGACAACGGCCGGCACGCGGCGGCGCAAACGCAGTTGAGCCGACTGCTCGGCGACCAGATCGGCCAGCTGTCCACAGCGGCCCGTCAGGAAGCTGAACTGCTCGAACTGGTCCGCATCAGCGGGGCTGACGATCCCGGGTCGGTGCTGGCCGTCGCGGCTGGCGAACCCTGGCGTCCGGGGGGCCTGTCGCCTGTCCCGGTGACCCGGGCCGCGGCCCTCGGCTTGCTGGACCGCTGGGGGGAAGCAGCCGATCTGCTCGGTGCCACCGGGCCCGACCCCGGGCCCGCCGGACCATCCGCAGCACCGGCGGTCGTCGGCCCCGGCCAGCTGGATCCGCTGACCGACATGGTCACCGCCCAGGTAGCGGCGGTGAGCGGCCGGACCGCGACGCTGCGTTCGCCGATCCACCCGGCGCCGTCCGGCGGTCCACCACCTCCGGCCACGCAGCTGGGTCCGTCCGCGCCCGGATCGGCGCCTCTGCCGGGTTCCCGCCGCCGGCAGGTGACCGCCGCTCTCGGCCGGTACCGTTTCGCGGTCGCCGCCGGCGATCCGACAGCCGCCGACGCGGTGCTCGTGGCGGCCGGCCTCGGTCGGGCCGACCTGCCGGCGCCCGAGCGTTGCCTGTCCGACTGGCAGCATGGGCGGTGGCCCGAAGCGCTCGACGCGGCGCAGGTCAGCATCGCCGCTGGCCTGGCGGCCGGTCGCTGGCCGGCTGTGGTGCTGGTGCACCGGGCCGGAGCGGAGGTGCTGCTCGGCCAGGGTTGGCCGATGCGGGCCCGCGCGATGCTCGACGCGGCCCGGATCCGTCGCATTTCCCTGCCGTACCTGATGGCAACTGCGGCGGTCGACGTGGAGCTGGCCCTCGGCGACGCCTCCGCAGCCGGCAGAATCGCCGAGGAGGCCCTCGCCGCCGCAGCCCGCTGCGGGGCACTGGTCGGCACGGACGAACTGTGGATGGTCACCGCGGAGCTGGCGGCGCTGCGCGGTGACCGGCCGGGCGCCCTGGCGGCGGCGGATCGCGCCGGCGCGGTCGCGGCCGTGCTGGGCGGCACCGCTGCGGCGCTGCGAGCGGCCAGCGCCGGTCTCGTCGCCGGCCGCGACCCGGCCCGGATCACGGAGGTGACGGGACTCGCCCGGGACCTGGGCCGGCCCTTTGAGCTGGCCCGGGCCCTCGAACGGGCGGTCCGGTGGACCGGCCACCGTCCGGAACTGCTCGCCGAGGCGTACGACATCTATGACGATCTCGGAGCGATCCTGCACCGGTCCCGGGTGCGGCAGGCGATGCGCGAGCACGGTGTCGCGGTGCCGGGCCGGGCGGACGCCCTCGCCGAGGGCGAACAGTTGCTCGCCACGTTGGTTGCCGAGGGACTGACCAATCGGCAACTCGCCGCTGTCACCCAGAGCAGCGCGAAGGGTGTCGAGGGCCGGCTGTCGCGGCTGTTCACCCGGACCGGCTACCGGTCTCGGGTGGAGCTGGCGGCGGCGGTGCTGGCCGGAGAACACCAGTCCCGGTGACCGTCCGTCCCGGGGGGTCCGACTCGAACAAGGCGGACAGCGGTACGTCGGCCCGCCGGTCGCGCCGCCGCCACCGGTCACCGTCGGCGTACAGCACCTGATCCACCCGGGCGTGGTCGAACGAGGCCGGCGGCAGCACCAGTTCGACACCGTCCATCAGCAGCTCGGACAGGCGGCTGCGGACTGAGCCGAGTCCGGTCAGGCCGGCGGCGCTGGCCGGGACGTCGATCGCCGTACCGGCGTCGAGTCGCACCCGGACCAGCCGATGACCGGCGCGTAGCGCCGGACGTTTTCGTCGCGCATCGAGGACATCGCCCGCCGGCACGTCCGGCGTCTGCGGCAGGATCACCCAGGCGTGTCCGGATCGTCGGCCGCCAGGCCAGCGCACCGCCTCGTCCGGCAGCCCATCGACGCCGTGCCGGGCACCGGTGCAGCGCAGCAGCACCGGCGCCCCGGGCAGCTTCGTCCGTGCCCGCGGTCGGCCGTCGTCGTCCACCTGGTAGCCGGCCAGCAGGCGGACCCGGTCGAGCCAGGCAGCCGGCAGCAGGAACCAGCCCGACTCGTCGTCCCCGTCGCCGAGACGGTGCCGCACCTCGTTCGGCACCTCGCCGACCCGGCTCAGGTCGATGGCGCTGCCGACACCGACTTGCAGGCAGAGCAGGTACGTACCCGGGTTGGCGCGGGCGACCCGGGTGCCGTCGAGATCGCCGACCAGGAACAGGCCCGCCGTCGGGATCCCCTCGACGGCAGCACGGCCGGGCGGAACCGGGCAGGACAACCACAGCCGCACCGGTTCCGCGTTGACCAGCGGGTGTTCCGGCACCCAGCGCACTCCGTGCGCACCGCCACCACACCGGCTGGACACCGCCACCCGGTACCGGCTCGGCGTGGGCAGCACCCGGTGCGGCGGCGGTGCGGCGGCGGTGTGCGCGCCCGTCAGCGGTGCCGGGGCGGGCGCACCCGGCGGGCCGGTGCCCCCACGGACCGGCAGCAGGCAGCCGTCGTCGCTGTACCACCGGCTGCCTGCCGGTGCGGATCCCGGTCTGCCCGCCCGCAGCCAGTCAACCGGTTGCCGCCGCTTGTCGACCGCGCAGGCCCGCCCGCGCCGGACCACCACGGACGCGTCCGGCGGCAGCGACCAGATCTCGATCCGGAGTGCGGATTCCAGGGCTGCGAGGTGCGCGCACAGCCCGTCGGCGACATCGGGCGGCACCGGGGTCAGCAGCACCAGGTCCTCCCCGGTCCAGCCGAGACCGGCCAGCAGCGCCCGCAGCACGTCGCCGCCGACGGCGAGGCGACTGCCGTCGGCGTAGCACAGCGCGAGGCGACCGTCGTCCAGCAGGGACAGGTCGAGCAGTGCGCTGCCCTTCTCCGCGCTGAGGCCGGCGTCGCGAGACCGCCGCGTCGCGGGTGCGGGCCGCCGGGTGCTGACCATCGTCACCGCGCCGACCGTGCCGGCCGTCGGACCTGTGGCCGGCACCAGCCGCCCGTCGAGGTCGGTGGCGAACCGTGGCTTCGCCCGGGCGTACGGCGGCCGGTACTCGTGCCACCGCGTCACGTTCCCCCGACGGTCCCGCGCACTGAGGTCCCGGCATCCCTGTATCAGCACCGCCTCGCCGCCTGTGGCTGGCACCCACACGGTGGCGCCGGTCGTCTCGGCGAGTGTCGCCAGTTCGGTCTCGACCTGGTGACGTTCGGTTGGGTCGTCCGGCCAGCGTAGCCACAGGCGTAGGTCGCCGCCGTACAGCTGGATCGGCGACAGCGCGGCGGCGAGATCCCGACCACCGTAGCCGGTCTGGACCGCCGCGTCGTCAGGTTCGTACCGCGGCAGGTGGAACCCGCCGTCGCCGGTCGCCACGGTGACGGTGACCAGATCGGGGTGTCCGCCGCCGAGTTGGGCCGCCGCCGCCCGACGATCCACGAAGTTGTCGGCGGCGACGAGCTCGACTCCCTCCGGCAGTGGCAGGGTCGCCAGCCCGGTCCGGGGCAGCACCAGCCCGCCGACCAGGTCGAACCAGCCGGGTAGCGTGGTCGCCAAACTGGCCGGCTGCACCAGGATCCAGTTGACGACCTCGCCGCTGTCCCGGTCGACCGGGACAGCTTCGCTCACCGACCCGTCGGGCTCGCGGCGCAGGTCGACCGACGCGCCGGCCGGTGCGGCGAGGATGTCGCAACAGAGCTGGTCCGCGACCCGGCCGAGCAGGTCGCCGTGGCGGGCACCGTCGTCGACGAGGAGACGTAGGTGGCTGCCCGAGGTGATCGAGGACCGCGCGTAGTCGGCCACCCGGTCGGCGGAGAGCGCGACGTCAGGTGCGTCCGGGCGGGCGAGATCCCCGTCCGAGGTGTGCACCAGCACCAGATCGTGCAGGCCCCGTACGGGTGGCGGCAAGTCCGGACCGGGCACCGATCTGGTCTGTCGCTGACTGATTCGCAACGTTCCTCGCTAGTGACGGGTCGCCGGCGACGGCCAGGGCTGGTCATGACGCGCCCGACCGGGGTCGCCGTGGGCGCCGCTGCCGGCCGCACCCATCCGGATCGACCACCGCGCCGCCGGCGCCGGTCCGACGATCACCGGCACGGGGCGTCGGCCGTCGCTGCGTAGCAACTCCCGTGACCGCTCACGCAACGCCGGGGCGTCCTCCGCGGAGCAGACCACCACCAGCGTCCGGGCGGTCGACCGGTCCGTGTCCAGGTCCGCCACCGCCGGTACCCATCGGGCGACGTCGGGGACGTCTCCGCCGAGTGCGTCTCCGGTGACGACGACGTCGGTGTTCCGGCCGAGCTGGGCCACCAGCGCCACCGCGTGCTGTCGGGCGGACGTCGGGTCGCCGACAATGGTCAGCGCGTCCGGTGCGCGGCTCAGGTCGACCCACAGCCGCAGCCCGTCACGCTCGCCGAGGATCAGCGCCGCGATCGACGGAGGTGGCGGCCGGTCAGCGGGCAGCCAGCCGTACGCAGAGCCCCAGCGGGTCGGTCGCGCTCCGACCAGGCGGACCCAGCCCGGCCGGCCACCGCAGTTCAGCTCGGTGATCAGCATATCGAAGGAGTTCGGTGGGCTGGGCGGCAGCAAGACGGTCGTACCGAGGTCCGGCGTGGGTGCCGCCAGCCGTCGCGCCGTCATGACCGGATCGGCGACCCGGCCGTCGGCCGTGGCACGCCGCCGCGACGCAGGCTCACCGACGGGCTCGGGCTCAGCGACGGGCTCGGGCTCACCGACGGGGCGCGGGCGCCGCCGGACGGCCAGCGCCACCCATGCCCAGACCACGAGGAGCACGGCGAGCACGAGCAGAGCGGCCCGCAACCCGGTACCGAGCCAGCCATCGGAACCACCGGCTGGCGTACCCAACCCGTCCGCCGCGGCCGTCGACCCGGCGGGCGCGGGCAACGCGCCGGTCCTGACGGCCGGACCGGCGGCGTCCGCCGGCAGAATGAGGATCCAGCCCGGCTCCACCGTGGTCGCATCGACCATCTGCCGCCCATCCGGCTGTGGTCGGCCCTCGTTCAGCGCGAAGATCTCGCGGTAGCGGCCGCCGTCGCCGAGGGTCTTGACCGCGATGGCGAACAGATACTCCCGCTGACCGTCGACGGGCGGACCGACCACGTAGTACTTGCCGGTCTCGGTAGGAACGTTCCGTGGTGGGATCGTCCCGTCGGCCGGCGCCGCCGCGGCGGCGCCGGCGAACACGACCGCGCAGTGGGCGATCAGGACAAGCGTGCCGCAGCGTGTCACGATGCGTCGTCTCATCCTGTCTCCTCCTTCGTCTGGGTTCGACGGTCGTGCGGTGCCACAAGCCGTGGGCGGATCCGTGAACCGAGGTTGGCTGCCGGCCGTTCTCAGGGTGTTCTCCCTGAGCATGGAGGCAGTATGAGCGGGATTACACCGTACAAACCGACGGCCGGCAACGCAGCCGACAGCTGCCTCGACGCCGCCGCCGACATCGACGCGCGACTGGGCCAACTCCGCCGTCATCTGGTGAGCCTCGACCGGGCCGGCCTGGCCGACATGCCGGCCGGTCGGCTGCAGGACCTGCTGGCCGGCTTCGACATCTACGCCCGGATGCTGGACGACGCACTGCACGACATCGCTCGTCACCTGCGGGCGACCCAGGCCACCCAGCGATCCGAGGTGGCACTGGTCGGCGGTGACTGTCGATGACCGGCGGCAGCCAGGTCGACCTGGCCGAGGTGGGCCAGGCCATCGACGCACTCGCCGGGCAGGTCGCCCGTCGCCTCACCGACCTGCGGCGTGAACTCGGATCCACCGGTGGGCTGTGGGCCGGCGCGGGCGTCGACCTCGATCCGAAAATCGAGTGGACCCTGGCAGCGGACGGCATCCTCGGCCCGGACGGCATCCTCGGCCTGATCAGCGGTGCGATCCACTACGAGTGGCCGGGATACGCGCAGGCGGGCTGGTTCGACTCGGAATCCGGCGTTGGCGGAGCATGCCGAGATATTGAATGACTTTTCGGGATACCACCCGCGAGCGGTGAACTTTGGGTACGGCAGAACTCGTTATCACTGCCGTGGATCCGGTATCGATGCACGTGCCTTCCAGTGGTTCGTCGCCTGCCCCGACGCGCGACGAAGCACTCAGGACCGCCTACGAGACGCATGGCCCGATCCTGCTGAACTACCTGCTGCGGATGACCGTGGGAAACCGCGCCATGGCCGAAGACATCCTGCAGGAGACGTTGATGCGGGCCTGGAAGCATCCGGAGGCGCGCGCCGTGGACGGCCAGTGGAGCCGCGGCTGGCTGTTCACCGTGGCCCGCCGGATCGCCATCGACCACATCCGGTCGAGCCAGGGCCGGTCCACCGAACGGCTCGACGAACGCGTCGAGGAGCGGCACGGGTCGGTCGACGGAATCGACCGGCTACTTGACCGGCGCGAGGTGCGGGCGGCAGTCGCCCGCCTGCCGGAGCGCCTCCGGAGCGCGCTCATCGAGATCTACTTCCAGGAGCACTCGGTGACCGAAGCCGCCCGTCGCCTGTCCATTCCGGAGGGCACCGTCAAGTCCCGTACCTTCTATGCCCTGCGCGCCCTGCGTGAGGATCTCACCTCGCGTGGGTTCACCCTCTGAGGGCCCGGCAGAGCACCGACGTCGCCCGAGAAACTTCGTCGGGTCGTGAACCGGTCCGAGACCCGATCCGTTCACAGAGCACATCCGGTCACTGAGCACATCCGGTGGAGAGGGAAACCAACCGTGACATCGAGACCTGTGCCCCAGCCCTCGGCGAACTCTGCAGATCAGCCCTCGCCCTCGCCCCGATCACGGTCGATGCTCGGGCGGTCGTGGCGGTCGCTGCGGTCCACCCGCCAACGGGTCGAGGCGGTGGCGGCATTCACTGCGGCGCTCGCCTGCGCCGTCGCCGCCGGTCTGCAGGTCGGCCCGGCGCTGGCCGAGACGAAGATCGAGGGCAAGCCGGTGCCGGCGGACGTGCTGGCGGCGATCGTCATCGGGACGACCTCCTGCCCGTCGCTGACCGGTCCCCGGCTCGCCGCCCAGCTGATGGCCGTCTCCGAGTTCGAGCCCGGCGCCCGAACCGCGTACGGCGAGGGTCTCGCCGGCATGGACGCCAAAGCGTGGCAGGACTGGGCCCCGTGGGAGTCGGCCCAGCGTGCCGACGGGCGAGCCAATGTACTCGCCCTGGCGCACCGGACCTGCGCCTTCATCGGGCAGGCGCGGGCAGCGGAGGTGGACGGTGACCTGTGGGAGGCGGCGGTCGCCGCCGAGCGCGTCGGGCTGCCCCAGGTGATCGAGGCCAACGGCGTGCCGGACGACGCCCGGCAGCACGTCGACACCGTCGTCGGCTACGCCAACTGGTACGCCGACCAGCCGCAGTTCGCCGACGTGCAGACCCAGCGGGAGACGGACGGTTCGGCCGGTCCGACCAGCGCGCAGGTCGATGTGCCCGAAGAGTACGTCGAACTGGTGCTCACCGCCGGGCAGGTGTGTCCGGACGACGTGTCCGCCGCGCATATCGCCGCCCAGCTGATGGCGGTCTCCGGATTCGACCCGAACCTCAAGGGCAGCCACGGTGGCCAGGGCATCGCCCAGTTCACCGAAGCCATGTGGGTCGGGTACCGGCCGTCGCCGTCGGCGTCGGTATGGGAGCCGGCGGACGCGATTCCGGCCTTGGGCAGCGCGATGTGCGACCTGACCAACCAACTGGCCAACGTCAAGGCCAGCGATTCGAGTTCCTACGAGCTGGCACTCGCCGCCTACCAGTGGGGGACCACTGCGGTCCGGGCGGCTGGTGGCGTGCCGCGGCAGGCCGCGATCCCGCAGCTCGTCGACCTGGTGGCCGGCTTTCATGACGGATACGCGGCCGACGAACGGCTGATGACGCCCAACCCATCGCCGTCGCCGTCGCCGTCGCCGTCACCGAGCCCGTCCGGGCCGGAGCAGCCGTCGCCGAGCCCGGAGCCTGCCACCACCAGCCCGTCGCCGTCGCCGTCCCCCTCGCTTCAGCCCGAAGCGCCGAAGACCGAGGAGGCCGAGGCACCCCCGGCGAAGGTCTGGGATCCGACGGTTCGCTATCAGTTCACCAACGCGCTGAGCGGCCGGGTGATGGAGGTGCCGGGCCCGGACACGACCACCACTTCCGGGGCGACCGTGCAGCTCTGGAGCAATAGCCGGGGCGAAGACCAGCACTGGCACATCACCGACGCGCCGGACACCGGTTGGGTGATCATCACCAACGCCTTCAACCACAAAGCCCTCGGCATCCGGGACGCGTCGCTCGACGACCGGGCCAAGCTGGTCCTCGTCGAGCCGGACAGCCGCGACCGCAACCAGCAGTGGAAGCTGACGCGCACGGCCGACGGCAGTTACAGCATCCTCAACCGCAATTCCGACAAGGTGCTCGACATCCTCGGAAACGACTGCTGCGGTAGCAACGGGACCCCGGTCACCCAGTGGAGCTGGCAGGACTACGCCGTCGATCAGCGATGGATCCTGAGCAGGTGATCCGGCCAGGGGGCGCGGCAGCTCCCCGCGTGACGAGCTGGGTCGCGGCGGCGGTCGCCGCGATCCTGCTCGTGGCCGCCACGCCCGGGGGGTCGGCACACGCCGACGAGCAGGTGGCGTACTACACGGTGGCGGCGTCGTACCAGGGTAGGCCCGAGACCCTCCGGGACATCGCGGCCCGGCTGCTCGGCGACGGCTCCCGGTACACCGAGGTGTACAACCTCAACGCCGGGCGGCGCCAGCCGGACGGACATGCGCTGACCGATCCCGACTCGCTGCGGGCCGGCTGGTACCTGGTGCTGCCCTGGGACGCCGCCGGCTCCGGCATCCAGTACGGGGTGCTGCCGACGGAGCCACCGCCACCGGTGCCCAGTCCCGCGCCGGTGATCGACAACCCGACGACTTCGCCGGTGCGGCCGGCCGACCCGGCCGCACCGGACCAGCCGGCAGATCCGGGGGCGACCACCGGCGCGGGCGCGCCTGACGGTCGGGAATCGTCTGACGGTCGGGACTTGTCTGGCGATCGGGACTTGTCCAGTGGTCGGGACTCGTCCGGCGGCCTGGGTGAGCGGCCGGCGCTGGCCGGCGTACCACCCGACCCGGCGCAAGTGCCGACCGAGCCACCGCCACCGGTCGACAAGGCCGAGTGTGTGGTGGCGACCGCCGCGAGTGAACCCTCCGACTGGGGGACGGTGCGGATAGCCGCTGACCTGGCCTGGCCGCACAGCCGGGGACACGGCCAGCTCGTGGCGATCGTCGATTCCGGCGTGGACGGCAACAGCGCGCAGTTGAGTGGTCGAGTGGCGATCGGCGCGAACATCGCGACCGGTAACGGTCGGGGCGATGTCGACTGTCTGGGCACCGGAACGGCGATGGCCGGTCTGGTGGCCGCCGAGCCGGCTACAGCGGAGGACACCTTCACCGGTGTCGCACCCGAGTCGATGGTGATGCCGGTACGAATAGTCACCGACGACACAGCACCCGACCCGGTCGCGCAGGCGACGGCCATCGAGATCGCTGTCTCGACCGGTGCCGATGTGATCGCGTTGGGCTCCCACGTCGACATCACTGCCGATCTGGTTGCCGACGCCGTGGCGACCGCGCTGTCGCACGACATCGTCGTGGTCGCCGGGGCTCCGGTGCGCGGGGGGACCGTCGGCGCGGCGGCGGTGCCCGACGAGACCGTCGTCGTCGGTGGCATCGGAGTCGACGGGATGACGGCTGAGGACTACCTGCCGGGTTTCGTGGAAGTCGTCGCGCCGGGGGTGAACGTGACGAGCCTTGGCGCCAACGGGGCCGGGCCGTTCACCGGCAGCGGCACCGAGTACGCGGTCGCCGTGGTCGCCGGGGTCGCGGCCCTGGTCCGCGCGTCCCACCCGGGCCTGACCGCTGCGCAGGTCGCCCACCGGGTCACGGTCACCTCCGACCCGATGGGTGACGCCGAGCCGGACCCGCGCTACGGCTTCGGGATGGTCAATCCGGAGGCCGCGGTCGTCCGGGTGCTGTCCGAAGAGGTGACGTCGATCTCCGACGGCGGTCCGACGGGCCGGGCGGGCGACAGCGAGGCGGCACGGATCGCTTTCCTCGCCATCCTGTTGGCATCCATCGTCCTAATCGGACTGCTGGTTGTCCGGCTGAGACGGGCCATGCGCCAGCCGGACGAGTCCGGCGAAGGGCTGGACGCCCAGTGGCCGCAGGGGCGGCCGGTCGAGCCGGCGACCGCAGCGCCGCGGTGAGGCGGTGAGGCGGTGAGGCAGGTGACGGGTTGATGGAGGTGACTGCGGATGGCTGACGGCAGGTGCGGCGAGCCGCAGCTGCGCGAGGCACTCGGCCTGTTCCAGGTCGGTGCGCTGCCCGACGACGAGGTGGGTGCGGTCGAGCGTCACCTCGCCATCTGCGCCGACTGCCTGGCGGAGTCCGACCGGGTGGGCGAGGCCGTGATGATGCTGGCGCTGCTCTCGCCGGCCGATCGTGACGACCTGGTGGCCGAGTTCGGCTCGCCGGGTGCTGGTCCGGGCACCCGCGGCACTCGCGGTACCCGTCCCAATGGCTCCGCTGGTGGCTCGGTGCGGCCCGGTCGCGACCGACGCCGGTCGCGACGGCTGACGCTGGTCGGTGCCGGCCTGGCGGTCGTGTTGGCCCTGGTCGTCGGCGTCACCATCGGCCAGCCGATGCTCGCCCGGCTGTCAGGTGCCGATGCACCGACCACACTGGTCGCCGACGCCGCCGACAGGACGACCGGCGCCACGCTGTCCGTGACGGTCACCGCAAGCGGCGCAGAGGTTGAACTGCATGCCACCATGACCGGGCTCACCGTCGACGAGCCGTACCGGCTCTACGTCACCGACGTCGACGGGCGCAGCTGGGAGCTGGCCTCCGTCACCGGAGTGGGACGCCCACAGAAAATGGACACCACCTGCCCGGTCCCGATCGACCGTCTCGTCCGGTTCAGCATCACCGCCAGCGACGGATCACTGGCGGTCACTGCGTCGGTGCAACTGCACCCGCCGTCGGCGCCTCCGGACTGACCGTGTCAACGGTAGTGCCCATTCGGGCAGTCGCGGCACTTGCCGCCGTGCTGATCACCGCCGTGATGGCCGGGGTCCCAGCCGTGGCCGCACCGCCGACGTTACCCGACCGTGGCGACAACTGCCTACCGGCACCGGAAAGCGTGGAAGCCGGTGTGCCCTGGGCGCAGTCCTGGCTGGGGGTGGAGCGGGTCTGGCCGCTGACCCGTGGTGCGGGAATCACCGTCGCCGTCGTCGACACCGGCGTGGCGGCGAACAGCCCGCAGCTGCGTGGTCGGGTGCTGCCCGGCATCGACCTCACCAGCCCAGGCCAGCCCCGGGCCGACGACGACTGTTTCGGCCACGGCACCTTCGTCGCCGGGATCATCTGTGCCGCTCCGGCTGACGGCACCGGCTTCCACGGAGTCGCTCCCGACGTGCGGATCCTGCCGATTCGGGTGGCGAACAGCATGGACGACGGCACGGCCAGGCTGCTGGCGCGGGGCATCCGGACCGCCGTCGACGGCGGGGCCGACATCGTGAACATCTCCGCCAGCACCACGGTGCCGGAGCAGAGCCTCGTCTCAGCGATCGAGTACGCCGAACAGCGCGACGTCGTGGTGGTGTCGGCGGCCGCCAACAGCGCCGGACAGGGACAGCAGATCGCCTACCCGGCGGCGCTGCCGAGCGTACTCGCCGTCGGTGCGATCGACTCGACCGGTGCGCTCGCCGCCTTTTCCCAGACCGGAGCCCACCTCGGACTGACCGCACCCGGCGTCGAGGTGGTCAGCGTCGGTCCCGGCGGCCCCGGACACTGGCTCGGTAGCGGCACCAGCTACGCGGTGCCGTTCGTGGTGGGTGTCGCCGCGCTGGTCCGGGCGTACCGGCCGGACCTGTCCGCCGCCGAAGTACGACACCGGCTGCTGACGACCGCCGACCATCCTGCGGTAGGCCTACCTGATGCCGGCTACGGCTGGGGAGTCGTCAATCCGGCGGCGGCCGTGTCGGCGGCGCTCGCCGAGGAGGGCGCCGGCGGTCCGGTGCTGCCAGTGGACGGCGCCCGCCACCCCGATCTGCCGCCGCCCGACCCGGTCGGGCCGACGGTGGCCGCGCTCGCCGCCGGCATGTCGGTCGTGTTGATCGGGCTGGTGGCGCTGCTCACGGTGTTGCTGCCGGCCGGCCGGGCCCGCGGCTGGCGACCTGCCACCGTCGCCGTCCGGCCAACCGCCGACCACGCCGATTCGTAGTGGACCGAGCCGTCGATCAGGACGCCGGGGTCTCGGGAATCGGCACCTCGGGGGTCTGCACCAGCCGGACCGTGCGTCGGCGGTCGATGTACTGGCCACGGCCCGGTGGCAGGACCCGGGGTCGCACGTTGCCGAGGAAGCTGCCCTCCTCGCGTGGGCAGGAGAAGAGCACCGCAGGAGATCCCAGCTCCCAGGCGCGCCGCAGCACCGGGTTCATCATCGACCGGCCCGCCCCGGACGTGCTCCGGGCGATGATCAGATGGAGGCCGATCTCGGCACCGTGCGGCAGCAGCGGCAGCAATGGGGCGAGTGGGGAGTCCCGGCCGCCCTCGATGAGTTCGAAATCATCGACCAGGATGAACAGCCGGCCGCCGGTCCACCAGTCCCGCTTGGACAACCGGCTCGGCGGGATCTCCGGTCCCGGCAGCCGGGAGGTGAGCACCTGGCCGGCCTCGGCCAGGGTGGCGGCGAGCCGCTCGGCCGACATCGAGTAGCCGATCTGGTTCGCCTGAGGGATCGCCTCGTGCAACTCGCGCCGGGAGTCTCCGAAGACCACCCGTGCCTCCTTCGGCGTGTGGTGCGCGACGACACTCCGGGCGATGTGCCGCAACAGGTTGGTCTTGCCAGTCTCCGTGTCACCGAAGATCAGCAGGTGCGGGTGGGCGTCGAAGTCATGCCACAACGGAGCCAGCCGCACGTCGTCGAGGCCGAGCGGGATGCGGATCTCGGCCTCCCGCGACGGTGCGGTGGGTGCCGGCAGTTCGGCGACGAGCAGCCGGTCCGGCAGCAGCTTCACCGCAGGCGCGCGCGGCGCGGTGGGCACGTCCAACGCCTCGACCAACTCCGCGGTCGCCTCGGCGAGGTCCTCGGTGCCCGGGTCGCCGTCGATGCGCGGCAGTGCGGTGAGAAAGTGCTGGCGGTCGGTGGTGATACCACGGCCCGGGATGGCTGGGACGGTCGCCGCGACCCTGCTGTTGACCTCCGACTCGACCGGATCACCGAGCCGCAGCTCGAAGCGGGTGCCGAGCACGTCGCGCAGCCAGGGCCGGATCTCCGACCAGCGACCGGCGGAAACCAGCAGGTGTACGCCGAAGCCGAGCCCGCGCGCCGCCAGCTCACCGAAGCGGTCGTCCAGGTCCTGGAAGTCCTGCCGGGCGGTGTACCAGCCGTCGACGACGAGGAACACGTCACCGTACGGGTCGACGTCGCGAAACGCGCCGCTGGCCCGGGCCCGTCGGTAGCTGGTCATCGAGTCGATCCCGTGCTCGGCGAAGAGCATCTCACGACGGGCCAGCAGGGTGGTCATCTCCAGCACGGTGCGGGCGACCTTGTCGCGGTCCAGCCGGCTGGCGACGCCACCCACGTGGGGCAGGCGCGACAGTGCGGCCATCGCCCCGCCGCCGAAGTCGAGGCAGTAGAACTGCACCTCGGCCGCGGTATGGGTGAGCGCCAGCGCACAGATCAGGGTCCGCAGCAGCGTGCTCTTGCCGGACTGCGGTCCGCCGACGATGCCGACGTTGCCGGTGCTGCCGGCCAGGCTGGCCTGCAGCAACTCGCGGCGCTGCTGTGCCGGCAGGTCGATCAGGCCGACCGGGACGGTGAGTTGTCCCGTGCCGAAGCCGCCGATCGGCGCGAGCCCCAGGGTCGGATGCTCGACCAGCGGGGGAAGTAGCTTTTCCAGCGTCGTCGTATCGGTCAACGGCGGCAGCCACACCTGGTGGGCCGCCGGTCCGTGCCCCCGTAGCACCTGCAGCAGCATGTCGGCCAGGATCGGCGGCTTCTCCCCGTCGGCGTCGTCGTCCGGCTGCGGATCGACCGGTTGCTCCGGCCGCAGGTGGGCGGTGCCGAACGGGACCAGACCACCCTGCGTCGAGGTGCGGCGCCGCTGGTTCGGCGGTCGCCAGGGCCCGGAGCAGTACGCCGCCTTGAACCTGATCAACGTCTGGGTGTCGGGCCGCAGGTAGCCGTTGCCGGGCACGTTCGGCAGTTCGTAGGCATCCGGCACGCCGAGCACGCTGCGGCTCTCCATCGAGGAGAAGGTGCGCAGCCCGATCCGGTACGACAGGTGCGACTCGATGGTGTGGATGCGCCCCTCGTCGACCCGCTGGCTGGCCAGCAGCAGATGCACCCCGAGGCTGCGGCCGAGTCGGCCGATCATGCCGAACACGTCGATGAACTCCGGCTTGCTGCTGAGCATCTCGCTGAACTCGTCGACGACGATGAACAGCGCCGGCATCGGCTCCATCGCGACACCGTCGGCGCGGGCCCGTTCGTAGTCACGCCGCGACGGGTACCCGCTGGCCCGGAGGTGTTCCTGTCGCCGGTTCAGCTCACCGGTCAGCGCGTCCTGCATCCGATCGACGAGCTCAAGTTCCTCCGACAGGTTGGTGATCACCGCCGAGGTGTGCGGCAGCCGTTCGAAGCCGAGGAACGCCGCGCCACCCTTGAAGTCGACCAGAACCAGGTTCAACTCCTCCGACGTGTGCCGGGCGGCCAGGGCCAGCACCAGTGTCCGCAGCAGTTCGCTCTTGCCGGAGCCGGTCGCGCCGATCAACATGCCGTGCGGTCCCATTCCGCCTTCGGCGGCCTCCTTGATGTCGAGCTCGATCGGGCTGCCGGTCGAGGTCATCCCGATCGGCACCCGCAGTCGCTGCGCCGCCGTACGGCCCGCCCGGTACTCGGCCGGGTCGAAGGTGGTCAGGTCACCGAGCTGGATCAGCCCGGCCAGGTCGTAGTCGGTGGCCAGTGGTTCCTCGGTGTCGCCGCCCTGACCGACCCGGTACCGGGCGACGGCGCGGGCCAGCGCCGCGGCGGACGTCACGCTCATCAGGTCCGGGCGGCACAGCGGGCTGCTGCTCGACTTGCCCAGGTGGTCGAACGAGACGACGCTCAGCTGCTCCTCAACCGCCTGAATCAGCAGCGTGTGCGGCTGGGGTTCCCAACCGAAAGCGGCCTGGACGTCGAGGGTGATCAGATTCCGGTAGCCGTCCGTACCGAGCCGGTGGTTGGCCGGCAGGGTGGGACCGTCGAGGACCAGCACCACGAGCGGCTCCAGCGCGGTGACCGGAGTGTCCGGTTCGAAGCCCGGCCGGTCCGGTACGCCGAGAGCGGCGAGGATCTCGTCGATCTCGGCTGGTTCGGTCACGACCCGCCGCCGGGTGCCGGTCACGTCGGGGACGGAGTCGTCCTGGACGTGCGGCAACCACTTCGCCCAGTCCCAGGTGGCCCCGGTGCCGGCGACCACCAGGCAGAGGTCCTGTGGCGAGTGCGCGACGGCCAGTTGGGCCAGCATCGCGCGGACGGTTGCGCGGACGGTACGCAGATCGCCCCTGAACCCGATCCGGGCGAAGCCGCGCAGGTAGAGAGCGATCGGGGAATCCTGCAACGTGGCGTAGGCGCGGAGGAACCGGCGCAGCGCGTGCGCGGCGAGCGGCTCCAGGTCGCTGATCGGCTTGCCGGCCGGCGCGAGCAGCCGGGTCATCGAGCGCCGGGCACCCAGACCCACCCGGACCTCGCCGAAGTCCTCGTGGGACGTACGGCGTTCCCAGAGCCGTTGGCTCAGCGCCATCGTCCACAACGCCCCCGGGTGGGGGTGCAACCATCGGGCGGCTCGTCGCTCTTCGACGAGCGAGTTGCGCACCTTGCGCCGTACCTGGCCGAGATAGCGCAGGTAGTCGCGGCGTTCGCCGTTGAGTCGGTGCTTGTGCTGCCCGGCGTTGCGGATCAGCGGCACGATCATCATCGTCACGGCGGCCAGCACCATGAGGCACACTCCGACGTACGCCAACGCCCCGGCGTTGGGACGCAGGAACATCAACACCATGGCCAGCGAGGCGATGCCCATCGGGGCCAGCATCAGCACCGAGCTGATGCCGCGCTCGGCCGGTTCGGGAATGACCGGTGGCTCCTGGAGGGTGATCTCTTCGGCTGGCGCGACAGGGCCAGCCCGCCGGGCCTTGCGCGAGTAGGGGACCGTGCCCACGGGTGTCTCCTTCGGTGAGGGGTTTCCCTCCGATCGGACCGGTGCTCCGCCGCGCAAACCTGCGCGCGGGACCACCGTGCCTACCGTCTCGTGGGTGCTGTTTCGCTGGCCAAGGCGACCGGAGACCCGTAGGAAGACAGACCCACCATATCAGGAGGGGCGTTCATGACCGAGACGCGAGTCGAGCCGGACGAGTTGCGTAGGGTCGCCAGGTCGATCGGCGCCATCATGGATGACTACGACAGCATTTTCCGCAACCTGGGCTCGATGGATCCGAACGCCGGCAAATTCGATGTCGCCGAGTGGCTGGAGGACCTGTTCGCGGACCGACGCGATGCGATCGTCACGCACGCGAGGTACCTGCGGATGGCGTTCGAGGAAATCAACGCGGGACTCTACCGGATCGCTGACGCTTTCGAAGGTGTCGACATGTCCAACGGCGACGCGGTGGCTGCCGCCTCGACCGTCGCCTTGACGGCGATCGAGGACATGGAGGACGCCGAGTTCACTCCGACCGAGATGAAGATGAAGGAAAGCTACGACACCGGGGACGACGAGGACCTGGGCGACGAGAAGACGTACTCGATCGAGGACGGCGAGGTGACGGTCGAGTTCGATCCGGACAACATCCACGACATGGACGATTATCTTGAGATCGACGATCTCGGTCCGGACGACGACGAAGACATCGACCTGCGCGACGGCGAAACCATCGAGGACATCGAGGACGACGGCCTCACGCTCGACGAGGACGAGGACGAGGACGAAGACGAAGACGAGGACCAAGACGAGGACCAAGACGAAGACCAAGACGAAGACCAAGACGAGGACCCGCCGCCACCGCCAACCGGGGAACACTTCAGGGCGGTCGAGCCGAGCCCTGACGACTACGATTACGAGGAGGATCAGGGTCCACCGTCCCGGACCTATCGGACCTACATCATCGACGGCGAGCCGCAGACGGACTCGGACGGGCGGCAGATTTACTGGTACAACAGTGTTCCGTACATCAGGGTAGGCGGAAGAGGGAATCCCTTCCGGCAGTGGACAGAAGAATGAGCATCGATGTCTGCTGATTCAATATGGAACCACTGACTCGGCAGCGCCTGGCGGCCCCGGTCCGGCTGCGGTTCGTGCTCGGCGACCGGACGGCGGATCTCGCCCTACCAGGCGAGACTCCGCTGGTCGACCTGCTACCGGACGTGCTGCTGCAACTCGACCCGGACGCGGCGGACCGTGGCGCCGAACACGACGGTTGGGTGGTGCAGCGCCTCGGCAGGGCGCCGCTTGACGAGGAGCGCACCGCCGTCGAGCTGCACCTGCTCGACGGCGAGACGCTGCACTTCCGGCCACGGGCCGAGCAACTGCCGCCGATCGACTTCGACGACCTGGTCGACGGGGTCGGGGAACAGTCGCGCACCAGCCCGTACCGCTGGTCGGTCCCCCGCACCCGGGCGATGCTGCTCACCATCGGCGCGCTTGCCCTCGTCGGCGGCCTGCTGGTGCTCGGGCTGGACGGGCCGGTCGGAGTTCGCGCCGGCGTCGCCGCGCTGCTCGCCGTGCCGCTGCTCGCCGCCGCCGGGCTGGTCAGCCGGGCGGTTCCGGATCCGCAGACCGGCACCCTGCTGACCGGCGGTGCGGCGGCCTACGCGGCCATGGCCGGCTGGCTCGGTGCCGAGGCGATCGCTCCGTACTCCAGCACTTCGGTCCGGGTGGCACTGGCCTGCCTGGCCGTGCTGGTCACGCTGGCTGCCGGCGCCTCGCTGGTCGCCGCCGGATTCCTGTTGTTCACCGGCGCGCTCGCCTTCGTCGCCACCGGCTCGGTGACCGCGCTGCTGGCCGCGATCGGGCCGGTGACTCCGCAGGAGGCCGCCGCCTGCGGGCTGGTGCTGACCCTGCTGATCGCGTTGATGCTGCCGCCACTCGGTTTCCGGCTGGGTGGCCTGGCGCTGCCGCTGCTGCCGGGCAGACCGGAGCAACTGTCGGAGGACATCGAGCCGGCTCCGTACCGGATGGTGGTCGACCGAGGATCCGCCGGCTTGGCCTACCACGCCGCGCTGACCGTCGGCGTGGGTGCCGCACAGACGATCGGCGCGGCGGTGCTCCTCGCTCCCGGTGGGCTGTGGCCGATGATCATGGCGCTGGTGCTCGCCGCGTTGTTCGGCATGCGGTCCCGACACCTGAGCGGCCTGGTCGCCCGCTGGGCGACGCTGACACCGGCCATCGCGCTGGTGCTGTTCGACCTGCTGCGGTTCGCGGCCGACCGGTCCGACCTGGCCCGAGCGGTGGTCCTGGCACCGGCGGTCGTGGCCGTCGCCGGTGCCATCCTCACGGCCGGCGGCACCCTGCCGGGTCGGCGGCTGCGGCCCTACTGGGGACGGGCGGTGGACATCGCGGAGATCGTCATCGCGGTAGCGCTGATCCCGGTGCTCGGCGCGGTGCTCGGGATCTATCCGATGGTGCGCGCCTGGGCGAGTTGACGGAAGGGCATCCGCGATGGAGTCACGGCGGGATCAGGTCCACGCGTACTTCTACATCCTGGGCCGACTCAACGCCGCCCTCATGATGGGCCGGCCGGATCCGTACGAGCCGCCCAACCGCCGCCCGATGATCGGTTTGGTGATCGGGATCCTGCTGGCAGTGGTGATCGCCGGCGGCTTCGGCATCTACGGAATCTTCCGGCCGGGCGGGGACACCTCTTGGAACCGTCCCGGGGTGATCATCGCTGTCAAGGAGTCCGGAGCCCGCTACCTGCTGCTCGACGGGCACCTGCGGCCGGTGCTCAACTACGCCTCCGCCCGGCTGATCCTCGGCGGAGCCATGGACGCCGGCATCGTCCGGGTGTCGCGGCACTCCCTGACCGGGGTGCCGATGGGATCCCCGATCGGCATCCTGGGTGCTCCGGACGCGGTGCCGGCCGCGGACCGGCTCTACCGTGGATCGTGGACGGTCTGCGCACCGCCGCCGTCGCCGGCCGGCGTACCGGCGGTGACACTGCTGCTGGGCGATCTCGCCGATCCGGTGCCGCTTCGTGACGACCAGGGGTTCCTGGTGCGTACCGCCGATGGACACAACTACCTGATTTGGCAGGGCCGCCGGTATCGGATGACGGTGGCGAGCGCGGTGGCGCTCGGCTACATCGCCGAGGCGCCGGTCCTGGCGACACCGGCATGGCTGAATCCGATCCCGGCCGGGCGGGATCTGATTTTCCCGGCCGTCGGAGGCCGGGGGCAGCCTGGCCCGTCGGTAGGCGGACGGGCGACCAGAGTCGGGCAGGTCTACGAGGTCCGCAACCCGATGAGCGAGACCAACGAGCAGTTCCTGGTCCGGGCCGACGGCCTCGTCCGGCTGAGCCGGACAGCCGCCGCGCTCGTATTGGCCGACCCGGCGATCGGGCAGGCCTACCCCGACGGCCCGGTGGGGCCGATCCCGGCGCGTCCGGACGAACTGGCGGCGGCGCCGGTCGCGGCCGACATGGACTTCGTGGAAGGCTATCCGCCGGATCCGCCGCAGCCGCTGGCCGGCGGTGGTGGGTTGCCCTGCGTCGGATTCGACCCGACCGGTGCGACGGTGGCGGTGCGGCTCTATCGGGCGCCGGCCACCGCGCTCGCTGGGGCGTTGCCGGCTCCGCGGGCGGTGACCGCGACCGGCACCGCGGACCGCATCATGATCGCCCCGGGGACCGGGGTACTGGCCCGCAACCCGTACGCCCCGGGCACCGTCGGTGGCGCGATGTTCCTGATTTCCGAGTTCGGGGTCAAGTATCCGCTGCCGCCGGCGGGTGCCGAGGCGCTGGGGTACGGCGGGGTGCAGCCCGTCGACGTCCCTGGTGAGCTGCTGGAACTGCTGCCGACCGGCCCGGCGCTGGACCCGGCGGCGGCGTTGGCGAGCCAGGTCTGGGGCGGTTGACGGGGGATATCCCCGCCAAATGCGATACCGATCTTCCGCAGCCGGTGCCTGCCCATTTCCGGCTGGTTGCATGGTCCTGGACAGGGACGCTGCGTCCGAACGGAAGGGAGAGGAACCATGGCCGGCAATGCGAACACCGTCCTCGATCCGGCGGTGGCCAACAGGGTCGCCAACGACCATCGGTCGACGGCCGACGACGTCGACCGGGAGAAGGCCAAGTTCAACGATGCCGTCGATCTGATGGACGACGCCTGCGAAGGGGACATGATCAGAGCGCTCCTGGACGCGCGCGACGCCTGGGTCAGCGAGGTGAACACGATCGTCGCCGACCTGCGGGAGATGGCCGGCAACGTGGACGGCACCGTGCAGGACTTCGACGCCCAGGACCACGCCAACGCGGGTCAGATCGGCGCCGTCGGTCTGGACATCCTCAGGGACATTTAAGTCGTTCAACACGGCTACCGAGACGATAAGGACTGGAACATGGCAAACGGCAGGATCGGCTACCAGTACGACGTCCTGTTCGAGGGGATCAGCCAGATGCAGGGCGTCAACCGCACCGTTGAGGGGTTGATCGAGAAACTGTCACAGGAGACCGGGCATGCCCTCGACACCTGGAGCGGCCCGGCGGCAGCTAACTACAACGAACTGTCGGCGCGGATCGAGAAGAATTTCGGCGACATGAACACGATCGTGTACGAGCTGGCGAAGGAGCTGCAGATCCGGGCCGACGACATGCAACAGCAGGACATTCGTTCCGGTAACCGGTTCAACAGCTAGCGGGTCGAATGGCGCCGGGGGCCCACGGGCACCCCGGCGGCCCTTGGACGTTGGTGATCAAAATATGTTCTCGATGATTCGGGTGGAGTGAGTCGTGGCCGTTGGCGAAGTAGGGACCTTCGATGAGAAGAGCCCACCCATGGGTCAGACGTTCGCGCAAATCCAGGACATGGATGACATCGAGGAATATATCTCTGACATCAAGAGGACAGGCTTCAACGTGTCGAAGCCGTGGGGCGACGCCTCCGAAGCGGTCAAGAAGTCCACCACGGCGCTCGAGGATATCTTGGAGGATCTCACCGACCAGGTCAACAAGCTGACCTCGGGTGATTCGCCGGTGTTCGTCGGGGAGGCGGCCACCGCCTTCACCGAGCACGTCGCCGCGCTGAAAAGTAAGAGCCGCGAAGGCGTGTACAACGTTCTGGACGGCAATCGTTACCACAAACAGGTGGACGACATCCGACAGGCTCTCTACAACTTCAAGGGGTCCTACTGGAGAATCTGGGAGATGGGCCAGGACCTGCGTAGGGCGCTGCAGGCCGACGCACGGTTGATGGTCGAGGAAATTTACGACGGGGTTCCCGACTCGGGCGCGGCCAAGGCGGCGGACATAGCGCGGGCCGAGAGAGCCGCTGCGGGAGCGGCGAGCAAGTGGTTCCTGTCGAACATCCGGGTGCGACTGATGGATCTGTCCGACGAGTTTCGTGACATCGGCGGCCGGATGCCCAAGCTGCACATCGGGCTGCTTGAGCCGATCGACACCACCAGCAACGACGAGCGCCAGGATGAGGATGAGCGCCAGGGCGAGGATGAGCGCCAGGATGAGGATGAGCGCCAGGGCGAGGATGAGCGCCAGGATGAGGATGAGCGCCAGGGCGAGGATGAGCGCCAGGATGAGGATGAGCGCGACGGTGAGGATGAGCGCCAGGGCGAGGATGAGCGCGACGGTGAGGATGAGCGCCAGGGTGGGGACGAGCGCCAGGGCGAGGGTACCGGTGATGATGTCCGCGAGGATGCCCTCGACGATGCCAGGGACGCGGTCGACGACGCCATCAATGACCTAAAGACCGGCGACCCGGACTACGACGCCGCGCTGGACGAGGCAAACGAGGCGGCTCAGCAGGCCATCGACGATCTGACTGGGGAAGCGGACGAAGACTCGGGTGGCGGGGCCGGCGGCGACACACCGGGCGCTGGTGAGGACGACGTCGAGGCGGCGCGCAGGCAGGCGCTGGAGGACGCGCGTGAGGCCGCGAACGACGCAATCGACAATCTTGCGGGCGGTGGCACCCCATCGACGGAAACTCCGGAATCCCCGCAGACCCCGGGCGGCGGAGTCGGCGGTTCCGGTCAGGATCCAGCTACCCAGGCCCGCAACCAGGCGCTGGAAGATGCCCGCCAAGCCGCAGACGACGCGATCAGCGACCTGATGAATCCTGCGGCGGGCGGTGCGGGTGGTTCACCCGGCGGTTCGCCTGGCAGCCCCCGCAAGTCAAGCTCCACCAGCCCCGACCCGGTTGAACAGGCCCGCAACCAGGCGCTGGAAGATGCCCGCCAGGCAGCAGACGACGCGATCGACGACCTGATCGGTGGCAGCGTCGGCGAACCTCCGCCAACGTCGTCGTCGAATCCGGCCGCCGAACAGGCCCGGCAAGAGGCGCTGGACGACGCCCGCCAAGCGGCCGACGCCGCTATCGAAGATCTGTTCGGCAGCGAACCGACCGGTGATCCCGAGGTCGACGAGGCCCGGCAGCAGGCGTTGGAGGACGCCCAGGAGGCCGCCGGGAAGGCCATTGACGACTTGGCCGAGGAGAGCGCTGGCGACGTGTCGCCGGATGCGGCTCGGGAGCGGGCACTTGAGCAGGCCCAGGACGCTGTGGACGATGCGATTCGAGACCTTTCCAGCGGCGATGACGCGGTCGATGACGCGTTGGATCAAGCCAGGGAAGCGGCCGGCCGGGCAATCGGCGGAATCGGTGGCCCGGGTGATGGTTCGGGAGACGACTCCGGCGGGTCCGATGAACAGGAGGAACGGGCGCGTCAGGACGCACTGGAGGATGCGAAGCGCGCCGCCGACGACGCGATCGACGATCTTATTTCGAATGATCCGCTCGATCAGGATAGTCCGGACGGCGGCGAGGGCGACGAGGACGAGGACGGCGAGGACGAGGACGGCGAGGACGAGGACGGCGAGGACGAGGACGGCGACGGTATTCCGGACGTGCTGGAGGAGGCCCGCGACGACGCGCTCGCGGAGGCACAGGAAGCGGTCGACGAATCGATTGACGAGCTGATCGAGAGGGAGCTGGCCGGCGAGGGTGAGGGCGGCACCGAGGCGGAACGCCAGGCGCGAGTGGAAGCGCTGACGGAGGCCAAGGAAGCCGTCGACGAAGTGCTCGACGAGCTGATCGAAGAGGACGGCGACCACACCTCCATTTCGGAATTTCTTACCGGCGCGGAGTCCGACGGCGACGACCGGCTTGACGAGATCGGCGAGGAGAATCGCGGTTCGGGCGGGGGTGGCGGTTCCGGCGGTGCCGGCGGTGGCGGTGACGGGGGCGACGAGGGAGACGAGCCAGCACCGCTGGAGTTGGCGCCGGTGACCGAGGGCACTCTCGGTCCCGCCGTGACGTCCTCCGCCATGTCGCTGGCGCCGATGACGCCGGCCGGTGGATCGGGGATGCCGATGTCGCCCCCGATGGGCGGTGGAATGGGCCAGCAGGGGGATCGGGACCGGGAACGTAACACCTGGCTGGTCGGGGAGGACGGCATGTGGGGTGAGGACGACACCGAGGCGACCTCCAGCAAAGCGTTGGGTCGTGACTGACCATGCGGGAGACGGCAGCCGGCTGGCCTTCCACCCTTGACGAAATCGCTGCGGCGCTCGCGGCGGCCGAGTGCGCGGAGGTCGAACGCGGGGCCGGGCTGCTGGACGACGCCCGGCGCAGCCTGCGTGTCCTGTCGACCACCGTCGAACGGGCGCTGAGCGGATTGGCGGACTGCTGGTGGGGCGAGGGAGCCAGCATCGCCTGGCCAGGTGGCGACGTCACCGCCTCACGGCTGGGGGAACCACTGCGCCGGACCCGCGACCTGCTGCACACGCTGGACGAAGGCGAGTTCGGGCAACAGTTGCGGCGTACCGCGAATGCCCTCGCGGCCGGCCAGGCACGTGTGCGTGAGCTTCAGGCGCAGCGCGCGGCCGATCCTGATCCGGCTGGCGCGTACGACGAGCGTGCCCAACTCGTCCTGCATGACGTCGCGGCGGCGTACCAGGACATCGGTCGCGCCATCGGCGGCACATCCCCACCGGCGCTGGCATCGGTCGACGAGCCGTCCATCCGCGCTGATCTGCGTCGGAAGGCGCCCGACGACCCGGGGACGCTGACGCTGGCATCCGGACCGGATGCCGACGTCGAGCTCTTCCGCCCGGTCAGCCCGGTGCCCGGCGCCGTCCTGACCAGCGAGTCGGCACCGCCGCCCGCGGGCGGTGCTGGCGGAATGCCGATGATGCCGATGATGCCGATGGGTGGCATGGGTGGCATGGGTGGCATGGCAGGTATCGGCGGTATGAGCGGCGGGCAGCACGACACCGTTACCCAGCAGCGGCGGGTCGGCAAGGTGGTCCAGGGCGACCAGAGCGCCTGGGGCACCCAGGACGAGGGCTGGAACGTCCTTGGCAGACAGGCCCGGATCGAGAAGGCCCAGGAGGAAGTGCGCAACGGGCTTGACCGAGAGTTCGGCAAATTCATGAAGGGAGACCGCGATGGCTGACGAAGGCGGCCCGACGCGAGCGTCGGGTCAACTGGAAGCGATGTTCGCCCTGCTCGCCGAGGAGCAGCGCAAGCTGGCGGAGTTCCAGCGCAAGATGAACGAGGCGAGCACCACGGTCGAGTCCGCGAACAAGACACTCAGCGCGACCTTCGACGGCCGCGGTGAACTGATCCGGTTCACGGTCAACAACACCAAGTACCGCACGATGGCGCCGAACGAGCTCGCCGAGATGCTGCTGGACGTCATCCGGCGTGGCCGGTCCCAGGCATTCGGCAAGATCGACACGATGGCCGGCGGGGACGTACTGCCCGGAGTCAGGTTCGGCGACCTGGCGGCCGGCAAGGTAGATCTCAACGATGTCGTCAGCGGTCTGATGACGTCGGCCATCGATCTGCCCGGGATCGCCCGGGCGGCCGAACAGAAGGCTCGCGGCGATGGCTGACGACACCCGGATCGATCCGGACGGCGCGCTGCGGATGTTCGGCGTACTGGTGGGCATCGGTGAGGAAATCGACGCCGCACTAGCCCGCGTGATCAACATCCGGTCCACCGTGGTCGAGCCATGGGGCGACGACGAATACGGCAGGCCCTTCGCCGGACAACGCGAGTTGAACGCCAAGGACACGTTGGAAGGCGTCGGTACCGTGGCCGACGGACTGATCGACCTCGGCGACGAGGGCCGCGACGCGATCAACGAGTTCATCCGGTTGGACGCCGAGAACGGCGAGAGACTGGCGCCGGACAACTGAGCCGGCGGGTTGAGGGTGCCAGATGGAGGTAGGGCGAGCATGAGCCAGCGCAGGATCACCGTCAGCCAGTCGGCGGGATCTGGGTACCGGACGCTCGGTGAGGCGATGCGTGTTGCCGTGGACGGATCAGTGATCACCGTACAATCGGGCAGCTACAGCGAGAACCTGGTTCTGACGAAGATCGTCACTATCGCAGCTCAGGACGGACCGGGCACGGTACGGATCACCCCACAGTCGGGGATCCCGGTGGTGCTCGCCGCCGAATCGGCTGCCCTGTCCGGGCTGACGATCATCGCGGCGGACAGTGACAGTCCTGCACTGGCCGTCACCGCTGGCCAGTTGAGCGTCACCGAGTGCGAGCTGGCGGCGTCCGCCTGGGCGGCGGTCTTCGTCCGCGACCAGGGATCGCTGACCATGCGGGGCAGCCGGGTCACCAACCAGGCCGGCGCCGGGGTGGTGGTGACGTCGGCGGCCGGCAGCATGCTCGACGACTGCCGGGTCGAGCAGCTCGGCACCTCGGGTGTGGTCGTCGCGGAGCACGGCGATCTGCGGGTACGCGCGTGCGTCGTGCGGGAGGCCAAGGGCAACGGCATCTGCCTCAACGGCCACGGCCGCATCTCGATCGAGGACACCGAGATCAGCGGTACGACCAAGCCGGCGCTCGCCGCCGAGCAACAGTCCGAAGCCACCGTACGCCGATTGACGGTGCGCAAGACCAGAGGTGTCGGTGTCTACCTCGCCACCACCGGCGCGTCGGTGCTGGAGGACTGCGTGGTGGACAGCGCCGCCGACGGGGTCTTCCTGGGCGAACGATGCGCGCCGACGCTGCGTCGCTGCCGGGTCAGCGGAGTCCGGCGCAGCGGCTTTCGCTTCAGCGGGCGATCCGCCGGGCGACTGGAGGCCTGCTCCGTCGTCGACGTCGCCGGTGTCGGGGTGAGTATCGGTGACCGGAGCACACCGGAGTTGACCGGCATGGTGATCAGCGACTGCACCGGCGTCGGCGTGCGTCTGGACGGCGGCGCCGACCCCTTGTTGCACCGGCTGGAGGTGCGCGGCTGCGACGGGTCGGCCATCGAGGTCGTCGATGGCGCACGGGGGCGCTTCGAGAATGTCACGATCGAGCGGTGCGGCAGTGCCGGGATGACGATCGGCGGTGGCGCCCAGACGTCGGTGACCGGCCTCAGCCTGCGCGGCGGATCCGCCGCCGGAATCCTGGTCGCGGACGCCGTGGTGTCGTTCACCGACTCCGAGATCGCCGGAGCGGGCGCGGCGGGGATTACGGTCGGCTCGGGAGCGACCATCTCCCTGACGGCCTGTCGGGTGCACGATGCGGAAGGCGCCGGACTGGACCTCGGAGCGGGGGCCTGCGCGACCGTCGTCGACTCGGAGTTCACCGCGAACGCCGGTGACGGAATCGTCGTACGCACGCAGGGAGTGGTGCGGGTGACGGGTTGCCAGGTGCGGGACAACGAGGGCTCCGGCCTGCGGCAGCACGATCCGGACGCGCAGTTGACCGTCGACGGGTTGACCAGCAGCCGGAACCGGCTGCCGGACGCCTACGGCGCGGCCACCGGGGCTGCGGCCGGTCCATCCCCGGCACCGAGGGAAGAACGCCAGCCGGTGGCACGTGGATCCGACCCGTTGCGTGAGCTGCAGTCGCTGGTCGGACTGCACGGCGTCAAACAGGAAGTGACCTCGTTGGTCAACCTGAACAAGATGTCCAAGCGTCGCCAGGAGGCCGGGCTGTCCGCCCCACCGATGGCGCGTCACCTGGTCTTTGCCGGTTCGCCCGGCACCGGCAAGACCACCATCGCCCGACTCTACGGCCGGATCCTGGCCGAGCTCGGAGTGCTGCGCAAAGGTCATCTGGTGGAGGTGGCCCGCGCCGACCTGGTCGCGCAGATCATCGGCGGCACGGCGATCAAGACCACCGAGGCATTCAACTCGGCACTCGGTGGGGTGCTGTTCATCGACGAGGCCTACACCTTGAGCAACGGCCGCGGTGGCACCGGACCGGACTTCGGCCGGGAGGCCATCGACACGCTGGTGAAGCTGATGGAGGACCACCGGGAGGAGGTGGTCGTGATCGCGGCCGGCTACTCCGCCGACATGCAGCGGTTTCTGCACGCGAACCCGGGGCTGGAGTCCCGGTTCAGCCGGACCATCGAATTCGCCAACTACAGCCCGGCGGAACTGGTGACGATCGTGGAGAACCAGTGCGCCGGACACGACTACCAACTCGCTCCCGCTGCCGCCTCGGCGTTGCTGGCGTACTTCGACCGCATTCCGAAGGACGGGACGTTCGGCAACGGCCGGGAGGCCAGGAAGGTGTTCGAGCGGATGGCCGACATGCAGGCGTCCCGGCTGTCGGTCGCCGCTGAGGTCAGCAACGAGGAACTGGCCCTGCTCACCGTCGAGGACCTGCCCGTCGCCGTGCACGAGGTGAGTGGGTCAGGGGCGGTGGCGTGAACGCGACCGGCGCCTCGATCACGACCCAGGTCGCGAGGAAGACCACGACTGGCCAGCCCAGAGAGCAGCTCGACGGATGATCGGCGGACCGTGCGATGACCCGGCGACGCGGAGTCTGCTCGGCACCTACGTCCTCGGGCGGCTCGACCATGCCGAGGCCGAGTCGACCCGCAGGCATCTGACCAGCTGCCCGTCATGTCGGGAGTCGGAGGCCAGCCTGCGTACGGTGGCCATCGCTCTGAAGTTGCTGCGCCCGACGGACGTGGCTGACCTCGTTGACCAGTTCGGGCCGGCGCGGGGGATCCCCGACGGCCCGCCCAGCGCTTCCCGGGTCACGCTGACCCGCTGCCGATTCGATTTGGTTCTGGGGCCCCGCAATCAGCGTCGGCGTCGCCCGCTGCCGTCAGCCCGGCGAAGCTAACTGGCGGTGCCGCAGCTGGTGGCGCTGGCGGAGGAATCCGGGCGCTCGCGAGGGAACCCCCGCGACTTGTTCAACCGGTTCGTCAGTCCCGGGCCGCTGCCCGGCCGACGGGTTCCAATGCGGAGCGGACGCGTCCCTGCGTCGACCCCGACTGCATCTGGAGGCGGAATGTCCCCCGAGTCCCGACGGCCACCGAGCGTCGCGGCAGACGCTGGCGGTACTCCCTGGTGGCCGCGATCCTGGCCGGCACAACCGCTGCGGTGTCCTGGTCCGCCGTCGGCGGCTGGCGGCTGGCGGCCGCCGACGAAACGCCGATCTCGCAGGGCAAGCCGGTGACCGCGTCGTCCACCGAGGGCAGCCACTGGTCGCCGTCGGCCGCGGTCGACGGCGATCTCGACACCCGGTGGTCCAGCGCGTTCAGCGACGCCCAATGGCTGCAGGTCGACCTCGGCCGTCCAGTGAACGTCGAACAGGTGGTGCTGCGCTGGCAGCGCGCCCATGCCACGGCGTACGAGATCCAGGTCTCGGCGGACGGCTCGGCATGGGTGCCGATCTACCGCACGACCGACGGTGCCGGCGGTGTTCAACGGCTCGACGTCGCCGGGCAAGGACGGTACGTGCGGATGCACGGCCTCGCCCGGGCGACCAGGTACGGGTATTCGCTGTGGGAGTTCCAGGTGTTCGGCCAGATCGTCCCCGGTGCCACCCCGGGCGTGTCGGCCAGCGCCACCCATGGTCACTCGCCGTCGGCGGGCCCGGGTACGCCCGGCCCGGGCACATCGGAGCCGGGTACGGCGGACCCGGGTACGGCGGACCCGGGCACCTCACACGGCGACCACAGTCCTGAGCCAGGTGACTACGTCCTGGTCGATCCCCCGGTGATCGGGGTGGTCCCCTCCCGGGCGAACCCGCCACGCAAGGCGCACCGTGAGTTCCAGGCCAACTGCGCGGTCAGCCACAGCAGGCCGGACGACCCGATCGTCTTTCCGGACCGGCCCGGGGCCTCGCACGACCACACCTTCATGGGTAACACCACGACAGACGCCGCGAGCACCACCCAGTCGCTGCTGGCCGGTGGCACCCTGTGCCGTGTGCCCGGTGATCGGTCCGGCTACTGGATGCCGACCGTGTTCAACGGTGACACGGCGGTACTGCCGGTCGGACCGCAGGTCATCTACTACAAGAGCGGAGTGCGCGACTACACCAGCGTCCGTCCGTTCCCGGTCGGGCTGCGGTTCCTGGTCGGCAGCCCGACGACCACCGCTGCCCAGTTCGTCGCCTCGCCCGCCTACCAGAAGGGCTGGGAATGCGGCGACAGCTACGACAATGTCGACTTCCCGGCGACCTGCCCGGCAGGCACCCAGCTGAACATCAGGATGCAGGCACCCAGCTGCTGGGACGGGCGGCACCTCGACACCCCGGACCACATCAGCCACATCGTCTATCCGGTGGACGGTGTCTGCCCGGACAGCCACCCGGTGGCAGTCCCGATGATCGAGTTCAAGATGGCCTTCCCGGTCAGCGGTGACATGTCGCAGGTGAAGCTCGCCAGCGGCCGCGGGTTCTCCTTCCACTACGACTTCTACAACGCTTGGGAGATGCCGGTCCTGGAAGCCCTGGTCAGTCACTGCATCAACGCCGGACGTCAGTGTGATGCCCGTGGCTATTCCCAGTTCGACCCGGCCGCTGGCGCTGCCCTCGACGAGACGTACCAACTGCCCGGCAGTCGTACGGCGCTGAGCCGGGCCGGTTGGACTGTTGGATCGTCCCGTTCCGGTGACACGGACGGCCCGGCGAATATGCTCGACGGCGACCCGGGTACGAGGTGGACCAGCGGCGCCCCGATGACCCGCGGGATGGCTGTCACGGTCGACATGTCGACGGTCCGATCGGTCAGCCAGATCGCCATGCGCTCCACCGGTGCCGACCATCCACGGGAGTACGAGGTGTATTTGTCCACTGACGGCGTCACCTGGACCGGGCCGGTGACCAGTGCTCCGGGCACCAGTGAGCTGACCATGGCCTCGTTCGACCGGCACGCCGCCCGGTACATCAGGGTCGTGCAGACCGGATCCAGCAGCAGTTGGTGGTCGATCGCCGAGTTCGTCGCCTACGACTAGCCCTCGACCAGCCCTCGACCAGCCCTCGACCGGTCTGCGGAACCGGTCTGCGGAACCGGCCTGCCCCGACAAGATCGCAGTCGCGGTCGTGAACCTTGGAGCAGGCCGGTTCGTCTTGTTGATGAAGCCTGCGGGCGGGCACGGGAAGATGTAGACCGCTCCACGTTCGGCGACGGAACCAGGGATGACGATATGCAGACAAATCGATCCGCGACATCGGGTTCGGCTACGCTCCGTTGGCTCTGCGACACCGTCGCCATTGTCGGGGATTCCGACGACGGGACGATCGCGGAGATGGCCCGCTCGATTCCCGCGGTACCCGGCGTCGTAACGGTGGTGGGGCAGCTCGCCGGACCGGCAGACTGGCGAGCGGTGGCCGAGGCGCTTCCGATCGCCGTTCCACCCCGTACCTCGGCGTTGCTGGCGGTGGCCGGTGCCGGGTCCGGAGCGGTCGGCGTCGCCGGCCCGGCCCCGGCGGCCGGGCTCGCCGAGCAGCTCGGGTCCGAGGTGCTGGCCCCGACCGGTCGGCTGCTACTGGTCCCCGGCGCCGCGCTGTTCGCCGTCGATGGATTCCGTCTGTTCGGCCCGGCGGCGGCACCGGTCACCGCCGGGCGGCGACATCCGACGCCGGCCTGGGAGGCCGACATCGACGCGCTGCCGGCCGGTGGCAATCACGGGCTGGTCCAGATGGCGATCCCGGCCGGCGTGTGGGTCTATCCGCAAGGGCCGGATCCGGCCGTACCAGGACCGGACGATCTGGCCTACGCCATACCGGTCGACGTTGACCGACCGGTCCTGTTGGTAGGGCGACCAGGCCACCCGACACCGGATGTGGACGAGGTGGTGGCAGTGCTCGACGCGCTGCCAGTCCGGCTCCGTACCCGCCTGATCGTCGTGCCGTACGGCTCCGGGGCGGCGGTCTGCCGAGAGCTTGTCCGGACGCTGTGCGGCCGATGGCACGGCACTGTCACGATGGCCACCGGCTTACCGACGTTGGCCGTCGATGACCGGTTGGTGTCGATCGCAGTCGATGCTGATCCATCGCACTGCTGGCCGCAGCCGGTCCGCCAGCTCGTCTTCCCGCCGTCCGGGCCACCCCGTCCGGTGGGGCCGGTTGAGGCGCTCGCCAACCTGGCACTGGCCAGTCCGGTGCCGGCCGAGGCCACCACCTACCGGTTGAACGAGCGATGGGTGGTCGAGGCCGTTCAATGTGGGCTGTGGGTCCGCCCGCCGTTCGTCGGACGACACGGTCCGGCGGTGCGGGGACGCCCATGGACGCCCGGCCAGCTGGAAATCGTGGTCGGAGTGCCCGGATTGTCGCCGGGTGACGACGTCCGGTCGGTGCTGCACGAACTGTTGGCCCGGCTGCCCGCCGCGGCCCGGCAGCGGGTCGTCATCTCCCCGGCGGAGGTGGCGAAGGATCTGGGGCTGGGTCCAGAACCGAGCCACGATGCGCCCGACATCGTGCTCGTCGACGACGAAACCGGGACGCCCGACTGGTGGCGTGCCGACCCGAGGCTGTTCACGGTGCTGGTCGGATCCGCTGATGGCGATCGGATAGTGACCCAGGCCGGTGAGGTGGGGCCGGGTGAGCTTGGTGAGATCGTCGCCACGCACGGTGGATGGGCCGGGCGGCCGATACTGTTGGTCTCGGCGGAGTCGGTGCCGCGCGAGTTCTGCCAGCGGCTGGCCGACCAGGTCCAGGCGGTGGTCATCAGCACAGCGTCCGACGATGGCTGGTCGGCGGTGCTGCCCCGGCGGACCGGCCGTGACGAGTCGGGTCCGGTCCACGTCCCCGGTCCGTATCCATTTCCGGACGACGAGCTGAAGGCACTGGTCGACGGATCGGTGCCGGTTCCCGCTCAGCTGGGCCGGCCGGCAGGTGACGGCACGCGGGCAACGCTGGACCTGCGAGCCAAACGGGGCACCGACGACGACGCGGAGCACCGGAACGAAACGCCGCCGGCCGCCGCGTCGATGCCTGGCCCGCTGCTCGTGGTCGGTCGTGGGCCCGACGCCACCCGCCCGTTTCGACTGTTCGGCATACCGGCCGGGGTGTGGTTCGTCGCCACGGCGGTCGCGACCCAGCGGCCGGAATGGACCCACGGCGGCTGCCTGATCAGGTTGGACGTCGAGCAGATCGACCAGGTGAACCTCCAACTGCTCGCCAACTATCTCGGTATCGAAGTGACGGTGCCCGCTGATCGGCTCAACGACCATCCAATGGGTGGGGAGGCTGCGGACCGGTGGCACACTCGACCCCGCCGGCCCACACCGCTCGCGGGTGATCCGGGGCAGGCGGGCGCCGACCTCAGGCACACCGGGCGGCCGGACGTCGTGGCCGGCATCAGGCGGGCCATCGCCCTGCGGGGTCTGCCAGGCCGCCTCGTGCCGATGGATCCGCCGGCCGCCATGGAACCGCCTGTCCGGCCAGTGCCGGTCGATATGGAACCGGCCGTCCGGCCAGTGCCGGTCGATCAGGCCGACACACTCGACGGGCCGGCGTACGGACCGGTGCAGGCCCCCGCCGAGGTGCCGGATGGACCGGCCGCCCCTGACGCCGACGACGTTCCTGAGGTCCCGGACCTCTCGGCGGAGGCTGCGGACTCGGCCGCTGCCGAGGAGCCGACTGAGGCCGCGGAACCAGACGATGCCGAGTCCGCGACTGCGACGGTCGAGCCCGATGACGATGCGGACGGCCGGCCTGACGACGAACTGCCGGTGGCCGGACAGGTGATGCCGGCCGTACTCTGGCGGTTGCCTGATCCACCGACGCCCGATCTCGGGCCGGCGCCGGCCGCCGAGTCGCTCGCCGCGGCCATTGAGGTGCAGACGACCTGGGGTCCGACGCTGCGACTGCCGGTTGCCGACCGACCACCGATGCTGATGCCTGCCCTGCCGCCTGACCCTACGGTGCCCTCGCTGTCCGACCCTACGGTGTCGTCGCTGTCCGATGCTACGGTGCCGATCCGGGTCCCGACGCCGGCGCGGACGCCGGACGTGCCACCCTCCCGGCGGAACCTGCGGGCGGGCCTCGTGGCGGCGGCGTTCGTCGCGATCGTGGCCGTGGCCAGTGGCGCTGCGGCGCAGATTCTCAACCCCGGCGATGCGGTGGCCGAGCAGCCGCAGTCGGATCCACCGGCGACGACCGCCCGGGTGCCGACGCTGGCGACGCCCGGGACCGACGCCGTCGTCTCGGCGACCCAGCCGGGTACCGGATCAGCACCGGGTGCCGCCCTGTCGACGGCTGGCGTCGGCCGGACCGAGTCGGCCCCTACGCCGACGGCCGCGGGCCCGCCGGCAGCTGTCCGGACGACCGCCCCGGCCCTGGCGCCTGTTCGGACGACCGTGCCAGCTCCGGCACCTGTCCGGACGACCGCGCAGGCTCCGAAGCCGGCCAGCGGACGGACGAATTCCGGCGGCCGTAACCTCGCCCTCGGTGCCGCCGTCACCGCTTCCAGCGCGGAGGGTTCGCACTGGGCGGCGAAGTTCGCTGTCGACGGCGACGGAAGCACCCGGTGGGGCAGCGCATGGCAGGACCCGCAGTGGATCCGAGTCGACCTCGGCGACGACTGGGTTGTCACCGAGGTGCGCCTGGCCTGGCAGTCCGCGTACGCGACCGGGTACCGGGTGGAGGTCTCGCGCGACGGCGTGAACTGGACGACGGTGTTCAGCACCAGCAACGGCACCGGCGGCAGTCTTGTCGTCAAGGTGCCGTCGGTCGTCGCCCGCCATGTGCGCATGTACGGCACGTCCCGGTCGAGCATCTACGGCTATTCGTTGTACGAGTTCGAGGTGCGCTGACAGCCGTCCCCACGGTGCACGGGACCGCCCGTGAAGACACCCAGGGTCGGCTGTGGATAGCGGAGCGGAAACTGGCATGACACGCCAGTGTTACCGAACGGGTCAGAAACGGTCAATCGCTCAGTCTCGTCTCGACGACGTCGATATCCGTCGGCTACGTTGTCTCCGAGGACGGACGGGTGCCGACCCGTGGCGAGGCAGGACGGATCTCCGGAGTGACCGACGTGGCGGATGCCGGTGCTGCGGAATCAGGGCAGCCGTTGACCGACGACGACGCGTTGCGGGAGCTCTACGAGACCCAGGCTCCAGCGCTGTTGGGCTACGTCGTGCGGCTGACCAACGGCGACCGGCACCGCGCGGAGGACATCCTGCAGGAGACGTTGCTGCGCGCGTGGCGTCACCCGCAAGCCCGGTCCGATGACGGCCGGTGGCGCCGGCAGTGGTTGTTCACTGTGGCCAGGAACCTCACCATCGACTACCTGCGGACTGCTCGTCAGACGCAGCCGGTGGACGACAAGGCGGACCCGGACAACCCGGTCGACCGAATGCTCGACGCGGCCGAGGTCCGAGCCGCGATCGCGTCGCTGCCCGACCGGCTGCGTGGCGTCTTGATCGAAGTCTACCTTCGGGATCGATCGGGCGCGGAGGCGGCGGAATCGCTTGGCATCCCGGTCGGCACCGTCAAATCCCGGCTCTTCCACGCCTTGCGGGCCCTTCGCGAGGAGCTGAACGCCCGGGGATTTCACCTCGGGTGATGTTTTCGTCGGGCCCGGAGCCGAAGTTGGTTCGGTCATCAGATGAACCGCCGGGCCCGTACCACCGTCGTGTGGGTGTAGGACCTTGGCCGTGCAAATCGTGACCGCGCCGTCTGCCAGGTTGACGCGCTGGTGCGCTGCTGCGCTCGTTCGTCCGTGTCGACTAGTCTTGGTGCGGGCGGACAGGCCGACGAAGTGTCAATGCCATGCCCTCGAGCCGGGACAGGTTCAGGTCGGACGGGACGGATGCGAGATGGACGACGCTGCCTGCCGCGACCCGGACCTGCGTGCGCTGCTGGGCTTCTACGTGATCGGCAAACTCGACGACGGAGAACTGACCGCCGTGGAGCGGCATCTGGCCGGCTGCCCGGCCTGTCGCGCCGCCCGCGACGAGGTCGGACTGGTCGTGCCGGCGCTGCGGCTACTCGGCGAGACCGATGTGCGCGACCTTGTTGCGGAGTTCGGGGTGCCGACGGCCGCCGGTACGGTGCGTGCCCCTCGACAAGGTGTCGACCAACTTGCCGTTGACGAGTTGGACACGGACCATCCGGACGGCGGTCAGTCGGCTGCGGACCGCCCGGCGGTAGCAGATGGGCCGGGTGGGGGCCGGCCGGCGGCGCGGTCGGACCGCCGTAGCGCCCCACCAGGCCGGCCAGGGGCGACGAAACGGCGCCAGCGGCGTTGGCAGTTGTCCATCGGTGGTCTGCTGGTGCTGGTGCTGGCCGGGGCCCTGGCCATGGTCGTGGTGCAGTGGCCGGAGTCGGTCGCGCCGCAGCCGGCCGGCATCATTGCCAGCGGGGACAGTAGCGCCGGTGCCACCATCACGGTCGAGATCGACGGCCGGACGGTGCGCGCGACCCTCTACGGTCTGCGTGACGGCGTGCGCTACGAGTTGTACGCGGTGACCGGGGACGGTAAGACCTACCGGGTGGCCGAGTTGACCGGGACGCCGGATGCACAGGATGTCGACGGGCTACTCCCGGTGCCAGCCGATGCGGTCATGTTCTTCAGCGTACGGCAGGCGGACGGTGCCGTCGTGGTGACTGCGGAGGTCGGCGGGACCGACCCCACCGATCCGCCCCGCTGATCCGGACCGGTTCCTCGTGTTCGGGTGACCATGACGTGGTCGAGTCCATCCGTCTCGTACTCGGCGTGCCAGCTCTGCGGGGCGAACAGCACCGCCTCAGACCGTGCTCGACGACGCGCCGACACAGCAGATCCTTGCCGTCCACGTGGTGATAGATGTGCTGAAACCTCAAGGCTGGCCAGGGGCGGGGCCAGATCGCCGCCATCCGGGCCGAGGATCGTCGGCCGCCACGGCGCGTGCCTCTCAGGATCACGTCCGAGCGGTACTTAGGCTACCCTAACCTAAGTGATGGTTGGCACGTGGTCCCGTCAACGGCGGCGGGGCAGCAGATTTGTCCCAGGGAAGGACTTCACCGGATGGCGCCGTCGGACGCAGAGACGACCCGCACGTTGCTGCAAGGTCGGCTGCCGGCCGTGCTGCGGCTGGCCGGGTACGCGGTGTGGTGGCCGGTCGTGCACGCGGCAGACTGCTGTGGACAGGTGCTGCTACTCGTCCGCGACGACAGTGAACTAGCGGTGGCACTGACGGAGTGGGGGCCGGGACGCGTACCCGCCGCAGTCTGGGCCCGCGACGTGCCGCCGCTAGCTGGCGCACCGGGACGCGGCCGGGCCGGTATCGCCGGCCGGATCGGACGGCTGTACGGCGAGGCCGAGCGCTCGGCACTGGCCGAGTTCGCGCAGGCCCGTCCGGAGCCGGGGTTGCTGGACGTCGGCCGGGGCGCGAGCTTGTACCGGATCGAGCCGGAACTGGTGCGGCGGGATGCCGACGGCAAGACCCATTACATCGACGTGGAAGACTACATGGAGGCGTGGCCGGATCCGCTGCACCCCGACGAGCGTGATTTGCTGGTCGACCTGCGGGAGCGTCACGCGGTACGCATCGGCGTCTTCCTCGGCCGGCGGCTCGCCGTGCCCGTCGACGCACGCCTGCCGCTGCCGGTCCGGGTGGACCGGCACGGGTTCACCGTCGATGTCGCCGATACGGCCGCGTCGCGGTGGCGACGGCTGGACTTTCCCCGCCCCGTCACCAACCGGGTGGACCTGGCAGGTCTGCTGCAGCCCGTACTGGCGCACGACAACGCCGACCGGTGGTGACCCAATCGCGCTGGCGGACTTCCCGCTCAGACAGCCGTGGCAAGAGGAGGTGCGGACGTGCTCCTGGAGCGGCGACACGGGGAGTCATACGAGCGCTTCGATGAGGACCGTGGCGGCACCGACGATTACGCCGTAGGCAGGGATCAGCAGGAGGGGCCAGGGTACGGGTCGGGGTACCAGGACCCGCAGGTGGAAGAGCCAATCGCGGTATTCGGGCATGCCTTCGGTGCCGGGCAGCACCATGAAGCGTGGTTGGATCCAGCAGAACACGATCCAGTCCAATACCACCAAGTCGAACAGGTTGAGCAGGACAACGAGTGTGCAGCCGACCAGGAAGCCTGACCAGAATCCGGTGTCGGCATCTGGCTCGAATGCCAACGACAACGCCACGCCGATCGCCACGCTCAGGACGAGCAGGCCCATCAGGGCGGACATGATGTGACCGACACGTTCGCCGCGGGTGCTTTTCGGCCCGTACCGGTCCCGGATCGCGGGCGGGTAGTCGTGCACCATCGAATCCGGCGCGATGAGCATCCCGCCGACGAGGATCGCGACGAAGGCAACGGCGAAGATGGCGGACCACACAAGCGTGGTGTTGAGCAAGACAGTCCAGTCCATGGCCTCATCTCATCGTCTGTGACACGGATGCGGAAGCGTCCGTCGACGGTGAACGGGCGACGACGGGTGACGCCGCGCCCTGGCTCGACCAGTTCAACGTCGGTCGGTGATCGGCCAGCCGCCTTGCGCCGGACCTCCGCTTCGCCCGTTCAGCCCGTACGGGTCCCGGTGCGCGAGTTTCGGCCGGTGACTGAGCTGTACCGCCCTAGGCGGGCGGTGACGGCTGTCAGTTTCGACGGCCACCTTCTCGCCGCCGGCAGGCGGCAATCCACGTCGATTGCCCCTGCCCGCCGGGGAGAAGGTCCAGATCAGACCGTACCGAAGAAGGACTTGAGCGCGGGCAGCCTGCGGATGAGGAGCTGGTCCAGCGCCAGGATGACCAGCAGGGAAAGGCCGAACAGGGGCAGGAAGACGCCGAGTACGACCATCGTCGCGAGCAAGATCCAGTTGCCCCAGACCGGGAGTTTCGCACGCGGTGCGGCCAGGCCGGAGGCCGTGCCCCGGCGTGTCCACCACATCATGGGACCGGTGACGCACATGAAGATCACGGCGAGGCAGAAAAGCGTGGACATGATCGTGTTGAAGGTGCCGAGGCGGCGTCCTTCGTGCAGAGCGATCCCCTGCGAGACGACCTTCGCCGTGGCACTGTAGTCGTCGTAGCCGTACTCACCGACCACTTCGCCGCTGTACTGGTCGACGTGGATGGTCGTTTCCTTGCTCACGTCGGATTCGGCGGGGTTGCCGACGTTGTACCACTGGCTGCTCATCACGCTGAACACACCTTCTTCGCCCTCGGGGTACATGATGAGGTACGGTTCGGGTGCGCCCTGTGCCTGAGCTGCGGTGACCGCTTTGTCGATCGAGATCGGTGTGCCGCTACCGGCGCTGGTGCCTTGAGGGGCATTGCCGGAGGCCCATCCGGCCGGAGCGGACTGGCCGTCGGCGTCCTCGATCTGCTGCCGGATGGTGGACTCGGCGCCGGGGTCCTCGCCCCAGAGCCCGGAGCCCCCCTGGGCGGCGATCTGCTGGGCTTGGGTGCCCCACACGCCGGTCCAGGGCAGGCCGGAGAGCACGAGCAGCAGGATGCCGAGGCCGACGGGGAGCCCGACGAGGGCATGGTAGCTGCGGAGCCGGGCGCCGCGTTTGCCCTTCGCCTGTGCGCCGCTGCGGGCGCGGCGGCCGAGGAAGAAGATGATGAATCCGGTGATCGCGAGCACGATGGCCCAGGAGGCGCCGAGCTCGACGATGCGGTCGCCGATGCCGTTCTCGCCGATGAGCAGGTCGCCGTGGATGCGCTCGGCCCAGGTCGAGACGAGCTGATCCTGACTGAGCTCGCCGGTGACCGTGGCGGTGTAGGGATCGACGTAGATGTTGGTGCTGCTGCCGTCCTCGAGCCCTGCGACGAAGAGGGTCGCACGGTCGCCGATGCCGTCTTGAACGGACAGGACGGGGCGATCCGGGAACTCCGTACGAACGGCTGCCTCCTGGGCGGACAGCGGCGCTCGCTCGGCGCCGTCGGCCACCGGCACCTGCAGCACCCCGGGATGGGTCAAGGAATCCACCTCGGCCCGGAACATGTAGACCATGCCGGTGACGGCGAGGCAGAACAGCACGGGTATGACGAGCACGGACCCGTAGAAGTGCCAGCGCCAGAACGCGGCGAACCAGTTGGTCTTCCGTGGCCTGGCCGGGGACGACGGCGCCTCCGCGGCGGCCGGCGTTTCGGTTTCTGAGGCGGTCATCGAGGCTGGCCCTTCTCTGAGATCGTCATGTTGTTCGCCGGAGGATCCTGTGGTACTAGGTAGGGTCGTGCTGGAGACGCCGTGGGTTCCCGTCCTGACGATCGTCTTCGGGCTGACCGGGCTGATCTGCGTCGGCGATCTCGTCATCCGTCGCCGTGGCGTGCCGCGTGACCAGGCGATTTCTGACGCGGAGCTGGTCGACATCAATCACGCCGTGATGAGCGCTGCGATGATCCTGATGGCCTGGCTGATGGTGGTCGGCGTGGTCGCCTGGGCACAGGTCGCCATCTTCGCCATCCTCGCTCTCGCGCTGCTGCCCGCGTACCGGTTAGCGCGTAGCATATCGGAACGTGTCGATGTATTGGGTCACATCACGCAGAACCTGGCGATGATCTGGATGCTGGCGGCGATGCCGACTCTCATGTCGGAGATGGCGATCGGCGGTGGCTCCGGGCACTCGCACGGCGGAGCCGCCTCCGGTGCGGTACCCACGGCGACGCCCGTGTGGGCGGACATGGTGAACGTCGCCTTCGTGGGCCTCACCGCAATAGGTGCGCTGTGGTGGCTCTACCGTGCCGCGATGACGACGTCCGGCCATCGGCTGCATCTGCTGAGCTACGCCGGCATGGGTGCCGGCATGGGAACGATGCTGCTGCTCATGAACGGTTGAGCTCGTCGGTCCGCGATGTGAGCGACACCACCGTCGGATACGCTGCGGTCGACAGGAAGGTCAAATCGGAGGCAGGGAACCGCGCCTTCGCGCTGGACAGCTTCACCGCCGCCGCGTGGCGCGCCTACCTCACCCGCCTCATCGGCCGCACCTGCGGCAGTTGGCCTTCGGCAGCGCCCCCACAGGCCGTTTGACCGGCACGACCCGTCGCGCAACCTTTGGACGGCACCGGACGTGGCCGGCCCCACCGCGCCGGCGCCGTCACTCGGATCGAGGTCGTCACCGAAGGCCTGATGAACCCGCAACTGGCACGTCACCAGAAGACCGGCGAATAGGCGACCAACAGATCCTCGATCTCGACGCCACCGCCGCCCGCCGGCAGCGCCACGCCACCGTTACCCTGGCCTGCCTCGGCCTGTCCGTAGCCGCACCGGTCAACCACCTGCGGCGAACAGCGTGGCCATCATCGACGTTGCCGGGTTGGTGGACCGCCAACCGCGACACCGCCACCGCCGCGTTCACCGAAAGGCCAAGGCCGTCCACCGGCGCGAGGGGCCACCTGCACGACCTCCACGTTGCGGTAGTGTTGGACTTTGCGGGCTGTTAGCTCAATCGGCAGAGCAGCGGACTTTTAATCCGCGGGTTCTGGGTTCGAGTCCCAGGCGGCCCACCAACGACATGTGAGCCGGGAAACGTGAATCCGTTTGGGCGGTACCCGAACCACCTTCGCGAGATGTGAGCTGACCTGGGAAAACGTGCGTATCCACGGTGGAGCAGCCGGGTTCATGCGGCGGCCGAGTGTTCCGACGGCGCATCGATCGGCCGACCAGTTTTGTCGGAGGGTTGGGTCCGGTTCGCGCAAGCGGTCCCCGCGCGGCGCTTCGGATCCTGTTCGGCACTGCACCCGACGGCGGCCGGCTACGTCGATGAGCTGCCGAGACTCTAACTGGGCTGGCAACGCGGAGCGTGCGCTGGCCGACCCGTAAGGCGTGACAGTTGGTGGCAAGCGGATTGCGGTAGGTGGGGGCGCGGACTCATCGATGGGACGATTGGACGTGCAGGGTGGCCGTATGCCAGTCCAGATCCGTGGCCTTGACGTTCCGGCCCTGTTGCTGTCCCTGCTCAGGGAAGGTAGATGGCAGCATCCCGGTGAAACCGTCCTTGCCCGGACGATGCCGTGGTTCGAGGATCCGCTGCACTTTCTCGCCAGCGTCGGGGCCATGGCGCGCGAGTCGAGCTCATTGTTCTCGCTCACCGAGGACAACGCATCGGTCCAGCTCTTTAGGCAGGCGCGAGGCAGCGAGCAGTCCGAGCCGGTCGACCTACCATGGCTAGATATCGATAAGGCGTTCCTCGTCGCGGTGAACGCACGGCCGGGCGACGACGTGGCCATCGCGCTCGCTCTTGTGGTCGCGTTCGCCCTGTAAGGAGGGCTTGCGGAAACGGGGCCCCAAACTTCCATCGCCTGACCAGAATCCTGTTGGCGGCGTGAGCGGATGCTAACGGAGCGCGATGATCCGGTAGCGAGATGGATTGGTTGTCCGCCGGCACTACCGCGAGGTGCCGTCCCGGGTGGAGCACGAGGCGACCGACCTGGCGCTCACGCTGGTGCCGCTTTTTGCCGCGTCGCACGCCTGGTCCGACGACCACCACCAGGAGATCGAGGCCGCCCGCGACCGCTACACCGGTCTGTCGATCGCCCGAGCTTGCTTTTCGCGACAACCCGTCGCATACTTTTGCGACAGGTTGTCGTGTCGCGTCCACTGTCACGGCGCCGCCCGGGTAGCCGTGGCACGGTGACGCGGAGAGGAGAGGGCTGGGAGATGAGTGCGCTCGCGGACCGCGCGGATCTGATGGAGTTGTTCGGACGCTATGCCGACATCCCAGACCGCAGAGAGTTCAACGGACTGCCGGGGCGGGTCTTCACCGATCCGCTGACGCTCGACTTCTCGTCGGTAACCGGCATTGCGCCGATGACGACGCCGTTGCGGGACTACGTCGAGATTCTGCGCGGCGCCTTCGCGCCCTTCGCGGCAACGCATCACGTCATCACCGGCCATGTCGTCGACCTCGACGGCGACCGCGCGACGGTCCACGCACACGTCAGGGCTGAACACTGGCTGTCAGACGAACTCGCCGCAGGCGGCCCCAACCGTTGGCTGGTGGTGGGCTTCTACGACAACGAAGCGGTCCGCACCCCGGACGGTTGGCGCTTGACCCGCGTGCGGCTGACCGCGACCCACCAGGAGAACTCCCATCTGGCGGGTGTTGCCGCCGGCACTGGACACGCCACCTGACGGCCAGGACAGAATCACATCGTGCCGCGGATACGGGCAGACAGCGTCCAGGAGCACCACGAGATGGTGTGGGCCGAGATCATTGAGGCCATTCGGCAACTACTGACGGAACGCGACTACGACTCGATCAACATGGGTCACATCGCGGCCCGGGTCGGGATCGCACGTAACACCCTCTACAACTATGCCCCGGACAAAAGCGCGCTGGTACGGGCCGTGACCCACCGAGCGGCCACGCCCATGCTCGATCGGGTGGCCGCCATCGGTGCACGGTCCGCTGACTCCGCGACCGATCGGATGTTGGAGATCATCGGTACAGTTCTGGACGCCTGCACAGACCAAGCCCTGCAGTTGATGTTCCGTCCGGGTTCCGGTCCGCTGCTCCAGGAGATACCCAAGGGGCCTGACGCCCCGTTCGAAGCCGTCATCGCCGAGGTCGAAAACGTCGTACGAGATGGCATCACACGCGGCGAGTTCCGCGACGTCGGCGACGTGCGCCTCGCCGTGGAACTACTCTCCGGAATGATGCACGCCGGCGCCGTACGCATCACCCGGGACCCGGCAACATTCACGGCCACCGTAGCCGCGGCACAGAGGGCCATCCTCGCATCCCTCCGGAAACACCCGGACCGTTCAGACACCGGGCATCGATAGCTGACCACATCTGAACCTACCGAACAAACCAGGGCCCGCCGCGGTCCCCGTTCTCCCATCCGCTCATCGGTAAATTGATCATGAGAGCCAAGTCGGGAGCGAAGCGCCGCCCCGGCCGCGCGCCGCCGCGCGAGCGCTTTGTCCGTCGCGCAAGGTATCGCCGATGCACGAGATATCGTCACGTCCACAACGTGGGCGCGGGCTGGTCAGCCGTTGGCGGCGACGCTCAGCACCAAGCTGGCGAGGCAGGCGATGACCAGCGCGACCGTGCCGGCGACCGCGCTCATGATACGCCGGTGCTTGGCCAGGGCGATCGCAGCGAGCAGTTCGTTGAGAGCCCATGCTTCGACACATAGATCGGCGGTCGTTGATCCGATCGTTGGCCGGCGGACTCTATTGGCCAGCGAGGGAAAGGCGAAGCGGTTGACCGGGTTGGGCGGCGTGAGGCGTGGCCGCAGGACTGCGGCCAGCTGCAGACCTGTCACTGCCAATGCGACGGCCGACACGCTCAGCGCCACGATGAGAGCGACTGCGGTAGGCGATGATCCGCTCACTCCGGATCGGAGCTGCTCGGCTTGTGTGATCATGAGTGTCACGACGCCGGACACCAGCACGGCGAGCATGCCTCCCTTGCCGTCCGCGTGCTGGATGTTTGCCTGGAACGAGGCCGCCATCGCGCAGGCTACTTCCAACTCCTCCTTGGGCGTCAGGAGACTGTCCGTTACGGGTGTCACCGACGTCGAACTTGATTCTTCGGTCGACATCTTGCAATAGCACCAGGAATTGTTCCGGGGAACTCCGTCATCCGAGGCAATCTCCGAATTTCTCGCGCCGACCGGCTGACCCTTGGCCTCGGACCGCCCGTGATCAGGCAATCTTAGCATTTCACGTTCGGTAGCGGCTCAGGACGCTATTCGACGAGCTCCACGAGGGCGCGGCGGATCAGGAACTTGCCCGGCTCCCGCACCTGCTCGAAGGCCGCGTTGTTGAGCAGCACGCAACTCCCGGACGTGCTGGTGACCTCGACCGTGATGCTCTTGCCGTTGTCCAGATTCGTGACCTTGAGGGTGGTCCCGATCTGGAAGGTCCCGCTGGACGCGGCGGGCGCGGCGGCTTCGTTGAACAGGGTGACCGTCGAACCCTGGCAGGCGACCCCGCTGGTGGCGGGTGCACCGTCGTCGGCGGGTGCGGTCTCGTCCGCAGTCGCTGCCGGATCTTCCGTCTGGACGTCGTCGCCCGCTTGGCCATCGCCCGCTTGGACGTCGGCCGTGCAGCCGGCGGTGGCCCGGCGCTGTTGGATCAGGTCCACCACCGCCTGTCGGTTGGCGACCCGGGCGTCGGTGAGCGCGTCCGGGTTGGCCCGTTGATCGGCGATGAAGGTGAGGTTGTTACGCAGAGCGGTGTCCAGGCCGTCACAGTTCTCGCCGGCGTTGCCCAGTCCTGTGCCGACCGCCAACCCGCCGGCGAGCAGCGCTGTCGCCGTCACCCCGAGGAGGATCTTCCGGCCCCGGCCCCGGCCCCGGCCCCCTGGCCTGTCCCGCCTGTACATCCGACACTCCCTGATCGTCGCGCTGCCCGGTCGCAGCTATCGATCAGTACGTGTGTGGCCGCTGGACGGATCTGCCCGGCAGTTCAAATGTTAGTTAAGTCGCCAGTTTCGGCCCGATCGGCGTCCCTGCGTCCGGGGACGTCGAACCGGTAGCCGACTCGTCACCGACCCGGCTACCAGGAACAATCGACCCAAGTGGATGTTGACAGAGCGACGACAATTAGTAAACTTTGTTGCCTGAGAGCGCTCTCAGCCTTTCCCTGCCGCCGACGTACCTCCTGGAGGTCATGCAGATGAATCGCAAGCTGAGTGCGCTGCTGGGCTTGGCCCTGGGTGCCAGCCTGCTCGCGACACCCACGCCGGCCGGTGCCGCACCGATCATGGACGCACCGACAGTGGACCGGGCCGGGCCGCCGGCCGGCCAACTCGCCGCGCTCCGGCGGGACCTCGACCTTACTGCCGACCAGTTGACCGTACGGCTCGCCGTCGAAGCCACCGCGCCATCCATCGAGCGACGACTGCGGTCAGAGTTGACCGACGCGTACGCGGGCACCTGGGTCGCCGCCGACGGGCGTACCGTGGTCGTCGGAGTGACCGACCCGGCGCGGGCCGGCGCGGTCCGCGCGGCCGGGGCCGAACCTCGGACCGTCACCCGTAGTCTCGCCGAACTGGAGCGACTCACCGTCGGACTGGACCGCCGGGCGGCCACAGCCGGTGCGGCCGTGCACGCCTGGTACGTCGACCCGGTCAGCAACACGGTGTCGATCCAGGCCGCCAGCGCCGCGGCAGCCACCGACTTCGCCCACGCCGCGGGTCTGCCCGCCGAGGCGGTGTCGGTGCTCGTCAGTGCTGACGCCTACCGGCCGGTCTACGACATCCGGGGCGGTGACCAGTACGTCATCAACAACAGCGTGCTCTGCTCGATCGGATTCGCCGTCGCCGGTGGGTTCGTCACCGCCGGCCACTGTGGTGGTGTCGGCGCGACCACCGCCGGCAGCGGGGTGGCGCAGGGAACCTTCCGTGGCTCGTCGTTCCCCGGCGACGACTACGCCTGGGTGCAGACCAACGCCAACTGGGTACCCCGGCCGTTGGTGAACAACTACGGCGGCGGCACGGTCAACGTCACCGGCTCCCAGGAGGCGGCCGTCGGGGCCGCGGTCTGCCGCTCCGGGCGGACCACCGGGTGGCGGTGCGGCACCATCACCGCGAAGAACGTCACCGTCAACTACTCCGGCCAACTCGTCTACGGCCTGGTTTCCAGCACCGCCTGCGCCCAGCCCGGCGACTCCGGCGGAGCCTTCATCGCCGGCACCCAGGCGCAGGGTGTCACCTCGGGTGCCGGCGGCACCTGCGGCTCCGGCGGCACCACCGTCTACCAACCGGTCAACGAGATCCTTTCCCGCTACGGGTTGTCTCTGACGACCACCGGCGGCGGGTCGACCAGCCGGCTCATCGGGTACGCGGACAAGTGCATCGATGTGCCCAACTCGAACGGGGTCGACGGCCAGTACCTGCAGTTGTACCACTGCAACGGCACCAACGCGCAGAACTGGACCTTTCCTGGTGACGGCACGATCCGGGCGTTCGGCCTCTGCATGGACGTGGCCTGGGGTTCGACCGCCAACGGTGCGGTGGTCCAGCTCGCCCACTGCAGCGGTAACCCGGCCCAGCAGTGGGTGCTCAGCGGTGCCGGTGACCTGGTCAACCCGCAGGCGAACAAGTGCGTCGACGTGCAGAACTGGAACAGCGCCGACGGTGCCCGGCTGATCATCTACGAGTGCCACGGCGGCGCCAACCAGAAGTGGCGTCGCGGCTGAGGCCGGGCCGGCCGAAGGAGACCGCGACAGGTGCCCGGGCGGGACGACGACGTCCCGCCCGGGCACCACCTGCCACCGACCAGACAACTCGGTGAGCGCCAGCGCGCCGACATCTTCACCCGGCACCTCGCCGTCGCTCGGGCTGCAGAGTCACCTTTTCTCCAGTCAGGCACCTACGAGCCGGATTAGCGCGTATAAAGTCCCTATGTCGCATTAGCTGGTTATGTCCATGCGGCGCGGATCAGGGGGCGATGGATGCTGGACTCTGCAGACATGTCGGTACCGACCGTCACCGTGCCCGCGCCCGGCTCCGCCGGTACGTCGAGCTATCGGGCCGACCAGTCGTCCGGCGGCGAGGCGTCGGGAGCGCGCGGCGGGCGGGTCCTGGTCCTCGAAGGAACTGGACCCGGCACCCCGGCCGACCACCTCGACAGGGAGTTCGACGTCGCGGTCCGACTCCGTGGACCGGTCGACCCGGAGCTCCTGCCGGACCTGCTCGCCCACTATCGGCCGCGACTGCTGTTGCTGAAAGATTCTCTCGACATTATCGACCTACGCTTGATCGCCGCCTGCCGTGCGTACCAGATCCCGATCCTCGTGCTCGCCCGGCCGGTGTACGGTCTCTTCCGGCCCGCCCGACTGCGCCGCTACGGCGGCCTGCCGTGGTTCCAGCTGCGGCCGGGGCCGGGCATTCCCGGTGACGTACGGGCCAAGCGGGTGCTCGATCTCCTCCTGATCGTCCTCGCCGCACCGGTGCTGATTCCGCTGCTGCTGCTGGTCGGTACGGCGGTGGCCATGACCGGACCACCGCTCTACCTGCAGACCAGAGTGGGCGCGGGCGGCAGACCGTTCAAGTTGGTCAAGTTCAGGACGATGCACGTCGACGCGGAGTCGAGCACCGGGCCGACGCTGGCCACCGCTGACGACAGTCGGATCACCAGACTCGGCCGGATCCTGCGGCGCACGCGTCTCGACGAACTCCCGCAGCTGTGGAACGTGCTCCGGGGGGAGATGAGCCTGGTCGGTCCACGACCTGAACGCCCCGAGTTCATCGGGGACTTCCACCAGCTCCCTGACTACCACCTGCGCCATCTCAGCCGACCAGGCCTGACCGGCATCGCGCAGCTGACCGGGGGCTACGCGGCCACCGTCGAGGAAAAGCTGCGCTGCGACCTGCTCTATCTGCACTGCCGGTCGCTGCGGCTGGATCTGACGCTGCTCATGCTCACCGTGGTGGAACTGTGCCGGGGGTTCCCTCGTGGCTAGCGCGACGACGACGGGGGGCCGGGCCGCCCGCAACACCGCCGGCATGTTGAGCGCCCGGCTGGTCGTCACGGCCACCGGCCTGGTGACCCTACCGCTGGTCTACGACCATCTCGGCGGTCGGAAGTTCGGCGTCTGGGTGCTGCTGACCGCGATACTCGCCGTGCTGGCAATCGCCGACCTGGGGCTCGGATCGGCCATGGTGCGGGAAGTCGCACGGGCCGACGACAGCGGGCCGTCGCTGCGGCGGGTCCGCGCCGTGCTCGGTCTGGGCGTCGGCTGGGCCATGCTGATCACCGCGCTGGCGGCCGTCGTACTCGTGGTGACCTGGCCGTGGATCAGCCGACTCTTCCACCTCGGTGAGATCGCCGGGGAGGCGCGACGCGCGACGCTGTGGCTGCTGCTGGGGCTGCTGTTCGGCGGCGTCGAACTGCCCTGGCGGGCCGTGCTGGAGGGTACGCAACGTCACGGCACCGCGGCCTGGCTCGGCGCGGGCGCCGCACTCGCCGGTGGCCTGCTGACGGTGCTGGTTCTGCGGGCGGGCGGCGGTCTGGCCGGGCTGGCGGCCGTCACCGCGGTGACCGGCGTGCTGCGCACCGGCCTCACCGCCGCCGTCGCCCGACGGCTCAGCCCGGCATACCGGCCGCGGCTTCGTGACGTTCGCCGCCGGGACCTGCGGGTCGTGACCGGGTACGGCCTACGGGTTCAGGCGACGAGCGCGTCCGGGGCGGTCAACACCGAACTTGACCGGTTCGTCCTGAGTGGTGTCTTCGGACCGGCCACCGCCGGGCACTTCGATCTGGGCGCCCGGCTGCTGAACCTGCTCCGTCTGCCGCCCGGGTTCGCGTTGGTCGCGCTGTTCCCGGTGGCTGTCGCGGGGGCGGCCAGATCGGGGACGGCGTGGCTCGACAGGTTCTATCTGCGGACCACCCGGCGCCTCGCCACCTTTCTCGGACCGTGCACCGCCGCCGTCGTGGTGTCGGCGGACCCGCTGGTCCGCCTCTGGATCGGACAGCCGGTGCCCTGGGCAGCGACGAACCTGGCGGTGTTGGCCCCGGCGTACGCGGTCAACCTCGCCCTCGGCGCCGCCACGATCGTCACCCGCGCCGAGGGACGTCCGGGTCGCGAGACCCGGTACATCCTGTTGTCGGTGCTGCTCAACGTCGCGCTGACCGGTCCGCTGCTCTGGCTGTTCGGGCCGCTCGGTGTGCCGGTGGCCACCGCGGTCGCGATCGTGACCGCCTCGGGCTACTTCCTGTGGTACTTCCACCGCTGTACGCGGCGGCCGGTGGCGCCGGTGCTGCGGACCATCGTCCGGGCCGGTGCCAGCAGCCTGGTCGCGGCCGTGGTGGGCGGGGTCACCGCGCCGCATCTGCCGGACGGCGACGGCCGGGCCGGAGCGGCGCTCGCGACGTGTTGCCAAGCCGGCGTCACCCTGCTGGTGGCGGTCGCGCTGCTGATCGCCGTGCGGCTCGTCGGCGCCCGGCTGGGTGCCGTCCGACCGGGCAGCGCTGCCAGCCGGCCGGACCCGGGCGACCCGGGCGCCTGGGGCGACCCGGTCTATTCGGGCGTCCGGGGCGCCCGGGTAGACGTCGGGTCGACCGAGCCGGCTCCGCTCCGGCAGATCGACCAGGTGGGCAGCAGATGAGCGTCAGCGCCGACACCTGCCTGGTCTGCGGGCCGCATTCGGGCAGTACGCCGATCCTCGGCGGCCAGCTGCGCAACTGCCGAGACTGCGGCTTCGCCTGGACCGTGGGCGCGGCCGAACCGACGCCCGAACGATACGACGACGCCTACTTCGAAGGCGGCGGGTACGAGGACTACTTCGTACCCGCACCGCGCCGGTTCGAAGCCGCCCGCCGGTTGCGGTGGCTGCGCTCCATCGTCCGGCCCGCCACCCTGCTCGAAGTCGGTCCGGCCGGCGGGTTCTTCCTGGAAGCGGCCCGCCGGTGTGGCATCGCCGCGTACGGCATCGACGTGTCCGGGGCGGCGACCCGGTACGCCTGCGAACGCCTGGGCGTGCCGGTCCGGCACGGCAGCTTCGAGTCCATGGTGCCGCAAGGCCGGGTGGACGCGGTGTGCGCGTTCCACGTACTCGAACACGTGGCGGATCCGTGGCGGTTCCTGCTCGCCGCCCGCGCGGCGTTGCGGCCCGGCGGCTCGCTGGTGATCGAGGTCCCGAACATCGCTTCGACGGCGGCCCAGCGGCTCGGCACCGCCTGGCCCGGTCTGCAGCCCGAATTCCATCGCTGGCACTTCACCCCGGGAGCGTTGGCACACCTGGTGACGGCGGCCGGGTTCCAGGTGGTCCGGCAGGACACCACGGTGTTCCGCTACTACATGCCGGTCCGCTACCAGCTACGGCACGCCCACCGGCTGTTGCCGGACGACTGGTCTACGAGGCGCTTGGTGCGGCTCGTCCATCCGCGACGCGGCGACCTGATTCGCCTCGTCGCCCAGCTGGCGCACAGCGAAACGACAGGAGAACCGAACCGATGACCATCGACGAGACGGTAGCCACCGGCTGCCTGCTGTGCGGTTCCACCGGGACCGGACAACCCATCACCGAGGGCCTGCTGCGGCGCTGCGCCACCTGCCAGTTCGTCTGGACGGCGGGCGACCTGCCGCCACCGGAAGAGTTGTACGACCGTGCCTACTACGAGACGGACGGGTACCAGGACTACTTCGCGTCCGCCGGACAGCGGCGCTTCGAGTCCGCCCGGCGGCTGCGGTGGCTGTGCTCACGGGTGCGTCCGGCCGACCTGCTGGAGGCCGGCTCGGCCGGTGGCTACTTCCTCCGGGCGGCACGCGATGCCGGGATCGACGCCAGCGGGGTCGAGGTGTCCGCCGCCGCCGCCAGCTTCGCCCGCGAGCACCTCGGCGTGCCGGTACGGACACAGCGTTTCGAGGATCACGAGCCCGGCACCGCGGTGGAGGCGGTCTGCGCGTTCCACGTACTCGAACACGTAACCGATCCGCGGCAGTTCCTGGCGGCGGCCCGGGCGGCGCTGCGGCCAGGCGGCTGGTTGGCACTGGAAGTGCCCAACATCGCCTCGGCGGCGGCCCGGCGGCTCGGCAGTGCCTGGCCGGCGATCGCTCCTGAGTACCACCGCTGGCACTTCACACCGGAGTCGCTCAGCCGGCTGCTGGCCGAGACCGGCTTCCGGGTGGTCGGCCAGGACACCATCTTCTCCCGCTTCTACTGGCGGGCACCGGCCCGGCTCCGGCAGGCCCGCAACCTGCTGGTCGCCGACTTCGCGGCCAGCCGGTCACTGCGGGTCAGCCACCCGTACCTGGGCGACCTGTTGCGGATCTTCGCACGCCGGGAGGCACGATGACCGACTGGACCGTGTCCATCCTGCTGGTCAGCTGGAACACCCGGGAGGAGACACGGGCGTGCCTGGACTCCCTGCCCACCGGAATCAGTGACGACCTGCGCTACGAGGTGGTGGCCGTCGACAACGGCTCACGCGACGGGTCGGCCGAACTGCTGGCCGGCTATCCGCAGGTGAGGCTGCTACGCAACGAACACAACCTGGGGTTCGCCGCTGCGGTCAACCAGGCGTACCGGCATGCCAGTGGGGAGCTGATCCTGCTGCTCAACAGCGATGTCCGATGCCATCCAGGTGCCCTCACCACGATGGTCGATCACCTGCGGCGGCACCCCGAGGTGGCTGGCGTCAGCCCGCTCTATCTCAACCCGGACGGCACCTTTCAACAGCACTACGTGAACCTGCCCAGCTTCGCCGCCACTATCGCGCTGGTCACCGCGTTGCGGCGGCTCCCGGGCTTCCGCCACGCGCTGCACCGGTTCCAGATGCGCGGGGGTGACTTCAGCCGGCCGCGGTTGCTGGCCTCCGGCAGCTGCATGCTACTGCGCCGGCAGATCCTGCCTGCGGACCGGATATTCGACGAGCGGTTTCCGATCTACTGGAACGACGCGATGCTCGCCCGCAGCCTGCGGGACGCTGGCCACCAGTTGTGGATGATCCCGCACGCGGTGGTCACCCACAGCAGAGGTGCCTCCTGCCGTCGGCTCGGGGCGACGATCCGGTACCGGCACCTGCTCGGCAGCCTGGTCGAATACCTCGCCCTGACCGAGCCCCGGTACAAGCTGACCGTGTTCCGGGCGGCGGCACTCGTCGACCACGCGGTCAAACGACTGTGTGGCCGCCCGGTTCCGCTCGGGCTGGGTGATCTCCGCGCAGCCCTGCGCGGCGACGTCGGCGCGCTTCCCGACGGCGACATCCGTGACTGGCTGGTGATCGTCGAGGAGTCCGGCGGCCCGGCGGCCACCGAGCCGGCATGGGAGCCGTACGCGGGGGCACCCGGGGCCGCGCACGAACAGCCGGACAAGCGGGTCCTGCTGGTACGCACGACGTCTCGGGTACGCCCGCCCTGGCGGCTGTCGGTACGTACGGAGGACCGCACCACCTGGCACGCGACCCTGCCCGCCGTGCTGCCCTTCGGGCGTTACGTCCGCTGGATCGACCGGATCAACCTGCGACTCGGCGCGGGGCGACTGCGGCGGTGGCTCGACCGCCATGCCGGTGCGCGGGTGCTGTACCTCGCCAACGAGCGCGCGGTCGCGATGATCGGGTATGTCGGCGAGGACGAGGTACGGCAGCCGGCACCGCGGCTGCCGGAGCCGGAGCCGGTCCATGCCTAGGCGAGGTCGGACCCGGGCGGCCGGGCCGTCGTCCGAGGCCGTCGGTGACTGGGTGGTGATGTTCAGCTCCACCCGATGGCAGCTCGGCGCGCACCGTCAGCACGCGCTCGCCCGTGAGATCGCGGTCGATCGGCGAGTGCTGTTCGTGGATCCACCTGGACAGCGTCCGAGCTGGCGCATGTCCGTCGTACAGGTGGAACGCAATCTGTGGCATGCCGTGGTGCCTGCGGCGATGCCCCTCGGCCGACAGGTGCCACCGGCGAACCTGGCCAACCGCCGCTGCGCGGCGCTGCTGGTGCGCCGGTGGCTCGATGACCGGCCGGGGCGCAGGTTACTGTGGATCGACGAGGACCTGGCCGCACCGGTAGCCGGCCAGCTCGGCGAGGACGCCGTCGTCTACGACGCGACGGACCTCGACTGGACGTTCACCCGGCGCTGGAACCGGTGGCATCTGCGGCGGGCGTTGCATGCCGCGCTGGCCGCCGCCGATCTGGTCCTCACCTCGTCATCGGCGCTGCCCGCCCGGATGCCGCTCGGCGACCGACCGGCGGTCGTGCTGCCGAACGGCTGTGACCCGGTCCAATTCGGGCCGGACGGGCCGGTGGTCCCGTGGCTGACCCGACCACCCGGGCCGGTGCTCGGCTACGTCGGCGCGGTCGACACCCGGGCCTTCGACAGCGAGTTGGTCGCGCAAATGGCGGCGGCCCGGCCGGAGTGGACCTTCGTGCTCGCGGGGCCGGTGACCCGCACCGGGCGTACCCCGCTGGCCGGGTTCCCCAACATCGTGCTGACCGGCCCGGTCGCGTTCGCCGACGTACCGTCGGTCCTGCGCGGTTGCGACGTCGCGATCATCCCGTACCGGGTCGGTGCCCTGATCGACTACGTGCACCCCAAGAAGTGCTACGAGTATCTGGCGCTGGGCAAGCCGGTGGTGGCCACCCCGCTGCCGGCGCTACGGGAGCTCGATGCTCCGATCCGGCTCGCCGCCGGACCGCAGCGGTTCGTCGCGGCGGTCGAGGCGGCGCTACCGACTGCGAACTGCCCGACCGAGGCAGCCCGGCGTCGCGCCGCGGCCGTCGCCAACAGCTGGTCGGTGCGCGGCATCCAACTGCGCGCGCTGCTGACGGAGCTGACGAGACCGACGGAGCCGGCGAGACCGACGGAGCCGGCGAGACCGACGGAGCCGGCGCGGGTGCCACGGTGACTCCGGTACGCGCGGCACGCGGCATGGGCACAGCACTGCTGCCGATGGTCTTCGCGACCGCGGTCGTGGCGGCGATGACCCTCTCCCCGGGACTGCTCGGCCTCGTCGTGGCCGGTGTCGCGGTCTGCTGTGCGGCGTTCGCGCTCTGGCCCTGGGCGGTCCTGCCGGTCACCGTCATCGGGGGGACGACCGCCGGAGTCGGCATCGGCGGTGGCGACGTCACCACCATCGTCGCCACACACGCGGCCATCCTTGGCGCCGGCGGGCTCGCCGTGTCGCTCAGGTTGACGTTCCGGGTGGATTCGGTCCGCCGTACCGCGGCAGACGTGCCGATGCTCGGACTCACCGTCTCGGTCGTGCTGGCCGCGGTGTACGGTCTCGCGCTCGGAAATCCGGCGCGGGACGTGCTGGTCGGGGCATACCAGATCGCGGTGATCCCGATCTACTTCTGGGTCGCGGCCCAGACCCTCGCCAGCGACCGGCGGCTGCGCGCCGCCGCCGTCCTCTACCTGGTGCCGACCGTCGTGCTGACGGTGCTGGCGCTGGTCACCTCCAGCCAGACCGGTGGGTTGATCGCGCTGCTCGCGGTCCCACCGCTGATCGTTCTCGCCGGGCGTTCGACCGGCTGGAGCCGGGCCGGTTTCGCGGTACTCGCCGGACTCTTGCTGGCGGACGTGGTCGTGTCGATGTACCGGGCGCTGTGGCTGGCCGCGGCCGTCGCCGTCGTGGCGATGCTGATCTGGGGCGGGCGGACCCTACGCGGCGGGCTCGGGGCGACGGTCGCGGTGGCGGCCGTCGGGGTGGTCTTCCTGGCACTGGCCTCGGACATCGGGGACCATGTCGGCGCGTTGACCCTGGAACTGCAGGATTCGCCCGGCTACCGCAGCGCCGAGTCCCTGGTGGGAATGAACGTATTCGTGGAACGACCGCTGACCGGTGCCGGACTGGGGCAGTCGGTGCAGGACATCTACCTGCCCGCCTTCGCCAAAGCGGATGTCGGACCGGTCTACCACGCCTTCTACGTGACCGTTTTGGCGAACATCGGAATCTTCGGTCTCATCGCCGTGCTCTGGCCGCTTTACCGGGCGCTGCGTAACGGATTCCTGTACCGTAACGGGATAGCATTTGGGTTTGCCGCGCTCACCTGTGGATTTCTGGCAGGAGCCGTATTCGCCGGACCGACCGCCGGTCACTGGGAGCTCGGTCTGTTGCCGGCGCTGACGCTGATAGCGGGAGATTTGGAAGGCTTTCGACCGGCGGCGCCGGTGGGGATGGAAACATGACTGGACCAGAGGCGACTGCAATTATCGTGACCCACAACTCACAGCGCCACATCCGTGCCTCCCTGGCCGCGCTCAGGCAGAGCCGGATGCCGACAGTGGTGGTGGACAACGCGTCCGCCGACAATACCGTGCCGATCGTGCGGTCGGAGTTTCCTGAGGCGGTGCTGCGGACGAACAACGTCAACGTCGGATTCGCGGCCGCGGTCAACCAGGCGCTCGGCGACGTACGGACCGGGATCGTACTGCTGGTGAACCCCGACTGTGTCTGTCCGGCGACGACGGTGGATGCCCTTCTCACGGCGCTGCGGGAAAACCCGGGCACGGGGATCGTCGGACCCCGGCTACGCCGTCCCGACGGGCAGATCGCCATCAGCGCCCATCCGTTCGAGTCGTTGACCACCGTGGTCGCGTCCCGCTTCGGCGGCAGCCTGCTGCCGGTACGGCTGCGCCGGCTGGTGTCGGGCGCAGCCCGCCGCGCGGCGTACGACGCGTGCCGGAACAACGCTGAGGCGGCCCATGTCGACTGGATTTCCGGAGCGTGCATGGCCGTGCGTGTCGACCTGCTGCACCGCATCGGTGGGCTCGACGAGGGCTATTTCCTCTACTACGAGGATGAGGAACTTTGCCTGCAGGCATGGCGTAACGGAGCTGCGGTGATGTATCTACCGGCGGTCGAGGCGATACACGTGGGCGGTGGCAGCAGCAGCGACCCTTCCGGCACCTGGCCGCATCTCTACCGGAGCATGCTGCGTTTCTTCGCACGCCATCGGCGTTCGACGCTTGCCGCGGTACGTGTGGCTGTCCTGCTGCGCTCACTGATCGGTATCGGGACTGCCGGGATGCGGATCGTCGTGCAGCCACGCGCCGGTGCGGCGCGCGCCCGGGCCTGGTCGAGTATCTCGCGGATCGCGCTGTCCGGTAGGCCCGAGAGATCCTGGAGACAGAGATGCACGTAATGATCACCGTGGTCGGAGCGCGGACCGAGCACTGGACAGAATTGTTCGCTGCCTTGTCGGATCGGCCTGGGGTGGCGGTGACGCTGGTCGCGGCCGACGTTTCCGAGGTCAGCCGGGTGGAACTGGGCCGGTTGGCCGAGCGATTTTCCAATTTCCGTCACCACATCGTCCCGCACCTCCTTGGGGAGAAACGCACCGGCCACATGGCTTCGGTGCTGTTCCGGACGGACGTGAGTCGTTATCCGCTGTGTCCGCCGGACGTCGTACACATCATCGGCGAGGCTTCCTACCTGTCCACCTGGCAGGCCATCCGTTCCTGCCGGCGTCGCTGGCCAGGCGTCCCGATCACGCTGTACGCCGCACAGAACATCGTGATCAGATTCCCGATGCCGTTTCCCACCATTGAACGTCGAACGTACCGCCAGGTGGATCACGCGTTTCCGATCACACCGGCCGCGCTCTACGTGCTGCGGGCCAAAACCTATCCTGGTGCCGCGTCGGTGGTGCCGCTGGGCGTGGACACGGAGGTGTTCCGGCCGCGACGCGTCCCGGTTGACGGTCGGCGCTTCACGGTCGGCTTCGTCGGCCGGCTCGAAGCGCACAAAGGCGTGTCCGATCTGCTCCGGGCAGCCGAGTCGATCGACTGCGACGTCACGTTCATCGGCGCGGGCAGCCTCCGACCGCTCGTCGAACAGGCTGCCCGGCAACGACCGGGCAAAGTGACGATCCACCCCTGGGTCGACCACCATCACCTGCCGGACCACCTCAGCCGGATGGACGTGCTGGCGCTGCCATCGGTGGAGGTGGTGCAGCGCAACGTCCTACCGTGGGTGGGCATCCCGCTGCGGGAACAGTTCGGTCGCGTGCTGGTCGAGGCGATGGCCTGCGGTACGCCGGTCGTCGGTAGCGACGTCGGGGAGATACCGCACGTGATCGGCAGCGCCGGTCTCACCTACCCCGCCGGCGACTGGAGCATGCTTGCCGATTGCCTGACCAGGATCCGAAACGATCCCGGCTGGGCCGCCGCGCTGTCCGCCAGCGGGCTGGCCCGGGTCGCGGACCTGTTCAGCTGGGCACGCATCGCGGAGGCGATGTGTGCGGTGTGGTCTGGTCTCGGCGACCGGGCGAGTGGCGACCGGGCGAGTGGCGAACTGTCCGAGAGCGCACCGCGACCGGGACAGCCGTCGCTGGCAGCGAGCGTGGCACACCGGCTGGAGGCAGGATCATGACATCGTGGTTTCGATCCATGGCAGTCCTGCGAGTCGCCGTCCGGATCGCGGGGGTGCCGGTGCTCGGTCTCGGGCTCGGCCTGTTGGCGGCCCAGTTGGTGACCCAGCTGACCCCGCCGACCTACGAGGCGTCGGCCGCACTGGTGGTCAGTGCACGGGCGGGCGGAGGTCCGGACGGCCAGGAGACCGCGTCGATCACCCTTACCCAGAGTCTCGTGCCAACCATCGCGCGGGTGGTGGAGTCACATGAGGTGGCGGCCAGCGCAGCCGAGCGTCTGGACATGCCGGCCGACGCCGTCGTCGGACAGGTGACCGGACGGTTCGAGCCCGGTCTCCAGATCATCAACGTGGCGGCGACTGCTGGCTCGGCGCGTGCGGCCGCCGCAGTCGCCAACGCGGCAGCGGACGCGGTGATCCGCCGGCTGAGCGATTTCCCCGTCGCCGAGGGTGTGCGGATCGACGCGCGGGTGCTGGACCGGGCGGTGCCGCCGGGTCAGCCCGTGCTGCCGAAACCGGCGTTGAATCTCGCCTTCGGCGCGCTCGCCGGACTGCTCGCCGGACTCGGACTGGCGACCACCCGTGGCCGGTTCGACGACCGACTTCGCGATCCGCAGGCGGTCGAGGCGGAGCTCGGTCTGCCGGTGTTGGCGGTCTTCCCGCAGCTGCCACGCGACGTCAGACGACGCCGCCTGCGGGTCCTGCGGCGCACCACGGTGGACGTCGCGGCGGACACGCTGGTCGCGGGTCTCGGTGTGTTCGTCGAGGCGCTGTCCGGGCGGCGTGTCATGGTCACGAGCGCCCGGGGCGACGACGGAAAGGCGCTGGTGGCCGCCCTGCTGGCGGTCAGGATGGCGGACTGCCACGACCGGGTGACCCTCGTCGAGAATGGGCTGCGCCAGCCAACACGCACCGGCCCGCCACCGACGGCCGACCGCATCGTGCTCAGTCTGCTGGACGGCGTCGCCGGCTCATCGCACGACGCGTTCGCGACGCCGACCGTCGTCGGCGCGGACCTGGTGGCCCGCCGGACGGCCGACGGGGCCGACGGGACGGTCGACGATCTGCTCGACGAGATCACAGGTCGAGGGGACGACGTGGTGGTGCACGCTCCAGCGGTCCTGGCCGGGGCTGCGGCGGTGACACTCGCCCGGCGGGTCGACGCTGTCCTGCTGGTAGTGCGGCGAGGCGTCACCACCACCGCCGACGCGAAGCAGGCTGCACTACTGATGCGACATCTCGGCGTCCCGTTCGTCGGCGTGGTCGTGGTCGACGGCGTGCGCGCGTTGCCGCGTCGACCAGCCGATCGTCAGACCGAGGTGGGCCGGCGCCGCGCAGACCCGCGTGGCGCGGGCGGCGACCACCGGCGGCGCCCGGATTCACTCGGCACGTCACCGGGCGCTCGTACCGCGGTGACTACGACCGCTCCCCGGGTGCCCGGTCGCAGAAGCTGACCGGTGTTCTTCCGCCGTTGAGTTGAACGAACGGCACCATCTCAATGTGGGGCGGGTAGTAGTCTCCTATTCAACCAGCTCATTGCGGTGGTCGAAATAGAAATCACATTCGGGTTGGCGTTGGACAAAAGATCCTAGTAGGAGGAATTCGTATGACTGCCATGCTGGTGACCGATCGCGGATCCACCACCGCTGAAAGCGATGCACGGAAGCTGTATCTGGATCTCATGAAAAGGACCCTGACCAGGTACGCCTTCGGTGAGGCGTGGATCCCGTACAGTCCGCAGCGCAAGTCGCTGCGCAGTTCGTTGGCCAGGCAGGCGCAGCGGTTGCTCAACCGACGTGACATGGAGCTCGTCGTCCGTTTTCCGTTCGACGCGGCCGAGCGCGCGAACGGCCGTGACTGGCCCCCGGAAGCCGAGACGATGATTGGGCTTCGCCGGCTTGACAACCTGGAGCGGTGCGTCACCGAGGTTATCGACAACCAGGTTCCGGGTGACCTGATCGAAACGGGAGTGTGGCGCGGTGGCGCCTGCATCTTCATGCGTGCGTTGCTCAAGTCGTATGGTGACAAGGATCGCGTGGTATGGGTCGCGGATTCGTTCCGCGGGCTGCCCCGGCCCGATCCCGCGCGACGTGCCGACGTCGAGGACGCGCTCTGGAAGGAGCCGTTCCTGGCCGTGCCGCTGGACCGGGTCAAGGCGAACTTCAGCCGGTACGACCTGCTCGACAGCCAGGTGCGCTTTCTGCCTGGCTGGTTCGAGGACACCCTGCCGGACGCACCGATCGAGCGGGTCGCGGTGATGCGGCTCGACGGAGATCTCTACGACTCGACCATGGTCGCACTCGACTCGCTCTATCCGAAGCTCTCGGTCGGTGGCTATGTCATCATCGATGATTACCACGCGGTCCGTGGCTGCCGTCAGGCGGTCGACGATTTCCGAACGGCGCACGGGATCACCGGTGAACTGCAGCAGGTCGACTGGACCTGTCGCTACTGGAAAAAGACGTCGTAGGTGAATTGTTCACCTTGACCGGGTGGCGGTGGACGGTCGGCGTGTGCTCGGTGCTGTCGTAGTCGGCTCGACTGGGCGGGTTGTCTCGATCCATCTTGAATGCGTACGCCCTGGGATATCGACTCCATAGCGGATAATCTGACCAAAACTGCCGGCTGGACAGCGACATTAACTTGCGTTAATGTCGCTGCTGGTAATGACGTGCGTCGAATCCATCAAATCGTGGGTGCTCGTCGTTCAGCCGTTCAACGCTGAGGCGATCGAACCACCCTGGCTCGTCCCTGCCTTCGGGCTGACCACCGCAGCACGGTACGCCGGCGTGCGCCGGCGCCGCGAGAAGGGAACGAAGAATGAGTGGATCCGGTTCGTCCTGGCACCGCCAGGTAGCCGGCTGGGGCGCGACGGCCGCGACCGCAGCCGCGCTGCTGGTGTCGGCCACCGCGTCCCCCGCGTTCGCCGCCACCGGCGCGATCATCGGGGCTGACAGCCCGGACGCGATTCCCGGCAGCTACATCGTCGTTTTCGCGGACGAGGCCGCAGCGGCGAGCCAGACGCGCACCATCGAGTTGGCCGGCCGGTTCGGCGCTGCGGTCCGGCACGTGTACTCGCACGCGCTGCACGGCTTCGCCGCGACGATGAGCGAGGCGACCGCCCGGCGACTCGCCGCCCGGCCCGAGGTGGCCTACGTCGAGCAGGACGGGGTGGTGCACACCCTGGCCACCCAGCCCAATCCGCCGTCGTGGGGCCTGGACCGGATCGACCAGCGTGACCTGCCGCTGGACAGCAGCTACACCTACCCGACGACCGCGTCCACCGTCCGGGCCTACGTCATCGACACCGGCATCCGGACCAGCCACACCACGTTCGGCGGCCGGGCCACCTGGGGCACCAACACCACCGGAGACGGCAACAACACCGACTGCAACGGCCACGGGACGCACGTCGCGGGCACGATCGGCGGATCACAGTACGGCGTGGCGAAAGGCGTGTCGCTGGTCGCGGTCAAGGTGCTCAACTGCGCCGGTTCGGGCAGCTTCGCCGGTGTCGCCGCCGGGGTCGACTGGGTGACCGGCCATCACGCCGCCGGCGTGCCGGCGGTGGCCAACATGAGCCTTGGCGGGCCCGGCTCGAACGCCACCGTCGAGAACGCGGTCCGCAACTCGATCGCCGATGGTGTGGTCTACGCGATCGCCTCCGGCAACAGCAACGCCGACGCCTGCAACTACACACCGGCCCGGGTCGCCGAGGCCATCACCGTCAATGCGAGCACCCGCACCGACGCCCGGGCGTCCTTCTCCAACTACGGCACCTGCACCGACATCTTCGCGCCCGGCGAAGGCATCACCTCTGCGTGGAACAGCAGCGACACCGCCACCAACACGATCAGCGGCACCTCGATGGCGGCCCCGCACGTCGCCGGTGCGGCGGCGCTGATCCTGGCGGCCAGCCCGAACTCCACGCCGGCCCAGGTAGCCGCCACCATGTTCGGCAACGCCACCCTCAACAAGATCACCAACCCGGGCACCGGCTCACCCAACCGCCTGTTGTTCGTCGCCCAGGGTGCGCCATCGCCGACCGCGATCCTCTACCGCTTCTGGAACGGGCGCGACCACATCAGCACCACCGCCACCTCGGTCTCCGGCTACCAGCGCGAAGGATCGCTGGGGACGGTGCGCACCAGCCAGCTGACTGGCACCCACGCGCTGTACCAGTGCCTGGTCGGCAGCTGGGACTACATGACGTCGCTCGACTCTAACTGCGAGGGCCAGCGGGTGGTCGGGGTCATCGGCTACGCGTACACCTCGCCACCGGCCGGCTCCTACCGGACGTTGTACCGGTGCCGGGTGAGCAGCGGCGACCACTTCGACTCCAGCGCGAGCAACTGCGAGGGGCAGATCACCGAGGGCCGACTCGGTTACCTGACCAGCTGACCCGTGCTGATCATCGACTGAACCGGGGCGGGTCGGTCGGGGGCGGACGCCTCCCGACCGACCCGCCCCGGCTTCGCCGACGGCCGGCCGCGACGTACGGCGACGGTCAACCGACCGTGCCGTCCGTACCCGGCTGGTCCTCGCCGGCCAGCGCGGACCGCAGCCGTTCCTTGTCGGCGCGGCGACGCTCGGCGGACTCGGCGATCTGTTGCGCCATCTCGTCGCGCCAGCCGCGCAGCAGGAAGAACGACACCGCGGCCGAGAAGACGAGCGCGATCATCAGCTTCAGGAAGATGTTCAGCTCGACCGGCCAGAGCGCGGCGACCGCGACCGCGAACAGGCCCACCCGGCCGAGCGTGTACTTCACCGCAGGGCTCATGTCACTCCTCACCACTCACCCGGACCGGCGGTCCAGCCACCGGACCCCGTGGAACCAGACAGCCGCGTACACCAGCGAGAAGACGCCCGCGCCGATCCCGCCACCGGCCAGCGGCGGCAGGTCGGCGGCGAGCCCGGCGGCGAGCAGCCCGGAGGTGACCGCCACACCGGCCGCGACGGCGGCGGCGACGAACCTGGCCGAACCGCCTCGCCAGGCCCGGAAGTCGTCGGTGAACAGCCAGGCCGGCAGGATGACGGCCAGCCAGCCGTTGGACTGCCCGAGTCGACCACCGGAACCGATCAGCGTGAACACGCCGTCGAAGAGCAGCAGCACGAGCAGGCCGATCACCAGGCCGGCCAGCACCACGCCGAGTAGATCCGCCAGCACGACGATCCGACCTGCGGCGTCGCGCCGCGGAAGACTGTCGCTCCTCGATTGCGTCATGACCTGATGAGGGTACGCCGAGACCGACCGGCACAGTGGCGCGGCTAGGTGGTCCGCCTGCTGGGTACTGGCCCCGGCATGCACCCGCTGCATCTGGGTTACGCGTTGGTCGGTGTCCTCGCGGTGCTGCTGGCCTTCTGGTCCAGCACCATCCGCCGGGCACCGGTCAGCGAACCGTTGCTGGCGCTGCTGCTCGGTATCGTGGCCGGCCCGGTTCTCGGGCTGATCGACCTGGCGCACCACCACGCGGCGGCCCTCATGCTGGAGACCAGCCGCGTCCTGCTGGCGATCTCGCTGATGGCGGTCGCGTTGCGGTTCTCGGCGACCGAGTACCGCTCGGTGGTCTGTCCGGTCGGGCTGCTGCTGCTCGTGGTGATGGTGGTGATGGCAGCGGTCAGCGCCGGATTGGCGTGGCTGGTTCTGGGCCTGCCGCTGGCCATGGCCGTGCTGCTCGGGACGTGCCTGGCGCCGACCGACCCGGTGCTGGCGTCGAGCATCGTGTCCGGTGGCCCGGCCGAGCGGGAACTGCCGGCCCGGCTGCGGCGGATCATCAGCGGCGAGTCCGGCGCCAATGACGGGCTCGCCTTCGTCCTGGTCGTACTGGCGCTGTCCGCCGCGGCGCCCCGGCCCGGCGGGGGGCAGGTCGTCGAGGCGGTGTGGGGCGTGCTCGGGGCGGTGCTCGTCGGCCTGGCGGTCGGCCACGCGGCCGGCCGGGCGGTCCGGGCGGCCGAAGCGCGCGAGCAGGTCGACGAGGGTTCGCTGCTGATTTTCGCGGTGGTGCTCGGGGTGGCCGCGCTGGGCGTGGCGAGAATGGCGCGTACCGATGCGGTGCTTGCCGTGTTCGTGACCGGGCTGGCGTACAACCGGATGATCGGTCGGCGGCCCCGGGCCGCTGAGCAGGGACTCGACGACGCGTTGACCCGTTACCTGGTGCTCCCGCTGTTCTTCCTGCTCGGCTTGGAGATCCCCTGGCGGCAGTGGTGGGAATTCGGTTGGCCGGCGGCCGTTTTCGCGGTGCTGGTGCTGCTGCTGCGCCGGTTGCCGGCGGTACTGGCGTCGCGGCCGGTACTGCGGATGCCGTGGCGGGATCTGATCTTCCTCGGTTGGTTCGGCCCGATCGGTGTGTCGGCGTTGTTCTACCTGACGTACAGCTACGGACAGGGTGCCCGGGACAGCCGGCTGTGGGCGGCCGGCAGCCTGGTGGTCGCGGTCAGCACCCTCGCCCATGGGGTGAGCGCCCCGTTCGGCCGCCGCTGGTACGCCCGGCGCCGGGCGACTGTCGAGCCGGGCTGAAGGCGCCCGGCGACGTGCCGCCACCGTGATGGAGAAGACCAGGGCGGTGAACGATTGCCGTAGCGTTCCCCTCACCGCAGGGTTGACACCTACGCCCAGATCTGCTGCGGCTCGGCTCGGCGCTGGGCCAGCGACGGCGGCCGGTCGTACTCGCGTACCACCTGGTAACGGGTGTCCCGTTCGACCGGCTGGAAGCCGGCGTCCCAGATCAGGTGCAGCAGGTCCTCGCGGTGCATGGTGTTCGGCGTGCCGTACGAGTCCGCATCGTGGGTGATCTTGTACTCGACCACCGAGCCGTCGAGGTCGTCGACGCCGAAGTTCAACGACAGCTGGGCGACGGAGAGCCCGTGCATCACCCAGAAGCACTTGATGTGCGGGACGTTGTCGAGCAGCAGCCGGGAGACGGCGAAGGTCTTCAGCGACTCGGCCGGGGCGGCCATCGTGGTCCGCTCCTGGATCCGGTTGCGGACCTTGCCGTCGGCGGAGTCGACGAAGTCGTGCTGATAGCGCAGCGGGATGAACACGGTGAACCCGCCGGTCTCGTCCTGCAGTTCACGTAGCCGCAGGACGTGGTCCACCCGGTGGCGGTGCTCCTCGATGTGGCCGTAGAGCATGGTGGACGGCGTGCGCAGGCCCTTGCGGTGGGCGAGCCGGTGAATTCGTGACCAGTCCTCCCAGTGGCAGGCATGGTCGACGATGTGCTGGCGGACCTCCCAGTCGAAGATTTCCGCGCCACCTCCGGTGAGCGACTCCAACCCGGCCTCGATCAGCTCGTCGAGGATCTGCTCGGCGGGCAAGCCGCTGATCTTTTCGAACCACTGCACCTCGGTGGCGGTGAACGCCTTGAGCTTGATGTTCGGTAGCGCCGCCTTGAGCTCGCGCAGCACCTTCGGGTAGTAGCGCCAGGGCAGCGTGGGGTGCAGCCCGTTCACGATGTGCAGCTCGGTGAGCTGTTCGTCCTCCATCTCCTTGGCCTTGCGGACGGCCTCCTCGATCCGCATCGTGTACGCATCCTTCTCGCCCGGCTTGCGCTGGAACGAGCAGTACGCGCAGGAGGCGCTGCACACATTGGTCAGATTGAGGTGCCGGTTGACGTTGAACATCACCCGGTCGCCGTTGAGCTCGGTCCGCCGGTGGTGCGCCAGCCGGCCCAGCCAGGCCAGATCGTCACTGCCGTAGAGGTCCACGCCGTCGGCGTAGGTCAGCCGTTGCCCGGCGTACACCTTGTCCTCGAGCTCGCGCTTGCGACCAGCGTCCACGTCCCGCCACGCCCCTTCCCGTTGCGAGGTCCGGGCTCGGTGCCCGAATCCCGGTGCGAGGTCCGGTCTCCGAGCCTACGTCCCGGGACACCGCAGCGGGGTGTCGGCCGAGTTGCGAGCGACGCAGGTCATCCGGGCGCCGACGAGCTCTCAGCGTCTCGTAACCTTCTGGAACATCGACATCACGGGCCCCGTGCGGTAAGACCAATGAGGGACATGAAACACCAGTCGACGCGACCCTGTTCCGGGGCACAGGATCAGGACAAAGCGCGCCGTACGGGGAGCGAGCGGGCATGGCACGAAACAGTAGGGTCGGATCACGACAGCGACGGGCCGTCGGCATCGGTGGCGTGCTCGATCCGCGTCTGTGTCCGGCGATCTGGGCAGCTCTGCTCGGCGCCGTAACCGCTGTCGCGCTTGCCTCGCCGGTGTATGCCCAGCCGGCGGAGGTGCCCGATACCGGAAATCGCCCGGTGCCCTCCGGTGGGCTGCAACTGCCAGGCGGCGCCCCGGTGACCGGCCCGACGCTGCCGCCGACCTTCGTACCCAGCGCGGTGCAGGGTCCACTCGCCGCGCAGATCTACGCAGGGGAGACCGAGGTGGCCCTGCTCGGCCAGCAGTTGCTGGCCTTGGAGGAGCAACAGACTCAGGCTGGCGTCACATTACGTGTTGCCGAGTTGGCGTTACGTGAGGCGCGCACCGCGCTGCTCGACGCGCAACGCGACGCAGAGAGCGCTGCCTCGCTGGCGCTCAAGGACGCAGCCGCGCTGCCGCCCGGCGAGTACGGCGGGGACCTGCACGGACTGGGTGCCCTGTCGCGAATGCAGCGCGGCCTGCAGCCCTCGGTGGGCACCGGGGCAGCCAACCGGGACGTCGGGCTCGCCGCCGCCACCGAGCAGCAGGCCTACCTGACCTACCGGGAGGCCCTGGCCCGGTCGACCGCCCTCGACACCGAGTTCGGCGCCGTCGAAGGCTCCTACAAGCGGCGCGAGACCGATCTGCTCGCGCTGAAGGCGCGCAACACCGAAGAGCTGGTGGAGATCGAGCGCCAGCGCGAGGAGGCCGAGCAGGAGATCGGTCGCGGCATCAGCGGCATCGACGGGCTGGAAGGCACCACTGCTCATCCACGTGCCGTCGCCGCACTGCAGTTCGCGCTGAGCCAACTCGGCAAGCCGTATCTGTGGGGCGCCGAGGGACCGCACCGCTACGACTGCTCCGGTCTGATGTGGGCGGCGTACCGGTCGCCCGGCGCCGACTATTTCAGCCTGCCCCGGGTGGCCGCGGACCAGTACTACGCGACCCGGCACAACACCGTCGACCGGTCCGCCCTGCTCCCCGGCGACCTGATCTTCTTTGCCTCCGGGTCGAGTTGGACGACCGTCCACCACGTCGGGATGTACGTCGGCAACGGGCGGATGGTGCATGCGCCGACGACCGGCGACGTGGTGAAGGTCTCCACCGTCTGGTGGTCGCGGTTCTATGCGGCGACCCGGGTGATCCGGGAGGTTCCCGCGTCGTCGCCGACGCCCACCCCGACGCCGACGCCCACCCCGACGCCGACACCCACCCCGGCGCCGACGACGCCGACTCCGGCACCCACCACTCCCGGACCACAGCCCACCACGCCGTCGCCGACCCCGACGACGCCCGGACCGTCGCCGAGTACGAGTCCGACGCCCGGACCGTCCGCGACTCCGAGCCCGTCGCCGACTCCGAGCCCGTCACCGACCACGCCGTCGCCGTCGGCGAGTGCCAGCCCTACCTCCGGCCCCGGCACGCCGGATCCGGATCCCAGCGATCCAGGCTCACCGAGTAGCAGCCCGAGCGGCGGTGGGAGCAGTTCGGCGCCGGCCACCCCGGACAGTTCCATCAGCCCGAGCGGGTCGGCGAGCCCGAGCGGATCGGCGTCGGCCAGCAGCGACCCGAGTGCAGGCGCGCAGGAAGGCTGACCTGACGTTGCTGGCCAGCCGCCCGGCGGTGACCGACCGGGCGGCGTCCCAACTGCTGGCCACCGCCGTGGCCAGCAGCCGGGACAGTCCGACTCCGGCTGTGCGCCCGGGCGCCGGTATGGCACGGTGAACCGGTGGGCACCTCTCCGGCCGGAGGTGTCCGGGTGTGCGGTACGGGAGGCAGCGATGGACGAAGATCGGCACCGGTCGCCGGTGGATCAGGAGGCTGACGCCGGGCGATCGCCGATCCCCGGTCAGGTCGGGCGATCCGAGGTCACCCGACCGGCACAGGATCTTCCGCCGCCGTTCACCCCGCCACCACCGCCGCCCGGTGGCGCATTGTGGCCCGGCAGTTCCGGTACGCCCATCTCCGATGTGCCGGTCGTGCCCGGTACGGCCAGCGCGGCCCCGGCATCACCCGCAGCAGGCGACGCGTTGCCGGAAGGTGACGACCGGCCGGCGGAGGGTGACGACCGGCCGGCGGACTCGGCCTGGTCGGCCTTTGCCGCAGCCTGGCAGCCGCCACCAACCGCTGCCGCCGCCGCGCAGGCGGAACCCGACGCATCGTCTTCGTCGCCCGCCGTCGAGCCGGTGCCGTCGACCGACGGTTCCCCGGCCCGGGCCCGCGCATCCGTGACGGGCACTCCGCAGGTCTCCGCGAGAGAACTTGGCGCGTTGACCCTCCCGACCGGCGGGACACGGATCTACGGGAGCAAACGGCTGGACGATCCGAAGGCGCCCGCCGAGCCGGCGTTGCCGCCGGAGCCGGTACGGCCACCGGCTCCGCCGGAGCCACCGCGTCCAGTGGTCCCGGATCCACCACCCGCGCCCGCTCCGGTACCAGGCCCCGAACCGGCACCGGAATCGCCGGAACAACCGGACCGGCCGGCCCCATTCCCGCCGCCGGAGCCACCCGCGCCGTTGGGCCCACCTCCGCCGCCGGGCTCGCCGCCGGTCCCGCTACCTGGTCCGCCCAACCCGCCTGGTCCGCCCAACCCAGCCGGGCCGCCGTGGGGGACGCCTGCGGATCCGGCAGGTGCGTTCGGCGTGCCCGCGCCGGGCGGCTACACGATCCCGCCGGCCAGGCACGCCGGCCCGGTCACGCCGTCCCCGAGAAGCGCCGACCTGCAGGCATTCGCTCCGCCGTCGCAGGGATCCTCTCCGAACCCCGGCCAACGGCCGGTTGGTGGCAGCACGGCGCCGGCCGGCGGCACCGTCTACGGTGTCCGTCGCCAGGAACCGGCGCCGGAGACGGCGCACCACGTCCCAGGCGCGGCCGGCCGGCCCGCGTCCCAGGCCAATCCGACGATGGGCCTGCCGATGGGCGTGCCGGGCGGCGCGATGTTCGACCCGGCGGTGGAGAATTCCGGCTCGCTGACCGGGCACATCCTCGCCCAGGGCTGGGTCGACGCACCCGGCAACGAGGACCGGGGGACCACCAAGGTCGTCATCGCGATGGCGATCGGTCTCGGCATCGTGGTCATGGTCGGAATCCTCATCGCGCTTGCCGTCGGCAACGCCTTCAGCAGCATCTTCGACAACCTGCTCGGTGGTTGAGAGCCATCGCCCTCAGGTGAGTCGGCCCACGGACGGGATGGTCGGGTGGCAACAGCGCGGCAAACCCGTACACTTGCACCCGATCATCAACCCGGCACGCTCCCGCGTGCCCTTGGGCGATCTTGCGGGCGATTCAACGGTGCCACACCGGAACGGGCCATTCGCGAAGATCGGCCCGGCTCTGAGAGGTTTTCTTGACCACCTTCGCTGACGCAAGCACGTTCCCATCCGTTCTCGACCCGGCGGCCGATGCCGCCGCGCAGGCGGCCCCCGCCGACCCGAGCATCGAGCCCATCGACGTCGACTTCGCGGCACTCGGACTGCCGCGACCGCTGGTCCGGGCGCTGGCCCGGGAGGGCATCACCGTGCCGTTCGAGATCCAGCGCGCCACCGTGCCGGACGCGCTGGCCGGCCGGGACGTGCTCGGCCGGGGGCAGACCGGCTCCGGCAAGACGCTTGCCTTCGGCCTGCCGTTGCTGGCCCGCATGGCCGACGGCCGACGGGCCCGCCCGATGCATCCCCGAGCCTTGATCCTGGTTCCCACTCGTGAGCTGGCGATGCAGGTCAACGACGCGCTGTTCCCGCTCGGCCGGGCGGTTGGGGTGTTCCTCAAGACCGCCGTCGGTGGCGTTCCTTACGACCGCCAGATCGACTCGCTGCGCCGCGGCGTGGAGATCGTCGTAGCCACTCCGGGCCGGCTCGGAGACCTGATCCAGCGCGGCGTCTGCAGCCTGGACGACATCGAGGTGACCGTCCTGGACGAGGCCGACCAGATGGCCGACATGGGTTTCCTGCCGGAGGTCACCGACCTGCTGGCGAAGACCCCGGCGAACGCCCAGCGCCTGCTGTTCTCCGCGACCCTCGACAACGACGTCGACGCCCTGGTCCAGCGGTTCATGACCGATCCGGTGACGCACTCGACCGCGCCGCCGACCGCCACCGTGACCACCATGGACCACCATCTGCTGCTCATCCCGCCGAGCGACAAGTTCGCGGTCGCCGCGTCGATCGCTGCCCGCTCCGGCCGGACGATGATGTTCGCCCGCACCCAGATGGGTGTCGATCGCCTGGTCGACCAGTTGGCTGCGGTCGGGGTCCGGGCCGGGGCGTTGCACGGCGGCAAGACCCAGCGGGTCCGTACCCGGACCCTGGCGGAGTTCAAGGAAGGACGGATGGACGTGCTGGTCGCCACGGATGTGGCGGCCCGGGGGATCCACGTCGACGGGGTGTCTCTGGTGGTGCATGTGGACCCGCCCAAGGATCCGAAGGACTACCTGCACCGGGCGGGGCGGACCGCCCGTGCCGGTGAGTCGGGGGCGGTCGCCACTCTGGTACTGCCGAAGCAGCGGCGCAGCACGCTGGCCATGCTGGAGAAAGCCGGGGTCGAGCCGGCGCAGACCCGGGTCCGACGCGGCGATGCGGTGCTGACCGAGTTGACCGGCGCGACCGAGCCGAGCGGGGTGCCGATCGTCGATGAGCCGGAACCACCACGGCAGTCGCGACCGCGTGGCGACCGGTTCCGCGCCGACCGTCCGGATCGTCCGGACCGATTCCGCGGCCGGGGCGGTAGTCGTTTCCGGGGCGACGGTGAGCGTTTCCGCGCTGACGGTGACCGGTCCCGGCCCGGCCGTGTGGGCGATGGCGGCGGCCGGGAGCAGACCGGTGGTCGTCGTTCCTACCCCGATCGGGTCGGCGGCGAGCGCTCCGGTGGTGGCGAGCGTCGGGGTTCCTGGCACGAGGGCAGCCGGCCACGGCGTGACGACCGTCGGGGCGGTGAGCGCCGGTTCACCGACCGGCGTCCGAGCCGCTCCTACTGAGCCCGGGCGGGTCGCCCGCTGCTGGGCCGAGGGCGTCCGGTGAACTCCAGGGCGGGCCGGCCTGCTGCCGGTCCGGTCCGGCCGCCCGCCAGCAGAGCCTGACGGTACGGTCGGGGCATGCCGACCTTGCCGAAGTCCATCACCTGGGTACGTGTCGACACCGGTGGTGCTGATCATGCCCTGGTCGACGACCGGCGTGGACTCACCGCACGCGGGGTGGCCGTTTCGGCCGCCCCGCTGCCGTACAGCTGCCACTACGAACTCGCCACGGACGAGAACTGGGAATCGGTCCGGTTGACCGTCACCGCCGAGGGTGCCGGCTGGCTGCGCACCGTACGGATGGAACGGGCGTTGGGCCGCTGGCGGGTGAGCACCGCCGAGCAGGGTGATCTGGACCGAGCCCTGCGCGACGTCGGCCGTGCGCGGATGGGACTGCCCGGCACCGAGGAGCCGGGCCGGCTGGATCCGGCGCTGGATGTGGATCTTGGCATGGCACCGCTGTTCAACACGCTGCCGATTCGCCGGCTACGGCTGCTCGGGCGCCCGATCGGTGCGGAACAGCGGCTGGTCGCGGCCTGGGTCCGAGTGCCGAGCCTGGAAGTGCTGCCGGTCGAGCAGTTCTACACCCTGCTCGGGCCGGACCGGATCCGCTACCGCAGCGACAGCTTCACAGCCGAGATCACCGTCGATCCCGACGGATACGTCGTGCACTATCCCGGGCTGGTCGACCGTGCCACGTCCTGATCGACGCCGCCGTCGTCCTGACCGACGACGGTGGCGTCGACAGCTGCCGACCAGGTTCCGGTGTGCAGGAAATGCTCGGCCCGGGCCAGGTACGGCGTCAGGTCCAAGTCGTGCCGGGCCAGCCAGTCCGGCGAATAGTAGCTGTCGACGTAGCGCTCTCCGCTGTCGCACAGCAAGGTGACCACCGAGCCGTGCTGGCCGGCGGCACGCATCTGCGCGATCAGCGCGAAGGCACCCCAGAGATTGGTGCCGGTGGAGCCGCCCACCCGGCGGCCGAGTACGCGGCTGGCCAGTTGCATGGCGGCCAACGAGGCGGCATCCGGCACCCGGATCATCCGGTCCACCACAGCCGGTTGGAAGGACGCCTCCACGGTAGGCCGGCCGATTCCTTCGATCATCGAGCCGCGGCCGGTGCTCGCCGACCAGTCACCGGTACGCCAGGCCAGGTAGAACGCGGAGTTTTCCGGGTCTACGACGCAGACCTTGGTGCAGTGCCGCTGGTAGCGCACGTACCGGCCGATGGTGGCACTGGTGCCGCCGGTGCCGGCCCCGACGACGATCCAGCTCGGCACGGGATGCCGCTCCAGGGCGAGTTGGGCGAAGATCGACTCGGCGATGTTGTTGTTGCCGCGCCAGTCGGTCGCCCGTTCGGCGTAGGTGAACTGGTCCATGAAGTGGCCGCCGAGGTCCTCGGCCAGCCATCGTGCCTCCACCACGACGGCCGCCGGATCGCGTACCAGGTGGGGTTTGCCGCCGTGGAACTCGATCTGGGTGATCTTCTCCGGCGAGGTGCCCGCCGGCATCACCGCGATGAACGGCAGGCCCAGCATGCGGGCGAAGTACGCCTCGGAGATCGCGGTGGAGCCGGATGACGCCTCCACGATCGTGGTCCGCGGGCCGATCCACCCGTTGCAGAGCGCGTAGAGGAACAGCGACCTGGCCAGCCGGTGCTTGAGCGAGCCGGTGGGGTGCACCGACTCGTCCTTGAGGTAGAGATCGATCCCCCAGCCCAGGGGCAGCGGAAAGGGCAGCAGGTGGGTGTCGGCGGAACGGTTGGCATCGGCCTCGACCTTGGCGATCGCCTCGGTGACCCAGGCCCGGTCGGCATCGTTACACCGGTCCAGCTGTTCCACCACTCGACCGTAACAAAGGTGGGAGCCGGCGATCCCTCGGGTGATCGGGCCGACCTGCGCCGACCCGGTCAACCGGTGAGCGGTCGCGGGCGGTTCTCCCACTTGGTGGAAAGGGCGACACTGGTCCTGGTGTGCGCGATGCCGGGAATGCGGTTGAGCCGCACGATGAGCTGCTCCAACTCCGCGATGGTGCCGACCCGCGCGAGACACAGAAAGGACTCGACGCCGGCCATGAAGTAGCACGATTCGATCTCGGGCAGGGCCCGCAGCGCGCCGAGTACGGCGTCGGTGTCCGCACCCGAGTCCTCGACCAGGCCGATCAGTGCGGCGACGCCCAGCCCGACCGACTCGGGGTGTACGTCGGCCCGGTAGCCGCGCAGTACCCCGGCTGCTTCCAGCTTGCCGATCCGTTCGTGTACGGCAGGTGCGGAGAGCCCCACCTGGCGGGCAAGTTCGGCGTACGAGAGCCGTGCGCTGCCGCGCAGCAGGTCGACGAGCCTGAGGTCGATGGCGTCCACGGAATGTAGACCTTAGTGCCCACGGTGGGATCGACGATGCTGGTCTCCAGTTCGTGGCGTGCGGTCAATAAATCAAGGTATAAATTGCAACATAGGCGGCAAATCATACTCGGTAACTTCCCAGTCAGGTAGCTTTCCTCATTTCCCGGACACGGCGGTCGGCCGATGCTCTAATGGCCGTACGTCTGGCACTACGGCATCTGGCATACGGTCCATCGGGGGGCTGACTGGCCAGGCCAGAGCCGTCGTGGACGCGAGGAGGGGACCGTGGACACTGGAGATCGTCTGCTGACGCCGGGCGAGGTGGCTGCGCTGTTCCGCGTCGACCCGAAAACCGTCACACGATGGGCGGCGGCCGGCCGGATCGGCAGTATCCGTACTCCCGGAGGCCATCGCAGGTTCCGAGAGTCCGAGGTGCGTGCGCTGCTGGAAGGCGAAGGCGTGTTGGAGGAGATGCAAGCGGAAAGCGCCGAGACCACCCGACCCAGGCACACCGAGAACGGCTCCGGAGGCTCCGGGCCGTACTAGGGCATGCCTTGGCTCACGCCACCGTACGGCGGCATCGACCGCCCGTACGGCAGGCCGGCCCGTCGGGCTCGCGCACCTACCCGACCGCGTCCCGGCCGATGGCCCGGTCCGGGCTACGGTCCACGGCGAGTTCGCCGGACCACCGCCGGAACAAGGTGTGCTCGACACCGAGCACGTCCAGCACCTTGCCGGCGACGAAGTCGACCAACTGGGTGGCGGTGGCGGTGGCTCCCGCCCCGTAGAAGCCGGGACTGGCCGGCAACACCACCGCACCCGCGTCGTGCAGGGTGATCAGGTGCTCCAAATGGCTGCGGGTCACCGGCGTCTCCCGGGGAACCAGCACCACCGGCCGGTGTTCCTTGAGGTTGACCTCGGCCGCCCGCTGCAGCAGATCCTTGGACAACCCGATGGCGATCCCCGCGCAGGCGGCCGTGCTGGCCGGCACCACCACCATCCCGCGCGCCGGATACGACCCGCTGCTCGGCCCGGCCGCCAGGTCACCGGCCGGCCAGAACCGTACGTCGGCATCGTCCAACCCGCGTCCGAGCCATCGGGCGAGGTCGTCGCGCCAGTGGCTGTCCCGCAGCGGTGCGCCGGTCTCGTCGAGGACGGTGAGCCGGGCGGCCCGGGAGACGACCAGGTCGACGGGGTGCCCGGCGTCGAACAGCGCCCGCAGCACCGCCGCCGGATACGGCGTACCCGAGGCGCCGGACACGCCGACCACCCACGGCCTTCTCAACTGCGCCACGTCCGTCCCGCCGTCCCCCGTCCGGTCCCCGATCACCCCATAGGGTAGGTCGATCCGATCCGGCGTGGCGGATCCTCGAAGCAGCCCGGGTCACCAGCGCAGGCCGAGCCGGACCACCAGATCGGCCAGGGCGAACACGAACAGCGCGATGCCGACGAACCCGTTGGCGGTGAAGAACGCCCGGTTGACCCGGGACAGGTCGGTCGGGGTGACCACCACGTGCTGGTAGCCGAAGGCCACCGCGGTCAGCGCCAACCCGATCGACCACGGCCAGCCGAAGCCGACGATCACCCCGAACCAGCCGAACAGCCCGAACGTCACCACGTGCGCCACGGTCGAGGCGCGCAGCGCGAACGCCCGGCCGTACCGGGCGGGAACGCTGCGCACCCCGATCTCGCGGTCGATCTCCGCGTCCTGGCAGGCGTAGATCAGGTCGAACCCGCCGATCCACAGCCCGACGGCCGCGCCGAGCAGGACCGCCGGCCCGGCGCCGGCGAACGTGCCGGTCACCGCCAGCCAGGCGCCGACCGGGCCGACCAGCTGGGCCAGTGCCAGCACCGCGTGCGGCCAGTCGGTGAACCGCTTGGCGTACGGATAGCCGACCAGCGGCACCACCGCGAGGGGAGCCAGGACCAGACAGAGCGGGTTGAGCAGCGCCGCCGCGCCGAGGAAGACGACGAGCGCGACCGCCGCCCCGGTCCAGGCCGTCCGGACGCTCACCGCCCCGGTCACCAGCTCCCGACCGGCGGTACGCGGGTTCCGGGCGTCGATGTGCCGGTCGATGATCCGGTTGGCGGCCATCGCGAAGGTCCGCGCGCCGACCATGGCGATGGTGATCAGCAGCAGGTCGAGCCAGCGTACGCCGCCGTCGAGGCGGGCCATCACGGTCAGCGCGGACAGGTACGCGAACGGCAGCGCGAACACCGAGTGCTCGATCGCGACCAGACGCAGGAACGCCTTGATCCGACCGGGCCCGGTGGTGGACGTGGCACTCACGAGACGCCGTACTCCCGCCAGCGCTTGTCGACCAGCGCGACGATCTCCGGTGACATGCTCATCTCGGCCGGCCAGCCCCGGGAGTAGCCCTCGGTGGGCAGCTTGCGGGTCGCGTCGACGCCGGCCTTGCCGCCCCAGAACTGCTGGTACGACGAATGGTCGAGGTGGTCCACCGGGCCCTCGGTGAGCAGCAGGTCGTGCGCGTAGTCGACATTGCCGAAGGCGCGGAACGCCACCTCGGCGTAGTCGTGTACGTCACAGTCGTCGTCCACCACCACGATCAGTTTCGACAGTGACAGCAGGTGGGCGCCCCAGATCGCCGACATGATCTTCTGCGCGTGTTTGGGGTAGCGCTTGCGGATCGACACGATCACGCAGTTGTGGAAGACCCCGGCCGCAGGCAGGTCGTAGTCGACGATGTCCGGGATCAACATCCGCAGCAGCGGCAGGAAGATCCGCTCGGTGGCCTTGCCGAGCCCGTGGTCCTCCTGTGGTGGCTTGGACGTGATGATCGAGTGGTAGATCGGGTCCCGCTGCATGGTCATGCATTCGATGTGCAGCACCGGAAACGGCTCGACCGGGGTGTAGAAGCCGGTGTGGTCGCCGAACGGACCTTCCGGCAGCCGCTCACCCGGCTCCAGGTGGCCTTCCAGCACGATCTGCGCGTGGGCCGGCACCTGCAGCGGTACGGTCCGGCAGTCGACCATCTCGACCCGTTGACCACGCAGGAAGCCAGCGAACAGGTATTCGTCGATGTCGCCGGGTAGTGGTGCGGACGCCGAGTAGCTGACCACCGGGTCACAGCCGATCGCCACCGCCACCGGGAGCCGTTCGCCGCGCCGTTCGGCGACCGCGTGGTGGGCGGTGGAGTCCTTGTGGATCTGCCAGTGCATGCCGAGCGTGGTGGGCGAGTGCTGCTGCAGCCGGTAGAGGCCGAGGTTGCGGTTGCCGGTCTCCGGGTGCCTGGTGTGGGTCAGCCCGTAGTTGTGGAAGATGCCGCCGTCGCCGGGCCAGACCTGCAGCCCGGGTAGCCGGTCCAGGTCGACGTCCGACCCGGTGTAGATCACTTCCTGGCACGGCGCGGTCTTGACCTTGCGCGGCGGCAGCGAGGTGAGCTGCATGACCTTGCCCAGGCCGTCGCGGATGCCGGACCAACCGACCGGCAGCTCCGGCCGGATCATCGCGCCGATCCGGTCGCCGATCTCGTCGAGCCGGCGCACGCCGAGCGCCATCGCCGTACGCCGTTCGGTGCCGAACAGGTTCACCGCCACCGGCATCTCACCCCGGGTGGGGCGCTCGAACAGCAGTCCCGGCCCGCCGGCCCGTACCGTCCGGGTGACGACCTCGCTGATCTCCAGCGTCGGATCCACCGGTACGCCGACCCGGCGCAGCTCGCCGGCACGTTCCAGGGCCGCGACGAAGTCCTTCAAGTCCTGGTACGGGAACCCTGCAGCCGCCATGCCGCCCAGTCTGGCCTACCCGCCGGCCAGCCCAACCAACCGGGGCGGTGATTCGGTCGAGGTCACCGTCGGTGCCCGCCGACCCGGGCCCGGCGCACCTGAATCACCGAAGCGTGACCGGTCATTCGATGTGCTGTCCGTGATTGTGTCAGTACCAGGGAGTAAACATGGTTCGACGCCGCTGGTGACGGAAAGGGCCTGCCATGACATCGTCGACGACCGACCCGCGACCGAGTATCGGGGGCACCGGCACCGGCGACGCCGCGCCCCGGACCGGCGGGCCGCCAGCGGAGTCGGTGCTGCCGGAGCTGCGGGCGATGTGGTGGGAGACCGGGCTACGGGCCCGGGCCGAGGCGGGGCTGTTCGCCGTCTTCGCCGAGCTACCCCGGCTGGTCGGCCAATCCGTCGCGATCAGCTGGCGGGCCGACCGGCTGCGTACCCTGGTCGTCGCCGTCGCCACCCTGGGCGGCGGGGTGCTGTCCACCTTCGGGTTGCTCGCGACGCAGCGGGTGCTCGTGGAGTTGTTCGCCGGTGGCCCGACCGCTGACAAGGTCGTCGCCGCCCTGCCCGCGTTGGCGGCGCTGGCGGCGGTGACCGCACTGCGCGCCGGGCTGGGCATCGTCACCGGGTACGCGCAGAACGGGCTCACTCCCCGGGTCAGCCGGGAGGTCGAACGAGGGCTGTTCGAGGTGACCACGGCGGTGCGGCTCGACGCGTTCGACGCCGACGCCTTCGCCGACGACATGGAACGCGCCTCCCGGGGCACCGACTCGGCGATCTCGCTGGTGCAGGCGTCGATGAATCTCTTCGCCGGGCTGGTCAGCCTGCTCGCGGTCACCGTGGCGGTGATCGTGATCCACCCGCTGCTGCTCGCCGCGCTGCTGGTGGCGACGCTGCCCGGTGCCTGGGCGGCACTGTCGGCCGGACATCTGCGGTATCAGACGTACAGCGCCGGGTCGGTGCGTCGGCGCCGGCTGTGGATCCTGCACCGGCTGATGGCCGAGCGTACGTCCGCACCCGAACTGCGCTCGTACGGACTGCGACGGTTCCTGCTCGACCAGTACGACCGGGTCATGGGCGTGGAAACCGACATCCAACTCACCCTGGCCCGCCGGGTCACCACGACGACCAGCGTCGGTGCGCTGCTCGGCGGACTAGCCACCGGGCTGGTGTACGTACTGCTCGGGATCCTGCTCATCGACGGGCAGATCCCGCTGGCGGCGGCGGCCACCTGCGTGATCGCGGTGCAGGCGGCGCAGCGGGCGTTGACCGCGATCACTCTGCAGGTCGACCGGGTCTACACCGAGGGCCAGCACTTCGGCGACTACGTCGGCTTCATGACGCGGGCCGCGGCCTACCTGCCCGGCCGGGCCGGCACCGGCGCCTCCGGCGCCAGCCCCCAGCCGCTGCGGGAATTGGCGGTGCGCGGTGTCGGCCTGCGCTACCCCGACCGGGACGCGTTCGCTGTCGACGATGTCACGCTGACCATCCACGCCGGGCAGACCGTGGCGTTCGTGGGCGAGAACGGTTCGGGCAAGACGACCCTGGCCGCGATGATCGCCACACTCCGGGCACCCAGCGTCGGCGTCATCGAATGGAACGGTCGGCCGCTGGCCGGATGGGACCTCGACCAGTTGCGCAGCCGCATCGCCGTGGTCACCCAGGAGTACCACAAATGGCCGTTCACCGCGGCGACCAACATCGCGATCGGCGACGCCGACGCCGAACCCGACCGGTCCCGGATCGAGGCCGCCGCACGCCGTGCGGTGGCCCACGACATGGTTCATGCCCTGCCGGACGGGTACGAGACACTGCTGGACCGCACCTTCGCCAGGGGGCAGGACCTCTCCGGCGGGCAGTGGCAACGCATCACCGCCGCCCGTGGATTCCTGCGCGACGCCGAGCTGCTGATCATGGACGAACCGTCGTCGGCCCTGGATCCGCGCGCCGAGGACGCGCTCTTCCAGGCGATCCGCGACCGGCAGGGTCGAGCGACCACCATCCTGATCACGCACCGGCTGGCCAATGTCCGGCACGCCGACCGCATTTTCGTCCTACACGACGGATCCCTGGTCGAGTGCGGCAGCCACGACGAGCTCATGGCCGCCGGCGGTCGGTACGCGGACCTGTTCACCCTGCAGGCCGCCGGCTACGAGAGCGGATCGCGCGTCCGGCCGGCGACGCCGCAGCAACAACGACTCGCCCCGACCTGACCACCACCACCGACCGGTGGATCCCGACCGGTGGACGCTCAGTCGACCCCGGCGTACGAGTGCAGGCTCTCGAAGAAGAAGTTCACCCCGAACAGGTTCATCAGCATGGTGAGGAAGCCGAGCAACGCGATCCAGACGACCGTGGTCCGCCGTACGCTCGGCGTGGCACGGGCGTGCAGGTAACCGGCGTAGATCACCCAGGAGATGAATGCCCAGGTCTCCTTCGGGTCCCAGGCCCACGGCCGGCCCCAGGCGTGTTCGGCCCAGATCGCCCCGGCGATCACCGCGAAGGTGAACACCGGGAACCCGAGGGCGTGCAGCCCGAAGGTGAGCCGCTCCAGCGTCGGCGCCGCCGGCACCCGCTTGGCGAGCAGGTACGGGAACCCGTGCTTGCCCTGCTCGTACCCGCTGCGCAGCAGGAACGTCACGGCCGGGACCGAACCGAGGAGCAGCACCCCAGACGAGGCCATGATCGTCGACACGTGGATGGCGTACCAGTAGGACTGCAACGCCGGCACCAGCGGTGTGATCGGGGTGTAGAACACCAGGCCGGCCATGCCGAGCAGGGCGACCATGACCAGCGCGACGAACAGGCCGAGTGGGCGCAGCGCGGGGCGGCGGTAGACCAGCACCAGCCAGGCGGCGACCCCGACGAAGGTGATCGCCAGTACGTACTCGTACATGTTGCCCCAGGGCAGCCGGTCGGCCGCGACGGCCCGGGTGATCAGGCACGCCAGGTGCACCAGCACCCCGAGTACGGTGGCCCCGGTGGCGAACCAGCCGACCAGCGGCACCGCCTGCCATCCGGTCCGCGCGTGTGCCTGTGCCTGTGCCGACGGCAGCGGTGGCGGTGGCGGGTCCTCGACCACGCCGGTGTCCCCACCGACGGCCGTGCCGGCGCTACCGTGACCGGCGCTACCGTGACCGACCGTGACGGTGGCCAGTCGCCGGTCCGGCGCCACGGCGGCACCGACCACCCGGCGGTTGGCGAAACCGGCTTCGACCGCATGACAGATCATCGCGAGCAGGTACGCGAAGATCGAGACGACCAGGAGTTGGTCCGACAGTGCCGCCATCAGTGCTGTCCTTCCCGCGACCCGGTGCCGTCCGGGACCGTGCCGCCAACCGCCTCGACGAGTCCCCGGAACTCGTCGGCGAACCCGGGATAGTCGGTGCGCGGCAGCCCACCGGCCTCGACCAAGCTACTACCGGCCGTCGTTGCGTCCGCGTCGGGGCCGGCCGGTGTGACCCGGAACCACACCCGGCGGCGCCGGCCGAACAACGCCGGCATCAGCCCGACCAGCAGCAGCGCCGAGCTGGCGAGCAGCAGTTCGGTGCCGGGGTCGTACCGTACCGACAGGGTGACGTACTGCGAGATGTCCAGGAACTCGATGGTGGTGCCGTCGTCAAGGGTCATCGACTCACCCGGCCGCAGCAGTTGCGGGTCACCGACCGGCAGCAGCCGGCCGGCCTGCACCTGCCGCTGGTCGACGCGGTAGACCGAGCCGGGAATCCCGGCGTCCAGCCCGAGATTGCCCCGGTACGCCGACAGCATCACCGCCGGATCGCGCAACTCGGGGTGGACGGATCGGACGTACGGCGGCTGCTGCGGGGCGCTCGGCAGGAACAGCCCCTCGAAGGCGACCTGCAGGTCGGAGTCGCGGTCCCCGGTCGCCGGGTCGACGTTGGCGTCGGGGAAACTGGCCACCCCCGCACCGGTGAGCATCCCGTCGGTGGCCAGGAACGGCGGGGTGACGGTCTGCGCCCGGCCGTACCGGTCGGTGTAGCGCAGCACCGGCGCGTAGCCGTGCCCGAGCAGGTAGACGTTGGCACCGTCGAGCCGCAGCGGTGAGTTGACCGAGAACGTCTCGGCCCGGCGTGCCCGCCCGCGCTCGTCGACGAGGACCTCGGCGCGATAACTGGCCGGCTGCCCCGACGCCAGGAAGGTGGCCTCGAAGTCGGTCAGTTCGAGGCAGAAGCGGGGCAGGTCGGTGTCGGCGACGCGTGGTCCGAGCCCGTACTCGTCGTACTGCTGGGCGGTGTTGCAGAATCCGGCGTCCGGCCCGGCGACCAGCAGGCGGTTGCCGTTCCAGCCGTACCAGGAACCGAGCGCCACCCCGAGCAGCACGGCGACCAGCGAGAAGTGGAACAGCAGGTTGCCGGTCTCCTTCAGATACCCCTTCTCCGCGCTGACCGCGTCGCCCGAGACGGCGACCCGCCAGCGGCGCCGGCGCAACTCGGCGGCGATCGCTCCGAGGCCACCGTCGGGTCCGGCCAGCACCGCGTGCTGGGGCAGCCGGTCCAGTCGGCGCGGCGCGGTCGGCGGTGCCGCGCGCAGCGCCCGGACGTGCTCGCGCAACCGGGGTACCAGGCAGCCGACCAGCGAAGTGAACAGCAGCAGGTAGATCGCGGCGAACCAGGGCGAGGCGAACACGTCGAACATGCCGAGTCGGTCCAGCACCGGGGCCAGCCGTGGGTGCTCCTGGAAGTACGTGTTGACGTTTTCGATGTTGACGTCGCGCTGCGGCAACAACGAGCCGGGGACGGCCGCGACCGCGAGCAGGAAGAGCAGGATCAGCGCGGTACGCATGCTGGTGAGCTGCCGCCACGAGTTGCGCAGCAGGGCCACGGCCGGACGCGGTTCGACCTGCACCATCAGATGCTCACCTCGCCGACGCCGAAGGTGGTCTGCACCCAGATGACGAACTCGTGCCAGCCGCCGGTGACCAGCGCGATCCCGATCAGGATGAGCGTGGCGCCGCCGACCCGGGTGACCCAGCGGCTGTTGCGCCGGATCATGGTGAACACCCCGAGCAGCCGCCGGAACGCCAACCCGAAGATCACGAAAGGCAGGCCGAGGCCGAGGCAGTACGCCACGGCGAGGGCGGCCGCCCGGTCGGTCTGGCCGCTGACGGTCGCCATGCCGATCACCGCACCGAGCGTCGGCCCGACGCAGGGCGTCCAGGACAACGCGAAGACGGCACCGAAGACCGGGGCGCCGATCAGTCCGGCTTGCGGCAGCCGGTGGATCCGCAGTTCCCGCTGCATCCCCGGGACGAGCCCGACGAACGCCAGACCGAGCAGCACGATCACCAGCCCGACGCCGATCTCGACCGGGCGCTGATAGGTGAACAGGAAGCGGCCGATTCCGGCGACCACGATCGCGGTCAGTGTGAAGACCGTGGTGAACCCGGCGACGAACAGCAGGGTCCCGGCCAACACCCGGCCGGACCGGCCGTCGGTGGCGTCCAGGTCGGAGCCGGCCAGCCCGGTGACGTACGACAGGTAACCCGGCGCCAGCGGCAGCACACACGGGGACAGGAAGCTGACCAGCCCGGCCAGGGCGGCCAGGCCGAGCGCGAGGAGCACGGGACCGCTGCGGGCGATCTCGGCGAACGTCTCACCCATCGGCCGGATCCGCTGTGGCCGGGTCCGCTACCGGCTCGGCCACCGGCACCGTCGCCTCCGCGGCGATCTGCTCGATCAGTGGCTGTAGGCCTTCCTGGCGGACCGCCTGGCGGATGACCGTGGCGATCCGGCCGTGGCGGTCGACGATGATCGTGGCCGGGATGCTGTTGGGCGGGATGTCGAAGTCGAGGGCGAGCCGGCTGGCCGGGTCGAACAGGCTGGGATAACTCACCCGTCCGTCTTCGAAGGCGAGCGCGGCGTCCCGGGAGTCCTTGACGTTGACCCCGAGAAACCCGACCCCCTGGTCGCGGGTCGCCTGGTAGGTGGCTTCCAGGTCGGCGGCCTCGGCGCGGCACGGCGGGCACCACGAACCCCAGAAGTTGACCACCAGGACCTGGCCACGGTACCCGGCCGGGTCGAACGTACTACCGTCGAGCAACTCGGCTGCCAGCTCCGGTGCGGGCGGACGGTTGTCACCGGCGCAGGTGATGATCCCCTGCGCGTCGGTCTGGCAGTTGTCCTGCCAGCTGTCGCCGGCGCAGCCGGTGAGTGCCAGGGCGGTCAGCAGGACGCCGGCCCCGGCCAGCGCGGCCGGCCCGCGCCGCCGCAACCGCCGCTGCCCGCGTCGTTGCGGCCGCACCTCAGGCTCCCTTGGCCGTCCGTGCCGACGGCGACATGGCGATCAGGTGTGCCGCTGGCTCGGTGTACCCGATGCCGACCACCCTGGCGTCCTCGAAGTGGATCGAGGTGAAGCTGGCCAACGCGCACTGGCGCCGGCGGGGGTCGTGCCAGAGCCGCTTGCGTTCCAGATAGCGGCGCAGGGTCCAGATCGGCAGCTGGTGGGAGACGCAGACCGCCTCGTGGCCCTCGGCGGCGATCCTGGCCGCGTGCACGGCCGCGAACATCCGTTCGGCGATCGCGGTGTACGCCTCGCCCCACGACGGGGTGACCGGGTCGCGCAGCACCCACCAGTTGCGCGGATCGCGGAACGACCCGTCACCGGGGGACACCCGCCGCCCCTCGAACCAGTTCGCCGATTCGATCAGCCGTTCGTCGACCGACACCGGCAGCCGGAACTGCCCCGCGATGGGTTCGGCGGTCTCCTGCGCGCGCTCCAGCGGGCTGGCCGCCACGTGTACGACGTCGCGTTCGGCGAGCGCCTGACTGGCCGCCTTGGCCATCTGCGCGCCCAGCTCGGAGAGCCGGAAGCCGGGCAGCCGGCCGTACAGGATCTTCTCCGGGTTGTGCACCTCGCCGTGTCGCAGCACGTGGACGACGGTTTTCTTCATCCGTTCTCCCCCACCCTCGGCGCCCGCGAGGCGCCGTCGGCCGCCTTGGCCGCAGCCGCAGCTCCGGCCGGCAGCGCGGCGGCGAGCTGTTCCAGGGCGACGTCGTCGATCGCCGCCGAGACGAACCATGCTTCGAACGCGCTGGGGGGGAGATAGACGCCGTGCGCGAGCATCGCGTGGAAGAACGCCCGGTAGGCGCCGGTGTCCTGGCGGCGGGCAGTGTCGTAGTCGACCACGTCGGCGTCGGTGAAGAAGATGGAGAACATGGTGCCGGCGGTGGACAGCCGGTGCGGTACGCCGGCCTTGGCGAGCGCGTCCGTGGCCAGCTTGCCGACTTGCGTCGCGGTGTCGGCCAGCCGCTGGTACAACGCGGTGTCGGCCAGTTGCAGGGTGGCCAGCCCGGCGGCGCACGCGACCGGATTCCCGGACAGGGTGCCGGCCTGGTAGACCGGTCCGGCCGGGGCGAGCTTGCGCATGATCTCGGCCCGGCCGCCGAAGGCGGCGGCCGGCAGCCCGCCACCCATCACCTTGCCGTACGTGTAGAGGTCGGCGTCGACCGGTTCGAGCTCGGCCCAGCCGCCCCGGGCGACCCGGAATCCGGTCATCACCTCGTCGACGATGAGCAGCGCGCCGTGCGTGTGCGCGATCCGGGCGAGGGCCGCGTTGAAGCCGGCCGCCGGGGCGATCACGCCCATGTTGCCGGCCGCCGCCTCGGTGATGACCGCGGCGATCTGGTCACCGTGTTCGGCGAACGCTTCGGTGACCGCGGCCACGTCGTTGTACGGCAGCACGATGGTCTCGCTGGCCGCGGCGCCGGTCACGCCGGGCGAGTCGGGCAGGCCGAGGGTGGCCACCCCGCTGCCGGCGGCGGCGAGCAGGGCGTCGACGTGGCCGTGGTAGCAGCCGGCGAACTTGACGATCCGGGACCGCCCGGTGTGCCCCCGGGCCAACCGGATCGCCGACATGGTCGCCTCGGTGCCCGAATTGACCAGCCGGACCAGCTCGACCGGGGTGCGATCGACGATCTCGGCCGCGAGCTCGACCTCGCCCGGGGTCGGCGTGCCGAAACTGGTGCCGAGCGAAGCCGCCTGCGTGATAGCCGCCACCACCTGCGGGTGGGCGTGGCCGAGGACCAGCGGACCCCACGAGCAGACCAGGTCGAGGTAGCGGCGCCCGTCGGCGTCGAACAGCCAGGGACCGGCGCCGCGCACCATGAACCGGGGTGTGCCGCCGACCGCCCGGAAGGCGCGCACAGGAGAATTGACCCCGCCGGGGACGATCGTGTCGGCGCGGTCGAACAGGGCCTGGGAAGCGGGCGCGTCAGCCGGGTACGGGCGGGCGCCGGCGGGTTCGGTGACAGTCACGGCCCTGCCATTGTGGCAGCGCGACGGCGACTGGACACAGCCGCCCCTGTTCCCGGCGGTCGCCTGCGTCCCCAGGCCGGGGTCGCACGATCGCGATACGCTGGCCCGGTGGAGCGGGCGGAGCTGTCTATCGCGCTGCAGCGCACTCCCGACGAGGCGGTGCTCCGCCTCGTCGGCGAGATCGACATGCTCACCGCCGTCCAGCTGTCCGCCGCGGTCAACGAACTGCTCAGCGATGCGCCGGCCCGGATCGTTCTTGACATGGGCGGGATCACCTTCTGTGACTCACAGGGACTCGGCACCCTGGTGGTGCTCACCCGCAAGGCCAGTCACGCGCAGAGTCTGCTGCTGCTCACCAACGTCGGCGAGTTTCTGCTCCGGGTGCTGAGCATCACCGGTTTGCGCTCGGCGCTGACCATCCGCAACGGCCACGGCTGACCAGTGAACCGACCCGGTCCGGGTCGGCGGTCAGCCGTTCACCCCGCCCCACCGGGCGGTCTCCAGCAGATCCGCCACCTCGGCCGGGTCCACCTCGTCGGTGGCGCGCAACCGCTCGATCGCCTTGTCGACAGCGGCGCACAGCGTGCGCCACTGCTCGTCGCGTTGCCGAACCGTGTCGGCCTGGGTGGTCAGCTGCCGGTTCTTCGTCCACAGGTCGACGAAGACGCCGACCTTGGCCCGCAGCACCCACGGGTCGAACGGCTTGATCAGGTAGTCGACCGCGCCGACGGCGTAGCCGCGCAGGGCGAGTTGCGCGTCGCGGTCCGCCGCGGTCAGGAACAGGATCGGCACATGCCGGGTACGTTCGCGGCGTTTGATGTGGTTGGCCGTCTCGAATCCGTCCATCTCCGGCATCTGGGCGTCCAGCAGGATCACCGCGAAGTCGTCCACCAGCAATTGCTTCAGCGCAGCCTCGCCGCTTTCCACCGCCACGGTCTGCACCGGCATCCCCTGCATGATCGCCTCCAGGGCGAGCAGGTTCTCCCGCCGGTCGTCGACGAGCAGCACTCTGGCCGGTCCGCTGGTCATGCGCTGGACTCCTTGCCCTCGTTGATCCGATCGGCCGCGTTGATCCAGGTAACCATCAGGGTTATCAATCTATCCAGATCAACCGGCTTGGTGATGTAGTCGGTGGCACCTGCCTGCAGTGCGGATTCCCGGTCGCCCGGCATGGCCTTGGCGGTCAGGAACACCACCGGCAGATCGGCGAACCGCTCGTTGCGCCGGATCACCCGCGTCGTCTCGTACCCGTCCTGGTCCGGCATCATCGCGTCCATCAGCACGATGTTGACTTCAGGCCGTTCGGCGAGCTTACGCACCCCGTCCACGCCGTTGTCCGCGTACAAAACGGTCATCCCGTGCAGTTCCAGGGCACTGGTCAGCGCGAAGACGTTGCGGACGTCGTCGTCGATGATCAGCACCGTCGCCCCGTCCAGTCGCCGGGTGGCCGGCGGGTCCGGCCGGTCCACCTCGATCGGCCGGCTCAGCGGCGGCAGCGCGGTGCGGATCGGTGCGGACGGCGGCAACGGCGCCGGCGGCAGGACCGCGTCGGTGTTGAGTACGTCCGGGACGTACAGGGTGAAGGTGGAGCCCTCGCCCGGCGTCGAGGTCACGGTGATCACGCCACCGATCAGCCGGGCCAGATCCCGGCTGATCGACAGGCCCAGCCCGGTGCCGCCGTAGCGGCGGCTGGTCGTCCCATCCGCCTGCTGGAACGCCTCGAAGATCAGCGAGAGCTTGTCGTCGGAGATGCCGATCCCGGTGTCGACCACCGTGAAGGCCACCACCTGCTCGGCGGTGGTCAGCGCCGGCTGGTCGAACGTCACGCCGTCGGCGGCCGGACCGATGCGCAACGTCACCGACCCGTGGTCGGTGAACTTCACCGCGTTGGACAGCAGGTTCCGCAGGATCTGCTGCAACCGCTGGGCGTCGGTGACGATCGCCGGCGGCAGATCCGGGGTCACCTCGACCTGCAGGCGCAACCCCTTCTCGTCGACCTGCGGCGCGAACGCCTGCTCGACGTACCCCCGGATCTCACCGAAGGGCACCTCCGCCGGCTGTACGTCCATCCGTCCGGCCTCGATCTTCGACAGGTCCAGGATGTCGTCGATCAGCGAGAGCAGATCGGAGCCGGCGCTGTAAATCGTCTTGGCGAACTCGATCTGCTTCTCGGTGAGATTGGCGTCCGGGTTGTCGGCGAGCAGCCGGGCCAGCAGCAGCAGCGAGTTCAGCGGCGTCCGCAGCTCGTGGCTCATGTTGGCCAGGAACTCCGACTTGTACGCCGAGGCGCGCGACAGTTGCTGTGCCTTCTCCTCCAGACCGATGCGGGCCAGCTCGATCTCCCGGTTCTTGGTCTCGATGTTGCCCTTCTGCTCGGACAGCAGCCGTGCCTTGTCCTCCAGCTCGGCGTTGGTACGTTGCAGTTCGGCCGACTGAGCCTGCATCTCGTTGGCCAGCCGCTGGGACTGGGCCAGCAGTTCCTCGGTCCGCTTGTTGGCCTGGATGGTGTTGACCGCGATGCCGATCGTCGCCACCAGCCGCTCCAGGAAGGCCAGGTGCAGATCGGAGAAGGCGGCGACCGAGGCGAACTCGATCACTCCGAGCATCTCGCCCTCGAACAGCACCGGCAGCACCACGTGGTCGCGGGGCGGAATGTTCAGCAACCCGGACCGTAGGGTGAGCGCCCCGGTGGAGCCGGCACCGACCCGGATGGTTCGCCGCGACACCGCGGCCTGTCCCACCAGTCCTTCGCCGGGGCCGAAGGTGACGCTGTGATTCCGGGCCACGTACCCGTACGCGGCGGTGAGTTGCAGCCGCATCACGCCCTCCTCGACCTCGACGAGGAAGAAGGCACCGAGCTGCGCGTCGACCAACGGCGTCACCTCGTTCATGATCATGCGGCAGACCTCGACCAGATCGCGCTGACCCTGCAGCAGACCGCCGATGCGGGCCAGGTTCGAGTCCAACCAGCCCTGCTCGGCGTTCTTCTTGGTGGTGTCGCGCAGAGTGACGATCATCTGGTTGATGTTGTCCTTCAGCTCGGCGACCTCGCCCTGCGCCTGCACGGTGATGTGCTGGGTCATGTCGCCGCGGGTCACCGAGGTCGACACCTGGGCGATCGCCCGCAGCTGGGTGGTGAGCGTCGAGGCGAGCTGGTTGACGTTCTCGGTCAGGTCGCGCCAGGTGCCGGAGACGCCCTTGACCTGTGCCTGGCCGCCGAGCTTGCCTTCCGTACCCACCTCGCGGGCGACCCGGGTGACTTCGTCGGCGAACGACGACAGCTGGTCCACCATCGTGTTCACCGTGGACTTGAGCTCCAGGATCTCGCCCTGCGCGTCGACGGTGATCTTCTGCGACAGGTCGCCCTTGGCGACGGCGGTGGTGACCGAGGCGATGTTGCGGACCTGGCTGGTGAGGTTGGAGGCCATCGAGTTGACGTTGTCGGTGAGGTCGCGCCAGGTGCCGGAGACGCCCTTGACCTGTGCCTGGCCGCCGAGCTTGCCTTCCGTACCCACCTCGCGGGCGACCCGGGTGACTTCGTCGGCAAAGGACGACAACTGGTCCACCATCGTGTTGACGGTGTCCTTCAACTCCAGGATCTCGCCCTGCGCGTCGACGGTGATCTTCTGCGACAGGTCGCCCTTGGCCACCGCGGTGGAGACCTGGGCGATGTTGCGGACCTGGGCGGTCAGGTTCGACGCCATCGAGTTGACGTTGTCGGTGAGGTCGCGCCAGGTCCCGGCCACGCCACGGACCTGTGCCTGGCCGCCCAGCTTGCCTTCGGTGCCGACTTCGCGGGCGACCCGGGTGACTTCGTCGGCGAACGACGACAGCTGGTCGACCATGGTGTTGACGGTCGATTTGAGTTCGAGGATCTCGCCGCGTGCGTCGACGGTGATCTTCTGGGAGAGGTCGCCCTTGGCGACGGCGGTGGTGACCGAGGCGATGTTGCGGACCTGGCTGGTGAGGTTGGAGGCCATCGAGTTGACGTTGTCGGTGAGGTCGCGCCAGGTGCCGGAGACGCCCTTGACCTGTGCCTGGCCGCCGAGTTTGCCTTCGGTGCCGACTTCGCGGGCGACCCGGGTGACCTCGTCGGCGAACAGCGACAGCTGGTCCACCATCGTGTTCACCGTGGACTTGAGTTCGAGGATCTCGCCGCGTGCGTCGACGGTGATCTTCTGGGAGAGGTCGCCCTTGGCCACGGCGGTGGAGACCTGGGAGATGTTACGCACCTGGGAGGTCAGGTTGCCGGCGAGCTGATTGACGTTCTCGGTGAGGTCCCGCCACGTCCCCGACAAACCTCGCACCTGTGCCTGGCCGCCGAGTTTGCCCTCGATGCCCACCTCACGGGCCACCCGGGTGACCTCGTCGGCGAACCAGGACAGCTGGTCCACCATGGTATTGACGGTCGATTTCAGTTCGAGGATCTCACCCTGGGCCGCGACGGTGATCTTCTGCGACAGGTCGCCCTTGGCGACAGCGGTGGAGACCTGGGCGATGTTGCGGACCTGGGCGGTCAGGTTCGACGCCATCGAGTTGACGCTGTCGGTCAGGTCCTTCCAGGTGCCCGCGACGTTCGGCACCTGGGCCTGGCCGCCGAGTTTGCCCTCGGTGCCGACCTCGCGGGCCACCCGGGTCACCTGCTCGGCGAACAGCCGCAGCGTGTCCGTGAGCATGTTGATGGTGTCGGCCAGCTCGGCGACCTCCCCCTTGGCCGACACGGTGATCTTCTGCGACAGGTCGCCACGGGACATCGCCGTCGCCACCTGGGAGATCGACCGCACCTGGTGGGTCAGGTTGGACGCCATCGAGTTGACGTTGTCGGTGAGGTCCTTCCAGGTGCCGGAGACGCCCTTGACCTGTGCCTGGCCGCCGAGCTTGCCTTCGGTGCCGACCTCGCGGGCGACCCGGGTGACTTCGTCGGCGAACGACGAGAGCTGCCCCACCATCGTGTTCACCGTGCGGCCGATGCGCAGGAACTCACCACGTAGCGGCTGCCCGTCGATTTCCAGTTCCATGTGCTGGGACAGGTCGCCCTCGGCAACCGCCCGGATCACCCGGGCGATCTCGGTGGTCGGCCGGCCCAGGTCGTCGATGAGTGCGTTGATCGCCCGATGGTTGTCCGCCCACGCCCCGCCGAAGCCCTCCTCGTCGAGGCGCTCGGTCAGTCGGCCGTCGCGACCCACGATCCGGCTGATCCGGCGCAGATCCAGGTGCTGGCGTTCCTGCAGGGAGACCACCTCGTTGAAGGCATCCGCCACCTCGCCGGCGACGCCGACCCGCCTGGGTAGGCGTACCTTCAGATCGCCCTGCCCGACCCGGCGCAGCGCCTCGGCGAGTTCGGCGAGCAGCGCGGCCTCGTCCGTGGCCGGCCGGTGGGCGATAGGCAGCTCTTTCGCGCTGGTCATGGCTCCTCGCTCAGCTCAGGGAGTGGGCTGACCTCATCATTGCTCGACTACCGTGACAGATGCGAGGTGCATGACAGCAATACGGGCCAGGCGATCGGAGGAACTGGCAGGTGTCAGGAAGGGCCGAGCGTACCGTAGCAACTACTCAGGGTGAATATGTCCGTCGGGTGCGTCTACCGGCCGACCGGCGTACCCCCGCCGCTGCCCGGGCCGTCGTGCGGTCCGTTCTGTCCGATGCCGCACTCGACGAACTGCTGAACGAGGCCCTGCTGCTGACCACGGAGCTGTCGACGAACGCGGTGGTGCACGCCGGCACCGACCTGATCATCGAGGTGACCGCCGACCCGCTCGGGCTGACCGTCACGGTCACCGACTTCGTCGCCGGGCCGATCGAGAAGGTCGCCGCGCTGCCCCGCAACGAGCGGCAGCAGATATCCGAGGTCTCCGAGCGCGGCCGTGGTCTGCTCCTCGTCGATCATTTCGCCAGCCGCTGGGGCACTACGCATCTGCCGACCGGCAAAGGGGTCTGGTTCCGGCTCGACCGGTCCGGCTCCGCTACCGGAACCAACGCCGTGGCACCCGACCCGGCCGGACCGGCCGGCGACACACCGGAGCGGGCCCCCATCGAGCCGGATCTCACCCGGCAGCCCCTGGCCGCGCCGAGCGCCGGCACGATCGCGTCGTTGATGCAGGCCGGTCCCGAGCCGCACGCCGAGGACCCACTCGCGGACCTGGCCGCGAAACTGCTCGGCCGGGTCGCCGAGCTGGTCGGTGCCGCGGGCGCAGCGGTACGGCTGGACCGCGGCGATGGGCGCGGCACCCAGATCCTCGCCCGGTACGGCCGGCCGCCCCGATCCGGCGAAACGCTGCTCCGCGTCCCGCTCACCGTGCACCGCCCGTACTCCGGCGAGCTGGAACTCGACGCCGCACCGTCGGACTACGCCGGGCCGCTGGCCAGCCTCGTCGCCGAGCGGCTGTCGCTGCATCTGGAGAACGACCGGCTGCGCCAGGCGGACCGGCGCCGACAGACCTGGCTCACCTTTCTCGCCGAAGCCAGCGAACTGCTCGCCCACTCACTCGACGTCGATCTGACGATGGCGTTGATCCCGCAACTCGTGGTGCCCCGGCTCGGCCAGTGGTGCGCGGTGCACACCGCGGACGAGTGGGGACAACTGCAGTTGGCCGCCGCGATCCACGCCGACGAGACGGTGCTTCCCCAGTTGCACGCCACGCTGCGCGAGAGCGGGCCGGACTCGGTTCTCGCCCGGCTCCGGGAAGCCTCCCGCAGCGGCTCGCAGATCCCGCTGGGCGCGCCGATGGACGGGTTCGCGGTGCCGCTGGTCGCCCGCGGGCAACGGCTGGGCACCCTCGCCGTCGGCCGGCACCAGCAACACCGGCACGACCCCGACGAGGTGGCGGTGCTTGAGGACGTGGCCCGACGGGCCGCTCTGGCCATCGACAACGCCCGGATCCACCAGGAACGTCGACGGGTGGCGCACACCCTGCAGCAGTCGCTGCTGCCACCGGTGCTGCCCACGGTGCCGGGGATCGGGCTGGCCGCCGAGTACGTGCCCAGCGGGGACGCGGCCCAGGTCGGTGGCGACTTCTACGACGTGGTGCCGTTGTCACACGGCCGGTGGCTGGTGGTCGTCGGCGACGTGTCAGGCAAGGGCGTCCAGGCGGCGACCGTGACCGGGCTGGTACGCGACGTGATCCGGGTGCTGGTGCGTGACGGCAAGACCTTGCCCGAGGTGCTGGCCCGGCTCAACGACACGCTCGTCGAGCGGGGTGGCGGGCGCTACTGCACGCTGGCCATGGCCGCGGTGGGGGCGACCGGCGACGGCCGGCTCGACGTCCGTCTGCATCTGGCCGGACACGACCGGCCGGTGCTGATCAGCGGCGACGGCCGGGCCCGCTTCGTGGGCGCCGGAGGCACCGCGCTCGGCCTGCTGGAGACGATCGCCGCCCCGTCGGTGGAGTTGCCCCTGAATCCAGGCGATTCCCTGGTCTTCTACACCGACGGGGTGACCGAGCGGCGCAACGACCGAGAACTGTTCGGCCCGGAGCGGCTGCGCCGTGCCGCCGCACCGCTCGCCGGCTTCTCGGCCGAGGTGGTGGCGGCCCGGCTACGGACCACGACGCTGGACTTCTCCACCGAAGCGCCCCGCGACGACATCGCGATCCTGGTGGTACGCAACGATCCGGCCGTGCGTCCGGTCGCGTCTGTCCGGCCAGCCGAATCCGCCCGGCCGGGCAAGGCCGCCGGACATCTCACAGGCCGCCCGTGAGGCGTCCCGGTGCCAGTCGCCGGTGCGGGTCGAATCGCTGTTTCAGCTCGCGCAGGCGGGCCAGTCCGGGCACCTCGCCCCAGATGTCGACCGCCCGGCGTACCGGTGCGGGTGCGTCCAGTACCACGCAGTTGCCGCCATGCGCGCGCAGCACCGCACGGACCGCGCCGAGGATCGCGTCGACCTGTTCGGGAGGCGTCGAACCGGGCAGCGCGGCATGCACGAGCCCGGTGCCGACGGCACCGCGCACCGGTACCCGGGTCCGGGCCGCGTCGCGCAGGGCGTAGAGCGCCGAGTGCAGATGGGCCGCTGGTACGTCGAGCTGGATGGCGACATCGCCGGCGGCGAACGGGTAGCGCCGCCACCACGACGGCGGCTGCGCGGCGATGCTGGCGTCGGCGGCCAACAGGCCGGCGGCCCGCCCGGCCCGCCGACGGATCTGCTCGGAGGTCCCCTCGAACAGCACCGCGAGCAGGCCTGGCCGCTGCCGGTGGCGCTCGGGCGGACCGGCAGCCGTGGGATCTGTGCGCGGCTCGACGTCGCCGGGCAGGTCCAGCTCGATCGCGGCGGGCTCCAGCCCGGCGACGACCAACTCGCCGACGAGATCGCGTACCTCGTACGGCGTGTGCACCTGGCGTCGGACCCAGAGCCGGTCGGCCGGCACCGGCAGGAGCCGCACCGTCGTCGACACCAGCACCGCCAGCGCTCCCTGCGAGCCGCAGAGCAGCTGGGGCAGTTCGCTCCCGTCGTCAGTCCCCGGCGCTGCCCGGACCAGGTTCCCGGTGGCATCGACGTAGTCGACCCCGACCAGGTGCCGGCCGGGTGGACCGTGCCGGTGGCTCAGCGGGCCCGTCTCGTCCGCCGCGACCACCCCACCGACCGTCGCCGAAGTGGAGCGTGGGTCCATCGGAATCCGTAACCCGGTGCGCCCGACCGTCCGCTGGACGGCACGTACCGGAGTGCCGGCGCCGACCTGGACGAGAGTCGATCCGGGCGGATGGTGCCACACCCCGCAGAGCCGACCGGTCTCCAGCACGATGTCGACATGCGAAGGCGGAGATCCCCAATGGAGTTTGCTGCCGGAACCACGGGTCACCAGCGCCAGGCCCCGGTCGGCCGACAGGCGCAGCACGTCGGCGACCGCGCCGACCGTGCCAGGCGCGACCACCCACCGTGGACCGACCGTAGCTACCGCGTCGTCGTCGTTGGCCGGCCGGGTGAAACCTGGCCCGCAGATAGCGGACAATCGATCGACCAGGGCACTCGTCGTCGCATCACCCGAACGTCGGTCACCTGCCTGCCGGCTACCGGCCTGGCTGCCCGTGGGCTGGCTGCCCGTGGGCTGGCTGCCCGTGGGCTGCTTACCGGCTGGCTGCCCGTCGGTCATGGCGTCACCTCCCCGGCAATCGTACACATGTTCTAATCGACGTGGGGGGCGGTCCGCCGTGCCACGTCGACCGGTGGGAGGCCTTCTGGCGGTACCGTGGCCGGGTGACGACCCAGCCAACCGCGCCGCCCGCCGCCAAGCGTGTCCCTACCGAACGCACCCATCACGGCGACACGGTCGTCGACGACTACGCCTGGCTCGCGGCCAAGGACCATCCGGACACCATCGCCTACCTCGATGCGGAGAACGCCTACACCGAGGGTGCCACGGCACACCTCGCCGCGCTGCGCGAGACACTGTTCAACGAGACGAAACAGCGGACCCAGGAGACCGATCTGTCGGTGCCCGCCCGAAAAGGCGAGCACTGGTACTACACCCGCACCATCGAGGGGCAGCAGTACGGCATCCAGTGCCGGTTGCGGATCCATGACGGTGGGACCGTACCGCCAGCCACTGTCGACGGTACGCCGATCGAGGGCGAGGAGGTCCTACTCGACGGCAACGCCCTGGCCCAGGGTCACGAGTTTTTCGCCATGGGCACCTTCGACGTCAGCCCGGACGGCCGTTGGCTGGCGTACTCCACCGACTTCACCGGCGACGAACGCTTCACCTTGCGGATCAAGGACCTGTCCACCGGCGAGGTGCTGCCCGACGAGATCCCGTCGACGTTCTACGGCAGTGCCTGGTCGGTCGACGGCAGCGCGCTGTTCTACCTCACTGTGGACGACGCATGGCGTCCGTACCGCGTCTGGCGTCACCAAATCGGTTCGGACGCCGCCGCAGATGCCATCGTCTATCAGGAAGACGACGAACGATTCTGGGTCGGCGTTGAATTGACCCGCTCCGAGCGGTTCGTTCTGATCGACGCGCACAGCAAGACCACCAGCGAGGTGCGTGCACTGCCGGCGACCGATCCGTTCGCCCAGCCGGTGGTCGTCGCACCACGCCGGCAGGGCGTCGACTACTCGGTCGAACACCACGGTCACCGGTTCCTGATCCTGCACAACGACGGTGCCGAGGACTTCGCGCTCGCGTACACCTCGGCGGACGCACCGGGCGACTGGGTTCCACTGATCGAGCACACCCCCGGCACCCGGTTGGAGTCGGTCGACGCGTTCGCCAACCATCTGGTCGTGTCGCTACGCGCCGACGGACTGACCGGCCTGCGGGTCCTGCCGACCGGCAGCACCGACGTCTTCGACATCGACTTTCCGGAACCGATCTACAGCGTCGGCCTGGACAGCAACCCCGAGTACGTCACCACCACCATCCGGCTGCGCTACACCTCGCTGGTCACCCCCGACTCGGTCTACGACTACGACCTGGTCACCCGGGCCATGACACTGCGCAAACAGAAACCGGTGCTCGGCGGCTACGACCCGTCCGGCTACGAGCAGCACCGGGAGTGGGCGGTGGCCGACGACGGCACCCAGGTGCCGATCTCGGTGGTCTGCCGGGCCGGCACCGCACGCGACGGCTCGGCGCCCTGCGTGGTCTACGGCTACGGTTCGTACGAGATCAGCATGGATCCGTGGTTCTCGATCCCCCGGCTGTCGCTGCTCGACCGGGGCGTGGTCTTCGCCGTGGCGCACGTGCGGGGCGGCGGTGAGCTGGGCCGGCGCTGGTACGACAACGGCAAGATGCTGGCCAAGAAGAACACCTTCACCGATTTCGTGGCCTGTGCCCGGCATCTGGTCAAGACCGGCTGGACCACGGCCGACCGGCTGATCGCCCGGGGCGGCTCGGCCGGCGGGCTGCTGATGGGTGCCGTGGCCAACCTGGCGCCGGACGCGTTCGGCGGGGTGGTCGCGCAGGTGCCGTTCGTGGACGCGCTGAACACCATCCTCGACCCGTCGTTGCCGCTGACGGTCACCGAATGGGAGGAGTGGGGCAATCCGCTGGAAGATCCCGAGGTGTATGCGTACATGCGCTCCTACACTCCGTACGAGAACGTGACCGACGCCAGCTACCCGCCGATCCTCGCGGTCACCGGCCTGAACGACACCCGGGTGCTCTACCACGAGCCGGCGAAGTGGATCGCGAAGCTGCGTGCGCTCGCGCCCGACGGGTCCTACCTGCTCAAGACCAAAATGGGTGCCGGGCACGGCGGGCCGAGCGGCCGTTACGACGCGTGGCAGGAGGAGGCATTCGTCACCGCCTGGATTCTCGACCGGGTGGGCTTGTCCGGTCAGTGAGCCGGCACAGATTAGGGTGGCGTGGACGACAAACTCCCAGTCCTGCACGGACGACAGCGAGTGGAGTACCGTTCGAGCCAATGGCTGGAGGTCGCGAATGTCCCTGACGGTACAGACGGAGCAGCGCGGTGACGTGGTCATCGTCTCGGTAGGCGGTGAACTGGACATGGCCACCGCGCCCCAGCTGCAGGACCAGATAACCGACCTGCTGGACAAAGGCCGCAGTCAGCTGGTCTTCGACCTGGCGGACGTCTCGTTCTGTGACTCCACCGGGCTGTCGGTCTTCGTACGGGCCAAGAACGGTTGTGACGAGGCGGGCGGGGTGGTCCGGCTGGCCGCCCCGCAACGCGGGGTGCTCCGTATCCTGGAGGTCAGCGGTCTCGTCGAGGTGTTGCAGACCTTCCCGACGGTCGACGAGGCGGTCGCCGCACCACTACCCGCCCCCACCGACTGATCCGCGCCGATCATCGCGCGGTAACTGCCGTTGGCGTACGGTCGGCGGCGGTCGTGGTGATGCCGGGCTCGTCCTCGATCCAGCGCGGGCGGGCCACCGCCCATCCCGCACCCGTTTGTACCAGCAGCGCCGCGAACAGCAATCCGATCGGGGCCGCCCAGCCGCCGGTACCCACGTAGACCAACCCGATCGCGAGTGGTCCCGACGCCGCGATCAGGTAGCCGATGCTCTGTGCGAACGCCGACAGCGAGACGACGCCGGCACCGGTCCTGGCCCGAAGCCCGATCATGGCCAGCGCCATCGGAAAGGTGCCCTGGCCCAGCGCGAGCAGGACCATCCAGACCAGTGCACCCTCGTACGGCATGAGCAGCAGCCCCGCGTAGCCCAGCGCCGACGCTGTCGCGGTGCCGAGCACCAACGGCCGTAAGCTGGTCATCCTGCTCGCCAACGCCGGCATCACCAGCGCGGCCGGCACACTGACGGCGGTCACGCCGGCCAGCAACAAGCCGGCTGTCGCGGGTCGGAAGCCCGCGTCACGGAACAATTGGGCCAGCCAGCCCATCAGGGCATACGCGCTGAACGACTGCGCACCGAAAAACGCGGCCATCAGCCAGCCCAGCCGGGTCCGCCCCGGACGAAGGGCGGCTCGGCCGTCGTGCCGGGCGAGCCGCCCAGGTGATCCGGCTCGGCTGTCCGGTGATCCGGTTCGGCTGTCGGGTGATCCGGCTCGGGTGACTGAGCCGGCCGGGCGTGGCCCGGCCGGACGCCGTCGGGTCAGGACCGGCCGGAGCCGCCAGGCGATCGGGACCCACAGCGACGCGGCTGCGACGGCGAGCACCGCCCAGAAGCCCAGCCCGACCCGCCAACTGCCGGCGGCATGTGCGATCGGCACGGCGGCACCAGCGGCAACCGCGGCCCCGATCGTCAACGACATCGTGTACGCGCCGGTGACCAGCCCGATACGTTGCGGAAAGTACTGCCGTACCAGCATCGGCAGGAGCACGTTCGCGACCGCGATCCCGGCCAGCGCCACCGCGCTGGTCAGCACGAACAGCCACGCGTCGCTCGTCGCCGCCCGGAGTAGTTGCCCGGCTGTCAGGGCGACCATCGAGGCGACCAGCAGCCGTGCCGGCGTGAACCGACGGACCAGCCACGGGGTGGTCGATCCGACGGCGGCGAAGGCCAGCGCCGGCAGCGTGGTCACGATGCCGGCGAGCAGCCCGGACAGCGCCATCCCGATGCGGATCTCGTCGAGGAGCGCGCCGAGGCTGGTGATCGCGAGCCGCAGGTTGAGGGCGACGAGCAGCATCGCGACCAGCACCAGCACCGTGCCGTCCCGAGGTCCGGTGCCGGACCTCGGGACCGGATCGGCGCCCGCCGCGTCCCAACCGCCGCCACCGTCCGACCGAGTGGTGGCGCCAGCGTGACCGGAGCGGTTGGCGAGGGCGGTTGGCGGCGTCATGCCGTCCATCCTAAAATCATGGGATGATTTATGGTCGGGTGATGTAACCGATGACACCGTCGCCAGCGCTGCCGGCAGCGATGCCACCGGGGACCGGCCGTAGGTCCCGGCAGACCCTGGTCCGGCAGGCGATCGACGCACTACGGGAGCAGATCGCCGCCGGCGATTGGCCGATCGGAGCGCGGATTCCCACGGAACCACGTCTCGCCGAGGCACTTGGCGTCGGTCGTAACACCGTCCGTGAAGCGGTGCGGGCCCTCGTACACGCCGGGATTCTGGAGTGCCGGCAAGGTTCCGGCACGTACGTGGTCTCGACCGACGAACTGGCCGGCGCGGTGGCCAGGCGGTGTGCGACCGCGCAATGGCGCGAGACGGTGGAGGTACGCCGTGCCTTCGAGGTCGAGGCCGCACGGTTGGCCGCGCACCGGCGTACTCCGGACGATCTCGCCGCCCTCGACAGCGCGCTCGCCGCACGCGAAGCCGCTTGGCGTTCGGGGGGACTCGACAAGTTCGTGGCGGCTGACGTCGCCCTGCACAAGGCGATCATGGCCGCCGCGCACAACGAGATGCTCACCGAACTCTACGCGTCGATCGAGGCCGCGATGCGGGCCACGGTTGCCGAGGCGGTCGGTCCGCATCTACATCCTGACCGGCACGTCGACCACGCCAGGCTGGTAGCGGCGATCCGCGACGGTGACCCGGAGCGGGCCGCCCACGAGGCGGCGACCTACCTCACCGCTGACTGACGCCGGGCGAGTCCCAGCCGATACCGGTTCGGTCGGACCGGCACACGTCCTTGGCCGGACCGGTGCACGCGTCTTCCGGATACGCGTCGAGGGCCGGACCCCGGTGTCGGGGTCCGGCCCTCGCGTTGTCCTGTCGCGGGTCAGCTGTTCCAGTGGGTGGCGACGAGTTCGGCGGCCTGGGTTTCCCATTGGGCGTAGTGGTCGGGGTAGGCGGAGACCTGGACGGTCTGGGCGGCGTCGGTCAGTGCCATGTCCTGCCAGCCGTCGACTTGTTTGAGGGCGTCCAGGAACGCGGTGGTGGAGTGTTCGGGGTCGGTGATCTGTTCCACGGTGCCCCAGCCGGAGGAGGGGCGTTGTTGGAACAGGCCCTGGGAGTCGTGGTCGTTGCGGTCGCCGAGGTGGCCGAGGTTTTCCAGTTTGGATTCCTGTAGGGCGGTGGCGGTGGCGATGACGGCGGCGCGTTGGTTCATGCCGGCTTTCTTGGTGGTGGTGATGATGGTTTTGGCGTTGGTGGTCTGTTCGTCGTCGAGGTCGATGTGGGATTGGGTGCCTTGGGTGCCGTGGGGGGTGAGGGTGGTGGTGTCGGTGTTGTCGTTGGTGGTGGCGAGGGCGGTGGTGTGGGTGGTGAGGGGGGTGTGGTCGGCGGCGAGGGCGGGGGCGGTGATGGCGCCGCCGGCGAGGGTGAGTCCGGCGATGCCGAGGGCGGTCTTGCGCAGGGTGGTGGTGATGGTGGTGGTGGTGTTCATGGGGGGTCCACCTTCCGTGTCGGGGGGTGCCCTGCCGGGGCGGGGCGGGTGACAGGTCAGATGGTGGTGCGGCGACCGGGGTGCGGGTGCGGGTGCGGGGCCCGGGAGGCGGGGGCGCGCGGTCGGTGCCGCGGCGGCGACCATGTGTAACGACCTGGGGTGGCTCGCGGGCGGCTGGTGGTGGGGCAGGCCGCTGCTGTGGTCGTACGGGTGGGTGTAACGCGGCCGGGGGTGGGGTCATTCCGGGCTGGCTGGCCCGGCGATCCTGGGCTTATCGACCGGCGATTCCGGCGAATCCTCGCGACCAGCCCAAGATCGTCGGGGAGTGGGCGTCCAAGATCGCGGGAAGGGCGGCGGCGGACCGACCCCGGCCGGGTTAGGTTGTCGGCTGACATCCGCTCTGCTGCCGGGAGTGCCCCCATGTTCAAGGGTTTCAAAGATTTCGTACTACGAGGAAACGTGGTCGACCTGGCGGTCGGCATCGTCATCGGCGCGGCGTTCACCGCGGTGGTGACCCAGTTGACCAAGTCGTTCCTGGAGCCGTTCATCCGACTGATGGCGGTGCTGCTGACCGGCAGCGAGGGCATCGGTGGCTCGATGGTCACCATTCGCGGGGTGGAGTTCGACTGGGCGGCCTTCGTCAACGCCGTGATCACCTTCGTACTCACCGCTGCCGTGCTCTATTTCCTGGTGGTCCTGCCAATGAACCGGCTCGCCGAGCGGCGTCGTCGGGGTGAGGAACCCCCGCCTGCCGCGCCCAGCGAGGAGATCAAGTTGCTCACCGAGATCCGTGACGCGCTGGTGGTGGGAGCCCGGCCGGGACCGCCACGCAGTGCACCGGACGATCTGCTGGGTCGGGGCGGGCCGGGTCAGCGCTGATCGGGCTGTTATGCTGCGTACTTGATCCATTGCTCCCAGTAGCTGAAAACTGGCGGCATTCGTAAGCGACGTAGGTCACACTTGGCGTATGGAGCAGCTTGCCGGGGTCACTTCCCAGGACTGCGCGACCCCCAATCGATCCCTCGCCGACCTCGCCCGACCGGCGCCGCCACCCGCCGGGCGGTCGGTGGCCACCCTTGCCCCCAGTCGCCGCCGCTGCGACGATCCGACCTGCGGTTCTTGCTACCAGCGGCCGGAAACCGACTGACGCGGGACGACCGGCCGCATCGCCGGTCCCGGCCGCGCCAGGATTTCGCGTCCGGGTGGGATATTCGAACAAGTGTTCGGTAGAGTCCCGGCGTGGAGCAGCGTAAGCACTGGTGGAACGGTAGTTGGGGTCGGCTGGCACGGCGGGATGTGTTCCTCCGTACGGACGCGGACAAGTGGTTCGTCGAGGCGCGTTCAGGTGGTGCCGAGGGCACGTCCCGGTTCGCCGAGTACGACGACGAAGAGGCCGCGTACGACGCGGTCCGGCGTCTGCTCGGCGGTCCAGGCGAGTGGCGTGAGGTCGCTGGCAGCGAAGTTTGCCCGTTCCCGAGCCGGGGAAACGGACCGGCATGAGCGCCGTCGACACATCCGTGACATCCGACCCCATCGACCGGATAACGCCCGGGATGTCGGTGATCGACGTCCAGGGCGCCTCGATCGGCACCGTCACACTCGTACGGCGGGGTGACCCCAACGCGGTCGCGATCGAGGGCGAGGTCGATCCGGGCGACGAGATCGGCGACCAGTTGCCGCATCCGGAGGCGGGCGACGAGCCGACGACCGCCCCTGACGTGGCGGCGCGGCTGCTGCGTACCGGGTTCATCAAGATCGGTGGGGCTGTCGCCGGCACAAGGGAGGCATCCGGTGCCGGCTATGCCGGTGTCGACCAGGTTTCGGCGGTCCAGGACGGCGTGGTACGCCTCGCCATACCCCGATCGGAGGTCACACGGCAGGCCTGACCGGCGGTAGGGTCACTGACCGGGCCCGACGGTTGGGGGTGGCGTGGCGCGCGGTGGTGTCTTCTGCATCGAGGGGCAGTGGCATCGGGATCTCAACGAGCGCGGCTCGGTGCTGCCGACGCTCGAACTGCTGGAGCGGCTGAGCCGGATCCGGTTCATCCACCGGGACGCCGCCACGCCGGATGAACTCGCCTACTTCCTGGACCGTTGGCTGCTGCGCCAGTACGCCGACTACCGGGTGGGCTTCTTCGCCATGCATGGCGAACCGACCCGGCTCTGCCTCACCGAGCGGCACCAGGTGGACCTGGACGACGTGGCCGACCAGATGGCCGGGCGGTGTGCGGGCAAGCGGCTGTACTTCGGCAGTTGCTCGGTGTTGCGTGCCTCCGACGTCCGGCTGCGTGAGTTTCTGAGCACCACCGGAGCGGCGCTGATCTGCGGTTATACCCGGGAGGTCGACTGGGTGGAGTCGGCGGCGTTCGAGACGGTGCTGCTCGACGTACTAGCCAACGGGGTGTACAACAACGCGGCCGAGCTGCGGATGGGCTCGTCGCACTGGGCGCCGTTGGCGGCGTACCTGGGCTTCCGGATCGTCTACGCCAACGGCCGGACCTGGCGGCCGGGGGCCCGCCAGCGGGTGCCGGCGCAGGGCGGCCGGGTCGCCACCACCGAGGCCCGGGCCGGCGGGGGCCGGGGCCGTGCCCGGCGGGCCAGCCCGGCAGCGGCCGGTGGGTGAGCGGCAGCCAGCGCCGGATGGATGGGCGGGCGTCAGTCCGGCAGCAGCCGGTGGGTGAGGGCGGTGTGGCGACGGCCGGCGCCGGCCGTCCGGACCGCGATCGCGATCGCCTTGCGGGCCCCGACCAGTACGACGAGTTGCTTGGCCCGGGTGACCGCGGTGTAGAGCAGGTTGCGCTGTAGCAGCGTGTACGAGCTCATCGTGACCGGTATCACCACGGCCGGGTATTCGCTGCCCTGCGAGCGGTGCACCGTGATCGCGTACGCGTGCTGCAACTCGTCCAGCTCGTCGAACTCGTAGTCGATGTCCTCGTCCTCGTCGGTGCGCACGGTCAGTTTGCGATCCTCGGTGCTGATCGCGGTGACCATGCCGATCGTGCCGTTGAAGACCCCGGCGGTGCCTTTGTCATAGTTGTTTCTGATCTGGATGACTTTGTCGCCGATGCGGAAGATGCGGGCGCCCTGCCGCCGTTCCGGCCGGTCGTCGCGCTGCGGTGCCAGCGCTTCCTGCAGAGCGATGTTGAGGTTGCCGGCGCCGGCCGGGCCGCGGTGCATCGGGGTGAGTACCTGGATGTCGCGGGCCGGGATGCGGAACTTGCGCGGGATCCGCCGGGCGACGATGTCCACGACGAGGTCGGCCACCGCCTCCGGCTCGTCGGCCGGGAAGAGGAAGAAATCGTCGAACTCCCCGGTCGTACGCGGCAGTTCACCGGCGTTGATCCGGTGCGCGTTGACCACCACTCCGGATTCCTGGGCCTGGCGGAAGATGCGGGTCAGCCGGACCTGTGGGACGACGGGGGCGGCGAGCACGTCGCGCAGCACCTCGCCGGCGCCGACCGACGGTAGTTGGTCGACGTCGCCGACGAGCAGCAGGTGGGCGCCGGGAGCGACCGCCTTGACCAGCTTGTTGGCCAGGATCAGATCGAGCATGGAGGCCTCGTCGACGACGATCAGGTCCGCGTCGATCGGGTTGTCCCGGTCGTACGTCGGGTCACCTCCCGGTCGTAGCTGTAGCAACCGGTGCACCGTCGCGGCCGGGTGCCCGGTGAGTTCGGTCATCCGCTTGGCGGCCCGGCCGGTCGGCGCGGCCAGAATGATTTTGGCTCGTTTGGCGGCGGCGAGCGCGATGATCGACTTGACGGTGAACGACTTGCCGCAACCGGGTCCACCGGTGAGTACCGCGACCTTCGAGGTCAGCGCGAGCCGGACCGCCTGTTCCTGTTCGGGGGCGAGATCGGCGCCGGTGACGGTACGCAGCCAGGCCAACGCCCGGTCCCAGGCCACGTCGGCGAAGGCCGGCAGCCGGTCGGCCCGGTTGTGCAGCAGCCGCAGCAGGCTGCCGGCCAGGGAGGTCTCGGCACGGTGGAACGGCACCAGGTACACCGCCGGGATGGTGCCGGTTTCGCTGCTCGGGTTCGGCACCGCCTCGCACACCACGCCCTCGTCGGTGGCCAGTTCGACGAGGGCGGCACGGACCAGGTCGATACCGACCCCGAGGATGCCGGCGGCGTCCGTGCCGAGGTTGGGTTCCGGCAGGTAGCAGTGACCGTTGTCGGCGGCCTCGGACAGGGTGTACTGGATGCCCGCCTTGATCCGGGCGGGGCTGTCGTGCGGGATACCGACGGCCTGGGCGATCGTGTCGGCGGTCTTGAATCCGATGCCCCAGACGTCGGCGGCGAGCCGGTACGGCTCGTTGCGCACGACCGAGATCGACGCGTCGCCGTACTTCTTGTAGATCCGTACGGCGAGCGACGTGGAGACCCCGACACCCTGCAGGAAGATCATCACCTCTTTGATCGCCTGCTGCTCGGCCCAGGCGTCGCCGATCATCGCGGTCCGCTTCGGGCCGAGGCCGGGCACCTCGATCAACCGGCCGGGTTCCTCCTCGATCACGCGCAGGGTGTCGGCACCGAAGTGGGCGACGATGCGACCGGCCATCTTGGGGCCGATACCCTTGATCAGTCCTGAACCGAGATATCGCTCGATGCCTTGGATGGTGGCGGGCAGCACCGTGGTGTACGAGTGGACCTCGAACTGCCGGCCGTACTTGGGATGTGACCCCCACCTTCCGACCAGCCGCAGGCTCTCCCCGGGCTGGACGCCGAGCAGCGAGCCGACGACGGTGAGCAGGTCGTTGCCGGAACGGTCGGTGGCGACCCGGGCGATGGTGTAGCCGGTCTCCTCGTTGGCGTAGGTGATCCGTTCCAGCACCGCCTCCAGCACGGCACCGGGTCGTGGCCCGGTCGCTGGGGTCGATGGCGGTGACGGAGCTGGAACTGGTGACGAGGTGGTAGCGGTCACCGGGCAATTATCCGACGCGGCTGTCGACGTATCCGCTGGCCTGTAGATCGAACAGCTCGCGGTACAGCCCACCTGCGGCGGACAGTTCCTCGTGCGTGCCCGACTCCACCAACCTCCCGGACCGCAGTACGTAGATCCGGTCGGCTTGGCGGACGTTGGCCAGCCGATGGGTGATCAGGACGACCGTACGGTCCGACCGCCGCCGGAGTTGCTGGAACAGCGCGTGTTCCGCGCGCGCGTCGAGGGCGGCGGACGGTTCGTCGCAGATCAGCAGCGGCGCGTCCCGGTAGATGCAGCGCGCCGCGACCAGCCGCTGCCACTGGCCGCCGGAGAGGTCGTGGCCCTCGCGGAACATGCGGTCGAGCAGCGTACGGTAGCCACGCGGCAGGCTCTCGATCATCTCATGGGCGGTGGCGGCGGTCGCCGCGTCCACCATGGACGGACCAGGCCGACCGTGCCGGTCGTGCCGGCCGGCCACGATGTTCTGCCCGGCGGTGAACGGGAACCGCCACCAGTCCTGGCTCATCACCGCCACTGCCGCGGCGAGTTGGTCCGGATCCATGTCGGCGGTGTCGACGTCGTCCCAGCGGATCGTGCCACTGCTCGGTCGGTACAGCCCGGCGATCAGCTTGGCCAGGGTGGACTTGCCGGAGCCGTTCTCGCCGACGAGAGCGATCACCTCACCGCGGCGCAGGGTCAGGCTCACCTCGTCGACCGCTGGGCGGTCGGTGTCCGGGTAGTTCAGTCTGACCCGGTCGAGTGTGATCTCGTCGAACGAGTCGACCGGCAGCGCACCACCTCGCGGGGTACGCCGTGCGGCCCGGTCGAGGAAGCCTTGGAAGTCGCGGTAGTAGAGGGCGTCCTCGTAGAGGGCGTTGGTCGCGTAGATGGCGGTGTCCAGGTTGGCGGCGGCGGCCTGCAGGGCGATCATCGCCGTGGCCGCTGCGGCCAGCGGCACCGCACCGATCAGAAGCAACCCGCCGAGTACGGCGTACACCACGAAGGTGGCGGCACCGCCGATCGTGCTGCCGACCAGCCGGGTGCCGGTCTGGGACCGGACCAGCCGCAGCTCGGCGCGGGTCTCGGCGGACGTGGTACGTCGATACTCGCCGAGCAGGAAATCGCGCATCTGAAACGACCGGATCTCCGCCGCGGTGTGCCGGTTGGCCAGCAGGCTGGCCAGCATCCACATCCGGCGGTGGCCGGTGATCCGGGCCAGCATGGCAAGGTACTCGCGTCGGGCGATCCGGATCGCGGTGACGGCCGACGGCACGGCGGCCAGCAGCAGGCAGGGTAGGAGCAGCGGCTCGATGACGGCGACCGCGACGGCGGTGGCGGCGACACCGACCACCCCGGTGGTCAGGTTGACAGCGTTGTCGACGATGGAGGCGGCTTCCGCCGCACCACGGTTACGGGCCCGGTCCATCTCCTCGGCGAACCCGGCGTCGTCGAACGCGGCCAGCTCGACCGACGTCGTCGCTTCGAACAGCCGTAACTCGGCCCGGTAGGTGACCTGGGGCGTCAGCCGGGCCTGCGCCCAGCCGGCGGCGATGGTGAGCCCGCCGCGGGCCGCGACGGCCGTCGCGGCGAGCACCAGGGCCGGGGTCGCTGCGGCGATCCGGTCCGGAGTGGGCCCGGACGCGAACAACTCCTGCAGTACGTTGCTGGTGGCGAGCAGGCCGAAGGTGGTCATCGTCCCGGCGACGATGTTCAAGCCGATCGCCGCCACCGTGTCCCACCGGCTCACCTCCCAGGCGAGCCGGATGGCCTCCGTGACGATGCCGGGCAGCCGGCGGGCTACCGTCCAGAAGCTGGTCTGGGCGAAGGCGCGGGCGTGGTGCATCCACTGGCTGTCGACGAGTTCGGGTGCGGCTGCGGCGTCGTTGTCGTCGTTGTCGTCGGAGCCCGGTGCCGTCGCCTGCTCGGTGAGCGGAGACTGTGGGTCGGGCGTCGGCGAGGGATCGGGGGTCGGCGAGGCGGACTCGGGCCCTCCGGAGGACCGCTTCTGTCTGATAGGCCACATGCGCCATTGATCCTTCCGGTTCTGGCACGCCAGAAGCGTGTACGGAAAGTAGCGTGGAGGCCACTGCAGAATATGCGCCGAAAGGGCGCCGGAAGTGTCATAGCAGCGGGCGAGCCTGACCTGACGGCGGGTGAATCAGCCATGGGATCGATCCAGCCACACGATCCGCCGGTGGCGGCCAGGAGGCCACCACCGGCGGGGTGGGGAATCGACGTTGGCTGTGCCGGCGCTACGACGCCGTGCAGGACCACAATCGCGGCCTGCTCCAGTTGCCGTTCGTCATCGTGGTGAAGCCGAAGACGTTGCCGCTGCCGTTCGACCGCATGGTCATGACGTTGCCGGTGTAGTCCCAGCTCGGTGACCCGCTCCAGGTCGCGGAGACCTGCTGCGGCGGGGTCACCGAGATGACGACCGTCCAGTTCGTCGCCCCGCTGACGGTGACCTCGGTATCGAACCGGTCTCCCCACCGAGTGCCGTCACGCATGGTCGCGGTGCAGCTTCCGCTCGGCCAGGACGCCCTGCAAGGGCGGTGATGCCCTGGACGCCCTGCAAGGGCGGTGAGCGGACCGGGCAGATGATGGCGAACCGGACTCACTAGAATATCGATCCGTGACCGCCGGATGTGGCGAAGGCACCACCAGTCTGGGCCAGCGGCTGAGACAGACCCGGGAGCACCACTTCGTCGGCCGTACGGCCGAACTCGCGCTGCTCCGACAGGCGCTCAACCATGCGCCGGAGCCCTTCAGCGTGCTCTACCTGCATGGACCGGGCGGCATCGGAAAGTCCACCTTGCTGCGGTACTTCAGCGACGAGGCGGCTGCGGCGGGACGGCGAGTGGTGCATGTCGATGGCCGTGCGGTCGACCAGTCGCCGGCCCGGTTCGAGCACGCCGCCCGGGACACGCTGACCGACGACTCGGCGGTGCTGCTGGTCGACTCGTTCGAGCACTGCCAAGGGTTGGAGAACTGGCTGCGAGACCGCTTCCTGCCCCGGTTGCCGGAGTCCGTACCGGTGATCCTCGCCGGACGCGGCGGCCCGGGACCCCAATGGCGAGCCGATCCGGCCTGGCGTGATCTGCTGAAAGTCGTCCCGCTGCGTGACCTGTCCCGAGACAGTGCGGTGGCGCTGCTGACCCGCCGTGGGGTGCCACCCGAGTTGCACGGGCCGGTGCTGGACTTCGCCGGCGGGCATCCGCTGGCACTGCGGCTCGCCGCCGAGGTCGCGGTGACGCACGAGCTGTCCACCACGACCTCCTGGCGACCGAGCCAGAGCGTGGTGGAAAGCCTGCTCACCCAGCTGATCGGGGAGACCCCGTCGCCGCAGCACCGGTACGCGCTGGAGATTTGCGCACATGCCCAGACCACCACCGAAGGACTGCTGCGGGCGGCACTCGACTGCGATCCCGGACCGTACTTCGCGTGGCTGCGCGAACTGCCCTTCGTCGCGTCGGACGCCCGCGGGTTGTACCCGCACGACGTCGTCCGGGACGCGCTGAACGACGACCTGCGCTGGCGGGACCCGCAACGCTACGAATCCATGCACCGTAGGCTGCACGGCTACCTGCTGGACCAGGCGCTGGCAGCCACCGGCGCGGCGGTGCTGCCGACGGTCGGTGCCATGCTGTACCTGCAGCGACACGCGCAGACGGTCCGCCGCTACTTCGCGCTGGCCAGGGCAGACGCGGGCTACGAGGATCCGTACCGGCCAGGTGACCGGCTCGCGGTGCTCGCTCTCGCCGCCGAAGCGGAAGGACCGGAGTCCGCCGCCATCGTCGAGTACTGGCTCGACCGTCAACCCGAGGCGTGCCGCGTCTACCGCAGCACCGCCACCGATTCGGTGATCGCCTTCATGATCTGGCTCAGCCTGTCCGAACCAGATCCGGTCGAACTGGACGTCGACCCGGTGGTCGCGGCTGCCTGGCAGCACTGCCGGTCGACCGCGCCACTGCGTGGCGGTGAACATATCGGGCTCGCGCGGTTCATGGTCCATCCACCCGCGTACCAGCGGCCGTCGTCGGTCGCGGACCTGATGCAGACGCGGCTACTGGCGCATTTTCTGCACGACAAGGGCCTGGCCATGCACTACCTGGTGCTGCGCGACGTCGAATTCTGGGGTCAGCACCTGGCCTACTTCGACAATCATCCGGTACGCACGGTGTTGCAGGTCGGCGACCATCCCTCCCACCTGTTCTTCCACGACTGGCGAATCACCCCCTTGATGCAGTGGCTGGCACACAACCAGCAGCAACTGCTCTACGGCCAGCAGCCACGCCCGGCGCCGGCCGGTGCGCAGCTGCTCGTGTTGTCCCGCCCGGAGTTCGACGCGGCGGTCCGCTCAGCGATCCGCGCCTGGCGCCGTCCCGACGAACTCGCCGCCAATCCGCTTACCCGTACCCGGGCGATAGCCGACCGATGCGGGACAGACCCGGGTGACGCGCTGCGCGGCATGCTCGGCGCGGTGATCGACAGCCTCCGCGACGACGTCCGGCTGTATCGGGTGCTGGTCACCACGTTCCTGCAGGGCACGCCGACCCAGGAGGCCGCCGCGGAGCGGCTCGGGCTGCCGTTCAGCACCTACCGCCGGCACCTGAGCCGGGCGCTGGACCGGATCAGCGACATCCTGTGGGACCGTGAGGTGCACGGCTGACCCGGCCCGGTGGTGGCGGCGACCTTCCGACCCGTAGCTGGGCGTCTCATGACTCGCGGCGCCAGAGGAGCTCACACACCCGGTCCATGGCCGCACGCAGATGCCGCTTGTACGTGCTGGCCGGCAACCCGAGCAGCCGGGCGGCCATCTCCTGCGTGGTGGGGCCGGCAAGGTAGGTGGCCAGCAACACCCGATGCAGTTTGGCGTCCCGGGGGTCCTGACGCAACGTGTCGACCGCCTCGGCGACCAGCGTGCGTAGCACCGTGGGCGAATCGGCGTTCGCGCCGCGTCCGGTGCTGCGCTCGGCCACCATCCGGCTGCGCATCAGCGGGCTGCGACGCAGCTCCTGCGGAGCATGCAGGTGGCGCAGCGCGGCCCGTACCGCGGTGTCGAACTCCGGCTGGGACAGTACCGTCCGTTCGGGTGCCGTGGCGTCCGGCGTCGCCGGGCCGGCGAGTGGCCAGGCGGTCACCCGCCGGGCCCACAGGTCGACCGGCACCGCCCGCCAGTCGTGCCCGTACAGGTCGTACGGCCGTCCGTCGATGATCGGTCGCGGCCGGATCGGCCGATGGTCGATGAACTCGGCGATTCCGACGGCCTCCTCGGCCAGGGTCAGGAACGACCAGGCCAATCGCTGCGACCGGATCCACCACTGCAGGGTACGGATGTGCATCAGGTCACGGACGGCGGACCGTCGCTGGTCCGCAGGTGGGTAGCCGAACCGGGTGAGCAGGATGTGCTCGCCGGACCGGGGCGGTGCCGCGGCCACGTACGCCCAAGCGGCGGCGACCACCGGATCGGCCGCGACCTCCCGCGCGTCCGGGCCGGTCAGCCGCAGCGTCACCTGGAAGCCGGCGATCGCACCGTCCCGGGACCAGCGATAGACGTCGAACGCCTCGGGCTGGCGTTCCAGCCAGAAGCCGACCAGCTCGTCCCCGCTGTCGGCCTGTCGGGCCAGGCTCCGCAACTCGGTGTGGTCATCGGGACGCGCCTGGTCCGGGTAGACGGCGCCACTGCCACGCCGCAGCGCGAACGGCGCCATCACCGCGCTGTCCTGCAGAATGTGATAGAGCGACCGGACCGTAGGCAGTACGGCGTCGCCGCTCGCGGCGCGCGCCCGGTCCAGCAGATGCGCGGCGACCCGCGCGTGCATCATCCGGTAGCCGTGCGGATCCCGCCAGCGCAGATCCGTGTCGAGCACGCTGCGGACAGCGTCGTGCGGGACGACGCCGTCCGAATCGGCCTCCACGAACGGCAACTGGCGCAGCCACGCGAACAGCTCGGCCGCAGGCCCGCCGACCACGGCGCGCAGCAGGTCCTCATTGGTGGTCAACGCGTGCGAACAGGTCTCCAGCGCCAACCGGTGCAACGGCGACGGCACCTCGCCGACCAGTTGGTGCAGCAACGTCGCGACGACGTCGGGGGTCGGCGTCCAGGTCGCCGCCGCGTGATCACCGACGGCGACCGCCGCGGCCAGGTTCAGCGCGAGCGGGTGTCCGCCGGCGAAGCGCAGGACGGCGTCCCACAGCTCCGGCACGACCCCACGACGGCGCAGCAGTTCCGTCGCCGCGTCCGGCGGCAGGTCCTCGACGGCGACCACCCGGAGGACATCGGACCAGCCGAGGTCGGCCGCCCACTCGCGGTCCGGTGGCCGCCGGCCGGCGACCACCACCACGACCGCGTCCGGGATCTGCGGCAGGAAGCGGTCGCGTAGCCAGCCCTCCAGGCCCTGGCACCGCTCGAAGGTGTCGACCAGCAGCACCGCGGGGACCCCGCTGAGTGCGGCGTACGCGGCTGCGGTGAAGCCGGCCGGCGACGGGTCGATGCCGGCGCTGTCCACCTGCACCACGATTCGTCGGGCCGCCCGGGCCTCGACGGCGAACCGCCGCAGCAGCATCGACTTGCCGATGCCGCCCGGGCCGTGCACGTACCACACCGGATGGGCGCCGGGGGCACCCGCCAGCGACGCCTGGAAGGCCACCAGCTCGGCGTGCCGGCCGACGAACGCCTCATCCCTTGCGACGGACAACCTTTCCGCCAACCGCCCAGCCACCACACCCCCCGTGCTGTTGGCACCGGGAGAAATCCTAGATTCGGACCGTTTCCGGTGGCGACCGGCTACCCGGTCGGGGCGCTGAGCGGTTGGGACTGCTCGCCGGCCGGTCGACCCGGGTCCACCCCGGCCGGTCCGCCGTCGGCGGGCATGTCTGATCGCCGTCCGCCGTCGGCGGGCCTGCCTGGTTGCCGGCGGCCGCGGCCGGGGCGCCACCAGTTGGCCCGACCGAGCAGCGCCATCGTCGCCGGCACCAGCAGCCCACGGATGATCGTGGCGTCGACCGCGATCGCCACCGCCATGCCGAGCCCGAACATCTTGATCACCGGATTCGGGTTGACCACGAAGCTGGCGAAGACGCAGATCATGATCAGGGCGGCCGAGGTGATCACCCGACCGGTCGCGGCCAGCCCGGTCCGCACCGACAACAGGTTGTCACCGGTACGGTGCCAGCTCTCGCCCACCGCCGTGAGCAGGAACACCTCGTAGTCCATGGAGAGGCCGAACAACAGCGCGAACAGCATCATCGGCACGTACGACTCGACCGGGATCGGGCCGTCCAGCCCGGTCACCGCGATGCCCCAGCCCCAGACGAACACCGCGACCAGCGCGCCGTACGCGGCACCGACCGACAGCAGGTTCATCACCGCCGCCTTGACCGCCAGTACCGGCGCCCGGAACGCGAACAGCAGCAGCAACGCGGACACCACGACCACCACGGCGATCACCCACGGCATCCGGTCGCCGACCCGTTCGGTGAGATCGGACTTGATCGCCACCGCGCCGGTGACGTGCAACTGCCCGTCGTCCGGCTGGGTGTCGCGCAGCGCGGCGACGGTGTCGACCGTGGCCGGATCGCTGGGCCCGGTGGTCGGCTGCACCCGCAGCGTGCTGACCTGGCCGTCGTCCGAGGTGGCCGGCGGCGCGACGGTGGCGATCCCACTCGTGGTGGCCAGCTCCTGGCGCAGCGCCAGCAGGCGCGGGTCGTCCGGCCCGGTGACCGGTGCGTCCCATTCGACAACCACGCTGAGCAAGCCGTTGACCCCCGGCCCGAATCCCTCGGCCATCAGGTCGTAGCCGACCCGGGTCGGACTGCCCGGCAGGTCGTTGCCGGGATCGGTCTGCCCGAGCTGCAGGGCCAGGGTGGGCGCCGCCAGCAGGGCCAGCACGAGCGCGGTGCCGAGCGCGTAGCTGCCGGGGCGGCGGGTGACCCGGTGGGCCAGCCGCCCCCAGAAGTCGCCGCTGTCCCGTCGCCGGCGCAGGCCGGGTAGCCGCAGTGCGCCGATGCGGTGGCCCAGCACGGTCAGCAGCGCCGGTAGCAGAGTGGTGGCGGCGGCCACCGCTATCAGCACCACCAGCCCGGCTGTCCAGCCCAGCGTGGTGAGGATCGGTACCTGGGCGACGGACAGCCCGCAGAGCGCGACGATCACCGTCCCGCCGGCGAACAGCACGGCGCTGCCGGACGAGGCGACCGTGGCCACGATCGCCGGCTTGATCGCCACGCCGTCGTCGAGCAACGCCCGGTAGCGGGTGACCAGGAACAGCGCGTAGTCGATGCCGACGCCGAGACCGATCATCGTGGCCAGAGTGCTGGCCACCCCGGGCATGTCGGTCAGATGTCCGGCCAGCCCCACCGAGCCGACCCCGATCACCAGCGTCAGTACCCCGGTGACCAGCGGCAGCGCCGCCGCGACCAGCCCGCCGAAGACCAGCACCAGCACGATCACCGCGACCCCGAGACCGAGCAGTTCGCTGGTGTGGGTCTCGGCGCCCCGCCGGGCCAGGGCACCGCCGGGCACGGTCTCGATGCCGGCATCGCGGGCCGGGGCGGCGGCCTCGACGATGTCGTCGGACATGTGCTGGGTGACCGAGCGTGGGTCGACATCCAGCCGTACGGTGGCGTAGCCGATCGTTCCGTCGGCGCTGACCGTGCCGGCCTCGACACTGGGCGGGGTCACCGACACCACGTGCGGTGCCTGCTCGACCTCGTCGAGGGCGGCGGCTACGGCGGCGATGTTCGCCGGATCGTCCAGCCGGCCGCTGCCGGTTTCGAAGATGAGCTGGCCGTTGGCGTTGTCGCTGCCGGCGAAGTGCTCGTCGAGCAGGTCCCGCCCGATCTGGCCGTCGCTGCCGGGCAGCGAGACGTCCTCCTCGGTGGGCCGACCGAAGCCGGCGATCAGCGCGACCACCGTGACGGTCAGCAACAGCCAGGTGCTGATCACCCACCACGGCCGCCGTACCACGGCACCGCCGATCCTGGACATCAGCCGGTGAACCGCACCGGTCTCCACACTGTTCACGCCTGCTCCCTGCTGGAATTCACGCCTTACTCCCTGCTGAAATTCATGCCTGTCACGTGCATGGTTCGATGTCCCGATCGGTCGCCTGCCCGGCTGGCCGCAGATCCGCACCGCCGACCGTGACGGACTCGCCGGTGACTTCCAGACGCAGTCCCTCGGCGGTCGTGGTCAGTGCGTGGTACGCCAGACCGGCCGGGAGCTCGGGCAGTTCCCGTTCGAGCTGGCGGTCGCCGAGGCCGCCCGGCAGCTGGTCGGCGGAGCGGCGTAGCCCGAGCACCTCGATCTCCACCGGTTCGATGCGAAGCGTGCGGCCGTCGAGTACCGGTACGGCGTACACGGTCACCGGCACGGCCTGGCCGAACAGGCTCGCGGTGACGTCGACGATCAGTTGACCGCTGTCCCCGCCACGGATCCGCAGATCGGCAGCTGCGAGCGGGCTCTCGCCGGAGTCGGCGGACCGGTCGGCGGCCAGCGTGTCGAGCTGCGCGAATTCGATGGTGAACGCGGCGTGCAGTCGACCGATCCGGATCTCGACCGGGCTGTCACCCGATGGCGGATCGGTGCCGACGGCCGGCAGGTCACCGTCGATCTCGACGTCGCGCACCTCGGCGGTGATCCCGGCGATCGGCAGCGCACCCTGGCCGAGCCGGTCGGCGGTGACGGTGAGACCGGCGAACCGGCCGGTGACCGCCTGCGTCACGAACGGGAAGCCGTGCACGTCGACCTCTGGCGGCTCGGCCAGACCGGCGACGCAGGCGACAGCGTCGGCCAACCGGTCGCCGACCACGCCAGCGGCGACCCGATCGGCGATGACCGGCAATCCGGCGGCGAGTACGGCCGCGACGACCAGCAGCCACCCCCGCCGGCCGCGAGGTCTCCAGATGCGCATGCCCTCATCTCACCCGCCGCGGTTGGGAGTCCGACGGGAGCTTGATGAGAACTCGTTAAGAAACCTCAGGCAGGTGGCGCTACCTGTGTTTGGCGGCCCGCAACGAGTACAGCAGCGGGATGCTCGGCTGCCCTTCGGGGAACCGCCACCGGCCGTCGTTCCGCCGGGTGAGGCCCGGAAAGATCGGGTACCAGATCCAGTCGTGCTCGTGGAGGAACTCCACACACATGCCCGCCGCGCCGAGAGCGCTGACTACCTCAGCGGTGTGGTGGAGCCATTCGACGCTGGCGGTCGCCTCCAGTTCCGCCTCCGGGTCGCCGTACGTACCCTCGTCCAACATGATCGCGTCCTGGGTGAAGTAGCCACCGCTGAGGGTGAGGGTCGTACCCGCGTCGTCGATGAGCTTGACGAGCGGGTGCGGCTCGGTCAGGTAACAGAAGCCACCTGGGACGACGAGAGCGGCGACGACCTGGGCCCAGCGTCCGATGTCGGGCAGGAACTGCAGCGAGCCGATGCTGACGTAGACGAGGTCGAAGGTCTTCCCGGCCAGCACCGTCACCGCGTCGTAGACGTCGGCCAACACGAAACGCGCGGATTCGACGCCGATCCGGGCGGCGACCGAGACAGCGACGTCCAATGCCGGCTGCGAGAAGTCCAGGCCCGTCACCGTCGCGCCCCGTCGCGCCCAAGACAAGGTGTCCAGGCCAAGGTGGCATTGGAGGTGGAGCAGCGTCTTGCCGCGCACGTCACCGACTTCATCGGGCTCGTAGTCCCGCAGCGTGTCCGCGCCTGCCACGAACGCCGGGATGTCGTAGACCTTGCTCTTGGCGTGCACCGGAACTCGTGCGTCCCAGTTGGTGCGGTTCACCTCGAGCCAGTTGGCCGGTGTGACCGACTTCGATCCCATGATCTGCGGACGTTAGTGGCGGGCGGAGCCGGCCTGCAACCGAAATACCAGGTCGGGTGTCGGTGGGACGGGGACCTGCCGCCCGAGTCCGATGCCACCTGCGAAGGGCTACCGCCGGCCGCCGGCGGTTCGTTGGCGTACCGATTCGTACAGCACGACGGTCGCGGCGGTCGCCGCCTTCAGCGAGCTGGCGGACCCGAACAGGGGGTTCCCGGCCAGTCGGTTGCCCACGATGTTGACGCCGAGGCCGTCGGTGCGGATGTCAGCGACCCAGGCCAGGACAACCTGGGGGAGGGCACCCGGACCACGGGCAAGGCGAACGTCGAACAAGCTAACGCCGCAACCGGGAACATTTGACCTGACTTGCGTCATTTAGTGCGTATGACGATCGGTGCGGTGTTTCCGCTGGTGGCAGTGGTGCCGCCCGTTGAGCGCCCCGACTGGAGGAGCACCTTCGCACTGGATAGCGGCGCGTCGGCTTGACGGATACTTCACGGCAGGTCGCCGCGCCGAGATCGGAAGGTGATCGTCAACGTGGCCCGGGTCGGGGTGCACCATGCCGCCGCCGTGCTCGGCTGCCGGCTTACCCGTTGCCTGCCGCCGCTCAGCGCGTTGTGTCCGGCTGGACGGCGGCTGACCGTCGGTGGATGAGCCGGCGTAATCACGCACGGTCACGAATGTGATGTCACCTCCTGCCCATTTCGGGCACTGCGTCGTGCTGCCTCCGTCCAGCCATCGTCATGTCCGCGGCGAGTGGAGCCAGACTGACGTCATCCCTGGCTTTTGAGGTATGCCAGAGTCCACTCGCGATGGAGATCCCGTGGTTACCCGGGCCGGCTCCAGCTCCCTGGTCACCGTGAGTGACCCGACTGGGGTCATGTGGTGCGTACGACGATCGGTGCGGCTTTTCCGCTGGTGGCAGCGGTGCCGCCCGTTGAGCGCCCCGACTGGAGGAGCGCCTTCGCACGGGATGGCGGCGTGTCGGCGTGGGCGGATACCTGGCATCCGCCGGCGTGGGTCCTGGTGGGCACGTCGTGGTCGGCGGCCCTTGCGGCTCTTCCGGTAGGCTTGGTCATCCACATCGGATGCCCGCGTCTCTTCCTGGGCGTAGGGAAGTCGCCAAGATGGAACATTGCGCCGAGGTCAGGGTGTCGGTTAGTGCGCAGATTTCGACACTCGCGAGCAACACGGCAGGTCACAGCGCCGAGATCAGAAAATGATCTTCAACGTGACCCAACTCGGGGCGGTTCGTTGGCATACCGAACCTGGGAGGGCACCCGGACCACGGGCAAGGCGAACGTCGAACAAGCTAACGCCGCAACCGGGAACATTTGAGATGGGTCGCGTAGCTCGCATCGCGGACGTACTCTTCGGAGTCGCTACCCCTGTCGATGACGTCGATCCGGCGCCGTCGGCTAACGGTACTGGCGTTCCTGGGCAGCGCGGACCTTCTTGCGGACATCGTCAGGTATCTCGACCACATGGACGGTAATCGCGAGGTCCAGTAGCGCCTGCGCAGCCCAGGAGCGCGCCGTTGGGAGGAACGGCCTCGCTGCGGCCGGATCGCTCATGCAGAGCACGAGGCGAGGCTGCGGGTACATTGTGCTTGCGATCCACGTCAGCTTCAGCGCGTCGGCCAGTACCTTGTGACGCTGCGCCGACTTCGGCGGGCCCTGATGGGCCCAGCACTCTACGAGAACAGTGCGGCCACTGTCGCAGCCGTCTACCTCGACCCGAACTCCCGATGGGACGGCGATCTTTGCCGGCTCCAGCCTCAATGCCAGATCACGGCCCAGCAGATCAAGCATGACCCGCTCGGCATGTCGCTGCTCCGCAGAGTTTCCGGGCGGCAGGTGATCTTCGACCCGTCGAACACCGGCAGCAGGCGAAGGCAGTACGCTAGGTAGTGTTCTGGGATCCTCGCTGGTCAGGACTCTGCTCGTCCGTTCGACGAGTTCGTTAACGATTTTCCCATCCGGTCCCTCTCGCCGCCGGATGGCTCCGGTCAGGTGCAACGCACAGCAGATCTGGTTGACCTGCTGCCGTGGCCGGACACCCGTGCGGTACGACAGCTGGTCATCATCCAGCGGGCCCGAGCTACGCCGAAGCGCTTCGAGGACGCGGTCGCGATTGCTGGCAGCCGTCACACATGGAGTCTGACCGACGGTCCATGTCCTCGCCTCCTCCGTTCGGCGCGTACGCAGACTCGCGCCCCGACTGCGGTAGATCCGAATATCGACATATGCCAGTTTCTCATGGTGCGGGTCAGGTCGGATGGCCAGCGGGTCGTGACCAACGGACCGTTCGCGGCGACACGTGAGGTGCTCGGCGGCTTCTACGTGATCGACGTGTCGCGGACCTCGATGCCGCGTTAGCCTGGGTTTCCCACTGCCCGCTGCGCCCGCGCCCGCAGTGACGGCCGGTCGCGGTCCGGCCGGTGGCCGAGTTGGGCCTGACCGCGATGAACGGACGGGCGGCCGGCGCGGAGCGCCGGACAATGCATCGGCGACGCTGCGGTGGCGTTGGTGGTGGCGGTGTTCCGCGAGGAACGTGGCCGGCTGCCAGCCGCCCTGGTCCGCGGCTTCGACGACCTGGACCTGGCGGAAATCCCAACATTCGTCATGGGCGGTCCGTTCTTACCGTTCTTACCGGGCCGACGGTTACTGATGGTCGAGAAGGCCGTGCACTGCGAACTACTGACGCCGATGGCCGGATTGCAGGGCCGCGTCGAGGCCGTTCAGTTGCAGCACTCTCCCGCCGCGTAGGTGCGCCAGGTCCGTACTGCCGTCCCCCGCGTATCTGAGGAAGGTCACCTGTTCGGTCCGTTCCAGGCGGGTTCCGTCTGTCTCGGCTTCGAGGCGGACGGTGACCAGCGAGATCCATCGCAGTTCGCCGTCGACGACAGCCTCGTAGCTGTAGACGATCCGGTGTGCGTCCGCGGTGTCGAGTATGAAGATCTTCTTGCGGTCCCTGCGCCGAGCTGACATCGGCAGTTCGGGACGTCGGCCGGACCGAAGTCCAGCCACGCAGCGTGAGGCAGCGGCCGGCAGGTAGCGCGCCCGCTCGGCGGCATGAGCGGATGTTCCTTGGAAGTCAGCGGCGATATGCGTCGCGCCGGTGATCGACGTCAAGGACATGTACCTCGCGGTGCTTGTCGTCGATGCGATAGCGGACGCGGTACTCGCCGCGCCTGGCCCGCCAGAGACCTTCGAACGGAGCGTGCAGTCGAGCTCCCACCCGGTGCGGTTCTCGTCGTAGCGGGCCGCTGATGAACTCCCATGCGGCGAACGCGGCGCTGGCCGGGAGGCTGTCACTCAAGGCTCGCCTCGCGCCAGGCGCCAAGACCACGGTGTACGGTTCGGGTCCGCCGGCTTCGCTGTCGGGATCTGTTTCGTCATGCGGCCCGTTCACGAGCCCGCCGTTGCGCCATGAGGAGCGCCATTTCCTCGGCGCTGGTGCTCTCGCCCCTGGCGAGAGCGTCCTCGGCTTCCTGTATCCGCGCCATGGCGGTCGGATCAGAAAGCAGTTCGATGGTGGCCTCCAGTGACTCAAGATCCTCCGCGGAGATCAGCACCACGTACTCGCGGCCGTTGCGCGTGATGTGAACGCGGTCATGGGTACGATCGACCTCGTCGGCCACCTCGGAGAGTCTGGCCTTCGCCTCGGATAGCGGCAGCACCGTCATAGACCACGATTCTAGTCTACGGCGACGTGCGCGTCCACGGTTGGTCGGATCGGCCACGAAGGCGCGAGGCCCGGCGGGAACCCCCTCGACATCGGCGATGATCACGAGTCAACGTTGCCGTGCGAAGTGCTTGATACGGGCCGTTCAGCCTGGAAGGAGGCAGTTATCTGACACCAGGGACGGTATAGCGCAAAGGCCCGCTTATTTGCACATATCGGAAGCTATGCGATGACGATTCCTGAGACTAACATGCGCCGGCCGCGGCAGATCCGTGCATCCGATCATGTGCACCATGGGGAACCCGCGAGCGGATGATGGGTCGGCCCGCGGACGGTGCGACCACGGGCGACTTGCCAAGCAGTCTTCCTGCTCCGGTAGTCCAGCACCTGTCGCCGAGCTATCTCGCTCAGCTGCGGCAGAGGATCGTCGCGTCGTCGGCGGCAACGCCGTCGCGGACCTCGGCCTCCCTGACTCGGCGGATGATCTCGCCGGGTCCGTCGGCCTCCAACAGGTGTAGCAGTCCCGCCCAGCCGGTTAGCCCGAAGGTGTCCACGAGCCGGCTCGCGCCGTTGCTGAGCAGCGCCGTCGTGGTCACCGCGTCCGCCGGCCAACTGCCGGTAATCGCCTCGTCCACCACCCGCGGGTCGTCCTTGGCCACCCAGAAACCGCCCGGGCTGTTCCGTCGAGCCCGCAACTCCAGCAGTAGCCGCAGGTACTCGTCACTGCCGTCGGGAATGCCCTTCAGCCGGCTCTCGAAGGACCGGGCGATCACCACCTCGCGCGGATCGCGGGCGACGAAGGGCTCGACCCCGGACCGGCCGACGACCACCACTGAGTCGCCGAGGACCAGGTGCTCGACGAGATCGCCGGAAAACCTGAGCATCGCCACGGCTGCGTACGGGCTGATCGAGTGGGCGACGTCGCAGGTGTCGCGGTGCTCGTCGGTGATCCGCTCGATGCTCTCGGCCAGCACGTCACGTAGGGTCCGGTCATGGGACAGCGCGCCCAGGAGGGCACCGCCGAGACGGGTGGCGTACCAGGTCACGCCGTGGTGGCAGACCTTCTCGGCACCGGCGATGCCACCCGCGCCGTCAACCAGGACCATGCCGGACGCAACGGCGCCGGCGAAGTCCTCATTCGTGCGCCCTGGGTGTCCCGAATCGGTTGCCATCGTTACCCGCACTACGTGATCATGACACGGTCAGTCCATCGCGATCCGCGACGATCAGCGTAGGCGGGGCGACAAGGCCCTTTATTACCGATGCGCTGTCGTCGCCATCATCGAGCATCCGCTTCTCGGCAGATGCGCGAGCCGATGGTGCGGCTGGGTCCGCGACGTCTGCTACAAACGCCACTGAGACGCCTGGTCGGGCCTGAGACGAGGTTTCGGACCTGCGCGTTGATGGTTGCCGAGCCGATCGCGGACAGACGATGAAAGGTCCGCTGCGGACGGCCGTGGTCACTCACACCAGGGCTGTTGGTGCAGTGTCGTGGCGCGGTCCACGCAGGCGGGCGGCGTCCTGGCTGGGCGGCGCGCCGAACTGGCGGCGGTACTCGCGGCTGAACTGGGACGGGCTGTCGTAGCCGACCCGGCGGCTGACCCCGGTGACGTCGTCGGGATGGGTGGCGAGCAGGAGACGGGCCTCCTGGAGCCGGATCTGCTTCTGGAACTGGATCGGGCTCATCGCGGTGACCGCCTGGAAGTTGCGGTAGAAGGCGGAAGCGCTCATGCCGGACAGTCGCGCCAGGTGCTCCACCTTGAACGACTCGGCATGGTGGTCACGGATCCACTGGACCGACCGTGCGACGTGGCTGAGGCTGCTGTCGGCCAGGCCGAGCTGGCGTACGACGGCGCCCTGATCGCCGGTGACGAGCCGCCAGAGGATCTCCCGCTTGATCAGCGGGGCGAGCACCGCGATGTCGCGTGGTCGGTCGAGCAGGTGCAGTAGCCGTAGCACCGCGTCGAGCAACTCGTCGGGTGCGTCGCTGACCGCCATACCGGACGGTGCGCCGCCGCCGATGGGTGGGAGGTCGCCAGGCGCCGCCTGCAGCAGGAGCTCGGCGATGGTGGTCGGGCGCAGGATCAGGCCGAAGCCCAGCGCCGGCCGCTGCGGGCTGGGCTCGACGAAGTGACCGGTGATCGGCAGATCCACCGACGCGATCAGGTACTGCCCGGCGTGGTACTCGTACACGCGCTCGCCCAACGCGAGACGCTTCGCGCCCTGTGCGATCACCGCTAGCACGGTGCCCGACATGGACGACGACGGCGGAGCCGGCTCCTCGACCTTCGAGATCAGCACGTCGTCGATCGCGGTGCGTTGATCCGGCCGGGCGTGGCGGGACAGCACGGCACGCAGCTCGTCAAGGTTCATGAGCCGATTGAAGCATCAAACGATCATCCCTACAACGGGAGGATCAGGCAAGGCATAAGGAGGATCGCTCTAACGTTCCTCCCGGCCGTGGTGATGTCATGGGTATGTCGATATGCCGGGAGCGCACGAGCGCCCGATCCTCGCGGAAGGCCTTTCCATGATCGTCAACCACGGTTTCCACGCCACCATGACGGCCCAGCCGGGCAAGGGTGACGAGGTCGTCAAGCTCCTGCTCGACGCGCCCGCCCTGCCCAACGGCGACTGCGTCGTCTTCCTCGTCGGCCGCTCCGCCAGCAACCCGGACACGGTCTCCGTCACCGAGGGCTGGACCAGCCAGGAGGCGCACAGCGCCTTCTTCGCCACCGAGCCGGCGCAGGCGCTGGTCGCGAAGCTGCAGCCGCTGCTGGCCGGTGAGTCGCAGTACACCGACGCGGTGCCGGTCGGCGGCAAGGCGACCTTCTGATACCGCGCTGAGACCGCAGCCCCCTACAAGCTCAAGGACACCCTCATGACACTGCCCCGACCGGAACTCGATCCCGAGTTGCGTACCGCCCTCGCCGACATGCCGCTCGTACCGCGACTCGACGCCGAGCTGCTCGCGCAGCTCCGGCCGTTGTCGTCGACGCCGATCGAACCACTGCTCGACGGCCGTGCCGTCGACCGGCGCGAGGTCACGATCCCCGGCCCGGACGGCGTACGGATCCCGCTGACGATCCTGCGCCCCGCACAGACCGACCAGACCAACCGAACCGACCGCGATGACCATGCCGGCCCGGCACCATGCGTCTACTGGATCCACGGCGGCGGGATGGTCATGGGCGACCGCTACTCCCAGATCGACATCCCGCTGGAGTGGCTGGACCGGTTCGGCGTGGTCGTGGTCTCGGTGGACTACCGGCTGGCACCGGAGGCCAGCGGCACCACCCTGGTCGACGACTGCTACACCGGTCTGGTCTGGACCGCCGAACACGCTGTCGAACTGGGCATCGACCCGGCCCGGATCGTCGTCGTGGGGGCCAGTGCCGGCGGTGGCCTCGCCGCAGGGGTGACCCTGATGGCGCGCGACCGTCACGCCCCGGCGATCGCCGCCCAGGTGCTGATCGGCCCGATGCTCGACCACCGCAACGGCACCACCTCCAGCCGGCAGTACTCCGGCGAACCCGGGGTCTGGACCCGGGAGTCGAACGAGTTCGGCTGGCGATCGGTGCTCGGCGAGGCGGCCGGCGGCGGCCGACCGGTGCCGGCGTACGTCTCACCCGCACTGGCCGACGACCTCTCCGGCCTGCCCACCACCTACATCGACGCCGGCTCCGCCGAGGTCTTCCGGGACGAGGCCGTCGACTACGCCACCCGGATCTGGGCCGCCGGAGGCCAGGCCGAGCTGCACGTCTGGGCCGGCGGCTGCCACGGCTTCGACGCGCTGTTCCCGCAGGTGCCGGTCTCGGCCGCCGCCCGGCGTACGCGCAGCGACTGGCTCGCCCGCAGCCTCGGCAATGTCCCGGTTCACCAGCACGAACGGATTGGATGATCATGCGAGTAGCAGTTGTCACCGGCGCCAGCTCCGGCATCGGGCAGAGCGCGGCCGTCCAGCTCGCCGAGCGGGGTGCCGGGGTGATCCTCACGTACCTTGGCAACCAGCCGGGAGCGCTCGACACGGTCGCCACCATCGAAAAGAACGGTGGTACGGCGGTCGCGCTGCGGTTGGACGTCGGCCGGTCGGAGACCTTCCCCGCCTTCCGTGACTCGGTGGTCGCCGCGCTGCGCGACACCTGGCAGCGGGACACGTTCGACCACCTGGTCAACAATGCCGGATTCGGCCAGATGGCGGCGTTCGAGGACACGACCGAGGAGATGTTCGACGGGCTCATGCGGGCCCTGCTCAAGGGTCCGTACTTCCTGACCCAGACGCTGTTGCCGCTGCTGGTCGACGGTGGTGCCATCGTCAACGTCGCCAGCAACTCGGCCTCGTTCGCCGGCATGGAGAGCGGGTACTCCGCCTACGGCACGATGAAGGGCGGCCTGGTGGTGCTGACCCGCTACATGGCCAAGGAGTTCAGCCCGCGTGGCATCCGGGTCAACTCGATCTCGCCCGGTTCCACCCGCACGCGGATCGCCGACAACGCCTTCGAACGCTACCCCGAGGTGATCCCGGGCCTCGTGGCCAGGACCGCCCTGGGTCGGCTCGGCGAACCGGACGACATCGGCATGGTCATCGCGACGCTGCTCGGCGAAGAGGGTCGCTGGATCACCGCGCAGGACATCGAGGTCTCCGGCGGCTACAACCTTTGACATCCTCCTCGCTCTAAGGGACGAGGATTCCCTCCACGCTGCGTGTGGAACACACGGCGTCCGGGTGGGTTACCGCTTCACTGCGCGGTGCCGGGACACGTCCTGGTCTTACCTGCGCTCGACGGTCGTTGAAGTCCGCCTGTCCGGCGGCCTTGATGTTGATGGCGGCGTTGATGTCCCGGTCGTGGTGACTGCCGCACGGGCAGTCCCACTCCCGGACGTTCAACGCGATCTCCTCGTTGATCCGGCCGCAGTCGGAGCACATCCGGGTGGACGGGAAGAACCGGTCCACCCGGGCGAAGGTACGCCCGTACCGCTCCGCCTTGTACTCCAGCATGCCGGTGAAGGCGGCCCAGCCCGCATCGTGCACGGATTTCGCCAGCCGAGTCCGGCCGAGACCAACAACGCACAGGTCCTCGACGTACACCGCTTGGTTGTCGCGGATGATCGCCGTGGACAGTTTGTGCTGCCAGTCCCGCCGGGTGTCGGCCACCCGCGCATGAGCGCGAGCGACCCGCACGATGGCTTTCCTACGGCGGTTGCCGCCCTTCTGCTTGCGCGCGAGGGCCCGCTGCGACCGTTTGAGTTTGCGGGCCGCCCGGCGCAGAAACTTCGGGGCGGTGATCTTCGTGCCGTCGGACATGACCGCGAAGTGGGTCAGGCCCAGGTCGATCCCGATCTCGGAGTCGACCGGCGGCAGCGTCTCGTCCTCGCCGATGGTCACGACGAACGAGGCGACATACCGCCCGGCCGCGTCCTTGATGATCGTCACGCTGGATGGATCCGAGGGCAGGACCCTCGACCAGCGGGCCGGCAGGTCGCCGATCTTCGGCAACCGCAGGCGGCCGTTGTCGCAGACCTTGAACAGGGTGTTCGCCGACCGGCACCTGACCCGGATGGAGACGATCATGCGAGACGTGTGCGCCGACTTCGAAACCGAACTGGTCGAGTTCAACGGAGAGAACAACCACGTCCACCTGCTGGTCAACTTCCCGCCCAAGGTCGCCGTGGCACGGCTGGTCAACAGCCTCAAGGGCGTCTCCTCGCGCCGCCTCCGGCAGGAGTTCCCCGACCTGACGCGCCACTACCACCGGGCCAACAAACTCTGGTCCGGCTCGTACTTTGCCGGATCTGTCGGCGGTCCACCGCTGAACGTCATCAAGCAGTACATCGAGCAGCAGAACCGTCCCGGTCAAGACACCGCTCGGGCCTGGCGACCCTCCCAGCGCGGGCCTTCACCCCCGGCCTGAAGGCCGGAGCACTGGCCCGCATCCCGGTAGCAGTTGCGGGCGGCGAACCGGCAACGCCCCCGCGAGCCTGGACCGGCCGAGATCACCCGGCCGATCCAGGCTTGGCGGTATCAGCGCCGGATGTCAGCGTCAGGTCTCAGCGCCGAATGTCAGCGCCGGGTGTCGACGTCGGCGATGAACGCCGACCAAGCGGTCGGGGCGAAGGTGAGGGTGCCGCCGGTGCGGTCCTTGCTGTCGCGGACCAGCACCCGGCCCGGCAGGTTGTCGGCGACCTCGACACAGTTGCCACCGTTGCTGTTGCTGCGGCTGGAGGTGCGCCACGCTGGCTGGGTCATAGCTCTTCCGCCATCCTCGCGATCAGGTCCCGGGACGCGTCCCGGGGCAGTGCCACCGAGCGTATCGCCTCCCACACGCTGACGAGGGCGGCGACCTTGGCCGGCTCCTGGATGGTGTGACCGTCCACCTGGTCCTCCAGATAGGCCACGTTCGCCCCGGAGGTCAGAGTGGCCAGCACGAAGTTGCCGGGCTGACCGGCGTAGAGCCCGACGCTGAGCGGCACCACGTGCAGCAGCACCCGGGTGCGCTGCGCCATCTCGGCCAGGTGCAGCAACTGCTCCTTCATCATCACCGGGTCACCCCGGCGCAGCGCCGCCTCGTCGACGATGAACGAGCAGATCGGCGGCGACTTGCGGTCAAAGACGGTGGACTGGCGGGCGAGCCGGTGCGCCAGCCGCTGCTCGGCCACGTCGGGCTGGAGCAGGCCGGCGGCGAGCACCGCACGGGCGTACGCCTCGGTCTGCAACAGCCCCGGAACGTAGGTCGGCTCGTATCCGCGTAGCATCTCGGCCTCGGCCTCGTAGTCCGGCCACGGCTGGAACCACTGCGGCGGGGCAGCCTGGCGGGCGTCGGCGACGGTCTCCTTCACCAGGGTGCCGCTGCTGAACACGGCGTCGATCTGCTCGGCGGTGTCCGGCATCGGGATCTGCCGTGCCGTCTCGAACTTGGCGACCAGCGAGGTGGAGACGTTGAGCCGTTGGGCCAACTGCTCCTGAGTCATGCCTCCGTTGGTGGCCCGAAGGAACTTGAGAATTCGTGGAACCCCGTTATTACTCACGAACTACCGACCCTTCCCTTTCAAGATCGAATATGGCAAGGCGTGACGCTGAGCCGTGCCTATCTTCCGGTGCGGGCGCTTAAAAGTCCAGGGTGGATTGGCAAGAAGTATTTGAATCGAAGGGGATGCGATGATCAAAAACGAGGGGAGTGGTCGACCGGTGCGGCGAATCGCGCCGTCACCCGTTACCGGGCGGACCTGGCCGCCGCTGCCGAAACGCACTCCAGCAAAGGCCGACGTCGATAACGATCCGCGCTTCCGGCTGATGGGCGCCCGCGCGGTGGTGCCGGCTCCGCGCCGGGCCGGCGGTCCGGGCGGTCGTGGATTCACCCCGGATCCCGAAGCCGACCAGGTGCTGCGGTACGCGCGGGAGGTCGCCGAGAAGCACCTGCCGATCCGTACGGGTGAGTGCCCGGCCTGCGGTGTGGTCGCCTTCTGCGCGCCGTTCACGATGGCCCTCGCGGTGCTCGACCGGCGTGACGTGCCGCGAGCCCGGCGGATTCGGACCGTGCTCACCGTGGCCGGGCTGCGGCCTCCGGAGTTTCCACATCCAGCGGACGGCGACGAGGGCAGTGACGGCAACGGCAACGGCAGCGGTGACGGCGACAATGACGGTGACGGGTGGTGTGACATTGTCTGCTGAATCGCTGCTCACCGTCGGTGATGTGCTGCATTTGAAGGCGGCCGACTGGGCATTCGGCAACAGCGCGGTGACCATCCGGGTGTCGCATCTGCGGCACGGTCACGACATTCCGCACGTGACCATGATCGCGGTCATGGGCACCTTCGTCAGCGGCCCGCGGGCCGGTCAGATGATGATGTTGTCGGTGTTCAAGCACGCGTTGCGCCGGCCCGGAGTCGTCGAACGCGACGGACGACCGGTGGTGGTGGCTGCGCCGCCCGGTGACGCCGTCGACGACCACGATCCGGGCGCGTGAGTCAGAACAGGGCACCGTGGGTTTAGGGTCTCTGGTGCTCACATTGATCTTGAGATCGTCTGTAGGTACGGCGAGGCCGGTCCCGGCCTCAGCCGGTTCCGGTCAGGTCCGGCGTCAGGCACCCAGACCGGCTCGGCCGCAGCACTTCTTGTACTTGGTGCCCGATCCGCACCAGCACGGATCGTTGCGCGACGGCGGCCAGACGATGGTGTTCTGCTCGGCGGCCAGCCTGGCGTAACGGGTCTTCACCGCCGGGTCGAGCGGAGACTCACCGATCTGCTCGGCGAACTCGGACAACCCGGCGACCGTCGCCGGGACCACCCGGATCGCCGGCACCCCGCTGTCGGCCAGTTCGCGCCAGCGACGCTCGGCCGCCGGGTAGTGCTCCTCGTCAGAATCGGTGTACGTATCGGGCCAGCGGCGGCGGGCCTCGGCCCGCTCCGCGCGCTGGAACACCAGCAGCCGCAACTGCTGGGGTACCCGACCCGACTCGAAGGCATGACGCGCCTCGTCCAGCGTGGTCGGCTCCCCGACCGACGCGGCCATCTGTTGCAACGGTGCCACCGGGGCGATCTCGTCGGTGGCGTCGGCCGGCAACCCGAGCCGGTGCCGGATCTCGCGCCGGCCCCGGACCACCACCGACGACATCTGCATCCACCCGTTCGGTCCGCGCAACGCCTCGATCTCCTCGGGCGTCAGGCGGGCGACGGCCCGGTCGTACCACTGCAGTGCTGCGGCCAGGTCGCCGCGTTCGGCCAGCAACTCGGCCACCAGCGTGCACTGCCCCTCGCCCAGCGCCGGGTCGCGGGCGAGCCGGTCCAGCTCCGCGTACGCCTCGCCGTCCGCCCCTACCGCGAACTCGACCTCGGCCAGCTCGCACCGGGCGTAACAGCCGTCCTCGCCGCCCGCCGCGATCACCTCGGTCAGCAGCTCGCGAGCCCGGTCCAGTCGGCCCGCCGTCCGCCAGATACCGGCCGCTTCCAGCAGGATCTCGTACCGTTCAGCCGGATACTTGTCCGCGTCGGCCTCCATTGCCGCCGCAGCCGCCGCCTGGTCTGCCGTAGTCGTCACCACGGCCGCAGACCGTACCCGGTGTGCCCGGCGACATCACCGCGACACCCCGGTCGATAGGGGCTGGTCCGGTGGGGACGGTGAACCAGATGGTGGTGCCGGTGCCCGGGGCGGTGTCGACACCGACCTCGCCGCCGAGGGCGCGGACCGTGCCGGCGACGATCGCCAGCCCGAGACCGCTGCCCTCGGTGACACCGCCTGCCGCCCCGGCACGGTAGAAGCGGTCGAAGACCCGGTCGGCGGCGTCCGGCGGCAGCCCCGGCCCGGCGTCCGACACTGCCACCCGCACCCGACTCGGACCGGCGTCGGCGTGCACCGACACTTCGGCGCTCGCCTCGGCCGGCGTGTGCGCCCGTACGTTGGCCAGCAGGTTGGCCAGCACCTGGCGCAGCGCGTCCGCGTCCCCGCACACCCACACGTGCGGCGGCGAGTCCAGCGCGATCACCCGCTGCGGCTCGACGGCGAGCGCGTCGGCGACCGCGTCCCGGGCCAGCACCGCGATGTCGACCGGCTCGGTCTGCAACTGTGGTTCGGCGTCCAGCCGGGCCAGGAACAGCAGATCGGTCACCATTTTCGACATCCTGGTCGCCTCGTCGTCGAGCCGGCGCAGCACGTCCGGCCGCCGCCGCTCGTCGACCATGCCGCCGCGCAACAGTTGCGTGTAGCCGCGGATCGCGGTCAGCGGGGTACGCAGCTCGTGTGACGCGTCGGCCACGAACGAGCGCATCCGCTCCTCCGAGCGGGCCCGGGCGGCCAGCGCGGCGTGGATCCGGTCCAGCATTCCGTTGACCGCGAGGGTCAGCCGGCCCGCTTCGGTGCGCCGTACCCGTCGCGGGTCGTCGGTGATCGGCACCCGGCGGTCCAGTTGCCCGCCAGCGATAGCGTCGGCGGTGTGCGCGATGTCGTCCAGCGGGCGCAGCCGGGCCACGATCAGCATCCGGGCCAGGAGCGCCAGCAGCACGGCGACCCCGGCCGAGACCAGCACCTCGATGCCGAGCAGCTGGGCCACGGTCTCCCGGACCGGGGTCAGCGGCAGCCCCAGCAGCACCACGGAGGGGCCGGCGTCGATGGTGACCACCCGGTAACGCCCCTGCGGCGTGGTGATGTTGGTCAGCGGCGACTGCCCGCCGGGTGGCGGTGCCGGTGCGACGTCCAGCAGCGGGGTCACCGGCACCGGTGCGGTGGAGGCGAACCGGGTCACCTCGCCGTCATCGGTCCGGATCTCCACCAGGAACTCGGTCGGGCCGAGTACCGCGCGTACCGCCTGGTCCCGTTCGCCGATCCGGGCGATCTGCCGGCTGCCTTCGGTGACCAGCGCGGCGGCCGTGGCGAGTTGATCGTCGGTCTGGTTCATCAGTTGCTGGTGCAACGCGACCGCGCTGACCAGACCGGTGATCAGCAGCGCGGTGCAGGTGAGCGCGACGGTGGCGGCGATCAACGAGCGGCGCAGCGACCAGCGCGGGGCGCGGCGGACCGGGGTACGCGGCATGACGGCTCACCCCTTCGCGGCGGTGCGCATCGCGTAGCCGAAGCCGCGGTGGGTGACGATCAGCGGCTCACCGAGCGGGTCCAGTTTGCGGCGCAGATAGCCGATGTAGGTGTCGACCACGTTCGACTCGCCGCCGAAGTCGTAGCGCCACACCGCCTCCAGGATCTGGGTGCGTGACAGGACCCGGCCGGCGTTGAGCATCAGGTAGCGCAGCAGCTTGAACTCGGTCGGCGAGAGCTGGACCGGGGTGCCGGCCCGCTGCACCAGCAGGGTGTCCTCGTCCAACTCCAGGTCGGCGTACCGCAGCACGGAACCGGCCGACCCCGCCGAACCGCCATGGGCACCCGGTCCAGCCGGGTCGCCCGCCCCGGACCGGCCGGAGCCGGCGCCCACCCGGCGCAGCACCGCCCGTACCCGGGCCAGCAGTTCCTCCACCGCGAACGGCTTGGTCAGGTAGTCGTCGCCGCCGAGGGTGAGCCCGGAGACCAGATCGCGGCGGGCGTCGCGGGCGGTCAGGAAGACGATGCCGAACCGGTGTCCGCGTTCGCGCAGCCGCCGGCACAGCTCGAAGCCGTCGCCGTCGGGCAACATCACATCGAGTACGACGAGATCCGGCCGGACCGACTCGGCGAGCTGCTGCGCCTGTGCGACGGTGGTCGCGGAGTCGACCGTGAACCCGTGGAAGGTGAGCACGGTGACCAGCATGTCGACGATGTTCGGCTGGTCGTCGACGATCAGGATGTGTCCGGCTGAGCTGCCCATACCTGCCGATCAGAGCACGGGTTCATGAGAAAAGGATGAGAATCGGCTGAGGTCGTCGCCGACGGCGGGTACCGGCGATCACGCGTCACTGGCGGTCCGCCGGCAGCGCCGCTACCGTGCTGCCAGTGTCTGATGCCGGTTTCCTGAGCGCCACCCGCGACTCGTACGACAGCATCGTCGGCGAGTACGTCGAGGGGGTGAAGACGGCCCTCGACGAGGCGCCGCTGGATCGAGCCATGCTGGGCATGTTCGCCGAGCTGGTGCGGTCGACGGGCAACATTACGGTCGCCGATGTCGGCTGCGGCCCGGGTCGGGTCACTGTGCTGTTGGCCGGACACGGGTTGGACGCCTTCGGTGTCGACCTGTCCCCGGGGATGATCGGGTACGCCCGGCAGGCGTACCCGGGGCTGCGGTTCGAGGTGGGCTCGATGCTCGACCTGGACCTGCCGGACGGTGGGCTCGGCGGGCTGCTCGCCTACTTCTCGATCATCCATTTACCGTGGCAGCGGCGGCCAGCGGCGTTCGCCGAGTTCCACCGGGTGCTGGTGTCGGGCGGCTATCTGATGCTGGTCTTCCAGATCGGCGACGACATCCGACACCGGGACGAGTTCGAGGGCAAGCAGATCGATCTGTGCTTCCACCGGCAGCGGCCGGCCGAGGTGGCGCGGTTGTTGACCGAGGCCGGCTTCCTGGTCCTGGTGACCGTCGAGCAGACCCCGCCGACACCGGACCGGCCGCCGCTGGGCATCCTGGTCGCCCGCAGACCCTGACAACGCCTCTCGCGGCAGGGCGGGCGGCGCGGATGGCCGCACACCCTGAGGATACGGCCGATCGGCTCACCGGCCGAGCGCAGTTCATCGGCGGGCCAACGCATCGTGTGGTGTCCGGTACGCGAAGTATCTGGGTGGTGTGATGATCAGCTTGGCATGGAACGGAGCGTAATTGATATTGATATGACCATGTGACAGATGGTGCAGTTGTCGCAACAGCGGGATCCTCCCCACCCCCAGGAGGTTTGTATGCGATTCCGCGCACCATCGGCGGCGACCGGCTCGTCATGGCGCAGGACCATCGTCCTGGCCATCGCAGCCGTCGTCGGCCTGTTCGCCATCCTGACCGGCCCAGTGTCGGCAGATCCCACACCCGCCGGCGTGGATCGCGAGTCGATCGCCGGCCCCTACCGGGTCCTCGGGCCCCGCACCCTCGCCGATCGCGACGCGGTGGCGCGAACCGGTGCCGCCATCGACTACATCGAGCACGGCGTGCTCAACATCACCGCGACCCGTGCCGAAGTCCGGGCGATCCAGGCGCTCGGCTTCGACGTCGATGCGGTTCGTGCTCCGACCACCGGTGAGTCGGACGACATCACCACGATGGACTTCCCGCCGGCCGACTCGGCTTACCACAACTACGCCGAGCTGACCACGGTGGTCAACCAGGTGGTCGCCAGCCACTCGAACATCGCCCGCAAGATCAGCATCGGGACCTCGTACGAGGGCCGCGACCTGATGGCGGTGAAGATCTCCGACAACGTCGCCACCGACGAGGACGAGCCGGAGATCCTGTTCAACCACCAGCAGCACGCCCGTGAACACCTCACCGTCGAGATGGCGGTGTACCTGCTGAACCTGTTCACCGACAACTACGGCAGCGACTCACGGATCACCAACATCGTCAACACCCGCGAGATCTGGATCGTGCCCACGGTCAATCCGGACGGCAGCGAGTACGACATCGCCACCGGGTCGTACCGGTCCTGGCGCAAGAACCGGCAGCCCAACAGCGGTGCCGTCGCGGTCGGCACCGACCTGAACCGCAACTGGGACTACCTGTGGGGCTGCTGCGGCGGCTCGTCCGGCTCTCCGTCGTCGGCGACCTACCGTGGCCCGTACGCCTTCTCCGCCCCGGAGACCCAGGCGCTACGCAACTTCGTCAACAGCCGGGTGGTCGGCGGTGAGCAGCAGATCAAGGCCAACATCGACTTTCACACCTACTCGGAGCTGGTGCTCTGGCCGTTCGGCTACACCACCTCGAACACCCCCTCCGGGATGACCGCCGACGAGTACAACACCTTCGCGACCCTCGGCGGACAGATGGCGGCGACCAACGGCTACACCCCGCAACAGGCCTCCGACCTGTACATCACCGACGGCAGCAGTATCGACTGGATGTGGGGTGTGCACGACATCTGGGCGTACACGTTCGAGATGTACCCCGGCTCGTCCGGCGGTGGCGGTTTCTACCCGCCCGACGAGGTGATCCCGGCCCAGACCGCCCGCAACCGGGAAGCGGTGCTGATGCTCAGCGAGTACGCCGACTGCCCGTACCGGGTGATCGGCAAGGAGGGCCAGTACTGCGGCGGTGGCGGCCCCGTCGACCCGCCCGGCACCACCGTCTGGGCGGACACCTTCGAGACCGCGACCGGGTGGACCACCAACCCCAGCGGCACGGACACCGCCAGCACCGGGCAGTGGGAGCGCGGCGTCGCGCAGGCCACCAGCTCCGGCGGGGCGTTGCAGCTGACCGCGTACCAGGGCAGCAACAGCCTGGTCACCGGGGCGGCGGCAGGCTCCTCGGCCGGGTCGTACGACATCGACGGTGGCTCCACCAGTGCCCGCTCGCCGGCGATCGCGCTGCCGTCCAGCGGCACCCTGACCCTGTCCCTGGCCTGGTACCTGGCCCATCTGAACAACTCGTCGTCGGCGGACTACTTCCGGGTCAGCGTGGTGCACAGCGGTGGCACGACCACCCTGCTCAACCAGGCCGGTGCGGCCAGCAACCGGTACGGCTCCTGGTCGACCGGCAGCTACAACCTGACCCCGTACGCCGGGCAGTCGGTGCGCATCCTGGTCGAGGCGGCGGACGCTTCCACCGCCAGCCTCGTCGAGGCCGCCATCGACGACGTACTGATCACCAGCTCCTGACCTGACACTCAGGTCCGATCAACGCGGGCCGCCGTGCGACGCAGCTCACCGTACGGCGGCCCGCCCACCTGCCCGTCTGCCTGCCCGTCTGCCCGCCCACCGGCCCGCGTTGTCGCAGGTCGGTGCGGGTGAGTTACCGTGCTGACGATCACCTGTGCAGCGAAGCCGGTGCGATTCCGGCACTGTCCCGCAACTGTGAGCCTCGACAGGTCCGTGCTCCGGTCGCCGAGGCGAGTCAGGTCGCCTGCCGCGTGGTCGCGAGAACCAGCGCTCTCGAGGAAGGGCGCCTCGCCACCTGGCCGGAGCGCGGCGCGCCCGACCTGTCGGCGAAGCACCAGACCTCGACCGACAGGAGGCCCAGATGAACCGACCCGTAGCGGTACGGGCGACCGTGCTGCGCGCCACGACGGCCGCCGCTGCCGTGATCCTGACCGTGGCCGGCTGCGCGACGTCCGAGCCGGACGCGCCGTCGGCGGCCGGCAGCCCGAGCAGCGGTGCCGGCTTTCCGGTGACGGTCGGCGAGCTGACCCTGGACGAACGTCCGGAGCAGATCGTCGCGCTGTCGCCCACCGCGACCGAGATGCTCTTCGCGATCGGTGCCGGTGACCAGGTGAGCGCGGTCGACGACAACTCGAACCACCCGCCCGAGGCACCGATCACCGACCTGTCCGGATTCACCCCGAACGCGGAGGCGATCGCCAGCTACGACCCCGATCTGGTGGTGCTCTCCGGGGACACCAACGGGGTGGTCGCCGGGCTGTCCCGGCTGGACATCCCGGTCTACCTGGCCGAGGCGGCGGTGACGCTGGACGACACGTACCGCCAGATCACCGAGTTGGGCACGCTGACCGGGCACGTCGACACGGCGGCCGACCTGGTCACGACCATGCGGGCGGACATCGACAAACTGGTCGCCGACGCGCCGACGACGGCCGAGCCGCTGACCTACTACTACGAACTGGACCCGACGTTCTACTCGGTGACCAGCAAGACCTTCATCGGGTCACTGTTCAGCCTGGTCGGCCTGGAGAACATCGCCGACCCGGCGGACGCCGATGACCAGTCCGGTGGCTACCCGCAGTTGTCCGCCGAGTCGGTGATCGCCGCCGATCCGGACCTGATCTTCCTGGCCGACACGAAGTGCTGTCAGCAGGACGCCGAAGCGGTGGCGCAACGGGCCGGCTGGTCGACCATCAGCGCGGTGCGGGCCGGCCAGGTGGTCGAGCTCGACGACGACATCGCCTCCCGGTGGGGGCCCCGCGTCGTCGACCTGGTCCGGTCCATCGTCGACGCGGTTGCCGCGGCGACCTCCTGAAGTGTCGATCGACGCGGGCGGCGGGGTCGTGCCCCGTCGCCGGCCGGGCCTGACCGCCGGTTGGTTCGCGGCGGCGCTGCTGGTCGCCGGACTGGCCGTGCTGGCCGGCCTCGCCTTCGGCCCGGCCAGCCTGCCGCCGCTGCGGGTCGCCGTCGAGCTGGTCGACCTGTTGCCCGGCGTGCACGTCGACAGCGGGTTGACCGAACGCGAGGTGGCGATCGTGACGCAGCTGCGGCTGCCCCGGGTGGTGCTGGCGTCGCTGGTCGGCGGCATGCTGGCACTGGCCGGCGGCTGCTACCAGGGCGTGTTCCGCAATCCGCTGGCCGATCCGCACCTGCTCGGGGTAGCCGCCGGTGCCGGCCTGGCGGTGACCACGGTCATCGCCCTGCGGTCGGCGGGCGGTGTGCTGACCGGGCTGCCGGTGACCGTGCCGCTGGCGGCGTTCGTCGGGGCGCTCGGCGCCGTCGGGTTGACGTACCTGCTCGGTGCGGCCGGTGGCCGGGACCGGTCGCCGGCGACGCTGATCCTCGCCGGGGTGGCGGTGTCCGCCTTCCTCGCCGCCGGGCAGACGTACCTGCTGCAGCGCCACGTCGACACCATCCGCGAGGTCTACTCCTGGCTGCTCGGCCGGCTCGCCACCGACGGCTGGCACGAGGTACGACTGATCCTGCCGTACGCGGTGCTCTCCGCCGCCGTGGTGCTGGCCCACCGGCGTGAGCTGGACGTGCTGTCGGTGGGTGACGAGGAGGCGGCCAGCCTCGGCCTGCACCCGCAGCGCTCGCGGTACCTGCTGCTCGGCGCCGCGTCACTGGGCACCGCGGCGGCGGTGTCGGTGTCCGGGCTGATCGGGTTCATCGGGCTGATCGTGCCCCATCTGGTCCGGCTGGTCGTCGGGGCCAGCTATCGGGTCATCCTGCCGCTGGCGGTGCTCCTGGGCGGGGCGTTCCTGACCGCCGCCGACGTGATCGCCCGCACCGTGGCCGCGCCGGCAGAGATCCCGATCGGTGTGGTCACCGCCTTCTTCGGTGCCCCGTTCTTCGTGCTGGTGCTGCGTACCACCCGGCGAGCGGTGACGTTGTGAGGTCGGCTGATCCAGCTCCGGTGACCGCCCGGGGCCTCCGGGTACGACTCGGTGACACCACCGTGCTCGACGGAGTGGACCTCACCGTGGCTGCGGGCGAGTGGGTGGCCGTGATCGGCCCGAACGGGGCCGGCAAGTCGACCCTGCTGCGGACGACCGGCGGCCTGCTGCCCGCCATCGGCGGCACCCTCGACCTGTTCGGTACGCCGATCGACCGGCTCAGCCGGCGGGCTCGGGCCCGGCTGGTGGCTACCGTCGTGCAGTCGCCGGCGATCCCGGCCGGGATGTCGGTCGCCGAGTACGTGCTGCTTGGGCGCACCCCGTACATCCCGCCGTTGGGCCGGGAGTCGGCGGCGGACCTGGCGGTGGTGGCGCAGGTGCTGGACCGGCTGGCGCTGGGCACGTTCGCCGCACGGGAGCTGAGCACCCTGTCCGGCGGAGAGCGCCAGCGGGTGCTGCTGGCCCGGGCGCTGGCCCAGCAGGCACCGTTGCTGCTGCTGGACGAGCCGACCAGCGCCCTGGACATCGGTCACCAGCAGGAGGTGCTGGAGTTGGTCGACGAGTTGCGGCGCGACCGTGGGCTCAGCGTGCTGGCCACCATGCACGACCTGTCGGTGGCCGGCGAGTACGCCGACCGGCTGGTGCTGCTGGCCGACGGCCGGGCGGTCGCCGACGGCCGCCCGGAGCAGGTGCTCACCGAGGAGAATCTGGCCCGGTACTACCGGGCCCGGGTCCGGGTGCTGCCGGGCGAGCACGGCCCGCTGGTGGTGCCGGTACGCGATCGCGCCGGCCCGGCAGCGCCTTGCGGCCCGGCAGCGCCCGCCGGTCCCGAACGATCAGTCGCCGGCGATGCGGATGACCGAGAAGAAGGCGCCCTGCGGGTCGTTGAGCACGGCGAACCGGCCGTGCGGCAGATCGGTCGGAGGGACTGACACCGTGCCGCCGATCGCGCGGGCATGCGCGGCGGTGGCGTCGCAGTCGTTGACCGCGAAGTAGACCATCCAGTGTGCCGGCAGGTCGGCCGGCCAGTCGTCGCCGACCATCGGCATCATGCCGGCGACCGGCTGCTGCTCCACCAGCCACTCGGTATACATGATCGGCGGAAACGGGGTGTCGCGGTTCTCCCAGTCGAACACCGCGCCGTAGAACTCCTTGGCACCGTCCGGGTCGCGGGTGGTCAGCTCGTTCCAGCAGAGCGAACCCGGCACGTTGAACAACTCGGCGCCAGCCATCTCCAGCGGCTGCCAGGCCGCGAAGGTGGCGCCCCCGGGATCACTGAAGACGGCGGCCCGGCCGCGGTCGGCCACGTCGAACGGTGGCATCAGCACCGTCCCACCGGCCGATTCGACGAGTTTCGTGGTGGCCTGCACGTCCAGCGTGCCCAGATAGGTGGTCCACGTCGGTGGCTGGCCACCAGTGGAGACCGTTCCCGCCCCGGCGACCGGTTTGGCATCCTTGGTGAAGATCGTATAGCCCGCCGAGTCCGGATCGTCTGAGACCTCGGCGGTCCAGCCGAACAACTCACCGTAGAACCGGATCGCTGCGGGCAGGTCGGCAGTGCCGAGGTCGACCCAGGCGGGGACCCCGGCCGTGGCGACGGGCATGGTGGCCTCTCCTCCTGCGGGGTGGGCGGCACGTCGGCAAAGTCCCCGCAGCCCGCATCCTGGCACCACTGACCGACACTTCGGGCCGGAATCATGCCGGATGCCGTGGATAACCCGCTGAGCAGGGGTAATACAGCCGGGTGAGACAGTCGTACGAGACGCGGCCCGGCGACATCGACCGGGCGATCAACGACGACCACATCCTGCTCGATCGGCTGTTCCAGCAACTTGAGGCCGATCAGGGCGATCGGCGGATCCTCGCCGACCAGGTGGTGTACCGGCTGTCCATCCACCTGGCCGCCGAGGAGCAGGCCTTGGATCCGGTGTTCGAAGAGCCCGAGGTCGCCGACCAGTTCGCCGCCGCCGGCCAGCCGGCCGGCGAACTGACCGAACTGGTGCGGCGGGGTCGACACAACCGCCAGCGGATCAAGGAGGCGGCGGCTGAGATCGACCGCTCCAGACCCGGCAACCTCGACTTCGAAGAAGCACTCAGCCATCTGATCGCCGAGGTCCGGCGCCAGGCCACCGAGCAGGAAGGCACCCTGCTGCCGGCGCTGCGCGCGGCCGTGGGACCGGATCGGATGGCGCAGCTCGGTGCCCGGTTCACCGAGGCCAAGCACCGGGCACCGACCCACCCCCATCCGCAGGCGCCGAACAATCCCAGAAGCAGCCGGCTGCTGGGCGGCCCGGCCGGGCTGATCGACCGGCTCCGGGACCGCACCTCCGGGCGGCGCGGCTGGATCGCCACCGACGCGTCCGGGCGCCTCGAACCGCAGTCGCAGGCACTGCTGGACGCGTTCGCCGCGCTGGGCCCGCGTCCCACCGAGATCCTCGACCCGGTCGAAGCACGGCGGCAGCCCACTCTCGCCGACGCGGTGGCCCGGATCCGTACCGATCGGGGTGATCTCGACGAACGGGAACCGGTCGACTCGGTCTTCGAGTACGCCGTCGACGGCCCGGCCGGGGCGGTGACGCTGCGGGTCTACCGGCCGACCTCGGCGTCGCCGGCCGGCGGGCTGCCGGTGCTGATCTACCTGTATCCCGGCGGCTGGGTGGTCGGCAGCCTGGACACCTACGACGCCACTCCCCGGGCGCTGTGCAACAAGGAGCGGTGCCTGGTCGTGGCGGTGGACTACCGGCACGCTCCGGAACACCCGTTCCCGGCCGCCCACGACGACGTGCTGGCGGCGACCCGCTGGCTGCTGACCAACGTCGGCGAGATCGGTGGCGACCCGAACCGGATCGCCATCGCCGGTGAGGCGGCCGGCGGCAACATGGCCGCGGCCACCTGCCTGCAGTTGCGCGACGCCGGGCAACGGCTGCCGCTGCTGCAGGTGCTGATCTATCCGGTGACCAGCCTCGGCGTGGACACCGAGTCGTCGATCGACGCGGCCGACGCCAGCCCGCTGAACCGGCCGATGCTGAGCTGGTTCGCCCGGCACGCGTTTCCCGACCCGGGGATGCTCGCCGATCCCCGGGTCGCACTGCTCGACCTGCCGGTACAGCGACTCGCCGGGCTGCCGCCGGCGGTGGTCATCACGGTGGAGCGTGACCCGCTGCGCAGCCAGGGGCAGGCGTTCGTGCAACGTCTGCGAGCCGCCGGTGTGCAGGTCGAACACATCCACTACGACGGCGTACCGCACGAGTTCTTCGGCATGGGTGCGGTGCTGGACGTGGCCGGTGAGGCCCAGGACCGGGTGGCCACGGCGCTGCACACCGCGTTCAACCCGTCCGGTCAGTCGGCCAGTGGCTGGCCGACCGGCATCTGAGGACTCAGCGGTCGGCCAGGTCGGCGACCGTGTTCACCAGACCCGCCGCCGTCCGCGGGTCCTGGGTCGTCGCCACGAAGTAACGACCGTCGGACAGCTCGACCCGGATGCCGGGCCCGGAGCGCAGGATCAGGCCACGGCCACGCATGTCGCGATGGCGGCGGTACCCCCAGCCACCCCACTCGCCCGGACGTACCGCGGTTTCCGCAGCCCCGGATATCTCCCGCGCCGGTACGGTGATCCGCGGCCATCCCCACGGGCCGAATCCCACGTGGATTCCGCGCCGGTCGATGACGAGCCGATTGATCAGCGCGAAGACCAGCCACGCCATCGCGACCAGCACCGGGCTGGCCACCCAGACGTTGATCCAGGCGCCCAGCACCGCGGCGAGCAGCACCAGCGGTGCCAACAGCAGCAGACCGGGCCCGGTGATGGTCCCCTTCTCCACCCAACCGACCTCGCCGGGCGGTAGCGGCGCCCGGGGCAGGTCGTTCGCCGGCGGCCCGCTCGCCGGCGGATGTGGCGGCGGTGTGCCGCAGGCCAGGTAGGCCAGCACCGTCCAGCCGGCCACGCCCAGCAGCAGCACGGGAACGTGCCAGGTGGGAGCGGGCGCGAGCACCGGGTCGACCACGTCGAGCGACAGCGACACGGTGGTCGACCAGATGCCGCCGACGAAGGCGGAGACCGCCGCGCCGATGGTCACTAGCCAGCGGCGCAACCGCCAGCGCAGGCCCAACGGCAGCACACCGACGGCGGCGAGGACCGCGCCGGCGGCCGCGCCGATCGTGTAACCGGTGACGCTGTGGGTCAGCGAGCTGGTGGCGTCGACCGCGCTGCTGGCGTCCCAATGCATCGGCAACCGGTCCGGCAGCCGGTGCCGCAGCAGTTCAGCGGTCAGCGGCACCAGGGCGACCGGCAGCACCGCGGCGAGAAAGCCGAGCATCCGCCGGCCGTTCCCGCCGACGCGCCCCGCCCCGCCCGTAGCACTTTCGCCCACCGGCCAATTGTTTCCCAGCTGCCGCCGCGACAACCCCGTGGGGCGGTCGTCCCTGGTATTCAGCTGTCTGCTACCGCCGTAGCGGGCGTGGCGGCGGTCGTCGTCGCGGCGGCCAGGACCGTCGGCAACGGTTCGGCGTGCACCACCACCAGCCGGGAGACCGCGCGGGTCAGCACCACGTACAGCCGGTGCAGACCGCGCGGTTCCGCCGCGACGATCCGGGCCGGCTCGACCACCACCACGTGGTCGTACTCCAGTCCTTTGACCTCGCTGGCGGCGACCACCGCCACCCGGGTCGCGGGATCGGCCGGCGCGGCGCCGGCGACCGGGACGCCGGCCGCCACCAGCGCGTCGCGGACGGCGCCGAGTGCGGCGTCCGCGCCGATCACCCCGACCGAACCGTCGTGCGCCAGGGCCGAGCGGACCTCGGCCACCGTCGCGGCCACCGGATCGGCGACGGTACGCAGCTCAAGCGTGCCGTCCCGGCGCAGCGACACCGCGGCCGGTACGTCGACCCCGAGCGCCGGCAGCAGCCGGTTGGCCAGTGCCACCACCGCCGCCGGCACCCGGAACCCGACGGTCAGCGGCACCACCGCCGCGTCCGGCCGGCCGAGGTGGGCCAGGCTGCGCCGCCAGTCGGTGGCGGCCCACGGCGCGGTGCCCTGTGCCAGATCGCCGAGCAGGGTGATCGAGCCGTGCTCGCTGCGCCGGGCGATCGCCCGGCACTGCATCGGGGACAAATCCTGCGCTTCGTCGACGATGACGTGCCCGAAGCCGGACGGGCGTTCCAACAGGCCGGCCACCTCGTCGATGAGCACCAGATCGGCCTCGGTCCAGCTGGTCGAGCGGACCGACCTGGCCGGCGGCCGTAGCAGGGCCGCCTGCTCGGCGTCGTCGAGCAGACCACCGGCCGCGGCGGCCAACCGCCGCGCGTCGGTGAGCAGCCGGAGCACCACCTGCTCCGGGGCCAGCGCCGGCCAGACCCGGTCCATGAAGGCCCGGACCGGGACGGCTCGGGCCATCCGGCGCAGCCAGGCGTCGCTCGGTGACTCCGCGCGTCGGGTCTCCGCCTGGCGTTGCAGCAGCCCGACGACCCGGGCCAGCACCCGGTCCCGGCCGGTGCGGTACGGCGGGTCCTCCGCACGTACCGACCGCACCACGCCGCGCAACGCTTCGACGGTGATCCGCCAGCGGAACGAGCCGTCGGCGACCACGATCGGTTCGGTCGGCTCACCGAGGTACGCCGCGACGGCCCGGCGCAGCACCTCGGCCATCCGCGGATCGTGTTTGAGCGCGGCGGCCTGTTCGCCGTCCTCGGCCCGCACCGGGACACGGCCGATCAGTTCGGCGATCGTGCTCTGCCCGACCTCCACCTCGCCGAGCGCGGGCAGTACGTTCGCGATGTAGGCGAGGAACGCCCGGTTCGGCCCGAGGACCAGTACGCCGGTACGGCGCAGTTGTTCGCGGTAGGCGTACAGCAGATACGCGGCCCGGTGCAGACCGACCGCGGTCTTGCCGGTGCCCGGCGCACCCTGTACGCAGATCGAGGTGGCCAGGTCGGCGCGGACGAGCTCGTCCTGCTCGGGCTGGATGGTGGCCACGATGTCGCGCATCGGGCCGACCCGGGGACGCTCGATCTCACTGGTCAGGATGCGGCTGGTGGTGCCGAGTTCCTCGCCCCGGTGCAGGTGTTCGTCCTCGAAGCTGGTCAGCTCGCCGCCGGCGTAGCCGAACCGGCGGCGAACCCGCACGCCGTGCGGGTCGCGGGCACTGGCGCGGTAGAAGGCACGCGAGACCGGGGCCCGCCAGTCGAGCACCATGGGTTCGCCGAGATCGTCGGTGACGTGCCGACGTCCGATGTGGTAGCGGTTGCCGGCGGGCTCGTTCGAGTCGGCAGGTTCGATCGAATCGTCGTGACCGTGCGTGTCGGCGCCGAACTCCAGCCGGCCGAAGAACAACGGCGTGTTCGGGTGGTCGGCGAGCTCGGCCACCCGTCGGGCGAGTGTGCTGCCGAGGGTTTCTGCGGTGTACCGGTCGCCGGCGACGTTCTCACCGGCGGCGAAGAGCCCCTGCGCTCGTTCGCGCATGCGGCGCAGGGCGGCACGGGATGCGGTGAGGTGTTCGCGTTCGGCGTCGAGGTCGGTGTTGAGCTCGGGTGCGGGCACGCTGAGTCCTTGCCGGGTCGTCTGCCTGCTCGCTTCGCGTATCCGGGCGCGGATGGCCGACGCCGGCGCGGGGACGTCCGCTGCGGTGCGTGCTCACCGCGGCCGTCAAAGCGGCCTTTGACACTACGCGGCCGGCGTCGCCCGTCAACCGAATTCCGGTGCCGCAGCGACCGGATCGTCCGCCGGTCACGGTAGGGATACGGTAGGGATCATGAGTCAGGGTGACGGGGGTACGGGCGGCGAGTTGCGCCGGCCACGGGTCGGGCACATCCAGTTTCTGAACTGCCTGCCCATCTACTGGGGGCTGATGCGCTCCGGGGCGCTGCTCGACGTCGATCTGCACAAGGACTCGCCGGAACGGCTCGGTGCCGCGCTGGTCGCCGGTGACCTGGACATCGGCCCGATCTCGCTGGTCGAGTACCTGCGACACGCCGATCGGTTCCTACTGTTGCCGGACATCGCGGTGGGCAGCGACGGGCCGGTGCTGTCGGTCAACATCGTCGCCACCCGCCCGCTCGCCGAGCTGTCCGGCCGGCGGGTCGCGCTCGGCTCGACCTCGCGTACCGGGGTACTGCTGGCCAGGATGCTGCTGGCGCAGCGGTACGCCGCGGCCCCGGACTACTTCACCTGTCCGCCGGACGTCACGCAGATGTTGCTGGAGGCCGACGCGGCCGTGCTCATCGGCGACGTGGCGCTGCGGGCCCGGTACGAGGCACCGGGTCGTGGCCTGACCGTCACCGACCTGGGCGAGGCCTGGCGGGACTGGACCGGGCTGCCAATGGTGTTCGCTGTCTGGGCGGTCCGTCGAGACTTCGCCACCGCCCACCCGGGCCGGGTCAAGGAGGTGCACCAGGCGTTCCTGCGCTCCCGTGATCTCTGCCTGGCCGAGCTCGACGAGGTCGCGCAGGCGGCGGCCCGGTGGGAGCCGTTCGACGCGGCCACGCTGGCGTCGTACTTCCGGGCCTTGGACTTTTCGCTCGGCGAGCGCCAGGTGACCGGGTTGCGGGAGTTCGCCGACCGGGCGGCCCGGCTCGACGCGGCCCCGGCGCTGCCGACCGGCGGCGCGGAATTCTTCCTGCCGTGACGAATTCCACGGCCGGATCGGGTCCTTCCAGCCGGATCGGGTCCTCCCAGGCGAGGCGGATCGGGTCCTTCCAGCCGGTCAGGCCGGAGCCGCAGCCGCGGCAGCGGCCCGCAGTTGTCCGGTGACTCCTCGGCAGACCTCGGCACCGTACGTGTAGGGGCGGCTGGTCGGGAAGCGCACCATGACGCCGAGGGTCCAGCCGTCACCGATCGCCAGGCAGTTGACGTGCCACTCCCGGTCGGCGTCCCGGATCACCCAGCCGTTCTTGATCGCGATGCCGGCGGCGGCCTCTTCCGGGAAGGCCTGGATCACCCCGAAGTTGCCGGGGCTGCGTACGCTGCGCATCTGCTGCAGCAGCCAGTCGGTCCACTCGGGTCCAGCGGCGCGTCCGTCGGCGATGCAGTCACCGAGTCGGGCGACATCGCGTGGGGAGAGCATGGTGGTGCTCCACCGGTTCTGGGTGGAACTGCTGTCGGTCAACGCGCAGATGGCGACCATCCGGTCGATGGCGGCCGATCGGCCGATTTCCTGCCACAGCTGCTCCGCGACAGCGTTGTCGCTGTCCCTGATCATGATCTCCAGTTGCCACATCCGGTAGTCGTTCGGGGTGCGGCCGTCGGCGGTGGCCGCACGCAGGACGTCGGCCGCGATCCACGCCTTGATCAGCGACGCGGTGGTGCTGGTCTGGTCGAGGTTGGCCGACCCGGCGATCTCGCCGGTCCGCCGGTCGAGCATCGCCCACGACCACCAGCCGTCGACGTCGAGGTCGACCTCGGTCGGCGCGATGTCCAGCGGCGGCAAGCTGGGACTGGGAGTCGGGCTGGGGCTCGGGGTCGCGGGCGCCGTACCGTCCGGTGCGGCTGCCGCGACCTGACGTCCTGCGGCCTGATGCTTGCCGGCGGACGGGGCGAGAGGCCCACCGGGCACGAGACGTGACACGGCGAGCATGCCCGCGACGACAACGAGTACGGCGAACAGGATCACCGGCAGCCGACGGCGCGAGGGCAGGTGACGGGCCACGGCCGCGCCGCGGGCCTGTCGGTCCGGACCGGAGGAGCGGGGTTCGCGGCCGGACCGTGCGGGGTTCACGGGCATGTCAGCTTTCGGGGGCAGGGGTGGCCGGGACCGGGGCGGCGGGTAGCCGGATGGAGGCGCCCGCGTGCGGGGTGACGAGTTGCCGGGTCACGTCACGACAGACACCGGCACCATAGTCGAGTCCGTGCGTGCCCGGGTACCGCATCATGACGGCGAGCACCCAGTCGTCGCTGACCGCGAGGCAGTTGAGGTGCCACTGCCGGTCGGCCCAGATCAGCGTCCAACCGTTCTTGATGCCGACGTCGACCTCGTCGAGCATGCTTCGTGGCAGGCCGTCGATGATGCCCCACCGGCCACCGCCGGAGTCTTCCCGCTGCTCGGACGCGGCGGTACCACCACGTACCTGGGCCATCTCGCCGAGCACCCAGTCGGTCCAGTCGGGCCCGGCGGCCGTGCCGTTCTTGACGCATTCACCGAGCAGTACGGCATCCCGGGCGGACATCTGGGTGTAGCTCCACCAGACACTGCGCTCGCCGGACGGAACGACCTTGCGGGTCTGCCGAAGTCCGCACATCTTGATCATGCGGTCGATCACCGCGTCGCCACCGGCGGCGTAGTAGAGCCGGTCGGCGGCGCTGTCGTCGCTGTCCCGGATGGCTGTCACGGCCATCTGCAGGGTCGAGTCGCCGGGTGCGGAGTCGTCGAGCTGGCGTAGGTAGTCCGAGACGATCCAGATCTTGATCATCGACTCGGTGGAGTTGGTATCGGTGATGTTGTCCGATCCGTCGATCTCGCCGGTGGCCCGGTCGAGCAGCGCCCAGGACATGAAGCCGTCGACAGTGACCGAAACGGGTGCGGCGCGCAGGGTCGGTACGACCGGCGGTTGCGGCGAGGCGACCGCGGGGGCAGCATCGGCAGTGGCGTCGGACCGGATTCCGACGGGCTCGTTCGCGACCGGCGTGCCTGCCCCGGCCAGCCGCGCCGAGGCGGTGGGGATCATCAGCACACCACCGACGACCAGGGCTGCGAGCACGACGGTGAGGGTCACGCGAGAGCTCATGGGGGGCCGCTCCGGGAAACTGGACCAGAGATTCCGGTGCTTAAACGGGGCAATGGATCTGGGTGTTGGTGTCGCTCGGGAGTCTACGTCGGCAAGCTCGATAAACCATCGATGCAAGCTTCAAGTTCCGGTTAAGCCGGTGGGCTTCGCTCCATCTTTGTCCCAATAGTAACGCTTTATTGGCACAAAATATGGATAGATATCGTGTTCTTCGCAATCAACCCTACATCCAGCTGTTATCTGACTGCTATGAGTGACAACTTCTCGCGATGTGTTACAGGGCTTGGCTGCAGTCGGGATCACTTGTAACACTGTCAGGATGTACGGCGATGACCCCCTCACGGTGAGTGGTTCGCAGGGCGGGATCCTCGACGAGGTCGAGGCTGCCGAGGCGGAGCTGCGCCGGGCGGCGGTGCGCTCCCGGGCGGGCGCTGCCGGTTCCGGCGCCGCCCGCGATGGTGCCGCCTGCGATGGTGCCGGCCGCGATGGCACCGAGGCGCGCTTCACCGCGACGATCGAAGCTGACCAGAAGATCGAACCGCGGGACTGGATGCCGGACGGCTACCGCCGTACGCTGGTCCGACAAATCGCTCAGCATGCACATTCCGAGATAATTGGGATGCAGCCTGAGGGAAACTGGATCACCCGCGCCCCGAGCCTGCACCGCAAGGCGATCCTGTTGGCCAAGGTCCAGGACGAGGCAGGTCACGGGCTGTATCTGTACGCCGCGGCGGAGACACTCGGCACCAGCCGCGAAGAACTGGTCGACCTGCTGCTCAGCGGACGGCAGAAGTACAGCTCGATCTTCAACTATCCGACGCTCACCTGGGCAGACGTCGGCGCGATCGGTTGGTTGGTGGACGGTGCGGCGATCATCAACCAGGTACCGCTGTGCCGTTGCTCGTACGGCCCGTACGCCAGGGCGATGATCCGCATCTGCAAGGAGGAGTCCTTCCACCAGCGGCAGGGGTACGACATCCTGCACACCCTCGCGCACGGCACACCGGCGCAGCGGCAGTTGGCCCAGGACGCGGTCGACCGCTGGTGGTACCCGTCGCTGGCCATGTTCGGGCCGCCGGACGCCGACTCGACCCACTCCGCCCAGTCGATGGCGTGGAAGATCAAGCGTTTCTCCAACGACGAACTTCGGCAGCGCTTCGTCGACATGTGCGCGCAACAGGTCGGCCCGCTCGGGCTCGCCCTGCCGGATCCCGCCCTGCGGTGGAACGAACAACGCCAGGCGTACGACTTCACGCCGCCGGACTACGACGAACTGGTCCGGGTGATCCGCGGCGACGGGCCGTGCAACCGGCAGCGGCTCAGCCACCGCAACCAGGCCCACACCGACGGGGCGTGGGTACGCGCCGCCGCGCAGGCGTACGCGGCCAAGCAGGCCGAGCGGGCCGGGCCGGCAGGGCAGCTGGAAGATGTCGAGCGGGCCGGCGCGGTTTGATGAGCGAGCAGCCGCCCACCCCGCCGACGCCGTTGTGGGAGGTCTTCGTCCGTTCCCGTCGCGGGCTCGCCCACACCCATGTCGGCAGCCTGCACGCTCCGGACGCCGTCCTCGCCCTACGGCACGCCCGTGACCTCTACACCCGCCGGCAGGAAGGCGTCTCGATCTGGGTGGTCCCGGCGGCGGCGATCACCGCCTCCAGCCCCGACGAAAAGGATGCCTTCTTCGACCCCGCGGCCGACAAGATCTACCGCCATCCGACCTTCTACCAGGTGCCGGACGGAGCGCAGCATCTGTGACCACGACACCCGCCGAGACACTGCTCTGCTGGGCCGACGACGCGCTCGTCGCCGCCCAGCGGCTGGCGTACTGGTGTGCCCGCGCGCCGGAACTCGAAGAGGACGTGGCGCTGACCAACATCGCACTGGACCAGCTCGGCGTCGCCCGGCTGCTGTTGTCGTACGCGGCCGAACAGCTGCCACCCGGCGCGGTGCCGGCGGCTGCGCCGACCGATGAGATCACCGAGGACACCCTGGCCTTCCTGCGCTCGGACCGCGAGTTCCGCAACTGCCTGCTGGTCGAGTTACCCGACCACGACTTCGCCACCGCCGTCGGCAAGCTACTGTTTCTCGCCGCCCACCAGGTCCAGCTCTACGCCGCGCTGTCCGCCGGCCCCGACGAGCAACTCGCCGCCATCGCCGGCAAGGCCGGTAAGGAGTCCGCCTACCACCTGGACCACGCCCGACTCTGGACGCTGCGCCTCGGCGACGGCACGACGGAATCGCACCGGCGGATGCAGGATGCGATCGACGAGCTGTGGCCGTACACCGGGGAACTCGTCGACACGGTGCCCGGCAGCGGCCCGCCGTACCGCCGCGCCGACTGGCTCGCCGTCGTCGAGCCGGTCCTGGCGCAGGCCACCCTGCGCCGCCCCGCCGACGGTTGGCGGCCCGACGGCGGCCGGCACGGCCGGCACACCGAGCACCTGTCGTACCTGCTCGCCGAGATGCAGGTGGTGCACCGGGCGCATCCGGGAGCCCGCTGGTGAGCGGTCGCGGCGAGGCCGCCCGGGCGGCAGCGGCGGCCGTCGTCGACCCGGAGATCCGCATGCTGACCATCGACGACCTCGGCATCCTGCGCGCGGTCGAGGTGGACGAGCGGACCGGGGCGGTCCGGGTGACGATCACCCCGACCTACACCGGCTGCCCGGCCATGGACGTCATCCGTGCCGACATCCGGGCCGCGCTGCACCGGGCCGGCTTCGCCGACGTCACGCTCGACACCGTGCTGGCGCCGGCCTGGAGCACCGACTGGATATCGAAGACGGGGCGGCGCAAACTGGCCGACGCGGGGATCGCGCCGCCCGAGCGAACGGGGTCGGGTCAGGCAGCCGACGACGCCGATCATGGCGGCGGTCGCCCGCCGGGGCGGCTGCCATCGGACTCGGCGGCGAAGCCGGTGCCGGTGCCGGTGGCATTGACGGTCCGCTGTCCGGCCTGTGGATCCCCGCGGACCGAGCAGCTGAGCCGGTTCGGCGCGACCGCGTGCAAGGCCCTGTGGCGCTGCCGGGACTGCGCCGAGCCGTTCGAGCAGATCAAGGCGCTGTGATGCCGACCATCGACGGGACGATCATGGATGGGATGACCACGTGGCGGTGACGATCAGCCGGCCGGTACGGCGGCGACCCGTGTTCCACCCACTGCTCGTCGCCGACATCGATCGACTGACCGATGACGCGGTCGCGGTCTGCTTCGTGGTGCCGCCCGAGTTGCGCGGCGGGTACCGGTTCCAGGCCGGACAGCACCTGACCGTACGACTGACCGATCCGGCCGGCGGCACCGACGTGCGCCGCTCGTACTCGATCTGCTCGACACCGGCGGAGCTTGCCGAACATGGCCGGCTGCGTATCGGCGTACGGCAGGTCGCCGGGGGTGCCTTCTCCGGGTACGCGGTGTGCCGACTCCGACCCGGTGACACCGTCGACGTGCTGCCACCGTTGGGTCATTTCACCACCGCGTTCGACCCGGACCGATGCCGCCGCTACGGAGCGGTGGCCGCCGGTTCAGGCATCACCCCGGTGCTGTCGCTGATCGCCACCGGGCTGGCTACCGAGCCGACCAGCCGTTTCACGTTGATCTACGGCAATCGTTCGGCGCACACGGTGATGTTCGCCGACGAGATCGCCGACCTGAAGGACCGCCATCCGACCCGACTGCAGGTGGTGCATGTGCTCTCCCGCGAGGTGCAGGAGGCGGAGCTGCTCACCGGCCGGGTCGACGCGGCGCGCCTGGGCCGGCTGCTCGACACGGTGGTGCCCGGCGCGCTGATCGACGAGTGGTTCCTCTGTGGACCGTACGGCCTGGTGACAGATGCCGAGCAGGTGCTGCGCGAACGCGGGCTGCCACGCGCGGCCGTCCACAGCGAACTGTTCCACGCCGGCGACGCTGCCCCGACCGATCGGGACACCGGGGCCGGCGCCGGGACTGGGGCCGGGGCGGAAGCGGGCGCGGTGGCCGGTGCCGAGCTGACGGTGCTGCTCGACGGGCGGGCGTCGACCGTACGGATGAATTCCGGGGAGCGGGTGCTGGACGCCGCGCTGCGGGTGCGGGCCGAGCTGCCGTACGCCTGCCGGGGCGGGGTCTGCTCGACCTGCCGGGCGAAGCTCGTCGACGGAACGGTGAGGATGGCCCGCAACTATGCGCTGGAGCCCGACGAGGTGGCCGCCGGTTACGTGTTGACCTGCCAGTCCACTCCGACGACCGACCAACTCACCGTCGACTACGACGCCTGACCGGCGGTGTCGAGGAGCCCTTGGGCCTGCCGGTGCGAGCGGATCCGGACGAACCGCAGCCGCTGCCACTGTGGATCGGTCGAGGCGGCCAGGTAACGCAATCGGTACTGGCCGTGCTTCCGCCAGGTCCAGACGATGATCGACTTTTCGGCGTCGAGGCTGAACAGGTTGCGCCATCGTTCCCGGTTGCCGTTCCACAGCTCGACGCGGTGCACCACCCGGCGCAGCGTCCGGCTGGTGATCTGCCGCATGACCAGCCACCGTGGCAGGTCGAACCAGACCACCGTGTCGGCCTGCCGCCACACCAGCTCGTGCGCCGCGGCGTAGTTGCCGTCGACGACCCACCCGTCACCGTGCAGCGCCCGCCGCACCCGGGACCGGAACTCGGCAACCGGTGACGGCTGCCAGCCCGGCTGGTGGAACAACTCGTCGAGCTCGATGTGCGGCACACCGAGCCGGCCGGCCAGCGCGGCGGCGAACGTGGTCTTGCCCGAACCCGACGTACCGACCACCGACACCCGCCGCACGGATCGCCACGCTAGCTGCCCGGTTGCGGCGGCGCAGTCGATTTTCCGGCGTCCGGTTGCTCGTCGGTGTCCGGTTGCTCGGCGGCGTCTGGTGGTTCGGCGGCGTCTGGTGGTTCGTCGGACCGTGACCGCCGGTGCGTCAGACCGTGAACGGCGAATGCGATCGTCACGACCGCCAGCGGCAGGGCGGGTAGGGCGTAGCGTGGCTCGTACATGCCGATGGCGACGGTGAACACGGCCAGTCCCGGTCCGGCGAGCACCAGCAGGACCGCGTCCAACCGGATCCACCCCGCCACCCGCCGGCCGGCGAGCAGCACCGCGACCGTCAGCAGCACCGCCAGCGAGAGCAGCACCGGGACGGTCCGGGTGTACGTGCCGTACCAGTGCAGGGTGTGGGTCAGCGCGGTGGCTGGTGGTGGGTGGACCGGGTCGGCCACCTGCGGCCGGTACCCGGCGGACGCCTGGGCCGGCGGGCAGTGGTCCTGCACCCGGATCCGCGCCGACCGGAACCGCGCCGGAGGCACCAGCCGTTCGCGCAGGCATTCGTTCATCGGCCCGAGGTACAGGCCCGGGACGAAGTGGGCAGCGCTCTCCTTCGCCACGATGGCGAGGTAGTCGCCGGGCTGCTGGCTGATCACCGCCCGGGAGAAGCTGGTCAACACCCGGGTGCCGGCCGGGGTGTAGACCCAGTCGCCGAGCCGGGCCGGGCGGCGCCAGAAGTACGCGTCGGCGCGGTCCCACCGCTGCCCCGGTGGGTGGTCGGGGCAGGCGATCCGTTCCTCGTCGGTCAGCTCGAGGCGCTCGCAGTCGGCGATCATCGCGGCCCGGCCGTACAACGCGGTGCCGCTCTGCGCGCCGTACACGCTCTGTCGATCGCCGACCCAGACCATCACCATCGCGTACGGCACCAGGAAGGCGACGGCGTACGCCGCCACCGGCCGCCAGCCGATCCGCCGGACCAGCAGATAGATCACCAGCAGGATCACGACCGGCAGCGCCGTGGGTTTGGTCACCCAGGCCAGGGCGAGCACCGAACCGGAGACGGCGGCGGCGACCGGACCGGGCCGCCCGGACCACAGCAACGCCCCGACGGCGGTGGCGAACAGCACACTGAAGATCAGGTCGGGCAGCAGGTAGTGCCCCATGGTGAGCACCAGCGAGTCGAAGATCAACGGTACGGCGGCCAGGGTGGCGAGCCAGCGGGCCACGCCCCGGCGGCGCAGCAGGGCGTAGCAGCCGACCGCGAGCAGCAGGCTGAGCAGGTGCTGGGTGAGCACGACCGTGATCAGCGTGCCGGTCGGTGCCAGTGCGGACAGCAGCAGCACGTACCCGAGCGGGCGGTTGGGATGCGGCTGCAACGGCTCGGCGAGCATCTCCAGGTAGGCGCCACTGTCGCCGTGGAACCAGAACGCCGGCTGGTACGCGCTCAGGTAGGCGACCCGCAACGCGAGGCCGACCAGCAGCAGGATCACGATCGGTAGATGCCGGCGGAGCAGCGTCATCGGGCTCCTCCCCCCACATGGCAGTACGCTTCTTGCGTGACTACCAGCCGGGAGATCGACAGCATCCTGCAGCGTGGCGCCGATGGGGGGCGGATCACGCCCGAGGAGGCGCTGCTGATCTACACCGACGCGCCGTTTCACGCCCTGGGCGAGGCTGCGGACGCGGTGCGGCGTCGCCGGTACCCGGACAACATCGTGACGTACCTGATCGACCGCAACATCAATTACACCAACGTCTGCGTCACGGCGTGCCGATTCTGCGCTTTCTACCGCGCGCCGAAGCACGCCGAGGGTTGGGTGCACCCGACCGAGGAGATCCTGCGGCGTTGTGGCGAGGCGGTCGATCTCGGCGCCACCCAGGTGATGCTGCAGGGCGGTCACCACCCGGACTTCGGCGTCGAGTACTACGAGGAGTTGTTCGGCGCGGTCAAGGCGGCGTACCCGCAGTTGGTGATCCACTCGATCGGGCCGAGTGAGATCCTGCACATGGCCAAGGTGTCCGGGGTGTCGCTCGACGAGGCCATCGCCCGGATCAAGACGGCGGGACTGGACTCGATCGCCGGGGCCGGGGCCGAGATGCTGCCGGAGCGCCCCCGTAAGGCGATCGCTCCGCTGAAGGAGTCCGGCGCCCGCTGGCTGGAGGTCATGGAGCTGGCACACCGGCACGGCGTCTCCTCGACCGCGACGATGATGATGGGCACCGGGGAAACCAACACCGAGCGCATCGAACATCTGCGCATGATCCGCGACGTTCAGGACCGTACCGGTGGTTTCCGCGCCTTCATCCCGTGGACCTACCAGCCGGAGAACAACCATCTGAAGGGCCGCACCCAGGCCACCACCCTGGAGTACCTGCGGCTCGTCGCGGTCGCCCGGGTCTTCTTCGACCAGGTGGCCCATCTGCAGGCCTCCTGGCTGACCACCGGCAAGGACATCGGGCAGTTGGCGCTGCACATGGGGGTCGACGACCTCGGGTCGATCATGCTGGAAGAGAACGTCATCTCCTCGGCCGGTGCCCGGCACCGGTCGAACCTGCACGAGCTGATCTGGATGATCCGCTCCGCCGGCCGGACCCCCGCACAGCGCGACACCGAGTACCGGCATCTCGCCGTGCACCTGGACCCGGCCGACGATCCCGCCGACGAGCGGGTGGTGTCGCATTTCTCCTCTATCGCCCTGCCAGGCGGCGGTGCCCGTCGTGACCTTCCGCTGGTCGACGCCAGCTGAGTCGCGGGAGAGACCGACCACGTGCGGTTTTTGGTCCGATCGGAGGATCGATTCCGTCGACCGGTGGAGTGGGTACAGCCAGTTCGTCGGTGCCTTGTCGGCCGGTCGTGGCGCGAATAGCCATCAATGCGGCCGAGGGCACGCGAATGTTAGGTCAGGGACCAATAACGTGTTGATCACGAGGCAGGCGAAGGTTCCGGTCGGCCGCTAACGTCCTCGGCAACGAACTTCCGGTGGCCACCCGAGCCCGCTTCGACCTCCTGGTTGTCGCAGCTCACGTCCCCTGTCGGGCGGGGGCACCGGAAAGTAATCCAGCGGCCCGTGGGGGCCGTTCACATAACGCACGGCATTTCGGGCGGGGTGAGTGATCACCCCGCCCGTGGTGTGTCCACCACAACCACCTGGCACAGTGGCAAGCGATGACTCGACAACAGCACGACCGGCGCGGGTACCGAGCCGCACTCGACAAGCAACCGGCCGATGTCGCGGCGATGTTCGATGGCGTGGCCGGCCGCTACGACGTGACCAATACGGTGATTTCGTTCGGCCAGGACCGCTACTGGCGTCGGGGCACCCGTACGGCTCTCGACCTGCACGCCGGGGACCGGGTGCTCGACGTCGGTGCCGGCACCGGGGTGTCAACGGCCGAACTCGGCCGGGCCGGGGTGTGGGCGGTCGGCACGGACATCTCACTCGGCATGCTACGGACCGGACGGCAGGCCCGGCCCGAGGTGCCGCTGCTCGCCGGCGACGCGCTCGCCCTGCCGTTCGCCGACGCCAGCTTCGACGCGGTGACCATCTCGTTCGCGCTGCGCAACGTGGTGGACACCGACGGCGCCCTGGCCGAACTCGCCCGGGTGACCCGGCCCGGCGGTCGGCTGGTGGTGTGCGAGTTCAGCGCGCCGACCTTCGCGCCGTTGCGCAGGGTCTACTTCTCGTACCTGATGCGGTCGCTGCCGGCGGTCGCGCGTTCGGTGTCGAGCAACCCCGAGGCGTACGTGTATCTGGCCGAGTCCATCCGGCATTGGCCGGACCAGGCGGCGCTGGCCGGCCGGATCGCCGGGGTCGGGTGGGAGTCGGTGCAGTGGCGCAACTTGACCGGCGGGATCGTGGCGCTGCACCGGGCGGTGCGCGGCGGCGGGTGAACGATGGACCGGACGGTCCGGGACATGGTGGGACGTCGATGGGCGTTTCGGGTCGGCCGTCACTGCCCGCCGCTGCCACCTCGCACGGTTAGGGTCGCCTAACCGATCGCCGCCCTGCTAACGGTTCTAGACTCACCCACGAGGCGGCTTGTGAAGCATTTCACGAGCGAGCGGGAGATGAATGGGAGGTGGCTGTGAGCGACACCGAGGCCGACGTGATCGTCGTCGGCGCCGGCCCGGGTGGTTCCGCGACCGCCTTCCACCTCGCCCGGCACGGGGTCCGCGTACTGCTGCTGGAGAAGACCACCTTCCCCAGGGAAAAGGTCTGCGGCGACGGCCTGACCCCCCGTGCCGTCAAGCAACTGATCAAACTCGGCGTCGATACCTCGCCGGAGGCCGGCTGGTTGCGAAACCGTGGCCTGCGGGTGATCGGCGGCGGCGTACGACTGGAACTCGACTGGCCCGACCTGGCCAGTTTTCCGAACTACGGCCTGGTCCGCACCCGCCTCGACTTCGACGACATGCTGGCCAGGCGGGCGGTCGACGCCGGTGCGGTGCTGCACACCGACACCAACGTGATCGCCCCGGTCCTGGATACGTCCGGGCGGGTGACCGGCGTACGGGCCGAGGTCGGCCCGGACAGACAGCCCGCCACCTTCCACGCACCGCTCGTCGTCGCCGCCGACGGCGTCTCCGGCCGGTTCCCGCTCGCGATGGGTCTGGCCAAACGGGAGGACCGGCCGATCGGGGTGGCGGTCCGCCGCTACTACCGGTCACCGAGCCGGCATCGGGACGACTACCTGGAGTCGTGGCTGGAGCTGCGGAGCCGGGAAGGCGGCGAGCGGCTGCTACCCGGCTACGGCTGGATCTTCGGCATGGGCGACGGTCGGGTCAACGTCGGGCTCGGCGTGCTCAACTCCTCGGCCGCGTTCGGCAAGACCAACTACCGCCGGATGCTCGTCGACTGGCTCGGCAGCACCCCGCCGGACTGGGGCCTCGCCGACGAGGCCAACGCCGACGGGCCGATCCTGGGCGCGGCACTGCCGATGGGCTTCAACCGGGTGCCGCACTACACCCGGGGTGTGCTGCTGGTCGGTGACTCCGGTGGCATGGTCAACCCGTTCAACGGCGAGGGCATCGCGTACGCGATGGAGTCCGGGGAGTTGGCCGCCGAGGTGGCGGTGCAGGCTCTCGCCCGGCCCGCCAAGGCCGACCGGGAGCGGGCGCTGGCGCACTACCCGATCGAGCTGAAGGCCCGCTACGGCGGCTACTACCGGCTCGGCAACATCTTCGTGAAGATGATCGGCAACCCGCAGATCATGCGGATTGCCACCAAGCACGGCCTGCCGCATCCCCTGTTGATGCGCTTCGTGCTGAAGCTGCTGGCCAACCTCACCGATCCGCGCGGCGGGGACGCGATGGACCGGGTGATCAACGCGATGACGAAGGTGGCTCCGGCGGCGTGATGCCACCACGTGGACGACCAGGGCGGGCAACCCCGCTGCAGCAGTCACCGAGATGGGCAAAGATGCCTATCTGGGCAGTAGTCAACATCTGAGTCGCTGGAAACTGACCGCGGGCAGGGAAGGACGAGCAGGAGAAGCCCATGTCGCTCTCGCCGTACATACCCATCATCGGGGTGTTCGCCCTCGCGTCGGCCTTTGCGCTGTTCTCGGTGGCCGCCGCCCGGCTGGCCGGGCCGCTGCGCTACAACCGGGCCAAGCTCGAAGCGTACGAGTGCGGGATCGAGCCGAGCCCGGAGCCGATCGGCGGTGGCCGGATCCCGATCAAGTTCTACCTGACCGCGATGATGTTCATCATCTTCGACATCGAGATCATCTTCTTGATCCCGTGGGCGGTCTCGCTGGACCCGCTCGGTGCGTTCGGCTACGTCGCGGTCTCGCTGTTCATCGTCGCCGTCTCGGTCGCCTACGTGTACGAGTGGCGCCGCGGCGGGCTCGACTGGGACTGAGGGAGGAAACCATGGGAATCGAGGAGAAACTCCCCGCCGGCATCCTGCTCACCTCGGTGGAGAAGCTGGTCAACTGGTCCCGTCGGACCTCGGTATGGGGCGCGACCTTCGGTCTGGCCTGCTGCGCGATCGAGATGATGGCCGCCGGTGCGCCGCACTACGACATGGGTCGGTGGGGGATGGAGGTCTTCCGCGCCTCGCCGCGCCAGGCCGACCTGATGATCGTCGCTGGCCGGGTGAGTCAGAAGATGGCCCCGGTGCTGCGGCAGATCTACGACCAGATGGCCGAACCCCGCTGGGTGCTCTCCATGGGGGTCTGCGCCTCCAGCGGCGGCATGTTCAACAACTACGCGATCGTGCAGGGCGTCGACCACGTGGTCCCGGTCGACATGTACCTGCCCGGCTGCCCGCCCCGGCCGGAGATGCTCATCGACGCGGTGCTCAAGCTGCGCGAGAAGATCGGCCACGAGCCGCTCGGCCCCAACGGCCGCAAGATGCTCGAAGCCCGTCGGGCCCGCGGCGACGTGCCAGTGGTGGCGCCGGGCTCGATGCCCTCGTCGTACCGCTCCGACAAGGCCCGCCGGGCCGAGTGGGAGCAGGCCGTCAAGGACGGCCGCGAGGAGCAGTTGCGGATCGAGAACTGGATGAAGGCGCAGCACCACCTGCACCCAGGGGCGGGCCTCAAGTGAGCCCCGCCGCCGTGAGCGAAAGGACGATCCAGTGACCGGGCCGACGAACGCGCCCAGCGAGCAGCCGGGCGGCGGGGTGCCCGCCGCGGCGCCGCCGGTCGGGGCGACCAGCGGCGCGCCGGCCGAGTTTCCGCCGGCCAGTGCTGCCGGCCGGGGCATGTTCGGCATCCAGGGCACCGGCGACACCTCCGGGTTCGGTGGACTGGTCCGCCGTCGGGTGGCCGTGCCCGGTGCCGAACGGCCGTACGGCGGGTACTTCGACGACGTCTGCGACGCGCTCGAAGAGGCCTACCCGGCGTTCGCCGACGCGATCGAGAAGGTCGTCGTCGACCGGGACGAGTTGACCCTGCACATCCGGCCGGATCGGATCGCCGAGGTCTGCCGGGTGATGCGCGACGACGAGTCACTGCGCTTCGAGCTGTGCTCGTCGGTCTCCGGCGCCGACTACCTGGGCGCCGACGAACGTCGGCTGCACGTCGTCTACCAGCTGACCTCGATGACGTACCGCCGTCGGGTCCGGCTGGAAGCCGCGGTCACCGCCGAGAACCCGCACCTGCCGAGCGTCACCGACGTCTACCCCACCGCCGACTGGCAGGAGCGGGAGACGTACGACATGTTCGGAGTGGTCTTCGACGGCCACCCGGCCCTGACCCGGATCCTGATGCCGGACGACTGGGAGGGCCACCCGCAGCGCAAGGACTACCCGCTGGGCGGCGTCCCGGTGGAGTACAAGGGCGCCGAGATCCCACCGCCGGACAAGCGGAGGAGCTACCAATGACGGCCGGATACGCAACCGAGCGCGAGACCGACGAAGGCAAGGTCTTCACCGTCACCGGTGGCGACTGGGACACCGTCGTCGGCGGCACCGACCCGCTCACCGACGAGCGGATCATCGTCAACATGGGTCCCCAGCATCCGTCGACCCACGGGGTGCTGCGGCTGGTCCTCGAACTGGAGGGGGAGACCGTCCGGGAGGCCCGGTCGGTCGTCGGCTACCTGCACACCGGGATCGAGAAGAGCCTCGAGTACCGCAACTGGGTGCAGGGCACGACGTTCGTCACCCGGATGGACTACCTGGCGCCGATCTTCAACGAGACGGCGTACAGCCTGGCGGTCGAGAAGCTGCTCGGGATCACCGACGACATCACCGAGCGGGCGAACACCATCCGGGTACTGATGATGGAGCTCAACCGGATCGCCTCGCACCTGGTCTGGGTGGCGACCACCGGCATGGAGCTCGGCGCGATTTCGGTCATGCTGTACGGCTTCCGGGAGCGCGAGTACATCCTGGAGATCTTCGAACTGGTCTCCGGGCTGCGGATGAACATGGCGTACGTACGCCCGGGCGGTGTCGCCCAGGACGTGCCGGACGAGGCGATCGTCAAGATCCGCGAGTTCCTCGACCTGATGCCGAAGCGGCTCAAGGAGTACGAGGACCTGCTCTCCGGGCAGCCGATCTGGCTGGAGCGGACGCAGAACGTGGCGGTGCTCGACGTCACCGGTTGCCTCGCGCTGGGCATCACCGGTCCGGTGCTGCGCTCCGCCGGACTCGCCTGGGACCTGCGCAAGACCATGCCGTACTGCGGCTACGAGGACTACGAGTTCGACGTACCGACCACCACCAGCGCCGACGTCTGGGGCCGCTACCTGGTCCGGATGGCGGAGATGCGCGAGTCGTTGAAGATCGTCGAACAGGCGCTGGACCGACTCCGGCCCGGACCGATCATGGTGGCCGACAAGAAGATCGCCTGGCCGGCGCAGCTGGCCATCGGCGTCGACGGGATGGGCAACTCGCTGGAGCACGTGGCAAAGATCATGGGCCAGTCGATGGAGTCCCTGATCCACCACTTCAAGCTGGTGACCGAGGGCTTCCGGGTGCCGCCCGGCCAGGTCTACATCGGCATGGAGTCGCCGCGCGGCGAGTTGGGCGTGCACGCCGTTTCCGACGGCGGCACCCGGCCGTACCGGGTGCACTACCGCGAGCCGAGCTTCGTCAACCTTCAGGCGATCCCGGCCATCTCCGAAGGTGGCCTGATCGCCGACGTGATCGCCGGGGGCGCCTCGCTGGACCCCGTGATGGGTGGGTGTGACCGCTGATGGGTTTCAGTCAGGAAACGCACGACCGGGCGCAGGAGATCATCGCCCGCTACCCGGCGGACCGGTCCCGTTCCGCGCTGCTGCCGCTGCTGCACCTGGTGCAGTCCGAGGACGGCTACGTCTCGCCGGCCGGCGTGGAGTTCTGCGCCGAACAGTTGGGTATCAACAAGGCCCAGGTCAGTGCGGTCGCCACCTTCTACACCATGTACAAGCGTCGGCCTACCGGTGACTGGTTGGTCAGCGTCTGCACCAACACGATGTGCGACGTGCTGGGCGGGCAGCGGGTCTACGACGCGCTGAGCGAACACCTCGGCGTCGGGCACGACGAGACCACCGCCGACGGCACGATCACCCTGGAACACGCCGAGTGCCTGGCCGCCTGCGACTACGGCCCGGTCATGACGGTCAACTACGACTTCTTCGACGAGGTCGACCCGGATGTCGCGCTCGGCGTCGTCGAGCAGCTGCGGGCCGGTGGGCGTCCGGCACCCACCCGGGGTGCCCGGCTGTGCACCCTCAAGGAGATGTCGCTACAGCTCGCCGGCTTTTCGGACACCCGGGAAGGCGCGGTCGCCGATGGCCCGGCCGGCGACGCCACCCTGCGCGGGCTGCGACTGGCCCAGCAGCACGGCGTCGCGGTGGCCGGGTTCGACCCGAACACCCCGATCAGCGGTGACGCGCCGGAGCCCAGCCGTGCGGCACCGACTGCGACCGGCAGCACCACGCCCGACATCAAGGCGCCGCAGGCCACGTCACCGGAGATCCGGGCGGCCCAGACACGCGCCCCGGACGCCAAGACCCCGGCTCCGGACGCGCCCGGCACCACGGTGCCGGCCGACCGCGCCGAACCGGACAGCGACGCCGAGGCCGCGGAGGCCGCCGGTGCCGCCGCCAATCCGCCGGCCGGCGACGCCAAGCCGGCCGGGGACGGCCCGCAGCCGCAGCGCGCGACGCTGCGGGACGCGCGCAGCGAGGAGGGCACCGCATGACCGGGCCGCGACGGGAAACCCTGGAGAAGCTGACCCCGGTGCTGACCAAGCGCTGGCTCTCGCCCGACGCCTGGCGCATCGACGTGTACGAGCAGCTCGACGGCTACGCGGCGGTGCGCAAGGTGCTCGCCGGCACCCCGGGCGGCGGCCGGGGTGCCAAGGGCGACGGCCCGGTGCATCCGGACGACCTGATCAAGCTGATCAAGGACTCCGGACTGCGCGGGCGCGGCGGTGCCGGCTTCCCCACCGGACTGAAGTGGGGCTTCATCCCGCAGAACGACGGCAAGCCGCACTACCTGGTGGTCAACGCCGACGAGGGCGAGCCGGGCACCTGCAAGGACCTGCCGCTGATGATGTACGACCCGCACTCGCTGGTCGAAGGCGTCATCATCGCCTCGTACGCGATCCGGGCCAGCCGCGCCTTCATCTACGTCCGGGGTGAGGCGGTGCACGCCGCCCGGCGGCTGCGCAACGCGGTCGACGAGGCGTACCGGGCCGGCTACCTCGGCACCGACATCCTCGGCTCCGGGTTCAACCTGGACCTGGTGGTGCACAGCGGTGCCGGCGCGTACATCTGCGGCGAGGAGACCGCGCTGCTCGACTCGCTCGAAGGCTTCCGGGGCCAGCCCCGGCTGCGCCCGCCGTTCCCGGCCACCCACGGCCTGTACGCCTGCCCGACCGTGGTCAACAACGTGGGCACCATCTCCAGCGTGCCGTACATCGTGCTGGGTGGCGCGGCCTGGTGGAAGAGCATGGGTACGGAGAAGTCGTCCGGCCCGATGATCTACTCGCTGTCCGGCCGGATCGTCGACCCCGGCCAGTACGAGTGTTCGCTGGGCATCACCCTGCGGGAGCTGATCGAGTTGGCCGGCGGCATGCAGCCCGGCCACGAGCTACGGTTCTGGACCCCGGGCGGGTCGTCCACCCCGCTGCTCACCGCCGAGCACCTGGACGTACCGCTGGACTTCGAAGGGGTGGCCGCCGCCGGATCGATTCTCGGCACCACCGCCACCCAGATCTTCTCCGACCAGGACTGCCCGGTGTACGCCACCTACCGGTGGCTGGAGTTCTACCACCACGAGTCGTGCGGCAAGTGCACCCCCTGCCGCGAGGGCAACTACTGGATGGTGCGGGTCTACCGCCGGATTCTGTCCGGCCAGGGCACCCACGAGGACCTCGACACCCTCCTGGACACCTGCGACAACATCCTGGGCCGCTCGTTCTGCGGTCTCGGCGACGGTGCGACCAGCTCGGTGACCTCCTCGCTCAAGTACTTCAAGCAGGACTACCTCGATTACATCGAGGGGCGTACGGCACCGAAGCTGTCGGAGAAAGCATTGGTAGGTGCGCACTAAATGACAGAGGTAGCGAGGACCACTGAGACGGTGACCCTGACCATCGACGGGGTCGAGGTCACCGCACCCAAGGGAGCCCTGCTGATCCGGGTCGCCGAGAAGCTCGGCATCGCGATCCCACGGTTCTGCGACCACCCGCTGCTCGCCCCGGCCGGTGCCTGCCGGCAGTGTCTGGTCGAGGTGGAGGGGCAGCGCAAACCGGTCGCCTCCTGCACCCAGACCGTCGCCGAGGGCATGGTGGTCCGCACCCAGCTCACCTCCCCGGTGGCCAAGAAGGCCCAGCAGGGGATCATGGAGCTGCTGCTGGTCAACCACCCGCTCGACTGCCCGATGTGCGACAAGGGCGGCGAGTGTCCGCTGCAGAACCAGGCGATGTCCACCGGCCGCCCGGACTCCCGTTTCCACGAACACAAGCGGGAGTACCCCAAGCCGGTCAACATCTCCACCCAGGTGCTGCTGGACCGGGAACGCTGCGTGCTCTGCCAGCGCTGCACCCGGTTCTCCGAGGAGATCGCCGGCGACGCCTTCATCGACCTGATGGACCGCTCCTCGGGCGAGCAGATCAACGTCTACCGGGACGAGGCGTTCGGCGCCGAGTCGCTGCCGGACGGCGAGGGCGCCGGCGACGTGCCGTTCAACTCGTACTTCTCCGGCAACACGGTGCAGATCTGTCCGGTCGGCGCGCTGACCGGTGCCCAGTACCGGTTCCGGGCCCGCCCGTTCGACCTGGTTTCCTCGCCGAGCGCGTGCGAGCACTGCTCGGCCGGCTGCGCCCAGCGCACCGACCACCGGCGCGGCAAGGTACTGCGCCGGCTGGCCGGTGACGACCCGGCGGTCAACGAGGAGTGGAACTGCGACAAGGGGCGGTGGGGTTTCCGCTACGCCACCGCGACCGAACGACTCACCACCCCGCTGGTCCGTGACGCCGACACCGGCGAGCTGCGGGAGGCCTCCTGGAGCGAGGCCCTCGCCACCGCCGCCGAAGGGCTGCGCAAGGCCCGTGACGGCGCGTACGGCGTCGGGGTGCTCACCGGCGGGCGGCTCACCGTCGAGGACGCCTACGCGTACGCCAAGTTCGCCCGGGTCGCACTGCGGACCAACGACATCGACTTCCGGGCCCGGCCGATCGCCGGGGCAGCCGGCTCGACCGAGGAGGCCGACTTCCTGGCCGCCCAGGTGGCCGGGGCCAGCGAGGTCACCTACGCCGACATCGAGCGGGCGCCGGTGGTGGTGATCGCCGCGCTGGAGCCGGAGGAGGAATGCCCGATCCTCTTCCTCCGGTTGCGCAAGGCGTACGCCAAGAAGGGGCTGCGGGTGGTCGCGCTGGCCCCGTACCTCAGCCGCGGGCTGGAGAAGCTCGGGGCCACGGTGGTGCCGACGGTGCCCGGCGACGAGGCACGGCTGCTCACCGACGATCCGACGGTCGCCGAGGCGCTCGGCCGCTCCGGCGCGATCCTGCTCGTGGGCGAGCGGCTGGCCACCGTACCCGGCGGGTTGTCCGCCGCTGGCGCGACCGCCGAGCGGGCCGGTGCCAGGCTGGCCTGGGTGCCGCGCCGGGCCGGTGACCGGGGCGCGGTCGACGCCGGTTGCCTGCCGAACCTGCTGCCCGGTGGACGTCCGGTCGGTGACGCCGCGTCGCGGGCCGAGCTCACCGGCGCCTGGGACATCGGTGCCGGGACCATCCCGTCGGAGCCGGGCCGGGACACCGACGCGATCGTCGCGGCGGCGGCGGCCGGCAAGATCGGCGCGCTGGTGGTGGCCGGGGTCGACCCGGCGGACCTGGCCGACCCGAGGCTGGCCGAGCAGGCCTTCGAGGCAGTGCCGTTCCTGGTCAGCCTGGAGATCCGGAGCAGTGCGGTGACCCGTCGCGCCGACGTGGTGTTCCCGGTGGCACCGGTGGTGGAAAAGGCCGGCAGCTTCGTCGACTGGGAAGGCCGGCTGCGCACCTTCGAGGCGGTGCTGACCACCACCGCGATGCCCGACTCCCGGGTACTCGACGCGCTCGCCGCCCAACTCGGCGTCGCACTCGGCGCTGGCGAGGTCAACCTGATCCGTCGCGAGTTGGGTTCGCTGCCGGCGACCAAGGCGCAGCGCCCCGGCCTGCCGCTGGCCGACCCGGTCGCGCCGGCCGATCCGGGTGCGGGTGAGGCGGTCCTGGCGACCTGGCATCACCTGATCGACCTCGGCACTCTCACCGACGGTGATCCCTACCTCGGCGGTACCGCCCGGCCGCCGGTGGTCCGGCTGGCCAAGGCGTTGGCAACCGCGCTCGGCGTGGCCGATGGCGACCCGGTGACGGTCGGCACCGACCGTGGGGCGATCACCCTGCCGGCGGCCGTCACCGATCTGCTACCCGACGGTGTGGTCTGGCTGCCGACCAACTCGCCCGGCTCGACGGTGCGACGCAGCCTCGGGGCCAGGTCCGGCTCGGTGGTCAAGGTCAGCGCCGTGACCAGCCCGAACGGGACGACGGACCGTAACGTAGGGGGTGTCCGGTGAACCTGGCACAGGATCCGACCCTGTCCGATTTCGGGCAGGATCCGTGGTGGCTGATCCTGATCAAGGTGGTCTTCGCGTTCGCCTTCGGCCTGGCCGGCACGCTGCTCGGGGTCTGGTTCGAGCGGCGGGTGGTCGGCCGGATGCAGGTCCGCCCCGGGCCGAACCAGGCCGGCCCGTTCGGCCTGCTGCAGACTCTGGCCGACGGTCTCAAGATGGCCTTCAAAGAGGATATCCTGCCAAAGGCCTCGGACAAGGTGGTCTACTTCTTCGCCCCGACCATCTCGGTCATCTGCGCGGTGACCGCGTTGTCGGTCATCCCGTTCGGGCCGGTGGTCAGCATCTTCGGCACCCGCACGCCGCTGCAGGTCACCGATGTGCCGGTGGCGGTGCTGGTGCTGCTGGCCTGCTCGTCGATGGGCATCTACGGCATCGTGCTCGGCGGGTGGGCGTCCGGATCGACCTACCCGCTGCTGGGCGGATTGCGCTCCACCGCCCAGATGATCTCGTACGAGATCGCGCTCGGCCTGTCCATCGTGGCCGTCTTCATGACCGCCGGCACCATGTCCACCAGCGGGATCGTCGCCGCGCAGGCCGGTGGTGACCAGTTCACCTCGATCGGCGGCTTCGATCTCTACGCCCCCGGCTGGTACGCGATCCTGCTGCTGCCCAGCTTCATCATCTTCGCGATCGCCGCGGTGGCGGAGACCAACCGGGCACCGTTCGATCTGCCCGAGGCGGAGTCCGAGCTGGTCGCCGGCTACATGACCGAGTACAGCTCGCTGAAGTTCGCGCTCTACATGCTCTCCGAGTACGTCGCGATGGTCACCATGTCGGCGGTCACCGTGACGTTGTTCCTCGGTGGCTGGCGCGCGCCGTGGCCGATCAGCATCTGGGACGGGGCGAACTCGGGCTGGATCCCGCTGCTCTGGTTCATGATCAAGGTCGTCCTGCTGCTGTTCGTCTTCGTCTGGCTGCGCGGCACCCTGCCCCGGCTGCGCTACGACCAGTTCATGCGGTTCGGCTGGAAGGTGCTGCTGCCGATCAACCTGGCCTGGATCCTGGCGCTCGGCGGCATCCGGGTGACCAGCGACTGGGAGCGCAACGACCGGCTGGTCGCGATCGGTATCCCGGTGGCACTGCTGCTGGCTGTGGTGATCTTCTGGCCGAGCCGCAAGGAAGAGCCGGTGTCGGGCCTGCAGGAGCAGGTCGACGCGCGTCCGCCGGGCAGCTTCCCGCTGCCTCCGATGGACCTGCAGGTTCCGCCCAGCCCGCGGGCCCGGCGGGCGGTAGCCGAACGGGAACCGGCCCAGGTCGGTCCCACCACCGACGACAAGGAGGTGTGACGTGGGCACGATCACGGGAACGTTCAAGGGATTCGGGGTCACCTTCTCGCACATGTTCCGCAAGGTGGTCACCACCGACTACCCGTTCAAGCCGCCGGTGTCCGCGCCGCGCTACCACGGCCGGCACATCCTCAACCGGCATCCGGACGGACTGGAGAAGTGCATCGGGTGCGAGCTGTGCGCCTGGGCCTGCCCGGCCGACGCGATCTACGTCGAGGGCGGCGACAACACCGAGGAGCAGCGGTTCTCCCCGGGTGAGCGGTACGCCAGCATCTACCAGATCAACTACGCCCGCTGCATCTTCTGCGGGCTGTGCATCGAGGCCTGCCCGACCCGGTCGCTGACCATGAGCAACGAGTACGAGCTGGCCCGCGACTCCCGGCAGGACCTGATCTTCACCAAGGAGCAGTTGCTGGCGCCGCTGCTGCCGGGGATGGAGCAGCCGCCGCACCCGATGCGCCTGGGCGACAGCGAGAAGGACTACTACGTAGGCGCGCTGACCGATCCTGGCACCTCGGCCGGTGCGGAACGCGCACCCTGGTCCGAGCAGGGCACCAAGGACGGCTCGGGTACGACAGGAGAGATCAAGCCATGACCGAGCTCGCAGCGGAGGTCTCCACCGGAGAGGCGGTGACCTTCTGGATCCTGGCTCCGCTCGCGCTGATCGGCGCGATCGGCATGGTGTGGGCCCGCAACGCGGTGCACTCCGCGCTGTGGCTGGTCCTGACCATGCTCAGCCTCGGAGTGTTCTACATCGTGCAGGGCGGACCGTTCATCGGGCTGGTGCAGATCATCGTCTACACCGGCGCGATCATGATGCTCTTTCTGTTCGTGCTGATGCTGGTCGGCCGGGACGCCTCCGACTCGCTGATCGAGACGCTGCGCGGGCAACGGGTGGCCGCGGTCGCGCTGGGCATCGGGTTCGCCGCCCTGGTCGGCACCGGGCTCTACCGGGGCCTCGGCGGGGTCAGCGCGGTCGGGCTGGAGCAGGCCAACGCGGGCGGCAACGTGCAGGGCATCGCGCAGCTGCTGTTCACCCGCTATCTGGTGGCCTTCGAGGTGACCGCCGCGCTGCTGACGACCGCGGCGATCGGCGCGTTGATCCTGGCGCACATCGAGCGGCGCAAGGAAGAGCGGCGTGGCCAGCCGGAGATGATGCGGGCGCGCTTCGCCCCGGGCAACTACCCCGGCCCGAAGCCCGGTCCCGGCGTCTACGCCACCTCCACCTCGGTCGCCACCCCCGGCCGGCTGCCGGATGGCACGCTGACCGAGCGGAGCATTCCGGCGATCCTGCCCACGCGCGAACTGACGCCGAGCGAAGCCGCCCCGAAGGGGACCGACAAATGAGTCCGGACTACTACCTGATCCTGTCGGCGGTGCTGTTCACCATCGGCGCGGTCGGCGTGCTGATCCGCCGCAACGCGATCGTGCTGTTCATGTGCATCGAGTTGATGCTCAACTCCGCGAACCTGGCGCTGGTCACCTTCAGCCGGATCAACGGTGATCTCAACGGCCAGATCATGGCCTTCTTCGTGATGGTCGTGGCGGCAGCCGAAGTGGTCGTCGGGCTCGCCATCATCATGACCATCTTCCGGACTCGGCGCTCGGCGAGCGTCGACGACGCAAACCTGCTGAAGTACTAAAGGGGCCCACACGTGGAAGAGACTGTGGAGTACGCCCAAGCCACGGGGCTGCTGAGTAGCGTGTGGCTGCTGGTGGCCATTCCGTTGGCCAGTGCCGCGATCCTGCTGCTGCTCGGCCGCCGGGCCGACAAGTGGGGTCACTGGCTGGGGGTGGCCAGCGTCGGGGCGATCTTCGTCCTCGGCCTGAGCTACTTTTCCAGCCTGCGCGGCCTGGACAACCGGGCGGTCGAACTGAGCCTGTGGGAGTTCATCGGAGTCGGCGACCTGTCGGTGGACTTCGGGCTGCTGTTCGATCCGCTGTCGGCGGTCTTCGTCCTGCTGATCACCGGCGTGGGGTTCCTGATCCACGTCTACGCGGTCGAGTACATGTCGCACGATCCAGGGCGGCGGCGCTTCTTCGCGTACTTCAACCTCTTCGTCGCCGCGATGCTGGTGCTGGTGCTGGGCAACAACTATGTGATGCTCTTCCTCGGCTGGGAGGGCGTGGGCCTCGCGTCGTACCTGCTGATCTCCTTCTGGTACCAGCTGCCGGCCGCGGCGACCGCCGGCAAGAAGGCCTTCCTGATGAACCGGGTCGGCGACGCCGGCCTGGTGCTGGCGATCTTCCTGATGTTCGCCACCCTCGGCACCACCCAGTTCGAGGCGGTCTTCACCAACGCCGGCGCGCTGGCCTCCGGCACGGTCCTCGCCATGGGTCTGCTGTTGCTGCTCGGCGCGACCGGTAAGTCCGGCCAGTTCCCGTTGCAGGCGTGGTTGCCGGACGCGATGGAAGGTCCGACTCCGGTCTCCGCCCTGATCCACGCGGCCACCATGGTCACCGCCGGCGTCTACCTGATCGCCCGGTCCAACCCGATCTTCTCGGCGAACCCGACGTTGCAGACCGTGGTGGTCAGTGTCGGCGCGCTGACCCTGCTGATCGGTGCGGTCATCGGGTGCGCCAAGGACGACATCAAGCGGGTGCTGGCCTGGTCGACGGTCTCCCAGATCGGCTACATGTTCCTGGGTGTCGGCCTGGGCGGCGGCGCGTACGCGCTGGCGATCGTGCACCTGCTGGCGCACGGCTTCTTCAAGGCCGGGCTGTTCCTCGGTGCCGGTTCGGTGATGCACGGGATGAAGGACCAGACCGACATCCGGCGCTTCGGCGGCCTGTGGCGGCACATGAGGATCACCTGGGCCACCTTCGGACTGGCCTGGCTGGCGATCATCGGCCTCTGGCCACTGTCCGGCTTCTTCTCCAAGGAGCCGATCATCGCGGCCGCCTTCGAGCGGGAGGACTGGACCGCGTGGCTGTTCGGCGGCGCGGCGCTGCTCGGCGCCGGGCTCACCGCCTTCTACATGACCCGGCTGTTCATCCTCACCTTCCACGGCCCGAAGCGGTGGACCTCCGACATCGAGCACCCGCACGAGTCGCCGCCGTTGATGACGGTGCCGCTGATCCTGCTGGCGGTCGGCTCGGTCGCCGCCGGCTGGCTGATGTCCACCTCGGTGCCCGAGTGGCTCACCCCGGTGTTGGGAGCCGAAGAGAGCCACCACGAGGCGGTGCTGTCGCACACCGCGGTCACCGTCCTGGCGCTGGCGCTCACCGTGCTCGGCGCAGGGCTCGGCTGGCTGCTGTTCCGTAACGGCACCGCCGAGCAGGAGCAGCCGGCCGGGGCACTGGTCACCGCGGCGCGGCGCAACCTCTACACCGATGCGGTCAACCGGGCGGTCTTCGAAAAGCCGGGGATCTTCCTCACCCGGGCACTGGTCTTCCTGGACAACCGGGGAGTCGACGGCCTGGTCAACGGCCTCGCCGCCGGGATCGGGGGCAGCTCCGGGCGGCTGCGCCGGCTGCAGACCGGCTTCGTGCGCTCGTACGCGATGTCCGTGCTCGCCGGTGCCTTCGTGGTGGTCGCGGCGTTCCTCGCCCTGCAGATGGGATGGCTGGCGTGACAGACTTTCCGTTCCTCTCGGTGCTGACCGTGGCGCCGTTGGTCGGCGCGCTCGTGGTGGCGTTCGTCCCGCGCCGTCAGGGGGAGCTGGCCAAGTGGCTGGCGCTCGGCTGGTCGACGGCGGTGCTGGTGCTGTCGCTGCTGATGTGGTTCGCCTTCTCGGTCGGCGGCGACCGGTTCCAGTTCCGCGAGTCGTACCCCTGGATCCCGGCCTGGGGGGTGAGATTCACCTTCGCCGCGGACGGCATCGCGCTGGTGATGCTGATGCTGATCGCGGTGCTCGTACCGCTGGTCATCCTCGCCTCCTGGCACGACGCGGAGGCATCCAAGCGGTCGGTGCCGGTCTACTTCGCCCTGCTGCTGCTGCTCGAAGGCACGATGATCGGCGTCTTCGCCGCCGCCGACATCTTCCTGTTCTACGTGTTCTTCGAGGTCATGCTGGTGCCGATGTACTTCCTCATCGGCAGCTACGGTGGCCACCAGCGCCAGTACGCGGCGGTCAAGTTCTTCCTCTACTCGCTGGTCGGCGGGCTGTTCATGCTGGCCGCGGTGATCGGCCTGTGGGTGGTCGGTGGGCAAACCTTCGACTGGCAGGCGCTCAGCGAGATCGACATGTCCACCGGGGTGGAGCGCTGGCTGTTCCTCGGCTTTTTCGTCGCCTTCGCGATCAAGGCGCCGTTCTTCCCGTTCCACACCTGGCTGCCGGACGCCGGTGGCGCCGCGCCGGCCGGCTCGGCCGCGCTGCTGGTCGCGGTGATGGACAAGGTCGGTACGTTCGGCATCCTGCGCTACTGCCTGGGCCTGTTCCCCGAGGCGTCGCAGTGGTTCGCGCCGTGGGCACTCGCCCTGGCGGTGATCGGCATCATCTACGCGGCCCTGCTCGCGGTCGGCCAGAACGACCTGAAGCGGCTGGTGTCGTACACCTCGATCTCGCACTTCGGTTTCATCGGGGTGGGGATCTTCGCGTTCACCACCCAGGCCGGCACCGGTGCGGTGCTCTACATGGTCAACCACGGGCTGGCAACCGGCCTGCTCTTCCTGGTCGTCGGCATGTTCGTGGCCCGGCGCGGGTCCGCGTTGATCAGCGACTTCGGCGGTGCCGGCAAGCTGGTGCCGCTGCTGGCCGGGGTGTTCTTCTTCGCCGGTCTGGCCTCGCTCGCGCTGCCCGGCACCGCGCCGTTCATCTCCGAGTTCCTGGTGCTGCTCGGCACCTTCTCGGTGAACCGGCCGGTGGCGGTGATCGCCACCCTCGGCATCATCCTGGCCGCCGCGTACGTGCTGTGGATGGTGCAGCGAACCACCCAGGGCACGGTGAATCCGGCCCTGGCCACGGTGGACGGCATGAAGCGGGACATCACACTGCGGGAGAAGGTCGTGGTGGCCCCGCTGATCGCGCTGATCCTGCTGTTCGGCTTCTACCCGAAGCCGTTGACCGACGTGATCAACCCGGCCATCCAGGCGACCCTGCAGGATGACGTCGGTACGTCCGACCCCGCCCCGACCGTGGGCATCGTTCAGGAGGCGGCCCGGTGAACGACTTCACGTCCCCCTCGATCGACTACGCGGCGATCGCGCCGATGCTGATCCTGTTCGGCGCGGCGATGATCGGCGTGCTGGTCGAGGCGTTCGTGCCCCGGTCGGTACGCAACGTGGTCCAGTTGGTGCTCGCCCTGGCCAGCATGGTGGCCGCGCTGATCGCGGTGGTCATGCTGGGCAGCACCCGGATGGTGACCGCCGGCGAGGCGATCGCGGTCGACGGACCGACCCTGTTCCTGCAGGGAGCGATCCTGGTCCTCGGCGTGATGGCGATGCTGCTGATCGGCGAACGGTCGCTGGAGACCGGCGGGCCGTTCGTCGCCCAGGCGGCGATCGTGGTCAACTCGCCCGAGGACCGCAAGCAGGCGGCGGGCCGGGCCGGAGCCACCGAGGTCTACCCGCTGGCGCTGTTCGCGCTCGCTGGGATGCTGCTGTTCGTGGCGGCCAACGACCTGCTGACGATGTTCATCGCGCTGGAGGCGTTCTCGCTGCCGCTGTACCTGCTCTGCGCGCTCGCCCGACGTCGGCGGCTGCTCAGCCAGGAAGCGGCGTTGAAGTACTTCATGCTGGGCGCCTACTCCTCGGCGTTCTTCCTCTTCGGGCTGGCGCTGACCTACGGCTTCACCTCGGGCGTGGACAGCCCGACCGGTCCGGGCGTCGACTTCGCCACCATCCGGGCGGCGGTGGAGACCTCGGAGTCCAGCCCGGTGCTGCTGTTCGCCGGCATCGCGCTGATCGCGGTCGGCCTGCTGTTCAAGGCGACCGCCGCGCCGTTCCACGTCTGGGCGCCGGACGTCTACCAGGGTGCCCCGACCCCGGTGACCGGGTTCATGGCGGCCTGCACCAAGGTGGCCGCGTTCGGCGCGCTGCTGCGCGTGCTGCACGTCGGGTTCTACGGCGCGGCCTGGGACTTCACCCCGGTGCTCGGCACGGTCGCGGTGTTGACCATGCTGGTCGGGGCGATCCTGGCGGTCACCCAGACCGACATCAAGCGGCTGCTGGCCTACTCGTCGGTGGCCAACGCCGGGTACCTGCTGGTCGGTGTGTTGGCGCTGTCCCCGAGCGGGTTGTCCAGCACGATGTTCTACCTGGCGGCGTACGGCTTCATCGTGATCGCCGCGTTCGGGGTGGTCACCCTGGTGCGCGACGAGGACGGCGAAGCCACTCATCTGTCCCGCTGGGCCGGGCTGGGCCGGCGCTCTCCGCTGTTCGCCGGCATCTTCACGTTCATCCTGCTGGCCTTTGCCGGTATCCCGTTGACCAGCGGCTTCAGCAGCAAGTTCGCGGTGTTCGGGGCGGCGGTCGACAGCGGCCAGGTCTGGCTGGTGATCGCCGGCGTGGTGACCAGCATGATCCTTGCCTTCCCTTACCTGCGGGTGGTGGTGATGATGTGGCTGAGCGAGCCGGGTGAGAACACCCCGACCGTGGTGATCCCGGGGGCGTTGACCTCGGCGGCGCTGATGATCGGAGTGCTCGCCACCCTGCTGCTCGGCGTCGCGCCGCAGGCGCTGCTCGATCTCACCGCCAACGCCGCCGAGTTCGTCCGATGAGCCACCTGACCCGCCCCCAGCCTGGGTCGTGATGACCGCTGTGGCATGGTTGGGGGCGTGGTGAGGACGGCTGACGGAAGCTCCGGTGCATCCGGCGTGCCGGCGACGAGTTCCATCGGGCTCGACATCGTCGACCCGCAGCTGCAGGCGTCCGTCACCCAGATCATGTCGGCGGTCGAGGCCCAGCTGCGGGAAAACGTGCTCAGCGCCGATCCGTTGGTCTCCGAAGCCGCCCGGCATCTGGTCGAGGCAGGCGGCAAGCGATTCCGGCCGTTGCTGGTGGCGCTCGGTGCGCACTTCGGTGACCCGGAATCCCCACTGGTGGTGCCAGCCGCCGTAGTGATGGAACTCACCCACCTGGCGACGCTGTACCACGACGACGTGATGGACGAGGCACCGGTGCGCCGCGGTGCGCCGAGCGCCAACTCGCGGTGGAGCAACTCGGTGGCGATCCTGGTCGGCGACTACTTGTTCGCCCGGGCTGCGGACATCGCCGCGGATCTCGGCACCGAGGCGGTCCGCCTGCAGGCCCGGACCTTCGCCCGACTGGTGCACGGGCAGATCGCCGAGACGGTCGGCCCGCGTGACGACGATCCGCCGGTGCGGCACTACCTGCAGGTGGTCGGGGAAAAGACGGGGTCGTTGATCGCCACCTCCGCCCGATTCGGCGGCATGTTCGGCGGCGCATCACGGGAACACGTCGAGGCGCTCGCCGGGTACGGCGAAATCATCGGAGTCGCGTTCCAACTCTCCGACGACCTGCTGGACATCGCGGCGGAGTCCACGCAATCGGGCAAGACGCCCGGCACCGACCTGCGCGAAGGCGTACCGACCCTGCCGGTGCTGTACGCGCTCGACTCCGACGACGGCGACGCCGCGTCCCGGCGGCTGCGCGAGATCCTGGCGGACGGCCCGGTCACCGACGACGACCTGCACGGCGAGGCACTCGGGTTGCTGCGGGAGTCGCCTGCGCTCAAACGGGCCCGGGAAACGGTGCGCAGCTACGCGGAGGACGCTCGGGTGCGGCTGGCCCCGCTGCCGTCGAGTCCGGCCCGTCAGGCCATGGAAGCGCTGTGCGACTTCATCGCCGACCGGACCAACTAGCTCGATCGGGACCAACCGGCTCGATCGGGACCAACCAGCTCGTCAGCCGGAGAATCCACCCCCGGCACCAGCCGGCGAGCTGGCGGGTGTCTCGACGGGTGACGACCGGTTGCCGAACATCCGCCCACCGGCCAGCATCAGTGCTGCCGACATCAGCATCGCCACCCCGGCCACCAGCCACATCACCTGGTAGCCGGCACCGGCCGCGAGCGCGCCCAGCCCGAGCGGACCGAAGCAGCCGCCCGCGTACACACCGGTCTGGGTGATCGACGTGGCGGCGGCCGGGTTGGCCGGATACATCCGGACCACCGCGAAGTTCATCAGCCCGGGCCAGGCCCAGCCCAGACCGAACCCGAGGGTCACCCCGATCAGCAGCGGCGCAGGCCCGGTCACGGCGAGCAGGACAAGCCCGGCGGCGCCGACGACGAGCATCCCGGCGATGGTGGTCAGCTGTGCGCCGGCCCGGCGGTCGGCGGCCCAGCCGAGCCCGATTCGGGCGGCCACACACACCGCGCCACCGAACGTCAGGATCATGCCGGCCGTGCCGGGACCGGCGCCGCCGGCCACCGCGGAGTCGACCAGGAAGGTGCCGAGCGCGTTGGCGGCGGCCGCGGCCAGGGTGGCACCCAGACCGACCACGACCAGCGCGCCGGTCATCTGCCGGGTGTCGCGGCGAGGGCGGTTGGTGACCGGCCCGGCGGTGTCGCCGGGTACCAGCGGGAGCGTCGCCAGGCCGACCACGGCAGCGGCGACGAAAGCCCAGCGCCAGCCAACTGTGAGCGCAATCACTGGAACCGCCGCCCCGGCGAGCAGCGTCGCGGCGGGAATCGCCGACTGCTTCGCACCGAACCACACCCCTTGCCGGCCGGTCGGGACCTGGCGGGCCAGCACGGCGTTGCTGGCCAGCTGGCCCAGCGCGTTGGCGGTGGCGCTGACGCCGAGCAGCAGCACCAGCACGGCGTACGAGCGGGCCAGGGCGGCGATCGTCAGCAGCGACGCGACGGCGAGCAGGATCGCGACGCGTCCGGTCACGACCGGACCCCAACGTTCGACGGCGGCCCCGGCCGGCACCGATGACAGCGCACTGACCCCGAAGTACACCGAGACCGCCAGGCCGAGCCCGGCCGGGCTGAAGGTCAGGTCGGCGCCGATCTGCACAGCGAGCCCGCCGACCAGGAACACCGGAAGGACGCAGGCCACGGTGGTCCCGACCGCGCCGATAGCGGCTCGTCGGCCCGTCGCTTCCGATTGCGGCCCGCCACGTTCGCCGGCTTGCCGCACGCCGGCGTCGGCGCGTTTCTCGGCGTCCGTGAGGGGTGTGGGGACGACAACCGGCTCTGCCATTTGCGATGACCTTACGCCAGCCAATAGCATGAACCGTACGTGTCGGGCGCCACACCGATAGTCGCCATCTGGTGCCCTCGATTCGAAAGGGCATTCCACCGGCGGCTCTCTTTTCATATGGTGTAAGTCCCCGGCAGCGGAGGTGGTTGTGCGCGACCCCTTGGCGGAACCTTCGGATCTCATCCGGAGCGTTTCACGGGCACTGCGGGTGCTCGAAGCGGTCGGACGTGCCCCGCGCGGCCTGACCGTCAAACAGATCGCCCGTCGCTGCGAACTGACCGTGGCAACCACCTATCACCTGGTCCGCACCCTCGCGTACGAGGGTTATGTCATCCGCCGCGAGGACGGTACGTACATCGTCGGGCTCGAGGTGGCCGACCGTTACCGCGAGCTGGTCGCCGCCTTCCGTGGCCCACCGGCGGTCGGCGAGGCGCTGCGGCGGGCGGCGACGGAGACCGGTTACAGCCACTTCCTCGGCAGGTTCGTCGGATCGCAGGTGGCGGTCACCGCATCGGTTGACGGACCGCGCTCGCCGTACCTGGAGGACCTGGTCCCCGGCTTCGACGAAGGGGCGCACGCCACCGCGCTCGGCAAAGCGCTGCTCGCCACGCTGACTCCCGATCAACGGTTCCGCTACCTCAAGGAGTTCGGTATGCGGCCGTTCACGTCGGCGACGATCACCACGATCGAAGGCTTCGAGGCCGACATCGCCGTCGGCGACCGGCGCGGCATGCACCTGGAAATCGGCCAGTATCGGCAGGGCATCGCCTGCGCCGCCGTGATGGTCAACATGGACAAGGACATGGAGCGCCGGGTGGCGGTCGCCTGCGCACTGCCGGCGGCCGAGATGATGACCTCGGCCCGGGTGGTCCGGGCGAAACTGCTGGCCGCTGCCCGCGCGATCGCCGAAGCGATGGCCGGCGACTATCCGGGCGGCTGACCGACTGCCACTGACCCGACGGCGGCTGACCCGACGGCGGCTGGCTGCTGACCGCCGGCCGGCGGCCCCGGCCAGCGATGCCCCGGCCAGCGATGCCGCTTTTCCGCGGCCTTGAACCGCTGGCGGTCCGGCTACGTGTCAACAGGCGGAAGGGAAGGGCGCCTCTTGACCGACCAGGATTCACAACTGATGCGCGCGTTGCACGAAGAGCACGGCGACGCGCTCTTCGCCCATGCCCTGCGGCTGGCTGGTGGGGACCGCCAGCGGGCCGAGGACCTGGTCCAGGAGACGCTGCTGCGGGCCTGGCGACATCCCGAGTCGCTGGACCCGGAGCGGGGCTCCGTGCGGGCCTGGCTGTTCACCACGGCCCGGAACCTCGCGATCGACGCCTGGCGACGGCGCAGCGTCCGGGTCGGGGAGGTCGTCACCGACGAGCTGCCCGAACCGCCACCTGCGGTCGATGAGGCCGATCGTGCGGTGGAAGCGTGGACAGTCGCCGAAGCGCTCGGCCGGCTCTCGCCGCCCCACCGCGAGGTGCTGATCGAGTGTTTCTACCGGGGCCGGTCGGTGTCCGAGGCGGCTGCCCGGCTCGGCGTACCGCCGGGCACCGTAAAGTCACGTACACACTACGCACTGCGTTCACTGCGACTGGTGCTGGAGGAGATGGGGGTGACCCAGTGAGGTGTGACTACGCGCATGACGACGGCGCGTACGTCCTGGGTGCCCTGTCACCGTCAGAACGCGCGGCGTACGAACACCACCTGCGCGGCTGCGCGAGTTGCCGACAGGCGGTCGCCGAGATCGCCGTGCTGCCCGGGCTGCTCGGCCGACTGGATCCCGCCGGCTTCGAGCAGATCAGCGATCCGCCTCCGGCGGGATCTCGACTGTCGACGCTGGTCACCGCCGCCGGCCGGGCCCGCCGGCGGGGCCGGCGGATGCGCCGCTGGCAGACCGCGGGCGCGGCTCTGGCGGCGGCGGGTTTGGCCGTGGTTGTCGGGTTCGGGGTCGGCTGGTTCGGGGCCGGCGGTACACCGTCGGTCGACCCCGGCACCCAGCTCACCGCGATGGAGCCGGTCGCCTCGCAGTTGCCGATCCACGCCGAGGTGGGATTGCGCTCCGGTGCCGGTGGTACCGAGGTGACCATGCGCTGCTGGTGGGAGCCGACAAATCCGGACGCCGACGCGATGACCTTCGAACTTGTCGCCTATGACCGCTCGGGGGCCAAACAGCAGGTCGGTTCCTGGGCGGTCAGCCCCGGCGCCGAGATCACCTTCACCGGGGCCACCCGGTTCGACCAGCAGGAGTTGGAGCGACTCGAACTGGTCCGGGCCGATGGCGCTCCGATTCTGACCCACCAGGTCGGCTGAGCTAGCCGGGCGGCTGGTCCGGTGCCGGTCGGGCGAGTTCCATCCACCGCTGCGGGTCCGCGAGCGGGGTGAATCCCAGCCGTGCGTAGACGCCGTGCGCGTCTTCGGTCGCCAGCAGCAACCGTCGGATCCCGCGCCGCGTCAGCTCGTCGCGGACACAGCCGACGAGCCAACTGCCCAGACCGTGTCCGCGCACCGACCGGTCGATGTAGACATCACAGAGCCAGCCAAAGGTCGACAGATCAGTCACTACTCGGGCGAAGCCCACCTGCGGGCCGTCCGTGCCCTGGTAGACCCCGAACACCGACGAGTTGGCCAGTGCGGTCGCCACCACCTGCCGGGACCGGCCCAGCGCCCAGTACGCGTCGGTGGAAAGCCAGGTGTGCACCCGGTCGAGGTCGACCCGCGTCGGATCGTCGCAGACCTGGTAGCCGTCGGTGCGCTCACGCAACATGGCGACGACGATAGACCGAGGTAGGCCGGGTCCTAGTCGCGGTCGAGAGCCAGGCCCAGCAGCCAGGTGACGACACCGACCAGCAGCGCACCGAGTACAGCGGCCGGCCAGAATCCGTCGACCTGGAACGGCAGGTCGAGTTGTTCGGCGATGAACCCGGTCAGCAGGAAGAGCAGGCCGTTGACGACCAGGGCGATCAACCCGAGGGTGAGCACGTAGAGGCCGCAGCCGACGGTCTTGATGATGGGCTGAAGCAGGGCATTGACCACACCGAAGATGACCGCGACGAACAGCAGCGTGACGATGGCCTCGCCGATGGCATCGGTTTCCAGGTGGATTCCGGGGATGATGAGGGTGGCGAGCCAGAACGCCAGCGCGGTGCTGCCGAGCCGTACGAGAAGGCTTTTGACGAAACCCATCCGGGGATCTTGCCATGCTCGCGTCCGTCGGGCCCTGCCCGCGTCCCTCAGCGTGTCGCACGGGATCGGCACGCCGACGCTACGGCCGACCGACCGGGCCGTGGTCCAGGGCATCGTGGACGGCTTGTACGATCTCTCGACGTTGATGTCCGATCACCTACAGTCGCTGGCGTGTCCGCCGGCCCGGGTGCCAAGGGGACGCCTCGATGCCGTCCAGGCAGGACCAGTTGTCATCGCACCAGTACGCCGTCCGGCGGGTGGTCGGTGCGCTTGTCGCGCGCGATCCGGATCCACCGCAGGCACCGCCCGCCAGATCCGCCGGCGCTGTCCTGGCCGGGCTGTTGATCGCCGCCATCCTGGTCGGCGGCGCCGCTGCCTACGGCGCGGTCGTCGGGTCGGCACGGACAGATTGGCGTGACCAAGGCGCGGTCATCGTCGAACGCGAGACCGGTGCCCGGTACGTCTATCGGGACGGAACACTGCATCCGGTACTCAACTACAGCTCAGCGGTGCTGATCGTCGGTGTCGCGCAGCCGCGTACCGTGCTGGTGCGCAGAGCCGCGCTTCGTCATGTCGAGCGGGGTGTCCCGTTGGGCATCCCCGACGCTCCCGACTCGATGCCACCGGCCGCCGATCTCATGGCGACACCATGGACGGCCTGTTCGACCGACAGTTCTCCCACCGCGGTGCCGAGCGACAGCTCCCCCACGACGGTGCCGAGTGCTGCGGTGCCGAGTGCTGCGGTGCTGATAGGCGGCCAGCCGCCCGGTGGGTCGGCACTGGGCTCCGAGGCACTCCTGGCCAGGTCTACCGACGGTAGCCTGCAGGTGATCTGGCAGGGCCACCGGCACGTGATCCGGGAACCGGACCTCGTGCTCAGCGCTCTCGGCTGGACGCACCAGCGGCCGGTGTCGGTGGCGGATGAGATCCTGCGGACGCTGCCGGCCGGCGTCGATCTGGCCCGGCCTGCGGTGCCGGGCCACGGCAGCCGCTCATCCGCCGTACCTCGGGCGACGATCGGCGAGGTGATGGTGGTGGTCACCCAGGGCGGCCGGCGCCAGTACGCGGTGGCGTTGCGGGACGGCTTGGCGGTGATCAGCCAGGTTCAGGCCGACCTGCTGCTGACCGCGTTCGACCAGGACGCCCCCACCAATCTGTCCCAGGGCAGGTTCCGCGCATTGCCGCGGCTTGCGGATCTGATCCCCGACGGGCCACTGGCACCGCCCGAGCACACCCCCGAGCTGCGACAGTGGGTGAACGGGACGTTCTGTGTGCGGGTTGCCGCCGCAGACGTCCGGGCACGGATTCTGATCGACGTCGCCCTGCCGGCGGCCCTGCGGCCGACCACACCACCGGCACCACGACCGCCCGGGCCGGGGACCGGCGGTGCCGGTCACGTCCAGTTACCGCCCGGCAGCGGAGTTCTGGTGCAGCCCGTCGGCGACACCGGTGACGCCGGGCCGGTCACCCTGGTCACCGATGCCGGACGCCGCTATGCCGTGCCCGATCCGTCGGGGTTGACGATCTTCGGGTACGCCACCGCCGTACCGGTGCGGTTGCCGGTCGAGCTGGTGGAGTTGATCCCACCGGGCCCGGCGCTGGACCGGCGGTCCGTCGGCCTCGCCGGGTAGCTGCTCGGCACGGCCGGTCGCTCGGCACCGGTGGTCGGTCGACGGCCGCCCGATCGCAATTGAGCCGTTATCCACAGCAGACAGATCGGGGCTGCGTGCGGCGGACCGTCTCGCTACGGTCAGCGAAACGACGTTCACTGGTCGGTGTCGCCGGGTGACCTGCTCACCGATCTGTCGATTTCGACGCGGAGCCTGTCGATGGCGACGCGGAGACAGCGCAACAGAGAGGGTGGAACGGGTGTCGCAGATGCATGCCGAGGGGGTCGTGCTGGACCAGACCGCCAGCCGATTCGACCAGGTCGACGAGGAGTTGCAGGCGATGTTGCGTGGTCTGCTGCAGCGCCTGGAGATTCTGCAGAGTTCCTGGCGGGGTGCTGGTGGTCGCTCCTTCGAGCAGGTGAAGACGGCGTGGGCGCAGGATCAGGCGGCGTTGCACCGGGCACTTGCCGAAACCGCTACCGCGATCCGCACCGCCGGCGGACAGTACCGCGCCGCGGACGTCGCGGCTGCCGATCGGATCCTCGGCGCGGGGCGGCGCATCGAGTTGCCGTTGTGAAGTTCGACGAGCCAAATGTCGGGGTACGGGTCGACCGGATACAGGAGGGCTGATCGATGAACGACTCACTGGGCGATGGCGTGCTGGTAGTTGATTTTCAGGTGCTGCAACGAGCCAGCGCAGACATCGAGCAGGCGTTGCGTACCTTGCAGACTCAGCTCGATCAACTTGAACGTGACGCTGCTCCACTGGTCGCGACCTGGGAGGGCGAGGCCCGGCAGGCGTACGAGGACCGGCAGGGGCGGTGGCGCAACGCCTCCCGCGAGCTGCAGTCGATGTTGCGCGAGATCAAGGTCGCGGTCGACGAGTCGGCCACCGACTACCTGAGTACCGAACGGCACAACGCCAGTTTGTTCCAGTAGATCGGTCCCGGTCGGCATCAAGTGGTGATTGTCTGAATACTCGTTGTCATCGACTGGTTCGGTGATCGAGAACGTGTCCCTGCCGGACGTTGTGATCATGCCACCACCTTGTAGGTTGTACGCGACGCGTGTGGCCTGTCCGGTGGAAGGGAGGCGGCCGTGACCGATTGGGAACCGGCCACCGAGATCGAGGCCGCGATGCGTGACGCCCTGCTCAGACAGGACCAGGAGCTGTATTTTCAGATCCTTGCCGGCACCGAACTGTTGCTTCCGGTGTCCCCGGAGGCACTCGCGGGCCAGGCACCACTCGGCTGGGGTACCTGGACGACCAACGGCCGGACCCACGTACTGGCGTTCACCTCACCGGTCACCTTGCGTGCCTGTCTCGGAGACAGTGGCAGCTCGGCCCGTCGAGTGAACTTCGTCGAGCTGGCGGCGACCTGGCCCAACCTCGAATGGTGGTTGGCCGTCAATCCGGGCCTGCCCATCGAGGGATGGCTGCCCGCCTGGTTCGTCACGCAGTTGGCCCGTGGCGACGCCCGGCTGCCGGGTCGCGGTAACCAGGCGCGAGCGCGGGCCACCGCTGTCGTGCCCGGGTCATCCGGCTATTCCGCCAACGACCCGGTTGGCACCGTGCCGGCGGGTCCCGCACCGGTGAGCCCGCCGCCCCCGCCACCTCCGACGCCCCCGCCGTCGACCCCGGCGCCACAGGATGCCTGGCCGCACCGTGACCGACCGGAGTCGACTGTGGCGCCGACCGCGACTACAGCGCCCGCCGAGGCGTCGCTGCCGCCGTACGGCGCGGTGCAGTCCAGGGCGAGTACGGTCGGCGGACTGTCGCCGAGCGGGCTGCCCCGCCGGGTTCCCGGTAGCCCGGCAGGTGAGTCGGCGCCGGTGGGCGAACCCGCCCCGGCCGAGGCCGCTCGACCGGCAGCCGTCGCTGCCATGCCGGGCGCTGCCATGCCGGGCGCTGCCATGCCGGGCGCTGCCATGCCGGGCGCTGCCCTGCCGGGCGCTGCGACGACAGAAGCCGTCACGACGCGTGCGGCCACGACGCCCGTGTCGGGCGATCCGGCGGGCACCGGACCCGAACCGGGTATGTTCACGCCGACTGCGCCGGAGTCCACCGGGACCGAGGACCCAGGGCCGCAGCAGCCCACCGGCGCGGCGCCAACCGGTTCAGCGGAGCCCACCGGTCCGGTGTTCGATTCGGCCGACGATGCGGTGTTTGAGCCGGTCAATGATGTCGAACGGGACCTGATGGCCGCCGCGGGCGGTGGGGGAAGCAACTCCTTCCTGTCCACCTTGCTGCTCGCCAAGGTATTGCTGCCGGTGGCAGCGGACTCATCCGCCGGTGCCAAGCCGGGCGACGAGGGGTTCACGTGGCGGACGGAAACCCTTGACGGCGAGACCTTCGTCCTCGTCTTCACCTCGTCGGCCCGCATCGCGGACCACTTCGACGATCCGGTCGACACGGTGGAAGTCAAGTTTGTCCAGCTCATCCGTAGATGGCCGGATCCGCAGTGGTCGTTCGTGATCAATCCCGGCACTCCGGTCGGGGCCAAGCTGCCGGGCACCGAAATCGTCGGCCTGGCCAGTTGGGCGGCGGAGGTCGGACTCGGTGAGGAAGCCGACCTCGACCCGGTGGACGCCAAGCCGAGCGAGGGGAGCGCACCACCGCCGGCTGCGGCGGCCACGCGAAGCAAGGCGGACCAACCAACGATGATGCAGAAGACGGTCGCGTCCAGCCAGATCGACTACTACCTGGAACGCGGGTACGACCGGGTGTCCGGCTTCGTGCACCGGGCCGGCGAGGTCGATCACCTGGACACTCCGGCGAAGCTGCACGCGGCGCTCGGGCTCGGCTATCCCGGCTCCCCGTACGGCCAGGACGCCACGGACATCTACGTGCTGCGCTGGCCGGCCTACCGGCCGAGCCTCTACCGCATCCCGTACGGCGGACAGAACGAGACCGCGATGCGCGCGATGGAAGGCTGGGTCATCGAACGTCCCCCCTTCCGGGGCAACGGGTTCGCCCCCGGAGAGAGCAGCGACGTGGTCGCCGAGTTCAAGGTGGACAGTGTCCGGCTGCCGCACGGGTCACAGCTGTGGCGACTGTCGGCGGACGGCAAGCAGACGCTGATCGCTCGGCTGGACAGCGACGAACCGGCCTGGCAACGCGTCGAGGAGGACTGATGCGCGACGGCTACGTCGCCCGTTGGCGGGGCCAGGAATACGACGCCAGTCCGGACGGCGATCAGGTGCGGATCTACCAACCGACCGAAGGTGAAGGGTTCACCTTGGTTCGTCCGGGGCGGTTCGTCCGGTTGGTTCCCGCGGTCGAGGTGGACGACCTCGCCTACGTACGTACCACCTGCACCTGGCACGGGCAGCCCTTCGTGGTGCTCGCCAAACACGACAGCTGGCTGCGGGTCGAATACACCGGTGGGCGTGCCCCGGTCGCCCAGTCGCTCGGGCTGGAGGAATTCGACTTCGGTGTGTACCAGGGCTGGGCACCGGCCAACGAAGTGACCGAGCTGCGCGAACAGCGGGTCTGACGCCGGCTGGCTGGCCGACCGACCGCTGGCGTCAACCCTTCGCCCAGCGCAGCACCTCGCCGAGCACCACCTCGGGCGACTCCACGTGTGGGAAGTGGCCTACCGCGTCCAGCAGACGCCACTCGTACGGTGCGATGACGTAGCGCCCGGACCCCTGCGCGGTGCGGGGCAACACCGCCGGATCCAGCGCGCCGTGCAGTTGCAGGGTCGGTGTCACCAACGGTTCCTGCAACAACTTGACGAAGCGGTAACCATGGAGGCGCAACAGGGACCGGAACGCCCATCGATAGCCCTCCAGCGCGCAGAAGGACGCCTGCGGAATGCGCATGGCGGTCCGACACCGTTGTTCGTAGTCGGCGAACCGGGGTCCGTCGGTCCACGCCGGTCCGCCCCACTGTCGCAGGAAGCCACCGATCATCGCCGCGTCGTGCCGGGTCAGAACGTGTTCGTAGCGGGGCAACTGGAACCGCAGCGACGGGGTGGACGCGGTGAACTGTCCGCGCGGATCGGTGAAGATAGCCGAACGAAGGCGTAGCGGATGGGCCGCCCCGATGACGACGAGCCGGCGCACCATCCGTGGGTGGAACGCCGCCGCCGTCCAGCCGATCATGCCGCCGAACCCGGCACCGACGATCGTCGCCGAGCGCTCACCCAGCGCCCGGATCATGCCGGTGACGTCCGCAGCAAGCGTGTAGCCGTCGTAGCCGCGTGGCGGCTTGTCACTGGCCCCGAAACCGCGCATGTCGACAGCCACCGCACGGTAGCCCGCGTCGGCCACCGCAGGCAGCATCTCGTGCCACGCCCACCAGAATTCCGGAAAGCCGTGCAGGAAGAGCACCAACGGGCCGGCTCCTGCTTCGGCAACGTGGAACCGGCTGCCGTTGGCCCCCACGTACCGGTGTTCCCACGGGCCTTTGACGAGTACGCAGGACTCGTCGACCGGGTCGGGCGCCCCACTGCGTGCTGCCATGGCGACAGCCTAGGACGCGTACGCACCGCGGTGTCCGCGCTGGTAGACAATCAGGAAAATTCAGGGATGTCACCGGAGCCGTGGTTCGGGGTCTGCCGTACGCCGGCCGTGGAACGCACGCGCTCACCGGGCGCTACGGTGATCCGATGGTCGCCGAAACCTCCGGGACCGGTGCCCGGGCCGCCAGCCCCTTGCCCGTACCGCTGATCAGTGTGACCGGCACGCCCGCCGAGTCCGGTGCCGCGTACGGTGCCGCGGTGGCACCGCTGGTCGCCGGCAACGTCGAGCGCTACCTGCGCCGGTTCCGGGACGAGGCGGGGCTGCCTCCGGCGGCGGTACGGGCGGCCGGTGGAGCGTTTCGCGCCGCTACCCGGGCGGCGCTGCCAAGGATCGGGCAGACGCTCGACGGCCTGTCCGACGGGGCCGGCATCGCGGTCGAGGAAATCTACGCGCTCAACGCACGCACCGAGCTGTTGTACGGCGCGAGGGCCGCCGGGGACGGCACCACGGTCGTGAACGACGTGCGCGGCGCCACCGTGGACGGGGCGGACGGCGGCTGTACGGCCGCTGGTGTCCTCGGCACCCACACCGGCGACGGCCATCTGCTGCTCGGGCAGAACTGGGACTGGCATCCCGACCAGCGGGACACGATGCTGCTGCTGCACAGCGTCGACGAGCACGGCAAGGCGGTGCTCACTCTCGCCGAAGCCGGCATGTTGGCAAAGACCGGATTGAACTCCGCCGGACTCGGCGTCTGCCTCAACATGCTCGGCTGCGACCGGGACGGGCTGGCCGGCGGTCGGCCGCCCGGGGTCCCGTACCACGTGCTGCTACGCGCCGTGCTGGAAGCCGACAGCCTCGGGCAGGCCACCCGGATAGCCTGTCGGACCCCGCGCAACGCCTCGATCAACCTGCTGCTCGGCCAGGCCGGGCCGGACGGCGGCGAGCTGCTCGATCTGGAGGTGGTGCCGGGCGACATCGGTTGGCTGCACCCGGACAACGGTGTGCTGACCCATGCCAACCACCTGGAAACCAATCTGCCCGTACGGGATTCGATGAAGAATTTCGGCGGGTCGTCGCTGTTTCGCGCGGCCCGGGCCCGGCGGCTGCTCACCGGGCGGCCGACGGGTGAACCGCTGGATCTGGCCGCGCTGGCCGGCGTCTTCCACGACCACCTGGGCCTGCCGCTGGCGATCTGCCGCCACTTCGACGAACGCGACGCGCCGACGGACCGGGGCGAGACGGTCTACTCGGTGCTGTTCGACCTCGACGAACTCCGGTTCGGCCTGGCCACGGGTCCGCCCTGCCGGCACGACTATTCGTGGCTGAAACTGGCCGACCTCAGCGGATGAGCTCGGCCCGCAGCATCTGCCAGTGGGCCCCCGGGCCGCAGTGGATGCGGATGCGCAACGGCGCCACCTTGACCCGGATCCGGGTGTGCCGGGTCAATTCGGTCCCGTCGGTGGAGTGGAGCGCGTGTTCGACGCCGTCATCGGTGATCAGTCCGTAGCAGGGTCCGGTCCCACCACGGGTCACCGTGCCGACCAACCAGTCGCCGGTGATCAGGTCCGACGGGGTCTTCGGCGGCGTGCTCGGCCGGGGCAACAACGGCAGGTCCGTGCTTGACATCGGCGGTGGGCTCGACGGCGTAGGTGACGTCGGCGGTGGGCTCGACGGCGTAGGTGACGTCGGCGGCGACTGCTCCGGCTGCTGCACGGGACCTCCCGAGCCGCAGCCGGTGGCTGCGATGAGCACCGTCACGGCGGCCAGCAGCCAGCCCGGTGACGAGCCGCAGTTGGCTGATCGGCGGATCAGGTCGGCGGTGGCCATGGTGATCGGACGCCGTCCGGCCGGCCGAGGTTCCGGCCGGCCGGACGGGACCGGTCAGTCGCGGATCAGGAGATCCGGATCTTCATCGTGGTGCCGTCGACCGACACCACACGGATCTTCACCCCGACCGCGGGGAGCTTGACCCCGTGGTTGGGCAGTTCCTCGTAGAAGTACTTCTTGGTGTCGTTGAACAGCGGTTGGGCCGGCTGGCCGCGTACCCACTGCGGCTGGCCGTTGATGTGCAGGGTGAACCCGTCGGCCTTGTCCAGGCTGAACGGTGCGTCGTACACCTGCACCCGGGCCCGCCACGGCGCGCCGGTCAGGTTGTACATCGGCTGTGGCCGCGAGTCGATGTAGAGGTTGCGGCCCTCACCCGGGTGCACGTTGGTGTTGTTGTCCACCTGCGAGGTGTCCCAGTAGGAGATCAGCAGGCCTTCCTGGTAGGCGTAGTGGTCCACCCAGTCCGGCTTGGTGTCGGCGTACCCGAAGTAGTACGGCCCGGTTTCCAGGTACCGGTCGTAGGAGACGTACGAGCGGTGGCCGGCGATGTAGTAGTTGTCGTAGTCGGCGGTCACGCTGGCCCCGACCGCGGTCCAGCCGTCGAGGTCCCAGTCGCCGTCGCCCTCGGCGCCATCGGTGAAGATCGGCGCGCCGTCGGCGGTGACGGTCATCTCGTCACCGAAGAAGCCGCCGTACGCCACCGCGCCGTCGGTGCGGTACAGCAGCCGGAACAGCACGGCGTCGCCGGCGTACGCGTCCAGCGGCACGTTGATGTCGACCCACTGGCCACCGGTCGAGCTGTCGATCGCCGGAGTCCCGCTGCCGTCGGTGCCGTACGGGACGCCGTTGACGGTGCCTTCGAGGGAGGTCCAGCTCGACCCACCGTCGACCGACGCCTGGAAGTACAGGTAGTCGTAGTCGTCCTCGATGTCGTAGCGCGCCTTCATCGACAGCGCTGCGGTCGAGGCCCCGGTGAGGTCGAACTCGCGGGTCATCGTGTTGCTCATGTCGTCTTCGTTGCCCGAGAAGTACTGGAACTCGCCCGCGTACGGATCGCCCAGCTCGGTGGTGACCTCCTTCTTCGGCAGCACCACGACCACCGCCTGCGCCCGCGCGGTGTTGTACTCCTGCGGCCCCAGGTGCAGAGTGCGCTTCTGACCGGCCACCACCACCTCGTAGTCCAGCCAGCCGAGCTGCAGCTTGTTCCAGGCGCCGAAGTCACCGGGACGCTCGCCGATGCCGCCGTCGGTGGCGGCGCCGAGGCGGCTCTGCGCCATCAGCGTCCAGTGCTCGTTGTTGTTGTCTCCGCCGCCGGAGGTGTCGTAGTCGTCCGGCAGCCCCAGGTCGTGGCCGTACTCGTGGACGAAGACGCTCAGCCCACCGTTCTCCGGCTGGATGGTGTAGTCGCCGATCCACAACCCGGAGTCGCCGATCTGGGTGCCGCCGGCCGGGTTCTGCGGTGGACCGGTCAGCCCGATGTCGGTGGCAAAGGCGTACCAGCGGTGGCTCCAGATGGCGTCCTCGCCCTGCCACGGGTCACGGTCGGCCTGGTCGCCGCCGGCGTGCACGATCTGAAAGTGGTCGATGTATCCGTCCGCCTCGTTGAAGTCGCCGTCGCCGTCGTGGTCGTACCGGTCCCACTTGTCGAACGAGCGCAGTTCCTCAACGATCTCCTCGTCGGTGCGGCCGAGCGCCTGCTGGTCGGCGACCCACTGGTTGGCGGCGTCGCGCAGCAACTGCCAGACGTTGCTGCAGACGTTGCCACCGCACAGGTCCCGGCCGTACCGGGCCTCGTTGTAGCGCACCTTGACCCAGTCGGTGACGGTGCCCTCGACGCTGTAGCGACCGGAGGACTGGGTCTCGTAGTAGGTTTTGAACGACTCGACGCCCTCGCCCGCACCGAAGTAGAGGTGCTGGTAGTAAGCGGGGGTGTAGTCGGCCCGCCAGATGGTGGTGTTGTCGACCGTGCGGTCCGGTGCGGGAATCTCGTTGTGCAGCGGGCCGTCGAAGCGGGCCGGGCCGTCCCAGTCCGGGTTGCTGTCCACATCGGGGTAGGCCGGGTGCCGTTCGTTTCCGAACTCCGCCAGGATCACGAAGATCCGGTCGGTGGTCTCCCGCTCCAGCTCGACGTACTGATCCTTACTGGTCGCGCCCCGCGCGCCGCGGCTGGCCAGACCGGTCCCACTGGTCTCGCCGACCTTCGCCACGGTGCTGACACCGCGCTGCTGTGGGGTGAGCCGTCCACTGACCACCTCGCTGACCGCCCGCTCGCGCAGCTCACGGCGCTTGTCGCCGAGCGGGTTCGGCAGGTCGTCGACGACCGGTGCCGGATCGGATGAAAGAGCTGCCGCCGGTGTTTCCATCGGCGGTGCTGCCATCGCCGTCACGGGAAGGGCAAGACCCATGCCCGAGGCGAGCGACACGGTGAGCATACCCACCATGACTTTGCGCACCTGGTTACCTCCGGTTCGGGGGACTCCGTGCCGCCACTTGGGTGAGCGGGGCAGGGAGCTCCGGATGACTCAGCCTCCTGTTTTGGGGCCACAGTGAAACTAGTCACCGAAAGGAACAGCTGTGAAGGTCGATGCGTCGATTTGTTGCATGAACTCGTTTGAATCGCCCTGATATGTCACATCGATGGTGGTGTCGCGCGTCGCTCAGCGCCGGGCGTATCTCGGTCCGACAGCGTCCGACGACACCGGTGGCGGAGCCGCCTCGCCCGAGACGACCCCGCCACAGGGGCCACTGGTTGCCGATCAGTCCTCGCTGGACTTGCTGCTCTGCATGCCGGTCGAAATCAGCTCCATCACGGTGGAATCCTGCAACGTCGTCACGTCGCCGAGAGAACGGTTCTCGGCGACGTCCCGCAGCAGCCGCCGCATGATCTTGCCGGATCGGGTCTTCGGCAGCTCCGGCACCAGCATGATCTGCCGCGGCTTGGCGATCGGCCCGAGGGTACGGGCCACATGGTCGCGCAGTTCCTTGATGAGCGCGGCCCCGGCGTCGCCGGTGGTGTCCGCGCTGCCCCGCGGAATGGTGAAGGCGACGATCGCCTGGCCGGTGGTGGGATCGGCGGCACCGACCACCGCCGCCTCGGCCACCGCCGGATGCGACACCAGCGCGGACTCCACCTCGGTCGTCGAGATGTTGTGCCCGGAGACCAGCATGACGTCATCCACCCTGCCCAGCAGCCAGACGTGCCCGTCCGAGTCCTTCTTGGCACCGTCACCGGCGAAGTACATCTGGTCGAACCGGGACCAGTACGTGTCCAGGAAACGCTGGTCGTCGCCCCAGATGGTGCGCAGCATCGACGGCCACGGCTCCCGCAACACCAGGTAACCGCCGCCGCCGTCAGGCACCGACACACCCTGGTCGTCCACCACGTCGGCGGCGATGCCCGGTAGCGGGGTCATCGCGCTGCCCGGCTTGGTCGCCGTCACCCCGGGCAGCGGCGAGATCATGATCGCCCCGGTCTCCGTCTGCCACCAGGTGTCGACGATCGGGCAGTTGTCGTGGCCGATGTGCTCCCGGTACCACATCCAGGCCTCGGGGTTGATCGGCTCGCCGACACTGCCGAGCAGGCGCAACGAGCTCAGGTCGTACCCGGCGGGGATGTCCTCGCCCCACTTCATCATCGTGCGGATCAGGGTCGGCGCGGTGTAGAGGATGCTCACCTGGTACTTCTGCACCAGCTCCCAGAACCGCCCCTTGTGCGGGGTGTCCGGCGTGCCTTCGTACATCAGTTGGGTCGCGCCGTTGGCGAGCGGGCCGTACACGATGTAGGAGTGCCCGGTCACCCAGCCGATGTCGGCGGTGCACCAGTAGACGTCGGTTTCCGGCTTCAGGTCGAACACGGCGTAGTGGGTGAACGCCGCCTGGGTCAGGTACCCACCGCTGGTGTGCAGAATGCCCTTCGGCTTGGCCGTGGTGCCGCTGGTGTAGAGGATGAACAGCGGCTGTTCGGCGTCGAACGGCTCAGCCTCGTGCTCCGTACCGGCCCTCTCCACCGTCTCGTGCCACCAGTGGTCCTTGTCCGACCAGCTCACGTCCTCGCCGGTACGGCGGACGACCAGCACGTGCTCGACCGAGGGGCACTGCGTGACCGCCTCGTCGACGGTCGGCTTGAGCGCCGACGGCTTGCCGCGCCGGAACCCGCCGTCCGCGGTGATGATCAGTTTCGCGTCGGCGTCCTGTACCCGGCCGGCCAGCGCGTCGACCGAAAAGCCACCGAACACCACGCTGTGCGTGGCGCCGATCCGGGCGCACGCCAGCATGGCCACCGCGGCCTCGGGGATCATCGGCAGGTAGATCGCGACCCGATCACCGGCGGTGACCCCGAGTTCGACGAGGGCGTTCGCCGCCTGACAGGTGAGCTTGTGCAGCTCGGCGTAGGTGATGGTGCGGGTGTCACCCGGCTCGCCTTCCCAATGGATGGCCACCCGGTCGCCGACGCCGGCCGCGATGTGGCGGTCCAGACAGTTGTACGCGACATTGAGCTGGCCGCCGACGAACCATTTGGCGAACGGCGGGTTGGACCAGTCCAGCACCTGGTCCCACTCCTTGGCCCAGTGCAGGCGTCGGGCCTGGTCCGCCCAGAAGGCGAGCCGGTCCGCCGCTGCCTCGTCATAGGCGGCCGCAGTGATGTTCGCCGCCCCGGCCAGCTCGGCCGGTGGCTCGAACCGGCGGTTCTCCTGAAGCAGGTTCTCCAGCGTTTCGCTCATGCGTGGGGCTCCTCACACGTCGCTTGACTTGCTCCGAGGTTAATGTCGTCATCCGGTTGGCACGAGAGTTGTCATACTCCGGGGTGCCTCTCGCGCGCCGAGCGGACACCGATACGCGCTGGCCGGTCCCGACATCACCGCTACCCTGCGGCGTAGCGTGGCGGCGTGACCAAGACGGACCCGAGCCCGGCAGATCCGACGAGGGCTGACCCGCTCGCCCCGCTGCTCGAGCTGGCCGACGTACGACCGGCCCTTGACCACGCCCGGGAGCGGGTCGACCAGGCGCTTCGGCATCGGGCGCTGCGCCGGCACGGTGGCCAGGTGGCCGCGGAGGTCAGCCTGCGTTCTGCGGTGGCCAGCGCCGCGCTGGACGGACACGAGTACGCACTGAACGATGTCCGGGCGGGAACCGTGACGGATCCAGTGCTGCAGGGCGCGCTCCGGGTGGCCGAGGCCGTGCCCACGCTGGCTGACCGGTGGTGCCGCGTTCCCCGGCAGGTGCTCGCCCGGCTGCACGTGCTGGCCGCCCGGGACGTGGTGCCGGCCGACCAGCTCGGCCGGCCGGCCGGTGGACCGGACGTCGCGGCGCGCCTCGACGGGTTGTCGGCGATGCTCACCGGTGGCACCCGGGTGCCGGCTCTGCTGCTCGCGGCCGTGGTGCACGGCGAGTTGCTCGCGGTACGGCCGTTCGACGGCCCCAGCGGGGTGGTGGCCCGGGCCGCAGCCCGGCTGACCCTGTTCACGGCCGGCACGGATCCCCGGGGGTTGCTCGCCGTCGATATCGTCCACCGAGATCGCGACCCCGAGTACGTCGGTGCCGCCGGCGCCTACGCCACCGGCACTGTCGACGGCGTCCGATCCTGGCTGCGGCACTACTTCGTCGCCGTCGAGACGGGCGCGCGACGGCTGCACGCGATTGCCGACGAGGTCCTCGACACCGACGCGGGCCGACCTGACTCGGGTGGAGGTGACTCGGGTGGAGGCGACTCGGGCCGGTCTGGCTCAGGTGGAGCTGGCCCGGGTTCGGGCTGAACTGGCACGGCTGCGACGGTGGCGGCCGTACCAGGCGATCCCGATGGCTACTCCGACACCCACGCTCAACGCAGCCGCTGCGACCGGCACCGCGGGGCGTTCCCGCAGGCGTCGACCCAACGGAATCGGATGGCGGAAGGCCAGGATCGGCCACTCCTGCTCGATGGCGAGCTTGCGCAACTGCCGGTCGGGATTGACCGCGCTGGGGTGCCCGACGCATTCGAGCATCGGTACGTCGGTGTAGGAATCGGAATAGGCGTAGCACTCGGCGAGGTCGTATCCGCGCTGCTCAGCAAGCTCAGCGACGCCGGTGACCTTGGCTGGACCAGCTGCATAGAATTCGATTTGTCCGCTGTACCGGCCGTTCTCCACCGTCATCCGGGTCGCGATCACGTCGGTGACACCGAGCAGTTCCCCGATCGGACGGACCATCTCCTCGCCGGAGGCGGACACCAGGACCACGTCCCGGCCGGCGTTCTGGTGTTCTTCGATGAGGGCTGCGGCTTCGGCGTACACGTACGGGTTGATGAGTTCGTGCAGCGTCTCGGCGACGATCTGCCGGACCTGCTCGACCGGCCAGCCCTTGCACAGCGCGGCGAGGTAGTCGCGGGTGCGGGCCATGGTCTGCTCGTCGGTGCCGCCGAGCCGGAACATCAGTTGGGCATACGCCGATTTGACGACGTCTCGCCTGGTGATCAGCCCGTCACGGTAGAAAGGCCGGCCGAACGCCAAGGCGCTTGACTTGGCGATGACGGTCTTGTCCAGATCAAAGAAAGCGGCACTGCGGCCCACGACGGTGCAGTCTAGCCGCCGTGCCCGGTGCCCGACGCGCGCCTGGTGCCTCCGTGGGCCCTCGGGTGCCGTTCGTGCCTGACCAGGCGATCAGTAACCTGATGTCCGCGACCAGTGCCGACAGCCGTCGGACAGTCGCGACTCGCGGTAAACACCACTCGACGTGCGGCGGTTTGCTCAGGCATGCTTGTTTGCGACACAGTTTCATGTCCGGGCAAGCTCCAACCGGAAGACTCTCGGCGGTTGCACCCCCCGTGACCGCTGAGTGGGTTCGACTCGACCCCCCCGGAGTCGGACCCCAGACGACCCCCGTCTCCCCCCCGGCGGGGGTCGTCGCTTATCCGGCGACGTCTGACGGTGCTGGTCACTGCCTCGCACATAGCAGGTTCAGCGGGTGGCCGAAGAGTTTTCCACAGGCGTTCCGGCTATCCACAGCCTCCATGATCGGTTGGGCGCGGGCCGTCCCGCGGAACGCACAGTTGCGGCGTCCGTCACCGATCCGCAGGAGGCCCGGATGCCGCCACCTACGAGCACCGCAAGTCCCCGACGCCTGCCACTGGTCGTCACCGCCGACGAAGTGTTGCTTGACGACCTGCTTCGTCTAGCGGCGCTCGGCGGCGCCGAGGTGAACCTCGCCGCCGACCCGGCCGCCGCCCGTTCGCGGTACGCCGGTGCGCCACTGGTCCTGGTCGGCACGGACCAAGCGGAGGCATTGGCCAGGGCACGGCTGCCCCGGCGTCCCCGGTTGGTCGTGGTCGGCCGCGTCGGAGCGGAGCAGCCGTGGCAACTCGCCGAGCTGCTCGGAGCCGAGCACGTGGCGATACTGCCCGCAGCCGAAGCGTGGCTGGTCGACCGCTTCGCCGCGCAGGACCAGTCGCTGTCGATGCCCGCCGTGATCGTCGGGGTGGTCGGCGGACGGGGCGGAGCCGGTGCGAGCGTCCTGGCCGGTGGGTTGGCGCTCACCGCTGCCCGACGAGGGCTGCGCAGCCTCCTGGTCGACGCCGATCCCCTCGGCGGCGGGTTGGATCTCGTCCTCGGCTGGGAGCAACTCGACGGCCTACGCTGGCCGGCGCTGACCGACAGCGACGGTCGGATAGACCCTGCGGCTCTTGTCGGCGCGCTGCCCACCCGGGGCGACCTCGGCATCCTCTCCTGGGACCGAGGCGACCCCTTGCCGCTGCCGGCGGCCACGATGACCGCCGCGCTCGACGCCGCCCGCCGGGAGCGGGATGTCGTCGTGGTGGATCTACCTCGCCGGCCGGACGAGGCCGCCACCGTGGCGATGCACGCCACGGACCGCGTCTTTCTGGTGGTTCCGGCGGAGCTACGGGCCACCGCAGCCGCCGCACGGGTGCTCGCCGGCATCCGCAGCCACTGCGCGAACCTTTCCGTGATCGTACGAGGTCCGGCCCCTGGGCGGCTGCGGGCACGCGAGATCGTGCAGTCGCTCGATCTGCCGCTGGCCGGACAGCTGCCGTCGGAACCGCGGATCAGCCGTGGACTGGAGCGTGGTGACGCACCGACCGCTGCCGGCCGGGGACCACTGGCCGACCTCTGCCAGCGGATCGTCGCCGGATTGGTCGATGTCCGAGCGGAGGCCTCGCGATGAGTCCGCTGCCGACGACGGCACCCGGGCCGGTGTCCGCCCAGGCCGGCCCTGCCAGGCATGCGCTGGACGATTCGACGGTCGCGGCGCGGGTCCGGCGGCGCTTCGTCGCTGAAGGCACGGTTGTCACTCCCGCCTCCGTCGTCAGCGCGGTGCGTGCCGAACCGGGCGCGGCACTGCTCGGCGATACCCGGCTGCTCCGCCTGGCCGACCAGGTGCACGGCGATCTGGCGGGTGCGGGCCCGCTGGCGCCGTTGCTTGCCGACGTACGGGTCACCGACGTCCTGGTCAACGGGATCGACGTCTGGCTGGACCAGGGCCACGGCTTGGAACGGGCACCAGCGGTGTTCCGCTCGCCGGACGAGGTACGGCGGCTGGCGCAGCGCCTGGCGGCGGCCTGCGGGCGGCGGCTCGACGATGGCTGCCCGTACGTCGACGCGCGGCTGCCGGACGGCACCAGACTGCACGCCGTGCTGCCGCCGATCGCGGCCACCGGCCCGTACCTGTCGCTGCGGACGTTTCGTCAACGACCGTTCCGGCTGACCGACCTGGTGCAACGCGGGATGGTGTCGGCACAGCTGGCCGAGCTACTGGAATCGTTGGTGCAGGCCAGGCTGGCCTATCTGATCAGCGGAGGGACAGGTTCGGGCAAGACGACGCTGCTCAACACCATGCTGTCGCTGGTGCCTGGTGACGAACGCATCGTGCTTGTCGAGGACGCGGCCGAACTGCGGCCGGACCATCCCCACGTGATCGGGTTGCAGGCGCGCACGGCCAACGTCGAGGGCGTAGGAACCATCGGTCTCGGTGAGCTGGTCCGCCAAGCGCTGCGAATGCGCCCCGACCGGCTCGTGGTCGGCGAGTGTCGGGGCGCCGAGGTCGTCGATCTGCTGGCAGCGCTGAACACCGGACACGAGGGTGGCGCCGGCACCCTGCACGCCAACGCCGCCACCGACGTACCGGCGCGGCTGGAAGCCTTGGGCCTGCTCGGCGGTCTGCCCAGACCAGCGTTGCATGCCCAGATCGCAGCCGCCATCCAGGTGTTGATCCATCTGCGGCGGGCACCGACCGGCCGGGTCGTCGACGCGGTGTGTCTGCTCGTTCCCGAGGGCGCCCAGCGGCTGGTCACTGTCGTGCCGGCCTGGCGGCTGGGGGCGGGACCGCAGCCAGCGGCGTCGGTTCTCGCCCGGATGTGTGCGCAACGCGGCGCCGCGGTGCCGGCGACGCTGGCAGGCGGGTGGCGATGAGGCCCGGCGCGGGCCGTCGTCGCCGGGTCCTGATCGGCGCCCGGCAACCGGTGGGGAGCAGCGGGCTGGCGGCTGTCCTGCCGCTGCTCTCCACCGGGCATGTCGCACTGACGCGGTGGTCCGAGACCATGTCCCGCCATCCGCGGCTGGCGCCGGGCGGTCTGCTCGCCGGCGGCGGCCTGCTCGCGTGGTTGGCTGGCGGCCCGGTGGCCGCACTGGTCACCGTCGCCTACGCCGGGCTGGCGGCCCGCACGGTCCTGTTGCGTCGGACGACCCGTGACCAGGTGGCGCGACGTGCCCGTCAGCTGGACGACTTGGCGACCCTGGCCGCGGATCTGAGGGCCGGGCTGCCGGTACATCAGCCGTCGCGGCTGCGGCCTGCCCCGGGCGGCCTCCCGCCCAGCCCGCAGCCGGTCCCGGCCGGTAGAGCGGATACCCGATTGGCGGAGTTGGCCGCTGCCGCGACGCGGCTGGCGGAGCGCACCGGTGCCCCGCTGGCCGAGCTGGTCGAGCGGATCGAATCGGATGCCCGGGCGGTCGACCGGGCGCGGGACACCGCGGTCGCCCAGGCCGCTGGTGCCAGCGCGACGGCGTGGTTGCTTGCTGGTTTGCCGGTCGGTGGGATCGCCCTCGGGTTCGCCATCGGCGTGGATCCGCTGGAGGTGTTGCTGCACACGCCGATCGGCGCGGCGTGCGCACTGGGCGCGGTCACCCTGCAGATCGCCGGTCTGGCCTGGACCCGACGGCTCAGCCGTGCCGACGTCAGCCCGTCATGACGGTCCGCGCCGGGACCGCCCTCGTCGTCCGGCGCCGGCTTCGCCGCATGCACGGCGTGGCCGGCACAGCCACCGAGACCCACCGCCTGGTGCGACCGGTCGCCGTGCTCACCGGGCTTGCGGTGGCGGTGGTCGGCGGCGGCTGGCCGTACGTCGTGCTGGGCGCGGCGTGCGCGGCCGGGCTCGATCGAGGGCTACGCCGGATCGAACCAGCCTGGCGGCGTCGCCAGCGGTTGCGGGAGACAGCGGATCTTCCGCTGGCGGCGGATCTGATGGCAGCGGCGCTGCGTGCCGGCGCACCGCTCGATCATGCGGTGCTGGCGGTCGCCGACGCGGTGGGTGGACCGCTCGGGGTTCGGCTGCGGCGGGTCGCGAGGTCGATGTCGCTGGGCGCCGAGCCCTCGGAAGCCTGGCAGCAGTTGTCCGGTGTGCCCGGTGGCGAGCGGCTGGCCGCGGCGGCTGTCCGCTCGGCAGCCAGCGGAGCCGCCCTGGCCGGTGCCCTGAGCCGGTTGGCCGGCGACCTACGGACCAATAGGGCACTGGGCGTCGAGGCGGCTGCCCGTCGCGCCGGTGTGCTGATCGTGTTGCCGCTCGGGCTCTGTTTCCTGCCCGCGTTCATTCTCGCCGGCCTGGTGCCGGTGATCGTCGCCGTCCTCGGCGACATCCTCTGAAAGAAAGGGATCTCAGCATGTCGAATCGGATGGGCCTGCGCGGCACCCCGCCGGGCGGGCCGGAACGGAGCTGGCCGGGCCGTGCCGGAAGGCGGTTGGTGGACAGGTCGCGTGACGACGCGGGGATGAACACGGCGGAGTACGCCGTCGGCACGCTGGCGGCAGTGGCGTTCGCCGGCATCCTGCTCAAGGTGCTCACCAGTGACGGAGTGCAGGCGGCCCTCGCCTCGGTTATCGATCGGGCACTCGGGTGACCCGGCGCCGGTGGGCCGGTCGCGACCGGGGGTCGTTCACCGCTGAGCTGGCGGCCGGCCTGCCGGCGCTGATGCTGTTGATGGTGGTGGGGCTTACCGCCGTGCGGGCGGTGGTCGTCAAAGCGGAATGTGTCGATCTTGCACGTGGCGTGGCGCTCGCCGTGGCCCGTGGCGAGCCGAGCCCCTACCGGACCCTGCCGGTCGGGACGCGGGTTTCGATCGCCGTCGACGGCGATCTGGTCACCGTGACGGTGCACGCCCCGGTGCTGCCCGCCGGCGTCCGGCTGCCAGCGGAAGCGGTCTCGGCTACCGCGACAGCCGCCGTCGAGCCCGGGTCGATCGCACCGGTCGCCGTCGGCGCGCCGGCCGGCCTGTCGACTGTCGAGACGGTCGGGCCCGCACTCCCGGGCGACGTGCCGTGAGTCGACTACGACGTGCCGTGGGTCGGCTTCGACGTGTCGTGGGTCGGCTACGACGTGCCGTGACGCGGCGGCTGACGGGACGCCCGGGGACAGATGAGCAGCGCATCGCCATGGTCGTGGATACCGGTCAGCGAGGTAGCGCGAGTCTGTGGCTGCTCGCCGTCGGCCTGTTGCTTGTCGCGGCCGGTGCGGTGGGCGCGCTGCTCGGCGCGGCCCGGGTCGCACGCCATCAGGCCCGGGTCGCGGCGGACTTGGCGGCACTGGCCGGGGCGGCCCAGGTCTTCGACGGTCCGGCGGCCAGTTGCGCGCGGGCAACGGAACTGGCGCAGCGCAACAATGCCCGGTTGACCAGTTGTGTCGTAGCCGGCCTCGACGTCGTGGTCACCGTCGAGGTGCCGGTCCTGCCGGCGACCGGGATCGACGGTGTGGCGACGGCTCACGCCCGGGCCGGTCCGGTCCGTGGCTGAGCCGCAGCTCGTCACAGGCCCGGGCCGAGATGGCTGCGGCTCTCAGCGGCACCGGTGGAAACGTCAACGAGCCGCCCCGTCGGCAGGGGCGGCATGCAGTGCCATCCGGGAAACCACCTGGTGGATGCTGTAGAGCCGCTGCTGAATCAGTTCGAGTCGCTCCGCCTGCGCCAGGGCGGCGTACGCCTGGGCGAGGGCGATCTGCTGGTCGACAGTGAGGTTCTGCTGGTCGATCGCGTAGAGCAACTCGACGGTGTCGGTCACGGTGTCGGCCACGACGTTCTCCTCCGCCACGATTGTGGAAGCGCTCCCACGTCTAATCTATCCAGATCGGATGAGATCTATGCCAGGTTTTCAACCAGCGTCAACTGGCGCATCGGCTGAGGCGGCCGGCAGATTGGCCAACACCACATCCAGCACCCGGACCGCGTCGGCCTTGCCCAGTGGATTGTTGCCGTTGCCGCATTTGGGCGACTGCACGCAGGACGGGCATCCGGCCGCACAGCCGCAGCCGGCGACCAGGTCACGGGTGGCACCCAACCAGGTCCGGGCCGCCTGGTACGCCCGTTCGGCGAAGCCGGCTCCACCAGGATGGCCGTCGTACACGAACACCGTGGGCGCTTCGGTGTCGGCATGCGACGCCGTCGACAGTCCGCCGATGTCCCAACGGTCGCAGGTGGCGATCAGCGGCAGCAGGCCGATCGCCGCATGCTCCGCCGCGTGCAGCGCACCCGGTACGTCCGCCGGGTCGATCCCGGCAGCAGCCAACGCGGCCGGCGAGACGGTGAACCAGACCGCGACCGTCTGGAGTTGTCGAGCGGGCAGGTCCAGCGGTCGGGTGTCGAGGACCTCGCCCGATCCGATCCGCCTCCGCTGGTACGACACGACCTGGCTGGTCACGTCGACGTCGCCGACGAACAAGCCGACCGGTCCAGCGTCCTGGTACTGGCGCACCGACAACACCGACAGTGAGGTCACCTCCCGCGCGTGGGTCGACCAGTCCGGCTCCTCGGCGTGCACCAGGGCGCAGGCGCCGTCCAGATCCAGCTCATCAACCACGTACGACACGCCTTGGTGCAGGTAGACAGCACCGGAATGGACCAGGAAATGCGACGAACCGGCGTCAACGGTGCCGAGCAGGCGGCCAGTTGCCGACTCCACCACGCTGATCGGGGTGCCGCCCTCGCCGCGCAGGTCGACATCGGGACGCTGGACCGGTGTCCAGTACCACCCGGAGGGGCGGCGACGCAGCAGACCTGCGGCGACCAGCTCGTCAAGCGTTTCCTTGACCGCCGCACCGCCGAACAGTTCGAGGTCGGCCGGAGTCAGCGCACCTTCGGCCGCCGCGCAGCACAGTTGCGGTCCGAGCACGTACGGGTTGGTCGGGTCGAGCACGGTGGCCTCGACCGGCCGACCGAACACCGCCTCCGGATGGTGTACGAGGTAGGTGTCGAGCGGATCGTCCCGGGCGACCAGCACCGCGAGTGCCTCTCGCCCGGCGCGGCCGGCCCGTCCCGCCTGCTGCCACAGCGACGCACGGGTGCCGGGGTAGCCGCAGATCAGCACCGCGTCCAGCCCGACCAGGTCGACACCGAGCTCGAGCGCGTTGGTGGTGGCCAACCCGAGCAGGTCGCCAGCGGCCAGCGACCGTTCCAACGCTCGTCGGTCCTCGGCGAGGAAACCGGCCCGGTAGGCCGCGACCCGGTCACCGAGCCCCGGCACCGCCTCGTCGAGCGCCTTGCGGGCCGCGCTCGCCACCACCTCCGCACCGCGCCGGGACCGGACGAAGGCCAGCGTGCGTACCCCGGCGGCGACCGCGTCGGCGAGCAGGTCGGCGCTTTCCCGCAGGGCGGATCGGCGTACCGGGGTGAGGTCCTCGGCGTCTGCGCGGGCGCCCGGCAACAGCGGCGGTTCCCACAGCGCGAAGGTCACCGCGCCGCGGGGGGCGGTGTCCTCGGTGACCGCGTCGACCGGCAGCCCGGTCAGCTGGCGTGCGGCCTGCTCGGGAGCGCCGGACGTCGCAGAGGCCAGCAAGAACGTCGGCCCGGTCGTCCTGCCTCGGGTGGTGCCTGGCCGGCCGGTGCGGCTGCTCGGCCCGGTCCCGCCCGTCCGGGAGGCAGGGCTGATCCGCTGGTGTCGCTCGCTTTGCCGGCGCAGCCGGCGCAGGACGTGTGCCACGTGCGAGCCGAAGACTCCCCGGTAGCTGTGGCATTCGTCGACGACGACGTACGACAGGTGCCGCAGGAAGCTCGACCAGGCGCCGTGACCAGGCAGGATGCCTCGGTGCAGCATGTCGGGATTGGTGAGTACGAAGCGTGCGTGCTGCCGAATCCAGGATCGCTCGGCCCGTGGCGTGTCACCGTCGTAACAAGCCGGCCGAATCCCGTCGAGGCCGAGCCCGGCGATCGTCCCGAACTGGTCCGCCGCAAGCGCCTTGGTCGGGGCCAGGTAGAGCACGGTCGCCCGTGGATCAACCAGCAGCAGGGACAGCGCGGGCAGCAGGTACGCCAGCGACTTCCCCGAGCCGGTCCCAGTGGCGACGACGACATGCCGTCCGGACCGCGCCAGTTCTGCCACGTGTGCCTGGTGCTGCCACGGTGCCGGCACGCCACGGGCGGCCAGCACCTCCCGCAGTTGCGCCGGCACCCACGTCGGCCATTCGGTGGTCACGCCCGGCCGGGCGGGCAGCCGTTCGACGTGCGTGACGGGGTCGGCCCAGGTGGCTGGCCCGTCATGGTGCCGGTCTTCCGCCCCCTGCCTCGGCAGCTGGCCAGGGGACCGCCAACGGTGCAGCAGCCCGGCCGAATTCGCGGCCAGCCCGGGCGTTACGGTGGCGGGTGAGGTCACACCCTGCACTCTCGCACTGGTGTGCGGATGCCTGTCCGCCGGGCCCCGGGTACGGGCGCCGGGTTGTGACTGGCGCGCAGGCTGGACATCATCAGAGGAGCCGCGCGGCACCGGAGTGCCCGGCGGTGGTTAGATGCCATAAGCATGCGACGCCGTCGTTGTTGGCGCGCATTCCCAGCCGAGGAGGGACCGATGGAACTGTCGCTGGCTACTCGTACCGTGGGCGAGCACACGGTGCTGGAGGTCGGCGGCGAGGTGGATGTCTACACCGCTCCCCGGCTACGGGAGCGGCTGATCGAGCTGATCGACGCCGGCCACCGAAAGATCGTGGTGGATCTCGCCCGGGTCGATTTCCTCGATTCCACCGGGCTCGGCGTGCTCGTCGGCGCGCTCAAGCGGTTGCGTCCAGCAGGCGGCACGTTCGGCTTGGCATGTGACAAGGAGCCGCTGCTGAAGATTTTCCGGATTACCGCTTTGGATCAGGTTTTCCCGATTTTTCCGACAGTCGGGGCCGCTACCGGCGAAGACCCGGACGGTCCGACGGGCGTGACCGGCGCAGTCCCGACGCCGTGATGGCCACGGTCCGCCTCTCGTTCTCACCGGCGCCGGTGCACGTGCGCACCGCGCGTCTGGTCGGCGTGGCCGTCGCCCGTCGCGCAGGGGTGGCCGAGGAGTTGCTCGACGAAGTGCGGTTGGCGATCGGTGAAGCCTGCACCCGGGCGGTCGCCCTGCACCGCCAGTACGGGCTGGCGGATCTCGTCCAGGTGGAGATGTCAGATGAGGAGACGTACACCGTACGGGTCATCGACCGGGCACCCATCGAGGCCGGGCTCGGCCTCAGCGCATTGCCGCCGGACGAGTTGGCGAACGAGTCGCTGACTGACGAGGCATTGACGGTCGGTGTCGGGTTCGCGCTGCTTGCCGGCTTTGTCGATGACCTGCAGGTGCGTCCCGTCGACGACGGCATCGGTACCGAGGTGCGCATGGTCTGGCCGGTCACCCGCTGACCCCGGCGCCTGGCCGTTCTCGCGAGTAGAAGATCAACAAAGGTCGTCGCATCGTTTCGGCGGGCCTGCGGAAATGATCCACAACTCGGTGGGTAGACGGTGTGACCTGGCTTACCGACGACCGCTAGAGTACGCGGGTTATCACCAACTGCCCTGGCCCCACAAACCTGTGGGCGCCAGGAGACTCGTCGCTCCCCGCGTGGAGTCGCCCTGGCGGTTCGTCCACCGGCCGGGGCGAGCGTTCGGTACAGGAGGACACTGATGTCCGGGACCACCTTGGCCGCCGAGGGCGGCGGGCTGTCCCTTACCGGTACACACCTGACGTACGTCGTCATCGCCGCAGTCATCGCGCTGGTGGCGTTGGGTTTCGCCGCCGCCCTCGTACGGGCGGTGCTGGCGACCGGTAAGGGCACCACGAACATGCAGGAGATCGCCGGCGCGGTTCAGGAGGGTGCGTCGGCCTACCTGTTCCGCCAATTCAAGACCCTCGGCATATTCGTCGTACTCGCCGTCGTACTGCTCTTCCTGCTGCCCGTGCACGAGACACAGGGCAGCGAGACCATGGTCAAGCTCGGCCGCTCCGCCTTCTTCGTGGTGGGCGCCGTGTTCAGCGCCTTCATCGGCGGTGCCGGCATGGCCCTGGCCACCCGGGCGAACCTGCGGGTCGCCGCGGCGGCCGGAGCCGGCACCGGCGGTCGGGAGAACGCGATGAAGATCGCCTTCCGTACCGGCGGGGTGGTCGGCTTCCTGACCGTGGGTCTGGGCCTGTTCGGCGCCGCGCTGGTGGTCGTCATCTACCGGGTCGACGCGCCGACCGTACTCGAAGGGTTCGGTTTCGGGGCCGCGCTGCTGGCCATGTTCATGCGGGTCGGCGGCGGTATCTTCACCAAGGCCGCCGATGTCGGCGCGGACCTCGTCGGCAAGGTCGAGCAGGGCATTCCCGAGGACGACGCCCGCAACCCGGCCACCATCGCGGACAACGTCGGGGACAACGTCGGCGACTGCGCCGGCATGGCCGCCGACCTGTTCGAGTCGTACGCGGTGACCCTGGTCGCCGCACTGATCCTCGGCCGCGCCGCGTTCGGCGAGGAAGGCCTGGTCTTCCCGCTGATCGTGTCCACCATCGGTGCCGTGATCGCGCTGGTCGGCGTGTTCATCACCCGGCTGCGGACGTCGGACCGCAACGGAATGGTCGCCATCAACCGGGCGTTCTTCACCTCGGCGGTGCTCGCCGCCGTGCTGGTCGCCATCGCAGCCTTCCTCACCCTGCCCGGCAGCTGGTCGGAACTGCTCGGTGACGACTGGCGGGCGCAACTCGGCGTCGACGCGGGTGCCGACCTGCCGTTGTCGCCGGCCGGCCTGGCGATCGGCGCGGTGCTCATCGGTATCGTGCTGGCCGCCGCGATCCAGTTGCTCACCGGCTACTTCACCGAGGTGCACCGCCGTCCGGTGCAGGACATCGGGAAGAGCTCGCTCACCGGCCCGGCCACCGTCATCCTGGCCGGCATCAGCGTCGGCCTGGAGTCGGCGGTCTACTCGGCGTTGCTGGTCGGCGCGGGCGTGTTCGGCGCGTTCCTGCTCGGTGGCGGCTCGATCACCCTCTCACTGTTCGCCGTCGCGCTGGCCGGCACCGGCCTACTCACCACGGTCGGCGTGATCGTGGCGATGGACACCTTCGGCCCGATCTCCGACAACGCGCAGGGCATCGCCGAGATGTCCGGGGACATCGATGAGCCCGGTGCCCGTACGCTCACCGAGCTGGACGCGGTCGGCAACACCACCAAGGCGATCACCAAGGGCATCGCGATCGCCACCGCCGTGCTCGCCGCCACGGCGCTGTTCGGCTCCTACACCGACACGGTCAGCATCGCGCTCGACGACGCCGGCATCGACGACGTGCCGGGCTACCTGGCCGACGCGCTGAACGTGGCCAACCCGGGCAACCTGGTCGGCCTGATCGTCGGTGCCGCGGTGGTGTTCCTCTTCTCCGGACTGGCCGTCAACGCGGTGTCCCGCTCGGCCGGGGCGGTCGTGTTGGAGGTTCGTCGCCAGTTCCGCGACAACCCGGGCATCATGGAGCGGACCCAGCGACCGGAGTACGGCAAGGTCGTCGACATCTGCACCCGCGACGCGCAGCGGGAGCTGCTGACCCCGGGTCTGCTCGCGGTGATGGCGCCGATCGCGGTCGGCTTCGGGCTCGGTGCCGGTGCGCTGGCCGCGTACCTGGCGGGAGCGATCGGCACCGGCGTGCTGATGGCGGTCTTCCTGGCCAACTCGGGCGGTGCCTGGGACAACGCCAAGAAGCTGGTCGAGGACGGTGCCCACGGCGGCAAGGGTTCCGAGGCACACGCGGCGACCGTCATCGGTGACACCGTCGGCGACCCGTTCAAGGACACCGCCGGACCGGCGATCAACCCGCTGCTGAAGGTGATGAACCTGGTCGCGTTGCTGATCGCCCCGGCAGTGATCATGTGGGGCGTCGGTACCGATCAGAACAACGCGTTGCGGATCACCATCGCGGTGGTGGCCGCGCTCGTCGTGGTGGTCGCGGTGGTGTTCACCAAGCGTAAGCCGATGGCCATGGGCGAGCAGATGGACGACGGCTCGGCCGGTGGCGGAACCGCCGGCTCGCAGCCGGAACGGGTGAATGCCTGACTGCGACAGGCGAATGCCTGACTGCGGTAGGTGAGCGTCGTTGACGTAGCGCACCAGCGGTGATGGGCCGTCCGGCTGTCACCGCTGGTGCGTACGCTGCACTGCATGGGAGCGCGCGTGGCATCCACTGCCCGGACCGCACTGCTGCTCACCACGCTCCTGATGCTCCTTGCCGCCTGCGGCGGCGGGCCGAGTCCGGTCGTCTGGGCGGCCGATGTCTGCACCGCCCTGCGCCCCTGGCGGGCCGAGATCAGCAACCTGACGAGCAGCACCCAGCAGCAGATGACCGCGCAGACGACGCCGGCCCAGGCCCAGGAGAATCTCGTCCGGCTGTTGGCCGGGGCGAAGTCCGCCACCGAGACCGCCCGGTCGCGGGTCGCCGCGGCCGGGGTTCCCGACACGGAGCAGGGCGAGCAGGTGGCCCGCGGCTTCGTCGAGTCGCTTTCGGCGGTGCGGGACGCGTACGGCAAGGCTGAGCAGGGCATCGCGGGACTGGACGCGAGCGGCCCGACGGACGGCTTCTACGACGGGGTCGAGGTGGTGCTCACCACCTTGACGGAGGACTACCAGCGCAGCGCGCTGGACACCAGTTCGCTGGATTCAGCCGAGCTCAACCGGGCCTTCGACGAGGTCCCGGAGTGTCGCTGACACCGCCGTCCGACTCGCCAGCGGGCGGCGACCTGACCACCGGCGGCAACCTGCCCCGGCAGCTGTCGCTGTTCGGTGTCGCCGCCGCCGACCCCACGCCAGGGGATCTGGCCGGATTGCTCGCCGGCCCAGGGCGGATCAGCCGGATGGGCGGCACCGTCCGGGTGACCGTCGAGGTGGCCGCCGCCTGGCGGGTGCACGTGCTGGTGGCCGAGTTCGGCCAGCGCGGGTTGACGCCCAACTGGCAGACACTCGGCGACGGCCGGCTGGTGGTGCGTACGGCGTACACCGCCGTGCTGGCCCGGCTCGGTGCCGGCTGGCTGCACGCTTGGCCCGCAACGGTCGATGCCGGAGCGGGCGATGTCCCGTCGGCGGATGCCGGTCCGGGCGATGTCCCGTCGGCGGATGCCGGTCCGGGCGATGTCCCGTCGGACGACGCCGGAGCGGACGATCCAGACGAGCGGTTGGTCAAGCGGCCACCGGCCAATTTCCATCTGGCGGGCCAGCGGCTGCGGCTGTGGGCAGCCGCAGCCGGCAGTCGGGACCAACTCGGCTACCGGCTCGGTCTGGGCGAAGCGGACGCGCGGAACTGGTCGCGGGTAGGGGCCGCGCTGGCCGCGGTCGGGCTGCCGGCGGTCTTGTTGGACGCCCGGTCCGGCGGTCCGGCGTACCGTATCGTGGGCCGACGCCGGCTGACCCGACTGGCCGAACTGCTCGGTGACCGTCCGGCGGCGGCCCCAGCCGACAGTTGGCTGTGATCCCACCCCGACCAGCCCGGATCCCGTCCCTCCGGGGGCGTGGCGGCTGTCCGATCGGCGACAGGACAGGCCGGATATCGACGTCGGCCACCGCCTCGGTCCGGTGCGGTGTGTCACGTCACGTGCGCCGTTCGGTGTACGGTGTCGCCGTCGGTACGGACGGATACGAGCCGGACAAGCACCAGGCGGGCTGCTGGTCGGCTCGGGGGATCCAACCGGACGACCGACGCGAATCGGGCCGAAGGCTTGGGTGCGTGCGCACCACCAGACCCGGGTTCGCGTTACGTTGGACATCGTGACTGTCGCCCGCCCGCCGTGGCGGGCGCCGGTCGATCTGGGCCGCCGCATGCCCCGCGCGTCCCGAATGGGTCGAGGTCAGGAGAGAAGTGCCGAGCAACACCTCAAGTAGCCGTCTGGTCATCGTCGAATCGCCGGCGAAGGCCAAGACGATCTCGGGCTATCTGGGCCCGGGGTACGTCGTGGAGGCGAGCCTCGGGCACGTCCGGGACCTGCCGCGCAACGCGGCCGACGTGCCCGCCCGCTACAAGAAGGAGCCCTGGGCCCGGCTCGGCGTCGACGTGGACAACGGCTTCTCCGCCCTGTACGTCGTCTCACCTGACCGCAAGCAGCAGATCGCCAAGCTGACCAAGCTCGCCAAGGAGGTCGACGAGGTCTTCCTCGCCACTGACGAGGACCGCGAGGGCGAAGCGATCGCCTGGCACCTGGTGGAGACGCTCAAGCCCAAGGTGCCGGTGCGCCGGATGGTGTTCCACGAGATCACTCGTGCCGCGATCCAGTCGGCGGTGGCCAACCCGCGGGAGATCGACCGCGACCTGGTCGACGCGCAGGAGGCGCGGCGCATCCTCGACCGGCTGTACGGCTACGAGGTCTCCCCGGTGCTCTGGAAGAAGGTGATGCCCCGGCTGTCGGCCGGCCGGGTGCAGTCGGTCGCCACCCGGATCGTCGTCGAGCGGGAACGCCAGCGGATGGCCTTCCACAGCGCCGACTACTGGGACGTACAGGCCACGCTCGCGCTGGCGGGACGGGCCGCTGCCGGGCAGGAGGGGCCGCGTTCGTTCTCCGCCACGCTGATCGCGCTCGGCGGCGACCGGATCGCCACCGGCAAGGACTTCGATCCGGCCACCGGTCGCGTACGGCCGCAAGCCTCGGTGGTGCACCTCGACGGCGACGGCGCCCGTGGCCTGGCCGCCCGGCTGGAAGGCCGGCCGTTCACCGTCACCCGGGTCGAGGAGAAGCCGTACCGGCGTCGCCCGTACGCCCCGTTCATCACCTCGACGTTGCAGCAGGAGGCAGCCCGTAAGCTGCGCTTCTCCTCGCAGCAGACGATGCGCACGGCCCAACGGTTGTACGAAAACGGCTATATCACCTATATGCGGACCGACTCGGTCAACCTGTCGGAGACGGCGATTTCTGCCGCCCGCAGCCAGGTCGCTGAGCTGTACGGAGACCGGTTCGTGCCGCCGGAGCCGCGCCGCTACACCGGCAAGGTGAAGAACGCACAGGAGGCGCACGAGGCGATCCGGCCCGCCGGTGACCACTTCCGTACTCCCGGGGAACTGGCCAACGAACTGTCCGCCGAGGAGTTCAAGCTCTACGAGCTGATCTGGCGGCGGACGATCGCCTCCCAGATGACCGACGCGGTCGGCTCCAGCGTATCGGTGCGCATCCGTGCCGTTTCGACCGCCGGTGAGGAGTGCGATTTCGGCGCCACCGGAAAGACGATCACCGATCCCGGCTTCCTGCGCGCGTACGTCGAATCCTCCGACGACGAGACCGCCGAGGCCGAGGACGCCGAGCGCCGGCTGCCCAACCTGACCAAGGACCAGCCGCTGACCGCCGAGCAGCTGGCGGCGGTCGGGCACAGCACCCAGCCACCGGCCCGCTACACGGAAGCGTCGCTGGTCAAGGCCTTGGAGGAGCTGGGTATCGGGCGGCCGTCGACCTACGCGTCGATCATGCAGACGATCCAGGACCGGGGGTACGTCGCCAAGCGCGGCCAGGCGCTGATCCCCTCTTTCCTCGCCTTCGCGGTGATCGGGCTGCTGGAGCGGCACTACCCGCGGCTGGTCGACTACAACTTCACCGCCAGTATGGAGAACGAACTGGACGAGATCGCCTCCGGTGACCACCAGGCGATCGACTTTCTCACCTCGTTCTACTTCGGCGGCGAGCGCGGTGGCGACAAGTCGATCGCCGCCTCCGGCGGGTTGAAGCGGCTGGTCACCGAGAAACTCGGCGAGATCGACGCGCGCAGCGTCAACTCGATCCCACTGTTCCGTGACGAGGAGGGACGCCAGGTCGTCGTGCGGGTCGGCCGCTATGGTCCGTACCTGCAGCGCTTTCTGCCTGAGGCCGACGGTGCCGACCAGACCGCCCCGGCGGCCACCGCCGCAGACCAGGCCAGTCCTGCGGCCCTCGCCGCCGACCAGGCCGGCCCGGCCGCTGGTGGTGGTGATCACGGCGATGATTCGGAGGCCGGTGGTGCCGCCGGTGGTGCCGGCGACCGGGTGTCGCTGCCAGAGGGCATCGCTCCGGACGAACTCACTCCGGAAAAGGTCAACGAGCTGTTCCTCGGCGGCGGTGGTGAGCGCAAGCTCGGCGAGCACCCGCAGACCGGCGAGCCGATCGTACTCAAGTCCGGCCGGTTCGGCCCGTACGTGTCCAGCGGGGAACGCCGTTCGTCGTTGCTGCGCTCGCAGTCTCCGGAGACCCTGACCATCAGTCAGGCCCTGCAGCTGCTCTCCTTGCCCAGGCTGGTCGGGGTGGCCCCGGACGGGGCCGAGGTACTGGCCGCGGCGGGACGGTACGGCCCGTACGTGAAGAAGGGCGACGAGTTCCGTTCGCTGGAATCCGAAGACCAACTCTTCACCGTCTCCCTGGACGAGGCACTGGCGTTGCTCGCCGCGCCCAAGACCCGCCAGCGGCGAGCCGCCGCGCCACCGCTGCGGGAGATGGGCGTCGATCCGCTCACCGATCGCCCTCTGGTGATCAAGGACGGCCGGTTCGGGCCGTACGTGACGGACGGGGAGAGCAACGCCTCACTGCGTCGTGGTCAGTCACCGGAGTCGCTCACCATCGAGCAGGCCTCCGAGATGCTGGCGGAGAAGCGGGCCAAGGGCCCGGCGCCGCGCAAGAAGGCCGCCAAGAAGGCACCCGCCAAAAAGGCGGGTACGAAGCAGACCGGCGCCACCCAGGCGACAACCGCCAAGGCCACGGCGAAGAAGGCCACGGCCCAGAAGGCGGCGCCGAAGAAGGCCACCGCGAAGAAGACGGCACCGAAGAAGGCCGCGGCCAACAAAGCGAGCGGCCGCCCGGACGCCTCCTGACCCGTACCCGGATCGGACCCGGACCCGGCCGGGCGTCAGAACCGCAGGAACTCCGTCGCCCAGGTCGTTCGCGCTCCCGCGCGGGTCCACGACGATCGTCCGCGACAAGCGGAAACTGACGTCAAGGTCCCAGGACCTGGGCGGTGTAGTCGTTGGCGAACATCCGATCGGGGTCGAGCCGGTCACGGACCGCGAGGAAGTCGTCGAAACGCGGGTACGCCGGCCGCAACGTCTCCGCCGTACGGTAGTGCAGCTTGCCCCAGTGGGGCCGGCCGCCCAGACTCGTGGCGACCTGCTCGAAGGCCCGAAAGTACGCCTCGTACGGCATCCCGGAGTACTGGTGGATCGCGATGTACCCGGAGTCCCGCTGGTAGCTGTGCGAGAGCCAGCTGTCGTCCGCGGCGCAGAACCGTACCTCGACGGGCATCATCACCCGTAGCGCGGAGCGATCGACGATGTCACGCAGTGCCAGTAGCGCCTCGCTCAGTGCGTCGCGCGGTAGCGCGTACTCCATCTCGGTGAACAGCACCCGACGGGAACTGCAGAACACCCGGTCGGATCGGCCGGTGTAGGTGCGGGCGCCGACCGCTCGGGCGCAGATGCCGTTCAGCGCCGGCACCAGGCGGGGCACCGTGCGCCCGAGTCGACACACACCGTCGAACACGGTGTTGGACAGGAACTCGTCGTCGAACCAGCCACGCCAGGCCGGTAGGGGCTGGCTGTCCATTGGCACCCGATTGTTGATCTTGACTCGTACCAGGTCGGTGTATGGAAACCAGTAGAATTCCACGTGGTCGTTGCCGTCGACCAGGTCAGGCAGTCCGGCCAGTACGTCGGCCAGCTTGCCCGGCCGTTCGCGGGCCCGCAGCACGAAAGCGTCCACACAGCGCAGGGTGACGTCGGTGACGACGCCGAGCGCGCCGAGCCCGATCCGGGCGGCCCCGAACAGGTCGGGGTCGGATCGTTCGGAGCAGCTGACCACCTGGCCACCGGCGGTGACCAGGGTGAGCGCGTCGACCGCGCCCGCCAGTCCGCGGTGGGTCGCGCCGGTGCCGTGGGTACCGGTGGCGATCGCGCCGGCGATGGTCTGCCGGTCCACGTCGCCGAGGTTGGGCAGGGCCAACCCGTAGCTGACGAGCAGCGCGTTGATCTCGTGCAGCGTCATCTGCCCGGGAACGGTGACCAGCCGGGCGCCGGTGTTGACGGTGACCGGCGACGACTCCATGGCATCGAGTTCCAACCGGTGGTCGTCGGCGCAGGCGGCACCGGTGAAGGAGTGGCCGGCACCGACCGGCTTGACCCGGGCGCCGGCGTCGGCTGCGTCGCGCACCATCGTCTGCAGTTCGTCCACGGTCCGTGGCCGCAGCACCCGTCGGCAGGTGGCCCGCTGATTGCCGGCCCAGTTGAGCCAATCCTGGCGGCCCGACCGGTGCTCCCGGCCGGCACCGGCCGGTGGCTGCTCGGAGGGCTTCGAGGGCTG